>NZ_CP178829.1:0-5291243 GCF_033042785.2 Bacteroides hominis | reverse complement strand
AGCGGCTGTAATACATTTATTAATTAAGCAAAACTTCTACGATTGCAAAATTGGGAATCTTATTTGAGAAAAACAAATCTCTTTTTTCTTGTATTTCTCACTGAAAGAATAATGTGTTTACTTTCAATGACTTATCATTTTCCTGTAAAATACCCCTTGCCGGAAGCTATTGCTTTTTTGTAACTACTTATTAATTAATTGTTTATCAGATAAATTTCCACATACTATTCTTGAACCTGATAGCCGGTACAGATATCCTTTCTGTCTATGGATAGACTTTTAAAGGATTTCATCCTGTCCTTGTTTTGTAGGCGCTTATTTAGATAAATTCTATTTAAGAGGTTTCACCTACTTATCTTTTTTGCCAAACAGGGAGAAGTGGACATATCGTTTGGGATGTTCCTTCAGGTCTTCAAGCAAACTTGCTGCATTGATGGTAGTTTGGTTCAGGTTATTGTATAATTGTGGATCGTTTAGCAGCAAACCAACGGTGTTGTCTTTGCTGTTAAGCTTTTCTGTAAGCATTTTTACGTTACTGAGGGTTGCGTCTATTTTTTTGAACGTAGTGGCATAATCAATTTCTTTCAGATTGCCACTGATTACGATAAAGTTGTCTCCGATGGTATTCAGCTTCCCTGTTAATTGTGGAATATCATTATTCATTAATACTTTCAGCTGGCGGCTGGTAACTTCCAGATTGGCCGTCGTCTTTTCAATAGAATGCAGAGTTGCCGGGATACTTTGATCCGCCATAATCGTGTTCAGTGAAGTGAGGATAGAATCTAATTTAGGCAGCATCTTTTCTACGGCGGGCATCATAGCTGCTACCTTTTCCATCATTCCGTTGTTCAGAGTTCCGGGAATTGTATCACCTACCATATAACGTTCGCGCGGATTATTAGCCAATAAGATATTCATTCTTACTCCTCCCATCAGTTCGGGCACCAATTCGGCAGAGCTTCCTTTCGGTATGCGAAGATCAGTGTCTACTTCTACTTCCACGATGACATTTTCCGGTTGGTTGTAATCATAGGCAATATCACGGACAATACCTACACGGACACCGTCGGCAAATACCGGGCTGGACTGTGCCAGACCGTTTACATTATGGAATTTTACATAAAAATAGCTGGCAGGCTTAAACATATTAATGCCCTTCAGATAGTTAATTCCGAAAACGAGTAAGCACAAGGCTGCAATACCTGCTATTCCTATTCTGACTTCTTTCGTAATGAGTTTCATGTTTTGTTATTTAGTCTTTTTATTTATTTCTTCTTTTCTTAAATTCGGCTATAGCCTCATTGATATTCATTTTCTCTCCGTTGCGGAATGCAATGATGAAAGCATCCTTAAATAATGGAGTCACCGTATTACGGCGCGTCCGCAGCACCTTGTTATAATCAGGAGATGCCCCGTAAGTGTATTTGTATATTCCGCCTTCTTTATAGTAATCTACGTCTTTCAATCCCTTCAGTCGTTTGTCATTTTTGGCCAATGGACGTGAGGAAGTAAGTATTTGTATCTTAAACGTAATTTCGGAGTCGTTTGTTGTGCTTTCTGCAACAATTGGACGTTGAGTTTTCGCTTCTGCCATTAACTCTTTGGGGCGTGAAGAGTTTTTAGGTCTTTCTGCTGCTTTTTCTTGTGCACTATCTGTCTGTGCAATCACAGGTGCTTCTGTAGCTTCTTCGTCATCATTTGGCAAAATGGTACGACTGGCACCGGTCAAACGGATTTCGTGTTCTCTTTTATAAGCCAGAAATGCCCGATAGATTCCTCTTGCCAAAGTAGTAGTTCCTTCATCCGTATTCAGATAGCGTTCCTCTTCAGGAGTGGAAATGAAACCAAGCTCAACGAGAATACTTGGCATGGCACTGGCCTTTAATACCAGAAACCCGGCTTGGTGTACACCACGGTCTATCCGTTTGCAATGATGGCGAAACTGTTTTTGAACCAGAGATGCCAGATGCACACTCTGCTCCATATATTTATCTTGCATGAATTCGAAGATGATATATGATTCTGCAGAATTAGGGTTGAAACCTGCGTAACGGGTTTTATAATCATCTTCATATAGGATTACAGAGTTCTCCCGTTTGGCGACTTCCAGGTTGGCATCCGATTTGGCCAGACCTAATGTCCAGGTAGAAGCACCTTTGGCTGTCCGGTTATTGGCTAAAGCATTGGTGTGGATTGAAATAAATAGATCGGCTTTGGCATTATTGGCAATTTCGGCACGGCGATCCAGTGGTATAAAAACATCTTTGCTGCGGGTATATACTACTTTTACGTCGTTGCAGTTTTGCTTAATCTGATTTCCCAATTTCAATGCTACCTTCAGATTGATGTTTTTTTCTTTAGATATCTTTCCGATGGCTCCGGGATCATGACCGCCGTGTCCGGCGTCAATAACGACAACAAAATCTTTTGCCCAGGTACTACCGACGTTTAGTGGAGAAACGAGTAGCCAAAGGCAAATCAGTATATATAATATGTGTGGTCTACGTAGTTCCATATAAAAATAATGTGCAAATGTAGCAGAATTTTGTTGAAAACTCACTATTTAGTGTTAAGTTTTGAGTTTTTTACCTTACTTTGCACTCGAAATTTAAATGATATAACGATGCTGAAGTTCTTGAAAAATTGGACGCTTCCGGTAGCGATGTTGTTAGGCGCCATTGGTTATCCTGTATTTATCAGCCTTTCTTTTTTGACTCCGATACTGATTTTCACTATGTTACTGCTTACTTTTTGTAAAGTATCTCCTTGTGATCTAAAGCCTAAACCCTTACATTTGTGGCTTTTGTTGATCCAGATATTCGGTTCATTGGCGGTTTATCTTCTTCTTTATCGTTTTAATAAAATTGTAGCGGAGGGAGCAATGGTTTGTGTCATTTGTCCTACAGCTACGGCAGCGGCGGTCATTACTTCTAAATTGGGTGGAAGTGCTGCCAGTCTGACTACTTATACGTTGATTGCAAATATTGGGGCAGCTGTTGCAGTTCCTATTTTCTTTCCGTTAATAGAGGCAAATCCGGATATTAGTTTTATAGATGCATTTCTGGTTATTTTGAGTAAAGTCTTTCCATTGTTGATTTGTCCTTTTCTGGTGGCCTGGTTTCTGCAGAAGTTCATTCCCAAAGTTCATCAGGTATTGTTAAGCTATCACGAATTAGCATTTTATTTGTGGGGTATTTCTCTTGCCATCGTAACGGCACAAACTATTTATTCGCTGATTAACGATCCGGCGGACGGACTGACGGAAATCATGATTGCAGTAGTTGCTTTGATAACTTGTTGCTTGCAATTCTTTTTAGGGAAAACCTTGGGTAGTGTCTATAATGACCGAATCAGTGGAGGACAAGCTTTGGGGCAGAAGAATACGATTCTTGCCATTTGGATGGCTCATACTTATCTGAATCCACTTTCGGCTGTGGGACCGGGGAGTTATGTTTTATGGCAAAACATTATTAATAGCTGGCAATTGTGGAAAAAGAGAAAGAATGATATGAAATAGAGAATGTAAGATACCGATTTGAAGCTGTTGGACTTTGTTTGTCCCTTTGTTTTTCCTTTTTCCTACTTATTACTGGATTACTATACTGGCGATGTTGTCAGAAAATAAATAAGGATGTAATTATGGATATTGTTTCATTGCGAAAGAATCCTCAATATTTAGAGGAAGCGATTGCTTATTTCCAAAGTAAATGGGCTGACGAAAACAGTAAAATGGTCTATGACAACTGTTTTAGAACCTGTGTGGTGTCAGAATCTCCCTTACCACAGTTCTATCTTCTGATGGATAACGAAGAAATAATAGGTTGTGCCGGACTTGCAACAAATGATTTTAATTCACGAATGGATTTGTATCCGTGGCTGGTTGCCTTATTCATAGAGGAACGATATAGAGGACATAATTATGGAAGATTATTAATCGAAACCGTAGAAAAAGATACCCGACAATTGGGATTTGGGGATTTATATTTGTGTACGAAACATATAGGCTATTACGAACATTTCTGTTTTGAATATATAGGAGATTGCTATCATCCGTGGGGGGAGCATGCACGAGTTTACCAAAAACATATCACTTTCTCAGCTGATCTTTAGAGATACTTCTGGCATTTACAGGTTTGCCACAAGTTTAGTATATTCCTTTGTCTATATAGCAAACTAAACCTTACTTCTATTGGAGCCAAAATATCTGTGGTAGTAAAAAGAAAAACAATCTTTTTCTTTTTACCAGCTTTGTTTTTATGATTGGCTACCTTTTGTTACCTTTGTGTATCAGGCTCATTATTCGGTGAATATTTTTGTTTTCTTACTATCTTATTACCCCGTTATTAATTATAAGAGTATATTTAGTTTGGTATATCTATAGCCGGTATAATGTACAGTGGAGATAAAGAATTTAAAGTGCCCTCTATCCGGTGGGACCGAACTATAAAATATTGGATTATGGATAAAATATTGCGAGCTTTCTGGAATCGTTATTTTCATTATGATTGGGCTTTTGGTCTGTTCCTGATTTTATTATTCGGTGTTCCCCGGTTTGTTATTGTCCTGCAATCTTACGTGACAAGAAGTTATGGTATAGTGATGTTTGTTTTTTTAGCCATGTGGTTTGTACCCTTTATTTTCCTTACCGGATACGGACGAAAATGTATTGGCATAAGGAAGCCTGATCACTGTGGACGTTTGTTTTTGTCTTTTATTGCGGGAGGGATGTCTTGTGCTGTTATATTTGCCCTTTTCTTTTTATTATATGATAAAACAATAGATAACGCGTTTGTATATATAGGAGGGAATAATCCCGGGGCATTCATTTCAGGACCTGATAAGCAGCTTTATTTTTGGATAGCTGTTATTCCAAGTATGATATTTAGCCCGATAGGGGAAGAGTTTCTATACCGTGGGGTGATACATGGCAGTTTTGTTCAAAGGTTTGGTGAGTCGAAGGCCTCTGTTTTAGATTCATTGGCCTTCGCTGTTACCCATGTTGCCCATTTTGGTATTGTTTATGTTTCTGGTATTTGGCAATTTCTTCCTTTCCCGGCTATTCTTTGGGTTTTATCCATGTTCGTAGTCAGCCAAATTTTTTTCAGATGTAAGCAGTTTTGTAATTCCATTTGGGGAGCCGTGTTTGCACATGCGGGTTTCAATTGCTTTATGATGTATTTTATTTTTTATCAGTTATAGAACACACTCTCACTTTCTGAATTTAGTTAAGTTCTGATAGTTTCATGTGCTCTACATCGAATACTACTTTTTTGTTTGCTCTGCTTAATTCCTGCAAAGAAATCTGTTGGGCATTGGGAGTGGGATTACCTATCGAATACCGTTTTGTATTGTCGTCCGGATCACGGAAACAGAATGTATAGTTTATCAACAGTAGCGGGTATTGTTTGGCATTGGGATAGGTCTGAGGGTGTTGTACCAATACGATCCTTTGATTTTCAATAGAAAACTGAGGAAGCAGGCGTATGAAAGTGTTCCCTAATACAATTTCTGTTTCCTCTGCGATGTCGAACTGTACATTGTTTATCAATAGGTCACCTAACCTCAATTCATCGGCTATTGCCATGCGCTTCTTGCCACCTTTACCAGTACTGTCTTCAAATTCAATGATTTTCATTTTAAGTTTCTGGGCATCGGCTTCCGATATGCTTGAAAAACTGTGGTCTGGAGCAAAGTAGAGTTTACTTTTTATTTCATTTATCTTTCCCCTTACTAAAAGTCCTTTTTCGTCAAGAGTAGTACTGATAGATACTTCCGGTTTTGTCCAAATGAGCCGCTGTGCCCCGAAAGGCTCTAAAGCTACGCATTTATTGTATCCGTTTATTATGTCAGGGACAGCTTGTGCACAGATTTTCATTAATTCGCCTGCCTCTTTATACATTCCCAGATAGGCTAATGAAGCGGCACGCAGGTTGAGTACAGAAAGTATACTTCCCCCAAGCTCCTGTTGGTATTTGCCTAACAAACTGTCTGTGTAGTGGATACAGCTTTCCGGATTATTTTTCATAAACCCGATAAATGCATTGGTAAGCCATCTGCCTATTTCGTCGGTAGTTTTCTCTATCCGTTCATATTGAGCATCCAAGCCCATAATGTCTCCGCTATTGATATATTCCGAATAATTTTTACGTAACTGATAATCTTTGCCGGAGAAGTTCATACGGTCGAAGTTGAGTGTACAGGTTTCGAATCCGTAGAAGAATGGGAACCCTAATAATCCGGATTGTCTGGTTATGGAATCCGCTGTATATGTATTGAAGAATTGTACCGGACAATCATTCACGTCCATCACTTTGACGGAAGCCGTGTCCGGTGTGTGTATGAAACTTCCTTCTCCGCCTGTGTCTAATAGATAACTCCGGTTGTTCGCGAATAGAAAAATACAACCGGTTTCTGCGAAACATATATTAGGATCGATGGGCTGCCTTTGCTCCTCTTTTCTGAAAGTTAATTTGCCAAATTCGAATTCTATTTTAGAGATTCTCCGGAGTTCTTTTATTCCTAAGATGGCGTCGTGACCGGAAAAGATAGGATCCTTTTCAACAAGAGAAACATGGACTACCGTGTTGTGGAAAGTGATATTACCCAATTGTAAAGTCTCTACGAAACCGGTGGTGGCTTGTGAAGTACCGAACATGCTGTTTACGGATATGGTATCTCCTATACATGTCACGTTACATTTGCGTGCCATCTCCTGAGTGAGAAAAGTATAGGGTGCTCCTGTATCGAAGATGGTGTTAGGCAATTCGGTTTCATTTATTGTCATTGAGAGTATTAACGGATATGTATAACTTGTAGGAAGTGTACAGGATGTTCCTGGAAAATCTATCCGGAAATTATTTTTTTCCAATAAACCTTGGATTATTTTTTCTGAACAAAGGAAGTTTCCTTTTCTTTCTATCGCTTGGTAGAGCTTTTTATCTTTGCGCAAGGTCTGCCACCAGGAATTGAGTTGTCTGTAGTTCCCTTTTTCCAGAAGTTTCTCTGTTTTGGCATAACAATAGGCCAACTTTTGTTCCGGAGTACACTCTTCCGGATATAGAGTGAGGAGAGAGTCTACGCATTGAAGCATTTCGTCGGGGCGATTAAAATAATAATTCAATGATACTTTTGCATGTAACCGGGTTGCTTCATCCATCACAGAAGAAGAATCGTTATACAGTTTCCACAGTTGTGGAGCGTCCTGATAATCGTCTAATGCTAATATTTTCGACCTTAAAGAAGTGGTTGTTTGTGAAAAGGCAGTCATTGAAAAATAAATTGTACAAGTAAGAATGTCGAGCTTTAGTCTTGCCATAGTAGTATATGTTATAATTCAATTAGTTCTTGTGAATTTATGTGTTTTTTATGCGGAGTCATCAGTGTCGGCATCAGAATCCGGCATCCTTTTTATATAAGCCATAGATTACACTAAATGTAGATAATCTGTCAGTTCTACCTTCAATGTAATCTATGGCATATTAATGAAGTTTTGTTCGTTGACCCGAATCTTTAGTGTGCGAACAAGTCGTTTGTCGGAATTTCATTTCCTTCGCTACCTGTTACAGTCATTTTCAGTTGTCCACCGTTTTGGTCAAAGTATCGTACTTCTATTGGGTGGTATCCTTTGGCCAATGCTTTCTGTCCAATCACTTCGCGCGGTCCGTGCGGTCCGTCGTTGTTGATGACTTCTTCACCGTCTATCAGTAAGGTACTGCCGTCATCAGACAGCAGGGCAAAAGTGTAAATGTCATCTTTCGGAGCATTGATAAATCCCTTGATTACCAAACCGATGTTTCCCTTTGCTTTTTCTGGGATCATTATTTTCTCAATGACATAAGTTCCGTTCAGTGGAGCTTTGGGGATGTCATCGCATTTGCTGCCTTTAAATTCATACCATTCAGCTTCCAGACCTTTGTTGGAAGGAGTGGTAGTTGTGGCTGGAGCATATTCGCTCTTAATGAAACGCGTACGTGCGATATCACCGGCTTTCCCGTTAGGACGGAACGTACGGAAGGTAAAATCGGTTGTTTCTTTCACTGGGATAGGACCTTCGTATCTGGATGATTGCAGCGTCGGAATGCTTCCGTCGGTAGTATAACGAATATCTGCACTCGGATCCAGGCAAGTCACACTAACACTTCCCTCACCAATGAAAGCGTTGTTGCGGTGGAAACCTTCCAGATCGGGGATACGATAATTGATACCCATGATGTTGAGGCGTTCGAACTGATTGGCCAACCGTTGTGCAAAGGTATTCCAGTCTTTCTGCGAAGCCTGGCTCCATCCCAATTCGGCAATGGCCAACAGACGTGGAATAGCCATGTATTGCATCCGTTCGCGTGAGGGAATCCATTCGCACCAAATGTTTCCCTGTACGCCTTTGATCAGTCCTTGTTGTTCAGGAGTCGCTCCCTCGATCGTCAGGTCGAGATCGTAAATGTTGCGTACAGAATTCTTATCTTGCTGATAATCCAGGTAGAACTGGCTGTTGGGGGAGAAGATGATTGGGTTGCCCTGTTGGGTAGTCTTTTGCGGAGCATCCTTGACCCAGCTTCTCCACCACATGACGGTAGCAGTCGGGCTTAATCCACCTTCGATGATTTCGTCCCAACCGATCATCTCTTTGCCTTTTGAGTTGAAAAACTTTTCCATGTTATGGATAAACCAGGCTTGCAGTTCTTCTTCTGTCTTCAATTGGTTGTCTCGCATACGTTTCTGGCAGTCGGGACATTTTTTCCAGTTTGTCTTTTCCACTTCATCGCCGCCGATGTGCACGTATTTATAAGGGAACAGGTCTATCAGTTCGCTATATATGTTTTTACAAAACTCTATTGCCGATTCTTTTCCGGGGCAAACAGGAGAGGAGAAAGTGCTTCCCCAACCTACTTTGTCTGTACAGGCTACTCCGGAATAATTGCTGACGGCTGCCAGCATGTGACCCGGCATATCGATTTCGGGAACAATATCGATGCCGCGTACTTTGGCATATTCTATTACTTCTTTTATATCCTCTTGTGTATAATATCCGCCATACAGCGTGTCACCTTCCACAATGCGAAGCTTGTTTACCGGAATCCGGTAATCGGGGTTATCTTCCGATTTAGCCAGTTCCATGCATGACCGGTCGTGTGAATTGAACGTACGCCAAGCTCCTTTTTCGGTGAGTAACGGATATTTTTTGATTTCAATGCGCCATCCCTGGTCATCTGTCAGGTGCCAGTGGAACTTATTCATTTTATAAAGTGCCATTACGTCAAGCAGTTCTTTTACTTCTTCTTTGGTATAGAAGTGGCGGGATACGTCGAGCATAATACCACGCCATTCGAAGCGCGGGGCATCTTCAATCTGTACGGCGGGTATGGCCCATGTCACGCTGTCCACCATCTGCTTCGATTCAATCTGAGGTGGAAATAACTGGCGGAGTGATTCGATACCGGCTATCACACCGTTATAAGAATTTCCCGTAATCTCTATTTGATCGGGTTTTGCGGTGAGCGTATATGCCCCCTCCTTGCCTTCTATGGCAGCGGTAGAAAGAGTGATGTTTCCTTTGCCTTCTTTCACCTGGATGTTATATCCGGTGGCTACTGACAGAATACCTTTCAGGTACTCTGCTGCTGGAAGCAGTTCTGGATTGGTGGTACCGATGATGGTGTTTGGGGTTAATACAAACGCACCATGGTTCTGTTGCACTTTGTTTGGCAACGGTACAATAGAAACATCTCTGGTAGCGGGAGTGGGGCTACAGCCCGTCAGCAGTAATGCGCCGGTGAAAGCACAGGTTGCTAACCATTGTTTGTAAGATGGTTTTGTCATAAGGATAATTATTGGATTGTTTTTCAAATTAGTTTTAGTTTGCTTACTTTTACTGTATGAAAAGCACAAATATACAATCAATTCTTTTGATAATCTTCATTCCTGATTGAAAAACTGTTGCTATCTTTGCTCTTACGTAAACTTTCGCAGTCGGCTGTATGTTTCTTCTTCAGAAGAAATCGGTTTATTAAGTTGCTTTTTGCCTGTTTGTCAGTGTTTGTCATGGGATGGCTAATGTTTTGACGTATTGCTTCTTTCGATTTATGTACGTGCCTTCTTGAGACCACGGCTGTGATTCAAAGAGATCGCAATTGTGAACTGATGGAACCACAGTTGCAGATTGAACTGAATAACAAACTAAAAACTGTTGATAAATGCGTGAAATTGATAAGATAAACAGTGTGAATTTGCTTACTGAATAAGGAATGAGCAAGCCGGAAATTATAAAAAGTGAATAGAATATGGGAGCGCTTGATTTAATTGATAAATATTATCCTCAGGATAATGAGTTAAGAAATATATTGTTGGTTCACAGTCGTTCGGTTGCCGATAAGGCATTATGGATAGCCGATAAGCACCCGGAGTTGAACCTTGATACTACTTTTCTGAACGAAGCTGCCATGTTGCATGATCTCGGAATTTTTCTGACACATGCTCCGGGCATTAAGTGTTTGGGTAAGGAGCCATATATTTGTCATGGATATCTGGGAGCCGAGCTGGTGCGCAAAGAAGGTTTTCCGCGACATGCTTTGGTTTGTGAGCGTCATACCGGTGCGGGACTTTCACTGGAAGAGATTATTAAACAGCAGCTTCCTATTCCGCATCGTGAAATGTTGCCGGTCAGTATAGAAGAACAAGTGATTTGCTTTGCTGATAAATTCTTTTCGAAAACACATCTTGATCGTGAAAAATCGGTGCAAGATGCCCGTAAAAGTATTGCCCGGTACGGTGACGAAGGACTTCGACGCTTTAACAATTGGTGTGAGCTGTTTCTTTAGTGCCTAAAAAAGAATTAAAAATCAAGATTCTCAAGTATATTTGGTGAAGATTGTGTACTTTTGCCCCTTCAAGCGTAAACTATTAGTTAATGACGCCATTGAAAGCAAATACAATACTATCATTTATACTATTATTGATCCTCTTGATGCTTCCGGATGAAGCGATGGCTCAACGTCGCCGTGTCAGAGAGGTGAAGGGGCCTATCACTTATTCGCCCCAGCAAACTGATTCATTAAAAGCAGACACGTTGAAGGCTGATACCTTGTCGTTGCAATCTGCCAGGAAGAAGAAACAACCTCTGGATGCCCCTGTGGTCTATTCGGCTAACGATTCCATTGTTTTTACCGAAGGTGGCTTTGCACATCTGTATGGCGATGGTAAAGTGAATTATGAAAAAATAGAATTGGGAGCACAGATCATCACCATGAATATGGATAGCAGTACGGTGTATGCTCGTGGTGTGACTGATTCGTTAGGGGTTGAACAAGGCAAACCTGTGTTTAAGGATGGCGATACGCCTTATGAAACCAAAGCAATCCGGTATAATTTCAAAAGTAAAAAAGGATTTATCAATAACGTTGTAACTCAGCAGGGTGAAGGATATGTTGTGGGTAATAATGCCAAGAAAGGAGCTAATGATGAACTGTTTATGGAAAACGGACGTTATACGACCTGTGATCATCACGATCATCCACACTTCTACATGCAGTTGACCAAGGCCAAAGTTCGTCCCAAGAAGAATGTGGTGACTGGGCCTGCCTATTTGGTGGTAGAAGATGTACCGTTGCCATTGGCTGTACCTTTCTTTTTCTTTCCTTTCTCCAGCAGTTACTCTTCAGGTTTTGTGATGCCAAGCTACATGGACGATTCCAGTCGTGGTTTCGGATTGACGGGAGGTGGTTATTATTTTGCCATCAGCGATATAATGGATCTTAAGTTGACCGGAGATATATTTACGAAGGGGTCATGGGCCGGTAATCTGGAGACTAATTACAATAAACGTTATAAATATTCCGGTTCGTTACAGGCTGGCTATCAGGTTACTAAATTGGGAGATAAGGGATTGGCTGACTATTCGGTTGCCAAAGACTTTAAGATTGTATGGAATCATCGGCAAGACCAGAAGGCCAGTCCGAACAGTACTTTCTCGGCAAGTGTGAATTTCGCGACCAGTAGTTATGAGCGTACCAATATCAATAACCTTTATAATTCTCAGCTGATGACTCAGAATACGAAAACTTCGAGTGTCAGTTACTCTCGCAGTTTTCCGGATCAGAAACTGACGCTTGCAGGTACTTTCAACATAGCCCAGACCATGCGTGATTCTTCAATAGCTGTCACTTTGCCTGACTTGAATATCACTCTTAGTACTATTTTCCCTTTTAAACGCAAACGTGCGGTAGGTGAAGAGCGTTGGTACGAAAAGATTTCCTTGCGTTACTCGGGGCGTCTGACCAACAGCTTGAAAACTAAAGATGACCGCTTGTTTAAAGCAGGTTTTAGAGAGTGGGAGAATGCGATGCAGCATAACATTCCAGTGCAGGCCACCTTTACTCTTTTCAAGTATTTGCAGGTAGTGCCTTCATTCAATTATACAGAGCGTTGGTATACCCGTAAGGTGATGAAGAGCTATGATGAAACTACTCAGAAATGGGATACACACCCCGGCGATACGATTCATGGGTTCTACCGGGTATTTAATTATTCGGCCAGTTTGTCGTTGAGCACAAAGATGTATGGTATGTATCAACCTCTGTTTATGAAGAAAAAGGAAATACAGATTCGTCACGTCTTTACACCGCAGATTTCGTTGAATGGTTCTCCAAGCTTCGGACAGTTTTGGGAATACTACCGTGATGCAGACGGTAATGACCAATATTACTCTCCTTATTCCAGCCAGCAGTTTGGTACGGCTCCGCGTGAAAAGTCTGGAACGGTTAGTTTCGATGTATCGAACAACCTGGAAATGAAATACCGTAACAAGAAGGATTCTCTTATGAAAATAAGTCTGATCGATGAGATAGGCTTTAATCTTTCTTATAATATGGCGGCAAAGAAACAGCCGTGGAGTAACCTGAATATGCGTTTGCGTATGAAGTTTAAAAAGTTTAATAACTATACGCTGAACATGAATGCGGTGTTTGCCACTTATGCTTATACATTCGATAAGTCGGGTAATGTAATAGTCGGTGATCGTACAGAATGGTCTTACGGACGTTTCGGACGATTCCAGGGATGGGGATCTTCTATCAACTATACTTTTAACAATGATACTTGGAAGAAGTTGTTCGGAAAAGATAAAGATAGCGATCAAAAAAAGAAAAAGGATAGTGCTGACGACGAGGGAGGAGATTCAACCGGTGACGAAGTGGTTACTGAAAAGAAAGTTGAGAAAGCACAGGCAGACAGTGACGGATATCAGGTTTTCAAGATGCCATGGTCACTGAATGTTAACTATTCGTTCCGTATTAGTGAGGACCGTAGTAAGCCGATCAACCGTAATACCATGCGTTATCCGTTTAAGTATACGCAAAATATCAATATGTCGGGTAATCTGAAGATTTCCAATAACTGGTCGTTTACATTCAATTCCGGATATGATTTCGAAGCGAAGGAGATCACTCAGACCTCTTGTACGATTACTCGTGATTTGCACTGTTTTAATATGTCCGCCAGTATTTCTCCTTTCGGACGTTATCGCTATTATAACTTTACGATCCGTGCAACGGCCAGTATCCTGCGTGATTTGAAGTGGGATAAGAGAAGCCAGACTCAAAGCAACATCCAGTGGTATTAATAAATATCTATGAACGATAAACGGTGAACAATTTGTAGCACGAAAGCGTAAATTGTTCACCGTTTATCGTTCATAGATGGCTGTCTTCACTACCAGTTTATCTCTGTTTTTCCGTGGATTTTCAAGTATTCATTCGTTTTGCTGAAATGCTTATTCCCAAAGAAGCCGTTGTAGGCAGAGAGGGGAGAAGGGTGTGCCGAACTAAGTACCAAATGCTTGTTACGATCAATAAAGGCACCTTTCTTCTGTGCATAACTTCCCCATAGGATGAATACCAGATTTTCTCTTTCTTCCGCCAGAACACGGATAGCAGCATCTGTAAATTCTTCCCATCCGTGGCGTTGGTGCGAACCGGCCTGATGGGCACGTACTGTCAAAGTAGCGTTGAGCAACAGGACACCTTGTTCAGCCCACCGTGTCAGATTACCAGTGGGAGGAGTTGCCGTACCAATATCTTCTTTTATTTCTTTGAATATATTCACCAAAGAAGGTGGAAAGGCTACTCCATCATTTACCGAGAAACAAAGACCATGTGCCTGTCCGGGACCGTGGTAAGGGTCTTGTCCGATAATGACTACTTTTACTTTGTCAAAGGGACATAAATTGAATGCGTTGAATATCAACTTTCCAGGAGGAAAGATCTGGTACTGGCTATATTCGCTTCTGACAAATTCGGTCAGTGTGCGGAAGTAGTCTTTCTCAAATTCTGGTTGTAAATGAGCTTTCCAGCTCTCTTCTATTTGTACGTTCATAGGCTATTAAATAAGGTGTATATTAAGGGCTGTACATTCACGACGCATTTCTTCAGGCCAGATACTTGCTTGAATCTCACCGATATGCGCTTTGCGCAAATAGAACATGCATAAGCGTGACTGACCGATACCTCCACCGATAGAGAGTGGAAGGGTATCATCCAATAATCTCTTATGGAAATAGAGTTCCAGTCTTTGTTCTTGATTTTCTTGTTTTACTTGGCGCAAAAGAGCTTCTTTATCCACACGGATACCCATGGAAGACAATTCAATGGAACGTTGTAGTACATCGTCCCATAATAACAGGTCACCGTTCAGGCCAGGTAAGTCGTTCAGCCCTTTGCTGGTATAGTCGTCATAGTCCGGAGCACGTCCGTCATGTTTTTTACCATCACTCAGTTTGCAACCGATACCAATGATAAATACGGCTCCATACTTTTTACAGATGGCATGTTCACGGCATTTAGGTTCCATATCCGGATATAACTGGCGTAATTCTTCAGAGTGGATGAAGTGTAACTTTTGTGGCAGGCAAGGTTTGATCTGCGGATACATTTCGTATACCATATATTCCGTACGGATCATGGCGGCATAGATACGGTTGACAATCTCCTTAAGGAAGTCTGCATTGCGGTCCTCGGCAGTAATTACCCGTTCCCAGTCCCACTGGTCTACATAAAGTGAATGCAGGTTACCCAGTTCTTCGTCCGAACGAATTGCGTTCATATCCGTATAGATACCATAACCCGGTTCAATGTGATAATCTGCCAAAGTAAGTCGTTTCCATTTAGCAAGTGAGTGGACTACTTCAGCTTGTGCATCACCCAAGTCTTTAATAGGAAATGAGACAGGACGTTCTATGCCATTCAAATCATCATTGATACCCATTCCTTTGAGCACAAAGAGTGGAGCTGTCACACGTCGCAGACGTAATTCCGATGAAAGATTCAACTGGAAGAACTCTTTAATTTGTTTGATGCCCAATTCTGTCTGTTTCAGGTCAAGCAAAGGTTTATAATTCTGAGGTTTTATTAGGTAACTCATAGGTTTATTGATTGTTATTTGTCGGCAAAGATATGAATAATATCTATATCTGTACGAATAATTGGCTAAAATGTTATCAAATTGATCGTTTTATGTAGCATAAGAGTTGCAAAATAATATTTGAGGATATGGCGTTCGGTAGATAGATACTACAAAAAATGGTGAATCATTAGGAAAATGCGAAGTTTTTTTATACTTTTGTCGTCGCATAAAACAATGCTCCTGTAGTTCAACGAATAGAATGTAGGTTTCCGGTACCTAAGATAAGGGTTTGATTCCCTTCGGGAGTACAAAGATATAGCTGATAATTATTTAATTATCAGCTATTGTTGTTTTAAGGGGCGGTTAATGTAAGAACCGGGCTAACGCTTCCCATGACTCACATAGAGCTTGCATGGAAGGAAAGAGTAAATCGGCTCCGGAGTTTAACAGTACCTGCCCATCCAATGGACCGGTATTAACAGCAATGGTGAATATTCCGGCTTTGTGTCCGGCCTCTACTCCCAAAGGGGCATTTTCAATAACAATGGCTTCATAAGGCTTTAATCCTCCCTTTTCCAGTGCCATCAGATAGGGTTCCGGATTCGGTTTTCCGTATTTGACGTCGAAAGCAGTTACCATCAGTTCTTGTCGGAACATTCCCGGAAAATTGTGTTCAAGTCTGTCTAATAATGAAGCTTGTCCGGATCCGGTGACTACAGTCGGAATGATACCTTCAGATTTAATTTTTTGTAGTAATTCCCAGGCACCCGGCATACGTTCGGCTTGGGGATGCTTGTTGAACTCAATGCTCTTTTCATGATAAATACTCTCTATCTCTTCCGGCGTGGCGTCGCGTCCCAGTTGACGCTGATATACGATGTTGATGGTTCCCGCTCCGGTGCGGCCTTCGTGCAAATAAGCTTCTTCTTTGCTCAAATGAAGTCCGTGAGCTTCCATCGTTTTGTGCCATGCTTCGGCGTGATAAGGCATGGAGTTGAAAAGTACGCCGTCCATATCGAAAAGTGCGGATTTCAACTGAATGGATTGATAATGATTTTGTTTGAGATATTGCGTAATTGCTTCCTGAAACATGATATATACCTATTGATTTGGAGTGCAAAGATACGATTATTTTGGTGAATCGAACAGAATATGTATTTTTGCAAAATCTATAAAGTGATATGATTGCATGAGAAAACTATTTTTTCCTTTACTGTCGTTATGCTTGCTGACTACTGCTTGCAAAGATTCTGTCCCCAGTCCTACAATCGAAATGGAAGGGCTTTATATCAATGACGGAGAGATGGATTATGCCCGGCAAATGGAGGCATTACCCCCTCTAAAAGTAGATGATGAACTTGAAATTTCGCTGAAACTGGATGGAAACGGAGAAGAACTAAATACGTTTCTGGTGAAGGAAGAGACTTTGGGCAGTGAGGTAAACGCTGTGGCGATTGATTTTAATGAATTGCCGGAAGAAGCTCTCAGTAATGATAAGGAGTTCACGGATAAGGATAATGGTAAATTAGGTTTTAAAGATGGAGTCTCTCAGACTAAAGTGGGGCTGCGGGCAAAGGTGCAGCAAGTCACCGAGGACGGAGTGAAACTTAAGTTTTACCTTTTTTCCAAGCCCGTCAATTGCGAGGGAGCTAAGTATGAACTGGAAATTAAAACTTCCGAGAATCAAACAGATTAATTGGATGGCCCGATATATAAAAAGAGCGATGCTGTTGGAAGCATCGCTCTTTTTATATATCGGTAATTTTATAGCTTTTTACAGTTTCGCCCGGATTGCTTTTGATTCTTCTTCATATCCCGGCTTGTTTAGCAAAGCAAACATATTCTTTTTGTATGCTTCCACACCCGGCTGATTGAATGGGTTTACGCCCAGCAGATAACCACTGATACCACATGCTTTTTCGAAGAAATAGAGTAGCTGTCCGATGCTGTATTCACTCAGTTCAGGAATGACAATACGCATGTTAGGAACACCACCGTCTACATGAGCCAATTGAGTTCCCAGTTCGGCCATCTTGTTCACTTCGTCTACACGTTTGCCTGCCAGGAAGTTTAAACCGTCCAGGTTAGCTTCGTCCGAAGGAACTTCCAGCTTATGATTCACTTTGTCTACAGAGATCACTGTTTCGAAGATTGTGCGTTCGCCTTCCTGAATCCACTGACCCATCGAGTGCAGGTCTGTAGAGAAGTCTACTGCTGCCGGGAAGATACCTTTGTTGTCTTTTCCTTCAGATTCTCCGTAAAGCTGCTTCCACCATTCACTCACGTAGTGTAGTTTCGGACAGAAGTTTACAAGAATTTCTATCTTCTTTCCACTTTTATACAGTTCATTGCGGGTAGCGGCATAGATTGCTGCGGGATTTTCCGCAAAAGGAACCTCGGCTCCACAAGTCTTTTCCATATCGGCGGCACCTGCTACCAGTTTTTCAATGTCGAATCCGGCTACTGCAATAGGCAGCAAACCTACCGGAGTCAGTACAGAAAAACGTCCTCCGACGTTGTCAGGGATAATGAATGATTTGTATCCTTCTTTATCTGCGGTGACGCGGGCTGCGCCTTTCTTTGCATCTGTAACGGCAACGATTACTTTTTTGGCCATCTCTTTGCCGCGTTGGTCTTCGCATTGCTTCTTCAGCAAGCGGAACGCCAAAGCTGTCTCTGTAGTCGTACCGGATTTGGAGATATTGATCACACCGAATTTCTTGTCTTTCAGGAATTCTGTCAGTTCATACAGATAATCTTCACCGATATTATGGCCGGCATAGATGATGACCGGAGCTGTTTTCTTTTCCTGCAACCAGGTGAAGCTGTTTGACAATGCCTCGATCACCGCACGGGCGCCCAGGTAACTTCCGCCGATACCGGCTACGATCACCACTTCACAGTTGTCTCTCAATACTTGTGCAGTAGCCTTCAGGTCAGCCAGATGCTCTTTGCTGATAGAAGAGGGCAAATGCAACCACCCCAGAAAGTCATTACCTTTACCTGTGCCGTTTTCCAGCGCTTCCTGTGCGGCTTTAACCTGAGCTTCATAGGCAGAAACCGATTCTTTGGAGATGAATCCAAAAGTCTTTTCAATGTTCAAACTAATCATATCTTTTTTATTTTTACGTTATTAACTATCTAAACGAGTCAGTCAACAGTTTAATTTCAATCATCGGAGATATGCGTTCGTATAAGATGTTGTATACAGCATCGAGTATCGGCATATTTACATGATGATGTTTATTGATTTCCTTAATACATTTTGTTCCGTAATATCCTTCCGCTATCATTTCCATTTCTATCTGGGCACTCTTTACGGAGTATCCTTTCCCGATCATGGTACCGAACGTGCGGTTACGGCTGAAGTTAGAATAGCCTGTTACCAATAAATCACCCAAATAAACAGATTCGTCCACGTTTCTGTTTATGGGATGCACCGTATTTAAGAAACGGTTCATCTCTTGAATGGCATTTGATATCAATACAGCCTGGAAATTATCTCCGTATTTCAGACCGCTGCAAATACCTGCTGCGATGGCATATACGTTTTTCAGTACGGAACTGTATTCAATCCCTATCACATCGTCGCTGACAGACGTTTTGATGAAGCTGCTGCCCAGTCTACGGGCAAAAACACGTGCCTTATCCTTGTCCGGGCAAGCGATGGTGAGATAGGAGAGACGTTCCAGTGCCACTTCCTCGGCATGACAGGGACCAGCCAATACAGCGATGTTTTCGGGAGGAACACCATATTCTTTATTAAAGTATTCCGAAACAATCAGATTGTCATCGGGAACAATACCTTTGATAGCGGTAATAATGAACTTGTCTCTGATCCGTGTTTTCAGCTTTTTCAGGTGAGCTTTCAGATATGGAGAAGGAGTGACGAAAATAAGCGTATCAGATTCTTTCACTACATCGTTGATGTTAGAGCTGAAATTGATGCGCTTCATGTCGAACTTTACGCCTGTCAGATAGGCTGGATTATGTCCGAGTCGTTTAAAATCGGCAATGCGGTCGTCGCGCCTCATGTACCAATTGATAGACTCTTCTTGAGCCAGACACATCTTTGCGATGGCTGTAGCCCAGCTTCCTCCGCCCATTATCGCTATCTTACCGGGTAATTTCATTTCTATAAATTAAGAATTAAAAATGAAGAATGAAGAATGGTGCATGAAAGATAGGGAGACAAATGTTCCGGTTCTTCATCACCATTCTTCATTCTTGATTTATTTAATTTTCTGTATCCACTCGGCTACATCGTTTACTGACGGATTAGTCAGTTCCAATTTGTATTTCTTATTGATGCCACAAATATCCTGATGTAATTTCTGTGGATTTACATCTTTCATATCGGCTACCAGGTTGTATCCGGCTTTTTGAATTGCAGGCACCCAGTCTTCGGCAATGCCTAACTCCATGAATTTGGCGGCACTATCTTTCGGTACGACTTTTTCCGGACGCATCTGCGGGAAGAACAATACTTCCTGGATAGTTGATTGTCCGGTCATCAACATAGTAAGGCGGTCCATGCCGATACCCATACCCGAAGTAGGAGGCATGCCGTATTCCAATGCACGGACAAAGTCTTTGTCGATAATCATTGCTTCGTCATCTCCTTTTTCACTTAGCTTCATCTGATCTTCAAAGCGTTCCAACTGGTCGATCGGATCGTTTAACTCAGAATATGCATTACACAATTCTTTACCGTTTACCATTAATTCGAAACGTTCTGTCAGTTCAGGGTTGGTACGGTGCTTTTTGGTCAGCGGAGACATTTCGATCGGATAGTCAGTGATGAAAGTCGGCTGGATATAAGTTCCTTCACAGAACTCACCGAATATTTCATCGATCAGTTTACCTTTACCCATCGTTTCGTCGATTTCCATATTCAGTTTCTGGCATACTTCGCGGATTTGTGCTTCGTTCATACCTGTCAAGTCGTAACCGGTATGTTCCTTAATGGCATCCAGCATGGTGACGCGTCTGTACGGAGCCTTGAAGTTGATGATATTGTCACCTACTTTTACTTCAGTAGTACCATTTACGTCCAGACAGATCTTTTCAATCATCTTTTCGGTAAATTCCATCATCCAGTTATAGTCTTTGTAGGCTACATATATCTCCATGCAAGTAAATTCTGGATTGTGCGTACGGTCCATACCCTCGTTACGGAAGTTTTTACCGATTTCATATACTCCCTCAAAGCCACCGACAATCAGACGTTTCAGATACAACTCGCTGGCAATACGCATATAGAGTGGGATGTCCAAAGCATTGTGATGGGTCATGAACGGGCGTGCGGCAGCTCCTCCGGCGATGGCCTGGAGAATAGGAGTTTCTACTTCCATGTAGCCTTTCGAATTGAAATATTCGCGCATAGAACTGTACACCTTGCTGCGTTTCATGAATATATCTTTGATACCTTCGTTTACGGCCAGGTCGACATAACGCTGACGGTAACGGAGTTCAGGATCTTCGAAAGAGTCGTAAGCCACGCCGTCTTTGTATTTTACGATAGGCAGTGGTTTGATCGATTTGGCAAGTACAGTCAGTTTCTGTGCATGAATACTGATTTCGCCCATCTGAGTGCGGAACACGAAACCTTCAATTCCGATAAAGTCGCCTAAGTCGAGCAGGCGTTTGAACACAGTATTGTACATCTCTTTGTCCTCTCCCGGACAGATGTCATCGCGAGTGATATACACCTGAATACGGCCTTTAGAATCCTGTAGTTCGATAAAAGAGGCTTTGCCCATCACGCGGCGGCTCATCATGCGGCCAGCTACAGATACCTGGCGAGGTGCTTCGTCGTCTTTGAATTCGGCTTTAATATCGGTTGAGAAAGCGTTGGTTACATACTCTGCTGCGGGATAGGGTTCGATGCCCATCGCGCGAAGTTCATTCAGACTGTTACGTCGGATGATTTCCTGTTCACTTAGTTCTAATATGTTCATTTCGTTAGATATTAACTCAATTTTGGAGGCAAAAATACGAAACTTTTCTTAGAAATACGGCATTGTAACTCTTATTCTTTATTCTTCACCTTTAATTCTAAATAGATTTGTATCTTTGCACCCTCAAAACAATAGGTATGACAGGACAAAAAACACCCACTGCGCTGGGTACTGAAAAGATTGGAAAACTTCTGATGCAGTATGCCATTCCGGCTATTATCGCCATGACTGCATCTTCTCTTTACAACATGGTGGACAGCATTTTTATAGGTCACGGAGTGGGTCCGATGGCTATTTCCGGACTTGCTCTGACTTTTCCCCTTATGAATCTTGCCGCTGCTTTCGGCTCCTTGGTTGGAGTGGGAGCCGCTACGCTGATTTCGGTTAAACTGGGGCAGAAAGATTATGATACGGCACAACGGGTATTGGGCAATGTGCTGGTACTGAATATCATCATCGGGCTTGCTTTCACCATATTAACCCTTATTTTTCTTGATCCTATTCTTTACTTCTTTGGAGGCAGTGACGAAACGGTGGGCTATGCCCGTGACTATATGAAAGTGATTCTTTATGGGAATGTCATCACCCATATTTATCTGGGGCTGAATGCGGTACTTCGTTCAGCCGGGCATCCGCAGAAGGCGATGGTTGCCACCATTGCTACAGTGGTTATCAATACCATTCTCGATCCTTTGTTTATTTATGGTTTTGGTTGGGGCATCCAGGGAGCGGCCATTGCTACGATTACGGCACAAGTGATTGCCCTTGCCTGGCAGTTCAGGCTCTTTAGCAATAAGGAGGAATTACTCCATTTCCATCGAGGAATTTTCCGGTTGAAGCGAAAAATAGTTTTCGATTCGCTGGCTATAGGTATGTCTCCTTTCCTGATGAACCTTGCATCGTGTTTCATTGTGATTCTGATAAATCAGGGTTTGAAACGGTATGGGGGTGATCTTGCCATCGGGGCATTTGGCATTGTCAACCGTCTGGTATTTCTATTCCTTATGATTGTGATGGGACTGAACCAGGGTATGCAGCCGATTGCCGGATACAATTATGGGGCAAAACTATATCCCCGTGTCACCCGTGTGTTGAAACTGACTATCTATGGTGCGACCATTGTCACCACTACCGGTTTTCTGATGGGGATGTTTATTCCCGACCTGGCTGTGTCCGTCTTCACATCGCACGAAGAGCTGATTCGCCAATCTGCCGAAGGTCTCCGCATTGTGGTACTCTTTTTCCCGATTGTCGGCTTTCAGATGGTCACTTCCAATTTCTTCCAGAGTATCGGGATGGCAAGTAAAGCTATTTTCCTTTCCATTACCCGTCAGGTACTCATCCTGATTCCTTGTCTGTTGATTCTACCGCGTTTTTGGGGGCAGACAGGTGTCTGGATCAGTATGCCGACTTCTGACCTGATAGCCAGCCTGATATCGGCTGCCATGTTGTGGTGGCAGTTCCGTCAGTTCCGTAAAGCGGCTGCCCGGACATAGGATTCTTCAGCTTGTGCTAAACAAATCATTGCCTGCATTTGTCTTTTATCTGTAACGATCTGAAAGCAATGTAGCAGCCATGAAAAAGTATGTAAGTTTCTTGTTGGTTTTATTTGTCAGTCTGTTTCTTTTTCTGCCCGCGCATGCGCAGCAGCGCAAATCAGTAGCTGTGGTGCTAAGTGGGGGAGGAGCGAAGGGGGTAGCCCATATCGGTGCCCTCAAAGTGATTGAGGAAGCAGGTATTCCTATCGACTATATCGTAGGTACCAGTATGGGGTCTATCATCGGCGGACTTTATTCCATCGGATATACCCCCTGTCAGCTTGATAGTATGGTCAATCACCAGAATTGGTCTTTTCTGTTGAGTGACCGTATCAGTTGGGAAGATCAAACGATGACTGAACGGAAGAATTCTGAAACTTATATTCTTTCTGTTCCTTTGAAAAAGGATTTGAAGGCGAATGTGTTCGGAGGGGTCATTAAAGGGCAGAACCTGGGTAATCTTTTCTCCGAACTGACTGTAGGCTATCACGATTCCATTAACTTCAATAAGCTGCCTATTCCGTTTGCTTGTGTCTCCGAGAACATTGTGAACGGTGAAGAAGTCGTGTTTCACAATGGTGTATTGGCTACCGCTATGCGTGCCAGTATGGCTATTCCCGGCGTATTCACGCCCGTCCGTATGGGCGACGAGATACTGGTTGACGGAGGAATGAAAAACAACTTCCCCACGAACATAGCCCGGGCTATGGGAGCCGATGTGATTATTGGTGTCGATGTACAGAATGATCTCCGGACTGCGGATGAACTGAATAATCTTGGTGAGATATTCAACCAGATCATCAATCTGACCGGCCAAACCCGATATGAAGAGAATATTAAATTGGCAACGGTATATATTAAAGTGGACGTAAAAGGCTATTCTGCCGCAAGTTTCAACATTCCCGCACTCGACACATTGATGCACCGTGGCGAAGAGGCAGCCCGCGCGCAGTGGACTGCTTTGCGCAGACTGAAGAAAGAGATCGGTCTTCCCGAAGATTACGTTGCTCCCCGACACGGTCCGTTTACTTCTTTATGGTCCGAGAAAGATATATTTGTGAAAGAGATCACCTTTGACGGTATCGAAGACAGTGACAAGAAATGGATTATGCACCGTTGTCACCTGAAGGAGAACAGCCGGATGCGTATGGAGCAACTTTATGAAGCACTTGCTACGTTGCGCGGAAGCCAGGCTTATTCCAATGTCAGTTACAAACTGACCGATACCGACCAGGGATATTTGCTACACTTTATTTTGGAAGAGAAGTACGAGCGTAATCTCAATCTGGGGATCCGTTTCGACTCGGAAGAGATCGCTTCATTGCTGTTGAATGTGAGCACCCGCCTCAATACACGTATTCCATCGTGGCTTTCACTGACCGGACGTCTTGGAAAACGCTACCTGGCCCGGGTGGACTATACATTGGCTCCGATGCAGATGCGAAATTTCAATCTCGCTTATCAGTTTGAGTATAACGATATTAATATTTACGATCACGGGAAACGTGCTTATAACACTACTTATAAATATCATTCCGGTGAGTTGGGGTTTTCGGATGTGTGGTATCGTAACCTTCGTTTTGGAGCCGGACTGCGTTTTGAGTTCTTCAAGTATAAGGACTTTCTATATAATGCGGGCGGGCAACAGTTGAAGGTGAAACCCCAACACTTCTTCAGCTATTATGCCCAACTGCATTATAATACATACAATAAGGGATATTTTCCCTCGAAAGGGATCGATCTCCAGGGGAATTATTCACTTTATACCGATAACCTGACACAGTATAAAGGTCATGCTCCCTTTTCTGCTTTGACCGCCTCGTGGGCCAGTGTCTTTTCGGTTACCGACCGTTTTGCTTTGATTCCTTCTTTGTATGGACGTATTCTTATAGGCAAAGATATCCCTTATCCCTATCTGAATGCCATCGGTGGAGATAATTTCGGTCATTACTTGCCTCAGCAACTTCCTTTTGCCGGGATCACCAATCTGGAGATAGTCGATAATTCTGTTATCATAGCCGGTTTGAAGGTACGTCAGCGTATCGGGGGTAAGAATTATGTCACTCTCACCGGGAATGTGGCGTTGCGGGAAGATAACTTTTTTGATATCCTAAGTGGTAAGCCGGTTTGGGGAGGCAGCCTGGGATATGGTTACGATAGCTTGTTCGGTCCGTTAGAGGCCTCTTTCGGCTATTCAAGCAGGGCACACGATGTAGGATTCTATGTGAATCTGGGATATGTCTTTTAGAGTTTTCATCCTTTGCCGCTGATACCGGAGTTATCTTCCTGTTCTTGATATTCTTCCTCCTCGGCCGTTCCTGCCCGCAGTAAATGCTTGGGGAAGTATTTGGATAGTGGGTAACGGTAAAACGTCATTTGGCTGACGCGGTGTGTAAACTTACGGTCGGCGATGAAATATACTTTCGACACCCGTACTTCGTGAGGCAGTACATCCTCCGGGTGTTCAAAGCCATTGCTTGTGATGGAAGCATGGAACGGCTCCAGTCCCCGGATGGATACCGACTCCCCGTTTTTTAGTATCTTTTCTATCACGTCCGGCAGGTCAGTAAGGATGCTTGGCACTTCTTCTTTGGACAGATCTAAAAAGAGGGTGTGTCGAAACTCCCCACAGAGGACACAGAGTAACATAGAGTGACTTTTAAGTTATTGATTATTAATATTCTTATTCTGTGATAATCTGTGTAATCTGTGGTAAAAAGAGTTTTGACACAGCCCCACCTGAAAACTCTTTCCAATGACACAAAGTTACTGAATTGAAAGCGAATCACAATTGTTGTGATCTTGTGCCTATTTCCACTCCTTTGATAATATTTCAATCAATTGGCTTTTCTTCAAGGGTTTTGTTAGAAACGCATTACATCCTGCATTGATGGCATCAACCTTATCTGCATCGAAAGCATTGGCAGTTAGTGCTACAATGGGGGTATCGACATTAAACTCCCTGATTCTCCGGGTTGCCTCTAATCCACCCATAATCGGCATTTTCATATCCATAAGAATTAGATCGAAGTGTTCATTGCGTACTTTTTCTACTGCATCTACACCACTTTTGACTCGGGTGAGCATATGGTCTTTGATAATATGTTGTACCAGTAGATAGTTACTGTCATTGTCTTCGGCTACTAAAATATTCAACTCTTTTTTGTTGATTTTATTGGGCGTTGACTGCTGCTCTGGTGTTTCTGGACTGACTGAGATTATGTCTTCTTCTTGTATTTCTACTTCGCAGGGAATCCATGCCCAGAAGGTGGATCCAACGCCGGGAGCAGAACTAAAACCGACTTTGCCGTCGGCTCCCTCTACAATGGCTCTGGAGATGGCTAATCCCAGTCCGGTGCCTTGCGCAAATTCATTGAGTTTCTGGAACCGTCCAAATACTCTGTCTTGTACTTCCAGTGGGATACCTACTCCGGAGTCTTCAACATAGAATCGGATTCCTCCCTTTTCGATGGAATATCCCATTTTTATATATCCGGAATGGGTGCATTTTACGGCATTGGTGAGATAATTCATCCACACCTGCTTGAGGCGGTTTCTGTCCAGAAATATCCAACAATCCGGTCCGGAATTGCCCAATCGAAGTTCAACCTCGGGATTGGTAATCTTCGGCTGCATCATAGTGTATAGCTCATTGCATACTTTGGACAGGTTGAATCTCTCCCTTTTGCGTTCAAGAATACCCGATTCTATTTTAGAGAGATCGAGAATATCATTGATCAGTCGCAATAATAACTCATTGTTCGATTGGATGATACCCATATACTCTTCTTTTTCTTCCGGGTCATCGCAACTTACCATTAGCTCGGAAAAACCGACAATGGCATTCAAAGGAGTACGTATTTCGTGGCTCATATTGGCAAGGAAGGCCGACTTGAGGCGATCGGAAAGTTCGGCTTTTTCTTTGAGCTCTTTTAGCTCCTGAGCCATCTTTTCCCATTTTGTATTATTAAATTCAATTCCGGTATAACGGACGACGCGCCCTTTCTTATCCCTCTCTACCTGAATGCCCGTTACTACTAAGATTTGCCATTCTTTGTCCCATTTGGTTTTGGAACGATATTTAAAGCTGAGATCTTTGTCGGTTCCCTGGATCATATGGTTAAGGTTCTCCCGGACACAATCAACATCATCCGGATGCGCAGCCTTTAAATAATCTTCAGGACTGATTGTCTTTTCCGGATTGTAATCATTGACCGGATCATTGAAAGCCTTAAACTGTTTGCTGCGCACATCAAAGTCCCAGTAGGACATTCCGACAGTTTTGAAAGTAAGCTCCATCTTGTAATTTCTCTCCTTCAGTTCTTCATTCAATTGATGGAGTTTGGAGATATTTTGTCTGAATCCGGTAAAACGTATGATATTGTCATTTTCATCGCGTTCGAAAGGAACACCCATGACATTGCAATATTGCCATGAATCGTCGTATTTGGTTTGCACGCGGCAAGTGAAGTTGATTGTAAAATCTTTGCCCGACAGCATGGATTGTATGGCGTCGTAAGCAGAAGAAAGATCTTCGGGATGTATTACATCCATGAATTCAGTAACGGACAACAGTCTGTCGCTTGCATAATCGTTCACCGGATCATTATAAGATTCAAACTTCTGGGTCTGTACATCAAAGTCCCAATGGACGATATTACTGACTTGCATGGCCAGTTCACGTTTTGTGATCAGGTCCTGCGTCTTTTTCACCATCTGTATTCTTTCCGTTACTTCTATCTGTGTGCCGATAATCAACAGTTTCCCTAAATGTTCGGATGATAATCGCATTCTGCTTTCGTAGTGGCGATAGCGTTTTTCTTGTTCGTTATAGAAACGTACTGTTATGTGTCCTTGTTGTACCTCTTTGTTTATCAGTTGTGAGAAGAGTTTGGTTAGTGAAGCATGATCCTGCGGATGAAGTTTGTTCAGTAACTCATCCATCGTTAAAGAGTTTTCTACGATAGGATCTCCGTAAAGAGAGCTGAATACCTGTTTGTTTACATCGTATACCCAGGAAGACATATTGGCGGCTTCCATGGCCATTTCCAGGTTCTTTTTACTTTCTTCTGTGCGAAAATCCGCTTCTTTTACGGCAGTTACATCGTTGGCAAGTAGTATATGTCCTATAATTGGTCCGGTTTTACTCCGTATAGGAACTACTTTTACTTCGTAGATCATACTTTTTTGGTTGTGGGATGAAAAGTATGCATCTTTATTTATGCGGTCAAAATCGTATTCAAACTCCAGGACAATATCTTCGCCGGCCTGTATTTTAGTTCTAAGCTTCTCGTCACAGTAAGGACTATTGAACAGGTTGACAACACCAATAACGGTTGTGCGGTCTTCAACACCGTACATGTGCAATGCATGATCGTTTATACTGCGTAAAATACCATTGGCGTCATATATTTCAATTCCGACAGGCAGGTTTGCATATATACTTTCTGTAAACAGGAGTTGATCTTGTATCAGGTCTGACATTTCTTTCTCGAAAGACGGATTGCCATCTTCGGCAGAAGTAACTGCATTTTGTTTCATTGGTCCCATATTTTGCCTGTGTTTGATGCGTTGGCAGATTAATCGTCTGAGGTTTTTATACTACGTACTTACAAAAATATAATAAAAAAGTCAATTGGAGAAATTTAGTGCAATAAAATAGTATGAAAGTATATCTGTCTTTCTGGTTGAAAAAGGAAAAGTTAGCGAGAAAAGTAAAAAAATAACTAATTACATTTTTTGGGGGGAGAGGCTGATCACATCTTTATTTCTCCCCGGATTCTGCTCAGTGACTGTGGCGTTATCCACAGATAGGAAGCTATGTGTTTCAAAGGTACGTTTTGTAGCAGTTCGGGATGTTCTTTGATAAGTGTCAGGTAACGCTCTTTGGCTTTTGGACTTCCGGCACTGATCAACCAATTTTCAGTGCTGAGTAATTGTTGCTCCATTAGGCGGCGTCCCAGATTGGCAAGACCGAGTGATGAGGCATAAAGACCGTTCAATGTTTGTCCGGATATACAATAGGCTATGCTGTCGCACATCACCTCGATTGTGATGTGCGATGCTGTATTTTCCACGTATCCCCATACCGAAAAAGCGGCTTCGCCTTCCCCGGCAAACCAGATGGTGATATCAACCCCGTCTTTCAGATAATGAGCGCGCCAGATGCCTTGCTTTATCAGATATAAATTTCCGTTTCTGGAACCTTCATGAACAATGACTTCTTTCTTTTTGAAACGCACCTCCTCCATATAATTGAGAAGAGTCTGCGTATCGGTTTCCGAAAGACGATAGCTATTCCTGAATTTTTCAATAAATGTTTCCATAAGGCTCTTTTACATCTGTTTGAACGATGCAAAGATACGCATCATCGGCGAGTGGCGAAAGAGTCTTTCAGGTAAATTCCAATAATCAGCAGCAAAGTCAGCAGTTCGGCAAGAGGGACGGCAAGCCAAATACCTTTTATTCCCAGTATCGGAGGCAGGAGCAGGAAGCCTGTCAACATAAACAATGTTCCCCGGAAAAGGGTGATGACAGTGGCTCGCCGGGCACGTTCGATACTTTGATAATAACCGATACCAACTATGTTGAGTGCAAAGAACAGATAACCGACTGCAAAATACGGAATTCCATCTACTGCAATGTCATACGCTTTGTAACTTTTGTCGATGAATAGTCCTACTATTTCGTGATTGAATACAAGAGTTGCGGTAAAGAATAAAATACCACATCCCAAAGCTGTTTTCAATGCCAGTCGGATGGTACGTGCCACTCTGCCCGGATTCTGTTGCCCGAAATTGTAACTGATGATGGGTTGTGCCGATTGGGCGATGGCGTTGTATACCATAAAGATAATAGGAAAGAAGTAACACACGATGCTGAATGCTGCTACACCACTTTCTCCCAAATGGCTGATAAATACGTAATTCCCCAAAAACATCATACTGGCTATAGATGCTTCGCTGATGAATGCCGAAGAGCCGAGCCTCACCATATAGCCGATATTGCGGAAGGTAAGCTGCATACTTTTCCGGCTGAGTTTGATACGATAAATGCCCACGTTGCGAGAAAAACGGAGTAGATAAATAAGAGTCATCAATCCGCCGACCATAGTTCCCAAACTGGTGGCAAAGGCAGCTCCCATCATCCCCCAACCTAATTGGAAGATGAAAATATAATCGAGTACGATATTGATAATGGCTGACACGGCATTGCACATCATAGCATAGTTGGGCGATCCGTCCAGACGGATATAAAACATGCCGGCACTCAAAAGCAGATAGAAAACGAGAAAAGGAACATACCAGTTCATGTATTCCACTACCAACGGCAGCAATCGTTCCGAACTGCCGAGTAATCGTCCTATCGGTTCTGCAAAGTAGCAGCAAAGTGCTGATAATATCAGGATCAGGAGGGATGAAAAGGCAAGTGCCTGTGTGATATTGATACTTGCCACTTTTCGTTTGCCTTGTGATAAATGGATGGACGCCACGACAGATGCACCCACTCCGAACATCAATCCGATGCCGGTGGTGATCATAAATAGCGGGGCCGTGATATTGACTGCCGCCAAAGCGTCGCTACCAATTCCTTTACCGACAAAGATACCGTCGGTAATTACAAAAATGGCGGAAAAAACCATTCCGAGTACTGTTGGAATCAACAACTTCCTGAACAGTCTCGGGATTTCCATGTTTCCGAAATCAATACTGTCTTTCATAAAATCTATGTTTTTTTTAGCGGATGCAAAGATACGTCTATGGAAAAGAAGAAAAGTTACCAATTGATAAGAAATGCGATGTGCCGGATATTGGTACATTATTTATTTCCTTCTTTCGGAAATAATGTGTATGTTTGCTATTGAACCAATATACAAATGTACTATGAACGGTAATTATGTCATCAATATCGGCCGTCAATTGGGCAGTGGCGGAAAAGAGATCGGGGAAAAACTGGCAGCCAGGTTAGGCATTGATTTTTATGATAAAGAGCTGATTAATCTGGCTTCAGAGGAGAGTGGACTTTGTCGGGAATTTTTTGAGAAAGCGGATGAAAAAGCTTCCCAAGGTATTATAGGTGGATTGTTTGGGATGCGTTTTCCTTTTATCAGTGATGGTGCTATGCCCTGTACCAATTGTCTGAGTAATGATGCTCTCTTTAAAATTCAGAGTGATGTCATCCGGCATCTTGCAGCAGAGAAATCTTGTGTATTCGTGGGGCGTTGTGCCGATTACATTTTGCGCGAACATCCCCGTTGCGCCAATATTTTCATTTCTGCTTCGCACGAAGACCGCGTGGCGCGTTTGTGCCGTATTCATGGCATTTCCGAAGAAGCTGCTGAGGAAAAAATGAATAAGGCAGATAAGAAACGCTCCGAATATTATAATTATTACAGTTATAAAACTTGGGGAGCGGCTGCAACCTATCATCTTTGCATTGACTCTTCGGTATTGGGAATCGATGAAACGGTAAGGTTTATAGAAGAGTTTATAGTTAAAAAACTAAATTTATAAATCAGAATCGGGCATGCTATAATATGTTAATGGCCAACTACGGTGTAAATGAAAACACAGTAATTGGCCATTGCTATTTTTGATTTGTTACATCATTAACAACAAAATCATTTGTCCCGCAAGGATACGGAGGAACATAGACAGCGGATATACTGTAGAATAGCCTACTGCCGGAGCATCGCTACCGGTTGCCTGGTTGGAATATGCCAATGCGGGAGGGTCTGTATTACTACCCGCAATCAATCCCATCAGCATGAAATAATTAATTTTATAGTATGATCGTGCTATAATTCCGATAATCAGCAAAGGGATAATCGTAATCAGGAAACCACAACCTACATAAAGCAGACCGTCTCCATGGATCACAGTATCCACAAAATTAGCTCCGGCTTCGATGCCCACACTGGCAAGGAAAAGAACAATGCCGATTTCACGTATCATCAGGTTGGCACTTTGAGTTGTGTAGGTCACCAGATGTAATTTGTGTCCGAAACGTCCTATCAGGATAGCCACCACCAATGGTCCGCCGGCAAGACCGAGTTTTACCGGAGTCGGCATGCCCGGGAATGCAATGGGAAGGCTGCCGCAAAGGATACCCAGGAAAATACCTACGAACAATGTGACAATGTTCGGTTCGTTAAGGCGCTTCAGTGAATTACCCAGTACACTCGCTACTCGCTCTACAGCATCTTCGGAGCCTACCACCATAACACGGTCACCTACCTGAAGTACCAGATTCGGGTTGGCAAAAAGATCGACACCCGAACGGTTCACACGCGTGATGTTGACATTGTACATGCTGCGGAAGTTCAACATACCAAGTTTCTTTCCATTAATTTCCGGTTTGGTTACCAGAATACGACGGGATACCATCGGCATATCTTGCTTTTCCCAGTCTACTTGCACTTCACGTCCGATAAAGGCTACAATAGCATCTGAGTCTTCTTCTGAACAGACCACAAATAATTGGTCGTTCTGTTCCAGAATAGTACTGTGATTCGGAATGCTGACGTGTCCGTCTTTACGGATGCGCGAGCAAACAAACGGACGTCCGAGGAAGCTGCTGATTGTGCCCAGAGTTTTTCCGTAGATGGCTTCATTATGCACTTCCAGGCTCATCAGGTGTGGTTTGTGGTGTGTACCGTCAGTTTCTTGATTCCAGTTTTCTTCTTCTTTGGCGAAATTGATACGGAAGATGTAGCGGACAGCAATGATGGAGCCTATAATACCCACTACTCCTAACGGATAAGCACAGGCATAGCCTAATGCGATCTGTGGCCCGGAGTAGCTCAATTGATTCAGTGCTTCTTGTGCGGCACCGAGCCCCGGGGTGTTTGTGACTGCGCCGTATAGGATACCCACCATCATAGGGAGCTCGATTCTGCCTCCCAGAATGAAATAAAGTGTCATTGCTACGGCGATGTTTAATACCACAATTCCTACGGCCAGCATGTTCAGGGTCATTCCGCCTTTCTTGAATGAAGAAAAGAAAGAAGGCCCCACTTGGAGACCGATACAGAATACGAACAATATCAATCCGAATTCACGGATGAAATGTAGGATATGGGTATCGCCTGTGAAGCCAAAATGTCCCATCAGGATGCCGGCAAACAAAACAAAAGTAACCCCTAACGAAACTCCGAAGATTTTGATTTTTCCCAAATAGACACCTGCTGCCACTACGAAGGCGTAGAGGAAAACAATGTGGGCTACGGAGTTGGGGTTCCATAATAAATCTTGTAACCAATCCATAATATAGTAGTTTATAATTTTTTGTAAACGGGTGCAAAATTAGCTATAACCTCGGAGGTAATCAAATATTTGCTTGCCTTTTATTTTAGGGAAGCACGGGGGCACGGTTCTTTCATTTTACAACCGTCTTCCTCCCTTGTCTTTCCTCCCCCCTCAAAAAAAGTCTTTCATTCGCACACGAGGCTGTGTCGAAACTTTTTTCACCACGGAGTAGCACAGAGCCTTTTTGCTAATAATCAACAACTTAAAATCGCCTCTGTGTCACTCTGTGTCCTCTGTGGTGAGTTTTGGCAGCCTCTCGTTATTTCTTTTTTAAGAAAGAATTCGGGCGGCTATTACCGGAGAAGTGTAGTAGATTAACCATTGTCATAAAACTCTTTAGTCCATCCTGCATACCCGGGCCGGTGAGCCCGCATACCCGGGCCGATGGGCCCGCACACCCGGGCTGATGAGCCCGCATGTCCGGGCTGAGATAAAGATCCGACCATTTGTACTAAAGATAGTAAGGAAAATGAAATGCTTTTAGAGAGATAAACGGATAAGGAATTGGATATATCCATTTGCTTTACAGTCAGTTATCGCTGAAATATCTCCTAAAACAATGGGTGGAAGATGGAAGATAGGGATGGAAGATAAATGGCATAAAAATCGCATCTTCCACCAAGTTATACATCTCACAATCAATAACATGTGTTCTGAAAGATGGAAGATGGAAGATCGAAATGCGTTTTTTGTATGAGAGCAAGGCAGGTTAAATGAAAGAGCCGTGGTACGGAGGCGGTGGGTAGTGCGAATTTTCCCTAAAAAAAGCGTAGGGTTTAGACTATTTCAGTATATTTGCAAGTCGCAATCTTACATTTTGATAAAGGATTCAGAGAAATAAATTGAGATAACAATCTTATTTTAATTTTAAATAAATAAACTATGGCAGACAGTAAAGAAAAACTCTTCTCAGATTTTTCTCCTGTTTCCACCGAGAAGTGGATGGAGAAGGTCACAGCCGACCTGAAAGGAGCTGATTTTGAGAAGAAACTCGTTTGGAAGACAAACGAAGGATTCAAGGTAAAACCTTTCTACCGGATGGAAGACCTGGAAGGACTGAAAACAACCGATGCGCTTCCCGGAGAATTTCCTTATTTAAGAGGTACAAAGAAGAACAGTAATGAGTGGTTGGTTCGCCAGGAGATTAAGGTGGAATGTCCGAAGGAAGCCAACGCCAAGGCTCTGGATATTCTGAATAAAGGTATCGATTCTCTTTCTTTCCATGTGAAGGCTAAAGAACTCAATGCGGAATACATTGAGACTTTGTTGAACGATATTTGTGCAGAATGTGTTGAGTTGAATTTTTCTACTTGTCAGGGGCACGTGGTAGAACTGGCTGATTTGCTGGTAGCTTATTTTCAAAAGAAAGACTATGATTTGACAAAGCTGCAAGGCTCTATCAATTACGATTTCTTCAATAAAATGCTGACAAAAGGCAAAGAGAAAGGGGATATGGTACAAACAGCCAAAGCGCTGATCGAAGCTACTGCCCAATTGCCTAAATACCGTGTACTGAATGTGAATGCCCTGACACTGAACAATGCAGGTGCTTATATTTCTCAGGAATTGGGATATGCATTGGCATGGGGTAATGAATATATGAGTCAGTTGACCGAAGCTGAACTTCCTGCTGCCATCGTAGCCAAAAAGATTAAGTTTAATTTCGGTATCAGTTCTAATTACTTCCTTGAAATTGCAAAGTTCCGTGCTGCCCGTATGTTATGGGCTAACATAGTGGCTTCTTACAACCCGGAATGTCTGCGTGATTGCGAAAATAAAGGACCTAACGGAGAATGCCGTTGCGCTGCTAAAATGAAGGTACATGCTGAAACATCTACTTTTAATCTGACTCTGTTTGATGCTCATGTAAACTTGCTTCGTACACAAACTGAGGCAATGTCGGCTGCTCTGGGTGGTGTAGATTCAATGACGGTGGTTCCTTTTGACAAGACCTATGAAACTCCGGATGAGTTTTCCGAACGTCTGGCCCGTAACCAGCAACTGCTGTTGAAAGAAGAATCACATTTTGATAAAGTGATTGACCCGGCTGCCGGTTCTTACTACATTGAAAATCTGACAGTCTCTATTGCTAAGCAGGCATGGGAAATCTTCCTTGCCATTGAAGAAGAAGGAGGCTTCTATGCAGCATTGAAAGCCGGTACTGTTCAGGCTGCTGTGAATGAAAGCAATAAAGCACGCCATAAAGCTGTGGCTCAGCGTCGCGAGATTCTGCTGGGTACTAACCAGTTCCCAAATTTCAATGAAAAAGCGGGTGATAAGAAGCCGGTAGAAGCCACATGCTGTTGTGGTGGACACGATACTTGTGAAAAAGATGTTACTACATTGAACTTCGATCGTGCGGCAAGTCAATTTGAGGCGTTGCGTCTTGAAACCGAAGCCAGTGGGAAACGTCCGAAAGCATTTATGCTGACGATCGGTAATCTGGCTATGCGGCAGGCACGCGCACAATACTCTTGTAATTTCCTGGCTTGTGCCGGATATGAGGTGGTTGATAATCTTGGTTTTGAAACGGTTGAAGCAGGCGTAGAAGCTGCGATGGCTGCAAAAGCCGATATTGTGGTGCTCTGTTCAAGCGATGAAGAGTATGCCCAATATGCTGTTCCGGCTTTCCAGGCTTTGAATGGCCGCGCCATGTTCATCGTTGCCGGAAATCCGGAATGCGCCGAAGAACTGAAAGCAGCCGGTATTGAGAACTTCATCCATGTACGTGTAAATGTACTGGAGACACTTAAAGAGTTCAACGCTAAATTATTGAAGTAAGATGAGAAAAGATTTTAAAAACTTAGATATCTACGCAGCATTCCAGCCCGCTAATGGTGCAGAATGGCAAAAGGCTAACGGAATCGAGGCCAACTGGAAGACTCCGGAACACATCTGCGTAAAGCCTGTTTACACAAAAGAAGACCTTGAAGGAATGGAACATCTGGACTATGCTGCCGGTCTTCCTCCTTATTTGCGTGGTCCGTATTCGGTGATGTATACCCTTCGTCCATGGACTATCCGCCAGTATGCAGGGTTCTCTACAGCTGAAGAGTCGAATGCTTTCTATCGTCGTAACTTAGCTTCCGGACAGAAAGGCCTGTCGGTTGCTTTTGACTTGGCTACACACCGCGGTTATGACCCTGACCATGAACGTGTGGTAGGTGACGTTGGTAAGGCCGGCGTGTCTATCTGTTCGCTTGAAAATATGAAAGTCTTGTTTGATGGCATTCCTTTGAACAAGATGTCTGTATCTATGACAATGAATGGTGCCGTACTTCCGATTATGGCATTTTATATCAATGCCGGATTAGAACAGGGAGCCAAACTTGAAGAGATGGCCGGAACGATCCAGAATGATATTCTGAAAGAATTTATGGTGCGTAATACCTATATTTATCCGCCTGCATTCTCTATGAAGATCATCTCTGATATTTTTGAATATACTTCACAGAAGATGCCGAAGTTCAACTCTATCTCCATTTCTGGTTATCACATGCAGGAAGCAGGTGCCACAGCTGATATTGAGTTGGCTTATACGTTGGCTGATGGTCTGGAGTATCTTCGTGCCGGTGTTGCTGCAGGTATCGATATCGATGCTTTTGCTCCGCGCCTCTCTTTCTTCTGGGCTATCGGAACAAACCATTTTATGGAAATTGCCAAAATGCGTGCTGCACGTATGTTATGGGCAAAGATCGTGAAACAGTTTAATCCGAAGAATCCGAAGTCGCTTGCATTGCGTACTCACTCGCAGACTTCCGGTTGGTCATTGACTGAGCAAGATCCGTTTAACAATGTAGGACGTACTTGTATCGAGGCTATGGCTGCTGCGCTGGGACATACTCAGTCGTTGCACACCAATGCGCTTGATGAAGCTATTGCTTTGCCGACAGACTTTTCTGCCCGTATTGCCCGTAATACTCAGATTTATATTCAGGAAGAAACTTATATTTGCAAGAACGTAGATCCGTGGGGTGGTTCTTACTATGTAGAGTCATTAACTAATGAACTGGCTCACAGTGCTTGGGAACATATTCAGGAAATTGAGAAGTTGGGCGGTATGGCGAAAGCTATCGAAACCGGTATTCCGAAGATGCGTATTGAAGAGGCTGCTGCCCGGGCACAAGCTCGTATCGACAGTGGTTCACAGACTATCGTCGGTGTAAATAAGTATCGTCTTGAGAAAGAAGACCCGATTGATATTCTTGAAGTTGACAATACCGCTGTTCGTAAAGAGCAGATCGAGAACCTGAAGCGTTTGAAAGAAGGCCGTAACCAAGCTGAGGTGGACAAAGCATTGGCTGCCATTACCGAATGTGTCAAAACCGGTAAGGGCAATTTACTTGAGTTAGCTGTAGAAGCTGCTCATGTTCGTGCAACATTGGGTGAAATCTCGTATGCTTGCGAACAAGTAGTAGGACGTTATAAAGCAATAATTAGAACTATATCAGGCGTGTATTCATCAGAAAGCAAAGGCGACGCTGACTTTAAGCGTGCTTGCGAACTCACTGAGAAGTTTGCAAAGAAAGAGGGACGTCAACCTCGTATTATGGTTGCAAAGATGGGCCAGGACGGTCACGATCGTGGTGCCAAGGTAGTAGCTACCGGTTATGCCGACTGTGGTTTCGATGTGGATATGGGACCGTTGTTCCAGACTCCTGCGGAAGCAGCTCGTGAAGCGGTAGAGAATGATGTTCACGTAGTCGGAGTTTCTTCGTTGGCTGCAGGGCACAAGACATTGGTTCCGCAGATTATTGAAGAATTGAAGAAGTTGGGACGTGAAGATATCGTAGTAATAGCCGGTGGTGTAATTCCTGCCCAGGATTATGACTTCTTGTATAAGGCCGGTGTAGCTGCGATCTTTGGTCCGGGTACTCCGGTGGCTAAGGCTGCTTGTCAGATTCTGGAAATACTGATGGATGAAGAATAAAAAAAACAGTCTTTGAGAAATGATAAACGAAGAGGCGGAGTATTGCAATACTCCGCCTCTTTATGATTTTAGTTCTATCCCGGTCAATATCATCTACGTATTATTTATGGAATAAATGGTTGCATGACTATTATTGGGGGGTGAAGGAGAATGCAAGCGCGTTCACCTCTGTTTTCAGATTCTGAGGTAAATAGACACGTACCCGATTGTTCTTTATTTCCCATCTTACTTTTTTACCGTTTTGAAGGCAGTAAACAGCACTTCCTTTAGCAGGAATATTATTTTCCCATTCTATGTAGTTAGGAAGAGTCCGGGCTTTCGGATCACTGTATAATGCATACATTGTTTTTTTGTTTTTGTTCATGGTAAACCAGATGCCTTCACTATGATAGTCAGGAGTCGTAACGGTATTGTAGATAGCCGGGCCGTTTTTCGTCATCCATTCTCCTATAGTGTCCAACCGGCTGACAATTTCTTCTTGTAATATTCCTTCAGGGGTAGGGCCGACACCGAGTAGCAAACTTCCGCCTTTAGCTACGATTTCCATTAACTTTGCTATCACTGTAGTGGGTGATTTGAATACCGCATGTGGAGTGTATCCCCAGTCTACTCCCAGTGTCATGCAAGTCTCCCATGGGTAGGGAAGTTGTTTGTCCGGGATTTGTTGTTCCGGGGTCTGATAATTTTCGTATTTACCATGGATGGTGCGGTCTACGAATAAAATACCCGGTTGTGCTTTTCGTGCCATTTGCGATATACGGTCCATGTCCAATACCGATTGGGTTCCGGGGTTATTTACCCATCCTCCGTCTAACCATAAAATGTCGATAGAACCGTAGTTGTGCATCAACTCGGTGATTTGGTTGTAAGTGAACTCTTTGAATTGATTCCAGCGCCAGGGGTTCTTTTCTATATTGTAATTTTGTGTACGGCGGGGAGTAGCGTAGCGGGGCCACCAATAATATTCCGAGTGCCAGTCCGGTTTAGAAAAATAGGCTCCTACCATTAAGTCGTTGTTGCGAAAAGCTTCAAACACATATTTGGCTACATCTGCCCGGGGATTTGTTTTGAAAGGACCCTTTGAAATTGAAAAATCGGAGTAAGCCGTGTTGAACATATTGAATCCATCGTGATGTTTGGTGGTGAAGATGGCATAACGCATACCTGCCGCTTTGGCAGCCTGTGCCCACTGTTCCGGGTTGAAACGGGTAGGATTGAATGAATCTTTCAATCCCCAGTACCATTTTTTATAATCTTCATAGGCAATGGTACTATCACGCGGTATCCAATCCGCTTCTTCCGAACAGATGGACCATGATTCTACAATTCCGGCAACGGAATATAATCCCCAGTGAATCAGCATTCCGAACTTCTGGTCCTGCCAGTGATGGAGTTTCCTGACCACCAGAGAATCTTCGGGAGGTGTATATTGGTCAGAGCGTTCATGGACATATTGTGCTTTCGCATTGAAAGCAAATACAAAGAGTAAGGTAAGTGCAAATAATAATTTGTAGCTTTTCATGTCTTTTTAAATTTTAAAGATTGTACAGAGCAAAGCTACAAAATAAATGGCGATGGATTACTACTTCCCCCTTTCTATTTTTTTGTATCTTTGTCTGCTCAATTCTCATTATAATAAAAAACAAATGATAGTTTGCATTGCCGAAAAGCCCTCTGTGGCACGTGATATTGCTGATATATTAGGAGCCCGCGAACGGAAAGAGGGGTATATTGAGGGGAACGGATACCAGGTAACCTGGACGTTTGGCCATCTTTGTACCCTGAAAGAACCCCATGAATATACTCCCGGATGGAAATCATGGAGTTTGGGCAGTCTGCCTATGATTCCTCCTCGTTTTGGCATCAAACTGATAGAGAACCCTACTTACGAAAAGCAATTCCGTATTATTGAAAGGTTGATGCAACAGGCCGATGAGATTATCAATTGTGGTGATGCCGGCCAAGAAGGAGAGCTGATTCAGCGGTGGGTGATGCAGAAAGCCGGAGCGCGGTGTCCGGTAAAACGTTTGTGGATTTCTTCGCTGACCGAAGAGGCTATTAAAGAGGGTTTTGCAAAGTTAAAAGATCAGGATGATTTTCAACCGCTTTACGAGGCAGGTATGTCCAGAGCCATTGGCGACTGGCTGCTTGGGATGAATGCTACGCGGCTTTATACCGTAAAATATGGACAGAACCGACAAGTGCTTTCTATCGGACGTGTTCAGACACCTACTCTTGCCCTTATTGTCAATCGGCAGCTTGATATTGAAAATTTTCAGCCAAAACAATATTGGGAACTGAAAACAATGTACCGTGATACGACTTTTTCTGCCCTTATTCGTAAGAGTGATGAAGAGTTGGCTGCTGAAGAAGAAAAAGCCGGTGGCAAGACTAAGAGAACAGAGAACCGGGGCATTGACCCGATAGCTAACCGTGACGAGGGGATGGCATTGGTGGAACGTATTAAAAACCTGCCTTTCGTGGTAACTTCTGTGGTTAAGAAAGATGGGAAAGAGTATGCTCCCCGTCTGTTCGACTTGACCTCTCTTCAGGTGGAGTGCAATAAGAAATTTGCCTATTCTGCTGACGAGACCCTGAAACTGATTCAGTCGCTTTATGAAAAGAAAGTGACTACTTATCCGCGTGTAGATACTACTTTCCTCAGTGATGATATTTATCCCAAATGTCCGAATATCTTAAAAGGGCTGAAAGATTACGAAGTATTGACTGCACCGTTGTCCGGAACTTCATTGCCTAAGTCAAAAAAAGTTTTTGATAGTTCGAAAGTAACCGATCACCATGCTATTATTCCCACAGGGGTTCATCCGCAAAATCTGACGGATATGGAATGTAAGGTTTTCGATCTGATAGCCCGTCGGTTTATAGCCGTTTTTTATCCTGATTGTAAAGTCTCTACCACGACTGTAATGGGGGAGGTAGATGGCATTGAATTCAAGGTGACTGGAAAGCAGATTCTGGAACCGGGATGGCGTGTGGTCTTTTCCAAAGATGTGAAAGATCCGAATGAAGAAAAAGAAGGTGAAGAGGAGAATGTACTTCCTGTTTTCGTGAAAGGAGAAAGTGGCCCGCATCTACCCGACTTGAATGAGAAATGGACTCAGCCACCTAAACCTTATACCGAAGCCACTCTGCTTCGTGCGATGGAAACTGCCGGTAAATTGGTTGACAACGATGAACTTCGAGATGCGTTAAAAGAAAATGGTATTGGTCGGCCGTCTACCCGTGCAGCTATTATCGAGACCCTTTTTAAGCGTAATTATATCCGTAAGGAGAAAAAGAACCTGATAGCTACCCCTACAGGAGTGGAATTGATCCAGTTGATTCATGAAGAGTTGTTGAAATCAGCTGAGTTGACGGGTATTTGGGAGAAAAAGTTACGTGAGATAGAGAAGAAGACTTATGATGCACGGCAGTTTCTTGAAGAGTTAAAGTTGATGGTAGCCGAAATAGTCAACAGTGTTCTGTCTGATAATACGAACCGCCGTATCACTATTCAGGAAGCGGCAACGGCGGAAGAAGAAAAGAAGAAGAAAGAACCGAAGAAACGAGAACGTAAACCCACTACTCCGAAAGAGAAAAAGATGAAAGTCATTTCTGCAACTGAGAATGCGTCTCCTGCCACCGGATCGGCTCAACCGGATGTGCTGACAGGGGCAGACTCTTTGGTGGGACAACTTTGTCCGCTTTGCGGAAAAGGAACGATTATTAAAGGTAAAACCGCTTATGGTTGTTCCGAATGGAGAAATGGATGCACTTATCGGAAAGCCTTCGAGTAGTCTTGTTGTTTTGTTAATACATAATTTTAACTGAACTATTTTGCAAAAGGCTCGTTATTAATACCACTTATCAATTAATAATGAGCCTTATGAATACAATGTTCTTCAATGCAGTATCTTGCTTTTTCGTATGTGCCGGTCTTATCATAGCCCTTATTCTGGCAATTAATGTAATATTTCACAAACAATCCATGAAGATAATGAATATAGTCTGGGTGCTTACCGGGCTGTGGGGACATTATTTTGCGTTGTTTGCCTATTATACTTTTGGTATCCGGAAAGATAGCATGGTAGAAGTGGCTCCCGTAGAAAGTATGAAGATGGATATGAAAATGCCGATGGAGATGGACATGCCTGATATGCGTCCCAAATGGCAGTCCATCACTTTGTCTGCTTTTCATTGCGGGGCGGGTTGCACGCTGGCAGATCTTATTGGAGAATGGTTTACTTACTGGGTACCTCTACGGATAGGGGGGAGCTTGATAGCAGGCAGCTGGGTACTTGATTTTGTTTTAGCATTGGTTATAGGCGTTTTCTTTCAATTTGCCGCAATCCGTGAAATGGAGAAAATCTCTTTTAGTAAAGCTGTTTCGCGTGCCTTTAAGGCCGATTTCTTTTCATTGTTAGCCTGGCAGGTGGGTATGTATGGTTGGATGGCTGTTGTTACTTTTGTACTTTTTACAGATGCACCTCTTGAGAAAACATCCTGGACATTTTGGTTTATGATGCAGATTGCCATGCTTTTTGGTTTTATCTTATCCTATCCGGTGAACGCATTGTTAATCAAAGCGGGTATCAAAAAAGGAATGTAATTTTCTGATTCAGGAAAAATAGCCCAAAGAGCATTGATTCTTAGAAAATATCTATATATTTGCAGATACACACCTCCTTAAATTATACTATTATGGACCGATATCTGCTTTTTGACCGGTTTTCACAGCAAGCGTTGCAGACTTTGCATCGCTATCGTGCCGTTATGTTCAGCCCTACCATGTTTCTGTAATTGTAAGTTGAGATTATTTTCTGATTCAATACATTACTTTAACATTGATTTCTTATGGACAGACCAACTATTGCTGAAGTAAACGAATGGGTACTGAAACTCTACAATACCTGTGAAGCAACCATTACAAGTGAAGAGCGTCGTGAGCAACATAAATATGCCGTAATGGTGCAGCGTCCTCAAGATAAAAAATTCCTGGTGAAAATGCTGGACGAATCTTCCCAGATACGTGACCGGAAGAAACTTGCCAAACGAATCAAAACACTGATAGATGAATATGGAGTTCCTGAATTTCTAAATAAAAGGGATACTTTTCTTTTTAAAATGTATCAGGCTTTCGGACATCATTTTGATTTTATCGCTATCCCTATTATCAAGAAGCGATTGCGTACGGATACCTCTAAAGTGATTATTGACGAATCGCGTCCGAACCTGACAGAACATTTAGCGACCCGTTTTAAAGAGAAGATCGGACAAAACGTCAATTTGTTGGGGGAAGTGGTTTTGGGTAATGGAGAGGCTGATCATCGGTATCATCATTATCTGGAAGCTTTGGAATCTCCGGATATAAATTATATATCGGTTAAAATCTCCGGCATCTATGCTCAGACACATGCATTGAATTATCGGGAGAGTTTTCCTGAATTGGTCAGACGCATGTCTGCTCTTTATCAAAAGGCGATCGATAATCCATATGTAGACGAAGACGTGCTGAAACGTGCTAAGTTTATCAACCTTGATATGGAGGAGTATAAAGATGCACATTTCACTATGCGCCTGTTTAAAGAGGTGCTGAGCAAACCCGAGTTTAAAAATTATTCGGCAGGTATTGTCGTTCAGGCATACTTGCCCGACGCTTATGATTTGCAGACTGAGTTGCTTGAGTTTGCCAAAGCACGGGTAGAATCCGGGGGGGCACCTATCAAAATGCGTCTGGTGAAAGGCTGTAATCTGGAAATGGAAACCGTTATTTCTTCACTTCGTGGATGGCCTAATCCGGTACGCCCGTCAAAGACGGAAGTAGATGCCAATTATTTGCATTTGTTGGAGCGTGGCTTACAACCCGAAAATGCTGAAGTGCTTCATTTGGGAGTTGCTTCGCATAATCTGTTCTCTATAGCATATGCCTATTTGTTGAGCCGGAAATTGGGTACATCAGACTATATGACGTTTGAGATGCTTGAAGGAATGGCCAATCATTTGTGGCGTGCACAGTCTATGTTAGGTAACCGGGTGATTCTCTATACTCCGGTTGTGAAAGACGAACATTTCCTCAATGCAGTGTCTTATCTGGTGCGGCGTATGGATGAAAATACGGCTCCTGATAATTTTCTGACCCATTCGTTCAATTTGAAGCCGAATACCGATACCTGGAACTTTCTGGCTCAACAGTTTGAAGATGCTTATGCGATGAAAGATCATCTGACTCATACTTCGCCACGAGTACAGGATCGGAATAAACCTTATACGCCGGCTATGCCTTCAGACCGAATGGAAAATGAGCCGGATACAGATTTCGACCTGAAGCAAAACCAGGAGTGGGTGGAGAAGATATTTGCCAAATGGAAAAAGTCGAAAGAGGATGTGCCCGAAATTATTCCATTGCAAATTGGAACTGAAAATATAATTACGGAGAAACGTTATAAATATCTGGATCGTTGCCAGGAAGAGGATGTTTGTATATGTGAGATGTCACAGGCCAATGCGGAGCAGGTGGAACGGATACTTTCTATAGCCGAAGCCGATCCTGCCGGATGGAGAAAAACCAAATTGGAAGACCGGCATAAGATGATGTATGCTGCTGCCAATAATCTGGCGGAGATGAGGGGAGATTTGATAGGCTGTATGTGTGCAGTAACCGGAAAAACAGTTGTTGAAGGGGATGTAGAAGTATCTGAAGGAATCGACTATGCACGTTTTTATACTACAACGATGAGAACTTTTTCGGAATTGGGTGATGTTAGTTTAACAGCAAAGGGGACTGTACTGGTTATTTCTCCATGGAATTTTCCTTGTGCCATTCCCATAGGTGGCATTGTTGCCGGCCTGGCCGGGGGAAATACTGTTATACTGAAACCTGCTACGGTGGCAGCTCCGGTGGCTTGGTTGTTTGCCAAAGCTTTTTGGGATGCGGGAGTACCCAAAGAAGCATTGCAAGTGATCATAACTGATCGGGAGGCTTTGAAGCTGCTTACCACTTCTCCGATAGTGAAACATATTATTTTGACCGGTGGTACAGATACAGCCCGTAGTATAGCAAAATCAGCTCCGGTTACTCCACTTTCGGCAGAGACCGGAGGAAAGAATGCCATTATACTTACCGCTTCCGGTGATCGTGACCATGCTATTATGAATATTGTTTCTTCTGCTTTTGGCAATGCAGGACAGAAATGTTCTGCCTGTTCGTTGCTGTTAGTGGAACGTTCGGTCTATGAAGATAAGAGTTTCCGTGAGAAACTGATTGATGCGGCTACCAGTCTGAAAGTAGGGAGTGTCTGGGATCCGGGCAATGTAGTGGGGCCTATGATAACAAATAAAAATGAAAAATTACTGCAAGCATTAGTGCTGGAACCTGGGGAGACTTGGTTAGTGCCGCCAAGATTCATTGATAAGAAGCAATATATACTGGCTCCTACTGTAAAGTGGGGAGTGAAGCCGGGTAGTTACTCTTTTCGCACCGAGTTGTTCGGTCCGTTGTTGAGTGTGGCTTGTATTGAAGATTTACAGGAAGGAATTGATTTGGTGAATGGATTGGATTATGGCTTGACATCCGGCCTCCAGAGTCTGGATGAAACCGAACAAAAGATCTGGAAAAATTCGTTAATGGCCGGAAATCTGTATATCAATCGGGGTATAACAGGGGCTATTGTCAACCGGCAGCCATTTGGCGGGATGAAACTTTCGGCTTTCGGTGGAGGAGTGAAAGCAGGTGGCCCGAACTATTGCAGTTGCTTTGTGAAAATAGCCGATAAACCTGATAGTAAAACCGACTATCGTCAAAGCTATACTAAAGCCTTTCAGGAGGAATTTTCAAAGCCGAGGGATATAAATAATCTTTATGGTGAACAGAATTTGTTCCGTTATTTGCCACTGAAGAGTATGGTATTGAGGCTTTTCCCGGATGACAGGAATGAAACAGCAGAGATGATAGTATATGCTGCCCGGTTGTGTGGAACTCCACTTACCATTAGTTATGACCCATCGGACGATCGTACCGAAGCTTTGGCAGACACAGGTTGTCGGTTGAGGAAGGAGACAATGGATTCATTTATCAGTAGTATCTCCGAATACGAACGTATCCGTACCTGCTCACCGGAAATACCCGTGAAAATATACGAAGCAGCTGTACAGACTGACAAGTATATTGCTACAGCACCTCCGGTGAAAGACGGAAGGGTAGAGTTGATACATTATATTAAAGAGCAAAGCATTGCTTTTGAATACCATAGGTACGGAAGTATTTCGGAAGTACCTGCCTGTGAATAAAACTAATACTCCATGGTTTTGTTATCTAAATGCAGATAACAAAACCATTTTAATTAATAAAAAGAGTATGAGAAAGAAAATTATGATGGCAGCTTTGGTTACTATAGCTGTCAATTTGATCTGGGGTGGACAGCCTGCGAAAGCATGTACACGTGCAGTTTACATTGGACCGGATAATATGGTGATTACCGGACGTACGATGGATTGGAAAGAGGATATTCAGTCTAATTTATATCTTTTTCCCCGTGGTATCAAACGTGCAGGGTACGATAAAGGAAATACGGTAGAATGGACTTCGAAGTATGGTAGCATTGTGGCTACCGGGTATGATATCGGTACTTGCGACGGCATGAATGAAAAAGGATTGGTTGCCAGTCTCCTGTTTCTGCCGGAGTCTGTCTATACCCGTCCCAATGACACCCGCCCTGTAATGGGGATTAGTATTTGGACACAGTATGTGCTTGATAACTTTGCAACAGTACGTGAAGCTGTTGAAGAGCTAAGTAAACAAACCTTCCGCATTGATGCTCCGAACATGCCTAATGGCTCTGCATCTACATTGCATATGGCTATCACTGATGAAACGGGTAATTCCGCTATTCTGGAGTATATCAATGGAGACCTGATCATCCATGAAGGTAAAGAATATCAAGTAATGACAAACTCTCCCCGTTACGATCTTCAATTGGCTGTGAATGATTATTGGAAAGAGGTAGGCGGTTTGAATATGTTGCCAGGAACCAACCGTTCAAGTGACCGTTTTGTGCGTGCTTCTTTCTATATTCATGCTATTCCGCAGACATCGGATGCGAATATTGCTGTACCGAGTGTATTGAGCGTGATGCGGAATGTATCTGTTCCTTTCGGAATCACAACTCCGGACAAGCCGTATATTTCTTCCACACGTTGGCGTTCGGTTTCTGATCAGAAAAATCGGGTATACTACTTTGAGTCGACTTTGACTCCCAATCTGTTCTGGGTAGATTTGAATAAGGTTGATTTTAGTCCGAGTGCAAATATCAGGAAATTATCTTTGACACACGGGGAAATTTATACAGGAGACGCAGTGAAAGATTTCAAAGACAGTAAATCGTTCACATTTATGTTTGAGTTGCCATGATAAGTCTTACCACAAATAACACGGATTAAAACAGCATTCAATTTTAGGTCGCAACGGAACCTGATTGATATCTGTTTTAATCCGTGTTATTATTTGTGATAAGAAGCTTACTTTTTACTGTATGTCAGATGAAATTCTACAACTGCCTCGATCCCTTTTCTGAATATATCCAGAGAGAAGTTTTCATTAGGCGAATGGATAGCATCCGATTCCAGTCCGAATCCCATAAGTACGGTTTTTATTCCTAACACCTGTTCGAAGGTTGATATAATAGGGATACTCCCTCCGCGACGTACGGCCAATGGTTTTTTACCGAAGGCTATTTCAAATCCTTTTTCTGCTGCCTGATAGGCCGGTAGTGATATAGGGCATACATATCCTTGTCCTCCATGCATCGGTGTCACTTTTACATCCACTGTAGCCGGAGCGATTCGGCGGAAGTAGTCTGCAAAAAGCTCTGAGATTACATGATGGTCTTGGTGCGGAACCAGCCGACACGATACCTTGGCATAGGCTTTTGACGGGAGTACGGTTTTAGAGCCTTCACCGGTATAGCCACCCCAAATGCCACAAATATCGAATGAGGGGCGGCAACTGTTTCTTTCCAGGGTACTGTATCCCTTTTCACCAAAAAGCTCTTTTACACCGATGGCTGCCTTGTATTTTTCCTCATTAAAAGGAATATGGGCGATCATTTCCCGTTCTGCTTGTGGAACTTCTTCCACGGCATCATAAAATCCTGGGATCGTGATGCGTCCGTCAGCGTCAATTACTTTACTCAACATGCCGCAAAGCACATTAATCGGATTAGCTACAGCCCCACCGAAGTGCCCTGAATGCAAGTCGCGATTTGGACCTGTTATTTCGATTTCCCAATAGGCCAAACCACGCAGCCCGGTAGTTAATGAAGGAAGATCGGCACCCAACATACTGGTATCTGATACCAGTATGATATCGGCCTTTAGTAGTTCCTTATGCTCTTCACAGAAGGCTTCCAAGCTTGGTGAACCGATTTCTTCTTCTCCTTCGAAAATAAATTTCACATTGTTTTTCAGCAGATTGTATTTTACGAGATACTCAAAAGCTTTTACTTGAATAAATGCTTGTCCTTTGTCGTCATCGGCACCTCGCGCCCAAATATGTCCGTCACGTATTTCCGGTTCAAAAGGTTGGCTTTTCCACAAATCGAGAGGTTCGGCAGGCATCACGTCATAATGCGCATATATCAATACCGTTTTAGCGTTAGGGTCTACTATCTTTTGTCCGAATACGATAGGATTTCCTTTTGAAGGCATAACGATGGCTTCATCTGCTCCGGCTTCGAGTAATAATTGTGTCCAGCGTTGTGCACATGCCAGCATATCGTCATGATGTTCCGGTAATGCGCTGATACTGGGAATACGGATGAGGCTGAATAAATCCTCCATCATCATCGGTTCGTTCTCTGCAATATATTTCTGAATTTCGTTCACGTTGAATAATTATTAAAGTTGTGTCATTCTATCCAATAAATAATAGTCGAGTATGGTCATTGCTGCCATGGCTTCTACAATAGGTACTGCACGTGGCAATACACATGGGTCGTGGCGTCCCCTGGCTTTCAATGTGGTATCGATGCCGTCGATATTAACAGTTTCCTGTTCCATCAGTACCGTGGCTACCGGTTTGAATGCTACCCGGAAGAAGATATCTTGCCCGTTACTGATCCCCCCTTGGATTCCTCCGGAGTGGTTGGTTCGTGTTTCTATCCGCCCATTATTGTTGTAGAACACATCGTTTTGCTCTGATCCTTTTTGTTTGAGTCCTTTGAAACCGTCTCCATACTCAAAAGCCTTTGCAGCATTGATACTCAGCATGGCATTTCCCAATGCGGCATGTAGCTTACCGTATACAGGCTGTCCAAGTCCGATAGGACATCCTTTGATGACACAAGTCAATACGCCTCCAATGGTATCTCCTTCACCCTTGATTTTATAAATCAAATCCTGCATTTCTTTTGCTTTTTCGGGGTCCGGACAACGCACCGGATTGCTTTCAATCAAGTCAAGGTCGTAATCCGTATAATTACCCTCCAATTTAATTGGACCTACCTGTGAAGTATAAGCTGTGATGTGAATTCCCAATTGACGCAATGCGAGTTTTGCCAAAGCACCACCCACTACCCTTGAAATGGTTTCACGTGCAGAAGAACGTCCTCCACCACGGTGATCACGGATTCCATACTTTACAGTGTATGTATAATCGGCATGTGACGGACGATATACTTTTTCCAGGTTATTATAGTCGTTTGAATGTTGGTTCTCGTTCCATACGATAAACCCGATGGGGCATCCTGTAGATTTTCCTTCGAAAATGCCCGAAAGAAATTCTACCTTATCAGCTTCTTTGCGTGCAGTGGTAATGACCGACTGCCCCGGGCGACGGCGGTTCAGTTCTTGCTGAACGAACTCCTCGTCGATAGTGATACCTGCTGGAAATCCATCAATCACTCCTCCGATTCCTTTACCATGAGATTCGCCAAAGCTGGTTAGTCTGAAAATATTGCCAAATGAATTGAACATATTGAATAAGGCTTTAAAGTTTAGTATATGCAAATATAACAATAAATTTCAGGAAAGAGTTGTTCTCTTCGGTTTTCCTTCATAAGGGGAGATTGAATTTCGCTGTAATAGATGCCGGCTTTTGTTTGTCCTCTAATTAGTACAAGAAAGAAGATTAGCAATTATAAAGGAATTTTATAGTTAAAAAGAGAGGTCTCTTGACTACCTTTAATGAATTTTTGCTTATTTTGCGCAACTGATATTGTCAGAAGTCATGCGATATGTATAATAATGATCCCGTTGAGAGTAGTAATGCGAAGTGGCAGTCATTTCTGGAAGGAGATGACAATGCTTATGCATGGCTGTATTCTCAATATGTTCAGCAACTCTATCAATATGGGTGTCGCTTTACTACAGATACAGAGATGGTGAAAGACTGTGTCCAGGATGTTTTTGTGAATATCTACAGACAGAAAGGTAAATACTCTTCTCCTCCTGCCAATATTAAAATCTACTTAATGTCTTCGTTAAGGAATTCTATCTTTAATGTCTTTAATAAAGGGAGTTTACATGACACTTATATCTCTAATATAAATTATGAGTTCGATTTGTCGGTAGAAGAAAAAATTATTGAGACCGAAGATGAAACATCTCAGAAACATACTGTTGCCCATTTGTTGAATACGCTTTCTCCCCGACAGCGTGAAATCATCTATTATCGTTTTTTTGAAGGGCTGGATTACAGTTCTATTTGTGAGCTGATGGGGCTTAATTATCAGTCAGCCTATAATTTACTTCAGCGATCTCTCACCCGATTGCGTGAAATGTATGGTATATTGCCATTTTTCTTTCTATTCTAATTCCTTGTTTTTCAGCTGGTAATAGAAATTCAATAAAAAAATCCGCTTTTCACTGAGTAGATTTCAGAGTTCTGTCTGTCTTTTTATAAAAAGAAGAAAATGGAGCGAAATCACTATATACACTATACCGCAGCTGATTTGTTGGACGACGGACCTTTTCTGGACTCAATGCAGCATCCTACGGAACAAAGTGAAGATTTTTGGGCAAGATTGGAGAAAGAAGACAGCGATTTTGCCAAAGAGTTACATATGGCTCGAAGTTTTTTAAAGATTGTAGCCGTAAGTCCTCAAAAGCAGATGACAGACGATGAAGTGGGAATACTTTGGGAACGAATCAGCTATCAGGTAGCGGTTGAGAAAAAAGCGAGAAGAGGAAAAAAACGATTAATTTTCCTGCGTGTAGCGAGTATTGCTGCCTGTATATCAATGTTGGTCTTGAGCAGTTATTTTGTTTTTTCCCTTATTGCTTTTTATGAAGAAAGTTCATTTTACAGTTTGGCCAGTATCTCCCAACCGGATCATAGCGATGACATACAGTTAGTCTTGTCGAAAGGGCAGAAGGTGGTTATGGATGGGAAAGAAAGTAAATTACACTATAAGAAGGGTGGTAAAATAGCCATCAATTCCGGAACGGCTCAGGCAGATGAAGAAGGGGGCGCAGGTTATAATCAGTTAATAGTTCCTTCCGGAAAACGTTCTTTTATAACATTTTCCGACGGGACACGAATAGCCGTGAATGCTAATACCCGTGTGGTATATCCGACAGAGTTTGCGGCACATAGGCGGGAGATTTATGTGAATGGAGAAGTCTACCTTCAGGTATCTCCTGATAAAACCCGGCCTTTCATCGTAAAGACCAATCGGATGGAAGTAGAGGTGCTGGGCACGAAATTTAATGTGAGTGCTTATGATTCTGCAGAGGAACAATCGGTGGTTTTGGTATCCGGTAAAGTGAAAGTGGATACACATAAGCATCCCGAGAAAGTTCTTAACCCCAATGATATGTTAACTTATGATGACCAAGGGAACGAGTTGCGGATAAATACAGTGGATGTGTCTGAATATATCAGTTGGGTAGAAGGCTATTATTGCTTTGAACGTGAAAAGATTGAAGTAATCATCGAAAAGTTATCTCAATATTATGGAAAACACATCACAGCTGATTCGGGGCTGATCGGGTTAACCTGTAGTGGTAAGCTTGATTTACGGGAAGATTTATGGGATGTTTTGGAAATGTTAAGTAAAACCATACCTGCGAAAGTAGAGATCAGAGAGAATCATTTTTTATTAACCAAGTAATTTCTAATAGTATGAAACAAGGACCTTAAATTTTTTAAGAAAGGGTTGGATAATACCCTCATATCATCCAACCCCTGATTAGATTAAACTACGTAAAAACAAATTTGTTAATCAAATCGTACAAATGTATGAATAATCATGGAATATTTAGTCCCAATAGGACTAAAGTAGGAACTTTATTATCAATAAAAAGTATTTTTTTATTTTTGTTATTCACTTTTGCATTCGAAATAGCTTATGCTTCAAGTGTTTACTCGCAAACCAAAGTCTTTACTATGCAATCTGCCGGAAAAACCGTACTACAGGTTTTTAAGGAGATAGAGAAGAATAGTGAGTTTATCATCTTTTACAGGGATGGTGTTATTGACTTGAACCGGAAAGTCAGTGTAAATGTGGTTAATCAGTCGGTTGAAAAAATATTAGAGCAATTATTGGCACATACCGATAATGGATTTACCATTAAAGACCGTCAGATCATTATTTATAAAAAAGAAACTTCCGAATCCGCCTCTGCCCCTCAGCAGAAGGCTAAAATCAAAGTTACCGGAGTCGTTACCGACGCAAAAGGAGAGTCAGTCATCGGTGCAAACGTAGTGGTAAAAGGAAATCCTGCTATCGGTGCCATAACCAATATGGAAGGACGTTATGAAGTCATGCTTCCGTCGGATGATGTGATTTTGCTGGTCTCATACCTGGGATATAATACCGAAGAAATCAAGGTGAAAGGACGTCATAACATCAATGTCGTATTGCACGAAGACTCAAAAGCGCTTGATGAGGTAGTGATAGTCGGTTACGGTAAACAGAAAAAAGAGAGTGTGGTGGTATCCATGAGTTCGATAAAACCCAAAGACATTGTCGTTCCTTCCCGAAGCCTGAATAACAGCCTTGCCGGTCAGGTGGCAGGTCTGATTGCGGTCCAGCGTTCCGGAGAGCCCGGTTATGATAATGCCGAATTCTGGATTCGCGGAGTCAGTACTTTTGCCGGAGGAACTTCTCCGCTTGTACTTGTCGACGGAGTTCCCAGAAATATGAGTGATATTGAACCGGATGAAATAGAAACATTTTCTGTACTGAAAGATGCGGCCGCTACTGCCATTTATGGTGCGGAAGGAGCTAACGGTGTAGTACTGGTGACTACTAAGCGCGGACGGGTTGAGAAGGCTAAAATATCTTTTAAGACAGAACATACGATTTCGTCACCTACTCGTCTTCCGGAATTTGTTGGTTCTGCCGATTATCTGAGCCTGTATAACGAAGCATTGCGCAATGATGGAGAGGGACCTCAATTTTCTGATGAACTGATAGCTCATTACCGTAACAACGATGATCCGGATCTGTACCCTAATACCAATTGGATTGACGAACTTCTTCGTAAGAATACCTTCAGCCACCGTTATACACTCAATGTACGCGGTGGTACGGAAAAGGCCAAGTATTTCGTATCAGGTGCCTATTTTAATGAAAGCGGATTGTTCAAGAACAGACCGAATGGGATTTATGATACCAATATCGGTATTGACCGGTTTAATCTGCGTTCTAATATTGATATGGCTGTATCTTCTACTACTACAGTAGGAGTAGATCTTGCCATGCAATATCTCATTAATAATTATCCGGGAACAGGTACTTCCACCATTTTCCGTTCCATGTTGATCACTCCTCCCTATGCTTTCCCGGCTGTGTACAGTGACGGAACAGTAGCTACTTATGCTCAGGAAAGAGATGCCAATATGCGTAACCCTTATAACTTATTGATGAACTCCGGTTATGCAAAAGAATACAGAACCGGTATCCAGTCAAAAGTAAATGTCAATCAAAAACTCGATTTCATTACCAAAGGTTTGTCTGCCAACCTGAATATAAGTTATGACTATGACAGCGAGATGATTATCCGTCGTGAATATAATCCGACACGATATCATGCTACTGGTCGTGATGAATTGGGACAACTGATTTTCTCTACGGTTGTATCGGGTAACCCGGATATTCAGGATCCCAAAAACAGTGCGACATCTGCCACCAAGAAAATTTATATCGATGCGTCTGTCAACTACAAACGTACGTTTGGAAAACATGACGTGGGGGCCATGTTGCTGTATATGCAGAAAGAGACACAACAGCACAATGTTCCTCTTCCTTTCCGTAAGCAGGGGTTTGTGGGCCGTGCCACTTATGGCTATGACGGACGCTATTTTGTCGAAGGCAACTTTGGTTATACCGGTTCCGAAGCATTTGCCGAAGGTAATCGTTTCGGCTTTTTCCCGGCAGTCGGTGCCGCTTACTATCTTTCTAACGAATCATTCTATCCGGAAGCGGTAAAAAAGATAGTTAATAAACTAAAGCTGAGAGCATCTGTCGGACGTACGGGTAATGATAAAACGGGACAGGAACGCTTTTTGTATCGTCCTACTTTCACGACCAATGCCGGTGGATTTACACAGGGTATCGGAGATACTGGCGGAACCAACGGAATAGGTAACGGTATTGTTGAAGGACGTTTTGCAGCCCCCTATCTGGCTTGGGAAATTGAAGATAAGCAGAATTATGGTTTTGATCTTGGATTGTTCGATAACCGTATTGATATTATTTTCGATTATTTCCGTTCCGAACGTAGAGATATCTTGCTACAACGCCGTACTGTTCCCCAGTTGGGCGGACTTCGTCAAGACCCATGGCAGAACTTTGGTAAGGTACGTAATCAGGGTGTGGATATGTCAATGAACCTCAATCAGCAGATAGGTAAACTGAAACTCAGCGCCCGCGGGACATTTACCTTTACGCGCAACAAAATTCTTGAATACGATGAACTACCGCAGAAGTACGATTATCAAGCAGTTACCGGTACCCGGGTTAGCGAAAATACTCTTTATATTGCCGACCGGCTTTATACCGAGGACGATTTTATAGTCAGTACCAATGCCAACGGATTGAAAACCTATAAACTTCGTTCGGAACTTCCGCGTCCTACTTTGGGAGGATTGGTTGGTCCGGGTGATATCAAATACGTCGATGTAAATGGTGATGGTGTGATTGACTCTTACGACCAGGTAAGAGGAGTAGGGAACCCGAGTACCCCTGAAATTATTTATGGATTTGGCCTTAATGCCGAGTACAAGGGTTTCTATGCAAGTATCTTTTTTCAAGGGGCAGGCAATACATCTGTTCTTCTGGGAGGGGCTACTTCAGAAGGATGGTACCCGTTCTCCTGGGGTGTCGACCAGTCCAATTACCGTACGTTTGCTTTAGACCGTTGGACCGAGAGCAATCCCAGCCAGGATGTCATTATTCCGCGTTTGCATAAAAACAATGCCAATAATGCCAACAACCGGGTGGCAAGCACCTGGTGGCTGCGTGATGGTTCATTCTTACGACTGAAAAACATAGAGTTCGGTTATCAGCTTCCTAAGAAATTTATGGATAAGATTGGTTTTGAGGCTGCCCGTATTTATATTATGGGATATAATCTTGCTGTGTGGGACAAGATTAAGTATTTCGATCCGGAAGCCGGTAATGCCAACGCAGGTTTGAATTATCCTCTGCCACGTACTTTCACACTCGGTTTAGACTTTACATTCTAAAAAGAAAAAACAGATTAATAAATAGAAAGATGAAAAAGCAAAATTCTATATATACTTTGCTGATAGCGCTATTGTGCTTTGTTAGTTCTTGCGACTATCTGGGAGTTTCCGAACAACTTGCGGGAGGTTTGCAGAATACCGAACAGGTATTTGATAACGTATCGTATACAAAAAGATGGTATGCCAATGTTTTTGCCGGTATCCCCGACTATTCGGGAATAAACAGCGTGAATGTGGGAGCTTTCAAGAATCCTTGGACGGGTATGTGTGATGAACTGGTCGTAGGATATGGAAACTCTTCCAAATACAATAATTCGGATAGAAATGCTTCCAACATGGGATTTCATCGTTATGGCGACTGCTACAAATACATCCGTCAGGCCAATATCTTTTTGCAGAAGGCCCATCCGATCGTGACTACAGGTACTCAGGGTGACCAGTTGCTGGAAGACGAGCTGACGCAGATGAAAGCCAACGTACGTTTTATGCGGGCATTTTATCATTATTTGTTGTTTGAACAGTACGGTCCGATCATTTTGGTGAAGGACAAGATATACGATGCAACTGAAGATCAGGACGTACCCCGGAACACGGTGGACGAAGTGGTAGCGTACATTGATTCCGAACTGACAGCAGTTGCTTCAGAATTGACTCAGGAGCCCATTTTTGAAGATAAGGATTATCGTGCCTGGCCGACCAAAGGAGTTGCTCTGGCCGTTCGTGCCAAGTTGTGGCTGTATGCTGCAAGTCCTCTTTTAAACGGAGGATACAGAGAAGCTTTGGCGGTGACGAATCCGGATGGTACCCGCCTGTTTCCCGATTATGATGCCGGTAAGTGGGAGAAAGCTCTTGCTGCTTGCAAAGACTTTATCGATTATGCCGAGGCCGGAAGATATGAATTGTATAAAGAATATAAAGACGACAACGGTGCTGTCATTGATCCGGACAAGTCTGTATATAATCTGTTTCAGAAATATACACACGAAATTATCTGGGCCACGGCAAATAATGATTGGGGAGGAATGAATGGCGATGCTTTTGATCGTCGTATCGCTCCGCGCTGTGAAAAAAATGGTTTGGGTTCCACCGGAGTTACGCAGGAATTGGTAGATGCTTTTTATATGAAAGACGGGCTTCCCATTTCGGCTACGGCTTATTTGCCGCAATCCACACTTTATCAGGAAGAGGGATACGGGACTTACAAAGATCAGAATGATAACTTCTCCAAGAAGTATACCAACGTGTCTGTCAGCAACCGTTACCTCAATCGTGAACCTCGTTTTTATAACACCGTTTTCTTCAATGGACGTCAATGGCCTGTGAGCTGTAATCAAGTGTTGTTTTACAATGGTGGAAACTCCGGTGTGCAAGAAGGACAGGCCACGCTGACCGGTTATATGCTTTTCAAACGTTTCAACCGTTCAGTCAGTTTGACCAATCCGGGGGTAGCCTCTCAGTTCCGTCCTTCTATTATATTCCGTTTGGCAGATTTTTATTTGATGTATGCCGAGGCAGCCAATGAAGTCAATCCTAACGATGTGAGAGTTTTGAAATACCTCAATCTCGTGCGTGAGCGTGCAGGATTGCCCGGTGTAGAGACCTTGAATCCTGCTATTCGTGGTAATCAGGAGTTGCAGCGGGCTGCTATTCAGCGCGAACGTCAGGTGGAACTGGCTACAGAAGGGCAACGTTATTTTGATGTAAGAAGATGGATGATTGCCGATAAAAACGGAGAAGGTCGTCAGAACGGTTATGTACATGGAATGAATGTGCGTGGCGAACCGAATGATATTGACGATTTCAATCGTGTAGTGGAAGCAAGTCAGATTGTATTTAACCGGAAAATGTATTTATATCCGATGCCTGACTCAGAAATGCGGAAGACTAAGAATCTGGTACAGAATCCGGGATGGTGATTTTGAACGAATAAAAAGACTAACTTATGAATAGATTTAATTATATAGCACTGTCAGCTTGCGTTGCACTGTCGGTAAGCAGTTGCGATGACAGTTTTGATGTAAGTTCCAAAGCCGATGGAGTTTTGGCTGTATCTCAGGAAGGATTCAACACATTGCAATCCTATAATGTAGGTGAAAAGTATACGGCAGATTTATGGATACAACAGGGAGGATTGAAATCAACCGCCAGTGTGGTGAGTTTCTCGGTGGACAAAGCTCTGCTCGATTCGATGAATGCTGCTGATGGAACTTCGTACGAACTTCTGCCCGCCGATTGTTATCAACTGACAAAAGGGACAGTCGATATTCCGGCAGACGAAAGACTGCTGAAAGGTGAACTTACTTACGATCCGGCTAAGATACAACAGCTTTCCGGATACGATCACTTGAAATATGTGTTGCCTTTGCGTGCCACATCCAACGGGATGCCTTTGGTTCCGGGACGTTCTGCTTTGTTGTTGGGATTTAAGGTCTCAGAACCGATTGTAACCATTATGAATGCCGGAGTCGAAGAAATCAATCTGGCAGACGTAAAAGAGTTGCCTGTACAGATCGGCGTTCCGTTTACCAATAAATGGGAAATAACCTGCCGTCTGGAAAACCGCCAGTCGGTGATAGATGCCTATAACACAGCCAACGGCACTTATTTCAGTATGCTTCCGTCCGATGCTTATGTAGCACCCGAGACCCCGGTTCTTCAGAACGGAGTAAATCAGGTAACAGCAACTTATAAACTGAAGGATGACATTTTGCCGGGAAATTATATGTTGCCCGTACAGATAGCAGAGGTAACTTCTGACGCCACTATACGGGCAGATAAGGATACTTATGCTGCTTATAGCATCATAAAAGAAGGAGATAAACTTTCTAAAACGGACTGGAAAATCGTGTCGTTCACTACCGAGGAACCTTCGGGTGAAGGTAGCAATAACGGACATGCCAAACACCTGATCGACGGAAACGCCGAGACCTTCTGGCATTCTCGCTGGCAAGGAGGTTCCGATCCTCTCCCCTACGAGATAATCATTGATATGAATCACCGCGTTAAGATAGCTCAAGTGGAACTCTTGCCACGTGGGCGGGGAAGTAATAATCCGATTAAAGTAGTACGTTTTGAAGCCAGTGAGGATGGAAACAACTGGGAGTCGATTGGTCAGTTTGGCTTCACCAATCAGGATGCCGCATTGAAATATTATGTAAAATCATCAACGGCACGCTATATCAAACTTGTCATTCCTGATGGGGTAGGCAACGGTACGGTGGCTGCTATCCGTGAGTTGGACGTAAGAGGTACGGTAATCAACTGATATAAATAAGTAATCATGCGAATCAATAGTTGGGAGAATTCATCCAATTATTGATTCGCATTCAAGAGAATAATAGCCTGATAAAGATAAAAAGAATGGGTAAAGATCTTGATGTGATGATATTAATATGCTGTCGGGTTGTTTTTATGCTACCAAAGATGTACCGTTGACGTTCTTTGATTAAGTAATTATTTTACAATACTTTTCTATAAAAATGTTATTGATATGCGGTTCTGTTTGGAAATAAATAAATTCAAAAGTACTTGAGAAAAGTTCCTGTAGAACTTGGAAAGTTTTATGCGCAATACATACAGATGCTACCTTTTAGATTATCAAGTTAACAGTTTTAAAAATACGTAATAAATGGTCCATTTTCGTGGCAAATATAGCAATAACTTTAATAAAACGCTTATTTAAGCATGTCTTTTTTTAAAATATCGTAATTGCAACTCTGAAAATTCTTCTTTATAAGATGGTTTTCTATACTATTTAATATCAATGATTTGATCTTTTCTCTCTCCATTATGTGTTTTTTCTTGTGATATATATCGAAGTATACAGAGGTGGAAAATAGGTATATCTCTTTCTCGTTTTAGACTACATTTTACAAATACTCCTTTTCGTTTACATCATTTACCTTTAAGTTCAGTTGTCTTTCTTCTTTCTTAAGTTCTACAGGAACTCTGATAAAATCAGGCGTTTTGCGTAAATCAATATCAGCATGGTTCAGTATAGATGACGTGTTAACCATATTTATTACGCCTATGAAAACATAAGAAAGACCGGATTTCAAACAGAACTATGCATCGATAGATGGATAGTATCACTTTTTCCTGAAAATTAATTTAAAACCTACACAACAAAAAAGATTTAAGCTTATGAAAAAACCTTTTATGCTAATATCAGTTTTGCCGATGACTGCTCATATTAGTAATGATGCTGATACTGCCGGTGATCGTACCGGGAGGATGCCAGAAGAATATGCGTTTAAGAATAAAGTATTGAGATTGATCTGCTTTATCCTGTTTTTATTGTCTTTCGGGCTGAATTCAGTCTTCGCCCAGGTTCATAATGCCACCGGACTTGTGGTGGATGAGAACGGTCAGCCTTTGATCGGAGTACAGATTAAACTGGAAGGGACTACTACAGGAGTTATTACTGACGTAAATGGTAACTTCTCGATAAGTGCCAAGAAAGGAGATATACTTCTTTTCTCGTATGTGGGCTACGAATCACAACGGATCACCTACAAAGGTGAAAAGATTCTGGCCATAAAGATGCTTCCCAATACCGAATTGCTGGATGAAGTAGTGGTTATTGGTTACGGTAAACAGAAAAAAAACAGTGTCGTAAGTTCTATTAATGCTATCGGACCTAAGGAACTGGCTGTATCGTCCAATAGAAATCTGACTAATACCCTGGCCGGACAAGTGCCGGGTTTGATTGCCGTTCAGCGTTCGGGTGAACCGGGATATGATAATTCCGAGTTCTGGATCAGAGGTGTAAGTTCCTTCAAAGGAGGTACAAATCCGTTAGTTTTGGTCGACGGTGTGCCCCGTAATATGCAGGATATAGAACCTGATGAAATCGAATCGTTTACTCTGCTGAAAGATGCCGCGGCAACTGCTGTGTATGGTGCCGAGGGTGCTAACGGAGTGATCTTGATCACATCTAAACGTGGTAATTCGCAGAAGCCCAAAATATCCCTTCGTGCCGAATCTACCTTGCTCACTCCGACTCGCCTGCCTGAATTTATGAATTCGGTAGAGACGCTGGAACTGTATAATGAAGCTTTGAACAATGAAGGAACAGCCAGTATACGTACAGCGGAAGAAATTGCCAAATACGGTCCGGGAGCCGATCGCGACCTTTATCCCGACACCGACTGGTTGAAGGAGATGCTGAGAGAGCATACCTATAATATGCGCTATACCCTCAATGTAAGAGGCGGATCCGAGCGTGCACGTTACTTTGTTTCCGGAGCCTTTTATCAGGAGAACGGTATTTTTAAAGAGGGCAAGAAAAACGAGTATGACAATAACATCGGGCTGAAACGTTATAATTTGCGTAGTAATATCGATTTCGACGCGACGAAAACAACATTGGTGAAAGTAGATATTAGCGGACAATACCTGCAAACGAATTATCCGGGTACAGGCACAAATACAATTTTCAATTCGATGTGTCGCACTCCCTCTTACCTGATGCCTGCTGAATACTCGGACGGAACGATTGCCGGACATCCGCGTCCTTCGGGTAACCGCGTGAATCCATATAACTTATTAGTAAATTCCGGATATGCCAAAGAGTGGAGAACGTCTATCCAGTCGAAACTGGAAGTAAACCAGAAGTTGGACTTTATCACCAAGGGGCTGAATTGGAAAGGTCTGATCAGTTTTGATGCTGATATGAAATATACGGCAAAACGAACCAAGACACCTACTCAGTATCTGGCAACCGGACGTGATGAAAACGGGGCACTGCAATTTAAGAAAGTTGTGGAGGGCAGCGACGTATTGACCGAGAAACTGGAAAACTCTTCGAATAAAAAAATCTATTTCGAAACTTCGTTTAACTACAATCGGACTTTTGCGCAGAAGCATGATGTGACCGCTATGGTTCTTTATATGCAAAAAGAGACCCAATATCACGACAATGCTTTGCCTTACAGAAAGCAGGGTCTTGTGGGACGTGCCACTTACGGTTATGACGGACGTTATTTCGTAGAGGGCAACTTCGGTTATACAGGTTCCGAGACCTTTGCAAAAGGATTTCGTTTCGGCTTTTTTCCGGCAATGGGATTGGCATGGTATGTCAGCAACGAACCTTATTATCCGGAGGCGTTGAAGAAGGTAGTCAACAAGTTGAAATTCAGGTTTTCTATCGGACGTACGGGAAATGATGACACCGGTGGTGACCGTTTCTTGTACCGTGGTACGATGAAACAGGATAATGGAGGGTATAATCTCGGCTTCAGTGATACGGGAGGCATGGGCGGTATCGGTAATGGAATTACCGAGGCCCGGTTTGAGGCTCCCTATCTTTCATGGGAAATTGAGGAAAAGACGAATTACGGTATTGATCTCGGCTTATTCGACAACCGCATCGATTTGCAGGTAGACTATTTCAACAATAAGCGTAAGAGCATTTTATTGCAACGCAACACGGTGTCCAACGTAACCGGTTTCCAACAGATGCCTTGGCAGAACTTTGGTATTGTGAAGAATCATGGAGTAGATGCCAGCCTCACCCTTAACCAAAAAATAGGGCAAGTCAACCTGAGTGCACGCGGAAACTTCACGTTTGCCCGTAATGAAATTATCGAATACGATCAGGTGCCGCAGGTGTATCCCTGGCTGGAAAAGAAAGGTACCCGTCTCAACTCGAACAAGCTCTATATCGCCGACGGTTTGTATACCTATGATGACTTTATCATCAACGGTGAAGGGCTCAACCGCACTTATGAATTAAAACCCGGAGTTGTTTCCGGTCTTTCGAGCGGCGTTCGTCCGGGTGATATCAAATACAAAGACCTGAACGGTGACGGCAAAATTGACAGCAATGACCAAATGGAAGATGTAGGAAATCCCACTGTTCCCGAAATTGTCTATGGTTTCGGATTTAATGCCGAATGGAAAGGTTTTTATGCCGGTATCTTTTTTCAGGGAGCCGGTAATACGTCAACTGTATTGGGAACCGGAGCTGATGCGACCTTCTTTCCTTTCCAGTGGGGAATCGAAGAATCTGCGGTGCGTTCGGTGGTAGCCGATCGTTGGACAGAACAGAATCCAAGTCAGAATGTGATGTTTCCCCGTATGCATAGTAATAACTTCCAGAACAATACGGCAGCCAGTACGTGGTGGCTGCGTGACGCCGGTTTCCTGAGGCTGAAAAATATCGAATTAGGTTATAATTTCGATAAGAAGTTATTGAAGAAGTTGAATATAGAAGCATTGCGCTTTTATATACAGGGAAACAATCTGTATGTATGGGATCGTATCAAGATGTGGGATCCCGAGCAGGGAAACAACAATGGAGGTTTCCCTTATCCGCTGAACCGTACGTTTACTTTTGGTCTTGACTTTACATTCTAACTAAATTAATAATAGTATATATATGAAAGTATTTAAAAAATTACCGACCTTTATACTGGCACTTGGATTGAGTGCGGCTCTCCTTTCCGGCTGTAAAGATTATCTAAATGTATCAGATGATCTGGCTGCCGAAATGACTATGGAAGAAGTATTTAATAACACAAGTTACGCACGCAGGTTTCATCGCTACATCTATACCGGTATCCCCGATATGTCGAACATCATCATAACGGATGCCTATGCCAGCCTGACCGGTTTGGATAATCCCTGGCCGGCTGTTTCAGACGAATTGAAGTCAGCACAGAACAATGTGAAAACGATTCCAACGATAGGCTATCATGCCGGATCGGCCGATTTGTCACGTTGGAGCCTTTACAAGCAAATCCGGCAGGCAAACGAATTCATCGTATACGCCCATGTCATTCCGCAGAACGGAGATGTAGCCGACTTCATTGATGAAAAAGAACTGGCTCTTCTGAAGAACGAAGCACGTTTTTTACGTGCTTATTATCATTATCTGTTGTTCGAGTTATATGGTCCTATTCCTATTATGACCGAAATAGCCGATCCTTCGGCCGCTGACTTGGATTATTACAGAAATTCGGTAGATGAAGTAGTTGCCTTTATTGATAAAGAACTTAATGAATGCTACGACTTGCTACCGGAGAAAGAACTGAATCCGGACGGTACTATTAACAATGAACGTGCGGCGGCACCGACCAAAGGGGCAGCGTTGGCCATTTTGGCCAAATTGCATGTGTATGCGGCAAGTCCGTTGTTCAATGGTGGTTATCCCGAAGCTGTTGCTTTGAAGGATAGTCAGGACAAACAACTCTTTCTGGCAAAGGATGACACGAAATGGAAAACTGCTCTGGACGCTCTGCAACGCTTTATTGATTATTCAAAAGGGCGCTACTCTTTATACCAGGTGATGAAGGACGGTGAGATTGATCCGGCAGAATCGCTTTATCAGTTGTTTCAGGTAAGCGTTAACAATTCGGAGGCGGTTTGGCAAAGCAGTAAGAACTCCTGGGGCGGAGTAAACGGTGAAGGCCGTGAACGCAGATGTACTCCGCGTGCTATTTTCAGTGGATTCGGTTGTGTCGGAGTTCTTCAGGAAGCTATTGATGACTTCTTGATGAGTGATGGTAAAAGCATTGAAGAATCGGGTTTGTATAAAGAAGAGGGCATCGGTGAAGACGGTATACCCAATATGTATAAGAACCGTGAACCGCGTTTTTACCAAGATATTACCTATTCTGGCAAAGTATGGCAAAAGACTGATAAGAAAATTTATTTTTATAAAGGAACGCCGGATGACAATTCGAAGGGAGATATGAGTTATTCGGGATATTTACTTTATAAAGGTATGAACCGTGATTTGCTGAATCAGGGCAACAATCCGAAATCCAAATATCGTGCAAGTATGTTGTTCCGTCTGGCCGATTTTTATTTGTTGTATGCAGAGGCCCTGAATCATGTGAATCCGGGTGATGCGCGTATCATCCAGTATGTGGACAGCATTCGTTATAGAGCCGGTATTCCCTTACTGAAAGACATTAAACCGGAAATTATCGGCAACCGGGAGTTGCAGGAGAAAGCCATACGTCACGAGCGCCGCATTGAATTGTTTGCCGAAGGACAGCGTTATTTTGATGTACGTCGTTGGATGTGTGCCGAAGAAGAAGGGTATAAACAAGGCGGCCCTGTTCATGGTATGGATATGAATGCCACCGATCTTGAGGGATTTATGAAACGCACTGCTTTTGAGACCCGTATTTTTGAGAAGCGTATGTATTTGTACCCCATTCCGTTGGCAGAGATACAAAAGTCGAAGAAATTGGTACAAAACCCCGGCTGGTAAGGAAACACACGTACAATAGGTATCCGATATAAATAGAACCGGGTTGTAGACAGATAGACTTCACATCTGTTTACAGCCCGGTTTCTCGTAATGCGTAATCCCGGTATATCAATTATTAGGTAATTGCATCGTTGCCTGACGAACTTAAGAAGAGAACTTCCATAAGTACCCGTATAAAGTGGTTCCGGTGCCCGAAAGAAATGTTTTTATTCATATCATTTACTTCATCTTGCGCCGAAAGATGTGCATCTTGGCCGTCAAGATATAGATCTTAGCGCCCAAGATGTACATCTTAGCTGCTAAGATGAAGAAGATTTGCTGTTAAGGATAAGTTTATTCCCGTTACTTTACTATTTTATATAGAAGTAAATCACATGAAGTAATTTGTTTTGGGCATTAAAGGAATTATCGGCTTGCAGGTTCATTCGCGGGTTAAAATTGGTACTGAAACGGATTCTTAAAATTTTGAGATTATTATTATTATTTGTTACTTTGCCAGTGTCTTTTTATTAACTAATACTTTAAATGAAGAAAAACGCAATGTATTCGAACCTTGAGTCGGTAGAGCAACTGTTTCGGCAATATTATAAAGTGTTGCGGGTGTATGCGTTTCGCTTTGTGAATGATTGGGATGTTGCAGAAGACATCGTTCAGGATGTTTTTGTTGCTTTATGGAATAAGCGTACAGATATTGAATTCGATGGAGCAGTAAAGGCCTATCTTTTTAAGGCCGTCTATAATAAATCTCTCAACTTTCTCACCAGCAAGAAATATACTGAAGAAGAGTCCATGGAATGTTTTTCAGATCAGATCGATGCGTTGCAGATTCAGGAAGATAATCAGGAGAACTCATTATTCATGAAGGAACTTCGGGGTGAAATCGAAGCTTTTGTCGAAACACTGCCTGTACAGGTAAAGAAGGTATTTATACTAAGCAGAAGCTACGGCCTGAAGGTAAAGGAGATTGCCGTTCAGCTCGATCTGTCACCCAAGACTGTAGAAAAGTATTTGACCCGTGCTCTGTTGGAGTTGCGTACTCATCTTAAAAATAAAGGTTTAATGAGCCTTTTATTCCTACTCTGTCTCTGCTCAAAATAATATTTTAAAAAAAAGTATGTTTTGGAGGAGGGGTTTTTAAATTTCACTTGTATTACTTATAGAGGAGCTAAAAATGAAGAATGAAATAGGAGACATAAACGAAGTGATTATACGTTTTCTGGATGGTACAGCTACCTGTGAAGAGAAAGTTTTTCTTTTGAACTGGCTGAAACAATCGGAAAAGAACCGGAACGAGTTTTCCGAAGTTCGTGATTTATGGCTTTTAGGCAATACGCTGGCTACTGATGATGTTGAAACGGAAGTGGCGCTCGACCGGTTTAGGTCACGGATACAAATACCGGAATCCGGTTCCCGTAAAAGCAGATTTGTTTTTCCGGAACATTTCAGTCTGTTCCTGCGGGTGGCAGCCGTCTTTCTGATACTGTTTGCTGTCGGTTCTGCTTCTTATTATTGGGGTAGCAGTTCGGTTCCGGGGCAGAAGGAAGTCATGAACCGTTTGCTGACTGCCAATGGAAGTAAAGGCCGTTTTGTATTACCGGATAGTACGGTTGTATGGCTCAATTCAAATAGTTTGTTGGAGTATCCGGAAACGTTCAGTGCATCAGCCCGTGAAGTCAGTTTGTCCGGTGAAGCTTATTTTGAAGTGCGGAGAAATGAGAAACTTCCATTCCGGGTGCAAGCCGGAGAAATGAAAGTGGAAGTGTTGGGCACCCGCTTTATTGTCGACAATTATCAGCGGAAATCCGGAGTCGAGGCAGTATTGGTAGAAGGTAGTGTGAAGATTGCCGGTTGCAAGATGAACCATTCGGTGGTACTGACTCCGGGGCAGTTGATAAATTATGATAAGAAGAGTGAGCGGACCAAGGTACAGATGGTCAATACGGATGATTATATCAGTTGGATTCAAAATGAACTGACTTTTGATAATGATAAGTTGGCTGATATTATTATTAATTTAAATAAGTGGTATGGGGTGGATATTGAATGTCCGTCAGAGTTTGCTGAAAAAGTATTTATGTCGTTCTCTGTCAGGAATGGAGAGAATCTGGATGAAATTCTGAAAGCGATGACTTTGGTTGCTCCAATAAGATATTACTGGGAGAATGGTATCTTACATATTCTTCCCAGAAAGCGATAGGCAACACAAGTATTAACCTTAAAAATTGAATGAAAATATGTAGAGACACACAACCAGACAAAAAAATAGGTAAATGTTGCAGCACTTACCTATCTCAGATTTCTTTTAATCACGTCTCTTGCAGGAGACGCAATTATTTACTTTAAATCTTTTACAAAGATATGAATAAATTTAAATGGAGGAGCTTTTTGAGCTTTTTCTTAACAGAAAGAAACATTCGTTTAGCAAGACTTATGTCTTTTATTATGTTCCTGTTTGTTTTTCAGGGAGTTTATGCTCAGCAGACACGTATTAATCTCCATGTGAAACAAGTTCCCCTGAAGCAGGTTCTTAAATCGATTGAATCGAAGAGTGAGTACACTTTCTTCTACAATGATGCGGAAATTGACATGAACCGTAAAGTAACGGTTCAGGCCGATAATGAACGTATTGATGTAATTTTATCCCAAATTCTGCCGGACTGCAAATGCGTAGTGGAGAATAGAAAGATTATTCTGATTCCCGGTGCGGAGAAACAAAATGTCCGGAATGACCACGTTGCAAAAATGAAAGAGATAACCGGTACCGTTACAGACGCAAGAGGCGAAACCTTGATCGGGGTAAATGTAACGATATTGGGAACAACTACCGGTGTCATAACCAATATCGACGGCAAATACTCATTGAAAGTTCCGGTAGGCAAGTCGCTTCAGTATTCGTATGTCGGCTATATCACCCAGACGGTGAAGGTAGGCGATAAAACAGTGATGGACATTGTAATGCAGGAAAACAGTAAAGCATTGGACGAAGTTGTGGTAGTGGGATATGCTGTCCAGAAGAAAGTCAACCTTTCGGGTTCGGTAGCGACCGTATCTACTAAAACAATCGAAGACCGTCCGGTACTGAACATGGGGCAGGCTTTGCAAGGTGCCGTTGCCAACCTTAATGTATCTGTCGGTGATGGTGAGGCAGATGACTCCCCTTCCTATAATATTCGTGGTACTACTTCTCTGAATGGAGGTTCTCCGTTGGTAGTCATTGACGGGGTTGTTTCCACCAGTGATCAGTTGAATCGCATGAATCCTGTTGATATAGCCAATATTTCTGTACTGAAAGATGCCGCATCCTCTGCTATATATGGGTCGCGTGCTGCGTTCGGTGTTATTTTGGTTACAACTAAAAATGGCAGCAATGAAAAACTTACTGTTAACTATAACAACAATTTTGTATTGCGTACCAACACTCGTATGCCGGAAATTATAACAGACCCTTATCTGGTGGCAACTACGAGAAATACAATGGCATATCCGTGGTATAACCTTTATAACGAGGAACAACTGGCCTATGCGAAAAAATGTTCCGAAGATCCTTCCACTTCTCCCTACTTCCTGAATCCGGATGGTTCTTATACTTATTTTGGACGTACAAACTGGGTGGACGAGGCTTACAATGATGTAGGTTTCTCTACGATCCATAATATTGATATTTCCGGTAAAACAGACCGTATCTCTTATTACTTTTCGGGAGGATACAATTGTCAGAACGGTATGTTAAGATATGGAAACGACATTTATAACCGGTATAACCTGCGTACCAAGTTACAGTTTAAACTGACGGATTGGTGGAGTCTGAGCAGTAATGTGAGCCTGACCACTTCCGATTATGACTATGCGAATGCCATGACCAACACCTATAAACAGATGTACCGTAAAAATCCGATGGATATGGTTAAGAATCCTGATGGAACCTGGACAGATGCCAGTGTAGGTACATTGGGGGCATTGGCCGAAGGCGGACGTGCTACAGACTGGAAAACAAATACAAATATCAATCTGTCTACTAAGATGGATATAGTCAAAGATGTCTTTTGGGTACAAGGAACTTTTGCTTTTGCAAATACCAAGACCAGAAGTAACTGGTATAACCTGCCTGTCACTTATCGCAATGGACCCGAATTGCCTGTCCTGACGTTTAATCCTATTTCTACCGTATCGGATGCTTCGAGCAGTAATTCCGATACAAAGCACATCTTGTTTGATGTTTATGGTACTTTCCAGAAAACATTTGCGAAGAAACACGCCATTACTGCAGTTGCAGGTTTCAATCAGGAAGAGTATAAATATGATTATGTGAAAGCGAATCGTAAAGAGCTGATTTCAAGTTCACTTCCCACCATTAACCTGGCCACGGGAGATATGAATATGTCTCAAAGCATAACGACTTGGGCTTTAAGAGGTGCATTCGCGCGTTTGGGCTATATCTACGACGATAAATATATCTTCGAATTTAACGGACGTTATGACGGTACTTCGCGTTTCCCGAAGAATGACCGTTTTGTATTTAATCCTTCCGTATCATTGGGCTGGGTCATCTCGCGTGAAAAGTTCTTTGAGCCTTTGAGTGATGTGGTTAGTTTCTTGAAGTTGAGAGGTTCTTATGGTAGTCTGGGAAATCAGGATGTGGATGCGTATGCATATCTTGCCACGATGGGATCGGGAAAAATCAGTCAGATCCTGGAGAAACAACAGCCGGTATATGTGGGAGCTCCCGGATTGGTAGCCGGTAACCTGACCTGGGAAAAGGTAACTACCACCAATATTGCTTTAGACGCTAATTTTTTCAATAACCGTTTAAGCATAACGGGTGAAGTATATGTGCGCCGAACAAAAGATATGTTGACGGCAGGAGTGACACTGCCAAGTGTTCTGGGAACGGATGTCCCCAAGCAAAATGCAGCCGACTTGAAGACGGAGGGCTGGGAATTGACCGTAGGTTGGAAAGATCAGTTCAAATTGGCCGGAAAACCATTTTATTATGATGTGAACTTTAATCTGGCAGATAGCCGTGCCTATATTACGAAGTACGAAAATCCGAAAGGATTGTTGGGTGATTACTATGTAGGAAAAGAGATTGGTGAGATATGGGGTGTAGAGACTTTAGGCTTTTTCACTTCCGAGGAAGATATAAAGAATCATGCAGACCAGTCATGGTGTACTTCCTATCCGGGTACCCGTCCGCTGGCTCCCGGTGATCTGAAATTTAAAGATGAAAATAAAGACGGTAAAATAACCGATGGAGCATGGACACTGGAAGACCATGGTGATTATAAAGTCATTGGTAACAGCCGTGCACGCTATACATTTGGTCTATCGGCCAATGCACAGTGGAATGGATTCGATCTTAGCCTGTTTGCCCAGGGGGTAGGTAAGAAAGATTATTATCCGGGCACAGGCGACCTTTATTTCTGGGGTATTTATGCACAGCCCTGGACTAATATTACCGTGGGTAATATGTACGACCATTGGACAGAGGAAAATCCGGACGCGTATTTCCCGCGTATGAAAGCTTATGTGGCGGAAAATACAGACAGGGAGTGTGGAGTTGTTCAGACCAGATACCTGCAAAATGCAGCTTATGTCCGTTTGAAAAACCTCACCGTAGGTTATACTCTTCCTAAAGTACTGTTGAATAAGATAGGAATTGAACGTTTGCGTATTTTCTTTTCCGGTGATAATCTGTGTGAGTTTTCAGGCTTATACAAACATTATAAGGTAGATCCGGAAAGTTTAGGTAATATTGTTTATCCTCTTCAGCGTTCTTATTCATTTGGTTTAAATCTCACATTCTAATTAAGATAAGTTATGTGTTCAAAAATAAAACATATATTACTGACTGCGTGCTGTCTGACAGGCGCAGCTCTGATGACAAGTTGTAATGACGGATTCATGGATCGTTTTCCTGAGACCAGTATCACGGAGAAGGTCTTTTTCTCTTCTCCCGCCGATTTGGAGACCTATACCAATGGCATGTACGGCTATATTGGTGCAAGTTACTCGGATACGCCTTCTGACAATATGCTGTATCCGGAAGATACTGATATTTATAAGATGATGCGTGGTGAATATAGACCCGATAACATAGGTAAATGGAGTTGGAAGAACATTCGTACGGTCAATTTTATGTTGGCAAGGACAGACCGTGTGGAGGGCGACCGTGGTGAGATTAATCACTACATCGGGCTGGCGCGCATGTTTCGTGCATTAATCTATTATTCAAAGGTGAAAGACTATTCGGATGTGCCATGGTATAGCCATGACCTGCAAACGACGGACACCGAGTTACTATATAAGTCACAGGATCCTCGTTCCCTGGTCGTAGATTCCATAATGGCCGATCTTGATTTTGCCGTGACCCACATGAAAACAAACAATAGTACGACCCGTATTTACCGGAATGCTGCTTTGGCTATACAGGCGCGGATTGCTTTGCATGAAGGGACATTCCGTAAATATCATCCCGAGTTGAAACTGAATGATGGCGATCGGTTCCTGAAAATAGCGGTAGAGGCCTGCCGGAAGATTATGGACACAAAACATTACAGCCTGTCGACTTCCAAAGAGAGTGGACTGCCTGCCTATCAGTCACTTTTCTGTAGTGCGGATCTTACGCAAAACCCGGAAATGATTCTGGTGGCTGATTACGATAAGGCATTAGGACGCCTGCACAATGCTCAGGCTCAGTTTGACTATAATACGGGACTTTCCCGTAGTCTGATGGAAGATTATTTAGTCGTTGAGGACGGACAAACCAAATATTTTCATGAAGTGGAAGGTTACCGGACCAAGACGGTACTGGAGATCTTTGAGAATCGGGACCCTCGTCTGGAGCAGACTTTTATGAAACCGGGTGTCCTGAACGTGGGTACTACCGAGCCTCACCGGGCTAAACTGAATCTGGGTGGATATCCACAGATCAAATTCCGTCCGTTGACATTCGATCAGATGGATTGGGGAAAATCTTATACTGATTTACCTATTATCCGTTACGCTGAAATTTTGCTGATATATGCTGAGGCAAAGGCCGAATTGGGTACGCTTACACAAGATGACATCAATAATACAATCAATCTGATCAGGCAGCGTGCCGGTATGCCGGATGCTTCGTTGGACGACTGGCTGGCTAATATTGATCCGGTACAGGAAGAACGTTATTCCAATGTACAGTCTTCACAAAAAGGTGCTGTGCTGGAAGTACGCCGTGAACGCAGAATCGAATTGGCATGCGAAGGGTTCAGATATGGTGATTTAATGCGTTGGGGATGTGGAAAGTTGTTTGAGGCTGCTCCGGAAGGGGCGTATATTCCGGGAATGGGCTATTATGATGTAACAGGTGATGGTACACCGGACATTGCAGTAGTGGAAAAGAAAGCGGATGTAGATAAGATACCTGAGGAGGACAAGCAAAAGTATAAATTGACGGTTTATGCTTTGGAAGGTAATACGATTGGGCTCACCGAAGGGACAAAAGGCTATATCTACCTGATAGCGCAACATGGTAAGTATACTTTTGTATCTCCGAAATATTATTATTATCCGGTTGCTACCAAAGATATTACTGTTAACGAAAACCTCTATCAGAATCCATTCTGGGAATAGGTTTATCATATCGAAAACAGAAAGGCTGCTCCGGCAGTAGCGGGAGAAGCCTGCTGTTTTCGTTAAGAGATAAAACTGATTAATATAGTAAAACAATAAATATGTTGAAGTTATTTGCAGGTATAGCGGCTTTATTCCTGGGAGTTGGCAGTTCTGCTTTCGCACAGATAGAAGGCGGGGTTTATATCGACACAAACAGAAACGGCATTCGTGATGCCGGAGAGAAAGGGATAAAGGGGGTCTGTGTGCAAGATGGGCTCCATGTGGTGCAAACGGCGGAAGATGGTAGCTTTATACTTCCGGGACATAAAGACACCCGGTTTATCACTTTGACCGTGCCCGATGGATTTCAGGCATCTGCTTCCCATTATTTACCTTTCGACGGGACCGGGAAAAAGTATGAACTGGGAATTTGCAAGAGTCCGGTAAGGACAGGAAATGGATATTCGTTTGTACAAATCACAGATACAGAGACATCTCTGTATGGTGACTGGATAGACAATCTGAAAGAGTATGTGAAAACAAATCCGACTGCTTTTATCATCCATACAGGTGATATTTGTTATGAAGCCCATCAGGATTTTCACGGACGTTATCTTCGTTCTGAGGATTTGGGGGTTCCGACTTATTATTGTGTGGGTAATCATGATTTGCGTGCCGGAAGGTATGGTGAAGAGTTATGGCAGAGTCATTTCGGTCCTTCATGGTATTCGTTCGACGTTGGTAATGTGCATTATGTGGTTACTCCGATGCTGGGTGGTGATCATGCACCCTCGTACAGGCGTGCTGATATCATCCGTTGGCTGAAGAATGACCTTGCACAAATAAATAGAGATAAAAGGGTAGTTTTATTTAATCACGACTTATGGTTTTGGGGAGACGATTTGCTCTTCAAGGATAAAAACGGCGAACAGATAGACTTTGCAGATTATAATCTGGACGCCATGATTTACGGACACTGGCACAATCATTATTATAAGCAGTTGAAGTCGGGACTTCAGACCTACTGCTCATCTACTCCGGATAAAGGAGGAATCGATCACGGAACGTCCTGTTTCAGGATTTATCATGCTGATACCAAAGGTAAACTCAGTTCGGAAACCCGTTATACTTATATCGATGGAATCTTGACTTCTGCTTATCCGGCAGAAGGTGAAATTGTTTCTGTCTCTGATGGTAAAATGACAGTTCGGATTAATGCTTATCGTACGGTGTCGTACGCAAAAAAAGTAACGGCTTCTGTTGAACGGAACGGGAAAATCATGTCGTCTGTCACATTGTTACCCGAAACAGACTGGGAATGGAGCGGAACAGTCCGTGTGTCCGATGGCAAGCAGCGCTTGTTGGTGACTGCCGAGTTTGAGGATGGAACCCGTTTGACGAAAAGGGTGGATTACACCGTAACCGGGCAGCCGGCAGCTTCGGCTGTGGCATCCGCCATTTGGGCGGGACTTCGTGGAAATGCCGCCCACAATCAACTGGTGAATGACACAGTGTCTTTGCCTCTGCAAACCAACTGGGTCCGAAATGCAGGCAGCAATATTTATATGTGTTCGCCCATAGTGGCACAGAATAAAGTGTTTATAGGAACCATTGACGATGATAGGGCAGAGAAATGCTTTATAAAAGCCTATGATGCTGCAACAGGAGGTCTTTGCTGGACTTTCAGTGCTTCTAATTCGATAAAGAATACCATTGCTTATGAAGACGGGCGCGTGTTTGCTTCGGATGCTTCGGGGATGCTTTACGCCATAGATGCAGAAAAAGGAACGGTTTGTTGGCAAACACAGTTGCCGGTTTCTCTATTGCCACTTCTTGATGAAGGCTTGGCGGTTGTCGATGGTGTGGTGTATGCCGGACATGCGAAAGGAACTTGTGCCGTACGGACTGCCGATGGAAGGATCCTGTGGCAGAACAAAGCCTGGGATGGAGGTGAGGGAACCACTTCTACTTTGACTGTAGGTGCAGGAGTATTAGTGGCGTCTGCACATTGGAACGGACTCTTCGGACATGACATCAATGACGGTACTTTATTGTGGAAGAAGCGTGACAGTAAAATTCGTTTCCGTGACGGATCGGCAACTTTTTACGATGGTAATTTCTATCTGGCCTCATGTGAGAATTTATATGTGATCAACCCACGTTCCGGAGATATTCTGAAAATGGCGGAAACTTCTTATGAGTTTAATTCGGCCTGCGCTCCGCTTGTGACGGATAAATATCTGGTTGTTTCCACTTCCAATAAGGGAGTGGTTGCATTTGACCGTCTTACTTTTAAAGAGGTCTGGAACTATCGTACCGGAACAAGCCTTTTCTATACTGTCCCTTATTCTCATAGCCATGAATGCACAGTCGAAGTTTCGCCTGTACTTGTGGGAGCAACCGTTTTCTTTGGGGCCAGTGACGGGTATTTGCATGCCGTTGACTTGGACACAGGCGCCTATCGTGGGAAACGTGCTTTGGGAGCTCCGGTATTCTCGAGTGTGGCAGTAAGCGGTAACTGTCTGTTCGTTACCGATTTTGGAGGTAATATTTATAATTTTAGGTTACATGATTAATTGTATATACAAAATGAAAAAGATTTCGATATTATTCATATTTTCTGTGATTCTTAGTTTATTTGCCGGTGAAGTAAATGCAGCCGGTCCCCGTTTGAAGAAACATCCGAAGCATGTAGTATTAATTGCTTTTGACGGTTTAAGTGCCGTTGCTATCCGCAATCATCCCATGCCCAATTTCAACCGGTTGATGGAAGAAGGGGCTTATACACTGAACAACCGTTCGATTCTGCCATCATCGAGTGCTCCAAACTGGGCCTCTATGTTTTCCGGAGCCGGACCGGAACTTCATGGATATACGACCTGGGGAAGCAAGACACCCGAGATTCCTCCTTTTATAACCAATCAATACGGTCGTTTTCCGGGACTTTACGGATTGATACGCGATACATATCCTAAAGCAGAAGTAGGCTATATTTATGAATGGGATGGAATGAGATATCTGGTTGATTCGCTCGCTATCAACTACTTCGTACATGCTCCGCAAACAAAGGAACATCCTAAGGGAGCGACACAATTCGCCGTGAATTATCTGAAAGAGAAAAAGCCTATGTATTGTGCCGTTATATTTGAATATCCTGATCACACCGGACACAGCTACAAGTGGGAATCCAAAGAGTATTATGAAAAGCTCGATGAATTGGACGGTTATTTAGGTGAAATAGTAGCAGCCATTGAAGAAGCCGGTATGATGGATGATACTGTAATTATACTGACTGCGGATCATGGCGGAATCGGTACTAATCATGGCGGAAAAACTCTCAATGAAATGGAGACCCCGCTTGTATTTTATGGAAAGGGTGTGAAAAAGAACTATAAGATAACTGAGAGTACAATGGTGATTGATGTGGCTGCAACGGAAGCTTGGCTGCTGGGGGTTGAGCCTCACGAAGCCTGGTTGGGCAATCCGGTAACGACAGCATTCTTTACTAAATAATTAAAATGTACTTATCCAATGGGGGAAATAGCCCCCCATTGGATGATACCTGTATAAAAGATTGATATGAAAAGATTTATATATATGCTAATTGCGTCTTTGGCAATTAGCTTTGTCTCTTGCACACCTGTGGAACGTGCTAAGGAGAAGGAATTAAAAGTTTTGTCATGGAATGTATGGCATGCAGGGCATGCTAAAAACTATCCCGAAAAGGGCTGTGAAGGAACTATAGGGATTCTGAAAAAAAGTCAGGCGGATGTTATTTTGATGATTGAGACTTATGGTGCGGCTCCAATGGTGGCAGACTCTTTGGGATATGATTACGTATTGTTATCAGACAATCTGTGTATTTATAGTCGCTATCCGATAAAGAAAACGTATCTTTTTCCTGATTCCATTTCTACATTCAATTTCGGAGGAGTCGAAATAGATATGGATGGTACGCCGGTCCGTTTATTCGATACCTGGCTGCATTATTTACCCGATATGCGATTAGTGCCTACAGAGCAATCAGAAGCCGATATTTTGGCTTGGGACGATGCCGGAACACGAGATGATGAAATACGCCGCATACTTTCTGTTTTGCAACCGATGATTCGTCAGACTGACAGTATTCCCATGATTATGGGGGGAGATTTCAATGTACATTCCCATCTTGACTGGACAGATACCACGAAAGATATGTATAGCCATGGTGGTGCCGTTGTGGAATGGACTGTTTCTAAAGAGATGCAAAACGCAGGTTTCAAGGATAGCTTTCGTGAAATTCATCCCCAACCCGAAAAGAATATAGGAGCTACCTGGATCTACGATAATGAAGATAAGCCTGTCCGGTCCGACCGTATTGATTTTATCTATTATCAAGGTAAGACTATTCGTGCGGTAACGTCTGAATCTTATAACCAGGAGCTGACTAAACCTCTGGAGTTTATGGGAGAAAAATTCTTTTATCCTTCCGATCACGGTTTTGTATTGACTACTTTTAAAGTGTCATCGTTGGAAAAGTAGTGCCGGATTATCATATATTGAATTTTTATGAATATTAGATTTGTATGTTCTGCATTGTTGGTACAAACAGCAGGACTCCAGATGGTGTATGCGGGGGATAAGGTTACCGATTCTGTCCGTCCCAATATTATTTTTGTGCTTGCGGATGATTTGGGTTATGGAGATCTGGGATGTTTCGGACAGAAGCGGATCGAAACTCCCCATATAGACCGTTTGGCTGCCGAAGGAATGGTATTCAGTAATTATTATACCGGATCTCCGGTTTCGGCTGCTGCCCGTTGTGTTCTTTTGACAGGAAAACACAGTGGTCATTGTGGCATCAGGGGGAATGATGAAGCTCCGGAACGTGGTAGAGTATGGGATTTTCTTGCGGCTGAGCGCGATTCAACCTTAGAAGGTCAACGCGGATTGCCATCCGGTACGAAAACATTTGTGTCAATTTTGAAGGAAGGAGGATATCGTACAGGGATAGTAGGAAAGTGGGGATTGGGTGCTCCGGGTACTGAAAGCCTGCCTTTGAATCATGGTTTTGACTTCTTCTATGGTTATAATTGTCAGCGTCAGGCACACACTTACTTTCCATTGCATTTGTATCGGAATGAACAGAGGGAGTATCTGGCAAATGATACGGTGATACCGCATACCAAACTTGACCCCGGAGCCGATCCTTTGAGCCTGAGCAGCTATGATAAGTTAATCTCACATGTTTATTCGCCCGATAAAATTCAGGAAGAAGCATTGCGTTTTATGGAGGAGAACAAAAAACAACCCTTTTTTCTTTACTACGCTACTCCTTTGCCACATGTTCCAATTCAGGCTCCTCAACGTTTGATTGATCATTATGTCAGAAAATTTGGTGACGAGTCCCCTTATTTAGGACAGGCCGATTACTTTCCGGCACGTTATCCACATGCCGGATATGCGGCAATGGTGACTTACATCGATGAGAAGGTAGGTGAGATTATAGATTTTTTAAAGAAGAAGGGATTGTATGAAAATACGGTCATTATCATTTCAAGTGATAATGGCCCGACCTTTAATGGTGGAGTCGATTCGCCTTGGTTCCGGAGTGGAGGTCCTTTCCGTTCGGAATATGGATGGGGAAAGTGCTTTTTGCGTGAAGGAGGAATCCGTGTACCGTTGATTGTAGCATGGAAAGGACATATCCGGGCAGGAGCACACACTACATTACCATGTACATCTTATGATTTTTACTCAACGATATGTGAACTGGCAGGTGTGAATCCGGCCACAGAGACCGATGGAATCAGTTTTTATCCGACTTTAATGGAGAGTGGAGATCAAATGAAGCATTCTTATCTCTATTGGGAGTTTATGGACATAGAAGGACAGCAGGCTGTACGTATGGGCAAATGGAAAGGATTGCGTAATGGACTGAAAAGAGGAAATATGAAGATCGAGCTATACGATCTGGAAACAGATTCTTGTGAACAGAGGGATGTTGCTCTTAAGCATCCTGAAATCGTCAAAAAGATTGGTGAGATTATGAAAAAAGAGCATACTGTTCCCGTATATCCTGCATTTCGGGTGAAAGTATTGGACGAATTATATTGATTCTTAAAAAATAGGATAGTCGGTAGTGGCAACTTAGAATGTATATATACGATTATATTATTATGTATAAAGACTGAAAGGGAGTAAGAGATCTTTTTTGATAGAAAGGGACTCTTACCCCTGTCTTTTTATAACCAGTGTAATATAAGTAATTAGCATAAGAAAACTATTCTGCCATTATATTATTAAAGATGATGATTGAGAGATGTTATATCTGATGGATTAGAATCATAGATTGAATTTTTTATGATACGATTTCGGCCAATAAGCAACTTAATCTTAAATTTAGAACATAAAATACGTAAGATAGACCTTGTTTGGATGGAAATAAAGCAGTTACTTTGCTCCGTTTTAGAATAAAGATTAAAAATTACTAACTAAACGTGATTAATTTATGAAGAAAAATTTATTGTATCTCTTCGCACTGATTTGTTCAGTGAGCTTGTTCACTGCTTGTAGTGACGATGATGATAACAGTTGGCAAGAACTTCCTAAAGGTGAAATTAAGGCAGAAAATGTAGATTTCCAGTTGAATGGAGCAAGTACCACGGGAACTGTAAACTTTGAAGCTACAAGTCTTCAGTCTGCAACAGTAGGTTTTAAAAATGTGATTGATGGTTATAGTGATGTAACTGTTGATGTTGCAATGGAAAAACAAGCTGACGGCTCTTTCAAATTCAATGGGACGAAAGATATTATGACTAAACCTGTAACAAGAGAAACGGCTAAACCGACTCCATTGTTAAAGGTTACAGTTGATGGTACAATTACACCTGAAGGTAAGGTTACCTTGAATGTTAGTGCAACAGGTGCCGGTCTTTATATCGGAACATATAAGGATGAAACTTTAGTGCTTTCTTATGGAGAAACTTTATTAACAGGTAAAGAGGTTGTGTTTGATGCGACTGATGGTGATAATGTTACCATTCTTTTGAAGAGTGTAATTCCTGGAGAGGAAGAAACTAATTTGACTGGTGTGAAAGTAAATGGTGATGGCTTTAGTGGAACTGCTAAAACAAGTAATGCTTCAGTTGAATATACAGGCTCTCGCAAAGATAAGGTGCTGACTTTAGCTTTGAAGGTTACGATGAATGATCCAAAAGGTTGGGCTAAAACTTATGGATTAGCTGAGTATACAACAGGAGAGTTGACTTATAATGATTATACTAATCCGAATGCTGTAATAGCAGGTGCTGGTTATGTAAATTATGTATGTGTAACTGAAAGTTCTGATTATGGAACTTCTTATGGTGCGATGTTTAGAGGAATTTTCGGTGTATTATTGCCTCAGGTGTTACAATCAGTAACTCTTGGTGCTGACGGAAATGTAACAGCTTCTTATAATTCGGGAGCTATTCAATTCCAGCCAATGTGGGCTTTAATGCCTCCAACTGCTGATGTTGCAAAAAAACTGATTCCAACAGAGGGATGGTTGCAATCTCCTAAAAACTTGGCATACTGGTTTGAAAAAGATGGTAAGTTATATGTAAAACTTAATATTCCTGTAATTGTGGCTCAGGCTATGGGAAGTGGAGCTGCTGGACTTGATGGAATTATTGATCAAATATTGAAAGGTGACCCCGCTACAATTAAAACATTGTTAGCAAAACTTTTAAAAGTTGAATCTATTGCTATTAGTGATGAATCAATTGCGATGTTATTGGACTGGGTTAACAATGGATTCCCTTTAAATGTGAAAGTAGCTAATGGGCATAGCTATATCTATTTAGATAAGGCTTCTTTTGACCCATTAATGGCTGTACATGAAACTGGGGAAGTTGATAGTTGGGGAGATCCTGTGAAAACATCTGATATTTTAATTTTATGGGAATTGTTGAGTAATAGTGGTATTCTTCCTCCGGAAGCAGGAATGGCGTCTATGTTAATTGGAGCTATAAGTGGTAATTGGGCATCAACAGATGCCTTTGAATTGGGACTGGATTTGCAGGAAACTAAATAAATATAAATAATAGAAAAAAATGAGACGAATATTCACAATATTAATGTTGCTATGTACAATTAGTGTTTTTGCGGCGAGTGTGACGAATACATATAGCGGAAAATTAACTGTATCGGTTGATGGAGCTACTCCTACAATTGTAGATCCTCAAAGTGTGAAGGTTATAGAAAATGGAACGGTTGTTAAAATGACTATTGCTAATTTTAGTTATGCAGGTTTGACAGCTGATGTTAATATAACGGCATCTAAAGACTTGAATACAGGTGAACTAACTTTAAATACAATTTCTTATGCGGGATTACCACTTAGTGGTAAGTTTAATTCGGGTTCGAAACTTATAAATAATGATTGTAAGATTGTATTGTCTATTTCAGCGGTATTTCAGAAGATAGAGGTTACTTTTGTTGGAACTAAATAAAAGAATCTAATTTTCCTCTTATAATAAATGAGGTTGTGTCAAAACGTTGGCACAACCTTTTTTATAGTTTACAGTTCTGCTATATTTTCTTTTGCCTATACTGCTTTTTCTCATCCATTTGGCCACAAGTTTGTATATTCCAATTATACCGGGTTATAAATAGTCCCATAAACATATATTTGACAACTGTAATGAGCCCTTTCCCTGCTTTTAGCAGTTTAGCACACATTTGTTTGATATTAAAGGCTATAGCAAAGAAAGCAAAGTCCATTGTAACCTTGTCTTCTCCAACATGCCGGAAGCGTCGGTATGCCATGTTGGATTTCATTTGTCCAAATACAGCCTCCGGTTCTATACACCTCCTGCCTCTATGCTTGATACCTTCTTCTGAGAGCAACCTTTCCCGTGCCTGCCGTTTGTATTGATTTAACCGGTGGTTGACTTCTATAATACGGTTCCCCCGGGCTTTAAAACAACTGCCACGCAAAGGGCAACCTTGGCATCTTTTGGCTTTATACCGGGCACTTTCGGTGATGTATCCGCCCGCTGTTTTATCACATTTGGTTCCTATACGGTTCATGTGCTGTCCCATAGGGCAAACGTAATAATCCTCTTCCGCATTGTAATGGAGACTTTCCGCCTGGAATGGATTGGGAGTATAATGGGGACGCTGTTCTTTATGAAAGTAGTTGTACTTGAGAAAGGCTTCTATCCCATTCTCCTGCATGAACCGGTAATTTTCTTCCGAGCCCGTAACCGGAGTCTGCCACATCGATACTGGGTAAGCGGTTATAGCGGTGCCGGAAGGAGTGGAAAAAAGGTATGAGGGTCAGTGTATCGGTAGGGTTGGGAAACAGCCGGAAGTCTATGATGAATTGGTTCTGGGTACCTGTTTGCAGATTATATCCGGGCTTGGTCTGCCCGTTCCTCATGGCGTCTTCTTTCATGCGCATGAATGTGGCATCAGGATCGGTTTTAGAATAGGAATTACGTTCCCCGAGGGTATCAAGGTGATTATCGTATTCTATCAGCTTATCACGGTACCCCTCGAGTTCCCTGATCTGTTTCTTCTTTTCGCGCAGGGCTTTCTTTTGTTCCTTATCCTTTGTTATCGGGTGGTGTTCCAGGGCTTCTTTAAGTTCATCCACTATGTCTGAGAGCATGGAGGGAGTGAATTGAACGGGCGTGTCTTTTACGGAGTTCTCCTATGCAATGGCCTCATCCACCTGCTCCAGAAGGATGCGAATCTTATCCATCAGCTTTGAACGGTTCCTTTTGACAGTCTTGTGTCAGACAAAAGTATATTTGTTGGCTTTGGACTCAATCTTGGTGCCATCAATATACTCCACGTCAAGACTGATGAAACCTTTATCGGCAAGGACAAGAACCAACTGAGTGAATACGGTATTTATCTCCTCTTTTACACGATTACGGAAACGGTTGATGGTAATAAAATCCGGATGCTCGTTGCCGGAAAGCCAGATATAATGAATGTCACGCAAAAGAAGATTCTCTATTTTATGGCACGAATAGATATTGTTCATATAGGCGTAGATAATCACTTTAAGCATCATTTTAGGATGATAAGGACAACGACCGCCTTATAAAGCTTCTTGAAATTATCAAGATTGAGATTATCTACAACAGCATTGACAATGCGCACCGGGGCGTTCGCAGCTATGTTTTCATCGATTCTTTGTGGAGAAAGAACGGTTTGGTTGGGAATGTAAGGACGAAAATGTAACTTTGCCATAACGAAAACTTTATGCCTAAAGTTACAAAAACTTTTTATTATGTAGTATTAATGCTTAGGATTTTTTTGTTAATTGTTTGGGTTGTTGGAATTCAGTGGAATCTATTGTTATGCTTCTTTTTTAAAGTGATATTATCTGTATGTTGTTAGTTTGTCTTCAAAGAAGTGTATTAGAATATTATTGTATAAAAAACTCGTATAAAGTCCAAGGTATTAGGATTTATACGAGCTTACTAAAATGAAATATGTCTTTTTTAATTAAAATGCATATCCAAATCCTATATTTAGATATATGGGATACATATTGAATGTAATTGTTTTGAAGTCTTTTTTAAAGATATCATTTAATCCCCAGACTAAATCTGCGTATACATTTAGATGTTTGAATGCTTTCCATTCGGCACCAGCTTGAAATCCCCATTGAAAATTGCTTAGGTCCTTAGAGAAGTCATAAGGAGCTATTTTATCTCCTTCGAATTCTGCTTTTTCTCCAGTGGGGGTGTCTTTGCGTAGATATCCATCATGCACATGTCCATTGAAGTCACCACTGGTCATAAATGAAACATAAGGACCGGCATTAATTCTAACACGTTGGCTAAGTTTATAAGCGGCTGTTACTGGAATTGAGAAATAAGAACCTCTATATTTAGTTTTTACTTTTCCTGTCCAGTAGCCTGCTAAAAGTTCGCCGCCATCCCCTATAATTTCCATACTGTAATTCTTTACACGTGCTTTGGCTTCCATACCTTTAGTTTCAAGACGTAATCCTAAAGTCATTCCCCATTTAGAGTCTTTACCAAACCATTTGGTTGTATTGCCTTCTATAGCTAAGCATATAGTAGGGCTATACCCTGTGAGTGCACGTATTTCTGCAGGTAATGGGAGTGGTGAAGCACCTCCAACGTTGAAACCTGCTTTTATTTCATATTCAAGCCCATGTAGTGCAGACCAAATAATACCATGATTCCGTTCTTCTTGGGCTTTTAAAGTGTTGATTGTGCCGATAAAAGCGAGCAGGCCTATAAGTATATACTTTTTCATTTTTTCATTTTTACTTGTTAGTGAAATTTAATAGAACCTCATCAATGTAAAGTGTACTTCCTGGAGCACCTTCGAAATGATCTCCGCGTATACTTGAAGAAAATACAATAGCTAAATTATATTTTCCAGCTTTGAGTTTCTCCATATCTACTGATTTACCAGTACGATATTCAAATGGTAAGTCAAACTTAATCCATTCATCAGTTTCTTTTGCATCTTTAATCCGAGCTACTGATACGATATAAGTATTATCTTCTGCCAATACGTTAGTTCCGTCAAGTGTAGACAATTTTTCATCTGTTTCATAAAATACGGCATAAATATCACAGATATCTTTTTTGTTATCTACAGGTTTACCATCTATTTGGAATGACTTTCCTGCCTTATATTTATAATATCCGGTAATTGAAGTTGGAATATTTGAAAAAGGGGTTCCGAATTTGGTTGAACGGAGAATATCGGTAGGCTTTACTTCAAAACTACCTAAGAATAGATTACCCGCTGCAATTGGCATTCCAAGCAACGAGCCCCAATAACCTGTTTCGCAAGTTGTTAGTTTTAAGCATTTCCCTTCGACGCCATTGTTTGCTTGACTTGTTGGATATTCTTCTGCTTTTGCTTTTACACCGGTAAAAGCAAAGCCGGCATTGCCACTTGCCCAAGTCATGGTTTCTTTCCCTTGTGCATCTGTTTCGTAGAAAATATGGTATTTTCCCTCTGAGTCGAACTTAATATTCTCAAAGTGATACATTGTGTTAGTAATACCTGAGAAAGTTACTCCTACTTCATATTTTTTCTTCCATTTTCCATCTTCAGAAGTTACTTCATAATATTGAGGTGTGGTAAAATCAAGTATAGTTCCACTATTAGGGACAATAGAAGCTCCCGGAGTCAAAGTAAACTTAGGTGCTAATGCGGTTATATCTGTTCCTGTTTTTACAATTAATGTAACTTTCTTGTTTTCGATGATGGGATCACGATTGAGAACATCACCCGGTACAGTGCATGCAATGATGTCTGCTTCTGCATTAGGTGCTTCGTCTTGTATGCAAGAAACCATTATAAAGCCCAGAAAGAAACAGGCTATCAGATTCTTTAATTTCATTCGATTCTGTTTTTGATTAATAATCCTTTTAGTTTAGTTGATTTTTTGTAAACTTGGCTGCAAAGTTAAGTTTCTTTTTTGAAAAGATACATTTGAACCCCTACAATACAACATTTTATAACGGTCATAATGTTCAGAATGGTGCGTTTTTAGTCTAAAGTCCATGAATCTTTCCATTTGATAACAGGTTTTTCGCCTTCAAAATAAATTGGAAGCCAAATATAACGTCCGTCTATTGCATTTTGGGGTGTCCAACGGTCGCCCATGTATATAAATTGGTCTTTCTTACCCCGCACCGGAAGAATATAAGTACTTTGCGAATGGAAAGTCAGGTCCGCATCCTGACCTACGCAGGGATTCCCTAATTCTTTCCATTCTCCCCAAATGGAGGAAGCTATTGCAGACCGTGCTGCATTAGGACTCCACCCGGTGCATCCGGACATGATAAGGTAATAGTTACCATCCTTCTTAAACATGGCGGGAGCCTCCATAAATCGGTTGATAAAAATTCGGGTGTACTTTCCTGTATAGCCGGTATAAGATGAATCAAGTTCGGCAATATGTAAGGTGCTGTTTTCTTCGGAAGAATAGATGTGATAGGCTTTGCCGTCATCATCGACAAACAGATTCATATCACGTGCCATCTGTCCCCGTTCCATATCGCGTCCCAATATATTGAGGCTGTCGGGATGTGCAGGAAGACTACCACCTGTGCATTGACGTTCTTCTTCGATAGAAGGTCTGCGGGCGGTTTTATGGACCGGCAGTACGTTGACAGGCCATGAACCTGCATTGGGGCGGACGGCTTTTAAGAAGGTGTAAGGACCTGTCACCCGGTCACTTACGGCGATTCCGCTTAAAGCTCCCGAATATCCGGCTCCTTTGGGCTCGAGATGGAACCACATGACATATTTTTTAGTGTGAGGATTGTATATGACTTTGGGACGCTCAAGGATACATCCTTTAGAAATGATATGTTCGGAGTCATTTTCGATCACTGACAGTGCTATTCCACAATCATTCCAATGATATAGGTTATCGGAAGAGTAGCAATGCACTCCTACATTGGCAACGTTGCCGGTTTCACCTTCTGTTTTGTGTTCGCCAAACCAATAGTAGGTTCCGTTATCGTACAAAATACCTCCACCATGTGCGTTGATATGGACCTGATGATTGTCCGGCCATATTTTTCCGGGAGTGAAGGATTGCCCTTTGGCTGTTTGCGAGAAAAGAAAACATAACAGAAAGAGGGCTTTTAGTGTAAATCCTTTATTCATTGCTCTTTTTTATTAAGTATTTGTAATTGAGAGACAAAGATACATGATAATTCTTAAATAACCAGTAAACCGATTGTAAAACTCTTAACTTGTCCGGGTGGGATATTCTTTAGTTAAATGAATGGTTTATAAGAGGATATTTCCTACTTTTGTGCAAAATATAAACCTTGAATAGATGACTGAGTCAGAAAGAAAACAGATAATTGCTTTAGTGCAGCGGGAAGTGATTCCGGCTATCGGATGTACAGAGCCGATTGCAGTTGCGCTGTGTGTAGCAAAGGCTACAGAAACCTTAGGAGCTAAACCGGAAAAAATAAAAGTATTATTGAGTGCTAACATCCTGAAGAATGCGATGGGAGTGGGAATTCCCGGTACGGGGATGATTGGGTTGCCTATTGCAGTGGCTCTGGGGGCGTTGATCGGAAAGTCGGATTATCAACTTGAAGTGTTGAAAGACAGCTCTCCGGAAGCTGTGGAAGAAGGGAAGAAGTTGATTGATGAAAAGCGTATCTGTATTTCGCTGAAGGAAAACATTACGGAGAAACTTTACATAGAGGTGATGTGTGAAGCCGGTGGAGAGCAGGCAACAGCTATTATTTCCGGGGGACATACTACATTTGTTTATGTAGCCAAAGGAGATGAAATACTATTAAATAAACAGCAAGTTTCCGGTGAGGAAGAGGAAGAAGAGGAACTGGAACTCACTCTGCGGAAAGTGTATGACTTTGCACTGACTGCTCCGTTGGATGAAATCCGTTTTATTCTTGAAACGGCAAGGCTTAACAAGAAAGCTGCCGAACAGTCTTTTCAGGGAGATTATGGTCACGCATTGGGCAAGATGCTTCGCGGAACCTATGAACATAAGATTATGGGCGACAGTGTGTTTTCACATATTCTTTCGTATACATCGGCTGCTTGTGATGCACGCATGGCAGGAGCGATGATTCCTGTTATGAGTAACTCGGGTAGTGGTAATCAAGGTATTTCCGCTACATTGCCTGTAGTGGTTTATGCCGAAGAAAACGGAAAACCGGAAGAGGAACTGATCCGTGCTTTGATGATGAGTCATTTGACTGTGATATATATTAAGCAAAGTCTGGGACGTCTTTCTGCACTTTGCGGTTGTGTGGTAGCTGCTACCGGTTCCAGTTGTGGAATCACTTGGTTGATGGGAGGCAGTTATGAGCAAGTGGCTTTTGCTGTTCAAAACATGATAGCCAACCTGACCGGAATGATATGTGACGGTGCGAAACCGAGCTGTGCCTTGAAGGTGACGACAGGAGTGTCAACAGCTGTGTTGTCCGCTGTAATGGCTATGGAGAATCGCTGCGTAACTTCGGTAGAAGGAATTATTGATGAAGATGTTGATCAAAGTATCCGCAATTTGACGCGGATTGGATCTCAGGGGATGAATGAAACAGATAAGGTGGTGCTTGATATTATGACCCATAAAGGGTGCTAATGTTAAACAATGTGTTAAAAATCAGAAGATAAGCAGTAAAAGGCTAATTCTTTCATTTTCTTGATATAAAGAACTTTGACGGAATGACGAACTATTAATGCTGAATATATGAAAAATTACTTTGTATGGTTGCTTCTGTTGCTTCCGCTTCTGGCAACCGGTTGTTATGGAGAAGAAGAGAAAGAGGACGGCCCGGGGGATTATATCTGGGATTTCATAAACTATAATATTTATTTTTCGGTGAAGGATGCTGCCGGGGCTAACCTGTTGGACCCGCAGGTTTCATCAAATTTATTGGCTAATGAAATTACGGTGGAATACGAAGGTAAGACCTTTCCGCTGGAAAACTCTGTGGATACGCGGTTTAATATGCCCCGGTCTTTAGGATTAAGAAAAGAGCTACTGGGTAAAGAGAAAAAGCGTGTTCTTTCTTTTGGTGAGTTTTCTCCGGAACATCAATATAAGGGAGAGACTTTTACGATCCATTGGGGAGACGGGACAAAAGACGTGGTGAAATTTGACTTATACATCACCTGGAAGAAACAGGATCCTACGATACACAAGAAACTTTATTTGAATGGTAAGGAGTACAGTGAGGACTCTTTTTTGATAGAGATCGTGAAATAGGTGTGCTATACACATTTTGATATAATAAAACGGTGAACATACCATGCATGTGCAGTATGTTCACCGTTTTTTATTTTATAGATAATCGCTCAATTAATGGCAATGCCCGCAACCGCAGCTGTCTCCACAGCTATCTCCGCAGTCGTCACCGCAACCGTCACCACAACCGTCACCACAACTTCCGCAGCTGCAACCACCTTCACCGGTCATCATTTTAACCATTTCCTGGATTTCTTCGTTTGTAGCCGGACGGCTTTCAACAACTTCACCCGCGAAAGTCAAATCTTCACCTGCCAACGGATGGTTCATATCCATTACCACAGTGTCGGCTTTTACCTCAACTACGCTACCGTTCAGGCGCTGGCCTTCTGAATTCATCAGAGGGATGATATTTCCCGGATAGATATGTTCGTTATCGAATTTTCCGTCAATCTCAAAGATGTTTTTCGGAAGATCAATCACATGTTCTTCATCATATTCACCGTAAGCTTCGGCAAAAGGAATGGTAAATTCAAACTTATCTCCTTTATTGAGGTTTGCTATCTGTGATTCAAAAGCTTCAAGCGTAGTACCCAAACCGGAAATGAACTGAAAGGGATGTTCGGCTGTTGCTTCTTCTACTAAATCTTTTTTGCCATCTTCTGTTGTATACAGTTTGTAAGCTACAGTGATGTACTTGTTTTCTGCTGTTTCCATCTGTTCTTTATAATGTTATTAATAAAATTCGGATTTTCCGTGGGGACAAAGATACGAATTAATCATCAGAGATTTGTGGACTGGTATGGAGTTTATTCTTTCGTAGTAGAAATTAATACCTGTTGGCTGATAGGCGGTGATTTTATGAAAATAAGGAATGCCATGTCTCAATTTTACTTAAATGAAAAAAAGTATTTTATTTCGTTATTATATATAACAAAATAAATAAAATGTATAAACGGATTGAGTTGTCAAAGGGTTTTCTTTGTATTATTTATTAATAAGATGTTAGTGTGTCTTTTGTTTTTTTACAACATACATAAACCTATGAAAACCTTACTGGACAATTTATCTTCTGATTTACTGCAAAATCAGGTCTTTCAAACAGGATTTAGATTTTTAACCATTGTGAAAGGAAGCCATTTGCCGAAAATGGATAGCAATGTTTTAATTTTTATCATGAGTGGCACTATGAAAGTTTTTTCTGGTGAGAAAGAATTAGCTATTATTGACGAGCGGCATATCTTCTTTTGGGATAAAGAAAATGATCATGTTTGTGAGATGCTTTCAGATACACAAGTCATTCTGTTTGCATTCGGCGATTTAATTGTACATGATTTGCTGACATTTAGGCCTTATGCTTCCTTTCAGGACAAGTCTGCTCTGAAAGGTACAGGACTCAGATTCGCGGAGCCATTGAACTCTTTTCTACAGCTTCTGGTGCTGTATCTGGAGATGAAATTAGATGATGTCTCCTTGTATATAACGAAACGGCAGGAACTGTTTTATATTCTGAATTCTGTTTATAATGAGCAGGAACTTGCAATTTTATTCAGCTCTTTGACGGAACAGTCATCCAAATTCAAAGAACAGATACTGGAAAACTATCTCAGTGCAAAAAATGTAGGCGAGTTGGCCAGTCTGTTAGGATACGGGGTCACCAATTTCCGGGTTAAATTTAAAGAGCAATTCGGAGTATCGGTTTATCGTTGGCTCCTCAATCGGAAATCACAACGGATTATTTATCGCATTACCGTATATGGTGATGAGTTTAGCCAGATTATCGATGACTTCGGGTTTTCGTCTCCTTCACACTTTAATAAATTTTGTAGGTCACAATATGGACTTACACCTTGCGAACTTCGCAAGAAACTGAAAACAAACAATAATTCTTAAATTGGAGCTTATGTTAAAAATTCGTTGTTGTATGGAAACAGAATGTAAAAGAGTCATTCTTTTCCTTTTCTTATCTCTGCTGTTTTGTAACGGCTTTGCCCAGACAAAAACATCGGTTGGGGCCGATGAACCTCTCAAATCGTATTCTCATTGGTACTTCGGAGCAGAGTATGCTACTCCCTTTTTATTTGGTGATTTTACTTCATTTTCGGCAGATAAAACTTATATCGGGTCTCAGCTTGGGGGATTTGCAGGCTATCAGATCAATTCGTGGATAGGTATAGAGGCATCCGCACGGACCGGATATACCAGAATGGGCGCAAAATCTTATGCGTCCGATTACCTCCTGAGTGCTGACGGAATGACTTATTATACCAAGCAGGACTTTACTACCTGGAAGTATAAGGATGTGTTTTCGAAAGTACACTTCACCAATCTTGGCTTACAGATGAATCTGAATGTAAATAACTTCTTTGGGCTCAACCGGGGCAACCGGCGTTGGACGGTATTGCTGAGTCCTGCTGTCTATGCACAACGTTTCTCTACGGAGTTAGTAAATAAGGCGGATAAGAGCTCGTTGTCAGGCAAAAAGACTGATGACTGGAACTTTGGGGTAGGGGGAGATCTCTCTTTGCGTTACAAGATTTCACGCGCTTTTGACGTACAGTTGCGTACGGGAATTATATGGGTCAATAATAATAAGATGGATGGTGTGTCGACCCTTATCAAGTCAAAAGACCATTTTATGACGAGTGCCGGGCTTTCCTTGATATGGAAAGTGGGTAAGAAGAAACAAGATAATGTCCTTTATGCCTCAAAGCATGTGACAGATATTGCGGTAAGATATATAGAGGAGCGCGCGGTGGACTTACCCACACCTGTTTGCTGTACGGAGGATTCGATAGAGAAGAACCGGATGAAACAGGAAATAGCTTCCTTAAATATGCAGTTGCAGCAAGCGCAAACGGATGCGAAAGAGAGAGTGGAATCCAATCCGGTGCTGGGATTCAATGAGTTGCCTCCTGTCTACTTTAAGAGGGGATCGGCTTATCTGAATGTAGCTTTATACAAAAATGAATTATCCCGCATTGTGGAAACCCTAAAAAAGTATCCTGATCTGAAAGTCATTCTTTTGGGTTATGCCGATCATACGGGTAATCCGGATATTAATCAAAAAATCTCTTTACAGCGTGCGGAGGTGTTGGCAGCTTACCTTGAAAAGAAGGGAATTGACAGCAAACGTATCAACGTGAAAGGAGAGTGTATAGATACGCTTACTTCCGATCCTAACAGCTACAGTGTACTTGCCAGGCGAGTTATTGTTGAAATTCAAAAATGAAAACTATGATTAGAAAGAGAATATATCTGTTGTTGTTATTGATTCCGTTGCTGTATGGCTGTAAGGAATCCGATTTCAACGATTTACTTGACAGACAAGGTGATCAGAAGAAAGAACTGCAGGAGCTGACAGAGTTATGCAGAAAATTGAATGAAGATATTTATAATCTTCAGGTGATTGTCAATATTGACAAGATAGGAGACAACATCACTCACATTGAGGAGTTGGCGGATGGTACGGGATATACCATCTCCTTTTCCAGAAGTGCCCCGATCACTATTCGTAACGGAAAGAAGGGAAATACGGGTCCCGATGGAGATGCCGGCAAAGACGGTATTGACGGTACGGACGGCAAGGATGGTGTAGATGGTGCGGACGGCAAAGATGGCGTAGATGGTGCCGATGGTACGGATGGTAAAGATGGAGAGAACGGCACCGATGGTAAAGATGGTGTGGATGGAACGAATGGCTCCGATGGCAAGGATGGCGTGGATGGAACAGACGGTAAAGATGGAGCTAATGGTACGGACGGAAGCAAAGGAGAACAAGGTGATCCCGGACAGAATCCGGTGGTCGGCATTATGCAGGACCCCACTGACTCGGAATATTACTGGACTGTAAAAGTCGGTTCCGGTGAACCATATTATCTGGCGGACAATGACGGAAACCGGATAAAGGCAGTCTCTGCGGTCCATGATGGACGGACTCCTCAGTTAGGAGTGAAACAGTGGACGGTGGCTGATGGCGGTGACGATAACTATTACTGGACACAGAAGATAGGGTCTGATCCTGAAACATGGATTGAGGCGGGTGGAAAGAAAATAATTGCCAACGCAAAAGATGCCGTGTCTGTGTTTGAGAAGGTGGAATATAATGATCCGGATTATATAGAGTTTACTTTAAGTGGGGGAGCAACCCAATTTAAAATACCGGTGGGAAAACCTTCTATTGAGGTGCCGGAGGGACGCAAACTGCTCTTCTTCAGTCGTGGCGAGTCCCGGGTGATTGCTTTCAGTTGTAAGGGTATCTCTAAGGAACGGCTATCGGTAGATGTTCCGGAGGGATGGAAGGCAACGGTTGATTTTGATGCAGGTACACTGGCCCTTGAAGCTCCTTTGGCAGGAGCAGCGGGCGTAGCATTATCCGGAGATGTAGTACTGAGGAGTACGAATACCACAGAAGAAGCAGCACGGAGCTCTTTCGCCGTGAGTATGCTTTATAGGATAATGCTTCCGGATTTCAAAGGCTCTTATGTCTACAACATCCGTCTTTGGGGTAAAAAGGTGGGAGAGCTTTGCCGGGAATATCAGCGGGAGTTAAAGCAGTCTGCAACGATTGTCTATCCTTATCTGACAGGAGGAATTTATGGGGCGGGGCTTATCACGAATACAGGAGGCACGGTGCAGCACGACGGTACGGGCTATCATGCTCCTGCTGCCGACCGGCCGGCAGTCATGTATATCTATACTGAAGACGGGGCGGAATTCTATACCGACAGTTCGTTGAAAGGACGGGAACCGGATTTCGGAGATGGCCTGCAAGCGGAAAAACTGACTGATGTGGATGGTAACACCTATCGCATCGTGAAAATAGGTAAACAGTATTGGACCATGGAAAATTTACGGACGCTTAGTTATCCTGATGGAAGTCCTGTCGAAACTAACTTATCGGGGCATGCTTGGAAAGAAAGTGGATTTGAAGATACAGGTTCAGGTGCTTGTGCCGTGTATGATTATCAGGACGCCTCCGCTACAGGAGCTTTTGCCAATAAAATATCTTATGGCGTTTTGTACAATTGGGTGGCAGCAAAGAAAGTAGTACCCGATGGATGGAAACTTCCTACGGAATCTGATATCGTATCTATATTGCGGGCTTTTCTGGGCACCAATGCCGGTACGTTATTGAAGGAAGCCGGGACAGAACATTGGAATGTTGCCGGCGGAACTGATCTCACTGGTTTTGGCGGTTTCGGAGGGGGATATAGGGCTGCTGACGGTCTTTCGTTTAACGATCTTCAGCAAGCCGGTATCTGGTGGAGTAGCGCCAGCCTGGAGAGTGTCGGTGCTGTATTCAGGTTATCTGCAACTTCTTCCGAGTTTGGGTTTAATAGTGGAGATAATAATTCGGTGGGTTATAGCGTACGGATTTTGAGAGAAGACTAATCTTTAAAACAGGAAATCATGAAGAGATATAAAAAATATATATTTATCATTTTGTCGGTTTTGTTGGCAGGAGGATGTGTTCAGGAGGACATTAACGAAGCCTTGCGCCGGGAAGCCGAATTGAATGTCCGGATGGGAAAGCTCCGGGAATGGATATCCGATACCAATAATGAAGTACGGCTGCTTGCCACGATAGTGAATACGATACCGACTCATGATTACATTGAAAGTGTGACAGAGTTGCCCGATGGAAACGGTACACTGATCGTTTTTCATAAAGGGGGAGACATGCTTGTAAAGAATGGCCTGGTAGGGAATAAAGGAGAAAACGGTAATGACGGAACCGATGGCAGTAATGGCAATGATGGTCAGAACGGCGCAGATGGTACGGATGGCAAGGATGGTGTTGACGGTGAAGATGGGGCAGATGGTCAGAATGGCTCGAACGGAACTGACGGAACCGACGGCAGTAATGGCAATGATGGTCAGGACGGCGCAGATGGTACGGATGGCAAAGACGGAGTTGACGGTACTGACGGTAAAGATGGTGTGAAAGGTCCGGCCGGAGATACTCCGTTGATGGGTGCTAAACAGGATACGGATGGTAATTATTACTGGACTGTACAGATAGGTGCCGGAGTGGTAGAGTGGCTGACGGACGGAGAGGGTAATAAAGTGATTATGACTCCGGTAAATGGTATTACTCCATCTGTCGGTATAGCTAAAGATACGGACGGAGAATATTACTGGCAGGTTACTGTCGGAACTGTTACGAAGTGGATGACAGGAGCAAGCGGAGAGAAAATTGTAGCCACCGTGACAGATGGCAGCCAGTCCATCTTTACGTCTGTGAATCCGGGAGATCCGGAGTATGTCATTTTTACAATGACTGACGGAAGTGTCTATAAGGTGGCTAAATCCGCAGATAATAAACTGATATTCAATGAAACGGGACCTCTTTTCTTCCGTCGTGGAGTAGCACTGGACATTCCGTTTGATTGTAGTGGTTTCCGGCAGATAGTAAAGGTGGCAGGAACATGGGATGCTACGATTAATTATCAGCCGAAAGCTTTGCAAGGGGTGCTGACTGTGAAAGCGCCTGCTGCCGGTTCGGCTCTGCCGGCTTCGGAAAGAATAACGATAGAAGGCACAGATGCCTTGGGAAATACTGTCCGGGCAGACATCTTGGTAACGTTGTATTATCGTATTGAGCTTCCGAAGTTCAATAGTTCCCTGGTTTATGATATTTTGATGGAGGGGTTTAAAGTAGGAGAAATATGCCGGGAGTATGTGCCGGCTTATTCCACGACGGACCGGGCTACTGTAGTCTATTCTTATAATGCTGCTTCGCGTGTTTTTGGTTCGGGGATTATTCTGGAGAACGGAGCGTCGATACAGCATGACGGAACAGGGTATACTCCCGTTACGGGCAATCCGTCGTCTACTGCCATACTGACGGAAGACGGCAGTCAGTATGTAATGCCGGCAGATGGAACAGATGGGCTGGTGAACGGGACTGTTTGCGGGCTGAAAGCTTCCTTGGCTGTCGATGTGCAGGGATATGCTTACCGGGTTGTGAAAATAGGCAGTCTCTACTGGATGGGAGAAAATCTGAAGACAACCCAATTTAATGATGGTACTCCTATTCCTACCGGTTTTGCCACTTCAGAAGCTTGGATGATTCAGTGCGGGTCAGACCTTCCTGCATGTCAGGTTGACCGGGCGGCTAATGCCGATGCTCCGGGTGCTATGCAATATCGCAACCAGTACGGTGTGCTTTACAATCTGTTTGCGATGAAAGGGAATATAGCTCCTCAAGGATGGCATGTTCCTTCTAAAGCAGAACTGCAAGCATTGGTAGACTTTGTGGGGGCAGATGCACGTAAACTGAAATCGACAGCTATTGGGAAAGGGATCGGAAGTTGGATGGAGAGTGCCGGAATAGAGGGAGACAATCTGACCGGTTTTACTGCTTTACCTGCTAATACGGTCGAGGGTAGTAATGGCAGTACCGGAGCTTCGGAAACAACAGGGCAATGGTGGTCGACGGAAGCGGATTACCGCATCCGGATGAGTTTTAGGTCCAATTCTGTAGAGCAACTGACTCCCGGTGTTGCCGGGTTGGGCGAAGGTAACAGTATCCGTTGTGTCCGGGATGCAAATTATTAATTTAACTCTAATAAATATGAATCATATAATCAAACTATTGTTTCTCTGTTTGTTCCTCGTTGCTTCCTGTAGTCAGGAAGAGATAAACGAAGTGCTGAAGAATCACGCGGAAATGGAGGAACAGGCAAACTCTATCGAAGAGTTATGTAAAAATATGAATAGGGATATTGTTGCCTTAAAGCTGATCATAGACTCGTCTGAATCCGGTGATTACATTACCGGATTCAACGAACTTGCCGATGGAAGCGGCTATACGATCAGTTTCTTTAAGAGTGGCACCATTGTCATCAAGAATGGTGAGAAAGGAGATGACGGTAAGAAAGGGGAAGACGGTAAAGATGGTCAGAATGGTCAGGACGGCACCGATGGCAAAGATGGTCAGGATGGTACCGATGGCAAAGACGGAGTTGATGGTACCGACGGCAAGGATGGTCAGGATGGTACCGATGGTAAAGACGGAGTTGACGGTACCGACGGCAAAGACGGTCAGGATGGTACCGATGGTAAAGACGGAGTTGACGGTACGGATGGTAAAGACGGTGCGGAAGGAGATAAGGGAAAAAATGGTATAGCTCCCGTCATCACCATGAAAATGGATACGGACGGGCATCTGTATTGGGCTAACAAGGCTCCGGATGGAACTTCTTCTTTTCTTTTGGATAACAACGGGCAAAAGGTCAGAGCTTCGGGAACCGATGGCATTGTTCCGGTCATTGGGGTCAATGCGGCAGGATACTGGACGCTTGACTACGGGAGTGGTCCTGTTGAATTGGAAGATGCTGCGGGTAATCCGATGAAGGCGAAAGGTGCATCCGGCGATCCTATGTTCCGGAAGGTGGTCAGTGAAGACGGTTATATTGTATTTTATCTGAGTGATGGAAAAACTCTTAAAGTGCCGGAATGGCAAGGATCACAGGTCGGACTGGAGACTTCGGAAGTGGCGTATTTCCATCGGAGCGAATCCCGGACCTTTGCATTTACTTGCAGTGGCGTGAATAAAGATATTGCTCCGGTATGTACGGCTCCGCGCGGTTGGACAGTTACGGCAAGGTATACATCGGCCACCGATGGCGAAATAACAGTGATTGCCCCTGGTAAAGGTTCGGCTGATGGAGCATTGTCCGGTACTGCTGTCCTCGAACTGACTGCTAAGGATGGTAAGAAATTGCCGGCAACGCTTGAAACTACCTTATTACTTGAATTTAAAGTGCCCGATTCTTCCCGTTCGTTTGTTTATGAACTTTATGTTGAGGGAGTGAAAGTAGGAGAACTATGTCATGAGTTTATTCCCGATTATTCATTTGGATCGGGTAAAAGTGCCTCGGTCTTTTATCCTTATAATGTTTATAACAAGGCGTTTGGTGAAGGAGTGGTTCTGGACAACGGAGGAAAGGTGGATTATCTGACTACCGTTTATACGCCGGGTACTAATACGGAGCCATTCACCTCTTTGTTTACCGAAGACGGAGTGAATTTTATTACCGGTGATTATATCGGTTACTCGGGCAATCAGGCAAGCGGACTCCGTCCTTATCAGGCTACCGACAATGAAGGTAACTCGTATCGGGTGATGAAAATCGGTACACAGTATTGGATGGCGGATAATTTGCGGACGATAACAAACAGTGCAGGAGTCATTTCCTCAGAATGGAGAAAGGATGGTATCCCGCGATATGCTGTATATGGTTTCCCCGCTGGCATTACGGAAGATAGCCGGACCATTCGCAATCAATATGGACTGTTGTATAATGCAGGTGTGTTTTCCAGTGGCACGTCCTTGGTCCCTAAAGGCTGGAAAATACCGAATCATTTGAGAGACTGGGATACATTGCGGGATTTCTTAGGTGGGGATCCTAAAGTAGCCGAGGCATTGAAGATTGCCGGATTTGTCGGGAAACCCGGTGGACGGCGCAATGCTGATGAGCCTTTTGCTTTTCAGGAAAAAGATGAAGTTGGGTATTGGTGGTTTGACAGTGTTGATGGGAATGATTGCTGGGCACTCTCCGTCAATCCTTCGAATGTAGCCGTACCACAATGTACGAATACATATAGTCGTGGCTTCGGATTTAGTATACGTTTTATTCGTCAGTAATATGCCATTGTTTACTTTGAAACTTTAAACTCTTGTTGCGAAAACATCCGGGTGTTGTTGTGTGAAACATCCGGATGTTTTGTATTATAACATGGGGATGTTTTACGATACAACATCCCCATGTTTTATTGGTTTGACTTTAATCTAATCTTTCCGCTCTTTTCTTTTTCCTTGATTTCTATTGATGTTTCTTTGTTTTCTTCCTTGAAGAGTTGTCGCATAATTGGTATGTTTGTGCTGTTTATATTCAATTTGTATATATTCTGAAAGCGGATTTTTATAAGGAATAGTTCGGAATATAGTATTCTGAATGATAAATGCGTATTTAATGATGGGCTTTGCTTACAATTATTTTGTTTTGAGTGATTTTTTTCTTCAATTTGTTTGGAGTTTATAAAAAAGCACTTACCTTTGCAGCACATAAAGAAAGAAAAACAGAAGTTATGAATAATCATACATCAATTAACCTGGCAGTCCTGCATATTATTCGCGTCGTGGTGATTCCATCAAGAGCGTGAGAAAGGTTATGTATGTATTCGTACAGATAGAAGATATGATTTAGAGCCTTTCTCACTACGGTGGGAAAGGCTCTTTACTTAAAAGGAATATTGAAATGAAAAAGCAGTTACGCAGTTCGTTCAGCACACAAGGCCGTCGCATGGCGGGTGCCCGGGCACTTTGGGCAGCCAACGGTATGAAAAAAGAGCAATTAGGCAAACCTATCATTGCCATCGTCAATTCGTTCACTCAGTTTGTTCCGGGACATGTACATCTACATGAAATAGGCCAGTTGGTGAAAAAAGAAATTGAGAAGCTGGGATGCTTTGCTGCAGAGTTCAATACGATTGCCATTGATGATGGCATTGCTATGGGGCACGACGGAATGCTCTATTCCCTTCCCTCCCGGGATATCATTGCCGATAGCGTAGAATATATGGTGAATGCCCATAAAGCGGATGCCATGGTGTGTATCAGCAATTGTGACAAAATCACTCCGGGAATGTTGATGGCGGCTATGAGGCTGAATATTCCTACTGTATTTGTATCCGGAGGCCCGATGGAAGCCGGTGAATTGGACGGGCAGCATTTGGACCTGATTGACGCGATGATTAAGTCGGCCGACGAAAGTGTGAGCGATGAAGAAGTTTCCAAAATTGAGAATCGGGCCTGTCCCACTTGCGGGTGCTGTTCGGGGATGTTTACTGCCAACTCGATGAACTGCCTCAACGAAGCGATCGGTCTGGCACTCCCCGGAAACGGAACGATTGTGGCGACTCATGCCAACCGTACCCAATTGTTCAAAGATGCTGCGAAACTGATTGTAGAAAATACCTATAAATATTATCGGGACGGTGATGAGAGTGTGCTTCCCCGGAGCATTGCCACCCGTGAGGCATTCCTGAATGCCATGACACTGGATATTGCGATGGGGGGATCTACCAATACGGTACTCCACCTGCTGGCGATAGCTCATGAAGCAGGAGCGGACTTTAAAATGGATGATATCGATATGTTGTCGCGCAAAAGCCCGTGCCTGTGCAAGGTAGCGCCGAACACTCAGAAGTATCACATTCAGGATGTGAATCGTGCCGGAGGTATCATGGGGATTATGGGACAACTTGCCAAAGCCGGATTGATAGATACATCCGTGGTCCGTATCGATGGGATGACATTGGGTGAAGCAATTGATAAATATGATATAACAAGCCCGAACGTATGTGAAGAGGCTATTAAGAAGTATAAGAGTGCGGCTGCCGGGAAGTTCAATCTGGTGCTCGGCTCTCAGGACGTCTATTACAAAGAACTGGATACGGATCGTGCCGAAGGGTGCATTCGCGATATGGAACATGCATATAGCAAAGACGGAGGACTGGCCGTACTGAAAGGAAATATAGCTCAGGATGGTTGTGTGGTGAAAACAGCCGGTGTGGACGAAAGTATCTGGAAGTTTACCGGTCCGGCAAAGGTATTCGATTCACAGGAAGCCGCCTGCAATGGGATACTTGGAGGAAAAGTTGTCAGCGGAGATGTAGTCGTCATCACGCACGAGGGTCCGAAAGGAGGTCCCGGTATGCAGGAGATGCTTTATCCCACCTCTTATATTAAATCGCGCCATTTGGGCAAGGAGTGTGCGCTGATTACCGACGGCCGTTTCAGTGGCGGTACATCGGGACTCAGCATTGGTCATATCTCTCCCGAAGCGGCCGCCGGAGGTAATATCGGGAAGATCAAGGATGGTGATATCATCGAAATCAATATCCCCGAACGGACTATCAACGTGCGACTGACCGATGAAGAACTGGCTGCACGTCCGATGACTCCGGTCACTCGTGAACGCTATGTGCCTAAGAGCCTTAAAGCGTATGCCAGCATGGTAAGCTCTGCCGATAAAGGGGCGGTGAGACTGATTGATTAACTATGGGGTTGTTTCAATCGAAATCATAAATCGTTAAATTGTAAATTTTAGTACATGAGTAAAGATATAATTTCAGGCGGTGAAGCATTAATGCGTTCTTTGGAATATCATGGTGTAAAGACGATCTTTGGTTATCCCGGAGGTTCCATCATGCCGGTATTCGATGCCTTATATGACCATAGGGAGACTTTGAATCACATTTTGGTTCGCCATGAACAGGGAGCGGCACATGCTGCTCAGGGGTTTGCCCGTGCTTCGGGTGAAGTAGGGGTTTGTCTGGTGACAAGTGGCCCCGGAGCTACTAATACCATTACCGGTATTGCGGATGCGATGATTGACAGTACACCGATTGTGGTGATTGCCGGACAGGTGGGAACGGCTTTTCTCGGTACGGATGCTTTTCAGGAAGTCGACCTGGTAGGTATTACACAACCGATCACGAAGTGGAGTTATCAGATTCGCCGTGCCGAAGATGTTCCGTGGGCAGTGGCCCGTGCTTTTTATATTGCCAAAAGCGGACGCCCGGGACCGGTAGTGCTTGACTTCGCGAAAAATGCTCAGGTGGAGAAGGCGGAATATTTTCCTACAAAGCTTGATTTTATACGCAGCTATGTGCCTGTACCCGAGACTGATCCGGAGGCTGTGAAAGTAGCTGCCGAATTAATTAACGGTGCGGAACGGCCGTTGGTATTGGTAGGTCAGGGTGTAGAGTTGGGCAATGCTCAGCAGGAACTGCGTGCTTTTATCGAAAAAGCAGGCATGCCCGCCGGATGTACGCTGCTGGGACTGTCGGCCTTACCGACTGAACACCCTCTGAATAAAGGTATGTTGGGAATGCATGGTAATCTCGGACCGAACATGAACACCAATAAATGTGATGTCTTGATCGCTGTCGGTATGCGTTTTGACGACCGTGTGACCGGCAATTTAGCCACCTATGCTAAACAGGCTAAAGTGATTCATTTTGATATTGATCCGGCTGAGGTGAATAAGAATGTACATGCGGATGTAGCAGTATTGGGTGACTGTAAAGAAACACTTGCCGCGGTAACGGCATTGCTTCAACCCAATGAGCATAAAGAGTGGCTGGATAGTTTCCTGCCTTATGAACAGGTGGAAGAAGAAAAGGTGATCCGTCCGGAATTGCACCCGATGGGCGATACGCTTTCAATGGGAGAAGTGGTGCGTGCAGTAAGCGATGCAACGAATCATGAAGCAGTATTGGTAACTGATGTAGGGCAGAACCAGATGATGTCTGCCCGATACTTTAAATACTCAAAGGATCGTAGCATTATTACCTCCGGAGGGCTCGGCACTATGGGATTCGGACTTCCTGCCGCTATCGGTGCTACTTTTGGCCGACCGGACCGTACGGTTTGTGTATTTATGGGTGACGGTGGTTTGCAAATGAACATTCAGGAGCTGGGAACCATTATGGAACAGAAGGCACCGGTTAAAATCATCGTATTGAATAATAATTTTCTGGGAAATGTACGCCAATGGCAGGCAATGTTTTTTAACCGTAAATATTCGTTTACACCCATGTTGAATCCTGATTATATCAAGATTGCTTCTGCTTACGATATACCGGCCAAAAGGGTTTTCACCCGTGAAGAACTGGCTGATGCGATAGAGGAAATGATTGCGACAGAGGGTCCGTTCCTGTTGGAAGCCTGTGTGATTGAAGAGGGGAATGTATTGCCGATGACTCCTCCGGGAGGTTCGGTTAATCAGATGTTGTTGGAATGCTAATAATTTAGAGGTTATGGATAAAACATTATATACGTTAATTGTTCATTCAGAGAACTTTGCCGGATTGTTGAATCAGGTTACGGCGGTATTTACCCGTAGGCAGATTAATATAGAAAGTCTGAATGTTTCGGCTTCTTCCATCAAGGGGGTACATAAGTACACCATTACAGCCTGGACTGACAAGGATACGATTGAGAAGGTTGTCAAGCAGATTGAGAAGAAAATAGACGTGCTTCAGGCGCATTATTTCACTGAAGATGAAATTTATTTCCATGAAATAGCACTTTACAAAGTGTCTATGCCGGAATTTCAGTCACAACCGGAGGCGTCGAAAGTGATCCGTCGTTATAACGCACGGATTGTAGAAGTTAATCCGGTATTTGCCATTGTCGAGAAAAATGGAATCAGTGAGGAAATTACTTCCCTCTACGAAGAATTGAGCGCATTGAACTGTGTGTTGCAGTTTGTACGTTCGGGGCGGGTGGCCATCACTACCAGTTGTTTTGAACGCGTGAACGAATTTCTGGCAGATCGTGAAACCAAATATAACTTAAGCAAAGGAGAGGAAAAATAGATGAGTGATGCGAATAAGATAGGAAGTTATAAGTTTATTGCGGAACCTTTTCATGTCGACTTCAAGGGGCGTTTGACAATGGGGGTGCTCGGTAATCATCTGTTAAATTGTGCCGGTTTTCATGCCAGTGAACGTGGGTTCGGGATTGCTACATTGAATGAAGACAATTATACCTGGGTACTGTCCCGTCTGGCCATCGATCTGGAAGAGATGCCTTATCAATATGAAGAGTTTACCGTACAGACGTGGGTGGAGAATGTATACCGTCTTTTTACAGACCGTAATTTTGCTATTCTGAACAAAGATGGCAAGAAGATCGGGTATGCCCGTTCGGTATGGGCGATGATTAATCTGAATACCCGTAAACCTGCCGATTTGCTGACATTGCATGGCGGCAGTATCGTGGATTATGTATGTGACGAACCTTGCCCCATTGAGAAACCTTCGCGCATCAAAGTGACAACAGACAAGCCTTCTGCTAAGTTGACCGCTAAGTATAGTGATATTGATATCAATGGCCATGTGAACAGTATTCGTTATATAGAGCATATCTTGGATTTATTCCCCATTCAATTATATATGAGGAAACAAATTCAGAGGTTTGAAATGGCCTATGTGGCAGAGAGTTATTACGGTGACGAACTTTCTTTCTTTGAAGAAGAGGTGAACGAAGATGAGTATCACGTAGAGATAAAGAAAAACGATTGTGAAGTGGTTTGCCGCGCAAAAGTGAAGTTTGTATAGTTTAAAATATAATAGGATGAAAAAAATAGTTTTTCTTTTACTGCTTTTTGTTTCTTGCCGGGTGGGTGCCCAGCAGTTTCATTTGATTCCTAAAGTTGGTTTGAACTTGGCCAACACTACCGGAGAAGTGGATTCTAAAGTACGTCCCGGACTTAATGTGGGATTGGGTGGCGATGTGATGCTGACTGAACGGTTCGGAATAGAAGCAGGAGTGTACTACTCAATGCAGGGAAGTAAATATAACGGTAATGGGGTTTCTTATACAGACAAGTTGGATTATATAAACATCCCGGTATATGCGAAAGAATTCATATATAAAGGATTGTATCTATTCGGAGGTCCGCAGTTTAGTTTTAATGTGAACTCAGAGAATAAAGCATCTTCGGATCATGCGACCACAGTTATAGGTATGAACGTGATTCGTACGTTTGATTGTGGTGTGGGACTTGGTGCCGGATATCAGTTTGAGCGTGGCTTGCTGGTTTCTCTTAACTATAATATCGGATTGATTAATGTAAACAAAGCGTGGGCAAGTAATTCTAATCCGAAAGCAAACAATAGTGTGGTGCAGCTTAATGTAGGCTGGCGGTTTGCACTATAATAAATAAAGAATATAAGTTTAATTATTAATAATCGGTTTTGCTTCCTAAATAAGATGAAGCAGGACTTTTAAAACAAAAAAGAAAAATGGCACAATTGAATTTTGGCGGTGTTACGGAGAATGTAGTAACCCGTGAAGAATTTCCTTTGGAAAAAGCTCGTGAAGTATTGAAAAATGAAACAATCGCTGTTATCGGTTACGGTGTGCAGGGACCGGGTCAGTCACTGAATTTGCGTGATAACGGTTTCAATGTGATCGTTGGTCAGCGTCCGGGAAAAACATATGAAAAAGCAGTGGCAGACGGCTGGGTTCCGGGTGAAACACTGTTCGGCATCGAAGAGGCTTGCGAGAAAGGTACTATTGTGATGTGTCTGTTGTCAGATGCTGCCGTAATGTCTGTATGGCCTACTATCAAACCTTACCTGACTGCCGGAAAAGCGCTCTACTTCTCTCATGGTTTTGCAATCACCTGGAGTGACCGTACCGGTGTCGTTCCACCGAAAGATATCGATGTGATCATGGTTGCTCCCAAGGGATCGGGCACTTCACTTCGTACGATGTTCCTTGAGGGCCGTGGACTGAACTCTTCATACGCTATCTATCAGGATGCTACCGGAAGAGCTATGGAGAGAACCATTGCATTAGGTATTGGAGTTGGTTCAGGATATTTGTTTGAGACTACTTTCGTTCGTGAAGCTACTTCTGACCTTACAGGCGAACGCGGTTCACTGATGGGAGCTATACAAGGACTGCTGCTGGCTCAGTATGAGGTTTTGCGTGAAAACGGTCATACTCCATCTGAAGCATTTAATGAAACAGTAGAAGAGCTGACTCAGTCATTGATGCCTTTGTTTGCTAAGAATGGTATGGATTGGATGTATGCCAACTGTTCTACGACAGCTCAGCGTGGTGCTCTTGATTGGATGGGCCCGTTCCACGACGCAATCAAGCCCGTTGTTCAGAAATTATATAATAGTGTCAAGACAGGTAATGAAGCACAAATTTCTATTGATTCCAATTCAAAACCGGATTATCGCGAGAAACTGGAAGCAGAACTGAAGGCATTGCGTGAAAGCGAAATGTGGCAGACAGCCGTAACAGTTCGTAAACTTCGTCCGGAAAATAATTAATCAGAATATACAAGTTTTGATAAGAGGGAGAATGATTGTTCTTCCTCTTTTTATTTTATTGGTATTTAGTGTTTTATTGGTTTTGTGTGAAGTGTGTATGTTGTATAATATAAAAAATAAGTCTGTTTATTGGATAAATGTATCAAGTTTTATATATATCTTTGTAGTCTAATTCACAAACAAACTATTTGTCAATATGAAAAATCGTGTTTATGCAACGAAAAAGATGCTGAGAGTATTATTAAGTACTCTTTTATTGGGATGCGTGGTTGTAGGATGTATTGATGAGAAAGATCATTATAAACCAGATGAAAAACCGTCCGGGGTAGCTAATTCCTTTGATTTTGCAACTACACAAGATGTTCAATTGGATCTGAAGTATGATATTCCTGCAGAGAATTATCAGGTATTATTTGAACTGTATTTTGAGAATCCGTTGACAACTGATGCTGACGGACAGATTGTGAAACGCACTGATATCGACCCCAAGGTTGTGAGAATGACTGATGGAACCGGAGTATATCGTGCCAAAGAAACAATCCCGGCTTATGGCGAGGAAGTATATATTTATACCTCTTATATCGGAGTACCTATGTTGTATAAAACTAAAATAGAAGGGAATACAATAACGGCTGATATAAACTGGGATACGGCTGCCGAAGCATCTGTGCAGACGCGTGTAGGTGGTGAGTATCAAACGGTGCCTGAAGGATTTTATACTTTGGGCAGTTGGGATATAAAAGGACGGCCTAACTATTTGGATAATGAAGGTGTTATTGAATTGACGCCCGCATTTTACAGAACAATTAATAAAACTATACCGGAGGATGGAAACTGCCCTCAGAAATATCGCCAGTCGGTTGATTTTATGATTAATGACGAACATGGTGCCGAAGTGAAGGTGCGTTTTATCGGAGGGACAAGTGCGGCATATAGTGCGTTTGGCTATTATTGCTATTCGGAAGGGGCAAATGTCGCTCAGATTCGGAAAGCTAAAAAGTACGTTGTATTCCCCAATACTAAAACGGGAGTCGGTATTAAAGGCGGGGAGTGTGTAAAACTACATTATATTGATGCTGACGGAGAAGATAAGGGAACTGTATTCCCAAAAGGGACTAAAATAGGCTGGTTTATTAGTAATGATGCTTTTACGAGAAAAGGGACGACTACTAATGGTAATGTAGGTAAAGGACGGGGAATGTTCTATTCAACTACTGCATTAAATAACGATCAACGTAAGCATACAGCTGCATTTAAAATAAATGAATTTATTGTATTATCGTTTGAAGATTGGACAAGTCAAGATTATAATGATGTTATGTTTAATGTCTGGTCAAATCCGATAGAGGCTATTATCCCTCCCGATATGCCCTCGGTTGATCCGGAAGATCCGGACGATCAGTCAATAGCCTATAAAATGACGTATAAAGGAATTTTGGCTTTTGAAGATAATTGGCCTTCTAAAGGTGATTATGACCTGAATGATGTGATTGTGAAATATAATTCGGTTTTGAGTTTTAACACCAAAAATCAGGTACTTTCTACTGAAGATACTTTTACTGCTATGTGGTCGGGAGCGTTATTTAAGAATGGCTTTGCTTACCAAATGAATACAGAAAGGGCAAATGTAGAAGAGTGTGACTTCATCGAGGGGAAATCGGCTTGGGGAAGTCAGGGGTTGGATAATGAATTAAGCCAGGCTACTGTTGCTGTATTTGCCAATGCTATTGAAGAGACCGGTAGCAATACAAAGACCTCTGCATTCAAGATACGGAATAAATTTAAGCAACCTGTAGATCATGAAACTTTTGGAGTGGCTCCCTACAATTCATTCATCTTCTTGCACCAGAATACAGGAAAGGATCGTACGGAAGTACATTTGGTAAACCATAAACCAACTGATAAGGTAAATACAGCTCTCTTTGGAAGCCAGCAGGATTTATCGGATACAGACAAAGGGATCTATTACGTGTCAGACCAGAATTATCCGTTTGCTATTCATTTGGCAGATGTTGAAACATTCAATACGGAAGAGAAGAAATCTATTGATCAATCATATCCGCGTTTTGCTTCATGGGCAAAATCAGGTGGAAAGACAGATAAGGATTGGTATTTGAAGAAATAAGCAGACTGCTGCTTTATTGTAAACGAGGTTGTCAAAACTCATCACAGAGGACACAGAGTAGCATAGGGGTGGTTTAAGTTGCTGATTATTAGTAAAAAGACTCTGAGGTACTCTGTGTTATTCCGTGGTGAGTTTTGACATAACTTCGTTTTTTTGTTATCGGTATTTTTATGAATTTTGCCTGAGCCCATTGATATACTCAATAAACTTTCTGTAGAAAGAGTGTTTGCTCATGGTTGTGGCATCACCCAATATTACCAGTTTCATTCTGGCACGGGTGATGGCTACGTTCATTCGCCTTAAGTCATTGAGAAATCCGATCTGTCCGTTTTCATTGGCTCGCACCAAACTGATAAAGATTACATCACGTTCTTGTCCCTGAAAACCATCTACTGTATTGACAGTGATTCGGTTACGGTAGGGGCGAAAGAATGGATTTCCTTTTATTTTATTCCGTAAATATTGTACCTGGGCTTTATAAGGTGAAATAAGTCCAAAGTCTATACACTCTTCTGCCACTCGGTTTTCTCCGATTTTGCGGATATAATTTTCCAGTTCTTGCAACAGCAGATTGGCTTCCGGTTTATTGATACGTCCGAAGCTTTCTCCAACGAACTCTTCATGAAAGTCCATTTCCGAAGTATCGATCCAATTTATGGGAGTGTCCAGCTCGAGTATTCCCCGGTGAGAAATTTCCGGTGCGGCTTCCAGCTCACCTTGATAGAACCAGGCGGAAGGAAACTGCATGATGGAGCGATGCATGCGATATTGTATTTTCAGCAGAGAAACGGCTTCTTGCTTGTTCATTACGACTTTTTCCATTAATGTGCGGTCTAAACCGCTTCGCGCAGCCTCCATACATTTAATGGTCGGAGGGAGTTGGCAATGATCTCCTGCGAGGATTACACGGTCTGCTTTTCGGATAGCTATCCAGCAGGCAGCTTCCAGGGCCTGTGCGGCTTCATCGATAAAGAGGGTGCTGAAATGCCGTCCGGTGAGAATCCGGTGATTACTGCTGACCAGTGTAGATGCAATGACACGGGCACTGGAAAAGAGGTCTTCGTTGATTAGTATTTCAAGTTCAGTGGCACGCTCTTTCAGGCGGAGTATTCGGTTACGTGTGGATTCGCGTTCAGAATATCCTCCTTTACGCAGATGATTCCCCATGTCACGAATGGATTTACGGATACCCCATAACTCGGTATATGCCGGATGACTTTCGAAACGGCGTTCGTAGGTAAACGAAAGCATTTTGTCGTTTACCCGGCTGGGATTGCCGATGCGTAGTACAGGCACTCCGCGGTCTACCAACTTTTCTGCAATCCAGTCGACGGCTGTATTACTTTGCGCACATACCAGCACTTGGTTTTCACGATGCAGTGTTTCGTAGACAGCTTCTACGAGGGTAGTGGTTTTACCTGTTCCCGGAGGTCCGTGTACGATAGCCACGTCTTTGGCACGTAGCACTTTGTTAACGGCTTCCTCTTGTGTGATGTTCAGCCAGGGGAAGCGTACCGGATATATCTCTCTCCATTGCGAAGGTTGTTTACTAAGTAAGATATCACGTAGTTGGGCGAGGCGATTACCTTTCGCACGAATCACGTCTTCCAAGGCTTCGAACATACTGCGGTAGGAAGTCTCATCGAAATACAACTGTACCCCCAGTCTGTCTGCTCCTTGTATTTCAAGAAGTGCACCTGCTCCGGGTACCACGACTACCATACGCTCTTCATCTGCATAGCTTACGGTGTAGATGGAATTGAAATAATGTATGCTGCCATCATAGCCCTGTTCGAAAAAGCAGACAGGACGTCCGAATTCAAATGCATGTTCTATCTCTTTATCTTCTTGACGTTCTATTTCTATCACAAGTTGGTTCAGCGAATTATAAAAACTTCTGCCTGTACTGACGGGATACCAGCAAAGCCCTCGCTTCACTTTCCTCGCAATGCCCATCGTTTCTGTCTGCTTGCGAAATTCTTCTTTTTCATATTCATATTCCATACGTAGCAAAAGCTGTTGGCGTTGAAGATCGCTAAGCGGGGAAGAAGAGTTTGTATTATAATCGTTCATGTTAATGGGGTGCGGGTTAAATTTCCGGCAAAGATAACAAATCTGTTTCCGGATTGGAATAAACATTTCAATTTGTTAAACCTTTCTTTCGTATAATTGGTTATAATAAATAGAAGAACAGATAAAACCAGAATTGTTATGGTATATGATTTGAATATGTTAAAGAGCTTCTATACATCCTATAAAGGGAAAATGGAGCATGTTCGTGCAGCACTGAAGCGTCCTTTGACGTTGGCTGAAAAGATTTTGTATGCACATTTGTATAATGTGGCGGATTTAAAGAATTATGAACGGGGAGAGGACTATGTCAATTTTCGTCCGGACCGTGTTGCAATGCAGGATGCAACGGCTCAAATGGCCTTGTTGCAATTTATGAATGCTGGGAAAGATACAGTGGCAGTACCTTCCACGGTACACTGCGATCATTTGATACAAGCTTACCGGGGTGCTGAACGTGACATTGAAACAGCTACACAAACCAACCGGGAGGTGTATGATTTCTTGCGTGATGTTTCCTCTCGTTATGGCATTGGTTTCTGGAAGCCGGGAGCGGGCATCATTCATCAGGTGGTACTTGAGAATTATGCTTTTCCGGGTGGGATGATGGTCGGTACCGACTCGCATACCCCGAATGCCGGAGGGCTCGGAATGGTGGCGATCGGTGTAGGTGGTGCCGATGCTGTGGATGTGATGACAGGTATGGAGTGGGAACTTAAGATGCCGAAATTGATCGGGGTACGTCTGACAGGAGAGTTGAATGGATGGACAGCTCCCAAAGATGTCATACTGAAATTGGCCGGTATCCTGACCGTGAAAGGAGGGACAAACGCTATTATCGAATATTTTGGATCGGGTACGGCTTCGTTATCGGCCACGGGAAAGGCTACAATCTGTAATATGGGTGCTGAAGTAGGAGCTACTACCTCTCTTTTCCCTTATGATGAACGTATGGCTGTTTATCTGAAAGCAACCGGACGCGAGGAAGTGGCTGTGATGGCCGACAGTGTAGCTGCCGATTTGCGTGCAGACGACGAAGTAATGGCACGTCCGGAAGATTTTTATGACCGGGTTATCGAAATAAATCTTTCAGAGTTGGAACCTTATATTAATGGTCCGTTTACTCCGGACGCCGCCACTCCTATTTCAGAATTTGCTGAAAAGGTAGTAATGAATGGTTATCCCCGGAAAATGGAAGTAGGTTTGATAGGTTCCTGTACCAACTCTTCTTATCAGGACATCAGCCGTGCGGCTTCCGTAGCCCGGCAGGTGAATGAGAAGAACCTGGGAGTGGCATCACCACTGATTGTAAATCCGGGTTCCGAACAGATCCGTGCGACAGCCGAGCGTGACGGTATGATGGATGTATTTGAAAAGATGGGTGCTACTATCATGGCTAATGCCTGCGGTCCTTGTATCGGCCAGTGGAAACGCCATACAGACGATCCGACCCGTAAAAACTCTATTGTGACTTCATTTAACCGCAATTTTGCCAAACGTGCTGACGGTAACCCGAATACTTTTGCTTTTGTGGCTTCACCCGAGATTGTTCTGGCACTGACTATTGCCGGCGATCTTTGTTTCAACCCGTTGAAAGACCGTTTGGTTAACCATGACGGTGAAAAGGTGAAACTTAGTGAACCTACGGGGGATGAACTGCCATCTGCCGGATTTGTTGCCGGCAATCAGGGATATCAGGCTCCTACGGGTGAGAAAGCTGAGATTAAGGTTGCTCCGGATTCTCAGCGTTTACAGTTACTGACTCCTTTCCCTGCATGGGACGGCAATGATTTTCTCAATATGCCGCTGCTTATCAAAGCACAGGGAAAATGCACCACAGATCATATCTCGATGGCAGGTCCCTGGCTTCGGTTTCGTGGCCATTTGGAAAACATTTCCGATAATATGTTGATGGGAGCGGTGAATGCATTCAATGGCGAAACGAATAAGGTCTGGAACCGTTTGACCAATACATATGAAACAGTTTCGAGTACCGCAAAACAGTATAAAGCGGATGATATCTCTTCCATTGTAGTAGCCGAAGAAAATTATGGAGAGGGGTCAAGTCGTGAGCATGCTGCCATGGAACCGCGTTTTCTGAATGTGAAGGTGATTCTGGCCAAAAGCTTTGCCCGCATTCATGAAACCAATCTGAAAAAACAGGGTATGTTGGCTGTTACCTTTGTAGATAAAGCCGATTATGACCGGATTCGTGAGCACGATTTAATCTCGGTAGTTGGATTAAAAGAGTTTTCGCCCGGACATAACCTGGAGGTGATTTTGCATCACGAAGATGGCACTGAAGAACGGTTTGCGGTACAGCATACTTACAATGAACAGCAGATTGGCTGGTTCCGAGCTGGATCGGCTTTGAACGCCAAATAGCTTGTAGATAGCTTTCCGGGACTTGTTTTAGGTTTTAAATCAATAAATCTTTGGTTTTAAACCAATTGAACCTGACTTTGGAACACGATTGGAGGAGTATATAAAAAAATAAATCAATGAGTAAAATTACCAAACAGAAAGATGGGGGATTGTTGGTGCCGGATGTACCGACAATACCTTTTATAACAGGTGATGGAGTAGGGACGGAAATCACTCCTGCCATGCAGGCAATAGTAAATGCGGCGGTAGACGTATCGTATGGTGGCAGCCGTCATATCGAATGGAAAGAAGTATTGGCCGGTGAACGTGCTTTTCGGGCAACGGGTTCATGGTTACCTGATGAAACGATGGAGGCTTTTAAGGAATATCTGATCGGCATCAAAGGACCGTTGACAACTCCGGTCGGTGGGGGAATCCGTTCGTTGAATGTGGCTCTCCGCCAGACGCTCGACTTATACGTTTGCTTGCGTCCGGTGCGCTGGTTTCGTGGAGTGGTGTCTCCCGTCAAAGAGCCTGAGAAGGTGAATATGCACATCTTTCGTGAAAACACGGAAGATATCTATGCCGGGATCGAGTGGGAAGCAGGTACTCCGGAGGCAAGAAAATTCTATAAGTTTTTGCACGATGAGATGGGAGTCAGTAAAGTACGTTTTCCCGAAACCTCTTCTTTCGGGGTGAAGCCGGTTTCGCGTGAAGGTACAGAGCGTCTGGTACGTGCCGCGTGCCGCTATGCATTGCAGCATGAACTGCCTTCGGTCACTTTGGTGCACAAAGGCAATATCATGAAATTCACCGAAGGAGGTTTTAAAAAATGGGGATACGAGTTGGCTGAACGTGAGTTTTCCGATGCGATTGCTTCAGGCAAGCTGGTGATTAAAGATTGTATCGCTGATGCCTTTTTGCAGAACACTCTCTTGATTCCTGAAGACTATTCGGTTATCGCCACTTTGAATCTGAACGGAGATTATATTTCCGATCAGTTGGCAGCCATGGTAGGAGGTATCGGTATCGCGCCGGGAGCCAATATCAACTATGACTCCGGACATGCCATTTTTGAGGCTACCCATGGGACGGCTCCCAACATTGCCGGAAAGGGAGTAGTCAATCCTTGTTCATTGATACTTTCAGCCGTCATGATGCTTGAATATCTGGGCTGGCAGGAGCCTGCCGACCTGATTGTAGAGGCGCTTGAAGCCAGTTTTGCCGAAGGGAAAGCCACCAATGACCTGGCGCGCTTCATGCACAAAGGGCAGCCACTTTCTACCTCCGAATTTACAGAAGAAATCATTAACCGAATTAAAAATTAATACCTTCAGGACATGAAAAAAGAATATTTGATTTATAAACTTTCCGAGGCAATGAAAGATTGTACCCGGATTGACACCGATTTATTTCCGAAGTTTGACGTAAAACGGGGGCTTCGTAACGAAGACGGTACAGGTGTGTTAGTCGGATTGACTAAGATTGGTAATGTCGTAGGTTATGAGCGAATTCCCGGAGGGGGATTGAAGCCTATTCCCGGAAAGCTGTTCTATCGGGGATATGATCTGGAAGACTTGGCACATGCCATTCTGAAAGAAAAACGTTTTGGATTTGAAGAAGTTGCTTATTTATTGTTATCCGGCAGTTTGCCCGATAAAGAAGAACTGGCTTCGTTTAGGGAACTAATCAATGATAATATGCCTTTGGAACAAAAAACCAAGATGAATATCATTGAACTTGAGGGGAACAATATTATGAACATTTTGGCTCGCAGTGTACTTGAAATGTATCGTTTTGATTCCAATCCGGATGACACTTCACGTGATAACCTGATGCGTCAGAGCATTGATCTGATCTCAAAGTTCCCCACAATCATCGCTTATGCCTTCAATATGTTGCGTCATGCCACTTTCGGCCGTTCGTTACACATCCGTCATCCGCAGGAGAATTTGTCGATTGCCGAGAATTTCCTTTATATGCTGAAACGGGATTATACCGAACTGGACGCGCGTACGCTCGACCTTTTGCTGGTGCTCCAGGCGGAACACGGAGGAGGTAACAACTCTACTTTTACGGTTCGTGTAACTTCATCTACCGGTACAGATACATATTCGGCTATTGCCGCAGGTATCGGTTCGTTGAAAGGTCCGCTCCATGGAGGTGCCAATATTCAGGTGGCCGACATGTTCCATCATTTGCAGGAAAATATTCAGGACTGGACCAATGTGGATGAGATTGACACTTACTTTACCCGTATGCTGAACAAAGAGGTTTATAATAAGACCGGATTGATCTATGGTATCGGGCATGCCGTGTATACCATTTCCGATCCTCGTGCCGTATTGCTGAAGGAACTTGCACGTGACCTGGCACATGAGAAAGGGCGTGAACGCGAATTTGCTTTCCTTGAACTTCTGGAAGAGCGTGCCATTGCCACATTCGGTAAGATTAAGAATAATGGAAAAACGGTGTCCAGCAACGTTGATTTTTATTCCGGTTTTGTATATGAAATGATTGGCTTGCCACAAGAAATCTACACTCCTTTGTTCGCTATGGCACGTATTGTCGGTTGGTGTGCCCATCGTAATGAAGAATTGAATTTTGAAGGCAAACGTATCATTCGTCCGGCTTACAAGAATGTGTTGGAAGAAGAAAAATATGTGCCGTTGAAAAAAAGATAAAAGAAAAGTCTGAGGGTGTGGCAGATCACTTTGCAGCACCCTTACTTTATTTCCGTAAACTATTTGTCTCTTTAAAGTTTTTCTTTTAACTTTGTCCATTGTATAAAATCTTGGATATGAGTATAGAAGGCTTTAATCTGCTTCTTTTGATAATGAGTCTGGTGGCTCTGGTCGTTTTCATAGCCCTTTATTTTATCAGGGCGGGATACGGTATGTTCCGCAGCCGTTCCTGGGGTATCTTGGTAAACAATAAGTTGGCCTGGATACTTATGGAGGCCCCTGTCTTTTTGGTCATGAGTTGGTTGTGGTGGCATTCCGACCGTCGTTTCTTTCCTGTAGAACTTACTTTCTTTCTCTTCTTTCAGTTGCATTACTTCCAGCGGGCCTTTGTTTTTCCCTTCTTGATGAAAGGAAAAAGTAAGATGCCGATACTCATTCTTTTGATGGGAGTCCTCTTTAATATCCTCAACGGACTGATGCAGGGTGAATGGATATTTTATCTTGCGCCTTCAGGATACTACACAGCCGACTGGTTGCTGTCACCTTGTTTTTGGATAGGAACACTTTTATTCTTCAGCGGGATGCTAATCAACTGGCATTCCGACTCAGTCATCCGGAATCTGCGTACTTCCGGAGATACCCGCCATTATCTTCCTCAAAGGGGAATGTATCGTTACGTGACTTCTGCCAACTATTTGGGTGAGATTGTTGAATGGATTGGTTGGGCTGTCTTGACCTGGTCTTTGCCGGGATGTGTCTTTGCTTGGTGGACTATTGCCAACCTTGTTCCACGGGCAGATGCTATTTGGCATCGTTATAAGGAAGAGTTCGGGTCACAGGTCGAGTATAAGAAACGAATTTTTCCCTTCTTATATTAAAAAATAAAATACTTATGAATACACACCTTGCTTCTAAGCTTTTCACACCGATTACCATCGGACCGCTTACATTGCGCAACCGTACTATTCGTTCGGCAGCTTTTGAAGGTATGTGTCCGGGAAACGCCCCTTCTCCGATGTTGCTTGATTATCATCGTTCCGTTGCTGCCGGAGGTGTAGGGATGACTACGGTTGCCTATGCTTCGGTGACCCGTAGCGGATTATCATTTCCAAGGCAATTGTGGCTTCGTCCCGAGATCATTCCCGGCTTACGTGAGCTAACCGATGCCATTCATGCGGAGGGTGCCGCTGCCAGTATACAGATAGGGCATTGTGGCAACATGTCTCATAAAAGTATTTGTGGAGTTACGCCTATTTCTGCTTCATCAGGCTTCAATATTTATTCGCCTACATGGGTACGGGGGATGGGGCGGGAGGAATTGCCGGAAATGGCAAAAGCCTACGGACGTGCAGTCTGTCTTGCTCGTGAAGCCGGCTTTGATGCTGTTGAAGTTCACGCAGGACATGGGTATCTGATCAGCCAGTTTCTTTCACCTTACACCAACCGCCGGAAAGATGAATATGGAGGATCATTGGAGAACCGGATGCGGTTTATGATGATGGTAATGGAAGAGGTGATGAAGGCGGCCGGCAGTGATATAGCCGTGTTCGTGAAGATGAATATGCGTGACGGCTTTCGTGGTGGTATGGAAATAGAGGAGACCCTTGAAGTGGCCAGACGGCTTGAGTCATTGGGGGTGCATGCATTGGTTTTGAGTGGAGGTTTTGTCAGTAAAGCTCCTATGTATGTTATGCGTGGGGCGATGCCTATCAGGACGTTGACGCACTATATGGATTGCTGGTGGTTGAAGTATGGTGTTAAGTTGGCGGGACGGGTGATGATACCGACTGTTCCTTTTAAAGAAGCCTATTTCTTGGAAGATGCTTTAAAGTTCCGCTCTGAGATTAAAATTCCTTTAATTTATGTTGGCGGGCTGGTGTCCCGTGAGAAAATAGATGAAGTGCTGAATGAAGGGTTCGAGGCTGTACAGATGGCACGTGCTTTGCTTAATGAACCCGGGTTTGTCAACCGGATGCGGCGTGAAGAAAAGGCCCGCTGTAATTGTGGGCACAGTAATTATTGCATAGGAAGGATGTATACCATTGAGATGGCTTGTCATCAGCATTTGGCAGAAGAACTTCCTCTTTGTTTGCAAAAAGAGATCGAACACTTGGAAAATAAATGATGGAACGTAAGCTTGCTATTATTACCGGCGCCGATGGTGGGATGGGGATGGAGATCACCCGTGCCGTGGCTCGTGAAGGTTATGCAGTAATCATGGCCTGTTGTTCGCTGTCGAAGGCGGAGCCCAAATGCAGGGAGTTGGCGAAGGAAACAGGAAATAAGAATATGGAAGTATGGGAGATAGATCTTGCATCACTGGCTTCAGTGAAAACTTTTGCAAACCGGGTATTACAGCGGAACACTTCCATAGCTTTGCTGATGAATAATGCCGGGACGATGGAAACCGGATTGCATATTACAGAAGATGGGCTGGAGCGTACGGTCAGTGTAAACTATGTAGGTCCCTGTCTGTTGACGCGGCTTTTGCTTCCGTTGATGGGACAGGGAACACGTATTGTCAATATGGTGTCTTGTACCTATGCAATTGGTAAGCTGGATTTTCCCGATTTTTTTCTTCGTGGTAAAAGGGGAAATTTCTGGCGAATCCCTGTTTATAGTAATACAAAACTCGCTTTGTTGCTTTTTACTTTTGAACTGGCAGAGCGTCTTCGGGTACGTGGAATAACGGTCAATGCTGCTGATCCAGGAATTGTGTCTACCGATATCATCAGGATGCATCAATGGTTCGATCCATTGACCGACATTTTCTTCCGTCCTTTTATACGGACACCTCTTCAGGGGGCCTCTACTGCAATCGGACTATTACTTGATGTGGAAGCAGGGAAACAGACTGCGACATTTAATTTGAATAATCATTTGCATCCTCTTTCCGAAAAATATACTCACCATGTTCAAAGGGTGCAATTATGGGAGGAAACAGAAAGAATCTTGTCAGAGAAGGGGTTTACCGTAAATGATAAACGGTGAACCATAAACATTTTGTATGTTTACCGTCCACCGTTTGTCTTTTTCTGTTGTATACTGTTATCAAATAGACAGTTCTCTCAACACATTGACGAGATCTCTTTTGACAGGTTTATCGTTTTTAATGGCTTTGCTGAACGGAACATAAACAATTTCGTCGTGCTCTATGCCGATCATGACATTACGTTGGTCTTCCATGATAGCATCGATAGCTGCCGCACCCAGACGACTGGCCAAAATACGGTCATGTGCCGTCGGGCTGCCACCACGTTGCAAGTGCCCCAGAATGGTGACGCGAACATCATATTGAGGATATTCGTTTTTCACACGTTCGGCATAATGCATGGCACCTCCGGTAAGTTCACTTTCGGCTACCAGTACGATACTGCTGTTTTTTGATTTGCGGAAACCGCTCTTTATAAATTCCTCCAGTTGGTCGACTTCCGTACTGAATTCCGGAATGATGGCGGCTTCTGCTCCCGAGGCAATCGCACCGTTCAATGCCAGAAAACCGGCGTCGCGTCCCATTACTTCTACAAAGAACAAACGCTCGTGCGAAGTAGCTGTGTCACGGATCTTGTCGACTGCATCCAGAATGGTATTCAGCGCCGTGTCATATCCGATAGTGGTATCTGTGCCAAAAAGGTCATTGTCAATAGTACCCGGAAGTCCGATACAGGGAACGTCATATTCTTGTGCAAAGATGCGTGCTCCGGTCAGCGAACCGTCACCACCAATTACAACAAGGGCATCAATCCCTTCTTTTACCATGTTATCGTATGCCATTTTGCGTCCTTCGGGAGTTGTAAACTCTTTGCAACGTGCTGTTTTCAGGATCGTTCCCCCCAGTTGAATGATGTTACTTACATTCTGGCTTTTAAATTCTTTGATCTCTCCTGTTACCAAGCCTCTGTATCCTCTATATATACCTTTTACTTGCAGTCCGTTGTAGATTGCTGCACGTGTCACTGCACGAATAGCAGCGTTCATTCCCGGTGCATCACCACCGGAAGTTAAAATACCAACACACTTAACTGTTCCCATAACAATCTTGTTTTTTAATTGACGTTGCAAAGATAACAAAAAGGAGTGCCCTGTATGATTAAATAACGTTAATTCATTGTCTTTTAATCTGTGCCTTTATGGCTTCGGAGATTTCTTCCATTAGCCATTTGGGAGTGGATGTAGCCCCGCACACGCCGATAGAATTGACTCCGGGGAGCAAAGAATCATCGATTTCCTCAGCACTGTCTATCAAATGTGAGTTTGGGTTGACTTTTTTGCACTCTTCGAATAACATTTTGCCATTTGAACTTTTTTTACCACTGACAAAAAAGATCAGATCGTGTGAAGCAGCAAATTTTCGCAGGTTGGGCATGCGGTTGGCTACCTGGCGGCAAATGGTATCATAATATTCAAAAGTCGCGTCAGGCGAAATGTGTTCTTTGATGTATTCCACAATTTCCCAAAACTCATCGAGTGATTTGGTAGTCTGTGAGTATAAGCGTATGCTTTTGCTGAAGTCTAGCTGACGGGCTTCATCGAGTTTTTCTATCACAATCGCTTTGCCGGTTGTTTGTCCGACCAATCCCAGGACCTCTGCGTGTCCGTTCTTACCGTAGATCACGATTTGTTTCTCATCAGAGTCCTCCTGCATGTATTCTTGTTTGATCCGTTTTTGCAAACGGAGCACTACCGGACAAGTGGCATCAATGATCTCGATGTTATTCTCTTTGGCGATGATATAGGTCTCAGGCGGTTCGCCATGGGCGCGTAAAAGTACTTTGGCGTTATGAAGTTGCTTGAATTCCTCATGGTTGATGGTAATCAGTCCCATTTCCTTCAGACGCTCCACTTCGCGGCTGTTGTGTACAATATCTCCCAGGCAATAGAGCGTCACCCCTTTTGTGAGTTCCTCCTCGGCTTTGTGGATGGCTGTGACCACTCCGAAACAAAAACCGGAACCTTCATCTATTTCTACTTTTACCATATAATTACAAAATCTGTGATTAAAAAAGGGTGTAGCCATACTGACCGGATGGCTACACCCTTTCCTCAGGATGGCTACACCCTATGGGGCGTATGGCTACACCCTTCCGTTTTTACTTTTTTATTGCTTTTTGATATTCGGCTGTCAACCACTCCCTCTGCTCGGCAATGGTGAGATGACTGTTGTCTAATAGTAAAGCATCGTCGGCTTTCTTTAGCGGGCTCACTTCACGCGTCTGGTCTATATGGTCACGTTGTTTCACGTTCTCCAATATTTCTTCGAAACTGGCCTCCTGTCCTTTGGCTTTCAGTTCGTCATAACGGCGCTGGGCACGAATCTCCGGTGAGGCGGTTACGAATATCTTTAATTCTGCATCCGGAAATACAGTTGTACCGATATCACGGCCATCCATAACAATGCCCTTGGCTTTGCCCATTTCTTGTTGCTGGGCCACCATGGCTTCGCGGACAAAACCGAGCGCACTGATCGGACTTACTTTAGAAGAAACTTCCATGGTGCGGATTTTGTTCTCTACGTTCACTCCATTTAAGTAAGTATTCGGGCGACCGGTTTCCGGATCAATCCGGAAAGAGATGTGGATATCGTCGATACGCTGTTTCAGTTTTTCAGTATCAATCGTATCTCCGTTGAAGATGCCGTTCTCTATACTGTATAGTGTAACGGCACGATACATAGCTCCACTGTCGATATAAATGTATCCGATTTCTTTAGCCAAATCTTTAGCCATGGTACTTTTCCCGCAAGAAGAAAAGCCATCAATTGCAATTGTTATCTTTTTCATGATGTTATGCAGCAGGTTTATTCCCTTTTTTAACGTCTTATCTAAATTTTTTCGCCAAATATACTGCATTTTTAAAATATCTGCGTTATATTTGTGGCACAAAAGCAATAACAGCTTAAAAACCAGAAGAACACCAATTTTTATATAATAATTTTATGGAAGTAAAAAAATCGCCCAAAGCAGACCTCGAAGGTAAGAAGACCCAGTGGCTGCTGATCGGTTACGTTGTGGTGCTCGCCTTTATATTCGTTGCGTTCGAATGGACGGAACGTGATATAAAGATCGATACAAGCCAGGCGGTAGCCCAAATTGAGTTTGAAGAGGAAATGATTCCTATTACACAACAGGAAGAAAAACCGGCCCCACCTCCCGTTGAGGTTCCGAAACAGGCTGAAATCCTGAAGATTGTTGATGACCAGGCTGATGTGGAAGAAACAGCTATTGCTTCAACAGAGGATACCGGACAGAAAGTGGAAGTAAAATACGTGCCGGTTGAGGTGAAAGAGGAAGAACCGTCGGAACAGGAAATTTTTGAGGTAGTAGAAGAAGCTGCTGAGTTTCCGGGTGGTATGCCTGCTTGTTTGCAGTTCCTGTATAAGAATATCAAATATCCGACCATTGCTCAGGAAAACGGAACCCAGGGACAGGTTGTTCTTCAGTTCGTTGTTGAACGTGATGGTAGTATTACTGACATTAGGGTTGTAAAGAGCGTTGACCCATATCTTGATAAAGAAGCTCTTCGTGTGGTTAAAACCATGCCTAAATGGAAGCCGGGTAAGCAGAGAGGTAAACCAGTTCGTTGTAGATTTACATTACCTGTACGATTCAGACTGCAATAATCATTGTATAGTATAAGAAGAGAGGCTGCCGTCCAAGCAGCCTCTTTTCATTCAATCCTCTTTTTATAACTTATTACTATGTATACAGCATTTCAGCTTCTTGATAAAATAAATTCTCACATTTCAGATATCCGGTTTACACGCACACCGGTTGGTTTGTATGACCCTGTTAAATACGTACTTTCCATGGGGGGAAAACGCATTCGCCCTGTTCTGATGTTAATGGCATACAATCTCTATAAGGAGGATGTTACTTCTGTTTATGATCCTGCTACGGCAATTGAAGTTTATCATAATTATACTCTTTTGCATGACGACTTGATGGATCGGGCCGATATGCGCCGTGGAAAAACAACGGTTCATAAAGTCTGGAATGACAATACTGCAATTTTGTCGGGAGATGCCATGATGGTGCTGGCTTATCAGTATATGGCAAGCTGTTCTTCAGAGTATCTGAAAGAGGTTATGGACTTGTTTAGCCTGACAGCACTTGAGATTTGCGAAGGTCAGCAGATGGATATGGGGTTTGAGTCCCGCGATGATGTGAAAGAAGAGGAATATCTGGAAATGATCCGTTTGAAAACTGCCGTTCTATTGGCGGCCAGTTTGAAAATCGGAGCTATTTTGGGAGGAGCTTCCCGTGAAGATGCTGAAAATCTATATGATTTCGGCATGCAGATTGGGGTTGCTTTCCAATTGCAGGATGATTTGCTGGATGTATATGGCGATTCAGCCGTGTTTGGTAAAAATATCGGTGGTGATATTTTATGCAATAAGAAAACATATATGTTGATTAAAGCATTGGAACGGGCCGATCGGAATCAGTTGGATGAACTGAACCGTTGGTTGAATGCGACTTCATTCTGTGCCGAAGAAAAAATCGGTGCTGTAACCGAGTTGTACAATCAGATAGGTATCAAAGCTGTCTGTGAAAACAAGATGCGTGAGTACTATACTCGTGCGATGACCAGTCTGGGGGCCGTATCTGTCATAGAAGATAGGAAAAGTGAGCTGAAAAAGCTGATGAAGCATTTAATGTACCGCGAGATGTAATATAACGATGCCTTATAGACGTTTGCCAAATACTGATCAAGCCAGGATACGGGCGCTGAAAGCAGCGGTCGTAAAGGGGGACGTATGTAATGTCTATGATTTGGCCGTTTCGTTAAAGACATTGGGGGAAGCACGTATGTTTCTGGCTAAATTTGAGGCTGCGCATTCTTATTATGTACACTGTTATGGCGAACAGAGCAGAAACAGTAAGAAGCATCAGGCCAATGTAAAAGCGGCCCGTCTTTATATTTCTCACTTTATACAAGTTTTGAACCTGGCAGTGATTCGAGCCGAAATTAAAGAATCCCATAAAGATATGTACAGCTTGCCTATGGATAATTTCGGCGTGCCCGACTTGAACAGTGAGGCTTCTATAGCCGAGTGGGGACAGAAAATCATAGAAGGAGAGCGGCAACGTACTTCCCGGGGAGGCATACCTATCTATAACCCGACGATTGCCAAAGTGAAAGTACATTATGATATATTCATGGAAGGTTATGAGAAGCAGAAAAACCTTCAACTCCTCACAAATCGTAGCTTAGAACAACTTTCGTCTATGCGTGCGCAGGCTGACCGGTTGATTCTCGATATCTGGAATCAGGTGGAGGCCAAATACCAGGAGGTACTGCCTAATGAAAAGCGGTTGGAGAAATGTCGTGATTACGGTCTGATTTATTATTACCGGACCGGTGAAAAACAAACTAAAGAGATTCTTTAAAATATGCTTGTCGATTCACATTCCCATCTTTTTCTGGAAGAATTTGCCGAAGATTTGCCTTTGGTAATGGAGCGTGCCCGTGCTGCCGGTGTTACGCATATTTTTATGCCCAATATAGACAGTACGACAATCGAACCTATGTTGTCGGTTTGTGATACCTATCGTGACTTTTGTTTCCCGATGATCGGGTTGCATCCTACTTCCGTGAACGATTCGTATGAAAAAGAACTTGAAATAGTGGCTAATTACCTGGCAACTTCGGAACGATTTGTGGCCGTAGGAGAGATCGGGATCGATCTTTACTGGGACAAAACCTGGTTGAAAGAACAGTTGATTGTTTTTGAGAAACAGGTTCAGTGGGCCCTTCAGTACCAGTTGCCGATTGTCATTCATTGCCGTGAAGCTTTTGATTATATATATAAGGTATTGCAGCCTTATAAAAGCAGTGGCTTGACCGGCATTTTTCATAGTTTCACCGGGACGTCCGAAGAAGCTGCCCGGATGATGGAGTTCTCCGGGTTTAAGATTGGCATAAATGGTGTGGTCACTTTCAAAAAGTCAACTCTGCCGGAAGCGTTTAAACATATTCCGTTGGAACGCATTGTGCTGGAAACGGATTCTCCTTACCTCACACCGGTCCCTAACCGTGGGAAGAGGAATGAGAGTGCGAATGTGAAAGATACATTAATAAAAGTTGCCGAAATATACAAGGAAGATCCCGAAAAAGTTGCGGAATTGACTGCTATCAGCGCATTGAAAGTGTTTGGAATACTCAAATAAGCTCTGTTAGATTTTAAATTTTATTAATTTAGTGGATTTATTAAAGATAAAAGAAGGATAATGCTGCAGAAGAAGAAAAAAAAGAATACATTTGTAGCTGAAAACGCTTGTGGTTCGCATTTTTTTTGTAATTTGCACCCGATTTGAGGAAAGCACCAATTGGAGAGATGCTCGAGTGGTTGAAGAGGCACGCCTGGAAAGCGTGTATACGCCAAAAGTGTATCGCGGGTTCGAATCCCGCTCTCTCCGCAGGAAATATTAAACAAAAGACGATAAGTAAATACAATAATAATAATTTAATTAATTAATCTTAAAAATTAGACACACAATGAAAAAGTTATTTGCAATTGTTGCTGTGATGGGAGTCTTAACATTTGGCTCAACTCAACTCGTTCAGGCTCAGGATGCTGCTGCTACCGAACAAGCTGCTCCTGCAGCAGACAAACCGGTTGCTGACGCTGTAGCTGAGGCTGCTGAAGCTTCTGCTCCTCTTGCTGGTGCTGAAGAAGAAGGTGGTATCCACAAAGAAATTAAAGTAAAATTCATCGAAGGTACTGCATCTTTCATGAGTTTGGTTGCTATCGCATTGGTTATTGGTTTGGCTTTCTGTATTGAACGTATCATTTACTTGAGCTTGGCTGAAATCAACACAAAGAAATTTATGTCTTCTATCGAAGCTGCTTTGGAAAAAGGTGATGTTGAAGCTGCTAAAGATATCGCTCGTAACACGAGAGGTCCTGTTGCTTCTATCTATTATCAAGGTTTGATGAGAATCGACCAAGGCATCGACGTGGTTGAGAAATCTGTAGTATCTTATGGTGGCGTTCAGGCTGGTTACCTTGAAAAAGGATGCTCTTGGATCACACTGTTCATCGCGATGGCTCCGTCATTGGGATTCTTGGGTACTGTAGTAGGTATGGTTATGGCATTCGATAAAATCCAACAGCAGGGTGATATCTCTCCGACAGTTGTTGCTGGTGGTATGAAGGTTGCCTTGATTACTACTATCTTCGGTTTGGTTGTAGCTTTGATCCTTCAGGTATTCTATAACTACATCCTTGCTAAAATTGAAGCTCTTACAAGCGAAATGGAAGACTCTTCTATCTCTTTGCTTGACATGGTAATCAAATATAACTTGAAATACAAAAAATAATCTGAGATGAGTAAGTTAACATATAAAGTATCGTATTACGTACTATACGCGATGTTTGCTCTTATCGTGATCGTATTGGGTCTTTTCTATTTTGGTGGACAAATGGAAACTCCGCTTGTATACGACATGGATAATCCTGCAAACACAGATGCCTTGCTGTACCTGATGTACGGTCTGTTTGGCATTGCTGTAGTTGCAACTGTTGTTGCTGCTATCTTCCAGTTCGGTTCTGCTTTGAAAGACAATCCTAAGGGTGCTATCAGATCATTGCTCGGACTTATTCTTCTTGTTCTTGTATTGGTTGTAGCATGGTCTATGGGTAGTGGTGAAACACTGACAATTCAGGGATATGAAGGAACTGACAATGTTCCTTTCTGGTTGAAACTGACTGATATGTTCCTTTACAGTATTTATTTCTTGTTGTTGGTAACAGTTGTTGCTATCATCGGAAGTAGTATTAAAAAGAAATTATCATAACTAATTGGGGAAACTCAATAAAATACAGTAACTACAATGGCAAAAGGAAATAGAAAAGTTCCTGAAATTAATTCAAGTTCAACAGCGGATATTGCATTCTTATTGCTTATCTTCTTCTTGATTACGACATCTATGGATACTGACCGTGGTTTGGCAAGACAATTGCCTCCACCTCCCGATAAGGATCAGGTTGACAATGACATCGTTGTTAAGGATCGTAACGTTCTGCAGATTTTTCTGAACTTTCAGAATCAGTTGATGTGCGGTGGCGAAGTTGTTGATGTGAAGCAATTGAGGGAAAAAGCCAAAGAATTCATTGCCAATCCATATAACGATGAAAAATTACCGGAAAAACATGCGAAAGATGTGCCTTTCTTTGGTAATACCATGGTTACGGAGAATCATGTAATTTCTTTGCAGAGTGACCGCGGATCTTCTTATCAGGCTTATTTTGATGTTCAAAATGAGCTGGTTGCTGCTTACAACGAGTTAAGAGATGAATTGGCTCAGGAAAAGTGGCAGAAGAATTATGCTGAGTTGAATGAAGACCAGCAGAAAGCTATTCGTGAAATTTTTCCTCAGAAGATCTCTGAGGCTGAACCTAAAGGAGTTAAAAAGAATAATTAATGGGAAAATTTAATAAAACAGGTAAGCGCGGGATGCCTACGCTGAATACTTCTTCTCTACCTGACTTGATCTTTACATTGTTGTTCTTCTTTATGATTGTAACAACAATGCGTGAAGTTTCTTTGAAGGTTGAGTTTAAGATTCCGCAAGGTACTGAGTTGGAAAAGCTTGAAAAGAAATCTTTGGTTACGTTTATCTATGTAGGTAAACCGACAGCAGAGTTTCGTAAAAAACTGGGGTCTGAAAGCCGTATCCAGTTGAATGACGCATATGCTGAAGTTGACGAAATTCAGGCTTACGTAACTAACGAGCGCTCAAGTATGAAAGAGGAAGACCAACCCTTTATGACTGTGTCTTTGAAAATTGACCAGGATACAAAAATGGGTATCGTTACCGATATTAAACAGGCTCTTCGTCAAGCTTATGCACTGAAAATTAACTATTCTGCGAGAGCTCGCGAATAAGTTATTCTATACATAGAAAAGGCCGTCTGATTTGTTTCAGACGGCCTTTTTTTATGAGATACCCGGACTTTATCGCTTTCAGCTCTTATAGGACTAATATCCCTCGGGAATTATATGGGTTGCCTGTATGTATTTAGTGGCGATATCGTAACTCCTGTATGGGCGATTACACAGACTCACATGCAGATATAAAGATTGAAATAGTCGATAATCTTGATAAGACCTGTGAAGTCTGTGTAATTCGTACAGTGGTTAATGTATTCCTTTTCGTTGGTTTGAGATGATCTTATTTACCTGTATAGAATTCTATGATTCGTTTGATGGATCTCTGGCAAACCGGACAGAATGTGGGATATTCATTTGTGCGCATGCGGCAATCGAATGCCGGACGATAGATACCTTTAGCTGAGTAACCTCCTCCTTCGTATACACCTGTGGGGTATTTGGCTTTATCTGCTACCGGAGTCGGAACCGGGGTGTCTTTAGTGAGCATATCTTCCCATTTGGAAGCGAAGTTGACACGTGTGGTTATGTTTTGTTCCCATGGTTCGATACTGAGTGGATAGAGGCCGTTCATCACATCTTCGTCATAGAAGTATTCATCGGCCAGACCACCGAAACTATGTCCGAACTCGTGTACCACTACCGGGCGGAAATTGGGGTGATGTGCGGTGGTTAATGTGAAAGCATTGTAGATGCCGCCTCCGCCATATTGCTCTGTATTGGCGAGGATTATGATATGTTCATAGGGAATGCCTGCCAATGCGTCGTTAATTGCTTTTACACGACTGGTAGTCAGATAGCGGTCAGAGTAGAAAGTATCGAAGTGCGAACCGAAGGCAGTATGTTTCCATGCTCCCTGTTTCGGAGCACTGACTCCGCTGTCTGCGGAAGGACTGGCTACGGCTATGATATTGAAACGGTTCTTCATAGACTGGAACGGTTCGTGCGAAAATAGTGCTTCGCATGCCACGGCTGCATCTTTATAGAAAGTTTCCATTTCGGCTGTGGTATATCCTTCGGCCAGGATTGCCACATCGATACATTGTTCTTCGTTTCCGCTTTTCAGCAAATATTTGTGTGGGGTGATGTGTGTGAGTCCTTTTTTATGTATCAGGATATCATCGGGCTTAACGATATGTTTCAGGCTTGCGCTTACTTCGTGTTTGTTGTTGCGCAGCGTGATTTCTACTTCCGCCGGTTTTACAGGGTAGGGCAGGAGATAAGTATTCTCAAATCCTTTGGTTACTTCTTTAGCTTCGTCTGTCTCCAGCCATTCCTGGAATAGTGAGGAAAACGAAGTGGTATAGATAACTTTTCCACTTTCCACATCACGCATGACAATTTGCCCGTTTCCTTCCAGTGGTAATTCTGCAAGATGATGCCGTCTGCCTGCCCATGTGGGCAGTTCCGAAAGTTCGTCGAGACAAATTGATTGCTTTTCCGCATTTCCGGTGAAAAGATAATCGACGCGCAGTGTTTTGTTCGTAAAGTAGTCCGAAAAGTTTTGTGCGTATGCACATCCTGTCACGAAAAGACAGGTGAATAAGGTCAATATTAGCTTCATATCGTGTGAATTTATTGTTTTTACAAAGGTACGAACTATTGCCGATTTATTCTATTTTTACAAATAAAAGTAATAAACTATAGTATTTATTGCCGGGGAAATAACTAACTTTGCATTAGAGATTGATATATTAAAACAAATTGATTTAAAATGGGACATCATCAATTAGATACTTTAGACGAGCAGATTCTGAAGTTGATTGCCGACAATGCCCGCATTCCGTTTCTGGAAGTGGCAAGAGCGTGCAACGTTTCGGGTGCGGCTATTCATCAACGCATACAGAAGTTGACTAATCTGGGTATATTGAAAGGTTCGGAGTATGTTATCGACCCGGAGAAGATTGGGTATGAGACATGTGCTTATATTGGAATTTATCTGAAAGATCCTGAGTCGTTCGATTCCGTGACCAAAGCTTTGGAAGCGATTCCGGAAGTAGTGGAATGTCATTTCACCACCGGGAAATACGATATGTTTATCAAGATATACGCAAGGAACAACCATCACCTTCTGAGTGTGATTCATGATAAACTTCAACCGTTGGGATTGGCTCGTACGGAGACGCTTATTTCATTCCATGAAGCTATCAAGCGGCAAATGCCGATCATGGTAGAAACGGACGAGGATTAAGTTTATCCCCGAACGTAATCTACGAAAGCATATGAGCAGAGATGTTTCTCATCCGCAGGATGGACTTCTCTGCTTTTTTCGTGCCATATAGTCGTATCCACAGCCGGGAAAAAGGCATCTGCTTCCGGGGCTGTGTCATCAACTTCGGTCAGGCATAGTTCGTCGGCCAAAGGCATGGCTTGGCGGTAGACACTTGCTCCTCCGATGATGTATACTTTCTCTTCTTCCTGACAACTCTTCAAAGCGGCCTCCAGCGAAGTGAACACCTCTGCTCCGGGACATTCGGTTGCCGGATTGGAAGAGAGTACCACATTCCGTCGATTGGGTAACGCTCCTTTAGGAAGCGATTCGAAAGTTTTTCGTCCCATTATGATTGTGTTTCCTGTGGTCAGTGCCTTGAAACGTTTCAGGTCGTTGGGCAGCCAGAATAAAAGCTTGTTTTGAAATCCTATGGCCATTCGATGGTCTACAGCGGCAATAATGCTAATTCTACTCATAGTCCGGTGGAGTTATGTTATACCGCAACTTTCCCTGCAATGTGCGGGTGCGGATCGTAGTTTACTAATTCAAAATCCTCAAACCGGAAGTCGAAGATACTTTTCACATCCGGATTTATTTTCATCTGCGGCAGTGTACGGGGCTCCCGGCTAAGTTGCAGTTTCACCTGTTCCAAATGATTCAGGTAGATATGTGCATCACCCAGCGTGTGGATGAACTCTCCCGCTTTCAAACCGGTGACTTGCGCCATCATCTGTAGCAGCAGTGCATAGGAGGCTATGTTGAACGGTACACCCAGGAAGATATCGGCGCTGCGCTGGTAGAGTTGCAGGCTCAATCGTCCGTTCGCTACGTAAAACTGAAAGAACGCGTGGCAGGGAGGGAGGTTCATGTGATCCAGATCACCGACGTTCCAGGCACTGACGATGATGCGGCGTGAATCCGGATTGTGCTTGATGGCATCCACCGCTTCACTGATCTGGTCGATGAATCCGCCGTCATAGTTGGGCCACGAACGCCACTGATAACCATAAATATGTCCCAGGTCGCCCTTCTCGTCCGCCCATTCGTTCCAGATGCGTACACCGTGGTCCTGCAGATATTTCACATTTGTGTCTCCTTTCAGGAACCACAACAGTTCGTAAATGATCGATTTCAGATGAAGTTTCTTGGTAGTGAGGCAAGGGAAGCCTTCGTCCAGGTCGAAACGCATCTGGTGTCCGAAGACACTGATGGTTCCCGTTCCGGTGCGGTCACCTTTTTCTGTTCCTTCTGCCAACACCCGGTTGAGCAGATCTAAATATTGTTTCATATGGATGGTTATACTTTTTGAGTTACTAAAAATTCCTGCCAAAGTTACAAAAACAGCCCGAATAACTTACAGGAACGGTGTGAATAAGTTCGCAAACCAACATTTAAACTTTTTCCAGGCCGATTTTTGTCTCCACATTTCTGGAGTCAGGCGGGTGCAATGCAGGGTGTCGGCTTCAAAAACGTCATTCAACTGCTGAGTGATGTTCTTGTCGAAAATGAAGGCATTCGTTTCATAATCGTATCGCAGGCTCCGGCTGTTCAGGTTAGCTGTACCTACGGTGCAGAACAGATCGTCCACCATCATGATCTTTGAGTGGTGGAATCCACCGTTGTACAGATAGATATTTGCCCCCTTTTTCATCAGTTTCTGCACGGCATAGAGCGAGGCATCCGGTGTGAAAGGGATATCCGATTTGGAAGAAATCATGATCTCTACTTTCGTTCCCCGGTTCAGTGCCCTTTTGAGGGCCTTGCGGATGGATGAAGTCGGAACGAAGTATGGATTCACGATGCGTACATCGTGTTGCGCGGCATAGATAGACATGGCATACGTGTGGCTCAGCATTCGGGAGTTCCGTTTGGGAGTACGGTCTACGATTGCGATGATTGTGTTGCAACTGTCTGCACGTTCCGGATGATTCGGGAAATATTCTTCGCCCACGATGTTTTGTTTGGTAGTCTTGTTCCAGATGTCGAGGAAGATTTCTTGCAGAATATTCACCGCGTCACCTTCGATCCGGATGTGCATATCGCGCCAGGTACCTATCTTGGGTAGCCCGTTGATGTAGTAATCCGCAATATTCATTCCGCCCGTATATCCTATTTTTCCGTCGATGACCGCAATCTTCCGATGGTCACGATGGGCTGCATGATTGATATACGGGAACTTGAACGGATCGAATTTTACGATTTCGATTCCTTTCTCCCGGATTGCTTTCAGATGCTTCTTTTTGAGCGGCTTGTTGTTCGACCAGTTACCGAATGCATCGAACAATGCCCGTACCTTGACACCCTCTTTTACTTTTTCGCCGAGCAGGTCGAACAGTGCATTGGCTATGGAGTCGTTACGGAAATTGAAATATTCCAGATGAATGTGATGCTTCGCTCCGCGGATGGCTTCGAACAAGTCTTCAAATTTCTCCCGCCCGCTTTTGATAAGTTTCACCTTATTATTGTCAGTGATAGGGATGTTAGAGTACTCGAGGAACTGCATGACAAGGGAGTCGCTTCGAATAAATTGTGTAGTGTCCTCCCGCTGCATCAGCAGGCTGTCAATATTCTGTGTTCGGGCAGTGCCTATAGAGAGAATGGTCGCTATTATTAAAACGTATAATTTCAAAACCTCAGTCTTTATTTAGTTTACAAGGAAACAAAGATACAACATCTCTGTTCTTGGCTTCTTTTTGTCAAGAGCAGATTTAGTATATATTAACAGTGGGTCGCTTTTTCGGGGAAGAATAGGAGTAATGCTTGATAACATCAGGAGATAATTGATTTACTCCTGATGTTATCGGGTGGAAGAGCCGGGCTTCGGGGGCGAAAGCTTACTGCTTTTGGCAGGAATACACCGTCTTCCGGACCGAAAGACACCGTCTGTTTCCTCCGGACGCACCGTCTTCCGGAAGATCTGCCGGTGATACCACAAAAAAAGGGAAGAGTTGCAACTCTTCCCTTTTACCTCATATTAAATTGAATATATTGTATGTATCTTGTTTACAAAGATAACGCATCCTGATCCTGAAAGCAAGTTTTTTACCTGTTTTTTAGGGCTGTTGCGCACAAATCCCTGTACGGCTTCCGGATTATCTCCGCATCAAGCCATAGACCATGCCTTGCGTGCTCCGAAGAAAGCGAGTACCAGAATGGCGATATAGAGAGATTTCGGATCGAATCCCGCCGTAAGCCCGTGTTGTACCATGGATACAAAAACTTCGCGCAGCGTACTGATAGTGGCTTGCAGACCTCCGAAGGCGAAGAACAGGATGACGCACAATACTGTGCAGACCGTTCCCCATACCTGGATCAACCGGTGGTTTCGTCCCGGTAGATTACGCATGACGCGGCGGCTGAACCCATTATCTTTTACTTCTTGTTTTTGCTCGCTGAAGAATTGCTTCAGGAGTTTATCATCTGTTTCCGTCATAACCGTTTTGTTTTAAGTAAATTGCCAATTTGTCTTTAGCCCTCGACAGGTGCGATTTGACCGTTCCTACCGGGCATCCCGTTATTCCCGCAATCTTTTCTATACTGACATCTTCCATATAGAACAAAGTGATACAGGTGCGTTCTATTTCTTTCAGCGTTCTGAGTGATTGGTAAACATCCATCTGTTCGCCCACGTTCACTTGTTCGGTGCTGTTGACAGCATCCACTTCACGGGCATCCAGATCCGTTGTTTCCTTTCGGCTGCGAATATAATCATAAAATACGTTATAAGCAATTCTGTAAAGCCATGTTGAGAAACTTGAAAGGTTTTTAAAGTTTGCAATGTTTGTGTAGGCTTTTATAAACGTATCTTGTGCCAGATCGTCGCTCAGTTCGCTGTCGCCGCAGGTCAGGTTCAGGAAGAAGCGCCGGACGGGCGACTGATACTTCTGTACCAATTGGTCGAAGGCCCTGGTGTTTCTGAACACCACGACCTGTGCGACTAACGATATATCATTGAGCTGGCTCATTTCTGTTCATTCTGGGTTTCGTCTCTGTGTGTAGGAGTTGTGAAAGGGTCTTCCGGGCGTCCGTGCTGCTGGTTGCGTGAGATGATCCACTGCCCGATTCCGGTGAACAACACCAGCAATCCGATACATCCTATGCTGAATTCGTCTGTGATGGTCCAAAGGAAGATGAACAGTCCGATTCCGGTACAGATGTTCTTGATGCCTTTCGTCCGGTAGTCCTGTGGCAGGCTATCTTTGAAGATTCCTTCCGGCAGGGGTTGTCCGGTTGCCAGTGCCTGTTCCATCAGTTTGTACTTTGCTTTCCGGTTTTTGTATCGGAAGTAGAAAGCAACGAATACGATAAAGAAAGGGAATCCGAATATCAGTATGACGACTATTAAACCTGTCAGTATACCTCCGTTAATAGCTCCTTTGCCCATATTGAACGGAAATTCGTTTCCGAAATCGAAGCTGCTGCTCTGGTAGTCGGTGTCTACGGTACTGCTGTCCACAATGTCCGTGTATTCAGCAACGAAGGTAGAGTCTGAAGAGTCATTGTTGTTTTGGGTGATGGTTTGGTTCTGTGCCATTGCCAGCGAACAGAAGGTCATAGCTACCATCAAAGCGATAAAGATACGTTTCATATTACTGTTGTTTTTTTAATTGTTTTTGTTTATTTGTCTGTTAGACGTAGTTCATAGTGCAGAAAGTTGCAAAGAGACGAAATATTTTTGATATTTGCAGCTATTAATACACAAAAGTGATGGAGCTACAAATCATACAGAGCAAGATTTACGAGATACGGGGGCAGAAAGTGATGCTGGATTTTGATCTGGCAGGGTTGTATCAGGTAGAAACCCGTGTTCTGAATCAGGCAGTAAAGAGGAATAGTAAAAGGTTTCCTGTCGATTTTATGTTCCAATTGAATGCGGAAGAATGGGAAATCTTGAAGTCACAAATTGTGATATCAAGTTGGGGAGGTACCCGCAAGCTTCCTTTTGCTTTTACCGAACAGGGGCTGGCCATGCTTTCCGGGGTGTTGAACAGTGATATTGCCATCGAAGTGAATATCTCCATTATGCGCGCTTTTGTGGCTGTCCGCCAATTGGTTTCGGCTCTTCCGGTGAATGATATCACCAGGTTGCAAAATGAAATCAAAGAATTAAAAGAATATGTAGAAGGGGCATTTGCCGATTACAATGACATCAATGAAGATACGAGGATGCAATTAGAATTGATTAATCAGGCAATTGCCGAGTTGCAGGTCAATGACAAACGACCGGACGGGAAATCCCGTAATCCGATCGGTTTTATATCTTATAATAAAGGAGAATGAAATTACCTATATCATTTATCGAATCGACCCGTGCGCTGATGGGGGATGAAGAGTATCAGAAATTATCCGTTGCATTGGAGCAAGAGCCGCCTGTTAGTGTCCGGCTGAACAGCAAGTTTACTGATTCGCTGTCCTGTTCTTCCATTTCAGGGCGCATTCCCTGGGCGGCAGGAGGATATTATCTCAATCAGCGGCTGACGTTCACCTTCGATCCCCTTTTTCATGCCGGATGCTATTACGTGCAGGAGGCCTCGTCGATGTTTGTGGAACAGGTGTTGCGCCGGTATGTCACGGCTCCGGTGAAAATGCTCGATCTCTGCGCCGCTCCCGGGGGGAAGTCTACTCATGCCCGCAGCCTGTTGCCGGACGGGAGCCTGTTAGTGGCCAACGAGGTCATCCGTAACCGCTCGCAGATATTAGCAGAGAATCTGACGAAATGGGGACATCCCGATGTTGTGGTTACCAATAATGACCCTTCTGATTTTTCGCGGATCGGTTCCTTCTTCGATGTCATATTGGCTGATGTGCCCTGTTCGGGTGAAGGGATGTTTCGTAAAGATCCCGGTGCCATAGAAGAGTGGAGCCCTGAAAACGTGGAAATCTGCTGGCAACGCCAACGCAGGATTATCACCGACATCTGGCCTTGTCTGAAACCGGGAGGAATCCTGATTTACAGTACCTGTACCTATAATACTCGGGAAGACGAAGAGAACATTGCCTGGATCAGGCAGGAATTCGGAGCAGAACCGCTGCCACTTACCGTTCCCGAAGAGTGGAACATTACCGGTGGTTTGCTCGTCGGGGCCGATGCGCCTGTCTACCGCTTCCTGCCTCATAAAACACAGGGAGAAGGTTTTTTCCTCGCCGTGCTTCGCAAGCCGGAAGAAGCAGAAGAAACGGATGGAGGCTTCCATTTTCCGAAGAAAAAGAAGCCGAAAGGTGAAACGGCTGCTTCATCGGTATCCAAAGAGAATCTGGCCGTTGCCAGAGGCTGGTTGCCAACTTCCGACAAGTATGATTTGTTGGTGAACGGTGCTGTGATTACTGCTTTTCCTGCACTTTTTCTGGATGATTTAGCTATGCTTCGTTCGTCTCTCCGCATTGTCCAGGCAGGCACGGAAGTAGCCGAAGTCAAAGGGAAAGATCTGATTCCGGCACATGGGCTTGCCATGAGCCGTCTGCTGGAAACATCGCTTTTCCCGACCGAAGAGCTGACTTACGAACAAGCCATTGCCTATCTGCGGAAAGAAGCCATCACCCTCTCCCCTTCTGTTCCCAGAGGATACGTGCTGGTCACTTATAAAAAGACACCTTTAGGATTTGTGAAGAACATCGGCAATCGCGCCAATAATCTTTATCCGCAAGAGTGGCGTATCCGAAGCGGATATTTGCCCGAGGACATACGGACATTATGATAGTTCACTCAATATTCACACAAACAAGCTTATTAATGAAAACAAACTTTTATCATCTTTTGGTCTGGCTGGTTGCTTTTAGTATAGGTGTTCCGGCTATGGCTCAGACTGGTACGGAAAGGGTAAAACCTTTCAGTCATTTATCTGTTTCGCTGAATGCGGGAACACTGGGAGGAGGATTGCAGGTGGCTGCTCCGTTGAACGATTATCTGGGACTTCGTGCCGGATTCTCTTTGTTGAAGTTCAATTATAATTATGATTATGACGGAACCTATGAAGGTCCGTTGCCGGCAAATGCCCGTGTCGGTAATGTGGATACGGATAGATATTATACGGTTCCTTTGAAGGCCAAAGCAAATATGGCAAACGGAATGGTGTTGCTTGATTATTTCCCGTTCAGAAGATCAGTCTTCCATGTGACTGCCGGACTGCTTTTCGGAACATCGTCCATCCTGAAAGTGTCGGGTGAGACAGACGAACGGATTGAGGTGGGAGATATTATCATCGAGCCGGGAGCGGACGGACGTGTGGAAGCTGCTCTGAAAACCAATGCCGTGAAGCCTTACGTCGGACTCGGATTCGGGCGTTCGGTGGCTCACTCACGCGTAGGTTTCAAGTTCGAATTGGGAGCTATGTTCCATGGCAATCCGAAGATTGAAGCAACTACCGGAAAAATCGTGGAAGATGCGGTTGACCAGGAACTGAGCCGTTTCAATAAATTCCTGAAAAACTTTAAGGCTTATCCCGTACTGAACTTCCAGTTATCTTATCGGATATTCTGACGGACTTTCAGTTGGGGTGTCAAAAGTCTTTTTTACCACGGACTACACAGATTCTCATAGATAATTCATTTTGATAATCAACAGCTTGCAATTCAATCTATGTTAATCTGCGTAATCTGTGGTGAAAAGGGGGGCAACCCAACTCTTATAGTTTATTCTTATATATCTTTGCCATGGCCTTCTGATACTGGTTCTCCAGTTGCAGATAGTTCTGTTTGCTCTGATATACTACCGATACTTCTACAAAATATTCTATCATACTGATTTGTCCGCCTGTCAGTGCTTGTTTCAGCAAAGATAAATCCTGTTGCGCCTGAAAGGTTTTCTCGTATTCTTCCATTGAAGTACGTAGTGTGTGGGCTTCGCGGTAAAGTTGTGTCAGTTCCGATTCCACCTGTACCGAAGTATTGGCCCGTTGCAAGTCGATGTTCAGTGACTGTGCTTTGGCTATCTTCACTTTGTTGCGGTTCTCAAACAGGGGGAATGAGAAACCTACGACAACTCCGTTGAAAGGCTCGCCCGATTCGGTATTCCGACGGTATCCCAGTTCCAGCTTCGGAAGCCATTGCGATTTGTTGACTGTGATTTGTTTGCGGGCGGCGGCACTTTCACTGTTGAGAGCCTGCAGTGTGTAGTCCGATGCCAGAACTTCCGTTTTCAGTTCTTCGTAATTGGTAGGAAAGATAACAGCCGGATAGTCGGAGTCTTCAAACACGACTGGTATGTTTCCGTTCAGTGCCGTCAGCTCCTGTATTTTATTTCGAAGGGCCGTTTCGTTTAACGATGCTTCTGTTTTCACGTTCAGCAGTTCCAGATTGATCTTATTGGTTTCGATCACGTTGGCATCTCCTGTTTGCAAACGTTTGGCATACATGGCAGATAGCTCCTCGGCGTTTCGCAAACGTTCTGCCAGTATCTGTTGTTGCTTGCGCAACATGATGATATCCAGACAAACATCTTTAGCCTGTAACAGGATACTTTGGCGGAATACATTTTTTTGCCCGTCAAAAGCACCGGACTTCAGTCGGTTCAGTTGATTGCGGGTGGCATACAGGCTCGGAAAGTCGAAACTTTGGGAGACTACAAGCTCACCGATCGTATTATTCTTATCTTTGTTGTTCCACAAATGGGCATACGAAAGGGTAGGGTCAGGCAGATTATTGTCCGTCCGGGCTTCCAGCTTTTGTGAGGCAATCAATTGTGCGTTGGCTTGCAACTCTTTATTATTGGTTTCGATGTTGCGCAGTACCCCGTCTATACCGGTTTGTGCCTGCAATCCGGATAGCGCAAAGAGGGTGGCGGCAAGTATGGTTATTCGTTTCATATGATTATTGGGGTTTATGGCTTCACATCTCTGAGGGTATATCGAAATTCGTATTCACCACAGAGTATCACAGAGTTCCACATCTGTGGTGCATGATGACACACTCTCAGGAGTGAGGCCTTTTATTATTTTCTTTTTCCGTTCATCATCAGATAAACAATCGGGATAATAAATCCGTTCAGGAAAGTCGACGTCAACAGACCGCCCAGGATTACCTTTGCCATCGGACTTTGAATTTCGTTACCGGGCAGACTTCCGCTTAATGCCAGCGGTATCAGTGCCAGAGCGGACGAGAGGGCTGTCATTACAATCGGGTTCAGACGGTCGAGTGATCCACGGATAACGCTGTCGTATACTCCCAATCCTTCTACCTGTTGCAGGTGGTTGTAATGGCTGATAAGCAACATACCGTTACGTGTGGCGATACCAAACAGCGAAATGAAACCGATGATGGCCGGGATGCTGATTTCTCCCGTTGTGATCAGCAAGGCAAACACACCTCCGATCAGTGCCAGAGGCAGGTTTATCAGGATGACCGCCGACTCCTTCACGCTGCGGAACTCATGATACAGCAGCAAGAAGATCACTACAATGGACATGAATGAGGTCAGTGCCAGAGTGCGGCTGGCTGCCTGCTCGCTTTCAAATTGTCCGCCGTATTCGATGTGATAACCTTCGGGGAGCTTGATTTGTTCGTCCACCTGCTTTTGAATATCATTTACCACACTTCGCAAGTCACGATCGGCTACGTTGGCAGAGATGACGATTTTGCGTTTTACGTTTTCGCGGTTGATGGTATTCGGCCCCATAGCCGAAACTACGTCGGCAATGTAACTCAACGGCACTTTCTTTCCGTCCTGTGTGTCTACCATCAGGTTGCGTATCTTTTCGGCTTCGTCACGGAAATTGTTTTCCACTTTCACAATCAGGTCGAAGCTCTTACCCTGTTCGTATACTTGCGAAATCACTTCACCGGCCAATGCCACATTAATATATTCAGAGAATTCCGGCAGAGTAATGCCATATTTAGCCAGCATTTCCCGTTTGGGGGTGATCTTCAATTGCGGACGTTCGATCTGCTGTTCTACGTTCAGGTCGGCGATGCCCGGAATGTTGCCGATAGCCCCTTTTATCTGGTTGCCCAGAGAGAACATCTTGTTCAGGTCGTCACCGAACAGTTTGATGGCGATATTGGCTTTGGTACCACTGAGCATAGCGTCGATACGATGGCTGATGGGCTGTCCTATTTCGATATTTGCTCCGGTGATGGTACCTAATTTCTCTCGTACATCCGCCATCAGTTCGGTACGCGAGCGGTCTTTCAGTTCGAATGGCGCTTCTATTTCCGATACGTTCACACCTAAGGCATGTTCGTCCAGTTCGGCACGTCCGGTCTTGCGGGCCACTGTCTGTATCTCGGGGATGGATAGCAGAAGTTCCTCGGCACGGTGTCCCATCTTATCGCTCTCTTCGAGTGAGATACCCGGCAACGAACTGATGTTGATAGTGAACGACCCCTCGTTGAACGGCGGAAGGAACGAGCGTCCCAAAGTGAAGAAGAATCCCAGAGCGATGATGAATAGCCCGATGGTGCTTCCTAAAGTTACGCGTTTGTGGGATAATACCCAAGTCAGTGCTTTTTCATACCCTCCTTTCATCCAGCGCGCTACGAGGGCCTCTTTCGGGAGTTTGTCCCCTTTGTCTTTACCCAGCAGATAAGAGCAAAGTACCGGGGTCAGTGTCAATGCCACTATCGTCGAGGCAAATAATGCTACGATGAAGGCAATGCCCAGCGGAACCAGCATGCGTCCTTCCATACCGGAAAGGAAGAAGAGAGGCACAAAGCTGACGACAATAATCAGCGTAGAGTTCAGGATAGGCATACGAACCTCTTTGGAAGCGTTGAATACCACCTGGATAACCGAAAGGCGTTCACTCTCGGGCAGGAGGCGGTTCTCACGCAACCGTTTGTATACGTTTTCTACATCGACAATGGCGTCGTCCACCAGCGAACCGATGGCGATGGCCATACCTCCCAGACTCATGGTATTGATGGTCAGTCCCATGAAGTGTAAGGTAAGGATGGAGACAAGCAGTGAGAGAGGCAGTGTCACCAGTGAAATGACCGTAGTCCGAACATTGGCAAGGAACAGGAACAAGACGATGACTACAAAGATGCCGCCCTCAAAGAGTGACTTCTTTACATTGCTGATGGAGCTCTCGATGAAACGGCTCTGGCGGAAAATGTCGGTAGATACTTTTACATCCGGTGGCAGATTCTTTTGCAGGTCTTTCAATGAAGCTTCCAGTTTATCGGTCAGTTCCAACGTACTGGTGGAAGGTTGTTTGGTGACGGTCATCAGTACTGCGGGTTTTCCTCTTTCCGAGGCGGTACCCAGTTTGGGAGCTTTCGGCCCAATCCGGACATCGGCTATGTCTTCCAGCAGTACGGGTACGCTATTGATGCTTTTTACCACTGCTTTGCCCAACTGATCTACTTTAGCGGTAGAAAGTACGCCGCGTACAATGTACTCGTTGCCATACTCGTAAAGTACTCCTCCGTTTGCATTCAGGTTCATTCCCCGGGTGACGGTCATCACCTCGTTCATCGATACACCGTAATGACGCATACGTTCCGGATCGAGTTGAATCTGATATTCTTTCAATTCACCTCCCAATACGGCTACCTGTGCTACACCTCCGGTAGAGAGCAGGCGCGGACGGATGGTCCAGTCGGCAATGGTGCGCAGGTCGAGCATGGAAGTCGAGTCGGCTGTTAATCCGATAATCAGGACTTCACCCAGAATGGACGACTGTGGTCCCAGTGTCGGTTTACCTACATTCGAAGGAAGTTCTTCGCCTACGATGGCCAGCTTTTCGCTTACAATCTGGCGGGCGAGGTATATGTCGGTTCCCCAGTCGAATTCTACCCATACGACAGAGAATCCGTTGGTCGAAGACGAACGTACACGGCGCACACCGGTGGCACCGTTTACGGCTGTTTCTACGGGAAAAGTCACGAGTTGTTCCACCTCTTCGGCTGCCATACCGTTGGCTTCGGTCATAATGACCACCGTCGGGGCATTGAGATCGGGGAACACGTCTACTTCGGTATGCATGGCGGTATAAGTTCCGCCAATCAGCAACAGTACCGAGGCTACAAGCACCAGGATACGGTTCTGAAGTGAGAAATGTATGATTTTATTTAACACAATATTCTTTGTTTATAGTTTGTAACCTATGATTGCCGGACTTACTTCGATTATAAATCTTCCAATCGTAAATCTTTTAATGTTCGTGACTGTGTGCAGGTATTGCGTTGCTTGCTGAAGCCAGTTTTACCTGATAAGCACCTTGGGTCACTACCCGGTCACCGGCTTTAACACCCGAAAGTATCTGTACGCTCTTGCCGTTATCGGCTCCGAGGGTGACTTCCTGTTTCTTATATCCTTCTTCATCCAGTTGCAGATAGACGAAGAATAGGCCCTGTTCTTCGGTTAGTGCGGTGCGTGGAAGCGATATCACGTTTTCCATGGGTGACGACAGCAGGTATACTTCAACGAACGAACCCGGAATGATGTCACCCTTATTGTCGAATTCGAAAGTGACCGGCACGTAAAATGAATTGTCGCCGGCCGATTTGCCGAATGACAAAAGGCGGCCGTTCAATCCTTTCAGTTCGTATACTTTATCATCATACGGTGTCTTGAAATTGGCCGAACCGATGGTGCGCAGAGACGGATAGTATTTCTCCGAAACTTCGGCTCGCAGGAAGAGACGGCGGTTCTGTGTAACGCTGACCAATGGCTGGCCGATGGTCACGTAATCTCCTTCTTTCACCAGGATATTCTTTACGAATCCGGCAATAGGGGAAACCACAGCTTGTCCGCCTGCCGAATGATTCTTGGCAAGTGCTTCATAACTGATACGGGCATTTTCATAATTTTGTTCTGCTTGTGCAAACTCTTTGTCGGATACGATTTTGTTTTTTACAAGTGCTTGCATACGCTCGTACTCCTTCTTGGATATTTCGTAGGCGATGCGGGCACGTTGTACCGGGTCGCCATCGGCAATGTTGCTGGATGAAATGGTCACCAATGCAGTGCCTTTGCCTACACTCATGCCCTCGGTCACTTTACCGCGAAAACTAACGACACCGGCCACAGTAGCTACCGCTACGGATTCGTCTCCCTGTGCAGCCAGCACTTGCCCGCTCGTTTTTATCACTTGTTCAAAAGCTTCCGGTGCGATGACGCTTGTTTTCACTCCGGCTGCTTCAGCTTTTACTTTCGGCAGGATGATCTCGTCACTGTGTCCGGCTGCCGGTTCGGTACCTTGGCTGTGTTCTTCACCCTCGTGATCATGCCCTTCATGATCTTCGCCTTCGTGATTGTGGTTTTCACCTTCATGGTCGTGGTCATGTGCTTCTGTTCCATGGTCGTGGCCTTCGTGATTGCCACCCGGTTTACTGTTGCAGGAACCCAGGATAAACAATCCGAGGATTCCCATAAAGATAAGTTTCTTCATGATGATATAAATTCTTTACTTTTGATGATTCTGGGAAGTAGATCTGTGTAGTTTTTAAACCAAAGGGCATTTGGTTTAAAAACAAGGCATCGTTGGTTTTAAAGGAATATCCCATTGATTTTAAACCAACGGTCAGTAGATTCCTAACCTTACGAAATAGGGCTTATAAGCCTATACAACAGGGTATGGAGGGGCACGAAGGCCGAAGGCACAGTTGATAACCGTGCTGTGAAGAGATTCCCGGTAGGCGTAATAATTCTTAATACGCCGCTCTTGGGGCTTGAATAAATTCTCTATGATAAGGTCCGTAAATAAGATGGCAGTAAACAGATAGTGAGGGCTGTTGTCTGCCTGTACGGATGGGGTTGGCGAATTGAGACGTGTCATACATCCGTCATTGCAGCACGAATCGTTGTCCGGATGATGATGGTGTCTGGGACACTGGGGTTCCGGTGTCACGTCGTTTTTCATGCAAATCACGCCGTTGGCATGGTGGTGATGGGGAATGACAGGTACCACCAGCATAATAATGCTGATGAAGAGCAGAAAAGAGAGTATGTACCGTTTATTCCTCATTCTTATTTTTATATTGAGCCACAAAGATAGTCTATCATCGGGTAAAAAACAAACAGTGTTACTTAAAAAACAAAAAGACAAGCAGATAACTACTTGTCTTTTCAGAAGAGAACGTCAGAAACGTTTATTTTTTCTTTCCTCCTTTGTCTTTGGTGCATTGGGCGTCTTTACATCCGGTTTTAGTTTTGCAATTGGCTTTTTCTTTGCATCCGTCAGATGTTTTCTTATCAGCTTCTTTTTTGCAACATGCTTTTTCTTCCTTTTTACAGCATGCTTTACCGTCTTTCTTGTCACATTGCTCTTTTTTGACTTCTTTCTTTTTCACGTCCTGAGCTTGGGCAGTAGTACCGGCCATACACATTGCTGCAACAAAAGCAGCACAGAAAACTAATTTCTTCATACAGTTTCTTTTTTAGTTGATTAAAATGGGGGTTGTACCTCTCTGTTTTAATTAAACGGGTAAAAGTTACCATATGTTAGTTATCAAATATTAAATAAGATAAGGTGCGGCAATTTTATTTCTCCAGCTCCCGCAGCGAATCCATTTTTTTCTTTTCAAGGAATTCATAAATGCCACACAGGTGTTCTGTTACTTTTTTGTTGCCAAATTCATATACCTTGGTCACCAGCCCGTCCAGGAAGTCGCGGTCGTGTGATACTACAATCAGTGTACCATCGAAATCTTTCAGCGCCTGTTTCAGGATGTCTTTGGTTTTCAGGTCGAGGTGGTTGGTCGGCTCGTCAAGAATCAGCAGGTTTACAGGCTCGAGCAACAGCTTGATCATGGCCAGGCGTGTACGCTCACCTCCCGATAGCACCTTTACTTTTTTCATCGACTCTTCCGGTCCGCCAAACATGAATGCTCCCAGCAGGTCACGTATTTTATTACGTATCTCTCCTTTGGCCACGTCATCGATAGTCTGGAATACAGTCAGGTTCTCGTCCAGTAACGATGCCTGATTCTGCGCAAAGTATCCTATCTGCACATTGTGCCCCAACGTCAGGGTACCGTCATGTTCTATTTCGTTCATGATACATTTTACCAACGTTGATTTACCTTCGCCGTTTTTGCCGACAAATGCTACCTTATCTCCGCGTTCGACTGTAAGTGTGGCATTTCGGAAAACAACATGGTCACCATAGGTTTTACCTACTCCCTCCATAATGACAGGATAGTTTCCCGAACGTGGGGAAGGTGGAAACTTCAGGCGCAATGCTGATGTGTCTTCTTCGTCCACTTCCAGTATTTCCAGTTTCTCAAGCATTTTTACACGGCTTTGTACCTGAAGTGTTTTTGAGTAGGTACCTTTGAAGCGTTCGATGAAGTCTTTTGTCTCAGCGATAAACTTCTGTTGTTCTTCATAGGCTTTCTGTTGCTGTTCGCGGCGTTCTTTACGCAATTCCAGGTACTTGGAATAGTTTACTTTGTAGTCGTAAATACGTCCCATGGTCACCTCGATGGTGCGGGTAGTAATGTTATCGACGAATTTTCGGTCGTGACTGATGACAATTACCGCCTTTCCGTTATTGATCAGGAAATCCTCCAGCCATTGGATGGATTCGATATCCAAATGGTTGGTAGGCTCGTCCAGTAAAAGTACATCCGGCTTTTGCAATAAAAGTTTTGCCAGTTCGATGCGCATCCGCCATCCGCCACTGAAGTCACTTGTTTGCCGGTGGAAGTCTTCACGCATGAATCCTAAACCGAGCAGTGCTTTCTCTACATCCTCTTCGTAGTTGGTGGCATCGATGGCGTAGAACTTTTCGCTGAGGGCCGACACATTTTCTATTAGCTCCATATAGCTGTCGCTTTCATAATCTGTGCGTGTTTCCAACTCTTTGTTCATACGTTCTATTTCGGCTTCCATCTCGTGAAGGTGGGCAAAAGCTTGCGCTGTCTCTTCGAAAACCGTCCGTCCGTCTTCTGTCATCAGGTGCTGGGGCAGATAAGCAATGACGCACTCTTTAGGGGCAGATATTCTGCCACGGGTAGGCTGGCGTACTCCTGCCAGAATTTTGAGCAAGGTACTTTTGCCGGCACCGTTTTTTCCCATGAGCGCGATGCGGTCTTTTTCGTTAATGACAAATGAAATATCGCTAAATAAAGTGGTTCCGCCGAATTCCACGGCCAATCCGTCTACTGAAATCATATCGCTTCTTTAAATTTTAGCCGCAAAGATAATCAAAACTATGATTTTTTTTTATACCTTGCGGGCTGAATCGAATAAGATTGAATGTAGAATTAAAAGTAAACCTATTATATAAAATGGAAAATGAAGAAATAAAAAGTCTTCGTCCTCTTATTCTTGTGGCCGAAGATGATGATAGTAACTTCAAATTGATTAAAGCTATTATCGGTAAAAAATGCGACATTCTATGGGCAAAGAACGGTGAAGAAATGCTGAATTTATACCGTGATCACGGAAAAGAAGCGTGGGCTATTTTAATGGATATTAAGATGCCGATTATGAATGGACTGGAAGCAACCCGGATCATTCGTCAACAAGGAGCTACCCTGCCTATCATCATGCAGACTGCTTATGCCTTCAGTTCGGACCGGGATAATGCCATCGAGGCCGGTGCAACCGAGGTGCTGGTAAAGCCCATTACGGTAAGTGCTCTCCGGAATTGCCTGAATAGTTATTTCCCCGAGATTAAATGGTAAGATTATATCCTCTTAAAATAAATAGGGCTGACTTCAATAATGAAATCAGCCCTATTTATTTTAAGAGGATATTTGTTTTCAGATTTCTGTTTCCATTTGGAATTTACGGCTTACCTTCATTAGATTGATCGTGTAAGTCACTACGTTTTGTGCTTCTTGAATCATGGTCAGATAAACCATGCTCACTTTAATACTGCCTGTTTGGCTCTGGATACGCTGTAACTCCTGGCGCTTCAGATGTGAGAGTTGTGAGTTCAGTTCGTTTGCACGGCGCAAATCTTCCTCAAAGTTATTGTAATTGTTGGTTTCTAACTTCTGGCGGCATTGCTGGATCAGATAGGTGATGTCCTCGGCTACATCTCCGAATTCACCTTTCTGGATGGCATCCAGCGGATTGAAGTTATTGTCGATATGTTCAAGGCAGGGCTCGCACAGACGGCTGATACTGTATACCAATTCACTGGCAAAGTCATTTCCCTGATAGTAATAAAGTCCTTTTTCAAGTACGGTGTTATTATCCAGTTTGCACATTGCTACAGTCCCGGTGCGTTTCATCTGTTTGATCAGTTGTTTTTCGAATTTGGTAGATCCCATTGCTCTGCGTAGTCCGCGGAGGTTTTCGTGTAAGAACGATGTGACGGTCAGTTCGAAGTTTTGTTCTGCATATTCCAATACTTTGCCCAGTTCTTCACGTGTATGTTTGCGCATCAACGACAAGGCTTCGTGGCTACTTGTAGCTTGCATCAGTTGTTTCAGGGTTTCATTGCCTTTTTCCTTTTCTTTTTTCTTCTTGTATATCAACTGGCTGCGGATCAATGTGAATGCTGCCAGTCCGATCAGTGCGATGATGGCAATGCTGCCTCCGAAATGGATGATCATAGCAACGAAGAAACAGATGGTGAAAGCGGCTCCGGCTGTGATGAACCATCCGCCAATGACACTTAGTACACCTGTGATGCGGTAAACGGCTGAATCACGTCCCCAGGCACGGTCGGCAAGTGAAGTACCCATGGCCACCATGAAAGTAACATAAGTGGTAGAGAGGGGGAGTTTCAGTGAAGTACCCACGGCGATCAGAAGGCCGGCAAGTACCAGATTGACAGAGGCACGAACCAGGTCGAATGCCGCTCCGTCGGCTATGATGGCTTCGTCTTTGCGGAAGCGGGTATCCATCCAGCGTTTGGCGCTTTCGGGAGTAATACGTGAAATGCCATTGGCAAGCGTGAGGCTGAAGCGTACCAAGGTACGTGCTATCGGTGTGCTTCCGAAGTTCTCTTCTCCTTCATCCTGGCGGGAGAGGTCTACTGAAGTCTTGATTACTGCATGTGCTTTTTTGGAGGTGCACAAGGCATATACCATGATGGCTCCGGCACCTATCAGGAAGTACCACGGTGTTTTGGCTGAACCCATCAGTGAGGTCATCAGGAAACCATCAGGACCTACAGCGGTTCCGTTAGCTGTGTAATCCATAAAAGAAGAGTAACCCGCCAAAGGTATACCGATGAAGTTGACAAGGTCGTTACCCGCAAATGCCAATGCCAATGCAAAAGTTCCCAGCAGGACAACTACTTTGAATACATTTACTTTCAACCAGTGTAATATCTGCATCAGGATGGTAGAGATGACGAAAAAACAGCTTACCAGCATCATTGTATTTTCTTGTACCCACTGCTTGTTTTCAGAAGTCATGAACGAGCTGTCCTTCAATCCTTTTATTACCATGAAATAGATGATGGCAGTGGAAGCGATGCCACCGAACAGGGCAATGCTGTATTTCATCTTGTTTTTATAATTGAATGTAAACACCATACGTGCCAACCACTGTACAAGCATACCGAAGAAGAAGGCAATGGCAACTGAGACAAAGATTGCCATGATGACGGACAGGGCTTTGTCGGTGTTGATAAGATCTCCCAGTCCCAGCGTGTCGCTGTTGTGCACTTTAATCAGTGCCAGGGCAAAAGTACCTCCGAGAAGTTCGAATACCATCGAAACGGTGGTGGAGGTAGGCATTCCCATTGAGTTGAAAACGTCGAGCAGGACGACGTCCGTCAGCATTACGGCAAGCAGGATGCACATGATTTCGGCAAAGTAGAAATGCTCCGGTTGGTAGATGCCGTGTCTTGCAATGTCCATCATGCCGTTTGATAAGGAGGCCCCGATGAAGATGCCGGCACCGGCTATAAACAATATTGTTTTGAAAGATGCCGCCTTCGCTCCGACAGCCGAATTCAGGAAATTTACCGCATCGTTACTTACGCCGACCATCAAATCGAATACGGCAAGCACGAATAGGAAGATAATGATACATAGATAAATTGTCTCCATAAATGTGTATGTTATTTCTGGCTGCAAAGGACGGATTTTCGTATTGCAGAGAAATGTCATACATGTTACAGAAATGTTTCATTCTTCTCTTTAAGGTAATTATAAAAGGTATACTGTGCCCTGACCGGTGCAGCACTTGCTTTGAATTTGAATATGTTATTCAGCTTTTCGTCAACGAAGCAGGCCTTTTGATTGTCTGATAGCTGGATATGCAGCATGTCGACGATTTCTTCCCGTAATTCACTGTCGAGGACAGGCACCACGGCTTCTATTCGCCGGTACAAGTTTCGGCGCATCCAGTCGGGTGAACCCAGATATACTTTGGGATGTCCGGCGTTACCGAAATACCAGATGCGGGCATGCTCCAGGAAACTGTCTACAATACGGGTGACACGTATGTTACGGCTGTATTCCTGTCCGGGGATCAGGCAACAAATGCCCCGCACAATTAGGTCTATTTTTACACCCCTTTGTGACGCTTCATAGAGTCGGTCAATCATGATAGGGTCCTGCAAGGCATTCATCTTCAGAATAATCCTGCCGCCTCTTCCTTTCTCGGCCAGTTCGATCTCCTTATCGATCAATCGGTTTAGTTCGGGAATCAGATTGAAACGGGCCACGAGCAGCCGGGTGAACTTGGGATTTTCTTTACCGCGCAAGGTACGGAAGAGGTTGGTAAGGTCATGTACGATGACCGGATTGCTGGTGAATAATCCGCAGTCCGCATATAGCGTTGCTGTCTTTTCGTTGAAATTGCCGGTACTGATGTAAGCATAGCTGTGAATCTTTTCTCCGTTGAAACTACGGCGACGTATAAGGGCCACTTTGGCGTGAACTTTCAGTCCCGGTATACTATATATGATATTGATGCCGGCGGCTTTCATCATTTCGGCAGTGGCAAGATTATTTTCTTCATCAAAGCGGGCTTTGAGTTCTACAAATACCGTTACTTTCTTGCCATTCTGTGCCGCGGCAATCAAGGTATTGATGACAGCCGAATTTTCCGCTACCCGATATTGCGTCACCATGATCTCCCGGGTCTCGGGATCGTGCACGGCTTCGTAAAGGAAATGAATGAAATGGTCGAAAGAGTGGTAAGGGTAGTATAATAACAGATCTTTCTTTTCTACGTAACTGAAAATAGACTCCTTATCATTCAGCCGGTTCAGTTTCATCGGTACAGGTTTCTCCATCCGGGGAATAGAATGGCTGGGATTGGGCAGATGGCGCAGGTCTTCCAGATTCAGATGTTTGTCTCCCGGTACCAACTCTTCACGTTGGATTCGGAAGGCATCTACCAGAAAGTCCAGAAAATCGTCAGGCATGGCACGGTCATATACAAAACGGCATACGGCACCTATCTTGCGTTTTTTAATCTTTTTCTTTACTTGCTCCACCAAATCGACGCTGCTGATGGTATCGTCTATCATGATGTCGGCATCTCTCGATATCTTGATGCAATAACTACAGTCCACTTCGTAGCCCGGGAAGATGACACCAATATTGGCTTTGATAATATCTTCGATAAACATCAGGTAATAATATTTCCCATGTTTGGGCAGTTCGATGAAACGGGGCACTTTACTATATGGCAGTTTCATTACAAAGTATTGCAAATGGTTGGCATCTTCTTTCTTTGTGTCTTTCAGAAACAGGCGGACAGCCAGGTAGAGCCGGTTGTCGCGTAGAAAAGAGATCACTTTGTCTTTGGATACCGGTACCGGTTGCAAGTAGGGAAATATCTCTTCGCGGAAAAAGTCTTTTACGAACTGCTGGTGAAAAGGCTCAACGTTACGGCTTTGGTAAAAGATGACATGGTTTTTGCGTAATGCAGGTATAATCTTCTTTTCATAAATGTGGATACGGTCTTCCAGTTGCCGGTTCACTTCCCTGTTGATTTCTTCCAGCAAAACCTTGGCTGATTGCTGAGATTCTTCTGATCCTTCTGTTACGCCGGAGGCAACAGCTTTGTGGTCGGCTACTCTGATTTTATAAAATTCTTCCAGGTTGGAAGAATAAATAGAGATAAAATTGATACGTTCGTAGAGTGGCAATCGATCGTTATCAGCTTCCAGAAGTACCCGGTAGTTGAATGACAGCCAACTGATATCTCTCTTAAAGTATTGGTATTTGTTTCCCATTTGCATATAAGGTTTGCCCAAATATAGTTACCTTTGCAGAGATAAACAAAGAAAGTATGACAAAAGTTGGCTTATTGTCCGACACACACGGCTGGTGGGACGAAAAATACTTGCAATATTTTGAAACTTGCGATGAAATCTGGCATGCCGGAGATATTGGTTCAGTGGAGGTAGCGCAGAAATTGGCGGCTTTCCGCCCTTTCCGTGCTGTGTATGGTAATATTGACGGGCAGGAAATTCGCCGGATGTTTCCTCAGGTGAATCGTTTTACGGTGGACGGTGCCGAAGTGCTGATGAAGCACATCGGGGGATATCCTGGAAATTATGACCCGTCTGTCAAGGGAAGTTTATTGGTGCATCCACCTAAGTTGTTTATCAGCGGACACTCGCATATATTAAAGGTAAAATATGATAAGACACTGGACATGCTTCATATCAATCCCGGTGCTGCGGGAATGTCCGGATTTCATAAAGTACGTACAATGGTCCGTTTTGCCATAGATAATGGTGTGTTCAAGGATTTGGAAGTGATTGAACTGGCCGGTTAATAAATTTGTATTTTTATTTTGTCACGTCAGATTTCTTTCCGTTCTTTGTCACAGGTTTGAGAGATGTAAGCCATAAGCAATGTGCTACAAATTACAAGTAACTGTGCGAGATACTTATGTATTGTTTATTACAGTATGTAATCTGTAGCCCGTAACTCATAATGTTCAAAATATGAAAGGAATTATTCTTGCCGGTGGCAGTGCCACCCGACTCTATCCGCTGTCAAAAGCCATATCGAAGCAAATGATGCCGGTGTATGACAAGCCGATGATATACTATCCGCTTTCTACATTGATGTTGGCCGGAATACGGGAAGTGCTGGTTATCTCTACTCCCCGTGACCTGCCGTTGTTCCGTGAACTTCTGGGTACCGGTGAGGAGTTTGGAATGTCCTTTTCATATCGGGTGCAAGAACAGCCGAATGGACTTGCTCAGGCTTTTGTGTTGGGAGCTGACTTTCTGGATGGCGAACCGGGTTGCCTGATATTGGGAGATAATTTGTTTTATGGGCAGGGTTTCTCAGCCATGCTTCGCCGGGCGGCTACTCTTGAGAAGGGAGCTTGTATCTTTGGATATTATGTGAAAGATCCTCGTGCTTACGGAGTAGTGGAGTTCGATGAAAGTGGAAAGGTGATTTCGTTAGAGGAAAAGCCGGCTGTACCTAAAAGTAACTATGCGGTACCCGGACTTTATTTTTATGATGCCACGGTGACGGAAAAGGCACTTGCTCTGGAACCTTCTGTTCGGGGGGAATATGAAATAACTGATTTGAATAAATTATATCTCGGTGAGGGAACGCTGAAAGTGGAACTTTTCGGGCGCGGTTTTGCCTGGTTGGATACGGGAAACTGCAACAGCCTGCTTGAGGCATCCAACTTTGTAGCCACTATTCAGAACCGCCAGGGGTTTTATGTGAGCTGTATTGAAGAAATAGCTTGGCGTAACGGATGGATTTCTTCATCCCAACTGAAAGCTCTGGGCGAGAAGTTGGGAAAAACCGAATACGGTAAATATCTGATAGACTTAGCAAATTAATAAATCAATCATAAAGAATATGAAAACTTATCTTGTAACCGGTGCTGCCGGATTTATCGGTGCCAATTATCTGAAGTATATTCTGGCTAAACACAGCGATATCAAAGTGGTAGTGCTCGATGCACTGACTTATGCCGGAAATCTCGGAACAATTGCAAACGACATTGATAACGAACGTTGCTTTTTTGTAAAAGGTGATATTTGTGATCGTGAACTGGCTGACCGTCTTTTTGGTGAGTATAAATTTGACTATGTAGTTAACTTTGCTGCCGAAAGTCATGTAGACCGTAGCATTGAGAATCCTCAACTGTTCCTGATGACCAATATTTTGGGAACACAAAACCTGTTGGATGCGGCACGTCGTGCATGGGTGACCGGTAAGGATGAATACGGGTATCCTACCTGGCGTAAAGGAGTACGCTATCATCAGGTATCTACCGACGAAGTTTACGGTTCGCTGGGGGCTGAGGGGTATTTCCATGAAACAACTCCACTCTGTCCGCATAGCCCTTACAGTGCATCGAAGACCAGTGCCGATATGGTGGTTATGGCTTATCATGATACGTATAAGATGCCGGTGACCATCACCCGCTGTTCAAATAATTACGGTCCTTATCATTTCCCGGAGAAATTGATTCCGCTTATTATCAAGAATATTCTTGAGGGCAAGAAACTTCCGGTGTACGGTGATGGCAGCAATGTGCGCGACTGGCTGTACGTAGAAGATCATTGCAAGGCTATCGATTTGGTAGTTCGTGAAGGACTGGAAGGTGAAGTGTACAATGTGGGTGGACATAACGAAAAAACAAATCTTGAGATAGTGAAGTTGACCATTGCGACGATTCACCGCCTGATGTCGGAACATCCCGAATATCGTGAAGTATTGAAGAAGAAAGAAAAGAATGCCGATGGTGAAATCTCGGTTGACTGGATCAATGAAGACTTGATTACGTTTGTAAAGGACCGTCTGGGTCATGACCAGCGCTATGCTATCGATCCGACGAAAATCACCAATGCCTTGGGATGGTATCCCGAAACGAAATTCGAGGTGGGCATTGTGAAAACAATTGAATGGTATCTGAATAATCAGGAATGGGTAGAAGAAGTTACCAGCGGTGATTATCAGAAATATTACGAACGGATGTATAGCAAACGTTAACCGTTTATAATCAGTCCTATTGATAATAGGATCCCCATAAACAGCATATTTCGCGAAGTTTCGCCCAATATGCTGTTTAGCTTTTTACCGCTGTGTATCTGTACCATCTTTCTCCAGGTCCGGATATGAAAAAACAGGTAAAACTGAGGCAGGAGAGTCGCATATAAATGTCCGCTGAATAAAAACCAGAAACAGAGCCAGGCGGCTATGATGCCGAGCAACAGATAGAAATATCTTCCGAAAGGTTCACCGAAACGAACTACAACCGTCTTTTTCCCGCTTTTCCGGTCGGCATCCCGGTCCCGGTAATTATTAACTACCAGTAATGTATCTACAATCAGTCCGCACACCAATGAAGCAACCGTAACGTCCGGTGTCCAGTTGAGGGCCTGTACATAATAAGTACCTCCTACCGGGACAAAACCAAAAAACACGATGACTAATACGTCTCCCCATCCTTTGTAGGATAACGGGTAAGGACCTGTGGTATACAGGAAAGCAAATAATACACATAGCGCACCTACAAGGATCAATTCCCAGCCGCCATATAATAGGAGGCTACAACCAATCAGGCAGGCGAGGGCTACTGTTATGAATATGCCCTTCTTCATGGCGTTCGCCGAAATCCAGCCTTGTGCACAAGCACGTTCCGGACCGAGGCGGTCTTCCCGGTCGGTACCTTTCAGAAAGTCAAATAAGTCGTTGATAAAATTGGCGGCAATCTGCATTAAGCCGGCAAACAAACAACAGATTAATGCCGGTATCCAACTGAATTTTCCGTCGGCATAAGCCAATGCACAACCAATCATTACCGGGGTAATGGCACCTGCCAATGTTTTGGGACGGGCAGCAAGTATCCATGCCTGTAACGAGTTCCGTCTTACTTCTTCCATTCTCTTTTTCTATATAATTCGTTTCAAGAGAACAAAGATAGGGCAAAAAAATGTATATTTTTGCTTTTTTGCCTATCTTTGCGCTCCTGATATTAGAGAATATGAAGAAAACAATATACTTATTGGCGGCACTTTTATTGCTGCTTTCGTCCTGTAAATCAAAGAAAAACCTGGTTTCTCCGATTGCCCGTCCGGTATTGAATACCGATTCCATTCGTCCGGACAGCTCCGATGTAGTGGCCCGGTTGTTCGCTCCTGATACTTCCGGACTCAAAAAACTTTCTGCCAGACGGAAAGCAGCGGAAAAGGGGCAGGTTGCCTCTTCCGGGATAACGCGTTCGATTCCGCCTGTTGTAGCCCGGGGAACAAATATCACCAGTTCTGCTGTCAGTGTATCTTCTGTTTATCCGGGGATCGACCGGGTGAAAAGATACGAGTTCACCCATCGTGATGTTCCCGAAGCCTTTGATGGTTTCCGTATCGCCTTTATTTCGGACTTGCATTATAAAAGCCTTTTCAAGGAGAAAGGGCTGGAGAGTCTGGTACGTTTGCTTAACGCACAGCATGCCGATGTATTGTTGATGGGAGGTGATTATCAGGAAGGGTGTCAGTTTGTACCCGAACTTTTTGCGGCATTGGCTAAAGTGAAAACACCGTTGGGTACTTATGGTGTGATGGGAAATAACGACTATGAACGTTGTCATGATGAGATTATCCGTGAAATGAAGCGTTATGGCATGCGCCCTCTTGAACATCAGCTTGACACGTTGAGGCGCAATGGTGAGCAGATTATTCTGGCCGGTGTACGTAACCCGTTTGATCTTGCCAATAACGGTGTTTCTCCTACTCTGTCCCTCTCTCCGGCCGATTTTGTGATTCTGTTGGTACACACTCCTGATTATGCCGAAGATGTGTCTGTCGCTAATTCTGATCTGGTGCTGGCCGGACACACGCATGGAGGGCAGGTACGTATTTTGGGCTATGCTCCCATCATTCCTTCGCATTATGGCAGTCGGTTCCTGACAGGATTGAAATATAATTCAGCTAAAATTCCGATGATTGTAACCAATGGGATCGGTACTTCAAACAAGAATATCCGTATTGGAGCACCGGCCGAAATTGTGATGATTACATTACATCGTTTGCGGAATGAATAGCTTTGATTTTCGTGTACACAGCCGGGTGAAGGAAATAGCGCACATCTTTTCCGGCAGCCAGAGCTTGACGGATAAAGGTGGAACTGATTTCGAATATCGGAGAATGCGCTAAGTGTACGTTCGGGGGTAGTTGTGAGGCATCTACCGGAAAACCGGGACGAGGATAAACGAGTATTTTATTTTCTGAGACAATACGTTCCGATTCGAACCATTGGTCAAATACTTTCCAGTTGTCAGAGCCTATAATCAGTTGGAATTCCCTTTCGGGATATACTTCTTTCAGACGGTTGAGTGTGTGGACAGTATAGGAGGGACGAGGTAAATGAAATTCAAAATCGGATGCACGGAATCGTGGATATCCTTCAATAGCGAGCTGTACCAGTTGCAGGCGCAGCTCGTCAGACCATAAATCTGCTTGCTTTTTGAAGGGGTTGTGCGGAGTGACCATAAACCAAACTTCATCCAGCCCTTCAAACTCGCACAGATAGTTGGCAAGTGCCAAGTGTCCGATGTGTATCGGGTTGAAAGAGCCGCTGAAGATTCCGGTTTTAGTTTTTTCCATATGCTATAATCACAAATAAGAGAACACAGATCTTATTCCGCATCGATACCCAGAAACTCTTTAATCACTTTTAATGCCTGTGCCTTGGCTGTTGCCAGGTCATCATTGATGATTACTTTGTCAAATTTCGGAGCGAAACTTAGTTCATATTCGGCTTTGGCTATTCTACTCTCAATGACCTCGGGAGCATCTGTGCCACGCCCGATCAGGCGGCGACGTAACTCCTCGATACAAGGGGGCTGGATAAAAAGTGAAAGTGCACGGTCACCATAGAATTTTTTTATGTTACAACCGCCCACCACATCTACATCGAACACTACGTTCTGGCCGGCAGCAAGCTGTTTCTCTACCTGTTCTTTTAAAGTTCCGTAAAATCGATCGGTATAAACTTCCTCGTATTCCAGAAATTCATTGTTTGCAATGCGCTGGCGGAATTCGTCGGGAGTGAGGAAAAAATATTCTACTCCATGCTTTTCATTTCCTCGTGGCGGACGGCTGGTAGCTGAAATGGAGAATGCAAGATTCAGCTGCTGGCCCAACAAATAATTTATAATTGTCGACTTGCCCGATCCGGAAGGAGCAGAAAAGATGATGATTTTGGCTTCACCCTTTTGAGGTGGGGTAGTTATTCTTTCTGTTAAATTCATAATCTGTCGTTGTTACATCACATTCAGCACTTGTTCTTTGATCTGTTCCAGCTCATCTTTCATCTGTACCACAATCTTTTGCATTTCAGCATGATTCGATTTGCTGCCGAGCGTATTGATTTCACGTCCCATTTCCTGAGCGATGAATCCCAGCTTTTTACCTTGTCCGTTACCGTTTTCAAGGGTACTGATGAAATATTTCAGGTGGTTGCTCAAGCGTTGTTTCTCTTCATTGATGTCGAGTTTCTCGATGTAGTAAATCAGTTCCTGTTCAAGACGGTTTTTATCATAATCTACGCTCAGTGTTTTTTCCAGCGCATCTGTGATTCGTTCTTTAACTTTATCCACCCGTTCTTTTTCATAAGGTGTTACCGATTCAAGTAAACGATGAATGTTTTCAATCTTTTCACGGAACTTCTTTTCAAGGGCGGCACCCTCCTGCTTACGGAAATCTACTAAATGTGAAACAGCTTCTTTGACGGTTGCATATACTATTCCCCATTCTTCCTCGCTTAACTCCTGTGTTTCGGTACGTGTCATCACGTCCGGCATGCGGAGCAGAGTCTGAAACCAGTCAGTGGGTACTGCAATGTGGAGGTTTTCGGAGATAGCTTTGATTTGGTTATAATATCCTTCTACCAATACCTGGTTGATGGGAGTGGCGGCTTCTGCGCACTCTTTCTTTTCCACCCAGAGGCTGAAGTCAACTTTTCCACGTTCCAGCACACGTGCAATTTCATTGCGGAGTTCCATCTCTTTTTCACGGTATGCCGGTGCGATTCGTGCCGACAAATCCATCGCTTTACTATTGAGCGATTTTATCTCTACATTAATCTTCTTATCGGGAAGTTCGGCAGTTGCTTTGCCATATCCCGTCATGGATTGTATCATATTACCAAAAGTTTTGTGCAAAAATACGGGATAATTTTAAGATAACCGCTGTAAATGGATAAAAAAGACATTTTGTTTAATCGGGCGGCACGGCTCTTTCATTTAACAACCGTCTTCCTCCCATACAAAAAACGCGTTTCGATCTTCCATCTTCCACCTTTTAGAGTGCATATCGTTGATTGTGAGATGTGTATATTGGTGAAAGATGCGGTTTTTATGCCATTTATCTTCCACCCCCATCTTCCATCTTCCACCCGCTGTTTTAGGGGATATTTCAGCAGTAACGGTTTGGAAAACAAATGGATATGTCCAATTTCTTATCCGTTAATCTCTCTAAAAGCATTTCATTTCCCTTACTCTCTTTAGTGCAAATGGTCGGATCTTTATCTCAGCCCGGGCATGTGGGCTCATCGGCCCGGGTATGCGGGCTCATCAGCCCGGGTATGTGGGCTTATCAGCCCAGGTATGGGGGCTGGGATAAAGAGTTGTATGACAATGGTTAATCTACTACACTTCTCCGGTAATAGCCGGCCGGATTCTTTCTTAAAAAAGAAACAACGAAGCACTGCTTCCGCATCGTTGTGTGCGAATGGAGGGTTTTGTGGGGGGGCAAGGAAGGCGGTTGTTAAATGAAAGAGTCGTGGTCCGGCGGAGCATCTTTTGCTTCTGCCGAACTTTCGTGGTAAGCCTTTTCGAGTATTTCATCCAATAGCGAAGTCAATTGCTGGCAGCTCTCTTTTATCTGTTCCGAACATTCTGCCTTTTGGGTGGGCGAAAGTGAAGTGCCTACTATCAGTTGAGTCTGTTTGTTGATGTGATTGAGAGGAATGTGCACATCGTTATACATCGACCGGATGAAGTTCGATTGCATTCGTTCGCTTTCCTGAGCCTTTTGGGTCTGGCGCAGCAACTCTTTTTGTAGTTTGCGGGTACGTTTCAGGTTGATTGAAAGATAAACAGTAAAGCCGATGACAACGAAAGTCAGTAGGATGGTACTGTAAAAAGCAATGTTCCTGATTCGGGTAATAATGTCCGCTTTTTCCAGTTCCAGTTGTGCGACTTCATTTTTTACCTGTATTTCTCCAAGTTCGCCGAGTTGTTCTTTACGGGTCAGTGAATCGGCCAGAAACATAGCCCGGTCGTAAACCTGACAGGATTCTTCGGCACGTCCCATTTCCCGGAGTAATTTGGCTTTGGTCTTATAGTGCGTCACCGAGGCCGTATTGATAGCCTTACCGGTTTCTACCATCTGGATCAGTGAATCACAAAAGGCGAGTGCTTGTGGATATTCGCCCAGACTACTGAAATAACTTTGACTTAAATCGTAGAAAAAAAGTTTATTGCGTAACAGGGCATCTCCTTTTCCGTGACGGACATAGTTACAATAACGCAGATAATATTCATGTGCTTTCTGTCGCCCTATCAATTGATGGTTTAGCATCAGTTGCTGGTAGCACAGCACATATAAACTGTTTTTGTAGAAGTAAGGGCGGCGGCGGATTACATCTTCCCGACTGAAATATTCATCCAGTCTTTGCAAGTACTGGTTAGATACTTCCATCAGGCGTTTGCTGTCTTTCAGACTGCGGTAACTCACGCTTAGCATGATATATAGATTGCCTGTAAAGTTTTTGCGGGCAGTAGGTGGAAAACCCTCTGCCAAATTCCATCCTTCTTCCCAATAGGGGAGGGCATTTTTATAATCTATATTTTCGGTCATAGCCATTAACAGATAATGGATCACTCCGGTGAGGAATAGACGTTCGGCCTTTTCATAAGGCGTTTCCGACTCTTTCCGGTCGTTCAGTTCCTGCTGTATCCGGTTGCAGACTTTTATCCTTTCTTCCCGGGGAGCAAGTTGCAGGAGCCGGGCTTTATAAGTCATTTTGTAATAGGTGGCAAGTCCCTCTTCATCTGAGTTTTCCAGCAGCTTTTCTGCTTCGTTCAGCAGAAGGGTTAGTGAATCTTTCTTTTCCGGATCCTGCATATAGTGAATGGTGAGTGTGCTGAGAGATGCGCCGATGGCCATTTTATCGTCCGCTTTCTTCCCTTCGGAATAAAGTTTCCGGGCGATTTCCAATTCATCGGGTGAGGAATCGGACAGGTCTAATATATTGATTAGTAATTCGGCACGTTGAGTAGGCTCTTTCGTTTTTTGCAGTATGTTTTGTAAACTGTCCTTGATCGAAGGGGCGGCTTGGGATATTGTTACAATGAATAGCAATATAGTCCAGATGTAGTATTTCTTTTTCATTTCTTAGCGTTCTCCATCGGTAGGGTAAATATAAAGCGGGATCCTTTCGTATACGTCTTGTCAATGTAGATATCTCCTTGCATGTGCCTGATGATCAGTTTACAAAGGTAAAGTCCCAATCCGCTTCCTTGCCTGAAAGTATCCAGTTTGGTGAAGCGCCGGAAAACATATTCGTGCTTGCCCGTCGGTACTCCACATCCCGTATCTGTAACACTGACCATCAGCATCTTCCGTCTGCTGTCTTTCCGGCAACTGAGATTGATGAACCCCTGAGTCGTAAACTTATTGGCGTTGTTCAGCAAAGCCCGGAGCAATAAGCTGAGATATTGCGGGTGGGCATAGACTTTATAATCGTTCTCCGGTAAATTGAGTTGATAATCTATTTCCGGTTTTCCTTCCGTTTCTTCCAGATATTGCATTTCGAGACGGCAATAGTGGTTTATTTCTATAGGTTTCAGTGTGAGACTTGCTGTCAGGCTATCCAGATTGGCCACTTCTACCAGGCTATGGAGCAGTGAGGTGAGCAGACGGGTGTTTTCCTGAATAATAAGCTGGTAATCCTTTTGTTCTTCGGGAGTAGAGAAATCATCGCTTAATATTTCGGAGAAGCCGTTGATAGAATTGAGTGGTGTACGTATTTCGTGACAGATGGATTTGATAAAAGATGCTTTCACCTCTTCGCTCTCCTGTGCTTTGATGCTCTGTTGCAATACCTCTTTTTGAAGTCTTTGAGTCTTGGCCAGTGTCTGGTAGTAATATAAGCTGATGCAGATAGCTATGAACAAGATGCATAGAGCAAAGATGAAAGCTACCTGACGCTTTTCTGACTGCAAATTTATTTTTTCAAGTAATAATGTATTTACATCATGTTTCTGGCGGAGGGAGTCGACCTGTGCACCATACTCTTTCTTAATTAGTGAGTCGGAAACGATCATTGATCGGTCGTAGGCTGCGCAAGCCTCTTTATATCGGTGAAGACAACGCAACAGATGCCCTCTGTTCTGGTAAATTTCGACGATGTTGATGTTTTCCGGAGCTTTTCCTGCTTCTATGCTGCGGATTAGTGAGTCATGCCGTGCGAGTGCTTTTTCTTTTTGTGCTTGAGTGAGTGACAGGTAACAACTGTCGGGAAGGAACTTCCCCTTTGCAGATGTACCGTAGTCACTGTACTTTTCTGCCGGGCTGTCATTTGACAAAACGGCAAAATGCTTCGTTTCGCTTGATTCTGTAGCTTGTACGGTCGTCGGGATACCTGCCAACTCTACAAATAATAACAGCATTATATAGTAGCATGCCTGTTTCATCTCTAATTTTAAAACTTGTTATATTTATCTTTTGCTTGTATAAAATAGTCTGCTAAAGTACGCAAAAACTTAATTTAATGCAATGATTTTGAATGGAAATGCGCTTTATTTATATCTCGGTGCGGTAATCTGAAAATAATCATGTAAATTTGCGTCAATTTAATAATCTGATTATTATGTCGTGTATCCTACATATTGAAACCTCTACCGCTGTTTGTTCGGTAGCTGTGAGTGAAGATGGGCAGAATATTTTTGTGAAAGAGGACCTTAAGGGGCCTTCACATGCCGTTTCGTTGGGAGTATTTGTAGATGAAGCATTGTCTTTCATCGATAGTCATGCTATTCCGTTGGATGCGGTTGCTGTCAGTTGCGGTCCCGGATCGTATACCGGATTACGTATCGGTGTTTCAATGGCAAAGGGCATTTGTTACGGGCGCAATGTCCCGTTAATCGGTATTCCTACACTGGAGGTACTGAGTGTACCGGTATTGCTTTATCACGAATTGCCCGAAGACGCACTGATTTGTCCGATGATCGATGCCCGGAGAATGGAGGTATATGCGGCTATATACGACCGTGCGCTGAATGTGAGGCGTGAGATTTCAGCCGACATTGTAGACGAAAATTCTTATCTTGAGTTTTTAGAGAAGCACCCGGTTTATTTCTTTGGGAACGGAGCAGCAAAGTGCCGTGAAAAGATTACGCATCCCAACGCGCATTTTATTGACGACATCCATCCATTGGCAAAGATGATGTTTCCACTTGCCGAAAAAGCGATTGCTATTAATGATTATAAAGATGTGGCTTATTTTGAGCCCTTCTATCTGAAAGAGTTTGTGGCTTCCCAACCCAAGAAGTTACTTTGATACTTTTCAACCCTTTGGATTTTCTATTTTCAAATTAAAATTTAACTACATGCAGTATAATACTCAACAGAAAAGAATGCCGCTGCCCGAATATGGGCGCAGTATCCAGAATATGGTCGATTTTGCATTGACTATACAAGACCGTTCCGAACGCCAGCGTTGTGCCAATACCGTTATCAATATCATGGGTAACATGTTTCCTCATTTGAGAGATGTACCCGATTTCAAACATAAGCTGTGGGATCATCTGGCCATTATGTCAGACTTTAAGCTGGATATAGACTATCCTTACGAGATTATCCGCAAGGACAATCTGGTGACGAAACCCGATTCGATTCCTTATCCGAGCACTAAGATCCGTTATCGCCACTATGGCCGTACACTGGAAGTGTTGATTAAAAAGGCATGTGAGTTTCCGGAAGGGGACGAAAAGAAGAATCTGGTAGCCCTTATCTGCAATCACATGAAGAAAGATTATATGGCTTGGAACAAAGATACGGTGGACGACCGGAAGATCGCTGAAGATCTGGCTGAATTCTCAGGAGGTAAATTGCAGATGGATGACGAGATTTTGCGTTTGATGTCTGAACGTATTGCCCAGAATTATCGTCCGCGTACGAATAACAACAATAACCAGAGAAATAATAATCAGAGAAGAAAATTCTAAGCAAGGAGATTATTATCATTAATCATTAACCACTAATCACCTAAAACATGGCTTCATTTGTAATCGAAGGAGGACACAGGCTCAGTGGGGACATTCATCCGCAAGGTGCCAAAAACGAAGTGTTGCAGATTATCTGCGCTACGTTGCTTACCGCCGAAGAAGTGACAGTAAATAACATCCCGGATATTCTGGACGTCAATAACCTGATTCAATTGATGCGGGATATGGGAGTAACGGTGGCGAAGACAGGTGTCGATTCATATAGCTTTAAAGCTGAAAATGTAGATCTCGCTTATCTGGAGAGCGATGAATTCCTGAAGAAATGTTCCAGCCTGCGGGGATCGGTGATGTTGATCGGACCGATGGTTGCCCGTTTTGGCAAAGCAATGATATCCAAACCGGGCGGAGATAAAATCGGTCGTCGGCGATTGGATACGCACTTTGTGGGGATCCAGAACCTGGGAGCTGACTTTGCTTATAATGAAGAACGTGGTGTATACGAGATTTCGGCACAAGAGCTGAAAGGCACTTATATGCTGCTCGATGAAGCCTCTGTTACCGGAACAGCCAATATAGTGATGGCTGCCGTGCTTGCCAAAGGGATGACTACGATTTATAATGCCGCTTGTGAACCTTATTTGCAGCAGCTTTGTAAAATGTTGAACCGGATGGGAGCAAAAATCAGCGGCATAGCTTCGAACCTGCTGACGATTGAAGGGGTGGACGAACTCCATGGAACGGATCATACCGTATTGCCGGATATGATTGAAGTAGGCAGTTTCATCGGTATGGCTGCAATGACCCGTAGCGAAATAACCATTAAGAATGTCTCTTACGAGAATTTAGGCATTATTCCTGAAAGTTTCCGTCGGTTGGGCATTAAGCTCGAACAGAGAGGAGATGATATTTATGTACCGGCTCAGGACTGTTATCAAATCGAATCTTTTATCGACGGATCTATTATGACCATTGCCGATGCTCCCTGGCCGGGGCTGACTCCGGACTTGTTGAGTGTCATGCTGGTAGTGGCTACCCAGGCGAAAGGGAGTGTGCTGATTCATCAGAAGATGTTCGAAAGCCGCCTCTTCTTTGTGGATAAGTTAATTGACATGGGGGCCCAGATCATTCTTTGCGATCCGCACCGTGCAGTCGTTATCGGTCATAATCATGGATTTACTTTGCGGGGTGGCAATATGACATCTCCCGATATACGTGCCGGTATCGCCTTGCTTATCGCTGCGATGAGTGCCGAAGGCATTAGCCGGATCCATAATATTGAGCAGATCGACCGGGGATATCAAAACATTGAAGGGCGTCTGAATGCCATCGGAGCCAGAATCACACGCATATGATAAGAAGAGAAGACGTATATAAGATCGGATTATTCAATAAACCGCATGGTATCCACGGAGAATTGTCGTTTACCTTTACGGATGATATTTTTGACCGGGTGGACTGCGATTACCTGATTTGCCGGCTGGATGATATCTTTGTTCCCTTTTTTATAGAAGAGTACCGCTTTCGGTCCGACTCTACCGCTTTGGTAAAACTTGAAGGGGTGGATACGGCCGAACGTGCCCGGATGTTTACCAATGTGGAAGTCTATTTCCCGGTGGAGCATGTAGAAGAGGCCGAACCGGGAGAGCTGTCATGGAGCTTTTTTGTGGGTTTTCGGGTGGAAGATGTTCACCACGGTGCTTTAGGTGAGGTGACAGACGTAGATACATCTACCGTTAACACTTTGTTTGTGGTGGACCGGGATGGAGATGAACTGCTGATTCCAGCACAGGAAGAATTTATAGCCGGTATTGACCAGAAACACAAAATCATTACAGTCGATTTGCCCGAGGGCCTGCTGTCTTTGGACGAGTGCGATGATGAAGAAAGTTAAATAGCATAAAGAAACAGGCGGCAAGTAAAGCGAAATGCTTACATTTGTACGCTATATCCTATAATAATGCCGAAAAAGAAACGCAGTAAAGCTTTTTGGAACAATATTAAGTTCAAGTACAAACTCACTATCATCAACGAGAATACGCTCGAAGAGGTGGTGGGACTTCATGTATCCAAGTTGAACGGGCTTTCCGTGTTACTTTCGGTTCTGACCCTGCTTTTCCTGTTTGCTGCTGCCATTATCACTTTCACCCCTTTACGCAACTATTTGCCGGGATATATGAACAGTGATATTCGTGCGCAGGTTGTAGAGAATGCCTTGCGGGTGGATTCTTTGCAACAGCTGGTGGACCGTCAGAATATGTATATCATGAATATACAAGATATTTTCAGCGGAACAGTGCGGGTGGATACCGTACAGTCAATGGATTCACTGACCACTATGCGTGAAGATTCGTTGATAGCCCGTTCCGAACGCGAAGAAGCTTTCCGTCGCCAATATGAAGAGACCGAAAAATATAATCTGACCTCTATTACTTCTCAGCCCGATGTGAACGGATTGATATTCTATCGTCCGACCCGTGGTATGATATCCGATCATTTTAATGCTGAGAAGAAACATTTTGGAACCGATATTGCCGCTAATCCCAATGAAAGTGTTCTGGCTACCCTTGACGGTACAGTCATATTGAGTACTTATACGGCCGAAACCGGTTATCTGATCGAGGTACAGCATAACCAGGATTTTGTATCAGTCTATAAACATTGCGGTTCGTTGCTGAAGCGTGAGGGAGATACTGTGAAAGGCGGTGAAGCAATTGCTCTGGTCGGGAATAGCGGAACGCTCACTACCGGTCCGCATCTCCATTTTGAACTTTGGCACAGAGGACGGCCGGTTAATCCTGAAAAATACATTGTATTCTAATAATGAACGAGATAAAGAAAAAACAAATAGCTATCTTAGGTTCTACGGGCTCTATCGGTACACAGGCCTTACAGGTTATCGAGGAGCATCCCGAACTGTATGAAGTTTATGCACTGACTGCCTATAATAAGGTAGATCTCCTGATAGCTCAGGCACGTAAGTTCCTGCCTGAGGCTGTGGTTATAGCTAACGAAGAGAAATATGTACAACTGAAAGAGGCCCTCAGCGATCTGCCTGTTAAAGTTTACGCCGGTACTGCCGCTTTATGCCAGATTGTAGAGTCCGGTCCTATTGACGTCGTACTGACAGCTATGGTAGGCTATGCAGGGCTGAAGCCGACCATGAATGCCATTCGTGCCGGAAAAGCGATTGCGCTTGCCAACAAGGAGACGCTGGTTGTTGCCGGAGAGCTGATTAATCAGTTGGCACAGCAATACCGTACACCGATTCTTCCTGTCGATTCTGAACATTCAGCCGTGTTTCAGTGTTTGGCCGGAGAGGTGGGCAATCCGATCGAGAAAGTAATTCTGACTGCTTCCGGTGGTCCTTTCCGTACATGTACCATGGATCAGCTGAAAACCGTGACGAAGGTGCAGGCATTGAAGCATCCGAATTGGGAAATGGGAGCCAAGATCACCATTGATTCTGCTTCGATGATGAACAAAGGCTTTGAAGTGATTGAAGCTAAATGGCTGTTTGGAGTACATCCCAGTCAGATAGAGGTGGTAGTACATCCGCAGTCTGTTATCCATTCGATGGTACAATTCGAGGATGGAGCCGTAAAGGCCCAGTTGGGTATGCCGGATATGCGTCTGCCTATCCAGTACGCTTTCTCTTATCCGGATCGTGTCAACTCGTCTTTTGACCGGCTTGACTTTTCGAAATGTACGAACCTTACTTTTGAGCAACCCGATACCAAGCGGTTCCGTAATCTGGCCTTGGCTTACGAATCGATGTATAGGGGAGGGAATATGCCCTGCATTGTCAATGCGGCTAATGAAGTGGTAGTGGCTGCTTTCCTTCGTGATGAAATCAGCTTTCTCGGCATGAGTGATGTGATAGAACAGACCATGGGGCAGGTATCTTTCGTACAGACTCCTACCTATGATGACTATGTGGCAACTGATGCGGAAGCACGCCGGATTGCCCGTGAATTAATTTGTAAATAAATAAATTGTAAATAATCTGATGGAAACATTTTTAATCCGTGCCCTGCAATTGATTATGAGCTTATCTTTGCTCGTCATCATTCATGAAGGGGGGCACTTTCTCTTTGCCCGCCTGTTTAAAGTACGGGTAGAAAAATTTTGCTTATTCTTTGACCCTTGGTTCACACTATTCAAATTTAAACCTAAAAAAAGTGAGACAGAATATGCTGTCGGTTGGCTGCCTTTGGGAGGTTATGTCAAGATTGCCGGTATGATTGACGAGTCAATGGATACGGAGCAGATGAAACAACCCGAACAACCATGGGAGTTCCGCTCCAAACCTGCATGGCAGCGCCTGTTGATTATGGTAGGCGGCGTGTTGTTCAACTTCCTCCTGGCCTTGTTCATTTATTCCATGATCTTGTTTAAATGGGGTGATCAATACATTCCCGTACAGGAAGCTCCGTTGGGTATGGATTTTAATGAAACGGCCAAAGCGGTGGGATTCCAGGACGGAGACATTTTGTTGTCTGCCGATGGAGTGGACTTTGTACGTTATGATCCCGACATGCTCAGTCAGATAGCCGATGCTCGTGAGGTGACCGTGTTGCGTGAGGGTAAAAAGGCCTCTGTATACATCCCGGAAGATATGATGCAGCGTTTGTTGGCAGACAGTGTTCGTTTTGCCGAATTCCGCTATCCTTATGTAGTAGACAGTGTGATGGTCAATTCACCTGCGGCAATGGCCGGTATCCAACAGGGAGACAGTATCATTGCCCTCGATGGAAAGTCGATTTCTTATTCGGACTTCCTGATGGCTATGGCTGACCGAAGAAAGAATGCAGCAGCATTACAGAAAGATAGCATCGATCCGCACCAGATCACGTTGACTTATGTACGCGACGGAAAGACGGATATGTTGACTGTGGTCACTGACTCTGCTTTCAAGATGGGAGTAGTGATCAATAAGTATACAGATCAGCTTCTTCCTGTTATAAAGAAGGAGTATGGCTTTTTCGAATCATTCCCTGCCGGTGCGGCGTTGGGGGTGAAGACGTTGAAAGGTTATGTGGGTAATATGAAATATCTCTTCTCCAAGGAGGGTGCCAAACAGTTGGGTGGTTTCGGAACCATCGGCAGTATTTTCCCTGCAACCTGGAACTGGCACCAGTTCTGGTACATGACCGCTTTCCTGTCTATCATCCTTGCGTTTATGAACATCTTGCCTATCCCTGCACTGGATGGTGGACACGTACTGTTCTTGTTCTATGAAATCATTGCCCGCCGCAAGCCGAGTGATAAATTTATGGAATATGCACAGATGACGGGTATGATCCTGTTGTTCGGTCTCTTGATTTGGGCAAATTTCAATGATATACTGAGGTTCTTCTTTTAGACAGAAGTAACATCTTATAAATAAACTACGAGCTGCAAGTGATTGCGTGATTATTCCGCGGATACTTGCAGCTCGTGGTTTATTATCGTTAATGGTAGTTTTTTATATTTTCAGCATCTTCTTTTCTCTCTCCAGATCCGATTCATCCAACTTGGGTGACGGTACTGTACAGGTTTTTATGTAGTCGCCTTCCTGGCATGTATAGTTATAATAGATCTCTTCTTCCGGTGTCAGTTCCGCTTTGGGAATCAGTCTGCCTTCCATTTTCAGAAATGCGTCTATATCCGTGCTGTCCGATTGCTTCACCAGGACGATTCTCCGCGCTATCGGGTTGTGGTTGTAGTCCAGGCATAGATACAATCCCTTTAGCATGTTGGGATATTCATAATGTGGCAGTTGCAGATAAATGGTGACCATGGCAAACTGTGGCAGTTCCCGTTCGTTGAACATCAGATAGGAGTTTTGATGATTGCTGATGATGCCGCTTCCCCAATGTACCGATTTATAAGCATTGATCATGCCTACCTTGACGTAATCATTATTCTCTGATGCGCAGATCAGATAGGGTTCTGCCTTGAGACTGTCAGTCGATGAAGAGAGACTGTAACTCAGATATGTACCGCTATAATTATACACTTCTTCTACAGACCCCTGCATTTCTTTTTCCAGGAGTTTCAGGAACGTATTTCCCATGTTGTTTGTTTCCTGATCGGGTTCCAGGTCGAACAAGCGCTCCTTCATTCCGCTCAGATTGCCAAGCAGGCGTTTTTTCGACACATTGTTCACCAAAGCCAGTGCTTCGTCCAGTGCCTCTTCCTGTGTTTTGGTTTTTTGCAGATTCAGGTAAGCAGGAAGTACACTCGAATAGAGTGCGGACAACACACTGGGGGCCATATTGATCCAGTCGGCTATTTCCTTCATTTTCACTCCGTTGTTACGGAGGTATTCTATTCTTTTGTATATCTCTTCAAGTTCGTTCATGGTATATCGACACGTTGTTTGCATTGCAAATATATGACTTTTGGATTATATAATCATGATATGAATGTTACATTAATATTTCAGCAGAACCCTGCAGAATATAAATGAAATGAATCCTGCAAATTCATTTTTGCTCTGTCCGCTATGCCCTACATTTGCACCGGATTCAAAAACAAGGAAAAATAGATATAAAATGAAAAAGATTGAATGTATCATTATGGACTGGGCCGGAACTGCGGTCGACTACGGATGTTTCGCTCCGGTGGCCGCCTTCATCAAGGCCTTTGCCGAAAAAGGGCTGACGATTGACGTCGTGCAAACCCGCAAACCGATGGGGTTGCCCAAGATTCAGCACATTCGTGAACTGCTGACTATGCCCGAAGTGAACGAGCAATTCACTGCCCGCTATCAGCGTGACTGGACGGAGGAAGACGTGGTGGAACTGAATCGGCTGTTTGAGAAATATCTTTTTGCTTCTCTGAAAGAGTACACAGATCCTATTCCGGGTGTAATCCCTACCTTGGAAAAACTCCGTGCCGAAGGACTGAAGATAGGCTCTACTACCGGCTATACGCGTGAAATGATGGACGTGGTGCAACCTGCGGCTGAGGCTAAAGGTTATCGTGTAGACTATTGTGCTACTCCGAATCTGCTGCCTGCCGGACGTCCGGCTCCGTATATGGTTTTCGAGAATCTCACAAAACTGGGCGTGCCGTGTCTCGATACCGTGGTTAAAGTAGGTGATACCATTGCTGACATCAAAGAAGGTGTCAACGCTAAAGTATGGAGTGTGGGAATCGTGTTGGGCAGTAATGAAATGGCACTTACTGAGAAGGAGGCCGGCAGTCTGTCCGAAACTGAACTCGAGGCCCGCGTCTCCGAAGTCAAAGAACGTATGCTGGCTGCGGGAGCCTCTTACGTCATTCGTAGCATCGAAGAACTTCCCGCACTGATTCAAACTATTAATTCAAAACTCAATTCTTAAAACGATATGAAACCTTATTTGTTATTAACTCCCGGACCTCTTACCACATCAGAAACCGTAAAAGAAACCATGATGACCGACTGGTGTACATGGGACGAGGATTATAACCTGCACATTGTGGAGGAAATGCGTAAACAACTGGTAGGTATTGCCACTCGCAATACGGAGGAGTACACTTCCGTACTTTTGCAAGGTAGCGGCACTTATTGTGTGGAAGCAGTTATCGGTGCTGCCATCGGAAAGAACGATAAACTTCTGATTTGCAGTAATGGTGCTTATGGTGACCGTATGGGAAATATTGCCGAATATTATCATATCGACTATGATCTCCTTGCTTTTGAAGAAACGGAACAGGTATCGGTAGACTATGTGGACGATTACCTGAGCAATAACTCAGACATTACTCACGTGGCTTTCGTTCACTGCGAAACGACTACCGGTATCCTGAATCCGTTGAAAGAGTTGGCGCATGTCGTGAAAATGCATGGTAAGAAGCTTATTGTGGATGCTATGAGCAGCTTCGGAGGTATCCCGATGGATGTCAGTGAACTGGGAATCGATTTCCTGATCAGCAGTGCCAATAAGTGCATCCAGGGTGTGCCGGGTTTTGGATTCATCATTGCCCGTCGTTCCGAGTTGATGCGTTGCAAAGGAGTTGCCCGCTCACTTTCACTCGATATTTATGACCAGTGGGAGACAATGGAGAAAGGACATGGCAAATGGCGCTTCACTTCGCCCACCCACGTGGTGCGTGCATTCAAGCAAGCTCTTACCGAACTGATTGAAGAGGGAGGAGTAGAGGCGCGCTACCGGCGTTATTGCGAGAATCACCGGGTATTGGTGGAGGGTATGCGTTCGCTGGGATTCAAGACTTTGCTCGATGATGCCATCCAGTCGCCTATCATCACTTCCTTCCTTTACCCGAAAGCAGGATTCGATTTTAAAGATTTCTATACTGCTCTGAAAGCTAAGGGATTTGTTATCTATCCCGGAAAAATCTCAAAAGCGGATACTTTCCGTATCGGTAACATCGGAGATGTACATCCGGAGGACTTTGCCCGCTTGGTAGAAGTTGTGAGAGAGACTGAATACTAATGAATGATTATTGAGTTTTTGTCTTTAACGTAGAAGGTTGTGAAAGCCGCATACTACTCACTACTGCTGCGACAAAAGCAAATCCGCTGCCTGCTATCAGACAGACCGCTGTACTTTTTTCGTGTACTACGAAACTGAAGAGTAAAGCAACCAGCGTTGTACCGAATGTCTGTCCTAAAAGCCGTGCCATACCCAACATTCCGCTGGCTCCCCCCGAACGTTGTGTAGGGGCGGAAGAGATGATTGTACTGTTGTTGGGCGTCTGGAAAATACCGAAACCTGCACCGCAAAGCATCAATCGCAGAATGATACTGATGACCGATGAATCTGCTGTTAATGTAGATAAAGAATAGAGCCCGATGCAGAATAATGCCATACCGATACTGCCCAGTATACCGGGGTGGATGCGCTCCACAAGGTATCCGGCTGCCGGTGCTGTCACCAATGTGGCGATGGGCCACGGAGTCAGCAGCAATCCCGTCATTACTTCGTTGTATCCCAGTGAGTTTTGCAGGAAAAAAGGAAGAGAAACCATAGCCAGCATCTGTGCTGTGAACGAACAGATGGAAGTCAGGATCGATAACCTGAAGATAGGTATTCCCAGCAGGTCGAGCGGTAAAAGAGGGGATGGCTGGTTCAGTTGCCTGTGGACATAATACGTGCCGACAATGGCCAATACAGCCAGTTGGATGGCTATATAATCGTTTTTCTCGTGATGGGCAAATCCGTCCAGTGTATAGATAAGCAGTCCGAAGGTGATAGCGTTGGCTATGGCACTGAGCTTATCGAATTTCCGGTTGGAACGTTCTTCTTTTCTCGGCAGGTACTTGCATCCCAATATCAGGGCTGCAAGTCCCAGAGGGACATTGATGGCAAACAACCAATGCCACGAGGCGATGGAAAGAATGCCGCTTGCCACCGAAGGTCCGGCTGCAGCCGATATGGCCACTACCATGGCATTGATCCCCATCCCTCTTCCTATCTGATTTCGGGGATAGATGGTACGTAACTGGGCAGTGTTGACACTCGTGATGGCTGAGGCGCTGAAGCCCTGGAAAATGCGGGCAAGGGTCAGAGTCCAGAACGAATGGGAGAGGGCGCATATCAGGGAAGTGACTATGAACATGGCAATGCCTGAAAGAAAGATCTTCCGGTATCCGTATATTTCGCCTAACGACGAAAACGAAAGCAGCGATATCACAATGGCGAGCTGATACCCGTTGATGATCCAGGTTGTGACCGCAGGTGAAGTTCCGAAGTCGTGCGAGAGGGTCGGGAGTACTACATTGATGATATTGATGTCGAGCACCGACATACATAAGGCGAAAGAGATGCCGACAACTGCCCAGATGCGGCGATGGAGGGGGAGACCGTCAGTTTCGTCAATTTCCGAAGTTTGTGTAAGCTGAGCCATAAAGAACCTTTTAAAAGAACTGCCACAAAGGTAAACAAAGTCAAGCTTCTTCGGTTTGAGAGGACAATGATATATAAGTTTTTTTAATTCATGAATTTCAGCGAGGCATGTAGCGGAAGTCTTTTTCGATACGGATGACACAGATTTACACTGGATCTTATTGTTGATAATCAGCAAAATGAATCAGCAATCCATGTAAATCTGTGTCATCTGTAGTTCTGCTTCCGATACGCCTTCATGTGTATGTCAGCCTGATAATCCTCTGATTGCTGCTACCTCTGAATTCCAGATGTGGAGAGTAAAGTTCTTGTCTGAAGCGTCCGTCCACCAATACATCTATATAAGGTAGTACGGCAGCCAGTGCCGGATCTGCCTGAATCTCTTCGTACGTATATCCTGTATAGCACCAGATATTCTGTCCTGTCTCTTCTTTTATCCTCCGGATAAGCGGAAGAAACGCTTCCGGGTTGTAAAGGGGATCTCCACCGGAGAAAGTCACGCCATCCAGTAACGGATTCGAATTGATTTCACGGATGATGCAGTCCAGACGCTTTTCTGTCAATTCATCTCCGGCCTGCGGATTCCAACTTTCCGGATTATGACAACCCGGACAGCCGTGCCGGCAACCTGCCAGATAGATGGAATACCGGATACCTTCTCCGTCGACAATCGTTTCCGGATATGTATAAAGTATATTCATGACTTTATTACAGATGCTTCACGCGATCTCTCTCTTCTGCCCGTTTGGCAGAGTTCCACGAACTCAGGTCGCCCGTCAGATAACCTGTGATGCGGCGCATGCGCAGGATATTCTCACTTTGGCATACGGGACATTTATCGTAAATCACTCCCTTGTATCCGCAGTTGTGGCAGGTGTCTACCGGGTGGTTGATAGAACCGTAGCCGATACCTTCGTCAAACATTACTTTTACGATCTTGGCAATGGCGCGTACGTTTTTCTGGGCTTCTCCGTCCAGTTCCACATATGTGATGTGCCCTCCGCGGGTGATGGCATGGAATGGAGCTTCCCGTTTGATCTTTTCTACAATGCTGATCGGTTCTTTTACATCCACATGGAAAGAATTGACATAATAATCGTTGTCTGTCACTCCTTTGATTTTTCCGTATTTACGGCGGTCCATACGGGTGAAACGTCCTGAAAGTCCTTCGGCGGGTGTAGCCAGCACCGAATAGTTCAGATTGTATTTGGCTTTGTATTCATCAGCCACCTTGTTGATTTCCAGCACGGCTTCATAAAGGGTGTCCCATGCCTTCTGGCTGTGTCCGTGTCCCTCTCCATAGAGAGCCACCATGGCATTGTGTCCACCCAGGAAGCCGATACCCAGCGTACCACTGCGCAGCACGTCGCCTACTTGTTCGTTCGGGTTCAGGGCAGCTCCTCCTTTCCATACATCATTTCCCATCATGAAGGGGAATTGGCGTGCCAGGGCTGTACGCTGATATTGATAGCGCTCGTAGAGTTGTTCGGCTATCAAGGTAGCCGTTTCATGTATCGATTCGATGAAAATTTCTTTAGCCTTTTTCTCGACGGCATCTTTATTGTGTCCGTCCTCCGTCATATTTTCTGCTTTGATACGGGCTTCGATGGCAAGGCGCGGCATATTGAGTGTAGTGAACGAAAGGTTTCCGCGTCCCAAAGACGATTTCTCGCCGGCTACGTTCTCAAACACACGTGTGCGGCATCCCATGGTGGCCAGTTCGTAACGGTAACGTTGCGGGTCGTTGGCGTCCCATTTTTCGTTTTGGTTGAACGGGGCATCCAGGAACATGAAGTTAGGGAAGAGTGCTTTTGCCGTAGTGTGGCAAGCTTTCAGGAACAGGTCGAAGTTGGGTGCTTCAAATTTTAATTTACCTTCCATGGCAGCATCGAAATTAGCCATAGCCTTTTCATAATCGGCTTCTGTGTACGATACTCCGTTTTTTATCTTGAATATCTGGATTGGGAATACCGGCACTTCTCCCCTTGTGCCCAGTCCCTCTACGGTTGCTTTCAGTAATTCTTCAATCACCATGCGTCCTTCGGCCGAAGTGTCTGTTCCATAATTGATCGAACTGAACACTACCTGGTTTCCACCGCGTGAGTGCATTGTGTTCAGGTTATGGATAAAGCCTTCCATGGCCTGGTGCGTATCTTTCTGAGTCTGCACAAATGCTTTCTCTATAATTTGGTTCAGATGTTCTTTGTCGATATTGATCTGTAGGGCAGTCAGGGCCATGCGCAATGTTTCGCGTTCCAGTTCCGCTGCTTTGATGGACGACAGATGTTCGGCAATCACTGTACGGATAGCCTTTTCTTCTATTTCTTCACCCTTGTTCATCTGTACATAGAAGCTGATGAATGATGCCAGGTGTTTACGGAATGATTTGCTTACCCCTTTTGCCATAAAGAAGTCGAATGCCGGTATGGCCTGACCTCCGTGCTGTTCGTTCTGGTTAGTCTGGAAAATAATGGTAGCCAGGGTAGCATAACTTTGAATGCTTTGCGGGGTACGTATACTGCCGTTCTTGGTGCGGAATCCACGTTCGAAGAGGTCATCCATGTCATACTGGATACAAGTCGTGGTTTTGGTCGGGTAGTAATCCAGGTCATGGATGTGGATGTCTCCCAATTGGTGCGCCTCGGCAAAACGTTTCGGCAACAGATATTTATATGTATAGTCTTTGGTTACTTCCGAGGCAAATGTCATCATCTGTCCGGCGGGGGTATGACTGCTCATATTGGCATTGCTCAGGTTGACATCGTTTTTATCGATAGCTACGATACCGTCCATCACATGCTTCATCTGAGTCTTTTTGTCTCGTTCGGTGTTTCGCCATTCCCGATAGATGATGTACTTTTTGGCTACTTCCGGACGAACCTTCATCAGCTCTTTTTCTACCAGGTCCTGAATTTCTTCTACCGTAATGGTAGGAGATGCAAATTGTCCGATTACGTTCATCGTGATGTCAGCAATCAATTGCTGTTCATCATTGATTCCTGTGGCACTAAACGCTTTTGATACAGCGTTCTTGATTTTACTGATGGAGAAGTCCTCCCTTTTACCATCTCGTTTGATGATACAAATTTCCGCGTAGTTCATAACTTTAACTCCCGAAAGCTTTAGATTTTTTTTAATATGTTTACTTTTTCAGCAGGTCTTCTGACTTATCTCTCCCTCGCAACGCCTTCCCACGCTGGGCGCAGTGGCATAGTGTGCGGATTCTCAGAGAATTACAGCAGCGGGTACTGTCGCCGATTTGCACAGCGTTCCCTCGTGACTAAACCTCTTTTTAGTGCTGAAATCTGCTACAAAGGTAACAGTTAAAGCAATAAGTTGTTCTTGTTTTAAGAAGAATTTTTGGAGAACTTTTCTTTCTTCCTGATACAGAAAGTTTTCCAAAACGGGAAACTTTCGGGCATGAAATTTAAATGAAGTTTGCTAAAGAATCAGCCAGATAGCTATGATATGCCCTATGCTTCCGCCCAGACAAAACAGGTGGAAAACAGCATGTGTGTAAGGTTTTCGCAACGAATAAAATACGGCTCCCATGATGTAGGAAGCCCCTCCTCCGATAAGCCACCAAAAGGCGGGAGAAGCTCCGATGGCGGAGAGGCAGTCCATCAAAGGTTTCAGGGCTACCAGGATGGCAGAACCCATTCCGACGAAGCAGACTGTTTCAAGATTACTGTGTTCTTTCAGCTTTTTAAAAGCCAGTATGAAGCCTACGATGGCCGACAGCCATACGAAAGCGAATATTCCCCAGCCCCAGCCACCGGCATGGCGCAATACCAATAAGGTAAACGGGGTATAAGTGCCTGCTATGTGCAGGTAGATGGCGCCGTGGTCGAATTTGCGGAGAAGTTCTTTACGGCTGCCGGGTCTTGAACCGTGATACCAGGTAGAACTGATATAGGATGCCAGCATTCCCGCCAGGTAGACCAGCACACAACCTGCCGCCCAATGGGGATGTGGGTTGGTAAGTGCTTTTTCCAACAGAAAATATCCTGCGGTGATACCTAACAGAATACCTGCACCATGACTCAGGGTGTTGGATAATTCTTCGCCGTGTGAATATCGCTTGTTCTCCATTCGTGTGTATATAGGTGATGTGGTAGCAATTTAATAAGATGACCGCAGATTTGAGAGTTTCGACACACCCTCTTAAAATCTGCGGTCATCCTTTCCTTTTTAGAAGTATCTTGTATCAGGCAGCAGATTTATACCAGATGTCCGATCCATTCTTCGCGGTCGCCCGGCAACAGGTCGATTACCGGTACTTCCACCATGGTGTAGCATCCCGGTTGCTGCTTCATCGAAGCGCGTGCCACGCATACCAGTACCTGTGCGGTCAGTGCGGGATTGTTGATGCGCATGTTGAATTCGAACAACTGATTCTGGGTTTTTCCCGATACACCTTTGCGGGTCAGGTTTACACCGTGTCCCATGTCCAAGAGTGCATCCACGCTCGGCACTTGCTTTACGTGGGTTTCGTCGTTCACGAAATAAGCGTCCGATTTGATTGCGGCTGCCACGTCTTCAAATTTATATCCGTCTTTCAGTTCGATGTATACCATGCGGCGGTGGATTCCCGTTCCTGTGGGGATGGTCATTGACAAAGCCGCTTTCACTCCGTCGATTGCTTTCACGGCTACCGTGTGGCCCATGCTCATACCCGGACCGAAGTTGGTGTAAGTGATGCCTTTCGGAGCAATAGCCTCGAGCATGGTGCGTACGATGGAGTCGCTTCCCGGATCCCATCCGGCCGAGATGATCGATACCGCCCCGTGTTCTTTGGCACAAGCACCCAGTTCACGGCGGAGATCTACGATTCCGGTGTGGATATCGAAACTGTCCACTGTATTGATTCCCATTGCGAGGATTTCTTTTGCGTATTTCTCAACGCTGCGGGTCGGAGTACAAAGAATAGCCACGTCTACTCCCTGAAGTTCCTTTATATCTTTAACTACTGCGTAATCATTCAGTTCAGCCGGTTTGTTCTCGGCACCTGCACGACGAACCACACCTGCTATCTCAAAATCGGGAGCCGCTTGGAGGGCTTCCAGCACATAACGACCAATATTGCCATAACCTACGATGGCTGCTCTTACTTTTTTCATCTTTTTATTGGTTTTGTTTAACACATTTCTTTATTTCGGTTGCAAAATTAGTCATTTTCTTTGTTTTTGAGTCTCTTAGGGGTGTTAAAGTTAGTTTTTGTTATTCAAGGTTCGTGAAGCACAATATTTATTATCTTTGCGTTCTGATTATAACCATTATGATAGAATACATCAAAGGCGAGATTGCCGAACTGAGTCCGGCAACCGCAGTTATCGATTGTAACGGATTAGGATATGCCGTTAATATATCACTCAACACTTATTCTGCCATTCAGGGTAAGAGCAGTTGTAAACTCTATATCTACGAAGCCATCCGCGAAGATGCTTACGTTTTATATGGCTTTGTCGACAAGCAGGAACGGGAACTTTTCCTGCTGCTGATTTCCGTTTCGGGCATTGGAGGAAACACGGCCCGCATGATTCTTTCCGCTCTTTCACCGGCCGAACTGGTGAATGTGATCAGTACCGAAAATGCCAATATGCTGAAGACGGTGAAGGGTATCGGACTGAAAACAGCGCAAAGGGTCATTGTCGATTTGAAAGATAAAATTAAAACCGGTGCCATGGCTGCAACTGCCGTGGGAGGTGCTGCCGGTGCTTTGTTGCCGGCAATGAATGCTGAAGTGCAGGAAGAAGCCGTTGCCGCCTTGACGATGCTGGGCTTTGCCGCAGCGCCTTCTCAGAAAGTGGTGCTTGCCATTCTGAAGGAAGAGCCCGATGCTCCGGTGGAGAAAGTCATTAAGCTGGCTTTAAAGAGACTCTGAGAACAGTTCGGCAGTATAAGGAGGCTTATAAGATTTTCTGATACATCCTCAAATCCAGTTTTTTGCCGAACTTTTCCGCTACCTGCCGGATGTTTGCGCAACACTCGAAGCCACATCTCTCAAACAGGCGTATGCTGGCTTCGTTTTCTCCCGAAACCAGTGCCATTATATTGCTGAAGCCTTCTTGCCGGATGATATCTTCCAGTCGGAGTATGGTTTGTTTTCCATACCCCTGACCTGTGAACTCCGGCTTCAGGTAGAGGGTCAGTTCTACCGAAATGCGGAAGGCTTCTCGGGGCTTGAAACGTGCGAAGTAGCAGAATCCGCAGGGAGTTCCTTCGGGAGTTTCAATGATGAACGACCGGTAGACGGGATCGCCTACGGGGATGTAGTTTTTCAGTTCGTCGATGGAGGCGCAGTGTACAAAGTACACCACTGTCGTGTGGAGGGTGTAATAATCGTAGATGTCTTTTACAAAAGGCAAGTCGTTTTCCGTGAGCGTTCTGAGCGTAATATCCATTGCCGTAAAGTTCATTAATTGCCGCAAATGTAGCTAATCTTATCAGAAAAGAAGTACATTTGTTTCCGTAAATCAACACTCCAATTCATGAAATTGCAAAAAATATATCGTCAACAGTGGATGGAAGCCCATCCACGCATGCAATCGGCAGATACCGATCAGTGGTACGTGGATTTTGCCAACAGGCTGTTGCCCGTATTTGAGAAGTCGGAGCTTACCGGACAGATGATTCATAAGAACCGGGCTGTTCTCTATTTCACTTGGTATCTGGAAGATTGTGTGAATAATTCCGGTAGTTGGAATACATTCATCCGGTTGCATAAACAGTTGTATGGACGTTTCCTGCCTTTTTATACACTGACAGAGTCGTATGCCGATGATGAAATAAATCCCGAGGATGTATCTTTTCTGCTGTGGACGCTTCTTTCTCCTGTCACGGATAGTTCTCCGTCTCCTTGGAATCCGTTTGACAGTTCTCTGCTTCAGCTCGCATCCGATGTATATGCGGTGCTCGATGCCCATTTTGAACAGGCTCCCCTTACCGGTGATGAATCCACGGAGTGGTTTCCGGATGTCCGTGCCTTGTTACCCCCTCCGGGTCCTGTTTTGGATGTCTTGCCGGAAATGAATCTCCCCCGTGATGTAGCGAACTTCCTGAGTGCTTCCGGAGGAAAACAGATTGTGTATTTAAAAGACTATGCCGATTTGCGTCGCTTCTGTGTCGATGCCTTGAAGTGGGCCGATGAAGACGATTCGTTAATGCCCGAGTTGGCCGATGAAGAAGATTTTGTGTTTTTTGCCAATCCGAAAGGTGTCTTGCTGGCTCCCAATATCGGTGCTTGTTTCCGCGACGAACGAAATTCGGAATATAATCCGGAGGTTGCCGAACAAGAAGGGGCCGAATTGTTTTATATTCCGGGGCTTTGTCCCATCGACTTGTTGCACTATGCCATGCAGCACGGCTTATTGCCGGAGGTCGCTTTTCCTTTCGGGGATGGCAGGAGGCTGTTGCACGAGAACTGGGATTTCATAGCCCGCAGGTATTTAGGTAAATATTATAATGAAGATTTTTATGAAGAAGAGCGGAAATAGCAGTGACCGTCCGGGTAGCGGACGTCCCAAAGCTTCGGGAGGCAAGAAACCTACCGGTAAGCGGATCGGAAAGTCGAAAACCTCAAAAGCCAATAACCAGCTGAACCGTAGGGTGAAATAAGTTGTTATCTGTTATAAACAGGTTTTATTATGAAATGGGAAAGTAGTTTGATGGAACATCTCCAATGGTCGGACACGATAACCAACCGGGAGAGTAAAGAGAGGTTGGCCCGTATGATTGCCATGCGCGTACAAGAAGGCGAGGTCATTGGGGCTGGCTCCGGATCGACCGTATATCTGGCATTGCTCGCTATTGCCGAAAGGATACGTACGGAGAATCTGCACGTCACCGTAATCCCTGCTTCGATGGAGATATCGATGGAATGTGTCCGCTTGGGCATTCCGCAGACTACTTTATGGATGTGCCGTCCCGACTGGACCTTCGATGGAGCAGATGAAGTAGATCCCGATCATAACCTGATCAAAGGTAGAGGCGGAGCACTGTTCAAGGAGAAGCTGCTGATAAGTAGCAGCAACCGTACTTTCATATTGGTAGACGAAAGCAAACAGGTTTCTTTTCTGGGAAGCCGTTTTCCTGTCCCCGTCGAAGTCTTTCCGATGGCTTTGCCCTACGTAGAGAGGGAAATCCGGGCAATGGGTGCTTCACGTACCCAACTGAGGCCGGCTAAAGGTAAAGATGGCCCTGTGATCACCGAAAGTGGAAACTTGATTCTCGATGCCTGGTTCAGCAATATTCATTCGTCTCTTGAAAAAGAAATCAAGTCGGTGACGGGTGTTATAGAAAACGGACTGTTTATGGGATATGATGTCGAGGTGATGGTAGCAAAATAAGATCGGAAACGGTTGATAGTACGAAAACTGAAGAGGATGTATCAAAACCCACCACAGAGTGACACAGAGGTGATTTTAAGTTGTTGATTATTAATGAAAAGACTCTGTGATGCTCTGTGCTACTCCGTGGTGAAAAGAGTTATGACACATCCCTTTTAGCTTTCGTTGCCTACAAGTTCATCGCATTTCCTCCAAGGACTCCCAGTATGGCAGATGCCACTGCGATCATTACTTTTAAAATTGTGTTCCAGTTTGATTTCTTCATTTTTCTACACCTCCTTTCATGTGATTCTGATTTATGCCGTTGGGTCATCCACAATGTCTCCGTCACCGTCTTTTCCCGTTTCCTTTCCTTCCAGTGCCGCTTTGATGTCGATAAACTCGATTCTGTCACCGGCCCGGGTCGATGTCAGGTTCGGACGTACGCTCGACGACGGACGAAAGTTTATTTTCACCGCCATTATGTTTTTGGCCGTACAGTCTTTTTCCGTATCCACCCCTTTGGTGCGTGCCGAAAGGCTGAATACTCCGAAATCCCGGATATTGACCGACTGCCCGTTGTAGAGTGAGGTACGCATCGCCTCTACAAAATTGGTGAGTACACTTTTGATATCTCCTAATGATAACGAACTTTTCTCCTTCATTTCGTACGCAATGCTTTCCAGGCTTGCGCTTTGACCTAAAGTGACCAGTTGCGGATAAAATTTCTCTATAGCATCCGCTTTTCGCGGATCCTTTCTCGCGATTTTTTTGTATGGAACTGCCATTGTCCGATAATTTTTTATGGTTAATAATTAAGAATGCATCCGGAAGGTCGGACGAGCTCTTTTCCTTTTTTCCGGTATGTCAAAGATACCGCTTTGTAACCCCTGTTTTGTGCTTGTTGACGTGGGTTGAGGCGGTATGGATAAAAGATGGAAAATCAATGAATGTTTTGTGAAAAAGTATGACTTCTGCTATGATATGTCGTTTGTTTTTGTTATCTTTATGCTATTGTAAAGTTCCGATTATTTATTAATTTAAAATTGAAAAACATGAAAGATTTAGAAGATGACGAGAGAGAGTTTCCTATCCGTGTATATACAAAAGTCGAGCTGGCTCTGCTTTATGCACCCCATTTGTCTGAAAATGCCGCCCTCAATAATCTTAGCCGTTGGATGCGGCACAACAAACTCCTGATGGCTGCGCTCGAGGAGGTGGGATACTATAAATACCGCCATTCATTTACACCCAAGGAAGTTCGTCTGATCTTTCGATATATGGGAGAACCGGGAGCATAAAATTAGAGAGAAGAGGCTGTGTCAAAACTCACCACAGAGGACACAGAGTAACACAGAGGCGATTTTAAGTTATTGATTATTAATAAAAGACTCTGTGATACTTCGTGTTACTCCGTGGTGAAAAGAGTTATGACACATCTCCTTTACTTCTTGTACCGCACAGAAAAAAGATTGTCACCCTGAAAGAAGATACTTTCAGGGCTCTTTCGGTTATGGCAGCAAAGCAGGGTACGAACCTGAAACGGTTGATAGAGTCCATGCTCGACAAGGCAGCGGATGAATACGATGGGAACGAATCCTACCGCTACCTGTCTGAAAATTACCCTGATGGAAAGGTAATGCTGGGAAAGGAAGAACATAAAGAGTTTATAGACTGGTTGGGAGTGGTTGAGAAATGAGAGTTGAATTTTCAAAGGAGTTTGAAAAGGCAGCCCGTAAACTATCCGGCAAAATGCTTGAATCTGTACGTATAGCAGTACAGGTGCTGATTTCGAATAGGATAAACTACCGGCCATAATTGATAGTTTAAATGAAGAGAGGCGCGACTCGTGAAGAACCGTGCCCCTCGTGGTTAAAGTGGGCGCAACTCTACCGACAAACCCATAGCGGCCGCAATGCGGTAAAGCGTAGAAACGGTAGGAGTAATCAATCCCCTTTCTATTTTTGAGATGTAAGATTTGTCCGCACCAATTCTGTTGGCAAGCTCTTCCTGTGTCAAACGTGCATTTTTGCGGGCATCCAGCAATATCTGCCCGTTATATTCTTCCCATGCCTTTTCAATAGACGCTTCGCGTTCAGGAGTTCCCTCCTTGCCAAGTTCTTCGTCCAGCCACGCATCTACATCGTAGATGTCTTTACTTATTTCCTTTAGCTTCATAATATTCTTTTTTTAAGTTTATAGCTTTCTTTATTTCGTTATCAGGGGTTTTCTGCGTCTTCTTCCTAAAACAATTGAACAATACCACTACGTTCTCACCGTCGTAGATAAAAAAGATGCGTAATTCATTGTTCCCACAGGCCACACGAAATTCATATACTCCATCACGAATGAATTTAATGTAATGGCTCGGTATCTTGTCTTCTGCCTTAAAAAGAGATAGAGCGCGTTGTATCTTCTTCCGTTCAAGCTCAGAGAGTTTATCCATAAACTCTGCAAAGTAATTCTTGTACGTTATTATTTTCTTTATGACGCAAAGATAATAAAGGTTGTATTAAGATGCAACTTTATTAGGACTTTTTTGGTAAGTTACAATACTCTTCACCATACGCATTTAAATAACATAAGGAAGTATCCCATTCCGCTTGTCAATAAAACGCCAATATATGTCCTGCCCCGTAACAATATATGTAATCGAAATAACATATATTGTTACGGGGCATTTCTCTTCTATCTCCTTCTTTCCGATACTTTTAAAACGGTAACTCTTCCATCTCCTTTCCCTTCTCCCTTTTCCTGAAGTTTTCGCTCACCTCCTGCTGGCTGAGTTCCACTACGGCATACTCCGTAATGCCATGGACGTTTACACGCTTGCCGAAGGCATCCCTTTCCAGAATCTGTACCAACACCTGTTGCGTTTGCGCGTTGGCTTGTGTCCGTCCGTATACAGATAGAGTAGCCAGTATTGCGGCGGCGGGTTTCCATTTCACCTCAAAGTCCTTTTCTCCTGCCGGACGGAAGTAAACATACAGGTTCTCTTCCAGTGGGTCTTTCATGCGGTGGCGTTCGTTTCGGGTGTTGATGTCGTCTATCTCGTTTCCTTCAAACCAATAGCGGAAACCGTCTTCTATCAGTTGCACCGCCTGTGCGTATACTCCTTTGTGGTCTACCGGAGTGCGGTAGTCGATGGTTTTTACGGGAATGACCAGGAAGCGCCGGTTTCCTCCGTAATCTCTGAGGAACTGCATGTTGTTGGTGCTGCCGATGAACGATGCCCTCCGGGGATAAAGCTGCGCCTGAGTGTCGTATACCTTCCGGATGGTGATGTTCTCCTGTCCGATGATCCGTTTGAGTTCGGCGATGTCTCCTGTCTTCACACCCTCAAACTCCTCCATGTTGATCAGCAGCCGGGTGGATAGCAGCAAGAGGTCGTCCTTGTTTGCCGGGTCTATCATTCCGTTGCGGTAATATTCTCCGAGTTCCGGGGGCAGCAGGTGCCGTATCCAGGTACTTTTTCCTTTTCCCTGCGCCCCGTGCAGCACCAGGGCTTGCTGGTTGGCTTTACCCGGTTGGAGCGCCGAGGCCACCATGGCTACGATCCAGCGCCGGAATCCTTCCCTCCAGAATTCCTGATCCTCCGCCTGTATGGTGTCCGCCAGTTTCCCGATGTGGTCGGTTGTCCTGTCCCACCGCACGTTTCCTCCGAAGTAGTCGGTAAAGGGATTGAACTCCGGTGTATAGTCCGAGTCGATGACCGACTTCAGGCTGTTGAGCGGATAGACGATGCCCTGTCTGCTGATGTTCAGGAAGATGGAGTTGAGATCCTTGTTCCGCATGGCGTAGAATGATTTTCCCTCCTTCGTTTTGGACAAGTCGCACATCTCCAGTCGGTCGAGTACCGTATTTCTCCTGAAAGCATAATTCTTGTTCAGATAGTCTATCACCTGTTCCACGGGCGGTATCTTTTTTTTCTCCTCTGCCCGTTCCGTTCTGTCCGTATATGTGTAGGCGTTCGCGATGGGGGTGTCTGTATCCATCTGTCCGTCCTCCCCTAATTTCACTGCTGCCAGACGCTTGACTTCCGCCTCTTCAAGTCCCTTTCGGAAACATTTGTTTCCCAGGGTGAAGAGGAACGAATTGCGGTTTCCCTCTGTGTATTTCATCAGCCTGCGGGTAGAGCTGAGGCATTTGTTGAATTCCATGCACGTGTAGGCGCTGACTTCCCCTGTTGGGTCCGTTGCGGGCTCTTCCTTCTGCCTTCCCTTCCGTGCAGGTTCGGGGGCTTCGATGGTGAATGTCCGTTGCGGGATGTGTGCCACCCGCCGGGGAGAGTAAAACGCCCTCGGGTCATACGAAGCGAAGACACCTCTCGACAAGTCCTTTCCGCTGGTGTCCACTTCCGTCTCCAGAAGTTTCTCGTAGTGTTTACGGGCCAGTTCGTACATTCCCGCGTGATACTGCTCCAACCGGCTGTAAGTGATTGCCGGTGTCCGGAAGAACGCGTTTCGCCACCCTTCCGCTTCGAGGCTTACCGGATAGGCGAGCACCTTGAATCCGTGTTGCTTGGCGGTGAGGAAACAGGCGAGTGTCGCTTCGTCTGTTTCTATCAGGGCCCGTATCCGGTCCAGCTCCTTTTCGGGCAGATGGTCCAGGTCGATGGTGATGATGTCATTGTATGCGGCGATACTATGCGCCAGCCTGCATTCGTGGTAGTTTGCCGTGACGGTGAAGTAGTCCAGCTGTCGTTTTACGTTCTCCGCTTCCTTGGTTTTCCCTTCACTAATAAGCCTTCCTATTTTCTCAATCAGGGCGGCATAGCGACTGCTGCGTACCTTTTCGATTAATTCATTCAGGGAGCATCTCCCTTTTACTTTGCTGAAGCCCCTGTAAGTAGTAATACTAATGTTTTCCATTTTTCTGTTTTCTTTAAGCTCGACGTAAGTGTCTGCGGCTGTAAAATTAGGGATGATTTTATAAACCTTGTTAGACGTTTTCTTTGAAGAATGTCTTTATTTCGTCTAAGATGTTTGTTCCCAGATCTTTATCCGTTCCCTTTTTCTCCTCTTTCAGAAATTTTAGTGTGTTAAATATTTCTGTTTCAATGGATTGTACTGACATCTCCTTTGTGGGGTTTTGTTTCTGTCCGAAGTATAGCATACGGTACATGATATGTGCCAATTCACGGATTCCTTTGCGCTTTTTCGTTCCTTTTTGCAGGTAATTCAACCATAAGAAAAAGAGGATAACCAGCTCTCTGTGAGTAGTTATGTCGAGTTTTTCCGGTTTCTTTTCCAGTGTTTCTAAAATTCTCTTACTCTCGTCAGTTTTTCCGTTTGTAATTACTACATAAGGAATGTCTTCTATGTTGAGAATCATTCCTTCATTCGGTTTTTTTTGCTCATTTTGTCTAATGTGATTTATTGTTACGAAGGCAAAATTAACTGTTCTTAGTATATAATCCGTTATATACGCGTATATTGTTTACTTTTAATTGATGTTTCACCCTGTCATGAAAACAGGTTAAGTATACCTGACCTGTTTCCATGACAGGGTAAAATCAGTTTAAAAAGAGAGTATTATGCGTGTACGCGTGTGCGCGATTATATAAAGGGCGTCGGTGAATAGGGGGATTTTAGTGTAAATAGAAAAGAGTATGTTTCAAAAAACGTTCGTTCAATGGAACAAAGGTAAACAGCATTTTTATTATAGCAAAATATTTTTATAAATAAATTTATTTGTTCCTTTTTGAATGCTCTTATTTATTTGTAAATCAATTAATTATTAGAATTTTTAAATTAGCTTTTCTCTTTTTGAATTTTTCTTTTTGGAGATTTTAAAATTCTGTCAAAAATGGTGTTTAAACAAACGAACGTTTTTTGAAACATCAATGACTTCTAATTCATTCGTTCATAGAGCTTTATCTCTGAAATCCTTCCGTTTCCTGGAAATGGTCAATTTCAGGGTACTTACATAACATTTCATCGTTCTCCTGCTGTGATAGGGGAGAGTCTTGAGATCACATGAATGCAAGTAATACTGATATTCGCATTACATCATCTGACCGGGAGGTACTTTCGTACTCCGGTGTCCCCAAAGAATACCCTTTAGTGAAGGAATCCGACAACATCCATTGGTATGCTGTGCGAGTCACCTACAGCCGCGAACTTTCTTTGAAAACGTACCTTGACAGCGAATCCATCGAGAATTTCATCCCGATGCGCTACGAGTATATCGTGAAGAACGAACGCCGAGTACGTAAACTGGTTCCCGCTGTTCATAATCTGGTATTCGTCCGTTCGTGCCGTGAACGTATCGACCGTATCAAAGAAGAGATGGGTGTATCCCTTCCGATCCGTTATATCATGGATCGGGAAAGTCGCCAGCCGATTGTTGTTCCGGACTCCCAGATGCGCAGCTTCATGGCGGTTGCCGGCAGTTACGAGCAGCAACTGGTTTACCTGGAGCCTTCCGCTGTAGCCTTCCGTAAAGGACAGCGTGTGCGTGTGACGGGTGGGCTTTTTGCCGGTGTCGAAGGTGAGTTCATCCGTGTGAAAAACGACCGTCGCGTGATGGTTTCCATTCAGGGAGTGATGGCCGTTGCCACCACCTACATCCATCCTTCTCTAATCGAGCCGCTCGATCTTTAAACAGTAAAATAGCAGACAGTAAATCGTAAATAGTAAATAGTAAATATTCCCATGAACTCTTTAGATTCTCAAATTACCGCTTTGTACACCTTGGCGCACGAACTTCTGTATCTGGGTTCCGATGGCAGCCCCATCTACAGCGACCACTTCAGCCGGTTGAACGGTGATGTACTCAGCCGTGCCAACACTTTATATCCCCATCATGGCTCCACCGACGAGGAAGAAGCCCGTTTGTGCCTTTCGCTTCTGATGGGTTATAACGCGACGATCTACAATAACGGTGACAAGGAAGTCCGCATCCAGCAGATCCTGAACCGTTGTTGGGAAGTGCTCGACCGCCTGCCCGCTTCTTTGCTGAAGGTGCAGCTTCTGACTTATTGCTATGGCGAAGTATTTGACGACGACCTCTCCCGTGAGGCACACAGCATCATCGACAGTTGGGGAGGACGTGCCCTTTCCGGCGATGAATGTGAGATTGCCGAACAACTCCGCAGCCTTGAAGAGAATCCTTATCCCAACTGGGAAGTAGAGGAGTAAACTCTTTTCTTTTTCTACACAACACTGTATATAACCTAAATCCCCTTTGTCTTGAATATCCTTTTCATCATATTGGCTTTTGTCATCTCTGCTTCGATTGCCCGGCTTATCATTCCCCGCATCCTGCTTATCTCTTTGCGGAAGAAGCTTTTCGATATGCCGAGTGAGCGCAAGGTTCATAAACGTGCCATTCCCCGTTTGGGCGGTGTCTCTTTCTTTCCCACCATCCTGTTATCCTCTTGCGGTGTGTTCGCACTTCGCATCCTGATGGGTTATGATGTTCCTGCCCTCCGTGCGGTGTACTTGCTGCCCGAGTGCATGTTTCTGGTCTGTGGGATGACTTTGCTTTATCTGACGGGTATCGCCGATGACCTTGTCGGAGTGCGCTATCGTCAGAAATTTGTGATCCAGATCATCTGTGCCTCGTTTTTTCCCCTGGCCGGCCTTTGGATCAATAACTTCTACGGGCTTTTCGGTCTGTATGCCCTTCCTGCCTGGATAGGTATGCCTTTTACGGTTCTTCTGGTTGTCTTTGTCACCAATGCCATCAATCTGATTGATGGTATCGACGGTCTTGCTTCCGGTCTGAGCAGCGTTGCCCTGCTTGTCTTCGGCTTCCTGTTCATGCAGAAAGAACTTTGGACGTACAGCATGCTCGCCTTTGCCACGTTCGGTGTGCTGGTCCCTTTCTTTTACTATAACGTGTTCGGCAGTGCGGAACGTGCCCGTAAGATTTTTATGGGTGATACGGGCAGCCTGACTTTGGGCTATGTGCTCTCTTTCCTTGCCATCAAATACAGCCAGTACAATCCGGATGTCACCCCGTATACCGAAGGTGCTTTCGTGATTGCTTTCAGTACGCTGATTGTCCCGGCATTCGACGTGATCCGTGTGGTGATGGTTCGTGTTCGCAGTGGCAAGAGCCCTTTCGAACCGGACAAGAACCATATTCATCATAAGTTCCTGGCAATGGGTTTCACACCAAGAAAGGCGATGATAACGATCTTGCTGATTTCTTGTGCATTTAGTGCGGTGAATATTCTGTTGGTTCCGGTGGTTGACAACACGGTGATGCTTTTGGCGGATATTGCTGTGTGGGTGGGACTGAATTTATGGTTTGACAGGGTAAGAGATAAAAAACAGAAATAAGAAAAATAATTATACGATATGTCTCAAAAAGATCTATTGAAGCAACAAATTCTGGATTTAACCCGGGAATACTACAAAGAGGTTCACGGACAATCCCAATTCTTTGAACCCGGTAAGAGTTTTGTCAACTACGGTGGCCGTTATTTTGATGACCGCGAACTGGTGAACCTGGTTGACTCGTCCCTTGACTTCTGGCTGACCGCCGGTCCGTGGGCCCGGAAGTTTGAAATCCGTTTTGCCACATGGCTGGGTGTGAAGTATTGCTCCCTGACCAATTCGGGCTCTTCGGCCAACCTTCTCGCCTTTATGGCCCTGACCTCGCCGCAGTTGGGTGAGCGCAGGATCAGGCGGGGCGATGAAGTGATCACGGTAGCCTGCGGCTTTCCCACAACCGTGACCCCCTGCATCCAGTATGGTGCGGTCCCTGTTTTTGTGGATGTCACCATCCCCGAGTACAATATCGACGTGACTCAACTGGAAGCCGCATTATCTCCCAAAACTAAAGCGGTAATGATTGCTCACTCTTTGGGTAACCCGTTTGATTTGCAGGCTGTCAAAGATTTCTGTGATAAACATAACCTCTGGTTGGTAGAGGATAATTGCGATGCCCTTGGCTCTACTTATACAATCGGTGGTGTGGAAAAGAAAACAGGTACGATCGGCCATATCGGTACGAGCAGTTTCTATCCTCCGCACCACATGACGATGGGTGAGGGCGGTGCTGTCTATACCGATGATCCTCTGCTGCACAAACTGGTGAACTCTTTCCGTGACTGGGGCCGTGACTGCTGGTGTATCGGGGGCGTTGACAACACGTGCAAATATCGTTTCAGCAAACAGTTCGGCGACCTTCCGGTAGGTTACGACCATAAATATGTCTATTCCCATTTCGGGTATAACCTGAAAGTGACCGATATGCAGGCCGCCATCGGCTGTGCCCAGCTTGAGAAGCTGGACTCCATTGTCGAAGCCCGGCGGTCGAATTTCGCCTACCTGAAAGAAGGCCTTGCGGGTACATCTGGCCTTATCCTTCCCGAAGCGCAGAAGAACTCCGACCCGAGCTGGTTCGGTTTCCTCATCTCGGTGAAGGAAGATGCTGGCTTCACCCGTAACGACCTTTCCCAACACCTGGAGAGCAGGAAGATCCAGACACGCAACCTGTTTGCGGGCAATCTTCTGAAGCATCCCGCCTTTGATGAAATGCGCTCCACGGGTGAGGGCTACCGCGTAATCGGCAATCTGGAAGGTACTGATTACGTTATGAATCATACCCTCTGGATCGGTGTCTATCCGGGCATGACCCGTGTCATGCTCGACCACATGATCGGTACGATCCGTGACTTTGTCTCTTCCCGCAAGTAATTTCCGGTTATTAACCTTCAGTAATCTGTCAAGCATAATGAAAGCCGTCATTTTAGCCGGTGGCTTCGGCACCCGCCTGAGCGAAGCCACTAACCTGATCCCCAAACCTATGGTGGAGATCGGTGGTAAACCCATCCTCTGGCATATCATGAAAACCTACAGCCATTACGGCATCAATGATTTCGTGATCTGCTGCGGTTATAAACAATATATCATCAAGGAGTATTTCGCCAACTATTTCCGCCATAACAGTGATATGACCGTGGACCTTTCCAACAATACGACCACCATTCTGGATAACCATTCCGAGAACTGGAAAGTCACGATGGTCGATACCGGGCTGAACACCCAAACGGGCGGGCGTATCCGGCGTGTACAGAAATATCTCGGGAACGAACGTTTCCTGCTGACCTATGGTGACGGTGTCACCGACCTGAACATCGGTGATACCCTGAAGGCTCACGAGTCTTCGGGCTGCCTCCTTTCCCTTACGGCCTACAAACCCGGTGGTAAGTTCGGCGCCCTGCAGCTCGATCTCGATACGGACAAGGTCCTCTCTTTCCAGGAGAAGCCCGACGGTGACCGTAATTGGATCAATGCGGGCTATTTTGTGTGTGAACCCGAAGTGTTTGATTATATCCCTGAGGGTGACTCCACCATCTTTGAGCGTCAGCCCCTCGAGTCTATAGCCAAGGCGGGCCGGATGCACGCTTTCCGCCATACGGGTTTCTGGAAACCGATGGATACTCTGAGAGACAATACAGAATTGAATGAAATGTGGGATCAGGGAGTTGCTCCCTGGAAAGTGTGGTAAGCCGTATGGGAATTGATATATTTGATAATTTTTATCGGGGCAAACGTGTCCTTGTCACCGGTCATACCGGTTTTAAAGGTAGCTGGTTCTCCATCTGGTTGCATGAATTGGGGGCCGAGGTGATTGGTGTGGCCCAAGACCCTTTTACGGCTCGAGACAATTTCGTACTTTCCGGTATCGGCGAGAAAATTAAGGCCGACCTTCGTGCCGATATCCGCGATGGTGAGCGTATAAAGGCTATCTTTCAGGAATATCAACCTGAGATTGTTTTTCATCTTGCTGCCCAACCTCTGGTTCGCTTGAGTTATGACATCCCTGTTGAAACCTACGAAACCAATGTAATGGGAACAATCCATGTTCTTGAGGCAGTCCGTTCTACGGATAGCGTGAAGGTAGGTGTGATGATTACCACAGATAAATGTTACGAGAATAAGGAGCAAATCTGGGGTTACCGTGAAAACGAGGCTATGGGCGGTTACGATCCTTATTCCAGCAGTAAGGGGGCGGCTGAGATCGCGATTGCTTCGTGGCGTCGCTCTTTCTTTCACCCCGAGCAATACGATAAACACGGAAAATCCATCGCCAGTGTAAGAGCTGGTAACGTTATCGGTGGTGGAGACTGGGCTTTAGACCGTATCATTCCGGACTGCATCAAGGCTTTGGAATCTGGAGCGGCTATCGATATCCGAAGTCCGAAAGCTATCCGTCCCTGGCAGCATGTACTTGAACCGCTGAGTGGCTATATGCTGCTTGCGCAGAAGATGTGGAGTGATCCTACGAGATATTGTGAGGGCTGGAACTTCGGTCCGAGAGCCGAGTCAATCTCTACTGTATGGGATGTGGCTACGAAAGTAGTGAATAATTACGGTTCCGGTGAACTTCGTGACCTTTCTGATCCGCATGCGTTGCATGAAGCGAAGTTGTTAATGCTGGATATTTCGAAGGCAAAATTCCGTTTAGGTTGGGAACCGAAGATGAATATTGAGCAGACGGTTGAGTTGACGGTGGACTGGTATAAAAGATACCGGGAAGAAGAGGTATATGATGTTTGTGTTGACCAGATAGTTAATTTTATACAGAAATAAGATGGAAACAGTATTCCTGATTGGAGGGAGCGGCTTTATCGGCAAGAACCTGGCACAATACCTGTCTCAAAAATATCATGTGCATGTATTTGATAAGTATATTGATCAGCCCTTCTTTACATCTTGTCCCTCCATTGAAACAACGGAACTGGATTTGGTAAGTCAACGTATCCCACAGGATGTACCATCACCTGATTATATCATAAATCTTGCTTCGATAGTGACGGCGGAGCGGAATATGTCCTTGTTTGATGAACTAATTTCGTCCAACTTAAAGATCCTTCTCAATCTGTATGAACGTTTCAAAGAAGAATCCTTGTTGAAACTTTTTGTTCAGTTCGGCAGTTCTGAAGAGTATGGTTCTGAACAATCTCCCTTTCGGGAGGAAGACCGTGAGTGTCCTAACTCTCCGTATGCCTTGGTCAAGCAATTGACAACCAATACATCCATGATGTTGTATCGGAATTATGGCTTTCCGATAATGGTTGTCCGACCCGGTAATTTGTTTGGTCCGCTTCAGAATAAGGATAAATTCATCCCCTATGTTGTCGGGCAACTGAGATCCGGGCTTCCTTTGAATGTTTCCCCCTGTGAACAGAAAAGAGATTTTATTTATGTGGATGACTTCTCTTGTGCAATAGAATCCCTTTTACAGAACCATTTCAAATGTCTTGGGGAGATTGTGAATGTGAGTAGCGGAGAAAGTATTTCTTTGAAACAGATTATCGAGCATTGTAAAGCATATCTTCACTCGTCATCGGATGTGAATTACGGTGCTTTACCCTATCGGGAGAATGAAGCTATGGATCTTAAATGCTCCATAGCTAAACTATCATCAATAACGGGATGCAATATCCATTTTGATAACGAAAAAAGACTAACTGATTATTTAAAACAATAACTATGAAGTATTTGATAACCGGCGGATGCGGTTTTATAGGGAGCAATCTTGCAGCGGAGGTGCTAAAGAGAGGTGAAAAACTCTTTGTCTTGGACAATTTATTTCGTTATGGCAGCAGCTCAAATCTTGAGTGGTTACGTACGAAAGGTGACTTTACATATTATCCTTATGATACCCGTAATACCAACGATGTCGAAACGGTAATAAAGGAGGTGCAGCCGGATTATATTTTTCATTTGGCGGGCCAGGTTGCGATGACCACCTCCATCTCCAATCCTCGGTTGGACTACGAAACAAATGCTTTGGGAACATTCAATTTACTGGATGCTGTCCGTAAGTATTCTCCGGATTCTGTAATCCTGTATTCTTCGACGAATAAGGTTTACGGTGATTTTGAGTATTTGCATTTCAGGGAAGAGTCTACCCGTTATGTTTGCGAAGAATACCCTAATGGCTTTCCTGAATCGATTTCTTTGGATTTTCACTCTCCTTACGGTTGTTCGAAGGGTTGTGCCGATCAATACCTGCTGGACTTCCATCGTATCTATGGTTTAAAGACGATTGTTTTCCGTCATTCTTCCATGTACGGCAGTAATCAGCACGCTACCTACGATCAGGGGTGGATTGGCTGGTTCTGTCAGAAAGCTCTGGAGATCAAGAACCATACTTTGCAAGAACCTTTTACAATCTCGGGTACCGGTAAACAGGTCCGTGATGTTCTTCATGGTGAGGATGTTGTGAATTTGTATTTTACAGCAAAGGACATTGACAAAGCTTATGGCGAGGTGTTTAATATTGGAGGTGGTATAGAAAATAGTCTTTCTTTGTTGGAACTGTTTGATTTGCTTGAGAATAAACTTGATATTGAGATGATCTATACTCAATTACCTTGGCGAGAGAGTGATCAGAAGGTTTTCGTGGCGGATATTGAAAAAGCTACAAGGATTTTGGGATGGCTGCCGAAGGTATCGAAAGAAGCAGGGATAGAGTTGATGATTAATTGGTTAAGAAGTTCATATGGACTTGGTTAATAGATTGTTGTTTAGGAAAATAGGGGTTGATCAAGCTATTCTATTTACTGGATTAGCTCGCATTGTACAGGCAATAGGGGGACTAGTGGTCGTTGTTTTAGTTACAAAAAAATTAACCAATATAGAACAAGGATATTATTTTACATTTGCTAGTATTTTGGCTATTCAAATTTTCTTTGAGTTAGGTTTTAATAATATTTTGAGCCAATATGTGGCTCATGAGGCTATTAATATACGATTAGAGGAGAATGAATTTGTTGGATGTAGCACATCAAAGTCTAGGATTTCGTCTTTATTGCATTTTTCTGTTAAGGTATATTCTACTTTATCTATTTGTTTGTTTTTTGTGTTATCTTTAGTTGGATATATATTTTTTATATTCTGTTCGAAAGATAATATTGTAGAATGGAGAATGCCTTGGCTGATGCTATGTTTGATGACTGCTATATATTTTTTTATATCTCCTTTTATAGCTTTTCTTCAAGGATTAGGAAAAGTTAAAGAGATTGCATTAATGCAGTTTATACAGCAATGTGTATCTGTTATCGGCTTGATTGGTACCCTTCTTTTGGGTGGAAAATTGTATGCAGGAGGAATTGCCTTATTTTTAGGAGTTTTGGTCTGTACTTGCTTTGTTTATAAGAGGTTTAGTAAAATATTATATGCTATTTATCGTAATTCGGTTACTTGTGTTATATCTTATAAGAAAGAAATTTTTCCTTTTCAGTGGAAGATTGCTTTAAGTTGGATTAGTAGTTATTTTATTTTTCAATTATTTAATCCAGTCTTATTTGCTACTGAGGGTGCTGTAGTTGCAGGGCAAATGGGAATGACTTTAAGTGTACTTAATGCAATTATGTCTCTTTCTGATAGTTGGATAACTACAAAAATTCCTTTATTTTCAGGCTTGATAGCTGCCAAAGAATATCTAAAATTAGATCGTATTTTTAAACTGACTATGTTTCAATCATTTTTTATAAATATATTTGTGTTATTTCTTTTCATATTTGGTTTATATATAATTGACATATATAAAATTTCTATATCAGGTCATTTGTTAATTGATCGTTTTTTGCCGTACGGATTAACTGTGATGTTGATGTTTACAATTGTGTTGAGACAATTATATGGAGGATGGGCTATTTATCTTAGATGCCATAAAAGGGAACCTCTATTAATACAATCAGTAATAATTGCAATCATGTGTTCTGTATCAACATTATTTCTTGGAGCCATTAGTGGAATTAATGGAATTGTAATAGGATATACATTCTTAACATTATGTTCCGCAGTATGGATATATATAATATTTTTACAAAAAAGAAAAAAGTGGCATTATGCAAGTATTTGAAGATAAACTTTTAACCATTGCTATTCCTACTTATAATAGACCTGAAAAATTGAAGGATCAAGTATCGTTACTTCTAAAGCAAGTAACTGATCAGGTTGAAATTCTTATTTTAGATAATTGTAGTTCATATAATATTTATCAGCTATTTTCGAAAGAAGAAAGACAGAGGATTCATATCGTGACTCATAAAGTAAATGTTGGGATGCCTACTAATTACATTCGTTGTTTAGAGTATGCAACTACTGATTGGGTATGGACTCTGTCTGATGATGATCCTGTACTGCCAGATGCGATTAATAGTGTTTTATCGGTTATAAAGAATAACTCAGATGCGATTTCTATTTGTATGAATTCCACCTTTGATGTTAGTTCTTATAGTTTTATTGAATTTGTTACTTTATTGAAATCTCATAAAATTTTCTCTTTACATTTTTGGATGTCTATTTGTATTTATAATTTGTCTAAATTGAGGCCTTATATATCATCAGGATGTAATGATTCTACGACAATGATTGGTCCACTCCTCGTCGTTCTTGAGTATTTGAGAATCAATGGTAAGGGACGTTGCGTGTTAACTTCACAGGAAATTATATTATCATCTAATTCTATAACATCATGGAAGAAAGCAGACTTTTTAATTCGTTTAAGTTTGGTATATGATATATTTAGAAATGATCGTAAAGTACTTCAAAAAACATTGTTTTATGGTATGACAAATTTAAGTTTATATGTCCTTATCCAGGGGATTAGGGAGAAAACAGTAAGTAATAAGGATGGAAAATATATATTGAAGGAGTTGTTATTCAAAAGTGGATATATGTATTTTATTAATAATTTCTTTATTCTTTATTTAAAGGCTGTATGCTATTTGTATTTACCTATTTCTATTATGGATAGAATTATTACTTTAAAAAAGAAATAACTATCTAATGAGAAAACTTAATATTTTATTTGTTTTTCACGTACCTTTTATTGCACAAAATGGCGGTGTTGAGAGAGTAACAGATATATTGTCACGCCATTTGATTAATCGTGGATATTCTGTTTTTTATTTAAGTAGTGAACAAAGATGTAGTAACTTTGATTTTCCTGTAAAGCAGTTTTATTTTCCAACATCTAGCTATTATTCTCAAAAGAATATAGACTATTATAATTCTTTTTTACTGGAAAATAAAATTGATATTGTGATTAATCAAAATGGTTCAGAGAAAGCGGCTTTTTTATATTTAAATATAAAAAATAGAAGTAATGTGAAAATTATATCAGTAATTCATACTAATCCTCTTGTGGGATTTCGACATCATCAATATGCATTGATACCTTTATGGGTGAGTTTTTCTTTACGAGATGTCTGTGAATATTTGATGAAATTATTATTATTCCCTCTCAGATATATATATAGAACGCTAGTTCAATTACATAAATTGAAATCTCAATATTCATATGTAACACAAAATAGTGATGTAGTTCTTTTGTTATCAAATAATTATATTAAGGATATGTCATATATATGTCCTAGTTCTGTTTTTAAACTGAGAAGTATACCCAATCCATTACCATATTCAGGAAATACATTATATTGTAAAAAGAAACAAATACTATATGTTGGGAGATTTGGAGTTACAGAAAAGCGTCCAGACAGATTATTGAAAATCTGGAAGAGAATATATAAACAATATTTGGATTGGGAATTGATATTTGTAGGATATGGTGGTCTTGAACGTTATATGCGTAATTATGTTAAGCGTCATAAATTAGAACGAGTCCTTTTTGCTGGTCAATGTGATCCTAGGATCTATTATGAGTCTTCTGCTATATTATGTTTAACATCTTCATATGAGGGATTTCCAATGGTTTTATTAGAGGCTATGCAGCATAAAGTTATTCCAATGGCATTTGATAGCTTTGCTTCAGTCCGAGATATAATAATTCCTAGAGAGACTGGTTTGTTAGTAACTCCATTCAATTTGAATGAATATGCAAATCAATTGGCTGAATTAATGTCTAATCCTTCCCAAAGATTAAAGTTAGCTGAGCAAGCATATTCTTTTGTACAGAAATTTTCGGCTTCCAATGTTGTTTCTAAATGGGAGGATTTATTTGTTGAGATTATGGATAAAGGTTAAGAAAATGATGGAAACTATTGATATATTATTGGCTAGTTATAATGGTTCAAGATTTATAGAAAATCAAATATTGTCAATTATTGGTCAAACATATAAAAATTGGATTTTATATATTCATGATGATGGTTCCAGTGATAATACATTAGATATCATTAAGAAATACGAAAAATTGGATTCTCGTATTAAATTAATTGATGATGGAGTCTCTTTGAAAAGTCCAGGGGCTAATTTTATGCATATGCTTGGAGTGTCACAAGCTAAATTTATCTGTTTTTGTGATCAAGACGATTTATGGCTTGAATATAAGCTTGAAGTGTTACTATCTGAAATTATTTCTAAAGACAATTCTATTCCGCAAGTTGTCTATGGCAATGGTTACACATGGTTTCCGGAAAGTTATTATATGGGGTGTAATTCTGCATCTGTTTATCCTCATTCTTTACAAGATTTGTTTTTCTTTAATGGTGGGTATCAGGGTGCATCTGCCATTTTTAATATAAAAATGAAAGAATGCATCGATAAGAAATATACTTATATAGCAATGCATGATCAAATTTTAAATTTGGCAGGGGTCCTTTTCGGTAATATACATTACATTAATAAATCTTTATTTTTATATCGCCAACATAGTTCTAATTTTACTCCCCATATTGTCCAAAATGGAATAGAAAGATTTGATAGAATTATTCATAATTTGAAAGTGCCAGTACTAGAGGAAACTTATTACCTTGGAATTAAATCTTTTTATGATATTCATAAGTCCAAGATGAAGAGCCGTGATATAGAACTATTTGATTGCTTTCTTGAATATCCTAATAAAAGAGCGTTTTGGAGATTTATTTCAATATTAAAGTATGGATATAAGGTTAATAATTCTAGGATATATTTATTGATTAAACTTTTGATAAGGCCTTTTCTTATTAAGTCTGGAAAATATTGATATAAGATGCTATATCTAACTTTGATAATTACACTGTTACTTATTAGATCTTCTATAAAAAAGTATGATAGAGTATTTAATCCCTTTACTCTTTCTTTACAAATACCCTTGCTGTTTTTATTGATTCCACAAATAATAGCTATTAATATAGGGCTTGGTGAAGATTATTTATTATCAGATATTGTTATATTACTCAACATTCTTTTTATATATATAGGTTCAAGGATAAATTGCCGTTTTTGGGCTGTGAAAGAGATTGAAAACGTTAATCTAATTTCTATAATTTCTATATGTATTGTTTGTGTGTTATTTTTTATAATGTTTCCTTTGCTAATATCTTATGGATTATCTTTAAAGGGGGTTAGAGATTTCTATGAAGCTGTTGTTTTTTCTCCTTATGCATCTCTATATGAAATATCAAAAACATTACTGATTATTATTGTTATACTTCAGTTTTTAAAAACACAAAAACTTACTGTTGGTATATTTATAGTGGTCTTCTTTTTGATTTTTTCAGGTAGTAAAATGGCTATACTTTCTACATTAATTGTTTTTGTAACGATGTATGAAGAATATAAAAAAGTTAATTATACTTATATGTCATTCTTTTTATTATTTTCTTTTATTTTAATGCTACTGTATCATTATTCTCAAAGCTCTCAAACAGAAATAGGAATGGCTGCTTTATCTTATTTTGATCTATATAAACAACAGTCTATTGTTATTGATATGTTACAGAGAAATCAAATGGATTATTATAATGGGCAAATATATATAAGTTCTTGGTATAAATTAATTCCTCGATTGTTTTGGCCAGATAAGCCTGTTGACTATGGGTTTGCGTTGTTGAATTATAAAATATATCCAGAATATTCTGCAGAAGGATATATGCCTTCTTTTGGATTAGGTTATGCTTATGCAGATTTAGGCTTTTGTGCAGTTGCATTAGACGGATTTCTTACTGGATTTTCCCGGAATTTTTTTTATAGTATATTTAAGAGATCCAATAAAAATAATACAAGCTTTATATTGTATATCTTGACGTTAAATATTGTGACCTTTATTTTGTTGATAGCATATTCTTTTTGTGATAAAATAAAATTAAAAATAAAGTGATTCCTAAAATTATTCATTATTGTTGGTTGAGTGGTGATCCATTTCCTGATTTAATAAATAAGTGTATTAATTCTTGGCATAACATTTTGTCCGATTATGAATTTATGTTATGGGATACAAGGCAGATTGATGTTAATTCTAATTTGTGGTTAAAGCAAGCTTATGAAAATAAGAAGTATGCTTTTGCCGCAGATTATATCCGCTTTTTTGCTTTGTATCATTATGGAGGAATATATTTAGATGCTGATGTTGAGGTGCTTAAAGATTTTAAATCGCTTTTGATTGAAAAGCAATTTTTGGGAGAAGAAGCTAGTGGAGACATTGAAGCTGCTGTTATTGGAGCTGAAAAAGGTGCAGATTGGGTGAAATCTTGTTTAGATTACTATGCAAATCGTCCTTTTGTGAAAGAAGATGGTTCGTTTGATACTAAGCCTGTGCCTTTATTACTAAATAGAATTATTCAAGAAAAGGCATTTGATATTAAACCATATTATTATTTTTCACCTAAAGATTATAATATTGGCAAGATAGATATAAGTGATAGTACCTTTTGTATTCATCATTTTGATGGAAAGTGGATAAAACGGGGGCTGAAGTATTCTCTTAAAAGAAATATGCACAAAATTTTATACTATGCTTTTGGGCGAAAGGGACATAACTGTTTGGTACGTGCTATAAGAAAATTGAAATGATGAAGTTCTCTGTATTACTTTCTGTATATTATAAAGAAAATCCTGATTTTTTGAAGCAGAGTTTGGATAGTATTTTGAACCAAAGTAGATTACCTGATGAGTTAGTTTTAGTAAAGGACGGTCAATTATCTATTGATTTAGATAGAATGATTGATTCTTATGTGAGAAAATATACTGGTTTGTTTAAAATTTTAGCTTTGTCTGAGAATCAGGGTTTAGGTAAGGCTTTAGATGTCGGATTGAAGTATTGTACTTTTGATGTTGTTGCTCGCATGGATACTGATGACATTGCAACTCCAAACAGATTTGAAAGCCAAATTACTGTATTTGAAAAGTATCCGGAATTGGATGTAGTTGGTGCTTGGATTAGCGAATTTGAAAATGTTTCTTCAAATGTTGTTTCTATAAGAAAACTTCCGGAATATCATAATGAAATATATCTTTATGCAAAGAAACGATGTCCTATTAATCATCCAGTTGTGATGTTTAAAAAGGATGCAGTATTTGCTGCGGGCGGATATAGGCATTTTCCATTATTTGAAGATTATTATCTTTGGGTTAGGATGTTGATGAATGGCGCGAAGTTTTATAATATTCAAGAGAGTCTTCTAGCATTTAGGTTTTCAAGTGAGATGTTTAAGCGACGTGGAGGTTTAAAATATGCAATTAGCGAATTGAATTTACAAAGAGAGTTTGCAAGAATGGGGTTTATTAATTGTTACGAATTATTTCGAAATGTAACAATAAGGTTTGTATCTCGTTTGATTCCAAATAAGGTTCGGGAATTTGTCTATTTGAAATTACTTAGATAATATTGTGGAAATGATAGTAACTTTATGAAAGGCATTGTTTTAGCCGGTGGTTCCGGTACTCGTCTGTACCCCATCACCAAAGGAGTTAGTAAACAGCTTCTTCCTATTTTTGATAAACCGATGATTTATTATCCGGTTTCGGTGTTGATGCTTGCCGGTATCCGTGAAATCTTGATTATATCTACTCCGGATGATCTTCCTGCTTTCCGACGTTTACTGGGAGATGGTTCTGATTACGGAATACGTTTAGAGTATGCGGAACAACCTTCTCCGGATGGTTTGGCTCAAGCATTCATTATCGGTGAGGAATTCATTGGGAGTGATTCGGTTTGTTTGGTGCTTGGAGATAATATCTTCTATGGGCAGAGTTTTACCCGTATGCTGAATGAAGCTGTACGCATGGCAGAAGTGGAACAGAAGGCAACGGTGTTCGGTTATTGGGTAAGTGATCCGGAACGTTATGGAGTGGCTGAATTTGACAAAGAAGGAAATGTCTTGAGTCTGGAAGAGAAGCCTGAAGAACCGAAGTCTAATTATGCAGTGGTAGGGCTTTATTTCTATCCGAATAAGGTGGTGGAAGTAGCAAAAAAAATAGAGCCCTCTGCACGCGGAGAATTGGAGATAACGACAGTGAATCAGGAATTTCTCAAAGATCAGGAACTGAAAGTTCAGTTGTTAGGTCGTGGTTTTGCCTGGTTGGATACCGGTACGCATGATTCTTTAAGTGAAGCATCTACTTTTATTGAAGTGATAGAAAAGCGTCAGGGATTGAAAGTAGCTTGTTTGGAAGGAATTGCTTTGAGACAAGGTTGGATCAGTGCCGATAAGATGCGTGAATTGGCAAAGCCCATGCTGAAGAACCAGTACGGACAGTATTTGTTGAAAGTGATACAGGAACTTGGTTTGAAATGAATGTAATAAAGACTGCTATCGATGGGGTTGTTATCCTTGAGCCCCGTATTTTTAAAGATGACCGGGGATATTTCTTTGAATCTTTTAATCAGAGGGAGTTTGAGGAAAAAGTATGCAAGACTACGTTTGTCCAGGATAATGAAAGTAAATCGAGTTATGGTGTACTTCGTGGTTTACATTTTCAACAGGCCCCTTTTGCTCAGAGTAAATTGGTGCGTGTAGTGAAAGGAGCGGTATTGGATGTAGCTGTTGATATCCGTAAAGGATCTCCTACATTTGGACAACATGTGGCAGTAGAGTTGACGGAGGATAATCATCGTCAATTTTTCATTCCCCGTGGGTTGGCACATGGATTCAGTGTATTGAGTGAGGCAGTTGTTTTTCAGTATAAGTGTGATAATTTTTATGCTCCGCATAGTGAGGGTGCCATTGCCTGGGATGATCCGGATTTGGGTATTGACTGGTGTATTCCGGCAGATCGTGTGATTCTCTCGGAGAAGGACAGCAGACATCCTCGGTTGAAAGATTTAAATTTATGATTCTCTCTTCTTTGGTACATACCGATTTTCAGCCTTATTTACTACTTAATACGGATGTATGGGCTTTGCCTGAGGATAAGGCGTTGGAATTGTTGGTTTATCTTGAACAGCAAGGTGTCAGGCAGATCTACTGTGTACCTCCGGTAAAGGTGGAAAATGAAGGTAATGCTTCTTCTTTTCTGAAAGATGCCTTTCAATATTTACAGCAGCAATACTCCGGTAATATCTCTCTGCGTTTGTCGGCAAGATATCGTTTGGATGAAGGATTTCCGGTTTTGTTGGAGAAGGGAGATTTGTTGACGATAGGAGGGGGGAAGGAGTTACTGGTAGATGTGTCTCCTTTAAAGCAGCCGGAAGGACTCAGTGAGATGATTCATGCCATCTGCCGGTCGGGTTATATCCCTGTTCTGATGCAACCGGAACGTTCACTTTATTGGGGAACGGAAGACTATCTGCACTTGCGGGAATCGGGATGCAGGCTGATGCTGAATCTATATTCCTTGTTCGGTTACAATGGTGACGGAGCGTTGAATTACAGCCGTATGTTGTTGAAAAAGGGTTGGTATACATATCTCTGTTCGGGCAGGGAGGATACAAAGGTGATGCGATATAGTGAATCGTTTTCGATGGAGGATGATGACGATTTGGCGATGAAATTGCAGGAGATAGAAAGAAACAGCAGGCTGTTGTGGTCTGTTACGGAAAACGGGTAACGGCGGTTATTCGTGTTTTAGGCGGCAGCCGGGATTACCGTAACAGGTGATTCCGGCTGTTTTTATATAATATCTTTGAGCCTCTTGAGGAATCAATATCTACTGATATGCTCAGTATAAATTAAAGGAATTGAAATTGTGCAAATAAGTAATTATCACGGGAAATATCCGTTACTTTGCTGAGAAGTTCTGTACTCACCCTGCCATAATAGTAGGAAGGTTGTAACATCTAAAGGTGATACCTTATTGGCAGGATCAGGAACTGATAGAGAAGGTCGATCTGGATAGTGCCGTTAAGTGATTGCGCTATCTGGCAATTCCGGTTCCATCACGATTGGGACCGGAGAATTAGGAATAACCGAATAATATGTGTATATTTGCCGTTACTAACATTGGGTTTATACTGAAATCTTCTTTGTGCGTGATTGTTTTCCGCTTCATTCTGCGGCTTATGGCATTCCCCAATCGACATCATTATTTGCTGCTTTGTTCAGGATAAAAGCCGCGCCTATGTGCTGCTGGCATTCGGCGTAGCGTATGATCTGGATATAATGATGAAATCGTTTGTTTATTGGTATGTGTGTGACATAAAACTGCCTATCCGGCAATCAACATGTAAAAGAACAGGCAGTATTGATTCAGACATAAAATTATTGAATGGTAAAAAAAATAACAACAAGTAAACGTGACCGGGAGAAGCTAAAGGAGCAGAAACGTAAGGAGAAGCAACAACGTAAAGAGGAACGCCAAAGCAGCGGTCCAAGTTCTTTTGAGGATATGATTGCTTATGTAGACCAGTTCGGTGTTTTGCATTCAGTGCCGCAGGAACGGATTGAGGAAGAAGTAGATGCATCTCATATCGAGGTTTCTGTACCCAAACAAGAGGATGTGGAAGTGACTCCTCACATGGGGCGTATCGAGTATTTTAATGCTGCGAAAGGCTATGGTTTTGTGAAAGATACGGATAATGGCGAAAAGTATTTCTTCCATATCTCTTCTGCCCCAGCAACAATTGCTGAAGGTGATAGAGTGACATTTGAAATAGAGCGCGGTATGCGTGGAATGAACGCTGTACGAATATCAATAGTGACTGAATAGCAAAGTGGCTTCCGAAATAAGTAATTATCACGGATAATAATAATGGATATGGCCCCAATAATTGATAACTCAATTATTGGGGCCATATTGGTAAGTGATTGTTACTTTTCGTTTTTATTTCAGCTTCTGTATATTTAAGGCCATATTGATCGAATATCTTGAACACATCTTTTTATCTCAGGATAGGTGAAATAAAGATCGGCATTTAGGAGCTTCTTTTTAAATGTATCTTTTCTTTGATAAATAGTTGCTATTTTGTCATATTCGCCCGCTTCTGACAGACGTTTTTTTTCGTTTCTTTTCAATATATTGCATATTTCTTCTCCTAATTTTGTAATCAAATCGTATAGATTATGTCCACGAATATATAAGTAGGTATTTTCTTCTGTAAGTCCCAGGCGTTTGTATTTGGCTTTCTCTACTGCTTCATCATAATTGGGATAAATACTTTTTAAATAGGATATTTGGGGAGTAACTCTTTTATGAAGAGTGGTAATAATATAGTCTCCATTGTCATCTATTCTATTGTTGCTGTAGGGGAATGATAGTAATTTGAAAAAGTCAGTATTGGGTAATTTCCTTTCCTTTTGTCTGTGATCATATAAGAAAAGAAGAAATAACGGATAAATCTCTTTTGAGTATGCCAACAAAAACTTATTAAAGTCAAAAATGCTATTTGTAAATCCGCAGGTCAATATAGGTAACGCAGCTAAACGATCTGTGAAACAAAGATGATTTTCGAAAGAATAAGTATAAGTCTGTAGTATGTAATGCTTGGCGTCTATATTGGGTTCTTGCATTAAATAGTGTAAATCACTGTCTATGGCAATCGCCATCTTACTGTCGAGGAAATCTTTGAAAATAAGACAAGTGGAACTTCCCGTAGCTTTATTTCCAGATTGGGAGCGGCTGTAGGGAATAAAATAAAAATTGTATTGAGGACATGCCTCTTTAAATATTTTATTCCAAAATATAATATCGTTTTTATCTTCCAGATGGATGACAGCTTTACATCCATTCAACAACAGTGAGGCTTTGTAGTTTTGTGCTACAGTTGCATAATAAGCTTTTTTGCTTGGTGTCATTTCTCTTTTTATATCGGTTTGACGATATCCTCCATAAATACTAATTTATCTCCCCATCCATCGGCAAAGATACTCGGTGAATGAGTTGAAAGAATGATCTGGCAATTTTTATTTAGAATTTGTATAGCTTCAATTAATTGTCTTTGCCATTCGATGTGAAGGGATAGTTCCGGTTCGTCCATTAACAGAATGAACGGTTTGTCTTCCTTTAAAAATACCTTGAGCAATATGAGTAACAATTGTTTTTCTCCTGAGGATAGCTGTTCCGGTTCTATCTCCTCTTCTTGGTTTAAAAACGTGAAAACCATTTTGTTTTTTGAATTGATACTGATCTGTTTTTGGGTACTTGCAAAAAAACTATTGATTATTTTAAATAACATCGAGATTCGTTCTTGTATCTCTTCTGACTGTTCAGGGTAGTTAAGGATTTTTGAACGATAGTCGATGAAATTGAAAACGTTTTTATTTAGCGGATAAATAGTCATATCCAATTCTTGCATAAGAGAAGATTGAGTACTTTTCTTAGCTGTCGGTATGTCGAATGTATTGATGTATTCGATGTCTAAAAGCCAGTCTTTTTGAAATTCTATGCTAAAATCTTTTTTGTCTGCATGATATAATATGCTACCTCCTGCATCAAACCGAATAAAGATATCTGTTTTAAGCTTATTGAGCTCTTTGATATCACTTGTAAGTAGCAAGTAGATAAATCGGAGAAAGGTAGATTTGCCACTTCCATTGGGACCGACGAGGATATTGACTTTGGGATCTACGTGATTCCATTCGATGTCCTGTTTTCCCCACATCTTTTTAATTTGTATCTGCGAAATCTTCATTGCTTCTGTTTTATAATTACTTACTGTTTATCAGCTTGATTTTAATAAAGGCTGTCATTGCAAAGATAACCAATCTCTTTTAATATTTGTTCAGTAGAAACTTTTTTTCATAAGTCGCCCCACTGAGCGACTTATGAAAAAAGGAAAATTTATTTTTCCGCAGCCTCTTCTTGGGCTTTCTGTTCCATTTTTCTTTTCACAAATTCGATTTTCAGGTTGGCTTCTTCTTTCTCTTGCTGAATCTGACGTATGGATGAAAGTAATTTGGCCAACTCGTAAGTACCGACGAGTGCTTCACGGTCGGAAGGAGTCATGGTAATGGAGAATTTCCGTTCGCCGAGATACTCGACACGGATATTTTTCTTATCGCGGTTCATGTAGAGGAAACTGAGGACGTTGCCGTCTTCTCCCATTTTGTAGTCGGCTTTTTCGATTTTTTCTCCCAGATCGGTAGTCTCGTAGCTGTCGTTGGAGGCTGGGGTTTCGGCAAAACTTCCGTCTGGTGCTATCACTTTGACTGCTACGTGGTGGATATTGCTTGGGCCGCAATAGATGGATGTCAGTGTCATTACTCCCTGTTCGTTCACCTGGAAGCGGAGGAAAGAACGATGCAGGTTTTTCTCTACGGTTTGGGTAGGCCAAAAGTAGTTACCGATTTTTTGATATTCTTCGTTTTTCTCAAAAGTATATTTATTCTTGATAGCTTCGAACTCTTGCTGTTTGACTTGTAGCATGCTATCCAGATATATAAGGCTTTCTTGCTGTTCTTTCAGTTCTACCTGTTGCATCAGTTTGATACCTTCTTTACGGGTATCGAATGCCTTTGGATACAGAATTTTAATACTGTCGATCTGCAACTTGGCTTCGTTGTAGTCGTTGCGTTCAAAAGCTGCGCGGGCAGCTGCAAGCTTTTCACCCGCTTTCTTCTCGATGTTGTCACCACAAGCAGTCAGCAGTGACAATGTACATGCCAGGACAATCAGTTTTTTCATTTTGTTGTTCTTTACTTAGAAAGGGCAAAAATACAAATTTAGACTGAAGAGTGGAAAGTGAAGAGCGAAAAGTTGTACCTTTGCGGCCTAATTAACTGTAAGGTGTTAGTAACAGACTACCACCTTCAATCACTGTAAAAAAGAAAAATGAAGATGATAGAGTTGACTCAGGAGGAATTGAAGCAGCATTTCAGTGAACCCATTTTCGGACAGATCTCGGAGACGGCCGATATGTTGGGATTGGAATGTTATGTGGTGGGCGGATATGTCCGCGACATTTTTCTGCAGCGTCCCTCTAAAGATATAGATGTTGTTGTGGTGGGGAGTGGCATTGCTATGGCCGAGGCGTTGGGTAAACGTCTGGGACGGGGTGCGCATGTTTCTGTTTTTAAGAATTTCGGCACGGCACAAGTGAAATATCACGGAACGGAGGTGGAATTCGTAGGAGCACGGAAGGAATCGTATCAGCGGGATTCACGCAAGCCGATTGTGGAGGATGGAACGTTGGAAGACGATCAGAACCGCCGGGATTTTACGATCAATGCTCTGGCTGTCTGCTTGAATAAGGAGCGGTTTGGGGAACTGGTCGATCCGTTTGGAGGCATGAATGATTTGAAGGAAAAGGTCATTCGTACTCCTCTCGATCCAGACATAACGTTCAGTGACGACCCCTTGCGCATGATGCGCTGTATCCGTTTTGCTACCCAACTGAATTTTTACATCGATGATGATACATTTGAGTCTCTTTGCCGTAACCGGGAACGGATTGAGATTATTTCACGTGAGCGCATTGCGGACGAGCTGAATAAAATAATGCTTTCACCTATCCCTTCCAAAGGTTTTATCGATTTGGACAGAAGTGGGTTGTTGGCGTTGATTTTTCCGGAATTAGTGGCTTTACAAGGGGTGGAGACCCGGAACGGGCGTGCCCATAAGGATAATTTTTATCATACGCTGGAAGTGCTCGACAATATCAGCAAGGTGACAGATAATCTTTGGTTACGTTGGGCTGCCTTGTTGCATGATATCGCCAAACCGGTGACTAAACGCTGGGAACCGAAGGCGGGATGGACTTTTCATAATCATAATTTCATAGGCGAAAAGATGATTCCGAATATCTTCAGGAGGATGAAGTTGCCGATGAACGAGAAAATGAAGTATGTGCAAAAGATGGTGAGCCTGCATATGCGCCCCATCGTGATAGCGGATGATGTGGTGACGGATTCGGCCGTGCGTCGTCTGCTTTTTGAAGCCGGAGATGACATAGACGACCTGATGACACTTTGTGAGGCGGATATTACTTCAAAGAATACGGAACGTAAACAGCGCTTTCTAAATAATTTCCAGCTGGTTCGCCGGAAGTTGAAAGATTTGGAAGAGAAAGACCGTGTCCGTAACTTTCAGCCGCCTGTGAGTGGGGAAGAGATTATGGAGGTGTTTAATCTGGGACCCTGCAAGGAAGTGGGGGCGTTAAAAAGTGCTATAAAAGATGCTATTTTGGACGGAGTGATTCCCAATGAATACGAGGCTGCTTATTTATTAATGCTTCAAAAAGCTAAGAAAATGGGATTGAATCCCGTACGAAACGTGGATGAATAAATGCAATAAGTTTTTGTCTTTTTCGATTTCCGACTAATCACGTAAGGAAAGGGAATGTATGCTATAGAGCAGGTTTGTAACGGAAAACCGTTACAAACCTGCTCTTTTTCTACAGTCTTTCTGTCTATTCTTTTTTCATTTCTATGTATTAACAACTAAACTTTACGGGAAATGAAAAAAAAGGAGTTTCTGTTTGTGATAGATTGCAGAATTAATGCTTATTTTGCAAAACACTATTAAACATAAACTAAATCATTTTAAGGTATGAATAGGATGAAATGTGGATTTTACACTTACAGAGGGATTGCTTTTTGTTTTGTCACCGCGATGTTCTGCGGACAAGCAATGGCACAAGTTGTAGAAAAAAGGGGGTTTGATTCTCAGAAAAAGATTAATGCGTTTGATAACACGACTTTTTGTACTGCTTATTTGTCTGACGGATCGTTGTATACCATGCGCGATATCGCGATTAATGATTTACGCAAAATTGAGCGTATCGTATTTAATCCGACGGGAAGTTCTATCGCCGTGTTGAGAGCGAAGAATCCGGTAAGCATTTACTCTTTTCGTGACAGGAATAAGAAGCTTTTCGAATTGAAAGAGAAACGTAAAAAATTGAAAGCCAAACCGCTGCCGGTATCCATGTGTTATGCTACCGATGCCCGTAGTTTCGTTGTAGGTAACTCGTTAGGGGAAATCGTTATTTATGATACGAAAGAATATATGCCATTGGCTTATATCCAGGGAGATGCTCCGGCTACTGCACTGGCTATGAGTTCGAACAATTATTTTATTGCAGCAGGGACAGGACAGACGATTAATATTTGGAACTTCCAGACAAAGGAGTTGAGAAAAGCGATTCCTATGTCGGCAGTTGTCAAAGAACTGACTTTCTCTCCGGATGCTTCGTTGCTGGCAGTAACCACGGAGGATAATCACCTGACCATTATCGATACGAAAAACTGGGATAAGGTGGACATCTTCGATAAGTTGGGGGGAACGCTTAGTTCTCCGTCATTCCATCCCGAAGGAAAATACATCAGTGTGGTAAAAGATGGGAAGAATATCGAGATCATCAACTTGAAGAATGGTGTCATAGAGCAGGAGATTGTAGATCCTATAGGCGGTGTTACCGGTGGACGCTTCTTTAAGAACAATCAGAATAGCGAGGTATTCATGCTAACCAATCGTACGAAGCAAATGGTCTTCTGGGATGCGAACGGGCTGAACCCATTCTATGGAAAGATTATGGGTAAGGAAGTAGACGCCAAGATGAATGAATGGGTGAAGATGATGCAGGGAGAATCGATGGAGGATTATGCTATCCGTGTGAACGATGAAACCCGTGTTAAACAGCAGCAGTTGTTTGCTCAGGAAGTTGCTACGGCATTGGCGGGTGACCGTATCTCAATGGATAATCCTTTTGTGGATGGATATGATGCTGCTAATAATATGTTGAATATCGGTTTTAAGGGGTTGCCGTCTATCGGATTGGAAGTTCCGGCTAACGAGGCAGGGGACTTTGAGGAAGGTAAAATGAAATTCTCGAATGCCGTATATGTGCTGAATGATAAAGATGAATTTGAGCTGGCCTATGTGGAGGTTACCAACGAAACGACCAACAAGGTTTATATCTATGACAATATCGGACGGACAAAGTTGACTGCTTTGGAAGCGGATGAAAACTTTGTCCCTCTGGAAATCATGCAGCAGGCTACCCGTGAGGAAGCACAATTGGCCGAAATAAAGGAACAGGTGATCGAAGAGAAAAAGCAGGATAAACTGATTACCGATAACACACAGATCAATGTGAAGACAGAGGTTATTCCGGGTGTGGATGCTAACGGCAAAAAAATTCTCAATTATAAAGTGGGTTATCAGTATGAGGTGATCAATAAAGAGTTTTCTGCTAAGGAAGACTTCCCGTCCGGTGGTTATAACATTGAACGCTCAAATGCCGCCATGTCTTTGATGAAGATTATCAAGAATGCTTTTGAAGGCGATTTCTCCAAATATTTATCAGAGGGTAAGCAGGTGAAAGTGATTATTACCGGTTCGGCCGATGCGGCTCCGATTCGTGGACGCCTGGCTTATGACGGACGGTACGGAGAGTTCGTGGACGAGCCATATTACAAAGATGGCAATCTCGACAATATCACGGTGACCAAGGCTGCCGGAATCACACAGAACGAACAGTTGGCACTGATGCGTGCTGCCGGTGTGAAGAGTTATATCGAAAAGAATGTGACAACATTAGGTAATACGAAGAACGACTACGAATATCATGTGGAAGTAGCTAAAGAACGTGGTGGAGAATTCCGCAAGATCAATGTAGAGTTTGTAATTATGGATGCATTTCAACAATAAACGATGAAAAGATTTTTTTTACTGACAATCATTCTCACTGTTGTTATGGCCGGTAAAGTGGGGGCGCAGGATGCGTCCTCCGCTTCTAAGCGTGCCAACCAACAGTATGTGCTTTTTGAAAGCGAGCGCGATAAAGGAACGAATGTAACGGCTATGTATGACTATCTGCTGGACAGTTACGCGAATTTCATGAAGGTTGTGGAGGCACCGAATAACGGTCAGTATATAGGGGGAGCAAAGAATAGGCTAAAGGCATTGTATCCTTATCTGCTGAACGGGGCGGTATATTATTCGGAACAGAAACAGCCGGCTAAAGCATTGGATTTTGCCGCTGCATATATCGATATGCCGCAGATGCAGTTGTTCCGCAGTGAATTGTTGCCGAAAGATAACCGTTATGCTTCGGTGGTTTACTATGCAGCGGTATCGGCCTTTAATCTGGAGAAGAACGAACAGGCGCTGAGGTATTTTCAGGAGTATCTTAATACCGGTACGGAAGCTCAGCAGAAGGACTGTTATGTTTATATGAACATGATTTATCAGAAGCAGAAGAAATATGCGGATCAGGAACGCGTGTTGGAACAGGCTATTGCCAAATATCCGGTGTCACTCGATTTCTTGTATAATCTGGTGAATGTACATATCGCCACCAATAATATGGAAAAGTTGATTGGTGCGATTGACCGCATTCTGGCTGTGGATCCGAATAATGATAAGGTATTGCCTATCAAGGCGCGCATTCTGGAACGGCAGGGAAAGAATGTGGAGGCACTGGATATCTACAAACGCTTGTATGCACTTCATCCCGAGAGTTTTGAATTGATGACCGGTGTGGCACGTGCCAACTTCAATTGTGCTACGGAGATCGTAAACAATGGGGCTACCATTGCCAATGATACTGAATATGCATTGGTACGTCAGCGCGCATCGGGCTATCTGATGGACGCTAAAGATCTTTTCCTGAAGATATTGCAGAAAGATCCTTCTTCCAAATTGTATATGCAGGGACTGGCAGGCGTATATCAGTATATGGATATGAAACCGGAATATGAAGTGCTTTCTAAGATAGTTCAGGACGGAGCTTCTTATACCGCTTTTCCGTCCCGGCTGGCTGCTTACAAAGAGACGTTGAAGAAGACTGAAAATATAGCCCAGGAGCAGGAGTCTGTTCCGGTACCTGTGGAACCGGCCATGTTGGTAATCAAGATGGATCAGTTTACGGATGCCAATAATAATAAGGTAATTGATGCCGGAGAGAGTTTCGCTTTGCAGTTTACCATTGAGAACCAAGGTAAAGGAGATGCGTATAATATACGTATCCGTTTGGCTGAGCAGCAGGGATATGATCAGTATTTCGACGGTCCGCGTGAGTTGGACGGAGGCAATATTCCGGCCGGGAAGTCCAAACAGTATACATTCCGTTATCTTGCAAAGAAAGAGTTGCCCACGAGCCTGGCTAAGATCAACATTTATGCATTCGAAGCGAATGGATTTGATGCCGATCCTTCGGAGCTGATTGTGAATACTCAGGAATATGCAATGCCTCGTTTGCGCATTGCCGACCATCAGTTCTTTGCGTCTGAGGGTACATCTATTACTTTGGGTAAAAACGGAAAGCTGACGGTTGCCTTGCAAAACTTTGGAACACAGACTGCGCGTAAGGTGAAGGTGAATTTCACATTGCCGAAGAACATATTTACTACCGATTCTCCGGAAATGACAATTGATAGTATTGCTCCGGGGGATGTGGCTGTGCTCGATTATGGCTTCCTGGTGAACAAGCGTTTTGATGAAGATTCCGTGGCCGTAATGTTGGCGGTAACGGAGTCTACCCGTTCAACTTTCCTGAACGAGGCTTATAAAGTGAAAGTGGGAGATTACCTGTCTTCTGCCGCTTCTATCAATCTGAGTGGAAATGTGGCTGCACGGAAGGTGAATGTGAAAGACTTTTCGCTGAGTTTCAAGAGTGAGTTGATGGAGGATGTCCCTGTGGGAGCTGTGAACCGCCACCGTTATGCTTTGATTATCGGTAATGAGGATTATAGTATGACCGGTGCCAATGCTGAAATTAATGTGCCTTATGCCGTAAACGATGCTGTGCTGTTCCGTGAATATTGCGTACGTACCTTTGGGGTACCCGACGGGCAGATCAAGGTGGTGCCGAATGCTACTGCCGGTATGATGCACGAACAACTTGACTGGTTGGTGAACATGGCAAGCACCGATCCGCAAGCCGAACTGATATTCTATTATTCCGGTCATGGAAATAATGACGAGGCTACTAAGGAGCCTTATTTACTTCCGGTGGATATTACAGGTAAGAATATCCGTCTGGGTATTTCATTGTCCGGACTGTATAAAAAATTGGCTACTTATCCGGTGAAGGGGGCTTATGTATTCCTCGATGCTTGCTTTAGCGGTGGTTATAAGAGTGCTGCTCCGCTATTGGCACAGAAGGGCGTGCGTGTTGTTCCGAAAGTGGGATTGCCGCAAGGAAACACATTGAGTTTTTCGTCCAGCAGTGGCGATCAGACTTCAAGTGTTTACCATGAAAAGAAGCAGGGATATTATACGTATTTCCTGATAAAGACGATCCGTGACGCTAAAGGTAACCTTTCCATGAAAGAGCTGTTCGAAAGAACCAGTATTGCAGTGAAACGTGCTACTGCCTTGATCGATAAAATTCAGGAGCCGCAATGTATGGTTTCTCCTACATGGGTGGGATGGGAAAACATTAAGTTGGAGACTCCGGTAACAGAAATTCCTTAGTAAAGTTAATAGTGATATGAAAAAGACGGCTGTGGTGTGGAAAGCACAACAGTCGTCTTTTGGGTATCTATTGGGATTTGTTTTTATTGCAACTCAATAATCTCTTCGTTACAGATAGTAAGTTTCTCTACACCCTCTTGTGTTACTGTCCACGAGTTTTCGATACCTACGGGACCTACACCCGGAATTACAATCTTAGGTTCGAGAGCGAAGACCATTCCCGGTTCCAGTTCTTGTTTTATACGGGGGGCAAGCACCGGAGCTTCATTAATTTCCAGACCGATACCATGACCTATGAATTTTGCTTGCTGGCCGATACCCATGAACTTGTCGGCAAAACCGGCTTTGGTCACTATATCGATGGCTGTATTATATAAATCCTCGCATACAACTCCGGGCTGGGCCATAGATGATACGGCGTCCTGTATGTCGAGACAGACCTGATGGGCTGTATACGCTTCATCACTCAACTTACCAATGGAGAATACACGGCTCATATCGCCCATATATCCGTTAAAGTTTCCTCCGAGGTCTACCATGACACTTTGACCTTCTTTTAGCAGGCTTCTGTTGAGTCCTCCCGGGAGAGCCGGATCCAGTCCTTCACCTCCTAAGGCGAAATCGTATGGAGAAGGGAAAGCGGCGTTGTCTCCGGTCAGTACACTGCCCATAAAGATTTCCATGCTCTGACCGAACACACGAAAGATTCCCAGGTTACCTTGCAGACGCATCAACCTTTCTATTTCGATTGAAAATTCCAGATCGGTCATTCCCGGACGGTAAACAGAAGGAATCTGTTCGTAAGCTTTGGCGTGAGCTACACCCGAACGGCGGAATAATTCCACTTCTACAGGAGTCTTGATGCTACGCGCTTCGCGGATTAACGGAGTTCCGTTTACAATTTCCGACTCTGGGAAAACAGCGGCAAGGCGATTGTACTCTGTATATGACAGTTCGTCGCCTTCCAGCATCAGTTTCTGAGGGGCAGGCAATCCGCTTTCTTTAATCAGATCAAGAATCTGTTCCGGTTTTCGGATAGGGAAGACGTGTTCGCCGGTAATATTGTTGGGGCGTTTGATGAATAACAAGGCCGGTGAGTGGAGAGGTAAGTAGAGGTATCCGCTGACAACACGGCCATACGTATAGAGCAAGTTTACATTACAAGTGATGAGAGCGGCATCAATGTTTTGTTGAGCCATCAGCACGCGAATCTTATCGCGGCGCATTTTTAATTCGGGTTGTAACATTTCGTAACAATTATTTGGTTTCGAAATGCAAAGTTAGGCTATTTTAGTTGAAAATGAAACCTTTTCAGAAAAAAGTAGCGTTACCCACATCCTGTCTCAGGAAATGAGTAACGCAGTTCACAAATACAACTAAACAAAGCTTTTTAGATGATTCCTTGTCCCATCATGGCATGAGCCACTTTCATGAAGCCTGCAATGTTGGCACCTTTCACATAATTGATATATCCGTCAGGTTCTGTACCATACTTCACACACTGTGCATGGATACCATGCATGATGGTATGGAGTTTCTCGTCTACTTCTGCTGCACTCCAGCTCAAGTGCATGGCATTTTGTGACATCTCCAGCCCGGACGTTGCTACACCACCTGCATTGACTGCTTTACCCGGTGCATACATCGTTTTGTGTTCGATGAAAAGATCGATGGCTTCGGGTGTACAACCCATGTTGGAGATCTCTCCGACACAAAGAACATTGTTATTAATAAGATTTTTGGCATCTTCGCCGTTTAATTCGTTTTGAGTGGCACAAGGAAGGGCTATATCGGCTTTCACTTCCCAAGGACGTTTACCGGCTACGAAAGTAGATCCCGGGAATTCGTCAGCATACGGAGCTACGATATCGTTGCCCGAAGCACGGAGTTCAAGCATATAATCGATCTTTTCCCCACTGATGCCGTTCGGATCATAGATGTAACCATCCGGGCCGGAGATTGTAACAACCTTTGCTCCCAACTCGGTAGCTTTGGTAGCAGCTCCCCAAGCAACATTTCCGAATCCGGAGATAGCTACAGTCTTGCCTTTTATATCGATACCTTTAGTCTGCAACATTTGGTTGACGAAGTACAAACCTCCGAATCCGGTAGCTTCCGGACGGATCAGTGAACCGCCAAACTCAAGTCCTTTTCCGGTGAAGGTTCCTGTAAATTCACGGGTTAGTTTCTTATACATACCGAACATGTAGCCTACTTCACGTCCTCCTACACCGATGTCACCGGCCGGTACATCCATATCCGGGCCCAGATGGCGCCACAACTCAAGCATAAATGCCTGGCAGAAACGCATGATTTCAGCATCACTCTTGCCACGTGGAGAGAAGTCGGAGCCGCCCTTACCACCACCCATCGGCAGAGTAGTCAAGGCATTCTTAAAGGTCTGTTCAAATCCGAGGAATTTCAGGATAGACAGGTTGACAGAAGCGTGGAAACGGATACCGCCTTTATACGGGCCGATAGCGTTGTTGAACTGAACACGATATCCCAGGTTGGTTTGTACTTCACCTTTATCATCTACCCATGTCACGCGGAACGTAAAGATACGGTCCGGCTCTACCAGTCTTTCGATGATTTTGGCTTTTTCAAACTCAGGGTGCTGATTGTATATATCTTCGATAGAGAGAAGCACTTCTTTTACAGCTTGAAGATATTCTGATTCGCCGGGATGTTTAGCCTCTAAAGAGGACATGATTTTTTCGATGTTCATAATAGTATGTTTTAATAGGTTGATTCTGATAAAATGTCACTTTATCGTATCGCAAATATAGGAAAACTTTTCTAATGTTATTTGATTGTATGGAATATTTTGATTAAATAATGATAAAATGATAGAAAGAGCATTGGGGAATAGATGTCAGTTTTTCATTTTCATTCCCAGATTATACATGATAAATGCATAAACGTCTGCTTGCTCTTTTAATAACTTTGTTGTGGCTTTGTTGAAGCCGTGTCTGGCCTTGTGATCGATACGTATGAGAGTAGGATTGGTCCCATCATTTTCTGCTTGTAAAGTTGCGGCAAACTTGAACGAGTGTGCAGGGACAACACGATCGTCGTGATCGGCTGTGGTGATTAATGTTGCAGGATATCTTGTGCCCGACTTCAGATTGTGCAGCGGAGAATAGCTCAATAAGTAATCAAACATTTCTTTACTGTCGCTACTTGTGCCATAGTCTGTGCTCCATGATGCGCCTATGGTGAATTTATGATAACGGAGCATATCCATCACACCCACCTGAGATACGGCTACGCGGAATAGCTCAGGCCGTTGTGTCATGCAGGCACCCACGAGTAATCCTCCGTTCGATGCACCGGTAATGGCTATTTTGTTCGGATTAGTGTATTTTTCTTTAATGAGATATTCGGCGGCACTGATAAAGTCGTCGAAAACATTCTGTTTTTGCATTTTGACTCCCGCCTTGTGCCATGAATCACCATATTCGTTACCGCCTCGTAAATTGACCTGTATATAGATACCTCCGTTCTCGAGGAACGGGATACGTTCGATGGCGAAGGAAGGAGTGAGGGTGAGGCCAAAGCCACCATAACCATAAAGAAGTACAGGATTGTTTCCATCTTTCTTTAATCCTTTCTTATAAGTCAGAAACATTGGGATTTGCACACTGTCTTTACTGGTGAAGAATATTTGTTCCGTCACAAAGTCATTTGCATTAAACTTTATTTTCGGAGCATAATATAGTGTATACTCATTTTTATCAATGTCATATTGGTAAATTGTGTTCGGGGTGGTGAAAGAAGTGAAGAGGAAAAAACATTTTTTATCCTCTTTTTCTCCGCAAAAGAAGACGGTACCCAGTGAAGGAAGCTTGATCTCTTGTAGTTGTTTCCCATTTAAATTGTAGACATAGGCCCGGTCTGAAGCATCTTTATTATAGGTGAGAAACAATTTTCCACCAATTATTTCTGCTTTGGATAATACGGCATCGGATTCTGGAATCAGTTCTTTCCAGTTTTTCAACGTGGGACTGTTGATATCAGCCACCATGATACGTCTTTTCGGAGCTTTGTAGTTGGTAAAAATATAAATTTTATTATCAATGATGCCTATTGGGCTATATCGATAGCCCGTATTGGCCAGTTGTACCAGAGGTGCGTCTGTTTGGGTGAGATCTTTCATTAAAAGGCCGTTGTTTATGAAAAGAAAACGTCCGTCATCACTTGTGTGTCCGGAATGATTGCACTCCGGATAATATGGGTTTTGATAGATCGGTTTGTCTTTTGCTTGTGGTGTCTTTAGTTTATGATAATAAATCATGGAGTTTCCGTTTACGCTTGACAACTCTTTATCTTTTGGTGGAGCGTCATAAGCGCTATAATAAAAGCCTTTTTCATCCCAAGCCACTTCCTGAAACTTTACCCATTGAATGTGATCGTCCAGAAATTTCCCGGTTGTGGTGTCCATGATATATAGATCTTGCCAATCGGAACCGTTGCGTGAGATGCCACAGGCGGCATATTTACCGTTCTTGGAGAATGATATTCTACTGAGTGATACAGTACCGTCGTCAGACCATCGGTTAGGGTTTAAAAAAATGCGTGGATTATTGCTCAAAGAGTCTTGTATATACATCACGTTTTGATTTTGTAACCCATTGTTTTTAGTGAAATAGTACTTATTTCCTTTCTTGACCGGTAATCCAATTCTTTCATAGTCAGACAGGGTGGTTATTCGTTTTAATAATTTCCTATGGAAAGGGATGGCTTCCAGGTACTTGGCAGTGACTTTGTTTTGTGCTTCTATCCATGCGGCGGTTGCGTCCGAAGTGTCATTCTCTAACCAACGATATGGATCGGGAATTTTTGTGTCGAAATATATGTCTATGCTGTCTACCTTTTTTGTTGCAGGGTAAACCGGTTTTCGGGGGCGTATGCATGAGGTGGCTGCTATACCTATTATAATTAATAAGGATATTGCTTTCATGTTTTTCAATTGGTTACGGTTAGTAAATTCACAAATATACAGAGTGTTTATTACAAAACAAATAGTTCGGTCATTTTCTGTTTTCGGATTTCTCGACTTTGATGTTTCGGTTTGTTTTCAAATCGGAAATGGGAAGATAATCTGTGCCTATATTGGAAGTTGGCAATAAAGTGAATTGCTTTTTCTTGCTTTTCCCAATAAAAACAGCGACTTTTGTCTGTTGAATTTTAAAACTACGGGAAACCCATGCTCAGCAAATTTAAATTAAACCAGCTCTATTTTAAAGATACTCAGTTTGCCAATCTGATGACAAGGCGAATCTTTAATGTTTTATTGATAGCCAATCCTTACGATGCTTTTATGCTGGAGGATGACGGACGTATCGATGAAAAGATTTTCAATGAATACACCTCGCTTTCGCTCCGTTATCCCCCTCGTTTTTCGCAAGTTTCTACCGAGGAAGAGGCGTTGAGACAGCTTGGGAGTGTATCGTTTGATTTGGTGATTTGCATGCCGGGTACGGGAGACAACGATAGTTTTGATATCGGACGTCATATCAAGGAGAAGTACGAACAGATACCGATCGTTATCCTGACACCGTTCAGTCACGGCATTACCAAACGGATAGCGAACGAGGACCTGGGTGCATTCGACTACGTGTTTTGTTGGTTGGGAAATACTGATTTGCTGGTGTCCATCATCAAGCTGATCGAAGACAAGATGAACCTGGAGCATGACGTGAAAGAGGTGGGCGTGCAGTTGATTCTGCTGGTAGAAGACAGTATCCGTTTCTATTCATCCGTGCTTCCCAATCTTTATAAATTTGTGTTGAAGCAGAGTCAGGAGTTCTCTACCGAGGCTTTGAATGCCCATCAACGTACACTCCGTATGCGCGGGCGTCCCAAAATAGTATTGGCCCGTACTTATGAGGAGGCAATGGATATATACGATAAGTATACCAATAATATACTGGGAGTCATCACCGATGTCCGCTTTCCCCGTGTGGAGAAAGGAGAGAAGGACGGCATGGCAGGAATCAAGCTTTGTGCGGAAGTCAGGAAGAAAGATCCGTTCGTACCCTTGATCATCCAGTCGTCCGAGACAGAGAACGCTGCCTATGCGGCTAAGTATGGAGCTACGTTCATTGATAAGAATTCCAAGAAAATGGATGTCGATCTTCGCCGGATTGTTTCCGATAATTTTGGTTTTGGCGACTTCGTGTTCCGTAATCCTGAGACGGGTGTCGAGATAGCCCGGGTTCGGAACCTGAAAGAGTTGCAGAATATTCTTTTTGCCGTTCCTGCCGAATCGTTCCTTTATCACATCAGTCGCAATCATGTTTCACGTTGGCTGTATTCACGTGCTATGTTTCCGGTTGCGGAATTCCTTCGTCCCATCACCTGGCATAGTCTGCAAGATGTGGATGCGCATCGTAAAATCATCTTTGAGGCTATTGTTAAATACCGAAAAATGAAAAATCAGGGAGTGGTAGCTGTATTCAAACGCGACCGCTTCGACCGTTATTCAAACTTTGCCCGTATCGGAGACGGTTCGTTGGGAGGAAAGGGGCGTGGACTGGCGTTTATTGACAATATGGTGAAGCGTCATCCGGAATTTGAAGAATTTGAGAATGCCCGTGTGGCTATCCCGAAAACAGTGGTGCTTTGTACCGATGTATTCGACGAGTTTATGGATAGCAATAATCTGTATCAGATTGCCCTTTCCGATGCTGATGACGATACGATTCTGAAATACTTCCTGAAAGCGAAGTTGCCCGACCGTCTGGTTGAAGACTTCTTTACTTTCTTCGATGTGGTGAAGTCTCCTATCGCCATTCGTTCTTCTTCCTTGCTTGAGGACTCCCACTATCAGCCTTTTGCAGGAATCTATAATACCTATATGATTCCTTATCTGGATGATAAATATGAGATGCTCCGTATGCTGTCCGATGCCATTAAAGGCGTATATGCGTCTGTTTATTTCCGCGACAGTAAGGCATATATGCAGGCCACTTCGAATGTGATCGATCAGGAAAAGATGGCTGTTATTCTGCAACAAGTGGTCGGCAATCAGTACGGAGACCGTTATTATCCTTCGATGTCCGGTGTAGCCCGATCTCTCAATTACTATCCCATTGGCGACGAGAAAGCTGAAGAAGGTACGGTAAACCTGGCTCTCGGTTTGGGCAAGTATATCGTGGACGGAGGTATGACTTTACGTTTCTCGCCTGCCCATCCTTCAAAGGTGTTGCAAACCAGTGAACTGGATATTGCCTTGAAAGAGACGCAGACCCGTTTTTACGCTCTCGATCTGAAAAATGCCGGTGATAACTTTTCGATTGATGATGGATTCAATCTTCTGAAGTTGCATGTGAAAGAAGCCGAAAAAGACGGTTCGTTACGGTATATAGCTTCTACCTATGATCCGTATGACCAGGTGATTCGTGACGGTTTATATCCCGGTGGGCGTAAAGTGATTACGTTTGCCAACATCTTGCAGCACGATGTATTTCCGTTGGCACGCATCCTGCGCTGGGTACTTCGTTATGGGCAGCAGGAGATGCGCCGTCCGGTAGAGATCGAATTTGCAGTGACACTCAATCATGACCGTGATAAGACCGGTACGTTCTATCTGCTTCAGGTACGTCCCATTGTAGACAGTAAAGATATGCTGGATGAAGATCTTACTACTATTCCGGACGAAGATGTGCTGCTCCGTTCCAATAACTCCTTGGGGCATGGCATTATGAACGAAATACATGATATCGTATATGTCAAGACTGATCATTACAGTGCATCGAACAATCAGAATATAGCTTGGGAAATAGAGAAACTTAACCAGCAGTTCCTGAATGAAGGCAAGAACTATGTACTTGTCGGACCCGGACGATGGGGAAGCAGTGACACTTGGTTAGGTATCCCGGTGAAGTGGCCGCATATTTCTGCCGCGCGTGTCATTGTGGAGGCCGGACTTACTAACTATCGGGTAGATCCCAGCCAGGGAACACATTTCTTCCAGAACCTGACTTCTTTTGGTGTGGGATATTTCACGATTAACGCGTTTATGAATGATGGAGTATACAATCAAGAATTCCTGAATGCGCAACCCGCCGTATTTGAGACTGAATATCTTCGTCACATACACTTTGAGAGGCCGATTGTTGTGAAAATGGATGGTAAAAAGAAACTTGGAGTGGTTCTTATGCCGGAGAAATAATAAAATAATATTGTATAAAAAAAGTCCTGTTTTTCATAAGAAAGGCGGGACTTTCTTGTTTTAGCCCATTTCTGTGGTCTGTTTTTATGATTAAACAACTATTTGTGGTCCTTTTTTCAGATTTTGTAAGGAATCGAAGGTTGTGTATTTATTATAATAAAAGAAAACTATAATTTTGCCTGCGGTTTTTACAACTTATGAATAATATTTAGTAGTTATCATTATGAAAAGACTCTCTTTTATGGTTAGTATGGCGATGCTAATTTCATGTATTGCCTCGTGTGATTCCGGCAGTGATGCTGTTTCATACGGTGTTGGTTCTTTAAGTCTTGGGCTTTCAGCCAATCCTTCTTTTGCAGAGAAAACCCGTTCCGTCAGCGAAGCGGAATACAAAAAAGTCGATAACTATCAAGTTACGGTCAACGAGGGCGACGGTACCTCTTTATACGATGGCCTGTACAAGGATATGCCTTTGTCTATCGATCTGACTGCCGGCAAAAAATATATGGTGAAAGCCTTCTACGGTGATAATGTAGATGCAGGTTTCGATAAACTGTATGTGGAAGGCAGCCAGGAGTTCACTGTCAGTGAAGGCGAACAAAAGAATGTTATTTTGTACTGTAAGCCGGCTAATGTTAAAGTATCAGTCGTTTATACGGAAGATTTTCTGAAATATTATTCGGATTGTACTGTCTCCCTTTCTACTTCACACCTGACTGCTCCTTTTGAAGTAAATATGAAAAAAGACTCCGGTAAGGATGCTTATCTGAAAGCAAATGCCGATGGTGAGAATGTATCTATCACTGTAGGAGGTTTCAAAGATAAAGAAGGCAATGCGGTGGTGATGGAAGCTTTGGTTGCCGAGAAAAAAGTAGCTCCCAAAACGCATCTTACTATTACAGTAGATCCGGAGGTGATTACTATTTCTACGGGTACTGCATCGTTGGACGTAACCGTGGATACCGGTACGGAAGATAAGGATGTGAATATTGAGATTCCGGAAGAGTATTGGCCGGGTAATGCAAGTAAGTAAATATAAAAGATTGGTATATATGAATGCGATAAGAAACATATATGCAGTGCTGGCATTGATAGCACTTTGTTTGAGTTCCTGCGAGATGAAAAATGAGCTGGAAGGCAAATATAATTTGAAGAATGACGAAGGACTTCTGACATTGGATCTGGTGAACAAGACGCAGGCTACGCCTTCTACAAAAGCTGAAAGTACGTCACTTACTGATGAACTGGATGTGAATACCTATAAAGTAGAGATTGTTGATAATGCCACTGAGGCTGTGGTTCGTTCGTTTGCCAGCTATGCGAAGCTGAAAGAGGCCTTGCCGTTGGTCGTTCCGGTAGGGAACTATAAGATTGTGGCTAAAAGCGGTGTTTTGCAAGATGCTTCGCGTACTCCTTATTTTGAAGGAAGTTCTTCTATTGAAGTGAAGCAGGGAATGGAATCTAAGGCGGAAGTTCTCTGTAAATCGGCAACGGTAAAGGTCAGTTTGAATGTATCGGACGAGTTTCTCAGTATGTTTGCCGACGATTATGTGTTCACCGTTTCAAATGGGATTGGCGGAGTTATTTATGTGAAGAAGGAAGATTTAGGTTCAATTTATCTCAGCATTCCCAATGGAGCCACTTCGATTAAAATTGTGGCAAAAGTAACTGAGAAGGAAACAGGTAGAGACATTGAAACTATTTATACTGTGACCAAACCCGATGAAGAAGGCTTGGAGGGAGGTGATTCTTTTAATGTTACAGTGAAACCTGTAGAAGAGGGTGAGGACCCGGAAGATCCGGATGTGACCCCTTCTGATCCGAAATTGGGGATACAGTTGGATATTGACTTGACAATGGACGAGACCGGCATAACAGTGAAAGTACCAACTGAACTGATTGAAGAATCGAAACCGGAGGAGCCGGATCAGCCGACAGAACCGGATCAGCCGGCAGAAGACGGACCGGAGATTATCGGAGCAGATGAAGTGGTGGAAGTGGATACGAACAATCCGCCGACAGTTCAGGTAACGATGAAAGCTCCGGCCGGAATCCGGAACTTGCTTGTGACTATCACTTCAGACTCTAATGAGTTTATAGGTTTGATTTCTCAAATGGGGTTGGGAGAAACATTCGATTTGGCTAATCCCGGTGATTTGGAAGATAAACTTGGAGGTAGTTTGGAAGACGGATCCGGTATCGGTTTGATTGATCCGAATGATCCGATTAAAGATAAAAAAGAGTTCATCTTTGATGTATCCGGCTTTATGCCTATGTTGTCACCGTTTGGCCTTCAGCAACATTATTTTACTATTAAACTGATTGATAATAATGGTAAGGAGTTAGCCAAGAAATTGACAGTAAAAGTGGTGAAAAACTAATTTGAATTTCCAATGAAAAGATATATATATTTGTTCGTCTCTGTCTTTACTCTTGTGATGGCATCATGCCAACAAGAGGAGACTTCTAACGGCAAGACTGGCTATCTCCAGTTTTCCGTGGAGAAGAATACAAGTACGATTTTAGTTCCGGCAACAAGAGCAGAAGAGTTGCCGATTGCCTTGCAGGTAGTTGACAGAGCAGGGACTGTTGTGAAAGAGACTGATGACTGGCATAACTGGACATCTACTCCTCTTGAATTGCCATTAGGCTCCTATACCATTAATGCTTTCTCAAAAGGGGTTGATGTGGCGACGGCCGGATTTGACGAACCTTATTATTGGGGACAGACCGAAGTAACGGTTGTTCCGAAAGTAAATCAGAATGTGAATATAGAGTGTCGTTTGGCTAATGTGAAAGTGACAGTCAATTACAGTGCTGATGTGAAGAAGTATTTTTCGAAACTGAGCTGTTCTGTGGGTAATTCTTCCGGTAAACTGGTTTTTGGTAAGGATGAAACACGTTCCGGATATTTTGCGGTGGATAATCTGAATATTTCGTTGGCATTGACAAATACGGATGGGCGTTCTTTTGTTTTTGAATCCGAACCGATTACAGATGTAAAAGAACGTCAGCACTACCGTATTAACTATACTATGAAGGCCAATGGTGCTATTGGTGGTGTATCTGTTACTTTAGATCCTTCTACCAAAGAGTATAATGTGAATATTTCCATTCCTAAAGAAAGTAATCCGAGTGTAAATGTCTGGTCTGATTTTGCAGACGTAACTCTTCCTCTTCCTGACGGTGTTGTTACCAAAGAGTGTAAATATCGCATTTCCGGAACGGAAGATTGGAATACGGTGTCCAATGTTGAACAGGCCGATGGAAAGCTTATTGCAACCATAACCGGTCTGATTCCCGGTACGGAGTATGATTTCTGTTTTGCAATAAATGGAGTAAACGGAAAAATAACGACTGCGACCACCGAACTCCAGAAACAACTGGAAAATGGAAGTTTTGATGAATGGAATCAGAATGGAAAAACTTGGTTCCCGGGAACTGCGGCTGAGGCTTCTGCAAAGAATTCGTATTGGGATACCGGTAATGTGGGAGCAGCTACCATGAGTAAAAATCCAAGTATCGGAGAAAGCAACGATGTACATACCGTAGGTGGTAAATCGGCCAAATTGTCTTCGCAATTTGTGGGAATGTTTGGTATCGGAAAATTTGCTGCCGGTAACATCTATATCGGGCGTTATATGGAAACGTATACAAGCCCGATGGGAGCACGTATACGTTTCGGCCGTGAGTTTACGTCACGTCCTACGCAGCTGAAGGGATGGTACAAATACACTCGTGGAACCAGTATAGATCGTGGAGATCATAATGTGGAGGAATTGAAAAACTCGGGTGGTGATAAATGTGCCATCTATATTGCTTTGACTGACAATGAAGGTTTGGTTGATGATAATGGAGTGAAGACAGCTTATGAAGTCAACAATAACAAAGAAGGCAGTCCCACGCGTTATACGGTCGATCTTTCCGAAGCCAATAAAGATGTCATAGCCTACGGTTCCATTACCGATGAAGAGTCCAAAGGTTCTTTCGATGAAAGCGGAAATGTAGTATGGAAGCAGTTTACGATTGATTTGCAATATCGTGATTTGACCCGTAAACCCAAATATATTATCGTTGTTGCTTCTGCAAGTAAATATGGAGACTTCTTTACCGGCAGCGAAAGCAGTGTCATGTTGATTGATGATTTTGAATTGGTGTACGGTACACCTGTTACCGCCAACTAATCCATAGCGAATGAAAAAAATAATTATATTTCTACTTCTTCTTTGTCCGGTACTGGTCCAGGCAAAGAAGAAGTTTGACCGTGGAATCGTGAAGAGTGTGTTTGTCCCGAAAGGGCAATGGTTTATGGGTTCTACAGTTTCGTATTCGGAGCAGAGTGCTGATCAATACCAGTTTTTGGTATTGGCAAATATCGATGCCAAAGGTTATACATTCCGTTTGAGTCCCTTCGGAGGATACTTTTTTGCTGATAATATGGCAGCGGGAGGCAGGTTCACTTACTCCCGTACCTACTTCAATATAGGAAACGTAGACATTAATCTGGGCGATGATCTTTCGTTCCACATCAAAGACGATATGTATCTGGAGCATAACTATTCCGCATCCGGATTTCTGCGTACCTATATGGGTCTGGGCAGCAGCAAAGTGTTCGGCTTCTTCAATGAAGTGCGTCTGACTTATGCTTACGGGCAAGGGAAACATTCCAATGGTACGGGTAACGACTTGACGGGATACTATCAGCGTTCTCACACGTTTGAGATCGGTGCGGCTCCCGGATTGGCGGCATTCGTATCCGATTTTGCTTCGGTAGAAGTTTCGGTAGGAGTGATGGGATTCAGTTATAAATGGGTCGATCAGATACACAATCAGGTAAACAAGGCGTCCCGTCATAGTGCAAGTGGTAATTTCAAGATAGACTTATTCTCGATTAATCTCGGAATGACGATGTATTTCTAATTTAAGCAGTGTTTTGAGAAATGAAGAGTTTACAAATTTATCTATTCCTGTTTCTGTCGGTCTTTGCTCTGGGTGCTTGCATACAGAATGACATTCCTTACCCTTACATCAAAGGCGAAATTACAGCTTTCGAAGTAGAAGGGCAGACCGGTGATGCCGAGATAAACAAGAACAGCCGCACCATCGCAGTCGAAGTCGGTGATGAAGTCGATATAGAAGAATTGCGTATTACCAGGTTCGTTGTGAACGAAGAAGCCACTTACAGCGTAGACGAACAATACTGCGTCAGCCCCAATAAATTTCCTTCGGCCGGCTTTTCTGCTTTAGCCGACTTGCCGGTAGGAGCAGATACACGGGTCGATTTCAGTAAGACCGTTCCTGTTCTGCTGCGTACCTATCAGGATTATCAGTGGATGATAACCGTCCGTCAGACCATCGAGCGGGTAGTCGAAGTCGAGAACCAGGCCTTGCCTGCCATCATCGATGATAAGAATCACACGGTATTGGTGTATGTTTCGCAGAAGCAGGATTTGTCTGCTGTCAAGATAACAAAGATGATTCTGGGAGGCAGTAAGGCTACCATCACCCCCGATCCGTCCACCGTAACCAATTTCCGCAGGCCGCAAGAGTTTGTTGTCAGCCGTTTCGATAAAGAAGAGCTATGGACGGTCGATGTGGTGCGTACCACATCGACAGGTACTACGGGCAGTGCCGATGTATGGGCCACACGTGCCACTCTGAATGGGGGCATGAAGCAGGGAACCACTCCCCGTGTGGAATACAGGAAGAAGTCGGAAGATACCTGGAGCGTTGTACCCGAGGCAGATGTGAAACTGGAAAGTGGTACAACTTTCAGTACGACACTGACCGGGTTGCAAGATGGCACCGACTACGTTTGGCGGGTAGTAGTCGAAGAAATTCCCAGTACGGAAGCCGCGTTCACAACCGAAAAGATACAAGAAATACCTAACTTAAACTTCGATACCTGGTCGCAGAATCCCACAGGAACCTTTAAGAAGAGTTGGTATCCGAACTCTGACGGAGCAAATTCCTATTGGGCGACCGGAAACGACGGAGTGACCTCTTCGTTGGCAGGCAGCCGTGATTCGAGCACCCGCCCTGAAGAGAAAGAGGCGGTAAGCGGGAAAGCCGCTTATATGGTTACTTTGGGCAGTGTGCCATTGGTAGGGGTTGCTGCCGGCAACTTGTTCATCGGTGATTATAAAACCAATGCTCAAAGCCCCAAAGACAGTCCCAAGTTTGGACGTTCGTTTACGGGAGCCCGTCCCACCGGATTGAAAGGATGGTATAAATATACTTCTAAGCCGGTTGATTATGTAGGCAATCCGGATAACTTGAAAAACGATGAATGCCATATCTATCTCCGTTTGTGGGACGATAAAGATAACGAGATCGGTTACGGAGAGTTTGTCGGAAAGGAGACAGTGACCAAGTACACTCAGTTCCGGTTCGATGTGACTTACTCCAATAAAACGGCGAAGCCCGCCAAGATAACGATTGTTGCCACTTCGAGCCATTACGGAGGCGACTTTACCGGAATGAAAGTGACCGGTTCGGTAGGTGTAGGTAGTGAACTGTGGGTAGATGAATTTGAATTATTGTATGAATAAGAAAGAGAGCTATGCATAAATCTGTTTTATCTTTAGTGTGTTGTTTGTTCTTTTTCCTGTCGTGTCAGGAAGAAATAGAAACGATGCCTAACGGCAGCCTGAATATAGTATTGACGGACGGAGCAGCGGTTACCCGGACTTTGCCGGATGCACTGTCGGATGAATTGCGGCAGCAGTTTACGATTGAGTTGCTGCGTGACAGAGATGGGACAATCGTGCCCGAATACAAAGGTGCATTGAAAGATTTCGGAGATCAAAGGGTATTCAAGGTAGGCAGTTATCAACTAAAGGCTTATCTTGGAGAGAATCCGGCATTAGAGTTGGATGCACCCTATTATTATGGAGAAGTTCAAGACATCACTATCGAGAAAGGTAAGGCAACAACGGTAAGCGTTGGCTGTAAGGTAGCCAATGCGCTGGCTACTTTTGAGATTGTGAATCAAGAGGTCTTTGATAAACGCCTGAAAGATTATTATGTAGAAGTTACCGTAGGCAGTGAGTCGGTTACTTGGAAACCGGGAGATGTCACACATCCCTACTTCAAAGCCGGAGGCCGGGTGACGATGGCGTTGATCGGCACTTCCGTAGAAACAGGGCAGGAGGGAAGTTATGCTTTGAATCCGATCGAGACAGTGAAAGCGGGTGTTAAGTATAATTATAAGCTCTCCATGAAAGCTTCCAATGTTGGTTTTGAGGTCACCACGGAAGCCCGGCAGGAACCTGTCACTATCAATGAAACCGTACCCGACAGCTGGTTGCCGAAAGCTAAGGTCTTCAGTGAGGATTTCGATGAAAATCATGTGCTGACTTATACGGAAACAGCGGACGCTTTGTCGAGAGCCGGCGTTTCGTATACTGCTTTGCGTCCGGTTCAGGATGTGGAGTTTGCCCTCAACTTTGCGGATAAGCATTTGGAACATCTGAATAAGACATATCTGCTGTCGGAGCTTTCCGAAGAAGATCGGCGGGCTTTGGCTGCTGTGAATATTGTGTTGCCCGACCTGGCAGCAGGAAGTACTGAGGGAGTTATCGACTTTGCGGGAGTGACTCCCGGCATGTTGACTCACGATGGAGGACAGGATACGGATAATATAATAGCCGTTCGCGTAAAAGCAAATGACCGTTGGAGTGATGCCGGGATGTATACCATCCGGACTGTGAAACCCGTCTTTAAGGTGGATGTTCGTAAAGGAAACATTTGGTCGAAAGAGTTTACCATTGATGAGTGTGAAGTGATAGCGGGAAACGAGTCGAAAATTAAAAGTGATTTAAAATATCAGTATAGTGTGGATGGCATTAACTGGATTGATTGTGAGTTAACGACTAAGTTTGATAATTATCAAAAAGATAAAGAATTTCAAGTAAGAGCGCTTTATCGTGGAGATATTTCTACGGATATAGTTTATTTTTCATTGGAAAATTCTATGCAATTGCCTAATTCAGGTTTGGAAGAGTGGAATCATACCTCATTGATTAAGGATAAAAGTATAATTTATTATCCTTATGGTGCAGGAGAAACAGCTTTTTGGAATACAAATAATGAATTTACAACTCGATATAGAAATAATACAATGGGTAAGCCATATAATTGTTTCCCTGCTGTATCTTATACAAAAGATGCCCATGGAGGAGTATATGCGGCTGAATTGAGGAATTCGGCTGCAGGTAGAGGGAATACTTGGTTTATAGGACATACAGAACTTGACATGAATAAAGTACCTGGGGAGTTGTTCATAGGAGATGTAACGATAGAAACAGGAGGAACTGATGCGTCACCTAAAGGAGATCATTATACTATAATTAAAGGAAAAGAATTTTCTTCTCGTCCTACAGCATTTAGTTTTTGGTATAAATATGCTCCGCTTAATTCAGATACGTGGAAAGTATATGTTGCACTATACGATGAAAATAGAGATCTGATAATAGAAAATACTTGTACTTCTTCCATAGAGCAAAATGACTTTGTACAGTATACTGTACCTTTGAATTATGATGAAAAGACTTATTATAATCCCTGTAAGTATATATGTGTCATTTTTAGTTCCACGGTTTCTTTAGGCTCAAATCTGCCCTATCAAACTAAAACTGTGAGTTTATGGGTGGGTGATACTCAAAAGGGTTTTAAAGACACTTTTGCTGGGAGTACACTGATTATTGATGACATTTCTTTACATTACGACAAATAAATATGAAAACCTATATATACCTCTTTCTCCTTTTGCTTGCTACAGCCTCCTGTAGCGAGCAAACTGCTCCCGATAACTCTGTCGGTTATCTCCGCGTAGAAAACATCACCCTCACTTGTGATACCGAAACGCTTCCCATCACTCGTGCCGTCGATGCCGGACTTAAACTTGAAATCTGGCAAGGTTCTGAGTGTGTCCGTAGTTACGATCCGGGAGCTGCGGAACTTTCCAAAAGGATCGTTCTTCCGGTTGGTGAATATACCCTGAAGGCCTTTACTCCCGATCAGACCGAGGCGCCGGACAATGAATCGGGCACACCCACTTACAGCGTCGACTACCCTTTCGCCATTGTATCAGAGGATGTAACTCTGATTTCGGTGAAAGCGCCCCAAATTAATATCGGGATTGGCGTTGAGTATTCGGATGAATTTATGGCAAACTTTACAGACTTCTCCATTACCGTAAGTAGTCCTACAGGACGTCAGGCAAGCCTGACAGGTAATGTGACAGACCTTTTATATTTTAATGTCCCGACCGGTGGAACCCATTTAAGTTATACACTTACCGCCACCAATGCCGATGGAGAAACAATGACTTCCGAAGCGCGTTCCATCCTTCAGGAATCGGGAGCGGAACTTACTTCCGGAAATTATAAAGTCCGGATCGGCCTGGTTCAGTAAGGAAGGTCGATGAAAAGCAGTCCGGCTACTCCTAAACTTCCTTAAACCTCCAAACTTTCTTCTTCCGGATTTGTCATATTGCCAATCTTTAAAACGTAGAAAGTATGAATAGAGACAGGCAATTGAAGAAGGACATGGAGAACCGGGAAGTTCAGATCCATGAAGAATATGAGAAGAACAGGCATCTGATGTCTGAGGACAAAGTAAAGGAAAAAGCTGCTGCATCCGGCAGTGCTGGCGATATCCATTCCGGCAAAGGAACGGGAAAGAAAAAATAGTGTAAAACAGGAATCGTTGCGAGATCCCTTTTTCACTACAGAGTACACAGAGGGCATGGAGGTTTTATTTATAAATAAGCCTTTGTGCCCTTTGTATGCTTTGTGGCAGGTAAAACGTTTTGTTCTCTATTATCCTATTCAACTATCAAAAAGGTGTGAAATACCTCTTTCCTCTGACTCTCCCAATTTTTTTCCCGGATGAACCGGAGGGAAAAGAAGCATATCAAGGAACTTCCGGAGGCGAAGAACCGGTCTTTTGAGTCGGTAGAGCCTTGCTTTTCTGGAAAACAAGTAAGCATTTACCCCAAAACAAGTAAGCATTTGCTTCGAAAGACGGTTACATTTTCCCAATTTGCTTACTTCTTTTTTAAATATCTCCTAATGTTTTGGCAGATTACATATATTGTTATGCAAATCGGGCGATAAGAGGATGTATTTTCTTCCCGTTGCTTGCCGGGAAGTATCCTGTACGAAGTGTGTAAAGGAATGGTATTTTACTCTAATAAGGAGATTCCGGCGGATAATTCTCCTTTATTGTTTCTATTTGATAAGGAAGTAGTTGAACGACCTGTTAAAACGATAATCGGGGAATCGTCTGTGAGCCGTTTTTCCGAACTTCATCAGAGACGTGTCCGAAAGAACGGGATATAGAGCCATTGGATTATCATTTTGACATTTTGCTTTCCCCCTTCGGATACTTCTTTGTCAATATACTCAACGTATCATATAATATGCAAATATGATGTTTTTTTATTTAATGATAGATTAGCGGAAACAGATATATGTATGCAATGTCATGTGGAATGCATCCGGATCGAAGAATTGTCCGGAGAAACGGGTGAGGGATGCCCGCCCCGATGGAACTTGCACATAATAATTAGGGTGTAGCCATCCGGGACGGATAGCTACACCCTAACCCCGGTATGGCTACACCCTAAGCGTCGGATGGCTACACCCATTTATATGGAGAGATATGTTTGCGGAATTACTTTCCGCTGTTATTTTGCTGTTCCAGACTTTGAATCCGTTTTTCAAGCGCGGCATATTTTTCATCTTTCTCTTTGAGAAGACGCTCGTAGAGTTCGGTAATTTTATCAATCGGATTAAAAGTGTTAGTTATACTATCGTTGTTATATCCTGTAGATCCCATTGAGCTGTCTTTATTGTCATGCACATTATTTGTGATATTCTCAAATACCACAGAAGGTGCATCCTCTTCCAGCGTTTTCAGATATTCCACCGGCACATTCAGCGCCCTTGCGAATCTATTTAGCATTTCATCCTCAATCACCCGCATCTTCTCGTATTTGGATACATTCGGTTGTGTCATGTTTACGAGTGCTGCCAATGCGTCCTGCTTGATGTTTTTCTCGATCCGGGTGCGCCTTATGTTATGTCCGTGATGGACATTTACATTCTGTATTTCTTCTTCTGTTTCCATGTTCTTTTTGCTTTTTGAACAATGATTTCCGTTAAAATGTTCCGTTCGAAGCAAATATACGAAAAAATGGAATAAGATGAATAAAATGAATATTACTTTGCTCAAAAATAGAATATAAGGAATGTGTATATGCTTGCAGAATCAACTGTTTTGCGCTTATTTTACGGCTATTGAAATAACAACAATCCTATTTACACACTATGATCGGACTACTGACAACTAAAGAAATTGATTTCCTCACCAAACTGGCTGAACTTTTGAAAGAATACTGCGCCGTAATTTCCCACGGTCATTGTGGTGAAGTGCATATTCTTGCTTATCACGGTGACAACGAAGATGCGGAAAAATATCCCATTATATTTGAGGATAGCTTTGATGAAAATGAGATTTATGATCTGTTGCGCAAAAACAGAAAACGGATCGGGGAGATTATCGAACGTGAAGTAGCTGAGGCTGTTCCCGAAGGAGAACTATCTCAGCCGGACGATCAGGCCGGATCAATGGCAGACCATTTTCACTAAAGATAGTAAGGGATATGAAATGCATTTAGAGGCATAATATGGAGAAGGGTACAGCTTCACCTGTTTGTATATTAATGTGCTGTCACATGGTTTTAAGGAAGGGGCGGGACTTATGAATTAACAGTCCCGCCCCTTCACGGTGTGAATAAAAAGTAATGAAATCTTGCTTTACCGGAAAGCTGTGACTTCATTTACATCAACGGAAAATCTGCCATTGAAGGCCATCATATTCTCGAAACGTACTTTAGTACATTCCACCGGTTTTTTAAAGCTTATATAAGCAGTTCCATCCATGACCTTACGGTCGAATACTCCATGGTTCACCCAATTTCCGTCCGGTGTTTCAACCATCACTCTACAGGACTTAAGCATATACGAGCCACTTGTCGATTTGTTGGTGTCCAGCCTGAACCCTTTGAGTAACTGTTTTTCCGGCAGAATAATCGTCAGATAATTGTGGGCGTTGGAAGTATACCAGTTGTTGGCTGTAAAGTTACCATCGTTTAGCGAACCTAATTTCTCCGGTCGTATATCCGATTTAAACCCGATTTCTTTGTTGAAGCCTTTTCCTTCGATCTTTTTATTGCTTGAATCGATATTGTCCAGGCGTATAGAAAGATTTAGTTTCACAAAGTATGCCGAGCGGGTCCGGGCGATTGCCAAATGTTCATGCGATCCTTCCATCGTCAGCTTTATTGCCATCACATAACCCGATAGGTTGTTTAACTTCTCAACATCCTTGAGGGTCAGTTTGACTGTCGTTTCCAGTTCACCCGCTTTCAGCACACTACCCTCAAAGGTGCAGCTTTCGTTCGGAAAGAGGGGGATACCTTCCACCATTTCAGGAAAATCGGCCATCAATTTGTCTTCTTTGATAAGATTGACCTGGATGTCTTCTTTGTAGGGCTTTGTCACTTTTACTTTGAACGAAAGTTCGTTCTTTCCTACCAGGGTGGTACTTACCAGGTCGTTGGTTGCTTCCAGCTGTATATAAGGCTTGCCATAGTATCCCAGGTACACCAGATCAGTGAACGGGTCGATGCCGAGTTGCTCACGGATATCTTCTTCGATATACTTATTGTCCATTTGCCAACTTGTATCCTGATCTACTATCTGTATTTCATCTTTACTGCACGATGCCGACAAGACGAGCAATAGAACCCATAAAATGCTTGGGGTGGATTTTATTCTTCTTTTCATTCTGAACTCTTTTTTATTCTTGATTTACAATTACTAATTCATCTGCCGGAAATTTAACGTTTTCCACATATTCAATACGGGCTTTCGTGGTCACATTCTCCATATCGGCGGGAGCTTTCAGGTCTTTGATCCCCGCCTCTTTGCTTAGTGGCAGATACGAAATGAGATGTGGTGTTTCCGGATCCATCGGGAGGTATAAGTAATCGTTGATTTCCGATTCTGTTAACGCTTTATCCCATAAGCGTATTTCGCGCAGATAGTCGTTCCGGTAACCGGAGTTTCCGACTATGATCATGCTGTTTTCACCAAAGGTGATGGCACTGTTCTCGAAAACCTTCTGGACTTTTCCGTTGACATAGACTGTCGTTTTCTTATCCTTGTGCACATAGGTGATATGCAACCATTTACCCGCTTGCAGGGGTATTTGAGTCCATGTGTCGTCCCCGTCGCGTCCGTTTTTCACTTGTATACCGGCGGTAGATGAAATACGGGTATAGAATTCTCCTCCTGTTCCGTTGCTTAGATAGGCTGTGGTCAGGTTGCTGCGGGTCAGGCTTGAATAGATGGCACTCATTTGAATGGTCCATTCAGCCTTTGTGTGCATTCCGGCAGGTTTTATCCGGATACCTTCTCCACCGCTGACTTTGGCTACTGACGAAAGGATGGAGCGATTCAGGAGCAAGACCGCACTGCGTTGTGAGGGAATCAGCGAATATTTGGAAGCCCCCGTGATACTAAGAGGAATTGCATATTTCTTATTGGCGGGGAAATCCTTGGAATCCAGTTGTCCCACTTTCACCATTATTTTTGCTGAAAAGTCACCGGCAGGTACCCGTATGCCTTCGGAGCCGGATAGGTCGTTTCCCTCTGCATCTGCCAGTTTAAAAGCGGAGGGAGGCAGGGGCTCATACGAGGCTCCGTTGGCTTTGTTGTATTTGTCCAAAGCCTCTTTATCATAACTCACTTGTATGGTCACCGGACTTTGGCTGATATTGGCCAGCCGGGGAGTCAGATAAGTTGTTCCGCCATCGGGCTCTAAAGTAAAGTTGGCGATGCCTTTATTGTCCGGTGTTTCCATATATACTGCGTTTTCCGAGCCTGAACCTTCGCCATCGGCATAGTTACAGGCAGAAAAGAACGGGCAAAGTATGCCGATCGCAATAAACATATATTTGTAAGATACGTTACATTTCATGTTTCAAACTGTTTTTAGGTTAATTATTTTACGGGAGGATTCATGATCGATATTGCTTTTCTGATATTAACATAAGCTTCGTCTTCAAATGCGTCTTCGTTAATATGAAAAACTCCGATTCCTCCCACATTGCCTTGTTTGGAAGCCACATAACCGGCGTATGTGCCCGGAAATCTGCTTCGTGCACCGGGCTTGTTCTGAAAGCTTTCCGTAAATACGAGCTGTTCGGGTTTGATATTCAACCGGTTTTGGATGTCGTTGGTCCATCTCTCGAAACTGGAAGCCGATCCGCTGTAAGATTGAACGACAAAACGGTCGAAATACTGTGCCGCACGCGGGTCCAGCCAATGGATAGAGCCGTTCAGGTGAAACAGTTTGTCCGGTCCCAGCAGCTCGCGCATGGTCTTCATAAACAAGATTTCTTTCTCTTTATTATAATCGCGTGAGCAAGAAGTCAAATTACCGCAATGGTTGCCCGGCTTGAACGGCGATGCGTACGAGGGTTCATAGTCATAGTCGAATCCGTCGTAACCATATTTATTGATTGTATCTACGATGGCTTGCGCATACTCTTTGATGGCTTGTGTGTCGTCGGCGGGCCATTGGTCGCGCCCCCATTTTATCTGGTCACCTATGTCTTCTATAATCCAGCCGATAATGACTTTGGTTCCTTTGGCCTGCACACTCCGCAGCTCTTTGATTTTTTCTTCGCTCAAAGAGTGCCAGTTTCCCCATATCGAAACAACATCCATACTGTCCGGTAAAAGAGATAGCCGGGGATATTTTCCCGCTCCGTCCGGTTGCCAGGCATTGAACCACCCGAACATAATGGGGTGTTTGGTGCTTTTGTAAGCTCTCAGGTTTTCCAGATATTTTTCGTAGGCAACTTCATTCTCTTTATGTCTTTTATCTTCTTCAGCCCATTTTACGGAGTCCCGTTTGGAATAAAGATCGCCCACGGCTTCGTTTTCCACATCAAGTTTCTCCGGTGAGGTCCAGTCATCGCATGCGGCAAAGCTTACTAAGAGTGCCGTTCCGATAAATGCAAAAATGGTATTTCTCATATTCATGTTTCTTTAATTTTCAGGTTCATTACTATTTGCTTTTTTTGTCCCACCACACTTTAGCGGCGGCATTGTCTGCTCCTCCTAAATGCTGGTTGATGGCATTGTGCAGGTTTTCGCTGTTTTGTTCATACTCGGTGCGGGGATAGGGCATTCTTCTTACACCTCCCACATCGTATCCGTTTCCGATCAATACCGCGGAGTTCGTTTTGTTTTCGGCAACGACTATTTGGCGGGGATATCCGGTACGTCTCCACTCTGTCCATGCTTCCTGTCCGTTGGGGAAGATGGCGAGATATTTTTGAGTGATGATACGTTCCAGCTTCTCTTCTTCCGTAGCTCCGTTTTCCCAGCGGATAGTGATGCTGCTTGGAGCGTTTGCACTTAACTCACCATTGGCGGTGTCGGTATAATTGGCCGGTTTACGGGTGTGATCCTTCAGATAGTTCTCGGCCGATGAACTGCTCAGTCCATTTTCGCTGAACGACATACGGATGCCTGCGTTGTAGAAGTCACCGGCACTGCCGCCCATGTCGAATCCAGCCAATGCTCCTTCGGCTTTCAGAAAGCATACCTCAGACGCTTTCATCCAATAGAGGGGATCGTCTTCATGCACGTTGGGGCGTGTGAACCCGTTGTAAGCGTCTCCGGACTTGGCGATTCCGCACCGTACGGCCTTGAAGCCATTGTTGTTGACAAAGTATACGGAAGCACGGGCGTCATTATATCCTGCCAGATAAGAATAGATGGTGGCTCCCATGCGGGTGTCATTGTATTCTTCATTAATCACTTTCAGCGGATTTTTCATTTGCAGGCCGGCGCCTTTACCCATCTGGGCTGCCAGTTCTTTGCTGTCGATCATGCCTGCGGGATGTTTCACGGCTTTCTCCGCATATTCTTTGGCAAGTCCTGCATCGGCAAAGCGGACACGGATGGCCAGGCGAAGCATAAGCGAATTGGCAAAGCGCATCCATTTATTGACATCGCCGTTATAAACAATGTCGAAGGCAGGCAATACTTCTTTGCTCTTATTCGAGTAATCGTCCAAGGTTTGGACAGCCTCTTCCAGCTCTTTCAGAAAAGAGCGGTATACGCTTTCCTGGGAGTCGTATGCCACTTTAAAAGAACCTTTGCCCACTTGTGAGTAGGGAATCGGGCCAAACATATCCGTAGTGCGGTGCAGAGCCGCGATCTTAATGATCTGGGCTAAGGCATAAATCTCGTCATTTCTTGTTCCTTCATCCTGCGAGATGCGTTTTATCTGCATCCATGGCGAATAAACATCCGTCACCATAAAAGAATACACATAGTTCACCCAGTTTTCGTACATGAAGTAGTTGGTGAAGTTCTTGCTGCCGTTAAATTTGTTGTCGCGGGGAGACATGTATCCCGCCCAGGCATCACCGGCCAGATTTACTCCGATCTGATAGCGGTTTACCGGTTCTGTGCTTTCTGAAGCGGTGCCGACGGGGATTACACTTTTCTCAAGATTAGGCAGGTAGGCCCCGTAAATAACTCCGTCCATCTTTTCGTCTTCTTTCGTCGGGAGCAACGGGTTCCGGTTGATATCTTCGGATATACACGAGGTGCATAGTGTTGAACCTAAAAGGGCTATGGCCGATAGCGTTCTACACATATTCTTTATTTTATTTAATTTCATAGTGTTGCATTTTTTAAAGGTTATAATTCAATCTTTACGCTAAATCCCACACTACGCAAACTGGGTGGCATAAAGACATCTCCCCGGTTATAGGTACCTGTCGAAGAGGTCATTTCCGGATCGAATGGAGCTTTATTATAGATCATCCACAAATTGCGTCCGATGGCGGAAACCGTCAGCCGGTTGATCACATTACCGAACCATTTGCCCGGCAGTGTATAGCTCAGGCTGGCTTCTTGAAGGCGGATGTTGGTCGCTTTATACGCGTAATATGCCATCAGTTGTTCGCCACCGATAGTTGTATAATATTTTTCCGCATCATATTGTGTTCCGTTCACCCATACACCACCGTTCTGACGCGCTTTATAAGTGTCTTTCGATACACCGTAGTCGTCGAGGAATGCTTGGGTGGAAGAGGTGACAATACCTCCGAAGCGTCCGTTGAACAACAGGTCCAGAGTAAGGTTGTTCCAGGTTACATTATGTCTCCAGCCTATTGAAAAATCGGGGTTGACCGATCCTATCTTGATACGTTGTGAGCGGTCTACTTTATACCCTCCTTCTTCTTCGATCAGTTTACCGTCTTTGCCTCTGGCAAGGATACCTTTTACGTATACATCCCCGATTGCGTCCTTCTCCCGCAGGTAAACTCCTCCTTTATCCTGCAGGGTCAGTTCGGTGATGCTGAACAGCGAGCCGTCCGCCGGGTTCCTGTAGTCATGCACCATCTTCATGATTTTATTTCGGTTGGCTGTGTAAGTCAGATTGGTGGCATATCCCACTTTTCCGAACCGGTCGTTATACCCCAATGACAGTTCGATACCTTTGTTGCGCACTTTACCCGCCTGTACATAGAAGCCCGAGTATCCCGAAGCAGGAGACATGCTGGAAAGGAAGGTCTGGTTGTAGGTATCTGTCAGGTACACCGTGGCATCGATATTGATTTTGTTGTTGAAAAGTCTCAGGTTAGTTCCCAACTCATACGATTTGGTTTGTTCTGCTTTGAAATTCGGGAAAGGATAGACAGATATCGGATTGATGACTCCGCCTTTCATGGGATCGGTGACAGTTCCGGGAGTCAATCCGGTATAATTGATCGGTCCTCCTACTTCAGCGAATGAAGCTCTCATCTTCCAGAATGAAATAAATTTAGGCAGACTTACCATCTCAGAGATTACGCCCGACACTCCGACAGAAGGATAGAAATAGGTGGGCTGGTCAGAGTTGACTAACTGGGAAGCCCATTCCTGTCGTCCGGTAAGTGTGAGGTAGAGCATGCTCTTATATCCCAGCTCGGTGCTTACAAAAACCGAATTGTTACGTGTATGGGTGTGCGATTGCGAACCGGGTCCGGAAGCCGGATCGAAGTTATAGGCAGAGAACAGGTTGGGGACGGTAAACAGTTTTCCTCCGATGCCCATGCCGGTGGTCAGGTGATCTTCATAACTGAATCCGGCATTTGCCGTCAGGTTGAAGTTACCGAAATTCTTGTTCACATTCAGCATAATATCTGCATAGGTCTGCTGATATTCTTCCATGCTCCGGTTGTAGGCTCCTTTGTCCGATTGGGCATGCAGCTTGATTGTCGAAGCGTGTAATTTGCGCTCGGAAGTAGTGTTGGTGTTATCCACACGTATACGTCCTGCTATGTTCAGCCAACTGAGAATATCGTATTTTACGTTGGCATAAAACATGTAACGTTTCTTTTTGGAAACAAACATTTCGCGGTTCACAATCCAGTACGGGTTTTCCAGATTCAGGCCCTGATCGCCATAAGACCATTCCTGTATGGGGAATTTTCGGTTGGTGTCATAGCGCTCGTACACCTTGACTGCTTCGAAATCTTCACCCCGCGGAAAGAGATACAGAGGTACCAGCGGATTAAAGTAACGTCCTGCCGACAGCATGTTCTGGTCACCTTGCAGAACATAACTGGCTCCCAGGTCAAGATGGAGTTTGTCATTCAGCATACTCGCGGTGTTGCGTAATGTGAAGTTGTAACGATAGTATTCGTTGTTGGGGATGATGCCGGTGGAATTCGTGGTTGCCACCGATACGAACGTTTGATTATTTTTGTTTCCTACTGAAAAATTGGCAGCATTCATGATATTGGCGCCTGTCTTAAAGAAGTCTTTCGGGCGGAACGTTGAGGGCTGTTGCAGCATCTCACCCCAACTCTTGTAGGATCCTTTTGCATTACCGTATTGATTCTGAAATTCCGGCATTACGTAAGGAGTCATAAACTCCGTATTGTTGGAGATTGAGATTTTCAGTTTGCCTTCCTGACCTTTTTTAGTGTTGATCAGGATAACACCGTTGGCTGCCGATGAACCATATAAGGCCGCAGCGGCGGGACCTGTCAGTATCGATAAACTCTCGATGTCTTCCGGGTTGAAATCGGAAATGCCTTCACCTCCTCCCGGAGTACTGTAATCATTATTGATTTCACCTTTTGAGGGGTTGCCGATGGGCATACCGTCCACTACATAGAGCACATTATTGTTTCCTACAATGGACTTGGCCCCGCGCATGACTACGCGGGTTGCTCCGCCGATGCCCGAGGAGCTCCGGTTGATGGACACACCCGCTACTTTTCCGGTTAATCCGTTTACGAAGTTGGCATCTTTCACACTGTTGATAGCATCCGACTTTACCTGCTGAACACTGTAACTCAGCGCTTTTTCTGCACGTTTAATACCCAGTGCGGTGACGACAACCTCGTCCAGCGCTTTGGCGTCTTCGTCCAATACGACAGTCAGTGAAGAAGCATCACCCACTGTAATATATTTGGTGGTATAGCCCACATAGGAGAATTCAATTACATTTCCTTTGGCAGCCAGGATGGAAAACCGACCGTCAAGACCGGTGACGGTTCCGGTAGGGCTGTCTTTGAAAGAGACATTGACCCCGATCAAAGGATCTCCTTTGTCATCTTTCACTATACCCGACAGCTTTTTGTGTTCAACTTCCACTTTTGATTGCGGAATAATCATGATATATTTGTCTTTGATTTTGTAGGAAAGACCTGTTCCGGACAGGATAGAAGTCAGCGTCTTATCCAGAGATTCAGCATTAATATTCAGGTTAACGCGTTTGGTTTTCTCAAGTTTGGATTCGTTGAAAGCAATCAGATAATCAGATTGTTTCTCAACTTCCCGCAATGCTTCCTGCAACGTGATATTCTTTTTTTTGATCGTTATTTTTACGTTGTTTTGAGCAAAGGCAGCTGTTTGTAGAATAAAACAGCTAAAAATTATAAAAAAAATAGACTTTAATCGATAAAAATTCATAGATTTGAACGAATTTTAGTGTTAAATCATAATATTTATTTCCCAAAAAGTAAAGCATAAGCTTTAACGCTAAGAATTCAGATTTCATATCCGGAATTAGGTGGCCGCCTCTTTCCGGATACTTTTTTACATGCTAAATAGTTGTTTTTAAGGTTAAACAAATAAATATACTAAATCATTTTATTTTTTTGCATCCCGTTTAATGTAACATATATTCCCCTTCAGTTCATGGTTGAATCCTCCCACGACTTCCTGCATGATATTCAGGATATCTTCTAAAGTGGATTTCTCACGGAAACGGAAGTTGAATTTATCATCATTAAATAAATTGGCGTTATACTGGAAGGTGACCGCGTAGCGTCTTTCCAGTTCGTTCAGAATTGCCGGTATAGTAACTCCTCTGAATACGTACATCCCTTTTTGCCAGGCTGTAACGTCTTCAATATTTGCTTCGGCGAGCTTGCTTTTTCCCGTGCTCTTATGGTAAGTGACCTGTTGTCCGGGAGTGACAATATAACTCTCTTTTCCATTGTCGCATTCCACTTTTATTTTTCCATGAATCAGGGTTGCAATCATTTCGTTCTCTTCCGGATAAGCGGTGACATTGAACTCGGTTCCCAAGGCTGTCACTGCCATGGTGCCCGATCTGACTATAAAAGGCTGGCCGGTGTTTTTCTTTACTTTGAAGTTGGCCTCACCGATTAAGTAAACCGTGCGGGTTTCACCTTTGAACTTTTCAGGATAAAGGAGGATGCTGCCTGAGTTAGTTTCCACTATACTGCCGTCCGGAAGCCGGAGGGTGCTCAGGCGCCCGTCCGGTGTTATGTTCTCAATTAGGGGAGTCTCGGTGAAGTGCTGTTTGGTCATTTGAAAAGTAACCGAAACAGACACGATCAACAACGCTATGGCAGCCGCGTAATATGCAAAACGGATGCGTGGCTGATGTCTGCCTCCGGAGTTGGCTCCGACTTTGGCATATACTGATGCGAGAGAGTCCCAGGTGGTCTGGTCGGCCTTTCCTTCCGTTTCGTTCCATAAGTCGTGCAGGGCAGTTTCCTTTTCCTCGGTATGTTCCTGGTCGAGCAACCATTGATGGATCTCTCCGGTGACTTTTTTGTCGGGATCGGAAGCTGCAAACAAACGGATGATTCTCTGAATATAATTCTTCATTTTTATAGCCTTTATATAGATAAGACAATTAGTTGTGGCTGATTACTCAACCGATGTAGAAAAAAAATAGGGTGAGGAGCACTTTTTTTAAGTCGATTAATGCCAAATAGATGTGACGCTCTACCGTACGAACTGAAATATTCAGTTCATCGGCAATTTCCTGATTGCTTTTTTCTTGTGTGCGGCTCATCCGGAAGATCTTTCTTCTCTGTTCGGGCATATTGGCAATCGTGAGTTTCATCAGAAGTTCGCTTTCCCTGGCATAAAGTTGATCGTGAATGTCGGCTTCGGATATAGACAGATCCTCTTTTGTATATTGCTCCTGATAGGTCTGTTCGATTGATTTATGTTTTAGAAAGTTATAAATATGATTGCGGACCATAGTGTAAATGTAGCTGTTCCAAGTTTCCTGGTTTTCCCAAATCTCAGGATGGGTCCATAATTTTGCGAATATATCTTGGGCAATATCTTCTGCATCTTCTTCTGATTTCAACAATTTCCATGCAAACGCTTTGACTTTTGGGTAAGTCATAATGAAAAACTGCTCAAATTTCTTCTTCTTAGGCTCGTTATTTAAAATCATTTAGTAGAATATAAGGCTGATTGTGATTTTTTCAAAAATAAGGCTTTGGTTTTTAAAATTCCAAAAGTAAATGGTTTAAAACAAACAAGCAAATTTTTAATGAACTAAAAAAAGAGATTACTTTTTCGTTTTATGAAAGATTGGGACGATTGTTTTTATTTTTTTGATGTCAATAAGTTCTTTTATAGCAAACTGTCCGGACTGTCTGTTTAAATAGTCTGTTAATATTATTTTTTTTGTTGCTGAACGATTAATGGAATGCGGAGGTGATGTTGAATAAGGAGATATTTTATTTTGCTGTTCCGGAGCTTGAGTACATTTTTTAGTATCCCATCTTTGTGCTCTTTCTCTTCAAGCACTTGCATTGACAGTTTGAAATGAAAATCCCCGTACTCCTGTTACAGAGATACGGGGACTTCTACTATGACATTATGATTGAATTCTTTGCTGATTATAAGATTCCCTGTGCCATCATTGCTTTGGCAACCTTCATAAATCCGGCCACGTTAGCACCTTTCACATAGTTTACGTATCCGTCCGGTTCTGTACCGTATTGTACGCAAGCTTCATGGATATTCTTCATGATGCTCTTCAGCTTTTCGTCTACCTCTTCAGAGCTCCAGCTCAGTTTGATAGAGTTCTGGGTCATTTCCAATCCTGAAACGGATACACCACCCGCATTGGCTGCTTTACCCGGGGCATACAGGATCTTGGCATCCTGGAACACTTTGATAGCTTCCGGAGTAGAAGGCATGTTGGCACCTTCGGATACTGCCATGACACCGTTGGCAACCAGTTTGCGTGCGTCGTCACCGTTAAGTTCGTTCTGAGTGGCCGAAGGCAATGCGATATCGCCTTTCTCACCCCAAGGACGGGCTCCTTCAACGTATTTACATCCGTAAGTTTCGGCATATTCGCGGATGCGTCCGCGGTAGAGGTTCTTCAGCTCCATGATGTAGTCCAGTTTAGCGCGGTCGATACCGTCCGGATCGTAGATGTAACCATCGGAATCGGACATGGTAACCACTTTACCGCCCAGTTCCAACACTTTTTCGGCGGTATACTGAGCCACGTTACCCGAACCAGAGATCAGACAGACTTTACCTTTCAGGTCAGTTCCTTTTGTCTTCAGCATTTCCATCAGGAAGTAGATGTTACCATAACCTGTAGCTTCCGGACGGATCAGTGAACCGCCGAACTCGCGACCTTTACCGGTGAATGTTCCGGTGAACTCGTGAGAGAGCTTTTTGTACATACCGAACATGAAACCTACTTCGCGGCCACCCACACCGATGTCACCGGCAGGTACGTCGGTTTCAGGACCGATATGGCGCCACAGTTCAAGCATGAAGGCCTGAGTGAAACGCATTACTTCGGCATTTGACTTTCCGCGCGGAGAGAAGTCCGAGCCACCTTTACCGCCACCCATCGGCAGGGTAGTCAGTGAGTTTTTAAAGGTTTGTTCGAAAGCAAGGAATTTAAGAATACCAAGGTTTACAGAAGCATGGAAGCGGATACCTCCTTTGTACGGGCCGATGGCGTTGTTGTGCTGAACACGGTACCCCATGTTGGTCTGCACGTTGCCTTTATCGTCTACCCAAGTCACACGGAACTGGTATACTCTGTCTGGAATGCAAAGACGTTCAATCAGATTGGCTTTGTCGAATTCAGGATGTTGGTTGTATTCTTCTTCAATCGTAGAAAGAACTTCTTCTACTGCCTGATGATACTCCGGTTCGTTGGGGAACCTTCTCTTCAAATCTTCTAATACCTTAGCTGCATTCATAATTCTTTTTTCTTTTAATATGATTGTTTTTAAATTCTATCGTCTCTCTGTTGATGACGTTGCAAAAGTAAACATAAAAATCGAACTAACAAGCATTTTATAAAGAAAAACGGCATAAAACATCAAAATTGATATTTTATGCCGCAAAAAAGGAATAAAAAGATATTATTTATTCTTTTTAAGTGATTTGTAGACGGGAATAAAGACTAATGCTGCCGAAATGATAAGCATAAGTATGGTAGGGCCGTCAATACGTTCGGCGTATACCAATACTATGTAACAAAGCGCCACCCAAAGCAGAATGATACAAACTATTTGTGATTTGGATAAAGGACGTTTCATTTATTAGCTTTTTTCTTTTCTACAATAGCGTCGATAACAGCCACGGCGGTGATGTTCACGATGTCGCGTACCGAGCTTTCGATATCTGTAAAATGGATCGGTTTGTTCAGCCCCATTTGGATCGGGCCGATAAATTCGGTATCCGGGTCCATGGCTTGCAACAACTGATATCCTGCATTGGCAGAGCTGAGATTGGGGAATACCAATGTATTCACATCCTTTCCGTTGAGGCGGGTGAAGGGGTACTTGGAGTCACGGAGTTCGCGGTTCATGGCAAAATTCACCTGCATTTCACCGTCAATAGCCAGTTCGGGATATTCTTTCTGCATATAAGCTACTGCTTCGTGTACCTTCAGCGGGCTTCCTGCCTGGTCAGAACCGAAGTTAGAATAGCTCAGCATGGAGATCACCGGGGTATGATTGAAGAATCTGACAGTTTGGTCGGCCAGCTTGGCTATATCTATCAGAGTGGAAGTATCCGGATGGCGGTTGATCAAAGTGTCAGCCAGGAAGTAAGTTCCCTTTTTGGAATTCAGGATGTGCATGGTTCCGAAATGCTTGTATTCCGGACGGATGCCGATAACTTCTTTCGCTACTTTGATGGTATTGCTGTATTTGGTGTATAATCCGGTGATGAAAGCATCCGCGTCTCCGGTTTCAACCATCATCATACCGAAGTAGTTGCGCTCGAACATCTTGTCGTTGGCTTCTTCGTATGTAGCGCCTTCGCGGGCACGTTTCTGAGAGAGGATGTGGGCATAACGTTCGCGTCGTTCTGCCTCACGGTCGTGGCGAAGGTTGATGATTTCGATTCCGTCCAGGCTCAGGTCGAGTTCCTTGGCCAGTTTCTCGATGCGTTCTTCGTTACCTAATATAATAGGGTGGCAGATTCCTTCCGATTTAGCTTCGACAGCGGCTTTCAGCATGTTGGGGTGTCCGCCTTCGGCAAATACCACACGTTGCGGGTTGCGGCGGGCGGTATCGTAGAGTTGGCGGGTCAACTGGGATTCCTGTCCCATCAATTCGCGGAGATGCGTTTTATATTCATCCCAGTTCTCGATATTCTTGCGGGCCACACCACTCTCCATAGCGGCACGGGCCACGGCGATAGATACTTCCGTAATCAGACGCGGATCTACCGGTTTCGGGATAAAGTATTCCGGACCGAAAGTGAAGTTGTTCACATGGTAAGCTTCGTTCACCACATCGGGCACGGGTTGTTTGGCCAGATTGGCAATGGCGTGTACGGCGGCAATCTTCATCTCTTCGTTGATTGCTTTTGCCTGAGTGTCGAGCGCTCCGCGGAAGATATACGGGAAACCGATTACATTATTAATCTGGTTCGGATAGTCCGAACGTCCGGTTGCCATCAACACGTCGGGGCGGGCAGCCATGGCGTCTTCGTAAGAGATTTCCGGGGTCGGGTTTGCCAAGGCAAAGACGATAGGCATCGGAGCCATGCTGCGCACCATATCCTGAGATAATACATTCCCTTTTGACAGGCCGAGGAATACGTCTGCTCCCTTGATTGCTTCGGCCAGTGTATGAATGTCGGTACGGTCGGTTGCGAAATAACGTTTCTGTTCGTTCAAGTCCGTGCGTGCCTTGCTGATAACGCCTTTGCTGTCGAGCATGACGATATTTTCGAGGCGGGCGCCCAATGATACGTAGAGCTTCGTGCACGATACGGCGGAAGCACCTGCACCATTGACAACGATTTTCACATCTTCTATCTTCTTACCGGCCACTTGCAAGGCGTTTACCAGTCCGGCACTCGAGATGATGGCCGTTCCGTGTTGGTCGTCATGCATCACAGGGATGTCAAGCTCTTCTTTCAGGCGGCGTTCTATCTCAAAACATTCGGGTGCTTTGATATCTTCCAGGTTGATACCTCCGAAAGTAGGAGCGATGGCTTTTACGGCTTCGATAAATTTATCAGGATCTTTTTCGTTGACTTCGATGTCGAACACATCGATACCTGCATAGATTTTGAAAAGTAAACCTTTACCTTCCATTACCGGTTTACCGCTTAAGGCGCCGATGTCGCCCAATCCCAAAACTGCTGTACCGTTTGAGATTACGGCTACCAGATTACCTTTGGCTGTATATTTATAAGCATCCTGTGGGTTCTTTTCTATTTCGAGGCATGGTTCTGCCACACCGGGAGAGTAAGCGAGAGATAAGTCGGTTTGTGTACTGTAGGGTTTGGTAGGTACTACCTCAATTTTACCGGGTTTGCCCTGTGAGTGATAGAGCAAAGCGGCTTCTTTGGTTATTTTAGCCATGATTATGCGTTTTTATAAAGGTTATCATTTGCCCGCAAATGTAGGAATAAAACTTCGGAATCGTAGTCTATTTGATATAATTTCTATTAAATTAATAACAAAAAGGCACAAAAAGATGAAAATGTATCCAGCTTTTTCTCTTCTTTCTGCATATTTATTACAAACGAGATGATAATTCTGAATAATTGTACTTATACCCATATTCTTTTCTATAATGAACGTTTGTGTGTAGAAAATAAATATCCTTATAATAGAAGACATATAGCTAAAAAAAATAAATAAAAGTTGCCCCGGACAACTATTTTCACTATAAATGACTATTTTCCGCCGAAAAGTTTTTGTAATATCAGAGTTAATCGTATTTTTGTGTACAATTTTGGTGTAGTGATGACAGAAGAAGAAAAGAAGCTATTAAGTACCTTTGAAGCAAGGCTGCGGCATTTAATCTATCTGCATGATGAATTAAAGCGCGAAAATGCTGAGTTAAAGCAACTTCTCGAAGATGAGAAGGCCGAACTCGAAAAGGTGAAAGCTGAATACAAAGCGTTAGAATCAAACTACACAGACCTAAAAACAGCTACGGCAATCAGCCTTAACGGCAGCGACGTAAAAGAGACGAAGCTGCGATTGTCTAAATTAGTGCGTGAAGTCGATAAATGCATCGCTTTGTTGAATGAATAACATAAAAAAGGATGTATGAACGATAAAATAAAAATAAACCTGCAAATAGCAGATTCTTATTATCCCCTCACCATCAATCGTGACGAGGAAGAGACCGTAAGAGAAGCGGCAAAGCAGGTAAATATCAGGCTCAATGCGTATCGGGAGCACTACAGGAACATAGCTCCGGAAAAGATTATAGCTATGGTGGCATATCAGTTTTCACTGGAAAAGCTGCATCTGCTGCAACGTAATGATACCCAACCGTATACGGCCAAGATAGAAGAACTTACAGAAATGCTGGAAGAGTATTTCAGGAACGAGGAATAACTGTTTCCATTTTTATAAAAGAAAATCCACGCACTGCTAAAGATGCCCGGAAGAAGAAGCTTTCGAGTATTTGGCAGTGCGTTTTTATTTATATTTAAATTAAATTACAATGTTAGTAACAATAGTAGCATCCATTGCATGCTTCATCGTAGGAGGAATCTTATCGTACGTATTGTTTAAATACGGACTGAAGGCCAAATATGATAATGTCCTGAAAGAAGCAGAGACAGAAGCAGAAGTGATTAAGAAGAACAAACTGCTGGAAGTAAAAGAGAAGTTTCTCAATAAGAAAGCAGATTTGGAGAAGGAGGTAGCCCTGCGTAACCAAAAGATCCAACAGGCCGAAAATAAGCTGAAACAACGTGAAATGGTGCTGAGCCAGCGTCAGGAAGAGATTCAGCGTAAAAGAGCCGAAGCCGATGCTGTCAGAGAGAATCTGGAAGCACAGTTGGGAATCGTGGATAAAAAGAAAGAGGAACTGGACAAACTCCAGCATCAGGAAATTGAAAAACTGGAAGCACTTTCCGGTTTGTCGGCCGAAGAGGCAAAAGAACGCTTGGTAGAGTCGTTGAAAGAAGAGGCAAAGACTCAGGCGCAGTCTTATATCAATGATATCATGGACGATGCCAAACTGACTGCAAGTAAAGAGGCTAAACGCATCGTGATACAGTCGATACAACGTGTGGCTACGGAAACTGCCATCGAGAATTCTGTAACTGTATTCCATATTGAGTCGGATGAAATCAAGGGACGTATCATCGGACGTGAAGGCCGTAATATCCGTGCTCTTGAAGCTGCTACCGGAGTTGAAATCGTAGTAGACGATACTCCTGAAGCAATTGTTCTTTCCGCATTCGACCCCGTTCGTCGTGAAATAGCCCGTCTGGCATTGCACCAGTTGGTTACTGACGGACGTATTCACCCGGCACGCATCGAAGAGGTGGTTGCCAAAGTGCGTAAACAAGTGGAAGAAGAAATTATTGAAACAGGTAAACGTACTACTATCGACTTAGGTATCCACGGATTGCATCCGGAACTGATTCGAATCATCGGTAAGATGAAATATCGTTCATCTTATGGACAGAACCTGTTGCAGCATGCACGTGAGACTGCCAACCTTTGTGCTGTGATGGCCTCTGAACTGGGCTTGAATCCGAAGAAAGCAAAACGTGCCGGATTGTTGCATGATATTGGTAAGGTGCCCGATGAAGAACCGGAATTGCCACACGCTTTGCTGGGTATGAAACTTGCTGAGAAATTCAAGGAAAAACCGGATATTTGTAACGCTATCGGTGCCCACCACGATGAAGTAGAGATGACCAGCCTGCTTGCGCCTATCGTACAGGTGTGTGATGCCATCTCCGGAGCACGTCCGGGTGCACGCCGCGAAATTGTTGAGGCTTACATCAAGCGTCTGAACGATCTGGAACAGTTGGCTATGTCTTATCCGGGTGTAACCAAGACTTATGCTATCCAGGCAGGACGTGAGCTTCGTGTTATTGTCGGGGCAGACAAAATAGACGACAAGCAGACGGAAAATCTGTCGGGTGAAATTGCGAAGAAGATTCAGGACGAGATGACTTACCCGGGACAGGTGAAGATAACCGTTATCCGCGAAACACGTGCGGTGAGCTTTGCAAAATAAAGACTGAAAAAGAAAATGTTTATGATAAGGGCGAAGCAATTCGCCCTTTTTTAATTCCTCGTTAAACAGTTATTTTAATATTCATGAAATATGAAGAACTACCTATTTGAAGTTTGTACCAACTCCGTAGAGAGTTGCATTGCTGCACAGGAAGGTGGAGCAAACCGCGTGGAACTTTGTGCAGGCATCCCGGAGGGTGGAACGACTCCCTCGTATGGCGAAATCGCGATGGCACGTGAGGTGCTGACAACTACACGGTTGCATGTCATTATCCGTCCGCGTGGAGGAGATTTTCTTTATTCTCCCATCGAAATAAAGACTATGTTGAAGGATATTGAAATGGCTCGTCGACTTGGAGCTGATGGGGTGGTGTTTGGATGCCTGACAGCAAACGGAGAGATAGATGTGCCGGTGATGGAACAGTTGATGGAAGCTTCTGAAGGTTTGTCCGTCACTTTCCACCGGGCATTCGATGTGTGCCGTGATGCATCTAAGGCTTTGGAGCAGATAATTAACCTGGGATGTGACCGTATTCTGACTTCGGGGCAACAGGCAACGGCTGAACTTGGCATACCTTTGTTGAAGGAACTCCGTGAAAGGGCGAAGGGCAGAATCACTCTCCTTGCAGGTTGTGGGGTGAACGAAAAGAATATCTGCCGGATTGCAAAAGAGACCGGTATTCAGGAATTCCATTTCTCCGCACGGGAGAGTATCAAAAGCGGAATGGCATACAAGAACGAGGCTGTATCTATGGGAGGAACTGTTCATATCAGCGAGTATGAGCGGAATGTGACAACTGTGAAGCGTGTGAAGGATACGATTGGAAACCTCACTTCTGTCCTCTGACAGTGTAGTGGTGGCAGCCTGAAACAAAGCAACCTTGTAAGTTGTTAGTTAGCGAAAAGTATTCATCCGATTAAAATGCTTTAGCTATGATAAAATTGAGATTCAGCTTGTTAATGACTCTGTTGATGGTTGTCATGTCTGTTTGGGCAGATAATGCTCCTGCCAAGGCGCAGGCGGCTTTGAAAAAAATGTATCCCAAAGCTGATGGTATCGCCTGGTCACAGGACAGCGGTTACTATTGTGCCGATTTCATGATGAATGGTTATGAAAAGAATGTCTGGTTCAATGCGCAGGGACAATGGCAGATGACCCAGACGGAGTGGGGAGATACCGATGAACTTTCTGCTACGGTATATAATGCGTTTGCTTCCGGTCCTTATTCCGGCTGGCAGGTGGAAGATGTTACTTATGTCGAGTTTCCCAAATGGCAACCGATTATTGTCATCAAGGTAGGGCAACAAAATGTAGACATTCAATATCAGCTGTTTTATAGTCCGAACGGGGCATTGCTGCGTACCCGTAATGTGAGTTATATGGATGATATATTGGGACCGGGTACATTCTTGTAACTGTAGTCTCCTATCAATGACTTACGTGTAAGGTGGGAAGAGTTCTTAAGCTCTTTCCACCTTACACGTCAATTGTTGGTCTTATCCCATAAGCCAGACAGCTTTTTGGGGCATAAGCTTATAAATGAACGCAGTGAATGCCCAGCTGCAGAGGAATATACAGATAGCCATCAGTGGAACCTGTAGAGGGATAGGTAACGACGAGGGTCCTATTAGAAGGAAAAAAGGACCTACGACGAAGTAGTGAACCATATAGATGCCGAAACCGCATTTGGTCATGTTGGCCAGTGCTTTTATGACAGTCTGGTTGGTGATGACTACTTTTTGTAGCAGTAAGAAGGTGGCTAAGGTCATTAATAATACGTTGGGGCTACAGAAGGTAAAGAAGAGTTCCATTTCCGTTTCTGTTGCGTCAGGATTGGCTGCTGTGGTGCTGAAACCTGTATAAGTGACATAATATCCGACGGCAAACATGAGTATGCAAAGAGTGAATGTTTTCATCAGACTCCAGTTGTTACCCTTCTTGACGTAATGTCCCAGTAATAAATATCCATTGAATCCGGCAAAATAGTAGAAGAGTCCGAATTCATTCCATGTATCAGTACCGAATACATAACCGCTTCTGTCGAACAAACAATTGGCAACATACTCCTTTAGATAAGGAATGAAGAGTGAAATAATCCATATCAGGAGAAATGTTCGTTTGGTCTTTTGATCAGCGTTGTCTATCCATGCCGAGAAGAATGGCATATAGAGATACAGGCCGATGAGCAGGTAGATGTACCACATGTGGTTCTCTTTATGGCTGAAATTGAACGGAATCATGGCTACATCCTTCAGAGAATCTATCAGGCTTTGTGATTCTTGTCCTTGCGTATAACAGAAGAAGTCCCCGATAATTTCTTTCGGCAACCCGAGTACTCCCGTAAACCAGGGAAACAGACTATATAACACTGACCAGATGAGGAAGGGAAACAAAACACGATATATGCGTTTTTTGTAGAACTGACCTAATGGCTGTTTTTTCACAGGGAGCAGAAGTAGCCCGGTCATCATAACAAACAAGGGAACCGACGGGCGGAGGAGTGAACCGTAAATTGCTGCCCAGTGCGTGTATTCGGGGATTGCCCGCATCGTGGGTGAAATGTAAAAAGGATCGATGCAATGAACGCCTATGACCATTATCATTGCAACGCAACGGATGACGTCGAGCCAGACAATACGATTGTCGGAGATAGAGTTTTGAATCATGATATTTTGTGTTTTAAGTTTCAGGCAAAGATAGGAAGAAAACAGGGCGGATATGTGCAGAATCTGACCATTTAAAGATAATATCTGGTCAAATTGTCTTTAATTGACTACTTTTGCATTCGATATAGAATGTATAAAATTAAAGATAGTATTTATGTTGAAGATATTAGTGACTTATGCCGTACAAGGCGAATTTACAGAAATCAAGTGGCCCGATGTGGAGGTATATTATGTACGGACAGGCATTGGAAAAGTGAAAGCGGCTTTTCATTTGGCGGAAGCCATTCAGCAGGTGAAGCCGGATATTGTGATCAATCAGGGAACAGCCGGAACGATTAACCATCAGGTTGGGGATGTCTTTGTCTGTCGTCATTTTGTCGACCGGGATATGCATAAAATGTCCGGATTAGGAATGGAGTGCCACATTGATTCGTCAGAGTTGCTTGCTGCCAGAGGCTTTTGCCGGCACTGGACCGAATCGGCAACTTGCAATACCGGTGATAGCTTCCTGACCGAACTGACGGATATTGAAGGGGATGTGGTAGATATGGAAGCCTATGCACAGGCCTTTGTGTGCAGGGCTAAGGAGATTCCTTTTATTTCGGTGAAATATGTTTCGGATGTGATCGGGCAGAATTCTGTGAAGCATTGGCAAGACCGGCTGGAAGATGCTTGTGCGGGATTGTCTCACTTCTTCAATGTTTTGAAAGAAAGTATATGATAAGTCACTCCTACGGCTATCAGGAAGAGGAGTACTTTGACCCAAACCAACGGAATCAGGAAAAAAATGCAATAGAGCATCGTGCCCCACATTAGCAGGAGTGAGATGATTTTAGCGCGTAAGGGGATTGCCTTATTTTCACGGAAGTTACGTATATAGGTACCGAAATATTTGTGATTCAGCAGCCATTGGTATAGGCGCGGAGATCCTTTGAAGTAGAGGGCGGCAGTGAGCAGCAAGAAAGGAGTAGTGGGTAACAATGGCAGGAAAATACCGAGAATGCCAAGTCCCAGCGAAAGAGTACCTAATATAATACAGATCGTTTTCATTCCGCAAAAATAGGAAAAATAACTTTTCTCGCTGAATGAAAACTATCTTTTGTATTATCTTTGTAGCCGCACCGAGGTGACATTAGGTGTAGTAACCATTAATAATACATATAACGATGTTTACAGTAATTAAACGAATGGAAATATCGGCTGCACATAAGCTGATTCTTCCGTACCGGAGTAAATGCGCCACTCTTCACGGTCACAACTGGATTATCACTGTCTATTGCCGTTCAGAACGGCTCAACTCGGATGGAATGGTAGTGGATTTTACCCAGATAAAACAGACCGTCAAGGAAAAACTGGATCACCAGAATCTGAATGAAGTACTTCCTTTTAATCCCACGGCGGAAAATATTGCCCGTTGGGTATGCAAGCAGATTCCACAGTGTTATAAGGTAGAGGTACAGGAGTCGGAAGCAAATACGGTGATTTATGAGAAAGATTAACGAGATTTTTTATAGTTTACAGGGAGAGGGGTATCATACAGGTACCCCTGCTGTTTTCATACGTTTCTCAGGGTGTAATCTGAAGTGTGACTTTTGTGATACCCGGCATGAAACCGGTGAAATGATGACAGACGAAGAAATTGTAAATGAAGTAAAGAAGTATCCGGCTGTCATGGTGATTCTTACCGGGGGGGAGCCTTCACTTTGGATTGACGATGCCTTTATCGATTTGTTGCACGGGGCGGGCAAGTATGTGTGTATCGAAACCAATGGAACGAAACCTTTGCCTGCTGCTATCGACTGGGTGACTTGTTCGCCTAAGCAGGGTGTCAAATTAGCTTTAAACCGGATGGATGAAGTTAAAGTTGTTTACGAAGGACAAAATATTGACGTTTATGAACAGCTTCCTGCCGAACATTTCTTCCTTCAGCCTTGTTCTTGTAATAACACCGCGGAAACGGTGGATTGCGTGATGCGACATCCCAGATGGAGACTTAGCCTGCAAACGCACAAACTGATAAATATTTTGTGAGCTACGGAAGCTGATACGAGGGCTGCATGTCATAAGCTGTGCATTATGAGTGGCTTTGCTGTCCCCGTACGTATTTCATAGTTGATAACTCGTGGCTTATGACTCGTGACTTGTAACTAATTAATGATATATTATGAAAGTAGGTTTGTTTATCCCCTGTTATATCAATGCCATCTATCCGCAGGTAGGGGTGGCATCATATAAATTACTGAAGAGCTTAGGGGTGGATGTCGATTATCCTCTTGATCAGACTTGTTGCGGACAGCCCATGGCAAACGCCGGTTTTCAAGATGAATCTTTAAAGATGGCTATCCGTTTCAATGATTTATTTCAGAAGTATGATTACATTGTAGGCCCGTCTGCCAGTTGTGTGGCTTTTGTGAAAGAAAACCATCCCGGTATTTTGGCTAAAGAGGGTCATCAATGCCAGAGTGCAGATAAGATTTACGACCTCTGTGCCTTTATTCACGATGTGATAAAACCTACGAAAATCCCTGCTCGTTTTCCCCATAAAGTCAGTATTCATAACAGCTGTCACGGTGTACGTGAACTTTTTCTATCTGCTCCGAGCGAATTGAACATACCTTATTTCAATAAATTGCGCGATTTGCTCCAGATGGTCGAGGGGATTGAAGTGTTTGAACCCAGCCACGTGGACGAATGTTGTGGTTTCGGCGGTATGTTTGCAGTCGAAGAGCAGGCTGTATCCGTCTGCATGGGACGTGATAAAATACGACATCACATGGAGACTGGTGCCGAATACATAACCGGAGCCGATAGCTCCTGTCTGATGCATATGCAGGGTATCATTGAGCGTGAACACCTGCCTATCCGAATTATTCATGTTGTAGAAATATTAGCATCACAATTATGAGTACCAAGCATGCAAAAGCTGCCGAGAAGTTTCTGGACAATCCGGTGATGGCAGCATGGCACAATGAGACTCTTTGGATGGTCCGTGCCAAAAGAGACAAGATGAGCAAGGAAGTACCCGAGTGGGAAGAATTGCGTGACAAGGCATGTGCGTTGAAACTTTATTCCAACAGCCACCTTGAGGAACTCTTGCTGGAATTTGAGAAAAACGCCACTGCCAACGGGGCCATCGTTCATTGGGCAAAGGATGCGGAAGAGTATCGTGCCATTGTTTATGAAATATTGAGCAGTCATGGAGTGAAACATTTTGTGAAAAGCAAATCGATGTTGGCGGAAGAGTGTGAACTAAACCCGTTCCTGATAGAGAAAGGAATAGACGTTGTGGAGTCCGATCTCGGAGAGCGCATTCTTCAGTTGATGAATCTGGCGCCAAGTCATATTGTGCTTCCGGCTATTCACATCAAGCGTGAACAGGTGGGAGAGCTGTTTGAAAAGGAAATGGGAACGGAGAAAGGTAATTTTGATCCTACTTATCTGACCCATGCCGCTCGAAAAAGCTTGCGGAACATCTTCCTGAATGCGGAAGCTGCCATGACGGGAGCCAACTTTGCCGTAGCATCCACTGGAGATATAGTGGTTTGCACGAACGAAGGAAATGCTGATATGGGGACATCGTGCCCGACACTGAATATTGCTGCTTTCGGTATGGAGAAGATCGTGCCGGATATGGAGGCTTTGGGAGTGTTTACCCGTTTGTTGGCGCGTTCGGCAACAGGGCAACCTATCACTACCTATACCTCTCAATATCGCAATCCCCGTGAAGGAGGCGAATATCATATTATCATTGTAGATAACGGACGAAGCGCTTTGCTTGCCCATCCCGATCATATCAAGACTTTGAATTGCATCCGATGCGGTGCTTGTATGAATACTTGTCCGGTGTATCGCCGGAGCGGGGGATATTCCTACACCTACTTTATTCCCGGTCCTATCGGTATCAATCTGGGTATGGCACATGATCCGGAAAAGTATTATGATAACCTGTCAGCCTGTTCGCTGTGTATGTCTTGTTCGGATGTTTGTCCGGCAAAGGTAGACCTGGCTGAACAGATTTATAAATGGCGGCAGGATCTGGATAAGATTGGAAAAGCTAATACGGGTAAAAAAATAATGTCCGGTGGCATGAAAGTATTGATGGACCATCCGGCTCTATTCAATGCGGCTCTTTGGGCTGCTCCGGCAGTTAACCATTTGCCGCGTTTTATCAAATACAATGATTTGGATGCCTGGGGTAAGGGTCGCGAACTGCCAGAGTTTGCCAGCGAATCGTTCAACGAGATGTGGAAGAAAAATAAAGTGCAAGGAAAGGAGGAAAACAAATGAGTAGTAAAGAAGAGATATTGGCGAGTATCCGTAAAAATACGAAGAACCGTTATGAATACCCTGATTGGCAAATCAAAACCACTACTTATCCGGATGTGGTTGCCAAATTCTGCGAGATGAGTTTTGCCGTCGGAGGTGAAGCTATTGTATTGGGGGAGGGAGAAGATATCAATGCTGTCATCCGTCGTACTTACCCTGATGCTGCCAGTATTGCTTCCGATCTGGAGGAAATCACCTGCGCTACATTCAATCCTGATTTGCTGACTCGCGCACAAGATCTGAATGGAACCGATATAGCTGTTGTTAAAGGCGAAATTGGGGTGGCCGAGAATGCAGCTGTCTGGATTCCCCAAACGGTGAAGTACAAAGCGCTCTATTTTATAGCCGAAAAACTGGTGATTGTTTTGGACAAGAACCGTATTGTGAGCAATATGCATCAGGCTTACGAGCTGATAAAAGATGAAAAATATAAATTTGGTACATTTATCTCCGGCCCTTCAAAAACTGCTGATATAGAGCAAGCGTTGGTGATGGGAGCGCACGGTGCGAGAGATGTATTGGTAATATTGAAGTGATGAGGGAATGTTTATCTGTGGTGAAACAGATTTCTGCAATATCCTCTTATACAAATATATGTTTGCAAATAAAGTAAAGAAAGTGGCTGCCATTCACGACCTTTCCGGTATGGGAAGGGTTTCTCTGACAGTCGTAATTCCTATTCTGTCGTCTATGGGGTTTCAGGTATGTCCGTTGCCTACGGCCATCCTTTCTAATCACACGCAATATCCGCATTTCACTTTTCTTGATCTGACGGATGAAATGCCTCGTATTATTGCCGAGTGGAAACGTTTGGAGGTGGAGTTCGATGCTATCTATACCGGTTATTTAGGATCACCCAGGCAGATTCAGATTGTATCTGACTTTATCCGTGATTTTCGCCGGAAAGATAGCTTGACGGTGATAGATCCTGTCTTGGGAGACAATGGTAAACTCTATTCAAATTTTGATGAATCTATGGTGGCAGAGATGCAGCAGTTGATCACACATGCCGATGTGATAACTCCCAATCTGACGGAACTTTTCTATCTGCTCGGCCGTCCGTATAAAGAGACCAATACCGATCAGGAATTAAAGGATTATCTGCATTGCCTGTCAGAAAAAGGGCCTGAGGTGGTGATCATAACTAGTGTGCCTGTGTTGGATGAACCTCATAAAACTTCGGTTTATGCTTATAACCGGACAGGAAATCGCTATTGGAAAATCACTTGCCCTTATCTGCCTGCCCATTATCCGGGTACGGGAGATACATTTACGAGTGTCATTACCGGAGCTTTGCTGCAGGGAGACAGCCTTCCCATTGCTTTGGATCGTGCTACCCAGTTTATCCTGCAGGGAATTCGTGCCACTTTCGGTTATGAGTATGATAACCGTGAAGGTATTCTGTTAGAAAAGGTACTCCATAATCTTGATATGCCAATTCAGAGTAGCAGTTACGAGCTGATTTAAATGTTTCCGGAGTACATCTATTCATAAAAAAGCACTGCTCCAAAAATGAAACAGTGCTTTTTGCCCTTTAAAGATGCATCTTTATTTTACTTCTTCACCTTTTTCGTTCATTACTACAGTTGTCTCTGTACCGTCTTTCTGTGTAACGACTACTTTGTAGAGTTTGCCGTCTTCTTTAGCTGTTACTGATGCTTCTTTGATAGTCGATTCAGGATAAGCTTTTCCGAGGGCTTCGGTTACTGCTGCAGGGAGATCTTTTACTTCAATCTTTGTATACTCGTCTTGTGGAGCCTGTGCAGTCGTTACTACTGCGTTAGCGTTTTCTACGTTCTGTGCGAATGCTACTGAGCTACCTAATCCCATAACCAATGCTATTGCTACTAATACCTTTTTCATAATTGTAAGTTTTGAGTTAATAAATGGGGTTTGTTTTTCTGTAAGCCGTTTGCTTACGATAATAGTAGTGCAAGCGGTGTGCCAGAATAAATATATATATGTTATCTTGTTGATTATTAGATTGTTATATTCAAAGATCTAAATCTCAATCTGTGGAAATTGGGGTTTTGGGGTGTGGATAACGTGGAAAACTTCCACAGTATCAGATACCTTTGGCAGTTTCTGCGAGCCGTATAAATTCTCTTTTATATCCCTTTTCGTCGTTTTCCAAGCCGGTCTTTGCCAAAGAAATCACTTTGTCATAATTGGCATTTCCCTTGAATTCAGAATCTCTCAGCAGTTGTCCGAACATGGCTACTGCGGCTGCGAAACGAAAATCGGCGGAAACCCGGTTGTTTTTAGAGTCAGTCAACGCCTGTTCTATCTTTTTGCTGGCATTGCCGTCCGGTGTTTTGTAGCGTAGTTTAACGGTTAGTAATTCATTAGAGTCGTTGACAGAGGTGGCAGTCTTTTGTTTCTTCTGATATTTCAAATCGTCCACTTTTCCGGTAAAATCACTTTTTACCCCTACAGGAATCACTTCATAGAAAGCTGTGACTGTATGTCCGGCTCCCATTTCTCCTGCATCTTTTGTGTCGTTGTTGAAGTCTTCATCTGTCAGCAAACGACTTTCATAGCCAATCAACCGATAGGCTTGTACCTGTGTCGGGTTAAACTCCACTTGTAATTTTACGTCTTTGGCGACCGTATGTAAAGTTGCTCCAAACTCGTTCACCAATACCCGGTTGGCTTCTTGCAGATTGTCGATATAGGCATGATTGCCGTTTCCCTTTTCGGCAAGAGTCTGCATCTTGCTGTCTTTATAGTTTCCCATCCCATATCCTAATACGGTGAGGAATACACCGCTCTTACGTTTTTGCTCAATCAGTTTCTCCAGTTCCTGATCCGATGATACGCCCACATTGAAATCACCATCGGTACAGAGGATGATGCGGTTATTGCCACCGGTTATAAAATTTTTCCGGGCAATTTTATAAGCCAGTTTAATTCCTTCTCCTCCCGCTGTAGAGCCTCCTGCTTCCAGTTCGTCAATGGCTTCGCGTATTTTTTGTTTATCGCTTCCCGGTGTGGATGCCAGCTTCTCTCCGGCAGCGCCCGAATATACCACGATTGCTACTTTATCTTTATCTCTCAGATTGTTAACTAATAACTTTAATGATGATTTTACCAGATCCAGACGTTCGGGACCATACATCGAACCGGATACATCGATCAGGAAGATTAGGTTCGAAGCAGGTAAGTTTTCGGTAGGAATTTCTTTTGCTTTCAATCCGATGCGGACTAACCGATGCTGTTCGTTCCAAGGACAAGTACCTATTTCTGATGTGATTCTTACCGGATCGTTCCCTGTTGGTTGTGCATAATTGTAAGAGAAGTAGTTTATTAATTCTTCTGTACGGATGGCATCAGCCGGAGGTAGCTCTCCTTTATTAAGGAATCGGCGCATATTGCTATATGAAGCTACATCCACATCGATCGAGAAAGTAGATAGCGGATTATCCCACACTTTCTTAAATCCATTTTCCTGTATTGCTTTATATTCTTCGGCAGACATCCCTACGTTGTATAACAGGCTGTGATTCATTGCGATGGGGGTAGCACCGCAAATCATTTTTTGTGTTTCTACTCCATAACCTATCACTACGCATTCTTCCAACTGTTGTGTATCCGTTTCCAAGGCGACATCTAAACGGGCAGAAGTCACTTTTATTTTTTGAGTGCGATATCCTATGAAAGAGAATACTAAGGTTGCTCCTTTGTTTGCACGAATGGAATAGGTACCGTCTGTGCCGGTAATGGTTCCGTTCTGTGTACCGTTTATTACAACGGAGCAACCGGCCACCGCTTCTCCGCTTTCAGCGTCTGTAACTATACCTTTTACTATGAAAGGCTGTGCACTGACTGCTCCCCATGAAATTACTGTCATTAGCAGTATAAGCATCAAAGCTCTGAATTGATTCGTTTTCATACTTTTATTGTTTTAAGTGGATAAATTTGATTCCTTGTTTTACTCAATAGATGCAATTCTCTTATAGATTCCATAAATAGATTCCTCTTTTTTTTAACTTTGCAAAAAAAATCCTGTTTTTCAGAAGAAACATATCGGAACAGACGGACGAGGAACTATTGCAGCATTATATGAAGTCCGGTGAAACAGAGTATTTCGGTGAACTTTATAACCGTTATATTCCGTTGTTGTATGGCGTGTGTCTGAAGTATCTCAAAGATGAAGCCCGGGCTCAGGATGCGGTGATGGAACTTTTTGAAGATTTGCTTCCTAAAATCACCCATTATGAAATAAAAACTTTCCGGACCTGGATATACCGGGTAGTAAAGAATCATTGCTTGCAAATATTACGGAAAGACTCTAAAGAGATTTCATTGGATTATACTGTTCATATTGTGGAATCCGATGAATTTTTGCATCTTTTATGTGAAGAGGAAAGTAATGCGGATCAATTGGAAGCTTTGCATCATTGTCTAAAGAAACTTTCTGAACCCCAACGTATCAGCATCCGGCATTTCTTTATAGAAGAAATGTCTTATGCCGATATAGTTGCGCAAACCGGTTTTACGCTGAATAACGTAAAGAGCTATATCCAGAACGGAAAACGTAATTTGAAGATTTGTATTAAAAATCGGCTTAAGGAATGAAACTATTAGACTACATACGGGGAGCCCGCAAAGGAAAAGAGGCGCATCGGCTGGAGAAAGAGGCTATGCGTGATCCTTTTCTGGCCGACGCGCTCGAAGGTTACAGCCGTGTAGGGAATGGAGCCGACGAGCAGATTGAGGAGTTGCGCCGTCGGATTAGAGCCCGTGCTGTGCGAAAGCGTAACCATGCTGTGGTCTGGAGTATCGCCGCCAGCCTGCTGATTGGAGTTTGTATCGGCTCTTATTTCCTTTTTCAGGAGAAACCTTTGTCGGATGAAGCACGGATGGCAATGGAACAAGCGGTTCATCCGAAACCCTTGTCGGTATATGAGGAAGAGAAGAAAGATGAGTTGGCTGAGGCGGTAATAAAGGATTCGGCAGGCCCGTCGAAGAAATTGATTTCAGAGAATAAGAAGAAAAAAATGCTTGCACCTTCATCTGAGGTTCCTCAAGTAATGACTCAGGAGTTGATGGAAGAAGCGCTGGAAGCCACCATTGACGACGAACCTTCGGCTATGGACAAAAAAATGGTTATGAGAGCTTCGGTGGCTAATGATAGTAGTTTTAACGCTAAAGTGGCTGTTGTTGGTAAGGTGCGTGGTAAAGTGACCGATCCCAGTGGTGAACCTCTTGTTGGTGCCACAGTCAGGGTGAAAGGGACTAATCAGGGGACTATCTCAGATGAAAATGGTGATTTTACTTTAAAGACAGATGGGAATCGGGAACTTTCAGTCGATTATATCGGTTATGAATCTGTTGTCCTTCCTGCTGATACGACTAAAGATTTATTGATAGCTATGAACGTAGATGATGCTACACTTGACGAGGTTGTAGTGGTAGGATACGGTTCGCAGCCGAAGAGTAGCGTTACAGGTGCTATAACGAGCTTAAAGATGTCAGGTACACCGCAACCGTCTATAGGGCGAAAAGCTTTTCGGAGGTATCTGAAAGAGAATCTGGTGCATCCTTCCGACAAAGAGTGTGCACGTGCCAAGGGAAAAGTGATTCTTACTTTCCGGGTAGATAAGGATGGACGTCCGGAATCCATTAGTGTTAAAAAGGGACTTTGTGCTTCGGCCGATAAAGAGGCCATTCGTCTGATTGAAGAGGGACCTGACTGGACTATTGGTGATGAATCGGTAGAGGTGAGTATCCGTTTCTGATAAACGAAAATCCCGCTTAGGTCATATGACTTAAGCGGGATTTTTTTTGCACGGGAGGAGAGGCTCGAACTCCCGACACCCGGTTTTGGAGACCGGTGCTCTACCAACTGAGCTACTCCCGTGTTTGCGGCTGCAAAGGTAGAATAAACTTCTGAATTGGCAAGCTTTTATGCAAAGAAGTTGCTAATTATTTTAATTTTTCCCATTCTTCGGGTTTGAAGCCTACCAATACGAAATGGTCTGTTACTACTAATGGCCGTTTCACCAGTTTGCCGTTAGTGGCCAAAAGGGCGATCTGTTCTTCTTCGGTCATTGTCGGGAGCTTGCTGCTGAGCTTCAGCTCTTTATATACTACTCCGCTGGTGTTGAAAAACTTCTTAACGGGTAGTCCGCTCAATGGAATCCAGGCTTTCAACTCCTCTGTCGTGGGATTATCTTCCACTATAAGGCGGTTGGTATACTCAATTTTGTTTTCCGTCAGCCACTTTTTGGCTTTTTGGCAAGTACTGCATGCAGGATATTGCAAAAAAAGAGGTTTCATATTTATTCTATATTAAGCATTTGTAAATCTTGATACATGACACGGTAAGCTGCCGCTTTTTTATCCAGTGCCAATGGGTATGCCCGTGAAGAAGAAGGCATCCGGTATAGTCGCATCGGACGTCCTTCAAAAACAAATTCAGAGAAATCTCCCACTTTGGGTTCTCTCACTTCGAATTGTGTCCGGAGAGTGTCTGTTGCCTTTTGTCCTGTTGTGACGATGGCTTTGCATTCCGGAATTAACCTGAGGAGCCGGCTTATGTCAGTGGGCTGCACCACTTCCAGAAACTTATCGGAAGCATTGTCCTGTAATCGTCGGATGGATGATGCGGTATCGAACAGTGCTATTCCTTTGTCGTTAAGGAAGTCTGTTATCCGTTCACGACAAAAGGCCTTCCTGTTTTCGTTCAGAAAATAATCCTTGTTGTTGAAGAATAAAAGTCCAACGATTCTCCACATATCATTGTTCAGGTTCGGGTAATAAAAATCCATTGACCATCGCTTTTTCTGGGGCGGAAAACTTCCCAGCATCAGCAATCGGGCATTGGCCGGGAGAAAAGGTTCTAACGGGTGGTTTTCTATTTCTATGTCCATTATTCGCTATTTGATTGGGAACAAAAATAGTGATAATATCTATTTTATAGAAACGTACTCCCACGATTTTTAATTACTTTTGCGCCTTAATTCAAAAAACATTCAACATGAGAAGAACCGCTATTGCTATTTTCTGTCTGTTTATCTTGTCTGTCGGCGTCGGGTTAAAGGCACAGAACATCCAGTTGCATTATGATTTTGGACGTTCTTTGTATGATAAAGATTTAAAAGGTCGTCCTGTACTAACCTCTACTGTGGAGAAGTTTCATCCCGACAAGTGGGGAAGCACTTATTTCTTTGTCGATATGGATTATACCTCGGACGGAGTGGCTGCCGCTTATTGGGAAATAGCACGTGAATTGAAATTCTGGAAGAATCCATTTTCGGTACATGTGGAATATAACGGTGGACTTGCCAAAGGTTTTTCTTATAATAACGCCTATTTGGGTGGTGCAACATATACTTATAATAATGCTTCTTTTTCACGTGGATTTTCATTGTCGGTCCTGTATAAGTATATTCAGAAACATCGTTCTCCCCATAACTTCCAGTTGACCGGGACCTGGTACATGAATTTCAGCAGGAACCTGCTTACTTTCTCCGGATTTGCTGATTGGTGGCGCGAAGAGACGGCTTATGGCAAAACGATTTTTCTTACCGAACCTCAGTTTTGGGTGAATCTGAACCGTATAAAAGGTATCAGTGACAAGTTTAATCTGAGTGTAGGTTCAGAAGTCGAGCTGAGTAATAATTTCGGTGGACGCGATGGTTTTTATGTCATCCCTACACTGGCGCTAAAATGGACAATAAACTAAAAAACTGATGAAAACTGATTTGATATACGGTATTGAGGACCGTCCGCCGTTTAAAGATGCTTTATTTGCGGCATTGCAACATCTGCTTGCTATTTTTGTAGCTATTATTACTCCTCCGTTGATTATTGCCAGTGCTCTGAAACTGGATGTAGAGAAAACCGGATTTTTGGTATCGATGTCTCTTTTTGCTTCGGGAGTGTCTACTTTTATCCAGTGCCGACGTTTTGGCCCTATCGGGGCGAGACTGCTTTGTATACAAGGCACGAGCTTTTCGTTTATTGGTCCCATCATTGCTACGGGGCTTGTAGGCGGACTTCCTCTTATTTTTGGTGTCTGTATGGCGGCAGCTCCCATTGAAATGGTTATTAGTCGTACCTTCAAGTATATGCGCAATATCATCACTCCGCTGGTTTCGGGTATTGTGGTATTGCTTATCGGGTTGAGTCTGATAAAGGTAGGTATTGTTTCTTGTGGAGGTGGTTATGCTGCGATGGATAATGGAACATTTGCTTCTTGGGAGAACCTTTCGATTGCAGGTGTGGTTTTGCTCAGCGTTTTGTTTTTCAATCGTTGCAAAAATAAATATTTGCGTATGAGTTCTATTGTGCTGGGACTTTGTTTAGGATATGGGCTCGCTTTTGCTTTAGGAAAAGTGGATATGAGTGCTTTGAATGTAGAGATGTTGATGAGTTTTAATATTCCTCAGCCATTTAAATACGGACTTGATTTTAATGTGTCTTCTTTTATCGCTATCGGGCTGGTGTATATGATTACAGCTATTGAGGCGACCGGAGATGTGACGGCGAATTCAATGATCTCAGGTTTGAAGATTGAAGGTGACGACTACCTGAAACGGGTTTCGGGTGGTGTGATGGCCGATGGCTTTAATTCTTTCCTGGCAGGTATTTTCAACTCTTTCCCGAACTCTATTTTTGCGCAGAATAATGGAATTATTCAGCTGACAGGAGTAGCCAGTCGGTATGTGGGTTACTATATAGCGGCAATGCTGATTCTTTTAGGATTATTCCCGATTGTAGGAGCTGTTTTTTCGTTGATGCCGGACCCGGTGTTGGGCGGAGCTACTTTGTTGATGTTCGGAACTGTGGCAGCAGCCGGAATCCGCATCGTTTCGTCACAAAACATCGGACGTAAGGAGACATTGGTGCTGGCTGTCAGTCTTTCATTAGGGCTGGGAGTGGAATTGATGCCTGATGTATTGAGTCAGGCTCCCGAAGCTATCCGCAGTATCTTTTCGTCAGGTATCACTACCGGTGGCTTGACTGCGATTATAGCAAATATCGTAATTCGGGTGAAAGAGGAAGAAGAACGATGAATGATGAACAGTGAACGATAAACAGTTCATCGTTTATCGTTCACTGTTTATCGTTTATAATACTTCCAGATTACTCATCCGGTCTGTTGTGTGGAATTCAAATTCCGGATATTCATATAGTTTGAAGCGGGGCTCTGTTTCTCCTTCCGTATAGCTCCAGATGCTGGCATAGTCTTCCGGATCTTCCCCCATTTTGCTTAATTGCCTTAAATAAGCTGCGAGCGATTTATTTTCCACGATATATATTTTCCCCAACTTGTCAATAATAGAACTGTGGCGTCGGGTACTGTCATGGTCAAAGCGAAGGATGCGTTTACCTTCTTCGGTGATTCCCACCAGGTTGAATGTCATGCTCTTGCCGATAGCAGGCAGATTGAGTACGCTTCGGTCTGTAGCCATGAACGGTAGATGGTGTTTCTTCATGAAACGGCGTATACGGGCGGCTGTGTCTTCACCTGTTTCGAGAAGAGAATATAGTTCGTCAGCTTGTTCCGGAGTTAGTTTACCAAATATTTTTTCCTCATGCTGTTCCTGCATCGATCGGCTGTTAGGTGTGAATACAGCATAATTTTCATTGAATCCTTTGACAGAGAAGGTATAGTAACAGACCACTCCCAGCGAGTTGAGCACTTGGCGTAGTCTTGTGGTATGTCCTCGTCGGGATGCTGCCACAGTATATACGAGCTGATTAGTGATAAGCCATCCGGCGGAAAGGATTTTCCGGATGGCTTCCCGGGTTTGTGGTGTCACCTCCAACGGGCTCTGGAAGTGGGTTTGAATTATAAATTGTTTCATTCCGATGGCAGAGGCTTTTTCTTTGAATTCTCTCAGAATCTCTATCAGTTCGTCATTGATGCGCATAGGCAGGTAAGCCAGTAATCTCGATCCTAAACGGACACGCTGTAATTCAGCGTATTTTTCTCCTTCCGGACGTTCTTGGTTTGCTTTTCGTTTTCGTGCGGCCATGCGATATACGGCTTCAAGAATGTTTCGCAAAGTCTTGTTCTGGCTCATCAGAGCATCTCCTCCGGTAATCAATATATCTCGTAACTGGGTGTCTTCTTCAAAATAAGTCATCAACCTGCGTAGTTTCTTATCCCAACTTTCTTTAGGGCGGAGCGCGTCGAATTCAAAATTCAGTCGTTCGCTTTGGAAGTCGTACATACGTTGACATGAAGCGCACAGTCCTCCGCAGGCACGTCCCATTGTATCGGGAATCAGGATAGCTACCTCCGGATAGCGACGGTGAATGTTATGCCCGTCCGGCAATAGCCATCCCGCAGCGTTCGGTTTTCCGGCTTCTACAATATCTTCGCGCTCCCAGGCACGGATATTGCCGTAGGTTTCCACCAAACGGGGTGAATAGAGGATGTAGCTTCGGATAGCTTCGTCATTGTATCCTTCGCCGTTGGTGTTGAGCAAAGAAAGATAATAGGGCGTGGCGAAGAAAGGCATCCCTTTTTTACGGGCTCTGGACAATAAATACATTGTTTCGCTGGAAAGAGAATTTCCGAGGAAGCGGTTGAGTTCGGCAGGAGTTTTGATAGCCATCGAAAGGTGGAAGCGGAAATCATCCCACCACCGGCAGACCTGATGGTATTTCTCCTCATAACTCAATCCTTCTTCAAAGTGGAACCGGGAGGATGGCTTTGATTTCCGGTTCTCTATTTTCTGTATCAGCAGATGCAGCATTCGTTCTTTGTTTTCGGTGCGTAGCTCTATCACGTCTTCGTCCAGTCCGGTGGCCCAGCGTTCGGTTCTGTTTTTGATTCGTTGCGGAGAGGGTAGGGGCATTTCCGGGTCCTCCAGTCTTTTGAAGAGGTTATACAGATCCAGGAACAAGTCAGTAGGCATTTCTGCATTTTCCAGATTCCCGGTCAAGAAGCGTCGGAGAAGGGATAAGGTCTGTATTTGCATATCCTGTTCGTTAGACAATTCATGAACTGTCTTTCCGTCGTAGTTGATAAGGAGTCGAATTTGCTCACCCGCTTTGTTCCCTCCGGATATGTGAGAAGCAAGGAACTCTTGCAGGTGGCTTTTAAAGTCTGTGTCATCAAGACTTTGCCGGGCCATTGCTGTGAGTTCGGGTAACTCCTGACAGTATAGTTGACGGATTTGGGAAAGTGTGAGTGAAAGCATTTTCTTTTGTTTCATACGCGATTGTTTTTAAGTTGTTAAAATTGAAATATTTGCATAAATATAATAAAAAAAGCGGAGGTTTTCTACCTCCGCTTTGCTATTCGTGCTATTCTTTACGATTCTTTTTTGTTTAATAACATTCAGCTTTTCATTTTGTTTTTGCTTCTTCGTCCTTGTGTTTAGGCTCCTTTTTAGCCAACAAGACAATGTTATAAACGTACTCTGACATCCATTGTTCCGAGAATCCGAGACGTTCTTTGTATTGACGTACAGCCGCTGCCGTTTTGTGTACGTCATCTGCTTTCCATACCGTTTTGGTACATACATCATGTACTGTTTTTTCTGTCATGGAGCGCAGGGCCTTTTTAAATAGGGCCGGCATACGGAATTTCCATTGCATCAGGTTGCCCATCAGCATCATCAGGTCGCTTGAGAATCCCTGATACATGAAAAGGTATGCTTGTACATCGTTTTGCGTACGGCAGTTTTTTTTGATAGATGTGTCTATCTCTTTAAAGAATGATTCACTGATGCCGTAATCCTGCATCAGCATCTTGCGGGATGCCGATTTCTCGGCTAATCCTAACTTACCTCCTTGCGTGGCTACTTTGAACAAACGTTTGAAGTTGGCTACATCCGGCAGGAAGCGGATATTTGTGATACCCAAATTTACTGCAATTACAGATTGAAAATATACACGTGTCAGTGATACGAAGTCTTCGACATTGCCCACTACTTTTGCGTCAGCGTCGGCTTGTTTCTTGAATAAGTTAGCGAATATGCTCATAAGTCATTTGGTCAATTTATAGATTGAGGCTGCAAATTTACTAAATAACTTGTTAAATTGCTACAGATTATATGGATAACATCTATTCTTTTTGAGGTACTTTACCAACATTCGATGTCCTGCTCTATGTCTTTCATTTTGTTTTTGGTGAATACCGGACTTTGGATGCCCGCTTTCTTTTGTTCACGATAGTCCTGCAATAAGCGGAAAGCATATTTTCCGAGGAAGGAAATTGCTATCAGGTTGCAGACAGCCATTAATCCCATGGTAATATCTGCCAGTCCCCATACGAAGTCGAGTGTGGACATGGCACCTACCCATACCATGGCGCCTACCAATATCCGGTAGAGGTATACCACCCATCTCCTGTGGGTAAGATAGCGGATGTTTGCTTCACCGTAATAATAATTTCCAATGATACTGCTGAACGCAAAAAAGAAGAGAGCGATTGCCACAAAAATACCTCCGAGGCTCCCTATTTCATTGTTCAGTGCATGCTGGGTAAGTTGCACTCCATTGGTCGAACCGTCGAGCGGAGCACCACTGAAAAGAATGATAAATGCCGTACACGAACAGATGATAAGTGTATCTGTAAAAACTCCTAAAGTCTGGATCAGGCCCTGCTTGACGGGATGTGACACGTATGCTGTGGCGGCTGCATTGGGTGCGGAACCCATACCGGCTTCATTGCTGAACAGGCCCCGTTTGATGCCTTGCATCAGAGCAGCTCCCATACCGCCTCCCAAAGCTTGTTGCCAACCAAAAGCATGACTGATGATGGTTTCGATAACACCTGGCAGATGCGTGATGTTCAGGAGTACAATGGCCAGTGCCAGCCCTACATATCCCAGTGCCATAATGGGGACAATGATGCTGCTTACTTTGGCGATGCGCTGGATGCCTCCGAAGATGATCAATAAAGTGAGTCCGGTCAGGATGATTCCCATCGGTATGTGGTTGATGCCGAATGCATGCTCTACGGCCGCACAAATGGTATTACTCTGTACCGAATTGAAAGCGAAACCGAAAGTAATGGTAATTAGTATGGCAAAAAGAATTCCCATCCATGGCTTCTTCAATCCCTTCTTCATGTAATAAGCAGGACCTCCTATAAATGATTCCTTTCCTTTTTCTTTATATAACTGTGCAAGGGTAGATTCGACAAAAGCACTTGATGCTCCTAACAAGGCAATGACCCACATCCAGAATATCGCACCCGGTCCGCCTACGGCAATAGCTGTAGCTACGCCTGCAAGATTTCCTGTCCCGACACGACTTGCCAGTGATATGGCGAAAGCCTGGAATGAAGAAATATGTTTTTCTCCGTTCTCCTCTTTTCCGCCGGAATCTTTCAGAAGACGTACCATTTCGCCAATCATCCGGAATTGTACGAAACGGGTTTTAAGCGTGAACCAAACGGCGCACCCCAACAGCATTGCAATAAGGATGTAGGTCCATAATATATCGTTAATCAGATCCATGTCTTTGTTAATTAAATCATCGGTGCATTGTGCTATGGTTCATCCGGCCGATACGTAGTTGAACCATCGTTTTAATAATGTTGATAATCAGTAGATTATATTTACCTGCTTTTTTCTCGGTATGTAAATCCATTTACTTCGGCGTGTAAAAGCATTTACCTCGGCATGTAAATCCATTTACCTCGGTATGTAAAAGCATTTACCTCGGCATGTAAATGGAACTGGCATTCAAGGCAGCAGATGCTCTCCCTTAGGGTGCGCGTCAAAACACCGTATTCTCCGGCCCCCCCTTCTATTTCAGTCGGAAGTAGAATTTGTGGTTTTCGAATATTGGTTCCACAATGTCGAACCGGATCAACTTAGCCAATAAATGCTCTGCGGCCCGTCGGGAAATACCTGCTTGCCGGCAATAGCGATTCAGTGAGAGTGAGGTGTTTTTTTCCAGTAAGTCGAGTAATAACTGTTCTCGCTCGGTATATTGGATCAGTTCACCTGCCGGATTTCCACTTTGCTGCCAAATGCGCAGATGTACCGGAGTAGCCAGGATATTCTCGTCTTTAATGCGGATATATGCCAGTGGTTTACCGGTTTCATCCTTGGCATAAACAGGCTTGTTCTCACTTTCCTCTATTTGTACGACTAATACAGAACGTCCCTCGACGTGAAATGTTTGCATGGAATAATGCACTTTCGGCTGACAGTAAAGTTGGGCAGCTGCTTCTATCATGTATTTTTCTTCGTCCGAACGTACACCGGCAATTTTCCCATTGTCTTTTACTCCGATCAACAACCGTCCTCCATCGGTGTTGGCAAAGGCCGACAGCGTTTTGGCAATCTTGCGGGCATCGGATATTTCAAATTTAAAGTCTTGTTGCTGATGCTCCCCTTCGGCTATCAATGCGTGTATGTAATCAGTATCTGTAAGCGGTTTCATGCTTGCAAAAGTAGATAAAAAAGACTAAACCTCATTTTTTTGCCGATTTTTAGCCGATAATTTCAAAAAAAATATCGTTTTTATGCGTTTATTTCGGGAAAGGATGTATTTTTGCCCATCATTATTAACGAAGAAATAAATAAGGATTATGAAAGAATTAGTAGAAAAGATTGCTACTTTGGTAGCTGAGTTCAACAAAGATGCAAATGCTCAGATCGAAAATGGTAACAAAGCTGCAGGAACTCGTGCCCGTAAAGCTTCATTGGAAATCGAAAAAGCAATGAAAGAATTCCGTAAAGTATCTTTAGAAGAATCAAAGAAGTAATCTTACGAATAGAAGAAAATGAAAAGCCGGTCTCAGTTTTGTGACCGGCTTTTTTATTTTACAGAAACTAAGCTTGTATCTATTGGCAGAAATAGTAAATTAGCAGGTATCCTCTTTTTTGCAGATACTGTTTCCTCTTTTATTTCTGAGGTAAAAGTTTCAAGTATTCTCCATATCCTTCTTCCTGCATTTTCTCTTTGGGGATGAAGCGTAAGGATGCACTGTTGATACAATAGCGCAATCCTCCTTTGTCTTTGGGACCATCGGTGAAAACATGTCCCAGATGTGCGTCTCCCGTTTTACTCCGTACCTCCGTCCGCACCATTCCGTGTGAGGTATCCGTCTTTTCTTTCACTGACTCTTTTTCGATCGGTTTGGTGAAGCTGGGCCAACCACATCCGGAATCGAACTTATCTGTTGAAATAAAAAGGGGCTCTCCGGTGGTGATATCTACGTAGATGCCATCTCGTTTTTCATTCCAGTATTCGTTATGGAAGGCTGGTTCGGTTGCATTCTTTTGTGTGACGGCATATTGTTCGGCTGTCAGCTTGTTGCGAAGTGTGGCATCATCCGGCTTTTTATAACTTGCCTGTGGTGTTTCGGCACCCTGTGCATTGGCCTTCTTTGCCAATTCAAAGAGTGCCGGATTTATGTGGCAGTATCCTCCGGGATTCTTATCCAGATAATCCTGATGGTATTCCTCTGCTTTATAGAAATTGGACAAAGGCTTCACTTCCACTATAATAGGTTTAGAGTATTCTTTGGCCAATTCACCGATGGCGCTCCGGATTGCAGGCAGATCTGCTTCGTCCGTATAATAGATACCGGTGCGGTATTGTGTTCCACGGTCATTTCCCTGCCGGTTCAGGCTTGTGGGATCAATCGTTTTAAAAAACAGGTCAATCAGAAGTTTCAATGACACCTCTTGTGGGTTATAGTCCACTTTAACGGTTTCCGCAAAATTGGTTTTCCCTGTACATACCTGTTGGTAGGTTGGGTTGGCAATGTTTCCATTGGCATATCCGGTCTGGGTTGACTTTACTCCTCTGATTTGTTTCAGGAAATGTTCAGTTCCCCAAAAGCAGCCGCCCGCAAAATATATCTCACTCTGATTTTTCATACTTTTTTTCTCCTGTTTTTGTTGATAAATCCATTGTACGCCTTGTGCATAGCCGGTATAAATGATACCTGCCAACAGCACGACAAATATAGTGAACTTCTTTTTCATAATCCTTGGTCTCTTTTATAAATAACAAATGAACATCAATTTCTGATTATTAAGAACTGTTGTATCCTTCCATAAAGTGGTTAAAAAGAGATTATCTTTTGTTCTTTCAAGGGATTGTGCTTACTTTTGGCATAAACATTCTCTTGCTTTGCAGCAGAAAAAGAGTTCAGTATGGCAAAACAACAATTCAATAAACTAATTTGGCTGGTGGATACGATCTTTCGGAACGGACCTGTGACATTCGCCGAAATCAACCGTCGCTGGCGGGCGGGAGACGGTAGCCGTGTGGATATTCCTTTGCGGACTTTCCACAACCATCGACAAGCTATCGAGGAGATGTTCGACATCAACATTGAATGCGATAAGCGGGATAATACCTATTATATAGCAGATGCCGAGGGTATGTTGGGCGATAAGTTGAAGATGTGGTTACTGAATAGTTTTTCATTAAACAATGTACTGCAAGAAAATGTAGATATGAAGAACCGGATTGTGTTTGAAGAAGTTCCTTCAGGAATACAATTTATGGATACCATTATCAATGCTATGCGTAGCGGGAATGTGCTTGTTATGGAATATCAGGCATATAATTGGGAGCAATCCAAGAGTGTATTGCTTGAACCTTATTTCCTGAAACTTTTTCGGCACCGTTGGTACCTGATAGGAGTGAATCGGGAATATAAGGCTTTCCGTTCTTATTCTCTCGACCGGGTCAGGGAGATCAGCCTTTCAGAAGATACTTTCAGTTTTCCGCGTAAATTCACTCCCCAAGATCATTTTCGCAATAGTTTTGGTATTATTCGAGATGAGAGTCTGGTTCCTCAGCGCACAGTACTTAGAGCCACAATTTCGCAGGCACCATATCTGAGAAACCTTCCTTTACATTCCAGTCAGAAGGAAATTGCTGTTACCGGGAATTACGTTGATTTTGAGTTGTATATATCACATACGTATGATTTTGTACAGGAGTTGTTGTCTAAGGGAGCGGCATTGGAGGTGTTGGAGCCCCGGTCATTAAGGGATACGATAAAAGATGAGATAAGAAATATGCAAACCCTTTATCACTTATGAATGCGAATGTACTTGAAAAACTGAAGATACTGGCAGAGTCGGCCAAGTATGATGTTTCTTGTGCTTCCAGTGGTACGGTGCGCTCCAACAAACCCGGCATGTTGGGCAATACTGTGGGAGGCTGGGGCATCTGCCATAGTTTTGCGGAAGACGGTCGCTGCATTTCGCTATTAAAGGTGATGCTCACCAACTATTGTATATATGATTGTGCTTATTGCATCAATCGGAGAAGTAACGACTTGCCCAGAGCTACGCTTTCCGTATCCGAACTGGTAGATCTGACGATTGAGTTTTATCGCCGGAATTATATTGAAGGACTGTTTTTAAGCTCTGGTGTGGTGCGTAACCCTGACTATACCATGGAGCGTCTGGTACGTGTGGCAAAAGATTTGCGTGAAGTGCACCGTTTTAATGGATATATCCACTTGAAAAGCATTCCCGGAGCCAGCCGTGAACTGGTGAATGAAGCCGGGCGTTATGCCGACCGCCTGAGTGTGAATGTGGAGATACCTAAAGAAGAGAATCTGAAACTGCTGGCTCCGGAAAAAGATCATAAGAGCGTGTTTGCACCGATGCTTTATATCCAGCAAGGGGTACTGGAGAGTAGTGAAGAACGGAAAAAGTTTCGCTATGCTCCTCGTTTTGCTCCGGCAGGGCAGAGTACACAAATGATTGTCGGTGCCACAGCCGAAACTGATAAGGATATCCTTTTTCTCTCTTCGGCTCTTTACCAACGCCCTACGATGAAACGGGTTTATTACTCCGGTTATGTATCAGTGAATACATACGATACCCGTTTGCCGGCACTTAAGCAACCTCCTCTGGTACGCGAAAACCGCCTTTATCAGGCGGATTGGCTGATGCGTTTTTATCAGTTTAAGGTTGATGAAATTGTGGATGACGCTTATCCCGATCTTGATTTGGAGATAGATCCCAAGTTGTCTTGGGCGTTGCGTCATCCGGAACAGTTTCCTGTCGATATCAATAGAGCGGATTATGAAATGATACTCCGTGTTCCGGGAATAGGAGTGAAATCAGCTAAATTGATTGTTGCTTCTCGCCGCTACTCAAAGTTGGGATATTATCAACTTAAAAAGATAGGTGTGGTCATGAAAAAAGCACAATACTTTATTACTTGCAGTGAATTGCCTGTACGGACAGTGAATGAGATGACACCACAGACCGTACGCAGCCTGTTGCTGCCTAAGCCTGTTAGGAAAAAGACGGATGAAAATCAGTTGTCGTTTGTTTTTTCCGATTGAGATTGTTATGACTCTTTTTATTTACGATAAAACGCTTGATGGCTTGTTGACAGCAGTATTTGATGCTTATTACCGCAAGACTTTCCCCGATGTTTTACTTACGGATGGGGAGGCGTTGCCACTTTTTTATGATGAAGTTTTTACGGTTATTACCGATGACGAAAAGGCAGGACGTGTCTGGCGGGGATTGCAAAAAAAAGTATCGGCGTCTGCACTTTCGGCCATTACCTGGTGTTGGCTGTCGGAATTGCCCGAGGTGGGTTTACTCCTGTTCCGGTACATCCGTAAAGCCATTGATTCCCCTGTATCCATTGAAACGAATTTTGGTGATCCGGATGTACTTGCCCTTTCCAGGATATGGAAACGAGTGGATTGGGAGCGGCTGCGTATGTTGCAGTTCGTTCGCTTTCAGAAAGCAGCGGATGGCACTTTCTTTGCTGCTTTTGAACCTCAGCACAACGCATTACCATTGACGGTTGCTCACTTTAAAGATCGGTTTGCCGATCAGCGGTGGCTGATTTATGATATGAAACGGCGTTATGGGTTTTATTATGACCTGCATACAGTGGAAGAGGTGACGTTTGATCAGGATACCCCAGCCGCCCACCTGGTTACCGGTATGCTCGACGAAAGTCTGATGGATAAAGACGAAAAACTGTTTCAGCAGCTTTGGAAGACTTATTTTAAATCTATCACGATCAGAGAGAGGCTGAATCCCCGGAAACACAAGCAAGATATGCCGGTACGTTATTGGAAGTATATCACTGAGAAACAGAAATGACCTTATTCAATCCGTTCTACTGTCACCTCGGGAAACTCCTGTATCAATGATAATAAATGCCCTTCGTCATTGTTCCGTTTGGACTTAATGACCATAGTCACCTGATAAGTTTCTATTCCTCCGTGTTCTTGCTTATCCATCTGATACGACACTATCAGATAATCCTTGGAGTTAAAACGGTCCGCTATTCCTTTCAATACTTGTTTATTGTCGGTGGAGAATGTAATCATTGAACTTTTCATCCCTATACTTTTGAACAAGTAGCTTAATACTTCAAGACCCACGAGAGTCAGTACCATGGCGGCAATGCCTATAACGTACATGCCCGCACCTACTGCCAGACCGATTCCCGCTGTCGCCCAGATACCGGCCGCTGTGGTCAGTCCCCGCACTATCTGCTTTTGGAAGATAATTGTTCCGGCACCGATGAAGCCAATGCCACTTACTACCTGCGCCGCTACACGACTTGGGTCGAGCGTAACACTATCCTCTTTTATTATCTCTTGAAAGCCATATTGGGAAACGATCATTATCAGTGCACTTCCCAGTGAAACCAGGAAGTGTGTGCGATAGCCGGCTTCCTTGGCACGGTATTCTCTATCCAGACCGATGACGGCACCCAAGATGCCGGCAACCAATAATCTTAATACAAAATCGAAGTTCAACATTATACGAAAATCTCCTTTCTGTCTTTATTCCAATAATTTATTCGTAACCTAAAGATACGATTGTTTTTAGAAATAACGTATATTCGCAGCTAAAAGATTATTTCTTTCGGAAAGACTATATATTCAGTACTGCATAAAACTTAAAACACACAATGAATAAAAGACTTTTTTATTTGATTGGCTTTGCTATAATATTGGCAGTTGAAATCATAATCGGTATGTATGTTCACGATCGTTTTGTACGTCCTTATATGGGTGATGCATTGGTTGTTGTGTTGATTTATTGCTTTATACGGATTTTTATTCCGAAAGGTTTATCTCAATTACCTTTCTATGTATTTGCTTTTGCCTGTTTTATTGAGGTTCTTCAGTACTTCCAGTTAGTCGATGTGTTGGGAATAACGAACCCTGTGACCCGTATTATACTTGGGTCTACTTTCGATTTGAAAGATATAGTCAGTTATGCCGGCGGATATGTATTTATTCTGTTGGTGGAACGTTTTTGGGGTAAGAAAGGAAAATAAGAACGGTTTTTCTGCTTGTTTTGTAAATTCTTTGAAATAAGTAGGCTTCGTTTATAAATTATTATGTAATTTTGCTGCATGTTATTGTTTGAGTGTGAACTAATTAATCTTGTTTGTCATGAGTCAAGAGAATCCTTCTTCCAAATTGGATGTGGAGTTTATTTATTTGCCTGTCGTCAATTATTCCATGCAGCAAAACCGGATACCTGTTGTACGGTTGTTTTCTATCAAAAATAATACGGAACATCCACTTGCGGATTTAAAGGTATCTTTGATTTTTGAGCCTGAGTTTGCAGCAGCTTCACCTGTGATGATAGAAAGGTTATCTCCAGGTGAAATGATCAAAATAACCACATTGAACCTACTTTTGGATCCTTCTTTTTTCATTCGGCAAACCGAACGTTTTTCCGGTGCTATCGGACTGATTGTTTCTTGTGATGAAGAAGTAGTCTTCCAAAGTAAATATCCCATTGATATATTGGCCTTCGATCAGTGGGGAGGTATTCAGGTGTTGCCCGAACTTTTGTCGGCGTTTGTGGTTCCCAATCATCCCATACTTACAGGAATTATTTCTCGTACAGCATCCATTCTGAAAGAGTGGTCAGGTAGCTCCTCGTTGGATGCTTATCAGAGTTGTAATCCTAATAGGGTAAAGATACAATTAGCTGCTTTGTACGAGGCTGTTAAGGAGCAGCACATTGCTTATTGTACACCTCCTGCCAGTTTTGGAGATGCCGGGCAGAGAATCAGACTTTCGGATAATGTGCTTTCCGGCAAATTGGGAACTTGCCTGGATATGTCCTTATTGTATGCTTCGTGTGCCGAAGCTATGGGATTGCATCCATTACTGGTGGTTATTCAGGGACATGCTTTGGTGGGATGCTGGCTGATTGACGGAACATTTCCTGATGCGGTGAATGATGATCCTTCGCTGTTGACAAAACGAACTGCAGACGGGATCAACGAAATTATTTTACTGGAAGCTACCTGCATGAACGATGGAAAAAATGTGACTTTCGATGCAGCAGTCGGATTGGCTAATGGTAAAATGTTAGCGGTGAACGATTTTATTTGTTTTATTGATGTGGCACGTAGCCGTTTTGCCCATATCCTGCCTTTGCCTCAGAGGATAATGCATGGGAAAGCATGGATCGTAAATCCGGAGATGATTCAGACACCGGAAGACGAGTCGCACGTCAGTTACAGCAATGCCCCGGAAGAGATTAAGCAATATGATTGGGGAAATCAGGACTGTTACGTGGAAGTCACCAAACAACTTTTATGGGAGAGAAAGTTATTGGACTTGAGTCTCCGTAATAATTTTCTGAACCTTCGCATTACCCGAAATGCTCTTCAGGTGATTTCGGCGGATGTGGATAAGATGGAGGATGCTTTTTCTGACGGAACGGAATTTCAGATCTTGGGCAAACCCTCTGACTGGGATAATCCATTGTATGATTTCGGACTTTATGGAGCTTTGACGGAATCTGATCCGATGCTCGGTTTGATTAAGCAGGAATTGACACAGAAAAGATTGAGAACCTATTTGAACGAACAGGATCTGAAAAAGTCGCTTACTTATTTATACCGTTCTTCCAGAATAGCTCTGGAGGAGAATGGGGCAAACACCTTATATCTTGCTCTGGGCTTGTTGAGATGGTATGAAACCGAACATAGTGAGCGTCCCCGCTATGCACCTATCTTGCTGCTTCCTGTTGAGATGATTCGCAAGTCTGTGTCCAAAGGGTACATCATCCGTGCCCGTGAAGAAGAGAGTATGCTCAATATCACTCTGTTGGAGATGCTGAGACAAAACTTCGGCATTACTATTTCCGGACTCGAATCGTTGCCGAAAGATGAGAATGGTGCCGATGTGAAACGTGTCTTTTCTATTTTCAGGAAGGCAGTGATGAATGAGAAACGCTGGGATGTGGAAGAACAGGCTATTTTGGGTACTTTTTCGTTCAGTAAGTTCATTATGTGGAATGACATTCATTCAAATGCTGAAGAGTTAAGTAAAAATAAGATAGTCGGGAGCCTGATGAGTGGTAAAATGGAGTGGGAGGTTGCAGATGTCGATGCCAGTGCCATAGAGCTGGACCACACTTTGACGCCTGCTGATATTGCTCTGCCTGTCAGTGCGGATTCATCGCAGCTTGAAGCGGTTTATGAAGCTGTGAGTGAAAAGAGTTTCATTTTACACGGTCCCCCCGGAACCGGTAAGTCGCAAACCATTACGAACATTATAGCCAATGCATTGTATCAAGGCAAACGGGTGTTGTTTGTGGCCGAAAAGATGGCTGCACTTTCTGTGGTACAAAAAAGGCTTACAAATATTGGCCTGGCTCCTTTTTGTCTGGAATTACATTCCAATAAAGCACGTAAAACAGATGTGCTCAGACAGTTAAAAGAGTCAACAGAGATTTTCCGGTATAAAGAACCGGAAGAGTTTAAGGAAGAGTCGGAGAAACTGTTTAAAATGCGTCAGCAGATCAATGGATATGTAGAGGCGCTGCACCGGGTATATCCTTGCGGTATTTCCGTTTATGAAGCGGTCACACGTTACAGTTCTATTGACGAAAAAGAAGAAATAATGATACCCGCTTTTCTGCTTACCACATTGACCAAAGAACAGTTGAACGAGTGGAACCATGCTGTGGAAGAATTGGTGGGAGTTGGAAAAGTAAGCGGACATTCTTATCATCATCCCCTCACCGGAATTAATATAAAGGAGTACTCTTCGCAACTGAAAGAGGAAACGGATAAGCTTTTGAAAGAGTATATAACTCTTTTACAGGTGATGGAGAAAAAGGTGGGAAAGTGCTTTTCAATATATGGAATAGGTAATAAATATACGGAGAAGTTGTTGGAGAGTCTGGTTCGGTTTATTCGTATCTTAATGCAACTTCCGGGGATGACTGCCAATTTGGTATTGATGACCGAGCCAAATGAGAATGTTGAGAAGATACGCCGTATCATTGAACATGGGCGAAAAAGGGATGCTGTCTACAGTTTGCTGAAACAATCGTTTGAAGATGCTTTTTTTACTTTTCCAGCACAGCAAAAGTTGGCGGAGTGGAAAGAGATTACACAAAGTTGGTTCCTTCCCCGTTGGCTGAAGCAACGTAAGTTCTGTAAAGAGATGTCTCTCTTTTCGTTGCAAGGGCGTATAGGCAAAGAACAGGTACTTCCGGTATTGCAGCAATTGCTTTCTTATCAGCAAGAAAAGCAGGAAGTGGACAGCAAAAGCAGTTGGCTGCAGAATTTGTTTGGTGCTAAGGCCCATTCAGGCGAAGAGCAGTGGGCTGATATAGAAGCGATGAGTGAGGGACTGCTTCAGTTGAACAGATTGTTGATGGGATTAGCCGAAGATGCGTCATCAGTACGCTTGGTTAAGGAGAAGTTGGCAGAACAGCTTTCAGAAGGCTATTCTTCATTCCGGCAAATGAACAAGGAACAACTTGAGGGAGTGGTACAGGACTGGGAACGTGAAAAGCAATTGGAGGAATCGATGCTGCAACTGCTGGGTATTTCCAAAGAGGTGCTTCATGTCAGTGAAGACAATTGGCTGGCGGGAGCGTTACATCAGTGTGAAATTTGGGCAAAGAACACGGATAAATTGAAGGACTGGTATCGTTGGCTGAATGTGTCCCGTCGGTTCGAAGCTTGTGGCTTGGAGTCTGTATTTACAGCGTATACGGAGTGTAACCTGCCTACCGAACGGATGATGAATATTTACTTGAAAGGATTTTATCGTAGTTTTACGGAATATGCCATTGGTACGGAACAGGTACTGCAGTTCTTTAGTGGAGAGTTGTTCAATGACAGCATTCTCCGTTTTCGTGAACTGAATGAACAGTATCAGGAATTGATAAAGAAAGAACTTTATGCAAAATTGGCTTCTAACATTCCATCGTTTGTGTATGCGGCTGCCCAAAGTTCGGAAGTGGGAATTTTGCAGAAGTGTATCCGTAGTAATGGGCGTGGGGTACCTATCCGTAAACTGTTTGATTCTATCCCTAATTTATTGCCACGCATGTGCCCATGTATGCTGATGAGTCCTATGTCTGTAGCGCAATATATCGATGTGAACCATGATAAGTTCGATTTGGTTGTATTTGATGAAGCTTCCCAAATGCCTACATGCGAAGCTGTTGGTGCCATTGCCCGTGGAAACCATGTGGTCGTTGTAGGTGACCCGAAGCAGATGCCGCCAACCAGTTTCTTCACCAGCAACTCTGTAGATGAAGAGCATATCGAGATGGAAGATCTGGAAAGTATCCTGGATGATTGTCTGGCTTTGTCTATGCCTTCCAAATATTTGTTATGGCATTATCGCAGTAAACATGAGAGCCTGATTGCTTTTAGTAATTCACAGTATTATGATAATAAATTGTTGACTTTTCCGTCTCCTGACGATCTGGCTGCAAAAGTTACGCTGGTATCTGTTGAGGGATATTATGATAAAGGAAAAAGCCGGCAGAATCAAGCTGAGGCACAGGCTGTAGTCGACGAGATTGTTCGTAGGCTTTCCGATCCGAAGCTGAGTCGTCAAAGTATTGGAGTGGTAACATTCAGTTCTGTACAGCAGACTCTGATTGAAGATATGTTGTCGGATGTTGTTATGCAAAATGCCGATTTGGAGAATCTTGCTTTTAACCGTGAAGAACCTGTTTTCATTAAGAATCTGGAGAATGTACAGGGAGATGAACGGGATGTCATTTTGTTTTCAGTAGGTTATGGTCCGGATATCAACGGACGGGTCAGCCTTAATTTTGGTCCGCTGAACCGTGATGGTGGTGAACGTCGTTTGAATGTAGCGGTATCTCGTGCCCGGTATGAGATGAAAGTCTTTTCTACATTAAAGGCTGATCAGATTGACCTGAAAAAAACATCTTCCGTAGGAGTGGCAGGTTTGAAATACTTCCTCGAATATGCCGGTAAAGGCACCGGTGTTTTGAATCACTCTAATGCAATGGCGTCCGAGAGTATTGATATCGGTACACTGGTGGCCTCAAAGCTTCGTGAGAGGGGGTATCAGGTAAAAACTAAAATCGGATGTTCCGGATTCCGGGTAGATGTAGGTGTTGTCGATCCGGATAATTCTTCCCGTTATTTGCTCGGAATTTTGTGTGACGGTGAAAATTATCGGGCTGCGAAAACTGCCCGGGATCGGGAAATTGTGCAAAGCAGTGTCTTGAAGATGCTGGGATGGAATATCTGTAAGGTATGGACAATGGACTGGTGGGAAAATTCTCAAAAAGTGATTGACCGTATAGAGGGAGAATTGGAGAAAGCACGTTGCAGTAAATCGGAGATTCCGGCATCGGTTTCTCTTCCTGTTCCTGTATTGAATCAAGGACAGAAAGCCGGATTGCTATGTAGTGCACAACCTTGTTTGGTAAACGTTCCGGAACAGGTGATTCGGGAGGGAGTAAAGTCTGTGGAATCGGAGATCTATGAAACAGCTTCTTTGGTTTCAGTGAATCTTTCTTCCTGGGACTTTATGATGCCTCGACGAGAACCCCGTATCAGAAAACAGTTGGATGAAATTATGCATACAGAAGCGCCTATCAGTCGTTCATTGTTGAGTAACAGAATTTTCAGTGCTTATGGAATTCTTCGTAAAACAGCCCGTTTGATTGCCTGGATGGATGATATATTGAGTAGAACCCCTTATTACAAGCAAGAAGTTGACGGACTGACTTTTTATTGGAATACGAAAGAGGAAGCAGAGGCATATACTAAATTTCGTATTGATTCCAAACGTGAGGTGGCAGATTTACCTCCACGTGAGGTGGCCAATGCAGCTCTGAGTATATTGGAACAACAAATAGCTTTACCTTTGACTGACTTAATGAAAATAACTGCCCAGTTATTAGGTTATGCCCGTTTCGGACTGAATGTGGAGACTGCTATGCGTAGGGGGGTCCAGATGTTGTTGGACAGGGAAGAGGCTAAAATTGAAGGTGACAAGATACTTATGAAGTAGTCCTGCGCGGTCCGTTAGTCTGGGATTCTTGTTGGGGTGTTTCTTCGTTTTTTAGTTTATGTCCGCAATATTTACAATATGTTGCATTCTCTTCATGCCCCGTTTTGTGACAGTTGGGACATTGCAAATCTTTAAGTTTTTTGTACTCTTTCATCATAGATACAGAGACGATACCTGTGGGTACGGCAATAATAGTGTAGCCGATCAGCATAACGCAGGCGGATAGGAATTTGCCGAGGGCGGTAGCGGGGGTGATGTCTCCATAACCGACGGTGGTCATGGTGACGATGGCCCAGTAAATACTGTTCGGGATGTTATTGAATTGTGTATTGGGCTGAGTTCCCTCGATCATGTACATCAGCGTACCGATGGCGACGACGAGGATGACGACAAAGAGAAAAAAAACGGCTATCTTTTTACTACTTTCTTTGAGTGAGGTGAGCAATCGTTCGCCTTCAAGCCAGAAGTTAAAGAGCTTGAAGATACGGAATACCCGTATGATGCGGAAAGCACGGATGATAAGCAAGTAACGCGCACCGGGCAGAAAGAAGGCAAGATAGAGCGGTAACGTAGCGAGCAGGTCGATGATACCGAAAAAACTGAAGATGTATTTCCGTGGTTGAGGCGAACAGTAAATACGGGTGACGTATTCAAAAGTGAAGAAAGCCGTAAAAAGGTATTCGAGTACGATGAACGGAGCCGAAAGCCAGGAAGGAAGACCTTGCAGGCTTTCGATAATGGCGAGCAGAATACTCAATAGGATACATATGATAAGGGCTACATCGAATGCCTTCCCTGCGGGTGTGTCGGATTCGAAAATAATGACGTACAACTTACGCTTCAGAGCCTGGTTGTGCAGAAAACAATAGAGCCAAGAATCACTTTTCAATGTGTTAATATGTTAATGTAACTGCCAGAGTCAATTATTAATCAATTACCCATTTCCGTTCGTATGGAACGGTCTTTTTCGGGTCATAATTCATACCTTCTTGTGTGGGTATATGGATAACGTATTTCTTTCCGGTTTTGTTTTTCAGTGAAGAGCCGCGTAACCAGGGATTAGCGTCACGTAATTGGGCATAGGTGATGCCTTGTTTCTGTGCAAAGTCGCTCAGGTCACTGATTTCGGTATTTACCGTCACTTCTTTGTAAGGAATGACGGGATAGAGATGCTCCCGTTTCAGCAAGAAGCCGAAGCGTTGCGGGTTGCCGAATACCTCTTTCACGGCCAGCAGGCGGAACATATAGCGGGAAGTCTCTTCTACCAGCCAGAGGTCCATGGCATGATCAGCCAGCTGCTTGTCCAGTTGCGAAGAAATGCGTCCCTGTCCGGCATTATAGGCAGCGGAAACGGCCATCCAGTCACCATATTTGGCATAAGCCTGCTTAAAATAGCGACAGGCGGCTGCAGTGGCTTTCTCGATGTGGTAGCGTTCGTCTACGTTATCGTTGACTTCGAGACCGAATTCGCGGGCGGTGGCGGGCATAAATTGCCACAGGCCGGCGGCACCTGCCGGGGAGCGTGCGATAGGGTTGAGACTGCTTTCTATCACCATCAGATATTTGAAGTCGTCGGGGATACCGTTGGCTTTCAATAGTGGTTCGATGATGGGGAAGTAGCGGTTGGCGCGTTTCAACATCAGCATGGTGGTGGAGTGCATATAAGTGAACGACATCATTTCACGGTCCATGCGTTCACGTCGGTCGTAACGACGGAGGTCGATGGTGTCGCCATCGAAGATTGCTTGTTCGGGGACGGTAGGCGGAGTGACACAGTATGGTACTTCCGATTGTACAGAATGTTGCTCGCTGAGGCAAGTGCTCCCCACGAGGACAGGAATACTGATACCGGCGCCCAAGGCGAGGGCAGTAGTGAAGATATAGTTGATAGATATATGTTTCATGACAGTTTTTTTATTAGTTGGTGGGGTAAAGATAACCAAAAGGATTAAACCAAAAAGGATATTCATACGTTAATTATATGTAACGGGGCTCGGAAGTGTCGATCCCGATACTTATTTTCGCAACCTCAAAAACGCACATGAAGAAGTTCATATTAATCATCCTTACGTTATTATATGCTGTGGTGTCATCAGGCATTACAGTCAACGTTCATTACTGCATGGGCCGTATGGCAGATGTGGAATGGGGGAGTGCATCTGCTTGCACCATGTGTGGACAGAAGAAGACTTCGGATTGTTGTAAGGATGAGGCACATTACATCAAGCTGGCGGTAGATCAGGACGTGAACCATGTGGTGGTGACGAACCTGGTACCTGTGGTGACAGAACTGTTACCGGTGCTCTATGCAGGATTTCTGTCGTTGGAGGTGGAAGATACCTGCCAGAGTTTTATTGCTTTTGATTCTCCACCCAAGCAAACGGGAGTTCCTCTGTTTGTTTATCATTGTACTTATTTGATTTAGTATTCACTTTACTTCCTTTCCGGAGAGAAGAAAAGAAGTTATTCCCCTCTGATTTTCAATGTGGGACAGGAATTGGTATACCCTTTTGATGCATTTCATTAGGGAATATCCTATTCTCTGGGACATTCTGTCAGGGATTCCCATATCCTTTTGGGCATTCCAAGTGTTTACTATTATACAATAAATATCTTTCTATATGATCAACAAAATAATCCGTTATTTCCTCGAAAACAGGGTAATAACCATGCTCCTGCTGGCGCTGGTCGTGGTCTGGGGAGTCTCTACCGCACCCTTCAACTGGCATGGGGGCATCGTGCCGAGAAACCCGATCCCGGTGGATGCCATCCCCGACATCGGTGATAACCAGCAGATTGTGGCCACGGAATGGATGGGACGTTCGCCCAAGGACATCCAAGACCAGATTACATACCCGCTCACCACCTCGCTGCTGGGCATACCGGGGGTGAAAACCATCCGTAGCTCGTCCATGTTCGGGATGTCGTTTATCTACATCATCTTTGAGGATGATATCGAGTTCTACTGGAGCCGTTCGCGCATCCTGGAGAAACTGAATTCGTTGCCGCCGGGCACGCTGCCCGAGGACGTGCAGCCTACGCTGGGCCCGGACGCTACGGCGCTGGGGCAAATCTACTGGTACACGCTGGAGGGGCGCGACCCGAAAACGGGACGACCCACCGGAGGCTGGAACGCCGAGGAACTGCGGACGATACAGGACTTTTATGTGAAGTACTCCCTGTCCGCCGCCGAGGGCGTGTCCGAAGTAGCATCCGCGGGCGGGTTTGTCAAGGAGTACCAGATAGAGCTGAACCCAGACGCGATGTACTCGTTCAACGTGTCGGTGATGGACGTGATGAACGCCGTGAAGAAGAGCAACCTCGACATCGGCGCCGAAACGATGGAGGTGAACAAGGTGGAATACCTGATCCGTGGGCTGGGTTACGTGAAGAATGTGGCGGACATCGAGAACACCGTCGTCACCGTCCGGGAGGGGGTGCCGGTGCGCATTTCCGATATCGCTTTCGTGAACATCGGGCCGGGCACGAGGCGCGGCGGACTGGACAAGGAAGGTGTGGAGGCCGTGGGCGGCGTGGTGATTGCCCGCTACGGGTCGAACCCACTGGAAGTGATCGACAACGTGAAGGAGAAGATTCATGAGATGGATGCCGGTCTGCCGCAAAAGACGCTGGCGGACGGGACGGTATCGAAGGTGACCGTCGTCCCCTTCTACGACCGGACGGGACTGATCAAGGAGACGATCGGCACGCTGGAGTCGAGCCTTTCGCACGAGATACTGATCTGTATCATCGTGATTATCGTGCTGGTGCTCAACCTGCGGGCGTCGGTGGTGATTGCGAGCATGCTGCCCATCGCGGTGCTGGCTACATTTATATTGATGCGGTACACGGGGATTGAGGCGAACATCGTGGCTCTGTCCGGTATCGCCATCGCCATCGGGGTGATGGTGGACGTGGGGGTGGTGTTCGTCGAGAGCATCATCCGGTATATGGAGATGCCGGAGAACCGGGGGATTACGAAGGGGAAGGCGCTGGCTGGACTGATATACAAGGCGGTGAGCGAGGTGTCGGGGGCAATCGCTACGGCGATGATTACGACGATTGTCAGTTTCCTGCCCGTGTTTGCCATGCAGGCGCAGGAGGGGAAGATGTTTTCGCCGTTGGCTTACACCAAGACGTACGCGCTGGCTTCGGCTTTCGTGCTGGGGCTGATCCTGTTGCCGACACTGGCTTATTTCCTCTTCTCGGTGCGGATCGACTCGAAGATGATCCGGCGGGGGATGAATTACGTGCTGATCGGGATGGGCGTCGCGCTGTGCTCTATCTACGGCAGCATCCCCGCGCTGGGGCTGACGGCGGTAGGGGTGAACAATCTGCTGGCGGGGCGCTGGAAGAATCCGAAGATAGCCAACTACGTCAACATCGCCATCGCCCTGCTCGTGGCGCTCTTCTACCTCTCCGAAGAGTGGTTGCCTATGGGACCGGGGCGGGGGCTGACGGTGAACGTGCTCTTCGTGGCCGGTTGCGTGGCTATCATCCTGGCGATGCTCTGGGCGCTGGTCATCTTCTACGAACGCATCCTGCGCTGGTGCCTGGCCAACCGTTGGAAGTTTATGATGATCCCCGTGGCGACAGTTGTCTGCGGGTTCTTCATCTGGCGGGGCGTCGGGCAGGAGTTCATGCCGAGCCTGAACGAAGGCTCTTTCCTGCTGATGCCTACCAGCATGCCGCATGCGGGCATCGAGCAGAACCTGGACTATGTGGAGAAACTCGACAAGCGCCTGGCCGCCATCCCGGAGGTGGAGACGGCCATCGGCAAGTGGGGGCGGGTGAACTCCGCCCTCGACCCGGCGCCGGTGCAGATGTTCGAGAATACGATCAACTACCGTCCCGAATATATCCTCAACGAGGACGGGCGGCGGGCACGTTTCCGGGTGGACGGGGACGGGGCGTTCGTGTTGAAGGACGGGGGCACGTATAATCCTGCCGACGGTTTCCGCCTCTTGCCTGCCGACAGCCTGGTGGCCGACCCCCGGGGCGACTATTTCCGCCAGTGGCGGCCGGAGATCAAGAACGCCAACGACATCTGGCAACAGATTGTCAACGTCACCCACCTGCCGGGGCTGACTTCAGCGCCGAAGCTACAACCCATCGAGGCGCGGCTCGTGATGCTCTCCACAGGCATGCGGGCGCCGATGGGGGTGAAGGTGTATGGCCCCACGCTGGAGGACATCGAGCAGGGGGGTAAGCTGATCGAACAGGCATTGAAGTCGTCTCCGTCCGTCATCCCCTCGTCCGTGTTCTACGACCGGGCGGTGGGCGCTCCTTACCTCGAGATTAAGCTCAACCGGGAGTCAATGGCACGCTACGGTGTAGCGGTAGGTGACCTGCAAGAGGTGCTCGGAGCTGCCGTGGGAGGGATGGCGCTCACCCGCACGGTGGAAGGCCGCGAGCGTTTCCCCATCCGGCTGCGCTATGCCCGTGAGCTGCGCGACAGTCCGGAGGCGCTCTCGATGCTGCTCGTTCCCACCGCCACCGGGGCGCAAGTGCCGCTCAAGGAGTTGGCGGACATCGAATATTCGCGCGGCGCGCAGATGATCCAGAGCGAAAACACGTTCCTGGTGGGCTACGTCATCTTCGACAAGCTCTCCGGTCGTGCCGAGGTGGACGTGGTGCACGAGGCGGGGGCGATGCTCGACGCCAAGGTGAAGAGCGGCGAACTGGTGCTGCCCAAGGGCGTCTCGTATAAGTTTGCCGGGAACTACGAGCAGCAGCAGCGTGCTACGGACAGGCTGATGATTGTCGTCCCGCTGGCGCTGCTCATCGTGTTGCTGGTGCTCTACTTCCAGTTCCGCACGGTGACGGCTTCGCTGATCCATTTCTCCGGCGTGTTTGTCGCCTTCGCGGGCGGGTTCATCTTGCTGTGGCTCTACGGGCAACCGTGGTTCATGAATTTCAGCATCGCCGGTGAGAACATGCGGGATCTCTTCCAGATGCACCCCATCAACCTCAGCGTGGCGGTCTGGGTGGGCTTCATCGCCCTCTTCGGCGTGGCTACGGACGACGGGGTGCTGATGGGGACGTACATCCATCACGTCTTTCTGGAGCGTGACCCGAGGACCCGACACGATATCCGTGAGGCGGTGGTCGAGGCCGGATTGAAGCGTGTCCGCCCTGCGGCGATGACGACGGCGACGACGCTGATCGCGCTGCTTCCCGTGCTGACATCCACCGGAAAAGGGGCGGATATCATGGTTCCGATGGCTATCCCGACGTTTGGGGGGATGCTGATACAGTCGATGACGATGTTTGTGGTTCCGGTGCTGCAATGCTGGTGGCGTGAGGCGGTGGAGCGTAGACGGGAGAAGAAACGGAAAGGAGCATACGGTGAGTAGTATCCCCCCATAATATATAGGGGCTGAGTACCCCTCGCATATGGGGTCCGTATACTCCCCACATATGGGGGCTATATACCCCCCGGGTAAGTCTCACCTTTTTGCATAATAGTATTTCATAAGTAAACGATCATATAATAATGAACAGAAAATATAAATATCCATTGGTCATAGCAATTAATATTTTGCTTTGTCCCGCTGTTATTCCCGTTTCTGCGCGGCAATCCGCTTCACCTACCGAAGGACAGCAACCGGTCGATAGCTTGCCGGTTTATCTGGAACAGGCTGCCCGCAATAATCCGCAAGTAAATGCGGACTTCATGCTCTATAAAGCTTCATTGGAGAAGATTCCTCAGGCAGGTGCCTTTTCCGATCCCGAATTAGAGATCGGCTTTTTTATCAAACCCATGGAAACCTTGATGGGTAAACAGGTGGCCGACTTCACCTTGATGCAAATGTTCCCTTGGTTCGGTACCCGTAAAGCAGCCCGTGGTGAGGCTTCCGAGATGGCACGTATGGCCTATGAACAGTTTCGTGATACTCGCAACAACCTTTGGTATGAGGTCAAAGCCCAGTGGTATCAGCTCTGTAACCTCAATGAGCAATATCGCACGATGAAGACTAATATTCATCTTCTCCGTCAGCTTGAACAATTGGCGCTGAATCGTTTTTCTGCTTCGTCGGCACAGGCAACCTCTTTGTCTGTCTCATCTTCTTCTTCTTCTGCTGCTGCTAAATCGATTTCCTCGATGCCACTTGCGTCAGCTTCCGGTAACGACATGGCCGGTATGGGAGGAATGGGAAATGCGGCGTCTGCCATCGCTTCTGGAACTTCAATCGGTACTTCTTCAGGTGGCATGTCTGGTATGGGTGGAGGATCGATGGGGAGTACTGCTACCGGTAGCATGTCCGATGTTCTTCGTATCCAGATGGAACGTGCAGAACTGGAAGATAACCTTGCCACTCTTCAGTCCGCCCGTCTGACTGCTGAGGCTCGCTTTAATGCCCTGCTCAACCAGCCGTCTGATGCTCCTGTCCATGTACCTGACTCTTTGACACAGCGTTTCTACCGCATAGATGAGCATATTCTGATCGACAGCATTCTTACACATAACCCTATGATTACTATGCTCGAGGCAGAAGGTGAAGCTTTTCGTGCCAAAGCAAAAATGGAGCGTCGTATGAGTTATCCTATGATCGGTATCGGACTGCAATACTCTTTGGTCAACAAGGTGGCCGATCCCATGGGGATGCCCGACATGAATGGTAAGGATATGGTAATGCCGATGTTAAAAATCAGTCTTCCTTTGTTCCGACGTAAATACAATGCACAACAACGGGAGAGCCATAATTACCGCGTGGCAAGTGAATTGAAGCGTGACAATATACAAAACCAGTTGCAGGCCGAATATATAAATGTCCGTCAGCAACTTGATGATGCTGCCCGTAAAGTGTTGCTCTACGAACAGCAGTACTCTTTGTCACTTTCCACGTGGCAGCTGATGGTACGTGAATTTTCCGCCGGGCGTCAGTCGCTGACTGACGTCATCCAGGTGGAACGCCAGATGCTTGATTATAAACTGAAAAAAAGTGAAGCTATAGCGGCTTATAATACTATGGTAGCGGCTATGGAAAAGCTAATAGCCCGCTGATAATATAGATATAGAACCACTAAAAAAGATAACCATATGAAAAAGATATCAGATATTCTTCGTAAAAAGCAAGTACTTTATCCATTGATAGCCTTTGCCGGCTTTATCTTGGGGTGGCTTTTGTTCAGTCCTTCCTCTTCATCGGGAACTACCGAAGGGATACTGTCTGAACCTCCTATTCACGACACTCACGGATCATCCCATGACCTTGTACAGGACGAATCCGGTGTCTGGACCTGTTCCATGCATCCTCAGATTCGTCAGGATAAACCGGGTAAATGTCCTATCTGCGGTATGGATCTGATCCCTCTCAAGAAGAATGTAGCCTCCGGAAGTGATGACGCTATCGATCCCAATGCCATTCGGATGTCCGAAGAGGCTATGGCACTTGCTGATGTCCAGACCACCCGTGTCAGCCGGAGTAATCCTGTGAAACAGGTTCGTTTGTACGGTAAGATTATTCCTGACGAACGTAGTCTTCAGTCACAGACTGCTTATGTTGGCGGGCGTATCGAGCGACTTAATATTGAGTTTACCGGTGAGACTGTACGTGCAGGACAAACCCTTGCAACTCTCTATTCGCCTGAGTTATTTACTGCCCAGCAGGAATTACTTGAGGCCATCCACATGCAGCAACCTGCCCTTGTGCAGGCTGCGCGTGAGAAACTTCGTCTTTGGAATCTGACAGATGCCCAGATCGATGCCATCCGCGATTCCGGTCAGGCATCTCCTATGGTAGAAATCAAATCTAATACGAGTGGTATCGTCATAGCCAAGCGTATCAATCAGGGGGACTATGTTTCACAAGGCAGTGTACTTTTTGACATAGCTAATCTCTCCCGTGTATGGGCTGTTTTCGATGCTTTTGAGGCAGACCTTCCGTTCCTTACCAAGGGGGACCTCGTGGAATTCACTCTTTCTGCTTTTCCCGGTAAGAAGTTTTCCGGTCGCATCTCCTTCATAGATCCTATCATCAATGCTACCACCCGTACTGCCCGTGTTCGCGTGGATGTAGCTAATTCCGCTCAGGAGATGAAACCTGAAATGTATGCCACTGCCCGGGTTTCTGCCCCTTTGAAAGGTTATAAAGATCAGATTATTGTTCCCCAAACTGCCATTCTCTGGACTGGTAAGCGTGCTGTGGTCTATGTACGTCAGCCTGGTACGGATATTCCCACCTTCCTGATGCGTGAGATAACTCTTGGTCCTTCCCTTGGTGGAGCCTATGTGGTTCTCGATGGACTTTCTGATGGTGAAGAGATTGTTACTAACGGAGTTTTCTCTATTGATGCCAGTGCGCAGCTTGAGGGCAAACGCTCCATGATGAATGAGAACGGTTCGGGTACTGCTCCGATGGTCGGACATGGAGGACATAATATGTCTGGTACGCATGACAGTCATGCCGGCTCTCAGAACAATGAGCATACTATGTTCACTGTTCATGGTTCCTGCGGTATGTGCAAGGAGCGTATTGAAACAGCTGCTAAACGTGTTCCCGGTGTCCGGACGGCAGACTGGGATCAGGAAAAACAAATGATTCACTTACAGTTTGATCCATCTAAAACCTCTGCAGATGCCGTAGCCAAAGCTATTGCTAAAGTTGGTCATGATACCGATAAATACAAAGCCGATAAGGCTGTTTATGATACCTTGCCCGGTTGCTGTAAGTACCGGGATAAGTGATACTCTCTTAAAGTAAAGAACGGATGGGGCTGTGTCGAAAGTCTTTTCACCACGGATTGCACGGATTTTCACAGATTATCAATATGGATAATTAATGACTTGAAATTCACTCTGTGTCATTCTGTGGTGAGTTTCGACACACACCCATTCTTTTTATAGGATGCTTTTAACTTAATATATGCCGAACTTTTTCTTTTCCCAATTGTTGTAATCCAGCAAACATCTTCCAGATGTAGTACTATGCAATTGATCGGATAATAGACCTATATAATAGATTTAATTATAAAACAACTCAAAACCATCTTATTCATAATCATTACGGAATGACGAAAAAACATCGGAAAGAGAGCCTTGATGCCCTTTTTAGGGAGAAGGTATTACTGGAAATGCTGAAAGTGGCAGGGGTCGGTATGTGGACGTACAGTACCGAAACGGGGAAATTGCGTTACATTGGATTTGCCGATACGATACACCGGCACGACGAATTACAGTATGTGGATCCATTGGATTATCTGAAACTGATGAATGGGGAAGATGCACAAATAGTCACTCAATTTATGGCTGCCCTCCATGCCGGACGTCCTCCTCAGGAGGGTATTCGCTATAAAGTGCATGGTAATGGAGAGGACTTCTATCTCGAAAATCATGTCGTGACCTGCCAACCGCTCGGCAACGGGTTTTATTACCTCAAAGGATATGTCAAGAATATTACCGCACAGGTGATGGAGATGAATCGACTGCATATCGGGAAAGAACGTACCGAACAGGCGGATCGGTTGCGTTCCGCTTTTTTTTCCCATGTCAGCCGGGAACTTCGGGGACCTCTTCAGGCGATGGAAGAGCTTGCGTCGCGGATGGTGAATGCCGGAAGCCGGGAAGAACGGGAAGAGTGCTTCCGACAGATACAGGAGAGTAAACGGGCGGCTATGAAGATGGCCGATGCGTTGCATATGGTATCACAACTTCCCGCCAGTACGTATGAACCTTATCATTCACCTATGCGGCTCTGCCTGATGTATCGCGACTTGCTGGCGGAAAACGGTTGTATCCACAACTCCGAAGACGGGGAGCAGGAGGCTAACTTTCTGTCGTTGCTCTTCTCGTAATGAAAAGGACACAAAAAGCTTTGGAGAATGAAGGACTGACTTCTTTTCAGGGTTGTTCTGAACTTTTTTTACCACAGAGTAACATAGAGTCTCACAAAGAAACTTTTCTTTCTTACATATCCGGATAAGTAGTAAATTAGAATTCTGTGCCTTCTGTTGTGAAATCGTATTGCTTGACTCCCCACAGGGTACATAGAGGCTTTCTTTCTCTTGCTTGACTATACTGATAAAAACTCTGTGAGATTCCGTGTTACTCTATGGTGAATTGGATTCTAATCGTTGGGATATAAAAAGTCTTGGAGAATGAAACGCAAACTTCCTTTCAGGGTTGCTCTGCTTCTTACAGACTAATCGTATAAATCACTCCCGGCTGGAAAGTGCCGGAAGTGGGCTTCACCAGGTACGTTCGTTTTAGCAGCGAAAGCAATAGGACGACTTCCACCTTATAACTTGCCACGCCGGCGGGAACCATCACGGCATCGGTCACTGACCCCAATAGAGGAATAGTCAGTGCAATGTCTGTTACGGAGCTGTCATAAGTGACAGCTCCGTTGCCGATGTTAAGCGTTCCTTTATTGGATACGCCTACCAGTTTGATGCTGGACAGCGAACCCAGGAGGGAAGTGTTCAGCCGGAGTTGGGTCAGCACATGGTTGAACGTGAGGCTGACGGGCGAAGTGCTGGTGCTTCCCGTGGGAGTGCTGACGGCATACATCACATCCTCCGCACCTGTCAGTGTGAAATGGTAGGTGGGGGCGATGCCGTTGTCCGGTGCGGTGATGTAATTGTTGCCGGTGGTTGCCGTTGTCGTTGTGCGGGGATAGTAACCGTAGAAGATGACCCGCTTTCCTCCCAACGGATAATAAAGCTTGGGGTTGAAGGAGATCTGGTTGCCGCTGATGCCACTGGGTGTCAGGTTTAAGGCGAAAGGCGTGGGTGTCCAGGGATATTGCCCGGCAGTACTTCCTTCCCTGACTGCGTAAATGCCGACACTCGACAGATTGGAAGCGTCGATCGTGGTGACAGGTGCCCGTGTGGGCAGTTTTTCTTCCGCGATTGCCATCCGTATGGGCACGGGTTCTTCAGGTGGCAGACAGTCGTCTGCTACTCCGTAGCTGCACCCTTGCGAGAGCAGCATCCAACCCATCAGAGTGAGGAGAGCCCGTTTCATCGTCCTTTCTTTTTTGGCGTGGCACAGATTGCGTAGACAGGTATATTCTACAGTCTCCTGTGTAAATTCTTATGTCCTGCAAGGCTTCGGCTGTACGGTTCAGGTATGCTTTACATTCACGTGCGTAAACGCTTATATCCTGCAAGGCTTCGGCTGTACCGTTCAGGCATGCTCCACAGTCTCCTGCGTAAACCTTATACTGTGCAATCTGTGTATTATGAAAGTATATTATTGTAACGAGGATGATCCTTGTCCTCCTACCTGCCAGGCTGTTACGCTGATGGCGGCTGTGATTTCTTTAGGCGTGAAGGTCAGCGTAATCAGGTGCGACTTTCCGGCCTCGGTGGTTATGGAGATGGCAGTTTCGGGATAGGTCACTCCGTCGCTTGTGGTAACGGCAACTGACAGGGCTTCACCGCTTTTCACCATCGGATAATTGCTTACCGTTGCCCCGGCCGTTGTGATGGGGAAGGTTCCCGAAAGCGTAAGATCTTTGGTGGTGTACGTCATGGCGGCCGTATTCAGGTCCAACGTGGCAGGTGCCTTCTGTTGTTTGATTACGAGGCTGGTCACGTTGACGCCCGATGCGGGATATCCCGTGCCGGATACGAACTTGAACTGCAATTGCGTCAGCAGGTGGTTGAAGATGAACGACAAGGGGGTGGCAGTCGCTTTTGTTCCGGAAGCCTGGGCGGTGATCATCACATCCTCTGTTCCGTCGGCTGCGAGTGTCACGCTCTTTCCTGCGAGTGTCCCTGCCGGATAGTAACCTTTGATATAGATGGTCGAACTATTCACCGGGTAATAACGTGCCGGACTGAAAGAGAGCGCAGACGTCGGTGTGGGGGAGGCTACGAATGTCACGGTAGAGTTCCATGCGTTCGTCGTATAGTCTCCATCGGTAGTGGATGCCACGAACGAGGCTGTAATGTTATCATTCGTCGACACCGGTGCACGGGTTGCCACGCCCAGGATGCCGGCATTTAATTTGATCTCCGTGGCATTTTCTTCAGGCTGGGGATTTACGGTGGTGCAGTCATCCTCCGAGGAGCAGCCCGACAGGGCCATCGCGCAAGCTATTACAGCAAACATTAACTTTTTCATACTTCTGTTGTTTTAGGTTATCACACATTAGAATTTACTATTTAGAAATTAAACATCTAAGATAATGCGGTAATAACAAAAGAGGTAGGGGTTGGTTCTCGAAATTGGCACAAGATAATTGAAGACAGGCCGGAAAGGTATATATCCGGTTCATCGCTCTTAGCGTCCGGAGCGATGCGGGTATGAATCCCATTGTTTATCGTTGGGTCAGATACACCGATCCATCCAGATTCTTGTACTTTGCGTCTTTGTAGATCTCTTCCAGCCATGCGGCATATTTTTGGATTACCGCATTCGATTCTTCAGACAGGTTCGCTCCTAAAATGCCGCTCCCCAATACGCCCGGGTTGCTTTCTGCGATGTCTTCCTTTATCATCTTCAGGGTCAGTTCTACTCCTGTCGCGTTTCTGATACCCGCTTCCGGTAAGCTTTGGGCGATTAATTCCTCCAGATGCCGTTTATCCTTCAACGTCATGTAGCCGTACCAAAGGAAACACCGCATCCCTGCCTTGGCTGCTTCTATGAACACATCCAGATAAGTACGGCTATTTCTGCCGGGCTTGTCTATCTCGTAAAGATCGATGTGGAGGAACGACGATGCGGGGAGGGAAGAAAGCAGTTCAAGAGTCCCCTCGATGGAATCACGATTGAACAAGTTTATGCATTCTTTCAATCCCTTTGTGGCGGCATACTGGCTTACGTTCTCCAAGGGAGCCGATTCGATATCGAAGAAAATATAGCGTGCCGTATCTCCTAAGATATTCATTGCCAGTCCGGGTGAGCCGATGTAGCGGTTTGCCTGCATTGCTTCGCTCTCTTGCTGATAATAGGCCGATCGGCGGAGCGCCCCTTTGGGGTGATGGTATTCAGCACGCTCGGGCATACATTCTTTTTCTGCGGCTCCGACTTTCTTCAGAAAGTGGTAGATGCCGTACTCCTGTTCGGGCGTTCTTTCCAAGGTGTATTGCGCGCAGGCAGCATTGGTTTCTATGTAGACCTGCGGCTTTTCGATGCGTAGCAGTTCACACAAAAGGAGATGTTTCAGCACATCCGCCTGCTTTCCGAAGTGTGTATAAGTCATGTCTTTCTCGTTAAGAGGTTATTCATAAGTTCGGTTGCAATATTCGTTAAATGTGGGGAGAAATGCAAGCCTTTGACCGTTTATTCGTTTTATAAGCGTATTTTTGCAGGGATTAAAAAAAGAGAGACATGCAGGAGATAAAAGTGATCGCATTCGATGCGGACGATACGTTATGGGACAACCAGGTGTTTTACGACGAGGTGGAAAGTGAGTTCTGCCGGTTGCTGAGTGAATATGGAACGGCGGAAGAGGTCTCCTCCCGCCTGTTCGACATAGAGATGGAGAATATGGATATCTATAAATATGGCGCTAAGCCGTTTACCCTTTCGATGGTGGAGGCAGCCGTGACGATCAGCCGCAACCGAGTGCCGGCCGAAGTGATCGGACGCATTGTGGAGATGGGGAAAGAGCTGTTGGAGATGCCCATCCGGCTGCTCGGCGGGGTGACGGAAGCGCTCGAAACCTTGAAAGACGATTATAAACTGGTCGTGGCAACCAAAGGCGATCTGCTCGATCAGGAACGGAAGCTACAGCGTTCGGGCATTGCCCATTACTTTGACCATACGGAGATTATGACCGACAAAGCGCCGGAGGATTATCAGCGGTTGATCTCTTCACTGGACGTCGCTCCGCAATCCTTCCTGATGGTGGGCAATTCGTTGAAATCGGATGTGCTCCCGGTTCTGTCATTGGGTGGGCAGGCCATTCACGTACCGGCTGAGGCGATGTGGAAACACGAGGAGATTCATCCGTCGGGGAAGGAGTATCTGATGATCCGTTCGTTGGCGGAATTGCCGGAGGTGCTGAGGGGATGAACTTCCCCCTCAATGCGAAACCATCTTCAGCCCGATTATTGAACTGATCAGCATCACTATAAAGAAGAGCCTCCAAAAACTGGCGGGTTCCCTGAACACAAGGATACCTACGAGCACCGTACCCACAGCGCCTATCCCTGTCCACACGGCATAAGCTGTGCCGATGGGCAGATTCTGGGTGGCTTTCACCAGTAGTAGCATACTTATAAAAGTTGCGATCAGGAATCCGGTGAACCACAGGTACATTTCCGTTCCGGTTGTTTCTTTCACTTTCCCCATGCAGAAAGTGAACAGCACCTCAAAGCATCCGGCAATCGTTAGGATAATCCAATTCATATCGTTTGTTTTTTGATGGCAAAGATCGCTAATAATCGGGAAGAAACGCTTAACAATTGATAAAAAAAGACTTAACCGTGCTACGCCGTAGATGAAACAAGGATCTGTTGTGTTGTTCAATTGATATTTTTATGTCTCGTTTGTGGCCAGCGTTACATTCTGTGGACGAGATAAAAGTTCTCGCCTCTTCGTTCATAGAATACCGGGTAGATGCCTACAATTCGGGCTATGGCTTTGAGGTGCTTTCTATATATTGGTTCACGATCTGCTTGGTATGCTCTATCAGTTCGGTTCCGCCATAGTCGCCATGTCCGGGCACGACGTAGCGGGCCGAGGGGAACTTGGCTTTTACCTTATCGAGAGTTTTCGGCCATGCCGTCACGTCTGCGTCCGAGATGTTGCCGATGCTTGTCGCCTGGTTGTCTTTAAGCATACATCCGCCAAAAAGGATATTCTCTGTCGGCAGCCAAACCACGATATTGTCGGTCGCATGCCCGCCTCCTAAATAATAGCATTGGAGAGGCATGCCGTCCAAGCTGACGGTCAGTGAATCGGTGAATCCATGTTCCGGTACGGGCAACCCTTTTTCCTTGGCGAGGTCTATCGTCATCTGGTTCGCGTATGATTGGACACCTTTCCTTTGCAGGTAACCCAGTCCGCCAATACAATCGCCGTGCCAGTGGTTCGGGATAAACGTGGTGACTTTGGCATGCAAAGAGTCTGTCACCCAGTTGACCAGCATTTCCGTTTGTGCGTCATTGATCGGTGTGTCCAGCAACGCTGCCTGGTGGTTGTTGATAACAATCATCCCGTTGGAAGGTACCATACCCCATCCTTCGATTTCGGCGAGGGATACATAAGTGTACACTTTGTCCGAGAGTTGGGTGATACTGATGTCATCGGATATTTTTACGCTTTTCTGTGCCATAACTGCGACAGGGAAAAGCATGGAGATAAGGATAAATACTGTTTTCATTTTATTCTTTTATATGCTGTATTCAAACTAACATTTATATCTTATGGTTGTTTTTCCGATGGTGGGAAAGTTTGGTAATGATACTTCTTTTTATAAGTTCGTGTGCCGTCTGGATACTGTTTCTTTTTCTTTCTTTTATGATCTCTAAGCATTATCCGGCCACAGCCGCAAGCCCCTCTATATCTCCTTTCATAATGGCAGGCAGGGCTTGGCGGATCTTCTCAACTTCCCAGTCCCACCATCGTAAGCTTTGCAACCGGAGGATGGTCTCCCGGTCGAAACGCGGACGTATTTCTTTTGCCGGAGTGCCGCCTACAATTGTATAAGGAGGCACGTCTTTGGTTACGACTGCCCGGGAAGCGATGATGGCTCCGTCGCCGATGTGTACGCCTGCCATGATGACGGCTTCATAACCGATCCAGACATCGTTGCCGATGACGATGTCCCCCTTGTTGTCCCAGGCGGAAGCGACATCTTTCTTGTCCAAATCCCACTCCTCGAAAAAGAGGGGGAAGGTGTAGCCCGACAATGATTTCAGACTGTGGTTAGCACTGTTGAAAAGGAACTTAGCTCCACAGGCGATGGAACAAAACTTGCCGATTATCAGGCGGTCTCCGTTGATCGGGTAGTGATACAGCACATTGTTCTTTTCGAACAGGGTAGGGTCGTTGACAAAATCGTTATATATGGTATAGTCCCCAACCGTGATGTTAGGATTCCGGATGACCGTATTCAGATAGATCGTTTGGGAGTCATTGGTACGTGGATAAGTTTTTGCGTTCATGATTTTAGTTCTGATTTATATTCCATAGGTGTAAACCGGATGCCGTTCTCGGTTTTCTCTCCGGTGACGGCGGTGAAGCCCAGACTGCGATAAATCCCGACGGCGTAGGGAGAAGAGTTGACGGTAATCGTCTCTGCGTGCCCGCTTCGTATCGCAGTCTCGAACAGCCGCTTGCCGATGCCTCGCTGCTGATACGTTTTGCGCACAAAAAAGAGGGAAATGTGACTGCCGGAACTGCGGAGAGCGATCATTCCTGCAAGTATGTTGCCATCGAAAGCACCGTATACTTCCAATTCTCCCACCATTTCTGTGTTGTCGATAAAACTTCGGAAATGATCTGTCCCTTCCTGCGGATAGTCCGGTCCTTCAAATTCGATAAATACTTCCCAGGCAAGGTCCATCGCCATCCTTTTTTCTGATTGAGCTAACTTTCTGATTTCCATTTCTTTTGTGCTTTGTAAAGTCAAGGTGCAACAAAAGTACAAATAAATCCGTGATTCGAAAGAACTTCTTTACTTTTGTGCCGTACAACAAGAATACATCCATAAAACAAACCCTGCTCCCCGCACAAAGGATATGAAAGAAGAAATAAGAAAGTTACTTGCCGGAAAAATACTTATGGTAAAACCAAGCGGGGATATGATACGGTGGATTGTAACCGATGCCGGACCATTTATCCCATGCGACTGTTAAAAGATCCACCAGAGCAGGAGTGCCAGTACTGCCAACACAGCCAGAAAGATCAGTGTGGAGCGGAGATAGTATTGCGTTTCCGCCTTTTCTTTTTCCCGGGTGGCTTTTTCTATCTTTTCCAGCTCCTCAACAGTAATATTCGGATTCTGAAGCGTTCCTTTCCGGTACATTTTACCTTGGAGGTCCTTCATCCGTTCCCGGCGCAAAGTAAGCAGATCCCTGTTTTCCTTATTGCGCCTGATCATATCAAAAACAAATCCCGAGAAGCTCATATACAGCAGTTTTTATTAGTGAATTAGCATTACGAATACAAAAATAGAAAATAATTCGGGATTCTCTTTGCTTATTCGTAACCTATTGCTTTTTAGCCCTTTTAAAATTTTACTGTCTTTTTAAATCTTGCTGTCTTTTTAAGGATTGGCTGTCTTTTAGCCCTATTACCTTTTTAATTTAAGCTCTCTTGCTTTTTAAATCTCCTGCTTCTACTGCTTATCATTCTTTAATACCCAAATCTCTGTTGTCTCCTGTCATTTCTCCGCCCATTCCAGAATGGTCGGACTCTTTACATTCACCCCGAACAGGTGTGCTTTGGCGAGAATATTCCGTGCCAATTGCGCTTTATATTCTTCGGGTGCATACCTGAAATAAGCTTCTGCCGCACGTACATGCGCAGCGTCATGGATAGGAAACTCCCTCAACTCAGGAATACCGAACTCAGAAGTATCTAACTCTTTACGTTCATTGCTCGTCAGTTTATCGGACGGCTTTCGGATGAAATTGGACATAATAATAAGGATTTGATGTTAAACTTAGAGATAGTAACAAAAAAGAGAGGATTATGATTACATAGAGGTCGGGATTTACGGTTAATTTACTATGTCTGCAACCGTTAACTCTGAAAATCACTATCTTTGCGGTTCTTTATTAGACTTCATTATGGACAAAGCGAAAAAGATCAGATACGTTTTCTCTGCCTTCATGGTTATTCTGATGGTAGGCCTGGCGGAATGGGCAGGGGAGAAAGAAATTATTTTTCCGGAGATGGCAGCACTCACTATAGGGATGTGGGTGATTGATAAGAGAGTTTGGAAAGTCAGGCGTTGGCAAATAATATGGATGATGACGGCAGGAGCCGTTGCAGGAGTTTGTATCGTGCGTTATTCTCCTTTGCCGTTGCTCTGCAATTTATGTATGGCTTTTACCTTTGCTGCCTGTTGCCTGATGTTCAGCCGGACCACATTGATCCCATTGATTTCGGCTTGCATGCTGCCTGTGTTGCTGCATACTGAGACATGGATCTATCCGACAGCCGTATTTTTCCTTACCGTGATTCTTGTCAGCGGGCAGAGACTTATGGAAAAAGCTGGTTTGCGTAAAGAAACCAATTATGCCGTACCGGAGCGTGAGTGGAAAAAAGAGAGTTGTCGTTGGGGAGCTTTGCTGTTTTTTGTTTCTCTGGTCGCTGCCTTTTCGCTTTTCTGCGGATATGCTTATTTCATTATTCCTCCGTTGATTGTCACCTTTACCGAGATTGTCAATTCCAAAGCGGGCTTCAGAAACCGTCCCATGCAGGTGTTTCTGTTTTTGGTGACCGGAGCCAGTCTGGGTACTGCCTTTCAGATCGTCGGACACTCTTATTTGCATTTGCCCGAAACAATTGTCGCCTTGTCTGTCATCTGTTGTTTGTTTGCCATCTTCGAATGGACCGGAAAGTATTTTGCCCCTGCCGGTGCGTTGGCACTGATACCGTTGATTATCCCACAGGAGGGAATACGTTGGTTACCTTTGCAGGCTGCCATAGGTGCCGCTTTGTTTATTACTATTGGCATGCTTGTCTTTCAGCAGTGTTATAAATGGAGCAAGGCTCAGTTAGTGTTTTGCTTTACACCTACCCTGTTGCGGAGGTATCTGAACCGCAGAAGGAAGGGGTGATGGGGGTATTGCAGGCCCGGTACGGACAATTATCGCCCCATCTTGTCACGGCGGCAAGCCAGCATTTCGGCAAAACGACGCATATGTTGCTGGTTAGTGCCGCAGCAGCCCCCGCAGATTTTTAACGGGAAATCCCACAAAAGTGTCATCAGCCTGTCTGCCAGTTCTTCCGGCGGAGAGGAAATCAGATGCTCACACCCGTTCAGTTCTTCCGGACTGAGGTTGGCCGCATTGGCCTGGATACCTTGGAAGCGCTGACGCACCAGAGGAGTGTCATTCCGGGGATGGAGCAATGCCTGATGCAGGATATCGGGGTGTATACAGTTGGCCATATAACATAGAGGCCGGGTGGAAGTCTCCTTTTCGATAGCATCAATGGCGTCATGGATAAAGGTTCCGTCTATCAGGCGTCCGTCACGGCATACCATAAAACTGATAATATAAGGTAACCCGGTTGCCGCCATGGCATTGGCCATTCCGATGGCTTCTGTCAGCTGAGGCATGATGCCGGCAAACAGATAGTCTACTCCTGCCTCCGCCATCGTGCGGATTGCCGGAAAATGAAATTCCATCGCTTCTTCAACGGACAGGCAATAACGGCCGTCGTACGCGTCGCCGCGGCATCCGGCTAACCCACCGATGTAAACCGGAATGGAAGTTCCGGTGCGGAACCTGGAAAGGAAAGATACGTTATCTGCCAATACATTCTTATGCCGGTAGTCCGATTCTGCGATTTGTTCCATATTGGCTCTGCGGGTAGGAGTCATCAGCATCAGCGGCAGGCGGAAGTCTGCGGCAATTTGCAGATACTGGCGATAGATTTCCGCCAGTGTCTCACGGTAAGAGTCATTGTAAATCAGGGCGGCATGGACGATATGTTTGTCCAATGGGATCTGGAATTCGTGACGCAAACGTTCTACAATAGCGCCTTCGGTGAGAATGAAAGGAGAAGTCCGGAATGATTCTACAAAAGATAGCTGATCCATAAGAATGACTTTAGAAGTTTTACTTTACATCCGGAGACAAATATAGGATTAATCAGCTCATTCCGGTTATCTGTTCCTGCTGTGTTCACATCCTTTTGTAATCTTTCAGAAAAACAAGAGACTCGGCTTTATTTATAGTCCTTTATAAACCCTTCCATCAACCATTTGGCAAGTGCCTGCCGATTGGAAGGGATCACCAGACGACGCTGGTCGAGAGTATTCTGGATGTTACCCAGTTCAACGAATACAGAGGCGGGTGTGGTGTGTGCCAGAACATACAGGTTGCGTCCGCTTACGGTGCCCGAGAAGCCACGGTTGGGCTGGTGCTTGCCGTATTTGGATTCGAAAGTTGCTTTCATATTCCTGGCGAGACGTTTGCTTTCGGCCTTGCGGTTGGAGTGATAGAAAAAGACGTCGGTTTGGGTGCCTTTGCTGCGGCTGTCTACATGGATGAAGATGGCCCGGCAGTACTTGAATTTCTTGCGATCCTTCCGGTAGAGGGTGTTGATTTTATCGCAACGCTGCTGAAGGCGTTGTACCTGGTTCAGAGGGATGGGAGAGCCCATGCAGGTTTCCCGTTTGCTGTTGGACAGGTAGGCCTCGTCGCGGATACCGTCTTTGGCATCCTGAATGATGATGCGTACCTCGGCACCTTCCTGCATCAGGTTGCGTGCCAGGCGCAGGGCGATGTCATAGGCATATTCGTCTTCGTGAAGTTCGTGTTTACCAACACGGCCTATGGCACCGGGGTCGGGGCCGCCGTGTCCGCTGACCACATAGAAACAGGCACCGGCAAGGCGGTCGGAGGTTACCTTGACGTTAGCCAGCCATTTCCCGAACAGCGGTTCGTTGACTTCCGTACGTTTGGGCCGGCGTGCAGACCCCGTTTCGGATGCTTTCTCAGGAGTGGTGTCCGATGCCTTTTTGACGGGAGGAATCAGATAAGTGACACCCATCTTCAGAGTTCTGCTTTTGCCTAATCGGGTTTTGTTGAGTTCGATAAAGTCATCATAATATTTCTTTGGAGCACGGTTGTGGCGCAGGAGGAAGGAAGAGATTCCCTCACCGGATTTAGGAGTGGCTTTCTGCTGTGCCCATAAAGTAGGGGCAGTAAATAAGGAACAGAAGAACAGGAGAAGACAGAGTTTCCTTTTCATATTGCTACGTATAAAAGATGCAGGCTTGGCTGCTGTACCTAATTGTTTGACTTCTATGGTGAATTTTTGCTTTTTCGCCCGCAAAGATAGCCTTTTAAACCAATAATTTTCTCTACTTTTGCGTCGATATAACTTTTTTAAGGCAATATAATCGTAAACTCAATAACATTATGGCAAAACAATTCAAGCCCGAAACCCTGTGTGTACAAGCAGGATGGACTCCGAAAAAGGGCGAGCCGCGCGTGCTGCCCATCTATCAAAGTACTACTTTTAAATACGAAACCAGTGAGCAGATGGCCCGTCTGTTCGATCTTGAAGAGAGCGGTTACTTCTATACCCGCCTGCAAAATCCGACGAACGATGCCGTAGCTGCCAAGATTGCCGCCCTTGAAGGAGGTGTGGGAGCCATGCTGACTTCCAGCGGCCAGGCTGCCAATTTCTATGCCATATTCAATATCTGCCAGGCAGGCGATCACTTCGTCTGTTCGTCGGCCATCTATGGCGGAACGTTCAACCTCTTTGGGGTGACAATGAAAAAACTGGGCATCGACGTCACATTCGTCAGCCCCGATGCCGATGAAGAAGAGATTTCGGCTGCTTTCCGCCCGAACACGAAAGCGCTGTTTGGTGAGACAATCTCCAATCCGTCGCTCGAAGTGCTCGACATTGAGAAGTTTGCCCGCATTGCCCACAGCCACGGAGTGCCCCTGATCGTTGATAATACCTTCCCGACACCGATCAACTGCCGTCCGTTCGAATGGGGAGCGGATATCGTGGTGCACTCTACCACCAAGTATATGGACGGGCACGCCACCAGCGTAGGCGGCTGTATCGTGGACAGCGGAAACTTTGATTGGGAAGCCCATGCCGATAAGTTCCCGGGACTTTGCACACCGGATGAATCGTATCACGGACTGACTTATACAAAGGCTTTCGGCAAGGGTGCCTACATGACCAAGGCAACCGCTCAACTGATGCGTGACCTGGGCAGTATACAGAGTCCGCAGAATGCCTTCTTGCTGAATTTGGGTCTGGAGACGCTGCACCTGCGTATGCCCCAGCACTGCGGCAATGCACAGAAGGTGGCCGAATACCTTGCACAGAACGATAAAGTGGCTTGGGTGAACTATTGCGGTCTTCCGGGTAATAAATACTACGAACTGGCGCAGAAGTACATGCCGAATGGCTCTTGCGGCGTGATCTCTTTCGGGTTGAAAGGCGGACGCGAGTTGTCCATCAAGTTCATGGACTCGTTGAAACTGGCCGCCATCGTCACCCATGTGGCCGATGCGCGTACCTGCGTGCTCCATCCCGCCAGCCATACGCACCGGCAGCTGACAGACGAGCAGTTGATCGAAGCCGGTGTCCGTCCGGACCTGATCCGTCTGTCCGTAGGAATCGAAAATGCGGATGACATTATAGCGGATATCGAACAGGCACTGAACGCATAACCCCCTTCCCTCGTCTTTTTTTACATCCTGTTTTATCTCTGTCCGATGAAGCAGGATGTTTTGTTTCTTCTTCTCTTTCCTTTTTACTGCTTCCTCACTTTCTTTATCGGGTCTTTACAAACATTCTTATCTCGGGACAACGGTACTGAGATGAAAATGTTTGCAAAGGGAGTATAAAGAAAAGAGGGTTACCATAAAATGGCACAGAGTAGCACAGAGTGGATGTCAAGTCGTTGGTTATCGGCTTGACTCCCTCTGTGCTACTCTGTGGTGAGTTCCTCTTTTTAACTCCTCTCTCTTCCTCCCCCCAATGCCTGATACAAGGTGATGACCCCCTGGATTTCAGTAAACCGGTTGGCCACTTGCGAGAGTTGCGCATTGAGCAACGTCTGCTGTGCGGTGAGCACTTCCAGATAAGTCGTGTTGCCATGCTTCATCAGCAGTTGTGTGCTGCGGGCGGCGTTTTCGAGGGAAGCCACCTGCTTCTCGAAGTAGTTTGCCTTGTCCCGTGCCGTCTGATATTGCACCAGGGCATTGTTGACCTCGCTTCCGGCGTTGAGCAACGTCTGTTCGAAGCTGAGGCGTGCCTCCTCCTGTTGCGCTTTGGCTATGCGGAGCTGGGCGATGTTCGCTCCTCGGTTGAACAAAGGCTGCGTCAGCGAGGCCACGGCGGTGGCAAGGAACTTGCCCGGGTTGACGATCATCGCACCTGCCGAGTTTGTCCAGCCGGCGCTGCCGCTCAGCGTGATCGAGGGGTAGAAGGCGGAACGGGCGGCGTTGGTAGTGTAGAATGCCTGTGCCAACGACTGTTCGGCACTGCGCACGTCGGGGCGGTTGGCAAGCATCTGCAAGGGCACGCCCACCGAAAGGTTCTCCGGCAGGCGCTGCTCGGCGAGGCGTCCGCGGGGAAGGGTGCGGGGGACGTCGGCAAGGAGGAGCGAAAGGGCGTTCTCCACCTGGTTGAGCTGTTCGCGCAGGTCGAGCAGGGTGGTACATATATTGTAGTATGTGGCCTCAGTCTGCGAGAGGGCGGCTTCGGTCACCATTCCGGCAGCTTTCATGGCGCGGGTGGTGGCGACGCTCTCTTTCCAGGCGGCTTCGGTGGCGGTGGAGATCTCGATCTGGGCGTCGAGCATCAGCAACGTATAGTAGTTGTTGGCGACGGCGGCAATCAGTTGCGTCTGTACCGCCTGTTCATAATCACGGCTCTGCGCCACGACAGCTTGTGCACGCCGCTTGGCGTTCGTCAGCCGGCCGAAGATGTCGATCTCCCAACTGGCGCTGACGGGCAGTGAGTAGGTTTGCGAGGCTTTCCCGCCGTCGAAGCTGCTGGCCGTTCCCTGCGGAGAGAGGGAGAAGGCGGGCAGATAGGAGAGTCGGGCGGAGAGCAAGGTGGCTTCGGCCTCTTTCACACGGAGGTGGGCCGTACGCAGGTCGGTGTTGCGCACGAGGGCGGTGTCGATCAGCGTGCGGAGGCAAGGATCGGTGAAGACCTCCTGCCAGGGGAGGCTGCCGAGGTTGGAGGCGGAGTCGGAAGGATTCGCGCCTTCTTGGCCGTAAAGGCCGTCGGGAACCTCGGTAGCGGGTTTGTATTTGGAGTAAATGCCGCAACTGCTGAGTGCCAGCGTGGCGGCAAGGGATATGATTAACTTTTTCATGATTGCTTGTTTTATGGGAGCCTTCCTCCCCCGGGTTCCTCCGGTGGAAGAGGAGGGGAGGGGGCTGCTAATGATAAATAGGGTTGAACGGGGGAAGAACTCTTTTCACCACAGAGTAACACAGAGTATCACAGAGTGATATGGAGTGGTACGGAGTCATACAGAGCGATACGAAGTAAAGTATCGCGGAGTAGTACAGAGTATCACCGGGTAGAGTATCACCGGGTGAATCTTGCTCTTTTGATCATTCATACCAATAACCTGTCTTCCTCTGTGTCACTCTGTGTTCCTCTGTGGTGAAAAGAACCCTTTATTCCTTCAAAGCCCCTCCTTTCGCTTCCTTCTTTTCCCGGTCGCTCACTGCGATCTCTTCCTCGATCTGCCAGTCGTGCGTCGGTTCGGCCTGTATCGGACGAATGCGTTCCTGCAACCACTGGAAAGCGATGAAGAGCGACGGCACGATGAACAGCAGTGCCAGCGTACCGATGACCATACCGCCCACGGCGCCCGTTCCCAACGAACGGTTACCGTTTGCCCCTACGCCACTCGCCACCATCAGCGGGAACAACCCGAAGATCATCGTCAGTGCCGTCATCAATATCGGGCGCAAACGGGCTTTTGCGGCGCTCAGCGCGGAGGCTATCAGCCCCATGCCCGCTTTGCGGCGTTCGGCGGCATACTCGGTGAGCAGGATGGCCGTCTTGGCCAGCAGACCGATCAGCATAATCAGTCCCGTTTGCAGGTAGATGTTGTTCTCCAGACCGAACAGGCGGGCGAAGAGGAACGAACCCATCAGTCCGCATGGCACGCTCAGGAGTACCGCGAAGGGGATCAGGAAGCTCTCGTAGAGCGCGCTCAGAATCAGGTAGATCATCAGGAAGCAGATGCCGAAGATGATCGCCGTCGTGCCGCTCTGCTCCGTCTCCTCACGGGTGATGCCTCCGTAGTCGTAGCCGTAGCCCTTGGGCAGGGCGGTGGAGGCTGTCTCCTGTACGGCACGGATGGCGTCACCCGTACTGTAACCGTCCGCCGGCATGGCGTTCACGGCGATGGAGTTGTACATGTTGAAGCGGCTCAGCGACTCGGCTCCGTACGTGCGGGTCAGCGTCACGAACTGGCTCAGAGGCGCCATCTCGCCGTTCGACATCCGCACGAAGGTGTTGCCCAGCGAAGCTTCGTCGAGGCGGTATTGCGGGTCGGATTGGATCATCACCTTATATACTTTCGAGAAGCGGTTGAAGTTGGACACGTACTGCCCGCCGTAGTAGCCCGAGAGGGTGCTCAACACCTGGTCGGGGGTGATGCCCGAGCGCTTGCATTTCGACGGATCTATCTCAACCAGCCATTGCGGGTAGCGGACGTCGAACGTGGAGTAGGCCATGGCGATCTCCGGACGCTGGTTCAGCGCGCCCAGATACTGCTGCGTGGTCTGGAAGAAGGTGTTCACGTCGCCTCCCGTCTTGTCCTGCATGTGCAGTTCGAGGGCGTTACCCATACCGTAGCCGGGGATCATTCCCGGTGAGATGGCAAATACGGTGGCGTCCTTGATGTCGCCCGTCCGTCCGTATACCTGGCCGATGACCGACTGCACGTTGTCTTCCTTTCCGGGGCGTTCGTCCCACGGTTTCAGTTTCAGGATCAACATACCGAACGAGCTTCCCTGGCCCGCCAGCAGTCCGTAGCCCGCCACTTTCTGCACGTGTTCCACTTGCGGGATCTGTTCCATGCGCTGCTCGATGCGCTTCATCACCTCGTCCGTCGTGCGCAGCGAACTGCCGGCGGCGGTGCTGACGTTGACAAACACCACGCCCTGGTCTTCGTCGGGCACGAGGCTGGTCTTCGTCGTATTCATCAGCACCACCAGCAGGGCGATACTTGCCACGAGGAGTCCGCCCGTCAGCCAACGGTGCTTGATGAAGAAGAGCACGATGCCCTTGTAACGGTCTATCACCACGTCGAACGCCGCGTTGAACGCTTTGCGGAAGCGGGCGGCGAAGTTCTGCTTCTGCGTGCCGTCCTCGTTGATGTACGGTTTCAGCAGCAGCGCGCAGAGGGCGGGGCTCAGTGTCAGGGCGTTCACGGCGGAGATGCCTACCGCTACGGCCATCGTCAGTCCGAACTGCGTGTAGAACGTCCCCGATGTGCCGGACATGAACGATACGGGGATGAACACCGCCATGAATACCAGCGACGAGGTGATGACGGCGTTCGAAATGCCTTTCATGGCGTCGATGCTCGCCATGTAGGACGATTTGTAGCCCACGTCGAACCGTGCCTGCACGGCCTCGACCACCACGATGGCGTCGTCCACCACCGTACCGATGACCAGTACCAGCGCGAACAGCGTGATCAGGTTGATACTGAATCCCGCCATCGCCATGAAGGCGAACGTACCGACGAGCGACACGATGATGCCCACCAGCGGGATCAGTGTCGAGCGGATGTCCTGCAAGAAGATGTATACGACGAGGATCACGAGCAGGATGGCTTCGAGCAGCGTCTTCACCACCTCGTGGATGGAGGCGTAGAGGAAGTCGTTGCTGGACATCAGTTGCGTCAGTTCCACTCCGCGGGGGAGGTCTTTGCGCGCCTCTTCAAGGAAGTCGTTGATGCGGTTGTTCACCTCCGTAGCGTTGGAGCCTGCAGTCTGGAAGAGCATGCACGAGATACCGTTGTGTCCGTCCGTCGTTCCGCTGTAGGCGTAGCTTTCCTGTCCTAACTCGATGGTGGCGATGTCCTTCAGTTTCAGCACCTGCCCGTCGTCGGTGGAGCGGATCACGATCTCGCCGAACTCCTCCGGGGTGATGCGGCGGCCTTTGTACTTCATGGTGTATTGGTACGTCTCGTCGGAGTTCTCGCCGAACGATCCGGTGGCAGACTCGATGTTCTGTTCCGCCAGCACCGCCGAAACGTCCGAGGGGATCAGGCGGTATTGCGCCATCACGTCCGGTTTCATCCAGATGCGCAGGCTGTAGTCGCCTCCCATGATCATCATGTCGCCCACGCCCGAGATGCGGAGAATCTCCGGCTTGAGGTTGATACTGATGTAGTTGGCCAGGAAAGCCTCGTCGTAAGAGTCGTCCGGGCTGTGGAGCGAGAACATTTGCAGGATACTCGTCTGCCGCTTCGAGGTGGTGACACCCACCTGGTTCACCTCCGAGGGGAGCTGTCCCGTGGCTTTGGAGACCCGGTTCTGCACGTTCACCGCCGCCATGTCCGGGTCGGTTCCCTGTTTAAAGTAGACAGTGATGGAGACCGTTCCGGCGTTGGTGGCGCTGGAGGTCATATACGTCATGTCCTCCACTCCGTTGATGGCCTCTTCGAGCGGGGCGATGACACTCTTTTGCAACGTCTCCGCGCTGGCTCCGAAGTAGCTGGTGGAGACCATGATGGTTGGCGGGGCGATATCCGGGTATTGTTCGACGGGCAACGTAAACAGTCCGATGATCCCGACCACGACGATGGTGATGGAGATAACGGCCGATAGGACGGGCCGTTCGATGAATGTTCGTAAGTTCATAATTATAGGGTTATATGTTTCCTTTGTGCCACTCTGTGGTGAGCCTTGTTCTTTGTTTTATTGCATACGATGAGCGTTCACCGTTCCTCGTTCACCGCTTTGATCTCCGTTCCTTCCCGGAGCAGTCCGACGCCTTCGGCCACGATCACGTCACCGGTCTGTAGCCCGCTCTCCACGATGTACTCCTGTCCGCCGTTGACGCGCGTCACCTGTACCGGAGCCGATTGCGCCTTGCCGTCCACTACCTTATATACAAATACCTTGTCCTGTACTTCGAATGTGGCCGCTTGCGGAATCACCAGCGCTCCCGTCTTCTCCGTCGGCACGATCACGTTTCCGGCGCCGCCGCTATGCAGCAGCCCTTCCCGGTTGGGAAACACCGCCCGCAGGCTCACCGTTCCCGTCGTGCGGTCTATCACCCCGCTGATCGTCTCGATCCGTCCCGCCTGCGGATAGTCCGAACGGTCGTTCAGTTGCAGGCCGATTTCCGGCATCTGTTTCAAGGCTTCCTCCTTCGATCCGTAACGGCGGATCAGTCCTAAGAGCTGGTTCTCCGTCATTGAGAAGTAGACGTACATGTCCGAGTTGTCCGAAACGGTAGTCAGCGGTTCCGGCAGGCTGGCGCTCACCAGTGCTCCCACCCGGTAGGGCAGCGTGCCCACTACTCCGTCCGCCGGACTCTTCACCAGCGTATACGATAAGTTGTTGCGTGCGTTCACCTCCTGTGCCTTCATCTGCGCCAGTTGCGCCTGCGCTGCCAGGAGGGAGTTCTTTGCCGTGCTCAGGTCGAAGGCGGACACTACGTTCTGCCTGTACAATTCCTGCTTGCTGTCATACGTCAGTTGTGCTGTGGCCAGCGACGCCTTTGCCGCCTCCACGTTTGCCAGGGCAGTCTGCAAGGCAGCTTCGTAAGGCACTTGGTCGATGACGAACAGCGACTGTCCCCGTTTCACCCGTTCCCCCTCGCTGACACACACCTGCGTCAGCGTGCCGCCTACCTGCGGATAGATCTCGATGTCTTGTCGTCCGCGTATCGTTGCCGAATACGTACTCGATAGCGTCCGGTCGGCAGGCGCGAGGGTCATCACTTTGTATCCCGACTCCACGTTTGCCTGCGGTGCTTGCTTGCATCCCCCGACGGCCAGACAGCAGGCCAGTATCACGGCCTGTTTCACTTTCAATCATAGTTCCTATTTAATTTTGTCGCGGCAAAGGTAGAGCGTTTTCCCCTTCGGCAGCTTTTCATACCCGCCCCACTATTGTTCATAATCGGAACAACTTTTCGCCTAATTCACTAAAAAGACCTACCTTTGCAGGCGAAATAAAGAACACGATATGGAAAAAAGTAATCCGCTCACTCTCACTCTCGACCAGCCCTTCGTGGCAGGAACCGACGACTTCGCCCCTTTCTACAACCGGTTGCACAAGCTCAACTGTGCCATCATTCTCTACTGCCGCAGCGGTCATGCCACGCTTGCCATCGACCTGAAGAAATACGAGATCACCCCCAATACCCAGGTTGTCCTCCTGCCCGGCTCCGTCATCACCCTTGAAGAGAAGAGCGAAGACCTGCAGATCTCCTTTTTCGCCTCCCACATCGAGATGTTCCGTGAAGCCTGCATCCGCTTCGAACCCTCCTTCTTCCGCTTCCTCAAGGAGAAGCCCTGCTATACGCTCCCTCCCGAATTTACCGCCCCCATCAATGGTCTTCTGCACGCCACCGGCGCCATCTTCGCCGACACCGACCACCGCTTCCGCAACCAGATAGCCCGCAACCACCTGCAAAGCTTCCTGCTCGATGTATACGACAAAGTGCACCGCCTTTTCACCCATAAAGAGATCGAAGGCGGCAACCGTCCGAACGAGCTTTTTCATAAGTTCGTCACCTTGGTGCACGAGCATTGTTGTTCGCAGCGCGACGTTGTGTTCTACGCTGACCGTCTCTGCATTTCTACCAAATACCTGACGAGCATCTGCCGCTCCCTTATGGGCGGCTCAGCCAAAAAAGTGATTGATGATTTCACGGCCTTGGAGATCAAAGTCCTCCTCCAGTCCACCGATCTCAGTATCCAGGAGATAGCCGACCGCCTGAGCTTCCCCGACCAATCTTATCTTGGCCGGTATTTCAAACGTCACGAAGGGGTTTCGCCGATGGAGTACAGGGCGAGGTTGGCGGGTATAAAATAGGAGTTCTCTGGGAAATGCGTAGTTGCGACATCCGTCCCGGTAATCTTGATAATCAGCAGATTGTATTTACCTATATTTTTCTTTCAATGTAAAACCGTTTACCCCGGCACGTAAAGCCATTTACCCCGGCACGTAAAACCGTTTACCCCGGCACGTAAAACCATTTACCCCGGTACGTAAAACCGGTTATCCCGGCACGTAAATGAAGTCGGCATTTAAGGTAACAGATGTCCCCCTGTAGGATGCGTATCCAAACGACGCATTCTCCGGATGGAACCGAAGTATCCGGCTCTTGTGTGTGATTGAATAAAAACAGGAAAGGCGGTTGCTTATGTATACCAGATCTCGTTATACACAGGCCTTGTCCGGCTTTCTGCCGGAGTCGCCTTCCATGCCTGTGAAGAGGCATCTCCACATCCTTTTTCAATTGGCGACTGTTCCAACAGAGTCGATTCCAGAACAACTTTTCTGCCCGGTGTGCTGTTGATAATGACTTCGGAATGACTGAAACTGAAATTCCGTGTAGTTTTCATTCCGGAGAATGCTTTCATTTCTTGTGACATAAGCGGTAGTTATTTATAGTATGGTAATGAATAACACCGGAGGTACGAAAGTGTTTGCTAAATGGCGTTGTTTTCTGTTAATTTAAAAGCAGGGATGCCGGTTTCGGATTAAATCTATAAGGAAAGCATGACGTAGTCCGGTTTGTATTACCTTTGCCGGTGAACTAAAGAAATCAGGCTATGTCTGTATTGTCAGAACCTTTGGGCATATCCGATGCCGCCTTGCAGCAATATGCCGGCCAACTCCGGAAAGGGGGACATACGTTTGAGACTTATCAATAATATCCGTGCCTGAATGGACGGACGGCAGAAGAATTAGGATACTGTGAAGGGATAATTGAAAAAAATACCCCTGTCCCTGTCACATAATTAAAAAGAAAGATGTAATTTTGCATGCCAAAAAACAACTTATCTTATGGCAGTTTACGTAGAAGAAGTATCAAGAACTTTCGGTGAATATTTACTTATTCCCGGTCTTACCACCAAACAGTGTGTACCTTCCAATGTATCTTTACGCACCCCGCTGGTGAAACATGCGGCAGGCACACAAGCAGCAATCGAATTGAACATTCCTTTCGTTTCGGCAATCATGCAGTCGGTTTCCGGTCCCGAACTGGCTATCGAGCTGGCACGCAACGGAGGACTCTCGTTTATCTTCGGCTCGCAACCCATCGCCAGTCAGGCGGAAATGGTGCGGAAAGTGAAGAAATTTAAAGCCGGTTTCGTGACCAGTGACTCGAACCTGACACCGGAACATACGTTGGATGATGTACTTCGCCTGCTTCGTCAGACCGGACACTCTACCATCGGAATCACGGATGACGGCACACCGAACGGACATCTTCTGGGATTGGTAACCAGCCGCGACTATCGCCTTTCCAGAGATCCGCTGGACAAAAAGATCAAAGACTTCATGACCCCTTTCGACAAGCTGATTGTAGGCGAAGTGGGACTGACACTGAGCGAAGCGAACCAGATTATCTGGGACCACAAACTCAACACTCTTCCCATCATCGACAAGGACGGCCGTCTGGCTTATTTCGTTTTCCGCAAAGATTACGACAGCCACAAGGAAAACCCTAACGAGGTGTCAAGCCCCGATAAGAAATTGCTGGTGGGTGCCGGTATCAATACCCGTGACTATCAGGAACGTGTACCTGCTCTGGTAGAAGCAGGAGTGGATGTGCTTTGCATCGATTCTTCGGACGGCTATTCGGAATGGCAATGCGAGACCCTGCAATGGATCAAGCAGCAGTATGGGGATAAAGTACTGGTAGGTGCCGGTAACGTGGTAGATAAAGAAGGCTTCCTCTATCTGGCGGAAGCCGGTGCGGACTTCGTGAAAGTGGGCATTGGCGGTGGATCTATCTGCATCACCCGTGAACAGAAAGGTATCGGACGCGGACAGGCGACTGCCTTGCAGGACGTGGCTCGTGCCCGTGACGAATATCAGGCACGCACAGGCATCTATGTGCCTATTTGCAGCGACGGCGGACTGGTGCACGACTATCATATGGTGCTTGCCCTTGCCATGGGGGCCGATTTCCTGATGATGGGCCGTTACTTTGCCCGTTTCGACGAATCGCCTACAAAGAAGCTCTGCATCAAGAACAATTATGTGAAAGAGTACTGGGGAGAAGGTTCGAACCGTGCCCAGAACTGGCAGCGCTATGATATGGGCGGAACGGAATCTTTGAAGTTCGAAGAGGGAGTCGATAGTTACGTGCCTTATGCCGGTAAGATGAAAGATAATCTGGCTGCCACACTGAGCAAGATCAAAGCTACGATGTGCAGTTGCGGTGCCGTTACCATTCCCGATTTGCAGCAAAACGCCAAGATTACATTGGTTTCGTCTACCAGTATCGTAGAAGGCGGGGCACACGACGTGATTCTGAAGGAAAAAGGATAATAAACTTTTCATTATCCGCACACAGGCCATCCAATAAGTGCGACTAATATAGGACAGGCGGACGGATACGGGGTTTGAGATGACTGTATAGTTGTTGAAACTCGTTTCGGTCCGCCTGTTTCGTAGGTCTGACCTTATTTCTCTGCGTTCCGGAACTTCTGTGGGGTCATCCCCACTTGCTTCTTGAAAAACTTATTGAAGAACGCCGCGTTGTTGAATCCCAGGTTCAAGGCAATGTCTTTCACCGGAGTGGGTGTGGTTCGCAGCAGGGTTCGGGCAGCCAGGATCAGGATACTGTTGATGATTTCCATTGCTGTCTGTCCGCCCGATTCTTTCTTTATGATGTGGCAGAGGGTAGTTGATTTCATTCCCATTTCGGCCGCATAAAACTGTACCTGATGTTGGCGGGCATGATTCTCCTGTACCAGTCGGACAAACTGGCGAAAGACGGCGGAATGTTTGTTGGCGGGCGCTACCTGCGACAACGCTTTTCGCTGACTGAGCTCTGTGAACCCCTGTAGGAGTGCTTCAAGCATAGACTTCAGTGTGGCATGACTGAAAAGGAACGGAGCGTCTTTATGGATGTGTGTCAAAAGCGCGAAAGTCTGGACGTAGATGCCGAAAATTTTCGGGGACAATGGGAGCAAGGGGTGTTCGTTGATGATGTAGAACGTATGGATGATCGATCTGTCCAAGTGGGTTTCGTGGATGAACGCAAGTGAAAAGAGTACCGCATGCAGCTGCACATCGTCCGATGTCTTCAGCACTTGTACGAAACTTTCTGAGGGGATAGCGATCATCGTACCGGGACCGATATTGTATTGCACCAGGTTGATCATTGCCTTGACACGCCCCCGTATGCAGAGGGCAAATATGACGGCTTTTGTCTTTTTGAGTTCGGCACAATATGCCCACAGTGTTTCGCTGCTGATGCGGTCGGCAGTGGTGAAATTGGCCGATATATTTAATTCTGGAGTAAGCATGTTCTTTTGTTTGCTATAACGCTGAGATCCCTTTTTGGTTGCAAAAGTCATTATATTACGGTCTAATATAGTTAATGACTTGTTAATTCTGTACGGGGCTTTTCCTGTCATAGTTAAAAGTGGTCAATCCGTACACGATGGAATATTTTGTGAGAATAATAGAATATTATTTCCAACCCGATCCGTTGCCGATAACTGATATTAGTACGATCTTTGTGCCTTGACACAACTGAATTTATATGAACCGATCTTCATTCAACACCTTTGTTTTTCCTGTCTTTTTTTCTTCTTTGGCCATTGGGGACAATAGTCTGATTACGGTTATTGTTTTGCTGCTTATTGTCGTGTTTGCCTTGTGTGTGGCGGTGAAGTGCCTCTACGGGCAGAGGCGGGCGCTCAAAAAGGCGCTGGTGGGAGATGCCGTATGCAGGCAACTGTTTGATGTGTGGCCGCTGAGCATTCTTGTCCTCGGCGCTGACGGGAAGATAGAACGGATGAACAAGTTGTTGCTGGAAGAACTGCAACTGGATTTGAGGCAGGTTGCCGGGCGGCAGGCAGTTGACATCATCGAACTGATCCAGGACAAGGAGAACCTTTTGCCCCGGTTTCTGGAAGAGATACAGAGCGGAAAGCGCAACATTTTGTTTTCTACCAATTGCTTCATTCGCGAACCCCGTTCCAATATCAGCTTCCTGATTCAAGGCGGCATTGTGGGGATTTATGAAAGCGGGCGCTTGATCAAGATGATCGTCTACCTGCGCAATGTGCTTGAAGAACGGACGCAACGGCATGTGCTGAATATCGCCCTGAGCAAAACACATATCTTTTCCTGGTCGTTCGACATGGAGCGGAACCTGATGGTGATTGATCCGCGTTATTTCGACTACCTGAAGATTCCGACTCAAGATTATACGCTGACCATGGAACAGTTTTCCGACTTGGTGCATCCCGATGACCGGAAGGTACTTTTCGACGCCCTTGCCGGGCAGTTGACGGGAAACTTGTACGAGGCACCCGTACCTTATCGTCTGCGCCGGGGAGACGGGGGCTGGGAGTGGTTCGAGGGGCAGTCTACTTATGTGGGGCAACTGTCAGATCTGCCGTTCCGTATTGTAGGTATCTGCATGAGTACGCAGCGGCATAAAGATATAGAGGACAGGCTGAACGATGCCCTCCGGAAGGCACAGCGGAGCGACCGGTTGAAGAGTGCTTTCCTGGCCAATATGAGTCACGAGATCCGTACTCCGCTGAATGCCATCGTGGGTTTTTCCACACTGCTGGTGAGCGAGCAGTCCGATTTAAGGCCGGAGGACATCGAGGAGTATGCTGCGTTGATAGAGAAGAACGGGCAGTTGCTGATGTTCCTGATTTCGGATATTCTGGATCTTTCGAAGATTGAATCGAACACCATGGAGTTTAACGTTTCGGTTTTCTCACTGAACAAGATGTTTGCCGACATAGCCCGCATGCAGCGTCTGAACGTGAAGCCTGGTGTAGAACTGATTGCGGATCTGCCCGCAGAGGATGTGTCGATTACTGCGGACCCGGTAAGGCTGGAGCAGGTGGTGAACAATCTGATCAATAACGCGATAAAGTTTACGAGCCGGGGCAGCATCCGGATAGGCTATCGCCGGAGGGGGGAGAAGGACGTAGAGCTGTTTGTCGAAGACACCGGGAAGGGAATGTCGGAGGAGGTGATCGCGCATGTTTTTGAGCGCTTTTATAAAGGAGATTCTTTTGTTCAAGGAACAGGGTTGGGACTTGCCATCTGCAAGACGATTGTGGAACATTTCGGCGGAGAGATTCGTGCGGAGTCCGAAGCGGGTGAGGGGGCGAGGTTTGAAGTCTGCCTGCCGGTAGGAGGAAAATAGAAACGGGGAGGACCCGAATGAAATGGGGAAAGTCACGTTGCGCGTTGTCCCATAACCGCTTGTGATTTCCCCGTTTCTGTGTTTATTTTAAGAATGCCCTCGGGCATGGAGTCAATACACGCTTGCCCCCTTAATCACGATCTTTTCCAGCAATTCCTGCATCTTTCCGATCACCGGTTCCGCTTCCAGCCCGTATTCGGCCGCCATCACCTGCATCTGTGGGAAAGTGGCCCATACACTGCCGTTCTTATCCTCCCAAACGGAGATCTTCAGCGGCAATTCGATCGAGATGCTCGGATTGTCCTGCATCAGCTTTGTGCCCACTTTCGGCGAACCGAAGACAATCACCTGGTTCGGGCGAAGCGTCAAGCCTACCTCTTCTGCGTTCTTTCCGTGGTCGAATTTGGCGAAGACAGGGATTCCCATTGCCCGGAGCGTCTGCTTGATGCGTCCCATGGTTTCGTCTACGCTGAACTGGCTCTCGTAGGTGTAAAGTAGGTTATCGTTGGCTCCCGTGCCCATCTTGGCGCTGTCGAAAGCGGCGGCAATGCGGCGTCCCAGGTTCGTCAGGTCCACTCCCTCCTTGTTGGCGAGCAGGGTGACGCATACCAGTTCCGAAGCGTCGGTGAAACGGCTCAGGAAAGCCGAATGTCCCGATACGTCGCCTTTGATGTCCATCAGCCCGTTGTGGTTATAGAACTGCCAGCCTGCCATGGCGGGGACCACCTTGCCGTTGGCCAGCCGGGTGGGCTTGTACACGATGTCACGGTTTTCCGGTTTCTCGATCAAGGCGCTTCCCGCCAGTCCGATGTCCCAATGGGAAACGTTCTCCGCCGATGCCCAGATGTCGGAGAAACCTTTCAGTGCCGTAGGGCTGACAGCAGGCGCTGCGACGAGCCGGCCGTCTTTTTCAACGTATCCGGTCGTTGTTTCCGAGGGGTTGATATAGTCCCGGTCCTTCTTGAATGTCTGGTGCACGTTGCCCTTAGTGGTCACGTCCTCCTGTTTTACTTTCGCCAGGTCTTCTCCGAAGAAAGTCTGCCGCAGTCCCAGGTAGTCAATCTGATACTTCTTCACGAAATCGTGGTAAGGCATTTTGCCCGCCTTCTCGATGATGGAAGTCAGCAGCAGGAAGTTCGTGGCGCTCTGCTTCACATCCGTTCCCGGTTCGAAGGCCAGTGGCAGTGCGGCTACGGTCTCGATCAACTGTTCCGGACGATAATCGGCAGAGACGTCGAAACCCTTCTGCGCGCGGTAGTCGGCGATGCCCGAGCTGTGCTGCATCAACTGGAGGATGCTGACCGGTTTCCAGCTTTCCGGCACATCCTTCAGGTACTTGCCGACGGGGTCGTTCAGGTCGAGTTTGCCCCGTTCGTAGAGTTGCATCACCGCCACGGCAGCATATCCTTGCGAGATAGGGCCGATGGGCCAAAGCGTCTTGGCGGCGGCGAGGTTTCCTTTCGTGAAATCAGTCACTCCGTAGCCCACCACCCGGGGGATGTAAGGCGCCTGTACGATGGCAAGCGTCATGCCCGGTATTCCCTGTTCTTCCATAAAATCGTAAATCATTTGGTCGATGGCCTTGCCTTGGTAGGCAACGTGCACATTTCCCCTGCCGGCTTGCGGCAATTGGTTCTCATACTTCTTCATAATGGTTCCTCCGTTCTGTGCCGAGATCGTTGCCGAAGTCAGCAGTGTGACTAAAATTAATAAATTCTTTTTCATAACGTTCGTGGGATTGTTTTAGTTGTTTAAATCTGATGTTGCAAAGATCGGTGCTTATCGCTGCTCGGGAAAGAGCGATATCACACATTGAATAGGCAATTGTTCCCGAAGGCGGGGAAGAGTGGCGTTTCCACTCTCTAAAACCTGTTTGTTATAAGACTTTTATATATAAATAGGTGTCTCCGTTCCCTCTTCTGATCCATTTCCTTTCCTCATAGGACAAGATAGCATGATTTTCTTCTTATTCGGGAAGAATTGCTAACTTATCCGGCCATATGGCCCTTTCCTGTCCTGTGTGGAATGCCGATCTTTGCAAAGTCGGAAAACAAGCGGTACACCGACGCCGCACCCTGAGCTAAAAGGAGTATAAACATCTAAAAACAAAAAAAGATTATGGAAGGTATCAACACCCCGTTCGTCATTGACGAACACACAGCGATTGTAATGACAGACCCTCAGAACGATTTCCTGAGCGAGAACGGTCTGGGCTGGGGCGCTTTCGGAGAGAATATACAGAAGAATGGCACGGTGGAAAACCTCCGCCGCATCTTCGAGGTGGCAGCCGCAAAAGGCATGCTGGTATTCATCTCCCCGCACTATTACTATAAGCATGATCACCAATGGCTTTTCGAAGGTCCCATCGAGAAACTGATGCACGACACGGGCATGTTCGAACGCCGGGGACAGTTGACCGGCGAGGGTTTCGAAGGTTCGGGTGCCGACTGGCTGGAACTCTACAAACCCTATATCGACGGGGGCACGAATATCATCGTCACGGCACCCCACAAACTGTACGGGCCGGAAAACAATGACCTGATTCTTCAACTCCGCAAGCGTGGGGTGAACAAGGTAGTGGTGTGCGGCATGTCCGGCAACCTCTGCGCGGAGTCCCATCTGCGCGAGTTGCAGGAACGCGGATTCGAGGCAGCCGTCGTCTTTGACGCTACGGCCTCTGCCAAGCTCCCCGGACTGGACGCCGATACGGCAGCGTTCATCAACTTCACCCTGCTGGCAGAGAAGGTCTACACCACCGACGAGTTTGTGGCAGAGATGCGGGAGCGGTGAGCACGGGGTTATATAGGCCGTTAATCGGGGGGCTCTCTGAGCGGAGTTCCTGAAAGGATAATCATCCCGAAAACGGCCTTCCAATAGACGGAAGATTCCCTTATCTCAACTTTCTCAATGGATGGGAAAAGCTGGGATAAGGGAATTCTTAGTATAAGTAATGACGGATTATGAACCGAATCTTACATTGGATAAACGATGACCCTGCTGTTGGGCAGGTCCGGAATATACATCGTTCCGGAGGCTACCGTGATATCTGCCGGGCCGGACAGCGGTTTCTCCGGGTTAATGTCGAGTGGCGTGATCTTTCGGGTATTCATGTCGACGGCACAAACTTGTGCGGGTGTCCAGTTGGTGATGTACATCGTTTTCTTGTCGGCAGAGAGGGCGATACCGTCATATTGTCCCGGGGTGGTGATGAACTTCTCCGGAACGGGTTTGCTCAGGTCGGTAATCTGATAGATGACATTGTTGTCCGTTGTCTTCCCGTCAGCGGGATAAGAGGCGACGTACATGGTTCCGTTTTCGATAATCAGCCCGTTAGGTCCGGCGATGCTCACCCATTCGGCAGGAATCCCTACTGCGCCCGGGTCACTGATGTCGATGCTGAAGATTTTTCCTGTATTGGTGACAGAAGCATAAAGTGTATTCCCTTCCGCCACGAGGTCGTTTACGAAAAGGTTGCCTTCGGGCAGCAGGACGACTTGCGGTGCTTTCTCCGGTGCTTGTAGGTTGTAGACTACGATTTTGTTGACATCGCAGATGAACAGGTGCTCGTCACGAACAAACATTCCTTTCGGTCCGGAGAGGTTGCCGTCGGCAGGAATCAGGATTTCCGTCCGGTTATCTTTATGGTAGGCGATGTATCCCCTGCCTTCCGTGTTGAGTGGATTGAGCTGCTCCGTTCCGAAGTTGGCGATCAGGATACCTCCCTGATAGGGGTACGTGCTTTCGCAGAAACGAATGCTGTCACTGATGATCGTTGTTTCCGGTTGCTGTGCCTTTTCCGTCGGCTGGTTTTGTTTTTTGCTTTGGCAACACAGAGCGGTAGCCGAGAAGGTGATCAATAGGATGGGAGTAAAGAATTTAGTTTTCATAAGCTGATCTTGTATTTCATAAGATGAATTTCATGCAGCAAAGATACAGGCAAATAGAGAACGGGTTGTTGCCCGTTTGGTTCAGTCTCCGGTCTGTTTGGTTCAGGGTACGTTTACGAATGCTTCGTTCCGGCAGCTTCCCACACCTTATATATAGGTCTTCGATCATCTCCATTTCTCACTTCTCGTCCATCGTTCATCGCTTTTCGCCCATCATTCATCATTCCTCCCCCTATATTCAGTAGGTGTCATCTGATATTGCTCTTTAAAGAGCCGGGCAAAGTGTGCCGCACTTACAAATCCGCTCGCGTCCGTTACTTCTTCGATCGTTTTGTCCGACGTGTCGAGCAGATAAGCAGCGCGTTCCAGTTTTTTTCTGCGTATCCATCCGCGGGGAGCTTCACCATATTCCTGGGCAAACTCCCGCTTAAAGCTCGACAGGCTTCTGCCGGAAAGCATAGCCAGTTCGTTGACGGTGGCCGGGGAATACAAATGCCGGTCGAGCACGGCTGACAGTGCCGGGCTTTCGCTTCGTGCCGCATCCAGGAGGAAGGAAGCTATCAGTTGCCGGTAAGGACTGTCCAGAAGCAGGTATACCAGTTCGGTAAATTTCAGCCGGATCAGTTCGCACATAAACGGACTCTTACTCTTGCTGTATTCCTCCAACGAAGAAAACAGTTTCTCTATTTCCCGGTTGTGGGGAATGATCTTTATGGCTTCTCTTTTTGTCGGCATCCTTTCCGATATACGTTCCGGCAAACATCCGCTCAGTTGTTCGGCCAGTCCTTGCGCAACCCGTTTGCTGAAAAACAACATCAGGCTGCGGAACCCATGTTCGCCGGTAATGTATTCCGACATCACGTACTCTCCCCTTGGTATCAGAAACAGTTCTCCGGGGCGGATGTCAAACTGATTGCTCCCTACCTTGATCTGCTTCACCCCGGAGAGGATGTATACCAGGGCATGGTGCGTCAGGAAAGCGTCGAAGTTTTCCTGTGTGGTAGAGTTGACGTATTGGAGCAGGCGTATGTTCTTGTTTTCACCCGGCTGTGCCGGACGGAGAATGTCATCGGGGACGAAAAGGCGCTTAGTGGGCATAAGATGAAAGGTTTTGGAGTTAGCTGACGCAAATATAGGATAAAACTTCCTGAAAAATGCGGGGAGACGTGCGAAATCTTGTTCCGGTCGCCTTGCCCCCGCGCATATACCCTCTCTCTGCTTGGTCCGCCTGCTGTGCCTACAGCGGCATGTTTCCGTGTTTCTTCGGCGGATTCGTCTGCATTTTGTTTTCCGTCATCTCCAATGCCTGTATCAAGCGTTTACGGGTTTGCTTCGGCAGGATGATCTCGTCGATGAATCCCAGTTCGGCAGCCTGGTATGGAGTGGCAAACTTCTCTTTGTAGGCATCCAGTTCTTTGGCTTTGCTCTCTGCGTCTGCCTTGCGGAACAGGATGTTTACGGCTCCCTCGGCACCCATCACGGCAATTTCCGCACTCGGGTAGGCAAAGTTCACGTCCGCCCCCGTCTGCTTGGAGTTCATCACGATGTAAGCGCCACCATAGGCCTTGCGGGTGATCACAGTCAGCTTGGGCACTGTGGCCTCGGCAAAGGCATACACTATTTTGGCACCGTGGCGGATGATGCCGTTGTTCTCCTGCGTATATCCCGGCAGGAAGCCCGGAACGTCTTCGAACGTAATCAGAGGAATGTTGAAACAGTCGCAGAAGCGGATGAAACGGCTTGCCTTGTCGCTGGCATCGATGTCGAGCACACCCGCCAGGTATGCCGGCTGGTTGGCCACGATACCTACCGAGCGTCCGGCTAAGCGGGCAAAACCGATGATGATGTTTTTGGCAAAGTTCTGCATCACTTCAAAGAAGTAGCCCTCGTCAACAACCCGTTCGATGATCTCTTTCATATCATACGGTATGTTCGGGTCGGCGGGGATAATGCTGCCGAGTGATGCATCTTCGCGGTTGATGTCATCGGTGCAGTTCTGCTTGCGCGTTTCGTCCATATTGTTTTGCGGGAGGAAGGAGAGCAGCTCGCGGATCGACATCAGCAATTCTTCCTCGGTGTTTGCTATGAAATGCGTTACACCACTCTTGCTGCTGTGCGTCATGGCACCGCCCAGTTCTTCTTTGCTGACTTCTTCGTGGATCACCGTCTTTACCACATCCGGTCCGGTGACGAACATATGGCTTTTCTCCTTCACCATAAAGATGAAATCCGTCAGTGCCGGAGAGTAGCAGGCACCTCCGGCGCATGGACCGAGGATAGCCGAAATCTGCGGGATCACGCCGCTTGCCATCGTGTTCTGGTAAAAGATGTCGGCATAGCCCGACAGGCTTTCGATTCCTTCCTGGATACGTGCACCGCCCGAGTCGTTCAGTGCGATGATCGGCGCGCCATTCTTCAAAGCCAGTTGTTGTACCTTGACTATCTTCTTGGCATTCGATGCCGAGAGTGAACCACCGTAAACGGTGAAGTCGTAAGCGTAGACAAACACTTGACGGCCGTCGATCTTTCCGTAACCCGACACCACACCGTCGCCCGGAACCTTGTTACGGTCCATGCCATAGTTGGTGCAGCGGTGCACCATCAGCTTGTCAAGTTCCACAAATGTTCCCTTGTCCAGTAACATATCGATGCGTTCGCGGGCAGTCATCTTTCCGCTCGCATGTTGTATTTCAATCTTGGCAGCGCCTCCGCCTTGGGAAGCGATACGGTCACGCTCTTCGAACGTGGCATAGGCTTTATTTACTTCTTCCATTGTCTTTCTATTATTCGTTATTCTAACGTTATCAGCGTCTGGTCTCCGGCGATATTATCACCTTCCTGTACCAGAATCTCTTTAATCCGGCAGTCCGAAGTCACCTTGTAGTTACTCTGCATCTTCATCGCTTCGATGACGATGACAGTTTCTCCGGCTTTCATCTCCTGTCCCACACTGACGGGGATTTTCACTACCTTGCCCGGCATGGGCGAAATGATGCGGTCGTTCTGTGTTTCTTCACCTTTCTTGCGCATCCGCAGATATTTTGCCTGACTGTCCACAATCTCGACATTGAAACTGCTGTAGTGTGTATTCACTTTGTAACTCTTTCCGTTCTCTTTGCGAATCAGTTGGGCGTTGGAGCTGCGTCCGTCCATCAGGATGTTGCAATTCCCGTTCTCTGCCATGACAACGTCCGCTTCGAACGTTTTTCCGTCGATGGTGAGTACCACTTTGTTATCTTCTTTGCTGACCAGTTCTATCTCGGCCACGCGATTCCCTATATGTATTTCCATACTCTTCTATATTCTTAATACCCCTTTGTGCAGTCCGAATTCTTTCCATTTGCTGATCGGGCGGTTGTCCGCAGCCAGTCCGCTGTTATTCTCCTCCAGGTTCATCAGGTAATCCATGTAAGCGGCGATCAGTGCGATGTTCTCTGCACGTTCGCTGGTACGGGTGATGCAGTGTTGGAGCACTTCCCCGTTTTTGCTGATGAATCCCGTATCGTAATGCCCTTCCACAAAGTCGGGAGTATCCATGATGGCGCGCAGATAACTGATGTTGTTCTTTACTCCTGTCAGCTTATATTCGTGGAGTACACGGCGCATTCGTTCGATGGCGTATTCGCGTGTGGTTGCCCATACAATCAGCTTGCCGATCATCGGGTCATAATAAATCGGAATCTCGTAACCTTCGTATACATAGCTGTCGATGCGCACCCCGATGCCGTTTGGCTCCGTAATCTGCTTGATGACACCCGGGCTGGGCATGAAGTTCATTTCTGTATCTTCTGCGCAGATGCGGCATTCGATGGCATGTCCGCGTTGCTGGATATCTTCCTGTTTCAGTTGCAACACCTGTCCTTCGGCCACTTTAATCTGCTCTTTCACTAAATCTACGCCGACTACCTCTTCGGTAATCGGATGTTCCACTTGCAGGCGCGTGTTCATTTCCAGGAAGTAATAGTTGCGGTGCTTGTCCACCAGAAATTCGATGGTTCCCGCTCCGACATAGTTCACGGCTTTGGCGGCGGCCACTGCTTTTTCTCCCATATCCCGGCGTAGTTCAGGAGTGACGAACACCGAAGGGCTCTCTTCCACAATCTTCTGGTTGCGGCGTTGCACCGAACATTCACGTTCGCACAGATGAATCACGTTGCCATGCTTGTCGCCCAGAATCTGGAACTCAATGTGATGCGGTTCTTCTACAAATTTCTCCAGGTAAACCGTGTCGTCGCCGAATGACGAAAGTGATTCGCTCTTGGCGGTTGTGTAGGCCTCTTCCACTTCATCTGCACGATGAATCAGCCGCATACCCTTTCCACCACCTCCCATCGAGGCTTTCAGCATTACCGGATAGCCGATTTGATTGCAGAGTTCTACCGCTTCTTCAAGGCTCTTCAGGTTTTCTTGAGTACCCGGAACCACCGGTACACCGGCTTCTATCATCTTGATACGTGCCGAAATCTTATCTCCCATCGCCTCCATGGTTTCCGGGTCCGGACCGATGAAGATGATCCCCTCTTCACGACAACGACGGGCAAAGGTTGCATTTTCGGACAAGAACCCGTATCCCGGGTGGATGGCGTCTGCGCGGCACGACTTTGCCACTTCGATAATCTTTTCTATATTCAGATAACTCTCTTTCGATGCTGCCGGGCCGATGCAGTAAGCTTCGTCGGCATAGAGCACATGCTTCGCTGTTCGGTCCGCTTCCGAGAAAACGGCAATGCTCGTTATTTCCATCTCCCGGCAGGAGCGCATCACCCTCACGGCTATTTCGCCGCGGTTGGCGACTAAGATTCTTTTAATCATATTCATTTCTCAATTAAATGGAATACACATATTCATGCTTTCCACCCTGCGGACATGAGTCCACCCGATGAAAACACAGTATTTCTACGATTTGGGGCTTAACAACGATGCTTTCTTTCCTAACCCACGAGGTAAAAAAGCTCTTATTCATTGAATGGCAGGTCTTCTGACTGACTCTACATCTTATCGGACCTTCCCGACGTTTCTTTTTCCGTCAGTGGTTTGTAATTGGTTTATTGATAAGATGTTATATAGAGCTTCACAGCAGCGGGACTGTCCGGGATTTACACCCGATTCCCTTTTAATCTTCGTCCGTTGACCACGGATTCCGAACCAATTCGGGGATAAATATAGAGAAATATTGGATAGAGTGGATACTTTTTGCACGAAAAGTTCAATTTTGTGCAATGACCAACGGCGCTTTGTTTCAAAATAAATGTCATATAGACGAAACACAAATAGACTGTCGATTGTTCTTTTTTACAAATAAAAGAGCATAAACGGAATGAATTACTAACGAAATATACATGCCATGTCACACTTACCTACCTTAATTGCCGACCTTGCCCTAATACTGATGTCCGCAAGTATCATTACCCTTTTGTTCAAATGGTTGAAACAACCCTTGGTACTGGGATATATCGTCGCCGGATTATTGGCGGGACCTTACGTGCAGATTTTCCCGACTGTAGGTGATATTGAGAACATCAATATCTGGGCTGAGATAGGAGTTGTTTTTTTACTTTTCGCCCTTGGGTTGGAGTTTAGTTTTAAGAAATTAATAAATGTTGGGTCAGCTGCCTTTATCACGGCAACCACCGAAGTTATCAGCATGTTGCTGATCGGTTATATGGTAGGACATCTGTTAGGTTGGAGCACAATGAATTCTATTTTTCTGGGGGGTATGTTGTCCATGTCGTCAACAACGATTATTATCAAAGCGTTTGATGATCTCGGCTTACGTAACCAACGCTTCACGGGTGTTGTATTCGGGACATTGGTAGTTGAAGATCTGATCGCTATCCTGATGATGGTCATCCTTTCTACAATGGCAGTGAGTAAGGAGTTTGTAGGTGAAGAGCTGTTGATGAGTGTGTTGAAGGTTGTTTTCTTTCTGATCCTATGGTTCCTGATTGGGATATTTATCCTTCCGTTCTTTTTGAAAAAAGCAAAACGGCTGATGAATAACGAAACCTTACTGATCGTTTCGCTGGGACTTTGTCTGGGAATGGTTGTGTTGGCTACCCGTACAGGATTCTCGGCTGCACTGGGTGCTTTCATTATGGGATCTATCCTTGCCGAGACGGTTGAGGCCGAACACATAGAACATATCATCCAGCCGGTGAAAGATCTTTTCGGAGCTATTTTCTTTGTCTCTGTCGGTATGTTGGTCAATCCGGCTGTCTTGGTGCAGTATGCCTGGCCGGTGGTCATCATTACTTTGGTAACTCTTGTGGGTAAATCCATATTTTCTTCATTGGGAGTTTTATTATCCGGTGAACCGTTGAAGGTTTCCGTCAAGTCAGGATTCAGCCTTGCTCAGATAGGAGAGTTCGCTTTCATTATCGCAGGGCTGGGGGCTTCACTCAAAGTACTGGATAGTTTTATCCCTCCGATTATTGTTGCGGTATCGGTGATTACTACATTCACAACTCCTTATTTCATCCGGTTGGCAAATCCGTTTGCCGAATGGCTTTATAAAATACTTCCGCCTAAAACCAGGAAAAGTCTGGATCGCTATGCTTCCGGTAAGAAGACGGTCAATCATGACAGCGATTGGAAGCGGTTGTTGAAGACGATTGTCGGAAGAGTGATTATCTATAGTGTCCTTCTCACGGCGATTTGGTTATTGTCTGTGCAAACCGTTTATCCCACGATAAACGAGATGTTCGATGCTCCCGGGCGATGGGTAAACATAGGGATGTGTCTGGTCACACTTCTGTTGATGACACCTTTCCTGTGGGCACTTGTTTCAGATAAGTATAATTCCCCGGATGTGTTTTTTAAGTTGTGGAATGATGATAATTACAATCACGGACGGTTGGTCGCGCTGATTTTGTTCCGTGTGTCGGTTGCCGTCTTTTTCATTGCAGGGGTCGTTATCAGTTACTTCAGCCTCAATTATGGGATAGGCATTGTGATAGCCGTTGCCGTATTGGCATTGATTCTTATTTTCAGGGAGAATCTCACGCAATATTCGCATCTGGAAACACACTTCCTGACCAATCTGAACGGAAGGGAAGAAGCTGCCCGCAAACGTTATCCTCTGAAAAGTCGTTTTAACAGTGAGTTTAATGACAAAGATGTTGAGCTGACTTCCGTTTGGGTGTCTCCTTATTCGTCTTATATCGGTCAGTCATTGGATGAACTCCCTTTCAGGCGGGAGTTTGGTGTCAATATAGTAAGTATTGTCAGAGGGGAGCGGAGAATATACATTCCACAAAGTTCCGAACGAATTTATCCGCAGGATAAGTTAGTAGTGGTCGGAACAGGCGGACAGCTGCAAGAGTTCCGGACGGAACTTGAGAACAGACAGGATTTGCCGGATGAAAAGAACATAAAACAAGATGTGACGCTTCATTCATTTACGGTAGATGAAGATTTTCCGTTTCTGAACAAAAGCATTGCCCAGTCCCGGTTAGGAAAAAGATATGATAGTCTCGTCGTAGCCCTTGAACGAGAGGGTGAATTGGTTCCGGTGAATCAGGCTATAGTTTTCCAATTGGGAGATTTGGTTTGGGTGGTAGGAGACAGGGAGAAGATCAGGCAGTTTTTGGTGCGGAAGAAGTAAGAGTGGTAAAGAGCAGAGGAAAGGAAAACGGCTGAGGCGAAAATTTGCATTTTGACAGATACACAATGAAGTATCATTCTGTATTTTCAATACGGTCTGTATTCGTTTCTTTCCGGCCTCGTTTGCGACTGCTTCCGAAAAGGCTCTTATTTTCCCATCAGACAGAATCAAAATGATGTGATTTTACCTTTTTATCAAGCATATGGTTGGTGATCCTTGTTTTTAGACATCTTCTGTCGTTGTAGGTCGGATTGAACCTTTAAAATGATAGTTGACACATATCCCTTCTGAAGCCTCCGATAATTTCAGGAAACTTGTATTTTACGCCTTCTTTTGCGTTATTAACTTCTTTCGGACAAAAGATTAGCTTCTTCCGAACAAAAGACTAACTTCTTTTCGGGAAAACACTTACTTCTTTTTGGAAAAGAGTAAGGTCTTTTGTTATATGAAATAGCATATTTACTCAATATGATGCAACTTTCTGTATGTAAATGTCATATCTATGCGTTGTATTCTTCTGCTGCACCGGTTTTTAATATAAAGTGTGTTGTTCAAAAAGGGAAAATAGTTTCTTTTTGATGTTAAAATAGAGATATATGCATCTGTTTGTTTTTAGGCTTTTAAAACTCTGACTTTCTATGAAAAGTTAGTAGATACTATAATATTATTATTAAGTATAAAAGTTAAGATGCCGGTTGTTGATTTCTACTTTCATTGGCTATATTTGTGTATGTCTAAAATATAAAGTACTATGAAGTCCATTTTATTATCTGTTATTTCATTCTTATTAGTCATGAATGTCTGTGGTAAGAATGATGTGGATATGAGAACTTATTTGAAAAAAGTTCTAAGTAATCTTGATAAGGTAGAATCAGCTTCTTACCATGAACAATCTCAGTCCTGGCAACCCGGTGATACGACTGCTATAACTAATTCTTTTCGGTTTATTAAAGAATACACTAATCCTTCTGATTCGACTATCGGTGCAAGTTATGTGGCTCTTAACGCCAAAGATACGACGCGATTTGAATTTGGTTATGATGGAAAAGTGAAAATGATAAGTTTTCATGAGCATAAAGGGATTATGATCGATGATTTCACGACCAGAAAACTTCCTTTCAGGTTGGTGGGTCCTCCGTTTTTCTGTTACAGCCGGAATATCATCGGATATGCTTTGAGTACGGGGGATAGCATCACAACCGAATGGAAGGATTTAGGAGAAGCGTATTACTTCAAGTTGGTGATACATGAAGACAGACAGGTTGAATTTTTTGGAAAAGCGTACTACATACCGAAGCCTCCTTTTGACTTGGGGGACCCGACCTCGATTTACGAACTGTGGATTAATAAATCGGATGATTTGCCTTATAAAGTCCGCAGGGAAATGTCGCATCAGATTTCTGCCAATATATGTTCGGATGTAGTGTTGAATCAATTGTCAATGGCCGATTTTAACTTATATGATTATTTGCCCCAAGACTATGAAATCCGCAAGTATGGTGAGAAAGGAAAGACTACCCAACTTTCGGCAAGAGAACTTATAGGGAAGAAAGCTCCCGACTGGATGTTGAAAGATATGTACGAGAATCCGGTGTCGTTATCTAATCTTAAGAGTAAAGTGCTTTTAGTGAATCTGACCGGTATCGGATGCGGTGCTTGTCATGCATCCATTCCCTTTCTGAACGGGCTGAAAGAGAAGTTCAATGCCGATGAATTTGAAGTGGTTTCTATAGAAACCTGGGGACGCAAACCTCATTCGCTGCGGACTTATGCGGATAAGAACCAGATAAACTATAGATTCTTATGTGGTGATGAAGGCATTGTCAAGTCATACCGGACATATGGCGCGGCACCTTTCTTCTTTATATTAGATCAGGACCGGGTGGTTAGAAAAGTCATTCAGGGATATGGAATGGAGAAAACCGATAAAGAGATAACGGACGCTATCAAAGCACTGTTATGATAAAATGCATTTGCGGTTGGAGTTTATTCCAGCCGCAAATCGTATAAACAGGCACGTACCTCTTCCGGGCTGCCGATATGTTTCCCTATGTCATCTGATAGCTTCACGCATTCGCGCCATTCCTGATTCAGGTTCATCTTGCACTGCGATAGCTTCATGACGATGTTTGATGGCTTGAATCCGGTATCATTAGTCAGATTTGTGCCGATACCGAATGAACAGCGGATTTTTCCCCGGCAATACTCCTGAATGTCCAGTGCTTTGTCAAAGTCCAGTGCATTGCTGAATACGATTGTCTTGGTAGTCGAGTCAATGCCTAACTCTTTGTAACGGGCAGTCAATCGGTCGATAAACCTGAATTCATCGCCTGAGTCACATCTTACACCATCAAACAATTTGGCTTGTTTACGACTCAGGTTGCTTAAAAAGATGGCAGATGTATAGGTGTCGGACAAGGCGATGCCGAGGTCCCCGTCGTATACATTTACCCAATTTTCAAGAGCCATGTAATTGGCGTGTTTATAACCGAATTGTGCTCCATGAAACATGAACCATTCATGCGGATGTGTACCCATGGGTTTCATGCCGTATTTCATGGCGAAATGGCAGTTGGAGGTGCCGATGCAATAGCGGGCTGTTTGTCTCAGGTGTCCGATGACTTGATCCTGCACGTCGAATGAGAAGCGTCTTCGTGTTCCGAATTCAGAGAAAAACAGTTGATGCTTGTTGGATAGTTCTGCCTTTTCGGATAGTTTACACAAGATATCTCCCATACTGGCGATATTGCCGGATGATTGATTCTTTATCTCGGAAACGATGGCAAGTAAAGGTACTTCATAAAGCGTTGCCTTATAAAGGTAATCACTGATCTCTATGTGGAGGTGTCGATCTTCGTCCAAACGGACTTCTATTTTTTCCGGTTGGAAACGGAAAGAAGAGAGCCATTCCCAATAGACTCTGGGGAGGAAACGGCAGTTCTTCACCATGTACTCCAGTTCTTCTCCAGTCAGTGCTACATGCGATAAGCGACTGATTTCAGTTTTCAGTCTTTCTACAAACTCGTCGCTGTATTCAGTTTCATCCCTGTCTTTGAAACTGAAAGTGCCCATCGCATACGGGAATAGTTTAATGTAAGCATACGAGGTAGTGAATTTGTAAAGGTCTGTATCGAGTATGGTACGAATAATCATTGGATTCTTTTAATTGGTAAAACGATATTTCAGATTTAAAATGTAGGGCGAAGATACTAACAATTGTCCAAAGGTTTAGGTTTTATAAAAGGAAGTTTTTAGGGCATCAGCACTTCATGAAGATTTTTTCTTGGCGAGTAGGGCATTGGACTGCTATATCCCATACGGAGTAAAACACACGGTATTTCAGTTTTTTTATTGTTTAGCAGTTCTCTTTGCATTTGTTCAGAGAGGATTTCCACTTCGCATGGTTGATTGATAAAAGCGGTGGACACACCGATTTCCGTTGTTTTCAGCAGAAAGCACTCTAAAGATCTTCCCAGATTAATCCAATCTTTCGGAGTATCTTTCTCGGCACAGAACAGCATGATGTGTGAAGACGATCGGAGCTTTTTTTCATCACTTTTATTTTGTATTTTGGGAGTCAGACAAGCATTCATGATGTGGCGAGATAACCATTGTGGTAAGTTAGGTGCACCAAAAACAGCATAACTTAAGCCATCTTTGGTCGATTCTGCATGCTTCTTATTGAACCTCATCCAGTTTTTCAACTCATTCTTGAAGTGGAAGTCGGTCATCTGGATTGTATTCCCCCTCAGAACATAGTAACGAACTCTGTCGAACTCAGGCGTTCCGATTTTCCAGCAATGGAGCTGTACTGTTGCTGCTTTCGGTATTGAAAGCAACTTGTGTATCATTTCTTCCGGAATCAGTTGTCCTGTATATATACTTCTGTTGGTTTGCCGCTTGCCAATTTGTACAATGATAGAAGAAGGGGTAATTACGCCTGCATTGGGCTGGAGTTTTACTGTGATATTCCCATTATCTGCAATGTTTACTTGGGTTGAATATCCTTTAGTTTGTGCAGCCAGGCACAAATTTTCAGTTGCACATCCCAGGGAGATGAACATTTCACGCCGGTTTCCATCCACAATTGATAGTGTTTTAGTTTTATCCGGATGAATCTCAATACCTGCTTCTACGATACGAAATAACCAAGGTTGGGTGTTATGTCCCGAAGGAGCTTTAGTGGCTTGTTCTATCATGAATAGATAGTCATCTGTTATTGTTTCCATAATTAATAGGCCGATCTGAGATCATTATTGCTGTATTCTATTATATCTTTATTGCATCCGTTGAGTAATATTGCCAGTATGCAAATTCCAATCGTTATCATCTTTTTCATTTTTTGTTATTGCTTTTCTAACCATAGGTCCACTAATATGTTGATTCCGTCTTCCAGTTCTTTCCAACCGCTCTCTTCCTGAAGTTTGAGACCATTGAAGGTAGAACAGTTTTCTTCCAGCAACGTGAGATAACTGATGGCTGCTGTAATGATAGTGGCAAGGGCTGCTATTTCTTTTTGCGGGTGTTTTGACAGTTTGCTTACAGCATCTATCAGCCAAATGCCCTTGGCTTCTCTTTTCTCGCGGAGGTCTTTTATAAAATTGTTGTCTGACGTGAGTTCCCATCTGTATAGTCGTTTCAAAGTGTAGCTTTTTCGCATTATTATGATTTGTTTCCGGAACATTTCTTTGATGAATTCACCAAGGTGGTTTTTATCCGGTAGTGCTCCGTCAAAGTTAATCCAATAATCATGTTGGCCGATATATGCTGCTATCAGACCTTCTAAAGAGTTGAAATAACGGTAGATCAACATTTTTGATACTCCGGCTTTTGCTGCTACTGCATTGATGCCTAATCCTTCGAAACCTTTCTCTTCGATTAATTCGTCTACTGCTTTGATGAGGATTAGCTCTGTTACCTGTCTGTTTTTGATAAACTCTTTTTCCATGGCTTTATATTATTGTTACTGATCGGTCACAAAAATATGTTTCTTATCGGTAACATCGAGAGGAAAAGAGAAATATTTTTCCCAAACAGCATTTTTCTACTGTTTGGGATATAATATGTTTGGGGTAAAAGGAGAATCTTTTATGCCAGGTTTACCGTTGGATTGTGTATGGTCAGCCCGCCGTCTACTACTATTGTTTGCCCGGTAATGTATCGCGCGTCTTCGGAAGCCAGAAAAGCAATTGTTGCGGCGATGTCTTGCGGTTCTCCTAAATATGGTGTCGCACATTGTCCGAGAAATACGTTCCGTATATCTTCATTCAGGTTGTTTAATGCTGCAGGTGTGAGAATCAGTCCCGGGGCTACAGCATTGCATCGTATGTTTTTCTTTCCTGTTTGTGTCGCAATGTATTTGGTCAGATTGATGACTCCTGCTTTGCTTGCTCCATAAAGAGTGCCGTTCGCATCAGCTGTAATTCCACTGACTGAGGCTACGTTCACAATATTGCCACCGCCATGTGCGTTCATTATGGGGATAACCAGTTGGGAGAGGTACATGGTACAAGATAAATTAAGATGGAAAGCTTCGTCGAAGTAATCCATGTCCAGTGTCTCAATGTCGGTATCCCGTTTAGGATTTGTACCTCCTACGTTGTTTACCAATACATCTACCTGCCCGTATTCTTTTATGGCAAAGGCGATCAACTCTTTGCAACTCTGCAATTCTGTTGCAGAAAAATAGATCGGGCGTACATCTGCTCCTAAAGCATTGAGTTCGGTAGCAAGTTGTTCTGCTCTTTCTTTTGAGTGGTCGGCTATAACAACTTTCCCACCTTCGGATACAATGCGGCGTGTGGTTGCTTCGCCAATTCCACCGGCAGCGCCCGTGATAACGGCTGTTTTATTTTCAAATCTGTTCATATAGGATTATTTTTGAGGATTATTATCCTCAAAAACAGTTCATTGGGGAATTTGTTATCCGAATAAACCCTCTTTAGCACCATTTGCCTGACTTTAGCATCTATGTATCTTCTATTTCGCTAAATCTTTATAAGTCTGTTAAATGTTAACAAAAGAAAGGCTAAATGTTAACATCATGGCTCTTCTATTAAACCATGTTATAAGATATCCTGTTTTGCTTTGCAAATTTGCAAAATTACCAGAAGTCCGTATCTTTGCAATGTGTTTTTCATAGTATTAGATTTAAGGTTAACAAAAGATTGGCTGTCTGGGATAGATAGCCTTTTTTTATTGCCATATATGAAGCGGTTAGCATTAAAATACTTATTATTAATCTATTGGTGAATAGGGAATTAACCGGGTGAAAGGCAGGGATAAACAAAATAGTGGATAACCTCTATTCTAATGTAAGCTGTTATGTAGGCAAAAATTAGCCTACATAAGTTCTGGTACAATCTCAAACTATCGTTACTAATAAGGATTAATTGCTTTTATCGGCTTCTATTTGCCGATGCAGCATATTTACATCACTGATTATCAGTGGCTATTCATTTTAATCGGTACAACTTTCGTTTTTACAAGTACACAGAATGTAGGGACAAATGCAAATCGTTGTATTTCATTGTTTTGCATATACGTGTTGTACCGCTTTCTTTCAGCCATTTTGTGAATGTCCGCTATCAGATACAATGTATTGAACGATAGTGGATTTCCGCATGGATGCTACAGAACGCTTGCTGAATACAAAGGTAGTGGTTTTCTTGGGATTTCTGTGGTTTGCATCGAATTTTTGCACGAAAATATGTGATTGGCTCAAAAAAATGTAGCTATATACAGATTATTCGTTGGAAAAAGTGTATTAGTTTGGGGTTATTCGCTGAAAAAAGTGTAACTTTGCAGTTTATAATTAAGCAAATGTCGAACTAAAATATAACAAAGTGATATAAAAGAAATATGAGTTTTGGACATCCTTGACTCGACTGAGATACCAGAACTAGCACTTCAATAACTCATCAGTTCAGCCAAGACAACGGGTGTCTGCGCTCCATACAAGGGCGTGGACAGAATGATTGTTGTCTGATGAAGGCTGTGCTAGGCCTTGGTATCAATCGCTGCCACGCCCTCTTTTCTTAGAAAAGGAGGGCTTTTTTCGTCCTCGTAATTTAATAAATTTGAGTTATGGGTAAGATGAAATATCATAAGAACTTTGACAAATATGTTGAAGCAATTGTCAGCAACAAGAACTATGAAGGACTTGATGTTGCACGTAACGATAAGAACAACCGAGTAAAATGGGTTGCTGCGGGTTCTTCCGTAGTGGGTGAAAAGCGCCTTGAGTGGTGGAAAGAGAAATGCAAGGAGTATGGTATTCCTCTTGACAAAGGATGCTATGGCAAGGTTGTTCGCATGATACATCCGACTGGCAAGCATGTATGCCAATGTTGTGGCAAGGAACTCAGCATCAACTATGAATACCCTCAGCTCCCAACGCTTAAGAAAATCAATGAGATTATTGATGAAGTAATAAAGCAAACCACATACACCATAGGTGAGATTATTGACAAGTTTGCTTCATCACAAGAACTCGTAGATAAGTTCGCTACTATATTCAAACTGCCAAAAGGTTTGTCTAAAGACGAATTAAGAACACAAGTGTACGAAAATCATGTTAATGCTGATTCGTCATATTTCTCTCCTGGAGTAATGTCTAATTGCCCAGACCGTTTTGATGGTCTTCATTCTTACGGACTTTGTTGCAGAAAGATTAAAGACAAGGGACGTCATGATTCTAACATGAAGACCTATGCTCAGGACAGAAGAGCATACGAGGAATGGGCAGATGGAAACTGGAATCTCGCTAATCATTTGATGGGTGAATTTAATAAGCAACCTGCCATTGTTTGCCCTAAATGCAATAGCAAAGGAAAGCGAAAGATGACAGCCGACCACATAGGTCCTATTTCTTTAGGCTTCTGTCATAGTAAACACTTTGCACCATTATGTCGTAGCTGCAATAGTTCTAAGAATAATCGCCTTTCAAAATCCGATGTAGATCAGTTAGTACAATTGGAGGATGCTGGCAATACCGTTATCAGCTGGCATTCAAAACACGTCTGGGATTATGTCAAAGGCAAAGTTACGGACGACAATACAGCCAAGATTGCAAGTGACATAATGAACGTATGCCACAAGAATGTACTATATCTGTTCTATCTTATCTACTCTGCAACAGGAGAAGACTTCTTGAAGGCTAAATATCTTCATCCTGATTATGCTTACTTTGATCATAAGTTCAAGAACCTTGATCTTACTGATTTAAGTAAACTTGAAATCAAATCAACAAAGAAGGTTTCTAAAAATAAGGAGAAAAACGAGTATCGCTACATTCGTATTGCTTTTGAAAGTCTGAACGACTTAGGCAACAAGAAGAATCGTAAGGTTAAGTACTATGTTGCTGCTGATAGCGACGAATTAAATGCAATCGTAAATCTTATCCAAGCAAACAACTTTGACGAAGCTGACAAGGCTGTAAATGAATACATCGTTAAGGTTGCTGATGAAATAATCAAAGTTCATAGCTTTTAATCAGAATCTATCATGGCAGAAATGGAATATCACCCAAACTACGACAAATACGTAGAAATGATTGTTGCTCATCCAAACTACAAAGGCTTGTATTACGAGCGTGGTAAGGATGGCAGAGTTAATTGGGTTGTAACTGGCAAATCACTTAAAGGTCAGAAACGACAGGCTTGGTGGGATGTAACCTGCAAAAGACTTGGTGTAACAATTCAGAAAGGCTGTTATGCTAAGGTTGCTCGTATGATTCATCCAACAGGTAAGCATGTATGCCAATGTTGCGGAGAAGAGCGAAGCATCTTTTATGAATACCCAACACTCAGAACACTCAAAAAACTGAACGATGCGTTCGGCTTGAATCTATCACAAACAGACTATACTATCCGTGAGTTTGTGGCTGAGTTCTGTAAGACAAATGCTCAGTTAGCTACAATAGCACGCATGTTTAAGCTTCCCATTCCAAGGGATGCAGAAGAACTCATCAATACAATAAAGGTTGAGCTGATAGATAACGAAAGCAGCTTCTTCTCTCCTGGTGTAATGTGTAATCCACCAGATCGTTACAATGGATTCCACTCTTATGCACTTTGCTGTAGAAAGATTAAAGATACAGGTCGTCACGATGAGAACATGAAGACCTATACTCAGGATCGTCGTGCTTACGAGGATTGGTCAGATGGCGATTATAATCTTGCAAACCGGCTTATGGGTGAGTTTCACAAGTGCCCACCAATGCCATGTCCTATGTGTGGAACGGTAGATGTGATGAGTGCTGACCATATAGGCCCAGTATCTCTTGGCTTCTGTCATAGCAAACACTTTGCGCCTATGTGTAGAAGTTGCAATAGTGCAAAAAACAATCGCTTCACAAAAGCGGATGTGGACGAATTGATCCGACTTGAGAACAAGGGTGAGCAAGTAATAAGCTGGCACTCAAAGTATATTTGGGATTTGCTAAAAAATTGCATACAGAATGATATTGATGCGAAAAAGGCAAGTTCGATTATGGCGAAAACTCACCAGAATATTTTGTACATTCTCTCGTTGATTTACAAGGCAACTGGACGTGACTTCCTCATGCGCTATCTCCATCCAGAGTATTCGATGATGGATTATCGATTTGAAAATTTCGATTTGAAATATCTTGATCGTATGACAATACTTGCATCGCCTCTGGATAGTAAAAACAAGCGCAACAACCAAGAGCGTTATGTGCGCATTGCCTTTGAAAGTCTTGAAGAATTTGGTCAGAAAACTAACCGAAAGAACAACTTCATTGTAGACGAGCATAATCCAGACTTACGTTCTATCGTCTTATTGATTAACTCACAACAACACAACAGAGCGGACTCAAAGCTAAAGGAGCTGATTTACGATGTATCAAAGAAGATAGCAGAAGCCGAATGGGGCATCAAGTATTACCAGATGGATGAAGACTACTTCTCTTCAACCATGGTTGCAGAATCCGGCTTTGATGACAATGAGTAAAAAATCGAGTAGGAAGAAAACGAAAGTTTTCTTCCTACTTTCGTTTTCCGACCTCTCACACCACCGCACGTGCCGTTCGGTATACGGCGGTTCCTATTTTGGGTACCATTCGAGATAACTATCCGTAAGCGTGACGTACCCTGCCTTTCTCAAATTCTCATTTGATATGGCTCGTGTCAAGATTGGGCTGGCGGCTATACGCCAATAACCAAGACGTGTGTTACCCCATTGATAGGCTTGCCATTCGGCTATTCCACATCGTTTGAGGTTGGTTATCCTCGTCTTGGGTTTTTTCCAACATTTCCATATACACATCCGTATCCGTCGCCTTAACCATTCATCGGTTTCAAGGCAAAGCCGTTTTATCTGGGCAAGATGATAGTACCCTATCCAACCTCGTATGTACTCTTTCAGCTTCTGTTTCCTGCGTTCATGCCCCCAACCGTTACTGCGACTCGTCAGCTCTTTGAGCTTGGCTTTCATCTTGGTTTTGGGGTGTACTGTAAGCAGGCATTTGCCTTTGTTTACATAAAAGGAGTAGCCGAGGACTTTATCCCCCCCCGTACATAAGACACTACAGTTTTCTCCCGATTTACTTTCAGAAAGAGCCTCTCCTCTATAAATCGTGTGATACTTGCCTTTACACGCCACGCAGCGCGTTTGGATTTACAGAATATCATGGCATCATCGGCATAACGTACAAAGGGATGACCTCTGCGTTCGAGCTCTTTGTCCAATTCGTTGAGCATTACATTGCCCAACAACGGACTGAGAGGGTCGCCTTGCGGTGTGCCATCCTCGCTCGCTTCAAACAATCCCCGGTTGATTACACCACTGCTTAGATATTTGTGTATCAGACTGACTACCCTGCCGTCTGTTATCGTGCGGCTGAGGATATCTATGAGCCTGCTGTGGTTTACGGTATCGAAAAAGCGTTCAAGGTCGAGGTCGACCACATATTTGTAGCCCTCGTCAACTATCTCTTGCGCTTTCCGAAGTGCATCATGGCAGCTCCTCTTGGGACGGAAACCGTAGCTCGTCTTGGAGAACTGTCGCTCATAAATTGGGGTCAGTACCTGATTGATGGATTGCTGGACTAATCGGTCTACCACCGTGGGGATGCCCAATAGTCGCTTCTTGCCGTTGTCCTTGGGTATCTCTACCCTAGGCACAGGATTGGGACGGTATGTCCCTTGTTGCAATGAACTTGTCAACTCATCCTTGTTGGCCAAGAACCACGGCAGCAACTGCTCACACGACATCTTGTCAATACTGCCACTGCCCTTGTTCCCTACCACGGCCTTGTAGGCGCGGTTGAGATTGTCGGGGCTGAGAATGAGTTCCAATAAATGTGCCTTGTCGAATGGTACTTCCGCGAAGTTGTCTTCACATATCCACATGAAAGTCTGCACTCCCTCATACCGTTTGGTTGCCGACCTGTTTCTTTGAGGGCAGTCATTAGCTTGGGCTGATGTTTTCTGCATTCTTCCTTCCATACAGTACGTTTCAATTACTTTCGCTTAATTGTTAGGTTCTGCCCTTCGTGGGAGGTTGTCCGAAAACTCTTCGAGTACTATCATTTTGTCATTCTGAATGGAGTAAAGAATCTGAATATATCCGCTTTGAACTTACAAATTCTTCGTTATACATAGAATGACAGACAAAAAGAAAGCAAAAAATAGTTTTCGGACAGCCTGGGGGGTATTGACTCCCCCCACTACTATGGCATTTGCCGACTTCTCACGGCAAGCTTTACTCCACAACTTTCGTAAAAAAAGCTATTTGTCGTGTCCGTGAACCCTCCCCGGATAAGGGCATTATCTTTCCACCTTATACTTGCTTCATTTACACCGACCGTTCCGAATAGCTATTGGGCTTTGGTTTGTGTAGCAACCTTACCCACGGTCATATGCCTTGTATGAAGTTTCTGTTCATCAGGCTAGATGTTTGCCGTCGGCTTCCTTCAGATTTCACCTCGCGATGAACACCCTTGCCTTGGGCTATACGCTTGCCGCTATTTGGCCACGTTAGGGACTTGCATCCGTTAGATAATGCTTGTGCCGAGCGTACTACAATAATAGTGGAGGGGTATCCTCCACTATTATCCTTTATGAGCATACATTTCGTAGAATTGCGAAAAATCTATCTGTCTTTGCATGAGTAAATCGTATGGTGTAGGGTTGGATATGTTCCATTCCATTTCAAGCACTCCACCTCCATTCTCAATCTCTGGCATGCTTCCGATTGCATCTCGAACGGTTACTGGTTCTGGTAAAGATGTATCCTTATCATCAAACAGAGGTGTAGGCTGATCAAAGTTTATAGTAGGGTCTAAAGAACCTATGATAAACACACGTTTACGTTTTTGAGGCACTCCAAACCACATGGCATTTAATTTCAAAGGAGTACCAACGTGATAACCCTCATCCCTAAATGCATGGATGATGTCTTTTATGGCTTCGCCTTGCCTCATGGTTAAAATGCCTAACACATTCTCCATGATAAAGAATTTGGGCTTTAGAACTCGAACGACGGCAACGCATTCTCTAAATAGTTGATTGCGTTGGTCGTTAGGGTCGCGCCATCCTGCATAAGAGAAACCTTGACATGGAGGGCCACCAAGAATTACATCAACTTGCCTACCTTCGCATGCGTCATAGATACGTTGCTTGGTTTCGTCTGATGTAATATCACCTAAGATGAATTTATCCTCGCTCGCGTATTTTGAATGGTTAAGAATATTCGTCTTGATGATGTTCTTGTCAATTTCGTTTGCTGCCAACAGGTTAAAACCGTTTTGGATGAAACCTTCTGACAATCCACCACACCCAGCAAACAGATCAACAAAGTTATAACTGTCTAAGTGCGGTTTTATCAAAGTTGACACAAAGCGACTCAACAAAGGAGGCACAGCATTACCTATTTGCTTGAATTGTGATGCCTTTGAACCCACAAAAACAAAATCGTCAGGGAATGACTGAAGCCTCGCAGCTTCACGAGTTGACATTACTTTGTCTTGGCTTGGGTGTAGATTGCATCCGTTACCCACATGGTTGAAATATGTTGCTATGGTGTAGCTTGGAGCATCCCATCGCATTCTTCCATAGTAGGTAGTTCTTCCTCCTGTTGCACGAATGCCATCAAGCCTTCTGTCAGAGATGGACAAAGGTATATCCTTCCAGTTACCTCCCTGTGGTATGTGCCTTGCAAGTTCTTGTGCGTATGCACCAATCTTATGTGCAACGTGATTGTATAAAATCATAGAATAAAATGGAAGAGGCATGAGCCTCTCCCATGATTACATTTTGTTTAGCTTAATCTGATAAAACTCGTCGAATGAAATTTCTTTAGCCATCAGTCTGTCATAAGCAGATGGATTGTCAATCGTGATTTCCATTTCTTCTTCACCTCCACCATCTGGAATTGCAGGGAAAGAACCAATAGCTTCTCTCACCGAAACATACTGAGGCAAAGGAAATAAGCCCTCTTTCTTATCCGAGAACAAAGGTGCTGGCTGACCAATAGTAATGTTTTCTCTGCAGCCAATAAGAATTACACGCTTTCTCTTCTGAGGTACACCAAAATCTGCGGCAGTTAGCTTTAGAGGATTATTGACATAATAACCAGTATTAGCAAAAGCATGGATAATCTCCTTGATAGCTTCGCCTTTTCTCATGGTTAATATGCCTGACACATTTTCCATGACAAAAAACTTTGGCTTGAGGGTTGTTACTATGTCAACAAAATCTCTGAAGAGCTGGTTTCGCTTGTCTTCAGGATCGCGCCATCCTGCGTATGAGAAGCCTTGACATGGAGGACCACCAAGAATTACATCAACTTGCCTACCTTCGCATGCGTCATAGATACGTTGCTTGGTTTCGTCTTTCGTGATGTCACCAAGTATAAACTTATCCTCACTTGCATACTTCGAGTGGTTGTATTTGTTGGTTTCAAATACGCTTGCATCAAACTCGTTTGCAGCAAGAAGATTAAAACCATTCTGAATGAAGCCCTCAGACAATCCTCCGCATCCAGCAAATAAGTCTACTATGTTGTAGCTATCAAGATGAGGTTTGATTAAGGTGGAAATCATTCTTGCAAGCAATGGAGGTACAGCATTACCTATCTGCTTGTATATGCCAGATTTGGTTTTCCCAATAAACACAAAATCATCTGGGAATGACTGAAAGCGTGCAGCTTCACGAGTAGACATAACTCGCATCTGTTCTGGGTGCAAGTTGCATCCGTTAGGTACCCGGTTGAAGAATGTGTTTATTGTATAACTCGGTTTGTCCCATGTGAGTCGACCGTAGTATGTTGTTCTTCCTCCACCATTACGAATGTTGGCGAGTCGATTGTCCGTTATTTCCTCAGGTATATTTTTCCAGTTACCACCTGCAGGGATATGTTGCGCCATGTCCATTTCGTGTTGGCACATCTTGTATGCAACGTGATTATATAGTTTCATAATGCTGCTGTATTATAAAGTTAATTTCCTCTCCCTTCAATCCATAGAGAGAGCATATTTTTTGGTTACGCTCCTTTTCGTCTAATTCAATAACGTCTGAAGTTACCAAATCCAAATCGATCAAAGGCAGCTCATCCAACTCGTAATTGTTGATGTGATTGTTGGTACTTGTGACCTTGAATCGCCAATTGAGCAGAGCACTATTCATTAACACATTCAGTTTTGCCAAGTTGTCTTCGCTTGAAGAAATGTAATTACATGAATTGCCTAAGATGTCTTGTGACTCGGAATAGACAAAGCGCAATCTGATATTCTGCGTCTGATTGGAAATCTGCTGACAGATAAGCCTCTTTCTGCCGAAGTCGTTCTTTTTGAAGTCTTCGGATTTCTTTTCTAAGAATGAAGGCATCACATATTCATGGTTGGTATCTCGCAATCCGTCAATTGAAATCATATTTCCTCTGACAAGACGATATTCAGTTGGCTCAGATGTTACATAGCTTTCATAGAGTGTCAAATCCAATTCACCTCTTTTATTGCGAACAGATTTGTTTTCCTTTAGTTTGGAACACCCTTTGAGCTTCTTTAATATCTTCCACTCAACTTCTTCTACAGAAGGTATTTCCCAATTCTCATCGAATATAAGTTTCACATCGTTTATAGATATGTTGTACTTCCTACAATGATTCTCTATGTTGATATTTGTCGTAGGAGTTCCCTTCTGCAAATGGAATATACAAGTGGCTTGGGTAACATTATCAAACAATGGATCATCCTCCGAGAAATACTTTATGTAATACACATTGTGCGCCCTCAAGAAGTACTTTCTCAGTTTGCTGGCTGAAATGTCGGCAAAAAGAGTTGATGGACAAATAATACCCATCTGACCATCCTCCTTTAACATCGACATCATCGCCTCAAGTGAAAGTTGATACAAGTTCAGCATTCCTTCGATCGCATACTGGTAGTATTGTGATGTCCTGAAATACTTGGCAAGGCTATTGATGCTCTCAACAGTTTTTTCGTCCATCTTGCGCTTGTTTGGTTTCAGGACAAGGTATGGAGGATTAGAAACGATAGCATCGAACTTACCCACATGCAATCCTTTCATATCTTCAGGCTTAATCGACAGCTCACTAAAGAATAAATCATTAATAAGAGCATTTCGGCAAATAATATGCTCCGAAACAGTCTTCATTGTGTCGAAGGATATTTCGTGCAAATAGCTCAAGGCTGATATTCTTGAAATGTTTACTGCTATAGGGTCTATATCAATAGCATAAATTTGGTACAAAACAGATTGCTCTGCTTCTATACCTTTTTCTTTGAAGTAACGAACGACCTGTTTGTAGAATCTACCAGTACCTGTAGCGAAATCGAGGATGTTAGCGTCTTTTAAGTCACACGCCAAATTATCCATTGTGCGCTTAACAATAGAATATGCGATTTCATCCTGGGTGTAAACAGCTCCGCTTTCAATAAGATTTTCCTTACTTTTCTTTCTGACTATAGTGTTATTCCTAACACCAAAGATGCTATTTAAGTAGGCGATATGAAGTTGCTCACACAATGCAGGAATTGCGGAAACTTCAAGGTCGACATCTTCAAATAGTGAACAATCAGATAACGCACCTTCAAAGTAGGTAATGAAGGTATCCATGCCAAACTCTTGAATGCGAAGATTGACATACTTATACACCAGGGCGTTTACCACCTCGGCGTGTATCTGCTTGTATGACTCCTTTAGAATGCGTTCGTTTAATTCGGAACTTGTTGAGATCCCTTCTTTCAACAAACGTTCTTCTATATCTAAGATTTCTTTTAATGTCATTTCTTCTAGAACATTTTAGATGATACGTTCCTCTTCATCAGCAATCAAGTCCTTCAAGTCAACAGACAAGATTTTTGATATTTCGAGGAGTGTTTCAAGGTTTGGCTGAGAGCGGTTACACACATACGAATTTACCGTATTGAAACTTTTGTCGAGCTTCTTTGCTAGCCATGTTTGGGAGATACCTTTTTCTTCCAGAACCTCCTTTATGCGATTTAATTTCATATTATTATAAAATATTATTGTGCAAATATGCGCAAAATATCTTTGTAAATTGCACTTTCAATTAAAAAAATGACATTTCGGGTGAATTTTCTTATTATCAAAGTTGATTTCAATAACTCTACGACTATATTTGAAGGCTACGCTTGGTTAAAAATGTGACAAATATCATCCACCTATAGATATACTATTGGCAGACGATTTGAAAAAAAACTTTTAGCTGTTCTTCACAAGTCCATCGATGACCTGACGGCGGTAATTTATACTCTGTCTATAGAGAGGGTTTGCAAAAGTTCGTCAATACGGAATGTATTTTTGTAATTATTCTGCTTAATACAAGATCAATCCTATCTCTCTTACGTATGATTAACATTGGAAGAGGAACTGGAGATTCTGGATTAGCGACTAATTCAACATTCCATCTGTCGTAGTTAAAATAAGTTCTTATTGAGAGAATAATATCTTTGTCTCTTGATAAAAACTTTTTAATTACTTGCTTACGGAAAGTTGCTTCGCGTTTATCAGACAGCCCCTCCATTAGTAAATTAAAAAATCTTTTTAGCTCTGTATAGTAAACGTATCCATTAGGTGCGAGATTGACTTTTAAGCCAATGTGTTGGGTGCATTCGGTATCTTTATACAGTTTGTAAACAAACCAAATATTGGCGACGGCACATTTTTGTATGCAAGTTTATCACCACCTCGATCTTCACCAATTGAGTACTTGGGAATAACCTCTTTCTGAATATAACTGAGGTTATATTCGCGCTCCAGTTCTTCTTCAAGGAACGATTGTAATTCTTCTATGGATATTATTCTCGTGGGAGAATTGAAATGTTTGAACTCTGCTTCTGCTTTTCTTTGCATTCCTTCATCCCTTGTCACAAGCACATCACACCTCATCGCATAAAATGAATGAAGTGCATCAGTCATAATGTTTAGGATGTTGCGTTTTTTATCTCTACTATAACCGCAAAAAGCGAGTGCAGTGTATTCTGCTAGGAAGTAGTTGAAATTGTTCTTTCCATTTGATCCATAATGGAGGAATCTGCTCATTAGGGCATATCGAAAAGAGAAAAGGAGAGGGGAAATCCCCCTCCTTAACTCTAAACCAAGTTTCAGACATTCAAATCTTTCATCGCCAATCCATAGTTATCTTGCCCGAATAGGTCTTTATGGATAAGTTTCAGACCGAGTGTCTGATAATATTTGTAGTCATCGCCTTCGGTACAGAGGTATTTGTACCCATAGCAAGGCATGTACTCCTTGAAGAATCGAGCCAAGTCTTTCAGGCTTTCGGATTGGTTCTTCTTGAAGTTACTGCGGACAATGATGATGCTCCAGTCGGGGAAGTTACCCCTTCCACAACTATACTCCCAGAAGCGGATGTAGCAGTCCAAATCCCGCTCACGGATGTCCACACAAAAGCCATTGGCATTTTGCATCACGCTACAACTGTTTCTGTAGCCGAACTTCTCACACAAGTAGAGATTGAAATCAAGAATCAAATCGTTTTGTAACATAATTGATTGAATTTAAAAAGTTAATAAATGGTGAATTATAAATGAAAGCCTCGCTTGCGCTTAGCCTTTTTCTTTTTCATCAGACGGTTGAACTCAGCTTCTTCTGAGGCAGTGGCATCATAAGATGAACTGTCATTCAGCAGACCAAGACTGATACTTGAACCATTGTCGGAATGGGAAACGCTTTGTTGCACTTCTTCATCTTTATGCGTGACCCCTTGTTTATGGTATTCAAATGAGGATGCACAAGCATTCTGTTCCAATCGGTTGTTCATATTCAAATAGCTGAACTCCCGGCTGACTTTTGAGCCGGAGAAAGAAAAACCGTTGTACTTAAACTTGACACCCAGTATTTCTCTTGTAGTCCGGCTGACCTTGAATTTCATATCAATGTCACGGTCGGCAAGGGCATCTTTCAGTTCTTCCCAATTTTGAGCTGTGGGCAGTTCCTCTTTCAATGCTTTGTATATCTCGTGCTTTGCACGGTTGTAGGGGCGCAAGCGTTCCTCTTTGATACGGTCTTTACCATTGGCAAAGTGCAAACGGTATTTTGCCGTCAACATCTTACACGCCTTTTCATTTCTGCGGAAGTCGTTTTTGTCGCTAATCGTTTTACCTTCATTGTCCACCCGATTGAAAACGATGTGGCAATGCGGATGCTCACGGTCTATATGCCGGGCGATGATGTATTGCGTGTTTTCGATGCCCATCAGTTTCATATAGTCGTGGGCGATTTGTAACATCAACGCATCATCAGACTTCAAGCGTTCGCCATCTTCAGGAGAGAAGTTGAGTGAGGTGTGTTCGACAATATTATTTACCTTGTTATTGAGCAATGCTTGTAATTCAAATTGCTCCGCCATCTGTTCGGGCGTACCATCCACTCCGACAGCTTCCAGCAATTTTGATTTCTCCTCATTGAGAACATAGCGGACACAGCCACTGAATGATGTTCCTTTGGTCTGTTTACCTATCATCTTTCAGTTGCTTTATGAGTTGGTTAATATGCTCTGCCATCTCCTCGCATCTTTCGGCAACGGCAAAGAAACCGTAGGTGTTTGCCTGCTTCGCCAACTGGTTTAGGTTGGTGCTTTCACCTATCAACTGACGGATGATGTGGATATGTTCTTTTGTTATTCGCTCACGCACTGTTCCATTCTCGATGAGCGAACGGATGACTGCGCTTTGGGTCTGCTTGCTCCGTCTGCAGAGCGCACCGAGCCATGCGAATTGGTCGTAAGATAGACGGAGAGTTATCGTATATTTCTTTTCCATTTTGAATTGCTTTTAGTGAATAATTTGTGACCATCGGGAGCCGCCTCCTCAGACTTTTTGAGGAGCAAGTGGTCGGGAAATGTAATACACCGACATTAACTTGCTACAGTAAAAAAGTTTCGATTCCTCTCCTTTTGTTCAAAGTTTGAATCCTCGTTTCTTAGGTGGTGAAACCTTCGGTTGAGGGATGCCCCATTGTACACTGATGAGCTTCAAATCGAATGTCTCTATCAGTGTTTTCAAGTTCGGATTCCTCTTAATCATCTGCTGGAGTATGGCTTCATCGGGGCGTACCTTCAACAGATAATCGGCTATGTCGTATCCCTCTTTTCGTTCGTTTTCGGTTGCTATGGCTTCCAGATAATCGAACAGTTGTACATCAATTCCATAGCTTTTCATCAACCCGATTTTGCTCTGCCAATAGTCGGTCGCTCCCAAATCGGGGAATAACACAACGCTTCTTCCTGCAAGAACGGACAGGCTGTTGGCATTGAAACAACCGTTCTTTCCACCAGATGCAATCCATGGGAATTGGGGTAGGTAGTAGGATGCAATGATTGCCGTTTTCTCGCTTTCGACCAATGCAACAGGACGGTTTTTGTCTTCTGGAAGCAGATGCTCACCAAAGAAACATTGCTTCAGATTGTAGTCCTCTTTATGCAGTACGGAGTGTACCCACGTGACATGATTGTACGGCTCTTTTATCCGCTTACCTGTTGTCGGATTGTAAAGCATTATCTTACCAGTGCGTACTCTGTTCTGATAATCCATTTGCCAAAATACGGTTGCACCGTCCCAATATTTGGAAGTTCCTACTTTGTATTTTTTCATCAGTTTCAATGTCTCCGTTTCTCCAAATTGAGCCGATAAAAATTGAAACAGTTTGTTGTCGGGATAGCGTTGTAACGACTGGTTGACTATATCCAAATCAATGTAAGAAGTGGCTTTCGACTCGGCTTCTCTAATGGGCATATAGTTCCGAAAGTTATCTTCGGACAACTTTCCCCTTTCAGACGGATTCCGTTCAAAGTAATCACGGGGCGTGAAATGATAACCACATTTCTGTTCGCGGTCGCAACCGTCCCACGTAATCAGGGAACTGGATTCGCTTTTCCGTATCAATGTACTTGGAAAAACATCTTTTGCGGTGGCAGTTCGGGCAAGTGTGCCGGGTGCTGACACCTTTATAGGGTTCTAATATGAATCTATGTGTACTCATCGTTTTCTTTTTTAGTGTGTCACTTTTGTCATTATTGTCGTTTTTGCTTGGAAAGTGTCAAAACCGACAATAATGTCATGGGTTAATCTTTGAATATTCTCCATGCTTCTCTTTGCGGAACAATGTCCCGATATTGTCATTGAGAAAGCGTTGAAATGTCCGCTCCTTCATCCCGTTTTTCTCGGCTACTTGTATAGCTTGGGCAGTTGTAAAGGACGGAGGCAGCAGATTGACTATCGCTTGTTGCTGACAGTTGAGGGCATTCTCATTCAGAATATTTTGTACGCTTAATGCAGATTCTTTGAAATACTCCGTCAGTTTAATGGCTCTCTCCACCGTTAGCAGGTCGATACAAGCCTTGTCGCACTCTCCACAAGTCCATCGTGCCAGTTGGATAATCAGACATAAACGAATGATGTATATCTCCAACTTGCAATAGATACTTACGATGGTGTCGTTCGTTTCCCGGTCGCACAACTCTGAGAAATGGTGCTGCCACTCGTAAAGCCGTTTCTTCGCACCCTCCGAGAATAAGAGAATTTGCGGTTCAATCTCTCCATGTTCATTGATGTTACACTCCGATTGTATCAGCTTGTCAATGATGGCATTCCACTCTTGCTCAATATCTTCCGGCAGCTCTTTGTCATTCCATCGTGCCTTCTGTTGCAAGTTGGGCATCACAAACAGGATGCGGTCAATAAACCCGTTGCTGGAGCGTTCACCTTTAGCCAACTCGTTCAAGATTTTCTTTTGGATAGTACCAATGACCGATATATACGGACGCTTGATGAAGATGGAACTCTTGGCATTCTTGCGGTCGGATATGGTGGTTTTTGCACTGAACACCGAGAGCCAAAACTGTTCTTCCGAACCGTTGTTATAGCGGTTGAAGTTCTTGAACCAAGCGGATAATTCATCTACCCATAAGCATAGCCCACGTTTGTTTTGCGCATGAATGAGGCTCAACCCTTCGGGCGTTACATCAGAAACCAAGAAGCGTTTGCGGATAGGTTCTTGCGGGAATTGCTCTTCACCGCTTTCCGCACGTTCCTTGCGGCTCATACTTATCAGCTCATCGTACTTGGCAAGAGCCTTTTCAAATTCCTGATTCTGTCGGTAGTCATGATCAAGAAACGGCTTCATCGCAAAGCTGAGCGGATGGCTTTTGTTCGCTCCCGGTCTTCCAATCAATGCCATATACAGGATGGGGCTTTCCATCCAGCCTTGCTTGATTTGGGCAAGGTGTGTGTTTCCTATGCCGACTGCTATTGCCGTGAGGATGGCTGCGGCAATGTAGTCGGTAGGGTAGTTATGGCATTCGTGTACCTCACGGATAATGCGTTGAATTTTTGCCGGGAATATGCTGACGGGGAATGCCGTACCAGACAATCTTGTGCTTAAATCAATCGCTTCATCAATGATGGATGCCGGATTAATAGAATATGTATCCATAGACCAACCCATTAAAATTGCACAGATGATTTGGGTTTATGGCGTACACCGCTCTGCATACTGACGAGCACCTCCTCGTAGGTCTGCTCGGAAGTCTTTCTCCGTCCGTTCTCAATCCAAGCAAGAAGTTCGTCCTCATAGAAATAGAGTTTCTTTCCTTTCTTGTAAGCCGGAAGTAGCCCTTTGCGTACCAATGTATATATGGTAGGTTTGGCTTTTCGGATGATGCGGCAAGTATCCTCAATTTCCACCAATATATGTTTGTCAGATGGCTGTGGCTGTAGTTCCGCTACCATCTTTTTCAACTCGATGACCTGTTCGGTCAGATAACCTACCGCTTCGGGCAGCTTATCAAATGTTACTGTTTCTTTTTGCATACGCCAATCGTTTTTAATTGTTCGACGGCAAAGGAAACAGGTGTTTTAATGGTGGAATCATTCACCAGAATATAACTGATGAATAACTTTTGATGGTAATATGTAATGATTACGAGTAATTTAAGTACCTTTGCATAAAATTTGAGTATGGAAAATACAGATAGTTGGAATTATGTCAAAACTAAGTGAATTGGTTGGTACTGTTGAAGAGTCACGTCTTGTCATTCAAGAATATTTTAAGACATTGGATGATTGGTGTACTGAGCTGGAACTGTCGGATACCATAAAGCAATCTGTAATGTCTTCACAGTTGGTTCTTATACCAGAGGGGTTTCGTGACTGCCCAAAGGCGTTTACTAACTATACGAGTGACTTCTATAATTACTGCAAGCATATCAATAGTGTGAGTATCGAAATCTGCTGCAATGATGAGGAGTTTACGCAATTGAAGTTGTGCTCAGTAAAAGTTCGGTTGGGGAAAATAATTTCTACATCAAGCATATCTGGTGTTATCATTTGGAATCTAGTCAGCGGTTATATCAAGGATGTTATTGATGAAGCTGTCAAGACGGAACCAGTTGCAGAACAGGTGGCAGATGCACCATCGTTTCAGTCAGAACTAGAGTGTTCTTTCTCTGTTATTATTCGCGACTCAACAGGTAAATGTATTGAAGTGAAATATGACGGACCAGTGTCGGGTATGGAAGAAGCTGGAGAACAAATCAAGATGATAGCTGGTGATGGAAAGTAAATACAACGATATTTTGGAACATCTTTGTGATGATTCTTTCAATTACAAGGAAGCACTGAATGTCTTACAACAAGATCTGCATGATGCAAGGAGCAATCATCAAGAGCAGCAAGCCAATAACTTATGGGTGATAAAGATTGTTATTGAGATATATCAGGAAATAGTTGCAGTGTATGAGTTGCTGCAACAACACGAATACTACAAAGCGTGGTGTGGAGCGGAAAAGGTGGAGATTATGTGCAATAACCTCCGACGCAATTTCCCAGGCGTTTTTCCTATCGTAAAAGACCTGTATGAATGTGTCATCCGACTGCAGTGTTTGTATCCGTATAAGATATTTTGTAGCTATGTGATACAAATCAAGCGGGAGCGTTGCTCTATCTGCAATCAAATTCGTAGCATAAGGCATGACTGTGGACACAGAAGAGGATATGTGTATAATGGTCAGTTCTGCTGTAATATAATCGAGGAGTGTGAACTCAAAAGTATAGATCTTGTGGACAATCCAGTACATAAGTATGCTGTGCTATTTACTATGGGCAAAGGTGGAAATAGTGAGGATAACTATGATTACTCGTTGGTAGAGGGATTGATGCAATATTGGACGAAGCCATTTCAATATTGGATATACGATATTAAGCATATACATAAGCCTTTGACCGATTTTCCAGAACTGACGGATGATGACTATTGTCCTTGTGGGTCGGGGAAAAAGTACGGTGAGTGCTGTAAGTCTGATCCTGAGGGTGTAAAGCACAAAGTGTACCAGTTCAGGGTAGAACGATGTTTGTTATAAGTGTTTTTAATAGTATTTTGATATAGTACGGTTAAAAGTCAAATAAATACAGTTCACTTGAACCGGAGAGATTTTTGACATCGTTGATATTCTTTTTGTCGAACAAGTCCCGGATATGAATCTTGTCATTAAGCGAGATTCAGCGGATTTAAATCGCCAAAACCGACTTTTAATTTTATCGTACCCAATTTTTAGAAGATACTGATTTAATGATTTATGATTCAATTTCAAAAGAAATAAAAGGCTCCCGTAAAATTAGAAAGATTGGAATTTTAGATTGATTTTAGTTAGCAATTTTCTTGTCTAATTTAATCCTGCATTCAGATTCTGTGTGTGACATTTTACGCTCAATGGTGGATATTTCCGAATCACGGAGGGTATGAGCGAATACCCTCTTTATAAATGTTGCTGTCTGTAAGCGTGGCTTGCCAAATGCTTTACCAATATTCCATCCAAAGTGCATGATGTCAATGGTCTTTAGCTGAGAATCAACCTTTATTGGCTCAATTTTGGACAGAGAATTTGAGAGGTAATATTCTGTCACATATCCACATAAGCGATTTAGTGCCGTTTCATCAAGATAGGAAACCAAAGTTTGTTTTGTGTATGCGATAACCTTATTGAGTTTTTCTTGTGAGGTACGTTCTTTCTCAGTCATAGCGTTTGCACGAAGAATCTCATATTCTGATGGCTGATTGGATTCTTCGATAGATGTATTGTTGTTGGTAGAAGGCGTGGTTTCCTCCTTTGGAAGTTCTGCCACATCTTCGTTGAGTTCGGACCATGATGGAGTAGAAACTTCTTCTGTTATGTCAGATGTAGTTTCGATTTCAATTTCGGGTTCAGGCTCAGAAATGATAGGTTCTGAATTTATAGCACTTTCGGCAAGTTCCGAGTTTACTGCTGGAATTTCTACGACTACAGCCTTATTGCGGTAGCACTCAAATTTCATAAAGTACTTTTCTATTGTAGGTGAAAGGAGTCGTCTGAACACCATTTGCAGATTGAGATAAATAGCTCCTATAACAATAGAGCATACTACGAAAATAAGATTGCTGCTGAACTCATCCCAACCATAGTGAAGTACGGTCTGGCGGGCTAAAATACCAATGATGGCGATTGTTCCGAAAACAATCAGATTCAAAGTTATATGTTCTATCTTTTTCTGCTCCATAGTGATATGTATTAATCGTTTGTGCGCAAATATATAGGTTTCTATGGATAGTTGATGCGTTTTGGTGGGAAGTGGCAGCTTGTTGCGTCGATACCCCGGACAACCTATGCCACTTTTTATAAATTGAAGCCCGAATTTGGTGCGATTTCAAATTCGGGCTTTAAACTATCTACTTTGGATTAACAATAGAACTTATCTCCTAAATGGACAAAGAATGATACGTTATCCTTTCGTGAGGATTGAACTTTGCTTGTTACCCATTTCCTGAATGCAGCGGAATGCTCGGTGTCTATTTGATAGGATAGGGCTATAACCATATCGAGATTATATACATCGGCACTGTTCCCATTATCCAATTTGATGTACTTGCAAACTTCATGGCTCTTTAAAATATTAGCTTTCAGAATTCTCTTGATTGCTACGTGAATAGTTCCAGCCGTTGTATAAAACAAGTCTGCAAGTTCCCAAGAGGTCATCCATATTTCGCCATCAGAAATATGGATTCCTTGTCCGTTGTTGGTTATGATTCCTCGTTTCATGTTTGTATTTTATTGGAGTGATATTTTATTGGCTGTTTCTCGCTTCTTGGCATTTACGAGGTCAGCATATATTTGAGTTGTGGACACGTTCTTATGCGTCAGCATCTTTGATACCGTGTAAATATCTGTGCCTAAGGAAATTTGGATGACCGCATACGAGTGCCTGAATCCGTGAAAGGTTATCGGTTTCGTTATCCCTACCTTTTTGAGCCAGTTTTTCAGCGGATAGTTAATCATACTTCGCTTCAAATCCTTGAAAACCTTGCCTGTTCCGGGTGTACCGCATAGTTCGTAGGCTTCGTAACTGATGGGGAGGGTCGCTTCCGTCTGGGTTTTCTGTGTTCTGATACGCAAGCAATAACCTTGGTCGGGAGCGATAGTGAAATCTTTCCATTGCAGATTGAGAATGTCACTGATGCGTAAGCCTGTCAGACAAGCGAATAGAGAAGCGGATTTCAGAACCGGAATGTCACAAGGAGTGGCAGCAAGTTGCTTCACTTCATCCAATGTCAGTTACTCCTTCTTTACGTCTTGCGGCTCTATCTTATCAAGGTAGTCGTTGATGTTCTCCCGAAACCATTTGTCCCGATAGGCAATCTTCAACAATCCTCTGAAAGTAGAGTAGTAGCCGGATGCCGAATTGAGGGATATGGGGCGGTTGCTGTGTTTGAGCTGCTTAGCGTTTAACAGGTACTCACGGAACTTCTTGCATAAGTCCACATTCACATCACCAAAGGTACATTGTCCCTTGACGAAATTGTAGAAATGCTGATAGACGAATTGCCATTTCTGGTCTTTGTTTCGGCACATCTTTTTGAAGTAGGCAAGGAAATCTGTTTTCTGTTTGGTCTTATCCAAGAAGCCAAACTCTTCGTTGATGAGCGATTGCACTCTGATACAGCGGATAGCCTCTGCCTTGTTCAACATATCGTTGTTAAACTCCCGTTCCATTTCGTTTTTGGGATGAGCATAGATGTAGATACCGATGTATTCCCTGCGGCTCATCTGCATCGTTTCAGGGTTACGGACTGCCGGATAATAATCCAGATACAAGGAGATGCGATTATTCCGAATCGCTCTCTGACGAACTGTTACTTTTGTACATGTGTGTGACATACTGTTTAATATTTAGAGTTTTACATTTGTTTGGTGCAAAGAAATAAGGTGATTCAATGGTGGGTATATTCACCGAAAAATAACTTATTCAATCTTTGGGGCTGCAAGTAGTTTATCCAATTCTGGTCTTGAAATGAGCGTGTATTTGCCTTTCTTCACCTTCGGGATATTATGGTACTTTGCATAATGATAGAGTTGGTCACGGGTAAGGTTGAACTTCTCCATTGCTTCTGCTACCGTATAGTATTGCGGTTCTTCGGGTTCCGCAATGCCTTTCGCTATATCCACATGCTTCTTGGAATAGTACACCATGATGCCCTCTTTCTTCTTGGGAATGGCATTCTTGGAAACGAAACAGTAGATGGAGGACAAGGTCATACCAAATTTTTCCTGCATTTCCTGTGTGCTGTACCATTCGATAATATCAGGATTCGGGGCTTTCTTGGCAAAGTAAGCGTCTATATGTTTCTTGCTCCAGTAGGTCTTACCCCGATTGAAAGTTCGAGGAATGTTGTTCTTCTTGGCTACCGCAAATATCCATGACTCGTTTACATGGTATTTCTCTTTGACTTCAGCGGTGGTGTAGAAGTCGGTGATAGGGGCTTTTTCTTTTGTCGGTGTATGGAACTCTGTTGGATTATTGAATAACACATCAATATCCTCTTTCTTCAAAAGGTATTTGAAGCCCAAGCGAATGCCCTTTAATTCACCGCGTTTAATGTAGCCGTAAACGGTTGGCCGGGTTACTCCGAGATAGATAGCCGTTTCGGTAATTGTAAGAAAAGGCTTGTCTTTGATTCTTTCAATAGGCTTTTCTTCAATCTTTTTCTCTACGACTTGATTGTTTGCTTTGATTGCTTCATCACGCTTTCTCTTTTTATAGAGTGCGTTGGCGCATTGCTTGGAACAACACGCCGTAGTTGTTTTCTGGGCGATAAACTCTTTACCGCACCAAGCGCAAATTCGCTTAATTTTCAGGTTGCTGCTCATTTTAATTCATCTTTATTTCTCCGTTATTTCTGTAAATTCCCGTAAAATCGTGTAAAATGGCGTAAAGTTTCTCTACTACCTTTCCACTCGATTTTCAGGCTTTAACAAGCGAGCAACAAATGCGGTACAAAAATGAGCTGAAAAAGCCCTATAAACGATAACCATTGCTTATAAGGCTAAAAAGAAAGGCGCTCAAAATGAACGCCTTGATAATCGTTGATGATATATGCTAATCGTTGGTAATCACCACCTACTTGCCGATGCAAAAATGTGCAAATATATTCTGTAGCACCATATCATTGGTCACTTCCCCTGCTATATCGGATAAATGGAAAATACATTCACGTATGTCTTGTGAAAGAAAATCCCCGGAAATATTTGCATCCAATCCTTCTTGTACCCGGTGAATTGCATCCAACGCACGTGTCAGTGCTTCGTAATGACGGACATTCGTTACAATAACATCATTCTGTGTGACTGTTGGTAAATGGGCAGCTGCTACAAGTTTTTGTTGGAGTTCATCCGTGTGCTGACGTTGTTTCGCAGAAATAAAAATAGATTCTATTTCCGAACCGACATGCTCGGAAAGTTGTGAGGTAAGTTCATTTTTCTGAGTTTCATTTATCAGTTCTACCTTATTAAAGACTAAAATCAACTGTTTGTGTTCACAACGAGGAAGAATCTTATCGGAGAGTAGTTTTAGCTGTGAGATTGCGTCTGCTGAATCAATTATCCATAGTACAATCTCTGCCTGATCGAGCTTTTGAAAAGTTCGTTCGATACCCAGACTTTCAATCATATCGTTAGTTTCCCGAATGCCGGCTGTATCGATAAAGCGAAAAGTGATACCACCTATATTTACAGTATCCTCAATGACATCGCGTGTTGTGCCGTGAATGTCACTGACAATTGCCTTATCTTCGTTCAACAGAACATTAAGTAAGGTAGATTTTCCTGCATTGGTTTCTCCGATAATAGCTACCGGAACACCATTCTTTATAGCATTTCCTACACTGAACGAGTCTACCAGGCGTGCAATCACCTTCTCAATTCCGTCAGCTAACTGGCGCAAGGCAGATCGGTCGGCAAATTCCACATCTTCTTCACTGAAATCTAATTCCAGCTCAATCATTGATGTGAAGTTCAATAGTTTCTCGCGCAATATTGCCAATTCCTTGCTAAATCCGCCACGCATTTGACTCAGAGCAAGACGATGGGTGGCGGCAGAAGATGAGGCTATTAGGTCGGCTACAGCTTCGGCCTGACTTAAATCCATCTTACCATTGAGGAAAGCTCGTTGAGTGTATTCTCCCGGCTGTGCGGTACGGCATCCGTTTTTTATCAGCAATTGCATTACTTGCTGTAGAATATAGGATGAGCCGTGACAAGTGATTTCAGTACTGTCTTCCCCCGTATAGGAATGTGGGGCCCGGAAAAGGCTGACGAGGACCTCGTCTATCAGTTCTTCTCCGTTATAAATTCGGCCGAAAGTTAGCGTATAAGGCTTTTGTTCACTCAGCAGCTTTCCGGGTTTAGCCGGAGTAAAAATACGACTGGTGATGGTTATTGCTTCAGGACCGGAAACACGAATGCTTCCGATGGCTCCTCCTTGAGCGGTTGCTATGGCGCAAATTGTGTCTTGATTCATTATCTATTTCATTTTGAGTGGCAAAGATAGAGCTTTCTCTGTAAAAAACAGAGTAAACAGATAGAAGTTATGCTTTATTATTTTATCTTTGCTCGCATACAGCAAGACAAATTTTATGGCTATGGGACACGCAAAAGATTCATTTTCGGGGATGGAGAATATTGAAAAATTAAAAGAGGATTACCAGAAGATCACTTCTGTTTTGGCCGGACATCAGATTGCATTCTGGGAATACGATATTCCTACGGGCGAATGTAATTTTACAGATGAATATCTTAGTATCTTGGGTTTAAAGGAAGCAGGAATTGTTTTCAGAGAAATTAATGACTTTTATCGGTTTGCTCATCCGGATGATGTTACTTCTTATCAAACAGCTTTTAACCGCATGCTTGAGTCGGATACAAAGACTTCTCAAATAGTAGTGCGTTGCTTGGGAGAGCATGGAGAAACAATTTGGCTTGAAGATAATTTCATTGCGTATAAGAAGAATAAGGAGAATGGTTCTGATAAAATTATAGCATATACTGCCAATATTACTTCACGCTGTGAAAAAGAAGTGCAGATCAGACAGCTTGAAGAGCGAAACCGGAAAATTATTGAGGCACTCCCTGAGTTTATATTTATTTTTGATGATAATTTCTTTATCACGGATGTATTGATGGCACCCGGTACGGAACTTTTACATCCGGTAGAAGTCTTGAAAGGAGCAGATGGGAGATCTATTTATTCAGCGGAGGTCAGCGAATTGTTTATCAGTAGTATACGTGAATGTTTGAAAAGTGGAAAACTGAAAGAAATAGAATATCCTTTAGATGTAGAAACCGGCAGGCATTATTTTCAGGCGCGTATTGCTCCGTTTGAGGGGAATAAGGTATTAGCTCTGATTCATGATATAGGTGACCGGATACGGCGCTCGCAAGAATTGCTTGATGCTAAACGGCGGGCAGAAGAGGCAGACCGGATGAAATCGCTGTTTCTTGCTAATATGAGCCATGAAATACGTACTCCTTTGAATGCGATTGTCGGTTTCTCGGAGATAATAGCTCTGACTGAGGATGAAAAGGAGAAAGAGGAGTATTTAGGGATTATCCAGCAGAATAGTAATCTATTGCTGCAACTGATCAATGATATTCTTGATTTGTCACGCATAGAGTCTGGTAAATCGGAAATGCACTGTCAGTTGACAGAAATAAGCGGGCTGGTAGATGAAGTGTATAAGGTACACCGTCTTAAAATGAAGAAAGGGGTCGAACTAAATGTGATTCGTCCATCAGATGAAATCTGGATTTCGACGGACAGAAATCGTGTAACACAGGTATTGTTTAATTTCTTATCGAATGCAATTAAAAATACGATTGAGGGGAGCATCACCTTTGGACTTGTAAAAGAGGAAGAATGGGTGAAATTATATGTGGCAGATACCGGTTGTGGTATTTCTAAAGATAAGCTCCCTTTGATATTTACCCGTTTTGAGAAGTTGAATGATTTTGTACAAGGTACAGGATTGGGTTTACCTATCTGTAAAAGTATTGTGGAACGGTTAGGAGGTCGGATCGAAGTGGAATCCGAGCTTGAGAAGGGGAGTACTTTCACTCTTTATCTGCCCAATAAGCAAGAGCAAAAAGTTACGGTTGCGGAAAGAGGAAATGCAACCGTCACTGTGGGACTGAGCAACCGGCAGAAGAAGATACTGATAGCGGAAGATGTGGAGTCCGGTTATCTGCAGATTAATGCCTTTTTGAAGAAAGAATATACAATTCTTTGGGTACCAAATGGAGAGGAAGCAGTAAAAAGTTTCATGCGTGAGAAGCCCGATCTGATTCTGATGGATATCCGAATGCCAGTGATGAATGGTATTCAGGCGACAGCTAAAATTCGTGCAATTTCGCAAGAGGTACCGATTATTGCGGTTACAGCATATGCATTCTGTCCGGAAGGGGAGCAGGCTATTGAAGCAGGGTGTAACGAAGTGATTGCGAAACCTTATCCTCTGGAAAAGCTGAGAGAAACTATCAAAGCTTATTTGCGGGAGGGAAGATAAGCCTGTTTTTCGATGCAACAATTTATGATATAGTGTGTTATGTAGAAAACAAATAATACTGTATAGATAAATTGGATTATGAAGAAAGTTGTGATAATCGGAGCCAGCGGCTTCGTGGGTTCGGCTATTCTAAATGAAGCTTTGAACCGTGGATTTCATGTGACGGCGGTAGTTCGTCATCCTGAAAAAATTAAGATTGAGAATGAGAATCTGGAAGTGAAGAAAGCCGATGTCTCTTCATTAGATGAAGTTTGTGAAGTTTGTCAAGGTGCCGATGCCGTGATTAGTGCTTTTAATCCGGGTTGGAATAACCCTAATATATATAAGGAAACCATTGAGGTCTATCTAACGATTATTGATGGTGTGAAAAAGGCCGGAGTCAACCGTTTTTTAATGGTGGGAGGGGCCGGTTCATTGTTTATTGCTCCGGGTATTCGTTTCGTTGATTCGGGAGAAGTTCCCGAAAAAATATTGCCTGGCGTGAGGGCTTTAAGTGATTTCTACCTTGATTTTTTGAAAAAGGAAAAAGAGATTGATTGGGTCTTCTTCTCACCGGCAGCAGATATGGCTCCGGGAGTACGTACCGGAAGATACCGTCTGGGTAAGGATGATATGATTGTAGATATTGTGGGTAACAGTCATATTTCCGTAGAAGATTATGCCGCTGCCATGGTTGATGAACTTGAAAAGCCGGAGCATCATCAGGAACGTTTCACCATAGGGTATTAAACGGACGGTATCTCTCAAGATAATTAAGATAAAGTATTGCACATCCCCGGGCGTCGGAAAGGGCTTCGTGGTGCTTAAGTTCAATTCCCTCCCGTTCGCAGCAAGCACTCAGATTGACTGGTTTATATCCCAAAGAACGGTAGATTCGGCAGGTACATTCCCAATGTTCCGGAAGTAATAGTTCGTCATAGTCCAGTCTGTACATCTGCATGGTGCGTTTTAGTACATTACGGTCGAATTGCTCATTATGTGCAACTATTACTTTTCCTTGCAACCGCTTTTTTATTTCAGGATAAATGGCATGAAACCCCGGAAGTGATTCCGTCATTTCCGGGGTTATTCCATGTACGAGGATATTTGCACGCCAGTATTCATTCTCCGGTGGTTGAATCAGGCTGTAATATTCATCCGTAATTTCTCCGTCGGTAACGGTGACAATACCTACGGCACAGGCACTTTCCATGTATCCTGTGGCTGTTTCGAAATCAATGGCGGCAAATGATAGATTCATCAGATTCGGTCAAGAACAGTTTTTATTAATGTATCGATGGTATTTTTATAGCCCGTATTCGCTTCTTTGATCAAACGGTTGGCTATAACCATACAGACTGTCATGGCTTTGTGTCCCATCAGCTTGCCGAGGCCGGCAAGAGCGGAACTCTCCATTTCAAAGTTAGTTATTTTATAACCCTTGTATTCAAACTTTTCGATTTTGTCATTTTGGTTGGGATCAGCCAAAGGAACACGAAGTTCACGTCCTTGCGGTCCGAAAAAGCCTCCCGCTGCAATGGTAACTCCACGTACCATATCATCTTGAGCAATACGGTCAATCAATTCAGCATTGGCATCAATCACATAAGGGGCAGGAGCGCATATATTGCCAGACCAACCCATGTGGTTCAGAAATGCCCGCTCAAAAGGAAGATCGCAAACGGCATTGCGTCCGGCATAAAAATTCAACAGACCATCAAAACCGATTGATTTTTCGGAACAGACAAAAGTCCCAACCGGCGTATTGGGTTGTAGCCCTCCGCAAGTACCGATACGGACTAATTCCAATGACCGAAGGTGCTCTTTCTCTTCCCGTGTCTGAAAGTCGATATTTGCCAGAGCATCCAGTTCATTAATCACAATGTCGATGTTGTCGCAACCGATACCTGTAGATACGACCGTTATTCGCTTGCCTTTGTAAGTTCCGGTTATTGTCTTGAATTCGCGGCTTTCCACTTCGCATTCTTTGTTTTCGAAGTGAGAAGCTACGAGAGCCACCCGTCCGGGATCACCTACCAATATAACTTTGTCTGCCAACCATTCCGGCTTTACATGCAAATGAAATACCGAACCATCTTCATTAATGATTAATTCGGAGGAAGGAAAATACTTTTTCATGTTATTGAAAGGTTTTAGTTTTATAAATAAGTTCACCACAAATTACATAGATTAACCACTCTTTTTAAGAGATTATTCTTCTCCAGTCAGTTGTGGTATGCTGTGTAGTTTGTGGTGAATGATTTCTCTTTAATCACCCAGTGGTTTGCTGGTAGATCCGCCAATCGGCTTAGCTATATTTTCACGCATTGAGGTGTCAGCCTGGATGTTTTTCATCTTATAATAATCCATAATACCAAGATTTCCATTGCGGAAAGCTTCAGCCATGGCTTTGGGGACTTCTGCTTCTGCTTGAATCACATTAGCTCGGGCTTCTTCTGCTTTGGCTTTCATTTCCTGTTCGGTAGCCACAGCCATTGCGCGACGCTCTTCTGCTTTAGCTTGCGCAATATTCTTATCGGCATTTGCCTGGTCTATCTGTAGAGCAGCACCAATATTCTTACCTATATCGATATCGGCGATATCAATAGAGAGGATCTCAAAGGCAGTACCTGCATCGAGTCCTTTGCGTAGTACCAGTTTTGAGATAGAATCAGGATTCTCAAGTACTGACTTATGGTTTTCAGAGGAACCGATTGACGAAACGATACCTTCGCCTACACGTGCCAGGATTGTATCTTCACCGGCACCACCCACCAATTGACGGATATTGGCGCGTACCGTCACACGTGCTTTGGCTATCAACTGGATACCGTCTTTGGCAACAGCTGTTACGGGAGGTGTATCAATAACTTTCGGATTAACTGACATCTGTACGGCTTCGAAGACATCACGACCTGCGAGGTCTATAGCAGTAGCCATCTGGAATGGAAGTTCAATATTGGCTTTTGATGCCGATACCAGCGCATGAACTACCCGTTCCACATGACCGCCTGCCAGATAGTGTGCTTCAAGTTCGTCACGGGTTATGTTACTCAATCCCGCTTTATGTGCTTCGATCATACCGGGTACGATGATGTAGGGCGGAACATTACGGATACGCATCAGGAAAAGTTGTACCAGTGAAATATTAACTCCCGATACTTTGGCTGACAACCACAGGAAGAAAGGTACATAATGAAAGAAGAGAACCAGGAAGATAATACCTCCTGCTATCAAGAAGATAGTCAGATACATGGGTTCGACATTCATAATTGTGCTTGATTTTAAATGAATATTAGGATTTTAGTTTTTCGACAAAGATTATTCCATCAGTGATCCGATTGACTATAATCGGAGTTTTTTCATTCAGTAAACCGTCCATTGATTTTACTTCTATGATATTCCCATTGATTTCAGCATTGCCAATCTGAGCCAGGCGGGTAACTGTGATACCCGTATCGCCCACTTTTACTTTTTCGGCAGCACTTCGGTCTATTTTGGATGTTATATCTTTCTTCAATGCGAGCTTATCCAGAGTTTTCGATCGCATAAACCAGACAAGCGAACCGATGCAGGCAACTCCTGAAATGATAAGTGTTGTGAATCCCGCCCCTGTCCCCAGATTGACAAAAGCGTAATAGTTGGCATAGATGATGCAAACCAAAGCCGAAATACCGGCAAGGCTGATACCCGGAATCACAAACAGTTCAACTAAAAAGAGTATTACTGCTGCAACAATCAATGCAATGATGATCAGTACATCCATAATTGGGTTATTTTAAATTTTGTTTTTCTGCGTTCCGGACTTCGATAGCCTGTTTATCCAGTTCTTTCGACATTTGGAATATCCTTTTCTCAAGATCACGGATAGCCGGAGCCATTTTCGTTTGTTCGTCTTTGTTAGACCGTGCAAATCCCTCACGTTGGTTAGTTAGTTTGTTAGTTTGCTGACGGTAGTCTTTCTCCATCTGTTCGTATTTCAAATACAGTTGTTTGGCTTTAGGAGATTTGAAATCCGTCAAATGATGATAGGTAGAATGGTCGTCAATAACAAACTCAAAATCGAAGTTTTGTTGTATGTCAGGTTTGTGGTTAATAGCTGCTTCAAGGCGTTGGCGGGCATTATCCACTATTTTCTGATCTTTCCAGGTACTCTCCAAAGAATGGAGTTGAGCTAACCCGATTATTTCTTCCGGATTCATTGCTTCGTAATTATAAGTCCGTTTGGATTCATTGGGTACGAAAACGTATATACAAACCTTGTCCTCGGGTTGGTGACGGTCGGAAGCGAACCATCCCAGATTATTGTATTCATCGATGACATACATATAATCGTTGTAAGGAGAGTTGAAAGGCATTCCTACATTTTCCGGAACCAGATAGGTATCAGTATTAGTGTTATATCGGGTCACAAAAATATCGTATCCTCCCATAGAACCATCACCGTCGGAAGCATAATAGATAGTCACTCCATCCGACAATACGTATGGGTAATTGGCGTTTCCCGAGGCATTAATACTTCCCGGAAGTGGTTTCCCTTGACTCCATTCATCCAACATTTTGGTCTTGGACAGGATATTCAGGTTTTCTTCTCCTTGTTCGCTGTAATAAATGCGATTTCCGATTTCTGTTTCATAAACCGTTCCCGGATGATGACCTTTGGTTTTGAAATAATTATTGTAAGTGAAAAGTTTACCTGCCTCTTCACTTATTTTATAAGCTTTCAAGAAGTCGACCTTGTCTACTACAAAGCTATCGATAACACACACGTCTTCTACTCCTTTCAGCATGCGAAGATTTCCTTTTGCCTTTTCCAGCAGTTGTTCCGCTTCTTCTGTGGGTTTCTTCCGTTTTGATAGGTCAGCTATGTATGTTTCATAGCAGTCTACCGCATCCTGAAACCGGTATAGATCATTGTAAGTTTGCGCAAGGTACAGCTGCCCGCTCGGAATTCGCTTTTTTACTGCAGTTTCCAGATACTTCAACGCTTCGGCTGCATCACCGGTTTTAAGACAACATACGCCATACCATAGATTATAATTACCGTTTGCCGGTTGCGATTTAACATATTTCTGGAAAACGGGTTTGGCTTCAGCATATTGTCCTTTACCGTACATGGCCCTTGCTTGTTCCAAGGTTTGTGCCGATACGCTTGTCAGGAGAAAGCATAATAGAAAGAATAGAATATTTTTTTTCTTCATAAATGGTCTCGGGTTATTATTCGGAAGTTCAAAAATACAAATTAATTGGAAATAAACCTTTTTTCTCTTCTTCTATTATGTTAATTCTTCTTTAAATCATTCTTTTCTCTTACTTTTGCAGCCGATTTTTAAAAGAGTTATGGCACAGATTACGGAAGAAGAGAAAACCATTCGGCGTATCGAAAAACGGTTTAATAAAGGGATAGTTCAATATGGACTGATAGAAGAGGGAGATAAAGTGCTTGTCGGTCTTTCGGGAGGGAAAGATTCTTTGGCATTGGTGGAATTATTAGGTAAGCGTTCACGTATTTTCAAACCTCGTTTTTCGGTGGTGGCAGTACATGTGGTTATGAAGAATATTCCCTATCAGAGTGATTTGGATTATCTTCGTGCACATGCTGAAAGTTATGGAGTCCCGTTGGTTGTTTATGAAACCTCATTTGATCCTTCTACTGATACCCGCAAATCTCCTTGCTTTCTTTGTTCGTGGAATCGGAGAAAAGCCTTGTTTACAGTTGCCAAAGAACAGGGGTGCAATAAGATTGCTCTCGGACATCACATGGACGATATTCTGGAAACACTATTGATGAATATTACATATCAAGGAGCATTCAGCACAATGCCTCCACGGTTAGTAATGAATAAGTTTGATATGACTATTATTCGTCCGATGTGTCTGGTGCACGAAGCAGATCTGCTGGAACTCGCGCAGATACGTGGATACAGGAAGCAAGTAAAAAACTGTCCATATGAATCGCAGTCGAGCCGTAGTGATATGAAAGGAATACTCCGCCAATTGGAAAAGATGAATCCGGAAGCCCGATATAGCCTTTGGGGAAGCATGACGAATGTACAGGAAGAGTTACTGCCTAAAGAAGTAGAATTTTAATTTCAAATATAAGTATGAAAGGTGTTTATGCAATTTCGTTATTGATTGTTTCCAATATTTTTATGACTTTTGCCTGGTATGGGCATCTGAAACTGCAGGAACAAAAATGATCAGTAATTGGCCTCTGTATGGCGTGGTTTTGTTTTCATGGGTCATTGCGCTGGCAGAATATTCTTGTCAGGTTCCGGCCAATAGATTGGGGTTTAGTGGGAACGGGGGACCATTTTCATTAATGCAACTCAAAATAATACAAGAAGTGATCACTTTGATCATATTTACTGTCTTTTCTACTTTACTGTTTAAAGGAGAGTCATTACATTGGAATCATGTGGCTGCTTTTGTCTGTTTGATAGCGGCTGTATATTTCGTGTTTATGAAGTAGGCAGTTTGCGTCGGTATCTCCCGAAAGAATATCTCCGGAGAAAGGATATACATATTTCTCCGGGGGGATTCTTTTTATTTATCAAGATATTGTTCCATGTTTTTTGTGAAATAGCTTTTTAACTCCCCTTTCTCATCACTGTAGATAAAATAAGCACCTATGTTTGGGTGTGATTTTGTAAATGCCTCCGCTTCATCCAATCCCATTACCATAAAGGCTGTAGCCAATGCGTCGGCAGTCATGCAATCCTCTGCAACTACGGTTGCCGAAAGAATGTTGTGTTGTACCGGATATCCGGTACGGGGATCGATGGTATGGGCATACTTTTTGCCATCTTTATAATAAAAGTTACGATAGTTTCCGGAAGTAGCAATGCCGACATCTGTCAACTTGAGCGTTGTTTGTATCTCTTGATTGAGGGATAACGAATCGTCTACCGGTTTGTTAATGCCGATTCTCCATGCTTCATCTTTGGGATTCAGTCCCTTTACGACCAGTTCTCCACCTATATCGATCATGTAGTTCTTAATACCTTTGCTATCCAGATACCGTGCTACCACATCTACTGAATAACCTTTGGCCACTGCACTGCAACTTAACATCACTCGGGGATCTTCTTTTATTACTTTGCCGTCTTCCAGTTTCACTTTTTGGTAACCTGTGATTTGGAGCAGGCTGTCTATCATGGTTGAGTCAGGGAAGGCACCCTTCTTGAAACCGAATCCCCATGCGTTGGCCAACGGAGCTACTGTAATATCGAAAGCTCCTTGGGTTTCGGCTGAGATTTCCATGGATCTGTTGAAACAGGTTTGGAAGAAACTATCCGTTACAATTTCTTCGTTACGGTTGACACGGGTAATAACAGACGTGTCATTGAAAGGGGAGAGGGAACCGTCGAACCTCTTTAATTCAGCGTCAATTTCTGTTTTCAGATTACCGTCATATTGATAAGTAATATTATATACAGTACCGAATACAAGGCCGTTGATACTGTTGTAAGGTACCTGTTTATTGCGTTGAGCTAATATCCAGATCGTTCCCAGCAGAAGGATAGCCAGCCAAATAAAGCTTTTTCTTGTTTTCTTTTCCATAATGAATAAAAGTATGCAAGCGACAAACCTGTTTATGATTTTCCAGAGTCTTGTGGCTTGTGGTTGATAGCTAATTATTAAAGAATAAGTGTTCTATTAATATTTTGGTTCCGATAAGGATCAGTATAATCCCTCCCCATAATTCAGCACGGAGCTTTCGGGCAATACCACATCCAAAGCGGATGCCGAAGATGAGCCCTATAAGAGACATCAGAAAGGAAACAAATCCGATAATGCCCACCGGGTAAAGGATGGACGAGCAACTCTTAATACCGAGAAAAGCGAAAGACACTCCTATAGCCAATGCGTCAATGCTGGTTGCTATAGCCATTGTTATCACAACTTTCAAGCTTGCCGGATTAAATCTTTGGCAACAATCTTCTTCTTTAAAGGATTCTTTAATCATCCGTCCTCCCAGGAAAGCCAAGATCGCAAAGGCGATCCAATGATCAACCGATTCGATAAGATGACTGAATGTACTTGCTCCCAGCCACCCTAATAGAGGCATTATAGCTTGAAAAAGTCCAAAAAAGAATGCCATGACGAGCATGGGCCGCCATTGGATACGTTTTAAAATAATACCGCTTGCAATAGAGACAGCGAGACAGTCCATCGCTAAACCAATTGCAAGCAGCCAAATTTCTAATCCTGTCATGTCGTTAAAATGGTAGTTTATAAATCAGGGTATATGTGATACCTATGTTTGAAGAGTCATATTCACCGAACCCCGGTACATACCATGGATTTCCATGTTCGTTGACTGAAGCCGAGGTCTTGAACTTAAAGCGTAAGGTCCATCCCATATAGAATCTTTTATAGATTTGAACGTTTACTCCGGCTACTAACTCAAGCCATTGCATATTGGATTTTAGTCCATTGTAATGATAAGGTACACTTCCTCCCCAGATACCGTCTATTAATCCCGGATTGGCCATACTTCCACCATAAATAGGGTCGGAAAAGGGGGTACTTGAGATGTCGTATTTGAAACTGCTGAATCCATAACGCAGTCCCACATACAAATATTCTTTAACGACATTATAATCTACTCCGATACGGAAGTAAGGGGCTGCACTTTTGTAATGGATACCATTATCGCTCCAAGTATCTGTCTGTCCGAAACCTATTTCTGCTGTGGGGATAAATTTCCTTTTTAAGTTCACCCGTACATTTACTTCGGAACTTAGAAAATCCCCTCCAAGTAGTTTACTGCCTAACCCAAATAAGTCTACACCTACATACGTACCATTATAAAATGGAATCGTATCCACTTTTATCTCCTCTTTAGCTTTCTCTTTAGTGGAGGGACGTGCATTCGGTCTTTGTTGTTGTGCATGGAGCGGAAGACTGAATGCAAGACACAGCAGACTAACGATTGTAGCGGTAGAATATTTTAAGATTTTCTGTTCCATTAATGTTAGCTGCATTTGATTTGATATATATGGAGTCTATGCTATGATATTTCTTTTTATTGGTATCTGTATAATCGATCGGATGAATACTGATAATGTTTTGTTTCATACTGTATCCACAATCCATAGATTGGAAGTAGGGAGTATTGGTTTGTCGGATAACCATTGTATCTCTTAACAGGGGGGTATAATGAAACACAAGAATGGTAGAGTCACTTGTGTAGCGTAGAGGAAGGGCGATATCATGAACCTTTTTTTGATTATTGATGATAATTGAGTCAGTTCCGAACGCTGTTACGGTCAGAGAGTCAAGAGTGTCGTTCAGTACGGCTTTTGTTTCCGGATTGATGGTATACATATTGGCATAAACCATCGGACGTCCGGTCATGGAGCAGTCGCTCTCTTCCGAGCAAGCAGAAAAGATAGCACCGGTCAGTGGGTAAGCTATCATCAGGAAGAGTATCAGTTTTATTAATTTTTTCATCGTACAGGTTTCATTTATCATTCATTATATTATCTTTTCTATCAGGTAATTGTTACGTTCCGGAGCGTTTCGTGAGATCAGTTCACCAAGGAAACCAGCCAGGAATAGCTGTGTTCCGATAATCATGGCAGTCAGTGACAGATAAAAATAAGGGGAGTCTGTTACCAGGCGGTAAGGCATGCCGTGATTCATATTGTATAACTTACTGGCTCCTACAATAACCACTGAGATGAATCCCAGTATGAACATCAGTGAACCTAACAATCCGAAAAAGTGCATCGGCTTAATGCCGAATTTGGAAAGGAACCAGAGAGAGATTAAGTCAAGATACCCGTTGAAGAAACGGTTCCACCCGCCAAATTTGGTCTTTCCGAATTTACGTGCTTGGTGATGTACCACCTTTTCGCCGATCTTCTGAAATCCGGCATTTTTTGCCAGATAAGGGATATAGCGGTGCATTTCTCCATATACCTCGATGTTCTTCACTACGGCTTTACGATAAGCTTTCAGTCCACAATTAAAGTCGTGGAGGTTATGTATTCCCGAAACTTTGCGTGCAGTCGCATTAAATAATTTGGTAGGCAAAGTTTTCGATAGCGGATCGTATCTTTTTTGTTTGTATCCTGAGACAAGGTCATACCCTTCTTCGGTAATCATGCGATATAGTTCCGGTATTTCGTCGGGACTATCTTGCAAATCAGCATCCATAGTGATTACTACATCGCCTTCGGCTCGTTCGAATCCGCAATATAGAGCAGGTGATTTTCCGTAATTTCGTCGGAATTTGATACCTTTTACTGTGCTCGACTGTTTTTGGAGTGATTCGATAATCTCCCATGAACGGTCGGTACTACCATCATTTACAAAGATAACTTCGTACGAAAAGCCATTGGCTTTCATCACTTTCTCAATCCAGGCATAAAGTTCCGGGATGGATTCTTCTTCATTGAACAACGGTACTACAACAGATATATCCATTTTTTATATGAATTAGATATTATAAATTATAGAGGTTGTACCTCCGGTGATTTAGGCTTTCGCATTACAAATAAGGCAGTGGGGACGGCTAATATGCTGCCATAGAACACATTCTGCGACATCAGTTGCATGGTAATGTCTATCGGTGTCAATGTACTGATCATTTCCATCACTTCTTTGAGTTGTCCGATATAACCTTCTACGCCTGGTACATCTTTATTAGTCAATTCGTCGAACATTCCCATATAGGTGTTTACAATAAAACCATGGTCGATGAACCGGAAATAAATATAATGAGCTACTGCCGTAAGGAGTGCCGCAAACATATACATAAAGACAATAAATACCCATGCTTGCAGAAAACGGATGGAACCGCCACATACTTTGTCGCGATAGGTACGTGCGTAATAATATCCCATAAACGGAACTCCTAAAGTCAGTCCGAAAAACAGGAATAAAAGAAATGGAATAGATAATCCCAGTGGGAATAGAATGAACTTAAGTATCCAGTATACTCCCATATAGGTGCCAAAATGCATGGCATATTTTTGTAAGTTACTTCTGCTCTCTGTCATTTTATTAATAAATAGCGCACAAAGGTACAAATAATATTGGTTGGTATGGAATTTATGCCTGTTAAAGTTAATAAAGCTATCCGGACAGAAAAAAACATTTTTTTTTCGATTTTAAATCTCTGAAAAGTAGGTGCTTACTGATGAACCTTACAAAAAAATGCAAGCCCCCTATTGCAGGTTTAATAAAAATACCTACCTTTGCACCCGGGTAAGTCCTATACGGCCAGCTCCCTTCGAATCCTCCAGGGCTTGATCGCAGCAAAGGTAGTTGGTTGTAGCGGCGCGATATAGTAAGCTTACCCACTTGCCTCTTTAGCTCAGTTGGCCAGAGCACGTGATTTGTAATCTCGGGGTCGTTGGTTCGAATCCGACAAGAGGCTCAAAAAAAGAAAAGCATCTCGGTACTGAAAAACCATCTGTTTTTTCAGATCAGCCTTCTTGAAGAGCAAAAGTGAGAGTCGCCAAGTTAGAAATACTAACTTGGCGACTTTTCTATTTTTTTTAAAGCAAGCTCTTGAAACGCTTGATAGCCTCGTCCGTATGGACAAGCAAACACTTATCTTGATTAATTATGTAAAAAAGCAGCTTCCCTTAAATTAATTTGAAGATCCTCTTGATATTTGCTGCAAAGATGACCATAGCGCCTTGCGGTTGCATACAAGAGATCCCGTACGACAATGTCCTGTCGTATCCGAATACCTGCTTTAGTTCCGTGTTTTTCGCTTCTGTTTTATACCTTATACGGGACTTGGCTTTAAGGTCTTCCATATCTTGAAAGATCAACTGCGAGCCCCCGTATGAGTAGCATCAACTATGATGGCTTTCGATTTCATAATGCCTTTCTCGATTGCTATGGACACAGTCTTGCCGATTAGTTAGAAGGATCAGCAGATCTTTGGACAAATCAAGAACCTGATCCTTAGGAGGGTGCTTTTTCAGTGCCCTGAAGATTTTCGGGGGCAGCTTTTTATTTGGAGTATCATTTAAATTAGGGACAAGGACCGATCTTTGTTTTGAAAATAAAGTGTATCATGAAGCAGGAAAGTGGAGACGGTTTTAGTACATTATACCATATTCCATTTACTTCTGTATGTTTGGTTTGGAACTATATTATTCCGTGTAAATCATCTTTTTAGTCATCCCTCCGTCAATCGTGATATTTTCACCGTTGATAAAGTCATTTCCTTCTTCACAAAGGAATCTACACATGCGGGCTATATCTTCCGGTTTACCGACTCTTCTTGAAGGGTGTTGTGCATGATCCTCCGGACGGAGACAATCGTAGTCATGGGTTTGTATCCAGCCCGGCGCAATAGAATTGACTGTGATATGAAATTGAGCAAGTGACAAGGCTAACGCATGTGTTAGTGAATAGATTCCCCCTTTAGAGGCTGCATACCCCTCGCTGCCGGATTCACTCATTAAATATCTGGTAGAGCAGATGTTGATGATTCTTCCGTACGGATTGGGTGTTGTTTGCGATTGACGGTGGAGAGCCATGAAGTGTGAAGTAATGAATACCGGGCGTAGATTAATGGATAGAATTCTGTCGAAATCTTCTACGCTTGTTTCAGTGACAGGAGAGAAGTCACTGATGGCTGCGTTATTGATTAAGACATCAATGTCATCCCATTCCTCAATGATGCGTTGCATGCAGTGTTCAAGCATATCCTTGTCACTTATGTCAACTTGATGGAAAATGGCTCCTGTTTCTTCTGCAGTACGCTTTCCTGCTATTTCGTCTTTGTCACAAAATGCCACCCGGTACCCACTTTTACAGAATATTTCTACAGTAGCTTTACCAATTCCATTGGCTCCTCCCGTTACAAATACTCTTTTATGATTATGGGGCTCTGTTGTCGTTTGAGCCGCTTGTTCCCTTTTAGCAGAGTGAGTGATATTCGTTTTCTTTTTGCCATATTTGCGTGCTTTTTCCCAAGCCGCTTTTCTGGCTTCGTATTGCTCGTATTGTCTTTCGATATAATTGTCTGCCATAATATTTAGGTATTCAAATTGGGTATATGGTAATGATTCTTAGGTTGTTTATTTGCACCGATGCTGCATATTGGACTAATTGATTACCAATAGTTTGAAACTTAAATGGTAGAAAAGTCCGTTTTGCCCTTCTTTTTCTTCGCTGAACGAATGCAAAGATAGTGCGTTTTTCTGTTATAGGAAAGCAAGTGAAAAATACTTTTGAGAAACATTGTGTGAAATCATGTTTCCGGACATTGATTTACAGGTGTTGTTGTGGATGAATTGCAAAGTATAACTGGTAGTGTTTATGGTGTGGGTTCAACCCATCTCATGAATCTTACGCAGTGCAGGAAAAGACAATCTGATATATATATGTATGATATTATCCTATATGCTGCAAATTCGCATCAGCGAGAGAGACTTGTTTAAAAATGAGTTTTATCGTTTAGCTGATTGATATCATCCTAAAACGAAAAATATATCAGAGAAAGCTTGCCAACGATATAATAAACTTGTTACCCAAGGCAGTATGCCATCGAAGCATTTATAAGATTCTTACATTATTGCTTTAAGGGGGATTGGGATAATCATGAGGTTGATAGTTAGGTTTTTAGGTTTATAGTGTCTTGCTTGTTCTGACTTTTCTTATGGCATTTCCAGATTGTGAACAGGTTGGCAAAGTAGTATCACGTTTTGCCAACCTGTATTCTTTGGAATTTATTCGACCGGAATGTAGATTTCGGTTAATAATTCTTCGGGAAGAGTACATGAAGGATCATTAAGGTATCTTTCGGCACTGGGTTCATCTCTTAGGGTACACTCCATTTCGGGTAAATATTTGCCGTAAATTGTATCATATACAGCTTGTAACTGATCGTATGGCCCCTGGTAGAGGAAGATTGCATAACGTCCCGCAGGCAATTGTTTGAATCCGACATTTCCTTTTGGAGTTGCGCTTGTTGGTAACAACATACATACATCCGTCCGAAGTTTTCCGGCGGGAGTCACTTTAGGATCATCATGGTAGATGCAGAGAGGTGAAGGATCTCCCATCGGAAGCTTTTCTTCTTTCACAAACTGAATCAGACGTATCCAGGTGCCTGCATAGTCATTGAGTTTATAGTCACCGAAGAGACGGATGTAAATTGCATTTCGTTGGGGAAGTTCCCTGATTTCCTTTTTCAATTCCAGATCCGGTTTGATAATGGCTGGTTTCATAATTACAAAGTTTTTATTATTACGATATTCTGTTGGTGAAATACCATACATCTGTTTGAATATTTTAGAGAAAGAGGATGGAGAAGCATATCCGATCCGGTAGGCAATATCAGCTATCGGAGCGGATGAATAGCGTAATAGGCGGGCTGCGGCCTCGGTGCGTGTCCGGACGATAAAAGTACCGACGGGCTCGCCTAAAAAAGCTTTCATGATGCGGTGAAAATAAAAAGGAGAGAAATGGGAAATCCTGGCCAGTGATCTCAGGTCAATTTCTTCACCTAAGTGGAGATTGATATAATCTACCACTGCGTTCACACACTTCTGATACTCTTCTTGCGTTGTCTTTTTTCCTTCCATGATTCAATTGGTATTTCAATGCTGCAAAGATAGGGTGAAAAGAGAGAAAGGACTTGTCCGATGTTGCGGAATACAAATAAAAATGCAATTGGTCTTATTCGGGAACAGGGCTTGCCGGATTCATTTAGGGAGCGCGGCTGCCGGTTACTTTCTATTCGGGTATTCATAGGCTTGGAGCAGAATTGGTTTTAAGAGATATAAAAAGAATCGGGAATAAATCCGATAGGATACGTCAACGGGATGTTTTAAGTTTAAAAGTTTGATATAAAAGATTGGATATGTATACTCGGATTTACATCCTAAAAAAACAGGACAAATGGCCTTGGATTCACTTGCCCGGAAGTTAACCCCCAACCCCCGGACGTACCTTACTAAAGTTTCTTTTGTTTCTTGGATAAATTGTTGTCTCCCCGTCGAACTCTTCATCTTAGCGGCTAAGATGTGCATCTTGGCAGGCAAGATATACATCTTGGCGGCTAAGATATGTATCTTGCCAGCCAAGATACAGTTTAATTGCTTCTTTTAACAAGTTTTCTTCCAATACTTCAGAATTCGGGGCAGAATGATATCCTATTTAATAATTTACGATTCAGCCTCTTCCTGCCTTTTTTGAAGCTTTCGGACCTTTCTGAAAAATAAACAAATAAGCCCGTCTTACAAAAAATGATTTGATATGGGAATATCCGAAGTATTCATAAGATGGATTAGTACACAGCTGCCTTGCCTCCAGATGTTACTCTTTGATCATTGTCAGCAACATCTTAAACCTTTCAATAGCTGTCAGTGCATGCGGCGCGTTGGCCGGAAACACGATACTTTCTCCGGCTTTCACCGTAAACTCCTGACCGTTTACTATCATATTCGCACTTCCTTCCAATATTTGTACCAAAGCATCGAACGGGGCACGATGCTCACTAAGTCCTTCTCCTTTGTCGAACGAGAATAGAGTGATATTCCCGGCAGGACTCTTGATCAACTGTTTACTGATAATTCCTCCTTCGGAATATTCCACTAATGAAGGCAGGTGGAGTACGGCTCCCTTTTTAAAAGACTGTTCCATATTCAATATTGTTTTTTGAGTAGATACGAAGATAGAACGTTTGAAGAAAAAGATTGTTTATCTGTTTCTTTTTTCTACCTTTGCCGCATATTCATTATTAAGTCATTGATCTTCCGAATGAAACTCTGCATATAGCTACGCTCAACGAATAGCTCCCGATTTATAAAGCTATTCAGCTATCGGACAGATGCTCCGGCGTCTTTCCCCGAGTTTTTTATATCCGTTTATTTACCCGTTACGTGCATATAGGTACAACCGGACTCGTATGTCTGTTTGATACCTGAATGTGCCGTTTTCATTCAATTGAGCAATGAATTATACTTATCGACAAATAGGACTTATCAATTATCCTGTGATGCTGAGCATCCTGATGGAACAGTTAATCAATATAACCGATGCTATTTTTTTAGGACATGTCGGTGAAGTGGAATTGGGAGCTTCCGCTCTTGCCAGCATCTATTATCTCGCTGTTTACATGTTGGGATTCGGTTTCAGTCTGGGTCTGCAAGTGATGATCGCCCGCCGTAACGGTGAGAGGCGTTATGCCGGAACAGGCAGAACCTTCTTTCAAGGATTGTTTTTCTTAAGTGCTCTGGCTGTCCTTCTGAGCTTCTCTTCTTATTTCTTTTCACCATTTATCCTGAAGTATTTCATTCACTCGCCTGAGATCTATCGTGCCGTGACCGATTACCTGGATTGGAGATGTTTCGGCCTGCTGTTCTCTTTCCCGTTTCTGGCCTTCCGTTCTTTTTATGTTGGCATCACCCGGACCAATGCTTTGTCGTGGGCGGCGATGACGGCTGTTTCAGTCAACATCCTCTGCAACTATCTGTTTATTTTTGTTTGGGGTAAGGGAATAGCAGGTGCGGCCTTAGCCTCTTCTCTGTCTGAGGCTGCTTCCCTCCTGATCGTTGCCGTTTATGCTTGGGTGAAAGTGGACGGGAGAGAGTTCGGACTTAAACCACTATATGACAAACGGTTGTTGGTCGAACTGCTGCGTCTCTCCCTATGGAGCATGTTACACGCTTTTATCAGCGTTGCTCCGTGGTTTCTGTTTTTTGTAGCAATTGAACGGTTGGGGGAGGCGCAACTTGCTGTTTCCAATATTATAAGGAGCGTTTCTACCGTCTTCTTTGTTATTGTCAATTCGTTTGCCGCTACTACAGGGGCACTGGTCAGTAACCTGATCGGAGCGGGGGAGAGGCGATTGTTGTTTCCGCTCTGCCGGAAAATTGTGAAGTTAGGTTATGCAATTGGTTTTCCTCTGATAGTATTGGCTGCGTGTTTTCATCGGCAGATTGCCGGGCTTTATACGGATAGTACCCGACTGATAGAAATGTCAGCCGTCCCTTTTATAGTGATGCTGTTTAATTATGTGTTTGCCTTGCCGGGATATGTGTATATCAATGCGGTGACGGGTACGGGAAAAACCCGTACCGCCTTTCTGTTTCAGTTGACAACGATTGCTGTCTATCTGGCCTATTTATATCTGCTGAGCCGATATGCCGGGGTCCCTTTGGCTGTCTATCTGATGGCGGAATATCTTTTCGTGATTTTGTTGGCTATCCAGTCCGTCCTTTATTTGCGGGCGTCATCGTAACATTTCCTTTTTCAGGTAGAAGCATAAATGATCGTATACATGGCCGTCATAAGTCGTTTCCGCTTCGTGGAGGATACCTTCGTATACAAATCCGTGCCGTTCCAGCAAATGTCGGGAGCGGGTATTATGCGGATAGCAGTTTGCCGAGATCAAATGCAGCCCCAGTACGTTAAATCCATAATCCAATACGGCATGTGTTGCTTCCGAAGCTATTCCTTTTCCCCAATGGCACTCCTTCAGCCAGTATCCTAACATGCGTGTCTGGGGATTCTCCCGTTTGGGATCGGGAATAATGCCGATAGAACCCACCAGAGAATTATTCTCTTTCAGAATCATAGCAAAGACTCCTTCATTCCCCATAAATACCGTATGCAGGATTTTTTTGGAGTCTTCGATACTTTTGTGAGGTTCCCAACCGGCGTTATTTCCCAAATTCGGGTTCTGGCAGCATTCAAAGAGTTCCTGTAAGTCCGTTTCCCGGAAAGGGCGGAGAAGGAGGCGTTCGGTTTCTAAAGTGATGGTGTCCATAAGATTATAATTCATATTTGGGGTACAGTGAAATTGGATTCTTCTGCAAAGATGGTATTTTTATTTCTAACCTTGCACGGTCTATCTCTTTTTTATTATCCGATTTACCATATCTTTGGCGGAAAATCCGGAAAAACAATGGATCCAATTTCGGAAGTGTAAGCCCTCGTTTATAGTTGACAAAAAAACAAGTATCCCGGCTTTCCCCCGAAGAGTCCATCCATGAGGTGAAGAAGCGAATTTTAGAATAAACCATCTGAAAATCAATATCTTTAAAAAGTAAGATTTCTATCCTCAAAAGCTTTGTTTTAACACAGAGTTAAAGCTTGTTCTTTGGATGTGAATAACAAGTTCTTTAAATGCAAAAGACTTATTATTTGCACATAAGAACCTGACAACCTGCAAAAGGCGTTAACAATGTTAATTGAAGAAAGGTATAAGGATGAAGATATCGGTTCAGACGGCACAAATTCACTTCCGAAACTTGAGTTATCTTATTCAGCCGGTGTCTATTTTTTTTAAGCAAGCAAAAAGGACAATTATCAACTTGAAAATAAAGAAATAAAGAATTTACCACCAAATTTGAAGAAGAACCTCTAAACTAAACAATACATGATTTAGATAATGTAGAGAGAATTTATGATTCTAATAATGAATGTATCATGTGTGTGTCAAAGGAAACTGCTTCTGAAAAAAACGTCATTATAAGCTCTTTATATTAAATATTATTATCTATATTTGCGTTCATAAATCAGATGGACCCTTTCATAATGGAGCTATGTGTAGTACTTGAAAAACAAACAAAACAGTAGCTCTGATAATTGGCTGCTTGTCTTTAAAAGCATATCGAGTGCACCTTATTGAAAAAAGATGTATGCTGACTGTAAATGTACTTGCGATATACCCATATATATATAATAAATGCAAAACTTAAGCCCCAACCAACTAATATGCCCTTATTATTCTCCGGATTATAAGGTTATACCTCAGTACATCGAAATGAAAGCCGGGGAATCTCTGGAACTATGCAGTAAAACAAGTAATTATTTTGTTTTCTTATTTACGGGAGGTATTATCATTGATTTTAATCACTATATCAACCGTCCTATATCTGAAAATGAAATGTTCTTCTTACCCAAGAATAATAAATTTAAATGGAAAGCAATTACTAAAACAACCCTGATGCTTACAGGGTACAATGCATCGGTTTTTCCATGTTCGAATGTGAAAAATAAAATACTTTTCAAGAGGAAAAGTACAGTGAAATTCCTATGCCGGGGTATTCCTATGAAAGAGGAAATGAAAAGTCTGGTTTATCAAATTAAAAACTATGTAGATATTGGAATAAACTGTCACCATCTATACCTTCTAAAATACAAAGAAATGCAACTGTTGTTCAAGCATTTTTATACTCAGGAAGAAATAGCACAGATATTTTATATGTCATTGGGTAACAGTCCGCTTTTTGTCGAAATAATTTTAGGTAATTACTCAAAAGTGAAAACCTCAAAAGAATTAGCTCACTTGTTGGGATACAGTATGAGACAATTTGAGAAGCTTTTTAAAGAAAACTTTGATGAAACCCCTTATAAATGGATGCAAGAACGTAAAGTCAAGCAAATCCTTCAGAAACTAAAGGATCCCGATATTCCATTAAAGCAAATCATGTACGAATTTAAGTTTAACACCTCCTCACACTTTAATTTCTATTGCAAGAAGCATTTAGGGGGGACTCCGATGCAGGTAAGAAACGGACATAAAGACAATCTTATATCTAAATAGATTACCCGTTGTTGATTCGCAGTATTTCTGCGCTGATTGGTAGTTTATATGTGGATCTATAGGGTTATATTTGCAACAATTTAAGAAGTGATCTTAAACGATTGGGAAGATTGTTGCAAATTAGCAACTCTGCAATGATGGTTTTGCTCGATCCATGAGCAAAAACCGGTGTGATAGGATCCAATTTCAGGCCATTACCTTTTGAACAGCGCCTGTCCTAACAGAGTTTCCGAAAGCGCTTGTTCAGAACATTTGTGACATATTTTTTTTCTCGGTGTTAAAGCATAAAAAAAGGACGATGCTTGTACTGTGCGTATTTGTCGAAATCACCTTTCTTTGTTGCCGAAAAATTAATTATGTTATACTCAAATTAAAATTTATGGCAACAGTAAAATTAAAGCTAAACAAATCGAGAGCATTGAAAGACGGAAGTTACCCTGTGGTATTTCAACTTCTTCACCAGAGAAAAAAAGAGATTGTATATACTAAATACCGTATGAAGGAAAATGAATTTATACCAGTTTTAGAAAAGGTCAGTTCCAACAATTATGCCGATTGCAAGATCAGCCGGGAACTACATAAGATGACCAGATCGTTCTATCTGCAGATAAAGCGGCTTGAAGCGACTGGAGATGAATATACCGTGAAGGAGATAGCTTCCGCTGTTGCTCACAAATCTGCGGGGAAATACATCTTATTAGATTTTATTGACTCACAGATAGCCTGGAAAAAGTCAATGAAAAAAGATGGTATTGCGGCAGCCTATCGTAGCACACGTTCCTCCCTGGCAAAATTTGTCGGCTCAAAGCAGGTGAAAATGTCCCAGATCAACCAACGATTCGTAACCTGTTACAAAGACTTTTTGTCTTGCAATGGAGTCAGTGAGAATACAGAGGCATATTATATGCGTAACTTCCGGACCCTATATAACCTGGCTGTAAAAGACGGCTTCGTGCCTAAATGCACTTATCCGTTCAAAGACATTTGCACCAAACCGTGCAAAACCGTAAAACGGGCCTTGGATAAAGAGCAGATGTTACGGTTAACGCAATCCGATCTTGGAGCCAATCCGGAACTGATGCAATCCCGGGCTCTCTTTTTATTTGGCTTCTATGCCCAAGGAATGGCTTTTGTAGATATTATTTTTTTAAGATGGAAAAATATTTGTGGAAATTCAATAAGCTATAGGAGGCATAAATCAAAACAGACTATTCAGATAACAATTACTCCCCAGATTCAAGCCATCCTGGATGAATACGGGATTAATAAAGAGAATGTGGATGGCTATATATTCCCTATAATCCAACCTGTGATTAACCCTCAAACGGATAAAAACGAATATGAACAATACCGCGTAGCTTTGGGGCGGACAAACAGACACCTGAAAACCATATCCGAAAAATTGGGGATTGCTCCGTCACTGACAACATACACCGCCCGTCATACTTGGGCAACATTGGCGAGGGAATATGGCGCACCCGTTGCTACAATCAGCACCGGTTTAGGACACACGAAAGAAGAAATGACCTTGGTATATCTTAAAGAGCTCGATCGGAGTAATCTTAAGAGAATCAATGGTTTGATCAACAGCCTATTATAATGCAGAGTCATCTTATTTTAAAAAGGTGTCTTTTATAACACTCTATTCTATAATAGAGATGCAGGCTACAAAATCATGGATTCTGTATGTTTTATGATGCAAAGATAGACCATCCACTATTTGTATTTATTGCCAAAAAGAATGTTTTTTTTCACATTTTGTACTTATAGGCGTAATTCAGGCAAAAAACTACTGATCCATAGTCTGATACTTTATAATCAATTCTCGTGGTGTACAATCAAAATGCCGTTTGCAGTAATGCGTAAAATGAGCCTGAGAATCAAAATTGAACTCTTCCATTAACTCTCCAATCGTAGTTTCCGATTCCATTACCTTATTTAAAATACGCTGATTACGTTGTTTCAGCAACCATTGTTTGGCAGTTGTTCCGAATACCTGCTTAAATTTACAGTGAAAATTACATTTTCCCATGTTTGAAAGGGAAATAAGTTCATTCACATTATTTACTTTGGCACAGTTCCCGATGATAAAATCTTTGAATGATAACTCTGTTGCTAAAATCGGGTAAAATAAAAGTGTCAATTCTTCTTTGGTATAAAAACAGCGAAGTAAAAAAAATAGCTCTTGTTGTAACAAGCCATGAAAATGTCCGCAATCCATTTTCTGCTTCAGACAATGCGTTACAAGCTCCAGAAAAGGAGGAAGCGGATAACGTATTTCGACCGGTTCAAAATTATAATTGAGCTTATCACAGAGTCCTGTCAACGACTGTAGCGTAAACTTATCACAAAGATTTAAAGGAATGCCAAACGACAACGAGAGCAAGCGGCTTCCCGCCCTTACCTCCATTTTTATCGTGGCCATTTTAGGTAACAAAATGATTGATCCTGCCTGGAATTTTCGGTCTTTGAACTGATTATAGTTGATGACACATTCTCCTTCAAGCATGAATACGATATGATTCCATATAGTCTCCTTTTCCAGTATGACTTCATCTTTTTTAAACTCAATATATTTGAATCCATTTTCCAATTTCTCACGGTAATTTCTACATGACAAATGTTCTTGTATATAGAGCAATTTGTTCAGTGATGTTTTCTTATTCATAGACTTTTCTTTTTATTGTTTTTTTTCGTTTTGTTTCAGCAATGTTTCAACATCATGTCGATAATAAATTCATATAATATTGAAACACTGCTAATTCTATTTTTTATTAAAGTATATCTCTATAATTACTTAATATTCCTTCATAATAGGGAATCTGTAACAAACTGTTAATCATAGTCTTAGAATTGTTTTTATCGGAAATAAGTCTCTATTATAGAATAGAACTTTAAAACCAAACGAAAAAAATATTTTATTAATTAAACATCAACGAATGAAAGTAAAAAGTTTATTATTGTCCATGTGCGCGATAGCGGCATTGGCAAGTTGTTCAAAGAACGACGATCGAATCCCGGGTGGTGGGAGCGATGCAGAGGAAGCGAGGGTGACTATTCAGCTTGCAAATGAGCAGGTACCGACTACAAAAGCAATTGTGGGTACGCAGGATGCTGGCATTAATACGTTATCAGCTCTTTTTTATAATGATGCAGGTGTGCTCATAGGCGCACCTCAGTCGGTGACGGGAGATAAACAGACGCTTGTAACTACTTCAGAGGCTTGTAAAGTTATTTTGGTAGCTAATGTGCCGACTAGTGTAGATCTGAAGAAGGCAAGTACCTTATCTGCTTTAGAGGCTCTGACATTTTCCTCTGTTGAAGGTGCCGACCCGTATACTATTAATCAGAAAGCAACTAACTTGACAATGGTTGGGGCTACTGATTTTACGTTGGAAAAGGACCCGAATGGCATATACACTACTAAGGTAACAGTAAAGATGCATTTTATTGCTGCAAAAATTACATCTGTAACCCTAACGGTAGATGGTGCGGCTGCTTCCGCGGAGAATTATGCAACTGGAGGAGAACATGACCTTACTGGCGATTTGTCTCAGCCCGGCAATAAATGGTATTACTTCATTGAAGCTTATTTGCAACTTGCGAATACTGTATCTCGATTATATCCGGGTGATGTTGCGAACTGGACTAAATTTGATAGTAAAATGCAAGCTGCTGACTTCAGGTATATAGGTGGTAAGAAATGGGATAGTGGTCAGGCCGATCCTGATAATCCATGGGATGCAGCTATAACCCCTGCTCCGTTGCAAACAAATGATTATAATGGAACAATTACTTTCAGTTCAGGTACTTTCTCTGATGTATTTACGAATAGGTATTTATTAGAAAACAACGCTATATCAAATAAAACTGTATTGGTTCTCCATGGAAAGTGTAAAGTGAAAAATGCACCAGGTTTAAGCCCTGCTTATAAAGTCATTGATAGATATTGGAACATAACTTTTGGCGCAAATACGTCGGATCAACCGTATCTTAAAGCAGGAAACTCTTATACAATTAAGCTAACTCTAAAAAAGAGTTTTGACCCTGATAATGGAACTGCCGGCGGTGGTGGCGGCGACCCGACTGTTGAAGTAAAAGATGCTAACGTTGAGGTAACAGTAACACCAGCTACGTGGAATCCTGCCCCGGAGATTAATAAGGTATGGGATTAATCTCCTATCACACGGATTAAAAATATTCTTCACTTCCCTTTATCGGAATGGATAGAGGAATACCATCCGCTTCTTCACCCTGTATTCTCCCTTGTTAGGGAAGAGGCGGATGGTTTTTAAATTGAGGATTTACAGTTTGTAACTCCGGACAACAAGGGTAACGATGAAAGAAATAAATAAGAAAGAATATCCATTATGACAGGTGACTACAACTTCCGGCCTATCCCGGGGATACTATACTATCTGTTCACACTGCTGCTGTTGTCGGGGTGCATAGCCGAGAATACCGATGATTGTTTCAAGGGCATCCCCCTGAAGGTTAGTTTGCCTGCCGACGTGCCACAGGAAACAATACAAGATATGAGCCTCTATATATTCGATGACAAAGACTTGCTGCTCGACATACTCCCCGTGAACGGTATGGAACCTGTTATCCTTAATTATCCGGGCATCCCCACCTTTCATTGCGTAGCCATGGGCAACACGCAGGACGGTACGATGCTCGTCAGCCCCCTGAAAAAGGGCGATCCATGCTCCGACGGTTTCATATCACTGAAACCCTCCGTATCTACAAGGGCGGAACAGGGCATATTTACCTCTCCCTCCGACTTGTTCTACGGAGAGCTTGAAATAGAAAACAATACAACGTCCAATGGTGGCGGAGAACATACCATAGAAGTCTCCCGCATGACGGCGTCCATGAATATAACCCTGCGAGGCTTGCAAGATCTCACCGGCACGAACGACGGTAATTACTCGCTCGTTGTCCGCGAAACAAGCAGCCGCATGGATTTTAACGGAAATTACGGAGGCGCTCCCGCCTCTTATTCCCCGGCATTGAATCCGGCGGCAAACAAAGATTTTGAGGTTCCCATGTTCCGGCTTTTTCCTACGGCAGAAGGCAATGGACTGACAATAGACATCTACCACAACCGGTCTTTGCTTAAAAGCATAACGGCGGATGGCAGCGGCAAACCGATTGTCCCCATAGTAGGCAAAACCGTTAATCTTTTATTGAATTTCGAAGGTTCGGTGGGTGTGGAGATTGAAATTACAGGTTGGGGGGAAAACGTTGTCTGGAAAGAATACAATTGATTCTTTTATCTCTGGAGAGATATAAAGAAAAAGATTAAGAATATAAATATGAAGATAAAAACTGACTATATAGCAAGACCGGACAGATTGGTTATACTCTTATGGATAATCATGCTGACGGGAGCTTGCCGGAACGATGACAGCTACAGCGTGCAGCAGGACGATCCCGTTCTTGTCAGGCTGTCCGTATCCACTTCCGATGCGGGTACGCCTTCGGCAGGCAATGAGACCGGGGAGATTCAGTCTGTTTACATTCTTCAGTTCAATGCCGACGGTGATACTTACGGAACCCTGCGTTACGTGGCGGAAGGAACAAAGACTGGCGATGGAACCTATAGTGCCACCCTGTTGCAGAGTGTAAGCTCCTCTGATAACTATAAACTTGTTATCCTCGCCAATATTTCCGGCTCCGGCTTTCTTTACGGTCTGTATGGCAAGAGCTACGAAGAGGTGCAACAAGCCTGCGCGAGTGAAGCAACGGCCGATCCTCTCGATTTCAGTACTACTCCGTTTCCCATGTTCGGGGTGATTGAGGGAGGTAAATCCGTACAGGTGAGTCAAGGTTCCGTTTATTCCGGCAATACAAAGTTGGTTCGTGCCGTGGCACGTGTGGATATCGGTGTCGGCACGTCTAAAAAAGATGTGAGTGGTATTATTACCTCATGGATTAAAAACCAAAATACACCTTTCACCCTCACCCAAATACAGGTATGGAAAGCAGGTCAGAGATACGCATACATGCCGCTAGCGGCTAATTACCATTGGAAGACTGACGGTGTATCAGATACAGATATAGTGATAGACAAGCCTTCGGATGTCACCGGAGGAGGAACTACCACCAAGACTTACACTGGTAACGCATACATAACAAACAGTATTTACTGTTTAGGGAAAATCTATCTGCCCGAAGCCGATTTGCTATGGGGGAATGTGTATGACAACAACCATACCAACCGTTTGGCAATTATCGTAGGAGGTAGATATAACGGCTCGCCGACGGAAACGTTCTACCGCATAGACTTTACTTACGATGAGGGAAACCATGACAAAATGAATATCCTGCGCAACCACATATACCAGTTTACCATCAAGAGTGTAAAAGCCGCAGGCTATGCCACCGCCGAACTTGCGTACAAAAGTAAGCCGAAGAATTTAATCTTTGATGCCACTCTTGAACCATGGGTTGCGGGTCAAACGGCCTCCATACCTTCCGTCTTGGGATATTACCTGACATATCAGGGATTTAATGGAGAGAATGTGGACTGGACTTACGTTATGGGTTCCTCACTACAAATTCCCAAGAAAAAAAATTATTGGGGTACTAATAGAAATCTTCCATTCGATTACAATAATTTTTATAAGGAAGGACAAAACATTTACATTACGGATATTGATGGAGGACAAAACGGAAAGTTATATGCTACAGTGGGAGATGCTTTTAAGTTAGAAGGTGCTTTTCCCGAGCTAATGGTTTCCGGTAACGATATTGTGGATGAATTGGGTAATGAGGTCCATCCATGGAGAACAGTGAACGGAATGACGACGACATTAACGGCCCTTGACTTATGCCGCAATCTGGAAGAAAACGGATTCGAGGACTGGAGACTTCCGCGACTCTCGGAGCTGGCGCTTATCTATGCGAATCATACAAAATTAGACGAATTACGAGGGTTCACACCGCTATCCGGGACTTATTGGTGCGGGAGTGAGTATCTGGTAGAAAATGCTACTAACCAGCAAAAACTGAATTCCGAATGGGCATGGGCTGTCGATTTTTCCGGAAGCACCGGATATGCGTCGTGGCATCAGAAAACAGAGAAATTGAAAATCCGTTGTGTAAGGCAAACAAATAACAAGTAATTGAAACGATATACAGATGAATATGGATACAAATAAGAAATATATTCTGCCTCGGACAATCATCCTGGCAGCCTGCTCTTTACTGTTGGCAGGAGGCTGCGACAACAATGTCTACGACGGGATGGAAAGGGATACACCGGCAAAGGAAGTCCCTTTGAACTTCAATGCGTCCATAGAAAAGACGGAAGTTGTCCAATCAAGGAGTATTACATCCACAACCGATTTTACCGGAGATTCCTATTCCTTTGGTATGTCCATCACTAAAAATGAGAACGGGAATGAGATTTTCATAGGATCATCAGATATGACTGCCAAAATGGAACGCTCCGGTTCTTCCGTACCGTGGAATTGGTCTTTCATTAATAACTCCGACAACTCAGAAGTCACTCCTACGGGGCCGGAAGGTAAGGCGCTAAAAGTGATTGCCTACTATCCGCGTATTTCATCCAACACCCAAAGTGCCTATACGAATGGAATCCCTTTCGACTTCTCCTCAAAGACCGACCTTAAACAGACGGATCTACTCTACAATACCAGTACCGTCTATCCGTTCGATCCATCCAACGAACCGGTGGTAACTATTCCTTTACGTTTCCGGCATGCCTATACGTGGATCGTTCTTAATATCAGGAAATACATGAACAATAATAAAGTGTTCAATTTAAGTAGTGTTACTTTGGATAACCTTGGGGGCGGTTGGATTAAAAACCAGGGAGCTATTGACCCGGCAACAGGGTTGGCAAAGGATGGAGCTACCGCCGGTCCGATAGGAGTAACATTAACCCCGGCAGTGGAATTGTCCACTACGGACGTTACCTACGAGTTTCTGGTTCCCTCGTTCATGGATGCCAAAGTCGGTGACGGCGATATAGTCCTCGTATTGAAGGTCAATGGTATTAATGAAACATTTACGCTGGATAAGAGCTACCTTAACAAGAGTGAGGATGGTAAGTTATTTGGTTTCAGACAGGGATATAAGAACACATACAACCTGGTCTACAATAACTCTGCTTTGAGCATGAATGTTCAGAACTGGACATCTGAGGTAATTAACGGTGATTTTGGAGGTGAGATAGCGGATCCCCCTACCTCTGACTATATGTGGGTAGGATTAGAGAAGAAGTTCCAAGTAACAAATTGGCCTCAAGGTACCTGGCCGAATGGGCAGTGGTCTGACTATCCCCCAATACCTGAATATTATAATCCTGGTAAACATCCGTACAAAAGCTACTTTACCACTGTAGCCTATGGTGGTAACGGAGACTATGTACCTGTTAATCCACCGGATCCCGCAAGTCTGCCCACAGATGGTATGACAGTAAGTGACGATATAAACTTATATGCGGCAGGGAAAGAAAAGGTTTGTAAGGAAATTCATGTAACCAAGAATGATGTCTCCACATTATCTGTTCCGTGGGAAGATGCAAATGGTAAGTTGGTTGCTAAAGAACTTTGCAGACAATATACCGGGGGCGGTTTTCATGACTGGAGACTTCCGAGAGCCTCCGAGCTACGGGCGTTATTTCTAATAGTAGCAGCTAATGGGAACACATATAACGGTTTGAATTTTTCAAGTATAGAAAATGATAAAAAAATGTACTGGACAGGAACTGAAGTCAACGAAAACGAAGCATGGAGTGCTATGTGTTCTGGTTATTTTAACCCTTTTATTGTAGATAAGGGTCTGGTGTTATCTCCCCAAGACAAGAAAAAAACGGCTTTCGTGCGCTGTGTCCGTGATGTTAAGTAATGAATATGATAACAATATACAAATGAACGATATTATCATGATAAAAAAAATAATGGCTTCGATATGTATCGTCTGCTTAGGCTTGGGAGGATGTACGGAGGACCGTTTGCTGCCCGACTCCGGTACGTCTTCAACCGTGGAGCCGGTTGCCGTGAAACTCACCCTGGGCATAGACGATTATAATACTTCGTCTGACGCGGAAACACGTGCGGAAGAAATGCCGCCCGTCCTCAGGATGTCCTCGCCGGATATGGACGTAGAACTTGTGGCGACACCTGTTGCCACAAGGGCAGGTGGTACGTCTACTACAGATATTACTGAAGACAACGCCGTCTATTCGTACATGGGTTTCCAGTTTAACGGAACAACACCGGATGGAACATTGGTAGAAAAGAAATATTTTGCATCTCCGGATGGTTTCATCAAGACAGATGAGGTGGTGATTGCCCCTACACCGGAGGGACAAAAAAACAGGATTGTGGTTTTAGCCAACGTCAATATGAGTACGTTTGAGAATATAAAGCCGAGTGTATCTACCTATGCTGATTTACATAACCTCTGCATGACATTGACGGCCGATGATGGCATTTTTCCTAAAAACAAGCTCACACTGACAGACGCAGACGGAAATCCATTACAGGAAAACGGAAATAATATGGAAAGGACAGGGATTGTTATGTGCGGTCAGGCTGATGCCGAAATCGTTGAGGGCAAACAGCTATACATCTCTTTGAAGCGTACCGTGGCAAGAGTGACATTCAATATAACAACAACCTATCCGCATTTTATAGAGGTACCACATACGTGGAATGTGACCTTGATGAATATTCCCACGCAGAACTACTATAATGTACTTGGAAGAAAAGCTATTTTCCCTTCAGAGGATTTGAAAGAACAAACCGACCTTTTTTGGCATAAATCACTTGCTACAACAACTGCCGCAAATCCTGTGATTCAAACGGGTCCTTTGTATATTCCGATCAATCTCCAGCAGACGGTATTGACCTCTACAGTGAATACCCGTCGCGATAACGCGCCGACAGGCGGCACTTACCTTCAGATTATCGGGTTGGAGAATAAGGAGGTCGCTGGTGGCGAGAATTTGAATATTGTAACAGATTTTTCTATCTATCAGTTGTTTCTGGGAAAGAACTTCACTTCCGATTATAGTGTGTACGCCAATTACGACCTGACCTATAACATTGTCCTGAAAGGAAACAGTAGGGATGATACCAATGTCATCCGGTTGATACCGGGCTATTTCTCGGGAGATCTTACGGCATACGGTGCCGCCGGCGATACTTTGAAGGATGTAACTGACCTGAAAGCCGTTAAATGGAAATACCCGAATCAGATAGAGAGCTATTTTTCGGATGGATACTATCCGGGTAGCCTACCGGAAAGGAAAACGCTGAAATGGTATGAAGGTTCATTATTCTCAAATTGCGGAGCCACTTCATTGACGAATGGATGTGCGAATACCTTAGCGTTGCAAGGAGCCCCAAGTACTTGGGCAAATTATGAGGCTGCTTACACCTGTTATCGGGGAACGAACGGGTATAATGTGGGAGATCAACCTGGAGCCGATAAGGGGTGGTGGTATCTCCCTTCTGTCAGCGAATTGATCGGGACCTGGATTTCTTCTTCGAGTACGCAAAAACAGATGGCGGGCAGCTATTGGTCGTCTACCGCCGATCCGGGTGCCGATAAAGCCTTTGTGGTTACGAATGAAGGGAAAGTGTTCTCCGATGCCGTTGGCAACACACATGCTGTCAGAGCTTCGCAGGATCCTGATAAAGCCAATCATGCGGGTGAAGGCACTAAATAAACGAAATGCAACCTAATAAGAAATAAAGATGATGAGTTTCAAAATCTATCCCATTTTATGGATCGTTTTATTCTGCTTCGGCTTTCCTTCGGGAGTTTTCGGGCAGTATATTCAGAAAGAGACTATCGGTGGAACAACGTATGCCGTTATTTATGCGGATGGATTGGCAGGAGCCGCCCAATGGGGAGCGGGAGTCGGGATGACGAAGAACGGCGCTACTATCCGGCATCAGGTTTCCAGAGGAAACGGTGGCAACCTGAGTGTCAATGACAGAATCCCGTTCCGCTTTATCGTGGCACCCACGGATGTGGGGAACAATGATGAGACTTGGATGACTGTGCAGGGAGTGAGCGATGACGGAAATAATAATAATCCGGATTTCACCATTCCTGCAAATACAGGCTGCCGTTTGTATGGTACTTCCGGCCCGGGTGCAGGGCGGAAATGGCGTGTTCCCACTCAACGCGAGTTACAACTGATGTGGATGTTTCGTGGACCCATCGGCTTGATATATAAGGAGAAACCGATGGAAGAACCCAACAAGAAGAAAAGATACTGGGCTTCCACCGAAAAGGGTACGGACCAAGCCTGGTTTTTTGACTTTGAGAAGGGTATGCCTTACTGTGATACCCAGGCTAAAAGTACGGAGAACGGCATGGTGAGGTGTGTGAGTGATTATTAATCGATAATAAAGATAAATATGGAAATTCCGGAATTGGCAATTGATAAGGAGTCCCAAAACCTGTATTACATTTACTTGTTCTATGTAGAAGATAAGTGGTGTGCTTTCGGATACTCCGCTTATTATTTGAGTATTATGTATCCGGTATTGGAAGCTGGCAATGAAACCACCGGGGGGCATGAAGCGTGCATCCCCTGTGTACACGTTCCCGACAGCTTTCTGGTCAGACTCTCTGAATTTTACAGCACATTGGTTTCAGACTGCTATATACAGGTTGAAGCACCACCCACAGCCTATTGCTACCGATCCGGTTACAGTGAATGGTATGAAAAATTAACAGTAAATTAACATAAACTTTCTATATTGAAACATCCATGAAACAATTCGTACGATATTGCTTGGTATTCTCCTTCCTACTGTTTGCGGGCGCTCTGACGACTCGGCTGCATGCCCAGTTTTACTCAGTACAAACCAATACGCTGAAACTGGCTACCACCACATTCAACGTTGAAGGCAGTATGCTTCTGGATAAACATTGGACTCTGAATATGAGTGTTTCTTATAATCCGTGGAACTTCAGTGACACCAAAAAGATAAAACATTTCCTGATAGAACCCGGGGCACGCTACTGGTTCTGGCAACCCTATGCCGGAAACTTCATCAGCATGTATGCCATGGGCGCACGCTTCAACGTGGCATGGGACAAGGTGCTCGATTACCGCTACCAGGGGTGGGGCTATGGCGCAGGAATGACCTATGGGCGCTCCTGGCTACTGAGCAAGCGCTGGAATATGGAAGTGGAAGCGGGTCTGGGGCTGCTTGTCACTCCCTATACAAAATATCGTTGCGAACATTGCGGTGATAAGGTGAAATCGGGCACTTATTTCCTGCCGATACCTAAAGTGGCGTTTAATCTTGTTTATTTGTTCTAAGACCGGCCTTTCAGTTGGCGCAAGGAAGCATGAAGAATACTAAAATTTTCTATATTCTGTTTCTGATAATAGTTATCACTGCATGTTCCCCCTTTGGCAGGCTCTACAAGGAGCAGTCGAGGGTGACATTGGCTTTGCCTGCCAACCGCCGGACCGAGCCGGTGGAGGTGGCGAAACGTGATTCCGTCAATCAGCCTCCGGTCCTGAACTTTATCTTTGTCAGCGCCAAAGGCGACAGTGTCCCTGTGGGCATGTCTGTAGAATGGGACAGCGTCCATCAAGAGAACCTGACCACGATGGCTATGGATGAAGTGGTGGTGTCGGCCAGTTCCACGCGCAACACGGCTGAGCGGAACGGAATGATTAACGTGGAGTTTGTGGTGACGGTGCCCAAAGCACTGCAACAGGATAACTGGATGGTCAACGTCCGTCCGGTGCTTATGAGGGGCGACATGCCCGACTCGCTGAAAGAACTCCGCTTTACGGGACAACGCTTCCGGGAGTTGCAGGAGCAGGACTACCGGCGATACGACCGTTATGTAGAGAAAATCATTCCGGATTCTGTCAACTTTTATCAGACTTACGTAAATTACCGTTCTTTTGAACGCTATCTGAAACGTCTGAAATGGTATAAACGAAGGCTGGAAAAGCTATGGGCAATACAGGATGCTAAAAAACACCGTCCGGACCCGCTGTTACTGCGTTTTGAGATGTTCAACCGGCAGGTAAACCGACGGGACAGCCTGTTGAAAGAGTATATGCTGAAGAACTCCCGGCTGATGATAGAGCGCCAACAATGGCAGTATGACCGTGCGCTTGCGCGGGTGAACGACACTTTGCAGCCCCAGTGGCCCGGTTTGCGGGAGCGCTTCCGTTACTTCAACCACAAATGGGAACTTCGTACCAACTATCAGGCAGGAGAACTGGTTACCCGTAAGAAATATTTTTATGACAGGGTATCGTTTGAACCCTTGCGGCAGGCGGAACACAGCCTCTATTATGTCCGGGGTGTGGACACCGTGCCTCCCTTGTGGCTGATGACTGAAAGGCCGGATACGGTACAGACAAGGCAGAAGTCATTGGCAAACTTTTCGGAGGAAAGCATATTCGCATACTATGGTTTGGGTGATGAACAAACAGGGTTTACCCGTAGCAAGTTGCCATTGTACGCCTATCACCGCAACCTGTCCGATTCGTTACAGCTGCACCTGCCCGGTCGTAAAGCGTTCAGGGAACTCGAACTCAGCCGGTTTGACTCGGTGACAACGGTAAAGCATTATATCGACCGTTACGAGCATCTGCGGTCAGTCTATCCGCAATACCACCTGATACGGGAGTTGTATAACATACATCCGCCCGCCGTGCGGCATGCCGCCCTGCAGGAAAAATACGGAAACTGGATAGCGCATATCAACTCGCTCGATTCGACCAATTTGGTGCAAAAGTTCTATAACACGCAGAAAATAGCCCGTAACGAAGCGCGTAAAGCGATGAAAGACGAGAAATACCATGATATCGTGCGTTTCCCGTTCAATCCGGATGCGGAACTCGATACGGTGATTTATGCTGCCGATCAGGTGAAATTTCTCTATTCGCAGAAGGTGCCCGCAGATGAAAACTCAGCACGTATGAAGGTGTATGTGGTAGGTAATGTGTTAAGCGGCAACGGAAGCAAATATCCGCTTCCGAAGTCGGATACACTGACTTATCTGGTGAGTTCTATGACTAAATTCATTGACAAGACTCCGCGTTATGTGCGAAAAATCATTGCCCGGGATGCGGAAGCCAATACAAGCGTGAATTTTTACTTTCCGCAAAACGACTTCAACCTGAACGAAACCATTGCCGTGAACCGCAAAGGAGTAAAGAAAGTGAAAGATCTTACTCTGGCACTGATGACCGATCCTGTGTACAGGATAGACAGTCTGACACTCTTCGCTTCTTCATCGCCCGAAGGCAGTTGGCGCGTCAACGGAGAAATAGCCCAGAAGCGTGCAAAATCCATCCGTGACGTTCTGGTAAGGGAGTTTACCGCGCTGTACGATTCATTGTCTGTCGGTGTCAACGTTGAGATGGACGAGGCGGGTAACCTGATTCACCGTGAAGTGAAAGACGAGATTCCGGATTTACCGAACCTGATAAAGATACGCACCATCCCCGAGGATTGGAACAAGTTACGCAGCCTGATTGTGAGTGATGCAGACTTCAAAGGCCATAAAGACGCTATATTGAGGATTATTGACCGTGAACAGGAACCCGACCGGCGCGAATGGCTGATAAAAAGCCAATATAAATCGGAATACGCTTATATGTTAGAGAAACTCTATCCAATAATACGTGCGGTAGATTTCCGATTCAGTCTCTCGCGCAGGGGAATGAAGCAGGATACAATCTATACCAACGAACCGGATACGACCTATGCCCGGGCTGTGGAATATCTGGAGGAACGTAAATACGAACAGGCATTGGAAATGCTGCGCCCGTATGATGATGTGAATACGGCCATTGCTTACATGTCTTTAGGATATGACAAGGCTGCTTTGCGAATATTTGAGAAATCGCCCCAGACGGCCGATAACAAGTACATGCAGGCCATCCTTCAGGCACGTTTGGGGAATGAAGAAAAAGCGGTACGGCTCTTGCTCACTGCGGCAGAGATGGACGGGCAAATGAAATTCCGTGCGAACCTCGATCCGGAGCTCTCGGAACTGGTGAAGAAGTACGGGCTCTTTAAGGAAGAAGATGACTGGAACTAAAAGAAGCAAAGCAGATGAATCTGTTTTCTATGAATATTATTAAAAACTAAAAAGATGAACAAGAAAGAATTGATTCAAGAGGTTGCTATTCGTAGCGGCATGTCACAGGCAGATGTGGAGAAGACCTTAAACCATATCATGGACACCGTCAGGGACAGTTTGCATAAGGAAGACCCCGTCACACTTGTGGGATTCGGAACTTTCCGGGTGCAGAAACATGCGGAACGTCAGGGGTATAATCCTTCAACCGGTCAGAAAATGCAGATTCCTGCAAAGAAGATTGTTAAATTCAAACCGGGTAAAGCTTTGGAAATTAAGTGAAAAAAGAAAGAACTTGCTATATAATAAAAAAAAGAAGATGATGATGGGCCTTGCAACAAGGTTGCTTTATGAATATTAGAGAAATCCACCTGGATAGCCGAAAGCAAATACATGCAAGCTATTCTTCAGGCATGTCTGGGGAATGAAGAACAAGCGGTGCGGCTATTGCCCGGTGCGGTGGATATGGACGTCCAAATGAAATTCCTGGCGAACCTTGATCCCGAAACTCTCTGAACCGGTGAAGAAATACGGACTTTTTAAAGAAGATGATCAAAACTAAAACAGAAAATAATAGAATACAGTGTTTATAACTCGATGATTGCTGTGAAGCAATCATTTTAAGAATCCATAACCTTTGCCATCTCTGCTTATGAAGGTGGTCTGATGGATTCAACTGCCTGTGAAGGTAGAATATTGTTTGTTTATGTTAGTGCATCTTCTTGTCGGTGGACAGGGAGATGCACTTATTTTTCTCTTTCAATGTACCGGAGGGGCACATCCCCGCCATTATGTACTGAAAGTGTAATTTTCTTAGTACTTTCCGTCGTGCTATTAATACTTGCAACTCCGTTATGTTTCATAAATATCAAAATTGATTCTCCATAAGGGCTGTTGATACGAAAATCTTGGTTTGCTAATTTGCGTATCCGCGTAATTATATTACTTGAAGCATTCATTATAAATGGACGATAAAGTTAATCTTCCAAAGAAACAAACATCGGGGGTAATTCATTTTCATATTTCCCTACTTCAATGGCAATACCGGCATCTTTGCATAAGGTTTCTCCAAAATGCCTGTATTGCTCTTCGGAAGGATTACCCGGTAAATAGAAGGTGATTTCATACTCTGTATTTACCCAGATATACCGGATATCCGGATAAGTATCTTTTATAGTGCCGTTTACTACAAAGGCTATTTTTCTGTTTTTGTATTCTTGAGTAGCTTTTGTCCATGCCGATATTCCGGTATCATCAAACTTTACGGCCATAAAAAACAGATATTCTTCGTCTTCCCCTACTTTTACTTCTTTAATATGTGTAGCGTCTACGATAGGAATTGAATCGATTGTATTATGCCTGTAATCGGAACTTATTCTTTTGTAATCGTTTCCCAAATTATCCTCTATAAGATACCAGCCTGTGACCGGTATGGAATCGGATGTGTTTTTGTGAGGTGTCGAATCTGTATTTATAACTATATTTTCTTTGGGCGATTGTGCATTTATATAGTTGGTAAATCCAAAATTTAATAATGTTATACCTATAAGTATTTTTATTTTCATAACTTGTTTTTATTTGTAGAAGCTTTTATTATTAAAGGCAAGGAATGATACATCACACTCTTTGTGTACAAAAAGTTAATATGACCCCGGTATATCCGATGGCTTTCTCTACGTTTCGTTCTACAAATTTGCCTTCATCATAGATGGCATCCAGGTTGAGCATGGCCTGACTGCTTCCTTGCGCGGTGGCTTTGGAATACCAATCGATGGCTTGTTTCAGATTTTCCATCTGGCCCAAGAATCCATGTTCGTAGCTCAACCCGATGTTGAACTGCGCATCCGGTTGCCCGAATTGTGCGGCTCTGGAAAACCACGGGAACGTGGCCGAATCATCACCATGACCGTAGTAATAACAACCTGTATAGTATTTGGCAAGGGCGATTTCCTTCTTGGAACACTGTGCCATGGTATCTAACCGGGCACTTTGCTCATTCAGTCTTTTGGTGAGGCAACCGGGCATTCCCTCCGCGTAGCCATGCAACAGGTTGTTCATCGTCCAATGACTTCCTCCTTGCGCGATTGCAGGTATTCTTCCGCCACCTGTGGCTGTGCCAAAGCGGGCAAGGCAAACAGCGGCAGAAAAAAGCCGGAGTTTCCTCAAATTCATATTTATATTCTTCATGTTTATATTCATATTTACTGTGTCTTTTCCTGTGTTTGCTCCAAGCCTTTGGAATCTATCAGCTTTCCGTCAATGGAGTATTCCTTTTGCCAGAGCAGTTCCCCCTGGTCGAACATAGAGATTTTCCATCGTTTGTCGGTTCCTGGATAGTATATAATCGACTCTCCATGGGGTTTCCCATCTTTGTATTCTTCTCTGGCGGACAGCCTTCCAAGTATGTACTGGGTCCATAGCCGGTCTTTGCCATCCTCCATCTCCCTGACGGAATATGTGTCGCCGTCAAACGATTCGAACTTCACCGCACTGCCCTTTCCGGCGTAGGTTGTGCGGCAGCGCAACGTCTTTGATGCGTCAGGGTTTATACGGTAATAGCAGGTACTGTCTGCCTGCAGACCGTTTTTGTAGTGTTCTTCATTGACAAATGTTTCACCGTCGTCGGTATATATCCACATGCGGCACACCCCGTCACGCTCCCCGTCCGTATAGTGCCATTCCGACAGAGGATTTCCTTCTTCGTCCCAACCGAAGGAGATTCCGTTGATTTTTCCATTGTTCATTTCCACGCAGCTTTTCAGGTTTCCGTTCGGGTGCCATTCTCGGGCGGTTCCTTCGAGTATACCGTGGACATATGGGTGTTCGGACTTTATTTGTTCGTTGTCCTTGTAGAAAAGCCGTTGCATACCGTGCTGGTGCCCAGCCTTGTCGTACACGTATTCGAGGAGCAGTATTCCGTCCTCTGCCGTTTCCATCCCGTCCGGAGTGTTCGTATAGGCACGCAGGGTATCAATGGGAAAACCTTTCGTGAATTTTCCGGTCATGTGGTAAGTCTTAAAGAGGATCCGGTAGTTTCCATCCAGCGTTTTGGACTTACTGTTCTTCTTGTTTTTTTCCCAATAGATATTTACGGCGCCGCTTTTTTCGATGACAAGCGATTCAAATCCAATGGTTTTCTGCGGCATGACATCGACGACACAAAAAAGCCCGCAAAGGACGAGTAATAGTAATTTTTTCATCGTTATATCTTTTTTAGTATGGTTATATCTTTATTGTAGCCTTGGTAGTGCAAATGGCCAGCGTGGTCATCAAGATGCTTAACATCTAAAGTCGATGTCCTTCCGGGAAGTTTATGTTCACGAGAATCGCTCCATCCAAAATTCCTCTTATTATTTGATAAGTCAATCATTTTCTTAATCTTGATATTGTAGAAGACAAGCTTATCAGTTAGCTCATGAACAATTTCTCGGATTTCGCTTTCCGGAAAATTATTGTACTCAGAGTTATCAACTATATCTATTTCTTCTTCAACAAACTGCCATCAAAGATAATTTCACCTCCATCAACCCACCTGTCATCTTCATCCCACTCTCCTCCACAATGTGTTTGCATACTGCCAACAACAATACTTTGTTCAAGGTCTATTATATCACACAGATAATTTTCATGCAATATTTTTTCATCCCCGTCTTCTACATAACCTTTTATAATATTATCCAGCACAACAAATCTTTTACTCGGAGAGATACGCAGATCCAATTCACCTCCATTTTCATACGAGAATTCTGCTATTTTAACGGTATCTCTCTCTTTAAGACGTATGATATATGGATTATACCATAACTTAAAATCTTTATCATATTTTTTATACAAAATAGCAAAACGTTCAGACACATTAACAACAGTGTCTTTTGACTGTATTACTGATTTCTGAGGTTGTGTATCTGAAGAAATTTTACTGCCTCCAAAGCAATGAATAGCCAAACATAATGCAATTGATGCAAACAGCATATTTACTTTCATACTATTTATTTTCAGGAATTATTATCATTCATTAAAGAAGCATCATCTATTATATAATTATGTTCATCTTCATATAATAAATTTAAATTCTCCGGTTGATTTATTAATCTAAGTTCTATTGCTTTATCTTTTTCTTTTGTACAGCCACTTTTGTCCGAATCAGGCTCATGCCATAATCTCCAAGCAAATGTACCCCTTGCTTTATCATATACTTTAATACTCATTTTGATTGTTTTTTTGCATCTAAAATTATAACTCACAGTTAAGCTATCTAATCAGCCGCATAAGTTATTCTGGTGATAATACTTTTATCCTTCTGCATAATTTCAAAACAGGTAACCCCTCCTTGGTAGTCTATTTCTATTAAGAGGTCATTTGTTGTTTTGTACTTATAGCAAACCTTGATATATTTATCCACTTCAGAAATGTATTCTATGTCTTTTTGTGGTAGTGTATCTTTCAGATTCTCATTGATTCGCTTAATGACATCATACACTTGTGTCATATTAGCGTCTGGAAAAATGCACTTCTGAATGGTCGTGTATCCATCATCCTCCGAATATTTCTCGCATTTTAAACCTTTCCAATCTGTTTCATTCACAAATAATTTAGGTTCATCACTATTCGCTTCACTCACATGATTATTTGTGTCGGAGTTTAAAACGCTAATATTAGCTTTACCAGCTTTACTCTCTGTTTGTGAATCTGTCTCCGTTTGTTTATTTTGAAATGACCAGCACCCGCTAAGCATTATTAGTCCCATGTACGCTAAAAATAGTTTTTTCATCGTTTTACTATCTATATTAGTATATCTTCAGTTGATTAATTCTATCTGTTCATAAACTATTTGGGATTATGTTTACGTCTCATCAACTTTGAATATTTTTTTAACAAACTCTCTGTGTCTACCATAAGCATCCTCTGAAATTGATGTAAACACGATCATATTTAAAAATATCCATCATCTATAGGCCTGTTGTCACATGTATATTTCCAGTTTATCACTGTTTTCGGGTATATATAGTATAATAGGTATGATTATATTGTTAGGTATGCTCCATCCGTCTTCATTGATTATGTCGGACTTTATCTGCAATACACTATTCTTTTCCGATTTATTTCGTAGCATGACCAGTTTACCATTCCCGCAAATCACCATTTCAAAATCTGTAATGGGCGCAACTTTCCTATTGACTGATGTTTTATCAAACATTTCCGTATAACAAAATTTATCTATTATTTCTTGCCGGCTGTTATAACGCATGTCCATGTAAGGAATGATATGACTGAGGTACTGTGTCTGATAGGCCAATTCGTTACAGTCCACTAAATATTGCCGTATCTTATTATATTGCTTTAGTACCTTTTCTTCTAAGTCGGGTATTTGTGTCAGGTCACGGGCCTTGGTGAGTTTATCACTGTAATCAAAAGGCAGCGATGCCTCAAAAGTTGCCGAAGCGGTATAATATTTCAGCTTTTGTGTACCTATATTATCGGGTAATTTCAGTTCTTCAATCAAGTTGGTTTCAGCTTCCGGTTTATCTATGTCGGGACAATGGTATATTTTGAGGCTTACAGAACTGTCATCTGAGATATGGTCTTGTTGGCCGGTGGGATATATCTCTACGCTAAATGTTTGTTTTCCGCTGCGTGGCAGACAGCTATTGACAGGATATAATGTACCGTCATAATCATCATAATTGCAGTCGTAATCGGAAAAATCCTCGTATACCGGTATGTCGTTTATGCGGACTATTATATGGCATTCCGATTTTTTTATTTTCAGGTAATACATTGGCTTTGTTTTATATTCATGCAGAGTGTTCGATATGTATTGCTCGACTAATTCCATAACCTTCTGTTCTTCCGCGCTTCTGGCCGTTGTGTTAGACTTCCGGCTGTAATCCGGAAATGTCTGTATGATGATATCATCATTTGTGGAATTTTCCTGTGCATTGGCATTTATCCCCCAGGATAGCAATACTAAAATTAATAAGGTTCTGATATTCATAACTGTTTCTTTGAAGCGTGTTGTTTGTGTCCAAAGATAGGAATTAAAATTGAGACTGAGGGAAGAATAGAGAAAGAAGGTTGTGGATAAGGGTTTTAAACGTAATTGAATGACCGGGGCGAAGTCAGGTGAAACCATTAAAAAGCCAACTTAAACCGGAGTTGCGTTACTAATTCGTTACCTGTTATCTTGCTTTCTACTCTTTACTTATTGGCAATTAGTCAATTGAACTTTTTCCGCAGTTTTCACCAATAAACGGAACAACTCAAAATGCTGGTACTATTATTCATTCGCCATGTTCCTGAATGTGCGGTATAGTTTTTCCAGTTCACATGATGGAAGGCTGATATCTACCCGGTCTTTCGGTTGAGTGACAGTATTATGTAAAGGCAAGTGAGTTCCTTCTCGTACGACATTCTCTATTTTACAATCTTTGGGCAAAATAATGTCTTCTATTTTTTTCCCTTGCATGTATGAGTCAGCATTTACTTCGAATGAGAGGGTGTGCCGGGAATTTGAATCTTCTTTTTCTTTGGGCAGTAAACGTAAATAAAGCTGGTCATATATTGGTCTTACTCCTGCGATATCGCTGATAAAGTAAGTGATTCCTACAACAATTGTCATTGGAATAAGCAATTCAAACTTATGGGTCATTTCCAAAAGCAGGATAATGCCTGTAACCGGAGAACGTACGACAGCTGTGAATGCTGCAGCCATACCAATAGCCATAAAGAAACCGCAATGTTCTGCTGAAAGAAAACCTTGCCGGATAAGTATAAGTGCGAATACCTTTCCTGTCAGTCCTCCGATGACGAGCAATGGCAGGAAGATGCCTCCCGGAAAGCCCGTTGAATAGCTGAGTGCTGTGAACAATAGCTTAAGCAGGATGATGCCACAAAGAAACAGTATACCTGTATATGCCGTAGTGTCTGCTTGTTTGAGAAGAAAATCTTCACCACCTGCAATCAAATCTGAAAAGAAATAACCTATGATATAAGTTACAATAACCACTGACAGCACTTTTAAATATACCGACATTTGTATTTGGCTGTATTTCTGCTGGAAATAAAGTAGACAGTTGTTAAAGAGCTTTCCAACCAAGGATAATAGCAAGGAAAATAAAATGAATGCCAAGGTAATTCCGACAATGCTAAGTTCGGAAGGATAGGAGGTGTTGATCGGTGCATACAGGTTTCCGGGGAATGCCCAACCGGCCATTGTCCCGGCTATAGTCGATGCCAGAAGTGAGGTAATGATTATTTTCACAGAATCGAATTTCTCCAGTTCTTCCACGATAAATATCGATGAAGCCAAAGGAGCGATAAAGGCTGACGAGAGCCCTGCGCTTGCCCCACCCGTATAAAGATAACGTTGTTCCGAGACGGATGCATGAGTCCATTTTCCTATTATGCGGGCCACGAATGCGCCCATTTGAACGGAAGGACCCTCGCGTCCGAGCGATAATCCCATCCCTATACTTGCCAGACCTCCTGTGAATTTTAAAACAAGCGCTTTAAACGGGCGATTTATTTGGAATCTCCCATAAATGGCTCCTTCTACTTGTGGAATACCGCTACCGGAAATGGAACGGCATTTTTTAACACCATAATGTATGATTAATCCCATAACCCACATTAAAAATATAGCCAAAAGATGCATCCACCAGTTTACCTCGGAATTAAACAGAAGGTGTCGCAGGTCAGATGCCTTACCTAACAAATAATGATAAGGTATAGTTACGATTCCGGTTAAGATACCCACCGGAATACATAGCAGGTATAGTTTTACGTACTTTAGTTCCATTTTGCGTCCTATAATCTAACAAAGTTCACTCTATCGTGCGGTTAGCTTTATTTGCGGGTAGTTTTTAATTAGTAAATCTGATAGTTCAGTTAAGGAATGTCCATTCTTCGAGCAAAGATAGGAATTATAAATGAAAATATGGGCGGGACGGATCAAAAAACTGTAAACAAGCGGTTTCGGAGAAGTTCTGAAAATATGTTGATAATATGGAGTATGTAAATGCATTGATTTTGTTTCAACGGTCTTCATTAATTTGGAGATTATATGGAATGATTGAAAATGAAAAAATACATTAAAATGCTAAATTCAAATGAGGATTTTAATAATTGGATTGTGACTAACGGAAAAGATGATAACTTTGTTATTTATTATTTTAAAAGAAAAAACGAATTAGAAGTTTAGTATAAATAAGAATAATTTATTGCACAGTTCTATTACTGTTGAATTGAAAAGGGCTGCCAGAATAGTGCCACGGTGGTAGCCCAACGTGAATAGTCTCAAGTGAAACGCTCTGTTTTTAACCGTTGACCATTATCGGAATATTTTGATAAACAGTCGAAGAGTTCCAAAAACTCGAGAAAGTAGGTGGAGCTCGTCTTTTAATTTCATTTATTGAGATATTATCCCTGAAAGTTTATCCATATCATTAGCCAAGGATTCATTGAGTACATGGGCGTAATGCTCCGTCATACGGGTCGTTGTATGCCCCAGCATTTTAGATACGTTTTCGAGTTTGATGTTATTGGCCAGGGTGACGGTTGTGGCAAATGTGTATCTGGCTATGTGCATTGTCAGATGCTTTTTGATGCCACAAAAATCAGCTATTTCCTTGATGTAGGAATTCATTTTTTGGTTGGCAAACACAGGAAGTACCTTTCCTGACTGTTTGCATAAAGCGTGATCCTTGTATTTCTCAATTAACGCCAATGGCAGTTCCAATAGTGGAACAAAGAATTCGACATCCGTTTTCTGGCGTTGTTTGTGAATCCATTTCCGTCCTTTCGCATCTTCAATGATATGTTCACTTTTTAGGTTGTATACATCGATAAAGGCTAATCCGGTGAAACAACAAAACAGAAATACATCCCGGACTATTTCCAAACGCGGAATTTCGAATTCTTTGTCTTTAAGCATGTTCAGCTCATTGATAGTGAGAAAATCCCGGATAACCTTCTTCTCTTTGAATTTCACGCTGGCAAAGGGGTTTGTTATTATCCATCCATTTGCTAAAGCCAGGTTTGTTATTTTCTTCATGCATTTCATGTAACGTATCACTGTGTTTTGAGCACAATTCTTTTCTATTTTCAGAAATGCCTCAAATTTGCGGACTAATTCACCTGTAACGTTTTTAATGGGGATGTCTTCAACCTTTGTTTCCTCGGATAACATTTCTTTAAAATAACGCAGGCAGAGCCTGTAACGGCGAAGGGTTATTTCGTTATACTCTTTTCCGATCAGGAGTGACATCTGTTCATTATGCTCTTCGAATACTTCAAAAAACATTTTGCATGTATTATGCTTGCCTTGGAGATATTCTTTGATAAGCACAGGCTCAGCATAGCCATTCTGATCAAATAGTTCTTTTTGAATTTCGTAAGCCCTGGTACGTAGCCATTCCAGATATCGATTGATTTCCTGGTGGGTCGGAGTTTTGCCGGTGGCCCGTTCTTTCTTTTGATTCCAATTGGCGGGTTCTATTTTGCGTTGAGTATTTAGCTCTATAAACCGGCCGTTGGCTGTAATACGCATTTGGATAGGCGCTTCACCTCTTTTCGTTAATCTTGTTTTTCTGATAAGAAAAATAATACTGAATGTGTTCTGTTTCATATCTACTCATTTTTTAGTGTAAAACATTAAAATCGTGTGCACTTAAAGAATAGGGTAAATTGATGAAAACGAGTGATTTATAATCAAATTCGTGTGCAATTTTTAGGGATTCCAATAATACACACGAATTTAGCATTTTGAAATGTGTTGAAATGTACTATTTAGTTGGGAGCAAGAAATAAAAAATCCCTGTATTTGTTTGAAATACAGGGATTTGCTTTGCAAAACAACCGATTGCTAATCTTTTAAAGTGGTGCCACCAGGAATCGAACCGGGGACACAAGGATTTTCAGTCCTTTGCTCTACCAACTGAGCTATGGCACCTTTCTTGTTTGCGGTTGCAAAGGTAGTGAAAATTTTTAATTCTGCAAACCTTAGGGTAATAAAAAACACTGATAAAAAGCTATTCTGCTTATTATCAGAGTTTTTCTTTCTGATTTTTTTATTTATTTTCCTGTAGGGGATTCCATCCCTGAGCTTTTAACTCGAATTCCTGACCATCGCGTGTGATCAGTGCGCAGCCTAATTCGGGCTTTGTAATATGTCCGATCAGGCGGACACCTTCCATTTCCGATACTTTTTCGTGATCGGCAATGGGAACAGTGAAAAGAAGTTCATAATCTTCACCACCGTTCATGGCACAGGTGGTGAGGTTCATATTGAACTCTTCTGCCATAACTGCTGTTTGATAATCGATAGGGATATGCTCTTCGTAGACACGGCAACCTGCTTTACTTTGAGTACATATATGCAATAGCTCCGAAGAAAGTCCGTCAGAGATATCCATCATAGAAGTCGGAACGATATTTGCGGCGGACAGTTTCTCAATAATGTCTTTGCGGGCTTCCGGTTTGAGCTGTCGTTCCAACAAATACTCTTTTCCGGAGAAATCCGGCTGAGCATCCTGTTCGCCTTTAAAGACTGCTTTTTCGCGTTCTAACAGTTGCAGCCCCATATAGGCGGCACCTAAGTCGCCACTGACACAGATCAAGTCGGTATCTTTGGCGCCATTACGGTAAACTACTTTATCTTTGTCGGCTTCACCAATACAAGTGATACTGATGGCAAACCCTGTCAAAGAAGAGGTGGTGTCACCACCTACAATATCGACTTTATATTGTTGGCATGCCAGACGGAGTCCGGAGTAAAATTCATCCATATCTTCCACACTGAAGCGTTTGGAGAGAGCAAGTGAAACTGTAATCTGTTTGGGCGTTCCATTCATCGCATAGATGTCGGAGAAGTTAACCACAGCAGATTTGTATCCCAAATGCTTTAACGGCGTGTAGGTTAGGTCGAAATGTACACCTTCCATCAAGAGGTCGGTAGTCACCAACACTTGCTTGTCGGCAGGATAGGAGAGGACGGCTGCATCGTCGCCTACTCCATATTTGCTTGATTCATTTTCTAATTTAATTCCTTCGGTGAGATGCTTGATCAGTCCGAATTCACCTAAGGTTGCTATCTCTGTTCTCATATATCTTATTTTATGATAAGGAAGTATCTATGCACGGTTTATCAGTTCGCGCATGATGGTGGTCATCTTCGGCTGGGCAGCATCGGCTGCTTTCTGAACTTCTTCGTGTGATACTTCTACAATCTTTCCTTCTACCCCAAGATCTGTTACGACGGAAATGCCGAAAACTTTGATGCCGCAGTGGTTGGCTACAATCACTTCGGGGACAGTAGACATTCCTACCGCATCAGCTCCTAAGATATGGAACAGTTTGTATTCTGCAGGTGTTTCGAATGTGGGTCCCTGTGTACCGATGTATATTCCGTGCTGTACTTTAATGCCTTTTTCTGCTGCAATGGCATCTGCCTTGCGGATCAGTTCCTTATCGTATGCCTCGCTCATATCCGGGAAACGGGGACCGTACGGGATGTTTTTACCACGTAACGGATGTTCGGGGAAATAGTTGATATGATCAGTGATAATCATCAGATCACCGATTTCGAATTCAGGATTGGTGCCGCCACTGGCATTGGACACAAACAATGTTTTGATACCCAGTTCACGCATCACGCGTACCGGGAAAGTCACTTCTTTCATAGAATAACCTTCGTAGTAATGGAAGCGTCCCTGCATTGCCATAATCTCTTTATTACCCAATTTACCAAAAATAAGCTTACCGCTGTGCCCTTCTACGGTAGACACAGGAAAGTTGGGGATATCTTCGTACTTTATTTCATACTTTTCGGTAATTTCGTTTGCCAGACTGCCAAGTCCGGTTCCCAGAATGATTGCTGTTTCAGGACTTGTGTGCATCTTTCCTTTCAGGAAGGCTGCCGTTTCTTGTATTTTCTCTAACATAGCCAATAATGTGTTGGTTAAAATTATCTTGTTGATTTTGTAATATTTCTACTTCAATGGGTAGGGCATAAATAAATGGTTTCAGCCCATCATCCAGTTCCTGATGGTATATCAGGCGTGTCGCGTCTTTTTCGGTTGTGACAATCAGGCGTTGCCCTTTTCTTAATTTACCGAATCTCTCTTTTATTTGCGCCAAGTCTCGCTGGCTGAAGTTATGATGATCACTAAAAGCGAGTAAGTCGATGTTCCGTGTATGTATTTCCAATTCACGGATGATCGTATCGGGAGATGCAATACCGGTAATTAGCAGTATCTGTTCCTCTGTCTGTAAGGAGGATAATTTTCTCTCTTGTACAGTGGCACAATCGGGAAAGACTGCCCGCAGGTTTCCGTATCGGAAAGACGAGAAATATAACTGCTGGTAGGGGAACAGATTCAACCTTTTCGTAATAATATTGTAGTCAATAGGTTTGATATCCGGCGGACATTTGGTTACGATGACTATCTGTGCCCGATTTTTGGCTTGTGCAGGCTCCCGTAAGCGTCCCGCAGGCATCAAGGTGTCATCGCAGAACAGACGGTGATAATCTGTCAGAAGAATATTTAGTCCTGCTTTCACGTATCGATGTTGAAACGCATCGTCCAACAAGATAACTTCGACCGGAGGCTCTTTAAGTGTGAGTAACCTTTCGATGCCATGGCAGCGGTCTTCGTCAACTGCTACCCGGATATCGGAGAATTTCGATTGTATTTGATAAGGCTCGTCGCCAATACTGCGGGCGTCACTTTCTGCTGTTGATAGTACGAATCCTTTGGTATGGCGCTTGTACCCCCGGCTTAATACAGCCACTTGGAATTCATCATGAAGCAATTTTATCAGATACTCTGTGTGCGGCGTTTTACCCGTACCGCCCACTGCGATGTTCCCGATACAAATAATAGGAACATTAAAACTCTTTGACTGAAGTTTTCCCCAGTCAAAGAGTTTATTTCGTAATGCTACTCCTGCCCCATATAACCATGAAGCAGGATATAGCCATTTATGTATCTTGATAGAGTTTTCTTTCATGCAGTTTGCTATTTCACATTCAGTTCAAACGGAACGCGTGCTTGAATCATGGCGCGTTCTTTTATATTTTTCAGCAGGCTGAAATCTTTATAATAGTCTCCCAATTGACTTTTCAGCACTTGGGATTCTACATAATTACCGGGTTGGACATCAAGCAACGTAGACAGAATATCCTTTTTGGCAGGATAGGATATAATGGTGTATCCTTTTAAATCGGCTTTTTGTGCAGCTATTTCCAGTGCCTTACCTATTCCACCCAATTCGTCTACCAATCCGATTTTTTTAGCCATCTCTCCGGTCCATACACGTCCTTCAGCTATTTTCTCAATTTTATCTTTAGACATATGGCGTCCTTCGGCACAACGACTTACAAATAAATCATATCCTTGGCCGATCATCATCTGTAGCAAAGCTCTTTCATCGCTGTTTACCGGGCGCATCAGATTGCCGAAGTCTGAGAATTGATTGGTTTTTACTACGTCATATGTCAATCCGATTTTTTCGGTTAATCCTTTAACGTTCGGAATCATGCCGAAGATTCCAATAGAACCCGTCAGAGTGGTTGGCTCGGCTATGATACTGTCGGCAGCACAAGAGATATAATATCCACCGGATGCGGCATAGTCGCCCATTGAGACGATGACCGGTTTCTTAGCCTTCAGCTCTTTTACGGCATGCCAGATCTGTTCGGACGCAAAAGCACTTCCTCCCGGAGAGTTTACGCGTAATACAACAGCTTTTACATCGTCATCTTCTTTCAGTTTACGCAGGTCGCGAATCATTTTGCTACCTATAATACCTTCATAAGACGCTGCTGATCCGGCATAATCGGTTATCTCACCGGAAGCATAATAAACAGCCAGAATATTCCCGCTCTTGTCTTTAGGAACATTCTTTTTAATGTTAACCATCTCTTCGAGCCCTAAGATGGGCAGGCGATCATCTTCATCGATTTTCACAAGTGTTTTCAAATAGTCGCGTACGTCATTTTGATAAATCAGCGTGTCGGCCAGTCCGCATTTTACGCTTTCGTCTGACGGATAGAACATCAGCATACGGTCAGCATACATATTTAATGAATCTTTTCCTATTTTGCGTGAAGCGGAAACACCATCCAATATTTGATTCCAGATAGAACCGATGAAAGCTGTAACCTGCTCCCGGTTGGCCGGAGACATCTCGGTGGAGGTGAAAGGTTCCACTGCCGACTTGTAAGTACCTACTTTGAATACCTGCATCTCAATTCCCAGTTTCTGTAATAGATCTTTATAGAAAATAGGTGCTGAAGCGAGTCCGCGCCATTCGATCATGCCTTTGGGATTGAGCATCACTTTGTCGGCAACACTCGAAAGATAATAAAGTCCTTGCGTATAATTGTCGCTATATGCTACGACAAATTTGCCACTCTCCTTAAACTCATCCAATGCTTTACGTATCGCCTGTAGCGAAGCGTACGAAGCATCCAGCCATGAGGCTTGTATATAAATGCCCTTGATGTTATCATTTTCTTTAGCTTTCTTGATTGAAGCCAGTATATCGTCCAGTCCGTATGTATCGGCTGTTTCACCGGTAAATTTACCCAGTAAACCTTCTAAACTCTCCTGAGTGCGCTCAACCAGTGTACCTTTCAAGTCGAGCATCATTACGGAATTCTTCTTTACCACAGTTTCTGTATCCGATGACGAAATGATGCCGACAAGCGTCGCAATTCCGATGATAAACAAAACAATGCCCGATAGTACGATACCGGTCAATGTAGCAAGCGTAAATTTAAAGAAATCTTTCATTGTACATATTGTTTTTATGCCAGCTTTTTTAAAGCTAACAAAGATAAATAATTGAGTTGAAATTCATCCCATAAGTCGCATAGTTTTTTGTTTTGTCACGGTCGGAGTGCATAAAATATGATTATTTAGGTATGTCTGCGGAGTAGAGGAAAGGTGATTATTACAGTGAGGAGTAACAATAAAAAGAGGAAACTACCCCGGACGGAGTATTCCCTCTTTCCATTCTTGAAGAAACCATTATTTATTTCTTAAGAAACGATTCTTTCATTCTGGCAATATCAGTCAGATAATCCTGTAAGTCCTGTTCATGCTCTTCTTCTTCAGCCAGGATATGTTTGGCGATGTCACATGTGGTGTAATCTTTACCGTTTGTAAAGTTGGCAATCTCCTGATAACGGAGAATGGCGCAACGCTCTGAAGAAACGTTTTGGTTCAGTAGGCTGACAGAGTCGAATGCTGTTGGAGAATCGTATTTGCAGCGGGCCAGTTCAAACCATTTTTTCGGATCGAGTACCGGAACACCTTCCAATTCGATGATTCGGTCTGCTATCAATTGTGCGTGGTGACGTTCTTCTTCAGCATGTTCTTCGAACTCACCTTGTACGTCTGCGCGCATAGCACCTTCCACTACCAATGCACCTACCCAATATTGATAGTATGCCAACCATTCTTCAGATAATGCAGCATTCAGCTGATCAATCAAACTTTTTACATCGAGCTTTCCTTGCAGGATTTTTACACTTTCTTTAGCCATAATTCTTTTGGTTTAGGTTATAAAAATTAAGTTGGTTAAGTAACATGGGGCAGGGGATTTTGTTTCCTGAAAGGGTGATTTTAACAGGAAGACATTTGCTTTAGGGATATTTGAAGACGTGCTTTCTTTTTATGTCCGATTCTTAATCTATGATCCAATCTTTGATACTTTCTTTCTTTAACTTGTGCCTGTCCTGCTATTCTCTTGTCTTTTGTAATTGCACTCCTCCCGCTTCCGCTCCAAACCTTACTTTTGAAAATCCGCTGCACCCATACTTGTTCTAATCGCAACTATCCCTTTCGGCCCACTACTTATCTCTTTTTCTAAAAAAGAACCCCTTGTCTCTCTATTGTATTCATTCTCAATCCTTTTCTCTCTTTCGTTTCTTCTCCTCCCGTCACTTGATTTAACAGGGGGTTAAATCAAGCCTTTTGTCTTCAAATAACAAGTCTTTTCGAAGCAAAAGCTTTGTTATTTCCGCCCCTAAAATAAATGTCTCCCCAACTGCATTAACAATGTTAACGTTTGGATTCCGTTCAATTCCCATTCAATTCCCGTCAAAATCCCGCCGTATTTTCTGTTTAACTCCCGTTTAAATTCCGTCAAGCTCCCGTTAAATTCCCTATTTTTCTCCGCAATTCCACCCCAAAACACTCGTTCTCCTCCCTTTCGTAGCACATATCCTTTCCTTTATCTCCTGAAAATTCCCTCCTTATATATTATAATAATGTGTTCCCTTCACCTTCCCTTTCCCCCTCTTTTAAAAGTATGCTCTAAAACCTGCCTCTCCCTCAGTCCTTTACATCTAAATTTATATTTTTATTTAAAAAACTTCCTTATATATTTGCCTTGTATTGGTAAATCGCGTACTTTTGCACCCGCTTTCCAAGAGACGGAGAGCCGATTGAAATTGACATGTTGCAGGCGCGTATTGATTGCCTTAACGGATAACTAAAATAATCTCCTTTTTCTTTGGAGTTTAATATTAAAATTCGTTATCTTTGCAGTCCGATTCGCGATAAAAGGCGTTTTATTCCGGTGCCTTTCCCCTTTCGCTAAGAGAGCCAGAGAACAGACCGGGAAAACATTTTAAAAAAAAACTTCCAAAACATTTGGTGTTTTAAAATAAACCTTTTACCTTTGCACCCGCTTTTAAAACGAAGCGCAATCGAAAAGAAGAGTTCTTTGAAAAATTGATAAACAATACAAGTAGTACAAGTAAATTTAGAACCGTCAATACTTATTATATAGGTATATGAAAAATGACCGTCAATAAATTTTCGACATCCTGAACAGAGCTAATATTGTCCCTTATTGGGATATATAACAATACTTTTACAATGAAGAGTTTGATCCTGGCTCAGGATGAACGCTAGCTACAGGCTTAACACATGCAAGTCGAGGGGCATCAGGAAGAAAGCTTGCTTTCTTTGCTGGCGACCGGCGCACGGGTGAGTAACACGTATCCAACCTGCCCTTTACTCGGGGATAGCCTTTCGAAAGAAAGATTAATACCCGATGGGATAATGATTCCGCATGGTTTCATTATTAAAGGATTCCGGTAAAGGATGGGGATGCGTTCCATTAGGTTGTTGGTGAGGTAACGGCTCACCAAGCCTTCGATGGATAGGGGTTCTGAGAGGAAGGTCCCCCACATTGGAACTGAGACACGGTCCAAACTCCTACGGGAGGCAGCAGTGAGGAATATTGGTCAATGGGCGTGAGCCTGAACCAGCCAAGTAGCGTGAAGGATGACTGCCCTATGGGTTGTAAACTTCTTTTATATTAGAATAAAGTGCAGTATGTATACTGTTTTGTATGTATAATATGAATAAGGATCGGCTAACTCCGTGCCAGCAGCCGCGGTAATACGGAGGATCCGAGCGTTATCCGGATTTATTGGGTTTAAAGGGAGCGTAGGTGGACTGGTAAGTCAGTTGTGAAAGTTTGCGGCTCAACCGTAAAATTGCAGTTGATACTGTCAGTCTTGAGTACAGTAGAGGTGGGCGGAATTCGTGGTGTAGCGGTGAAATGCTTAGATATCACGAAGAACTCCGATTGCGAAGGCAGCTCACTGGACTGCAACTGACACTGATGCTCGAAAGTGTGGGTATCAAACAGGATTAGATACCCTGGTAGTCCACACAGTAAACGATGAATACTCGCTGTTTGCGATATACAGTAAGCGGCCAAGCGAAAGCATTAAGTATTCCACCTGGGGAGTACGCCGGCAACGGTGAAACTCAAAGGAATTGACGGGGGCCCGCACAAGCGGAGGAACATGTGGTTTAATTCGATGATACGCGAGGAACCTTACCCGGGCTTAAATTGCAGTGGAATGATGTGGAAACATGTCAGTGAGCAATCACCGCTGTGAAGGTGCTGCATGGTTGTCGTCAGCTCGTGCCGTGAGGTGTCGGCTTAAGTGCCATAACGAGCGCAACCCTTATCTTTAGTTACTAACAGGTCATGCTGAGGACTCTGGAGAGACTGCCGTCGTAAGATGTGAGGAAGGTGGGGATGACGTCAAATCAGCACGGCCCTTACGTCCGGGGCTACACACGTGTTACAATGGGGGGTACAGAAGGCAGCTACCTGGTGACAGGATGCTAATCCCAAAAGCCTCTCTCAGTTCGGATCGAAGTCTGCAACCCGACTTCGTGAAGCTGGATTCGCTAGTAATCGCGCATCAGCCACGGCGCGGTGAATACGTTCCCGGGCCTTGTACACACCGCCCGTCAAGCCATGGGAGCCGGGGGTACCTGAAGTACGTAACCGCAAGGAGCGTCCTAGGGTAAAACTGGTGACTGGGGCTAAGTCGTAACAAGGTAGCCGTACCGGAAGGTGCGGCTGGAACACCTCCTTTCTGGAGCGATGTTGAAAACGACGTTCATTGGTTCTAAAATTGTACTACTGGTACTTGTTTATTTATAGAATATAGATCGACCATCTATAGCAATATAGATAGAGATAAACAAGAGAAAAACAGAAGCCGAGTCTAAAAACAGGACACGGTTGAACTAGTCCTATAGCTCAGTTGGTTAGAGCGCTACACTGATAATGTAGAGGTCGGCAGTTCAACTCTGCCTGGGACTACCAAGACGAGATTGATATCTTGTATGATTGGGGGATTAGCTCAGCTGGCTAGAGCATCTGCCTTGCACGCAGAGGGTCAACGGTTCGAATCCGTTATTCTCCACCATTGATACGCTGGCAACGCAAGTTGCTGAATGTTATCATACGATCTTTGACATGATGTACAAAAAAAGTAAATTTAGTAAGAGCTAAAAGTATATATCGAACCATTTGGTTCAGATCCTTTTTAAGAAAAGGAGATGAACCTGGCGATAAAAGAAAGTAAATAAGGGCGCATGGCGGATGCCTTGGCTCTCGGAGGCGATGAAGGACGTGATAAGCTGCGATAAGCTTCGGGTAGGTGCAAATAACCTTTGATCCGAAGATTTCCGAATGGGACAACCCGGCATTCTGAAGGAATGTCATCCAACCAAGTTGGAGGCTAACGCAGGGAACTGAAACATCTTAGTACCTGCAGGAAAAGAAAATAAATAATGATTCCCCTAGTAGTGGCGAGCGAACGGGGAATAGCCCAAACCACCCGTGTTACGGCATGTGTGGGGTTGTAGGACCACGCTCTCGCAAGAAAGTTATTGAGAAGAAGCGACTGGAAAGTCGCGCCATAGACGGTGATAGCCCGGTATTCTAAGGTAACTGAAGCGTAGTGGTATCCTGAGTAGCGCGGAGCACGAGGAATTCTGCGTGAACCAGCCGGGACCATCCGGTAAGGCTAAATACTCCCGAGAGACCGATAGCGAACCAGTACTGTGAAGGAAAGGTGAAAAGCACTTCGAATAGAAGAGTGAAATAGTCCCTGAAACCATGCGCCTACAAGCGGTCGGAGCAGCTTATGCTGTGACGGCGTGCCTTTTGCATAATGAACCTACGAGTTACTTTTTCCGGCAAGGTTAAGCATCTTGAGATGTGGATCCGAAGCGAAAGCGAGTCTGAACAGGGCGGATAGTCGGAAGGAGTAGACGCGAAACCAAGTGATCTACCCTTGGGCAGGTTGAAGGTTAGGTAACACTAACTGGAGGACCGAACCGATAAGCGTTGAAAAGCTTCCGGATGACCTGAGGGTGGGGGTGAAAGGCTAATCAAACTTGGAGATAGCTCGTACTCCCCGAAATGCATTTAGGTGCAGCCTTGAGAATTACTAATGTGAGGTAGAGCGACTGATAAGATGCGAGGGCTTCACCGCCTATCAAGTCTTGATAAACTCCGAATGCGCATTAGTTCGATCTCAGGAGTGAGGGCATGGGTGCTAAGGTCCATGTCCTAAAGGAGAAGAATCCAGACCATCAGCTAAGGTCCCCAAATAAACACTAAGTTGAACTAACGAAGTCAGATTGCTAAGACAGCTAGGATGTTGGCTTGGAAGCAGCCATTCATTTAAAGAGTGCGTAACAGCTCACTAGTCGAGGAGTTTGGCGTGGATAATAATCGGGCATTAAGTGTTTTACCGAAGCTATGGGATACGTAAGTATCGGTAGGGGAGCATTCCACTCTGCGTTGAAGGCGAAGTGTGAGCTTTACTGGAGCGTGTGGAAAAGCAAATGTAGGTATAAGTAACGATAAAGGGGGTGAGAAACCCCCTCGCCGCAAGACTAAGGTTTCCTGATCAACGCTAATCGGATCAGGGTTAGTCGGGTCCTAAGGCTCAGCCGAACGGTGATGCCGATGGCAGAACAGGTTAATATTCCTGTACTAGCATTAAGAGTGACGTGGAGACGGAGGAGTGACAACGCCGCGGACTGACGGAATAGTCCGTTAAAGGGTGTAGATGTTGATTATCCCAGGCAAATCCGGGATAAGAGTCGAACCTGATAGTATACCAATTTCCTCGGAAAACGGTAATAGTGCGTGTAAACATACTCCCAAGAAAATCCGCTAAACTTAATCTTAATGGTACCCGTACCGCAAACGGACACACGTAGTCGGGTTGAATATACTCAGGCGCTTGAGTGAATCACGGTTAAGGAACTAGGCAAATTGACCCTGTAACTTCGGGATAAAGGGTCCCTACCCGGTGACGGGAGGGCGCAGAGAATAGGTCCAGGCAACTGTTTAACAAAAACACAGGGCTGTGCAAAATTGAAAGATCACGTATACAGCCTGACACCTGCCCGGTGCTGGAAGGTTAAGAGGAGATGTCATCGCAAGAGAAGCATTGAATTGAAGCCCCAGTAAACGGCGGCCGTAACTATAACGGTCCTAAGGTAGCGAAATTCCTTGTCGGGTAAGTTCCGACCTGCACGAATGGTGTAATGATCTGGACACTGTCTCAACCGTGAGCTCAGTGAAATTGTAGTATCGGTGAAGATGCCGATTACCCGCGATGGGACGAAAAGACCCCGTGAACCTTTACTATAGCTTAACATTGAATTTGGGTAATTGATGTGTAGGATAGGCCGGAGACTTTGAAGCAGGTACGCCAGTATTTGTGGAGTCGCTGTTGAAATACGGCCCTTTGATTATTTGAGTTCTAACTCGCTGTTGCGAGGACACTGTTTGGTGGGTAGTTTGACTGGGGTGGTCGCCTCCAAAAGTGTAACGGAGGCTTCTAAAGGTGCCCTCACGCCGATTGGTAACCGGCGGCAGAGTGTAATGGCATAAGGGCGCTTGACTGGGAGACTTACAAGTCGATCAGGTAGGAAACTAGAGCATAGTGATCCGGTGTTTCCGTATGGAAGGGACATCGCTCAAAGGATAAAAGGTACTCCGGGGATAACAGGCTGATCCCTCCCAAGAGCTCATATCGACGGAGGGGTTTGGCACCTCGATGTCGGCTCGTCACATCCTGGGGCTGGAGAAGGTCCCAAGGGTTGGGCTGTTCGCCCATTAAAGTGGCACGCGAGCTGGGTTCAGAACGTCGTGAGACAGTTCGGTCTCTATCTATCGTGGGCGCATGAAATTTGCGTGGCTCTGACACTAGTACGAGAGGACCGTGTTGGACTGACCTCTGGTTTACCGGTTGTGCCGCCAGGTGCATTGCCGGGTATCTAAGTCGGGATTGGATAAGTGCTGAAAGCATCTAAGTACGAAGCCAGCCACAAGATTAGATTTCTTTTAGGGTCGTTGTAGACTACAACGTTGATAGGACGCAGGTGTACAGGTGGTAACATCACAGCCGAGCGTTACTAATTGCCCGATGACTTTCTTTTATTGTCTTTTATGGTTTATATATCCGTTTAGCTTTACTATCGGTTTGATAGACGGCTAAGTTTACTTTTGTACATTATGTCTGCCTTATTCAGGTGACTATAGCATCAGGGTTCCACCTCTTCCCATTCCGAACAGAGAAGTTAAGCCTGATCACGCCGATGGTACTGCGTAACAGTGGGAGAGTAGGTAGTCGCCGTTTTTTTTAGAGAGTTCATCCCCTCGGGTCAGAAGACACGAGGGGATGACTTGTTTTTGGGAGATTCATTTATTTTATCTATATTTGCAAATGAGTATTTATATAAACGTTTAAAGCAAATATTTAAAGTATGAAGACAAAATTCTTTTTAGCTGCTGCAATGGTGGCATTCTCTTTTGCGATGATTTCTTGTGGTGGTAATAAAACAGCTAATTCGGAAGCTGCTACAGACTCTACTTCAGTTGCTGTAGAAGCAGTGGAATCTGCTGCAACTTGTTGCAAAGGTGACTCTGCTGTTTGTGACTCTACCAAGGCTTGTTGCAAAGATAAAGCTGCATGCGATCAGAAAACAGAATGCCCTCAGAATGCAAATTGTGAAAAGAAAGCTTGTGATAAGAAGTAATCAACAGGCATTAAAGCTATAATTGAGTGGGAATAAGGTATCTAACAGTACTTTATTCCCATTTTTTGTAGGCAGATATATGAACTTTGATTGTGATATATTTGTTATTATACAGCAGTTCTTCTTATGAAATGATATTTTTATGAATAAAAAAGTAACGTTTTATTTGGAGGCTAAGAAATAATCTATACCTTTGCATCGTCAAACAATAAAAGAGACAATAAACATGAATCAATCATTTATACATATTCTACTGTGTGGTATTATTATTCTGCTGGCAAAGGTCGGGGGAAGTGAGTATCGCGCGTAAATGTGTATAATGAAAATATACGAAAGCCTTTCTCACTTCCTTGTGTGAAAGGCTTTTTTGATGGTGTATAATCAGATTAAAAAAATAGAATATGAGCGACAGATTATTTATTTTCGACACCACCCTTCGCGATGGTGAACAAGTACCGGGATGCCAGTTGAATACAGTGGAAAAAATTCAGGTGGCAAAGGCATTGGAAGTTTTAGGTGTAGATGTAATTGAGGCAGGCTTTCCTATTTCCAGCCCGGGCGATTTTAACTCGGTGATTGAAATATCAAAGGCTGTGACCTGGCCGACGATTTGTGCATTGACGCGTGCGGTACAAAAAGATATCGATGTGGCAGTGGATGCCCTGAAGTTTGCTAAACATAAGCGTATTCATACAGGAATCGGTACTTCAGATTCACATATTAAATATAAATTCAATTCTAATCGGGAAGAGATTATCGAACGTGCTGTGGCGGCAGTGAAATATGCCCGTCGTTTTGTGGATGATGTAGAGTTTTATGCAGAGGATGCAGGACGTACGGATAATGAATATTTGGCTCGTGTGATTGAAGCGGTTATTAAGGCTGGTGCTACGGTAGTGAATATTCCGGATACAACAGGTTACTGCCTGCCTTCCGAGTATGGCGCAAAGATCAAATATCTGGTAGATCATGTAGCAGGTATTGAGAATGCAATCATTTCTACCCACTGTCATAATGATTTGGGAATGGCTACTGCCAACACGATGGCAGGTATTCTGAATGGTGCCCGCCAGGTAGAGGTTACCATCAACGGTATCGGTGAACGTGCGGGAAATACGGCCCTTGAAGAGATAGCAATGATTATTAAGAGCCATCACGAGATTGATATTGAGACGAATATCAATACTCAGAAGATTTATCCTACCAGCCGTATGGTATCGAGCCTGATGAATATGCCGGTACAGGCTAATAAGGCCATTGTTGGACGCAATGCATTTGCGCATTCTTCGGGTATCCACCAGGATGGCGTACTTAAGAATGTGCAGACTTATGAAATAATTGATCCGCACGATGTGGGTATCGACGATAACTCTATCGTATTGACAGCCCGTAGCGGACGTGCTGCCTTGAAAAATCGCCTTTCCATTCTGGGTGTGACACTGGATCAGGAAAAACTGGATAAAGTATATGAAGAATTCCTGAAACTTGCCGACCGCAAGAAAGATATTCATGATGATGATATTCTGGTATTGGCGGGTGCAGACAGAAGTGGTAACCATCGCATCAAATTGGAATATCTTCAGGTGACCAGTGGAGTAGGAGTCCGTTCCGTTGCCAGCCTCGGATTGAATATTGCCGGAGAGAAATTTGAAGCGGCTGCCAGTGGTAATGGTCCGGTGGATGCTGCCATCAAGGCTCTGAAGCGTATTATTGACCGTCATATGACTTTGAAGGAATTCACGATTCAAGCCATTAGCAAAGGAAGTGATGATGTGGGTAAGGTGCACATGCAGGTTGAGTATGATAACCAGATGTATTACGGATTTGGTGCAAATACAGATATCATAGCTGCATCGGTAGAAGCCTATATCGACTGTATCAACAAGTTTACTAAGTGATGTGACTCTAAACGTAATTTGTAAATCGTAAAATAATAAATAAAAAGATGAATACATTATTTGATAAAATATGGGATGCACACGTAGTGACTACGGTGGAAGATGGCCCTACACAACTCTATATCGACAGATTATATTGTCACGAAGTGACCAGTCCTCAAGCTTTTGCCAGTTTACGGGCACGCGGGATTAAAGTACTCCGTCCGGAGAAGGTATATTGCATGCCGGACCATAATACACCGACTCACGATCAGGATAAGCCTATTGAAGATCCTGTCTCAAAAACTCAGGTGGATACATTGACTAAGAATGCAGCCGATTTTGGGCTGACGCATTATGGGATGATGGATAAAAGAAATGGTATTATTCATGTGGTAGGTCCCGAACGGGGACTCACTTTACCCGGAATGACGATTGTCTGTGGCGATTCACATACTTCTACTCACGGTGCGATGGGAGCGGTTGCTTTTGGTATCGGTACAAGTGAGGTTGAAATGGTACTTGCTTCACAATGTATTTTGCAGTCACGTCCCAAGACTATGCGTATCACGGTAGATGGCGAATTGGGTAAGGGAGTTACAGCCAAGGACATTGCTCTTTATATGATGTCGAAAATGACGACCAGCGGTGCAACCGGTTATTTTGTAGAATACGCCGGTGAGGCAATCCGCAGTTTGACAATGGAAGGCCGGTTGACACTCTGTAATCTTTCTATTGAGATGGGAGCCCGTGGCGGTATGGTTGCTCCCGATGAAGTGACTTTTGAATACATCAAAGGGCGTGAAAATGCTCCTCAGGGCGAAGAGTGGGATAAAGCAATGGCGTATTGGAAAACTTTGAAGAGTGAAGAAGATGCGGTTTTTGATAAAGAAATCCATTTTGATGCAGCCGATATCGAGCCGATGATCACTTATGGAACTAATCCGGGTATGGGTATGGGCATCACGCAGCATATTCCTACAACCGAGGGTATGAATGAAACAACGAAAACTTCATTCTTGAAATCTCTGGACTATATGGGATTTCAGCCGGGTGAATCATTGTTGGGTAAAAAGATTGATTATGTATTTCTGGGTGCTTGTACTAATGGGCGTATCGAAGACTTCCGCGCATTCGCTTCCATAGTGGAAGGTCGTCAGAAAGCTGAACATGTGATTGCATGGTTAGTGCCGGGTTCTTGGATGGTTGATGCCCAGATCCGTGAAGAAGGATTGGATAAGATTCTGGAAGATGCCGGTTTTGCCATTCGTCAGCCGGGATGTTCGGCTTGTCTGGCCATGAACGATGATAAGATTCCTGCCGGTAAATATTCAGTTTCCACCAGTAACCGTAATTTTGAAGGACGTCAGGGGCCGGGAGCCCGTACGCTATTGGCCAGCCCGCTTGTGGCGGCTGCAGCTGCCGTAACGGGAGTGATTACCGATCCGAGAGAACTGATGTAATAGAGCTATAGGACGATCGGGGATTTACTGCTCAAGGAGTTTGTGAACGGAGATTGTCCGCCTGCACTGTAAATCGCAATTATTTAAATCGAAAATAAAAAGATGAAAGCAAAATTCAATATACTTACAAGTACTTGTGTACCTCTTCCATTAGAAAATGTGGATACAGACCAGATTATTCCCGCGCGTTTTTTGAAAGCTACAACCAAGGAGGGGTTTGGAGAGAACTTGTTCAGGGACTGGCGTTACGATAAACAAGGGAATAAAATAGAATCATTCGTGTTGAATGATCCTACATATGGAGGACAAATTTTGGTAGCCGGAAAAAATTTTGGTTCGGGATCCAGCCGAGAGCACGCTGCCTGGGCCATTGCTGATTATGGTTTCCGTGTAGTGGTGAGTAGTTTCTTTGCAGATATTCATAAAAACAATGAATTGAATAATTTCGTTCTTCCGGTTGTGGTAACCGAGGAATTCCTTGCAGAGTTGTTCGATTCCATCTTTAAGAATCCGAAGATGGAAGTGGAAGTTAACCTGCCGGAACAAACCATCACTAACAAAGCTACCGGAAAGAGTGAACATTTTGAAATCAATGCCTACAAGAAGCACTGTCTGATGAATGGACTTGACGACATCGACTTTTTGTTGACTAATAAAGATAAAATAGAACAATGGGAAAAGGCGTCAAAATAGAAATCATGGACACGACTCTCCGCGACGGTGAACAGACCAGCGGAGTATCGTTTGTGCCCCATGAAAAACTAATGATTGCCCGACTTCTGCTGGAGGAGTTGAAAGTAGATCGTGTGGAGGTAGCTTCGGCACGTGTGTCCGATGGAGAGTTTGATGCGGTGAAAATGATATGTGACTGGGCTGCCCGAAGGAATCTACTGCAAAAAGTAGAGGTATTGGGGTTCGTCGACGGACATACTTCATTGAATTGGATTCATGCTACCGGATGTCGTGTCATCAATCTGCTGTGCAAAGGTTCGCTGAAACATTGTACCTGCCAGTTGAAGAAAACGCCCGAAGAACATATCGAAGACATTCTTGCCGTAGTGGATTATGCCAATGAACTCGATATTGAGGTTAATGTATATCTGGAGGATTGGAGTAATGGTATGAAGGACTCTCCCGAATATGTGTTCCAGATTGTGGATGCATTGAAGGAGACCACTATCAAACGGTTTATGCTTCCCGACACATTGGGTATCCTGAACCCGCTTCAGGTGATTGAGTTTATGCGGAAGATGAAAAAGCGTTATCCTGACACACATTTCGACTTTCACGCACACAATGATTATGATCTGGCTGTAAGTAATGTGCTTGCTGCCGTGCTGAGTGGGGTAAAAGGGCTCCATACCACTATCAACGGTTTGGGTGAACGTGCCGGAAATGCTCCTTTGGCGAGTGTACAGGCCATCTTGAAAGACCATTTCAATGCCATAACCAATATCGATGAGAGCCGGCTGAATGATGTGAGTCGTGTGGTCGAATCGTATTCGGGCATTGTGATACCCGCCAACAAACCGATTGTAGGTGAGAATGTATTTACTCAGGTCGCCGGCGTACATGCCGATGGAGACAATAAAAGTAATCTTTATTGTAATGATCTGCTTCCCGAGCGTTTCGGGCGTATACGCGAGTATGCTTTGGGGAAAACTTCCGGTAAGGCCAATATTCGCAAGAATCTTGAAAGTCTGGGACTGGAACTGGATGAAGAGTCCATGAAGAAGGTTACGGAGCGAATCATTGAGTTGGGTGATAAGAAAGAGTTGGTTACTCAGGAAGACTTGCCCTATATTATTTCTGATGTGTTGAAGCACGATGGCATGAGCAATAAAGTAAAATTGAAAAGCTACTTTGTCACTTTAGCACACGGATTGAAGCCGATGGCAACACTGAGTATCGAAATCGACGGTCAGGTTTACGAAGAAAGTTCTTCCGGTGATGGACAGTACGATGCCTTTGTACGCGCTTTGCGTAAAGTATATAAGGTGACTTTGGGGCGTAAGTTCCCGATGCTGATTAATTATGCCGTAAGTATCCCTCCCGGAGGCCGTACCGATGCCTTCGTACAGACAGTCATCACCTGGAGTTTTGGTGAAAAGGTGTTCCGTACCCGTGGATTGGATGCCGACCAGACAGAGGCTGCCATCAAAGCTACTATTAAAATGCTGAATATAATAGAAGAATATTAATTATTGAACAATATGGATTTTAAAATTGCTGTATTAGCCGGTGACGGCATCGGACCGGAAATCTCTGTACAAGGTGTAGAGGTGATGAGTGCCGTCTGTGAGAAGTTTGGACATAAAGTAAACTATGAATATGCCATTTGTGGTGCGGATGCTATTGATAAAGTAGGTGATCCTTTCCCCGAAGAAACCTATCAGGTGTGTAAGAATGCCGATGCAGTTCTCTTTTCGGCTGTAGGTGATCCTAAGTTTGACAATGACCCGACTGCCAAGGTACGTCCGGAACAAGGGCTGCTGGCTATGCGTAAGAAACTCGGTTTGTTTGCCAATATCCGTCCGGTGCAAACCTTTAAATGTTTGGTTCATAAGTCGCCTCTTCGTGCAGAGTTAGTAGAGGGAGCCGACTTCCTGTGTATCCGTGAGCTGACGGGTGGTATGTATTTCGGTGAGAAATATCAGGATAATGATAAAGCATATGATACGAATATGTATACACGTCCCGAAATTGAACGTATCCTGAAAGTCGGTTTTGAATACGCAATGAAGCGTCGCAAACACCTTACTGTAGTCGATAAAGCCAATGTGCTTGCTTCCAGTCGTTTGTGGAGACAAATTGCACAAGAGATGGCCCCGCAGTATCCGGAGGTGACTACTGATTATATGTTTGTGGATAATGCTGCAATGAAGATGATCCAGGAGCCTAAGTTCTTTGACGTAATGGTGACGGAGAATACCTTTGGCGACATTCTGACCGACGAAGGTTCTGTAATTAGCGGTTCTATGGGATTACTCCCGTCTGCTTCTACGGGCGAGAGTACTCCGGTGTTCGAGCCGATTCACGGTTCATGGCCGCAGGCAAAAGGTTTGAATATTGCTAACCCACTGGCACAAATCCTTTCGGTAGCAATGTTGTTCGAATACTTCGATTGCAAAGCCGAAGGCGCTTTGATCCGTAAGGCTGTCGATGCTTCTTTGGATGCAAATGTACGTACCCCCGAAATTCAGGTAGAAGGTGGTGATAAGTTTGGCACGAAAGAAGTAGGAGCATGGATTGTTGATTACATCCGGAAAGCCTGATTTCGTTTTTATATTTATAAAACAACAGACAATGCCGGAGAGGAGTGATATTCTTTCCGGCATTCTTTTTCTGTTTTAAGTCTGTATGAATGTTATAATCCGGTTTCATTTTTTCTTTTTGTGCTATAAAAACATAAATTAGATTTGGTTTGTTGTTTCAATACCCCTGTTTTATTTCTTATTTTTTGTATTTTTGCAGGATATTTACAATGAGGCAATGAATAAAACGATCAATTATCAACTGACTATCGTTGTTCCGGTATACAACGAAGAAGACAATATCTACTCTTTGGAACAGAAATTGGGAGAATTTTTGCCCAACTCTATTTGTACGGCTTGTGTATTGTTTGTGAACGATGGTTCACGTGATAACAGTAAGCAACGTATCATGGAGGTATGCGCGCGCAATAAGGATTTCTTTTATATGGATCTGGCGAAAAATTCCGGATTGAGTGCCGCCATGAAAGCGGGTATCGACTACGCTGAGTCGGTATATGTGGGATACATGGATGCCGATCTTCAGACTACTCCCGAGGATTTCAATCTGTTATTGAAGGATATTGCCGACTATCAGTTGGTGATGGGTATCCGTGCCAATCGTAAAGACTCCTTTTTTAAAAACCTCCAGTCCAAGATTGCCAATGGTTTCCGGCGGATGATGACCCATGATGGTGTTCAGGATACAGGTTGCCCTCTTAAAGTGTTGCATACGGCCTATGCCAAACGTATTCCGTTCTTTACGGGTATGCACCGTTTTCTTCCTGCGTTGATTTTATTGCAGGATGCTAAGATCAAACAGATTCCTGTCCGTCATTTCCCGCGTGTAGCAGGTACATCCAAGTATCATTTGTGGAACAGACTGGTTTCTCCTTTCCTCGATTGCTTTGCGTACCGTTGGATGAAGAAGAGATATATTAACTATCGTGTCGGCGACAATAACTTAATGGAGTAGTCTTGTGGGAGGTAACGGCTTTATTTATGTAATCGGTTTTTTGGCGCAGGCTTTTTTCTCTGCGCGCATCATATTCCAGTGGGTACTATCGGAAAAAGCAAAGAAGGTAGTATCTCCTTCCATATTTTGGATTCTGAGCATTGCCGGTTCTTATCTGTTGTGTATCTATGGGTGGTTGCGTGATGATTTTTCTATTATCTTCGGACAGTTTATTTCTTATTATATCTATTTGTGGAATCTGAACGAGAAGGGTATTTGGAATAAATTGCACGGGGTACTGAAAACTCTGCTGGTAATTACCCCCATTATTGCAGCAGCTTTTATGCTGCATGATGCACAACACTTTATCGATAGTTTTTTCCGAAATGAAAAGGTGCCTCTCTGGCTGTTGGTCTTCGGTTCAATGGGGCAAGTCATTTTCACTCTTCGTTTTGTATATCAATGGGCTTATTCATTCCATCATAAAGAGTCTTTACTGCCTGCCGGTTTCTGGATTATCAGTCTGGTCGGTTCATCGGTTATTGTGGCATACGGTGTATTCCGTCTCGATCCGGTTCTGATTTTGGGTCAGTCGGTCGGTTTCGTAGCCTATTTTCGCAATCTGATGATTGGGCGTAAAAGCTCCAAGCAATCAGTTGCCTATGAAAAGTAAATTTCTTCCGTTTTTATTATTGCTGGCAGTATTGCCGGTGCTGATTTTCCGGGATTATACTCCCTCCAATGAGTTACGCTATCTGAGCATTGTCGATGAGGCACTGCGCAATGGTGATATTTTTACGTTCACCAATCACGGTGTGCAATATGCCGATAAGCCTCCTTTGTATTTCTGGATTCTGATGCTGGGCAAATGGTTGCTGGGCAGTCATGCCATGTGGTTTGCGTCACTTTTCTCTTTCATTCCTGCTCTGGTGATTATGCTGGTAATGGATCGATGGGTAGAACGTGAAACATCTGCGGCCAATCGTCTTTCGGCACAGCTAATGTTGATGAGTTGCGGCTTGTTTTTAGGGTTGGCAGTTGTTTTGCGTATGGATATGCTGATGTGTATGTTCATCGTTCTTGCCCTCCGTACTTTCTACCGGATGTTGAAAGGGCAGGGCAGCAAGAACCGGAATGCCTTTCTGTTTCCCTTCTATATTTTTATGGCTGTTTTCTCCAAAGGTCCGGTCGGTATACTGGTACCCTTGCTGTCTACTTTTGTCTTTCTGCTTATCACCGGGCGTGTGAAAACCTTCGGACGCTATTGGGGATGGAAGACATTTGCCGTGCTACTGTTAGGATGTTTCATCTGGTTTGGTGGTGTCTGTTGGGAAGAGGGAGGTTTGAACTATCTGCATGATCTGCTATTCCGCCAGACTGTAGGACGGGCTGTCAATGCTTTCGACCATAGTGCACCCTTCTATTATTATTTTATTTCCGTTTGGTATTCGTTGGCTCCTTGGGCGTTATTGCTGATAGGGGTGATTGTGGCCGGGGCATGCCGTCGGTTGATCCGTTCAGATCTGGAGCGTTTCTTTATGGTAATCATCCTCAGTACTTTGCTGATGTTGTCTTGTTTCAGTGGTAAACTTGCCGTCTATTTGGCACCGACTTTCCCATTTTTTGTCTATCTGGCCGTACTTTTGCTATCACATTTCCGATGGAATCAATGGCTGGCGTTGACGTTGGTTCTTCCTGCCGTTGTTTTTGTGGCAGGCCTGCCCGCTCTTATCGTGTTGGGACGAATGCCGGGCACCGAATTTCTGGGACAGAAGCTTTTTTACGTGGCCGGTGGAGTGTTGACAGTTAGTGGTTGTGCGGCTCTGTATTTCCTCTATCGGAAGAAATCGTTGAACAAGACTATCAATACGCTTGCCTTCGGATTGTTTTGTGCTATCTTTGTGGGCGGTTGGGATGTACCTGCCATTAACAGTGAATTGGGTTATTCCGAATTATGCCGGAAAGCAGTGGAACTTTCCAAAGAAAAAGGGACTTCCGGTTATTGTGTCCTGAATGTACGTCGTCCTGAAAATATGGATGTCTACCTGCACGAAGGTGTGAAAGAAGTGACTGAAGAAGAAGTTTTGGATAATAAATATCAGAATACCATCCTGATGATTTCGAACAAGAAAATACGTTCGAACAAGGAACTGCAGAAATTTGTTGACGGTAAGGAACATTATGTTATAGGCCGTTTTTCCGTAATGGTACTCTAAATAAGATTGAATCATGAAAGTATTAGTGACAGGAGCTGCGGGTTTTATCGGCTCTTATACAGTAAAAGCATTGATAGCACAGGGTTGCGAAGTTGTAGGGTTGGATATAATCAATTCTTATTATGATGTGCAGTTGAAGTACGACCGCCTTGCTGATACTGGTATAGCAAAAGACTCGATAGAAGGTGGTATATTGTTACCAAGTTCTAAATACCCTTCTTATCGCTTTATTAAGATCGATTTGACTGATCGTGACGGATTGAACCACTTGTTTGAATCCGAATATTTTGATGTTGTGGTTAACCTGGCAGCCCAGGCGGGTGTGCGCTATTCGATAGAAAATCCTTATGCGTACATCGAATCGAATGTTGTAGGTTTCCTGAATTTGCTGGAGTGTTGCCGTCATTACCCGGTGAACCATCTGGTATATGCCAGCTCAAGCAGCATTTATGGCCTGAATGACAAGGTGCCTTACGCTGAGACGGATAAGGCCGATACACCGGTAAGTTTATACGCAGCGACGAAAAAGTCGAATGAACTGATGGCCCATGCTTATAGCAAACTGTACGGTATACCGACTACCGGTGTGCGTTTCTTTACAGTGTACGGTCCGTGGGGACGTCCAGATATGGCTCCATGCCTGTTTATGAAAGCAATCCTGAACGGAGATCCCATTAAAGTATTCAATAATGGGCAGATGCGTCGTGACTTCACCTATATAGACGATATCATCGCAGGGCTGATGAAGATCATCGCCCATCCTTCTGCCGATCCTATTCCTTTCTATATTTATAATATCGGTAATTCCGCTCCTGTGGAACTGATGGATTTCATTTCTGTGATTGAGAAAACAGCGGGTAAGACGGCAGTTAAGCAGATGATGGGGATGCAGCCGGGAGACGTGGTATGTACTTATGCCGATACAAGCCGGTTGGAAAATGATTTTGGCTATAAGCCTTCTACTTCCATAGAAGAAGGAATCCGAAAATTCTATGACTGGTATATAAAGTATTTCAATAAGTAACGTACAAAATCTTACCTTTGATAACCTGAAAATATTTCCTGACGGTCCTCAGTGGATAATCGCACGCAGACAGAAAACAAAAAGAAAATGAAGCGGTGGCAGTATATCCTCGGGACAAATAAATGAAAAGGAAATGATAAATGCCGGATTATGGAAACACTTGGAAAGATTATTTTTTATCTATCAAACTTAGCCTTATATCATCTTCTGATGTGGTGGGGAGTCAATACATTGTGTGTTGGGGTGGTAGCTGCCGGTTTTGAATATTGGATACTTTTTGCTGTGCTTATTTTCTTAGGGATAAGTACTTTTAGCTATTTACTGGCGTACTATTTTTGGAATAGTAGCTATTGGGGGATGTTCCTCAAAAATGCAGGTATGTTCCTTTTGGCTTTATTTGTTACTTATTTAAGAATGATGTTTTACGACCTGTAATTGTCGGGATGCCTTTCTGCATCTGCCTGAATTTCATGTTTTGGGGATACCTTTGCCTTTGAAAGAGTTCTTTTGATAGTAATGCCGTGCAAATACTTGAAAATAGGACAATTGCTAAAACATTACTTCTTTTTCTACAATACCACGATAAAACAATTAATGTTCAAATAGCCGGCATAAATTAATCACTATTTTAAATAAGATTTCATTTCGCCCAAAGTCCTAAGGCATAGAAAGAAAATCTGCTTGAAAGGGCAATCAAACTTCATCTTTGCAGCCAAGATGTGTGTCTTCGCCGCCAAGATATACATCTTGCCTGCGGAGATGTATATCTTCGCCGCTAAGATGAAGAAAGTTAGGCATAGAACTTGGATTACACCCGGATGAGCCGGTAAGAGAAATATGAGGAGGATTGGAGTACGTATTGGATTGCTAAGTTCTTTCAGGACTATATCCGCAGTGTAGAAAACGCAATTCGGAGCTTTTAAGGCTAACAAATAATTCACATCTCTTAAGTCTTTGGCAGATGTTATGCAGCAAAGATAAGAATAAGAATTAATAAAATGCAAAAATAGAATCTTTTTTTTAATAAATACCAGAGAACTTAAACTAACCAATCTTTTGTAGTAAATCGAAACGGCATCCTTAATTTCTATCTTATAGATATAAGTTGCATATATTCAGTGTATTATATTTTAGTTTGGTAGAATATGGGTACAAATAAGTATAAATGATACGGTTGTTCCTTCAAAAAAGCATCTGCATTTCTTGCTTTTACTCTGATAAACTGTACAAAATTCCTGTCTTTCCAAGTCCTGAAAGGACTACTCCCCAATGAATTGTTTTTCGGAATAGGATATCAGCATAGTTCAGCAAAGTTTTAATGTCGACAGAAAACTAATAATCAAAACTAAAAGGCCTATGAAGACTTAGAAGAACGACCAAACTGATTCCGGATTTATACATCTTCCGGATGGAACATTCCTTTTTTTATGTTTAACCGAAAAATTTAATGTATGACAAAAAGAACTAACCTGTTTCCGAGTTTGATCAAAGCTCGTGAAATGAATTGCCTCAAAATAGCAGGTACCAGTTTGCTGCTATTATGTATGTCACCCCAGTTTGCTGTGGCCGATAGCCTAAAGCAAGATGCAGTTACCGTCACACAACAGCACAATGTAAAAGCCAGCGGCATTGTTACCGATGAAGCCGGCGAACCTCTCGTTGGTGTATCCGTATTGGTAAAAGGGACTACTTTGGGAAGTATTACCGACCTGAAAGGAAGATTCTCTCTGGATGTTCCGGAAGGAAGCACTTTTGAGATTTCTTATATTGGTTATAAAACACAGATTGTCAAAGCGGAGAGAACTCCGATGAATATTGTTCTGAAGGAGGATACTCAGAAGCTGGATGAAGTTGTCGTAGTGGGCTTTGGTACCCAAAAGAAGGTTAACTTGACGGGGGCGGTATCGGCTGTGACCGGTGACGATATTTCGAAACGACCGGTTGCCAATGCCGCTATCCTGTTGCAAGGACAAATTCCGGGATTGCGTGTCAATCAGGGGCTTGGACAGCCCGGTGGCGAAGGGACTTCTTTCCGTATCCGTGGTCAGGGGACTTTCTCTTCTGCCGGATCAGATCCTTTGATCTTGATCAATGGCGTACCGGGTAGTATGACCAACCTCGACCCCAGTGTGATCGAGAGTGTTTCCGTTTTGAAAGATGCTGCTTCGGCAGCCATTTACGGAGCAAGAGCCGCCAACGGTGTTATTCTCGTTACTACCAAGCAGGGTGCCGTGGGAGATAAGGTGAGCATTAGTTATCATGGGAATATTGGTTTGCATACACCGACCAAACTCTACGACCGGATTACCAATTCGGCAGAATATATGGAGTTGGCAAATCTGGCCTGGAAGAACTCCGGAACCGGAAAGCAGTACACCCAAGATCAGATCAACCTCTATCGGAATAATGTCGGTGACCCCCAATATCCCAATTTCGATTGGCAGGACTATATGTTCCGTACGGCCGTAGTGCAGACACATAATCTCTCGATGGCCGGAAGTACAGAGAAAACTACTTATAACGTGGCTTTGAATTTTGTAGATCAGCCGGGTACTATGCGTGGATTCAAATATAGAAAGTATAACGCCACAATCGACCTTACCGCACGCATTACCAATTTCATCAAAGTCGGAACCTATGCCAACCTGATGTATGGGGAAACGGAACAACCCCGTCAAGGCCAGAACGATGCATTCCTCTCTACTCTTTCGCAAGCACCGACCTATATGCCTTGGTTGCCGGACGACGGAACAGGGATTCGTCGTTGGACAAGTTCGGCTTATTCGTTCGAAAGCCATAATAAGAATATGCCTGCCATTATCGGAGAGAATGCGATGAAACGTGACAACAATTTCGATATTAATGCCCAGTTGTGGTTAGAGATCAACTTGGCTAAGGGATTGACATGGTACACCAAGGGTGCTGCCCGTCTTCAGTCGAACAAAAGTAAAGACTGGAGAGGGAGTACGACTTATACTTACGATTACCACACCGGAGAGAAGTCGTCCGAGCTTGATAAAGGAGGATTGGGGCTGAGCGTGGGCGATAGCCGCCGTTTCTATACCAATCTTTATAGTTACTTGAAATATGACCTGTCACTGGTGGAGAATGCACACAATTTCTCTTTGATGGTAGGTTATAATCAGGAATCGGAAAAATATGAAACGCTCAACGCTTACCGTAAGGACTTTGCCTTTGACCTGCCGGTGCTCAATGCCGGTGGTACGGCCGATTGGAGCAACAGCGGAGGTGAAGAAGAATGGGCTATCCAGTCTTTATTCGGACGTTTCAACTATAATTTCAAGGAACGCTATCTGTTTGAAGCCAATATGCGCTATGACGGAACTTCGCGTATTTCCGATGAAAACCGTTGGGGTGTGTTCCCGTCATTCTCAGTCGCCTGGCGTGCTACGGAAGAAGAGTTCGTAAAAAAAATGAACCTCAACTGGCTGAATAACTTCAAACTGAGAGGTTCATGGGGACAGTTGGGCAACCAGAATATCGGGCTTTATCCTTATCAGGCCATGATCTCCGGGGTAAATGACTATCCGTTTACCAAAACTTCGGACGGAGTGGTTATCGGTTATCAGCAGACGGCTTATGCCAATCGTAACATCAAGTGGGAGACGACTACCATTACCGATATCGGTTTTGACTTACAGGTGTTTGATGGTTTGAGTGTGACCTTCGACTGGTATAAAAAGACCACCGATGACATTTTGCGCTCTTCACAGGTGTCCAGTTTGCTCGGACTTTCAGCTCCGACTGTAAACAATGGCTCGGTAGAGAATAAAGGTATAGAGGTTGCCCTGAATTATGCCAATATGGTAAAGGGAGGCACACTCAAGGGACTCCGTTATAATGCCGGTGTTTATTTTGACCGTTCGCGCAACAAACTGACTGAGTTTGGCGCAGAGGAGATCGGAAGTTACAGTATCAAACGTGAGGGATTGCCTTACGATGAATACTACATGCTGGAGTGCATCGGTGTATTTGCCGACAAGGCTGAGATTGACGCTTCGCCGAAGCAGTTTAATGACAACACCCAGCCGGGTGACCTGAAGTATAAGGATATCAGCGGCCCTGATGGGAAACCGGACGGAGTGATCGATAATTACGACCGCCGTACTTTCTCCGGACGCTTCCCCGGCTTTGAATATGGCATCAATGCCAGTGCCACCTGGAAAGGCTTCGACCTGTCGTTGATCGGTCAGGGAGTAGCTGATAAGAAATATTACACCACTGACTGGGGAGTGCAGCCTTTCATGCAAGGCGCTTCTCCCAACAAAGACTATATCAAGCACATGTGGACGGAAGAAAACCCGTATGGAGCCAAACATCCCAAACTTTATTGGCAGGATATGGGCGGAGGCAAGAATACACGTCCCAACAGCTATTATCTGAAAGACGCTTCTTTCTTCCGGTTGAAGAATGTGACACTTGGCTATACGTTACCGCGGGTATGGACCGAAAAGGCAAGCATCTCCAAAGTACGTATTTACTTCTCCGGTGACAACCTGTTGACCCTGACCCCTTACAAAGGACTCGACCCCGAACGTAACGGTGACGGAAGAGATGCCATCTATCCACAAAACAGAATCTACTCGTTTGGTTTAAATGTTGAATTTTAATTAGGACATGCAATGAAAAAGAATATTCATATATTGTTAGCTGCCACATTACTTTTCGGTGCCACCTCGTGTGAAGACTTTCTTCAGAAAGATCCTCCGTCAAGTCCTTCGCAAAGCGTATTCTGGCAGAAGAAGAGTGACTTTGAATCAGCTTTGGCCGGAACCTATTCGGTCATGTACTCCGGTGTATTCTCTCAGATTATGCCTTGTCTGGACGGATTGACCGATAATGCAATCGTGCAACACAGTGAAGGTACCTACGGTTGGGCCAAGACCATCGCCCAGGGAGACCTTACTCCCAATCAGGGCGGGTTCGTGACCGACATTTATGGTAATTGCTATAAAGGCATTGCCCGTGTACATATCCTGATGGAACAACTCGAACAGTATACCGGATCGGATATCAGTGCAGACGATAAGAAGTTTATGCTCGCACAGTGTAAAGCGTTGCGCGGTTACTTTTATTCATGGTTGTATCAGTGTTACAAAGAAGTGCCTGTTGTGACCCAGTCACTCGACTTGAACACAATGTACCAGCCTAAGGCCACCCGTGCCGAAGTGTTGAACCGTGTGATGACCGACTATGACGAGGCTATCAGCGAATTGCCCGATAAACTGTATTCCGACTCACAGACGTCCGGACGATTTACCGTTTCGGCTGTCAAGGCTCTGAAGGCGAGAATTCTGTTGTTCGATGCCTACGATAGCAATGGGAAGGCCATCCCTTCGAAGATGGAAGAGGTGCTGACTTTGTTACAGAGTATCAAAGGATATAGCCTGGCAGCACGTGTACGTGACAATTTTATCTCTGAGAAACAATTGGCATCACCGGAAATCATGTTCTCCGTCCGCTTCCTGCGTCCGAACCTGACTCACTCCATGGACTTGTATTATGGTGCCTGGGCTGTTCTCGATCCGACCCGCAATATGGTGGATGCATTTGAATGTACGGATGGAAAACCGTGGGGAGAGTCGCCTCTGACCGTACGTCCTGACGAAAGCATATTGTATGGTAACAATGATGCGCTGAAGAAAGCAGAACGTGCCAAGATGTTCATGAACAGGGACCGCCGTCTGTATGAGTCGGTCAATCACTCCATGATGGCTAACTTTGCCGGTGACGGATGGAAAGACGAGGAGGTACAGGTGAACGAATCGAACAATAAAGGACCTACCGGTTTCAGTGCCCTCAAATACATTCAGCCTACGGATGTGACACCCGGATACAGTACTGTTTCGGATGCAGATGTAATCGTGTTGCGCTATGCTCATGTATTGCTGATGATAGCCGAGGCGGAGAATGAAGCCCATGGACCCACTACGACAGCTCTGGATGCTATAAATAAAGTAAGGACACGCTCCGGTCAGCCGGCTATCGGGGCAGGTATTTCACAGGATGACCTTCGCGAACGTATCCGGAACGAATGGCGTATTGAGACTTGTTTTGAAGGTTTACGTTACTTCCAGTTGAAACGATGGAAGCTGATGGATAAACTGGTGAACGGAGCGGAAGATCCCGCCTATCCGGGATATATCAAGGTGTATAAACCTGCATTTGAATTCTTCCCCATTCCGCAGTCCGAAATAGACAAGGCAGGCGGTGTCCTGAAGCAAGATCCGGCCTATGAGTAAGGGTACGAAGAAGACATGACCGGTAGCCGGATTCACGGTTGGTAATAAAGATGATAAGCCGACGGAACGCATGCTTCATAAGGAAGAAGCGCGTTGCCGTCGGCTTTTTGTATTTTAAAAGAGGAGGTCTTTTCCAGAACTCCGAAAGTAAGAATGATTATGCCATGATGAAAGCGTAAATCAGAATTCCCAACGTGGTCAGCAAACCGGCATAGATCGTGATTTCCGTATGTTTCACTTTGCCGAAGGAAGTGCCTTTGGCTATTTTCTTCAACAGATAGCACATCAGTGCAGCTCCGCAGCATCCTATGACAGCTCCTACAATCAGGTCGCCCGGATAGTGTACTCCCAGATAGATGCGTGTATAGCAGTTCAGTGTGGCCCATAGGAGAATGAAAAGGCTCAGCCACCGTTTGCGGAACAGGAAAACCAGGAAAAAGGCAAGTCCGAAAGAGTTGGAGGCATGACAGGATGGAAACCCGTAGCGTCCGCCCCGGTAGTTGTTTACTACGTGAACGAGGTCGGAGATCGGATTCTCCGGGTTTGCCGGGCGCAAGCGCTCTACGACGGGACGTATCAGGCCGGCACAAACCTGATCGGCAAAAGTAATGGTCAGCGCGATGGCAGCCAGACAGCACAAAGTTATTTTCCAGTTGAAATTCTTTAGCAGTACATACAAGATGCTGGCATACATCGGCACCCAGATCCATTTCCCGGTGAAGGTACTCATGAAATAGTCGGCAAAGGTGTTATGAAAACCGTTGAGGTATAGCAGCAGGTTCTGGTCTACGTTGGCCAGTGACTGGATAAGGTCGTTAGTCATATCGTTGTTGGGTTATGGGGTGATTATCTTTTAGCGAGGTCGTCGTACAGCTTTTGCAAATATGCTTTAGCTTTGGGTAAATTCTCTCCTTTATGTTCTCCTTCGTCCGAAACGACAGAGTTCGATTCACAGTTGAATACGACTTCATTTTCCGGTGTCATCATTCCGAAAGCGTTCGGGAAAGTGAAGAATCCGAAGTGAGGAGAGGCCGGGTTAAGCATGTTTTTACTGAAAGCGAACTCTTCGTGCGGAAGTCCCAGTTGCCCCAGCAGTGTGGCGGCAATGTCGATCTGTGAACCGTAAGTATCGATATGTTTCGGTTCTTTCACCGCTCCTCCTATGAAAATCAACGGAATCCGGTAACGGTCTACGGTCAGGTTGTCTATATCCTGCGGATAGGCTCCCAGATGATCGGGTACAAGAATGATGACCGTATTCTTCCATAAAGGAGTCTCTTTGAACCGACGTACAAAGTCGCCGGCACAACTGTCCGCATAAGCAAAAGCATTCAGTCTCGGATTGTCCAGCCGTTGAAACGGAACTTCGAAAGGTTCGTGACTGCTCGAAGTCTGTACTATTTTCATAAAAGGTTCTTTGGGAGGATTCTGTTCCAGGTCGTTCAGCAGTCGGTTGAATACCACGTGGTCGTGTGCTCCCCATTTGCTGAGACGTTCGGAAAGAGGAAAATCCTTATCGGAAACAATGTTGTCGATTCCTGCCTGAATCAGGTAAGAACGCATATTGGTGAAGTCGGCATCTCCTCCGTAATAATATTGCAAGTCGTATCCTGCCTTTTTCAGGCTGCCGGGGATCGAAGGCAAGTGTTGCGTCTTCTTCGGGTACTTCATGATGCTGGTGGTCGGTTGTGCCGGATAACCACTGATGATGGCTGCCAGGCCGCGGTCGGTACGGAAGCTGTTGGCGAAGAAGTGGGTAAACAAAACCCCTTCACGTCCGAACTGATCCATGTTGATAGCTACGTTGGGTTCTCCTCCGAGGGTTTCCATCAGTTTGGACGAGAAGCTTTCGAGTATGATTAATACTACGTTCGGGCGTTCGGTAGTGAAAAGCTGAGGAACACTGTCGGACGGAGTAACCGGTTTATCCTTGAGTTCCGCGAAGAGTTTGTCGGCCTCCTCAGCCGTCATGAACCGGTATTGTTTGTCGAAATTATCCTGTCGCGACAACGACTCCATCAGGCTGAAACAAGGATTGATGGCCGCATGGTTCAGTCGCTGGTTGCTGCTGAAGTAAGCTTTGCTCAGATTCATGGTCGACACCGTGAAGCCTCCCCGTATCGGGATGAACAGGAGTCCGGTGACGAGCAGCAGAACTCCGGATACGCTTAATCGGTGGAAAGGTATTTTCAGAGGTTGCTTCTGATAAATCAGCACCCGATAGAATATCCAGTAAAGCAGGGCTGCATAAACGGCGATTGCGGCCAGTCCGGCTATTACGACCCAAATGCTGACACTGGCCAATGCGTCTTTGGGAGAAGAAAAGAGGTAAAAAAGCGGGGTGGCATCCAGACGGAATCCCCAGTATTCATATAACCCTAAGTCACCGATAAAGATACAGGATAGCAGGATGGCTATGATCATGAAGTATACCCGGCGTATCTGGCGGATAATGGAAGGTTGTATCCAGACCGAAGCGATCAGCAATAGTCCGGGAATAGCGGTCAGATAACCGGCAAGCGAAAGGTCCAACGGAAGCCCGTGCCCTATCACGGAGAAATAATCAGTCCATGACACCTTATTATATAAGGTATGGTAGTAACCCATGAAAATTGGTTTCTGGAGGACGAATATGAGGACAAAAAGAAAATAAGTCGTGACGAATTGGATAAGTCTTCTCTTCATAAACTCTATACTTAAAAAGATTGAACGGTCACAAAGGTACGATTCTTTTCTTTATCTTTGCGCATTAACTGTGGTAAAACAGAGAGCTATATGGCAAAAATCGCAAAGAAACTTACCGAACTGATAGGCCATACTCCGTTGATGGAGTTGTCCGGTTATAGTCGTAAATACGGCCTGCAAGAGAATATTATCGCTAAACTGGAGTCATTTAACCCTGCCGGAAGCGTAAAGGACCGGGTGGCACTTTCGATGATCGAGGATGCCGAGAAGAGAGGAGTTCTGAAGCCCGGTGCCACGATCATCGAGCCGACCAGCGGAAATACCGGTGTGGGACTTGCCATGGTGGCTACCATTAAAGGGTATCAGTTGATATTGACCATGCCCGAAACGATGAGTCTGGAACGTCGCAATCTGTTGAAAGCATTGGGAGCACAAATTGTATTAACTGACGGGTTGGCAGGAATGGCCGGTTCCATAGCCAAAGCTGAGGAACTGAAAGACTCGATCCCCGGTTCGGTCATTCTGCAACAGTTTGAGAATCCTTCGAATGCGGAGGTGCACACACGCTTCACCGGCGAAGAGATCTGGCAGGACACTGACGGCCAGGTGGCTGTGTTTGTAGCGGGAGTAGGAACGGGCGGAACCGTTTGCGGGGTGGCCCGTGCACTGAAAAAGCATAATCCGGATGTATATATAGTAGCTGTGGAACCGGCGTCGTCTCCCGTACTTGAAGGCGGGAAGGCCGCTCCCCACCGTATACAAGGGATTGGGGCGAATTTTGTTCCCGGTATTTACGATGCTTCGGTTGTAGACGAAATCATGCCTGTGCCTGACGATGAGGCGATCCGTGGTGGGCGTGAATTGGCTTCTACGGAAGGACTGTTGGCGGGGATCTCTTCCGGAGCCGTTGTTTATGCAGCCCGCAAGCTGGCCGAACGTCCGGAGTTTAAAGGAAAGAGGATCGTGGCTTTATTGCCCGACACCGGCGAGCGTTATCTCTCTACCGAGTTATTTGCGTTTGACGCTTATCCTCTGGATTAAAAAGCACACTCGTGCTTGTCTGACATTTTAATATATATGAACCGGAGATCGGCTTCTGACCGATCTGTGGAGAAAGAAACTGTATGTTCAGCGTATACTCCCCATTACCGGTTCGTTTTTAATAGATTATTTATGAATCGAAAAACTATCATTGTTCCCTTTCCTTTGGGAGAGGGGATAGGGAGGAAGTATCTTTTTCTCCTTCTTTTCTCCATCTTTTCCATATCCCTTTCCGCCCAGACCTATCAGGAACTTTCTGAGAAGGCCGTCGAGTGTGTTGGAAAAGACAGTCTGGCGCAAGCCGAAGATCTTTTGAAGCAGGCATTGAGACTGGAACCGAAGAACCCCCATAATGCTCTGTTGTTTTCTAATCTCGGCTTGGTGCAGCGCAAGCTGGGACGTTATAATGATGCTGTCGAGTCGTATACTTATGCACTCAACATTGCGCCGCTCGCCGTGCCCATTTTGCTGAACCGTGCCGCCATCTATCTGGAGCAGGGTATGCAGGACAAGGCTTATGTGGATTATTGCCAGGTGATGGATGTGGACAAGAAGAATACGGAAGCCTTGCTGATGCGGGCGTATATTTATATGTTGCGGCGGGATTATAAAGGGGCTCGTCTGGACTACCAGCGTTTGCTGGAAATTGATCCGAAGAATTATAACGGACGCCTCGGCTTGGCAACTTTGGAACAGAAAGAGGGCAAATTTCGTGAATCGCTCGATCTCCTGAACCAATTGTTGGTGGAATTTCCCGAAGATGCCGTTTTGTATGTGGCCCGTGCCGATGTAGAGCGGGATATGAAACATGAAGATCTGGCACTGGTGGATTTGGACGAAGCCATCCGCCTGGCGCCTAACTCCGTCGATGCCTATTTGCTGAGGGGGGATATCTATCTGGACCAGAAAAAGAAGTCGCAGGCGAAGGCAGATTTCGAGAAAGCTATTTCGCTGGGAGTGCCCCCTGCCGATGTTCACGAACAGATGCAACAATGCAAATAATTTCGGAAAATAATAGTCCGGAAGCTTGACTTTTGCTGTTGATTATCGTATCTTTGTAAGCGTAATCATAAACTATATTCAGATTAAAATACGGTAGAAGGGAGAAGTTGAAAGCTTTTCCCTTTTTTTATGCCTTTTCTGTTCATCGGCACGGGAAGCCGGGGTATATGGGGGGAAGCCCGGCTTTCGGATGATGAAAGCCCGGCTTTTCGACCCAAACAGACGGTTGCTCCGACTCGGACAGACACCGTCTTCCGACCCGGATGAAGCTTTGTTCCGGTGCATTACAATATGTGTTATGAAAATATCTCCTATTGTTATCGGCCGGTGGTCTGCCCGGTTAATAAAACGTAAAACTGCTCTTGACAAAATCCGGTTGCGGTTTCTCTTCCGGTCATACAAACTGGCGGATCAGCGCGACAAATTCTTTTCCGTATTTTTTCTTTTTGTATTCGCCAATCCCATTGATGTTGCCGAATGCTTCGACGGTTGTGGGACGCGACAGGCAGAGCAGGTGCAGCACTTTGTCCGATAACACGATGTATGCCGGGAGTGCTTCCTGGTCGGCCAGTTGCTTGCGCAACGCGCGCAAGGCCTCGAAGAGGTCTTCTTCCTTGCTTCTGCTTTCTCCGTCCCATGCCTGTGCATGGACGTTTACGGTCTTTCTTCTCTTTTTGGTGGTAGCAGGCTCTTCTCTCCGGATGACAACCAGCATTGCCCTCTCACGGCCAAAAAGGACGTCACTTCCGCTCTTTGTTATTTTCAGGTGATTGTTTTCGTTGTAGGCTATCTCAAAGTATCCCATTTGCAGCATTTGCAGCAAATAGTCCTGCCAGTCGCGCGCCGGGATTTCTCTTCCGGCTCCAAACGTTTTCAGCTCCGTATAAGCTTTTTCGGTGATTTCAGCAGTCGGGTTCCCTCTCAGGATATCTATCAGGAGAGTTATGCCTGTCTGTTGGTTGGTACGGGCTATGGCGCTTAAGGCTTTTTGAACGATGACAGTTCCGTCGAAGCGCTCGGGCGGATTACGGCATACATCGCAGTTGCCGCAATCTTCAGTAGCCGTTTCGCCGAAATAGCTCAATAAGATACGTCGCCGGCAGATGTCGGCTTCGGCATATTGTTGCATCCGGTTTAATTTTTCCAGATTGATATTCTGCTGGTTGCTTTCTGTTGCAAACTTTGTCAGCAAAATCAGGTCGCCCAATGAATAGAATAAAATCGTATCGCTGGGCATACCGTCACGCCCCGCACGGCCGATTTCCTGGTAAAAACTTTCGATGCTTTTCGGCAGGTTATAATGTATCACCCACCTGACATTCGACTTGTCAATGCCCATCCCAAAAGCGATGGTGGCACATACCACTTCGATCCGGTCGTTGATGAAGTCGTCTTGTGCTTCGTCCCGTTGGCGGGCAGACAGTCCGGCATGGTAAACGCCACAACGGATGCCATGCTTTTGCAACATCTGTGCCACTGTTTCAGTTTTACTGCGGCTCATGCAGTAAATGATTCCGCTTTCACCCCGGTGGCGGGCAATGAAGTCTACGATGGCTTTGCTCTTCTCCTTGGGTTGGTAGCCTCTTTTTACAGACAGGCTCAGGTTAGGGCGGTCGAATGATGAAATAAATATCTCCGGCTGCTTCAGTTGTAGTTGGCGGACAATGTCTTCCCTTGTGATTTTATCTGCCGTGGCAGTCAGGGCAATCATGGGGATGTTGGGGAATTGAGTACGTAAGAATCCCATCCGGGCATATTCCGGGCGGAAATCGTGTCCCCATTGCGAAATACAGTGGGCTTCGTCTACCGCAAACAGTGAGATGGTCATATCCCTCAGCAGATAGTCGGCTTCGGAGAGCAGTTTCTCCGGTGATATGTAGAGCAGCTTGAGCTTGCCTGAGATACAGGCCCTGCGTAAGTTGGCATTTTCGGATTCGTCGTTGCTGCTGTTCAGTGCACCTGCCGGTATTCCGTTGGCACAGAGAGATTCTACCTGATCCTTCATCAGTGAAATAAGAGGTGAAATAACAATTGCAGTGCCTTCCATCAGCAAGGCCGGAAGCTGGTAACAGATTGATTTGCCTCCCCCCGTGGGCATCAGAACCAGCGCGTCTCTCTTACTCATCAGGTTTCGGATGATCTCTTCCTGCAGGGGACGGAAGCTGTCATAACCGAAATAAGTTTTGAGGGTTTGTATCATTTGATATTTTTCATTCATCTTTCGGGCAAAGGTACGCTTTATTTCCGGGTTATTAAAAGTTAAATATTCTTATTAACGCCCCTTTTTACCCACTTTTCGACGATTTTGATTGTTTTTATATCAAAAATATATACGAAAAAGTTGTGTATATCAAAATAATGTATGAAATTTGTGACATCTAAAGTTACAAATTAATAGTGATATTTAAAAACAAACCCTAACCAGTTAATTCAATGAGTGATTTAGAAAACAAAACCCAGGAAGAAACTCCTAAAAAACGCCCTTACAATTTAAGGGAGAAGAAAGAAAAGAAAGCTGCTTACCGGTCTTTAATCAGACCAGAGTTGGCAGATGAGTTGTATGACAAGATTCTGAACATCATTGTTGTACAGAAGAAGTACAGAGACCCTGACTATTCGGCTAAAGATTTGGCGAAGGAACTGAAAACCAATACCCGTTATCTTTCGGCTGTAGTTAATTCTCGCTTTGGTATGAACTATTCTTGCCTGCTGAACGAGTACAGAGTAAAAGATGCTTTGCACTTGTTGACGGATAAAAGATATGCCGACAAGAATGTAGAGGAAATCAGTGCGATGGTTGGTTTCGCTAACCGTCAGTCTTTTTACGCTGCATTTTATAAAAACGTAGGTGAAACACCCAACGGATATCGTAAAAAACACGCAGAAAAAAAGAAATAATTGCATTTCTTGAAACGGAATAAAAAGGAATTATCTCAGGGTACGGCTTTGAGGTATTTCCTTTTTATGTTTTATAACCTCAACGTCTAAAGGTATGAAGAAACATTTTATTTCAATGGCTGCGGCCGCAATCTTACTGACTGCTTGCGGCAGAGCCGAAAAAACAAACCCTGCTGCGGCAGATAATTTTAAATATACAGTGGAACAATTTGCAGATTTACAGATATTACGCTATCGCGTACCCGGATTTGAGAATTTAACTCTCAAACAGAAAGAGTTGGTTTATTATCTGACTCAGGCTGCGTTGGAAGGAAGAGATATTCTGTTTGATCAGAACGGAAAGTACAATCTTACCATCCGTCGGGCGCTTGAGACGATCTATACGGATTATGCCGGTGACAGAAACAGCCCGGACTTCGTGAATCTGACCACCTATCTGAAACGCGTATGGTTCTCAAACGGTATTCACCACCATTATGGTTCGGAGAAATTTGTTCCGGGCTTTACGCCGGAGTTTCTGAAACAAGCATTGCTCAGTGTAGATGCTTCCGGGCTGCCGTTGGCTCAAGGACAGACGGTAGAACAACTGTTTGAGGAGCTGTCACCCGTTATTTTTGATCCGAAGGTGATGCCTAAGCGAGTGAATCAGGCGGACGGCGAAGACTTGGTGCTGACTTCGGCCAGCAATTACTATGACGGGGTCACCCAGCAGGAAGCTGAGGATTTCTATAATGCGATGAAGGACCCCAAAGATGAAACCCCTGTCTCTTACGGACTGAACAGCCGTCTGGTTAAAGAGAACGGAAAGATCGTCGAGAAGGTATGGAAAGTAGGAGGGCTTTATACACAGGCCATCGAAAAGATTGTGTATTGGCTGAAGAAAGCTGAAGGGGTGGCAGAAGACGAAGCTCAGAAGGCTGCCATCGGCAAGCTGATTGAATACTACGAGACCGGTGACCTGAAGACGTTTGACGAATATGCCATCCTTTGGGTGAAAGATCTGAATTCACGCATTGACTTTACAAACGGATTTACTGAAACATACGGTGATCCGCTCGGGATGAAGGCCAGCTGGGAGTCCATCGTGAACTTTAAAGACCTGGAGGCTACGCGCCGTACTGAACTGATAAGCGGCAATGCCCAATGGTTCGAAGATCATTCCCCAGTGGACAAGCAATTTAAGAAAGAAAAGGTGAAAGGGGTGACTGCCAAAGTGATTACTGCTGCCATTCTTGGCGGAGACTTATATCCGGCGACGGCTATCGGAATCAACTTGCCTAACTCTAACTGGATTCGCAGCCATCATGGCTCCAAGTCGGTCACTATCGGGAATATCACCGACGCTTATAACAAAGCGGCTCATGGAAACGGATTCAACGAAGAGTTTGTGTACAGTGATACAGAAAAGCAACTGATCGATAAATATGGTGATCTGACAGGAGAATTGCATACCGACTTGCACGAATGCCTGGGTCACGGTTCCGGAAAATTACTTCCGGGAGTTGATCCGGATGCCTTGAAAGCCTATGGATCTACAATAGAGGAGGCACGTGCCGATCTGTTCGGACTTTACTACGTAGCCGATCCTAAATTGCTGGAATTGGGCTTGGTGCCGGCTGAAGAGGCTTACAAGGCCGAATACTATACCTATCTGATGAATGGCCTGATGACCCAGTTGGTGCGTATCGAGCCGGGCAACAGTGTTGAAGAGGCTCACATGCGCAACCGCCAGCTCATTGCCCGTTGGGTGTTTGAGAAGGGTAAGGCTGATAAGGTGGTGGAGATGGTGCAGAAAGACGGTAAGACTTACGTCGTGGTGAACGACTATCAGAAACTTCGCCATCTCTTTGGCGAATTGCTGGCCGAGATACAGCGCATCAAGTCGACCGGAGACTTTGCAGCAGCCCGTTCGCTGGTAGAAACCTATGCCGTAAAAGTAGACCCCGAACTTCACTCCGAAGTATTGGCCCGCTATAAGAAACTGAACCTGGCGCCTTATAAAGGATTCGTGAATCCAAGATACGATGCGGTAACCGACGAGAAAGGAAATATAATTGATGTAAAAGTAACCTATGATGAAGGCTATGCCGAGCAGATGCTGCGTTATAGCAGGGACTATTCGCCACTGCCTTCTGTAAACGATTAACCCATGGATGTAAAAGAACAATTGAAAGATATTAAAACACAGCTCCGTCTCTCTATGAACGGAGTTGTGTCACAAAGCATGCGTGAGAAGGGGCTGGACTATAAACTGAACTTTGGTGTTGAGTTGCCCCGTATCAAGAGCATCGCCGCTGCTTATGAGAAGAACCATGACTTGGCACAAGCCTTGTGGAAAGAGAATATCCGCGAGTGTAAGATTCTGGCAGGTTTATTGCAGCCGATAGATACCTTCTTTCCCGAGATAGCTGATATCTGGGTAGAGGATATCCGCAATATTGAGATAGCAGAACTTACGTGTATGAATCTGTTTCAAAACCTGCCTTATGCCCCGGCGAAAACTTTCCAGTGGATTGCGGATGAGGCGGAATATACACAAGTTTGTGGCTTCCTTACCATAGCCCGTCTGTTGATGAAAAAGGGAGATATGGCCGAACGCCCTGCGGGTGAATTGCTCGATCAGGCGATTTGTGCCGTACAATCGGGAAGTTATCATGTCCGTAATGCGGCAATGCTTGCTATCCGTAAGTATATGCAGCATAGTGAAGAACATGCTTTCCAGGTATGTCGCCTGGTAGAAGGCATGGCCAACTCTGATAAAGAAGCGGAACAGATGCTGTATACGATGGTGAGAGAGGAAATTAGCGATTAACGATAAGGTTGTGTCGAAACTTCACCACAGATTACGCAGGTTTTCACGGATTATCAACATCGATAATCAATGACTTAAAACTCACTCAGTGTCACTCTGTGCCCTCTGCGGTGAAGTCTCGACACCTTTTCATCGTCCGTCTTTATCGTTCGTCGACTATTGTCACATTGCTGATAAATACGCTATCATATCTTTTGTGCCCTTTTGCCCAGCGATTGTTGTCATAACAATCGATAAAGCGAAGACTTAAATTCTTTCGGATGGAATCCGGAATCAGTTGTTCCGCCGGTTTCTGTGAGATCAGAACAAACGGCAGGGCTTTTGTAATCTCTTCTTTATTGGTTAAATCCATGTCTCCGATCTTCTTATGTGCTTCGTATACCAACTCGATGCGTAGCACTTCGTCTTTGCTGTGATAGAATGGCAGAGCTTTTAGCTCCGGGTTTTCTTGGGTAGCGCTGATGCTTTTGGGATCTGAGTTACTCACAAAACTTCCGATATAAGGCATTACAAACAACTCGGCAACAGCAAATAGCGCTACGACTCCCATCAGGAAAGAGAAAGGCCGGAGCTTGAGCGCAGAGCTGAATAGCCAAACTGCTACTGCCAGGAATAATACAGCCAACCATATGAACATCCCTGTACCTATCCGTCCTTCCCGGTACATGAAGAGGTAGAGAGCAACGGGAAGGGCCAATGTAGCCACTACAATCAAATAAGCATTTATCCGGTAAATCACTCTGTCTTTCAGGTGCGGCATTTTCTGTTTAGCCTGTTGAATCCAATATACAAATAGGTATCCCATAGTCAGTGCGGCCGGTAATAAGATAGGAAGCAGATAGCGTGTCTTCTTTTCCGGGAGCAACGACAGGAAGAAAAGGATCAGTAACATCCAGCTCAGGCAGAACATGTACTCTTTGGATGCTTCGACCCGCTTTTTCCAGAAGGGCACTATCAGTGCTGTCAGTGTCAGCAGCGACCATACTCCTGTTTCCAGGAAAAACTGCCAGTAATAATACCAGGAACGTACGTTGTGGTTACTCCAGGAAGAAGACTCTTTGTGGAATACATAGGATGCCATCTCCTGGTGGCAGATGTATGTGTAGGCATACCACCACGTGCTGAGCACGATGCAAATAAAGATCATGGTGAAGAGTGCGGCCCATTTTCCTTTCATTCTTGTTTCCCTGCGATAGAATAAGAGGTAGGCACAAATGAACGGGAGAAGCAGGGCATAGAAAGATACGGGCCCTTTGCCAAGGAAAGATAATCCCATAAAAACGCCTGCGGCAATGAAAAGAGGCCACTTGCAGGCAGTTTGCCGCAAAGCAAGATAAAGATAATAAATAGCTCCCATCATGAATGCGTGGCAATAAATGTCCCAGGTAGCTGTACGTCCCATCAGAATGATATTATAAGAGGTGCACAAGATCAGGGAAGATACCAGGGCATAGGTTCGGTTACCGGTCAGTTTCGTAGCAAACTTATAGAAAAAGAGTACTAACATGACGGCCGCAAGTCCGGCCATGGCTCGTTGCAAGGGAAGATTATCCGGCGAAATCACTTCTACCACGGCAGCAATCCATGTGGGAAGTGGAGGCTTCTCCAGTCGCAGCTCTCCGTTCATGGTAGGCACCAGCCAGTTATGGTCGTATACCATTTCGCGTGCAGTGACAATGTTTCTTGATTCCATGATGTCTGCAAAGATTGCGCCATTGTTTATAAAGAAAGAACAGCAGAACACAAGAAGTAATAGAGGCAAGTGCCAGCGATAATTTTGCGTGAAGGGGACTCTTGTCATAAAACATTTTTTTAGTGATTGGGTGCAAATTTACAGATATATTTTTGCTTTCCGCAAAAAACAATTAACTTTGTTGGCGCTAAAATAGCGCCGATATGGAAACTCAAAATGTGAAAGATACGGTACGGCAGATATTCACCGAATATCTAAATGCGAATGGACATCGCAAGACTCCTGAACGTTATGCGATACTGGATACCATATACTCCATTGACGGGCATTTCGATATCGATATGCTTTATTCGCAGATGATGAACCAGGAAAATTTCCGGGTGAGTAGGGCTACACTGTATAATACCATCATCTTACTTATCAATGCACGTCTGGTGATAAAACACCAGTTCGGCACTTCCTCCCAATACGAAAAATCATATAATCGCGAAACACACCATCACCAGATATGTACGCAGTGCGGTAGGGTCACAGAGTTTCAGAATGAAGCTTTACAGAACGCGATTGAAAATACCAAACTAAGTAAGTTTCAACTTTCGCATTATTCCTTATATATATACGGTATATGTAGCAAATGTGACAGGGCCAACAAGAGAAAAAGAGTAAATAATAACAATAAAAAAGAAAAATGAAAGTAGATGTTCTATTAGGATTGCAATGGGGCGACGAAGGTAAAGGAAAAGTAGTCGACGTCTTAACTCCGAGATATGATGTAGTTGCACGTTTCCAGGGTGGACCGAATGCCGGTCATACACTTGAGTTCGAAGGACAGAAGTACGTGCTTCGCTCTATCCCTTCGGGTATTTTCCAGGGAGATAAAGTAAATATCATCGGTAACGGTGTAGTGCTCGATCCGGCTTTGTTCAAAGCGGAAGCAGAAGCGCTGGAAGCATCGGGACACAACTTGAAGGAGAGACTGCACATTTCGAAGAAAGCGCACCTCATTTTGCCTACGCACCGTATACTGGATGCTGCCTATGAAGCTGCCAAAGGTGATGCTAAGGTAGGAACTACCGGAAAAGGTATCGGTCCGACTTATACGGATAAAGTAAGCCGTAACGGTGTCCGTGTGGGGGATATCCTGCATAACTTCGAACAAAAATATGCTGCAGCAAAGGTTCGCCACGAACAAATCCTGAAAGGTCTGAATTATGAATACGACCTGACTGAACTTGAAAAAGCCTGGTTTGAAGGTATCGAATACCTGAAACAGTTCCAGTTGGTAGACAGCGAACATGAAATAAACGGTTTGCTCGATGCCGGAAAATCCGTGCTTTGTGAAGGTGCTCAGGGAACTATGCTGGATATTGACTTTGGTTCGTATCCGTTCGTGACTTCTTCGAATACCGTATGTGCAGGTGCATGCACCGGTTTGGGCGTTGCTCCGAATAAGATCGGCGATGTATATGGTATTTTTAAAGCTTATTGTACACGTGTAGGTTCGGGTCCGTTCCCCACAGAGTTGTTCGATAAAACTGGCGATCAGATCTGTACGCTTGGTCACGAATTTGGCTCGGTGACGGGACGTAAACGTCGTTGCGGATGGGTGGATCTTGTTGCACTGAAATATTCAATCATGATCAATGGTGTCACCAAACTGATTATGATGAAGAGTGATGTACTCGATACTTTCGAGACGATCAAAGCTTGCGTGGCCTATAAGATGAATGGTGAAGAGATCGATTACTTCCCTTATGACATTACCGACGAAGTGGAACCAATCTACGTGGAACTTCCGGGATGGCAGACAGACATGACAAAGATGCAGAGCGAAGATGAATTTCCTGAAGAGTTCAATGCTTATCTCTCCTTCCTTGAAGAACAGTTGGGCGTACAAATCAAAATTGTTTCTGTAGGTCCCGACCGCGAGCAGACTATTGAAAGATATACTGAAGAATAAGAAGCCTCATCTGTATCCTTCTTTTTAAAAAGGAGGAAGAAGTAGACTTTTATAGAAGAATTAATTCAAAACGAGGCCTTTCTTCTTCCCTCTCTAAAGTAGAGAGGGGCGAGGTGAGGCCTTTATTATAATACTTATGAAGAAGCATTTTATTACTTTTCTCTTGTTATTGGGAATGACTGCTTCCCTGACAGCGCAACAAAATTACCAACCGACAGAGGCTAACCTGAAAGCCCGGAGTGAATTTCAGGACAATAAGTTCGGAATCTTCCTTCACTGGGGACTCTATGCCATGCTTGCTACCGGCGAGTGGACGATGACGAACCATAATCTGAATTATAAAGAGTATGCCAAACTGGCCGGAGGATTCTATCCCTCTAAATTTGATGCAGATAAATGGGTGGCGGCTATCAAAGCCTCCGGTGCCAAGTATATCTGTTTCACTACCCGTCACCATGAAGGTTTCTCGATGTTCGATACCAAGTATTCCGATTATAATATTGTAAAAGCCACTCCTTTTAAACGTGATGTGGTAAAGGAACTGGCTGATGCATGTGCCAAACATGGCATCAAACTGCATTTCTACTATTCACATATAGACTGGTATCGTGAAGACGCTCCTCAGGGAAGAACCGGACGCGGAACCGGACGTCCCGATCCGAAAGGGGACTGGAAGAGCTATTATCAGTTTATGAATAATCAGTTGACAGAGTTGTTGACCAATTATGGTCCGATCGGAGCCATTTGGTTCGATGGTTGGTGGGATCAGGATATCAATCCCGATTTCGACTGGGAACTTCCGGAACAATACGCATTGATCCATCGTTTGCAGCCGTCTTGTCTGGTTGGTAATAATCATCATCAGGTACCTTTTGCAGGGGAGGATATTCAGATATTCGAACGTGACCTTCCGGGAGAGAATACCGCAGGACTTTCCGGACAGAGTGTCAGCCATCTGCCTCTTGAAACATGTGAGACGATGAATGGCATGTGGGGATATAAGATTACAGACCAGAACTATAAATCAGCTAAAACTTTGATTCATTATCTGGTGAAGGCTGCCGGTAAGGACGCCAATCTGTTGATGAATATAGGCCCGCAGCCCGATGGAGAACTTCCGGAAGTGGCTGTTCAGCGTTTGAAAGAGGTGGGAGACTGGATGTCAAAGTATGGTGAAACCATTTATGGAACGAGAGGTGGTCTGGTAGCTCCTCACGATTGGGGAGTAACGACTCAGAAAGGCAATAAACTCTATGTGCATATTCTTAATTTGCAGGACAAGGCTTTATTCTTGCCTATCGTTGATAAGAAAGTGAAAAAGGCAGTGGTCTTTGCTGACAAAACGCCGGTACGCTTCACAAAGAATAAAGAAGGAATTGTACTGGAACTCGCTAAAGTTCCGACGGATGTAGATTACGTGGTGGAACTTACAATTGACTAATTTTTAGCTAATTCTTCATAAAAGCGATGTGTGGGAAATCTCCTCTCCGTCGCTTTTGTTTATTTTTGGCAAGCTATTTGTATATTAGCTATCATAACAATTTAATTAAGAAAGAATATGGTAATAGGAATTCAATGGATTATTTTTATTGGCATCGCTCTCGTTAGCTGGCTGGTGCAGATGAACCTGCAAAACAAGTTCAAGAAATACTCCAAGATACCCACAGGAAACGGCATGACAGGACGCGACGTAGCTATTAAAATGTTGCATGACAATGGTATTTACGATGTTCAGGTGACTCACACTCCCGGACAGTTGACCGATCATTATAATCCTGCCAATAAGACAGTGAACCTGAGTGAAGGAGTTTATGAAAGTAATAGCATCATGGCTGCTGCCGTGGCTGCTCACGAATGCGGACACGCTGTTCAGCATGCACGGGCTTATGCGCCGTTGACGCTCCGCAGTAAGCTGGTGCCGGTGGTTTCTTTCGCTTCACAGTGGATGACGTGGTTATTGCTTGCCGGCATTTTGTTACTGAATTCGTTCCCGCAGTTATTGCTTGCCGGTATTATCCTGTTTGCTTTGACCACCTTATTCAGCTTTATCACACTTCCGGTAGAGATTGACGCGAGCAAACGTGCATTGGTATGGCTCAGTGCATCGGGAATTACTAACTCGTATAATCATGCCAAAGCGGAAGACGCTCTCCGTTCGGCTGCATACACTTATGTTGTTGCTGCGTTGGGCTCGTTGGCTACGCTGATTTATTACATTATGATATTTATGGGACGCCGGGATTAATCTCTCCTTCCCATACGGAATAAAAAGAAAGGCTCGGTAGAGGAATCTATCGAGCTTTTTGTGTATGGGAAAGTATTTTTTATGTTTTAAGTGCTGATGGTGCTTTTTTTATATATCTTTGAAGAAATAAGAATAATGTTTAAGAAAAAAAGTATTAATATCAATCAATATGGTCCTTATCTTATAACCCTGAGAGGACAAAACGTTTTTGCATATCGCGTGGTAACAGAAACATCTTGTTTTGGACTTGGAGTGATAAACTGTACATCAGGTATAACCGAAAGTTGGGTTCCGGTAAATTGAAAAGTATGAAAATTAGAATAGCCCTTTTTATATTTTGTATTTCTTTATTGTTGGGGGCCTGTAGGCAAGTTGCAACAGATTCTCGGGTGCAGTTAGTTCCTTTTAAAGACGGTTCTCCTATGATAGCTGATACGGTTTTCTTAGATAGCTTATCTCTTTTTATGCCCGAAACAAATGAAGAAGCTTTAATAAATAACATTGATAGAGTATATGAATCTAACGGACGATATTTTATTCTGGATAAGCGGATGAAGCAGGTGCTTTGTTATACTCTTTCCGGGAAACATTTATTTACGATACATGCTGTGGGGAATGGGAAGGGAGAGTATGTTGACCTGTTCGATATCGCTATTGATGAAGCAGAAAATAAATTGTTGCTTTTAACCTATCCTTCGCAAATTCTTTACTATGATTTGGAGGGTACATACCTGTCTTCTTATCCATTAGACGATATGTATCAATCTTTTGCCGTGGATAAAGAATTTATTTATTTGCGGAATGATACTTATGCTAATGGAGTGGTATCAGATTATTCTCTGATAGTGATTAATAAGGAAACGGGTAAACAAACTTCTTTATTAGAACCTTTATACGAAACAGCACCGTTTTGTTCTTTTGGTAATTACCAAATTACGAATACTGCTTCAGTGTTATTTACCCGTAAGTTTGATAATTATATATATCGAATAACGGGAGAATCGATTGAACCACTTTATATGGTAGATTGGAAAAGCAAGGCTTTTCCGGAAAGTGATAAGCAGCGTCAGTTCCAATGTAACGATTTGAATCAGTTCTGTTATCAAGGGAAATATATATATACTATGACTGATTTATGTGATACTCCTTCCTGTTTGTTGTTTAGAACCAATCAACCGGGCGTGTGTCTGCTTTCAAAAGCTACCGGTACAGTGAACAATTATCAGGTAATTATCAATACGGATTATCAGTTACCTTTACCCAATTATATGCCGGTAGATGGGAAACAAAGTCGGATTTTTTTTATTTATTCATCTGAAGTACTATGCGAGCAGAAGAGATTGTCTGCTGAAGAAGGTATTAATGAAAAAATGCGCTGCTTACTGGATCGGATAAAGGAGGGAGATAATCCGGTTATTTTTACATATCATGTAAAGTAAGTCATTTAAAGATTGCCCCAAACATCATAGATTCTATAAATGGCGTTTTAGAGTTGATGTTGTCTATGACGCTTGGGGATAATATCGTTTGGTCTTTTAGGTTTATTCTTGATAAGGTGATTGCCAGAAGTAAGAGTCATTATGTGAGTCGTAGACGGTGGCACCGGGCTTTCCATTGGTACTGTATCCTTCCGGAACTAACGAGATATACATCGACCACTTTTTGCCCGGATAGTTTGTTTCTGCGTTATATTCGCTTTGCAGAGGGCAAGTTACGTAATACAGGTTCTTGGCCATATAGTAATCCAAATAATACTCTTTGGTCTGCTTATTTTTATTATTCCAGTTTGCGTCTTCGTTTAGTACAACGGGTTGATTGTTGCGGAGGCGTTCGCGCACTTCACCAATGCCCAGAAGGTTTCCTTTTTCATCTGTTACATAAGCGTTGAATGTCGGGTCCATCCATAACCATTTGTTGAGGGTGTTGGAGTAGACCGCATTGATGACGTGGCAATCATTGATCATCACTTTGGGCATACAGGTGATGAAACGGGATTTGAATCCCATAGCCAGATAGCACTCGTTCAGCATTTGTGCCATCATCCGGCAGTTTACGCCCCGGTTCTCCTTTTTGCAAAGTTCTACCATGGCTATTGTGTTCCGCTCTTCCGGATTACGTGAATTGCCATCATGTGGAACTATGTTGTGAACCCAGTAGAGAAGGTTTTTGATTTTGGAGATTTCGTCTCCGCTTCCGGCGATACTATCCAGGTTGAAATGTTTCCGTAACTGTACCAGATTACTGTCGTTAGGATTCATGTAGGTGAAGCGGGGTAGAGTGTCAGTTACTGATTCATTATAACATATCGGTTTTGTTTCAGTTCTGTTGTATCCTTCGGCTTGTTGCAGAATATACAGATAGTCACTGTCCAGACGCATTTTAGCCATTACTTCCAGATACTTCTTCTCTTTACGTAAATTGTCGATGTCACTGTCACCTTTAGCATGGTTGTAATCATTCCATCCGGAGTTGAAAGCCTTCTCAAAGTTTTTCAGGGCTGCCTTTTTCTTTCCCTGAAGTGCCTGATAGCAAGCAAGGTCGTAATAAACCAGTCCTGTTATATTTTTTGCTTTTTCCTGAAGTTGTTGAGGCAATCCTTGATACAACTTCAGTTTCTCCCAATTTAATTTCTCGGCCTTTTTGTAATCTTTCTGTTTGCGGGCGTTTGCTACTTCCTGAGTGAGTGCACTGTACTTTCTCTCAAATTCTTTTTTTTCGTTGTTTTGTGCCATTCCCGGTAGTCCAAGGCATAACATTGTAATGATCAAAAAAACTGTTTTCATATGATTCCTGTTAGATAATGTGATTTCTTTGTCTTTCAGAAGGCAAATGGTATACCAAATTAATAAATATCTCTTATTGAGCAGAATGGCATTAAAAAGTATTGTCCGAAAATGAACAGTCTTAACGGAACCGGACACCGGATACATTTGCTTACAGATTCACAGAAAGTCTGTGGTTTCTGTTTTAATAATCAATTATTTCATCTAACTTTGCAACTCAATTCAATAAAACAGTTAAAACAATGGCAGCAAAACCAGGTATACCTAAAGGAACCCGTGATTTTTCGCCCGTAGAGATGGCGAAACGTAACTACATATTCAATACAATTCGTGACGTATATCATCTGTATGGTTTCCAGCAGATTGAGACTCCTTCGATGGAGATGCTTTCTACCCTGATGGGAAAATACGGTGAAGAGGGTGACAAATTACTTTTTAAAATACAGAATTCAGGTGATTACTTTTCGGGTATTACAGACGAAGAGCTATTAAGCCGTAACGCCGCTAAACTGGCCAGTAAATTTTGTGAAAAAGGGTTGCGTTATGACCTTACCGTACCCTTTGCCCGTTACGTGGTAATGCACCGTGATGAAATAACTTTTCCCTTCAAGCGTTATCAGATTCAACCTGTCTGGCGTGCAGACCGTCCGCAGAAAGGACGTTATCGTGAATTTTACCAATGCGATGCCGATGTGGTCGGTAGTGATTCACTGCTGAACGAGGTAGAGTTGATGCAGATAGTAGATACGGTGTTTACCCGTTTCGGTATCCGTGTCTGCATAAAAATCAATAATCGCAAGATACTGACCGGTATTGCCGAGATCATCGGAGAGGCGGATAAGATTGTGGATATAACTGTAGCTATCGACAAACTGGATAAAATCGGTTTGGAAAATGTGAATAAAGAATTGGCTGAGAAAGGGATTAGTGATGAGGCTATTGCCAAACTGCAACCTATCATTCTTCTGAGTGGAACCAATGCTGAGAAGTTGGCTACACTGAAGACTGTACTTTCCGGTAGCGAAACAGGTTTGAAGGGAGTGGAAGAGAGTGAGTTTATTTTGAATACCCTTCAAACGATGGGGCTGAAAAACGAAATAGAGCTTGACTTGACATTGGCACGTGGATTGAATTACTATACAGGTGCTATTTTTGAGGTGAAGGCGCTTGATGTGCAGATTGGCAGTATCACCGGTGGAGGTCGTTACGATAACCTGACTGGTGTATTCGGTATGGCAGGAGTATCAGGCGTAGGTATTTCGTTTGGTGCCGACCGTATTTTCGATGTGCTCAACCAGTTGGAACTGTATCCGAAGGAGGCTGTTAATGGAACTCAGCTTCTGTTTATTAACTTCGGTGAGAAAGAAGCTGCTTTTTCTATGGGTATTCTGGCTAAGGCCCGCGCAGCCGGTATTCGTGCCGAGATATTTCCCGACGCTGCGAAAATGAAGAAACAGATGAGTTATGCAAATGTTAAGAACATTCCTTTCGTTGCTATCGTAGGTGAGAATGAAATGAATGAGGGAAAAGCTATGCTGAAAAATATGGAAAGCGGTGAACAGCAAATGGTTACTGCTGAAGAACTGATTGGCGTTTTAACAAAATAAGGAAAATGCCCTTACCTTTTTAAAACCGGGGACTGTTGGCGTAAAAAAGGTAGGGAGATAAAAGGAACGGGACCTTGGTTTAAAACCAAAGGCCCCGTTCTTTTTTATAAGTCTTTTCAACGCCAATACTGATTGGATTGATGATTGCTGTTTTCATCGGATTCTACCGCCATAAAGATCACAGAGTTTTAACTGTTTTCAGATTAACTTCATAATAAATCAGTGCTCTCCCTGTCTTTTTCAGTGGAATATGTTTTATAAATGACGTTCCGGATACATATCTTCCCACCACTGAGGACTATCCTGCAACCAGCGGGCAAACCATGCCATAATACTGTTATGCCATTGCACGCGTTTCGGATAGTCGGCAATGAAGTGGTTTTCTCCATCTACAGTGATGAACTCTACTGTTTTACCCAATATTTTCAGGGCATTGAATAGCTGGATGCTTTCACCGATAGGTACATTGGTATCTACGGTGCCGTGCAGCAGTAAGAGTGGAGTGTTGATCTTATCGGCGTTGAAGAGCGAGCCTTGTTTGGTGAACAGTTCCGGATTGTTCCAGGGATAACTGTCTGCGGCGGCTATGGCATTATAACCGTATCCCCAATAGCCTTCACCCCAATAACTGGTCACATTGCTGATACCGGCATGTGAAACTGCGGCGGCGAAAATATCCGTCTGAGTCTGGAGATATTGCGTCATGAATCCACCGTAAGATGCACCGAGACAACCGATTTTCTTATCATTCACGAACGGGTGTTCTTTACAGAACTGTTTGGTACCTTCAATGATGTCGTCGGCAGTACGTTTTCCCCAGGCATTGACATGGCGTGCTGAAAACTCCTGTCCGAATCCGATTGTTCCGCTCGGCTGGATAACATATACCACGTAGTCACGTGAGGCAAACAGTTGTGCGCAGTACGGATTGCTGATGCCTCGTTCTGTCGGGGTCGTTCCTCCATAGTAATACACAATCAGCGGATACTTTTTATTAGGATCGAATGAAGGCGGCAAACACATCATACCTTTAATCTCAGTGCCATCTGAAGCAGTGAAATTCCATGGTTCCATTTTACCCAGTTCAATTTTTTCGAGGGTAGGCTTCATCGGGTCGGCTATCAGTCGAGAGGTTTTCTTTTTCAGGTCGTATACATAAGCAACTCCTGCATTGTAGCATCCTTGTCCGATGTAGGCTGCCAGCGACGGATTGTTTTCTGACAGGGCAAATGCACTGGTAACGTCAGTCTCCAGATTCAACTTCTCAAACTTACGGTCTTTGGGAGAGTAGCGATAGATGTTCCGGCAATCTTCGTCATTGGTGCTAAAATAGATGCACCCGTCACCTTTGTTCCATTGCAGGAAGTTGACAGACGGATTGAACTCTTTAGTGATCGGATCGATCTTGCGGGTAGCTAAATCCATGATGAATGCCTGAGAGTCGAAATCATTGGCGATCGGATGATTACCACAATTCTTGCCGATACCGTCAAAAGCTTCCGGGCTGGCGGTGAGCAGTAATTGTTTGCCGTCCGGTGAGTAGCTGGCTCCTCCGAGGAAGCGGTCTTCAAAGAACAGAGTATCGACAGCCAATGTTTCAAGGTTCACTTGGAACAGTGAACTCAGAGAGAAAGGACGTTGCGTGATATTTTCCTTCGAACTGCTGTAAAGTAAATATTTGCCGTCCGGTGAGATATCCTGCATATACGTACTGTGATTGCCGTAGGTCAGTCGTTCGGAAGTTCCGTTGGCAATGTCATATCTGGCCAGAAAACTACGTCCGCGTGTATTTGGAATACGGTCGGCGGGGCTGACAATGCGTTTCAACGGCCCATCATCTTTCACGCCTTCTTCACGAGGATAGTATATCAGGAAGTCTTCGTTGGGCGACCAGCTGAAACCTTGCTCGGGAATGCCCTGCAGGAGAACTTCTTCCTTCAGCGTGATGGGATCGAGAGTGATGACGTCATTTCCTTCGGATGCCACTGCCGTATAATACAGTTTATTACTTTTCGGCATCCATCTCATGCCGTCCCTCAGATTGGTGAGGAGTACTTTTCCTGTTTTCAGTTCAGTCAGTTCACAGTAGGTGCGTGAACGTTTCAACGAATGATTGTCCCAATAGCGGGTCAACAGATATTTCCCGTCCGGTGATACGGAAACAGCAATGGCGCGGTTGCCGTATACGGTATTGTCGAGCGCGAAACGGTGTTTCTGATCGGGATCGGTGCTACATGCCACTTCTTTGAATTTATCATCTTTCACCAGTTCGCACTTCAGTGAAGGCGCAGTCTTATCGTCCGGGGTTGAAAGTAGTTTAATGGCAATTTCATAATCCATTTCCGGTTCCAGGCGTAGGGCAATTTCTTTGGTTGCTGCTTTGGAGATACTGTCTTCCGCAGCATCTTTCACCATTTTCGATTCGCCGTTGATGAAAAGCTCCCACCGGACCGGAGAGGTCACTTTCAGTTTGCCTTTCATGAAGCGTTCGGCCCGTAGCTGAGTCTTCAGCAGATAAAGCAGATTGTCTTTATCGGTTTTCGCAAAAGTGACCAAGCCTGCCGTGTCGGCAGACAGCATTTGTGTCGGTGCATTGGCAAGGTCAAGCATTACCGGCGTTTGCAGCAGTGCTTTGGCGGTGTGTTTTTCTCCTTTTGGGTTGATACTGTCGTTCATGATCGGAGTGCGTACAGTAATGGCATTTCTTACCTGATACTGCGTCAGCCTCTCTTGTGCTTGTGTGGCAAGTCCTGTTGTCATCAACAGCGCCATCATCAGTAACTTTTTGTCCATTGTTTCTTTGAGTTTATAATTGGTTATTTCATTTTATATACCAGCGTACCACCCTTCACGATGTCTTCGTGGGAGATATAGTTTTTAGTATAAAGTTCACCATTTAGTGTGATGCTGTCGATGTACTTATGTTCTTTCGACAGATTTTCGGCAATGACTGTGAACGTTTTTCCATCCGGCAGGTGAAGTACTATTTTCGGCATCTGCGGAGCACCGAATATATAATGCCCGCTCACCGGATCGACCGGATAGAATCCCATTGCATTGAACATATACCAGGCTGACATCTGTCCGCAGTCGTCGTTTCCACAGAGACCATCGGGCTTGTTTTTGTATTGGGTATCAAAGATTTCACGTATCAGCTCCTGAGTGCGTTCCGGCTTGCCGGCCAAAGCATACAGGAAGGTGACATGGTGGCTTGGTTCGTTGCCGTGGGCATATTGTCCGATCAGTCCGGTAACGTCTGCCAGTCCGCTTCCTTCCAGTTTGATAGTGAACAATGAATCCAGTTTGTTGAGGAAAGGCCCTTTACCACCGAATAATTCGATCAATCCCGGTACATCGTGCTGAACATGCCAGGTGTATTGCCAGGCATTTCCTTCAGTATAATCGCCTCCGCGGCTTTCGGCATGTGCCAGATAGCTGGGATTGAAAGGAGTTTTCCAGCGTCCGTCGGCATAGCGCGGGCGCATAAACTGTGTTTCCTTATCGAACAGGTTCTTATAGAATTCCGAACGTTTACTGAAGTATTCCGCATCTTCCTTTTTACCCATTAACTCTGCCATTGTAGCTGCGGCGTAGTCATCGTAAACCGATTCAAGTGTACGTGAAACCGATTCGGCATCTACCTTGTCTGTCGGATAATAACCATATTTCATATAAGTTTCCCAGTCCGATTTCGGATGCGAAACAGTCAGTGTCTGTTTGATGGCATCGAATGCTTTCTCGGCATCAAAGCCACGGAAGCCCTTCTTATAAGCTTCGGCAATAACCGAAACAGAGTGGTTGCCGATCATAGTATTCGTTTCTTTACCCCACAAGGTCCAGATAGGTAAGTAGCCTTGTGCCTGATTTTGTTCGATCATCGAATTGATGAAACCGTCTACTCGTTCGGGTACGGCCAATGTATAGAAGGGGTGGGCAGCGCGGTAGGTATCCCAGATCGAGAAGGTGGAGTAATAGACTCCCGATGCTGATTTTACTACCGAGTCTTTGGCGTTACGGTATCTTCCGTCTACATCGGCAATATTATTAGGCTGTATCAGTGCATGATAGAAGCTGGTATAAAAATTCTCCAGTTCGTCCGGAGTACCTGTCACTTCGATACGGCTCAAGTAACTGTTCCAGATGTCCTTGGCTTTCTGTCTTGTACCGTCGAAATCCCAGTCTGCCAACTCTTGATCCATATTCTTACGGGCACCGTCTACACCGACTGTAGAAATGGCTACTTTCATCAGCAGTTGTTCGTCCGGCTTCATGTCGAAACTCATTAACAGACGTTTTCCTTTTTCAGTTTCTTCCATTGGCAGGGAGATGGAATCGGTCACCGGCTTGCTGAACTTCATTACAAAGTATAAATCCTGATTCACCCATACGCTGCTGCGCACGTGTCCTGTCAGTGTTTGAGCATCTTCCCAATTGATTTCGCAAGCTTTTACGTGCGATTTATATTGTTGGGGATTCCATACCAATCCGTGTTGAAGGTCGAGTAACAGTGAGGCTGAATCGGCATTCTGATAAGTGTAACGATGCAGTGCTACATGATCTGTTGCGGTCAGTTCTGCTTTTACTTTATATTTATCGAGTTCTACAGTGTAGTATCCCGGTGTTGCGCTTTCTGTCTTTTTAGAGAAACCGCTTTTGTAGTCATCCCGTACTCTTTGTCCGGTGACAGGCATTACAAGGAGGTCGCCCAGATCCATACATCCTGTGCCATTGAGGTGAGTTTGAGAGAAGCCCCAGATCAGTGAATCCTGATAATTGTATCCTGAGCAATACTGCCATCCGATGGCATTGGTTTCCGGGCTTGCCTGTATCAGTCCGAAGGGCAGGCAGGCACCCGGGAAGGTGTGACCGTTGTCGGCTGCTCCGATAAAGGTATTTACGTACTGAGTGTAGTCTTGGGGTGCTGTCGGAGTTTCGGGAGTGCAGGATGTGCAAAGACCGAGTCCTAACCATGCAAGCATAAAGGTTGATTTGAACTTCATAGAATGACCTTGATTAATTGTTTTGGTGACAAAGATAAGGAATAAAACCGAAAGATAGTAAAGAATAGAGAAAGAAGGCTGTAAACAAGAGGCTTAGATTTAATTTATTCGTTTCAAGAAGCTACCTGTCGTTATCCTAAATAAGTGAGATGCCGATGGATCGGAAATTAAGTTCTGAATAATGAAAGAGTATCTGTGAGGTATTCAAAAGAGAGCCTGTGAATGAAGTTACTGATATATTCGGGTGAATGATTGTCTATTAATCTATATATTTGTGGAACCGTATGTCGTGATAGTATTGAATACGGTCCGACGATTATGGCGAACTTGGGAATAAGTATTCTCTATGTCATGGGCTATGATTGAGTAGAATACATTCAAAGAAAAAGAAGAAAAATGAAGAGAATGAATGCGTATCTGTTGACAATGATTTGGATTTTGGGAGCGGTATTGGTTCTGATGCTCTTATGTTATGTGATTTCCGGTTTTGATTTAGGGGCACTTGTCCTGGTATCAATATTATGGTGCATTCCGACGTTGCCGTTTCTCCTGTTTATAGCCTGTAGTTTTATATTTGGACTGAAAGGTTTGGACCATTTATATTGGGCGATAGGGTCGTTGTGTGTGTATGGGCTGTTGACCTATATGTTGCTGACTTCGTGCCAGATGGCTGCCGATCCTAAAATTGTTCACGGAACTTTGAAAGTAGTTCTATTTTTTGCCATTGCTTTCGGGTGTGGCTGTTTGTGGCGCCCGACTGTATGCAATTTCTCTGTTGTACTGGGCATTGCAAAGATTTCTGCAACTTTGTGTGCTGTGTTGCTATTGGGTTATGTTATGCTTGCAAATATGCGAGAAATGGGTGGAGTCAATGATTTATACTGGGCAGGACCCCAATATAATGCGGATAAAACACTGTTTTATGATTATAAGATGCGCCTTTCTCCTTTCCCTGCCCGGGTTGTCGGTGTGCGCTATTTCAACAAATATGGGCATTACGTTGGAGGAAGTGCCGAGCAACCGTGCAATAATGTCCTTATGGATATGCGATTGGGGGACATCCCTGACGGGAGTGCCGATATTCTGCTTCACAAACGGTATAAACCCACTGTGGTAGGTTTACTGGCTGACTGCAAAAATGCCTTTTGTTACGATCGGGATCATACCACCATTTATTTATTTTACAAGAGTGATTCTTTGCGTCGTGTGGAAGTAGACCATCACGAAAACGGTATTATTTCGAAGATTCGCAAGTATCAAGCAGGAACTGTCGATGAATATGATACGGTAGAAATGTTCGACGAACTGGGTGTGCCACAAAAGATGTTTTATAATAACAATTCGTGGTTTCGTCTCTGGCGTATAAACGATTTTCAGGTAGAGCCCGAGGTTCCTTGTTTCAAGTATGGATATGCCAGTCCGGATCATCCGGCAATAGATGAACGGCTTCGTAAAGTATTGGACTTCAGTAAACAAAAGGAGCAAACACGCGATTCACTTCGGATGCTGGGAGAGTCCGGGGATAATCTAAACATCGCTCTTCTGTTAGAAGGATTTATAATTGACAACCATACTACGATCTCGGTTGCGGTTGATGCTGATTCATATTACGGGGAGAACCATAATAGTGATTTTGAGAATTTGAAAACCGTTCGGCAGATGGAGACCATCTGTGATGCATTGTCTTTATGCCGTCTGGAATCGGGAATAACCGAACGCATTGTGCACTATTACGATGAATCTATTAAGTGTCCCCGAATCAGGATCAAAGAGAATAGTAAGCGTAACAAGTATATCATTTTCTATCTATTAGAGAATCGGGTTGTCAGTTCTGATTTTAAGCTTTCTTTTGTTTTTGACCCTTCGGCTCATATGGACAAGGTTAAACGGAGAGATGCGGTTGATTATTGGGAAAAGATGCATCAATTAGTGGATAAGTCTGCTGATGATAATGGGGATATGCCGACGATCGAAAGTGAATGATTTAGAAGAAGAACATTCTCGTCACAAGTCCGTCAAACAATTGTAATACGTAAGCTGTTTCTTTGCAAACAGATAATGGAATGCAATGATAGGTCTTTTTAACGATTGTTTCCCTCCGATCATGGATGGGGTATCACTTACTACACAGAACTATGCCTACTGGCTGCATAAGAAGACGGGGAATGTTTGTGTAGTGACTCCTAAGTCGCCTGATGCGAGAGATGCGGAAGAATACCCGGTTTACCGGTATTCATCCATTCCCATTCCTATGAGAAAGCCTTACAGATTAGGTTTTCCGCGCATCGACTGGCCTTTTCACGAGCGTATCAGCCGGCTTTCATTTGAACTGGTACATGCGCATTGTCCTTTTTCTTCGGGAGCACTGGCCATGCAGATTGCCAGAGAACAACATGTTCCGGTTGTAGCTACGTTTCACTCCAAGTACCGGGCGGATTTTGAGAGGGCCATTCCTTCCCGTCTGTTGGTAGACTATCTGATACGAAAGGTGATTCGTTTTTACGAAGCTGCCGACGAAGTGTGGATTCCGCAGGCTGCCGTAGAAGAAACTTTGCGGGAGTATGGGTATAAAGGTAGGGTGGAAGTGGTGGATAACGGAAATGATTTTGCGGGTGTCCCTTCATTGGAGTCCATGCGGCGGGAGGCACGTCGCGAACTGGGACTCTGCTCCGGGGAGTTTATGTTTCTTTTTGTCGGTCAGCATATTTGGGAAAAGAATTTGGGCTTTTTGCTCGATGCACTTGCACTATTACCGGATGTTCCTTTCCGGATGTACTTTGTAGGTTCAGGTTATGCAAATGATGAATTGAAACAAAAAGTGGCGGGGTTGGGATTATCTTCCAAAGTGACTTTTGTCGGTAGTATTGTAGAGCGTGAAGTCTTGAAACGCTATTATGTGGCTACCGATCTTTTTCTTTTTCCTTCTTTATATGATAATGCCCCGTTGGTAGTGCGTGAAGCTGCCGCTCTGGGCACTCCTTCGATACTTATCAAAGATTCGACTGCTTCGGAAATTATTTCCGATTCGGTAAATGGTTTTCTGAGTTTTAATAGTACGGATGCCTATGCCGGTCGGATACGTGAAATATTGCAGGCCCCTGCCGTGATCAGACAAGTGGGAGAGGAGGCGTCGCGAACCATTGCCCGTTCGTGGGAAGATGTCACCGAGGAGGTGTACGACCGTTATAGCCGGTTGATAAAACGGAAAGAAAACCGGTAACTTGTAATATCCCAATTCTTTTAATCATGTCAGATTCTATTAAAACCTTTAAAGCCGGCTATATCCTGCTTCCCGTCCTGATAGGGCTGTCAGTGGTAGGGTGGCTGTTCTACCGGGAGTTCAATCCGGAACTTTTCAGTGATATTCATTTCTCCTGGCGTCTGGTAGGCGGATTGCTACTTGCCATACTTTTTATGTTTGGGCGAGACGGTGGGTTGATGTGGCGTTTCCGCTTTATTACTGACAGGGAATTGACTTGGCGTCAGGCATTTCGGGTAAATATGCTTTGTGAATTCACATCGGCAGTGACTCCCTCTGCAGTGGGAGGGAGTAGTCTGATTGTGTTATTTTTGAATAAAGAAGGCATTAATGCCGGACGCAGTACAGCTTTGACTATCTCCTGCCTGTTTTTGGATGAATTGTTTCTTGTATTGGGCTGCCCGCTGGTTTTACTCTTATTTTCGTTTGATGATTTGTTTGGTAATGTGGCTATATTATCGTCAGGAATTGAGATTCTGTTTTTCCTGATTTATGGGGTCGTTACGATCTGGACTTTCCTGTTGTATCTTGCTTTGTTCCGGCGTCCGGAATGGGTAAAACGTTTGTTACTCACTATTTTCCGCTTGCCACTGCTCCGACGTTGGCACAAGGCCATCGAGACACTTACGGACAATCTGGTATTAAGTTCCAGAGAGATGAGTCAGAAGTCTTTTACCTTTTGGTTGAAAGCTTTTGGGATTACTTGCTTGGCTTGGATTTCACGTTATCTGGTAGTCAATGCTTTGCTGATAGCCTTTACCACTTCGGGCAGCCAACTGTTGGCCTTTGTACGTCAGCTGATTCTATGGGTAGTTATGACTATCAGCCCTACTCCCGGCGGCAGCGGAGTGAGCGAATATATGTTTCGTGAATATTATACCGATTTTTTTGATGTGGCAGGCATGGCTTTGGTTGTTGCTTTCGTTTGGCGGATTATTACCTATTACATGTATTTGCTGATAGGTGCTATAATTATTCCCGGTTGGGTGAAGAAGTTGAGAGATTAAACAATGTTGTCACAAGCCTGTAAAAAGAACGTAAATTCTTGCCGCTATCTTTGTCCTGTCAAAATTAAAAGAGAAAAGCCTTATGAGTAGAGAAGAATTACAGCAGAAAAGTCGTTTCGCCATGATAGGAACATTGATGACCATTGTCAGTCTGGTGTTTTTGTTTTATGTAGGCAGTTCGCTGCTCAATACAACCAAGAAATATAAAGAACAAGCCATTGAGATAGCGTGTATGGACAGATAGTTAGTTACTTAGTATCCGGTGACTACTTGATCAGTTCTTAGGCTGATGAGATTTTTTGGACCTCCTTTTCTACATGCGGATTATTAATAAAATAACTCGATTTTGTGCTGCTTATAATGCATTGTAAATAAGAATATTACTGTTCTTTTCGATGTCTTTATCTCAGCCCGGGTACGAGGTTCCATGGGTTTGTGTACCCAGGACAGGATAATACTCAAACCATTTTTGCTTAATATACTAAGGAGAATAAAATGCTTTATATGATACAAAGAGATAAGTAATTAATGTCATTTTCTTGTTTATTAGGACTTTATAACGAATAAATCCTCTTAAATGAAGGGTGGAAGATGGAAGATCGAAATGCATTTTCTGAGTTCTTCTTCAAATTTGGTGGTAAGTTTTCTTTTACTCATGGAATTTAATTCCGTTTTCGGAAGTGTAAGCCCTCGTTTATAGTTGACAAAAAAGCAAGTATCCCGGCTTTCCCCCGAAGAGTCCATCCATGAGGTGAAGAAGCAAATTTTAAAATAAACCATCTGAAAATCAATATCTTTAAAAAGTAAGATTTCTATCCTCAAAAGCTTTGTTTTAACACAGAGTTAAAGCTTGTTCTTTGGATGTGAATAACAAGTTCTTTAAATGCAAAAGCCTTATTATTTGCGCATAAGAACCTGACAAACTGCAAAAGGCGTTAACAATGTTAATTGAAGAAAGGTATAAGGATGAAGATACCGGTCCGGACGGCGCAAATTCACTTCCGAAACTTGAGTTATCTTATTCAGCCGGTGTCTGTTTTTTCTTATTAAAGCAAGCAAAAAGGACAATTATCAACTTGAAAATAAAGAAATAAAGAATTTACCACCAAATTTGAAGAAGAACCATTTTCTGTATGAGAGGAAGCAAGTAATGTATCTTAATTTATTTCTCTTTTCTCTGAAACTATTTTCTTCTTTTACCGACTAATGGATTAAAAGAGACAAGAAACATGGAAATAGAAAAGGATTTTATAAACCTGTTGACTTTACACAAAGCTCTTATATATAAAGTTTGTTTTATGTATACTTCCAACCAGGAAGATTTGAACGACCTCTATCAGGAAGTAGTAGTAAACTTATGGTGCTCTTATCCGGGATTCAGGAATGAAAGCAAGTTGTCTACGTGGATATATCGTGTAGCTTTGAATACTTGTATTTCGGATTTACGAAAAAAGAAAGCATTGGATTATGTGCCGTTGAGTATGGAACTCGGAGTGTATGATGATTGTTTGCGCTATGAGTCGTTGAAGGAAATGTATCGGTTAATACGTCAACTGGATAAATATGAACGAATGTTTGTCTTATTGTGGCTGGATGAAAATAGTTATGAAGAAATAGCAGCCATCACCGGAAGTAACCGGAATACTGTGGCTGTAAGGTTACACCGGATCAAAGAGAAATTAAAGAAGATGTCGAACCAATAAAAAACAAATATGGAACTGGATGAATTAAAACAAAAATGGATGGAACTCTCCGAACAGGTGGAGAAAAATGAATTACTCAACCGCCAGATAATTATAGATATGATACAGTCAAAGAAAGAAACCTATTTGCAGCAACAATTGCGTGTGGAAAAGATCGGTTTCGGTGTCTTAGGTATCTTTCTGGGTGTGGTATGTTATACCTTTTGGAGAAATGTAGCTCCCGACTGGATTTCATGGTATTTGCTGGGAATGGTGATATGGCTTTTGGTTATGCAAAGTTTCATGTTTCGGATTGTATATACCTTAAAGACTGTAACAGAACATGTAGAGCAACAATACAGGAGGTTACAATCTTACAAGGTGTTGATGAATCTGACATATATTTTTGCGTATGTGGCAATCACTCCCGTCATAATTGCCTTTTTCTGTATATGGCATAACCCTCTTTTTAGAACAATATTGTGTGTGATGATACTGGCTGGCTTTTTGGGAGACTATTTTATTTATCATAAGACCAGTGACCGGTTAAAAGGGTTTAGGGAAGCTGTCCGTTCGTTGCAGAATTTAAAGTCAGGAGGTAAAGAATAGAATTTAAGCCTCCTTTGGTTTAATTAGCTAATCGGATGAAACTTTTTTGCCCGATTCTTTGTATCTTTATTACCGGATTATAACAGGTGTCACTGTAAAAGGTTGCACTCTAAAAAGAAAGGATCAGAAATGGATACAAACGAGTTAAAACAAAGACAGCATTTCATTCTAATCAGGACGTTGCTGGTTGTCACTGCTCTTGCCCTGTTGGTCTATATCGCTTTCTCAATGGCCTATTCATCCAGAAGATTTCAGGAAAGTACTTCAATTATCGAATTGGTTAGTGATTAGCTAAATAACGTCCGAAGAAGATAATAAACAGATTGGCGAAATGAAAAAAGAAATCTTGAAAAGGCTGTTGGCTACTCCCGGAGCGGAACATACCGTTTCGGAATTTGATACTCACTTTACAGGCGATTTGACCAAACAGGAAGCTGGGGCATTACTGGCTGAAGATATTGAGAAACTTTCTGCTTTGCAGGGGAAACTGTATGCACAGGACCGATATTCGGTCCTCGTCATTTTTCAGGCAATGGATGCTGCCGGAAAGGACGGAACAATTAAACATGTAATGTCCGGTATCAATCCGCAGGGTTGTCAGGTATACTCTTTCAAACAACCATCAGCCGAAGAACTCGACCATGATTATCTTTGGCGTATCAACAGATGCCTGCCGGAAAGAGGGCGTATCGGCATATTCAATCGTTCGCAGTATGAGGATGTGTTGATTGCCAAGGTACATCCTGAGATTATTTTGTCTAATAAGTTGCCGGGTGTCACCAGTTTGGAAGATGTCACTCCGAAATTCTGGAAAAAGCGCTATCGTCAGATAAATGATTATGAACGCTATCTGACGGAGAATGGTACGATTGTTATCAAATTCTTCCTGAATGTTTCGAAAGATGAACAGAAGAGACGCTTTTTGGCACGGTTGGAAGATGAGGCAAAGAACTGGAAATTTTCTACTTCCGATTTGAAAGAGCGTAGCTATTGGGATGATTATATGAAGGCTTATTCGGATATGCTGACTCATACTTCGACGGAAGATGCACCGTGGTATGTGATTCCGGCTGATAATAAATGGTTCATGCGTTATGCTGTGGGGCGGATTCTTTGTGAACGCATGGGTGAACTTGATTTGCATTATCCGGAAATGCCTGTTGAGGCACGGCATAAGATTGATGATTTCAAAAAAGCTTTGCTGGATGAATGAATAAAAAGCGGATTATCCGTCACAGACAATCCGCTTACTTTTTAACATTAGATTTTTAGAGAACTATGAAATTATTTATGGAAAGTACTTGCTATTTGAGTATATAAATAAGACTGAATCCGAGCTTGGTTAATCCGAAGTAGTTGGAATGGTCTTGTCCAAGGAATAATCCACATTTGGGACGTTCATATTTATCATAATTCATCGATGCATATCCTATTCCGGCGGACACTTCAATGTTCCATCGTTTTTTCCAGATCCATTGGTAGCCATAAGATATCCCGATCCCGTATAAATCTCCCTGATAGCGATATTTACTGAATCCTCCATTGTACTGGCCATAATGGGCATGAAGTCCCATAAAGTGTTTATAGAAAGGGATGCAAAACCAATATTTGATTTCCGGTTGAACTAAGAAACCACCCATTTTACGATTGTCGGATAAAAAAGTCCACCCTTTATACATGATATCTGTTCCTGCAGTTAGCCGAGGTGAGATTTTGAATTCAGCTCCCAGGTTTACAGTGGTGGTTGCCCAGGAGAGGGCATTGGTTCTCAATGCTATTTCTTGTGAAAGTATGGAGGGCAGCGGAATAAGCAATAGCAAAAGTAGGAAGAAGGCTTTCTTTTTCATACATTATTTCTTATCTATATCTAATAAATCCAGTAAATCTAATACGTCTCCATCTTTTAAAGCAATTTCTTTTAAAGACGGTTTTTGGGCGATGGCGTTCCTCAGGTGAGTAACAGCTTCGCCTATGTTGTCCAACCTGTTTGCAGCGATTGCTCTGACATATTCGCTCTCGGGAGAAGTATCTTCTATGCTTTTCAGGATTTCCCAGGCTTTTTGGTTTTGCTTCATGCTCAGCAGTAGGATGACCTGATTGATTCCCCCTTGTTTCTCGAAAGTGGGATAAGCTTCCTGATACTTTCCATCCATGGCGGCAGCAAGTGCTTTCACCATTTCGGTCTCTTTATTATCAGGCAGAAGTCCTGCAAAATGGTTTGCTTTTTTGAAATCCCGCTTTTGTAGATAGGCTACAGTTTGGTTGACCAGTATGGCCGAAGGGGCATCCTGCGTGATAAAGGGTTTCAGTAGAGTTGTATCGGCACGGTTTTGTTTTATTAAGAGTGATGCCAGATTGTTGGCTGCAATCATTAGGTCGGGATGTACCGAGAGGGCTTCTCTGTATAAAGCTTCTCTTTTTTCGTCAGTGATTTCTTTTTGATTCATGATGTAACTCCAGAACTCACTTGCCGTTAATTTTTTGGGGTCTTTCCGATAGAGAGTATTGATTTCATCTCTGTTGAGTGTACGCAGTTCAGAATACTCGTAGAAATATTCGACTCTTCGCAAGCGGGGTAGGTAGCGGTCGCGAATAAGCGGATAAATTTTCATTCGTCTGGCCCCCCAGGATATTTCATTATGGTTTCCCCGGGCGCGTCTGATCAGATCTTTGAGTTGGGTAACTTCTTTGATGCTGTCTTTTTCCATTAGTTCGCAAATCGTATTCCATGATTCTACTATGGCATCATTTTCAACTTTGGCCTTCCGGATTGTTTCTTCGGAAATATTTTCGAATACTTTCTCTGCTGCGTTTTTCATTCTTTTTTTAGCCAGTTTAAGATTGTATTCATACGTTCCTTCGGGAGAAGTGTATCCTGTGATCTGAAAAGTAGTCAGTGTTTTAGTACGATCTTTATCGATATCATCCAGTGCTTTTCTCATTTTCCTGAGTTCTTCAGCGTTTCTTCCTTCATTTTCGTAAATATTCGCATCTTCAGGACGGAACCGAAGATGCATTTCTCCTTTCTCATTGAAGTTGAGAGGGGTTTGTTTGGGTATATAGCTGTTGTCCAAATCCATTGCACTCAGATTATAGTTGAAAAAACGCATCGGATAAATAATGCCGTTTGTGATACGGACTGTGTCCCGATATTCGTCTTTACAAAAAGTACTTATCTTGATATGCACTTCTGTTGTGTATAAGTCATTGATGTTATCTACTGTGCATGAATCGGCATAAGTCAATGTCTGATTGCAGATCGAGTCAGGGTTTATGACTTGTGCGAAACGGGAATAATATTCTTTTTCTGACGGATCACCACAGATATTTCCACGGCGAAGCAGGATGTCGTAGTTTTTACCGTCGTATACAATGGGGGAAAAGTCTTTTCGGGTTCCCTGGCTACTGTTTACCAGAATTGGCTGAATGATAACCCGGGAGTCGTTTTGAAATCGTTTGGAGGGAATCTTATATCGGGTTTTAAGATAGAGCATATCTTTGATTAATTCCAGATCGGACGGAGCGAAAACAAATTTCATACTGTTCTTTAATGTGGATGTAACCATGATTTCGGGCAACAGGCTTTGTGATTCTTTGAGAATGATCTCCAGCCATTTTTCTTTACCGGAGTGAATCGTGACTGTTTCATAACCGACGGAGGAAAAAGTGATGATGGAATTTTGTGGGATCTCCAGTGTGAATTTTCCTTCTTTCCCCGTAGAGGCTTTCCATTTCTGACCATCTACCTGAATACTTACTCCTGAAATAGGAGCGGCTTCCTTGTCTTTCACGATACCACTAATGGTATGTGATGTTTGGGCTGATAGACGAACAAGCATGAAAGTTTGTAATAAGATAATAATCAGAGTTCGTATTCTCTTTTTCATGATTTACTGCGTTAATGTCCAAAGTTAGGGTATGATTGTTTCATCGTCATTATTTGTACCATCCCAGTCAGGATTGATGGTCACGGAGAAGCTGGAGTTCCCCAGAATGGTATAGTTAAAATCTGTGCTGATACGGGTCAGTTGGTTACGTAGAATGCGTACATTGTTTAGTGTGTTCTGGTAAACCGGAGAATCGGACTTACCATCGGCATATAATTTAAGGATAATGCTGGCATTCTCTGTTCCGGTTGTTGGGAAGGTACCTATATTGAAAGAAACGATACCTTCTGCGTTAGTGGCTTCTGTGACTGTGGTATGGTATTCGGCTATTGTTTCACCTTTATATAAAGTATCAATCTGACAGGTTGCCGCTACTTTATGCATTTCTACTGCGATTCCGGTAATGTTTTCGGGTAACTGTTTTAATTGGAATTGAGTTACGGCTTGAGTACGTCGAAGAATTACGAAGTCTTGATAACCGCATTCACAATCAACGGTAAAATCATAACAGGATGTAAAATAATCTTTTGTTTGTTCGGCTCCCGGATAGTTTAAATTGAGTGCCTCGGGGGTAGTCGTGTCAGAAAGTTCCTCTTCCGAAGCATTGGCAACAAGTCCCAGGCAATACTCTCCGAATGCCAGTTTGGGAAAGCTCAGTGGATGCGTATCAGTGTCCAGATCAGTTGCATTGTCTATAATTCCGGACTGGACCAGTGTGTTATCTTGATAGAGATAATAACGGATGCTACTGATTCTGGCAGACAGATTATCTTCCAATTGCCCTTTATCGGTAGCCGGCTGCTGGAATTTTTCAGCTGCAATTGTCAAGGTAACGTCACCCATCCAGCAGTTTTTCAAATCTTCTTCCCAGCAACTGCTAAAAAGTAGAATGAAAGGAAGAAGGTATAAAAGACGGTTTGTTTTCATTTTGAGAAATTGAGTTCTATGTGTCCCCATGGAATATTATTAGGATCCCAATTATCGGGTGTACCTATTATGAGAGATTGACAGTTTAAAGCAGATCCTACTTTATTTAGGATAAGAGTCGTCACTTGATTGCGCATCGCTTGGGTTTCGACTTCAATAGTAGGCGGTGTTTGATCGTTGTCCTGGAAGATGGTTACAGTAATGTTTTTACCTTCGGGTGGGGTTAATATGTTTTTTAATTTATCCTCCTCTCTCACTCCAAAGTAAGTGAAAAACATGGTCTGATCACCGACTTGATACTGAAATGCTTGTCTTATAATTGTTTTTAATTTACCGAAAGATAACTCAGTGTCTTTTGTGACAGTTTGACCAAGTAGATTTATTCCAGTAATGCTTTGTTCTTTTATGGAATAATTAATCTCTGTTTCTTTATCGAAGATTCCCCAGAAGTCGTCTCCTGTTGTAGATAGGCGTATTAATGAAGAATATCGCTTTAGAGTTAATTGTTCTGTTAATGGGTGGTGATGACTGGAGTCTTCAAGTTTTTCAGTTTTTTTAATCGTAACAATGTCTGATGTTGCGAAAAATATTTCATAACTGCAATAGTCTGTATCAAGGCTTGTTAGCCATGGAATATCGCTTTCTGTAAAGCTTTGATTAGGTTGTAATGTATTGTTTTTCGGACCATTAATGAGAAGTATAAATTTATAATTTCCCGGGCGTAGCGTCTTTTGGAGAGTATAGTTAAATGAATCGGAAGATTTTATGTATCCTTGGGGAATAACCTTATCTTCTATCTCTTCTATCACCCATGTGGAGTTATCTACTTCTTTTATAATGATCAATCGGCTATCGTTGATTGCTGTCACATTGTAGTCTGCTATGCTGTTGGTTCGTGTCCTCATCGGTACAATTTCGTTGTCTGTTGAGAACTCTTTACTGTTTATAGTGGCAGTTAATCGGACTGTAACCAGTTCATCCTTACTATCAGGGAATTCCACCTCATTACTACAGGAGGTATATAAGAATAATAGACTTATCCATCCTGATAGAGTATATAATAATCTATGTCTCATCATATTCTCATTATTTTTTAGTCCCATTTCCAGTCTATTCCGTAATTACCCGAAACAGAAAGATCTATGATACGATTGTTTCGAAGGCGTATATTGGTTACGGTATAATGATCTTTCACGATAGTCAATGGTTTGTCGGTAAGAGATAGAGTGAGTTTTTGGGTATTGTAACTTCCGGGAGGAAATGGAGTTGTGTCATAATACGAAAATTTGAGGACAGCTTTGACTCCTTCTTCTATCTCTGCCACTCCTGTTTCCGGATTATCTAAAGTTATCTTGGAGAAGAGGTATGGACCACAGATGCGCGTTGCTCCATTTACGGCTTTATTACCAATATCCAACGGAGCATCGTTAAGTAACTCTATGATTCCTTTATTGTCTTCGAAAACAGGGAAGTATGTATCCTCTTTGAGAGTGACTGTTTTAGAGAAACAAATATCAATTCGTTCCGGCTTTTTCGTTTCGTTGGTTAAAGACACTTTGGGTGTCACTCCGCTTACCTCCATATCTATTTGAAATACTCTGTCTAAAGTTGAGGAGCATTCTGCGTCAATATCGATGGGATTACCCTTTTCATCGCACTTCATTACATCAAAAACCAGTTCACCCACTGCCCGTTTTAATTTGAACTCGATAGAAGTTTTTCCTTGTGTTATGTCTTCCGGGGTAAGAGCCTGGATGGCATAATAGTTATCTTTGGAAAGAGGAATATAGCTGTTATCGTTTTCTCTAACCATACTGATCTCTGAGTCTGTGAAAGTCATACCTTCTCCACTTAAGACTACAGACTCCGGTTTCTGTTTTGGAGTGGCATGGAGTAGTAACAGATAAAATCGATCAGTATATTCGGTCGGGATGGATAATGTGTAGTTTTGGATTTCTTCCAGATCGAGCCCTTTCTCTTCGGTCCGTTCCCAAAAGATATAATCGGAACCATCATTGGATGAAGGGGTAGAAGTTTCGGAACGGAAAATGAAAAGATGGTAAACCAATTGGGGTAATACTGTATTATCACCGGGGACTACCTCTCCGGCAGGAGGCACCAGACTAAGGCTGAAGGCTGAAGTTTCAGGGGCTCCTTCGGGTTGTTCACACGAAAAGACCCCCAACAATAGAATTCCTAAAATCAGAAAAAGTGTATGTGGTTTCATTGCCTGTGTGTTGTTAGTTCCAAAATCCGTCGTTACCGGCAACCTGACTATTGAATTTTAGTTCTTCTAAATTCAGTTCGGCGTCAGGGGAAATGGAAATATCAATATTTTCATTTAAAATCCAAAGGGTGAACAGGTACATCTTGTTGCGTTCTAAAGTGATATTTTTTAATGTGAAAGTTTTGCTCTTCAGAGTTCCTGTGTAATCGATATCGATGGTTATGCAAATCGTTTGATTGAGAGGGGCAGGGAATAGTAGCGGACCTTCGCAATAGGCTGCTCCTTCGTACTTTTGATAGTCTGCTTTTTCAATAGCCGGACTGAACAGAGAAACAAATTTGTCTACATCAAACTTTTTAAAAGAGAAATTTCCGTCTTGAAGCCGTGCCGAACAGTGGTAGGACATCGGATTTTTAAAGATTAATCCGGTTTCACTTAAATAGCAGCGGCTACTGCTTCCTTCTATTGTAAGATTGATGCCATCAATCTTTTTCAGTGCATTATCAAAGGTGTTTTCAGGTGAATCAATTGATATGTATTGTCCGTTTTCTTTTCTGGCTCTTTGCACAATAAAGCATAATTGTCCTTGTAAATGGTTTATTTTCCGGGAAATTTGTGCTTGATTCGTTGTTGATAAATCATATTCTGTCTGACTGTCTTGGATCTCTTCTTGGTCTGAGTCCGTAAAGAGGGCTGTTGTGCAGTGATTGAGTTCCGTTTGTTCGTTTACAACATGGGTAGGATACTGAAAATAATAGTTCCGGTCATATGAAGTTGAAATTAGATTTTCCGGATTATCTTCGGTCACGAATGAAATTTTTTCAGAACTTACCGCATTTTGAGAAAATCCTTTTGCCAACAGAAATCGATAGATTCCTGTTGGCAATAAGATGTTTTTTTGCAAGTGTTCTTTCTCGGTAAACCATGGACTCTCTTGGATACTTTCTGTTTTGGTAAATTGGTTCTCTTCTTTTTTAAATATGAGAACTGACATTTCGTCGTCATCTCCTCCTTTGGTGGAAGGTGACTGTTGGGCCTTAAATGTGACATTGACGGAAGTATCTCCTTCGATTATTTCCCGGTGGTTAGTACAGGCACTTCCCAGCACAAGTGTTCCCAAAAGTAATTGTCCGATGTAGTGTTTCATCATATTAGGCTCTGCAGAAGGATTTTAGTGGATTTATTCGACATCAACATCCGTTTGATGGATACCGTCATAAGTTTTTTCTATTTCTACAATGAAAGTAGATTTTGGGTTGAATAGATGTTCGTCATCATTACCTTCACCATTGTTTTCGGCTTCAGTCGAAGAATTTAATTTAATGGTAATCACAGAAACATAGTTTTTGGTGACTGTGAACGAAGGGACTTTGATCGTTCTTTCCTGATTTGCTTTGTTAAGTTGAATGTTGGCGTTCAGCGTTTGAGAAACAGATGGTGAAAATGGTAGTAAGTAAGATCCCATAAAGTAGGCTCCACCGTTTGCTATACCATTTTTGATATTAGTTTCCATATTTTGGTTGATTGCATCTGCATCTTTAGGGAATGGTTGGTACTCTGTTGACTTTACTGCATCCGCGCCGGATTCTCCATATCGAAATGTAGGAGTATTGTAGGTTACTTCACATGGGATGCCTGCTGTATAGTCCGGATTTTCTCCATAAAGGTTATATTTGAGAGGGATATTTGTTGGCTTGAAGATCAACGATGTCAATGGGTTCGCCTCTGTACTTCCAAATATATTACCTGTTTTATATGGTACTTCTATTGTGGGATTGTTTGACGCTACTTTGATAAACTTAATATCTATGCGTGATACAATACGTGCCAAAGTTAATTCTATTTTTATTTCATTGTCATCTCCGCCTACACCACTGGAAATATTTATCTCTTCCGTATTACCACAGAAAATTTCATTCATGTCCGTTTGGTATTGGGAAGAGGTAGAGGGGTAATGGGTAATTACGATACTTTTTAATACAGTCTCCCAACTTATATTTTTTATGTTTTCTATAATTTCATTGAGATTAGTTCGGTTGCTTTCGTCCAGATTGTAAAATGCAATAAATTTATAGGTACCTACCGGAAATGCAGCATTATATTTCCAGGTTTCCCCATTAATGGCAGCTGCTGGGTGTTTAGCCTCTTCATAACTAAAGTTACCTTCTCCGTTTTTTTTGAATGCATACAGCACGAAATGGTCCTCGTCCAGACTTGTTGGTGCGGATCCTCTTGTTTGGGCGGAAGAATGAGTTGTTAATTGAGTGGTACAACTGATGTTTCTCAATTCTGTTTTAGGGATTTCTGTTGTAGCTTTTTCGCTGCAACTTAGAGTCATTGCAGACAATGCAGTAATAAACAATAGTTTTAATGTTTTCATAATGTTGAGTATTTGTTATTGCTTTGATGAATAATCGAATGGGAGATACTCCCCCCTTGTGTAAGTTGGCGTAATACAAAAACAGCAATGTTGAGGTTACAAAGCGTTTTGATAAGAAATTAAAAATGATTTGTTGATAAGGCACGCTACGCTCTTACCTCTTACAGAGGCGTTATACGATAACGTAATAATAAAGATTAGGAAAAGACTTTTCTCATACTTAATAGGTAAGAGAATTTATTTTATGGACATATGCTCTTACGGGTAGTTTTGAGTTAAATTCATAATCTCATGGCAAGAAACAGTCATATAGATATATATTATTTTATAATAAGGAATTATATTTACTTTAAAAATCATTCATAGATAACAATTTAATAAAAAGAACTGGTGTAAAAGGCAAATATTAAATAGTTTCATTTAAAAAAAAGAAAAGAAATATTTTGGATACATTAAAAATTATCCATACATTTGCAACGATAAAATGAATGACTTATCATTCTCTTACCTATTAAGTAAGCGCCTGTTTTTCCAATGTCATCAGTCATTTTGGCAGTCCTTCTCTGACAAACAATCATTCTTCCCTTTTGGCACACTTTTCGCAATAGGTTATTCGTCCTGCTAAAAGGACAAAATATTACTATAATAAGTATAACATATAAAAAATAAAAAGTAACTATGAACATTAAACCATTAGCAGACAGAGTGCTGATACTCCCTGCACCTGCAGAAGAAAAAACAATTGGTGGTATCATTATTCCTGATACAGCAAAAGAGAAACCTTTGAAGGGTGAAGTTGTGGCAGTTGGTCACGGTACGAAAGACGAAGAAATGGTATTAAAAACAGGCGATACGGTTCTTTATGGAAAGTATGCCGGAACAGAACTTGAAGTAGAAGGTACAAAATACCTTATCATGCGTCAGAGCGATGTTCTCGCTGTTTTGGGTTAATAAACGTAGTGTTTAATCAATTAATTAAATAGTAAAATCATTATGGCAAAAGAAATATTATTCAATATCGAAGCTCGCGATCAATTGAAAAAAGGTGTTGATGCTTTGGCAAATGCGGTAAAAGTAACACTGGGCCCGAAAGGACGTAATGTAATTATTGAGAAAAAATTCGGTGCTCCTCACATCACTAAAGATGGTGTGACAGTGGCAAAAGAAATTGAACTGACAGATGCTTACCAGAATACCGGTGCACAGTTGGTAAAGGAAGTTGCTTCTAAAACAGGTGACGATGCCGGTGACGGTACAACTACTGCAACTGTTTTGGCTCAGGCTATCGTAGCAGAAGGTTTGAAGAATGTAACTGCCGGTGCAAGCCCTATGGATATCAAACGTGGTATTGACAAGGCTGTTGTCAAAGTGGTTGATTCTATTAAAAATCAGGCAGAGAAAGTTGGTGATAACTATGACAAGATCGAGCAGGTTGCTACTGTTTCCGCTAATAATGATCCGGTTATCGGTAAACTGATTGCTGATGCCATGCGTAAAGTTTCTAAAGATGGCGTAATTACTATTGAAGAGGCTAAAGGTACTGATACTACTATCGGTGTGGTAGAAGGTATGCAGTTCGACCGCGGTTATCTGTCGGCTTACTTCGTGACTAATACGGAGAAGATGGAATGTGAGATGGAGAAACCTTACATCCTGATTTACGACAAGAAGATTTCTAACCTGAAAGATTTCTTGCCTATCCTCGAACCGGCTGTACAGTCAGGCCGTCCTTTGTTGGTTATCGCGGAAGATGTAGATAGTGAGGCATTGACTACATTGGTAGTGAACCGTCTGCGTTCTCAGTTGAAGATTTGTGCAGTAAAAGCTCCGGGCTTCGGTGACCGCAGAAAAGAAATGCTGGAAGACATTGCCGTATTGACCGGTGGTGTGGTGATCAGCGAAGAAAAGGGTCTGAAACTGGAGCAGGCTACTATCGAAATGTTAGGTACTGCTGACAAAGTGACTGTTTCTAAAGACAACACTACAATTGTAAACGGTGCCGGTGCTAAAGAAAACATCAAAGAACGTTGCGACCAGATCAAGGCTCAGATTGCTGCTACTAAATCAGATTATGACCGTGAGAAATTGCAGGAACGTTTGGCTAAGCTGTCAGGTGGTGTAGCTGTTCTTTACGTAGGTGCTGCTTCTGAGGTAGAAATGAAAGAAAAGAAGGATCGTGTGGATGATGCACTTCGCGCTACTCGTGCTGCTATTGAAGAAGGTATCGTACCGGGTGGTGGCGTAACTTACATCCGTGCAATCGATGCTTTGGAAGGTATGAAAGGCGACAATGCCGACGAAACAACCGGTATCGAAATCATTAAACGTGCTATCGAAGAACCGTTGCGTCAGATTGTAGCCAATGCCGGTAAAGAAGGTGCTGTAGTAGTTCAGAAAGTTCGTGAAGGTAAAGGTGACTATGGCTATAATGCCCGTTTGGATGTTTACGAAAACCTTCATGCAGCCGGTGTGGTAGATCCTGCCAAAGTAACACGTGTTGCTTTGGAGAATGCCGCTTCTATCGCAGGTATGTTCCTGACTACCGAATGTGTGATTGTAGAAAAGAAAGAAGATAAACCCGAAATGCCGATGGGCGCTCCCGGAATGGGAGGAATGGGTGGAATGATGTAATTTATTCCCAGGATTGAAAAAAGAAAGCTGCTTTCGGAAACGGAAGCAGCTTTTTTTGTTGACCTTTGCGGATATTTTGCAGAACGTTTGGACGCGGTTGTAGGATTGTGTATATTCGTAGATATAAACCAAAGCTAATTAAAATGGAGACACATAGTATTTCTCTATGGATTATTGCTTTTGTGGTGGCTTTCGTTTCCCCGGTTCGGGAATAATTGATGTGGATTATAATATAAAATGTGTATGCGTATAGTTTTATTCCTATGTATCCTTTTTTTAGAAATATCAGTCAGCAGGGCTCAGATCAGGGGGATTGTTGTAGATGGAAAAAAAGGACAGCCTTTGTCCGGTGTGAATATCTATATGCAGAAAGATTCCATAGGAATTGGAGTGACGGACATTGAAGGAGAATTTCGATTTGCACATAATAAGATGGGGCTCAGCGATACCATTGTTTTCTCGTATGTCGGCTACTCGTCTTTTAAATGTACATTATCCGAGTTACGGCATCTTGAGTATAAAGTGTTCATGTATGAACTTCCCCAATTATTGCATGAAGTGGTAGTTAGTGGAGAGCGTCCACCCTTCTTTCTGGAATGGACTTCGTTGGCTTCTTTACCTAAACCTTTATATTCTTTTGGTGGGTTTCTGCACGATGGCAAAATTTATGTGGTTGCGGGGGATGAGACTCTTGTCCGAATGGTTTCCAATAAATACAGGCAAGGTACTGAAGCTTGGGAATATCGTTCCAATAATATGTATGTATATGACATTGCATCGGATGTGTGGAAAAAATGTGCGAAAGGTTTTGTGCCTCGTGCGGGACATACCGCTCAGTTTTATAAGAATAAAATATTTGTTTTGGGTGGAAAAAGATTATCCACCAATCGACAGTTGGAATATACAGATGCTACAATGGAGGTTTATGATCTGAATAAAGATACTTTGTATGTTGATCCTGTGAATCCTCATCAGGCAGTTGACTTCGCTTCATTCATTTATGATGAATGCCTCTATGTGATGGGCGGGGCGGTAAAGGAGAAGATGTTTTCTAATCAGATACATATGCTTGACCTGAAAAGGGGTGTTTGGTATGAACAGGAAAACACAATTCCTGCCGAATGGTGTGGTAGGATGAATGGCATTCTGGTGGGAGATAAAGTTTACTTTTTTGGTGGTTACCGTACAGCACCGATGTGGTTTACAGTTAGTTATGACCTGCGGACAGGAAAATGGCAACGGTTATGTGATCTGAAAGACGGAGTTTCTTATCCCGGCCTGGCTTCTGATGGCGATTGTATCTATATTTTTGAGAATCGTAATTTACAAGTTTACGATATAAAAACAAATACCATGCGTATTTACGAACTGGCTGCTTTGGATTTAGAGAGCGCAGGACTTTTTTATTGGAAAAATACGCTTTACATAGTAGGCGGATGTACTCGCCGAGGAATATATGTAGCTCCTCATAAAGGTGTTATCGCTGTGGATGTGAGTCAGATAAATCCGCAATGAGGCGGGTACATTGCATCGTTTTCGTTTACCTTTATCCGGTTTGTAAATTTAGAGATCATCACGGTAAATTGTGTTAAATTGTGCCTGTGTATCAATAATAAAACAAAATAGGAGGGCCGGAACCAAGGGCACTTTTACTCTAACATATTTTACTAATTTATATTTGCATTTTAAACCTATAAAAGAACAGACAAAATGAAAATTGTGGCGTTTAACGGAAGTCCCCGTAAAGGTGGCAATACAGAGATGCTAATTAATGAAGTGTTTAAACCTATACAGGAAGCCGGTATAGAAACCGAATTGGTACAGTTGGGTGGGAAGTTGCTGCGTGGCTGTGCTTCATGTTATACTTGTTTCAAGACAAAGGACGGACAATGTGTCATCAAGACCGACCCAATGAATGAGTTTATCCGAAAAGCCCAGGAGGCAGACGGAATAATTCTGGCATCACCTACTTACTATGGTAGTGTGAGCGCGGAGATGAAAGCTTTTATGGACCGATTGGGGTTGACCACTATCGGACAAGGGCGTACACTGACACGTAAAGTTGGAGCTGCCGTGATTAGTGTCCGCAGAGGTGGTGCCGTAACGGTTTATGATGAACTTAACCGTTTTATGCTCGGAAGCGGAATGATTGTTCCCGGATCTACTTACTGGAACTTCGGTATTGGTGAAATGCCGGGAGAAGTTTATGATGATGCAGAAGGGTTGAGAAATATGAAAGACCTGGGAGTACAATTGGCGTGGTTGCTAAAGGCTGTACATGATAAATGATGAATGTTGAATGGTGTACGATGAACGCAAGGTGTGGATCATAATTATCCATTATTTGCCGTTCATCGTTTACCATTCATCATTCAACCAACCCTGTTCATCATTAAAATACCTCTCTGATATGTTTAAAGTTCGAATTGATCGTATCGATAACTTCCTGTGAGCGTCCGTTGATCAGTAGTTTATACATGGATTGGGCGAAGCCTACCATTTGGCCTAATTCTATTTTCGGAGGCATGGCCAAAGCATTCGGGTCGGTCATGATATTTACCAATACGGGACCTTCCAGTTCGAATGCATTACATAATGTATTTAATACCTCTTCCGGATCGGAAACATTGAAGCCTGTCATACCCATTGCTTCGGCTACTTGTGCGAAGTTAGGATTCAGCATATTCGTCTGCCAATCCGGCAGTCCGTCTACTTCCATTTCCAGTTTTACCATTCCCAAGGACCGGTTGTTGAACACAATCACTTTTATAGGGAGTTTATATTGTACCACAGTCTCCAGATCTCCCAATGTCATGGATAATCCTCCGTCACCACAAAGGGCGATTACCTGTCTGTCCGGGCAAGCCAACGCTGCTCCTATAGCTTGGGGCAGGGCATTTGCCATCGAACCATGATTGAAAGAGCCCAGCATGTGCCGCTTTCCGGTCGCTTGCAGATAGCGGGCTCCCCATACACACGTCATACCTGTATCTACCGTATAGATGGCGTCATCGGATGAAATCTTATTGATTTCGGACATCACATATTCCGGATGAATCTGATCCATTTTGCCTTTATCTTCCGTATAGGCAGCCAGATCTTTCTTTACTCCTTCGTAACGTTTCAGCTGTTTGCGTAAAAAAGAGTCATCCTTTTTCTGTTGTAGCATGGGCAATAAGGCACGAAGAGTAGAGCGTATATCTCCACAAAGCCCCAGATCCACTTTGGCACGTCGTCCCAGTCTTTCGGGTTTAATATCCACCTGGACGATTTTTATATCATCGGGTAAAAAGGCGGAATAGGGGAAATCGGTTCCGAGCATGACAAGCACTTCTGCTTCGTGCATGCTGTAATAGCCGGAAGGCATACCCAGTAGTCCGGTCATACCTACTTCATAGGGATTGTCATATTGTACTTCCATTTTTCCTTTAAAAGTATACGCGACAGGAGCATTTAGAATCTCGGACATCCGGATGATTTCCTCATGTGCTCCTTTACAGCCTATACCACAAAACAAGGTGATGCGTCCGTAGTGATTCAGCATGCCGGCCATCCGGATCAGGTCTTCTTCGGCCGGACATACGGACGAAGCTAATGGATAAATCTGTTCAGAGGACTCTACTTGGGCTGCCGGTTTCTTTGCCAAGTCACCGGGAAGCCCGATTACGGCTACTCCTTTTCGGGTAGTGGCTGTTTGCAAGGCCGATTGCAGCATGCGGGGAAACTGTTGGGGAGTAGTAGCTACTTCGTTATAGAAACTACAGTCATTGAATAGCTTGATCGTATTGGTTTCCTGAAAATATTCAGTTCCGAATTCTCCGGTTGGAATAGTTGAGGCAATGGCTATCACAGGAGCTCCCGAACGGTGAGCATCGTAAAGCCCATTGATTAAATGGACATGTCCCGGTCCGCTGCTTCCTGCACAACATCCCGGCAGTCCGGTCAGTTGTGCTTCCGCACCTGCGGCATACGCACCGGTCTCTTCATGACGTACATGTATCCACTTCATTGCTTCGTTTTGCCTGACGGCTTCATTCACTTCGTTCAGGCTGTCGCCTGTTACTGCATAAATTCTTCTGACGCCTGCCTCAATCAGAGTGTCGACAAGCTGTTCTGCTACCTTCTTTCCCATATCTATCATTCAGTTTAGGTTATTCAATGATGCAATAACAGGTGATTATATCAAAAAGTTGTATATTTAACGTATGCTAATAACCTTGGTATATTGGTATATAAGATAGATTTTATGTTAAAAATATCGTATGTAGTATGTTTTTAGTGTTTTTGTAGTAACAATGCTTACATAATTTTGTTAACTTACACCGCGTAAATAGTAACTTTATGTGTTTTAACCTTTAAACTTTTGTATCAAATGGATAAAAATGAAATCGGCTTGAATGCCGGAAAAGTTTGGCAATTGTTGAGCAACAATGACAAATGGAGTTATGGTAACCTGAAAAGGAAATCCGGGTTGAAGGATAAGGAATTGGGGGCAGCTCTGGGCTGGTTAGCCAGAGAAGATAAGATTGAGTTTGAACAAGAAGAGGAGGAACTTTATGTTTACCTCTGTGTAAATGTTTATATTGGGTAGATGATGCTGCTTATTATGAAAAAAATCCCCGGAACAGTCCATTGGTATTGTATTCCGGGGATTATTTTTTATTCCTCTTTCTTTTTATTGCAGGAATTCCGTTCTATCAAAAAAGAAGTCACTAATCCAGCTCCTCCGAAGAGAAGTGTGCATGATCCGTAGATAACTCCTACCATTTCGCGGGTATATCCCCTGTCGAACCTATCAAAGTCATACGGAGAGAAGCTTACGTAACTGATAATGAAACCGGTTAATAGTCCCAGTCCTACTCCCAACAGCAGGCAGCCACCTTTCAAGGTTCCGAATGACAATTGAGAACGGTTATAGTCAGGCAAACAAATCTTCCCATTCAGTTCGAGATTGCCTTCTGACATTTTCTCTCCTAACTTTTCAATAAGAGTGATGCGTTCGCGTCTGCACGCAAAAAGTTCAAACAATTTGTAAATACCTAAGGTAATGATGCCCACAACTAAGGGGACTGTAATGAAATCCATCATGATCGTATGTTTTTAAGTGAATAATTCCGTTCTTTGCACTGTTTGACGCAATAGACTACGGAAAGGTTACAAAGAAAAAAATATTTTTTTGCCTGTAACCTTTCTGATTCGCTTGCGTCTAACCGAATATCATGGTACAGAACGAAGAAACACAATACATAGCACGGATACTGAACGGGGACACAGAAGCTTTTTCTGTATTTCTCGACCGTTACAGCCGTCCGCTTTATGTGCTGATTGTGCAGATTGTCGGTTGTCCCGAAGATGCGGAAGAGTTGGTACAGGATGTTTTTCTGAAAGCCTTCCGCTGTCTTGACAGTTATAAGGGAGAGTGCCGCTTCTCTACCTGGCTTTATCGGATTGCTTATAATGCGGCTGTATCCGCTACCCGCAAAAAGAAACAGGAATTTCTTTATATTGAGGAAGGTACCATAAATAATGTACCCGATGAAAAGGCCGACGAAATACTTTGTCCTACCGATGACGAAGAACGGACTGCGAAACTGATTCAAGCCATCGACTTGCTGAATGTTGAGGAAAAAGTCTTGATTACACTTTTCTATTTTGAAGAGAAGTCGATAGAGGAGATAGGAGAGGTGCTGAAACTTTCATCGGGAAATGTCAAGGTGAAGTTGCACCGTACCCGCAAAAAGATTTATTTATTAATGAACGGAGATGAGTAATTATGGAAGCAAATAAGAAATGTACGGAAAATGCATTGAAGCAGGCCCTTCGGAAAAGGCAACCTGGTAATCTGCCGTCCAATTTTAATTACCGGATGATGGAACAGGTTCGACTGGAGGCCGAAAAACAGCGGAAACGGAAAGAACGGACTATGCTTTGCGGCATGATTCTGGGTATATTGCTATTGATAGGGATGGCGGTCTATACACTCGTTTTCAAATTAGAATTCAACTTAAAGGAGTGTTTGTCCAGAGTCGATTGGTCTGATACCGCTTCTCCGATGATGGTTTTCTATAGCTATATTGCAACTTTGGTTCTGCTCCTGCTCGGATTGGATTATTGGCTGCGTAAGAAGAAGTTTCATTCCTGAGTGAGTTTGATTTCACTACAGATTACACAGATTTCCACAGATTAATAATTTATTCCGTTGATATTTAAAATTATTCGTTGATATTTAGGACTAAAGATTCGGTGAAAATTCGTGTAATCTGTGGTGGAACCGATTCATTCCTATTTTGGATTGTCCATTCATCAGCTGAGGATATAATATCAGAAAACCTCTGTGCCCTCCGTGTAGTCTGTGGGGAAATCTTTTCTTTTTCTGCGAATAATTTTCTTCCTTTGCAGAAAAATTTATCTTTATAGACTATGAGAAGTTTTGCCTCTGATAATAATTCGGGTGTACACCCTGCCATCATGGAAGCTCTGACACGGGCTAATCAAGATCATGCGCTGGGCTATGGTGATGATTCGTGGACAAAAGAAGCTGTCCGAAAAATTAAAGAAATATTTGTTGCCGACTGTGAGCCGTTGTTTGTTTTCAATGGAACAGGTAGTAATGTCATCGCTTTGCAACTGTTGACTCGTCCTTATAATTCTATTATTTGTGCCGAAACTGCACATGTTTATGTAGACGAATGTGGTTCTCCGGTGAAGATGACCGGTTGCCAGATCCGTCCCGTAGCCACTCCCGACGGAAAATTGACACCTGAATTGATCGCTCCCTATCTGCATGGCTTTGGTGACCAGCACCATTCGCAGCCGGGCGCTGTTTATCTTTCGGAGTGTACGGAGTTGGGTACTATTTATACGCCGGAAGAGTTGAGAGCAATTACCTCACTGGCCCACCAACACGGGATGCGGGTACATATGGATGGTGCACGTATAGCCAATGCCTGTGCTGCCCTCGGCCTTTCACTGAAAGCATTGACCGTAGATTGCGGTATCGATGTGCTCAGTTTTGGCGGAACCAAAAACGGATTGATGATGGGAGAGTGTGTGATCGTATTTGATGATTCGTTGAAAGCGGAAGCTCGATTCGTACGCAAGCAATCGGCTCAACTGGCATCGAAGATGCGTTATCTTTCCTGCCAGTTCACGGCTTATCTGACAGAGGAACTGTGGTTGAAGAACGCAATGCATGCCAATGCGATGGCCAAACGTCTCTATGAAGCTTTGAAGCAGATTCCCGGTGTGCGTTTCACCCAAAAGGTGGAAAGTAACCAATTATTCCTGACCATGTCTCGCGCCGAAATAGATCGTATGCTGCAATCTTACTTTTTTTATTTTTGGAATGAAGAGGCGGATGAAATTCGTTTGGTTACTTCGTTTGACACAACGGAGGAGGACATCGATACGTTTATCCGGATATTGAAAAAATAGGATTGCATCCAATAGCGCCAGATGCTCACCACGGAGTAGCACAGAGTCTCACAGAGGGAGAATGATAGAAATTCAATTCTTTGGGATTCTGTGTTACTCCGTGGTGAAGTCTTCTTATTCTTTTCTTATTTTAGATTCTTTCAGGAATTTTTCGATGTTGTACATCGGAAAATCCCCGTTCAGCAGTTTTCCGTCCCGGTCCAGTAATACGTAACGGGGGATACCGTTAAAGTGGAATAGCTCCCTCAAATAGTTATAGTCGCTTTGCGGAAGGCGGAATATGACTTCTTCTTTCAGATTCTTCTCTACATAATCGTTGTAAGCTTTTTCAGGTGATTCACTGTCACTGGTGATGAAGATGAACTTGATATCCGGACTGTTCCGGTACTCTTTTCGCAAATCTGCATGATGCTCGATGCTGGCACGGCAAGGCCCGCAAGTAGTTGCCCAAAAGTCAATGACCACCAATTTTCCATGATAAGGTGCTACGATTTTGCGGATGATATCCGTTCCTTTCCCTGCCGGAAGTTCTTGTGGCTGGTTCCCTTGTGGCGGATAAATCTGACGGTACATACGTTCGGACTCTGCCATAAGGAATGGCTCGTGCAAATAGCTTTTCAGGATATTGAGTAGTGTGAAAGCTTTTTTCCCATCCTTGAGAGTTCCGGCCAGGAAGGGGTAAGAACGGGTGAGAATGAGTTCTCCGGCCATTGGGAATGGGATTCCTGTCGTGTCCTCCAATATCTCCTTTTTCTTTTGCCAGCTTTCCGCATATTTTTTCACATGGTCGTCTGTGCCGATCTTGATTTGCCAACTTGCCCGGTTTAAAGGGTTCATATACTCAAGTCGGTTGATGAAGGTTGAAAAAGAACTGCAACCGATGGCACGGACGTCATCGAGCGGCATTTCTTTCAGGAAATCATAATAGTCCGGAGCCTCTTTTATTTTTAATATCGCGTTGGTGGTATCTTTGTGGGTATTCATGTCTCTTTGCAGGATAAAATCGAGAAGCCAGCTGCCGTACATCATTTTCACATTATTCTTCAGCATTTGCATTCCTTCGGGTTGCAGCGTTTTTGATTGTTCCAACGAGTCGAGCCGATGCATCCACAGGTCGTACATCGGCTTTTGCTGTGCTTTAAATTCATCGGGAGTCAGCGTGCCGCATGCTTTCAACAGGATGTTGAAGTCTCTTGGGAAGAGCGGTTCACAAGGCATCAATTCTTGGTTGAAAGTGCTTGAAGCCCCCATATATTGAGTTTCTGTCAGCATGGGTTTCAACCTTCTTTGCCGGTTGTAGTCCAGCAGGTCTTCCCAACTGAGGTAAAGGATCAGTGTTTCGCCCGGTTTGACATAAAACCCTATCCAACAGCTGCCCAGACTAAGGTGATGTACCCCAGGATAATTGACAATGAAGTCCGACTCGAAACGTCCGTCCGGATGGATGGTCACCAGGGCGGGACTACTCTCGCGGGTGATATGATTGTCTGTATAGATCAGGGCGGTGGTAAATCCTAACTGCGGGTTGTATCCATCCAGAAAACCACGTATGTGAGCCGTATCTTTCCGGAAAAAATCAGTCCGGGGAGTAGTGGAAGCAGTTGTTACCGATGCGTAATTTCGATGGGGCAGTCCGGCGCGGATATACTTTTTCTCTTTTTCACCGTTTTTGCCGATGCGTATGTTGCCGTCTTTTTCTTGTGTTATTTCAAGTTGGCACTGTCCGTCAGTTTCATTCCTTAAATTCAGTTTGAGCTTTTTCCCCTGTTTCCGGCAAAGTTCATATTTCCAGAACCGGTTATCCATGATGGCAAGTGAATCGTAAATTCCGATGTCCCATCCGTTTCCTGCATCTGTCTGCTGCCAGTTTCCACGGATTTCGCGAAGGAAGGCCTGCTCTTTGGTCTCCTGCGGTTTCACCAGCAGAATGCCATAGGTGTTGGTTTCCGATTTAAGATCGTCCTCCATCCAATCTATCCGGGTTGTGCCTTCGGGCAGGGGAGGATAGGTGATGACACAGTCGTTTTCTATTATTCCTGAGGCGGGAGTCGTTACGCGTTCGCCAAATTTGCGCCCTTCTATGCGGAGAGGATAAAATTGCTTTCTGCTTTCGGGGGCATAAATATAAGTCAGGCTGTCGATGCTGGTCCACCATTGGGGGCGGAATACCGTCCGTATCGTGAGCCGGGTTTCTGTCGGAGATAGTTCTATCTTCGAGATGGTGTGTGCACTTCCCTGGCGTGTTTCGAAAGAAGGGTTTTCAATTACGGTTTGTGCTGCGGCATACGTACTTCCCAGAAGTAGCAGTAGCGGGAGTATCTTGTTTTTCATATCCGTATGATTAAAGTTGTGACGGTAAAGATAAATATTTCATGGGAGAAACCTTACTGTATAGCGTTTTATTTTTGTCCGGGAGGCAAATTCCTTCTCTTTTAGGAGATATGGCATACCAGTTGTGCAACTTGGCAAACAGATGTCTCGGAGAAACGGAGCCGGTCTTGGAGGGAAGGCATAATCACGGCTCTTTCATTTAACAACCGTCTTCCTCCCTTGCCCCCCACAAAACCTTCCATTCGCACACAGCCATGCGGAAGCAGCGCTTCGTTGTTTCTTTTTTAAGAAAGAATCCGGCCGACTATTACCGAAGAAATCCAGCAGATTAACCATTATCATATAACTCTTTATCCCAGCCCGCATACCCGGGCTGATGAGCCCACATGCCCGGGCTGATGAGCCCACATGCCCGGGCCGATGAGCCCGCATGCCCGGGCCGAGATAAGGATCCGACCATTTGCACTAAAGAGAGTAAGGGAAATGAAATGCTTTTAGAGAGATAAACGGATAAGAAATTGGACATATCCATTTGTTTTCCAAACCGTTACTACTGAAATATCCCCTAAAACAGCGGGTGGAAGATGGAAGATGGGGGTGGAAGATAAATGGCATAAAAACCGCATCTTCCACCAATCTATACATCTCACAATCAACGGAATGCACTCTAAAAGGTGGAAGATGGAAGATCGAAACGTGTTTTTTGTATGAGAAGAAGGCTGAGTATGAAAGAGCCGTGAGGGCATAATAAAGGTCCGGACCTTCGCAGGCGCGGACCTTCGCTTATTCAAACCACGCTCCTTGGGGGTGGAGGGGTTTGTTTACTGAAAACAATCCGGTCGATTGTCTACCTTAAATACCTATTATGATAACCTTCTTAACTAACCTTTATCTTGTAACTGAATTATATGCCAACGGCTTCTCGCAGTGGGACAAATTTATATCCTTTATTCTTCAGGACTTTAATCAACCGTTCAAGGTGACCTTTATAGAATTTATCCGTGCGGCGGGCGTCCGTCCCGAAATGGATCAGCATCAGGTGACCGTTCAATCCTTCGGCAGCTTCTACCGAAAGGATTTTATCGTAGATTGCCTGGCTGCTCCGGTAGTTCTTCATGTCCGGTGTGGTATAGTCGGCATTGCTGGCTGTGCCGGCGGTGAAGTTAACCACCTGGATGCCCATATTCTTTGCCCACGCTGCAATCTGCCGGTTGTAATATTCGTAAGGCGGTATATAGAGCGGAGCATCTTTAAATTCAATGCCGGCCTTTCGCATCACTTCGTAGCTTTTCAACAGATCTTTTTCAAACTCTTCGCGCGTCACCAGCAGCGAATCGCGGTTTTCCCACGGGCTGTACAGCAAATGTCCGTAACTGTGACTGCCGACGTAGTGCCCCTCTTTCAGCAGGCGTTGCACTACGTCCGGATAGAGTTCGTAAAATTCTCCGGTAAAGAAGAATGCCCCTTTGATACCTTGCTTTTTCAGGGTACTGATGATGGTGTCCGCTCCGTCCGCTCTATCGGCGGCGGTGAATACGAGCGTGATTTGTTTTTTGGAGGGGTCGGTACGTACAATGCCGCCATTGCTGTAGATGTTCTTATCTGCTGCTGCGTTTGCCTGCTTCATTCCGTCTTTCTGCAAAGAAGATAAGTAGTAGGTCAGGCAAGCGGTTCCGTCCATGGTCGGTTCGTTGGTCGAATAATCGTGAAGGGCGTCGTGATAGACCATTAAGTCCGGTTGGAAACGTTCGTAATCCTGTCCGGGCATTCCCGGAATGCCCTCCATGTTCACTCCCCGGAGACTTTCGAAAATGGTACGGTATACCGGGCCGTCCACCAGTCCGCCGGTAGTGTTGCCTACTCCTGCGTTCAGCAATGAAGAGTGAGGCTGTATCGGATAATCTCCGGATAAAGGTAGCTCTACAATCATGCTGGTTCCCCACGGGTTGCACCCCAGGAGCCAGTCGCGCAGAGAGGCTTCCATCTCTTCATAAGTCGTGTCGCCTGTCAGCTCACGGTAAAGCCGGCATTGCGTAAGCATGGCGGTGGTCAGGTTATTCGAACACCAGATATAAGGTATGCCGTGCAGGAAAGGACTACCGACGGCTTTTTCATACGTTCGCTGTATTCCGGTTCGCAGGTTCCGGATAAATTCGTCGCGCAGGCGCTCGTTGCCCGAAGCTTTGGCTACCCAGTAGTGTCCCATGTTCATAAACGGATACCATTGGTAGTGGCGGGCACTGTCGGCACCCATCCACGGTGTCACCGGTTCACGCCTTCCGTATTCTACTGCCTGCTCCAGATATTTGGGGTCGCCGGTAGCTTTGAACAGTTCCATGGCTCCGAGTTCCATATCGTCCACCCAATTGTCTTCTTCATAAATATAGGGTGACTTTACCGAGGCCGTTTGGCAGGGACCGGGTTTCTTTATACCCTCCTGATAGGCGTTATCTGCTTTAGAGGCTATTTCTTGGGCGAAGTCCGGATAGAAATCTTTCAGTACCTTTGCCCCCAGTGCAAAGCAAGAGGCGAATTTGCCTGCGGTACTGGCCACTCCGGTGGTTGCATTCTTGAATTTGCCGCGAACCTGAGGCTCACCACTGCAAAAGTAAACCGGGCGCCCTTGTCCTCGTCCGTAGCCGTAGTCCACCGAATCTTTGCCGGGCAGGCGCATCCCTGCATGGTCCCGGTCATCGGCAATCTGGTTGTAAAGTTCTCCTTGGGCAGGGTTCATCCGGTTCAACCAGTCGAGCCCCCATTTTATTTCGTCCACAATGTCCGGGATGCCGTTAGCTCCAGGGTGTCCGGCAGCATCGTAAGCATCGCCGAAAGCTTCCGGGTTTTGCAGATAGGCAAACATCATCTGGTAAATGGCATTGGCCGAGGTTGTGGTATATTGCAGATAGTCGGTCGCGTCATGCCATCCTCCCCGGACATCGGTGTGCTGTCCGGTCTTTGTGGGATGATACACGATAAAGCCGTCATGTACATGGCAACTGTCTTTCAGGAAGGGGTTGTAACCGCATCGCTGCTGGCGCATGTAATTCAGCAGGAAGTCGGCCGTTCCGTTGTATACGCGGTGGTTGATGGGGAAGTGGGGCGATACTGCTTTTCCGGCTTTTAGATAGTAGGTTCCGGGTGTATCAAAGGTACTGAAGTCCAGCCGGTAGGTTGATTTCATTTGTCCGATCGGGCCTGTCTTCCGGGGAGATGTGAAAGTACGTACCGTTTTTCCGGTGAATACATCGACCAGTGAATAGTTGTTCACTTCAACCGGTACTTCACTCATAAATACGGCTACCTTTTTAGATTGGGGGAGGTAGCCCAGTTGGTTGATCCGTATCCATTCACCTGCCTGAGCGTGCAGGGTGGAAAGCAAGAAAACAATGGCCAAAAGCCAGTAATTCCGTTTCATAATGGAAGCATTGTTTAAGGTTGGGGAATGTGTTAAGTTGTATAATGCAAATAAAGCGGATTTAATTTACTTAAAGAATAATAGGGTAGTTTTATTAGCTGATATTATGTGTCGTTTACAAGTTTTTAGAATTTGATGTTGCTTTATATGGCATATTCTGAACTTTTTTCGTTTATTAAGTGTTAAATGGAGGCAATAAATGATAAAAGAGAATGTAATATGATTGTAACAAGGAATGATAAAACTACTTTTGTAGATTGAGTTTTCTTAAGAGGGAACAATATATGAAACCTAAACACAAAAACTGGCTATTACTTGGATGCTTTTCCGCACTGTGGACTGTATCTTTGGCACAGGGGGAGAACTGCAACGATAGTCTCTCACCGATTACGTATATTCCTGTTGCGGAGGATTCCGCCTCTACTGCTGTCGTTGCCGACTCTGCTGCGGTGAAGCGTAGTTTTTTAAAGAAATTCCTTGATTACTTCAATGATGCCAATAAGGAGAAGAAGAACAAGAAGTTTGATTTCAGTGTAATCGGCGGTCCGCATTATTCCAGTGATACCAAGCTTGGGCTGGGACTGGTGGCTGCCGGATTATACCGTACCGACCGTGCCGATACACTTCTGCCGCTTTCCACCGTATCATTGTATGGCGATGTGTCCACTGTCGGATTCTATCTGCTGGGCGTTCGGGGCAATCATATCTTTCCGAAAGATAAATACAGGCTGAATTATAACCTTTATTTTTATTCTTTTCCCAGTTTGTATTGGGGAATAGGATACCGGAATGCGGTGAATGACGAAAATGAAAGCAGTTACAAGCGCTTCCAGGCACAGGTGAAAGTCGACTTTATGTTCCGTTTGGCAAAAAACTTCTATCTGGGACCTATGGCAAGTTTCGATTATATCGACGGACGCAACTTTGAGAAGCCCGAACTTTGGCAGGGGATGGACGCCCGTACGACCAACGTCAGTGCAGGGCTTTCCCTTGTGTATGATTCTCGGGACTTCCTCACGAATGCCTATAAGGGGTATTATCTGCGCATAGACCAGCGTTTCAGTCCTGCGTTTCTGGGGAACGACTACGCATTCAGCAGTACGGAGCTGACCACAAGCTACTATCGTAAGGTGTGGAAAGGTGGAATACTTGCCGGACAATTTCATACGCTGCTGACTTACGGCAATCCGCCCTGGGGATTGATGGCAACATTGGGAAGTTCGTATTCCATGCGCGGATATTACGATGGCAGATTCCGTGACAAGAATGTGGTGGATATGCAGGTTGAACTCCGGCAGCATGTATGGAAACGTAACGGAGTAGCTGTCTGGGTGGGAGCCGGAAATGTTTTTCCCGACTTTTCTTCGTTCGAGGTGAAACATATACTTCCCAATTATGGATTCGGCTACCGGTGGGAGTTCAAGAAGAGAGTGAATGTACGATTGGATTTAGGGTTTGGAAAAGGCCAGACCGGATTTATATTTAATATCAATGAAGCTTTTTAATAAGATAAAGAAATGGTTCGATAATCAGGAGAACTTGTTCTACCTGTTTTTGTTTGTGCTGATTGTGCCCAACATAGCACTGTGTTTCACGGAACCTTTACCGCTTGTGGCCAAGGTTGCCAACGTTCTGTTACCTTTGGGTTGTTATTATCTGATTATGACCCTGTCCAGGAATTGCGGAAAGATGCTCTGGATATTGTTTCTTTTTGTATTCTTCGGGGCCTTTCAGATCGTGTTGCTCTATCTGTTCGGGCAGTCCATCATAGCGGTGGATATGTTCCTCAATCTGGCTACGACCAATTCTTCCGAAGCCATGGAGTTGCTCGATAATCTGCTGCCGGCCCTCGTTACGATCGTGATACTGTATATACCCGCCCTGATACTGGGTATGATTTCCATAGTTCGTAAACGCAGGCTCTCTGTCGACTTTATCCGTAGGCAACGGAAACGTGCGTGGGGAGTACTTGCCGTTGGCTTTCTTTCGTTGGGAGCTGCCTACTTGCTGGATAAGAAATATGAGATGACCATCGATTTATATCCGGTCAATGTGTGCTACAACGTGGTGCTTGCCGTAGAGCGCAACGCGCAGACCCTTGACTATGCAGAGACTTCGAAGGATTTTACTTTCCATGCTGTTGCCACCCATCCGGCGGAGGACCGCGAGATATACGTGCTGGTTGTGGGGGAGACATCCCGTGCTCTCAACTGGTCGTTGTATGGCTATGACCGCGAGACGAACCCCAAATTGTCGGAAATACCCAATCTTACGGCTTTCACGAATGTGCTGACCCAGTCGAACACAACCCATAAGAGCGTTCCGATGCTGATGTCCGCTGTTTCGGCAGAGAATTTCGACTCTATCTACCATCAGAAAGGTATTATTACGGCTTTCAGGGAGGCAGGTTTCAAAACGGCTTTTTTCTCCAATCAGCGTTACAATAATTCTTTTATAGACTTCTTCGGAAAAGAGGCCGATCATTGCGATTTCATCAAAGAAGATTCGCTGACCGCCGGTCAGAATCTTTCGGATGACAACCTGCTGGCATTGGTGAAAGAGGAACTTGCCAAAGGAAACCGCAAACAATTCATTGTGTTGCATACCTATGGTTCGCACTTTAACTACCGTGAGCGCTATCCTGCCAGGGCTGCGTTTTTCCGGCCCGACAGTCCGGCGGATGCCGAATTTAAGTATCGGGACAATCTGATTAATGCCTATGACAACTCCATCCGCTATACCGACGATTTCCTGGCAAGGCTGATCGGCTTGTTGCAGCAACAGGATGCCGGTTCGGCCATGCTCTATACTTCGGACCATGGAGAAGATATTTTTGACGACGACCGTCACCTTTTCCTGCATGCGTCGCCTGTGCCTTCGTATTATCAGTTGCACGTGCCGTTTATTGTCTGGACTTCGGATACATACCGGGAGAAATATCCGGAGCATATCGCTGCTTTACAGCAAAACCGTCAAAAGTCTGTCGCTTCGAATCGGGTAGTGTTCCATTCGGTACTCGATCTGGCCGGAGTGACTACTGCCTATGTGAACGACTCGCTGTCCGTGGCAAGCCCGTCCTATACGGAGTTCCCCCGCTTTTACCTGAATGACCACAATGAGCCGCGGGCTTACGACGATATCGGATTGCGTAAGGAGGACTTTGAGATGTTCAGGAAAATGAATATTCGCTGAAAACGCATTTAAACTATAGACTTGGGGATATAAGTGTAGTATCTCGAAACTTTGTTCCCTACAGGTGCTTTTGTTTCATATTGTGGTGAAAGTCGGAGAATAATTTCTATATTTACCGTCAATTCATCACAATATGCAATTATGGCAACCAAACTACTATTGGTAATGGGGGTAACCGATAATCTATGGCTTTATGTGTTATCCGTATTTTTGTTTCTGACCGTTTGCTTCCTGCTCTTTCAGAACTTCCGGCTTCGTAAATCGGCTTCGGCAGACGATGACTATCGTCGCTTCCTGTTTGAGATATTAGATAATCTTCCGTTTCCTATTATGGTGAAGGATATTCAGGAACAATTCAAGTACACGTACTGGAATAAGGAGGCCGAGTTGCAGTCGGGCATCAGCCGCAAAGATGCCGTCGGCTTTTCAGATGCCGATATTTTTGGTGAAGAACGGGGTAAACAGTACCGTAAAATAGATGAAGATCTCGTTAAAGCCGGAAAACCCTATAAAGCGGAAGAGAGGTATGTGACTGCCGATGGAAAAGTGCATGATACCCTTGTGGTGAAATCAATCATATCTTCGGGCAAACTGGGCAAATGGTTACTGGTGGCCCGTTGGGAGATCACTCAGCTTAAGATGTACGAAAGGGAGCTTTTGGCTGCCAAAGAGCAACTGGAGGGAGCCGTTCGTAAACAGAAACTGGCTTTAAGAAGTATTGATTTCGGCCTGATTTATATTGACCGAAATTATAAGGTGCAATGGGAAGAGACCAGTAATATAAAGAATCTGGTTGTCGGACGTCATTATATTCCCGGCACTACTTGCTACCGGACAACGGGGCGAGGGGACAAACCGTGTAAAAGATGTGCTTTTCAGGAGGCCATCAGTACCGGCAAAATGGTGAGGCATATTACCCATGTGGATCATGTAGACTTTGAAATTACCGCTACCCCCGTTTATAGTGATACGGGAGGTGAAATTATCGGTGGATTGCTGCGCTTTGAAGATATCACCGAGAAACTGAAAGTAGACCGTATGCTTCAAGAGGCCAAGGAGAAAGCAGAGGAGTCCAATCGGCTGAAGTCGGCCTTCCTTGCCAATATGAGCCATGAAATACGTACACCGCTCAATGCCATCATCGGTTTCTCCGACCTGATCTGCCAGACAGATGATGCCGAAGAGAAAGAGGAGTACATCCGGATTGTTACTTCGAATAACGAACTTTTGTTGCAGCTTATCGACGACATTCTCGACCTGTCGAAGATAGAAGCCGGAACGATGGATTTTTCCTATGCCCTGACGGATATCAACGAACTGATGGAGGACATCTGCCTGCAAATGCAGCAGAAGAACCAACGCCCGGGGGTACAGATTCTGTTTACTGAAAAGGAACCCTGCTGTGTGATCAATACGGATCGTTTGCGTTTGTCGCAGGTCATCATCAATCTGATGAATAACGCAATGAAGTTTACCGCCGAAGGTTCCATTACGTTGGGATACCGGCTGAACGGACAGAGGAATGAACTTTATTTCTTCGTGAAAGATACAGGTATCGGTATTCCCGCCGATAAAGCTGAAAAAGTTTTTGAACGTTTTGTCAAACTGAACTCCTTCGTTAAGGGCACGGGGCTGGGACTCGCCATCTGCCGGGTGATCATAGAGCGCCTGGGAGGAACGATCGGGGTCGATACGGCAGTAGAAGAGGGTGCCTGCTTCTGGTTCCGTCTTCCTGTTCAAGAGGACATACCGCTCGATATTCCTATTAATTTGTGCTAAAAATTGAACCTAAAACTCCGGTTGGCGTGTTGTTTGTATACACTTAATATAGAGGTTTAAATATATAAAAAACATGGCTTATATAGATTATTACAAGATTCTCGGAGTTGACAAGAATGCTTCTCAGGATGATGTCAAGAAGGCTTTCCGCAAATTAGCCCGTAAATATCATCCCGACCTGAATCCGAATGACCCAAGCGCCAAGGATAAGTTTCAGGAGATTAATGAAGCCAACGAAGTATTGAGCGATCCGGAGAAAAGGAAAAAGTACGACGAATACGGCGAACATTGGAAACATGCGGACGAATTCGAAGCGCAGAAGAAGGCCCGCCAGCATGCCGGTGCGGGTGGAGGCGGCTTCTCCGGTTTTGGCGGAGACGGTGGTTCCTATTGGTACTCGTCCGATGGAGAAGGATTCTCGGGTGGTGATGCCGGAGGATTCTCGGATTTCTTCGAGTCTATGTTCGGGCATAGGGGCGGAGGCGGACGAGGCGGCTCAGGTTTCCGCGGACAAGATTTTAATGCGGAACTACACCTGTCTCTTCGCGATGCGGCACAGACCCATAAGCAGGTGTTGAATGTGAATGGAAAGCAGGTTCGTATCACAATACCGGCCGGTGTAGCCGACGGACAGGTGATTAAACTGAAAGGATACGGTGGTGAAGGTATTAACGGTGGTCCGGCAGGCGATCTGTATATCACTTTCCGGATAGCCGAAGATCCTGTATTCAAGCGTCTCGGAGATGATCTGTACGTGGATGTGGAAGTCGATCTCTATACTGCCGTACTGGGTGGTGAAAAGGTGGTTGATACGCTGGAAGGTAAAGTGAAACTGAAGATAAAGCCCGAAACCCAGAATGGTACGAAAGTACGCCTGAAGGGTAAAGGTTTCCCCATATATAAGAAAGAAGGACAGTTTGGCGATTTGATTGTCACTTATTCAGTCAAGATACCTACGAGTCTGACAGATAGGCAGAAAGAACTGTTCAGAGAGTTACAACAGAGTATGAACTAATAATGAAAGAGCGCTATGCAGACCGAATTAATAATAGTCAGTGAATACTGTCACAAATGTCATATTGAGCCTTCATTTATCGACCTGTTAGAAGAGGGTGGCTTGATTGAGGTACGCACCGAGGGCGGCGAGCACTATCTGCTTGCGTCGCAACTTCCCGATGTGGAACGATACAGCCGTATGTATTACGACCTGTCCATCAATATGGAGGGTATCGATGCCATTCATCATTTGCTGGAAAGGATGGAACTGATGAGACGTGAAATCAGTACTCTCCGGAATCAGCTTATCGTCTTTAAAAGGGAAGGTGTAATGGAGGACTGGTAAAAGGTTTATTTCATGTGTTGGATAAAGAGGCTTTTCCGGTTTCTATCAGAGCCTCTATATGATATAAACAGAGCCTTTATCAAGGGTGGACAGAGTGTCTGTTCCGCCCCGATAAAGGCTCTGTTTTTTTATGCTTGGCCGTACTCTTATTCAGCCAGAATCGTCAGTTCGGCACCCGAAGCGTAGTCTTGTCCGCGTTGTTCACTCAGAGCGGTGAAGCGGATGTAACGGGCTTTTACAGGTTTCTCGAACATTACTTTCTTCTCTTTCAGGTCTCTTGCGAAAGTACCTTTCAGGATTGGTTCACCCCATTCTTTGCCATCCTGGCTTACGTGTATGGTGTAATCTTTCACATTACCGTTGCTGCTGTCCTGACGTGGAAGGTAAGTGAAACCTTTAATTGTTTTCACTTCACCGGCATCCAGATCTACCCAGTGCGGGTGTTTAGCCACGGTTACAGAGAACATGGTGTGCCAGATGGTATTCGGGTCACCGTCGGTCAGGTTCTTGGCTTCGCCTCCATCCGATTCTTCACTACTTGCATAGATCACTTCCGTCTGGATGCTTTCGATCTTGTCGAATGTCATGGTTGCTTTGATGAAAGGTGCATCTTTGAACCAGGCAGTCACTGTACCGCCATTGCGTAATGCGATCGGTTCGGTGTAAGTTTTGGGTTTACTCTTATCTACTGTGTAGAGGATAACCGCATCCTTTTTCTGTGATGATACAGATACTGCACCGGCACGGTTGCGGGTAATGGACAACGGCACCTCTCCGGCAGGGGCTACATTGGCTGTTGCAGTCAGGTCTTTACCCGCAGGGCGGATGATGAAACCTGTGTTGTGATGGCTGGCGAAGACACGGTCTTGTTCCAGCGGGCCACCTTGGCCGCAACTGTTGCCACCCAGGCCGGTTACGGCTGCATCCAGATGAAGATAAGTATCACCGGCTTTCGGCAACTGATACGGATGTGAAGCCAGGATCAGGTCGAGTGCGGAGTAGGGCAGAGCCGAAGCCGACAAGCGGTCGGTAGCTACAAACACAGCACCGTTGCCTGCGTTGTTGGTCAATGCACACCAGCGCACATCTTCGTGGTTACCCATATCCTGTGGTTTGGGGAAGTTGACGAATTCTCCGGCAACCGTGTTCTTATGTTGCTCGATGAACTGTCCTACCTTGCGGTCGGCATAGTTGTCAATAGGTCCGCGTCCGTAGTAAGTGAAGTTATCATATTGCTGAGGCACGCGTATCATATATCCCAGACGAGGTAATACGAGGCTCGGCTGATTGGATGTGATACTTGCTTCCAGTTCGATGGAGCCGTCTTTATAGACAGTCCATACCTGATTGGTGGTGAACTTGAAATCATTGCTGCCGAACTTCTTGTCCGTCAGTTCTTCAATTTTGTTCTTGCCGGAGCTCGTTCCACCCAAAATCTTAGCTGCGTTTGGAGCTTGGGATTTTACTGTGAATGACAATACGACTGTGCCATCTTTTTTGGTAGTCATATCGAAGCCGGTAGCTGAGTGCTTCAGGTTGTGCAGTCCGTTGTCGAACCACTGAGAGTAGAACCAGTTATCATTGTTCGTGAACGCGCGGAGCGCATCCAGTTTCGGACCGTTACCGTCAGTAATTACTTTTTCGTTTCCGTATGTCAGGCTGTAGATAGTACCTGTTTTGATATCGAATTGAGCTGTGTAGCCATTGCCTTTAATGGTAATGATATCGCTCGCTTTAATCATAATTATTTCCGGTTTGTCGCTTCCGGATGCTACAGTGTTGATGGCAGGACGTGCAGTAGCTTCTTTAACGAGTATCTGTTCTTCTGCCTGCGCAAAGTTCTTGTCAGCCCAAGGCATGCTGTCTTTCAGCAGGAACTGAATCTTCACGAAATATTCCGAATCGGCTTTCAGTTTACTGAACTGATAAGGAACCGTGATCTGCGTACGGGTACGCGGAGCCACTTCACCCATAGACAATATGCCCGATTGTGCTTCCTTACCGTTTTCGTAAAGTGACCATTTAACTTCATAGTCCGAAAGGTTTTTGAAGTAATACTTGTTGAATACTTCGAACTGTCCTTTTTCTACATCGATTGGTTGTACGCCGATGTGTTGGTACACTTTCTTCACTTCATAATATTGTGGTTTCGGTTCCAGGTCACCGAATACGATACCGTTCATAACGAACTGTCCGTCATTCGGAGTATCACCGAAGTCACCACCGTAAGCCAGATAGCGCTCTCCGGTTTTCTTATCGTAATTGTACATCGATTGGTCTACCCAGTCCCAGATAGCTCCACCACAGAAGAAGTTAGTCGACTCGATAGCTTCCCAATAGTCCACCAGGTTACCGCAGGCGTTACCCATAGAGTGAGCATATTCCGAAACATGGAACGGATATTTGATATCATAATTACCTTTCACGGCACCACGCATCCAGCCGATGGAAGGATACTGGTTGGAACCCATGTCGACGATGTCGTTGTTACGTTCGTACTGAACAGGGCGTGACAAGTCGAATGCTTTCAGTGCATCATAGGCTGCTACGAAGTTCTTTCCCGGTCCGGCTTCGTTACCCAATGACCAGATGACAATCGAAGGATTGTTTACGTTGGCATGAACCATTTCCATCACACGGGCTACGTGGGCGTTTTTCCATTCCATCGGATGAGACAGTGAAGCGGCTCCATAATAGTACTCGTGAGACTCGATGTTGGCTTCATCTTCCAGATAGAGTCCGTATTTGTTGCACAGATGGTACCAGTACGGATCGTCCGGATAGTGAGAGTTACGTACGTGATTGATGTTGGCACGTTTCATCAGCATTACCTCTTTCTCCATCATTTCGCGAGTGATGGCATGACCTACGGCAGGATTTGATTCGTGGCGGTTGACACCTTTCAGTTTCACGGTCTTGCCATTTACGTAATAGTAACGGCCTGCCAGTCCGAATTCGTCTGCAGAAGCAGGGGTGTCTTTGATTTCCACTTTACGGAAACCTACAGTAGTTGAAACGGTTTCTATTGTTTTGCCTTTCTTGTCTTTCAGTTCGGCAACGAGTGTATAGAGGTAAGGGAACTCAGCCGACCACTTGTTGGGTGACTGCACGTTCAATATCGCTTTTTCAGCCTCTGCGGTTTCGTTCGGGTTCACCAGGTCCACAGTAGCATTGGCAACCGCATTGGCAACGGGGGTATTTTCGTCCGAATACAGTTTGTTTGCATAAAGTGTATAAGCCATCTGGTATCCTTTGGCAGCTTTCTTGCCATAGTTACGGATGTCAGCGCTGATAGCCAATGAACCATTGGTGTATGTCTCGTCCAGGTCGGGGATTACAACAAGGTCGCGTACCTGTACTTTCGGAGTAGAATAGAGGGCTACGGTACGGAAGATACCCGGCAGGCGGAACATATCCTGTGCTTCAAGGAATGAGCCGTCCGAGCTGCGGTATACTTCGGCAGCAACGGTGTTCTTTCCTTTTTGCAGGTAAGGAGTGATGTTGAAGTTGGCTGTGTTGCGTGAGTTCTTGGAGAAACCTACATACTGTCCATTGATCCAGAGGTAGAAGAAAGAGTCCACGCCGTCGAAGCTGATAAATACTTCACGACCGTCCCAGTCCTGCGGGATGTCGAAGTCGCGACGGAACGAACCCACTTCGTTACGGTCTTTATAAGTAGTCCAATTGGTCGGAGGGGTACGCATCACACCTCCGCGCCAGTCGTCTACTTTCACTTTGTGCATGAAAATTACAGGTTGGTTCACGTAGATGGGTACTCCGTATTTCAGGCTTCCGTCCTTCTGGATGCCATAAATATTCCAGCTTGAAGGAACCGGGATATTGTCCCATCCTGAAACATCGAAGGTTGTTTGATAAAAATCTTTAGGGCGGGAGTCCGGATCGGGTGCCCAATTGAATTTCCAGTCACCATTCAGTGACAACCAGTATTTACTGTTCTCAGGCAACACCTTTCGTGCGCTTTCCACATCCTGGAAGGAAAAGAACCAGGCGCGCGGTTGTTCTTTGTTGAGTGCTAAGTTTTCCGGTGATTCCCATTCGTTGCCCACCGGGGCTTTTTCCGAGGCATACTTAAATCCCTCTAAAGGTCTTTGACCGGCAAAGCAAAGCGTAACCATGCTGCATAGTATCAGACCTAACGTGATTTTCCGCATAATTGTTTTTCTTTTAATAGATTATTTACTGAAGTTTTTTCGTGTTATATTGATCCGTAATCCGGTATCTCTCTAATTTTGTTGCAATATTCGTAAAAACCAGTCACATAGCCAAATCATTTGACATTAATTGGGTATTTTCGGGAGATAAAAATAACTCGCCTCTCTCCGGTAGTAGAAAAAGAAAAGGGATCCGGTTGTCCGAATCCCTTTTTTTAGTCTTGAAGTAAACTCTTTACTTTCTGTAGTAAGCCAGATCGTCTTTATCGAATTTGCGAATAAAGTTGATATGTTTTTCTACTTCAGCCTCAGCATAACGTACGTATACCTGAGCCGATTCGGAGAACAGATCGCTCTTCGAAGCATCTTGAACCATCAGGTGACCCATGATGATGTGGGCAGCCATTTCTACCAGACGGCGTGCGCAGAAGTCGAGCAGTTCCTGGTCTTTTGCTTCTGTGATTTGAGTCACGCAGGCTGCATATTTGCTTGCCATACTTTTCAAGCGGTTCTGCAAGCCTTCCAGTTCTGGAGCTACCGGCATGTTCTCGTATTCTTGGATACGTGCCAGATAAGCACCGGTCGTTACGTAACGGATAGCAGCCACAACCTGCAACTGGGTGGTACCTTCGTAAATGGAAGTGATGCGTGAGTCACGATAGATGCGTTCGCAGGCGTAATCTTTCATAAAGCCCGAACCACCATGAATCTGAATGCAATCGTAAGCGTTCTGGTTGGCAAATTCACTGCCCATACCCTTGCCCAGCGGAGTAAAGGCGTCAGCCAGTTTGGCGAATGTTTTCTGTTCGGCACGTTCTTCCGGAGTCAGTTTGCGCTCCTTGGCAATGTCGTCCAGTGCTTTGTAAATGTCTACAAAACGAGCTGTCTCGTACAGCAGTGAACGGGAAGCATCCAGTTTAGCTTTCATCAAAGAAAGTATCTCGGCTACGGCAGGGAATTCGATGATTGCTTTGCCAAACTGTTTACGGTCTTTGGCATAAGCCAGAGCTTCATTGTAAGCTGCCTGTGACAAACCTACCGATTGTGCGGCAATACCCAGGCGGGCACCGTTCATCAACGCCATTACGTATTTGATAAGACCCAGTTTACGGTCACCGCAAAGTTCGGCTTTGGCATTTTTATATACCAGCTCGCAAGTAGGGGAGCCTTTGATACCCATTTTGTTCTCGATGCGGCGTACGTTAACTCCGCCATTGCGCTTGTCGTAGATAAACATAGACAGACCGCGTCCGTCGTGTGTTCCTTCTTCCGAACGTGCCAATACGAGATGAATATCGGCATCACCGTTTGTGATAAAGCGTTTCACGCCGTTCAGATACCAGCATTGGTCTTTTTCACTGTAAGTGGCTTTCAGCATGACAGATTGTAGGTCGGAACCTGCATCCGGTTCGGTCAGGTCCATTGACATGGTTTCGCCTTGGCATACACGGGTGATGTAGCGCTGCTTCTGCTCTTCGTTGGCAAACTCGTAGATGGTTTCGGCACAGTCCTGCAGTCCCCAGAGGTTCTCGAAACCTGCATCACTGCGGCTCACGATATCGGCAGCCATGATGTATGGAGTGATTGGGAAGTTCAGACCTCCAAAGCGGCGGGGCATAGCCATACCCATCAGCCCGGCTTTACGGCAGGCATCCAGGTTCTGGGCAGTTCCGCTGGCATAAGTTACGCGGTTGTCGGCACAAACCGGACCTTCGTGATCGACGCCTTCTGCATTGGGAGCGATGATGTCACCACAGATTTCCCCTACAATTTCCAGTACTTTATCGTAGCTGTCCATTGCATCTTCGAAGTCTACCGGAGCATAGTCGAATTTATCTTTATCAGCATAGTTGCGCTCTTTCAGCTCAACAATTCTCTTCATCAACGGATGGTTCAAGTGATGCTTGAGTTCCGGAGTATCTAAATAAAAGTTAGCCATTTCTTACTTACTGTTTTGTTTATAATACTTAATCATCTTCGGTACAACTTCTTCGATTGTTCCGTTGATCACATAGTCTGCAATCGTATTGATCGGAGCTGACGGATCGTTGTTGATGGAGATGATGATACCGCTTTCCTGCATACCGGCAATGTGCTGAATTTGTCCGGAGATACCGCAGGCAATATAGAGTTTCGGACGTACTGTAACACCGGTCTGGCCGATCTGACGGTCGTGGTCAACGAAGCCTGCATCTACAGCGGCACGGCTGGCGCCTACTTCTGCGTTTAACACCTTTGCGAGATCGAACAGCAAGTTGAAGTTTTCTTTCGAACCTACACCGTAACCGCCGGCAATGATGATCGGAGAACCTTTCAGGTTGTTCTTGGCTTTTTCTACATGGCGTTCGATGACTTTTACTACGTAATCGGTGTCGGCTACGTATTTCTTCACATCATGCTTAATGATTTCACCTTTGTAGTCGGCTGACAGAATGGCTTTTTTCATCACACCTTCGCGAACGGTTGCCATTTGGGGGCGGTGTTCGGGATTGACGATGGTAGCAACGATGTTACCTCCGAATGCCGGACGAATCTGGTAAAGCAGGTTTTTGTAAACCTTACCTTCTTTCTTATCTTCGTGGTCACCGATTTCCAGTGAGGTACAGTCCGCTGTCAATCCGCTGGTCAGAGCTGACGATACACGCGGGCCGAGGTCACGACCGATCACGGTTGCACCCATCAGGCAGATTTGCGGCTGTTCTTCTTTGAACAGATTCACGAGGATTGAAGTGTGGGGAAGTGAAGTATAAGGATAGAGTCCTTCACCATCGAATACATGGAGTTTGTCTACTCCGTACGGGAGAATCTGTTTTTCAATATCTTTGAGACCGGTTCCGGCAACAACTGCTTCAAGCTGGCAGTTTAACTGATTGGCCAACGAGCGTCCTTTTGTCAGAAGTTCGAGGCTTACGTCTGCGACGATGCCGTCTTCTATTTCGCAATATACAAATAAGTTATTCATATCTTTTCTCTCCTCTTACCCTATAGTGTGGTTCTCCAACAGTTCAACAATCAGTTCTTCCACTTCACGGTCGCTGCCGCTGATGGTTTTACTCTCTTTCGCCTGGAACACGATGTTCTGGATAGCTTTTACCTTTGTCGGCGAACCGCTGAGGCCGCATTGTTTCAGATCACCGTTTACGTCTGCTACACTCCATTCCACCAGGTTCAGGTAGTCGCGGGTGTCGTAAAGGTCGGTATAGTCCAGGTTGCCCTGTTGCTTCTCGGTAACGGTTTTGGCGTGTTTGTACTTCTGAACCAGCTTTGCATTGCGCGGGCGGCAGGGAGCTGCACTTCCGTTGACAGTGATGACGATGGGCAGCGGGCCTTCTACGGTTTCCACACCACCGTCAATGTGACGCTTCACGGTAATGCTTCCGTCACCTACTTTCAGGATTTCTTCCGCATACGTAATCTGAGTCAGTCCTAACTTTTCTGCAACCTGCGGTCCTACCTGCGCCGTATCTCCGTCGATGGCCTGACGACCGCCGATGATGATGTCATATCCACCGATTTTTTTGATGGCTGTTGCCAGAGCGTACGAAGTAGCCAGTGTATCAGCACCGGCAAAAGCACGGTCTGTCAGCAGATAACCATTGTCGGCACCACGGAAAAGTCCTTCACGAATAATGTCGGCTGCACGTCCCGGTCCCATGGTCAGGATGGTAACGGTAGAGCCTGGGTGGGCATCTTTCAGTCGGAGAGCCTGTTCAAGAGCGTTCAGGTCTTCGGGGTTGAAGATGGCAGGGAGTGCCGCACGGTTAATGGTTCCGTCGGCTTTCATGGCATCTTTCCCAACGTTGCGTGTGTCGGGAACTTGTTTTGCCAATACAACAATTTTCAAACTCATGTTATTAATTTTAGTATTAGTATTTCTACAAGTTAGCAGCCAGTAGTCAGTAGTAAGGTTCTTGCTATTCACTATCCGGTTAACTATCAGCCTGCAAATTTAAGCAAACGCTTGGTTCTGACAAGAAATCTGTCTGAAAAATGCACAAGTTTAAAGATTCTGAGCAACTTGTTTGGTTCTTACGATCATGAATACCGGGTTATCGTCGGCTTTCAGATCTTTTAATTCGGGGATGTTTTTCAGCTCCGGATCTTCTTCTGCCAACTCCAGTATGTCACTTGCTTCCCAATAATACAATAAAACATCATCTGCCACACGCATTGCCGGGTAGAAAGGGACTTTGCCATACATATCGTTCTGTATCATTCCGTCTTTTACACCGAATAGCTGTCCTTTCTGTTTGTCGTACATAGCCAGGCGGGGAGCTTCCGACTTGTCCGTTACGTTCCATGAAGTATAAGGGATGAACAGGTATCCGGGCGTTTCCAATATATCCGGGCGGAGATAGTTGGAAGCCGTTGTTTCATAAACGTTCCAGTTGCCGTCGAGAACTTCGAAGCGTTTCTCTTTGGGCAATTTATATTTTCCAAGTTGTAGGATATAGCGGGGCAGGAGTGTATCCGGACGGACGGTAAATACTGTGTCATTATAGTATTCTTTCATGCAAACCTGATTCTGGAACTGGTATAAATATTTGTCGCATTTTCCCCATAAATAGAGGTTTAGCCCGCTGGGAATGGTGAAACGGTCGTATTGGGGAAATGAAGTCAGTGTATCGCCTTTAGAGTCGATTATTAATAATCTGAAAAGCTTGTTTCCCGTATTGTTGTAAATGTAGGACGCAAAAGTGCTGTCGTTCAGTGCCGAAAATTGCCAGGCAAATGGAAACTTACATTCATTCATGAACTCTCCGTTGCCGGAATATGCCAGTAGTTTTCCATGGTCCATCAGGAATACTTGTTTGGAAACATCGTCTGTTGATATAAAACGAATACCGGTATATTCTCCGGGGCCTTGTCCCATCCGGGCAACTGTCCGGACAAATTTACCTTCGTCCGTGAACTGAAAGACCTGTTTTTGCGTAGGGATGTATAAGTTATGTCCGCAGAGTGTAATGCTGTTTTTTATGATGGCCGGCAGTAAACATTGGTCGGTGGTTTCCAAAGGGATGATTTTCACTTCCCGGGCTATTTGGCTCAAGGTAACTGTTTGTTCCGTCCCGATTCCGGTTTCAAAAGGGAGAGTGACGGGAAATGTTGTTTCGGAAATTGGTTCTTGTGACGAAGAGGGTTTATTGGTACATCCCAAGAAGAGTAAACCGGAGGAAAGGAGTAAGCTGAAAAGGGTTGTGTTCGTTCTCATAGTCTATGCTTTTTAGTAAATGGCATAAAACTACGTAATATTCGTAACTTAAATCAAACCTGGTAGTTAAACTATGTTATCCTTTAGTGCTATCCTTCTTATAAGGAATATATAAAAAGGGAAAAAGGGTTGAATAATGGAGGTATGCCTCAGATTTATAATTACTTCTGACATACCTCCGGAGTACTGTTGTTATTGGATTCCTATTTCTGCAAATCCCATAGTTTCTCCTTCTGTTACCATTTTGGTAGGTTTCAGAGAAAGGTATCGTGCTTTCACCGGAGTGAAGTAGGCAGACTGTAGAATCGGATTGTTTTTGATGTTTGAAAATTCCCCTTTAGCTACTATCTGGTTTACCGCATTTGCTTCGGTACCTACAGATAGTTCATAAGAGGAGATTAATCCTTTGTTATATTCGCTTTGATCCGGCAGATAATGGAAAGAGGTAATTGTGCGTTCTTCTCCCAGATCGATCACCAGTGCGTCCCCTTCAACAAAAGCAGTGGTGCTCTTGTCTTTATCCATACATTTCTTAGTCTCCTCTTCGGATACTCCTACGAGTGTAAACGGATAACTTTTTAATTCTTTGGCCTCTACGGTGAATGTGTCGGGTGTCTCACCTGCATAATAAGCCTCTATGTTGTTGATGCAAAGGCAGGCGCGTGCATCCGTGAAGCGTATGCGGAGTTTGTCGGTCGAAATGGTTTCAAAGCGCAACAAGCGTTTGTAGCCCACGGTCGTAGTCTCTTCATTCAGTTTCACCGGCAGCCATTTTCCATCTTTGTCATATTCCACTACGAATGATTTGACACGTTGTCCCAACGGAATATATTCCTGGATCATCATACGGTTGACCTTTTCCGTTTTGGGGAAGTCGAACTCAATCTCTGCGGCAGTCACCTCGTCGTTGGTAGCCCAGTAAGTATCCCAACTTTCATCTGTTGCGGCTTTGGCTGAGAATTTTCCTCCACGTTCATCCGATACTTTCGGTTGGATACCTGCGAGCAGGTTGTGTGCCAATTGTTTCTGTACATTCTTGTGGAAGTTTACTGCGTTGGCCGAGTCGATCGGATGGATCAGCCCGTCGCGGTCAACCGGGAAGTTAAGCAAGAGGGTCGCGTTGTGTCCCACACTCCGGTAATAAAGGTCTGTTAATTGGTCTACGGTTTTTACTCGGTTGTCTTCTTCCGGATGATAGAACCACCCCGGACGGATAGAGACATCACATTCTGCCGGTACCCATTGGTTACCGTCAGCGTGTCCGTATTGCAGTTCGCGATATTTCGGATAGCCCGGATACACTTCGCCCGCACGCAGGAACGACCAGTTGGTAGCTCCGGCAAATCCGTTCTCGTTACCTACCCAACGGCAACCGGGACCTCCGTCGGAGAAAACAATGGCCTGTGGTTGGAGTTTATCCAGTATTTCATAGATACGTGGATAGTTGTAGTAAGTCTTGCGGTCGATGGTACGGCTGTCTTTGGCTCCGCCATACCATCCGTCACCGCCGTTGGCACCGTCAAACCAAACCTCGAATACTTCGCCATAATTGGTCATCAGCTCAGTCAGTTGTTTATGGAAATAATCTACATATTCCGGTGTACCGTAGTTAGCCTGGTGTCTGTCCCAGGGAGAGAGATAAACAGCGAATTTAATGCCGTATTTCTTACAGGCGGCTGCCAGTTCACCTACAATATCTCCTTTACCGTCCTTGTAAGGAGTGTTACGGATACAATATTCTGTCAGTTCGGTAGGCCACAAGCAAAAGCCATCATGGTGTTTGGCGGTAAGGATTACTCCTTTCATACCCGATTCTACAAAGGTTTTCACCCATTGTTCGCAGTCCAGCTTGGATGGGTTGAACGTTTTCGGGTCCGAATCTCCGTATCCCCATTCACGGTCGTTGAAAGTGTTCAGACCGAAGTGAACGAAAGCATATGTTTCCATTTTCTGCCATTCCACTTGTTTTTCTTCGGGAACAGGTAAGATAGCTTCGGGAGCTTTCACAGCAGGAGCACAAGCGCCAAGTAGGGTCAGGGCAGCTCCGGCATACAGTAGTTTGTTTATTTTCATGATATGTTAAAAGGGTTAATGATGCAAAGATAAAAAAATCCCCGGAAACTCGTTCCGGGGATTAACTAAAAAGCAATTATTACCATCCCGGATTTTGCGGGAGAAGGTTCTCGTTTCTCTGAAGTTCCCCGGTCGGTATCGGCCTCAGGTAAAGCCTGTCATTCCAGGTGCGGCTTTTGCCTGCTTCATAAGAGTAGTCGGCATTGGTATAGGCAGGATATACGACTGCGTACTTGCCTTCCTTATAAGGTTCACGTTTTCCGACGTATGTCTTCACATTATCACATATTTTTCCGGCTTTCCAACGGGCCAGGTCGTCCCAGCGGAATCCTTCACCAGCCAACTCAATGCGGCGTTCGCGGCGGATTTCCTGTAATAGCGGGCTAAGGCTGTATCCCCAGGCGGGCCAGTTCGGATCGGTGAAACCTACTTCCATAGTCAGGTGAGGCATACCTGCACGGTCGCGCAATACATTGATGGTCTTGTTCAAGTCCGCTTGTGTAATCGTACCCAGTTCGGCTTTAGCCTCTGCGTTGATCAACAAGGTTTCTGCATAACGATAGGCGATGCCGTCATAAGTATTGTTGTTTGCCTCAAAGGCTTTATCTGTCGGAATAAGGTATTTGATGGACTTATATCCGGTCAGGCAGTATTGCGAAATGAAATCTTCTTCCTTTTCAACATACGTACTGTCGTTGGTGGCCACAGTCACCCGTGTAGGGAAGTCCCAGGTCAGGATGGTCTGCTTCAGGCGTGGGTCGCGGTCGGTAGTTTCATTTTTCATATTGTCATCCCCTTTATATTGGTCGTTTCCTGTAATGGGTTTACCGTTGAGACACAGATAACTTTCTACAAAGTCTTTTGAAAAGCCGGTATTGGCTTCGGACAACGTACGGCTCATACCGTGTTTTCTTTTGCCATCCAGATAGATCACCGGTAAGATAGCCTCTTTCAGGTTTGTTTTGTCTTCCATTACAAATACGTCGTAATAGTCTTTTTCCGGATGTCCGGTGTTATAGATCTCGTATTTGCCGGTTGCCATGATTGCATCTGTTTCGTCGGCTGCCATTTTCAGCAGACGGTCTGCTTTGTCTGCCCATCCCAATTCGGTGTGATATTTATAATATGTACCTTCGTGCAGACAAGTCCTGGCTTTCAACTGGCGTGCTACATCTTTTCCGATGCGTCCGGTAGCCGGTTTCTCGGGTAACCATTGGATGGCAAAATCAAATTCTTCAATGATTTTATCCATCACTTCATACCGTTTCAGTTTCGGTCCGTAAAGAATATCCGTATCACCCGTGCCCAGGTCTTTATCCAGCCAGGGGATATCGCCGAACGTTCTCATCAATCCGGCATATTGCATCGCTTTGAAGAAGCGGACTTCTGCTACATATTGGTTGATTTCCGACTCCTTGCCGCTTACCGTCTGATAGTGGGTCAGGAAGTAGTTTACCAGCCGGATCGGCTGCCATCCGCCTTTGCTCCAGTTACACCAGCTTGCTGCCTCTGCGGGGGTGCTCAACTGATTCCAGAAGAACTGGGGGATGTTGTTAGGTACTTGATTATCGCTCTCACCGTCTGCTATTGAGGTTACACCTCCGGGGAGGTAACTATAGAATTGATTGGCATATGTTTCCAAATCTCCTGTGGTATTCCAGAAGGTTTTGTCATTGATTGCTTCCGGGGCTCTTTCCAGGAAACCGTCGTTACAACTCGATAGGGCGAGTGTTGCCACTCCGATATAGAATAAATATTTGATTTTCATAAGATGCTTTGTATTAGAATGTGAGATTTAAACCAACAGATAATGATCTTTGCATCGGATATTTGTATGGGTTATCCAATTCCGGATCGAGTCCGTCGGGAGTGTCTGAAATAGTGAAAAGGTTTTCACCGGTAAAGTAGATACGTATCTTTTCGATCGAAGCTTTCTTGGTCAATACTTTAGGTAATGTATAACCAATGCTGAGCGATTTCAGACGACAGTAAGAAGCGTCAACCAGATAGCGTGTCTGAGCCTGATTGATGGCCGAACCACCATTGAAGCGAGCGCGTGGGAAGTAGGCTCCGGTGTTCTCTTCAGTCCAGTAATCGTTGTTGTAGGCTGAAGGTACCTGCCATTCGCTTCCGTAATGGCTGCGGAATGAAGTGCCCGGCAGATAGAGGTCACGTTTGCCCACACCCTGGAAGAAGATACCCAAGTCGAAGCCTTTCCAATCGGCTCCCAGATTGATGCCGTAATGATAACGCGGAGTGCTGTTACCGATAATTTTCATATCGCCCGGATTATCAACAGTGTTGTCACCCCAGTCAATAACGCCATCGTTGTTGCGGTCTACAAAACGGATGTCACCCGGCATCAGTTTGATACCTCCTGATACTTTATCCTGATTGGCGGCTCCGGCTATTTCTTGTTCTGACTGGAATAAGCCATAGGTTTCATAACCCCAGATTTCTCCTTGTTTCTGTCCCACATACCAGTTGCCCAGTTCTTTTGATTTATTATCGAACTTGGTGACCTCCGATTGATAGTCGGACAGATTGAATCCGACTGTGTAGTGGAACCCACTTGCCAACTGGTCGTTCCAGCTGATTTCAAATTCCCAACCTTTCGTCAATGATTCGGCTGCATTTTCCTGAGGTTCGTTGGCACCCAGGATACCCGGCAGGATTTTACCTGCGGCAAGAATATCCGATGTACGTCTCTGATAATAGTCGAAAGCACCTTTCAACCGGTTGTTCAGGAAGTTGAAGTCAAGTCCCAGGTCCCATTGTGTTACGGTCTCCCAAGTGATGGACGAGCTGACAAGTCCACCCGGAACCACATACTGCGGTTGGTTGCTGCCCATAATCCAACTGGTCTGTCCGGTACTGTAATTAGAGAGATAAGCATACCATCCATTGTCGAGTGCCTGATTGCCTAAGCTACCATAAGAACCTCTGATTTTCAATTCGTCAAAGAAACTGTTTGTCCAGTTCTTGAACCAGCTTTCATTGGATAGCCTCCAGGCTGCCGAGAAAGAAGGATTGAACACGGCACGGTCGTGTTTGGGGAATTTGGAAGAGAGGTCGTAACGACCGTTTACTTCAAGTAAATAACGATCGTCATATCCGTAGTTGATGCGGAAGAAACCGCTTCGGGTAGCCCAGGAGTTGTCATAGCTGCCTACCCAACGGTCGCCTGTGGCGTAGCTCAATGAACCCAAGTCATTTGAGATCAGTTGTTCGCGTCCGGCATTGAATCCAGTGGTGTGCTTGCTTTCCTGATTGTAACCGATCATTCCCTTCAGGTAATGTTTGCCCAATGTCTTCTCATAATCGCCGAAAAAGTTGAAAGCATTGTAGGTATCGTTGGCTTGTGACTGGGACACAGAGTTCGGATTGGTCCATGCAAAAGTTTGCAGGAATTGTCCGTTGGCTCCATATTCGTCGAATGACTTCATGTGTACCTTATTATTCTCACTATAGTAATTGAACGTATAGTCCATGTTGATGCTCATACCTTTAATAGGAGTCAGCTTCATCGTGATCGTGTTCCAAAGGTCATTTTTGTTGGTTTGCCGGTTACCGCCGTCTTCAAGAATGGCAGGGAAGTTGGTAAAGTCGCCCTGTCCGGCCCAATTTCCGTCCGGGTGTTTCACCGGCATGATAGGACGCGTATCACCTCCCATAAAATTATCGCCATGCACGTTGTCCTGATTCAATCCTGTCAGCTTGGTGCGGTTGAAGCTTGTTTTCATGGAGAGGTGCAACCATTCGTTTATGTCATAGTTGATGTTGTTCATCACGTTGAACTTTTTGAACTGTTCGTTACCGAAACGAATTAGAGATCCTTGGTCGGTATATCCTAAAGAAGTGTAATAGGTAGCCTTCTTACCGCCGCCACTGATATTGACATTGTACTTCTGGACAGGATAATTCTTCTTATACAACTCTTTCATCCAGTTGGTGTTACCGGCATACGTGTATTTGGTGCCGTTTTTACTGATACTCGGATCTGAGTGGATAAATACCGGAGAGTTGTTTGCCGGATCTTTATAGTAAGCTTCAATGTGCTGCATCCATTCAGCATCGAAATAGTCTCGTCCCACTGTGTTTTGCTGTGCGGTGTTCATCCAGGTAGCATATTGCATGGAGTTCATATAGGTGGGGCGGGTAGTAGGTCCGTTGAAAGAAACCGAAGCATCGAATGATACTTGTGTCGGCTGGTCCTTGCGTCCTCCTTTGGTTGTGATCAATACAACGCCATAAGCCGCACGTGCACCATAGATAGATGCGGAGGCGGCATCCTTCAGTACGGAGACACTTTGCACGTCTTGCGGGTTAATGAGGTTCGGGTCCATTTCCACGCCATCGACCAATACCAGCGGTGAACTTCCACTCATGGCAGTGGTACCACGGATATTGAAACTTGAACCTTCGCCCGGACGACCACTGGTGGTTACGTTTAAGTTGGGGATAGCACCTTGCAAACCTTGTCCGAGATTGACAATCGGGCGGTCTTCCAGCACCTTACTGTCCACAGCTGATACGGCTCCGGTCAGGTTGGCTTTTTTCACGGTGGCATAACCAACGACTACCACCTCTTCCAATGCCTTGCTGTCTTCAGCAAGCTTCACTTGAATGGGCTTTCCGGTATAAGGAATTTCCTGTGTGACATATCCGATGTAAGATATTACAATAATATCTCCTTTTTTCACGCCATCCAACGAGAATTTACCTTCTAAATTTGTGATGACGCCGTTAGTCGTGCCTTTTACCATGACACTGGCACCAATAACCGGGCCCATTGCATCTTCAACCGTTCCTGTTACTTTCTCTTGAGTAACTTCAGGAACCAATGCTTCTGTGGCTTGCGTTGCATACGAATAAGCTGGGAAGCTTAGTGCACCGGCGAGCAAGAGCAGAGTAACTTGTCTAGTGATTTTTAACATAACAATTTTGTTTTAGATTAATAATAAAGGTTTTGTTCGGTTCTTTTACATTTCACTTTCTCCATTCATCTGCCTTTCCTTTTTCTTTAAAATAGGATTAGTTCTAACAGAACTTGGTGTACTGTAAGGCGTTTATTATCACAGGGTATGCGCATTTATGTACAGCTCTGCTTTTATTGTGAATAGCTTTGTAGACGGGAAATAAAAGATTGAAATGGCCTGTTGTTCTACTAAATGACCGATTATCTTGTTTGGTATTTAGTGTTTTATGACAAACTGAAGACTTTTTGCAATCCTCTCTGTCTACCCTGACATATATCGAAGTTTGTTTCTCTTGATTTGTTTCCGGAAGGAGCGTAGAGGGTGAGGAATATTGGGTTAGAATGAAAAAAACTTTTGTGATTATTATCTATTTTTAAAATAATCGCTATATTTGCATCATTGTTAATCTAAAAAACAAAAAATATTCTGTTCTTTTTTAATACATTATAAAATGTGTTTCTTTAAAACCGATTAATTTGGTTATAGTTCTGTTAGGAATAATCTGTATTTTATTATTTTGTCTTTAGTTAACCTGTTGTATAATAGGTGTATATGCGTCAGGTTGGGGGATGAATCGAATTGTGGTTCCGTATGTTGTAACAATCTGCCGGTTACAAGAAAGAAGGTGTGAATCTCGATGAAATATTCGAAATTTTTGTGATTGAATGTCCGACATTTGTTATGTTGGTTCTGTTTGTGTGTTCTTTTTTCCTCTGGCGATCCTGTTTGAATTGCTAAAGGTGTTCTGTTTACAGTGGGCGAAGTGTTTTTAATCTTGAAGGTGTGTCATAACTCTTTTTACCACGGAGTGCTACAGAGTATCACAGAGTATTTTGTTAATAATCAACAACTTTAAATCGCCTCCGTGTTACTCTGTGTCCTCTGTGGTGAGTTCCGACACACACTCAGGTTGATAGATCACATTATCTCTTTGACAATATGTTGCAGGGGATTAGTTTCATGCTATTTGTCGGTTTTTTCAAATTTGGCTAAATAACCTCCTCCCGATAATAACTTTATTTTTAGCGTTTTACCCGATTTTATTTTTCGATTGTTTATCATAATCTTTTTTCTGTTTTCTCCGTCATCGGATGCATAAGTCATGCGGTAGTTGCCTTTGGGCAAAAAGTCCAATTCGATTTCTTGGGTAACAGCCTTTTCTCCATTTAAGATGGAAAGATACCATATATCCCCTTTTCTCCTGGATAATGCGGCCAATTCACCTATCCGGCTTTCTTTTAGAATTTTTGTCTGATCCCAGGTGACTGGTACTTCTTCAATAAACATACGTCCCGGACATGCCAGCATATCTTCCATGTCGGCTGCAAAGATCAGCATGGGCGATGTGAACGTGTAGATACTCGCCAATTGATGCGTGAAAGTGACAGATGGAGGGCAGAATTGGCGGAAGTTCAATGGGGTATAGTCGGCAGGACCTGCCAGCCAGCGGGTAAAGGGTAACACCGTATTGTGATAAGGCCACGGTGGGCCTGGAGCCCAGTTATTTTCTCCACCTACGGACTCTAAACCGCGTACAGCCTCTTTGGCCAACAGGTTGGGATACGTATAGCTGTCGCCTGTAGGTTTATTCACCCCATGGAAAATAACCATCAGATGTGCTTTGGCAGCATCCTTCAATATATTCTCCATAAAATTGACTGTAAATAGATTTTCTGTGTGGAAGAAATCTATTTTTAATCCTTTTACACCGATTTCCGCACATCTTTTCATAAAATTGTTGCGTTCGTCCGCATCCAGCAAGCCGACATCGGATTTATTACCATATCTTGGAGAAGAAGGCCGCCATACCCAGATATCTACGTTTTTGCTGCGGGCATAATCGACTAACTCTTTGAGTAATTCCCATTTGGTACGTCCATTGGCATTTTTCTCTGTTTTCGGCCAAAGTTCCCAGCCATCATCCACCACAACAGATTCCAGACCTAACTCGGCTGCTCCGTCAACATATCTTTTGTGGTTCTCTACGCTCAGTCTGTTTTCTCCTTCCACTAACCAGGTGAAAATCGAACGTCCCGGTTTAATCCATTGGGTATTTTTTCCTTCGGGAAAAAGTGTGCGATCCGGCTGTTCTGATACTTGGGCTATGATACGATTATTCACCAATCCATCCAGATCCTCCGATAACATCAGGATGCGCCAGGGAGTGGTTATCTCTTTGTAGCCGTTGCGCGGGGAAACGATCCAGGGTGAATTGCGTACTTCTGCATGCCAGTATTTACCGGCGGGGAGACCTGTTGATACACCTGTTTCCAAATGCCCTTTGTTATCTACATAGCCGAATTGTACCCTGTTGTCTTTACATCCGAACAATACTGCACCGTGAAAATTAAACAGGTTAGCTTCGGTAATGGCGGCATACATCCCGTTGGGAAGATGGAAAGTGGCGGGAGGAGCCAACAGCTCGTTTTCTATTTTGTCGGTGGTGCGATCTTGGTAAGCTTGTATCCATCCGTATTGAAAAGGGCCACTGGCGTACCATACCCGGGTTCCGGCCGGAAAAGTGAAAGACGTTTCCTCGCCATATACACAACAACTGCCGGTGGAAGGGATGCGATATCTCAAGGCTATCCCATCGTTAAACTCACGGGTATCAAGGTAGTAGACACTTCTGTCCTTTTTTTCTATTGTATATGTTTTGTATTCCGCGCTTCTTTGTTGTACAGATTTTATACATACTGATTTACCTAAGTCTATATGATCAATGTTCATGCCCAGAGGTGACGCACTGATGACCTGTTCGCCTTTAAAAGTAACTTCCAGACAGAGCTGTCCGGTTGTTATGCCAAGATTTATCTCTGCCTGCTGGGCATCGGCAAAACCGGTAAAACAGAGAGAAAGTAAGAGAATTGTCAGCTTGTTTTTCATACATTGTTTTTTATGATATTATTGGGTAAAGAAAGAGCATATAGCTTAATAAATCAATGTACTTTCGTGAATAAAAGATGGATTATTTTATTTTTCGTGGAATATCGGGAGATATCTGAAAGAGAAGTGCTGCTCTTTACCTGTAGGAATAAAGATGCAGTGGTTCGTACTTACGGGTTAAGTCCAGTATTGGATTTAGATTTAAGGATGCATGTTAAAGTATTAAACTAAAATGAAAATGGAATTTTGAAATAGGTATAAAACTTCACAGGTATATTATCCGGAGTATCTCAGATTTGCGTAAACAGATTGCGGTGCAAGTCTGTTTGATCTGGGCTTTATATTTAGTGCTGTGTAGAAGATACTGCTCTACAAACTTATTCCGAAAACAAAATAGAGTTGGTTTTCGTATGGATTAGCTATCAGTTTACCAAAAACAGATGGAGTGAATCCGGATGGAATATTCAATGTTTTGGTAGCCGAAAGTCCGACATTAACTACATTAAATTTATCAGCGTATTCTCCTTCCCATGGGGTGAACCCGGCTTCGACAGCCAAGTCTACTCCCTTTACAGTGAATGGATAGCTGAGTTCGCAATAACTGGACCAGGCACGTCTTTCATTTTCCCGGTAATCGTTTCCGGCAAAGGTGGTATACCAGGCCAACGATAACGGGAAACTTTCACTAATGGTATAGACAGCTCCTGCTTCAAAGGTGTGACCTGTGGTGCGGGGAGTATAGTGGAAATAGTTGAATGGTTCGTCTTCACTTTGGTAAAAGTAGTTATTAAGGTACAGTTGGAGGTTTTTATATTCATACTCCAGCGTAAGGTCTATTTCATTATTCTCGTTTCTGAATTCTGTCGATCCCCATGCCGATAGGGTCCATCCTTTCCACTCTACGCCGAGAGTAGGCTGTACGGAAGCATTTCCGTTCTTCATTCCACGCCAGATGTAACTGCTTACCAGGTCGGCATTGATAAATACTTCTTGTGCCTGTATGGCAAAGGGGCAAAAGATGAAAGCTGCAAGTATGGCTAATTTCTTCATTAAAATGGCGGATTATTTTTTCGGGCTGCAAAGATAGGCAATTACTGGCAAAATTCGTGGCTGAAGGGCATCGATCTTTTCAGGGTAACGAATAAATGCACCGGCGGAGAAAAGGGAAGTTCATGATTTACCATGCTTTATCGTCAAAACGTCCCTCTTTGTCGAGTTCTTTTGTCGGGTATGGACAAAAGGGGGTATTTTTGTGGACTAATCTTCAGAAAGACTTTATCATAATGAAACAGATTAATAAGCAGCAATTACTGGAGCAGGTGGTTTATCTCGTCATCTGGCTGACTGTTATCTTCGTACCGTTGGTGGGCGACTATCTGTTTTCATCCATCAGTTCGATACATACTTTCAGCTGGCAGACCATACGGGTGGCATGGCTGTTGACGTTACCCTTTTTTCTGCTTTTTGTAGTGAACAACTATTTACTCGTCCCCCGATTGTTGCTTCGGAAGCGATATTGGCAGTATGCATTTTCGTTGATAGGAGTCATTGTTCTGCTTTTTTTCTTATATCCTTCCTTCAGCCGGCCGAGGCACAGGCAGTTCAACAACCCGATGCCCGTTCCTCCCGGTTATATTTATGAAGAACATTCGTCTCAACCACCCATGCCCAAGCGAGTGATGGATCCGCTCCGGCAGGGGCCTTATCCTTTGCCGGGCTATCTTTTTGGACGTTTCTCACTGGCTTTGCTGGTGGTGGGGTTCAATGTGGCTATCAAGCTTCTATTCAAGTCCATGCGGGATGAAGAGGCACTGAAAGAGTTGGAACACCAGCATCTGCAATCGGAATTGCAATATCTGAAGTATCAGATCAATCCGCATTTTTTTATGAATACGCTCAACAACATTCATGCACTGGTCGATATGGATGCCGGGAAAGCCAAGAAGACCATTGTCGAACTCTCTAAACTGATGCGTTATGTGCTTTACGAAGCAAGTAATAAAACGATTTTGCTTTCGCGTGAGATACAGTTTCTCGATAACTATATTACCCTGATGAAGCTTCGTTATACCGATAAGGTTTGCATCATGTGCGACATGCCCGGCGAAATACCAAAAGTACAGATACCGCCTTTACTCTTTATCTCTTTTGTAGAGAATGCGTTTAAGCATGGAGTGAGTTATCAGAAAGAGTCGTTCATACGAGTTGCCATGACTGTAGAAGATGGGAAACTTGCGTTTCGCTGTTCCAACAGCAATTGGGGAAAATCCGGTGAACAGAATCATGGCATCGGATTGGAAAATGTCCGTAAGCGGTTGAGGCTTTTGTTCGGGCAGGACTATACCCTGTCTATCAACGAGCGCGAGGGTAGTTTTAACGTTTTATTAATCATTCCTTTGTTATGATAAAATGCATTGCTATTGATGACGAGCCGTTGGCGCTTGAACAATTGGTAGGTTATATTTCACGTGTCCCCTTCCTGCAACTAATTGCTTCCTGTCAGGATGCTTTCGGTGCCATGCAGGTGCTTTCTGAAGAAGAAATTGACTTGATGTTCGTCGATATTCATATGCCGGACCTGAACGGACTCGATCTGGTGCGTTCATTGGTAGTGAAACCTCTGATTGTCTTTACCACCGCCTATCCGGAATATGCTGTTGAAGGTTTTAAAGTGGATGCGGTGGACTATCTGTTGAAGCCGTTCGAGTTTCAGGATCTCCTGAAGGCGGCGGACAAGGCACGCAGGCAGTTTGAGTATCATTTGCAGGATTACGGGGGAGGGGCGGAACCGGATTTGCTGGAACGGGACGGTTCGTTGTTTGTGAAGTCCGAATCCAGGATTATCCGTATCAATGTGGCGGATATTTGTTATATCGAAGGCATGAGTGAGTATGTGCGCATTTACACGAATATGATGGATAAGCCCGTAGTCACTCTGCTGAGTATGAGAAAACTGGAAGAGCGTCTGCCGCAAGAAATGTTTATGAGAGTACATCGCTCCTATATCGTCAATCTCCGGAAAATAACGGAGGTCTCACGGTTGCGCATCATTTTTAATAAGAATATATACATACCTGTCGGCGATAATTATAAGGAGAGGTTTACAGAATATATCAACAAGATTTGTATCAGCAGTTAAGGTCGGGTTACAGACCATAAGAACGGGCTGTAATCTACAAGTGGATTACACCTTGCAGACTACAGCCCGTGGCTCTGTAACTTGTAATTTCTTACTTGATTCCCAGTTTCTTTGCGATATCTTTAGGAAGCGCATCTTTGTGAACCAGAATATTCATAGTCTTGTAAGCAACGAAAGCTTTAGAAGCATACCAGGTACCTTTGTACTTGTTATTAGTGCCCCAAGAGTTTTTCACCATAAAGTATTCTTTTCCGTTCTGATCTTTGGCGATACCGTAGATAATCATTCCGTGGTCATCGGTTGTTTCCCAGTTATCGAAAGCCGTCTGGCGCATTTCCTGAGTAACTTTAATTTCCGGCAGTGGCTTTGAAGTCAGTTCTTTGCGTTTGTCAGCGGCGGTCATTCCGGTCCAGCGGGCCATATCCGAACCTGTCAGTTCAGCACCCTTGGCTGCGTCCGGCATTACGGCGATACCGTCACGGGTAAATCCTTCTTCGCTGACGTCACTACCCCATGCGAACGTGTATCCGTTCTTTACAGCATTGTCCATTACAGCCATGAATTCGTCAAGCGGCAGATTGTATGACAATCCGTTGCGCCAGTTGTCCTGAATTTCGATGGCAAACTGTGAATAGAAGGGGTGGTGTGTGTATGAAGTCAGAGATACATAGTCGTCCGGATTCAAACCCAGAGACTGTGCAAAAGTCATCGGAGTATATTCTTTACCTTTGTAAGTGAAGTTCTCCGGACATTGTCCGAGGTAAGTGTCATAGATGGCGCAAAGACCCTTTTTCCATACCGGAGTCAGTTTCTTCAGTTTGCCTTTGGCAATGGCGTTTACATAACCTTCCGCTGTTGCATCCAGTTCGTTGTGAACGGGCAGTGAGTCACCATACATGATTCCCGGCATGGCTTCTTGCGGAACAAGTCCGTAGTTCTTCATACAGAACATGATGTCATAGAAGCTTCCGCCCGGAGAGAAGGAGCTGTCGCCATGATAGCGGACATAGTTAACGGCGCGGTCAACCATTGTGTGGTGTACAACGAACATTTCAGAAAGATCGTATTCGCCTTTTCCCGTACGGAGCAGTTCCGATTCGAGGAAGCCGAGGCTCGAGAAGCTCCAGCAAGTGCTTGAACGATTCTGGTTTTTGATGGATGTAATCGGGTTTTCTTTCACTGTCGTGAAAACGAAGCCTTCTTCTTTTGGTTTGTCTTTGCCCAATGCGCTCAGACTAATCAAGCCTAAAGCGGCCAGGAGGATTGTCTTTTTCATTATTATGTCGTTTTTATTAATATTTATGCGACAAAGATAGCTGAATATCCTTAAATATGGAAATGAACGCTTATCTTTGCTATCAATATTTTAATGTTTCATTTATAAAAACTTAAACCGATGAAAAAGAATCTTTATTGGATGGCAGCAGCATTCATCACTTTAACTGCCGTAGGTTGTACAAATGCGAAGAAAGCCGATGTGTCTGCGGCGGGCAACGATACCACACAAGTGGTAGATATGCATACAGCCGAAACCTCTCTCGATTACTATGGAGTTTACAAAGGTACGACTCCGGCTGCCGATTGTCCGGGTATAGAACTGACTCTGACCCTGAAAAAGGACCGCACTTATACATACCACTGGCTTTACATTGATCGCAAAGATGCCGAGTTTGATGAAACCGGCACATTCACGGTAAAAGACAATCTGCTGACACTTACTGAAAAAGGAGGCGAAGTCTCTTACTTTAAGGTGCAGGAGGGCAGCCTGGTGATGCTGAACAATGAGAAACAACCTGCTACCGGTGCTTTGGCCGATGCTTACGTTCTGAAGCAGGAAGAAGTGTTCCGTGATTAGTCTATTGTATTTTCGCCCGGTATGTCCGTTCCGAGAAGGTAAAGTTGAAGAAGAGTGCCAGCCCTTGTTCCCGTTGCATACCGTTGGGCAGATGGAGTTGATCACTGTATTTCACTCCTAACGAGAGGACATTTCCGTTATAGAGAGTGAAGTTGCTTCCTGCACTGATGTAGTAGTTGGTTGCTTTCTTCTTCTGGATGACCATATATGAATTGTTGACGCCCGCTCCGAGTAACAGTTTCACCGGATTGCGGTAGATATTGCCTGCTGTGTAGGCCATACCTGCCGATAACCGGTGTTGGTTTTCGAAGCGGACGTTGCTTTTTGAAGACTTCATGCGGCTCCAATCCGTATATTTGTATTCGGCTGTCAGCATCCAGCGGAGGCTATTGTATGATAATCCCGCCCCGATAAACTGCGGGAGGCATTGGCGCACATAACGTTGGCTTTCATCAATCGACTCGCTGCCCGACGAACTGCTCACCGACAGATTGTTGTCTTGTGCCAGATCTTGTGAGTATCCGTATACAAGTCCTGCTACAATGGACTTATCCCTGTTTAGAGAAAACTTGTATTGCACGCCGAAATCGACATAAAAAGCATGCTTGTAAGAACTCTCTTCCACACTGAGACTTCCCTGGGTCTCTGTTTGTTTGATGGTTCCGGTCACGTACGAAAGATTAGCACCGACAGAGAAACCTTTGAAAAGGCGGTAGGCGGTACTGATACCCATTTTAGATAGCCCCCCTTCTCCTTCAAAAAGTGATGATACGGTGGAATTTCCGGTTCCCGTGATGTCCTGATCCAGTGTGATAGCATATCCCATACCGCTGACCGGTGCCATAAATACAGCCCCGTACCAATGGGGAGTGAGACGGCAACCGATGCTGAGGTTATTCAGGTTTCCCACTACCGAATGATTGCTTGTTCCGGTTTGGGTGTAGATTTTGTATGCCCCCATCAGTCCGGCGTCTATCAGAAAACGTTGTCCTTCGATGGCGGTAAGTGAGGCAGGATTGGCAGTATTCAGGAAGTTATAGCTTTGCAGGGCGATTCCCGCTCCGCCCAGTCCGGCGTACTGTCCGCCTTCTCCGGTTGAAAGTTCGCCCAGGCCGAACATGGATGTAGGGGAATTGGTTGTGTTCTGACTATATATTAATAAGGTGGAGTGACAAAGCGTAAGCAGTAGAATCAGCTGTCTTTTCATGGGTTATATGTTTTATAAAGTATGGTTAGTTTCACGGGGCTACTGTCCGGGTGGCCGGCATCTCCGAATACGACTCCACTCAGGGTGGTGAAAAACAAATTGTCCGGAAGCATCAGCTGAAGGATTTTTCGGTTGTATCCCACTGTCCCCAGATTGCTTTGCAGGAAAGAGGTAATATCGAAAGAGTAATAGGTCTCTTCTCCCATCATTTCGTCCGTTACCAGGCTTCCGGTTTGTACCGAACTGCCTGAAATATCCGTCACGACATCTTCCGTTACATTGTTTTCATCGGCTGTATATAGTGTCAGCGATTCGGGGAGAGGATACCGTTCGCCATACGTCTCTTTTACCGGATAAAGGCGGAGGAGCGCACTTTCGATAGTTACCAGTCTGCCTTCGGCGCGCAAGTCATTGAGGAATGGGAAGTCGATGTTGAGATACATTCCCGTCAGTCCTTGCAGGTAGGCCTGGTGGTCGGACTTTTCCGAAGGAAGCCCGTTATTGATTCCGCTTTGTAAGGAGGAGAGGGCTGTCCGGCTACGGTCACAACTGACTTGGTTGAACCTCAAGTCGCTGTTGGCCGGGAAACTGGCGGACAGTTCCGTTGCGTCTGTTTTCGTCTGGTGATAATAAAGTGTGATGCACAGGCTTGAATCATTCACCATGAAACCGTTGATACAACTTCCTCCCTCTTCGGGAATGAATGCAATGCCCTTGAAATAGTCGCGGAAGTATTCCTGTGACTCCATCTCGCGTGATCCGTTTTGGAAACGTTCGAACCACTCGAGTCCCCATTCGTCGGGGAGGCGGATTTCGTGTTCCCGGGTGGTTTCGCCCGGAGTGGGAGTGAAGGTGAACGAAGCTAAGGGAGTGGCATGGTAAGCCACTGTCGATTTACTATACAAGTATCCTTCGTCCAGCGACAGATTTTCTGAGAGGCTGTGCAGTGAGATGCGTTGCGGATTCAGAGTATCTCCCAGATAGTTGCCCGAAGAGTAGAACCGGATGGTAATGGAATCGAAACCATAATCGGCGTCTTCGCTGAATGAAACTCCCGGTACGTCATATTCTGCATAGAAAGCGGTTTTTATTTTGCCCCAGACGGGATCGTCAATGGTTCCTATCTGGCAGATTGTGTCGCCCGATGTGGCAAGAGAATCACTCAGGATAGTGCTGATGCGGACCGTGCAAGTATCGGTCTGCACCGTCCGCAGGGAACTTTCCACCCATTTGCCTCCTACTGTTGACAGTTCGTCCCGGCAAGAGGCAAGGAGGGATATTAAAAGAGTGATGAATAAAAATGATAGGGTTTTCTGTTTCATTAATCGGATAATTTTGCCGCAAAAGAAGTCGATTTCTCTTCCCTGTTAAAAAACTATCGACTAACCGGAATGATTTATCGACTGCATTTTGGTTGGTAGAGAGAATGTGCCTGTTAGTCGATCCTTTTTTTCACCCTTACTGATGTCGTCTACATTTGCGGTCAGTAATTAACGATTAAAAAACAGAATAAAAGAATGACTGGAATAGAAAAAACTGTAGCGAGTAAGTCCGCGTCCGGAGCATTGGTGCTTTGTGCCTTACTCTTTTGTTTGTGTGCCTGTACGGAAGATGCTTCCTATACGGCCGGAGTATGGTACCGGCGTTCGGACTTTGACGGGGTAGCACGGACCGATGCTGCCGGTTTCACCATTGGCAACAAAGGGTACATCTGCGGAGGCTATAACGGAAAAACGACCCGGCTCGCCGACACTTGGGAATATGATATCGACAATGACTGGTGGACTCAGCGTGCCGATATGCCCGGTACGGTCCGCAATGCTGCCACCGGCTTCTCGGTAGGTAGCAAAGGGTATGTCACTACCGGATACAATCCCGATCAGAAATACCTGTCCGATACGTGGGAGTATAATCCGGAAACGAATAGTTGGAGGCAGATGGACGACTTCAAGGGAGGAGCCCGCTATTATGCCCTTGGCTTCGGGATTGATAATTATGGTTATGTGGGAACCGGTTACAACGATAATTACCTGAAGGACTTTTATCGTTTCGACCCTACTGCCGCAGCCGGTTCACAATGGACTATCGTGAATGGTTTCGGAGGACAAAAGCGTCAAGGAGGTACGGCATTTGTCATCGACGGGAAAGCTTATGTCTGCGGAGGGCAGAACAATAATTCCGATGTATCGGACTTCTGGTGCTTTGACCCTTCCGCTGCTACACCTTGGACACAACTGAGAGACATCGCCAATACGAGTGATGATGATTACGATGATGACTATACATCTATTGTCCGTTCCTATGGAGTCAGTTTTGTGATCGATGGAAAAGCTTATCTGACTCTGGGTTCCACTGCCGGAGGAAGCTATTACTCGAATTATTGGATTTATAATCCGGCAACCGATCTTTGGGAAGGTGACGACCTGACGGCGTTTGAAGGAAGTACCCGTATTCATGCTGTTTGCTTCTCTACCGGGACCCGGGGTATTGTTGCGACGGGTGGCAGTGGTTCGAGTTCTTACTTTGACGATACCTGGGAACTGAAACCTTATGAATATGAAGAGGAATAAGAAGCTGCTTTGTATGATATGCGTTGCCTGCGCTGTCTCAGTCCTCTTTTTCTATGATCGGCATGAAGCTTGTCCGTATCGTCTCAAAGTAATTGAAACAGAAAATGGGAACGGATATGGTTATCAGATTCTTTGTGGCGACCGGGTAGTGATCTGCCAACCATACATACCTTCCCTTCCGGGGCGGAAAGGGTTTGCTTTGGAAGAAGATGCCCGGAAAGTAGGCAACCTGGTATTGGAACGGATCAGGCAGGGAAATGATTTTACAATATCGGCTGCCGACCTGAAGGGGCAGGGAATTACTGGCGATTAGTGAACTGGTGTTTTAGGATACATTCGAAACTATGTTCCCGTTAGTTTAAAACCAAAGTCCTCTGGGGCTTAAACTAACGGGGTTTACCTCTTAAATCAACAATCCTTTGGTTTTAAATCAATTTTGTGTGTTGTTATAATCTTGTTTTCCTGTTGGTTATCTTTCTCTTTTATTCTTTCTTATTCCTCTGTATCTTCGTTTTACTGATGACAAACAGGAACTTTGAAGCGGAAATAAGGAAAGTAAACAGAGTGTCCATATATTCTTTTCAGTGCCTTTTTATATGAATCAATATTTAAACCCGCTCTAAAACTATTTTTTCTTTTGGTTTGTTTTATCTTTGCATAGACACACTTCACACAAAAATATGCTTGTATGCAGAGAGCCAAAAAAAATTATCTTATTTATGTGATCATGTTGCTCCTTTTCGGGGCACTTATTTACATGGCTATCGAGGAAGGTGACCGTTTTTCACACCATGTGGTAGCATCATCAGCTGTTGCGGAGGAGACTCCTTTTGCTATGTTTTGTCAGTTTGTCACCGACAACCTGCATCATCCGTTAAGTATATTGTTGATACAGATAATCGCTGTCTTGTTGATGGTGAGGCTTTTTGGTTTTCTGTTTAAACATATCGGGCAGCCGGGGGTGATTGGTGAGATTGTGGCGGGAATTGTGTTGGGACCTTCCGTGTTGGGCTATTTCTTTCCGGATGTATTCCAGGCCCTGTTCCCTCCGGAGTCCCTTACGAATCTTGAATTATTGAGCCAGGTCGGTCTGGTACTTTTCATGTTTGTGATCGGAATGGAACTCGATTTCAGTGTACTTAAAAACAAGATCAACGAAACATTGGTCATCAGCCATGCAGGTATATTGGTTCCGTTCTTCCTCGGCATCGTCGCATCTTATTGGATTTATGAAGAATATGCCGCTGCCCAGACAAGTTTCCTGCCGTTTGCCCTTTTCATCGGTATCTCTATGAGTATTACCGCTTTCCCGGTATTGGCCCGCATCATTCAGGAACGGAATATGACGAAAACTCCTTTGGGAACTTTGGCCATAGCTTCGGCTGCCAATGATGATGTCACTGCCTGGTGTTTGTTGGCTGTAGTCATAGCCATTGCCAAGGCCGGAACATTTGCCAGCGCTCTTTATGCCATCGGGCTGACTGCCCTTTATATCATAATCATGTTTATGGTGGTACGGCCGTTTCTCAAGAAAGTAGGAGAGGTGTATGCCAATCAGGAGGTGATTAATAAAACATTTGTGGCCCTGATTCTGCTGATTTTGATTATTTCCTCTACGCTTACCGAGATTATCGGTATTCATGCCCTGTTCGGAGCCTTCATGGCAGGAGTCGTGATGCCTCCCAGCCTGGGATTCCGTAAAGTGATGATGGAAAAAGTGGAAGACATTGCTCTTGTCTTTTTCCTTCCGCTTTTCTTTGCCTTTACCGGGTTGCGTACGGAGATCGGATTGATTAACAGTCCGGCGCTTTGGGGAGTCTGCCTGTTGTTGATTACGGTTGCTGTGGCAGGAAAACTGGGTGGTTGCGCCGTTGCCGCCCGTTTGGTGGGAGAGTCGTGGAAAGACAGTTTTACTATCGGTACGCTGATGAATACACGGGGATTGATGGAGTTGGTTGCACTAAACATCGGATACGAAATGGGAGTGCTTCCACCTTCTATTTTTGTAATCCTGGTCATTATGGCTCTGGTGACTACCTTCATGACCACCCCGTTGCTGCATTTTGTTGAACAGATTTTTGCCCGTCGCGAAGAACGTTTATCGGCTAAGTTGAAGTTGGTCTTTTGTTTTGGACGACCGGAGTCGGGACGCAGCCTGCTTTCCGTCTTTTTCTTATTATTTGGAAAAAAGATGAAAGCTGCCCATGTGGTCGCTGCCCATTTTACGGTGGGGACGGACTTAAACCCATTGAATGCAGAGCAATATGCCCGTGATAGTTTCTCGCTGGTGGACGAAAAAGCTTCCGAGTTGGGACTTAGTGTTGAAAACCGTTACCGGGTGACCGATAAATTGGTGCAGGATATGATCCGGTTGGCACGAAAAGAGCGTCCTGACATGTTTCTGCTGGGAGCAGGAAGTAAGTACAGACCGGATGCTGCCGGAGGCAGTGGAGTGTTATGGCTCTCTCTGTTTCGTGATAAGATAGATGATGTGATGGAACAGGTGAAATGTCCGGTAGCCGTTTTTGTCAACCGTGGTTATAGCGGAAACGTCCCCGTCTCTTTTGTGTTGGGTGGGGTGATCGATGCTTTTCTGCTTACTTATCTTGAGAGTATGCTGGAGGGGGGCGCACAGGTACATCTTTTCCTCTTCGATACGGATGATGAGGCTTTCCGGCAGTCTACAGATCCGATATTGGCCAAATATTCCTCCCGGATACGAACGCAATCCTTTAGTAGCGCCGTCGATCTGGCTTCGGTAGCAAAGGACGGCTTGCTTGTGATGAGCCACCTGTCCTATACGAAGTTGTCCGAAGAGGAAGAAGTGTTCCGTGATTTTCCTTCCTTGTTAGTCATCCGGCGGCCTAAGAAAAACTAAGGTACTACTAATTTCTAACGATTAATTATTCTGAAAGATGACAATTGATAATCAAACCGGTCTGGTGCTTGAAGGCGGAGGTATGCGCGGAGTGTTTACCTGTGGGGTACTGGACTATCTGATGGACCATGATATTCGTTTTCCTTATACGATCGGGGTGTCTGCAGGGGCTTGTAACGGCCTTTCGTATATGTCCCGACAGCGTGGGCGTGCCAAGTACAGTAATATCGACCTGTTAGAAAAATATCATTATATCGGGCTGAAACATCTGCTTAAGAAACGGAATATTCTGGACTTCGATCTCCTTTTTACGGAGTTTCCCGAGCATATACTTCCATACGATTATCAGGCATACTTCAATTCTCCCGGGCGTTATGTGATGGTGACTACCAATTGCCTGACCGGAGAAGCCAATTATTTTGAGGAGAAAGAGGATAAAAACCGTGTGATCGACATTGTCCGTGCTTCCAGCAGCCTTCCTTTCGTTTGCCCCATAGCTTATGTAGACGGTATTCCCATGCTGGACGGAGGTATTGTCGACTCTATTCCTTTGCAACGTGCCATAGACGATGGATATCGGAACAATGTGGTTGTCCTTACCCGGAACCGCGGTTATCGGAAAGAAAATAAAGACATCCGCGTTCCCTCTTTTGTTTATCGTAAATATCCGAAGATACGTGAAGCGTTGAGCAGGCGTTGTGCTGTATACAACGAACAATTGGAGATGGTTGAGCGTATGGAAGAAGAGGGAAATATAACTGTTATCCGGCCCCGGAAACCGGTTGTTGTCGATCGCATTGAACGTGACATTCATAAACTGACCGATCTGTATGAAGAAGGATACGAATGTGCGAAGCAGCAGTTTGAAGTTGGCTGATATTCCCGGCAAAGAATGTGGATGTTTTAAGAAGCCGGGTCACAAGTGGTTGAAAATAAAGTTAAAAGTCTGATTGGTAAAGTAACAAGTAGGTTACAGCCATGTTCCTATATAACGTCACTATAAAAAGAATATATATGGATACTTTGAAAATGCTGGCTGTTGTAACGGGAACGGATATGTATGCTGATGGAAATCTGGAAACAGGGTTGTGGCTCAGTGAGTTGACCCACATCTATCATTGTGCGGAAGAAAAGGGATATGAAATAATCATAGCAAGCCCCAAAGGTGGCAACGTCCCTGTTGATCCGGAAAGTTTAAAGCCGATGGTTTTAGACAAACTTACGAAAGGGTATTGGGATGATCCTGAATTTAGGAATGAGTTGCGACATGCGAAGAGTTTGGACGAGGTTGCCGGAGAGCTGTTTGATTGTATCTATCTGGCGGGCGGACATGGTACGATGTATGATTTTCCTAATAATACCACTTTGCAGACGATTATTAAGGAGCATTACGAGCATACTAAAATAGTAGCCGCGATCTGCCATGGTGTAAGTGGGCTTTTGAATGTCAAATTGTCCAACGGAGAGTATCTTATAAAAGATAAAAGGCTCACAGGATTTTCCTGGTTTGAGGAAAGTGTTGCCGGGAGAAAGAAGGAGGTACCTTTTGATCTTGAAGCAGAGTTGAAAAAGAGAGGAGCCGATTACGAAAAAGCATTGATTCCGATGACCTCAAAAGTAGTGGTGGACCATAATCTGATAACGGGGCAAAACCCGTTCAGTTCAAAAGAAATGGCGGAAGTCGTCATGCGACAGTTGGGTTGAGAAAAGTAATTTTTATTATAATAGGACATGAATTTAGAAGAAGTCTTAAATTATCGTCGTTCCGTACGGGTGTTTGATAAAGCGAAGCCGTTGGACCCTGAGAAAGTGAAACATTGTCTGGAACTGGCAACGCTGGCTCCTAACAGTTCGAATATGCAATTGTGGGAGTTTTATCAGGTCACGCAACCGGAGTTGCTGGCAAAGATATCCAAAGCCTGTCTTGACCAGACTGCGACTTCAACAGCTTCAGAGATTGTCGTTTTTGTTACACGTCAGGATTTATATCGGAGCAGGGCCAGGTTTGTACTCGATTTTGAAAGAGGGAACGTCAGACGAAACAGTCCCCGGGAGCGTCAGGAAAAACGTATCAAGGACAGAGAACTCTATTATGGAAAGTTAATGCCGTTTCTTTATGCCCGCTTCTTTGGCATACTGGGTTTTTTGAGAGTTTTATTGACTAAAGCCATCGGCCTTTTCCGCCCTATTGTGCGTGAGGTTTCCGAGGGTGATATGCGTGTCGTCGTCCATAAATCTTGTGCGCTTGCCGCTCAGACATTTATGATTGCAATGGCCAACGAAGGGTATGATACTTGTCCCTTGGAGGGCTTTGACAGTAAACAAATGAAGAAACTGTTGAAATTGCCTCATGGTGCCGGGGTGAACATGGTGATTGCCTGTGGAATACGGGATGGAAATAAAGGAATCTGGGGTGAACGGGGCAGAGTACCGTTTAATGAAGTTTATCATAGAGTTTAATGTTGCTTGTATCCGTTTAGGCCATAATACAAAATGTAAGCTTCTCCGGCAATGACCAACAGCCATGTCCAAAGCCAGTTGCCACCCATCACATCGGCAAAGATTCCTTGCAGAAGAGGAATAATACCTCCTCCGATGACTCCCATTGTCAGCACTCCGGATGCCTTAGTGGTATATTTCCCCAGTTTGTCGGTTGCCAATGTAAAAATGGCCGGCCACATGATAGAGTGAAAAAAGCCTATCAACGTCAAGATCCAGGGATTGGCCGTCAACATCGCAAGCACGAGTAGTATGATGGCCCCGATAGAGGCTGTCACCAATTGCTTTTCAGAAGGGATTCGCCTGATAAAGGAGCCTAAGAAGCGTCCCAATAGCAGCAATCCCCAATATAAAGCGGCCATATGCGTGGCATTTGAGGCGAACGATCCTCCGAGTTCGGATGCATACATATTGACATTGGCTCCGACGGCAACCTCGATGCCTACATAGAAGAAAATTCCCCATACCCCTAATTTGAGATTTCTGAATGACCATACGCTTTTATCGAGGTTTTCTCCCGGTGCTTGGAGTACATTGCCGATAGAAGGCATTTGTATTCTGCCGACAAAAAGGGTGACAATCAACATGATCAGAATCAATACGATCAGCGGGATAATAAATTGCTTCGTCACGATGTCATGCAAGGGTGTTCCGTGAAATATCAGATAACTGATTACCAACGGAGCGATAGCCATGCCGATCGAGTTGCTCGTTCCACCGATCATCTGCCGCTGCAAGGCCGTCGTTTTACCAATCTGGCAAACCGTGAGATATAGATTGAGCACTACTTGCAGGATCGTGGCGGCTACACCGATCACGAAAGAGCCGATCAGAAAAATGAAAAAGCCGACAGAGATAGGGTTGCCGATGATGGTGACCTGCATGGGTGTATATATATGGAAAAGCACGGCTGCTTCATAGATCGCCAGTCCGGCGATAAGTATCAGCAAGGCAAGAAAAGACGTTTTTCGGTATCCGTATTTTTCCAGCCATCGTGTCCCGAATCCTTCGGATAGGGGATAGGCAAGGAACCATGAGAAATTCAGCATCGTCACCAATGCATTGGTGATATTACCATCATGGGGCAGCATAGCTGTTTGTAACGGTATCTGAAACTGTTGATTGATGACGGTGAAAAGTCCTACAATAAAATACAATATCAGCATTACCGTAAATACGGTAAATACGTTCACGACCTTGGCTTGATTACGCTTTTGATTCATAAGAGATCATTTGGATTACATGCTTTGGAAACAATCTTTCGTCTTGAAAGTTGAGTAAAAACATATTATTTACCCATATTATAATGAAATTTGAAAGACTTCTTCATTCTGGCAGCGAACTAAATATGAAGTGCCCCCAAAAGTCAGACACAAAACTTTTGGGGGACACTTTAGTTGGACACACCTTCATAACGGGCAGACGCAATAGAGGTCGTTTTTATTCCTTTTTCAAAACACTTGCCGGATTCAGGTGCATTATTTTATAAATCTTGTATGCCGTAACCAAGAAGATCAAAAGGGCCATCGTGAAGAACAACAAGATTCCCCAATTCCAACTATATATGCTTTTCAAACTACTTTTTTGTGCGATCCCTATCAACACCAATCGTACTAACGGATAGATAATTACGAAGACAGATAGGTAAATAATCAGATAGATTTTGCCGAATAACAGGGCAATCACTTTCGGGGTAGCCCCGTTTATTTTTCGGATGGCTACTTCCTTTTGACGGTTTACCACATCCATGGAGATTCCGGAATAAATACTTAATATCAACAAGAGTATACTGACTATTGCCAACAACAGGGATGCTGTCTGCAAGAGTGCTGCAGTTCCCATAACGGACTGTTTGGAATCACCCGTATTACGAATATCAAGAGGCAATGTCTCAGGTACATAACGCCGGCAGATCTCTGTTATTTTTTCCAGGGCGACCGGAGTAATATCCGAATGGAGGGTTTTAAAGTAATAGGTGTAGGCTTGCGGATTAACTAAAAAGACAGAACCGACTGCCCTGTTCTGAGCATTTTCCTTGTTCAGTGCGCGGTAAGTTCCGGCAATCCGGTATTCTTTGCCATCCAACGTGACACTGCCTTCTATACTATCCCTCTGCAATTGTTCTTTAAACTGTTCGCTTATATAAACAAAACCTTGAGCATCCTTATCCACCAATTTTCCGGAAAACGGGATCTTGAAGAACTCAAAATAATGGGGCTCTGCTTGGATCATCAGCACATTTCCTCTCGGCTTTCCGTTTTTCATGTAGGTCATGTAGGTATAAACATCGGCATCGAAAGTATTGAAAGCGGATGTCCGATCGGTTATCTCGGACAAGGACTGGATATCCGAAAGAATGGCATCCATGTTTTTCTGCATGCGTATGGTATTGACCGATATTGAAATCACCCGGTTCTCTTCTTCCGTGCTCAAAGGATGGTACATTCCTTCAAACATCTCATTGAATAAAAGCGTTATGCCAAATACACCGCCTGTGAAAAGGATGGAGATCGCCAATTGCAAAGCAATCATGAAATTGCGGAACACATGCCGCTTCTGTCTCTGTACGACCGAATGGAGGACACTCAACCGGCGTAACCGATAGATAGGATAAAGAATGGCGAGCATGCAGATCAACAACAAAACGAGATACAAGCCTAATTGTGAACCATATAGATCTACCAAGGAGAATGAGATCATGTCTTCCGGACGGATGTATGTATATGCCAAAGAGAGGGTGATTTCCGTCACGGCCAATGACAGAAAGAAAGCGACAGATAGCATCCAGAAGATCTCGGCGAAAAGTAAGGCAAACAATCCTTTGATGTCCGAACCGATACATTTGCGAAGCACCAGTTCTCGTTGCCGGTTATAGAACATCTGGATAATGAACTTCAGAAAATTGATCAACCCCGACAATAAAATCAGCGAAGCTATAAACCGGGCGAGCAGAATACTTATCGTTCTTTGGACACTGTCATTCTGTTCCGACTCCAGGAAAGCATATAAATAGATATTCTGGTCTCCATGCTTCCAGGTCAGGTTCTTTAACTGTTTATTCAGGCTTTCCGTCGTGGTTTGTCCGGTGAGACGTGATCTGATACTGAGTGGAGTACGGGACTTTGCGGACAGGGGAAAATAACAATCGATTGTTTTTCCACGATGATCTTTTTCTTCTGTCAAAGCAACATTGACAATTTTATACACCATAAGATCAGACGAGTCGTTAGCTTCTGTTTCCTGACGGATGACTTGACCTATCGGATCTTCTTGTCCAAATGCTTTCCGGGCAAACGATTCGGAGACGATCACCTCATTGGGAGCTGTTATCTCTTGATTGCCATACTTCAATTTGAACGAATTATAGGTGAAATAATTAGATGATACATTTTTGAACGACACCAAAAACGGCAGTTCCCGTTGTTTTTTGTCGATGGCCGTAATTTCTTTTCCATTGCTATAAGAGGAAGAAGCCACAAGGGTATCTATGCCCGCTATCGGCAACTCTTTCAGATAATCAAAATCCTCCTTAAACAAATAGATATCAGCGGCTGTCTGGGAAGATGATCCGAGCAACCGAATGCTGTATTCATTATCATCGGACAGTTCAATCTTACCGGATACGGCATCAATAAAATAATTCATCATGCAGAAGCAGGTGATGCCTATCGCCAAACAAATAGCCGAAATAAGACTATGAACTTTAAAGTTCATTAAATTGCGTAATGCTACTTTCAAGTAATGCTTAATCATGTTCTATTACTGTTTTTCTTTATGTTTGCAAGAATCATGCCATATAGCTAAATAGCTATTATATAATACAATATATTCCCGAACGCTCTCTTATTATTGTGCGAACACGCACAAAGTCAGTTCACTATCGCACAATTACATCCGGCTACCCCTCTCGGAACAAAAAAAGTGAAGTCAAATCATTATAAATAGGAGGAATGGATATGAGTGCTGCTACACAAGGGATTGATCCCAAAATGATTGCCAATATAATCTTACTCCTGCATATCCAACCCATCCGGGTGAGATTTTGAAGGATGAAATTGAGTATAGGGAAATATCCCACCTATGTACAAAACGACGGCACTTAGAAAGAAATGCCGTATATTTATACACATAAGACAAGAGTACCGTTTTTACCTGAAAGGCGGCGCATTGCCGTATGCCCATGAACAGTTCAAGGCATGCCCGACACTGGACATTGATGTTCTGGGAACAGCATTGCTAATGACAAAAGATAATAGAAGAGGCTTTCTCTGAAATATGCGGTATAACCTGCGAAAAAGACGGAATCCGTTTCGAGACGACCACTATCGAAACGGAAGAGATAAACGAGAACCGCGTCTATAAAGGCATCTGGCTGCACGTGAAAGCCCAGTTGGATACAGCCCGTCAGAAGAAACAGTCATCTGCCTGATAAAAGAAAAGCTGTTTCCCTTTTGGGAAAAATATAAGGGACAATAAGTAGCATTACAAGCAGTATGGTAACAAACAAATCACAGCTTGAAAAATGGCTGACAGCCCAAAAGAGGTGCCACTTGTCAGACAAGCAGGTGCAAATGGCACGGTTATAGAAACTAATAAATTATGTAAAGTCCAAGTTACTAATTTGAATCAAATACTTAAATATCTGTATTTTTAGTCTGTTATACTTTCCATTATATTACATCACTCATAAAACTATCTCGGCAAAAAACGGGGAAAGTTCAGTCTATTTCCCTCTTACCGGAAATTGGAAATGCGATAATTAGTTACATGAAATACGGCCGTCCTGTTTCAGATGAGAGTTATTTATTTCTTCAAGTTCATGCCCCATATCAAGGGATAGCTCCACATAGTTTTACCAAAATAGTCGATTTCAACATAAAGAACCCAAAAAAGGTTTTTCTTCAAACTTGGTGGTAAGTTTTCCTCTGCTCTTTTTTATCTAATTTCAGGTTTCGGAAGTGAAACTCGTTGTTTATAGTTGACAAAGAAGTAAGTATCCCGGCTTTCGCCCGAAAAGACCATCCGTGGGATGGAGATGCGAATCCGGAACTTAACCATCTGAAAAACAGTATCCTTGAAGTGTGAAGTTTCTGTCTTCAAAAGCTTTGTTTTAACACAGGGTTAAAGCTTGTCCTTTAGATGTGAATAACAAGTTCTTTAAATGCAAAAGACTTGTTATTGGCGCATAAGAATAAGACAAACCTGAAAAAGGCGTTAACAATGTTAATTGAAGAAAAATATAAGTATGAGGATACCGGTTCAAGCGGCGTAAATCCGCTTTCTAAACTTGAGTTATCCAATTCGGTTGGTGTCTGTTTTATTATCTCCGGAAGTGAATCTAAGGCCATATCTCCGGGAATTGCAGATTCTTTTTGTGACAACATCTTATATATTAGCGGCTTGTAAGATATTCGTTTGATATGTATATAATGGTATACATTATTATATATGAAATAATTATATCCTTATTTTCTTTTATGTTGAGGACTCTTTTCACAGTTCTATATTACGTGGATATTTCCTTATTTTATTATTATATAGGTATGAAGAAGCTGTTTAGGCTTTTTCTTTTTACTTGGATTCCATTAAAACTCAGACTTATACAAAAAACTCTATTTTTTTTTCTCTTAACTCTTGCTTAGTATAATTATAATATCTACATTTGCTTCGAACAATTAAATATACCCAATTATTAAAGGGTTCTTTAAAAAGTATGTTAACCATTGGCAATTGGCAAATATAGCCAATTTTGATAGAATAGAGAAGAATTAAGGTATTACACACATATTGAATTATTTATATTATTAACACTAAAAATTGAGATTATGAAAAAGAAACTCATGATGGTTGCAGTGCTTCTGGGTGCGTTGTCACTGGGAGCTTGCGTAGACAACGACGAATCGGCATCGGTAACAGCGGTGCGTAACGCAAAAGCAAAGCAATTAGAGTCTGTTGCGAACATGAATAATGCGAATGCGGATGCTAAGAAAGCTATTACTGCGGCTGAAGTTGCAATAAAAGAGGCTGAAGCCGCCTATCAAAAAGCACAAGCCGAATTGGCGCAGGCTCAAGCAGATCAACAAAAAATCCTATTGGAGAAAGCTCAGGCTGCCTTGGAGGCAGAACTTGAAGCTGCTAAAATTAATGCTGAAGCTGAATTGAATAATGCTAAGGCAGCTTTAGAAGCTGCTAAAGCAGGTCTTATTGCCGCTTTGGATCAAGTAGATCAGGCCAATAAGACAAGAATTACAACTCTGTTAGGTAAAGCTAATGGGTTGCTGACAACGATCAATAACGATAGACAGAGTTTAATTGATGCAAAAGATCAGTTGGCAAGATTGAAAGCTGGTTTAGTGTCAGTAGAGTTAAGCAATCAGCAAACAATAGCTAATGAGGAAAAAAATAAAGCTGTTGCTCAGGCATTAATTGCGGAATATGAGAAGTATAGTACTAAAGATAAGGCCGATGCTGAGAAAGCGGCTCAGGAAGCTAATGCTAAATTGACTGCTCTTGACCAGATTAAAGGTGAAAAAAATACAGCTGATCAAAATGCGCAACAAGCTTATCAGGTAGCATCTACTAATTTGTATGGTTCTCTTTATGTTCAGACATTGCAGCAAATAGGTTCGTCTTACTATGATACGGAATATATTAGGGGAGAAGGTGTGAATTATACAAACGATGATTCTACTAACGGAACAGTATGGCCTCGCTCTTATACCAAATATACTGCTAATTTGGATCGTATCAATGAGACAATTACTAATCAAACAAGATATTTGAGTGTAAGTAAAGCTGTTCTTGCAGATGCTAATAAGGCTTTGACAGATGCAAAGGCTTCTGATACTTATAAAAGTCTGACAAAGGCTGTAACTGATGCGCAGAAGAAATTTGATGATGCTAAAACCGAAGCAGATAAAAATACTGCTTTGAGTGAACTGCGTACAGCGGAATCTAATTTAAGTGCTTACATGCAGCCTTTGGAAACTGCAGTTAAGGATGCTACTACAGATGTAACGAATAGTGAAAATAGCTTGAAGTATTGGAATAATGTATTGGCTAATGTTTCGGGCGATAATGCCACAGCATATGCTAATTTAATAACTACTATAGAAGAGGCTATTAAAGCACAGGTAGAGACTGCAATTGCTTACAATAAAGCTTCTCATAATTATTCTGTTCAAAGTTCTTTGGCCTATACATTGCAAAGTATAGCTGATGGCTTAGCTGATTACGATCAGTTGATTTTAGCCCAGAAACAAGCTATTGCTACTGCCGATGTAAATATAGCTAACGCCGCTTCAATTGTATCAGAGGAACAGGCTATCGCAAATCAGGAGAAATTAATTGCTGACCTTGAAAATAGTTTGGCTGTAAATGAACCTATTTACAATGATTATTTAGCTCAGATCAAAGCTTTAGTAGGTGACTCTGCAGAATAATCGCCAATAGTAACGGCAAATAAACAACAAATCAAAAAAAGTATCGTATGAAAATAAAAAGACTTTTAGTGTTGGCCGTTCTACCCATGATGTGTCTTGCAGCTAATGCGCAGAACTGTAGTAAAGACAATACTCCTAAAAAGGGTGACTTTACGGTAGCAGCTACTGTTGGATACAATAGTTACACAAATGTCACAGCCCCTTCGGGGCTGCTGACTGACTATGAAGTCAGAGCGCTCTCAACCAACTGGGCAGACAAAAAGCTGATGGTTGGTTTCGAAGGGGGCTGGTTCTTCAAAGATCAGTGGAAACTAAATTTGGGTGGCGGTGTCAGCTTCACGAATAACCCCGGTTATCCGGCTGTTCCCGGCACGATAGACGATTCGAATAAGGATAACTCGGCAGACGAGAATATGGGAGAAATCCCTAACTACCGTGCCGTAGCCAGTGCTCAGTCGTTCGCCTATAATGTGTCGGCAGGTGTTGATCGTTATTTCAACATCAAGCGTGTTCCTAACCTGATGTGGTATACAGGCGTTCGCGTAGGTTTTGCTTACGGCGAAAATGAAATGAAGTATGATGAAGAGACCTCTATGGGCAAATCGGTTGCCGAGAGCTGGAATCTTCGTGGCGCCCTGACTATCGGTGTCGATTACTATGTTCTTCCTGCCCTCTACGTCGGTGCGCAAATCGATCCGTTTGCTTATACGTACAACAAGACTACGTATAATCCGCAAGCCGGTCTTGGCGATCTGTCGGCAGACAGCCATAACTACAGTGTTTTGGCGGCTCCGACATTGAAGATCGGATTTAAGTTTTGACCTCTATCTCCATCCGGCCGATAGGCTATCGGTCGGGTGGGTGATTTTATAAATAAGTCCATTTATTTATACCTCCCCGGTGTCCGTGACGGCTGTCGGGGATTTTTACGTGATTGGCATTTTGGATGACTGAATGGTGTTTAGAATATGAAGAAGAGTAATGTATACATAGGTGAAGTGATAAAACAGGTCATGGCCGAAAGGCAGGTGACAAAAGCCGAACTTGCCCGCAGATTGGGGGTGAGGCCACAGAGTGTGGACTATCTGCTGACACGAAAGAGCATTGATACAGATACGCTGTATAGTTTGTCATTGGCACTGGATTATGATTTTGCTGTTCTATATTCCATAAAAAAAGGAGTTGCTCTCCCTGTTGATGAAGAGGAGACGTTTAAAATGGGAAATGCAAAGGTCACTTTAGAGATCGAGTTGCGACAGGATGAAATGTTGAAACTGAACCTGAAGCAGAAGATCGCAGATCTGCTGGAAGGAAAAGGAAAGTGATTTTGCGTATCTGATATCTTCTTTTATCTGTTCTTTCTATAAATCAATTGGAGAAAGAATGGTATCATCTCATATTTATTGCTGTAAACTGACTTTTTTCTGTTTTTGTAAACGATTGATAATTAATGTGTAATGTGCCGGTGAATCAAAAGTAGCAGCCTTTGAAACAAATCTTTTAGTTGAGAAATGGGATTCCGCGTTCCTTTGCGGCATCAAAACAATCTCAATCAACTAAAAAATTTAAGTACCATGATGAAGAACAAAAAAAGGGCTGTTTGGTTGCTGGCTTGCTTCCTGATGGCCGGCTTCACAACCGCACAAGAAAAGAAAGAATCTTCCCGGACACCTTCCGGATCGAAAGAAGAAGGCAATCGCAACGTTATGCTGAACGCTTCGAGCGCCAATGGCCCCCGCGAAATCTCTATCGGCCTGCCTGGTGGAGACGTAAACGTACTCGAAAACGGACTTCCTGTAGTCTATACCTCTAATCCGCATAACGTAAATACCCACTGGCGTGGAGACAGCAGTCTCGGACACGTCGGACTGCTAAAAATCTCCGAAACCGCTATTACTACCGGAAATATCGGCTATGCCGTAAACTCTTTTACTCAGTTGGGAACTGAGAAATTCCGTGGAATCGTCAATTACAGTATCAACCACTTTGGCAAGCAGCAGTTCGATGCCAATATCAGCGGTGGTATGGGGAAAGGCTGGTTTTACAGTGGAAGTGTCTACCAGAACTTTGACCCGGGCAGTTTCAAACTGCGCTTTACTTCCAATCAGGACCGCACTCAAATCTATAAAGCAGCCTTGACCAAGAATTATAGCGAAGGGCGCGGACAGCTGTCGGCCATCTATCACTACAGCAACAGCCGTTGGCCGAGTAATGAAACGACTTCCGCTCCTTTCATCTATGTTGGAGACGGCAGCGTGAAAGAAATACCGGGATTCAGCCTCGGAACAAGTTCTTACCTGCCTGCCACGGGAGAAATGGTTTATCGTGATATGCGTACGGGGGAGCTGAAAAAGACCAATCTTTATGATGCCACTCTGAATAAAGGAAACCAGTTGACTTTGCTCAATACCTATACTTGGGACAACGGTCTGAACTGGAAGGTTAACCTGAAGTATGATCATGCCTTGGGTTCGTATGTCTATCAGACCCCGATGGCTATGGAACAGAAGGATGCCTCCGCCGGCTATTTTCTGAAAGGAACGGACGGTACGTTGAAACCGTATGAAGGGTATGTGCAAAGTCGCATGTCTTGCTTTAACCGGGGGACGATTGACGAGTTCTTCGCCACTTCCGAACTTTCACGCCAATATCGCAATATGACCTGGAGGCTCGGTGTGAACGAATGGCACTACAAAGTGGATTATGCTTCGAACACAACCATGTACGATCATACGGTAGAAGAGTATCCCGAGCGTCTGGTGCGTGAGGGGAATACGGACGGCGTGTACTACGATTTCAATAAAAATGCTTCGGAATACTACAAAGGGCACGAAAACAAGTTAGCTGTTTATGCCACCCACGACTGGGATATTTCTCCCCAATGGAATGTATATTATGGTGCACGTCTGGAATGGCAGCATCTGGAAGGAGAGAATGCGGCTGTGTATGACGCAGAAGGAAATGCCGTAGGTCGTTTCGCAGATTATTATCTGGGCGCCGTATCCGATAAAGGAGTCAGGATTACACCCCGCCCTTTCGATTACGACTGGATGAACATGGCATTCACTGCCGCCGCTACCTATAAACTGACCCGGGAGTTCGGTTTCACCGCCGACTTTACTTACAATACACAACGTCCCGGTTTGTCGAACTTTGCACCTGCCACAATGCCCAATACCGATAAAATATCCGTTCCCCTGGGACGTGCCGGGGTCTATTATAACACGAACTGGATTAGCCTGACTTCTCTGTTTTCCTACATTTCGAAAACAAACAATAACTCGACGCTCAATCTGATTAACCCGAATGACCGGACCGAGATTCTTGCCGCTCCGTTGAGTTATGACATCAAGACCATCGGCTGGACGACGGATGCAGTGATCAAACCGTTCAAAGGCTTCAACTTCCATTTCCTGTTTACCTACCAAAGCCCGACTTACAAGAAATATGAAACGAGTGTGACTTTCAAGGACGGTACGATAGGTGAAATCAATGCCACGGGAAATATTGTGACGGAGATTCCGAAAGTGCTTGTCGAACTCGATCCCAGCTACAACATTACGAACGACCTCAGAGTCTGGGCCAGCTTCCGCTATTTCAGCAAGACGTACGCTAACATTAAAAATGCTTACTACTTCAACGGGCGTTGGGAAACTTTCGGTGGTGTCAACTGGACGGTGAACAAACATCTTGCATTGAGTGCCACAGTCGTTAATTTCCTCAATCAGACCGGAGCCAAAGGAAGTATTGCCGGTGCCGAACTGGTGGACAAAAAAGACGCGGCATCCTATAACGGTCATTGGATGGCAGGCAGCTATATTCGTCCGTTTACCGTGGAATTTGCTGCCAGCATTCGTTTCTGACGCGGTTTGGTATCAATCGTTATACTATTTGAAACAAAAATAATAGCCGGTGGCAGATAACTCCGCTATCTTTGCCATCGTAAACACAGCTATTGCATTACTAATAAAAACATCCTGTTATCATGAAAACAACTTTTATGAATGTAAGTAGAAGAGTGATCGGCGCTTTGGCTGTTTTACTCGGAATTTCGTCTTGTCAGAGCTCACAATCTGAAATGACATTTGAACAAGAAGGCGACAGCCTTACCGTAATTCATATTACAAATCCTACCCGATATTTACTTTTGCCCATCGAAGAACAGACTCCCGAAGCGCAGGTTTGCATTGCGTCAGATTCGGTTCCGGTAGAGATGGACGTGCGCCTGTCGAGGGCGAAGGTGGACTATTTCGTTCCTTACGCCTTGCCTGAAGGAGAGAAAAAAGTAGCTGTGCGCATCCGCCACTTACCGAAAGATGCCTTGTGCTGGAAAGAGCTCAAACTCTCGGATACCTTTGATACCGCCAATACGGACAAATACCGTCCTGTCTATCATCATACTCCGCTTTACGGATGGATGAACGATGCCAACGGGCTGGTATACAAGGATGGCGAATATCATCTGTTCTATCAGTATAACCCTTACGGCTCTATGTGGGGCAACATGCACTGGGGGCATTCGGTAAGTAAGGATCTGGTACACTGGGAACATCTGGAACCGGCGCTTGCCCGCGATACGTTGGGGCATATCTTCTCCGGAAGTTCGGTGGTGGACAATGCCAATACAGCCGGTTACGGCGCAGGTACCATCGTTTCTTTCTATACCTCGGCCAGTGACAAGAACGGACAGATACAGTGTATGGCTTACAGCACCGATAACGGTCGTACGTTTACCAAATATGAAAAGAACCCCATCCTGACTCCGTTTGACGGATTGAAGGACTTCCGCGATCCGAAAGTGTTCTGGTATGCTCCGGATCAGAAGTGGGTGATGGTGGTATCGGCCGATAAAGAGATGCGTTTCTATTCGTCACTGAACTTGAAGGACTGGACGTATATGAGCGGTTGGGGCGAAGGCTATGGTGTTCAGCCCAGTCAGTTCGAGTGTCCCGATATGGTGGAACTTCCGGTGGACGGTGATCCGAATCATAAGAAATGGGCGTTGATAGTCAACGTGAATCCGGGATGCTACTTCGGTGGAAGTGCCACTCAGTACTTTATCGGTGATTTTGACGGCGAGAAATTTGTTTGCGACAATAAGCCGGAAACTGTGAAGTGGCTCGACTGGGGAAAAGATCACTATGCGACTGTCTGCTTCTCGAATACGGGTGACCGTACGATTGCCGTGCCTTGGATGAGCAACTGGCAGTATGCCAATATTGTGCCTACCCGCCAGTTCCGCAGTGCCAATGCGTTGCCTCGCGAACTGAGTCTTTATACTCAGGATGGAGATATCTATATGGCTGCCGCTCCGGTGGAAGAGACGAAGTCGTTGCGTAAGGAGTCGCGGGAGATCCCGGCCTTTGAGGTGGCGGACGCCTATCATGTGGATTCACTGCTGGCCGATAACCGGGGAGCTTACGAGATAGAGCTGGAATTGGCTGCCGGTTCGGCGGAAATCATGGGACTGAAACTGTTTAATGAGAAAGGGGAGAATGTAGATATCTATATCAGCCTTCCGGAGAAGAAACTGGTGATGGACCGCACTAAGAGCGGCATTGTAGATTTCGGAAAGGACAGCGCCCCTCATGCCATCGAGGCACACGACCGCCGGAAGCAGAACTCCATCAACTATGTGGACGATTTTGCCTTGGGTACCTGGGCTCCGGTGAAGAAGGCCGACAGCTATAAACTGGATATCTTTGTTGATAAATGTTCGGTGGAAATCTTTCTGAACGGTGGAAAGATTGCTATGACAAACCTGATATTCCCCACAACTCCCTATAACCAGATGAGTTTCTACAGCCGTGGGGGAGCTTTCAAGGTCAGCCAGTGCAGGGTGTACAGGCTGTAGCTTAAATCTGCTTTTTTTAAATTAACATATCATGGAAAATACCAAAAACAACTCTTACATGAAACTTATCCCGGTGATGCTCTGCTTCTTCGCCATGGGATTCGTAGACTTGGTGGGCATTGCCTCCAACTATGTGAAAGCAGATTTAGGCCTGACGGATTCACAGGCAAATATCTTTCCGTCGCTCGTGTTCTTCTGGTTTCTGATCTTCTCGGTGCCTACGGGAATGTTGATGAACCGCATCGGGCGTAAAAAGACCGTGTTGCTCAGTCTGCTGATCACCTTTGCATCGTTGCTGCTGCCTGTCTTTGGCGACAGCTATCTGCTGATGTTGGTCTCTTTCTCGTTGCTCGGAATCGGCAACGCACTGATGCAGACATCACTCAATCCGCTGCTTTCCAACATCGTGAGCGGTGAACGCCTGGCAAGCACCCTTACTTTCGGGCAGTTCGTAAAGGCCATTGCCTCTTTCCTTGCCCCTTACATCGCTATGTGGGGAGCTACGCAGGCTATCCCTACCTTCGATTTAGGCTGGCGGGTACTGTTCCCCATCTACATGGTGGTGGCAGTCGCTGCCATCCTGATGCTCAATGCCACGCAGATCACCGAGGAGCCTGAAGAGGGTAAGCCCTCCACTTTCGGGCAGTGTCTGGCTTTGCTGGGCAAACCTTTCATCCTGCTCTCGTTTCTGGGCATTATGTGTCATGTCGGGATCGATGTCGGCACCAATACCACAGCGCCGAAGATTTTGATGGAACGTCTGGGCATGACTCTGGCAGATGCCGGGTTTGCAACCAGTCTCTACTTCATCTTCCGTACGGCAGGTTGTTTTCTGGGGGCATTTGTTTTGCAGAAGATGGCAGCCAAAACCTTCTTCGCCATCAGCGTGTTGTGTATGCTGGCGGCTATGGCAGGGTTGTTTATTTTCCAGGATCAGACGATGATTTACGTTTGTATCGCCCTGATCGGGTTTGGAAATTCCAATGTATTTCCTATCATCTTCTCGCAGGCATTACTTTATATGCCGGGCAAGAAGAACGAGGTTTCCGGCCTGATGATTATGGGACTTTTCGGAGGAACCATCTTCCCGCTGGCAATGGGAGTGGCTTCGGATGCAGTGGGACAGAGCGGAGCCGTGGCCGTGATGACGGTCGGGGTACTCTATCTGATGTTCTATACATTGAGAATCAGAAAGTAATTTATTTAATAACCATAATGAAGCGGTAACCTTGAGGGTGTGTTATAATTCACCACAGAGTAGCACAGAGTTCCACAGAGAGAACTTAATCTGTTGATAGCTAATGGATATTTATCTGTGTAATCTATGGTGAATACGAGTTCCGACACACCTTCCTGAGGTGAGGCTTCCCAATTCATGCCATGAACAATATAATCGTAGGAATGGGCGAAGCACTTTGGGATGTGCTGCCCGAAGGAAAGAAAATCGGGGGAGCCCCGGCTAATTTTGCTTATCATGTGTCGCAGTTTGGCTTTGACAGCCGTGTGGTCAGTGCGGTGGGAAACGACGAGCTGGGAGATGAAATTCTGGAAGTATTCCGGGAAAAACAGTTGAAGCACCAGCTTGAGCGGGTCAATTATCCGACAGGAACCGTGCAGGTGACTCTTGACGGTGAAGGAGTGCCGTGTTATGATATTAAGGAAGGCGTAGCATGGGACAATATCCCCTTCACGGACGATTTGAAGCGTTTGGCACTGAACACGCGGGCCGTATGTTTCGGTTCGCTGGCACAGCGCAACGAGGTGAGCCGTGCCACCATCAACCGCTTCCTCGACATCATGCCCGACATGGATGGACAGTTGAAAATATTCGATATCAATCTCCGCCAGAGTTTCTATACCAGGGAAGTGTTGCGCGAATCTTTCCTGAAGTGTAACGTGCTGAAGATTAACGATGAGGAGCTGGTTACCATCAGCCGTATGTTCGGCTATCCGGGCATCGACCTTCAGGATAAATGCTGGATTCTGTTGGCCAAGTACAACCTGAAGATGCTGATCCTGACATGCGGTACGAACGGTAGTTATGTATTTACCCCCGGTGCGGTCTCTTTCCAGGAAACCCCGAAAGTGCCGGTTGCCGATACCGTGGGGGCAGGTGACTCGTTCACGGCAGCTTTCTGCTCATCTGTTCTGAAAGGAAAGAGTATACCCGAGGCACACAAACTGGCGGTGGAAGTGTCGGCTTACGTGTGTACACAGAGCGGTGCGATGCCCGTACTACCGGATGCTCTGAGAAATCGTTTAGATGATTAATGTGTTGGTTTATATAGGGTTATTGATTGGTTGATAGAGTCGTGGGGATGTGTCATAACTCTTTTCACCACAGAGTATCACGGAGTATCACAGAGTCTTTTTAATAACCAACGATTTAAAATCATCTCTGTGTTACTCTGTGTCCTCTGTGGTGAGTTTTGACACACATCCGTCTTGGTTTTAAACCGGCCGGATGGAAGATTTCGGAGGGAAATTGTTATATTTGCCTCCGGAACCTTTTATGTAATAACCAACCATGAAACGTGTACTTTTCTTACTTGGGCTGGTTTTGTCGGGACTGCTTGTCTCGTGTAGCCATGATGCTCCCCGGTACGTCATCGGCGTGTCGCAATGCAGCGATGATACTTGGCGGCATAAGATGAATGACGAGATACAGCGCGAAGCCTTATTTTACGGAGGCGTAGAGATAGAGACGCGTACGGCGAATGACGACAGCCGGCGACAGATAGAAGATATACGTCACTTTATCCGGCAGAAGGTAGACTTGCTTATTGTGGCTGCCAATGAGGGAATGGCTCTCACTCCCGTTGTGGAGGAGGCCTTCGATAGAGGTATTCCGGTGATTATGGTGGATCGCAGGATACTTTCCGATAAATATACCGCATACATCGGAGCCGACAATTACGAGTTAGGCAAAGCCGTCGGCAATTACATAGCCCATCGCCTGAAGGGGCGCGGAAAAGTAGTCGAACTGAGCGGACTTGTCGGTTCCACTCCTGCCATCGAACGTCACCAAGGCTTTATGAGTGCCATCAGCCAGTATCCGGGCATCACCTTGCTTGCCCGGGAAGATGCGGGTTGGTTGAGGCAGCCTGCCGAAATAAAGATGGATTCCCTCTTGCAGTGTTTTCCGGAGATTGATGCCGTGTATGGGATGAACGACCGTATGGCCGCCGGTGCTTATCAGGCCGCCAGACGTCTGGGACGTGAGGAGGAGATGTTGTTTGTAGGTATCGATGCTCTGCCTGGCAAGGGTAACGGAGTGGAACTGGTACTGGACAGCGTGCTGGATGCTACCTTCATTTATCCCACCGAAGGAGACAAGGTGGTTCAGCTGGCGATAGATATTCTGCAAAAGAAACCTTTTAAACGGGAGACAAAACTGAAGACAGCAGTAGTTGACGCGGTAAATGCGCACGTGATGGAATTGCAGACAGCCCATATCAGCGAGTTGGATGGAAAAATCGAGACGCTCAACAGCCGGGTAGGGACGTATCTTTCGCGGGTGGCCACGCAGCAGGTGGTGCTGTATGGGGGCTTTGTCATCCTGTTGTTGATCGTCGGATTGTTGATTGTCGTGTATAAATCTCTCCGTTCCAAGAATCGCCTGTACCGGGAACTTTCCCGCCAGAAGGAGCAACTGGAAGAGCAGAGAGACCAACTGATAGAACTTTCCCATCAACTGGAGGAAGCCACACATGCCAAACTGGTTTTCTTTACCAACATTTCACATGACTTCCGCACCCCTCTCACTTTGGTTGCCGATCCGGTGGAGCAGTTGTTGGCCGACCCGTCATTGGAGGGTGACCGGCGCAGGATGTTGTTGCTGGTGCAGCGCAACGTACAGATCCTGTTGCGTCTGGTCAATCAGATACTCGATTTTCGCAAATACGAGACGGGAAAGATGGAGTTTACCCCGGTCCCGCTCAACCTGTTGCAGTGCTTCGGAGAGTGGAACGATTCGTTTCAGGCAGCCGCCCGGCGGAAGCATATCCATTTTTCGTTCGACAGCATGCCCGGTGCCGATTACCACACTCTGGCGGATGCTGAGAAGATGGAGCGTATCTACTTCAATCTGTTGGGTAATGCGTTCAAGTTCACCCCCGAGAATGGTAAAGTCATTGTCCGGCTTTCGGCTTTGCAGAAAGAGGGCACTCCTTTCTTCCGTTTTACGGTCGCCAATACCGGGAGTCTGATTTCGGCAGAACATATCCGCAGCATCTTCGACCGTTTCTATAAGATCGACAGGCATCATACCGGTTCCGGTATCGGGCTGGCACTGGTAAAAGCGTTTGTAGAGATACATGGCGGAATCATCGAGGTGGAGAGCGACGAACGGCAGGGAACTGTCTTTACCGTCGATTTGCCGGTGCGGACATGCGAAGCGGAGACCGGCGTGGCATCTGCTCCGGTGGAGGCATCTGCTCCGGACCGGGTGGATAACCTGCTCCGGGAGGATGAAGCGGAGAACTTCAATGATCCGTCCAAACCTTCTGTACTTGTGATCGACGACAATGCTGACATCCGTGCTTATGTGCACACATTACTCAATTCGGAGTACTCCGTCATCGAAGCTGCGGACGGGACCGAAGGAATCCGTAAAGCGATGAAGTACGTTCCCGATGTCATCATCTCCGATGTGATGATGCCGGGGATTGATGGTATCGAATGTTGTCGGCGGTTGAAGGGGGAATTGCAGACCTGCCACATTCCCGTGATCCTGCTGACAGCTTGTTCGCTTGACGAGCAGCGTATTCAGGGATATGCCGGAGGAGCCGATTCTTATATTTCCAAGCCTTTCAGTTCGCAGTTGCTGCTGACCCGTATCCGCAATCTGATTGAGTCGGGCGCATGAAGCAGTTCTTTGGCGACCGGCAGACATTGGCCAAAGAGGATATCTGCGATATGGATAAAGATTTTGTCGAACGGTTCAAGTCCCTGATTGAAGCAAAGATGGGTGATTCGGAGTTGAATGTGGAAGATTTGGGCAAGGAGATGGGGCTGAGCCGTGTTCAGCTCTACCGGAAGATCAAGTCGCTCACCAATTTTGCGCCGAACGAACTGCTTCGCATGGCACGGCTTAAGAAAGCGGCTTCGTTGCTGGCCTCTTCGGACATGACGATAGCAGAGGTTGGATATGAAGTGGGTTTTACGTCACCTTCCTACTTTACGAAATGCTACAAAGAACAGTTCGGTGAAAGCCCGACGGAGTTTTTAAAAAGAAGCGGATTATAAAAGAACCTGCTGCATAAAAGCGATACACCCATGAAAGATTATAAAGAAAATAAATCTAATTTGTCCGAAACTTTTTGCAATGAAGTATACAGTGTCGTGCGTGAAATTCCTGCCGGTAGCGTTGTTACTTATGGTGATATTGCCGCTTTGCTCGGGATGCCGCAATATTCACGTATGGTGGGGCGTGCATTGAAGCAGGTACCTGCCGGTTTAAGCCTTCCTTGTCATCGGGTAGTCAATGCCATAGGGCGATTGGTGCCCGGATGGGATGAACAGCGGCAACTGCTGTCCGATGAAGGTGTTTCATTCCGAAAAAACGGTTGTGTCGACCTTAAACTTCACAGGTGGAAGATCGACAGTATTTGAGTGGGGTGATGCCGGCTTTCTTGTGGCAGTTTATGTACATGCGGCGTGTTCATCGAAAATAATGTGATGAACTATTTGAACGCTCGGCTTGTTTATTTAATTGTCCGTACACACATCTTTGGGTAATACCTGTGTATGAATGTGAATTTGACTTTCGGGATATAGTAACTATCTGTTGACAGGAATCCTGTCTGTAATAACCGGGTTAAGAAATCATATTTGACCGGGGGAACAACACAACCGTTGTTTTCCGGTATTAACTTTTTTACTATAAAGAAGTGTTTGTTTTCGTGTGTGTAGGCCGCCCGGTCCGTTTTTTAATAATCTAAACCCTATTATGTATGAGTAAAATAACGATTAAAGACTTGTATCTCATTTTTGGCAACGACAAGCAGCATGCTTTGCGTATGTTGAAAGAAGGAAAGAGCAAGAGTGAGATCTTAAAGGAAACCGGATGCACGGTTGCCGTAAAAGACGCAAACCTCTCTGTCCGGGAGGGAGAGATATTCGTGATTATGGGACTTTCGGGGAGTGGGAAATCCACTTTGCTGCGTTGTATCAACCGATTGATAAAACCTACTTCCGGTGAGGTAATCATCAATGGAAGAGATATTTCGAATGTTACCGATAAAGAGCTGCTCCGTATCCGGAGAAAAGAACTGGCTATGGTGTTCCAGCATTTCGGACTGTTGCCCCATCGTTCGGTGTTGCATAACATAGCTTTCGGGCTGGAGCTGCAAGGAGTGAAAAAACAGGAACGTGAGCACAGGGCGATGGAAAGTATGCAGTTGGTGGGTTTGAAAGGTTACGAGAATCAGATGGTCGGCGAACTGTCCGGCGGGATGCAGCAACGCGTCGGGCTGGCCCGTGCTCTGGCCAACGATCCTGAAGTGCTGCTGATGGATGAAGCTTTTTCTGCCCTCGATCCTTTGATCCGTATACAAATGCAGGATGAATTGCTGACTTTACAGTCTAAAATGAAAAAGACCATTGTGTTTATTACTCACGATTTGAATGAAGCCATCAAGCTGGGTGACCGGATTGCCATCATGAAGGATGGGGAAGTGGTGCAGGTAGGTACTTCGGAGGAGATTCTGACAGAGCCGGCGAATGCTTATGTGGAACGCTTCGTGGAGAGTGTGGATCGTAGCAAGATCATTACCGCCGCTTCGGTGATGGTTGATAAACCCCTCGTGGCCCGGTTGAAGAAAGAAGGGCCGGAAGTTCTGATCCGTAAAATGTTCGAACATAATCTGACCGTGTTACCTGTGGTAGATGCAAACAATGTGTTGGTGGGAGAGGTGCGTTTGAAGGATTTGCTCCGGTTGCGTAAAGAGCAGGTGAAGTCAATCGAGTCGGTTGTTCGCGAAGAAGTGCATTCGGTGCTGGGAGATACGATATTGGAAGACATCCTGCCGCTGATGACCAAAACCAATTCTCCTATCTGGGTGGTGAACGAAGGCCGTGAATTTCAGGGAGTCGTCCCCTTGTCATCGCTCATTTTCGAAGTGACCGGAAAGAACAAACAGGAAATCAATGAAATCATTCAAAATGCAATAGAATTATGATCAACATAGGACAATATATTGAAGAACTCATCAACTGGATGATGATACACTTCTCCGCTTTTTTCGATGCGCTGAATCTGGGCATCGGCAGTTTTATCAATGGGTTTCAGCATATCTTGTTTGGTATCCCCTTTTATCTGACCATTGCTGCAATGGTGTTGCTGGCATGGATGAAAGCCGGGCGCGGGGTGGCGGTTTTCACCCTTTTAGGGTTGCTGCTTATCTACGGTATGGGCTTTTGGGAGGCCACCATGCAGACATTGGCACTGGTGCTGTCATCTACCTGTCTCGCCCTTATCGTGGGGGTGCCCATCGGGGTGTGGACGGCAAACAGTAACCGTGCGGAGAAAGTGATACACCCCATACTGGACCTGATGCAGACCATGCCTGCCTTTGTCTACCTGATACCTGCCGTCCTGTTTTTCGGGCTGGGGGTGGTGCCGGGAGTGTTTGCCACCATCATCTTTGCAATGCCTCCGGTGATTCGGCTGACGGGACTTGGCATTCGCCAGGTACCGAAGAACGTGGTAGAGGCTTCGCGTTCGTTCGGGGCCACCCGGTGGCAGCTGCTTTATAAAGTGCAGTTGCCTCTGGCCTTGCCCACCATCCTGACCGGAGTGAACCAGACGATTATGATGTCTCTTTCTATGGTTGTCATTGCAGCTATGATTGCGGCAGGCGGCTTGGGTGAAATCGTTCTGAAGGGTATTACCCAGATGAAAATTGGTTTGGGCTTTGAAGGAGGTATAGCGGTTGTGATACTGGCAATTATTTTGGATCGGATTACCCAAGGGATGGTTCGTCGTAAGAACAAAAAATAGAAAGGAGAAAGAATCGATATGCGGAAATATAGGATAATAGGAAGTTTGTTGTTGTTACTGGCCGTGATGTGTACGGCCTGTAACCCGGATACCGGGAAAAAGAAGATAAGCATCGCCTATGCCAACTGGCTGGAGGGCATTGCCATGAGTCATCTGGCCAAAGTGGTGCTGGAAGAGCAGGGGTATGAGGTAGAACTGCTCAATGCGGATGTGGCCCCCATCTTCGCGTCGGTTTCGCGTCGGAAAGCGGATGTGTTTATGGATGCCTGGCTGCCTGTGACGATGAAAGACTACATGGATCAGTATGGTGATCAGATCGAGTTTATCGGTGAGGTATATGACAGTGCAAGGGTCGGGCTGGTAGTGCCTCAGTACGTCAGTATCGGTTCAATCGGAGAACTCGCTTCCCATAAAGGGCAATTCTCTTCCGAGATTGTCGGGATCGATGCCGGAGCGGGCATTATGAAAACTACGGATAAGGCTATTGCGGACTACGGGCTCGATGGATATAAGTTGCTTACTTCCAGTAGCTCTACCATGTTGGCTTCCTTGCAGAAAGCCATGGATAAAGAATCGTGGATCGTCATCACCGGATGGACACCGCATTGGATGTTCGACCGCTACCCCCTGAAGTTCCTGCATGATCCGAAAGGTACTTATGGGAATGTGGAATCTATCTATGTCGTCGGATGGAAAGGATTTACGGAGAAAGATCCTTTTGCGGCAAAGTTTTTCAGCAATATTAAATTCACTACAGAAGAGATCAGTTCGTTGATGAAAGCATTGAAAGATGCACGGATGGACGAAGAAGACCTTGTCCGAAAATGGCGTGATGAACACCGGGAACTGATAGAAAGCTGGATTCCTGAATCATAGGCGGTATATGTGTGTCCGGGAATCCAACTTCTGAGTTCTGTCTATCGGGTAACGGCGGTGCGTTGGTAGGCAAGCCGTTCCGTACCGTTCTTCACATAAATGATGCCACAATAGGTGAAACCGTTCTTTAAGAGAATGTTTTGGAGAACTTTATTGTCACGGTGAGTGTCTACACGCAGGTTCGGACAGTGGGACGAACACCATTCCAGGCATAAGTCCATCAATCCCTTTACCCGTCCGCCGGATGCGATGCGATGGATTACCCCGTAAGGGGCATCGTTGAGCCAAGCGCCGTCTTTGATTACCCTGTAGTTGGGATCTTCTCCCCGGATGAAGGTAAAGCAACCTTCCAACTCCCCGTTTTCATTTACAAATACATAACTGTCCCCGTTTTCGATGTCCTGCCGGATGTCGTCGGAAGCGGGGTATCCGTTGATCCACTGGTTGGCATTGCCATTGGCAGCCATGAAGCGGCGGGCACGTTCGTAGAATGGCATCACTTGGTCGAGTTCTTCAAGTCGGGTTGGTCGTATGGTTATATTCATAATTATTCCGTTTGGGGGTCACCACAGATTACACGGATTAACACAGATTGATAATTTATCTCGTCAATATATCGAATTAAGAGTTCTGTGTTAATCTGTGTAATCTGTGGTGAAACCTATTCATTTCTATTTGGCAAAAAAGGGGAAAAGAACCTATTTTAGTCCCTTCCCCCTTTTGAGAGTTATATTATCTGATCAAAGATCATTCAGCAACACCCCAAGCCTGGTTGGCCAGACGCTTGTAGTTGTTGTAACGCCACTTAGCGTTGTCCTCGGCAGCCTGGAACAGTTCTTCTGCTTCTGCAGGATACTGTTTCATAACCGATGCGTAACGAACTTCGCCTTTCAGGAAGCCTTTGAAGTCATCCCAGTTCGGTTCTTTGCTATCCAGCGTGAACGGATTCTTGCCTTCAGCCTCCAGAGCCGGGTTGTAACGCCACAAGTGCCAGTAACCGCACTTAACAGCCTTGTCTTCTTCTTCCTGGCTCTTACCCATACCGGCTTTCAGACCGTGGTTGATACACGGAGCGTAAGCGATGATGAGTGACGGTCCGGGATATGCTTCAGCTTCGCGGATAGCTTTCAGAGTCTGAGCCTGGTCAGCACCCATAGCGATCTGTGCAACATATACATAACCGTATGTAGTAGCCATCAGACCGAGGTCTTTCTTACGTACGCGTTTACCGGAAGCGGCAAATTTAGCGATGGCGCCCACCGGAGTGGCTTTAGAAGACTGACCACCTGTGTTAGAGTAAACCTCTGTATCCAGAACCAGAATGTTAACGTCCTTACCCGAAGCGATAACGTGGTCGAGACCACCGTAACCGATATCGTAAGAAGCGCCGTCACCACCGATGATCCACTGGCTGCGTTTAACCAAGTATTGAGTCAGACCTTTCAGCTCTTTGCTGATCGGGCAACCTGCCGCAATACCTTGTTCGATGATTGCTTCGATCTGCGGAGCCAGTTCTTTGGTCTTGTCTGCATCGTACATGTTTTCGATCCATGCTTTCAATACTTCCTTAGCTTCAGCCGGAGCATTGTCGGCTGCCAGGATTTCGTTGAATAACTTCACGATACGTGCACGCATCTTTTCGTTAGCCAGTTCCATACCCAAACCAAATTCGCAGAAGTCTTCGAACAGTGAGTTAGCCCAAGCCGGACCGTGTCCTTTTGCGTTTGTTGTATATGGAGTTGAAGGTACTGAACCTGAGTAGATAGAAGAACATCCGGTAGCGTTGGCAACCATTTCGCGATCACCGTACAACTGAGAAATCAGTTTCACATACGGAGTTTCACCGCAACCTGAGCAAGCTCCCGAGAATTCGAACAATGGAGTAGCGAACTGAGAGTTCTTCACGTTAGCCTTGATGTCTACCAAGTGTTGTTTGCTCTTCACGTTGTCTGCACAGTAAGTCCAGTTATCAGCCTGAGCCAACTGGCTTTCAAGGTGTTTCATAGTCAGAGCCTTGCCACCCTTCTTCGGGTTGCCCGGACAGATGTCGGCACAGTTACCGCAACCCAGACAGTCGAGAACGTCAACCTGGATACGGAATGTCATGCCGTCGAATGCTTTGCCTACAGCTTTCAGTTGTTCGAAGCTTGCACCTTTCTGCTCTTCTGCGTCGAGTACAAACGGACGGATAGAAGCGTGAGGACAAACGTAAGCACACTTGTTACACTGGATACAGTTTTCTGCGTTCCATTCCGGTACGAAAGCAGCTACACCGCGTTTTTCGTATTTCGAAGTACCCTGATACCAGGTTCCGTCTTCGATACCCTTGAATGCAGATACAGGCAGCAGGTCTCCGTCCTGAGCGTTGATCGGACGAACCACTTCGTTGATGAATGCCGGGTCGTTGTTTTCAACTTTAGCATCATCCGGCAGGTTAGCCCAAGCCGGGTCAACAGCCAAAGTCTTGTATTCGCCACCGCGGTCAACAGCTGCGTAGTTCTTGTTCACAACGTCTTCACCCTTCTTACCGTAAGATTTCACGATGAATTTCTTCATCTGTTCTACAGCCTGGTCTACGGGGATCACGCCTGTGATACGGAAGAAAGCAGACTGGAGGATGGTGTTGGTGCGGTTGCCCAAACCGATTTCCTGTGCAATCTGGGTTGCGTTGATATAATATACAGAGATGTTGTTCTGTGCAAAGTATTTCTTCACTTTGTTAGGCAGGTTCTTTGCCAGTTCTTCGCCTTCCCAGATGGTGTTCAGCAAGAACGAACCGTTCTTACGCAAACCACGGGTTACGTCATACATATGCAGGTAAGCCTGAACGTGGCAAGCCACAAAGTTCGGAGTGTTTACCAGATAAGTAGAACGGATAGGGTCGTCACCGAAGCGCAGGTGAGAGCAAGTGAAACCTCCTGACTTCTTAGAGTCATAAGAGAAGTAGGCCTGACAGTGTTTATCAGTGTTGTCACCGATAATCTTCACTGAGTTTTTATTGGCACCTACCGTACCGTCAGCACCCAAACCGTAGAATTTAGCTTCGAACATGCTGTCGCCGCCCAAAGCGATTTCTGCTTCCTGAGGAAGAGATGTGAAAGTTACGTCGTCTACGATACCGATAGTAAAGTGGTTTTTCGGCATCGGCATAGCCAGATTCTTGAATACGGCGATGATCTGGGCAGGAGTAGTGTCTTTAGAACCCAGACCGTAACGACCACCTACGATAACCGGAGCATTTTCTGTGCCATAGAAGCAGTCTTTAACATCCAGATACAGAGGTTCGCCGTTAGCACCCGGTTCTTTTGTACGATCGAGTACTGCGATTGTTTTGGCAGTCTTAGGTACGGCAGCCATGAAATGTTTGGCAGAGAACGGACGGTACAGGTGAACTGCAACCAAACCTACTTTCTCGCCCTGGCTGGTCAGGTAGTCGATAGCTTCGCGGGCAGCTTCGGTTACAGAACCCATGGCGATGATTACGCGTTCTGCATCTTCGGCTCCGTAGTAGTCGAACAAACCGTATTTGCGTCCTGTGATCTTGGAAATCTCGTTCATGTATTCCTCAACGATGGCAGGAACAGCGTCATAGTAGTTGTTGCATGATTCGCGGTGCTGGAAGAAGTGGTCAGGGTTTTCGGCCATACCACGGGCAACCGGATTCATCGGGTTCAGCGCACGGGCACGGAATTCAGCAAGAGCTTCCTGGTCAACCAGCGGAGCGAGGTCCTCGTTTTCCAGCATTTCGATCTTCTGGATTTCGTGTGAAGTACGGAAACCGTCGAAGAAGTTCATGAAAGGAACGCGGGCTTTGATTGTGGCAAGGTGTGCAACACCGGCCAAGTCCATCACTTCCTGTACAGAGCCTTCAGCCAACATGGCGAAACCTGTCTGGCGTGCAGACATTACGTCCTGATGGTCACCGAAGATACACAGTGCGTGAGAAGCCAGTGTACGGGCCGATACGTGGAATACGCAAGGCAGGAACTCACCGGCAATCTTATACATGTTCGGGATCATCAAAAGAAGACCCTGAGAAGCAGTGTAAGTAGTAGTCAGTGCACCGGCCTGAAGAGAACCGTGAACAGCACCTGCCGCACCACCTTCAGATTGCATTTCCTGTACCAATACTGTTTCGCCGAAGATGTTCTTACGTCCTGCGGCAGCCCATTCGTCTACGTATTCAGCCATCGTAGAAGAAGGAGTGATGGGGTAAATGGCAGCTACTTCTGAAAACATATACGAGATATGTGCAGCAGCCTGATTACCATCACATGTGATGAATTTCTTCTGTTTAGTCATAACTAAAAATAATATTTAAGTAAGTAATTTATTTGTTTATTTCAAAAACGGTATGGAAAGCGGATACTTCCATGTATGTTTATTCCATCCTTTGATTCCCCCGATGATGGGGAACAAAATGGACAGTGCGAACATTATACAACCAATTATAATCAAAATTCCCCCGATAGCAATTGAGGGACTTTCAAAGAACTTCTCAAAATACATAGGATAGAGATTAACATCATATCCTTCCGCTGTCATGGTATATTCTCTGATGAAGTTCATATTAGCATTCATGTTGAATCGCATACAGATATTGAACACTATGAAATACAGAATGCCACTGATGTACCAGTTCAGTATGTATTTTCCCTGTCTGTTAATTTTGGCTGATATGCTTTTGGCATTCATCCAAAAAAGAATTGGAGCGAGCCATCCAATCAAAGGAACCAGTATCAGGAAATTCATCAGTACCAGACACCAATGCTCTTCTACCCCAAGAGGAAGGGATAGCCTGGACGGGGCTTTTTCTCCGTCAGAAAACTTCAGTTTTTCGCGGTCGATCCCTACGGTCAGTGTATCCGATTGGCGTATCTGGTTTAATTCTTCTAATTTCTTGTTGTCCATATCCGGTATGGTTTTAGTTGTCAGAAACTGAGCTTTTCAAAAACGGTATGGAAAGCGGATACTTCCATGTTTTTCCGTTCAGTCCTTTGATGCCTCCGATGATGGGGAACACAAAAAAAACAGCTGATAAAAGGATAATAGGTAATGCCCTTAGCGTAAAGAAAGAACCGCTTAACAGTCCTAAAGGGGAACTCAACGAGCCGATAAGGGCTCCAAAAAGGTTTCCCGCAAGGGTAATTCCTACTATTATCATGTAAATGGCCCAACTGATCAGCCAGTTGATGATGTATCTTCCTTGTATGGCGATGGCTTCCGATTTATCTCTGCCGATGATCCATGCGACGATAGAAACAATCCATCCCCATGTCGGTATCAGGAGCAGAAGGTTTATCAAACCCAGATAGCTGCTGTCCGAAATGCCAAATGTATCTTTACGGGATTCACCATTCAGTATCTTTTGTTTTTCCTGTTCGAACTCCTCGTCGGTCAATGCGCCTGATTGGCGCAACCGGTTTAATTCTTCCAATTTCTTGTAATCCATAATCTGTCCTTGTTTTAGTTGCCAGAAGCTGAGACTTTAAAAAACGGTATGGAAAGCGGATACTTCCATGTTTTTCCGTTCAGCCCTTTGATGCCTCCGATGATAGGGAACAGCAGACACAGGAAACAGCCTACTCCGAGTATCAGGAGAAGCAGGATTCCGGCTCCTCCGCCGAATATGCTCAAGAGGACCGCCAATGGAGAACTCTGGTCGTTTTCATAATTCATATCGCTTATGGATACTATGCCGCTGAACATGAATATGATGAAGAGTACCGTCAGCACGATGCCGTACAGAAACCAGCTGATGTACCAGTTCAGGATGTATTTGCCTTGGCGGTTGACGGGTGCGGAACTTTCTTTGCCCATGATCCAAAGCACAATGGGGGCAATCCAGCCTACATACGGTATGAACATGGCGAAGTTCATCAGTGCCAGATAAGTATTTTCCGTCAGTCCCATGGGGAGTACGGTTGTGGGTTTGCCCGCATCTTCTTCATCCAATATCTTTTTCTTTTCTTTTTCAAATTCTTCATCGTTCAACGCTCCGCTGTCGTGGAGGCGTTTCAGTTGTTCAAGCTTTTCGTAATCCATAATGACTGAGATTAGATGTTAATATAAAAAACCGAACATCCAGAGAGGTATCTGGTTGCCACGGCCAATTTCGGCCTTATGCAAAGCATACGTCACTCCGGGGTTGTTCTTGATCTTCACCCCTTCGCAGCATATCTTGAAAGGCATCACTTCGTCTACCATGAACGAGGTGTTTTTGTCACCTTTGTGCACTTTATGGTCTTTCCACATCGTGTTTACAAAGAAAGTGTCCAGCACATCTTGTTCTTCCACCTTTACAGGGTAGATGGAATACATCAGATTGGGGTTGTGCAGCATAATCTTCGATGGTTTCTTGGGGAATTCTTCCCCTTTGGGATAGACCAGGTTGATCAGTCGTGCGTCGGCCAGATATTTGATGTAATTCATCACCGTGGCGCGTGATGTTTGTATGTCGCTTGCCAATTGGCTTACGTTTGGGGCCTTCGGCCCGTCTACAGCCAACAAATATAATAATTTTTTTATCTTTGAGAGATATTTCAGCTCAATTTGTTTAATAAGCAGGATATCTACTTCTACCATCATGTTCATGGTTTTGAGCAGATTCTCCGAGAAATTGCGTTTCTCAAGGAAGAAGGGGTAGAAACCGTGGTGGAGGTAGTCTTGAAAATAATCCAACGGGCGGACTTTTGAAAGTACTCCCTTGGCTATCTGTTCGTGGCTGCTTAATATCTCTTCGAGTGTATAATGGCGGAATTTCATGCCTGTTTGCAGGTTCAGAAATTCGCGGAACGAAAAGCCCCGGAGGTTGTAGCTCTTCACAATGTCGCGCAACTCCAGATTCTCTTCTTTGAGGCGCATGACGGATGAACCGGTGAATACGATTTTCAGATTGGGGAAACGGTCGTAGCACATACGCAATTCGCGGCTCCAGTCGGGATGCTTGAATACTTGGTCGATCAGCAATACCTTTCCGCCCCGTTTTTGGAATTCATTGGCGAAGTCGACGATACTGTGTCCGGAGAAATAGAAATTGTTCATGTTGATAAAGAGGCATGAACGGTCGGTTCCGAATTTCTCTTTGGCGTATTGAAGCAGGAAAGTGGTTTTTCCCACGCCACGTGTTCCTTTGATACCAATCAGTCGGTCACTCCAGTTTATTTCGTCCATCAAGTCGCGGCGGACCGGGGCATTGGTGTGCTCAACAAGGTAGGCATGTGTGCGGTAGAATGTTTCCATCTCTTTTCTTGGGTTTTTCGGGGGGCAAATATAAGCCTTTTTTTAGAAATTGCAAAGTAGAGATAGCAAAATTGTAGTTTCGTTTAGCAAGTTTATCTTTTGCTTCATTTTGTCAAAACGGTATTCCTGATAGGTGGTAGAGGCGTTATTTCGGGTCAACGGCAAGCTGCTTCTGAAAAAACGCAGCCAGTTCAATCGGGCAATTATGCTTTTGCTTGTCTACTTCAGTGTTTGCTTGCAAATATAAATATAGTTTTTCATTTTCGGTAGTTTATGCCGGTATTTCTTTGAAAAAGGGTTTCTTTTGTTAGTTTGAAATGCTTCGTCGGGAGAGAGGAAATAGAGTCGGGGAAGGGGAGAAGAGCCTTTGTTGATGGGCTGTCAATCGTCACTCCGGGAGATGTGAAGGCTTTGCTCCGGAGAAGTGAAGTCTTTTCCCGGGGGAAGTGAAGTCTTTGCCTGGCGGAAAGTGACGGTTTGCCCCGCAGAAAATGACTTGTTTCTCGGTTTTATATGCGTTTTTGTGCATATATTTGCAGGAAATTTCCCGGTTTTAATGTTAGTTGCTTCTTGGAGAACAAAGGGTTTGTAAGTGAAAAACCGGAAATGGCAACAAAAGGACAGGTGACGATACGTTTAAGGAATTAAATGATAGTTTCTATCCCCGGGCATGGATGTATCTTAGGGTGAAAAAACACGTAACTGTTCGTTGCTGTCACTCGTACAAGTCTCTGCATCCGGATGAATTCTGTTTAATTAATTGATGCTAATGTCGAATCTGCTTTACTTGTTTAATCCCGATCAGGATCTGGCTCTTGCCAGTGGCGAAGTCAATTATATGCCGCCTGCCTCCGCCCGCCGGATGGCGGAAGAGTTGGCGTTGCTTCCCGTATGGTTTACGGACGGACCGTGCGGTGTGCTTGCTCCGTCTGCCTATAATCAGTCTTTTCTGGAAGAGATGCTCGACTTATTTCCGCTTCCCGCATCTTTGAGAACCCAGGCCGAAGATTTTTCGGAAGTACGTTCGGTGGTTCCCTGGGGATGGAATCCGGCACTCCGGAAACGTCTGCTTTCATTGGGAGTACCCGATGCTGCGGTACCTTCGGTGGAGGATATAGGGCGGTTGCGCAATCTGTCCCATCGTTTGCAAGCCGTGAAGTTGTTGTCCGGTCTGCAAGTGGATGAAGCGTTTTGTGGAGAGTCTTGTTACCTAACCGCTTTGTCCGATTGCCGAGCATTTGTAGAGAGTCTGGAACGCTGTCTGCTCAAAGCCCCCTTGTCCGGAAGCGGTAAAGGGCTGAACTGGTGCAAGGGAGTGTTCACTCCTCTGATAGAGCGTTGGTGTGCCCGGGTTATAGAGCAGCAGGGAGGAGTTGTCGGTGAACCTGTATATAATAAGGTAGAAGATTTTGCCATGGAGTTTTATTCGGACGGAAAGGGGCGGATTACTTTTGCCGGATACTCTTTGTTCCGTACCAACGCTGGTGGAGCTTACGAAGGAAACCGGTTGCTGTCCGATGTGGAGATTGAACGAAGATTGTCGGCTTATGTGCCTGTGGCGGCTTTACGTCGGCTTCGGGAAGAGCTGCAAAGACGATTGTCCGTCTCTTTAGGAACGGAGTATGCCGGTTATCTGGGAGTAGATATGATGATTTGCCGGTGCGGGGCTCTTCCGGCGTTTCGCATCCATCCTTGTGTGGAAATCAATTTGCGCATGAATATGGGGCTTGTGTCCCGCCTGATATACGACCGTTATGTACAATCCGGGGCTTCGGGGGTGTTTCGTGTCTCTTATTATCCATCCGACGGGCAGGCATTGCAGGAACACAATGCGATGAAGGCCGGGCACCCGCTGCATACGGAAGAAGGCCGGGTGGTGAAGGGGTATCTGCCATTGGTCCCCGTCCTGAAGACGAGCCGTTACCGGGCATATATCCTTGTGGAGGACTGAGACGGAGTTTATAAGGATTGCTTTTTGCAGGAAAAGAAAATGGAGAAGCGGCTTCCCACACCTGCTATCGACTGTAATGACAGTCTCCCCTGAAGTTTTTCTACTATAACTTTGCAGATGGAGAGTCCCAGTCCTGTTCCTTGCGCGAATTCGTTCTGTTTGTAGAAGCGGTTGAATATCATTTTCTGTTCGGACTGCGGAATGCCTATTCCGCTATCTTCAACATAAATTTCAACTTCTTCATTCTGCGAAAGGTACTTCCAACCCAGTTTTATATAGCCTTCCTGAGTGAATTTTACAGCATTGTTTAAGAGGTTGGTGATAACCTGAATCAATCGGTCTTTGTCAAGATGCACGATAATGTCTTCGCCACTCTCTTCCAGTATGAAATTGATATTTTGAGAAATTAGAACCTTATGGGTCTGGTAAGTATCGTTGATAAGAGTAGCCAGCGGATAATCGTCGTATTTGAATGACATGTAGCCGGATTCAATCCGGGATATTTCCAATATATCATTGACAAGTTTCAGTAGCAGTTCGTTGTTGCGGTGGATGGTTTCCACATACAGGTCTTTTTCTTCTTGCGAGATGTCTGTATCATCAGGAGAAGCAAGCAGGGTGGAAAATCCGACGATAGCGTTTAATGGTGTACGTATTTCATGGCTCATGTTGGCCAGGAAAGACTCTTTGAGCTCTGCTTTCTCCGCCATCTTACGTGCTTCTATCAGTTCTTGTTCCCGTTTTTTATAATCTTCTATGTTCAATAAAAGTCCCGTGGTCTTCTGCCCTCCCAAAGCGCTTTCCATGGTACTGCATCGAAGTTCCCACCATTGATACCCCTTCCCGTTGAAATCACATTTCAGCTTTATGAAGTGTTTGCTGCTGATGGCGTTCTTTGCCAAAAGGAATTGTGCTGCGGACAGATATTCGGCATCTACAAAAGAGAGGAACTCCTGAATCGTCAATGGGCGGGGAGTTATGTCTAAGTTTTTCCAGAATGCATTTTCAAATACCATCATGTTGTTTTTTAACCGCCACGCATAAGTGTCGCTTCCTTCCACTGCCAGTGCCAATGATTCTTTTTCATCTTCCAATTCATAGAGGATGGAACGCTTCTTTTGGGTTTCACGCCAATACAAGTAGGTGATGCCTGACAGTAGGCCGAGAATAAAAAAGATACTACCCAATAAACCGGACCACCAAAGGACGGGATGCAAGGCTTTAAAGGGAATATTGATGATGGTATATTCATTGGGGATGTCTGCAATGGTCATACCCTCTTTTTGCATGACGTTCCAGTCGATAAAATATCCTTTGGAGCTTTCTTGGATAGACATGTCAGTGATGTTTTTCCCTCTAAGGATCTGCACTGCTGCATGGACAGATTCTTGTGCCTGAATGTGTCTCGGAGTCATGTATCCGCCCAGAAAATTATATCCGCAGTCAAAAAGCTCATTGATGGCTGTAAAGCGCATCTGGGTAGAAAAAGATGCCATCGTGAGCGTCGTATAGTCTAATTTGGTTTGTAGATAAGGCATTTTGCTGTATTTACCGATAGCCCATAAAAAGTCTGCACCGTTTGTTGGGTCTTCAGTTTGTTCCTCGGATATTTTGCGTGCAGATAGGGCGGTAAATACTATGTTACCTTTGTGAGTTTCTTTCCATGATGCCTGTTTGTCCAGATGCCAGTCTAAGTTGGATATGATATCAGTTGACTCTAATTGACAGTTGATGTGGTTTCTGATTTTCCGGTCTAAAAAAGTATAATCCAATATCGTGTAAATATTAGTTATACCGGTTAGCCTTTTTATCATTTTCAGGTTTTTGCTAAAATCTATCTTGTCTTCAAATCCGGTCACATTATCATACTGCTTTATCAGTTCCCAATTGGGATAGTTGACTCCGGAAAACACGATGGGTATTTCTTTTAATATGGGATTGTGGCTTTTCAGTAACGAATAAGTGGCTTGATCATCATTCACAAGAATGATTTCGGGTTTCCATTTGGCAATAGAATCCATGAAAAGGTTGATTCGTTTTATTTCTTGTGGTTCGTTATAGCGTTCACAATTTAGATAAAAGAAAGAGAGTTTCACCGGTATACGGGCTTTTGAGAACTCCTTTTTTATCAGTTTATTGTATTCTGCGTATCCTTGATAATCGTTTTCATAAGAGTGGATTACCAATATCCGTCGTTCTTCTTCGAAAGAGCATGCTGTGAGTAAAAATATGGTGATATAGCAACTTATAAATAATAGGATGAACCGCATACTTTTAATTCAATGTTTTGATGGTTTGTTTGTTTGATTCGTTGTTTGTTTTGCAAAGATAGTGTATTAAATTGTATCATTAAAAAAAATGTCATTTTTCTCCTTGTGTCGCCTCACTTTCATTCCCGCAGCGGTCCACTGCCGTGACGGCAAAATACTTCCGGGCCATCCACGGACGGATGGGAGCATAGGTGTAGTGCGTGTCCCGCAGGTTTTGTACGAGAATGTTTTCCGGGTTCGTAATGTCCACCGGATAGGTGTCCGAGGCGTAAATTATGTACATCGGTGCATTCTGCCTGTCATTATCTGTGGCAGCTTTCCAGCTGAGCCGGGTATATCCGTCGCCGGTGGAAACTACACTTAGCTCCGACGGTGCGGTAGGAGCCGCGTTGTCGATCCACGGCATGGGCGGTTGCAGTGCCGGATATTGATAGAACTGCTCCCGGAGGATGTCGTATACTTCCTGGGTATTGTCCATCAGGTACTTTACCCGATAATGCGCTTCGCCTGCCAAGTGGTTGGCGCGGATGAAATGTATCTGGCGTTCCACTTCTTCGGAGGTCCAGTTACCCTCGTCGGGATGAAGGAAGTAGATTCCCAGTCCGGGCACGATGTGGCGTCCGTTGCTTTGCTCCTGCCAGTCGAGCGCAAAGGGGTAGAAGCCGTTGCCGCGGAAATACATCATCGGGTAGATCTGGTCTTGAATGCCCTCGCCCAGCCATCCCTGCGGATCCTGGTAGACGGTGAAAAAAGCATTCCAGCCTTTGGAGGAGTATCGTGACGTGTCGCGGTATTTCCCTACCGGACAGGTGCTCACCTTCACCCAGGGCTTCATGGCTTTCACTCCGTTATAGATGTAACGCACAATGTCCGTCAGGTTGTCACGGCGCCATTGTGCCAGCGAACGTCCTTTACCGTAGCGGCGGAAGTCGTAACTGTCCGGGAAGCGGGGAGCGTTTTCGGGATAGCGGAGGTAGTCGAAGTGAACTCCGTCCACGTCGTAGCGGCTGACCACTTCACGTACCAACTTCATCAGATACTCTTTGGTGGCGGGATGTCCGGGGTTGAGGAAATATTCGTTTTTATAAGGCACGCAGATGTCCCGCTGGCGTTTGGTTACCGATTGTTTGCCGAGTGAGGCTACGTGTCTCTTGCCTCCAAGTGGGATGGTCACCATCCAGGCATGACACTCCATACCCCGTTTGTGGCACTCTTCGATGGCGAAGGCCAAAGGGTCGTATCCGGGATCGCCGCCGACCTTGCCGGTCAGTATGGAGTTAAAAGGTTCAATGTCCGAACGGTAGAGTACATCTCCACGGGTACGTGTCTGGAAAAGGACTGTATTGAAGTTGGCTTCTTTCAGGCGGTCGAGGATGTCGATCAGCTCCTCCTTCTGCCGCCGGATGCCTGCGGGAGTGGTTGCTTTGGTACGTGGCCAGTCCAGTCCGTAGACGGCAGTGATCCAGGCAGCCCGTACCTCGTGTTTCGGGGAGGCCTGCGCATGGAGCGGAAGTAAGGAGAGGAGAAAAAGAAAGAGGAGGGATGTTCCTCTTCCGGCTCTCTTTTTCACTGAGAAAGAGTCGTTATGGCTTTTATAGATGGTATTCATAAATATAATGGTTTTGATGTTCACCACAGATTACACGGATTAACACAGATTGATAATTTATTTCATTGAGAATCCGGTTAAAGAATCCGTATCAATCCGTATCAATTCGTATTAATCTGTGTTAATCCGTGTAATCTGTGGTGAAACGTCTTCTAAACTGCCTTCCGTGGCGAACAGAAGTCCGCAAAGTTAGCAAAACCCTTTGTAAAGTTGTGTAGTTTCCACAGATTATGTTACATTTGCGCTGATTAACAATTCAACACGCCATGATTACATTTACAATTTGCCTGCTGGCATTGGTTGCAGGTTACTTCATTTACGGACGATTGGTGGAGCGTGTCTTTGGCCCCGACGACCGAAAGACCCCGGCACTGACACATGCCGACGGAGTGGATTATATCCCTCTCCCCACCTGGAAGATTTTTATGATTCAATTTCTGAATATAGCCGGTCTCGGCCCCATCTTCGGAGCTATTATGGGCGCAAAGTTCGGTACGGCTTCTTACCTGTGGATTGTGCTGGGAAGCATCTTTGCCGGTGCCACGCACGACTACTTTGCCGGTATGCTTTCACTTCGCAACGGAGGTGAGAGCTTACCCGAAATTGTGGGCCGCTACCTGGGGCTGACCACCAAGCAGGTGATGCGCGGCTTCACCGTCATCCTGATGATCCTGGTAGGTGCCGTCTTTGTGGCAGGTCCGGCCGGACTGCTGGCAAAGCTCACTCCCGACAGCCTCGATACCACCTTCTGGATCATTGTCGTATTCATCTATTATATTCTCGCCACATTGCTGCCGGTCGATAAAATCATCGGAAAGATATATCCCCTGTTTGCCGTAGCTTTGCTGTTTATGGCAGTGGGCATCCTTGTGATGCTCTATGTCCATCATCCGGCGCTCCCCGAGTTGTGGGACGGATTGCAGAATACCCATCCGGATGCAGCCGCATTGCCTATCTTTCCAATCATGTTTGTCAGTATCGCCTGTGGGGCCATCTCCGGATTTCATGCCACACAAAGCCCGTTGATGGCCCGTTGCATGACTTCCGAGCGTCATGGCCGTCCCGTATTCTACGGTGCCATGATTACCGAGGGAATCGTCGCCTTGATCTGGGCCGCTGCCGCCACTTATTTTTATCGTGAGCATGGTATGGAGGAAAACAACGCTTCTGTCATTGTGGATGCCATCACGAAAGGGTGGCTCGGCGCAGTGGGTGGCGTACTTGCCATTCTGGGGGTGATTGCTGCTCCTATTACGTCGGGCGACACCGCATTTCGTTCGGCACGTCTGATTGTTGCCGATTTCCTGAAACTGGAACAAAAAAGCATTCGCCGCCGTTTGTATATTTGTGTCCCGATGTTTGTTGCCGCCATCGGGCTGCTGCTTTATAGTTTGCGTGATAAGGACGGATTCGACATGATCTGGCGCTACTTTGCCTGGGCCAACCAGACCTTGTCGGTATTTACCCTCTGGGCCATTACGGTCTATCTGGCGTGTGCCCGTAAGATGTATGGATTGACGCTGGTTCCGGCCCTGTTCATGACAGCTGTCTGCTCCACTTATATTTGCATTGCTCCCGAAGGATTGGGATTGTCACACGCCGTTTCGTATGCGATAGGAGGTATTTGCACGCTGGGGGCGGCCGTTTGGTTTGCTGTTTGGAAAAATAGATTTAACTCGAATCAGGAGTTAAAGAAGTTATTACATAATTAACACTCGTATGAAGAAAGTAAAGAAATCAACCTGGGTTACTGTCGCCCTACTGATCTACGTGTCTGTGACAGCAGCTTATCTGCTGCCTCGCAATAATGAAGTAAGCGATACAGAGAAGTATCTCACCCTGGCTGCTTCGTATGTCATTGTTCTCGTTCTTTGGCTGGTGCTGAGGAAAAAGGAACAGATGCAGCAACGCCGCCGGGAGGAAGAGCATATGAACAACCTGAAAAAATAGAAATGTTATGAAGAAATTAATGTGGATGGTATGTCTGCTTGTTGTTTCAGTGACGGCACAGGCACAGTTTGAGAAAGGAAAGTGGATTGTGAATCCCTCGGTGACGGGGCTGGGACTCTCTTACAGCAAGTCCGAGAAAACACAGTTCGGATTGCAGGCGCAAGGCGGAGCCTTTCTGGTGGACAATGTGGCGTTGATGGTTACAGCCGGTGCCAACTGGAGCAAACCTGAGGATAAATACACGCTGGGTGTCGGAGGAAGATATTACTTTGATAAGTGTGGCATTTATTTAGGTGCCGGATTGAAGATGAACCGCTATAACTGGAAGGTGGGAGACACCACCGACTTTGCGCTTGGTGCAGAGGCCGGTTATGCTTTTTTCCTGACACGGACAGTGACCATAGAGCCGGCTGTTTACTATGATTTGAGTTTTAAAGACAGCGATTGGTCGAAGTTCGGACTGAAAGTCGGCTTCGGCTTCTACTTCTGATTTTTCCTTTAAAAGGAACTCACCACAGAGGGCACAGAGTAACACAGGGTGAATTTCAAGTCATTGATTATCCATATTGATAATCTGTGTATTCTGTGGTGAAAAGACTTTTGACAGCCCCTTTGTGGTGAGTTCCCGATAAAATTGATTAGAGAACCCTTACTTGTTTTACAAGTGGTTCAGTTTCTCCTGCAGGAATTGTCCCGTATAACTTGCCGCACAGGCAGCCACCTCTTCCGGTGTCCCGACTGCCACAATATTACCGCCTTTGTCTCCGCCCTCCGGTCCGAGGTCTATCACGTAATCGGCACATTTTATGACATCCATGTTGTGCTCGATGATCACGATGGAGTGTCCGCGACGGATCAGCGCATCGAATGCGTCAAGCAGCTTGCGTATATCGTGGAAGTGCAGTCCGGTGGTCGGTTCGTCGAAGATGAACAAAGTCGGGTCCGCTTTCTCCTGACTCAGGTAATAAGCCAGTTTCACGCGTTGGTTCTCTCCTCCCGAGAGGGTGGACGATGATTGTCCCAGCTTGATATATCCCAAACCGACATCCTGCAGGGGGATCAGCTTCTTTACGATCTTCTTTTGCCCGTGTTCCGTGAAGAACTCGATGGCTTGGTTGACCGTCATCTCCAGTACGTCATAAATGTTTTTATCCTGGAACTTCACTTCCAGCGTATCGGCTTTGAAGCGTTTGCCGTGGCATGATTCACACTCCAGCACCAGGTCGGCCATGAACTGCATCTCCACTGTGATGGTTCCGTCGCCTTTGCACTCTTCGCAGCGTCCGCCCTCGTTGTTAAAGCTGAAATAGCCTGCCGTATAGCCCATCTGCTTGGCCAGTGGCTGATCTGCCCAGAGCTTACGGATTTCGTCGTATGCTTTGATGTAGGTTACCGGATTCGAACGGGAGGACTTACCGATGGGGTTCTGATCGACAAACTCCACGTTGCGCAGGTTGCGCAGGTCGCCTCCGATGGATGCAAACTCACCCGGGCGTTCAGTGCATTCGTCCAGTTCACGCTTCAGCGCCCGGTAGAAGATGTCACGTACCAGTGTGCTCTTTCCCGATCCGCTGACCCCTGTTACGACGGTCATCACATTGAGTGGGAAGCGTACGTCTACTCCTTTCAGGTTGTTTTCGCGGGCACCTTTTATCTCGATATAGTTGTTCCACGGGCGGCGGTGTTCCGGTACGGGAATGTTTTCCTCGCCCAGCAGGTATTTCACAGTGTAACTGTTGCTGCCTTTCTGTAAATCTTTCATATCCCCCTGGTAGACTACCTGTCCGCCCAGCCGGCCGGCATTCGGACCGATGTCGATGATGTAGTCCGCTGCACGTATGATCTCTTCGTCATGTTCCACCACCACTACCGTATTGCCCAACTGTTGGAGTTGGCGGAGTACGTGGATCAGGCGGTCCGTATCCCGGCTGTGAAGCCCGATACTGGGTTCGTCGAGGATGTAGAGACTGCCCACCAGACTGCTTCCCAGCGAAGTGGCCAGGTTGATGCGCTGGCTTTCACCGCCCGAGAGCGAATTACTGAGCCGGTTCAGGGTGAGATACCCCAATCCCACATCGATCAGGAAACGGATGCGGCTGTTGATCTCTGTCAGGATGCGGCGTGCCACGGCTTGGTCGTGTTCGTTCAGTTCAAGCGAATCGAAGAACTTCTGCAATTCGGTGATGGGCAGGTCCACCAGTTCCGAGATGTTTTTTCCACCTACGCGCACGTATCCCGCTTCGGGCTTCAGGCGGGTACCGTGGCATTTCGGACAAAGCGTCTTTCCACGATAGCGTGCCAGCATCACACGATATTGAATTTTGTACTGGTTCTCTTCAAGCATCTTGAAAAAGTCGTTGATGCCGTGGAAATATTGGTTTCCTTCCCACAACACCCGGCGCTGTTCATCGGTCAGCTCGTAGTAAGGGGTGAAAATCGGGAAGTTGAATTTTTCTGCATTGTGAATCAGTTCTTCGCGCCATTCACCCATCTTCTCGCCCCGCCAGCAGACGATGGCTCCGTCGTAGACCGACAACGAACGGTTGGGCACTACCAGATGTTCGTCGATGCCGATCACCTTGCCGAATCCTTCGCATACCGGACAGGCACCGATCGGTGAGTTGAACGAAAACATCTGGTCGTTCGGTTCTTCAAATATGATGCCGTCGGCCTCGAACTTGGTGCTGAAGGTGTGAAGCCGGGTCGATCCGTCCGGTTGGTAAAAGCGAAGCATACACATGCCATTGCCTTCGTACATGGCTGTTTCGGCCGAGTCGGTCAGGCGGCTGACGGCATCCTTGGTTGTTGCCACCGTCATTCGGTCGACGAGAAGGTAGACCACGTCGTCTTTGCCGGCAGCGTATTCGTCGATACGCACCATCTCACCGTTCACTTCAAGACGGTTGAAACCTTGTTTCTGGTCGATCTCCAATTGCTGTTCAAGTGTGCGTCCGTCGTGCAGGAAAATCTGCGTCAACACCGTGTAGCGGGTTCCTTCGGGATATGAGAGCATGCAGTTTACAATGTCCTCGATGGAGTGTTTTTTCACTTCTTCACCGCTGACAGGGCTGTAGGTTTTGCCCACACGGGCATAAAGCAGGCGCAGGTACTCGTAGATTTCGGTCGAAGTACCCACCGTGGAGCGCGGGTTGCGGCTGTTTACCTTCTGTTCGATGGCGATGGCAGGCGGAATCCCTTTGATAAAGTCACATTCCGGTTTGCTCATTCGGCCCAGGAACTGGCGGGCATAACTGCTGAGGCTTTCTACATAGCGGCGCTGTCCCTCGGCATAGAGGGTGTCGAAAGCAAGCGATGATTTTCCGGAACCGGAAAGGCCGGTTATCACCACCAGTTTATTGCGGGGAATGTTTACGTCAATATTCTTCAGATTGTTGACTCTGGCCCCCTTTATGGAGATGTATTTACTGTCAGTCATAAGCGTTTTCGTTACTTGGACTGCAAAGATAACGAGTCGGAAACGTTTAACCTAACAGAGAAAGGAACTTTTATCTTAAAAACACCTTGCGAATAGTGAATTGCTCGCTTAGCCGTTGCAAATGAGGAGCAAAATTGTATCTTTGCACCACATTTTTATGAAACCGATTATGAACCTGAGAAAATTGATTCTTCTTTTAGCTCTCTTCCTTGCAACAGGAGTGGGGGCACAAATCCAACAACAAAGCCCTTATCCGAAGAGAGAATTCCGCGGAGCGTGGATACAGGCAGTGAATGGTCAGTTCCGTGGCATACCTACCGAGAAGCTGAAACAGACACTCATTGATCAGCTCAACTCTTTGCAGGGAGCAGGTATCAATGCAATCATATTTCAGGTGCGCCCCGAAGCGGATGCCTTGTATGCTTCGCAATTGGAGCCGTGGAGCCGTTTCCTGACCGGTGTGCAGGGACAGGCACCTTCGCCTTATTGGGACCCGATGCAGTTTATGATTGACGAATGCCATAAACGGGGAATGGAGTTCCATGCGTGGATCAACCCTTACCGGGTAAAGACATCGCTCAAGAGTGAACTGGCAGCCAATCACCTGTACAATATCCATCCTGAATGGTTTGTCACCTACAATAATCAATTGTATTTTGATCCGGCATTGCCCGAGAGCCGCCGTCACATCTGTATGGTGGTGGCAGACATTGTTTCGCGTTACGATGTGGATGCCATCCATATGGACGACTACTTTTATCCTTATCCGGCAAAGGGCGTCGACTTCCCCGATGATGCGAGCTTTGCCCGTTACGGCGGAGGATTCACCAACCGTGCCGACTGGCGCCGAAGCAACGTGAACATACTGATCCAGAAGATTCATGAAACCATCCGCGGCTTGAAACCCTGGGTGAAATTCGGTATCAGTCCGTTCGGTATTTACCGTAACGAGAAGAACGATCCGTTGGGTAGTAAAACAAATGGTTTGCAGAATTACGATGACCTGTATGCCGATGTATTGCTCTGGGCGCGTAATGGCTGGGTGGATTATAACATCCCGCAGATATACTGGCAGATAGGTCACCCCGCTGCCGATTATGAAACCCTGGTGAAGTGGTGGGCAAAGAATACGGAGAACCGTCCTTTGTTCATCGGCCAATCCGTAATGAATACGGTTCAGAATGCCGATCCGAAAAATCCGTCCATCAATCAGTTGCCTCGCAAGATGGCTCTGGAAAGAGCTTATCAGACTATCGGCGGAAGTTGCCAATGGCCGGCAAGCGCTGTGGTGGAAAATGCCGGGAAGTATCGGGACGCACTTGTGCAAGAGTATCATAAGTATCCTGCTCTGGTTCCTGTCTTCGATTTTATGGACGATAAGGCTCCGGGCAAGGTGCGTAAAGTGAAAAAAGTGTGGACGGAAGATGGCTATATGCTTTTCTGGACTGCTCCGAAAGCAAAAGACGAGATGGACCGTGCCGTGCAATATGTGGTTTACCGTTTTGATGGAAAAGAGAAAGTGAACATTGATGACGCTTCGCATATCGTTGCCATTACCCGAAACAATTTCTATAAACTTCCCTACGATGACGGAAAGACCAAATACCGTTATGTTGTGACAGCACTCGACCGCTTGCACAATGAATCGAAATCGGTAAGTAAGAAGGTGAAATTATAAAGTAGTTCACCACAGAGTAACACAGAGCTTTTTTTAGACATAAGAACAAAAGAACAGGCTATTCTTTATTTGTTCTTATGTTCTTTTGTCTGAAAACTCTGTGGTTCATCAATGTGTCATCCTGTGGTTCATCAATCCTCTCCTAATATAATATCAGTCCTGCTATTCCGCAGGCAATAATCATCAGAATCGGGTTGGCATTGTACTTTTTCGTTCCGATAAAGGCCACTAAGAAGATGATAATGCTTATTACAAATGTATAAGTATCCCCTGTCGGTGAACCGAAATTCTCCGTATTCATCAAGACCAGTGCTGCCGACGCCAGCAGTCCTACTACGGCAGGTCGGAGTCCGCTGAAAACAGCTTCTACGGCAGGATGTTTTTGGTATTTCAGAAAAAACTTACTGATGGTGAGCATCAGGATAAAAGAGGGGAGCACTACTGCAAACGTGGCGATGACAGATCCCCAGACACTGCCCGTAGCCGTAAAACCCACATAAGTGGCGGCATTGATACCAATAGGTCCGGGAGTGGATTGACTGATGGCTACAATGTCGGTAAACTCCTGAGTGCTAACCCAGTCATAGCGTGTCACGACTTCACCCTGAATCATTGAGAGCATGGCATATCCGCCTCCGAAGCCAAATAGTCCGATCTTGAAGAATGTATAAAAGAGTTGCAGGTAGATCATAATGTTTAAATGTCAAAGTGGATGATTAGCGATGTGACTGTTTCCATTTTCCCCAGCAAAAGCCGCCTACGCCTGCCGCGATAATAATCCAGATAGGAGAGAAGCCCAGTAACCAGATAAGCAGGGCAGAAACAACCGGAATCCAGATTGTATACCGGTTGACTTTGGCAGATTTCGCCATACTGAAAGTGGGTGCCGCAATCAGTGCGACCACTGCCGGGCGGATACCCTTGAAGATACGTTCTACGATGGGGTTATCTTTGAAGTTATGGAAAAACATGGCAATGGCCAGTATGATGATAAACGACGGGAGCACCGTTCCAAGGGCAGTTACAAGGCTCCCGCGTATACCGCGCAGTTTATATCCGATAAAGATGGAAATGTTTACCGCCAGGATGCCCGGTGCCGACTGGGATATGGCAAGCAGATCAACGAAGTCATCCTTGGAAATCCAGTTCCGTTTGGTTACGATTTCGTTTTCTATCAGAGGTACCATGGCATAGCCACCTCCGATAGTAAAGGCACCAATCTTGAAAAAGATGCCGAACGCTTCAAGATAAATATTCATTTGATATGTTACTCTTATTCTCTTTTTTCTTACTCTTGTGGGTCTTCTTCCTTATCCTCTTTGCCGCCCTCTTTAGAGTACTTGCTGGGACTCACATTGAAATGTTTCTTAAATACTTCACGGAAATACTTGACGTCACTGAATCCCGTCATCTCGGATATTTCGGTGATGGAGTGTTGTCCGGTCTTTAATAATGTTGCAGCCCGTTTCAGGCGGATCAGTCTGATATAATCTCCGGGAGCCTGATCGGTCAATGCCTTTAGCTTATTATAGAAGCTCGTGCGGCTCATATTCAAAAGGTTGCAGAGTACATCTACATTGAAGGCGGGATTGTCTATGTTTTCTTCGACACTCTTCTTGACCGTAGCAATGAATTTCCAGTCGAGATCTGTTGCACAATTGGGAGAGGCCTCTTCCTCTTCGCTGACTTCAAGGTTGGCATATTTGCTTTTCAGCAGTGCGCGGTTTGTCAGCAAGTTGGCAATGGTTGCTTTCAGAATGCCGATGTTGAACGGCTTGACTATGTATTCGTCTGCTCCTATTTTCAGTCCTTCCAGGATATTCTTCTCATCATTCAGCGCCGTAAGCAGGATGATGGGAATGTGTGACGTTTCAATGTCATTTTTTATGGCGGCGCAAAGTTCGTCTCCCCGCATTTCCGGCATCATGATATCCGAAATGATCAATTCCGGCATATACTCTTTTACGATAGTCAGTGCCTCTTTGCCATTGGAACAAGTTTGGATGGTGTAATTATCCGATAACGTGTGGGTGAGGTAATTACGCAATTCATCATTGTCTTCAACGATCAGTAAACGTTGCAGGTTCTGGTCATGCTGCTTTTTCGCCTTTTCGTAAATATCAGCGGGAGAAACAGGAGGTACTTGCTCCGTGCTGAGTTCGCGTGCGCGGGTAGCCAGATGTGCTTTATGGAAATGCTTGTTATCCTTCGGGAAAGTCACTTTGATAGACGAACCCTGATGTTCTACACTGTTAAGGTTGATTTTTCCTTTGTGCAGATGAACCAGTTTCCATACAAGCATCAGCCCGATGCCGCTTCCGGTCACTTTGGAGTTGATTGCGTTGCTTCCCCGGAAATGTATCTTGAATAGCTTCTTTTGTTCATTGGCAGGGATTCCGATACCAGTATCATTCACCTCAACGCTCCACGTATCGTTCGTTTCGGAAGCGTAAATGTGTACGCTGCCGTTTTCGGGAGTATATTTCAAGGCATTCGAGATGATGTTTTTCAGGATTGAATCCATCTTTTCTTTGTCGATCCATACATTCAGGTAACGGAAATTGCTTTCATAAGTGAAGTTGATGTGTTTCACGGTAGCGTATGGACGGAACGCATTGAAGGTCTCCGTCAGGTAAGTATTCAGTTCATATTCCGAAATATAAAGTTCCGACGAGTATACGTCTGCCCGTTCAAAGTTGATAAGATTAGTGGTGAGGCGCAACAGTGCATTCACGTTTCGTAAAGCCGTGTTCATGTTGCTGATACCGTCTTTGGTCAATGCTTCCCGTTCGCGTATCTCTTCGAGCGGAGCTTTGATCAGTGTCAGCGGAGTACGGATGTCATGTGCCGTATTGATAAAGAAGTGGATCTTTTCATCCGATATTTTCCTTTGTTTCCGGAGGATGATCATACGTAGGGCAATGATGGCTATCACCGCCAGTACGACGGCATAAATCAGCATAGCCCAAAAACTGAGCCAGATGGGTTGGGCAATACTGATTTCCATGGTACGCTCTTCAAGTACGACGCGTTTGTCTTCATTGGATACCGCACGGATGTGGAGGGTGTACTCACCCGGGCTCAAGTTCGTAAAGCGAATGATGTTTTCATTTCCGGGACGGCTCCATTGGTCGTAGAACCCCTCCAGTTTCCACGAGTATAAAATGTTCGACGGATAGTCGTAGTTGATAGACGATACTTTGAGTGAGAATATATTCTGGCTATAGCTCAGTTTCAACTCCTTGGTGTCATCAATATCCATATTTAGCGGAGAACTTTCTTCGCCGGGATAAACAGTCTGGTAGAAAATCTTCAGATCGCTGAGTACCATTTTGGAATAATACTTTCTGGGTATCTTCATCGTTCGGTTAAATTCGATGGCACCGTCGGAACTGCCGAATATAAAGTTGCCGTTTTTACGCAACGTGCCTGCTCCGGCATTGAAATGACTGGCCATCAATCCCTGATCCTTGGTCCAGTTATGGAACAGCTTCTCTGCCGGATAATAACTGGTCAGCCCGTTTTCGGTACTCATGACGATGTCTTCATCCGCATCCGAGAGGATTGCATATATATTGTTGGAAATCAATGCACAGTTATCTTTGTGGTAATGGGTGAAGCTTCTCTTTTCCGGATCGTATATCAATAGCCCCGAACCACTTGTCCCGATATATAAAAGTCCATTCTTTGCTTGGTACAGCGAATAAATATACATAGACTCTACCGGCAGGTCGATGCGTTGATACTTACCGGATTCTTTCTCGAGTAAATAAAGCCCGGTTGCCGTACCTATCCACATCTGTTTGCTGTCTTTTTCGATAATGGAGGTGATGGAGTTGAGTCTTGGGTACAGGCGGAGAGTTCTGTTTTTAAAGTTGATGCGCTTCAAGTTGTAATAACCTCCCGACCATATATCGCCATTGGCTGTTTTCATGATAGAACGGATATATTTGTCCGGCTGGATATTGATTCCATACAGTGAAGACGGAGTAACATACTCCACAGACAGGGTCCGTTTGTTTATCTGGTAAATCCCCGAACTATAGCCGGCAGCCCAGATGATCCCCGGTTCTACCTCACACACAGTAAGGAAGATATGATTCTTATTACGTTCGTCCTTTTCGAAGGAACTCATGAACGAATGCCATGTCCCGTTGGCGGAGTTGTAGTAACTGATTCCATTGTTGGTACCATACCATAAATCCCCGTCACTATCTTCAATGATTGAGTTTACTTGGTCATTGATTAGTGATTGTTTGTTGCCAATGGAATGCTTTATCCAGTTATAGCCCGAATAGCGGTTGTTGCGTACCGTGATGCCGATTGGATAGTTTGCAAGCCAGATGCGCTGTTCGTCATCCACATAAAAGTCGGGGATGTTGTTGCCGTTCATTTCGTTGTGTTGGTTGTAGTCGGCTACGATGTATGGAGTGGTCTGATAAGAGTTTACATTTATCTTATATACTCCTGCACCGTCTGTTGCAACAAGCAGTTCCTTATTGTTCAGTGGCTTTATGCGTGTGATGCTGACGTCTGTCAGGCTCATTCGGGGTTGGGTACTTCGTTTGGTGTTCATGTCATAGACATATATGCCGCGTTCGAAAGTACCGATGAATAATTTGCGTGAAGGGCGGTGGAAATAAAGTTCGTTGATCTGTATCGGGAGATTGTCCAGTTTGTCACACGGAAGCAGATGCAATGCCCGATTTTTTAGTTCGGCGTGATGAATGCCTTGTTCCGTACCGATAAAGAAATGTGTTTCGTCTATTTGTTCGATATCAGTGATATCTTCTTCAATTTCATTTCTGATCTGCAGGGTTTGCTGCGTATGGGTGTTGTATAGATAAAGATATTCATCGTTGCACAGCCAGATGTTGTTATTCTTGTCGATGAAGCTGTAGCTGATGGGAGCGGGGCGGTCTTTGACCACGTCTTCCGGTAGCTTGTAGACAAGTGTGAATTCATCCCGTAACGGGTCGTAACGGAACACCTTTCCTTTCTTTCCTATTTCCCATAAGGTATTTTCGTGGTCCAGATATAGCCAATTCAGGTTAAGCAGTGAATTCAGTTCTTCACCGTTATCCATCAATTTATATCGTTTGAACTCTTTGCCATCATATCTGTCCACACCTTCATGGGTAAGGAACCACATATATCCCTTTTTATCTTTTTGGATGTAATATACCCTCCGGTTGCTTAACCCATCCTCTACACCGATATATTTGTAGGTTTGTGCAGAGACCATAAGAGGCAATAAGAGCAGAAGAAAAAGAATTTTTTTCATACAAGCTGGAATCCTTTAATGATTATTCTTTCGGGGGGCGAATGATTTTACAAAATTAATAAAAAGAGTGGAGAAGTGCAAACTTTACGAAAGGATTTGTTACGGACGCTGAATGACGAAAAAGGGCGGACCTCACTTTGAGACCCGCCCTTCTTTATTGTTGCATATCCTGTTATTTAGTCTTTTCTTCGATCCACTTACGTGCATTTACGAAAGCTTCAATCCATGGAGTTACCTGATCGCTGTGTACGCGGTCGGCAGGATAATTGGCGTTTTGCCATGGGAAGATGGCACGCTCCAGGTGAGGCATCATTGCCAGATGGCGACCGTCTGTACTGGCCAAGGCAGCTATCGAATAATCGGAACCGTTCGGGTTGCCCGGATATTCGTCGTAGGAGTATTTGGCTACTACGTTGTATTGGTCTTCATCGTATGGCAGAGAGAATTTTCCTTCTCCGTGTGCTACCCAGATACCCAGTTTGCTGCCGCTCAGTGAGCCGAACATAACGCTGCGGTTGGTAGGGATAGTGACGCCGATGAAGGTCGATTCGAACTTATGTGATTCATTGTGCAGCATTTTTCCTTTCTTCTCGTGTTCCGGATTTACCAATCCCAGCTCCATCATCAACTGACAACCGTTGCAAATGCCCAATGACAGTGTGTCTTCACGTGCGTAGAACTTATCGAGCGCCTCTTTTGCTCTTGGATTGAACAAGAAACCTCCGGCCCATCCCTTGGCAGAACCCAATACATCTGAGTTAGAGAACCCTCCGCAGTAAACGATCATATTTACATCTTCCAGTGTTTCGCGTCCGCTGATAAGGTCGGTCATGGTGACATCCTTCACGTCGAAACCTGCCAGATAGAGCGAGTATGCCATTTCACGTTCGCCATTCGTACCTTTTTCACGGATGATGGCGGCACGTATACCGCTCGGAGTACGACGTTCCGGAGTGATGCCGTATTGAGACAGTTTGCCTTTGAAGCCCGGCATGAATGCGAATTCAAGCGGTTGCATCTTGTAGTTCTCAAAACGTTTCTTGGCGCATCCGTTCATTGACTGTTTGCGGTCGAGCAGGTAAGAAGAAGAATACCACACATCACGCATATAGTCTATACCGAATTGGTAAGTAGCACCGTCCTTGTTTACCAGAATATGACGTTCGTCCGTCGGTTTACCCAACTTGATGAAGCCTACGCCGGCATCTTCGAGGATTTTCTTCACTTCGTCTTTGTGCTTGTCGCTGATCTGGATAACGATACCCGGGTTTTCGGCAAACAGAATCTTCACGATATCCGTTTCCTTCATCTTGTCAAGTTCGATTTCCAGGCCACCTTCTACGTTGGCAAAGCACATTTCAAGCAGCGTAGTGATCAGACCACCTGCCGAAATGTCGTGTCCGGCAAGAATCAGTCCTTTGTTCACCAACTCCTGTACTGCCAGGAAAGCGTCGCGGAAGTATTCGGCATCCTGTACACAAGGCACTTCGTCACCTACCTTACCCAATGACTGCGCAAATGCCGAGCCGCCCAGTTTCAGGCTGTCGAAACTGAAGTCGATATGGTAGAGTGTAGTTTTGGCATTGTTGACAAGGACGGGAGAAACCACTTTCTTCACGTCCGAAACCTCACCGCCGGCTGATACGATTACCGTTCCCGGAGAAACTACTTTCTCTCCATTCGGATACTTCTGAGTCATAGACAAAGAATCCTTTCCGGTCGGAACATTGATCTGCAATGCACAGCAGAAATCGCTCAGTGCTTTAACGGCTGTATACAAACGGGCGTCTTCCCCTTCCTGAGAGCGGCAAGGCCACATCCAGTTGGCGGAAAGTGATACGCTGTCCAAACCTTCGGCCAGCGGAGCCCATACCAGGTTGGTCAGCGCTTCGGATACGGAAAGGATGGAACCTGCTGCCGGATCGGCCAGTGCGGCCTGCGGAGCATGTCCGATAGAAGTAGCGATACCTTTCTCGCCACGATAGTCGAGTGCAACGACACCACAGTCGCTCAAAGGCAACTGGATTTCTCCCTGGCACTGCTGGCGGGCTACTTTACCCGTAACCGAACGGTCCACCTTATTAGTCAGCCAGTCTTTACAAGCCACGGCTTCCAGCTGCAACACCCGGGTCAGATATTCGTGAAGTTTGGATGTTTCATATTCCGGCATTGTATAGTGACGTTCTACGGTCTTGTCTATCATGTAAGTTTTGGGAGAAGAACCGAACATCTGGTCTACGGCCAGGTCGAACGGACGGACGCCGTCGGCTTGCTGGAAAGCAAAACGATGATCTCCGGTCGTTTCACCTACCACGTACATCGGAGCGCGTTCACGTTCGGCAATTTGGCGTACGTGTTCGATGGCCTCTTCTTTAATAAGGAGTCCCATGCGTTCCTGGCTTTCGTTTGCTATAATTTCTTTGGCCGACAAAGTTTTGTCACCGATAGGCAGCTTACTCATGTCAATAAGCCCGCCGCACTCTTCCACCAGTTCGGAGAGGCAGTTTACGTGTCCGGCCGAACCGTGGTCATGGATAGATACTACCGGGTTTTCGTCCTCTTCGCAAAGGGCACGAACCACATTGTTGGCGCGTTTCTGCATTTCCGCATTGGCGCGCTGTACGGCATTCAGTTCGATACCGCTGCTGTAACGGCCTGTATCTACCGACGAAACCGAACCGCCGCCCAATCCGATACGGTAATTGTCACCGCCGATCACTACTACTTTGTTTCCGGCTTCCGGCTGTCCTTTCAGGCAGTCGCGTTGTGTGCCGTAACCTACGCCTCCGGCAAGCATGATTACTTTGTCGTAACCATAAGTTTCATTGTTTTCCGTATGTTCAAAAGTCAGTACCGAACCGCAGATCAATGGTTGGCCGAACTTGTTGCCAAAATCACTCGCTCCGTTGGAAGCTTTGATCAGGATCTGTTCCGGAGTCTGGTATAACCATTTGCGTACCGGCAGGATTTCTTCCCATTCGCGTCCTTCTTCCGTGCGTGGATAAGAAGTCATGTAGACGGCTGTTCCGGCAATCGGCCATGAACCTTTACCTCCGCCCATACGGTCGCGAATCTCTCCTCCTGTACCTGTCGATGCACCGTTGAAAGGTTCTACTGTGGTGGGGAAGTTATGGGTTTCCGCTTTCAGCGAAATGACGCTTTTGATATCTTTTATCCGGAAGAAATCGGGTTTGGAGTGGTCTGCCGGGGCAAACTGTTCAATTACCGGACCTTCGGCAAAAGCCACGTTGTCTTTGTAAGCTGAGATGATTTTGTTCGGATTCTCCTGAGTAGTCTTTTTAATCATCTGGAAGAGGGACGATTCCTGCTCTACGCCGTCGATGATAAATGTTCCGCCAAAGATTTTGTGACGGCAGTGTTCCGAGTTGATTTGTGCGAATCCGAAAACTTCCGAGTCAGTCAGGCGGCGTCCAAGATCCGATTCTACCTTTTTCAGGTAGTCCATTTCTTCTTTTGACAGGGCGAGACCTTCTTTTTCATTGTAGGCTTCCAGATCGTCGATATAGATAATGGCTTCCGGTTGGCGGTTGGTCGTGAATACGTTTTGGCCGAGACCTTTGTACATGCGTTGCAGCATTGGGTCATAGTCGGCATTTTCATCTTTTACAGGGAAATACTCCTCGATACGGCTGATACCTTCGAGTCCCATGTTCTGGGTGATTTCTACTGCGTTGGTACTCCATGGAGTAATCATCTCACGTCGTGGCCCAACAAAGCAGCCTTGCAGGTTTTCTTCACTTTCCGGCACGGCTTCACCAAAAAGCCAGCAGAGTTTGTTGTTGTCGTTCGCGTTAAGTTCGTGGTTGCTCTCTACGGCAATCACGCTCTTGGAAGGGGTTCTGAAAAAAAGAATCATGTGTGTATATACGATTTTGTTTTCTTTGCGTGCAAAGATAAGCAAATTCGTTGGTGGTGAGAAAGAAATGCAATAAAAAAACTTCAGCCTGCCGTGGAATGAGACAACGGGCAGGCTGAAGGCAAAAACTAATCTGATTTGTGATTCTGAAAGTTGCCGGCTTGAGGGCGAATTCTGCCAACAACTTTCGCGCAATCCTTAGAAAACCGATACTAATTTTTACTATTGAGATGAAGGATTAGTGTTCTCGGGGATCGATGTAGGGAATACGCATGTCGGGGTGATTATACCATTGAAGTTCTTGTGTGGCATTTTCCAACTCATATCCTCCGCTCTCCAACCAATTCTTAAAGAGTGGATAAACTTTCAGCAATTGATCTTTCTCTATTGCCCATCCCATTTCAACAGGTGCTTTCAGTGCCCATACAAAACCGTCTTTATTGCAATAATAGTTCTTTCCAGCCTCTTTCCGGTCAGCTTCATAACCTTTATATAATTCAGTCGGCTTGTATCCGACGAAGTGTATCTCACGTCCGTTCTGGGTGTTCTGGAGGAAATAGTCAAAGTCGTATGAGGAAGAGAAACTGTTAAATATATTGTTTGCTGTCTTCTGGTCTAATTGTAATTTGAAGGAGAAAACCAGGGTCGGTGTTTCCGCACTGGATGCGATCAATTTACCTGCTTGTGTGTTGTAGAATTGGTTTCCGTCCGGTCCCTTTAGGTTATCAAGTCCTGTCAAGGCGAATATGGGGTTTGAAGCATTTGCGAGAAACTCTACACCAATGCCTTTGGTAGCCGATTCAATGTTAAAATCTGTGATCTGCCCTCTGCTGAATGTAGGTGAATAGATAGGATTTCCCTGCATGTCCGTTGTTTTACCCGGCAACTGAATGCAGAAACGATAAGGCAGACTTCCTCCCATTGCACGTAGCTTCAGGCTGATGGTAATATCCAAATAGTTATTAGACCAACCGCCATTCATTCCCCAAGTCACTTGCGTCTGATAGTTTATCACGAAGTCGTTGAAATCATAGTCTCCCAATTCAGGCCACATGTCTTCAAACATAAGTGTACCATATTTATTTTTAGCGGGCTTATATATGTGTGTTGAATAATCACTTCCTTGTATTGGGGTTGCGCTATCCGGAAACAAGCAGTCGGCTTCCCAACGGTTCGCTAAACTTCGTGTGAGGTTTTTTGACTTGATGCTTATCTTTTGAGTTTCGTATCCCCCGTTGGTTACCGGATATTTGATCCAGATGGCATTATTGGCGCTCGGCACTTCCAAAGAAGTGTTCTTGTCTCCTTCCGGGATCGCAAGGTCTGCTATCTGTTCGGAACATGCTTCGTCCAGATAGATGGAAGCGGAAACGGCATGCGGCGCATTGGTCGCAAGGGTGACGGTGCGTGTTGTAGACCAGTCGAAACCATCCGGTATAACCAGGTCAGTGGTGTTTCCGGTGGGTGGTACCGAAAGGTCTTTGTCGTCGTCTACACAAGATGTCAAAAGACACATTAGTCCTGCTAATGTGTACATTGCGGTTTTCATTCTTTTCATAATTTTATTGTATATTCATGTAAGTTTGCTGTGTGTTCTGTTTGAATCCTGATACAAACTTATTGTATATATTGTCAAATCACGCAAAGAATGTGGCAAAAGTGGTTGAAATGTTCAACTTTTAAGGGTCTGATAGTCTATTCGTGCGAAGAGAATCAATAAAGAAAAACTTCAGCCTGCCACAGTCAAGGGGGGAATGACCGGACAGGCTGAAAAATAAATCAAACAAATACCTATTTGAATAATAGGATTAGGGTATGAAATGTTTGATGGCTTATTTTATTGCTTGAGATGAATCGAGATATTTGAACCAGTTTTCGTTGAAGTCCGGACTGTCCGGTGAGAGATTCGGATTAGTGATCCAGCTTCTGAACTTGCCGTAAACCTCCATGATATCTTTCTTTTCGCGTGGATGTGCAAGCTTAACAGGCACTTTGATACCCCACACGAAATTGTCGGTACTGCAATATTTGATGTCACTGCGCATATTGTTTCCGGCTTCACCGGCGTATGAATCGCTGTAGTAAGCAGTCGGTTCGTAACCTCTCAGGTGAATTTCACGTCCTCCGTTCTTTTCTTTCTGGAGGAAGAAGTTCTGATTTTCTGAGATTGCCGCCGCCCATAATGCCTTTGTTCTTTCTAAGCTGTTGAAACAGTTGATCTTTAATCTGTATTTAATCGTTACCAGGTCATTGGCTGCTATCTGATGGTCAGCTTCGGTATTATAGAATGTTCCGCCGTTATTCTGTTTCCGTAATTGATCGGTGCCGGTGAATATGAAGATAGCAGGAGCGTCTTCTCCGGGATTCTGAAGTTCCATCTTAACAAGGTCGTTCCCGTTTATTTCGATCACTTCGTCGATATATTTGGCAGATGTTTGGTCCAATTGCAGTCCCAGGCGATAAGGCAGATAGCCTCCCATTGCACGGAAAGTGATTTCAAATTCAATTCCGTCTGCCTCATAAGAATCTTTGCTTCCGTTGCCGCCGTCAAAGAAGATCGCTTGCGTGTGATAATAGATAACGAAATCGTTGAAATCATAATCTCCCATTTCGGGCCAGTTATCTTCCATCATCAGGGTTGCCGTTTCTCCTTTTGCGGGATACCATTGATATCTGTATGCACCCTCTCCTCCGTTTGTGTCAAATCCACTCACGTTTTCCGGCAGTTTGACTAAGGTCTCTGCACGTGTAGAAGCCGTATTGAGGGGGATGTTCATCATTTCTTTCCCTTTGCTTGTAGCATACTGTACGTATAATGCCCGGTCTGCCTTGGCTACATCCAGGCGGATGTTTTTGGCAACTTCGGATACAGGCAGTTCTGTCAGTAAACTTGCGTCGGTGCATGATTCGTCGGTATAAATCGCCACTCGTGTTGCCACGGGCGAAGTAATGGAGAGATTGACACTCCTTGTAGTGGTCCAGTCCGCGTCATCCGGTATGACCAGGTCTGTCGTTTTTTCCGGTTCTTTGGGTTGTGAGAGGTCTTTGTCATCCTCAACACATGCTGTTAAAGCAAGTGTTGCTCCCAGTAGGGTGTACATCATCCAATGCGTTGTTTTCATTATTTTTGTGATTAGGATTATTTACTTGTTCGTTTGTGACTGCAAATATACAATGAAAAGTTGTATATTATGTTACTTTATGTCTGATTTTTATATAAAATGTTGATTTTCTATGTGTATGTGTGGTTGGAATAGTCAACTTTTGGCAGAATAGAGGCTGCGTATAGACGAAACAGAGGCTCTATTCCGGGTGAATAGAGCCTCTGTCTGTATAAAATAGAGCTTTCGTTTATTCGCTGATAACCTTTCTGTATTCTGCCACTGCCATTTTCTCTGCCAGGTAAGCATTAATCAGGCTGGTATGTGCCTGTGTCCACGAAAGTTGTGCCGAGAGTACGTCGACCATATTTGCTTTTCCTTCGTTGTAGGAGAAGGTGATCAGGTCCAGGTTTTCTTCTGCCAGCTCTTTATTTTCTTTGGCTGTCTTCACCTGCTCTTCCGTTTCCTGCAGCTTGGTCAGTGCGGCAGCCAGTTCCTGGTTGATCTGGTCTACTACGTAGCTTTGCTGCAACTTCTGTATACCCGTGTAGGCTTTCTGTTGCCGGTTGGTCTTGAACCTGGCTCCCCAGCGTAGCACGGGGATATTTACGCTCATGCCTACGATGGGGGTAAACTTCACGTCATATCCCATGTTGGGAGAAGCGGTGGCCCATCCGCCGGTGACGTACATGCTTACTTGCGGATTGTACTGGCTCAGGGCTGCCTTGCGTTGCGCCTCGCTTTTCTGGATGTTGACTTCTGTGCTGGCAAAGTCGGCACGGCGTTGCAGTACATCGTCCAGTGGGAGCAAGGTGACAGGCGGACACACGACACCGATGGAGCAAAGGCTGTCTACGGGAGCGTTGGGTTCTTCTCCCATCAGGATATTGAGTTTCTGTAGAGCCAGTGTATAATTCTGGCGTGCGCTGATGTATTGAAGTTCGGCTTCCTTACGGCGTGTCGAAATCATCAGCAGGTCGGTGCGGCTGATAGCGCCGTCTTTAAAACGGTCTTGGATGATTTCATATTGTTTCTCTACGATTTCCTGATATTGTGCCGAAGCATTGAGCATGGCACGGGCTGAAGAGGCGTTCCAATAAAAGGCGTCACTCTGATAGTGAATCTGGTCGCGTGTCAGCTCTTCGCTCAGCTGATCGAGTTTTTCGTCAGCTTGGGCTATACGGTTCTGGGCTTGCAGGGCGCCGCCTGTATAGAGTGGCTGCGACACGACGAATACCCCTTGATAAGTGTGGTTGCGGTATTGTCCGGCCGGTCCGTCCCAGGAGTCCATCTCTTTCAGGTTCAGTGTTCCCTCGGCGGAGATGTCCACTTTGGGCAGGAATCCTGTAAAGGCTATTTTCCGCGCGTCCGTGCTTGCCATTGATTTCAGATGCTGCTGTTTCAGCACCTGGCTGTAAGCTTCCACACGGTCACGATATGCCTCACGGCTCAGATGCGGGGCTTGTGCCTGCACTTGTGTACAAAGTCCCAATGCAAACAGAAGTATAAGTTTATTCTTCATCATATACTTTTTAATTTTAGTTCATTTCTTTATCCCTTAATCCTGTGGATGGCGCAATAAGCTACCGGAAGCACAAACAGTGTCAGTGCCGACGCCACAAGCAGTCCGCCCATGATGGTAGCCGCCATTCCGCCGAACATGGCGTCGAACAGCAACGGAAGCATACCTAAGATCGTTGTACCCGAAGCCATGGCCACCGGTACGATACGGCTGACGGTTGCCTTTATCACGGCTTCGCGCGGATCGAGTCCCGATCGACTTTCGATGTCGATCTGGTCCACCAGTACAATGGCATTTTTGATGTTCATACCGATCAGTCCCAGCAAACCGAGGATGGCGAAGAAGTCGAACGACTTGCCTAACAGCAGCAATCCCAGTACGATACCGATAAATATCAGCGGCAGCATCAGCAAGATTACCGTCGGCTTGCGGTAGGTTTTAAACAGCAGCAGCAGGGTGGTGAACATCAGGAAGAAGGTCAGCGGCAGGTTTTTTGCCAGAGCTTCGTTCGATTCCACCTGGCTTTCCTGTTCGCCGAAGTATTTCAGGGTGTATCCTTCCGGAACCTTGATCTCTTTTTGCACCTGCGACCATATCTGGTTGAAGGCCGCGATGGCATTCACTCCCCTCCGGGGATCGCATTGCGCCATCATCACCATCTGGCGGTTGTAGTCCTTCACATTTGAGAAGCGATAGCGGAAGTCGAACTCCGACACTACCTGCTCCAGGCTGGTGGTTTCCGGCCCGTTGCCGAATACCGGTAATGTACGCAGGTCGTTGATGCGGAAGGAATCCGTCACACTGTTGCCTTTCAGCAGAATCGGCAGCACCTGGTCTCCTTCGCGGAATTCACCGAGAGTCATGCCGTTTGTCCCGATCTGGATGCTTTGAGCCATGCCTTGGCGGGAGACTCCCAGGGGTTGTGCCCGTTCCGGGCTGTAGATCGGTTTCCAGATGGGTATTTTATTTCCCCACGAGTTACGTATATTAATAAGGTCAGGGTTCCGGTGCATGATCTCCAGTGCCCGGTTGGTCAGTGCCACCAGCGTGTCCACATTGGGCCCGATGAAACCGATTTCGATGGCTGCATCCACAGCCGGCGACAGTTTGAAGAGGCTCGTACGGGTGATGGCGTTCGGAAAGTTGGCTTTCATGTAACCGTCGAACTGTTCTTCATACTCTTTGGTATACTTGCTGTCGTTCAGTTCCACCAATACATTGGCAAAGTTCGGCTTCGGCCCTACGGAGGTAGACGCCAGGTAGTAACGCAGCGGAGTGCTTCCGAAGGTGATCGATACTTTTTTCACTTCCGGCAGTTTTTGCAGATGGGCTTCCACTTTCTTCATCTCCCGGGCCACGTCGTTCACCCCATATCCGTCCGGATAAAACACGTCGGCGCGGAAGTAGGGCTTGTCCAGTGACGGGAAGAAGTTTTGCGGCATCATTCCCATCACCACCAGTGAGACGATGAAGAGCACGATCATCGACCCTAACGTCACAATTTTGCGCCGGATCAGGACGCTCAGTATCTTTTCGAATTTGTGGTAGAACGGTTTGTCGTACGGATCTTTGCCTGCATTTTTGGCCTTGGCCTTCAGGATAAAGTTTCCGAATACGGTGGTTTGTGTCAGTGCCAGCACCCAGCTCAATCCCAGTGAGATGGCCAGTACGACGAAAAGCGGCTTCACGATTTCCGCCACGGACGAAGGTGCCAGATAAAGCGGCAGGAACGAGCAGATGGCGATGAACGTGGCTCCCAGCAATCCCCATTGTGGTCCGGTGGCTCCGTCGATCAATGCTTTCCGGCGGTCCACTCCGCGGGCGATGGCTATCTGCGCATTGTCCGTCACCACGATGGCGTTGTCCACCAGCATACCCATGGCGATGATAAATCCCGCCAGTGACGTACGGTTGAGTCCTACACCCATGAAGGACATGATAAGCAGCGTACCTCCGATGGAGAAGACCAGTGAAGAGCCGATCAATACTCCGGCACGCATCCCCATCACCAGCATGATGATGACAATTACGATCAGGATCGACTCAATCAGGTTGATGATAAATCCGTTGTTCGCCTCTTTGGCTATGACGTTTTCAAGATAAAGGCTTTCCAGGTTCAGTCCCACAGGCATCAGTGGGAGGAGTTCGGCCAGTTTCTGGTCTACCATCTCACCCGTCAGCACCACGTCGCGTTGCGGGTCGGTAGATACGCCGATACCGATGGCACGTTTGCCATTGACACGCATGATGGTGCCCGGCGGGTCCATGTATCCTTTCTCTATGACGGCGATGTCACCCAGTTTTACCTGTCCGGCGCGGGTGGTGATTACCTGGTTCCGGATGTCGTCCACCGTGGTATACATACCGTTGGCTACTATGCGCAACTGTTGTTCGCCGGCGCTGATTTCTCCGGTGTTGATAATCTGGTTCTGCGATTGCAGCAGGCTTGCCAGCTGTTTGGGATCGATACCCATGCCTGCCAGCTTGTTCACCGAGACGAATATATTCACCACCTCGGTCTGTGTGCCGAACAGTGCGACTTTCATCACCCCGTCGGCAGTGACCACCTGTGTCTTGATACGTTCGGCCCAGTCCCTCATTTCTTCGTAGCTGAATCCGTCGTCGGCTGTCAGGCCGTAGTAGATACCGAATACGTCACCGAAGTCGTCCGATACTGTGGGTACCGAAGCTCCGCTTGGCAATTGGGGTTGTATGTTGAGCACTTTGCGCCGCAGTTCGTCCCATTTTTGGGGGATGGAGGAAGCCGGTAGCGAGGGGAGCAGTTCGAACGTGATTTTGGAAATGCCGTACATGGATTCGGACTTGATCTTGTATACTCCGCTCATGCTCTGTATCTCACGGGAGATGGGCTCGGTGATCAGCCGTTCCACTTCGGCGGGCTCGGCACCGGGATAGCGCGTCATGATGACGGCCGATTTGATGACAAAAGGAGCATCTTCCTTCTTACCCAGGCTGCTGAAAGAGGAGATACCTCCGATCAGCAATACAGCCAGAAAGAAGTAGATGACTTTGGTATTGTCTAATGAATATTTGGCTAAATTCATGATTGTATATGGTTTTGAGTGCACCACAGATTACACGGATTTTCACAGATTAATGATTTATATTATTGATAATAAGATTAAAAAATCTGTGTTAATCCGTGTAATCTGTGGTGAAATTAATTATTGCGTTGAGCGGGCACTCTTATTTCAGTTCCTTCACCGTTTCGCCTTCCACCAGTTGTGTTACGCCGGCTATTATTACCGTTTCCCCTGCTTTCAGTCCTTTCGAGATAAAGGCCTGTGCGTCTCCCGTCGGAGAGTAAACGGTTACTTCACGGCGGTTTACCTGATTCCCGTTCAGTACCCACACGTAGGTTTTGTTTCCTTCGCTTTCACCGAATATGGCACTCAGGGGCACTACCGTCATGGTTTCTTCCAGGAACGGACCTACATCGGCCGAGAAGCGGATGCTGCACGTGAAACCCGGTTTCACCTCATACAGGGCATGGTCGAAAGCGGGATCGTCGATGGTGATCGTCACCGGGATACCCGTACCGTCCGTCGAGATGTCGAGATATTCCTCCAGTTTGGCATTGAAGATGTGTCCGCGGTATGTATCGAACTCCACGCGGAAGTGTTGGTCTTTGGAACGGAGCAGATAAAGGTAAGCATCGGGGATGGTGAACTTGATGCGTAGTTTCTTGGTGTTGACCAGCTGCACAATGCCTTCGCCCGAGTTCACGCGCTGATAGTTCTCCACTAACCTTTTCTCGATAGACCCGTCGAAAGGGGCGGTCAGTTTGGTGTCGCGCATATTGTTGCTCGAAAGTTCGTAAGCCGATTTCTTTTGTTGGAAAGTCGATACGCTGATTTCATATTCTTGTACCGAGATAGCCTGCCGTGCCAATAATCGTTTGTTACGTTCCACTTGGGCAGCGGCGGTTTCGTAAGCCGATTTGTCTGCTGCATACTGTAAGGCCAGGTCGCGCGGATCGATGGCCGCAATCAGTTGTCCTTTTTTGACCCGTTGTCCTTCTACCACCGGCAGGTTGATGATCTGTCCGCTCACGCGGAAGGCCAGTTTCACATAGTCTACAGCTTCTACAATGCCCGAAAAGTCCTTTCTGATTTCCGACCGGGACTCTACCCTGGCCGTCTTTACGGGGCGTACTGTTGCCGCATTGTCTTCTTTCTTTTGTCCGCAAGCCGTTAATAGAATAAGTGCTGCGAGGATACATCCATAGTTTTTTCTCATATTTCCCATTGATTAAGAGTCTGTTTAGTCTCATTTTGAGGGGGCAAAGATATGAAACTGAAAAACTATAAACAGTTTTCCGGTTTGATAATTTAATATTATTAACAACCTGAGGCGGGTGTGGCGAGACTTGGTAACGATGAACGAGAACTCACCACGGAGGACACAGAGGACACAGAGTTTTAATCTCTTGTTTATAGGATTATTTTAAGAGAAAATCTTCTCTGTGTCCTCTGTGTCCTCTGTGGTGAGCCCTCGTTCATCGTTGAAAACCGTTGATCGTTTATTTCTGCCTCGGTACAGTCAAATCTTTACCCTTTTTCAGGTTATAAACAACTTCGGAGATACGGATGTTCAACTCACATCCTTCTAAAAGAGAGATTTTTATCGCCTGTTTTTCAACTTTCATCTGCAGGGTGCATCCACGGAAATTTACTTTGAATGTATAGCTGTCCCACGCTTGGGGGATGATGGGGTTGAAGTCGAGCTGTCCGTCCAGTATTTTCATTCCCGCAAATCCGCGTACGATGACCTGCCAACTTCCCGCCATGCTTGTGATGTGCAACCCTTGGTGCACCTCATTATTATAGTCGTCCAGATCCAGGCGCGTGGCATGCAGGAAGAGGCGGTAGGCTTCTTCCGTGTCGCCTATCCAGGCAGCCAGAATGGCGTGGACAAAAGGTGACAGGGATGATTCGTGTACGGTACGGGGTTCGTAGAACCGGAAGTTCCGGAGAATCGTTTCACGGTCAAAGTTTTCGTAATACAGGAACAGTCCTAACAGCACGTCGCTCTGCTTGATGTAGCACGAACGCAGGATACGGTCCCATGACCACCATTGGTTGATCGGCCGTTCGTTTGCCGGGATATCGTCCACCGTGGTCAGCTCCTTGTCCGGATAGCCGTCATCCTGTATGAAGATGCCCTGTTGTTCGTCCCGGGGGAAATACATTCCGTCGATGATCTTCTGCCAGCGCGAAGTCTCTTCGGCATAATTGAAGCGGGTGACACGGCGCACCCGTGCATACTCTTCCGGAAATTCGTGGGCCACCATCTCGATGCTGTCTATGGTGCTTTGCAGGCATTGCACGCAGGAGAAGTTGGTGTACCAGTTGTTGTTTACGTTGTTTTCGTACTCGTTAGGCCCCGTCACTCCCAACAGCACAAATTTTTGCCGTGCCTGCGAGTAGGATACCCGCTGGCTCCAGAACCGGCAGATGGCAATCATTACCTCCAGTCCGTAGCGGGCAATGTACTCTTTGTTGCCTGTCACCCTGGCATACTGCATGATGGCATATACTATGATGTTGTTGCGGTGTATCTCTTCGAAAGTGATTTCCCACTCGTTGTGGCATTCTTCTCCGTGGATGGTCACCATCGGATAGAGTGCCGCCCCGTCGGTAAATCCCAGTTTACGTGCGTTTTCGATGGCTTTGGGCAACTGGTTATAGCGGTAGAGCAACAGTTTGCGGCACACTTCTCTCGGGGTGGACAGCAGGAAGTAGGGCACACAGCACAATTCTGTGTTCCATTGCGTGTTGCCGCCGTATTTTTCTCCCGTGAATCCCTTCGGACCGATGTTCAGCCGCTCGTCGTCTCCCTGATAGCTCTGGTTCAGCTGGAAGATGTTGAACCGTATGCCCTGCTGTGCTTCCGGGTCTCCTTTGATCTCCACGTCCGTCTCCTCCCAGATTTTTGCCCACCGCTCCTTATGGGCTGCCGTCAGCGATTCCCATCCCTGCTCCCTGGCTGCTTTGGCTTCGTTCACAGCGCACTCTACCAACTCCTGACGGTCACATTGCAGCGACGACACGATGGCGGTGTACTTGATAAGAGTCACCTTCTCGCCGGGCTTCACGTCTGCTCCGGCGCTGAATCCTGTCAGTTTTTCTTTTTCTATCTTGATGGGGCTGACGCTTATCTGTTTGCTGTTCCTGAAGAACCGGTACGTCAGTGCGCAGCAGATTTGTGAATCTTCCCGCCGGGTTTGCGCCCAGAGGTAAGCGTAGTCGTTGGTGGTTTCGGCACGCAGGATGTTCCACATCTTTTCGTCGAAATTGGCGCTTTCGTGCTTTACGTCGCCGTTCAGATAGGGTACCAGCGAGATTTTGCCTTCATAGTTCACCGATGTCACACTGTATTTTATCAGACACAGGTTCTGGTTGTCCATGCTGTTGATGTGCTCTACGTGCACTTCCAGCGTGTTGCCTTTGGGCGAAGTCACCCTGAAGTCACGGTACGAGATTCCCGCCTTCATGTCCAGCCTGCGTTCATAGCTCTCCACATCCCAGTGTGCCAGATCCAGTTCCTCGTCGATCAGGCGCACGTAGATGCCGCTCCAGTCCGGAGTGTTCGGTATGCGTGAGAAGAATCGCGGGTAACCGTTTTTCCACCATCCCACACGGGTGCGGTCCAGAAAAGTGATTCCTGCTACGTATGATCCCTGCAGGGAGTCGCTGCTGTAGGACTCTTCAAAATTGCCTCGCTGTCCGAAACGTCCGTTACCGAGGCTGAATATACTTTCCGAAGCGCGAAGGTTGTCGGCGTGAAAACCTTCTTCTATGATGTTCCATTCGTCTACCTTGAGGAATTTTTTCATGGTCATTGGGATTGTGTTTTTTAGATCGGCACCTAAGATACAAAAAAAACTTCTGATGCACAATCATTGTGCATCAAAAGTCTTTTTTTTACCGTGGAGGGACACAGGGTCCCGCAGGGTATTCATGTCGATAATCGATCGTCTAAGGATTCATTGCGTTGACTCCCAATGCTCCGAGTATGGCAGTAGCCACGGCTATCACCACTTTCAGCACTTTGTGCCAGATTGTTTTTTTCATTGCTTCGTGTGTTTAAAAATATTCATTTTTATGCCGTCGGATCATCTACAATACCTCCGTCGCCTCCGTCGCCGGAGGGCGTTTCACTCTTGATGTAGAACGACACATTGTTCTCTCCTCCGCGGGTGGTAGCCGTGCTGTCGTTTGCCAGTCGCAGACTGTTGTCCACGGCAAAGCGGATATGCACACGCCTGATACCCTTTACGGTACACTCTTTTTCCGTTTCTGTTCCGGCGGAAGTCAGCGTGATGTAGAACGTACCGAGCCCGTCCACCTTCACTTTGTTTCCCTCCACCAGCGACTTTTTCAGTTGCCGGACGAATGCCTGCATGACGTGTGTCACGTCTTCCGCGCTCAGGGCTCCGGTGATTTCTATCTCTTTGGCGATGGAGGCGATGGTAGCTGTTTTGGAGCTGCCCGGCTCTTGTTTCAGATAATACTTTTGGGGCGACGATTTGTCGCTCAGATCTTTGTAGCGCTGATAGCGCATCACAGGTACTGCCATAATAAAATGTTTTTTGGATTCATAAAATGTTTTCTTTCTGTAATACATCAAGGCCTTTCTGATTACGATGTAAAGGTAGTACTTATGCTTTATCCCACAGGCTGTCCGGGGCAAGATGCGGGCATTGGCGGCTCTTTGGTTCCGTAAGTGCCTTTTTGAAGATAAAAACGGACAAGAAGCCTTGCCCGTCCACTGCTTTTTTAGTATCTTAGTACTCTGAATCAATAAGTGTCACAAAGCAAAAATGAATCCGGTTCACCACAGAGTACACGGAGGACACAGAGTTTTAAATTCTTGTTTATTAAGATATTTAAGAGAAAAATATTCTCTGTGTCCTCTGCGTCCTCTGTGGTGAACCCAACTCAAAACAAACAGTATGGAAAAGAAACCAGAAACCACAGAGAAAAAGTTCCGGATAAAGAGTTATGGCAAGTCCGAACTGGCCTCGCTCTATATGCCCGAAATCAGTCCTAAGAGTGCCGCAAGCGAATTGCGCAAATGGATCGGCAAGTCTCCCGGTCTGACGGAGGCCCTTTCCGCTACCGGGCTGCGTACTAAAGACAAGCGCTATACGCCCGCCCAGGTGGAACTGATCGTAGAGGTGATCGGCGAACCGGGATGACGATGGCGGGGCGGCCTTTCACGGCAGGAAATCGAGTGTTTTTTCAGTCTCCGCATTTCCGCCCATTCCGAACCAGTGTTTGGAGTCGAACTGTGTGTTCCGTATCCGGTCGCCGGTGCGTTCCGCCGTGGCGTCCTCTTCGCAGGGTGAGTACCGCCCGTTCACCGGGTTGAACACAAAGCTGCACTCGCCGATATTCCCTAAATGGCGGAATTTCACTTTTTTCACGTGTACCCGTGTCACACCTGCCTGCCGGTCGCGCTCTATCACCAGTCCGAAGTCACATTTATTGACGAATGCCGCCGATCCGTTGATGTCCTGCAGCGTGGGTACGGGCAGGCGTTTCGTCAGCGGGTCTGTCTGCATCTTGCGTGGATGCGCCACGAGGATGACGAGGCATTGGTGCCTTTGAGCGAAGTTTGCCAGCAGGTCGAGGAATGCCGAGATATATTGCGTTTCCGTCTGTCCGCCCGGGATGCGGTGTTCCAGCCGGTTGAAAGGGTCCAGTACCAGTATGCGGATGCCCCGCCTCCTCACCAGTTGGCGTGCCCGTTCCAGTATCGATTCTACGGTGAAATCTTCTTTGGGCAGGATGCTCGAAATGTTTTCCGCCAGATAGCGTTGCGCTTTCTCGTAGAGCATTTCGGTCATCAGTCCCTTGCGGAAACGCTGTCCGGTCAGTTTTTCGGTCAGTTTGGCCAGGTGATAGGGGAGGGGTTGGTTTTCGGGGCTGAAATAAGCTGTCCGCCATTGGTGGTTGAGGCAGAGGCGCAGCACCAGTTCGTCCGTGAACTCCGATTTTCCGTCGCCCGGGTGTCCCGTGATGACGCAGAGCCTTCCGGTCTCGAAGGTGCAGAGGTCGTCCAGGTTCTTCAGTCCCGTTTCCGCTCCCCGTGACAGTCCGTTTTCAAAAAGTATGCGCATCTCTTCGTCCACATCGACCGCTGTATATACGCCTTCCAACGGCATCTCCGGGGCGTCGGCAAGCGCCTGCGACAATGCTTCCGGACCTGCCTTTACCAAGAGCTCGTTGGCGTCTTTGCACCCTTCGCCGTAGCTGACCACCCTGCAACGTTCGCGTCCCAGGCGGCGGAGCAACTCCTGTTTCAGTTCTTCCCCTTTCGGGTCGGCATCGCCGGCTATGTAGATCACCCGCTTATCTTCGAAATGGCTGTCCACAAAGCGGTCCATCCACTTCAGGTTACGGTTGGCACCTCCGGGCACCGATATCACGTCAGTGCGCCCTGCCGTGACAAAGGCGGCTGCATCCAACTCTCCTTCGGTGATGATACATTCCGGGGTGCCTTTGATGCCGTCGATGTTGTAGGGAATCAGTTCCGCTCCGGTGAGCATTTTGAAGTGTTTATGGAGCGTGGCACGGAACTTGATGTTTACCAGCCGTCCCTCCTCCAGATAGTTGAAGCAGAGACAGGGTTCTTCAAGTCCGCTTTGGGGCATGTATTGCACCGACGAGGTGATGTGCAGTTGTTCCGCCGCGTGTGCACTGATGTGGCGTTCGTCCGCCAGCCATTTCAGTTGCACCGGGGTGAGAGGGGTTTCGTTGGCAGGTTTTTGGGGATGTTGGGGGACAGCGGTGCCGTCCAGGGCTGTTGGCCGGGGGCTTGTCCGGTTTCTTTCGGCGGGGAAGTCCACCAGCGGATCTCCTGTCTTTCGTCCGCCATGCTTTCCGCTTCCGTCGTCTGCCACTCCGCTCCATCCGCAGTAATGGCATTTGTAGAGTCCTGAGTCCAGGTCCACCGAAAGGGACTTGTCACTTTTGTTGCTTCTCTGCCCGATACATCGGGGACATTTGGTCTTGATGTGGCCTGCTGTGCGGCCGTAGGCATCAAATTCGATGCCGAGTTCACGAAAATTAAATGATTTCATGGTCGATTTCCATTTGTTTTTAGGCGTTTGCTCTAAACTTGCCGGAAACGGAAATCTGGGTAATGGTTTTGATTTCACCACAGAGGACACAGAGGGCACAGAGAGATTAATTGGCTGCGCTCTGTAGTAAGTTTTCAGACAAAAGAACAGAAGAACACATAAAGGATAATTTGTTCTTTTGTTCTTATGTCCAAAAAACTTGGTGATACTTTGTGGTGAGTTTTCAGACAGAAGAACAAAAGAACACATAAAGAATCTTTTGTTCTTTTGTTCTTTTGTCTAAAAAAAACTCTGTGCTACTCTGTGGTGGGTATCCTTAAGATAGCTTTTCTATTTCTTCAATGGGCAGACCCGTTATTTGGTGAATGGTTTCGGGCGGGAGGTTCAGTGATTTCATCTTTCGGGCGTTTTCTCTTTTCTCTTCGATCCGTCCTTTCTCAAATCCTTCCTGTCTGCCTTCTGCCAGCCCTTCTTGTCTGCCTTCCGCCAGCCCTTCTTGTCTGCCTTCCGCCAGCCCTTCTTGTCTGCCTTCCAGTGCGGCTGTACTCAGCACGTCATTTTGTATCATGACAGCATTGATATGCTCGTCATACGCCAATCGTTCTTTTTTATCCATGTTGTAATAAATCAGTTTCCGGCGTGCCTCTTCCAGTCCGGGTGCTTTCGTATCCGGGCGGATGATACCGGTTTTGAGATATTCAATCCATTCTTCGAGGGGAGTGACGGCTACTTTGTTGAATTCGTTCACCCGGATCAGGAAGTATTCGGGGAAGATTTCGGCAGGCAGTTTCCGTATGATGGCGTTCTTCTCTTTAGTGGTCACTTCAAGGAAGTCGCCTGTATGTACCCCCACGAAAGTGTTCTGCCCGTGATACAGGTAGTCGTTTCCCCGTCCGATGTCGAAATAGAGTATGCTGACGGAGTACACCTTCTTCACCTCGGAGTAGAGTTCTCCCAGTTCGATATGCTCTGTGATGGCCTTTGCCACTCCGAAGAGGATTCGCTCCAGATAATAGATTTCGCGGGTGTTCTGCACCTCTACGATGATGATTTCGTCTTTGCTGTTCCGTGCCTTGATATCCACGCGGTTGAATTTCTCGTTTTCGCGCTGTTGGTTTCCTTCACTTTCCAGTATCTCTACGATGCGTATCGGTTCGTTCAGCAGCACTGTGAGGAAACCCTCCAGCACGCCGAAGTTGGCTTTATTGCGCAACAGCCGTTTCACCGCCCAGTCAAATCGGATATATCTGTCTGTATAATCCATTATCGTACCTCCTCTTTGTATTCATATCCCGCAAATATAGCTTTTAAAAGGGATGATTCCAAATTAGAGCCTGTTTAATTTATCACAAAGTCTCACACGGAGATTAATTGGCTGCGCCCTGCCTGTTTTCAGACAGAAGAACAAAAGAACACATAAAGAATCGTTTGTTCTTCTGTCTAAAAAAACTCTGTGATATTCTGTGGTGAGTTTTCAGACAGAAGAACAAAAGAACACATAAAGAATAATTTGTTCTTTTGTTCTTTTGTCTAAAAAAAACTCCGTGATACTTTGTGGTGAGTTTTCAGACAGAAGAACAAAAGAACACATAAAGAATAATTTGTTCTTTTGTTCTTTTGTCTAAAAAAAACTCCGTGATATTCTGTGGTGAGTTTTCAGACAAAAGAACAGATGAACACATAAAGAATCTTTTGTTCTTTTGTTCTTTTGTCTAAAAAAAAACTCCGTGTTACTCTGTGGTGAATGTCCGTTTCCGATAAGTCAAAGAGCGATATTGGTTTTCTTTACGTTTCCTGCCGGCAGAGACCGTTCTCCCTGCCGCCATTAGTCTCCGGTGGTGCCGTTATTCCGTCCACTTCCCCGACTCGGAGCTCCACACGGCGTTCTCCGACGGGCGGGGCGGTGCTTCGTCCGGGATGTGCTCTCCGCAATAAGAGCGGGCTCCTGTCAGCGGGTCGTGCTGCTCAAAGCGGTAAGCGTCTGCTCGGCGTTCGGTTGCTTCCAGGCGGTTCAGCACAGTGTCCAGCGCCTGCCGGGTGGCAGAGCCGCGACGGATGAAGTTGCTGAAGTAACTTTTGGCGTCGGCTATGGAGAAGAGGGTTTGCTCTTTGCCATACGTCACGATATGTTGCTTGAAGAATGTCCGGATGTGTGGCAGCAGCTCCATGAAGCGGAAGCCCATGCCTGAGTGCATGGCCTGCACCTCCAGCCACGACTGTTCGCCGAAAGCACTCTCCACGTATGTTTCCCAGCTTTGCGGCGAGGGCTGTCGGGGCGGTTCCGTTATTGGGACGGAAGGAGGCTCGGGGGCAGCCCTGATTATCTCTTCTTCTTCTTCTTTTTCTTTTAATATATTCTTTTTCTTACACCGTGTTGCGGTGAAACGCCCGTTGGCAGCACGTTTCACGGTGACTTTCACCCCACCCGCGGTGGTGGCTCCGGCAACCGCAGTCCCGGTTGCAGCGGATTCTCGACGGTCCGTCCCGGTTGAAATGCGGTTCCGGACGGGGGTATCCGGTTCGGTGTTCATCTCTTCGTCGAGATAGATGCTTGAGAAGCTGCGCCCGTTTTCGTCTTCCGTGTAGAGGCGGAACAGGCGGAAGTCGCACACTATCTTTTGCAGCTTTTCCAGGGATACATTCCAGCGGCGTGCCAGTGCAGGCAGTGAAGCAAAGGCGCAGCGATACCCCTCGTGTTGTCGTAACTCGGCCAGCAGGACGGTATAGATGCCTATGCCTTCTATGCCGTTCTGTTCGCATAGGGCGATCACCCGGTCGTCGGACATCATGCTGACGCGATAGCGGAAAAATAATTCGTATTTCATAATAGTGCAAGTTAAATGATTTGATTCTGTGCAGAATGCTTTCTTTCAAACCTATTCTGCAGCAGCAAAGGTAGGGCTTCGGGTGCGTATTTCCATATAATCCTCCGGGGGCGTTCTACGCCTTCCGGAGTGTTTCTTCATTGTTTTTCTCTTTCATCTCGTTCCAGAGCTTAAACAGCTCTCTTTCAATGTATTCCTCCGATACGGACTGTTGGGGACGGTAGATGCTCCGGAAGTCATAGGCACGGCATAGCTGGTGTGTCAGATGGGGGATGAACGGCTTGTCCGGATCGAAGGTATCAAGACTGACCGCATTCCGGAGAGCAAACGTAAGTAACTGATTTCTTTCTCTTTGTATGACAATTCGATCCTCTTTCGTAGAGTAAATCTTGTTACATACTTCCAGAATCTCTTCCGGGTCTTCAAACACTAATTTCAGGCTTCCTTCGTTGATTTCAGCCTGACATTTAAAAAAAATTCTTTCTTCATTCTTTTATTATTATTTACAATAAATGAAGCTGCAAAATTAAGGTATATTAGTGAAATACGAACATATTAAGAGAGACGATAACGTTGTTTAACAATTTTGGAAACTTCATATACATTATTATATATCATTGATTATAAGTGTGGTATTGAAGTATTAGTGTTTCAAAAAACGTACGTCTTTTGGCACAAAAATAATGTCTTCTTTTTGTTTATCCAAATAATTTATAAATAATATTTTTTGAAAAATATGTTTTATTCTGTCAAAAGCCGTGTTGGTGGGTGCTTTCGCTTGTTTGGAACTTCTGCTCAATGGCCGATGGACTTGAAAAGCTGATACATAGAGATACAGGCGAAAAGACGAAAAACAGTGTTTCAAAAGACGTACGTTTTTTGAAACACAAACGAAACGGTATGAATTATAGTTTTGAGACTAAGTGGATTGAATATCAAGATGTTAAATCCGATTTTCGATTCTGTGAATACACTTGTCCTGCACAAAACTGCATGGAAGAGAACTCAGGTGAACAGTTCCTCCTGCTTTTTCTGCAGCGGGGAGTGGCAGTGGTGTCTTTGCCGGATAGCGGCATGGAGACGGAAGTCAGATCCAAACAAATGGTATTTATTCCTTCGTATACCCGTTGGTTGGTTTCTGCCCAAGAGTGCTGTTATTTTCTTTGTGTCAGTTTCCGGCATTTGCGTCATGCTCCTTTCCGTCCTTTTTTACAAGCACTTGAAATGGTGGCCGATCAGATAACCTATCGTTTTGGAGTTTTGCGTATGTGCCCTGCAGTGTGTGAACTGGTGACCGATTTACGCCGGCAACTTTGCACCGGCAGTTCCGATTGGCCCTTTGACCCTTTCGATATGTTTCTCGCAGTGTATGTGCACTATCCTTTCGAAGACTTGGCACGTTTTCATTATCCCTATCTGAAAAATCTGAAAAACGAGTGAATATGAACCGGATACTTATCTCTATTCTTATGTTGGCAATCGGGGTGTTACCCTTTCGGGCCCAGCAACGGTTGGCGTTGAAGGTGAACTTGCTGCATGCGGCTACCACCACGCCTAACCTCGGAGTGGAGTATGCCTTTTCGCCTCGTATGAGTGCGGAGATCTGGGGCGCCTACAATCTGATTGATTTCCGGGGAGACTTCAGTTTGAGGCATTATCTGGCTGAAGTGGAGACGCGTTATTGGTTCGATCGTCCGTTTAGCCGCCACTTTGTGGGGGCACATGCTTTGGCGGGGCGGTTCGATGTGGGCGGCATCCCTTTTATACATGCGCTGAAACACCATCATTATCGGGGTACTGTCTATGGAGGCGGGCTCACTTATGGATATTATCACCGACTGGCGGGACGTTGGGGGATAGAGGCGTCGCTCGGTGTGGGATATGCCCTTCTGAAGTACGATCGTTATCGTTGCCGGGGATGCGCTGTGATGGAAGCACGTTTTAAGCGACATTATTGGGGGCCTACCCGTGCGGCGGTTTCCCTGGTTTATCGTCTGGGATGCCCGCCTGCCGCTACGGCTCCGTCCGATGCACGTACTGCCTACGAAATGTCGCTCCGCGACCGGCGCGAAGCGGATAGTCTCCGCCTGGTGCTGAGTCGGATAGAAGAACAGAACGAACGTTATCGCCGGGCATTGGACAGCCTGCACGCCGGACGCGATACACTCACGGCATCGGGCAACCTGCGGTTAGAGTCGGGGCGGGGCGTGATGTATATCCAATACCCGGTCAATGTCACCCGGGTGTTGCCTGCTTTCTCCACTAACCGGAGGGAGCTGGCGCGCATCGACAGCCTGCTGCGTCCTCTGCTGGCGGATACTACAGTGACGGTGCGCTCCATCCGGCTCACCGGCTATGCTTCGCCCGAGGGACGTTATGATCATAATGTGAATTTGGCTAACCGCCGCATTGTGGGTGTGATGGAATATCTGAGCGAGGTATATGATTTGCCTAATCATTCGGTATTCAATCTGAAAGCGGTTGCCGAGGATTGGGAAGGGCTTGAAGAGATGGTGATCCGCCGAAATCCGTCGTGGGCGGCGGATGCCTTGCGTATCATCCGCGAAGTGCCTCTTTTTGACGGACGTGAACTGCGACTGATGGAGATAGGACACGGTGATCCTTACCGGACGATGTTGAAGGATTGGTTCCCCGGACTGAGGCGCACTGAGTTTGTGGTGGAATGGGAAAGAAAAAAAAGTGAGCAACCTTGAAAACAACGACAGACATATTTGCAACTTTAAGCGCTTCTCCTTCCGCTTTCCTGCGGCGGAAGGAGGTGTGGAGGCATTGGAAGTGGCCGGCTTTTGTATACCTCCTCTTCCTGGCTTCATGTACCCTGGAGTATGAAATGCGGACATGTCCCTACAATGTGCTGATACATTATGTGACTTCCGACGGGCGCGGCTTTGCTACGGGAGATTATCCGGTGGAGGACTTCCGCCAGTTTGTTTATACCGAGGACAGTGTGCTGGTGGGAGAGTTTCCGGGTGATTCGTGCGAGGCGGGGGTGGGCATGCTTACACTGCCGCCCGGCACCTACCGGCTGGTGGTGTGGGGCAATGCGCCCGGCGGAAGTTGCCGTATGGAGGAGACAAATCCGCACGGTAGCCGTATGGAGGACGGCAGGCTGCATGCCTTGCCCTATGGTGGCAAAGAGGCTTCGGCGGAGTATGCCAACGTAGGCAGGCTTTATTATGGAACCGCTACATTCAAGGTATCCGAATATGGAGTGAACGAGTTGACCGTGGGGCTGATGCATGCCCACGCCCGGCTTAACCTGACAGTGGAGTGGAAGGGCGACATCCCTGCGGAGGTACGTTCGGCCCGGTCGCCGGTGATGCGCCTGCGCGGATTGCATACCGCCTACCACTTCTGCGGCGGCGAAACCTGGGGAGATTATACCTTCCCGAAGCAGGATACCGGTGTACCTCTGTCGGTCTATCGGGCTGCTGCCGTCATCGAGTCCGGTTTTCAGGTCAAGGCATCCTTTGTCACCCTCCGCCTCACCGACGGGAGCCGTCTCGTACTGGAGCTCACCGAACAAGGAGAAGGGTTGATGAAAGAGATAGACCTCAGCCGCTATTTCGATGTCATGGGCATCGGGCTGAGCCGGAACATTTGTCAGGAGTTCGATCTCACGGTGCGGATCGGCAAAGACCAGACGCTGATTATGCAAACCCACCCCTCCGGATGGCAGGAGGGAGGAAGCATAGGGGCCAATTAGACGGAATGGAAATGAAAAACTAAAATAGAAATGAATACAACTCACCACAGATTACACGGATTCTCACAGATTAATAATTTATTTTACTGGGAGTTAAACTAAAATATCTGTGTTAATCTGTGTAATCTGTGGTGAATAATACTCAAAACCAGATGAAAATGAATACGAAACGATCTTTACTAACATCCCTCTGCTGTTTTCTGCTTGCCGCCTGTACGGTAGAGGTGGAGCAGGGGGGAGCGTCCGGGAGCGGACAGATAACGTTGCGCCCCGGAGAGATGGAAGCCAGTATCCGGCTCTCCGGCCTGGGTGGAGGTGGCGGAGTGCCCGTCAGCCGAGCGGCTACGGATGCGGTGGTGCTGCCGGGCGAAAACGAGGTGAAAGAATTGCTGGTGTATTGCTTCGTCAATATCCGGCAGGACGGGACGGTATTCTCCGAAGAGGAGATGGAAATGCCGGGTTCTTCCGGGGAATCGACCCTGGAGCGTGTCTACCGCTATACGGAGGGAGCGGCGGACAATGACCTGTTGCTGACCTCCGACGGGGATGGCTACCGGGTCACGTTCGGCGTGCCCAGGGACGAATACCGCCGTTGCTTCAAGCTGGTGGCGAATGGGGGTGGTGTGCCTGCCGATGTGGTGGCGGTCTCCATTAAGGACAGCGGCACGGGTGCGCTTGCCGACCGCAGCACGGCCACCCGTTTCGTGAGTGTGGGTTGCCCGCAGTTCTTCCCGGCCGGAGGGCGGGAGGGTACCCCGCTTAGCCTGGCCCCCATCGCCTGCCCCCTCTGCATGATGGGAACCGGATACTGGCGGCAGGAACTGACGGGAGGAGGCTATCAGGAGAAAAACTACTTTACCGCCGAAAAGCTGGCGCAAGGCGTCCGGGTGGATCTCGCCCGGCAGGCGGCGCGCTTTGACATTGACAATCCCGCCGCCTCCGGTTTCGAGCTCCGCTCGGTCAAGGTCAGCGACATCGGCGAGTGGAAATTCAACGCGGAAGGGAGAGAACAGATTTCCACCCGCGGATACTATCCCGATCTCCCTGTGGAGAATGCCGAATTTCTCCCGGCGGTGTTCTATCTGCCCCAGCTTGACTATTGGGGCGGAACAGGCAATGACGGCGGCACGCTCAAGATCGAACTGGCGGGCGTGCTCTACGGGGGGGAGACGACGCTGGTCATTACCGACGGCCGAAGCTGGTTCAAGCCCAACACCCGCTACCTGATAACCATTAAGAATTCCGCCGGAAACGCGGTGGCGTCTCTCCGTGCCATGCCCTGGGACGATGGGCACGGCATCGAGGGCGATGTCTTCGGGAAACTGAACGCCGGGGCGACGGTGGCGCTGAATGCCGACATGGGCGAGGCCGGCAGCATAGCGGAAATAGATGCCGACAACCGGGTGATCCATTTTTCCCGGCTTTCGGGCGGCGGCAGAGAGAGGGTGGCAGACCCTTGGATGCCTCTGATCACCTTTACCGGAGCTGCCGGAGACGCAAACCCTATCGGCGTGATCATGCCGGCGGATGCCCCCCTGTTTTCGATGGGAACGGCAAGTACCGCTACAGGCACCTACGTCGTGCCGTTGAGGCTGGCCAAGTCGGATGCCGCTTCGGGAAAGCAGTTGATGGAAAGTTTCCGGGCTCCCGAAACCTATAAGATCAGCCTCGTGACTCACCGTACGGACGCCGCTACCGGGGCGAAAACCCAGCAGGTGGACGAATATACCCTGAAGGTGGACTATCTGCTGCCATCCCTGCTGAACACTGTTTTGGGCAATGCTACGAATGCCGCGCAATACTTCCCGCCTGTGACCATCACTCCGCCCGACGACACGTGGCGGGTGGACGAGGTGAATCATAAAATCACTCTTCCCGTCTTTCCCTATTCGGGAAGCGTGCCTTTCGTGCTGGAAGATGCGGGATTCGCGTCCGGCTGGACAGAACAGGCCGGATGGCTGGAGTGGCAGAGGAAGATAATGATTGGTGAGGGTCAGAGTCAGAACTTTCTCCTGATGTCCGACAATTTCTACAGCTCCGTGCCCCGCACCGGGAGCCTGACACTCCGGTGCTGGAACAGTACTACCAACCGATTGGAGACTACCGTCTATACCCTGGAGCAGGAGGCGGGAGGGGGAGACGCGACGAAGCTCACCTCCGCCGGCTATGAAGTGGATTGTTCCCAGACGGCGAATAGCGGAACGGTCACCGGTATCTCCTGCTCCGGAAATACGCTGAGCATTGCCGATAATGGAGGGGTGGCTAATCCTGATGGATACTGCGTAAGTATCCGCAGCAAAGACCGGAATCCCATCCTGGTGGAGATTGTGCAGGGAGCCGCGTGGATGAAGTTGGTACCTTGTTCGCGAAGGATAGACGGAACGTCTGGTGGCGATGCTAATGATGCCGATGCCGGCCACTACATGATGGGGCTGTATATAGATGCCAACAGCGCATCCTCAGCCCGCACCGGACGGATCAACATCAGCTACCACGACGGGAGCGGCGGACTGAAAACTGAAACGCTCACCGTCAGCCAGGGGAAGAACAGCGGGGCCGTCGGTACTTGGAGCGGCTTTTAACGCTAATAGAAATGAATACGGTTCACCACAGAGGACACAGAGGACACAGAGTTTTAATCTCTTGTTTATTAGGATATTTAAGAGAAATATATTCTCTGTGTCCTCTGTGTCCTCTGTGGTGAACATCAAAAACATACATATTATGAAACAAACTACGATGGCTCTTCTGGCAGGTATCTGCCTGCTGCTGTCCGGGTGCACTGCCGACGGCATACCCGGATCGGAAATCAACGGGGATGTCCGCCTGCGTCCCGGAGAGCAGGCGGTGATGTTCAGCCTCGACGGAATTAGCTCCGGTGGAGGCGTGCCTGTCAGCCGTACGGAGGCGGATGCGGGAGAGACGATCGCCGGCGAGAACGAGATACAGGCGTTGCGGATATACAGTTTTGTCAATACTTCGGGCAGCGAGTCCGATGCTTCGTCGCTCACTCTGGAGCGGATTTACAGTTATGAGCAGGGCGGGGCCGCCAATGACTTTACGCTCAGCCCCCGGGCGGGTGGCTATAGGTTTGGTATCGGGGTGCCCGAGGATGCCTACGAGCGACGCTTCCTGATGTTGGCTAACACGCCTGCGCCGGCGGACCTCACCGCGGTGGCCGCTACGGAGGCCGACCGTTCGTCGGCCACCCCATTGAGCGGGGTCCTGACACGGCAGACCACCACCGCCGGGCCACCCGCCGCACTGGCGGCTCCTTTCCCGATGTCGAGCAACGTGCCCAAACCGGTGCTGATGAACGACGGAACCTATCGGTATGACGACGGGGCAACCTTCACCGCGGCCGACCTTGCCCGGGGGCTGAAGGTGAAACTCAGGCGGCGGGTGGCACGCATCGACATCAGTAACCCGTTTGTCAGCCGGTTTGTCCTGAGTGGGCTGAGCTATACCCGGCAGGACAAGGCAGACTTGTTCGACGGAGCAGCGGGAAGTACGTCAGCCACTGCCGCCATAGAGTTGCCACTGACGGATGCCGAATGGCTGCCCGCGGCGGTATACAGTTTTCCGGGAGCCTTCACGCTCACCTTGAAGGGGACTTATCTGGGCGCGGAGACCACCGTGTCCATCCCTGGCGCTGCGCTGGAGGCAAATTCCCGTTACGTGGTGCGCGTCAAAAGTGCCGAAAACAATGTGGCCGCCACCCTCGAGGTGTTGCCTTGGGACGAGGGGGCGGATATCGACGCCGAGGTGACGGCGACGACCTACAATACCGAGGTGGCCTCCGTCACTGGGCGGTTGCCGGCCGGGACCGGGCTCGGGCCCATCGTGTCTTGCTTCGGGCTGGTAGAGCTGCCGACGCGGACGGTCCGTGTGGCGCAGGAATCGTATACCTGCGTTGCCGGGCGCGGGGGATTGATGTCCGGGGCGCTGTCTGATGCCGTCCCAGCCACCGAAAAGTGGGTGGCGAAGGAGTTCGTGCCGGCCGGATCGGACCGCACGTACCAGATCGTGAGTTATCCCTTCGTCCGCTTTACCGGCGCGTCGGGCAATCCCGACCCGATAGGTGTCATCCTCTCGGCGCCGCTACAGGGCCGCGTCAAGGTGGTGCACAGTCAGACCGATGATAATACCGCCGAAGTGAGGCTTTACCTGATACCCACCGAAGAAGAGGTGGCCGACCTGAGGGAAACGGGAAGCGGCCCGATGCGTTCCGTCTCCGTGTGGCAGAGGAGAGTCCCGACGGCTCCCGCCACCTTCACCCTGGTGCTGCAAGACGCGGCCACCGGCGCTTTGCGCTACGAAGACTGGAGGGTGGTGGAAGACTGCTTCAGCTATGGGGCGGAGGAAAACACGTCCATTCCCCGGGAGTGGCCCGCGGGGGGGAGCCTGCGCGATACCCCTTCGTGGCTATCCCGGCCTTGGACACTGGACGAAGCCACTCCCATCCTGCTCTCTCCCTATATGGGGGAGGTCAGCCTGTGCCTCGACCCTGAAACGGCGCAGGGTGGCGTGGGGACGGCAAGGACGGCGGCGGAAGCGGCTTTGAGCCCCGAGTCCGACGGATCGGCCTACGTCGAGACGCTGGGCGACCCATGGGCGGCGGTCTTCCTGGAAGATGTGCTGGACATCGGCGCCCTGATACCCCGGCGGCGGATACTGACCGCAGTGCGGGATAACCTGACCGGTGCGGAACGGCGGGCCGTGCTTGTGGTGCGCCGTAACACGCATTCCGGGTCCTCCGGCACCGGTGGCGGGGGTGGGGACATAAGGCCTCTCTCGACGACCGTCGCCGACCCGACGGTGCTGGATGGCGCACAATTGGAGGAGCGGCGCTACACGCTGGTGCAACCCCCGGTGTCTGCCGCGGTGTACGCGCGGATGGCGTCGTCGGCCGGGCTCCGGTTGGGAAACGGCTATCCGGTGGACGAGCTCTACATGGATGGAAACACCATCTACGTGGGCAAGAGGAATACCCGGTGGACGATATCCGATCCCTGCCACGTGGTCAGCGAGGGCCGGAAGCCGGTGAGGGTCATCATCCCCACGGGGTGCGGCTGGCTGTACGAGAGCCTTGTATATGCAGGCCGGGGGGATGTCTTGATGGGTGGCGGAGGCGAGGGGGACGGTCCCCCGCCCGGCTTTGTCCGCCAGCTGCGGCTGCTGCCCAACGAGACGGGCGCGGACCGCAGTGTCAGCTTCAGTGTGCAGACTTATGAAGGAGGAGCAATCCGGACATCGACTTATACGCTGGTGCAACGCCCCATATATCAGGCGGATTCTTCGGGAGGCGGAAGCTTGCTTTCTCGGTAACGGAATAGAAATGAATACAACTCACCACAGATTACACGGATTCTCACAGATTAATAATTTATTTTACTGGGAGTTAAACTAAAATATCTGTGTTAATCTGTGTAATCTGTGGTGAACTCAAAACAATTATGAAACAGACTATACCTATTATTTTTCTCACCGCTTTGCTCACCCTGGGCGGTTCCGCCTGTTCCGACGTATCGGAGCAGGATGGTTTCCTCCCGGTCTCCCCGGCGGACGGTGAGCGGATCGTGAATCTTTCGCTTACCGGGCTGGCAGGTGGAGGAGCCGTGCCTACCCGTGCGGGTAACGAAAGCCTGACACTGGCGGGAGAGTGTGAGGTGAGGTCGCTCACCGTCTATTGCTTTGTGAGCTGGGACGGAACTACGGAGCAGACAGATGTGACGAACTTCAAGCACGAACGGACGTACCGCTATGAGGCGGGCGGAACAGACAATGACTTCCTGTTGCTGCCCGATGCCGACGGATATCATGCCGGTATCGGGGTGCCCGAAGGGGACGCGCACCAACGGGCCTTCCTGGTGTGCGCCAACCGCGGGATAGCCAACCCGCCCGGGGATTGGGCAAACCTGACTTATGGCACTGCAATCAGCACCTTCAAGTGGATACCCGATCGGGAATCGGGCGGGACGGCGTATCTGCCTCCGGCATGTCCGCTGCTGCCCATGAGCGCGAAAGTGACCCACCGGGTGATCAGTTCCGACGGAGTGATAAGCGATGATCCCGTTTTCAGCCCGCAGCAACTCGATCGGGGGCTCTCGGTGCGGCTGGTGCGCGGGGTGAGCCGCATCGATATTGTGAATCCCGACATTACGGGATACCGGGTGGAGGGGATACAGGTGAAAGCTGCGGCGGAAATGGCTCTTTTCGCTGAACCGGCGGGCGCTGCTGCAACGGAATATAAGGCCGTTCCGCTATCCGTCACTGCCGCACAGACTGCCGGAGCCTGCTACCTTTTTCCGCTCAAAGCAGATACGGAGGTGGAGATCGGCCTCACCGGGAAGTTGATGAACAACGAACTGCCGCTGACGGCACGAGGCATCATGAAGCCCAATACCCGTTACTTGCTGCGGGTGCGGAACGACGATGCCAACCTGGGGGTAAGCCTCGAGGTGGCGGACTGGGACGAAGGGAACGGAATAGATACCGGCGATCTTTCGGACAGGCTCAACGCCGGATGTACAGTGGAGGTGGCACCGTCGGCAACGGGTGTGACGGTGGCAGGTACCACTATCACACTGAGGGACGGTATTCTGAGGGAAGCGAATCCTGCCATTGTCACCCTGACCGGAGCCTCGGGAGATACGAAACCGATCGGGATTCAAATTCCCGAGGGATGTGACTGGCTGGCGGCCGGGACGGGACAGGTAACCGGCAACCCTTCATCGGAAACGTTTCAAACTACTTTAGAGATGAAGCAACCTGCCGTAACCCGTACGGTTAGAGCCGGAATAGGCGGAGGTTCTTTTGTTACCGTCGGCAACGATTATCCGTTGCGTGTGCCTGTCAGCTTTGTGTACGAAAAAGACGGGAAGACCTGCTTTGTGGAGTATACAGTCTGTCTGGAACCGGCAGCGGCGCACAGTCCTGCGTTGGCTTCGGTGGAGGTCCGGGGAGTGGGGCTGATGAAGGATCTGTGTCGTGTCGATCCGGACGCGCGGGTCATCCGCTTGCCGGCGTTTGGAGGTGCTGCGTTCCGGGTGATCGGGCACGAGGTGGTTACGAGAGCGACAGGCGGGGGCGGCGATTCCTATCTGGAATTTTTTGCCCGGGAAGATTATGACTGGGTGAAGAAGGTATCGGTGTCATCACCCGGTGCGGTTAGCTTATACTTCCGGGTGGACGAAAACAGGACCGGACACACTCGTGAAGCCACCTTCCGGATGCGCTATCGGGATGTGAACAACGATGACGCGCCGGTGGAGGCCGACTGGCTTGTGGTGCAGGAAGCCGATCCGGACCCGGCACAGATGGCCGATGACGTGGAGGTGAGACTCCCGCTGCGCGAAGCCGGCGAACTCCGGATGGAGGGAAGTGAAATCCGGGTTGCCATGCGTGATCCGATCCGTGTGGGAGATGATGGATACAATGAGGTAAAATTCTATGAAGCGTACATCCGGACCCTTCGGGAGAGTGGGCCTGCCGCAGCCGGAAAGCAATTAAAGGCCATTGTGAACAGGCTTGAGTCGACTGTCACCGAAGTGAATGATAATCCCTTCTGTGTAGGCTTGCTCTATCCGGCGCTGTCCGCACCGGTGAAGGTGACTGTCGATGCGTCCTGGCTGCATGCCAGTTACGAAATGACCGCTCCTTGCATCAGCCTGAAGGCGGATTTGTATGTGCCTGTGACGGTAGAGGAGATAGGCAACCTGCCTCCCCGCACGGCGACGGTCAGCGTGGAGCTGCGCAATGGTGAAACACGCAAGCTGACTGTGAGGCAAGAACCCCACGGCGTAAAATGATTCTTTTACAACAGATAGTATTAACACACTAAAAAACGAACGTGTATGAAAAGAAGTTCTTTGTTTAAATGGATGGCTTTCACCTTTTTATTGGGATTGGCATCTTGCAGCAACGAAGAGTTGCAGAATGAAAACCGGCCGGATGTCCCGCTGAAGAGTGGCGAACAGTTGGTAAGTATGAAAATCAATGGGTTAGGAGGGACTGTGGTCACCCGTGCGGCAGGCGACAACATCATCGCTTTGCCCGGTGAAGTGAAAATCGAAAAGCTGGACCTGTACAGTTTTGTGGACCTGGACAACCAGAGTTCAAGTGCGGCGATTACCGGGACCAGTGCGGATGACTTGAAGGGATATACCCTGGAACGTATCTACCGGTATAAAGCTTTGGGCGACGAAAACGACCTGGTGCTCACCCCCGTGGGCGACGGATACCGGGTTTCGTATGGCGTGCCTAAGGGCGACGGGCGCACCCGCAGATTTGTGCTGGTGGTGAACGACGGTGAGCGTTCCTCCACAGCGCTGACGGCCCTCAGCCTTTCTGCTGCCGGCGAGGGGAATGACCGCAGCACTGCGTCGGTCTTTTCCGGCTTGGATAACTTGAAAATCCTTGAAACCGCACTCAGCGCAAATGGCAATAACATCACTGCTGAGAAGGGGCTGCCTATGACCGCCGTCATCGGGCGCAACGAATACGATGGCTCAGGGGCGCAGAATTTCAATACATTGTATACCAATCAGGACGTTGCCGAAGGCACGGCTCTCAATGCCACGCTGGTGCGCCGTGTGGCCCGTATCGACATCAAGAACCCTGTAGGTACAGGCTTCACGGTGAAAAAGGTAACACTCTCGGGAGCGGGGAACTCTACGATGTTCGGCAAAGCGCCGCAGGCAACCACCTCCGGGGACTACGATATTGTAGCTTTGGCGGCGGCAGACGTGGTGAACGCGGAACTGATTCCTGCCGCACTGTACGCTTTGCCGATAGAGGCGGAGACTACTAATAATTATATCCCAAGTGTCAAAATTACAGGCAGCATAGGCGGTAGCGGTGATATCGAGGTGGAAGCCAAGTTCGGTAGCAGCATGACCGGTACTTTCAAAGGTATGGATGTCAATACCCGCTACATTGTCAACCTCAACAACAGTGCCGGTAATGTCACTGCCGACATCACCGTTGCCGAATGGAACTACGGAGAATCTGTAGATACGGAGGACGTGATGGGGAAATTGAATGCGAATGCCCAGTTGACAGCGGAATCTACTAATGCGACTTTGGATGCCGCTGCAAAGACGCTGACCATCAAGTATCCTTCTCCAAGTTTCTCAGCAGTGAAGATCGCCACTATCGAAGGCACGAACAATAGCGATATCAATCCGATCGGTATCGTATTGCCGGAAGATTGTGATTGGCTGGAAGTTGGGTTAGAGAGTGCCGGATCTTTAAACTCGAGCAAGATCTCTTACAACCTGAAAGTCACGAAAGCGAACAATACCGGACGTCCGCGTACGGCAAAGCTGTCCCTCGTGACGTACAATACTACTGATCGCAAGCAGAAAGTTGATGAATATATCGTTTACCAGGATTATCTGGACATTACGAAGTATACGGGAGATTTCACTACTGACTTTGGTCCGCTGGTGGGGAACATGTTTTTAAAGCAGGGTGAGGACGTTTACAAATGTTCGCCTTTTGGCCTGGACGTAGCGTTCGTGTTTGGATTGGAACAAGGGGGAACCCTGACAGCAGTGGATGTGGTGATTCCCGAAGATTGCGACTGGATACAGAAATCTAATATTCTATTAGGCTCCCAAAGCATACATGCCCTTTCCATGACCGATAATATCGGTAAAGAAGAGCGCCGTGCCACGCTGACGCTGAGACATTGGGATGCGTCCGCCAACATGGGCAGCGGAGCAATGGAGACCAAGGACATGACCATCATTCAGAGCGGCACGGTAGACAAGGCGACGCTTTGCCAAAGCGCCGAGATACAACTGAATGCCGATCTGGCAGCGGCCGGCTGCATCAAGATGGACGGAAACACGATTATTATAGCGGGAGAGATTCCTGATAATCTTGGGCTTTCTGTAGAGCAAAAAAAATATATGTTTACCATCAGCGGCACTCCTTCTACCGATAAAAAAGAGATACGTCCGGTGCTTGTCTCGTTTGGAGAGGCAGATAACCGATGGGTAGAGTCGGAAGGAAAAGTCAATATGGTAACAGCTAACGGTTCGTATAATGTAAAGGCACGTTTCCCTCAGAATTTCGGAAATGCCCGCGAAATGAACTTTACCGTGACTACGTATGCCAATGGGGCGCCGGTAGTGAAGACTTACCGTCTGATCCAGAAAGAATCGGGTATTACCCATGTGAATTAATGGCATTCATGCAGTCCGATAATTGACTTCCCAGTCGGGGAGACACGGACAGTATTTGTTTTGTTTGTATAATTCCTCCGGACAAGTGAGTCCGGAGGAATTACTTTTTAGGGCCTTTCCCCCGATTGCCAAGTATTTATCGCACTGCCTCTCCGGCTTACCCTTCGTGATGCACCACCGTCTCTTTGATGAAATAGACGCAAACGGCTCCCACGATCAGCAGTACGCCCGCCAATACCAGCATGTTCACCTGATGTCCGCCGACAAGGTGGAGGATGCCTCCGCCGACGAGTGCCGCTACAATTTGCGGAACGCAGATGGTCCCGTTGAACAATCCCAGGTAAGCACCCATATTCTTGCCCGAAACAGAATTGGTCAGGATGGTGAACGGCAGGGCGAGCATGGCTGCCCAGGCGCAGCCGATCAGCAGGTAGGAGATGAACAGCAGGTATTCGTTGTGGAAGAAGAGGGTGGATATAAATCCGGCGCCACCCAGCACGAGGCTCAGTGCGTAGGCCTGCTTGCGTGCCTTGAACAGGGGGAGCACCACTGCCCAGATGACCGAGCCGATGGCCTGTACGGCAAACAGCACGCCTACCCAGTTGCCCGCTTCCTGATAGCCTGCGCTCTGCACGTCGGTGGTGCCCCATACGGTGGCTGCGATGGCACCGTTGGTATACGTCCACATGTACATGAAGGCCGCCCAGCAGAAGAACTGTACCAGGCCTACCGTCCAGAATACTTTCGGGGCATGCTTCAGCAGAGAGATGAAGTCGGTTTTCTCTTTCTTTTCGTCGGCTGTGATACCGTGGAATTCTTCAAACTCTTTCGGGGGCATCTCTTTCACTTTTACCGTGGTGTAGATGACGCACAGGATCAGGATGGCGGCACCGATGTAGAACGAGTAAATCACCGAATCGGGTACCGTCCCCTTGCCTGCCGTATTGCTGATGCCGATAAACGTGAAGATGAACGGGAACAGATAACCTACCAGGCTGCCGGCATTGCATAGGAAGCTCTGGATGGAGTAGGCCAGTCCCTTCTGTTTTTCGTTTACCATGTCGCCCACCAGCATTTTGAAAGGCTGCATGGCCATGTTGATCGAAGTATCGAGGAACATCAGCGACACCAGTCCGAAGGTCATCGCCGTGCCCACTGCCATGCCGAAACTGCCTGCATTGGGCAGCAGGCACATCACGAGCACCGCGATCAGCGAACCTACAAAAAGGTAAGGGATGCGCCGCCCGAAGCGTGTCCAGGTTTTGTCGCTTGCCGAACCGATGATGGGCTGTACGATGATTCCCGCTAACGGAGGGAGTATCCAGAAATAGCTCAGACTGTGCGGATCGGCGCCTAATGTGGCAAATATGCGGCTGATGTTGGCGCTTTGCAGTGCGTATGCAATCTGTACGCCGAAAAAACCAAAGCTGATGTTCCACAGCTTCCAAAAACTTAAGTCAGGTTTTACTTTCATGGTGAATCTATAATTATATTGTTTTGAGTTCACCACAGATTGCACAGATTAACACAGATTGATAATTTGCCTTATTTATTACCAATAAAATTAAAGAATCTGTGAAAATCGGTGTAATCTGTGGTGAACCCGGTTTATTTCGTTGTTCCTCGTACCACCAGGTTGGTCCGCACGATTTTGTTGCTGCTTTTTCCTTCATCGTTTCCTTCCAGTTTTTCTATCAGCAGCTTGATGGCACTTTTGCCTACCTCCTCGCCGTGCTGCTCTACCGTGGTCAGTTTCGGGTCTGTGCTTTGGGCAATGGCTCCGTCTGTGAACCCGCAGATGGACACTTCGTCCGGCACTTTCCGTCCCACCAGTTTGCAGGAATAGAGGATGCCCGATGCTGTTTCGTCGTTGATGGCAAAGAAACCGTCTGGACGGTCGGGGCCTTCCAGCAGGGCGGGAGTAATGGCAATTGCTTTCTCGCGGGTATCACACAGCTTGATCATGCTCTGGTCTACCGGAATCCGGTACTTCTTCATGGCATCCAGATAACCGTTCCGCCGGTTCTTGGAGATTTCGAGGTGAGGGGCGGCGCTGTAAAAAAAGATGCGTTTGCATCCGGTCTGTATCATATACTCCACCGCCGCAAACGAGCCCGCGTAATCGTCCACCACCACCCGTTCGGTATTGATTCCGGTACAGATACGGTCGTAAAACACGATGGGGATATTATTGTCCAGCAACTCCTGGTAATGGTCGTATTGGGAGGTGTCTTTGGCCAGGGAAGTGATGACCCCGCAAACCCGTGCCGCGAGAAAAGAGTGGACGATTTTCACTTCCCGTTCATACTCTTCGTTGCTCTGTGCCACCAGGATGTTGTATCCGGCTTTTGCCGCCGTCTCCTCGATGCCGCTCAGCACACACGAAAAAAAGTGGTGCACGAGTTGTGGAATGATGACCCCGATGGTGTTGGAACGGCTCGTGCGCAGGTTCAGTGCCAATACATTAGGCTTATAATTATGTTCGCGCGCGTACTTATGTATAGCGTCCCTTGTTTCCTGGCTGATGTCGGGATTGTCCTTCAAGGCCCTCGATACGGTGGAGGGGGAGACTCCCAGTTCGCGGGCGATGTCTTTGATCGTGATTTGCGGTTTATTCATGGCTGATTGGTTTTATTCACCACAGATTACACAGATTTTCACAGATAAATGATTTATTTCATTGAGAATTAGATTAAAAGAATCTGCGTTAATCTGTGTAATCTGTGGTGAACTTGATTCGTTTTTCACCCAAAGGTAAATGATTTTATATAAAAACAAAACCAATGTATTTACGGATTTGTTTAATATGATACAAAAATAGTGTAAAGGAGGCTAAAAAGTTCGGTGACAATGTGCTATAACCCCGCTTTTACGGTGCAATCGTTTGCGTAGTTGCAGGAGCGGATTTGTCGGATATTAAATAAGTGGCTGTCGCTTAATATACTATTTTTGCTACGTAATCAAGAACGGGAATGGAGTCGTTCATTCTCTATGTAAAGTTTAGAAATCATATTAATATTTATATTGTTAACTTTAATTTTTAAATGCATGAAGCAAGTTAATCTTAGAATCTGTCGTATGATTCTGCCCCTGTTGTTTGGGCTATTCTTGTCATTGAGCGCTTATGCACAGCAAGTCTCTGTCAAGGGACATGTGAAAGATTCAACGGGTGAACCCGTAATCGGCGCGAATGTGGTTGTGAAGGATAATTCTTCTATCGGTACGATTACCGATCTGAACGGAAACTTTGTTCTGAGTGTTCCTCAACATTCTACCCTCGTGATTTCTTTCATCGGTTACAAGCCGGTTGAAGTGAAAGCTGCTCCCAGTGTGACGGTGACCCTCCAAGATGATGCGGTGATGCTTCAGGAAGCGGTGGTGATCGGTTATGGTTCCGTGAAGAAGAATGACGTGACCGGCTCGGTGATGGCAATCGATGCGGACAAGATGGTAAAAGGTATGGCTACTTCGGCTTCCGACCTGTTGGTGGGTAAGGCCGCAGGTGTCAGCGTGATTACCGACGGCGGCGCTCCGGGAGCCGGGGCTACGATCCGTGTGCGCGGAGGTTCGTCCATGTCGGCCAGCAACGACCCGCTGATCGTTATTGACGGGGTGCCTGTCGATAACACCGAAATCAAAGGTATGGGCAATCCGCTCTCTACCGTCCACCCCAATGACATCGAGACGTTTACGATTCTGAAAGATGCCTCTGCTACTGCTATTTACGGTTCGCGTGCCTCCAATGGTGTTATCATCATTACCACCAAGAAGGGACAGTCGGGACGCGTGAAGGTGGACTACAGCGGCACGTTCTCTATCAGTACGAAGTCGAATACGGTCGATGTGATGAAGGCAGACGATTTCCGTAATTTCGTGATCGAGAAGTTTGGCGAGAATAGTCTTCAGGCCAACGCTTTGGGCAAAACCTCTACCGACTGGCAGGATGAAATATTCCGCACGGCTTTCAGTACCGACCATAATGTAAGTGTATCCGGAGCCGTTCCGCATATGCCTTATCGTGTGTCTGTGGCGTATACAAACGAAAACGGTATCCTGAAGACTTCGAACATGCAACGTCTGACAGGTGCCATTAACCTGAACCCCAACTTCTTCGACAAGAAGCTCAACATCCAGCTGAATGTGAAGGGAGTGTACAACAAGAACCGTTTTGCCGACCGTGCAGCTATCGGTCTGGCTACCCAGTATGACCCCACACAGCCTGTCTATATGGAAGGCAACCCTTACGGAAACGGATACTTTATGTATATGAAGCAGGAGGGAGACAAGATTTCTCCGATTGATATCGGTCTGGCCAACCCTGTTGCCATGCTTGAAGAGAAAGATGATAAATCGACCGTTTACCGCAGTATCGGCAACGCGCAGATCGATTATAAATTCCACTTCCTGCCCGAACTGCGCGCTAACCTGAATTTAGGTTATGACGTATCGAAGAGTAAGGGTGACGTGATTATCGCCGACAATTCACCGCTGACTTACTGTACGGGTAATTTTAAAAGCGGTTTTGGTGAAAACAGCCATTATACACAGTTGAAGCGCAACACCTTGCTCGATTTCTACTTGAACTATACCAATACGTTCGGAGTCAACTACATCGACGTCATGGCAGGTTACTCCTGGCAGCATTTCTATAATTCGACTACCAACTCTTATCCCTACTCGGCCGCTTATGCAGAGAAGACCGGGGAAGAATTCTATAAGAAGGGGGATGACTATGCGAGCGAAAGCTACCTGGTTTCTTTCTTCGGACGTCTCAACTATACATTGTTGAACCGTTATCTGGTGACATTCACCTTGCGTAACGACGGTTCTTCACGTTTCAGCCCGGACAACCGCTGGGGATTGTTCCCGTCCGTAGCACTGGCGTGGAAACTGAACGAGGAGTCATTCCTGAAGAATGTGAACGCTATCTCGGACCTGAAGCTGCGTTTGGGCTATGGTGTGACCGGACAGCAGAACCTGGGTAACGGAGATTATCCGTATATGGCCCGCTATATGTACTCCAAGGCAGGTGCCAACTATTATTTCGGTGACACCGAATACTCTCTGATTGCTCCGCAACCTTACGACCAGAACCTGAAGTGGGAAGAAACCACTACCTGGAACGTAGGTATCGATTATGGTTTCCTGAATGGACGCATCACGGGTACAATCGACTATTACTTCCGTAAAACGAAGGACTTACTCAACACCGTTACAGCTCCTGCCGGAACCAACTTCAGCAATCAACTGCTGACTAATGTAGGTACATTGGAGAACAAAGGTTTTGAATTCAGCGTCAATGCCCATGCCGTTTCAACCAAAGACTGGAACTGGAACATCGGCTACAACATCTCTTACAATAAGAACAAGATCACCAAGATGACCTTCAACGACGACCCCAACTATGCCGGTGTCATCCATGGCGGTATCGACGGTGGTACAGGATACAACGCCCTGATCCACCGGGTAGGCGAGGCATTCAACTCCTTCTACGTGTTCGAGCAGATTTACGGTCCCGACGGTAAACCTATCGAAGGTGCTTATGTAGACCAGAATGGCGATAACCAGATTAACGACGCCGACCTGATCTGCTTCAAGAAAGCTGCTCCCGACGTGTTCATGGGGCTGACCTCACAACTTTCTTATAAAAACTGGGACTTTTCATTTGCTTTGCGCGGCAGCTTTGGTAACTATGTTTACAACAACGTACAGTCCAACCGTGAAGCATACGAAGGCGCCAATATGTATGACCAGACCGGATTCCTGAAGAACCGTCTGACCTCTGCCCGCAGCACCGACTTCAAGAACGCTCAATACCGTTCGAGCTATTACGTTCAGAATGCTTCGTTCGTGCGTATGGACAACATCTCTTTAGGGTATACGTTCAACAAGCTCTTCAATGATAAACAGAGTGCACGCGTATATGCTACGGTACAGAATCCGTTTGTCATCACTAAGTACAAGGGACTGGATCCGGAAATCAGTGGTGAAGGAATCGATAACAACATCTATCCTCGCCCCCGTGTATTCATGATCGGCCTTAATCTCAATTTTTAAATCTGTAAAACATGAAAACAATAAAATTTAAATATCTTCTTCCCTGTGCATTGCTGGGAATGATGTTAGGAGTAGCGTCTTGTGTGAACGACCTCGATACGGTTCCACTGGACAAAGACGAATTGGTTTCCGACGTTGTTTTCGGGAACGAGCCTTTAGCCTATGAACAGAGCCTCGCTAAGATTTATGCGGGTATGGCCATCGGTGGTAACAGCGGAGGTGACTCCGATCAGGATGTGGTAGGTATCGACGGCGGTAGCCAGGCTTCCTTCCTCCGTGTATTGTGGAATATGCAGGATCTGCCTTCGGACATCGCACACTGTGCATGGAACGACCCCGGTATCCCTGAATTCAACCACATCTCTTGGGGTGCATCCAGTCCGTGGATCAAGGGTTCATATTACCGCCTGTTCTATCAGATCAACGTAGCCAACGCCTATCTGCGCGAGACGACCGAAGATAAACTGGATGCCCGCGGTTGCGACGCTTCACTGAAAGCCTCGATCAAGACATGGCGTGCCGAAGCCCGTTTCCTGCGTGCACTGAGCTATGAGTATGCGCTCGACCTGTATCGCAATGTACCGTTTGTAGACGAAAACAGCCCGATCGGAAGCATTCCGCCGAAGCAGATCATGGCTGCCGACCTGTTCAACTGGATTGAGAAAGAGCTGACTGAGTGTGTGGAAGATATGTCGGAACCGACAGTGGGATACAGCCAGGACTACGGACATGCCAACAAGGCTGCCGCATGGGCACTCTTGTCACGCTTGTACCTCAATGCGGAGACTTACGTCGGCCTGAACAAATACACCGAATGTATCACGTATGCAAAGAAGGTGATCGAAGTGGGCTATCAGTTGGAACCTGTTTATGTGGATATGTTCAAGGCAGACAATCACTTGTCTAACGAAATGATCTTCCCTGTACGCTATGAAGGCGACCAGACGATGACCTGGGGTGGTATGACCGCTTTCTTATGTTGGGGGGCTACGGCAACTCAGGATGAAGTCAACGCCAAAGGAGCATGGCAGGGTGTAAGGGCAAAATCTTCACTCTACAACCTGTTCCTTAAAGAGAGCGGCAGCGATGCGGATACCCGTAAGGCAATGCTTCGTACCGATCTGACAACCAGTATTGAAATTATTGACGAAAATACATTCCAGAATAATGGTATTCCTGTTACCAAATATTTCAATGTGAACAAGGATGGAACGCTGCCTCCTTCTAAGGAAGCTTACGTTGATTTCCCGCTCTTCCGTCTGGGTGAGATCTACTTGACGTATGCGGAAGCTGTGCTCAGAGGCGGTCAGGGTGGCGACAGAGCTACTGCTCTCCGTTATGTGAACGATCTGCGTAAAAGAGCTTACAGTGATAAAACGCTGGCTCCTATCTCCGATTCCGATTTGACATTGAACTTCATCATTGACGAGCGGGGCCGTGAATTCTTCTTCGAAGGACAACGCCGTACGGACCTGGTACGTTTCGGACTGTTTACTACTGCCGGTTATGTATGGCCCTGGAAGGGCGGTGCAGCCAAAGGTAAGGCTGTAGATAGCTTCTACAACGTGTTCCCGATTCCGTCAGACGATATCGGTTCTAACACCAATCTTAAGCAGAATGAAGGATACTAAAATCGAATGACCATTAAAAACAACGAATAAGATTATGAAGAAAATATATTTCTATACACTGTTGTTAGGGCTCCTGGCTTTTACGGCTTGCGAAGACGAGAAGTCGCCCGTCATGGAGTTGCAGAAAGCCTCTGCTTTTGAGCCTTTCTCTCAAAGCGACTTTACTTTCAACGATGAAAATGCTGCGGCGGAGTTTCCTGAGATTAAGTGGACGCCGGCGGACTATGGAGTGAAGGCAGTGGTGAACTATGACGTTACACTGACGAATGACGCGAATGCGAAAACCGTTTTATTAGGTGAAACCGGGGCTACCGTCCTGAAGTTTACCAATGCGCAGATGAACGCTATGATGGCCAAAGTGGGCGCTTATCCGGGACAGACTTATAACTTTACGATTACGCTGACTTCTAAGCCGTATGACCTGACAGCTGATCCGGCTTCGAACTCGATTACTTTCAAGGCTACTCCTTTTGATCCGAATGCGGTTGACTGGAAATTTGCTTATGTGGCCGTGGGGTATCCTGATTGGGACTATACGAATGCTTATCTGTTGGGCGACCCGGATGGCGACGGGGTGTATCAGGGATATGCCAACTTTGACGCGGACGGCGCTTCGTATGCCATTGTGGACGGAAGTGATCTTACCAAGGTTCTGGCAAAGGACCTGACGGTTGCGAAAAAAGGATTTTACGGAATCAAAGTAGATGCCGAAGGTAAGGTAGAACAGACCGAACCCCTTGTATGGGGAGTGGTGGGAGACGCTACTTCCGGTGGTTGGGATAAGGACACGCAAATGGATTATGATGCCACTACCCGCTTATGGACGGTGACTACTTCGTTGCTTGATAAAGAGTTTAAATTCAGGTCGAACAATAGCTGGGATTCCGATAACTACGGAGCAGTGTCCGGTAAGGAGTCTGAGCTTGAAGGCGAACTGGTGGCAGGACCTAATAATTTTAAGGTGTTGAAAGCCAGTCCATATGTGATCACTATGAATCTGACAAATGCCGGTAAATATTCTTATAGTATGGTAGAAACTACCATTGAATTGTCGAGTGCGGAAATGGCATTGCCGGGAAGCTATCAGGGATGGGACGCTACTAAAGATGATTGTTACAAAGTGCAATCTGCTGCCCGCGACTTTATCTATACCGGAACGCATTATTTTGATGCCAATACCGAATTTAAATTCTGGGATGCTGGTACATGGATCGGTATGGAAGGTTCTATCAGTTGGGATGGAGATAAGAATGTAGGGACATTTACCCTGAAACCTGAAGGTGGGGATAACATCAAGATTGAAACAGCCGGTTACTATCGGGTAGGGGCCGATATGAAGAAGCTGACAGCTTCGTTGACCAAGACCGGATGGGAAGTGATCGGTGACGCCACGCCCGGCGGATGGGATAAAGGAACCTTGATGAATTATGATCCGGCAACCAAACTCTGGTCGGTGGATGTTGTTCTGGTGGCCGGTGAGATGAAGTTCAGATGGGATGGTGCATGGACTGTCAATCTGGGCGGCGCTCTGGGAGCACTGACTCAGGATGGTGACAATATGAAGGTGACAGCCGGAACTTATACCATTGTGCTGAATCCGGATGCCAAAACGGCTACCATGACTAAGAAATAATCCTGTATTTTTTACTACAGGTAATTTTCTCACCACAGAGAACACAGGGTAACACAGAGTATTCATGTCGATAATCAGTGACATAAAAATCGACTCTGTGTTACGCTGTACCCTCTGTGGTGAATTTTTATATACCCCTCTCTTCTTTTTATATACAATAATACCTTTTAATCTATGAAATATTTATCTTTTCCGTTTCTGCTTCTCCTGCTTCCGCTGATTGGTCTCGGTTGTTCGTCGGATGAAGAAGAAACCGATTCTCTGATCCTTTCGTCTGATAGTGAAACTTATTTTGAGCAAGGCATTGACTTTCCCGCCGTTTCGGGAACACGGACTTTGTCGTTCTCGGCAGGGCGTCCGTGGCGGATCTCGCTGACCAGTGCGGATACACGTACGGCGGCAGACTGGTGTACGGTGACCCCGTCTTCGGGTGGGGCGGGCGACGCTTCCGTCACTGTCAGTACACAGGAAAACACCGGTTATGACAGCCGGAGCGTGAAACTGACCTTGGTGACAGGAGGAATTGAAAAGAGCTTTACCGTTTCACAAAAGCAGAAAGATGCGCTGACACTGACGGCCTCCCGCTTCGAAATAGGCAAAGAAGGAGGAAATGTGCAGGTGGAAGTAAAAGCCAATATCGCATTTGAGGTCGAAATCCCGGAAGCGGGCCGCAGTTGGATTTCTCAGGTCAATACCCGCGGATTGGTGTCTGCAAACCTGACTTTTGCGGTGGCTCCCAATCAGGGGCCGGCCGGGCGTGAAGGAGAGATTGTGATCAGGAGCGGCAGCCTTTCGGAAAAGCTCCGGATCACACAGGAGGGGAGCTGTGACGACGGGCTGAGTTTCCGGCCCGGGGCTCCGGATGCCGATCTCCCACTGACCCTGTACTTTAAAGCAACGAAGGATTCTCCGCTTTATGACTATACGGGTGATGTTTATGTACATGCGGGAGTGGTGTCGGAAGGGAGCTGGATGCATGTGCCTGCGGACTGGAATACCAATGTGGACAAGTGCAAAATGGACCGGGTGGCGGATAATATCTGGAGCATTACGCTGGAGCCTTCGATACGCCAATGGTTCGGTTCGGGCGAGACTCCGGTCCGGCAGCTGGGCATCGTCATCCGCAGTGCCGACGGCAGCAAAAAGGGACTGGACGGGGACTCGTTTGTCACTGTTACCGATCGTTTGTACAAACCTTTTGAGCCGGCGGCTGTCAAATATGCCTCCATGCCCGGCGGTTTGCAGGAAGGCATCAATCCGGTGGATCCGTCGACTGTCACACTGGTGCTGTATGATAAAGACAAAAAGGGAGGACATAAGGACTTTGCACATGTCGTGGGCGACTTTAATGACTGGAAGCTGAGCAATGAAAGCAACAGCCAGATGAACCGGGATGACGCTGCGGGGTGCTGGTGGATTACGCTGACCGGACTTCAGCCCGCCCGTGAATATGCTTTTCAGTATTATGTGGGTACGAGGGAAGGGGAGACCCTTCGTCTGGCCGATGCTTACAGCCGTAAGATACTCGATCCGGATAATGATAAATACATTTCCTCTTCTACCTATCCCGATGCGAAAGAGTATCCTTCGGGGGCTGTCGGCATTGCTTCTGTGTTCAAGATACGGGAGGATGCTTATGACTGGAAGGTCAAAAATTTCCGGATACCCGATAAAGAGAACCTGATGATCTACGAACTGTTGTTGCGCGACTTCACTGCTACAGGCGACCTGAACGGGGCGATGGAGAAGATAGGGTATCTGAAAAGTCTGGGCTTCAATGCCGTCGAGCTGATGCCGGTGCAGGAGTTCGACGGAAACGACAGTTGGGGATACAATCCTTGTTTCTATTTCGCTCTGGACAAGGCTTACGGTACGGACCGCATGTATAAGGCTTTCATCGATAAATGCCACGAAGCGGGTATGGCTGTCCTTTTTGATGTTGTCTACAACCATGCCAGTGGTTCGCATCCTTTTGCCCGTTTGTATTGGGATACCAAAAACAACCGTACGGCAGCCGATAACCCCTGGTTTAATGTGAAAGAGCCCCATCCTTACGGTGTCTTCCACGATTTCAACCATGAATCGCCCTTGGTGCGTGCATTTGTAAAACGGAATCTGAAGTTCCTGCTGGAAGAGTATCACATCGATGGTTTCCGTTTCGACATGACGAAGGGATTCACGCAGAACAGCAGTACGGAGGCCACCGCCGGAAAATATGATGCTTCGCGTATTGCCATCCTGAAAGATTATAACGGGGCAATTCGTGAAGTGAATCCGCAGGCTGTCGTCATCCTTGAGCATTTCTGTGACGAAAAAGAGGAGAGCGAGTTGGCGGAAGAGGGCATGCAGCTTTGGCGCAACCTGAACAATGCTTATTGCCAGTCGGCAATGGGCTATCAGTCGGACAGTGATTTTACTCCGTTGGTCACTTTCGGAACTACCATGCCCTACGGAGGATGGGTTGGTTTTATGGAAAGCCATGACGAAGAACGGACAGCCTTCAAGCAGATTGCTTACAGCGGGGAGCCTTTAAAATCGGATCTGAATGCCCGTATGAAACAGCTTGTCACGAATGCTTCATTCTTTTTCACGGCACCCGGGCCTAAGATGGTCTGGCAGTTTGGTGAAATGGGATATGATGTATCGATTGAAGAGGGAGGGCGGACCGGTAAGAAACCCCTGCATTGGGAATATCTGGATAATGGAGCCCGGAAAGAATTGTGTGATACGTACGCAAAGCTGTTGAAACTGCGGCGGGAACATGCTGAACTCTTTGATCCCGGAGCCACGTTCTCCTGGCTGGTGAAGACGGCCAACTGGACCGGAGGACGTTTTCTCACCCTCGAGGCAGCCAACGGCAAGAAGTTGGTGGTGGTGGGCAATTTCACCGCTAAGCCGATAGAGGCAATCACTACCTTCCCGGCAACGGGAGTCTGGACGGAGTATCTGAATGGTACGAAACTCCATGTGACCTCGATGCAGACCGGCCTGACGATACCTGCCCATGGATGTCGCGTCTATACTAACTTCTGATTATAAAAAGGGCTACACCCTCTGTTCCGGAAGGTGTAGCCATACACAGCAAAGGGTGTAGCCACGGCGGTCGGATGGCTACACCCTTTGAAATATTGGTGACTGGGCTTTACAGCAGGCTGATCTTCGACAGCATCTTCTCTGCCCAGTTCATCTCTTCACCGATCCATCCGGATTCTTCCGAACCGAGCGCGTTCTGCTGTTGGTATTGCATCAGCAGATCCCTGTATTCCTTCAGCTTATCGGCAGCCTTTACCTGTTTGTTCATGCGCATCAGCAGCAGGATCTCCTGTTTGTTGATGTCCAGGTTGCGGGCGGTAGCGATCTCTTTGGCTTTCTCCAGCAGTTTCAGGCAGGATTCATTGCTTTCGGGAGTGTTTTCCTGTGCCATGCGTGCTTTCACCAGAATTACGTAATCGTGGTCCGAAGCCACCTTGTTGTCTATGTTCTTGCATACAAGCTGTTCGGCCATTTTGTAGCGTTTGTCTCCCTGGTACATGGCTGCGTTGAACGTCACGATATCCGATGTCGCTTTCTGATAAGCATGGCTGTGGATGCTTTCTTTTTCTCCCAGTTTGGCAAGTCGTTCTTTCAGTCGTGCATAGCTGTCATATCGTGTCAGGTTGTTGTAACGGTGCGTTGAACCATAGAAATCTTTTATTTTTGCGATAGCCGAGGATAATGCATCGGGGTTCAATCCTTTGAATGCCAGATAGTCTCTTGCAATCCGGTCGGCCTGTATCTCTTGTTTGCTGTTGTAATCCATTCCCAGGCGGTTTACTGTCCGTACGTTGACCAATGCCGCAATGGTTCCGATGCTGGCGGCCAGTTCAATGGCGCCCACCCGTTCGTCGTATCCGTACATCCAGTTGGTGTCATCGGCCGCCATGGCTACCGTACCGAGCACGTCTGCCCAGAAAGCGGCACGTTTGGCACGGGTTTCGGCACGTGACACGTTGTTCACCTGATGATCGAGGATGAAGTGAACCATTTCGTTGGCAATGACGGCTTCCAGCTCCTCTTCGGAGTCGAGTGTGCACAGTAAACCGGTACTTACCAGCATAGCGCCGTTAGGCAACATATAAGCATCCGGTTCGGGCGACTGGATGATGCGTACATTCAGGCGTTCCGGACGTTTGGAATCCACCTCTCCCGGATTGACTTTGGCAAAAATGGCTTGTACGTAATCCTCGATGTAAGCGTCTTTATAACTGATTTCGTTTAATTTGTCCAGATAGTCCAGGCACTCCTCGTCCAGCTCTTGCCGCATGTCATAGCGGTATCCTTTCCGGTCGTAGTAATCGTACATGCCTTGTGACAGGTAAATCCCCTGCCAGTACTCAAGGACCGTTTCCGGTTTCAACCGGATGATTTTGTTGGCTTCTTCCTCTCCGATAGGATATTGCAGTCCGTCGATTTCCACTCCGTAAGTGATGCCCACCGCATCGTTGGGCGAAATTCTCATCTTTCGCACTCCGCGTATGACGACCGGAGTCCCTTTTGAGTAGTTTTGATATTTCTCCGTCAATTCGCCTTTCAGCGCGATAGGACCGCTGAGATTATCCCCTTTTCCACTTTTGGCATACAGGATGCACGATGTCAGAACAAGCACAAACAGAATAGCAAGTCGTTTCATAGTCGTATCTTTTTTAGTAAATTTATTATTTAGATGTTACGAAGATACAAAAGAAGTTCCCTCTGTCACAGCTTTTTTCCCTATTGTGCAATAGGATTTTCCCTATAAAGAATATGCCTCTTTGTATTTAGATATAAATAATATACTTTATATTTGTACATTTTAAAATTGAAAGGGAAAACAAACGTCAGCAAGAGTCTTAATGAAACGTTCCAGAATTCTATACATTGCCGTTATCGGCCTTATCCTGATTTTAGCCGCCGGTTGGGCATATTCTGTACAAAGTCACCAGACGGAACAGATGGAGAAGAATATACAATTGGTTTATTCGTTCGGTCCAAATGATATAGGATATGGTAAGTTCCGGCAAAATCTGGAAGAGGAACTGAAAGCAAAAGGGATTACTCCACGGATTACAGAATTTTATTTAAATTGTGAGTTTTACAACGAGCAGGAGGAAGTAGAACGCATGCGCGGTTATCTGGATTCTGTTGGTGACGAAAGTGTGGATATGCTGCTGGTTGTAGGAGATCAGGCTGCTTATTCGGTTTTGAAGTCGGCACACCCTTTGCTGCGGAAGCGTCCTGTTGTGCTGAGTAACATTCATTTTCCCAACGAAGAGCAGTTGAGGCAATACGAGGATGCACCGGTATATTTACTTTCCGATAGACCCGATTTCAAAACGAACATCGAATTCATGAAGCGGCTGTTTGGCCGTAACAATATCACTGTGGTATATAACCTGGATTTAACATTTTTGGGAAAATGTTCTATGAAGAGGTTACTGGAGGAGGAGGATAAAAAGAATATTGTTATATGGGGGAGACAGAAAGGTATTTTTGATTCGAACATCTATCAGACTCTTTATGGCCTGGCTCAGAAAGAAAATCTGGCCATAATGGACCGTTTTTCCCGAAATGAGGATACCAAGGATTTTACGATAAAGATGTTTCCTTTCCGTTATATGGCAGGGTTGTCTCTGCTTGTGATTACCGGCATGCCCGAAGAACGGCAACATGATACGGCTTTTTTGCTGGATAAATGGGATGTTTCGACCATGCCTGTTTCCCGCGTGCTGAATATTCCTTCATTCAGTTGCATCCGTGAGGGGTTTAATGAAAATATCGGCATTGTAGGTGGATATATGGCTACCGATGCAATATCGGCAGGGGCCGTAGCTTTGCTGGCAGAAGAACTTTGGGTGGGGAATGGAGTTAAAGGGCCTAAACGCCGCGAGCTTGCCAAGGAATATATCTTGGACTGGACCCCTTTTTCTGCTTTTAAAGTTTTTGATGTAGCCAATGTACCGGAGAATGTAAAAATACTCAATCGGCCTTTTTACGATAAATATCGTCGTGAAATATATGTCTCCGGAGCTGTCTTTGTCTGTTTGTTTATTGTCTTGTTTATTGCCCTGCTGCGCATCCGCCGCAAAGTCCGTTGTGAACATGAAGATATACAGGCTTTGAAGAGCGCACACGAGCATCTGTCTCTTTCCACCTCGGGAGGAAATATCTCTTTGTGGTATATACGCAGGGGAGAGCTGAACCTGGACGAGAACTTTGTACAACTCACCGGTATCAAGTGCCGGCGCTATGCTTTCAGGCAATTCTTAAAGTATCTGCATCCCGATGACATGCAGTGTATTGAGAAATTATTCAGGGAGACGAAAGAGTTGCAGGTGATGGCTCTGCAGCGGCTGCGGTTCTGCTTTGATGAGGCGAAAGGGTACGAGTGGTTTGAATGCCGTTGCGACAGCCTGAAGGATAATCAGGGAGAATTGGTGATAGCAGGTGTCATACAGAATGTACAGGAACTGGTACGAAGGGAGGACGAACTGATCAGGGCGAAAGAGATTGCGGAAAACGCTGAACTGAAGCAGTCGTTCCTGGCTAATATGAGCCATGAAATACGTACACCGCTAAATGCCATCGTCGGCTTCACCAACATCCTGGTAGACGAGACGGCCGGGGAGCTTGACGAGGAGGAGAAGAAGGATATGATCGGAATTGTGAATCATAACAGTGAGTTGTTGCTCAAGCTGATCAGTGATGTGCTGGATATTTCGCGACTGGACTCCAATAATCAGGAATTTGTCATAGAACGGTATGACCTGGCGAAGATTGTTTCTGAAATTTATCGTACCCATCAGGTGATCATTCATCCTCCTGTAGAGTTCCGGTTGAAGATGGACGATAGCTGGACTGTGTATGTGGCAGTGGATAAGCTCCGCCTGATACAGGTCATTTCCAACTTCCTCAGCAATGCGAACAAGTTTACTGTGGAGGGTAGCATTACGCTGGGATGTGAAGTGGATCCCGGGCGGGCCGAAGTAGGCATTTATGTGGAAGATACCGGCAAAGGGATCGACACCGGACACCTGAACGCCATTTTCGACCGTTTTTATAAAGCGGATGAATTTGCGCAGGGCACCGGATTGGGATTGTCTATCTGCAAGGTGATTGCCACACGGCTGTCCGGACGTGTCGAAGTGCAGTCTCAGGTTGGAAAAGGCAGTCGTTTTACTCTGGTGCTTCCGTTAATAAGGAATTCGGAAGGATGATTTCCATAATCTCTTCTTCCATATAGGCAAAAAAATAAGCTGCCTCCGCAAAGGAGGCAGCTTATTTTTATCAATCGGAAGTCCGTTTGATTATTTCTTACGGTTACCGTAACGGCTCATGAACTTGTCAACACGTCCGGCTGTATCTACCAATGTAGATTTACCTGTGTAGAACGGGTGAGAAGTGCTTGAGATTTCGACTTTCAGCAACGGATAAGTTTCACCTTCGAATTCGATGGTCTCTTTAGTTGCCACAGTTGATTTAGACAAAAACATATCACCGTTTGACATATCTTTGAATACTACCGGACGGTATGATTCAGGATGAAGACCTTTTTTCATTTCAATATTTGTTTTTTAAATTATTATATCGTTTACTATTTGGTAAGAATAGTGTAATGGTCATTTTTCAGAGCGCAAAGATAATGCTTTTTTGTTTCTTAGGAAAAAAGTTTCGGAAAAAAAGTCGTATTCTCGCTTTTTTTTAAGACTTTTGCAGGGTTGACGGAGAAAATCCGTTGGTTTAAAGTCAAGGTCCCGCTGGTTTGAAATCCCAAAAGGACATTAAATAGTTAAGAAATGAACTAAATTCACCACAGGGCAACACAGAGTTTTATAGAGATTTTTTCTTCTTTCCAATATCCTGATAACAAGAACTTAAGGCTCTGTGTTGCTCTGTGGTGAATCAAACTTAAAACAAAATTATGAAGAAACTGATTATTGCATTCGGCTTTTTAGTGTTGCTGTCTGTCGGTGTCCGTGCGCAGGAGCACAAAGACGGGCTGTACAGCGTTGCCTTTTACAATCTTGAAAACCTGTTTGATACCATTCACGATGCCGGAAAAAACGATTATGAATATCTGCCGGATGCTGCTAAGGGATGGAACTCGGAGAAGTATCACTCCAAACTGAAAAAACTGTCCAAAGTGCTGGGTGAACTATCGCGCGATAAAGTACCTGCCGGACCTGCCGCCATTGGGGTGGCCGAGGTTGAAAACCGGAATGTACTTGAAGACCTGATTCGCCAACCGGAAATGGCTGCGGGAGGTTATCGCTACATACATTACGAAGGACCCGATAAACGGGGAATCGACTGTGCGTTGCTGTATGATCCCAAACAGTTTACTCCCCGTACGACGGCATTGGTTCTTTCCACTCCGTTCGAAGGAGATACGATTCACAAGACCCGTGGATTCCTGATCGTCGGTGGTGAACTGGCAGGCGATAAGGTATGTATGATTGTAAACCATTGGCCATCCCGTGGGGCGAAAGAGCCTGTGCGTATGCATGCCGCCATGCAGGTGAAGGCATTGAAGGATTCGTTAATGCGTTCGGACAAAGACCTGAAACTGATTATTATGGGTGATCTTAACGACGACCCGATGGATCAGAGCCTTGCCGTGCTGGGAGCTAAGAAACACGTCGCAGATATGACGGAGGATGACCTCTATAATCCTTGGTGGGTGACGCTGGAAGATAAAGGAGTCGGCACTTTGCTGTATCGCGGCAAATGGAATCTGTTCGATCAGATTATTATTTCACCCAGTCTGCTTCAGGCTGCAAAAGGACTGAAATATGATCATAACGAAGTCTTTCTGCGTGAATACCTGTTCCAGCAGGAGGGCAGATACAAGGGTTCACCGTTGCGCACCTACGGCGGTAAGGTATGGTTGGACGGTTACAGTGACCACTTGCCTACCATAATATATATGAGGAAACAATAAAACCCTTTATTTGCCACGTAGACATTACAAACGGCTCTTAAAGGATGGGAAATAAATTGAAATAGGATTGAATTGCACCCGTCGGGCGGATATTTCCGTCCGACGGTTTCTCTATTCAAAGGATTATTCTTACTTTTGCGTAGAATTTTTGATTCACTAACAATAAACTTTTAAACAAAATGGTTAATTACAAAGATTTAGGTCTGGTAAACACTAGAGATATGTTTGCTAAGGCTATCAAGGGTGGATATGCAATCCCTGCATTCAACTTCAACAATATGGAACAGATGCAGGCTATCATCAAGGCTGCTGTAGAAACTAAGTCTCCGGTTATTTTGCAGGTATCAAAAGGTGCTCGTCAGTATGCTAACGCTACACTGTTGCGTTACATGGCTCAGGGTGCTGTAGAATATGCAAAAGAATTGGGCTGCAAAAACCCTGAAATCGTTTTGCACCTCGACCACGGAGATACTTTCGAAACTTGCAAAAGCTGTATCGACTCAGGCTTCTCTTCTGTAATGATCGACGGTTCTCACCTTCCTTATGATGAAAACGTTGCTCTGACTAAGAAAGTTGTTGACTACGCTCACCAGTTCGATGTAACTGTAGAAGGTGAACTCGGCGTATTGGCCGGTGTAGAAGATGAAGTTTCTTCAGACCACCACACATATACTGAACCGGATGAAGTAGTTGATTTCGTAACTAAAACAGGTTGCGATTCATTGGCTATCTCTATCGGTACTTCTCACGGTGCTTATAAATTTACTCCGGAACAGTGCCACATCGATCCGAAAACCGGCCGTATGGTTCCTCCTCCGTTGGCATTCAACGTATTGGATGGCGTAATGAAAGAACTTCCGGGATTCCCTATCGTTCTTCACGGATCATCTTCAGTTCCTGAAGAAGAAGTTGCAACCATTAACCAATTTGGTGGTGCACTGAAAGCTGCTATCGGTATTCCTGAAGACGAGTTGCGTAAAGCTGCTGCTTCTGCTGTTTGCAAAATCAACATCGACTCAGACTCTCGTTTGGCTATGACTGCTGCTATCCGTAAGGTATTTGCAGAAAAACCGGCTGAGTTCGACCCACGTAAATACCTGGGACCGGCTCGCGACAACATGGAAAAACTCTACAAGCACAAAATCATCAATGTGCTGGGTTCAGACAATAAGTTGGCTGAATAAAAAAACATGATGTTGTTCATGTTTATTTAATTTACATTTTTGGAAGGCCACTCAAGCGATTGAGTGGCTTTTTTTAGGCCGGTCCGAAAATCCGGTTGCCATCCGGTTCGGGTTTTGATTCACTACGAAGGGGTACAGAAGGCACAGAGTTTTCATCTTTTGTTTATGAAAGGTTCCGGAGAGAAATTCTCTTCTGTGAGACGTTATTCTCTTCTGTGGTGAATAATCAAATCCACCGGGTTTTCGGGACTGGCTTATCAAAGTTTTACATGCCGGGATAAATGGTTTTACGTACCGGGGTAAATGGTTTTACATGCCGGGATAAAAGCCTTTACATACCGGAGATAATGTCTTTACATACCGGGATAAATGGATTTACATTGAAAGAAAAATATTGGTAAATATAATCTGTTGATTATCAAATTTATCGGGACGGTTGTCAAACTACATATTTGCCGGAGGAATCTTTATTCTTTCCTCGTTCGTTATACCATATCGTCTCCCGTCTTTACGACAGCCACTTTCAATGTCTTATGGAAAGGGATAAAAGCTGCAACGACTGCAACCACCAGTGCCAGTATCAGCACATAACCGATCAGTGTTTTCAGTGCCAGCAAGAGAGATTGCTGTTGCAAAGTGGAGTACAGGCTGTTGGTTGCCAACTGGCCGGCTTCGCTGAATTCGTGCCCCTGTGCCAGGGCGCTGTTCAGTACCTGGTTATATTTCTGTTCGGCTATTGGATTGGTCAGCGTCATATTTTCCGAAAGAACATTCATGCCTTTCACCTGAAGATAATAGAGCATGTTATTGAAAAACGAGGCCGACAGGACCGGTGCCAGTGCCGACCGGAAGGAAATCAGGAAGAAAGCGTTGGACAGTGTCAGGCGCGGGTCTAAATCTTCGACGACAAAAACGCCGAATGCGATAAACAGGACCATCATGCCCACTCCCCGGAATAAGATAGGAAGGTAGAGCATTTCGTAAGTGCCATACGGGGTTATGCCAAAGTAGAGAATTGCCAGATAAATGACGTAACAGAACATGCCGCCTGAAATCAGAAAGCGAAACCGCCACCGTTGCCATCGGAACCACCAGAAACAAATAATCGCTCCCACGACATAGCCGGGCAACAGCCACAGGCTGAGTGAATTGGCGTGAATGCTGTCTACCCGGATAATACTGTTCATGTAGTTGGTCACCAGTGAACTGGTGGCTGTCAGAAACATGGCGAGTACCATGAAGCCGTATCCGATGATGGATTTATGCAGAGTAAGTGGTTTCAGACTGACGAAAGGCTTCGGCTGTGTCCGTTGCCGGTAGATGAAAAGAGCTATCAGGAGAGGGATGATGAATACGTATACTCTTATTTTAGGGGATGCGAACCAGTCGAGTGTTTTGCCATAAGTGAAGGTATAGAGTGTCAGCAGATAGGCAGAGGCAATGATGAACATGCTCTTTCCGTCCATCTCCTTGAACGGGATGTGGACGGGACGTTGTGCGTAACGGAAAAAACACAATACAAACAGAATGGCAACCAGTAGAAGGATGGTGACGAAATAGTACATGTGCTGCCATTGATAATGATAGGCCAATTGTGCCGTGATAGCCATTGACAACTGTCCTCCGGAGAAGACAATGGGATAGAAATAGGCGTAAAATTCACTTCGTATGTTTTTGGGACTGAAAAGTGGACGGATCAGGATGATGAACTCGAGCATGACGAAACCTTTGAGGAATCCCATGAAGAAACAGCATCCCATGATGACGTCCATGCTGCCTGTCTGTGCACAGATCAGACTGAAGAAAACCTGTAGCAATAAGTCTGTGAGCAACAAGGTCTTCGAAGTGGCTATAGCACGTATTTTCGGTACGATGGGGTAGGCTACAGCCATCCCCACCGAAGCTGAATAATAGGCCATCGTGATATCTTCGCTCATCACTCCCAGCGTGTTCGACACTTCGATCATACTGCCTGTGTAAGCTCCGTTGAGCAGGGTGATGGGAAAAATGACGATGAACATCGTTACGATGCCCAACCATTGGGGCACCCAGGGGCGGGTAGGGAGGTTGAGCTTTACCATAGGCTTATGGGCGGACCGCCTCCGTTTCTACCATCATTCCGGCACGGAGGCATTCCATCTCTTTGGGTGAGGCATCGTTGAGGTCAATGCGGACAGGAATGCGCTGCTGTACTTTGACAAAGTTCCCGGCCGAATTGTCGGTAGGCACCAGGGAGTATTTTGACCCGGTAGCTTCGGAAATGGCCGTGACGGTTCCATGAAAGGTCCGGCCGCTGAAAGCATCTACTTTAATGCGAACCTTTTGTCCGATGTAGATGTGGGCTATCTGAGTCTCTTTATAGTTGGCAGTTACCCATTTATCATTGCCTCGTACCAGATACGAGAGAGTCTGTCCCCCTTGTACGAACTGTCCCGGTTCAAGGGTGCGCCGTCCCATGTATCCGTCATAAGGTGCGGTGACGACGGTATATGACAGGTTCAGTTTAGCCATATCCACTTCGGCCTCTTTACGGAGGATATTGGCTTCGGCACTGGTACTGCGTTTACTGGTTTCAGAGTACTGCGATTGGGCGGCTTCTTTCTGGCGCAGGAGGGCATTGTAACGTGCCCGGGTCGCTTCAAAATTTGCTTTTGCCAGTTCGTAATCCTGTTGGCTGATGGCCTGTTTTTTCAGGAGCCGGGTGTATCGGTTCAGTTCGGCTTCCTGCTGTGAAAGCCGTGCTTGGGTTTCGGCTATGTTGGCGTCCTGTACGGCAATGTTCACCCCTGAGGTCCGGATGCCGGAGTTCAAAACCTCTCTGGAGCCTAAGGCATCCATCAAAGCGGCTTCCGCATCTTTGAGTCGGATCCGGTATTCACGGTCATCCAGAATCAGGAGCGTGTCGCCGGCATGTACATACTGGTGCTCGGTGAAACGTACTTCTTTGATATATCCCGGTATCCGGATGTTGAGCGGAGCGATGTATTGGTCCACTACGGCATCATTGGTTATTTCGTAGCGGGCATATTTCCAGAAATAGTTTACTGTCCACGAGATACCTGCCAGTGCTAATAATATGCATACCGTGTTGAGAAAGATGTTTCTGTGCTTCAGTTTTCTTAATTCTTTTTGTTTCGCTTGATGGGTGGACATGGCCTGAGTTGATTTTAGATTTCGTTGAGAACTTCGTACAGTCTTTTTAAATCTTCGGTACATTCGTTTATCCGGCTGACCTCCATCTCTATTCCCGTTTGGGTATAGATATCGTTGATCAGCGGTTTCACTGTAAGGGCAAGTTCCTCGCCTTGTACTGTAAGAAAAATCAGCCGGTTTCTCCGGTCGGATGAATCTTCTTTCCGTATCACCCAATTCTTCTTCTCCAGGTTATTGATCAGGTTAGTCAGGCAAGCTTTGTCTTTTGCCGTTTTCTCTGCCAGAGACTGCTGGCTGATGCCTTGTTCGTTCCACAGGCAATTCATTACTTGCAGCATTTCGAAGGTCATATCTACGTTGTGCCGTTTGAGCACCCGTTGAAGGGTTTGACGGAAAGCCATCCGGGTTCGCAGGATTTGTAGAATAAGCTCGCGTGCCGATTCGTTGTTTGTCATCGTTGTATTCTTTTGGTCGGTGCAAAGGTAGCAATATTCTTCGATAATAGTCAAATGTTTGACTATTATTATTCGTGACAAAATTCACCACGGAGTAACACGGAGTAATACAGAGGTGATTTAAGTTGCTGATTATTATTGCAAACACTCTGTGCTACTCTGTGTTACTCCGTGGTAAAAAGACTTTTGACACCCCGAGCCTGCTTTGGGGTGAACGGGGCTAAAGCTCTATGACCATTGACTGGCGTGGAGCCATTGTCAGTTCCTCGTTCAGCATTATCATTTTTCCGCTAATGACGTCTTTGCCTTGAGTTTTATCTTTCAGTACTTCAGCGTAATATTTCAGAGGGAGTTTCACCTCCTTATCCGTACCGTTCAACAGGACAAATACTGTTTTTCCGTTATATTCGCGTGCATAGGCATATACACCGTGCTGAACCATGAACTGTTTCATGCTGCCTTTGGCAATCACATCGTTGCCTTTGCGCCAGTTCAGCAGATTGCGGTAGAAGTTATAGCTTTCGTTCTGTAGTTTGGTACGTCCCTCCGGAGTAAGAGCGTTTTCTTTATCATTGGCCCATCCGCCGGGGAAATCTTTTCTGACATAACCGTCGCTTTTGCTCTTTACTCCGTTCATCATGACTTCGGTTCCGTAATAGAGCTGCGGAATGCGCCGGGTGGTCAGCAAAAGGGTAGAGGCCTGTTTCAGCATGTCGAGATTTTCACCTTCACCCAGAAAGCGGTCGGTATCGTGATTCTCTATGAAAGCCAGCACGGATGCGGGATCGGGATACAGATAATCGTATACAAAGTTGTTGTATACCCGATCCAGACCTTTGAACCAGGTGTCGGTCTCTTCATTCTTGGCTGTGTTGATTTTGTCGAAGAAACTGAAGTCCATCACAGTTTTCAGGTTACTGTTGCGTGGGGCGGAGAGTTTGGAATCTTTTTGCCACCAGGCTGTGTAGGCAGGTTCGGTTACCCAGGTTTCGCCTACCGTGTTATAGTTGGGATATTCTTCATTCAGTTCCTTCATCCAGTTGCTCATGGCATCGTAGTCGGCATACGGGTAAGTATCCATCCGGATGCCGTCGATATCGGCATATTCAATCCACCACAAACTGTTTTGCAGGAGATATTTGTATACGTGAGGGTTCTTCTGGTTCAAGTCGGGCATGGCTTCCACAAACCAACCGTCATTCATCTGGTCGAAGTCATACTGTGAGGCGTACGGATCTACGTGAGGAGTCAGTTTGTAAGATGTCTGTACGAAGTTGTCTTTAAAATCGGAGTGGTTGAACCAGTCCTTCGAAGGCATATCCTTGATCCAGGGGTGTTCTACTCCGCAATGGTTGAAGATCATATCCATTACGACTTTAATGCCCCGGTTGTGAGCTTTGTCTATCAGCGAGCGATATTCTTCGTTGGTACCGAAACGTGGGTCTACTTTGTAATAATCGGTCGTGGCATAGCCGTGGTACGAACCGCCTTTCATATTGTTCTCAAGTACCGGGGTGAACCAGAGTGCGGTCACTCCCAGGTCGGTAAAGTAGTCCAGGTTTTGTTCAATACCGGCGAGGTCACCGCCGTGGCGGGCGTTCGGGTCATTGCGGTCTACTTTATATTCTGCCATGCCTTCTATCTGGTCGTTGTCCGGGTTTCCATTGGCAAAGCGATCCGGCATTAACAGATATAGGGCATCCGATGCGTCAAAGCCTTTGTGGTCGGCTCCTGCTTTGCTACGTGCTCTCAATTCGTAATCCTTAACCAGCTTTTTCTTTCCGAGAGTGAATGTAATAGGCATTTTCCCCGGTTTAACATCTTTATCGAGATGAAGATAGACAAGCAGATAATTGTTGCTTTCCAGCTTCACGACGCTGCTGAGTGATACTCCGGGATAGTTTACTGATACGGATGCCTGGCCGATGCCTTCGCCGTATACCATTAACTGGAGTTCCGGATTGTTCATGCCGGTGAACCAGAAGGGCGGATCGATTTTTGATACGTTCATGGCTGCATAAGTACTTAATGAAAGTAAGAGAGAACCTAAGAAGAACAATAATTTTTTCATGATATTAGCTCGTTATTATTTAGATGCTGCTAATATAGGATAAATCATCGGATTGGTTCCTGTTTTCTTCCTTACTGTCCGCCATCTATTTATGCAAACGTTTTCATAGGAGATGCTTAAACCTGAATCGGGCATTTGTAATGTGCACAAAAGCCACTTTGGATACCTACTTTTCTCCTTTGAAGAATTTTTCCTTTCGGATACTTTCCAGTTTATTGGCGGCACTTTTATAATAGTCTATGCGAGGTGCGGGCTCCTCTTCTTCGACGTCGCTATCTTGTTGCAGCTCTATTGCCTTCTGTTGGGACTTTGTTCGTAGAAAAGCTTGCAAGTAGCGCTCTGTGGCTTTTGTATCTTTGATTTTATCGGATAGAAAGGCCATGTTATAAAGCAATATATGCCTGTCGGGGGCATACTTATATTGTTCTTTGATTGCTTTTATCTGCTCGCGGGTCTGTTTGGCCTCTTTATAGCAATCCGCAAGTCCGAAATAGAGACGTTCCATTATACTGTCGGTGGGGATAGTCTGGTCGATGGCCTGATTCAGGTACTCAATCCCATCTTGTTTCCACAAAGTCTTGGAGCAGGAGCGTCCCAAGTAGTAGAGCAGGTTGGCGCTGGGGGACTGGCGGGATTTTGCTTTAAGCAGCCAATCGCGTGCTTTAAAGTATTCTTTCGTGGCATAATAGCTGACCCCCAGATAATAACATGTCAGCAGGGTACTGTCTCCCTGGTTTGTCAGATCTTGATAACGTTTGATTGCCATGGGGTAGTCTTTGTGCAGACAATAAGCCAGGGCGTTCTGTCGGTTTACCTCTACATTGGTACTATCCATTTGGCGATATCCTTCTGTCAGGGAGATTGCCCCTTCATAATCCTGCATCGTATTGAGTATGCTGCCCAATCTGGCAACAGACAGATAGTCGGAAGGATATTTTCTAATGATGGAAATGTAACATAACATGCTTTCTATCGGCATGTTAAGTCCTTCCATACTTTCTGCCATTAATCGTAATACGGTAGCGGAACTGTCTTTCTTGGCCAATGTGACGCTTTCGTGCAGTGCATCTCCATATCGCTGCTGGTTGTATAGTAGACGGGTGTATTGCAGGTGCGCGTAAGTATGTTCCGGATTTAACTTCAAAACTTTCCGATAGTATTCCAAGGCCTCGTTGTACTTGCTCAGTTGCCTGCAACATTCAGCGGCTTCTATCAATGCCTGCTGGTTTTCGGGTAATTCGGAAATGATATGTTGTAAAGTGGACAAGGCTTCGGCAGTGTGTCCCAATCCCTTTAAAGCCTTGGCTTTTTGTAACAATAATTGCGATGAAGCAGTTTCTCCATCGATCAGTCTGATGGCCGTTTTGTAGTCATAGTTTGCCATTGCTTCCTGGATAGAAGTTACGTTCTGAGCGGACAATGCTACATTGAAGCCCAGACAGAGGAGGATCAGGAGGTATTTCATATGAGTAAATATAGGTTTTGTTATTTCGGGCTTTGTTCCGGTATTCCCTCGTTGAAGAATTTTTCTTTCTGTAAGTCCTTCAGCCACTTATCGGCAGCGTTGTAGTAGTTTTCAAGTCCCAGAACGAGTTCTCCTTTTTCGGCGGTGGCTTCCTCCTTTTTGGCGTCTTTGTTCCGGGTCTTTAAGAAGGCCTGCAAATAACGTTCGGCTGATTTGTGGTCTTTTAGCTGATATGAATAATTCCAGGCGATGTCATAAAGTAGTTTATGGTTCGTCTTATCATATTTATACAGCTCTTTGAGGGCTTGGATTTGTTTGGGTGTGTCTCTTGCCAGTTTACAGCAATCGACCAAGCCTTTGTAAAGACGGATCATGGCACTGTCTTTGGGGATGGTAAGTTCGATGGCTTTCTCCAGATGTTCTATGCCTTCCTTTTTCCAGGAAGTCTTGGCGCAACATCGTCCCAGATAATAGAGCAAGTTCGGATCTTCTTCCATATCTTTGTACAGTTTGCTGAAGCATGCGTGTGCTTCATAATAATATTCATCGGCATAATAGCTGATTCCCAGATAGTATAATGTTTGTGTACTGCTGTCTCCCTGCTGGCATAGATTTTCGTAACGCTTGATGGCCATCGGGTATTGTTGGGCACGACAATAGGCAAGTGCGTTTTGCTGGTTTACGATCAGGTTGGTTGAATCCCGTTCTCTGTAGCGTTCGGTCGCTTTGATCGCGTATTCGGGATATCCTGCCGCTATGTTCAGATTTCCCAGTTTGGCCGCTGCTAAATAGTCGTCCGGGTATTTGTCCTGAATGATTTCATAACAGCCGATGGCAGGCAGTATTTGTTGCATTCCTTCAAGGCTCTGTGCCTGTAGGTGGAGTACCACGGCCGAACTGTCCGTTTCGGACATCATTGAGCTCTCTCCAAAAGCTTCGGCATAATTTTTCGTATTGCAAAGCAAGTTGATAAATTGCAAGCGGGCATACTTGTTCTTGGGATTCAAGGTGATGGTTTTCCGGTAATAGTCCAATGCATCGTTATATTTAGCCATTGCTTTGCAACATTCCGCGGCTTCGATGTGTGCCTGTTGGTTGGTAGAATCTGCCGTAATTACTTGGCGGATGACACGGAGAGCCTCGGCGTTGTTGCCGATTCCTTTCAGGGCTTTGGCTTGCTGCATCAATAGCGGGATGGTAGGCTTCTCTTTGTTGATCAGTTCAATGGCAGTCTCGTAATCATAGTTTGCCATTGCTTCCTGAATCTTGTTTTGATTCGTGTTCTGTGCCGTTAGTATGGGGCTAAGACACAAGCAAAAGATAAAGATGAGTGGTTTCATAGCTTTTGTTTTCATAGGACGTATGTTTTATTGCCTGCAAGTTAGTAAAAATATTGTTTCTACGAAGGGTTCGTAACGTCTTTTAGATAGATTAACGTAAAATGCAAGGCGCCTCTCTTTTCGCAAAGAGAGACGCCCCGGTTCTATTTTATGAAAAAGCTTTTAAACTACATAAGGAATCCGAGCAGGATACCGGCAGCTACGGCTGAACCGATTACTCCCGCCACGTTCGGACCCATAGCGTGCATCAGCAGATAGTTAGTCGGATCGTATTCCAAACCGACCACTTGTGAGATGCGCGCCGAGTCGGGTACGGCAGATACACCTGCATTACCGATCAGCGGATTGATCTTGTTGCCTTTCTTCAGGAAGAGATTGAAGAACTTCACAAACAAGACACCCGAGGTAGTGGCAATGATGAAAGAGAATGCACCGAGGATGAAGATCAGGATAGAATCCCAGGTGAGGAATTGTGAGGCTTGGGTAGAAGCTCCCACAGTCAGTCCCAACAGGATAGTGATGACATCGATCAACGGACCGCTGGCAGTATTTGCCAAGCGACGGGTTACACCGCTTTCTTTCAATAAATTACCAAAGAACAGCATACCCAGCAAAGGCAGACCCGACGGAACCAGGAAGCAAGTGAGCAACAGACCCACGATGGGGAAAATCACTTTTTCGGTATGCGATACGATTCTTGGTGGTTTCATGCGGATCAGGCGTTCGTGTTTAGTGGTCAGCGCACGCATGATGGGCGGTTGTATCACCGGTACCAGTGCCATGTAAGAATAGGCTGATACGGCGATGGCACCCATCAGGTTCGGAGCCAGTTTGGACGAAAGGAAGATCGCCGTCGGTCCGTCGGCACCACCGATGATACCGATGGCACCGGCTTGGTTAGGCTCAAATCCTATGAGGAGGGCAATGATGTAAGCACCGAAGATACCGAACTGTGCGGCAGCTCCGATCAGCATCAGTTTGGGGTTGGAGATCAGTGCCGAGAAGTCCGTCATGGCCCCGATGCCTAAGAAAATAAGCGGCGGATACCAACCGGAGGTTACACCTTGATAAAGGATGTTCAGTACCGAACCTTCTTCGTAAATACCCACTTTTAATCCGGCTTCCATATTGAATGGAATATTACCGATCAGAATACCGAAGCCAATGGGGATCAGCAGCATCGGTTCAAATTCTTTGGCTACGGCAAGGTAGATAAAGAAAAGACCGATTAGCAACATGAAAAGATGTCCGGGTGTCGCGTTTGCGAAACCGGTGTATCCCCAGAAGTCAACAAGGTTATTCCCTAAGAATGATACGAAATCTCCCATAATTATTCAATGATTACGAGGTCTGTACCTTCAAGTACAGAATCTCCTTTATTAACTTTAATTTCTGCTACTTTTCCATCTTTATTGGCATTGATGTTGTTTTCCATCTTCATAGCCTCAAGGATGATGATAGTCTGGCCTTTCTTGACAGTGTCTCCTGCTTTCACCTTGATGTCGAGGATGACACCCGGCAGCGGAGATTTCACGCCGTCTCTCTTGGAAGCTGTCGGCTGTTTGGTCACTACCGGAGCTCCCGATTCGGTTTTCGGAGCGGCTGCCGGACGGGTAACCGGTTTCGGAGCAGCTTTGACGGGAGTATCCAACTCTACTTTGTAAGAGGTTCCGTTTACTTCAACATTGGCTATGTTATCTTCTACATCGTTCACTGTAACGTTGTAAAGGTTGCCGTTGATTTTATATTTATATTGTTTCATTGCTTCATTTTATTAGGGTTAGTAATTATCTTCTCGGAGTCTGACGCAGTGTGTAGATCTTCGAACTCCACGGTGAGTAGGTGCGTTTCACTTTGTTGATAGTCAGAATCATGTCTTCAACGTCGTGAGCGTCATTCAGGTATTCGTGCAAAGCCATGGCGATAGCGGCGGTCTCTTCACCTGTGTGGCTACCCAGGTTCTTCTCCTTCGCTTCCGTCTTGTCGGTGATACCGGTGGCTTTCATTGCGTTTTTCTTACCCAGTCTGACAGCGATATTACCTACCGCCTTGAATGAAAGATACAAAAGTACCAAACCAATGAATACGACTGACATGGCAATGATGGCCATACCAATACCGATAGAGTCGTGCTTTTTGAAGTTCTCGATCTTCGGGTTTTTGTCGATAGTCATATTGTTGGTGCTCGGAGTGACATAACTATGTTCTCCGCCACCTTTTACTACCCAGTTAGCACTTCCGTCTTTTTCACGGGCGTATGAACGGTCGGCAAGCTGACCGGCAGGGATGGTTACCTCGTCAATCAAAGTTTTACCGTTGGAATCATACAGAGCAATGTAGTTCTCTTTGTCCGGATCGAGCGTAAAGTTTACATGAAACGTACCCCGGTTAGGCATCCCGTCTGCCCAGAACAAAGCATGTTGGCGTGGCTTGATTAAAGTCAGCACGTCGCCTTTGGGAATAGGATATTTGGTCGGATTGTTTTTATCGTTCGTCAGAAAGCAACCTTCCAGATTTACCGAAGCGAAAGAGGTATTGAATATCTCTATCCACGCATTGTGCAGCCCGTAATCATCCTGATAGTTCTGGTCGTTGATGACCAAAACTTCATTGATTTTCAGACTGGTGGCACTTTGCGCCCTGAGCCCCATGCAAACCATTGCCAGCAGAGCGATAAATATCCCGATTCTTTTCTTATTCATAACAATCGATTTTTATTTGTTACAATGGAATATTACCGTGCTTTTTAGCAGGGTTGGTTAATTTCTTGGTTTGCAGCTGTTGCAAAGCGCGGATCACGCGGAAACGAGTGTTTCTCGGTTCGATAACGTCGTCGATGTAGCCGTATTTGGCCGCATTGTACGGGTTTGCGAAGAGTTTGGTATACTCGGCTTCCTTGTCTGCCAGGAATTGAGCAGGGTTTTCCTGATCTTTGGCTTCCTTGGCATACAATACCGCTACTGCACCGGCACCACCCATTACGGCGATTTCGGCTGTCGGCCATGCATAGTTCATGTCACCGCGGAGTTGCTTGCAACTCATTACGATGTGTGAACCACCGTAAGACTTACGCAGGGTTACGGTCACTTTAGGTACAGTGGCTTCGCCGTAAGCATACAGCAATTTGGCTCCGTGCAGGATCACACCATTGTACTCCTGACCTGTGCCCGGAAGGAATCCCGGAACGTCTACCAATGTTACCAGCGGGATGTTGAATGCGTCGCAGAAACGAACGAAACGGGCGCCTTTGCGTGATGCGTTGCTGTCGAGCACGCCTGCCAGATATTTAGGTTGGTTGGCAACCACACCTACCGACTGTCCGTTCATGCGGGCAAAACCGATGATAAGATTTTTGGCGTAGTCTTTCTGTACTTCCAGGAATTCACCGTTGTCGATGATGGCACCGATCACTTCGTACATATCGTACGGTTTGTTCGGGCTGTCGGGGATGATTTCGTTCAACAGGTCATCCATACGGTCGATCGGGTCGGTACAGTTCACCAATGGGGCTTCTTCCAGATTGTTTTGCGGGATAAAGCTGAGAAGTTTGCGGATGATCGCCAGACCTTCTTCTCCGGTTTCGGCTGTGAAGTGGGTTACACCCGACTTGCTGGCATGTACGCTTGCACCTCCCAGGTCTTCCTGAGATACGTCTTCACCTGTTACTGTTTTTACTACAGCAGGTCCGGTGAGGAACATGTAAGATGTACCTTCGGTCATCAGCGTGAAGTCTGTCAGGGCAGGAGAGTAAACCGCACCTCCGGCACACGGACCGAAAATACCCGAAATCTGTGGAATAACACCCGATGCCATGATATTACGCTGGAAAATTTCAGCATAACCGGACAGAGCGTTGATACCTTCCTGAATACGTGCGCCACCCGAGTCGTTGATACCGATAACAGGAGCACCCATCTTCATGGCCATGTCCATTACTTTACAGATCTTCTGTGCCATGGTTTCCGACAGTGAACCACCGAATACGGTGAAATCTTGTGCGAAAACATATACTAATCTACCTTCTATTGTTCCATAACCGGTTACTACACCGTCGCCGAGGAAATGTTTCTTGTCTTGTCCGAAGTTAGTACATCTGTGTTGAACAAACATATCCAGTTCTTCGAAACTACCTTCGTCAAGCAACTGTGCAATACGCTCGCGGGCCGTATATTTGCCTTTGGCGTGTTGTTTTTCAATAGCCTTTTCGCCACCACCTAAACGAGCCTGAGCGCGAAGTTCAATAAGCTCTTTTACTTTTTCAAGCTGGTTACTCATGAGTTTTTCTTAATTTAAAGGGTTATAATATTTACGATTAGACGATTTGCGATGTACGGTTGAAAATTGATAACCAAAGGTGTTTTCAATCATACATTCTGTGCTTGTCAAGTCGTATCTCTTTTTTAGTGTTCACAGAGTTCGGTCAGTACGCCCAAAGTTGATTTCGGGTGAAGGAAAGCGATATTTAAGCCTTCGGCTCCTTTGCGCGGGGCTTTGTCGATCAGGCGGATTTCCTTGCTTTCGGCTTCTGCCAGAGCGTTAGCCACACCGTCTTCAACGGCAAATGCAACGTGATGAACACCTGCGCCTTTGTTTTCGATGAATTTGGCGATGGTACTTTCCGGACATGTCGGTTCCAGTAATTCGATTTTGGTATCACCTACCTTCAGGAAGGCTGTTCTTACTTTTTGATCTTCTACAGTTTCGATGTTGTAGCATTTCAAACCTAATACGTTTTCATAATACGGAAGGGCTTCCTCGATACTTTTTACGGCAATGCCCAAGTGTTCAATGTGTGAAATCTTCATAACTATATTTTTTAATTTTGGTTTTAATCGTCTTTTTGGAATGGTATAAAACAGCACAAAGAAAATCAATTCTTGTTTAATAAAGAAATTTTTCTGCAATTAATTATGGTGAAAATAGGTTTAAAACCCAAGGGGCGTTACTTTAAAAGGTAGGCATTGTTGGTTTCAAGCCAATTCTTCTTTGGTTTTAAACCCAGAGGATGCTTGATTTTTAGACATATATTTTGATCAGCAGATTGTTCAGCCACTGCCAGCGGAAGCGGAACCAGCGTCGGGTACTGCTTTGTTTGCCGCCGAAGCGGAGTACGAAGTCGCGGTAACCGTGTTTCTTGAAGGGGAGTCCGGCATCCATGAATTCCATGTGACGGAACCCGTTTTGATGTGCGTCTTGTAAAGCTTTCCATACAGCCAGTATACCCGGGTATTGCAGAGCATAGGTTTTCCGCATACCTCCCGAGAACCACAGGTAGGCATCGTTGCCTGAATAGATACAGGCAGATCCTCCGATGATTTTTCCTTTGTAGCGGACAATGAAAATTTTACCTTGCTTGCTGTGGATCAGCCGTGTGTCCATGTGCTGGAAAAAGATGATATTGGGAAAGTGCTTACGGATGCGGGACGAGTAGAGATGTCGCAGCATGTTCGAGAATTCGCGGATTTCTTCTATCGTGTGTGCTTCGTCTACCGATGCGCCATTTTTCAGGCCTTTCTTGATTTGGCGGATACGGGAAGGGCTGAAACGCTGTTCCGCACTTTCGGTGCCGTGTAGTGAATTGCGTACCCGCAGCCAGTTGACAGGGAAGTATTTGTTCGACCGGAAGTATTTGTAACCGAACATGGCATTTTCAAGATTGCGAAATTCTATCAGGAACGAACTCCGCAATACTTCTGTGGTGAGATGCTCCAGCATTTCACCGAATATTTTTTCCTTATCGGCTTCTGCTGTCAGATATTCGCCGGTGCCATAAACTTCACATCGCTTGATAAGGGAAGGAGGAAACATGCGTATGCTTTTGCGGATGGCGGCAAGCAGCCGGGCAATTGGTTTTCCATCTTCCGAAGCCATGATCAGGAGCGGAGTGTAGCCCGGAGTTTCTTCATAAATCTGAAATAACTCCTTTGAATGAAATGTATTGGTTCCGGGAAAATCCGGAATTTCACTCCCTCGGTAATATGTAGTCAGTTTTAATGGCATATCGGGACAAATTTACATTTTTTATTTCTCTTTACAACATTTGCGGGGCTTATTTTGTTGACCTGTTATTTTGTGATTATCTTTGTAGATATACTACAATAAAATCCGTTTCGATTATGTTAGAAGAAATTCTTGAATTCAACAAAAAGTTCGTTGAGAACAAGGGATACGAAAAGTATATTACTAACAAGTACCCCGATAAGAAGATCGCCATCCTTTCATGCATGGATACCCGTCTGACTGAGTTGCTGCCTGCTGCTTTGGGAATCCACAACGGAGACGTGAAGATTATAAAGAATGCCGGTGCCGTCATTTCCCATCCTTTCGGCAGTGTCATCCGTAGCTTGCTGGTAGCCATCATCGAACTGGGGGTGGAAGAAATTATGGTCATTGCCCATTCGGATTGCGGTGCTTGCCATATGAACAGTGATGAAATGATTGCCCACATGAAAGAGCGGGGAATCAAATCTGAAACGATCGATATGATACGCTACTGCGGTGTTGACTTCAGTTCGTGGCTGGGAGGTTTCGACGATCCGGTTGAGTCTGTCAAAGGGACGGTCCGTTCTATCGAGAACCATCCGCTGATCCCGAAAGACGTCCGGGTGCATGGCTTTATCATCGATTCACTGACCGGTGAATTGACGAGAGTGGAATAAATTGCCTATCTTTGCAGGGAAATCATTACCGGTTATGCAGATTCATACAGATCGGGCTTTTTATTATGATTCTGTATAAGTCTGCGGTAAATGTTCGTTTATTAAAAACAATGCATTTATAGTATATGGAAAATTTCAGTGAACTGATAAAGAAACGCCGCAGTATGCGGAAATTTACAGGAGAAGAACTTTCTCAGGAGGAGGTAGTCGCTTTGCTGAAAGCGGCTCTGATGGCTCCCACTTCTAAACGTAGCAATAGTTGGCAGTTTATCGCGGTCGATGATAAAAAGCTGCTTGGCGAACTCTCGCACTGTAAAGAGCAGGCTTCTGCTTTCATAGCCGATGCCGCGCTGGCAATTGTGGTTACTGCCGATCCTTTGGCAAGCGATGTTTGGATTGAAGATGCTTCCATTGCTTCCATCATGATTCAGCTTCAGGCCGAAGACTTGGGATTGGGCAGTTGCTGGGTGCAGGTACGCGAGCGTTATACTGCTGCCGGAATGCCTTCCGATGAGTTTGTGCGTGGTGTGCTCGACATTCCTTTGCAATTACAGGTGTTGTCCATTATTGCGATCGGGCACAAAGGCATGGAGCGCAAGCCCTTCAATGAAGATAATCTGCAATGGGAGAAAATCCATATTAATAAGTTTGGAGGCAAGTAGCGGTGAGTGCGGTAAAAGCAAACAATAAAGATACATATAAAGCCACGGCAGTCACCCTTATTGTGATAGGGGTACTCTATCTGATAGACAAACTGATACACTTTTCTGCATTGGGTATACCCTGGGTGATGAATAAAGATAATCTTTTGCTCTACACTGCGGTTATTTTCCTGTTTATCAAACGGGACAAATCCGTCGGCCTGGTGCTGCTCGGATTGTGGCTGGTACTGAATATCGGCTTGATTGTCTCACTGCTTGGTTCGATGTCCGGTTACCTGCTGCCCTTGGCTTTATTGATAATCGGAGGTATATTGTATTTGATTTCAACACGATGAAAAGAAGTATAGAAGATACACCGATTGTGTTTATCGGTGCCGGGAATCTTGCCACAAATCTGGCAAAGGTTCTTTATCGGAAAGGATTCCGTATCGTACAGGTATATAGCCGTACGGAAGAGTCGGCCCGTGAGCTGGCGCAGAAAGTAGAAGCTGAGTATACGACGAGCCTTGAAGAGGTGAATCCATATGCAAAGTTGTATATCATTTCGCTCAAAGATTCCGCCTTTGCCGAACTTCTTCCCGCTATCGTAGCCGGTAAACGGAAAGAGGCATTGATGGTGCATACGGCAGGCAGCATTCCGATGAGTATTTGGGAAGGACATGCGTCACATTATGGGGTGTTCTATCCCATGCAGACTTTCAGTAAGCAACGGGAAGTCGATTTTAAGGAGATTCCTTTCTTTATAGAAGCTTCGTCGACCGAAGATGCCGCATTTCTGAAAGCTATTGCGTCTACCTTGTCGAACCGTGTATATGATGCCGATTCGGAACAACGCAAGAGCCTTCATCTGGCTGCTGTGTTCACATGCAATTTCACTAATCACATGTATGCCCTTGCCGCCGAACTGCTTAAGAAATATAACTTGCCGTTCGACGTGATGTTGCCGCTAATTGATGAAACGGCCCGTAAAGTGCACGAATTGGAACCTAAAGCAGCACAGACGGGACCTGCGATCCGTTATGACGAGAACGTCATCGGCAATCATTTGCGGATGCTTGCCGATGATCCCGGGATGCAACAATTATATGAATTACTTAGCCGAAGTATCCACGAAAGACATTAACCCCAAATATAAATAAGAATGAGTACTATCAATTACGACCTCACCCGGATTAAAGCACTTGCTTTTGATGTAGACGGAGTGTTGAGTGCAGATGTGATTCCACTCCATCCGTCGGGTGAACCGATGCGTACGGTAAATATAAAAGACGGCTATGCGATCCAGCTGGCTGTGAAAAAAGGTCTTCATATTGCCATTATCACAGGTGGACGGACCGATGCGGTGCGGAAGCGCTTTGCCGGATTGGGGGTATCCGATCTCTATTTAGGCTCTGCCATAAAGATACACGATTATCGTGATTTCCGTGACAAGCACGGACTCGCGGACGAGGAGATACTCTATATGGGCGATGACGTTCCCGATATGGAAGTGATGCGTGAGTGCGGATTGCCCTGTTGTCCCAAAGATGCCGCTCCCGAGGTGAAAGCCGTTGCCCGCTACATTTCATATGCCGACGGCGGATACGGTTGCGGACGTGATGTGGTGGAGCAAGTACTTAAAGCGCAAGGCAAATGGTTGTCGGATGATGCTTTCGGGTGGTGATTTTTAGTATATAACTCTTTAATTTATTAGTATGCTTGCTAACTTGAATCGTTATAAAATCGTATTGGCATCTAATTCTCCACGGCGGAAAGAGTTGATGACCGGCTTGGGGGTAGATTATGTGGTAAAAACATTGCCCGATGTCGATGAGTCTTATCCCGACTCTCTGCAAGGCGAAGAGATTCCGCTGTTCATAGCCCGTGAGAAAGCGGCCGCTTATCAGTCTGTGATGCACCCGGAGGAACTTTTGATAACTGCCGATACCATAGTCTGGCACGAAGGTAAGGCACTTGGGAAACCTTCCGGACGTGAAGATGCCATAGAGATGTTGCGAAATCTTTCCGGTAAGTCTCATCAGGTGATCACCGGGGTATGCCTCACCACCTGTGAGTGGCAAAAGAGTTTCGCTGCTGTGACAGATGTCCGTTTCGCAACACTTGATGAAGACGAAATTATTTATTATGTCGATCACTATCAGCCAATGGACAAAGCCGGTTCGTATGGCGTGCAGGAATGGATCGGTTTTGTCGGGGTTGAATCCATTTCCGGCAGTTACTTCAATGTAATGGGGCTTCCTATCCAGAGGCTATACCGGGAGTTGAAACAACTGTAGGAGGCTGTTTCTGACGCTAACTTCATATCGCTTGATTTCGTATGGCATTTTCCTCGTTCATCGGAAGGAGGAGAATGCCATACGTGTTTATTGCCTTGGAGGGATCAGGATGGTAACTTGAGTTGTGTAACGGTCACTATCCTGAGAGTTGATTATTTGTTTTCTGTATTCTCTTTCTCCATTTCGATGTTGATAATCGTGTTGTCCCATTTGTTCATCTTTTGCGTGCCCAGGTCGACTAAGAAGCCGGGCCAGAATAAAATATTCCACAGGCAGGCATTGTTGAAAGTAGATTCCAAGACAAAGGGAGTGGTTTGGTATCCTTCCTTTTTGGCCAATAACTGTTTGTCTTCTCTTTTCTTTTTGATCTGGACGGTAACACTGTTGTCTTCTTTGATTTCCGCTATTTTCTGTTTGGTCGATGCTTCGTAGATTTTAGTTCCATTCATTCCCGTAAAAGTGATGTCTTGTTTGGAACTGCTGAATAGTGTACAGCAAGATGAACATGAAATGCAGATGGATACTAATAATAAAATCTTTTTCATAAATTAAGTTTTTGATGTTATATAATTATTTTCTCTGATATATTTATCTGTTTTGTGTAAAAGACGTTTTGGGGTTGTTTTCATTGCCGGCAGGTGCCGAATCTTGATAAATAACTTTCAGCAGGCGTGCCCCCAGCAGAGGACGATAATGACCGGGATCATAGTAATGATGTATATCGGCTGTATATTCATTAGTTCCCGTGAAATCCCATACGGCAGAAGCACCCAGTATCTCTTTCATTCTTTTGATGTCTTCCCGGTTCGTTTTTTTCTGAAAATAATCCGGGCCGATGATGAATTTCAGGTTTGTATGATGCTTATCGCAAATTTTTTTAATGGCACGAAGTACTTGAATCTGGCTGACAGACACAGCCGGCAGTTCTTCTTTGCCTGCATCCGTTCGTTTTTTGAATTCTTTTTCATGACGGGTCCAGTACAATTCGCCATCCTGTCCGATCTCTTTTTCTCTGGGATTGATAAAGTTGTTCGTGTAAGGTTCCCGAATGGGATCTCCCGGATTTATGACCCCTTTCATATAAGGAGCATACTTATGTCCGATCAGGTAGCCTATGTAAGGAATCGTTTTGTCAGGATAGAGGAATTCCTGCAAAAATCTCAGATGGAATCCCAACTGGCTGATACCGGCTGCCTCAGCCGAAAACAGATGGTCGTTGCCCGACAGGGGCTTACTTCTGTCCAGTGCTTTTTTATCCAAAATGACTAATACATTTTTCAGAGGGGCACCTACGGAATCGAGCGCTTGAAGCTTCTGGCGCACACCGCCCAGGCTTTCCCAGTTGTCATAAAAGCGCACGGCATGATCGTCCTTATCCAGATACTTCTCCCATTCTCCTGTCAGGAATGCCATGGTACAGGAGTTGCCGAGTATAAACGAGTTATAGGCTATCGAATCACGATTCTGAAGATAATTCTGCCATCCCACATGCGCTTCGTTGAGCAGTACGGGAGAGTTATCGAATCGTTTGTAGGAGTGCAGCACCATATAAGGGTCGAAAATGAAATAGATGGCCACTATCGGGAAAAGCGGTAATGCCAATAACAGGAGTTTCAGGCAGAAACGTGTTTTGGGAGAGATTTTCGGTGAATGTAGCATGGGTGTAATTGGTTTCGATTAAAATTGTAAATAGATAAAAGTTTCCGTATCGAACTTACCTAACATCAGCAGGGCGAATACCAGCAGATAGTAAACACTCCACCGTAGCCATGCGGGCTGGCGTTCGAGTGTTTCCATCAGGTTATATTTAGATGCATAATATTCATAGATCAATACCAGTAACAGGGCCGAACCTGCTACAATGCAATTGTGGTCGCGTATGCCGATGTTCATTTCCTTCCAGGAAGAATGTACTTCGAACGAGATGTTCCGTAAAAAATACCAGGCATCGCTCAATGATTGTACACGGAAGAAAATAAGTGACAGCGCAAACAACAGATAGGTACGGATTATCAACAGGCTGTCGGATGCATATTTCCCGATATATTGGGGCAACTTATTGCGAAAAGCAGAGGTTTTCATTTCCCAGCAGATCAATATGCCCTGAATCAGTCCGTATATGGCGAAGGTTAATCCGGAGCCATGCCATAATCCCAATGCCAGAAAGGTGATGATAAGGCTGAAGTAGACTCCCCACTGTCCCCAGTTACGGGTACCGGCGGTTAACGGCACATAGAGATAATCGCGTACCCAAAAAGAGAGTGACATGTGCCAACGGCGCCAGAAATCGGCGGTGGAACGTGCGGCAAACGGGCGGTTGAAGTTTGGCGATAGCTTGATGCCGAACAGGTAGGCTCCTCCGATGGCAATGTCCGTATAGCCGGAGAAATCGGCATACAGTTCGATAGGATAGAGCAGGCAGGTCATCAGTAGTTGGACACCCGAAAGGTCATGGATCGAATGAAACATGATATCCGTCTGCGGGGCTATCTGATTGGCTATAAGCAGTTTCTTTATCAGTCCCAGCAAAATATATTTCAGTCCGGTCACTGCGTTCGAGTAGATGAACGGGCGAGGATCTTTCAGTTGTGGCAACAAGTCTCCACCCCGTTCGATGGGGCCGGAGAGGAATTTCATGAAGAAAAGCATATAGATCAGGAAATCTATCCAGTTTTTTTCGGCACGTTGCTCCTGCCAGTACACATCTGTCAGATAACCGATGGCCTGGAATGTGTAGAATGACATTCCAAGTGGAAAGATGATGTCATCTATCACTGTGCCATGGAGTAGGAGCCATCCGCCTATCAGACCGATGATTCCTGCGATATAGATTACTTTGGTCTTTTTCCCGGATTTCGCCCTGTTTTCCATCCATTGTGCCCAGAAGAAGGTGAACAGTGCCACCACTACTGCCGTCAACAGGAATGGCAGATAATACCATCCGATGAAGATGCAACTGGCTGCCAGTAGTATGAAGTTGCGGGCACGTCCTTTGACTGCATAGTAGAGAAAGAAACAGAGAGTAATCAGAGCCAGGAAACTAAAGGAGAGAAACTGCATGATTTATTCCATTTTGGTTAATAAGGCACTGCATAGGTCGCCGACATTCTTGAATTTAATTACTTCCCGAAAGTTGAAACGTACTCCGAAACGTTTCTCGATTTGGGCTATAATTTGCATATGGGTCAGTGAGTCCCAGCCATCTACGTCTTGAGAGGTGGATGATTCGCTGATACAGACGTTGTCCTTCTTTAAAATATCACGGAAAATGCTTTGTAGTTGTTTTAATACTTCTTCTCGGTTCATATTTATATTGTTTTTAGAGTTCCTTCTCTCTTATCAGTTCAACAATTTTTTTTCGATCTGTTTTATTGCTATTGGTTACCGGAAACTGAGGGATACAATGAATTTGTTTCGGTAACATGTATTGTGGCAGCTTTTCTTTCAGATATTCTATCAATGTGTTTTGGTCACATTCGGTCGTTTCGACTGCCAGATGCAGTTCGTTGCAAATTCCGTCACAGATTAACGGAAGGGCAGCCACGTTGCAAGGAGTCTTGAAAAACGACTGGGCAGTGTATTCTATTTCGCTTAGTTCTATTCTGAAGCCCTGTATTTTCACTTGATAGTCCTTACGGCCGCAATAAATGATATCCCCATCGTTGTCTAAAATACACAGGTCTCCGGTCCGGTAATAAATTTGTCCGTCAGGACGGTGTATTAGAGCCGATGCCGATTTTTCCGGATCATCCAGATAGCCTTTCATTACTTGCCGACCGGATACCCAAAGTTCTCCCGTCTCTCCCTGAGGCAGACCATTTCCTTCTTCGTCAACAATGATGACGCGGATACCGGGAAATGGTTTTCCGATAGCCACCATTCCGTTGTAATGCTTGCATGTACCGGAAGCCGGAATACGGTAACAGGTACAGTAAATCGTAGCCTCTGTCGGGCCGTACAGGTTGACGAACTCTGCGTTGGGTGCCGATTTTCTGAATCGTTCCAACAGTTCGGTTTGCGAAGCCTCTGCCGATACTCCCAGATATTTCAGAGCAGGCAGGCTGATTTCATCGAAATAGGGTGAAAGAAGTTGTAATAGAGAGGGGGTGACCGTGGCGAAGGTCAGCTCGTACTTCTCCAGAAGTTCGAACACTTTGAAATGCTTTACATCCTGATGGGCCACTGTATAAACGGAAGCTCCTAAAGTCAGGGGATAAAGTAATGATACGACGGATACGTCAAATGTCAGCTCAAACATTTGTAACATGCGGTCGTGTTCATCCAGGTTCCAGTTAAGGGAATCGTATGCCTGATAAAAAGTGTTCAGATTGGCACGTGTGATGGGGACTCCTTTGGGTTCGCCTGTGCTTCCCGATGTAAAAATGATATAAGCGTTTTTTTCTTCTTCCGGCGGGTAGAATTGCAGCCTTGACAATTCCGACGGTGCTTTTCCCGACAGCTTGTCTGTGTTGATTACTCTGAAGAGGTCGGTTCCGAATGCCGGGCGTTCGACATGGCTTGTGCAGAGCAAAGTATGCAATCCGGCCAGTCCGGCTATTTTGAGATTACGTTCTTCCGGGTAAGCAGGATGCAGAATGACATATGTTTTTCCACTGGCCAGTACCGCCAGAATGGCTGCGTAGGTTTCAATCCGGTTTTCCGCAATGATCCCGATTCTTTCATCTTCTATCTCTGATAGCGAATGGGCGACGGAGGCTGTTATTTTGCCAAGTTGGGCATAAGTATAATGTTTATCGTCAATGATAAATGCTTCGTTTTCGGGATAACGTTGCATGGCGGAAAGAATATCATTGGTAATATCCTTCCGGGGAGATGTTGTCATATCCATTAGTTTTTATTCATGTTTTGGGTTTAGGAATTCCTTCTATCTTCTTGAGATCATTTATTAAAAAGACAGGGAAATGAACTGATCTCCCTACGGGCAATGAATTAAAGAACGTTAATTGTGTGATAACGCATTCTTAACCTTGCTTTCCTTCTTTAATTCGTTATATTTGCATTTTATCCGAATAGGGATTTTACTAAAACTGAAAATAATATGAAACCTGTAACCTTACCCTTACTTAAAAGTCTGTACTATGTTCTCTTTGCTATGGTAGTTGTGATAGTGCTTGGCGGTTGTGAGAAAGATGATGAAAATGAAATTCGTTTTTATACCGGTAATGGCTCTGAAGAGCGTCTCCTGGGAGAAGAGGGACTCTTGATGGATATTTTGCAAACACCGGCTATGATTTTTCTGAAAGCTGCATCCGGAGATCAGATAAAAGTCCATTCGGAAGATACTGCGGTGGTCGACGCTACGTATAATCCGGATTACTTAGGAAAAAGATGCATTGAAGTTCGTGTGACTGGGGTTGGAAAAACTCATATCTGTGTATCTTATCGGGGAGAAGAGCATATTATTCCGGTGGCTGTTGCGTCCCGGTCTGTGGCTTATAGCGGACAATACCGGCTTGAAGGTTTCAGATGCTATCAAGGCAGTAGTAAAGGAGGTGTAGAAATCTTTCCGGAGATAGACAGTTATTGGGAAAGCCGTTTCAATAGTTCGGATGGATTTATTAAGGGTTTTCCAAATGATAAGATTGAGTTTATATCTGTTGATAAGTTGAGATTCTCTTCCGACTTTGAAGATGGTACTTCACTTTCATACGAAAAGTATTTTCAGATGCGGAATGATTCTCTTTTCATGCGTTCCCATGCCGAAAATCGTTGGGAATTTTATGGTAAGGTAAATCATAATGTCAATAGTGATCAATTACAGCTGACCTACTCAATTCATTTCTGGACTTACAGTTCGACCGGGCATTTCACTTCTTTTGGGAGGGGACATGATGGCGGATTTATAGCCAACTATTCTGATTTTTTTTATTATTATCCTGTATTTGAAGACCTTAATCAGATGACATCTGAGAATGATGAAATAGCTTGGTGTAATGTTTCTTATAGTTTTGAATAACATAAACGACGCTCTCTTTATTGATACCTTTTATAGATTCTGGTAAGTTAGATTAGATTGTCTCTATTGAATCGTATAAAAAATCACAGAGAGTTGATGAACTAAATAAATATACAGTTTGTTATTTATCAGTAATTTTATGTTTAACTCTAAAACCTTAGTATTATGAAAAGATCTCTTGTCTTATCATGCGGTGCTGTCATGTCGGTACTTTCTTTCTATGCTTGTTCATCTTCTGATGATTCGATGGTTACACCTCTGACAAGGTCAGATGCTGTTTCGGAAAAGATAGTTTTTCAAGATGACTTCAACCAGACAGATAGTATTCCCGACAAAACAAAATGGGGTTTGTGCAAAAAAGGCAGTCCTGCCTGGAGCAAATATTTATCCGAAAGTTATGATCAGGCTTATGTACACGATGGGAAGTTAGTACTGATTGCCGAGAAAGTGAATGGAGTATATAAGACGGGAGGGGTGCAGTCATTAGGTAAAGCAGAATTTCAATATGGTAAAATAGAGATATGTGCCCGTTTCACCAAGACGGCAAAGGGTGGATGGCCTGCCATCTGGATGATGCCTGCCAAACCCGTTTACAGTGGATGGCCTGCTTGTGGTGAAATAGATATTATGGAGCAGTTGAATCATGACGGCATTGTATATCAAACAATTCACAGCCACTACAAAAATGACTTGGGATTCACTAAGCCTGTTCCAACAAAAACAGTTCCTTACAATAAAGGGCAATTCAATGTATTTGGTATCGAATGGACTCCCGAGTCTCTTACTTTTAAAGTGAATGGAGCTACCACTTTAGTCTATCCTAACTTGCATTTGGCCGATGAGAGCGTCAAAAAGCAATGGCCGTTTGATACTTCTTTTTATTTGATTTTAAATTATGCTTTGGGCGGTGCAGGTACTTGGCCTGGTACCATAACGGATAGTGAACTGCCTGCGAAGATGGAGATAGACTGGGTAAAAGTAAGTCAACCTGTGGATCGTTAACATTGTTAATGTATAATTTCCGTTTTTGCTTTCCCGAATATAAACAACAAGTCTTTTGCATGCAAAAGACTTGTTGTCTGTGTTTGAAGAACAAACTTTAATACAGTGTTAAAACTAACTTTCTATATTCAGATACCAAGTGTATTTATCTGTTTGGTTATAAATGCTTTGTCTTGATTCGATGTTTTGAACTCCCAAGAGAGTCTTGGCAAAGAGGAGATGGGGATAACTACTTTTTTATCAACTTCCGGATTTTAAATTCTTTCTCTTTGATGTCCCGGTTTCTTTGATTATGTTACCTGATTTTTCCGTATCTGTGAAATCCGGAATCTTCATTAACGGGTTGTTGCATAAATGTTCTCGTAAATGGGTACTAAGGCGTCTTTCTCCAATATCCATTGGTTGGTGCGGGAGTTCATTTTGTATGCGTATTGGGCTATCAGTTGGTTATCACTGTTGGTGATGTATATATATTTTTCTGATGGGCTAAATGATTCTTTTTCTTTATTCCATACAGAATACTCTACCGAAGTTTCTGTTTCATATCGGGAGACAACCGTCAAAGATTCTTTTTCCCATGCGTTTTTAAATACATTCCATGTATAGGTGGATTTCACCGTTTTCTGATGGTCGGTATCGTAGCTGTATTTATGCATTTTTACCGGACTGAGTATGCCTGAAACGGGATTATCCATAGAATATATTTCACGGCAGACGAGTCTTCCCTTCTCCATCGTATCGTTATGGACAAACTGTTTACCGTTGTTTGTTGCACAAGCAAATCCACATACCGAAACTAATGCTGCAGAGGCTAATACTCTTTTGAAAAATGTAATTGTTTTCATATCCTTTATTGTTTAATTAGTTTATATCTTTCTTTGTTTATTAGACGTTGCTACTTGAATTTAAGTTGCACGGGTATACAATCTTTTTTCAGATTATTTTCTGTAGAGTAAGAATCAATAGGTATGCCAGAATTTAGAAGCTTCATTATTAATAGGTTATAAAAAAACAGGGTGTCCACAATCGGACACCCTGTTCGTTTTTTCTTTCTTGTTTGTTTTAAATCAGATCAAGAACCAATGGAATATCATCGGGGGTAATACCTTTTCCTATGATGATATCCTCGTCCTTGCGGAACATCTCAAGGAACTGCTCTTTACTGCCATAGAGTTCTGCGGCTTTGGAGTAGAAAGGCACGGCTTTCTCTATATCTCCCAATGACCATGCCACATGACCGGCATTCAGGTAGTCTACCGGCATCGGCTTTTGGGCAATCACTTTATCATAGTACTTCATGGCTTGTTCACGTTTTCCTGTCATGAACGAACACCAACCGATGGCACGCCATGCTTTGATGCAATCACTTTCCAGGAAATCGAGTTTGAAGAAGTAGTTCAGTGCTTCTTCGTAATTCCATGTCTCTGCCAGGCAATTGCCAATATAGAAAATTACTTTAGTGTCTTCCGGCAATACTTCTTCCACTTTTCGGTAATATTCCAAAGCTTTGCGGAATTGTCGGTCGAGACGATAACAAATGGCTAAATGGCGATTAGTCCATAAGTTGTTCGGTTTGAGGGTATCTGCTTTCCGATAGGCTTCGATGGCTTGTGCATATCGTTTTAGTTTTTGCAGAGAGTAGCCCTGCTTTTGGTAAACTTCAGCTTCATTCTCTCGTGGGACCATGTAGGCGACTTTGTCATAGGCTTCGGCTGCTTTTTCCCAGTGCTCTTTTCTGAAGTGAAAGTTGGCTAAAGCCAGCAGGGCATCCGGGTTGAACAACATGTCTTCCAATGCCGGATTGCTGTACAGGCAGATGGTCTCTTTGAACAAGTCGCGAAATTCCTGTCTTCGCATATTCAATTTGAAGAAGCGGTATAAGTCGTGCAGATATTGGTTACTTACCGTATCGGGGCGTTCGGAAAATTTCTTCAGTGTTTCGGCTTTCGACTGATCTGCCAATTCTTCCATTTGTTGTTCCGTGAGCTGGCTCAACATCATGTCACGCTGTGATTGCGGCAATTGCTGCATGGTGAAGAACAGCGAATACTTGTCACTGTTACAGAAGAAACCAGACTGCAGGATGATTTCCAACAGACTTCCTCCTTCTGTTTCCCGGTTACGAAACTCTTTAATGACAGTCGATTGTTGCCTGTCGAAAGGATAGAACCAATTGGAGATTTCCCTGAAGAACGGATAGCTTTTGAGTTGTGCAAATGTGCTCATATATACATCGGCACCTTCCAGTTGCAATTCGTTCATTTCACGCAACTTGTCACCCAGTCCGGATTTCTCTATAGCATCGGCCCAGTCGGGATTGGTGTCATCTTTCTCTTCATCGGACTCTTCGAAACCAAACTTCATGTTGCGCATGGGAGACATGCTTTTCAGCATTTCGGGAATGATTTCCTCACGCATTTTTTTGTCGATTTTCTCCGTTTCCTGACTGAGAAGTATTTGGATATGTACGCGTAGCAGTTCTTTTTCGAACGCGGTTTCTTCCATCAGTGCCGTGATACGTAAATTGATTTCCGGATAGAAATCGATACGTGGTGAATAGGCATGGAGAATAAAAGCGATTCCTACCAGAGCCCGCTGGCTGATCTGTACATTGGGGTGACGGTAAGCATCTATCAGCCACAGAAGTTTTCGGAGATCGAAACATTCCATCAGACTAAGGGTAACGGCACTTGTAAAAAGGCAAAGATCGTTCACCGGAAGTAACTCGGACTGAAGCATGGATTGTGCAGTTGTACTTTCTTCCGTACTCCAGTTGCTATTGGTCCAGGTTTGCAAGAACAGAATCCGCAGATTATCTTCGTGACGTTTCAAAACTTCATCCATGTTTTGATCCGAAATGAATCCGCTTACGGCCAGGTCATCATTGAACGATTCAAGCGTGTGTATCAGCATCTCCAGGGTAAGGGGAGAAAGTTCCTCAGTACGTCGCGTACGATATTGATGATAATAATGGCTTGATACGCTGTCGAGTAGTGTAATACGTGCCTGATCGGTGATTTCAAGAGTATCGGCCAGCAATCTTTGATATAATTTCTTACGCTCCGGGTCTTCTACCCCCTGGCGCATGTATTGCAGCATATAGTTGTACGAAGTCTGTATCTGCTCCAGGCGGGTACGGAGCGACCATTCCGGACACTTCCAGAGGAATGATTCCAGTTGAGTCAGCGCCTCCTTCAGTCGTTTTTGTCCGATCAGGCGGAGGATGTATTGATATTGTTCGTTGATAAGTTGTTCGTTCATAATTTACTTTCGTTTATTGTTTCCAATCCAAGTGAGGCGTTTCCATAGGCCTTCGAAGGGACCATGTTTAAAGTGACCGAGCCACCAGGAACAGAAGGCCATTTGAAGAAGTACAAAAAGAATGCCAAAAAAGAAACTGTAAGTAATTCCTAAGAAACGTCCCAATTCAAACCCCCAGTGGTAGAAAAGAAGTGAGCCAATGACGGATTGTCCGATGTAGTTTGTCAGACTCATCTTGCCATACGAGGTGAAACGCATCAGGAATCTGCGGTCTTTGACACGGTAGAAAGTGATAAGCAGTCCGCTGACCAGCAATACCATGAAGCTGAGGTTGCTCAAAGAGCTTATGATCAGTTGCAAGGGAATCAGGAGGGCATCGCGCGTGATGAATCCCGGCAGCATGTTATTCAGACCATATAATGGAAAGAAACATAAGAGTGACATACCTAATGCTTTGAGCCAGCGTTGTTCGTTCTGTTCGCTATAAAGGAATAGTCCCTTACGTCCCACCAGCATACCGAAGAGGAAGAGGGCAGGCGTTTGCAGAATGCGTCCGTGCTCCAATGCCCAAGTCAGGTTGGCAAGTTGCCCTTCCCAGAGGTTCATGCGGATCGTTTCAAGGAAGGTACCGTTTTTCTGCACGTCGAAAGCAATCCCGAAGTAGTGGGAAGCCAGGCTGGGACCGGGTACATAATCCGGGTTGCAGAGAGCATAGATCACTTTGAACCAATCTATCGGTTGCAGGATAAGCAGGGTAGCGAAGATGGCTACACTGCGGCTACCGAGGCGACAGAACAGAGGGAGTATCAGACCGAGCATGGCATACATCGTCAGTATTTCACCTGTAAAAAAAGCAGCGTTGAACTGTCCGATGATGAACAGTAGCACCATCCGCCAGATGAACCGGAGGCGAAAATCTTTACCACGGCGTTGTTGGTTGTTATCCTGAATATAGAAACTGAAGCCGAACAGCAGGGCAAATACAGCATAAGCTTTGTTGCTGAAGACAAAAAAGAGCCCGTTCCAGATAGCTCTGTCAGTAAACTTCATCCATTCGCCGGGGATGGCATCCGGAAAGGAGTAGAAATTAAAATGTTCGATACTATGCAGGATGATGATCCCCATCACAGCCAGTCCTCTCAGTACATCGGCCACGTCTACACGGGCATTGGGTTCGCTGATTTTATGTTCCATTGATTATCGTTTTAGAATCTTACCTGTACCTGCGCCTGAAACAGGTTACTGTCTTTTCCCTTATTCCGGTCGCAAAAAGTATATTGTGCTTGCAGTCTGCATTTGGGATAGAACCAATATTGCAGTCCGGCTATGTAATTCGTCTGTTTTCGGCCGATGGCTTTATCTGCGTTGAAATAGTCATATGAAGCTACGAGGTCGAAGTTGCGTAGGAGCCGGCAACTTCCGGTGGCATAAAAACCGTCACTTTTCACAGTTCCGTCCTTTCCCGCCAGATATTCGGAACGGAGGCTGAACGGGCTTGTCGTGATGATACCTCCTATACTCCAGCGATTTTTGGTGTAGTTTTCCCCTGCCGGGATACCGGTTATTTCCGAATCGGCGACGGCATGTCCTGTTCCTTTTATAAACGAACCGCCTACCGACAGCCATTTCAGTGGATTTACCATCAGATTGCCGATGATATCTTTTTGATTGTTTTTATCTTTGATATTGAGTCCTTGTCCGTTCATCACCGCCAGTTTGTAGTATAGCAGGTCGTTCAGTAGTCCTCCGTGGATCATCGCACCGATGTCGCGTCCCGATGTCATGCCACAAGCTACGTCACTGCCGCTTACCCCTGCCAGATAACACACAGACTGTGAGTAGCAGTTAATCAGTTCCACTGTCGTGGGTGATAATTCGTTCTCGATCGTATAAGGGACTTTAAATTCTCCGATGCGGGCTTTCAGTCCGGGTAGAATCTGATAATCGGTATAAACCTCGAGCAGCATACCTCCATTGTAAAAGTCGTACATGAAATCGCAGGTCCAACGGTCGGTGATTCGTCCGTGAGCCATGAAAATGATTCGTTTGATGTCGAATGTATTGGTTTTCTTCGCTGCATCGTCATAAGTATATCCCAGCTGCGCATATCCGGCAAGGGTGATCCGTTCTTTTAGCGTATTGACGACTTTGTTTACCGTCATACCCTCTTTTTTTTCCTGTGCATTCAGGTTGCCGCTTGCCAGTAGCAGCACAAGTGTTAATAGGAATGTGTTTTTCATCTTTACTTTGTTGTATTTATTATGGTTTGAATTGGCCGGGAATGAAGGTCGTATCTACTAAGTTTTCACCCTGATAGTTACCGGGGATTGCTCCTTTGTTCTTCAGCCAGGCAATAGCTTTTTTTATGTCGTGAGAAGACGGACACATGGCAGGTCGATAATCGGGCAAGTCCACCTGGGCAGCCACTGTTTCCGGCAGTCCGAATTCTTGTGTTAATATCTCCCCCCATTTATCCCGGGGATAAGTTTGCAGGTATTTCACGCCGAGATTGTATCCGGTGATAAACCTCCTTATTTCTTCGTTTTTTTCTTTGATGGCCTCTTCTGTGAAAGCCGTTCCGGCGGAATGTATCCCCATTTGGATTGTATTCAGCAATACTGTGTGTCCGTCGTTTACCGCGATTGCCGTTGCCGGACCGGGCAAGAAAGATGCTGTGATCTGTCCGTTTTCCAACATCATCAGCCTCAAAAAAATGTTGTTGATTTCGGGTTTGTTCGCTTCACCGGGAGTAAGACGGGCCTGTTTCATTACTTCGTCGGTGGCATACTCTATCAGGGTATTGCAAGAGATGGCAATGTTTTTCCCTTTTAGGTCTTCCGGATTCCTGACATCATATTTTTTGCTTGTTATCAGGCTAAGGCAGCCATCATTTTCCATAACCAGACGCAAACGGACTCCTTTGGTCTGTAAAAGGGCGGCACACGGATAGTCGGTGAGCATACCATCCAGTTTGCCCGATAAGAAAGCAGCGTCACGATCGGTTGCCGAGGCATAAGTGATGAAGTTGACTTTTATATCCAGCGAATCATAAACACCGTAACGGGCGGCAATCAGATGAGGCAGTCCGTCGAAAGAAGGCATTAGTCCGAAAGTCAGAGGCTGAAGTTCGGATGACAGCGTATGTCCCTCTTTTTTGTCTGCACAGGCTGATAAAAGAAGCAGTAATATGATGCTGAAAAAGGGTTTCACTCTTGACTTTTTCCTTTTAAAAAAGGCAACTCCGTGAGGGGCTGCCTTTTCTGTTTTATAGTGATTCACTTTAGTCTTATTCCTGAATAGCGGCAATACCCGGAAGAACTTTTCCTTCGATTGCTTCAAGCAATGCTCCACCACCGGTAGAAACATAAGATACACCGTTTGCCAGGCCGAACTTGTTGACACAAGCTACAGAGTCGCCACCGCCAACGAGTGAGAAAGCTCCGTTCTTAGTAGCTTCTACGATAGCTTCGCCTACCGAGCGTGAACCGTGAGTGAAGTTTTCGAATTCGAATACGCCTGTCGGGCCGTTCCAAAGGATAGTCTTGGAATTCTTGATCACTTCGGCAAAGATTTCTTCTGATTTAGGACCGATGTCAAGACCTTCCCATCCGTCAGGAATTTCATTCACAGGACAGAATTTAGTGTTGGCATCGTTAGAGAAAGAGTCGGCGATCTTAGCGTCAACAGCCAATACCAGATTTACACCTTTGTCTTTAGCCTTTTGCATCAGTTCGCGGGCGAGATCCAGTTTGTCATCTTCGCAGATAGACAGACCGATCTGTCCACCCATAGCTTTGGTGAAAGTATATGTCATACCGCCTGTGATGATCAGGTTGTCTACCTTGTTCAGCAGGTTTTCGATGATTTCGATCTTAGAAGACACTTTAGAACCACCCATGATGGCTGTAAACGGACGTTTGATATCGTTCAATATCTTGTCAACGGCCTTCACTTCTTTCTCCATCAAGTAACCGAACATCTTATTGTTCACATCGAAGTATTTGGCGATCAACGCCGTAGAAGCGTGTGCACGGTGAGCTGTACCGAATGCGTCGTTTACGTAGCAGTCAGCGTATGAAGCCAGTTTCTTTGTAAATTCTTTCTGGCTTTCTTTCACGGCTTTCTTGGCAGCAGCTTTTTCTTCGTCGGTTGCGTCTTCAGCCAGTCCTCTCGGTTTGCCTTCTTCCTCAGCGTAGAAACGGAGATTTTCGAGCAACAGCACTTCGCCCGGTTGTAAAGCGGCAGCTTTCACGGCAGCTTCTTCGCCCATGCAGTCGTTAGCAAACTGAACTTCAACGCCCAGCAGTTCTGACACGTGCTTAACGATATGTTTCAGAGAGAATTTGTCGGCAACGCCTTTCGGACGGCCCAGGTGAGAGCCGATGATGATGCTGCCACCGTCTGCCAGAATCTTCTTTAGCGTAGGAAGTGCAGCACGGATACGAGTGTCGTCTGTAATGTTGAAGTTTTCGTCCAAGGGTACATTGAAGTCCACGCGAACGAATGCCTTTTTACCGGCAAAATTGAAATTGTCAATTGTCTGCATAATACTTTATTTATTTACTTTAAAAGTGTTAGTTTCTTTTATGATGACCGCAAAGTTAGTATTAATTTCTCTTTTTTGCTATGAAATCGTTATTTATTCTTCCTCTTCGGTGTGTCTTTGCTAACTTTATACTTCTCACAGTAATATTTACACATTAATTGCAAACCACAGGTTTCACATTTGGGTGTACGTGCCTGGCAGACATAACGTCCGTGTAGAATAAGCCAGTGGTGAGCAATGGGAATCAATTCGTTGGGGATGTTTTTCGTCAGTTCTTTTTCTACACTGAAAGGAGTCGTGCAGGCATCACCCACGAGTCCGATGCGGTGGCTCACTCGGAATACATGTGTGTCTACAGCCATGGCCGCCTTGTTGAATACGACAGACTGGATGACGTTGGCCGTTTTGCGTCCCACTCCGGGCAGTTTGATCAGTTCTTCAAGGGTACCGGGCACTTCGCTGTTAAAGTCACTCACCAGCATTCGTGCCATGCCTACCAGGTGTTTTGACTTATTGTTAGGGTAAGAGACACTGCGGATGTACTCGAATATCACTTCCGGAGTAGTAGCGGCCAGTGCTTCCGGGGTGGGGAAGTCCTGATAGATTTTCGGGGTGATCATGTTCACCCGCTTGTCAGTACATTGTGCGGAGAGGATAACGGCAATCAGCAGTTCGTACGGGTTGTTGTAATGCAGTTCCGTTTCGGCTACGGGTACATTCTCCTGAAACCAGGCGATTACTTTTTCATAACGTTCTTTCTTTGTCATCTTAATTTGTTCTTATGATAATGAGGTGCGACTTTCAGGTTAAAATAGAAGGTGGAGATCACTGTCAGGCAGGCTCCGAAGAGATAGGCCATGTCAAACGAGGTAAATTGGGCGATATAGCCGCCCAGAACCAGCCCGATTCCGATGCCTACATCCCACGAAGTGAGATAGGTGGAAGTGGCTGTGCCGCGTTGGCTGTTCGGAGCCAAGTTGACAAACAGCGTGTTGAAGGCTGGAAACATGGTGCCAAACCCGACTCCCAGCAGCAGTGCTACCATGAAGAAAAGCACATCGGTTAGTTCGGGATTTATCTGCATCAGTTTGTCACAGGCAGAAAGAGTGAAGAAACAAATGCACACCAGATAAAGTCCCAGAGTGATAACCTGCGTGATGTGTCCCTTGTCCACCTGCCGTCCGGAGAACATACGTGAGACGGCCATGCCTATTGCCATGAACGTAAAGAACAGACCGGAGCTGAGTGTGATTCCTATTTCTTTGGCATACATGGCTATGTAAGTGCTTGTCATGCCATAGGGGATAGATAGCAAGAGCAGGGCAACGCCGGCCGGTATACCTTTTATTAATACGAAGCGGTCAAGTGAGATTGGCTCCCGCTTGACCGGTTGCTTGACAGGAGTCTTCACCAGACATGCAGCTACAAAACCGGCTGTGCCGGAGAGAAGTGAGCAGAGGAAGATGGTTTCGAATGAACAAGTGTCGTGCATGAAAAGCCCGATCATCGGTCCGAAACTCATGGCGGTGTTGTTCATCAGTCCGTAGTAGCCTACTGCTTCTCCTCGTCGTGAAGAAGGAGTGATGTCGATTACAATGGTGTTTCCTGCTACGGTCACCATACCGAAGGCCAGTCCGTGCACTACACGGAGCATAATGAATAATGACAGTACTCCCGCCAGGATATATCCCGCGAAGACGGTTATGAACACGAAATAAGCGATCAGATAGAGCGGTTTGCGTGCCAGTGTGTCCAGTAGATAGCCTGAAAAGGGGCGAATACAGAGCGAGGCCACAGTGTAGCATGATAAAATAACGCCTACTGCCGCATTTCCGGTTTGGAAAACTTCAGTCAGATAGAAAGGCAGTACAGGCAGAATCAAGTAGAAGGCAAAGTACAAAAGGAAGTTTGCTGCCAGTATCAAGACATAACCGGGAGTGACAAGCCTATCTTTCATTATGGTTTCATAATTAACAGTTGGACGATTTGCGATTGGAAGCCACTTCATCCTGTGAAGAACACGAAGTTTGAAGCGAATTAGACGATTTACTCTCTACACATCTTTCTTACCTCCTTCATGTCGGGAAGTAATTTCAATTGTAAATTGTAAATCGCCTGATCGTAAATCAATATGCCGCTTCGAATTCCTTTAGGAAACGGGTATCGTTTTCGGAGAACATCCGGAGGTCCTTCACCTGATATTTCAAGTTTGTGATACGTTCGATACCCATACCTAAGGCATAGCCACTGTAGACTTTGCTGTCAATTCCGTTGGCATCAAGCACATTGGGGTCTACCATGCCGCATCCCAGGATTTCCACCCATCCGGTATGTTTGCAGAAAGGGCAACCTTTTCCGCCGCAGATGTTACAGCTGATGTCCATCTCAGCACTGGGTTCTGTGAACGGGAAGTAGGATGGACGCAGGCGGATTTTTGTATCGGCACCGAACATCTCCTGGGCGAAGAGAAGCAACACCTGTTTCAGGTCGGTGAAAGAAACATCTTTGTCCACATACAGTGCCTCCACCTGGTGGAAGAAGCAGTGTGCACGATAGCTGATGGCTTCGTTACGGTAAACGCGTCCCGGGCAGATGATGCGGATAGGTGGTTGTGAAACTTCCATTACGCGACTCTGCACCGACGAAGTGTGTGTGCGTAGTAGCACGTCGGGGTGTGATTCGATGAAGAATGTATCCTGCATGTCGCGTGCCGGATGATCTTCGGCAAAGTTAAGTGCTGAGAACACGTGCCAGTCATCTTCGATTTCCGGACCCTCGGCGATGTTGAATCCCAGACGGGCAAAGATATCGATGATTTCATTGCGTACAATGGAGAGCGGGTGACGTGTGCCCAGTTCCACAGGGTAAGCCGAACGGGTCAGGTCCAGATCGTCCTGTCCGTTGTCTTGGTTGTCGAACTGTTCTTTCAGTGCGTTGATTTTCTCTTGTGCTTTAGTTTTCAGCTCGTTGAGCCTCATGCCGACTTCTTTTTTCTGTTCGGCAGCCACGTTACGGAAATCTGCCATCAAGTCGTTGATGGCTCCTTTCTTGCTAAGGTATTTGATGCGGAGAGCTTCGAGTTCTTCGGCATTGGCAGCCTTCAAGGCTGCTACCTCTTCAAGAAGTTGATTAATCTTAGCTATCATATCTTGCGATTTATTGTTATTCGGTTTTTCTTTAAATTGCTGCAAAAGTAACAATAATATTGCAATCAAAGGAGATAGAAAGAAATAAAATGTGTCAGTCGGCTGAATTCATCACAGAGTACTTGGGGTACACAAAGGAGAAACAAAGAAGTGAAACTCTATGATAAAGGAAAAAGATGTTTCTTTGGTAATTGCTTTATGACTTTTGTGGCTTTTCAGTTTTTCATTGGTGTATAATAATCAGAAGGGTAGAGATATTTTTCTTTCTTTTTTCGGTTTGTTGATACTTCAAGATAAGTTCGGGCAGTGAGTCGGTAACGTGCATGCCTTTCAATGGTTTTCCAACCGCTACCATATTGACATATATAAGAGATAAAATAAAAATAACTTTCTTTTTTTACAAATAATAGGTTGTTCTGTGAAAAATGATTATTTTAGCCGATGCGGGGGAGTGATTGGGCACGATAGCTATTCTTTTCGTCATAAGGTGAATTACGGATGCTTCGGATCTTATGTACAATCTTGCAGACCTTAAATTGTATGGATATGGCCGATTGGATGTCAGTAAAAAGTATATCTGATAAGTATGGGATCAGCGAATCGCGGGTGCTCGGATGGATACGGGAGTGTGAGATAACCTCTTCGACTGTGGGCAGCGTGGTGTTGATTGACGACGAGAGTGTACAGAGATTGATCGGAAACGAGAAGCGGTTGGCGCGCCTGACCACTAATTACGAACAACTTTGTGGGAAGTTTGAACGGCGCATTGAGGCGGAACTTGAGAAGGACGAAGATGCCGCGCTTAAGATGCGCCTCTTTGATGACTTTGCGCCCATCGTGCGCCGGATATTGTCTATGGTGGTGGGTGGCTTGAGTACCAAGGAGCAAAAATTGTTTAATAGTGCCTTTGCCGCCTCTCCTCTTTCAAAGGTGGCCGCCAGAATGGGATTCGATTCTGTATGCGAATACATCAAGGAATTCAGGAAGACGTTGAGTGATCTGCCCGCAAGTACAAACGAAATCATCCATGGGCTTCAATCAGAACTTTCCAGAAGTCGGAAGAGCGTTGAGTGGTTCAAGAAGCAACAGATGGAAGAGTGGCAAATGATAGAAGCTGCGCGCAGACGTAATACTGATTTGTGGAACAGAAATGAGAGTCTGTCCAAGCAGAATAGATGCTTGGAAAAAGAGAAAGATGAATTGTCGAATCGTCTAAAAACACTGGAAGAGGTACTTGGCGGACGGGAGCGTATAAAAATAGCCGGGCCGGAAAAGGACGAAGATGCCGCAAGCTCCGGAGAAGCGCTTGTAGAGACATCGGAGGTGCCGACAGACCTGCGCGGTCAACGTTCTGAAGTGGGGAAATTGCAATGCTGCAAATCAAAGCTGTATGACCGGATCATTAGTTTGCGTGAAGAGGTAAGAAAAATCGAGTGGGAGATACAGCTATTGGAAAATCATTTGAAAATTATACGCAGTTGGAATTATGCCGGAATAGTCCTTGAAGTTTGGATTAAAAGGAATTTTGAGAAAAAGGTGAAGGTCTCTATACAAGAAGTGGTAACAGAAGTGGAAGCAGAGACCACGACACATACAGACTCCGAGGTTGCATCGGTGGAAGGAAAAAAGAAAGAAGATGGCTTTTGGCATAAACTTCGTTTCCGGTTCGGTCATTAATTGTGTAGTTGCTCTAGGGGAGAGGCTATCGAGTCTGGGAGGAACATTGGTCCATGATCTGTGGCAAACTGATGTAGAACTGGATAAAAAACAAAATGGGGAAGTCCTCACGGATTTCCCCATTTTAATGATGAAATATTTACTATTTTTATTAATTGGGTGTGGAGAGTATCGGACTCGAACCGATCACCTTAACACTGCCAGTGTTACGCTCTAGCCAGATGAGCTAACCCCCCGTTGTTTTCATGATAACGTTTGCGAACGTTTATCTGTTTTGATGCGGCAAATATAATGCATTATTCTGAAATAATTGCTATGTTTGCGGAAATAATCATCAAAAGATAAAAAATATGCTGATATACAATACCACTTTTCAGGTGGATGACGAGGTTCATGACAATTTCCTGATCTGGATCAAAGAAAGTTATATCCCTGAAGTAGAGAAACACGGAGTACTCCGTGCACCACGTATCTGCCGTGTGTTGAGCCATCGTGACGAGGGCACTTCTTATTCACTCCAATGGGAGGTGGATAATTCCAGCCTTTTGCATCGCTGGCATCAGGAACAAGGTGCACGGCTTAACCAAGAGTTGGTAAAGATATTCAAGGATAAAGTAGTCGGATTTCCGACATTGATGGAGGTACTGGAGTGATTCAGCCGGTTAAAGAGAAGATTATTCTGGGCATCGATCCCGGTACAACGATCATGGGATACGGAGTGTTGCGTGTCCGGGGGACTAAGCCGGAGATGATTGCCATGGGGATTATCGACCTGCGTAAATTCGGCGATCATTACCTTAAACTGCGCCATATACATGAACGGGTACTGAGCATCATTGAAAGCTACTTGCCGGATGAACTGGCGATTGAAGCCCCTTTCTTCGGGAAAAACGTGCAGTCTATGCTGAAACTCGGACGTGCACAAGGAGTGGCAATGGCTGCCGCGCTGAGTCGAGATATTCCTATTACCGAATATGCTCCGCTTAAAATAAAAATGGCTATTACCGGTAACGGGCAGGCTTCAAAAGAGCAAGTGGCCGACATGCTGCAACGCATGCTGCATTTTGCCAAAGAAGACATGCCTGTCTTTATGGATGCTACCGACGGACTAGCAGCTGCCTATTGTCATTTCCTGCAGATGGGGCGTCCTGTGATGGAGAAAGGGTATAGCGGTTGGAAAGATTTTATAGCCAAAAACCCGGAAAGGGTGAAGTAGCCGTGGGCTACTCAATTAATCAGATAATAATTTAATAGAGAGAAAAACCATGAAAATGAACTATCTTGCCTTTATCGGAGTGACTGCGGCCACGGCTGTAGTCAGTTGTACTCCTGCCAAGAAAGAATATGCGTCTTACGAGCTGTATCCGGTGCGTTCGGGCAGTCTCACGGAGATGGAGTATTCACCGGAGGCTACTAAGTTTATCCTTTGGGCACCTACCGCCGATGAAGTTCGTCTGATGTTGTTTGATTCGGGTGAAGGAGGGCATGCTTACGAAACAATTCCTATGGAGCCGGGTGAGGAAGGCACTTGGACAGCAACGGTCAGTAAAGATCTGATGGGGAAATTCTATACATTCAATGTCAAGGTAAACGATAAATGGATGGGAGATACGCCGGGTATCAATGCCAAAGCGGTGGGGGTAAACGGAAAGCGTGCCGCCATTATCGACCTGAAATCCACCGATCCGCAGGGGTGGGAAAACGATCAGCGTCCGCCGTTGAAATCACCTGCGGATGCAGTCATCTACGAGATGCACCATCGTGATTTTTCTGTTGACTCCACGTCGGGCATTCGGAACAAAGGGAAGTTTCTGGCTCTGACCGAACATGGGACACTGAATCCTGCCAAGTTGCTTACCGGTATTGACCATCTGGTGGAACTGGGAGTCACCCATGTACATCTCCTGCCATCTTATGACTATGCCTCAGTGGATGAAACCAAACTGAATGAAAATAAATACAATTGGGGATATGATCCGCAAAATTACAATGTGCCCGATGGTTCGTATTCTACTGATCCTTATGATCCGGCTGTTCGCATCCGTGAATTCAAACAGATGGTGCAGGCGCTCCACAAAGCCGGTATTCGGGTAGTACTCGACGTGGTGTACAATCACACGTACAATACTGACGGAAGCAACTTTGAGCGTACGGTTCCGGGATATTTCTACCGTCAGAAACCCGATGGTTCGCTGGCAAATGGTTCGGCTTGCGGCAACGAAACGGCAAGCAACCGTCCCATGATGCGTAAGTATATGATCGAATCCGTGCTCCACTGGATTAAAGAATATCATATAGACGGTTTCCGCTTCGACCTGATGGGCATTCACGACATCGAGACAATGAATGAAATCCGCAAGGCAGTCAATGCCACTGATCCTTCTATCATTATTTATGGTGAAGGTTGGGCTGCGGAGGCACCACAGTATCCGGGGGATTCGCTGGCTATGAAGGCCAATACTTTCGAGATGCCCGGTATTGCCGCTTTCTCTGACGAACTGCGTGATGCGTTGCGTGGTCCTTTCAATGATAACCATAAAGGAGCTTTCCTCGCCGGAATTCCCGGTGGAGAAGAAAGCATTAAATTCGGAATTGTCGGAGCTATCCAGCATCCTCAAGTCAACAACGACTCTGTGAATTACAGCAAAGCTCCTTGGGCTGCCCAGCCGACTCAAATGATCAGTTACGTGTCCTGCCATGATGATATGTGCCTGGTGGACCGTCTGAAGTCAAGTATTCCCGATATTACTCCCGAACAGCTTGCACGGCTCGATAAACTGGCACAAACGGCGGTGTTTACCTCGCAAGGTATTCCGTTCATTTATGCCGGTGAAGAGGTGATGCGCGATAAGAAAGGGGTGCATAATAGTTTTGAAAGCCCCGATTCCATTAATGCCATCGATTGGAACCGCAAAACCCTCCATGAAGATGTATTCACTTACTATAAACGTCTGATCAGTCTTCGTAAGGCACATCCCGCTTTCCGTATGGGCGATGCGGAGATGGTGCGTAAATATCTGGAATTTCTTCCAGTGGAGGGCACTAATCTGATAGCTTTTCGTTTGAAAGATCGTGCGAACGGAGACTCTTGGGACAATATAATCGTAGTGCTCAATGCTCGTTCCGTTCCGGCCAAACTGACAATACCTGAAGGCAAATACACCGTTGTCTGCAAAGATGGGGTAATTGATGAGCGAGGTTTGGGGCTGTTGTACGGTCCGGAGATAATGGTTCCGGCACAGTCGGCACTGATCATCCACCAGTAGTATCAGTCATATGGAGAAAGCCCGGAGATAATCCGGGCTTAACTTTGTAAATGCTGATAATAAAAAATTATAAGGGCATAAAAAACAAATATAAAGTTAACCTAAGTGGATTATCTCTAAAAAACTGTCCTGATTTGTGGGATATGTGTGCATAGAGCAATCTTAAAATATCTGTATGATGAAATTTATAAGGAAGTCTCCGGCCGATACGGATAATCTGGAAAGTCCTCAAAAGTTTGAGGCTTTTTTTCTGGATTATTACCCTCGAATAAAAGGGTTCATTAATGGCTTGTTGCAGAATGCTGAAGAGGCGGAAGATATCTCTCAGGATATTTTTGCATTATTGTGGCAGAATCGGGGAAACTTGAAATTGATAGACAATCTGGATGCATACCTGTTCCGTATTGCCCGGAATGCGGTTTTCCGGCATATCGAACGTTCCCTGCTATTTCAAAATTATCAATCCTGGCAAATATCGGATGATCATCCGAAACATTGTGAAACAGAGGCGGAACTTGATGCAAAAGAATTGGAACTGATCATAGCCATCGCTGTAGAGAGAATGCCTGCCCAAAGGAAGAAGATCTACCGGATGAGCCGCGAACAGGGACTGAGTAATGAGAAAATAGCCCGTGAATTAAACATTAGTAAGCGTACGGTTGAAAATCATCTGACCCAGGCTCTGGCCGATATACGCAAAATATTGCTCTTGGTTATTATGGCTACCATCGTATAAACTTAGTAGTTTATTATCGAAAAATCTCTTTCAGACTGTGTGTGTTTGGCGGGTTACGTATCTTATATACATAACCCATAAAATATACTATGTCTGACGCATACAAAATTATACGCAACTTTATGGCTTTTACAGCCAGTCCGGATCTTAAAAGCAAAGTCTGGACATGGCTCCTTGATTCGTCCGGCAAGGAACGGAAAGAAAAAGCACTCCATCAGATATGGGATGATTATCATCCTGCGGCAGATGCCTGTACCCGACATTCTTTACGGAAGTTTCAAAAAAAAGCAGGCTTTCCTTTATGTAAGCCGTCAAACCTTTATCGGTGGGCACGTATAGCAGCTTTTCTACTTATTCCGTTGGTGTCCATTGCTACTGCCTATGTATATGTCAGGCTGCATACGCACGATGTCCGTTTTGTCGAATGTATTGTCCCCAAGGGTGAACAAAAAGAAGTCACACTTCCCGATGGTTCGGTCATCACCCTGAATTCCGGGTCTGTATTTTTATATCCCACACATTTTACAGGCGACACCCGTTCCGTATATCTTTCGGGCGAGGGGCATTTTAAGGTTGCACCAGACAAGAAACTTCCTTTTGTGGTAGAGACTAATCACCTGGATGTCTGTGTGCTGGGTACTCAGTTTAATGTGCAGGCGTATCCTTTGGATAAGAGAACGATTACCACATTGGAGACCGGTTCTGTTGCCGTTAGGAAGAAGAATCAGACGGATTGTTTTGTTACTTTAGAACCCAACCAGCAACTGGAGTATGAAAACCGGGATGGAAAGTTTTATAAAAGGAATATAGACGCCTCCGTCTATTCGGGCTGGACCAAAGGTGAAATGAATTTTGTCTCTCAATCATTTAGGGAAATCCTGAAAACGCTGGAAAGAAGATATGCTGTATCCATCCGGTTATCATCCGATCTGACAGAATCGGACCGTATCAACTCGGATCTTTATACAATAAAGTTTAAGTACCGTGATAGTATCTTTCATGTTTTGGACATTGTGACAAAAACTGTAGGAGGTATCACCTATAAAGTGGGGAAGGACGAAACCATATCTATTTGTCCGCTAAAATAAAAGAAAGGAGAGCTGCCATATGAAAAAAAGGGAACCGGAAACAAATTACCACACCCATTTCCGATCCCCGAAATCAATCAAAAACTTTTTAACCTTTAGAGACTTTAAACAGTATTAATTGATTAACTCACAAAATTATGAAATTAAAAATCAATTTAAGGAATATTCTATCCGTAAAAATTCATAAAATAGTCCTTTTACTTCTCGCTTTATGCATTTATAACACTGCTTACGGGCAGAATCAGCGAATAAGTGTATATGGTAACAATCAATCTTTGCAAAAAGTATTCGAACAGATAGAGCAGCAAACCAAGTTAAGTGTGACATACAATCAGACCAAGCTGGATGTAAACAAGAAAATTAAGGAAAACTTTATAGACAAAAAGCTTGCTTTTGTGATGGATGCTCTTTTGAAGAATACCGGGTTTACTTGTAGCTATGAACTTGAACATATAGTTATTACTCCTTCTGTGCAGCCAAAAGAGAAAGCTGCTGTCAAGCAAACTGTCCAGATGAAAAAAATAACGGGTAAGGTAACCGGCATTACCGGTGAGCCTCTCATAGGGGCCAATGTACTTGCCGTAGGCAGTAAGCAGGCTACGATCACGAATCTCAACGGAGAGTTCACGTTAGAAGTTCCTGCGGACGGCAAACTGCAGGTTACGTATATCGGTTATCTGCCGCAAGAGGTCAGTACCAATGGGAAAAACCAGCTCGTCATTCAGTTGAAGGAGGATTCAAAGTTGATGGATGAAGTGGTGGTGGTCGGCTTTGGAACACAAAAGAAAGTCAATCTGACGGGAGCCGTTACCTCCGTCAATATACAGGAGACACTGGGTGACCGTCCGATAACGAATGTTACGGCAGCTCTGCAGGGAGTTGTTCCGGGATTAAAAATTGAAGGTACAACCGGTACACCCGGTGACAATTTGTCGTATAACATCCGTGGAACTACTTCTATCAATGGTGGCGGTCCTCTGGTATTGGTTAATAATGTTCCGATGGATATCAATATGATCGATCCGCAGGATATTGAATCGGTCTCTGTCTTGAAGGATGCAGCTTCTGCAGCCATTTACGGGGCGCGTGCAGCGTTTGGAGTGATTCTTATCACCACTAAGCAGGGAAAAAAGGACATGGCGCCTAAGTTTAATTATAATAACAATTTCTCGTTCTCCAAGGCATTGGAATTACCGCAAAAGGCGAACCCGCTGGAGTCCATATTGGCATATAAGGAAATGGGATGGCCTAATGATACGTATGTGGATGGTAAGAATATACCTCAGTGGGAAACGTATATACGTGATTATATGGATAATCCTTCCAAATATCCTCAAGGGTATGTTTTCGACGAAAACGGGAATCTGTTCCTGATGAGAGAAAACGACATGTTTGCGGATATGATGGACAATTATGGCTTTATGCAAAACCATAGTTTCTCGGTTTCGGGAGGAGGTTCCAGAACGAATTACCGTATCGGTTTGGGCTATACCAACGAAGACGGAATTCTGATTACCGATAAGGACCGATATGAACGTGCCAATCTGTCGAGCTTCCTTAGTGTGGAGGTCAACAAATGGCTGACGACCCAATTGGATATACGGTATGCCAATTCTACCCAGAACAAAGTGGAACAAGGCGGAAGGAACGGAATCTGGGGAAGTGCCATGCAACTCCCTTCTTATCAGAATATTTCGCCTTATGAAGTGGATGGGATTACTTATCCCGCCGAAACTTCCGCCACTTACATCCGTTATGGAGAACCGCGCATCGTTAAAAAAACTGACTTCAGAGCTTTGGGACGTATTATTATTTCACCTCTGAAGAACCTGAAGATAACAGGTGAATACACATATAACAGGGTGACGAATTACAACCGCATGTATGTGAACCAGTATAAATACATCGGAATGAATTTTACCGGTGTCCTGAATAATACGGAGAACACGCGGTATGCACTGACTCAGGGATTTAACAACTACAATGCGATCAACGTTTTTGCAAATTACGACTTTTCAATAGGTAATCATAATATAGGGGTGATGGGTGGATTCAACCAGGAAGAGAATCATGCTGAATCACAGTGGACGGAAAGAAAAGATGTGTTGTTGGGCAACCTGCCGTCCATATCGGGAGCTACCGGAACTACAACGGCTACAGACACATTCAATGAATATGCCCTTAGGGGACTCTTTTACCGCGTTAATTATTCGTACAAGGATCGGTACATGGTCGAAGCTAACGGACGTTATGACGGAACTTCACGTTTCCCTAAAAACAATCGTTTCGGTTTTTTCCCTTCTTTCTCGGGAGGGTGGCGCATTTCGGAAGAGCCTTTTATGACAGGAACCCGGAGTGTTCTGTCTAATTTAAAGTTTCGTGCGTCCTGGGGATCGATAGGAAATCAGATCATTTTGCTGTCTGACGGTACACCGGACAATTATCCGTATATACCGGAAATGGCTCCGGGACTAACCAATTGGCTGGTAGACGGCAAAAGACCTACGACTCTGTCTACGCCGGCTATGGTCAGCAATGCGTTTACCTGGGAGAAAGTATATACGCTTGACTTCGGTGTCGACTTCGGATTTTTTGATAACAGGCTGAACGGAACTTTCGACTGGTACCGGCGTGATACGAAAGGTATGCTGGCACCGGGTATGGATTTGCCTTGGGTGGTGGGAGTAGCTGCCGCCAAGCAAAATGCCGCAGATCTGAAGACCTATGGCTGGGAACTGGAACTCAACTGGAGAGACCGTATCAAAGATTTCAGTTACCGTATCGGATTTAATCTCTATGATTCACAGAGTGAGATTACTAAGTTTAACAATGAAACCAATTTGTTGGGTACTTATCGGAAAGGACAGAAGATTGGTGAGATCTGGGGATATGTAACCGACCGTTTTTATAAAGAAGACGATTTCAATGCCGACGGAACCCTTAAAGAAGGTATTCCTATCCCGAAGGGAGTTGGAAAAGTGTATCCGGGGGATGTGCTTTATAAGAATTTTGATGATGATGCCAGTACCATCTGGACTGGAAAAGGGACAGCAGACGATCCGGGTGACCAACGTATTATCGGTAATTCTACACCGCGTTTCCATTACGGAATCAATGCAGGTTTGAGCTGGAAGGGATTCGATCTTTCCATTTTTCTTCGTGGTGTGGGTAAGCGTGACTTTTGGCGTACTGACCAGATTGCATGGCCTACAGGTACATGGGGAAGTTTGTTTAAAGAAACCCTTAACTTCTGGACACCGGAGCATACAGATGCTTATTTTCCGAGAGTATATGCAAACAATGGTGTGAATACCGGTTCGAATCGCTGGAAGCAAACCAAGTATCTGGCCAATGCGGCTTATGTGAAACTGCAAAATATCACCTTGTCTTATACATTGCCTAAAGCGTGGTCTAAACAAGTTTACTTTGACGAAGTCAAGGTCTTCTTCAGTGGGGAAAACCTTCATACATGGGATCATTTACCGGAAGGTCTGGAGTCGGATATGCTTTCAAAAGGAGCATGGGAGTATCCGTTTATGAAGAAATTTTCACTTGGATTTAATGTCACATTCTAAATAACCGAAATAGTATGAAGAAATATACATTTGCCTTGTTTATACTCAGTGCGATCGCTTTTACCGGTTGCCTGAACAATGATTTTATGGAAAGGTATCCGTTGGGCAATCCGACGGAAGAGACGGCCTTTGTGACGTATGATAACTTTAAGGCATATGCCTGGGGATTGTATGAAACACTTCCGAAATTAGGATACGGTGATACTTCAACAGACGATATCTCGTATAATCAGACGCGGGGAAGCAGCGAAAGCAACTGGATCAGGGGACTGGTCACTGTGCCTGATAAGAGGAATAATACAACTTGGGATTATTATGGTTTTATCCGTCGTGTCAATCTGATGTTGGGACGGATAGACGGTTCCCAGATGACTGAGACTGAGAAGGCGCATTGGAAAAGTGTCGGATACTTCTTTCGTTCATACCGCTATTTTTCATTACTGTCTGCTTACGGCGGCGTACCTTGGATAGACCGAGTATTAAGTGATAATGATACAGAGTTGATCAACGGTCCCCGTGCTTCCAGAGACGAAATCGCGAAGCATATTCTTGAAGATTTGCAATATGCCGAGCAGCATATCAACGTCAATGGTGATGGCAGTAATACGATTAACAGAGCCGTCGTACAGGCATTTATGTCCCGTTTCTGTCTTTTTGAAGGAACATGGAGAAAATATCATGGGTTGAATGATGCCGAAACTTTTCTGAAAGAATGTAAACGGGTGTCTGCCGAGGTTATGAACAGCTATCCTGAAATTTGCAGTAACTACGATGATCTGTTTTGTTCACTCGACCTGAAAGATGTACCGGGAGTCATACTCTATCGGGAGTTCTCGAATGCGGAAAACGTAGTACATGATACCAGCATTCAGGGAACAACCGGATCGTCCTACTATAACCCGACTCGTGACTTGGTGGACAGCTATCTCTGTTCGGATGGGAAAACCCGCTGGAACAGTCCGTTGTTCCAGGGAGATAAGGATATGTACAGTGAGTTCAGTTGCCGGGATCATCGACTCTGGCTGCAAGTGACTCCTCCATACAGAATTGACCGATCGGCTTCTACCGATGCTTGGGGGAATAAGTGGGAGTTTACCGATGTCGCTAAGGACAGGAGCTTTATCGATAGCCTGAATATCCGGTTGGGAATAGGGTATGGAAGCGGCAAAGAGAGACAGAAGACGTTACCTTTCCGCCAGGGTTATGACGGAGGTATTCTGGGAGCAGTTCCGCATTTCGATTTCTATTTGGAAAATCAGCCTTGGTACAAATCGGCTTTCGGGTATAATAACTGGAAGTATTATTGTACTTATTTGTCGATGGGATCGCAGCGAAATGAAGAGACCGATATGCCCATCTTCCGGGTAGAAGAGGTGATGCTGAATTATGCTGAAGCAACGTGTGAGTTGGGTGAATTCGATCAGTCCGCGGCCGATCAGACAATTAATAAACTGCGTATCCGTGCTAACGTGGCACCTATGAAAGTGGCGGAAATCAACGCCGCTTTCGATCCTAAGCGCGATCTGGGCGATCCTGCTTATCCGGGTGACTATGCTGTCAATCCTTTGTTATGGGAGATTCGCCGCGAACGGCGTATCGAGTTATTCTCCGAAGGGTTCAGGTTCGACGATCTGCGGAGATGGAAGAAGTGCCATTACGCGTTAAAGAAGAAGTTGGGTATGTATGTCAAGACATCGGACTTTCCCGCTGGAACGAAGGTGACGATTGACGGAGGTGGCGCAGAGGGATATCTTGAATTCCATCCTGTACAAACCCATACTTGGCCCGAATATTATTACTTGAATCCTATTCCACGTAATGAAAGGGTGCTGAATCCTCAGCTTGCTCAAAATCCGGGTTGGGATGACGGAGTAGAGTAGCCCCTTCCTGATTGATAAATGGTTTTAACCGTGTGATAAGAAACTGTCCCGAGAAATTCTTATCTTTGGACAGTTTCTTGTCACACTATAAATACTATGTTTAGATGAAATACCTGATTTTAATACTGCTTTTCCTCGGTTCGCACGCCGTCCGTCTGTGCGGACAAACGATCTTACCTACACCTGATTACCTCGAAAAAGCCAATGGACAGTTGCAACTCCAAGGCAAGATACGGATGCATGCTCAAGATGCTTCCGCTTCTTTCCTGCATTTGTTTTATGAAAAACTGATACCGAAAAGTGCCGTGGAATGGTGTAGTGAAAAGGGGCACAGCCAAATCTCCTGGGAGAAAGATGCCACACTTCCCGCAGAGGGTTATCGCATTCTTGTTACTCCCGAGAAAATGACTGTTCGTGCGGCAGATAACGCCGGTTTTATTTATGCCGTTCAGAGCCTGAGACAATGGGGTACACGGGAAGGGGACAAACTTATATTTCCTTGTGCGGAAATCACTGACTTTCCACGGGTGAAATGGCGTAGCTTTATGCTGGATTCGGGACGCCAGTATCAAAAGGTCTCTACCATCAAGAAATATATCGATATGGCTTCGATGCTGAAAATGAATTATTTTCATTGGCATCTGACCGAGGGTCTCGGTTGGCGTATCGAGATAAAACGCTATCCGCTTTTGACACGGATCGGAGCTTTCGTAGGACAGGGACCGGAGCAACAGGGATTTTATTCCCAGGAAGAGGTAAAGGAGATTGTCAGCTATGCGGCAGACCTCGGTATCACGGTTGTTCCCGAGATCGACATGCCCGGACATGCGGAGGCCGCACTTAATTCGTATCCGCGGTTGGGATGTTTCAACATTCCGGTGAAAGTGCCCCAAAGCGGTTTTACACAGAATATTTTTTGCGCCGGCAAAGACAGTACACTCACCTTCCTGCAGAATGTACTGGACGAAGTGTGCCGGATGTTTCCATCCGCTTATATTCATCTCGGAGGTGATGAGGCTCCTAAGGGAAACTGGGATAAATGTACGGATTGTCAGGCACGGATTGCGAAAGAAAAACTGAAGGACAGCCATGACCTGCAATTATGGTTTTCGGCTCGAATGGCAAATTACCTGAAACAGAAAGGACGGAAGGCTATCTTTTGGGGCGATGTGATTTATAAGGATGGTTATCCGTTGCCGGATAATGTGGTTATACAGTGGTGGAACTGGAGAGGGCACAAGGATCTGGCTTTGAAGAACGCTGTCAGGCATAATTACCCGGTGATTTGCGGTACGAACTATTACAGCTATCTGAACTTCCCGCTCACTCCTTGGAGGGGATATACCAAAGACCGCACTTTCGATCTGGAAGATGTGTATCTGCATAATCCCTCTTACAGGCCACGGGAAGAAAACCCGCTTATCCTCGGAATGAGTTCTGCACTGTGGACAGACGATGGAGTAACGGAAGATAGGATCGACCGTCGTGTCTTTCCGCGTATTCTTGCGCTTGCCGAACAAATGTGGTATTCCGGCAAACCGTTGAGTTTCGATGAGTTTTACGGTAAAGTTCTTCTGAAGCAACCATGGTTCGAACAACAGGGGTATTCATTCGGCCCTGCCTTGAAAAAGGAGGTAGACGTAAATTATAAATGGGATTAAAAAAAGAAACTTAGCATGAAAAGAATAGAAATCTATATCGGACTATCCGTATTTGCTTTATCGGCAAAAAGTCAGGTTAAAGAATCTCAACCCAATATCATCTATATTATCATGGACGATTTAGGGTATGGGGATATTGGTTGTTATGGTTCCGGAAAAATAGAAACTCCGAACATAGACCAGCTGTGTAAAGACGGCATCAGTTTCACCCAGCACTATACCGGATCGCCTGTTTCGGCACCGGCACGCTGTGTACTGATGACAGGTATGCATTCGGGACATGCACAGATACGGGCCAATGATGAAATGGCATACCGGGGAGCCATCATGAATTATGACTCCATGTATGTGCATCCGAATCTGGAGGGACAGTATCCTCTGAAGGCCAATACAATGACTATCGGAAGGATGATGCAGCAGGCGGGATATGTCACCGGATGTTACGGGAAATGGGGGTTGGGTGCTCCGGGATCGGAGGGCACTCCCAATAAACAGGGATTCGACAGTTTTTACGGATATAACTGCCAGCGGCAAGCGCACAGTTACTATCCGGCCTTTCTGTATAAGGATGAAGACCGTGTATATCTGAACAATAAAGTGCTCGACCCTCACACTGCCCGGCTGGATCCCGGAACAGATCCCCGCGATGAAGCCAGTTATGCCAAATTTTCACAGAAGGAGTATGCTAATGATCTTATTTTTGATGAACTGATTTCGTTTGTCGGACAGAACAAGAAGAAGCCTTTCTTTTTGATGTGGACTACTCCGCTTCCGCACGTGTCATTACAGGCACCGGAGAAGTGGGTGAAACACTATGTCGAAAAGTTTGGAGACGAGGCGCCTTACACCGGGAAAGCCGGATATATGCCTTGCCGGTATCCACATGCGACTTATGCTGCCATGATCAGCTACTTCGACGAACAGATCGGTAGACTGATAGAGAAACTCAAGGCAGATCATTTGTATGATAATACCATTATCATGTTCACTTCCGATAACGGTCCAACCTTTAACGGCGGAAGCGATTCACCGTGGTTCGATAGCGGAGGCCCTTTCAAGTCGGAGTATGGCTGGGGAAAATGTTTTGTTCATGAAGGGGGAATACGGATACCTGCCATTGTTACCTGGCCCGGAAAGATCAAACCTTCCACTCAAAGCGATCACATTTGCGGATTTCAGGATGTAATGCCTACTTTGGCGGATATTGCGAAGGTTGATTGTCCGCCGACTGACGGAATCAGTTTCCTGCCCACTTTGCTCGGCAAGACCGGACAGCAGAAAGAACATGCATATCTGTATTGGGAATATCCCGATCCGGTGATCGGTCTGAAAGCCATTCGTATGGGTAAGTGGAAGGGAATTATCGACAATATCCGGAAGGGAAACTCTACAATGAAGTTATATGATCTGGAGAAGGATCTCAGGGAAGAGCACGATGTGGCAGGCGAATATCCGGAAATTGTCCGGAAACTGACGAAGTTGATGGAAGAGTCGCATACCGAACCGGAAAACCCTAAATTCAGGTTCTGACCGGCTACGATTGCCCAATACTACGATTTTTTTTACTCTTATTCTGTCTCTTTGTGCGGATTTTGATATACTTTTGCTCCGCCTAATAATGAAATAGGATAATGGAACAATACACATTCAGTATAGCGGGTGGCGTAGCACGCAACCCGCTTGTACGTTTGGCACAACCTGTCACAGCACAAATCGCTGCCGGCGAACACATTGCTATCGTAGGTCCCAACGGCGGAGGGAAGAGTTTGTTTGTAGATACGCTTCTGGGTAAATATCCCTTGCGTGAAGGTACGGTGAAATACGATTTTTCTCCTTCTTCTACTCAGACAGTATATGATAACGTGAAATACATTGCTTTTCGTGATACATACGGTGCAGCAGATGCTAACTATTATTATCAGCAACGCTGGAATGCCCACGATCAGGAAGATGCCCCCTCCGTGCGGGAGATGCTGGGGGAAATCAAAGATGAACGGCTGAAGGAGGAATTGTTTGAACTCTTCCGCATCGAGCCGTTGTTGGACAAGAAGATCATTCTCCTTTCCAGTGGGGAGTTGCGCAAATTTCAGCTGACTAAAACTTTGCTGACTGCCCCCCGGGTACTGATAATGGACAATCCTTTTATTGGTTTGGATGCACCGACCCGTGAACTGCTTTTCTCCCTGCTCGAACGCCTCACCCGGCTGTCGTCTGTGCAAATCATCCTTGTGCTTTCGATGCTCGATGATATTCCTTCGTTCATTACCCATGTGATTCCGGTAGAAGACTTGACTGTGCTTCCGAAAATGGAACGAGGGGCTTACCTGGCTGCATTTCGTGTGACCGATGTAGCCGTGACTCTGGACGTATTGCAACAACGTATAGCCGGATTGCCTTATGACGGAACCAACTATGATTCCGGGGAAGTGGTAAAATTAAATAAGGTCAGCATCCGTTATGATGACCGTACCATCCTGAAAGAACTCGACTGGACTGTCCGTCGGGGCGAGAAGTGGGCATTGAGCGGAGAAAACGGTGCCGGCAAATCTACGTTGCTTAGTTTGGTTTGTGCGGATAATCCTCAGTCGTATGCCTGTGACATCAGCCTTTTCGGACGCAAGCGGGGTACAGGTGAAAGCATTTGGGAGATAAAAAAGCATATCGGTTACGTCAGTCCCGAAATGCACCGTGCCTATCTTAAGAATCTGCCGGCCATTGAGATTGTAGCTTCCGGGTTGCATGACAGCATCGGCTTGTATAAGCGTCCACAGGAAAGCCAGATGGCCACCTGCGAGTGGTGGATGGATGTGTTTGGCATTGCCGCTCTGAAAGACAGACCTTTTCTTCAACTCTCGAGTGGTGAACAGCGCTTGGCATTGCTGGCCCGTGCTTTCGTGAAAGATCCGGAATTACTTATTCTGGACGAACCGCTGCACGGACTCGATACGTACAATCGCCGGCGGGTGAAAAAGATCATCGAGGCCTTCTGCTGCCGTGAAGATAAAACGATGATTATGGTAACCCATTATGAGTCGGAACTGCCCTCTGTCATTACCGATCGCCTTTTTCTAAAGAGAAATCGTTGATATTCAAACACAGAGCACACAGAGTTATCTCTTACTTCGAAAGAATGGTCTTTTGCATTCTCTGTGTACTCTGTGGCAAATTTACAACTCACTTTCATCATTTTTAGGTATTGACTGTTCCTTTTACTTTCGTGAACTTTGTACTCAATACAAATGTTCTATAATAAACACCTAAAGAAAGGAGAGTTGAATGAAAAAGATTGTGTTGCTCCGTCATGGAGAAAGTGCATGGAACAAGGAGAACCGTTTTACCGGCTGGACCGATGTCGATCTGACAGAAAAGGGAATTGCCGAGGCCTGCAAAGCGGGTGAACTACTGAAAGAAAATGGATTTAATTTCGATAAAGCTTATACTTCGTACCTTAAACGAGCGGTGAAAACGCTGAATTGTGTGCTCGACCGGATGGATCAGGACTGGATTCCGGTGGAGAAGAGTTGGCGTCTGAATGAGAAGCATTATGGCGATCTGCAAGGATTGAATAAAAGCGAGACGGCTGCCAAATACGGTGACGAACAGGTACTTATCTGGCGCAGGAGTTATGATATAGCTCCCAATGCCCTGTCGGAAGACGATCCGAGAAATCCACGTTTTGAGAACCGCTATCGGGAAGTGCCCGATGCAGAACTTCCCCGGACGGAATCTTTGAAAGATACCATCGACCGCATCATGCCTTATTGGAAATGTATCATTTTCCCGAATCTGAAAACCGCTGATGAAATTCTGGTGGTTGCCCACGGCAACAGTTTGCGGGGCATTATCAAGCACTTGAAGCACATCTCCGATGAAGAGATCGTGAAACTGAATCTGCCGACTGCTGTTCCTTACGTATTTGAATTCAGTGACGAACTGAATCTGGAAAAAGACTATTTCCTGGGTGACCCCGAAGAAATCCGGAAACTGATGGAAGCGGTTGCCAATCAGGGAAAGAAAAAATAAGATAAGAGGAAACCCCTCATTACGGAATAAAAATGAATATTATTCACCACAGAGTACACGGAGGACACAGAGTTTTAATCTCTTGTTTATTAAGATGTTTAAGAGAAAGATATTCTCTGTGTTCTCTGTGTACTCCGTGGTGAATAAAACTCAAAACCATTACAATTATGAATAAAATTATAGAACTATTGGGTAATCAGGCTGAATACTACCTGAACCACACTTGTAAAACCATTGATAAATCACTGATTCACGTGCCGTCACCGGATACGATCGATAAGATATGGATCGACTCGGACCGTAACATACAGACCTTACGCAGCTTGCAGACTTTGCTGGGACATGGTCGTCTGGCAAATACGGGATATGTGTCCATTCTTCCTGTCGACCAGGATATTGAGCATACAGCCGGAGCTTCGTTCGCTCCGAATCCCATCTATTTTGACCCGGAAAATATTGTAAAACTGGCCATTGAAGGCGGATGTAATGCCGTTGCTTCTACTTTCGGTATTTTGGGGGCTGTTGCCCGTAAGTATGCTCACAAAATTCCGTTTGTAGTGAAACTGAACCATAATGAACTGCTGTCTTATCCCAATTCGTATGATCAGGTGTTGTTTGGCACCGTCAAGGAGGCATGGGAGATGGGAGCGGTGGCTGTGGGAGCTACTATCTATTTCGGTTCCGAGCAAAGCCGTCGTCAGTTGGTAGAGATTGCCGAGGCTTTTGACTATGCGCATGAATTGGGCATGGCCACTATCTTGTGGTGTTATCTGCGCAACAATGATTTTAAGAAAGACGGGGTAGACTATCATGCTGCCGCCGACCTAACCGGGCAGGCAGACCGTCTTGGAGTTACCATTAAAGCGGATATTGTGAAGCAGAAATTGCCTACTAATAACGGTGGCTTCAAAGCAATTCATTTTGGAAAGACAGACGAAAGAATGTATACCGAACTGACTACCGATCACCCGATTGATCTTTGCCGTTATCAGGTAGCCAACGGATATATGGGACGTGTCGGTTTGATTAATTCCGGTGGCGAATCACATGGAGCTTCCGACCTGAAAGACGCTGTTGTTACGGCGGTAGTGAATAAACGTGCCGGTGGTATGGGGTTGATTAGCGGACGTAAAGCTTTCCAGAAACCGATGAAAGAGGGAGTGGAATTGCTCAATGCCATCCAGGATGTATATCTGGATGCATCTGTCACCATTGCTTGATTGAGTTTGATTGTTAGAATGGAGAATGGGGTATGGCTGTGTCGTACTCCATTTTTTATTCAGTGAAGTTATATTCGGATAAGAAATATGCTGGGTCCGAAAGGGTGTAGCTATCCGAGGCATAGGGTGTAGCCATGTACTCCGGATGGTTATACCCTATGCATCGGATGGCTACACCCTATTGCTTTTTCCTTATTTTCTCTTTATACTGAGTCGGTGTCTCTCCTGTATATTGCTTGAATGAAGTACTGAAATAACGGGATGTTGTAAATCCTATTTTTTCCGCTATCTCTGTAAAGGTGAGATCGGTGGTTGAGATCAGTTGGATGGCCTTTTCCATGCGGAATTTATTGATGTAATCGTTGGCGCCCATGTTGGTCATGGCCTTTAACTTGTTGTAGAGTGAGGCACGGCTCAATCCCATTTCCGTACAGAGGAAGGTGACGTCCAGTTCGGGACTGTCCAAGTGGTCGGTGATTAGCCGGTTCAGTTTTCGTAGGAAAGTCTCGTCCGGTTGGCTGAGTTCGCTCTTTTCCTCTTTGGGGATATTTTTAATGTCGGTGTCCGTTTTACTTTTCTCTCCGTTACGGAGCCGGTTTCGTATCAGCTCTACGATTTGCAGTTCTCTTTCACCCGTCTCGGTGAACGAGGGGAGGAGTTCGTTGCTGACATTGACAAGGAATCGGATTTTTTCTTCATATTCCTGTAACTCCCGCTCTTTTAGTTCCCATTTCAACCGGTTTTGCCTGCGGCGCAGAATGGTGAGAATGACGGCAGCAATAGCACCCGATGCAATAAGCAATACACAGATGATGAACCATCCGCTCCGGTACCAGGGAGGTAGTATGGTGAGTGACAGGATAGGACGGAAGGGAGTCCAGTCGCCATTCTTGGTACTGCATGCGGCCAATATCCGATATTTGCCTGCCGGAAGTGAACGGATAATCAGTTCCGGATCGTACGACTCAATCGGTTCGTCGTTCAATCCTTCTATCTGATAACGGTATCTTTTTTTACGGAAAATATCTTGTTCGTGGGACATTATGCGTAAGGTTATGGTCCGGCTGTCCTGCGGGAGGGTCAGTTTCTCCGGCTGTCCTGTTATCTGCTTAATGGCCGGTTCGCCGTTTATGTATACGTCGGTCAGTTCCACTTCCGGAAAGTCGGATGGAGCTGTCGAAAAACGGTTATCGATGCAGAGCAGTCCGTTTGCGCCTCCCATATAAACTTCTCCCTTGCCGGAGACAAGCCGGGGCTTTGCCAGATATTCATTCGGAATAACTCCGTCCGATTCGCCGAAAAGGATGAACTTCCGGGATTGCAGCATCCAGGCAAACAACATGTGGTCTGCCCCGATCCATACTTTTCCCCGATGATCGCAAATGACCGAACTCACTTCACCGAACAGGGAAGTTGGCAACGGATGATACCGGTTGGTCGACGGCGTATACTGTCCCAGTCCGGTGTTGCTGCCAATCCAGAAATCACCTTTCTCGTCCATCGAAACAGAATATAATAATGTATCGCCCGTACAGCTGAAAAGTCTTTTCAGACAGTTGTTTGTCCGGTCCAGTTCGTAGAGGGTACGGCTGTCGTTGAGGTAGGTGAAACGCTCGTTGTGGGCAATGGCATTCATGCTGCCGGCAATCTCCATACCTTCTTCTTCATTCACTACGCGTATTTTCTGCGAGCCGGTGTCGTATCGGTAAATATGTCCTGCCAGCAAGAGGACGCTGCCCGGTTCGTCCTGATAGACATTTACCGCCATTCCGCTGTAGTAGAGATATTGTTTGAGGCGGGGATGGTCGATGGTCAGTAACTGTTGCTCTCCATTCGCTTTGTTGTAAACAAACAATCCTTTTGAAAAGACAGAGAGTAAGAGCGTTTCCCGGGTGAAACCGGCGATAGAGACTACTTTGTCTCCCCAGGTAGACCGGTCGTGACGGAACTCTTCCGTGTCGGGGTCAAGACTGTTGATACCTCCGCCGTCTGTACCGATCCAGATCCGTCCGTCCGATTCGTCCTGATAAAGACTCAGTACGGCGGGATCACTCAGCCCTTTGCTACTTCCAGGAAAGACATCGGTATAGGTCTTCATGGATACTTCACGGATATTGATCAAACCCTTGCGAATGCTTCCGGCCCACATATTGTTATAGGTATCGTTGTAGAGCGATAGGATAGAGTTGACGGGAAGTGAATAGTTATCTCCGGGAATATGTTCAAGAACGCTGATCTGATGGTTGTCCGGACGTATGATATTGATACCTCCTCCGTCTGTTCCTACCCAGATGTGCGAGTCCCGTTCGGCTATGCTAAGCACCACGTTGTTGCTGAGGCGGGAGTTTGCGGTAGTGTACGAGGCTAACAATCTGCCTTCGGGACTGAAGCAGCGCAAGCCTTCATTGTAGGGGGCCACCCAGATGCGGTTGTGCGAGTCGATCAGAAGTGCCATGATCTCTTTCCCACAGTCGAATGGAGGGAGACGGCGTTCTCCCGAACGGAGATTGATCAACCTGAGACCTTGCCATCGGCTGCAACATAGCAGCGTCTCTTCGTCCCATCGGCTGATGGCGGAGATGGCGAAGTAAGGGTCGGAACTGAAGTCCAGCAGAAGTTTTACGGAACGGTTTTCGTAATCGTAACGATAGATGCGGTTGCGGCCGCCGAAGATCACCCCCTGTTCCGTCAGGCAAGCGGAATAGGCGAGGATGGAATGTCCCTGTTCGTCTTGTGGAGTTGTAAAATCGTCGCTTTGCCTGCGATACTGCGCTATTCCGTCATCGGTCAGTACCCAGATGTTGTGTTGATTGTCTTCAATGATCTGATGGATGTAATTGTGTGGCAACGAGTGTGCATCTTCTTTCCGGTGGATATATTTCTTCAGCTTTTCTCCGTCGAACCTTCCCAATCCCGCATTGGTGCCTATCCATACGAAACCTTTGGGTTCGGTATAGACACATCGCACGGTAGAAGGGAGTCCCTCCTTCAGGGAAATCTGTTTATAGTAGTAATGGCCGGCTTTCAGCGGGAGGCAGCAGACTGCCAGAAGTATGGTCAACCAACAGAGAAAGCCGGTATATGGGTTGTTTTTCATGGATGCATATCTATCACGTTAACGGCAAAAGTAACAGTTTGCATAGACGTGACCAAAAAAATGGAAATAAAATCTTATCTTTGCCGAAATGAATAACATTAACCACAGAGTACACAGAGTCCCATAGAGCCTATCTTCTATGCTTCCTTCCTCTATGGAACTCGGTGTGACTCTGTGGTGAGCAAATCAAAACACTATGAACAAAAGATTATTATTCCGTTTAGCTCCCGGTTTGTTGGCCGTTGTGCTATTCTGTGCCTGTCGCCCCGCAGTTATTGAAAAGGGGAATCTGGACGTAATTCCTCAGCCGCAAGAGATTGTCCTTGCCCAAGACACTACACCTTTTGTTATCAACCACAGTACTACGATCATCTATCCGGCAGCTAATGAAAAAATGCATCGTACTGCCGATTTTCTGGCTACCTTTATAAAAGAGATGACCGGAACCGAAGTCCGTGTGTCCGATAAAGAGAAGGGCAGTAACGCCATTATCCTTGCTGTAGATACGACAATGACTCACCCCGAAGGTTATAAACTTGAGATCACCCCCGAGAAGGTTCTTCTCACCGGAGGCAGTGAGGCCGGAGTATTCTACGGTACCCAAACCATCCACAAAGCCCTTCCGATTCTGAAGGACGGAAAAGTGGCGGCAGCTCTTCCTGCCGGGACGGTTACCGACTTTCCCCGTTTCCGTTATCGTGGATTCATGATCGACGTAGGTCGCCATTTCTTCCCCGTCAGCTACCTCAAACAGATGATTGACCTGATAGCATTGCATAACATCAACTATTTCCATTGGCACCTGACCGAAGACCAGGGGTGGCGAATTGAAATCAAAAAGTATCCCAAACTAACGGAAATAGGTTCCAGACGAGATTCTACCATTATTGACTGGGAAACCAAGAAGTTCGATGGAAAGCCTCACAGTGGTTTCTATACACAGGATGAAGCCCGTGAGATTGTCCGTTATGCGGCCGATCGCTTCATTACGGTAGTTCCCGAAATAGACCTTCCGGGACATACTACAGCCGCTCTGGCTTCTTATCCGGAACTGGGTTGCACGGGTGGTCCCTATAAGGTGCTTTGTTCATTTGGTGTATTTTCCGATGTGCTTTGTGCCGGTAACGAACAGACACTTCAGTTTACTAAAGACGTGTTGGACGAGATTATGGATATTTTCCCTTCCGAATACATTCATATCGGTGGAGACGAGTGTCCGAAGAGCCGTTGGGAGAAATGCCCTAAATGTCAGGCTAAAATTAAGGAACTGGGTATCAAAGCGCTGCCTAAACATTCGAAAGAGAATCAGTTGCAGACCTATTTCATGTCTGAGCTGGAGAAAGAGATCAACGCCCACGGACGCCGTATGTTGGGATGGGACGAAGTATTGGAAGGCGGTCTGACCCCGAATTCTACCATCATGTCATGGAGGGGTATTCAAGGAGGCATCGAAGCTGCGCGCCAGCATCACGATGTCATCATGACTCCTATCCAGCGGCTCTATTTCAGCAATCCGCGCATTAATAAGATGACCGGATTCGAATGGATGAATCGTGTATATAACTTCGAACCTGTTCCTGCCGAACTGACCGATGCCGAAAAGAAGTTTGTAATCGGTACTCAAGGTTGTATCTGGACGGAGTGGACTGCCGATTCAACCAAGATGGAGTGGCAGATTTTACCTCGAATGGCTGCTTTGTCCGAAATACAATGGACATTGCCGGAACATAAAAATTTTGACCGTTTCATGGAACGTCTGCCTGAGATGTTGAAGATTTATTCCGACCTGGGGTATGGCTACCGGAAAGATGTCTTTGCGGCAGATACGGTGGCAGTGAAGCAATAACTGCAAGTTATTAATAATTATAGAGGGCACAGAGATTTTCCATTGAAAGAAATTATCTCTGTGCCCTCTGTGTATTCTGTAATGAAGTAAAAGGTTTCTTCTTATTTTTCTCCCGGTAACAGTGGGAAATTAGGATTTGGCACATGTGCAGCCTGCATGATGCCTTTCAGTTCGGCCACTTTTTCCGGGAACTGGTTCAGTACATTGTGGCGTTCCGACGGATCGGAATTCAGGTTGTAGAGTTCGAAATACGGGTTTTTGCCGCGAACGTTCATGTGAACTAACTTCCACGGGCCTTTACGTACGGCCTGGCGTCCGTTCATCTCCTGGAACTCAAAATACAGATATTCGTGTTCTTTCTGTCCTTTGCGGTTTTCAAGTAGTGGTAACAGACTCACACCGTCCATCTGTTGGTTCTTGGCTTTCGGGTTCAATATTTCACGGAAAGTGGGCATTACATCCCAGAACGAACACATGAAGTCGGTTTGGGTGCTGGGTTGTACACGTTCCGGCCAAGAGATGATCATCGGTACACGGATTCCTCCTTCGTAGAGGTCGCGTTTATATCCGCGCCAGATGCCGTTGCTATTGAAGAAGTCCGGATCGGCTCCGCCTTCCATGTGCGGTCCGTTATCGCTGGCAAAGATGATGATGGTGTTGTCATAGATACCCATATCTTTCAGCTTCTGTACAATCTGGCCTACATATACGTCGAGGCGGTAAACCATGGCTGCAAACGTTGCGTGAGGGTAGAACTGAGAGCAGTATCCGCCTTTACGGAATGCCGGGTTACCCGGTTCGGTGCCATGGAAAGGCTTCTCGGGATACTTGCCGCGGAACTTTTTGATAATGCTGTCTTCGGGCACGATCAGTTCGGCATGAGGGATGATGGTAGGATACCACATGCAGAACGATTCTCCGCTTTTTCCCATCCGGTCAAGGAAGTCGAGTGCCTTTGAGTGGATCAGGTCTTGTGAGTAAGTACCTTTGCCATACTGCACATCCAGTGTGTTGTCTTTCAACTCTACTCGTTTGTCATTGTCCCACAAGTGATCGGGATAGTAGCTGTGTGCCAGCAATTGGCAGTTGTAACCGTAGAATTCGTCGATTCCCTGTTTTTTCGGATCGCCTGTAGAGCCGATGAATCCCAGTCCCCATTTACCGAAAGCGCCGGTTTTGTATCCTGCGTTCTGAAAATCGTGGAAGATGGTCTGTGCATCTGCCGGCAGAGGGAATTGTCCTTCCGGATCGAGTTCGACGTTACCACGGATAGCCGTATGTCCGCTATGAGTGCCTGTCAGCAGGCAAGAGCGTGAGGGGGCACTTACCGTTGTTCCCGAATAACATTGGGTGAAGCGCATTCCTTCCTGGGCCAGTTTGTCGATGTTGGGAGTTTCGAACTTCTCTTGTCCGTAGCAACTCAGGTCACCGAATCCGAGGTCGTCGGCCAAAATGAAAACTACGTTCGGCTTTTTGGGGTCCTGAACTTTTTTCTTTTGTGCAAACGCTTGTTGTGTTCCGGCCATGCCGACAAGCAGCGCACTGCTGAGCAATAATTTTTGATTCATAAAAAGAGTTTGTTGATTAGGTTTGTATTTAGTTCATTCAGTATTGGTTTTGAGTTTTATTCACCACAGATTACACAGATTTCCACAGATAAATGATTTATTTCATTGAGAATTAGATTAAAGAATCTGTGCTAATCTGTGTAATCTGTGGTGAACTCGATTCGTTTCTATTCCATTTTGTCAGGCTTCTATGTCTGCAAATATACAAATTTCAGTTAAGACTCGTTCACGACAGGCTTCCGATTTTGTCTATCCGATGTTCAAAAACGTCTATAAATGCCCTTTTTATTCCATTATTAGACGTTTTCAGAAGAATCATAGTTGTTTTTGAACTCTATGGGGTGTTAAAACTCTTTATATTTGTACCACTAATTAATCCCTAATAGAAAAACTACTTTATGATGAACAACCTATCTTCCGGAATTCTCTGCTCGCTGACAGGTGCGGCGGCAGTAGCTTCTTTGGCTTCATGTGCCACAGGCAAACAGAAAGAAGAGCAAAAACCCCTGAACATTGTTTATATTATGACGGACGACCATACGGCACAAATGATGAGCTGCTACGATACCCGTTATATGGAAACTCCGAACCTCGACCGTATTGCCCGTGACGGCGTGCGTTTTACAAATTCCTTCGTTGCAAACTCTCTGAGCGGTCCCAGCCGTGCTTGTATGATCACAGGCAAGCATAGTTGTGCCAACAAGTTTTATGACAATACTACCTGCGTGTTCGACAGTGCCCAGCAAACTTTCCCGAAACTGCTTCAGAAGGCCGGCTATCAAACTGCACTTGTAGGCAAGTGGCACCTTGAGAGTCTGCCCTCAGGATTCAATTATTGGGAGATCGTGCCCGGACAAGGTGACTATTATAACCCCGACTTTATCACTCAGGACAACGACACCGTTCACAGACATGGGTACATTACCAACCTGATTACCGATGACGCTATCGATTGGATGGAGAACAAACGTGACGAGAGCAAACCGTTCTGCCTGCTGATTCACCATAAAGCTATCCACCGCAACTGGATGGCGGATACCTGTAACCTGGCTTTGTACGAAGACAAAACCTTCCCGCTGCCCGACAATTTCTTTGACGATTACGAAGGCCGTCCGGCTGCCGCAGCGCAAGAGATGAGTATTGTGAAGGATATGGATATGATTTATGACCTGAAGATGCTTCGCCCCGATAAAGATTCACGTTTAAAATCGCTCTACCAGAGATTTCTGGGACGTATGGACGAAGGACAACGTGCGGCATGGGATAAATTCTACGGTCCGTTGATCGATGACTTCTACAAGCAGAATCTAAGTGGGAAGGAACTTGCCAACTGGAAGTTCCAGCGTTACATGCGTGACTATATGAAGACAGTGAAGTCGCTGGACGACAATGTGGGACGTGTGCTTGACTATCTTGAAAAGAAAGGATTACTGGATAACACCCTGGTAGTCTACACTTCTGACCAGGGCTTCTATATGGGCGAACACGGCTGGTTCGACAAACGCTTCATGTACGAAGAATCGATGCGCACACCGCTGATCATGCGTATGCCGAAGGGCTTTGACCGTCGTGGCGACATTACCGAAATGGTTCAGAACATCGACTATGCACCTACGTTCCTTGAATTGGCCGGTGCTCCCGTTCCTGCCGATATTCAGGGTGTATCTCTGTTACCGTTGCTGAAGGGTGAACAACCCAAAGACTGGCGGAAGGCACTGTACTATCATTTCTATGAGTATCCCGCCGAACATATGGTGAAACGCCATTACGGGGTACGTACCGAACGCTATAAACTGATTCATTTCTACAATGACATCAACTGGTGGGAACTTTATGATATGCAGGCTGATCCGACGGAGATGCATAATCTGTACGGGCAGAAAGAATACGAACCTGTAGTGAAAGAACTCAAAGAGCAGATGCTGCAACTTCAGGAACAGTATAATGATCCGGTACGTTTCTCGCCGGAGAGAGATAAAGAATAAGTGGAAATCCCGGATATATGAAACACATTATAATATGCATACTCCTGCTGACGCTCTGCCCCCTTGCGGCGTTGCAGGCCGATGACTTAACACAAACAGTTTCTATAGTCCCCTGCCCGGTACAAATGGTATCGGGCACCGGGCATTTCCGTTTTTCGGGAGGTACTACGCTGGTTGTGGAAAATGCCGAACAGGCGAAAGTGGTACGGAATTTTATAAACCTCTTCACCAAAGCTGCCGGGTTTACTCCCGTACTGAAAACGGGAGAGATGAAAGGCGATGTACGTTTCGTCACCGACAAGTCATTGAAAAGCGAAGCCTATCGGTTGGATATCATTCCAGAACAGATTACGGTCAGAGCATCGGATGTGAAAGGGTTTTTCTATGCCTTGCAGACCATCCGCCAGTTGCTTCCTCCCGATATTGAAAATCATCATACAGTCAATGCACTGTGGACGGTTCCTTGTTTGAGCATTCAGGACGAGCCCCGTTTCGGTTACCGGGGGCTAATGCTTGATGTTTCCCGCTTTTTTCTTCCCAAAGAATATGTGTTGAGAATCATCGATTGCATGGCTATGCTGAAGGTGAATAAACTCCATTTCCATCTGGTGGACGATAATGGGTGGCGGCTTGAAATTAAGAAATATCCCCGGCTGACCGAGGTCGGTGCCTGGCGGGTGGATCATACCGATGTGCCATTCCATTCGCGCCGGAATCCGTTGCCCGGAGAACCGACTCCCATCGGTGGCTTTTATACCCAGGAGGATATGAGGGAGATGATAGCTTATGCTGCCGACCGTCAGGTAGAGATCATTCCCGAGATAGAGATGCCGGCACATACCAATTCGTCACTGGCTGCTTATCCGCATCTGGCTTGTCCCGTGGTAGACCGGTTTATCGGTGTATTGCCCGGTCTGGGTGGAGACCATGCAGGAATCATCTACTGTGCCGGAAACGATAGTGTATTCACTTTTCTGCAAGATGTCATTGATGAAGTGGCTGCGCTTTTTCCTTCACATTACATCCATCTGGGTGGCGACGAAGCGCAGAAAACTTATTGGAAAAAGTGTCCTCTTTGCCAGGATCGTATGAAGAAAGAACACATTGCCCATGAAGAGGACCTTCAAGGCTATTTCATGAAGCGGATAGGCGACTATGTGCGCAGTAAAGGTAAAGAGGTGATGGGATGGGACGAGTTGACAAACAGCTTCATCCCCGAGGGAGCCGTTGTCTTCGGTTGGCAAGGGATGGGCAACGCTGCCCTGAAAGCTGCTGCGCAGGGACATCGCTTTGTGATGACTCCGGCCCGTGTGATGTACCTGATCCGTTATCAAGGACCGCAATGGTTTGAACCACTCACTTATTTTGGTAACAATACGCTGAAAGACGTTTATCAATACGAACCTGTGCAGAAGAATTGGAAGCCCGAATATGCTTCGTTACTGATGGGCGTACAGGCATCGTTATGGACGGAGTTCTGTAACCGTCCCGAGGATGTGGACTATCTCGTCTTCCCCCGTCTGGCAGCACTTGCCGAAGTGGGATGGAGTCGCCCGGAGCAGAAAAACTGGGCTTCGTTTCTGAAAGCGCTGGATCGTTATAACGAACACCTTGCCGTCAAAGGGGTGGGATACGCCCGTTCTATGTACAACATACAACATACGTCTACTCCAGTTGATGGTACATTGCAAGTGAAACTGGAGTGCATGCGTCCCGATGTGGAAATCCGTTATACAACCGATGGCGCCGAGCCGGGAGCAGCTTCTGCTCTCTATACTCAGTCACTCATGTTCCGTACCGCACAGACCTTGAAGTGTGCCACTTTTGCCGATGGGCGGCAGATGGGAAAGACCCTCGTGTTGCCTTTGTCATACAATAAGGCTACTGCGAAACCGGTATTCACCCGGGGGGCTTCCGGTGTTCCGGTTTTAACCAACGGAGTGCGTGGCAGCTTGAAACAAACCGATTCCGAATGGTGCTCGTGGACAGACAATGATAGTATTTCTTTTACGATAGATTTGCAAAAAGAAGAAAATATCCATACTTTTACGCTGGGTTCTATTACAGTGTACGGAATGGCTGTGCACAAACCGGAGTCCGTCAGTGTTGCGTTGTCTTCGGATAACATTAGTTTTACGGAAGTGGGAGAGAAGCGATTTACTCCCGAAGATATTTTCCGTGAAGGAACTTATGTGGATGATTTGAAATTCGATCTGGGAGCGGCAAAGGCCAGATATGTGCGCGTTACAGTTCGTGGAGCCGGAAAATGTCCTCCTGATCATGTGCGTCCCGGACAGGAAGCGCGCGTCTTTTTTGACGAAGTTATGATCGAATAGGATCCGTATTTACCTTTAAAAATCAAAGGGGGATGTGTCAAAAGTCTTCTGTGGCGAGTTTTGACACATCCCCCGAGAAAGATAATTGAATATTAAATACCTGATAAACAATGAACAAACCTATCAAACTAACCTTTCTACTGATACTGGCCTGTCTGGTTATGGTGCCCGCAAAGGCGCAGAAGACTCCCGAATGGCAGAGCCAATATGCGGTAGGCCTGAACAAGTTGGCCCCTCACACCTATGTGTGGCCTTACGCAGATGCTGCCGATGTGAAAAAAGGGGACTATGAACAGTCTCCCTATTATTTGAGCCTGAACGGCAAATGGAAATTCCATTGGGTGAAGAATCCCGACCTCCGTCCGAAAGACTTTTATAAACCTTCGTTCTATACCGGAGGGTGGGCAGACATTAATGTACCCGGAAACTGGGAGCGTCAGGGATATGGAACTGCTATTTATGTGAACGAGACTTATGAATTCGATGATAAGATGTTCAACTTCAAGAAGAATCCTCCTCTCGTACCGTTTGAAGAAAACGAAGTTGGCTCTTACCGCCGAACTTTCACTGTGCCTGCCGGATGGAAAGACCGCCGGGTGGTTCTCTGTTGTGAAGGTGTCACCTCTTTCTATTATGTATGGGTGAACGGCCATTTCCTCGGTTACAACCAAGGCTCAAAGACGGCAGCCGAGTGGGACATTACTGACAAGCTGGAAGAAGGCGAGAATACCGTCGCACTTGAAGTCTACCGCTGGAGTTCGGGCTCTTACCTGGAATGTCAGGATATGTGGCGTTTGAGCGGCATTGAACGTGATGTATATTTATATAGTACTCCGAAGCAGTACATTGCCGACTATAAAGTAAATGCCACCCTCGAGAAGGAGCGTTACAAAGATGGTATCTTCGGACTCGATGTTACCGTTGAGGGACCTGCCAATGGAGCGGTATCTGTAACTTATACTCTGAATGATGCAGCCGGACGTCCCGTACTTTCGGGCGAAATGCCTGTCAAATCACGTGGGTTGAGTAACTTCATCACTTTCGGTGAACAACGCTTGAAAGACGTGAAGGCTTGGAGTGCCGAGCACCCCAATCTCTATACGCTCGTGTTGGAACTGAAAAATGCGGGAGGACGGGTGACGGAAGTTACCGGTTGCGAAGTGGGTTTCCGTACTTCGGAGATCAAGGACGGACGTTTCTGCATCAATGGTGTACCTGTGCTGGTGAAGGGAACCAACCGGCATGAACATTCGCAATCGGGACGTACTGTCAGCAAAGAGCTGATGGAGCAGGATATCCGATTGATGAAGCTGCACAATATCAATACCGTGCGTAATTCACATTATCCCACTCATCCGTACTGGTATCAGCTTTGCGATCGCTACGGACTTTATATGATCGACGAGGCCAACATCGAGTCGCACGGTATGGGATACGGTCCTGCTTCGCTTGCCAAGGACAGCACTTGGCTGACAGCACACATGGATCGTACACACCGTATGTACGAGCGTTCGAAGAACCATCCTGCCATCGTCATTTGGTCGTTGGGTAACGAAGCCGGAAACGGAATTAACTTCGAACGTACCTATGACTGGTTGAAATCGGTAGAAAAGAATCGTCCCGTTCAATACGAACGTGCCGAGCAGAATTATAACACCGATATTTATTGCCGGATGTACCGCAGTGTCGATGAAATCAAAACCTATCTGGCACAGAAAGATATTTACCGTCCGTTCATTCTTTGCGAATACGTGCACGCCATGGGCAACAGCGTAGGTGGCCTGAAGGAGTATTGGGATGTGTTCGAAAATAATCCGATGGCACAAGGCGGTTGTGTGTGGGACTGGGTAGACCAGTCGTTCCGTGAGATAGACGCGAATGGGCGTTGGTATTGGTCGTATGGTGGGGACTACGGTCCCAAAGGAGTTCCGAGTTTCGGTAATTTCTGCTGCAACGGGTTGGTAAGCGCTGACCGTGTCCCGCATCCGCACTTGCTTGAAGTGAAAAAGATTTATCAGAACATCAAGTGTACCTTGCTCAATAAGAGCAATCTGACCATAAGAGTGAAAAACTGGTTCGACTTCTCCAATCTGAACGAATATATCCTGCATTGGCAGGTGGTGGGCGATAACGGACAAACGGTCACAGAAGGAACAAAAGAAGTGAATTGTGCGCCACATGCTACGGTTGATATGACATTAGGAAAAGTTGTCTTGCCTGCCAATGTGCGTGAAGGATATCTCAACCTGAGCTGGACTCGTAAAGAAGCTTCACCGATGGTGGGTACTGATTGGGAGGTGGCTTACGACCAGTTTGTATTGCCCGGAACAAAGAACAGTACGGCTTATCTGCCTGCCAAGGCCGGACAGACTGCTTTTACGCTGGATAAGGCGACTGGTGCTTTGAACTCTTTTACACTGGACGGGCAGGAATTGCTGGCAACTCCTGTTACACTGAGTCTTTTCCGTCCCGCTACGGACAATGATAACCGCGATCGCAACGGTGCTTATCTTTGGCGTAAATCCGGACTCGATCAGCTGAGCCAGAAAGTGGTGTCACTGAAGGAGAGCAAGAGTACCGCTACTGCACGAGTAGAAGTCCTGAATGCGAAGGGAACTAAAGTGGGGGATGCCGATTTCATTTACTCACTGAATGCTGCCGGGGCTTTGAAGGTGAAAGTGACTTTCCGTCCCGATACGGCTGTGGTGAAATCAATGGCACGCCTGGGGCTGGCCTTCGAGATGAACGATACGTTTGGCAATGTGGCTTATCTGGGACGCGGTGATAACGAGACTTACGCTGACCGTATGCAGTCGGGCAAGATAGGGCTGTATCGGACTACTGCCGAAAGGATGTTCCACTATTACGTGACTCCGCAGTCTACCGGAAATCGTACGGATGTCCGCTGGATGAAATTGGAGGATGAAGCCGGACAAGGAATCTTTGTCGATTCGAACCGTCCGTTCCAGTTCAGTGTCGTTCCGTTTACTGACGATGTGCTGGAGAAAGCCCGCCACATTAACGATCTGGAACGTAACGGCCGTATCACTGTTCATCTGGATGCCGAACAGGCAGGTGTAGGGACAGCAACCTGTGGTCCCGGTGTACAACCGCAATACCGTGTGCCGCTGACGGAGCAGAGTTTTGAGTTCACGCTGAGAGGAGTGAAATAGACAGAATATTTAACGTGGAATAGAAAAGGATACGGTTTACCACAGAGTTTCAGAGAGTTTTTAAGTTCTTGTTAATAGGATATTGAAGAGAGGAAAATCCTTTGTGAGAGACTCTGTGTTACTCTGTGGTAAATCAAACTTAAAACAATACATTTATGAAGAAACTTATTTTATCGACGGTTCTGCTTGCAGCTATCTGTACAGCCGGACAGGCCCAAAAAAAAGACGACTACTATGTGAAGCACGTGGAATTTCCGCAAGATGCTACCCTTGAGCAGAAAGTCGATATGGCAGCGCGTCTTGTACCTACTCCGCAACAGCTGGCGTGGCAACAGATGGAACTGACTGCTTTCCTCCATTTTGGTATCAATACTTTTACCGGGCGTGAGTGGGGAGACGGAAAAGAGGATCCCGCACTCTTCAATCCCTCCGAACTTGATGCGGAACAATGGGTGCGTTCACTCAAAGAGGCGGGTTTCAAGATGGCTATCCTGACCGCCAAGCATCATGATGGATTTTGCCTGTGGCCTACCAGGACTACTAACCACTCCGTGGCCTCTTCTCCTTGGAAAGGCGGAAAGGGTGATGTGGTGCGTGAACTCCGTGATGCCTGTGATAAATACGGTATCAAGTTCGGTGTTTACCTCTCTCCCTGGGATCGGAATGCATCTTGTTATGGGGATTCTCCGAAATACAACGAATTCTTTATCGAACAGCTGACTGAACTGCTTACCAATTATGGTGAAGTACACGAAGTCTGGTTCGACGGAGCCAATGGTGAAGGTCCCAACGGAAAGAAACAGGAATATGATTGGACCGCCATCCTCTCTACCATCCGTCGTCTTCAACCCCATGCAGTGACTGCCATTATGGGTGACGATGTACGATGGGTAGGCAACGAACGCGGACTGGGACGTGAAACGGAGTGGAGTGCCACCGTATTGACTCCGGGCACTTATGCCCGTTGTGAAGAGCAGAACAAAGCGTTAGGTGTAAAAGCGACTTCCAAAGATTTGGGCGGACGCGACATGTTGGTTAATGCCAGAGAACTCTTCTGGTATCCTTCCGAGGTGGATGTATCGATCCGTCCGGGATGGTTTTATCATCAGCAGGAGGACGGTAAGGTGAAGAGCCTCAAGCATCTGACCGATATTTATTTCAAATCTGTGGGTTACAACTCAGTGTTGCTACTCAATATCCCTCCCGATCGGCGCGGACGCATCAGCGATGCCGACGTTAACCGTCTGAAAGAGTTTGCCGACTATCGCAAAGAAATTTTTGCCGATAACCGTGTGAAAGGCGGATTGAAACCATGGGCTGCCAAACCGGGTGATACCCATACCTATCAGCTGAAACCGAAATCGGAAATCAACGTGGTGATGCTACGTGAGGATATCTCGAAAGGACAGCGTACAGAAGCTTTTACTGTCGAGGCACTGACTGCCGGAGGATGGAAGGAGATAGCCAAAGGTACTACCGTGGGTTATAAACGTCTGATACGTATTCCGGCTATCGAGGCCACTCAACTGAGAGTGAAGATTGATGCTTGCCGTCTGACGGCTAATATCAGCGAAGTGGCTGCCTACTATGCCCGTCCGTTGGAAGAGGCGTCTGCGAAAGAAAATTGGAACGATCTGCCTCGTGCTGCATGGAAACAAGTGACTGCCTCTCCGTTGGTGATTGATCTTGGAAAAGCCGTAGAGATGGCAGGTTTCGTATATGCTCCTGCCAATGCGGAAGCGAAGCCGACAATGGCTTTCCGTTATAAATTCTATGTAAGTACCAATGGTGAAGACTGGAAAGAAGTGCCGACTACCGGGGAGTTCAGCAACATTATGCACAACCCTGTTCCGCAGACCGTTTCGTTCGGCAACAAGGTCAGTGCCCGCTACATCAAACTCGATGCCACTACACCGGACGCTACTCCGGCAAAGGTCGCTTTGAACGAAATCGGTATCCGTTTGCAGAAGTAAGTCGTTCTATTGAACAACTGCTCCGGGTTATCTGTTTGAATATAAGATATTAAACACTATTAGGTATGAAATTCTTTATTGATACGGCTAACTTGGAGCAAATCCGGGAAGCACACGATTTGGGAGTCTTGGACGGAGTAACGACTAATCCTTCTCTGATGGCTAAAGAGGGGATAAAAGGAGTCGGGAACCAGCGGAAGCATTACGTGGAGATATGTAACATCGTGCAAGGCGATGTCAGTGCCGAAGTGATCGCTACTGATTACGAAGGAATGATTCGGGAAGGAAAAGAGCTGGCAGCCCTCAATCCCCACATTGTGGTGAAGGTGCCCTGCATTGCCGACGGCATCAAAGCCATCAAGCACTTTTCCGAACAGGGCATTCGCACCAACTGTACGCTGGTCTTTTCTGCCGGTCAGGCTTTGCTGGCTGCCAAAGCGGGAGCTACGTATGTTTCTCCTTTCGTAGGACGCCTGGATGACATTTGTGAAGATGGTGTCGGACTGGTTGCCGATATTGTGCGGATGTACCGTTTCTACAATTATCCTACTCAGGTGTTGGCGGCCTCCATCCGTAGCACCAAGCATATTATGGAATGTGTGGAAGCCGGTGCCGATGTGGCGACTTGCCCGTTGAGTGCCATTAAGGGGCTGCTGAATCATCCGTTGACAGATGCCGGGCTGAAGAAATTTCTGGAAGATTATAAAAAGGTAAATGGATAAGGATTTCTGGTAACAGATGAAGCTGGCTGTATTGAAAATACCGTTTTTCAATACAGCCTTTTTTATTTGGGCTAAACCTAAAGCCCATTCAGATGTTATTTTGATAAAGTGAACATGTTAAAATAAAGACGATAGTTATGATAGATTTAGGAAGTTGGATGAATAAAATCCTTATAGGTTGGGGAGTGGACCCGAAAATAGCGAATACCTTTGATGAAACGATTATTGCCATCCTGATGATTTTTATTGCGGTCGGACTGGATTATCTTTGCCAGGCCATTTTTGTGGGTGGAATAAAGCGTCTGGCACGGCGGACTCCTTATAAATGGGATACATTGATGGTCAAACATAAAGTGATTCACCACCTGATCCATATTCTGCCGGGTATTCTGATGTATATGCTTTTGCCTATGGCATTTGTACACGGAAAGACTTTGTTGCTGGTTTCGCAGAAAATTTGTGTTATCTATATGATCTTTGCCTTGTTACTGGCTCTCAACAGCAGTCTGCTGATGTTGCTGGATATACTCAATGGAAAAGAAAAGTTGAAGAATCGTCCGATGAAAGGCTTTATTCAGGTATTACAGGTTCTTGTCTTCTTTATTGGCGGCATTGTGATTGTCTCCATAATTGTCGATAAATCTCCTGCTACGCTGTTCGCCGGGTTGGGGGCTTCTGCCGCTATTCTGATGTTGGTCTTTAAAGATAGCATTCTGGGGTTTGTGGCAGGCATTCAGTTGTCTGCCAACGATATGATACGTCCCGGTGACTGGGTGACCATCCCTTCAACCAATGCAAACGGCATTGTGGAAGAGATTACATTGAATACCGTTAAGATTCAGAATTTCGATAATACTATTTCTACCGTTCCTCCCTATTCTTTGGTGAACGGCTCGTTCCAGAACTGGCGGGGAATGACGGAATCCGGAGGACGGCGGGTGATGAAGAGCATTTTTCTTGATCTGACAACTTTGAAGTTCTGCACCCCCGAAATGCTTGATACCTTTCGCAAAGAGATACCTCTGTTGGCAGATTATCAGCCGGAGGAAGGAGTGGTGCCTACAAATTCGCAAGTATTCAGGGTATACGTAGAACGTTATCTTTGCAGTTTGCCTGTGGTAAATCAGGATCTCGACCTGATTATCAGCCAGAAGGAAGCTACTGAATACGGGGTACCTATTCAGATTTATTTCTTTTCACGTAACAAGGTTTGGAAAGAATATGAACGTATCCAATCCGATATTTTCGATCATTTTTTTGCTATGGTACCCAAGTTTGAACTGAAGGTATATCAATATTCGGATTGATTGGTTTCGAAATCGGTATATACAGGTAAGTGATCACTGTATCCTCCCTGGTATTTCATTCCGATGTAGGTGCGGAAAGGCTGCATGCCTCCGTATTTTTCATCTTTTATCAGAAGGAAAGGCAAACGCAGTACGCTTGCCTTTTTTTCCTCGGTAAAAAGCGTACCGGAAGTATCAAGCAGCGTACCGGATACAATCAGGTGATCCAGCAATCCCCATTCACCCTGATATTTATAGGAACCGAAGTTACGGTTCTTGGCTTTTCGCGCCAGTAAGTGGTACAGTTGTTTATGGTCAGGATTCTCTTCGGGAGAAAGGGCTTTCAGGACTTGTTTTACAGATTTGTCAGTGGGATAATCATTAAAATCTCCCATAATAATCAATTTGGCAGAACGGCGGACACACATTAGGCTGTCTGCCGCATTTTTCAGTTTTTGTGCCGCAAAAAGGCGATAAGGTTCTGATTGACGTGCTCCGCCCGAGCGGGAGGGTAGATGTGCCACTAATACATCCAGTGTATCACCTGTCAGCAATAATCCGCTGACGTGCAGGATATCCCTTGTCGGACGATGATTCTCAAAATTGCCGACAGGGATGGAAGAACAGGTAAGGAGTTTGAACCGGTCGCGTTGGTAAAGCAGTGCTACGTCGATACCGCGCTGGTCAGGAGAGTGTGTCATCACATAACGATAATCTGCCTCCTTAAGTGGAGAATAAAGCGTGAGATCGCGCATAACCGTATCATTTTCCACTTCACACAATCCTATCAATACCGGAAAGTTCCATTCTCCGACTGCTGCAAGAGTGCGGGCCACATTATCTATCTTCTTTTTATATCGGCTATAGCTCCAATGCCGGAGCGAATGGGGCAGAAACTCCCTGTCATTTTTGAGTGAATCGTGCCGGGTATCGAAGAAGTTTTCGGTATTCCAAAAGACGACACGAAAAGGAGGCTGATTTTGTGCAGAAAGAAAAAGTGAAGTGGAGGAAATCAGCAATAAAAAGAAAAGACGGAGCATAGATTTTAGTTCTCGTTTTGATTCACCACAGAGCACACAGATTTTTAATTTTAGAATTATCAAGTGAATTCTTCTTTGTGTCCTCTGTGGTGAAATTGATTTAGTTCTTTGCCGGAATATGTGCCAATACATCCAACAGATGCTTCCAGAATTTATCTACTGAAGGAATATGCATCCGTTCGTCCGGAGAGTGGACTCCTGTCAATGTAGGACCGAAGGAAATCATGTCCAATGCAGGATATTTATCAAGGAATAAACCACATTCCAGTCCGGCGTGAATTGCTTTCACTTTGGCATCTACACCGAACAGACGTTTATATGACTCTTCAGCTACTTTCAGGATTTCCGAGTCCGGATTGGGTTTCCATCCGGGATATCCGTCACCCCAAGTCACTTGCGCGCCTGCCAAAGTAAATACTGCACGTACAGTGTTGGCTACATCGTCGCGTGAAGAAAGAATGGAACTGCGCTGGCTGGTTTCGATACGGATAGTATTTTCCGGTTTCATCTTGACAGATGCCAGATTGGTCGATGTTTCCACCAGACCCGGGATGTCATGGCTCATGGCATAAACTCCGTGCGGGCAGGCATACAACGAAGTGATCAGGCGATAGGCTGTACTTGGGTCGATAGCCCAGTCACGACGAGGTTCCGTTTCAAGAAGAATACTCAGATCCGGTTCTATCTTATGAAGTTCGTCTTCTATTTCTGCAATAAAGACATTCAAGGCTGTGCGCACATCGTGCTTATAATGTTCCGGTACGGAGAATACAGCTGAAGCTTCACGCGGAATGGCATTTCGCAGGTTACCTCCGTTGAATTCGAAGAGGAAGAAGTCTTCCTGATAAGTATTCTGCATCAGGTACAGGAAGCGATTCAGAATCTTGTTGGCATTGCCGCGTCCCAGATGGATATCTCCACCGGAATGCCCGCCTTTCAGACCTTTCACGGTGATATGGAAGCAAAGGTGGCTGATGGGTGTCATCACCGTTTCGTATTTGAATTGGGCAACCGAGTCGATACCACCTGCACAACCGATGAAAAGTTCACCTTCATCTTCCGAGTCGAGGTTTAATAGGATTTCCCCGTTCATGAACCCCTCTTTCAGGGCAAAAGCACCGGTCAGACCTGTCTCTTCATCTACAGTGAACAGACATTCGAGAGGACCGTGCTCAATGCTGTCGTCGGCCAGAATGGCCAACTCAGTAGCTACACCGATACCGTTGTCAGCCCCCAGAGTTGTTCCTTTTGCCTTCATCCATTCCCCGTCAATCTCCGTTTCGATAGGGTCGGTCAGGAAGTCATGCTCCGTATCGTTATTCTTTTCGCACACCATGTCTACGTGTGATTGCAAGATCACTGTCTTCAGGTTTTCTTTACCCGGAGTAGCCGGCTTCTTGATAAGTACATTACCGGCTTCGTCCACTTTTGTCTCTAAATTATATTTTTCTCCGAACGCTTTTAAATAAGCGATTATCTTTTCTTCCTTCTTTGAAGGACGGGGCACCTGGCAGATTTCGTTGAAGAAGTGAAATACGCCGGCCGGTTTCAGTTCTGATTTTTCCATTCTCTTTTCTTTTTATGGAATTAAAAATTCAATTTTAACCCCTTATTGCTAAATATGGTTAATTTGCTTGCGAATTTTGAACCCGTTTCTCTTTTTTTATGGTAAAAAAGGAGGCTTAGTCAGTACAAAAGTCTATATTTGCACCCACAAAATTAATAGAAATGCTCTATACAATACTGATAACTCTGTTAATAGTTGCTATTTGCCTTGGTTTATTAGGCATAAAAGTCTTCTTTACAAAAGGCGGAAAATTTCCCAACGGGCACGTCAGCGGCAATAAAGCGTTAAGGGAGAGAGGCATAAGTTGTGCACAGTCTCAAGATCGGGAAGCACAAAAGAAACGGCGCTTTTCTATTGATGAAATTGAGAAAACCTTAAACGATAGTATGAACTAATTAATTAAAAAACTATATTTTACAAGTATGAAGAGAATGAATTACCTCATTAACGGATTTGCTGCTCTTGCATTCCTCTTTCTTTTTTCACAATGCGCTGGTAAAGCCGACAATGCTGCTCCCGCTGCTTCCGGAAATGCAAATGGCACTTCTGGTCTGAAAATCGCTTATGTAGAAGTAGATACATTGTTGTCTCAATATAATTTCTGCAAAGATCTGAATGCTGATATGATCAGTAAGGAAGAGAACAGCCGTATGGTATTAAATCAAAAAGCTAACGAACTGCGTAAATCACAGCAGGAATTCCAGAAAAAATATGAAAGCAATGCTTTTATTTCTCAGGAAAGAGCACAACAGGAATATGCACGCTTAGGTAAATTGGAGCAGGATTTGCAGGCATTGCAAAACAAACTGGCTACCGAAATGGCATCTGAAAATGCTAAAAACAGCCAGATTCTGCGTGACTCTATCAATGCTTTCCTGAAAGAATACAATAAGACTAAAGGTTATAACCTGATTATCAGCAATACCAGTTTTGATAATCTGTTGTATGCCGACAGCACACTGAACATCACAAAAGAAATTGTAGACGGACTTAACGCAAGATATGCTCCTGTGGGTAAGAAGTAAAATCCGGTTTATCATATTATGAAATAGGAGAGGCAATTCTGAAGAGGATTGCCTCTTTTTGTCTTTAAGATTATCTCTCGATTTATAGCTGTCCGTTCGATATTTTATATTATTTTGCAACAAGAGTGAAAAACAGAATACAAATGAGAAATCATTGGAGTGAAAAAATACGAAGATACCTGCAAAGTCCTTATCCGGTTGTGTATCAAAGATGGAAGGTGGTATTGATTTCTTCGTTGGTCGTATTCCTTATATTACTGGTTTTACAGCCTTTCGGAATATCGGGCATTGAGGGGCATAAGTTTTGGATACTTTTGGGCTTTATGGGTGTGACAGCAGTATTTCTGAGCATCCCCGTGTATCTTTTTGCCTGTCTGTTTCCGGAGTTTTACAAAGAAGAGGGGTGGACTGTATGGAAACAGATAGTCAATCTGTTGATGGTAATCTTATTTATTGCTGTCGGTAACTGGCTTTATTCAACATTTGTTTTTGGCTGGGGGCTGCGTTGGGATGTCTTTTGTGTTTTTGCATTGTTCACTTTGGTTATCGGACTTTTCCCTACAGTACTTTTCATTTTATTGAATCAAAACAGGTTGTTGGCTATCCATTTAGAGGAAGCGACGGAGATGAACCTCCATTTACAGCGGCCAGTATCTGCGACGGAATCTATAGAAACAACTGAAATAGTTTCTTTGCTTTCGTTCCAGGGCGGTACCAGGGAATCTTTGGAATTGGACTCTAAGGACTTGTTGTATATAGAGTCCGATGGAAACTATATCCGGGTGAACTATCAGAAAGGAGGCAGAAATATGCAGTGTCTGTTGCGGACGACCATGAAGCAGGCGGAGGAAGTAACCGGTGGGTCTCCGTTGGTGGTGAAGTGCCACCGTGCTTTTTTGGTCAATCTCCGTAAGGTGGTAAAGGTTAGTGGAAACTCACAGGGCTACCGTTTGCTTTTGGAAGGTTGTCCGGAAGAGATACCTGTATCACGGGCCTATTCCAAACAGGTTAAAGAGCTGATGGAAACTATAGTCGGCAAATAACCGTTGGTCACAAAAAGATGCAGTTCGTCACATAGGACGAGCTGCTTGTCACATATCCGGGCTGTCTGTCCCGGATATTTTTTTGCTTGGAACCGATCCTTTATGTTTGCCGGTGAAAATGTTAGCAAACAGACCACAATGAAGAGATTCTATGTAACAGTGATTGGAAGCTTGATGCTTCTCCCGGTTTCACTCGTAGCCCAAAACGTAACTACGGATACCATTTTTTTCACGACTTTAGGTGATAGTATATTGTTGGACGAGGTAGTCGTCAAAGCACATAAAACTCCCAGGGCTAACAGCCGCTGGAGCGATTTGCGACCGGTCGATCTGGTAACGGTAGGAGGAGCTAACGGAGATTTATATCGGGCTTTGCAAACCCTTCCGGGGGCTCAAATTCAGGGTGAAAGCGGTCGTCTGTTGGTGCGTGGCGGGAGCAGTAACGAAACACAGACCTATATAGACGGCATGCATGTGTTGAATCCTTATACTACAACCGGAGCGGATACTCCTGCACGAGGACGCTATTCCACTTTTATGTTCAGTGGTGTCAATCTGGCTTCCGGCGGACAGTCACAGGAGTATGGAGAGGCCTTGTCTGCTGTACTTCCTCTGGAAACCAAGGACCATAGTACGGTCAATAAACTGGGGATGAATGTTTCTACCGTCGGGTTGGGAGGAGGTGGTACGCGGGCTTTCGGGCACTCTTCACTTTCGCTGAATCTCGATTATCAGAATCTGTCACCTTATTATCGGGTTTATCCTTCCCGGACTGATTTCAAGCAGCCATACGGTATGTTTTCCGGTGCTGCCCAATATCGGTACACGCCGGATGAAAGGACTGTATTCAAATTATATGCAGGGTATGACCGTACTTCCTTTTCGAATTATGCAGATGCAGACCGTCATCTCTTCGGTTTGGGTGAAAACAATGTTTATCTGAACACTACCTTCCGCAAACGTGCCGCTTCCGGTTGGAATTGGTTTTTCGGGGCTGCGTATTCTTTTTATGACCGGCGAGTGGGAGGTACAGTGACAGGCGGGGATGCATGGAGTGAGCGGCAGCAGGAACTTCATTTGAAAGTCAGGTCCTTCCGGCAATTTACTCCTTGGCTACGTCTGGATGCGGGAGTTGAAACTTTTATCCGGTCATATCGGGATTATTATCGGTTTGAGTTGCTCTATGATGAAAACCGTATGTACCCCACGATCTGTGCAGGATTTCTTTCGTCCATTTTTTATCTGTCGGAACACTTCAAAACAGAACTGTCTTTCCGTCCGGAGTATGTTTCATTGAACCGGCGGATGAACTGGTCTCCCAGAGCTGCTGTCAGTTATGCGTGGAATCGTTTGTCAATCTCGGTTGTGGCAGGACAATACACTCAATTACCGGAAAATAAATACCTGATAAAAAACACTGCTTTGCCCTCTAATATCTGTAGGCAGACTCTCTTCAGTCTCCAATACGAACAGAGCGGGCGATTTTACAAAGCGGAGTTTTATTACAAAAATTATAAAAGGCTGGAATTGTCTGTTCCCCAAGGTATGGTTCCCGATGGATACGGATATAGTAAAGGCATTGACCTATATTTTTGTGACAATGCCCTATGGAAGAATTTTGAATACCGTTTGTCCTATTCTTATAATCTTTCAAAACGGAAATACCGGGAATATACTGAACTGACCGTTCCGCAATACGCTACCCGTCATAATGTGTCATTGGTACTGAAATACAGTGTTCCCCATCTGCGAACCATCTTCAGCGTGACCGACCGGTTGGCAAGTGGGCGTCCTTATCATAATCCGGAACTGCCGGGGTTGATGAATGATGAAGTAAAACCCTGTCATTCTTTCGATTTGGGTATCACTGTGCTGGCGAGTAAGAAGGTTATCGTACATGCCTCTGCCACTAATCTGACGGGGCGTAAGAACGAATATGGACGGATTAACGGACAGGCCGTCCGTGCTTCCAGTGACCGTTTCTTCTATCTGGGAGTTTATATCACTTTAGGTAAGAAAGTAGCTTATGATGTTTCTAATTTTTAAATATTTACCATTATGAAAACAATGATTATTTTGCTGTTTGCAGTACTAACGAGTGTGTCCGTAGCGGGTCAGAATCTGACATTGATTGTCAAAGACGTGGAGCATGTGGACGGATCTGTTTACGTGGCTATCTACTCTTCCAAACAGACCTTTATGAAGAAGCCTGTTTTCGGTTTGCGGGTAGGAGTGAAGGACCGGACGATAGAGATACCTTGTAAGGGAATTCCTGCCGGTACTTATGCCATTTCCCTCTTTCAGGATGAAAATGAAAACGGGAAGTTGGATACCGGTGCATTCGGGCGTCCTTTGGAAAAGTTCGGGTTCAGCAATGATGCCGAAGGAGTCTTGGGAGCTCCTTCGTTTGAAAAATGCTGTTTTGAACTCAAACGGGACACTACGATGGTTATTCATTTAAAGTAGTGTATCATTCGGTTTCAATTGCTGATGCAAGTGGAAGGTAGAGAGGAAACTTTGAAAAAGGGGAGCTCTTTTTTATTTAGAGAGCTCTTTCTCCTCTTCCTGCGGAATGCGAAAAGCTGTATAAAGTTCCAATATAGCTGCTATGGTGAGGCAGGCAATCCATTCGTTGCCGCGTGTGGTGAACATGAATGCACCTGTCAGTATCAATGCCAGTGCGCCGAATATCTGCTGAATGCGCAGGCGGCGGAGTGTTTTGCTTTTTGCCCGGAGCGGAGTGTTGACCTGGGCCAATGCCACAAAGCCTGCCCCGATGGTATATATATAAGGTGCATACACCCATCCGGTGATAAAGACGGCGGCTCCTACGAGAGCCATCACGGCGCCTACGGCGAAAAGTGCGGGTATCAGTTGTTTCATTCGTTCTCGTCAAATACGTAAATGTCTTCGTTGGGCTTTTTCATCAGATATTTTTCGCGCGCTATCTGTTCGATGGCTTCAGGATTGGTGCTCAACTCGTTGAGGCGCTCCGTGTTTTCTTCATACTCTGCGCGGTATTTATCAATCTCTCCCTGCAAGCGGCTGATTTCGCGTGCATAGCCGATGCGGCGGATCATACTGTTTTCGTCCAAAAAGCCGATGATGACTCCGAATGCCAGGACGGTGATCCAGTATTTATGTCTGCCTATAAACTCCCAGATTGTGATTAATTTGCCCATGATTTTCTCATTAATTCCAGATGCAAAGATAAAACTAATAACTTAAAACGTAGCATTTCCGCTCTAAAACTTATTCCGCTTCCTTTTTTCTCCTTGCACTTTTTTGCGTACATTTGCACAAACTCAAAAAACAGAGATCATCCGGAATATGGAAAACTATATCGTATCCGCCCGTAAGTATCGTCCTTCCACCTTTGAGTCGGTCGTGGGGCAACGGGCACTGACCACTACACTGAAAAATGCTATCGCCACCCAGAAACTGGCGCATGCTTATCTGTTCTGCGGACCGCGCGGAGTGGGTAAAACTACTTGTGCACGTATCTTTGCCAAGACCATCAACTGTATGAATCTTACGGCAGATGGCGAAGCCTGCAACGAATGTGAGTCGTGTGTCGCTTTCAACGAGCAACGTTCGTACAACATTCATGAATTGGATGCGGCGTCCAACAACTCGGTAGACGATATTCGCCAACTGGTGGAACAGGTGCGTATTCCGCCACAGATAGGTAAGTATAAAGTGTATATCATTGACGAGGTACACATGCTGTCGGCCTCGGCTTTCAACGCTTTCCTGAAGACATTGGAAGAACCTCCCCGCCATGCCATTTTCATTTTGGCTACAACGGAGAAGCATAAAATCCTTCCCACCATTTTGTCTCGTTGTCAGATTTACGATTTTAACCGTATCAGTGTGGATGATACCGTGAATCATCTGTCTTATGTGGCATCGAAAGAAGGAATCACGGCCGAACCTGAAGCCTTGAACGTGATTGCGCTCAAAGCGGATGGAGGTATGCGTGATGCACTTTCCATATTCGACCAGGTAGTAAGTTTCACCGGAGGTAATATCACCTACAAGAGTGTGATTGAGAATCTTAATGTGCTGGATTATGAATACTATTTCCGCCTGACAGACTGCTTCCTTGAAAATAAGGTAAGTGATGCTTTACTATTGTTCAACGATGTACTGAACAAAGGATTCGACGGTAGCCATTTCATCACCGGACTTTCATCACATTTCCGTGATTTGTTGGTGAGCAAAGATGCTGCTACACTCCAGTTGCTTGAGGTAGGTGCCAGTATCCGCCAACGTTATCAGGAGCAGGCACAGAAGTGCACATTGCCGTTCCTGTACCGGGCCATGAAACTTTGCAATGATTGTGATATGAACTATCGTACCAGCAAAAATAAACGTCTGTTGGTGGAACTGACCTTGATACAGGTTGCTCAGCTTACCGTTGAGGGGGATGACGGCAGTGGTGGGCGTGGCCCTAAACAAGCCATAAAACCCGTCTTCACGCAACCCGCCGCTGCACAGCAGCCTCAGGTAGCACCTGCCGCTTCGCAATCTCAGAGTACGAATGTCGCTGCACCTGCTGCTCCGCAGGCTGCACCCCAACAAGCCACTGCCTCTCCGGCTGTCAACATACGTCCGGGCGGAGCGGTTTCTCCACCGGGAGCTATGCCCGATGCGGTACGGATGGCGCAGTTTAAAGAAGAAAAGAAGATTCCTGTGATGAAGAAATCCAGTCTCGGACTTTCCATCAAGCATCCTCAGAAGGAGGAAGAGCAGCAGGGATCGGGAGCGGTCCATACTGTCCAGGCGCAGACACAGCAGATTGAAGAAGATTTCATCTTCAATGAACGCGATTTGAATTATTACTGGCAGGAATACGCCGGACGTATGCCGATAGAACAGAAAGCGATTGCCATGCGTATGCAGAACATGCGTCTGTCATTGCTCAATGATACGACTTTTGAGGTGGTGGTAGACAATGAAATCATTGCGAAAGATTTCACGGCACTGATTCCCAACATACAAGCATATTTGCGTGGTTCATTAAAGAACCGCAAAGTGACAATGACCGTTCGTGTCAGCGAAGCGACGGAGAATGTACGTGCCGTCAGCCGTGTGGAAAAGTTCCAGATGATGGCACAAAAGAACAGCGCATTGTTGCAACTGAAGGAAGAGTTCGGTTTGGAACTGTATTAAGGAAAGCAACCATCCGTTTTTTTGCAAGAAATACAGGTTTCTGTGCAACGTTCCGGATACTTGTTACGTCTAATAGCTATAATCAAAAAATAGAATGAATATGAAAACAATTCGTAAGAGAGGGATCAGTGCATTTCTTTTTCTGTCTTTGTTGATGTCGGCAACGTTGGTAAGTGCCCAAGGAGCGATTGTGGCAAGTGGTAAATACATAACGAAGAACGTTAAAGTGTCGGGATTCGATCGGATTCAGCTGAAAGGAAGTCCGACCATTGAATACACACAGTCGTCGGGAGGAACCAAGGTTCAGGTTACAGGATCGGACAATCTGGTCGATTTGATAGAATGCCGGGTAGAAGGAAGTACGCTGATAGTGAATATGAAGCCACATACTAATATTTCTTATGGTAAAGCGGGACGGCTGAAAGTCCTGGTTTCCAGTCCGTCTTTAAGAAGTGCTTTCCTTCAGGGGTCGGGCGATATCTATTTAGGTAATCTGAAGGCAGAAGAACTTGAGGTATCATTGGCCGGTTCGGGAGACATCGTTGCGGGAGATGTAACATGCAATGGTGATTTTTCTGCTTTGTTGAAAGGTTCCGGAGATATTGATGTGAAAGGACAGATTCGTGCTAAAAGTGTGAGTCTGACTTTGCAGGGTTCGGGTGACTTGAATGTTGTCGGTGTTACCGGGAGCGAAATCAGTGCAATGCTTCAGGGATCAGGTGATCTGAAAGTAAGAAGTGCTTATACCACATCGACCGTAACGGCAAAATTGAGCGGATCGGGTGATATGGATGTATTGGGTATCCGTGCCAATAATGTGGCGGCACAATTGGCCGGTTCGGGTGATATGACTCTGTCCGGTTCTACCCGCGATGCCACATTGGTGCTGAGCAGGTCGGGAGAACTTAATGCGCGTAAGTTGGATGCAGAGAATGTAACAGCCCGTGTCAACGGTTCCGGAGATATTACCTGTGTAGCTACAAAGACACTTGTGACTAATATTCAAGGAAGTGGTGAAGTTTCATACAAAGGAAATCCGAGTGTGCGGTCGACAGGTAAGAATCACCTGAACAGACTTTAAACACTTTGTATCCTACCTGTCGGGTAGAATACACGAAACGCCCCTTAACAATATATGTTATTCCGATTACATATATTGTTAAGGGGCGTTTCATATATTGTTATTTCATAGGGGTATATATTGGATCAAGCTTCCTGTGAGGTAAGCCGAAATAGGAACGTCCCGTATTTGACCGGATGTTATCTATATATAAAGGTGCTTGGAGGAAGATAAGGACAGTAAATAAAAAAGAGTCATAGCTAATGCCAGAATGGTAATCCTATAATAGAAAGATTTCATCAAAGGTGATTTTACATTGATAAAGATTAGGTAAAACAACTAAATGTAGGTATTGTGTTTGCATATAGATACAATATTATACCTAAATTTTGGTATTGTCCCCGCTGTGGGTATATTGTACTTTTGCGAGCTAATAGAAGGTGAGATGATTCGTAAAATTGCATATATACTTTTTTTATTTATAATTTGCTGTAATGTGTCTCGTGCGTGGGGGCAGACGTTTGTATTCCGGGGTACTGTATTGGATGAACAAACTCATAAAGCATTAGATTATGCCACCATTCAGTTGTTTGTGGAGAAACAGTTTGCTTATGGCGGAATAACAGATGCAAACGGACATTTTGAACTTCTTCATATCAAGCCCGGGACCTATCGGATCGTCGTATCTTATTTAGGGTATGATTCTACCGAAAAAGAGATTAAAGTGCTTGGAAATACTTCAGAAATCTTTCATTTAAAGCCCTCAAACATGGCGTTGAACGAAGTGGTAGTGACTGCTTCCGAATCAAAGCGTGCTACCAGTGCTTCCATAGTCGACCGTACTGCCATGAAACATCTTCAACCCAGTAGTTTCAGTGATTTGATGGAACTGATACCCGGGGGAAAATCGGCTGATCCTCAGATGGGACAGGCCAATCTGATTCGTATACGTGAAACGGGTAAGACGGAAGATATCTCTTCATTGGGAGTTGGATTTTACATTGATGGTATTTTTCAGAATACGGATGCCAATCTGCAGTATATGCCGAGTAGCACTTCTGCTGTAAATGCGACGAGTACGATGTCAAAGGGACTGGATATGCGTACCATTCCGACTGATAATATTGAAAAGGTGGAGATCATTCGTGGTATTCCCTCTGTAGCTTATGGTAACGTGGCAAACGGCGCTGTGATTATCCAGCGTAAAACCAGCGAAAGTCCGTTATCTGCACGCTTCAAGGCTGATAAGACCAGCAAACTGTTTTCAGTGGGCAAAGGATTCCGGTTGGACGGGAACGGACGTTATGTTTTGAATGCCGATTTGAGCTATCTGGATTCAAAAATAGATCCGCGCAACAGCGTGAAAAACTATACCCGTCTCACAGCCTCCACCCGTCTGGATGGAAAATGGTTATGGAATGAACGTAATATTCATTGGAATATCAGTACCGACTATACCGGATCGTTTGATGATGCGAAGCGGGATAAAGATGCAACCGTAAAGGAGGACTCTTATAAATCAGACTTCAGTAGTTTGAAGATGGCAGGAAAATGGAACTTGAAATTCCCTAACCATTCGTGGATTCGTGAGATTAGCGCGGCAACTTCTGTCAGTTGGCAGTGGGAGAAGATGCGTGAAACGAAATCTGTGTCTCTGAATCGTCCGGCCGCTATTGCTACTCAGACAGAGACCGGAGAATCTGATGGCATCTATCTGCCTTATAATTATGTGGCGCAGATGGAAATTGACGGTAAACCTTTATATGTTACGGCTTCTGCCCGTACGCAATTGGCTTTTCCACTGGGGATGCTGCAAAATGCAATGAATATAGGGGTGGAATGGAATTATCAGAAGAATTTGGGAGAAGGCCAGGTATTCGATGTGACACGGCCCATCAGTGAAAGTTTGAGTACACGTCCGCGCCGTTTTAAGGACATACCGGGGCTGCAACCTTTCGCCTTCTATGCCGAGGAGGTGTTGAATCTTCCTGTAAATAGACATAAATTGGCTTTTACGGCCGGTATCCGCTTGCAGTCCTTATTGGGGCTGGACACTAAATATAAGATGCAGGGTAAGATATATCCCGATCTCCGTCTGGACTTGCAATGGAGTTTGCCGGTATCAAACGGATGGAATGTTGCCTTTTCGGGAGGTTTGGGCTGGATCAGCCGTATGCCGACCACCGCACAGCTATATCCGGATTTTAAGTATGTAGACTTGATCCAGCTGAATTATTACCATACTAACCCGGATTATCGCCGTATCAATATGATGACGTATAAATGGGATAATACAAACTATCAGTTGGAACCGGCACGTAACATGAAATGGGAACTGCGGGCCGACGTCAGCTATAAGGGAAACCGTCTGTCGATGACTTATTTCCGCGAACGGATGAACAATGCTTTTGATGATATCACTTATTATAAATCATTGGCGTATAAGCTATATGATCCTGCAAGTATCGACGGCTCAGCTTTGACGGCTCCTCCCCAACTTTCTCAGTTGACTTATGCAAATGAATATAATCTGGATGTGTATTCCACACAAGGCAATGTAATGAAGGTGCGTAAAGAAGGAGTGGAGTTTCAGTTCGCTTCCAAACGAATCGAATCGCTCAAGACCCGCGTCACTATGTATGGAGCCTGGATAAAGACAGTTTATAATTCGGACTCTCCCAAATATAAGGCCTCTTCTATATTGTTGGACAACAAACAGTTGAAATATGTGGGGTTGTATAATGGGGACAACGGAACAGAAAGCCAGGCATTCAATACGAACTTTATGTTTGATACCTACATACAGCGTTTGGGGCTTACTTTCTCCACGTCGGCACAATGCACTTGGTATACCAACAGACGGAACTTGTGGAATAATGGCGTGCCGGTAAGCTATATCGATCAATCCGGTGAAACGCATCCGTTTCGCGAAGAAGATAAAAACAATATTCAGTTACAGCATCTGGTGGAGAAATATTCAGCCACTTATTTTGAGCGTACTACTGTGCCTTTTTATATGGATATCAATCTGAAGGCGAGTAAACGGATCGGTAAGTATCTGAATCTGGCTTTTTATGTAAACCGGCTTTTGGGTATTTATCCTGATTATACGTTACGGGGCGTACTGCAACGGAGAACGTCCGAATCGCCTTATTTCGGCATGGAAATGAACTTGACTTTTTAGTAAATGAATAATAAAACAAAATAGAAATGAAGATGAAAAAGAATCAATTGACAATCGCAATCCTTTTTGCGACAATGCTGGGATTTACCGCATGTAGTGATGATGATAAAGTGAGCATATCCACTGTAGGTATTACCACTACTGTAGATACAACTATCGAGGGTCTGCAACTGACCGGTGGAACCTATACTTTTGAAAATGTAAATACATCTGTCAAGACAGACATTGCCTATCCGGCTCAAAGTATTGAATTGGCGGACGGGTTGTATAATGTAACTTTCATTGGTAAGGGAACTTACTCACAGAATGGAACTCCGGTGGAAGTCGATGTACAGGGAGTGCAACAGAATGTGGCCGTATCCGGAGGGTCATACAAGTTGGAACTGAAAGTTCATGTACTCAATACAGGTGACCCCGATTTTGTGATTGCCGAGATATTTATTCCCGGAACCTATAATGAAGCAGGCAAGCAATATAATGGCGACCAGTATGTACGTATCTATAATAACTCGGATAAAGTTTTGTATGCGGATGGATTGATATTTATGGAATCACAATTCCAAACTACCCAGAAATATCAGTCGGTAGATCCGGATATTATGAATGAAGCTATTGCGGTAGGCTCTGTTGTAGCGGTGCCGGGCAGCGGAACAGATTATCCGGTACAACCGGGAGAGTCCTTTATCCTTTGTGACAATGCGATCAATCATAAAGAGGCTAATCCGAATTCTATAGATTTAAGTAAAGCCAATTTTGAGTGGTATATTGAATCGAAGCAAGATGTGGATAATCCGGCTGTTCCCAATCTGGATGTTTATTATTGTTATTCCAAAACTATCTGGGTGTTGAATAAACAGGGAAATCGCGCCTATGCTATCGGCAGATTACCCAAAGGCATGACTAAAGAAAAGTATATTTCAGACTATGCATACAACTATACGTATATCATGCAAAATGGAACAGCCAGTAAGCCGCAAAGCAAATATAAGTTCCCCAATGAATGGGTGATTGATGCTGTAAATGTAGGTGCTTCCAATGAATGGCAGTGGAATGTTACCTCTACCGGGTTGGATATGGGGCATACTTATATCGGTGTGAACAATACCGTTGCAGAAAACATCGGAAAGTGCGTAATGCGTAAAGCTGCCTATAAGGATGGTGATCGGGAAGTATTGCAGGATACAAATAACTCTACCGTTGATTTTACACCTGCGGCTACTCCGAGCCTGTTTAACAAATAATTGAATCCATCCTATTGATATATAAATCTTTATTATTCATGATGCGAATCCGAATTATCATTACGTTGCTGATTGCTTTATTTGTGGAGAGTCGGCAGGAAGCCTTCGGGCAGACTGCCGACACACTCTCCCTGTCCGATAAGGTAATCCGTACCGCTTCATTCGCGACCGGATTTCGTGGTGAGGTATGGCGGAATCCGGCACTTTATTATTACTATACTCCGTATACATGGACAAGGCTGGACGTAAATGGAGCTTATCATGATAAAGGAAAAGCATCTTTGAAACAGGAAGGTGATAAGGATACCCGTATCGGGGTAGATGTCAACTCTTTCGTCATTCTTTCGGAACGTGATCGTGTATTCGGTTCAGCAGGATACAGAAGTGAGAAGCAGGAGAATGTGTTATGGAATGAAAATATAGACTGGAAACTGATCGCTCCTTACGTGACCGGTGATTCCATTGGCGGTTTCCTGAAAGGAGAAACTTATTATTTCAATGGAGGTTACGCCAGTGAGTCGGGTTCCTGGACGTGGGGAATCACCGGTGGTTACAGGGCGTCTCATAATTATCGGGATAAAGATCCGCGTCCGCGTAATACAGCTTCCGATCTCTCTTTGGCTTTGGGAGCAGGATATCGTCTGGGGACATATCGTTTGGGAGTTTCCGCAGATTTCCGGCTTTATCAACAGAAAAGTGAGATTTCATTCCTTGCAGATAAAGGTTCCACTTCGGTATACCATATGTTGGGATTGGGCATGGATTATGTGCGTTTTGCCGGAAACCAGACCGGAACGAAGCATCAAGGCACCCGGTGGGGAGGAAGCATAGGCATTCTGCCGGCTGATACGGAGAAGGGGATATCGGCCACAGTCTCAATTGACCGTATGTCGATGGACAAGAAATTGAGCAATGCCAATAATCTCACTTTGCTGGAATTGAATACGACTGATTTGAAAGGAAACGTGACCTGGATGCGGGAACTTCAGCAGGCAGAACACCTTGCAGTGAAACTGGATGCAGGCTATACAGTCCGTAAAGGAACGGAGAATATTTACGGAGAGGCGGGCGGAAGCTCCTATGGAGCATTAATCAGCACATCTCCGGGAATGAAGGTCACGAATAGTCGGATTGCCGTAAGTGGTTTGTGGGAGAAGCTTTTGACCGATAAAGGTGTATGGGGAGGAGCAATTGTTCCAAACATAATCTACCATCGGTTGGAGACGGATTACAACGCCGTATCCCGGTTTGTTCACCTGTCTGCTCTGGAGGGTTCTTTGCGTGCCCGTTTGCAGTATCAGAAGAGGCAGCTGCGATTGACCGCAGAAGCAAACGGTGGATATTATGCCAATTTATCGGCTGAATATTCTTTACCGGGATTGGATGCCGCGAAGTCGTCCGCCCGGACTTTGTTGGCGAATATTGACTATTTATCTGATAGCTACAGTATGGTAGGGATTCGTCTGCAAGGGGATTATCCCATCATGAAACAGTATAACCTGTCTTTGTCTGTTCAATGGCAGACTGCATATTATAAAAAATGCGGAACGGCCCGGTATGCCGCTTGTTCACTGGGCATCTTTTTCTGAAAAAATAAAAACAGTTAGCATATGAAAATTAAGTTTATGGTCGCTGCAACCTTAATGGCAGCTTTAGTAACTACTACTTCTTGTGGAAACAGTAACAAACAGAGTCAGTCCGAAAAAACGGAGCAGGCGGCTCCGGCGGCATTGAGCGTCGATAACCTGCTGGCGCATGCCGATTCACTGGCTAACCGGGAGGTGACTATAGAAGGAATCTGCACACATACCTGCAAGCACGGAGCTACAAAAATATTCCTGATGGGCAGTGATGATACCAAAACGATTCGTGTGGAAGCCGGACCTTTGGGTTCGTTTGACACCAAATGTATCAATGCCATTGTCACAGTGACCGGAACGTTAAAGGAACAGCGGGTAGATGAAGCTTACTTGCAAAACTGGGAAGCTAAACTGAAAGCCCAGACCGAAAAATCTCATGGAGAAACTGCTGCCGGATGTGATTCGGAAAAAAAAGCACGCGGCGAAACAGCCAACACTCCTGAAGCCCGTATTGCAGACTTTCGCGCAAAGATAGCAGAAAGAAAAGCTGCTACCGGAAAAGATTATCTGTCATTCTACTATATGGAAGCCAGTTCTTATGAGATCGCAGAATAAAGGTGCTGCATTCCGCAAATGGAGCCGGATTATCCACCGTGATCTGTCTTTCTTCTTTGCAGGAATGATTTTGATTTATGCTATTTCGGGTATCGTAATGAACCATAGGGATAGCATAAATCCCCATTATACAGTGACACGAACGGAATATAAAATAACAGAGGACCTGTCGGACAAGAATAAAGTCAATGAGAAGATGATTTTGGCTTTGTTGGAACCACTGGACGAAGCCGGAAATTTTACTAAATATTATTATCCGAAACCGGATCGGATTAAGGTTTTTCTGAAAGGAGGTTCAAGTCTGGTGATTAATACCCGGACAAAAGATGCTGTCTACGAGGGGGTGAAGCGTCGTCCGCTGATCTCTTCCATGGTACAACTCCATTTCAATCCGGGCAAGTGGTGGACTTGGTTTGCCGATGCCTTTGCTGTCTGTCTGATTATTATCACTGTCAGCGGTATGGTGATGATAAAAGGTCCTAAAGGATTGTGGGGCAGAGGGGGAGTCGAGTTGGTGGCCGGTATTCTGATTCCTATTCTTTTCCTGACGTGTTTCTAATAACAAACGAAAAATGATTTATAAAGCATGAGTGCAATTATAGAATGTAAGAACCTGACTCATTATTACGGTCAACGTAAAATTTATGAGAACTTGAGTTTTGAAGTACCTCAAGGGCGTATCTTGGGATTGTTGGGTAAAAATGGCACAGGGAAAACGACAACCATTAATATATTGAGCGGTTATCTTCAGCCACGTTCGGGCGAATGTCGCATCTTTGGTGAGAACATTCAGACCATGGACCCTGCTTTACGCAGGAATATCGGCTTATTGCTGGAAGGTCATGTTCAATATCAGTTTATGAATATCACACAGATAGAAAAGTTTTATGCTTCTTTTTATCCGGGACAATGGAAAAAGGAGGCTTATTATGACTTGATGAATAAACTGAAGGTAGCTCCGGGGCAACGTATCTCAAGAATGTCGAACGGACAGCGTTCGCAAGTGGCATTGGGACTGATCCTGGCACAAAATCCGGAGTTGTTGATTCTGGATGATTTCTCTTTAGGACTTGATCCGGGTTATCGCCGCCTTTTTGTGGATTATTTGCGTGACTATGCCCGTTCCGAGAACAAGACTGTTTTCCTGACTTCCCATATTATTCAGGATATGGAGCGGTTGATTGATGATTGTATTATTATGGATTATGGTTCTATCCTTATTCAACAACCTATTGAAACGTTGATGAAAGAGCTGAGAAGATATACTTGTACTGTACCCGAGGGTTATCAGCCTCAGTTGCCGGCAACTTGCTATCATCCGGCTGTCATCCGTCAGACCTTGGAGACGTATTCTTTTTTGCCTCCCATGGATGTGGAGAAACTATTGAAGGAAAGTCAAGTTCCCTTTACTGGTTTGCAGCACGAAAATGTAAGTCTGGAAGATGCCTTTATCGGTCTTACCGGAAAGTATTAATATGTAAATAAATAGAAGAAATATGATACAAGCCATATTTTATAAAGAGTGGATAAAAACGCGTTGGTATTTGTTGCTGGCAACTCTTTTTATGATAGGAATCACAGGATATTCCATGCTTCGTATTGGCCGCACCATTGCCATACAGGGAATCGATCATTTATGGGTGGTAATGGTTCAGAAGGATGCTATATTTATTGATTTGTTGCAATTTGTCCCTTTACTTATCGGTATTTTGCTTGCTGCCGTACAGTTTTTTCCCGAGATGCAACGTAAGTGTTTGAAACTTACTTTGCATTTGCCTTATTCACAGAAGAAGATGGTCATGTCGATGTTAGCTTATGGTGTACTTGCACTGGTTACCTGTTTTGCTATGAGTTTTATTATTATGGGAGTTTATCTGCCACAACATTTTACAAGTGAGTTGGTGCAGCGTATCTTATTATCTGCAGCTCCATGGTTCCTTGCCGGATTTGCCGGTTATTTGCTTGTTTCATGGATTTGCCTGGAGCCCACATGGAAACGCAGGGTTTTGAATCTGATTATTGCGGCATTGATTTTCCGTGTCTACTTTCTGGCTCCGGGAGCGGAGGCTTATAACAGTTTCTTGCCCTGGCTGACACTTTATACGCTGCTTATCGCTTCTCTTTCGTGGATTTCTGTGGTACGGTTCAAGGCCGGTAAGCAAGACTAACTGAATGTTTATTACTAAAAAATCAAACAAACATGATTCGATTCAGCAAAATATTTTTTTATGTTACTGTGGCTGTCCTGCTTGTATGGCAGTTGCCTTGGTGCTATGCTTTTCTCACACTGAAGCCTGTCAAAGCTCCTTTTACTATGTATAGTTCCGTACTTGGTGATTTTGTTATTACACAACTGGATGAGAATAAGCAACTTCACCGCTATGATACAAAAGGCAATACATATACACAGCAGCAGGTGGACAGTTTATTGCCTTCTCTCTATGTACGCCAGCTTACGGCGGACGAACGTTTCCCTGATACCATTTGTGGCAAGGCGGTTAGTCCGAAAGATATTCAATTGACAAACTTTACTTTCAAGAGTGTGCCGTCAGCCATCAATGCTCCTCAGACAGGACTTTATTTCCTGATGGAGTCCATGTCCAAACGGGTGGATTTAAAAATGCCCGAAGATGCATTCCGTTTTACCGATAAAGGTATGGAATTTATTCGTATGGAGACGAATCGTATAGATGAGGCGAAGAGCAAATTGTTTACGGATATGCTGGTTCAGAAAGGGTTTGCTTTTCCCGCAAGCTATGCTTCGGGCAATCCGACTACCCGTAAAGACTATGATGAGGGATATCTGGTTTTAGATGCCAACCATAAACTGTTCCATCTGAAGTGCACCAAGGGACGTCCGTATGTGAAAGCTATTCAGTTGCCTGAAGGAGTCTTGCCGGAATATGTGTTTATTACTGAGTTCCGTAGTCGCCGGACTTTGGGGTATATGGTTGATAGCAAGCATCATTTTTATGTTATCAATAGTGATGGAAGTTTGGTGAAATCAGCTCTCCCCGGTTTCGATCCGGCAAAAGATGAGTTGACCATCTTTGGAAATATGTTTGATTGGACTGTAAAGTTATCGACAGATAAAGATGATTATTACTATGCCCTGGATGCTACAGATTATTCACTGATTAAAGAACATGCCTATAAAGATATGCGTCGTTCTGTTCCGGGATTGTCCTTTACATCTCCTGATGATAAGTTTGTCATGCCGCGTTTTTAAATGCGGCCTGATAAAATATATTTCATTTTAATGACTATATATTACTTTAGAGGCAGGGCTTTGACCCTGCCTCTAAAGTAATATAATTTTCTGGAAAGCCTGATATATAACGAAGAAGAGGAAATTCATTATTGAATTTCCTCTTCTTCGTTGGGTGGAAGACCGGACTCGAACCGGCGACATTCAGAACCACAATCTGACGCTCTAACCAACTGAACTACATCCACCATGTTAGCATCTCTCTCAAATGCGATGCAAAGGTAGCGATTCTTTTTAAATCTGCAAACATTTCGCGAACTTTTTTCTTCAAAAAATGTATTCATTAATTCCGCGGTTATACTTGCGGAAGAGTTCACGCGTGTCATTAATAAAGATTTTCAGGCGGTTACGTTCTTCTGCCGATAAAGAGTCTGTCGGAATACTTGCGGGATATAAAACGTAATTTTTCTTTTTGGAGAGTATGGGGCGTGCCGTCCATACCAGACCATATCCGCAATTACTGACAGATATGCCCGTGCTGTCTTTCATTAATTCGAGTTTAAATAGCAGTCCGCCGTCTGTTTTACGGGCAGACATGTTCGAAATAAAATTGCCTAAAGAGTAGAGGACTACATTCTGCCGACCGGTGAGGGTATCGGTCCGCAGCTCCATGGGTTGCACTACATGGGGGTGGGAACCGATCACATGGGTGACTCCTTGACTAAGTAGCCAGTCGGCCAGGGAGGTCTGCTCCTTATTGGGCAGTGACTGATATTCGATCCCCCAGTGCATGCAGGCAATCAATACATCCGGATGCAGAGCCTTAGCAGCTTCAATGTCCTGTGTCATGACAGCCTTGTCGATGTAGTTGACTATGTTTGGGTGAGAAACTTTAATGCCGTTGGTGCCGTATGTATAGTTGAGCAGGGCAATCCGAAAGCCGTTCTGTTCCAACAATAGTGGATAGCGTGAAGCGCGGGCCGTACTGTCAGTGTAAGTTCCGGCATAAGGAATTTGTAGCGAATCCAGCATCAGGATGGTTCGTTCCAGCCCTTTTTTGCCCCGGTCGAGACAATGATTATTGGCGGTTATCAATACATCGAAGCCGGCGTCTTTTATGGCGGACAGATATTCGTCGGGAGCACTGAAAGCGGGATAACCCCGGTAAGGTTTTCCTCCGAGAGTTACCTCCAGGTTGCCGATGGCAATGTCTGCTTTACTGATTTCTTCTTTTACCAGTTTAAAGTAGTCCGTGTAGTCGTATCCCTTGGTGGTCCGGGCTGCATCTATCTGTGCCTGATGCTGCATTAAGTCGCCTGCAAAGAGGAGTGTAATCTTCTGCGCAGATATCGTATCGGGCGCCGGGACAGGGACGGGCTGTTCTTGTGCATTGCTGCTGCAAGATACAGAGCAGAAAAACAGGGAAAGAAGAATCAGATGTTTCATAAGCAACAGGTATTAAAGTTCTTTCTGAAGAATGTGTTCCACCTCTTTCGCTCTCCGTTTCCTCTCACAGAAAAAGAGGAAACGGGGGCAGAGAGGATTATTGATAGATTGCTTTCTTGCCTGCCAGCAGAGTATTCTTCATCAGAGAGACGATGGTCATCGGGCCTACACCTCCCGGAACAGGGGTGATGTAGGAGCATTTCGGAGCTACCTCATCGAACTTCACGTCACCTGTCAGTTTAAAGCCCGATTTCTTGCTGGCATCCGGTACGCGGGTAGTACCTACGTCGATTACCACAGCACCCTCTTTCACCATTTCCGCTTTCACGAAGTTGGGTTGTCCCAGTGCGGCGATGATGATATCCGCTTCCCGGCACTCTTTCACCAGATCTTTCGAACGGCTGTGGCATACGGTTACCGTTGCGTCTCCCGGATAGGCCTTCTGCATCATCAGTGCTGCCATCGGTTTACCGACAATGTTACTGCGTCCCAGTACGACGCATTTCTTACCCGAGGTCTCTATCTGATAACGTTTCAGCAGTTCGAGGATGCCGTTCGGGGTAGCTGATACATAACAAGGCAGTCCGATAGACATACGTCCTACGTTGATCGGATGGAATCCGTCTACATCTTTGCGGTAGTCAATGGTTTCAATTACCTTTTGTTCCGAGATATGTTTCGGTAACGGAAGTTGTACGATGAATCCGTCTATATCTTCGTCATCATTCAGTTCACGTACTTTGGCGAGCAGTTCGTCTTCCGTCACGTCGCTTTCGTAACGAATCAGTGACGACTTGAATCCGCACACTTCGCAGGCTTTCACTTTAGCGGCTACATATGTTTCGCTGCCTCCGTCGTGTCCTACGAGGATGGCTGCCAGATGCGGGCGTTTGCCACCCCGGGCTACTATTTCTGCCACTTCGGCTGCAATCTCCTGTTTTACTTGTTCGGAGATGGCTTTTCCATCAATTAGAGTCATTTCTTATCTGTTTATTGGGTTATTTAATATTGAGTACTTCAGTCACTTTCTTTATCATGGCTTCACCCCTGAGGTCACGTGCGATGATTGTTCCGTCCGGTCCGAAGAGGATAATGAACGGGATGCCGTTAACGCCGTATAGGTCCATGGGTGTCATGCCGGTATCTATTATCTGCGGCCAGTTGATATTGAGTTCTTTGATTGCTTTTTTCGTGTGTTCCGGTTTATCCCAGACGGCTACTCCCAAAACTGTAAGTCCTTTATCTTTATATTCATTGTAGAGTTGGGCTACGTGAGGTGATTCGGCGCGGCAGGGCCCACACCAACTTGCCCAGAAATCTACCAATGCATATGTGCCTTTGCCCACATAGTCAGAGAGGGAGACTTCGGAGCCATCTACAGCCTTGCCGCTAAAGTCGGTAAACTTCTGTCCTATGGCCGTGGCCTTCATTGCCTGGCATTGTTTTTCGATGCGCTTGTAGGTCTGGAGCGATTTCAACCAAGGACCGGCAGTAGCGAAAATGGGTTCCATTTCTTCGGGAGAAGCGGACATGATAAGACTTCTGATGGCGTATTCCCCTAATGCATTGTCCGGATTATTCATGAACAACTCTTTGTATAGCTGGGTGTAAGCTGCATGCCAGTAAGTTTGGCTATATTCTTTTTTAAGCCGGAGTTGTTCCGCTTTGTCTTTTGTTTGCTGTTCTATTTCAGAATGTTTGCTTTTCAGTGTGGCTACCATTTCAGATGTCCTATCGTGTATACGGGAGTATTCCTCGTTCATGGGTGTACCTTTCGGATCGTTATGGGTCAGTACATTGACTTGGATATTGCCGCCTTCGAGGATGAAGTTGGCATATTCTCTTCCTGCATCGATGCGGCAGAAATAGGGGGTATCTGCCTTTCCGGTGAATTTAAATTGCCCGTTTGCCACTTGCGTACTGTCTACTTTCATTCCGTCGTCGTAGCGGCTGATGTAGAGAGTCTGTCCGTTTAGAGTAGAGTCGTTTATCAACCCTTCTACCGTGTAGGAGTGTCCATTTTGTTGTGCGTTGACCATCCCGGCTACGGAAGCAAGCGCCAGAGTGAAGAGAATGTGTTTCATTGATTCAATGTTTTTATGGTATCAGACAAAAGTAATATCATTTACCATCTCCTGTTTTTTGTCAAGAGTAGCTTTATAGATTATTAACAGGAGGAGGGGAGTGGGCGAAAGCAGGGAGGTACTTTTCGGGATAGAGCCTCGGTCCGATACAAGTAGAGCCGGGGTTTTGCCGAAATGCAGTAAGCATTTGGAGGAAATGCAACCGGCATTCGGGAGTATAGCAACCGTCTTCGGAGGCTTAAGCTGCGGGCTGTAGGTTCTCCTTTCGGTTAGGTGCATAAAAAAAGGAGGAACCACGGTTTCCTCCTTTTATTGCATTCTGATTGAATCTATTGAATGATTACATTGACAAAGATACATCATCCCAAAGCCAAAGTCAAGCTTTCGGGACGAAAAGTGCAGTTTTATTTCATCTTCGGCATCATCTTGCCCATTTTGCTGCTGGTTACCATCTTCATCATTTTGCGGGTCTGGTCGAATTGCTTCAGCAAGCGGTTCACTTCCTGGATAGTCGTACCGCTACCTTTGGCGATACGTGTACGGCGCGAGCCATTCAGGATAGCCGGATTGCTGCGCTCTTCCGGAGTCATGGAGTAGATGATGGCTTCAATGCTCTTGAAAGCATTGTCGTCAATGTCGATGTCTTTGATAGCCTTGCCTACACCCGGAATCATCGATGCAAGCTCTTTCAGGTTACCCATCTTTTTGATCTGGCCAATCTGGCTGAGGAAGTCGTTGAAGTCGAACTGGTTCTTGGCAATCTTTTTCTGAAGGCGTTTGGCTTCTTCTTCATCATATTGTTCCTGCGCACGTTCCACCAGCGAAACAATATCACCCATACCTAAGATGCGGTCGGCCATACGGGCGGGGTGGAATTGGTCGATGGCATCGAGTTTCTCGCCTGTACCTACAAATTTGATGGGCTTGTTCACAACCGAACGGATAGAGAGGGCGGCACCACCACGGGTGTCACCGTCGAGCTTCGTCAGCACTACGCCGTCGAAGTCGAGGCGCTCATTAAACTCCTTGGCGGTGTTTACGGCATCCTGACCGGTCATGGAGTCTACCACGAACAAAATTTCGTTCGGTTGGATGGCTTCCTTGATGGCTGCGATTTCATTCATCATCTGCTCGTCGACTGCCAGACGTCCGGCCGTATCGACAATTACCAGATCGTAACCTTTGGCACGTGCCTCCTTGATGGCGTTTTGAGCTATGGCAACGGGATCTTTGCTGTCGATTTCTGAGTACATCGGTACATCGATTTGTTCGGCCAATACGCGAAGCTGTTCGATGGCGGCAGGACGGTAAACGTCACAGGCAACGAGCAACGGGCGCTTGTTCTTCTTGGTTTTCAGCATACGTGCCAGCTTGCCTGAGAAAGTAGTCTTACCCGAACCTTGCAGACCGGACATCAGGATGACTGCCGGTTGGCCTTTGGTATCTATCTCGACAGTCTCTCCACCCATCAGTTGAGTCAGCTCGTCGTGAACGATCTTCACCATCAATTGGCTTGGTTTTACGGCTGTGAGCACGTTTTGTCCCAATGCTTTTTCCTTCACCGTATCCGTGAAGCCTTTGGCTACTTTATAGTTAACGTCGGCATCGAGCAGTGCCTTGCGCACGTCTTTCAGGGTTTCTGCTACGTTGATTTCGGTGATTTTGCCTTCACCTTTCAGAATCTTAAACGACCTTTCGAGTCTTTCGCTTAAATTGTCGAACATATCTTTGAATTATGAATTACTAATGATGTGTAAAATCCACCACGGATTACACGGATTAACACGGATTTTGTATTTGAAATAGAGAGTATCTGTGCTAATCTGTGTAATCTGTGGTGAAATCAGCCGCAAATGTACAAAAATCTCTTGTACTTTATATCTTTTTGTTCTGCCATTTTGCTTTTTTGAAGTAAATATAGCTTGTGGCGAGCAACAGTGTATAGTACAGTATCTCAATTGTAAAGCACCATTCGATGGGAGCTTTTACCCACATTCCGATGAAAATGATATACGATCCGTAGATTGCGATGGTGATGGCTTCGAGCATCAGTGCCGCCTGAGTATTGCCTGTGCCCGATATGCCGTTGAATACCACATTGGCTACCGAAGCAATCAGCATGGCCGCGCAGATAACGTATACCGATGGTACGGATTCATTGATCAGCGCTGCCTCGTTGGTGTATACCGAAAGCAATGCCTGTGGGAAAAGGGCGGTTACGATGACCAGTCCCAGCATGATCAGGAAAGAGAAACGCCCGATTTTGTTTATCAGGGGCATCACGTGTTCGATGCCTCCCGCGCCGATGGCGTTGCTCACCAGGCTGTTGGTGGTGGTTGCCAGTGCATTTACCGGAATCAACATGACGATGTAGATACTTCGTACGATGTTGGCAATGGCGAGTTCACGCTGTCCCAACCTTTCCACAGCCACGAAGAAAATGAACCAGGTGGCCATTGACAGAAAATACTGCAACATGGTGAAGCACGATATGCTGAGGATGCGCATCAGCAAAGCCGGGTCGAACGAGCGTAAACGATTGAGACCGTATCTTTTCAGGTCGACGGTGATATACGTATAAATCAGGAAGAACAGCAGAGAAGCCGCTTCGGCTATTACCGAGGCGATGGCGGCTCCTTTGATGCCCATCTCCGGCAATCCGAAGTGTCCGAATATCAGGGCATAGTCCAGTACCACATTGGTCAGAGCCATTACTACCGCATTGATGGTAAGTACCTTGGTGCGGGTGATTCCGATATAGAGTGCCCGGAACATGACGTTGACAAACGAGAAGAAAAAGCCGAAAATGCGCCAGTCGAGAAATTCCATCGTGGCGTCATAAATGCTTTCGGAAGATACCAGCAGGCGCATGATGTTGCCACCGAATGCTTTGGTAAAGCCGAAAAGCAGAAGAGCCATGGCAAGCAGGAACAAGACTCCCTGGATCATGACAGGCCCCACGTCGGTATAACGCGCTTCACCGTTGCGGCGGGCAATGACGATCTGTGAACCGGTGCTGAATCCGAAGGCAATGGTGAAAATACAAATATAGAAAAGCCCGCCCATGGCAGAGGCACCAAGAGCTATCTCACTGACGCGTCCCAGAAAGGCGGTGTCGGTGACATTTATGACATTTTGCGCAAGCAAGCTCAGGAGAATCGGGTAACTGACACTCCAGATCTGTTTGTTGGTATACATAAATAAGGATTTTAGTTTGCAGGCCGCAAAGATACAACTTTCTGCAGAAGTTGACGAGTCACCGGGAAAAGAAGTCAATTTTTCCCCAACGGATAGGTGAAGAGGATGGTCGGTTTTTCACCTGCGTTTGCCTGTACTTTATAGCTTCCTCCGAAATACTCCAGCAACAACCGGTTAATTTCGTGGCGGATGTATACCTCCTGTGAGGTAAATCTTTCGTCGGCCAACGGGGAGTTAATGATGCGGAAACGGATCATGCTCTTTTCTGTGTCATGGGTCACTTTGAAGTCGATCTCCCGTTTTTCTTCACACTTCTGCGGATAAGTTAAAGTACTCAGCAGCGCTTGGCTGAAACGGGCCGTATCGATACGGATGTCCAGGTCGGGGGCTGTTTCGTTTCCGAGCCGGATACAGATGTTCTCTTCGTTGCGCATACGCGCCATGTAGAGAGCTTCGTTACAGAGTTCGGTTAGTCCGTATTCCTGAATATTGAACTTCATCATGCCTGCTTCAAGCCGCGATAAATCGAGTACATCATTGACCAGGCGCATCAACTCTTCCGAATTTTTCTGGATGATGGAGGAGTATTCTTTCCGGACTTCGTCGGTCATGTTGGATTCGGAAGCTATCAGTTGCGAGAAGCCCACTACGCCGTTCAGCGGGATACGGATGTGGTAACTCATGTTCGACAAAAAGCGGTTCTTCATCTCGTTGGCTTCTTCCGCCATACGGGTTGCCTTCCGTGTCTCTTTTTCCGATAGCTCCAATGCTTTACGAACGTGCGAGATACGAAGCATGAAGACAATCAGGATTGCCAGGACAATGCCGACAATGACCAAAGCCGTCAGTTGGATATCGCTTTTCAACTGTTCTTCTTCCAAAGCTACTTTGTCGATATTGTATTTGGCCTTTATCTGCTGCATCTGTTTATCGAAAATAGTCGTTTCGATGGAGTCTTTCAGGTGGAGTGTCCCGATATACAACGGAAGAGCTTCCGCACTCCGCCCGGCTTCTACCAGAAGATCGGCTTTAGACAGCTGCTGGTGGATATAATTGCTGTTCCGGTCTTCCTGTAATAAAATGACGGTAGAGTCCATCTTCGCAAGTGCTTTGTCATACTCTTTTCGAGTTCGGTAATAGGCTGCATAGGCATCGTAATAGAGCACCCGGTACATGAAGAAAGTATTGGGAGTAAGATATTTCCCGGCTTTTTCCAGACTTTCGTGTGCCTGTTCCGATTGGCCGGTATTCAGATAATAATAGGTGTAGTACACCTCACCGAACAGATAAACATCATAAAATGCCTCTTTGAGCATCGGGTTTGTGGCAGTGTGCTGTTGCAAAGTCTCTTTTAACTTTCCGAGGTATTCGGACAGCTGTTTGTTGTTCTGTTTATCCTTGGCTACCGCAATCAGTTGGCAAAGGATCGAGATCCGTACCACGGCATTGTCTGTTCGCGAAGATAGTTGATAGGCTTCTTCCAATGCTTTCATTCCCTCGTCCCATCGCTCCGTGCCGATATAGGCATTGCCCAGACATTGTTTGGCTCCGATCAGTCCGCGGACACAGTCCACTTTCTTTGCCCTTTCGAACATCTGGTTTGCCTCGTTGATGGCAAGTTCATACTGCTCTTCATAAGTGTAGAGGTCTGTCTGGAAGCGGAGAGCGTCGAAATACAGATCCCAGGTTTTCGACTTCCGGGCATAAGGCTCCATAATGTCCAGCCATTTCTTTACACTGTCCCGGTTGCTTTGGTTATAATAGTACACTGTGTGCAGATAGGCGGCTATGGTGTTGTATTTATCGTTATTCTGTAGAGTTGCTTCTTCTCTCAGCAGGTTTGAATATGTGATACATTTGGGTGTCAACTGTTCTATTTGTGCCAGTTTCTTGAGCATTTCCAGACGTGTGGAATCATGCGGAAGTGTCTGTGCCACCCGATACAGGCTGTCGGCTTCTGTTTGTCCGTCCGCGTACGCTCCTGAGGCCAGACAGCATGCTATAAGGATCAGTATGAATCGTTTCATCCTTCTGCCTCCTCTTCTTTTGTGGGTCCGATGGGGTGTGTAAACCGGAAGCGTGCACCTCCGGTGTACTCCGGGTCAATCCATATCTTTCCTCCGATTTGTTCGATGATAAGCTGGCAAATGGAGAGTCCCAGTCCTGTTCCCTGTGCCCCTTCATTCAGCTTTTCGAAACGGTTGAATATCTGATTCTGTTTTTCCGGGGGGATGCCGCATCCGGTATCCGTTACTGTGAACAGGGCCATGGTCTCTGACTCTTTCTCCAGTGTCAGGGTGATGTTGCCTTCGGTGGTGAATTTGGTGGCATTGATCAGCAGATTGATCAATACCTGTTGCAGACGTGATTCGTCGGTACGCAAAGTCAGTTTGTCCAGTGAAGTGATGAAACTGACTCCGGCCTGGGTTTGTTTCACCTTTTCTACAGTATCGATTACGTTGCGGCATATATTGACTGCATCACATTCCTTAAAGTTGAAAGTCAACTTACCCGGGTCGAGACTCGACAGATCTATCACGTCATTGATCAGCTTTAACAGCAGCTCGGAATTCTGCTGGATGATGTCGTTGCATTGACGTCGTGTATCATTGTCGATAGACTCTTCGGTCAGGATGGACGAAAATCCGGAAAGGGCATTCAGCGGTGTCCGTATTTCGTGGCTCATATTGGATAGGAACAGGCTTTTGGTATGTATGGCGTTTTCGGCATACTTGCGTGCAATCTCTAACTCTTCTTTGGAATGGAGAAGGCGGTTGGCTTCCTGCCGGATGCGGACGATCAGCAACAAAATAAGCACTAATATGAAAATGGAAGCTATGATAACCCACAGGGTGATCTGGTTGCGTTGTATCTGGTTCCGGATTTCCATCTGGTCTATCTGGTACATGCCTCTCAGGTCATTGATTTGCCGGGCATAACTCAAAGCGTTCAGCGAGTCTTTTTGTTCGTTGGCCTTTTGGTAGATCAGGCAGGCTTCTTCTGTCCTTCCCATCTTAGTCAGTAGCTGCGCACACTCCAACTGCAATCCGATGTGTTTGTTGGGAGCGGGTGCTTTAGGGGTATTTATCAGGCGTTCATATTGTTGCAAGGCGAGTCCATACTCACCGATAGCCTGGTAGTATTGTCCCAATATGTAGTTAAAGATACTGCGGAGATAGAGGAATTTCAATTGGTCACTGATTTTCCTTGCTTCGTCCAAACTGGCTTTTCCTTTCTCCGGATTGCCTGCTTCAATGTCATAGTAAGCTTTACACGTACATAAAAAAAAGTGGAATGTAGGAGTTGGAGCGGCGGTATGCAGGTTCTCGAATCTTTTCAGATAGGTACGTGCTTCGTCCATGTGTGATGTCTGGATCAGGGTCAGAATGAATTTCGGAAGTATTTCCTGTTCGAGGATTTCGCTGCCCGGTATCTTATCCAGCAATTCCAGGGCTTCCTTATAGGATTCAATGGCAGGTTCCTGCATGTTGGCGTTGAGGTAAGCATCCCCGATGGCGCGGCTGGAAAGGGCAATGCCGATGGGGTAATTCAGTTCTTTGGCTTCCTTGTACATCTGGCGGGCATGGTCGATGGCCATGTTCATGTCTCCGCGTGTGGCATAGGCAGTCGCAATAAGCTGTTTCAACTGGAAGAGGGTTTTGTACTCTTTCTGTTTTTTCAGGATAGGAGCCAGTTCATGACCCCATTGGATGATACTGTCGTTGGGAGCTTCTTTACTATAATTGAGGCTGTTGTCAATCAGGTTTTGGAGTGCTGACACGTGCATTGTTGCTTTATTGGCAGCATGTGTAGTGACAGAGTATAGGGTTACTACTGTTATAAACGTTATATTAATAAACTTTCCCACAGTAATTGTTGTACTTCCGGTGTTTGTTTTATGCTTGTTTATGATGCATGTAGTGCAAAGCTAAATAAAAAGAGTGAGAATCAAACAGAATCTCACTCTTTTTTTTATGTTTTGTTCACAAAAGGACTTTTTTAACTGTTCATGCTCATCAGGAACTCGTCGTTGTCTTTGGTTTTTTCCAGTCGGTCTTTTACAAAGTCCATTGCTTCGATCGGGTTCATATCCGACAGGTACTTGCGCAGGATCCACATGCGGTCCAGTGTCTGTTTGTCGAGCAGCAGATCGTCGCGGCGTGTGCTCGATGCCACAATGTTGACAGCGGGGAAGATACGCTTGTTGCTCAGGTTGCGGTCGAGCTGCAACTCCATGTTACCTGTACCCTTGAACTCTTCGAAGATCACTTCGTCCATCTTAGAACCGGTGTCGATCAGGGCGGTAGCGATGATTGTGAGCGAACCTCCGTTTTCGATGTTACGGGCTGCTCCGAAGAAACGTTTCGGTTTGTGAAGTGCGTTTGCATCCACACCACCCGAAAGTACCTTACCCGATGCCGGAGATACAGTGTTGTATGCACGTGCCAGACGTGTAATCGAGTCGAGGAAGATAACTACGTCGTGTCCGCACTCTACCAGTCTTTTGGCCTTCTCAAGAACGATGCCGGCTATTTTTACGTGGCGTTCGGCGGGTTCGTCGAATGTAGAAGCAATCACTTCGGCATTGACGCTGCGGGCCATGTCGGTAACTTCTTCCGGGCGCTCGTCAATCAGCAGCATAATCATATATACTTCCGGATGATTGGCAGCAATGGCATTGGCAATTTCTTTCATCAGGATGGTCTTACCCGTCTTAGGCTGGGCTACGATCAGTGCACGCTGTCCTTTACCAATGGGCGAGAAGAGGTCTACCACACGTGCCGACATGGAGTCGGAATAGCCACCTTTGCAAAGCTTGAACTTTTCGTCCGGGAAAAGCGGAGTAAGGTGGTCGAACGGCACACGGTCACGCACGAAAGCAGCGTCACGTCCGTTGATTTTAGAAACCTTCACCAATGGGAAGTATTTCTCACCCTCTTTGGGCGGACGGATTACACCTTCTACTACATCACCGGTTTTCAGTCCGAATAGTTTGATTTGTGATTGAGATACATAGATATCGTCCGGTGAAGAGAGGTAGTTGTAATCTGATGAACGGAGGAATCCGTAGCCATCCTGCATGATTTCCAATACACCGGTTCCGGTGAGGATATCATCGAATTCGTATGGTTTTTCGCGTTCAATCACACGGCGTTCCTGAACAGGAGCGGGCTCAGTTGCATTTTGTTGCGGCATGGGACGTTGTTGTACAGGAGGACGCTGGTTGTTGTTGCGCTGATTGTTATTATTGTTGTTATTATTGTTATTGCTGTAATTGTTGTTGTCGCGTGGGCGAATGACACGGGGACGTTGAGGTTGTGCAGCCGGTTCGGGAGTGGTGGTTACCGGTTCTGTTTTTGTTGATTCGAATTTGCCGAATAATTCGGTAGGCAGTTCTACTTTTTCTGAAGGCAGATCTTCGATGGGGATAAAATCATCATCTGCATCCATATCCGAGAGGATTGAGCTTTCTTCGTCTACAACGGTTGGTTTCGGTTTGAGGATCGGTTTGCTGATAGGGCGTTTTTCCGTTTCCGGTTGAGCAGCCGGCTTTTCTTCCTGTACCGCTGGGGCTGTTACAGGTTTGTCTGCTGTAACCTCTGCAGGTTTGGTTTCTGCTTCCACTGCGTTTTTGCGGGGACGTCCCGGTTTCTTTTTCGGAGTGGCATAAGGGGTCACCTTTATCGATTCTGCCGGAGTGGCGCTCGTTTCAGTGCTCATCTCTTTAGTTGCTTCCTTAGTCGGTTCTGTTGTCTTAGCTTGTGCTTTGGTTGCAGGTGCGTTGGCATCTGTCTTGGTCAGTTCGCCATTTTTGGTAGAAGAGAAAACCTTGTCGGCGTTTTCCTTCTTTACTGTCACTCGAGAGCGTTTTTTCTTGTCTTCTTTACGTTCCTCTTTAAGTTTGTCAGCTGCTACTTTTTTAGTAGCTCCGGCTATAGCTTGTTCATCAAGGATTTTGTAGACAAGTTCTTCTTTCTTAAGTGAGTCTGTTTTTTTGATACCCAGTTCCTGGGCAATAGTTTGTAGTTCCGACAAATTTTTGTCGTTCAATTGGATAATGTTATACATACAGTATATGTGAGTTATTTAATATTTTAATTTTATTTGTTGAAATACGTACGGCCGAAGCTACGACGCAATGGCCGGAAGCTTAACAAACGCAACAGTTTTTATATGATGAATTTGGGATGTTTTGTTGAATCGGAAATCCGAGTTTCGTCTCCCGTTGGAGGATTATCGGAATGTTTCAACGCCGCAAAGATAATAAATAAATTTGGTTTTTATGATCGTTTACTCTTTTTTTCTTCATAAAAGTGTACCTTTGTTGCACAAAACATAACTATTATGACAGCAAACGAAGTCCATCTGATTTATTTCTCGCCTACCCACACCTCAAAACAAGTTGGAGAGGCAATTGTTCGTGGAACTGGAATAACAAATGTGATAAACACGAATTTAACACAACAGGCAGCTCAGGATTTAGTAATTACCGAATCTGCGTTAGCCATTATTGTCGTACCTGTATATGGAGGGCGTGTGGCTCCTCTGGCCATGGATCGTCTGGCAAGTGTACGCGGGAATAATACTCCGGCAGTTATCGTGGTGGTATATGGTAATCGCGCTTATGAAAAATCGTTGATGGAACTTGATTATTGGGCTATTCAACAGGGATTTAAGGTGATTGCCGGTGCAACCTTCATCGGAGAACATTCATATAGTACAGAGAAATATCCCGTAGCTGCCGGACGTCCTGATGAACGTGATCTTACTTTGGCAGCTGATTTTGGAAAGCAGATCTCGGATAAAATAGCATCTGCTGCCGAGCCGGAGAAGCTGTATGCAGTGGATGTCCGTAAAATCCGGCGTCCGCGCCAGCCTTTCTTTCCGCTGTTCCGTTTTTTGCGAAAGGTGATTGCTTTGCGTAAGAGCGGTGTCCCACTTCCGCGTACTCCTTGGGTAGAAGACGAATCCTTGTGTACTCATTGTGGTGCATGTGCGAAGATGTGTCCCGTGAGTGCTATTATAAAAGGTGACGAGTTGAATACAGATGCCGAACGCTGCATTAAATGCTGTGCCTGTGTAAAGGGGTGTCCTCAGAAAGCAAGAGTATACGATACTCCGTTTGCCGTGCTGCTGTCACAATGCTTTGTTAAGCAGAAAGATCCTTGTACATTGCTTTAAAAAGGTCGGAGCACTGACTTTTAATCTTAATTTCCTCATTTTCCGGTTGGGTGTATCAGTGCTCTTCATTAACATTGTTAACGCCCTCTTCCGGCCATTTTATTCTTAGATGCAAATAACAAGTCTTTTGCATTTAAAACACTTGTTATTTGCATCCAAAGAACAAACTTTAACTCTGTGTTAAAGCAAAGCTTTTACCGACAGGAATCTTGTACATTAAAAGCGCTGTGTTTTAGTTTTTTAAGTACGCTCTTTGCTTCTTTGTTTCACTGAATCCCTTTCAGACCAAAAGTCTGGATACTTGCTTTTTTGTCAACTACAAATCGGAGACTAACACTTCCTGCTATCTTCTTTTCGCCTTGTTTAGCGCCGCTATCAGATACCTTCCTTTTGCCCCTATGTCACTCCAGCAAGTGTTGGCAATCAGCCGCCACACCGTCGTTCCCTTCCTTCCATAGTCCGACAGCCTGAGTATGGAGTTTACTTCCCCGGTGTCGGTAATGCTCAATCTCTTCAGCGTGTCCATCAGTCCCGGATAATTGTGTGTCATCGTATTGAAGGCGTATCCCGGTATCGGAAGAGAAGCGGAATCATCCTTCCTTTCTTCCTCCTTCCCCTCGGGGGGAGCTGAGGGGGGTAATTCTTTATTTTCCTTTGCTTTACTTTCCTTTACTTTACTTTGTCCGGAATTGCATGCATTTTTTGCGTCAACGGCTACATGATGTACTACATTTTTCGGGTTAACAGGTGTTTTTTCCCCTTTGAACAGCTCCGGTTGCTGAATTTCCTGTGTTATAGAAGGAGTATCGGGTTTTCCGTTTTCCTTTTCCGTTTTTACTATTAGGTAGGGGAGTTCCGACAGTTCTCTCTTCCTTCGCTTCGTTGCCTCCAGCCATACCTTTTGTATGTTTTCTGAAGTCAGTATTCCGTTTTCCAGATAACTGTTTCTGTCCAGTATCCCTTTGATAAAGAGAATTTCGATAATTCCCTGCACCTCCTCGGCCTGCACTTCCCTTCCTGCCTTGTTGGCAAAGATCAGGCACTGCTCCTCATCCCACCGTATGAAGTATCCCTCCTTGTATATTTTGCAAAGGAGCTTCAGTACGATTGCGGGGCCTTTGATTCCGTATTTTGCCTCTATCACTTCCATTGCGTTCTCTTCCATGAAGTTTACGCCCATCGGGAAATAGTTGATCCCGTCGTATGCTATTGCCATTGTATTTTCAAATTAATCGTTTGTACTTTCAATAAAACATTCATCACAAATTACCCCGGATTCCCAAAGACGTTTTCACTTGATTCCTCAAAATAGAAATAATTCATCTGTGAAAATCCGTGTAATTCTGTGGTGCCCACCCTATGCCATCGGCCTCCATTCCATGAAGTTCTCCACCTGGAACGTTGTCCACCGCTGTTCGTCCACATTCCAGTAGACTACGGCACCTTCTATTTTTGTGGGATCATACTTCTTGTGGAATTCCGCTTCGTAATAGATCAGTGTCGCCTTCACCAGCCTGAAGTCTCCGTTCTGCTTCTGATAAGCAATAACTGCGTGCCCGTATTGCAGGTGGTCTGTTAATGCTTCCAGACGCTCTGCCATCCATTCGGCACATTGTTCGGTATATCCTTTCTCAAAGACAATCCGTTTCTTCCATCTCAGTTTCATGGCTTCACTCTGTGATGCCGGTCTTTTTTTTCGTTTCATACGTATATTTTTTAAGTTGATAAAATGTTATCGCCACGAAGATAGGGGGCGTTTCATGTAAGGCGGATTATGATAATTCATTGTGCGTATTTTTGTGGATGGCGGGTTTGTGCTGTCTATCCTTTTCCACTTCTTCCCAAATGCTGCTGATATAGACTAATATTGAACTGATGGATAATGGTTTAAATACTCCGTTTTTAATATTTCCGATTAGTCTTTTTTCATTGATGTAGCGTGCGAGTGAAGCCTGACATGTATTGATATTTTGTATATTCGCATCCTCTATGTAGGATTCTATCAACGCTTTGATAAGTTCTTCTTTATGTGAAATTATTCCACGTATCGGTATTCCTTTCTTTCTGCCTCTTGTTTCTTTAACTATTTCTGTAATAGTTGATTGCGTTTTGCTAATAGCGTTTTTTTACACTTTTGTCTACGGCTTGAAATACTACTTTTTGTTTCTTCATTGTGATTTTTATTTTATTAAAAACTAATTTGTGTTAATGTGTTGCAAAGGTAGAAAGGAATCTCTCAGCGGACAAGTAAATGTGAAATTAAAGAAAAAATGAACGTTCTTTCGTTGGTTAAATATTTGATATATAGTTTGATATGGGATGGAAATGTGAGTGTTTCAATAGACGTTCGTTTAATTGAACGCAAAGATAGAGGGTATTTTTAGAACTACAAAATGTTTAATAAAAAAAATAATATTCCTCTTTCACTTATTACATTAATGCACTAATATATAGTTGTTTATGAATTAATAAAAAACTATTTATTATCTGTCTGATTTTGTTTGTCTGATACTTTTGATTTATTTACAAAAAAGGTGTTTCAAAAGACGAACGTCTATTGAAACATTTCTGCTTCATAATACGCTTGTTTACAAAATCTAAGATCAAAAATTCCCTGCTTCTTTATGAAGATGGTCTTTTTTGCTCTGAATCCCTTTTCAAACCGTCTCTCCTGCGATAGGGGAGTGCCTGATGAAATGATATACGCTGCAAGGCAAATAATAGAATTAGCAAACTTGACCGGAAGGTATTTCACTACCCCGGTGTCCCCCAATCATATCCTTTCGTGAACAACAGCATTGATAAATCCTGGTACGCCCTTCGTATCACCTATAGCCGTGAGCTTGCCTTTAAGGAATACCTGGACTCCCGTGGAGTGAAGAATTTTCTTCCCATGCGCTATGAATACGTATTCCGTGGTGAGCGTAAGATCCGTAAATTGGTTCCTGTTGTTCACAACCTGGTTTTTGTTTATGCTACCCGCAGTGAGGTTGACGAAATGAAATCCACTGTCGGCGCTTCTCTTCCCATTCGTTATATCATGGACCGTGAGAGCTGTCAGCCCATTACCATTCCTGAAGTCCAGATGCGTAGTTTTATAGCTGTTGCCGGTAATTACGATGAACAGGTTGTTTATCTGGACCCTTCCGCCGTTTCCATGAAGAAGGGAGACCGTGTTCGTGTCACCGGTGGCATCTTTGAGGGTGTCGAGGGTGAGTTTGTCCGTATTAAAGGTGACCGCCGTGTGGTGGTTTCCATCCAGGGGGTTATGGCGGTTGCCACAGCCTTCATTCATCCCTCTTTAATCGAGCTAATAAAGAATTAAAAACTCAGTGAACTCTGTGCCCTCTGTGGTGCATATTCCAATACGTAAATAAATCACCATGTTGTCTTTGCAATCAGAAATCGATTCTTTGTGCGCTGTTTCGCACGAACTTCTCCATTTAGGTCTGGATGGCGAACCCATCTACTCCGACCGTTTCCGCCAGTTGAATACGGATGTGTATCATCGTTGTGAGCATCTTTTCGGTTCACACGGACGTACTCTTGAAGAGGAAGCTTCTCTTTGTATCGCTTTGTTGACCGGCTATAATGCTACCATTTATAATCACGGTGATAAGGAAGATAAAATCCAGTCGGTTCTCGATCGTAGTTGGGATATCTTGGATACACTTCCCGCCTCGCTTTTGAAATGCCGTTTGTTGGTAGCCTGTTACGCCGAGGTCTTTGACGAAGAGCTGGCAGCGGAGGCACACGCAATAATAGACGGTTGGAAGGAGCGGGAATTGACAAGGGAGGAGCTTGAGATGGTGGAGCATTTAAAGAGTTTGGAGGAAAATCCGTATCCGAATATGGATATGGAATAATATCATTTGTGAAGTATTTATCTCGTTGAATAGTGAAGTCACGTTTTGGCTGAGGCCTCGCCATAAGTGATTTATCTATATAATTATCTTTGTTTCTTAACTATTAAAATTCAGCATTATGAAAAAACAATGGTTTGTATTTACTTCTCTTGAGAATCCACAAGAGACGAAAACAGCTTCTCCGTATCTTGATTATCTGACTTGGAATACTAAAGGCCGTTGGACGGCGGAGTACAAAGATGGCAAGTTCTATCATTATGAAAATGGTGCTAAGGATAAATGCCATACAGATTCCATCTTGAATTACATATCGGATGCGGGTGAGAACTGGCAGATGAAGATAGAGGGTGATCATTTTGTCCATGCTCCCAATGGTGACTATTCACGTGCGCATACAGACACGGTAATGCATTATATTGGTTGGGATGGCCGTAAGTGGCGTGCTGAACTTCTGACTTTGATTGACAATCTTCATCCAGAACTGGCTTCCGACTGTCCGGAAGGTATGCTCCTCAAAGCTGACAATGCGGATGCGGTTTATTTGGTTCAATTCGGTAGCCTCCATCACATTCCCAATCCGGATGTTTATTTTGCCTTATTTCCTGCCTGGGATAAAATCACGGTGAAAAGTCCGGAGGAAGTGAATGCTATTCCTTTGGGTATTCCTCTCTCTTTGGATGCTTGTCTGATTAAAGCCAATGACTCTGATCCGGTGTATCTGAGTACGAATGGTGTGAAAAGTCACATTAAATCTGTAGAAGATTTTAATAAGGTCGGTTTCGATTGGGATAAAATCAAGGTGATGTCTCCGGCAGAAGTGGATGCAATCCCTACTGCTCCGGAATATGAGATCGTTAATTGGTAATTCATTCGGTTGAAAATAAAATCATAAGGGGGAGGATGTTTTCTTTCCCCTTTTGCGGACCCTCTTTATTTATCATAAATATAATTAGTTATTAGTTTATATTTAACTTAGACTTTGGTTGAACGATTCGTTTTTACATAGGTGATGTGAAAAGTAAAATCTTTTTCTAAATACATACATCGTAATAAAATGTCGGCTACTGAATCCCGAACTGCTAAAAGCATAAAGAACGCTAAGGTTGCGTTATTTTTCTATTTTATAAATTTACTCCTTCAGTTTTTTTCCCGGAAAATATTTTTAGAATATTTGGGCGCAGAAGTGTTAGGATTAAATACTACAGCTCAGAATTTACTTGGATTTTTAAATTTAGCAGAATTGGGGATTGGCAGTGCAGTAGCATATAATCTCTATAAACCTATTTTTGAGAAAGATATACAAAAAGTTAACGAAATAGTTTCTGTACAGGGTTGGTTATATCGGCGAGTAGCTTATGTCGTTATAATTGGAGCTTGCTTACTGATGTGCTTTTTTCCGTTAATATTTGCGAAAGCTGAAGTTCCTTTATGGTATACTTACGGTTCATTTGTTGTTTTGTTAGTTGGTGCACTTCTTAGTTATTTTATTAATTATCGGCAAATTGTTTTGACCGCTAATCAAAAAGAGTATAAAATAACACTTAATGTACAGGGGTTTAAAATATTGAAAGTAGTCTTTCAAATACTTGCTATCCGTTATTTGGTAAGTGGGTATGTCTATTGGATGTTTTTAGAGTTTCTTTTTTCAATTATTGCCGCAGTAGTTTTAGATAGGATTTTGAAGCGAGAATATCCATGGTTGAAATCCGTCCCTGGACAAGGTAAGGAATTGAAGAAAAAGTATCCTGAGATAATTACAAAAACGAAACAAGCATTTTTTCACCAAATAGGGGGATTTGTGTTAAGCCAGACCAGCCCGCTGATTATTTATGCTTATGCTTCATTAACATTGGTAGCTATTTATGGTAATTATATGTTGATTGTTATTGGAGTAACAATGTTGGTAAATTCGTTGTTAAATAGCGTTGGTGCCGGGATCGGAAACTTAGTGGCTGAAGGGGATAAGAAACGAATAAAAAAAGTATTTTGGGAGTTGACTTCTTTTCGTGTCTGGCTGTCATCTGTTGTTTGTTTTGGTGTTTATAAGTTGGGGCACTCTTTTATTATACTTTGGGTAGGTGAACAGTTTGTTTTAAAACAGTCTGCTTTTATAGTCCTTATTCTCATAACTTTTATTTCGTTATCTCGGACTAATGAAATTTTCTTGTTTGCATATGGGCTATTTCAAGATATATGGGCACCTATTGCTGAAGCTATATTGAATTTGGGATTATCTATTTTGTTGGGGTATTTCTTTGGGCTAACAGGCATTTTGCTAGGTGTCGCTATCAGTTTGTTGATAATAGTATGTGGATGGAAGCCTTATTTTCTTTATAAATCGGGTTTTAGGGAATGCATATGGGAATATGTTTTACACTGGGGAAAGTATCTTCTTTTAATAATAATTTCTTTTTCTGTGACTTCTGCTTTATCGAATATATTACTTGTAATGGATGTGTCATCTTACTTTTCATGGGGGATCTATGCATTGGGACTTTTGTTATTGTATTCAATGATTAGTCTTTTTTTATTCATTTCTACAGATGCTGCTTCGCGTTCATATGCAAAAAGATTCTATACTTTCTTTACTTCTAATAGAAAGGTTTGAAAGGTTTTAAGTATAAATACACTGTGATATGAAAAATGATATTGTTTTATTTCTCTTTATTAAGGATATAACTTTGGGAGGGGGAGCAGAGCGGGTAGTAGTTAATATGGCCAATGAGTTTGCTGAAATATATGGCAGGGTACATATAATAAGTAAATACAGAAAAAACCCAGAGATAAAATATGCTTTAAATCCTTTAGTTATGGTGCATTATCTCAAACCGAAATCAAAGTATGATACATGGAGATGGCAGGATAATCCGGTAACTAGACTAATGGGGACTTGGATCTACTCATTGGGATTTACCAGGAATATGTATCGTATTGTAGAGGAATATACGCAGCCCCAAGATACGGCTGTTATTCTTTTAAATAGTTATGAGATTCCTCTGTATCACAAAAGACATACTGTTTTAGTAGGTGTTGATCATTGCTCTTTTCCGTATATGGTGGATGCATACCGAAGGCAATCGTGGCTACGTCAGATATACTCTTATTTTGAGAGACTGCTTCCACGGAATATAGATATAGTGACTTGTCTTACTGATGCTCAATTAAATGAATGGAAGTCTTTAAATAGACCTGTGTATGTAATGCCAAATTTTGTGGGAGAGATACCATATAGAATACCTACATATGCTTCACGCAAGAAAATTATTTTATCTATGGGGCGCATGTGGGACGATATTAAAGGGTTTGATCGACTAATAAATATATTCTCAAAAGTAGTTGCTCAGTTCCCTGACTGGAAACTTAGGATATTAGGCGAAGGGGTTCTAAAAGAAGAATATGAGAAAATGATTGATGAAAAGGATTTAAGAGCTTATGTTGAGATATTAGATTTTACACAAAATCCATTATATGAATATCAAATGGCTTCTATTTATGCTGTGTGTTCACGTTTTGAAGGATTTTCTATGGTACTAGCCGAAGCTATGGTGAATGGTCTACCCGCAATCTCTTATAAAACGTTTGGTCCCAACTCTATTATAAAGGATTCAGTGACAGGGTATTTAGTTTCCAATGGCGATGAAAAATCTTACTGTGAACGATTAATTCAAATGATGGAAGATTGTGATCTTAGAGAACAGATGGGGAAAGATGCCCGAGAAGACATTATAAGTCGTTTTTCTCCAAGTGTCGTTGTGAAAAGATGGATTGATTTATTTGATAAAATATGAATATATCTATTATTGTTCCTGTTTATAAAGTTGAACATTTCGTTGAGCGCTGTATTACCACCATTATAAATCAGACTTATACGGTAGATGTAGAATGTATCATTGTTGATGATTGTTCTCCTGACAATAGTATGGAAGTGGTAGAAAAAATTATAGCTCATTATAATGGTCCGATACAATTTCAGCTGTTATCCCATGAATATAATAGAGGTTTGGCTGCGGTTCGTAATACTGGTATGCGTGCTGCGACTGGGGATTATATTATCCATATTGATAGTGATGATTATTGTGAGTTGAATATGCTGGAAAGTATGTATTTGAAGGCTTTGGAGGAGAATGCAGATATAGTTATTGCTGATTATTTCATAGATCATGTAAATGATAACATAGAATATGTAGAACAAAAATGTGATGTGGATAATGTATCTAATATAAAAAAACTTCTCAATGGAGAGTTGGGAGGGTATATGTGGAATAAATTGATAAAAAGAGAAATTATACAAGAGAAACATATACATACTGTTGAGGGAGTGGATTATGGAGAAGATTTTCTTTTTTCAATCTCTTTGTTTTTCTTTGCGAAGAAAGTCGTTTCCATTCATCAAGCATTTGTACACTATTGTCAATATAATCCAAATTCTTATTGTAAGAATAGAACTCTAAAGAGTTTTAATGATTCTATTAATAGTAGTTTGCTGATAGAAAGTAGAATAAAGGAATATGGATTAATCGATTTATGTTATAAGGAATTATATTCAAAAATATTGAGTACAAAGATAAGCCTATTGGTATTCAATGAAGGCTGTCTACGTAGGAAATGTAATGCTTCTCTTTGTATAAAAAGAAAGTATATACTTTCTGCTATGTATGTGAATGTATTTTGGAAAATTTGTTTGTTGCTAGCTTCATATAATATTTTATGGATATATACTCCAATAAAGAGTATATTAAATATGCGAAATAAAATCTTGACATGAAACGTATAAAAATTAAATTTGTTGATTTTTGGCCTGGATTTGATTTAGATTCTAATTTCATAGTGAAGACTTTATCAATAAAATATGAGGTAATTCAGGTAGAGTCTCCAGATTATTTGTTCTTTTCTTGTTTTGGCTTTACTCATTTATCATATGAGTGTGTAAAAATATTGTTTGTTGGGGAAAATTTAGTGCCGGATTTTAATATCTGTGATTACGCATTAGGATTTGACTATTTGAGTTTTGGTGACCGTTACTTAAGATTACCTTTATATGTAACTTATGATAGTTTTGAGTGTTTGAAGGAAAGTAAACTAATCGATAATGAGAAATTGCTAAATAGAGAATTTTGCAGTATTGTTGTCTCTAATAATCATTTAGCAGATCCTATGCGCGAACGTTTCTTTCAATTATTATCAGAATATAAAAAAATAGATTCTGGTGGGAGAGCTTGGAATAATATTGGAGGGCCGGTGGATAATAAATATGAATTTATAGCTAAGTATAAGTTTAATATTGCCTTTGAAAATAGTAGTGTAATGGGATATACGACGGAGAAAATAATGGAACCGATGACTGTAGGCTCTATCCCGATATATTGGGGGAATCCTTTAATTAGTAATGAGTTTAATACGAAATCTTTTGTGAATTTGCATGATTTTAAGTCATTGGAGGAAGTGGTGGAAAAGATTATGATACTTGATACTATAGAGGAAGAATACTTAAAGGTGTTGAAGGAACCTTGGATTGTAAATGACGATATTTTGAAATGGAGAGAAAAACTTTTGGATTTTTTATCGTCCATTATTGAAAAACCCTTATGCAGCGCTAAATATCTGGTAAAGTATGGCCGTTCTGAAATGTATAGAAGGAATATGTTAATGTCTGAATGGTGCAATAATAGATTTAAAATAGGACGTTGGGTTTATGTTGTAAAAGAATCACTATTTAATACTCATTGAGATGAATTCTATAATGGTTTCAATAATAATCCCCGTTTATAATGTAGAAAAATGTATTGGTAAATGCTTAGAGTCTGTTTTTACCCAATCTTATACTAATATAGAATGTGTTATCGTAAATGACGCAACTCCGGACCATTCAATGTCCATTATCAATGATTTATTAAGTCTTTATTCTGGAGATATTAAATTTAAAATAATAGTCCATGAATATAATAAAGGATTATCTGCGGCTCGTAATACGGGAGTGACAAACGCTACAGGAGATTATGTCTTTTTCTTGGATAGCGATGATGAATTACCAGAAAGATCGATAGAGTCATTTATTAGGTGCTTGGATAAATATGGAAATGTAGATTTTTTAATTGGAAATTTTGATGTAATTGGTGATTTTTATTACAAATTATTGCACTCTGAAATACTTTTAAGATCTAATGATGAAATTTTGAGAAGGTATATTTCTGGGGATTTGTATGTGATGGCTTGGGGTAAGTTAATAAACCGTTCGTTTTTTACAGAGAAAGGAATTTGGTTTATTGAGGGCATTTTACATGAGGATGAATACTTTTCTTTTTGCCTTGCTATGAAATCGAATACTGTTGTTATGATTGAAGATATTGTATATCGATATATTATTCGTCGTAATGATTCTATAACAGCTTCGAAAAGTAAAAGAAATTATTGGGATTATCTGAAAGTGATAGAAATGAAAATCCAATTGGCGCAAGAAATGAAAGTTTCTATAAAAGGGATGTATTCTTATTTGATGTCTATACTATATGGTTTTGTAACTTATATGTTTGAAAACAACTGTTTAAGTATGAGAGATAAAAGGACTATGCTAAAGCAAATTAGATGTTTGAAAAAAGATATAAAGCTGAATGATAGGAATTTATCTATGCGAGATTGTATAAAAGGAATGATTATAAAATATTCTTGGACTATTTTGTGTATTGTTGCTAATGTTAGAAAAGTAAAAAGTAGAATGAATGTCTTAAAATAGTATGGAGGATTTAGTATTAATTTCCATAATCGTACCTGTTTATAATACTGGTCGATTTCTGAAAAGATGTTTAGATAGTTGTCTTTCACAGACTTATCAGTATGTTGAAATTGTCGCTATTGATGATGGTAGTACAGATAATAGTTTGGAGATATTATTGGATTATTCACGAAAGGATCAGAGAGTTCGGGTCATTAGTAAAAGTAATGAAGGATTGATCTTAACAAGAAAACGTGGCGTCATAGAAGCTTTGGGGCGATATATCTTTTTTTTGGATAGTGATGATTATATTCCTCAAAACTCCATCGAAATATTATTTTCTGCATTAAAATCAGCTAAGGCGAAAATGGTCATGGGGCAAGCGTACTATTTTTGGGATGATGGGAAGTTTGCATTAAAAAATAAATATGATCCGATTGGGGAGTCAGATATTGAATTGTATGCTTCTCTGATGCAAGGGCGTATTGGAGGACATATATGGGGGGCATTAATTGAGAAAAAAATATTTGATTTGATCGATTTTCCGAAAGAGTTGATTGTTGGTGAAGACTTGGCTTTACAAATGCAGTTGAGGTATCTTACGACCAAAATTGTTTATATTCCGGATGTAGTATATTATTATTATCAAAATTCTGGCTCTATAATGCATAAACAAACGGAAAAAATATTACGATCTCATTTAGCGTTTTGTAAATGGCAGATACGATATGTTGATACATTATCCTTTAAAGGAGATGCTTTAATTCAAGGAACTTTGGCTTATAGCGTTTTGAACGGGCTTTTCACATTTATATTTAATGGGGGACACCAACAAGAATATTGTGACTATGTGAAAATGGTTAATTCAACTTATTTGAGAAATCGGTTTGCAAAAGCTAACTTACCTTTTTATAAATGGGGAAGTCTCTATTTAAATGCTTTCTTTCCTTTTTGGGGAACCCTTCTTATTCGAAGTTTGTATTATCTGAGAATTACAGTTAAACGATAAATGATCGTGTTTTATTCTCGATAGTATAGCTTTATAATTTAATACTTTGTTCTTGTATACTTATATTCTATTATGTAGCAAAGGCTGCGAATAAAAATTGCGATGATAAATAGTAATTATAAGCAGTGTTTTGAACTAGTAAAAAGCGATTACTTTAGATATAGAGGAAAAGATTCTTCTTGGTTGTTAATCATACTTTATGCTTGTTGGAATCATTCTTTCGCTTACTCTGTTTGGCTACGATTTTCTTCAAAAACAGGATGGCTTTATCCTTTGAGCTGTTTTATGTTGAATAGATTGTCTCGTAAATATGGCTTGCAAATTCCTCGTAATACCCAAATTGGTTATGGACTGTATATTGGTCATGGGATAGGGATAGTCATAAATCCTACGACAATCATAGGAAATAATTGTAATTTGAGTCAATTTACGACGATCGGCTCAAATCATGGAAAAGCTGCAATTATAGGAGATAATGTCTATATTGGACCTTCGGTGTGCATTGTTGAGAATGTAATTATAGGTAATAATGTAACGATCGGGGCAGGTGCTGTTGTGGTTAAAGACGTGCCTGACAATGCAACGGTAGCTGGCTGTCCGGCTAGAGTTGTATCTTATAAAACTCCGGGGCGATACATTCATAATAGATATATAATAGAAAAAGGAAGATAGTTTATGCCAAAAGTATCTGTTTTAACTCCTGTGTATGGTGTCGAAAAATACATTCGGAAGTGTGTTAATTCATTGTTTTGCCAGACCTTGCAAGATGTAGAGTATATTTTTGTGGATGATTGTACACCAGATGGGAGTGTAGCTGTTATAAAAGAGGTTTTAGATCAATTTCCCAATTACAGATCTAAGGTAAATATTTTACATCACTTAGAGAATCGAGGCTCTGCTGCGGCCAGGAATACGGCCTTAGAAGCTGCATCAGGTGACTACATTATTGTCATTGATGGAGATGATTATATAGAGTCTACAATGCTGGAAGATTTGTATAATATGGCTATAAAAGAGAATGCCGATATTGTTATTTCCGATTATTGGATTGATTATAAAAATAAAATAATATATAAGAAGCAGTTTGCTCCTTCCGTGGGAATGGATTGTTTGAAGGATTTGCTGAACGGTAAGTTGCATGCCTCAACTTCTAATAAACTAATCGCTAAAAAATTATTTATAGAAAATAATATAGAACATGTTGAGGGAGTTAATGTCTGTGAGGATATGTCTATACTATTTCGCTTATTTTATTATGCAAAGAAAGTGGCATATTGTCCACATGCTTATTTACATTATGTACAGTATAATACTTCTTCTTATACAAAACGGCTTTCAGAGAGAGTTCGCCAAAATATTATTAGTGTAGTTGATCTTATTTATGATTTTTTTATTAATAACAACGTGAGGGATAAAGATTTGTGGCAAGCTTTTGAATATTATAAACTGACTGTGAAGTCTATTTTGCTGATATCAAGTGGCAGGAAAGAAAGAGAGAAATATTATACTATATATAATGACTCTGTTCAACATTTAAATACGCATCCCGGATTGGCCATATATTATAAATGGATTGTGCGTATGGCTTCTGAAAATAATGTAGTCAGACTCAGTTCGTTTTTGTTCCTTTTTAATATAATAAGGAGATGGATAAAATGAAATGGAGTAATATTCAAATTTTTACTCTTTTGTTTTTTATATCTCCATTATTGAGCTTTCCATTAATTATATATTACGTTTATCATGGAAAGAGGTATGCTTATACTTTTTTAGCTTTATTTTTAGGGTTTATTGCTTTATTGTATGCTCCTACACATGATTTGTTTCGGCATAATTTATTTTATTATGATTGTGTTTCTTCTGTAGTAGACAATGGAGTTGTATTTAAGCAAGACTTGATATTGTACACCTTAACAGCTTGGTTTGCAAAGTGGAATATCAATTTTGAATTTATTCGGTTTCTATTTGTTTTTATTTCATATCAATTATATTTCTTAGTCTATCTTTCTTTACAAGAGAAAAATGGATTCTTGAAAAACAGTAGAAGTACTAGTTTTTTCTTGTTCTTGTTGTTATTATTTTCTATACGTTTCTTCGTGATATGCTGTGGGTTACGTCAAGGGATGGCAACAGCTTTGGCAATATATGGAGCCTATGTATTGTTAGTGGAAAACAGAAAAATAGCATATTTATTTTTGGTATTGGCTCCTCTTACTCATTTGTCCTTGCTATTGGTATCTTTAAGTGTCCTGTTAATTAAAATAAATGTGATTCGCTTTAACTTTAAAATAGGGTTGTCTTTAGCCGTAATACTATATTGGTTGAGTTTAGTGCTTATGGGGTATTTGGCATCCATATTGGGTGGAGATGTAGGAAATGCTATAGAGGTATATACTACAGGGTATTGGGGAAGTGGAGGAGAAGCAGAAGGTCAAATATCTTTTAATGGATTGGTTGCTTCTTCTTTTAATAAAATTCAAATGCTTCCATTACTTTATTTTTTGTATAAAATGGAAATAGCTAACAGATATTATTCTTTTGTTATAGTTTGTTTTATTTTCTGTGCTGTAACCTTACCTTATTTTGCAGTTGTTGATCGGATGATAATGCTTTTTGTTACTTCTTCTATTATTTATTTTTTGAAAAATTATAATGGCAGTCAATTTCATGGAAAAATAGCTAAAGTTGAATTTGTTTTAGTCGCTATTTTCTTTTCTATTTCTTTATATGCGGAGAGAGGGACAATGCGTTTAAGTCGTGAATATAAACTTTTAGCTCCTGTTCCATATATAATGTCGAATAATTTTAGCGAGCAGTGGCTTTGGGAGAATATGGATAATTGGAGAAAGTGACTTGATTATGAAAATAGCTTATATTGTACCTGCTCTAGTTAATAGGGGGCCTGTTATTGTTGTGAAAGAATTAGTGAATCAAATGTTGAAAGCAGGTAATGAATGTTGGGTCTTTTACTTTGATGGCATGACAGAACTTACTTTCCCTTGTCCAACTATTCGAGTACATTTTTTTGAAAAAATTGAGTTTGATCGATTTGATATTGTACATACTAATGGCTTACGCCCTGATATATATGTTTATTTTCATAGATCAAGTTGTGATAAGGCGCGATTTTTGACAACTATCCATAGCTATGTATTACGAGATCTCACTTCTCAATATAATAAATTAGTAGCTTTTGTTTTTGGAAATCTGTGGATGAGATTATTGAAAAGACATGATTTGATTGTTTCTTTAAGTGAAGATGCCATGAAATATTATTGCAAATGGTTTGATAAATCTCACCTAACATATGCCTATAATACTCGAGAGCTTTCTTTGAATGCGATTTTAACTTCAGAGGAAAAAAAGCAGATACTTGATTTTAAGGGTGAATGTATATTGATTGGAGTTAATGCGCTTTTATCACCGATTAAAGGTATTGATTTGTTGATAAGGAGTCTTGAGGTATTGCCTGAATATAAACTATTCATTGTGGGCGATGGTAAGTCTAGAAAGTACTTATGTGATTTGGTTGAAAAATGCAAATTGGGAAATAGGGTAATGTTTGTTGGATACAAAAGAGATGCATATCGTTATTTATCTTACTATGATATATTTGCAATGCCTAGTCGAAGTGAGGGCTTTCCTTTGGCTTTGTTGGAAGCCGCTGCGATAAAAGTGCCTACAGTATGTTCCAATATTCCAATATTTAAAGAAATTTTCAATTCTACCGAGGTGGCTTTTTTTGAACCTGAAAACATTGATGATTTAGCAAGGGCTATCATGAATGCGAAATATAATTTAGAAATGGCTGATCTTATGAATAGGAGGTATCTATCAATGTATTCCCCAGCCGTGTTTGCTGAAAGGTATATTGATATATATATGTCTTTGATGAAATAGACCCTAGTTTGAATATTATGAAATTCACCGTTTTAATGTCTGTCTATAGTAAGGAAAATCCTTATTATTTAAAATTAGCTTTAGATAGCATTTATGAATCGTCTTTATTACCTAATCAAGTAGTAATTGTAAAAGATGGTTGTTTAACAAAGGAATTGGAGGATGTCTTGGATCATTATACTGAAGTGGATTACTTGTTATTAGATGAAAATAAAGGACTTAGCTGTGCTTTAAATGCAGGACTTTCTATTTGTAAAAATGAGTTAATAGCTCGTATGGATACAGATGATATTTGTCATTCAGAACGTTTTAGAAAGCAGATAAATTATTTAAAGCAGAATCCTTCGGTTGATATTGTGGGAACTTATGCTGTAAGGATTGATGCTGACAATAAACAGTGTGGAATATTAAAAGTTCCAATAACACATACAGATATTTCCAAATATATCTGGGCATGTCCTTTTATACATCCTACTGTTATGTTTCGGAAGTCCAGTATAGAACGAGTGGGAGGATATAATCCAAATTCAGGTTTGCGGCAAGATGATTATGAACTGTGGTTTAGATGTGCTTTTTATAACTTGAATTTTGCTAATATTCCTGAGGTATTATTTTATTATCGTTTTTTTCAAAATAGCGTTAGTAAGAATAATGTAAAAGTTGGATGGGATCGTTTAAAAGTCGGTATAAAAGGATGTCGTAAGTTGCATTTACCTGTATGGACTTATTTAGGGGTTGCAACTCCTCTTTTTAGGGCTATACTTCCTTATCCATTTAATATTTTATTTAATAATTTGATGGTTAAATTTAATCCTCGGAGTAAGTGATTCTATCTTACTGTTTTGTGTGTATTTATAGTGGAAAATGATGAATGTTCTGATTACAGGTATTAGTGGATTTGTTGGCTCTAATTTAGTAAGTAAATTAGTTAATGATTATCGTTTTTATGGATTAGATATTATAAATTTTGATAGAATTAATGTGTCTAAAACTTTTTCTTGGCTAGATATCGAATCCACATCTTTTCCTTTTCAAACTCTTCCCCAATTCGATGCCATTATTCATCTTGCCGGAAAGGCCCATGATACGAAAAAACAATCGGCCGCTCAGTTCTATTTTGATATCAATACCGGTCTGACTCAAAAGATATTCGACTTCTTTTTGGAGTCTTCCGCCAAGAAATTTATTTTCTTTAGTTCGGTGAAAGCTGCTGCCGATAGTGTAGTAGGAGACGTGCTTACCGAAGATGTGATTCCTACTCCGGTCGGTCCTTATGGGGAGAGTAAGATTAAGGCGGAAGAATATATAAAAAATCATTTTATGTTTCCAACTGCTTCTATTGGTGAGGATCGGTCTTTGCGGTTGGAGAAAGATAGGGGGAGGATGCCCAAGAATAAACAGGTGTATATTCTTCGTCCCTGCATGATTCACGGACCGGGAAATAAAGGGAATCTGAATTTATTATATAATGTAGTGAAAAAAGGAATCCCTTGGCCTCTTGGCGATTTTGATAATCGTCGTTCGTTTACTTCAATCGATAACCTTTGTTATGTGATTGAGGGGCTTTTGAATCAGGATGTACCTACGGGCATTTATCACATGGGGGATGATGAAGCTTTGTCAACAAATGAATTGATTGCCATCATGTGCGAGGCAATGGAAAAACAACCTCGTATCTGGAAGATGAATAAGCGTTTTATGGAAGCTTGTGCCGGATTGGGCACTTTACTCCACTTGCCTTTAAATACCGAAAGACTTCGTAAACTGACGGAAAATTATGTGGTAAGTAATGCTAAGATCAAAGCAGCTTTAGGTATCGATAAATTACCTGTCACTGCTAAAGAAGGATTAATGAAGACTATTCGTTCATTTGAAGAAACTGAATAACTTATGTATTATCTGATAATCTTAGTTCTGCTATTTTTGGCAGAACTTTTTTATTTTCGTATTGCCGATAAATGTAATATTATCGACAAACCGAACGAACGGAGTTCGCATACCCGGATTACTCTGAGAGGTGGAGGAATCATATTCTATTTGGGTGCATTGACTTTTTTCCTGACGAATCAGTTTGAATACCCTTGGTTTATATTGGCTTTGACCTTGATCACTTTTATCAGTTTTGTAGATGATATCCGGTCTACTTCGCAGGGTTTGCGTTTAGTCTTCCATTTTACGGCAATGGCCCTGTTGTTCTATCAATGGGGATTGTTCAGTTTACCTTGGTGGACGTTGCTTGTCGCTCTGATTGTCTGTACGGGGATTATCAATGCCTATAACTTTATGGATGGCATTAACGGCATTACCGGCGGGTATTCATTGGTTATCCTGGTTTCTTTGGCATATGTGAATGCGGAAGTGATCTCCTTCACAGAACAGAGTTTTATTTATACGATGATTTGTTCTGTGTTGGTGTTTGACTTCTTTAATTTCCGTAAGAGAGCGAAATGCTTCGCCGGTGATGTGGGTTCGGTCAGTATAGCTTTTGTAGTCCTGTTCCTGATCGGGAGTTTGATTCTTCAAACGAAAGATTTCAGCTGGCTTGTATTGCTTGTTGTGTACGGAGTGGATAGTGTGTTGACGATCGTACACCGCCTGTTACTACATGAAAATATTGGTTTGCCTCACCGGAAACATTTGTATCAGATTATGGCTAATGAATTGAAGATTTCTCATGTAACTGTATCATTGACTTATATGTTCGTACAAGCCATGGTTGTGGTAGGATATCTGGTATTACGAGAGCATGGATATTATTATTTATTAGGGATTATCTTACTGTTGGGTATGTTATATCTTCTATTTATGAAGAGATTTTTCTATTTACATAAATCTAATTAATCAGTTATGAAAAATATAACAGAAAATGATTTTTAATATGCAGTAGATTGGTTGGAATTGGAGAGGCTATCAGTGGTGTTTTGTTAATTGAGATTCTGTTTGGGGGAACTATTCTTTTCTATCTTTGTTTTTAAAGAAAAACGTATAGAACACAATTTCCTCAATATCTATGTTGACATTTACCGATAACTTTGAGAATGATAAAGAGTTGATACTCCGTGATCATTTGGCACTTGAAAGAACAAAGTTGGCCAATGAAAGAACTTTGTTTGCATATATCCGCATGGCACTTTATCTCTTGACTGTAGGAATAGGGATCTTTCAAGTTGAAAGTATCTCACGTCTGCATGGGCTGGCGTGGGTGTGTATTATGGCCGGGATCATTTTATTCTTTTTAGGCTTTGTCCGCTTCGGGCAGATGAGAAAGCATCTGAAACAGTATACGAAAACATGTCGTGAGGCTGAGAGTAAGTCATTGCAGGAGAAGTAATCCCTGTTCTCAATCATCCAATCCGATTGGTTTGTTTTCGTGTATTTCTATGGTTTTGGTGGCTACCGCATATTCATCGGGGAAAATCTTACCACCCATTTCGTTTGCCCATGCTTTGGTGAACTCTGCGCCTGTATATATGATGATGGAAGAATAATAAATCCACGTAACGAAAACGACCATGAATGCTGCTGCTCCGTAAACGGTTCCTACGTTTGCAATCCCTATATAAAATGAGATTCCCCATTGACCTACCAGTAGCAGTAATGTGGTCACAATCGCTCCAATAAAAACATCTCTGCTTTTTATTTTGGCATCGGGCAATATTTTGAAAATCAATGTGAAAATGATGGCCGTTACACCTATATTTATAATGATTCCTACTACCTGAACCAATGACCCGGCTATTTCAGGATAATTAACCATAAACTTTTTACTCAATTCTCCGATGATGCTGGTGATGGTAAATGTAATCAGAAGGATGAAAGCAAATACAAGTATTATGGAAAAAGAGAGTATTCTGTTTTTGATAAACTTGAGCCAGCTTTTTTTAGGAACAGCTTTTATTCCCCAGATTGTGTTCAATGAACTTTGTATCTCTGCAAAAATAGTGGTAGCACCGAAAATAGAAATGCCTAAGCTGACAATGGCAGCAGATCTGGAAGAATCTGTATTTTCTGCATTTTCTATAATGGAGCGAAGTGCTTCGGTAATTTCCGGTCTTACAATGGGTTGTAACTGGACATAAAGCTGGTTGGCCAAATCCATATGGAAAAAGACTCCGACAGTGACCAGGAGAGAAAGAAAAGGGATAATTGAAAACAATGTCGCATAAGCCAATGAAGCGCTCAGCCTCATAACGCTGTCGTCTATAAATCCCCAAACTGTATCTTTTATTATTTTGAACAGTAGGGGTAAGCTAAGCTTTTTCTTTCTCTCCGAATGAATTTCCATTTTAACTTTTCTTTATCCAAACGGCAATATTACGGGCATTAACAGAGAATTTTCCGTTTCCTTTCTCATCTAAAGTGACCTCTTCGGGAATGCTTCCGGTGATTTCATGCCATACTTCACCTTCATGTTCCTCACCCGGATTCATCATTTTGCTACCGGCTTCATCATTTGACATTAAGAAGACCAGACCGGAGCCGGTGTGTTCTTTATCTCCCGTACGGATGAAACCAATGGTAGAAGGATGGTCGAAATATTCGATTTGATCACCGTAGGCATATTTTCGCCTTGCATTCAGTAAAATATCAATGATCGGGGCATGGGGAGACTTTTCGCCTTTTACACCATAATAGTCTCCATAGAACAGGCAGGGATAACCGTTTTTCATCAATAATATCAAACCATAGGCCAGTGGCTTGAACCAGTTCTCTATTTGTGATTCTAACGAACTGCCCAATTGTGAATCGTGATTGTCGACAAAGGTGACTGCTAAATCGCAATGATGTTCGACCAATGTGCCCTTCAAGATATTCTGCAAATCATAATTTTTGCCTTCCTGTGAAGCCTGAAACATATTGTAATGTAACGGAACATCAAATAAGTTGACTTTATGGCCCACAGATTCTATGTATGCATCGAGTGTTTTCAGATCTCCGTTCCAGTATTCACCTACAGCGTAAAAGTTGTTTCCTCTTTCACTCCTTACCGCATCCAGAAATTGTGCGATGAACTTATCCTTCATGTGCTTGATGGCATCCAAACGCATTCCGTCAAGGTTCAGTTCTTTGGAAACCCATTTTCCCCAGCGATTCAGTTCGGCAATTACTTCCGGATGATCCAGATCGATATCGTTACATAGCAGGAAATCATAGTTTCCATTTTCGCTATCTACACCCTCGCTCCATGCTTTGCCTTCTCCTTGTATCTGGAAGATGCCGCTCCGCTTTTTGGCATCGTCAAAACCGGTTCCGGAGAAGTGATACCAATGCCATTTGAAATCAGAATATTTATCCTTGCGTCCATGGAAACTATATCCGGTCCAGCTTTGTATCTCGAACGGCTTTCCCAATCCTTGGGTTCTGTCATGGGGATCGACTTCCACAACCATAAATTTTTCAGTGAAATCACCTCCGGCTTTATGGTTGAGTACTACATCCAGATATACTGAAATATGGTTTTTATGTAACTCGTCGATCGCTTCTTTCAATTCATCTTTTGTGCCATACTTCGTTCTTACGGTTCCTTTTTGTTCGAACTCGCCAAGATCATACAAGTCATAGGTTGCATAACCTTCATCTTGTTGCTCGTCGGCTTTATAAGCAGGCGGAATCCAAACTGCTGTCACACCGATTTTATGTAGATGTGATGCGTCTTCTTTTAATTGTTTCCACAACTTTCCATCGTTTGGCAGATTCCATTCAAAATACTGCATCATTACGCCATTTTCCATCATCTTAATGCATTTAATTATCAGCAAATAACAAAAAAAAGCGGCATAAGGTTCCTTTGTATTTGCAAAAAAGCACTTTGGGCTATTTTGCTTTAAAAAGCTATCTGATGTTGACGGTGGCGTGATTATGACTTTCTGTGGCTAAGCTTGTGTGCTGGTGGCGTTATTTATCTTTCCGTCATATCCCCATTTCACGTAGACGGCTCCCCAGGCAAATCCGGCTCCGAAAGCGGTAAAGATCAAATTATCACCTTTTTTGAGCTTATCTTCGAAATCCCATATACATAATGGAAGTGTGCCGGCACTGGTGTTGCCATAGCGTTCGATATTGATCATGACTTTTTCTAATGGCATATCCAGGCGTTGGGCGACAGCATTGATAATGCGTTGATTGGCTTGGTGGGGAATAACCCAGTCGATTTGGTCTTTCGTTAGCTGATTTCTTTCGATAATCGATTCACAAGCATCTGACATATTGGCTACAGCATATTTGAATACTGTACGGCCTTCCTGATAAAGATAGTGCATGTGATTGTCTATCGTAAAATAAGAAGGAGAACATACGGAGCCGCCGGCTTTCATATGTAAAAAAGGGAGTCCTTTGCCGTCTGTTCTTAAAACAGAATCTATAATGCCTAAATGATCCGTAGTAGGTTCCAGTAAGAAAGCTGCTGCACCATCACCAAAAATAGGACAAGTGGCGCGATCGGTGTAATCTATCACCGATGACATCTTATCGGCACCAACTATGATGACCTTTTTGTATCTTCCCGAACGGATAAAGTTGGCTCCGGTCTCCAGAGCATATAAGAAACCACTGCATACTGCCTGCATATCAAAGGCGAATGCATTTTTCAATCCCACTCTTTCACACAGAATGGAAGCTGTTGAAGGAAGCCGATAATCGGGAGTGGTTGTAGCGACAATTACCAGATCGATGTCATCCGGATGGCTTTTTGTACGTTGCATCAATTGCTTCACAGCCTTACGTGCCATGTATGAAGTGCCAAGACCTTCTTCATTCAGAATACGTCTTTCCTTGATGCCAATACGCCCCATGATCCATTCATCGGTGGTATCTACAATTCTGGATATCTCATCATTAGTCAGGATGTAATCGGGTACATATCCTCCAACTCCTGTAATTACTGCATTGATTTGTTTCATTAACTTTGTCTAAATAAGTAAGTTCTTAAGTGGGGGAAGTATAAAATGACTCCGAAAACTTACGACTTTTCGGAATTGCATCTAAAATACCGGGCGCAAATATACAGAAAAGAAAGACTTATTCTATATTTTGTAATCTAAATGCATTGATTTTCGTAGTGAGATTAGGATAAGTTATAATACTGAAAATAGAATTAGGGAAATGATAGAGAAAAGGAGAGGTGGTTTTTGTTTAAAAAGGAAGAAATAATCTATTCTGATTTATACAATAAAAAACTCCTGCAATCATATGACTGCAGGAGTTTGTCAATATAGAATGGCTTAAATTACTTTGCCAAAGCCTGAGCTACGTCAACTGCACAAGCTACTGTACAACCTACCATCGGGTTGTTACCAATTCCTAAGAATCCCATCATTTCTACGTGAGCAGGAACTGAGGATGAACCGGCGAACTGAGCGTCTGAGTGCATACGACCCATTGTGTCTGTCATACCATAAGAAGCAGGACCAGCAGCCATGTTGTCCGGATGAAGAGTACGACCTGTACCACCACCTGAAGCTACTGAGAAGTATGGCTTACCGGCCAATACACGTTCTTTCTTGTAAGTACCTGCAACCGGGTGCTGGAAACGAGTCGGGTTAGTAGAGTTACCTGTGATAGATACGTCCACGCCTTCTTTCCACATGATGGCTACACCTTCACGTACATCATCTGCACCATAGCATTTTACTTTTGCACGAGGACCGTCAGAGTAAGCAATTTCACGTACTACTTTCAGTTCGCCTGTGAAATAGTCAAACTGTGTCTGAACATAAGTAAAGCCGTTGATACGAGAGATGATCTGAGCAGCGTCTTTTCCAAGACCGTTCAAGATACAACGCAGAGGTTCTTTACGTACTTTGTCTGCTTTTGCAGCGATTTTGATAGCACCTTCGGCAGCAGCGAAAGATTCGTGACCTGCCAGGAAAGCGAAACATTTAGTTTCTTCACGCAACAACATAGCAGCCAGGTTACCATGACCGATACCAACCTTACGGTCGTCGGCTACAGAACCCGGGATACAGAATGCCTGCAGACCGATGCCGATAGCTTCGGCAGCGTCAGCTGCATTTTTGCAACCTTTCTTGATAGCGATAGCAGCACCTACTACGTAAGCCCACTTAGCATTTTCAAAACAGATCGGTTGAGTTTCTTCACACGTTTTATAAGGATCAACTCCAGCAGCTTCGCAGATAGCGTTAGCTTCTTCGATGTCTTTGATACCGTTAGCGTTCAAGGCTTCGATGATGCCTTTGATACGGCGGTCCTGACTTTCAAATTTTACTTCTCTAATCATAATTTCTTTTCCTCCTTATATTATTCGTGACGTGGATCAATGTGTTTAACAGCTCCCTGTTCTGCAGTGAAGCGTCCGTAAGTACCGGTAACTTTCTTCAATGCTTCATTCGCATCAGTACCCTTCTTGATTTCGTCCATGAATTTACCCATGTGGACGAATTCGTATCCGCAGATTTCATCGTTTTTGTCAAGAGCAATTGTCTTGATGTAACCTTCAGCCATTTCAAGGTAACGAGGACCTTTAGCCAAAGTACCGTACAATGTACCTACCTGGCTACGCAGACCTTTACCCAAGTCTTCCAGACCTGCACCGATGATCAGACCACCTTCTGAGAAAGCTGACTGAGTACGTCCGTAAACGATCTGCAGGAAGAGTTCGCGCATAGCAGTGTTGATGGCATCACAAACTAAGTCTGTGTTCAATGCTTCGAGGATAGTTTTTCCCGGGAGGATTTCAGCAGCCATAGCAGCTGAGTGAGTCATACCTGAACAGCCGATAGTTTCAACCAGAGCTTCCTGGATGATACCTTCTTTTACGTTCAGAGTCAGCTTACATGCACCCTGCTGAGGAGCACACCAACCCACACCGTGTGTCAGACCTGAAATATCAACAATTTCTTTTGATTTTACCCATTTTCCTTCTTCGGGTATGGGAGCCGGTCCATGGTTAGGACCCTTCTTTACAACACACATGTGTTCCACTTCGTGTGAATAAGTCATAATTAGCTCTTTTTTTAAGTGATATAATTAAAAATACGTAGTCACGATTCTCAAATCGCTCACAAAGGTAGTCGTTTTATTTGTTTTTGCAAATCGGGTTTTATTACTTTTTTATGAAAAGGGAAAAATAGAAATTTCAGTTTCGTTAGATTGTAATGTGGAGATGACATTTTAGATAATCTTTATTTTGTTGAACTATTACTCTGATTCTTTGTTTCTTTTGAGAAAAATTGATCGGTTATGAATTTGAATGAAGTAGATATACATTATTTAATAGCAGCCATTTGTGTGATAACTTCTGCATTGGTGTTTTACACAATAGGAGTGTGGGGAGAGCGGTTGCAGAAGAAACTGAAATTTTGGCATCTGGTCTTTTTCTTATTGGGGCTATTGGCCGATTCTGTGGGAACAGCTTTAATGGAGAATATTGCGCGACTCACACACCTGCATGATGAAATACATACTGTGACCGGCATTATCGCTATCTTGTTGATGTTTGTTCACGCTATGTGGGCTATCTGGACGTATGTAAAAGGGAGTGAAAAGGCTAAAGAACATTTCAATCGTTTCAGTATTGTTGTGTGGTGCATTTGGTTGATACCCTACTGTATAGGCGTATATCTTGGTATGTCGTTGCATCATTGAAAATAACCTTATTTGAGAAAGTAATAAAGCTTCATCTCAGCCGCTAAGATGAAGAATTATCCCGTAAGAGAACCATTGAAGACCTCAAGGGATATATCCCAAAGCGATTGGGGAATTTTTAATTATGGGCTTTAAAAATAGGACAGTTTCTAAAAAACTCTTCAAAAAGCCTTTCTGAACCATATATTTCCGTATTTTTGTTTCCTGATATTTATAAATGTAGAATTTACCTTATTATATATAGTGGAAATGATAGAAGTTACGGATGCCTCCTTGCAAAAAGCTGCGGGCGAGGGAATGGATGAATTTATCCAGGTGTTTACAGATAAGTATAAAGAAGTGATTGGCGGGGAGCTTACTGCCGAAACAATGCCACTATTGACAGGAGAGCAGCACTCTTTGTTGGCCTATCAGATTTTTCGGGATGAAGTCATGTTTGGTGGTTTTTGTCAATTGATTCAGAATGGGTATGGAGGTTATATCTTTGATAATCCTTTTGCGAAAGTGATGCGTTTGTGGGGAGCCGAGGATTTCTCGAAGTTGGTTTATAAAGCTAAGAAGATATACGATGCCCATCGCCAGGATCTGGAGAAAGAGCGTACGGAGGATGAATTTATGGCGATGTACGAGCAATATGAGGCCTTTGATGATCTTGAAGAAGAATATCTGGATATTGAGGAGGAGGTTACAGCACTGGTAGCAAGCTATGTAGACGATCATTTGGAGTTGTTTGCAAAAATAGTTAAGTGATGGATGCAGTATTTTTTAAGTCTCTGCATTTACTTATTGTGAATTAGAATTTATATCTTTGCAAACTCTAAAAAATAGATTTATGAAACAATTGAAATTAATGGTGTTGGCCTTAACCCTGTTGATGGGTACTATGTTTACTTCATGTATGGATTCCGGAGAAAACGGTCCTCAGCAGTGGGCTGGTGTGGTGAAAGTTAATGATAGAATGGGTTATGTTACGTTTACAGATGCCGCCGGTACGGAACTTATCCCCACTAACACAGTTCCTGTTACTTTGAGTGCAAGAATGGCCTATATTTATTGTCAGGTTGATGAAGGTCAGGACCTCTCGACAAATCCTAAACAGATTAAGGTTACGCTTTTAGCAGATGCGACTGGAATCGATGCTCCTGCAGTTACTACTACGGCTGTCGGTGGTTCGGGAGATGTGACTACTAATGCACCAATTGGTTCATTGAGTTTTGCATCAGGATATTCAACGGTAGCCCCATTCCAGTTTAGTGAAAATACAATTGTATTGCCGGTACTTTACCGTGTGAAAAATGTAACTACTCCGGAAGATGTTAAGAATGAACTCGCTAAACATTCTTTTACTCTGGTTTGCTATACAGATGATATTACTTCAGGTGCTACAGAACTGAAACTCCATTTGCGTTATGCTGTTAATGATGAAACTACTGCTATAGTAGAACGTGCGACACGTACTTCCAGCTTTAAAGCTTATGATATCACTGAATTTTTGAGAGAATATAAGCAGAAGAGTGGACAAGATAAACCAGCCAAAATTATTGTGGTGGCACAGCAGAATGAATACAACAATAAAATAGAAGATTCTTCTACTACAGGGAAGGCGTATGAAATAGAATATAAAACCGCTAAATAATTTGAATTACAAAGCATTATTTCAAATAGCAATGTCATTGATTTCCTCTCCGGCCAAGGCCTGGGAGGAAATTCGTTTAGAGGATAGACGGGCAGTTCTTACTGTTTTTGTCTATCCTATGATTGGTTTATGCGGTTTATCCGTATTCATTGGTGCTTTGTGGACCAATGGATGGGGAGGACCGCAAAGTTTCCAATTGGCCATGACGCAGTGTTGTGCAGTGGCGGTAGCTTTGTTCGGAGGCTATTTTCTGGCAGCTTATGCCATCAATCAGATGGGGATAAAAATGTTTGGCATGTCCAATGATATCCCTTTGGCACAGCAGTTTGCAGGCTATGCATTAGTTGTCACCTTTTTGTTGCATATAGTGACCGGATTGCTTCCGGATTTCAGTATTATCGGTTGGTTGCTCCAGTTTTATATCGTTTATGTGGTATGGGAAGGAGCAAGAGTCGTGATGCTGGTGGAAGAAAAGAATCGGTTGCGTTACACCATTTTCTCGTCGATTTTGTTAATACTATGTCCGGCGGTAATACAAGTTGTGTTCAACAAGCTAACAGCTATATTAAATTAAGAAAATAAAATGAAACTGGCTCCTATAAATATAAAGAATAAACGTGCTACTTTCGACTATGAGTTGATCGATACTTATACAGCAGGTATTGTGCTGACAGGAACGGAGATTAAGTCCATCCGTTTGGGAAAAGCAAGTCTTGTAGATACGTTTTGTTATTTTGCGAAAGGTGAATTGTGGGTGAAGAACATGCACATTGCCGAATATTTTTATGGTTCGTATAATAACCATGCGGCCCGACGTGACCGTAAATTGTTACTGAGCAAAAAGGAGCTGAATAAGTTGGAACGAGGGACGAAAGACGCCGGATTTACCATTGTCCCGGTTCGTTTGTTTATTAATGAAAGAGGTCTGGCCAAAGTAGTTGTGGCTTTGGCAAAAGGTAAAAAGCAATATGACAAGCGGGAGGCTTTGAAAGAAAAAGACGACCGCCGCGATATGGACAGAATGTTTAAACGATGATAGGTTTGTACCTTTAGCAATGAAAAGAACTATTCAACAGCTGGTACCCGAACGTATCCTTATATTGGATGGCGCTATGGGTACTATGATTCAGCAATATAATCTTAGAGAAGAGGATTTCCGCAGTGAGCGCTTTGCGCATATTCCCGGTCAACTGAAAGGGAATAATGATTTACTTTGTCTCACGCGCCCTGACGTGGTTCAGGATATACATCGTAAATATCTGGAAGCCGGTGCCGATATCATTGAGACGAATACATTTAGTTCCACCACAATTTCTATGGCCGATTATCATGTACAGGAGTATGTGCGTGAAATCAATCAGACGGCCGTGAAGCTGGCACGAGAAGTAGCCGATGAATATACGGCACTCAATCCCGATAAACCTCGTTTTGTGGCCGGTTCGGTTGGTCCTACCAATAAAACATGTTCCATGTCTCCGGATGTGAATAATCCGGCCTATCGTGCTGTGACTTATGATGAAATGGCCGATGCTTATCAACAGCAAATGGAAGCGATGCTTGAAAGTGGGGTAGATGCTTTGTTGATAGAAACTATTTTTGATACGCTGAATGCAAAAGCTGCTATTCTGGCAGCGGAGCGTGCTATGCAGGCAACCGGGCTTAAAGTACCGGTTATGTTGTCGGTGACGGTTTCTGATACAGGGGGGCGTACTCTTTCCGGCCAGACACTGGAAGCTTTTCTGGCTTCGGTACAACATGCCGATATTTTTTCTGTCGGTCTGAACTGTTCATTTGGTGCAAAGCAATTGAAGCCGTTTTTGGAGCAACTGGCCGCACGTGCTCCTTACTATATCAGTGCATATCCGAATGCAGGTTTGCCTAACAGTCTGGGAAAATATGACCAGACCCCGGCGGATATGGCACATGAAGTAAAAGAATATATCCATGAAGGTTTGATTAATATCATTGGCGGATGCTGTGGTACTACCGATGCTTATATTGCCGAATATCCCGCGTTGATTGCCGGTGCCAAACCGCATGTTCCGGCTCGTAGGCCGGATTGTATGTGGCTTTCGGGATTGGAACTGCTGGAAGTAAAGCCTGAAATTAACTTTGTCAACGTTGGTGAACGTTGCAATGTAGCGGGTTCCCGTAAGTTCCTCCGTCTTATAAATGAAAAGAAATACGATGAAGCATTGTCTATAGCCCGGCAGCAGGTGGAAGACGGGGCGCTGATTATCGATGTCAATATGGATGACGGACTGTTGGATGCGAAAGAAGAGATGACAACTTTCCTGAATCTGGTGGCTTCGGAACCTGAAATAGCTCGTGTCCCTGTGATGATCGATTCTTCAAAATGGGAGGTTATCGAGGCCGGCTTGAAGTGTCTCCAGGGAAAATCAATTGTGAATTCCATTTCGTTGAAAGAAGGAGAGGAAAAATTCCTTGAACATGCTCAAATAGTTCGTCAGTATGGCGCGGCTGTAGTAGTGATGGCCTTTGACGAAAAAGGACAGGCTGATACGGCTGCCCGTAAAATAGAAGTTTGTGAACGTGCTTATCGTTTACTTGTAGATAAGATTGGGTTTAACCCGCACGATATCATTTTCGATCCGAACGTGCTGGCTGTAGCAACAGGTATTGAGGAACATAATAATTATGCGGTAGACTTTATAGAAGCAACTGCCTGGATTAAAAAGAATCTTCCCGGAGCACATATCAGCGGAGGAGTAAGTAACTTATCGTTCTCATTCCGTGGAAATAATTATATTCGTGAAGCTATGCATGCCGTATTCCTTTACCATGCCATTCAGAAAGGTATGGATATGGGGATTGTAAACCCTGGTACTTCTGTGCTGTATACGGATATTCCGGCGGATGTGCTTGAGAGAATAGAGGATGTGGTATTGAACCGGCGTCCTGATGCTGCCGAACGATTGATTGAACTGGCTGATAAATTGAAGGAGGCTTCGGCAGGTAATGCTGCGGCAGGACAACCGGTGAAGCATGATGCCTGGCGGGACGGGACGGTAGAAGAACGGTTGCAATATGCTTTGGTAAAGGGGATCGGAGATTTTCTGGAAGAAGATCTTGCAGAAGCCTTGCCACAATACGATAAGGCGGTAGATGTGATTGAGGGACCGTTGATGGATGGAATGAATCATGTAGGCGAGTTGTTCGGTGAAGGTAAAATGTTCCTTCCGCAAGTGGTAAAAACAGCCCGTACGATGAAGAAAGCCGTTGCAATCTTACAACCGGTCATAGAGTCGGAAAAGGTGGAAGGAACCTCTTCTGCCGGAAAGGTTCTGTTGGCTACAGTGAAGGGAGATGTGCATGATATCGGTAAAAATATTGTTTCGGTTGTGATGGCTTGTAACGGCTATGATATCATTGACCTGGGAGTGATGGTGCCGGCTGAATCGATTGTTCAAAAAGCCATAGAGGAAAAGGTAGATATGATAGGCCTTAGTGGATTGATTACTCCTTCGTTGGAGGAGATGGTGCATGTGGCTATGGAGTTGGAGAAAGCCGGACTGGATATTCCATTATTAATAGGTGGAGCAACCACATCCAAACTACATACTGCACTGAAAATTGCTCCGGTATATCATGCACCAGTGGTTCATCTGAAAGATGCTTCACAGAATGCCGGTGTCGCTGCCCGGTTGATGAGTCCGAAATTGAAAGAAGAACTGGCGCAGGAGCTGTCTGGTGAATATCAGGTACTCCGTGATAAGAGTGGTCTGATGAAGCGGGAAACTGTTTCATTGAAAGAAGCTCAAGAAAAAAGGTTGAAACTATTTTGATAAAAAAGAATCTATGGGAACAAAGAAAGTGATTTATGCATGGGCGATTGGATTGCTTTGGATGATTTCATTCACTGCTTGTTCATCTTCTTCCCCAAAAGAAGTCCCGTCAGCATCCAATGCTGCCTTGGATAATATTTTTGCGCGTAAGAGTGTACGTGCTTATCTGGATAAGGAAGTAGAGAAAGAGAAAATAGACTTGATGTTACGTGCCGGTATGGCTGCTCCGTCAGGAAAAGACCTTCGTCCCTGGGAGTTTGTGCTGGTCACTGATCGGGTTGCTCTCGATTCTATGGCTTCTGCATTGCCTTATGCAAAGATGTTGACTCAGGCTCGTTATGCCATTGTTGTATGTGGTGATGTGGCCCGTTCTTCTTATTGGTATCTGGATTGTTCGGCTGCTGCGCAGAATATTCTGTTAGCTGCTGAGGCTCAGGGATTGGGTGCAGTATGGACAGCTGCTTATCCTTATGAAGACCGCATCCGGGTTGTCCGCAAGTATACGGAGCTTCCGGGAAACATAGTGCCCTTATGTGTGATTCCTTTCGGGTATCCGGCTGCTCTGCAGGAACCTAAGCAGAAATACGATGAGAAGAAGGTTCATTACGAGAAATATTAAACCGTAAATTGATTTTTCTGAAAGCTGCCCTGATAAAAAGAGGCGGCTTTTTTATTTTTGTTCCTTTTCTTTTTTTATAAATTCTGCCTTTTGTTTTTCCATTTCAATAAATTCCTTACATTTGCACCAATATTAATCGAAATCTAATACAAGAATGTTTGGAATAAGCGACTCTCTTATCATTTTGCCATATCTGCTTTCGGTAGTATGTGTGCTTTTTGCTGCCTGGTTTGGTCTTAAATATTGGAATAAAGACGACGAAAAAGATAAAACACGATGAATACATTTACACTTGGACTGATTGTGATAGCTTACCTGCTATCATTGGCTTATCTTGGTTTTTTAGGTTATAAAAAGACAACTTCCGCCAGTGATTATCTGGTAGGGGGGCGACAGATGAATCCATTTGTCATGGCACTTTCTTATGGTGCTACTTTCATATCTGCTTCTGCCATTGTCGGTTTTGGTGGGGTGGCTGCTGCCTTCGGTATGGGTATTCAGTGGCTTTGTTTTCTGAATATGTTTATCGGGGTGGTGATTGCGTTTATCTTTTTCGGCCTCCGGACACGCAGGATGGGAGCCAGACTGAATGTCAGTACATTTCCACAATTGTTGGGCAGGCATTATCGTTCACGGGGGATACAGGTGTTTGTGGCCGCAGTTATTTTTCTTGGAATGCCTTTGTATGCGGCAGTGGTAATGAAGGGAGGAGCAGTTTTTATCGAACAGATTTTTCAGATTGATTTTAATGTCTCGCTTTTGATATTCACCCTGGTGATAGCGGCCTATGTGATAGCTGGAGGAATGAAGGGGGTGATGTATACGGATGCTTTGCAGGCGGTTATTATGTTTGGCTGTATGCTGTTCTTGCTTTTTTCATTGTATCGGGTACTGGATATGGGCTTTACGGAAGCTAATCAGGCGCTGACAGATATTGCTCCTTTGGTTCCGGAGAAATTCAAAGCGTTAGGACATCAGGGATGGACTGCCATGCCTGTTACCGGTTCACCTCAATGGTATACATTGGTCACTTCTTTGATTCTGGGAGTTGGGATCGGTTGTCTTGCTCAACCTCAACTGGTGGTTCGTTTTATGACTGTAGAGAGTAGTAAACAACTGAACCGGGGAGTCCTTATCGGATGTTTTTTCCTGATTATCACCGTAGGTGCTATTTATCATGCAGGGGCACTAAGTAATCTTTTCTTTCTTAAAACCGAAGGTGTAGTGGCTACAGAAGCAGTCAAAGATATGGATAAAATTATTCCATACTTTATAAATAAAGCAATGCCGGACTGGTTTGCCGCACTTTTCATGCTTTGCATTCTTTCTGCCAGTATGTCTACACTGAGTTCACAGTTCCATACGATGGGTGCCTCGGTCGGTTCTGATATTTATGGTACTTACAAGCCTCGTTCACGTGGCAAACTGACTAATGTAATTCGTCTGGGAGTGCTGTTTTCAATATTAGTGAGTTATATCATTTGTTATATGTTGCCCAATGATATTATTGCCCGTGGAACTTCTATTTTTATGGGTATCTGTGCAGCAGCTTTCCTTCCCGCATATTTTTGTGCCTTATATTGGAAACGCGCTACCCGGCAGGGAGTGATGGCAAGCCTTTGGATAGGAACTATAGGAAGCTTATTTGCTTTAGCCTTTCTTCATCAGAAAGAAGCGGCAGCTATGGGGGTATGCAGATGGATTTTCGGTAAGGATGTGTTGATTGAAACCTATCCTTTTCCGATGATAGATCCTATATTGTTTGCATTACCATTGTCAGTGGTAGCTGTTATCATTATAAGTTTGCTGACAGGAAAAGGAAAAAAATAAAAATGCGTTGTCAAGAGTCTGCAATTTTTTTGATTGCAGACTTTAGAAGCATTTCAGCTTTTTATTTTTTTCTTGTACGATTCGTACCTCGAATTGATATCTCTCACAAAATTATATGTTTCTATTCCACGAAAATATCCGTTTTTACACACCGGATCGGTGAAGTACTCTTCATTGCTTTTCAGTAGGATGTAATTTTCTACATTATCGGTCCATACCGTTTTATTTTTGCCATATTTATCTGCCAGTGCAATAGCGTCAAAAATATGTCCCAATCCGGCATTATATGAAGCGAGGATAAATTTAATCCGCTCCTGTTTATCCGGAACTATACTCAGACTACGGTCTGTGGCTGCAATATATTTTACGGCAGCTTTGATACTTTCTTCCGGATTTTGTTCTTTTCCCGGTGGGACTCCCATTGCACGTGCGGTAGCAGGCATTAATTGCATCAATCCCTTTGCTCCCGCCCATGATACGGCAGTAGTATCGAAATTGGATTCTGTATAAGCTAAAGATGCCAGCAGGCGCCAGTCCCAGCCAATCTCTTTGGCGTATTTTTTGAATAAGTTATCGTAGTGAGAGATTTTGCCTTCTTTTAGGGACAAGATGGGAGAGTGGGGCATTGCTTTGCTGATTTCGAAATATCTTTTCATACTGGCTGTATACGCAGGTGAGGTCATATTTTCTTTATGCCATTTGTTTGCTGCTTCTGCCAGTTGCGGGCAATCTTTACGCACTGCCCATGCAGCCCGTTGGTCAAAACTGATAGAAAGGCCGGTATTCAGATTGGGATAATAAGTAGCATTCAGTTTGGCTACATCATTATCCGCAACTGTATAGGGGATTTTACCTTGTGCAACCTGAGTTATCAGATCTTCAGCGGTAATGCTGTCATTAGTTACTTTATGAATATGAATACCCCCGCCAAGCTCTTTATTCAGATTGACCAACCGCTCGTAATATTTGCCAGGTTTCACGTATATATCTTTGCCGATCAATTCGGTTACATCCTTCAGTGGTTTTATTTTTCCGGTGTTTCGCTGAACAATCACCTGGTGAGTGATCACTTCTTCACCGCAATAAATCAGACTGTCTTTTAATTCTTTGGTAATTGGAATATTATATGCGATAAGATCTCCTTCACCATTCAGCAATTTCCGGATTAATTCCGGTACATTCTTGGCAACCTCTATGCGTAATTTTACGCCTAAATTTTTAGCGAATTGTTCACTGAGCTCATACTGGAAACCCATGTCTTGCCCACGGTAAATGAAATAAGATGTTGAACTGTAAAGAGTGAGAACGACGAGTTCGCCACTATCTTTGATTTGCTCCAGATCGTGTGCCGAGGTATCTTCTGTAACGATTACCTGCTTATTACGGCAGGACAGTATACAGAAGAGCAGGAAAAAGAGAGAGTAAACTACGAGGTGCCGTTTCATGACTAACCGATGTGTTTTTTGATGTACATGGTCAATATATCGATAGCTACTTGATTGCTTCCCCCTTCAGGGACAATCAGGTCGGCATAACGCTTACAAGGTTCGATGAACTGCAAATGCATGGGTTTCAGGACGCGTGTGTATCGCTCCATTACAGCTTCTGCCGTACGGCCCCGTTCCACTACATCACGTTGGATGACGCGTATCAGCCGTTCATCCGGATCGGCATCGACGAATATTTTCAGGTCCATCATATTACGCAGTTTTTTGTCGCATAGGGCCAGGATACCTTCGATAATGACAACTTCACGTGGCTTAATATGTATTGTTTCGGGCTGACGGGTACAGGTCAGATAGGAATAGGTGGGCTGCTCAATGCACTTGCCTTCTTTCAGCATGGAAACATGTTTAGACAAAAGGCTCCACTCAAAAGCATCCGGATGATCAAAATTGATGTTCTGCCGTTCCTCCACCGGCACATGACTGCTGTCTTTATAGTATGAATCCTGTGGCAGTAATACTACTTCGCCAGCCGGCAGACTCTCAATGATTTTCCGTACGACGGTGGTCTTTCCTGAGCCTGTTCCGCCTGCTATTCCTATTATTAACATCCTTTTATAGTGTATATTTGAAACAAATAGAGTAATTTTGCAACTGTAAAAAACAACTTTGGCTGACAAATATAAAAACAAATAATTAAAATAACAACGTAATGGTAAAACACATTGTATTATTTAAGTTAAGAGACGATGTTTCTGTAGAAAAGAAACTCGTTGTGATGAATAGTTTTAAAGAGGCTATCGAAGCATTGCCTGCTAAAATCTCTGTGATCCGTAAGATTGAGGTCGGGCTGAATATGAACCCGGGGGAAACCTGGAATATTGCGTTGTATAGTGAATTTGATAATCTGGATGATGTAAAGTTCTACGCTACCCATCCCGAACATGTGGCTGCCGGTAAAATTCTGGCGGAAACGAAAGAGAGCCGGGCGTGTGTAGATTATGAATTTTAGTTATAAAAAATGATAGCTATTTAAGATTTGCCGAAAACTCAAACCCGGAAATTTGGATAGCTGTTATATTTTTAGAAACATCATAAACAATTTAAAGAATGAAAAAATTATCCTCTTTTCTGCTTTTACTGCTGGTTGTGTTTACGGCACAGGCGCAGATACAAGAGCCTGTAAAGTTTAAAACAGAGCTGAAAACCCTGTCGGGAGCTGAAGCGGAAATCGTTTTTACTGGTACGATTGATGCCGGTTGGCACGTATATTCTACCGATCTGGGTGATGGCGGCCCTATCTCTGCAACTTTTAATGTAGAGAAGATATCAGGTGCCGAAGTGGTTGGTAAATTGGCCCCGAGGGGAAAAGAAGTTTCGAGCTTTGACAAACTGTTCGAAATGAAAGTGCGTTATTTTGAAAAGACGGCCCAGTTCGTACAAAAGATAAAGTTTACTGGCAGTGATTATTCGATTGAAGGTTATCTGGAGTACGGAGCTTGTAACGATGAGAATTGCCTGCCTCCTACACAAGTCCCTTTCAAACTTTCGGGTAAGGCGGTTGCGACCTCTGCAGCTTCGGTAAAAGAGACCCCTGCAGCACCGGTTGAAGAGCCTGTTGCATCAGTTTCTGATAGTATTATAGAACCGGTAGCTACTGCTGTAACTTCTGCTGTAGGCAGCATTGATTTATGGAAGCCGGTTATTAATGATTTGAAGAAGTTCGGAGAAGCAAATTCTCAGGAAGATATGTCTTGGATCTATATCTTTATTACAGGATTCCTGGGAGGTTTGCTGGCCTTGTTTACTCCTTGTGTATGGCCTATTATACCGATGACGGTAAGCTTCTTTTTAAAAAGGAGCAAAGATAAAAAGAAAGGTATCCGTGATGCATGGACTTATGGTGCATCTATCGTTGTGATCTATGTGGCATTGGGACTTGCCATTACTTTGATATTCGGTGCCAGTGCGTTGAATGCTCTTTCTACCAATGCGGTCTTCAATATTCTGTTCTGTCTGATGTTGATCGTATTTGCCGCCTCTTTCTTTGGAGCTTTCGAACTGACACTTCCTGCAAAATGGAGTACGGCTGTAGATAGTAAAGCAGAAGCTACCAGCGGATTACTGAGTATTTTCTTGATGGCATTTACATTATCGCTTGTATCTTTCTCTTGTACAGGCCCTATTATCGGATTCCTGTTAGTACAGGTTTCTACTACCGGCAGCGTAGTTGCTCCTGCGATTGGTATGCTCGGTTTTGCCATTGCGCTGGCTCTGCCGTTCACTTTATTCGCCTTATTCCCGTCTTGGCTGAAATCAATGCCTAAGTCAGGAGGCTGGATGAATGTGATTAAAGTAACATTGGGCTTTTTGGAATTGGCTTTTGCTCTAAAATTCCTGTCTGTTGCCGATTTGGCATATGGATGGAGAATTCTGGATCGTGAAACTTTCCTTGCTTTGTGGATTGTGATTTTTGCTTTGCTTGGTTTTTATCTGTTAGGCAAGATCAAGTTTCCACACGATGACGATGATACGAAAGTGAGCGTTCCTCGTTTTTTCATGGCACTGATCTCTTTGGCTTTTGCCATTTATATGATTCCGGGCCTGTGGGGAGCACCTTTGAAGGCTGTCAGTGCGTTTGCACCACCTATGAAGACTCAGGACTTTAATCTTTATACCAATGAGGTACATGCTAAGTTCGACGATTATGACTTGGGTATGGAATATGCCCGCCAGCATAACAAACCGGTGATGCTCGATTTTACAGGATATGGTTGTGTGAACTGTCGTAAGATGGAGCTTGCCGTATGGACTGATCCGAAGGTAAGTAGCATTATCAATAATGATTATGTATTGATTACCCTTTATGTTGATAACAAGACTCCACTTACCGAACCGGTGAAGATTACAGAGAATGGAACAGAACGTACTCTGCGTACGGTAGGTGATAAATGGAGTTATCTGCAGCGTGTGAAATTTGGTGCCAATGCCCAGCCTTTTTATGTTCTGATTGATAATGAAGGTAAGCCGCTGAACAAGTCATATGCTTATGATGAAGATATATCCAAGTATATAGACTTCTTGCAGACCGGACTTGAGAACTACCGGAAAGAAAAATAAATAGTGTGTTCAATGAATGAAAAGAAAGGCTGCCTTCGCATAAAGCGGGGCAGCCTTTCTTATGTTTTATTATTGCTTTATCGCATTGGTACTTCCATTAACAATAAAGTTGCTTCCTGGATTACCTCCACTTTAAAGTTTTTCGTATCCCAGAGTCCGATACCGTCACGCTTTGATAACAGATTATCTGCAACCTTCACATCCCCTTCGATGATGAAGATATAAACTCCGTTACCTTCTTGGTGCAATTTGTATTCAAAGCTTTTTCCGGCATCAAATGTTCCCATGGAAAACCAGGCATCTTGTTTGATGGAAGCAGGTACCTTACCGTCAGGCGAGATAATCAAGACCGGTTCGTTTCTTTTCAGTAAGGGGCGGATATCGTAGTTGTTATATTCCGGTTCTGTATTCTCGATTCTCGGAAATATCCATATTTGTAGGAATTCTAACTGTTCTTTATCGCTGCCATTATATTCGCTGTGAAAGATACCTTTACCCGTACTCATTACTTGGATATCGCCGGGAGTGATGGTTTGGGTGTTTTTTACACTGTCACCATGTCTCAGATAACCTTTCAAGGGAATAGAAATCACTTCCATATTCTGGTGAGGATGTGTATCAAATCCCATTGATGGAGCTACACTGTCATCATTCAGCACCCTCAATGCGCCAAAATGCATTCTCGATGGGTTGTAATAGTTTGCAAAGCTAAATGTATGGTAGGTTTTAAGCCAGCCATGATTGAAATAACCTCTGGAGGAGGATTTGTCTACTACTGTTTTCATATTTTTCCTTTCTTCAATAGAATATCCGTATAACAAATGAATGATAGATAAAGTTCTGGTAGCGAGAATTGTGCATTTTACAAAAAGATTTATATCTTTGAGCAATTTAAAACAGAAAAGTATGAAAAAGATTATTAATCCTTGGAAGGGAATGGAAGGATATAATTGCTTTGGTTGTGCTCCCAACAATGAAGCCGGTGTGAAAATGGAATTTTATGAAGAGGATGATGAAGTGATAAGTATCTGGCGTCCGCGTCCCGAATACCAAGGATGGATTGATACGTTGCATGGAGGCATTCAGGCGGTACTTCTCGATGAAATCTGTGCCTGGGTGGTTCTCCGGAAGTTACAGACGACAGGAGTGACATCGAAAATGGAAACTCGCTATCGTAAGTCGATCAATACTAATGATTCGCATGTAGTACTCAAGGCACATATTAAAGAGGTGAAACGCAATATTGTACTGATAGAGGCACGTCTTTATAACAAAAATGGAGAATTGTGTACGGAAGCGATCTGCACTTATTTCACTTTTCCGAAGGAAAAAGCTAAAGAAGAGATGCACTTTTTATCATGTGGAGTAGAAGATGAAGAGATACTCCCTTTGATTTGAAAGAAAAACGGAAGTTTTTCTGATAATTGTTTGGTGATTCGGAACTAATAGTTTATTTTTGTCGCATAAAGAATGAAGATATGAACATTACTATTACACATCGCCATCATCATTACTCGATCGAATAACTCGGTGGGCAGGATGATATTGTGTATATATATGATAGAATACGAGGCTTACCGATAAGGTGGGCCTTTTTTATTTTCCGGATATTGAATTTAAATTGTAAATTAAGATATTGTAATTATGTTAAGAATCGCAGTACAAGCCAAGGGGCGCCTTTTTGAAGAAACGATGGCCCTTCTTGAAGAATCAGACATCAAACTGAGCACAACTAAACGTACTTTACTCGTACAGTCGTCTAATTTTCCAATTGAGGTGCTTTTCCTCCGTGATGACGATATTCCACAATCTGTGGCTACGGGAGTTGCTGATCTTGGTATAGTGGGAGAAAATGAATTCGTAGAAAAACAAGAAGACGCAGAAATTATTAAGCGTCTTGGATTCAGCAAATGTCGTTTATCTCTGGCTATGCCCAAAGATATTGAATATCCCGGTCTAAGTTGGTTTAATGGAAAGAAAATTGCTACTTCATATCCGGGAATTCTGGATAATTTTATGAAAAGTAATGGAGTTAAAGCCGAGGTTCATGTCATTACCGGATCTGTAGAGGTTGCTCCAGGCATCGGACTGGCGGATGCTATTTTTGATATTGTCAGTTCCGGTTCTACGTTGGTCAGCAATCGTCTGAAAGAAGTGGAGGTCGTGATGAAGTCGGAAGCTCTGCTGATAGGCAATAAGAATATGAGTAAAGAGAAGAAAGAGGTATTGGACGAATTGCTTTTCCGTATGGATGCCGTGAAAACAGCCGAAGATAAAAAATATGTATTGATGAATGCACCTAAAGATAAGCTGGACGATATTATTGCCGTATTGCCGGGGATGAAGAGTCCTACCGTAATGCCATTGGCACAGGAAGGCTGGTGTTCTGTGCATACAGTACTTGATGAAAAACGATTTTGGGAGATTATAGGTAAACTGAAAGCACTGGGAGCAGAGGGAATTTTAGTATTGCCTATTGAAAAGATGATTATTTAGGCGAGTCTGTTTGTTGAACTTTTAATTAAAAAATAATGAAACTGATTAAATACCCCGATAGATCGCAGTGGGATGAAATTCTGAAGCGGCCCGTACTCAACACAGAAAGCCTTTTTGATACTGTACGTGATATTATTAATCGTGTAAGAGTTGGTGGAGACCGGACGGTGATGGAGTATGAAGCTATGTTTGATAAAGCCGAACTCACTTCACTGGCCGTTACACTCGAAGAGATTGAAGAAGCTGAAAAAGAGGTTCCTATAGAATTGAAAGCTGCCATTTATCTGGCTAAACGCAATATTGAAGCTTTCCATGCTGCACAGCGTTTTGAGGGAAAAAAGGTAGATACTATGGAAGGGGTTACTTGTTGGCAGAAGGCAGTAGCCATTGAAAAGGTCGGCTTATATATCCCCGGAGGAACGGCTCCTTTATTCTCTACCGTGCTTATGCTTGCAATTCCTGCCAAGATTGCCGGCTGCAAAGAGATTGTACTTTGCACACCACCTGACAAAAATGGGAAAGTGCATCCGGCAATCCTTTTTGCTGCCCATCTGGCCGGAGTCAGCAAAATATTTAAGGCGGGTGGAGTACAGGCCATTGCTTCCATGGCATACGGAACAGAGAGTATTCCTAAGGTTTATAAGATATTTGGTCCGGGAAACCAGTATGTTACAGCAGCCAAACAACTTGTCAGTTTGAGGGATGTAGCCATTGATATGCCAGCCGGACCTTCAGAAGTAGAAGTGCTGGCTGACGAATCTGCTAATCCAGTGTTTGTTGCCGCTGATCTTCTGTCTCAGGCGGAACATGGAGTGGATAGTCAGGCTGTGTTGATTACGACGTCTGAAAAATTGCAAACGGAAGTCGTATATGAAGTTGAGCGACAGTTGGGCTATCTGAACCGTCGCGACATTGCCGAGAAATCTTTGGCCAACAGTAAGTTGATATTAGTGAAGGATATGGATGAGGCGCTGGAATTGACTAATGCTTATGCGCCAGAACATCTGATTATTGAGACTAAGAATTACATGGAAGTATCCGGACGGATCATTAATGCCGGTTCTGTATTCTTGGGAGCCTTCTCTCCCGAAAGTGCAGGTGATTATGCTTCGGGAACTAATCATACCCTGCCAACGAATGGTTATGCCAAAGCTTATAGTGGGGTAAGTCTCGACAGTTTCATCCGTAAAATTACCTTTCAGGAGATACTCCCTGATGGAATGGCTGCTATTGGTCCGGCTATCGAAGTAATGGCTGCAAATGAACATTTGGATGCACACAAAAATGCAGTAACCGTTAGATTAAAGGAGATAAGAAAATGAGAACATTGCAAGAATTAACCCGGTCGAATATCTGGAGGCTAAAACCTTATTCTTCGGCTCGTGACGAATATAACGGAGCGGCTGCATCCGTCTTTTTGGATGCTAACGAGAATCCCTATAACTTACCGCACAATCGTTATCCCGATCCGATGCAGCGGGATCTGAAATCGGAGTTATCCAAAATCAAAAAAGTACCTCCCGCCCATATATTTCTCGGGAATGGCAGTGATGAAGCTATCGACCTGGTATTCCGTGCTTTCTGTGAACCGGGTGAAGATAACGTAGTAGCCATTGATCCTACATACGGCATGTATCAGGTTTGTGCCGATGTCAATGATGTGGAATATCGCAAAGTGTTACTCCACGATGATTTCCAGTTTTCGGCTGAAGAGTTGTTGGCGGCGGCGGATGAACGGACAAAGATGATTTTTATTTGTTCTCCTAATAATCCCACGGGAAATGATCTGCTTCGTTCTGAGATAGTAAAGGTCATTGGCGGATTCGAAGGATTGGTTATTTGGGATGAAGCTTACAATGACTTCTCTGACCAACCGTCATTCCTATCCGAGTTGGATAAATATCCGAATCTGGTTGTCTTACAGACCTTTTCCAAGGCATTTGGGTGCGCAGCCATTCGTTTGGGAATGGCCTTTGCTTCCGAAGGGATTATCGCAATCCTGAACAAAATTAAATATCCGTATAATGTGAATCAGTTGACCCAGCAGCAAGCTATAGAGATGCTTCACAAATATTACGAGATAGAACGTTGGGTAAAAACGTTGAAAGAGGAGAGGGGATATCTGGAAGAAGCTTTTATTGAGCTGCCTTGCGTGTTACAGGTGTTTCCGTCGAATGCGAATTTTTTCCTGGCGCGTGTAACCGATGCGGTGAAGATTTATAACTACCTGGTGGGAGAGGGAATTATTGTACGTAACAGAAATTCCATTTCATTGTGTGGTAATTGTCTTCGTGTAACTGTAGGTACACGGGCTGAGAATGCCAGACTGATTGGAGCACTGAAAAAATATCAATAGGAAAAATGAAAAAAAAAGTACTGTTTATAGACCGTGATGGCACTCTTGTCATCGAACCTCCCATCGACTATCAACTCGATTCTTTGGAGAAGCTTGAGTTTTATCCTAAAGTCTTTCGTAATCTGGGATTTATCCATAGTAAACTCGACTTTGAATTTGTTATGGTGACCAACCAGGATGGACTGGGTACTTCTTCTTTTCCGGAGGAGACATTCTGGCCGGCCCACAATCTGATGCTGAAAACTTTAGAGGGAGAAGGTATTACGTTCGATGATATATTGATAGACCGTAGTATGCCGGCAGATCATGCACCTACGAGGAAGCCGCGTACCGGTATGCTGACTAAATACATTTCTAATCCGGAATATGATCTGGAAGGCAGTTTTGTCATAGGTGACCGTCCGACAGATGTCGAACTTGCCAAAAATTTAGGTTGCCGTGCTATCTATCTTCAGGAGAACACTGACTTATTGAAAGAAAAGGGATTAGAATCCTACTGTGTCCTTGCTACTACAGACTGGGACCGGATAACTGAATTTCTTTTTGCAGGAGAACGAAAAGCAGAAGTGCATCGTACGACAAAGGAAACGGATATTTGGGTAGCTCTCAACTTGGATGGTAATGGTGCCTGTGAAATTTCTACCGGATTGGGCTTTTTCGACCACATGCTTGAGCAGATCGGTAAGCACTCCGGCATGGATCTGAGCATTCGGGTGAAGGGTGATCTGGAGGTAGACGAGCATCATACCATAGAGGATACGGCCATAGCTTTGGGCGATTGTATTTATCAGGCGCTGGGCAGTAAACGTGGAATTGAACGTTATGGCTATGCTTTACCCATGGATGATTGCCTTTGCCAGGTATGCCTTGATTTCGGAGGTCGTCCTTGGTTAGTATGGGATGCCGAATTCAAACGTGAAAAAATAGGAGAGATGCCCACTGAGATGTTTCTACACTTTTTTAAGTCGTTGAGCGATGCTGCCAAGATGAATTTGAATGTCAAAGCCGAGGGACAGAATGAACATCATAAGATAGAAGGTATTTTCAAAGCTTTGGCCCGTGCACTGAAAATGGCATTGAAACGGGATATTTATCATTTTGAATTGCCATCCAGTAAAGGGGTACTGTAAAGAATTAAGGATTATCTTTGCTTTTTTAATTATAAATCCCCCTTTTGTAATAAATGCACGTTTATTATAAAAGGGGGATTTATGAATAACTCTGTAACTTTCCTTATAGAACGTTTTGTGTAAGCTGAAAAAGAAGGATCTCTATTTCTTTTTCACGAACGAGTCCGGATAGGTGCAGACATTTAGCTTTTCCGTATTTTCTTTCTCACGAAGCCAAGTGTCGAATTCCCGTTTACCTTCTTTAAGAACGATCATACGGCTGCCGGGTGTTTTGTCACCATAAGTGTTTTTACCGCCCGAAGCGCGTCCGTACCCCAAAGCGATATTGTAAAGTGTAGCGATGTAGTCGTTCACATGGTCATGACCGGCAAAAATTCCCATCACATCACCGCATTCCAGCATTTGGGTAAACATTCCGCTATTTATGTTTGGGCTGCATTCTTTCTCGTTGCGGTCGCCGTATCGTTTGGTATCAAATGACTCCCATGCCTGAGTATATTCCGGCAATGGAATATGGAGGAAAGCTAATGCGGGCAGAGGTTGTCCTCCGTTCTGCTCGGTATATTTTTGGCTTTCACGGGTATACCAGTTGATTTGTGATTGTCCGATCCAATCGTATCCTTTCACTGTTTTGAGTTTTGAGTAGGCATTCGTGTCCAGACAGTAGAGCAGTGCAGCTACTTTTTTGTTATCTGCCGAACCATAGATTGGGATAATGTGATTACCTTCTCCCTTAATACCTTCAGCGATGTTTTTTATCATACAATAAGGTTGTTGCTGGATGATACGTATAATCTCATCCCGTTTTACTGCATATTCATCATCGTGGTTACCCAAGACGGCAGTCCAGGGGAGCTGGCGAGTGGCGAGTTCGCCGGCTATGGCTTCCCATGCCTGGCTGACCTCGTCCATCGTGGTAATGTCTCCTGTGAAAACCACAAGATCCGGCTTTTCAGAGTCAAGTACTTCTTTTATCATGTCTGCTACAATCATGTTTTTTTCCTGGTCATGTCCCAGGTGCATATCGGTAAACTGTGCAATCTTGAATTCTCCGTTCTTATTGAAGTTTATTTTTTCTGGAGCCTGTTGTGCCTGTCCGCATAAGCTTGCCAGTAGCAGTGCACTGCTTAGAATTATTTTTTTCATCGTTATAACTTTTTTGAATTTGGGTTAGTCTTTTTTTTGCCACCAGGTGGTTTGATTGATTTTATCATTTCCTGTACCAAACTGCCGCATGATGGCCGCTTCTACGTTAGCTCCGTTGTTGTCGTACTCACCTTGCGGATACATCCAACGTTTAGGGATCTCTGTTCCGGCAGGCCGGCGGAAGTCCGGGTAACCGGTGCGCAATTGTTCGTAGAAAGAATCCCAGTTGCCTTGATAGAAGGTTACAAGGTACTTTTGCATAATGATGCGCTCTATCTGTTCGTCTACGTTGGCAGCTTTGCCGAAGGCGACCAAAGGTTCCTGTAAGTATCGGTTGACCGCATCGGCATTGAGATAAGAGGCGTAGGCTTTGGCATGTGTTTCATAAAAGGAGAAAGAGGCACGGATACCATTCTCATAATATGTTTGCGCATTGCCATTGATCCATCCTCGTACGACAGCTTCGGCGAGAATCTGTTGCAGTTCTGCATACCCCATTAACATGGTTGGTTCTACAATAGGGTCTGTGCGGAAACGGTCATTGATAGGTGATATGGTTCCTTCACTTACTTTAATGATAGCATCACTGTAAGGAGCTGCCGGGTCACCTCCTTCGTAAGAGCTGAAATCGTCGATGGCCTTTCCTTCAGTCTTTCCTTTATTGGTTTGTGCGCTGAAGATAAAAAGCCGTGGATCCCGACGTTCACGCATTCGTTGGATAAAAGTATCATCCATGTAATAGCCGGACCATTGTGCGTTAAATTGAGGGTATCGATTCCCTTGTTGATCCAGATAAACCAGCTGCCCGTTGTCGGTCAGGCTTTCCATTAGTGGGCTGCCTGTTGCAATGGCCTTGAATTCGGAGGCAATATTAAGATTCCCCACAGTCGTATGGTTCGAAAGAGTCATCAGTACTTTCAACCGGAAAGAATTGATCAGCTTTCTCCATTGATTGCCATTACCATTGTAAATAATATCACCATCAATTACAGAGGCGTCATTTGCCAGTATTTCATCTGCCTCTTTCAGTTCTTGAAGGATGCCCGTGAAAACATCTTCCTGAGTATCGTATTCAGGAGTATAGATCTCTTCTTTTTCTCCTTTTAAGGCTTGGCGGTAAGGAATGTCCCCAAAGCGTAAGGTCAGTTCGTAGAAGTAATAGGCACGGAAGAATTTGGTAAGCGCCGTATATACCGGAGCGTTCACACGTTCGGCTTCTTCACCCATTTTTTGTACATTTCTCAGGTTATCGTAGTAGCCAAAGCTTCCCCGTGTCCATTTGTAGTATTGGTCGGCACTTTCTCCGTCAGTCTGAATCACTTTTTTAGTAGCATACATTCCGTCGGTTCCTCTTTTGAATGCATTCATACTGATTTGTGTCAGCAAAAGTTTGGGATGGGTTTGAGTGGCGTTGTCCGGATCTATATTTATCTTTTCCAAGTTTCCGCAGGATACGCACATCCATATGGATGCCATAAATAATAATATCTTTTTCATTTTATAAATTCTTATTGGTTTCATAACATGTTTAGAATTTTATGTTGACTCCCATACCGATATAGCGTGCAGTAGGATCGTTGGCCCCTCCGTCATTGCTGTCTCCCGTATAGTCAGGATCGACGAAAGGAACTTTCTTCCATACAGCAAGATTGTTGCCGAAGATTGTGGCAGTCAGTCCTTTCACGGGACTTTGTTTTGAAAGTAATTTAGTGAAGTTGTAGGTCAGGGCTACTCGGCGCAATTTAATGTAACTACGGTCGAATACATTGGCAAACTTCGCATTCTCTTTGGATGACACATAAGCCTGATAAGGGTAATTCTGACACCATTGCTGCCAATCGACGGCTGTTGTATTACGTCTGTATGTACGGGTATCCGAGATGACATTTCCGTCAATGTCACGTTTCAGTTCACCTCCGGTTACCACTACACCGTTGGGCACATATACCGGATGTCCGGCTGCGTATTGTGCATCTCTGTATTCAACAGACTCCGGATGTTTACCACCCCACCATAACTTTTCGCTCAGTACGGAATAGATGACTCCTTTGTACGCACCATCCAGATCGACAGACAGGGTGAAGTCTTTATAACGGAACGTATTCTGCATACCCATACGGAAGTTGGGGTCCAGATGTCCCAGATATTGTTTGTAGGCGTCTTTGGTCGGCATGCCATTTTCATCGAGAATCAGTTCTCCATCAGCACTTTTTTGCCATTGTGAACCGTAGAATGCGTCGGCACGGTCGCCTACTTTCAAGTCACCGAATTTTTTTTGTCCACCATATATTTCTGTCAGCTTCTTTATGCTTTTGCTCCAGTTCAGGGCAAATTCCCATTGGAAATCTCTATTTTGGATTGCCTGTACGTTTGCCATGATTTCCCATCCGTTAGTGGTATATTGATTACCGTTCACTTTACGGCTGGTGAAACCCGAAGCATTCGATATGTTCAGGTCGATGATCTGGTTCTCGTCAATCGTGTGATAATATGTCAGGTCGAAGGAGAGACGGTTCCGGAAAAAAGAAGTTGATAAACCTGCTTCCCAAGAGGTCGTTTTCTGGGGTTTGATGTAATAGTTCACCAGAGACGAGGGATAGGAGATAGACGGGTTTGAACCATAGTTGGTATCTTTAGTGTAGGTAGATATAATCTGGTATGGAGACAAGTCGGTAGAAACGACTGCCCATGAGCCATACATTTTAAGATAATCCATGAATGTAGGTAGTTTGACATATTCAGACACCATTGTACTGATTGCTACGGAAGGATAAAAGTAAGAATTGCTGCCTTTTGCGAGAGTGGATGACCAGTCATTACGTCCCGTCAGGGTCAGGTAAGCATATTTATAAAGGTCGAGGTTGACAGAGCCATAAATACTGCGGATGGATTTCTCGTTCCGGTTGGCATCGGTAATGGATGGTCCTTGGGTGTTTTTGATACTGTATACGAAAGGAACGATCAAACCGTCGGTAGACTGGTACTCTTGACGGTAATTTCGGTAAAATACAGAGCTACCCGCATTCAGTGTAAAAAGAATATCGGGAGTAAGGTCTTGTGTATAGGTAGCCAGTATATCAGCATCCACATTGGTCTGGTGGTCATTCCAGACTTTGTAGTCGCCTTCACGTGAGTCACCATAGTTCATGTAAGTTTTGGGAACTTTCATTTCCTGTAGAATTGTCTTCTGACGTAAGGCTGCGCGTCCCTGAATGTTCAGGTTGGGCAGGAGTTGATAATTGAGACGTAGTTGACCGTTCACTACATCACGGTTTTCCGACTGCTGAAGCTCTTCGGCGGCAAAATAAGGGTTGTTGTACCATGCGTAGTTATAGCTGGCCTGGCGATATCCCTCCTGTCCCGGAACATATTTATGTTTACGGAGTTCTTTACCGTTCACATCGTCTCCCATCCATACAACAATGGTGTACATATGGTTTTTAGGTCCGTATCCATAGCGTGGATAGCTTGGAGAAACCACCTTGTTATACGCCAGATTGGCGTCAAGTTGCAGGTTTTGAGCAAGATCGAAAGTGGAGTTGAAGTTGACCCCTCCGCTGTGCATTTGTGTAGAGGGTACCTGTCCTTTTTGATAAGCATACTGTCCGGTTACAAAGTAGCGTGCTTTCTCTCCTTTATAGGCGATAGAGATGTTGTTGTTGGTTACTAATCCTGTTTGCAGGAAGTCTTTCAGGTTATCATGAGATACCCAGTCGATAGGAACTCGTTCGTAGCGTGATTTGTCATCATATTGAGTCCCTTTCACATCTCCCCACCAAGGAATTTCTTTCCCGGTCACTTTGTCTCGGATGGGGCTATTCCATTGGGCTACTTTGGTCCCGACGTTTAGTTTGGGACCCCATGTCATATCACCATCTGAGATACCACCGTCGGCACCGTCCCAAAATTCGTATTTGCCGTTCGAACCACTACCATATTGATGCTGTGTTTCGGGTAATACGGCAAAACCGGCAGTAATCATATTGTTGGTGGAAAAGTTGATTTCCAACCCTTCTTTCTTGGCTGTTTTGCTGGTAATTAAGATAGCTCCGTTTTTTCCGCGTGAACCATATAACGCCGAAGCTGCTGTACCTTTCAACACGTTGACACTTTCGATGTTCTCACTCGATATATCGAAAAAGTCCGTTTCTACCGGAACACCGTCTAATACAATCAAAGGAGTATTACCGCGTAATTTGAAACTTGGTGCCTGAAAAATACCGGTCGGATTGGCTACCAATAAGCCGGCTACTTGCCCGGAAAGTGCAGAACCGACATTCAGGCTGGGAGTTGCATTCAACACGTCACTGTTGATTTGCTGGGTGGTGTAACCGATCTTTTTCTTTTGTTGTTTGATACCGATAGCAGTTACTACTACTTCATCTATAGCCTGTACATCGTCTGTCAGTTCAACGTTGATCATAGGATTATTGCTTTTCACTTCTTTTTCTACCGTATTGTATCCGACGAAAGAGAAAGTCAGGATATCACCTATGGAGGCCTCGAGACGGTAACGTCCGTCTATGTCGGTGACCGTACCGTTCGTTGAGTTTTTTACCATGATTGTGGCACCGATTACCGGTCCCATTTTGTCTGTTACTGTTCCTGTTACTTTGATTGTCTGTGCAAAAGCAAGTGATGTGCACAAAAACATACAACAAAGAAACAGATAAAATTTACTGTTCATAAGTTATGTACTAATTTAGTGTTTGGGCATAGCAGATGCCGGGACAAGAGATTTACCATTGTCCGAGGCTTGCTACAAGTATAAGTTTACCTATTGAAAAAGTTTAAATATCGGTTAGTTTTACGTTTTGGAAAACGGAAAGAAGGGCGGCTGCATTTTTGCGATTTTGTTGTAAAGCGTCTTCGAATGATTCGGTTTCAGAGTCGAAAGCAGAGATGGCTATTTTGAGTACATTTGTAAATTCGGCAGTTACTTGTTCCTGCCCCATTTTGTTACTTTTGAGTTCTCTGTTCAGTTGTTTTTCGATAGAACGTACGGCATTGTAGATAGTAGGTTTCCGAATGACGGTACGACGGGTAGGATCACCCGGAACTACTTCTTCCCTTACCACATAGATATTCATGAACTGGTTATAGAGATAACCGGCTTCTTGTCCGAATTTGTAATTAGTTACATTGGCCAGTGCTTCTGCCGATGGCTGTTTAATGGCAGAATAGAACTCCCATGTTGTTTTTACGACTGAGCTTACTTCCGCTTTATTCTTGTTGTCGGATTTGTCATCATCCGGCACTGAATTTGCAGCGTTCAGGGCAATACTGGATACAAATAGTACAAATGCTAAAATAAATTGTCTTTTCATAACTTTACCTCTTTTTAATATGACGTTGCAAAGGTCGCGACATCATATTAAAAAGAGGTATCGTCATTGTTACAATTCGGATACTTCTTTCAACCATGCAGCCGAACTGGCATCGCTTGGCATACGCCAGTCACCTCTCGGACTGATGGAGACACTTCCTACCTTTGGACCATCGGGCAGACACGAACGTTTGAATTGTTGATTGAAGAACCGGCGGAAAAAGGTTTGCAGCCATTTTTTTATGGTTTCAGCATCGTATATTCCGTTGAATACGGTTTGTGCCAGAAAGTATATTTTCGACGGGCGGAAGCCGAATCGCAGGAAATAGTACAGGAAAAAGTCGTGGAGTTCATAAGGACCTACCAGATCTTCCGTTTTTTGTTTGATTTCTCCATTCTCATCTGCCGGTATCAGTTCAGGACTGATAGGAGTGTCTACAATGTCCAGCAGGGTTATTTTAGATTCCCCGTCGACTTCATTTTCAGCTACCCATTGTACAAGATGTTGTACCAGTGTCTTGGGTATGCTTGCATTGACGCCATACATCGACATGTGGTCACCGTTGTATGTGGCCCATCCCAATGCAAGTTCAGAGAGATCACCCGTCCCGATTACTAATCCACAGATTTGGTTGGCTACATCCATCAGGATTTGCGTGCGTTCGCGCGCTTGTGAGTTTTCGTATGTTACATCATGTACGTTGAGGTCATGTCCGATGTCTTTGAAGTGCTGGATACATGCTTCCCTAATACTGATTTCGCGAATCGAAATCCCTAACGAGTTCATCAAAGCGATGGCGTTATGATAAGTGCGGTCGGTCGTTCCGAACCCCGGCATGGTTATACCTAAAATGTCTTTACGGGATAATCCCAGCTTGTCGAATGTTTTGACGCATACTAATAATGCCAGTGTAGAGTCGAGCCCTCCGGAAATTCCCACTACAGCTGTTTTGGCTCCTGTGTGTACTAAGCGTTGTGCCAGTCCGGCGACCTGTATGGAGAAGATTTCTTCGCAACGGTTGTTGAGTTCAGCTCCTTGTGGAACAAAAGGGTGTGGGTTGAATGTACGGGTAAGATTCAGATCTTTACTGTTGGTATATTCCGTAGAGACTCTGATTGCTTCTTTACCCGGGCAATTGGCTTTGTTGGCAGCAAAAGTTGTATTAATACGGCGTTCGGCACGGATACATTCTACATCTATTTCGCTGATAACTAATTGCTCTTCCAGGCAGAACCGTTCACTTCGTGCAAGCAGGCCACCGTTTTCGTATATGAGTCCGTTTCCTGCAAAAACCACATCCGTCGTTGATTCGCCGAAACCACTGGATGAAAAAACATAACCGGAGAGGCACCGTGCGGATTGCTGGCTGATCAGAGAACAAAGATAGCTATGCTTGCCGATCCCTTCATCGTCGGCAGAAAGATTAAAAATGATTTCAGCCCCTTGCAGCGCCAGTGAAGAACTTGGAGGAACCGTAGACCAAAGGTCTTCGCATATTTCTATTCCAAAAGTTGTTTCTGCTGTTTCAAACAACAGGTTGTTGCCCATCGGAACAATTTGTCCACACAAACGTACACTGGTTTCCGAGACCTGCAAAGCAGATGTAAACCAACGCTGTTCATAAAACTCTTTATAATTAGGTAGATAGGTTTTAGGTACTACTCCCAGTATTTTGCCTTTCTGGATAGCGACTGCGGCATTGATAATCGTGGAATTGACTACTACCGGCATACCCAATATAGAAATGATGTCCAACTGGCGGGTATTGTTCAGAATCTGCATTAACGCCATTTCTGCTTGTTCAAGCAGAAGTTGCTGGGCGAACAAATCTCCGCAGGTATATCCGGTAATACACATTTCGGGAAAAGTAAGGATCTGCACCCCTTTGCCTTCGGCAATGGCAATAAGACCCTCCAGTCTTTCTGAATTAAATTTGCAATCTGCAACCTTTACGCGGGGAACAGCCGCCGCAACTTTTACGAATCCGTAGTTCATTTTCTATCAGGGTTTATCATTTCTACCGGCAAAAGTAGGCATTTAAATCGAATCTTTGTATTTTTGTCAAATTTGAATTGATACATTATAATATTAAATCGCACAAAAACATGAAGAAGATGCTTATGGCTGCCGGAATGGCTGCCGTGATGACTGCTTGCGGCACAAGTGCACAGAAAGCAGCCACCGATGCCGGAAACCCTTTTCTGGCTGAGTATTCAACTCCTTTTGGTGTTCCACCGTTCGACCGGATCAAAGTAGAGCATTACAAAGAGGCTTTCCTGAAAGGGATGGAAGAGCAGAAAAAAGAAATCGATGCTATTGTAAATCAACGTTCGGTTCCGGATTTTGATAATACTATTGCTGCATTCGATCAGAGTGGAGAGTTATTAAATAAGGTGAATACAGTATTTTATGGGTTGAACAGTTGTAATACGAACGATGAAATGCAGACCCTAAACAAAGAGCTTACCCCATTGCTTTCGGCACACCGTGATGATATTAGTCTGAACCCTGCTCTGTTTGCTCGTGTGAAAGAGGTTTATGAACGACGCGAGCAATTGGGTTTAGATAAAGAACAGAATAAATTACTGGAAGAGACTTACAAGAAATTTGTTCGTGGAGGTGCTAATCTCGATTCTGTTGACCAGGCAAAGTTGCGCCAGTTGAATAGCGAGATTTCAATGTTGCAGTTGACTTTTGGGCAGAATCTGCTGAAAGAAACCAATGCCTTCCGGTTGGTTATAGATAAGGAAGAGGACCTTGCCGGATTGCCGGAAAGTCTCGTGGCATCTGCAGCCGAAGCAGCTAAGTCAGAGGGGCTGGAAGGAGAGTGGCTTTTTACTTTACACAATCCGAGTGTGATGCCTTTTTTGCAATATGCAGATAATCGTGAGTTGCGTGAAAAGATATTTAAGGGATACATCAATCGTGGCAATAATGGTAACGAGACAGACAATAATGAAATTGTGAAGAAATTGGTTACTTTACGTCTGGAGAAAGCTAAACTGATGGGATATGCCGATTATGCTTCTTATGTTTTGGAAGACCGTATGGCGAAGAACGAGGAGAATGTGTATCGTTTACTGAATCAGATCTGGACTCCTGCAGTTGCGAAAGCTAAGGAAGAGTTAGTTGACATTCAGGCTGAAATTAAAAAAGAAGGAGCTAACTTCACCCCTGAAGGATGGGACTGGCGCTACTATTTTGAGAAAGCAAAGAAAGCAAAGTTCAGTCTGGACGAAAATGAAATACGTCCCTATCTTGAATTGAATAATGTTCGTGACGGCGCCTTCTATGTGGCTAATAAACTTTATGGTATCACTTTTTCCGAAATAAATGACATACCAAAACCGCATGAAGAAGCACAGGCTTTCGAGTGCAAAGATAAGGACGGTAGTCATCTGGGGGTGCTTTATATGGATTTCTTTCCCCGTTCAAGCAAGCGAGCAGGTGCATGGTGCGGGACTTACCGCTCTCAAACCTATCGTGACGGCAAACGTTTGGCACCGGTAGTAACAATTGTGTGCAACTTCACCAAACCCTCTTCGGGTCAGCCTGCTTTGCTCAGTGCAGATGAAGCCAGCACTTTATTCCACGAGTTTGGGCATGCATTGCACAATTTGTTTAAAGATGTACGTTTTTATGGAGTATCCGGAGTGCCGCGCGATTTTGTAGAGCTACCGTCCCAAGTTATGGAACATTGGGTATTTGAGCCGGAAGTACTGAAGGTATATGCAAAACATTACCAGACCGGTGAGGTGATTCCTTCTGCTTTGATTGAAAAACTTGATAAGAGTGGCAAGTATGGACAAGGATTTGCTACGACCGAATATCTTGCTGCTTCTTTGCTTGATATGGATTATCATGTGCTCAAAGAAATTCCCGGAGATATGGATATCGTTAAATTTGAAACAACTGTACTTAAAGAACGAGGGTTGCCGAATCAGATACCTCCCCGTTATCGTACTACTTATTTTAACCATATTATGAATAGTGGATATACGGCTGGTTATTATAGCTATATTTGGGCTGAAGTGCTTGATAGTGATGCTTTTGAAGCCTATAGGGAGACTGGAGATCTTTTTAATCAGGAAGTAGCATCCAGATTCCGTCGCTATATTCTCACTCCGGGAGGAATTGACGATGCTATGAATATGTATAAGAACTTTCGCGGAAAGGAACCGGGTATAGAACCTTTGTTACGGAACAGAGGATTGTAGATTGGCTTATACAGGGCTTTTACATTGTACTATAGGGGAAGAAACAATCTTCCCCTTTTATTTTTTGCTAAAAATAAACGCAGAAAATATAAAAAATACAAATAATAGTTATTATATTTGCAGCGGTTTATTGAAATAAACACAAAATACCAACAATTATTAACTATTAAAAGAATTAGAAAAATGAAAGAGTACATTGATGTTTTGAAGAAGTGGAAAGACTTTGACGGAAGAGCCAGAAGACGTGAATACTGGATGTTTGTCTTGTTTATGGCTATTTTCGCTATTGTTGCAGGTATTATTGATGGCATTTTAGGTACAGTTTGTGTATTTGTAGGGCTTTATTATCTGGCTATGCTCCTGCCTATGATTGCTGTTAGCGTGCGTCGTATGCACGATATCGGTAAAAGTGGATGGTGGTTGTTTATCACTTTTGTGCCGGTAATCGGTAGCCTTTGGTATCTCTTCCTGACTATCCAGGATGGACAGCCGGGCAGCAACCAATATGGTGAAAATCCCAAAGGAGTTTAATACGTACATATTATTGTCATAAGAAACGGCATGCAAAAGTCATTTTGTATGCCGTTTTTCTATTTTATCAAAAAAATATCCGTATTTTGTTTGCGAAAATAAAAGAACTCTTTATCTTTGCATCAGATTTAAAATTGTAATGAATACAATTTTGTAAAAGAGGAAGAAGATGGAATCATACAACCGATTATTAGAGCATAACATTAAACCGTCCATGCAGCGTATTGCTATCATGAACTATTTGATGGAACATAGGACACATCCGTCGGCTGATGAAATATACACTGCATTATCTCCCTCTATGCCAACACTTTCGAAGACAACGGTTTATAATACTCTTAGACTGTTTTCGGAACAGGGAGCGGCACAAATGCTTACTATCGACGAACGGAATACCAATTTTGACGGAGATACTTCACAACACGCTCATTTTTTGTGTAAACGTTGTGGACGTATTTATGATTTGAAGTGCCAGGTTGAAATGAAACAAGTAGAAGGACTTCAAATGAATGGACATGAAGTAAGTGAAATGCATTACTATTATAAAGGTATTTGTAAGAATTGTTTAAATGATATACGTATTGACTAATTAATTTAAAATTAAGACGAAATGAAAAAGTTTAGATGTACTGTCTGCGGTTATGTTTATGAAGGTGACGCAGCTCCTGAGAAATGTCCTTTGTGTAAAGCTCCTGCAAGCAAATTCGTAGAAGTTGTTGAAGAAGAAGGTGGTGCACTCACTTTTGTTGACGAGCACGTAATCGGTGTGGCTAAGGGTTGTGACGAAGAAATGATCAAAGACTTGAACAATCACTTCATGGGCGAATGTACTGAAGTTGGTATGTATCTGGCTATGAGCCGTCAGGCTGACCGTGAAGGCTATCCTGAAGTAGCTGAGGCTTTCAAACGTTACGCTTGGGAAGAAGCTGAGCATGCTTCTAAGTTTGCCGAACTGCTGGGAGATTGCGTATGGGATACTAAGACAAACCTTGAAAAGAGAATGAATGCTGAAGCCGGTGCTTGCGAAGATAAAAAGCGCATTGCTACACGTGCTAAAGCTTTGAATTTGGATGCTATCCATGATACAGTGCACGAAATGTGTAAAGACGAAGCTCGTCACGGTAAAGGTTTTGAAGGACTTTATAACCGTTATTTCGGTAAGAAATAAATCATATAGATGATTATAGAAAAAGGCTTGTATCTATACGGATACAGGCCTTTTTTGTTAAACTTTCTTTTGAAATGGGGCCGTTAACTGATGATTTTTTTATATTTGTATTTCACTTAAAAGAAAAAGGATTATGAAAAAACTACAGTCTTTAGTGTGTTTTCTTCTTTTGTCAATGACAATTTATGCTGCCGATCAGGTGATTCAGCTGCCCAAGCCCAATATAAATCGTAGCGGACAGTTAATGAAAGCGTTATCCGAGCGCCATTCTGTCCGTGAATATGCTTCCCAAGCTCTGAGCAACACCGATTTATCCGACCTGTTGTGGGCCGCCAATGGAATTAGTCGTCCGGCAGAGGGCAAGCGCACTGCTCCGTCGGCCATGAATCGTCAAGATGTTGATATCTACGTAGTCCTTCCGCAAGGTACTTATTTGTATGATGCTAAAGGACATAAGCTTAACTTGATTTCTGAGGGCGATTATCGTTCGGCAGTTGCAGGGGGACAGGCTTTTGTCAATAGTGCTCCGCTATCATTGGTACTGGTCAGTGATTTATCAAAATTGGGAGATGTGAAAAATAATCGCACTCAAATGACAGGAGCTATGGATGTAGGGATTGTTTCTCAGAATATTTCATTATTTTGTTCCGCAGCGCGACTGGCTACGGTTCCACGCGCAACAATGGATACAACCCAGCTCAGAAGTGCCTTGAAATTGAAAGATGGTCAGATTCCGATGATGAATCATCCGGTTGGATACTTTAAGTAATTGATAAAAGGGTATGGTTTGCCAAAGACGGCACCATACCCTTTTATCATGTTTTTTATTAAAACTTTATTTCTGTTTCAGCAAAAATTCGTCTATTGCTTTTTTATAAGTGGCTTTATCTGCTGCTCCACGGAACAATTGAGGTTCGCCTTCCATGGGAATAAATACAAAAAGAGGAATGCTTGTTGCATTGAACAGGGCAGCCAATTCTTTTTCTTTATCTACATTCACTTTATATATCACGATCTTCCCGTCATACTCTTTAGCGAGCGATTTCATGATAGGGGCTGTCATGCGGCAAGGACCACACCAATCGGCATATAAGTCGATGATAGCTGGTTTATCACCTTTGTATTTCCACTCTTTTGAGTTTTGGTAATCAAACACATCGTTGATAAACATCTCTTTATTCATCACAATGACTTCACCGCTTTTTGCTTCCTTTTTGTTTTGATTTGTCTTGGCTCCATCGTTTACAGCAAACATAATGGTGCTGATCATGGCCAAAGCTACTAATGATAATACTTTCTTCATTCTTTGTCTTTTATTGTGTATTGTTCAATAACTCCTTTCAGTTCGCTACCTTGGATCATACCGGAATGTCTCCAGACTGCTTCTCCCGTTTTGAAAAGGATGAAAGTAGGCACTGCCTGGATTCTGTATTTTACCGCCAAGTCCTCATGGGTATCCACATCTATTTTTACAATGCGGGCTTTTTCTCCTATCTGTTGTTTCAAATCTTCAAGAATCGGTTTCATTGCTTTGCAAGGTCCACACCATTCTGCAAAAAAATCTACTAAAACGGGACTTTGTGACTGTATTAAATCTTCGAATTTTTCCATAATTTTTTCCTTTCTTTTGATAAATATAAGCCCTCGTTTAGACAGGGCAAATATAGCTATTTGTTTTATTATAATAACAGAGAAACCCCGATTTTGTTCATCATATAGTAACCTTGCATTCATCCTCCTGTAATCTGAAAACAGGATCTTTGCGTAACGAAAAAACAAAAAGTTATGCATTTACGCACGTATTATCCCACAGTAGTTCTTTCGGATATTCATCTGGGAACACAGCATTCTAAAACAGAAGAGGTTACTCACTTTTTGAAATCGATTAATTGTGACCGCCTGATCCTGAATGGTGATATCATCGATGGATGGCATTTACAGAAAAGCGGTTTGGGAAAATGGAAAGCTAAACATACGGACTTCTTTAAAGTGATTATGAAAATGATGGAGAATTTCGGAACACAGGTGATTTACGTTCGTGGCAATCATGATGACTTTCTGGATAATCTGGCACCTTTGAACTTTTATAATGTCCAAATTGTGAAAGACTGCATCTATGAGAGTCATGGCAAACGTTATTATGTGACCCATGGAGATATTTTCGATACAGTGACCACCCAAATGAAGTGGTTGGCGAAACTGGGAGACACTGGATATACTTTTCTGTTGTGGTTGAATAAAGTTTATAACGCCCGCAGAATGAAGCAGGGTAAGCCTTATTATTCTCTTTCTCAATCTATCAAGAATAAAGTGAAGACCGCTGTTTCTTATATTTCTGATTTTGAAAAAGAGCTTGTAGGACTGGCAAAAGTTAAAAGGTGTGATGGGGTGATATGCGGGCATATTCATCACCCTGCCAATACTTATTGTGATGGTATTCATTATCTTAATTCGGGTGACTGGGTAGAAACACTTTCGGCTTTGACAGAAGATGAAGAAGGAAACTGGACTATCCGTTATTTTGATAGTGAACTATTGAAAGAAAATAATAACAAAGAGAAAAAAACTACACCAATAACTAAAGCATCATGAAATTTTTGTTTATCGTTCAAGGAGAGGGGAGGGGACATTTTACCCAAGCCATTACTCTGGAAGATATGTTGTTGCGTAATGGACACGAAGTAGTGGAAGTACTTGTCGGGAAAAGTTCATCACGTACTTTACCCGGTTTCTTTAACCGAAGTATTCAGGCACCCGTAAAGCGCTTCACCAGTCCGAATTTTTTGCCTACCACTGAGAATAAGCGGGCTAATCTGAAAAAGAGTTTTGTTTATAACCTGATACGTACACCGGAATACTTTCGCAGCATGTGTTATATCGATCAGCGTATTAAGGAAACAGGGGCGGAAGTCGTGATCAACTTCTACGAACTTCTGACCGGACTTACCTACGCACTCTTCCGTCCCTCTGTTCCTTATGTCTGCGTCGGGCATCAATATCTGTTCTTGCATAAAAACTTTGAGTTTCCACGGAAATCTATGATCCAACTTTCCATACTTCGCTTTTTTACACGTTTGACGAGTCTGCGTGCCAATAGGCGGTTAGCGCTTTCTTTCCATAAGATGAATCCGGACCGGGCAGAAGGTATAACCGTCGTTCCTCCTCTGCTTCGTAGGGAAGTGACTGCCATCCAACCGGAACAAGGCAATTATATTCACGGATATATGGTTAATTCCGGTTTTGCAGATAGTGTAGAAGCCTTTCATGTCTTACATCCTGAAGTACCTATGCATTTTTTCTGGGATAAACAGGATGTTGACGAGGTAATCAAGGTAGATGCTACCCTAAGTTTCCATCAGATTGATGATGTGAAATTCCTCAACCGAATGGCCGGTTGCAGAGCATATGCCAGTACGGCCGGTTTTGAATCTATTTGTGAGGCAATGTATTTGGGAAAACCTGTACTGATGGTACCTGCCCATATCGAACAGGATTGCAATGCCTATGATGCTTACCGGTCCGGTGCCGGAATTATTGGCGAATCTTTTGATTTGGAGTCGTTGCTACGTTTTGCCGGGACGTATGTTCCCAACAAAGAGTTTATTCGTTGGGCCCGTAGTAGTGAGCGGCAGATTATAGGAGAACTCGAACGACTTATCGACCAGCAGTCGGTCATTACTGTACCTACATTAACTAATTATTTTCCGATATGAAATTGAATAAAACTGATTATGTGCTTGAACGTACATCCGATGGAGGTTATTATGCCTGGCTTACTGTAAGTATGCAGTGTAATGCGTATGGTGATTCACCTGAAGAAGCGGTAATAAATCTGGAACAAACCATGGAAGATATGGTTGAAGAGATGTATTTGGTAGAAGATTTTGTCTGAAGCTATCAGGTAATCAGTGGGAGTGAAGAATTTTATTGAGAAATACTTCCATTGATATTTTAAAGAAAGAGAGTACACTTTAAGCGAAGTGCACTCTCTTTTTATATTATTCCACAATATCGAGTTCTTTGATGATATGTGAAGCGCCTGCATATTTATCAATAATAAATAGAGTATAGCGGATGTCAACCACTGCTGCACGTTGTGAAGAAGGACGGAAAGCAATATCTCCTGTCAAACCTTCATAATTACGGTCGAATCCGGTACCAATCAGTTGACCTTTTCCATTGAATACCGGACTTCCGGAGTTTCCTCCTGTGTTGTCTGTATTGACAATGAAACATACTGGCATTTCTCCGTTTTTCATAGCGTAGCGTCCGAAGTCTTTCGCCTGATATAGTTGTTTCAGTTTGGTGGGTACTACAAACTCCCAATTGCCAGGATCTTCTTTCTGCATCACACCTTTCAGAGTCGTATAGTAGTTGTATACTGTTCCGTCAGCAGGTTCGTACGGCAATATCTGACCATAAGTCAATCTGAGAGTCGAGTTTGCATCCGGATAGATAGGTGTGCCGGCGGCCTGGCGCATGTCCATCATACCTTTCACCCATACTTTGTGGGCGGCATCATAGTTTTTATTGGCATCTTTCATTGCAAGAGCTGTTTGCAGCAATCCGTCTGTGATGGAGTATTTGAAGAGAATCATCCAGTCCTTATCGAGCTTGTTCAGGGTAGGACGAGCGATAAACTTGTCGAAGTTTTCTTTCGACCCGAAGATTGAATACTTGAAGCAAGCATCGATAAAGGCATTCTTGTCTCCTTTGAAACGGCTGTTTATTACTTTGAAAATACCGATCTGTTGATCTTCCGGAATATATCCGGCATAGGTTTCGAGCATTTTTTTGCCTACGATTTGTTCTACTTCCGGGAAAGGGACAGATGCAAAATATTTATCTGCTGCAATTTTCAGTTTATCGGTTTCTTCTTTAATTTTTGAAGCATTTTTACTTTCAAGCGCTTTTTTCAATCCGTCGGTTGAAGGGATTTTCATAAAATCAAGTGCAGTTACCAATGCTTCGTTAATAGCCTGTTGATGATACATCGCATCATGGCGGTGAGCTACAATCGAACGTATTTCGTCGAAGGCCTTCTGGTAAGAATCATTTTTCTTCTCACGTCCCATTGCCAATAACTGTTCTTGTTGCTTTTCTTTGGTATCCAACACTTTCAGGCGAACAAGCCCTTCGTTCATGCCAATGGCATTTTTCCAGTAATTAGCTGAAGAGGCATATTTGCTTGCGTAATGTATGCGCACCGCAGGATCTTTCAGCATTTGTTCCATCAGTACAGCTTGTCTTGCTTCGCGTACATGATGGCGCATGAAGTTAGTGGTTTGCATCCGTTCTTTTACTTCGTCGGCAATCATGTAGCGCCAGTTGCGTCCGGGAAATCCCATAACGAAGGTGAAGTCACCCTCTTTTACTCCTGCCAAACTAATTGTCAGGTGTTTTTTTACTTGTAGGGGCACGTTGTCTTTAGAATATTCTGCCGGCTGGCCACTTGGGTCTGCGTAAATGCGGAATAAAGAGAAGTCTCCTGTGTGACGCGGCCACATCCAGTTATCTGTGTCAGCTCCGAATTTGCCAATAGAGGAGGGAGGAGCACCTACCATGCGGATGTCACTGTAGACGGTCTTTACAAACAGATAGTACTTGTTACCGCCATAAAACGGTTTCAGTTCCAGGCGTGTTGCCGGTGTGATTTGGATTTTTTCCGCCTTTGCGAAACGGTCGGCAACCGTTGCCAGATATTTGGGAGACAAATAATTGACTCCGTTAGGATCATCATCTTTTTTGAGCTGTTCATTTACATAGTCCGTTACGTCGAGAATACGGTCGATAAAGGTTACTGTCAGTCCTTTGCATGGTAACTCTTCGTTTCGGCTCATTGCCCAGAATCCGTCTGTCAGATAGTCATGATCTACACTGCTGTGTTGCTGGATCGCCCCATATCCGCAATGGTGGTTGGTCAGTACCAATCCTTCCGCTGAGATAATTTCACCGGTACATCCGCCTCCAAAATGCACAACAGCATCTTTTAAAGCTATTCCGTCCGGATTGTAAACCTCTTCAATGGGGATTTGTAATCCAAGGTCCATCATGGCAGCTTCATTCTGCGCTTTCAGGTCAGTAAGCATCCACATTCCTTCGTCGGCACTGATGGTCAGTGCCATCAGTGCGAACGTAGTAGATAATAATTGCTTTTTCATCATTATTCAACAATCGTCATTTCGTTAATCAAATGTCCGCATCCTCCCAGTTTTTCAAGGATAAATAGTACATAGCGAATATCCAGATTGATACAGCGTTGCAGGTTGTTATCGAAATTGATGTCGCCACTCAGTGACTCCCAGTTACCATCAAACGCACAGCCAATCAGTTCTCCATTTTCATTCAATACCGGACTTCCGGAGTTACCGCCGGTAATATCGTTAGTAGACAGGAAGCAAACAGGCATTTCACCATTCGGTAATGCGTAGCGTCCGAAGTCCTTTTTCTCAATCAGCTCTTTCAGTTTGGCCGGGACCACGAACTCACGGTCTTCCGGGTTCTCTTTTTCAAGGATTCCATCGGTTGTTGTGTAATATTTATAATATACACCGTCTTTGGGGCTATATGGCTTCACATTTCCGTAAGTCAGTCGGATTGTGAAATTTGCATCGGGATAAGATGGTGTAGGCAATTTCATTTCACCCAATCCACGGATATATGTTTTATGTAATAAAGCCAGTTCTTCCGGCAGTTTGCCCATCTGTGCAGCCAGGTCGGTATATTTATCAAATTTAGCACGTGAGTATTGTGTGGCTATATCTTTTTCGATTGCCTTTACAGTTGGCTTTTTGATAAACTTATCAAAATTAGACTGATTTGCTAAAATTGAAGTATCATACATTGCATCCACGTATGCATTGTAGTCTCCTTTATATTCTTTTTCAATCACCTCGTAGATAGCGGGACGCTGTCCGGCAGGAACCATCTCTGCATAAAGTGGTAGCAAAGCTTTGGCTACTTTACGATCTACTTCGTGGTCGTAATCTTTATTATGGATGTTGTCAAACACCTCTTTTAATACCTTGATGTTAGCCTGAATATTAGAGTCGTTTTTCTGCTCTAACGCTTCTTTCAGTTTATCCATCACCAGATAAGGACTGCCAAATTCAATACCGCCGAAGAATGTTTCGGTCAGGCAGGTCTGCTGATATTTGATCGGAGAGGTTTTTGATACGGCTTCATTGATCTTAGATACAACCTGCATATAGTCAGTGTTATTTTTTTCTTTGGCGAATTGCGCAAATTTTGCTTCCTGGTCTGCTTTCGTGCCTAAAACATTATTATCGATAATGGCTTTGTTCATACCGATAGAATTTTTCCAATAATTGCTGGAACCTGCATATTTGTTGGCATATTGAATACGTACTTTGTCGCTGGCATTCATGGCTTCTTTCAGTACGTCCTGACGGGTGCCGCGGATGCGGATACGGGGAGCATTGCTTGCTTCCATACGCTCTTTTACTTCCGATACAGTGAGGTAACGGCTGGTACTTCCCGGGAATCCCATAATCATTGCATAATCTCCCTCTTTAAGCCCTTTGATAGAAATGTTCAGGTGCTTTTTAGTTTTCAAGGGTACATTGGAAGCATTGTATTCTGCCGGTTCTCCGTTGGCATCGGCGTAGATTCTGAACATTGAGAAGTCACCGGTATGGCGTGGCCACATCCAGTTGTCGGTTTCTCCGCCGAACTTGCCGATTGATGAAGGCGGGGCGGCAACCATGCGTACATCCGGATATACTTTCTTATAAAACATGTAGAATTTGTTTCCGGCATAGAAAGGCAATGCTTGCGGAACGATTCCTTTTTTTCCTTTCAGGTCACTCTTTTCGAACAATTCCTTGGCCAGTTTATTGAGAAAAGCACTGCTGAATGATTCTGTCTCGGTGATTTCTTTTGCAGCGATTTTGGCATTTACGATATTAGTGATGTCTTCTATACGTTCGATAAATGTAAACTTTAACCCCGGTGTAGGCAGCTCTTTGTCTCTTGAGGTTGCCCAAAAGCCATCTGTCAGATAATCGTGTTCAACAGAACTATGTTGTTGGATAGAAGCGTATCCGCAGTGATGGTTAGTTAATATCAATCCTTCCGGTGAAATGATTTCTCCGGTACATCCCCCACCGAAGATACCTACAGCATCTTTCAGTGAAACTCCGTTCGGATTATACAGGTCTTGGGCTTCAAGTTTCAGTCCCTGTTTTTTCATCATATCGATAGAGTGTTGTTCCTGCATCAGTTGCAGTAACCACATACCCTCGTCCGCCTTTGCGGAACAAACGACCAACGCAGTCAGCGCCAGTAAGTAAAGTTTGAGTCTGTTCATTAGTTTATTAAAAAATTAGTATGATTTGTTGCTTTTCTATTTTAATCTATGATCAATTTGTTTCCTTTGATAGCGTCCATCACATTAGCGGGCGGACGTTGGTTTATTAGTTCATTTTTCATAAAGTCCATGTAAGGAGCCACATGTTTGAAGAACTGATGATATCCTTTGCACAGGTAGTTGAGCCCCGGTTCGCCGTTTGCTGTGCGGCTGAAGCGATTCTTAGGGCATTCGCCATTGCAGGCAAACAGAAATTCGCATTCCTTGCATTGGGTGGGCAGTGAATTCTGTTTCATTTGTCCGAAAGACGTCTGGCGTTCGCTGTACATCATTTCTACCAGAGTCTGATTGTAAATGTTTCCCAATTTGAATTCCGGAAACACAAAATGGTCACATGAATATACATCGCCATTGAACTCCATTACACCGGCATGTCCGCAAGTTTTTGCCATAGAACAGACACCCGGTTGTTCTCCTACCCAGTTGGCAAGCGTTGAGTCGAAAAGTTGGATATAATAGTTACCTACATCTTCTTTCACCCACTCGTCGAAAAGTGTACAGAGAAAGTTTCCCCATTGTTCAGGAGTAACGGAGAATTCAGCTATTTTTCCATCTTCCCGTTGTGTCAGGGATGCCAGATGGCGTCCGTCTTTATGGGGAAAAATTCGTTCCACTATTGGGGCAAACTGAATATAATGGCAATCTAACTCCTTGAAAAAATGATAAAAGTCGAGCGGATAGTCTGCATTAAAATCGTTCACTACCGCCATGGCATTCCATTCTACTCCATGCTTTTTTAAAAGATTGATACCATTCATGACTTTCACAAACGATGGCTTTCCAAGTTTGTTCTTTCGGTATTCGTCGTGAAATTCCTGAGGCCCATCTATCGAAACTCCTACCAACCAATTGTTCTCACGAAAAAAATCGCACCACTCGTCGGTTAGCATGGTACCGTTGGTCTGTATACAGTTGTCTATGCTTCTTCCGCGAGCATATTTCTTTTGCAGTTCCATCGCTTTCTTATAGAAAGAGAGTGGACGCATCAATGTCTCTCCTCCGTGCCAGGTGAAGAGTACCTGCGGCATAGTTTGCGAATTGATGTATTGTTCGATGAACTTTTCGAGTAATTCATCACTCATCACATGTTTGGGATTTTCTTGATAAAGTCTGGACTTTTCCAGATAATAACAATAATCACATGCAAGGTTGCATACAGCCCCTACGGGCTTGAGCATTACGTATAGCGGCTTGGCAAAGGGTGCGTAGGTAGTAGACATTTTCTATATTATACGATTACAATTTTACGGGTTAACGGGCTGACTAATTCAATAACTCATTGACTATTTGTCAACTCCGAAAGTGCAAATTTAGATAAAGTAAATGAAAAATCCGTCCTTATATAGATGTTTATAAGGATTATTAAAGAAAAGAGTCTTACAAGTTTTAAATATTGATAAAATGTTTCATTTGCTTACGAATCCGTTGTACCTTTGTCACCGAAAAAGTTGTGTATCCTATGAATAAAGTATTGCCTTTTTTACTTTTGCTTTTTGTTTTCACTTCTTGTAGCCGTAAGTATAAGATTGAAGGCGCCTCTTCTGTAACCAGCCTGGATGGTAAGATGCTTTTTATTAAAGTGCTTCAGAACGGTGAGTGGCTTAATATTGATTCTGCAGAAGTGATACATGGATTGTTTTCGATGAAAGGCAAAGTGGATTCGGTAGTGATGGCTACACTTTATATTGGCGACGAGAGTATCATGCCTTTGGTAATTGAAAAAGGTAATATTCAAGTTTCAATTACAAATACTGAATTGGTTGCGAAAGGCACCTCCTTGAACAATGCACTTTATGCTTTTATTGATAAAAAGAACTCATTAGATATCCAGATAGAAGAGTTGCAACGTAAAGAGGCACGCATGGTGATGGATGGTGCTGACTTGGCAGATATTCATGAACAACTGACTCACGAAGGTGATTCGTTGATGCAGGATATGAATGGTTTTATCAAAAAATTTATTTCCGATAATTACGAAACGGTTTTAGGTCCAAGTGTATTTATGATGCTTTGCAGTACTTTGCCTTATCCGGTTATGACTCCCCAAATTGAGGACATCATGAAAGATGCTCCTTATTCTTTTAAAAATAATAAATTAGTAAAAGATTTTATTACAAAAGCGAAATCAAACATGGAGCTGATTGAAGAGCATCAGCGCATGGAACAAAATGCAACTTTAAATCGTTAAACTTTAAGTTTTTTCCGTATTTTTGCGAAAAACTTAATGAAAATGAACACGCACTTACGATTTAGTTATCTTTTTGTTGTTTTATTTGGTCTTTTGGTTGTATCATGTCATTCGACACCGGATACAGTTGTATTATCATTGTCTCAAGCTGAGAGAATAATGGAATCTGATCCGGATAGTGCTATGACTATTTTAAAGCACATCCCAACTCCTGAAAGCCTTCATGGCAAAGCTCAAGCAGATTATAGCCTGCTAATGACTCAGGCTATGGACAAGAATTACATGAAATTTACTTCGGATTCCCTCATTAAATTTGCGGTTGGTTATTATGGATCTTATACTGAAGATATTGTATCCAAAGGAAAAGCTTTCTATTATTATGGAAGAGTGATGGAAAGTCTTGATAAAGTGGAAGACGCTATGAAATTTTATTTGAAGGCGAAAGATGTATTAGGAAATAGCCATGAATATAAATTGTTAGGATTGATGTCTGAGGGAATAGGAAACTTAAATAGAAAACAAAAGCTTTTTGATGCTGCATTAAATGACTTCAGAGCTTCTTTACAATTTTATTCTCAAATACCAGATTCTTTAGGGATTAGTTTTGCTTATAGGAATATCGGTAGGGTATTTCTATATAAAGAACAATTGGATAGTGCATATCACTATTTTGATAAAGCTTTGCATATAGCTGATATTAAAAAATATCCGTCTGCATCCTCGATATTGTTAGAAGTCGGAGTAATACATCGGTCTGCAAATGATTATTTGGGCGCTGAGAATTGTTTTTTATCTTTTATAGAAAGGGAAATTAATAAAGACAACCTGTATTCAGGTTATTTAGCTTTGGGAAACTTATATCTTTATATGAATCGGCTAAAAGAGGCTAAAATGTATTTAGCTTTATGTCTTAAAAGTCCAAATATTATTGTAAAGAGAGATGCTTGTGAATGTTTATATGATTTAGAGAAAGAATTAAATAACTTTGGAGTAGCTATTGGTTATAAAGATATAGCTGACTCTTTACAATCAATAACTCAAGATATTGATATTCGAAATACCATAGCTGATTTGCGGAGTAAATATGATAGTGAAAAATGGCAAAAAGAAAGTTTGCAAGCCAGTATTGAGAAAAAGAATATTCTTTTGACAGGTTCATTTGTAGGCTTTATTGCTATATTAGTCATTATATATATTTATTATAAATATCGAATTAACCAGAAGTTAATCAGAGATATCAGCCAAAGGATTCGTCAGAATGCTACTGAGATAGAGATGTATCAAGAGCAAATACTCAATTATAGAAATTTACAAAAAGAAACATTAAAAGATTATCGAAATCAGATAGGAGAATTGCAAGGAAAAGTGTCTGTGCTTGAGGACCAGAATAAGACATTATCTATTCATTTAGTTGAAAAGAAAGGGAACATACCAGATAGTGACGATAATGATCTTTATTTGCTATGTCCGGAAGGTGAGAAATCCAGTTTGGTTATAGTAGATTGGGAAGGCAGGCCAATAGCGCGTTATCGTTTGGATGAAAAGATATTTTTCTTTTTTATCGATTCCGGCCGAAATCTTTTTTGTGGTATTAATTCGAATCATGAGCGGTCCTTTTATTTTCTCGATTTGGATATAAATTAGTAGATATTTATGAAATATTTGTATGTATTGTTAGCTTTTTCCTTTTTGTTTTCTTGTAAAGATGAGAACAAGAAACAAGCGGAGTCTATTTTGAAAGAATGGATGAATAAGGAAATTGTTTTTCCAAAGAAAATGTATTTTAGTATTCAAGGTAAAGAGAATGTTGATTTTCGTATAAAAGACACCGAATATAAGATTGTCGCCTATGTTGATTCTGCCGGTTGTACCAGTTGTAAGTTACATTTATCTAAATGGAAAGAGTTAATTCACTATATGGATTCTGTGCAGCCTGAGCATGTGCAGTTTTTGTTTTTCTTTTTTCCTAAGAATGGTAGAGATATATATCATACTATGCGGATGGATAAATTTACTTATCCGGTTTGCATTGATACTCTTGATCATTTCAACCAATTAAATCATTTTCCTTCAGATGTAAGATTCCAGACCTTTTTACTTAATCAAGATAATAAGGTTGTGGCAATGGGTAATCCTGTGCAAAATCCTCAAATAAAAGATTTGTATTTAAAGATTATTTCCGGTGGTAAAGCTGATTTAAAAGAAAATCGCACTCAGACCGATGTCGAGCTTGAAGACACATTAGTGGATTTGGGAATTTTCGATTCTAAGAAAGAACAAAAATGTATTTTTACTATACAGAATACCGGTAAGAATCTATTAGTGATTGATGATATCAACACTTCGTGCGGATGTACTACCGTAGAGTATTCAAAAGAACCGGTTCAATCAGGAAAATCGATAGATATAGCGGTAACTTATAAAGCTGAGCATCCGGAGCATTTTAATAAAACAATCACGGTTTATTGTAATTCGGAATCTTCGCCTTTGCAACTGAAGATAAAAGGAGACGCTAAATAAAGGTAAAAATATTGCCGGCTGACGATTGGGTTGTGGTGGACAAATAACCAAGGGGGGCGATTTTGTTCAATGGTTTATTTCTAGGAGTAGTTGGTAAACTTGCTGCAATTCATTGTAAGCCGGCTTTTTATGAAACATAGTATGATTGGGGTATCAGGAAAGAAGAAAATTATGATAAAGATCTATTTGCTTTGCGGATTATTGGGTGCTGTTGTCTGCTGTTCTTGTACGGAGAACAAGCGGCTGAAGTATGCTCTGGAGTTTGCCGGAGAGAATAGGGGAGAACTTGAGAAAGTTTTGGAACACTATAAGGATAGCGGGCTGAAACAGGATGCCGCACGATTCCTGATTGAAAATATGCCTCGTTATTTTAGTTATGAAGGGTGGCAGTTGGATACTTTAAAAGCAATTCATGCGGCTACAGTACATACGGATGGTTGGGTAAATAAGGAAGCTCGTAAAAAGTGGGAGCATTTCTCTTATCGGACTTTAAAAAGGGTATATGATGCTAAGGTAATTAGAGCTGAGTTCCTGATTCATCACATTGATCAAGCATTTGAGGTTTGGGAAAAACGACCTTGGAATAAATATTTGCCGTTTGATGATTTTTGCGAGTTGATTTTACCGTATCGGGTCGGGGATGAACCTTTAGAGGAGTGGCGTAGTTGGTATAAAGAGCGTTATGAATCTATATTGGATTCACTCTACCAAGGGACAGATGTTGTGGAAGCTACTGATTGTTTGGGAGCTTATTTGCGTCAGGAAAAAGATTTCAGGTATAGTGTCGAGCTGGAACTACCGCATCTGGGTGCAGGATTTTTGCTGGCCAATAGGGTTGGAAGTTGTGAGGCTTCTTGTGATTTTACGGTTTATGTCTTACGTGCTCTGGGTATTCCCGCCGCTACAGACATTTATCATTATGGTCCCGGGAAAGGGGCCGGACATGTCTGGAATGTATTGAGGGATACAACAGGGGGATATGTACCTTTCTGGTTTATTCAGACTAAAGTGGAACGGGGAGGAAATGATAAACGTGAAAAAGGGAAGGTGTACAGGCAATGCTTTGGAGCGCAGCAGGAAAAGATATCGGGTATCCGGCGTGATCAGTCGGTTCCGTTCCCACTGAAAGATCCGTATCTGAAAGATGTGACTGATGATTATTTTCCGGCAAACCAGGTTGAAATCGAAATTGATTCTCAGGTTAACAAGAAATACATTTGTTTAGGCGTGTTTACGTTGGAAGGGTGTATGCCAATAGATATTACATTGCAGAAAGGAAACAAAGCTACATTTACAAATGTGGAACCGGGCATTTTGTTTCAACCACTTTATTTTAATGGCCTTAAGTGGGTAGCGGCCGGATACCCTTTTCTTGTGGATGAAAAGGGAGAGGTGAAGTATCATAAGCCTGATTTTTCCAAAAAAGAAAGTATGGATCTGAATCGTAAATTCTTGTTACGGCAATATCTGAAAGATTATCTCAGTGCTGTGGTGGGAAGTAAGATAGAAGGGGCTAATCATTTGGACTTCTCGGATGCTTGCCTGCTGTATCAGATAGTAGATACTCCTAAAGTAAGCTATCAGGCAGCTTATCCGCCATCGGAAAAGAAGTATCGGTATATTCGTTACACATCACCTCCCGATAAGCCACTTCAACTGGCTGAACTACAGTTGTTCCGAAATTCAGATGATCAAGAGAAGCTTTGTGCGAAAGTTGTTGGTGGCAGTAATACTTTTATTGCGGATGACCGGTTCGATAGTTTAAAAGTGAATGATGGCGATGGGCTAACTTTTTTTCTCACCAAAGAAAAAGGAGCTTTTGTGACACTTGATTTAGGGAAAGCGGAAAAGATCGGAAAGATTGTCTATATGCCTCGTAACGATGATAACTTTATTCGGTTAGGAGATCAGTATGAGTTGTATTATCAGGATGGATTTAATGGTTGGATCTCGTTGGGTAAGCAAGTGGCTACAGAATTAACATTGCATTATGATAATATTCCCCAAAATGCAGTGCTTTGGCTCCGAAATTTATCAAGAGGAAAAGAGGAAACTGTATTTCGGAACGAGGCAGGTCGGCAGGTTTTCTTTGTGAAGTGGTAGAAAGATGAAAATATCAGACCATAAAAAGAAAACTATGTTGATTTTCTTTGTCGGGTATGATACAAATGCTCAAATGACCTGAATTTACTGCTTTTTGACCTGTAATTGTCCCTTAAAGCCCTTTTTTTTCTCAAACTTTGTGGCGTAAAGCTGACATAAAAGTTTGATTATCATGAAAAAAAGATTGAGAGTTCGTGGAATTTTATGGGGGATTTTATTGATAGCTGTATCAAGTTGTATAGAATCTGATAGGATTATGCATTATGCTCAATTTGAGCATACCATAAATTTGAAATCCGGTAGAGTACAGGTTCCTTCGGTGTTATTGTATCCACGGAGTTTAGTTTTATGTGATAGTAATCTGATAGTATTCAATGAAAAAATGGATACTATGTTTCAATGCTTCCATTTGCCGGATTTGACTTTTCAATATAGTTTTGGAACACAGGGGCAGGGACCGAATGATTTCGTTCTCCCTTCTATTACCCCTGTGAAATATCAAAAGAATGGATTTGTCATGTTAGACGGAATTAACCTGAAACATATTAGTGTTGAGAAAGATAAAACTACCGTACAGACTTCGACTTTAAATTATGGATTTAATTGTTTTAATGACTTGATAAGTATTTCCGATAGCAGCTACTGTTGTAATGGCGGCTTTGAGAATGAAAAAGAATTTAGGTTTCTTTATCCTGACGGAAATCATGAATCATGGGGAGAATATCCCGAAACAGAGGAACGTTTCGGATCTGTTTTGGGCAGGAATCAAGCGTATATAAAGATGACCGTCGCCAAGCCTGATAAGAGTTGTTTCGTTTCGTTCTACCAACATATACGCCGTTTCAGAATTTATGGCCAGGATGGAAAACTAAAAAGAGATGTAATTTTAGATCTTTTCCCAGGACAGGAATGTCCGGAGGTAGATGATAATATGAGGCTTATACATCCTATATGTGTGTACACGACGGATAATTACATTTATACGCTAAATCTGGATATGACAACAGAAGATGTAGAGGATAGGAAAACAACCCCTAATATTCAAGTCTTTGATTGGGAAGGGAAACCACTCATACAATATAAACTCGACTGTTTTATTAACACTTTTGCTGTTGATGAAGTTGCACATAAGATTTATGGCGTTTTTGTGGAGGACGAAGATCATATTTATGTATTCAATTTACCCCAGTTATGAAATTGACAGCTTTGCTTCTTTTAAGTTTTTTATTTTGTGCTCAGGTTGTTGCGCAAGTTTCTCAACCCCACGGAGATCTTTTGCGTGGTGAGACGTATGTGATTGAAGTGCCTAAAGGATGGAATCGCCCTTCTGCTGTGCGTTCCTGTGATGAACCTTTGAGGCGTACAAGAGAAGGGTATGAAACGACAAAGTTTATGAGGGTATATTCTAAGCGTAAAGATCGTTGTGGTTCTGTTTTGACTATTATAGAAGTACAAAACTGTAAATGTTATCAGGAAATATTTGAGAGGGACAGTGTTTCGGCATTAGCAGATGCTACTCGGGTAAAGGTTATATATAGATCGATTAATGGTAGAAAAAAGATGATTGTCTCTTCTTAATAAAGCCGATCGCCATCCGGAAACTAATGAATTATCAGCGCTACAGAAAGTCGAATGGTATTTGCAAGGGAATAAATGCGTGTATTATATTAGTTTCTCATCCTGTTCTATGTTTCTGGAGTTACTTCCACAGGTCAAAGGGATTGTAGCATCGTTAAAGGAAATCTGAGCGGAATTGATAATTTAGTATAGTATAAATATAGCATTTTATTGGTATTATGATAATGATTAGGAGTTTTGTATTTGTAGTTTTATTGGGGATAGTTGTAGGTTCTTGTCAGCAGGATAAGAAAACTGTAATTCATAGAACTGATGATTATACATTAGTAGCGAAGGAAGATAAATGTTTTCCGTTGGACAGTGAAACGGTTCAATTATCAGATTATTTACAATTGATCTATATGGATGGAAAACTGGTTTTTTCGTTTATAAATAACTATGATAACTCGATTGTACTGTATGATTACGGGACTGTGAAAAATATGGGTAAGATTAAGTTTGAGCAGGAGGGCTCGAATGGAGTTGGCAGTATTACTTCATACTTGTTTTTGAATAAAGATTCGATTTATTTGTATGATAGGATGACACGTTATCTGTACCTGACGAATGATAGTAGTCATGTGAAAGATAAGAAACGAATAGACATTGTCAGACGTTTGAAAGGAGATTCCATTTTTGCACCTTCTGAATTGTTTCCGCGTACAAATTCTCCTATTTTAAAAATAGGTGATGAATTATTGTTGTCCGGAACTCTTTTTTATGAATTTGAGGGTGAGAATGATTCAAATCGTCCTGTGATGGCTTTCTATAATTTGCAGAAGAACACTATTAGGTATTCTGATAGTTATCCATCTATGTATCATTCTGGAAATTGGGGAGGAAGTTTTACATATCGTTTCCCTTATTATACCTTGTCTCCTAATAATGAACTGGTTATTAGTTTTGCTGCCGATCATAATATAAGAGTACATCATGTAGACTCACTGCAATATCATGAGTTTTATGCCGGAACTAAAGAAGATATCGTTATTGAACCAGTTGAGAAAAGTCTTGATTTCGAACATTTTTCTCCAGAAGCCGATAGAGATCACTATGTCCATAGTTTGAATTATGGATGCATTCACTATGACTCATATAGAGAGGTTTACTATCGTTTGGCAGGACATCCAGACAGTAGTATTGATCCTAAAGAGGGGGTGCTGCGCAAACCAATGTCAGTGACTATTTTAGATAAGAACTTTCAAATTGTGGGAGAAACAATGTTACCCCAAGAACTTTATTTATTAAATCAATGTTTTGTCGGTCCGGATGGATTTCACATTCAAGTGGAGTCAGAGGATGATGATATAATGCGTTTTAAAACATTTGAACTATTAAAATTATGAGGAAACTGGATATAGTATGGAAATATTGTGATTATATCTAATGTGGGCTGTGGTGGATGTATTTCGGAGTCAGAGGCTTTTTTGAAAAGGAATATAAATGATAGTATTGCAGGTTAGCAATCCTAAAAAAGTAGAGTGGGATTTTGGGGATCCAGGGAACAGTTTTGAACAAACTATCCATATCCACAACGAAGATTATTCTAAAATGATATCGAAAATGTTACTTTATTAATGCGCTTATAATAAGGATGTTACGTCTTTATTCTGCACCGTTATCTGAGTCTGTGTACCCGGGCTTGTGGGCCTGTGTACCCGGGCTTATGGGCCTGCATACCTGGGCTCATGGGCACAGGTATGCGGGACGGGATAAAGAAAAGACCATTTTCACTAAAGATAGCAAGAAAAACAAAATACAATAATAGACATAAATAGATAAAAAACCAACTATATGTATGTGCATATCAGATATTTATAGCTTATTTATCCCTTAAAAACGGAGGTGGAAGATGGAAGATGGAGGTGGAAGATAAATGGCTTAAAAACACGATCTTTCACCATGCTATTGTACTGATTATTAATAAATTAAACTTAAAAAGGTGGAAGATGGAAGATCGAAATGCGTTTTTTGTAGGAAAGTGTCTTTTCACCACAGGATTGCACAATACGGAAACCTTCTTAATCTTTTGTTTCAATCATTTTTAAACAGGATCTAAAACATTTGGTAATGTTTTTACGAATAAGATGTGTTTATAATTTAAAATGTATTATTTTTGCGAGTATAGAAAAAATATCATAATATGTAGCCTTGACTAATATATGTGGAAGAAGTTGTTATTGTATGTTTGTTTAATAACTATTTTGTGTTCTTGTCAGAAACAACATAGTGCTTATGCACCTCCTACGTTTCCGGAAGTAAAGAACATACATGCTCATCGTTTGTCGGACGAACTGCTGATCAGCTATCCTTTGGATATGGCTGTTAGTGAGGACTATATCTTTATATTGGCTTTGGTTGATAATACATGGTTGCAAGTATATGATAAGAGCACAGGCCAATTGCTTGGAAGTTTTGTAAGAAGGGGACAGGGACCGGGTGAAGTGACTACTGCAAACATGTGCTATTATGATGCACGTGAAAAGAACATTTCGGTGTATGATGAATCTTCTATGAAGTTATTGACTTATCAGTTTGATAAAGAGGATGATAATTGGGGAACATTGATAGAAGAACAGCCTTTTTATAATTTAGGAGCTACAGTACGCCGGGTGTGGGGACTTCGGGATGATAAATTTCTGGTGGATGGTCAGTTGGGAACAAAGTCGGATCAGCAAAAACGTTTTCAGATGCTGGCAGATGCCGAAGTGGTGGCTGATTACAGTGATTTTCCTATAGATACTCCGGAAGAACGTGCCGTTTGGTCATCGCCTGCAATTGCGGTATCTCCGGATTGTAAAAAAATGGTTGTGGGAACTTTATATGGAGGAGTCCTTGAATTATTTGATTTATCAAAAGGCATAGAATTAAAAGCAATCCGGAAATTTTATCCTCCGGTTGTGCAATATTTATCCGGAACTATCCAAAGCACAGGGGAGACTGTTTGGGGCTTCTCTGCGTTATGTGCCACGGATGAAAAGGTTTATAGTGTATTTATAGGTGACAAGAATCCCAATTTATTCAATAACTTATCTGTTTTTGATTGGGACGGCCGGGAATTAATCAAATATAATACTGATTGCCTCATTCTGAGAATTTGTGCTTCGATCCGGGAACCTAATAAACTTTATGGGATTGCTTTTTCTAAAACCCGGGAATTTTATTTGGTCTCTTTTACTTTCGATTCTTGACGGGAGATCGTATTAAAATATATATGTAGATATGAAGAAAGAAGTTTGGGTGAAACTGGTGAAACGAATCGGAAACTGGATTGTGAATATCTGTTTCTATTCTTGTGTGGCTTTTGTAGCCTGGATGGTATTACAGGTATTTTGCCTGACTTCTTTCAAGATCCCTTCAAACTCGATGGAACCGGCCTTACTTTCGGGAGATAAGATATTAGTGGATAAATGGACCGGAGGGGCACGACTGTTCAATATCTTTGCATCGTTACGGGGTGAGGACGTTCCTATCTATCGTCTGCCGGGCTTTGGCTCGTTTAAAAGGAACGATGTGCTTGTATTTAATTTCCCTTATCAGGATGGGAGTGATAGTATCGGATTCGATATAATGAAGTATTATGTGAAGCGGTGCATTGCTCTTCCGGGAGATACGTTGGAAATACGCAGGGGATATTATCATATCAAGGGGATAAAAGACAGTTTGGGGAATGTGAAGGCTCAACATCGGATTTCTCGGGTCAGAAGAGAGGATTCGCGAGGGATTGTGATAGATGCTTTTCCGTGGGACGGGCGTTTGGGATGGACCATTCAGGAGTTCGGTCCTCTTCCGGTGCCGGCAAAGGGGCAGGTAGTGAAGATTGATACGTTGTCCCGTTTACTTTATGGAAGATTGATTCATTGGGAGCAGAAAAAGAGATTGCAACAAAAGGGGAATTCAGTTTGTCTGGGCGATAGTGTGATAAGAGAATATAAGTTTATGGAGAATTATTATTTCGTATCGGGGGATAATATGGAAAACTCAAAAGATTCCCGCTACTGGGGCATGCTGCCCGAATCATATATTGTGGGAAGAGCATTTACGATATGGCGTTCGGATGATCCTTTGCGTGAAAAAATTCGTTGGGATAGGGTATTTAAAAAAATAAAATGACGGAGATGAGGGTAGATTATATACATATTATACTCCGTGGGGGACTTTTAGCGATAGTGTGCACATTGCTGTCTGTGGTATGGGTAAATGATCCGATGCTTCCGGCAGGTGAACTGTCCGGACAATGGGCTTATCTGGCAAAGGCCGCTATGGGGACTGCTACAGGACTTTTATTGTTGGCTTTTGTCTATTATAAAAAGAGGTATGATATGGGGAGGGATTTTTATCAGGTAGTTGTCTGGAGTCTTATAGCGTTGGCTGCTTCCGAGGCTGTTTATGGATTAAGACAACTTTATGGTTTTACTTCTTCCCATCATTCTCTATACTCCCTGACCGGGTCTTTTTTTAATCCGGGGCCTTATTCCGGTTATCTGGCCATGGTCTTTCCGCTTTGTCTGGATCAATGGCTAAAATTGCGAAAAAGGATAAATAAAAACTGGATCGAGTGGACCGGATATTATGGGGCATTGGCAGTATTGTTTCTTATACTTTGTGTGCTTCCGGCAGGTATGAGCCGTTCGGCATGGTTGGCTACGATTGTTTCCGGTATTTGGGTATATGGTGTACATAAGTCCTGGCCGGTACATCTGAAGAGGATATGGATGCGTAAAAAAGCAAAGATGATAGCAATTGCTTCGGCTCTGTGCATAGTCGTGCTGGTGGGGGGAGTTTGTCTGTTTTATCTGAAAAAAGATTCAGCCAGTGGACGATTGTTCATGTGGAAAATCAGTACGCAGGCTGTTATGGAAAAACCATTTACAGGCTATGGTCAAGGGAGTTTTGCACTTGCATACGGGACAGCTCAGGAAACTTATTTTGCAAAAGGAGATTATTCTCTACGTGAAGAACTGGTGGCAGGAAGTCCGGAGTATGCTTTTAATGAATATTTGCAGATTGCAGTCGAACGGGGAATTCCGGTTTTGTTCTGTTTCCTGGCTTTTGTTGGTTTTTGCCTGTGGCGAGGTGTCGGCTTGAAGCGTTTAGGCGCATGTGGTGGAATAATCTCGTTGCTGGTGTTTGCTTTTTCTTCTTATCCGATGCAGTTGCCCGCCTTTGTTATCTCTTTCGTGGTTTTATTGATGGCTTGTGTCGCAGATCGTTTTCTTGCCTGGCAACTGGTCTTTGCCTGTGTATTGGGGATTTCCGGATACTATTGGCAGCAGGCGGACGTATATAAAGAGTGTAAAGACTGGGCTAATTGTCGCATGTTATATCAGGCAGGAGCTTATCAAAGTGCCAAAGAAGGCTATGAGCGTTTATATCCGAAGTTGAAGAAAAGAGGGGCCTTTTTATTTGAGTACGGGCATTGTTTGCATAAATTAAAGGAGGCGGATGCTTCAATTTTATTATTAAAAGAGGCTTCTACCCGAAGTTGCGATCCGATGATACTAAATATTATTGGTAAGAATTTTCAGGAAAAGGGAGAATATGCTGAAGCCGAAAAATGGTTATTACGTTCCACTCATTTATTGCCGGGCCGGATTTATCCATATTACTTGCTGGCAAAACTGTATGCTGTTCCTGAGTATTTACAACGGGATAAATTACAGAAAATGGCGGAATTGGTCTTGACTAAAGAACCTAAAGTGCAGTCGACTGCCGTAAGAGAGATGAGAGAAGAAGTTAGGAAGTTACTTGTAAATGTAAGTAACGAAAAAAATCGTAAAAAGCAGAAAGGTAAATGATTAATATGTTTTAAATGCAAAAAAAAGTCTGCTTTTTCTTTTGGCATTTTAAATATTAGCAATTATATTTAGGGTCTCGATTGAGGTCATTCCGGCTTTGGTTTCAGTGCCGGCTATATTTGTTCTCCGGAAATAGGATATCAGATAAGCAGGTTTCTACCGTGAAGAGGAATGAGCATAATAGTGAGAATAGAGGATGAAATGTGATAGGATTATCTGATTTTTTACGGATTAACCGGGGTGAAATGTTTTTTGTCCACCTCTGTTTGTAACGTAAAAATCGTAAATGGCAAATTATCAGTATTTTAATGGCAGTGTGCCAGCAGAATTTAGTCCGCCATTTATTTTGTGTGTTAGAAAATAACCAACTATATTTGCAACCATAAATTAATAGAGAAAAGTTTAATAACATTATGAAAAACCAATATCCCTTCTATACGCTTTGCCTGGCATTGGCAATGCTGACAGCTTGTTCCGGTGAGAAGAAAGAAAGTGCTTCTGAAAAAGGAGTGGAAACTGTGTTGCCCGACACGAAAAATGAAGTGTCCGTTATGACCTTGAAGAAGCAGGTATTCAACCATGAACTGGTGAGTAATGGAAAAGTATCTGCCAAGGGAATGGCTGATCTGAGATTTGAAAGTGGTGAGGTGATAGCTCATATTTGGGTGAAGAACGGAGACCGGGTGCAGAAGGGACAAAAGTTGGCAGAGTTGGATAAGTTCAAACTTGACAATCTGTTGTCACAGGCAGAAGATGCTTTGAAAAAATCCGAGCTCGAGTTGCGTGATGTGCTTATCAGTCAAGGTTATCCGGCAGATGATATCAGTCAGGTACCTGAAGAAACCATGAAATTGGCGAAGGTGAAGAGTGGTTATGACCAAAGTAAATCGCAATATGAAATGGCAAAATACAATGCAGAGCATGCTACATTGATAGCACCTTTTGCCGGGGTAGTTGCTAACTTGTTTTCGAAGCCTTATAATCTGGCGAATACTTCGGAAATATTCTGTACGGTGATCGATATGCAGGGAATGGAAGTAGACTTTACCGTGCTGGAAAGTGAGTTGCCTTTAATAAAGAATGGAGATAAGGTGGTGATTAAACCTTATTCTGATGCGGCGACAGTACATGAAGGAAATATATCGGAAATCAATCCATTGGTGGACGATAAAGGAATGGTGAAGGTGAAAGCCCGGGTGAACGGGGCAGGCAGACTGTTTAGCGGAATGAATGTGCGTGTCAGTGTGCACCGTTCGTTGGGAGAGCAGTTGGTGATTCCTAAAAGTGCAGTGGTGCTTCGGTCGGGCAAACAGGTTGTGTTTACTTTGAAAGATGGAAAGATGGCTCAGTGGAACTATATTCATACCGCTCTGGAAAATGCTGACAGCTATAGTGTTGCCGATGGACTGACAGAAGGAGATACTGTAATTGTAACCGGAAACATCAATCTGGCACACGAAGCTCCGGTCACTATCATTGAATAAGGATGAATCACTAACACAAAACAATTATGATTAAATTCCTGATACAACGTCCCATTGCCGTATTGATGGCTTTTACGGCTTGCTTCATAGTGGGGTTGGTGACGTATTTCACGTTGCCGGTATCGTTGCTGCCGGATATCTCTATCCCAGAGATTACCGTACAGGTAGCAGCGAAGAATACTTCGGCACGTGAATTGGAAAACACAGTAGTGAAGCCTATCCGCCAGCAATTGATTCAAGTGGCTGCTTTGAAAGACATGTCCAGCGAAACACGTGATGGTGCAGGTATTATCCGGCTTAATTTTGATTTTGGTACCAATACGGATTTGGCGTTCATAGAGGTCAATGAAAAAATTGATGCGGCTATGAATTATCTGCCAAAAGATACAGACCGTCCGAAGGTGATTAAGGCAAGTGCAACCGATATTCCGGTGTTCTATCTGAACCTGACCCTGAAGACGGACAGTGCTTATGAAGAGACAGATCAAAGGGCATTTCTGAATTTATGTGAGTTTTCCGAATCGGTCATCAAGCGCCGTATCGAACAATTGCCCGAAGTGGCAATGGTAGACGTTACCGGATTATTGGAAAGACAGTTGCAGATTGTGCCTGATATGGACAAACTGGCTATGCTCGAATTGTCTATTGAAGATATTGAAACGGCTTTGGCACAAAACAATGTGGAGCCGGGGAGTATGACTGTGCGGGATGGATACTATGAATACAACATTAAATTTTCTACTTTACTTCGTACCTCGGAAGATGTGGAGAACATTTATATCCGGAAGGGAGACCGTATCATACAGTTGAAAGAATTCTGTCGCATAGCGGTGGTGCCGGTTAAAGAAAAAGGAGTATCCGTTTCGAACGGAAAGAGAGCGGTGACTCTTGCCATCATTAAGCAAGCTGACGAAAACATGGATAAAATGAAGGAGGCACTGTCGGAAACGATGGACTATTTCAAAAAGATCTATCCGGATATCGAGTTTAGTGTGAGCCGAAATCAAACTGAACTGCTGGATTATACGATATCCAATCTCCAGCAGAATCTTTCACTTGGTTTCTTCTTTATTTGTATTGTTGCCGTACTGTTCCTGGGCGATATCAAATCTCCTTTTATTATTGGACTGAGTATGGTGGTATCCATCGTCATCAGTTTCTTGTTTTTCTACTTGTGTAAGATGTCTCTCAACATCATCTCCCTGTCCGGATTGATCCTTGCATTGGGTATGATGATCGACAGTTCGATTATTGTAACTGAAAATATATCACAATACCGGGAAAAGGGCTATTCGTTGAGGAGAGCCTGTGTGGCAGGAACAAGCGAGGTGGTAACTCCTATGCTTAGTTCTTCTTTTACGACAATTGCCGTATTTGTGCCTTTGGTATTTATGAGCGGTATCGCAGGTGCTATTTTTTACGATCAGGCCTTTGCCGTAACGGTAGGACTGATGGTTTCATATTTTACAGGTATCATGTTGCTTCCTGTTTTGTATATGTTGGTCTATCGTACCGGAATAAAAGGAGGGCCGAAGTGGCTGAGGCTGAAGATTAACAATCCGTTGAAAGAACATACCTTGGATCGTTTCTATGATAAAGGAGTCGATTGGGTATTTAGCCATAAAACGCTGAGTGTACTGTTCTGCGTTATTTCTTTCCCGCTATGTATTTTCTTTTTCTTCTTTATTGATAAGGAGAGAATGCCGGACATCGATGAAAATGAATTGATCACCCGTATCGAATGGAACGAGAACATCCATGTGGACGAAAATCAGCGTCGTGTAGACGAGTTGTTCCGTGAGTTGCAGGGGCAATCTGTAGAGCAGACGGCCTCCATCGGGCTGCAGGATTACATCTTAAATCGTGAGCAGGAGTTGTCGTCATCAGAGGCAGAACTGTATTTTAAGACAGAAACTTCGAAGGAGATTGCTCCGTTGCAGTCAGAGATTTATAAAAGGCTGAAAGAGCGCTATCCCTTGGCGGTAATTTCGTTTTCTCCACCGGAGACTGTTTTTGAAAAACTGTTTGTGACAGGGGAGGCTGATATTGTGGCCGAGTTGTATGCCCGTAATAAAGACAAGGCACCCGAACCTGGTACCTTACGCGGACTGGAACAGACGTTCAGGCAAAAAACGGGAATACCTCCGACGGGTATTGCTTTCGAAAATCAGTTGAATCTTAGCATTAACCAGGAAAAGTTATTGTTGTATCAAATCTCTTATAATGAACTGTACCGGGTGCTGAGAACTGCTTTCAAAGAGAACAGTGTAGCTATGTTGCATTCTTATCAACAATATCTGCCTATCAGCATTGCAGGAGACGAAAAAACGGTCAATCAGGTTTTGCAGGAAACATTGATTCAGACCCAGCCGGATAGTAAGACGGGAGAGGTGAACTTCATCCCCTTGCGTGAGTTGATAAAGGTAACTCCCGCCGAAGATTTAAAGAGCATCACGGCCGGAAGAAACGGAGAGTATATTCCTTATAAATTCTATGGAGTGGAGGATGCCGAACAACTAATGACTGAGGTGAAAGAAGTGACTAATGAAACAGGAGATTGGGACATCGGCTTTTCCGGTAGTTTCTTTTCCAATCAGAAGATGCTGGACGAGTTGGTCGTGATTCTGTTCATTTCATTGTTGCTGATGTATTTTATTTTGGCAGCCCAGTTCGAGAGCTTTATGCAACCCTTGCTGGTGTTGATGGAAATACCGATTGACGTGGCGTTTGCATTGGTACTGCTCTGGATATGCGGACATACATTGAATTTGATGTCGGCCATCGGGTTGATTGTGACTTGCGGTATCGTGATCAATGACTCTATCCTGAAGTTGGATGCTATTAATGAATTGCGTAAAGAAGGGGTACCTTTGCTGGAAGCCATTCACGAAGCCGGGCGCAGAAGGTTACGTCCGATCATTATGACATCATTGACCACCATCTTCGCAATGGTCCCGTTGCTGTTCTCGTACGACCTTGGATCCGAGCTTCAGAAGCCGCTTTCCATTGCCATGATTGGTACCATGACGATCGGTACACTGGTGAGTTTGTTTATCATCCCTTTACTGTACTGGTTTATTTATAGAAATAAAGTAAAACGATAGATATGAAGAAAAGATATTATATAGTAATGGCAACTTTGCTGCTTGGAGTTTCTGTAGCGAAGTCTCAGGATCATATAAAACTTGATTTGCAGAAAACGATACAATTGGCCAATGATAGTTCACTGGAAGCATTCCGCACACAGAATATGTATCTTTCCGGTTACTGGGAGTACCGGACTTACAAGGCCAACCGTCTGCCGAGCCTTACTTTGAATATGACTCCCGCCGAATATAACCGGGATATTACCAAGCGATACGATTCGGAAAATGACTTGGATGTTTATCGTAGTCAACAGTCGTTTTATGCTTCCGGTAATCTGGCTATCCAGCAGAATTTCGACTTGACGGGTGGTACTTTCTATCTGCAATCTCAATTGGGATATATGCGCAGTTTTGGCGGAAGTAAGTCGACACAGTTTACCAGTGTGCCCATCCGACTGGGATATTCACAAAGTCTGGTAGGATATAATTCGTTCAAGTGGGAAAGAAAAATAGAACCCCTTAAATACGAGAAAGTAAAGAAGGAGTTTGTATATAATGTGGAGGCTGTATCCGTGCAGGCTACTACCTATTTCTTTAACCTGGCAATGGCGCAGGCTGAATATAATCTGGCCAAAGAGAATATGGTGTCGTCGGATACGTTATACAGCATTGGAGTACAGCGTCAGAAGATAGCAGCCATTTCGAAGGCGGACCTGTTGACATTGAAACTGGACGTGGTAAATGCACGCAATACATTGCAAAATAAAGCGAGTGCCTTGAAACGTGCTATGTTTTCTTTGGTTTCTTTCCTGAATTTGGATAAGAATACGGTTATTGATATCGATTTGCCCGTACGTCCGCAGGAATTGGTGATACCTGTGGATAAGGCTTTGCAGATGGCACATGAAAACAATCCTCAGCTACTGGGATTGAAGCAGAATGTACTTGAAGCCGAACGCAATGTGGATAAAACCAAAAAAGAATCACGTTTTAATGCGAGTGTGAACGCCAGTATCGGTTTCAACCAGGTAGCTGATAACTTTGGGGATGTGTACCATAAACCCATGCAGCAGGATTTGGTGTCGGTCAGTGTCAGCATTCCATTGGTGGACTGGGGGGTAAGAAAGGGTAAGTATAACATGGCCCGCAATAACCTGAATGTGGTGAAGACTTCTGCCCGTCAGGATGAAATCAGTCTGGATGAAGAAGTGATTATGACTGTAAACGATTTCAATATCCAGCAAAACCTGATAACCAGTGCCGAAGAAGCACTTGATCTTTCCATTCTGGCTTATAACGAAACCCGCCAGCGGTTTATCATCGGGAAAGCGGACATCAACAGTCTGACTCTGTCCCTGAACCGTCAGCAGGAAGCACAGCAGAACTATATTTCCGCTTTACAGAACTATTGGCTGAACTATTATAAGATACGTAAACTGACGTTGCATGACTTTGCTACCGGAATCCCGCTGACTGAAAAGTTTGACTATGCGGGGGGACAATTGGTGAGATAGTGCTACCTAACATTGAAACGATGGATAATCCTTCTAAAATAAAAGCGCAGACGAAAGCCTCTTCTTTCACGCTGATTGTCGCCTTTATATGCGTGGCGTTGATTGGTTTGGCCTTGATTCCCCTGCTCCCCGTAAAACTGAATCCTTCAAGAACTTTACCGGGTTTTACGGTACAGTTCAGTATGCCCGGCACTTCGTCGAGGGTAGTGGAGATAGAGGCAACCAGTAAACTGGAGGCCATGTTGGCACGTATTAAAGGTATAAAGAACATCTATTCTACCTCCGATAACGGTTCGGGGAGCATCACCATTGAATTGGACAAGTATGCGGATATAGATGCGGTACGTTTTGAGGCATCAACCATTATCCGGCAGACCTGGCCTCAGCTTCCCGACGGAGTGAGCTATCCCTATATCAGGATGAAGCGTCCGGACGATAATGCCTCACGTCCTTTTATGTCGTTTACACTTAATGCTCCTTCTACTCCCATCTTGATTCAGCAATATGCCGATGAACATATCAAGACGAGGCTGGCACAGATTCAGGGTATCTATAAGATAGACTTGAGCGGAGCCACACCCATGGAGTGGGTGTTGGAGTATGATAGCGAACAACTGAGACGATTGGGTATTTCTTTGAGCGATATTCAGCAGGCTGTTGCCCGCTATTATCAAAAAGAGTTTCTGGGTACTTATAATATCGAGTCGGCTTCAGGTGGTAAAGAGTGGATCCGGCTGGCCCTGATGCCCGAATATAAAGAGGAAGGATTCGATGCTTCCCGTATCCGGGTGAAAAGTACAGAAGGAAAATTGATCAGTCTGAACGAGCTTGTAACGGTGAGCCACATGGAGGAAGCTCCTCAGAGCTATTATCGTATCAACGGACTTAACTCCATTTATTTGTCGATTACAGCCGAGGAAACTGCCAACCAGTTGCAACTGAGTACACAGGTTAAAGAAGAGATGGAGGCGATACAGAAAGTGTTGCCTGCCGGATATGAGATCCACACAAGCTACGATGCTACGGAATTTATTCACGAAGAGCTGAATAAGATTTATTTGCGTACCGGGCTTACGGTCCTGATTCTGCTGTTTTTTGTGCTGCTTATCACGTTGAATCCACGCTATTTGTTTTTGATCGTGGTCAGTCTGAGTATCAATATAGCCGTGGCGGTGATTTTCTATTACCTTTTCGGACTGGAAATGCAGCTCTACTCGCTCGCCGGTATTACGGTTTCGCTCAATCTGGTGATAGACAATACGATTGTGATGACCGACCATATCCTGCACCGGCGTAACCTGAAAGCCTTTATGTCCATTCTGGCTGCGACCCTGACTACAATGGGAGCTTTGGTCATCATTTTCTTCCTTGACGAGAAGATACGGTTGAATCTGCAAGATTTTGCAGCCGTAGTGATTATCAATCTGGCTGTATCTCTGTTCGTAGCTCTTTTCTTCGTACCGGCTCTGATCGAAAAGATCGGGTTAAGAAAGAGAAAGCGCCGTCAGACCAAATCCCGTTTCTTCCTTCTTCGTGCTTCTCTTCCGCGGAGAATAACAGTTTACTTTACCCGTTTCTATGGCTGGATGATACGTAAATTATGCCGTTGGCGTGTGGTTGTCTGCATCTTGTTGGTACTGTTGTTCGGACTTCCGGTATTTATGCTGCCGGAAAAGATGGAAGGTGAAGGGCGTGCCGTGGAGTGGTATAACAAGACCTTAGGATCATCTACTTACAAAGAAAAAGTGAAACCGGTTGTGGACAAAGCACTGGGAGGCAGTTTGCGCCTGTTTATCCAGAAGGTATACGAAGGCAGTTATTTCACCCGGAACGAAGAAGTGGTATTGTATGTTCATGCCAATCTTCCGAACGGCAGTACGTTGGAGCAGATGAATGAACTGATTAAAAAGATGGAGATTTATCTGAGTCAGTTTAAGGAAATCAAACAGTTCCAGACTTCGGTGTACAGTGCCCGTCGTGGTAATATTAATGTCTATTTTACCAAAGAGCATCAGAATAGCGGTTTCCCCTATACACTGAAAGCAAATATTATCAGCAAAGCCTTGCAATTGGGTGGAGGCAGCTGGGGGGTATACGGTTTGCAGGATCAGGGGTTCAGTAATGATGTGCGTGAGGGAGCCGGTTCTTTCCAGGTGAAGATGTATGGATACAATTACGATGAATTGTATGAATGGGCTGAGAAGTTGAAAGCCAAATTGCTGACTCACCGACGGATCAAGGAAGTTATAATAAACTCTTATTTCTCTTATTGGAAAGACGATTATCAAGAGTTCTACTTTGACCTCAACCGAGAACGTATGGCACAGGAGAACATCAATGCCAATATTCTGTTCTCTACGATCCGCCCTATTTATGGTAAGAATATGGAGATCGGATCGGTAGTGGCGGATAATGGTTCGGAAAAAATAAAGCTTTCCTCCAAACAGTCTCAGGAGTATGACATTTGGGCCATGCAATATTTTCCGTACGGAACGGATGACAAACAGTATAAACTGTCTGAACTGGCTACTATGGAAAAGGGACAAATGCCGCAACAGGTTGCCAAAGAGAATCAGCAATACAGGTTGTGCCTGCAATACGAATATATCGGTTCGGGGGAACAAGGAAATAAAATTCTGAAACGTGACCTGGAGGAGTTTAACAAAGAACTCCCGATGGGGTATACGGCTCAATCGGAGCGGGATAGCTGGGGATGGGGAAAGAAAGATAATAAGCAATATCTGCTTTTGCTGGTAGTGATTGCCATTATCTTTTTCACGACAAGTATCTTGTTTAATTCATTGAAACAGCCTTTGGCTATCATATTTATTATTCCGGTGTCATATATCGGTGTATTCCTGACGTTCTATTGGTTTAAGCTGAACTTTGACCAGGGAGGTTTTGCTTCGTTTGTTTTATTGTGTGGTATTACGGTGAACGCCAGTATCTATATTCTTAACGAGTATAACGCCATTCGTAGACGTTCTCCCCGAATGTCGGCCTTGAGGGCCTATACCAAGGCTTGGAATGCGAAGATCATTCCTATCTTCCTGACAGTTGTCTCTACGATCCTTGGCTTTATTCCTTTCATGGTAGGTACAGATAAGGAAGCGTTCTGGTTTCCATTGGCCGCAGGAACCATCGGTGGGTTAGTCATGTCAATCATCGGAATCTTCTTCTTCCTTCCGGTATTTGTGCTGAAGAAGAGAGTGGGGAAACGATGAACAAATACTCTTTCCACCACAGAGGGCACAGAGTAACACAGAGAAGAAATGAAGTTATTGATTGGGGATATTCCTAAAATAAGAAAATTAAAGGCAACTGATTCATTGCGGGTTAGTTGCCTTTTTTGTGTCTTTAAGCAGGGACATTTACTGAATATCCCTGCTTATCAATAAAAAAACTTTGTGTTACTCTGTGCTCTCTGTGGTGAATCCTGTTCATCGTTCAAAACCGTTTATAAGTCTTGATCTTCATTCTTCACCATCCCTTTGAATTTATCGGGGAGTGCACTTTCTACAGCAGTATAGGCTTCTGCCATGGTAGCTTTAATGTTATCCGCTCCCTGACCTTTCGGGGGGATAGGGTCATGTATGGTCAGAATCATGCGGTGGCGGTGAATCCATTTGCCGGTTCGTGGCAGGATTTCAAAAGATCCGTCTATGGTCACAGGAACTACGGCAAGTTGGAGGTCGTCCGCCAGTTGAAAAGCTCCTTTCTTAAAATATCCCATATGGCCAGTGAAAGACCGTGCCCCTTCCGGGAAGACCACTAATGACACACCGTCCTTCAGAGAGTCTTTGGCCTGGCGAATGGTTTCAAGTACCTTCTTCGGACCCGACCGGTCTACGAAAATATGTCCGGCACTTTCGCATGCTTTTCCTACAAAAGGTATTTTACGTAGACTTTTCTTCATCATCCATTTAAAGTTACGTCCTAAAAAGCCGTAAATGAGGAAGATGTCGAACGAGCCTTGATGATTGGGTACGAAGATGTAAGAGGTTCTTCCATGTAGCTTTTCGCGTCCACGCACTTTTACCGGAATCAACAGGAAAAGGCAGATCAACTGTGACCAGATTTTCCCCGGATAATATCCCCAGATGTGGGCACCTCCCAATAATGAACCAATGATGGTGACAATCGCCGTGAGGATAGTCAATACTAACAAAATGGGCAATGCAATGCAGATTTGATAAATATAGTATAGTATCTTCATAATGATTTTGGTTTTAGCTTGTGCAAAAATAAACAAAATAATATTGCTGTCCTGAATAATTGCTAACTTTGTTTCAAATTTCAATAGCATGATACGTATACTACATACAGCCGATTGGCATTTGGGACAAACCTTTTTCGGATATGACCGGACACAGGAACATGAACACTTTCTGGACTGGCTGGCCGGTGTCCTGACTAAGAACAAAATTGATGTACTGATTGTTGCCGGAGACGTTTTCGATGTTTCCAATCCGTCTGCCGCCTCGCAGCGAATGTTCTATCGTTTCATTCACCGGGTGACAACCGAGAACCCGGGATTGCAGTTGGTCATTGTAGCCGGAAACCATGATTCGGCTGCCCGGTTGGAGTCACCTCTGCCGTTGTTGCAGGAGATGAGGACAGAGATTAAGGGGATTGTCCGTAAGCAGGACGGAGAGATAGATTACAGTCATTTACTGGTAGAACTGAAGAATGAATCGGGGAGGGTAGAAGCTCTTTGCCTGGCAGTACCTTTCTTGCGGCAGGGAGATTATCCGGTGGTGGAGACTGAAGGCAATCCGTATGCGGAAGGAGTAAAGGAACTGTATGCCCGTTTGGTGGAATATGCTTTGAAGAAGCGGACGGACGGGCAGGCATTGGTGGCCGTCGGACATTTGCTGGCAACCGGTTCGGAGATTGCCGAAAAAGATCATAGTGAGCGCATCATCATCGGTGGTTTGGAGAGTGTATCGCCCGAGTCTTTTTCCGAACAAATTGTTTATACGGCTTTAGGGCATATCCATAAGGCTCAGCGCGTATCGGGAAGGGAGAATATCCGTTATGCCGGCAGTCCCTTACCTATGTCGTTTGCTGAGAAGCATTATCACCACGGAGTGGTAAAAGTGATTCTGGATGAAGGTTGGGCAGTCGAAATAGAGAAACTTGAATATACACCTTTGGTACGTTTGCTGAGTATACCCGCCAAAGAGCCAGCGGCTCCGGACGAGGTACTGGATGAATTGTGCAGACTGGAACTTCCGGAGAATGGACCGAAGCCCTATCTGGAAGTCAAGGTGAAACTAAGCGAACCGGAGCCGATGTTGCGGCAGCAAATAGAAGAAATACTGGAAGGCAAGCCAGTCCGGCTGGCCCGTATTGTTTCTTCTTACAGGCAGGCGGCAGAGGGGAGCGTGGAAGAAGAAGTCCTGACCGCCGGATTGCAGGAGATGAATCCCTTACAGATTGTGAAAGCAACCTTTGAGAACAGTTACCAGGCGGAGATGCCGGAAGAACTGGTAAATTTGTTCCAGGAGGCTTGCCGGACCATCAATTTAGAATGAATCAAATAGGAATTCACCACAGATTACCAGAGATTACACAGATCACCATTAGGATTCACACAGATCTTTTAATCTTTACTATCAACGAGATCATCTATTGATCTGTGTTAATCCGTGTAATCTGTGGTGAAAGCAAACCGAATAACCATGAAGATACTAACCATACGATTAAAGAACCTGGCTTCCATAGAAGGAACCTTTGAAATTGATTTCCAAGCCGAGCCTTTACGTTCTGCCGGGATTTTTGCGATATCCGGTCCTACGGGAGCCGGAAAATCGACAATACTGGATGCACTCTGTCTGGCACTGTATGATAAGATACCTCGCTTTTCTGCTTCGGTCGAGAGTCTTTATATGTCAGATATCGGTGAAAGTCGGGTGAATCAGGCCGATGTGAAGAATATCCTTCGGAGAGGGACGGGAGAGGGATTTGCCGAGGTTGATTTTTTAGGAGCGTCCGGACACTGTTATCGTTCTCGTTGGTCGGTACGCCGGACAGGAAGCCGGGCTAACGGTTCTCTGCGGTCGCAGACGATACAAGTGACCGATCTGACTGCCAATCAGGAACTGCAGGGAACAAGGAAAGAGTTGTTGGCACAATTGGTGACTTTGGTTGGTTTGACTTACGAACAGTTTACCCGTACGGTGCTGCTTGCCCAGAATGACTTTGCTACTTTCTTGAAATCCCGTGAGTCTGCCAAAGCCGAGTTGCTCGAGAAGCTGACCGGAACGGAGATATACTCCCGCATTTCCAGTGAAATCTATCTGCGTAGCAAAACAGCTGATGCAGAACTGAATCTGTTGAAAAGCAATGCCGCCCTGATCGAACTGCTTTCCGAAGAGGAAATCAGTCTTCTACGGACCGAAAAAGAGAGTCTGACCAACCTTCGTGAACAGGGAAGTAAAGCCTTGGTAGAATTGAATGCGCAACTATCGGTGCTGCATACTTTGAAGTTGCAACAGGAGCAGCGTGATAAGAAAGTGCAGGACATGCGGCTGGATGAAGAAAAAAGTAAGAAGCTCCGGGAAGAACACACACGCCAGTCCGACTATCTTATTCACTTCAGGGAACAGTGCGAAGCCGTGCAACCCGATCTTAGCCGGGCACGTGAACTGGATGTTCAGATCCAATCACTGGTCAGCCAATCTAAGCAGGCGGAGGAGATACTGCAAGGTGCTGAAAAGGCAGCGACTGCACAAGCCGATAAATTGCAATCTGTGCAGGGAACTCTGCATACTTCCTGCCATGCGTTGAAGAACCTGACGGGAGAGATCGATCTGCCGGTTACGGAAGAGACGGGGCTGTTTCTTGAATCTGTCCGGAACAGGCTGAAAGAGCAGGAAGACCACCTTGCCATTCTTCAGAAAGAGAACGAAGAGCGTGTGAACCGTCTGAACGCTTTTGGGGTTGAAGCGGTGACCGACGAGCAAGCCCGATGGATGCAGGAACAAACCCGTTTGCAGAATGCCCGCCAGCAAATGTTGGAATGGGGAAAGGCGAGGACAGAAGCCGAACGTCTGAAAGTACAGCAGGAAGAGGTGGTGCACAAACAAGAACAGATGCGGAAAGAAATGGCCGCTCTGACCACCCGGTTGGCGGAGAAGGAGACTGAACTGAAAGTGCTGCAACGCCTTTTTGAGAATGCCCGTATCGCGATGGGAAAGGACGTTCGGACATTGCGGCAGAATTTGCGTGAGAATGAACCGTGTCCGGTGTGTGGGAGCACTGATCATCCTTATAGAAACGAGGAGCAGGTAGTCCATACCCTGTATCACAACATCGAATTGGAGTATCAAACCGCATCTGGTGAGTATCAGCAACTAAATAACCGGAATATCGCCTTGAAACAGGATTTGCTCCATCAGACGGAACTGTCCGGACAGATAACCGTACAGTTGCAGGCGTTGCTCCAGGAGGTTGAGCAGAAACGTCCTTCATCGGAAGAGGAGCAAAATCCGGACTATTTTGAGAAACAACTGCATACCGTACAAGGGAAGCTAAATCTGCTCGCAGAGAAAATGCGCCAATACCAGCAACTCCATAAGGAATGGCAACAGCACGAGGAGCGGATCAGGACACTTCGCTCGGCTTGTGAGGCTTTGCGTGAAGGTGTAGCCCGCTGCCATCTGTTGATGCAGCAAGTTCTGGCTGCTAAAGAGCAATTTACGTTACTGAAAACGGCGGAGATGACTGCTCGGGAACAGTTCCGGGTGGTCAGTGAGCGGTTGATAACTCTCCGTCAGGAACGGGCTCCTCTGTTGAAAGGCAAATCTGTCGAGGATGCGGAAGCCGCCATTCGGAAAAAAGAGAAACAATTAAACGACTCCCTGGAACAGGTGCGCAAGGAGGGAGAAGAAGTCCAGTCGCGTATTTCCGGCATACAGGGAGAGATCAGGCAACTGAACAGTTCCATCGACGAACTGATGCTTCAGAAAGAACAGATAGCCGATCCGGAACATCTGCCGGAGACGATCGCCCGCCAGCAAGCAACCAATCAGGAGACGGAACGTCGTCTGTCCACCGTAGAGGCACGTCTTTTGCAACAGGAGCAAAACCAGAAGAAGCTGAGGCAGCTGGAACAGGAACTGACCGAAAAACAGGAGACGGCCAACCGATGGGGAAAACTCAATAAACTGATTGGCAGTGCGGACGGGACAAAATTTAAGGTGATTGCGCAAAGCTATACGTTGAATCTGTTACTGATGCATGCCAACAAACATCTGTCTTATCTTTCGAAACGTTACCGTTTGCAGCAGGTGCCGGGAACACTCGCCCTGCAAGTGATCGACTGCGATATGTGTGACGAGGTGCGTACCGTCTACTCTCTTTCCGGCGGAGAATCTTTTCTTATCTCCCTGGCGCTGGCCCTCGGGCTGTCGTCTCTTTCGAGCAATAACCTGAGAGTGGAGTCACTTTTCATCGACGAAGGATTCGGTTCGCTCGATGCCGATAGTTTACGCACTGTGATGGAAGCTCTCGAGCAGTTGCAGATGCAAGGACGGAAGATTGGAGTTATCTCGCATGTGCAGGAGATGAGTGAGCGCATTGCCGTACAGGTACAACTCCATCGTGCGGCGAATGGGAAGAGTGCTATCACTTTGACAAATTGATAATCGGAAATCGTTTGGCTGCGTTTTTTCAGGGCGGACGGCGGGCTGAACGGAAAAAACGCCTTATTTTAGCTTTTCTGATTACCGGATGGAAAGAGAATTTTCGTGTTTGCCGGTAGAATGTAAGTGAGGCTCCGCAATCTCTTCCGTAATGTACGTAAGAAAGGAAGAACCGTGTCTTTTTATTGTTCGGGTAAACTCTTGTAAGGACTCACAACTGGAGAAAAAACAGGTCCGATAAGCTAAAAAAATGCTAACAACAGATGTAATGAACAAAAACAATAGGAGATATTTGAAAAAGAAGTAAGCATATTCCGAAAATGCTTACTTCTTTCGGACCGAATGCTTACTTCTTTTCCGGGAAATGCTTACTGCTTTTGCCGAAAATCCCGGCTCTTCACCTCCGTAAGACCGGCTTTCCGGCTTTTCTTCCTCTGGTTTGCCGTTTTTTTAAAGAGAGTCTGTTTGTAAAACAGCTTATTTCCTTTCTTAATGTATTCCTATCTGTCGTGATTCCTTTCTTTATGATATTTCCCCTGTTCCCGGATATCGAACCCGGTTCTCCTCCGTATCCTCCTTTGTGGCGGATACTTTACTTGAACTGCTCTTCGTTCAGCGAGTAGTATTTTCCTTTCAGTGCGAGTAACTCCTGATGGTTGCCTTGCTCGATAATCTCCCCGTGTTCCAGCACCAGAATCGTATCAGCATTGCGGATGGTAGACAGGCGGTGAGCAATAATCAGGCTGGTGCGTCCTTGCATCAATTGGTCCAGTCCTTTTTGAATCAGTATTTCACTGCGTGTATCGATGTTGCTTGTTGCCTCGTCCAGCAGCAGGATGGCCGGATCGGCCACTGCTGCGCGGGCGATGTTCAGTAGCTGCCGTTGTCCTTGACTCAGGTTTGCCCCGTCATTTTCGAGTAGCGTGTCGTAGCCCTGTGGCAAACGTTTGATGAATGAATGGGCCGCTGTCAGCCGTGCAGCCGCCACTACCTCTTCATCGGTCGCGTTGAGGCGGCCGAAACGGATGTTCTCCCGTACCGTACCCGTGAAAAGATGTGTATCCTGCAGTACGATGGCCATCGATCGGCGAAGGCTGTCACGCCTGATACGGTCGATGGGATGATTATCGATGGTGATCTCTCCGGACTGAATGTCAAAGAAGCGCGGCAGCAGGTTCAGTATGGTTGTCTTTCCTGCTCCGGTAGCGCCCACCAAAGCTATCTTCTTTCCGGCAGCCGCATGCAGGGATACTCCTTTCAGGATGGTTTTTTCCGGACGGTAGCCGAAATATACATTCTTCAAGGCTACATCTCCTTTTGTTTTTTCGAGTGTGATGGCATCCGGCGCATCCTTCTGCTCCGGTGCTTCGTCTATGATCTCGAAGATGCGTTCGGCTCCGGCAATGGCTGCCTGTATGCTGTTGTAGAGGCTCGCCAGTTCATTGATGGGGCGTCCGAATTGCCGAGAATATTGCAGGAAAGCCGCCAGTCCGCCCACGTCGAACCCGCGGAAGATGGCCAGTAAGGCTCCCACGATGGTGATGATCACATAGTTCAGCGTATTCAGGTTTTGCATGACCGGCATCATCAGCCCCGAGTAGAATTGTGCCTTTAGCGATTTCTCCTTTAGGCTTTGGTTCAGTATCCCGAAGTCCGTTTCCACTTTTTGTTCGTGTCCGAAGACCTTCACCACTTTCTGTCCGCTGATCATTTCTTCCACATAGCCGTTCATCATCCCCAATGACTCCTGTTGTGCTTTGAAGTATTTCCGGCTTCGTTTTACGATTCCTTTGGCGCTGAGGAACATCAGGGGGACGGTAATCAGTGTTACCGCTGTCAGTATCGGACTGATGAAGAGCATCAGACAGAAAATGCCCGCAACTGTCAGTGCGCTCGACAACATGTCGGACAGGCTGTCGGTCAGTGCGTCGCTGATACGGTCTATATCATTGGTGTACCGGCTCATGACATCTCCGTGCTGATGGGTATCGAAGTATTTGACAGGCAAGCGTTCCATCTTTCCGAACAGTTCTTCGCGCATCCGGGTTACGGTGCGTTGCCCGATCTTATTCAGCAGAATATATTCGATGTAAGTAGCCGCTACCCCTGTCAGGTAAATGCCTACCAGTATCAGCAGGATGCGTACCAATCCGTGGAAGTCTCCCGGCAGGATGTAGTTATTGATAATCGGTCGGAGCATGTACGATCCGGTGAGATTGGCTGCGATGCTCACAACGATCAGTACACCGATTACGATCAGCAACCGTCGGTCGCAGGCCACGTATGATACCAGGCGGAGGAAAGTTTTCTTTCCCGCCTTAGGCTTTCCGCTGTATTTCAGATGATCTCCGTGTGCCATGGTCAGATAACGATTTGTTGTGAGTGATAGATTTCCCGGTACATCTCCGAGCGTTCCAGCAATTCTTCCGGTGTTCCGATGGATTCTACTTCTCCGTCGTCCAGTAGAATGACTCGGTTGGCCGATTGCATGGTATATATGCGTTGCGTGATGATAAGCACCGTGGTATCGTGCAGCCATGCATTCAGGTTGTTCCGGATGCGGAGTTCTGTTTCAGAGTCTACGGCACTGGTGCTGTCATCCAGTATCAATATCTTGGGTTTACGCAGCAAAGCCCTGGCGATGCAGATGCGTTGCTTCTGTCCGCCGGAAAGGTTTACTCCGCCCCGTCCTAACTGCGTGTCATATCCGGCAGGCAGCGAGCGGATGAACTCATGGGCTTCGGCGGCACGTGCGGCCTCTTCAAGTTCTTCCTGTGTGGCATCGGGTTTTCCCCACCGCAGGTTTTCTGCAATGGTTCCCGTAAAGAGCTCGTTTTTCTGCAACACCATGCCGATGTGGGCATGAAGTTCGTGCAGGTTGTAGTCTTGTACGGGGATGCCGTCAATCCGTATTTCACCGGAACTGACATCATACAGGCGGGGGATCAGTTGTACGAGCGAACTTTTAGCCGATCCGGTAGCACCTGCCACAGCTACTGTCTCGCCCGGACGGACGTGGAAACTTATGTTCCGCAGCACATCCGTCTCGCCTCCGCCATAACGGAAGCTGACCTTCTCAAAGCGAATCTCTCCCTTTTCGATCTGCCGGGTGCTCCGCATTCCTTCGGGCGTATCGGTAAGTGAAGGCTGTGTATCCAATACCTCCAGGATACGTTTCGATGAGGCTGAGGCACGGGCATAAGTCATGATAATCATGGACAGCATCATCAACGACATCAGCACTTGTGCCAGATAGTTGACAAATGATATCAGTTCGCCCACTTTCAACTCTCCTGCCATCACCTTCTGCCCACCCATCCAAAGGATAGCGATGATCGACAGGTTCATCACCAGTTGCATCACCGGAAAGATGGCGACAATGATGTTGGAAGCGTGAATCACCGTGTCGCGCAGGCTTTCGCTCTTGTCCTTGAACTTGCGTGCTTCGAAGTCCTCCCGCACAAATGATTTCACCACCCGGATGTTGATCAGGTTTTCGCGTACCACCTCGTTCAGTTGGTCTACTTTCTGTTGCACTTTCAAGAAGAAGGGGAACCCTTTCCGCAGGATGAAGAATACACTGAAACCCAACACCGGGATGGCAGCCAGCAGGACGCCTGCCAGTTCCAGGTTGATACGTACCACGAAGAACACTGCCATGACGAGCATCAGCGGAGAGCGCAGCATCAGACGCATCGATACCTGGATAACTTGCTGAATGCGGCTGATGTCACTTGTCAGCCGGGTGATCAGTGAAGCCGTACTGAACCGGTCTATATCGAAAAAAGAGAGTTGTTGTATCTTGCCGAACAGCTTGGTGCGCAGATCGGTTCCGAAACCGATGGAGGCTTGCGAAGAGACATATACATTGGCAATACTGAATATCAGTCCGACAATGGAAATAAGTACCATCTTTCCGCCTACGGCAGTAATGACGGAGAGATCCCGCTGCATCACTCCGTTGTCTATAATATCCGCCATGTACATCGGCTGAATGGTTTCGCACATTACAGACACGAGTACCAGTAGCGGACATGCCAGCAGACTTGCTTTGTAGCCTTTCAGTATTTGCCAGTATTTTTTCATTTATCCAGTGTAATCACGGTAATCTCCGGCCATGCCCCGAAACGGAAAGGCAGTCCGACGAATCCCATCCCTACGTTTACGTATAGTCCCCGGTTGCCTTCTTTGTACATGCCTCCCCATTCCGGATAGATCCAGGAAGCAGGTGAATGATGTCCGATGGCCAGCTGCATGGCATGCGTGTGTCCCGCCAGCATCAGGTCGATGTCCGATTCGGGCAACACTTCACGTCTCCAGTGTGTAGGATTATGACTTAATAACAGTTTGAACAGGCCGTTTGTTCCTGTCTGTGCCTTGGGCAAGTCACCGTGCTGTGAGAAAGGAGGTTCTCCTTCGTTTTCTACCCCGATCAGGGCGATGCTGTCGTTTCCGCGGTGCAGTAGAGTGTGCTCGTTGTTCAGTAACACCCAGCCCATGTCGGCTTGCCGTTTCTTCAGGTCGTTCAGGTTGTTTACCTGGTCGCGTTTACTTTTCCATCGATAGTAGGGGCCGTAGTCATGGTTTCCCAGGATGGAGTATACGCCGTCCCGGGCATGTAGTTGCGAGAGTATCTCTTCAAATCCGTCCAATTCTATGGCCCGGTTGTTTATCAGGTCACCGGTGAATACGATCAAGTCCGGATTTTGTGCGTTAACCAGGTCCACCATCTGTTGCAGGCTCTTGGCATTTCCTTGCCAGCTCCCGATGTGTATGTCCGACAACTGGACAATGCGGTATCCGTTGAAAGCTTCGGGCAGGCGGGAAGAACGGAAGGTGACCTCCTTTACTTCAAAACGGTCTTTGCCCACCATCGAACCATAAAGTATCAGGACTGCGTTGAGCACGGCCAGTACCAGTCCGGTTGCTATAAAAGGAGTCCGGGGCCAGTGCAGCCATCGGTTGAACGGGCGTCCGATGATGGAACAAATCGTAAAGAGCAGTTTCGGAGAGGCAAACAAGAAGAAGACAACGGCGAAGCGTCCTATCCATAACGTATGTTGTTCGGCGTATTCATAGTTGGCAAAGAAAGCTAACGATACTACTCCCGCCATCAGGAAAAGAGTGGGGAAGAAGTAAAGGATTCGCCAAAAAAGACTTAGAGTCATTTGTTTGATAAATGTCCGGTAAATGTAAATGTCCGGCAATACAAGGATTACGATCAGAAAGCCTAAAACTCGTTGCAGCATATTTTCTTAGCTATGGGTTGAATAAATAAAAAGAGGCGTAGGGTATGTCTCGGGGGGACTTGCGAACGCCTCTTCAAAGTTAGAGAGAATTTGTAAAGTACGGTTTAAGTTAAGCTGTATGATTTAATTCTTTTAACTCGTTTAGGTTCTTCTTTATTTCTTTTATATGTCTGAGGTTCCGGCGATACACCCACAGGCAGATTCCAAGTCCGACGGCCCACACGATCAGACTGCTGACGATTCCTGCAGCACCGTATTGCCAGACCTGTTTGTAGAAAGAGAAAAAGGTAGCCATCACAAGCAGGTAGAGTATGCCTATGATCCATTCGCGAACCATCCATCTGTGATATCGGTTGATACGGGAGATTACTGTGACCAGAGGCATTTCATCTATCCGGGTCCGCCCCAGGTAATGGGCGGAATACAAATCCCAGCAAAGGGCCGGGATGCACAGGAAGAGGGCGATCCAATAATAAAAGTCCGTAAGTGCATCATCACATATCCAGAAGATCACTGCCAATGCCAGTATGCCGATTGCGGCAAAACGCAGCTTTCTGTTGAACCGTTCTATGCTGTTAATGTTGTTCCGGGTGCGTCCCAACAATTGTTTCATTTCTTCTTCCTTGATGAACTCCTTGCCTTTGAGGTGTTCATCCAGTGCGTTCCACGATTTCTTCAGATCATCCAGTTCCATATCTTATTCCTCCTTTTTCATCTTTTTTAGTTTGTCTTTAATCCGGCTCAACTTGGTTGCTACATTGGTCACTGTCAGTCCGGTGATTTCCGAGATTTCCTCGTAACTTTTCTCTTCCAGATAAAGCAATATGATCGACTTATCCAGTTGTCCCAGTTGATTGATCATCCGGTACAGTTGCCGGAGCATTTCGGTCAGTTCGTCTTTTTCTTCCGTCAGCCAGTCGGCTTCGCGGGTGAGTGCCACGATTTCCGGAATGTTTTTCTCTTTGCGGATAAAGCTGATGCAAGTGTTCAGTGCGATCCGGTAAATCCAGGTCGAGACTTTGCACTCTTTCCGGAATCTGGGGTAAGCCTTCCACAGATTGAGAATCACTTCCTGATAAAGATCGCCGAGTGTGGCGTGCTGGGTGGTATAAAGATAGCACACCTTGTAAATCACCCGCTCGTACTCCCTGACTACGGAGAGGAACTCTTGTTCTACGGGTTCGTTGGCTTGCGGCGGACTGGTGGGGTTCATTGTCTTCTTTTCGGGATTACTTTTGTATGGTTAGTCGCAAAGGAAAGGAAATAATCACAAAATAAAAGCGGAAATTAGTGGGAATTTGGACTATTTCCGGATATTTATTATATTTGGAAACAATAAGAATCTGTGGGTGACGGAGTTTGTCAAGTATGAAACGTTTTAAATAAATCCGTATTTTTATGACTGGATGTACAAGTATGGCTTCAAATAGCGAGGACCTGAAGGCCTTTATTTTATCTTTGGAAGAACAAGCTCTGAAGTTATGGAATCGTGGAAACCCGGATGGGTTTATAGAACTGTCATCTGATGATGTTGTCTATATCGACCCCGCTTTCAAGAACAAACTGGAAGGTAAAAAGGCTCTGGAAGAGTATTATAACAGCATTCGGGGAAAAGTCGAGATCGACAGGTATAAAATGATAGAACCCACTGTATTGCTGTCATCCGATGTCGCTGTTCTGGCATATGATTATGAAGCTTATAGAGATGACCGGACATTCAGGATGCATTGTACGGAAGTATATAAACTGGATTCGTCTGAACAGTGGAAAATCATACATACCCATTGGTCTTTTTGTCCTGCCTGATAATGGCGGACAGAATGGGAATGGCCGGATCTTTTCCCTACAGGAGGATGCTGGGATATTGCGTTCCATAATATCCCATCCATACCTGAATCATGCTTTCTTCACAACAGTTTGTCTCTGTATCTTTGTAATGCTTCTTTCGGATATGTGGCTTTGTCACGTCTTCTTGTATGTCACTGGAAGAGAGGACAGAGGTACTTCGGATTTGTTTGGAATCAAACTGTTTTCTTTTGTTATATTTATAATAAATATTGTAACTTTGCCGGCAATTAACACTATAAATAGACAAAGATGAACAAGAGAAGATTACTGGGCTTGCTCTGCCTGATGGCATTGCTGGTCACCTCCTGTGACAATAAGGGGGATTATTGGGGAGCCATGGAAACTTCCAAGACAACATTGACGCTGGAGCGCATTTGTGATATGGCTACGCTTTCACAAGATTCCGTAAATCTGCTATCTGATATTATGGGAGTGAATACAGAAGAACTGTATCGGGCAGACGCTGTCATGATAGGAAAAGTGACAGGTGGGGAAGCAGGTCATTATTACTATCCCAGGTTTCTGATTGCTAAAGATAAAGAAATGAAGGAAGTGATTATGGAAGCCTATATCCGTCATAATACAGGAAATACCTTTTATGCTTTTCTGGATCCGGATATGCTGACTTTGGGCGAAACTTATTATTGTGCAATGAACGATTATCAGTATGGCTATAGCGGACGTCCGGGGTTGCTGGATCATGTATTGGGCGAAAATTCAAACAAAGAACGTTTTAGTGAAGTAAAAGCATTCCGCCTTTCTGGTCTGCCAAAACTGATTGTACACGATACCCAGTTCACAGGATACAGTTATTATTTATCTGCGGAAGTACGTTTTAAAACCGATGCCGGAATTATAGAGCAAGGTGCTTGTTATAGTTCAGTCAAAGAATTGCCGGGAATTACCGATCAGAAGGCATTGGCACGGGGAACGCGGATGTATAATTACTCTAATTTTGAGGTGGAGGTGATGGACCTGCTACCTGCTACCCACTATTATATACGCCCCTATGTGACTACTGAGGAGGGGACAGGCTATGGGCCGGTGGCTGAGTTCACGACCGAACGGGGTACAGAGCCGGTTATCAATAATTTTTCGTTGTATCAATATAATGGTACGGCGGTAGAGTTGTATGCTTCTTTCTATACAAATGATTTCCTTATTACAAATTATGGTTATAGTTATGGCGTTTATTCACAGGAAACGGGAGTGGTGACGAATGAACAGATGATAGAAGTACCTTTTACTGATGATTATAGACAGACGTTTGATGAAATCGTTACCGGATTGCGTCCCGGGACGCTTTATGCTTTCCGTGTTTATGCGAAAAATGGAGTAGGGATTAGTTACAGTAATTACCGGACCATTGAGATCCCTGCAGAATAAAATATAGATTTAAAGAACGAAAACAGATGAAAAGAATAATAATAGGAGTGATTGCCTGTATTTGTGCAATCACCGTGATGGCTCAGGTACAGACACACGATGTAAAAGGAATAGTATTTGACAGAAAGCAGCAACCCATTGTGGGTGCATTAGTCACAGCCAAAGGGACCAATATCAGCACAATAACCGATGTCGACGGTAAGTTCTTCTTGCAGGAAGTTCCTCTTTCGGTCAAAAAGGTGATTGTTACTTCCATCGGTATGGAGACCCGGGAAGTGGACCTGAATGTACCGGTACAGCTCACCGGAAAGCGTAAGAAGCTTTCGTTTGTGGCACATGCCGGGATCAGCATGAGTAAGTACACTACATATGGTTCCGATTTTAAGGTGGGATATGAGTTTGGTTTGGGTATTGAAGTGCGCATGTCAAAACGATGGGCTTTCCAGCCTACTCTGCAAATTTGTAACCGTGGAGCAGAGTTCAATGCCGAAAGAAACGGTGTGAAATATCAGGAAACTTGGAATCCGGTTTCATTGGATTTGCCGATGTTGTTCATTCTTCGTTATCCGGTAGCCCGTAAAATGAATCTGGCCTTTTCTGTGGGACCTGTGTTTTCGTATGGCTTTGCAGGAAAAGTAAAAGCTACGGAAACAGGTAAACCCGATGAAGAGTATGACATTTATAGCAAAGAGTATGAATATGATTATTATGGCGGGAAACATTCTTTGTTACATCCTTTCAGCTTTGGTGTTGCCTATGGCATAGGTGTGGAATACAAGAAGTGGTTGGTAGGTGTTTCTGGAAAGAGTATGTGTTTGGGACAGGATGATGAAGGTTTTGAAGCGAAGGAACATAACCTGGCACTTACTTTGGGACTTACTTACCGTTTCTGATCAAGCGGATATGGATAATCGGATGTTGAATGTAAAAAATAAAAAGATATGAAAAGATATATAGCATTGGCATTGGTCTGCCTGGCACTGACAGACGTTATGGCCCAAAAACAAAAAGTGGTAGAGAAGATCGTGGATGAAGATTACTATCCGGTAGACGGGGTGGTAGTTACCTTGAAACGTACGAACCAACAGGCTGTCACCGATAAAAATGGAGTTTTTGTACTGGAGGAAGTACCTGTCTATTTTGACTCACTACAGGTGACAAAAGGTAAACGCAGCGGATATGTAGATCTCCCGATGCGTATACAAATGCGTACACAAGTGATGCAACGCTTCTCGTTGATCGTGAAGGCAGGAATTGGAGCAGGTAAGTTTATGCAAGGACCCGAATCGAAACTGAAAGACGGTCTTAGTATCTATGGAGGGGTAGGGGCCGATATCCGGATGTCGAAACACTGGGCTTTCCAACCCTCACTTTTGTTGGTTTCCCGTAAAATGAAAGGGTATGATTTCTATGATTATTATACGGAAAATAACGGTGATGGCTCTTCATCCGTTTCTTATGATCAGGTGAGTGGTACTTACAATCCGTTCTATCTGGAGATTCCTTTACTGTTTGCACTGAAGTATAGAATAGGAAATGATCTGAATCTGGTATTCAGTTTCGGTCCTTATATTGACTTGGGGATCAGTGGAGATGTTAAGAAAGAATTTCGCAAGCGTTCTTATGATAGTAGTGGAAATTATAATAGAGTGGAATATGTTACTGAAAGCCAGTCATTGTTCGGCAAACGGTTTACCGGAGGATTTGCCTATGGAATCGGAGTGGAATACGGGCACTTCCTGATAGGAGGAACCGGAAGAGTGGGGTGTACTTCATGGAATCACTCGGAAGGTTTTCTGGATGTCGCTTTTGAAATAGGATATCGTTTCTAAGTTCACCACAGATTACACGGATTTTCACAGACTATTGGCAATTATGATCTGTGATAATCTGTGAAATCTGTGGTGATAACGTATTGTCTTTAAAATCTGTATCCTACTGTCAGAATCCCTCCGATCGGGTAATGTTTCTCGGTATCGCCTGCGTACAGTGTTCCTCCTTTAACCGGCTCCATGAATCCGTGCTGGAAAGAGGCATTGACCAGGTAATGTTTCCATATTTCAAAACCGATGCCTCCCTGAACCCCGATGTCGAAACGTTTCAACAAGGCATCTTTATTTTTCGCTTCAGCTAAGGAAGAGTAGGATTTGAAAGGGTTATGCGACTCACCTTTATGGCCGCCTTTGTTTGTCAGTTCATACTTTCCACCCATGCCTACGGCTAAATAAGGTCCGATATTGATTACAAACTTAACATGGTTTGACACATCCATCTTAAAAGCTGCCAGAATAGGGATGTCCAGATAAATAGGAGCTATTTTGGCTTTATAAGAGATAGGTTCGGTAGACGAGGACAGCGGAGAATACCCGTCGTACTCGGCAGTTGCTCCTTTGCTGGTTACCATCAGTCCCGATTGAATAGCCCAATGCCTGCTGAAATTATATTCCGCACCGACACCGGCACTGAATCCGGTGCGTTCGTCCAAGCCGTCCGGGCGGCGGAAACTGAACAGGCTGACTCCGGCTTTCACATTCCATGAAAAACCTTTCTCTACGGGCTGGAGCTGAATATAGACGTTGGGAGCTACGGCTACCTCTTTGCGTTCCATGCCTACGTGATAGACAACAAGCTGCTGTGCTGAAGCAGGTGCTTCTGCTATTACAAACTTGCCATCCACGTTGGTTACGGCACCAATATTGGTGCCTTTGACAACAATGGCGGCACCGACGGCGGGTTGGCCGTCACCAACTACAACAGTACCCGCTATCCGCTGAGTCTGTGCAAGGATCACTACGCTACAGGAGGGAAGTAACCATAATAACAGAATAAGAACCTTTTTCATAACTTTTTCTATTTTAAAGTATAGGATCAGTTACAAATATATCGAAAGAAAAGATTTACTGCAAGTTTGCTGCCAGAAATTTACGCATTTCTCCAACGCTTTTTCCTCTTCGCGCGGCATAATCCGCCAATTGGTCTTCACCGATCTTCCCCACCGAGAAATAGTGAGAAGCCGGATGTGCAAACATCAATCCGCATACTGAAGCGTGAGGATACATGGCTCCGTTCTCTGTCAGGCGGATACCGATCTGTTTCATATCAAGAATTTCGTCGAGAATAAAGTTCACAGACTGATCGGGTAAAGATGGGTAGCCTACAGCAGGGCGGATACCCTGGTATTTTTCGACAAGAAGATCGGGAATAGAGAGATTTTCGTCTTTTGCATACCCCCATACTTCTTTGCGGACATATTCGTGCATCTTTTCGGTGGCAGCTTCGGCCAGACGGTCGGAGAGTGTTTGTACCAGAAGATGTTTATAAGGGTCTTGTTCGTAAAGTCCCTCCATATCCGCATCAATGGAAGAGGCAAAAACTCCTACTGTATCAGTGATTCCCGAAGACAGAGGGCGTACAAAGTCGCTGAGGCATAAGAAAGGTTCGTTCTCTTTTTTCTTGACTTGCTGCCGGAGCAGCGGGAAAGTGATACCGTCGATAATCAGGTTGTCTCCGTCGGCATTGGCCGGGCAAAGTTTAAAAACGCTTTTCACTTCAAAGTCCCTGTCCAATTCGTCCAGCATCCGGTTGGCTTCTTTATAGAGTTGCATGGCTTCGGAAGCTTTGCCCCGTTCCTCTTCCGGAAAGGTTGTCAGCCAGGAAGCACGACAGGCGTCACATCCGTGGATATTGGCTATGGCAGCATAACGCGGCTGAAACCCCCAGGCGTGAAAAAAATAAATCCAGTTGATGTAGGGGGATAAATCATGGACACTGAACGATAAACGGTTTTCAAACGCTGAACGATCAACTGTTTCTGAACGATGGACGGGAGATGATGACGGGTTATGCTTTTCCATATTTGACTGTTTTAATGCTGGTGATAATAAGTTTCATTGATCCGTTTGCGTTGGCAAACATGCTTGAATATTCAGTTTCAGATAAATATTCGGTTTTAAATAACAATTCTTTCATTCAGAGACTTATGTAGGTTTACGATTCGTATCGCGAAAGCCCTGCTTTTATCTTTCAATATATTTCCCATTCTTCTGCATTTATCGTTCCCGGTTTACCCCCTTCTCCTTGTTTATCATTTAGATGGTTGATCGTTCAGAAATTGTTCATCGTTTAAAATAGATTTCTTGTCCGCGATAAGCTTCATCTACCTGTCCGTCAGTATACAATAGGTGTCCGTTGGCAAATGTCTTTTCTACTTTCCAGTCAAAGGTACGTCCTTCGAGCGGACTCCATCCACATTTGCTTAAGATTTGTTCTGCACTTACCGTCCATAATGCGTCCGGCCGAACCAGTACCAGGTCTGCCTGATAACCGGGACGAATGAAACCGCGGTTATGGATATTATATATCTGAGCGGGTGCATGGCACATTTTCTCAACGACTTTTTCAATCGTGAAGATACCTTCGTTCACCAGTTCAAGCATACTGATCAGAGAGAACTGGATCATAGGCATGCCTGACATTGCCTTTAACGGGCCTCCTTCTTTTTCACTGAGCAGGTGTGGTGCATGATCGGTGGCAATCACGTCTATCAGGTTGGAGTTGACAGCCTGACGAAGTGCATCCCGGTTGGTTTTAGCTTTGATGGAAGGGTTACATTTGATACGTGTACCTAATTCCGCATAATCCGAAGAGTCGAATAACAGGTGCGAAACACAAGCTTCTGCCGTAATCCTTTTTTCTTCCAATGGAATATCATTATCAAAAAGAGAAAGCTCTTTGGCTGTGGAGATATGCAGGATATGCAGACGAGCGTCTGCAATGCGTGCCAGGCGTACAGCCAGTTCGGACGACTCGTAGCAGGCTGCTATCGAACGTATCTTTGCATGGTAACCCATCGGAAGGGTTTCGTGGTGAACATGGTAGTACTGATAAGGATATTTTTCAATATATTCTCTTACGTATTTTTCCGTATTCTTTTTAATTGTTTCATGATTCTCACAGTGGGCGGCAATCAGCAAATCGGTTCCATTGAAGATGTTCAGCAAGCTGTTCATCTTGTCTACCAGCATATTGCCTGTACTCGATCCCATAAAGAGCTTGATTCCGCATACACGGCTTTTATCCAGTTTGTCAAACTCGGTATAGTTATTGTTTGTTGCTCCGAAATAGCATGAATAGTTGACACTGCATTTCTCGGCAAGCAAATCGAACTTGGCATTGAGTGCGTCCAGTGTGGTGGTTTGCGGATTGGTATTGGGCATGTCCATAATAGAGGTTACCCCTCCTGCTGCTGCAGCCCGGCTTTCGGTAGATATGTCGGCCTTATGGGTTAGGCCCGGATCGCGAAAATGCACATGATCGTCGATGACACCCGGAAGCAGATAGCATCCGTTGGCATGGATTGTCTCTTCACAGGGAGTGGCCGGTTTCTGTCCTTTCTCCAGTATCTCGGCTATTTTTTCACCTTCGATGACTACCGAACCGCGTGCGGAGCGTCCTTCGTTTACTATGATGGCGTTTTGTATTAATGTTCTTTTCATATCTTAATTCATTTTGTTTTCTGCGGAAATTTGTGGAACCAGCTGTTTACTTTCAGTTTGATAACTCCAAATACCGCTTCTCCGAAAATACTGCTATTCATTTTTGATGTGCCCAGTTCACGGTTAATGAAGATCACCGGTACTTCGATAATCTTGAACCCGCATTTGTAAGCGGTGAATTTCATTTCTATCTGAAAAGCGTAACCCTTGAAACGGATGTGGTCAAGATCGATGGTTTCGAGTACCTGACGACGATAACACTTAAAACCGGCAGTAGTGTCATGTATCGGTAGTCCGGTAACGATGCGAACATATTTAGATGCAAAATAAGACATGAGGACGCGTCCCATCGGCCAATTCACTACGTTCACTCCGCTTACGTAGCGGGAACCGATGGCTACATCTCCTCCTTGGTTGGCACAAGCATCGTAGAGCCGTGGCAAGTCATTGGGGTTGTGGCTGAAATCGGCGTCCATCTCAAAAATGTATTCGTATGAATGTTCCAGTGCCCACTTGAACCCAGTGATATATGCTGTTCCCAATCCCAGTTTTCCTTTGCGTTCTATCATAAAGAGACGGTCGGGGAACTCTTGCTGCAAGGTTTTTACGATGGTGGCGGTTCCATCCGGAGAGCCATCTTCTATGATAAGAATATGAAAAATCTTTTCCAGTCCGAAAACGGCACGGATAATGTTCTCTATGTTTTCCCGTTCGTTGTAGGTAGGGATGATTACGATGCTGTCCGATGTCTGCATATTGTGTCTAAATTTGAAGACAAATGTAACGCTTTTCCGCTACTAACCAAAGATAGCGCATTAAAACTAAGGATAATTTAGTACTTTTGCGGTGAATTTGCATCACGGGTTACATGGATTCACACAGATTGGAAATTGATTTTGAGCGATCTGTGTGAGTTGGTGCGTTTGTGATGGACTAAAATGCTATTTATGACGATTACTGAACTGCAACATCAATATGCCGGGCATCCGAATGTGGAAGCCTTGAACAAACTGTTGGGGGAGCCCGCAGTCAGACATATCTATTGCGGTGGCCTGTATGCTTCCGCTGCTTCCTTATTCGCTTCGGCACTGGTAGAGAAGAGTCCTTGCCCGTTTGTTTTCATATTGGGTGATCTGGAAGAAGCCGGTTATTTTTATCATGATCTTACTCAGGTATTGGGTACGGAGCAGATTTTGTTTTTTCCTTCTTCGTTTCGCCGTTCGGTGAAGTATGGACAAAAAGATGCGGCCAACGAGATATTGCGTACCGAGGTACTCAGCCGGCTTCAGAAAGGTGAGCAAGGGTTGTGCATCGTCACTTATCCGGATGCGTTGGCCGAAAAGGTAGTCTCGCGCCAGGAATTGAGTGAAAACACATTGAAGTTACATGTGGGCGAGAAGGTGGACACCGGTTTTATCACGGATGTATTACATAGTTACGGGTTTGAGTATGTCGACTATGTGTATGAACCGGGACAGTATGCTGTTCGCGGCAGTATTATTGACGTATTTTCTTTTTCGTCCGAGTATCCCTATCGTATCGATTTTTTTGGTGATGATGTGGAGAGTATCCGTACTTTTGAGGTAGAGTCACAGCTATCGAAAGAGAAAAAGGAAAGCATTGTCATTGTACCCGACCTTGCCGTAACCGGAAAAGTTACTACTTCTTTCCTTGACTTTATTCCGAAAGACACGACTCTGGCAATGCGTGATTTTCTCTGGTTGCGGGAACGCATTCAGGCTGTTCACGATGAATCGCTTACACCACAGGCTCTTGCTGCACAAGAGGCGGAAGAGAACGGAGGCATCACTCTGGAAGGCAAACTGATTGATGGTAGTGAATTTACTGTCCGTGCCTTAGATTTCCGGCGGATGGAGTTTGGCAACAAGCCAACCGGTACACCGGATGCCACGTTGACTTTCCATACTACGGCACAGCCCATCTTCCATAAGAATTTCGATTTGGTGGCAGAGTCTTTCAAAGATTATCTGAGCCGGGGATACACACTTTATATCTGTAGTGACAGTACGAAACAGACAGACCGTATCAGGGCTATTTTTGAGGACCGTGGAGACCGGATTCAGTTTACAGCTGTGGAACGGACACTGCATGAGGGGTTTGCGGATGACACTCTGAAACTTTGCCTGTTTACGGATCATCAATTATTCGACCGTTTCCATAAATATAACTTGAAGAGTGATAAAGCCCGTTCGGGAAAAGTTGCTCTTTCACTGAAAGAACTGAATCAGTTTACTCCCGGCGATTATGTGGTGCATACCGATCATGGAGTAGGACGTTTTTCCGGTCTGGTGCGTATTCCTAACGGAGATACGACGCAGGAAGTGATGAAACTGGTTTACCAGAATGAAGATGTGGTATTTGTCACCATCCACTCGTTGCATAAAGTCTCAAAATATAAAGGGAAAGAAGGAGAAGCTCCCCGGTTGAACAAGTTGGGCACCGGTGCCTGGGAGAAGTTGAAGGAGCGTACCAAGACAAAGATTAAAGATATAGCCCGTGATCTGATTAAACTTTACTCACAACGTCGTGAGGAGAAGGGGTTTGCATACAGTCCCGACAGCTTTTTGCAACGGGAGCTGGAAGCTTCGTTCATTTATGAAGATACCCCCGATCAGAGTAAAGCTACGGCAGATGTGAAACAGGACATGGAACGGGATATGCCGATGGACCGGTTGGTGTGCGGAGATGTGGGGTTTGGCAAGACAGAAGTGGCCATACGTGCCGCGTTTAAAGCTGTAGCGGACAATAAGCAGGTAGCCGTCCTGGTGCCTACTACGGTATTGGCATACCAACACTTCCAGACTTTCCGTGACCGTCTGAAAGGGCTTCCCTGTCGGGTAGAATATCTCAGTCGTGCCCGTACGGCAGCACAGGCAAAGGCAGTTATCAAAGGATTGGAAACCGGAGATGTAAATATTCTGATCGGTACTCACCGTATTCTGGGTAAAGATGTCAAGTTCAAGGACCTTGGCCTGTTGATCATTGATGAAGAGCAGAAATTCGGTGTGTCGGTCAAGGAGAAACTGCGCCAGATGAAAGTGAATGTGGATACATTGACGATGACGGCAACTCCGATTCCGCGTACGTTGCAGTTTTCATTGATGGGAGCACGTGATTTAAGTGTGATTTCTACTCCGCCTCCCAACCGCTATCCGATACAGACGGAAGTGCATACGTTCAGTGAAGAGGTGATTGCCGATGCCATTAATTTTGAAATGAGCCGCAATGGGCAGGTTTTTCTGGTCAATAATCGTATAGCCAATCTCCCGGAACTCAAAGCGATGATTCTCCGTCGTATTCCGGATTGCCGGATTGCTATCGGGCATGGGCAGATGGAGCCGGTGGAATTGGAGCAGATTATCTTCGGTTTTGTCAATTATGATTATGATGTGTTGATTGCCACCACCATTATTGAGAGTGGAATCGACATACCGAATGCCAATACTATTATTATCAATCAGGCTCAGAACTTTGGTCTGAGTGACTTGCATCAGATGCGCGGACGTGTAGGACGTAGCAATAAAAAAGCTTTTTGTTATTTACTGGCTCCCCCGTTATCGTCGTTGACGCCTGAAGCTAAACGTCGTCTGCAAGCTATTGAGAATTTCAGTGATTTGGGGAGTGGCATTCATATTGCCATGCAGGATCTGGATATTCGTGGTGCAGGAAATATGTTGGGAGCCGAACAAAGTGGTTTTATTGCTGATCTGGGCTATGAAACTTACCAGAAAATATTATCCGAGGCTGTACATGAACTGAAAACAGATGAATTTGCAGAGCTCTATGCCGACGAATTAAAGGGGGAAGGCATCATAAGTGGTGAAGAGTTTGTAGAAGAGTGTCAGGTGGAAAGCGATCTGGAATTGTTGTTACCGGCCAATTATGTGACAGGCAGCAGCGAACGTATGTTACTGTATCGTGAATTGGACGGATTGACTCTTGATAAAGATGTAAATGCTTTCCGTTTACGGTTGGAGGATCGTTTTGGCCCTGTTCCTCCCGAAACGGAGGAATTGTTACGTATTGTACCGCTAAGGCGTCTGGCTGCACGTTTGGGAGTGGAAAAAGTATTCCTGAAAGGGGGGCGTATGACTCTGTTCTTTGTCAGCAATCCGGATAGCCCGTATTATCAGAGTGCCGCTTTTGGCAAGATGATCGATTATATGATGAAATATACCCGCCGATGCGATTTGAGGGAGCAGAACGGACGTCGGTCTATGTTGGTGAAAGACATTCCGAATGTGGAAACCGCCGTCAGTGTGCTTCAGGAGATAGTGGCATTGCCGGTGAGAGAAAAAGAATAGACAGTTCACCTCGGAGGACACAGAGTATATACAGAGGATAAATTTTATCTTCAAACAGCGAAACTTTTGTGTCCTCTGTGTTCTCCGGAGTGAATAAAGCATGAATTATCTTTTTCCGTACAACTTGTCTATCAGGTCTGCCCGTCCGATGCGGCGCAGTTCATTGATGATGTTCCGTCGTTCTTCCGGTTTATACCAAAAAAAGAATTGTCTTTGGGCCAATTTTTCCCGTTGGGTTTTGGCACTGAATACCGGTTCGAGTGTGTATGGGTGGAAGCCGGTGTACCAGGCTTCGGTAGCTACGGTCATAGGGGTGGGAGTGAAGTCCTGCACCTGTTCCAAATGAAAATCCTGCCGCTTGGTAATTACTGCCAGCTCTGCCATATCCTCTTCTCTACATCCGGGATGGCTGGAGATGAAATAGGGGATTAATTGTTGGCGTAAGCCAAGTTCCCGGTTGATTCTGTCAAATATCTTTTTAAACTCCCCGAATTGGCTGAAGGCAGGTTTACGCATGATACTCAGTACCCGGTCACTGGTGTGTTCCGGTGCTACTTTCAGGCGGCCACTGACGTGGCGTGCTATTAGTTCGCGGGTGTATTCCGCCGTACTTTTATTGACGGAAGGGTCTTTGCTTTGATGAAGCAGTAAATCATAGCGTACTCCGCTGCCGATAAAGCTCCGTTTGATTTCCGGTAAAGAATCTACTGCATGGTAGATATCCAGCAATGGCCGATGATCTGTATTGAGGTTCGGGCATACTTTGGGATGGATACACGAAGGACGTTTGCAATGTTTGCAAAGTGCCAGGTCTTTTCCACCCATTTTATACATGTTGGCAGAAGGTCCTCCTAAATCGCTAAGATTTCCTTTGAAGTCGGGTAGTTGTACCACCTCTTTTACCTCTTTCAGAATGCTCTCTTTGCTTCGGCTCACAATAAATTTTCCCTGGTGGGCGGAGATCGTACAAAAGGCACATCCTCCAAAACATCCCCGATGGATATTGATGGAGAATTTAATCATGTCGTAAGCCGGAATACGTTTTCCCTTGTATTTGGGATGGGGTAAGCGTGTATAAGGAAGATCGAATGAATGGTCCAATTCTTCCTGTGTCATCGGTGGATAGGGTGGGTTTACCACTACTACTTTGTTGTCTACAGCTTGAACAATCCGGGCTGCTGCATATTTATTGCTTTCTTCTTCAATGTGCCTGAAGTTGGCGGACTGCTTCTTTTTATCAGCGAGGCATTCTTCGTGGGAATGGAGGGCAATATCTTGCTCATCAGGCTCGTATTCATCGGTCAGATAAGCAATTTGCGGAATAGTAGTCAGTGAAGAACGACAGATGTTAAACGGTGAAGTCGTACTGTCCCGGTATTCATTGTGCGTTGTTAATCTGCGGACCAGTTCGCAAATGGGCTTTTCACCCATACCATAAATCAGCATGTCGGCACCGCTTTCACAAAGGATGCTTTTTTTAAGCTGATCTTGCCAATAGTCATAATGGCTGAGGCGGCGCATACTTGCTTCAATACCTCCTAAAATGACCGGTACATCGGGATAGAGTTTTTTCAGGATCTGACTGTACACGATTGAGGGGTATTCCGGTCGCATATCCGGACGTCCGTCCGGTGTGTAGGCGTCATCGCTGCGCAAACGTTTATTAGCTGTATATTTGTTCACCATGGAGTCCATGCAACCTGCACTGATGCCGAAAAAAAGGCGGGGACGTCCCAGTTTGCGGAAGTCGCGCAAGTCGTCACGCCAATTGGGCTGAGGTACGATGGCCACCCGTAAACCTTCGGCTTCAAGGATACGACCAATGACGGCCGCTCCGAAGGAAGGATGGTCTACATAAGCATCACCGCTAAAAAGGATGACATCCAGTTCGTCCCAGCCGCGAAGCTCTACTTCTTTCTTAGTGGTGGGTAACCAATCAGTAAGTCGATATTCTTTCATGGGAGCAAAGATACGGATAATTTTGCTATACGAGGGCACGGATAAAGCAGAAGATGAACCAACCACATACGGCTATCTTCAGCACGGTACCCAACAGAAAACCTGCAAATGCTCCGAATCCGGCTTTCAGGGCGTATTTGGTCTCTTTACCGCCCAGCAATTCGCCTGCTACTGCACCTGCAAACGGACCGATGAATACCCCCCAGGGAGGAAACAGGAAAATACCGGCAAAGGTACCGATGATACACCCCCATTTGCCCCATGAAGTACCTCCGAGCCTTTTCACTCCAAACATTGGAATGAAATAGTCGAGTATTTGTATCAGTACCACAATGAACAGCCAAAGGAACAGTTGCGGAATAGTGAAGGAAACTTTATCGGTGAAGTGTAGACATACCAATGCCAGATAGGCAACAGGAGGTCCCGGCAACATGGGGACAATACATCCGGCCAATCCGACAAGCAGGCAGATACTGCCCAAAATAATCAGGAATAAATTCATGCGCTCAGCCGATTCTTTTAATAATAGCAATGAATTCCTCGTTGGTCATTCCGAAGTCTTGCTCACGATAGTTCACGAAATCCTCCAGATAGTCGCTGGCTATGGCTTCAAGAACTTCCTTACCGTTAAGTCCTTCTTCATCAAGCATAAAACGGATCATACCCTGATAGGCATGAATCGTTTTTAAGCGCTGTTCGGCTCCGGCTACTCCCATCATTTGACAATGATGCTCGTTGCGGGCAATAAGATAAACGGTAGCGTAGAACTTTTCTGCGCTACCGAATGTATTTTTTATTTTTTTGATTGCCGTTACCGGCCATTTCTTTATTTGATTTTGTACTTCGCTCATAAGATAGTAAACTGTAAAGTCATCCGCTCTCCATCATATATTTCGCGGAATCCGATACCTTGTTCTGATAAATATTCCTTAAGATCCTGAAATGCGGCTACCTGATCCGTTACAATCTCCATCTTGTCACCGGAACTGGCATTACACATTGCTTTTATGGCCGGAATCAACGGGCTATAGTTTGTCATTCCGCAGGTATCAATGGTAATCATACTTCCTCCTCTTCTTCTGCTTCCTGCTTCGATAGCCAGGTGAGATAAAGTTTGATGAGTTGCTGCAACCCGAATGCTTTCATATTATTGTGATAAATCACGTCTATGCAGAGGTCGAGCAGGTCCTTACTGTCTTCTTCCTGACTTGCTATCAGCGAACGTATATTCAGTTTCAGCTTCTCCAGAACGGCTTCATCTACAATGCCATTGCTGTCTATCAGATGCTGGAATAGAGAGTATTTTTCGATGGTTACCAAATTCTCTTCAGATATTTCCATGCTGCGTGTACCGCTCGGATTTGCTTGTATTGTGTACATAGTGTTTTTATTTTAATAGTTATTATTAGGAGCAAAGATAGAATTTAAAATGAAGAATGGAGTATGCAGCAGGGATTTTTTTTGATGAATTCATATTTTCATAGAATTCCCTCCGTGAGCAGACATGCTCACGGAGGGAACCTTATGACTGTTTATCCGTCAATTGTCAAGGCCATGGCTGAACAATAATCTGAATGGTTTGCCGTCCTAATGGGGGCTGCCCCGGATTGAGCGGATTGTACCATTTCATATTAACCTGATATCTTCCTGCCAAAACTCCTCTGATGCGCAGAATAATCATGGAGCCAAGTACGTATGACGCTTCCTGTTCTATGCCTTCCGGCGGGTTGTCGCATTCCCATACCATTGCTCCAAACATGGGATATGGAATTTCAGCTATTTCGCCCACATGAAGAAAGACCTGGCTTGGCAGTGGGGGAGGCGGAACATGAGGAGGTGGAATATCTTGTTCGATTCCTTCCACCTTTAAAATCGGAACGTTCACGGAAGGGCTGTATGCATAAGCTACGCCTCTACAAAGTAGCATGACTACTACTAAAAAAAACATTTTTGTTTTCATAATTATAAAAAATTGGTTCATCTAAAATGCCACAAATGATTATCCAACCATAAATAATCAGATTAGAAGACTCTATTATGAAATTAGAAAAAGATAAGATGGCAAAAACAGTAATGGTAATGGGACAACCGAATGATGACAGGAACAAAAACGATAGCAGCCATTATGTCAGATGGCAGTAAGTCTTAAAATAAATTCACGTAAATAACAGACATTATGACAGTTTTGTCTGCAAAGAACAAGTTCTTTGCAGACAAAAGACTAATACCCAATGCTGGGACATAACCATGTTTATTGAAAGTTTATTTTTCTCCGAAGAATTTTAGTATTGCTGCCATTACTGTGGCACGGTCCGTTTCGCTTTCAATGCTTTCGAATGGGAATCCCATTGCGAATACCCGATAATCTCCTTTATAGGCAATTCCGGTACTGCGTTGCCCGGGTTGATATGCGAATACCGGGAAAGCAGAACCTACCGGCACAATGCAGTCGGGAGCAGTTACCGCATAAGACTTTTCGTTAGGCAAGCGGGGAATCTGTATGGTACGTCCCAGGCCCGAGATCTGTCCGGAACGGGTATCACTTAATGAACTCTGATAGCCGTATTTCAGTACAGTCTCTGTGAATTCTCGGTTACCTTGCGAATTACTCATGTCGCTGCCTATATAGGATCCGCTGACAAGCAGGTTTCCTCCTGACTGGCAATAAGCTGTCAGTAAGCGCTGCATAGGTGAAGAGAATGTTTTATAATACGTTTTGCGGGCCGGATCACTTTGGATATCATCTTTCTCCAGGCCCAGAATGAAATCTACGATCGGATAGTGTTCCAGTTGGACACGTCCGTTTTCAACGGCTTCGTCACTGCATGAAACGAAACTGTAGTTTCCGGCAGCCTGAATCGCTTTGCCATGTATAAATGGATAGTCGAAGGTATTCCCGGCAATTTTCATTCCTTCCAGTTCGCCGCCGCTATAACCCAGGCTCCCTTTTCCTTCTTTTCCGGCTTGAGAGCGATCAAAGTCTGTTTGTGCTCCGCAAAACGAAATATTATATTGGTAGGCGACACCGGGATCTTGTTCCAGATCAAAGCCTGCTTCATCCGGTGTGTCAATAACTGCCGGTCCGCTTAACCGATTGAAACCGTTAATGATAAGCACTTTTCCGTGTTCTCGCTTGGCTTTGTAGGCCGCCAGAATTTCAGACGGGAAACTTTCTCCTCCCCGGTTGACAGCCGTAACCTTAAATGAATAAACCAGGCCCGGTTCTATTTTTAGAGAGTACGAAGGCTTGTCCACACGTACCCCGTTGTCGAAACCACCATATCCGATACGGGTGTATACTATATACTCACGAGGACGGGCAGTGGGTTCCGATGGATCATTCTCTCCCTGCCATGAAAGTTCCAGAGTATTTTTCTTTTTACCGAATCCGATGGCAAAGTTGCTTACGGGAAGTGGTTGTACCACATACTCTTTGTTGTGCTGGCTGCTGACAAATTGCAGTACGGCTTTATAAATGGCGCGTCCTACGGTAAACTTGAAATTCGGATCGTGTCCGAGTTTCATGTCGGCAAAGTTCTGGTGCGACAGTAACTCGATGATGGTGGATGGGGTGGCAGGCAGGCGGGTCTCGCTGTAATTGCGGTCCCACATGCTGCGTCGGGTCCATTGTATATTAAAGTTGGCACGAATATCCTTTTGTATTTGGGTAAGCATGAGGTCGGCCAGATCCCGCGAAGCATATCGGTTATTTCCCGAGTTGAGCAGTCCGTTATTGAAGTTGGTTGTATAGATGCCGAGTGACCCTACTATATCGCCCGTTTTACTGTATCCGGCATCACTGTGCAGTGCCACATTCATTTCTAACGGTACACCCAATCCTTTCTGTACGGGATTGAATACGGAGCCCCCCGACAGATAATTGATGGTGTTGGAGCGTGCATTGATGTCGTCTGCATAATCGTTTTCTCCCTGTTTTCCTCCGTAAACGTCATAAGGCATTCCTGCCCATTGGGCGGAATAACGCGCACCCTCCAGATAGCGGGGTAATCCGCTCACTGTAGTACCCCGGACAATGTTTCCCATTCCTCCGCCGAAACGTACGGCGTCGGCACAGACAACTCCGCTTTCATTGCTTTCATTGCTCAGTACCACCATGCCGTAATCATTGCTGCCTTTGTCAAACTCAAATGTACCAAGGTATACCCATGTGCCACTGCCTATCTTCTGGTTGACTTTGAATTCCGTTACACCACCTTTGTGAAATACCAGATACTTGGCGTCACTAACGCTATTGGGGAGTGTTTGGTAAGATACATATACCGCATAATTTCCCGCTTCGGGAATGGTAGGGATCCATTCGGCGAATGCCTTATTCTTTTTCTTTTCTGTACGGGTGAAGCGTGCGGTACCTGTCAGGAAGGGATTTTCTCCATCTTTGTAGACAGATTTTCTTTGTGCGAATCCATAACCGTTTGTTTGATTCCAACGGGCCTTGCGGCTTTTCATTTCCAGATAGATGGAACCGTTTCGGGTGTCATTGTCTACAATCACTTCATTTTTCTGAGTATCCCGTTCACGCGGAGTATAAACATTAGCTCCGGCGTTTTCAAGCATGGGAATGACATAAGGCAGGATGAAAGATTGCGTGAATAAGTCTTCTGTGGTACAGAACAGTCGTGGACGTTGCCAACTCCATTCGCCTTTATCGTTTTTGAAATATTTGCCATGGCTTTGCCAGAGGGAGATGTGACGGTTTTGCAGTCCTTTGGTTACTTCATAGGGGCGGGAAACATTTTTTACCCAAGGTGCTCCTTTGTATTCCGCATTCGAGAGTCGCGACTTATCTTTCTTTTTCCCACGAAAGAAGTTGGGGACTAACTCTTCGATGGGTTGGTCGTTGACATAAACCGTGGTTCGGAAAAAGCGTACGGGACCCGGAAGTAACTCTGCTATCTGATGGTAGATTTCATCTACTGTTTCCGGTAGAAAGGGCTGATAAGCAAAACTTTCGGAAGCATAGATGGATAGTTTTTTACCTTCAAAGTCAATATCTACGCTTTTTAACTTACTACTTCCGGTATTGGCAGATGCCGGGATGTAAGTCTCAAAGTAATTGCTAAGCCGTTCTTTTACGCTCTTTTCAATTTCTTGCGCAAATAAGATACCTGTGCCCGTAAGAAGCAACAGGAGGAGTATACATAGTTTTTTCATATATTCGGTTGAGTAATAGTCCGGGTACAAAAATAGAAGAAATAAATGAAAAACCGGTGATCCCGATAAGTCATTAGCAATTCAGACTGGTAATGAACCGTTTATTCGGTATACAATGCCCTTAGTCTGTCGATATCTGCTCCTAATTGGTTTCTCAGGAAGTTCTCCAGGCCTTGGTAATCGGAATCGATAGTCTGGAAGGCTGCTTCCAGATATTCCTTACGCACGGTGGTAAGAGGCGCGAATTCGGGATGGGCCTGTACGATCGCATCGTATTTGCCTTTTAGGTATTCGGCAGACAGCATATAATCTTCCATAATCACTTTTCTGTCTACACCCAATGCTCCCAATAATAATGCGGCGGCAATACCGGTACGGTCTTTTCCGGCCGAACAGTGAAATAAAAGAGGAGTGTTCCGTTCTTCCGAAACAATCCGGAAAAACTCCCGGTAAGTATCCTGGGCATTTTGGATGATATAGACGTATGCCTGTTCAAGTATTTTCGGAATGTTGTTCAGGTTGAAGTGAGCCATGTCGGTCATGTCACCGGCTTCGATGGACAGAGGAATGTATTGCGTTACCGTTGCCGGTATTCTGTCTGCTGCCACTTTCTTTTCCTGTATACTTCTGAAGTCAATATCCGTACGGATGGATAAAGAGGCAAGATAGGCCAGGTCGGATTCTGTCAGTTTATTGAGATCGCCCGAACGGATAAATGTTTTCCACTTTACGTGTTTATGGCCTGCTGCGGGATAACCTCCCAAGTCGCGCATATTATATGCTCCCTCGACAGGGAGAAGACGGAGATATTCTTCTTGTTTCATGTATGATTTGTCTTTTTATTAAAGAAAAGAAGAGTGAAGAGTTTCAAACTCCTCACTCTTCTTTATTTTTATTTCACTAATAAGCTCTGATTATAGTGGAATGTATTCCACAAATGCTTCCATTGCTTCGTAAGAGGCCAATCCCAAGCTGTCGTAAAGAGCTGCGGTACCCCGGTTACGGTCTTCGCTACGTTGCCAGAACAGGCGTTCGTCATTACCCAGGAACGGAGCACTTTCCATCTGGGACTGGTGCTTCAGGATGGAGTTACGTTTTGCACGCAATTCTTCCGGACTGATAGGCACAGCCATTTCGATGTTTTCAATTTCCCATTCGGCCCATGCACCACGATACATCCAGATACGGCAATCTTTCAACCATTCGGCTCCTTCTTCTTTTTCAAGGTCTACAGCAGCAAATACGGCATCTGTACACACACGGTGTGTGCCGTGCGGGTCAGCGAGGTCACCGGCTACAAAAATCTGGTGAGGTTTCACTTCACGGAGCAGATTGCGGACGATTTCTACGTCAGCCTCGCTGATCGGATTTTTCTGGATTTTACCGGTTTCATAGAAAGGCAGATCCAGGAAGTGACAACGTTCCAGTGGGATATTATTATAGGTACAAGCTGTACGTGCTTCGCCACGACGAATCAAGCCTTTGATGGTCAGGATATCGCGTGTATCCATATCACCGTCTTTCTTATCCTTCAGGAATTTACGGATTTCGGCATATTTTTCACTGATCACCTGATCTTCACTGTTTATAAAGATTTGGTTGAATCCGTTGATGAAATGCATGAAACGAACTACTTCCTCATCACCTACGGCAATGTTTCCGGAAGTCTGATATGCTACATGGACTTCATGTTTCTGTTCTACCAGACGGCGAATCGTACCTCCCATGGAGATCACGTCATCATCGGGGTGTGGAGAAAATACGACAACCCGTTTCGGATACGGTTTGGCACGTTCGGGACGATAGGTGTCGTCTGCCTTCGGTTTGCCACCCGGCCATCCGGTGATGGTGTGCTGCAGATCGTTGAATATCTTGATATTTACGTTATAAGCAGATCCGAATAGGGCAAGCAGTTCGCTCAGTCCGTTTTCGTTATAGTCTTTGTTGGTCAGTTTCAGGATTGGTTTTCCGGTCAACTGGCACAACCATACAATAGCACTGCGGATCAGTTTATCGTTCCATTCGCAAGAGGTGACCAGCCATGGACGCTGAATACGTGTCAGGTTGGAAGCTGCCGACAAGTCGATGGCTACATGTGCATTGTTGTGAGTCTGTAAATAAGATGCCGGAATGGTATCTGTTACATTACCTTCCACACACTCTTTCACCATGTGCGCCTTTTCTTCACCCCATGCCAGCAGATAGATTTTCTTTGCTGCCAGAATAGTGGCCACACCCATTGTAATGGAACTGATTGGCGTATTATCAATGGTTCCGAATATTTTGGATGCTTCATTGCGTGATCCGCTGTCCAGCAGAATCAATCGGGTGGTAGAATTCAGGCGTGAACCTGGTTCGTTGAAAGCGATATTACCTACGCGGCCGATGCCCAGTAAGGCGATATCGATACCGCCGAAACTCTCGATGCGCTGTTCGTACAGGCGGCAGTATTCAAAGATGGTATCTTTAGCGATCGTACCATCCGGAGTGAAGATATTCTGCTTGTCAATATCAACGTGATCGAGGAACATCTCTTTCAATGCGTTGAAATTGCTGTTGATAGCGTCTTGGGACAATGGATAGTATTCGTACATATTGAATACGATTACATTACGGAAACTGAGTCCCTCTTCTTTGTGCATGCGAATCAATTCGGTGTATACGCTGCGTGGTGAATTTCCACCCGGCAATGCCAGTACGCAGAAACGTCCTGCTTTTTGTTTATCGCGAATGACCTGTGCTATTTCGCAAGCGATATGATTTGCACCTTCTTCCACAGACTCATAAATATCTGTAGGAATTTTCTCTAATCGGGTTAATACCGATCTCTCGAATGCATTCTCCGGTCTATAATACCTGGGGGAGACCCTGTTGAGTGTAATCTGAGAACTAAGATTTGTCTTCATAAGTTTGTTATTAATTAAGTTTGACTGAGTCTTTGTCGTTATCGGAAACTCTGAACAAATATATATAAAAACAATCAACTATGCGATAAGGTTGACAGGGAATTTAAATTAAAATCTTTTTTTACCTATAAATGGGGAGGAGGGGAGTGATAAAACGATGAAGGTTAAACGATAAACGGTGGACAATGAAGAGGCTGCGTTATAATGGTCTGTTCATTGTTCACCGTTTATGTTCAAAAAACGTCTATTCGATTAAAACAGCGTATTGGTTTCAGGCACCAGCTTACCCATGGCCCATACGGCTCTTACGTTGAGGTCCTCATCGAGTACCAGGATATCGGCATCTTTGCCTTTTTGCAAGGAACCCTTACGGTCGTATACACCCATGATACGTGCCGGGGTTTCGGAAGCCATACGGACTGCGTCTTCCAATGGAATTTCTGCTTTCTGTACGACGGTACGAATCAGGCGGTCCATTGTGGCAATACTTCCTGCCAAAGCAGAATGGTCGGCCAACTTACATACTCCGTCTTCGATAATAACACGCGGGTCGAAAGCTTCTTTGCTGTCACTGTCGGCGCAAGCAAGGGCGTCTGTAATCAGGCAGGTTCTTTCTACACCTTTTATTTTATATACAAGTCTCAGGATAGTAGGAGGTACATGGATTCCATCGGCTACTACTTCTACGGTCATATTATCCAACAGATAAATACTTTCGACTGTACCTTCATACTTGTATTCTCTGCGCTTGTGGAAACCGGGCATTGCATTGTAGAAGTGGGTGGCATGGGTATATCCGGCTTCATATGCCGTACGGATGTCTTCAAATTCGGCTTGTGTATGTGCCACGGAAGGGAGAATGCCTTTGGCAGCAATATATTTTCCGAACTGCATGGCTCCCGGAAGTTCCGGAGCGGCGTCCCAGCGCTTGATGCAATGATACTGTTCTACGATCGGAATATATTCATTCGGATCAGGGTTCTTGATGTTCTCGGGAATTTGTCCTCCTGCCATTTTCATGTTCAGGTAATGACCTTCAAGGTGCAGTCCCAGAATAGGGCTGTTTTTCTCTTCCATCAGTTTGGTGCAGGTTTCAGCAGCTTGCTGGATCATGGGGACTGTAGATGATGAAAGTGTAGGAAAGATACTTGTAGTGCCATGTTTCATGTGAGTATGGACCGCTGCCCGGAAGGCATCTTCCGTACATTCCATAAAGTCGCGGCCTCCACCACCATGCACGTGGATTTCTACCCCACCGGGAACTACATACATACCTTTGACGTCAATAAGTTCAGCTCCGATAACGGCCAGATCGCAGTTTGTGACTTCTAAAATCTTATTGTCTCTGATAAGCACGGAACCGTCTTTCATCCATCCTTGGGGGGTGAGTATACGTGCGTTAATTAATTGGGTTAACATTCGTGTTATGAGTTAAATTAGGGTTTGTTTTTTGGTACAATAAATTGATTGTCTGGCAAAATTAGATACTTTTTTGCATTTATATACTATAATTCAAGAGATATTTTTATTAAATGCGGAAATTATGTCCTGTAGATTTAATAAAGGAGAAAAGAGTCTGCGTCTTTCCAGCTGGGGAATTTATGGCGAAAGGCAGTGAGGGTTTCTATATCAAGTTCGATGGTTTGTATCTTTTCTTCTGAGTCGGGAGTCCCTGTCAGTATCTCGCCTTTAGGACTATACAAGGCTGAATATCCCGGATAGTGAAGTCCGTTGCCGTCTCGTCCTGTACGGTTCACACCGCATACGTAACATTGGTTCTCGATAGCGCGTGCGCAAAGTAGTGTATTCCATGCATGGATGCGTGGAGTAGGCCAACTGGCTATGTAAATAAGAAGGTCGTATTCGTTGTTTATATTCCGGCTCCAGACAGGAAAGCGAAGATCATAACAGACCTGAAGGCAGATATTCCAGCCCCGATAGGGGACGATCACCCTCCGGTTGCCTGCCGAAAAGTGTTCAGTTTCGCATCCCATGCGGAAGAGATGGCGTTTGTCATAGTAAAATTCCTGACCGTCCGGAGTAATCAGAAAGGCCCGGTTATAATAAGCACCTGCTTCTTCGCAGATGAAACTTCCGACCAATGCGAACTGAAACTCTGCGGCATACCCTTTGAGGGTCCGGATGGTGAAACCGGAAATCGGTTCGGCCAATGTCCGGCTGTTCATGCTGAATCCCGTTGTGAACATCTCCGGTAAAACAACAATCTCCGTTGTTCCGCGAAGAGGAAGTAGCTTTTCGCGGAGCAAACGGAGATTTTCCTGTTTATTTTCCCAGATAATATCTGTTTGTACAATCGAGATTTTCATACATCATTCAACATCTCCAATGGAGAAGTTTTCGGGGTGTTTCCCTTTGAAATCTTTGAAATAAAGTTTTATTTCACGCATGTCCTTGTCAATATCTCCACTTGGCATGACTGCTTTAGTCGACGTAATGGTCTTGGTTGTATAGTCGATGCCGACCAGGACAATGGGTACCTGTGCTTTGAGCGCAATGTAATAGAAACCTTTTTTCCAGTTGGGGTTGCGTTTACGCGTTCCTTCGGGAGTAATAGCGAGGTGAAACTTTTTGCTGGTATTGAAGTGATGAACCATTTGCTCTACCAATGAGGTCTTGCGACTACGATCTACAGGAATACCTCCTACAGCTCTGAAAAGCAGCCCTAAAGGAAAAAAGAACCATTCTTTTTTCATCATGAAACTGGTCTTTCCTCCCATGGCACCGTAAAATAGTTTACCAATAAACAAATCTAAATTAGTGGTATGGGGAGCTGCGCAAACTACACATTTATCATATTTGGGTACTGTCACGTTCATCTTCCATCCCAGCAGGCGATAGTAAATAAAGCTATATATTGCTTTTTTCATTCTTAGTTCAGTTTCGCGATGGCGTCAATGATTTCGTTTACTTTTGCATTGAAGTCTACACGGAATTTTTTGTAGAATCCTTTCACATTTCCCGGTTCGGTGTGGCTGATACGGCTGATAAATTCATCCTGCATTTTCAGGATTTCCGCCATCAGTTCGTCAGCTTTTGCTTTATCTGTACCCGGTACGAACATGCTGTTGATCAAACACTCTGAAAATAATTCACCTGCGATATAGTTTACGTTCTTTTTAAGTTCTCTTCTCTTTGCCATAATTCTAAATGTTTTATGTGAGTATATAGAAAATATTTTCGGTAAAGATAACGACTTTCTTCGGTTCTGAGTAATAAATTTGAAATAATTAAATAATTCCATGCTGTGTCTGTCTTGTTGTTTGGTGGTTACAGACGCATTTTAGCAGAGGGTGTAGCCATCCGTATGCCGGGGCTACACCCTATTGGCGGGAGGGCTACACCCTTTACCTCGTGGGGCTACACCCCCTGCCGGAAGAAAGAGGTTGGTATTGTCAGAAAGAAAATCCCAGGTTTACGTAAAATCCTACGTCCTTGGATTGGTTGGAATACCCCAATGATGCTTCTAATGGACCGAACATGCTGTCCAGCCCATATCCGATGCTACAACCGTAAATCCGGTTGCCCTTCAGGATCTTGAAAAAATTATCGTCACTCAAGGCAAAGTTTCCGGCTAACGTTATATAATGTTTGCTACCCATGCGTTGGCGCAGCTTTAGAGAAGCCACGGCAACGGAATTGTGCGTTAATTCTATATTGTAAATTCCGGCGAACGGGAGTTGCTGGGGCAAATAACGTCCGAACACGTCACTTCCCAACGCATTCTCGTAGGCATAAGGAATTTCCTGCCCGATCAGTACTCTGCCGTAAATAGCCGGGATCAGGGCCAGACGGTTGCTGACAGAGAACACACTTTCCCAGGAGGCACTGAGTGCGGAGAAGGGGGCATGTCCGTTATATCGGGCGAAGTTGTCCGTATACAATGAATAAGCACCGGAGAAGTTGCTGCCTTTGGATGGGAAGTATCCTTTGTCGAAGGTGTTGTAACGTAACTGCGCAAAATAACTGATGAAGTATTCGGAGTTGACATCCATTGTAAATTCCGGTTTCTTGAAAAGGAAATCTTTGTATTTGAAATACTCGATTCGTGCGCCGAATCCAAACCGGAGATTTTTATACCACACATCCGAAAATCCGAATTCACCCAGATGATATTTATAAGTTGTGTTGTAGGCACGGTCGCCATGATCATAAATGTTGATGTCATTGTACTGGAACATGTACGAGAAATTGATGTTTCTTTGTTGCATGGGTTCCAGGGTATAATCTACCCGGGCCATGTATCGTTTGCCCAGTCGTCCGGTAACAGAAACTTTGGAAGGAATGTGGGTCTTTAATTGTGCTGTGGCATTTATCAATAGCGAAGCTATCTCTTCCGAGTCGAAGCGGAGACCTACATTGATGGTTTTCTCATACTTTTTCTCTAACAGGAAGGTTAAATTATAGCCTTCAGGGGTATTGGTCAATGTGTAACTGGCGTTTGAGTAAGATTGGTTCCCGCGCAGAATGAATAGCGCTTGTTCAATCTGTCGCATGCTGATTTCACTGTTTTCTTGCAGTTTGCATTTTTTCATTAACCACTTCTTGTCGTTTTCTTCTACATCAGAGAAAGTAATTTCCTTCACTGGCAAAGTCCGGGTGCTTGAAAATAAGGTATAAGGACCATGTGACTCGGGTTTGAAAGTGTCTGCAATACCGATTTTCTTTTTAAGAGCGAGCAGGGAGTTCCATTGCTTGCGAGCTGCCTCTTCTCCCCGGTGCATCAGAGAATCAATGGCCGAAGGGGTAAAACTGGCCGAAGAATATCCCTCAACGTTCACTTTTATATAAGTATCGGTCAGGCTGATATTTTTTTGATGATTGTTTTTGGTAGTCAGGTCAATGATTTGGGAGAGTATGTCCGGAGCACTGTTAAGTTTGTCGATCCCTTTTAAGTTGTTTTGCACATCTACACCGATGATAACATCGGCGCCCATCGATTTGGCTACATCTACGGGATAATTGTTAATCATGCCGCCGTCAATCAGAATCATGCTATCCTTGCGCACAGGTGTGAACACTCCGGGAATCGCCATGCTGGCTCGCATTGCTGTGGCAAGCACTCCATTGTGGAATACAATCTGTTCGCCATTTACGATGTTTTGTGATACGCACGCAAAGGGGATAGGCAGTTTGTTGAAATCAACGGAATCATGATAGCCTACTGTCAGTTCCGTAAATAGGTTGGCCAGATTCTGTCCCTTTATGATTCCACCGGAAACGGCGTCTTTGGGGCTTTTGGTAAAGGGGAATGAAAAGACATATTTTTCTGATTTTTCGCGTTCGTTGAGTGACATGGCACTACGCTTTACACGATCACTGAGCAAAAACATCCAGTCTTGTTTGCGTACCATACTGTCCAGTTGATGCGGAGTATATCCGATGGAGTATAATCCACCGATTATGGATCCCATACTGGTGCCTACTATATAATCGATTGGGATGCCGGCTTCTTCAATGACTTTCAGAGCCTGGATATGTGCTACCCCTTTCGCACCTCCTCCGCTGAGTACCACTCCGACTTTTTTACGTTGCTGTGCCATAGCGGGCAATGCCAGAAAAAAAGCCGGTAACAGAACTAATATCAGTGACAAATGTTTTTTCATTATAGTGTTATTTTTATGAATGCACTACAAATTTATATTATTATTTGGTAAGTAAGTAGTGAATGACACTAAAAGTGCAAGTTATGGAACTTATGCAGAAAAGAATTATCTTTGCGCCCCTTTTGTGGAATAATTCCCCAATCAGGGACACAATTCCACACTTTGGATAAGTGGCGGTTATGTTCCGAAAATCACTAAAACAGCTTCTGCAGGGCATTGGAGAGAACTTTTTAGTTAAAAAGATATATTCGGGACATAGTTTGGTATCTGATTTGTAAAGTAGCTAAGAAAGGATAAGTTAATTTTAATAATACAAACAAGCATGAGACTATTTTTAACGAGAAAAGAGCTGAAACTAAGGAGAAAAAGAACAATAGTGGGCATCGTCTGTTTGGCTCTGGTGGTAGGCATTTACTGGGTTCTGACGCGGCCACATAAAGCTAAGCCGGAGATACCTACTGTGATTGTAGAACCGGCAGAAAGGGACAATGTAGAGATTTTCGGAGAGTATGTGGGGCGTATACGTGCACAACAGTTTGTCGAAGTTCGGGCGCGGGTGGAAGGATATCTGGAAAGTATGCTTTTTGCCGAAGGAACGTATGTGAATAAAAATCAGGTGCTGTTTGTGATCAATCAGGATCAGTATCGTGCCAAAGCAGATAAGGCACGGGCACAATTGAAAAAAGATGAAGCACAAGCATTGAAGGCAAAACGGGATTTGGAACGTATCAAGCCGTTGTATGCACAAAATGCGGCCAGTCAGTTGGATCTGGACAATGCGGAGGCAGCTTATGAAAGTGCGGTGGCGACCGTCGCAATGAGCGAGGCAGATCTGGCACAGGCCGAGTTGGAACTGGGTTATACATTGGTTCGTTCTCCGCTGTCGGGTCATATCAGTGAGCGTAACGTGGACTTGGGAACTCTGGTGGGACCGGGTGGTAAATCGCTGTTGGCTACAGTTGTGAAAAGTGACACTGTACTGGTGGATTTCAGTATGACTGCTTTGGATTATTTGAAGAGCAAAGAACGCAATATTAATATCGGGCAACAGGACTCTTCTCGTTCCTGGCAGCCGAACATCACTATTACATTAGCAGACAATACGGTGTATCCTTACAAGGGATATGTGGATTTTGCCGAACCTCAGGTAGATCCCCAGACAGGTACTTTTTCAGTCCGGGCAGAGATGCCGAATCCGAAGCAGGTGTTGCTTCCGGGACAGTTCACAAAGGTAAAGCTGTTGCTGGATGTACGCGAAGGAGCGATTGTGGTGCCGCACAAGGCGGTAACTATCGAGAAGGGTGGAGCCTATATCTATACCATGCGCAGAGATTCGACGGTAGAGAAACGATTTATAGAGCTGGGACCTGAATTTGGCAATAAACTTGTAGTGGAGAGAGGATTGGCCGCAGGCGAAGAAGTGGTAATAGAAGGATATCACAAACTGACGCCGGGAATGAAGGTGAGGGCTACTTTACCTCAGTCACTAACCGAGAAAAAGGAGAGCGAATGACTCCTTTCCTGAGATAAATAAGAACGTATAATTTAAAAGAAACTCTTCCTCCCTCTCGTTGGGAGAGGGGTGGGGTGAGGCCTTATAGAATATGAAAGTTAGTTTTTTTATAGATAGACCTGTTTTCTCGATCGTTATCTCGATACTGATTGTCATTATCGGCATCATTGGTCTGACCATGTTGCCTGTCGACCAGTATCCTCAGATCACTCCTCCGGTAGTGAAGATCAGTGCTTCTTATCCGGGAGCCAGCGCATTGACGGTTTCACAGGCAGTGGCAACTCCTATCGAGCAGGAGATTAACGGAACACCGGGTATGCTTTATATGGAGTCGAACAGTTCCAATTCCGGCGGATTTTCGGCAACGGTTACTTTTGATGTTTCTGCCGATCCGGATTTGGCGGCCGTAGAAATCCAGAACCGTGTGAAACTGGCGGAAAGCCGTTTGCCGGCTGAAGTTATTCAGAACGGTATCTCCGTAGAGAAGCAGGCACCCAGCCAGTTGATGACCCTTACGCTGATGTCGTCTGATCCGAAGTTCGACGAAATTTATTTGAGTAACTTTGCCACGATCAATGTACTCGATGTAATCCGTCGTATTCCGGGAGTAGGACGTGTTTCGAATATCGGTAGCCGTTACTATGCCATGCAGATATGGGCGGAACCGGATAAACTGGCAAACTTCGGACTGACTGTACAGGATTTACAGAATGCGCTGAAAGATCAGAACCGTGAGTCGGCTGCAGGTGTACTTGGTCAGCAGCCGGTGAAGGGACTCGATGTAACGATTCCTATCACTACACAAGGACGCCTTTCTACTGTAGAGCAATTTGAGAACATTGTGATCCGTGCCAATACGAATGGTTCTATCATCCGTTTGCGTGACGTGGCACGGGTTTCTCTCGAAGCTTCTTCATACAGTACGGAGAGTGGGATCAATGGCAAGAATGCTGCCGTTCTGGGCATTTATATGCTTCCGGGCGCTAACGCGATGGAAGTTGCAAAAAGTGTCAAGGAAGCGATGGATGAAATCAGCAAGAACTTCCCGGAGGGGTTGAGCTATGAGGTGCCATTCGATATGACGACTTATATTTCCGAGTCCATTCATGAAGTATACAAAACCCTGTTTGAGGCGCTGGTTCTTGTGGTGCTCGTCGTTTATCTCTCTTTGCAGAGCTGGCGGGCTACGTTGATCCCGATAGTTGCCGTTCCTATTTCATTGATCGGTACGTTCGGTTTCATGTTGATCTTTGGCTTTTCGCTGAATATATTGACATTGTTGGGGCTGATTCTTGCTATCGGTATTGTAGTGGATGATGCCATTGTCGTGGTGGAAAACGTGGAGCGTATTATGGAGGAAGAGAAACTTTCACCGTACGAAGCTACGAAGAAAGCCATGAACGGATTGGCGGGTGCGTTGATTGCCACTTCTCTGGTGCTTTGTGCGGTGTTTGTTCCGGTGAGCTTCCTCAGCGGTATTACGGGGCAGCTTTACCGTCAGTTCACTATTACTATTGCTGTATCCGTACTGATTTCTACTGTAGTGGCGTTGACGCTGAGTCCGGTCATGTGTTCGTTGATTCTGAAACCGGATAACGGTAAAAAGAAGAACATTGTTTTCCGCAAAATCAACCACTGGTTGAACGTGGGCAATCATAAGTACGTAGTCGCTATCCGCCGGGTAATTGGTAATCCGCGTCGTGTATTGGCCGGTTTCGGGGTGGTGCTGATCGGTATTCTGTTGATTCACCGTCTGATTCCGACAAGTTTCCTTCCGGTGGAGGACCAAGGCTATTTCAAGATAGAATTGGAGTTGCCCGAAGGGGCTACGCTGGAGCGTACCCGGGAGGTAACGGATCGTGCCATCACTTATCTGGAAAAGAATCCGTATATAGCGTATGTACAGAATGTGACCGGAAGCAGTCCCCGTGTGGGCAGCAACCAGGCACGGAGTGAGTTAACCGTAATTTTGAAGCCGTGGGAAGACCGCAAGAATACTTCGATAGACGAGATTATGACAAACGTTCGTCGCGATCTGAGTGAGTATCCGGAGTGTAAGGTTTATCTCTCCACTCCTCCTGTCATTCCCGGTTTGGGAACCTCGGGTGGGTTCGAAATGCAACTCGAAGCGCGTGGTGAAGCTACTTTCGATAATTTGGTGCAGGCAGCGGATACTCTGATGTATTACGCTTCCCAACGCAAGGAGCTGACAGGACTTTCCTCCTCACTTCAGTCGGATATCCCACAACTCTACTTCGATGTAGACCGCGATAAAGTGAAGATGCTTGGTGTGCCTCTGGCGGATGTTTTCTCAACCATGAAAGCCTATACGGGATCGGTCTATGTGAACGACTTCAATATGTTCAACCGTATTTATAAGGTATACATTCAGGCTGAAGCACCCTATAGGGAACATAAAGACAATATCAACCTGTTTTTTGTGAAGGCCTCTAATGGAGCGATGATCCCGCTGACTTCTCTGGGTAATGCATCGTATACCACCGGCCCGGGTAGCATTAAACGTTTTAATATGTTTACCACTGCTGTTTTTCGTGGTGAGGCGGCGCAGGGCTATAGTTCCGGTCAGGCTATGGAGATTATGGAGCAGATTGCACGTGACCATCTGCCTGATAATATCGGCCTGGAATGGAGTGGTCTCTCTTATCAAGAGAAAAAGGCAGGTGGGCAGACCGGATTGGTACTGGCATTAGTGTTCCTTTTTGTATTTCTCTTCCTGGCTGCACAGTATGAAAGCTGGACAGTGCCCATTGCCGTATTGCTTTCGCTGCCGGTAGCCGCTCTGGGGGCTTATCTGGGGGTATGGATTTGCGGACTGGAAAATGATGTCTATTTCCAGATCGGATTGGTGATGCTTGTCGGATTGGCGGCCAAGAATGCCATCTTGATTGTAGAGTTTGCGAAAGTACAGGTGGACCGGGGAGGTGATCTGGTGCAATCAGCCATCCATGCGGCACAATTGCGTTTCCGCCCCATCTTGATGACTTCGCTCGCGTTTGTACTGGGTATGCTTCCGATGGTGTTGGCAACCGGTCCCGGTTCGGCAAGCCGTGCGGCCATCGGTACGGGAGTATTCTTCGGAATGATTTTTGCCATTGTAGTGGGCATTATCCTTGTTCCGTTCTTCTTCGTACTGGTCTATAAAACAAAAGCAAAACTGAGAAATGTGCCGAATGTGAACGTGAAGTTACCGTTCAAGTCTAAAAAGAAAATTGATTGAATTATGAAAAGAAGCTATTTATATATTACTCTCTTATTAACTGCATTTACCCTGGGTTCTTGCAAGATAGGAAAAAGTTATGTCCGTCCCGACCTTAACTTGCCCGATAGTCTGGCACAGCATCAGGATACCCTGAGCTTCGGAGATAGGGAATGGTGGCAGATTTATACTGACAGTACCCTCCGGAGCCTGATAGACCGGGCACTGGAGCATAACAAAGATATGTTGATAGCCGCTGCCCGTGTCAAGGAAATGGCAGCTCAAAAACGCATTTCGACAGCAAATCTGTTGCCGGACATTAAAGGTACGGTGACTGCTGAACGGGAAAACGAAAACCATGGTGGAGATGCTTTCAAACGTAGCGATACTTTCGAGGCGCAACTTCTTTTCTCCTGGGAGCTCGACCTCTGGGGAAATCTTCGTTGGGCACGTTCCGCCAGCATTGCCGAGTATCTTCAGTCCGTTGAGGCACAACGCGCTCTTCGGATGACTATTGTAGCTGAAGTGGCTCAGGCGTACTATGAACTGGTGGCTCTTGATACCGAACTGGACATTGTCCGTCAAACGTTGAAGGCACGTGAAGAGGGGATGCGACTTGCCCGTATCCGCTTTGAAGGGGGATTGACTTCCGAGACTTCTTATCGCCAGTCGCAGGTAGAGTTGGCACGTACTGCTACGTTGGTACCCGATCTGGAGCGTAAAATTTCGTTGAAAGAGAATGATATAGCTTTCCTTGCTGGTGAGTATCCCAATAAGATTACACGTAGCCGCTTATTGCAGGAGTTCAATTTTCCGCAGGAATTACCTGTCGGTTTGCCTTCAGGACTGCTTGAACGCCGTCCTGACATTCGTCAGGCTGAACAGAAATTGATTGCCGCCAATGCCCGGGTAGGGGTGGCCTATACAAATATGTTTCCACGCATTTCACTTACCGGCAGGGTAGGATCGGAGAGCACTGCACTTTCCGAGCTGTTGAAGTCGCCTTATAGTATAATGGAGGGTGCTTTGCTTACACCAATTTTTGGCTGGGGTAAAAATCGTGCTGCCCTCAAAGCTAAGAAAGCTGCTTACGAGGCTGAAGTGCACAGCTACGAAAAGTCTGTCCTGACCGCTTTCAAAGAGACTCGGAACGCGATTGTGAACTTTAATAAAATCAAGGAAGTATATGATCTTCGTGCCAAATTGGAACGTTCGGCTAAGAGTTACGTAGATCTGGCGCAATTGCAATATATCAATGGAGTGACGAATTATCTCGATGTACTCGATGCCCAGCGTGGGTATTTCGATGCCCAGATCGGACTTAGCAATGCGATGCGGGATGAACTGATTGCTGTGGTACAGGTGTATAAGGCACTGGGAGGTGGATGGCAGATAAAATAATGGAATCCCGATTTTAGTCACGCTCCCATGAACAGCATGAAAAGATTAAGATTCTTTTTTAGAAATCTCAGAGCCAGGTTGATATGCCGCTCTATTGCTTTTTCGGTAATAGAAAAATGTTCTGCTATTTCTTTGTTGCTCATGTGCAGCTCCCTGCTCATACGGAATACTTCTTGTTGGCGGGGAGGAAGTTGCATGACAAGCTTATCGATGTATTTCTTTAAGTCAGCGGCATCCAGTTCTCCTTCCATATCATAAGATTCCTCGACTGCTTGTATCGCAGTTATTTTGAGGGCTGTTTCTTTATAGTATCTACGTGAATGATTGAATATAACATTCCGGGTTATGATAAAGAGATAGCCCTCAAAACTTTTGTTTTCATCTAAAAAATGGTGAGATTCCCATACTTTCACAAATACTTCCTGCACAATCTCCTCAATGTCCATTGAAGCGGTGAAATAAAGCTTTGTGAAATTATAGACTTGTTTCCAGTAATGATTGTATAAAAAAGCAAATGCTTCCTGATCGCCATGCTTTAATTTCCTGACTGTTTCTTTCTCTTGCATCTGTTTTAGTAATTAGAGGTGCAAAAGTAATCTTTTTGTTCTAAATAGATGCAGTTTCTACAAGAATATTAAAAAATAACATATTTTGTTTAATTGATATTATGTTATGATGGCTGTATTGTCTTATTATATGGACTTAATAGAATAATGTATCCACTTATTATATAAATAAAATAATAGCAACATATATTTATTGGATAAGTTCTAAAGGAACTATTCTTTTGTGAACTTTTTTGCATCTGTTCTCGATCTTATTCCATATCTGATTTCCAATCTCTGTATCTACCGGATTATTTTTGTTTTCATTCCATTGTTTTCTCATTTGTTTCTTTATCAAATTCGAATGATAGAGCTTTTTACGTCCTTTTTTGTCTAATCGATCTGATAATAGTTTTTTGATCAGATCGATTTCCTTGTTGTTTTTATCCATTTCTTAAATCTATTTTGTGTTATCTAAAACTAAATACACAACAGACCTACTTACCACCACATGTAAATTATAACTTTTTAATTGAAAATCGTCTCTGATGATATCGATAGCATACACATCTTGGTTTTTGTGGATGTTAATTCATTGTTTTACAGTATTATATATGGTTTTTATTTGGTAATAATAATTGCTTGTTTTTTTATGTGTAATAACGTTAGTTCCTTTAGAACTATGGTATATCGCTGCTTCTGTAGCTCTTGTTCTGATCGTGGGTGGACTTTGGATGTACTCTAATACGGGTAGAACTCAAATAGAGAAATATATTGAATTTACGGCACAAGAAAGCAGAATGTATCTATTGCCGGATAGTTCGAAAGTATGGATGCAGCCGGGGAGCTCCATACGTTTTGCCGAAAACTTTAAAGAATGCAGGGATGTATGGCTGAAAGGCAATTCACTTTTTGAAGTTCGCAAGAATTCGGGTAGTAAATTCAGAGTATACATTGATAAAGCATTTATCGAAGTGAAAGGAACCTGCTTTCTGATAAAACAGAATAACCCTAATGCGAATGAAATTACACTATTTAATGGGAGTATTGAATTTAATATAGAATCCACCCATGATAAAATAGCAATGAAACCACTCCAGGAATTAGTGTATAATCCTGTTAGTGCAAGAACTCAGCTGAGGCGGATAGAAAACATAGAATGGCAAAACGGGCGCTATAACTTTACCCAATTTAATTTGGAACACTTAACCCGTATTATGAATCAAATGTATGGCTCTCACATCACCATTAGCGACAAAGTGAATAAAAATTGTGCTTTCACCGGAAGTATCCGCTATGATGAATCTTTGGAAGACGTTATTGATAAAATCTGTTTTAGCCTGAATCTTAGAAGCAAAGAAATGAATGAAGGAATTCTTATTTACAACTAATATTTATTAACCCAATGTTAAATCTAAAAATTGAAGCATGAACAAGTTTTTATTTTCTTGCCAGAAGCGGTGTCTTAAATACATCGTCATGGCTCTGCTGCTTTATCCGTTGTCTGCACTTGCTGCGCAAGGACAGATTGTGGTTAAAGGTCAGTCTCTCACCATTCCTCAAGCCATCCGGCTTATAGAGAAAAGTAGTACATATACTTTCTTCTACAACGCTAATGATTTGAAAAACACAAATCTCAAGAGTATCGATTGTAAAGGTTCCATCAACGACGTCCTGAACGAAGTATTTAAAGGGAGCAATATCAGTTATGTCATTAAAGGTAATGAGGTTATTCTTAAAGTAGAGAAAACGGAAAGCACACAACAAAAAAAAGCCAAAATTATCGGTGTGGTAACAGATTCTAAAACCGGTGAACCTATCATTGGAGCAACTGTACAGCTACTGGGTACTACTACAGGCGTTATTACCGATGTGGATGGTAAGTTTGAACTTGCGGCAACTCCTAAAAATGAAATACAAATTTCATATATAGGATATGTTACCAAGAAAGTGAAAGTAGGTAGCCAAAAGGTTATTTCGGTCACCCTATCCGAAGATGCCCAGCAGTTGGATGAAGTGGTGGTGACAGCGTTTGGTACAGGACAAAAGAAGGAGACTATCACCGGGTCTATTCAGTCCGTACGTCCTTCAGACCTTTTGGTGCCTTCCGCCAATCTTTCTTCTTCATTTGCCGGACGCCTGTCAGGTGTGATTGCTTATCAGCGTAGTGGTGAGCCCGGTCAGAATTCTGCCGATTTTTTTATTCGTGGTGTTGCGACGATGAATGGGGCGACTTCTCCTTTGATTATTTTAGACGGAGTTGAAGTGTCTAAAGCAGACCTGAATTCGTTGGATCCTGAAGTAATAGAAAGTTTCTCTGTATTGAAGGATGCTACGGCATCGGCGATGTATGGTACTCGTGGAGCCAACGGTGTACTTATTATTAAAACCAAATCGGGTAGTGATCTTGAAAGGCCGATCATTGGCGTGCGTATAGAAGGATATGTGAATACTCCGATCAAGAAACCGGAGATCGTTGACGGACCTACATATATGCGTTTGTACAACGAAGCGGTTACCAATCAGGGAACAGGAGCCGTACTTTATTCTGATGAAAGAATTAACGGTACAATCAATAATCTGAACCCCTATATCTATCCTAATGTAGACTGGTATAAAGAAGTCTTCAAAGATGCAACATTCAATCAAAAGGCGAATTTTAATGTACGTGGGGGTACTTCTAAAATCACTTATTTTATGAATGTCAATATGAACCATGAAACCGGTATGTTGAAGGATCGTTCCAGTGATTTCTTCTCTTATAAAAACAATATAGACTATATGAAATATGCGTTTCAGAACAACGTGGATTTTCATCTGTCAAAGTCTTCTACTATTTCGCTGCATCTGAATGTGCAGTTGAATGACATGCATGGCCCTTTGACTACAAAGGACGGAAATGGAGTAGGAGATATATTCAGTGCTATTATGGGAACCAATCCTGTTGATTTCCCGGTTATGTTTCCGCAAGGATCGGATACATGGTACCATTGGGGAGGTATTCTTGCAGGTAACTATCAACCGCTCAACCCGGTAGCCCTTTCAAGTGCAGGATATAAAGATACATTCGAGAGCACGGTAGTGGCCAATGTGAATTGGGACCAGAAACTGGATTTTATTACGAAAGGTTTGAGCTTCAGGGCTTTGGTCTCATTTAAAAATTGGAGCTACAATCAGAAGTTCCGTCTGCAGGGATACAATAGTTACCAGCTTTCCGACTATAAACAAAATGAAGACGGTTCCTATGATTTTACCAATACACCTATCGGTGAACCGAGCAATCATACGATGGATGCTTTCTTTGGTACTAACGGCGACCGCAGGTTTTACATTCAGGGATATCTTAATTACGAACGTTCCTTCGGTTCACACAATGTAAGCGGTATGCTGCTTTATAACCAGGATGATTATAATACAAATGTAAACAGCAGTCTTATTGGCTCACTTCCCAAACGTAAGATGGGCGTTGCCGCACGTTTGTCATATGATTACGATCACCGTTACATGCTTGAAGTAAATGCCGGATACAATGGTTCCGAAAGTTTTGCCAGAGGACATCGTTGGGGATTGTTTCCATCCATATCGTTGGGATGGAATATCAGTGAAGAGAAATTCTGGAAATCTATTAAACCGGTTATTTCCAATTTCAAAGTCCGTGGTTCGTATGGCTTGGTAGGTAATGACCAGATTGGTAGTGATCGTTTTGCTTATCTGGCAATTGTGAATCTGAACAGCAGCCCGTCTTATACAACCGGATATGGCGGGAGTACAACTTCATTATCGGGTCCTACCTATAATCGTTTCCAGAATAACGAACTTACATGGGAAGTGGGACATAAACTGAATGTGGGTGCCGATTTGCAGTTTTTCAATTCATTAAATATTACTGTCGACGGATTCAGGGAGATCAGGGATAACATTTTCCAACAGAAAAATTCGATACCGAATTACTTGGGGACTGCCAATACTAAAATCTACGGTAACTTTGCTAAAGTGAAGAATACGGGATTTGATCTTGCTTTGGACTACGGAAAACAGGTGAACCGGGACCTCTCTATCCAGATGAAAGGAACATTCACCTATGCGCACAATGAAGTTTTGAAATACGATGAAGCGGCAGGACTTCGTCCGGCATTGTCGCAGGTTGGAAAGAGCTTGAACTCGATTTGGGGATATGTAGCAGACGGGCTGTATATTGATCAGGCTGATATTGCCAATAATCCTCAGTCGACTATCGGCAATATTGCCATTGCGCCGGGAGATGTGAAATATGTGGACCAGCCGGATGCTAACGGAAATTATGATGGGAAAATAACATCGGATGACAGAGTGGTATTGGGGTATCCCACAATTCCGGAGATAATATACGGATTCGGCCCTTCTGTTACGTGGAAGAATTGGGACTTCTCTTTCTTCTTCCAGGGACAAACCCATGTGTCACTGATGATGAGTGGTTTCGAACCGTTTGGAACACAGAGTAAAAGTAATGTCCTGAAGTGGATTGCTGATGACCATTGGAGCAAAGATAACCAGAATCCGAATGCAAAGTATCCAAGGTTGACACAATATAATAATAACAACAATACTGCATCATCTTCCTATTGGCTGCGCGATGCTTCATTCCTGAAATTGCGGAATGCGGAAATTGGCTATCGTTTCAAATGGGCAAGAATCTATGTGAATGGAAGTAACCTGCTGACCTTTTCTCCATTTAAGTTGTGGGATCCCGAAATGGGTGGAGGTGCCGGTATGAAATATCCGACACAGCGTACATATAATGTTGGTATTCAATTAACTTTTAAATAATAAATACTTATGAAGATAATATATAAACTCCTGTTCCTGCTTTTCCTGATGCTGGGATATAGTTCATGTGATTTCCTGAATATCGTTCCTGATGAAATAACGACCGAGGAAGATGCATTTAAAGATCGGAATGCAGCAAAGAATTTTGTTTATTCTTGTTATGGTTATCTGCCTCAGAGCAATGTGGCGTCGGCAAGTCTTGATTTGCTGACGGGAGATGAAGTGATTACAGCTTTTGAACATGAAACGTTTGCCAGTTTTCCGAAAGGAAACTATACGGCTTCGTCGCCGGTGATTTCTTATTGGAACACATTCTTTCAGGGATTGCGCCAATGTTACCTGTTTTTAGAGAATGTCGACAAGGTACCCGATCTGACTGAAAGTGTGAAGGCTGATTATATTGCACAGGTTAAATTCCTGATTGCTTATTATCATTATCAATTGGCACGTTGCTACGGACCTATTATCCTGATTAAAGAACTGCCGAATGTAAATGCTTCGCAGGCAGAATATTTGCCTCGGACTCCCTATGACGAATGTGTAGAGTGGATATGCAATCTGTTGGATGAAGCTGCAGCTTCATTGCCTGCCATACGTACCAATAAAGAAGATTACGGACTGGCAACCAGTGTGGGAGCAAAAGCGGTGAAAGCTAAGATGTTGTTGTATGCAGCTTCTCCGTTGTTCAACGGAAACTCGGCATTCTACAGTAACTTTGCGGACAAATCGGGCAACATGTTAATGCCTGTTACTTACGATCCCAACAAATGGGTAAAAGCGAGAACAGCCATAAAAGAGGCGATTGACCTTGCCGAGCAGAATGGGCATGCTTTGTATACGAAGCAAGACTATAAGATAGGTAATGAGGATGCGAACCCTTATCCGGCAGCCGGCCCCGTAAGATGTCTACGTACCAGTTTGGTCGATTGGGACTCTCGTAATCCGGAAGTACTGCTTGCAGAAACCCGTAGCGAAGGTTCATACGGTATACAGAATAAGTCATTGCCGTTTGTGACTGATGGCTGGGCATGGAATGGTATCGGTCCGACATGGACTATGTTGAATCGTTTCTATACCAAGAACGGTTTGCCTTGGGATGAAGATCCGGAGTATAAAGATAAAGACAAATTGAAGATTGTAAATGTGGATGCTGACCATGCTGATGAGGCCCATGAAGGTAGTAAAACGCTTCTGTTCAATCTGGAACGTGAACCTCGTTTTTATGCTTGGGTAGCTTTTCAGGGAGGATATTACGAAGTAATGAACGGGTCGACTAATCCCGCTTATGTGATGAGTAACGGAAAAAAAGACAATTCGGACAGCAGATTAATATGTGATTTTGTTTTGGGAGGTAACTGTAGCCGTGGTACTGCGACCGTACAACGTCCCGGAAATTATACTCCAAGTGGTTATCTGAATAAAAAAGGAGTCGACCCCAGTACGGTTGTATCTACCAATTCGACCAATCTGAATACATATCCTTGGCCTATTATCCGTCTTGCAGACCTCTATCTGGCATATGCCGAAGCGTGTGTGGAAACCAACGATCTGGAAACTGCCAAACAATACTTGAATAAAGTAAGAGAGCGTGCCGGTATCCCCACGGTAGAAAATGCATGGAGTGGCGTTGCTGCATTGGATCAGACGAAGCTCCGTCAGATTGTTCGTCAGGAAAGAATGAACGAACTCTATCTTGAGAATCAGAATTTCTGGGATATGCGTCGCTGGTTGCTGGCAGAGCAATATTTTGGAACTAAAGCCAAGGGATTGAATATCGCCGCCACCACTATTGAAGATTTTGCGGCAATTAAGACGATTGACTTTGAACGTAAGTTTGAGGCACCGACTCAATATCTGCTGCCGATACCTTCTGACGACATTAATAGAAATGAAAAATTAGTAAACAATCCGGGTTATTAATCTTTATAAAGAGAATTGAAGATGAAAAAAATACTGCTTGGCCTATGTGCGATACTGGGCCTGATAAATATGACAGGGTGCTCCAGTGACGAGAAGTACCCCATGCCGACCACTATAGACCAGAATTCACTGTCGGCTGAAGCCAAAGCCGGGGCTATAAAACTGAAATGGACAGTGCCGGCTGATTCCAATTATTATTATGTGAAAGTGACTTATACGTTGCCGGAAGACGGAAAGAAATGCCTGAGACTTGCGAGTGTGAAGAGCGATACCATGCTGGTGGATAACTTGTTGCACCGCTATGGCGACATTGACTTTACACTGCAACCATGCAACCGTGCGGGGGAAGGATCACAGAGTTGCAGTATAACAGCACGGGCCTTGCCTGCCCCGAAGCAGATTAAAACAGACCGGAGTGATGTGACTTTGTCCGCTAAACAGTTGTATACGGATGATCAGGAAAGCAGTGAAGGTCCTATCGCCAATCTGATAGATGGAAAGAACGACACTTATTTTCACATGTCATGGAGCAGTCCCACACCTTTCCCACATTACATTGTGGTTGACTTGGGTGAGGAGAATGCTTTGTCTACTTTCCTGTTCTCTTATGTTTGTCGTGATAATAACAATAAGGATAATCCCAAAGAGATGGATATTCTGGGAAGCAATACTTTTGATGGAAAGAATTACGATGAAAGCCAGACAACCCTGTTGGCGTCTTTAAGTGATTTGCCCAATACCAAGGCTGCATCTTACGAGTCGGATATTATAAAAGCGGGTGCGTCTTACCGTTATCTCTGGTTTAAGGTGAAATCGTCTACAAGCGGTTCCAATTGGATTGCGCTGGCCGAACTCGCCCTTTCTAAAGTAATTGTGAAAACCTATGATCCGGAAACCGGAGAGACTACCATTGAATAAAACAGGATTCAATAGGGACTAAATAAAGTAGCATGAGTCTGCGCAGCCGGTGGCTGTCGGCTTAATGCTAAATAGAAGAATCAAATAATTATCAAAAAGGAAATACAAATGACATTTTTTACCAGAACAAAATTTGTATTTCCTTTGTTTTATTTATCTTATGTTTAATTTATCCTAATAACATGAAGAAACATCTAATTTCAATGATTTTTGCAGCAATCATGCCCTTGTTGCTGTATGCTTGTTCTGCCGAAGAAGAGAAAATGGTAACATCGACCACCCTTGAGGTGGCGCAATCTGCAATTGACTTTAAAAGTGACGCAGGGACCCGTGACATTGCTATTGTCACCGATGCGGATAATTGGACGGCACGGTCTGATAAGGACTGGTGTTCGGTTGCTGTCAACGGAAGTACATTGACGGTGAATGTATCCGGATATGACGGGAAAGAGACCAGAGAGGCAGTGATCAGAGTGACTGCCGATGCATTGACGGAAACTGTTAACGTACGCCAATTGGGATCGGATCCTGCTATTCTGATATCCCAACAGACATTTACTGTTGAGGCCAGCGGAAGTGATATTGCGTTCGATGTAACTACAAACGTGCCGGTGACGATTACATTGCCGGAATGGGTCAAAGAAAAACCGGCGGATACGCGTGCATCCGAAATGGTGACTACAACACATAGATATATTGTCTTGGCCAATCCTGAAGACGGTGAACGCACTGGCAATATTACTGTAAAAGAGGTAGGCGGAGAGCTTGAGGCTCTGGTATCTGTTACTCAAAAAGGACTGGGAGAATATGAATCCGGAGATATGGAAGGTATTAAAGACGATATTAAGGTTCCGGTAGAATCGGGCGAGGCAAGTTCTTTCCAGGGAGGCTCGAATATCGATAAATCATTCGATGGAGATATGAGTACTATTTATCACTCTAATTGGAATAACGCAGGAGAGCATTATTTTCCTATCACGTTGACTTATAATTTCCCTGCGGGTTCGGATATGGATTATTTTATATATTATCCCCGTACTTCGGGACCGAATGGTAACTTCAAGGAAGTAGAGATCCGTGTGAAGTCAAATGCGAATACCAGAGGGGCCGATGAATGGAATACTGTAATGACTAAGAACTTTGGAGGTACCAATGCCGCAGTCCGTATTAATTTTCCGAAGGCACAAATCGGCGTCACATCCGTTCAGTTTATTGTAAAATCAGGTTCGGGAGACGGACAGGGATTTGCGGCCTGTGCCGAAATGGAATTTTATAAAAAGAATCCGGGAGCATTTGACCCGTTAACTCTTTTCACTGATGTAACTTGTTCTGAGCTGAAGCCCGGACTTACCGATGAAGAGATAGAAAACTGTCCTTATTCATTCTACAAGAACATAGCTTACTATATGAAGCAAGGTAAGTATCCGACAGAGTTCCGTATTCAAGATTATAAAGCGTGGCCCAATCCGGATGATCAGTCGAAAACACATAAGACCAGTCCCTACAGCCTGCGCGACAATCCTACGGGAATTTCGGTAAAAGACGGGGAACAGTTGATGGTCTTGGTCGGCGATACGCACGGGCAAATTATCAGTGCAGTGATTCAGAACCTTGACGTCCCCGGTGGTGACGGCTTCGGAGGTACCTTCTATCCGTTGTCTGAAGGAGCCAACAAGATTACGGCCCGGAATAAAGGATTGATGTATATTTTGTATCACACCCCTGACTATGAAACAGCTCAGCCTGTAAAGATACACATTGCTTCCGGACAGGTGAACGGGTATTTCGATGTAGCCAAACATCAGGCTTCCGATTGGAATAAATTGTTGAGCAATGCGGTCGATAAGTATTTTGATGTGGTGGGACATTATGCACATCTCACATTTCCTACCGAGCGCTTCCGTGCTCACACTCCGGACGGAAAAGCATTGATCGATGCTTATGATCAGATCGTGAATTCGGAGATGGAACTGATGGGGCTGTATAAGTATAATAAATTGTTTAAAAACCGCATGTATCTGCATGTGATGTATACCAGCTATATGTATGCCACCAGTTATCACACCGCGTACAATGACGGTACACTGGCGGAACTTTGTAATGTGGATAAACTGAAAACTTCTTCATGCTGGGGGCCTGCACATGAAATAGGGCATTGCAACCAGACACGTCCCGGATTGAAATGGCTGGGAACTACGGAAGTGACGAATAACATTATGTCGGAGTATATTCAGACTACGATTTTCGGGCAGCCTTCACGCCTGCAGACAGAAAATATGGGAGATGGTAGCCGGAACCGATATTCCAAAGCTTGGACCCAGATCATTGCGGCAGGTGCTCCTCACGGAAACTTTGGCAGTGACAGTGATGTTTTCTGCAAACTTGTTCCTTTCTGGCAACTGGAGCTTTATTTCGGCAAAGTGCTTGGGCAGACACCGCTTCAGCAGGCTGACAAAGGAGGATTCTATCCGGATGTATACGAATATATACGTACGCACGACAACCTGAAGACTGCCGGAGAGCAACAGACTGAGTTTGTGTATATCTGTAGTTTGATAGCTAAAGCCAATTTGCTGGATTTCTTCACGAAATGGGGATTCCTGACTCCGATAGATGTCACTCTGGACGATTATGGAGTTGGAAAACTTACTATCACTCAGTCCCGTATCGACGAGATAAAGAAGCGTGTAGAGGCTTTGGGATATCCGAAACCGGATGTTGCCTTAGAGTATATAACTGATAATTCGGTAGAACTCTATAAAACCAAACCCGGAATAATATCCGGAACAGCTACGCGAAGCGGTTCGACATTTACCATGACCAATTGGAAAAATGTGGTAGCTTATGAAGTAGTGGATGAAACGGGTAAAAAGGTTTGTATCTCCGATGGAGTATTAGCACCCTCAAATACTGCCACGTTTACCATGAAAACAGCCTGGAAGGACGGCTTTAAAGTGTATGCCGTCTCTGCTACAGGCGACAAGACAGTGGTGACGTTTTAAAGAGGAAGTAAGATATACCTTTAAGTAGCCGGGAAGGGCACAGAGTTCAGATCGTTGATTTTAGCTCTGTGCCCTTCGTTTGCTCTGTGGCATACCCGCAGAGAACAAAATCACCATTTTCTTTCATAATTCGGAAAAAAACACGAAATTTGCGACGCTTTTAAGTTCGAATTACTAACACCTTTAAATATAAGATAAAGAAAATGACTAAAAGTGCATTGCAAATTGCCAGGGCTGCTTACCAGCCCAAACTTCCGAAAGCGCTGAAAGGCTCAGTAAAAGCAGTTGAAGGCGCAGCTACACAATCTGTAGCCGACCAGGAAGCTATCCAGAAACTGTTCCCGAACACTTACGGAATGCCGTTGATTAAATTCGAAGAAGGTGAAGCTATCCAGCTTCCTGCCATGAATGTAGGTGTTATCCTTTCAGGAGGACAGGCTCCGGGCGGACATAACGTAATCTCTGGTCTGTTCGACGGTATCAAAACACTGAACAAAGACAATAAGCTGTACGGCTTTATCCTGGGTCCCGGCGGATTGGTTGACCATAACTATATGGAGCTGACTGCCGATATTATTGACGAATACCGCAACACTGGTGGTTTCGATATCATCGGCTCAGGACGTACTAAACTGGAAACTCCGGAACAATTCGAGAAGGGTCTGGAAATCATCAATAAGCTGGGTATCAAAGCACTGGTAATCATTGGTGGTGACGACTCCAATACAAATGCCTGTGTTCTGGCTGAATATTATGCTGCAAAGAATGCCGGTGTACAAGTGATCGGTTGCCCGAAAACTATTGACGGTGACTTGAAAAACGACATGATTGAAACTTCGTTCGGTTTTGATACTGCATGTAAAGTATACTCGGAAGTGATCGGTAACATCCAGCGCGACTGTAACTCAGCACGTAAATACTGGCACTTCATCAAACTGATGGGACGTTCGGCTTCTCACATCGCACTGGAATGTGCTTTACAGGTTCAGCCTAATGTATGTATCATTTCTGAAGAAGTAGAAGCAAAAGACATGTCATTGGATGATGTAGTGACTTACATTGCCAAGATCGTGGCTGACCGTGCTGCTCAGGGAAACAACTTCGGTACTGTGCTGATTCCTGAAGGTCTGGTTGAATTTATCCCGGCTATGAAACGTCTGATCGCTGAGTTGAACGATTTCCTGGCTGCTAACGCAGTTGAGTTCGCCAACATCAAACGTTCTCGTCAACGTGAATATATCATCAGCAAGCTGTCAAAAGAAAATGCTGACATCTATGCAAGCCTTCCCGAAGGTGTGGCACGTCAGCTTTCTCTGGACCGCGACCCGCACGGAAACGTACAGGTATCACTGATCGAAACAGAAAAATTGCTGTCTGAAATGGTTGGTACGAAACTGGCTCAGTGGAAAGAAGAAGGCAAATATGTAGGCAAGTTTGCTGCACAGCACCACTTCTTCGGTTACGAAGGACGTTGTGCTGCTCCGTCAAACTACGATGCCGACTACTGCTATTCACTGGGTTATACAGCTTCTATGCTGATTGCCAACGGTAAGACCGGTTACATGTCATCTGTACGCAACACAACTGCTCCTGCTGCCGAATGGATCGCAGGCGGTGTGCCTATCACGATGATGATGAACATGGAACGTCGTCACGGTGAAATGAAGCCGGTAATCCAGAAAGCATTGGTGAAACTGGATGGCAAACCGTTCCTGACATTTGCTGCCAAACGCGATCAGTGGGCGCTGACTACAGACTACGTTTATCCGGGTCCGATCCAGTACTTCGGTCCGACAGAAGTTTGCGACCAGCCGACTAAGACATTGCAGCTGGAACAGGCTAAGTAAGCTGTTCTCCGCATTACAATAACAGAAACCCATCGGGGCGGATTGATTCAATTCCCTTCGGTGGGTTTTTAGTTCATTTGAATATCCTTATTTATATGATGAAACGACTTTCTACTCTATGCCTGTTGGCGGCAGGTTTTTTCCTTTCGGGGCAGGCGCAGCAAGCCCGTCCGTTAGTGCTCGATTCGGTCTGTGCTCCCTTGAAAGTAGCTACTCCGCCTTCCGATGCTTATATCGGTCTGTCGCTTCTTGACAATGGTGAAGTAAGACATTACAACTATGGAGAACAGGCAGTGGCAGGAGCTGTTTATCTGTCGAGTACCGATCACGGTCTGACCTGGAAACGGGTAAACCGGGCTAAAGAGATGCCTTTTGCAGACCGTCAAAGCCCTGTGAGCAAAGAGTATATCCGTTTGGTAGATATGGGGGCGATGGGTGTTTATTGCATTCGTACTTCCGGTGGACTGGCAGGCGGACGTACCCTTACGAAAGTGGCCGATCGCAGTTCCATCATGATTAAACCACCCGTTTTTATCAAGAACGGCAAGCGTATTGTGGTGGCTGCCCATGGAGGCGTGACACCGAAAGGCTGTTATACTTACGTTTCCGATGATGACGGACTGACCTGGAAGTGCTCGAATACAGTCACTTCGCCCGACCATCGGGGAGGAGGCTTCCACAAAGGTATTCGTTGGAATCACGGTGCTGTGGAGCCTACTGTGGTTGAACTGAAAGACGGAACACTCTGGATGCTGATGCGTACTTCACAGGACCGGCATTATCAGGCTTTCTCGCAAGATGGCGGTCTGACATGGAGTGAATCGGAACCTTCGCCTTTTTACGGTACTATCACGATGCCCACCCTTGGCAGGTTGGCCGATGGTAGACTGTTACTTTTCTGGTGCAATACTACTCCTCTGCCTGAAAAAGAAGGGACGAATGGTGTCTGGGATGATGTTTTTACCAACCGCGACGTGACTCACGTAGCTGTGTCCGATGATGACGGCAAGACGTGGACAGGTTTTCGTGAACTTTATATGGACCCCATGCGCAATGACTCCGATTATGCTGTCAATGGCGGTGGAATCGACCGTGGTGTCCATCAGGCGCAGTTTGTAGAAGTAGCTCCGGGCAAGGTGCTGGCGTCCATCGGTCAACATCCCCTTCATCGTGCCATGATGATGTTCGACGTGAATTGGCTGTACGAGAAAAGCCGTTTTAATAATTTCAGCGATTCTCTTTCGCAATGGAGCACATTCAATTATATCGACGGCATTAAAGGTCATTGTGCCTATAACCGCATACAGGGGTGCCGGCTCGAATCCCATCCCGAGAAAGAGGGTTGTCAGGTGCTCCATTTGTCTTATCAGCCGGATGCCTCGCTGGTAGCAGATACACGTGGGGCAGTGTGGAACTTCCCGGCAATGAAGAAAGGGACGTTCACTGCCAGCCTGCGTATTCCGGAGGGAAGCCATTCGGTTTCATTGTTACTGAATGATCGCTGGATGAATCCTTCGGACACCGTGGCCCGCTATGAATCGATGTACGAACTTCCTCTGACCCGCAAGCAACTGGGAGTGAAAGATGACCGCTGGCATGAAGTTTCTTTGGAATGGGATTTGTCTCAGAAACGTCCGCAGGCACGTGTCCGGGTAGACGGACGGCTTCGGTCCCTGCGTCTTCCACTCAGAAACAAGTCGCAAAACGGAATTAGTTATGTTCACTTTATCGCTCCTCCAGCAGAGGCTGATCCGGGCATTTATCTGGAATGGGTCAGGGCGGAAGCTGATGGCACTATTTAGAAATGAATCCAACTCAAAATAAGAATACAATCAATGAAGTCTTCACGAACCACTTCTGTTTCTAATAAACCCGCTCCCCGTCGCCATACGTCGGTACGGAAGAGAAAAGCGAAAAAGAAAGCCTCCCGTACCATGCCTGTTTGGTTGCGCAATACCCTTGCGCTCGTTGTTGTCGGTCTGTTTTCTGTTGCTTTTTACTATTTCGTTATCCGTCCTTATTCCTATCGCTGGAAAGAATGCTACGGGCGGAAAGAGTATGGCGTTTGCATTCCTTGTGGTTATGAAGTGCATGGTATCGATATTTCCCATTATCAGGGAAACATCGACTGGGAGGAACTGAAACAGAATAAGGAGACTGATTTCCCGCTTCACTTTATTTTTATGAAGGCCACCGAAGGAGGCGACCATGGCGATGATACCTTCAAGCAAAACTTTGAACAGGCACGCCAGCATGGCTTTATCCGTGGGGCCTACCATTTCTTTACTCCCCGTACGGATGCCTTGAAGCAGGCTGACTTTTTTATCCGTACCGTAAAGCTCGATAGTGGCGATCTTCCCCCGGTGCTCGATGTGGAGCTGTCAGGCAAGAAATCTAAGAAGGAGTTGCAGCAGAGCATCAAGAAATGGCTCGACCGGGTGGAAGCGCATTATGGTGTGAAGCCTATCCTCTATACTTCATATAAATTCAAAACCCACTATCTGGACGATTCGCTTTTCAATGCCTATCCCTATTGGATTGCCCATTACTATGTCGACTCGGTGAAGTATCAGGGAAAATGGCATTTCTGGCAGCATACAGATATCGGAAGTGTGCCCGGTATTCACCATGATGTAGATTTGAATGTATTTAACGGTTCGCTCGAAGAGTTGCGTAAGATGACTATGAGGTGAACTTTACCCGCTTTGCCTGCGTTATATTCCTAAAAAAAGGAGATTCAGATGAATATAGCAATTAGCGGGGCCTCCGGTTTCATAGGCAAGCATCTTACAGAGTACCTTACGGAAAGGGGGCACCGGATAGTCCCTCTGGGGAGACCCATGTTTCGTGAAGGTACATCGGGACATTTAATTCAGGCCTTGTCGCATTGCGATGTAGTCATCAATCTGGCAGGAGCACCCATCAGTAAACGCTGGACGCCGGAGTATAAGAAAGAGCTTTATGACAGCCGTATCAAGGTGACGCATCGCATCATCCGGGCCATGGATGCGGTAAAGACAAAGCCGCGGTTAATGATTTCCGCCTCTGCCGTAGGATATTATCCGGAAGATGGGACGTTTGACGAATATACCAATACCCGCGGCAGCGGTTTCCTGGTGGAACTTTGCTACGCCTGGGAGAAAGAGGCTCGCCGTTGCCCTTCACAGACAAGGCTGGCTATCACCCGTTTTGGCATAGTGCTCTCACCCGATGGCGGGGCAATGGAGCAGATGTTGCGTCCGCTTCGGATAACACGGGTAGCCGGTGTGATTGCTCCGGGCACACAGCCTTTTCCCTGGATTGGAATCCAGGATCTTTGCCGTGCGATGGAGTTCATCATCAACCACGAAGTATTAAGCGGAGTGTTCAATCTGGTGGTTCCGCAACAGGTTTCACAATATGCGTTTACCCGGGCGATGGCAGCGCGCTATCATGCCTGGATGAAGGTGGTGATACCACGTTGGTTTTTTCGGATGCAATATGGTGAAGCGGCTTCCTTCTTAACGTCGGGGCAGAATGTGCGTCCCACACGCTTGCTCGAGGCAGGTTTCCGCTTTGATAAACCGACTATCGAAGCCTTTTTTGAGGGCACGGACCACAGTACGGTGGACGAACTGGATCTGCAACGTTATATGGGTACATGGTACGAGATAGCCCGTTTCGACCACCGCTTTGAGCGGGGACTGTCGGAGGTGACGGCAACTTACACATTGCTGCCCGACGGAACCGTTCGCGTAGAGAACCGGGGATGTAAGCATAAAAAGCCGTATGATGTCTGTAAAACAGCGGAAGGACGGGCAAAGGTTCCCGATTCGTCGCAACCGGGCAAACTGAAGGTATCCTTTTTTCTGTCCTTTTATTCAGACTATTATGTTTTGGAATTGGATCAGGAGGAGTATAATTATGTACTGATCGGCAGCAGTTCGGACAAGTATCTGTGGATATTGAGCCGTACGCCTATTCTGCCGGAAGAGATAAAGAAGAAATTACTGGATGCTGCCATCCGCAGGGGGTATGATGTGGATAAGTTGATCTGGGTGGAGCAGAGGGAGAAGAATTTAAAATAATCTATATTAACCTAAACAAAAAGGAGATTGGAAAATGGAAGAATATGAAGTAACTCACCGCCCGGAGCGGAATCGTTTTGAACTGGAAAAGAATGGAATGACTGCTTTTGTGGAGTATGAAGTGGAAGATGGAACGCTGGACATTATGCATACCATCGTTCCTCCCCCTCTGGAAGGAAAGGGGATTGCGGCAGCTCTGGTAGAAGCAACCTACAAATATGCTGCCGGACAAGGTCTGAAACCGAAAGCGACATGTTCGTATGCCGTAGCCTGGCTGAAGCGGCATCCGGTGGAATAAACGGTACCTCTTCCGATACAGCAGGAGATGTGTCAAAAGCCTTTTCACCAGAGGATTACACAGATTGCCACAGATTAGAATGTTAATCATCGATGACTTAAAATTCACTCTGTGTTACTCTGTGTCCTCTGTGGTGAGTTTCGACACATTCTCCTTTGTTTATGCGTCACAGATGTCTGTTTGAGTTATGTTTCATTGTTTCCATCTCTTCAGCATCGGGAAGAATTGCTTCATGTTCGCAATGGCCTCTTCCTTCGTCATTTTCACTTCCGAATCCTTGTTAAATTCGTCAACGAACTGTGCGCAATGGTTGATCATTTCGTCCATCGTGCAATCCACGGTGAAATGTCCGTCGGCATAACAATAGGTGCAGTATTCTTCGTTCTTGCTGCCATCTTTTTCTGTTCCCAATACTTCCGGGCTAAGCGGCATACCGCAGCTCTGGCAAAATTTCTGTTCCATTCTTTCTTTGTTTTTAATGAATTATTCAATAGGGATATATATTCTTGTCACATAGTCTTTCCTGTCCGTATCGGCAGCCGTTTCCATATCCAGCGCGGAATCATCCGCCAGAAAAAGACAATGACAGCATAGCGCCAGTCGATCACTGCCACTCGTTTCCGGTGGTGCAATGCCCGTACAATCTGCCGGGCTACCTTTTCCGGTTGCATCAATAGCGGATAACGTTTTCCGTCGTTCAGCAGGTCGGTAGACACAAAGCCCGGGCGGATGTCCGTAAAACAGATGTTCAGTTTTTGCATGCATGCCAACTGTTCCAGTGCGTCGATATAGGTGTTCTGAAAACGCTTTGTGGCAGAGTAGGCAGGTGCCACTCCCAATCCCTTTGTCCCCGCAACGGAACTGATCACAGCCAGTTGTCCGCCGCCGTGCTCACGGAAGTAATTGAAAGCAGTGTCCACCATACGGGTGAACCCTTCCACATTGGTACGGGTGGTTTCCAGTTCGATGTCCGGATTCAGCCCTATGTTCTGATAACCGATGCCGGAGCTCAGCAGAAACAGATCCATACCTCCGACTCGCCTGATCAGGTTACTCAATTTGGGGGCTGCATCCGGTTGGGTGACGTCCAGTGCGGCGACTTCTACGCGGTCCGGTGCGCTGCTCTGCAAAGCTTCGAGTGACGGAAGCCGGCGCCCTGCAATACCGAGGTGCCAGCCCTGTAGGAGAAGTTGTTTGGCTACTTCACGTCCAATGCCTGAAGTAGCTCCTATGATAACGGCTCGTTTCATATTTGAATTTACTTTTATGGTGTTCTGTTTCTTTGAGAAGAACGTTTTTTCCGTCCGGTGTGTTTATCCGTCCGGCGCTCTTTTGTGTACCATCGGGTCAGTTGTCCGCTAAGGATCCATCCTGCGAGTAGGAACACTGCCAGCATTGCGGGAGTCACCCAGATATGTTTTTCAATCAGGGCTTCGAACCATTCAGTGTTCCGTATCGGTATGAACCACAGGGCTGTCAGCCCGATGGCCGAGAATATTCGTATGAGTATCCGCCTGTCTTTTCTTCTTTCTTTCTCCGAAAATCCGGTTTCCGGGTTGAAGCTGCCGGGTGCCGGCACCTTGACGATGAGTGTAGTCAGCAGTACGATTACGCAGCCCGATGCCAGCATTATCTTCTCCAATGGTTTGCTGCCTTTTGCCGCGAACTTCACAAAAAGAAAGATCAGGGCAGCGATAACAATGCCTGTAATCCAGCAGGCGGTTTGGTCGGCGGCGGAAGATGCTGTGTATATCATTTCCTTACGAAAAGGTGAAATATAACTGGGTTTGCGGCAACAAAGATAATTAAATCTTTCTAAAATGCGACCTTCCGTTTTAAAATGCTGTTTTTATAAGGTTGGCAGAATAAAGGAGGGGAAATTGTAGCGGCGATAAAATGTCATTTTGTATATTCTATCACTCTCAGGCAGTCTTGGTTTCATGCCGGAGGATGTGGCGACTGAAAAAACGCTTGTAGGAGGATTAAGGTAAAGCAATATGATGGAGAATTTGGGATATTGTTGGAAAATTGTGTGATATATGTTTTTATGATCTTAGTAAATGATCTTTTTTGTGTGTGATTACTTTCTTTTAGTAGATTTGATTCGTGCGGCACGGTGGCTCTGATAGTTCGTAAACAGCCCATCTTACTCTTCTTTTTTACCCGTGCGGCGTTGCTCGTAGAGGAACGCACCGTCTCTTTGAAGCCAATGCACCGTCCGTTTGGGACTAACGCACCCTTTCTTTGCTGTCAACAAAGGCTCTGATAGAGTGGGGGACTGCATATATCTGCTTTTTATTGCATTTTTATGAGAGAATAAAGGCTTGTCCTTGCATGTTTTTTCATTATCTGTTGCTCCATCTCTCTATTTGTCTCTTTTTGTAAATGGAGGCTGTCGGCAGATAAGGGGTTTTACTGTCTTTTTGAAAGAAATCTATTGGAAATTCTTTCTTGGAGTGTTTGGCTTTTGAAGGACTTAATAGTTCTCTTTTAGCCAGATACCTAAAAATTGATCGTATATCTGGTATATTCCCAACTCCTGAGTGATGAAATCTTTTTCGAGCAGACCTTTCAGAGCCGATTGTACGGAGCTGGAAGAGGATAGCTTGTACTTCTTGATAAAAGCTGCCGAAGTAATAGCCTTCGCTTTTCCCTCTTTTGTGATGGCGATTAGTAACTCTTTCTGTTTTTCCGGTATGCGGAACAGTATTTCGGAATAGGTGAACTTGAACGAGTCGATGATTTGGCGGATGGCCTCCTCCACCATCTTCACTTCACAGGTTCCCTGTGCGGGAGTCATGTCGTAAAGTGTGTGGAGCACTTTCTGCATGTACCAGGTGATGCCGTCAAATCGTCGGTAGATGGTTTCAACCGTTTCATCGGTGATGCTTTTTCCTGCTTGGGCGAAGTGCAGTTGCGCGAAAGCAGTGTATTTTGCCAAAGGAATACTTTCAAGATGCATCATGGAAACACTCTGATAGAATGGGCGCGAGGGGGTGAGGAACATATTTCCCATGATGTGGCGCTGGCTTCCGGCAAAGATAAAATGGGCATTGCTGCAATGCTGGACATAGGTGCGCAAGGTTGCTTCTACATTATCCTCCGCATATCCGGCTATCTGCTGAAACTCGTCGATGGCTATCAGGCAGGGCTTGTCGGCATGGTTCAGGTAATGGAAAATTTCGTCCAGCGTTGTTGCCGGAGCTTGTATGTCTCCCAGTCCCAGACTCAGTGAAGGAGTGCCGTTGATGTCGAAAGATACGCTTGTATGCAATGATTTGACGCTTTTCCAGAAGAGTTGCAAAGCTTTCTTGCCGGAAGGTTTTAATTCTTCCAGAATCTCTTTGCTCAGTGCGAATACAAAGTCACGAAGTGATTTGGTGGCATATATATCTATAAAAAAGGTATAGTAGTCCTTCCGGATTTTCCTTTCGCGGAAGCAATGCTGAATCAATCCGGTTTTCCCCATTCTCCGGGTAGAGATCAGGGCGAGATTGTTTCCGTTGCTTACTTCCCGGATCAGGGTTTCGCTCTCTTTCTCCCGGTCGCAGAAATAATCGGAAGATACATATCCACTGGTTATAAAGGGGTTTCTGATGATAGTCATGGTTCGTTACTTTAATAAGCAAAGATAATTATTATAAAGTAATAATGCAATTATAATAATAATATTCTTCTCTGTGCCTGCTTATCCAAACAGATGCCTGATTGCTTCCCAAGGTGCATAAATCAGCATTCGGGGACCGGAGAAACGCATTACTTGTTTCATCCGTTCTCGCATGGCAGGTTTGTAGCAGTGTACGCTGCATTGCTTGCATGCTTTCTTTTTCTCCCCAAAAGGGCAGCGGTCCAGCCGGGCATGCGCATAGCGAAGCAACTCTTCGCATTGGGGGCAAAGCGTGACATTCTTTTCTTTTTTACGGCAGTAAAGACGGATCATCAGCTCTACCACTCTCTTTTCCTGATCAATACGGTTTTTGCTCAATTTTAATCTCTGTTAGAATTGACGCAAAAGTAACCAACATCTCCAAAAAACTGTATCTTTGCACCCCGAAAATTGAATATAATAATGAATATTAATAGTAAGGCTAAAGGATTTGTTTGCGGAGCTGTGGCTGCTGCTACTTACGGCATGAATCCGTTGTTTACACTGCCGCTCTATAAAGAAGGAATGTCGGTGGACTCTGTATTGTTCTATCGTTACGGGTTTGCCGTACTTATTTTGGGGATTCTGATGAAAGTGCAGGGACAGTCGTTTGCTCTGAAAAGGAACGAGATATTGCCTCTGGTTGCAGGCGGACTGCTTTTTTCTGCCTCTTCACTGCTGTTGTTTCTGAGCTATAAGCACATGGATGCAGGCATTGCTTCCACCATCTTATTTGTCTATCCGGTGATGGTGGCGCTTATCATGTTCCTGTTTTTCCATGAGAAAGTGTCGTTGCTGACCGTCTTTTGCATTCTGCTCGCCCTTTCCGGCATCGGACTGCTTTACAAAGGGGAGGGAGGCGAAACGCTGAGTCTGGTCGGCATGTTGCTCGTTATCCTTTCCTCACTGTCTTATGCTGTCTATATAGTCGGTGTCAACCATTCCACGCTGAAGTTGATGTCTACGGCCAAGCTGACTTTTTACGCGCTGTTGTTCGGTCTTTCCATTTATATAGTCCGCCTGAATTTCTGCGCGGATCTTCAGGCTGTTCCTTCGTTTCCTGCCTGGGGCAATATTCTTGCCATGGCTTTCTTGCCTACCGTCATATCATTGGTATGTACGGCTGTTTCCATTCATAGCATCGGCTCTACGCCTACTGCCATTCTGGGAGCATTGGAGCCGGTGACGGCACTTTTCTTCGGGGTGATGATTTTTGGCGAACGGCTGACTCCCAGATTAATGCTTGGCATTCTGATGATTCTGGTAGCGGTCATGTTTATTGTAGTGGGTAAGCCATTGATGACTTTTATCAAGGAAGAGTTAGCCCGGGGAATGAAGAAAAAACTGATAAGATAAGGAATCCTGAAAAGCTTATAGCCGTTATACATGACTACATTTCACTCTATCGACGAGTTGCTGAAGATGATGAGCCGAGAACAGCTCCTGCTGAAACAGATGTTCAGCAAGCGGAAACAGCAATCCTTCCGGCGGGAATATGCACTGGAACTGACAGAATATAAACTACAACGTATACAGAGCCTGATCGATCACGGAGTGCTTCGTGAGAATGGTTCGTTTCTTGAGATGGAGGATATTTATCTGCATTTCTTCGAGCAGGTACTCGAAGTGAATGAAGAGATCAACACTTCGTTTGTCAACGAGCATATCAGTTATCTCAAAGATACTATCTCCTATTATCAGCAAGAAAACCACGAGAAACGGAAAACGACCTATCTGCGTACCATCAAGCGGATATTACGTAATATCGCCCTGACTACCTTGCGCAATGTGATCGACCTGAAGCGTAACATCGACAGCACTTTCAAGAATGAGCCGAACTATCAGATCAAGAAGAAAAAACTGGTTCGCCTGGACGAGAAACGGCGGGATATCGAGGCATTGATAAAAGTGAGCGAGGAGCTTCTTGCCAATGAAGAAGACCGCTTCTTCCGGCGGATACCGGACGAGGAACTGGGGATTGTGGTGGCAAACGTACGAATACAGCTCAATGAATGTTTCCACAACCTGATCGAGATACAAAAGCAGATTATCAGCTATCTGAACAAAATAGAGTATCAGAACAAGATCCGGGTTAAGATCCGGCAGCTGAAATACCTGAAAGATCAGTTCGAACTGGAGGAACGAACCAATATCTGCGAGGTGTTGATGCAGAAAGACAGTGTCTGGTTCGAACCTGCACCGGCTTATCCGTTACGTCTCTCCGTAGAATATCTTCGTAATGATGATGAAGTGTTGGAGAGCATCCGTAAAGTGATAACCATGATCGGCAAGCGTGCCATCCTGACCCGGAATGTGGCCGGCAGCATTGCCGAAGACTCTCTTGAGACCCATATATCGGAAGAGGCTTATATCAATCTGGAGGAAGTGAAGAAGCGGTTTATGCAGGCTGAAGAAGATTTGTTTTCGTTTGTGACTGCCTATCCTTTCGCACAAGAGGTTTCTTTTGATGAGCGGATAACGTTCTACTGCCAGATTGTATCCCAGTTTTACGAAGAACTCCGTATCACCGGTGATTATGGCAGAATGGGTGGGGTGGAATATGCACTGATTTATTCGGAAAGGACAGGCGAAATAGTTTAGAAACGAATACAACTCACCACAGATTACACGGATTCTCACAGATTAATAATTTATTTTATTGAGAGTTAAATTAAAAGATCTGTGTTAATCTGTGCAATCTGTGGTGAACTCAAAGCCATTATAGTAATGATTAAACAAACTGCTGAAATATTTGAAATACTGAGTAAAGGAGGATTCATCTCTTCCGACAGTACCAATCCCAATATCCGCCAACTCTATACGGTGATCGAAGATAATCAGTCGGAGTTGTACGATTTCTTTGCCGCCATCAACTTTATCCTTGAGAGCGGGAATGAATATTATTATTTCTCCCGTCGGGAAAATAAAGTCGATCTGGAGCGTAAGTTAGAGATTGCCACCCGCTGGATTGATGTGCTTGATTTCATTAAAACCTACGATGCGGCTTTTTCATCCGGATTCCGTTTCCAGCCGGCCGATATGGTCGTAAAAGTAGGTACCGACCTGGAACTGAAAGAGAAACTCGCCGGATTAAAGAAACTTGTCGGACGGGAGAAGCACGAAGAGATGATCGATAAAATAGTGAATGACCTGAAACGTGACGGCTTCATTGAATTGGAGAACGAGATCACTTCCACCTATAAAGTAGTAGCGGCTTTCGGCTATCTGGAAGAGTTGGTCGCTTGTATTAACATATCAGAAGAAATACAGAATGAGATACCTGAATAAAATTGTTTTCATCAATAGTGCCCGTATACAATATGCCGAAATACAGATAGACGGCAATGTCCACTTTATCGGTACACAGGGGGTGGGGAAGAGTACGGCGTTACGTGCGCTGCTTTTCTTTTACAATGCCGACAAGACGAAGCTGGGCATATCAAAAGAGAAAAAGAGCTTTGACGAATATTACTTTCCGTACCTCAATTCATATATTATTTATGAAGTGACCGTAGACGATGCATCGTATTGTGTGTTGGCTTTTCGCTCCCAGGGGAGAGTTTGTTTCCGTTTTCTGGGAACGGGTTACAAAAAAGAATATTTTATTTCTCCCGAAGGAAAGGCTTACGAAGAGTGGGATCAGATACGCGATGCCCTTGGCAGCTTTGTCTATAAGAGCCGTCGCGTAGAGACGTATGAGGAGTATCGTGACATCATTTTCGGCAACAACCGGGGGCTTCCTCCGGAGTTACGGAAGTTTGCCATTACCGAGAGCCGTCAGTACCAGAATATACCGCGTACCATTCAGAATGTTTTCCTGAATTCAAAGCTCGATGCTGAGTTTATCAAGCAAACCATCATCATGTCACTGAACGAAGAAGATGTGCGTATCGATCTGGGGCAATATGCCCATCATCTGCGACGGTTCGATGAAGAGGTGACCGATATCAGCAAGTGGTTCAGGAAGAACAAGAACGGCGAGGTTACTGTTCGCCGGCAGGCTGACCGGGTAATTGAGCTTTATAGGGAAATGCATTATCTGGAGCAACAGGCGCGTACGCTGGCCGGGGAACTGAATTATACTTTCCGGATGGCACAGGAACTGCTCCCTTCACTGCAACAGAAGAAAGAGGAACTGTTGAAAGAGTTGGCAAAAGAGAAACACCAGCTTGAGGAACTTTCCGGGAAATTCCAGAGTGAGCGCGACCGTTTGCTGGGGCTTGTCAGGGTACAGAACGAGAACTTGAAAACTGCGCGTGAACGAAAGGAACGGTATGAGTCGCAGGATATTTATAATGTGTGCGACCGGGTGAATGCGGAGCCCGAAGCCATACTCCACAAACAGATGTTGGAGGAGCAGCTGACCATGTTGACTGCCCGCTTTGACGACATCAACAGCCAGTATAAGCTACTGAAGGAACAGGCTTCCAGTGCCTTTGAACGTTTCCGTAACGGTAAAAATGCTGAGCTGAATACGCTCCATTTACGTGCTATCGAACGTAAGGAGGCTGTACGAAAGGAGTACGATAAAATATTGAAAGAGGTGCGTGAGCATGAGGTAGGGAAGTTGACCCTCCTGCGAGAGCAGACAGAAAAGAAAAAAGAGGGCATCTATCAGTTGAAGATGGAACGGGAGAAGTGCCTGCACCGGACTTTCCATGAAGAAGAGTTACAGGCCTGCCGGACGGAACGTGTTGCATTGGAAAAGGAGAATCACGAATACCGGTTGAAGCTGAAAGAGGCAGAACAACAAATGGGGCTGGTACGTCGGCAATGGGAACTGGATCAGGCTGCCTGTGAGCAACAGTCGGGCGTTCGTCAGAAGGAAATAGAGCAGCAGATTGCGGTTGGTAGAGAAAAAGTGGCGGAGATAGACCGGTTACTTGATAACTGTCAGGGATCACTCTATGAATGGTTGAGCCGAAATTGTCCGGGATGGGAGAATACCATTGGTAAGGTGGTAGACGAAAAACTTGTTTTATTCAGTAAGGAACTCAATCCCCAATCTGTTCCGGATACCGGACAAGACTCTTTCTATGGCATCAAACTCGATCTTTCGGCTATCCGGAAAGAAGTGAAAAGTGTGCAGGAGTATGCCGCAGAGCAGGAAGCAATCCGTAAGGAGATACATGAATGGCAGCAGAATCTTGAGAAGTCGATAGAGGAAAAAGAGAAAGAGCTGGCTGCCATCCGGAAGAAATACCAGACTGTACTTAATACTTATAAGGAAGAGATGGCTCAGTCCGCTTACTGTATGGAACAGAATGACAAGCGTATTCAGGTTCTGAAAGCAGATGAAATCATGCTGGAGCAGAAGGCAGGCGAGGAGAAACGTATATTGCTGGAACAGTTGGAAAAACAGTTGGCTGAGGCTACACACAGTTTGCAGGAGTCAGCGGCGGAACTGGAACAGTTCAATCACTTACTTGAAACCCGAATCCGCCAGAAAGAGAAGGAACGTAACCAGAGAATGCAGGAAGAAGACACTTTGATCCGTAACAAGCAGGAGGAGATCCATCAGTCCATTGCTTCTGAAAAGAAGAAAACCGATGAACTGCTGGAGACAATGGATAAGGACCTGTTGCATGAACTTTCCGGAAAAGGGGTGGATACGGAACGTATCACTGCCCTGCGTAATGAAGTGGCCCGCACGGAACAGGAGTTAGCGTTTATCGAGCAGCACCGCCGTCTGGTTTACGATTACGAAAAAGATAAGCGGGAATTCTTCGACCGTATGGACGAATTCAGAAATGGAAAGCAGTTGGCCGAGAAAGAACTGGACGGTGAGAAAGAGAAGTTCCGCTTGAAGGAAGAAGAACTGAATCAGAAAGTAACGGGACTGAACAAGCAATTAGTTGAGACAAATACCCGCCTGAAGCATTTAGAAGAGGATATCCGGGAGACTGAGAACTTCAAAACACTCAATATTTGTCCGCCTGTACTGCAAACGGGAGTGGAAGCAGAGAGTGTGAAGCGTTGCAAAAAAGTGATAGAGGAGCTGACACAGAATCATTATCGGCAGATTGAACAAGAAAAGGACTTCCGGGAAGCGGTCGGCCGCTTTACGGGTAACTTCTCCGAACAGAATACGTTCAACTTCCGTACACGTCTTACAAAGCGCGACGAGTTTATGACCTTTGCTGCCGATCTCAAAGAGTTCATTGATAATGATAAGATCATTGACTTTGAACGTCGTTCGAATGAAGCATATACCGACTTGATTCACCGGATCGGGAAAGAGACGGCGGATATGCTTTCAAAAGAAGGGTTGATTCGCAAAACTATCAACGACATCAACAGTGACTTTGTGGAACGCAATTTCGCCGGGGTCATCAAAAGCATTGCCTTACAGATTGTACCCAGTGGCAATCGTATCATGCAACATTTTGTTACCATCAAAGAGTTTTGCGACCGGAATCAACCGGGTGCTCTGGGCATGTTTAGCCTGTTCGGTCAGGAGGAGCTTGTGGAACAGAATCGGCAGGCGGTAAGTTTATTGCAGTCGCTGGTGAAAGAACTGGCACTGAACAAGGAAAAGGAACTGACGCTTTCTGATACTTTCGAACTTCAGTTTCGCATTGTGGAGAACGATAATGACAGCGGATGGGTGGAGAAACTGGCAAATGTAGGTTCCGATGGAACGGATATTCTGGTGAAGGCCATGATTAACATCATGTTGCTGAATGTGTTCAAGGAAAAGGCATCGCATCAGTTCAACGATTTCAAGCTTCACTGCATGATGGACGAGATCGGAAAACTGCATCCCAATAATATTAAAGGTATTTTGGACTTTGCCAATAACCGGAATATTATCCTGGTGAATAGTTCGCCTACTTCTTACCGGGCAAGCGATTACAAATATACTTATATCCTGAATAAAGACAAGCGAAATATTACAAGCGTGACACGGCTGATAAAGCAAGAGGTGAGGGAGTAATTTCCCTCACTCACATCTGCAAAAGTCGTTGGCTCCGCAAGTACATCGCGGGAGCAACTGCTCCTGCAGAATATATTTTCATACCTTTTCCAAACGAGGAAAGAAGAGCCTGTGCGATCCGGCTGCGGCAACTGTCAGCATTGCTGAGGATTAATATGTTCATAATAATGTATAGTTTTCCTATTAACAGTGTTAACTCGGAATGAATGATTCTGATTGTTTGCAAACAAAGGACTTCTTTTGCACAGTTAAAGGACAAGTCTTTTGTTTGTAGAAAACAAGTTTTAATACAGTGTTAAAACACGTTTTCCGGAATTTGTTTGTTTGGAGTGATAAACTGTTTAACCTCAATGATATCTCTACATTGCGGATGATCTTTTATTAAGGCCGCCTCCTTGAAAGATTTGAGTAGATACTTGCTAATTTAGTAACTATATCTTTCTCAGAATCTCCATGCCAAAATCCGGCTGGTTTTACTACCTTGGTGCATCTCGATAATCTTATGTTCAGATATACCGACTGATTTGAGTTTGGCGGTCAGTTTACCCAGGTTCTTTTCTTTCGATACCAGACTGGTGAACCATTCGCAATTCTTTCGGTAGTTCCGGCTCTCTTCGATCATGGTCAGCAGAAAGCGAAGTTCTCCACCTTCGCACCAGAGTTCGTTGGCATTGCCTCCGAAGTTGAGCCGGGCTTTGGTTATTTTTCTCCCCTTTAGGCTACTGAGTTTACGCAGCGTCCCGTCTTCAGCTTCTTCTCTGGAACTGTGGAAAGGAGGATTACAGATGGTTACATCGAAGTATTCATCCGGAGCAATGATCCCTTCAAATATCTTTCGGCTATCCCGTTGCAGCCGGAGTTCTATTTTATGGGCCAGTGCCGGATTGCAAGTTACAATCTTTCGTGCATTATCAATGGAGATAGGATCAATATCGGAACCGACGAAAGTCCATCCATATTCTGTTTGTCCGATAATGGGGTAGATACAGTTGGCACCTACACCGATATCAAGACACCTGCATGGGTGAGTGGCTTTTGTTGCTGCTTCTGTCTGTATCGGGTTTTCGGGTTGAATCAAATCCGCTATGTAATGGATATAGTCTGCTCTTCCCGGAATGGGCGGACACAGGTAATTCTTAGGAATATCCCAGTATCGTATGCCGTAACAGCTTATCAACAAGGCTTTGTTGAGTGCCTTCACCGCCTGCGGATTAAAGAAATCGATACTTGTCGTCCCGTATGCGTTCGGTGCGACGAACTTCTTCAATGGGGGATACTCTTCCATCAGTCTTGAAAAATCGTACTGTCCGTTATGCTTGTTCCTTTTATGTAATTCGTTTCTCTCTGCCATGCGGGCAAAGATACAGAGAATCTTTCGGCCGACAAATCGGGCTTGATTAAAAATGCGTATCTTTGCCGGCGAATTAAAAAAGAGCCAACCGTTGAAGTTACTTATCTTATATCTGGTAATCGTGAACACCGTTTCTTTTGTTATGTACGGTATCGATAAACGGAACGCATCCCGAAAACGATGGCGTACTCCCGAAGTCCACCTGCTGGGAATAGCCGTAGCGGGAGGGTCGTTAGGTGCATGGGCAGGGATGTATACGTTTCGGCATAAGACACGGCATCTTAAATTTAAGTATGGTATACCGGTAATTGGGGTATTGCAGGTGGGGATGGCGGTATATTATTTCTTGTCAGAATTCATATAGGGACGAATGTCTTTTAAGAGTGATTCTAAATACATTTGCAATGTCCTTTACTGTGTTTTTCCACTCGATTCTCTTCTATGCCTTTGGAATTGCTGACTACTTTTTCTATCATTTTTTTACAGTGTCACATTTGTAAAACCCTTTTCTCTCTACCCGTATTTAATAAGAGATGTCGTTTTAAAACCAGATAATATCATTATCTTAATTTAATTCCCAGTTTTTGTAATCTGGAACGTATCGCTCCGTCATTCCGTTCGAATATCTCTGTCAGTTCGTTAATGGTTTTGCCTTCCGCATACAACCGGAGAAGATAATCATCTGCACTCTTTTCCCATGGCAAATAGGCGTTGCCATACTCTTCTCTTTTGAAACTAAGAGTCTGTTTTTGCTTTATAGGGTTCAATCCCCAATATTCAATAGCTCGGTCTAATTCTTGTTTGAACTGGAGTATTTCATCCTTGTTGATGAAAATCGTTTCTCTGTGGAAACCCTTATTTCCTTGATGTTTACTTTGGGTAATTTTTAGATATTCTTGTCCGCTTAAGTCCTGTTTAATATCTAAAAAGAGTTCTCCTCCTTTTGTGGATGTCCTATAGGTTATAACATCACTGTCTGCCGCTCTCTCCATAAGGGTAGGTTCTGTCGGCAGGTAATTCGAATTGTGTAAAAATGTAATGTTTGTTTTTCCGCTAATTTGTCTGTCGATATTTCCTCCTGGTTTACAATAACCGATTATAACATGGTCCGCAAATGAAAGTATTATTTTATTCCGGTCATAGGCTGATTGATGATTAATTCTGTGTACCTGGCTATTACAGGCAGTTACTATCAATAGCCTCTTCTCTTTGAGTGCCAACTTAATATGATTACTCCATTCTTCTTTCATGCTTTCAGCCAGTACCAGAATGACTGGTATTTTCTTCTCCAATAGTATATTAAAGACCTCTTGTTCCATTTTTGAATGATTTCCGCAAAGGATGCAATCTCTTTCCGGTAATAATTGATTTGCCCAGCGATAAATAGATGCTGTTTTATTTTCAGGTACTTGCCGGGAACATAAGAAAGCAATTTTCTTCTTCGATATGAGTGCACTGTTACCTGATTGGTAGAGTTGGGGAGTGGTGTTCATTTTATATGCTGATAATTGTTTTTCAATGTATTAATTGTTAATTGTCTTATCGTTATGGGACTTACATTCCGGTGATTAACAAAGGTAGGGAAAATATTTAAGATTAGTCTTTATTACTTTTAATTTCCTCCTTTCCCACATTCTTTTATTACTTTTGCATCCATTATCTTCGAAACCCAATACCGCAGTCATTATGAAAAGTATAGAAGTCGTAGCAGCCGTTATCAGATCTGGAGGAAAATATCTTTGTGTACAACGGGGACGGACTAAATTTTCATATACTTCTTTCAGGTACGAATTTCCGGGTGGAAAAGTGGAGAAAGGTGAATCTTTGCAGGAAGCACTTCAAAGAGAAATTATGGAAGAAATGGATTATACTATCGAAGTGGGAGAAAAGCTTTTGACAGTCCATCACATCTATCCTGATTTCGAAATTACGATGCACGCTTTTCTATGTCATCCTATCGGGGAGCAATATGTATTGAAAGAACATATTGCTGCACAGTGGCTCTTTCCTGGGGAGATGGCAACTTTGGACTGGGCGGAAGCGGATAAACCGGTAGTAAAAAAGATTTCGGAACAATAAAAAAGTATGTTTAATTACGTGATATCAAGACGCATCTCTCTCCAGAGATATAAGTTTATACCTTTTTTCTACTCTCTCCAATAATGATCGAATAATAACTTTATGGAAAGGACGAATCACGAAAAAGTAGAGTTTTCCCAAACGGTTGTGGTATTTGACTATCGTGGTGATTCGTAAAGTTTGGCTGTTGGCTTTGGAAACCTTACACCAAAGGGATACGTAGAAAGTCAAGTGTTTATCGGACATGCCAAAGATTATTTCGTGTTGATTTCTTTCACACTCCATATCCGTGATTCGTTTGTTTGTATTGAGTCCGAGAGGCTTGACTATACTATTTCTTACTTTTAGAAGCCGGATAATCCAGAAGGGTAGTTGGTTAAAAGCTATATCTGCAAACTCGTCAGTGGAGATTGCATTCTTATTATGCAACTCTTTTGAAAAGGAGTCATAATAATCTGCCGGAAGATAGTTCTCAATTAGGCTGTCTGGATTAGTTTCTTGTTGCTTCATAGATCTGATTTCTTATGATTATGGGTTTTATTGTATCATGGTACGTCATGGCGTATTATATAATATCATGAAAATTAATTAGTTATTTAAGAACATATATATGTGTCGGTTAATAAGATCGTGTTGTTCTGCCGATCCGTTTTCTCCCATGTTACTGTGTGTAACTCCATCCAGTCGCACAACTTCTATTCGAAATTTCTGTTGCTCCTCGCTGGTTGGGAGTACACCCGGATCAGCATCATAATCACATCCTCTCAACGTGTATATCCGTGGCTTTTGTGTTCTTGGGATTATCATTCTCCGGTGGTCCATTGAGATAGCTTTCATTATCAGTTCCGGATGATTTGTTGCGGTGAGCATGGTTATATCACCTCCGTTTGAATGACCTATCACACAAAGTTTCTCCCATTGCAGGTTCGGTTTTAGCTTCTTAAACTCCCGGATTGTAAAGAGAATATTTTCTTCTCCTCTTTTCCAGTTAGGCATACGGGTTTCCATAAAATTTCCTTCCATAGCCAAAAGAGGATCATCGGACAATTCATGTTGGATACTTATCACATAATATCCTTTTTCTGCCAAAAAACGAGTCAGATATGAATAACTCTGGTTCGATTTATCGTTCTTGTTTCCGTCATATCCATGGTTGAATATAATGACTCCGGTCCTGGCGCTTTCTTTTTTTGGCCGGTAAACAGCTACCGGCACTATCCGGTTACGTCTTGAATCAAACAGGCTGGTTGTGAATTCTGTTTGTGCGTACACTTCTGCCAATGAGAGTAAAAGAAGCAGTATGGTGAATCCTTTTTTCATGTTGTCCCGTATGCTTGATGAACATGTTGCTATCTCACAAGTCCATTCTTACTGAAATCATAAAATGCTTCGATCTTTTCCTCCGTATCGGCTTTCAATGCTAATAGCAACTCACGGGTGAATTCCAGATAACCGGTACCGTTTGCCGTAACTATGTTCTTATCACCGACAGCTTGCTTTTCCAGGTAACCATCTTCGTTGGTATATCGTTCTCCGCCCCACTGTTTGAGCACGGCAAGGGTGTTTCCGGTATGCTTAACATTGTTTAGGAAGCCTGGGCGCACAGAAATGAAGCAGCGTTGCAGATACCGCCAATCACTTTCCCTTTTTCAAAAGCATCCTGGACGATGGGGAATACACGTTCTGCTTCAGGAGACTGCCATTGCATACCACCAATTAGGACCAAGGCAGCATAATCGGAAGGAAGGTTGTCGAAACTGTAGTCCGGCAGAGTACGGAAACCACCCAAAGAGCAGACTGGATCCAAAGTGGGGGCTACTGTTTTGACTACGTACTTGATTTCACTGCCCGGCATTAGTCCGGAATGAAGGGACGCTGCTACGAAAGCACTTTCCCAATCGGCATACTCGTTGAGAATGATAAATAATACTTCTTGTTTCATTGTTTTTTTGTTTTTATAATTGAATAGTGACTGTGAGGGGCTTATTTCATTACCTGGCATCCCCTGCAATAATAAATGCTTCCTCCCAGATAGTTCTCTTTCACAATGGTTTCACCACATTTGGGGCACGCATGTCCCGCTGTATTTTTTGACAGGGAGGCTACATATTGCCCGGGAACTCCAAACAAATCAGTTTCGGTGCTTCGTCCGCCCAGGCGGTAGATATCTTGTAGTGTCTCTTTCACTTGTTCGTACATTTTCTCCTTTTCCTCTGCGCCCAGTTTGTCGATCTTTGTTTTTGGATGGATATGCGCATGGTACAGGATGTCTTGCAATACTCCGTTGCCCAGTCCGGGAATTGTCTGTTCCGTGGCCAGAAAAGCTTTTGCCGATTTCTTCTGTGCATCCGGCGCATTTACCAATCCAAGAAAGTACTCCTTGTCAAAGGCGTCCGACATCACTTGTGGCTTTGTTCTGGCCGTTTCGTAATAGGCGGCCAATGGTGCGTCAAAATGCCCTCGGGTAAAGCACAACAGTGCTCCGTACATCCGTACAGATGCTAACAGGCAACTTTCGTCATCGAATGCCACCAGCAGTTGATGTTTGGAGGGTAACTTCGCTCCCGGTTCGAAATAACGAAGATTGACCCCGTCTGTCAAAACCAACATCGTGTCTCCAGCCGTTAGTTCGACCATTCCGCCTTGTGGGCAGGCTTTGTCAATGGTCTTGCCAACCAGGCGTTCGGCACACTCTTCCGGTTTACCATAAAACCAGGCAAATTTATGTGGTGTATATTGGGCGAATACATCCGTGATTCGTTTGCCGCATACGGTTTTGTTCAGTTGCTCGCACAGCAGGCGAGCTTCGGGAGCTTCTATCATGGGCGAAAGGATTAAAAGGTTTATAGATGCACAAAGATACGATTCTTTTAAAAAAAAGAGAATATAATAGGAAAATAAGGCAGCGTTACTTATAACGCTGTAAGTCGAAACATACTAATTCCCTTGCTTTCATCTAATATTATTAAGTAGTTAATCAGGATTAGCTGAATCTATTAGAAGTATAATTTATTGGTCTTTAATATTATACTCAAATTGATATTGATAACTAAATATGCATTGGTACTTAATATATTAATATTTAAACAAGGGAATTATCCTTAAAAAGGCTTCAATCTATAAGATTCTTAAATTCTACTTTAAGGTAGTCTTCCATACCTCTCTTTTGATCTATAATGGTTTTACCGGTATGCAGATGTCAACAATGTGTTTCTTTTGCGGATGGGTGGTGTAGTCGTTGTGGTACAATTCATACGCACATCCATCTCCTTGCTGGTAGCCGCTTTCGGTGAACCAATGGCACATGGTGTTCCATGCCTTCTGAAACTCGTCCATTCCAAGTTCGAAATGCCCGACTGCATACTGACCGCCCGGAATCGTCATCTTACCGATTTCGCCTTCTACCTTCACCTCTTTGTCGACAATGATGCAGGCACTTTGCCTGATTTTGTCTTCATCGGTGATCGAAGGATCGTCGTGTGTGACGGTAGCGGTTTTAGTAACATTAGGCGTGTACAATCCCCTGGGTGTTGCCCATTGTCCCAATTTTGCGTAAGCCTGGCCAATCAGGTGGAACGGGCCGATGTGGCGGCAATAGATCGCCTTCATTTCCGGCATTTCTTTTACTTCTACAATTGATTCCATAAAATATAGTTGTTTTAGTTTTACACCGCAAAGGTCGAAATTTGCCACTGCACTGTGTGTTATATTCTTGCGGATCGCTTGCCCGTTCTTGCTAAATAGGTTTCCTTCGAATACATAGACCGGCTTATCCGTTCGGCTGAACTGGGTAGGGGTGATGCCGAAATACTTTTTGAAGGTCCGGCAGAACAGGGATGTACTGCCGAAACCGCAGCTGTAAGCAATCTCGGTGATGGACGGGAAGGGATCTTTCTGTAATTTCCATGCTGCCTTCTCCACCCTGAGACGCTGGATGTAGTCGGTCGGTGTTTCACCTATCAGAAAGGTAAATATCCGGTGGAAATGAAAGGGTGAAAAGTTGGCAACGGCAGCGATGTCTTTCAGTTCGATCGGTTGCTCCAGGTTCCGGTCGATGAAATCCATCACCCTATTAATCCTGGAATGATGTTCTATCCTGCTTCTTTCTTGTATATTCATGCCTGTTTGTTTTGGTGGACAAAAGTACGTTCTAAATATCAGCTGCGTTTGTCCATTCTTGCTTTTCTTTGTCTCTTTTTTCCTATCCCTTCTTTTTCCCGTACCTTATCTTTGCCATGATGATCTAAAAAACAATATATTTGTAGTCTATGCAATCATTCAGAATCATAAAACCTGCTGCGGCACTTGTCCCTTATGTCCGGCATTACTGGGTATTGAGCGACGATGCGCTTGCGCCGGTATCCGAACGGACGCTGCCCGTGGGGTGCGTCCAGATGGTCTTTCACCGGGGGCGGCAACTGCTTTCGCTGACCGAAGGCCGGTTGCAACCCTCTTCTTTCATCAGCGGGCAGTCGTTCGGCTATTCCGATGTTGAGTCTACAGGGATGCTGGAGATGATCGTAGTCGTTTTTCAGCCCTTTGCCGCAAAAGCTTTCCTTCACATGCCTGTTAGCGAGTTTCGTGGGATGAATGTAAATACCGAAGAGACGGACGATCCTCAGTTGGCTGATCTGGGCAGGTGGGTAGCCGATATGCCGGATCAGGCAGCGTGCATCCGCCTGATAGAAGAGTTTCTGTTAAGCCGTCTCTACGCTTTTCCCGAATACAACCTGAAGCGGGTTTCGACCGCTTTGGGGGCGGTAACCCTCCATCCGTACATCCGTACGGCACAACTGGCGGACGTAGCCTGCCTGAGCAATAAGCAGTTTGGGCGGGTGTTTGCGGAGTATGTAGGCGCTACTCCCAAGGAGTTTCTGCGCATTGTGCGGATGCAGCGGGCGTTGTACACCCTGCAATGCCAGCCGGGCATTTCGTTTGCGCAACTGGCCTACGAATGTGGCTTTTTCGACCAATCGCACATGATTAAGGAGTTCAAACTCTTCTCGGGATATACTCCGGTGGAATATTTGGCTGTTTGCGCTCCTTATTCCGATTATTTCTCCGTGGAGGAATGATGTCTGTTTTTTACTATCCGGGGCGGGTGCTTTGCCCTACTTTTGCGGTGTGCTTGGGAGACGTGACTTCCGGCATACAGTATTCATCTTATTAATAGAAAAAACATGGAAAAGTTTATTGCGTTTTTTGAGATTCCGGCGGCAGATTTCCACCGGGCGGTAGGATTTTATGAAACAGTGTTGGACATCAAATTGGCGGTCTCGGAGTATGAAGAGGAGAAGATGGCCTGCTTCATGGAGCAGGGCGAAGCGGTGGGAGCGGTGTCGTGGGCACCCGATTTCCTGCCTTCGGAGCGGGGAACATTGATTCACTTCTATTGCGAAGAGATCGGCAAGTCGCTGGAACGTGTCCTGAAGAAAGGCGGGAAAGTCATTATCCCCGAGACGAAGATTGGCGCTGAAGGCAGGGGGCATTTCGCTGTTTTTGCCGATAGCGAAGGAAACCATATCGGTTTGTATTCGGATAAATAGCAGGTGTGAGTGATTCTCACTATATTTGCCCGAAATTGAAGTATGTATAGAGAATATCAACCTTGTGGACTGCTGGCTCCTTACGTCGATAAAATTTGGGAGTTCAAAGGAAGTCCTGAGTATGGGATGCGTATCAACGTCCTGCCGGATGGGTGTACCGATTTGATTTTCGCTTTGGGCGGGATAACACAACCGGTAGGCAACGAAGGACGGATCATGCCGTCTTGCCGTTCGTTTTTCGTGGGACCGATGAAACGTTATTCGGAGTTGGTTGCGTATACCGAAACGGTTCACATGGTTGGTATTCGTTTTCATCCTTGCGGATTATTCCGGTTCATGGACTTGCCCGTGCAGGAGTTGGCCGGTCAGCGGATCGGCAGTGCCGACTTGGGAATCAAGCTGTTCGATGATTCGTTTACAGAGCGACTCTACGAGCTTCCGGATTTGCGGAGCAGGATTCAGTGTATTGAGACAGTATTGGTGCGGTCGATGTACAAGCACGATGTAGTGGACAAACAGATTGTTTTTGCGGTAAACCACATTCATTTGTACCACGGTCAGCGGGAGATCCGTTTGCTGGCAGAAGATGCCTGTTTGTGTCAACGGCATCTGGAACGGAGATTCAAGCTGTTTACCGGATTTACTCCTAAAGAATACAGTCGGATTGTGAAGTTCAGGCAGGCGATCGATCTGCTGAAAAGTACGACGGAGGCAAATAACCTGCTCTCGGTAGCGGTGAATGCCGGATATTACGATGTTTCGCACTTCCTGAAAGAGGTTAAGACACTGTCCGGCGGTACGGCAGAATCATTCCTTTCTCCGACCTTACCGCAAGAGGGGCTGCTGACGTATATTGAGAAATAAAATATCGGTTGGGTGATAAAGGAAATCTCCTTTAGAAAAGCGTTTCGGATTTAGTTTCGGGTACAGGCATTGTATCGCGAGCGTAAAATAAACTATGTCTGTAAGAAATTTAGTCTGCTTCTTATTCTGTAAAAGTCGTTTTTTTACAACGCCGGGGTAGGTGGGCAAGCTTATATTTGCAGGGATTATCAATCTAAATATCATATACAATGAAGTCATTAAACGAAAGAGCAGCAGATTTGCTGCAAGGTTGTGAAACGGTAATACTCAGTTCAGTCAATCAAGAGGGATATCCCCGCCCTGTCCCTTTGAGCAAGATTGCTTCGGAAGGTATTTCTGAGATTTGGATGGCAACCGGAGAACATTCTGTGAAAACGAAAGATTTCCGGAGCAACCCGAAAGCGGGTCTTTGTTTCTACGAACAAGGGAATAGCGTTGCCCTGACGGGTGAAGTGGAGGTAGTGACAGATGCCGGACTCAAACAGAAGTATTGGCAAGACTGGTTTATCGCCCATTTTCCAAAGGGACCGACTGATCCGGAATACGTTTTACTGAAGTTCCGTTCTGAGCATGCCACGTTCTGGATCGACGGACAATTCGTCCATCGGAACATTTAACCCGTTACTCTGTATTCTGCTTCTTTTATGGTAAATCTTTTAGCTTCTGAGAGGTAGGTACAAAAAAACGGTACTTCGATTCACATCGCAGCACCGTCACAACACAAACACAAAATAAAACACGACAAAACTACTATGCAATCTTACCTGTCTATGCCGGGGAGGCATACGGTGCGACTATTATGGATATTCCCATAGGCATAAAGCGCTTCAGGCCGATTTGCATAATTATAAACGCAGAAGAAATCAATTTTGTTCAGGAGTGAGCAAAAAAAAATGTATTTTTTTCGAGTTATATGTATTTTCCCAAGTCTATGGCCGGCTCTCAATAGGCTATAACCGTGTATCGGGCACATTCAATAGAATCGCGTAGTTTGTTCGGTTCACATGGATATCTTTTAGTAAAGTGATGGAATATGTTTCAACCGTATTTCCCTGTGTTTCCTCTTTTTGCCTGATGACAAAAGATACATCCTTAGTTTTACTGACCAGTACTAACAATTCGATTAAGTGACGTAAATATTTGCTGCTGATCCAGATATTCTCTCGATGTATCTTATTATACTGATTGATTAGTAAATTCTTTGCTATTAAATATCGGTAATAGAATATTCTGAGTTAAGAATCGATCGATTGGATGATTTTCTTCTCAGAGTATCGATTAATATCGTCTACGAACAAGAAGATTCTCAAGTCCTTCGTGCACTTGTCCCGTGTTTTAATCAGAGTTTTAAGTTCCTTTTTAAATTTTGTAGTTTTATCATGGAAACTAACTCCCTTGTTAAATTGTGGACAATCATTAAGCTCTGTCTCTATTATGTTCAATCAAAGGTAGTGAGAAATATTATTGGTCAATGAACGGACAAAAACAGGAAACTATTGATAATTTTCCTATTTTATTCTCTTATAATCGGGAAAAAGAATACTTTTGTTATTGTAAAATAAGCATAATCTATGAAAGCATCTTCCAATAATCTTTTAAGCATCATAAAGGGACCACGACAGTTTGTGATTCCCATTTATCAGCGTACATACAGTTGGCAACTGGTTCAATGCAATCAATTGTTGAATGATATTTTGCGTATTAGCAACGATTCTGCCGTGCAGGGGCACTTTATCGGTTCTATCGTTTATTTTCAGGAGAGTATACATACAGTGTCCGATGTGCCTAAACTTCTGGTTATTGATGGACAGCAGCGCTTGACCACCGTCTCTTTGCTGATAGCGGCTATTGCCGATTTTATAAAAGAGAATGCAGTAGAGATAGATACCAGCTTCACTAAACTTCAGAACTATTATCTGATTAACCCGGAAGAAGATAATGAATTGCGGTATAAACTTCTGCTGACCCGCAGAGATAAAGATACCTATATAAATTTATTGAAGGGGATTCCTCAGTCCGAGGGGATGTCACAACGCATCATTGAAAACTATGACTTCTTTAAAAGTAAGATAAACAAGGAGAATGTGGTAGCTATTTATAGCGGGGTACAGCGACTGTTTGTTGTGGATGTGGCTCTTGAAAAGGAGAAGGACAACCCACAATTGATATTTGAAAGTATGAACAGTACGGGACTTGATCTATCACAAGCCGACTTGATTCGCAATTACGTGCTGATGGGACAAGAAGTTCACTTGCAGACCTCACTTTATGAATCTTATTGGTATCCTATGGAACAAGGATATGGTAGTGAATATGCGGCGCTGTTTAATAGCTTCATGCGCGATTACTTATCAGTGAAGACAGGCACCATTCCTCGTATCGATATGGTGTACGATGCTTTCAAGGCCTATGTGATAGGGGGTAAAGCTCCCGATACGATCAGCGAAGTAGTCAAAGACATTTATACTTATTCCGGATATTACGTCAACATGGTGCTTCACAAAGAGCCGGATAAGCAGCTTTGCGGGGCTTTCAAACGCATCAGCCAGTTGAGGGTTGACGTTAGTTACCCGTTTTTATTACCGTTGTACAACGATTATGTCAACGAAGTTATCAGTAGGGACGAGTTCTACGAAGCTCTTTGTCTGGTTGAGAATTATGTGTTCAGACGCGCCATTTGCGGCATACCGACAAATAGCCTGAATAAGACGTTCGCTACTCTCTATAAGTCATTCGATAAAGCGAATTATATGGATGGCCTGAAAGCTGCATTCCTATTGCTGGATAGTTATAAGCGCTTTCCGAACGATACGGAGTTCACTACTTTCCTACAAACCAAAGATGTTTATAATTTCCGTAACAGGAACTACCTTTTAAATCGGTTGGAAAATTTTCAGCGTAAGGAGATGGTGAATATTTCTGATTATACCATCGAGCATGTCATGCCCCAAAATCCTAATCTATCACACGAGTGGCAAGAAATGTTAGGGGAAGGTTGGGTAGAAGTCCAGGGTAAATATTTACACACACTTGGTAATCTGACTCTGACTGGTTATAATTCGGAATTGAGTGATCGTCCGTTCCAAGAAAAGAAGAGTATGGAGGGAGGTTTCGACGATTCTCCTATTCGCCTCAATTCATATCTGAGGAAAATCAGTTCGTGGAACGAAGAGCAGATACTTGTGCGTGCAGGGCAATTGGCTGAGAAAGCTAAAGAAATATGGAGATTTCCGTTATTATCGCCGGAGACACTCGAAGTTTATAGATCTGCGGAGAGAGATTCTGCAGAGTATACGTTGGAGCACTATGAATATCTGAAAGGGGACATACTTACTCTGTTTCAGGCTTTGCGCAGAAGGATCATGAATATAGATCCTTCCGTAAAGGAGGAACTCAAGAAGTTGTATATTGCCTTTAAGGCTTATACTAATTTTGTGGATGTCGTGCCTCAGAAATCCCGGTTGCGTCTTTCTCTAAATGTAGCATTTGCAGATATACTTGATCCAAAAGGTTTGTGCAAAGATGTATCCAACTTGGGACGATGGGGCAATGGCGATGTAGAAGTCGGTATTTCGAATATGAATGAATTGGATGATATCATGGAGTTGATTCAACAAGCGTTTGATAAGCAAATGGAAGCGAACTGATTGTTTTTGTGCGTGATGTAGTCTGCTATGAATAACTTTTGTTCGGCATGTATTTAAATATGTTGGGCAAAAGTTATTTTTTAATTTCCGGATAGGTGGTTTGCTTTTGTATTAGTCGTGTCGGTTTTTGAATGCAATAAGGAAGGCTTTGGTGCTTTTAATTCTGTATTTTGATAGATATACTAAAAATCCTCTGTTTTCTTTGATAAAACAGAGGATTATATAAAATTATTATTAATATCTGCGGTGCGTACGGAAGATGAACCTTAGATTTATTCTTCACGTACTCAATATCTTAGCAAGTTCTTAATTCTTTCTCCCACTAATAACCCCACGTGTGCAATTCTTTAGATTGCTTGGTGTTGCGGTGGTTGTTTGAGTTAGGGCAAAGATACAATTAAAAAATGAAATTGCTATATAGTAGATACAAAATGAAGAAGATAATCGAAGAGGGTTATTATATGCCACCTCCGTTTGCTTCCTAAACGGTATGAGTATTGAAAATATAGAAAAATATTGGCTGCTAGGATATTAACATGACGAAAAGATATATGTGGATGGTGCAATCAACGTTTTATTAAAAATATACTTTCCGAGAAATCACATTATAATCAAAATATGGATTTAAGTATTGAATGGTGTCGAAAGCTGGGATAACTTTGCTAAAAATCAGTATTATATCGTTTCATTCCAATATTTTCATTACTTTTGCAAGTAAGTCTTAAAAACTCAATGTTATGATCAAATGTATATACTGTAATTTAGAATTGCCGGAACATGCCAAATTTTGCCCCAAATGCTTGAAGCAAATTGTCTGTTTTGAATGTAATTCCATTTTGTATAAAGATTCTTCCATTTGTATTTCATGTGGAAAGCCTGTGCAAAATAAAGACAACACAAACGCCGCTGTCAATAATATAGAATTTACTGAAAACGAGAATGGTAAATCTTTTAAAGCATCCTTTACTGACACTGTTGCAGGTAATGTGGTTGAAACATTCGCTCAATTACTTCCGTTAAATAAATATGATACAAGTAGGTCTCTTACTGCACACAGTAACAAGTCTAATATAGATTATATTGAAGATGCAGAAAGCATTGAATTACAGGAAACGACTCCTGAAAATAAGATTAAAAAGACAAAAGAGACTAGAGATAATAGCCCTGTGCTGAATAAAATTTTTAAAAACAAAGATGGTGATATCTCCATTTATGATCCCCGGATCAAAGCCTCTTCTAAGTCGGACTTTATTGGGCGTATAACATTGTTGTTTCTTTATTATAAAGAAGTTTTTGGTTCATCAGAGGTACAAAGAAGTGAACTTAACACATTGCTTGAAAAAGCAAACTTACTGGATGCTACTATCCGAGTATTTTTATCTAAGAATCCAAATTTAATCGAAAATAATCAAACATATTTGGAATTAAGACCTGAAGGGAAGGAAAGGGCAGAAAAAATCCTCTCAGAATTTGAAGATGAGAGTATTCCTAATGGTTGGGAGCTAAAAAGTAACGGGAAAAAGAATGTCCAAATAAAAGATGAAAATAAAGATTTGAACAAAACAAAATCTCAGAAAAAATTACTCACCTATCAGATTGTTCAATCATTAAATCTAAAACCTAAAGACAAAAAAAGCCTAATTGATTTTTGCAAAGAGCATTCTCCAAAAAATAATTTTGAACACAACCTATTATTTGTTTATTATTTAGAGAAAATACTCAATGAAAAACCGATAAGCATAGAGTGTTTGTATACATGTTATAAGGAAGTCGGGCAGAAGGTTCCAAAAAATTTATATCAAAGTATTGTAGATACAAAAAAGAATAAAGGTTGGATTGAATCTTCTGATATGGGAAATATCTTTGTATCTGTCATTGGAGAAAATTATGTAGAACACGATATGAAAAAATAACAGTAAATGGCTTTTGATATTTTTTTAGAGCAAATCCCTGAACTAGGTAATACTTCTGCGTCTCAGTTAATTTGTTTTTTTGGATACTATATTATTGACATTCAGAAAAAGGAGTCTTTCTTCCCTAAAGATATAGATAACTGTTTTCAAATGGCACAAATATCTCCATATTCAAACATACCTTCATTTTTATCGACTAAATCAAAGGGGAAAAATAGTATTTTTATAAAGAATAAAAATGGGAGTTATACTTTACAACGAAAACTTCGAGAAGAAATAAATGTAAAGATAGGATTACCTAAAAAAACGGTTCCTTCCAATAACCTTTTTCCTACAGAATTATTAATCGACACTCGTGGATATATTCAAAACATTGCAAGTCAAGCAATACTTTGTTATGACTATGGATTATATGACGCATCTCTTGTTATGATGCGGAAATTAATAGAAACTTTGGTAATAGAATTATTTGAATTTGAAGGAATATCCGAAAAAATAAAAAATAAAGATGGTTATTTTTTATATCTCTCAGATTTAATTGACAAATTACAATCAGAGAAAAAATGGAACTTAAGTAGAAACACTCAACAAAGTTTACCTAACATAAAAAAATACGGAGATTTAAGTGCCCATAATAGGCGTTTTAGTGCTAAAAAAACTGAAATGGAAAAATTAAAATATGACTTAAGAATTGTTATTGAAGAGCTTGTCCATTTAATAGATTACCCCAGTCGAAAATGATTTTTCTTTTTTTATTTAATATACCCGCTTTACTCTGGAAATAGTAAAAGCAATACTTTTAGCGGAAATACTGCGCAAAGCGTAAATGTGAGGATTTATTCTAAAAACCGTAGGGCTTGGTTTTGGGGGTGCGTACGGAAGATGAGCCTTAATTCTATTCCTCACTTACTCAATATTTAGCAAGCTTTTAATTCTTTCTTCCACTAATAACCCCACGTGTGCAATTCTTTAGATTGCTTGGTGTTGCGGTGGTTGTTTGAGTTGGTGCAAATATAGTAATATTTAGAATGTAATTCTGCTTTTAGGCAAACTAATCTTCAATAAGTTGTTCAGTTTCCTTTAGCTTATTCTTGGTGATGTCTGCACACATTCTTAATATGCTTTCATTATCTTTCTTAATTTGCTGTTTTTGATGTTCATCAAGGGAATTATCTTCATCTACGCTAATATTAGACTGTTTAATTATACATTCAACAGCTTTATCTACTGTTGTAGATTTTATTTGAGATTTATATCCCATTGCATTAATAATAATAACATTTAAAAATTCAGCGCATTCAGGAATGCGAATGAAAACTTTTAAACGTTTTCCCATGTTTTGCGATTGTATATCTTTATTTTTAGACAGAATATCTATAAACAAATCTACTATGGTGAGATTTTTATTTTCCATTTTATTACTATTATATGATATTTACTTATTGAATAAACCTAACCTTTGAGCAAAATTTACAGCCTCAATCGAATTATTGGCTTTTAGCTTTTGCAATATATTTTGTCTATGAGTATTCACCGTATTGATGCTAACTTTCAAAGTGTTTGCTATCTCTTTACTTAACAAGCCTTGCTTCATCAAACGCAAAACCTCCAACTCTCTATTTGTTAAAGGTTCATCCAATGTATCAGATAAATCTATAAAAATCTGTTCTCCAGTTTTAAAGTTATATAGGTGGCTTTTAATAATTTCTGGTTCGTGGCTTGCGTCAACATCAATAACCGATAACATAAGCCAAACATTGCCTGACTTATCTAACTCAACAATCTGTTCCTGCTCTATTATACGGATATATTCACCTCGTAGATTTCTCACCCGCATTTCATGAATGGCTTTATAGTTCATTTTTTCTTCATTGGAGAACGAACTCAATATTGAATAGATTTTCTTTCTTACAAGTAATCCGTAGTATATATCATCCGGATGTATAACCTCTACTACTGGCTGATGCCCGTCTATAAAAAATCTATGGGAATCAAGCCCATATAATTCAGGAATGTTATCAGAAACAAATACGAATTTGTTAGTGTAGCAATCAAACGCCAACACAATACTATGCGTAACTTCCGAGAGTTTTTTCCAGTCTTTTTTCCTTTCTTCGAGAATGGAATAGTCTACCTCATCAAGTAGTATGTTTGATGTCGGAAGTAAGTTTATTATTTGCTTCTCAATTTCCTCAATTATCATATTTTGGTAAATGTCTAATTATTAGATATTTGAAAGCAACCTCATTATAAATGACTATTGTCTTTAGAACCTATTGCTTCTATCTTTGCACAAAGATAATGAAATCAGTATAAGTATAAGATAAATAGATGTTTAATATTTTAATTCATGTAGTATGATAAAGAAAATTTGTTTAATGACACGTAGCGGAAAAGAGGTTATAGGACGGAGAGTAGTTGTTACTTCTGAGTTTGAAGCTAACAGGGAAAATATTTGGTGTAAAATTCAGGATATTGATACCTTAAGAGAAATTTGTAAGCCAAAAGCCAGTTTTATATCTTATGATAATACTTCTCCTACTTGGAAAGAAGGAAAATCTTTTTGCTTTAAAATGTTCCTACATGGATTTATTCCAGTAGGAAAACATACAATAAACGTAATCAAAATGGATAAAAGCACAGGAGAGATAGTAACAAATGAGTATAATAAAAAGGTGACTATATGGAATCATTATATCAACATGGAAGATGTTTCTCCTAATGTAACAAGATATACAGATATGGTCGATTTATATGCAGGTGGTTTAACAGCTCTTGCCGCTTGGTGGACGCTTAAATTTTATAAGCATAGGCAGAAAAAATGGCAGAAGATAGCAAAAAACTTATAAAACAATTACATATTGTCTTCTAAGAAAGATTATGCCAAAATGGGATTTAACAGAAAAGCAAATATATAAATTGCTAAAGCATCCTTGCCAAAAGGAAAAAGCTGTAATAGAAGAAATAACTTCTGCATATCTTGAATTTGTTGAAGATTTATTCGATTATCTCAATAGAGGGCATGATAATAAAATACGTATCAGGCAATTAAATATGAGTTATATAGATTTCGGAACAATAAAAGCATTAGAAGAAACTTCTCCTACTGAAAATAGTAAACTGAAAATTATATATCTTGATAAACTCTTGTCTTTAATAAATATGGAACAAGAACTAATCTATCGCCAAATGGAATATCCAAAATTTTTCATCAATATAGAATCTGATTGGAAATCTCCATTCTACTTAAACAATGAGGTTATTAAAATCGTAGATATAATGGAATTGGTTTGTGGTATTTTTTACATCAAAGATGGAATAGTTCGGATTGATAACAAGGACATCTTTTTAAGTGATGTTGCCCGGATTTTTGAAAAGATGTTCAACATTAATTTTGGAGATATATACAAAAAAGAAATTGCGGTTATCAAAAGGAAACCTACTAAAATAACAGAATTTTTAGATAGTTTGAAAGTTGCTATCATAAAAAAGAGTAGAGATAATGGTTATAACCATTTGTAAAAAGGAATTTTCTGTTATACTGATAATCAGCGTACTACAAATTATTTATGGGGGATTAGGTGTACCATTCCCCCATTTTCTTTGCTTCCCTTTTCCGAACTTTGCTTCATCAATCGATTGGTAAGCATTAGTGTATAACCTGAAAAATGAAGCAATATGTATGTAAATAGTTACGAGGACTGGATGCAAAAGCTACTTGATAAACTGGAAGAAGTAGGCAAAGATGTAAAGAGTTTGCAAACCAACCCAGAAGTAATGCCGAATGACAAACTTTTGGATAATCAGGATTTATGCCTGTTGTTCAAAGTCAGTACCCGGACATTACAGAGATTAAGAAGCAAGAAACTGCTGCCCTTTATGATGATTAGCGGAAAAGCCTACTATCGGGCTTCCGATGTGCGAAAGTTCATAAAGGAACGGTTCGATGTGGGTACGCTCCGAAAGTTCGAGAAAGAACACGGAGCGAATAAGTAAGAGTGAAATTCATCCCGGAGCTGTACACGTGGCAGTTCCGGGATGTTTTTTCTTTTGGCAAGCCTGTATTACTTCCCTGCTGATATAATCCCCTCTTCCTTATAAGATGCTTCAAACCGTTTGGTAAGCGCAATAATCTGCTGGTTCGTCTTTACCAGTTCAACAGTGTACTGTTCCAGTTTGTAAAGCAAGGCAAGTGCTTTCTTTTCCGCAAAATTGGAATGCAGTTCTTTCACCGTTTGGTTATACAGTATGCCTATGCTCCTGAATTGTGAAAACAGTTGGGAGAGTTGGATGTAATAATCTACCTTGCTTTTATCAATCCTAAGCACCTTAAACGATTTCCCGAAAATACAGTTCTTAATGAAATGCGCCTTTACCTTGTACCCTGACTGGTCGTAAAAGGCTAAGAACTTGGCGTTCTCCACATCGTCCAAATTAAGAGAATAGCGGTGTGTTCGTGGGTCAAGTTTGGGCTTGCGCCCACCTTTGTTAAATGGCTTCTTTTTCTGTTCCATAATGATAATTATTTACTGGTTTTACGACTTTGGAGTAAAACCAACCACCTTTTAAGGTGGCAAGGTTTTGAGGCACAAAAAGCGAAGTGCGGACCTCAAAACACAACTTGCTGTTATCATGTGATAACAAAAATCTTCCCTATGGTCAGATTGCAAAAGCAAGCGGTTTGGCTTCCTCCTATGTCTGTTTGTCGGTTACAAAATTACAGACAGCAATTTACCCCTGAAATATGCCCTATTATGCCAAATGGGGACAGAAACGGACAAAGTAACCCCATTTTTAAAAGCATCTGTTTTTACCCCTTCTTTTGCTGAAAATTGATTGAATGGTGGCAATATATAAGACAGTCAAACAAGGTCTGAATATAGTTTAAACCATGCTTGAAAGCTGTTTAAAGACATGGTAACATTGCTATAAAACGGGCTTGCTTCCTTTCAATCGGTCTCAAAATCAATCAACCTATTTATAAACCATTAAAATTTGAAGGCATGGAAAAAGAAAAACAATCATTACAGGAAACAGCAAGCAAGGAACGGGAAAACTATAAATCGGTGTTCCTTAAAAAACGGTCAGTTTGCAACCGTCAAAGTGTGTACATAAGCGGAGAAATACAAAAACGTATCACGCAGATTGTAGGAGTGATTACGGGCAAACAGGTAAGCATCGGAAATTTCATTGATAACGTACTAGAAGAACATTTGAATATACACAATGATGTTCTTTCGGCTCTCTACCGGGAAGAAATGCAAAAAGGAATATTCAACCAGCCAAAAGAGAAAGACGTATGAATATCGTAACTATTGAGGAACAGACTTTTAAACAGGTGTGCGGGCGATTCTCTGGTTTCGTCAGTCAGGTGGAACGGATTTGCAAAGAGAATACCCACCAGCCGGACAAATGGCTGTCAGGTCGTGAAGTGTGCGCCCTACTCGGTATCAGCATCCGAAGTTTGCAGAACTACCGGGACAGTGGCAAACTGGGTTACTCCCAAATCGGTAACAAACTGTACTATAAATCTGCCGACATACAAAGATTGATTGCTGAATGTACGGAAAACAAGAAAACAAATCATATATCAAAAAAATAAATAAAGATGGTCTTATGGAAAAGAAAGAAGAAAATAATACGGAAATGAAGCAGTCATTCAACTTGTCTGCCATTGTCGGAATATGGGAAAGTATAAATCTTCATCCTACGGTGATGATATACCAAAGTGGAAAAAAGTATCTCCTTTCGATGCTTCATGTATCGGATAACGGACAGGCGAAACCAGCCGTTTACGAGATACAAAAGGAAGATAGCCGTTACTTCATCGTTTCAGCCTTTAAACGGCTTTATATCGGCTATGACAGGGTAAAAGACTGCCTTTCTATTTCTTATTATGGCGAGTATTTGCGTAACTGACAGATGATGTATGTCAATCATTCAAACCAATTATAAATCAATAAAACGATATGGTAATATGGAACTGATAAACGGCAACAGTGAGATAATTAAGGATTTCTTTCAGGCTATGGAAAGAATGTTAGATGGTATCGGTAAACTGGCAAAGGAAAGTAGACCGAATTTGAACGGTGAAAAGTTTCTAAGCAACCGGGAAGCATCCAAATATTTAAAAGTAAGCATCCGCACGCTGCAAGAATGGAGAGATACGGGCGTTATCCCGTACATTCAGATAAAAGGCAAAATAATCTACCGTCAAAGCGATATAGAACGGCTTTTGCAGGCCTACTACAACAAGGAACGGCAGGAATGACCTACCATCCTTAAAAAACACATTTTTTCCGAAACTGACTAAGAACATTAACTCTATCAGTGTAGTAGTCCGTCTGTGCAAACCCGTAGGGCTTGGGCTTGCACGGACGGAATACGGAGCTTACCTTTGTTAATGTTTTAGCCTAATTTGAAAAAATCAAACTGGATGATTTTTAATTATTAAAACACTATTTTTTTTGTCTTCTCCCATTCGTGGCAACACTTCACTGCATATATTGATAAACTTAACAATCTGGTTATCAGAAATGAATACATGCTTGAAATGTCGTATTTGAACTTTCTGAAAATCAAAATTTTTTCGATAATGTTGCACAATCCATTTGCATAGACAATATTTTATTGGAAAATCATATTTAAAACTATAATATATAGTATTTAAAATGCACAAAGGGATATTAGGATTCTCATCAAAAACAATATCCATAGCATGATTTTTATAAAATTGCAGAAAATGTTTATCGTAAATAAATTTCTCTCTATTATAATCATATGTAATAGCTGAAAAATTGAAAAACGCAGTATTGATCAAGCTATAAGGGGTATCTCTTAGTTGTAACTTTTGAACTCCCCACGTATTTTTAATATCCCAAGCATCAACAGTTAGTTGTCCGATTTTAACTTTATATCCACCAAAACTATTTTTTTCAAGTTGTATATGATTCCAATATTTTTTTGGTAAAATCAATTTATCTATATTTCGGACTACAATATCTAAATCACGATTTTCTAAATATCCTAATAGAAAATTTCGAATTACTCCACTAAATATATAAATATCCGTCTGCAAAGCAATTAAATTCAATAATTCCCACGTTTTTTGATCCAACAAAAACTCTTTCAAATATATTTTAAAAGAATATGCTTGCTGGTCGATTTTTTGTTTTATATTATTATATTCGCTGTCCACTTATTTTTTGATAATGATCTAATGCAAATTTATCAGTCATACAAGCAACGAAATCACGAATAAGACGGAATCGTTCCTCTACCGTAAAATCACAAACATCAAATTTATCATATAGTTTATCTAAATCGTCTATTTTTATATCTTTTCCATATTTATTTTCAAAATCTTCATCTGCACAATACTCTTCCCAATGCTCATGTAAAACAGTCATAAATATAGAACGGGAGAATAGAGATTTCCCTCTATCACGATAATTTTTATCTGTATGAAATAGAAGTCTTATATACGAATTTAATATCCCAACAATTACTGCATCACCAGTTATTTCTAAGGAAGTTATCTCTCTCTTAGATAATATCTTCTTCTTTGAAAAATCTTTTAAGGCTTTTGCAATTCCATCGTTATCTTCGATCAACTCCTTATTATATGTTCCCTCCTCTATCTGCTCCAAATTTTGAACGAAGTTTTTAGTAGCAACTCCCATTAAGTGAGTTAATAAGATAGTCCGATAGCTAACCCATTCTTTCTTAGATGAAATATTATCTCCTTGTGTTGTTCGCAAATTATCGTCTAGCTTCTCTTTTATTTCATCTGATATATAAGGGTCATTAGCAATCTTGTCTTTTACGTCATTCAAGGTTAACCATTGTTTTTGATTAGCGTCTTCAAGATCCATCACTAAATAGCAAATAGAATCTGCTGCTTCCATCAAAAACGCTAATGGATGGCGCTTATACATACCATTTGACTGTTCCAATTTACAATATTTAGCTATATCATCTAAAGTTTTTCTTTCTGTAAAAAAAACTCCATGTTTATGAAGACTTATTTTATCATTTTCATCTTCTGTTTTTATAGGAATGCCATAATTAGGGTATTTTAAGGTAGAAGCCAAGGTAGAGCATGTAAGGTTTAGTCCAAATAAATCACCTAAATATTGGAGCTTGGTAAGAATTCTAAATCCTTCTGCATTCCCATCAAATTCAACATAATCTTGAATTAAATTTTTATTATTTAGAAATGTTTTAAAACCATATTCCTTTTTTTGTTTTCTTCTTGTGTTAATGTCCTTCCCAGTGTCTTTTTCCCACTTCCCAATATAGTTTGTATACCTAACTCCCTTAATAACATATTTACTTAAAGAACTGCCTATATTTTCATTTTCAATTCCGCATTTAATATCTTTAAACAATTCTGAGAAGTAATTTTGTATAACCTGTTCTCCAAAATGTCCAAATGGGGGATTTCCAATGTCGTGAACCAAGCAAGATGTTTTCAATATAGGATCTATCTTACGCAAAATTTCCTCACTAGTTAATTGCGTCTTTTTCTTAAACTCGTCATTGCCACTTAGATATATAGCGAAAGACAAACCAATATTCATCACTTCCATTGAATGTGTTAAACGTGAGTGAATATTATCATCTGACGTCAAAGGGAATACCTGGGTTTTGTCATGCAATCGCCTAGAGGCAGAACTAAATATAACACGCCCAAAATCGCTTTCAAATGGATTTCGATTGTCTGTATTTTCAGATAAAACAGCACGTTGGTTATCAACCCGTGATGGTCTAAGTCTCTGAGTACTTAGTAAATCATTTTTCCAATTCATATTTTAATAAATAGAATATACTTTTAGCATAGATAATCCGTATTTTATTAGGAATATTATTCCACCAATGACAAAAATACTGTTTTTTGTGTGAATATCCAAGACATCTAATCTTTTTTTCATTAACAACCAAAGCATTTCTCTACGTTCACCATATCTCGCATGATAGAGCTATCTAAAACTTTTGCATAATGCTGTGTCATTCTGATATTGGAATGTCCCAAAATCTTAGATACATTTTCCATTGATACATCATTGGCGAGAAAAACTACGGTAGCCGCAGTATGGCATGCAACATGCGTAGTTAGGCGCTTGGTAATGCCGCATAAATCAGCGATTTCTTTTAAGTAGGCATTCATGCGCTGATTACTGATTACAGGCAAAAGTACACCTTTCTTTATACACTCTATATTATCTTCATATTTCCTCAATATCCTTTGAGGAATAGACAAAACAGGAATGTTACACATCTGACTGGTTTTCTGTCGTGCCTTGCGTATCCACAAAGCACCGTTATTGTCTTTTATTAGGTGTTCACGGCTTAACTGTTGTACATCCACGAAAGCAAGTGCGGTGAAACAGCAAAAAACAAAAATGTCCCTTACCTGCTCCAATCGTTTGATAGTAAATTCCTTGTTCATGAGAATATCCAGTTCCTCACGTGAGAGGAACTCTACATTTACTTCCTCCTGCTTGAAGTGGATGCCGTAAAACGGGTCTTTCTTTATCCAGTCGTTAGCCAAAGCAATACGAACAACTTTTTTCAAGTTCTTCAAATGTTTCAATGCGGAATTGTTTTGGCAATGCTTCTCTGTTTTCAGCCAAAAATCAAAGTCACGGATAAACTGTCCATCCAGTTCTGCCAACATTATATCATCACGGTGGTAATTACTGCGAATATATTCTTTCAGGCGGTTTATGGAAGTATCAAACTTGGTAACTGTGCTTTCCGTATATTCTTTGCCAATCAGGGCACGACATTTTTCGTTATGCTCTGCATACACTTCCAGCAAGCTGCGCTGTACCTTATCCCGTCCGTAGAAACAATCCTTTATTATATCGGCTGTTATCGGTTTGTTGTCTATTTCCAGTTCACGGTGTATCTGCAATACTTTGGCACGAACCGTATTGATATAGTGGTTTAATTCTGCGGCTACACGGTCTTTTCCTTTGGAACATTCCTTTTTCTGATTCCATAAATCGATGGGAATGCTCCGTTTAATCATAACTTCGGCTACTCGCTTGTTTACGGTGATGCGCATACAGATAGGAGCTTCACCGTTTTTCAGAAGTTTCGCTTTCTTGATGATGAACAATACGCTTAGTGTGTTTCTTTTCACTGCTCCCATAATTCTTTGTTTTTTAAGTGGTACAAAATTAGTTTGCTACACTCAAAAACCAGCTACGCAAAAAGCTGACAATCAAAGACAAATGCGTCAATTCGTGGGAGCAAAAACAGCTTTCAAAAAGTCCCACGAATAAGCCACGTGAGAACTGCTTAAAACCACTATTTTTTGCCGAAGCGCAGAAAAAGAAAAAGCTCTGAAATCCTTGAATTTCAGAGCTTTGCTTAATTTTGCTATTTGCTTTCGCGGTGCGTACGGGACTCGAACCCGTGACCCCATGCGTGACAGGCATGTATTCTAACCAACTGAACTAACGCACCAATTTTATTTTTTTTTATTAAGATTTGAGATGCGGTGCGTACGGGACTCGAACCCGTGACCCCATGCGTGACAGGCATGTATTCTAACCAACTGAACTAACGCACCAGTATTTCATTTCTTAATCGCTATCTCTCTCGATTGCGGTTGCAAAGGTAGGCATTTTTCCGAAACCTGCAATAGCTGAACGAAAAGTTTTTTGAAAAAAATGAAGCGGTTTTGGCTTAGTTCCTCATTTTTAAGTCATTTAGTTTGAAAAAAAAGTGTGAAAAAATAATAGTGTAATTGGTCTCCTGTTTTCCTTCTGTTTTCCCTTTCGGATAATACTTATTCGTTTTATATGCCGAAAATCTTTCTATCTGTTATAAATCTATCTTTTAATTCAAACTTCTTGCTCCGATTTTTCGTGGTTTTGCAATAATTCGTTATTTTTGCGGACTAAATGTAGTACATTAAAATGAAAGTAGCAGTTATCAAATATAATGCAGGTAACATCCGTTCTGTGGACTATGCATTGAAACGCCTGGGAGTGGAAGCGGTGATTACCTCTGACAAAGAGGTGTTGAAAGCCGCTGATAAAGTGATCTTTCCCGGGGTGGGGGAGGCTGAGACTACTATGCTTCATCTCAAAGAGAGTGGTATGGACCGTTTCATTAAAGAACTCCGCCAGCCGGTATTGGGCATTTGTCTGGGCATGCAGCTGATGTGTCGTTTCTCCGAAGAGGGGAACGTCGGTTGCCTTGGGATTTTCGATACCGACGTGAAACGTTTTGTGCCCCGGAAACACGAGGATAAGGTACCCCACATGGGATGGAATACCATCGGTCAGTTGAAGAGTGACTTGTTCAAAGGATTCACCCGTGATGAATTTGTTTATTTCGTACATAGTTATTATGTACCCGTCAGTGAGTTTACGGCTGCCGAGACCGATTATATCCACCCTTTCAGTGCCGCTTTGCATAAAGATAACTTCTATGCCACCCAGTTTCATCCCGAAAAAAGTGGGGTGGCGGGTGAGAGAATTATAAAGAATTTCCTGGAGCTCTGATTCCCCCGGAAGTTTAAACCGTTAATTGAGAACAGACAGATGATAGAATTAATTCCGGCCATTGATATTATCGACGGAAAGTGTGTACGCCTTTCCCAGGGAGATTATGATAGCAAAAAGGTATATAATGAAAACCCGGTGGAGGTTGCCAAGGAGTTTGAGGCCAATGGTATCCGGCGTCTGCACGTTGTGGATCTGGATGGTGCTGCTTCACATCATGTGGTCAACTACCGGACACTCGACCTGATAGCCAGCCGCACTTCGCTGATTATCGATTTCGGCGGTGGGCTGAAGAGCGACGAAGACCTGATAATCGCTTTTGAGAACGGGGCGCAGATGGTTACCGGCGGCAGTATAGCCGTCAGGAACCCTGATGTGTTTTGTCGTTGGATAGACCGTTACGGCAGTGAAAAAATCATTCTGGGCGCCGATGTCAAAGATCATAAGATAGCTGTCAACGGTTGGAAGGACGAAAGTGACTGTGAACTTTTCCCTTTTCTAAAAGATTATACGAAAAAGGGCGTTGAAAAGGTGATCTGTACCGACATCAGTTGTGACGGTATGCTGGCCGGACCTTCCCTCGAACTATATAAGGAGATACTGACAGAGCATCCCACCCTTTATTTGATAGCCAGTGGTGGAGTGAGCAGTGTGGCCGACATTGAAGCGTTGCACGAAGCTGGGGTGCCTGCCGTCATTTTCGGCAAGGCTCTTTACGAGGGGCGTATCACTCTTAAAGAGCTTCAGGCATTTATTTAACCACAGGGTAATGCGGAGTTTTACAGAGTTCTGTTTTCTCTAATCGTTGCACTCTTTGGAGTTCTGCGTAATTTTGTGGTCAACCATTAATCAAACGTAAAATCGTAAATATAGAATCGTGTTAGCAAAAAGAATTATACCTTGTCTCGATATCAAAGACGGGCAGACCGTGAAAGGGACGAATTTCGTAAACCTCCGCCAGGCCGGTGATCCGGTAGAATTGGGGCGTGCCTATAGCGAGCAGGGAGCCGACGAACTGGTGTTTCTTGATATTACCGCCAGTCATGAAGGGCGTAAGACTTTTGCCGAACTGGTCCGGCGGATTGCTGCCAATATCAGTATTCCTTTTACCGTTGGGGGAGGGATCAACGAACTGAGTGACGTAGACCGCCTGCTTAATGCCGGTGCCGACAAAATTTCCATTAACTCTTCCGCCATTCGCAATCCGCAGCTGATAGACGATATTGCCAAGCATTTCGGGTCACAGGTATGTGTGCTTGCTGTAGATGCCAGACAGACCGGAAACGGATGGAAGTGTTATCTCAACGGTGGGCGTATCGAGACTGACAAAGAACTGATGACGTGGACCAAAGAAGCTCAGGAGCGCGGAGCCGGTGAAGTGCTGTTTACCAGTATGAACCACGATGGAGTGAAGACCGGATACGCCAATGAAGCCCTGGCGGAGCTGGCTTCCCAACTCTCCATACCCGTTATCGCATCGGGCGGAGCAGGCCGGATGGAGCACTTCCGCGATGCTTTTACACTTGGTAAAGCAGATGCCGCACTGGCAGCCAGTGTTTTTCACTTCGGAGAAATTAAAATTCCCGAATTAAAATCGTATCTTTGCGGCCAGGGAATTACCGTCAGGTAGAAAGCGCGAGCTGAGGTTGAAGATTAAAAAACTGTGTAGAAACGAATCAAGTTCACCACAGAGTAACACAGAGGACACAGAGAATATTTTTCTCTTAGACATCCTAATAAACAAGAGATTAAAACTCTGTGTCCTCCGTGTCCTCTGTGGTGAACCCAAATCAAAACTATAATAAATAAGAACCATGGATTTAGATTTTGATAAAATGAACGGACTCGTTCCGGCTATCATACAAGACAACGACACCCGCAAGGTGCTGATGCTTGGCTTCATGAACAAGGAGGCTTACGAGAAAACTGTTGAAACCGGGAAAGTAACCTTTTTCAGCCGTACCAAGAACCGTTTGTGGACTAAAGGCGAAGAGAGCGGTAACTTTCTGAATGTCGTGTCTATCAAAGAAGATTGTGACAAAGACACTCTGCTGATTCAGGTAAATCCGGTCGGTCCGGTATGCCATACCGGAACTGATACTTGTTGGGGAGAGAAGAACGAAGAACCTGTCATGTTCCTCAAGTTGCTGCAGGATTTCATTGACAGACGTCACGAAGAGATGCCCGAGAAGTCCTATACCACCAGCCTGTTCGAGTCCGGTATCAACAAGATTGCCCAGAAGGTAGGTGAAGAGGCGGTAGAAACCGTGATCGAAGCCACCAACGGCACAGACGACCGTCTGATCTACGAAGGTTCCGATCTGATCTATCACCTGATTGTATTGTTGACTTCCAAAGGATACCGCATCGAAGATCTGGCACGCGAATTGCAGATAAGACATAGCGACTCATGGACGAAACACTGATTCACTATACCGACGTAGAGATACATCAGCAGGAACTCTGTGTGCTGAGCGATGTCAATCTGCAACTGCACAAAGGTGAGTTCGTTTACCTGGTGGGTAAAGTAGGCTCCGGCAAGACCAGTCTGCTCAAGACCTTCTATGGTGAGCTTGATGTGGCTTCCGGCGAAGCCGAAGTGCTTGGTTACCGGATGACATCCATCAAACGCAAGCACATTCCGCAGTTGCGGCGCAAGCTGGGCATTGTCTTTCAGGATTTCCAACTCCTCACCGACCGTACAGTGAACGACAACCTTGAATTCGTGCTTCGCGCTACTGGGTGGAAGAATAAACAAGAGATCAGGGAGCGCATCGCTGAGGTGCTCAACCTTGTCGGGATGGAGAATAAGGGCTATAAACTGCCTAATGAACTTTCGGGTGGCGAGCAGCAACGCATCGTGATAGCGCGTGCCGTGCTCAACTCGCCGGAGATTATCTTAGCGGACGAGCCTACCGGGAACCTCGATGTGGAGACTGGAAAGGCCATTGTCGAACTGCTGCACAACATCTGTCAGGCGGGATCATTGGTAGTGATGACCACCCATAATCTCCAGTTGGTTACCGAATATCCCGGACAGGTATACCGGTGTGCCGAACACCGCATTGTCAATGTGACGGACGAATTTGTGAAAAGAGAAAATAATTAATATACATACTAATTTTAACACAGTAACGAAAATGAAAGTTTTAAAGTTTGGAGGAACTTCCGTAGGCTCTGCACAGCGGATGAAGGAAGTGGCCAAATTGATTACCGATGGTGAAAGAAAGATTGTTGTCCTCTCGGCTATGTCGGGCACAACAAACACATTGGTGGAGATTTCCGACTATCTGTACAAGAAGAATCCGGAAGGTGCCAACGAGATTATCAATAAGCTGGAGGCTAAATATAAACAGCATGTTGACGAGCTTTACGCTACTGAGGAGTATAAACAGAAAGGGTTGGAGATCATAAAATCTCATTTCGACTATATCCGTTCGTACACCAAAGACCTCTTCACCCTGTTCGAAGAGAAAGTGGTGCTGGCACAGGGCGAGCTGATCTCTACCGCTATGGTCAACTACTACTTGCAGGAGTGTGGCGTGAAATCCGTATTGCTTCCGGCTTTGGAGTATATGCGTACAGATAAGAATGCGGAACCCGATCCTATCTATATTAAAGATAAACTTCAAGCACAACTGGAACTCTATCCGGATGCTGAAATTTACATCACCCAAGGCTTCATCTGCCGCAATGCTTATGGCGAGATTGACAACTTGCAGCGTGGTGGAAGCGACTATACCGCTTCACTGATCGGTGCCGCTATCCGTGCTTCCGAAATCCAGATCTGGACCGATATCGACGGTATGCACAACAATGACCCGCGCATTGTCGACAAAACAGCACCGGTGCGCCAGCTGCATTTTGAAGAAGCTGCCGAGTTGGCCTACTTCGGTGCCAAGATTCTGCACCCCACCTGTATTCAGCCTGCCAAATATGCCAACATTCCGGTCCGCCTGCTGAACACCATGGACCCTCTTGCGCCGGGCACACTGATCTCCAACGATACGGAAAAAGGTAAGATCAAAGCAGTAGCTGCCAAAGACAATATTACTGCTATCAAGATCAAGTCGAGCCGTATGCTGCTTGCTCACGGTTTCCTCCGCAAGGTGTTCGAGATCTTCGAGAGCTACCAGACTTCCATCGATATGATCTGTACGTCGGAGGTAGGAGTTTCCGTATCTGTCGACAATACCAAGCACCTCAACGAAATCCTGGACGACCTGAAGAAATACGGTACCGTTACAGTCGACAAAGACATGTGTATCATCTGCGTCGTAGGCGACCTGGAGTGGGAGAACGTAGGTTTCGAAGCCAAAGCGCTCGATGCTATGCGCGACATTCCCGTGCGTATGATTTCGTTTGGCGGTAGCAACTATAATATTTCCTTCCTGATTCGTGAGTGCGACAAGAAGGTTGCTTTGCAGTCGCTCAGCGATATGCTGTTCAACGGCAAATAGAAATGAATTAGGTTCACCACAGATTGCACAGATTAACACAGAACTTTTAATCTCGAAATATCAACGAGATAAATTGTTAATCTGTGAAAATCCGTGTAATCTGTGGTGATTCCAACTTAAACCTCATTAGTCACTTTTCAACATGAAAACTGTATTCCCCATTCATAAATTCCGCGAGTTGCAGACCCCTTTTTATTATTATGATACAAAGGTGCTTCGCGACACGCTGGCGTGCGTCAACCGTGAGGTGGCACGTTACGACAACTTCAGTGTACACTATGCCGTCAAGGCCAATGCCAATTCCAAGGTACTGACCATCATCCGCGAAAGCGGACTGGGTGCCGACTGTGTCAGCGGAGGTGAAATCCGTGCTGCCATCAAAGCCGGTTTTCCTGCCGGGAAGATCGTCTTTGCCGGTGTAGGCAAAGCTGATTGGGAGATCAACCTGGGACTCGATTACGATATTTTCTGTTTCAACGTCGAGTCGGTTCCTGAATTGGAAGTCATCAACGAACTGGCCGCTGCCAAGGCTAAAGTAGCCAACGTTGCTTTCCGCATCAACCCCAATGTCGGTGCGCATACCCATGCCAATATCACTACCGGGCTGGCCGAAAACAAATTCGGCATCAGCATGCACGATATGGATAAGGTGATCGACGTGGCTTTGGGCATGGAGAACGTGAAGTTTATCGGCCTTCATTTCCACATCGGTTCGCAGATTCTCGATATGGGGGATTTCATTGCGCTTTGCAACCGTGTCAACGAGTTGCAGGATAAGCTCGAAGCCCGTCACATCCTCGTGGAACATATCAACGTAGGCGGCGGACTGGGCATTGATTACGATCACCCCAATCGTCAGGCCATTCCGGACTTTGCCGACTACTTCCGTACGTACGATGAACATCTGAAACTTCGTCCGCACCAGACTTTACATTTCGAACTGGGGCGTGCCATCACGGGACAATGCGGTTCGCTGATCTCCAAGGTGCTTTATGTCAAGCAAGGCACCAACAAGCAGTTTGCTATTCTCGATGCCGGTATGACCGACCTGATTCGTCCGGCACTCTATCAGGCCCATCACAAGATGGAGAACCTGACTTCCGAGGATACGACAGTTGAAACCTACGACGTGGTAGGTCCCATCTGTGAGTCGTCCGACGTTTTTGGCAAAGCCGTCGATCTGAATAAGGTGAAGCGTGGCGACTTGATTGCCCTTCGTTCCGCCGGTGCTTATGGCGAGATTATGGCTTCCGGCTATAACTGCCGTGAATTACCGAAGGGCTATACTTCGGAGGAATTAGTGTAATCTCCGAACAATCTATCTTTTAAAATTGTTATTTTTGTAGTGATTTTAATAACTTAAAATGAATACGATTATGATTTCAGAGAAATTACAGAATGCAATTAACGAACAGATTACAGCCGAGATGTGGTCTTCTAATCTGTATTTGTCTATGTCTTTCTATTTTGAAAGAGAAGGTTTTAGCGGTTTTGCACATTGGATGAAGAAGCAATCTCAAGAAGAGATGGGGCATGCTTATGCCATGGCCGAATATATTATTAAACGTGGCGGTACGGCCAAAGTAGATAAGGTAGATGTTGTTCCTACCGGTTGGGGTACTCCCCTCGAAGTGTTTGAACACGTCTTTGAGCACGAACGCCATGTATCGAAATTAGTGGATGCATTGGTCGACATGGCCGCAGCCGAAAAAGATAAAGCGACTCAGGATTTCCTTTGGGGATTCGTTCGCGAACAGGTAGAAGAAGAAGCTACTGCACAGGGCATTATCGATAAGATTAAGAGAGCCGGTGATTCCGGTATTTTCTTTATCGACTCTCAGCTCGGTCAGCGATAAGGTTGTTCACCACAGATTACACAGATTAACACAGATTGAGAAATAGATAAATCTGTGTAATCTGTGGTGAACTCCGTTCATTAGCATTAAAACTCTGTGTACTCCGTGTACTCTGTGGTGAGCGATTGATTTCTCTCATAGTTCCGGTTCTATTTTTCGGTGTTCCCCTTTTAAATTTAAATCTGTGTTAATCTGTGAAATCTGTGGTGAACCCTGATTCGTTTATATATAATGTACGCGCGCGTGTACCTTACATTTCATATTCATTCAGAAACGCTTTATCCGCCAGATACATCGCTGCTTGTTTGCAGAACCGTGTGTCATTCAAGTGACAATAGTATTCCTCCACGCTTTCGATGGCTGCCTGTCGTTCGGGTTCGCTCAGCTTTTTCCATTCGCGCCTTGCACGTCCGATGTTTACTTTGGCTGTTTGCGTCATCTCGTGATACTTTTCCCAGAAGAGGTGGAAACTCCGGTCCGACGAACTGTTTCCCGTTTCATACGCTTTCAGCTTCCCCGTCCATAAGTCGTAGTTGTTGACTCGTATCCGCATCATTCCGTTGGGAGAGGGTAGTCGCTCGATGATGCCTTCTTTGATCATTGCATTGAAGAAGTGCCGGGTTTGCGTGCGTTTCCAGCCCAGCAGGCTCGCCCAGTGGAGCAGGCTGTGGGGTGATTCTCCGCGGTGGCAGATGAAGTGCTGTCCGCACGAGTCGCACTCCGTATCCGAGTAGTTGACGTTCATCAATACCCGTATCAGGGCTTCGAATCGCCCCTCTGTTTGTCCGTGAGTGGCGAAATAGTTTTCTAACAGAGATTTTGGGATGACGATATAGCCTTTTTTCAGCATTTCGACAGTTGGTGTTTTCATGGCAGTTTTGTTTTTAATGGATTTCTAATCTGATTTCTCACCACAGAGTAACACAGAGTAACATAGAGAAAATATTTTTTCAAGTGTACCGGTTATCAAAAAGAAACAAAAACTTTGTGTCGCTCTGTGCTACTCTGTGGTGAACTCTCCGCAAAAGTACCCTCCCTTCGCCCTCTCTCCAAAAAACGGGTTCTGATTGGTTGGAACAAGTCATTCTCTGTTGCTTCCTGTTTGTTTTTCGGGGGGGATAGGCTGGGGAGGGTGGCTACAGAGGCTCCGTTTCTCTCCGGCAGAGCCTCTGTCGGCCTGTGACGGAGGCTCTGTTTGCCTGCGTTTGAGGCTCCGTTTCCTCCCCGTTTCGTCCTCCATAGGTGGGCCAGTGCCGGAGCCACCTTTTCTCTGCCTCTTATTGTTTGGTTCACAGATGTTTATGCGGTGTCTTGTCACCCTTCAAAAATATCAGGTGGGCCATATAATAAATACTAACAAAAAAAGATATATGAATATATCAGTCGAATTTCCGGTCACGATTGAGCAGAGTCTCCCTCAATTCCGGGTTTCGGGTGATCAATAATCCTGCTTCGTCCGGCATGCCCCAATGCCGGATGATGATACTGATTTGTCTGGGAGAAAGCATCAGGGTGTGCGGGTGGTATTCCGCTTCCGCCAGTTCCCGGGCAAGTCGGGGGTGCTTCTGTATTTCGCTGCGGAAGCGGCGGATTGCTGAACTGTTGGCCTGTAAGTCCGGAAAATAAGCGACGGCTACGGTGGATATCGGATGGAATCCTTCGAGTAGCCAGTTTGGGTGTTGATTGTTCATGTTTTTAAATCATTTAAATGTTTATAATTTCTGCCGAAAAGCAGTTAATTTACATTTTGGGGCGCAAAGATATATGAATTTTTTGAATAGTTCTTTTCCCCCGATCCCTCTGTTTATCGGGCATTTGGTCATTTGTCCTGATGTTTCATCGCGTGCGCCCGCAATGAACCGGAACGCGCGAGAGGTGTTATTTGTAATTAAATTGATAAAATATGAAAAAACAAAGTTTAACATTTTATTTAGCTTCTCTGGTCAAAAAGATGAAGTCGGGCGGGCGTTACGGCACTGCCCACGTGTACGATTGTGCCATGAAGTCGTTCTCCGCTTTTTGCGGAAATAAGGCTGTTCCGTTCGGTGTGCTCACGCCCGAATGTCTGAAACGGTACGAAAATCATTTGAGGGGAGCGGGTAAGAGGGAGAATACGGTTTCCACCTACCTCCGTATGCTCAAAGCCGCTTATCGCAGGGCAGTTCGCGAGAAGATAGTAGAGGACTATGACCCTATGCTGTTCAGCGACGTCGGCACCGGTACGCGTGCCGGTATCAAGCGTGCCATCGAACCCGATGTCATGAGCAGGATACTCAATGCCGACCTTTCCGCACTTCCCAAGTCGCTTCGTACGGCATGCGTACGCGCCAGCCTGATGTATCGTTTCCGTGGGATGTCTTTTGCCGACTATGCCTATCTGCCTGCCGAGGGCTTGCAGCCCAAGAAGCGGCTGACGTACAAGCGTAAGAAGACGGGGCGTGCGCTGACTGCCCTTGTTTCGGCGGAGACGCAGGCTCTGATTGATCTTGATGCAAACCCTCAGGAGGGATCGGACTATCTTTTCCCCATCCTGGGGACCTGCGAATGGGGGAGCGAGGCGGGATATAAAACGTATCAACGGGAACTCCGCAAGTTCAACCATCGCCTGGACAGGCTTTCCAAGGTGTTGGGGCTGGGTGTCCGCATCAGTTCGTATACCATCCGCCATACATGGGCAACAACCGCCTTCCGTCAAAAAGTACCGATAGGCTTGATTGCCAATGCTATGGGGCACTCGTCCGTTAAAGTGACGGAGACGTACCTGAAACCTTTTGAAGAGGAAGAGCTGAACCGTGTCAACGAAGGAATCATAAAGTACACTATGGGACAGATGAATGCTGCTGTGTAGTAGTATCTGGCTGATAATCAGCCATTACTTTGTAGGTAACGGCACGAATATAATTGCACAAAAGTGAACAAAACAAAGCAAATATCCAAATAAAACCGTAAATAATTTCGTTTAAATCTCCAAATAATCTTCCATACTGTCTTTTTTACCTGCCTTTTTATCTTTTTATGAAGAAAAACCGCATGTGAGTGGCTTTCACATTTAAATGTTTAAATGCGATATTGACATTTTATGCCGGTTGCTAAACGTATAAATGTTTTTATTTCTGATGTTTAGAGAGTAAGACGCCCGCTGACACTTCGGTCTGTCATGTGCCGTTACCTACAAAGTAACGGCCATCACACAACAAAACAAGAAAATATGCTTACAGCAATTACTCAGGAAGCCATCAGGCTTTTGCGTTATATCTATTATCGGGACACATCCTGCGGCTGTCCTTACCATCCTGCTGACTGTATTTTTGAAGATGCTTCCGTACTTCTGCTTCAATTAGAGGGCGGAGGCTTGGTTCGTTGTGTCTGTCGGGAGGCTCCGGATAAGCCGGAGTCGTACGAACTCTGTAAGCCTTTGGAGTCTGTCAACCTTTTATCCCTTTTGCTGATACTGAACGAGGGTGTACACCCGGTTTCTCCCGACGTGGACGAACAGCGTGTCTACGGACGCTATGGGGTAGTCGCTTCCCGTATGGGTGTGGTCAACCAGATGATGCGCAGCATCTTCGGTGAGATTCATTTGACGGAATTGTGTTTGTAATTTGATTTTTAGAGATTGTCTGCCATGAACCGGATTTTACTTCTGCTCCTATATGTCTTTCTGCTTTCCGCCCCTGCCTTGGGACAAGAGGGCGGCGTTTGCCCTGCCCGGCGGTGCGATTCGCTGCATACATTCCGTTTTGTACAGGGGCGTGATGTGCTGTATGCCGACTATCGTGGCAACGACCACGAACTGAAACGGCTTTTTGCGGCAGTCACCGCTTTCCGTTCCTCCATCGTGGATGGAAAGATGCGCATCTACGTAGACGGTTACTGTACGTCGGGGAGCAGTGTGCGCGATAATCTCCGGCTGGGTTATGTACGCAGCAGCCGTGTGAAATCCGAACTTATCACCCGCAAGGGGATGAAAGAAGCCTGGTTTGTGACACACAACCATGCCGTGCCGTGTCCCGACGAGGAGCGCGATGTGGTGGTGGTATGCCTGCGCGAACCGTTGGCGGCCGATACTCTGAGCCGTTCCCGCTATGCCGGGTATGCCTCCCGTTATCCTCTTTTGCCCGCACGGGCTCCTTCGTTGCCGGAGGGCGGAACGTGCCCGGTACCCGCTCTTCACGAACAGTCCCGCCCGCTCGCGGCGGAGCACGCATACCCTGCGCAGGTCGGGCCCTCGCGGGTCATCTTCTCCCTGAAAACCAATCTGTCCGACTGGGCGGGTCTGACGCCGGAGGGCCGTTTGGCGGCTTTCCGTCCCAACCTGGCTGCCGAACTGTGCTTTGCCCGTCGTTGGTCAGTGATGGCCTCGGCGGCATATTCCGGTTGGAAAGGGGGGAAGGAGCACCGTTTCTGGGGTGTTTCGGGCATTAGCCTCGAACCCCGCCTGTGGCTTAGGGGAGACGGGCGTTACCGCCGGTTCTATCTGGGAGTTTACGGGCAACTGGGCGACTTCGACTATCAGCCTTCACCTTCGGGAGATGCGGGCGCTACAGGTGCCAGCCGCACGGGATGCTACTGGCATACCGGACTTTCTTTCGGTGTCTATCTGCCCCTGTCACGCCATTGGGGGATAGAAGCCGGGATACGTGGAGGCTATCGCAATGCCTCGGCGAAGGCTTACGACAACGAGCCGCCCCATGCATACTATCATCACGATGCCTCGTCCGTCCGTTGGGGGCTGACGGGGATCAACGTGGGCGTGGGATATAGGTTTTAATAATAGTGGTGAACTAAAACAAGAAGATTGGGAATATGATATTCAAGCCGAAATATATGATAAAAGTGGTCGCTCTTATTGGCTTCTGCTTCTGCTCCTGCACCGAGCGCACCCTTGAGCCGCGTCCCGAGGTAGAGCCTGTCCCCATCCGGCTTTACACAGGCATCCGCACCCGTGCGTTGGTCAGCACCTTTGGCGAAACTTCTGTGGGCATTGCCTATGGAAGCCGCACGGGAGAGTACGACGGTGCTTGGGACGGGGTGGCTACGGACAACGAAATCCGCCTCACCCCCGAACGCTATTATCCCGCTGACGGTTCGGCGCTCTTTCTGAGGGGATATTATCCCCCGGCTCCCCTGGAGGCGGACGGCAGCCTGACTTACCGGCTCACGGGCGAAGAAGACCTGATGCTGACCGGGGAACAGTCCGGTTCGCTGTCGTCACCTTTCGGTCCGGCGGAAGAACAATCGCTGATGTACCGCCATCTGCTGACCCGGCTCAGTTTTGCCCTCACCATCGAGGCGGAAAACACCGAAGGGTTTCGCATCCGTGAGCTCCACCTCAATGGTCTGGCGGGCGAGGTCAGCCTTTCGCTTGCTACGGAACTGCTTACCGCTGCGGATGAAACGGTTTCGGTGCCCATCTATACCGTTGAGAAAGGAGGGGACGGATTAGGGTTTACCGATGGCAAACTTTCTCTTCCGGGCTATGTATTGGTGCAACCTTCGGCTACGTTCACCCTCGACCTGACGCTGGCCGTGGACGATGACCGTACGCACGACCGGGTCTACCGGGAACTTCCCATCCGTTTCGAAGGAGGCGGGGCAGGCGAGGGAGGCATCTCGTATACGGTGAAGGTGGAGTTACCCTCACCTTCAGCACCCGATCCTGCAGAGATAAGCGCCGTGGCCACAGTAGGAGAGTGGCAGGCGGGGAAACCGGGAAGCGGCGAACTGGATGGAGGCAAGGTAAACGGTGAATCCTTGAAATAACAACTATATTATTAACTATAAACTTAAAAAAAAATGATGAAAACGAAATTAAGTGTAGCGGTCATGGCATTCCTATTGGCGGGCTGCTCAAGCAATGACACGGACAGTCTGCCCGAGAATCCGGTGAACGCAACCCCTATCCGGGTGTCGCAGAGCGTACAGGGCCTGGCCACCAGCCGTGCTGTGGCTGCCGAAGGAGCCGAGGTGACAGCTACCGTGCTGATGCACGACGGAACATCGGGAAATTGGTCGGGTTTTACTCCGGTCACCAAGAACGATGTTGCCGACAACGGAACGCTGAATGCACGCGCAACCGTATCGAACACCACTTTCACGGTAGGCGGTTCTGCCGCCGATTTAGGGCTGAACCCTACTCTTTACTATCATGCGTCAAATACGAGTGAGAATTCTTTCCTGGCGGCAGTCTCTCCCGCAGGTGAGGTGAGTGCGACTACAGTAAAGATCCTTCAGACAGACGGACAGCAGGACGTGATGTATGCGAAGGAAGTAGCGGCCGGCAACAGCGGGGCATCGCAAACAGCCGCCCTGGTTTTTGAGCACCTCACCACTCAGCTTAATTTTGCGATGAAACTGGAACCGATTGCCGAGAGCAAAGGAGAGTGGGCAGGTAAAACGGTCAGCCTGAAAAGCATTGAGGTGCAGGAGGCTTATCGTCCTACCATGGTGAACGCCACCAATGGCGATGTGACGTGGGATAATATCAATAGCGGTACTCTTCCTGTCCCGGGCATTTCTAACAATGTGCTGTCGGCGGAAGCCGTGAAAGTGGGTACACCGGTCATGATCCGTCCTGCGGCTAAACTGACGGTTTGCGCCATTATCAATGTAGGTGGCACAGACATTCCTTTCCACAATGTGCCCGTTAAGGCTGCGGGCGGAGACGATCTGGCTACAGTGAAAGGCGAAGCCCACCTGATCACCTTGACAGTGAAAGAGCCGAAGGGTGCGAATGCTACCAAAGTGACGGCTACCGCTACCGTGACTCCATGGAAGGCCGGTGCTGACGGCAGCGCGACATTAGAATAAATTTCCCTGTAGCCCATGTTGACGAAACACTCTTTTACACAGATAAGCCTCTTCGCCCTGCTGGGCGCATGGGTTTCCGGCTGTACGGCCGCCGGCGACTCTCTCTTGACGGAAGAGAGGGTCCCGGTGCAGCTCTGTGCCCGGGACGGAGCGCTGTCGAGGGATGCCGCTGCCGGCAATCTGCCGGAACAGGAGTTCGAAGCTACGGTGGCACTTTCTACTGTGAAGGGTGACTACGCTTCTTTATCGGAGGCATACGAAGGCGTTTGGGACGCCACGGTCAAGACTGACGGCGCTATGGAGTGGAAAGCGGCGGCGGAAGCCGGGCCTGTATTCCCCCCTTCGGGCGACTGGCTCTACCTGACCGCTTTCGCTCCGGCGGCCGTTCCGGTAAGCGGCGTGGCGTCTTTCGTGCTTACGGGACAGACCGACCTGCTTTATGCCGCCGAGCTTCGTGGCAACAAGTGGGAAGGTGAGCGCTTTGCCGGCAACCGCTTGAAGGCGGACCGTCCGCTGGAGTTCAGCCATCTGCTCACACAGCTCTGCTTCAAAGCCTGCAAGGGCCTGACGGACGGAGTGGCTGTAAGCATCCGCCGGATTACGGTGAACGGGGCGCTGCCTTGCGCGGACTTGACGTTGGCTACGGGAGTGCCGGTGTTCAGCGCTACGGAGGAACATCCCGCCGGACTCTCACTGAGCCTTGCCGGACCGGGAACCGAGGTGACCGGCACCGTTCCCGTGGAAATAGGAACGATACAGGTGCCCCCTTTACAGGCGAGCGACACCTATACACTGACTGTAGAAACTTCCATAGGCACGTTCAGCGGTTTAACGGTGAACTACGCCGCCGGAGAGAATCTGTTGCAGGCAGGCATGTCCCATACCGTGACGCTGACCATCGGTGACCATGAATTAGGAATCACCTCCGTGACCACGCAACCGTGGACTACGGTGACGGTGGACGGTGACCTGGAGGCGGAATAATTTCACCACAGAGTAATTTCACCACAGAGTACGCAGAGTACACAGAGGGGATTTATTCAAGAGGTAATAGATAGAAAGACTAAAAAAAAAACTCTGTGTCCTCTGTGTCCTCCGTGGTGAACTCAAAAGAAAAACGAATTATATATTAAAGGAAAAACGAAACATGATGAACCATAATATGAAAGTTCATTGGCTGCTTGCTCTTCCGGCAATGCTTCTTGCCGTAGGGTGCGGTGAGAGCGCATTGCCTGAAGAAGGGACGGACGAAGAGGAAAGAGTAGAATTGCAGGTGTCACCGCAGGTGGCACTGACACGCAGCGCGATACAAGGCACAGATGCGGCTACGGACGGAGCTGCGATGGGAAGCATCGCGGTATACGCAAGCAACGCGACGACCAACAATGCGACGAATAATTACGGGCTCTATGCCTATAGTGGTGGCAGTTGGAGTAATAGCGGTACGGATAAGATTTATCTCTCGGCAGAAGAGGCGAACATTTATGCGCATTATCCGGCCTATAAACCGGGGACAGGCGGGGCGCTTGCGACAACCGGTACCGCTTTGAAGGTGAACGGAAGCGGGCAGGTGACTGCTAATTCTACCGTGAATATCTCTGTATTTCCGGGGACAGAATCTGCTGCGATTGATGCTTCAACAGATAATAGCGGTAGCAGTACAGCGCTTCTTACGGCTTCGGGAGAAGTGGACTATATGTATGCCGATCAAACAAGTACTCCGAAAGCCAGCTATAAAAAAGGCGTATCCGCTAAAGACGGAAAAGTCACTCTCTCCATGAAGCATGCCCTTGCCATGGTCAGCTTCCGGGTATACGCGGATCATACTTATAAGAATACCGGTGCGTTAACCAAGTTGGTGCTTAAGAATGTAAATTCTGCCACTATACTGAATAATGGCGGTACCAATCCTACAATGAAGATTTCGGACGGTACGATAACCCCGGGAAGCAGCCCTGCGGCAGCGACCTATACACGAGGTATTTCGAATTATACTTTGCAGAAAGCCTCGGCTGACGCTGATAATGCCAGAACCACAGCCCAGAACGCTTCGAAAAAAGTAAGTATCTTGGTGCTTCCCGAATTGACGCAGGACAAAACGAATGTAGAGGTCACCCTCAAGATTGACGGTCAGGATTATGCGGTCAGTCTCGGTAATGCTGCGACGAATGCCTGGAAAGCCGGCGAGAATTACCTCTACACCGTCAAGCTCAGCGGTAAAGAACTCTCTATCACCAGCGTGACCGTAGCCCAGTGGAGTGGAAAAACCGGAGGTTCTTTAGAAATACAATAGGTAATAGTTATGAAATACATTCACCACAGAGGACGGAACGATCAATGATGAACGACCAGCGATCAATGATCAATGATGAACAGTTTAGAACAGTAAAACTCTGTGAGACTCAGTGTCCCTCTGTGGTGAATTAAACCAAATAATAGATGACCCGACCATTTACCTTTTTACTCCTTTGGAGCGTAGCTCTGTTTTTCGGTGCCTGTTCCGGCGAAGACTCTTCCGCCACCGACGGAGACCGCGTCCCCTTGCGTCCCGGTATTCATGCCGGTGCTACCCTCGTCTCCAGCCGTACCCTTGTCAATGGCATCGGTACGGGTGCAGACCGGATCAATAGCATTGGCATCTACCTCGCAGCTCCGGATGGTAGTCTCTATCCCGGTAGCAGTGCCACGGGAGCCACCTTTACCAAAGGGTCCGGCAACAGTTGGAGCAGCACCCCGCCTACCTATGTCAGTCTCCGGACGGCAAGGCTCCATGCCTGGTCACCTGCCACCGTGACGTTGACGGCCGGTAGCGGAACCACTCTGCCCACACTTCCGGTAACTCTGCCTGAGGGGCAGACCTTTGACGGAGCCAATGACTACGGTTGTTCCGTCCATGACTATCTGTACGGTTCCGCCACTTCCACTCAGGGATCGGCTGAGCCCATCACTGCCAACAGCCAAAGTGCCACTCCTGCCATTTACTTGCAACATGCGTTGGCACAACTGGTGTTTCGCATCCAGAATGCGACTGATCGGCCTGCGGATGCGGTGTATGACTATGTAAAAAGCGTTCACCTGACCGCCGAGGGAGGCGCTACACCCTTTCTTACGGGCACTTCGGGCGCGATGGCTTTATCGGATGGGACGCTATCCGGATTGTCTGCAAGTGGTAAGCTAACCTTCACCCCTTCGGCAAACCCGCAGAAGATAGGAACCACCGGAGCTGTTACCGTGGCCTATGGACTGGTGGCGCCGAAAACGGCGGCAGCATCGTCTGCACGGGTCACTTTGACTTTGCGGCTGGGCGAAGCCGGTTTGGGTAACACCGCCACCGAACGTGAACTGACCCTTACGACCGATGTCTTCAATCAGGCATGGGATCGGGGAAACCAATACATATATACGTTGACGCTGGGTAAGCGGGGACTGACCTTGCAGGACGCGGCCATTCTGCCTTGGAATGCTGAGACTCCGGTGGACCAGGATATGAAGCCGATAGGATGATAATTTTTTAAATGATGTGTATGAAAGCAATTCAATTCTATATCGTGTGTCTGCTGCCGGTGCTGGCCGGATGTGCCGACGACACGGCGTTGCCCTCCGTACCGGAGGGAACTCCGCTGACGGTGACCGCCGAAATAGGTGTGCCGGATGCGGCGCAGACGGTGGCGCCCACCCGTGTCGTTGCCGCCGACAATGGTTACGACCGCAGCACTTTCGTTACTGCCGACCGCATCCGTATCATCCGTACGCGTGGTGGAAGTTCGTCCGCTCCGGTGGATTATACGCTTTCCGCCACAGGAGAGTGGACCCCTTCGGCAGCGGGCTCGGAATTGCTTTTTGAGTCGGGAGCTACCTATCAGGCTATGTATCCCGCCGATTACTCCGGCATTTATGCCGATCAACGAAACAAAACGGGAGGTGTGGACGGTGAGAACTACCGCAACAGTAACTTGCTCCGTACCAGTGCCGGGGTGACTTCCGGTGCAACCGGGGTGCTCTCCTTCACGGGAGGCGAGAATGCCTTTGTGCACCGCAACACCAAGTTGACCTTGACATTTGAGGGTAAGAATGCGTTGACACAACCCTTCGCATATATGACCGTGCAAGGTCAAGGGCTTTATAGCGGCGGAACCGCTGACGAAGATATCTACCTGTATCGTCCGGACGAGACGAAATACACCTGGCACGGCATCCTGTCACCGCTGACAGCCGAATCACCTACGCCGGAGCAGAAGAAGGTTACCGTTACGGTGACCGACTACAACGGAGTGAGCTATACCGCCAGCCTGACTTGCGAGCGGAAGGCGGGCAGCCATTACAGTTACACCCTTACGTTGCAAAACAACATCCTGATGCCCGTAGGAGAAGAGATCAAAGGATGGGAGAACGGAGAGTCGCATACGGGAAGTCTCACGTAACAATGAATTATGAACGAATAACCTCTGTGTGACCTTGTGTCACTCTGTGGTAAATTAAATGATGAACAATGAACGGTAAGAGAACGAATTGGATAGGAGGAGTATGGATTGCGCTGGCTCTGGCGGCGTGCGCCCAAGGGGATCCGTTGCCTGTTCCGTTGGAAGTATCGGCGAAAATAGGACAAGGAGAGACCCGTGCCGGGGACACGCACGCGACTGACTATGACAAACGGACGTTCGTCACCGGCGACCGGATAAAAATATCGAAATCCGGTGGTGCTGCCGAAAGTGCACTCTATCAGCGCAAAGCGGAGGGTGGCTGGGGGCTGGCCGACGGACAAACAGCGCTGACCACTACCGGATCAGAGTCTTTTGCGGCTTCCTTTCCGGAGGAATTCAGCGGTATCCTTGCCGATCAAAGCACGCCAACCAATTTCTGGAAAAGCAACCGGTTGACGGCGGCAGGAGTATTGAACGGAAATAAATGCAGCTTTACCTTTGCGCCGGCAGCGGCGAAGGTGACTGTGGTGGTGACTTATCAGTCGTCGCAGACACCTGAGAGCGCCTCTCTGTCCGGGACGGGGATTCGTACCGATACAGGTGCCTCGGAAACCATAACCCCGTATTGCGCCTCGGGAAGCACGACGGCTTCCGTTCGCCATACCTATGTGGCGATAGTCTGTCCCGGCTCGCGGCAGTTCACCATCAGGCTGAAAACGACGACGGAGGCGCAAAAGACTTATACCGACACGTCACCGTTTACGCTACAGGCGGGATATAACTACCAATATAACTTCACCGCCACCAACGAACTGATTCTGACGGGTGTCACCGTGGCGCCTTTCAGCGATGTGGCGGAAGAAAATGTGGGAAGCGCAACCTGAGAAAAGAAGAGAGATGAAACAGAAAGAATATAGACCGATGAAGAATAGGAAAGCCCATAAGGGCACGATGGGAGCCGTACTGCTACTCGCAGCCTTATTCACCTCGTGCGGGGCGGACGATCCGTTGCCTGCGGGCGGCCCTTTGCGGCTGACCGGGGTGGAAGTGGAAACCGGAGAGGGAAGTGCCGCCACCCGTGCGGCCGTCACCACCGTCGAGGCGATCAGTGTATATGCCACTACTGAGGCTCACGTGGCTTATGGCAGCAATCCGTTTTCGGAGTATCGGCTGCAGAACAACTCCTGGAGCGCGGATGCTGCTCCGGTGATTACCGCCAATGCCCTTCTGTATGCCTGTCATCCTCCGGTGGCGGGAGTGACCCATCAGGCTGACGGCAACCACACTGTACCCGTATCGGTGATGACTACCGCCGGTGCCACCGATTTTCTGGCGACGGATCAGCCGGACTATCTCTATGGAGTATCTCCCGCTTCGGGGCTGGCACCGGTCACGGCCACTTCGGGTGCCCGGGCGGTCAGCTTCAGGATGAAGCACGCTTTGGCAAAGGTCAGCTTCCGGATTGTGAAGTCGGCTTCGGCGAATAAAGATAAGCTGGAGTTGGTGCAGATAGAGATACAGAGCGGAACCAGCCGTTTGCAGTCGGGTACGGGTACAATGAACCTGAAGACCGGTGTCCTCAATGGCCTGTCGTCCACCTCCCTGTTGACGCTTGCCGATGCGGCAAGGCCGGTCGTGCTGAAAGAGCAGCAGGCTACACCGAATGTGAGCTGCCTGACAGCCCCGATGACGGGAAAGGAAACTGTGCTTTCGTTCCGCCTGAAGGTTCGCATCAATGGTGAGTCGGCAGAAAACGCCCATGCGTTTGAGACGAAATCGGTAAGTGCCGAATGGAAAGCCGGTTACCACTACGTCTATCAGATTACGGTGGACAAGATGGGGGGCAGCTTGAGTTCGGTGAAGATAGATGACTGGAAGAGTGACGCGAACCAGAACACGAGTATTGGAATTTAAGTTTCACCACAGATTACACGGATTAACACAGATTATTTACTCTTCAATATCAACCAGGATAAATTATTAATCCGTGAGAAGTCTGTGTAATCTGTGGTGACAAAAATAGAACGATGATGAATAAGAGACTGAAATATTGGATAGGTTGTGGCCTTTGCTGCTTGGGGAGTCTTGGGCTGTCTGGGTGTTCGGGGGATGACATGCCCGGGGCGTCCGGTTCCGGCGGAGATGAAGGAGAGCCGGTGGCACTCAGTTTCCGGCTCTGCCGCTTGGTGGCAGGAGAGGCGTCGACGCGTGTGGACGGTGATCCGGCGGATATGGCGGACGGAAAGACATTCCAGGTTTACGCTTTTCCGGCCAATGCTTCCACAACAAAGACCCAACCGCTGGACGGTAAGACCTATACGGTGAAGAATGGAGTGGCCACGGGTGAACTCTATTTATATCGCGGGACGTACGATCTTTATCTGGTGTCGTATAACTCCTCGACCGAAGTACCGGAACTAAAGACGGACGGTACGATTCCGGTCGGGAACGGCAAAGACTTTATGTATACTACGCTGAAAGGGATCGTGGTACAACCCAACCAGATGGGAGAGAGCCACATGAGCGTGACGCTGCCCAATCCGTTTAAGAGAATGGGGGCACAGGTGCAGGTGAGGGTAAGAGCCAAAGACGGCTCACCGGTGCGTGTTGAAAAATTGAAAGCCAATAGGGTGACTATAACAGGACTGCCGCCTTCGCTGGCTTATACGCTGGGACAACCGGCATGGGGGACAGCTTCCGGTTATGAATCTTCATTCGCTTTTGAATCGTTTCAGGAACCGGCTGGTGGAAATCCGACTGCATGGCGTGAGAGCAGCAAAGAGGTATTGCTTCCCGTTGATGGTTCGACGTTGATAAAGTTCGATGTAGATCTGACAGTGGATTATTATGCGGATACCCCTTATGTCAGTTCGTTCCCTGCCGAGATACAGAAAGTGCTGTTGCCGGGAATGACTTATCAGTTCGACTTTACGTTGACGTTTTATGGTATTCTGAAACCAACCGATCTGACGCTGGCCGTGAAAGAATATAATACAATTACGCTGAATACCGATGATTTGGGAAAGGGATAGATACGCTTTTCCGGATCATCGTTTTGAAGAAACAGACAAAGTTATAATAGCAATATGGATGGAGTAAAAATAGGATTCAGGAATCTCTGGGGACAAGTGGCAATGGCATTGGTTCTATTGTCGTCGATGGGAGGCTGCACTGAGGAAGAGACTTCCGCCGGATCGCGAAACATGGTCTTCCGGTTGAGTTTGCCGGGAGTGTTGGAGGTGAACACACGGGGAGGAGGAACGCTGAACGAGGTGATGATTGATAATGTATGGGTAGTGCAATACAGTACGACTGGTGACGGCGGAACGCAGCTGGTGGATGGAACATTTCTGAAAGCCCAGTATTTTGATAATTCAAAGCTGAGCATTCCGAAGGAGAACATGACCATTGAAGTTGCTACTTCGGACTTCTCGACAGCGGCAAGCCGGTTTTACGTGATAGCCAATGCCGGTTCCGATTTGTTTACGGAACAGACGGTTGCAGATGGCAGCGAAATTGAAAAAGAATCGAAACTGAAAGCGGTCACTGTTGATTTTCAGAGTAGCAATCCTACTTTGCTGTCTTCCGGCCCGTTGACATCGGCCAGTGCCGAGGGTAAACTGGTGGTGGTAGCTCCGTTGCTTCGTGCATTCGCCAAGGTAAACGTGACATGGAGGCTTTCGTCCGATATAACTTCAACGGAGGGAGCAAACTATGGTGCAAAGGCGGCAATCACTGCTTTAAAAGTATATAACTTGCCTGAGAAGAGTGCGCTTTATGCACGTGGGGGTGGAGCATTGACAGCTCGGTATCCCGGTCTGTCGTCGGTTAGCGGTTCAGTTGTGGAAATTAAATCTACGGATGGCACAAGTGTTTTTCCGGTGAACACAACCCGCAGTTTCCACATGGCTGAGAATCTTCGGGGTACAGGTACAGGGGGGAGTTTCGCTGAAAAGAATCTGACAGGAAAAGGACCGGGAGACGGTGGAGCGTTGACGGGATGCACGTATCTGGATTTGGAGGGAACTTATACTTATCCTGGTGCAACGGATGCAATCGGCATGAAATACCGTATTTATTTGGGAGGTAACTTAATGAATGATTATAATATCCAGCGGGGCTATCTGTATGATTTGACCGTCAACATCAGCGGAGCCAATAGTGCGGACGTAAGGGTGACCATCACAGATGGTAACGTGATCATGTTCGATGAAGTGGAAATCATCCCGAATGAAGTGAATTTTAGATAATACGAAGGAGGTAAGATGAAATACAGCAGTTGTATGAATAGGTTAGGATGTATGCTCACGGTAACGGCCCTGTTGATGGGGTTGACGTCTTGTGAGGAGCGGTTCAGTGAGTCTGTTCCGGCAGCCGGTGAAGGAAATCCGGTAGAAGTTTCTCTTTCTTTCGGTTTTGCCGACGAGGAGGATGGATACGCGCTTTCGGTGCCCGCCGATACGCGTGCCGGAGAGGATGGAGAGGGCGGAGCGTTCAGCGCACGCCTGCTGCCTGCGGCGAAGACCCGGACCGGGGAAGTCACCCGTCCGGACGCGCTTTACCAGTTCCACCTGATGCAGTATAACCAGAGCGGTAATCTGATGGGAAGCGTACAATATAAGGAGACGGTCCCAATCGGAGCAAATTTCTCTACCGCTCCCACTTCCCTCACCTTGCAGCAAGCCACGGATTGCCAGTTGGTGGTGATAGTCCGCGGGCAAGGGAATACGACACCTGCCATTAGCGGTAACCTTGCCAATGTGCAGAAACAGATGATGGATACTACACTCTTCAAACATACCATTCCGGCCGGCGGACTTACGCAAGCCGATATCAACAAAATGCCCTATATACTTCATCTGCCTCACGTCAACGTGACGGCCGACGGCAAACTTCAGAGTCCGGATGGCAACTATGATACCCGCTTGCTGCTCAAACGGCTGGCTGCCAGGCTGAAAGTGACCTGGACGGTGGATGATAAAAACCTCACCCAAAAGGGGTATGTACTGAAAGAGGTAAAACTCTGCCAGGTGCCGGCTGCCTTCCGTCTGCTTCCTGCGAAGACAGACACGAAGTGGGGGAAAACCTATCCGGACGAAATGGTGGAGTATGTCGATTATTATCGCCTGACGAATGCCGCTGATCTGGCGGGGGGAGAGAAAACCGTATGGATACCCGCCAATGTGCGGGGCACTTCGGCCAAGGCTACCTCTGCCTATTATCGTACGAAAGAGAATGCGCCTACCGCCGCTTCGTACATGGAGCTGGTGGTGGACAACGAGGTGAAGAAGGAGCGCCTCTACTACCGTGCTTATTTGGGCGGACGGGAGTCAACGGACTTCAACCTTTACGAGAATAAGGATTATAACTGGGATATGCATATCACATCGACTAATTATCAGGCCGACAGACGCATCCAACTGTTAGATCAGAGTCCGGTGCTAAGCACCAACCTGGTGGAGACCTCCAACTGCTTCATGATGAAGCCCGGTACGAATATCTGTTTTAATCCGTATAAGCACGAAGCGGGGATGAATGGTTACAATGTTCCGTTGAGTGGTTGGAATACACATCTGACGGATGGTGCGACGCTGGCCGATAACAAAAAAATAACGGATGTTAAGTTGATCTGGCAAACCAAGGATGATGCTACGTCGGGCGATTTGGTGATGGGGTATGCCATCAGTAGAGACGATCATTCAAATCTGGCGCGTATCACCGACGGAGGTGATCTGCAAAAAGCCCGTATCCACGTTAAAGTGCCGGTGAGCAAAGGGGGGAATGCCTTGATTGCTGCCTATTCCGGCAGTACGATTGTATGGAGCTGGCACCTTTGGATAACCGATTATGTACCGCAGGGGATTACTTCCTCTGTCACTTATGCCCAGGCACAGCAGTTGACTCAGAACGGGAGTGTACATCAGTATGCTACTGATGCTTTCAAAGATGGAGGAGCGCATGTCGGGAAAGTTATTATGGACCGGAACCTGTGCGCGACTGCCGGAGGATTTCCCGGTGAGAATGCTTCATTGCTGGAATTTGCAAAGCGGATAGGCTATCTGTTCTATTGGGGGCGCAAGGACCCGTTCTTGGGGTCGATAGACGGAACGGCGAATGAACTCAACGTTATTTATGACGGAGAAGGACGAGGGGTAAAACTGGGAAAGGTCGCTTATTCCAATATTACATTAGTAAATGGCAATACGCTGCAATATGTGATTGAGCATCCTGATCATATTATAACAGGTTCGGGCAGCGATCAGAACAATAGCAGGTGCTCTTGGTATAGTTTGAATGAAACTACCGCGGAGTATCAGTATTTGTATAATAACTCTAAAACTCTTTATGACCCTTGTCCGGCAGGATGGAAGACTCCCTATCAAACAGTGTACAAGGGCTGGAACACGGGGCAGGGGTATTGGTTTAATGCGAATGGAGCGTTTGTGCAAAATGGTAGTGCACACGAGCGGGGTGGACGTCTGTATAATGTATCCGGTGGAAGTGGTGTGCCCTCTCCCCGTACGGAAGATAATACAGCCTGGTTCCCGGTCACGGCATACCGGTCTTTTGCCAATGGAAATTTGATATTTAATGGAAGTGCCGCCGGATACGAAGGAACGAATACGATAGCAAAGACTGGCAATAACTACCGGATATATTATACAAAAATAGCGGCAGGAGAATTGACTACTCCGGCTAATGGTTGGGGAGTTCTCGGTGAACCTTATCCGTTTCGATGTGTACAAGAATAATAATGATATGAAACAGACTTGGAAGAATAAATGGTTAATGCTCTTGGGAGGAGTGATCCTTCTGGGAGGGTTGAGTGGATGTGAGGACCGGACGGAAGAGGCGGTGGTTCCTCCGGCGGATAGTGAAGAGGTGACGGTATCGATGGTCTTCGGCTTTGCCGAAGATTCAAGTGATAATGATCCTCAACGGCTCGCCTCAACGGCTCGCCTCAACGGCTCGCCTCAACGGCTCGCCTCAACGGCTCGCCTCAACGGCTCGCCGTTGAAAGCAGCAAAGCTGCTTTTGATGTGAACCTTTCGTCAGGAACGATGACTCGTGGCGGGACAAGCGTTCCGGATCAGTTATATAACCTGGAGATACGTCAGTATGACTCGAATGGAACTTATAAAAACGGGAAGGACTATGGCAATGTAGCGCTTGGGAAACATCTGGAGGTCACTTTAAGCGCACTGACGGACTGCCAGTTGCTGATTGTGGCGCGTGGCAACGGGGGGGCGATAGCTGCCTTGGGTAGTAACTCTTTGGAGAAGGTGCAGGCGATGGACGTAAACTCGTCTGTGATCAATGCGATTAATCCTTCGAATAGTGAAGATATGAAGAAGATGCCTTATGTGCTCCATCTGGAGCATGTGAATGTGGTGACGGGCACCGACGGTAAGGCTGTGATTCAGAGTCCGGAGGGGAGCTATGATACCCGCCTGTTGCTGAAGCGCCTGGCTGCCCGGCTCACCGTGGAGTGGACATATGCTGTGAGCGGATATACTTTGAAACAACTGTTGCTCCAAAGTGTCCCGTTGAACTATGCGGTTATCCCTACCCCCGATAGTGAGGGAAATTATCCTTCTATCCTGGATCAGTTTACTACTTTGCAGATAAAAAATGTGGCACAAAGCGGAAGTTACTCTTGCTGGGTACCGGCCAATATGCGCGGAGAGAAACCGGCAGCGAACTCTGAAACCCAACGGACAAAAGAGAATGCTCCTAAAGGAAGTTCTTTCTTTAACTTTGTCGCGGTGAGCGATCAGGATGCAAAAGTTAAACTGGACTATCGTGTTTATATCGGCGGGAGGCAGTCGACGAATTTCGACATTAAGAGTAATGCAAATTATGATTATACGGTGAACTTTGCACATAGCGGTATCCCGACAAGTGATAAACGGGTGACCTATATCAACCCTGTACCCGCTTCGGAAAATAATGAAAACTTTGTGCCTACGGCCAATTGCTTTATGGTATCCGCCGGAGGCGGCTTCTGCTTTGATCCGCTGGCATACCAACAGAATGGAGATCCGGATAAAACGAACGATGTATTGAAAGGTTGGTGTGAGGCTTCCGGAGGAATCACTACGATGAAACTGCTCTGGCAAACCAAAGAGGATGGAGACATCGGTGAGCCGGTAATGGGAATCGTAACTTCGGAGGATGACCATACGAACATCGTGGATTTGAAACGGACAGATGGAACCGATCCGACGTTGTATCCGGTGAAGAATAAAGGGGAAGCCCGTGTTTATTGCCGTGTGGCTCCGGGAACTACCGGTGGTAGCGGGGTGATTGCCGCTTATGGTGCGGATGGTAAGATACTCTGGAGCTGGCATGTGTGGGTGACGGACTACCGCCCGGACGCGACAGGTGATGCGGATGTGCAAGAGCCGTTGACTAAAAGAAAACTGAAATTTACATATGGCAATCATGGAAACCAGTTACCGATGATGGATCGTAATCTGGGGGCTATGGCCGGATATGCCGGCGTGCCGCCGTCGGATGTGGAGAAGTTTAAGACACATGGATTCCATTATCAATGGGGAAGGAAAGATCCATATCCGAGCAGTTATTCGAATAAGCCGATCACGATAGTGAATCTTCCTACTCCGATGACTAAACCGATTGTGGGAATATTAAGCTTATATAAGCCGGATGGAGTCACTTTCCTGCCTTTTGATCCGGCTGTAAATGCTCAGGCGACTTATCGGACGGCTTACCAGAATCCGTTGAATATATATAAAAAGACAAATGTACATAAATGGATAGCGGACAGTGATCGGAATAATACATATCTGAATGCTTGGAATATTCAGAAGACAGTTCATGATCCGTGTCCGGCAGGATGGCGTGTAGCACTGATTGAGAACTATCTTTCACTGTTTAGCAATGTGAATCAAGCAGTCAAAGCATCAGACAATGGTGCTAATGTGATGAATTCGGATAGTGTTGGTGCACATGGAGGAATGGTTATGGCATATGATACAAATAAAAAACTAACGACTTATGTTCGGCTCACCGGTTATTATTATTTGGATAGTCAGTTTGCGTATATTGGAGAATCTGCTTTAATTTGGTGCGGAAATAAGTTAGGTACTGCTTCGGGAGGGGAAACAGTGAGTTATTTTAAAATAGGAAAAACTGCTTCGACAAAAGCAAGTATTGTTCTTACAGGACATGAACGTGAAGCGATTCCCCTACGTTGCATTCAGGAGCGGGCTGACTGACCGGTATGGATTGATAAAGTTATAAACGATCTGTTGTTTTGTTTGTGAAAGTTCCGCTTGCTTCCGGTGGGGAGGAGCGGAACTTTATTTATGTGGCTCCTATGGGCGTGGTGTGGAAAAGTAATTTTTAATGTTTTAGTTTTCCTTCCATTGTGCTCAGGTAGATGTCCAAGGCACGAGTCGATATCTGTATCTCACGGAGAGAAACGCCTAAAGAGGCGATTAACAGAAGCAGTGCGAGTCCGAAAATATAGATGGAAAGCAGGAACAACCCGATGTAGATAAGAAACATGGTAACTACGCAGAAGAATAGGCTGGCAATGCCGAACACCTGCATCATGCGGGTCAGGTTGAGGCGTTTGCGCAGATTCTCAATTTGAGCTACATTGATATCAGAGGGATCTTCCATATAACGGTCGCGAAGAGTGCGTACCAATTGGGCATACGAGAGAAAACGGTTGGTGTATGCCAAAAGAATAAGTGAAACGGCTGAAAATAGCAGCGCGGGTGTCGTGAGTGTAAGTTCTTCCATTGTTATCATACTTTTATATACAATAACAATGGAAGAGAAATAAAGGTTTACTTCAGTACACCTAATTCTTTACCTACTTTGATGAATGCAGCGATACATTTATCGAGGTGTTCTTTCTCGTGACCGGCTGAAATCTGTACACGGATACGTGCCTGGTCTTTCGGAACTACCGGATAGTAGAAACCTGTTACATAAATACCTTCTTCCTGCATGCGGGCTGCATAAACCTGTGACAGTTTGGCATCGTACAGCATCACGGCACAGATAGCACTCTGAGTCGGTTTGATGTCAAATCCGGCTGCGGTCATCTTGTCGCGGAAGTAGTTTACGTTTTCTACCAGTTTGTCATGGATTTCGTTGCTTTCTTTCAGCATCTTGAATACTTCGAGGCTGGCACCGATAATACCCGGAGCAAGTGAGTTTGAGAACAGGTACGGACGGCTGCGCTGGCGAAGCAGGTCGATGATCTCTTTGCGGCCGGTTGTGAATCCGCCCAAAGCACCACCAAAGGCTTTACCCAGAGTTCCGGTGTAGATATCTACACGTCCGTAAGTGTTGTACTGTTCGCTTACTCCATGACCGGTTGCACCAACTACACCGGCAGAGTGAGATTCGTCTACCATCACCAGGGCATCGTACTTCTCGGCCAGATCACAGATTTTGTCCATTGGAGCTACATTACCGTCCATTGAGAATACGCCGTCGGTAACGATAATGCGGAAACGCTGGGCTTGTGCTTCCTGCAGGCAATGTTCCAGGTCGGTCATGTCTGCATTGGCATAACGATAGCGTTTTGCTTTGCAAAGACGTACTCCGTCGATGATAGAAGCGTGGTTCAGTGAGTCGGAGATGATGGCATCTTCGTCGGTGAACAACGGTTCGAACACACCGCCGTTGGCATCAAAGCAAGCTGCGTACAAAATAGTGTCTTCGGTTTTGAAATAGTCTGAAATTGCGGCTTCCAGCTCCTTATGTATATCTTGAGTTCCGCAGATGAAACGTACAGAAGACATACCGTATCCACGACGGTCCATCATCTTCTTTGCACCTTCGATCAGGCGGGGATGGTTAGACAATCCAAGGTAGTTGTTGGCACAGAAATTCAGTACTTCCTTGCCTTTAACAGTGATAGCAGCTTGTTGTGCACTTTCGATTAAGCGTTCCTCTTTGTAGAGGCCTGCTTCTTTAATTTCAGCAATCGTGTTGCTGAGGTGTTCTTTCATTTTACCGTACATAGTGTTTGGGGTTTTAGTTTCTTTTGCAAAGGACACAATTTTTCTTGGAATAAACAACATATATTTGGTATAAAAATGAAAAAAAAGTGCTTACTTTGCGCACCATTTAGCTTAATACACCTTATTAGTAAAGATAATGAAAAATATTTTGGTAATTGGAGCAACCGGCCAGATTGGTTCGGAGCTCACGATGGAACTACGTAAACGCTACGGAAACACACATGTAGTAGCAGGTTATATTCACGGGGCAGAGCCCAAAGGGGAATTGAAAGAATCCGGTCCGTCGGCGGTAGTCGATGTAACAGATCAGGAGATGATCGCCTCTGTAGTGAAGGAGTATAATATCGACACAATCTACAACCTGGCAGCCCTGCTGTCTGTTGTGGCCGAATCGAAGCCCAAACTGGCTTGGAAAATCGGTATCGACGGATTATGGAATGTACTCGAAGTGGCCCGCGAAAACAAATGCGCCGTGTTTACTCCAAGTTCGATCGGTTCGTTTGGCGAAAGCACACCTCACGTGCAGACACCGCAGGATACCATTCAGCGTCCGCGCACTATGTATGGTATCAGCAAGGTAACCACGGAGTTGCTGAGCGACTATTATTTTAATAAGTATGGCGTAGATACACGTGCCGTGCGTTTCCCGGGAATCATTTCGAATGTGACACCTCCGGGAGGTGGTACGACTGACTACGCAGTAGACATCTACTACTCTGCCGTAAAAGGAGAGAAGTTTATCTGTCCGATTCCGGAAGGAACACTGATGGATATGATGTATATGCCGGATGCGCTGAACGCAGCTATCTCGCTGATGGAAGCTGATCCGACGAAACTGGTACACCGTAATGCTTTCAACATCGCTTCTATGAGCTTTGCACCCGAAACAATTTATGCTGCCATCAAGAAACATGTTCCTGACTTTGAAATGGAATATAAGGTAGACCCGCTGAAACAGCGCATCGCCAACAGCTGGCCTGACAGTATGGATGATTCTTGTGCCCGCGAAGAGTGGGGCTGGAAACCGGCTTACGATTTGGAGAGTATGACAGTAGATATGCTTGAAAAACTAAGAGCTAAATTAAAATAATGTGATGATATAGGCCCATGTGCCCGCCGGAATAATGAAATGGTTTTGAAAACCGGTTGGCACATGGGAATATCGACACATTGCTAACTATTAAAATGAAAACAATAATGGCGGGAGTCACCGTCCTGGTGTTGTTTGCCGCATGTGGAAACAACAAAAAGACTGACGCTGACCCCTTTGCATCTATTACACATTTGGTAGATTCGGCTATGGTGAACAAAGCCGACTCCATTGATAAAGAGAAGGCTTCGGACGAACCTAAACCGATTGAAGCTGACGAATCGTTTGACGACTTTATCTATAACTTTGCTTCTGATGACGCTCTGCAAAGGCAGCGCGTAGTGTTTCCGTTGCCCTACTACAACGGAGAACGAGCTTCAAAAATTGATAAGAAGTACTGGAAGCACGATGACTTGTTTACTAAACAGAGTTATTATACCTTGCTCTTCGACCGGGAAGAGGACATGGACATGGTAGGGGATACTTCACTCACTTCCGTTCAGGTGGAATGGATTTTCATCAAGAAACGAATGGTGAAGAAATATTATTTTGAAAGAATTAAAGGGGCGTGGATGCTTGAAGCAATCAATCTGCGTCCGATTGAGAAAAGCGAGAACGAGGATTTCGTCGAATTCTATGGGCACTTTGCAACAGACAGTATCTTCCAGAGTCACCGAATCCGGCAGCCGCTTGCGTTTGTTACCACTGATCCGGATGACGATTTCTCAATACTCGAAACTACACTTGACTTGAACCAGTGGTTTGCCTTTAAGCCGGTATTGCCTACTGATAAGCTTTCGAATATTAATTACGGACAGCAGAATGATGACAATACTTCACGCAAGATATTGGCATTGAAAGGTATTGGCAACGGGTTCTCCAATATCCTCTATTTCCAGCGCAAAGACAGCGGATGGGAACTGTATAAGTTTGAGGATACAAGTATTTAGTGATTGCTTTTTATGATTATGGAACAAAAATACTCTCTTTTATCACATAACACTTTTGGCATCGATGTGTCCGCAGCTCGTTTTTTGGAGTACGCTTCAGTGGATGAATTGCATCGGTTGATTGATTCAGGACAAGTGACTTCTCCTTATTTGCACATTGGGGGGGGCAGTAACCTGCTGTTTACTAAAGATTACGAAGGTACTGTTTTACACTCGCGTATCGAAGGAGTAGAGGTGGCGGACGAAACGGATGATGAAATTGTCGTTCGTGTAGGTGCAGGTGTAGTCTGGGACGACTTTGTGGATTATTGCGTGAAGCATAATTGGTACGGTGCGGAAAACCTCTCCCTGATTCCCGGAGAAGTGGGAGCCAGTGCGGTGCAGAATATCGGGGCTTATGGGGTTGAGGTAAAAGATCTGATTGTGCGGGTGGAAACCTTGAACATTGAGGGGAAAGAACGTGTTTATGATATTTCAGAGTGTGGATATTCCTATCGGGACAGTATCTTTAAGCGCCCTGCAAATAAGAGTGTTTTTGTCACTTATGTCAGCTTTAAGTTAAGTAAGAAGGAATATTATACGTTGGATTACGGTACTATCCGCCGGGAATTGGAGAAGTATCCTACGGTGACATTGGAGACCGTGCGCCGGGTGATTATCGCCATCCGTGAGGAGAAATTGCCGGATCCCCGGGTGATGGGTAATGCGGGAAGTTTTTTTATGAATCCGATTGTGTCCCGCATCAAATTTGAAGCGTTGCAAGAAGAGTATCCACATATGCCTTTTTACGAAATAGATGCCGACCGGATAAAGATTCCCGCCGGTTGGATGATTGATCAGTGTGGCTGGAAAGGTAAAGCTTTGGGGCCGGCAGCGGTACATGATAAGCAAGCGCTGGTACTGGTGAATCGCGGAGGAGCCAGAGGCGCGGATGTTATGGCACTTTCGGATGCAGTACGCGCTTCGGTTAGAGAGAAGTTTGGAATAGATATTCATCCGGAGGTGAATTTTATCTGAAATGAAAATAAGAATACTTGGTAGCGGGACTTCTACCGGAGTGCCCGAGATTGGATGCACTTGTGCGGTTTGCACTTCAAAAGATCCGAAAGATCATCGTCTTCGTACCTCGGCGTTGGTGCAGACCGGGGATGCTACTTTATTGCTGGACTGCGGTCCGGATTTCAGGGAACAGATGTTACATGTCCCGTTTGGTAAAATTGATGCCGTATTGATTTCCCACGAACATTATGACCATGTGGGAGGTTTGGATGACTTACGTCCTTTCTGTCGTTTCGGAGAGGTGCCTATTTATGCCGAAACGTATACGGCTGAGCGTTTGCGTAGCCGGATGCCTTATTGCTTTGTGGAACATACTTATCCGGGAGTTCCGAATATTCCTTTGCGTGAGATTGAACCCAATCGTCCGTTTCTTGTTAATCATACCGAAGTGTTACCCTTGAGGGTAATGCACGGCAAACTGCCCATTCTGGGATATCGGATCGGAAAGCTCGGATATATTACTGATATGCTGACCATGCCCGATGAATCGTTTGAGCAGTTACAAGGGGTAGATGTGCTGGTGATGAATGCATTGCGCGTAGCGCCACACAACACCCATCAAAGCCTTTCTGAAGCGCTGGAGGCTGTGAAACGCATTGGGGCAAAGGAAACCTGGTTTATTCACATGAGTCATCATATCGGACTTCAGGCAGATGTGGAAAAACTACTTCCTCCGCATGTGCATTTTGCATTCGACGGGCTTGAAATAGAATGTTAGTGATTAATGCTTAATAATTCTTTCTTTAAGTATATTTTGTTTTATTTGGAGAATTTATTATTTTTGCAGTGAGCCGATAAACAACGAATGCCATGAAACTCCGTACGATAGTGAAAATAGCCGTAATCTCGTCTGTTGTACTACTGTGTACAGGCTTTGCTATGTTTTCTTTTTTCAGATTATCGGCGGTTGAGGGGCGTAAAGACTTTAATCTTTATACGCTTGTTCCGCGCTCGGCCACTGTGGTTCTCGAAACGGATGATCTTGCCGGGATGATACAGAGTATCAATGAACTGAGTTGTAGCAAAGATCAGCATTTCCTTTATATTTCCAAATTATTTTCTTATTTGAAACTCCATCTTTATACATTGTTGGAAGATACGCCTCACGGGTTGAGTAAACAGATGAATAAGGTGTTGCTGAGCTTTCATGAGCCGGATAATGACCGCAACCAGGTGTTGTATTGCAGTTTGGGAAATGGTGATTATGAGTTAGTGGAGAAATTTATACGTAAATACTGTTCAAGCAGTTTCCCATCAAAACTGTTTGATTATAAAGGGGAGGAGATACGCATCTATCCGATGCCGGATGATAGCTTTTTAGCTTGCTACTTCACTTCCGATTTTTTGGCGGTGAGCTATCAGAAGAAGCTGATAGAACAAGTGATCGACGCACGTTTGTCGAAAAAGTCTTTGCTGACCGACAGCTCTTTTGTAAAAGTGCATGAAGACAAGCGTGCCCGTGTAGCGGCTACTATTTATGCCCGTATGCAACCCCTGAGTATGGGCAAGGCTACCGACGGGATTCGTTCGTGTACACAATTGGGGGGATGGACCGAATTTGATATGAAAATGAACGGGGATGCTATTTACTTTTCTGGAGTCAGTCATGATACTGATACCTGTATGACTTTTATGAACGTGCTTCGGCAACAACAACCTGTAGAAGACTTTCCGGGAGACATCCTGCCGGCTTCTACTTTCTTTTTCAATAAACGGTCGGTGACGGATATGCAGGCGATGCTTGACTTTACTGCCCGGCAGGAATATACAACATCAACCTATTCAGACTATATCAGGGACCGGGACGGAGAACTGCTTGCATTCCTCAAGGATAATGCCGGAGGCGAACTTGTGACCTGCCTGTTCCATTCGGCGGACACTCTTGCGAATCCTTGTGCGGTGATGACTATTCCCTTGAAGGATGTCCAGCAGGCTGAGCGGGTGTTGCAAGGAGTACTCCGGAGTGCTCCGAAAGAAGTGGACGGCCCTCCGAAGCCACGTACTACTTTCTGTAAAACGCCTTCAAGAGCTTATACGCTTTATGTGTTGCCACGTAATACATTGTTTACGCAATTGACCGGAATTACGGAATCTGCCTTATATGTCTATGCTTGTTTCTATGGAGAGAGACTGATTTTGGCTCCGGATGCGGAGAGTCTTGCCACATATGTCCGTTGTCTGGATAAAAAAGAAATTCTGAACGATACTCCCGGATACGAGGAAACGGTAGTAAATCTTTCTCCGTCATATAACTTTATGATGGTGGCTGACTTGGGAGAAACCTTTTCCCAGCCGGAGAACTACGTCAGGTTGATACCTGCATTTTTCTTTCGCAATCAGGAGTTCTTCCGTCATTTTATTCTTTCTGCACAGTTTACCTGTACTGACGGAGTTGTCTATCCTAATGTGGTTTTGATTTATAAAGGTGATTCTGACGATGTTTCCTGACTACGGTAAGAGGCACAAAACCCCGAAAGAAATTGGATAGCTTTCGGGGTTTTGTGTCTTATACTAAGGCATGTTTGCTTAGAAAGGCAAGTCGTCTTTTGCATCACCGGCAATGAATTCCGGTGCTGAAGATGGTGCCGGAGGAGGAACCGGAGTTCCCGGAGTCATGGGTGCGCCTGCGCCTACACGCTCTACTTTCCATGCACGGATACTGTTGAACCAACGATCCTGCCATTGACGTGCATCGATATCGAATGATACAGTCAACTCTTCACCCATCTGGATGTTGAATTGTTCTATTTTGTCTGCTCCGAAGATGTCGAAACACATTTTCTTTGGATATTGATCATGATTTTCGATTACATACTCCTGAGCCTTCCATTCGTTGCCGCTTGTCTTAGAAACTCCACCTCTGGGCTGGAGTATAGCGATAATTTTTCCTGTAAATTCCATTGCGATAATTTTAAATTGTGCGGCGAAGTTACAATTTTTTAGGGATATCCGACGAATATTCTCCTGTTTTTTCTTCTCTTTTATTGTGCTGCCTCGATCTTTTTTGTAACTTTGTGCTTTGCAAAAATATAAAATTTAAAATCACAGATTATATGAAATTTATCGTTTCAAGTACTGCACTTTCCAGCCATTTACAGGCTGTTAGCCGTGTGATAAACTCAAAAAATGCGCTGCCTATTTTAGATTGTTTTCTCTTTCAGTTGGAGGACGGAACACTGTCTGTGACTGTTTCTGATAGTGAAACTACAATGGTAACCTCGGTTGAGGTGAACGAGAGTGATTCTAACGGAAAGTTTGCCGTCGCTGCAAAAACGTTGCTCGATGCATTGAAAGAGATTCCGGAACAACCGTTGACATTCGAAATAAAGCCGGATACCTATGAAATTACGGTACAGTACCAAAATGGTAAATATAGCCTGATGGGGCAGAATGCCGACGAGTTTCCGCAATCGGCTACACTCGGTGATAATGCGGTTCGTGTGGAGATGGAAGCACAGATATTGCTGGGAGGCATTAACCGTTCGGTATTTGCTACTGCCGATGACGAACTCCGTCCGGTGATGAATGGTATTTACTTTGACATTACGACTGAAGACATTACAATGGTAGCTTCGGACGGACACAAGTTGGTACGTTGTAAAACATTGGCTGCACGCGGAAATGAACGTGCTGCATTTATTTTGCCCAAAAAACCGGCAACTTTGTTGAAGAACCTGCTGCCTAAGGAATCGGGTATGGTGGTGATCGAGTTTGACGAACGCAATGCTGTCTTCACGCTCGAAAGTTATCGTATGGTTTGTCGTCTGATTGAAGGACGCTACCCCAATTATAATTCAGTGATTCCACAAAACAATCCGCACAAAGTGACGGTAGACCGTATGCAGCTGATAGGTGCTTTGCGTCGTGTATCTATTTTCTCTTCACAGGCAAGCAGTCTTATCAAACTCCGTATGCAGGAAAACCAGATAGTGGTTTCGGCTCAGGATATTGATTTCTCTACTTCTGCAGAGGAAACACAGGTGTGCCAATATGCGGGTGCAGCAATGAGTATTGGCTTTAAATCTACTTTCCTGATCGATATTCTGAATAATATCTCGGCAGAGGAAGTGATCATCGAATTGGCTGATCCGTCAAGAGCAGGTGTCATTATTCCGGTAGAACAGGAAGAAAACGAAGATTTGTTGATGCTGCTGATGCCGATGATGCTGAACGACTAACTGCGGAACAGAAATAGAATCGGATTCATTACAGAGGACACAAAGATCACAGAGACATCATTCTTTTGAATTGAAGCTCTGTGTACTCGGTGTCCTCTGTGGTGAATTTAAACAAAACCGTATAAACAATGAAACTCAACCTAAAGAACCCTATTGTCTTTTTCGACCTGGAAACGACCGGGACTAACATCAACTCAGACCGAATTGTAGAAATCTGTTATCTTAAAGTATATCCGAACGGGAATGAAGAGTCGAAAACTCTCCGTATTAATCCCGAAATGCCTATTCCTGCCGAATCATCTGCCGTTCATGGTATTTTTGATGCTGACGTAGCTGATTGTCCTACTTTTAAGGAGGTGGCAAAAAGCATTGCGAATGACATTGAAGGTTGTGATCTGGCTGGTTTCAACTCCAACCGTTTTGACATTCCCGTGTTGGCGGAAGAGTTTCTTCGTGCCGGAGTTGATATTGATATGAGTAAGCGCAAGTTTGTTGATGTACAGGTAATTTTCCATAAGATGGAACAACGTACTCTTTCGGCTGCTTATAAATTCTATTGTGGCCGTAATTTGGAAGATGCACATACAGCGGAAGCCGATACCCGCGCTACGTACGAGGTCCTGATGGCTCAACTTGACCGCTATCCGGAAGATTTGCAAAACGATATGTCTTTCCTGGCCGATTACTCAAGCTATAACAAGAATGTGGATTTTGCCGGACGTATGGTGTATGATGACAATGGAGTGGAGGTTTTTAATTTTGGCAAATACAAAGGCCAGTCGGTGAGTGAAGTGCTGAAAAAAGATCCCGGATATTACAGTTGGATTCTCAATAGTGACTTTACGCTGAATACAAAAGCCATGTTGACGAAGATTCGCCTGCGTGAGTTAACGGGAAAATAACTATGCTGAACGGAAAGAAAATTATACTTGGCATTACCGGTAGCATTGCTGCTTATAAGGCTTGCTACATTATACGCGGCTTGATTAAACAGGGAGCGGAGGTACAGGTCGTAATTACTCCTGCCGGAAAGGAGTTTATTACTCCGATAACTTTGTCCGCTTTGACCAGTAAGCCTGTTATCAGTGAGTTTTTTGCCCAGCGGGACGGAACGTGGAACAGCCACGTAGATTTGGGGCTTTGGGCAGATGCTATGCTGATAGCGCCTGCGACGGCTTCTACCATTGGTAAAATGGCAAATGGCATAGCAGACAATATGCTGATCACGACTTATCTGTCAGCGAAGGCACCGGTGTTTATCGCTCCGGCCATGGACTTGGATATGTTTGCGCATCCCAGTACCCAGAAGAATCTGGATACGCTGCGTTCATACGGTAATCATATCATTGAACCGGCTTCGGGAGAATTGGCAAGCCATTTGGTAGGTAAGGGGCGCATGGAAGAACCGGAGAATATTATCCGGGTACTTGATGAGTTCTTTTCCTCTACGGGCGAGCTGGCTGGAAAGAAAGTGCTGATTACAGCCGGACCGACTTATGAAAAGATTGATCCGGTACGTTTCATTGGTAATTATTCTTCCGGTAAAATGGGATTTGCATTGGCAGAGGAGTGTGCCCGTCGCGGAGCGGAGGTAGTGCTGATAGCCGGACCGGTGCAACAGAAGGTATATCATTCACACATTACCCGTATTGATGTGGAGTCTGCTCAGGAAATGTATGAGGCTGCTATGGCGCAATACCCATTGGTGGATGCCGGAATATTATGTGCTGCAGTAGCAGATTTTACTCCGGATGTTGTAGTCGATAAGAAGATAAAACGGGAGGGAGATGATTTGATGTTACATCTCAAGCCTACCCACGATATTGCCGCTGCATTGGGTAAACTGAAGACACCGGGGCAGAAATTAATCGGTTTTGCTCTTGAAACGAATGATGAACAGCGTAATGCCGAAGGAAAACTGATCCGGAAGAACTTCGATTTTATTGTGCTGAATTCATTGAATGATGCAGGTGCGGGTTTCCGTTACGATACAAATAAAATCAGTATTCTCAGTTGTAGAGGCAGAACCGATTATCCGTTAAAATCCAAGACTGAAGTAGCCAGAGATATTATTGATAGAATGATAAAAGAATTGTGATTTATGTTACGTTCATTATACATCCAGAATTATGCTCTGATTGAGAAACTTGATATCCGTTTCGAAACCGGATTTTCTGTGATTACCGGTGAAACCGGTGCCGGGAAATCCATTATTCTGGGCGCAATCGGACTTTTACTCGGACAGCGTGCTGATGTGAAGGCTATTCGGCAAGGTGCTTCGAAATGTATTATTGAGGCCAGGTTCGATATATCAGCTTATCATATGGAAGCTTTTTTCGAAGAGAACGAGCTGGAGTATGAGCCCGAATGTATACTTCGCCGTGAGGTACAGTCTTCCGGCAAAAGCAGAGCATTTATTAACGATACGCCTGCATCGCTCACACAAATGAAAGAATTGGGCGAGCAATTGATCGATGTACATTCGCAGCACCAGAATCTGTTGCTTAACAAAGAAGGTTTTCAGCTCAATGTACTTGATATACTTTCCCACAACGAAGAGGCTTTGGATGTATATCATCATTTATATCAGGAATGGAAAAAGCTCAGTAAAGAACTTGACGAACTGATTGTACTGGCCGAACAGAGCAAAACGGATGAAGATTATATCCGTTTCCAGTTAGAACAATTGGAGGAGGCACATCTTTCTGCCGGAGAGCAGGAAGAATTGGAACAGGAGGCCGAAACATTGGCACATGCCGAAGATATCAAAGCCGGATTATATCGGGTAGAGCAAACTCTTGCCTCAGACGAAGGAGGACTGTTGCCTGCTTTGAAAGAGAGTTTGGGTACTTTGAATGGATTGCAGCGGGTATACCAGCCTGCCGGAGAATTGGCTGAACGGATGGAGAGCACTTATATAGAACTGAAAGATATAGCTCAGGAAATATCGGATCAGGGAGAGAGTGTCGAGTTCAATCCATCCCGGCTGGAAGAAGTGAATGACCGGTTGAACCTGATCTATTCTTTGGAACAAAAACACCGTGTTCAGACAGTAGAAGAGTTGATCGTCCTTTCAGAGCAATATGCAACGAAACTTGCTGCCATTACTTCGTATGATGATCGGATAGCTCAATTGACGGAACAGAGAGATGCGCAATATAATAAGGTAAAGAAACAAGCGTTTGTCCTGACGAAGGCCCGTACGGAGATTGCCCGTGAAGTGGAAAAGCAGATGGCAGCTCGTCTGATTCCTTTGGGAATGCCTAATGTCCGCTTCCAGGTGGAAATGGGGCTGAAAAAAGAATTGGGTCCCCAAGGAGAAGATACGGTGAACTTCTTATTCTCTGCCAATAAGAACGGAGCGCTGCAGAGTATATCTTCAGTTGCGTCCGGTGGTGAAATAGCTCGTGTTATGCTGTCTATCAAGGCAATGATAGCAGGAGCCGTAAAATTGCCCACTATTGTGTTCGATGAAATCGATACCGGAGTATCCGGTGAGATTGCAGATCGCATGGCGGACATCATGCAAGAGATGGGTGAACAAAACAGGCAGGTGATCAGTATCACCCACTTGCCTCAGATTGCTGCCCGTGGACGTGCCCATTATAAGGTATACAAGCGGGATAATGATACGGAAACGAATAGCCATATTCGTCGTCTGACTGACGAAGAACGGGTAGAAGAGTTGGCACATATGCTGAGTGGTGCCACTTTGACCGAGGCTGCACTAAGCAATGCAAGGGCATTGCTGGAACCTTCTTTGAAAGAGAGAAAAATAATAAAATAAGTATATAGTGGCGTGCAATGAACATTGGCGAGTTGCATACTCTAAAAATGCAGACAATTACATGATTGATAAAAGCGAAATGATTTTCGGCGTCCGTGCCGTGATTGAAGCCATTCAGGCTGGTAAAGAGATAGACAAGATTTTGGTGAAGAAAGACATTCAGAGTGACTTGTCCAAGGAGCTGTTTGCTGCTCTGAAAGGTACGCTGATTCCTGTTCAGCGCGTCCCGGTGGAACGTATCAACCGCATCACCCGTAAAAATCATCAGGGTGTAGTGGCATTCATATCTTCGGTGACGTATCAGAAGACCGAAGATCTGGTACCTTTCCTCTTTGAGGAAGGTAAGAGTCCGTTCTTTGTTATGCTCGACGGGATTACGGATGTGCGTAATTTTGGTGCCATAGCCCGTACTTGCGAATGTGCCGGAGTGGATGCTGTCATTATTCCTGCGAAAGGAAGTGTTACGGTCAATGCGGATGCGATGAAGACTTCAGCCGGAGCTCTGCATACTTTGCCTGTCTGCCGTGAACAGAACTTAAAGACAACTTTACAATATCTGAAAGATAGTGGATTCCGCATTGTGGCTGCTACCGAAAAGGGTGATTATGATTATACGAAGGCCGACTATACCGGTCCGATGTGCATCATTATGGGCGCCGAGGACACCGGTGTTTCGTACGATAACCTTGCGTTATGCGACGAATGGGTCAAGATTCCGATGTTGGGCAGTATTGAGTCACTCAATGTGTCGGTAGCCGCTGGTATCCTGATTTATGAAGGCGTGAAACAACGTACAAACTAAAACAACATTCAAATACATGAAAAAGAGCATATTATTCACATTTGTGCTTTGTCTCCTGTCACAATGGAGTGTAGCGCAAGCCCCCAAATGGGTAGAGAAGGCGAAACGATCGGTGTTTTCCATCGTTACGTATGATAAAGACGACAAAATTCAGAATACCGGCAACGGATTTTTTGTGACCGAAGACGGAGTGGCTCTGTCTGACTATTCTTTGTTTAAAGGAGCTCAGCGTGCTGTTATCATTAATTCCGAAGGAGAGAAAATGCCGGTTGAATGTATTCTGGGAGCCAATGATATGTATGATATCATAAAGTTCCGTGTCGGCATTACAGTAAAGAAGGTACCGGCATTACAGGTGTCCACTGTAGCTCCGGCTGTAGGTGCCGAAGTCTATCTGTTACCTTATTCCACTCAGAAAGGTGGAAACGTGACCAGCGGCAAAGTGAAAAAGGTGGATAATATCGGTGGTGATAAATATCATTATTATACACTGGATATGGTATTGAAAGATAAGATGGTGAGTTGTCCGGTAACGACAGCGGACGGTAAAGTGTTCGGAGTGGCACAAAAAGCTTCCGGACAGGATACTACCTCTATTAGTTATGCAGCAGGTGCAGCTTTTGCCATGTCACAGAATATCAATGCTCTTGCACTGAGCGATGCCGCACTGAATGCAATCGGTATAAAGAAAGGCTTACCTGAAGATGAAGATCAGGCTTTGGTTTACCTGTTTATTGCTTCTACGCAAACTACTCCTGAGGCTTATGCCGTTGCCCTTGATGATTTTATCAAAACTTTCCCGAACAGTGCGGATGGCTATCTTCGCCGTGCAGGGAACTATGTGTTTGCAGGTAAGGATATGGACAAAGCGGCTGCCGATTTGGAGCATGCCCTGAAGGTTGCACAGAAAAAGGATGATGTTTATTATAACATAGCCAAGTTGGTATACAACTACCAATTGAGTAAACCCGAAACCACTTATAAGGATTGGACGTATGATAAGGCTCTGGCGGATGTGCGTAGTGCGATAGCTGTTCAGGATTTGCCTGTATACCGTCAACTTGAAGGAGATATTCTTTTTGCCAAGCAGGATTATGCCGGTGCATTTACCAGCTATGACAAAGTGAACGGAACCGAATTGGCATCTCCGGCTTCCTTCTTCAGTGCTGCCAAGGCAAAGGAATTGAGTAAAGCTGCTCCCGAAGAGGTCGTTGCTTTGCTGGATAGTTGTATTGCCCATTGTCCGACGCCCATTACAGCAGATTTGGCTCCCTATCTGTTGGAACGTGCCCAGATGTATATGAATGTAGAAAAGTATCGTCCGGCTCTGGCCGATTATGATGCATATTTCAATGCAGTGAATGGCAGTGTTAACGATTTGTTTTATTATTATCGGGAACAGGCTGCCTTCAAAGCCAAACAATTCCAGCGTGCTTTGGATGATATCACAAAGGCAATCGAGCTGAATCCGGAAGATCTCACTTATCGGGCAGAGTTGGCAGTGGTCAACCTGCGTGTGGGACGCTATGCGGAGGCCGAGAAAGCATTGAAAGATGCATTGACTGTTGATCCGAAATATGCCGAAGCATATCGTTTGTTAGGAATTTGCCAGATTCAGTTGAAGCAAGAAAAAGAGGCTTGTGCAAGTTTTGCCAAAGCAAAAGAACTTGGCGATCCTAATGTGGATGAACTGATTAAGAAGCATTGTAAATAAAGTGCCGGAAATATAAAAGAGAAGAGGTTATCGTCATTGCGATAACCTCTTTCTTTATGGGGGAGATCCATTTCTAACATCTCCATTTTGTTAAAGTTTAGGTCTTATTCGGTTAAAGTTATTCTGATTCTTTTGTGTATTCATATATATAAATACGTTTGTTTGCCAAATACTGCATAGCTCTTATATTTTTTTCTTATCTTTGTTTTCATAAGAACTTTCCTGATAGGAGTTTTTTATCATCTTCAGGATATCAACTTTACCATAAATGTCAATCATTAATAAACCAAGTAAAATGAAAAAAGTAATTTGCAGTGATAAGGCACCGGGAGCTATCGGTCCTTACAGTCAAGCTATTGAAGCGAATGGAATGGTATTTGTTTCCGGTCAGCTTCCTATCGATGCAGCTACGGGACTGATGCCCGACGGTGTGGAAGCACAAGCCCGCCAGTCTCTTGAAAACATAAAACATATCCTTGAGGCTGCCGGTCTGACCATGTCAGATATTGTAAAAACGACAGTTTTCCTCCAGGATATGTCTTTGTTTGCCGGAATGAATGGGGTATATGCAACTTATTTTGAAGGCGCATTTCCCGCCCGTTCGGCTGTTGCCGTGAAAGCCTTGCCTAAAGATGCTTTAGTCGAGATCGAGTGTATCGCGGCACGATAATAAGTCGGCTACAATAAAGCTACTGCCTCCTACGAAGATCAAGTCTTCCGGGAGGCTTTTTTCTTGTGCGGCCTTTACGGCCGATTGAACATCAGGATAAGTTTTACCCTGCAGTCCGGCAGAGGCTCCGATTTGCTGTAACAGAGTCTCTGACAGAGCTCTTTTGACGCTCGCTTTGGTGAAATAGTAGACTGCATTTTTAGGCAGTAAGGCCAGTACTCCACTGACGTCTTTGTCATTCACCATACCGATGACCATGTGGAGACGTTCATATTTCATTTGCTTTAGTTGCTCTACGATATAAGAGATACCTGCTACATTGTGTCCCGTGTCACAAATGATGGTGGGAGAGTTTCTCAATTTTTGCCAGCGTCCTTGTAGTCCGGTCATTTGGTCTACTTGCCGGAAACCGTTTCTTACGTCATTGTCACTGATCTTATAACCTGACTTCCTCAGGATGGGAAGAGCAGACAGGAGTGTATTTGTGTTTTTTGGTTGATATGAACCTCCCAGTACTCCTTCCAGTTCGGGATATGTCTCGTTTTCGTAGATCCAGCCGGAAACAGCTTCTGCTTCTTCTGCTTGTACAGCACTGGAGTGTTTTTCCGGATATTCTGTCCATTTTCTGTTCGTACAGGTTTTGAATTTTGTTGCTCCTTTTAGTCTTTGTTCTTCTTCTGCGAAGATGATAGGAGCTTCCACTTCCTGAGCTTTCTGCAAAAATACGGGCTTAGTCTCTTCGGTTGTTTCACCAATGACAACCGGTACACCTTTTTTTATGATACCTGCTTTTTCTGTCGCTATTTTTGCCAGTGTATTGCCCAGAAACTGCATGTGGTCGAAACTGATATTGGTGATAATACTCAAATCCGGATGAATGATGTTGGTGCAATCCAGGCGTCCTCCCAGTCCAACTTCGATTACAGCTACGTCGATATGCCGGTCGGCAAAGTATCGGAATGCCATGGCTGTAGTCAGCTCGAAGAACGAAGGATGCAATGGTTCAAAAAAAGAACGGTGGCTTTCCACAAAACGGATCACGTATTCTTGTGAAATGGTCTCGCCATTGATGCGGATACGTTCGCGGAAGTCGACTAAATGGGGCGAAGTATAGAGCCCGACTTTATATCCGGCCGACTGCAAAATTGCTGCCAATGTGTGTGAGCAAGAGCCTTTTCCATTAGTCCCGGCGATGTGGATACTTTGAAACGTGGTGTGAGGATGTCCCAAATATTCGTCTAATGCATGGGTGTTTTCCAGTCCCTCTTTGTATGCACTGCTTCCTACCTGTTGGAACATGGGAACGCTGTTGTATAGGTAGTCTAAAGTTTCCTGATAATTCATGTTTTATAATATTTAACGGGCAACTTCTTTTGTTTGCCTTTTTATTTGTTATCTTAGTTGCAACAATTCAACACAGAGGTGTCGATTGTCTTTTTGATTGCAAATATCAACATTTAAATCTAAGAATCATGGGAACAAAGAAAAATTTTGTGCTCGACACGAATGTTATTCTCCACGACTACAATTGCCTGAAGAATTTTCAGGAGAATGATATTTATCTTCCGATTGTTGTTTTGGAAGAATTGGATAAATTCAAGAAAGGTAACGAACAAATCAATTACAATGCGCGTGAGTTTGTGCGCGAACTTGATTTAATAACCGACGATAGCCTGTTCACCCATGGCGCCCCTTTGGGCGAAGGACTGGGCAAGTTGTTTATTATAACAGGTGATTCGGAAGCTCCTAAAGTACATGAATCGTTTCCTGCCCGTAAACCGGATCATCAGATATTGGCTGTAGCCGAGTTTCTGGCGCGGAAATATCCGAAAATGAAAAATATCCTGGTGACTAAGGATGTCAACTTACGGATGAAAGCCCGTTCCATAGGGATACTTTGCGAGGACTATATCACCGATAAGGTTGTGAATGTCGATGTTTTCGAAAAATCGAACGAGGTATTCGAAAACATAGAACCGGAGTTGATCGACCGTATTTACTCGTCCAGAGAAGGGCTGGATATCAATGAATTTGATTTTAAGGACATTCTTCGTCCCAACGAATGTTTCATTCTTAAGAGTGATCGCAGCAGTGTGCTTGCCCGTTACAATCCCTTTACACACATGGTCTGCCGGGTAAATAAAACGAAAAATTATGGAATCGAACCGCGTAATGCGGAACAGAGTTTCGCTTTCGAAATTCTGAATGATCCCGATATAAAACTGGTGGCTTTGACAGGTAAGGCCGGAACCGGTAAAACATTGCTTGCCCTGGCCGCAGCTTTGGGAAAACTTACTGAATATAAACAAATTCTGCTGGCACGTCCTATTGTGGCCCTTTCCAATAAAGATTTGGGATTCCTTCCGGGAGATGCGACTGAAAAGGTAGCACCCTATATGCAACCCCTGTTCGATAACCTGAATGTAATAAAACGTCAGTTTGCCTCAAACTCTACCGAAGTGAAGCGGTTGGAAGATATGCAGAAGAGCGAGCAATTGGTGATCGAGGCTTTGGCATTCATTCGCGGACGAAGCCTTAGCGAAACCTACTGCATAATTGACGAAGCACAGAATCTGACCCCACACGAAATTAAAACTATTATCACCCGTGCCGGAGAGGGAACCAAGATGGTGTTTACCGGAGATATCCAACAGATTGACCAACCTTATCTGGACAGTCAGTCTAATGGTCTGGTGTATATGATCGATCGAATGAAAGATCAGAACCTGTTTGCACATGTCAATCTGGTGAAAGGTGAACGCAGCGAATTGAGTGAATTGGCAAGTAACTTAATGTAATATCCATATTTTAAAGGGACGGAAGAAGAGAATTCCGTCCCTTTTTTACACTATTATTCCACTTTTATTGTGTTAAAAACTTTATTTTGTCAAATAAAAACGCACGGGTTAGTGAAAATAGTGTATCTTTGCACCGCCTAAAACAAAAACTGTAAAACAAATGAAACAGAATTTTTTCCATCGGTATCTTTCCGCGAAGGTACTGCCCATTTGGACTATCCTATTGATTGACATATTTATTATTGTCGCATCCTGTTTGCTTGCCTATTCGCTTCGTTACGATTTTCGCAGCATTTTTCTGGATTCGTCTACGATAGATAAGACCATTCTTTGGACAGTAGTGGCTAATTTGATTTTCTTCCGGGTATTCCGTACCTATTCAAATGTGCTTCGCTTTTCTTCGTTTGTGGACATTATGCGCATTTTTGTGTCGCTTACGGTCTCTTATGGGGTACTGATGATTCTGAGTGTTCTGCTGGACGCTTATCTGGGTGTCCGGATTGGTGCCATCAGCGTGCTGTTTATGGCGTACGTGATCAATTTTGCCATGATGGCTTGTTCGCGTATAGTAGTTAAGATGTTTTTTGAAGTGCTCAACTTCGATGGTAGTCATACCACTAACGTATTTATTTATGGTGCCAAAGAGGCCGGAGTGAACATAGCCAAGTCTCTGCGTGTAAATTTGCGTAATCATTATCGTCTTCGTGGTTTTATAGCCGACGAGCCGGAGTTGATTGGTAAAGTTATGATGGGAGCTAAGGTATTTCCAAACGACGAACTACTAATTGAAAACATGAACGACCGTGATGTGCATACCATCATCGTTTCTCCGGTTAAGATGGAGAAACTGAAAAAGTCCGACATGATTGATACGCTGCTCTCCAATAACGTGAAGTTGCTGACCGCTCCTCCTCTGAGCGAATGGGGCGGACAATCACTCAATAAAACCCAACTGAAGGAAATACAGATTGAAGATCTCTTGCAACGCGAACCTATCGAGGTAGATATTCATAAGATTGCTTCCCATTTGGAAGGCAAACGAGTGATGATTACCGGTGCTGCCGGTTCTATTGGTAGTGAGATTATGCGTCAGGTTGCATCTTTCAACCCATATAAGTTGATCCTGATTGATCAGGCTGAGACTCCGTTACATGACATTCGTTTGGAATTACAGGATCGTTGGCGTGATATTGATGCTGAAACGATTGTTGCTGATATATCGAACGCTACCCGCATGGAAGCTATTTTCCGTGAATACAAGCCTCAATACATATTTCATGCAGCCGCATACAAGCATGTGCCGATGATGGAAGACAACGTGTCGGAGTCTATTCAGATTAATGTGTCGGGTACACGTACGCTTGCCGATCTTGCCGTTAAATTCGGTTCGGAGAAATTTGTGATGATTTCTACGGATAAGGCTGTCAATCCGACCAATGTAATGGGATGTTCAAAGCGTATCTGTGAAATCTATGTACAGTCATTAGCGAAAAAATTACAGAAGGAAGGCACTCGTTCGGTGCAGTTCATTACCACTCGTTTCGGTAATGTATTAGGCTCTAACGGTTCGGTTATTCCCCGTTTCCGCGATCAGATTCAGCGTGGAGGTCCTGTAACTGTTACTCACCCTGAGATTATCCGTTATTTCATGACTATACCCGAAGCTTGTCGTCTGGTATTGGAGGCCGGTAGTATGGGTAATGGCGGAGAAATCTACATCTTCGATATGGGTAAACCCGTGAAGATTGTCGATCTGGCTAAGCGAATGATCAGCCTTTCGGGACGTACGGACGTGAAGATTGAATTTACCGGTTTGCGCCATGGTGAGAAGCTGTACGAAGAGTTGCTCAACGTGAAAGAGCTGACCAAACCTACTTACCACGAAAAGATTATGATTGCCACTGTGCGTGAGTATGATTATGACGAAGTGAAAGAGAGAATTCAGAAATTAATCGATGTAAGTTACACCTATGATCAGATGAAGATCGTAGCTGCCATGAAAGATATTGTTCCGGAGTTTGTGAGCAAAAACTCTTGTTTTGAGGCATTGGATAAGAAAGACTAAAGTTATTATTAAAGCTGTAAGATAAAAGAAAGTCAACTGAATAAATGCAATTCAGTTGACTTTTTTATTTATTAGAGGATTTTTGTAAGAAATACCTCTATATGAATTGATGTGGATATTGTTTGATTTTATAAGATCTCAATTTCATTAGGATATCTTATAAATAGAAGTATGACTAATATTGAGAGAATGCTTGCCATATATATAAGGGATTTTCTCTATTAACTCTTTCATATTGCCCATAGGTACTGACATTACACCAACATTAGGGTCATACAAATAAAAACGCCCTCCTGTTGCAATTGCTGCAATAGCATGTCTTCCAACTAATTTATGGTCTTTTTCTAAATCAATGACATATAAAAGCATGTTACATTCTGCCAGTGCATTGGTTGTTATCTGATAAATTTCCCCTGCGTTAGTCCCTGTTACATGAAGGGAGTTACGAGTAGCTAAAGATACATTATCTGCAATATTCGGATAATATTGTTGGTAACTTCTTTGGTTGCTTGCTATTTGTTGAATTAAAGTGGGAGTTTTCATTTCCTGCCATATCGTATTCGGAGCTTTATTTGTGCTGTTATGCCATAGATATAACCAAGTAATTGATAAGTGTAGACAAATACCTCCTTGCGTTTCTTCATTTCCAAATTCTTTTAAGTATTTGCCCTGTTCTCCTCCATCATTAACATTCTCAAAGTAAGGTAATAATTTCTTATCCATAATATATTTCTTATTATTTCTTCCTACTCTATTTCCGGCTTTTCGGTTCCGCCCGTTTTTATTTATTCTTTGTAAGCTTACGACAGCAAAAGTGAAAAGAAAAGCCCTATCCTGAAAATATAAATTCCGAATAAGCTATAGTTCCTTTTAAAAGGAGGGATCGGTCTTTTGATTGCTTTCCTTGAGGGACAAGGACACGCGGCCCTGTATGCTTATAAGACAATAGCATTCATTCGGAAAAACATTCTTCCGGTTTAAAATATAAAATTGTAACCGGGCCGGGCACTCTCTATTTTTGCCGTCATAAAAGTCTGAATAGAAAATTGAAATTTATAAATAATCACAGATATGGCTGCAAAAATATTAAGTGTAGATGATGAACTCGATTTAGAGGTATTGCTTACCCAGTACTTCAGGCGACAGATACGAAAAGGTGAATACGAGTTTGCCTTTGCCCATAATGGGTTGGAGGCTTTACAGAAACTTCTGGAAACTCCTGATTTCGATATTATCCTAAGCGATATTAATATGCCCGAGATGGATGGATTGACCTTGCTGGCCAAGATCAATGAATTGAAAAATCCGGCGATGAAATGTATTATGGTCTCTGCTTATGGAGATATGGACAACATACGTTCTGCCATGAATAAAGGGGCATTCGACTTTGCTACCAAGCCGATAGATCTGGAAGACTTGTCGCGGACTATTGAAAAAGCAATCGAACAAGTCCGTTATATCCGGGAGTCACAGCAGGAACACAATCAACTGGAGTCTATCAAGAATGACCTGGCCATTGCAGGAGAAATCCAGCAAACCATTCTTCCCCGTTCTTTTCCGCCTTTTCCTGAATTGGCGGGAATGGTCGATATCTATGCCTCCATGACCCCGGCCAAAGATGTAGGTGGTGACTTTTACGACTTTTTCCAGATTGACGACGAGCGCATAGGTCTGGTGATTGCCGACGTATCCGGGAAAGGTGTACCCGCATCCTTGTTCATGGCCGTTAGCCGGACACTGCTTCGGGCAACCGCTCTCCGGGGAGTATCATCGGCTGAATGTCTCACTTATGCCAACAAGCTGCTGTGCAAAGAAAGTATGGACTCTATGTTTGTGACGGTTTTTTATGGGATCTATAACTGTAGGACCGGTGTAATGGATTATACCAATGCCGGACATAACCCTCCATCTATTCTTCGGAGAAACCGATCGGCAGCGTACTTGCCCGTCGCTTCCAATTTTGTGGTCGGAGTGTTTGATGACATTGAATTTGAAAGTAATACATTGGAGTTTGGAGTCGGAGATACTCTACTTCTGTATACCGATGGGGTAACGGAAGCCTTCAATGATAAAAGCGAACAATTTTCGGAAGGCAAACTGCAGGAAGTTCTGGGTGCTTTGCAAGAAGATACTTCAGCGAAAGAGGTCGTTACGCAGGTGCTTCACTCTGTCAGGGCTTTCTCCGGAGATTATCCTCAGTCCGATGATATCACTTTACTGTCTCTTCAACGAATCAGATAATACTAAAAAATAAGAAAACTATGGAAAAGTATGAAATCCATCCAGTTGGTGCCGTTTTGGATTCAAATACAAGCGCTGACGAACAAACTAAAATTGTAGCTCTTATTGAGCAAGGGCATTCTGTGGCGTTGGACCTCAGCAATTGTTCCTACGTATCCAGTGCCGGATTACGCGTTATGCTCTACGCCTTTAAACTGGCAAAGGCTAAAGGCAGGAATGTATGTCTTGTCAGTGTGTCGCAAGAGATTAAGGACGTAATGCACATGACCGGATTCGATAAGTTTTTTCGTTTCTATCAGACCCTTGACGAATTATCACAATCTTAAAAAATACCTGAGCAATGACGTTACTTCAGTTTCGCCCTGTCGTCGGGAGGTTGGATGAAATTCTCGATATGCTGATGCATAGCCGTGAAGTTACTTCACATCCCTCCCTGTCTTATGCCCTCCGTTTGGTAAGTGAGGAGATAATAGTCAATATTATCAATTATGCTTATCCGCAGGAAACGGACGGTTACCTGACTCTGTGTTTATGGGATGAAGGTGGAGAGATTGTCCTGGAATTCATAGATGGAGGTGTTCCGTTCAATCCTCTGGCTAAAGCCGATCCGGACATTTCATTACCGCCGGAACAGCGTGAGATAGGGGGATTGGGGATTTTTCTGGTACGTGAAATGATGGATGATGTGGCGTATGCCTACGTCAATAAAGAGAATCGGTTAACCATTAAAAAGAAGTATCCGCAATCGGAAGATGAACCTGTATGATGATCAAGTTAAGCCAAAATATAATCCGTTGGATCATAGCAGTCCCTTGTGTACTGTTGACCGTTTGTCTGGTTTTATACCGGGCCTATCGTTATTCGGAATTGGAGAGAGACCGTCTGACTTTGTCTTTGGAGGAGTTTCAGGACAAAGAAAGGCAGTCGGTTCTTATCCAACGTGTCAGTCAGCAAATGGAGGAGATTGCCTATCAGCAAAAAGACATTTCCGAAAAGAGAAGACAGGAAGCTGTCGCGCAGACCCGGAAAGCTAATCAAATGCAGCAGCAGGCGGAAATAGCTCGTGAAAAGGCATTTACTGCACAATGGGAGGCTGAGAAAGCCTATCGGTTGGCGGATGAACAGAAGAATCTGGCAATGGAACGACAACTACAGGCTGAACAATCGAAGAGAGTGGCCGATACGTTGGCTTTTCTGGCCTTGGGACGTTCATTGGGTACGCTTTCTGTCACCCAATACCGGTCCGGCAACATGGAACTGGCCTCGTTGCTGGCATATACTTCCTGGCAGTTCACAAAACACTATGATGGTGATGTGTATCATCCGGCTGTCTTCAACGCTTTGTCCTTATCTTGCAGGCAAGATCAACTTTGGTTTAGACACAAGGGGGCTATCACCGGCATCAGGTTGTTGCACGAAACAATTGGAAACCCGCAGACTTGCCGGGATTCTCTGCCGGGATTGGTCACTGTCAGTAAGTACGGTGAAATGATATGTTGGAAGTCGGGAGATGGACAAACGTACACATCCGGATTTCTGTTGAGTGATTCCCGTTATGATTTTCGGGATGTGCTGATCCATTCGGATTCTCTGGTGTATGCCCTGTCCTATGACGGATGCCTCGTCTCCGTGAACTCTGCCGGTATGGCTGCTTACCTTTTGCCTGAAGGTAAATACCGGCAATTGATTCCGGCTGCTTCCGACCGGCTTTTAGCTATTTCTGCAACGGGTATTTATGCTTTTGACTGTATCAGCCATCAGATACAGCTTTGTTTTCAGCCGGAGTATCCGGTCACTTGTGTCGGGAAGTCAGGAGATAACCTCTATGTCTTTTTAAAGAATGGAACAGTAGCCTTGCTTTCATCTGCCGGTCAATTTGTCCGGTTTATAGAGGGGTGGTCGCAAGGGGGGAGGGTTACCTCTTTTTGCTCTCTTTCTGATGAAAGGTATGCCGTGGGGTGTAGGGAAGGAACCATTTTAATATGTGACAAAGATGGGAATGTCCTGCAAAAGCTGATCGGACACCAGGCTGCCGTCACCGCCATTTTCCGGAAAGGGAATATACTGTTTTCAAGCAGTTATGACTGTACGCTTCGTTTATGGGATCTTCATAAAGGAAAGACGGAATCTGCTGTAATTATGACAAGCAGCGGATGGATTCACACTTTCTGCCTTCATCCGGATGGTACATCCATTTTTATGGGAGACGAACAGGGCCGGTTATACCGGATACCCGTTTCGCCCGATCATATGGCTACTGTTGTCCGTCAGGGATTGCGACGCGACTTCACACAGGAAGAATGGGAGTACTATGTCGGCAAGCAAATACCATTTGAATCTTATTATTTAAAAACGTACCAGCCATGAAAAAGATACTCTTATTGATGTTGTGTCTTTGCCCGATATGTGCGGATTCACAAGAAGGAGTTCCATTCTTTGTGAACTATCCGTCTTCTGTGTATCAGGCGCACAATCGTAATTTCGACGTTGTGTGTGACAGCTGCGGGAATGTTTATTTTGCCAATTTCGAGGGTATTCTTCATTATGATTACAATCGTTGGGAAACAATCTATACGCCCGGATTTTCCCGTGTCACCCGTCTGTTCCGCGATTCGGGGAATAGGATATGGGCAGGAGGATACAATGTATTCGGAAGGATAGAGCGTGATGAACGCGGATGTGTCGTGTTGAGAACCATTGTGTCCGATCTGGACCCTTCTTCTTTCGGTGAATTGGATGATATGGCGGAAGTTGACGGACTTATTTACCTGAAAACGACATCGGGCCGATGCTATACGGTTCAGGAAGATACCCTCCTGTTTCCCACACAGATACTTCCGGTTCAGTTGCAGGAGAAGTGGCAGAAGCAAACGACATTGGAGGACATCGGCCGTGGATTGTCGGTGAACGACAGTGAAGGGAAAGAACTATTTTCTATAACCGAGAATAACGGTCTGTGCAGCAATTCCGTATCTTCTGTTGCCACCGATGGGCGGGGGAACCTCTGGGGGGCCACTGATAATGGGGTATTTCATGTATTCACTCCTTCTTTATTCAGTCGCTTTACTTCCTATGAAGGTTTGAAAGGAGAGGTCGTGTCAGTCATCCACTACAAGGGGATGCTGTATGCCGGCACCTTACAGGGGTTATATGTATGGAGGCATAATGTCTTTGTACCTGTCAGGGGGATTACGCAAGCTTGTTGGCAACTTGTGCTTTCTCCGGAAGGAGAGTTATATGCGGCTACCAGTGATGGGATATATGTTGTCGGGGATTATGACCGTTTGAGAAAACTTACAGAGGTTGCAGCCTATTCGTTGGTATTCGCGGATGGCACCGATATTTTAATGGGAGCTATGGACGGGATTTATCGGTATTCTACCCGGACAAGGAAGGTCGGGAGAGTTTCCGGAATTGAGAAGGTGGTACATTTGGAAGTGAAAAAAGATCATTCTGTATGGGCAAAAACCATGTATGGAGAAATCTATCTGCAGAAAGGGGATGGAACTTCTTTCGTCCTTCAGCCAAGGGGAAACGAAGAAGTGATGACCGGATATACGGACAGCCGCGGATACAATTGGCAAACGAATCTGAAGGGTAAAGAGTTGCAAGTGACGCATCCGCAGGACAATACCGGGAAATTAAACCAATGCCTGCATGCAATTCGAAACTATGTTGTGCGGGTAATTTATATAGAAGAAAGGAATGCAGCCTGGTTTGGGGGGGATTTTGGTTTGATCCGGATGGATCTTGGCAAAGCACAGGCGTTTACTCCGTTTGTTCCTCGTATTTATCTTCGTGAGGTTTGTCTGAACCGCGATTCCATATACCGGGGAGGGGATTTACCGATAAATCCGGAGGCAGCAAACCAACGTATCGACGATATATCCCGTTTTGGAGATGATGTCCGCGCCATTCGTTTCTCGTTTGCCACGGATGCGGCCTGTTTCACGGGTTCCAATGAATATAGATCCCGTCTGGTCGGTTACGATCCGGAATGGAGTTCGTGGGATTACCGGACAGAGAAGGAATATGCCAATCTTCCTTCGGGTACATATACGTTTTGCGTGCAGGCACGTGATATTTACGGTACGATAAGCGAAATAAAACAATTCCGTTTTTCGCTGTCACCTCCTTTTTACTTACAGTGGTATAGTCTCGTTTTGTATGTCGTCACTTTGGGAGGGATACTGTTCCTGCTGTTTAAATGGCGGATGCACAACTTGCTGAAAGAGAAGGAAAGGTTAGAGAATCTTGTAGGCCAACGTACCGGACAGTTGGTGCGGCAAAAAAATGAAATAGAGGAAAAGTCCCTGAAGCTGGAAGAGGCATTGAAAGAGCTGAGGCAGGCACAAGATGATCTGGTGCGACAAGAGAAAATGGCCACTGTCGGTAAACTGACACAAGGGCTGATCGACCGTATCCTGAATCCGTTGAATTACATTAATAATTTTTCTCACCTGACTTCGGGGTTATTGCAGGATTTATATCAGAACCTGGAAAGTGCACAAAAGCTTTTGGATGAAGACACTTATCTGGATTCGGTAGATGTCATAGCCATGATGAAAGATAACCTGGCAAAAATAGAAGAACACGGAAGCAATACTACTCGTGTGCTGAAGGCTATGGAGGAGGTTTTGAAAGACCGTAACAAGCAACTGGAGAAGATAGAATTGACGGGTTTGTGCCGGAAAGACATGGAACTGCTGGAGAGTTATTACCGGAAGGAGATCAGTGATATGCACATTTCAGTCCGGACTTCTCTTCCCGATACACCATTGTTCATTAACGGAAATGCCGAGCAACTGGGGAAAACCATTATGAGTCTTCTTAACAACGGCATGTATGCCATAATCAAGAAGTATGGCAAGAATATATATCCGGCTGAGATTGGTCTGTCATTGGAAAGCCGAAACGGACAGGCAGTCATCTGCTTATACGACAATGGGGTGGGCATTGAACAAAGTATTCTTGAGAAAATCTTCGATCCGTTCTTTACAACGAAGACAACCGGTGAGGCGGCAGGTATCGGATTGTATCTGAGCAAGGAAATCATACTCAATCATCGTGGAAAGATAGCAGTACGCTCAGAGAAAGATGAATATACGGAGTTTGCCATTACTTTGCCTCTATGGGAGGACGGGACAGGATGATCTGTACCTTCCGGACGGAACGTCCGTTCATCCTGCTTTTTACAAGCATAGGTAAATGCTTTTACATACCGGCGTAAAGGCATTTACCTGCCGACGTAAAAGCATTTACATGCCGGCATAAAAGCATTTACCTGCCGGTGTAATAAGTCGGTAAATGCACTGTTTTGATTAACAGCGTAGTATCCCGTCAGATTATATAAGCTAATAATGATATAGTACTTAAAAAGATTGATTATGGAAAGAAACATTTCACAAGAAAAACGAATTGAAGAGCTGGAAGCACGGCTCAGAGAACAGGAAAAGTTGGGGTCATTGGGATTGTTGAGTGCCGGTATAGCCCACGAAATACAGAACCCACTGAACTTTGTCATTAATTTCAGTAAATTGTCCGGGCAGTTGTTGTCCGATCTGGATACCATTGTTGATGAAACCGGGAACCGTATTCCGGAAGAATCGCTGGAAGATATTAAAGATATACTTTCCGGATTACGTGAGAACATGGACAAGATCAGAGAACATGGTGACCGGGCTATTAGTATTATCCGTGGCATTCTACTCTATTCCAGGGGTAAGGATGATGAGTTTATGCCTTCACAGATACAGAAGTTGACAAAAGAATATGTGTGGCTGGCTTATCATGCGATGCGTGCCAACTACAAGAATTTTAATATTGCCATTCATGAAGACTATGCCAAAGACATTCCTCCGGTCCGGCTGATTCCGCAGGATTTCAGCAGGGCAGTGCTGAATGTGATGAACAACGCCTGCTATGCGGTATGGAGAAAATGGCAGGATACTCCCGAAGGATATTCTCCTGAGATAACGGTGAGTCTGGAAAAGCTGGATAAAAGAATCGTGCTTACCATCCGTGATAATGGAGAAGGTATGAGTCCGGAAGTCAAGCAAAGATTGTTCGACTCTTTTTTTACGACTAAACCGGTCGGGCAGGGGACAGGGCTCGGAATGTCGATCGTCCGCGATATTATAGAAAACAAACATCACGGAAAGGTGCTGTTTGATTCGGTTCAACATGAATATACTTGTTTTCGTTTTATCATCCCGGTCACATGAAACGCTACCTGTTGTTATATATCTTCTCCTGTTTTTTTGCCGTGCAACTGACAGCACAATCGGCAGACAGTGTCCGAAATTCATTTGTAAGGGCAGAAGCGCTTTATAAAACTGGAGATATTGATCAAGCCTGCCGTATATTGGAGGAGAATCTGCCGTCTTTTCGGGGGACGATGCGCACCGAGGCATGCCGCCTGACTGCTTTATGTCTTCTGGCTTTGGACCGTTTTGCAGAAGCGGAACAATATGTCTCATTGTTGTTGAAGGACGAACCCTATTATTATATCTCGTTACAGGATCCGGAACGTTTTGCGGACATGGTCAGGAAGCACAGGGAGACTAAAGTAACCTTGGTCACGGCTTCGCAACAGGTGGAGACTCCGGAAGAAGCTCCTGTACCTGTCACTCTGATTACAGAGGAGATGATTCGGGCTATTCATGCCCGATGCCTGCGTGACGTATTGATTGCTTATGTTCCCGGCATATCCGGTTTGTCTTCCAATGAAGAGATGAATCTGGCTATGAGGGGAGTCTATTCGTCCGGACAGGAAAACATACTGGTTATGCAGGATGGGCAGCGCCTGAACAGTTACATCACGAATGCTGTTTCGCCGGATTATGGTATTAGCCTGGCTAAAGTCAAACAGATAGAAGTGCTTCGCGGACCGGCTTCTTCGCTTTACGGTAGCGTGGCGCTGACAGCCGTGATTAACATTGTCACTAAGGACGGGGTGGACATTCGTAATGGTGCCGTATCCGTCGGTGCCGGAGACCGGGGGCAGCTGGCTGCTGACTTGTTATTGGGCAAACACGACATGAACATGGATTTTATGGCATGGTTTTCCTTGTATCGTGCAACGGGAGAGCCGGTTTTTGTCCCTGCCGGCAAACAATATGCCCTTTATCCGAGAGACGGATTTATTTATCTGGACGGTTATTCCGAACTGCCCGCTCTGGATGGCGGCATTAAACTGCAACGGGGAAACTTACTTTTCAGTTTTAGTATGAACTATGCTAAAAAAAGGCAGCCTTATAGCATGTGGCTTTTTGCTTCACCCTACTCTTATAACAAGTTCCGCACTTTTGATGGTGCCGGTCCGGGATATTCCAGATGGTCGGCCAAAGAGCAGGCGGTTTACAGTCGTACGTGGCAAAATGTGAGCTTCAGTACGACGTTCTACACCGACTGGAACAAAAATGTACGTTATGAAACCGCAGGAGATACATTGCAGGATTACCCTATTTACCTCAATCCCAATGACAGCACCAAACTCATTTTTCCGGATCGTGGAGTTTTTCAATACATCCGCTGGATGGACTTCAATGTTGGCTTTAACACTCGTGTGAGCTATACTTACGATTGGGGAAGATACGGAAAAGGTAATATGCTTGGCGGCGTGGAGTGGAATCGGTATGCACTTTATGATTCTGAATACCTGGAAGGTATGAATTTCAGAGAAATAGTCAGGACATGGACCGACAAGCGGCTTTACACTGGTCACGAAATGAACGCAAACGTATTTCTTCAATTCAAACATAATCTGCATAAAAACTGGATTGTAAATGCCGGAATCAGATACGACTATAAGAAACGGAGAAATAACCGGATAATGCAGGCCTTTTCTCCCCGTGTATCGCTTATTTATCTTCGGGACGGACTGAATCTGAAAGCCAGTTATTCCAGGTCGTTTGTCGATGCACCCTATTATTACAGAAACAACGATATGGATACTTACTCCGGTGGCGAGAATCTGCAGGCTGAATATCTGAGTTCGTACCAGTTGACTTGTGCCTATCATTATCGCCCCTTTCATATAGATGTTGAATGCAACCTTTTCTACAACCGGGCTTCCCATTTTCTGTTTACCCAACCGGAAACCCGTATTTACGAAAATGCCGGTCTGCTGGATATGGGAGGTATCGAGGTAACCATGCGTTACCGGGCAAACCGATTAAATCTGGATGCAAACTTGTGCTATCAGAGAGTATTGGGTTATACCAATTTCTTTGTTACCGACGGGTCGGTTAACAATGTGCCGGATTTTTCCGTGAACCTTGTAGCCGGCTATTTCCTGGTAAAGAAGAAAATATGGAACTGGTCTGCCCATGTAAAAATGAATTGTAATAGCCGTTGCTATACACAGGTCAGCGTATTGGAAAACGGACTCAACGGAGATGCCACCAATTATACTGTCCGCCTGCCGGGCTATACTGTTTTCTCTTTCACTACCAGATGCAGGTACAAACAGATAGAAGGCAGTCTGGGAGTTGAAAATCTCTTTAATAACCGATATGAATGCGGAGGAGCAAATATCCCCATCCGGCAGAAAGGACGGTGGATTTCCGGTAGTATATTGTATAATTTCTAAATCAAAAAACAATAATGAAAACAAATATTCAAGAAACTTTTTTTCAGTCATTCTCTACTTGGGGTGACCAAACGGCCGTCATTGCGAAAGACGGTACTGTCTCTTATCAGGAACTGGAACGTTATTCCGGGAAAATAGCACAAATTGTCCGTCAACATTTTCCGGTGACTCATGCATCCGGCTTCCGTAATGTCTGTATCGGAGTTTGTATGGGACGGAATAAAACGCTGGTTCCTGCTATTATGGCCATCTTTCGATTGGGGGCGACTTATCTGCCCATAGATCCTGCTTTGCCGGATAACCGTAAACGATACATGGCCGAAAATGCAGGTATGGTTTTGTTATTGACCGATTCACCGGATGGAGTCAGTGGAATTCCGGAAGCCTGCCAGCTTCATCTGGACTTGTCAGCACTCTCCGGCTCCTCCATTGACGGATATGCCGAGGTCTTCCCCGATGATTGCGCCTACATCATATATACTTCCGGGACGACAGGAAATCCCAAGGGGGTACAGATCAGTTATTCCAATCTGGGGACATTTACAAAGAACCTGATGAATACGGAACTTTATCATTTAGCCAACCCCTCGGACAGGTATCTTGCCTTTGCCAGTATCAGTTTTGATGCCTCCATATTAGAATTAATGATGTGTGTGCCGATTGGGGGGACTTTGGTTTTGGCGGGGGAGGCGGAACGCAGGGACATTTCTTTGCTGGACGGACTGATCAGGCGTGAGCAAGTGAATGTGGCCTTTTTCGCTCCTTCATTATTGGGCATGTTTGCCAATCTTGACTTTCCGTTCATGAAGACTTTGCTGTTTGGTGCTGAGGCTATCAGTGAAAAGTTGTTTAATAGGCTGAAACAACAGCCATACCGGTTGATGAATGTCTATGGTCCGACAGAGAATACGGTACTCAGCACCATACGGATTGTAAATGATGAGACTTCGTACGACAATATCGGTTATCCGCTGGAAGGAACCACCTGCCATATCTTGTCCGAAGATCTTCAACAGGTGGTTGGTGGAGCAACAGGAGAGCTTTATTTGAGTGGTCCACAGGTTTCATCCGGATATATCGGGAATAAAGAGTTGAATGAAAAATCATTTCTCTTCTATCATGGGGAACGGTTGTACAGGACGGGCGATTTGGTTCGGCAACAGCCTGACGGTTCTATACGTTTTATCGGACGAAAGGACACACAAGTCAAGATGCGGGGATTCCGTATTGAACTGAGGGAGATAACGGAATGCCTGAATAAGGACCCGGAGGTTGAGAAAGCTCACGTAGTGGTGGTAGAGCAGAATGGACGGCAATTATTGGGTGCTTACTTGCAACCATCAGTGCCCGGCTGTTTTCATCTGGAAGATGTAAAAGAACGTTTACGGTCGGAACTTCCTTATTACATGATACCTAATTTATGGCAGGTGGTAGATCGTTTTCAGCGTACAATGAATGATAAGATCGACACTCGTTCACTCCCGCCTTTTGCTCCGGTGGAGTTGGAGTATGTCCCTCCGGTGCATCCGGGAGAAATCATTTTATGTGATATTTTGAAGGAAATGCTGAATTTACCCCAGGTCAGTGTTGAGGCCGGTTTGATTGATGACCTCGGAATGACTTCGTTGGATATACTGAGGCTGGTTACCGAGGCAAATAAAAGAGGATGCCCGATTAGTGTATCTGCCGTTTATGCTACCGATACTCTGCGCCGGCTGTTGGTGGTTCCCAGGCAAGAACCCGTTTATTGGTATAAGCAGCAAAATCTCAAAAAGCCGGTTATCATTCTGGTTTGCGGGTCTGCTTATTTCAATCATTGGTATTTTCACTTTGCCGACCGCTTATACGAAAAATATGATATTCTTGTGATAGATGCTGTTTACGATCACTTCTGGAAAGTGGCCGCGGATGTTACGGGATTGCTGGAATATTATGCCCGGGCGGTACAACCAATGATCCGGGAACGTACTGTTTACGCGCTTACCGGTTTCTGCATGGGTGCCGAACTGGCAATCGGCCTGGCCGAGTTGTTACGCCGTTCTATGGGGATAACACCGAAGGTTTTCGCACTCGACGGACAGGCCTGGCAGAATCCCGCTTTGTGCCGGAATTATCCTTTACTGATATTCCCCGGAGATACTGACGAGATGATACGTGAACGGAACGAAATCATTGATATTTATTTCAGTACGACTCCCAACCTGATTTATCAGGGAGAGGTGATTGTGTTGTTATCCGGATTATTCCATCAACAGGCCGGATTGTCTCCCGAAGAGGCATGGACAGAGGAAAACTACCGTATATTCCGGACTGAATATGACAATTGCGAAAGATTGTGGAACAAATATTATCCGAATGCTTCTGTCCTACGATTACCGACAGATCATTGGCACTTTCTGGAAGGCGAATCACTGGAACAACTGATCACTGTTTTTTTTAAGTAAGTATCTATGCAGACAGACAATTTCACTTTGGGTAAGAAGGATCTTCTTATTTTGCTTGGGCTGACTCTTGTACTTCCTTTTCCGATCAACTGGGCATTGATCAGACTGAATCCGTTGACCCTGATGCCGGGTGCGGACGATGTGCCCACCTGGATTGGTTTCGGAGGTAGTTACATCGGAGGAATCATTGGCGGAGTCATTTCAATCTTGATTTTAAACAAGACACTTCGTCAAACCGGTGTACTCCACCATGACCTGAAACTTTTGCAGTTGGATACCATCATCTATACTCAGCAACAAGATTGGTTTACCGGTTTTAAACAAGAATTGGCAGAGAATCTGAAATCCATTGATCTATATGTGTTGAATACCATCGTTTCATCCATATCCATGAAGAATTATGCATATGCCAAAGAGGTCTTGAGCGAGATCAATAAAAACCTCGAATATCAGATGGTTGCTGCATCCTTTTCTTTCACCTCCTCCCGCCTTTCGCCGGAAGAGCAAAAATATATGCAATTGGTGCGTCGGATACAGACTGAATACAGTTCTTTTATCAAAGATATTCTTTACTATATTCCTTTGGCGGAGACGATGGCTTCCCGGAAAAAACTGAACTATGAACAGTTGATGGACTATACGCTGTCCCAATACGATTATTTGCAGGGGCAGGAAGGAGAATCTGCTGTTTCCGGAGCCGTCATACCACGTGTTATGGAGATCGATCCTTCTGATAATATAGGTAAGGAGTTGGAACGGATTATGGAAGAAAGATTAACCGGGCGTACTTATCTATATCACATGAAGTCTGATCTTGCAGAGGTTACCCATCAATTAATTATTTATGAAGAACAGCTCATCAATGCCATCCTGTATAAACCTATGGGAGAAACACATTGACAGATATTAATATAAAATGGTATTTTTTTATTTCAGTATTAAAAGTGAATTTATATTTGTTTTTCTATTGATAAAAGAGTGTTTTAAACTTTATATGTCTTTTATAAGAGAATACTTTCGGAAAAAATAATCTGGTATTCGGAAAAAAAAGCACACTATACGGAACGTAAAATTTCTATAAGTTAATAAAATCCTATTTTTGCACTAAATGAAATTTAATAAGTTAAGTTATGAGCAAAAATAGAGGTCTATACAGGCTGTTTTTGTATTTTGTCTTTATCATGCCTGTGTTTTTAAGCTGCCGACATAGTCCGGTAGAAATGCCGGACGGTATGTATGGAAGATGGAAATCATCCACAGACCGTCCGGACATAACATTAGGGACAGACAGCATAGGATATTTTGCTATTGTTCATCATCGTATTAATGACGGACGAGTCTGTCCGGTCCGCTATCCTCTTCATCTTAGTTCACCCACAAAAGGGTATATCCGGGCAGAGGGTTGTATTCTGTTTTATTATGACAGCCTGAAACATACTTTGTACTTTTCTCCCGGAGGAGATTATGCTAAATAATCGCATGGACGTACTTCAGTTAACTAACAATAAAATAATTATGAAAGAGAACTTGATCAAACCGTATTGTTATTGTGGTGAGTCGGAAAACTCATTGGTTGATAATGCTATTTTTGTGTACTTCAGTGATGAGTACAGAAGGGTGCTTCTGGATGAAATCTTATGGGTGGAAGCATCCGGAAGTTATTGTGTAATCTATATGGAGGATGGTGCCGAGATAACAATGAGCTATCCTTTGGATCGTGTTTTCAACAATGATCTGCCTTGTAGCAAATTTAAAAGGATCCACCGGTCGTATGCTATCAATCTTTTTAAAGTGACCGGGTTTGCCGGTAACTACGTACACATCGGGAAAAAGATGTTGCCGGTGAGTGAATCTCACAAAAAGGACTTTCAAGCCTGTTTCCATAAGATTTATTCAAAACGGGCATTGGGAAAGTGACGAAAGGGAGTGGGAAGAAATCCGGCTCCGTCTAAAATTAAAAATTTACTACGCAAAGAACGTGCACTACCTTTGCATCGTAAGCTTACAAAAGAGAAAAAACAATTAAGTAACAAATTTAAAAAACAATTATTATGGCAGTTGACAAAACACCGTCGCAAGTTGCAACCAGTGCGTTGCAGTCGATTCCGTTTGGTTCTATTATTGGTGGCCCGTTGAAGGCATGTGTGGAAGCGCAGGCTTTAGCCGCTAAAACCACTTGGGAGTTTATTCAGAACGTGGGTATTAACGTGAATCCGGAAACCGGTGAGAAAACAGCGGTTAACGTTTCGTTCTCATTCATTCAGGGCGGACGCCTGGTTCAGTTGAATATTCCGTTGCTGACTATCGTTCCTATTCCTTATATTGCAATCCGTGAAGTGGACATCAATTTTAAGGCTAATATCAGTGCTTCTTCTTCATCGGCAGCAGAAACAAACGAGTCAGTATCCAAAGATGCGGCCCTGAAGGCTTCGGCCAGTTTGGGATTGGGATGCTTCAAGATGAATGCCAATATGAATGCAAGCTATTCATCGAAAAAGGACTCTAAAGCGACTTCCGATTCTAAGTACAGTGTAGAGTATACCATGGACGTGGCTGTAAAAGCCGGACAGGACAGTATGCCTGCAGGTCTTTCTAAAATCCTGGAATTGCTGGGTAATTCATTGGATGTTTCCGATCCAACCGGTACTTTGGAAGTGAACAGCAACTTGCTGCTGATTGAAGATGGCAAAGAGAAAGTGCAGCTGATTGCTACCTATAAGGATCCTAACGGTCTGTTGGCTCCTGAAAAACTGACTATTTCCGGAACCGGTGCCAACGCTGCTGACTTTAAGGTAAGTGGTGACAGTAAAATTATCGATTTGCCGGAAGGTAAATACACTGTCAAAGCAGAGGGAAGCAAGAAGGAAGTTATTATCGAAGTAAAGAAAGATACGGCAGCTCCTCAGGAAGGGACACAGGCTTAACATTAATTTAAAAACTTAAGAACTCATAATATGGCTCAGTTAAGTTCAGTAATCGGCTCTATATTGCGTGATATTGTTTCGGCACAGCACGAGGCCAACCTTTATTCATTGTCGCTTGGCGACTCTTACGGGAAAGACGGAAAGGCGAAAGATTTTCAACTGCCTAATGTCATGGTCAGCGATATGGAACTGGATTTAAAATATGGTGTGAAAAGTGCATCGGAAAGTCAGCAACAGTTTAATATCAAATATGATAAGTTCCGTCAATTCCTCAAGGAACTGTGCGAACAGGTTGCGAGGGTAGCTATCAGCAGTGCCGTCACTACAGTGATGACCTCGGATATAGAGAGAAATGAAGGAGAGAAACACTTCTTTGAACGGCTTAAAAAAGAAAACAAACTTCATCAGGAATTCTGCACTTTTCTGAGCCGTAATATGAGAAACTCTTTCCGGAATAACCTTTATGATGCCGTAGACAGCAGTAATGGTTCTGTGAACAACGATGTTGTGATCAGCAGGCTGACGGATGTCGTGCGTAAAAAGTTTCTTTATGATACGGACCTCGATGATCTTTTTGCCGGAGAAGATGGAGAAAAACTTCGTGATACCGCTGAAAAGAACATTATAAAAGCGATGGAAGCTATTGTGAAAAAGCTCTCGGTAGACGCTAACTTCAAAAGTCTTCATTCATTTCCACAGCTGGATGTGGCCATCACGGCTGATGAACTGATGAATATGCCTGAAGAAGCGATACACAGTTTTAAGATCAAGTTCAGTCCTCGCAATTATTCAGTCAGTCAAACGGACGATGATTCGTTACTGGAAGATTTTGTGATGCGATAATCAATCCTAATCAATTGGTACAATATGGATAAAAAGAAAGTTAGGAGCGTTAGTAGTCAGGTAATGGAACTTCAGCAATTAATTGCCGGTCCTTTGATCGCAACAATTGAAGCAGATTCATTATCTTCGCAAAGGTATCTGGATTATTTGATGAAAATAGCATTTGAATCTTATGATCCTGCAACAGGACGGACCGGTAAGATACGTATGCTTACGTTCAACTATCAGAGTCAGGATGCCGGTGGAGGAAGAAAACAAAGTGTGAGTATCCCGATACTTACGCTGGTACCTTTGCCACTGTTACAAGTGCAGGAGGCGGATTTCGATTTTGATATTAAAATCCTGGATGCTTTATCGGAGACAGCAGAAGAGAAATTCTCGCTGGAAGAAGGCAAAAGCGTGAGTGAGCCGCAAAGCGGGGGAGGATTCAAACTCCGGGCTTCGCTGGCTCCCAAACAGGGAGAGGGCAGCAGCACCTCAAATGTGCAGCAGAGTTTGTCGGCGAATATGAAAGTAAAGGTGAAGATGCGTCAGGCGGATGTGCCTGCCGGATTGTCCAACTTACTACATCTGACGGCAAGCAACATGCAAGTAGAAGAGACTGAAACTGAAGAAATAACGGAAGGAGGAAAGAAATGAATAATGTAGCAGAACATGCCCGTGAACAGAAAGCCGGGATGAAGTGTCCGCAATGCGGAACGTTTATTGAAACATCGATTTTTGAGTTGTTGACATCCAATGCCTTGCAATGTCCATCCTGTCACTTGCGTCTGAACATAGACCGTATGAAATCAAAACCGGCTTTTGACGCATTACGGAAAGTGCAGAATGCACAAGAGAATCTGGAGAGAAAGAGCAAATTCAACGGCTAAGTGTACGGACTATGAAATTAACTTTTTTCAAACGGGTGGGGGAGAAGATCCGCCATCCGTTCCGAAAGGAAAATACGGAAACTGTTGTAGTTTCGGAAGCCGTTCCTCAGCCGGAAGTGGATAATGCAGCTGAAATAACGATAAATGAACCTTCCGTTACGATGTCGGCAGACAAATGTGCGGAACAGGCACGTTGTTTTCTGTTGAAAGATAACAAACTGGTCGGTAAGCCTCTCAGTAGTTATCATCCCGAAATACGGATTATCCATGTCGATAGTTTTGTAAATGCCTTTTTGTTTTTCTTACGTATGTGCGATCAGCGTTTGCTGACTTATCGCCAGACAGGAGAGCACTTGCATTGCACTGCTGTTTTTCCGGACGAAAGCGGGAATTTGTATTTTACTAACAAGGTGACTTGTCGTAACAAGGAAAATACAGTTGCGGTCTTAAAGATTGACTATATGGGTCTTAAACCCAGGATTAGTGAAATAAGATTTGAATTAAACATTAAAAAATAAAAGAGTATGAATCCTATATTAAATAAAATGGGCGCAAACGCCAATGAACAAAAAAAACTCCTGATGGAGTGTGCGGCAATGCTGGAAAAGTACGTGAACAGATTTCCGGCAGAAAAGGGATGTGCTTCATTCTCAGGTGAAGACATGAAATTATGGAAAGAAGTTTATTATCCCAAACTTGTCCAGACGGACATTCTGCCGGACGGAAAATTCTTTAGTGGTACTTCATCAGGAAATAGCGGTATTGGTACAGACGGTTATTTTACCGGTTATGAATTCTTCCAGTTTATATATCGTGCCTATAAGTCGCTTTACGAGCTGGAAAAGGCAGGACAGATGAGATGATAAATAAAAACTAATTGGAATATGAAAACGATTAAATTGGATTATGAAGGCGAAGAAGCTCTCTTGTTGTGTCAGGGGCTGAAACGCAATGGCTATTCAGTGAATGAAAGCCGGATTTTCACACAAGAAATGAAAGAATCGGTTGTTGATTTTCAACGGAAAAGCCAACTGGATGCTGATGGGATCGTGGGATACCGTACCTGGGAATCCCTGTTTTTTACAGGACGTCCCACTACTGAACGTTTGACAGAAGAAGATTTCGTTCTTGTTGCCCGATTGCTCGATGTGGAAGTGGCTGCTTTAAAAGCCGTACAGCAAGTGGAGACAGGCGGAAAAGGAGGATTCTTTTCTCCCGGTAAGCCCGCTATCCTTTTCGAAGGTCATATTTTCTGGAATCAGTTGAAAAAGCGGAATATCAATCCTGAATCGCATGTGAAAGGGAATGAAAACATTCTCTATCCCAAATGGGAGAAAGGACATTATAAAGGCGGTATGGGTGAATACGATCGTTTGGAACAAGCCCGCAAAATCAATCATGAAGCAGCGGATGCTTCTGCCAGTTGGGGGATGTTCCAGATTATGGGTTTTAACTATGCGGCCTGCGGAGAGAAGAGTGTCGACAGTTTTGTAAAAGCTATGTGTGCGAGTGAATGCAGCCAGTTAATATTGTCTGCCCGATTTATCAAACAATCCGGAATGCTTCCCGCTTTGCAAGCCAAAGACTGGGCAGAGTTTGCCAGACGTTACAATGGTCCTGCTTATAAGGAGAATCGTTATGATGAAAAATTAGCAAAAGCTTACCAGAAATTTTTGTAGGCCAATTACAGACCTGAAGCGTCTCAATGAAATTTGAATTTAAAAAGAACTATGGATTAAAAAGAGCGGTGAGCAAGCTGTGAAGCTTGTTCACCGTTCATCGTTATTATCTTTATTTCTCAGAAAAATATTTCAGGAATTGGGTACGTTCAAACATATTGATGCCTTCTACATCTTTGGCGTTCAATTTACCTTTGAATTGCGAGATGTGTTTGAAGCCTTTTCTTTCCATCCATGCACCCAGAAAACGGTTCATTTCTCCTATAAACAAGTTGGTGTTCTGATAAATGGCACTGCATACCTCTATGGCAGATGCTCCGGCTAAAATGGCTTTTACGATTGCGTCCGGTTTATGAATACCTCCCGAAGCGGCATAATCTATTTTAGTAACCAATGATGAAGAAATACCTATCCAACGCAGGGTTGCCGAAAGGTCGGACGCGTTGCTGAACACGTCTCCTGAAGTATGCTCCATCTTCTCTACATCAATATCCGGTTGGTAGAAACGGTTGAAAAGAACAACTGCCGCTGCACCGTTGGCATATAGTTGATCGATCAGGGCTACCGGATTCGTAAAGTTACTGCCCAACTTCATAATAACCGGAATACGAATCGTTTTCTTTATATGGCTTAAGATATCGATGTGACGCTGTTCAAATGAACCATATTTATATTGGACGTCCGATTGCAAAGCAAGAATGTTGATTTCCAGCGCATCTGCACCGGCTTCTTCTATTTGCTTGGCAAAGTCTATCCATTCTGAGTCAGTATAGCAGTTTATACTTGCAATGACGGGAATGGTGCAGGCCTTTTTGCTTTCTTTAATCAGTTCCAGATATTCAGCCAGTTTGTGATTGCGGATATATTCAGCCAGATAGTCACTTCCTTCCGGATAATAAGACGGGTTTCTCAAGCGGTCAGCTTCCAGCATAATTTGCTCTTCGAACAGTGATTTCAGGACAATAGCTCCTGCACCGGCTGCTTCCAGCTTAGCGTTTTTAGCAGCGCTGTTAGTGAGTCCCGAACTACTGATGATAACAGGATTTTTTAAAGTCAATCCCGCAAAGGTTGTTTTTAAGTCGGCCATGGTAATTATTGTTAATGGTTTTTCAATGAATTTTCTGCTTCATTGTTTCAATTATTAATAAACTCTTTCCCCGAAAATTTTACTTCCTACTCTTACCAGCGTGCTGCCTTCTGCAATGGCGAGGCGATAATCGTGGGACATACCCATTGAGAGTTCGCAAAAAGTCGGTTCGTCAGCAAAATATTGTTTTTTCACTTCGTGGAAGAAACAATTTAAAGAACGGAATTCCCGTTCGATTTGTTCTTTCGAATCTGTGTTGGTAGCCATTCCCATCAGTCCGCATATCTGTATGTTTGCCAGTGCTTTCCATTCGTCGGCATTCAACATCTCCTTGCATTCGTCAAAACTGAAACCAAATTTGGTTTCTTCCTGGGCAATATGTATTTGCAGCAAACAGCGAATGACTCTTCCTGCTTTGATAGCTTGTTTATTTACTTCCGCTAACAACTTGTACGAGTCGATTCCATGAATCATGGACACATACGGAGCCATATATTTGATTTTGTTTGTCTGCAAGTGCCCGATAAAATGCCACTCAATGTCCTTGGGCAGGCTTTCATACTTGCCTGTCATCTCCTGCACTTTGCTTTCTCCGAAAATTCTTTGTCCTGCACGATAAGCTTCTTCAATAGCTTCGTTCGGGTGGAATTTCGAAACCGCAACCAGTCGAACGCCGGATGGCAATTCGGCCAGGACCTGCTTTAAGTTATCAGTAACATTCATTTTTTACCAGTTTTGAGTTCACCACAGATTACACAGATTAACACAGATATTTTAATTTAACTCCCAGTAAAATAAATTATTAATCTGTGAGAATCCGTGTAATCTGTGGTGAGTTATATTTATTTCTATTCCAAAATTATACTTCCGGTTTATCATTAGGCTCAGAACTATACGGATATACATCCATAATTGCTGTTTCAGCAACAGAACCGATCTGATAATCAGCCATTGTACCTTTCATGCCTTCATCCAGCTTCTTTACAGCATCGCGCAGATCGGCGGCCTGTACCAAAACTTGAGTCGATGTTTTCTTTTCGGCACCGCTTTTTTCGTCCAGTGTGATAAAAATCAGTTTACACTTAAACCAGCGGTCAGCAGCTTCTTCTTCGCTGGGGAAAAGTTCACTATAGTTGGCTCGTTTGATATCCGATACGGTAAATTCTCCTGTAATGAACGGAGTCATCTCCTCAATAATGCGTGCTTCTGCTTCTGTAAAGCTGAGTGCATCCACGAGATAAGGTTCAGTAACTTTCTTGTTCATTCCGTTTTCCATCAATTTCTCGTAACGGATCTTACACTCAAACCAAGTATGCATTGACATATTCTCTTTTGATTTTTAAGTAGTTAATATATGATTTACTATATAGATCTGCTTGTTTGCTAATCTATTCTACCACAAAGATAGTTCAAAATCTCTCTTTATGCTGTGATAAAGATAAGAATTTATTGCCAGTTTATTGTAATTTATCACCTCGCAGCCCGGAATAGGGGCTTATTGAGGGATTTTTAGTTGATGAATTCGTAAGTTGGCACTTGAGATACCAAAAAGATGATCAAGAAGAAATTCTTTTGAATATGTATTTAATGTTTTGATAATTAGTTGTTTGTGTGTGATTTGTTTTCTTTATATATATATGGGAATACAAGAAAACTAAATTTTACTTTTCCGGGAAACGAATTGCTTTTGAATATATTTCTTTTACCTTTGTGAGAAAATACTTAAAATAAATTGCTATGGAAAAATTATACTTTCAAAGAGCTGCTTCATTAGGGTTGCTTTTCTGTCTTCTTGCAGGAACATGGGCTCAGACACCTCTGAAAACAAAGAAGAAAAAAGAACATAAGTCGCAAACAGAAGTATCGGTAAACGAATGCGTATCGGTGGATACGTTGTCTTTGGTATCGTTTAACGATTTCCATGGAGCCTTTGCCAGCGATAAGGGAGTGCCCGGGGCAGGGAAATTAGTACAAACTATCTTGACTCAAAAAGAACAAAATAAAAATACAATAGTGCTTTCGGTCGGCGATAATTTCAGCGGGAGTTATTTCTCAAGAATAACAAGAGGTAATCCGTTGCCTGAAATGTTTCGGGAGATGGATGTCAAGATGTCAGCGGTAGGTAACCATGAATTTGACTGGGGATTACCTTATCTGACGGATACAGCCAAAGTATATATGAACTTTGTAGCTGCCAATATCATTTCAGAACGGGGGGATTCGTTGGAGTGGGCAAAACCTTACCGGATTGTGAATCTGGAGATGAAAAACGGAGGAATGGTGCGTGTTGCTTTTGTTGGATTGACAACAACGGAAACTGCCCATAAGACGAGTCCGGAAAATATCAAAGGATTGGCTTTTGTACATCCCACATATGTTGCCCGTGTCGAGACGGCTTGCCGGTTGAAGAAAGAGGGGAAGGTGGATCTGGTGGTGCTTCTGATGCACATTGGTACCAATATGAAAAATAAAGATATTATTGAAGAAGAGAATGCCAAGTCACTTCCTTATCTTAATGGAGTGGACGCTATCATTTCCGGTCATTCCCATGAAGTGGTGCTTAGTAAGGTGAACGATGTTCCCATCATTCAGGCAGGAGTCAACGGTACACACGTCGGTAAACTGGATTTCAAGGTTGTCAGAGAAGGAGGGAGTTGTAAGGTTTCTTATATCGGTGGCGATACTATTCGTACCGGTGAGGTTTCGAATCCATATATTGATTCATTGGTCAATAATGTACTGGAAGAATATGGATTGTCGGATAGTTTGACTAATGCTAAGGATGCTTTGATCCATGACCGTACCGTCAATAAGTGGGACTATACATCTGTGGGAGCTTATGTGACTGCTGCCTACGTGCAGAGTTTCTTGCAAAGTGAATGTGTGGCGGATGAATTGAAAAAATTACCAGTGATTGGAGTGAATCATTACGGGGGCTTACGTGCCAGTATTCCGGCCGGAAAGGTCACAAGGTTGCGTGCCGGTAATGTGCTTCCATTCGGTGGCAATGTGGTGGCTTATGAATTTACGGGTGAACGATTGAAGCAGTTGTTGGACGATGGACGCAGAAATAAAAATGGTTTTCTGCAAACTTCTTACTTAAAATTACATTTGAATTCTAAAGGAAATATTGAAACGATAACCGACTGCCGTACCAATAAGATAATCCGTGATGACGATAAATGTATTGTTGTGTTGGATGCTTTCATTACTTCCGGTGGTGACGGTTATGACAGCAAATTATTTTCAGGTTATGAAATAGGAGATTTTAATAATCAGAAACTTGAAACAACCACGGCTTTTATCGATTATTTGAAGAGTTTGAAAGGGTTTATTTCGTCTGCGGCTGCACCGATACCCATAGTGCAAAAGTAAAAAATTAGAGCTAAGATGAAAGCGATCAGGCGGTTTAAAATGTAATTACACATTTTGAGCCATCTGATCGCTTTTGTGTTTTTTAAGTTTTTTGTCTTTCACTTATTAATAAATTATTGCTAAATTCGAACGATTTTTTGCAAATCGACATTGTTTACTAATAATTTAATTTATATGGAAAATCTGGAAACAGCGCTTCTGCTGATGGTAGTGGGAATGGCAACTGTCTTTGCTATTCTCCTTCTTGTGATCTATTTAGGAAAATTACTCATCTCTTTAGTTAATAAATATGCCCCTGAGGAACAACCTCTTGTGAAACAGGGAGCTAAAGTATCAGCTCCTATTCCCGGTAATATTGTTGCAGCCATTACAGCGGCTGTCAATGTAGTGACACAAGGAAAAGGGAAAGTGACTAAAATCGAGAAAATCTGAAAATTAATCTTATAGAATAATACCGAAAACGGAAATGAAAAGAGAAGTAAAATTTAGTCTGGTTTTTAGAGACATGTGGCAGTCTGCCGGTAAATATGTGCCTCGGGTAGACCAGTTAGTGAAGGTAGCACCTGCTATTGTTGAAATGGGATGTTTTGCCCGGGTAGAAACAAACGGCGGTGGTTTTGAACAAGTAAATCTATTGTTTGGTGAGAACCCCAATAAATCTGTGCGCGCATGGACGAAGCCCTTCCATGAAGCCGGAATACAAACCCATATGTTGGATCGTGCCCTTAACGGGCTTCGTATGAGCCCTGTTCCGGCCGATGTGCGTAAGTTGTTTTATAAAGTAAAGAAAGCACAGGGGACGGATATCACCCGTACATTCTGTGGGCTGAATGATGTACGTAACATTGCACCTTCCATCACTTATGCCAAAGAAGCGGGAATGATTTCGCAGTGTTCACTCTGCATCACCCATTCGCCGATTCACACGGTGGAGTACTACACCGACATGGCATTAGAATTAATTAAATTGGGGGCGGACGAGATTTGCATTAAAGACATGGCAGGTATCGGACGTCCCGTTTCTTTGGGCAAGATTGTGGCAAATATCAAAGCAGCACATCCCGATATTCCTATTCAATATCACAGTCACGCGGGACCGGGCTTTAACATGGCCAGCATTTTGGAAGTATGTGAGGCCGGGTGTGATTATGTGGATGTCGGAATGGAGCCTTTGTCGTGGGGAACGGGACATGCCGATTTGTTGAGTGTGCAGGCTATGCTGAAGGATGCGGGATTCCGGGTGCCTGAGATTAATATGGAGGCTTATATGAAGGTGCGTGCCTTGATTCAGGAATTCATGGACGACTTTCTGGGGCTGTATATCAGTCCGAAAAACCGGTTGATGAATTCATTATTGATAGCTCCGGGACTTCCGGGCGGAATGATGGGAAGCTTGATGGCGGATTTGGAAACGAATCTGGAATCCATTAATAAGTATAAGGCAAAACACAATCTTCCTTTCATGACACAAGATCAGCTTCTGATCAAGCTGTTTAACGAAGTGGCTTATGTATGGCCCCGCGTCGGATATCCTCCTTTGGTTACTCCTTTCAGTCAGTATGTGAAAAATCTTTCGATGATGAACGTTATCGCGATGGAGAAAGGAAAAGAGCGTTGGGGAATGATCGCTGATGATATTTGGGATATGATTCTGGGTAAAGCCGGACGTCTGCCGGGCAAGCTTGCTCCTGAGATTATAGAGAAAGCCGAGAGAGAAGGAAGGAAATTCTTTGAGGGAAATCCGCAGGATAACTATCCGGACGATCTTGACAAATATCGCAAACTGATGAAAGAAAAGAAGTGGGAGACAGGCGAGGACGATGAAGAACTCTTTGAATATGCGATGCATCCGGCTCAATATGAAGCTTATAAGAGCGGGAAAGCGAAAGAAGATTTCTTGGCCGATGTGGCAAAACGCAGGGCGGAGAAAGAACAGGCACCTGCTGAAGAGGTAAAACCCAAAACACTTACAGTACAGGTAGACGGGCAAGCTTACCGGGTGACAGTTGCTTACGGAGATACGGAACTGTCTGTTGCACCGGCTTCACAGCCGTCTGCTGCTGCAGGTGAGGGAAAAGAGGTGCTTTCTCCGCTTGAAGGAAAATTCTTCCTGGTGAAGAATGCGCAGGAGACTCCACTCAAAGTAGGCGATGCGGTAAAAGAAGGTGATGTGCTTTGCTACGTGGAAGCAATGAAAACCTATAATGCCATCCGTGCTGAATTTGGTGGAACGGTAACAGCTATTTCTGCAAATCCCGGCGATACGGTTTCTGAAGATGATGTATTAATGAAGATAGGATGATGAACGGAATATTTGAAAAATTATATGATATGACTGCTTTCAGCAATATTGTTGCCGAACCGCAGTTTTTGGTGATGTATGTCATCGCCTTCGTTCTCTTGTATCTGGGTATAAAGAAACAATACGAGCCCCTCTTATTGGTGCCGATTGCCTTTGGAGTATTGCTGGCTAACTTCCCCGGTGGAGGGATGGGAGTGATACAGGCTGACGAGAATGGCATGATCTTGGTGAACGGAGTAATGAAGAATATCTGGGAGATGCCTCTCCATGATATTGCTCATGAATTGGGACTGATGAACTTTGTATATTATATGCTTATAAAGACAGGGTTTCTTCCCCCGATCATTTTTATGGGAGTGGGAGCATTGACGGACTTCGGGCCGATGCTTCGCAATCTGCGTCTGTCGATCTTCGGGGCTGCGGCCCAATTGGGTATCTTCACCGTATTGTTGGTAGCTATCCTGATGGGATTTACACCCAGTGAAGCGGCTTCTTTGGGAATTATCGGTGGTGCGGACGGGCCTACGGCTATCTTTACCACCATCAAGTTGGCTCCTCATCTGTTGGGTCCGATTGCCATTGCCGCCTATTCTTATATGGCACTGGTTCCGGTTATCATACCATTGGTCGTTCGGCTTTTGTGTACCAAGAAGGAACTGAGCATTAATATGAAAGAGCAGGAAAAGAAATACCCTTCGAAAACGGAAATCAAAAATCTCCGCGTACTGAAGATTGTTTTCCCGATTGTGGTGACTACGGTTGTAGCTCTTTTTGTACCGAGTGCAGTGCCTTTGATCGGTATGCTGATGTTCGGTAACCTGGTGAAAGAGATCGGTGCCAATACTTTCCGTCTGTTTGATGCGGCTTCAAATAGTATAATGAATGCGGCAACCATTTTCCTGGGTTTGTCGGTAGGAGCCACTATGACGAGTGAAGCCTTCCTGAACTGGACGACTATCGGCATTGTGGTAGGAGGATTCCTGGCTTTTGCGTTGTCTATAGCAGGAGGTATCTTCTTTGTGAAACTGGTGAACCTGTTTACGAAGAAAAAGATTAATCCGCTGATTGGTGCTACGGGACTTAGTGCCGTTCCTATGGCCAGCCGTGTAGCCAATGACATTGCCTTGAAATATGATCCTAAAAATCATGTATTGCAATATTGCATGGCCAGCAATATCTCGGGAGTGATAGGGTCTGCTGTAGCGGCAGGGGTGCTGATCTCTTTTCTGTCTTAATAGAGCCGGAAAGATATCCGGTTCATCATAGGTGATAAAAAGCGTCCGCTTATCCTGTAATGGGATACCGGACGCTTTTTAATTAAGTATTTTAAAATCATGCGTTTTTTCTTTATTAATTATTTGCATAATTAAAATATAATGTTTTAATTTGGGAATGCGTAACAATGTTTTTCCGGAAGATTGTTGCAAAGTATGTTTGTTGACTAAAATGTAGGAAATTATGATAAACCGGATATTGACCATGTATGCCGGTCAAATGGAACAATACATGGAAACTTACTTCCATCGGCCGGAAGGCATGGTAGAGGTTGGAGCGATCGGAGCACAAGTAGACGAAGAACCATGTAAAATACAGATTTCTTTGTTGAATGTAGAGCGTGAAACTGCCCAAGGGATGAATATGGGAAAAGTGGGAACTTCAGGAAGGTTTTCCGGTTTGTCTTATCCGCTCATACATGTTAACCTGGATGTGATCATAGCTGCTGTTTTTAATGAAAAGAGATATCGTGAATCTCTGTCGGTCCTCTCGTTGGCAATTACTTTTCTTCAGTCTAACCCTGTTTTTATGGTAGAAAACACAAAGTATACCATCGAAATGATAACTCCTTCACTTCAGGATCAAAGTAATGTATGGACACTGTTTGGTGGACGATACTATCCTTCTATCTTCTGTAAAATCAGGAGGTTGACATTTGATGGCCGTGAAGTGAAACAGGTGATAGCAGATATAACGGACAATAAGTCGACCGTAAAAAAATGATAAAGATTATTTGGAGTCTTTGGCTGAAGCATGAATATTATAAGGTATTTCCGGAGAAAGGGCTATCGTTGATTTTATCGGACGAATCGCGGCGGCTTTTACTTAGGCGGGGAATGATGTGGCGTTATGATGGCAACGGCAGATGGCTTTTGTTTTCGTTGGACGGTGATCATGGACAACCAGCCGAGGAAGACAGGGTCGTGATTGATTTTCGTGTGGAGGATAAATCGTTATCGTATGTGACGGATTGGGACTGGAATTTAGCAGGTGTATGTGAACAACTGGAACTGTCGGAGGGTAGGGAATCTATTAGGATGAATGCCCTTCATGGGGCTCTGGTACCGGTACATCCCGGGGTTTGTTTTCGACTTGTTTTTTTATTTGATAAGATCGGGGATCAGTCATTGCCTTATGAAACCGAACTTGTATTTAATTCTTTCAATAGACAGGTGGAATATTTGTTTTTGCTTCGTGATGAAAATACAGAACGGAAATTGATGATAGAGGATATGGAGAATACGGTTCTGTTTGACGGCCCTGTAGAGGTTGATTTTATGGGAAAGAAAGTAATACGTTTCCGATCGAAAGAAAAGGTGAAGATGAAAGAGTTTCCGGATTACCGTTTGCGGCTGTGGGAAATTTATCCTTCCGGTAAAAGGGAGATCTTTCGTCAATTGCCCTATCCGGTTCCCGGAAATATTATGGGCGACACTTATAAGGACATTCTTTGCCGATTATTGTATATATGAAATAGACTGATTTTCTTAATATAAAAATTAAATGCTTATGGGACCAATGAAAACACCCGGCGTATATATCGTCGAGAAAAGTGCATTTCCGAGTTCGACAGTTGAAGTGGCTACGGCTGTGCCTGCTTTTATCGGGTATACCGAAATGGCTTTGAATGGTAACGTTTCGTTGTTGAACAAACCTTTCCGTATCACTTCGATGGCCGAATATCACTCTTTTTTTGGGGGAGCGCCGACTCCTTTGTTTACTTTGGAGGATGCGGCTGACGGTGAGATGCCGACAATGGTTTGCGGAACTAAAAAAATGGTGGCAAAGCGTACCAGTGTACCTTTTACTCTGTACTACCACATGTTGATGTTCTTTGCAAACGGCGGGGGACCTTGCTACATTGTTTCCGTAGGTGATTATACAGCCGACAGCCTCGACGCTGATGCGTTCAAGGCAGGTATCGACACGTTACTGAAAGAACAGGAACCGACAATGGTACTGTGTCCCGAAGCCGTCAATCTGAATGACAAAGAATTATGTTACGGTGTGCAGACTGCTATGTTGAGCCATTGCGGATACAAGATGCGCAATCGTATCACGATTCTGGATATATACGACGGCTACAAGGACCGTCGGGATCCTAAAGGAGATGTGGTGAATGAATTCCGCAAAAAGATAGGCAGTGCTTTCCTCGACTTCGGGGCCGCATATTATCCCTGGATTAACACTTCTGTCGTACAGGATCGCGACCTGTCTTTCCTGAACCTGGATGCTGAAAGTCTGAAAGCATTGCTTGAAGAAGAATTGAAGAGACAGCCGGAAGAGAAAAAGCAGTTGATAAAAGAACAGATTGATAAACTGGGTACGGAGATGACTGACGTGGAACAAGACGGGCTGCATAAAACGCTGATGTTGATTTGTCCGATCTACATAGCCGTGCTAAAGGAACTCAAAAGGGTACTTAACTTGCTTGCGCCTTCGGCTGCAATGGCGGGCATTTATACAATGGTGGACAACACACGAGGAGTGTGGAAAGCACCTGCCAATGTCTCGGTTAATACAGTAATCTCTCCGGCTTTGAATATCACCCATGATGAACAGGAAGACCTGAACGTACCTTTGTCGGGTAAAGCCATCAATGCCATACGCACGTTTGTGGGCGAAGGGATCAAGGTATGGGGTGCCCGTACATTGGACGGTAATTCGCTCGATTGGCGTTATATTAACGTCCGCCGTACCATGATCATGCTTGAGGAGTCGGTGAAGAATGCAAGCCGGGCGTATGTTTTCGAGCCTAATGTGGCGTCTACCTGGTTGAACCTGAAAAGTATGATTCAAAACTTCCTGACCGGTATCTGGAAGCGGGGAGGACTGGCCGGAGCTACTCCGGATGATGCCTTCAGCGTACATGTCGGCTTGGGAGACACAATGACTCCGGAAGATGTGCTGGAGGGTATTCTTCGCGTGACGGTTCTGGTAGCTATTGTCCGTCCGGCAGAGTTTATCGAAATCACATTCCAGCAGCAGATGCAAAAAAGTTAGCGGAGGAGGAGGCAAGGTGTTTCTCAACAAAAAGACTTAAGTCTTCGGAGTGAAACGTTTAAGTCTTCGGACTGAAACTCTTAAGTCTTTTCAGAAAACGTCTAAGTCTTTCCGAAAAACACTTTAGCCTTTATCGAAATAAGATAAACAGATTATTTATAATTTAATACTAAAGATTATGGCAGGAGAAAAACAAGATAGCGTATGGCCGTTGCCGGTGTTCTATTTCAAAGTGGAGATTGGCAGTTTGGGTGAGATTGCCTTTAAAGAAGTTTCGGGAATGGATGCTGAGGCACAAGTGATAGAGTACAGGCATGGAAACAGTCCGCAGTTTTCTACAATCAAGATGCCGGGCATCAAGAAATATAGCAATGTCACTCTGAAAAAAGGAGTTTTCGCTCAGGACAACAAGCTATTCGACTGGTTCAATACCATCAAGATGAATACCATTCAAAGAGAGCCGGTTACGATCAGTTTGCTGGACGAGGAAGGAAATCCGACAATGGTATGGAAACTTGCCAATGCGTGGCCTACCAAAGTGAGCGGTGTCAGCCTGAAGTCGGATGGCAACGAGGCGGCTATCGAGCAGTTAGATATAGCGCACGAAGGAATAACCATTGAAAACGGATAATAAAGATAAGCTGAATGCTCGAATTAGATCATATCATACCGCCTCCTACTGTATTCTACTTCAATGTACAGTTTCTGGCTCCTTTTCCCATTCCGGATATGGCTTTTCTTGAAGTATCCGGACTTACCATGGAGTTGGAAACCATAGAAATAGAAGAGGGTGGAGGGCCGAGAGTGAAACTACCGGGCTACCGGAAACATGGAAACTTGGTATGTAAAAGACCTATGAAGCGATTGGGATTAAGTGCCCTGTCGATGTGGACAACAGCGACGATGCAAATGGAGTATACCACTCCGGTATTGACCAGCGAGATTATGGTGACTCTGTTGGGAGCTTTCGGTGAGCCTGCATGCGGGTGGCTGATTACGGATGCCTATCCGGTGAAGTGGGAGGTTGGCGCATTCGATTCAAAGAAAAATGATGTAGCGATTGAGACGATTGAGTTTGCGTATTATTCTGTAAATCGTGTATTGTGATATGCCTATTATTATTAAGGAAGTAATTGTAAGAACTACTGTGGAGTCTAAAAAGGCTCCACAGGAGACTTTCCCGAAGGAGTGGATGGAGAAGATGAAGCGGGAAGTGGTCGAGGAATTGAGACAGGAGAACCGGAGTATAAGAACGGGAAAAATCAGAAAGGACAGGTAAAATGGATATCGGATGGCTTAAAAAACTTGAAATTATCGGGTATAAGGACGGAACGTTCAATACTTTGAGTGGCCATCGCTTTAGGTTGATGATTAATCCGAAGGATTATGAGTCTAAAAAAGAAATAAAGTATTGCGTTGAAAACTGGATTGGAGGACCTGTTTTCAAAAGCTATAATCAAGAAGGACTGGAACTTGAATTTGTGCTTGATACTACAGGAGTATTGACTAAGCTCGGAGACGATAAATTTGGGAAAAGCCTGAAATCTCTGATTAATGATTTGAGCGAAACCGTTTACCAATATATAGGGACTGTTCATCAGCCGGGGTTTGTTAAGGTGATTTGGGGAGAACTTAACTTTCAGGGACGGTTGCAACAGATGGATATCAAATATACCATGTTCGATCCGAATGGTGCTCCGCTGCGTGCAACCGTGCAACTCAAGTTGATAAGGTATACGGATGTGAAAACCTTCCGGTTGCAGATGTCGAACAGTTCTCCGGATCTCTCGCATGTGGTTACTGTAAAAGACGGAGATACACTTCCTGACCTTTGTCGGAAGATTTATGATAATACAGCCTATTGTACGGAGGTGGCGCGCATCAATGGGCTTACGGGTTTCAGGTACATTGAACCCGGAACACAGTTGCTTTTTCCACCATTAACTAACGAGTAAATAGAAATCTATGAATGATAATTCACCAAGTAAAAATGCCGGAAAACTGGTCACATATACCGTTTATAGTAACGGGACTAAAATAAGTGATAAATATCAGTTTAAAAATATAGAAGTATGTCGTGAGGTAAATCGGATAGGAAGTGCTGTACTGAAGATTTATGCCGGGGATATGCCTAAATCGAATGTGCCGGAAAGTGAGTCGGACGACTTCAAACCCGGTCAAAAAATAAAGATTGAGTTGGGATATGAATGCACGGATAACTCGGTTTTTGAAGGTATAGTCGTGGCTCAAAGAATCTATATTCCACGAGAAGCGGAAGCGGCCGCATTATTAATTGTAGAGTGTAAGAACGAAGCGGTCAAAGCTACCGTAGCCCGTAAGAATCGGGTATTTGAGAAGAAGAAAGACAGTGATGCCATTATAACGGTTCTTTCCGATTGCGGGTTGTCGGTTGACGTAGATGGTACGGATGTGGAACATACACAACTGGTACAATATTATTGTACCGATTGGGATTTTGCCTTGTCACGGGCCGATGTCTGTGGCATGATTGTGACAACAGACGGAAGTAAAGTAACCATCGGTAAACCTAAAGTTGCAGGACCCCCGGTTCTGAAAGTGGAGTATGGCACGGATTTGCTTTCGTTTGACGGAGAGTTGTATGCCGAAGACCAATTTTCTGAAGTAGAAGGTGTCGGTTGGGATCCGGTTACTCAGAAAGCCATTATTGTTAATGCGGTTACTCCTTCTCTAAATGAACAGGGCAACCTCTCGACTGCGGATATTTCTTCGGCTGCCGGCATGGATAAAGTGACCTTACAGGCGGATGCGTTATCAGCCGGGGATGTACTGCAAAACTGGGCGGATGCAACACTGCTGAAGACGGGATTGTCGCGTTTCAGGGGGACGTTCTCTTTTCAGGGAAATGCATCTGTTACACCGGGATGTATCATTGAACTGACCGGTATGGGAGCACGGTTCAATGGAAAGGTATTTGTGGGGGCGGTGACACACAGAGTACAGGAGGGAGCGTGGATAACGGAAGTGGAGATGGGTATTTCGTCCATGAACATTACCCAGCGTACGGATGTTGTGGCTCCTCCGGCATCGGGGTGGATTCCCGGTATTGAAGGGCTGCATATCGGTAAGGTTTCAAAGCTTACCGATGATCCGGATTCAAATTATCGTATCCAGGTGGAAGTGCCGTTGTTGAATTCCTCTCGGGATACCGTATGGGCACGTTTATCTCAATTTGCGGCTTCCAATGGGATGGGAAGTTACTTTATACCTTCGGTTGGCGATGAAGTAGTACTGGGTTTTATTAATAACGATCCGAATCAGGCTGTCATATTGGGCTGTATGTATAGCAGCAAGCAGGTGCCTCCGTACGAAGCGGATGAAAATAATTATAAGCGGGCTATTATCACTCCCGAGAAACTGACGGTGGAACTGGATGATGAGAAAAAAGTGATAACCATCAGTACACCTCGCGAGAACTCGATTGTGATAAGCGATGACGCCAAAGGAATTAGAGTGAAGGATCAGAACGGGAATGAATGCATGATGGACGATAAAGGTATTAAACTGACTTCCGCAAAGGATATTGTTCTGTCGGCAAAAGGGAATATACAATTGGATGCAAAGGGGAAAGTTGCTGTCAAAGCTACACAGGATGCATCGATTGAAGGGATGAATGTGACTGCTAAAGCACAGGTTTCCCTGAAGGCCACCGGTTCTGCTTCTGCTGAACTTTCAGCTTCCGGACAGACTACTGTCAAAGGTGCCATGGTGATGATTAATTGATTGTTTCATACTAAAAATATAAAATTATGCCTCCAGCTGCCAGATTAACTGATATGCACTCTTGCCCCATGCAGATTCCTGCATGGCCGTCACCTATTCCGCATGTGGGCGGGCCAATTATAGGGCCTGGTGCCCCTACCGTACTGATAGGTAAGTTGCCTGCTGCCGTAATGGGTGATAGTTGCGTGTGTGTAGGACCTCCTGATTCGATTATCAAAGGATCGGCTACTGTAATGATATGTGGAAAACCTGCTGCCCGTATGGGGGATACGACTGCCCATGGCGGTTCGATTGTTGCCGGTTGCCCGACTGTCCAAATAGGAGGATAGCTTTTATGGATACGGATAAGGACCGTTCTTTTCTGGGAAAAGGGTGGGCTTTCCCACCGGTTTTCCATACGGGTGTGTCTCCGACAGCGATGGTGTCGGATGAAGAAGATATCCGACAGAGTTTGCACATTATCTTATCCACACGTTTGGGAGAGAGGGTGATGCGCCCTGAGTTCGGTTCGGAGGTACACAATATGGTCTATCACAATATGGATGTGACTGCACGTACTCAACTGCGGGCAGCTATTGAAAACGCGATACTTCATTTTGAAAGGCGCATTACGTTGACCGACGTGGAGTTTGACGTAAGTGAAGAACGGGTGGGTAAAATGAGTATTATACTGGAATACACCATACGCCTGACAAATGCCCGCGGTAATTTGGTTTATCCTTATTATTATGACGAACATTTCTGACACAGACGGGTTGAGTAGGGCAAAACGCCTGGAGCGCTTTGAATCTTCGGTTGTTTTGCCGGTACTGGAAGAGCGGTTTCCGGTACTCCTTGCTCATGTCTTGTGCGGTTCGGAATTTTCGTCTTATTACCATTGGCAGCCATTAATGGTATGGCTCGATATGGTACGTTTTCACGACTTTGATGATGCGGGACAAATCTATCATGTTCTGCGGGAATGGAGAAAGAGGTTGGAGTACGCTTGTCTGGAAGGGCCTTCTTTGGGGCTGCTGAAAGATATCAGCGGACAAATAGACCTTCACATCCGTCCTGTACAGGCTGCTGTAGGAGAGCAGCCGGAAGATGAAAGTGTCCGGCGTCGTTTTCATCTGCTGTTGCAAGGGGTGGTACGCTGGTTGCAATCCAGGAGGGAAACGTATTTGACGGAAATCTGTACTTCCGGAAGGATGGACCCTTCACTTGCCTTACTGGTTGCTTTTCTGCACAATCATGCCGGAATCGTTTCATCGTTCAATCTGCGTTGGGAACGATTGCAGGACTTCTATCAGAAAGAGATTCTGAAAGGAATTGCCCGAAAAAGAAAACCTTGTTCCACTTGGCTTTCTTTCGAAAAATCACCTGCTGTGAATTCTGTTTTACTTCAGCGCAATATATATTTCAAAGCAGGAAAAGATGAAAAAGTAGCAGGCTATAAGTTGCTATCCGATATGTGTGTAACGGGGATGAAAGTAGCTGGAGTAAGTATAATCCGAGTAGAGAAAAAGTCAGACCGTTATCCGGAAGCGGCATTAGGCTATGTAACTTCGGTACTTCAGTCTACTTTGAAAGACCGGACGGCTCGTCCGGAACCTATCGGACTCCGTATCCATTCGATGCTGTTACTATTGAGTGAGGGCGAGCGGGAGGTTTCCGTATGGTTCGAACTGAACCGGGAGTCTCAGCAACGATGGGTAGGGATGGTTGATGAAGTGGCTAAAGCTCAGGAAATCAATCCCGATGAAGCTGCCTTTAAGATTCTGAATGATTCATTTCTACTCAAAGTGAGTACTTCGGAGGGAGATCGGGAAGTAGATCGTTTCCATCTTCGCTGGCAGGAAGGAATCGGATTGCGGTTGACATTCCGTTTGGATGAAAGTTTCCCTCCCGTATGTCCGGACAAAGGAGAAGGTGCTCCGGCATTGAGCTTACTGATGAATACTGAGGCATGGTTGTTCCCTTACTCGTGGGCACGTAGGCTTGAAGTGCGTTCAGTGAGGATACATGTGGAGGTGAACGGACTCAGAGAGTTCAGTTTGTATAATGAACTGGGACAGGTCGATGCCCGTCAGCCTTTTTCGCCCTTTGGTATACAGGGAGATAAAGGAGCATGGATGGCGTTTGGCTGTTATGAAATGGCATTAAAACCGGTGACGCATGTAGAACTGCATTTCCGCTGGCTACATCTTCCGGTGGGCAATGGCGGATTGGAGGAGCATTATCGGGAATATAATAAAGGGCTGAATAATCGTTCGTTTCGGGCCCGGACAGAGTTTTTGCATAACCGGGAATGGAAACAGACGTCCGGAATAGAAGAACATTATCTGTTTTGTACTTCATCAGCGTCTGTTCCTATAGCTGCAGACGCGGTGAAGGAAGAGACGAAGATCGTGTTTGAAGTTCCCGAGGTGGTTTTACCTCCATTGGACGACATCACCCGTTTTCGTCTCGGGGAGGTTCGCTCCGGCTTCTATCGTCTGGTGTTGAGTGCTCCGGATATGGGATTCGGAATGCATGAATATCGTCGGCTTTTTGCTGAAGTGATGATGGAAAACAGTTATCGCCGCCGTAAGAAACGTCCTTTGCCGGAACCTCCGCTGTCTTTGCAAATGGATGCCGTATCACTGAATTATATAGCGGAAGAAGAGGTACAATTTGCAGTCGGATGTCATTCGGAAATCAGATTTTCATACATCCGTCCGTTGTCCGGAACTGTAGATGCTACCCCCGATATGAGCCATCCGATCACTTTGGCGGACGGACCGGACGATGAAGGCAATATCCTGATAGGCATAGCAGATGCGATAGGTGAGAATATAATCCGGTTGTATATCGGAATGGAACTGTTGCAGCGTGAGATCGACCATGAGTATTTGCCATCTGTGGACTGGTACTATAGGGATTCTTACCGTTGGGTGAAAGTGGATCCTGTGTATGTATTGCGGGATGATACCGGGGGATTGATGCATAGTGGTGCAGTCATCATTCAGTTTCCTTTTAGTATTTCTCCGGAGATGACAGATACGGAGGGAGTTTTCTGGATTTGTGCGGGTATACACTCTAATGTAGGTAACTGTTCGGTGTTGCGGAGTGTGAGTTTGAATGTAGCCGAGGTGGCATGGACAACGGAAGAAGAAACGGAGAAATCTGTCCCAGGTTTACTCTCTTACCGGAGAGTCGGATTACTTGATACGACTGCTGCTGAGGAATCGGAAACAGAGATGAAAGCACGTTTGAGCGAACGGATTGCACATCGTCAGCGTCCTCTTTTACCTTGTGAATATGAACAGTTGGTATTGCAGGAATTCCCTGGATTGGCAAAAGTGAAGTGCTTACGGGGAATTGATGCGAAATCCCTGAATCGTGCAACTGTGGTTACATTGGTCGCCATACGCAATCGTATCAGTAAAGACTGGCCCTTGTGCACCGATCAGCTGCTTTGCAGGATAGAGAGTTTTTTACGTCCTTATACATCGCCATTTGCCAAGATTGATGCGATTAATCCGGCTTATGAAGAAGTGACTGTTTTTTGTGGCGTCAGCTTGAAGGAAGGACAGCAAGCCGGCGAAGCTATTTCGGACATTAACCGGAATCTGTGCAGATGCATTGCTCCTTGGAACGAAGAGCAGAAAGAACCTGTTTTAGGGTACTGTTTCTCCATACGCGATCTGATAAGTTGTATCAAAGAAAATCCGTCTGTAGAGGCATTGCACGGCATAAAACTTTTGCAGGTCATTGGTGAAGAAGCGAAGTTCGGATTGAAAGAATATACGGGTGAGCAGGATGAGAATCAGACGATTGCTCCTTCTGTGCCTTGGGGTATATTGGTACCGGCTGTACGGCAATACGTGAAGTTGGTGGAGGCTGGTGAATGGCGTCAGGATATTGAGTTCGGAGATTTGGAAGTAGAGAATACCTTTGTAATACAATAGCGAATATGGCAAAAACGAATCGTAAGACTTTGAAAGAGTATTTCGGTAAAGGTAAGAAACCGGATCATACACAATTTGTCGATCTGATTGATTCTATGCTGAACGTTGTGGATGATGGATTCAATAAATCGGCAGAGAGGGGGATGCTCCTTTCACCGCTGAATGATGACGGAGCTGTCATGGAGATACGCCGGAATATATTGGACGGAGCTCCGGCCTGGATCATATCTCTTGGTAAGGAGAGGGAACTGCATATTCACCGGGGAGAGGATGAAAAGGCCTTGGTGACTTTGTGTGCCGACGGAACAATAAGGATGGGAGATAACGGCAAGGTGAAGCTGCAGGTGAACGGTTCGGTTCAAGCAGATAGTTTTGTGGGAGGGTATATGCAGGGAAAGGTTCCCGCTAACGGATTGTGGCATGATATTGGAGGGATGGAATATGGTTGTCTGGCTTACCATATTGTGGCAGCTTGCGGACTAAAATGGAAAGGTAAATATGCCATAGCAGATGTAACTGCGATGAATTGCTTCGGACAGCATCCTCGCATTTGGAACCGTCGTTCCTGGTTTGGGACTCGTTTCAACAAAATACAATTTCGGTGGCGACGAGGAGAAGGAAGGACATGTGGATTGCAGGTTCGGACGAGTTCCAACTACGGAGAAGATGTCTGGCTTCACTATCGTGTCAGTTCAATGCTTGATATGGATTTTGTAACAAAAGAATAAATGGAAGAGCACGTTACCATACAACGGAAAGGGGAGGGACAGGATCTTTATACGCAACTCCAGGAGAAAGCGCTGGCAAAAGTTCAGGAGCTGGCAGGGGAGTTGTGGACGGACTATAACGAACACGATCCTGGAGTAACGGTGCTGGATATACTGAATTATGCTTTGTTGGAGACAGATTATCGTTTGGGTTTTGATCTACAGGATTATCTGACTGCCGAAGAACAACGCTTTTCCCCCGGAGAGCATGCTCTTTTCCCTCCTTCTGAAGTCTTTCCGGTAAATCCTGTTACGGCTGCCGATTACCGGAAATTATTCATTGCGGGGATTGAGGGATTGTCGGATGTACAAGTGGTGGTTCATCACGAATCCGGCATTTATGACTTTGTATTGGATGCAGGTCCCGAAGTACATGTGGAACGGAAGCATGAAATAATGAAGGAAGTATACAGGTTGTTTCATGCCCATCGCAATCTCTGTGAGAATGTAGGTGAAGTGAGCTTCCTTACTTATGAACCTCTGCAACTCTATGCCGAAATTGAGATAGATGAAACGGAAGATGCCAATCATATGATGGCACGTTTGTATTTTGAAGTCCGTGAGTTTTTGGGCGCAGGTGTGCGTTTCTGCCGAGTAGACGAATTATTGGACAAAGGCATGACTATTGATGAGATTCTGGAAGGTCCCGTACAACAACGAATGGTGATTGACGAGTCTACCATGTGTACCGGAAGAATGGTGTATGATGTCCTTAGTCTCTATCAACGAGTAAAAGCAATGCCCGGGATACATCGGGTTATTTCCCTTTACTTTATGGAGAATGGGCGGACATTGAAGCAATTTATTCGTAGAAAAAGTCCTTTACAAGCTTATTCCATATCTCCTTTTAGCGGGGCAGAAGAAGGAGTTGTATTAAAAAAGAATGGAAAGCGTGCAGCGGTGGAACCGGGAGTGGTGCAGAGGGTGATTGCTTCTATGCGTGCGGCTACCTATGGGGTACAAAACCAGACTATGGACAAAGCAATATTGGATGACTGTCCCGAAGGAACCTACAGGAATATCTTCACACATTGTCCGGTTCGTCAGGATCTTCCGGAAATTTATGGCGCTGTTGAGCAAGAAAGTTTCAAAGAGTATCTTGCTCTTTTTGACGGACAGTTTATTTCTGTTCTGAATGAATTAGAATCCCTTCCCTTTTGGATGCGGCCTGATGAGACCGATCTGAATGATAAAAAAGAGGCATGGATGGATATTCTCGATCGTTTGTATGGAGAAGACAGTAATCCTACTTTTCTGAGGAAATATGAAACAGACGAAGAACGGCGAAAACGGCGGATCAATTTTTTGAGTTGTCTTCCTGAATGGGGACGGGATAGAAACCGTGCATTTAATTTACAAGATTCTTCTCCGGAAAATCGTTCCGGATTAGAGAAATATATAGATTGTCTGCTTCATCTTGAAAGATACGAAGCTGAAATATTTGTAGTGGAACATCCTCTATTGGAACTACACTTGAAAAAAGGAGAAGACGGTTCTTCTTTCCGGATTTCAGTGATATGGACTGCGGGTGAGCGTTGGATACGGGATGAAGAGTTCAAGCATAACTGCGAGCAACTGGTTCTTTCACGTATACCTGCCCATATTCACGCCTGCGTTTATTGGTTGGAAAAAGAAAGGGGGGCGGATTTCAGAACTGATTTCCGGTTGTGGAAATATGCACTTTCCACTTCCAGAGATTGGAAAATAGAGATATTGACTGATAAACTAAAAAAATGGCTGACGAATGATTTCAATTGACTCGGTGAAATTTGACTTTCTGGCAGATAACGAGCTTTTTGCACAAAGGCTGAATGCACGTTGGGACTACTCTTATGAAAAAGATTTCGAAGAAGTGTGGGAGGAAGTCATGTGTCACTATGACCGGGAAGATAAGGCTATTATCATAGAGCGTTTGCCGCTCGATTTGGGTATTCTAAAAGAAGAAGAGTTTGATGACCGGTTTGTGGAACGGCTACGCATTGCCTTGCATGAATATTGCCGGAAGTGGCTAAGTGAGGATACTTCATTTCCGGATCAGGGCATCCGGAAAGAGACGTTGCCCCATACAGCGTTGGAATTACTCGGTTTTTTTCTTTTGCACGGATACTTCCCTTCTTTTGTCGAACAGCGTTTGATGGATATCAGTTATCTTTTGTCGCTTGTTCTTCGTAAAGACGCCTATTCTTTCCGTGAGTTTTTGGAAACATATGGTCATTATGATTTCCTGTATCGTCGAATGGTATTTCAGTTCACTGATGAAGAGTTGGAAAATATCGTGCAAACAGTCAGACCTTCCGAGAGCAAGTTTATTAATCTTTATGTTCGTATCCAGCTACGAACCTATACTTTGATGAAACGGGCAGATATCGGACAATATGATTACAGAAATGTAGTTTGGACGCTGGTGCTTGCTTATCTGCTTTCGGAAAGCAGAGGCCGATTTGACCGAAAACAATTGTTGGTACATACGCTTCACGGGATAGCTGCCCACTTCAACTTCTCTTTTGCGGAAATGACGTTGCTCCTGACCGAAGGCATCAGGGAGTTAGAAAATAAAGTGGTGCAATTACCCGAATTGTGGAGTATCCTGAAAGAGATCAGAACTGATGTACAAGCAGGATTACGTGCATTGGAGGGTACTTTCTACACGATTATGTTTAGGGAAATTAGGGTTTGTCTGAGGCATCTGGCAGGAGAGGAAGAAGCATTTGTTATTTTGTCTGCCAATCGGTTGAAGCAGATTTTCTCAGACAGGAAACTAACCCGTGAATTGCTAAGTTCTCTGAGCGAAGAAGAAATTCATATACTGGTCGGAGTGCTTATTCCGACGGAAAAAGAGTTTATTGTTTTTTATGCTCATACCCTTGACAGACGTAAGAATGCCGGTACTTTTTCCGGTAAGGCCGGAGATGAATTCCGCATACTGAAATGGGAGTTTATTTTTGCGGTATTGGTTCGACTGCCTGCCTCTGTCTTCAGTCGTAAGGTGTTTGTTCTTTCTGTTTTACAGCAACTGGCCGCACATTATAATTTATCCGTCGGTAGTTTGATCTTGTTGCTAACTGAGGACGAAAGCTTACAGGGAACTTTTCTGTCTGTGCAGTTACTTTCGGTATTGCTGGAGTTGAAACAGGAGCTGGTTCCTCAAACAGTTGAAGAATTTTCCTGGGAGAAACTTTCTCCGGAAAGTATAATCACAATTTGGGCAACTCCACTTCTTTGCCGGCATTTTTTAGAACCATTCTCTGAACAGCAAATAGAAGAGGTTGTGGCACGTGTATTACCGGGAAAATATGAATTTATCCGAGCTTATGCCCGATTGCTTGACAGAGGGCATACTCATGGGCTTCTTGAAGGAAAAGCAGGAAGTGATTTCCGTACATTGAAGTGGGAGTTCATCTTTTCCTGTATACTCCCCGGCAAAGAAAGCTTTTTTCACCGAAAGAGTTTCGTTTACTCCGTGTTGTTGCGGTTGGCAACTCATTATAATCTGAGTGTTTCTGAATTACTGGGCTATTTCTTCCGCGAACTAAAAGAAATGCCGGACTTTGTTGCAAATAATGGATTAAGTGAGGTTCTGGAAGAACTTTATAAAGAACATCTGCTTCCTTTGGCTATTCCCGAGGTGGTGAGACGGTTGGACCGGAGGGAATTAGAATCCTGGTTATTTCATCTTTTCGGAGAATCAGCGATTCTTCGGGATGCCGGAAAAGAAATCTATTGTGAGAAATGGCTTATTTATTTATTGGATGAACAAAATGAGTTATTTCGTTCTCTCTGGAAAACCGGGCGACTGAATTCGTCGTTTATATTGAGCCTGATAAACCGGAAGGCTTCTTTGCAAAGACTTTGGCTCCGAAGAATCGGAGATATGAGATTACTGACTATTTATCAGGAGCTTTTATCTGTTTATGCGGTCCTGCGTACTCACTGCACTGAATTCTATTTTTTACAGTCGATAGCCGAATATTTATCTGTTTGGATGGTGGAGCTGACAGCAAAACCTTTTACAGCCTGGTCCGAAGAGGAAATCATTCGCTTTCTTATGGGACGTATTCGGCAAGCTGTTCCTCCCGGAGTAATGGAAGTATTGGATAAAGTGTATCTGAGAAATGATAAAAATATTACAGAGATAATTAACTACATTAACCAATTAAACAAAAATGTAATGATTATGGAAACAAGTAATTTTGAAATCCCGAATGCGGGTATTGTTCTTTTGGCTCCTTTTTTTCCTCGTCTTTTTATGATGGCTGAGTATCTGTCGGATGATCGCAGGCAATTTAAAAATGAAGAGTTGCAAAATCATGCTATCTTCTTATTGCAGTATATTATATATGGTGAGGAAAAAGAGTGGCTCGAAAGAGATTTGCTGTTGAATAAGGTTTTAGTAGGGATGAATGTTGAAGCTCCTTTACCTTCTAAGGTTGCGTTGACTGAAAAGGAAAAAGAGTTGGCCAATAGCCTCTTGGAAAATGTTAAATCTATGTGGAGTAAAATAAAGAATATATCCACCAGAGCTTTTCGAGAGGCTTTTTTAATACGTAAAGGCTCTTTGAGTATGAAAGATGACCGTTGGACATTGAGCGTAGAACGCAAAGCCTACGATGTACTTCTTGACAGTATACCATGGAGCTATAGTATGCTACGAACTCCGTGGATGCATTCGCTTTTAATGGTAAACTGGAGGACAAAAGAATGAATGCGGAAAAAGTGAATACAGAGGCTGTACCTATAAGGGTACAGCAATCTAAGAAAGGGCTGTCTGCTGTTTCAATGATTGATAATCGGGACTTGGCAACCATGCAAGCGAAGATGACTGAAGTCGTCCAGAGGATGGGAGACGATGATGACGAGTTATTGCAAGGTAGGTTTGTTGCACAGCGTGAAGAAGATGATGATGAATTATTGCAAGGAAAGCTTGAACAGTCTGTGCAAAGAAAAGCTGAGAACCGAACTGGAATTCCGGATGGTGTGAAACAGAATATGGAAGAGTCGTTGGGGGTGGATTTTTCTTCTGTCCGCGTGCATCCTGAGTCGTCAAAAGCACCGGAAGTCGGTGCATTAGCTTATACCCAGGGAACGGATATACATTTTGCCCCCGGGCAGTTTAGGCCGGATACTTCTTACGGAAAACAATTGTTGGGACATGAACTGACCCATGTGGTTCAACAGGTAGAGGGACGTGTACAACCAACGACCGAAATAGGAGGAATGGCTGTAAATGATGATGCCGGGTTGGAACATGAAGCGGATGTGTTGGGAGCGAAAGCGGCACAATAAAAAGTAGGTCCTATGAAAGAACTGATTGATTGGTTTCAGCAGGTGCTTGATGTGAGTATTCGTTTGTACTTCAGGCAGGAGTGTGAAGTGACCTCTCTGTTTGAAGTACAACCTCCTGTCAATTCATGGTGGAGGGAGATAACGGGTAAACCTTCATCTCAGATCACTTTTGAAGAAAAAGTGGTCATAATGCTTGCTTTGATGCCTCATTGTTATCCTCAGGCTTTGGACATTTTCTTTGTGAACAATAAGAATTTTGATCGTCCATATACTGAGTTTGGTGGTTGGAAAGGTGTTTCGCATGGGGGCTTTCTTCCTACAGGCGAGACTGCTGCTTTCATGTTGATCGGCGAGGATGTGGAAAAACGGCAATCGGTGATTCGTCTGTTTGAACGTGACCATTGGTTTTATACTCATAATATCTTACGGTTGGAAGGTTCCGGAGATGGAGAACCTTTCTTAAGCGGGCAGCTTCGTGCATCGGATGAATTGCTCAGTAGGGTGCTTTATGGTAAAGAATATAAGCCGGATTACAGTATCGGTTTTCCGGCAAAACGAATCGTGACTCCGCTTTCCTGGAATGATTTGGTTGTAGATTATCAGGTTGCCGGACAACTGGAGGAAATTAATACCTGGATTACCAGTCATCATACGGTGATGGAGAAGTGGAACCTGAAACGTATTCTGAAGCCCGGTTACCGTTCTTTGTTTTATGGCCCTCCCGGAACAGGTAAAACACTGGCAGCAACGTTGCTTGGTAAACGCAATCAAATGGATGTTTACCGGGTAGACTTGTCTATGATTGTTTCGAAGTATATTGGCGAGACTGAAAAGAATCTCGCTCGTGTATTCGATTTGGCAGAGAATCGCAACTGGATCTTGTTTTTTGATGAAGCAGATGCTTTGTTTGGTAAAAGGACTTCTACGCAGACTTCCAATGACCGGCATGCCAATCAGGAGGTTGCCTATTTGTTACAACGTATTGAAGATTTTCCCGGTACGGTGATACTTGCTACTAATCTGCGTTCGAATATTGACGAAGCTTTTTCCCGGAGGTTTCAGTCCACTATTTATTTTCCGATGCCGGATGAATATATTCGTAAGGCATTATGGGATAAAATGCTGCCGGTAGTCTGGACTCCCCGGAATCGTGAAGAGTTGATAAATAAAATAGCAACTTATTCATTTTCGGGAGGTGCTATGACCAATATCATTCGTCGTTGCGCTTTGCAGTTGGTTGCGAGCCATACTCAAGTCATCGATGAATCCATGTTGCTTGCCGCTGTGCGTCAGGAGCAGGCTAAAGAAGGTGCAAACTGAATATTAAATTGATATACTTATGAAGAAGTTCTTGTTAGCCGTCAGTGTGATGTTTTTGGGGTATCTGTCGCTTTCTGCACAGAATAGCTTCACAAATGCCTATCAGAAATTTCGCCCTTACCATTATCAGACTCCTCAGGGATGGAATCGAATCCGCTTAGAAGTTTTAACTCATGGACGTCAGAAATGGCCGTTGATCCCAACTGAGCAACGGGATATGCGACTTGCCGGAGGCTGGAAAGGATTGATTCCTTCTCCTGTTCCCGAAAATACTTATTTCTTTAAAGATATCGATCAGCTGAGCAATATTTATAGTCTGATTCTTACTCCGGGAGCTTATGGCTATGTTGTTTATCCATATAAAATAGAAGAACAGTTCAAGCTTTCTGAAAATGAACTGCTGAAAAAATATATCAGTGCCAAAGGGTTTATGAATACCCTTGTTTCTGATGTGCCTTATGAAACAGAGAAAAAGTTGGATGAACTTATCTATACTTCTGATACGACGCTAACGGAATTGAGTACAGAGCCAGAGATATATGATGAATCTCATCCGGTAGGAGAATGGCTGAAAGAGGCTGAATATTACGATTATTACAATGTGAAGAACTTCTATTGTTATTTTGACAATCGTCCGGATACATTGAAACAACGTCAGATCTATACGACTCGTGTTACACAACACTTCCAGTCCGAGGTCGACTCTCTCACTTCTGCTCTTCAACGTGCCTCTTTGGCCTATGTCATAGTTCCTTATTGGATGACTGATGTCTATTTAAGCCAACCGGTTGTGCATACCCGGAAGATCAGTCGTTTGGGATATCCGGGCTATATCATTAATCCTGTGACAGGAATGCCCGAGCTGACGAATAACTGGGACTCTCCGAATGTGATGGATTTCTATCCTTACGATCGTATTAACTATGATCTTGTAGCTTATTGCGGTGATGCGCTTTCCACCAATCGTTTCCTTTCTAATCCGGCAGCATGCCGCCGTTTTATCTATACTGTTTTCGGCTATCCGTCCGGGATGATCCATCGACCGCATAGTATTCATAAACCCAGTGGCCTGAATGTTTATCTTCCGGAGTTCGACTTTAAGGATAAACGTGCATTGGCCCAGTTCGTTAAATCATTGAGTCTTGTCATTGACAGTTTTCGGGTAGATACCACCCATGTTTACGAGAAACTCGATTTATCTTTAACCTTTTCGCGTAGTGCGGGCATCCGGAATTCCGGTTTTATTGCCGGGCTGCAATGTTTTGTCGATACGGTTTATTTCGCGGATTTCGATTCCTTGGGGCTGGCATCCAAAGTCATTTACAGTGATGGTTCCATAGATACCAGTTCTGTCATTTCTCTTGTTTCCAATCCGTTTTATCTTTTTCGGATTCCATTCAAACAGATTCAACCCGGAATAAATGATACGAATGTATGGGAGTTGTCCAATTGTGATTATGCTTCCGGGCAATGGGGCCTCTTTTTCTGTATTGATCTTTGTTTGCTCCTGTCAATTGCCGGTTTGATGGTAATGCGGTATATTTCTCCGACTTTTAATCTTTATGTAGAAAGATACCATACTTTTATTGTATTGCTGATGATCACTTTGGTCATGGAGTTTGCTGTCTTTTTTTTCTTTATGGTAGAAGCACTTTCTCCACAGGTGATTTTCTTCGATCTTGAAACTGGAAATATGACTTACTTGGCATTAATAGCTCTTCCAGTGCTTCCCATCCTTCTGTATTTCTTTATATTGAAATTGAATAACCGGGAACAGCTACCCTAAAAAAATGTTCCTCCGACCACGCCTGGCCGGAGGAACACACACAAACAAAACAAATAAAAGCTGCCACGATTCACATCGGGACGCCCCTACGCCCGGCATTAAACCGGGACTTATAAATATTGAAAGGGATCAACATTTATTCTTTTGAAAAGTCTTTGATTCGTTGCTCTTCCGATAATTGGCATATAAGCAGTATATTGTCTTTTTCAGCCACGATATAGTCATTCAGACCTTGTATGACTACCCGTTTCTCTTGTGAAGTATGTACCATGCAGTTCCGGCTTTCGTACATCCGGACATCTGTTCCTACTGTGGCATTGCCTTCTTTGTCTTTGGGCAACAGACTCTGCAGTGCTCCCCAGGTTCCCAAGTCGGACCATCCGAACTTTGCGGGCAGTACATAAATCTCTTCTGCTTTTTCCATCACTGCATAATCTATTGAAATGCTTTCGGCTGTGGGAAATAGTCTTTTTACAGTCTCTTCCTCACGTTCTGTATAGAAGTCGGGATAAATCCGGTCGAAGATCTGTGCTATGCCCGGTGCATAAACCCGCATGACTGCTGTGATTGTTCTCACATTCCATACGAAAATCCCTGCATTCCAGAAATAATTACCTGCCGCCAGATATTTTTCGGCTGTCTCCCTATTGGGTTTCTCCCTGAAAGACTCTACATGGAATATTTCTTTATCCCTTGCTATGGGTTCGCCTGCGGCAATATACCCATAACCGGTTTCCGGACGCCCGGGTTTTATTCCGAGTGTAATGATGGCACTGCTTTTATCCGTAAACGAGAGTGCCTTGTCTATTACTCTGCGAAATTCGGTGGTATCAATCACCACTTGGTCAGAAGGAGTGACCACAATGTTGGCATCCGGATATTTCTTTTTTATTTTCCAGCAGGCATACGCTATGCAAGGAGCCGTATTTCTGGGACAGGGCTCTGCCAATATGTTGTTTTCCGGTATACCCGGCAATTGTTCCTGAACAATGTCTTTATACCTTTCAGATGTGACTACCCACATGTTTTCTTGCGGGCAAAGGTTGCCGAATCTTTCGGCTGTCAATTGGAGCAGTGTTTTCCCACATCCCAATATATCTATGAATTGTTTGGGACATTCCGGTGTACTCATCGGCCAGAAGCGGCTTCCTATGCCACCGGCCATAATTACTACATGATTATTCATCGTTGGTCCTTTCCTTTTATTTGTTACGTTTGCCGAACAGTTTCCCTATCCAGTTTGAATCGCCGGCCGATTTCTGTCTGTCAGATAGAACGGGTTCGTATGGTTTTTGTTCATGGATCATCTGGTAGATGGTTCCCCAGTCGGGTAAACCTCCCAGGTTCCGGTCATCAATGAAAAGGTCTGCTTTCAGTTTGCGGGAGAATCCGTGATGATTTTTTTCTTCCTCCGGATAGTCTTTATTGACGGCATAGAAGGAGACCCCCCGCTGCCGGCACCATTCAATGGCTTCTTCAAGTAAATCACCTTCGCGTACAGTCCATAAAATCAGTCTGTGACGCTCTTTGGCCAATATCTTCAGGGTTTCTGTGGCGAATGGAATCTCTTCACCGATCTTCGGATAGCGGTGTTCTACGATGGTACCATCAAAATCAACAGCAATCGTCATGTAATTAGTGTGTGTGAATGGTTATTATTATTTAGTTTCGGGAATGTATACAATCATGGCATTGCATCCCGTTTTGTTTTCATATCCCATTGCTTCCGGAGTCGATTCGGTGATTCGTTCGGGCGCGATATGATGTTTTTCTATCAATATCTTTCGGATGGCTTCCGAACGGCGGCTGCGCAATTCCCGGTCTGCTTTCTTATCTGTAAGATTATCGCTGAAAGCAATGATTTGGATGCTTGAGTTATTATCCTTCATCCATTCACCTATACCATCTATCTTCTGTCCCTGTTCTTCACTGACGAATGAACTGAATTCATCGAACATGATGTCGATGGAGAGTGCATCTTTTTGCGGAACAATCATTAAGTTCTGGCCATCCATTATCTTCCGGCGTTCCTTTAATTCCTGTTTCATTTGCATTACCTCTTCACAAAGTATCCCTACTTTCTGCTTTATTTCCAGTAGATCCGTTTCCGGCATATAGAGTGATTGGGTACTGTTATTTATACTCTTCCGATATTTATCTCTGAAAGTATATGCAAGTCCGATTGTCAGGTTGCTTTGCATATAAATTTTGTTGTTCAGTTCCTTGTTGTAGTATTTGGGTAAAATCTTCAATCCCGGTTCTATAAATACACTGAACTTTCTGTTTACATTGTACGAAGCCTGAATTGAGAAGTTCCCCGAAATAGTGTTTACTCTTGTGTATTTCGGGTCATTGTCTCCAAAGTCATAATAGTTGAAACCGGCACCTAAAATAGCCGTCAGGTTGAATCTTTTGAATCCATTATTTCCTATCAGAGTCAGCATATAATCCAGGTTTGCGCTGAGTTGTGTGGCCTCTGCATTATTTTCTATCCGGTTCTTACCAATCTCCGCAGTGGCCCTGAAGCCCGAGAAAGGTGTCAGATATACTCCTCCGGAGACTTTGCCGCCTGCATACACGTTACCGATAGTCTTGGTCATCCATTCTCCATTCAGAGCACCCGATACAAACCAATTACCTTTTTCAAACTTTTCCTTGACGTTTGGCTGTTCCTGTGCCTGTAAGTTACAAGTTGTCAGTAGCAGTGCTGCCCCAACGATCCATTTATTTTGTTTCAATCCCAATATACCTGTCATGGTTGTGCTATATTAATACGACATTTATTGATGCAATCTGTTTCTTTTTGTTTCCCGGACCGGTCACGACAATTGAAGTGATATAGAGTTTATCTCCTTTTTCCAACTGTCTGATCAATTCCATTTGCCTGGCCGAAAATTTGTTTCCGGTGTTGGTTATTGAAGTTACCGCTTTACTGTTTCCTTTAATCAATACCATTTCAAAACTGTTAATCTCGTAGTTGGCTTTCGGACCATCACTGATTGAAGCCCCCAATTGTGTCATGTTGGATACCAGCCGTTTGTTAATGGGTACATTTCCTCGGTATTGCACTGTATTTCCATTGTCATCCGTACAGAGGATATAGGGTGTCGGATCGGGCAATGCCTTTACGGTATATCGATACTCGGCCAGTTGTCTTGCCACTCCGTTTTTTATCTGTGTGGCGGTTATGGTTGCTGTCTGTGCTTTTTCATTGGGAACGGCGATGCATTGATTTCCTCTTTTAAGTATCTTTCCATTAGTCATATTGAATGTCACCTCGTTGAATGGGATTCCCGCAGTCAGTATATTTAACGGGTTTTCATAGTCGGTATACAAGATACTTGTTAAGGTGGGTGTAATCTGTACTACAGGCAAATCCACCGTTCCGTCTCTATTTACTATCATCTGGTCTTCATTGATAAATACAAAGGTCCCGTTTTTTCCGTCTTCCGCTTCTTCATATAGCAATGACCGATATACTTCGTTTACACACAGCAGCACCTCTTCCTGTATTTTGTTGATGAATGTCACTCCACCGATGGCAGGGAGGTAGGAGAACGTCTCTTTTTCCCAGGAAATGCCTGTGCCCGGTCCTTCCGTATCCAGATAAGTGCCGATCAGTTTCCGGTGTGATTCATTTTTAATCAGTGATAGCGTCTCCGCTTTGAATGCTTCCAGTGAGAGCCTGAGCATTTTGCCTTTGCCTCCGGTCACCGACAGGAATACTTCCGGCACAGCATTCAGGTCGTCTTTAGCCTTCAGCTTTCCCGTTTCATATTTTTCTTTGTCCGCTTTCCGGGCAATATCTTCTTTCAGTTCTTCCAGTGTGCCCATCAGCTTCCCTGCTGTTGCGTCTATGCTCTGTGCTGATAAGGTTGCCTGGTCATTCCGGCTGTTGTTGATTCGTTCCAGTAAAGTCCGGTTATATTCTTCCAACTGCTCTATTTGTGGAAGATAATCATTATTCATCAGTCCATATCCTTCCAAGACATCCGATGATATATTGATAGCCAGCATGGCAATCAGCACCACATACAGCAGGTTTATCATTTTTTGTCTTGGCGGTAATGTATATTTAGCCATGTGTTTCTGTTATTTCCCTGTTTTTACGTTCATGGCATTCAGCATCTGACTGTATTGTTTGTTAAGCAATTCGATGTATGCTGCCATTTTTTCCATTTCTTTTTTCAACTCTTCCAAATTCATATCGTTCAACGACCTGGCATGTTCGGTCATGCCTTTAATCTGTGCTTCGTATGTTTCATTGAGTTTTCCGATGTTGCTTTCCAATCTTTTCAGTTGCTGCAGGTACTTTTCCGTCACCAGCGTGTCTGCTACTCCCGTGTTCGGATTTATGTTTGCGTTTTTGTCATTCAATAACGGAAACACTCTTTCCCATTTGTACTCTCTTGCCGGTTCATCAAATCCGGAAATGAAGAAAATGAATACTTCCGTAAATAATCCGATCATCAATAACAGATTATCATAAGGCATGTGAGCTATTTTAAATACAGCTCCCAGAATTACAAGACAGGCTCCCCAACAATAACAGAGGTTATAGAAACGTTTTCCTGTTCTGCTCGATAAGAATTTACTTAATTTCATTAGTCAATCCGTTTTTGAATTCTCCACAGAGTGTACCGATTTTTACCTGGTTGATCATTTCTTTTATCGGTATAAAAATGACCGCTGCCAATCAGTGTATTCTGTGGAGAATCTCTGAGTTATTAGAATTTGTATATTACGCCTACGGTCATCATGCCGGCGGCAAACACATCATCCTTATTTTCCACATCATAGAACTTGGTGCTGATTTTAATTCCCGGTTCTGCAAAGACACTTAGTTTCGAGTTCAGTTTGAAGGCAGCCTGCAGAGAGAAATTACCGCTTATCGTATTCGTTTTTGATAAATTCGGAAAGTCGTTATCAAATGAATAGTAGTTGTATCCCAGTCCGAAAATCGCATTCAGCCGGAACTTGCTGTCTTCATTTGTATAGTTCTTCATCAAGCTCACCATGATGTCTGCTCCGGCACCTGCCGTTACAGCGTTGTATCGGCCTTTCAGCCACACATTACCGGCCTCTGCGTTGACACGCAGACCGATAATCTTGTTTAACCACACTCCACCGGATACTTTACCTCCCAGCATGTTGCTTGCCGAACCGTTTAAAGCCGATAGTCCATTTATACCTCCCGACACAAACCACTCCGGTTTGAACGGATTGTCCTGTGCTTTCATATTTCCGAATGCCATCAGCAATCCTACCAAGAGCAATACTGTTTTTATATTATTCAGCTTCATAATTTAGTTATTTAGTAAAAGAATAGTGTTTACAGGATCGATTTTAAACTTTACCTCCCGAGTGCTGGCTTGCTTCCACATTCGTGTAAGTTATCTTCATTCCCGTATAAAATTTCAGAGTAATCGTTACAGTTCTTCCGCCACTGATTTTGAACGTGTATTTCTTTTCGCAATATTTGGCCTGGTTCAGGTAATACAGAATATGGTTACCGCTGATACCGGCTACCAGTTCCTGATTCACTTTGTATATGCCTGTCGTGCCTTCTTGCGCTTCGATGGCACTGTTGATCATAGATGCCATTCCTTTTGCATCCGTAGCGTTTACACCGGCATTGGCTAATGCTGTTTCCGGAGTCACTGTATATTCCCATCCGGCTGTTGCCTCAAAGTTGATTTTATATTCAGGGATGGCTGTCATATTTCCTTCGTTACTCTTTTTCTCCTCTTTGTTTGTCTCGCCTATTTGTTCAGAACCGGTAGTCTTGCTACTTTTGATACGCATTGAATACTTGCCGGACAGTGTTGCTCCGGCGGGTAATGTAAATGTATAGCTGTTCGATGCCACGTCATAGGCAGCATCAGCCACTTTGTCCCAGCTTTCTCCGGCTCTTGTTGCCGCTTTCTGGTTGTACACTTCCACGTCCTCAAATGTGGCATTTTCCGAGGCTTTGTTCACCACTGCCAGCGTGACCGGTTTGGCAAGTGTCACGGCCTCTGTTGTTGCCACTTCGATATTGGCAATAGCCACCGGAGTTTCCACCGTTCCTGTTGTCACGGTAGTTGTGGCGGCTGCAGGCTCTTCATAAGGAGTGATGCTTACGTTGGTTGTTGTTTCAATCGCTCCAGGGGGGACAATTACGGCTGCTTCCGCCTTTGTCATGTCACTGTGCCCTTTGTCTGTTACAATTATTTCTTCTGTCGCTTCGGCATCTATTTCCTTGGCGGGACTCTGCTTGCTTAGTTTTACGCTTAAGCTCACCATGCTGCGGTTCTCCGCATTGTCTGCAATGGTGGCCTGTGCATTATCTATACTCAGGTATCCCTCCTTTGTAAAAGTAACGGTATATGCTTTCTTACTGTCTACCGTCAGTTTGTATGCTCCTTCTGCATCTGTGGTAGCTGTAGCCTCGCCTGCCTTTACTTCCACACCGGGCAGAGCAGTGCTTCCTTCCGTAACTTTACCTGCGATGTAGTACTCTATCGTTTTCTCGGCAGGGTCCACTACTATTTCCGGCTTCTTCTCGTCTTCGCCGAAAGAGCATCCGGTTGTTCCCAAGGTGGTTGCCACCAGCAACACACCTATCTTAAATAAGTCACTTTTTTTCATAATCATTTTTGTCATTAAGAAAATATTAAAATTACTTTTTATTTCTCTCTTTTTCGATACTTCTGATCAGGAAGTATCGCATATATTCCGGTTGGAAGTATCCGCTGCTCCGGTTCTCTGCCGGACGTGTCTGATAGGTATATCCCATTTTCTTATCGGCATACTCACCCCATGACACCATGCTGTATTCGGCTGCAAAGAATTCGGCCGGCTTGATTCTTATGGCATGGTTCCGGTTCCATTTCTTTCCGGGCAACGGGATGGCAAAATGAAAGCCCCCGTTGACCTCTCCTTCTACGTACATGGCGTATACTCCCACGGCATATTCTCCGAAGTGGCGTGTGCAGTCACCTCTTATTCCGTAGTCGCCGTATAGATACCTTCCGGCCTGTAAATCCAATTGAACATTGAATTGCGGACATAGAGCGAACCTTTCACAGCCGCATTGATGCGTTGCCTTGTCCCGATATACCATCCTTCGTCCGTGATGGCCGAATATCCGGTTGTTCCTATCTGTGCGCCCAGTTCCACTCGTCCGTTCCCGGTGCGGTATTTCACTTCCGCCTGTGCGCCGATCCGGTGATTGGTAAAGTTACCTATCACGATACGTCCCAGAAAGTTGTTACGGAACCTTATCTCCTGTGAGAGTGTCATCACACCCGGCCGTATCTTCCGGTATTCCCCTTTCATATTGGTTGCGATGGGGAAAACCACCTGTGCTGTTGCTTCTGCTCCTTTCCATAAAGCCATTTCCACGGCAGGAGACAGATTCACCGTATATGAATATAATTTCTCAAAAGTCGAGTTTTCTAAAGATACTTCCGGATACAGGACGATGTCCGCTTTCCATGCCGAGCGGTTGATCACTTCTGTGCTTTCCTTCAATAACCGCATGGGACGGTCGGTGCTGTAACTCAGGCTCATTCGTTCGTATACCTCTTTCAGCGTTATCTTACCGGCCTTGTAACCGGTTATCAATGTATCCGGCAGACAGATACTCAGTTGGGGAATCCCGTTTCCGTCCAGCGCCACCAGTTCCAGATTTCCGTTACTTATGCCTTCCATTCCGGCGACAATCGCTTTTCCTATTCCGCGATAAGTTCCCCGATATACATTGTCCTCAAAAGCAGCGATGGTTGTTCCCCCGGCTTCGGCTGTCCGGATATTCTCCAGACCCAGCTCCCTGAGTTTACGGGCCACTTGCGCATCAATCATGACAGGGCAGGAGAGGAGCAGGCCGATTATAATTATCAATTTCTTCTTCATACGGATTAATGGATTAAAACGCATTCATATCGTATTCCGGCAGAAATACATTTAAACTCCCGGGTAAATACATTCAGTGAGAGATGTTTCCATAATTTGGCTGCTGCTCCTACGTTAAATCCGTCGGAGTCATACTCGGCCATGACGGACAGTGGTTTGCAAAAGGAGGGAGTATAGCTGAGGCCGCCGAATATACCGTCCTGTAAGATATACTTGTCTTTACTCAATGGGTGATAGTAACCTGCGGTCGCTGCCAGTCGATGTTCGCCTATCCTAAAGTTCTTTGTAACCACTCCGTATACGGACGCGAAATAATTTGTACCCTTGTCTTTGAACGGGTCGTTACTTCCAATGACTACTGCCGGCCAATATTTACCTTCTTTCAGCGGACGTATCCTGACCGATAAAGACCTGTCCTGCTGATTAAATTTGGGCTTTGTAGCCATATAGTCACTTTTCAGCAAGATGCAACGGTAATTCAATTCTAAGAATGAAAAGAAAGTGATGTTCACGAAATAGTTTCCAGAATTATATTTAAACGGATTCAGTTCTTTGGGCAAGTAGTTGCCACCGATCATAAACGTTCCCGTCTGCTGCATCTCGGCGGTCGGAATGTTCATCATCCCCGTTGTCCCCATGGTGTACTGTGCCTTGATTCCCGATGCCATCACCATTACACAGACCGTTAATACTGCTTTTTTTAATCTCATTGATTTATGTTATATGGAGAATTTTTCTTTGGTGATGTTCCATAGGAACAAGGCATTTCCGATGATATACCGGCGCCACATCCGTTTAGGCTCTTTGATCAGGCGATACAGCCATTCCAACCCGTGCTCCTGCCACCAGACCGGAGCACGTTCCACCGTACCCGCAAAGAAGTCGAATACCGCTCCAATGGTCCCTATGTGTCCGTTCACCTCCAGTTCATCCAGATGCGCATACGCCCATTTCTCTTGTTTGGGAGCCGTCATGCCTATCCATAATAAGTCCGGCTTCGCCTCGTTTATGGCATCTATCATCATTCGGTTTTCTTCTTGTGTAAACTCCGGTTTGTAGGGAGGAGAGTAAGCTTTGATCTGAATATTCGGATATATGGTTTTAGCTTTTTCTTTAATCAGCTTAAGTGTATTTCCGTTGCTTCCCAGAAAGTAGCAGATGCCTCCTTTCCGGTTCAACCGTCCCATTTCATATTCAAAAAGATCCCATCCGGCGGTACGTTCTATGCTCTCTTTCCGGAGCCACCTGAAAGCCAGCACCATGCTTGCCCCGTCCGGAATCAGTGCTCCGCCTTTAAGCAAGGCTTCTGCAAATTCAGCATCTTTCAGCGCCGTATTATATGAATGGGCATTAATCGTGTTTATCAATAATTTACCCTCAGGCAATACCGATAAGTCACTCCTGTGCTTCAGGAGTGAAACTGTTTTAAGCTTCAACATGTTTTGTGAAAAAGGAATGGGTGATTATAAGTACGCTACGCTGTTACCTGTCACGAAGAACAGGCTTTCGAATATGTGGTAAGAATTTCTTTGCAAAGGTATGCTTTTTCGGATAAAGAGAAAAATTTTATTGAAAAAAGATATCTGTGCATATTGTTTTCATGTGGTGTGCCTTTCCTTCTGTTATTGTGACAATACTTTTTCATATAGACTAATCATCTGCTTGGCTTTATTATCCCACGATAGTTCCTCTTGACGGGCTTTGCAATTTTCAGACATTTGCTTAAGTACATCTCTATGGTTAAATAGATATGTTATCTTCTCCGCAAAATCGTTGATGGACTGTTGCGGAGTAGATAAGGGTATCCTATACCCAATAGAAGAGTCTATAAGAGGGCCAAATCCGCATCTATTGAAGCAAAGTATTGGTAGGCTATTTTCAATAGCTTCTAATATAACAGTGGAAGTCGCTTCAAATATACTGGTAAAGAAAAATAGATCAGCTCTTTTCATCATATCGAGGACTTTATCATGAGGTATAAGGCCATGCCAAGTACACATATGATCTATCCCTAATAGGGTTGCATGTTTTTTGTAGAATATACTTTCTTGAGAATTGAATGATTGCCCTATAATGTGAAATTCGATATTTCCCAAATGTTTGATTTTTGCAATTGTATCTAGTGCTAATTGTAATTGTTTTGTATAAATAAATCGTCCAACCCATAAAATCGTAAAATTCTTGTTTTTATTGGGTGCTTTTTCTAAGCATGGAGATATACATCCTGTCTCATTGATTTGGAATGTTTTTATTTTGTGATATTTATATATTGTTTCTTTAGCTTCAGGAGAAACTGTAAATATATAGTTGGCTTTTTTTAGAGCGGCTATGACTCTTTTAGAATATTGTAATTGTAGCTGTGTTATTCGGTTCTTTAACAGGAAAAATATTTTAAATTTCAATTTGGCATCTTTTAAAAATGAATATGGTATATTACCTATACCTGCAATGGGCCCCCATATAAATGGCTTTTCTATTTTCCATAAATATCCAGGCTCTCTAAAACCTACCATGTTTAGTTGGTGAATGATATCTATAGGATACTTTTCCACGATCTCTTTAGCTATTTCTAATGTCTTTTTTTGCCATTTTTTGTAGTAATAATAGAAACGCCAATCTCCTTGATTCCAACACATTTTTCTTACTTTTTCCGATACTGGATTGTAATAAAAATGCATATTCTTCCCTTGAGGTAGACTGGGGACTGTCGCTTCTATCTTGTCTTTGAATTCGCCTTCAGTGATGATGTGTAGTTCACAATATTTGGCAAGATTTGTACACCAATTCCAAGCCATTCCGGGCTCACTACCCATATTGGGTGAACAAGCGTAGGCATTAATTAATATAGATAACATTTTTTGTAACGAACTAAATTTAGTATGAATTTCTGTTTAGGAATTGAAGATGATATTCTTTTTCTGAGATATTAGAGAATCTATCTCTGATTTTTTTCGCTGGAACTCCTCCCCATATTTCGCATGGTGGAACGTTTTTATTGACGATCGATCCTGAAGCTATTATGGATCCTTTTCCAATGGTGATACCTGCTATTATGGTAGAGTTGTGTCCTATCCAAACGTCATCTTCAACTATTGTAAGTCCGTCTTTTCCTCTTTCACCATTCCAAATATATTCTCCTGGAGAAGTGAATATATGATCATTTCGTCCAATAAAACAGACTCTTCCTGCTATAAGTATATAATTCCCAAATTTAACATTAGAAGCCACATTACAATAATTTCCAAATTGTACATTGTTACCAATTGATATATCCATTTTGGCGAAAGATGTATGTGGCATTATTCTTACGAAACCATTATATTTTACCCATGGATATTTAAAGTGGAAAAGATACCAAGTGCGTATTATGTTCATTATATACCTTAGCAAGAAATTGAATTTACTTCTTCCTACTGGTATGTTGTGATAATTTATTTTCATGATTTGTGAAAAACTTTTATATATTCATTAAAAGTACAAGGCATTAGGTTCTCTGCCGGTCTTTTCCTTTTTGGGTATTTTTGAAAAGCTATATTGAGAGTCCTAATAAATTCATCTTTTTTAAGTGGGTTAAAGACTATGCCATTTGAAGAATTAATAAAGTCTAATGCTCCAATATATTGGCTGGCTATTACTGGGCATCCATAAATTAATGCTTCATTTACAACGGCACCGAAGGGTTCATAAAGACTAGGAAGAATTAAGAAATTTGCGACATCATACCAAGCATATAGTTCTATACCATTACTATATCCAGTAAATACAACTTTTTCTTCAATTTTAAGTATTTTGGCTTGTTCTTCTAAACCTTTTTTTTCTTTTCCGGTTCCAACAATAATAAGTTTGAAATTTTTGTTTTGAACTTTAGATAAAGCATTGAGCAACAGATCTAACCCTTTAATTTTTACTAATCTTCCTATATACAAAATTATTATTTCATCTTGTATGTTATATTTTTCTTTATTTTGCTTGATTATTATTTCAAATTGTGGTCGATAGGATAATAAAGATTGTGGATTTTGTATATTGGGACAAACTTCTACTTGTAATAAAGGAAATTTCTTTTGATACCATTGCTTTACGTTTTGACTATATACAATAATTCCATTTGAATTATTTAAAATAAATTTTCTTGCTATGGATTTGGCGCCATTTACCGCTTTTGCTATCTCTAAATTATCAGAAGTTGTTATATAGTATTTGTATGAACACATTTTCAACTTTTTGTATAATGCTACCAATACACTTGTTGGCGAATATTCATGAGAGAATACGATATCTGGTTTATGCTTTCTTATAAGTTTTAATATTCCCAGGCGTACAGGTCTATTTCCTATTTTAAAGCCATTATTTAAAAATACAGTATTTATATTCTGTAGTTTATTTAGTAAATCTTGTCTATTGTATGTGAACCCTTCGCATTCTGCATCTGTAAATACGATAGTTAAATCATAGAGTTTACCCATCTCATTGAATATATCTACTCTCCATGGGGGTAGATATTGATAGAAGACTAATGCTTTGCTTTTTTTCATCGTCCGATACAACTGTATTCAAATCCTAAATTCTTCATTTCTTGCGCATCATATATGTTACGTCCGTCAATGATTAGTGTTTTGTTCATTGATTTCTGCAATACACCCCAGCTTGGCAGACGGAACTGTTTCCATTCTGTTATTAGCAGCAATGCGTCTGCGTTTAGAATCGCATCATACATATCTGCGGCATACTCTACTGCCTCTCCTATACGGCGATGGCATTCATCCATTGCTATAGGATCGTATACACGTACCTTGCATCCTGCTTTGAGTAATTCGTCAATTGTGACCAAAGCCGTAGCTTCACGCATATCATCTGTTTCCGGTTTAAAAGCCAATCCCCAGATGGCAATGGTTTTTCCTTTTAAAGCTCCTCCATAATAGGCTGAAAGTTTTTTAAATAGAATGCTTTTCTGACTTTCGTTTACTTCTTCCACAGCTTTCAACACTTTCATTTCGTAGCCATTTTTTTCGGCCGTTTTTATCAATGCTTTTACATCCTTGGGGAAACAACTACCTCCATATCCACATCCCGGATAGAGAAATTTACTTCCGATACGGCTGTCTGCTCCGATGCCTTTACGCACCATGTTCACATCCGCACCCATCACTTCGCATAGGTTTGCGATATCATTCATGAAACTGATACGTGTGGCCAGCATTGAGTTTGCCGCGTATTTTATCATTTCTGCCGAAGGAATATCAGTAAAGATAATCCGATAATTGTTCATCATAAATGGCTTGTAGAGTTTACTCATAAGCTCTCTGGCCCTTTCTGATTCTACGCCCACCACTACCCGGTCGGGACTCATAAAGTCTTTGATAGCAGCACCTTCTTTCAGGAATTCCGGATTCGAAGCCACATCAAATTCTATTTCTACTCCTCTCTTATCCAGTTCTTCCTGAATGGCTGCCTTGACTTTCTTTGCAGTACCGACGGGTACGGTCGATTTGGTAACAAGTATCAGGTACTTCTTCATACTCCGGCCCACTGTACGGGCAACTTCAAGTACATAGGTCAGGTCAGCACTGCCATCTTCGTCCGGGGGAGTACCTACCGCACTAAAAACAACATCCACATTGTCCAGGCATGTTGTAATATCTGTGGTGAAATTCAATCTGCCCTCCCGATGATTACGGAGTACCATCTCCTCTAACCCCGGCTCATAAATAGGGATTTGTCCTTGTAATAATCTTGTTATTTTTTCTTCGTTCACGTCTACACAAGTCACGTTGACTCCCATTTCCGCAAAGCAAGTGCCGGATACTAATCCGACATAGCCTGTACCTACTACTGCTATATTCATATTGATAATGGTTTAATGTCTTTTTTGATATGCTTTATAAATCTGTGTTATGATTCCTAAGATTGTTTTCCGGATTCCTACCATCTTAATGGTAAAAAGAATAGGATGTTGAACATGATTCTGCATCTTTTTTAATCGCTCATCTTTTAAGTTTAAAACAACTGGTAGTGCGACTTTTAGGAATGGTATACCGTGATGCGCTGACTTAAATGGTAGTTGGTAAATCCCTTTTAGATCTGCTATATGTTGATGCTGTTCAATATCCCATTGTGAACAATTCGAATAGAAATAATAAATATCGGTATGCGGATTAAGAAATGGGATGATATCGAAATATTTGTTTTTGCCACTCTTTTCTAGTCTGAAAACAAGAGGATTAATCTTTTCAGAACTTCGGCTCAATAACGATTTCAATTCGTATTGCGGATTAAATGCGATCACCTTCTTTGTTTGAAGTATGGAGCCATATAAGATGGCGGCGTATGCTCCGGCAGAGCTTCCTAACATCACGGTATGATATCCTTCGGTTTCTTTTCTTAGAAATTCGATTAGCTTTTCCGGAGTGTTTATGTTTGAATTGATTCCTGCCAAATACCATTGTTTGAATACATCTCGTATGAAGATATGTTTGTACGCTCTTTTTATGCGTGAACCGTACCATTCGAAGAAGTTCTTCTCAATAATTCTTTTCTTGAAAATCTCTTCTGTATTCGGATAATAGATATCATTGCTGCAAAAATAGACAGCGCAATAATCCCTATCCCTATACAGTGTATTGTATTCTATTAAATAGTTTGGCTGGTTGCGGTATACGTCTTGTACGATCTTAGAATCTGTTTGAAAAACAAAACAAGATTGATTGGCTATTTCCATAGTTGTGGGAATAAAACTCGGATATGAATAGATATAAAATGCTTCAGTGCTGTAGATAAACCGAAATTTCTTTTCTCAAAATGGAAGAAAGGGATCGGTTCGGCATATCCCAATGGGGAATATAAATTTTTGATACGTTGTACCAATGGGACTTCTTTTCGTGCCCATGCCGGCAAGTGGGGATTCAGGTCACATATACCTAAATACTCGGTTGACACATATATTTTAAACCCTGCTTTTCGCGCTCTGTATCCGTAATCTAAGTCACCTATGGCATGGCGGAAGGTCCAATCCAGATTTCCTATCTTATTGAAAATCATTGCAGGAATAAGAACACAGTTTCCATTGAATGTTTCGCATTCCTGTAGGTTACCATTAGGAGTTATTTTCCCTTTTGAGGTGTGGCCGCTATAGGTCGTTTCATTCCTTTGTGAGGAGCATATTGAAGCTACAATTATTGCTTGTTGATTGGTTTGCTTACTATGGAGCAATAGCTTATTTAATGTGTTGTCGAATAAGAATGTATCATCATTAAGCCATAAATAATAGTCATACTTTTTTCTTTTAGCTGCTTCTTCCCAAGCTGTGTACATTCCCCGGTTCCAAAACAAATTTCCTTTCGAATGGATTATGTTTACTTCAGGGAATTCTTGTGCGACAGCTTCCGGTGTACCGTCTGTACATCCGTCATTGGTTAGATAGATGTCAACGCTATATCCTTGGATAGGGAGTTGTTTGTAAAGATTGCCAAGGCATTGGAGTGTTTTCTCTTTCCGGTTAAAGACGGTGAGTAGGACCGCTATTGATTTCATTTCCCTTTTGTGTAAAGTTTGAATATTTCTGTAGCGTTGGTTTGCATATCATATTTTCGGTGTACTAATTTTACTCCGTTATCCGTTATGTTTTGCCGCTTCGCTGGATCGTTAAACAGAGACAATACTGTTTGCGCCAATAAATGGTAATCTTCTTTTATTAATATGGAACATTCTTGCTCTTGGTTAAAGTCGTGTAATCCTGGCACATCATAGAGGATAGTCGGTATACGACATGCCATTGCTTCTATTGTAGTTAAAGAGATGCCTTCAAATTTACTGGTCATTAAATAGATATCAGATGCTATTAAATATTTCCTAATATCACTCTGGTTTCCACAAAAGCGAATATGGGATGAAACATCCAGTTGCTGTGCTAACTCTTTTTCTTCTTTCAGTGTTTTGCCATCTCCTAAATGTAAATAAACCGCATCAGGATACTTTTGGGTTATTTCGGGTAATGCCTTAATGATATCTGTATGTCGTTTTATGGTACTGCATCCACCTACGGATATCAAGACCAGAGCCTTTGAGGCAATATCCAATTGTTTTCTGAATTTTTCTTTTTCTCCTTCTCTGGCTGAAAAAAAGCGATTGCTACCGTACCAGTTATATATCTTGATAGTTTTATTATGATAATAGCTTTTCTCATTATTATATACGGAATCACTGATAGTTTGGAATGTACATTTAAAGATGTTTTTAGCACTCCATCTGAGCCACCAATGTAATGGGTAGGAATACCAGTGTGACTTGAAAACACTATGAAATGTATATATAGCTTTACACCCTGCCTTTTGAGCGCAATATGACATTGTCCATTTCATGTCTGATCTATGGATATGTACTATATCATAGTTCTCTTTTTTAAGGAAAGATACGAATTCTGCATAATACTTTATTTTTTGTATAACACCCTTAGGACATGGTTTATGAAATACTTTGTAACCTATATTTTTAAAATAGGAGGCATATTCTCCAAGACTTGCAGCGGTATTCACTACTGATAGTTCGCAGTCTAAATATTGAAAAACCGGGGCTGCATCTACATACATAATTTCAGCACCCGAGAATTTTAATTCGTTTAATATATGAATAACTTTCATAAGATCTATTTAATAAATTAATGTATTGTTTCTTTGTGAAGATTTGATGATTTTATCTGATTTTCTGAAAAGAAGTCTTGGGGTTTTGTTTACCCCAAAAGGTAAACTACTTAATATCCATAAACGAAATTGTTTATTACTCATTATCCGATAATTTTTAGAAAAACACATTGCGATCAACATCCAGAGTGTAGTGTAGTTTATGTCAAAGATATTGAAATCTTCAACCCAGCTATAACTCCATCTAAAAGCAATAAATATGCCTATCAATTTTATGAAAATGTTGTTAGATCTATAAATCGCTATAAAACTTGCATAGAAAAAAATAGAAAAATAAAGTATTATGCCAATCAAACCCGATTGATGATAAATGTTCAATATAGATACCTCACATCCATATCTTTCTATACTTCTAATTCCAATTTGTTTGAATTTAATATCATCTAAACTGAAGAGGTTTGATTCATAGCCTTTAGCAGGAGTTCTGCCTAATATAATATACTTGTTTTTTATGGAAGACTGTATAACCTCGTCGTATAGTCCAGTCCGAGTATCTGCTGTTAGGTTATTTCCCTTGCTTTCGATATTGCCGATGTAATCCGATATTTTAAAGATATTGAAAGTATTGGCCGCTGCTAAATAAAAAAGAATAATAGGTAATATCATTAAAGATGGCTGTAGTATTTTTAATATTATATTCCTTTTATATTTCCAAAAGATCATAAGTGAGATTCCGAGGCAAGCTATTACTCTAATGCCATTACTACGTGCATCTATATCATAAAATATTGAAAAAGTACTAATGACTATTATTATCAATTTCCATTTTTTAGGTAATGTAGAGATGCATATTATGTATAGATAAAAAAATGATAAATATCGTCCGGGAGTATCTGTGTTTAACGATAATATCAAAAAGACAGGGAATATATATAATGAATATTTCATCCATTTATTTAGTAATCTAGATAAAATTTTCGGGTTAGAAAATGTAAAGCAAAAAATAGGTATAAGCATTTGAAATCCATTATTCAATAACATTTTCCAATCCCAATAATTTTCAGCTATGAACATTCCTCTAGTAAATGTAAAGATATTCCATAAGAAATAAAAGTAAATCAGGATAAAAGCTTTGTCTGTTTGGGGAAATAATGACTTGGCTTTTATGTAAATAATGCAAATTAATAAATTGCATATCCATACTGTAGCTAGTGGGATTGGAATTGGCAATGAGAATGCTAATCCTGTTATTGTAATTATAATGAGACTATAGGGGAGAATCTTTCTTACTAAATAAATCATAGTTCTTATATTGTGATAAAACAACGATCCCAATTTACATTCTTTCTTATGCAGTGTGCGGGTATTCCCACATTTAATGTATTGGGGGCTATATCTTTAGTTACTAATGTATCCATTCCGATGATCGCATTATCTCCAATATTGACTCCTTTTAGTATTTTACAACCTTTTCCTCCCCATACATGATTACCTATTTTAATAGGTATTGATGGATTGATTATCTGATGTTCAGTATCGAATATCGGATGGGAATCAGAATTCCAAATTTCTATATTTTCGCCAAACATACAATGTTCTCCAATATCAATGGAATTCTGTTTTCCCATGCATATCATATATGAACTGCCAAAAGAACTTCCTTGACCTATTTTGACAATACAATTGTCTCCCCTTATTATAATTTTTGAGAAGTTTAATATCACATTGGGGGATATTTCTATACAATTGTTATTACCTGTAATCATTATGCAGCTTCTCCACAATTGTCCTTTTATATCGATAATATTATATTTACCAGTTATTGATATATTACTGTTTTTTATAGATGAGTTTTTTATTTTAATGTGGTTTTCTGAGGAACCTGCTATCTTTGTTAGAAATAAAATGCTTTTGTATGTCTGCATATATCTCTTAAAGAATCGAATGTAAAGACAAGTATAATAAGATATGATTTTTATTATTATATTTTTCATTTTTTAGAATCTCATATTACAATTTTATTGTCGGTATTACCAATAGCATGCTCCTTCAACTTGATCTGCATTGCGGGGCTTGTTTGCTTCTCCAGGACGTACCCAAAAATCATTTATTAATGAAGTGTAACTTCCATAAGGTATACCCCATGCTTTTACTCCGTAATTGGGGTCCTCCCATCTTTTACCCCGTATGCCGAATAGTAGCTGTAATGCCCCTCCTAAGTGTACTGCCTTTTTCCCCATACGTTTTACATGAGCAGCTAACGGGAAACCATAGGCTCCACAGCCAATCAGGCAAATATCATAATTCCGTTTATTTATTTCATCTTTCATCCACTCTAATGCTTCAAACCAGTTCTGGAATTTATTGTGTTCACCTCCCAAGCTTTGTACTGCAGGAATTGTCTGTAATTCGAATTCGGGGAGTATTTGGCTGTTGTCAAAAATGTAAGTTCTTTTATTTTTGTATTGTTCTTCTATTAATTTCGCGAAGGGATGGATTACTAGAACTTTCTTGTTTTTTAGAGTTTGTGTCCAAGGTGAAGAGGACCAAAAAGGTTCTAAGAAACGTAAATGGATGAACTGTGCGTTTGCTAATTTATTGTTTAAGATAGATTCTCCTTTTATCCAACAACCCAATAAATCAACATCTTGTGTGTCATTTATTATCATTTGACAGAATCGTTCTATATTCTGTTGTGTAGGAGGAAAGAAACCGCTCCATTTTTGCATTTGCTCCATTATATTAGGGTTCCACCACCATTCAGGTTCTATTCCTTGAATATATTTCAATATATTTTTTCTTTTATTGATCACTCCTATATAGTTTGTGATTGTCGCTAACTCCGTACTTCCGAAGCGGGCGATCATGCATGGCTTGTCATTCAATAAAAGTTCTGAAATCATCCTTGAGGCTTTTTCTGGATTCTTTTCATAAGTGAGGACTGGCTTTTCTGGAATCCGAAATGCTTTTCCGTATAATTTTCGAAGAGCTTTCAGGAGATAGATTGAAATTGTATTCATAATGCTTGTTTGAGTAATGCAGTATTAAATGTTCCGTCATTTTCAACCAGTATCCAATCCGATGAATCAGGATACCCATGCCAAAAATTGCGTGGACAGACTTTTATTCCTTGATTTAATAAAGCTGGTTTATAGGAGAATGAACTTTTGCTTGTTATTAATAAGTCGGCATATACCATGTGAAGAAATGAATCTTGTGCATTCATGTCCATGCACCAATGAAGATTGGGATAATGCGCAAATTCGGGATAGTCTTCAGGCTTTCCTTGTGAAAAGAAATAAATATCGACGGACTTGTTGACATTTAAATTCTCTGTTACTTGCTTCAGTACTTTTTCAAAATAATCATTGCTTAAGAAGCGCATGATTAAGTTGGGATTCTGAGGGTCATTCATTATATCCCCCCTACGAACGTGAATGGCTATATTAAAGGACTGTTTATCATAGATCAATTGTTCATGTTCTCTTGCAGGAGCATGATGAAATTTTTGTTTTAGATCTTCCATCACTTCATATTGTGCAGTATAAGAATGGTCTTGCGGAGGCCAAAATATAACTTTCTGTCCATTGTAAGATGCTATTATCTTTTTAATAAAAGATATGGACGCTTTATCGTTCTCAAAGAAATGGGGGAGGCGTCTGAGTTTAAAACCTCTTCTTTGAAGCTCTTTCACACTGATTTCGTTGTGCCCGAAGCCTAAGAAATCATCCCATTGCGAAGTGGAAAATGGCATGTGGGCAAAATTTAAGTTTAATTGTTTGCTCCACCAATAACCGGCTATCCAGTTGGCCATTTGATGTCCGATGCCTGCTCCCGGGTTGGGTCGTGCAGCAAAGTACATATCGTGAGTGGGAGCATAGCTTTGTTTGCTATGTAGCAAATAATGCCAATAAGAACGATGGATGAATGGATATATGGGGGTGCTATGGGTTAGCTTTACCAAGTCATTCCACAGGCGGTATTTTGCTTTGAATATGAATGTTTTAATGGTCATTTTACTTTAAGTCTCATTAAATCGATAGAACTTCTTAGTTCTATGGGGAGTCGTACGATTTTTTTGTATAGCTTTTCTTTCAATGATAAGGGCTTTCGTTCGAAAAAACCTCTATGGGTATAGTCCATTTCAATATTGTGCTTCTTAAATAGTTCGACGACCGGTTTATACCATTTCCCTCCGACTACTCCAGTGAAAATATATGGTATTATTTCAAACTTGTCTAGTATTACTTGATTGGGGTCGACTACATAATATTTATGCTGTAATATTCTGGCTCTTTTCGATCCCCACCATTCGAAGTTCCAAGCGCTTTCGTAATCACGTATTAATTCTAGTAATTTCGTTCTTTTCCATAGAGAAGCTTGGCAAGAGATTACACTCCAATGATGCATGTCTACGGAATACAGATGTTTGTATGGGGTAGATGAAACAGCTTTTACGGCTTGATCGGTTAATTGTATGCAATCAATGTCCTTTGCTTTTTCCATTAATGAGATATATTCTTCAATAATTTCATTTTTAACTGTATCTTTCAAGAAGTAGTCTTCCTGCATATAGAGTATAATGTCGGTATCCATTGTTTCCAATGCCCACTTTAGGCATTGACTCCAGGTTGCGCGTTTCTCTTTAGGTATATGATGTCTTTCGCAACCTTTTACAGCTGTTATATCTAGCTCGGGATAGGAGTAGTCTTTGTACTCTGTATTTAAGTAGATTCTTCCGGAACAGTCGGTCCAGTACAAAGACCATAATTTGAAGAATGGATCCCAGCAATCATCGAATTTATCGCAGGTATTTATGAGAATGGAGTAGTTTATGTTTTGCATAATTGAATCTTTTATATAATATTATACTCAGGTTTATTGTACGTTGAATAAGTTTTTGCTCTATCTTACCCAAAAAATAGAGGCGTATTTTATCTATGAATATACTTGCTGTAAAAGTTATAAAGACTTCCATCGCAAGATATACTATCATATAGTAACTGTTTGCATGATTCGCTAACTTGAAAACGTAATAGTCCCAAAGCAATCGAGTGCTATCAAGTAGGTAAACTGCTATAATGCTGGAAGATATGTAATTGATGATATTGGACTTGAAGGTAAATGATTTGAATAAATAAAATATGGATATGGCAGATATTAGAATAAAAGGGCTGCAATCCATAGAATAAATGGTACATCGTTTATGAAAAATGTATCCTATAATGAAGTTTAGTAGATTAATAAGAAGTGTCATTGATATGAAACATCCAACAGTTTGTTTTCGAGAGAAAATTTTGTCATGGTGAAGTTTTATATATCGTCCTATTAGATATATAAATAAAAAATAGATAAAACATTTACCTCCACTTGTTACAATTGTATAATATGGATTATTAAATATTGTGGGGATGATGGATAGGACTATAAAAGAGGTGAGTAATAGCTTTTTGAAGTTTGTATGTGAACATTTTATTGTATAATTATTAATATAGGGAGATAATAACATTAGTATTAGATAGCAAGTGATGAACCAGTTTTTATATAATGGAATTACTAAAATTGAGGTTAAGAGTCCTTGAATTCCGCTTTCATATCCTATATGCTCTCGTAATACATAGGATAAAGTTTCATAACCGGTAGTGAGTATAATTAATTGCAATAATTTATTCCATTTTAATTTAATTCCAAAATATCCTGAAATCAATATAAAGCAAGTTACTCCAATGTTTCCAATGCTTCCTATTATGCTTATTATATAAGCATTAAAGGGGATTACATCTCCTTTCCAGACAATGGATGCTGTATGCATTGTGAGGATTAATAATATGGATAAGATTCGCAAGGATTCGAAACCGGAGTCTCTTGAGTTTTTTGTAAGCGTCCCAAACATAGTTTTATTACACATTCTTGTCAGTGCTAGAAATTTTTTATTTTGAGGCCTGATTTGAAAGTATGCTGTATTATCAGTACTTTCGAGGGGTAATCTTCTTGATCATAGTTACTAGTTTCTCTTGTTCGTCTTTAGATAAAACTATAAAGTAGAAACATAATGTAAAAGTGCTGAAAGAACAAGCGGTAGAGCACACTAATGCGCTCCAGTCTGTTAATAGTATTGACGGTATGTATCCTGCCATGAATGCTATTAGGGCGCATATTACAGATGGAAATAACACAATATTCCAATATGTTTTGATTTTGAGATTACAATATTTTTTGCAGTAATAGAGCTTTGCTATGCTGGGTAATACAACCATTGAAAGAATAGCTACTATGTATAGCCAATAAGGTGGAAAACCTATACTAAAAAGAAACCATAAAATAATTAGAGGCAATAAATTTGTGAAAAACGAAATAATGTTCATTTCTTTGATATGTCCTTCTGCTGATAATGTGGTTCCTAAACTTATGGTTAATTGTTCTAAGAGTGTGCGTAGAAGTTGTAAACGAAAAAAAAGTATAGTCCATTCTGGTACATTTTTAAGCCAAATTTTAAGGATAAAAGGAGTCTCAATTACACATGGTATGGCGAAAAAAGCCAGTAACGCAAAAGATAGTTTACATCCAATGAAAGAGTATTGTAACATGCCTTGCCTATCTCTTGCACCTTCTTTTTTCACAATTATTGGGGTTAAAGCCTTTAGCATGTTGTTGGAGAATATTGATAGTTGTCCGTTTAATTGGTTGCCAATTCCCATAGCTGCATTTAATGCGACTCCAAAAAAGTGATTGATCAATATACCATTTCCGTAATTACCTATTAAACTTGCTATTGTTCCTGAAAAGTTCCACCCTGCAAAGCTTGTCATTTCTTTCATCATCGTCTTGTCCCAGTATTTCTTGGGTGCAATCGTGCATTCCGTATAATGTTTGTGGCAATATATTCGCATTATGGTCAGCGTGATCAGTGGTATGCATGCCATCAAAACGCCATAAACAATCAGTTTGTCTGAGAAAGTATAAACAACGATAAGTGCTACTGACAACTTCAGTAATGATTCGATGATTCCTACGATCGCATAGTATTTCATGTTTTCGTGGGCATTGAGCACTGCGTCATAAGGAACGGACATCACCGTAAACATGGTGCTGACTATTAGACAGCCATATACTACCTTTGCGGCAAAAATCCGGTCCGCTGGAATATTCAGAATGCCGTTGAAGAAAAAATATCCGGCGATCAGCAGCGCAATTCCCGCAGCCAATGCTATAAAAAAATGCAGTAGGATGCTGATGTTGAATATACTTTTCTGTTTTTTCTTGTTTCCTTCCCCTTCCGAATAGGACATAAACCTCTGCGTGGCTCCGGCCATCGCTGCGTTCAGGAATCCCAGCATGGCTATGGCTCCACCTACGATATTGAATATACCGAAATCGGCTGCTCCCAGTGAATTCAGAATCAGTCGGGTGGTATATAGTGAGATGAACATCGTGATGCCCATCTTGGCATAAAGGAATCCTGTGTTTTTTACGACACGGTTGGCGGTAGAACTCATAGATCGTTTTATAGCGTGGCTTATTGTATCTTATCGTTTTTTATTTATTGATATCCTTCATCTCACCGCCTCCATCTTTCCCACTCTCTCCACGAACCCCACCGGCATATCCACATGGGCGCAGCCCAGCATATCCAGCCTTACCGCCACCTTGCTTTTGCCGTCGATGGTCACCAGCTCGCCTTCCAGTCCGGCGAGCGGACCTTTGATCACTCGCACCTGTTCGCCGGGGGCGAGGGGGGAGGAGCACACTTCGATAGCTTCTTCGGAGTAGTCGAGCATGAAGCGGAAACGTTCCATCTGCTCGTCGGGGATGACGGCGGGAGTACTTTCGCCGCGCAGCACCATGTAGCGGCTGACGGACGAAAGGGTCAACACTTCGGCACGTTCTGCCGGATCGACGTGTACGAAGATCATCATCGGGATGACCACGCGCTCTATCTTTTTGCGGCGGTCGCTCCATTGATGGATTTCTTCCTGCACGGGCAGGAAACTTTCGATGCCCATTGCCGTCAGGCGGTCACGGGTTTTCTTTTCGTGATAGAGACGGACGTAGGCGGCAAGCCAGGATTTCATGTCGGTTGGGGAGTATGGTTTGAGAAAGTGGGAGGGGCGCTCCCGGATACGCTACGCGGTTACCTGTCACAGTTGTCTGCTTGGGTAAACCGAATCTTACGTTTGATTTTGCTGCAAAGATAGATATAAATTTACTAAATGCAATAAATTGTTCATTAAAATAGAAAAAATAATGAATTTTTAATCTTTGGATTGTACTTTTGTGAGTTTTAATAATTAACATATGTTTTAAATTTAATGATTATGGAAAAAAAACTACAAGTTAAAGAACTCGAATGGATTGCTTAGAGAACTGTCCGGACAGGTGTTTGCCTTGGTGCGTGAGCTTCCCAAACCGCTCTCGAGGGAGGAGATGCGGGAGATGAAACGGTTGTGTCGTTTCCTGAGTAACACGGTGAAGGATCAGGAGCGGAAGCGGGAGGTGAGAAAATAAATTCGGGCGTTAAAAAGAGCCGGGAGGCGGACGGTGAAAGTGGCGTGTGGGTAGGTGTGGAGGCTTTCCGAAGAGACTTTTACGGCGGTTTTAACATTCGGAAGTGTAAAAAGTTTGTTGTTCTTTTGCATCATGGTTCATTGCAGAGGATGCGGAGTGGAAAGGGTTTTGCTTTGTGCGCTTGGCGGCGGATCGGGATTAAAAACATTAAAATTTAATACTCAATGAAAAAGAGAGAGTTTACAATTTCCTTTTTCCTCCATGTGTGGGAAAAGAAGGCGGAAGAGATTTCGTTGGAAGAGTTTCATAATGACCTCAGGGGAGCACGCTGGAAGGTGCTTGCCGAGTCGTATCGGCGGTGGATGCAGACGGGGATGGCCGAGGAAGCCAAGAAGCTGAAGGGTGCCCTGAATGCAGTGGTGGTAGCCGGCAGGTGCCGGGGCGGACATGCGGCGAACCAGGTGAGCCGGCTGAGCGGACTGGCACTGTTCGACTTTGACCACTGTCCGGAGAAACTGTCCGGGATGAAGGAGAAGGCCAAGGCGCTGCCTTATGTGGTGGAGGCCTTTGTCAGTATCTCGGGTGAGGGGTTGAAGCTGATTGTGCGCATCGATGCGGAGAATGCCGGGCAATACGCGGCGGCTTATCCTGTCGTCGCCCGTGAGTTGGAGCGCGTGTTGGGGCATCCTTGCGATATGTCGTGCCGTGATTTAGGACGGGCATGTTACGCTTCGTATGATCCGGAGGCGTATTATAATCCCGCTGCAGAGGTGTTTCCGTGGAGGGAGCAGGCGGACGGACTGCCGCAGGCGGAAGGGGAGTATCCTGCGCAGGCGGTGGACGGAGCTCGTCCGGCAGGCGTCGCTCCCGAAGCGGGGAATGGCTTTATGCAGGCTTTCCTGAATGATTTTGATGTCCGGAATCCGTTTGCGACGGGAGGGCGTCATGCGTTTATGTTGAAGTTGGGACGTTATGCCCGGTATAAAGGTTTTTCGCCGGAGGAAATGCGGCTGTTGCAAAAAACAGTGGTTGAGAAATACGCGCAGGCTGATTTCGGAAGCGGAGAGATTGAGAAAACGTTATTCTCTGGTTATCAGTATGCTTCTGTCAGAAAGGCGGACGCTGTCGGGGAAGAAAAGGGCTCAAAGGCTCAAGGCTCACTTTATACCCCTCACGGGGAAGAGGAGGGGGATGATTTGGAAGATCTCTTGTTCGGAAAAAGTGAAGCTTACAGACGACAGGCGCCTTACTTTCCCGAAGAGGTGTTCGAGCATCTGCCCGAGGTGCTTGCGGAGGGAGTAAAGGTGGCGGGCAGCTATCGGGAGCGTGACATGTTGCTGACGGCGATGGTTGCCAACATCAGCGCTTGTCTGCCCGAGGTGCGTGTTTTGTATGATCAGGTGTACTACTCGCCGCACCTGTATTACATGGTGATTGCCCATGCCGGAGGCGGAAAGGGGGTGGTGTCGCTTGCCGGCATATTGCCCGGAGAGATTCACCGGTATTATGAGAAGCAGAACGAGGATATGCGTCTGGTGTATGATAAGGCTTTCTTCGAGTGGGAGCTGGAGCTGAAAAAGGCGCAGGCGGAGAAGCGTTCGCCGGACTTTTCGCTGCGTCCCAAAGAGCCTGCCCGTAAATTGCTGACACTTTCGCCCAATGTGTCGAAGAGTTTGCTGATCAGTGCATTGGAGGAGAGTGGCAAGTTAGGGTGCTGCATCAACGCTACGGAGCTGGACATGGTGTCGGGAGCTATCCGCAATGAGTACGGAAAGCATGATGACGTGTTTCGGGCGGCTTTTCAGCACGAGGTGGTTTCGGCCGATTTTAAGGTGAACGGGCGCCAGGTGGTAGCCCACCATCCACGCTTGGCATTGTGTTTCGCCGGTACTCCGAATCAGTTGGCGCGTTTCATACCTTCGTTGGAGAGTGGATTGTACAGCCGTTTTCTGATCTATACCGGACAGAGTGATTGGTGTTGGCGTTCGGCCGCTCCCCGGGCAGGGGGTGAAGATCATCAATCGGTGTTTGCCCGTCTGAGTCACAGGCTGTTGGAGTTACACCTGTTCTTGCTTCAGTCTCCCACGGAGGTCACGTTTACGGCTGTGCAATGGGAGGAGCATACGTCTCGTTTCTCCTCTCACCTGTCTGAGGTGGTGAACGAGCGGGATGATTCGCCCGGGGCGATCGTGCTGCGTCACGGATTGATGGCAAGTCGGATAGCGGGTGTGCTCACTGCTCTCCGCAAGGGGGAGTGTGCCTGGGCGATGCCGCAGTATGTGTGTTCGGACGAAGATTTCCATACTGCCATGCTGATGACGGATGTGCTCCTGGAGCATAGCTTGCTGCTGTCTACCAGTGTGCAGAAGAGTGAAACGAACTCCAAACCTCTGAAGCCTTATTTCAGGTTACGGCCGGTATTACAATCTTTTTCAGGAACTTTTACCTTCGCCGAGATGGTAGAAAAGGCGGTGAAAATGGGAATTCCCCAGTCCACTGCCAAGAGGCTTTTTAAGAAGACTGTAGACTTGGAACTCGTTGTGAAAGAGGATGGAAAATATCGTAAGACTCACCGCAAGTGGGCGTAATGATGCTTGTAGAGTGAGCCTTGAGCCTTTGAACCTTCTCAAAAAGGATAGGGGGGAGGCGAATGTATGAAAAAACTCTTAAGCCTTTTCTGAAAAGACTTAAGAGTTTCTACTAAAAGACTTGGATGTTTCGAGGGAAACGTCTAAGTCTTTTTCACGTTTTTCACCACAGAGGACACAGAGTTCATAGAGGAAAAATTTATTTTCCCCGGAACAGGTGTTTAAATTAAAACTCTGTGTCCTCTGCGTTCTCTGTGGTGAGTTCAAGGCTCTCCCAGGTAATGCACTATCAGCCCGACTTCGCGCTTGAGGAAGCTGTGGCGGTATTTGTTGTAATTGACTTCGGACAGTGCCCGGGTCAGGGCAGTGTTTTTACGCATCCAGCGGTAGAGTTTCTGCAGGGCGAGCACCGGATCGAGGCCCGGGCAGTAAAGTTGTGCAAGTTCGGCTTTGGTGTACGAGCGGATAATGAAATCGGCTTCGGTTGTGTCTTCTTCTTTTCTTTGGTTCATGGTTTTGATTATCTGATTGTTATCTACCGTAAATATACGAAAAAATACCCGGAATGCAGCGTGTTTTTATACTCTTTTTTCGTCAAACTTTGTCATCGGCGCTCTTTCCTTGTCATTGGCGCATCGAGGTTGTCGTATCTTTGAAATGTGATTGAAAAACAGATGTTTAACTCTAAAAAAAAGTACGATTATGAGTAAAGAAGTTACGTATTCGGTAGTAGCGCGCAAGAACATGCAGAAGAAGGATGATCCCGCCAAGTATTATGCCCAGGCGCAGGCGAGTGGCGATGTGGGTCTGGACGAGATCTCGACCCGGGTGGAAAAGGCCTGTACGGTGCACTCGGCGGATGTAGTGGCGGTGCTGAAGGCGCTGGAGGATGAAATGGTAGACGGGCTGTCGAGGGGAGAGATTGTACGGCTGGGCAATATCGGCACGTTTCAGGTGGGCCTGAGAAGCAAGGGAGCTGAAAAGCCGGAGGATTTCAAAGCGGCGAATATCAGCAAGGCGAGGGTGAACTTCCGTCCGGGGCCTGTGCTGGCGGATGCGATGAAGACGCTCAGCTTCAGCAAGGTGAGCACCCGGGCGGCGCAAAAGGGCGACGGCGACGGGGGGATTGTGGATGACCCGACGGCATGATTTTCACCACAGATTTCACAGATTATCACAGATGAAGAATTTATTTTTTCTGCAATTGATTTTCATATTTAAATCTGTGATAATCTGTGAAATCTGTGGTGAAAACGTAAAACAACTTAATATAGCAAAACAACGATGAAGAAGTTACAAAGAATCTTGGAATGGGTGATCGCGTTCCTGATGTTTCTCAGCGGGAGGAATGTCGAAAAGTGAAGGAGGGGGTATGAGGAAAATCGACTTAATCGTGATTCATTGCTCCGCAACGAGGGAAGACCGGTGCTTTACGGAGTTCGATCTGGATGTCTGCCATCGCAGGCGTGGCTTCAACGGGCCGGGGTATCACTTCTATATCCGCAAGGACGGGCGGATTGTGTCCACTCGTCCGGTAGAGAAAATAGGGGCGCATGCCAAAGGGCACAATGCGACGAGTATCGGTATCTGTTATGAAGGAGGGCTGGATGCGAGGGGACGTCCCAAGGATACCCGGACGGAGTGGCAGGTGCATTCGATGCGGGTGTTGGTGAAGACTCTGCTAAAACAGTACCCCGGCAGCCGTGTGTGTGGCCACCGGGATCTGAGTCCGGACTTGAACGCCAATGGGGAGATCGAGCCCGAGGAATGGATAAAGCAGTGTCCGTGTTTTAATGTGATTGATGATAAAAAATTACATTGATGTTTTAAAATGGAAATTGAACCGCTATAAAAGTTAATTTAATTAACTCTTATAGCGGTTTGGCTTTCATGGCATAAGTGTAACAAATAATTAATTCTTCATATTTTATAAAATCATAGAGATGTCTAAGTGTGTTTTTGGCCGTAACCATATCCATAGCCGTACTTTTTGCCGTACCCGTAGTAGCGTCCGTATTTTCCGTATCCATAGTAATAACCGTATTTCCGTTTTTTCATGTCGAGCCCGTTGATGACGGTACACAGGTTCGGAAGTTTGTTGCCCAGACGAAGATCCTCGAGCAGGGTATAGTCGGCTTTATGCGTATAGTCGGCACGGCATACATAAACGGAGAGGTCGGCTACCCGTGCGATGATCTGTGTGTCGGTGACCAGCCCGATGGGGGCGGTGTCGAGTATCACGTAGTCGAAGTGCCTTTTCAGAATATCGATGGCCTGCACCAAAGCCTGGCGTGCCAGCAGCTCGGTGGGGTTGGGCGGGACTGTTCCACCGGGGAGGATACTCAGGTTGGGTGATATCTCCGAGGGCTGCACCATAGACAGCAGGTCGGTATGCTGCGGATTGGCCAGGTATTGAGTGATTCCTTTCTCTTTGTGCGAAAGGGAGAATACTTTGTTCAGTCCCGGCTTGCGGATGTCGAGTCCCACGATGACTACTTTCTTGCCGAGCAGCGAGAGGCTGATGGCAAGGTTGGTGGCTACGAATGTTTTTCCTTCGCCGCTGATGGTGGAGGTGACCAGGACCACTTTGTTCTCTTCGCCCAGCATGAATTGCAGGTTGGTGCGGATGCCCCGGAAGGTTTCCGCCATCAGGTCGTTTTCGTTTTCGCGGACGGCGATGCTTCCCTGCTTCCCTTCTCCCTCTTCCGCCAGGGGGATGTCCCCGATGATAGGGACGGAAGTCAGTTTCTCCACGTCCGCCCGTCCTTCTATGCGGAACTGGAGCAGGCCCATGACGTAGATGACGGCTACGGGGATGCCTATCCCAATCAGGAGCGCGATCATGTAGACCGTCTTTGTCTTGGGTGAGACGGGACCGTTGTCGGCCATGGCTTCGTCTACGATTTTGGCATTATTGGCAGTGGCAGCCAGCGCGATGGAGTTTTCTTCCCGTTTCTGGAGCAGCATCAGGTAGAGTCCGGCTTTGATTTCCTGCTGGCGCGAGATACTGACAAGCTGGCGTTCCTGGGCGGGAGCATTGCTGATGCGGCGGTTGAACTTGTTGGCCTGCCGGTCGAGGTCGGCTTTGGTGATCAGCAAACCTTTCTGAACGCTGTGGATGGTGGTCAGGATGTTTTCGCGCATGGCACGGATGCTGGTATCCAGATTCACGATCACCGGGTTGGTTTCCGAAGAATTGAGCAGCAGGCGGTTGCGTTGGAGCACCATTTCGTTATACTGGCTGATAAGGGTGGACAGGGACTGGTCGGTCAGGCCGACGTTGACGGGCAACACGGTGTTGAGCTTGTCCGGAGCGGAGATATATTCGGCTAAGTAGCGTACCAGGTTGAGCTGGGTGCCGTTCTCCACCCGCTGTTTCTCGTAGGCGGAGTTTTCGCTGACGGCCAGTTGGGCATCGCTTGCCAGGTCGGTCAGTCCGGCATCCCGTTTGAAGTTTTCCAATTCCTTTTCGGTACTGAACAGCTCGTCGTTGATGATGCGGATGCGTCCGGCGATGAACTCTTCCGTTTTCTCCGCCACCTCGTTCTTGTCGTTGTTGGTGTTCCGGTTGTAGACTTCGATCAGCCGGTTGATGAAGTCCTCGCCACGGCGCTTGTTGGTGTTCTTTAAAGAGACGATGACGATAGAGGTGGTTTTGGACGTCGGTTCTACACTGAGTGCTCCCGCATAGCCTTTGGCTGTCCACAGGGGATTGCTTACGACGGCGGTGAGCGTCTGCGGTTCTTTGACGGTGACGGAGTCGTGGGCAAGCGTAAACGTGAACGTGCCTGCGGGAGTAGTGAGCAGGGCCGGCAGCTTGGAGAACTTTTTACTGTAGGAGCTCTCTCCGATGGTAGCTTTCACGTCGAGCCGGTTGCCGGGCGACAGGGTGAGTTCGAACACGGCCGGCGCTGCTAACTTGTCCGCTTCTTGCGGAGTGAGTCCCACCAGTACCGGCGAATTTTTATAAAGTTCCGTTTCGTTGAAACTGCCTTTGGCTGTATAGGTGGTGTAGAGGTTCAGTTCGCTGACCACATGCTTGACCAGCGTTTTGGAACGTAGTATTTCAATCTCGTTGTCGATGTTCGATACCGAGCTGACCAGACCCAGGCCTTCGAGCGCGGTGAGGTTTCCTCCACTGTTGCCCCCTTTCTTATCGTCCTTGATGACTACGGAGGCCGAGATGTTGTAGACCGGAGTGGTCTGCCGGAGGTATAACCATGCTCCCGCCAGGCAGAGGATGATCGAAGCCACGAACCAGGGCCACCGGATGATGTAGCGGAACAGCATGGCGTGGAAGTCTATTTTCTCTTCTTTTTCTTCGTATAGATCGTCGTATAAGTCTTCTTTCATTTTCGGGGTTTCTTTATTTGGCGATTGTAATGATTAAACTGGCAAGCGACACAAGCGTGCCTACCACGGAGAACCAGATGGTGGTGCTGGTGCTGATGTCGGCTGTTTTTGCCTTGGTCTTATTGGGTGTGACATACAGGATGTCGTTCTGTTGCAGGTAGTAGTAGGGCGATTGGACGATATCTGCCCGGTTCATGTCCAGCGTGATGATGTGCTGGTGTCCGTCGGCGTCCTCGCGGATCAGGCGGACGTTGTCGCGCAATCCGTACACGGTCATGTCGCCTGCCATGGCAAGGGCTTCGAAGAGGTTGACCTTTTCGTTGCTGATGGTGAAAGTTCCGGGAGCGTTTACTTCGCCGATGACAGAGATCTTATAATTGGCCATACGGACGGTGACGATGGGCGATTCTTTGATATAGTCGCTTAACTTCCCTTTGATCAGTGTTTCCGCCTCGCTTTTGGTCAGCCCGCCGATGTGCAGGGTGCCCAGTATCGGAAATTCGATATTGCCCCGGTTGTCTACCAGGTATTGCTGGAGTGCCGGCTGGCTGGTCAGGCTGCTCTGCGCGGCGCTGATGGGAGTCGCTACGGTGAGGTTGAACGGTTCAGCCAGTTCGGGGTCGGTGCAGGACACGACGATGGTGAGCAGGTCCTTCGGCATGATGCGTGCATCATAAAGCTTGGCTTCCGCAACGGCACGCTGCACCTCTCCCGAGTCTTGCAAATAAGGCACTTTCTTGTAGGACTGGCAGGAAGCCAGCAGGATACAGGTTAACGTAAAAAAAAGTAGTCTTTTTGTCATTTATCTTAATTTTAGAATATTACTATATGGGGTGGCTCACCACAGATTACGCGGATTAACACAGATTAACAGATTATCCCCTTGATATTTAAGGTTTAAGATTCTGTGTTAATCTGTGTAATCCGTGGTGAACTCTTTGTTTTAATAAGCTTCTTTTTCTCCTTCTAACGCATTTCTTACAGTTTTATATATTATATATAAATCGAGCATGAAGGTCCAGTGCTCTATATACCAGATGTCCCGTTGCACGCGGCCTTCCATTTGCCACAGCTCGTGGGTTTCTCCACGAAAGCCGGTGACTTGCGCCCAGCCGGTGACACCCGGCTTCACAAAATGGCGGACCATGTATTTGTTGATCAGTTGTGAGTATTGCTCCGTATGTTTCAGCATGTGAGGGCGGGGGCCCACTACCGACATGTCGCCCAACAGTACGTTGATGAACTGCGGCAGTTCGTCGATGCTGCTTTTACGCAGGAAGTTGCCGAATCGGGTTTTACGCGGATCGTGCAAGGTGGCTTGCAGGGTGTCGCTCTGTGCGTTTACTTTCATGGAGCGGAACTTGTAGCACCAGAACTCGCGTCCGTCTTCTCCGCTTCGCTTCTGCTTGAAGAAGATGGGGCCCGGTGAGGTGATTTTGATGGTCAGTCCGACGATGATATAGATAACGGGGAAGAGCGTGCACAGGAACAGCAGGGAGAAAACGATATCGAACGTACGCTTCCTGAAGCGGTTTTCGGTGAAACTGAGAGGCTCCTGACGGATGCAGAGTACGGGCACGTTGCCCAGAAGCTCGAAGTACATCCGGCGTTTAAGATAACTGCGTACGTTGGGGACGCTGAAGAAGCGTATCAGGTGATTCTCACAATAATCGATGATGGGGAGTATCTCTTCGCTGCGGGCGGATGGCAGGCAGCAATAGACTTGTTCGATTCCTCCCCGTTTCAGATAATCCACAATCTTGCCGGGTTGTCCCAGGTATTTCACTTTTTCGGGAAAGCGGCTGCCGGGCTGGTCGTCGAAGTATCCGATGACACGAAATCCGGAAGTGACATCGTCCATCATTTGATGATACAGTTCGATGATATTGCTGTTGCTGCCCACGAGAATGATGCTGCGGGAGTTTCCTCCATGCTTGCGGTAGCATTTCAGGAGTCTGCGAAACAGCAGACGGTAGCAGACTAACAGCGTGGTGAACGTGAGATAGAATATCAGGAAGAAACGTGCGGAGAGGATACCGAAGTTTCCAAAGGTGAGGGCGCAGGAGAAGAATAGGGCGTGTCCGGCGCTGTTGCGTATGGCGCGCCATACAATTTGTTCGGGACGTACTACGCGGCGATGCAGTATGACGCCCGATGACATGTTGCTAACCAGATAGCATAAGTTGAGTAATACTAAAACCTGTGGAAGTGAGTGGGTAAATGGATCTGCAAAGAATTTACTTCCTAAGAGTGCGTACAGAGATAGAAAGATACCATTCAAGAGAATTAAATCTCCGGCGAATACTATCCTTTTTATAACTTTATTAAACCGCAATACCTGTTTCATAATGTATCTATAGGAGTGTATGTAATAGTTGTCAGTGCTTGATCCACTATCATCTTGCTGTGTGCATTACAATTTGTTCCCTTACTTATTAGGTAATAGAACAAAGCGATCCCTTACTTATTAGGTAATAGAATGCAGAATAACGAAAAGATATAAAATATGGCTTGGAGAGGTTAACTAAACATAAAAGAGGGGGTAGCTTATATAACTACGATGTAAAATTATCGCAATTTGGTAACTCCTGTTTGAGTAATTACATCAAACAGGAATTATGACTAATCTTTCTATTAAATGAATAAATTATTTCAAACTGATATTTAAACTGATTATTATCCACTTTATTAGAAAAGAAATTATCATTTTGTTTGTGATATTTCAATTTTTATCTCTACTTTTGCAGCGATAAAACAAACAAATCTGTTCTATTACCTAATAAGTAAGAGAACCATTTATATCACTCTTCTTCTTCCTTCTTTAGTTTCACGGCAGCAATTACTTTTTTATTCGCATTACTCAGTGTTTTATTATCAAAAGAAGCCAGATAAATATATGTCACCTTTTCCGAAGCATGCCCCATGCCGGCACTGATTACTGAAACCGGAACCCCCTTTTGCAGGGCTGTGGTGGCCCAGCTATGGCGTGCTACATAAGAAGTGAGCGGAGTCTTCAGCTTAAGCATTTCAGATATCCGGTTGAGTCGCTTGTTATACACCCTCAGCGCACTCCGGTATTGCTTATGCCCTTCTTCACCGGCTGCGCTAATGACCGGCAGCAGATAGATGGAGTCTGCACAGAGTGCCGCATATTTCCTCAGAATCGCTTTGGCACAGCTTTCTATGATGACCGTAAGCTGCTGACCCGTTTTCTGACGGAAGTAAACCAGTGTTTTCCCTCTCACGTCCGTTTTGCGGAGGTGCACCAGGTCGACAAATGGGATGCCACGCAGATAGAAGCTCAGCAAGAAGAGGTCGCGGGCAAAATCGAGCTTACTGTTCTTACCCAGATCGGCCTCCAGCAGACGGGAGATGATGGAAGGCGAAATAGCCCGTTTGGCGGTAGGCTCGTTGCCGATGAAAACATTCTCGAATAACTCCCGCGTATTGAGTGAGGCCAGGTTTTGCTCGATGGCCTGATTGCAAATGGAGCGTAACATGCGCATATAGAGTGAGATCGTATTATGCCTTTTCCCACTCAAAAGCAAATACTGTTCGTACTCCTTGATGCTCTCGGGAGTGATCTCTTCAAAAGTAAGTGAATCTTTTCCTGCAAACTTCTGATAACTGTGCAGGGTGTAAATGTAAGTGTTGGCTGTACTGTAACGACCACCTAACTTAGCCTTCTTGGCTAAAGATTTAATGAACTTTTCAATTTCCATTTTCTTGTTTTTTTTAGTGTGTTCAACAACAATAATTCTAATAAAAAAGATTTTGAGCGGTAAGGCAGAAAATTTGCAGGAAATTAGTAAAAAATCAATAGCCATAAAGTATAGACGAATGAAAGTATCATAAATACCCAAATGGTCCGATGAAAAAGGAGAGTGAAAAAGTGTCCCGAATTTGGATGAATAGCCGTTCTTTCGTGGTGTATTAATCAATTAAAAACATGAAATTATGGTAATAGCTTATTTGAGAGTAAGTACGGAAAAACAGTTTTTAGCTAATCAGAAAGAAGAGATTTTGCGATTTGCAGAGAAAAATGGATTGTCGATCGACAAGTGGTACACAGAGACTATCAGTGGAAGCGTAAGCACAAAAGACAGGAAATTATCAGAGTTACTGAAAAGGATGCACCCGGGGGATACACTGATTGTAACGGAGATTTCGAGGCTGAGCCGTACATTGCTCGAGATTATGACTATCCTGAATTTCTGTATCAAGAAGCAGGTGGTGCTTTATAGCACCAAAGAAGGCTATGTGTTTCAGGACGACATCAACAGTAAGGTGCTGGGATTTGCATTCGGGCTGATGGCGGAAATCGAAAGGAACCTGATTTCGATGCGTACCAAAGAAGCACTTGCACGTAGAAAACAGGAAGGAATGACTTTAGGCAGAAGAAAGGGGGATACGCCTAAAATTAAATTGCTGAGTGCCAACAAGCGGGTACTAACCAGAGAACTTGACAAAGGAACTACTTACTCGGAACTGGCGGAAAAAATGGGGGTGTCCAGAACAACATTGTTCCGGTTCATGAAAACGATGTATTAGTGAATGATGAACGATTAGGGGAGCCATGATTCACCACAGATTACACGGATTCTCACAGATTAATAATTTATTTTACTGAGAGTTAAATTAAAATATCTGTGTTAATCTGTGTAATCTGTGGTGAATATGAGTTCATTCACTGTTTATCATTTATCGTTCATCGTCGATGATCGTTTATGAAGGCTTTTCAGTTCGAAGGAGAGCATGACCCGGAAGAAACCGATGATCAGGAAGGTGAATGCCAGCATGTATATAACGTAAAGTGCACCCACGGCCGGTTGCCAGAGTATGATCAGCGAACAAATGATGGCAAGGATACCGAAGCCCATATACCATCCCCACTCACGGGTTCCATAACGTTTCAGGTCCATGGAATAGCCTGTGGCAGAGAAACCGCGGAACATCATCCAGAAAGCGACAATGAACGGTATGACTTCCATGCTGAGCAATGGGTAGGCTACCAGGTAAATACCTAAGATCAGGTCGATAATACCTCCTGCGAGATACCATCCCCAGGACGAGATGCTTCGCCGGTTGCTGATGGAAAAGATGATTTCGATAATACCACTGATCAGCATGGAGATGCTGAAGATAACGCTGAGGGCAATGTAACTGCTTCCCGGTGCAAACAGCAGGCAGAGAGCCACGATGATGTACAGAATACCTAAGATAAGAGATAACCACCAGTTTTTTACTGCGTGTTCCATCTCGTCGAATAAAGTTTTCATATCAATTCTATTTTTAGATTATTGTCCCACGTGAACAAAGTAAGCGTACCGATTGTTTAGAATATAGTAAATAAAACTTAGAGATAACAATTATGGCAACAACAAATTTCAAAGGACAACCGGTAAAGCTGATTGGCGAATTTATACAGGTTGGAAAGGTGGCTCCCGATTTTGAGCTGGTGAAAAGTGATTTATCTTCTTTCTCACTAAAAGATTTGAAAGGTAAAAATATAGTTCTGAATATTTTCCCAAGTATGGATACCGGTGTCTGTGCTACTTCGGTGCGTAAATTCAATAAGATGGCAGCGGGATTAAAGGACACGGTGGTATTGGCCATTTCGAAAGACTTGCCGTTCGCTCAGGGACGTTTCTGCACGACGGAAGGCATTGAAAACGTGATTCCATTGTCCGATTTCCGTTTTTCGGACTTTGACGAAAGCTATGGAGTGAGAATGGCCGACGGACCGCTTGCCGGATTGCTGGCACGTGCGGTGGTGGTGATCGGAAAAGACGGGAAAGTGGCTTATACGGAACTTGTTCCGGAGATTACTCAGGAACCTGATTATGAAAAGGCACTGGCTGCCGTGAAGTAATCTGTGTAGGAGAAGATTTAGGAAAAAATAAAGTCCGTGTTCACTCCAAGGAGGTGGGAACACGGACTTTTTCATGTGGAATTGTTACTTCTTTTTAGTCATATCGAAGTCGAACTGTACTTTAGAAGTCGGCACAACCACATCTGCCAGTTTAATCTCGTCGGCATTGAGCTTCATCTTCAACTGATTGTTTTTGTAAGCGAAGCTGCCTTTTTCCGGAGAAGAAATGGTTACGGTTACGGTCTGACCCTTTTCACCTTCTGTAGCAGAGGGCAACTGGAGGATCAGCGGTTTCGGTTCGAATGCAAGGTAGATACTGTCTTTCTCTGTATTGAGAGCCGGCTTGTAACCTACTTTGTATTTCACGTCACCGAGAGCTTTGATAATGGCTTCTGCTTTGTCTTTGTCACCGATAATAGAGATGATAAGGTCGTCAACTGGCAATTTGTCGAAGAAAACGGTATCATTCTTTACTGTCGCATTGACATCCTGTCCCTTGGGAGTTTCACCTTCGCCGGCATTCTCTCTGCCTGCAAGAGGAGTAACTTGGGTGATCAGTACTTTTCCGTTATAGGTGCCTGCCACGTCACCGGTCGATGGAGGAGGGAGCGGAGAGTTGTCATCGTTGTCACAAGAAGACAAGGTTACCACTGAAAAAGCAATCGCAAAAGCATAAAAAAGCTTGGATAGATTAAATTCTTTTTTCATTTTCTTAAACATTAAATTTGTTACATAAATCAGTCGTTCATCAACCAACTGTAAGGCCTAGGATTTGTTTTTTGATGAATTGTTGATTAACTGGTTTGGTGTACGTACAATAAGTAAATGCAGGGAATATAAATATACTGCATGGAAGAGGAAAAAAAAGAAAGATTTTTTTGAGGGAGGGATGAAGGCGGAGTTTTACCACGGAGTACCACAGAGTCTCACGGAGTAATACGGAGTAATAGAGAGTAGAGAGTGATACAGAGTAATACAAAGTTCTTAGAGTTCACTGCCATTCGTTATCGATAGATTAAGTTCACTCTGTGTTGCTCTGTGTTACTCTGTGGTGAATGCTGATTCTTGCTGTGGAGGCACTATTTCTTTTTCTTCATTCCTTTGTAGATAAGGAAGCCGACGATGAAGACTCCGATGGCAATGAAGCAATAGCCCAGTTCGTGGCTGTATTCGGTAACTTTGGCAAGCAGTTGCTCTTCGCTTTCGATGCCGGGGACGGTGGACAGATAGTATCCGATGGCGGCAAGGATGGTGTTCCATAATCCTGCGCCTAAGGTGGTGTAGATAAGGAAGGTGTGCAATTTCATGCGGGCAAGTCCGGCAGGGATGGAAATCAGTTGGCGGACTGCAGGGATCAGACGGCCGATGAAAGTGGACAGCGCTCCGTGCTTGTCGAAATATTCTTCGGCATGTTGCACTTTGGCTTCATCGATCAGGCACATGTGCCCGAAACGGCTGTTGGCGAATTTATAGACGATGGGACGTCCCAGCCAGCGGGCCAGATAGTAGTTGATAATAGCGCCGATATTGGCTCCTATGGTGGCAAAAAGCACTACCAGGTAGATGTTCAATTCTTCGTTGACTGCTGCTTTGTAAGCTGCCGGAGGAACTACCACTTCGGATGGAAAAGGAATAAAAGAACTTTCAATGGCCATTAAGAGTGTAATGGTCCAGTAATTGAGGTGGTCTAAACACCACTGAATGAAGGCTACAGATTCCATTTGTTTATTTAATATAGTTTTGGTTTTTGATTTACCACAGAGGGCACAGAGTTTTTATTATCTTAGTTTATTAAGAAAAAAGATTTCTCTGTGTCCTCTGCGTCCTCTGTGGTGAATAATTATTTTTCGTCTTTTAAGAAATCATCCAGTTCACGGAGCATCTGTTCTCCATCCGCTCCCATTTCCAGGATCATGTTCCGAAGCGATTCGAGATTGATGGAGTTGCCACACATCTCGTTGTATTTCTTGAATCCTTCGTGGTCCTGAAGTACAAGGCATACAGAAGCCAGTTGTTCGCAGACTTTGGGATATTCGGGATCTTCCTCCAATACTTGCTCGAAGCAAAAACGAGCATTCTCGAGCATACGGTATTCGAGGCTGTAATTACCGATTTCCATCCATGTATCGGCTTCGGGGGCATAACGGAGAGCCAGTGCCCATTCTGCACGGGCCTGATCGAAGTTGCCCTCTTCCATGTAAATGCGTCCCTCAAGCAGATAGGGTTCTGCATCCTGTGGAGCCAGCTCTTTGGCCAGCCGGCAAAGGCGGTGGGCTTCTGCCGAGTCACCCAGATGGGAGGCACAGACCGCTTTGTTTGAATAGATATCGGACAGTAACGGAGAAGAGCCGTTGCCGCTTTCTTCAATTGCCTGAAGGGCCAGGCGGTAGCTCTCGGCGGCTTCTGCCCAGTTCTCCTGATGGGCATAAGCCAATCCGATGAACATGTAGGTGAATTCGGGAGAGAGCGTTTTATATTCCAGTGCTTTCTGATACTCTGCGATGGCCCCTTCGATATTTTCAAGGTGAAACAGGCTGTGTGCTTTGATGATATGGGCTTCGCCGAATTCTTCATCGGCTGCGATAGCGAAGTCGCAGGATTCTACGGCCTTATCAAAGTCTTTGGTGGCGAACTGACATTTGGCCAGCCCCACCCAGTAAGCCGGGTTGTATGGGTTCTTGTCGATCAGCTTGTTGTAGAAGAAGGTGGCTTTTTCTATATGTGCCGCTCCGGCTGCTCCATAACAATCGGCGGTGGCTGCCAGAAAATCTTCGTCGTCCTTATACAGTTCTATCCCCCGCGTAAGCCACTGTATGCCTTTTTCCGGATAGCCTAAATCGGTATACAGGTAGACAACATCGACCAGGATGCCGAGTTCGTTTTTCTCTTCCTCTTCTATGCTGTCGAGTATTTGGTCGGCATCGTCCAGCTTGCCTTCGTTCAGCAACAGTTCGGCTAAGAGTAGTTTGACGTTGGCGGAGTAGGTGTCGGTGATAAGGTCGGCCACTTCCCGGGCTTTCCGGGGTTGGTTGAGATCCAGAAACAGGTAAGCTTGTTCTACCATGAGGTCGGTATGCCCCGGATGAAGTCCGAGTCCGTATGAAATGACTTCCTGGGCTTCCTTGAACCTGCGTTCGGAGGCGTATTGATCGGCAATATCGGCCAATTGGTCACCATCCATATAGGGAGACTGGTTGTTGGCTTTTAATGTTTCGTATTGCACGATCATATTATGTAATTCCCGCTCTCTTTCGGACGGGGAGTTCTTTCTACCCAATTTAATTAGTAATTATACAGTTAATAATGATTTGATTCGGAGGGAGAAGGTGTGTCGAAACTCACCACGGAGGACACGGAGGACACAGAGTTTTAATTTAAAAACCGGTTCCGGGGAAAATAAATTTTTCCTCTGTGAACTCTGTGTCCTCTGTGGTGAGTTTCGACACACACTCTCTTGCCAAAAAGCTATTTATTGATTTTTCCCCAGGTATCTTTCAGTCCCACGGTGCGGTTGAATACCAGATGACCGGGCGTAGAATCTTTGTCTACATTGAAATAGCCGATACGTTGGAATTGCAGATAGGAAAGTACGGGCAGGTCGGCCACGTATTTTTCTATGTAGCAACGGGTCAGAGTGGTCAGTGAGTCCGGGTTGATCATTTCCTTCATGGCTTCGAGAGCATCACAACCTTTCGCCTCACGGATGGCAGCCATCTCGTCACGCGGGTTTTCTACTTTCCAAAGGCGGTCGTACAAGCGTACTTCTGCCGGCAGGCAGTGTGCGCAGCTGACCCAATGGAGCGTACCTTTCACTTTGCGGTTGGCATCCGGCATACCGCTTTTGGTATTCGGGTCATATTCGCAGTAGACTTCGGTCACCGTACCGTTTTCATCTTTCTTGCAGCCTGTACATTTCACGATGTAAGCGTTCTTCAGGCGCACTTCCTGTCCCGGAGTCATGCGGAAATATTTTTTCGGCGCGTCTTCCATGAAGTCTTCGCGCTCCATCCACAGCTCGCGGCTGAACTCGATGGTATGACTTCCGGCAGTGGGATCTTCGGGGTTGTTAATGGCATCCAGTTCCTCAACTTGTCCTTCGGGATAGTTGGTAATGATCAGTTTCACCGGATTGAGCACGGCAGATACACGCGTGGCACGGGCATTCAGGTCTTCGCGTACAGCGCTTTCGAGCAGGGCGAAATCATTGAGGGCGTCGTAAGTGGTGTAGCCGATTTTGTCGATGAACTTACGGATGGATTCGGGAGAGTAGCCGCGACGGCGGAATCCGCAGAGGGTCGGCATACGGGGATCGTCCCAATCGTTGACCAGGCCTTCTTTGACGAGGATAAGCAGGTTACGCTTACTCATCAGGGTATAATTGAGGTTCAGTTTGTTGAACTCTGTCTGGCGGGGGCGGTTGTCATCCAGATCCTTGCCTTCTTTCAACCAGTCGATGAACAGATCGTAAAGAGGGCGGTGAGGTACGAACTCGAGCGTACAGAGTGAGTGGGTGACTCCTTCGAAATAGTCGCTCTGACCGTGTGCGAAGTCGTACATCGGATAGGCTTTCCATTGGGTTCCGGTGCGATGGTGTGCCACATGCAGAATGCGGTACATGATCGGGTCACGGAAGTGCATATTGGGGCTGGCCATGTCGATTTTGGCACGAAGCACCATGGAGCCTTCCTTGGCTTCGTCGCTATTCATCTTTTCGAACAGGGCAAGGCTCTCTTCGATCGGACGGTTGCGGTACGGACTCTCGACACCGGGTTGGGTGGGAGTTCCTTTTTGTTGGGCAATCTGTTCTGAGGTCTGTTCGTCTACGTAGGCTTTGCCTTCTTTAATCAGAGTGACGGCAAAGTCCCATAACTGCTGGAAATAATCCGAGGCATAATATACGTTGCCCCACTGGAAGCCTAACCATTGGATGTCTTCCTGTATGGCTTCTACATATTCCATATCCTCTTTCGTCGGGTTAGTGTCGTCGAAACGAAGGTTGCACACACCACCATGTGCAGCAGCGATGCCGAAGTCGAGGCAAATAGCTTTGGCGTGCCCGATGTGCAGGTAACCGTTGGGTTCCGGCGGGAAACGTGTTTGTACTCTTCCTCCGTTCTTTCCTGCTTTCAAATCATTTTCTACTGCCTGTTCAATGAAATTAAGGCTTTTCTTTTCGCCTGCCTCTTCGTTTTTTATATCTGTCATATCTGTCATTATTATAAAAGCTCGTAGCTAATAAGTTGCTGCAAAAGTAGGATATTTTTTTTGTATAACCTTATTTCACGGGTATATATCCACTCTTTTTTATAATATCCTGTCCCTCGGGAGAAAGAATAAACTCGAGCAGGGGAGCGATTTGTGCTTTGTTCTTTACGTCATAATAATAATAGAGGGGGCGGACAATGGGATATGTCTTGTTGGTGGCGTTCTCTACGGTGGGGCCGGCATAGTGTTCTCCGTCATATGAAACGGACAGGGTTTTGATGCGTGGAGACACATAGGCGAGTCCTACGTAACCAATGGCACCTTTGGTCTGGCTGACCGACTGGATAATGGCTCCGGTGGCAGGCATGGAAAGGCTGCTGCTCATATAGTTTTTGTTTTTGAGGACGCTCTCCTTAAAGAATTCGTAGGTACCGGAAGAGGTTTCGCGGGAGTAAACCACTATTTTGCGGTCATCGCCTCCCACCTGTTTCCAGTTGGTTATCTTGCCGCGGAAGATGTCTTCAAGTTGCCGGCGGGTGAGTTGCTTCACCGGATTGGACGGGTGGACAACAACGGCAAGCGCGTCATAGGCAACGATCACTTCGTCTATGTCCCGTTTGGCAGCTTTGGCTTTCATCTTTTCGCTGAACTTAATGGGGCGTGAAGCCATGGCGATGTCAGTGGTATTATCCAACAGGGCGGAGATACCCACTCCTGTACCACCTCCGGTGACGGTGACACGGGCATCGGGTTCCCGGTTCATGAAGCGTTCGGCTGTTTGCTGGGCTACGGGCAATACGGTGTCACTGCCTTTAATGCGTTGGGCATTGGCATTCAGTGCTGCGAGGGAGAGGGCGGCGAATAAGATAGTTCTAACTTTCATATGATTGAGTTTTTATTTCTTTCACCACAGATTACACAGATTTTCACAGAACTTTTAATCTTATCATACCAACGGGATTAATTATTGATCTGTGAAAATCTGTGTAATCTGTGGTGGATTCTATTTTATGTGCAAATAAAGCAATAGTGTATTACATTCTTGTTTCAAAACGTTCGATATTCCGCCTTGTAACATAAATGTAACACCTTTGAAACACTTCCTTCAAACGGTATTCACACATCCTTAATACTTACTCTGTTTCTTTGCATCATGAAAATCAGATGGTATGAAAAAGGTTTTTGAAAGGATTATAGAAGGAATTTTGACCTGTAGCGGATTTGTAACGAGTATTACGATCCTGCTGATTGTGCTTTTCCTTTTTACAGAGGCATTCGGGCTGTTCAGCAGTAAGGTTATCGAAGAAGGGTATGTGCTGGCACTGAACAAAGATAACAAGGTCAGTGAACTGACACCGATGCAGATTAAAGATGTTTTTGACGAAGAGATCACCAACTGGAAAGAACTGGGTGGTGAAGATCTGCCGATCCGGGTGTTCCGTCTGGAAGACATCACGCATTACTACTCGGAAGAAGAACTGGGAGAGGCATACGAAAATGCCGGGGCAAAGATTATGGAGTTGATTCAGAAGACGCCCGGGATCGTAGCTTTTATTCCTCAGAAGTTTGTAACTCAGCCGGATGCGGTGCATTTTATAAAGGATAATACCATTTCCGTGAAAGATGTGTTTGCCGGAGCGGAATGGTTTCCCACGGCAACACCGGCACCCCTGTTCGGCTTTCTGCCGCTGATTACCGGTACGCTTTGGGTGAGCCTTTTTGCCATATTGATTGCTTTGCCGTTCGGGCTGTCGGTGTCGATCTATATGTCCGAGGTCGCCAACCCGAAAGTGCGCGGTTGGCTGAAGCCGGTCATCGAGTTGTTGAGTGGTATTCCTTCGGTTGTATATGGTTTTTTCGGGTTGATCGTGATTGTGCCTCTGATTCAGAAGGTATTCGATTTGCCGGTAGGTGAGAGTGGACTCGCCGGAAGCATAGTGCTTGCCATCATGGCATTGCCCACGATTATAACGGTGACTGAAGACGCGATGCGTAATTGTCCCCGTGCGATGCGTGAAGCGAGTCTGGCACTCGGGGCTTCACAGTGGCAGACCATTTATAAAGTGGTGATCCCTTATTCTATTTCAGGCATTACTTCGGGGGTGGTGCTCGGCATCGGACGTGCCATCGGCGAGACGATGGCTGTTCTGATGGTAACCGGAAATGCGGCCGTGATTCCGACTACGATTCTCGAACCTTTGCGTACGATCCCCGCCACCATTGCGGCCGAACTTGGAGAGGCACCGGCAGGGGGACCACACTATCAGGCTCTTTTCCTTTTAGGAGTCGTGCTGTTCTTCATTACATTAATCATCAACTTTAGCGTGGAGTATATTTCATCTAAGGGCGTAAAACGTAGTAAGTAATATGGAAATACTGAATAATACAAAAGCTAAAAGGCGTTCGCAGGGCATCGCTTTCGGCATATTCCGGTTGCTGAGTTTATGCATTGTGCTGATTCTGTTTGCGATTTTAGGGTTCATCATTTACAAGGGTATCGGTGTCATCAGTTGGGATTTCCTTACATCGGCACCTACCGACGGGATGACGGGAGGAGGTATCTGGCCGGCTATCGTGGGCACATTCTATCTGATGACAGGCAGTGCGCTCTTTGCATTTCCGGTGGGAGTGATGAGTGGAATTTACATGAACGAGTATGCGCCGAAAGGAAAACTGGTGAGGTTTATCCGTGTGATGACCAATAACCTGAGCGGCATTCCGTCAATTGTTTTCGGTCTCTTTGGTATGGCTTTGTTCGTTAATTATATGGACTTCGGAGATAGTATTCTGGCCGGTTCATTGACATTGGGCCTGCTTTGTGTACCTTTGGTGATCCGTACCACGGAAGAGGCGCTGAAGGCGATACCGGACAGCATGCGTGAGGGAAGCCGTGCATTGGGAGCTACCAAGTTACAGACCATCTGGCACGTGATTCTGCCTATGGGGATGCCGAATATCATAACCGGACTGATCCTTGCCTTGGGACGTGTGTCGGGAGAAACGGCCCCGATCCTGTTCACGTGTGCGGCATATTTTCTTCCGCAGTTGCCGACAAGCATTTTAGACCAGTGTATGGCGCTGCCCTATCATTTGTATGTGATATCGACCAGTGGCACGGATATGGAGGCACAGTTGCCTTTGGCTTACGGGACGGCTTTGGTATTGATTGCGATCATACTCCTGGTGAACCTGCTGGCCAATGCTTTACGGAAGTATTTTGAAAAGAAAGTAAAAATGAATTAGTGACGGAGTACAACAAAAAATATGGATACAACAGTGAAAATTGATGCGCGTGACGTGAATTTCTGGTATGGTGACTTCCATGCACTGAAGGGAATCAGTATGCAGATTGAAGAAAAATCTGTAGTCGCGTTTATAGGTCCTTCCGGATGTGGAAAATCTACTTTTCTGCGTCTTTTCAATCGTATGAACGATTTGATCCCTGCCATTCGCCTGACGGGGGAAATCCGTATAGATGGTGAAAATATCTATGACAAAGGAGTGCAGGTAGACGAACTTCGTAAAAACGTAGGCATGGTGTTCCAGCGTCCTAACCCTTTTCCGAAAAGCATTTTCGAGAATGTAGCTTACGGATTGAGGGTGAACGGAGTGAAAGATAATGCTTTTATCCGGCAGCGGGTGGAGGAGACCCTGAAGGGTGCCGCCCTTTGGGATGAAGTGAAGGACAAACTGAAGGAATCGGCTTATGCTTTATCCGGCGGACAACAGCAACGCCTTTGTATCGCCCGTGCGATGGCTGTATCTCCTTCGGTGCTGCTGATGGACGAGCCGGCTTCGGCACTCGACCCTATTTCGACGGCAAAGGTGGAAGAATTGATTCATGAACTGAAAGAACGGTATACCATTGTGATTGTGACGCACAACATGCAGCAGGCCGCCCGTGTCAGTGATAAGACGGCATTTTTCTATATGGGACAGATGGTGGAGTTTGGCGATACAAAGAAGATCTTTACGAATCCGGAGAAAGAAGCCACCCAGAATTATATTACCGGACGATTCGGGTAACCTGTGATTTTTCGGCGCAGATCGTCGAAACATGGTTTTATATTGTATATTTGCTTAATAATTAATTTAATACATAGAGTATGGTGAAGTTTATAGAATCAGAACTTGTTCTGCTGAAAAAGGAAATAGACGAGATGTGGACATTGGTTTACAATCAGCTGGATAGAGCAGGAGAGGCTGTACTGACACTGGATAAGGAACTGGCCCAGCAGGTGATTGTCCGTGAGCGCAGAGTGAATGCTTTTGAGTTGAAGATAGACAGTGACGTGGAGGATGTGATTGCCTTGTATAATCCGGTCGCTATCGATCTTCGCTTTGTGTTGGCTATGTTGAAAATCAATACGAATCTGGAACGTTTGGGCGACTTTGCCGAGGGAATCGCACGTTTTGTGCTGAAAAGTGAGGAGCCTATTCTGGATGGAGACTTACTGAAACGCCTTCGTCTGGAAGAGATGCAGAGACAGGTGCTTTCTATGCTCGAGGTGGCCAAACGTGCGCTGAACGAAGAAAGTCTCGAACTGGCAACTTCCGTATTCGCTAAAGATAATTTATTGGACGAGATCAATGCCGAAGCTACAGCGATATTGGCTGATTATATCAGAGAGCATCCCGAAAGCACGCTGTCTTGCCTGAATCTGGTAGGGGTATTCCGTAAGCTGGAGCGTTCTGGCGACCATATAACGAATATTGCCGAGGAAATTGTCTTTTTCATAGACGCTAAAGTCTTGAAGCATAGTGGCAAGGTAGAAGAGCATTATCCCGATAAATAATAAATCGCAAATTTTTAAACAAAAATTAGTGCTACTTAAAAAAATGTCATATATTTGTCTCCTGTAACGGTTCGGTTACAGGAGTTTTTTTTGAAATGATAATAAATCCAAAGAAAAATCAAAAAGATGTTATATGACATGTTTTTATATTTGGTTCATAACGAGAAAAGCACCTATATTTGCACCGTTATCCTGAAAACAATCTTTTTACCTTAAAAAAAAACTAATACCTATTGAAAACTGAAAAGCGGGGCTTTGTGAAAAGCCCCGCTTTTTTATGTTTATTCACTCACTCTCTCCCATTTTCTTTGTATCTTTGACCCCCGTTGATGCGCGTATGCATCTTTTTGAATGGTAAATCCTAATATTAAAAATAGAACTATGTTTTCCGGAATCGTAGAAGAGTACGCTACCGTTGTAGCACTGGTGAAAGACCAGGAGAATATACATTTCACACTGAAGTGTTCGTTTGTAAACGAGTTGAAGATAGATCAGAGTATCTCGCACAATGGAGTCTGTCTGACTGTGGTCAGCATGACGGAAGATACCTATACAGTGACTGCCATGAAAGAGACACTGGACCGCTCGAACCTCCGGTTGCTGAAGGTGGGGGACAAGGTGAACGTGGAACGCAGTATGATGATGAACGGACGTCTGGACGGACACATTGTGCAGGGACATGTGGATCAGACTGCCGAATGTATCGGTATAAAAGATGCGGACGGAAGTTGGTATTTCACGTTTAAATATGCTTTCGACAAGGAAATGGCTAAACGTGGCTACATCACCGTAGATAAGGGATCGGTAACGGTGAACGGTGTCAGTCTGACGGTATGCAATCCGACGGACGACACTTTCCAGGTAGCGATTATTCCATATACTTACGAGCATACCAATTTCCACACTTTTGAGGTAGGCAGTATTGTGAACCTTGAATTTGACATCATCGGCAAGTACATCAGCCGGATGATTCAATATAAATAGCAGGACCAGGTATGAACGACTTTCTGCAATTGGTAAATGCCCGGCAGAGTGACAGGGCCTATGATAAATCACGTCCTGTGGAACCGGATAAGCTGGAACGTATCCTCGAGGCAGGACGTTTGGCACCTTCCGCATGCAATGCGCAACCCTGGAAGTTTGTGGTAGTAACCGATCCGTTATTGGCGGAGAAGGTTGGCAAAGCTGCTGCGGGGTTGGGAATGAATAAATTTGCTAAAGATGCTCCTGTGCACATACTGATTGTAGAAGAGTCGGCTAACATAACGTCCAGGCTGGGCGGCAAACTGAAAGGGAAGCATTTTCCGCAGATCGATATAGGCATTGCGGTTGCGCACATTGTGCTGGCTGCCGAAAGCGAAGGGTTGGGATCGTGCATACTCGGTTGGTTTGACGAGAAAGAGGTGAAGAGCCTGACCGGTATTCCGTCTTCGAAACGTGTGTTGCTGGATGTGCTGATTGGCTATCCGGTGAAGGAGAAACGGAAAAAGATCCGAAAAGAAAAGGAGAAAGTTGTTTCTTATAACAGCTATTAATGAACTGAATAATCTCTGATTCACCGACCCGAACACCCCCGTCCAGAACCGCATTTCAACCGGGACGGACCGTCGAGAACCCGCTGCAACCGGGACTACGGTTGCCGGAACCGTCACCGTGGGGAGCGGTGGAAGTCACCGTGAAACGTGCTGCCAATGGGCGTTTCACCGTAACACGGTGCTAAGAAAAGAATATATTAAAAGAGAAAGAAGAAGAAGGAGAAGAAGAGAAAGCAGAGCTACTCCCGATCCTCCTTTCACCTCAAGCACGGAACGTCGTGTGTAGCACCCCGTTTGGGAGAAGTGAACGGAATGACGGCATCATCGGAGGTAAATGGCGGCAGGGTGAACGGCCTCTGCCGGCAGGAGACATTCACCACAGAGGACACAGAGGACACAGAGTTTTTTTAGACATAAGGACAAAAGGGCAGATGATTCTTTATGTATTCGTGTGTTCTTTTGTCTGAAAACAGATTGAGCGCAGCTAATTAAACTCTGTGTCCTCTGTGTCCTCTGTGGTGAATGTGTTACTCTGTGGTGAACTACAAGTCTTTCAGCAGCACTTTGCTTGCCTTTTTATAATATTCCTCCCTTGAGTCGAGTAATACTTTCCACTGTTCGCTGAATTCCTCGTCTTTATCTACTTTGAAGTCTTCTGAGCCGTATGTATCCAGCCGGTCGAGCAGTAAAGCGACGTTCAGTTGATTGATGTCGATGGAAGGCTGATATGCGATGTCTTCACTTTTCTGATCGGTCACAACTTCGTGGATCAGATGAATCTCTTGCAGCTGATAGAGTATCTGGTTGGTCAGCCGGATAGGGATGCGATGCTCTTCGGATATTTCTTCGGCGGTGTAAGGCGTTTCATTGTTTTCAAAACGTTTGGCTATAAGAGACATTATCAGGATAGAGATGAAGTCCCGGTAACGGCGGCTGATATTCTGCGTGTCTCTGTCGAAACTGAAGTTACGGATATTCTGTCCGGCGTAGGTCAGTTCGGCACCGAACAGGCAGATGGTCCATGATATTTGCAGCCATAACAGGAACATCGGCAGGGCGGCAAAACTACCGTAAATGGCATTGTACTTGGACACCCACAACTGGCTGCTGATGTACAGGAACTGAAATGCCTGGTAAGCGGAACCGGCAAGGATACCGGAGATCAGTGCATGCTTGAATTTTACCTTCGTATTGGGCATGAAGATGTAGAGTCCCGTAAACATCAGCCAGGTCAGCACGAACGGAATCAGACGGATCAGGAATTTCAGGATAGGAGCAAGCAAAACAAAATCCGCCATACTCTTCAGCATAGTGCCCACAAAGATGGAAAGACCTCCCGATACTACGATCAGGATCGGCATCAGCAGGAACATTGAAAAATAATCGGTGATTTTGCGGTACATGCTGCGTCCTTTTTTCACTTGCCAGATGCGGTTGAAGGTGATTTCAATGTTACTGACCAGGTTGAGCACGGTCCACAACAACATGACCAGGCCGACTCCGATAAAAATACCGTTTTTGGTTTGTGACAGATACGAGTCTACGAATTGCAGGATAACATCCGTCGCTTCGGTGGAACCTCCGAAACCATCACGAAACTGGCTTTCCATCAAAGTGGAAACACCGAATCCGCGTGCAATGGCAAAGACGATGGCCAGGATGGGCACAATGGCGAGCAGTGTGCTGTAGGTCAGTGCTGAGGCTTTGTTTACGATGCGGTCTTTGTTGAAGCGGTTGACGCAGAGATAGACCGTTTTGATGATATTGTATATCGAGAACTTGGTGCGGGTGACTTCGCTTTCCGTAATCCGCCAGATATCATAGGTAATGAATTTCCATATATCGGAGAGACGCTGATTCATAGGTCTGTTATTTGAAATTAAAAAAAAGAAAAGCAGTCAGCCTGTAAGCCGAGTTCTGTACCCTGAATAAATCAAGGTGCCTGTCATTTATCTGAGTGGGGTGTCACCACACCACTTTAGCGGTCTACCCTCCGACATGGAGCGAGCAACTCTCATAACGCCGGTTTACATGACCTTACAACTCCTAAGACGTACAGCCCGATATGTCACCATACGGCTGGTGGGCTCTTACTCCACCTTCTCACCCTTACCTCTCCCCGGAGGGAGGGGCGGTTCTTTTCTTCTACGTTACTCTACCCTCACGGACAGCTTTCTGTTAGGAAGTAGGATGCTCTGTGTTGCCCGGACTTTCCTCCTGTACCGAAATACACGCGACAGACCGGCCAACTGCTTTGGTCAGCAAAAGTACAAGAATTATTTTGTTTGAGCAAACGGAAGGGAGGATTAGTTCGGTTCACCACAGAGGACACAGAGGGCACAGAGTTTCACGAATGACATAAATTCACCACAGATTACGCAGATTATCACAGATTAATAATTTATTTTACTGAGAGTTAAATTAAAATATCTGTGTTAATCCGTGTAATCTGTGGTGAACACCGTGTGAATCAATTTCAGTTCTTATTCTTAATATTTTTGAAAATATATATCTAAAACGGAAATAGTTTCTATCTTTGCTAAAAATGTAACCCCCAAATCTTTCTTTCATGAAGAATATGACGCCCTTTGTATCGCTGCTTCTGGCAGTGTCCGCCTGTACAGGTATTCCTGAGAACAAGAAAAACGCACTTCCCCAAGATGTAGAACTGTTGTCCGGTGAAGTTCGCAACCGGTTCATTCCCGATAAGCGTGTCATCCTTTGGGATGTGGATTACGATGTATCCGGAAAGACGATTACCGTAAAGGGGGCGACTACCTCAGCGGAAGCTAAGTCGGCTTTGTTATCGGGACTGGAAGAGAAGGCTTATGAAGTGAGGGACAGCCTGCAACTGGTTCCGGACAGCGTGGCCCTGGAAGGAAAGATGTACGGCATTGTCAATCTCTCTGTATGCAATATGCGTGTAGAGGATGATTTCTCTTCGGAGATGACTACCCAGGCATTGATGGGAATGCCCGTTAAAGTGTTGCAACATCGCAACTGGTATCGCATCCAGACACCTGATAATTATATCGCATGGGTACACCGGGTAGGAATCCATCCGGTCACCAAAGCCGGGCTGGATGCCTGGAACAAGGCAGATAAAATTGTAGTGACGTCGCATTATGGGTTCACTTATCAGCAGCCGGATGAAAAGTCTCAATCCGTGTCGGACGTGGTAGCCGGAAACCGCCTGAAGTACGAAGGTACGCAAGGCGGATTTTATAAAGTCTCTTATCCGGACGGTCGGCAGGCTTATATCTCACAATCGATATCGATGCCCGAAAAGGAGTGGCGTGCTTCTTTGAAGCAAGACGCTTCAAGCATCATCCGCACCGCTTATACAATGATGGGGATTCCTTATCTATGGGCGGGCACTTCTTCGAAGGGAGTCGATTGCAGCGGCTTTGTACGTACCGCCTTATTTATGCACGATATCATCATTCCCCGTGATGCCTCTCAACAGGCTTATGTGGGCGAGCATATCGACATTGCTCCTGACTTCGGTAATGTTCAGCCGGGAGATTTGATTTTCTTCGGGCGGAAGGCCACTGCCGGGAAGAAAGAGCGTGTGGTTCATGTGGCCATTTATCTGGGTGATAAAAAGTTCATTCACTCACAAGGCGATGTCCATGTCAGCAGTTTCGATCCGTCGGATGCCGATTTTGATGAGTATAACCTGAATCGCCTGCTGTATGCAGTCCGTGTATTGCCATCTATAAATAAGGAGGCAGCCTTAAACACCACCGTTACGAATCCGTATTATAACTAAACTCAAAATAGATATGCAAAACCGAAGAGATTTCCTCAAGACCGCTGCTTTTGCCGCCATAGGTTCGGGGCTGTCATTGCAAGGTGTTTTTGCCGGCGAGAAGAGCCCCGCTTCATTTGCGATCAACAAACTCGGCCTGGGAGCAAAGCTGAAATTGCGCTTTTTCCCTTACGAGCTGAAACTGAAACATGTGTTTACGGTGGCTACTTATTCGCGAACCACCACTCCCGATGTGCAGGTAGAGATAGAATATGACGGAGTCATCGGTTATGGCGAGGCTTCGATGCCTCCTTATTTGGGACAGACGGTAGACTCGGTGATGGCTTTTTTGAAGAAGGTCGATCTGGAACAGTTTGACGATCCGTTCCGACTGGAAGATATACTGGCTTATGTAGACGGTATCACTCCGGGAGATACGGCTGCCAAAGCTGCCATAGACATCGCCTTGCACGACTTGGTGGGTAAACTTCTGGGAGCACCCTGGTACAGGATCTGGGGGTTGGATAAGGCTAAAGCACCTTCGACCACTTTCACGATAGGCATCGATACCCCCGAGGTGGTACGTGAAAAGACCCTTGAGGTGGCCGGGCAGTTCAATATCCTCAAAGTGAAGTTAGGGCGTGAGAATGACAAACAGATGATTGAAACGATCCGTTCGGTGAGCGATCTGCCTATTGCGGTCGATGCCAATCAGGGGTGGACGGATAAGAAATATGCATTGGACATGATTCAGTGGCTGAAAGAAAAAGGAATTGTAATGATTGAACAGCCTATGCCCAAAGCACAGTTGGACGATATTGCATGGGTGACCCAGCATAGTCCGTTACCTGTTTTTGCCGACGAATCTTTGCAACGGCTGACTGATGTGGCAGGATTGAAGGGGGCCTTTACGGGGATAAACATCAAACTGATGAAGTGTACCGGTATGCGGGAAGCCTGGAAGATGGTTACGTTGGCGCGTGCATTGGGAATGAAAGTGATGGTAGGCTGTATGACGGAAACTTCGTGCGCGGTTTCTGCCGCCGCACAATTCTCTCCGGCCGTCGATTTTGCCGATCTGGACGGAAACTTGCTGATAGCGAACGACCGCTTCAGAGGGATGGAGGTTGTAAAAGGCAAGATCATGCTCAACGACCTTCCGGGAATTGGTGTGGTTAAATTATGAACGCGGATAAACCTTTGAAACTGTTTTGATAATGAAAAAACTACTTTATATAATTGCCGTATTTATCAGCCTTTCAGCCTGTACTTCGCGGCAGGCTCCCAAGCCTTACAACTGGGACGATGACTTGCACCAACGGTTGCTGGCGGACTTCTGTCTGACCGAATCTCAGGTGAAAGACTATATCCGCAAATACATTCCCGACGTGACGGACGAACAGATGCGCCAATGGGAAGAGAGCAAAGCGCTTGAATGCCGGATGATCGACGGGGAGAAACGTTATTTCCGCAATGCCGGTCCCAACCTGTTCCGGATAGACTCTGCCTGCTGTGCCGTCAAAATGGAGAAAGAAGGCACCTCACTGAGCACGAGCGAACAAGTCAATAAAGAACATCTGCCCGAAGTGATGGCTGCTGTCAGGAAAGAGAGAACGCCTGTCGTGCAGCCCAAGCGGATGCGGGTCACCTACACGCTGACGGTGGACAGCAACGCGGTTCCTGCCGGAAAAACGATCCGCTGCTGGCTGCCCTATCCCCGTACGGATCAGGCCCGTCAGCAAAACGTGAAACTGATACGTACCAGCGAGCTCCGCTATACATTGGCTCCGCCTTCATGCCGGCACAGCACCCTCTATATGGAGAAGCAGGCCATTCCCGGTGAGCCGACGGTCTTTTCGGAAACCTTTGAATATACCTCGTGTGCCGAATGGCATCCGTTGAAGCCCGAAAATATACTGCCTTATGATACTGTCGGTGCTCTTTATAAAGAATATACTGCCGAACGGGACACACATATCCGTTTTTCACCCCGTATCAAAGAGCTGGCTGCCAATCTGACAGCCGGTGAAACCAATCCTTTGTTGAAGGCCCAACGCATTTTTCGTTGGATAAACGATCATTTCCCCTGGGCCTCGGCCCGCGAATATTCCACTATTGAGAATATTCCGGAATATGTGCTCGACAATCGTCACGGCGATTGTGGCCAGGTGAGCCTGTTGTTTATCACCCTCTGCCGTTGCAGTGGCATTCCTGCCCGTTTCCAGAGCGGCTTTATGATGCATCCCCGTGCATGGAACCTGCACGACTGGGCGGAAGTCTATTTCGAAGGCGCGGGCTGGGTGCCGGTAGATCAATCATTCGGCATTCCCGCATTTGCCGGCAATCCCGAAGAAAAGATGTTCTTTCTGGGAGGTATCGATTCCTGGCGTATGATAGTCAACAGTGACTATTCCATGCCGTTGGTTCCCGAGAAGAAATATCCGCGTAGTGAAACGGTTGATTTCCAGCGTGGGGAGGTAGAGTGGGAAGGGGGAAACCTGTACTTCCCGCAATGGAGTTATCATATGGATATAGACTACTTGAATTATTAAGTTCATTCTCCATAAAAGGCTTAAGCGTTTTCCGAAAAGACTTAAGTGTTTCTCAAAAAGACTTTAGTCTTTCGAGGGAAACGCTTAAGTCTTTTTTCTGCCTTCTAAATACTTGTGTGTCATGCAACGAATGCTAATTTGTCAGTCTCTGCCGTTAACCGCTGTTAAGCTCTGCAGATTCACTGTTAAAAGAGAACAAAAAAGAGTGACAAGGAGAATAACAGAATGATTTTTGTCGTTATTTTAACGTCGTAAATGTTAAATGAAAGTAGAATATTAACAATTAAATGAATAAAAAGAATAGTATGAAACAGACAACAAAAAACATTCTTGGGGTAGGAGCGGTTGTTCTTCTCAGCGCAGGAGTTGCCGGAGTGACAACGTATACGATGTTGAAACCGGAAAACAGAGACAGCCTGTCGTTCAGCGAACAGTTCCGCCAGAATCCCAATGCCCGCTTGGCTGCTTATGACGCCATTAATGCACAGCCTGTGGATCTGACGCAGGCAGCAGAAAATTCGCTTCATGCTGTGGTACATATAAAATCGACTCAACAAGCTAAAGAACAAACAGTCACCGTGCGAGATCCGTTTGCCGAGATCTTCGGAGATATTTTCGGTAATGGAGGCAGACAGCAGCGCCGTGTACAAACCCAGCCGCGTGTCGGTTTCGGTTCGGGAGTCATCATTTCGAAGGATGGCTATATCGTAACCAACAACCATGTGATTGACGGGGCGGACGAGATTGTTGTGAAGTTGAATGACAACCGTGAGTTTAAAGGCCGTGTGATCGGTACCGACCCGAATTCGGATCTGGCTTTGGTCAAAATCGAAGGAGATGATTTTCCGACCGTTCCTATCGGCGATTCGGATGCCCTGAAAGTGGGAGAGTGGGTCTTGGCGGTAGGTAACCCCTTCAACCTGACTTCGACTGTAACCGCAGGTATTGTCAGTGCCAAGGCACGTACTTTGGGCGTATACGGTATTGGCGGTGTGGAGTCGTTTATCCAGACAGACGCCGCTATCAATCAGGGAAACAGTGGTGGAGCTTTGGTCAATGCAAAAGGTGAGTTGGTAGGTATCAATGCCGTTCTTTCTTCACCCACGGGTGCTTATGCCGGATATGGTTTTGCCATTCCGACGAGCGTGATGACCAAAGTGGTCAGTGACCTGAAACAATACGGAACCGTACAGCGTGCATTGCTGGGAATCAAGGGTACTTCTCTCGCGGGTGACGGCGACATGATGTCCGACCAGCCGATTGACAAGTCGGGAGCTACTTTGGCCGATAAACGCAAAGAGTTTGGCGTTGTAGACGGCGTGTGGGTTCGTGAGATTGTGGATGGCGGTTCTGCTGCCGGTTCCGATATCAAGGTGGACGACATCATCATCGGCATCGATGGTAAGAAAGTACAGAACTTCGCCGATTTGCAGGAAGCCATTGCACAGCATCGTCCGGGTGATAAAGTTACCGTGAAGGTGATGCGTGACAAGAAAGAAAAGAATATCGACGTAACGTTGAAGAATGAACAAGGTACAACAAAGATTGTGAAGGATGCAGGTATGGAGATTTTGGGTGCTGCCTTTAAGGAGTTGCCGGACGACTTGAAGAGACAACTCAATCTCGGATACGGCTTGCAGGTGACCGGAGTGACTTCGGGCAAGATGGCGGATGCCGGTGTACGAAAGGGCTTCATCATCCTGAAAGCCAACGATCAGCCGATGCGTAAAGTCAGCGATCTTGAAGAAGTGATGAAAGCTGCTGTGAAATCACCGAACCAGGTGCTCTTCCTCACAGGAGTATTCCCTTCAGGAAAACGCGGATATTACGCTGTAGACTTGACTCAGGAGTAAATTAGCTGAAAGCTGCTGTGTGGTGAGTATGGTCACACCAGCGAATCGTCTGCCGAAAAAAGTAATTGGTAGCTTAATAATAGCTAAGGAAATCGAAAAGAGAGTGCCGGCAATCAACCAGTCGACACTCTTTTTGTTTGTAGTAGTAGATAATTAATGGTGAAAAAGTTGTGGAAATTTATACGTTAACAAATAAATTGTCGTAACTTTGCACTCCAAATCTGTTTTATAAGAATGAGACAACTAAAGATTACCAAAAGTATCACTAACAGAGAGAGCGCTTCTCTTGACAAGTATTTGCAGGAAATCGGTCGCGAGGACCTTATTACTGTGGAAGAAGAGGTAGAACTCGCTCAACGCATTCGTAAGGGTGACCGTGTAGCATTAGAGAAACTGACACGTGCCAATCTTCGTTTCGTCGTATCCGTAGCCAAGCAGTACCAGAACCAAGGTTTGAGTTTGCCCGACTTGATTAATGAAGGCAATTTAGGACTGATCAAAGCTGCCGAGAAGTTTGATGAAACACGTGGTTTTAAGTTTATCAGTTATGCTGTATGGTGGATTCGCCAGTCTATTTTGCAGGCATTGGCAGAGCAATCCCGTATCGTTCGTCTTCCGTTGAACCAGGTTGGTTCGCTGAACAAAATCAGCAAGGCCTTCTCTAAGTTCGAACAGGAGAACGAGCGTCGTCCGTCTCCCGAAGAGCTGGCAGGTGAACTGGACATTCCGGTTGACAAGATCTCCGATACGCTGAAAGTATCCGGCCGTCATATTTCGGTGGATGCTCCTTTTGTTGAAGGAGAAGACAACAGCCTGCTCGATGTGTTGGTGAACGATGATTCGCCCATGGCAGACCGTTCTCTGGTTAATGAGTCTCTTGCGAGGGAAATTGATAGAGCTCTTTCTACGTTAACCGATAGGGAAAAAGAAATCATTCAGATGTTTTTCGGTATCGGACAACAGGAAATGACATTAGAGGAAATCGGCGACAAATTTGGTCTCACACGTGAGCGTGTTCGTCAGATTAAGGAAAAAGCAATCAGAAGATTAAGACAAAGTAATCGTAGTAAATTGCTCAAATCTTACTTGGGATAAGCAAGATATATCAGTTTCCGAAAAAGTATTTAAAAAACGCTTCATCTTTTGATGGGCGTTTTTTTTTGTTATCTTTGCGAAGTTAAAATAATAACAGAATATGAAATACGTAAAAATACTGTTTGCCGTAGCGTTAGTGTTTACATTGTGCTCGGCGTTTTCGTTGAAAAAAGGAGAACATAAGCCCGTTTATGCTTTTGGAGTATCGGCGTCATTTACCGATACAGTGGTATACTACACCGAGATTCAGGTACTCGATAGCGTGGCGCTGGATAAAAACGGATTTCTGCCGCATAGAGAGATATACAGCTATCAACTGAAAAACTATCTGGAGATTGATAAAGGGCAGTCCAACCGTACTTGCATGATCTACTTCTCGGAGAATCAGAAGAAACTTGAAAAGGAAGCTGCAAAGGTATTGGGCAAATATAAAAAGAATAAATCGGTGGCTCTTGAGAAAATAGATACCCAAAGTTTTAAATTCACTAAACCGGAAGAATAACTTAAACGTTATATAAGAAGGGGATGCTTAGAAGCTCCTGATGGAGGAGCTTTTAAGCATCCTTTTTTTTAGGTTTTAAATTCAATACAGATATGAAATCAAAAATGATTCTTTTTTTTGTAAGTTTTGTCATGTTGTTCAGCGCTTGCCGGAATGAAGATGAACCTACTCTTCCGGCGTATGGTTCGCGTACGGTTTTAATTTATATGATGGCGCAAAACTCTTTGTCTCCATTTGCCCGGCTGGATATGGAAGAAATGATAAAAGGAATGAAGCAGGTGGATGCAACGTCTAATAATCTGTTGGTTTATATCGATGACTATTCGGCTCCCCGTCTGGTTCGTTTGGGTAAAAACAGTAAAGGGCAGGTTGTGGAAGAAGTGGTTGCCAACTATCCGGAACAGAACTCAACGGATGTGGCTGTTATGAAAAAAGTCATTTCAACTGCTTTCAATACTTATAAGGCAGAGAGTTACGGTATGGGCTTCTGGTCGCATGGAGAAGGATGGATACCCTCGCCGGCCAAAACGCGCTGGTTCGGACAAGACGGCAATGATTATATGAATATAGCCGATCTGCACGAAGCCTTACAGGTGGCTCCAAAGCTTGATTTCTTGCTCTTCGATGCCTGTTTCATGGAGTCGGTGGAAGTGGCTTATGCTTTACGTGACTGCGGTGACTATATGATCAGCTCGCCTACTGAAATTCCCGGTGTAGGAGCTCCTTATGAAGACGTGGTTCCCGCTATGTTTACTGCCGGAAACCCGACCATGAAGATTGTCTCTGCTTATTATACCTACTATGAAAACAGGTATAACGACGGGGTAGGGCTGACTAATGAAAACTGGACCGGTGGGGTTTCGGTGGGAGTCGCAAAAATGAGTGAACTTGAAAATCTGGCAGCTGCCACAGCAAAGATACTTCCCAAATATGTGACGGGAAAGACTGATTTCGATCTTTCAGGGGTGATGTGTTATGACCGGAGATACCTGGCGTTATATCATGACCTCGATCAGTATATTTACAAGCTGACAGCCGGTAACAGCGATTATGATGCATGGAAGGCGGCTTTTGATAAGGTAATGGTTTACTGGAAGTCGACTCCGCGCAACTATTCGGCATACGTCGGCATGTTTACCATGGACTCAAAGGCGAAAGGGCTTTCCACTTATATTCCAATGACGAATAGGGAGTCTACCAATACGTCCTACCGGGATACGGGATGGTATAAGGCTTCCGGTTGGGCAGATACCGGTTGGTATAAATAAGCAATAAAAGTGAGGCTGAATCAAAACTCACCACAGAGGACACAGAATAACACAGAGGCGATTTTAAGTTATTGATTATTAGTTAAAAGACTCTGTGCTACTCTGTGTTACTCCGTGGTGAAAAGAGTTTTGACACACTTTTTATGCATTGTGTCAGGTCGGTCACCTGTCACGGTTTTAGTACTTATGGGATGAATTCTCCTTTTGCGGTGATTTTCACTTTTACTTCCAGCTCTCCTTTTTCCAGTTCAACCAGATAGTATTCGCCTGTGGGAGTTTCAAAAAAGTCGGCTTCATCTACGTGATATCCGGCATATTGTGGTGAAGAGGCAATTGCATTGGTCACCTCAACCGGTAGTGCATTCCGGTGTACGTCCCAGGAAGTGTATGCCCATTGGTTGGAGCTGTTGAATACAACCTCTTTGCTGATATTGTTGTGGATAATATCGACTTCTGTCATTCCATGTTCCACTTCAACCTCTGCCAGGCGCGCATTCGGATACTTCTCTTTTATAAAGTTCTCGATGGCTGCGGGGACTTCGGCCGGAAGGTAATTCCCCGAATCATTGTCCGTGTCTGCAACGTTTTTAATAAGGATTCCTTCTGCCGAATAATACAGGTCGAACTCTTGTTTGCCGGATTCTACTTCGATGACATATACGGTTTCCATATCCAGACGTTCCAGCATATCTACATCATCTATTTTCCATTTTGCATATTCACTGCTTTCAAAAGCACTTTTTACCGCTGAGGGCAGAGCCTGATATGGAATGTCGGTTTCTGTCATTTGCCATGTTCCGTCCGGAGTAAACCAAGCAGAGGTTTCATAGTTTTGATGGCGGAAGTCAGCCACATAATAGTTACCTTTTGTTTCCCACTTTTCATTGCTGACTGTCGGGTACTTTGCGGTGAATGCGTTTTTCAGTTCTGCCGGTACATAAGACAGATCATCATCATCATCGTTATCACAGCTTTGTAATCCCAGGGCACCCAGTGCCAAAAGAAGAAAATACATTTTCAGTTTCATTTCTACTATACTTTTTTTAGTTGTCAATTCATGTTATGCGCATATTGTAATAAAGCGGAATTATACCCGTATATGTGCGTAACATCAGTTATCAATATCGATTAAATTAAATTTAGAGTCGAATTTTAGTTCCCATCCGTTGGACAGTTTCACTTCGTAATCCGCTTTATCACGTTCTATTTTCAGAATCTTCGCGTCCGCATAGTTGGTGGTTACGTACTTCTGGATAGGAGCGGGTATTATGCCCTGTGGCACTACACTGAATTTGCAATTTACTTCAGTCCAGTTTCCTTTCTTGTCGAATTCCACTTTGTTGCCGTCGGTGAAAATGACGTCGTAGCTTTTCTGTAAGAAATCGCTTTCAACTTTGGCCATGGCAATGTTGTTGCCGGCAAAATGTTGTTTGATGAACTGCTGTGCCTTCTGCGGCATTTGGCTTACCTGGATAGGTTTATCATCGTCCGCTCTTGCGATGGTTTGCAGAGTGAACAGGCATACGAATAAAATAAGTAACTTTTTCATATTCATCCTTTTTTAATGGTTTTTACTGTTAGCAATTAATTTATATTGCAAAGATGAAGGTCGATTCTGAAAAGAATTGGGAATTCTCTCCATTTTGATACTTTTTTCTAAATAAAAGTTCGATTACTCTTGTTCATCCGGTTGAACTTATACTGTATATTTACACAACATTTAACGCTGAGCGAGAAGTCCTTCTCGCAATAGATATGAAAAGATTTTGTACAGGCAGGTGTGTTGGGGAGTCGCATCCACCACAGATTACACGGATTTGTGCAGATGAATGTCGCCGGCTTTCAGTAGATTAGATTCGTTCTGTGTTAATCTGCGTAATCTGTGGTGAAATTGTTCTTCCGTAATTCGAAACAGTGTTCATCTTTCTCAAAATAATACCTGAGTGTGAGATGCTGTAATTTGCAGATGGAGTCGGCTATGGCAAGTCCCAGTCCGGTCGAACCTTCCTTTTTGCTTCCCTGATAGAATCGTTCAAAGATATGGGTCGCATCCAGGGGACGGTCTGTGCCGCTATTCCTGAAGGTCATGCTATGGCCGGTTATTTCAATCCGGATATGTCCACCGTCTACGTTGTGTACAAACGCATTTTTGAGCAGGTTCGTTATCAGGGCGACTGCTAATGATTCATTCATTTCCGCCCGGAATATTCCCTGTTCATCCAGCGTCAGCTCAATTTCCCGATAGCCGTATACTTCTTCATAATCTTCTATATATCGCTTGAGCATGCTGTTGAATTCCACCGTTTGGGTCTCGGAGAATTGTCCGTTATCTATTTTGGATAGTAACAGCAGCGATTTATTGAGCTTGGTGATATGCTCCAGGGTCTGGTGCGTTTTTATCAGCTCTTCCAACTGTGCTTCAGACAAGGAGTCGTCTTCCATCAGCATTTCCAGGCGATTCCGGCAGATGGCTAACGGCGTTTGCATTTCGTGTGAAGCATTGCCGATGAATTGCTTTTGTTGTTCAAAGATGTGCTCGCTTCGTTCCGCATTGCGGATGGCTGCTTCGTTCAGCTTCCTGAACTCCGTAATTTGCGTTTCATTCTTCAAAGGGCGATTGGGACGGCCTATCCTGTAGGCATCCAGCCAGCGCAGCAGATTGTAAAGTGGCTTCATGCTGCGGTGAAATATCCAGATGCAGACAATCAGGATGGTGAGCAGCAGGACGATGTACAGAAAAATAATCCATCCCAGCATGGCGTCTTTCAGGTCGTCCTTCTCGATCGTCGGTGTCGATACGGTAAGCTCGTAATATTGCCCTTCGTCATCTTTGAATAAGGTGGTCAGTATGCGTGCCGGTTCAGTCTCTTCCTTCTCCACAATATAAACCATGGAGTCTTTGTAGCAGATATCTTCGCGTTCGTCGGCATACTCTTTGCTTACTTTTCTAAGATAGTACTGATTGTTCGACCCATTGTTTTTCGAGGGCAGTTCTTCTCCGGCCAGGGCACGGATAATGATGGTTTCCGAGTAATCCTCCAGAGAGTCGTCTACTTCGTCGTTCACTTCATCTATCACGGCTATATAGAAAAATACAGCCCATGCCCCGAGAACAACTGTCAGCATGAGTGCGATGCGGATGATAATGCGGTATATCAACTTCATGGAGGTAGGGTCTTTTTTTATTCAACAGTCATTTTGTAGCCGAATCCATATACAGCCTTCAGTTCTGCCAAGGCACCGGCATCTTTAAGTTTCTTTCTCAGATTCTTGATTTGCGCATAGATGAAATCAAAATTGTCTACTTGGTCGATATGATCTCCCCACACCGATTCGGCAAGTGTGTTTTTGTTTACCAGTCGTCCGGGACGGTTGGCAAAGTAGAGAAGAATATCATACTCTTTGCGGTTTAATTCTATTTCCTTGTCATCTACGAATACCTGGAATGTATCGGGAACGATACGTATGTTGGCCAGGCGTATGTCCATTTCTCCGTCGCGGCGCTGGCGTCGGATCACACTTTTGATGCGGGCATTTAATTCGGCCAGGTGAAAGGGTTTGGGCAGATAGTCGTCGGCACCCAGTTCCAGTCCCAGTACTTTATCGTCCAGGGAGTCTTTGGCCGAGATGATAATTACATTTTCCCGTTTATGCATCTTCTTCAGTTGCTCCAGCAGATTCAGCCCATTGCCGTCAGGCAACATAATGTCCAGCAAGACGCAGTCGTAATCGTAGTCCTCTATCTTGCGTAATCCCGACTGGAAGTCTGCGGCAGCTTCCACTACATAGCGTTCTTTTTCGAGCGAACGCTGGATAAGTTCCCTCAGTGAGGGTTCGTCTTCGATTATTAATATTTTCATAGGGCTTTTTATTTCTACCTGCAAAGAAAAGGCTTATTTCTGAAATAAAACTGAAAAGAAAAGCTATTTTATTTTTCTATCTCAACAGAAGTGTCTAATTTTGTTTCCAATAAACAAAAATAACACGAGTATGAATCTCTAATACTGTAATTTATCATGTTGACTCAAATTATCAATGGACGCATATTTACTCCGCAAGGTTGGTTGAACGAAGGTTCTGTGTTGATGAGAGATGGAAAAATTCTGGAAGTAACTAATTGCGACCTGGCGCTGATCGGTGCCGATCTGGTGGATGCCAGAGGAATGTATATTGTTCCCGGTTTTGTTTGTATGCATGCCCATGGCGGAGGAGGACACGATTTTACGGAATGTACCGAAGAGGCTTTCCGCACGGCGATAGCTGCACACATGAAGCACGGTGCCACCAGCTTTTTTCCGACACTTTCTTCTTCTCCGTTTTCCGAAATACGCAAAGCTGTAGATATATGCGAAAAACTGATGGCCGAATCCGATAGCCCGATACTCGGCTTGCATGTGGAAGGCCCTTACCTGAACCGTAAGATGGCGGGAGAACAGTTTGCAAACCAAGTGAAAGAAGTCGATGTGGCAGAATACACCTCTTTGCTTGAAAGCACCGATTGCATCAAGCGTTGGGACGCTTCTCCCGAACTGCCCGGAGCACTTGACTTTGCACGTTATCTGAAGTCGAAGGGCATTGTAGGAGCTGTTTCGCATACGGAAGCCGAATATGATGGCATAAAGGAAGCATACGAGGCAGGATTTACACATGCTGCGCACTTCTACAATGCAATGCCGGGCTTTCATAAGCGTCGCGAATATAAATACGAGGGAACGGTTGAGAGTGTCTACCTGACCGATGGCATGACTATCGAGCTGATTGCTGACGGCATTCATTTGCCTTCCACTATTTTGAAACTGGCTTATAAGCTGAAGGGAGTGGAGCATACTTGCCTGGTGACCGACGCACTTTCATATGCGGCTGCTGAAGGCAAGGCAATTGACGATCCCCGTATTATTATAGAAGACGGTGTGTGCAAGCTTGCCGACCGTTCGGCCTTGGCAGGTAGTATTGCTACCATGGATCAGTTGGTGCGTACAATGGTGAAGGCTGATATTCCCCTGGCAGATGCCATACGTATGGCTTCTGAGACTCCTGCCCGTATTATGGGAGTTTATGACCGTAAAGGATCTCTCCAGAAGGATAAAGATGCGGATATTCTGATCCTGGATCGTGATCTGAACGTCAAGGCGGTATGGGCTATGGGGCAGTTGGTGAAGGAGTCGTAAATAGTTCACTACGGATTATATAAATTTACTGTAGTCCTCTTATGCCGGTTATTTGTAAGAAGGGCTTTCAATAGAAATTGTTAGTGTCGTTACTATTCTTATTCTATTCTTATAAATGGAAGGGAAGGAGGATAAGAATAGTAACGACTTACTTTAATCTGTGGTTCAATTACCGTTAATTTTCAACTTCGTCTCTTCTTAAATCGGTATATTTCCTTATTCTCCCTTTTTCTCTGATCATTTCTCAATTTTCTGAAAAACGCCCCTATAGCCTCCTTATACGGCCATCCTTTTACTTTTAAAACCAAGACCCTTTACCTCTAAAATCAACGCTTCCTTGGTTTTAAACCAACGAGCCTTTGGTTTAAAAGGTAGGCTTCTCCCGTTTCCATCCCAAATTTTGCTTGTGAAAATATTGTATAACTAGGCTTTACGGATCGCAAATGTGTTCTTCCGAATTGCATTGGCACTTGCTTTAATTGCACCTATACCTGCTCTGATTGCACCCATATCTGCTTTGATCGCAACTATACTTACTTCAATCGTAACTATCCTTTTCGGTCCGCCACTTATCCCTTTTCCCGGAAAACATTCCCTTGTCTCTCTATTGTCTTCATCTTCAATCTTTTTCTTCCTTTCGTTTCTTCTCTTCCTATTACCTGATTTAACAGGATGTTAAATCAAGGCTTTTGTCTCCAAATAACAAGTCTTTTCGAAGCAAAAGCCTTGTTATTTCCATCCCTGAAATAAATGTTTCCCCAACCGCATTAACAATGTTAACGCAGGATTCCGTTCAATTCCCGTCTGATTCTTGTTTGATCCTTGTCTGATTACTGTTTGACTCCTGCTCAATTTCCATTCAATCCCCGTCTGATTCCTGTTTTAATTTCCGTCCAATCCTCGTCTGATTCCCACCGACTTTTCAGTTTAATCCCTGTTTGACTCCCATCTGACTCCCATCTGATTCCCGTTCACTCTCCATTCAGTCCCTGTCCAATTCCAGTTTCATCCCCTCCAATTTTCCTCCAATTCCCTATTTTTCTCCGCAATTCCACCCCAAAACACTCGTTCTCCTCCCTTTCGTAGCACATATCCTTTCCTTTATCTCCTGAAAATTCCCTTCTTATATATTATAATAATGTGTTCCCTTCACCTTCCCTTTCCCCCTCTTTTAAAAGTATGCTCTAAAACCTGCCTCTCCCTCAGTCCTTTACATCTAAATTTATATTTTTATTTAAAAAACTTCCTTATATATTTGCCTTGTATTGGTAAATCGCGTACTTTTGCACCCGCTTTCCAAGAGAGGGAGAGCCGATTGAAATTGACATGTTGCAAGTGCGTATTGATTGCCTTAACGGATAACAAAAATAATCTCCTTTTTCTTTGGAGTTTAATATTAAAATTCGTTATCTTTGCAGTCCGATTCGCGATAAAAGGCGTTTATTCCGGTGCCTTTTCCTTTCGCTAAGAGAGCCAGAGAACAGACCGGGAAAAACATTTAAAAAAAAACTTCCAAAACATTTGGTGTTTTAAAATAAACCTTTTACCTTTGCACCCGCTTTTGAAACGAAGCACAATCGAAAAGAAGAGTTCTTTGAAAAATTGATAAACAATACAAGTAGTACAAGTAAATTTAGAACCGTCAATACTTATTATATAGGTATATGAAAAAATGACCGTCAATAAATTTTCGACATCCTGAACAGAGCTAATATTATCCCTTACGGGATATATAACAATACTTTTACAATGAAGAGTTTGATCCTGGCTCAGGATGAACGCTAGCTACAGGCTTAACACATGCAAGTCGAGGGGCATCAGGAAGAAAGCTTGCTTTCTTTGCTGGCGACCGGCGCACGGGTGAGTAACACGTATCCAACCTGCCCTTTACTCGGGGATAGCCTTTCGAAAGAAAGATTAATACCCGATGGGATAATTATTCCGCATGGTTTGATTATTAAAGGATTCCGGTAAAGGATGGGGATGCGTTCCATTAGGTTGTTGGTGAGGTAACGGCTCACCAAGCCTTCGATGGATAGGGGTTCTGAGAGGAAGGTCCCCCACATTGGAACTGAGACACGGTCCAAACTCCTACGGGAGGCAGCAGTGAGGAATATTGGTCAATGGGCGCGAGCCTGAACCAGCCAAGTAGCGTGAAGGATGACTGCCCTATGGGTTGTAAACTTCTTTTATATTAGAATAAAGTGCAGTATGTATACTGTTTTGTATGTATAATATGAATAAGGATCGGCTAACTCCGTGCCAGCAGCCGCGGTAATACGGAGGATCCGAGCGTTATCCGGATTTATTGGGTTTAAAGGGAGCGTAGGTGGACTGGTAAGTCAGTTGTGAAAGTTTGCGGCTCAACCGTAAAATTGCAGTTGATACTGTCAGTCTTGAGTACAGTAGAGGTGGGCGGAATTCGTGGTGTAGCGGTGAAATGCTTAGATATCACGAAGAACTCCGATTGCGAAGGCAGCTCACTGGACTGCAACTGACACTGATGCTCGAAAGTGTGGGTATCAAACAGGATTAGATACCCTGGTAGTCCACACAGTAAACGATGAATACTCGCTGTTTGCGATATACAGTAAGCGGCCAAGCGAAAGCATTAAGTATTCCACCTGGGGAGTACGCCGGCAACGGTGAAACTCAAAGGAATTGACGGGGGCCCGCACAAGCGGAGGAACATGTGGTTTAATTCGATGATACGCGAGGAACCTTACCCGGGCTTAAATTGCAGTGGAATGATGTGGAAACATGTCAGTGAGCAATCACCGCTGTGAAGGTGCTGCATGGTTGTCGTCAGCTCGTGCCGTGAGGTGTCGGCTTAAGTGCCATAACGAGCGCAACCCTTATCTTCAGTTACTAACAGGTCATGCTGAGGACTCTGGAGAGACTGCCGTCGTAAGATGTGAGGAAGGTGGGGATGACGTCAAATCAGCACGGCCCTTACGTCCGGGGCTACACACGTGTTACAATGGGGGGTACAGAAGGCAGCTACCTGGTGACAGGATGCTAATCCCAAAAGCCTCTCTCAGTTCGGATCGAAGTCTGCAACCCGACTTCGTGAAGCTGGATTCGCTAGTAATCGCGCATCAGCCACGGCGCGGTGAATACGTTCCCGGGCCTTGTACACACCGCCCGTCAAGCCATGGGAGCCGGGGGTACCTGAAGTACGTAACCGCAAGGAGCGTCCTAGGGTAAAACTGGTGACTGGGGCTAAGTCGTAACAAGGTAGCCGTACCGGAAGGTGCGGCTGGAACACCTCCTTTCTGGAGCGATGTTGGAAACGACGTTCATCGGTTCTAAAATTGTACTACTGGTACTTGTTTATTTATAGAATATAGATCGACCGTCTATAGCAATATAGATAGAGATAAACAAGAGAAAAACAGAAGCCGAGTCTAAAAACAGGACACGGTTGAATTGTCGAGCAAGAGAGAGCAGAAGCGATGCTTGCATCTATTATGCCGAACGCAGCCGACAATGCCGATAGGAACTCAGTCCTATAGCTCAGTTGGTTAGAGCGCTACACTGATAATGTAGAGGTCGGCAGTTCAACTCTGCCTGGGACTACCAAGACGAGATTACTATCTTGTATGATTGGGGGGATTAGCTCAGCTGGCTAGAGCATCTGCCTTGCACGCAGAGGGTCAACGGTTCGAATCCGTTATTCTCCACCATTGATACTCCGGCAACACAAGTTGCCGAATGTTATCATACGATCTTTGACATGATGTACAAAAAAAAGTAAATTTAGTAAGAGCTAAAAGTATATATCGAACCATTTGGTTCAGATCCTTTTTAAGAAAAGGAGATGAACCTGGCGATAAAAGAAAGTAAATAAGGGCGCATGGCGGATGCCTTGGCTCTCGGAGGCGATGAAGGACGTGATAAGCTGCGATAAGCTTCGGGTAGGTGCAAATAACCTTTGATCCGAAGATTTCCGAATGGGACAACCCGGCATTCTGAAGGAATGTCATCCAACCAAGTTGGAGGCTAACGCAGGGAACTGAAACATCTTAGTACCTGCAGGAAAAGAAAATAAATAATGATTCCCCTAGTAGTGGCGAGCGAACGGGGAATAGCCCAAACCACCCATGTTACGGCATGTGTGGGGTTGTAGGACCACGCTCTCGCAAGAAAGTTATTGAGAAGAAGCGACTGGAAAGTCGCGCCATAGACGGTGATAGCCCGGTATTCTAAGGTAACTGAAGCGTAGTGGTATCCTGAGTAGCGCGGAGCACGAGGAATTCTGCGTGAACCAGCCGGGACCATCCGGTAAGGCTAAATACTCCCGAGAGACCGATAGCGAACCAGTACTGTGAAGGAAAGGTGAAAAGCACTTCGAATAGAAGAGTGAAATAGTCCCTGAAACCATGCGCCTACAAGCGGTCGGAGCAGCTTATGCTGTGACGGCGTGCCTTTTGCATAATGAACCTACGAGTTACTTTTTCCGGCAAGGTTAAGCATCTTGAGATGTGGATCCGAAGCGAAAGCGAGTCTGAACAGGGCGGATAGTCGGAAGGAGTAGACGCGAAACCAAGTGATCTACCCTTGGGCAGGTTGAAGGTTAGGTAACACTAACTGGAGGACCGAACCGATAAGCGTTGAAAAGCTTCCGGATGACCTGAGGGTGGGGGTGAAAGGCTAATCAAACTTGGAGATAGCTCGTACTCCCCGAAATGCATTTAGGTGCAGCCTTGAGAATTACTAATGTGAGGTAGAGCGACTGATAAGATGCGAGGGCTTCACCGCCTATCAAGTCTTGATAAACTCCGAATGCGCATTAGTTCGATCTCAGGAGTGAGGGCATGGGTGCTAAGGTCCATGTCCTAAAGGAGAAGAATCCAGACCATCAGCTAAGGTCCCCAAATAAACACTAAGTTGAACTAACGAAGTCAGATTGCTAAGACAGCTAGGATGTTGGCTTGGAAGCAGCCATTCATTTAAAGAGTGCGTAACAGCTCACTAGTCGAGGAGTTTGGCGTGGATAATAATCGGGCATTAAGTGTTTTACCGAAGCTATGGGATACGTAAGTATCGGTAGGGGAGCATTCCACTCTGCGTTGAAGGCGAAGCGTGAGCTTTACTGGAGCGTGTGGAAAAGCAAATGTAGGTATAAGTAACGATAAAGGGGGTGAGAAACCCCCTCGCCGCAAGACTAAGGTTTCCTGATCAACGCTAATCGGATCAGGGTTAGTCGGGTCCTAAGGCTCAGCCGAACGGTGATGCCGATGGCAGAACAGGTTAATATTCCTGTACTAGCATTAAGAGTGACGTGGAGACGGAGGAGTGACAACGCCGCGGACTGACGGAATAGTCCGTTAAAGGGTGTAGATGTTGATTATCCCAGGCAAATCCGGGATAAGAGTCGAACCTGATAGTATACCAATTTCCTCGGAAAACGGTAATAGTGCGTGTAAACATACTCCCAAGAAAATCCGCTAAACTTAATCTTAATGGTACCCGTACCGCAAACGGACACACGTAGTCGGGTTGAATATACTCAGGCGCTTGAGTGAATCACGGTTAAGGAACTAGGCAAATTGACCCTGTAACTTCGGGATAAAGGGTCCCTACCCGGTGACGGGAGGGCGCAGAGAATAGGTCCAGGCAACTGTTTAACAAAAACACAGGGCTGTGCAAAATTGAAAGATCACGTATACAGCCTGACACCTGCCCGGTGCTGGAAGGTTAAGAGGAGATGTCATCGCAAGAGAAGCATTGAATTGAAGCCCCAGTAAACGGCGGCCGTAACTATAACGGTCCTAAGGTAGCGAAATTCCTTGTCGGGTAAGTTCCGACCTGCACGAATGGTGTAATGATCTGGACACTGTCTCAACCGTGAGCTCAGTGAAATTGTAGTATCGGTGAAGATGCCGATTACCCGCGATGGGACGAAAAGACCCCGTGAACCTTTACTATAGCTTAACATTGAATTTGGGTAATTGATGTGTAGGATAGGCCGGAGACTTTGAAGCAGGTACGCCAGTATTTGTGGAGTCGCTGTTGAAATACGGCCCTTTGATTATTTGAGTTCTAACTCGCCGTTGCGAGGACACTGTTTGGTGGGTAGTTTGACTGGGGTGGTCGCCTCCAAAAGTGTAACGGAGGCTTCTAAAGGTGCCCTCACGCCGATTGGTAACCGGCGGCAGAGTGTAATGGCATAAGGGCGCTTGACTGGGAGACTTACAAGTCGATCAGGTAGGAAACTAGAGCATAGTGATCCGGTGTTTCCGTATGGAAGGGACATCGCTCAAAGGATAAAAGGTACTCCGGGGATAACAGGCTGATCCCTCCCAAGAGCTCATATCGACGGAGGGGTTTGGCACCTCGATGTCGGCTCGTCACATCCTGGGGCTGGAGAAGGTCCCAAGGGTTGGGCTGTTCGCCCATTAAAGTGGCACGCGAGCTGGGTTCAGAACGTCGTGAGACAGTTCGGTCTCTATCTATCGTGGGCGCATGAAATTTGCGTGGCTCTGACACTAGTACGAGAGGACCGTGTTGGACTGACCTCTGGTTTACCGGTTGTGCCGCCAGGTGCATTGCCGGGTATCTAAGTCGGGATTGGATAAGTGCTGAAAGCATCTAAGTACGAAGCCAGCCACAAGATTAGATTTCTTTTAGGGTCGTTGTAGACTACAACGTTGATAGGACGCAGGTGTACAGGTGGTAACATCACAGCCGAGCGTTACTAATTGCCCGATGACTTTCTTTTATTGTCTTTTATGGTTTATATATCCGTTTAGCTTTACTATCGGTTTGATAGACGGCTAAGTTTACTTTTGTACATTATGTCTGCCTTATTCAGGTGACTATAGCATCAGGGTTCCACCTCTTCCCATTCCGAACAGAGAAGTTAAGCCTGATCACGCCGATGGTACTGCGTAACAGTGGGAGAGTAGGTAGTCGCCGTTTTTTTCAGAGAGTTCATCCCCTCGGGTCAGAAGACACGAGGGGATGACTTGTTTTTGGGTATAAGCAATATCCCCTGATAATCTTTTTATCGGCTTCATCCCATATACTCCTGACTCAATCTTCATTTTTCCGGTTTTATCATAATTCAATGTTTGATGTATTATCAGACTGTTTATCTTTGCCATCATCTGAAAAGATGAAACGGGAAGATAAATGTGTCGGGATCGTCATAACCTTTACTTTTGGACGCTTCTTTTCGCGATTACGAACAGTTTTCTTCCTCTTTTCTCTTTTTTTATCAGATTGAATTTTGTACTTTTGGCGAGAATCTGATGAGAAACACTTAGATATTATAATATAAACTTCTAAATAGTCCGTGAATATGGAAAACAAAATTCAAGAGTTGACCGATAAGATTTATCGCGAAGGCGTCGAAAAAGGTAATGAAGAAGCCCGCCGTCTTATTGCGAATGCTCAGGAAGAAGCTAAAAAAATCGTTGAAGATGCCCATAAAGAAGCTGAATCAATTATTGCCACCTCTCGTAAATCTGCCGATGAACTGACAGAGAATACCAAATCAGAGTTGAAACTGTTTGCCGGTCAGGCAGTAAATGCGTTGAAATCAGAAATAGCCACTATGGTAACTGATAAAATTGTGACCGCACCGGTAAAGGAGTTTGCACAGAATAAAGATTTTCTGAGTGCTTTTATCGTAGCTCTGGCTTCCAAATGGAGCGTAGACGAGCCGATTATCATCTCAACTTCTGATGCGGAATCTTTGAGAAAGTATTTTGCGGCCAATGCTAAAGCATTGTTAGATAAAGGTGTTACCATAGAACAAGTGAATGGTATTAAGGCATTGTTTTCTGTATCTCCTGCAGACGGTTCATATAAAGTGAATTTCGGAGAAGAGGAATTTATGAATTACTTTAAAGCATTCCTGCGTCCTCAGTTGGTAGAAATGTTATTCTAAAGGGATGCGTTATGAGTAAATATTATTACTTGGTAGCCGGTTTGCCGGAACTCACACTTGAGGACAGTAAGCTGAGCTATACAGTAGCTGATTTTAAAACGGAAATTTACACGGGCTTGTCAGCTTCAGATCAAAAATTAATTGATCTGTTTTATTTGAAGTTTGATAATGCCAATGTACTGAAGCTTCTGAAAGATAAGGAAGCCGCCATTGATACCCGGGGAAATTTCTCCGCGGAGGAACTTGCTGAATATATCTCTGTTCTTAAAGAAGGAGGAGAAATCAGTACTAAAGAATTTCCTGCATATCTTGCTACTTTCATTTCCGACTATTTCAATACTCCGGCAGACAATGCTGTTTTACTGGAAGATCATCTGGCTGCACTTTATTATGATTATGCAATGAAATGCGGAAATAAGTTTGTGGCTTCCTGGTTCGAATTCAATCTTACAATTAACAATATCCTTGTGGCATTGACCGCTCGGAAGTATAAGTGGGATGTTGCCCGCAATATAGTGGGTGATACGGAAATATGTGAGGCTTTGCGAACTTCCGGAGCCCGTGATTTCGGACTTTCCGGTGAAGTGGATTTTCTGGATCAGTTAGTGAAAATCAGTGAAATAACAGAACTGGTAGAACGCGAGAAGAAGTTGGATGCTTTACGGTGGAACTGGATGGAGGAAGCTATTTTCTTTAACTATTTTACCATCGAACGTATTTTTGCTTTCTTATTGGAACTGGAAATGATTGAACGTTGGATCTCTTTGGATAAGGAAAGAGGAAATCAACTGTTCCGCAGTATCATAGAGTCACTGAAGAATGAAGTGCAGATTCCCGCAGAATTCAGGTAATCCTGCCAAACTCGGATAAATAAATTAAAAAAATATATGGCAACAAAAGGAACTGTTAGTGGCGTTATTGCCAACATGGTGACCCTCGTCGTTGATGGACCGGTAGCTCAAAATGAGATTTGTTATATCTCAACCGGTGGCGATAAATTAATGGCGGAGGTGATTAAGGTCGTAGGTACACATGTATATGTTCAGGTGTTCGAAAGCACTCGTGGATTGAAAGTGGGAGCCGAAGCCGAATTTACCGGACACATGCTTGAGGTGACCTTAGGTCCCGGTATGTTATCGAAGAATTACGATGGTCTGCAAAACGACCTTGATAAGATGGATGGCGTATTCCTGAAGAGAGGACAATATACCTATCCGTTGGATAAAGAAAGTGTATGGCATTTTGTTCCCCTTGTCAATGTAGGGGATAAAGTGGAAGCATCTGCCTGGTTAGGACAGGTGGATGAAAACTTCCAGCCATTGAAGATCATGGTACCTTTCACGCAGAAAGGTGTTTGCACGGTGAAATCGATTGTACCTGAAGGCGATTATAAGATTGAAGACGTAATTGCTGTTTTGGTAGACGAAGAGGGAAACAACGTTGAAGTGAATATGATTCAAAAGTGGCCGGTAAAAAGGGCTATGACGAATTATAAAGAAAAACCGCGTCCGTTTAAATTGCTTGAAACCGGTGTACGTGTGATTGACACTGTCAATCCGATAGTAGAGGGGGGGACAGGATTTATTCCCGGTCCGTTCGGTACAGGTAAAACCGTACTTCAGCATGCTATCTCTAAACAGGCAGAGGCCGATATTGTGATCATTGCCGCCTGCGGTGAACGTGCGAACGAGGTTGTGGAAATATTTACTGAGTTCCCAGAACTGGTGGACCCACATACGGGACGTAAACTGATGGAGCGTACCATTATTATTGCCAATACTTCGAACATGCCGGTAGCGGCCCGTGAAGCTTCTGTGTATACGGCTATGACGATTGCCGAATATTATCGTGCGATGGGATTGAAGATCCTGTTGATGGCAGACTCTACTTCCCGTTGGGCACAGGCATTGCGTGAGATGTCGAACCGTATGGAAGAGTTGCCCGGACCGGATGCATTCCCGATGGACTTGTCCTCAATCATTTCTAACTTCTACGGTCGTGCAGGTTATGTAAAACTGAATAACGGTGAGAGTGGTTCTATTACCTTTATCGGTACGGTATCTCCTGCCGGAGGTAACCTGAAGGAACCTGTGACTGAAAATACTAAAAAGGTAGCCCGTTGTTTCTATGCGCTGGAGCAGGATCGTGCCGATAAGAAGCGCTATCCGGCTGTGAATCCGATCGACTCTTATTCTAAATATATCGAATATCCTGAATTTGAGGCATACATTGCCGAACACATCAACGACGAATGGATCGGTAAAGTGAATGAGATCAAAACGCGTTTGCAGCGTGGTAAGGAAATTGCCGAGCAGATCAACATCTTGGGTGATGACGGTGTGCCGGTAGAATATCATGTCATTTTCTGGAAGTCGGAGTTGATTGATTTCGTTATATTGCAACAGGATGCATTCGATGAAATTGACGCCGTTACTCCGATGGAGCGCCAGGAAGCTATCTTGAACATGGTGATAGACATCTGTCATACGGAATTTGAGTTTGACAACTTTAATGAGGTTATGGACTACTTCAAGAAGATGATTAACATCTGCAAGCAAATGAACTATTCAAAGTTCAAATCGGAACAATATGAAGGTTTCCAGAAGCAATTGAAGGAGTTGGTTGCCGAGAGAAGTGTCAAATAGTGGATTGTAACTAAATTGTAAATAATAACATGGCTACAAAAGCATTTCAAAAAATATATACTAAGATTACTCAGATTACCAAAGCTACCTGCTCGCTGAAAGCTACAGGGGTAGGTTATGATGAGTTGGCCACTGTGAATGGTAAACTGGCTCAGGTTGTAAAGATAGCCGGTGACGAAGTGACTTTGCAGGTGTTTGAGGGTACGGAAGGTATCCCGACCAATGCCGAAGTGGTATTTCTGGGTAAATCGCCTACGCTGAAAGTAAGCGAGCAACTGGCCGGACGTTTTTTCAACGCCTTTGGTGATCCTATCGACGGAGGACCGGAGATTGAAGGACAGGAAGTCGAGATCGGAGGTCCTTCTGTGAATCCGGTACGCCGTAAACAACCTTCAGAACTGATTGCAACCGGTATTGCCGGTATCGACTTGAATAATACCCTGGTTTCCGGTCAGAAGATTCCTTTCTTCGCCGATCCGGACCAACCGTTTAACCAAGTGATGGCGAACGTAGCATTGCGTGCGGAAACAGATAAAATCATTCTGGGAGGTATGGGTATGACAAACGATGACTACCTGTATTTTAAGAATGTATTCTCCAATGCCGGTGCGCTCGACCGTATCGTCAGTTTCGTGAATACCACGGAGAACCCTCCGGTAGAACGTCTGCTGGTACCGGATATGGCTTTGACTGCGGCTGAATATTTCGCAGTACAGCACAATCAGAAAGTATTGGTTCTGCTGACCGATATGACTTCGTATGCCGATGCTTTGGCTATCGTGTCGAACCGTATGGATCAGATTCCTTCGAAAGACTCTATGCCGGGTTCTCTTTATTCGGACCTCGCTAAAATCTACGAAAAAGCGGTACAATTTCCCGATGGTGGTTCCATCACAATTATTGCCGTGACTACGTTGTCCGGCGGTGATATCACGCATGCCGTACCCGATAACACCGGTTATATCACCGAAGGACAGTTGTTCCTGCGTCGTGATAGCGATATTGGTAAGGTTATTGTCGATCCGTTCCGTTCATTGTCCCGTCTGAAACAGTTGGTAACCGGTAAGAAGACCCGTAAGGACCATCCACAGGTGATGAATGCTGCGGTACGTCTGTATGCCGATGCCGCTAACGCCAAGACGAAGTTGGAGAATGGTTTTGACCTGACCAATTATGACGAACGTACTTTAGCTTTTGCCAAGGACTACTCCAATCAGTTGCTTGCCATCGACGTCAATCTGGATACGACAGAAATGCTGGATGTGGCATGGGGATTGTTCGGCAAATATTTCCGTCCGGAAGAAGTGAATATCAAGAAGGAACTGGTAGATCAGTATTGGAAAAAATAGTAAATAAACGAGATGGCTATAAAGTTTCAATATAACAAAACCTCCCTTCAGCAGCTCGAGAAGCAACTGAAAGTGCGGGTGCGTACCCTCCCGATTATTAAAAATAAGGAGAGTGCCCTTCGCATGGAAGTGAAGCGCTGTAAAAGCGAAGCTGCCGATCTGGAGGAAAGGCTGGAAAAACAAATCCAGGCTTATGAAGCCATGTTCGCACTTTGGAATGAGTTTGACACCTCATTGATAAAAGTAAATGATGTTCATCTTGGTATCAAAAAAATAGCCGGTGTAAGGGTGCCTTTACTCGAGAATGTAGATTTCGAGATTCGTCCGTACAGCCTGTTTAATGCTCCCAAATGGTATGCCGATGGTATACATTTGCTTAAGGAGTTGGCGCATACCGCTATAGAGCGTGAGTTCACGCTGGCCAAGCTGGGCTTGTTAGAACATGCGAGGAAAAAGACCACTCAGAAAGTTAATCTTTTTGAGAAGGTACAGATACCTGGTTATCAGGATGCTTTGCGTAAGATAAAACGCTTCATGGAAGATGAGGAGAATTTGTCTAAGTCGTCGCAAAAGATTCTGAAATCACAGCAAGAAAAAAGGAAGGAGGCAGAGGCATGATTACAAAAATGAAGAAACTCACATTCCTGGTTTATCATAAGGAGTACGAAGCTTTTCTGAACAGTCTTCGGGAACTCGGAGTCGTTCATATTGTGGAGAAACAGCAGGGAGCGGCTGAGAATGCCGAGTTACAGGATAACATCCGTCTTTCTGCCCGTCTTGCCGCCGCATTGAAATTGTTACAGAACCAGAAACATGGGAAAGATGCGGTCATTGCAACCCATGGAGGCAGTGCTGAACGTGGTCTACAGGTGCTTGACGAAATAGATGCTCTGCAAACCGAACATAGTAAACTGTTGCAACAGCAGCAAATCTGCGGAAAGGAAAAAGATGCCTTGGAAGCCTGGGGCGATTTTGAACCGGGAGGCATACAGCGGTTGAAAGATGCCGGTTATGTGGTCGGATTCTATACTTGTCCCGAAGGTAACTACAAAGAAGAATGGGAAGCGGAATATAATGCAATGGTTATTTGCCGTATTTCTTCAAAGGTCTTTTTCGTCACCGTGACCAAAGACGGAGAAGAGGTCGATCTGGATGTAGAGCAAGCTAAACTGCCGTCGCAGTCATTGGCACAACTTGAAATGCAGTATACCAATACCGGGATTGCACTTGAAGAGAATGAAAAGAAGTTGGTTGCTTTGTCTGAAACCGACATACCTTCGCTGAAGGAGGCTTTGAAACAGGTGCAGACTGAAATAGAATTCTCAAAGGTCGTTTTAAGTACGGAGCAGACTGCCGGTGATAAATTGATGTTGCTTGAAGGATGGGCTCCTGCTGCCAGTAAGGTTGAAATCGAAGCCTATCTGAATGACGCACATGTTTATTACGAGATCACAGACCCGACACCGGAAGACAATGTTCCGATTGAATTGAACAACAAAGGCTTCTTTGCCTGGTTTGAGCCGATTTGCAAATTGTACATGTTGCCGAAATATAACGAACTGGACTTGACGCCGTTCTTTGCTCCGTTCTTTATGATCTTTTTCGGACTTTGCCTGGGAGATTCCGGATATGGCTTGTTCCTGTTTGTGGGGGCTACCGCTTACCGTTTGCTGGCAAAGAAACTGAGTCCGTCGGCCAAATCGATCATCTCTCTGATTCAGATACTGGCTACTTCCACTTTCTTCTGCGGATTGCTGACCGGAACCTTCTTCGGTGCCAATATTTACGACCTGCCCTGGCCGTTCATCCAGCGCCTGAAGAGTGCAGTCTTTATGGATAATAATGACATGTTCCAGCTCTCACTGATTTTGGGTGCGGTGCAGATTCTGTTCGGTATGGTATTGAAGGCTGTCAATCAGACCATCCAGTTTGGCTTCAAATACGCCATTGCGACGATCGGGTGGATCATTCTTCTGTTATCGTTGGCTTTTTCGGCGCTGTTGCCGAAAGTGATGCCGATGGGAAGTACCGTACATCTGATCATTATGGGCATTGCCGGTATTATGATTTTCCTGTTCAACAGTCCCGGAAAGAATATCTTTCTTAATATCGGACTGGGTTTATGGGATTCTTATAACATGGCAACGGGGCTGTTGGGTGACGTTCTTTCATACGTGCGTTTATTCGCTCTGGGATTGTCAGGAGGAATTCTTGCCGGAGTATTCAACAGTCTGGCAGTGGGCATGAGTCCGGACAATGTGATTGCCGGTCCCATTGTGATGGTGCTGATATTCGTTATCGGACATGCCATCAATATCTTTATGAATGTGCTCGGAGCCATGGTTCACCCCATGCGTCTGACTTTCGTGGAGTTTTTCAAGAATTCCGGTTACGAAGGCGGTGGCAAGGAGTACAAACCATTCAGAAAATAGAGAAATAAAAAGAAAAATAGTAGAATAATAAATTAAAAAATAAAATTAAGATTATGGAAATGAATTTGTTTATTGCTTACATTGGCATCGCGGTTATGGTTGGTTTGTCGGGCATCGGAAGTGCTTACGGAGTGACTATCGCAGGTAACGCTGCTATCGGCGCATTGAAGAAGAACGATAGTGCATTCGGTAACTTTCTTGTATTGACAGCTCTTCCGGGTACACAGGGATTGTATGGTTTCGCAGGCTACTTTATGTTCCAGACTATCTTCGGCATCCTTACTCCGCAGATAACTGCCATTCAGGCTTCTGCCGTATTGGGTGCAGGTATTGCCCTCGGACTGGTTGCCCTGTTTTCTGCTATTCGCCAGGGACAGGTTTGCGCCAATGGTATTGCAGCCATCGGACAAGGCCATAATGTATTCAGCAACACATTGATTCTTGCTGTATTCCCCGAACTTTATGCTATCGTGGCATTGGCAGCTACCTTCCTTATCGGTAGTGCGCTGGCATAAATGATAAGCTAATGATTTATAAAAACACTTAAGCGTTTTCAGCAAAACGTCTAAGTGTTTTCTGAAAAGACTTAAGCGTTTTCCAAAAACACTTAAGTCTTTTTTTATGCTCTGAAACCTCGTTGTAAACGCTTGTTTGTGCTATTTTGCTTATATTTTTTGTATAAAGTATTATTTTTCAATAAATAATGCGTACTTTTGCACCTGCGTAATAAAAAGAGTTTTAAACATTTATATGGTAAAAGATTTATTAACCCCCGATTATATCTTCGAAGCCAGTTGGGAAGTGTGCAACAAGGTAGGAGGAATTTATACTGTTTTGTCCACAAGGGCAAATACGTTGCAAACTAACTTCCGTGACAAATTATTCTTCATAGGGCCGGATGTGTGGCAAGGAAAAGAAAACCCTTTGTTTATAGAATCTGACAACCTCTGTGCGGCATGGAAAGAACATGCCCTCAATAAAGATAACCTTTCTGTCCGTGTCGGACGTTGGAATATTCCGGGTGAACCCATTGTTATCCTGGTTGATTTTCAGCCTTTCTTTGAGAAAAAGAATGAAATCTATACTGAAATGTGGAATCATTTTCAGGTAGATTCGTTGCATGCTTACGGCGATTATGACGAAGCATCCATGTTCTCGTATGCTGCCGGAAAAGTGGTAGAGAGCTTCTATCGTTATAATCTGACTGAAAATGATAAGGTTGTTTATCAGGCACATGAATGGATGACCGGTTTGGGAGCACTATATGTGCAGTTGGCCGTACCCGAAATAGGGACTATTTTCACTACCCACGCTACCTCTATCGGCCGGAGCATTGCCGGAAACGATAAACCCTTATATGATTATCTGTTTGCCTATAATGGCGACCAGATGGCCCAGGAACTGAATATGCAGTCGAAGCACTCTATTGAGAAGCAGACCGCACATCATGTCGACTGCTTTACGACAGTAAGCGAAATCACTAATAACGAGTGTAAAGAGTTGCTGGATAAGGCAGCAGACGTAGTGCTGATGAATGGCTTCGAGGACGATTTCGTACCTCAGGGAACGGCCTTCACCGGTAAACGCAAACGTGCCCGTTCGCTGATGTTGAACGTGGCCAATAAACTTCTTGGAACCAATATGGGCGATGATACGTTGATTATCGGTACCAGCGGACGCTATGAATTTAAGAACAAAGGAATCGACGTGTTTCTGGAATCGCTGAACCGCTTGAACCGGGACAAAGATTTGCAGAAGAACGTACTGGCATTTGTCAATGTGCCGGGTTGGGTAGGAGAGCCCCGCGAGGACTTGCAGACCCGCCTGAAGAGCAAAGAGAAGTTCGATACTCCGCTTGAAGTGCCTTTCATTACCCATTGGCTGCATAATATGACCCACGATCAGGTGTTGGACATGTTGAAGTATCTGGGTATGGGAAACCGTCCGGAAGATAAGGTGAAAGTGATTTTCGTCCCGTGTTATCTGGATGGAAAGGATGGAATCCTGAATAAAGAATATTATGACTTGATATTGGGAGAAGACTTGAGTGTCTATCCTTCTTATTACGAACCTTGGGGATATACTCCGCTTGAGAGTGTAGCCTTCCGCGTACCTACCATTACGACTGACCTGGCAGGCTTCGGTCTTTGGGTGAACAGCCTGAAGAATCAGCATGGGCTTGATAATGGAGTAGAGGTGCTGCATCGTTCGGACTATAATTACTCAGAAGTTGCCGACGGTATCAAGGATACGATCGCGCTGTTCTCGGGTAAAACGGAAATTGAGGTGAAAGAAATCCGCAAGCATGCGGCGGCTGTGGCCGAACAGGCTTTATGGAAGCATTTCATCAAGTATTATTACGAGGCTTATGATATTGCTTTGCGCAATGCAATGAAACGTCAACTAAACTAAGTATTTATTCATCAACAAGTAAACAATAACATTATGAAAATTAAAGTAAGTAATGTGAATACTCCGAATTGGAAGGAGGTAACTGTAAAGTCACGTGTTCCTGCGGAATTAGAGAAATTATCTGAACTTGCACGCAACATTTGGTGGGCATGGAATTATGAAGCTACTGAACTGTTCAGAGATTTGGATCCGACCCTTTGGAAAGAAGCTGGTCAAAATCCGGTACTTTTGCTTGAACGTATGAGTTACGAAAAATTGGAAGCTTTATCAAAAGATAAGGTTATCCTGAAACGTATGAATGACGTATATGCTAAATTCAGAGACTACATGGATGTGAAGCCAGACGATAAACGTCCTTCTGTAGCTTACTTTAGCATGGAGTATGGTTTGAATCACGTTCTTAAAATATATTCCGGCGGTTTAGGTGTACTGGCCGGCGACTATCTGAAAGAAGCTTCTGACAGCAATGTAGATCTTTGCGCGGTAGGTTTCCTGTATCGCTACGGTTACTTTACACAAACGCTGTCTATGGACGGGCAGCAGATTGCCAATTACGAAGCACAGAACTTCGGTCAGCTTCCTATCGACCGTGTGACGGATGCAGACGGAAAACCGTTGGTAGTGGATGTGCCTTATATGGATTACTACGTACATGCAAATGTATGGAGAGTAAACGTAGGACGTATTTCTTTGTATCTGCTCGATACAGACAACGAAATGAACAGTGAATTTGACCGTCCTATCACTCACCAACTCTACGGAGGTGACTGGGAAAACCGTCTGAAACAGGAGATCCTGTTAGGTATCGGCGGTATGCTGACACTGAAAGCACTGGGCATCAAGAAAGATATTTATCATTGTAACGAAGGACACGCTGCCCTGATCAACGTACAGCGTATCTGCGACTATGTAGCTACCGGTCTTACTTTCGACCAGGCTATCGAGTTGGTTCGTGCATCTTCTTTATATACGGTTCATACTCCGGTTCCTGCCGGTCACGATTACTTTGACGAAGGTTTGTTCGGCAAGTATATGGGTGGCTATCCCTCAAAGATGGGTATCAGCTGGGACGATCTGATGGATCTCGGACGTAACAATCCGGGTGACAAAGGAGAACGTTTCTGTATGTCGGTATTTGCCTGCAACACTTCTCAGGAAGTGAACGGTGTGAGCTGGCTGCATGGAAAGGTTTCTCAGGAGATGTTCTCTTCTATCTGGAAAGGATACTTCCCGGAGGAAAGCCATGTGGGCTATGTGACCAACGGTGTACACTTTCCTACTTGGAGTGCTACGGAATGGAAACAGCTTTATGCTAAATATTTCAACGAAAGCTTCCTGTATGATCAGTCAAATCCGAAGATTTGGGAAGCTATCTATAATGTGCCCGATGAAGAAATCTGGAAGACCCGTGTAACTATGAAGAACAAGCTGGTGGATTATATCCGCAAGCAGTTCCGTGAAACGTGGTTGAAGAACCAGGGAGATCCGTCACGCATTGTGTCTCTGTTGGATAAGATCAATCCGAATGCGTTGCTGATTGGTTTCGGCCGCCGTTTTGCCACTTACAAACGTGCTCACCTGCTGTTCACCGATTTGGAACGTCTGTCGAAGATTGTTAATAACCCCGATTATCCGGTACAGTTCCTCTTCACAGGTAAAGCCCACCCGCACGATGGTGCAGGTCAGGGGCTGATTAAGAGGATTGTTGAGATCTCTCAGCGTCCGGAATTCCTGGGCAAGATTATCTTCCTCGAAAACTACGATATGCAGTTGGCCCGCCGTCTGGTGAGTGGGGTTGATATCTGGCTGAACACGCCGACCCGTCCGCTTGAAGCATCCGGTACATCGGGTGAGAAGGCTTTGATGAACGGTGTATTGAACTTCTCCGTGCTCGATGGATGGTGGCTTGAAGGTTACCGCGAAGGTGCAGGTTGGGCATTGACCGAGAAACGTACTTACCAGAATCAGGAACATCAGGATCAGCTCGATGCAGCTACCATCTACAGTATTCTTGAAACAGAAATTCTGCCGTTATATTATGCCCGCAACAAGAAGGGGTATTCAGAAGGCTGGATTAGAAGTGTGAAAAACTCAATCGCTCAGATTGCTCCTCACTATACAATGAAGCGTCAACTCGACGATTACTATAGCAAATTCTACTGCAAGGAAGCCAAGCGCTTCAAAGAATTGTCTGCCAATGATAATGCGAAGGCAAAAGAAATTGCAGCATGGAAAGAAGAAGTGGTCGCCAAGTGGGATTCCATCGAGATCGTTTCAAGAGATAGAGAAGCAGACATTGCACAAGGCGATATCGAAAGCGGCAAGGAGTATACGATTACCATCGTCGTTGATGAAAAAGGATTGAACGATGCAGTGGGACTGGAGTTGGTTACAACTTATACGACTCCGGAAGGAAAACAGCATGTTTATTCGGTAGAACCATTCAGCGTGGTTAAGAAAGAAGGCGATCTGTATACATTCCAGGCTAAACACAGCTTGTCGAATGCAGGAAGCTTCAAAGTATCATACCGTATGTTCCCGAAAAATCCGGATTTGCCTCACCGTCAGGACTTCTGTTATGTGCGTTGGTTTGTCTGATTGGTATGTAAAGTAAAGAGAGATTTACTATAACTATTTGAAAGGCTGTTTTGAAGTGTATACTGTCAAAACAGCCTTTTATTGTTTAATATCGATGTATTATGAGAAGGTTTTTTATTTTCATTGCTTTCGCACTGTGCAGTTTCTGGCAGTTGAGAGCCCAGGCCGATACGGCTTCGTTCCTGTTTGATAAGTATGAAGATGCCCAGGTGGTTCTCAGAGCCGGTGGTGAATTGAAGTCAAAAATGAACTACAATATAGTAGCCAACAAGTTCTATTTTGTAGATCCGCAGGATAAGCAGGTGAAGGAACTTGCCAATCCGGGAGATATTTTGCTGATCAAGATAGGAGGGCGTACGTTTTATCCGGAATCCAACGGAGCCGGAATAGAAATGTTGCCGACAAAACCGGTAGTGTATGTTCAGTATAAAGCATCTGCACGTAAGGAAGCCCCTGTGGGAGCCTATGGCACCCGTTCGGAAACAACGGCAGTTCAGAGTTACGGTTCTGTCATGAGCAATGGACAATCATACCAGTTGCAAGGTGAGAAGATGATTGTCGGCAACCGGCATCATATCTATTGGGTGGAGAAAGACGATAAAATGAAACAGTTCCGCAATTTTAAGCAATTTGCCAAAATCTACTCAAAGCATCGTGCGGAAATTGAGAAATACATTGGAGAGAATAAAGTGAATTTTGAGAATGTGGATCAGATTGTCAAGCTCTGTTCCTATGCCGATTCACTGAAATAGGTTTGGTTTTGAAAGCCCCTGTCCGGGACATTTGTGAAATGAAGAGGCTGTGTCGAAACTCTTTTTACCACGGAGTAACACAGAGTCTTTTTGTTAATAATCAATAACTTAAAATCGCCTCTGTGTTACTCTGTGTCCTCTGTGGTAAGTTTTGATACAGCCTATTTGTTCAATACTTCTTCCAGTTTGGCTTGGAGCGCTTCTCCGTGCAGGCCACGTGCAAGAATTGTTCCGTCAGCATCAACCAGCATGGTGTGGGGAATACTGTTTACGGCATACAACTGTGCACCTTCGTTCTGCCAGCCTTTCAGGTCGGACATCTGAGGCCAGGTGATGTTTAGCTTCTTGATGGCATCTTTCCATTTATCGGCATCCTGATCGAGAGACACGCCTACGATTTCGAAGTTCTTGCCTTTGTACTTAGCGTAAGCCTCTACGATGTTCGGCATTTCGCGGCGGCAAGGACCACACCAACTTGCCCAGAAGTCAACCAATACCACTTTGCCTTTTCCTACATAGTCGGACAGTTTTACCGGTTTTCCGTCGGGTGTCAGCATCTCGAAGTCGATAAATTTCTGACCGGCAGCAGTCGCTTTCTGCTTTTCGGTAACTTCTTTGATTTTCATAATCAGTTCGTCATTCTGATAGTTGGCAGGTATTTGTTTCAGCAAAGCATCATTCTCTTCGGTAGAGTTTTCATAGAAACTTTGTTTGAACAACATGATACCCACCGGGTTGGTGATGTTTTTCTGTACACCTTCTTTGATAGCTTGGCTGTATGCCTCTTCCAACTGTGAGTATTCTTTTTGTTTTGCCAACTTCTGATCATCGGTCAGTGTGCTGTCGCCCATAGCCTGGTAGATGGCTGCCTGTTTCTGATCGATCACATTGGTTTTGTTCCGTATCTCCTGATAAGCGTCATTGTTCGGAGTACCGGTTGCCGACTTATTATCTTTAGACAGGTTTACGTTGATTTTACCGTTTTCGAGGAAGAAATCTACATATGCTCCGTCACCGTTTTTAGAGTAAGTGATGTAACGGTTCACTGCGGAATCCTGTACGCCTTCGAATGTAAATGTTCCGTTAGCGATGATGGCTGTATCCAGTTTGTTGAACTGTCTGCTTACACGTTCCTGAATAAATACGGTATCGCCGTCGGAAGCGCCTTCCACAGTACCTGTTATCACATAACCGGGTTTGCTGTTATTACAAGATGCTACTCCCAGAGCAACCGCTGCAACAGCCAGATAAGTTAACTTTTTCATTGCTTTAGTATGTTTTATGAATAAATATTTATGCAAAGATAGCCGTTTTTTTTATTCGGAATAGAATTTCTCTGTTATATTAGATTAACATGTATGTACGAATCGGATAAATGTGTACCTTTGCACCCCAAATTAGTATGAATATGCAAGAAAGCAAATCCATTATTGAGGTGAACGGTGTGTCTAAATTCTTCGGAGAGAAGACTGCCCTGGATCATGTGACCCTGAATGTAAAAAAAGGTGAGTTCGTCACCATCCTGGGTCCTTCGGGTTGTGGTAAGACTACTTTGTTACGCCTTATTGCCGGCTTCCAGACTGCTTCGGAAGGCGAAATTAAAATATCGGGGAAGGAAATCACGCAGACTCCTCCGCACAAACGTCCGGTAAACACGGTGTTTCAGAAGTACGCTTTGTTTCCGCATCTGAATGTATATGATAATATTGCTTTCGGGCTGAAGCTGAAAAAGATGCCGAAGCAGACCATTGAGAAGAAGGTGAAGGCCGCTTTGAAGATGGTGGGGATGACGGACTATGAATACCGCGACGTAGATTCGCTGTCCGGCGGACAACAGCAACGTGTGGCTATCGCACGTGCCATAGTCAACGAACCGGAAGTGCTGCTGCTCGACGAACCATTGGCAGCTCTCGACCTGAAGATGCGCAAAGACATGCAGATGGAACTGAAGGAGATGCACAAATCATTAGGGATCACTTTTGTATATGTCACCCACGATCAGGAGGAAGCATTGACGCTGAGCGATACGATTGTCGTCATGAGCGAAGGACGAATCCAGCAGATCGGCACTCCCATTGATATTTACAATGAACCTACCAATTCGTTTGTGGCCGATTTTATCGGGGAAAGTAATATCCTGAACGGTGTGATGATACACGACAAACTGGTACGTTTCTGCAATACCGAGTTCGAATGTGTGGACGAAGGGTTCGGCGAAAACATGCCCGTAGACGTAGTGATCCGTCCGGAGGATCTTTATATATTTCCGGTTTCGGAAGCGGCACAACTGACCGGCGTGGTGCAGTCGTCCGTCTTCAAGGGGGTACATTATGAAATGACCGTCCTTTGCAACGGCTATGAATTTCTGGTACAGGACTATCATCATTTTGAGGTCGGTGCCCTCGTTGGGCTGTTGGTGAAACCGTTTGATATTCATATAATGAAGAAAGAGCGCGTGTGCAATACCTTCGAAGGCAAGCTGATTGACGAAACCCATGTGGAGTTTCTGGGTTGTAACTTCGAGTGTGCTCCTGTCACCGGAATTGATGCCAGCAGCGAAGTGAAAGTGGAAGTCGGTTTCGACAAAGTGATTCTTCAGGATAACGAAGAAGACGGTACGCTGACCGGAGAGGTGAAGTTCATCCTTTATAAAGGCGACCACTATCATCTGACTGTGCTTTCGGATTGGGACGAGAATGTATTTGTAGATACGAACGACGTATGGGACGATGGAGACCGTGTAGGTATCACCATCCCCCCGGACGGTATCAGAGTAATTAAGAACTAATAAAAATAAGAGTTAAGAGTGAAAAGATTATCGGTCTTTTTTTCATCACGTAAGAGTTGGACGCTCCCTTACATTATCTTTTCGGCGATCTTCGTCGTTATTCCGCTACTCCTTATTGTGGTCTATGCTTTCACCGATGACAGCAGACATCTGACATTGGAAAACTTTGCGAAGTTTTTTCAGCATCACGAGGCTATCAATACCTTTGTTTATTCCATCGGTATTGCCATCATTACCACTATCGTCTGTATCCTGCTGGGCTATCCGGCAGCCTGGATACTAAGCAACGCAAAGCTGAACCGCTCGAAAACGATGGTCGTATTGTTTATTCTTCCCATGTGGGTCAACATCTTGGTGCGTACGTTGGCAACAGTAGCCCTGTTCGACTTCTTCAGTGTCCCGTTGGGTGAGGGAGCTTTGATATTCGGTATGGTCTATAACTTTATACCTTTTATGATTTACCCTATCTACAACACCCTGCAAAAGATGGATCACAGTTACATCGAGGCTGCGCAGGACTTGGGTGCCAATCCCGTCCAGGTGTTTTTCAAGGCGGTGCTTCCGCTTTCCATGCCGGGAGTGATGAGTGGCATCATGATGGTTTTTATGCCCACTATCTCAACTTTTGCCATTGCCGAGTTGTTGACGATGAACAACATCAAACTGTTTGGTACCACTATCCAGGAGAATATCAATAATAGTATGTGGAATTATGGAGCGGCCCTGTCACTGATCATGTTGTTGCTGATTGCGGCGACTTCTCTGTTCAGCACCGACGACAAAGATAATACGAACGAAGGAGGTGGGCTATGGTAAAGAAAATTTTTGCCCAGACCTATTTGTGGATACTCCTTTTGCTGCTCTATTCGCCTATCGTGATTATTATGATCTACTCTTTCACCGAAGCAAAGGTGTTGGGCAACTGGACCGGATTCTCCACGAAACTGTATTCGTCACTGTTTACTACCGGCACGCACCATTCGCTGATGAATGCGTTGATCAATACCGTGACCATTGCTTTGATAGCGGCTACGGCTTCCACTTTGTTGGGCAGCATCACGGCTATCGGCATCTTCAACCTGAAGGCACGTTCGCGGAAGGCCATCAGTTTTGTGAACAGTATCCCTATTCTGAATGGTGATATTATTACCGGTATTTCCCTGTTCCTGCTGTTTGTTTCGCTCGGTATATCTCAGGGATATACGACCGTGGTATTGGCGCACATCACATTCTGTACTCCATATGTGGTGCTCAGCGTGTTGCCCCGCCTCAAGCAGATGAATCCTAATATTTACGAAGCTGCCCTCGATCTGGGAGCAACCCCGATGCAGGCACTTCGCAAAGTGATTATCCCGGAGATTCGTCCGGGAATGATTAGCGGCTTCATGCTTGCGCTGACACTTTCTATCGATGATTTTGCGGTAACGGTATTTACGATCGGTAACGAAGGACTTGAGACACTTTCCACCTATATTTATGCCGATGCCCGCAAGGGAGGGCTTACTCCGGAGCTGCGTCCCCTTTCGACGATTATCTTCGTGGTGGTGCTGGCATTGCTGATTGTCATTAACCGGCGTGCGGGTAAGGAGAAAAAGTGATGGCCTTTTTGTTTTAAATCGAAAAAGAAGAGAATTTACGAGAATCAAGAAACTGTATAAAGTGCTAATGAACAAACTATTAATAACCCTTTCCCTGGCGATGTCACTTTTGTTTTCCGGTTGTTACAACTCCGGTGAACCTCGCGAGAAGGTATTGAAAATCTATAATTGGGCCGATTATATCGGTGATGGGGTGCTCGAAGACTTTCAGGCATATTATAAGGAGCAGACGGGTGAGGATATCCGCATCGTTTATCAAACCTTTGATATTAACGAAATCATGCTCACCAAGATTGAGAAGGGACACGAAGATTTCGATGTGGTATGTCCTTCGGAATACATCATCGAGCGGATGTTAAAGAAAAACCTGCTGTTGCCCATCGACACTGTTTTTCCCCATTCGCCCGATTACATGAATGACGTATCGCCTTATATCCGTGAACAGATTGATAAACTGAGTCAGCCGGGGCGGATCGCCAGTCATTATGCGGTATGCTATATGTGGGGAACCGCCAGGATATTGTATAATAAAGCTTTTGTGCCCGAAGCCGATGCCGAAAGCTGGGATTGTCTTTGGGACCGGAAATATGCCGGTAAGATACTGATGAAAGACAGTTACCGGGATGCATACGGAACTGCCATCATTTACGCCCATGCCCGTGAACTCGCCGATGGTAAGGTGACGGTCGAAGATCTGATGAACGACTATTCTCCCCGTGCGATGGAGATTGCCGAGAAATATCTCAAAGCAATGAAGCCCAATATAGCCGGTTGGGAGGCAGACTTCGGCAAAGAGATGATGACTAAAAATAAAGCATGGCTCAACATGACCTGGAGCGGAGATGCCAAGTGGGCCATCGAGGAAGCGGATGCGGTAGGAGTGGAGCTGGATTATGCCGTACCCCGTGAAGGAAGCAACATCTGGTATGACGGGTGGGTGATTCCTAAGTATGCCGGTAACCCGAAAGCTGCCAGCTACTTCATCAACTTCATGTGCCGCCCCGACATTGCCTTGCGGAATATGGAAGCGAGCGGTTACGTAAGTGCTGTGGCTTCGCCCGAGATCATGGAAGCGAAAGTGGACACAACTCTTACATATTATTCCGATCTGAGCTATTTCTTCGGACCGGGTGCCGACAGCCTGCAGATTGACAAGATTCAGTATCCGGATTGTGAAGTGGTGGAGCGTTGTGCCATGATTCGTGATTTTGGTGATAAGACGAAAGAAGTTCTTGAAATTTGGTCACGCATAAAGGGCGACAATCTCGGAGTGGGCATTACTATTCTGATTTTTGTGGTAGTGGGACTAATGAGTGGCTGGATGATTTATAAACGGGTACAGCGCTATAAACGTGAGAAGATGCAGAGACGCCGGAGCCGCAGACGGAGGAAGCAAAGATGAGATTAAAGTAACGTTGAAATCTGAATTTTGATAAAAAAATAAAAGAAAATGATGATTTTGTTTCTCAATCTATTGTAAATGTCTATATTTACCGCGTATTAAAGATTTCTGATAGGATGTGTTTTATTTCCAAGGTACTTGTAGAGTAATTTATCTCCTTATTAAGACTTCTCTAACATAACAAATTTTATTAATTGTATTAATTATTTTTTTTCAATGAACATTTTTATTGCAGGCATCAGCTATAATCTTAGCAACGCCGATTTAGGAGAATTATTCGAAGAGTTTGGAGAAGTTATTTCAGCCAAAATTGTCATGGACAGAGAGACTGGCCGTTCTAAAGGATTCGGTTTCGTAGAAATGCCGAATGACGAAGAGGGAAATGCTGCCATCGCAGCACTGAACGAAAAAGAAATAGACGGAAAAACACTTTCTGTATCAGTTGCACGTCCGAGAGAAGAAGGACCGCGTCGTAATAACAATTACGGTGGTGGTAGTCGTGGTGGCTACGGTAACAACCGTGGTGGCGGTTACGGCGGTGGTAATCGTGGCGGCGGCTATGGCGGCGGTCGTGACAGATATTAATCAAAAGAGATTACCAGTCTGTCCAAACAGACTTGAAGGAGAGATGTCCGGGATTTATCCCGGGCATCTTTTTTTATGTGGTGTGTGGCGGGTGTATAATTTTGTGTACTTTCGCCACAGAGTGTGCGGAGGGTACAAAGAAAAATATTTCTTTCAGACGTACTTATAAACAAAGGATTAAAACTCTGTGCCTTCTGTAGCGTGCCCTATTTATATAGACAAACTCCGGAATGAATAAAAAAAAACTACGGAATATTCGTAAGATATTCGTTTTTATTTTTATCTTTGTATTTATAGAAAAGGAGGGTATATGAAAAATTCCGGGAAATTACTTTTCTTGAGTTCAATTCTGGGGGGAGTATTTTTAGTCTCTTCTTGTTCGGCTGTTCCGAAGATAGAAGAGAAGGACTTATCGGAGCAATGGCCGGTTGTGGCTTCCCGTCAGTGGACCGGTCAGGATTCTGTTGTGGTATGTGATCTAAATGCACTGAAAGATACGATTGACTTACCGCTCAGCTTCTTTGTAGAGGACTTTCGGATCATCAAGTTGGATAACCGCGATGAAGCGATGGTAGGGGTAAGCAATCTATGTGTCTCTGAAAACTACATTCTCGTTTACGGTTCTGTTTATACACTTCATCCCTGCCGGTTGTTTGATAAAAAGGGAAAGTTCATTACCGATATAGGTGCTATAGGGCAGGGACCGGGAGAGTATCGTTCTATATATAAAGCCCGGATTGATGAAAAACATAATTGCATTTATCTGATCCCTTTTGCTAACAGTAATGTTATCTATGTTTACGACTTGAAAGGGAAACCGCTGCCATCCATTCCGCTGCATCGGCCTGTCTCCAAAGCCATGTTCCGGATCAATACGGACAAACGAGAGATTACAGTGGGGGCACTTCCTTTTACCGGATACCCTTTGGTTGCATGGACACAGGATTTTGAAGGAAATCTGTTGGACTCTGTTCCCACACCTAAGCATCTGTTTGTTGTTCCCGATTATAGTAATGATATCGCGTATGGGGCCAATACGGAAGCAGTCGATCTCTATATCTCGACCTTCTGGGAGTTACGCCCTGATACACTTTATCATTATATACGTTCGGAGAGCAGGCTGACGCCCCGCTTTACGCTCGATATCGGAAATCGGAAACGTTCGATGACGATGTATTACGAGTTACCCCGGGTTTATATCGGAAAGTTGGCGGTAGATAAGCAGGTAGGTGACGGACTGTGGGAATCTCAGGATACTTCGTACTTTGTAGTAGATAAGAAATCGTTGCGCGGAACCTTTTTCCGTATAGTGAATGATTTTATGGGAGGTATGCCGGACCGGCTATGGACACCCTGGGCTTTTTACGACAGGCAGTATATACGGCTCGTGGAGCCTGGATCGCTGAAAGCAGAGATCGAAGCCTATCTGAGCGGTATGGCCGGGGAGAGTGCGAATGCCCTGCGGGAGTTTGGTCAGTCGATAGGAGAAGAAGATAATAGTTATGTAATATACGCTAAGCAGAAAGGAGCTCAATAATGAAAAAAGTATTTGGAATCTTGTTGTCGGTTCTGTTGGCCTGCACTTCGTGTGGAGATGGCAGCAGCAAAAGTGAACCTTCGTTTAAAGTATACGATGAATACTCTAAAGAGAAGAAGGTCGAAAAGAAGAATGATATCGGAAAGGCAACCTATATTTTCTGGATAAACAAAGCGGAAGCCAAGAAATTGCGCGGGTTGACTTTTAATATTAAATGTAAAGTCACGATCAACGAAGACGGTAGTATAACGATTCTGGGATATGAAAAAGAACAACCCTACACGGTGACCAAAAGTCTGAAGAAATACCTCAAAACCTTCCGTGTAGACGAGAAAGCTTTGAAAGAAGGAACGGTTAAAACGGGAGATCAGGTCGTTTTTCTGCGTTATGTTGTGCTGAAATAAAAGGCAGTGTTTTTACTGCGAGGATGTGCTGAAATTCACCAAAGGAGATACAGAGTAACACACATTGAATTTTAAGTCATTGATTATCACTATTGATAATCTGTGGCGAAAAGAACTTTTGAGGCAACCCTCTGTGCCTTCTGTGGTGAATCCGGTTGCCGAATGGCCTTAATAAAAAATCCTCCCCGGCAGGACCGGAGAGGATTTTATCGTTTTAATCCTATTTACTAATGATAGATACTGCCGATTATTATTCAGCAGCAGCTTCAGTTGCAGCTTCTTCTGCCGGAGCAGCTTCTTCTGCGGGAGCTTCAGCAGCAGCCTTAGCAGCTTCTTCAGCAGCTTTCTTTTCAGCCAATGCTTTTGCTTTTGCTTCGTTTACTTTCTTTTCAGCTTCCAGACGTGCTTTTTCGTCAGCCTTTTTAGCTTCATCTTCTTTAGCTTTCAGAGCAGCCAGACCAGACTGTTTGTTGTTCTTCCAAGCTTCGAATTTAGCTTCAGCTTCAGCTTCACCGAAAGCACCTTTAGCTACACCGCCAAGGAGGTGTTTCTTCATGTAAACGCCTTCACGAGAAAGGATGTTGCGAACTGTGTCTGAAGGTTGTGCACCTACCAGTACCCAGTGCAAAGCACGTTCGAAATTCAAATCTACTGTAGCAGGATTGGTGTTAGGGTTGTAAGTACCAATCTTCTCTGTAAATTTACCATCACGTGGTGCTCTGCTGTCTGCAATAACGATAGAGTAGAAAGCGTAGCTTTTACGTCCATGTCTTTGCAATCTAATTCTTGTTGCCATTTTAAATAAATGTTTTTAATGAATGATTTGAATTAATGCTATTAACTCGTAATAGCGGGTGCAAAGATAGGGGTTTTGTTTTGATTGACAAAGACTTCCTGTTCTTTTTTATAATAATAACCTCATTCTGAGCTTTTCGTTTGCCGCACTCTATCCCCATTATTTGCCCGCTTTGCGCTGCCAATGCCCCGAACTGACCCGTAACGACGAACTGCTTTGTATGCTGATTTTGCTGAATCAGAGCACTGACGAGATAGCCCTTGCTTTAGGCATTTCGCGTGCCAGTGTCAATTCCGGACGAAGCCGTATCCGCAAGAAGCTAGGATTGGGCAAAGATGAATCGCTCGAAGCCTATTTACAGAATATCCGGAAGTAAGCCGTCCGCTATTCGGAATACCTCCTCGGATAACGGAATAGAATGGCCAGCAGCGCACAGATACCCATTGTAAACGGATAATACAGGTTTCCGATGATACTGAGCGGAGAGATCTGTGCCAGTCCGGCAGCAATCAGCATTTGTGCTCCGTAAGGGATGATCCCCTGTATCAGGCACGAGAAAGTATCGAGGATACTCGCTGTCTTTCTTCGGTCCAGATGAAACTTCTTCGCGATATCTTTAGCAATCGGTCCGGTAGTGATGATAGCGATCGTATTGTTAGCCGTGCAGAGGTTGGCAATGCTCACCAGTGCGGCAATGCTGAGTTCTGCTCCCCGTTTTCCGTTTACATGCCGGGTCAGTTTGTTAATAATGAAATCTATTCCTCCGTTGTAGCGGATGGTTTCAAGCATTCCACCCGCCAGCAGAGTGATGATGATCAGTTCACCCATTCCGGTAATGCCCGTTCCCATAGCTCCGAACCAATCGAAGAATCCGAGGCTGCCTGTAGTGATACCGATTACACCACTGGTGAAGATGCCTATTATCAAGACCAACATTACGTTCATTCCGGCTATGGCCGTTCCCAATACGATAAGGTAAGGAATCACTTTCACCCATTCGATCTCCTGTACCTGTGGCGGAGCAGCTACCGAAAGTCCCTGAAAGATATAGATACCTAATACCACCAGTGCGGCAGGCACTACGATCATGGAGTTTACCCGGAACTTATCACGCATCACGCATTCCTGTGTCTTGGTCGAGGCAATGGTTGTGTCGGAGATGAACGAAAGATTATCTCCGAAGAATGATCCGCCCACTACCACCGCTACCATAAACGGCAGGTCTATGCCGGTTTTTTCCGCCAGTCCGATGGCAACGGGAGTCAGTGCCACGATGGTTCCCACGCTGGTACCGATAGATAAGGAGATGAAGCAAGAAGCCAGAAAAATGCCTGCCAATAAAAGGTTATCCGGCAGAATATGGAGTGTGAGGTTTACAGTGGCATCGATGGCTCCCATCTGCTTGGCACTCTGCGCAAAGGCTCCTGCCAGAATGAATATCCACACCATCAGCATGATATTTTTATTGGAAGCTCCTACCGAGAACTGATAGACGCGTTGTTCCAGATTCAGTCCCCGTGTGATGGCGATGGCATAGCACGACGAGATGAGGAAGGCCACCGTTATAGGAACTTTGTAGAAATCGTTCACCAGGATGGAGGTGACCAGATAGAGGCACAAGAATACGAATAAAGGGCTGAGTGCCCACCAGCCTGAAGTGCTTTTATGTATCTTTTCTTCGTTTATCATTGAATGATTCTTAAAATTTTGAGGTGCAAAGATAGTGAATGATAGGGAGAAAAACGGTAATTTTGCATCGAGAAGTTACGAAAAGAGTGTAATTTATTGGAAATGAGCGTAGGTTAATTGCTCTTTATAGTAATAGGTTACGATTTAGTTAGTTATCTACTGCATTATCCTTCTGCGCGTTGCGTAACCTTCAAAGAACTCTTCATATGCAAAAGTAGCTATTTAATTCGAGATTTTGATATAAACTCCCGTTTTTTTATCCCCTCATTCATAAGATTTTTCCGTAAAAGCGGTTTTGTCCGTCGGCACACCATTGCCCAAAACGAGTTTTGAACAAACGTGTGCCGACTACCGCATAGCCGGAGAAAAGGGCATTGCCTCACGCCTAAACGATGTTTAGACTGATGATGCGATGCCCCTTTCTTTTGCGCCTATGCCAAGAGGTGCTTTTACGGGTTTTCAAATGATTTTTCTTTTTTCGCTGTCCCTTTTGCCGGAAGCGGAAAGTGAATGCAGAGTGTGTCAGCCTGCCTCATGAATGAAACAGGCGGCCACACACAGCCGGACAAACCGGGAAGAATGATTGTTGCCACCCGGCTGGACAAGTTCCGTCGGATCGGAAACAATCATACTTCCTTTGTTGTGGTTTGCCCTTTTCACGCTTCCGGTGATGTCTTTTTCCTTTTGGTGATTCTTTTTTTTACGGATTTTCCCCTGAAGTTTTTTTCTACCCAATCTGCCTCTGTTTTCGTTTACCTCCTTTTTGCGCCTTTCAGTGAGCCGCATCAGTCAGTCATTTTCGTTCTGGGCGCAAAGGTAATTCCGGGATTGGACGGGAAAGCAAGGTCAAGCCTCCTGTTTTCGGTAAAAATCTCCAGCCCTGCGGGTAGTATTTTGACCGAAAAACCTTGCATTCCCTAATCCCTACCTTTTCAAGCACCCGAAACGAAAACGACCGATGCGACAGAAAGACGCATAAAAAAAATGTCGGATAAACGAGAGGCAGATAAGATAGTTTGAAACTCAACTCCCTCAGCTCTTGAATCCGCATAAAAAACAAAAAATCAAAAACAGCGAAGATATGACAGCAACGGCAAATTTCAGACAAGTGGCGCAATACATCGGGTTGGCGATATGCGGCTTGATGATGCGCACCGCCTTCGGGATGTTCGGCATCCTTTGGGGCATCATCAGAGAGATTGTAAACGGAGTGTTCCGAGTGGCGATAGGTGTAATCGTGGCTATCCTTTCCACCATTGCCTTCTTCGGCTTCATCCTTTGGTTATTCACCCTTTAACCCTTACCGACATGGGAAAGAGAAACAGCAAGACGGCAGCGCAGCAGTGCAGATATTACGAGGTGGACAACATCTTCGTGTATATGGTGGAAACGTACATCAACGGCAATTTTAGCACTTTCCGAAGATTGTACCACGAACTGAACAAGGACGCACGGAGGGATTTCATGGACTTCCTTCTCAACGAGGTAGAGCCGACCTATTGGAGAGAGATACTGAAACAGACAATCTAAAAATGACAGCGATATGAAAGGAACAGACCATTTCAAGAGAACGATACAGATGTATCTGGAACAGCGTGCGGAAGAGGATGCGCTCTTTGCGAAGAACTACCGCAACCCTGCCAAGAACATAGACGATTGCGTGACCTACATCCTGAACTATGTGCAGAAAAGCGGTTGCAACGGCTTCACGGACGGAGAGATATTCGGGCAAGCAGTCCATTACTATGACGAGAACGAGATAGAGGTAGGCAAACCGATGAACTGCCAAGTGGTGGTGAACCACGTTGTGGAACTCACGGCGGAGGAAAAGGCGGAAGCACGTCAGAACGCTGTCCGCAGATACCAAGAGGAAGAACTCCGCAAGTTGCAGAACCGCCACAAGCCGAGAACCGCCACCAAATCGACCGCACAAGAAGTACAACAACCCAACCTATTCAATTTCTGATTATGAAACCGAGAACACGCATACAGCAGGAAGTCGCACGTTTGAGCAAGCGACTACCGATATTGACCGAAGAACAAAGGGCATACGCTTTCCGTCATTGCTTCAAGCATTACGCAATCAAGAGGGCAAACGGCACGAACATCTGCACCGAGTGCGGACATTCGTGGAAAAGCGACCACGACCTTGCCGACACCGTTTGCGGATGCACCTGCCCCCGTTGCGGTATGGAGTTGGAAGCGTTGCGCACCCGAAAGAGCGTTTTCAGCGATATGGAGTATTTCTCCATCGTCACCACCTGCAAGCAGTACCAAGTGATACGCTTCTTCTCCGTCAATTCCCGATACAAGGCAGGACAGCCTGCCGAGTATTCCATCTTTGAGGTAGTGCAGAGGTGGATTGCCCCCGACGGCAGGACAACGACCGTTGCCCGACTGCGTGGAATGTCGATGTTATATTATGACCAGTGGTCGGAATACAGCGATATGGAGGTACGCAAGAACCAAGAAATTCGGGCATACGACATCACTCCGAGATGCACCTACCCCCGACAGCGTTTCATACCCGAAGTGAAGCGAAACGGCTTCAAGGGCGAATACCACAATATCCTGCCTTACGACCTTTTCAAAGGCATTCTTTCCGACAGCCGTGCGGAAACGTTGTTGAAGGCTGGGCAATATCAGATGTTGCGCTACTACCTGCACCACTCTTTCAATATCGGGGAGTATTGGGCGTCAATCAAGATATGTATCCGCAACGGCTACACCATCGCTGACGGCTCTATGTGGCGTGACACGATAGACCTCCTGCGACACTTCGGCAAGGACACGAACAGCCCGAAGTACGTATGCCCCCAAGACCTCAAAGCCGAACACGACAGGTTGGTGGCAAGACGCAACCGCCAAAGGGAACGTGAACGGACTGAACAGCAACGGCAGAAAGCGGTTGAGGACGAAAAGCAATATCTGAAAGCCAAAGGCATATTCTTCGGACTTGTCTTTTCCGACAGCCTTATCTGCGTCAAGGTCATCGAGAGCGTGGAGGAAATGATTGAGGAAGGACGGATGATGCACCACTGCGTGGGTGGCTACCACAATCGGGAAAACTCCCTTATCCTTTCAGCGACCATTGACGGCAGACGCATAGAAACGGTGGAAGTGTCCTTGAAAACCTTTGAGGTGGTGCAGTGTCGTGGCTTATGCAACGAGAACACCGAATACCACAAGCGCATCATCGACCTTGTGAACAAGAACGCCAATCTTATCCGTGAGCGGATGAAAGCGGCATAGCATCAACCCTAAAACAACATTGATATGGAAGTAAGAATTGAAAGCATGATTTGTGTGTGGGACGATAAAATCCCTGCATTGTTCCTTGAATTTGTGAACCTCCTCACTCTCACAACGAGTGAGGGGGAATTGAGAAAGAGTGTGAAGGAGTTTGCCGAGAAGCACGAACTTGACAAGTTTTTCCTTTACGGCTTCGGCTCTCACCATTTCTACCTGCACCAACGCCACACGAGCAATCCCGAAATGGTGATGAAGAACAGAGTTCTGTCAGTACATTTTTAACCATCTAAAAAGCAACATTATGGCAACACGAATGACAATCAACGGAGTAAGCACCTGCACGGAAGCAGGTACGGAGAAATACGAGCGTTTCCAATCGGGTATCGGCAGACGCAGGCGGACACTTGTGCAGTACGACTACCGCCATACGGACGGAGAACTGTTCGCTTGTGTCAAACCCACTTTGGACGAGTGCCGAACCGCACGGGACAAGTGGCTGAACGCAAAGCAGGGAAAGGAGGGCAACCGATGAACACGACCTATCAAACGCTGATAATCAAGTTCAGCGAACCTATCACGGCATTGGACGGCATCTTTGATGATGCCGGAGCGTGGGGAACGGACACCCTCAAAGGGTGGATAGATGATTACGAAAGCACACGTTTCACCGCCACCGATAGCCATACGGCAGTCATCACGAGCGAGTACAACATGGAATGTGTGAAAGAGTGGCTGCAACGGCAGACACCCATTGCCGAGATGCGAGAATTTTGAACAAGTTGGCGGTGTCCGCACCGCCAACATATAAACCTCTAAAAACAAAGGATATGATAGCAAAGACGATATTACAGCAGATAGGCGGAAGAAGATTTACCGCCATGACGGGCAGCCGTGATTTCATAGACATGGGCAACGGCTTACGGATGAGCCTTGCGAGGAACAAGACAAGCGCAAACCGCCTTGACATCATCTATGATGCGGGGGCAGACCTCTACAATATGCGGTTCTACCGCAGGACATTCAGCAAAAAGACGTTCGAGTGCAAGGAAAAGGACATTGCCGTACACGAGGGCATCTATTTTGATATGCTGGAGGAAATGTTCACGATGGTGACGGGACTTTACACACGCTTTTAAGTGGTGGGGCGGCGAGAGCCGCCCTACTTTCTTTCAGTGAGCATGATGGCGGACAAAGAAAGTAGCAAAGAAACCTTTGTCCAATCTGCGATAACTAAAAAATCCGCAAGTAAAACTTGCGGAGGCTATATATTGGGTCGTTATTTTTGGTGGAGGGGAATGATAATCTCGAACCGTTGAACTACACATTTCTGCTTCGTCTCCATTTCCCCCAACGATTTGATACGTTCAATCATTTTTGTTGTTCCTTTCTGAATTTTCCTAAATACTTTCTTCATATTTTCGCTATACTTTTTACGGTTAATAACTATGTTTTGTATTGCTCTCACAACACTTACAACTTGAAGTGTTATTTGGAAACCGATAGGCAAAAATGGCTCAACGATGTCAATTAACGAGAAAATCCTACGATAATCTATCAAGTGATATAGCAAAAGACGTGCCAAGTTGAATATGGCACGTCTTTTGTCAGTTTTGTCAGTCCTTTTATGGAATATACAGCAGTGCAAACTCCGCCTTTCTCCGTTTGAGCAGCATGGCGTGGCGTTTTCCTTTGTAGTTGCAGAAGGAGATATACTCACGGTAGATGTTCCTATCTCCAGCCTCCAACTTTTTTATCAAGGTGCTTTTGGGGATTGTCTTGCTACCCAAAAGCCTGTATGGACCCACGTTGTAGGCAAGCGTGGCAAGCAGAAGACTATCTTTCCCGAACTGCCGGAACATCGCGCAGAACTTCCGCAGGTCTTTTCTAAGTAGTGCGTCCGCCTGCCGTTTCGTCATGGTGCGTGCAGAATATCTTTCGCCCGGCAAAATTTTGTGACCCCACCCCACGTATGGGTGGTGCTTTTCCGAGTGCCAGCCCTCAAAATATTTCGTGCAGCGCACAGCCCTCTCGAAAAGTGGCAGACGGTAGATTGCCGCCTGCCCGTCCGTCCCCTCTTGGCGGCTGATCCGTGCAGACACGGAACAGACCGCCAGAAGCGAACAGAGCATTGTCATGAATACACGCATCATTTCAGCAAGGGTCTGAAGTTGCCGATGGGAACGATGGTCAAACCATCATCCTTTACATTCCGGTTGTTGAAGTCAAATTCCAGCTCGAAGGAGTTGCCGAAGTTGTCCTCCACCACCACGATGAAATTATGCGCCTCGTCACCCTCCGCCGTGTAGTACAGGCGGAACTTTTCGTTCTCCAGCAGGTAGCGGTCATTAGGCAGGAAGGTGATGCCGTTATCCATTTTGAGAGAGCCTTCCCCCTCGAACTGGAAATAGCGGATGGTATAGAGCGTACCCGAAAAGTCGCCCTCCTTTTTCAGTTCACAGCGGATTTCCACCGTCTGCCCCTTTGTCACCTTGTTCGGCACGGGCATGACCTCCACCGTGAAGGGATAGGACTGTTGAATGTCCATGTCGTCGTCGCACGACACGAGTGTGAATGACACAGCGGCTATCAGGCATAACGCCACCGCCTTGAAGATGGATGTTCTCTTGTTTCTGTTATTCAGTATGTTCATTGTTCTTCGATTTTTAGATGGTTGTTTTTCTGTTTTTTCGTTGTCTGTTGCAGGTACTCGTTCAAGTCCTTGCAACTGTCATAGAGTGAGGTACGGTCGGTGACACGCGCCCCATACCGTTTAGTAAGTGCGGCAAGCGTCCGCCGTCCGGCTTCGTCACGGTCGAGGAAGCAGCCGATGCGCCCGTAGCCGTCCAGCAATCCCGTCGCCTTCTCTGCGTTGGCGACGGAGTTCAACACAAGGCAGTCAGCATTACCGGTTACACCAAGCGTCACCGCAGAAAGGAAGTCCATGAAGCCCTCGAACACGAGGCACTCGCCAGCCGGGATGTCCGTTGCCTTCACCAAAGACACATCTTTGGGCGGTATGCACCCCTTGAAATAGCGGCTTCTGACTTCATAGCCACCCGCCATGTTCGGGAAACCGACAGCAAAATACCGTTTCCCACGAACACCGTAATTCAGACGGCAGCAGTGGCGGGATGCGACAGCGTAAGGTATGCACCGTTCCGCCAGATACTCCGTCAGCGGTGAGCGAAACAGCGGAGCGACCTCCACATCCTCAAAGACCGGTTCGGTTGGTTTTGCTTGATAGGTCGGGGGTTCCAACCTGTCAACCACCATATTGGCGGTTTCCGCTATGAACTTCGCCTGCGCCATGAAGTCACCGCTTTGCAGAAACTCCCCGGCAAGCGTGAAGATGTCGCCGCCCTTGCCCAAACCGAAGTCGTACCAGAGCTGTTTCGCCACGTTCACACGGAAAGAGGGTGTGCGCTCGCCCCTGTACGGGGCGATATACCACAGCTCGTTTCCGCTCCTTCTGACAGGCTCATGCCCCAACCGTGCAAGAAAATCCGCAAGCGGCATCCTTCTGACTGCATCTATTTCCGTCCGTTCCATACCCGTGTCAGTTGATGATGAACTTGATGCCGACCCCGAACTGCGTGTGAAACTTCCGTGTGTCGCCACCCCACAGGCAACGCTCACGGAGGTTGGCAAGCAGGGCGATACGGTCTGCCACGTAGCACTCCACATCGAGCGTCAGCGCGCCGCCGTAGATGAAGGCGTCCCGGTCGTGCAGCGTGGAGCCGTCGTGCAGCACCTTCTTTCCCCAATTCACAGACTCATATCCGGCGAGAGCCGAAGCCCCGGCATAGACGAACACGATTTTTCGGGCGTCCGACAGTATCTTGAAGTAATAGCCGCCCTCTGCCGTGAACTGCGCCACGGGTATCTTGGTATCCTTGTAGGGGTTGTTCTTCAGGAGGTATTCGCCACCGAACACCCACTTGTTCCCCTTCTTCGTGTAGGTGGAGAGAGCCGCCCCGAAACTATACCCGCCGTCCTTGCCGCCGGGATTGAAGCCGTCCGCCATGTTCGCCCTTGCCTCGATGCCCTGCATCTTCGGCAGACACCGCTGGGCGTGCGCCTGCCCCGTGAAAAGGGCAAGCGACGCGATGATTATTGCGATGTACTTTCTCATGGTCAGCGCACTTGAAGTTCGTTGATGGTACTGGCGCGTACCAAATCCTCGTTCTCAATCACGAAGGACTGGTGACGGCCGCCGTTCTTCTCATTCAGCTCCACCACGAGGCACTTGTCATCGGGGATGGTGAACTTCGCCATCGTGAAGACCGTGCGCTCACTCTTTTTGCCCGGCACGAGGGTGGCGTAGTTCTGCGCACGGAGCGGCAGGATGACCTGCTCCTGCACGGCGGTACGTTTCGCCACCTTCTTGTCCACGATTTTCCATGTGATGTAGTCCACATCGAAAGGCACGTTGCTCTGGTTCTTTATCTCCGTGTGGAAGTAGAGCAAGCCGTTGTGCGTGTAGATGCCTTTCAACAGATACTGGATGCCGAAACGCTTGCAGCCGATATGCTTCACCTCGCGCTTGTTCTGCTTGTGGATGGACTTCATGATAAGGCGCACCAGCATCGGGCTTTCGCTGCCCAGCTCTTTCAGATAGATTTCCTGCGCATTGTTCGGGCGGTTCACCGTGCTGCCGTCATGGATGAAGTCGCACATCTCCACGTTGAGCAACAGCGGTTCGGCGGCGTACTTCACGTTGAAGGTGTAGAAACTGCCGTCCTCCGTGATGACGGACATGTTGGTTTCGTTGGGGAAATTTCTCACGGTAGCCTTCACACGGATGACGTTCTCCGCTCCGTCGGCTTTCCCGGCAATCAGATCGGGCGAGCCTAAATCGACATAGCGCACTTCCGCCGGAAAGATGATGTGGACGGTCTTGTCATAGGTCACTTCCAGACCGTGCGGCGGTATCATGCGGTCGAAGGTCAGCTTGCGCGACAGACCGTAATACAGGTCTCCATCCACCTCCTTCTGCGGATAGACCTCCTTTGTCAAGGTCGGCTGTTCATTACTTCCGTTGGTCGTTTCAACGGTTACATTCTCCTGCGCGTTGGCAGTTGCGATGCCCATAGCGAGGGCAAACATGATGATTACTTTTCTCATTACTTTTGGATTTTTAGTGGTAATTTTTTTATTGTTCTCAATCTTTTTCTTGGTAAAGCATGACCCTGTACCCGGCTTTCAGATGCACCTTGACGGTGCGCATCTTCTTGGCGATGTACTGGCTCGTGCCTTGTATCAGCCCCTTGCCCAAGTCGGAGGCGAGCTGCGCCCCGGCATTGGTGGAGATGTTGATGCTGCTCCCCAACGAGCCGCCCATGTTGGCGGCGACCTCCCTGACGGCGTTCATCTCCATCGAGTTCGGGATGAAGATGCCGGACTGTCCGTCCGTGTCATAGACCGCAAGTTCCACGGGGATAATCGTGCCGTCGTATTCCAGCGAGGTGATCCCGATGTCGAGCCGCTCACCCTGTATCTTGCCCGTGCCGACCACCACCGCATTGCGGGGGATTGTCCTGCCCGCCACCGCCATAGGCTCCAGCAGGCGCAGCCTTACCGTCTGCCCGTCCGTCACGCTCTGCGCCCCATGCACACATGCCGGTATGGTGTTCCTGTCCGATACCTCCGCCGTGCCGACAGCCGTATTAAAACTTCTGTTGCGCTCCTGCGAGAAAGTGGCGACAAACTCCGCGTTGCTCATGGGCTGTGCAAGCGAGGAAACAACTTGGCGGGTCACCTGCCTTACGGGTGTCGCCGTGTTCTTCTTTCCTTTCTGCACGGTGGCAGGCTCTGCCGCCTGTTCCGGCTTCCCACCATTCTGACCGCCCATGTACTTTGCCGCCAGCTCGTAGGATTTCTCCATAAGAGCCACTTGGTCGTCCACGGCGGAAGCCTTGCCCTTCTCGCTTTCCAGTTCCGACTCCAGCGATGCGATGCGCTCCAACAATTCCTCCATCTCGGCATTGTCATTCTTCGGCTGTTCGTAGAAGTTGCCGAGCGTAGCGTTCAGGTCACGGTAGGCGGCAGCGGAGGATTGGATGGTCTGCGGCGTGGCGGGCTGTGCCTTTTCCTCCTTGCCGCCCGGATTGGCGAGGTCGAAGTCCGTTCCGTCCTCCGTTCCCACAATCTCTCGGTCGAACATGTCGCCCAACTGCCCGATGGCACGGTTGCGGCTCTCCTGACGCTCCTCCATCTCCCCATGCTCGTAGGCTTTCAGCTTGTCGCCGATAATCTGCCGGTTCGCCTTGTCCGCGTCGGGCATCTCGGTGTTGTAGCCGTCCGTTCCCGGCTGTTGCTCCTTGCCGGAGGACGGGGCGAATATCAGCCACATCGCCCCTATGAACACCAGCACCATAGCGGGCAGGACTATCATCTTCTGCCGTTTCAGCCGCTGCGCCTCGGTCAGCGGTTCGCGCTCCTTCTTCGGCTTTCCCGTGTCGGGAGCGGCTTTGTTCTCTTTCGTCGGTTCATTCTTTGGTTCATTCTTCTTCTGTTCCATATAAATAAGGTGTTAAGTGATTGTCTGTTTCCGCCGGGGTCGGCAGCTCCACCCGTCCGGCGTGTCCCGTTTCCATGCGTGAGCCATCATTCCTGCCGATGTCATAGACGGCTCTGCCGAAGGTGTATAGGGCAAGCACCGCGAAGGCGGCGAGCATCCCCAGCACGATGCGGCGGCATGTTTCCGGCGGCAAGCCGTCCAGATACCCTTTGAGCCTTTCCACCAGCCGTTTCCGTTTGTCGTGGAGCTTCCAGTACACGCCCCACATTGTTTTTCTGATACTTTTTACTTTCCGTTTCATAATCCGTTACCGTTTGATTGTCTGTAAATCCTTGTTCTCGATGATGGTGAAACCCTCGATGGTGAAACCGTTTGGGTTATCGTCCGACCGTGATGCGTTCAGCAGGCGGCAGGTGGTCACGAGGCTGCGCTCGGTGACGTTGCTCTGCCGGATGATTTTCTGCGTGGCGTAGGTCACGGCGCGGTAGGGATAGGCGTTGAAGTCGCACACCACGCTGTCCACCTTCAGCACTTGGTTGATGTTCCCGGCGATGATGCGGTTGTAGTACCCCTTCTCGGCGAAGTCCGAATAATAGTGGTACACGCTCTTGTCCGCCAGCAGCAAGGCACGTTTCACGTTGTGTTCAATCGCGCTTTTTTCAGGTGAGAGCGTGAAGAACAGCTCGTGGAAGCGGCGCACATGCTCCCGTGCCTCCGCCGGGCGGTTCTGCGACAGGTCCTGTGACAAGGCGAGCATCAGGCTCTTGCCGTTGTCCAGCACATAGATCTTCTCCCGTTGCTTCTCGGCGAAGCGGTAGGAGTTCCACACGCTCCACACCGTCACCACGGCGCACAGCGAGAGGAAGACGATACCGAACAGGCGTATCTGCCTGAACGACGATTCGATGTTTCTGAGTGACTTGAATTCCATTTTTACTTTTTCCGTTTATAATTGCACATTGATTATTTCAGCAGCTTGCCGATGCGTCCGACGGCGTTCCCTGCGGTAGCTCCCGCAACTCCGCCCGCCATGCCTCCGGCACGTCCAGCCATCTGGTTCATGTTACGGTTGTAGCCGCCCATGCCCCCGGCTTGGATGATCCAGCCCGCCACGGTGGGGATGGTGAAGTAACCGATGATGCCGATGCAGAGGAACACGATGTACACCCCGTCGCTCGAATCCAGCGAGAAGTTCGGGTCTGCCTGCATCCGCTCGATGTCGCTTTGCAGCATCAGCACCTGTATCTTAGCCAGTATGGTGCTGAACATGTCCGACACCGGCAGCCACAGATAGACCTGTATGTAGCGGCATATCCACTGCGTGAGCGTGCTTTGGAAACCGTCCCACACCGATATGGCGAAGGCTATCGGACCGAGTATCGCCAGCACCACGAGGAAGAAGGTGCGGACGGTGTCTATCACGAGGGCGGCGGCTTGGAACAGCAGTTCCAGTATCTCGCGGAAGAAGTCGCGGATGCTCTTTTTCATGTTGTACATTCCCCGGTCGATATACATCCCCGCCATCGTCACCATGTCGGAGGGCGACCAGCCGAGTTCCTCCAGCTGTTTGTCAAACTCCTCGTTGGACACGAGGTAGGCGGTTTCGGGGTTGCGCATCATCGCCTCGTATTCCAACTTGTCCTTCTGCTGGCGGTAGGTGTTCATGTCGAGCGTTTCCGCCTCCAGCATCTTCGCCGTGCCTTGCACGACGGGCGAAAGGATGCTGTTTATCGTACCCAGCACAACCGTGGGGAAGAACATGATGCAAAGACCGATGGCGAAGGGGCGGACCATCGGGAACACGTCTATCGGTTCGGCTCTCGCCAGCGACTGCCATACCCGGTAGGCGACGTAGAACAGCGCGCCCAGCCCGGCGATGCCTTTCGCCACGCCCGCCATGTCCTCGCACAGCGGCATCATCTGCTCGTAGAGCGAGCGCAGAATCTGGTGAAGGTTGTCGAACTCCATAGTCTTACCAGTATCTTTCGTTCATGTTCCCGTACAGCCCCATGATGCGGTCGAGGTCGTTCTTCTTTTTAGCGCGGAGATAGGACACCGATATGTTCTTGTTGGTGTAGTAGCTCACGAGGTTGCGGTAACGCTTCATTTTGGAATGGCAGCGTTCCACCACGTCCATGCGCTCCTTGTCGGTCATGGAGAGCGTGGTGATGTTCACCACGTTTTTCAGTTCGGTCAGTACATCATTGCTCTCTTCCAGCAGCTTCGTGTAGCCGAAGGCGATGGCTCCCAGTTCCTCCACGGTGAAGTTGTCGTCACGCATCATCCGCTGGAAGTTGGTCACATAGATGTCGGTGATGTCGCCCACCATCAGGATGGTCTGTTGCACCTTGCGGGCATCCCGGACAAGGTTGTTCACTGATTTCAGCGCGTCGTAATACTTCTTTCCCTGCTCGTAGATTTTCACGGTTTCCTGAAAATTCTTCACCATGTTCTGGGCGGTGGTCGAGGTATGCACCACGTTCTTGGAGGTGTTCACGATGCTCTGGGCGATGTTGGACGGGTCTATCACCGCCCACTGTGCGCTTGCCCGGCCCGCGAGAAGCAGGCACAGGCAGACAATCATTGTTATTCTTGTTCTCATGTTTACTTTGGATTTTAGCGGTTGTTATTCTTCTGTCTGGTTCTCCGGCTGCGGCTTCACCCGCACATAGTCACCGTTTGGCGAGAAGGTCAGCACGTCCGTTGCCTCGTTGTAGGACACGTCGATGCGGAAGCCGGTGTTCATGAACAGGTTGCCGTTCTCCTCCTGCAAGAGATAGGTTTCCGGCTTGAGTTTGCGGCGCAGACCGCTCCGGCGGAACACCGTCACCTTGTAGGCTTCGCCCTCCTTGTAGATAAGCACGTCGGGCTTCCCCTCCACGCTCTCCCAGTTCCCGCACAGCATGTCACGGCGGTTGTCGGCCACGTCGCAGGATTGCAGCATCATGACCGCCAATCCGATCAGGCACTTGCTGACTTGCAGCATTTTCACTTTTGATAAACTCATACGCATTTTTCTTTTTTCGTTGATAAATTCATTTTTAATTTTAATTGTTGGTTGTTTCCTTGTTTCTCCGCCTTTCGGCAAGCTGCCGGATGGCGGCTTCGATGTCACCGCCTAACTTCTCCGCCAGACGGTAAACTTCCACTTTCTCCGTTTCCTCGGTGGTGTACGCCATATACTCTTCGGCACTGACCTCCGTTGCATAGACCGCCGACTGCGTGCCACCCAAGCCTATCCACACCTCCTTGTAGAGCCGTGAAGGGTTGTTCGCCATGTTGATGGAGAGTATCTGCCCTTTCTCCTTTTCCGTCAGTCCGAGCAACGCCTGTATCTGGTCAAACTTGTTCATGTACTTGCGCTGGTCGAGAAGTATCTTGCAGTCGGAGTTGTTGATGATGCTCTCCTTGACCACGGGAGAGGAAATGATGTCGTCCACCTCCTGCGTTACCACGATTGCCTCGCCGTAATATTTTCTGACCGTCTTGTACATATAGCGCAGGTATTCAGCCATGTTCGCCGAAGAAAGAGCCTTCCAAGCCTCTTCCACGATAAGCTGTTTCCGCACCCCTTTCAGCCGTCGCATCTTGTTGATGAAGGCTTCCATGATGATGATCGTCACGACCGGAAAAAGCTCGCGGTTTTCCTTTATGCTGTCAATTTCGAAGACAATGAACCGCTTGTTGAGCAGGTCGATGTTCTCCGTGGAGTTGAGCAGGAAGTCGTAACGCCCGCCCCGGTAATACTGCCGCATGGTGGTGAGCATGTTGTCGATGTTGAAGTCGGACTTCTCCACCTTGATGTCACGTTCAGCCAGCTCCTTGCGGTAGTCGTCGCGCATATACTCGTAGAAGGTGTTGAAAGACGGCACGATGCTCCGGTCTGCCTTGATGCGCTCGATGTAGGCACTCACGGCACTGCCCAGTTCGCCGCTCTCCGTCTTCGTCACCTTGTCATCCTCCGACTTCCAGAGCGTCAGCAGCAGGGTCTTGATGCTGTCCTTCTTCTCCACGTCGAAGACATAATCATCGGTGTAGAACGGGTTGAACGATATGGGCTTTTCCTCCGTGTAGGTGAAGTACACGCCGTCCGCTCCGCCTGTCTTGCGCCGGATCATGCCGCACAATCCCTGATAAGAGTTTCCCGTGTCCACCAGCACGACGTGCGTACCTTGTTCGTAGTATTGCCTCACGAGGTGGTTCATGAAGAACGACTTGCCGCTGCCCGAAGGACCCAGCACGAACTTGTTGCGGTTCGTGGTGATGCCCCGCTTCATGGGCAGGTCGCTGATGTCGAGGTGCAGCGGTTTTCCCGTGAGCCTGTCCACCATCTTGATGCCGAAGGGCGAGAGCGAAGAGCGGTAATTGGTTTCCTCCGTGAACAGGCACACCGCCTGCTCGATGAAGGTATGGAAACTCTCTTCCGCCGGAAAGTCCGCCGCGTTGCCGGGTATCGCCGCCCAGTAGAGCGTCGGGCAGTCGATGGTGTTGTGGCGCGGCACGCACTCCATGCTTGCCAGCTGGCTGCCCACATCGTTCCTTATATGCTTCAGCTCCTCCGCGTCGTCGCTCCACGCCATGACGTTGAAATGCGCCCGTACCGAGGTCAGCCCGTAGGAATGGGCTTCGTTTAGGTATTGGTCTATCCACTCGCGGTTGATACTGTTGCTCCGGCTACACCGTGAGAGCGACTGCATATTGCGGGCGGATTTCTCGAACTTCTGCAAGGCTTCCTCGCTGTTGTCTATCAGCACATACTGGTTGTAGATATGGTTGCAGGAGAGCAGCAACCCCACGGGGGAGGCGAAGGAGAGGCGGCAGTCGCTCCGGTCGGTGGAGAGCTTCTCGTAACGGGTGTCGGTAGCCACCTTGCCCGGCAGGTCTTCCGCGTCGGAGAGGGTGTGCAGGCACAGTCGGTTGTCGCCGATGCGCATCTCCCTTGCCGAAAGCTCAATATCTTGTAAGGTGGTATTCCCCTCCGGCATGAGCGAGAAGTAGCGTTCAATCAATCCCGTTTTTCCCTCAGTACCCACAATCTCATCGGTGGATAGGCGGCGCAGCCTGACAAGCCCGCTGTCGTTCATGATGCGCTCGAACTGTTCGCAGGCTTCCAAGAACTTGGTCGTGGTTTCCTTGTCCAGTTCCTTCGGGATGATATGCCCACGGCACAGCGTGCTGAAATTGCTCTGCATCCGGTTACGTTCCTTCGTTGTCTTGGTCAGGTAGAGGTAGCAGGTGTGTTTCAGGTACGGACGCTCGTTGAAGTGACGCTCGAAAGAGCGGCTTAAAAAGCTCATGTCGTCCTTCTGAAGCTCCGGTTTGTAGCGTTCCTTGATGAACCAGTCCTGTTTGTGGACGACGGAGTAATCCGGCAGTACCTTGATTGCCTTGCACCAGCAGCCGTGTATCGCCTCGTACTCCGCGCCCGTCACGGTGTAAAGTTCCGGCAGTTCCACCTCGAAAGCCACCGTGATGTCGGCGTCCTTAGAGATGATGCAGCCATGCTCCACCGCAAGCAGGGGGAACTTGTTTTCCAGTGTTGTCATTTTTGATGTATTCCTCATGTTGTTTCTTCCTTTCGTTGTCGTTTGAACAGACGGGGTATCCGCCGCCGGTTGATAAGGTACCGGGGATGGCTCCGTGCCGCTCCTAATTTCATCAGCCCGTGTTCGCCGTACCGGGCGTTAAGCGCGAAGGTCTGCCATACAAGGAGGGAGGACGATGCCGCGCCGAAGCCGATACATATCCACTGGTCGATGCCGACCATGTAGAGGATGACGAACAGGACGAAGAGAGCCAGCAGACCTCCGCAGAAGATGAAGAGGTACTGAGCCTTCAAGCCCTTGAACTCTACCGGACGACCGATACCCTTGTTGATTGGGTATTCAGCCATACATTATTATATTAGAGGAAGAATGAGCGCAGGATGGTGGCGGCTACAATCAGGAAGATGCACGCGCCGAACCAGCTTGCCGCTGTTTTTGAGGTGTCGGGGTCGCCCGATGAAAATTTCCCGTACACTTTCACGCCCCCGATAAGCCCGACGACCGCGCCGATGGCGTATATCAGTTTCGTGCCGGGGTCGAAATAGGAACTCACCATAGAGGTGGCTTCGTTGATGCCCGCGATGCCGTTTCCCTGCGCGAAGGCGGAGGCGGTTGCGGCGATGATGAGTGCCGCAGAGAGGATTGTTTTTCTGTTTCTTACGATGTTCTTGTTCATAAACTGTCCTTGTTTTTTGCCGTCGAAAGGGTGGATGGTCCTTTGTCGGGCGGTTGATACTTTTTTACTTTACTTTGGTTTAGTGGTCGCCCTTTTGTTTCCACGGACTTGGGTGTGTCCGTTGCGTACCGGATGCGCCTTGCGCTTCCTCGCCGCGTGGGTTGATTGTCATTCCTTCATGTTCTTTCCTTTTTCAGTTGTCATACATAGTTGCGGATGTCGAACTCCTCGATGTTGTCAGGCACGACGAACACTTTGCTTTTTGCTTGTGCCACGGTAGTGTTTACCGTGTCCACAAAGACTGCCATTGCTTTGGCAAGCCTCTCGCTCATTGCTTCGTCGGTCAAGCGTTCCGTTATTCTGGAGTAAAGCTCCGTCCCGTCAAGCTCCGTCATGACTTTTCCAGCGTGTCGCATCTCCGCTTCGGACGGTGAGTCCTTCTTTATTGTTCGTACTGCCATGTCGATGTCCTCGAATGCACTTCCCGAAGCCTGTCCCTTGCCCGGTTCATCATCCTCCGGCTCATCCTCTCCGTATTCCAGTTCCTCCGGAGATATGCTCGTGAAGGTTTCATCGAGTTTATCCTCCGGGACTTGTGTCGGGCGCGATGCGGTTTCCGTGTTTCCGTCGTCAAAAGTAGCCTCTTCTTCCGACAGCTCAATGCCTTTTTCCGAAATGGCTGCTTCTTGCGTCGATATGGCAGCGGTTGTCCGAGTTGGAGCCATCCTGAAACGGCTCTTACCGATGATGTCCGCATCTTCATCCGAGGCTTCACTATGCAAGGTATCTTGCTTTTCACTCTTCGTTCCCAACGACCGCCATAATCCGGCAGCCCCTTTGAGGAACCGGACGAATTTTGTTTCCGTTATTCTGTCAGACAATAACATGAGCAGGAACCAGACGTTGCAGGCAACCGATACAATCAAGAATACTTTTGTCATAATCTCACTTTTTTGGCGTTTTCAATCTGTTCCATGTACTTCTCACCGTATTGTCTGAAATGGTCACGGAGAACATTGTCCACGAACTTGCCGATGCTCAATCCGTTTCCCAATCGGTTGGCGACAATAGCGACTTTCTCATGGACTTCACGAGAGATGTATATGCACTGTCGTGTTTTGATTTCCGACGATTGCAGGAAAGCCGCAATAGGCTTGCTGCCCTTTCCCTTTCCGGGAACATCACAGGTCTTTCCCAGACCTTTGTCGGTTGCACACTTCGCTGCACGGGCAACGTTTCTCTCACTCTTTCTTGTTTGCAGGCTGTCCGCCTGACTGTCATTCATCTTTCTTCTCATGTTGTTATTGATTAAAATGTTTATAAATTGTATGACTCCATGTGTCGCTTGAAGGATTCCGCTATCTCGTCTTGAAACTGTGTGAAATGGTAGGTCAGCACGTTGTCAAGAAAACCGGCGATAGTCACCTCGTTACCTCCGATGATATGTAGCATTTTCAGTATGCGGTCGTGGTACTCCTTTCGGATGTACACCTGTTTTCCGAGCCTTGCCGTGACATTGGACTCCCGCACGAACATGGAATCGTAATCCGTCTTCTCCGGCTTGCCGTTCCTGCGCCTGCGTTCCGTTTCTTCTTTGGGACGTGATGCAGGTTGGGGTCCGGCCGACTGCGGTTCTTCCTTCGGTGGTAGATCCGATACATTGCCGTCCGTGCTTCTTGCTTCCGGCGGTATGCTTGCATCGTCCATACGGAACGAGTTGATTATGGCATCACTGTCGATGTCCTCGATTCTTGCTTTCTTTGCCATGACACTCAATTTTTGATGATACCGAGAATTTCATCCACAAGGCGGTCAAGGTTGCTGCCGCGTACCAGTGTCTTGTCCGCAGGGAACGCCGTGGAACGGAACACCGCCTTGCGCTCCGCCGCTGTTTCCTTGCGGAAACGCTTGCTGTCCGGCAGGAATGTTTCGAGGATAGGCAGGGCGAACTCGGCGCATACCTTGTCGTATGCCTTGTATAGTTCCGTCTTCTCGCGTCCGTCCACCATGTTCCACACAAGGTAGATTCCTTTGATGCCGGATTTTCCCGTGCTTATCATCTGTTCGTTAATGACTGTGGCGAACTTGATGGAACTTTCCATCACCACCCTGTCTGCGATGATGGGTGTGAAGATGTAGTCCATCTTGGCGATAGTCTGTACCACATCGGCATTGTTGATAGTACCCGGCAGGTCGAAGAACACGAAATCAAGGTCGGGCTGTGCCTCCGTCAGATTTTCGGCGGTTCTTATCGCATCCTCCGCGCGGCTGCATCTGATTGTGTACGGGTTTTTCTTCAGCCGCTTGAGCTGCTCATACGCCATCACTTTGTAATGCCCGTCCTCCATGACGGCTTTCAGGTCACGCTTGCGCATGTCATGAATACTGTACTGCGGAAAGTCGCAGTCCACCACGGCCACGTTGTAGCCTTTCACATAGTGCAGGTAGCTTGCCACAAGCACTGTCAGGGTTGTCTTTCCGGCCCCTCCTTTCTGCGTGGAGATTGCCACATAAGTTGTCTCTTTCATTTGTTTGATAATTTATTAAGTTACACATCTGTCCGGTCACGGCAGCGTATTGCCATTCATACGCACGCACGCTTTACCGTCCGTTCATTTACCTGTTCACCAATCCGTCCAAGCCTTGGTTCATACGCATGAATACGGGAATGGAAATCCGGTTGTCCGTTCACACCCGCTTCCGACCGTTTGGACAGATGCCCGGATTGCTGTCCGAACATCCGATTGAAGGGGTGTGCTTTCAGTCCTTCATCCGAATCATGCTGCAAATAAACAATGATATTTTGAAACTTGTATCACTTCCCAAGCAAGTGGCAGCACGTTGCGCCGGTTGGCAGTCATTGACCGGGTCAAGCATCTGTCCGATACCGCTTTAAGGGCGTAACTTTGCCCCCGGACAGCAGGGTTCGCCGATGGTGGCGCAGCCGGAGTCCCGAAAGGTATCTTCCCAATCCGTCCCCTGACGGATTTTTATGTTCACCTGAACATAGCAAGGTATGTTTTCAGCCGCTCAAAATATTTTGAGCATCCCGGAAAACGCCTTGCCCTTGCAGGGGGCGGGCTTTCCCTCCGAAGTCGGAAAGCCTTTCAGAACTGCGGTGCTGTGATCCGAAGCGGCGGCTTATGCCGTCAATCCGCTAAATCCAAAGTAATATGAAAGAGAAAAGGAAAAGCAAAGCAGGGAGAAATCCCAAACTTGATCCGGCGGTGTACCGTTACACCGTCCGTTTCAACGAGGAGGAACACAATCGTTTCCTCGCCATGTTCGGAAAATCGGGTGTCTATGCACGGTCGGTTTTCCTCAAAGCGCACTTCTTCGGACAGCCGTTCAAGGTGCTGAAGGTGGACAAGACGCTGGTGGACTATTACACCAAGCTATCGGATTTTCATGCGCAGTTCCGCGCCGTGGGTACGAATTACAACCAAGTCGTGAAGGAACTGAGGCTGCATTTTTCAGAGAAAAAGGCGATGGCGTTGCTCTACAAATTAGAGCAACACACCGTCGAACTCGTGAAACTGAGCCGCCGGATTGTGGAACTTTCAAGGGAAATGGAGGCGAAATGGTCGCAAAAATCAGTGTAGGAAACTCGTTGTACGGCGCGATTGCCTATAACGGGGAGAAGATTAACGAGGCGCAGGGGCGGTTGCTTACGACCAACCGCATCTACAATGACGGTTCGGGAAAGGTGGACATCAACAAGGCGATGGAGGGTTTTCTCACCTTCATGCCGCCACAGATGAAGGTGGAGAAGCCGGTGGTGCATATTTCGCTCAACCCACATCCGGAGGATGTGTTGACCGATGCGGAATTGCAGGATATAGCCCGCGAGTATCTGGAAAAACTCGGTTTCGGCAACCAGCCTTATCTTGTTTTCAAGCACGAGGACATCGACCGCCACCACCTGCACATCGTGACGGTGCGGGTGGACGATAACGGGAAATGTATCAGCGACAAGAACAACTACTATCGTAGCAAACAAATCACCCGTGAGCTGGAGAAGAAATACGGGCTGCACGGCGCGGAGCGCAGGAACCGCCGGCTTGACACGCCGCTAAGCAAGGTGGACGCATCGGCAGGTGATGTGAAGAAGCAGGTGGCTGGCACTGTGAAGGCTCTGAACGGGCAGTACCGTTTTCAGACGATGGGCGAATACCGTGCGCTCCTTTCCTTATATAATATGACGGTGGAGGAAGCGAGAGGCAACGTGCGCGGACGGGAGTATCACGGGCTGGTTTATTCCGTCACGGACGACAAGGGTAACAAGGTGGGCAACCCGTTCAAGTCCTCGCTTTTCGGGAAGTCCGCAGGTTATGAAGCCGTACAGAGAAAATTTATCCGTTCCAAATCAGAGATTAAGGACAGGAAGCTCGCCGACATGACGAAACGCACCGTTCTTTCCGTGCTGCAAGGCACTTATGACAAGGACAAATTTGTATCCCAACTCAAAGAGAAGGGCATCGACACCGTACTGCGCTACACGGATGAAGGGCGTATCTATGGAGCGACGTTTATCGACCACCGCACAGGATGTGTACTGAACGGCTCTCGCATGGGCAAGGAGCTTTCGGCGAATGCCTTGCAGGAACACTTCACCCTGCCATACGCCGGACAACCGCCGATACCGTTATCCATCCCTATGGATGCTGCGGACAAGGCATACGGACAGACCGCATACGACCGTGAAGACGTATCGGGCGGAATGGGCTTGCTCACTCCCGAAGGTCCGGCGGTAGATGCTGAGGAAAAGGCTTTCATCCGGGCGATGAAGCGCAAAAAGAAGAAAAAGCGCAAGGGCTTGGGTTTGTAATCGGAGTATCAACAATTAAAAAATCAATGTATGTCACAACAAGAAGACGATTTGAGGGCATTGGCGAAAATCATGGATTTTCTGCGTGCCGTGAGTATTATTTTAGTGGTTATGAACGTGTACTGGTTCTGTTACGAAGTCATCCGGCTGTGGGGCGTGAACATCGGTGTGGTGGACAGAATCCTTCTGAACTTCGACCGCACGGCGGGGCTGTTCCATTCCATACTGTACACAAAGCTGTTTGCCGTCCTGCTGCTTGCCCTGTCCTGTCTGGGTACAAAGGGGGTCAAGGGAGAGAAAATCACTTGGGGAAGAATATGGACGGCACTCGCCGCCGGGTCCGTGCTGTTTTTCCTAAACTGGTGGATACTGGCTCTGCCGCTTCCGATTGAGGCGGTGATGGGGCTGTATGTCCTTACCATCGGTACGGGCTATGTCTGCCTGTTGATGGGAGGTCTGTGGATGAGCCGTCTGTTGAAACACAATTTGATGGAGGATGTTTTCAACAACGAGAACGAGAGTTTCATGCAGGAAACAAGACTCATCGAAAGCGAGTATTCGGTCAATTTGCCGACACGCTTCTATTACAAAAAGCGTTGGAACAACGGTTGGATCAATGTGGTGAATCCCTTCCGTGCGTCCATCGTGTTGGGTACGCCGGGCAGCGGCAAGTCATACGCCGTGGTAAACAATTTTATCAAGCAACAGATTGAAAAGGGCTTCTTGATGTACGTGTATGACTTCAAATTCAGCGACTTGTCCACCATTGCCTACAATCATCTGCTGAACCACCCTGACGGCTACAAGGTGAAGCCGAAGTTCTATGTGATCAACTTCGACGACCCGCGACGCTCTCATCGGTGCAATCCCATTCACCCGGATTTTATGGAAGATATTACGGACGCCTACGAGAGTGCCTATACAATAATGCTCAACCTCAATAAAACGTGGGTGTGACCTGTAAAGTCGCGTAATTGATTGTTAAACAGTGATATTAGTTGCATGATTTAACCCGCTGTTCCGTCAGCGGTAGCCTACTATAAGGTGCATCTCCAGTGATGGGTTGTGCCAAGCTTATAGGACAAAGTACACTCTCCGAAAGGACAAGACTGAACCGTGAGGGAACGTCAAGGGCGGTTAGTATCATACTGCCGAGTGGCGAGGCTGGATAGCATGGTTAACATAAGTGAACTGTCTTTAGCCATCGTGAGGTTTGAAGGAGCGGAAGATACTTTAGCTCTCACCAAAAGGTAAGCAGTCGGATAACCCCTGCCCATGTTGGGGTTACACGGACATGGCACTGCCGGTGGACTTGACAGAACCTAAACTATCCTTTTGTCAATTACGTGGAACAGGGCAAGCCTGTATCTCTCTCGTAACAACGCGAGTAAGCGAACCGCAAGGCAAGCCGAAAGGGGTGCAGGTATGAGATAACGGAGAAAGCGAACGCCTCCCTGTAATGGGGAGGATACGGATTGAATCGACATCACGGGCTGATTGTGGATAACATCATCCGACACGAAAGTGGGCAGACTTCCGTATATGGTAACTCTTTACAAGATAACTTTTAGAACTTTCAAAAGGAGGAAAGCAAATGAACGAAACTAAGACATCGTGTGCGCCTGCTGACAACAGGAATCTGACTTGGGACGGTATGAACTGGTCCAAGTGCGAAGCCTATGTCCGAAAGCTTCAAGCGCGTATTGTAAAGGCTCAGAAAGAAGGCAGACATAACAAGGTGAAAGCCTTGCAATGGATGCTCACTCACTCTTTTTACGCCAAGGCATTGGCTGTAAAGAGGGTTACTTCCAACAAAGGGAAGAAAACGTCTGGAGTAGATAAACAGCTTTGGGACTCTCCCAAGCGCAAGTACAAAGCAATCAGTGAACTGAAACGCCGTGGCTACAATCCGCAGCCACTCCGTAGGGTTCACATCAAGAAAAAGAACGGTAAACTCCGACCGTTGGGAATACCGACCATGAAAGACAGGGCGATGCAGGCTTTATATCTCATGGCATTGGAACCGATAGCCGAAACGACAGGCGACCGTTTCTCCTACGGCTTCCGAAAGAAGCGCAGGACAATGGACGCAATCCGTCAGATTGATACGGTTTTAAACCGCCAACATTCTCCCGAATGGATTTTGGAGGGAGATATAAAAGGCTGTTTCGACCACATCAGCCACGACTGGCTCATTGAGAATATCCCTATGGATAAGACAATACTCAGAAAATGGTTGAAATGTGGAGCTGTGTTCAACGGAAAACTATTCCCGACAGAAGAGGGTACGCCACAAGGAGGTATCATATCACCGACACTTGCAAACATGGTACTTGACGGGCTTCAGCCGCTCTTGGCTAAAAGATTCAAAAGACTATGGCGTAACAACAAGACATTCCATTACAAGGTAAATCTTATTCGCTATGCTGACGACTTTATAATCACAGGCCGAGATAAGGAACTATTGGAAAACGAAGTCAAACCAATAGTGATAGAATTTCTCAAAGAAAGAGGTCTTACCTTATCCGAAGAGAAAACTACTATTACGAACATATATGACGGATTTGATTTCTTGGGTTTCAATGTAAGGAAGTTCGGCAAAAAGCTATACACATCTCCGTCCAAAGACGCACAGAAACGCTTTAGGGCAAAAATCAGTGACATAGTCAAAGGACATAAGATGTGTAAGCAGGAATCGCTGATACGAATGCTCAATCCTGTAATCACAGGATGGGGTAACTATTACCGATATGGTGCATCGACCGATGCTTTTCATGGTTGCGACTACCACATTTATAATCTCACGAAGAAATGGGCCTTACGTCGTCACCCTAAGAAACGCAAGTCTTGGGTCGCAGACAGGTATTGGCATGAAATTCGGGGACGCAAATGGACGTTTGCGTGGAAATATGAAACGAAAAGTATGAAAGTGAACTACCTGACCCTTAAAAGATTGTCGGATATACATTATACTCCGTACAAGCAAGTCAAGGGAGAGGCAAATCCTTTTGACCCGGAATACGATGATTATTTCTCTCAGCGTAAGGAGCAACAAATGCTGGAATCTCTCAAAGGACGTAAGTCTCTCTTATATTTATGGAACAAGCAGAACCGGATTTGTCCGTTATGTGGCAAGGAAATAGACTGTACAAAAGCATGGAACGTCAACGAAATATCTGTTGGTGGTTCGATTGTACGGCAACTTGTCCACAACAACTGCTACAAGCGAAATAAACGAAAATGTTGAAAGTATGAGCCGATTTCTAACAACAAATAGAAATATTGAGTTGCTTGAGCCGTATGAGGGGAAACTCTCACGTACGGTTCTTAGGGGAGAAGGGGGCAGCAATGCCCTTGACTTACCCGATGTGCAAAAGCAGGGTGACTTCTTTGTGGAATCACCTATCATTTTGTTCGCCAGTATTATATGGTATCTTAAAATCTATCAGAACGGGAAATATTGCACGTTTCCCCATGCCATCGAATTTTTGAACCGCCGCTACGAGGATATTTTTCCGATACTGACTTCCTATCCCGAACTGGAGAACTACCTTTCCCCGTTCATGGATGCGTGGCTCGGAGGGGCTGCGGAGCAGCTCATGGGGCAGATAGCGTCGGCAAAAATTCCGCTTTCGAGGATGATTTCACCGCAGCTCTATTGGGTGATGTCGGACAGCGAGTTTACGCTGGACATCAACAATCCCGAAGAGCCGAAAATCCTATGCGTGGGCAACAATCCCGACCGTCAGAATATCTACGGGGCGGCTCTCGGATTGTATAACTCCCGCATCGTGAAGCTCATCAATAAGAAGGGGATGCTGAAGTCGTCGGTCATCATAGACGAGCTGCCGACGATATATTTCAAAGGGTTGGACAATCTTATAGCTACCGCCCGAAGCAACAAGGTTGCCGTGTGTCTGGGATTTCAGGATTTCAGCCAGCTGGTGCGCGACTACGGTGATAAGGAGGCGAAAGTGGTGATGAATACGGTCGGTAACATTTTCTCCGGGCAGGTGGTAGGTGAAACGGCAAAGACACTATCGGAACGATTCGGTAAGGTGTTGCAGAAACGGCAGTCTATCTCCATCAACCGGCAGGATGTTTCCACCTCCATTAACACGCAGATGGACGCGCTTATCCCGCCCAGCAAGATTTCCGGTTTGACGCAGGGAATGTTTGTCGGTTCGGTGTCCGACAACTTCAACGAGCGTATCGAACAGAAGATTTTCCACTGCGAGATTGTGGTGGATGCCGATAAGGTAAAACGGGAGGAAAGTGCCTACAAGAAAATCCCCGTTATTACCGATTTCACTGACGCAGACGGCAACGACCGCATGAAGGAAACGGTGCAGGCAAATTACCGGCGCATCAAGGAGGAGGTGAAGCAGATTGTTCAGGAGGAATTGGAGCGCATCGCGGGCGATGACAACCTGAAGCATCTGTTGCAGCAGAAGTAACCTATTAAAATAAGGGAGGATAGCTAAAATCCTCCCTTATTTTAATATTCCTCCAAAAGTTTATTTTGACGTAAATCTTCAATGTAACATGCTAAGTTACTTGAAACTTTATTAAATACTTTATCAAGATATGGGATGATATTTTCCAAATTCAATTCCAACTCTAACGGGAAACTATGATATTGATGTAAAAACCTTGTGATGTCATTTCTTTCTGAAACAGATAAAAGCAAAAATGGATTACTGTTTTTATAATATACCATTGCTGAAAGATGAATAAAAGCGCATCCTAATTTATAAACAAAAAAAGGCCAGCCATAAAATTTATCAGCTAAATCCACCATTTGTTTATCGGTCACGACTTTCTTTGTATTGGGATAAGACCATTTTATTCCCTCCAAAGTTTGGTTTATAAAATGCTCTCTAAGGTTTAAGTCGCTAATTGACAACAAAAACATAACTCTTACCATAGAATCTAATTCTTGACGCAGAATAGATATTACCTGCCCATATAATTGTTGTTGCAACAAAATATTTATAGCGCAAGAATGTTCTCCTGACCTTTGAGTAACTATATCGCAAAATAAATTAATATTATTTGTTTTCATTGTTGAGTGATTTCGCTTATAAGATATAGGATTTACTATTGGTTGCCACATATATCTGATGCGGCATTTCTTTTTCGTTGTATATTATTGTATGGTTGTCGCACAAGGTCATTCCCAGCCTTTCAACCACACGGATGGATGCCACGTTTTCCGGTCGGATACTGCAACAGACAGTTTTCAGTTCCAGCTCTCCAAAGGCGTATTCCAAACACGCGCGGGCGGCTTCCGTACCGTAACCGTTATGCCAGTATGTGTTATCGAGTATATAGCCAAGCTCGACAGTCTCGTTCCCGTTTAGGGTACTATTCATCAGACCGGCTTGTCCTATCAATGCGCCGCTTTCTTTCAGTATGACGGCAAAATATCCGAACCCGTCCTTGCGGTATCGGATGAGTTGCCTGTTTATCCATTTGCGCACGTCCTTTTTGGTAAAGCCGTGTTCCCAAGCGTACATGACTTCCGGCTTTCCCATTATGGCAAGGAGTGCGTCCATATCCTTACGGGTTATCCTGCGGATAAGCAGCCGTTCCGTTTCCATGACGACCAGCGATGCGGAATAGGTCTTTATCTCAAATCCGTCCTCTTTCCATTCCTTCACAAGCCTGTTGATCGTTTCTTCCACCAGACTGTCATAAGCGGCATCGGGAATAACCTTTATAAAAAAGGTGTCACGGGTTTCTTTCATGACCCATTCGTTGATGTCTTTCAGTTCCTTGCCTTCGGGAATGTAATTCTTGTGTATCATGAACTCGTTGATGTTGTCCGCCAACAATTCTTCCAACTGATAACGGATGTCATCCTCCAGTTCGGCAAATGGTATGGTTTCCTCTTCATAGATGCCTTCTATTAAAACATCATCCTCTTCCATATCCTCGTCCGGTGTCTGATTGCCCCGTTTCATGTCCAACATATCCTGCGCGAACTGCCCGGATTCCTTGTCCTTGTACTTCTTGGCATATTTTTCCAGCAGTTCCCAGTCCTGACGGCTCATCGGGCATTTGAAAACGGCTCGTTCCACCTCGTTACAGCGCACCATGTCCGCCTTCACATCATCGGGAAGCGACCGGCATTCCTTGCAGATATGCCGCGAGTGTCCTTTGCCGCTGAATTGCTCGTTGGCTTTGTACTCGCTACAAATCCGACAGTAATGCCCCTGTTGTTTCTTCTTTTTCGCCACCATACCCCGTTATTATATCAACAGTTCTTTTCCTTTATCGGTAAGACGATATTTCTGCCGGGGATGTTTCGGATTTTCCGGGTAAATAGGCTCTACCAAATTCTGCCTTATGGCTGGATACAGATATAGTTCTAAAAAATTACTTTTGTCCTTTAATCCTATCACACACATAATCTCTTTGGTTGAAAGTGTCTGTGTGCCGATTGCAGACAACACCTTTTCCACCTGTGGGGTAACTGTGGGGTGACTGTGGGGTAACTGTCGGGTAATTGTCGGGTCGTGCCCCACAGTTTTTCGGGTATAGCGGAAAATAACCCATACACTATTTCCATCTGTATGAAACTCCGGATCGGGAATGCCGACACGCCGGCATTCGCTTATCATAAGCCCGATGCCTCGTCCCCAGCTTTCCAGAACCTCGCTTTTATACAGAACATTCGCAATAATCAGGTTTTGAGGTTCTGAATTATGCCCGCTCAATAACTTTTCCATTGTTATATCCGGCGGAAAAGTTCCACTGTTCTCAATCTCCACACGGTCATCATAGATGGCAATTCCTACCGAACTGCCGGGACGGTGGTATGAGCGGTGGCAAAGGGCATTTGTGCAGCATTCCCTCAATGCCTTGTAAGGAATCTCAAGCTCTTCCTCCCGATACAAGCCTTCAACTTTGCCCGAAAGGGAAAGATGCTTGAAAAAGAACGACATTGCAGTGTCCAGCAGTGTGTAGATATTGCCAGTGGTACGCTGATTGTCTATAAACTCGTCTTTTGTAGTTCCTTTGAAACGCGCCAACCGAAGCAGGCACTGGGGATAGAAGTAAAAATCACGACCGAACAAGACTGCGGAAGCATTATTCAGTTTTCCGTCATGTAACAGGTTGAATTTTTCGAGTATGGTCGGCAAATCCTCCCTTATGGTGGCTTCGGGTAGGCGACCGCACCGGATGCCTCCACGTACCGCTCCCATAATGGCATGTTCATCAAGGTCAGTAACTTTGATGTCGGGATTCGTCATCGCCTCCCAAGCGTATTTCCCACCTCGCTGCATAAGCAGTTGGTTATATACGTCTTGCGGCATGGAGGATGTCACGCTCTCCAATCGAAGATAAGCCCGTCCCTTATAGGAGAACGGACGCATATAACGTTGGCTGTCCGCAGACAAGGCTATCACACTCTTGTCTGTATTTTGGATACTGATATACGAAACTTCGAGTGTGGCAAATGGTTCAAAACGCCGGATGGCTTCCGCAATATCACGCTTCGTCTTGTCGCTCACTTCCTGCCCGATGATCTTTCCTTTGTCGGTCACACCGAACAACACCGTGCCACCTTCGCTGTTAAGGAAAGCGCAGAGCGTTTCCATGCCGCGCTCCAACTGCCCGGTGGTTTCCTTGAACTCCACCTGCCCGTTTTCCTTTTCGGCTATCAGTTGTTTTACTATATCGAGGTTGTCTATGTTCATATTCAATTCGTAACAATTGTACAAAGATAGCGTTTTTCGCTGAAATTCGGGGCAATAGCGCGCCGAAAACGCCCTTTTTCGTATAGATTTTACTCAAACGGGAGAACAGCATGATACCATTCTCCCGCTTATACCTGATTTTATCTTCTCATACGTTCCAGCTCTTCATCGCGCAGCATTCTCTCGTTCAGTTTCTCCTGCATCTTGTCGAGGAAATAGGTACGGCTTTCGTTTTTCCGACGTTTGATGTCGGTATAGAAGCGGTAGCAATCCTTCGACTCAATACCGAATATCTTGTAGAGAATCGGGGCGAGCTGTTTTAGCGGCATATTGCCGTTGTTGATACAGCCCATCTCGTCTATGCCGTAGATAAGTTCCACGAGGTCGATGGCGTTGCCCGTCCAAAGAAGGCTGGCGGTGGTTTCTGTTGCGTTGTTGGCGGATATTAGTGGTGGCACTTGGGGCGTGGCAAGGAATTTCTGCATCTTTCTTACGAAAGACAGAGCCTTGCTGACGTAGGCGGCAATCTCTCTTCTTTCTTCTGACAGATTACGCACCGGATGGTGCTGCAACTCGATTTCGATGTAGGCAAGCGCGATGACGGTAAGGTTCATGTCCATGCCGCCGTTGCACAGTTCTATTACTTGGGTGGCGAAAGCCGTGTATGCTTTTTCCATATTGCAGTCTCCGGCTTCGTTTATCCGGCGGAAGAACTCGGTTTCCGCCAATAAAAAATAATTCATGTCCTGTCAATTTTGAAATTTTACACTCTGTTTTCGGTATGCGCACATGAATATAATTGGCAAAAAACGCGGCAGAAAACAAAAAATCCAACGCTCAATTTTACAAAGTGTTGTATTTCAGTGGTATAAAATTCAATATTTTTTCACAGGGACAAATTATCTCCGACTTAAATTGTTTGTAATCAGAACATTTATTCTATTCTTGAAAATAAAAATGTATGCTTGCCGCACATTTTGGCTATCTTGCTTTTTTATCAAGGATGTAGATAATGCGGCATACACCGTTGGGAAAACTTTTCAAAGAGGAAAGCGTCCAGTGTTGCTCTGGCAGAGCCGACTTAAAAAAATGTCGTCCGCTTCCGGATATGAAAGGAACGGTGTATAGTATGATTTCATCCACAGCGTGCATACGCAGTAGTCCGTTTATATAGTCTGCCGTGTCCGGTGTGGCTTCCGCGAGGTAACGGATGTTTGTGCCGTCTTTTCTCCATTCGTGCAGCATTGAAATGGAATAGTCTGGTGTCACGCGGTAAAGGGCGTTCTTCCTGATTTCATCAAGACCGCAACGGTCAAGGCACAAATCCTGATGTGCTTTATAATATAACTCTGAAGAAAGACATCCGTCCATCGTCAGTACGGCGAGAATCTGAACTTTACCCATAATCGTTACCTTTCATTAGGCAAGGGCAAAAAAGTAGCGTGCAATTCACACTACCTTCAAGCGATGGCTCTGGTAAAGCCTTTACGGAGAGTACGTGAATGCACGCTATGCGTAAGCATAGCATAAGCATCACGCAATCGTCTCCGTAGTTCCAATTTACCAGATTTTCGCTTGAAACGCCTTGCGGTCTTATCCTATATGTTGGCGGCGAAAAGCTCCTGCCAATCGCCGTTTTTCTCAAATGTTATGCAAAGATAGCCAAATTCAGTGAATTACAGGCTATGATTGCTTGAATTTATATTTAAGTCCATACTCTTCAAGTTTGCTGTATAGTGTTGTCCTGCCTATTCCGAGCAGTTCGGCGGCGACACTCCGGTTGCCGTTTGCCTGTTTCAACGCACGCAATATCCGCTCCTTATCCTCCGCGTCATTGCGCAGGGCGAAGTTGACAGTAGAGGTCGGTTTCGTCACGGCAAGTTCCAGATGCTCTTTCATGACAACACCTTCCTGCGCCTGCAATACAGCACCCATAACTTTCTGCCGAAGTTCCCGCACGTTGCCCGGCCATGCGTGTGTCAGCAACGCTTTACGTGCTTCGGAACTGAACCCGCTCACGCTACACTCCAGCTCTCTGTTTGCCATATCACGGAAGAACTCTGCCAGCGGCATGATGTCTTCCTGACAGTCACGCAACGGAGGAACGGTTATCCCGAAGTCGTGCAGGCGGTACAGAAGATCCTGCCGAAAACGCTTTTCACTCACTGCCGCTTCCAGATCCTCGTTGGTGGCGGCGATGATGCGGACATTGAAACTCCTGTCTGCCTTGTCTCCGACCGGGCGATACCGCCTCTCCTGTATGGCGCGGAGCAACATCTGTTGGGTTTCCAACGCGAGGTTTCCTACCTCGTCCAGAAACAGCGTGCCGCCTTCCGCCTCATGGAAATATCCTTTCTTGGCACAATCTGCTCCTGTAAACGCTCCCTTGACGTGTCCGAAGAAGGCCGAGGGCGCAAGCTCTTTGGTGAGTGAACCGCAGTCCACCGCCACGAATGGCTTGACTGCCCGCTTGCTCTTGTCGTGCAGGTGGTGGGCAATATGTTCCTTACCCGTGCCGTTCTCTCCGAATATCATCACGCTCATATCGGTAGCGGCTACCAGCCTTATACGGTGCATGATTTTCTGAAATGCGGAACCGTCACGGGCGAACACAGGCATACGGCGTTGTCCTGCCTGACGTTCTTTCAGTATGGAACGGATCAGGGGGACAAGTTTATCCTCCACAAGCTGTTTGGGAATATAGTCTATCGAGCCGAGTTTCATGCTTTCCACGGCGGTATTAACTTCGGCGTAGTCGGTCATAATGATGAAGGGCTGCATCTTTCCCTCCTTTCGCATCCAGCGCAAAAGGTCAATGCCGTTACCGTCAGGCAGGCGCAGGTCGGCAACCACGATGTCATTATCTGTCGCCTGTTGTAGATGTTTCTTCGCGGTTGAGAGGTGGTAAGCCTTCACGGTGCGGTAGCCCTCCCGCGCCAGCATGTTGCAGACAAACTCGCAGTACACGATATTGTCTTCTACCACAATTATTGTTGTCTTATCCATCTTCGTATTTTCTCCTTTCCTCTTCTGCCAACCGGATTATTTCCGCTCCCTTATCCAGCACGGCAGTCACGGCATGGCTTAACGCTTCACCATCCGGGAGTACATCGCCATGAAGCAATCTGTAAAGTACATTTAGCGGTTGGTCGGCACGTAGCACCTCCCACGAGCTGCGCAGGTGGTGTGTCAGGGAATCCAGCTTTTGCAGGTCTTTTTCTGTTGCCGCTTCCCGTATTGTCTGCATCTCTTTTTCAGTTTCCGTCATCAACTTTTCCAGCATAACGGCTTCATTGCCGTAAGACAGCAAAGCTGAAAAATCCGGTTTCCCGTCCGGTGTTTCTTTTATGGCACACCTGTCGGAAACCTCCATCAACTCCGATATGGAGAACGGCTTGAACAGGCATCCGGCAAAGCCTTTTGCCAATAGTTCCCCTTTGTTACAACTGCCCGAAGCGGTTGCCACAACCACCGGGATTGTTGGTGAATTGCCCACGTTGGACGAACGCAACAGTTCCAGTAATTCGAAACCGTTTATACCGGGCATATTCAAGTCTGTCAGCAACAGGCTGTATTCTTTCTGGCGTATCATTTCCATCAGTTCCGCAGCATCGGTGCAAGTGTCGCAGTGTATTCCTTCTTAGGAGTACATCTCTTTCAGCATCAGAAGTAATACCTCATCATTGTCAATGGCGACAACATCATGGAATTTATTGTTATGATAAACAGGTGTATTGCTTGTATATCCAAGCTGTTCTTCAGCTTCCTGCATAGAAATTTCAACTGTGAAACGACTGCCTTTCCCTTTCTTGCTGTCCAAACGGATTGTTCCGCCAAGCATCGACACAATATTACGCATTATGGCAAGCCCAAGCCCGAAACCCTCCTTTGCGGCGGCATTTGATAGACGTTCAAACGCACCGAACGCTTGTTTCTGTTCCTCTTCTGTCATGCCTGTACCTGTATCTTCAACGACCAGTGTCAGAACTCCATTATCATATTCAGTAATCAAAGAAACACCGCCTTCTTCTGTGAACTTGACTGCGTTTGACAGCAGGTTATTCCCGATTTGTATTATTCGCTCTTTGTCGGTCAATACAATGGCATCGTGTCCAGTCTTCACGGACAAGGACAACCCTTTGTTCACTGCAACAGGAATGAACTCCGTTTCAAGTGTGTGCGTGATTGCAGAAATCCGGCAGGGTGACAGACGGGGCTGTTCCTTGCCGTTGTCCAGGCGGAAGAAGTCAAGCAAAGTGTTGAGCATATCCCGCATACGGTCGGAGGATTGCAGTATATTTCGGATATATTGCCCATTATTACCGCTATTGCATTCTTTCCGCAAAAGTTCGGTATAGCCAGTTATTGCCGTCAGTGGTGTACGCAACTCATGGGTAATAGTATGTACCGCTTTCTTTCGGGAGGTTATGAGTACCTCATTTTGTTGCACGGACTGTTCCAATTGCTCGATCAAATCCGTTGTCTTGCGTTTGTATCGTTTAATGTTCTTTGCATCACGGTGTATGATGATATAGGAAATGACCAACAGCAAAAGAACAAATCCCATCAAGCCGCCTATCTGCATAAATGATTTTTTACGCATCGCTGTTATCTCGCTTTCTCTATTTTGTAAATCAGATTGTACCTTCTTTTCGATTTGGCAAATCAATCCTTGCAGTTGTCTGTTAAGTTCTGCATTACGGGCAGCAAGACTATCGGCTTGTTCTGACAATCGACGGCTCTGCGCTTTCTGTTCGTTGACCATGTTTCTATTGGATGAACGGAGCGTAGTCGTTGTTGTCGTTGGCTTCGTTCCCTCTTTTTTGCCAAAGATGCCCAAGAAACCTTTTCGTTTTGGCTTTTTGGACTGTTCCTGCACACTTTTCTGCACAATAACCGGAATTTGATTGGCTATCTTCTTGTTAATAGATTGTTGTTCATCCATTAACCGGACTATCTGGAACATCTGTCGTTCCTTATCCTCTAAAAGACTGCGCACACTATCGATGCGCTCTGCTGGATAGGTGGCCTTGAAACGGCAGAGCATACTGTCCATTGCCATACGCCGTGCATGGTAATGCTCGATATCTTTATCGTTCCATTCCAGTATTGTTTCACCCAATAGAGAAAATTTTATCATTTGAATATTGATATTGTTTATTTCTTTTCGGAGCTCGTCTATTTTTTTATTGCCAAGTTCTAATGCTTCTATCTCCTGCCATTCATAGAGGCTATTATATGCCATACATCCGATAAGAATGGAGATAAGTATATATCCCAACTGTATTGCCTTATAGAAATTTCCTGACCGCTCCATTATTTTGATGACATTGATTTTTGGAACATGAATAAAAGTTTATCTTTTTCGTTCATGCGGATATTATCAGAATAATCGCCTTTTGTTATTTGATACCCGCATGGCTTGACCATAAAAACGCCTAAGCCCTTAGTGTATGAACTTACTTCTGAGGCGTAGTCTTTACTTGTATTTAATGGAACTTTCCCTTTAATATGACACCACTCATTATTGCAACTGATGTCTTCAATCTCAGACATCATTTTTTGCAAATCTGTAATAGCTTTGGAACTTGCCGCTTGGGGTATCTGCAACTCAAAATAGAGCATCGGTTCGAGAATGTCCACACCTGACTGTTGCAAGGCCAGCCTGAAGACATAAGGGGTCAGCTGTCTGAAATCAGCAGGTGTACTTACCGGGCTATAATACTCGGCTTGAGTAAAAGTTACTTTCAGATCAGTCACTTCCCATCCATGTAAACCAGATTGGCAAGACATACGAATCCCTTCAAAAACGGCATTTTGAAAAGAATGGTTCAGATAACCATAGGAGATGTCACTTTCGATTTGCAACCCTGTCCCTAACGGCAAGGGTTCAAGCGTCAGCCCTATTGTGGCCCAGTAAGGGTTGGGTGGCACTTCGATCTGAATAATCTTATTGACCTTTTTTACAGGTCGTTCTTTGTAGATAGTCTTGATCTCATCAAAATGGACCTTTACGGAAAATCGTTCTTCCAGCAATGTCTGTATGATTTCCTTTTGTGTCAAACCATATAACGAGATTTCCAATTCATCACTATATGAGTTTATGGAAAAGGACAAAGACGGGTCTTCAATCCACAATGTATTCAGAGCGGATATCACCTTGCTTCTCTCTTCGGACCTGTCTGGCCGGACGGAGGATTTGAGAGCGGGATGCTGATGAGATAACCCTTGAATCAAACAAGGTTTAGTACCTAAATAATCTCCGATTCGAAAATCTTCCATATCTTCTACAATCGCGATATCATTGGCCCCCACTTCATCAACATTTATCTCTCTGCCCTGATAAATAGTCTTTAGATTTTTAATCTTGATGAATTTTTCCGAATCGTTGATTCTTACAATGTCTCGAAGTCTCAGACTTCCGTCAATTATTTTTAGAAAACTTCTTTTATGTCCTTTGGGGTCATGCTCTATCTTATAGAGATAAGCTGAAAGTCTGTTTGAGACTGATTCTGGAGGAAGTATAAAAGAAGAGATGGCGTCCAACAACTCATTGATACCGATATTGAACATTGCTGATCCATGTAGTACCGGATAGACTTTGGCTTTTGCCACAAGATCGATTATCGTATTCCAATAATCAGCCGGTGAAATTTCGCTATCCGCCAAATATCGTTCTAATATATTGTCGTCATGGTTGCATACAAATTCTTTGTATTCTTCCTTTATATATGTTTGGGAGCAAATCGGATAAACCAATCCATCGACAACAGTTTGCATAAACAGGACATCTTGAGACAGATTTGTTTTTATATCCAGATACAAACGCTCTAAATTCACACCGTCACGGTCAATTTTATTGATAAATATAATTGTCGGGATTTGCAGTTTTTGTAAAGTATTGAACAGCAACTTTGTTTGCGCTTGTATGCCTTCCTTTGCGGATAAGATGAGGACTGCTCCATCAAGCATTTTGAATGTCCGCTCCACTTCCGCAATAAAATCCATGTGTCCCGGAGTGTCAATGATATTGCATTTCACTCCATTCCAGATAATAGATGTCGTAGAAGCCCGAACAGTAATTCCTCTACGTTTCTCTATATCCATAGAGTCTGTTATGGTGTCACCATTATCCACACGGCCGCACTTTTCCGTTGCTCCACTGGCAAACAGCAGATTCTCGGTTACGGAAGTTTTTCCTGCATCAATGTGAGCAAGAATTCCTAAATTTATAATATTCATTTGGATTAAGCAATAATATACTACAATAGATGCATTGTCGAAACGCACCTTTTAATACCTCCTCGTAGCATGTGAGAACTACAGGATTACTAACTCGTATTAATATGTATATTATTACTGCCGCATAACGATTACAAAATTACACAAAAAAATATATCTAACAAAAGTGGGAGGATTTTTTAACTTTTTACCATAGACATTTTATTAGGGAAGCGTAGGTTCAACTGGTAAGTACAAATAAGTAGAAATGTTTGAACAACAACGTTTTAGGAAGTTGAAAAAAATCAAGTTTCTCTCTCGGTATAACGTTTATTTTGGCCAATATCTTCTTTAGTTTGGCATTTGAGTATTTCCCATTCGTGTTCTATTTAGCTCCTTATTATGAGTATGTAGCAAGTTGCTTATCAAATTCAGCCTCTTTGAGGGTCAAATATGGTTTTGCAAATGGTGACTGACAAGACATAAACAAGGTCAGCAGGATTTTTTACATAAATGGACATGAATGTATATAACCTAAAATAAGAATAAATTTTAATAAGGGCTGCCCAAAAAGAAAAAAAATGCAGTTGCCATCCTACAGATACTTGCAGAAAGGATAAAATTTACTTTTAGACCTTTTGGGATAGCCCTTATTAATACTTCAGATAAAATTCCTAAGGTTATATTTTCAATCCTTTGGACCGGGTTTCCTCCTTGGCATACAGCCCCGGATGCCCAGTTATGGTGTGATTGGCGATAATACTTTCCGATGGATTGCGTATTTGCGGTGATGTATCTTCGGGATATTGCCTGATACCGTTTCGCACACCTTTCGCTTCCGGTTTGACCTGTTGCCCTTCATGCTCCTTTTCGGTGATTTCGGGTGTAGGCGGCGCAAGTTCCAGCTGTATCTTGCGGTCAAGGGCGGCAAGTTCGGACTTCAACTGTTTCAGTTCTTCCTCCTTCTTCCACACCTTGCCTGCTATCTCCTGCAACTGCGGTATCTCACGTTCCAAGACCTCATTCTTCGCTTTATACTGGTCGATGATGGAGGGGATTCTCTCAATCGCGTTGAGGAAGTTGCGGGCGGCGGCCAACGGGTCAGCCAGCGCCAGATGCCCGTTGTTGTAGGTGTACTTGTAGTTCCCCTCGACCACGAAGCGGTTGTCGGTAAACTCCAATCCCTCTTTGAGTATCCTTTCGCTGACCACCTTTATCGGGAAACCGTAAAACTCTCCAACCTGCGTGTACAACCCTCCGGTCGTGGCATTCTTGGCTATCTCCTGCAAACGCTTTCCGATGACTTTCTCATCGGCGGAATCCACTCCGTCCACCTTTATTATATTAAGGTGATTGCCCTCCTTGTCGGTCTGCACCACAGAGAGGAAGCGGTTCCAGTCCTCCGTCATGGCATCTATGAAAGCTGTGTTGTTGCCCAGCTCGCGGGTCTTCGATTCCAGCTTGAACTCCGAATCACGCTTGCCCTTGTTGAACGACTTGCGTTCCCCTTCGAGCGAGGCGATACGTTTTTCCAGTTTCGCCTTGTCCAGCAGGTCGGTGTTGCCGGATAGCAACGCCATATATTCCGAGAAGTTCATGCCCGATTTCTCGTCCATTGCCCCCTCGTCGATGGTACGCGCTTCCATAGCACCGCTTTTAAGCTGGCTGATGAAAGTCTGCTTGCAGTGCAGGAGGTTGAACTTGTAACTGTCCAGTGATTTTTCCACCGCGTAGATTATTACGTCCACGTTGTTCCCGGCGAAATGCTTGGCTATCTCGTTGCCTGCTCTAACTCCCCGTCCGTCACGCTGTTGCAGGTCGGACGGTCGCCACGGCGTATCAAGATGATGAATTGCCACACACCGTTTCTGTGCGTTCACACCCGTTCCGAGCATGGAGGTGGAGCCGAACAGCACACGCACCGTCCCGGCGTTCATGGCATCTATCACCGCCTTCCGAGCCTTGTCGGTCTTGCACTCCTGAATGAAGCGCACCTCGCTTGGCGGTATGCCGTAGTCCTCCGTCAGTTTGCGCTTGATTTCCGAATAGACGTTCCACCCATCGCCCGGCTGGTAAGTCCCCAAGTCAGAGAAAACGAACTGCGTGCCTTTCTGCGCGTCGTATTTTTGATAATACTCCGCGATTATTTTGGCACAGTGGCTCGCCTTGTTGTCGGGGTGGTCTTCGTAATGCGGGTCTATCATGCGCATGTCGAGTGCCATCTTCCGGGCATAGTCCGTGGCGATAAGCATCTTCGCCTTTTCCTCCGTTTCCGAAAGCGGCAGTCTGCCCAACAGGGTGGCGTCGCCCGTCTTGGCGAATTGCATCAGCTTCTGTATGAAGTCCTCCTGCTCCGGCGTGGGCGGTATGTGGTGCAGTATCTCGTTTTTGTTGGGACGGTCCACGCCCACATCCTCCGCCGTGCGGTAGTCCGTGATTTCATTATAGAAGGCGGCAAGCTCCGGCACTTTGATGAAGTAGCGGAAACGCTCCTTCTGCACCACGTTGTTCGTCACGTTGAACTCAAAATCCGTTGTCTTCTTGGCAAATATCGCCGACCACGCATCAAAACATCGAATGTCCTGCCGTTCCAGCTCCTTCGGGCGCAGGTACTTGAACAGCAGGTACAGCTCAGTCAGCGAGTTGCTGATAGTCGTGCCGGAGAGGAAGGTCGCCCCCAAGTCCTTGCCCGTGCGCTCCTGTATGGTGCGGATAGCAAAGAGCATGTTCAGTGCCTTCTGGCTTCCCTCGCTGTTCCCCAATCCCGCCACACGGTCGTGGCGCGTGTTGAAAGTCAGATTCTTGAACTGGTGCGATTCATCAATGAAAATGTGGTCGATGCCCATCTGCTTGAAGTCCACCACGTCGTCCGTGCGTGACTTTATGGCGTGTTCCACCTTCTCCAATTTCGCTTCAAGGTTATGCTTGCGCTTCTCCAGACCTTTCAGCATCGCCCGCGATACGTTCTTTCCCTGCTGGCGCAGCACTTCGAGGTTTTCCTCCACCGTGTCAAGCTCCGCTTGCAGGATGCGCTGCTGCAACTCCGGCGACTGCGGTATCTTGCCGAACTGGTCGTGCGACATAATGACACAATCGTAGTCGTTGTTCTTGATGTTGTTGAAGAAACGCACGCGGTTGGCGGTCGAAAAGTCTTTCTCCGAAGCGTACAGAATCCTCGCGTTGGGATATGCCGCTTGATAGGTGGCGGCAATCTCCGCAACATTGGCTTTCAGCCCGATAATCATCGGCTTGTGCGCCAAGTTCAGACGCTTCATTTCATGCGCGGCGATGCACATTATCAGCGTCTTGCCGGTTCCAACCTCGTGGTCACAAATTCCGCCGCCGTTCTGTTTCAGCATCCAGACGCAATCCATCTGCGAGGGATAGACGCTCCTGATGCCCCGGCTTGCCAGCCCTTTCAGATTGAGGTCGGGAAAAGTCTGATGCGAGCCGTCATACTTCGGGCGCACGAAACAGTTGAACTTGCGGTTATACATCGTCGTCAGCCGCTCCTTGAACTGTGGCGACTGCTCTTCGAGCCATTCGGAGAAGCCGTTTCGTATCTCGTCAATCTTGGCGTTGGCGAGCTGTATTCCCTCGCTGTCGCGCACCTTGATGTCGTTGCCATGCTCGTCCCTGCCGATGGACTTCATCATGTCGGGACAGGTGTTGTGCAGGGCGTGTTTCAGAAGGTGCATGCCGTCATAGTTACGGTAATACCCCTTCACCAGAAACTCGTCCGTGATTTTCATGGTGCGGTAGCCGCACGCCACCGAAAACTCGTCCATGCTTGCAGAGTAGGCGATTTTCACCTCCGTGTCGAACAGCCGGCTCATGTAGGCGGCATAGACACCCGTCGGAATCCAGCGTTCCCCGAAATTGAAATCAAGGTCTTCAAAAGCGATGCGCGGCGGTTCGGCATCTTTCAGAGCCTCCAACGCCTGCTTCACCTCCGGCATACGTTCACTTTCGGGGTTTTCGCCCATCCAAGCCTCTATGCGTTCCGCTTTCTCTATCACGTTTCCGGCAATAAAGCGGTCCTTAATCTCGTAACCGGTTACGAGCGGATTGTAATAGATGCGCCCTTGCAGGGCTGTGAGCAAATCCTCCGCCGTACTGTCGGTTATCTCCCGCATATAGTCGAGATCGACAGTGCCGAACTTGTTGAGCGACGCGGACAGTGCTTCTTCGGGTGAGCCGACGTTGGCATGGCTCTCCACGGAGAAGGAAACGGGACGCTCGAAGATGTCCGCCTTGACAAACTTCCCGTTCTCCGCCCGTTCCAGCGAAAGGATGTCACGCCCGCTCGCGTCCATCATCACTAACTTCACGTTCTGCTTGGCGTTGAGGTTGCCGTAGCGCATGACAAACTCATCGTAACAGGTGTTTAGATGCTCTCGCCACGGGACATTTGCTTCATGCAGGTTCGATTCATAGCGGTACAGCCGCTCGTAGGCGTCACGGAGTAAAACATACTGTAACGCCTTCTCCTTCTGGTAGCCTTTCAGGTCGAGCGGCTGGAATGTCGCCCCGTATGGCGTGATGTCCTTCAGGTAGCCGATGTTATGACGCCCCCTGTCAGCCACCAGCGACCCTTCGCGCAGGTGCATCTCCGGCGTGCGGTGGTAGGCACGCGGCGAAAGGTCCACGACTTCTTCCTTCGGCTTCTCCGCTTCGATGTCGGGGAAAAGGGAGGTCGCCACCGCTTCCGGTGGGGTATCTGTAACGGCAGGTGCGGTGACTGCTTCCGGCTGTGTTTCCTCCTGCCGTGGTTGCTCACGGGGAGTGTCCGGCACGGCTTTCACTTCCATCTTTTCCGCCGCCGCTTGTTTCTCGTTATGCTGCCTTGCCAGTTCCCGAAGTTCCTTCCTGCGTTCCGGCGTCAAATCCATCATCATCTCGTAGAAGCCGTTGATGGGAGGATTGGTATCCCAGTCCAACGTGGCATAGATGTCGTCCGGGTCGGCAGGCTTGGCGGTGTTCTCCGTTTTAGCCTCCTTGTTCTCTGTTACAGTCTTAGGGGTGGTAGCCGTCGGCACAGCCGTAACATTTTGTGTGACATGCACCTGTGGCTTGGGTAGAACGCGCCTTGCCGAGCTTTCCTTTTTCGCCTCCTTTTTCTTTTTGGCGGTTTTCGGTTGTTGGCTGACTTCTTCCGTCATCCCCCAGAGATCGAGCAAGGATAGCTGCACACCGTCAGAATATTTCGGACGTGGCTCTATCTCCGGCTTTTCCTCTGTGGGTTGCGGTTTCTCCGTCGGAGTTTCCACCGCCTGCATCGAAGATGTTGTTTCCATCTTTATGGCAGTACGCTCCACCTCCTTTTGAACGGTAACTTTTTCTTCCGTTCCCGACTGCCGGATTGAACCCGAATACAGACGCATGGCGAGCCTGTAATGGAAATCCTCGTCGAGCATACGGTGCAAATCCCCGGCGATGCCTGCTGCCTTGCCCTCGTGCAGATAGACCATAGCGGGCTTCCCGTATGGGTCGGTGTCAAGTTTCGCCGTCGTATGCACGATGCGTTCCGGGTGGTGGATGAAATAGGCGTTGTCGGTCAGGTCGGTTTTCGTGTCCGTCTGTATTACGGTCATCAGCCGCTCGTCCTGCGACATTTCCTTCTTGCTGAGGTTCTTTTGCAGGACAATCAGGTCACTGCCCACTTCTGTCCCCGCGTTGTCCGTGAACAGGTTGTTGGGCAGGCGTATCGCGGATACCAGATCAGCCTTACTGAACAGCTCGTTACGCACGGAGGTCTTGGTGCTGTTCAATACCCCTTGCGAGGTGATGAACGCCACGATACCGCCGTCACGCACGGCATCCAGTCCTTTGAGAAAGAAATAGTTGTGGATGGCTTTCTGGGCGGAGCGTCTGCCGAATGAGTCGCTCCGCTGAAACTCAGGGTCGAACACGGCTATGTCTCCGAACGGAATGTTGGACACCGCCAAGTCGAAATAATTGTTGAACGGTCTTTCGATTTTCTCAAAACCGCAGGTGCGCGTTTTCTTGCCGGGATAGAGATGCCTCAGGATTGTACCCGTGAGCAGATCCTTCTCGAAAGCCATCACATCCGCATTGGGGTTGTGCCGCAGCATGGAATCCACGAACACGCCAACCCCCGCCGACGGTTCGAGCATACGGGCGGGGCGGACGCTGTAATCTGCCAGCACGTCCGCGATGGTGTCGGTTATCTCTTTGGGGGTGTAGAAAGCGGTCAGCACGGACGCTTTCAGCGAATCCACAAACCGCTTGTACTCTGTTTCGTCCTTGCTGTTCTCACGGATAAGCCTGTGCAACTCCACTGTCGGGGCGAACAGTTCGAGGTCGGATTTCGCCCACCGGACGGCATCCGTCAGTTCCTTTGCAGGGTTGAGGATACATTTCAGACCGCCGAAACCGCAGTACCTTTGAAGTATGGCACGCTCTTCGGTTGTCGCTGTCCTGTTTTCCCTGTCAAGGATGAATGCCGTCCGTATCGCCTCGATGTTGTCCCGCAGTTTCTGTTTGCGGTTAAACGCCATATTCCCCGATGTAAAGGACGGTTGCCCCCGTCAGCTCCGTGTAGAGCAGGTCGTAATCGGAAGACAGGGCGAAGTTGTCGTCCGAAAGGTCATAGACGGAGAACACGTTGCCGACAAGCGGCATGAGTTTCAGAATAAAGGCTTCTTGTTTCTCTTCCGGCACTTCGTCGAAAAACTCGCTCTCCACGACTTCACGGAGAATGGCGTACCGGGAATAGCGCAGCCCGCGCAGCAGCGTGTCCATCGCCTGCTCTTGCGCGCCATCGGCGGGATAGCCTTCGAGCCGCGCCTTTTCATACGTTTCGGCGGCACGGTCGGCCCGTTCCCGTATGAAAGCGGTGTCAGTCGCCTGTTCAAACTTGTTCGTGCGGAGGTAGTCCAGCAGGTACAGACCGTAATAGGAAAAGTCGGTCTGACCCTCGTTTTTCTTCTTGTTGTTCATTACTTTGGAGTTTAGTGGATTGATATTTAACGGGATAATTGATTGGAAAAAGGAAGAAAAAGGCACTCGGTATCCCTCCGAGTGCCACCACTAAATCCAAAGTATGAGTGTAATCCGGTATCGAAGAACAATTCATTACTCTGAACAAGTGGCAAAGTTAGTGCAAATCGAAGACAATACGAAAAAAACTTGTTTGTTTCTATTGTTGAGATGCAGCCTAACTTATCAAAAGTTAGTGATTATTTCCTTTTTTTCGGATAGGAAGACTTGCATTTCTTTTCCGGGAACACGAACGTCGTGTTATATTCCCCGTCAAAGGCGACTATGGCATCGAAGTTCTTGCCCTGCTTGCTCTTGAAGCCTTTGAGCGGCTTGGTGTGCCCGTCGGTGAGCAGGTCTTTGATTTCGTCGTCGGACAGGGTGCGTCCCGCTTTCTGCCGGAACACGGGCAGTCCGCACTCCGTGTTGTCGCAACGTACCACCTTGCCGTAGAACCGCATCCTGCCCGTGCCGCACTTGGGACACGCGCAGCCGGAATCACGGCTGCCGAAGAGCTTGTCGCACGAGAGCAGTTCGGAGGTGATTTCCCGTGTGTACGCCTCTATCTCCTTGCGGAAAGTGTCGGCGGGCAGTTCCCCGCGCTCGATACGTGCCAGTTCCTTTTCCCATTCGCCCGTCATGGCTACATCGGCGATGCGCATCGTCTTCACCACGGAATTGAGGGCGAGTCCCTTTTCGGTGGGAACAAGCGACTTCTTGCAGCGTTCCATGTAACCGCGCTTGAAAAGCGTTTCGATGATGGACGCTCGTGTGGCGGGAGTGCCGATGCCGCAGTCCTTCATCGCCTGCCGCAGCGCGTCGTCCTCAATTTCCTTGCCCGCTGTTTCCATTGCCGAGAGCAGGGTGGCTTCGGTATGCAGCGGCTTGGGTTTGGTCTTTCCTTCGGTGATGGAGGTGGCTTTCAGCGTGAGCGTGTCGCCATCCTGCCAGCCGGGGATGGTAGTTTCCTCCTTTTCCTCGCCATAGACGGCACGCCATCCGGCTTGCTTCACGACACTGCCTTTCACGGTGAACTCCACTCCGGCACATTCTGCCGTGACAGCAGTCACGTCCTTGACGCATTTTTCGGAGAATGCCTCTATCATTCGTCCGGCAATCATCTGATAAATGGTGCTGTCCTCTTTGGAGAGGAAGAGCGGTTTCTCTCCCGTGACGAGCAGGGCATGGTGGTCTGTTACCTTGCCGTCATCCACGCTACGGCGTGTCGGGATGGCTTTTGCCCGCACCTTGTCTTTCCATTCGGGCTGCGTGCCGATAAAGGCGAGTAGCTTGGGGATTTCAGCGAACACGTCTTCGGGGATGTAGCGGCTTCCCGTTCTCGGATAGGTTATCAACTTCTTCTCGTAGAGCTTCTGCGCGATTTCAAGCGTCTGTTCCGCCGTGAAGCCGTGCTTGGCGTTGGCTTCTTTTTGGAGCGTGGTCAGGTCGTACAGCAAGGGAGTTTCCTCCGTCTTCTCCTTACGCTCTGCTTTCGTTACCGTTGCGCTGCCTGCCGCCTTTACCTTATTATATAGCTCCGTTGCCGGTTCTTTCGACTTCCATTTCTCGGAGGATGAGAGTTTCACGACCTCGCCGTCGCAACCGTCTGTTGCGATATGGAGCTGCCAGAATGCTTCGGACGTAAAACGGCGGTTCTCCCAATAGCGTTCACACACCATCGCCAGCGTGGGTGTCTGCACACGCCCCACCGAATACGTGCCATGTCCGGCGGCTATGGATAACGCCTGAGTGCCGTTGATGCCCACGAGCCAGTCGGATTCGCTCCGCGCTTTGGCGGCGAGGTATAGGTTGTCGTACCTGCTGCCGTCTTCGAGGTTGCGCAGTCCCTCACGGATAGCCTTGTCGGTGAGCGAGCTGATCCACAGACGCACGAAAGGAGTGGTGCAACCCGTATAGTGGTAGAGGTAGCGGAAGATAAGCTCTCCCTCGCGTCCGGCATCGGTCGCCACGATGATTTGTTCGCTTGTGTCGAACAGTCTTTTGATGACTTTTATCTGCGACACCACGCCGCTGTCGGGCTTGTAACCTTTCTCCGTCCTGACCTGACGGGGGACGAGCGTGAATGTGTCGGGAATAATCGGGAGGTTGTCACGGACAAATCCGCGCACGCCGTAGCCGTCGGGCATGGCAAGCTGAACGAGGTGTCCGAATGCCCATGTCACGGCATAGCCGCCTCCTTCGAAATATCCTTCCTCTCTCTTTGTCGCGCCCACGATGCGGGCGATTTCACGTGCCACGGAGGGCTTTTCTGCAATGATTGTCTTCATGTTTTCTTGCTTTTTTGTTGATACTTTGGATTTTATTTTGGATTCAGTGGCGGACACGGGATTACATTTTCATGCCTTTGTTGTTCTTCTTTTTCGGCTTCTCCTGCTGCTGTTGCTGGCGGTCGTCCTTTGGGGCGGTCTGACCTTTCTGCAAAGGCTCTTTCAGGTTCTTTGTCGCCTCGTTGGTTTTGCCCTCGTTGTTCACCGCCACCTGTGTGCGGCTCTCGTTGGACGGGGCGACCTGCTGGGCGTTGTCGGGGTTCGTTTCGTAGCGGTACGGGCGGCCCTTCTCCGGGTTGAACTTGATATACATCGTGGCATGGAAGCCCTGCTTGTCGGTCACGTTCTCCAGTTTCACGGCTTTACCCGCCACGTAGTCGGCTTTCTGCTTGTCGGTGAAGTTCACGCCGCTCCATTTGCTGATGGGGCGGATGCTGCCGTCCTCGTTCATCCACGTGTTGCGGCGTTGCTCCTTCTTGGTCTGTGCGGCATTTTCCCCGCCTTGCGCCTGACTTTTCGAGGTGTCACCTTTGGCTTCCTGCGTCTGTGCGGTACGGGGCGACCTTCCGGTTCCCGGCACGAACTCCACGCCGCGCTGCTCCACGTTCACTTGAAGGGTGGTGACGAACTTCCTGCCGTCGTTGCGCTCGATGAGCTTGTCGCGCACGGGCAGTCCGGCGCGGAGCATGTCCTGCTCCTGTTTGGTGATTTCCGTCTTGCCGATGCGCTCCGGGATGCGCACCTTGTTTGCCGGAATGTCCGTGATTTCATTCGTCTTGCGGTCGATGCTGATGTAGGAGGGGATGATTTCGCCCGTTTCCCTGTCCACAATGTCCACGACCCTGCCGAGGTTGCCCGTTTCGCGCAGGTTCTTCCGGTCATCGTCGGAGAATTTGTGTTCCTTGTACTCATCTAACTTCTGCTCCTTGCGGATGAAGTGCGGCACGAGGCTGACATTTCCCTCGCCGTCCTTCTTGAAGGAGAGGCGGGCGTCCAGCTCGAATGATTCGCCGCCGAAGGTGGGCTTGACCTTTACCAAGTCGGACTTGCCGTAGTGGAGCATCTTCGTAAGGTCTCCGGACTTTTCAAGGTCGTCACGCTTCACGCCCCATCTGTCCTCCAGCTCCTGCCAGTTGATTTTGCTCTCGTTGATGGGTTGGTAGCCCTGTCTGCCCTGCGTCTGTTGCGGGCTTTCCTGCTGTTCTTTCTGTTGTTCCATGTTTTCCTGTTTTTGAGGTTCTTGTTTCTCTGTCTTTTGTGCCGCCATCTCTTCCTGCACCTGCTGTTGATAAGGGAAGGTGTCGATTTTGTGCGGTGCAAGGATTTGTTTGTTCTGGTACGGATGCTGAAGCAGGTCTTTCATCACGCCAAGCATGGAATCCACTTGGTCTGCCGCGATGCGGTAGAAACCGAAGCGGCTGGGTTCCTTGCACTGCCGGAAGAAGTTCTTGAAGAAGTTGTCCAGCACGTCGCCGTGTCGGTCGAATTGCAGGAAACTCTGCGCGTTCTCAGCTTTCGCAGGGGTACGCTTGGGTGTGTCGTCTGCATTCAGCCCGGCTACCACGCTGATCTCGCCCGTCTTCTCGTCACGGACTACCAGCACGTCCTTTTCGTCTTTTTTCTTTGCCATTTGAAAAATGTTTTAATGGGTTATTTATGAAAGAAATTATGGATACGAGCCTTGTAGAAGGCTATATCTTCTTTTTTGAAGTCCTTGATATGGTTGGAAAGGAATGTCAGCACATCCTCCTCGCTGTAATAGGTTTTCTTGCCCAGTGTCTTGTAGGGCAATGCGCCGACACTGCGGTAGCGTTGCAGTGTGCGCTTGCTTATCTGGAGCAGCATGCACAAATCCTGATTGTCGAAAAGGCGGATGCTTTCCGTGATAGTAGGCTGTTTCCCCTCAGCCTTCATCGCCAGCAGCAGTTCGTCCTGACGGTCGAGCCGTTCCATCAGCTTCTGCATCCAGCCCTCGAAGTTGTTTCGTGTGAGCAGTTCCATGACCTATGTCCTCCTTCCTTTTGGTTTGCCGCCAGTGCGCAGCGTGTGGTTGCGTTTCAATTCCTGCGGTGTCGCCGCGTCCTCGTTGACGGCACACGCTTCAAGCAGGCGGTCTATTTCCGACTGCCGGTAGCGGCATTTACCGCGAAGCACGACATAACCGATGCGTTGCTCGCTGCGCATACGCTGGAGGGTGCGGGTACTCACGTTAAGCAGGTGCGCCGCCTCGCGTGTGGTGAGCAACCTGTCGGGCGATGCCGCTTTCTTGTCGCCGGAGGCGGCACGGACGTGTGCCGCAATCTCCGCTATCTGTTCCGTCAATGACCGGAAGGCAGAACTTTCCATCGTTATCACTTTCATATTCAGTCCTTTATTTTTGTTTATTTTCATGAACATAGGCTGCGCCTCGGCATACCGTTCAAGCAAGTTTGACGCTCTACACTCGGCTTGCTCTATGTTTCTGCGACAAAATTCGGCAATAAACAAAAGGGGCTTTAACAACTCACTACGTGACTCACGTAAGATTTTTACGGAAGATGGCTCCGTAACCCGGTCAAACGGTGCAACAGGCAGCCTTTCAGCGGAAAACGGTACGTGTTAAGGGCTGCATCGTTACCTTTGCGGGCAAACCGATAATTGCATGAATATGGAAATAGTATCTATCGAGAAAAAGACTTTCGAGATGATGGTGGCGGCATTCGGCGCACTCTCGGAGAAGGTCGCCGCCCTAAGGCGCAAAAGCGACACGGGGCGCATGGAAAGATGGCTCACGGGCGAGGAGGTCTGCGGGCAGTTGAGAATAAGCCCGCGCACGTTGCAGACGCTGCGCGACAGGCGGCTTATCGGCTACTCGCAGATAAACCGCAGGTTCTATTACAAGCCGGAGGAGGTTAAGAGGTTGATACCGCTTATCGGCACGCTCTATTCGCACGGCAGATGATTTGATTTATTCACCCACTGAATCCGAAGTTATGATGAACGAGACCAACGATGTTTTTACGATGGAAGACGAGCCGATAGCCTCTGTGATGCAGGATATGCGCAAAGGCTCGAAATGGCTGTCTGTATTTCTGGAAAGTTACCGCCCTCCGCTGGACGGGGAACGTTACCTGACTGACGGTGAGGTGGCGGAACTGCTCCGTGTCAGCCGACGCACCTTGCAGGAATACCGCAACAACCGCGTGTTGTCCTTCATACTTTTGGGAGGGAAGGTGCTTTACCCGGAAACGGGGCTGCGCGAGGTGCTGGAAGCGAACTACCGCAAGCCGCTGGAGTGAGGCGGCCAACATGAAAAAGGAAACGGGCGACATTTTGTGGTGCTGCCCGTTTACTTTTTATATACTTGGGTGTTTTAATGACCTTAAAACCAGTTTTTTGATTGATCCAACCAATTTCTATCGTTAGAAATTCATATAGTTAATAAAAAGTTGTAACTTTGCATTTAACGCAATCTAAAAATTAATTGTAATGGCAATTTTAAACAACATTAAAAATGTACTATCAGAAAAAGGAGTTATGAGCAAATGGTTGGCAAAACAATTACAGAAAGATCCTGCAACAGTATCTAAATGGTGTAATAATCATTCTCAACCTGATTTGTACACATTTGTTCGTATTGCAAATTTGCTTGATGTTGATGTTCATGAACTTATTTGTCATACAAAAAAATAGTATCTAAAGGAATATAGATGTTTCACCATTTTTAAGCATGTAAATAAAGTGTATGAGCAATAAAATTTGGAATTTTGATATATTAGTTGATGATTGTTTTGTTAATTTTAATACAAAAAAGCAAGAAATAAATCCAGATCATAATGACAGGTTATTATCAGTTGCTAATGGCTTTGAAGATGGCAGTTGGAGATATCGTCAATTCAAAGAATTTGTTTTCAGTAATATTGCAGAAACAGCTTTGTCTGCACAAGAACGAGAGAAATTAATAGATAATGATTACGGTAGGCTTATTGAGGCTGCCAAACATTTACGACTTGTTGACAAAGAGCAGAATGGAAAGGGAAGTGAAATAGCGGAAATTATTCTATATGGCATAATGAAGAACCATTATAAAGCCTTATCTGCAATACCTAAAATTTTTTATAAACAGAATGATAATGATAATGCAAAGGGCTCTGATTCTGTACACATTGTAATTGACCCAAATGGAGGCTTTCAACTTTGGTTAGGAGAAGCTAAATTTTATAATTCTCTTGAGGATGCGCGATTATACGAACCAATAAATTCTGTTGAACAAATGTTGCGCAAACCTATTATGAAAAAGGAATGCGGAATAATGACCAATCTCAATGAACTTGATAAACAAATTGAAAACCAAACATTACTTAAAAAGATAAAAGAATGTTTCGATGAGAATACTTCCATTGACGAAATAAAACCCAAACTACATATACCTATTCTTTTATTACATGAATGCCAGATAACAGCAAGTACTACTGAAATGAGTGATGAGTATAAAAATAGTATTATTTCTTTTCATAGAGATCGTGCTCATTCGTTTTTTAAGAAGCAGATCAACAAGCTTAGTTCTGTTCATAAGTATTCGGAAATAAACTTTCATTTGATTCTTTTTCCTGTTCCTGATAAAACAAAAATAGTAAACTGGTTTATTTCACAAGCAAAAAATCTCAAAAATGATGCAGACGAATGATATATATAATACATGTTTAGATATAAGTAATGTTCTAAATGCTGGTGATATAAGTAATGCAAGATCCAAAGTAATTACATTACTTCATGAGATTAATGGTACTAACAATAATTCATATATGGAATTAGTCAACCATCTTATTCGTGAAGTGGGGCTTTTACCGTATATTGATACATATACTGCATCTTGGGAAGATCGGTTTGTATGTGAAGTTTTTAAAGTTAATATTGGAGAAAGAAAACCTTGTGTCTTACATACTGCTCAATCACAGGTATTAAAGAAGTTATTAGAAGGGAAAAGCGTTGCGGTGAGTGCTCCTACAAGTTTTGGTAAAAGTTTTGTTATTGATGCATTTATTGCGATTAAACAACCAATTAATGTTGTAATATTAGTACCTACGGTTGCTCTTGCAGATGAAACAAGAAGACGAATTTGCCGAAAATTCTCTCATCAATATAAAATAATTACAACAACAGATGTAGAACTTGCGGAGAAAAACATATTGGTATTTCCGCAAGAAAGAGCTTTTGCCTATATAGATAAACTTCCTTCAATTGATATTCTAATCGTTGATGAGTTTTATAAGGCAAGTACAAATTTTGATCTTGAAAGAAGCTCCACTTTACTCAGTTCAATGGTAGAACTCGGAAAGAAAGCTAAACAAAGATATTATCTTGCCCCAAATATCCATGAAATAGAAGAAAATGTATTCACTGAAGGGATGACATTTCTGCGTATGGATTTTAAGACCGTTGTAACGCATGCATGGCGGTTATATAAAAGCAGACCAAAGAATGAAGATAAACAGAGTTTTAAGACACGTAAACTTATTGAATTAATAAATACAGGTATAGGTAAAGCTTTGATATATACCGGCACATATAAGGGAATTGAAGAAGTAACAACAATTCTTAACAGAAATTTATATAATAAAGACTCTGAACTGCTTGCTAATTTTTCTGATTGGCTGGAATGCAATTATGGAGAAAAGTATATTCTTAAAGATTTAGTCAAACATGGTATTGGTATTCATAATGGTCAGCTACATCGTTCTCTTAGTCAAATTCAAATAAAACTATTTGAAGAACAGAATGGGTTAGATTATTTGGTATCGACCTCGTCTATAATTGAAGGAGTAAATACTCAAGCAGAGAGTGTCGTTTTATGGTCAAATAAGAACGGGGCTCATAAGATTGATTATTTTACCTTTCGCAACATCATTGGACGCGCAGGCAGAATGTTTCGTTATTTTGTAGGTCGTGTCTATATGCTTGAAGAGCCACCAAGTCAAGAAAATACTAAATTGAGATTAGAGTTTCCTGATGATGTAGTAAAAAAACTTGATGGAAATGACCCCGGTATAAAATTGAATAATGAACAATATGTAAAAATTCAACGATATCAAGATGAAATGATAGAACTTCTTGGAACGGATATTTGGCATAGAATTGAAAGAATACCACAAATCAGAAGTTGTAAACCATCAATGTTAAAGATAATTGCGGAAAAATTGAAAACTGATTCCAATTGGCCAACAAATTGCGATGCTTTACAAAACAATAATACATGGGAATGGAGGGATGCTTTAGGAGATATCATAGAAATTTTGGAATATCATCGAAAAGGACATTTACGGTATTATGCATGTGCATGTAGTAATGGATGGAAAATGACTATAAAAGAGCTATATAACACAGTAAAAGATTATGGTATTACATATGAGGATATATTTACATTTGAAAGATATGTATCCTTTAATCTCTCATCTATTATTGCGGTAATTAATATTATACGTCAAGAACTTTATCCTAATTCCTCAAATATCGCCAATTTTGTATATAAAGCATCAAATGCCTTTTTACCTAAAATTGTATTTCAACTTGAAGAATACGGATTACCGAGGATGATTAGTAAAAAGATACAAAATGCAGGTCTTATAAATCTTGAAGACGATTCTAAAGAGATTACAATCGTTATACAGGAATTTAACACGATAGGAATTGAATACCTTGAACAAAAAATACCTAATCTCCATTCATTTGACAAATATATATTAAAACATTTTATGAACGGAATTCGTTGCATAACGACAAATCAAAAGAATTAAATAATAGCCATATTATTACCTCTATATTTTTTGAGATATGATATGGCTATTTAGATAAGGATCCATATAGAAATTCTTTCGTATAATTTTCATTTGATATCTTCAACAGTACGCAGTTTTTCCGTTCTGTATAAACATCACGTATGTTTGCCGCTTCTCTTGTGAGAGAACCTTTCCTACCAGCCACATGCGGAACAGGTAGGTGTTGTAGGTGTTCAGCCGAAAAGCAATCAGAATAATGATTTCAGGCGCGTACACGTCCGCGTACAGCCCGTTTTCAAGCTGCATGTAGCGGCACACCTTGTAGTCGTTCAGCACGTCAGACTTGCGGACGGCTTTGATGACGGCGTTCACTGCCGGGACGGTCGTATGGAACAGTCCGGCTATTTCGGTGGCGGTCATCCACACATCGTTACCGGTTACGCTGACCGCCTTGTCCTCTATGATGATTATGTCACGTTTCATGGCTCCTCTTTTTTAGATGGTGCAACCTGCAAATTCCTCGACGTTGTTTAACCTTGCGGCAAGGTTTTCCATATCCTGATTGAGTTTTTCTTTGGTTATCTTCGCGTAAATCTGCGTCGTCTTTATGCTCTTGTGTCCAAGCATGGAGCTGACCGTTTCGATGGGTACGCCGTTGGAAAGGAAAACTGTCGTGGCTGCCGTGTGGCGGCTTTGATGCCACGTGATATGCTTGGTGATGCCGCAACGCTTGGCGACGGCACGGATACCGGCAAGGCACGTGTTATAATGCGGAACGGGGAATATCCTGCCGTTCTCGCATAGCCCACGGTATTTGCCGATTATGCGGTTGGCGATGTCAAGCAGGCGGATGTTGGACACCACGCCCGTTTTCTTGCGGTTGATGTTTATCCACTCGTGTTCGTCGAAATAGGTACGGATATTCTCTTCCGTGAGGTTGCGCATATCCGCGAACGACAATCCGGTGAACGCACAGAACAGGTAGAGGTCGCGGTACAGTTCCTGTTTGGCGTTTTTCAGTTTCCCCTCCATCAGCAGGCGTATTTCGTCTTTGGTCAGGAAACTGCGTGTCGTTTCCTCCTTCTTGATTTCATACTCGCGGAACGGGTCGCGTGTCAGCCACTCGTTGTTGATGGCTATGAACACCATTGTCCGTAGCGGGCAGACGTACAGCCACACGGTATTGGTGCAGCAGTGCTTGTCCGTGCGCAGGAACATCTCGAAGTCGGAGATGAAAGCGGGAGTAAGCTCTTTTAGGGCGATGTCCTTCACATGGTAGCGGATGTCGAGGAACTCTTGCAGGTGCTTGTAAACGACACGGTACTTTTCCAGTGTACCTTTTGCTTTCATGCCTGCTTCCACCTGTTTCTCATAGTTCTCGTTGTGCCGACGGAACACCTGCATCAGCGTGTGGTAGCGGTGTTCCAGTCCGAGAAAGGCGTTCTTTACCTTCTCCGCCGTGACGAAGTTGTCACGCTCCATGATTTCCTGATAGTGTCTGTTGATGCGCACCCGCATCTTGTCAAGCATACGGTTCGTTTCGAGTGCCGCCGCGCTTCTGCCCGTGACACGTCCCCCTTTGGTGTCCCACAGCTTCGGATCGACACTCAACTTGCAACTGAACTGCGTCTGGCTGCCGTCCACCGTGATGCGTCCCATGACGGGAACCGTCCCGTCCTTTTTCACTACCTGACGCTTGAGGTAGTAGATTACTGAAAATGTACTCTTCATCGTTCTTAATTTTTGGATTTCAAAATTAGTTGGTGAAGAGTCCGGTGTCGGTACGCAAAACGGGGAGGAACGGCGCAATCTTTTTTCCGTAACCGTATTTGTTACGTGAGTTGTGGGTAACTCACTATAACATAGTGTCTTGTTTCGCCATTCGTACCCGTTTGTCGCATTTTCGGACATGGTTACGAACAAGTAACGTTGCGGCGTCAAGATTTGGCTTCGGCAAGGATTGTAATGGCTTCACGAATTATCGCCACTTTAACTAAAACCCTTGTAACTCAATTCTATCACTATATCTTTCCGCATTTCACTTTTTTGTAGTAACTTTGCGCACCCAATATAAAGATTAACGCTAACCGCTTCATGCATTTAAAAATTTCCGGAGAAGAACGCTGTGAGGCGGGAAGCTTTGGTGCGAGTTAGCAACAGGGGCGGTGCGAAGTGATTCGTGCCGCTTTTTCATGAATATGGGTACTGCTCTTGAAAAAAATGTCTTTTTGTTTTGCGGGAATAAAAAGAACTATTACTTTTGCCGCCGATAAACAGAGTATTCACCCTTTAAATAATCAGAAAGGGTTTTAATTATGTCAGAGAAATAATATCTTCAAAATTGGAACTGAGTTGACCCGTCGGGAGGATGGGGCTTTGCAACTTTGTTTTTTTATACGCATCGCAATTCTGCTGCTGGCGATGCAGGTTGATTAGTTCCACAATCACGTTTAATTTATTTATTATTCACTTCAATGCTGTGAACAGGATGTGTTATATCCTTTTCTAAAGTATTGGTATCCCGCATATTGTCTGTTGCCTGCCCGTGGCAGGTAGCCGGTATTGTATGCGAAAGAAAAACAGTATGGGAATACGTTTGAAAGATTTAAGCAAACTGGGATATAGAGACAACGTGGCCCGTAGTCTGGCCGTTGCCCTCGTCAACAAGTATTGTAAACACGAGACAAAAGAGCGGATATTGGCTATCCTGGGCGATGTACTCGGAAATCCCGAAATATATAAAAACAACGAAGTATGGAGTAAACTGGCCGAACAACTTTCTCCTACTTTAGTCGAAAAAAGTTTTACGTCGTATGATTTGCTCGACGAGCCTTTGGCTTATAAAACATACGGAAGCAAGCATATTGAAACATTGGCCAAACAACAGATGAATCTGGCTATGCGCCTTCCGGTCACTCTTGCCGGAGCGTTGATGCCCGATGCACATGCCGGTTACGGATTACCCATAGGCGGAGTATTGGCTACGGATAATGCAGTCATTCCGTATGCGGTGGGAGTTGATATAGGTTGCCGGATGAGTCTTACCCTGTTTGATGCCGGGGAAGACTTTCTAAGGCGTTATTCGCATCAGATGAAAGAAGCGCTGAAAGAATTCACTCATTTCGGCATGGATGGCGGGTTGCCTTTTGTTCAGGAACACGAGGTACTTGACCGGGAAGAGTTCCGAATGACTGAATTGCTGAGAGGGCTGCATGGCAAAGCGGTGCGACAACTGGGAAGTTCCGGTGGTGGAAATCATTTTGTGGAGTTTGGCAGGATCAGCTTGCAGGCGGACAATGTCTTAGGAGTTCCGGAGGGTAGTTATGCGGCTTTGCTTTCCCATTCCGGTTCACGGGGGCTGGGTGCTGCCATTGCCAAACATTACAGTCTGCTGGCCCGTGACATCTGTCGCTTGCCCCGTGAGGCCCAGCACTTTGCCTGGTTGGGATGGGATACGGAAGAGGGGCAGGAATACTGGCTTAGTATGAATCTGGCAGGCGATTATGCCCGTGCCTGCCATGAACGGATTCATCTGAATCTGGCCAAAGCTCTGGGACTGAAACCTCTGGCCAATGTGAACAACCATCATAACTTTGCATGGAAGGAGGAACTTGCTTCCGGACAAACTGCCATTGTACACCGTAAAGGAGCAACTCCGGCTCAGAAGGGCCTTCCGGGACTGATTCCCGGAAGTATGGCCACCCCCGGTTATTTGGTATGTGGAAAAGGAGTGGGTGAAGCCCTTTGTTCCGCTTCTCATGGAGCAGGACGCGCCATGTCCCGCCAAAAAGCGAAAGACAGTTTTACCCAGTCAGCACTGAAGAAGTATCTTTCGCAGGCCGGCGTGACACTGATTGGCGGTAGTGTCGAAGAAATGCCGTTGGCTTACAAAGACATTGACCGGGTGATGCAGACTCAGGAGGCATTGGTGGAAATTCAGGGTACCTTTATGCCCTGTATCGTACGAATGAATAAAGAGTAGAATGATGGAAAAGACGTATTTACAAATCACTTCGGGACGTGGTCCCGTGGAGTGTTGCCGTGTAGTGGCATTAGTGCTTGAGAGAATATTAAAACAGGCCCAGACCCGGAAACTGAAAGTGGAAATAGTGGAAAAAGAAGCCGGTCCTGCCAACCGTACATTGCTGTCGGCAGTCATTGCACTTGAAGGTGCAGGTTGCGATACACTGGTGGAAGAGTGGGAGGGAACCGTGTTGTGGATTGCCCGTAGCCCGTACCGGATTCATCACAGACGCAAAAATTGGTTTGTCGGTGTGCAGACCTTCTTGCTGTCCGAAAGCCGTGAGGCAACCGAAAATGAAATCCGTTATGAAACTTTGCGGGCTTCCGGACCCGGCGGACAGCATGTCAATAAGACGGAATCTGCTGTAAGGGCTGTCCATATTCCCAGCGGAATCAGTGTAGTGGCATCCGACCAACGTTCACAATGGCAGAATAAGAAACTGGCCACCGAACGATTGCTGGTCAAGCTGACTGCTTGGAATGTAGAGCAGGCAATGATTCAGGCACAGGCTAACTGGAGTAACCACAACAGCCTTCAAAGGGGAAACCCGGTGAAGGTCATTCAAGAAGAGCTCCGGTTTTGAGTATTAACGATTAAAAGAAAAAGCTATGTTATCAGAAAAATATGGTCGTACCTACCACTATCCGTTCTCTCCCGGGACGACGAGTGACGACCGAATCAATCATACCTATTGGGAGGATATCCGGGAGATAAACACGCTGGTCCATACCGAAAAACTGGATGGGGAGAATAATTGTTTAAGCAGATACGGGGTTTTTGCCCGTTCGCATGCTGCTCCTACCACTTCACCATGGACGAGCCAGTTGCGTCAGCGTTGGGAGTTGTTGAAGAATGACTTGGGAGATATTGAACTCTTCGGCGAGAATCTGTATGCTGTTCATTCCATCGAGTACAAGCGGCTGGAAACCCATTTTTATGTGTTCGCAGTCCGCTGTCTCGACAAATGGCTGTCGTGGGAAGAGGTGAAGTTTTATGCTGCTTTGTTCGATTTGCCTACTGTACCCGAATTGCGTACGGAGCGTGTAAACGGACTAACAGCCGAAACCCTGAAACAGCATGTCATCTGCCTGGCCGGGGAACCAAGTGTCTTCGGATCGCGCGATGCGCTGACAGGGATGGACTGTACCCGTGAAGGGGTAGTAACCCGCAATGCCGACGAGTATCTTACCGCAGACTTTGCCCGTAATGTGTTTAAGTATGTCCGTCAGGGGCATGTGCAGACAGACGAGCATTGGACACGGCATTGGAAGCGTGCCCGCCTGGTGTGGGAGTCGAAACAAGAGAAAGGAGGTAACGAATGATTTGGAGATTGACAGAACGGAAAGATTGGGATTCACTGGTACAGCAGTTCAGCTGGGTGCGGGATATGGATCTGGTTCCCCAGCACGCTTTGCATCATGCCGAGGGAAGTGTAGCCGTACATACCCGCATGGTACTCGAGGCATTGCAGCAACAGCCTTCCTATCTGAGGCTTGCGGAGCAGGACCGGGAGATCCTTTGGGCAGCCGCTTTGCTTCACGATGTAGAAAAGCGTTCGACTTCGGTCGATGAAGGCAATGGGCAGATCACCTCCAAAAATCATGCGAAGCGGGGGGAAGCTACTGTACGCACCCTCCTTTACAGGGATATTTCTACGCCTTTCGGTATTCGCGAGCATATTGCCTCTCTGGTACGCCATCATGGTTTGCCTATCTGGCTGATGGAACGGGAAGATCCCTTGAAACATGCTTGTGAAGCTTCGCTGAGGCTGGACACTTCGTTACTGAAACAGTTGGCTGTGGCCGATATTTGCGGGCGTATCTGCACGGACAGGGAAATACTGCTGGAAGCTACCGAATTCTTTGAAATGTTTTGCCGTGAACAGCAATGCTGGGGGAAAGCCCGGGCATTTGCCGGTGATACGGCCCGCTTCCATTATTTTCATACGAATCAGGCTTATATCGATTATGTCCCCCACGATGATTTCAGATGTGAGGTTACTTTGCTTGCAGGCCTGCCCGGTATGGGGAAAGACTATTATATAGAGTCTCGATGTGCCGATATGCCGGTTGTCAGTCTGGATGCTATCCGACGTGAACATAAACTCAGCCCCACGGATAAAGCGGCTAACGGCTGGGTGGCACAAACGGCCAAAGAGCAGGCACGGGGCTACCTCCGGAAGGGACAGGACTTTATTTGGAATGCCACCAACGTGACCCGCCAAAGACGTGCCCAGTTGGTCGATTTGTTCATCACCTATGGGGCACGGGTGAAAATAGTCTATATAGAGAAACCTTACTCCGTCTGGCGGCGGCAAAACGGCATACGCGAATATAAAGTGCCGGAGCCGGTTCTGGATGCGATGTTGGATAAACTGGAGGTTCCCCGGTTGACAGAAGCGCACGAAGTGGTTTATGCCGTGCAGGAACAATAGGACTACACCCAACCGGGGGGGAGGGTGTAGCCTTAGGTACCTTGGGGTGTAGCTATCCGGACCGGATGGCTACACCCTGTTTATTTTCCGGCGGTGTCTGTATTTTGTTTGTAATATTGTAACGGCGTTTTTCCGGTAAAGCGTTTGAAACTCTTGATGAAATGATTTAGGTCACAATACCCATTATCGACAGCAATACCCGTTAAGTCATTCTCCCCGTTAGCCGGTAGTTCGCTGTAGGCATGAATCAAGCATCGGATGCGGCCGGAACGAGAAGGGATAAATAAACGCCGATACTGTTGAGGATTTATCATTATGTGTTTATCTTTGTGCCCGGTGAATTGATAACTAACGGTAAGGAGGGATTGCATCATGATAAAGATACTGGTTGTGGAAGATGAACAGCGTGTGGCGGAACTGTTGAAGCGCGGTCTCGAAGAGTCCGGCTATCAGGTGGAACTTGCCTACGACGGAGTTTGGGGGTTGCGCCTGTTCCGTGCCGGAGAGTTTCAGATGGTCATTTCCGATGTAATCTTGCCGAAGATGAGTGGTTTCGAACTCTGTAAAGAGATACGGAACATCAATAACCGGGTTCCGGTACTGATGCTGACAGCGTTGGGCACAACGGATGATAAGCTCGACGGTTTCGATGCCGGGGCTGACGACTATATGGTGAAACCTTTCGATTTCCGCGAACTCGATGCCCGTATCAAGGTATTGCTGAAACGACGACTTCCCGGTATACCCGAAACACAACTTACGGAACTCGTCTATGCGGACTTGCGCATCGACCGGCAGACAAAAACCGTCTATCGGCAGGAGAGGGAGATCAAACTCTCTCCCAAAGAGTATAACCTGTTGCTTTATATGGCCGAGAACCCCGAACGGTTACTTACCCGTGTTGAAATAGCCGACAAGGTGTGGAATACCCATTTCGATACGGGCACCAACTTTATCGATGTGTACATCAACTATCTCCGCAAAAAGATAGACCGGGACTATGATGTGAAACTGATCCATACCAAACCCGGTATGGGCTTTATATTCAGACAGGAGTTATGAAGATAGGTACCCGGCTCACTCTCCGCTATACCGGTTTCACGGCAGCCGTTTTTCTGTTGCTGGTAGCTGCTATCTATCTGTTTTCGGAGCGGAACCGGAGCAATGAATTCTTCCGTGACCTGAAAAAGGAAGGCATCACCAAAGCCAACCTTTTCCTCGACAACCGGGTGGATGCCAAGACCATGCAGTCCATTTACCTCAACAACCGCGAATTTATCAATGAAGTGGAGGTAGCCATCTACGATACTACTTTCCATTTGCTTTATCATGATGCCAAGCAGATCGACCTGGTGAAAGAGACCCCTGAGATGATCGACCGAATTTTGCAAAATAAATCTATCGAGTTTTATCAGGACGGTTATCAGGTCATCGGGCTCCTTTACACGTTCCATGGTAAACCTTACGTCATCACAGCGGCTGCTTTCGATGGTTACGGATATGCCAAGCAACACTCTTTGCAGACCATGCTGATTGTTCTTTTCTTTTTAGGTATCGCTCTTTTGGCGGGAGTCGGTTACCTGCTTTCGCGGAGTGCCCTGGCTCCTGTGTCCGATATTCTCGGGGAGGTGGAAGCTATTTCTGCTTCCCGTCTCGACCTGCGTGTGCCGGTGAAGGACGAAAAAGATGAATTGGGCGAACTTGCCACCACCTTCAACCGGATGCTGGAAAGGCTGGAACAGTCTTTCGATTCTCAGAAAATGTTCGTCAGCAATGTGTCCCATGAACTGCGTACTCCCATGGCTGCCCTGATTGCCGAACTTGAACTGGCTCTGCTGAAAGAGCGTTCTTCCGAAGAATATCGCCGTGCCATCGGTAATGCGCTCGACGATTCGCGTAAGTTGGTGAAACTTTCCGAAGGGTTGCTCAATCTGGCCAAGGCCGATTATCTGCCCGAGCAGATCAAATTGGAAGAGATCCGTCTGGACGAGCTTCTGCTCGATGCCCGTGAGATGGTGATGAAAGCCAACCCCGACTATACCATCGAATTGATATTCGGCGAAGAAGCCGATGACGACTCCGTCCTCACGGTGTTGGGCAACGGCTATCTGTTGAAAACAGCTTTTGTCAACCTGATGGAGAACAATTGCAAGTTCTCCGCCAATCACACTTCTTTTGTCCAGATCAGCTTTTGGGAGCAAAAGTCTGTTATCCGCTTTTCGGACACGGGTATCGGTATGAATGCCGATGACATGCAACACCTGTTTTCTCCTTTCTATCGGGGAAGCAATAAAGACTATGCCCGTGGAAACGGCATCGGGATGATGTTGACTCAAAAGATCATACATACCCATAAGGGTGAAATCACCGTCAATAGCCAGCCGGGTGAAGGTACGGTCTATACGGTGGAAATTCCTCATATCTGAAGAAACTCTAATAAAACTCTAATAGTACTCTAATCGTTCTCTAACGCCCCTTTTGCGGGGAGCTCCCTACCTTTGTACTGTAAAGGCAAATGAATGAATGGGATTCTTCCAATAGGGAGCGGCCCCGTATCTCTAAAAAAAATGTACTATGATGATTTTTAGAAAGAAACAAACAGACAAGACTGTGCAGTTCAATACCGAGAAGGTATTTCTGGCAGCAACCCAACCGCTGAAGTTGGTGTATGGCTATTTTTGTACTACCCCCCACGGACTCTCGGAGGAGGATGCGGAAGAGCGGCTTAAAAGCTGCGGTGAGAATAAAATCGTGCAAGAGACGCACCCCAATCCGCTTCTGATGTTTTGCAAAACCTTTATCAACCCCTTTATCGGTGTACTGATGGCACTTGTGCTTGTGTCGTTGGTGCTCGACGTCTGGATGGCCCGGCCCGAAGAGCGGGAGTGGACCAGTATCCTTGTCATCGGAAGTATGGTGATGCTGAGTGTCGTGTTGCGCTTCTCGCAGGAGTGGCGCTCCGGCAAGGCTTCGGATGCTTTGCAAAAGATGGTGAAAAATACCGCATCCGTCATTCGTAGCGGTGCCCCGGAGTCGTACGAGATCAACATTACAGATTTGGTGCCGGGAGACATCATCTGTCTGGCTGCCGGAGATATGATTCCGGCCGATGTCCGCGTCATCGAGTCGAAAGACCTGTTCGTCAGCCAGTCCTCGTTGACCGGAGAATCCGATGCCATAGAGAAGTGTGCCGTATTGGCGGAGGATCGTCACCGTTCCGGTAGTGTGGTCGAGCTTGATGATATTTGCTTCATGGGCTCCAATGTAGTGAGCGGTTCGGCACGTGCCATTGTTTTCGGTACAGGGCGAGATACCTATCTGGGCACCATCGCCCGGAGTATCGTCGGCGTACGTGCGCAGACGGCATTCGATAAAGGAATCAGCAATGTCAGTCTTTTGCTGATCCGTTTCATGCTGGTGATGGTGCCTCTGGTGTTTCTCATCAACGGAGTGACGAAAGGCGACTGGTTCGAAGCCTTTATTTTTGCCATTTCCGTAGCCGTGGGACTGACTCCTGAGATGCTTCCGATGATTGTCACCGCTAACCTGAGCAAAGGAGCTGTCTCTATGGCTAAGAAAAAGACCATTGTCAAGAACCTCAACGCCATCCAGAATTTCGGGGCGATGGACATTCTTTGCACCGATAAGACCGGGACACTGACCCGCGACCACATTGTGCTGGAAAAGTTTATCAATGCTGACGGGAGCGAGGATCACGAGTGCCGCGTACTCCGTCATGCCTATTTCAACAGTTATTTCCAGACGGGGCTGAAGAATCTGATGGATCGTGCCATCCTTTCACATGTTCGTGAGTTACAGTTGGATTATCTCAGGGATGCTTATACCAAGGTAGACGAAATCCCATTCGACTTTACCCGCCGACGTATGTCCGTGGTGGTGGAAGACGAACAGAGGAAGCGTCAGATCATCACCAAGGGAGCGGTAGAGGAGATGCTTGCAATCTGCACTCATGCAGAGTTCGGCAAAACCGTTCACGAGTTGACCGATGAGCTGCGGCGGAAAGCCTTTGTCATCAGTGAGCAGATGAACAAAGAAGGTATGCGTGTGCTGGCGGTGGCACAAAAGAGTTGGGTAGAAAAAGAACATGATTTTTCTGTCGAAGACGAATCCGGAATGGTGCTGATCGGTTATCTCGCTTTTCTCGACCCTCCCAAACCTTCGGCAGCCAATGCCATCCGGCAGCTCCATAGCCATGGAGTCGATGTGAAAGTGCTGTCCGGTGATAACGAAGCGGTCGTACGTACCATCTGCCGTCAGGTGGGAGTCGATACGGCCTGTACGCTGAACGGTACGGAGATAGAGCGGCTGACGGATGAAGAACTGAAGTTGAGAATACGGCAGACTACCGTGTTTGCGAAGCTGGCTCCCATGCAGAAGACCCGTATCATTACCTTGCTGCAGGAATTGGGACATACGGTGGGCTTTCTGGGTGACGGCATCAATGATGCTTCCGCCCTGCGCCAGTCCGATGTGGGTATATCTGTGGATACGGCTGTGGACATCGCCAAGGAGAGTGCCGACATCATTCTGCTGGAGAAGGATCTGATGGTGCTTGAAGATGGAGTGATAGAGGGACGCAGAACGTTTGGCAACATTATGAAGTACATCAAGATGACTGCCAGTTCTAACTTTGGCAATATGTTCAGCGTGCTGGCTGCCAGTGCCTTTCTGCCTTTCCTGCCTATGCTGCCTGTTCATCTGCTTGTTCAGAATCTGCTGTACGATACGTCGCAGTCCACCATTCCGTTCGACCGAATGGATCCGGAGTACCTGATGAAGCCGCGCAAATGGGATGCATCCGACCTGAGCCGTTTTATGATTTTTATCGGTCCGGTCAGTTCTATTTTCGACATAGCCTTATTTCTGGTCATGTGGTATGTGTTCGGTTGCAACTCTCCCGAACATCAGACTCTCTTTCAGTCCGGTTGGTTTGTAGAGGGCTTGCTGTCGCAAACGTTGATTGTACATATGATCCGTACCCGCAAGATCCCGTTTATTCAGAGTACGGCATCCTGGCCGGTATTAGGACTAACGTCCGTCATCATGGTTCTGGGAATCGTCATTCCCTTCACGCAGTTTGGGGCTTCCATCGGGTTGATGCCGTTGCCGCTCAGTTATTTCCCCTGGTTGGCAGGCATCCTGCTGAGCTATTGTGTGCTGACGCAGCTTATTAAACAATGGTATGTGAAGCGGTTTACGAAGTGGCTGTAAACACGAATAAAGACCTTAAAAACGGGTCATCCTGTTGTTATAGCAGGATGATCCGTTTCTGCATAATCTCTTTGAGCTGTGCCTGTAACTGGCGCGCATTGATGGGTTTGGGCATGTATCCGTCGAAACCGCTTTCCATCACCCGCTGTTCGTCCGAAGCGTAGGCAAAGGCCGTAACTGCGATGATAGGTACTTTGGCCGAATATTTACGGATCTCTTTAGTGGCTTCATATCCGTCCATGACCGGCATGTTGATGTCCATCAGGATAATCTGCGGATCTTCTTTGCGGAATATTTCTACGGCTTCGCGGCCGTCCCAGGCATGAAGCAGGCGGTAATCCTGGCGGAGGATGGACTCAAATAACCTGAAGTTGCTTTCGTTGTCTTCGGCAATCAGGATGGTCAGTTTGTCTTTCTCTACCGCAATGGGCTGTATAACTGTTTTCCGGACAGGTTCAGCTGTCGATGCGGCTTCGTAAGGGAGGGTAAACCAGAATGTGGAACCTTTACCTTTCTCAGACTCCACACCGATGTGTCCGCCCATGTGGTTGACCAGTGTCTGGCAGATGGATAGTCCGAGCCCTGTGCCTTGTGCGAAACTGTTCAGTTTGACGAATCGGCCGAATATGCTTTCCTGCTCGTCCTTGGCAATGCCGCAACCGGTGTCGGCAACGTAGAAATAAAGCTCTTTTTCGCGAAGCTCGTAGCCAAAGCGGATACTCCCTTTCTCGGTGAACTTGATGGCATTGGTCACCAGATTGATGATCAGCTGGGAAACACGGTTCTTTTCCAGATGAACCAGGCAGCGGTCTGCCGGAGGTACGAATTCCAATTTCACGGCTTCGGATTTCATCTTGAGCTGCAACGTGCTTTCCAGCTCTTTCATTACGGCATTCAGCTCGACGTTGGAGTATTGGAACTCAAGGGTGCCGGCTTCTATTTTCGACAGGTCGAGGATGTCGCTGATCAGTTGTAAGAGCAGGGTGTTGTTATTTTCGATGATGTTGACGTATTCCCGTTTTTCTTCTTCCTCATCGGTAGATGCCAAGATACCCGAAAAGCCTACGATGGCATTCAGCGGAGTACGGATTTCATGGCTCATGTTGGCAAGGAAAGCCGATTTCAGACGGTTGGATTCTTCGGCGCGGTCTTTGGCCGTGGTAAGTTCCATCTCCATCTTTTTTCGTTTGGTAATGACCAGTGAAGAGCCTACCAGCGTGGTAGGATTTCCGTTTTCGTCGCGGGATTCTACGGCGGCCTGAGCTTCTACCCATTCCACTTTGTGGGTGTGGTTCTGTACGTTGATAACCCGGTATTCCTCCTTTACCTTGTCCGTGCGACCTTCAATCAGGTCTTTGTATGCCTGTTCCACCCGTTTGCGGTCTTCTTTGAATATCTTTGAGAAGTATTGCGTGTCCGGCACGGCCAGTTGCTCGTCGTTCACGCTGTTGCCGGGTGAACTGAGTTCGATGGGTTTGTTGATGTCACACAGGATGGTTTTGCTGAGCAGATCCCATTTCCATGGAATGATATTTGCCACATCCAATGCCATCGACAGCTTGTGGTTGGTGGCGGTCAGTTTTTGTTGTGCCAGGTGTAATTCGGTACTGTCCAGACAAAAAATATCAACCACGTTATTCTGATGGGTACCTTTGAGGACGATATCATAGAACCGATTGATTTTCTTGAAATAGTATGGGAAAGTAACGACCCGGTTTTCCTTGAGTGACATCTGGATGAAGTGCAGGAACTCGGGGAGGGATTCGGGAAACATCTCACTTGCTTTCTTGCCTACCGCATCTTCTCTGCGGAAAAAATTCTGTTCGAAATGGGGGTTTACGTTCAGGTAGATCAAATCTATGCCTATACCTTGTTCGTTTGTTATCAGCTTTTCCTGCATATAGAGGATGGGCATGTTGTTGATCAGGTTTTTATAGCTGGTCATGGTCTCTATCTCTTTCAACTGTGTTTTCTTGAGCCTGTTCAGTGTGCGGATGCGGTACTGGAAAAACAGGACGAGCAGGACGATGGAGATGCATGTACCTATAAGGAAGTAGCTGTATTGTTCCCAGAAGGTGCGCGGTTTGTTGATGAAATACGTGTTGGCCGGACATAAGTCGGGAGAAAATCCTTTATGGATCAGTGTCTCATAATTGATGATGGGCATACCGTCCAGAGGATAATAGTAAGGGAGGGTGCGGGGTTGCCTGCCATTCAGTACATAGGAAAATATACCGAGAAGCCGCTTGTCGAATTCTGTCTGATTGTAAGAATATCCTCCGGTCATCCCGCTGCTTTTGTCTTTTACGTCAATGGTGCTGAGGGCAAACAGGGGAGGTGAAACAGTAGAAACAATTTTGGGTGATACGATAGACAGTGAAGTGTTGCCCGCAAACTTCCGCTTATAGAACCAGGAAGAAAACAGGATGCCGGTGGTCCGGGGATCGACAAAGTTGAGAGAGTCGATCAGTTGGTTGGTTTCCAGAATATTCTCAGGAGATAAAAAAGTATATTGGACCCCGGGATGGCTGGATTGTAATACTTCCTGTATTTCTATACTGTTCGTTTGATTGACGAATCTCTGATCGCCTACATAAATCAGCTTTTTCATATCGGGAAGGATATGAAACATTAACTCCAGGTTTTCACGTATGTATTGGTTGGAGTAAAGAAGGACGAGGTTATAGGGTTGGGCCAGTTCGGTCAGCGGGATTCGTTCGGACGGAGGGACGGGGTGTTTCCTCAAATAATATTCTCTGGGACCGATGTAGTCTTTTTCGGAGCAGAGTATGATCGGGACATCACCCCATACCTTTCTGAAGTCGTCCCGCAACATCAAGGTGGAATTACCCAGCAATAATAGTGCGCGCGGAGAATGGGAACCATACTTCTCGAACAGGTTGGTCTTGAATTCACACAGTGTACTGTCATTATCCATCATCAAGAGATTCATGTGTTCGGCATAAATGGCTAAGTGAGGATCATCCTTGACAAATTCGGTTGCTGTAAAGATCAGGCGGTTGCTCCATGCGAAGGCTTCCGTATAGGTGTTAATGACCAGAATATAGTCTTTGGTATTCATTGCCTCTTTTTGGGCGGATACAGGGATTACTGATAGGAAACATGTGAAAAGAACCAACAGTTTTCTCAGTAATGGGGTACAGAAAATGGATGTTACTCCAAAGGAAGTAGTCATAAAATTCTATTGAATGATGGCGATGTTTTGTTTATTCGACTGTAAAAGTATTAATAATAAATGAATTATGACCTGTTTTTACTTGATTATATGAAAAGGTTGAGGCAGAAGATCGAGTGAGGGTGGAAAACACAAAGTGTGCCGGGAAGCAGACGGGGCGTTATGAATAGCTTCCGGCACACTGTCGTGATAAGTGCTGTAACGGAGGTGTCCAGCGTTACTTCTTCAGAGCCTCAATCAGCTGAGGCATCATTGTCCAAAGGGTGTTTTCATCTTGTGCGGTATAGAAGTTACCGTCAATTTCCGATTTTCCGTCAGTCGCCTGTCCCGTCTGTATAGCGGGTTTGGCAAGCGGGTGGACGGCCAGCCTCTTTCCGGCGGTGATTCCGGTGAAATTGAACATCATGGCGGCGGCACAATGGCCGATCATAAGTTTGCCTTTTTCGCCAAATGCTTTGATTACTTCCATCAGGTCTACATTGTAGGCCTTTCCTGCATTGTCTTTGAATACCGGCACTGCGTCGCCACAAGCGAATACAAGTGCGTCAAATTCGTCTTCATGCCCTTTGAGATTGGCTATCACGTCATCGGCAAACAGGGTGATGCCGGAATTGGTCTTGATCTCCCGGGTATCTGACACCGCGAATACTTTGTACGGAATACCATTCTCGAAAAAACTTTCCAGATACTGGAACAAACCGAATCCGTTGACCGGATTGACTGCTAATACTGCAACTTTCTTTGCCATAACATAAATTATTAAGTGAAACAATAGTTATCTTTCGTAAGTTTATTACTTTTGTGCTTGCAAATGTATGTTTCTCTGTGCGGATAAACAAGAACGAACTTCAGAATAAGGAACTTACATAGAGATAACTATTGCTGGAACTCAATGGAATAGAAAAGATTAAAAAATGAAAAATTTTCATCCTTCAGGGACATGTCCTATCAGGGACGTACTGTGCCGGCTGGGCGACAAGTGGTCGATGCTGGTATTGGTGACGCTGAACGCGAACGGAACGATGCGCTTCAGTGACATTCATAAAACGATTGATGACATTTCGCAACGGATGCTGACTGTCACGCTTCGAACACTGGAAACCGACGGATTGGTACAACGAAAGGTGTATGCGGAGGTGCCCCCACGAGTGGAGTATTGCCTGACGGAGACGGGACGCAGTCTGATTCCGCATGTAGAGGCGTTGGTAGGCTGGGCACTGGACCACATGACGGTGATTCTTGAACACAGGGAAGGAGAAAGGAAATGAAGGTAGAGCAAGTGTTTTCTGACAAGAAGCGTTTCCTCGATTTGCTCCTGCTGGCAGACGAACAGGAGGATATGGTGGACCGCTATCTGGAACGTGGGGAGATGTTTACCTTGTACGACGGGGGAGAGCTCAGAGCGGCTTGTGTGGTGACCAACGAGGGGGAAGGTATTTACGAACTGAAGAATATCGCGACTTATCCGGAGAGCCAGCGCAAGGGCTACGGCAGATATCTGGTTGAATTCTTGTTCCGTCACTATTCGGACAGATGCTCGGTTATGTTTGTGGGGACGGGCGATACTCCACACTCACTTTCGTTCTATCAGTCTTGCGGATTTGTCCCTTCCCACCGCGTTGAGAATTTCTTTACCGACCATTATGATCATCCCATCTGTGAAGATGGAATTTTGCTCCGGGATATGGTTTATCTGAAGAGGGAAAAGTTATAATAGTCGATGTTTTCTTTGGTCAGAAGGTCAATTGGCATGTAGTTGGTGCATGTCACCTCCTTTTTGAATATCAGGTGGTCACATAGAGTCCTGATACTGTTGAATCCTTGCAACTCCGGTTGCTGGGCAATCAGAAAAGAGACGGTGCCATCCTTCAGGCAAGCCACATTCCGTTCGAGCAGGTCGTAACCGATCAGGTTGATATTGTTTTTCCGACGCATTTTCAAGTATTCACCGATGATGTATACTTTCGAATTGAACGTGATCCCGTTCTTCACTTCCGGATGTTCGCTGAAGAAATCGTCCAGCATACGGTTGTCTTCAATATTCGGGGCGGCGTGCAGGTCGAGTTCAAGGATATTGCAGTCGGGATGATGCTCCCGCATATATTGGCGGAAACCGATTTCACGGTTTTCCTGCTGGTTCGATCCGATCACCCCTTCGTGTATCTTACGGAAAATCACGATCTCCCGGTCGTTTCCGGCAAGCAGCATCAGCATACGTGCCGCAAAGTATCCGCTTTGGTGGGAGTTCTGACCGAAGAAGGCGAGGGGAGGGACATCTTTTATTTGTGAATCGATGTATATATAAGGTATACCCAACCCGTTCAGTGCATCGGTGAATTCTTTTGTGTATTGCGGTATGGTAGGAGCAAACATCACTCCGTCCGGGCGTTCTTCAATGACAGCCCGGCTGGTTGCTGCAAACGAATTGTAATCATAAGGATCGTAGTGAGTGATGTCCACTGAGATATTGAAATCGGAATATGTGCTAACCGCTTCACGGATACCTTTCTGCACGTCTGTCCAGTATTCACCTTCCAGATGCTTGGGTAACAGGCAGGCAAAAGTGTATTTCTTGTTGGAGGCCAGTGCACTGGCATACATATTGGGCTGGTAGTCCAGTTGCTTCAGGATTTCTTCCACCCGTTTCCGGCTTGCTTCCGATACTCCGCTACGGCCGTGGAGCACGCGGTCGACAGTTCCTACAGATACGTTTGCCAAACGGGCAATATCCTTGATTCTGATTCTTTCTGGCAATTTATTCATGCGTCTTCTTTATTTATGCGGGGTTTTGTGCCCGGACACAATAATAGTTTTATTTCTATGGACACAAATATATAATAATTTTTGTAATCATGAAAATCTGTGTATCTTTGTGTCCGCACACGGACTTTGCCGGTGTCTATTTTATACATTGCTATTGTTCATATATCCAGTATGTTATTGAGAAGATTGGGGGGTGAATAATAAATTGTAACTGAACAATTAAGATCGATCGTTTTAGAATAGAAACAAATTAAACTCAAAACTAACTAAATATAGAATTATGAGAAAGAAAGTCGTTACGTTAGGCGAAATTATGCTCAGGTTATCTCCTCCGGGAAATACTCGTTTTGTTCAATCGGACTCTTTCGATGTGGTGTACGGTGGGGGTGAGGCTAACGTAGCTGTGAGCTGCGCTAATTATGGCCATGATGCTTATTTTGTAACCAAGCTGCCTGAACATGAAATAGGGCAGTCGGCTGTAAATGCACTCCGCAAATATGGTGTGATGACAGATTATATTGCCAGGGGAGGCGACCGTGTCGGCATCTATTATTTGGAAACCGGTGTTGCCATGCGTCCCAGTAAGGTGATTTACGATCGTGCGCATTCCGCCATTGCCGAAGCCGATACGGTGGATTTCGATTTTGACAGGATTATGGAGGGAGCCGACTGGTTTCATTGGTCGGGTATTACTCCCGCCATTTCGGACAAAGCAGCCGAATTGACCCGTTTAGCATGTGAGGCTGCCAAGCGTCACGGGGTGACCGTGTCGGTCGATCTGAATTTCCGTAAGAAGCTGTGGACAAAGGAGAAGGCACAATCCGTGATGAAACCTTTGATGAAGTATGTAGATGTCTGCATCGGTAATGAAGAAGATGCGGAGCTTTGTCTGGGATTCAAGCCCGACGCGGATGTGGAAAGCGGACATACGGATGCCGAGGGGTATAAGGAGATTTTCCGGCGTATGTCGGAAGAGTTTGAATTCAGCTATGTTATCTCGACACTGCGTGAATCTTTCTCCGCGTCACACAATGGCTGGAAGGCCATGATTTATAATGGTAAGGAATTCTACGTTTCCAAGCACTATGACATCGATCCGATTGTCGACCGGGTAGGTGGTGGGGATTCGTTCTCCGGAGGCATTATCCATGGTCTGCTTACGAAGCCTACACAGGGTGAAGCGCTTGAATTTGCCGTGGCGGCATCGGCATTGAAGCATACCGTCAGCGGAGACTTCAATCTGGTTTCTGTGGCAGAAGTCGAGGCGCTGGCCGGAGGCGATGCGAGTGGACGTGTACAAAGATAAATTCAATTGTAAATAAATAGATATGGCTAAATTTGATAAAATGGCTGTCCTGACTAAGATGGGGACAACGGGCATGATTCCTGTATTCTATCACGAAGATGTGGAAGTGGCAAAGAAAGTGCTAAAGGCCTGTTATGAAGGTGGCGTCCGTGCTTTTGAATTTACAAACCGGGGGGATTTTGCCCAGGAGGTATTTGCCGGAATCGTGAAGTTTGCAACCCGTGAGTGTCCGGAAATGGCTATGGGTGTCGGTTCTGTAGTCGATCCGGCTACTGCGGCTTTATATATACAGTTGGGGGCTGACTTCGTGGTAGGGCCGCTATTCAATCCGGCGATTGCTAAGATATGCAATCGCCGGCTGATTGCATATACACCGGGATGCGGTTCGGTTTCGGAAGTGGGCTTTGCGCAGGAGGCCGGTTGTGATCTTTGCAAGATATTTCCGGGAGATGTATATGGTCCGAATTTTGTAAAAGGCCTGATGGCTCCGATGCCATGGTCCAAGTTGATGGTGACCGGTGGGGTGGAACCTACGAGGGAGAATCTGACGTCTTGGTTCAAGGCAGGTGCGTTCTGCGTAGGCATGGGGTCCAAATTGTTCCCGAAAGATAAAGTAACGGCCGGAGACTGGGGATATGTCACCGGGAAATGTGCCGAAGCCTTGGCTTACATTGCCGAAGCAAGGAAATAGGTGAAGTTTTCCGGTGTTTTTTTCACCACAGATTACACAGATTCCCACAGATTTTTGATTGTTCTTATCCATAAGATAAATCATTAATCTGTGGGAATCCGTGTAATCTGTGGTGAGCCTTTCTGTCAGGCCTTCTTTACCAGTTTCTTCAGTAAACGTGTAGCTGTGAATGACTGGCGGTGGAAGATAAATACCGGTATGGCAGCTCCTACAACCAGGGCAAACAACACAAAGATAGTGGTACTGCCATTGTGGAAGAAATCTACCAGATATTGCAAGGAGGCAGTTTCATCCTTGGTCTGCATAAACTTTGTCAGTGCCAGGATACTTTTATAAGCGAACATTCCCGGAATCATCGGCAGGAGAGACGGGAACGAGAATACCTCCGCCGGACAATGGATTGCCTTGGCAAAGGGGATGGCTAACAAACCGATGGAGACGGCAGCAAAGAAAGAGGCTGTGGCGATGTCCATCGTGAACAGATGCGTATGCATCAGGAAGTAGCGTAATCCGTGCCCAACGGCCGCCAGAAAAGCAGAGATCAATATGGCTTTCCGGGGTGGATTGGAGATGATGGCAAATCCGATGGCGGCAATGGCGGCGAATGCGCCGTCGAGTATAGTGGCGGTTATAAATTCTATATTCATCATAAAGTGCTGATTCCGGTGATTAAAAGGGTCATTGAAAGGCCGATTGCTATACAAATGATAAGCAGACAGGCATTAATAAATCTCGATGTTCCCGCCAGTACATGTCCGTCGATGATGTCCATGATGGAGTTGATCAGTGGTACACCCGGGATCAGGTAGAGGACGCTGGTACCCAAAGCCATATCCGGAGTGGTTCCCCAGTGCATCAGGTAGCCTGTGCTGCCGATCATCGAGGCGATGAACGAAGAGATGATGAATACTGCCAGATGATTCCAGTGACGTCCCATTAGTTCGGTACGGACGAAGAAGCCTGCCAGGGTGGCGGCGAATACGATCCCCATAGAAATAAAGTCACCTTGGAACAGGCGGCAGAATGACGCATTGGCAAAAGCAACGAGGATCAGTACGAGCCATTTGCTTTCGCGCGGCTTGCTGACTATTTCGTGATAACGTCGCTGGAGTTCAGTGAGAGACAGATGCTCGTCATACGCTTCCCAGCTCAGGGTGCTGAGGGCGGAGTTGATGGCGAAATTCAGCCCCATGGGTTTGATTTTGTTTACTGTGCTGTACGAGTGTGAGTTATCGGCGTCGCGTAACGTCATGATGATGGTTTTCTGAAAGATGGTCATGTCACAGAAAAAGCCGAAAGACTCGGCAATTCGCGATGTGTTTCGTACGATGCGTGATGTCTGTACACCTACGGCCATCAGGCTGGTGGAATATTCAGACAGGAATTTAGATAGTTCTTTTAATTCTTGGTGGATGTCCATAAGGTTTTGATCTTTTTACTCTTTCTTAAATCAGTGATACATACATGTTGCTTTTCCACATTTCCGGTGAAGGGAATGCGGTTGATGTGTCTGTATAGTGCTTCGATTCCGGTTTAGGTCTTAGATGGGGGATACCCTTTTTAACGGGTGAATTGCGTCTTTTCGGGGGACAAAGGTAATCAAAAAAATTGCAGGCAAAAGGAGAAGCAGGTTTCTTTTTGGAGAGTTGTTGATCTGTTTCAATTGAAAGGAAATGATATTTGCATAAAGGCGGAATTCCCGGAAAGTTTGTTTCCGGTTGTTATTCAGAGCCGTGAGACAGCATTGGGCTTTTGATTCGTGGGGGGGGAGAAAAAGATTTAAGAGTTTCCGAAAAAGACTTAAACGTTTTCTGAAAAGACTTAAACGTTTCGCTGAGAATGCTTAAGTGTTTCACTGAAAAGACTTAAATGTTTGAGGGCAAAAAGGTTCAGGTCTTTTGTTTGCCGGCCGACAACCGGATACTGAAATTCCCGTCTGCAGAGTGCCGGATGGGTATATCAGCAGTTCACCACAGAACAGCAGGCTACACAGAGAAGATAATTGCTTGGATTATCTGTAAACCGCATCTCTGTGTGATTTGCTGCTCTGTGGTGAAACAGACTCTTGACATGCCCTTTTATACGCTGTTTGCCAACTTTCGGGGGACAGTCCTGTCGAGAGTACTTATTCTTCCGGGACGTAGATGATTTCCCCGTTATCCAATTCATAGGCAATACCTACCTTCTTTCCCTTCTTGCCGCTTTTCTGCTGGTCTTCCGAAGGAGTATAACGGTTGATCTTCTGTCCTTCTTTGGTGATGATTTCCATATTCTCTTTTCCGGGGTTTTTCACCATGGTGTAGTCTTCCTGAGAGAACACTTCGGTCATGTTGTAGCGGCTGACAAGAGCTACCATCAAGGCTACGGCAAATACCATGGCTACATCGAACAGGTTCGATACGACGCTGATCGGGTCGGCATCTTCTTCTTTTCTGAGCAGGTTTCGTTTCATCGGGCCGCACGTTTTTCGTTCAACAATTCGGAAAGAAACTCCAGATTGGTCATATCCTGAAGATACCAGCGCTGTTTCACCTGTTGAGTGAGGAACCCTACGGCTCCAGCTACCAGTCCGACAACGGTAGTGGCAAAAGCGATCTGCATGTTATAGGCCATCGAAGCGATGTCACCGCTTGCCAGTCCGGCAAGGGCGGGACCCATCGGAATAAGTGTGCCCATCAGTCCGAGGATAGGGCCGAGCTTGGTCAATGTTTTAGAAATGGCGAGGTCTTTGTCGGCTGCGATCTCGAAGTTGGCGAGCAGGCGTTGTACCTGTGCCGGACTATCGTGTGCTTCGAGTACCTGGCGGATATAGGATATGACGAGGGATGATGATTTCTCCGGCAATTTGGCTGCCAGTTCAGTAACAGTGGCAGGAGTGAGTGCGTTCAGTTCGTTGCGGAGCAGTGCCTCTGTCTTGCGTATCGAAAGATACTGTCCGTAGAAACTGCCGACCAACAGAAGTGCACGGCCGAATAATACGATAAGCAATACGATAACAGGAACGAGCAGTCCTGTAGAAATCCAATATAAAATGTCTGATATGATATTCATTGTCGATCAGTTTTAAAAAGTTGATTTACCTGTTGTTTTTATGATTGATTACTTTTTTTCTTCAGTCTCCACCATCCGAGTCCGATGGCGCTGCCGATGACGGTTATTCCTCCGACGCCGGCCAGTGCTCCCCAGTTCACTTCACTGACTCCGGCTACGGAAGTCCGTCCGTTCACGGTAGCGACAATCCCCAGGATGGCTACCAATGCGTTAGTGAGGAAGAAGAGTTCCAACCGCAGTTCTTTCTCTGGAAGGAGATAGAGCAGCACCCGGCGTCCCACGGGGATGGCTATTAACACACAAGCGGCATACCCCCACGCCACGGTGGTGAATGGTGTCCCCGGGAAAGCAAAGATAAGATAGACCAGCCCGCTGAATAATACCGGGAAGATAAGCAGTCCCGGAAACCATCTCAGGAATCGGTAGGTGAGCAGCGTGCGGGGCTTTACCGGATAGGCACTGGCAACGTGTACCGCCAGCATGGCATAGGCCATCTGGAGGCTGACCTCGATAGTCAGTAAAACGGAAGTGTCCAGCATCAGGGCGGTGTTGCCCAGCCAGTCGGCAATCTGTGTTTTCGACTGCTCGATGGCATACGGCCACATCAGTCCCGCAAACAGGGCGGCAACGGCAGCGATGATGCCTACCGCTACTGCTTTCCAGAAAGTCTGTTTCAGCAGAAAGTTGAATGCTATTAACAGCATTAATACAAGTACGACTGTATCCATACTCCTGATTATTCTGATGTTTTACGACGTTTGCGGACAAAGAGTACGAGTGCCAGTATCACCACTACTACGGCTGCACCCACGGCAATGTTGCTCAGGGTTGTCTTTTGTTCTTCCGGTGTCTGGTTTATCTCTTCTTTCTTCATCACCATTCCTTTGGCATCGCCCGAAGCTTTTGCTTCACGTATCCTGGTGATGTTTTCCTTGTACTGTGCGGCAGCCGGAGCATCCGACTTGGAAGCGATGTATTCGCGCAGTTTGGCATTGTCGCATACAAAACCCGAGCACGACGGACGATACTTGTTTACCGTTTCGGTATGGAGTTTTGCCAGTTCGGCAACCTGCTCGGCGCTTGCTTTCCACAGACCTTTGCGGGCACTTTCGAGCATGACGGCAGTCATCTCTTCAAGGGCGGCGGGACTTTGTGTTTCGAAGAACTCTTTCACGTTCAGATTGTATTCGTCTTTTACGTATACATTGTAAATGTTGTCCCAAAGTTCTTTGTCGATGGCGGCAGGTTTCATCACGTTCCAGCCATATGTATTGGTTACAGTTTCGGCAAACTCGGCGGCAGAGGAAGAACCGCCTTTCATCTTCTCTTTGATGTAAGCGGGGTTGAGGATGGTGGTGCGGCTTTCTACACCGACAGCCTCTTTGACTTCTTGCATGCGCATGTGGTTACGGTTGCGATAATCGCTCAGGTAAGCGTCGGGGTCCTTGCCGGTCACGTTGCGTACGGCAAGGTTCATGCCTCCCATAAACTCGTATACGTGGTCGAGACTCAGTGCCCCCCATGTATTGCTCTGACGAGGCTGAACCACTACATCCGTACGGGTCAGTGCGGCTTCAAAAGCATATTTCCGGAAGGCCTCCCAGTTCTTTTCGCTACCGTAGTAAGCACCCATATTATTAAGGTAAGTGGCGGCTATTTCTGATTCATTTTCCCAGCGGTCACCGGATTCGACCATCTCCTGGATACCTGTGCCGTACATTCCGTTGGCACCGCCGAACACACGGAAAGCAGCCATCTCACGGGCATCCTTCGGGCTTACCCCTTTCTCGGTCAGTGCCCGTTCGGCTTCTACCACACTTGCCGCTACCTGGTTTTCATATTTGTCGTCTTTGGCAGCCGCGGCCATCTCTACCGCACGGTTGATCAGGAAAAGGCGGGATGCTGCAATATCACGGAGCTGTCCCGATGTCTGTACCACTACGTCGATACGGGGGCGCCCCAATTCGGCCGATGGAATCAGCTTCAAGTCACTGACACGCCCGAAGGCGTCACGAACCGGCTCTACACCGAGCATATACAATACCTGTGCGATGGTAGCTCCTCCCGTTTCAATGAATTCGGCAGACCAGAGTGTGTAGCTGACTTTACGGGGAATGCTGTCGTTATGACGGCTTCGGTAAGTTTCGATGGTTTGTTTGGCCAGTGCCACTCCTTTTTCCCAGGCCGACTCCGAAGGAGTGGCTTCTGCGTTGATGGCGTACATGTTGCGTCCTGTAGGCAGAGTGTTGGGGTTTGCAATCGGATCACCACCGGGTGAAGGCGCAGTGTATCCGCCATTCAGGGCATTGACCAGGCTGGCGAGCTCTTTCTCGGGACTGTCGGCCAACTCTGTCTTATAGTTACCCACGTTTCGGATGGTGCGTTCCACCTCCGTCAAGGCAAGGGCGAAGTTGATTTCCTCTTTGCTGTATTCTTTTTGGGCAGGTTTCTTTCCCACTTTTTGAGGATTCATCTTTGCTTCCATCTTCTTCAGGGCTTCCGGACTGGCACCCATTTTCTTTGCCATTTCCATGGCCTTGGACGAATCCATGTGAGCACCCATCTCTTTCATTTTCTCCTTCATGGCTTCCGGCATCTTATGTGTTGCCTTTCCGGTCTTGTCCTCTGCCTTGTTTTTGGCAGCGGCAGCCATCATCATCGCCATCATTCCTTTCGGAGCATTGCGTGAAGCTTCTATTTCGCGTGCTTTCGCCAGTTCTTCGGGGCTGACACCGGCTGTACGGCAGATCAGTTCGTCTGTTGCCAGTGCAGGGTTGCTTATCAGTTTTTCTACCAAAGCACGGGCCGGATTCAGGTAACGCTGCGTAAAGAGGGAGCGGTGCTTCTCTACATCGGCTGTCGCTTTGCCACGTTGTTTGTCGAGTGACAGGAGGCTGTAAGCTATCGGCTCGGTTGCCATGGCAAGTACGGAAGAAGTGATACGCTCCGGTTCATAGGGTATACCCATTGTATAAAGCTGTCCGGTGATTTTTTCCGTGGCCAGTTCTTCGGCGAAGTTCTCCACACGTGCCACTTCATCCTCGCTGTATGGGCGGGTCAGTAAGCTATCCAGTCCCAGTTCACGGTGAATGCCCAGTTTTACGGTGAGTGCTTTCACGGCAAGCGACTGCTTCTCTTTCGATCCGGTGGTATTATTGTAAATCTTGATTTTCTCCATCAGGTCACGGTAGATACCCCGTACGCTACTTTCGAGGAAAGGAGGCGTGAGGTAAGATTGCAGGGTGGCATACGAACGGCGTTTGGCTATCATGCCTTCTCCCACGTTGCCGATGGAATAAATGTAAAGGTGCGGAAGAGTTCCCACAAGGCGGTCGGGCCAGTCGTTGCTGCACAGCGCCACCTGTTTCCGTGGAGTGAATTCAAGGCTTCCGTGCGTACCGAAGTGAATCATCGCATCTGCCTTGAACCCGTGTTGCATCCAGAGGTACGAAGCGATGTAAGTGTGGGGAGGTGCGGCATTGGTGCCATGCACCACCTGGAAGGCATTGTCTCCGCTGCCGGCTGCCACCTGCGGCATCAGTACTACATTGCCGAACTGCAACCGTGCGATGCCCAGACGTCCGTCGGACGTAGTCATGTATTGGCCGGGGAACTCACCGTTGGCAGCTACCACTTCAGCGTATTTCTCGGGACGGAGCGATGCTTTCACCCAGCTTTCGTATTGCTCTTTGGTCACCAGTTCGGGGTTACCGGTTTTCATAAATTCATCAAAAGCTCCCTCTGCATACATGCCGAATACGGCTCCCTGTGCCTGGATCATTTTCTCCAGGTCCTTGGCATTGGCAGGGAGGTTTTCCACCCGGTAACCTTCTTTCTTCATCCTCAACAGCAGGTTGTAGAGCGAGGGGCCTACTTCCATTCCGCTTGCTGTCAGCGCATTCTGTCCGGGACCTTTATAGTAGACGATGGCTATGTGCTTCTCGCTGTTGGGTTTTGTTTTCAGGGAGAGGTAGTTGTTCACTGTGCTTACGAACGTTTCCAACCGTTCGGGAACAGCAAATGAATGTTGCAATCCTTCGTCATCTTTGTATTGGGCAAAGAGGGCGAACGGGCGGATGGCACCGTCAATTTCCGGTGTCACTACGCTTTGCGAAAGAAACCCGCCGGACATACCCATCGGGTCGTTTTCCCAGTCTTCCACCAGACTGTTGATGGTGAGTGGGGCGAAGAGAGGAATGTTGTGCTCTTTCAGATATTCCACCATGGCGTCGCCCATGCGTCCATGTGCCATGTTGATAACGGCATCCGGTCCGATTTCACGGACGAACTCCATGAACCGGGTGAAAGAAGAAACCGGATACACGTTGTGTCCCGCCTCTTCGAGTGCTTTAATCAGTTCCGTGGCATCCGCCATCTGTCCGGTGATCACAATCTTGCGTGCCCCCTCTTTATAGAGTCCGTTTTCGCGGAGAAACTTTTCATAATCGGACACGTTTAGGAATTCCATTTCGTCATCCGGATTTTTCACTCCGGCGTGGTAGAGAAGATCGGTCGGTTTCTCTACCGGTGCTTCCGGTGCAGGTGCCGAGATCAGCTTGCCGTCAATCTCTTTGCGGACATACGAAAGCAGATTCCGGTAGTTTACCTTTCCGGCATGGGTAAGATATTGGCGTATCTGTTTCATCTGTACCGAATCGAGGTTGCAGATATTGTTTGCGGGGTTTGTTGCCATGGAGGTGTACACCGGTACGCCTTTGTCGGCTGCCCGTTGTATCAGTTGGCGCTGCTCTTCGACGATGCGCAATCCCATACCGTTGACGAACACCATATCGTAGTTCGTCAGTTCGTCCAGGTGATCCGTAGAGACTTCTCTTAGTTTGACAAACGAGTTGTCGTTCGCCTTTGAAATATTTCCCAGATTGATGGTCTGGAAATTGACAAAGGCAATCTTCGTGGCACTGAAACAGGTCCGCCAGACAAATACTCCGACGAGTATTGCCGCGGCCACGCAACAGGCTGTGATGATTTGTTTCTTTTTCATATTGCTTCTTGTTCTTTGGTTTATTTCGTTCTTACTAAATGCCGATCGTACGATTGGAAATACCGGCTGACTTAGCCTCTTCCGCTATTTTCTGAACATCTGATCGATGTCCAGCGATAACCCTACGGAAAAGTTGGTTCCCGTTGTATAGGGCGAATTGGCGTAATAATAATCGGGGCGATAGTTGAACAGGTTGTTGACAGCCATATTCACATTGATTCCCTTCCATACTCTTTGTGTGAGGATCAGGTTCCACATGGTATATCCCGGATAAGTTACTTTTTCCGTTCCTGCATTCGGATCGTTGGAGGTATACTGGTTTGTTTTCACTTGCGACAAAGCACGTCCGTCGAGTGACAGGTTGAAGTTATAGTGGTCCCACGTTTTGCCGTATTCCAGTCGTACTGTAGCCGAGTGGGGGCGGGTAGAAGTGGTCTTTGCCTGTCCCTCGCGCATGAACTCATGGATGTACGTGTACGAGATGCGTGCGCCTATGCCGCAGGGATATTTGGCAGAAACATTGGCATCGATTCCGGCGATGTCCACCCGTGGAGTATTGGTATATATTTGAGCAATTGTTCCGTCGGTATCTCTGAAAGAGCTATAATCAATGCGGTCGTGCACCAGGTTATAATAACCCGTCAGCGTGAAGTTGTAACGATTCTTGGTGTATTCTCCCGAGAGTGAGAAGTTGTGGCTGGTTTCCGGGGCGAGATCCGGGTTACCGTAAATCATCATGGTGCTTGCCATGTAGAAGTCCATGTGCATCTCCTTCAGGGTGGGCGAACGGAATCCTTGCGCATATGATCCTCTCAGGGAGCAGTTTCCTATCTTGTACATCAATCCCAGATGGGGTGAGAAGTGGCGCACGTTCGATTCGGAGAAGTAATCGAACCGCAATCCGGCAATCACGTTGAAGTGTTCCGTCGGGTTCCAGTCGAATTGTCCGAAAGCGTCGGCAGAGTGCATCGTGTAATCACCGTTATCTTCAAATTGGTACGACATCAGGTAATCTCTCAAGTAATCCGCTCCGACGGTCAACGTGTTTTTATCGTCGAACGTGTAGTTGTAAAGGGCGCGTACGCTGTGTTGCACGTTGCTGTAGTCGCGGATGTCATTCTTGTACGATACCAGATAGTCACTCTTGTCGTACTGGTCGAATGTATAGGCAACTTCCAGGTTGCTTTGGGTATTTAAGTCATAGTTCCCTTTCAGTCCGCCGCTGAATCCGCGATAGCGGTTCTTGGTCTCCAGTGATGCATCCCGTTCACGGAAATAATAACCGGCACGTGCCGTCAGCCGTAGCTGTTCGTTCGGGGTGAACATCAGTCGTTCCTTCACATTCCAGGTCTTGTTGCCATTGATGGTTGTATAGTCTCCCTGTTTCACGTCGTAGGAGTCTATGTTGGTATATTGCACGTTGGTTTGGCTGTAGAACTTACCGGCATTGAACCCCACCGTACCGCCGTGTCGCTGGTCGTTGTGTACTCCAAAACGGGTATTGAGGTTCAGGTTCCACGGATCATCCGAAGCCTTGGTGATAATATTGATTACGCCGCCGATGGCATTCGAGCCATACAGCGTAGAAGCTGCCCCTTTCACGATCTCCACCCGCTCCACGTTGTCCAGGTTGAGGCGGTTATAATCTACATTGTTCAGTGTCTCTCCCGCCAGGCGTTCGCCGTCTACCAGGAAGAGGACGGCGTTACCGCCGAATCCTTGCATGTTGAGTTGCACCTGTTGGTCCATCGAGTAAGAGAATTCGATGCCTGGTAGTTCTACCTGAAGCAATTGTCCGATATTCGTGGCATCCACCTTTTTCAGATCGCCCGCTGTGATTACCCGGGTGATGATGGGAGCATCTTTCAGCAGTTTCGGGGTACGTGTTCCGGTGACGACTATTGTACCCAGATCCATCAGGTCTTCTTTCAGGACGAAATCGAGACGGCCTTGCCGAGCAGCCGTTGTTTTCTTTGAAGTCGTTACATAGCCGACGAATGAGACCTGAATGGTGTACTCCTTCTGGTCCGGAAGTGTCAGGGTGTAGTGCCCTTCCGTGTCGGTGGTGGTACCGACGGATGGCTTTTCTTTCAAAGTGATGGTAGCGCCGACCAGTGCTTCTTTGTCGGTATCGATCACTTTACCGGATATTTTATGTTGTGCGGCAGCTACACTTGTCAGCAAGAGGCTTGCGAAGAGGCAACATGCCTGTTTAAGTAGTCTTTGCATATTTATTTTATTTGTTTTTATCTTTATCAGAGGGTGATTACGGTTCGTATGGATACAGGTAATCAAAAGTCATGTACCCTTTGGCTCCTTTGGCGTTCATATAACTCGTCAGACGAATGGCAGCCATGGTGCCGTCCTCCATCCTAAGCAGATATACCTTATTGGACGGAGTGTAAATGGGAGGCATCTCTCGGGTGTCTACATCGAGCCATTTTGAGAGCTCCGGATTGTAGTCCGACGGGGCGTAGATCAGGTATCCGTCATCCTCCATCATGTGTGAGACGTCGATGGCAATTTTGTTCGTCGTCCATTCGTCTGCCACGAATGTTCCTTGCGGCATGCTGCCCGCATTCTTCAGTGCATTCAAGCTCTGGAAGTCGGTTTCAAGCACTTCACCGCCATTCGTCTTTACATCATACCGATGAATGGCGAGGTCCCATGCAGCCGGATCTTCTGCGCCTTCGGAGGTAATCTTGGCCGAGTCAATCCGCAGGGTGTGCAGGTTGATGTAGTTCCACTTTGTATATTGGGTTGCGTCCACCCGGACTGTACCGCTGTGATTGGCACGGTCTATTGCAATGAAACCGAAATCCTTTGCAGTTTCCGGTTCGTCATAGATGTTACTCAATATCCCATTACAAGCTGAGAACGATACGAGTATCGTTCCCAGCAGAGTAAAGTTCATTAACAGAGAATTTATTTTCATGTAAGTGAGATTGTTCTGTTATCAGGTCTATTCTGTTCTTAACTTATTTATTTGCCGGTACGTCACCTTTGGCGAAAGTGATAGTCAGTCCTCCCATCACGGCCGGCACAGATATTTCAAAAGAAGGAGCCGCTTTCGCCGCGTCGATGGTTCCTTTCAGGGTGCAATCATATGTTTTGGGATCTTTTCCTGCCATGGCCATTACGGTCTCTCCTTCTCCGCTAAGGGTGTACGCATTGCTTTCTGATTTTACGATCGCATTGTTGATGGTGAACTCACCGAAGGAGTCGGAAGTGTATGTCACGTTCACGGTCCCGTCTTCATTAGCAGTCACTTTGATCGTCTGGTCTGCCGCATATTCTCCGTTAGGGAAATATTGCGCTACGGCTTTGGTATAACCCGCGTAAGAGCCTGCAACCATTGCCGCCGCCGGAGCCTCTCCCTGAGTGAAAGTGATAGTCAGCCCGCCCATCACGGCCGGTACGGATATTTCAAAAGAAGGAGCCGCTTTCGCCGCGTCGATGGTTCCTTTCAAGGTGCAATCATACGTTTTGGGATCTTTTCCTGCCATGGCCATTACGGTCTCTCCTTTTCCGCTAAGGGTGTATGTATTGCTTTCTGATTTTACGGTCGCATTGTTGATGGTGAACTCACCGAAGGAGTCGGAAGTGTATGTCACGTTCACAGTCCCGTCTTCGTTAGCGGTCAGTGTGATGCTTTGCTTGTCGGCATATTGTCCGGCAGGGAAATATTGCGCTACAGCTTTGGTATATCCGTCGTATTTTCCGGCTACCACTTGGTTGAGGGGTGTTTCTTCATTCTTGTCGTCATTGCAGGCTGCGCAGGCGCACAACACAAACATCATAGTCAGTAAATTCTTAATTCTCATTTGTTTTCTTATTTTTAATGTTAGTATTCTGATAAATGTGTATGTCTTACTATTATATAAGTATTGAATTATTTTTGAATTCGGATGCAAAGGTAGGCTCAATAAAAAGGGCTTACAATACCTAAATAGTGTGAAAAAGAACTTGGCGGATACCCATAAATAAGTAAGCTCTTTTGAGGATATTATCCGTTTATCCTGCCGGATTTATAGTGTTTTTGTCGCGCTTATGGGAAGCAAAATGCTGAGAAACAGCCCCGTTACAGCACATTCATTTTTGTATTGTCGGATAATATCATTGGTCCGACTCCCTATATGTGATTACCGGTTGCCTGATAATTAGGCATTAATAGGTATTGTCTTCCCACAGTGCTCTGCGTACTTTTGTGCCATTACTAAAATTTCGAAGTTATGATGGAATTAATCAGCAAAACCCGTAATGGAATGATAACCTACTGTGCCCACTGTAAAGTGTATCATCTGGAATTTGGCAACCTCTTCTTTCGTCTGTCCGAGGCTGGTCTTGAATGTCTCCGCAATTATATTGTATCAATCAACGGATCTTATTGTGAGAAGGTAAACCGGAAAATGAATGCTAACCGGAAGATCTTTCTGAAGTTGCCGGCACAGAATGTTTATTTCTGTGTCTGCCAGGCTGAACTTGAAGAACTGAAGTCTCTGGTGTTACTACAGGCACCGGTCGGTGAAGAGGCAGACCACCTGATCTCTTTTATGTATGATATTTCATTGAACTAATTTGTCTGCCGGACTGTTTTAAAAGTAGATAAATATCTTATCGATAATGGTACATTCTCACGAACATCATCATGAGCACGTCCATGAGTTGACGTCGCTCAATAAGTCTTTTATAATTGGCATTACGCTGAACATTTTGTTTGTCCTCGTTGAGTTCGGCATCGGTTTCTATTATGATTCTTTGGGTTTACTCTCCGATGCCGGACACAATTTGGGCGATGTGGCAAGTCTTGTGTTGGCTATGCTTGCTTTCCGGTTGGCAAAAGTGCACCCTAACAGCCGTTATACGTATGGTTATAAAAAAAGTACGGTATTGGTATCTTTGCTCAATGCTGTCATCCTTCTGGTTGCTGTCGGTATTATCGTCACTGAAAGTGTGGAGAAATTATTTCATCCTGTTCCCGTTGAAGGTGCTGCCATTGCTTGGACAGCCGGGGTAGGGGTAGTCATCAACGCCATCACAGCCTGGCTCTTTATGAAGGACAAAGAAAAGGATCTTAATGTGAAGGGAGCTTATCTGCACATGGCTGCCGATACGTTGGTATCAGTGGGAGTAGTCATTTCGGGTATTGTCATCATGTACACCGGCTGGACGATTGTCGATCCGATTATCGGTCTGGTGATTGCTGTTATAATTGTTATATCAACCTGGGGCTTGCTGCATGACAGCCTTCGCCTCTCACTTGATGGAGTCCCTGTAGGCATCGATAGTGGGAGGATCGGACAGGTTATATTGGAACAATCTGGGGTAGAGGGATACCATCATCTACACATCTGGGCGTTGAGCACTACCGAGACAGCCTTGACTGCCCATATTGTGATAAACGATTTACGCCGCATGGAAGAGGTGAAGCACAAGATCAAGAACGAACTGGCACATGCCGGTGTCAGCCATGTCACTTTAGAGTTTGAGTATAAAGGGGCTTGTTGTGAAGGGGAAGATTGTATGTGTTGAGAAAATCAGTTCTTCTTGAAAAGCAATTTGTCAATCTGATATTTAAAACGTGTCAGAATCCCCTGTTTGGCTTCCTGTCCGGAGGCCTTGGAAAAAAACGCAGGGAAATCGCTTCACTCTTTTTTGTATTGGCAGATATTACATCCGTCCGGTTGCCATCCGATAGCAATTGGAATCCATTTTGGTAAATAAGGGTCTTCTTTTATATTTCTACTTTCTATTTGATCATTTGTCTATAACTTGGACAGTAGGTGAAATAGAAGGAAAAGATCTTTTCAATGTCTTTTCCTCACTTGGATAATACCTTCCACTCCGTATCATTATGGTATATTAGCCGGAGGGTTACGCCATCCCCGCCGGATGGCGTAACCCTTTTGTGTTTATCCTTACCCGTTTTTGCCCGGAAGTCCGTAAATTCACCCTGTTTATACTGCCCTGGGAAGGGGGGAATCCGTTCGCTTCTGCCGAATTTTCTTCTGTTTGCTCTCTTATTGCGGTTGTACGTGTTAGTGAATTCTTTTCTTTTGCATCTTTTTGTTAATGATCTACCCCATATGTCTATCTTTATGTTTATAAATACTTTGCAGACCTTGGAAATTACTTCTTCTTTTACTATAACCGAAAACAGTTTTTTACGTACCTTTGCACCACTAACAACTAAAATTAACCTTTTTATTTATGTTTACTGACTTATTGCACTCCTCTTATTTCTCGCTCTTCCTTATCGTAGCGTTAGGCTTCATGTTGGGAAGAATCAAGATCAAGGGGCTATCGCTCGATGTGTCGGCGGTCATCTTCATTGCCCTTCTTTTTGGGCATTTTGGTGTAATTATCCCAAAGGAACTGGGTAATTTCGGATTGGTACTTTTCATTTTTACGATCGGTATCCAGGCAGGTCCGGGATTTTTCGATTCTTTCCGTAGTAAAGGGAAGACGCTGATCATCATTACACTTCTTATCATTGCTTCGGCCTGCTTTACGGCTATCGGTTTGAAGTATGCTTTCGATATAGATACTCCCAGTGTGGTAGGTCTGGTTGCCGGAGCGCTGACCAGTACGCCGGGTCTGGCTGTTGCCATCGACAGCACCAATTCTCCATTGGCGTCTATCGCTTATGGTATTGCCTATCCGTTCGGTGTGATTGGCGTCATCCTGTTCGTGAAGCTGTTGCCTAAGATTATGCGTATTGATCTTGACAAGGAGGCCCGTCGCCTCGAGATAGAACGCCGGGGACAATTCCCGGAGTTGGGGACCTGTATCTACCGCATCACGAATCCGAGCGTATTTGGCCGCAGCCTGATGCAGATCAATGCACGTGCCATGACAGGAGCCGTTATTTCACGTCTGAAACATCAGGAACAGATATCCATCCCGACAGCCCATACAGTGCTTCGTGAAGGAGACTACATCCAGGCAGTGGGTAGCGAGGAAGCATTGACCCAACTGGCCGTACTGGTGGGTGAACGTGAAGAAGGTGAACTTCCATTGGAAAACACGCAGGAGATAGAATCGTTGCTGTTGACCAAAAAGGACATGATAAATAAACAGCTGGGCGACTTGAACCTGATGAAGAATTTCGGCTGTACCGTGACCCGTGTTCGCCGAAGCGGTATCGACCTTTCACCGTCACCCGATCTGGCACTGAAGTTTGGTGATAAACTGATGGTGGTGGGCGAGAAGGAAGGTATCAAAGGAGTAGCCCGTTTACTGGGAAACAATGCCAAGAAGCTGTCCGACACCGATTTCTTCCCTATTGCCATGGGTATTGTGCTGGGAGTTATTTTCGGTAAGCTTAATATCTCGTTCCCGGGAGGATTATCTTTCTCACCGGGATTGACTGGTGGTGTGCTGATGGTGGCTTTGCTGCTGAGCGCGGTGGGTAAAACAGGTCCTATCCTCTGGTCTATGTCAGGCCCTGCCAACCAGTTGCTCCGTCAGTTGGGATTGTTGCTTTTCCTGGCCGAAGTAGGCACATCGGCCGGTAAGAATCTGGTTGCTACTTTTCAGGAGAGCGGTTTATTGCTGTTCGGAGTAGGTGCGGCCATCACCCTCGTACCGATGTTGATCGCTGCGTTCGTTGGGCGTCTGGTGTTTAAAATCAGTCTGCTCGATTTGCTGGGTACCATAACCGGTGGCATGACCAGTACACCGGGGCTTGCCGCTGCCGATTCCATGGTAGACAGCAATATCCCGAGTGTAGCTTATGCAACGGTATACCCGATTGCAATGGTATTCCTGATCCTGTTTATACAGGTGATAGCAACGGTAGTATACTAAGTTATTCCACCGGAGAGTTCCGGGGGCATGTCAAATTTTACCACAGAGGACACAGAGTGACACAGAGATAATTCTAAGTTGTTGATTACTATAGTAAATACTCTGTGCTACTCCGTGGTGAAAAGACTTTCGACGCACCTCCATGACTTAAAAATCACTCTGTGTTACTCTGCGCCTTCTGTGGTGAGTTTTTCAGTGGAATCCGATTCCTTTTTCTTCCCTTTCCAAACCTTTTCTTGCGGATTTTGTTTCCATCCTTGTAACTCTAATCCCAAGAATTATGGACGCTGCAAATACATCGAATCCTTCTGATAAGAAAAAGTTTATCTGGCTGGTGATATTGCTTATCATCGCTTTTGTCGTTGCCATTGTATGGTGGTGGAACTATCGGAAATACGTCTCTACGATAGACGCAAATCTCGATGGCGTCCGTGTCAACGTTTCTGCCCGTGTGATGGCTCCGCTGTCTGCGGTCTTCAAACACGAAGGAGACAGCGTGAAGAGAGGTGAATTACTGGCCATGCTGGATAGTACGGCAACTGAGAATTACCGGATCGTTTCGCCGGTAGATGGCCTGATAGCCAAACAGTGGGTGGTTCCCGGCGATTTGTTGCAGCCGGGCGAAAACATCTTCATTCTGAACGAAGGTAAAGAACTCTGGGTGGCTGTCTATTTGCAGGAGACTAAATTTAACGAGATCCGTATGGGACAATCGGCCCTTTTCACCCTCGACGCCTATCCCGGACTGACGTTTTATGGAAAGATTTTCTACATCGGTGCCAACGCTGCATCCGAGTTTTCCCTGATTCCTCCCGATAATGCTTCCGGCAATTATACGAAGGTAGCCCAAAGGATTCCATTGAGAATCTCGATCGACCGGGTGGAAGGGAAAGAGAAATTGAAAGCAAATCTCCGCCTGCTTTCGGGGATGTCTGCTAACGTGAAGATTATCAAAGAATGAAAGAAGGTTCTTCTTATAAGTGGATCGTACTGGGCAACATTATGATAGGCACCTTTATGGCGGTGCTGGACTCTACTGTTGTCAACACCGGACTGCCTGTGATAATGGGTACGCTCGGTGCGGACATCAATGTGGCCGAATGGGTACTGACGGGATACATGCTTTCGATGGCAAGTATTCTGCCTGCCGCCGGATGGCTGTCCGAACGCTTCGGTTATAAAAAGATCTATTTCTTATCCTTGCTTGTCTTTACAGCCGGCTCCTTCATGTGTGGAAGTTCGTCCACTATCGAAGAACTTATTTTCTGGCGGGTGATCGAAGGTTTTGGATGTGGCATGCTCCTTCCCGTCGGTATGGCTATTGTGAGCGATGTATTTCCGCCCGAACAACGGGGGACGGCATTGGGATTCTGGTCTATCGCTTCCGCCGCTTCGGTCTCTTTTGGTCCTACCATTGGTGGATACCTGGTTGATTACATGGACTGGAACTATATCTTTTACGTCAATATCCCGATAGGGATTCTCGCTTTGATCGTAACTGCCATTGTACAGAAGGAACATGTGAAAGGAACCAAAGTTCCCTTCGATATTCCCGGTTTCATCACTTCTGCCATTTTCCTGCCTGTCTTTATGTATGGGCTTTCCGAAGTCAATTCGTCCACCAACTCCATGGGATGGAACAGCCCCGTAGTGCTCGGAGCTATGTGGATTGCGGTGGTCACCTTTATTTTGTTTCTCTACTTTGAGTTCACTGTCAGGACACCGCTTATCAATCTGCGCCTGTTTGTTGACAAGGACTTTGCGTTATCCAACCTGATCCTGTTTGTCTTTGGTATCGGTATGTTCGGCAGTACGTTCCTCATTCCTCTTTATTTGCAGGACAATCTGGGGTACTCTGCTTTGCAGGCCGGTATGTTTTTTATGCCTGTGGGCATTATCCAGGGAGTCGCTTCGCCTTTATCGGGTAAACTGATGCAGCGCATCAATCCCAAAGTCTTTATTGTGTCGGGCATTCTGTTGATGGCCGTCAGTTTCTATATGAACTATTACCTCTCTTTCCTGACCGAAAAGTGGTATATTATGCTGAGTCTCTATTTGCGTGGGTTGGGTATGGGCTTGCTTTTCACTCCGTTGCTGACTCTGTCGTTGGTGAATATCCGTAACAGCGATATGGCACAAGCCTCCAGTATCACCAATATTGTCCGGCAGATGGGAGGAAGTTTTGGGGTGGCCATCTTCAGCCATCTGCTGACGCAGCGTACGGCTTTTCATACACAGCGATACAGCGAAGCCCTGAACTATACAGGAAACGTATACCGCCAGACTATTCACTCTTTAAGCCGCTTCATAGAACATACGGGAGGCAACACACCCGATACCGCCAAGGAAGTGGCAGAAATGCTGGTACTGAAGCGTATCGATCTGGAGGGATATATCAGTGCCATCAACGACGATTTCTTCATTGCCTTTATTGTCACGTTGCTGTGCGTTGTTCCGGTACTGTTTCTCAGGACGAAAAAAAGATAATGTATGTAGTTTCGTACTTACATATAGGTATGAAGTGAATGATTTATCACTTCATTTTATTACTTTTGCCACTTATTCAATAACCGTATCTTAAAAACAACAAAAAACATGCGACAAACAATTGCTTCAAAAACTCCCCGTATCGAGGTTGTAGATGCCTTGCGCGGCTTTGCCGTAATGGCGATCCTGCTGGTTCACAACCTTGAACATTTTATCTTTCCTGTGTATCCCGATGTTGCTTCCCAGCCGGAGTGGCTCAATATTCTCAACGAAGGAGTGTTCAGTGTCACGTTTTCCCTGTTCGCAGGAAAAGCCTATGCCATCTTCGCTCTGCTCTTCGGATTAACGTTCTACATACAATATGCCAATCAACAGAAGAAAGGGAAAGATTTCGGTTACCGTTTTCTCTGGCGTCTGCTCCTGCTGGGTGGTTTTGCTACCTTGAATGCAGCGTTCTTTCCGGCGGGAGATGTCCTGCTGCTGTTTTGTGTGGTCGGTATCTTTCTGTTTATTGTCCGCAAATGGAGTGACCGGGCAGTATTTATCCTGGCTGTCTTCCTGCTGTTGCAGCCCGTGGAGTGGTACCACTACGTGATGAACCTTGTTAATCCGTCCCATTCCTTACCCGATTTAGGAGTAGGGCAGATGTATGCTGAAGTGGCGGACTATACTAAAGAGGGAGATTTCTGGAAGTTCATCTGGGGGAATGTGACCTTGGGGCAGAAGGCGAGCCTGTTTTGGGCGATAGGTGCAGGGCGTTTCCTGCAAACGGCCGGACTGTTTTTGCTGGGAATGCTGATCGGACGGAAACAATTATTTGTCACCTCGGAGAGTACGACCCGTTTTTGGGTAAAAGCACTGATCTGGTGTGCTGTGTTATTCGGTCCTCTCTATCAGTTGAAAGTACAATTGACGGATGCCGGTCAGCCGGACATGATACGCCAGACGGTGGGTGTGGTGATGGATATGTGGCAAAAGTTTGCTTTCACCATTGTGCTGGTTGCTTCGTTCGTATTGTTATACCAAACGGAAAAGTTCAAGAAGCTGACTGCCGACTTGCGCTTTTACGGTAAGATGAGTCTGACGAACTACATCTCCCAGTCCATTGCCGGAGCCATTATCTATTTCCCGTTTGCGCTCTATCTGGCGCCTTATTGCGGGTATGCCGTCAGTTTGCTGATCGGTTTTCTGTTCTTCCTCTTGCAGGTTCGCTTCTGCAAATGGTGGTTGAAAGGACATAAGCAGGGACCGTTGGAAAGCCTTTGGCACAAACTGACCTGGCTTCGTTCGGAATAAACAAAATTCACCACAGGGGACACAGAGGACACAGAACGAGATTCAAGCCGCTGATTATCAATATCAACAATCAGTGGCTATCTGTGTAGTCCTGTGGTGAAAAGGCTTTTAGCACAGCCCTTCTGTTGTATGACACCGTTCTACTTGCCATCCCATTGTTTCCCTTTGCATGGACCATACTTGCAATAGAGTCCTTTCCGTCCTTTTTTCTTTTTCATGTCCTATATCACATTTTCTTAATTAATAATGATGAAAATGTGTGAACAATCTACCTTGAAGCGGTGTTACACTTATTATCCCCATAAATAGGGATTGTTCCGTAAGGGAATACTTCTTATCTTTGCCACAAAACTAAACGGATGAAACAATGCTGTCAGATCATAATGCGATGGTTTTTGCCTGTACTCTTTATATCGTACATGGCAGGTATCACGCTCTTCACCCACTCACATGTAGTGAACGGGGTGACCATTGTCCATTCGCACCCGTTTAAGAAAGATTCTCCCCATAGTCACACCACAGTCGAATTTCAATTGATTCATTTGCTGAACCATGTGGTGACTACCGGAGCCGGTCTCTTCTTTCTATCCCTTCAGTTTATTGCTTGTCTGCTCTATACGCTTTCGTGGCGTCCGGAGAGGGCAGGATACCATTCGTCTGTTACAGGCGTGGTATCGTTGAGAGCGCCGCCTTCAGCCGTATAAAGCATCTCTCTCACTCTTACTGCTTTATTTAGAGAAACTTATTTAGTAATTTTACTATCCAGAAACGAAAATGAAGAAATACATATTTTTCCTCGTTAGCCTGTGCTGTGCCTTGTTGCCGGCTATGGCCGACCAACCGGAACACCCGGAACTGAAAGCTTCCGATGCGAATATCATCGGACATGTACTCGATAAAAAAACGGGTGAACACCTCTCTTATATAACGATTGCTCTGAAAGGAACCACGATTGGCACCGTGACGGATGCCACCGGACACTATTTCCTTAAAAACCTTCCCGAAGGGGATTTCGTCCTCGAAGCCAGTTCGGTTGGTTATAAAACCATCAGCCGCAACGTCACGCTTAAAAAGGGGAAGACGCTTGAAGAAAACTTCGAACTGGAAGAGGATGCCGTAGCCCTCGACGGAGTGGTGGTGTCTGCCAATCGAAGTGTGACCAAACGGAGGTTGGCACCTACGCTGGTCAATGTGGTGGATATGAAGATGTTCGAGAATACGAACTCGCCTACACTCTCGCAAGGACTGAACTTTCAGCCCGGTGTGCGTGTGGAGACGAATTGCCAGAACTGCGGGTTCCAGCAGGTGCGCATCAATGGTCTGGACGGCCCCTATACGCAGATTCTTATCGATTCGCGTCCCATCTTCAGTGCCCTTTCCGGTGTTTATGGTTTGGAGCAGATTCCTGCCAACATGATTGAGCGGGTAGAGGTGATGCGTGGTGGAGGTTCTGCGCTGTTTGGTTCGTCTGCCATTGCCGGAACCATCAATATCATCACTAAAGAGCCGTTACGCAATTCGGGGCAGTTGGCACACACCATTACTTCTATTGGCGGCAGCTCGTCTTTCGACAATAATACCTCGCTGAATGCTTCGCTGGTGACCGACGATCACCGGGCAGGACTCTATGTGTTCGGTCAGAACCGACATCGCGATGCGTATGATCACGACGGGGACGGTTATTCCGAAATGCCTAAACTCAAAAACCAGACAGTAGGTTTCCGTTCGTTCCTGAAAACAAGTACATACTCCAAACTAACGTTTGAGTATCATCACTTGCAGGAGTTCCGCCGTGGCGGCAACATGCTGAACCGTCCGCCTCACGAAGCCGATATTGCCGAGCAGATTCAGCATTCCATCAATGGTGGGGGATTGAAGTTCGACTATTTTGCTCCGAACGAAAAGCACCGCCTGACACTGTATACATCGGCACAGCATACGGACCGCGACAGCTATTACGGTAGTAAAAAGGACCTGAATGCCTATGGAAAGACGACGGACCTGACCTTTATCGGCGGTTCCCAGTATGTGTACAGTTTCGATAAATGCCTCTTTATGCCTGCCGATCTGACTGCCGGGCTGGAATATAACCGGGACAATCTGAAGGATGATATGTGGGGATACAATCGCTATACCAGGCAGACGGTGAATATCGGTAGCGCTTTCTTCCAGAACGAATGGAAAAATGAAAAGTGGAGTATCTTGCTGGGCGGACGTCTGGACAAGCATAATCTGATCAACCATGTCATCTTCAGTCCCCGTGCCAATTTGCGTTTCAATCCTACACAAGACGTCAACCTCCGTCTGAGCTATTCTTCCGGATTCCGTGCCCCCCAGGCTTTTGATGAAGACCTGCATATTGAGAATGTGGGCGGAACGGTGTCTATGATTGAGCGCGCCAAGAATCTCAAAGAAGAGAAGTCGCAGAGTTTCAGTGCTTCGGCGGATATGTATCACCGCTTCGGTGCTTTTCAGGTGAACTTCCTGGTAGAAGGTTTCTATACCAAGCTGTCGGATGTGTTTGTTCTCGAGAACATCGGAGTGCGGGACGGGATTCTGATTAAAGAACGTCGCAATGGTTCGGGAGCGAAAGTGCTGGGACTGTCGATGGAAGGAAAAATGGCTTACCTCTCTTTGTTCCAGTTGCAGGCGGGAGTCACCTTGCAGCAAAGCCGCTATGACGAACCCGAAAAATGGAGTGAAACGGCACCGGCTCAGAAGAAGATTTTCCGTACTCCGAATACCTATGGATATTTCACGGCAACCTATACCCCTGTCAAACCGCTCTCCGTTTCCTTGTCGGGAACCTATACCGGTTCGATGCTGGTGCAGCATATGGCAGGTTATATCAAGAATGACATAGCGGTCAATACGCGCGATTTCTTCGATATGGGAGTTAAGTTGGCCTATGATTTCAAACTTTATAAGACGATAGACCTCCAGTTGAGCGCCGGTGTACAAAATGTGTTCAACGCTTATCAGAACGACTTTGACCAGGGAGTGGAACGTGACTCCGGATATATCTATGGGCCGGCTGCTCCGCGAAGCTATTTTGCCGGAGTAAAGATCAGCTATTAAGCCCGTTGCAATTAGTCTGGAAACCGAGCCTCTGCTTGGTTGAAACGAAGGCTCTGTCCCGGTCGGACGGAGCCTTTGTTCTGTCCGGACAGAGCCTCTGTTTTACTTCGGCAGAGGCTCCGATTGAAAAAAGTATCTCTCTGAACACAAATATCTGATTTATTGTTTTTATATTTGTCGGCAGATTGGTTCGCCAAAGCTTTCCTGCTTCTGGCGATTAAAAGGGAACCGGGTGTGACTCCCGGACAGTCCCGCTGCTGTGAGGCTTTAATACAAACATTCCGATCGGATACTCTTTTGCCACTGGCTCGTGTAAGCCGGGAAGGCGTTCGGAATGGAAGCTAAGTCAGAAGACCTGCCACTCTCGCTGATAAGTCTTGGTTCCTCGTGGGTTAGGAGCAAAGCACAATAGTAACAATCAATATTAAAAACGTAGAGCGTATGGAAAAAGTAGTTCCTCCGTTCAAAGTAGACGTTGCCGGTACTTTTCTTCTGCCTCCTGCATTGAGAGAAGCCCGTGAGCAATATCGAAACGAACAAATCAGCCTGCTTACTTTGCGTGCTGTCGAAGATGCCGAAATACGGAATCTGGTGGACAGACTGAAGGCAGAAGGGCTGAAGGTGGTCACCGACGGCCGTTTCCGCAGTGATGCGTGGCCGCTCGACTTTATGTGCGGATTGGATGGCATCCGATTCCGGGATGACAGAAAGACTTCTGTCGAACTGACCGGCAAGATCGATGTGCATCGTCATCCGGTGCTCGATGATTTTGTTTTTCTTACCGGGGTAACCGGCGGAGATGTAATAGCTAAGCAGGTGCTTCCGGCGCCTTCGCGCCTGCTGGCCGAATTGATGAAGGACGCAAACCGGACGCAACTGGATCTGATTTATCCCGAACTCGAGACATTGCTGGTGGATATTGCACAGGTGTATCAGAAGCTGATTATGGAATTGTATAAATCGGGATGCCGTTATCTGCAACTCGATGACGCAACGCGCACGGTGACAGATAATGCTATTCGTGTCAACAACATGGCTTTGGAAAATCTGCCTGCCGACCTTTACATCGCTTTTCACTCGCCTACCGAAATGCTTTTCTCACTACAGGGCATCAATGCTTTTTTCCTCGACTATGATTCGGAATGTTGTGGCAAAAACCGTTTGCTGTGGTTCATACGGGAAAAGCAATCGGTTTTTGGTTTCGTCCTTTCCCATTATCCCGTAGAGGAAGAGTTGGAAGAACTAAGGGCTAAGATCGACCAGATTGTACGTTATATTCCCTCGCACCGCTTCTCACTCTGCATTCCCAATGCTGAGGTACTACCTTCGGAATCTTATGAAGAGGCTGAGGAGAAGCAATGGCATACGCTGAGAATGGCTGAAATGGTTGCGGGAGAACTTTGGCCCGAAGAGGAATAGAACTTCTTTATAACTATAGTATATTTTCGTGGAACAGATTCGTAAGAGCCTGTTTAGAGGGGCCCGGGCGATGTGATTTCGACCGGGCTTTTTTATACCTTTTTCAGAAAATGATGTATCTTTGAACCCTGAAACAACTATATCCCTGTTTTTACAACTATGATGACACATAAACTACTATTAGCCGCACTGATGGGTTCTGTCTGCATCTCGTGCGGACATCCGCCTCACAAAGGCGGAAGCGAAAAAGAAGCGTTGGGTAAACTCCTCTTCCATGATACTTCGCTCTCTGAACCATCCGGACAGTCGTGCGCCACTTGCCATGCCGTCTCCCGGGGATTTGCCGATGAACAGTCGCGTGCCATATCCGAAGGCGCAGTGCAGGGACTCTTTTCTCAGCGCAATTCCATGTCGGTATGTTATGCCGCTTTTGTGCCTGAGTTACATTATGATGATGAAGATGAAAGCTATGTGGGAGGTCTGTTTTGGGACGGCCGTTCTCCTTCTTTGCGGGATCAGGCGGGTGTTCCTTTGCTGAATCCGGTGGAAATGGGGAATAAGGACAAACAAATGGTGGCCGAAAAGGTGAGACGTACTCCGTATTATGACCGTTTGATACGGATATATGGCGAAACGGGTAATGCCGATTCGCTGTTTGCTTACGTTACGGACGCACTGGCGGCTTATCAGTCATCCAAAGAAATCAATCCTTTTACATCCAAGTACGATGCCTATAAAAAAGGAAATTATCAGCTGACCGCACAGGAAGCGCGTGGAAAGGAGCTTTTCAAGGAGAAAGGGCAATGTGCCGAATGCCATGTCCTGGATCGTGACAAGCGGGCACACCGCACGTTGTTTACCGATCATACTTATGATAATCTGGGTATACCGAAGTTGCCGGATCATCCGCATTATAAGGTGCCGGCAGAATATTTCCTGCTAACTGCCGATTCGGTGGATTTGGGGGCTATTGTCAATGCTGAAAGTGAGAATGGCAAGTATCGTGTGCCTACGTTGCGCAATGTGGAACTCACGGCTCCATATGGACATAACGGTTATTTTAAGACACTTGAGGAGATTGTGCATTTCTATAATGTGCGGGACGTGAGTGATGAATTTCCACCTGCCGAGTATCCTGCTACCGTGAACAAGGATGAATTGGGAAATCTCGGACTGACACAGGAAGAAGAAGCTGACATCGTGGCCTTTATGAAAACGTTGACCGATGGCTACATGAAAGTTCATAGATCAGAAAAACGATAAATCCCCAAAAACGGCCTCAGTACCGGTTTGCCGGGTGAGGCCGCATCATCGTTTATGGTTTCAACAGAACTTTATCGATATACCCTTTTAGTTGCTCTTTGGATAAAGCCCCCATGCTTACTTGGGGCTCTCCCTTCATCGGTACAAACCAGAGGGTGGGAATACTCTGTATGCCGAAAGCCTTTGCCAGTTCCGGTTCTTTGTCTACATCTACTTTATAGATATAAATCTTTCCGGCATACTCTTTGGATAATTCTTCAAGGATCGGAGCGACCATTTTGCAGGGACCGCACCAGTCGGCATAAAAGTCTACGATAGCCGGTTTGTCACCCAGGTATTTCCATTCCTTCGAATGGTTTTCATAGTCGGCCACCTTCTTTAGAAACTCTGCACGGGTCAGGTGGATGGTTCCCGGTTGCGGTTTTTCCGTTTGTACCGTATCTGCGCCGGCAGTTGTCTTGTTCTCGGATGTCCCTTTGCAAGATGCAAAGGCCAGCAATCCTATAAATAGGAAGGGGATAAGAATGCTCTTTTTCATTTTTCTGCTTTTTAATGGTTATTAATGGACGATCTCTTTTTTCCAGGTGATGCCACTGATATCGGTCAGTACCAATTCGTATTTTCCTTTGGGCAAAGTTCCCATAGCCGGATCATTGACTGTAAGGGTTGCTTTGCTTCCGAGCGGAATCACCAGGCTATGCTTACCCGGAGCTACCCGGGCAATGTATTTGTTATCGATATTTCCGATTGGGAAGTCAGCCAGTTCTTCTCCTTTCTTTTCTAACACAACGTGTCCGTTGGCGTCTTTCAGGCTGATACCGATCAGGAAAGAGCCGTATACATCGGCACCTTCAACACGATAAACACTGAATGACAAAGAGTTGTTCTCTATTTGTGCGTCGGATATTTCAATCTTCGGTTTGACGGACTTATTGTGCAGTGGTCCCCAGACACCGTTGTGAAACTCTTGGTTGGTGTACAGGGTCAGTACGAAGATGACGATGGCACCTGCCACACTGATATTGGCAAAGCGTTTGGTCTTTAAAGGTAATTCTCCGGAGGTCAGCCATACCAGCCAGCCTGCTTTCTTCCGTAAGGCGAATTTTCGCTCTGTCAGATAATCGACCGAGTATCTTCCACCACCGGAAAGGAAGATAGTGAATCCGGCAGCTACTCCCAGAATACCGATCTGCCATTCGTCCAGGCAGGTTGTTCCTAACCATCCGGATCCTAAGAGGATACCGGTGGCCAGACTGAATACACCGATACTCATCAGGCGGGTGAAGAACCCTAACATATAGAGTAACCCGACTACCCCTTCGACAAGGGTGAAGATCACCATTGCCCACCACAACATATCGGGGGTGGATACCAGATATTCGATTACCGGACGGATACCTATCGAGTTCGGAAGGAAATGGTTGAACTTTTCTCCGATGTATCCGGCACTGTCCGGTATCAGTTTATTTTCGAGTACAAGGCGTCGCCAGAAGGCTGAAAAGTAAGTCCATCCCACTACGAGGCGCAGTGAAAGCGTAAACATGCCTGCAAGTAAGTAGGCTCTTGATTGTTCTTGTTCGTTTGCGGTTGCCATAAGATGTGGGGATTAGTCGGTTCTTTTCGGGGTACTGCCTGTCTTAAACAGGTTCAGAAGTAATCCGCCCATCACAGCTCCCCAAAGGGTGCTGTTGACCGGCGAGGAGGTAATGGGACAAGTGCCGCCGGTGCAGCCTACGTATTTCCAATACAGGAATCCTCCTACAGCTCCTATTGCCAGTCCGACAAATGTGAGCAGGTTCTTTTTGAAGAATGCTTTAATCATCTTGTTTTCGGGTATTTTTAATTAATTGTTTTCTTATAAAACAAATTTCCTGCGGAAAGTACTACGGGGATAACATTCTTTATGAAATAGAGGTAAGCGAAACCGGCACGGTTTATCAGGCGACTGTGTGGTTGTATGGGGGGGCAAGTGGGCTCGCTACAATGTGACACAGAGTTCCGCAGGGCTGGCTGTTATTTTCCCTCTGCGAAACTCTGTGTCATCCTGTTGGTTCATTCCGGCGTGGCTGTATCCTTCTGCCGGATGAACCGTGTCCTTGTACTGAAAACAATCTGAAACTTAGCCGGCAATCTTTATATTTTCTTTTTTACTGCAATATCGTTTACATTGTTGGCAGATATCGTATCCGAGCATAGCGCCTAATATGAAATCTTCTTCCGGAGTGAGATGGTTCAAAGGCCGAATAATGATATGCCGTATGGCTTCCATACATTCGGCCTTACCAAAGAACAGATTTATCTTATTGGTGTTTACTTCTTGTATCAGGTAACTGATATTCTGTTTTTCCAGACGTTGTATGGCAAACGCTTCGTGCTCCTTATTCATGGTGTAGAGCACCATGTTGCGTATCCCTTTCTTGAATTCGTATACATGGTTCAGGAAAATTCGTATTTCACCCGGAACCTTTCGTTCGATAGCCATAACGTTCGTCGGAATTTTAAATTAGTTGATACATTCTTTTTTTAAAGATTCAGTCCATTGGGCAATACGCTTGTCGGTCTTGTTGTCTTCGTTAACTTCATCCAAAGGAAGTCCCACGAATTTGCCGTTGACTACTGCGACAGAAGAGTCGAATGTGTAGTCGGACGGGTCGGTTGCTCCGCAGAAGGTGCAATGGGTGTCTTTCAGCTCTTCGTACAGGATACCGATGCCGTCGCAGAAGGTATCGCCGTATGAATCTGAGTCTCCGCAACCGAAGAGCGCTACAAATTTGTGAGACAGGTCGGCCTTCTTCAGCACTTTAATGCCATCATACCAATCATCCTGAAGTTCGCCTGCTCCCCATGTAGAGGTGCCCAGCACTAATACATCATACTCTTTCACTAACTCGTCGTTCAGTTTTGAGGCATCGTGGATGTCACCTTTAGGAACGTTCAGTTTTTCTGCAATCCGGCGGGCTACATCTTCGGTAGTTCCCGTTGTGGAACCGTAAAATACTCCAATTTTATTCATTTTCTGATCTTGTTTTTAAATGATGTGGCAAAGATAAGAGGTTCGGAAGAAACAGAAAATCCCCATTTATAGTGGAAATAACAGGGTAGTTATCACTATAAATGGGGAGTAAAGGGGGCGATTGTTATTAATGATGGAATAGCCGGATGCCCGTAAAGGCCATCGCTATGTCGTATTTGTCACAGGTATCTATCACATGGTCGTCACGAACCGAGCCACCGGGCTGGGCAATGTAGCTCACGCCGCTTTTGTGCGCACGTTCAATGTTGTCTCCAAAAGGAAAGAAGGCATCCGAGCCTAAAGCTACGCCCGATTGCGTATCGAGCCATGCACGCTTTTCTTCACGGGTCAGCACTTCCGGTTTCCGGGTGAAGAACTGTTCCCATACGCCGTCGGCCAGCACATCCATATAGTCGTCCGAGATATATACGTCGATCGTGTTGTCACGGTCGGCACGGCGTATCTTTTCTTTCCAAGGCAGGTTCATCACTTTCGGATGTTGGCGCAAATACCAGATGTCGGCTTTGTTTCCGGCCAGGCGGGTACAATGGATGCGTGATTGCTGTCCTGCACCAATGCCGATGGCTTGCCCGTCTTTGGCATAGCATACGGAGTTGGACTGTGTATACTTCAAAGTGATCAGGGCGATAATCAAGTCACGTTTGGCATCAGCCGGAATGTTCCGGTTCCGGGTAGGCATTTCTTTTAGCAGGCTTTCGTCAATCTTCAGTTCATTGCGTCCCTGCTCAAATGTAATGCCGAATACGTCTTTATGTTCGATGGGGGCCGGACGGTATGCCGGATCTATCCTGATTACATTATAAGTACCTTTCCGTTTGTTTCTCAGAATCTCGAGTGCCTCCGGAGTGTAGCCGGGAGCAATGACTCCATCCGACACTTCACGGTTGATGATGCGGGCTGTCGGTTCGTCACAAACATCAGAAAGGGCGATGAAATCTCCGTAAGATGACATCCGGTCGGCACCCCGGGCACGGGCGTACGCAGTTGCCATCGGAGAAAGTTCCATGTCATCTACGAAATAAATCTTCTTCAATGTTTCGCTCATTTCCACTGCTACCGCGGCACCTGCCGGACTTACGTGCTTGAATGAAGCGGCAGCCGGAAGTCCGGTTGCTTCTTTCAGTTCTTTCACTAACTGCCAACTGTTCAAGGCGTCCAGCAGATTGATATATCCGGGTCTGCCGTTCAGGACCTCGATGGGCAGTTCGCCTTCCTTAATAAAGATACGCGCGGGTTTTTGGTTGGGGTTACAACCATATTTCAGCTCCAGTTCGTTTGTCATATTGTTATGTTTTAGTTGATTGATGCAAAGGTAAAAAATAGTGGTGAACGATGAAGGATAATCCATGATTTTGTTGTTTACATGCCGTTCTGTTTCGTCATTTCTTGTGTTTTTTTAGTTTATTTATCGTGAAAATACCTATTTATAGTGATTGCGTACCATCTAAATATTGTGTTTCTTTGCACCCGTAATATAATTAAGGTGTTGATGGATAAACTACAAAAATATAAACCAACCGATAAAATGATCGACCTTATCGGTGATAATTATTCTCTTTTACAAGTTATGAGCCGCTTTGGGCTTTCATTAGGGTTTGGTGACAAGACAGTGAAAGAGGTCTGTGAGATGAACAATGTAGATTGCCATACATTTTTGGTTGTTGTGAATTTCATGGCTGAAGGGTTCTCACGTATGGACGGCAGTGCCGACGATATTTCCATACCGGCTTTGGTCGATTATCTGAGACAAGCGCATATCTATTTTCTCGATTACTGTCTGCCGGCCATTCGGAGGAAGTTGATTGAAGCCATTGACTGTTCGCAGGACGATGTTTCATTCCTTATTCTGAAGTTCTTCGACGGATATATGCGGGAGGTACGCAAACATATGGAGTATGAAGAAAAAACAGTGTTTAAGTATGTGGATACGCTGATTCATGGCAATGCGCCTAAGAATTATCAGATCAGCACTTTCTCAAAACATCACGAGCAGGTAGGAGAGCGGCTTACGGAGCTGAAAAACATTATTATTAAATATTGTCCGGCCAAGGCAAATACCAATGTGCTGAATGCAGCCTTGTTTGATATTTATGCTTGTGAGGAAGGGCTTGAATCACACTGTAAAGTAGAAGACTATTTGTTTGTTCCTGCCATTCTGAAACTGGAAAGGAGGATGCGAGAAAATGAAAAATAACGAATCAATCCGTATAGCTGTAGCCGAGACGTCGGTGATTATTCGCAGTGGCCTGACGCTGGCTTTGAAACGTTTACCCAATCTGAAAATTCAACCGGTAGAACTGCTGTCGGTAGAGGCACTCAACGATTGCCTGCGTACACAGTTCCCCGATATATTGGTGGTCAACCCTACATTTGGCGACTTTTTCGATGTGGCACGTTTCCGTGAAGAGACTGCCGGCAAGGGAATCAGGGTAGTGGCATTGGTCAGTTCGTTTATCGATGCTTCGCTGCTCAGTAAGTACGATGCGTCCATTTCTATTTTCGATGACTTGGAGGCGTTGGCCAATAAAATCAATCTCTTGCAGAATATAGAACCCGAAGAAGAGGAGGATAGCCAGGAGGCTCTGAGTCAACGTGAGAAAGAGATCGTGATTTGTGTGGTGAAGGGAATGACCAATAAGGAAATTGCCGAAAAACTCTTTCTTTCTATCCATACGGTGATCACACATCGCAGAAATATCAGCAAGAAGCTGCAAATACACAGTGCGGCCGGTCTGACCATCTATGCTATTGTAAATAAGCTGGTTGAGCTAAGTGACGTAAAGGATTTATAGCTCTAAAAGAATGTTATAAAACATAAAACCGCTTGTCGGGTTAGAAAAAAGCCGTATCTTTGCAGTGCAGTTGGGAAATTGCTTTTTAAGGTAAAATAGAATATTAGGTATTAGATAAAGATTTAAGGTATTAAAAGTTTCAAGTGATTTTCAATTAGGTAAAGATTTTTAAAGGTAAAAGAATAATAGGTATTGAGAGTTTTTAGGTAAAAAGAAGATTGTGTTTTTAGGAATTTTGAGGTATTAAAGAAAAGCCTTTATGGCTTTTCTGATGTGGGGCGGGTAATTCTACTGAAGAATTTACTCGTTTTTTTATGTCCGGATTTTACTGTTTTCTCTTCACTGTCTCATATCCGGTTGATCTGTCCGGTAACCATATAAATAACAAAATCCCGACGAAATCACTTCGGCGGGATTGTTCCTTTTACTCAAATGTGGCTACGTAATAAAATTATGACTAATTAATTAAATTCTGATACTGCAAAGATAGCGTGTTTTCACAGTTGCCACAATCCCCTTTTTAGGGTATATTACGTAAGATATCTCACTATATGTAGTTACTTTCGCCCATTCGGGCTTATTTTTTCCCAGATTTTGCTTTGCGGATTGAACTGCTTGATCACTTTGGCCGGACTGCCTGCACATACGGAGTAGGGGGGAACAGAACGGCTGACAACACTTCCTGCGGCTACCACCGAGTGCTTTCCCAGTGTCACGCCGGGCAAGATGACTGCATTGGCGCCTACCCACACGTCATCTTCAATCGTGACGGGCCGAGTGTTCACTCCTTGTTCATCTATACGTTTGTCTGCATCCTGATAGTTATGGTTAAGACCGGTCACCGTTACGTTCTGTGCCAGATTTACATGGTGACCGATGGTTGCAGGGCCGATAATTGTGTTTCCCAGTCCGATCCGGGTATAATCACCGATAATCAGGTCACCCACCGCATTGTTCAGACATGAAAAATCTTCTACTACCGAGTATTTTCCAAGAGAGAAAAGGTTGAACGGAGGGAGGTCGAGGCGTACGCTTCGGTATATCACGGAACCTTTTCCCCGCTTCAGGTAGAGAAAAGAGAATATGCGTATCCACCAGTTGGGACGTGTTTTCACCGGATGCATGATGAATCGGTGTACGGCTTGTTTAAGTGCAGGGTTCTGTTTGATTGTCTCTTTCAGTGCCATAGTCGGGGAGAGTTGGTTATTTCTTGGTTTTCTGTCCTACCAGATAATCCGGGATAGCCAGACATACGATGAATATCAGGACGTAAAGTAAGGCCCACCACTTTAAAGACAGAGTCCAGTTGTAGCAAAGCAACAGTATTGCGATGAAAAAAATGGCGGTTAAGCCTGTTCTCCAGGAAGGCAGAACCCATCTGAAAATCTTGTTGCAATAATCCCAGTGTGCCGTGAGCATTGCTTCCGGAAGTGCTGAGAGGGCCTTGGAGAATCTTACTTTATATTGTGGGATACGTATGTCATTGCTGTAGACTTTTACCGTTTCCAGATATTCGACGAAGATGCCCTGCCGGACTAATCTTCTTTCCAGATTGCTCTTACGGCTCTTTTGGTTCTTCTTCAGCCATGCCAGATCTAACACCATATCCGTACCGCATAAGGACGATGATACTCCCAGGCGGATGGCGCCTTTCCGGAAGAAAGAATGATTGATTTCTTCGTTCAATGCCTGAAAGTATTGCTTCCGGGTAGAACGGTTCTCTGTGATAGGATGAAGTTGGATAGCTCTGGCTCCTCCATCGAATGCTTTATTTATTTCATTCAGAAACGCAGGTTCAATCCAAGTTGTTTTCCCGAGGATGATTACGGCATCAAAATCCTTTTCATCCAGCGTACCTACGGTTTCTGTCAGGTCTTCGTAAGTGAATACTTTATACAGCTCTTCCGGATAGTCGGGCGAAAAAGAGAAAGGAGTATCCGTAGGGAACAGAATGGCAAATCTATGTTTCTTTCCTGTCTTCGGGTATCGCGTGGCATTCTTTAAAGAAGCTGCCACTGCCGGTATTCCCAGATAGATGGTAAACAGGCTGAAGCACAGAAACAGAATAAAATCTGTTATTTGAATAAAAGTATCCATAGTTTCATATGTACGGTTATACGTTCTCTTTTTGTATAAACGCCGTGAAAGTTCTCAGGATAATTTTCATATCCAGTTGGAAGGAGAACGTTTTGGCATATTTTATATCCAGTTGCTTACGTTCATCAGCGGACATCTTCCCACTGCTTCCGCGTTTTTCTACCTGCCAAAGTCCGGTTAGTCCGGCTGGTCCCATGAAGCGGTCGATATATTCATCGCTTGTCAGCAGTTCGGCTTCGTAAAGCGGGAGAGGGCGGTTGCCCACGATGGACATATCTCCTTTCAGGATATTGATAAGTTGCGGCAGTTCGTCGATGCTGTACTTACGGATGATGCGTCCCACTTTGGTGATGCGGGGATCATTCTCCAGTTTAACGAACGCATTTTTCTTTTCTACGGACTTTTTATTTGTATAGCTTTGTTCGGATATGACGAAATCATCTGAAATAAGCATGATTTCTTCCTCATTCAGCTCCATATCATCGCTGATCAGCAGTTCTTCTTCCGCCGGGTTCTGTTCCTCCTCCTCGGCCTGATATTGGTTAAGCTGGTTGAAGTCTCTCAGATGTTTGTCCGCATCGGTATACATGGAACGGAATTTCAGGAAATCGAATATTTTGTAGTTGCTTCCTACCCGTTTGGATTTATACACTACGGCACCCTTACTCTCCATCCGGATGGCTAACGCTGTGATTAACAGTATCGGAGATAAGCAGAGTATGGCTGTCGACGAGAAAGCTATATCAAATAATCTTTTCCATAAAGGCAGTCTGAAAGCCTGTAAATTCGATCCTTTTTCGTTGATATCGTTAATTTTTTGCTGTTTCCGTCGCATCATAAACTCCGACATGTTTTTAAATGCTTCGGAGGTAGAATCGAACGACATTGAATTATTGATACCGGCTTTCAGATAGACGGGTCTGTCTTCTTTATTGATTCCTTCTGTGACAAGGACGATGTATACACCCGGGAATTTTTTTCTCAGATACTGGATCTCAGGAATATCTTTTGATAGATCCCGTTGTTCGAAAAGGATCGCTATATCATACTTTTCACGAATTTTATCGATAAATTCGCTCGCCTTCTTGCTGTTTTGAATGGCATAAAACGCACCTTCAGCTATCTTAGAGAAATGTTCGATAGTAGCAGTATGTCTCCCGATATAAATGAGATGTGGCATTTAGTCTATGATTTTTCTGACACGGATTTTTAGCTCCATGGGGTTGAAAGGTTTCAGGATATAGTCTTCGGCTCCTTCTTCCAATAATCTGATTCTTTCAGTTGTACTTTCTTCACTGGAGAGCATAATGACGGGAATGTCTTTGAACAACTCATTGTGCTTCAGGTAATACAGGAATTCATCTCCTCTCATCTCCGGCATTCGTATGTCTGATATGATCAGATCCGGTAGATCACCTTCGTGTAACCATTCAATTGCTTTTATCGGATTTTCTATATACTGGCAATCGTAATCTTTACCTAAATAGATTGACGCTACTTTGCCAATCGTCGCTTTATCGTCAACAAGTAATATTTTCTTTTTCATAATGTAATATCGTTATGATGTTTGCTTTGTTGTTTGTTTAAGTGTAAGATAGAGTATATTTACTCAGTACTGCAAATATATATAATATTTCTGTAACAATGTTCTCTAAAAGAAGTGTTTTTATCTGAAGGCTCTCTTTTGAACACGAAAGGAGGCTGTGGCGAAACTATTTTCACCACGAAGTAACACAGAGTAGCACAGAGCTTTTGCTAATAATCAACAACTTTAGATTGCCTCTGTGTTACTCTGTCTCCTCCTGTGGTGAGTTTTGATACAGCCTTCTGTTCAATAGTCTGTTCTAATTTTTATTGGTCTGGAACACTTTGGTATGATCAAAATCGTTCCACCACTTTGTGTTATTCACTCCACCGCTGGTTACCCATCCGGCAAACTGTTTATATGCATTTTGAATCTTTGTATATTCTAACGGCCATTTAAATTGGGTAGGAACTATGATGCCCCATGCCAGATTATCTTTGCTGATATAATATTTCTTTCCGTTTACGGAAGATGCATCATTGTTGCCTCCGAATAGTTCAGTATTTGCCAGTTTGGTTGGCTGGTATCCGGCTACGTGGATCTCTTTTCGTTTGCTGCCTCTATCGGTAATGATGAAGATATTCAGTTTGTTGATATTGAGCGCATCACTGCTTGGTGCTGATGACGGATCAAACTTAAGGGTAAAGTTGATCGTTTTGGAGTCCTTTTGGTTATTGTCACTACCGGAAACTGTATTGACGAACGAACCTGCCGGGCGCTCCATCAGTGCGTGTGCATTATCAAACAGGGGAACTACTGCATAGTCCTGGCCTTTCTCTATATTCTTATCAGTGAGGTCGAATGACACCGGACGATAGTTGTTTGCGTAAGTGACAGGCTGCGTGACGGCAGATGCCGGAATTTCATCGAACATGATGGCTGCCGCAATCGCTTTCTGGGCACCGACAGCGGTTAACTCTATCGAGAGTTCCAGTTCCGTGATTTTATTTTTTTCGTTCATGCTCATTTTTCTTTTTCTGATTTCCAGAACGATATCATTCATGTCGTAGTCTCCATACAGAGGCCACTGGTCTTCGAACAGGTACGTATAATTATGATGATTGTCCTCCACAATAATCGGGAAGTTCGGATCAGAAGGTTCCGGAGCTGGATCCGGCAGTTCCGTTTTGCCATTACAATCACCGATAATGACATCTGGCTTTTCTGTACAAATAGCCCCGTCTTCAAGATTATAATTTCCGCTATTGACTCTGATATTCTCTGCGGAAATAGTAAGATTTCCGGTAAATGTCAGTGGGGCGCCAGCATTTATTTCCAACGTTTTTGATTTTAATAAAGAGGTATTGGTATTGGGCATTCCTTTTACTATCAAGTCAGTGCCTGTCTTAATAGTTTTTCCTTTTATCATAGAGCCGTTAGTCAGGATTACCTCTGCATTATTGTAGAATTTTATTTCGTCAGTTTCATCAAAGCTATCGTCATCCTCTTTTTCTTCGGCAATCACTCCATGGTCCATGTAAATGTATCCACCTATTGCAACTTTATCATCAACAAAAAGCGAGCAGTAGTTATACAATTTAGCGCCTCCGGCATTTCCATTATCATAATTTTCGAGTTCCATGGTTCCATAATTTACGTTGGTGCTTCCGGCAGCTACGTAATCTTCGCCCTCAAGCAACCCTCCTTCTCCGTTATATAAGATGGAACTTGTATTCATTGATATATTTCCTTCTATATCGACTTTTCCAAAATTGAATAGGCTTCCTCCAGTACTTGCGTTAAATTTTTGCGCATCTATTCTTTTCCCTTTAGCATTGTAAACGGTAGCTCCAGAGTTGATCGAAAATTCGTTATTAACTTTTATGTAACCCTCATTGTTTATTTTGACATTTGTGTTACAACTGAACTTATCCGCTTCTATCTGAGCGTTTTCTCCGTTGAAAAGCGTACAGTCTGAATTTAAGTTTAAAGCTTCGTAATTCGTTGTTTTAATATTAAATGTTCCGAAGTTTACAATCGTGATACCGGTTGAACTACCCCATGTACCTTGTCCAGTAACACTGGCACCGGATTGAATCGTTAAATCCATCCCTGTATTCATGGTAAAATTTTTAGCTGTAATCCGGCCTTCTTTTAAAACAATGACATGCACTAATCCTTGACTCGACCAGTCATCAGGGATCCATGTGCCTGCAACGTATACAATGGCTTGTTCGCCGTTTTTCAGATAATTTGTATTTAGTGAACCGTTGTACGAGCCATTGATGATATACTCCTGTTTGTCGGCCAATATGTTATTGCTGGAAGTTATTGGAGTAGCTTTCGCCGTATTGTAAGTCTGTTCTGTAAAGACAGGCAACTTCGGCACGGTTATTCCGTCTACACTTCTGGTTATCATACTTCTGGTGCTTATACTTGTCCGTTTGAAGTTACAGTTGATAACGCTGGGGGCTTGGCTCAAATCTGCCTGTTGGATTCTATCTCTGCCACGGGGGTCTGTCTGGCGGATATAGAGTGAGTTTATCCCTTTGGTATAGTTTATGGTAGTTGTATAGAGCTCGCCTTGTTTGGCTACTCCAGCGGCTAATACCTTATAGGGAGTTGGTGCTTCTGTTTCAAGTGGATTGCCATCCAATATTTCTATTTTATAGTAATACTGTCCATCGAACTCGTCGTTTACTTCAACGTTTACTTTCACTGTATTGGTCAGGGACCAGTCGAATCCCGCCGGAGCACTGATATCCTCCATGGGATTGGGAGTTTGATAAGAGGGGTCATAGAGATCTTTGTTATCATCAACGCAAGCTGTAATGCACGCCGTCGATAGGATCATTGACGATGCAAAAAATAGTTTGTTAATTGTTGTTTTCATACTTGTTTGTTTTGTTCAGTATTTGCAAATATACAACACAAATATACAACTATTAATCGACCTGCATTGCTTGAAATATAACTTATTATAACGTCATTAATGTTTTTTAGGAATAATACGGTCCGGTGATAACGAAGATGCCGGAGAGGCCTGGTGCATGGAATGTTTATTCGGTCCTTTTGGTTATTTCGCCGATCAGGCAAGAATTCATTTTATACCTGATCTCTTTATTGTCGAGTCCATGCCCTAAGAGGAACATTAATTTGGTGACCGCACATTCCGGTGTGCTGTCGTATCCGCTGATGACTCCTGCCTGAAGCAGCTGGATGCCGGTGCCATAGCGTTCCATTTCGACGGCACCGGAGGCACATTGAGTGATATTGACGATAATGATGCCCCGGTCCGTAGCGTCTTTCAGTTCCCTGATAAACCACTCTTTCTGGGGTGCATTGCCTGAACCGAATGTTTTTAATACTACTGCCTTTAGTTCCGGCACATGGAGCAGTGCAGATACGATCCCCTCCTGAATCCCGGGGAAGAGTGTCAGAATGACTACGTTCGTATCGAACAGATAGTGAGGTTTCAGAGGCTTGGTCAGATCCGGTTTGCGGATCAGGTTAGGTTCATATTTAATATGGATGCCTACTCGTGCCAATGGGGGATAGTTGAACGAGCGGAAAGCGTTGAAGTTTTCAGCGTTGATTTTAGTCGTGCGGTTGCCACGCATCAGATGGTTTTCAAAAAAGATGCAGACCTCGGGAACGATTGCGGTGCCATCCGGATTTTTGGCTGCTGCAATTTCAATAGCTGTAATCAGGTTTTCTTTGCCGTCTGTGCGTAGTGTACCGATCGGGAGTTGAGAGCCGGTCAGGATGACAGGTTTACTCAGGTTCTCGAGCATGAAGCTGAGGGCAGAAGCTGTATACGCCATTGTATCGGTGCCGTGAAGGATGACAAACCCATCAAAAGAGTCATAGTTATAGTTTATAATCTTAACCAGTTTGGCCCAGAATGCCGGTTCCATGTCCGAAGAGTCAATAGGGGGATCAAACTGATAGGAAGAGATGCGGTAATTGAATCTTTTCAGTTCGGGTACGTGCTTTAGTAGATGGTCGAAATTAAAATTTTCCAGAGCACCGGTTTCCGGGTTTTCTATCATTCCGATAGTTCCACCAGTATAAATGAGTAATACGGAGGGGTAATCTGCTTTCATATCTGTATCTTTTTTGCTGTTTTGCCGACAAAGATACAAAAAAGAACTATAAACTATAAACTATAAACGATAAAAGAGACTGTGTCGAGATTCTTTTCACCACGAAGTTGCACAGAGTATCACAGAGCTCTTTACTAACAAACAACGACTTAAAATCGTCTCTGTGTTGCTCTGTGTCCTCTGTGGTGAGTTTTGTTCTTATTTTATTCCGTCAATTAATCGGAGAATGGCCTTTTCCGGATCCTTTTCTTCATTGAGCAGAGTAACAAAACGGCTGCCGATAATGGCTCCCGAGGCATTATCGCAGGCAGCACGGAAAGTGGCCCGGTTGCTGATGCCGAAACCTACCATGCGTGGATTGCGCAGATTCATCTTTTCAATCTTTTTAAAGTACGCACGTTTTTGTTCGTCAAAGTCCTGTTGTGCCCCTGTGGTGGCAGCCGACGAAACCATATAGATAAAACCGTCCGTATGTTCGTCAATCTCGTGTACACGCTCTTCACTCGTTTCGGGAGTGATAAGCATAATCACTTTGATGTCATATTGCTCCGCAATGTTGCGGAAGTGCTCCTGATAGTCTTTGAAGGGAAGGTCGGGAATGATGACACCGTCGATTCCACATTCGGCACACTGCCGGCAGAAGTTATCGAAGCCGAACTGCATAATCGGGTTGAGGTATCCCATTAATATCAATGGGATTTTTACATCCCGGCGGATATTATGCAGTTGTTCAAACAGAAGTTTGAGCGACATCCCGTTGCGTAGGGCTTGTGTGGCTGCATTCTGGATTACAATGCCGTCTGCCATCGGATCACTGAAAGGGATACCGATTTCGATCATGTTTACTCCATGTTTCTCGAGGGCACGGATCACTTCGGCTGTTCCCTCCAGTGTAGGAGTGCCGGCACAAAAATAGATGGATAGCAAATCCTTGGGATTGCTACTGAAAAGTTGGTTTATTCTGTTCATACACTTTTATTTTTAATTCATTACTTTTTTATATTCAGGGTTGGTGGAGCTTTATTTCCCCAGTTGCTCTAAAAAGAACTTGAGTCTTTCTACCTCTTTCAGTCCCGGTTTGGCTTCGAAACGACTGTTCAGGTCAAAACCCGCCAATTGGGGATGACGCAATTCTTTCAGGGTCGGAGCACTGTATGGATTGATTCCGCCGCTAAGTAAGAAAGGCTTTTTCCCTTTGTAGCTGTTCAGCATCGTCCAGTCGAATTGATTGCCCGAGCCGCCATGTTGTTCACATTTGGTGTCGAACAGGAAATAGTCACAAGATTTTTCGTATGCTTCGGTGTTCTCAAAATCCTTTCTCCGGGCGATGGAAAACGCTTTGATCAGCCTTAACCCGGTTGACCGGAGTGAATGACAGTATTCCGGTGATTCATTGCCATGCAGCTGGATATAATCCAGACTGAAGCGGTCGGCAAGTATCTCGATTTCTTTTTTGTCTTCGTTGACAAAGACACCCACACGCTTTGCCGCACCCGGCATGTAAGCCGGAAGCTCGCATAGGCAGCGGGGAGACTTCGGGTAGAAGATAAAGCCTATCATGTCGACCTTTAGTTGTTCTACATCGCGGATATTGTCGGCTTCGCGCATTCCGCAGACTTTTATCAGTTTGTCGTTTATCATTCTTGTTCTTAATTGAATGGTTTTGATTTCGATTCACCACGGAGGACACAGAGGACACAGAGTTTTAATTTTCAAGTCCACAGAAATATCTTAAATTTTCCCTCTGTGTCCTCTGTGCTACTCTGTGGTGAATTTGTCATGGGAATGGGTTACTGGGTTCGATTCGTTTATAAATTCTTCCAGTTTCTTGCCCGGTTGCCCGGTTTTCATAAACGTTTCTCCGATCAGGAATCCTCTGAATCCGGCATTACGCAAGCGCTTCACGGTTTGCGGATCGGATATGCCGCTTTCCGACACCAATACTGTGTTCCGGGGCAGTTGTCCGGCCAATCGGAACGAGTTCTCCACATCCGTAAAGAAAGTGCCGAGATTGCGGTTATTGATCCCCACCATATCGATCTCCTTATTTATAAATGGTAACTCTTCGGCGGTATGGATTTCCAGTAAGACTTCCAATCCCAGTTCATGAGCTTTTTCAGCAAGGGCATGGCACTTCTCTGTATCCAGTGCGGCAGCAATCAGCAGTACGGCATCGGCTCCGACTATTTTGGCCTGATACAGTTGATATTCGTCGATTATGAAATCTTTGCGCAGAATCGGAATATTTACCAGCGGGCGTGCCGTACGGATATCCTTCAGGCTTCCTCCGAAGAACTTTTCGTCTGTGAGGATAGAAAGCGCCGAAGCACCTGAGGCTGCATATTCCGGCACTACCTGTTCGGGGCGTGCGTCTTCATAAATCCATCCTTTGGATGGAGAGCGGCGTTTGAATTCTGCAATAATACCGGTAGACGAGGAAGTTAGTGCCTGCTTCATGGAGTATCCGGGCCGTATTTCGTCAGATAGTTTCTCCTGAAGCTGTTCCGATGGGATGGCCTGTTTCTGCAAGTCTATTTCGAAACGCTTGTTGGCGATGATTTCGGATAATATATCTTTCATGCTTTGGGGTGGGCGATAGTTTTCCTATCTGTTTAGTTCAACAAATTTCTTTAAGGTCTCTTTTGCCTTGCCGCTGTCCAGTGATTCACGGGCGAGGGCGATGCATTCTTCTATCGGTTTATCCGGACAGATCACCTGGATGGAGAAGGCAGCATTGACAACCACTACGTTCTTTTGTGCTTCCGTAGCCGTTCCTTCCATAACAGCATCAAATATTTTTGCTGCGTCCTCCGGAGTATTTCCGCCGTCGAGGTCGGCTTCTCCGTAACGGTTGAAGCCGAGACTTTCCGGAGTATAGATTTTTTCGTTGCCGCAGGTAGCCACTTTAAATTCGTCGGTCAGGGAGATTTCATCATACCCGTCCAGACTATGTACAACGGCAAAGCGGGTGGCGCTCTCCTGATAGGTATATGTGTACAGACGGAGCAACGGGAGGTTGTAGACTCCAAGTAACTGATATTGCGGTATGACAGGGTTTACCAACGGACCGAGCATATTGAAAAAGGTACGTACGGCCAACGCTTTCCGTATCGGTGCCACTGCTTTCAGGGCAGGGTTGAACAAAGGGGCATGCAGATAGGCGATGTTGCACTTTTCCATAGAACGGCGGAGCCGGTCTGCATCGCCGGTGAATTTTACTCCATGCTGTTCCATTACGTTGCTGGCTCCGCTGACGGAAGTGGCACCGTAATTGCCATGTTTTACTACCGGAAATCCGGCTCCTGCCACAGTGAAACAGGCTGCGGTAGAGATGTTGAATGTATTTTTGCCGTCACCTCCGGTTCCTACGATATCGATAGGCGCAAATTCACTTAGATCCACCGGTACGCGCATTTCGAGCAACGCATCACGGAATCCGCAAAGTTCCTCTACCGATATGTTGCGCATCAGGAAGACGGTTATCAGTGAAGCCACTTGTGCGTCGTTGTATTTGCCTTGTGCAATGTTCTGCAATATGGTACGGGCTTCGTCCCGTCCCAGGTATTGATGTTCGAATAATTTATATAGAATCTGTTTCATGGGGTTTATTGGTTTAAGAAGTTTTTAATGATTTCTTTTCCTTGCGGAGTCAGCACCGATTCGGGATGGAACTGGATGCCATGTACGTTGTACGTGCGGTGCCGCAATGCCATGATTTGTCCTTCACGGCTTTCGGCGGTGATCTCGAGGCATTCGGGGAAGTCCTCGCGGCTTACTACCCACGAATGATAGCGGCCTACGGGTATTTCGTGTCCCAAACCTTTAAAAAGAACATCTTCCTTCAGGATATTGACCGGAGTCTGTACGCCATGGTATACTTCTGTCAGGTTCTCGAGTGCTGCCCCGAAGGCTTCACCGATGGCTTGATGTCCCAGGCAAACTCCTAAGATGCTTTTGGTCGGTGCATATTTCCGGATAATGGGTAGCAGCAGTCCGGCTTCTTCCGGTATGCCCGGTCCCGGCGAAAGGATAATTTTATCAAAACGTTCCACTTCTTCCAGTGAAATTTCGTCGTTGCGGAACACTTCAATGTTAGTGGCTCCCAACTCTTTTACCACGTGCAGCAGGTTGTAAGTGAAAGAGTCATAGTTGTCCAGGAGCAGAATCGCTTCTTCCCGTCTGTTAAGGGGATCTATCTTGTTATTCATTGTTTTTTTTTATTTGTTTTAGAGTTTGGGTTCACCACAGAGGACACAGGCTGCACAGAGTTTTTTTTTAGACATAAGAACAAAAGAACAGATAATTCTTTATGGGTTCTTAGGTTCTTTTATCTGAAAACAGATGGAGCGCAGCTAATTAATCTCTGTGTCCTCTGTGTCCTCTGTGGTGAATGCCTTTTAGTTTTTTAGTTTTACGGCCAGATCTATTGCTTTCTTCAGTGCTCCCAGTTTGTTGTTGACCTCTTGCAGTTCGTATTCGTCCTGACTGCGTGCCACGATGCCTCCTCCGGCCTGGAACCACAATTCATTGTTGCGGCTTACAAAAGTACGGATCGTAATGGCCTGGTTCAGTTCCCCGTCCAGTCCGATGAAACCGATGCAGCCTCCGTAAGCTCCGCGGTTGTGCGGCTCTATCTCACTGATAAGCTGCATGGCACGTACTTTCGGTGCGCCGCTCAACGTCCCGGCCGGGAAAGTGTCGATGAAAGTCTTGAGCGGATTCGCCCCTTTGTTCAGTGCTCCGCTGACGCGGCTTACCAAATGGATGACATGGCTGTAATATTGCGGCTCTTTGTAAAACAGCACCCGCACGTCGTGGCAATTGCGGCTGAGGTCGTTGCGTGCCAGATCTACCAGCATCACATGCTCTGCGTTCTCTTTCGGGTCGGCCAGAAGTGCTTCCGTCAGTTCTTTGTCCTTTATGGTGTCTCCCGTACGCCGTGTGGTTCCGGCAATCGGATCGATATAGGCTTGTCCGTCTTCCACTTTGCAGTGTGTTTCCGGTGACGAACCGAAGATGCGGTATCCGCCGAAGTCAAAATAGAACAGGTAAGGGGAGGGGTTGATGCTGCGTAGCGCGCGGTATACCTTGAAGTCGTCACCGGCATAAGGCTGGATGAACCGTCTGGACAGTACAATCTGGAAGACGTCTCCCCGGAGGCAGTGGGCGATACCTTTGCGTACATTCGCTTTGTGCTCTTCGTCGGTGATGGTACTGGTGACGGGACCGGTCACTGAGAAGTTATACGAGGCATAGTTGCGGTTCTCGATGGCCGATTCCAGTTGTGACAGACTGCTTTCTTCTCCTTCCGCCAGCATCTCCACCAGAGTCAGCTCGTTCTTGAAGTGATTGAAGACGATGATGTACTTATATAATATGTATAGCAGGTCCGGAGCGTCGTTTTGCTCGTCGTGGCTTTCTTTCACGGGGATGTGCTCAAAGTACTTCACTGCGTTGAAAGTGGTATAGCCATACAGTCCGCAGAATTTCTTATCGGCTCCCACTACATGGAACTGGTTGATGAAGCGGTTGAACGCATTCTCTACGTGGAACGTCTTGCTGAGTGGTTCTTCCCCGCGGCTGTTGTCGGGATACGTAGTGGTCACTATTCCACTGTTTATGCCGATGCTTGCCAATGGGCAGAGTGCGATGAACGAGAGGGAATTTTCTCCGGCATGATAATCCGAGCTTTCCATTAATGCCGATTGCGGATACATATCGCGCACTTTGAGGTAGATGCTTACCGGAGTGTGCAGGTCGCCCAAGACCTGCTTGCTATGGGTGGTATAATGAAAGGTATTCATAATTTTTTTCTTTTTAATTTGATTTTGAATTCACCACAGATTACACAGATTTTCGCAGATTGACGATCTGTTTTGTGGGTAATTAGATTAAAAAATCTGTGTTAATCCGTGTAATCTGTGGTGAAATGATTTATCCCAAATAAGTTTCTATATCTTTATCTCCCCGTCCCGATACGGTCAGCACGACTACATCTTCCGGTTTGAAGGTCATTTTATCCAAGGCTCCCAGTGCATGTGCCGATTCCAGTGCAGGAATGATTCCTTCCAGCCGGGTCAGTTCGTAAGCGGCACGGATGGCTTCATCGTCGTTGACGGCCAACACCAATGCCCGTTTTTTGTCGGCGAGGTTGGCATGCATCGGTCCGATACCGGGATAGTCCAGTCCGGCGGAGATAGAGTAAGGCTCTTCAATCTGCCCGTCTTCGTTTTGGATCACGAACGTGCGTGCACCATGGATGATTCCCATTTTACCCAATTGAATGGTAGCTGCCGTCATTCCGGTTTCTATCCCCTTGCCACCGGCTTCGGCCAAGACGATCTGAACCCGTTCGTCATCGATGTAGTGGTAGATGGTTCCGGCAGCGTTGCTTCCTCCGCCCACACAGGCAATCAGGTAGTCCGGATAGTCACGCCCCTCTTTTTCTTGAAGTTGCTTTTTTATCTCTTCGCTGATGACCGACTGCAAGCGTGCCACCATATCCGGATACGGGTGTGGTCCTACGGTGGAACCGATGATGTAATACGTATCCGAAGGATGGCAGCACCAGTCGCGGATGGCTTCGTTCGTAGCATCTTTCAGTGTCATGTTACCCGATGTTACCGGGATGACTGTGGCTCCCAGCATCTTCATCTTCTCTACATTGATATGCTGGCGTTCTACATCCGTTTTTCCCATATACACGATGCACTCCATGTCCATCAGGGCGCAAACGGTGGCCGTTGCCACTCCGTGCTGTCCGGCACCGGTCTCGGCGATGATCCGCTTTTTGCCCATGCGGCGTGCCAGCAGAATTTGTCCGATGGTGTTGTTTATCTTGTGGGCTCCTGTATGGTTCAGGTCTTCCCGTTTCAGATACATCCTGCAACCATACTTTTCCGAAAGGCGGCGAGCCGGGTAGAGGGGAGAAGGACGTCCTACATAATCCCGCAGCAATTGGTCGAATTCCTTTTTAAAATCCTCGCTTTCGATCACTTTGAGATACGTGTTTTTCAACTCTTCTACGCAATTGTGGAGTATTTCCGGTACATAAGCACCCCCGAATTCTCCGTAATAGCCATCCTGATCAACTAAGAAACTTTTCATAATCCTATTTTTTATTCGTTATTTGTATTTTCGGTCAAAAAAGAAAGAGCCCCGTCGCAGGTTGCGACAGGGCTCTTTCTGAATTTCTGTTATATCTTTAATGAGGTATATACATACGAGCGCTGCTCCCTTACGACTGTCGGAGTTGTAACGGGCGCCACCACCAATATGTATTTACTTGCATTTTCATCATTGCTAATTGTTATTTAACGGGGGCAAATATAGATACTTTGTTTGGAATAACAAATAAAATCTTTCTTTTTTTTATTTCCCTCCTTTTTATTTTTTGTTTTGGCGGGAATCTATTTATGATTTCTCAAATACTTGCTGTACATATTTTTAATTGTCGGATGCTCGCAGGGAGTGGTTCCTGATTCTGCTGGGCCTGTATTGCTTTGTTTCTGTTGTTTTAATATTAACTTTTTTATTATCAGAAGATTATGAATTTGCTTAACTTTAAATTAGGGTCCAAAGGTCCAAGGTCCATTCTATGGGATGCCCATCCTGTGGGAAAAGGTTGTGTTTGTTGTTAAAAAGTACTTTCTAAAAATCTTTTGCTCTTTAGCGCATTTTGGAGATAATGTAAAATATATTATATTGTATATGTGTGTTATTTATGTATGTTTTAGAGTTGTGCATTGTCTCCTTTTGTGTCCACTACTATTAAAGGCGATTATTCGTAATTGTTTGATTTTTAATATTATATATGGAAATTTCTTTTTGTTTTTCAATGGTGGCATCCCATAGAATGGACCTTGGACCTTTGGACCTAACCGATGTATATTATATATACATTGAGTGTAAGAAAGAATTGGTGAATGCTCGAAATAGAAGTCCTTTTTAAACATTTTGTTATTTATATTGTTTCTTCAGATATAAATTATTTAAAAACAGAAACCAAACATTATGAAACAAAGAAAAGTTTTAATTGCGATTGCCGTTGTCATATTCATCCTGTTGCTGCTTTACTGGCTTTTTGTAGCCGAGGACATCAACGCTTGGCTGCCTGTAAACTAAAGACTTGTATTTTTCGTCCTAAACACTTAAGTCTTTTCAGCGAAACGCTTAGACGTTTTCCGAAAACGTTTAAGTCTTTTGCCGGAAACACTTAAGTCTTTCCTGAGAAACACTTAAGTGTTTTTTTCCGCATGATTCCCCTGCAAATCTTTTTGTTTTCCGGAAAGAAGCGATTATTTTTGTATCTGATTGAATATCGTATAAATGATGATATAAACTGATAACCTATGGATAATTTTATTTTTCAGAATCCCGTGAAGCTGATCATGGGACACGGGATGATTGCCCGGTTGAGTAAAGAGATACCGGCAGACAAGCGGGTGATGATTACCTTCGGTGGCGGTAGCGTGAAAAAAAACGGTGTATACGACCAAGTGAAAGAAGCCCTGAAGAATCATTTCACTGTAGAGTTCTGGGGCATTGAGCCTAATCCTTCCATTGAGACTTTACGTAAAGCCATTGCCCTTGGAAAAGAGGAGAAGGTGGACTATCTGCTGGCTGTGGGAGGCGGATCGGTCATCGATGGCACGAAGCTGATTTCTGCCGGACTGTTGTACGACGGGGATGCGTGGGATCTGGTGCTTGCCGGACGTCTGGTGACAAATACCGTTCCTCTTGCTACTGTCCTCACTCTGCCTGCCACGGGATCGGAAATGAACAGCGGAGCCGTGATTTCGCGTCATGAAACCAAAGAGAAATATCCTTTCTATTCCAATTATCCCTTGTTCTCCATTCTCGATCCGGAAGTGACGTTTACACTGCCGCCCCATCAGGTGGCCTGCGGTATTGCTGATACGTTTGTACATGTGATGGAGCAATACATGACAACTCCGGGACAGAGTAGGGTGATGGACCGCTGGGCGGAAGGCATCCTGCAAACTTTGATGGAGATAGCTCCGAAGATCCGTGAGAATCAGCACGATTATCAGCTGATGGCCGATTTTATGCTGTCGGCAACGATGGCACTGAACGGCTTTATCGCTATGGGAGTATCTCAGGACTGGGCTACGCACATGATCGGGCACGAACTGACCGCACTTCATGGACTGACACACGGACATACACTGGTCATCGTATTCCCCGCTACTCTGCGTGTGCTTCGCAAGGTGAAAGGTGATAAGATTCTGCAATATGGCGAGAGGGTACTCGGCATTACTTCCGGGACCCGTGACGAACGTATCGATGAAACGATCCGCCGCACAGAGGAGTTTTTCCGTTCATTAGGGCTGACTACCCGCCTGAGTGAGGAGGGCATCGGCATGGAGACGATTGATGAAATAGAACGCCGTTTCAATGAACGGGGTGTGAAATATGGCGAGAACGAAAATGTGACCGGAGCTGTTGCGAAGGAAATCCTGAAGAGCGCACTTTAGTCTTGTATTCACCACAGAGTACACAGAGGGCACAGATATGCTAAGTACGGATGATCCATCTCTATAATCTTTTCTCTGTGTACTCTGTGTACTCTGTGTACTCTGTGTCCTCTGTGGTGAGTCTCCGTTCATCGTTCATCGTTTTCCGTCCGCATGTTTTTGGTATAAAGGCTGTCGATGATACCGTCTGATAGCCCGATGGTCGGGACTGTGATACCGGTTGCGTTCACCTGTTTTGCCACTTCCAGAAAGATTTCCGCTGCCGGGACAATTACATCTGCCCGGTCAGGCTTCAGTTTGAACCGTTTGATCCGTTCTTCTTTAGAGAGGGGCTTCAGGGTTTCGCAGATTTCCTGTAACGACTCGACGGGAAGGAAAGATTGTTTTTTGTCCTTTTTGTCCGCCAGGCGGAAAAGTTTATTGATATTGCCTCCCGATCCGATGATCTGGATGGAGGAATATTCGGCAGCCAGTGCCTGAAGGTCGGAGCGCATCTGTTCTTTTTCTTCGTTCTTTACCATGCCGCTGAGCATACGCACGGTACCGATATTATAGGAACGTGAGCTTTTGAGTTCTGCGTCGCAGATCAGGTTGATTTCCGTGCTACCACCACCGACGTCAACGTACAGGTAGTTCTGTCCCGAAGCAAAAAGCTGTTCGATGTGGTTATCGTATACGATATGCGCCTCTTCCTGCCCGTCGATGATTTCGACGCGGATACCGGTTTTCTTTTCTATTCTGCGTGTGATTGCTTTCCCGTTGCGGGCATCACGCATGGCCGAGGTGGCACAGGCGCGGTAATCTGACACTTCGAATATCTTCATCAGTTGCTTGTAGGCTTTCATCAGCCGGATCAGTTTCCCGGCTTTTTCTTCTGATATTTCTCCGGTGGTAAAAGCGTCTTCACCTAACCTGAGGGGGATACGTATCAGTTGAACTTTGCTCAATAATCCTTCGGGCGATCCTTCCTCGTTTACACTCTTTATCAATAACCGCACGGCATTGGAACCAATGTCGATGGCGGCATAGTTTACTTTCTTCATTCTGATTCTTTATAGTATTTGTATAATTCTTCCTGAGAGCGGAAAGGGACACCGCTTTCCTCCCATGTCTTGTTTTCGCCACTGCCGTTTACGATGCGTCCTTTGGCCGTATCGCGGAGTCCGTAGCAGACCACTTTTTTCAGTTCATCCTGTATCGCTTTATTGTATACGGGTGTGAGCACTTCGATGCGGTTGTCCAGGTTGCGGGGCATCCAGTCCGCCGATCCTATATAATATTTCTCTTCTCCTCCGTTGGCAAAGATAAAGATGCGCGGATGTTCCAGGTAACGGTCAATGATACCGTTGATCCGGATGTTGTCGCTGATTCGGGGCACACCGGTCACCAGTGAACAGTTGCCCCGGACCACCAGGTCTATCTGTACGCCGGCTGTTGAAGCCTCGTAGAGTTTCTGTACCAGCGCCCGGTCGGTGATGTGGTTCACTTTGGCAAGGATGTAGGCCTCTTTTCCTTGTTGCTTGTTTTTGATTTCCTTGTTGATCAGTGCTATCAGCCGTTTGCGCATATCGTTGGGTGACACGAGCAGTTCTTTGAAGTTGGCGGGAAGATACGGCTTCTCGATAAAATCGAATACCGAGTTGACCTCGCGTACGATGGACCGGTGTGCGGTCATGATAGTGAAATCGGTGTACATCCGTGCGTTTCCTTCGTGAAAGTTTCCGGTGCTGATACAAGCCAGGTCACCGAACCGTGTTCCGATATGTATCAGTTTGGAGTGAATCTTCAGTCCTTCCACTCCGAAGATCACTTTGATTCCGGCATCCTGCATACGTTTGCTCCAATTGATGTTGGAGGCTTCGTCGAAGCGGGCAAGCAACTCGATGATGACGGTCACCTTTTTCCCGTTTTGTGCCGCACAGATCAAGGCTTTCACTACCTTCGAATCTTTGGCCAGGCGATAGAGGGTCATCTTGATGCTTCTCACCTCTTTGCTGATGGCCGCTTCACGCAGTACGCGTATCACCGTGTCGAACGATTGATAGGGGTAATGCAGCGAGCGGTCTTGCTTCCGGATCAGTTTCAGGATACTTTCCTCACCGTTCAGCTCCTGCTTGAAGACGGGAGGCCAGGCAGGGTATTTCAGGTCAGTGCGCCCGCAGTCGGGGAACTTCATCAGGTCTTTGAAGTTATGATAACGTCCGCCGGCTACACGGGTGTCGTTTTTGTCTACGTTGAGGCGGTCGGTCAGCTTTCGCAGCAGGTCTTTCGGCATCTGTTGGTCATAGACGAAACGGATCGGTTCACCACGCTTCCGGCTTTTCACCCCTTTTGATATCTTTTGAAGTACACCCGTACGCAAGTCGCTGTCTATCTCCATTTCGGCATCTTTGGTGAATTTGAAGGTATAGGCTTCATAATCCGTATAGTTCATACCTATGAAGATCATCGGCAGGCAGTAGCGGATGACGTCATCCAGGAACATCAGATACGTTTTACCGTCCGAATCCGGCAGACGGATGAAACGTCCGAACTCGTTGGTGGGAAGTTCGATGACGGCATAATCTCTTACTTTCACTTTTCCCTCGCCGTCTTTGCGTTGCAGGCGGATGGCCAGGTAGATGTCTTCGTCGGTCTGGTCGTCCGGTTGGCGGGAGGTTTTATTGAGAAAGAGCGGGTTGGTAGAACCGTTCAACCGGTTCCGGTAGAGTGAAGTGATGAAGAGCTCTTGTTCCGGTGTGAGTTCGGTGTCTTTGATGACATGGATGTTTTCTTGTTTTAACTTTTCCATGATCGAAGCGAACGTTTCTTCAAATTGCCGGTAGTACTGATTGTGCAGCTTGCCGATCTGCTTCAGTGTGCGTGCGGCCGTATCACGTTCTTCGCGGATATTTTTGTCGCCATACTCCACAATACGGTTCAATGTAGCCACACGAACACGGAAAAACTCGTCTAAGTTGTTTGAGTAAATGCCCAGGAAAGTAAGTTGCTCCAGTAAGGGAACTTCCGGGCGGGCAGCTTCAAGCAAAATGCGTTGATTAAAGTACATCCAACTGATGTCCCGTTCTACATAAAGCTTTTTACGTCTCGCTTCGTCTGATTTCATTCGGATAAGAGTTTACTTATTTTTTTGCAAAAGTATGCTTCTGCGATGTAATAGATATTACATTCTTGCTATGAACTTATTACAAAAATCATTTGTTCTTTTTATATGTAGACAGAAACACGTATATTCGCAGAAAGTATGCGGGATACCCCGTTAAAAAAATGTAAGATATGAAATCAATGAATTATTCTCTTATCCGCACTATTTGTGCGCTTGTCATCGGCCTGGTGTTGGTGCTCTGGCCGGACGCGGCAATTAATTATATTGTCATAACCATTGGCATATTGTTCCTGATTCCGGGATTTATTGTGCTGATTGGTTATTTCGGTACCAAACCCGAACCGGGTGTGTCCCGCCGTTTCCCTATCGAGGGGGTTGGAAGTCTGCTCTTCGGACTCTGGCTGGTTACGATGCCGGGCTTCTTTGCCGATGTACTGATGTTCCTGCTGGGCTTTATCCTGATTATGGGAGGCGTACAACAGATTGCATCCCTTTCGATGGCACGTCGCTGGATGCCTGTGCCGGGCGGCTTTTATGTGATACCGGCCCTGATCCTGATAGCGGGTGTCGTAGCCCTGTTCAATCCTACCGGAGCACGCAACACGGCTTTCATGATTATCGGTATCAGCAGCTTGGTTTATGCCATTTCCGAACTGATCAACTGGTTCAAGTTTGCCCGTCGCCGTCCTAAAACTCCGGTGAAAGGAGAGATAGAGGACGCGGAGATCATTGAATAAAAGAAGAGAGGGTTGCCTCACGGCAATCCTCCCCCTGCAAACTTAAAACAACCAACAAAAGAAATAGGTTTCTGAAAGGGGATGTGCCAAAAACTTTTCACCACAGATTACACCGATTCTCACAGATTATCAACATTGATAATCAATGGTTTAAAATTTACTCTATGTTACTCTGCGTCCTCTGTGGTGAGTTTCAACACACTCTCTTAAGACTGTTTATCTTATAAATAACAACTCTCTGTATTTAGGCAGTGTCCACATCTGGTTGTCGACAATCAGTTCCAGTTTGTCGATGTGGTAACGAATCTCTTCCAGAGCCGGCACGATGGTGTCGTGGTAAGCAATGGCTTTTTCGCGTTCACTTTCTATCTTATTTGCCACTTTGCGGGCTTCGATCATTGCGTCTACATGTTCCTTGATGAAAGCGGTACGGTCGGCAATCTCTTCAATCAGTTCCAGGTTCTTGGCAGAAAGTCGGGCTGCTTTCTCTTCCGGAAAGAGGGATTTCATTTTATATACATTATCTATCAGGTCTGTCTGGTACTGTGTAGCAACAGGGATGATATGGTTCATGGCCAGATCACCCAATACGCGGGCTTCAATCTGGATTTTCTTGGTATAAGTTTCCCATTTCACTTCGTTGCGGGCCTTCAGTTCTTTCCGGTTCATCACGCCCACAGCTTCGAACATGGCTATCGTTTCGGGGCGCAGATAGTTGTCGAAGATGACAGGAACGCTTGTTTCACAATCCAGACCGCGACGGGCGGCTTCTTTTTTCCATTCGTCGCTGTATCCGTTGCCGTCGAAATGAATGGCTTTGCATTCCTTGATATATTTCCGGATCACGTCGAGAATGGCCGAAATCTTGGGCTCTCCCTTCTCAATCTGCTTGTCTACATCTTTCTTAAACCGTTTCAACTGGTCGGCGACAGCCGCGTTCAGGGCTATCATTGCGCTGGCACAGTTGGCTTCGGACCCTACGGCACGGAATTCGAAACGGTTTCCGGTGAATGCGAAAGGTGAAGTACGGTTCCGGTCCGTATTGTCAATCAGCAATTCGGGTATCTGTGGGATGTCCAGCTTCATGCCCTGTTTGCCGCTCAGGCTGATCAGGTCATCTTTCGTACTTTCTTCAATGTGTTCCAACACTTGTGAAAGCTGCTTGCCCAGGAAAGAGGAGATGATGGCGGGAGGCGCTTCGTTGGCTCCCAGCCGGTGTGCATTGGTGGCACTGGAGATGGATGCTTTCAGAAGTCCGTTATGGTGATAAACAGCCATCAGTGTATTGACGACGAATGTTACGAAACGCAGGTTATCTTCCGGAGTCTTGCCCGGAGCCATCAGCAGGATGCCGGTGTCCGTGCCCAGCGACCAGTTGTTGTGTTTGCCCGATCCGTTGACACCTTTGAACGGTTTTTCGTGGAGCAGTACACGGAAGCCGTGGCGGCGGCTAACTTTGCGCATCAGGGACATGATCAGCAGGTTGTGGTCATTGGCCAGGTTGCACTCTTCGAAGATAGGGGCCAGCTCAAACTGATTGGGCGCTACTTCGTTGTGGCGTGTTTTTACGGGGATGCCCAGTTTCAATGCTTCCACTTCCAGATCTTTCATGAAAGCGGCTACGCGGGTGGGGATGGCACCAAAGTAATGGTCTTCGAGCTGTTGGTTCTTGGCGCTGTCATGCCCCATCAGGGTACGTCCGGTCAGCAGCAGGTCCGGACGGGCGGCGTATAAGCCTTCGTCTACCAGGAAGTACTCTTGTTCCCATCCCAGGTAGGCATATACTTTTTTTACATCCGGATTGAAGTAACGGCAAACGGCTACAGCAGCTTTGTCTACTGCCCTCAGCGCTTTCAGTAACGGTGCTTTGTAATCGAGCGATTCACCTGTATAGGCGATGAAGATAGTCGGTATGCACAGCGTATCGTCTACAATGAAAGCAGGTGAGGAGGGATCCCATGCACTGTAACCACGAGCTTCGAAAGTGTTGCGGATACCTCCGTTCGGGAAAGACGAGGCATCCGGTTCCTGTTGAACCAGCAGTTTTCCGGTGAATTCTTCCATCATCCCCCCTTTTCCATCATGTTCTACAAAAGCGTCGTGCTTTTCGGCAGTGCCTTCGGTCAGTGGAGCAAACCAATGGGTATAGTGTGTGGCCCCCATCTCGATGGCCCATTTCTTCATACCGGCTGCAACCTCGTCGGCGATACTGCGATCCAGTTGTGCACCGTTGTCAATCACATCGGTGAGTTTGCTGAACACATGGCTTGGCAGGTACTTAAACATCTTTTCCTTGTTGAAAACGTACATCCCGAAGTATTCCGACGGGCGTTCGGTGGGAGTTGCCACTTCTACGGCTTTTTTCTTAAAGGCCGTTTCTACGACTCTGAATCTGAGTTTTGACATAATGATTGAATTATTTATAAACTGTTTGGGTTTTGATTCACCACAGATTACACGGATTTCCACAGATTTTTAAATCTTAATCATCAACGGAATAATTCTTTAATCCGCGTCAATCTGTGGTGAAACCGTATTCATCTCTGCTTTGTATTCATGTTACCCGTATCACATGAAAGCTTTACAGCCAGTTCTTGATGCGCCGCATTGCCTCGATGCAATCGTTTCGTTCGCCGAATGCCGTCAGGCGGATGTAACCTTCTCCGCTGGGGCCGAAACCGACTCCCGGAGTTCCCACTACATTGGCTTCGTACAACATCTGGTCGAAGAAACGCCACGAACTGGTTCCATTGGGAGTCTTTACCCACAAATAAGGTGCGTTTACTCCTCCGTATACTTTCAGTCCGGTGGATTCCAGTCCTTCTTTCATGATGCGGGCGTTTGTCATATAATAATTGATCGTTTCCTGTATCTGTTCTTTCCCTTCGGGGCTATAAACCGCCTCTGCGGCACGTTGGGTGATATAAGACGTTCCGTTGAACTTGGTGCATTGGCGGCGGTTCCACATCCGGTTCAGGGGGATACGTTCTCCCTCGAGTGTGGCTGCCGTCAGCTCTTTCGGCACAACGGTATATCCGCAGCGTATTCCGGTGAAACCTGCTGTTTTCGAGAAGCTGCGGAATTCGATGGCGCATTTCTTGGCTCCTTTGATTTCGTAGATGGAGTGGGGGATATCCGGTTCCCGAATGTAGGCCTCGTAAGCTGCGTCAAACAGGATCAGGGTATCATTAGCCAGTGCGTAATCCACCCATTTCTTCAGTTCGGCTTTTGTCAGCGTTGTACCGGTGGGATTATTGGGATAACAGAGGTAGACGATGTCGATGCGTTTCTCCGGAATGGCCGGGATGAAATGATTTTCGGCGGTGCAAGGCATATAAGTGACGTTGCTCCATTTGCCACTTTCGGTATCCAGCACTCCGGCACGTCCGCACATCACATTGCTGTCGATATAAACCGGATAAATGGGATCTGTGACCCCTACGCTGTTGTCATGACGGAGAATGTCTCCGATATTACCCGTATCACTTTTGGCGCCGTCGTTGATAAATACTTCCGTAGGCGAAAGATGGATACCCCGTGGAGCATAATCGTTCTTGATGATGGCTTCGATCAGGAAATCGTATCCTTGTTCGGGACCGTATCCGCGAAAGGTTTCGGTAGACGTCATCTCTTCGACTGCCTTGTGCATGGCCTCGATGCAGGCATTCGGAAGGGGACGGGTCACATCGCCGATCCCCAGCCGGATGATGTCCTGCTTCGGGTGTGTTATTTTAAAAGTATTGACTTTCTTCGCTATGTCCGAGAACAAGTAGCTTCCCGGTAATTTCAAAAAATGTTCGTTTACTAATGCCATATTGTTCTTGTTTTAAGTTTGAAATGTTATTCCTGAAAACTAAATCTTTATACCTTATCAAATGGACTGATACCTGAAATCCATTAACTATTCTCTTAGTTCTATTGTTCCGTCGAATACTTTAACTGCCGGTCCGGTCATGTATACATGGTTTGTTGCTTCGTCCCACTCTATGGTCAGTGTGCCTCCGTCCATCACGATATCTACGGTTCGTCCCGTCCGTCCGGTGAGATGGGCCGCTACGGCTGTTGCACAGGCGCCTGTCCCGCAGGCCTGTGTAATGCCCGATCCCCTTTCCCACACCCGCATACGGATCTTGTTTTCTCCTGTTATCTGTGCAAACTCCACGTTCGTACGGTCGGGGAAAAGCGGATGTCTTTCCAGCTTCGGGCCGATCTCCGGAAGGTCTATACTCCGGATATCGTCCACGAAGGTGACGAGGTGCGGATTCCCCATCGATACTTGCGTGGAGACGAATGGAAATTTGTTGTCGAAATCTATTGTTCCGGTTTCCAGTGGTACACCCATATCAACCGTTACGGCTTTTACCGTTTGGGCTTCAAGGTGCAGTTTCAGCACTTTGATACCCGAGAGGGTTTCCAAGGTGATGATGTTTTTTGAGGTCAGTCCGTATTCATAAAGATACTTGCCGATGCACCGGCTTGCGTTACCGCACATCATTGCTTCCGAACCGTCGGCATTGAATATGCGCATGCTGAAATCTGCTTTGTCCGAATGACCGATCAAAACGAGCCCGTCACTGCCGATCCCCGTATGGCAGGCACTCCATTCGATGGCTGTTTTACCGGGATTGCGGATAGGAAACCTGAGGGTATTTACATAGATGTAATCGTTTCCTGCCCCATGCATTTTGGTGAATTGAATCGTTCTTGTCATTTTGATCTGTATTAATCGATTGGTGTATCCTTTTGTTTTATTACTATGCAAAGATATGACTTTTTGTTTTGTATTTCTATTAAAAGCATGTCTTATATCTATTTATTTTAAGAAATCTTTCACTTTTTGATATTTCTGCCTGTTTTTACTTCTGAATTGAAATAAGAATGCTGCGTATTTTTAATAAACTGTAATGAAGCGATTTTGTTCTGTGTCTCTTTTAGGATTTTGGGATAGGATGGATGAATTGATTTAGATCAATTGGGCATCTTTATAAAAGAGGAAAGAGGCTCCATCCTGACAGAATGAAACCTCTTTCTTCTTAAATGCTTTCTTTTTGTGTGCGGCTAACCGGACTGTATCAGAATATGTATTTGAGTCCGAAGTTGGATACAGTTAAATCTCTGTATCAATGATGGAGGAGATAAAACAATTTCAAATGTCTAAGATATGTAATGCTTTTAGTAGTTTAACCAAAGTTTCAACTGAGGTATTTTATCACGGCTGACGATTATCTTATCTTTAAAAGGAGGTTTTACATGTAAAATGGCTTTTCCCAGAAAATACGATTCAATCCGCTCAATAGCGTTAATACTGATCACTGTCTGCCGGCTACTTCGGAAAAAGATATCCGGATTGAGTTGTTCCATCAGCCTGTCCAGAGAGAGATCGATAATATGTTCCCTGTTTTGCTTGGTAACGGCAAAAGTTATTTTGTTTTCAGAATAGAAATAGGCGATATCTTCAACTTGCAGGGTAAAAAGTTTATCTTCGCCTGATATAAGAAAACGGGTGCGATACTTTTTGCACGGATTGGCTATGTTTTGTAAAATGTCTATTAGATCGGTTGTCTTTTGCTCCTGTACCAGATATTTGGTGGTAAGATGTTCGAACTTGGCAATAGCTTCTTCCAGCCGGACACTGTCTATCGGTTTAAGTAAATAGTCAATGCTATTGACGGCAAAAGCCCTAATAGCATATTCATCGTATGCAGTGGTAAAGATGATAGTGCTCTCCGGACGTGCTTGTTCGATAAATGTGAATGAAATGCCGTCTGTCAGTTGTATGTCAAGAAAAACAATATCCGGATGTGGATTCTTATTAAACCATTCTACACTTTTTTCTACACTGCCGGGCAATATCGTGACTTGCCATTCGGGACGTATTTCATTTATGATCTTATTCAATCGGCGGGCCGCCGGAATTTCGTCTTCAATAATAACAGCTGTAATTTTATTCATTTAATAGGGGAACTTTAACGGTGAAATAATTAGTATTACTTTCTATGAGGATATTCTTATCGCATATCAGACGATAGCGGATTGAAAGATTCTTTAGCCCCATTCCCGTAGTAGCTACATTGGGCTTTACTCTAATTTCATTGGTTACCGCCAACATACCACTTTGTTGTTCGTAATCAATCAGTATCTTCATCGGATAATCCATATTAATAATGTTGTGTTTAATGACGTTTTCTACTAATAACTGTAGGGCCAGCGAAGGTAACTTCAAATCGTAATTGTGTAACTCTACCTTGTTATCGATTCGGATACAATCTCCTAAACGAACTTTATGAAGAAAGATGTAGGAATCAATGAAAGACAATTCCGATTTTAAAGTAACCAAGCGCTGTTGCTGGCTTTGTAATATATACCGGTATACGTCGGACAAGCGCTGGGTGAATAGAACGGCGTTTCGGGGAGAATATTCTATTTCGGAGATAAGCGTATTGAGGCTGTTGAAAAGAAAATGCGGATTCAGTTGATTCTGTAAGGCTACGTATTGGGCTTTTATGGAAGCTTCTTCAAATTGCTCTGCCTTTTCGTGCAAAAGAACCAATTGCCTGTAGAAGTTGATAGTCAAAGTTAGATTGGTTATCACCATTTCTACTAACCAGACCAGGGCTATTATTCTTAATCCTCGGCCTTTTAGGATAAAAGGTTCGGGAACCTCAAATATGGCTTTTACTATTGACCAGACCAGATAATTCATCAAAAACAGTATGATCGCAGTAAGGATGCAGTCAATAATTAATCGATCTTTGCGTTTGACCAGGAACTGGAAACTGCGCTTCTGCCAGTTGTGAATCATCAATACTCCGAAACCAACCAGATTAAAAGCGGCAAGTATCAATATGAACGACTTAAAAGAAATCAATACTTCCAAATGCTTCGGAGCCAAGTCGGAGTACAGCACGAGAAACAGATATGAAAAAGATGCTAACCCTGAGAATAGCAAGCCATTGAACAAATGATTGTATTTTTGTCGCATATTGATTGTAGACTTTATGTGTATATTACAAATTTAGTAAAAAAAACAAGAGGAGGCACAAAATATCACAATGGTTCCGGGCAACCTCTTGTTTCTCGGAAAATAGTATAAACAAATGCCTATGCGGAAACTGGCGTTATTCTCTTATTCCGTAATTCCGTCCGGTAATTCACTTTTATAGATAATGTAATTATTACTTTAATACTTGATTATGGCCTGAAAACAATCTTTTTACCTTAAAGTGATGTACCTTTGAAAACGTTAGCTTTAGTCAAAGGAAGTAAACTTCCGGTCAGTGTGAAACGATTTGAATTGAAGTTCGGACTTATATCTACCGACGCATTATTACTTCCCTTGTCCAAGCGAATGTTTACTTGTGCGGATATTCCGGTTCCCATTACGCTCATTGATACGAATATATTTCCTTTTTTGTCGGTAGTCTGTTTGTAGTTGGAGGTACTACCTTCGACGGTGATACCACCCAAACCGTTAGGACCGCTAACGGGTATGTTGAAAGCTACCTGAACCACGGCCTTGTCATCTTTTACTGCTACAAAATTTGTATTCGAAGAAACGAAGGCCGATGTACCGTACTTAAATATCACATGGTCGGCCTCTAAAATGAAATTTTTCATGGTAATTGCCTGTTTGGCTTCATCAAATAATGCTTGATCCAGTAATTCCTGTTCAGCTTTCTTTTGTTTACGTGTCATTTCTTTTGCTGTTTGTGCCTGTACATTTCCCAGACAAACGAATAACAGCAACACCGGTAATACTGATAACTTTTTCATGATTCTAATTTTTTAAAGTTATATATTTTCTTTTGCTCAAAGATAGAACGTTTGCTTTATTTTTTTTCAAGTTTATTTTCTGAATTGTAAACGGTAGTTGCTAAATTGTAAATATGGTATGCTGAATCGTAAAAGTAACATTTTAAATAGATACGGAATGGTTTTTGTAGCTATGAGACACGAAGTCGGGATTGAAAAAACTCCCTTGAGTGGGCGTGTACTCACTCAAGGGAGAATTAAAAAAATGATTGGATACGGAGATTTATTTTTTCAACAGATTTTGCAGTTGTACCGGTTCATTGGTGGTGATGAAATCTACTTTACGATCGATCAGCCATTTCATGTCATCCGTCTTGTTCACAGTCCAGGCATTCACTTTCATGCCCAAATCATGGCATTCCCGGATCCATTCGGGATGTTTGCGGAATACTGTGTAATGATAGTCCGGCCCGGCACATCCTAATTCTTTCAGCTCCTTGGGAGACAAATTACCGTCCAGATAATAAACCGGGGTTCCTGCCGGAGCCAGGCGGATGAATTCTTTCGTGGCATGCAGGGAGAAGGTGATGTATTCCATCCGGTTTTCCAGTCCCATATCTTTTACCAGTGCAACGATTTTTTCGATGGCTTTTGTTTCGCGTTGGGGAGTGGTGTGTGCTTTCAGCTCAAGAATCAACCGGGTGTGTAGCGGTTGTGCCGCTTTCAAGTATTTGGCAAGGGTAGGCAGGCTCTCCCCGTTATCCAGTTTGATGGCTGTCAGTGCGGTGGAAGGTGAGTTTTCCATCCTTTTCCCTTTGAATGTGGGATCATGGTTGACCACTAACTGGTCATCGGCTGCCAGCCATACATCAAACTCCGAACCATAGCATCCGATGGAGTCGGCTTTTAGCAAGGCGGCGATACTGTTTTGCGCAGAACCCTCGGTTTTCCAGAATCCGCGATGGGCAATAACCTGGGTTTGTGCAGAGACATTATATGCCGAGAAAAGTAAGGCAGAGGCAAGCAGAAGTTTTTTTATTTTCATATATTTCAGTTTTTGGTTCGCCTTCAAAGATATAAAAAGTAACGCAAATGAGCTGTGGAAGGATGCTAATCTGCGTTAAACAAAGCTATAATTTTCTTAGGGTGTAGCCATCCATACGGTAGGGCTACACCCTGATGCCCGGATGGCTACACCCTGATGCCCGGATGGCTACACCCTTTACCTGCCGGGGCTACACCCTGTTTTCAGTATGCTTCTTTATGGACGCCTTTCACGGCACGTCCGCTGGGATCGTTCAGGTTCTTGAATGCGGTATCCCATGCCAGAGCTTCGGCACTGGAACATGCTACGCTGGGAACACTGGGGACACTGCGGGCGGCACTTTCGCTGGGGAAGTGCTCTTCGAAGATGCTGCGATAGTAATATTCTTCCTTGTTCATCGGGGGATGAACCGGAAAGCGTTCGGCCGCATGAGCCATTTGTTCGTCACTGACGGCTGCTGCGGTGACCTCTTTCAGCGTGTCTATCCAGCTGTATCCCACACCGTCACTGAACTGCTCTTTCTGACGCCATGCCACACTGGCGGGGAGGAGGGATTCAAAGGCTTCACGCACCACTTTCTTTTCGATCACTTTTCCCGGAGCCATTTTTACTTTGGGATCAAGCCGCATTGCCACATCGAGAAACTCTTTGTCGAGGAAAGGGACACGTCCTTCCACTCCCCACGCTGCCAGGCTCTTATTGGCGCGAAGACAATCGTATAGATGCAGTTTAGACAGTTTGCGTACGGTCTCTTCGTGAAAGGTACGGGCATCGGGTGCTTTGTGGAAATAGAGGTAACCGCCGAAGATTTCGTCGGCACCTTCACCGCTTAGTACCATCTTGATGCCCATCGACTTGATGACACGTGCCAATAGATACATCGGTGTGGAAGCCCGGACGGTAGTGACATCGTATGTCTCGATGAAATAAATGACATCCCGGATTGCATCGAGCCCTTCCTGAAGGGTGTAGTTTATTTCGTGATGAACAGTACCGATGTATTCGGCCACTTCACGTGCCTTGACTAAGTCCGGTGCACCCTTCAGCCCGACAGCAAAGGAGTGGAGCTGCGGCCACCAGGCATCGCTTGCACCATCCGTTTCAATACGTTTGGCTGCATACTTCTTGGCAATGGCAGAGATAACAGAGCTGTCCAGTCCGCCCGAAAGAAGTACTCCGTAAGGTACGTCGGACATCAGCTGGCGGTGTACTGCTTCTTCAAGAGCGTCATGAATCTGCCGGCAGGGAGAGGTGCCGTTTTCTTTCGCCACTTTTTCATAATCCATCCAGTCGCGGGTATACCAGCGTTTCATTTTTCCTTCTTTACTGTGATAGTAGTGTCCGGGAAGGAAGGGCTCGTACTCGTCGCAGAATCCTTCGAGTGCCTTGAGCTCGCTGCCAAAGTAGATGTGTCCTTCGGAATCTTTTCCTATATATAAAGGTATTACTCCGATGGGGTCACGGGCGATCAGGTATTCATCTTTCTCTTCATCATAAAGGGCGAAAGCAAAAATACCGTTGAGATCCTCAAGGAAACGGATGCCTTTGTCGCGGTAAAGTGCAAGGATCACTTCACAGTCACTTCCGGTCTGGAACTCGTAACGGCCGGCATACCGGGCACGGATGTCACGGTGATTATAAATTTCGCCATTGACGGCCAGTACCAGTTTCCGGTCGGGCGAGTAAAGGGGCTGTCCTCCGCTTTGAGGGTCGACGATAGAAAGGCGCTCGTGTGCCAGGATGGCACTTCCACCACAATAAATTCCACTCCAGTCGGGTCCCCGATGCCGGATTTTCCGTGCCATCTGTAAGGCTTTGCTTCTGAGTTCTCTGCTCTGAATTTTTATATTAAAAATTCCTGCTATTCCACACATAATCGTAATTGTTTTAAAGGGTTAATGTCTGATGATGAATAAACTACGTGCTGTTCACCGCTTGGCGTTTAAATATTTTTCTATCTCTGTCGCTGCTGTACGTCCGCTTGCCATGGCACGCACCACAAGGCTTGCGCCTGTTGCCGCGTCTCCGGCGATGAATACGTTTTCGGCAAATACTGGCTGTTCGGGTTTGAGGAATCCCATCGCTAATAAAACCATATCTGCTTCGATTATTTCCTTTTTTCCGGTCGGCTTCATAATAGAGCGTTCGTTGACGGGGTCCGGTAACCATTCCACTTCTTCCACTTCCACTCCGGTGACTTTACCGTTCTTTCCGAGGAACCGGTTGGAAGTCAGGCTCCAGCGACGGATACAGCCTTCTTCGTGGCTGGAGGTGGTTTTCAGTACAGCCGGCCATTGTGGCCACGGAGTGGCAGGATTATGGGCAACAGGGGGCTTGGGCATGATTTCGATTTGTGTCACGCAGGCCGCCCCTTGACGAACGCTCGTGCCGATACAATCGGAGCCTGTGTCTCCGCCACCGATGACCAGCACTTTTCGGCCTTTCGCATTTACTTGCCCGTCTTTGGAAAAAGTCTCTCCTTCAATGATTCGGTTTTGTCCGCTCAACAGCTCAAGAGCGAAATGGATTCCTTTCAACTCGCGTCCCGGAATGGGCAGATCCCGGGGTGTTTCCGCTCCGGTACAGATGCAATAGGCATCGAAATCGGAAGTGCGACTCTCCGGAGTGAGTTTATGCGTGTCGATCTCGGTTCCCATTCTGAATTCAATGCCTTCCGCTTCCAGGAGCTTCATCCGGCGGTCGATAATGACTTTATTCAGTTTGAAATTGGGGATTCCGTAGCGAAGTAATCCACCCGGAGCTGCTGCTTTATCGAAAACAGTGACGGCATACCCCGAGCGGTTCAAGCGGTTGGCAACCGTCAGTCCGGCAGGGCCGGAACCGATGACGGCTACCCGTTTTCCATTTCGTTTGGGAATTGCCGGCATGATATAACCTTCTCGGAAAGCTGCTTCCACGATGGCTGCTTCATTTTCACGGATGGTGACAGGGGCGTCACACGATAGCTTCAGTACGCACGACTTCTCACAGAGTGCCGGGCAGATGCGTCCGGTAAACTCCGGGAAGTCGCACGTGGCAGACAATATCTGGTAGGCCTCACGCCATTTTCCCTTGTAGAGTGCGTCTTGCCATTCGGGTTGCTTGTTGCCCAACGGACAAGCCCAATGGCAGAAGGGGACACCGCAATCCATGCAGCGTGAAGCCTGAAGTTTGCGGTCACTTGTGTTGAGGGTCTGTTCCACCTCACTGAAATCAGTGATGCGCTCGTGTACGGGGCGGTATCCGGCCTCGTGACGGGGAATATTTAAGAATGCTTTTGGATCTCCCATTTTGATTTACGATTTTATAGTTTACGATTGAGATTGGTATCTGATATACAGGTTCGGCGGCTTATTTAATAGTCTCTCTGCATATCTGCTATTTTCTGTTGCAGTTTCCGCATCTGTTCTTCCTGCAACACCTTTTTATATTCGATCGGTACCACCTGGATGAATTCGTCCACGCAGTGATTCCAATTGTCGAGCATGGTGCGTGCCAGTTTTGAGCCTGTATAGAGATAATGTTGGCGGATCAGTTCATGAAGTTCTTTGCGATAGCCGGCTTCTTCGATCAGTGAAAGTTCCACCATCTCCATGTTGCAGAAATAGTCGAAGTTTCCTTCTTTGTTCCATACATAGGCTACGCCGCCCGACATGCCGGCTGCAAAGTTGCGTCCGGTCTGTCCCAACACGACCACCCGTCCGCCGGTCATGTATTCGCAACAATGGTCACCCACACCTTCGACAACAGCGACGGCTCCGGAGTTTCTCACCGCAAAACGTTCGCCCGCACGTCCATTGATGTATACTTCACCACTGGTGGCTCCGTATAGCAGGGTGTTTCCGGCAATGGTGTTTTCTTCCGCTTCGAAATTGCTTCGTACCGGTGGAAGTACGGCGATACGTCCGCCACTCAATCCTTTTCCCAAATAGTCGTTGGCTTCGCCCTCCAGCTTGAAGTTGACTCCCGGTACAAGGAAGGCACCGAATGACTGTCCGGCGGAACCTTTGAATTTGACGTTCAGCGTATGTTCCGGCAGACCTTTTTCTCCATACCGGGTAGCGATGGCACCTGAGAGCATGGCACCGCACGCGCGGTCAGTGTTGGCAATGGTATATTCCAGAGAGACTTCCCGTTGGCGTTCGATGGCTTCGCGGGCGGCATGGATTATTTCCACATCTTTCACCGCCGAGATACCGTGGTCCTGATTGGTGGTATGCAGAATGGCAGCCCGGTTGTCAACCCGTACCAGCAACCTGCTGAAGTCAATCAGGCTGTGCTTGGGGAGCATATCTTGGGGGGTGCGTTCGATCAGGTCCGTCCGTCCGATAATGTCGTCCAGCTTTTCGACACCTATTTCCGCAAGATACTCGCGTACCTCCTGTGCCAGGAAAGTGAAGAAGTTCACCAGGTATTCGCTGCGTCCGTGGAAGCGTCTACGTAATTCTTCATTTTGTGTGGCCACGCCTACCGGGCAAGTATTCTGATGACACTTGCGCATCATGACACATCCCAGAACAATCAGGGCAGAGGTGGCAAATCCAAACTCTTCGGCCCCCAACATTGCCATCAGGATGATGTCCCGTCCGGTTTTCAGCTGTCCGTCCACCTGGAGCATGACTTGACCTCTCAGTCCGTTCAGCACCAGGGTTTGCTGGGTTTCACTCAATCCTAATTCGGGTGGGATGCCGGCGTAACGGATGGAAGAGGCGGGTGAAGCTCCTGTTCCGCCTTCGGCACCGGAGATGACGATCAGGTCGGCTTTGGCCTTGGCTACACCTGCGGCAATGGTGCCGACTCCGCTTTCGGCTACCAGTTTGACACTGATTCTCGCCCGGGGATTTACGTTTTTCAAGTCGAAGATAAGTTGTGCCAGATCTTCGATTGAATAAATATCATGGTGAGGAGGAGGGGAAATCAGCGAGATGCCCGGTATGGAGTGACGGGTACGGGCTATCACTTCGTCCACCTTATAGCCGGGCAACTGTCCGCCTTCGCCCGGCTTGGCGCCTTGTGCAATCTTGATCTGTATTTCATCCGCGTTTACCAGGTATTCGGCAGTCACGCCAAAACGTCCCGAAGCTACCTGTTTGATGGCACTTCTCAGGTTTGTTCCGTCCGGACGCGGGGTGAATCGCTTGGCATCTTCACCTCCTTCACCGGTATTGCTCCGTCCGTGAATGGCATTCATGGCGATGGCCATTGTCTCGTGTGCTTCCCGGCTGATCGAACCGTAACTCATGGCACCGGTAACAAAACGTTTCATGATGTTTTCAACGGGCTCTACCTTGTCGATAGAGATAGGCGACCGTTTGAATCCCAGGAAATCGCGCAGAAAGATGGGCATTTCTTTTTCATCTGCCATTTGTGTAAACTCTTTGAATTTCTTGTAGCTGCCCAGGCGGGTTGCCAGTTGCAGGGCACTGATTGTTTCCGGATTCCAGGCATGTTTTTCCCCGTCTTTTCGGAAAGAGTATAAGCCTTTGTTGGGCAGAATGTCATCACTGTTTTCCGCTGCGAATCCTTCATTGTGGAAAGCGATGGCATCTTTGGCTATCTCTTCAAGCCGGATGCCGCCGATGGTAGAGGGCAGGCCGCCGAAACAAGCCTTGCTCAGTTCTTCGCTTAATCCTATAGCTTCGAATATTTTTGCTCCCCGGTATGAACGGATGGTACTGATCCCCATTTTACTCATGATTTTGAAGAGCCCTTTGCAGATGGCTTTGATGTAGTTCTTTTCTGCTGTGGCATAATCGAGTTGGATATCTTTACCGGTAACGAGCTTGTCGAGAATGCCAAAGGCCATGTAGGGGTTCAATGCGCTGGCTCCAAAGCCAAGCAGCAGGGCTGCATGCATCACTTCGCGTATCTCGCCGCTTTCTACTACCAGAGCAGTCTGGACACGTTTGCCCACTGAGATCAGATAATGATGCACTGCACTGACGGCCAGTAAGGATGGAATGGCAGCATGTGTGGCATCGACCTCTCTGTCGGTCAGTACGATGTAGTTGACTCCCTCTACGACGGAGGCTTCTGCCTGCTTGCACAGGGCGGTCAGTGCCTCTTGAAGTCCGGCTTTTCCTTTATCAGCCTCAAACAGTATGGGCAGCTTTACTGTTTTGAATCCTTTATACCGGATATTGCATAAGATATCCAGTTGGGCATTGTTCAGTACAGGGTGGTTGAGGCGCACCATTTTGCAATGACTCTCGCTGGGGGTGAGAATGTTCATGCCCACAGCACCGATATATTCCGTCAGCGACATCACCAATTCCTCGCGGATGGGATCGATGGGAGGGTTTGTCACCTGTGCAAATTGTTGCCGGAAGTAATTGTACAAGAGTTGTGGTTTATCCGAGAGTACGGCCAGGGGGGTGTCGTTGCCCATCGAATTGATCGGTTCGGCCCCTCCGGTCGCCATCGGGGTGATGATCTTTTCGATGTCTTCTTTTGAATAGCCGAAGGTACGTAGCATGCGGCCGTAGTTCTCTACACTGTGTGATACTTTGCGTCCACTTTTCAGTTCATTCAGTTCAATCCGGTTGTTGGCGAGCCAGGTACGGTAAGGCTTGGCCTCCGCCAACTGTTTTTTCAGTTCACCGTCGTAGTAGATCTCACCTTTTTCGGTGTCTACCAGCAATATCTTGCCCGGTTGCAGGCGTCCTTTCTCTTTGATATCTCCGGGTTCGAAGTCCATTACGCCGACTTCGGAGGCCACTACCATCATGTTGTTGTGAGTAATCAGATAGCGGGCGGGGCGTAGTCCGTTACGGTCGAGCATACCTCCCGCATAGCGACCGTCGCTGAACAGCAGGGCAGCCGGTCCGTCCCATGGTTCCATCAGGATGGAGTGATATTCGTAGAATGCTTTCAGGTCTTCGCTGATCGGATTCTTTTCGTTGAATGACTCCGGTACCAGCATAGCCATGGCATGTGGCAAGCTGAGGCCGGACATTACCAGGAACTCGAGTACGTTATCTAAAGAGGCGCTGTCACTTCCACCCGGCTGGATGATGGGGCGGAGCTCCCTGATATCACCCAAGGTAGGTGAGGAGAGTACGCTTTCCCTTGCTTCCATCCATCCCCGGTTACCGCGAATGGTATTTATTTCACCGTTGTGTGCCAGTAGACGGAAGGGTTGCGCCAGTCCCCATGTGGGAAATGTGTTGGTGCTGAAACGTGAGTGTACCAATGCAAGTCCGCTGGTGAAATAGTTGTTTGTCAGATCGGGGAAATAACTACGCAACTGTAAGGATGACAACATACCTTTATATATGATGCTTTTGGTAGACAGCGATACAATGTAAAAGTCGTCTTTTGCCGGGACAGATGATTTGCGTATCCGGTTTTCAATCCTTTTTCTTATCACATAGAGTTTGCGGTCGGCTGTCTCCGTTTCCGTAAATCCGGTGATGAATATCTGTTTGATGTCCGGTTCGGCTGTTCGTGCCGATTCACCCAATATGTCCGGGCAAGTGGGTACATTGCGCAGGTGCATCAGTGTTAATCCTTCTTTTTCAATCTCCTCGATAATAATACTCAGAATGGTTGCCCGGTCTTCTTCGTTTTTGGGGAGGAAAATCAAACCTGTTCCGTATTTCCCTTTTTCGGGGACAGGTATGCCTTGCAACAAGATAAATTCATGAGGAATCTGGAGCATGATGCCTGCGCCGTCTCCTGTTTTGTTATCCGCTCCTTCGGCACCACGGTGACGCATGTTTTCCAGTACTTTTAGTGCGGACTCCACAATGTCGTGCGATTTTCCCCCGTCAATGTTCACCAACATACCCACTCCGCAGGCATCATGTTCGTTCATTGCATGATAGAGACCCAACTGTTCGGGCAGTCGTTGACAGGGCAACTCTTTTGTTTCGTTGTTAAAAAGTTCTTGTTCCTTCATTCTGTTTAGCTTTATTATACGATAATACCTGTTTGTTGTATCAAAATGTTCGGCAAAAATAGGAATTTAATTTCATTATGATATGTATGGCACGCCTTTGTGTGACACTAATTCTCTTTTTAGTTTTTTAATATTTCAGATCGTAAGTAAATTAACTACTTTTTGTTTCAAACTGTAACTTGCTTCCATTATATCATTAAACGATTGTAATCTCTTTCTTTTTGAGACTGAAATAATAGATAAATTAACGTTTTGATATTAAAACAACTTTTTTGTACGTTTATGTCAAATATTTATAGGAAAACTAATCTTTATGTTATTTAGATTATGTATCTTTGCACGCGAAAACAAAAAAGGATAATATGTGTGGAATGGTAGGCTATATTGATATGTATCAGCCGAAAGGCGAAGCATCTGTTTTTATTGCTAACGGCAATCTTGAAATTTCCACCGTTATCCTCCAAGAATTTCTATCCCAAAGTTATACTTCCTGTAACAGTACTTGTACAGAGATCCCCGTTCATTTCGTTTCATGTTTCCTGCAGAGTTACCGGTTTTGTAAGACCGATAATCTATGTATCGGAAGTCCGGAAACATTAAAGTGCTTTAAACCGTTGATAATTAGTGTACCTTTGCCCGTGATGTATCGTTATGGGTCGGGAAGGCACGACAGACCGACCGGGATAGGAGGAAAAGAGTGTGATTATGGTGTGAGTTCAATAACCGATTGTAATATAGTTAAATCGAAAATAGATGGAACAACTGAAACATGAATGTGGCGTTGCCATGATTCGTTTGCTTAAACCGCTGGAGTATTACGAAAAGAAGTACGGGACATGGATGTATGGGCTCAATAAGCTCTACCTGCTGATGGAAAAACAGCATAACCGTGGGCAGGAAGGTGCCGGACTGGCATGTGTGAAACTGGAAGCAAATCCGGGTGAAGAGTATATGTTCCGTGAACGGGCGTTGGGTTCCGGTGCCATCACTGAAATTTTTGAAACGGTGCAGGCCAACTTCAAGGATCTGACCGGGGAGCAATTGCACGATGCTGGGTTTGCCAAGCGTACACTGCCCTTTGCGGGGGAAGTATACATGGGACATCTGCGTTATTCGACCACCGGAAAATCCGGCATATCCTATGTCCATCCATTTCTCAGAAGGAACAACTGGCGGGCGAAGAACCTTGCCCTTTGCGGTAACTTCAACATGACAAATGTGGACGAAGTGTTTGCCCGTATCACTGCCATCGGACAACATCCGCGTAAGTATGCCGATACCTATATCATGCTCGAACAGGTGGGGCACAGACTCGACCGGGAAGTGGAACGACTGTTCAATCAGGCCGAGGCCGAAGGACTGACCGGTATGGGCGTGACGCATTATATTGAGGATCATATGGATCTTGCCAACGTGTTGCGTACATCGAGCAAGGAATGGGATGGAGGATACGTGATGTGCGGACTGACCGGAAGCGGAGAGAGCTTTGCGTTGCGCGACCCGTGGGGGATCCGCCCGGCATTCTGGTATCAGGATGAAGAAATTGCGGTGCTTGCCAGTGAACGTCCGGTGATTCAGACTGCACTCAATGTTCCGATAGGAGAAATAAAGGAATTGCAACCGGGGCAGGCACTTCTTATCAGCAAAGAGGGAAAACTGCGTACGGCACAGATCAACAAAGCGCGGGAAAAGAAAGCCTGTTCGTTTGAGCGGATTTACTTCTCACGGGGTAGTGACGCGGACATCTATAAGGAGAGAAAACAACTGGGTGAAAAGCTGGTGCCGAACATCCTGAAGGCAATTGATAATGATCTCGACCATACCGTATTCTCGTTCATACCGAATACGGCGGAGGTGGCATTTTACGGTATGCTTCAAGGGCTGGACGATTACTTGAATGAAGAAAAGGTACGACAGATTGCCAATCTGGGACATAATCCGGACCACGATGAACTGGAAGTGATTCTGTCTCGCCGTATCCGTTCGGAAAAGGTAGCGATCAAGGACATCAAACTACGTACTTTCATTGCCGAAGGTAATAGCCGGAACGATCTGGCGGCACACGTGTATGACATAACATACGGCAGCCTCCGGGCAGGTATCGACAATCTGGTGATTATCGATGACAGCATCGTCCGTGGCACCACATTGAAGCAAAGCATTATCGGTATCCTCGACCGTTTGGGACCGAAAAAGATAGTTATCGTTTCTTCCTCCCCGCAAGTTCGCTATCCGGACTATTACGGCATCGATATGGCGAAAATGTCTGAGTTCATCGCTTTCAAGGCGGCAATCGAACTATTGAAGGACCGGGATATGAAAGACGTGATCGCAGCAGCTTACCGGAAATCGAAAGATCAGGTAGGATTGCCGAAGGAACAGATGGTAAACTACGTGAAGGAGATTTATGCTCCTTTCACCGACGAGGAAATCTCTGCTAAAATGGTGGAACTGCTGACGCCGAAGGGTACGAAGGCCAAGGTACAGATTGTTTACCAACCCCTTGAAGGATTGCACGAGGCATGTCCCAACCATACGGGAGACTGGTATTTCAGCGGTAATTATCCAACGCCGGGCGGAGTGAAACTGCTGAACGAAGCATTTATTAATTATATTGAACAGGTATATCAATTTTAAGAAAATCAGGATTTTACTACAGAGGATGCAGCGTACACAGTGGACCGGTTTATTTTAGATGTACTTTAAAATAAAAGATGAAACCTCTGCGAGCTTTGTATCCTTTGTGGTGGATTAAAACGAAGATAAGAATGAAGAATGTAACTTTGATCCTTGACGACGGGAGCCGTTTCCACGGCAAGTCGTTTGGCTACGAAAAGCCTGTGGCAGGTGAAGTCGTGTTTAATACCGCCATGACCGGTTATCCGGAGAGTCTGACCGACCCTTCGTATGCAGGGCAGCTGATGACACTGACTTATCCGCTGGTAGGCAACTATGGTGTGCCTCCTTTCAGTATGGAACCCAACGGGCTGGCTACATTCATGGAGAGCGAACGCATCCATGCCGAAGCCATCATCGTGAGCGATTACTCACAGGAATACAGCCATTGGAACGCAGTGGAAAGTCTGGCGGACTGGCTGAAACGGGAGCAAGTGCCGGGCATTACGGGCATCGATACCCGTGAGTTGACCAAAGTGCTGCGTGAACACGGAGTGATGATGGGACGGATTGTGTTTGACGATGAACCGGAAAATGCTCCGGAAGCTGTTTACAGCGGGGTGAACTACGTAGACAAGGTTTCCTGTAAAGAGGTGATCCGTTACAATGAAGGCGCGGGTAAGAAAAAAGTCGTACTGGTGGATTGCGGTGTAAAGACGAACATTATCCGCTGCTTGCTTCGTCGGGATGTGGAAGTGATTCGCGTGCCTTGGGATTATGATTTCAATCATCTGGAATTCGACGGACTCTTCATCTCCAACGGACCGGGTGACCCGGATACATGTGATGCTGCGGTGCAGAACATCCGCCGTGCCATGCAGAACCCGAAACTTCCTATTTTTGGTATCTGCATGGGTAACCAGTTGCTGAGCAAAGCCGGAGGAGCCAAAATATACAAACTGAAATACGGTCATCGCAGTCATAATCAGCCGGTACGGATGGCAGGCACTGAACGTTGTTTCATCACTTCACAAAATCATGGTTACGCGGTAGATAACAACACACTCGGCACCGATTGGGAACCGTTGTTCATCAATATGAATGATGGCTCCAACGAAGGAATCCGCCATAAAACAAACCCGTGGTTCTCCGCACAGTTCCATCCGGAAGCGGCAAGCGGACCGACCGATACGGAATTCCTTTTCGACGAGTTCGTGAAACTGCTCTGAAGTATATTCTGCATAAATGATCAGAAACGAATACGATTCACCACAGAGGACACAGAGAATATATTTCTCTTAAATATCCTAATAAACAAGAGATTAAAACTCTGTGTTCTCTGTGTCCTCTGTGGTGGATTAACCTCAAAAACAAACTAATAATGAAAGAAAACAATATAAAGAAAGTACTGCTCCTTGGTTCCGGAGCCTTGAAAATCGGTGAAGCCGGTGAGTTCGACTACTCCGGTTCCCAAGCGCTCAAAGCCTTGAAAGAAGAAGGAATCGAAACCATCCTGATCAACCCCAATATTGCCACCGTACAGACATCGGAAGGTGTGGCAGATCAGATTTATTTCCTTCCCGTAACTCCTTATTTCGTCGAGAAGGTGATTCAGAAGGAACGTCCTGAGGGTATCATGCTTGCCTTTGGCGGACAGACGGCACTGAACTGCGGCGTGGCCCTTTACCGCGAAGGCATTCTCGAAAAATACGGAGTACGTGTATTGGGAACTCCCGTACAAGCCATTATCGATACCGAAGACCGTGAGCTTTTCGTGGAGAAGCTGAACGAGATTGACGTGAAAACCATCAAGAGCGAAGCTGTTGAGAACGCCGAAGATGCTCGTCGTGCAGCCCGGGAATTAGGTTATCCGGTCATTGTCCGTGCGGCTTACGCATTGGGTGGATTAGGTTCCGGCTTCTGTGACAACGAAGCAGAACTGGACGTACTTGTTGAGAAAGCGTTCGCTTTTTCTCCGCAGGTGCTGGTTGAGAAGAGCTTGCGGGGATGGAAAGAGGTGGAATACGAAGTAGTGCGCGACCGCTTTGACAACTGTATCACGGTCTGCAACATGGAGAATTTCGACCCACTGGGCATCCATACCGGAGAATCCATTGTGATTGCTCCTTCGCAAACCTTGACCAATAAAGAATATCATAAATTGCGTGAGCTTGCCATCCGCATCATCCGCCACATCGGTATCGTGGGCGAATGTAACGTGCAGTATGCTTTCGATCCCGAATCGGAAGATTACCGGGTGATCGAGGTGAATGCCCGTCTGAGCCGTTCGTCTGCTTTGGCGTCGAAGGCTACCGGTTATCCGCTTGCTTTCGTGGCTGCCAAACTCGGACTCGGGTACGGGCTGTTCGATTTGAAAAACTCCGTGACGAAGACTACCAGTGCGTTCTTTGAACCGGCGCTGGACTACGTAGTCTGCAAAATCCCCCGTTGGGATCTCGGTAAGTTCCACGGAGTGGATAAAGAACTCGGTTCTTCTATGAAGTCTGTCGGTGAGGTGATGGCCATCGGGCGTACCTTTGAAGAAGCGATTCAGAAAGGACTTCGTATGATAGGACAGGGTATGCACGGTTTTGTGGAAAACAAAGAACTCGTCATCTCCGACATCGACAAAGCGCTGCATGAACCGACCGACAAACGTATCTTCGTCATATCGAAGGCCTTCCGTGCGGGATATACCATCGACCAGGTGCACGACCTGACCAAGATTGACAAATGGTTCCTGCAAAAGCTGATGAACATCATGAATACTTCGGAGGAGCTTCATCAGTGGGGGAATAATCACAAGCAGATAGCCGACTTGCCTGCCGACCTGCTTAAGCAAGCCAAGCGACAGGGATTCTCTGACTTCCAGATAGCACGTGCCATCGGTTACGAAGGTGATATGGAAGACGGGAGCCTTTATGTCCGCAATTACCGCAAGAGCCTGGGCATCGTTCCCGTGGTGAAGCAGATCGATACGCTTGCTGCCGAGTATCCGGCACAGACCAATTACCTTTATTTGACCTACAGCGGCACAGCCAACGATGTAACCTACCTGGGCGACCACCGTTCCATCGTGGTGCTTGGTTCGGGTGCTTATCGCATCGGTTCTTCGGTAGAGTTTGACTGGTGCGGGGTGCAGGCACTCAATACCATCCGTAAGGAAGGCTGGCGTTCGGTGATGATCAATTATAATCCCGAAACCGTATCGACCGATTACGATATGTGCGATCGCCTCTACTTTGACGAATTGACTTTCGAACGTGTGATGGATATTCTTGAACTGGAGAATCCGCATGGTGTCATCGTCTCCACCGGAGGGCAGATACCGAACAATCTTGCTCTGCGCCTCGATGCCCAGAATATTCATATTCTCGGTACTTCCGCCAAGAGTATCGATAATGCCGAGGACCGTGATAAATTCTCCGCCATGCTTGACCGCATCGGCGTGGATCAGCCGGAATGGCGTGCGCTTACTTCGCTCGAAGATATCAACTCCTTCGTAGACAAGGTCGGTTTCCCTGTGCTCGTGCGTCCGTCGTATGTGCTTAGTGGGGCGGCCATGAATGTTTGCTCCAATCAGGAAGAACTGGAACGCTTCCTGCAACTGGCAGCCAATGTTTCGAAGAAGCACCCGGTTGTGGTCAGCCAGTTCATTGAACATGCCAAAGAGGTGGAGATGGATGCCGTAGCACAAAACGGGGAGATCGTTGCGTATGCCATTTCCGAACACATCGAATTTGCCGGCGTACACTCCGGTGATGCCACCATCCAGTTCCCGCCGCAGAAGTTGTATGTGGAGACGGTGCGTCGCATTAAGCGTATCAGTCGTGAAATAGCCAAGGCACTCAATATCTCCGGTCCGTTCAACATCCAGTATCTGGCTAAAGACAACGACATCAAAGTGATCGAGTGTAATCTCCGTGCCAGCCGTTCGTTCCCCTTTGTCAGCAAAGTGCTGAAGATCAACTTTATCGAACTTGCTACGAAAGTCATGCTCGGTCTGCCTGTTGAGAAGCCGAACAAGAACCTTTTTGAACTCGATTATGTCGGTATCAAGGCCAGTCAGTTCTCTTTCAATCGTCTTCAGAAAGCTGATCCTGTGCTGGGTGTCGACATGGCATCGACCGGTGAGGTAGGTTGTATCGGCAGCGATACTTCCTGTGCCGTACTAAAAGCAATGCTTTCCGTGGGCTATCGCATTCCGAAGAAGAACATCCTGCTCTCTACCGGAACGCCGAAACAGAAAGTGGATATGCTCGAAGCGGCCCGTATGTTACAGAAGAAGGGATATAATATCTTCGCAACGGGAGGTTCCAGCAAATTTCTTACCGAGAATGGCGTAGAGAACACCCGCGTCTACTGGCCCAGTGAGGAAGGACATCCCCAGGCACTCGAGATGTTGCACAAGAAAGAGATCGACATGGTAGTCAATATTCCCAAGAATCTGACTGCCGGTGAGCTGGATAACGGTTACAAAATCCGTCGTGCCGCCATCGACCTCAACATCCCGCTGATTACCAATGCCCGATTGGCGAGTGCGTTTATCAATGCGTTCTGTACGATGGATATTGACGATATAGCAATCAAGTCATGGGAAGAATATAAATAAGAAGTTCCGTCTTCTTCTCCTCTTTTGCTTAACAATCCTGAAATCCGGAACTTTTTCTGTTGACTGTTGTTGAAAGTACATATAAATCAATAAAGCGTGTAACAATGAGTATAGCAGAGCAATTGGATGCCGCATCCGGAACGAATCGTCTGGTGTTGGTAGAATTTTATGCAGACTGGTCTCCCCATTATGAATGGCTGGAACCTGTAGTACGGACTTACGAGAAACAAGTCTCCGAGGTGGTTAAAGTGAATATAGTGGGAGATAAGGCAGTCGCGGATTCATTCAATATCGAGACGGCTCCGGCTTTCATCCTTCTGCAGCGTGGACACGAATTGTGGAGGCAAGTGGGAGAACTGACCATCGATGAACTTAAACTGGTGTTGGAAGAGTTCAAATAGCAAAGTGCCAATCATGTCATTTTGTATTTTCTACCCGGTGTAGCATGCGCTATATCGGGTAGTTTGTTTATTGGTTAATAAATGAACAGCTTTTCTTTCTTTAAGATATTTTTTACTTCCGATAAATTATTATCTTTGCATTTATTGTACCTTAAAAATATCATAATGAAATCAGCAATAAGAGTGATCCTGTGGATAGCAGGTCTGTTTTTGTTTACAAATCATATTGCTTATGCACAGAATTGGACTCTTCCGACACCATCCCAAGAGGCCTGTCATCCTGCCATAATACCGCAGCCTAAATTTATTGCTTCAACTCGCAAAACCATAGATTTTACAGAATTATCGATCTTGTTTTCTGGTTCTGTCGATTGTTCTACTCAACAAAAAGTGAAGAGAGAGGTGATAGATATTTCTAATTCACTAAAATTCACTTCGGTGAGAAAAAAAACATGCGAAATTAGATTTACAACTCCTTCAAGGAAGCTCAAAACGGATGAAGCATATACATTACAAGTTAACAAACAGGGTATTATTATTGAGGCAAATGCATTTGGTGGGTATTTTAACGCTTTACAAACGCTTCGTCAAATGATTACCGAATCACCTCACGGCATGTTACGTTTACATTATTGTAACGTTGATGATCTCCCTGAATTTAGCGTTCGTTCGGTGATGATTGATGTAGGACGTAATTTTTTGGAGATCTCTTTTTTGCGTGAAGTGATCCGCAAATTGTCTATGTACAAAATAAATATGCTCCACCTTCATTTAACTGATGATCCCGGGTGGAGAATTGAGGTTAAGAGTCATCCTGAACTGACATCCTATAATTCTTACTGGAAAACACGACAGCCGGGAAAATTTTACACACAAAAAGAAATAAAAGAGTTTGTTGCCTATTGTGATTCTCTTAACGTAAGGGTACTCCCCGAGGTTGATATGCCTGGTCATAGTGCGTATTTTAAAAAGGCAACAGGATATGATATGCAAACCTCCAAAGGAATTGCTATACTAAAAGAGGCATTGGATGAGGTAATTCCATTATTCAAGGATTCTTTATTTCATATCGGATCCGATGAAGTTAGGTTTGCAATGCCTGAGTTTATGCCTGAGATGATTAAGTATATTCGAGATAAAGGCAAGCGGATTGTTATTTGGAGTCCCGGCTACCAGCAAGATAACGATTGTATTCGTATGTTTTGGGGTAAATGTGAATCAGGACATCAGATCAAAACAGATATACCTTATATTGATGGTAATGGATTTTATATGGATTATATGGATTCTCAGTCCGGCGTACAACAAGTATTCTTTCAGCAACCATGCGAAGTTGCTTCTGAAAACACAAATGCATTGGGGGGAGTGATGTGTGTATGGACAGACGGTGGACTTGGGGAATATCCCGAAAAGCAAATTTTAACTCAATATCCATTTTATCCTACTCTATTAACATATGCCGAAAGAATATGGAGAGGTGCTAAAGAATCAGCCAATCAGTTTGTTGCTAATATGCCTAAAAAAGGGAGTAGTGCATGGATCGCATTTGATGAGTTTGAAAATCGTTTAGTAGCTCACAGGGATAAATATTTTCAAGGAATTCCTTTTGCTTATGTCAAGCAATCTGAGCTTAAGTGGAGAATCATAGGTCCTTTTGATCATAAGGGAATCAATGATACCTCTTTTGAGCCTGAACGGATTATAAAAAGTGAATATATCGATAATAATAAGATTTTAAAATGGAAAGATGAGGCAGCTTACGGAGGAGTAGTACAAATTCGTTCTTTGTACGCAATGTTTAATATGCATAACAATAGATATCAGCCTAACTTATGGCCTACATTAATGTCTGATGATGTGGGAATTGGCAATGGGACATGTTATGCATTGACATATATTAAAAGCCCCAGGGAGCAAGACGTTTTTTTAATGTGCGGATTTAATGGTATGTGGGGACATTCGGGCGGGTATCGTTCCGAAAGAGCACCGCAACAAGGCAGTTGGGATTGGAGTGGAGGAGATATATGGCTCAATGAAAATAGGATTGAGCCTCCTGTTTGGGATTTTGAAAGTTTACCGTGGTCAGGATGGGGACAGGGGAGAATTGAAATACCGCTTACAGGGCAAGGATATTTTTATCGGGCACCAATTAAGATTAGTCTCAAGAAGGGGCTAAATAAGGTTTTAGTTCGTGTACCTTTCGGCCACTGGAATGGGGATGAAGGACAACGCAGGTGGCAATTTTGCTTTATGCCTGTAAAGTGGGATGGCATTCATTATTCAGAGGTGGAAGGATTGGAATATGAAACTGATATTAAATAATATTGTAATACTGTGTACTTCATTAGAATTCAATGTTTTGTGACCTTTGATGTTTTTCTATTTAAATCTAAAATATGCTATCAAAGTGAATTTATCTTTTTTGATACTCCTGTGGTGTCATGCCCGTCATTCGTTTAAAGAACTTGCAGAAGAAGGAGGGATTCGGAAAATGCAGTTCATCCGAAATCTGGTATACAAGCAGGTCACTGTGTTTCAGTAATACTTTTGCTTCGAGAATAACAGACTGATTGATCCACTCCATCACTGTCTGGTGACTGACCTGCCGGATCAGCGTGTTCAGGTAACGGGGAGTCAGGCATAGCTTGTCGGCATAGAATCCTACGGTACGTTCGTTTTTGCTGGATTCGTTCACCAGTGTGATGAATCGCCAGAATATCTCTTCCTGATGTGAAAACCTGTGAGAAGCGTCATTGGCTTCTTCCGTCCGTATATACTTTATATTATGCAGTAGAGCTGCAAGCAGATGTTGTACTACCTCCCGGCGGAAGGGTTTTTCCTGAACAGTTTCCCAAATCAGCGTGAAATAAGCATCCGACAACTTCCATTCGGTATCTGTCACCCGGGTGACAAGGTTCTGCCGTACGTGTGATTCAAAGAGCTGGTCACGTCGTAGGAGCGGCAGGAAGTCTTTGTCCACTGCGATCATCTGAAAATCGTAATCGGGTGTGAATTCTAAAAGTTCGACAATGGAGCCGGGGATGAAAGTGACAATGGTTTGTGGATAGACGGTATATTCAATCAGGTTGATAATGATCCGTGCCTTTCCGCGTAGTCCGCGGATGATTCTTCCTTCCTTCAGCCGGTAGGGTTGTCCCAAACGGAACAGGTGGCTTTCCATATTGGCGAAGCTGATGACAATGCCAAAATCCGGGGTGACGAAGCGATATTCGTTGTTGCATACCACGTTGCTGTGCTTCAGCAGGTCGAGTGCCAGTTCCAGAGGTTTGTTCTTTTCCATAAATCAGTTGTTATCACACGGCAAACTTAGATAAAATATGCGATTTATAAGCGAGCCAAGTAAAAGAATAGCATATTTTATCCAAAACACAATGAGATAGTGTGCGTGTATCCCGGTCCGGACCTTAACATACATGAGGCTGATGGGCATGGAGGATAATATAATAGGGGTATGGGCAGTAGGGTGAAGCTTGTCCTGAAAAAGTTAATATAGTTTAATCCGGAGCAAATATGTTTATACGGACAGTCTGTAATTACGAACTATTCGTATATTTGTTGATGACGAATAACTTAAATACAATTCTGCATGAAAACCACTTATTTACTTTTATCCTCCGCTTTGTTGCTGGGATGTGTATCCGCTTGCAACACCTCCGGCCAAAAATCCAAAGAAATGAAAACAGACGATGGGAGCATCACTACTGTCGAAACTGCCGGAAGCAAACTGACTATATGTGACTTATCACTCGTAAAAGACACCATAGAAGTGCCACTCAGCGAGTTTGTCGAAGATTGTCGCATTGTTCGTTTTGAAACCTCCGAAGAGGCATACTTCAAAGCCTGGTTTATTAATGCTACCGACAATTACATCGGTATCCGCCAAGGGGATCGGGGTGTGTTTAAGCTGTTTGACAGGAATGGTAAATTCCTATATAATGTCGGTTCCGTAGGAAGCGGTCCCGGTGAATATGACACCACCCTTTACGATGAATGCATTGATGAAAAGAATGGTCATATATTCTTCACGCCTTTTGTGGGGAAAAGAATCATGATGTATGATATAAACGGGCAATGGATTAAGGATATCCACCTTCCCATACAAGTCAATAAACCGAAAATATGGGTGAATGAAGATGGAAGCTTATCTATTATACACATGCCTTTCAATGAGGGAGAGCCTCTTGCTTTCCAAATGGATACGGACGGAAATATACTGAAGCAAATCCCTGCGACAGCCGCAACGAAGGTGATGAATTTCGACGGAGAAATTTTCTCATACAGAAATTGCAACGATTTCGATTTCTTCCATACCAGTATAGATACTCTTTTTACTTATGATTCCACTAACAATAAGTTGTTACCAAAATTCACCATGACCTTCCCGAATATGAATGAGAAACCGATACATTTATATTACAGACTACCTCATCATTTCATGGTCACCTATTGGGGGAAAAAGGGAACAGGAGGTGGAGATGTCTTGGTAGACACTAAGAAGAATGCTTCTTCTTATTTCCGCCTTGTTAATGACTTTTACGGTAATCTTCCTATTTCGGCTCCGGGTCACAGTTTCTATCGCGGGTACTTTATCCAAAGTATGGAACCGGGCCAGTTGATTGAAAAGATAGAAAAACATCTTGCTTCCGGCAAATGCTCCGGTCCGGATGAAAAGAAACTTAAGGAACTGGCAGCTACTTTGAATGAGAATGATAATAATGTTCTGTTTATCGGAAAGGTGAAAGAATGAAGAATCCATATGGAGATATGGCAATGTTGATTTAGAAAGAAGTATTTCTAAATATGGAACCCCGGGAGAGTCATCTTCCGGGGTTTGTTTTTTCGGTCATCGCTTTTCGCGGACTCTAATAAGGTATGGATTTATAAATGGCTTCAATAAAAGGATAGCGTATCTTAAATCCTGAATAAATCCACAGTCGGCATTTGATTCATATGATTTATTCTAAAGAATCGAACTAATAGAACATTATTGCAAACAATTGGAACCTGGTTGCGTGTTCTTATTCTCTATCTTTGCAGGAAAGAAGAATTAATTAGGAATAGAATATGAAACGATTTATTTTTTCTTTGTCTTTTTCTCTGTTTGCCCTGCTGATATATGGGCAGATCACCCTTGAAGAGTGCCAACGGAAAACCCGGGAAAACTATCCGTTGGTGAGGCAGTATGGGTTGATAGAGAAGACTAAAGAATATAATCTGGCAAATGCGTCGAAAGCTAATCTGCCTCAGTTCACCCTTTCGGGCAAAGCTACCTGGCAGAGTGAGGTAACAGAGCTGCCCGTGCAGATTCCCGGGGTAGATATCAAGGGCTTGTCCAAGGATCAATATCAGGTGATGCTGGAACTGAAACAGAACATTTGGGACGGTGGTGAAATCCGTTCAAGGAAAGAGCAGGTAAAGGCGATGTCGGACGTAGACCGGGAAAAGCTGAATGTGGATATGTATGCACTTACCGAGCGGGTGAATCAGGTATATTTCGGGATTCTGTTACTGGACGAACAATTGAGCCAGAATCAGCTCTTCCTGGAAGAACTGGAACGTACCCACAGGCAGATTTCTTCGTACATTGAAAATGGCATTGCCAGTCAGGCCGATCTCGATGCCGTCAGTGTGGAGCAATTGAACACCCGGCAAAAGCGGATAGAGTTAACGACTTCACGCCAGGCCTATCTGTCAATGCTTTCGCTGCTGACAGGCGAAGAAGTACCTGCCAGTGCGTCTTTACAGAAGCCGGTCGCCGAGTCGGACATACAGGTGATGGCGAATAATCGTCCGGAATTGCTATGGTTCGATGCACAGAACGGACGCTTACAAGTACAGGAAGAAGCTTTGAAAACCGGACTGATGCCTCGTCTCGGGCTCTTCGTACAGGGGGCGTATGGCAATCCGGGACTGAATATGCTGAAAAATGAGTTCACCCCTTATTATGTGGCAGGAGTCCGTTTGTCGTGGAACTTCGGCAGCCTGTATACGTTGCGTAACGATAGGCGGGTGATAGATACCAGTCGTCGACAGTTGGACAGTAACCGGGATGTGTTTCTGTTTAACACCCGCATTCAGGCTACACAGCAGGAGAGTGCCGTGGAGAGCGTGCGCCGTCAGATGGTGGATGATGATGAAATTATCCGTTTGCGGACTAATATCCGTAAAGCTTCGGAGGCGAAAGTGGCTAATGGCACCATGACCGTTACCGATATGCTTCGGGATATGACTTCCGAGAATCTGGCTCGACAGACCAAGGCTTTGCATGAAGTCCAGCTCCTGATGAATATTTATCAATTGAAATATACTACGAATAACTAATATAATAGCAGTTATGAAATCAAATAAACTTATAGGATGTCTATTCTTACTGTCTTTACTTTCCGCTTGCGGAGGCAGAACTACCGACTATGATGCTACGGGAACTTTCGAAGCGACTGAAGTTCTGGTTTCGGCCGAGGCTTCGGGAAGGCTTCTGTGCTTTGATGTTGAAGAAGGTACACGGTTGGCATCCGGTGAAGAAGTGGGATTGATCGATACCGTGCAACTTTACCTGAAGAAACTGCAATTGCAAGCCAGTATGAAGTCGGTTGAAAGCCAACGTCCGGATGTCAACAAGCAGATTGCCGCTACCCGCCAGCAAATCGCTACCGCCCAACGGGAGAAGAAACGTGTAGAAAACCTTCTGAAAGCCGGGGCCGCTAATCAGAAGCAACTGGATGATTGGGATGCGCAGGTCGCTTTGCTCGAGCGTCAGCTTGCGGCACAGATGTCGTCTTTACAAAACAGTACGAACAGTCTTACGGAACAAGGCTCGTCAGTAGCCATTCAGGTGGCACAGGTGGAAGACCAGTTGGCGAAGTGCCATATTGTTTCGCCTATCAGCGGTACTGTATTGGCGAAATATGCCGAAGCAGGAGAACTGGCTGCCGTGGGCAAGCCACTCTTCAAGGTGGCAGATGTCGATCATATGTATCTTCGCGCTTATATCACATCCGAACAGCTCTCGCAGGTTAAAATCGGTAACCGGGTGACAGTTTTCTCCGACTATGGAGGAAACGAACGTAAAGAGTATCCGGGAGTCGTAAGCTGGATTTCAGATCGTTCTGAATTTACTCCTAAAACGATTCTGACGAAAGAAGAGCGTGCCAACCTGGTGTATGCCGTCAAGATAACCGTGGAGAACGACGGACTGCTCAAAATAGGTATGTATGGTGGAGTGAAGTTTTAAATGATGCCTGATGATGAAACCAGCTGTATCTGTCAGTGACGTGACTAAATGTTACGGTGAAGTAGAAGCCTTGAAGAAGGTTTCCTTTTCCGTGAATTCCGGTGAGTTGTTCGGCATCATCGGACCGGATGGAGCCGGTAAGAGTACGCTCTTCCGCATCCTGACCACACTGTTGCTTGCCGACAGTGGGGCGGCTACGGTGAACGGGCTCGATGTTGTGAAGGATTACAAACAAATCCGGCAACAGGTGGGATACATGCCCGGACGTTTTTCGCTTTATCAGGACCTGACGGTGGAAGAGAACCTCGACTTTTTTGCTACTGTATTTCATACGACTATCCGCGAAAACTATGATTTGGTGAAAGATATCTATCAGCAGATAGAACCTTTTTGTAAACGCAGAGCGGGGGCTTTGTCGGGAGGTATGAAACAAAAGCTGGCCTTAAGTTGTGCGTTGATTCACAAACCCGGCATTCTGTTCCTGGACGAGCCGACTACCGGTGTGGATCCGGTTTCACGCAAGGAGTTTTGGGAAATGTTGAGGCATCTCAAGGAGCAGGGAATCACTATTCTCGTTTCTACTCCGATTATGGATGAAGCCCGGCAATGCGACCGTATCGCTTTTATCAACGAAGGAGAGATACAGGGGATCGATGTGCCGGAACGAATCCTGAAACAGTTCAGTCACATTCTTTGTCCACCCGGTCTGGAACGTGCGGAAGTACATGCCGAAAATGATTTTGCCATTGAGGTAGACCGGCTTACCAAATGTTTTGGGCATTTCACGGCTGTCGACCACATCTCCTTTCAGGTGAACCGGGGAGAGATCTTCGGATTTCTCGGGGCGAACGGTGCGGGAAAAACCACTGCGATGCGTATGCTTTGCGGATTGAGCAAACCTACCTCCGGCATAGCACGGGTAGCCGGCTTTGATGTTGCCGTCCATCCTGAAGAAGTGAAGAAGAATATTGGATACATGAGCCAGAAGTTCTCTCTATACGAAGATCTTAAAGTATGGGAAAACATTCGTCTTTTTGCCGGCATTTATGGAATGCAGGACCGCGAGATAGCCGAAAAGACAGATGCTCTTCTCGATCGTCTGGGGTTCAGCGACGAGCGTGACACACTTGTGAAGAGCCTTCCTTTAGGCTGGAAACAAAAGCTGGCCTTTTCAGTTTCGATTTTCCATGATCCGCGGATTGTGTTTCTTGACGAACCTACGGGAGGAGTCGATCCTGCTACCCGCCGGCAATTCTGGGAATTGATTTATCAAGCGGCAGATCGGGGGATAACGGTCTTTGTAACCACCCATTACATGGACGAGGCCGAGTATTGTAACCGTGTGTCTATCATGGTAGACGGACGTATCGAGGCACTTGACACCCCTCGCGGACTAAAGGCACGTTTTCATGCCGATACCATGGACGATGTATTCCAGCAACTGGCCCGTAAGGCAGTGCGTAAAGCCGATTAACCTATGAAACAGTTTATAGCATTTGTAAAAAAGGAGTTCTTCCACATTTTCCGCGACCGACGGACTATGTTGATTCTGTTAGGGATGCCTGTTGTTCAGATCATTCTCTTTGGTTTTGCCATTACTACCGAAGTGAAAAATGTACGTGTGGGTGTACTCGACCCTTCGAATGACATGGTTACCCGCAAGATCATCGACCGTTTGGATGCCAGCGAATACTTTTCCGTGAAGTGCCTGTTGCATTCTCCACAGGAGATGGAAAGGGCGTTTCAGGAAAATGAAATCGACATGGCACTTGTATTCAGCGAACAATTTGCCAATCATCTGTATACAGGCGATGCCCGTGTGCAACTGGTTTCCGATGCAACCGATCCGAATATGGCTACCACACAAGCCGGTTACGCCACTAATGTCATAGCTTCCGTCCGACAGGAAATGCTTCCTCCCGGAATGTCCGCATCTTCTGTTGTGCCCGATGTGAAACTGCTCTATAATCCACAGATGAAGAGTGCCTACAATTTTGTGCCCGGTGTGATGGGACTTATCCTGATGCTGATCTGTGCCATGATGACTTCCATATCCATTGTCCGCGAGAAGGAGACAGGTACGATGGAGATATTGCTGGTTTCTCCGGTGAAACCTTTGTTCGTTATTCTGGCTAAGGCCGTTCCTTATTTTGTGCTGTCGTTTGTCAATCTTACGACGATTCTGCTGCTTTCAGTTTATGTACTTGATGTACCCGTGGCAGGCAGCCTGTTCTGGTTGATAATGGTATCATTGCTTTTTATCTTTGTGTCGTTGGCGTTGGGATTGCTTATTTCCACGGTGACACGGACGCAAGTGGCCGCCATGCTCGCTTCGGGGTTGATCTTGATGATGCCTACAATGTTACTTTCCGGCATGATATTTCCGATAGAGAGCATGCCTCTGGTATTGCAATTGATTTCCGATATTCTGCCCGCCCGCTGGTATATTCAGGCCGTACGTAAATTGATGATTGAGGGAGTAGATATTTCTTTTGTGCTGTCTGAGGTCAGTATTCTGGCTCTTATGGCAGTCGTGTTGATAACAATTAGCTTCAAGAAATTCAAAAACAGGTTATGATTAAATATCTTATAGAGAAAGAATTCAAGCAGTTGCTCCGCAACTCTTTCCTGCCGAGGTTGATTTTTATCTTCCCTTGCATGATTATGCTTCTTATGCCCTGGGCTGCTAATCTTGAAATAAAAAATATCCGGATGAATATTATAGATAATGATCATTCGGCTCTTTCACGCAGGCTGGTCGATAAGATAACGGCTTCAACTTACTTCCGGACCACTGCTTTGCCGGACTCCTATAAAGAAGGGTTGGAAGCGATTGAAGCGGGGACAGCCGATGTGCTGCTTGAAATTCCCGGAGATTTCGAGAAGGACTGGGTGAATGGCGAGGCTGCCCACGTACTTGTGGCCGCCAATGCCGTAAATGGGACCAAGGGCGGTTTGGGCAGTTCATATCTGTCTGCCATCATCAACGATTATGGTACGGAATTGCAGGCGGAGAGTGGAAACATTCCGGCTGCTGCCAACGGGAATCTGCCCCGGATTGATATTCTTACTCAGAATCTTTTCAACCCTAATCTGGATTATAAACTGTTTATGATTCCGGCCCTGATGGTGATGCTGCTTACCATGCTTTGCGGCTTCTTGCCTGCGTTGAATATAGTAGGGGAGAAGGAGGCCGGTACGATTGAGCAGATCAATGTGACTCCTGTCGGAAAGTTCACTTTTATCCTTGCCAAACTGATTCCTTATTGGTTGATAGGCTTTGTGGTTCTGACACTTTGTTTTATTCTGGCATGGGCACTTTACGGAATTTTTCCTGCAGGCCATTTTCTGGTGATCTATTTCTTTGCCATCATCTTTGTTTTGGCTGTATCCGGTCTTGGATTGGTTATTTCCAATCATTCGGCTACCATGCAACAAGCCATGTTTGTCATGTGGTTCTGTATGCTGATTCTAATCTTAATGAGCGGATTGTTTACTCCTGTCCGCAGTATGCCCGAGTGGGCACAATGGATCACTATGCTCAATCCACTGAAATATTTTATGCAGGTGATGCGTATGGTATATCTCAAGGGGAGCGGGTTTATCGATTTATTGCCGCAGCTGGGAGCTTTGCTGGCCTTTGCGCTGTTTTTCAATATTTGGGCGGTGAAGAGCTATCGGAAGAGTGGCTAATTAGGCAGTGGAGAGCTTCAAAAAGCATTCGAAAAGTGGTTAACAGACTGGAAAATTTAGGATAAACCTGTGTTTGCTTGCAACTTATGTGTATTTTTGTAGAAAGAAAACAGATATACTAAGAATATTACGTAATGAGCAAACAAACATCAAGCCCTTCTCAAACCCATAGACTTCAGCAAACTATATATGAAAATCTTCCCGTAGGGATGGAATTGTATGATTGTGAAGGCCGCCTGATAGAGATAAACAGTGTAGGACTGAAAATGATGGGGGTGAAGGATAAACAAGATATGTTGGGTATCAACATTTTTGAAAACCCGAATGTTCCCGATGAAATGAAGAGCCGCTTGCGTGCGGGAGAGAATATTCGTTTTACAGTCAAGTATGATTTTGAATTAGCCAAATTCTATTATCCGACAACTTTATCAGGGATACGTTATTTTGAAATTACGGTATCGGTAGTCCGGGATGATGAGAATAAGGAGATCGATAAGTTCCTTTTTATAGCACAGGATGTGACCGAAACGGTACGTACCGAAGAGATATTACGTCAAAGCAAGCAAAAAACTGCATTGGCCATGCAGGCCGCCGATGTGGTTTTATGGGAATTTGATGTTCGCACCCATTTGTTCTATGCGGAGAATGAACCACTTAATAACTGCGATCCTACCCAGCCCCTCACTATTGAAGATTATAAAAAACATATTCATCCGGAGGATTGGAAAGAAGCGGCGGAACCCATTTTGCTTGATATGCTTAATGGCTGTGATTGTCTGTATGAAATGGATATCCGGATTAGACTGTCCGATACATCAGAGTGGCAATATTGTAAATTGAATTGTTCTCCGTATGAGAGAGGAGTCGATGGAAAAGTTGTCAAGTACGTAGGGTTTCGCAAAAACAATACAGAGCTACAAAGACGGAAGTTATTGCAAGAGAACATTTTGAATAGCATACCGTTGCCTATACACATAAAAGATGTGGAAGATGATTTTCGTTATGTTTTCTGTAATGAAGAAAGTATGCGGATGTTTGGCACCTATGAAGGTGAAACAGTAAGTGACATTCTGGATCGTGAACAGGCGGAGCGCATGCAAAAAACAGATTTGGAAGTTTTTACTACCGGCAAGCCTTATTTTGGGGTAGAAAGAATTATTTTGAAGGATGGTCGCAGCTATGATACCATTGTACGCAAGAATATCATTTATGATGGTAGCAAGCGTCTGTTGCTCAATATTCGTTGGGATCAGAAATTGCAGAATGACCTTGAACGCCGTGCCAAGGTTCTTTCCATATCCATGGAGGTGATGAATGCTTATACTTGGTTTTACGAGCCGTCGAAGCAAAGAGTCAGTTTTGGTGAGGGATTTGATAAGATAGGGCGGAATGCTTTGGACATCAATACTTTTGAAAAGTTTGCAGAATGTGTACATCCTGACGACCGGAGGCAGTTCATCGGTACGATGGATGCAGTGCTGAAGCAGGATAGTGGTGAATGGGACATAGAATATCGTGCGGACTTGCGGGGAAACGGGAATTACGAATGGTGGCAAACCCGTGGAGTGCTTGAGACCTCTATTCTTAATGATACTCCTTATCAGTATGTCTCCGGCATGACAATCAGCATTGAATCTTATAAACAGACAGAATTGACTTTGCTGAAGAATAAGGAGAAACTGAAGAGGCTGATCCGACAGAATGAATTGGTACTGAATAATACTAATTCCGGATTGGCTTATATCACTAAAGATTATGTTGTGCAATGGGAAAATGTATCGGTCTGTTCGTCCAGCCTCTCTTTTGAGGCATATAAGCGGGGAGAGTGCTGTTATAAGAGTGCCCATAACCGGACTTCTCCCTGTGAAAATTGTGTGTTAGGCAAAGTATTGGCATCAAGGCAGATGGAAAAGATAAAGTTTCATTCGGAAAACAACCGGATTGTAGAGGTATTGGCTACTCCCGTATTTGGTGAAGGTGAAGAGATAGATGGCATCGTGATTCGTGTGGATGATATTACTGATAGAGAGAGAATGATCGAAGAACTGAGGCAGGCGAAGCTGCTGGCCGAACAATCGGATAAACTTAAGTCAGCTTTTCTTGCCAATATGAGTCATGAAATCCGTACACCGCTAAATGCGATTGTCGGCTTCTCTGATTTACTGATGAACTCGGAAGAGCAGGCTGATAGAGAAGAGTATATGCAGATTATCAATACCAATAACGAACTGTTGCTGAAACTTATTAATGATATCCTGGACCTGTCGAAATTGGAGTCCGGTTCGGTGGAACTAAAATATGAAGATTTTGATCTGGCCGAATATTTTAATGGCATGGCATCTTCTATGAAGCAACGGATGGTTAATCCGGAAGTCCGGTTGGTGACGATTAATCCTTATGATGTGTGTCTGGTGAAACTTGACAGAAACCGTGTGGCACAAGTGATGACTAATTATGTCACAAATGCCATTAAATATACTCCGAAAGGATCTATAGAAATGGGGTATGAAGTAATGGATACAGGAATCCGTCTGTATGTAAAAGACACAGGTATCGGCATACCGGAGGAGAAAAAGAATAAAGTTTTCCATCGGTTCGAGAAACTCGATGAGTTTGCTCAAGGCACAGGGCTCGGCCTTTCTATCTGTAAGGCAATTACCGAATCGATGGGAGGAAGTGTCGGTTTTGAATCTAAATACCATGAAGGCTCTCTGTTCTGGGCCATTATTCCTTGCAATCCGGAAGTGAAAACCGGGCGGGAGCCCGAAAGGCATATCGGGCCAAGCATAGATGAAGAGAATATGACATATGGCCGGAATCTGAATGCGGCTTTGGATAGAAAGACGATTCTGATAGCAGAAGATATCTCAAGTAATTATCTGTTATTATCGGCCATGCTGTGTAAGCATTATAATTTGCTTCATGCCATGAATGGACAGCAAGCTGTAGAGATGGCGAAGAACTACAGGATTGATCTTTTGCTGATGGATATGAAAATGCCTGTAATGGACGGACTGACGGCAACAGTCGAGATTCGGAAGTTCAATAAGGAATTACCCATTGTAGCGCTTACGGCACATGCTTTCGACTCCGATAAGGCAGCTGCATTAGAAGCCGGTTGCAATGATTATCTTGCCAAGCCGGTAGATAAGGCAAGACTGATGTCTGTATTACGTAAATACTGCTATTCTCCGGATATTGCTTTATGATGGTTTACTAAATAATCGCTGATTATCAAAATGTTATATTTACCATGGTTTTACATTGCTATGTAAAACCATTTACCTCGGTATGTAACGTCTTTTACCTCCGTGCGTAAATCCTTTTACCCCGGTATGTAAATGCCTTTACCCCGGTATGTAAACGGAATATTCCTTTGGGGCCGGAGGAGTTAGGCCCTATTGTTAAAAGGTAGATCCGGTAATATGAAGTGATCCTTTAATCGGTTTCATTATGCCATTTGTACTCTTCTATATAATTATCAAAGTATTCTTCTTGATGAACGCCCAGCTTTTGGGCAAGTGAGATGACTTGTAGTTGTTCGGCGGGAGAGAGTAAAGTTTCCCCTTTTCGCTTCTGGTAATATCGTCTGATTCCCCAAGTGGCAATTAGCTTGTAGCGGAATGTACTCGCTGCATTTACCGTCAGGATTCCCGTAGTGCGTACAAATCCTTTAGCATAACGTACTTTTTCGTTTGAACAGTAATGTTGACATCTTTTTCTTGTCGCTTCTTTATTTGCTTTCGGATTCAGTATAGACAGAAAAGTTATACTTGCCGGAACATGATCGTACGCAATGCGACGCAGGCAAGTATCGGCATTTGGACAATCTTGTTCTGTACATAAACTAAAATTATTGGGAACCATTGAGTAGTCGAACGTTTCTTTTTCCATTGTATATATAATAGGTTAATAATAGTTTTACAAAGGTACAACATATATTACCAAATTTCCTAATTAAAGCAATCTAATTGATGAAGTGCCGGTTGAATATTCAAAAAAAGATGGATGACAGACTTGATGTTATTGAAGGAATAATGATATAATGTTTGTTTTATTCCATCTTGGCGTGGGCTAATTGTGTTGCACTTTATAAAAAAATACACCGGAACTTCATCTCCTTAGGGAGAATAATTCCGGTGTAGCCCTTAGTCCTCTTTGTGTTAGGGGACCTTTCCTTATTCAATGAGCTTATTTAACTTCAATGGTTCTGTCCGGTTTCTTCACTTCTTCTTCACTTAATTTGGGCAATTCAATATTCAAAACTCCATTTTCTACTTGTGCGGAAATGTGATCTTTGTCTACATTTTCAGGCAGAATCATTGTCTGCTGGAATTTTGAGTACGAAAACTCACGGCGCAGATAACGACCGTCTTTTTTCTCTTCTTTGTTTTCAGTTTTCTTTTCCATTGAAATTACCAGGTTGTTTTCTTCGTCAATACGCACGTTGAAATCTTCCTTGGTCATTCCCGGTGCAGCCAGCTCTACTTTGTAGGCTTTTTCAGTTTCAATTACGTTGATAGCAGGTGCAGTAGCATTTGCTTTTACCATCCATTCGTTATCAAAGAAATCATTAAAGATACTTGGTAACCAATTCTGAGATCTTCTAACAGGCATCATAATTTAGTCTCCTATCTTTTTAGTTAAACATTCAGGTTAATTTTTGAACTCCGGCTCTTTCTTTTGAACCGTTGTTCACTAAAGAAGATACAAAACCTGTGCCAGTGCCATATTCTTTCTTTGTTTGACTAAATGTCAGAGATGTAATGCCAATCTTGCTGTCTTGCTGTCAAATTGTTCTCCTATTTATACTTTGATAAGATATTTGTTAAAAATCCCTCGGTCGTTCGATACCATTACATGCCTATTTTATCAGTTTGAATCTAAGGCGTAATTTTCCGTCGGCATAGTCGTAGCTGATAATTTTAAAGATGCCTATTTCCGATGTGTTTTCTACGTGTTGCCCGATGCAGGCGCAGGCATCGTAATCTCCTATTCTAACAATACGCAACATTTCGCTTGCATTTTCCGGAAGCTTACTCAGGTCTACGATGCTTTTGGCTTTTTCGTGTGTCATGAACTCACAGGTTACAGGTAAATGGCGATTGATGGCTTCGTTTACTTTTTCTTCAATGGCATGAATCTGCTCCTCGGTTGGGCAAACCGGAAGTTCGTAATCACATTTGCTCTTTTTCTTTTCGATATGTGCATTACGTGAACGTGGACATCCGAATGTTTTTACCATAGTAGCATTGAGCAAATGCTCTGCTGTATGCATAGGTGCGATTGACACATCCTGAAACTTTGGGGCTGCTTGGTTTATTTCCATAATAGACAAATTTTTATTGTTTTTAGACATAAGAACAAAAGAACATATTTTTTCTTATGGGTGATTATAAATGTTTATATTCTCTGAATTTTCTTTTTATTTCAATGCGTTCACCGCCAAAGTTTATTAATAAGCCGTGATCTATATTGGTAGCGGTTAAGTAATTTACTAATTGAGTTTCGTGTATGGGAAGAAGATGCTGTACAGCTTTAAGCTCAATGATTATTTTTCCTTTTACGATTATGTCCGCTCTAAATTCTCCCACAATTTCATTTTTGTAATATACATTTATAGGCATTTCTGTATCTGCATGAATACCTTTTTCCTTTAATCCAATCATTAATGCTTTCTGATAAACACTTTCAAGAAAACCCGCAGCAAGATGTGTTCTTACATTATAAGCACACTGAATAATAGTTTTTATTAAACTTTCTATTTCCATATTCCTTCTTTTGTTCTTATGTTCTTTTGTCTAAAAAACAAAATAATATGTCTCTTTCGTATGCATAGAGGGATATTCTTGTTTGTTGTGGTTGTTGAGTTGAAGTTGTTGTTCCATAATTATCTGAATGTTATTCACCTTTCTATATTTTTGATATGTATTTATTCTTTTACTATTTCTATAGATTTAGGTACTAAATCCATGAAAGAGTTCAGTCCGCAGTCTGCATAATCTTTTCCGGCAAAGAGTCGGATTATAGTTGTCGGTAGCCAGCTTTTTCCAGATTGCGGGTCTACTGCCATCCATCCGTATTGTTTAAGGTAACATTCGGCCCAGGCATGACATCCATAGAATTTTTGTTCAGGTATAAAAATAAAGCCGGCAACAAAACGGCAAGGAATTCCTTTCTTTCTCATAAGTGCCGTGAACAAATTGGTGTATTCGCTACAAGTACCTTTCTTTCTTTGGAGGATATGATTTACATCCAATGTTTTACAATCACCTTTTGAAATAGCCATGGCTAAAGAATCGTCAAAACTTATATAATGGGATACAAACTCTAAGCCTTTTTTAATAATTATCATTGTACTGTCTTCACCTTTGAATAAAGAGTCTGTTATGAGTTCGATAGTAGGAGAAGAATAGTCGATAAGTTTGGTTGGGTTCAGATAAGGAGCAACCTCTTCGTCATAGATGTCATTGGGGATATAAAGGGCCTTTTCTGCTACTTTTCTTTTTAAGGTATCGTCATAAGCTTTGGATACTTTTACGGTGAAATGGTAGACACTGTCTGCCTTTTTAAAATCAGAAACCTTTTGTGGATAAGAATCTGTGACCGGAGAGTAATTTCTTGTCACCATTCGATAAGTCGTCTGAGCATGACACAGGAAAGAAAATGGCATCAGCGACAATAAAAAAAGAAATAGCAACTTTTGCATGTTTTTCATGATAACTGAGTTATTAGGGAAATATTAAAATTATTATTCCGGTATCTCTATCTTTTCCCCAAGATGTTTGGGAGCTTTATCGGTAATGATATCCATAAAGACTTTTACTCTTGCCAGTAATTCTCGAAGGTTGGTTTTAAAGCCGGCATATGCACTCACGTCCTGAGCATTATATCCAATAACCTGAAGATGGTTTTGCTGAGCCAGAAAAATAGCCCGTTCATTGTGAAATTCTTGTGAAATCAGAGTGAAACGCTCCAGACCAAAAATTAAATGCGCTCTTATAACAGAGTCCAATGTTCTCAGACCGGCATAGTCTAATATGATTTGCTGTTCGGGAATACCTGTGGCAATTAATGCCTGCTTCATTTCTTCGGGTTCATTATAATCATTTCTCCGATTGTCACCGCTCACCAATATATATTTGATTTTTCCTGCGTTATATAATTCTGTGGCAGCTTTAATCCGATAGTCGAAATACAGATTGTTTTTCCCGTTTTTCAATTTGGGCGAGGTGCCCAATAACAGACCTACTTTATTATAGGGAATATCGGATACTGTTGAATAAAGATATGCTTCACTGTTTTTCTGAATAGTCCGATTACATACATAGATGGTAATTACAAGAACTGTCAGCAATAAAGGTGCTCCTATAAAGATAATCTTTTTCATTTATTATATTCAGAGTTCTTTGCAAAGATAGGGATTTGGGTTGAAAGTTGACTTGAAAGCATAAAAAAAGGAGCAACGCCTTGCTCCAACCTTTGTTAACCTTAAATCTAATACTATGAAAAACACATTGCAAAGATACAGCTTTTTCAAGTATTGGCAAGCGTTTTATTAGAAACGCCTGATTTTATAACATTTATTTTATTTCTTAATTGAATTTGTTAGGATAATTAAGAAAAAGATGGTTTCTCCGATATATTCTAACTACTTGTTATTCTATCAAAACCAAGGTGCTTTTTATCCTGGCCACTTCTCTTTCATTAAGTCTTCCATCTTGAGCAATTCGTCCCTGTATTGGGCAGCTTCAATGAATTCCAGCTTCTTAGCTGCTTCTTGCATCAGTTTACGGGTGCGTTCCATACTTTTCTCCAGCTGAGCTTTACTCATATACTGTACGACCGGGTCTGCGGCAATATTGGGTGAAGAGGGTTCCACGTATGCACGGGTTGCTTTTTGCGTTTCCTCCATTTCGTTACCATTGCCGAATACAGCCAGGTTGCGTGCTTTCTTAATCTGCTGTGGAGTGATTCCATGCTCTTCATTGTATGCGAGTTGTTTTTCGCGGCGGCGGTTAGTTTCGTCAATGGTCAGTCGCATGCTGTCCGTGATCTTGTCGGCATACATGATTACCATTCCGTTTACGTTTCGGGCAGCTCGTCCGGCTGTTTGGGTTAATGAGCGGTGTGAACGGAGAAAACCTTCTTTATCTGCGTCGAGGATGGCCACCAGTGATACTTCCGGAAGATCAAGTCCTTCACGTAATAAATTTACCCCGATCAATACGTCATATACACCTTGGCGAAGATCATCCATGATCTTGACGCGCTCTAAGGTATCCACATCGCTGTGGATATAGTTACAACGTACATTATTATTTAATAGATATTCCGTTAATTCTTCAGCCATACGTTTAGTCAGAGTAGTTACGAGTACGCGCTCTTCCCGTTCGATACGGAGTTGGATCTCTTCCATCAAATCGTCTATTTGGTTTAGACTGGGGCGTACTTCGATAATAGGATCCAATAGACCAGTAGGGCGGATCACTTGCTCAACGACGATGCCTTCTGATTGCACCAGTTCGTAATCGGCGGGGGTAGCACTTACATAGATAACCTGTTTAGCCATTGATTCGAACTCTTCGAACTTTAACGGGCGATTGTCCATTGCGGCAGGCAGTCGGAAGCCATATTCCACCAAGTTAATTTTGCGGGCCCGGTCTCCTCCGTACATAGCACGTATTTGCGGAACACTTACATGACTTTCATCTATTACAATCAAGAAATCATCCGGAAAAAAATCTAACAGACAGTAAGGGCGTGTACCTGCTGCACGACCGTCAAAGTATCGTGAATAGTTTTCGATGCCGGAACAATGACCCAGTTCCCGTATCATTTCCATATCATATGTTACTCGCTCATAAAGGCGTTTCGCTTCATATTCTTTGCCGATAGATTCGAAATAGGCAACCTGTTTGGTGAGATCATCCTCTATTTCATGGATGGCGCGTAAGGTTGCTTCTTTGGTAGTCATAAACAGGTTGGCGGGATATATTTTATAAGCCTCAAAAGGTGCGATGGTTACTCCGGAAACCGGATCTACTTCTTCGATGCCGTCAATTTCATCCCCCCAAAAGGTAACCCGAAGTAAATTGTCCGAGTAGGCCAGATAAATGTCTACCGTGTCTCCTTTTACCCGGAAATTTCCACGATTGAGTTCGATGTCGTTACGCATATACAGACTATCTACCAATCGTCGGAGAAACACATTGCGGTTGATGGTTCGCCCTCTCTCTATTTCAATAACATTATTATAGAAATCCGACGGATTTCCCATACCATAGATGCAAGATACGGAAGATACCACCACCACATCTTTTCTTCCGGAAAGGAGAGCTGAAGTTGCAGCCAATCTGAGCTTGTCAATTTCATCATTGATAGCGAGGTCCTTTTCTATATATGTATCCGAACTCGGAAGGTAGGCTTCCGGCTGGTAATAATCGTAATAAGAGACGTAATATTCGACAGCGTTATTGGGGAAAAATCCTTTAAACTCACCATATAGCTGAGCTGCCAGCGTTTTGTTATGGCTCAGAATCAACGTAGGTTTATTGATATTGGCAATAACATTGGCAATGGTAAATGTCTTTCCGGAACCGGTTACACCCAGTAACGTTTGTGCCGGTATACCTTCAAGAACTCCTTCGGTCAGTTGTGCGATTGCTTCCGGCTGATCTCCGGTTGGCTTGTATGCGGATGTTAATTCAAAATTCATGTTTCTTTTTTCTTTCAGAAGACAATATTCGGCAAAATAGTTGAGATAAACAAATAGATTTTTAAAATAAATCCTTTACTTTGCACAACATAACTAACAAAATACAACGAAAGACATGATTTGGAATGAGAGCATCGAATGCATGGAACGCGATAATTTGTGTAAAATCCAGAGCATTAGACTAAAGAAAATAGTAGAATACGTTTATCACAATACGCCGTTCTATCGTAGGAAAATGCAAGAATTAGGTATCACTCCTGATGATATCAACGGAATAGAAGACATCTCCAAACTACCATTTACCACTAAATTAGATTTACGCGACAATTATCCATTCGGACTGTGTGCCGTGCCTATGAGTCAGATTGTACGTATCCATGCATCATCGGGTACTACCGGCAAACCGACTGTAGTAGGGTATACCCGTAAAGACTTATCGTCCTGGGCAGAGTGTTTGTCCCGAGCCTTTACGGCCTATGGAGCAAGCCGTTCGGATATATTTCAGGTGTCATATGGCTACGGTCTGTTTACAGGTGGGCTGGGAGCACATGCCGGTGCCGAAAATATCGGGGCTTCAGTTATTCCCATGTCGAGTGGTAATACGGAGAAACAGATTACTTTGATGCATGATTTCGGATCAACCGTCCTATGTTGTACACCGTCTTATGCCCTTTATCTGGCTGATGCGATTAATGATTCCGGTTTCCCGCGTGAAGAGTTTAAGCTGAAAGCAGGCGCCTTCGGTGCGGAACCCTGGACAGAAAGCATGCGTAAAGACATCGAGGCAAAATTAGGGATTAAGGCTTATGATATATATGGATTAAGTGAAATTGCAGGTCCCGGCGTCGGATATGAATGTGAGTGTCAAAACGGTACCCACTTGAATGAAGATCATTTCTTCCCTGAAATAATAGATCCGCATACATTACAGCCTGTAGAGCCCGGGCAAACCGGTGAATTGGTTTTCACCCATCTGACTAAAGAGGGTATGCCTCTATTGCGTTACAGGACGAAAGATCTGACCGCATTGCATTATGAAAAATGCTCTTGTGGACGTACTTTGGTACGTATGGATCGTATTCTGGGACGCAGCGATGATATGCTTATTATCCGTGGAGTCAACGTATTCCCCACACAGATTGAATCTGTTATTTTGGAAATGGTAGAGTTTGAGCCGCATTACCTGCTGACTATCGACCGTAAGAATAATACGGATACTATGGAACTGAAAGTTGAAGTTCGTCCGGACTATTATTCGGATGAAATAAATAAGATGCTGGCTTTAAAGAAAAAGCTGACAGCACGTTTGCAGAGTGTGTTAGGTTTGGGAGTAGATGTGAAGTTGGTGGAACCTCGCAGCATCGAGCGTAGTGTGGGTAAAGCGAAGCGTGTGATTGATAATAGAAAACTATAACGAATATAAATATAAAGTCATTTATTATGGTAGCAAAACAACTTTCCATTTTTTTGGAAAATAAATCAGGCCGACTGACAGAGGTGACTGAAGTATTGGCAAAGGAAGGTATTAATCTTTCGGCTCTTTGCATTGCTGAGAACGCCGATTTTGGTATTCTCCGCGGAATTGTATCCGATCCGGATAAGGCTTACAAAGCTTTAAAAGATAACCATTTCGCAGTCAATGTGACGGAGGTGGTAGGTATTAACTGCCCTAACGTGCCCGGTGCGTTGGCTAAAGTATTACAATATCTTTCCAATGAAGGGGTTTTCATTGAATATATGTATTCATTTGCCAATAATAATTCTGCAAATGTGATTATCCGTCCCAACGATATGGAAAATTGTATCCGGGTGTTAACAGAGAAGAAAGTTGACTTGCTGGCGGCAAGCGACCTGTATAAACTGTAAAACCTGTGAGTAGTGATGGGTGGTTAGTGAATGACTGTTGCATTGTTTATAAATTAACCATCCATCATCGCTTATTCACTATTCGTAACTAAACTCTATTCTTCCATTCTTTTTTATCTTAAAAAACATTGATTAATTGGTTTATTCAGCGCGAATCTTTAACTTTGCGCATTATTTAAATATAGAATGAAGAAGAACATCATTATAACGCTGCTTGCAGCTACTGTTTTATCCTCGTGTGGAGAGTACAATAAGTTGCTAAAAAGCACCGATTACGAATACAAGTATGAGGCCGCTAAGAACTACTTCGCTAAAGGTCAGTATAATCGATCGGCTACATTGCTGAACGAGTTGATAACTATCCTGAAAGGTACGGATAAAGCAGAAGAATCATTATACATGCTGGCTATGAGTTATTATAATCAGAAAGATTATTCTACTGCGGCCCAGTCATTTATCACTTACTTCAATACATATCCGCGCGGTCAGTTCTCAGAGTTGGCCCGCTTCCATGCCGGTAAAGCTCTGTATTTGGATACTCCCGAACCCCGTTTGGATCAATCAAGTACTTATCAGGCTATCCAGCAGTTGCAGATGTTTCTGGAATATTATCCCCAGAGCAGCAGAAAACAGGAGGCACAAAATATGATTTTTGCTTTGCAGGACAAGTTGGTTTTGAAAGAACTTCTGTCTGCCAGATTATATTATAATCTTGGTAATTATCTGGGCAATAACTTCATGTCTTGTGTGATCACTGCCCAGAATGCTTTAAAGGACTATCCTTATACTGATTATCGTGAAGAACTGTCTATATTGATTCTCCGGGCCAAGTATGAAATGGCGGTGAATAGTGTGGAAGACAAGAAGATGGATCGTTACCGTGAAACGGTAGACGAATATTATGCTTTCAAGAATGAATTTCCGGAAAGTAAATATCTGAAGGAAGCCGAAAGGATATTCAAAGATTCTCAAAAAGTAATTAAAGACTAAATTATAAATAGATTTATGGATTACAAGAAAACAAATGCTCCGACGAATACCATTACCCGTGATATGATGGACTTATGTGCCGATACCGGTAATGTTTATGAAACAGTAGCTATCATTGGTAAGCGTGCCAATCAGATCAGTGTGGAAATAAAGAACGACCTTTCCAAGAAACTTGCGGAGTTTGCTTCCTACAACGATAATTTGGAGGAAGTATTTGAAAATAGAGAGCAGATCGAAATTTCACGTTACTACGAGAAATTGCCGAAACCCGATTTGATTGCTGCGCAAGAGTATGTAGAAGGAAAGATCTATTATAGAAACCCGGCAAAGGAAAAAGAAAAATTACAGTAATTTTCTTCGCCGGTTGAAGAGTTAACAGTCAAGTAGTAAGTAGGAGTCTATTCTTCTATCTCTTATTGCTTGACTTTTTTATTCCGGATTAAACACAACTTTAAAAACTATGATTCAACGAATTCAAACGATTTATCTTTTGCTTGTTACTGCATTACTGATAACAAGTATGTGTCTGCCTGTCGGCAGTTTTATAGGTGCTGATGCTGCCATGTATACTTTCAAACCATTGGGGGTGGAACAGAACGGAATGTTTTATTCTACTTGGGGAGTATTTGGTATATTGTTGCTTAGTGCAATCATCGCATTTGCCACAATCTTTCTTTTCAAGAACCGTATGTTGCAGATTCGCATGTCGATATTCAATAGCATTTTGTTGATTGGTTATTATCTTACCTTTCTTGCTTTTATGTTTGTCCTGAAGAAAGATCTGAATGCTGCTTTTCAGATTTCATGGGCGTTGTGCCTGCCGTTGATTTCGATTATTCTCAACTATTTGGCTATTCGTGCGATAGGACGGGATGAAGTGATGGTAAAGGCTGCCGACCGTCTCCGATAAAAAAGACTCACCACAAAGGATATGGTGTCCATAGAGACATCCTATATCCTTTGTGGTGAATTCATTTATATGCTTTTACTTCTTTATGTCAAATAAATAAGTGATTTTTGCTGTAATGGTACTATTGGCCGAACGTGCAAAATAGTCTTTTTTGGTACTGTTATAAAAATCGGCCAGTCCAAAATAATATCTTCCTTCTAAAAGAAAATTTCCGGCCTTAGTCCTGACTTCGATTCCGCCGCCACCTGCAATTCCATAGTCGAATTTATTTTCTATCCGTTTTCCATATTGTTCGTTGGGTGCCCGATTGGCTGTTTTCCAACTACCTTCTCTTTTTTCGTTTTCGCTTAACAAGAAACCTATTTGCGGTCCCAGGTTGATGAAGAACTGTGCTCCTCTGTCTTTGCCGAAAGCCAAATGGGCAAGAAAAGGTATTTCAAGGTAGTTCAGGGTACGGACATAAGAGTCTTCTGAAGAAAAGCCTTGCTCGGGGTCGAATTTTTCGTCCCATCCCCGTTGCGAGAAGTTAAGTTCCAATTGTGCTCCACAAATCATAGCGAAGTATTTTTCGGAAATATAACGTGCTGTTACTCCTCCGGTAATTCCTAATAATCCGTTTTGCTTAATGGTAGGTTGGAAAGAAACGGTACTGTAATTTGCACCTCCATTAATTCCGATGGCAAAATTATGTCGTTGTTCGCCTATCTGGGCATTTGCCGGCAGTACAATTCCTGCCAGCAAAGCAGTTCCCAGTAGGATTGATTTCAGTTGATTCTTTTTCATTCGAAGTCAAGTTTAATCAATTCAAAGTTCTTTGTGAAATGGACAAAGAATACTTTCTTGTTTACAAATCCTCCCCAGTTATTGACACGTTGGAATTTAAATCCGGTTTGGATAGGAGTTAAATCCATCAGAGGGAGATTTTTTTCCAGTTCGGAACCGTATTTGGACAGTCCTTTGAGGAAGAAGTATCCTGTGTCAAAACCCAGCATACCGTATTTCGGGTACCGTTCTTCCATCTCTTTGCTGTACCATTTGCGATAAGCATGAGTGAAGTTGATTGCAGCAGGTAGCAGATTATTCGTGTAGAATGACGAATAGAAATAGGTGTCCAGCTCAAAGAAACTTTCCAGATGATCCTTTGTATAAGTTTGCCATTCAGGATAACCGAATAGATGAATACGCGCTTCCGGGTTATCTCTTACAAGTAATGTCAATTGGGGAATGATTTTCAAAAGCGTCAAATCGTTACCGGAGGTGGGGATGAAGAAGTTCTCTTTGTCGTTACGCAAAGTTGCTTTCAGCGTTTCCACCGGGGCGTTTTCCTTTAATGTTTTCACCGGAATCCCTTTGCTTCCCAGTTCCTGTTTTAAGCCTTTGATAAATTCAACTTTATCTTTATCCACAACCGAAGATTCCAAAAGAATCACGTTAGCATTCGGGAATTGACGTGTGAAGTGCTCGTAGACTTCGGAGTACAGATAAGACTGTGGAGTATTGATTTGATAAATAAACGGGTTGCTGAATACTTCGCCTTCTTTTGAAGAGAAAGGGACAACCAGGCGAATATCATTTTTCTTCGCGAAAGCTGCTAACGGTTTAATATGCTGTTGCTGTGCCGGACCAAAAATGACATTCATATTCTTCATCTCACTTTTTGCCAGAATGTTGTTCAATGATGAACTTTCTTTATTGCAATCGTAGACGTATAGATCGATTGAAGTGCCGGTACGTTTCAGACTGTCGACTGCCATCAGGAAGCCTTCATAATATTCTACCATTCTTTTGTCGTCAAAGGGTAACAAGAGAGCCGCTTTGATGGTAGAAATGCTTTTGGGTGTTTCTTTGTTTTCACGGAACAATTCGCTGTTGCTTGGCGGTGTGATATTGGTGTCTGTCTGTGGAGTAGTGACTGCCGATTTCTCTGACGGGTAGGGAATACAAAGGAATTGTCCCTTCTTCATACCGTTCTTCAACTCCGGATTGGCTGCAATCAGTTCCTGTTCAGAAATGCCATATTCACGGCTGACGCTGAAAATAGTCTCTCTGCGTTTCACCTTGTGCATGTCTCTGCAACGGGGCTTTACAGCCGGTTGGATAATGGGTTGTTCGGGAGTTGTGACTACTGCTTCTACTGTAGAGTCGATGGCTTCTGCAGCGGAAGGGATACGGATAACCTGTCCGATACGGAAGTTCTCTGCACTTAATCCCGGATTGGCGTCACAAATGGCTTTTGCAGAAACTTTATAGGTGGTTGTCAACCGATAAAGGGTTTCTCCCGGTTGAATGGTATGGAACATTTCACTTTTCTGGGCGGTTTTGTTCTGTGGGATTTTGATGGCTTGTCCTGCATAGATTTTGTCCTCACAACCGGGGTTCAGGCGAATAATATCTGCTTTGCTGACTCCATACATACTTGAGATGGAATATAAGCTTTGCCCCTTTTCAATAGTGTGAAGGAAGTAGGATTGGTTCTCTTGTGCCAATGTGCTTAAATAGGAAACACTGATAAAAGACAGGAGAAAGAAGATTCGTTTGATTGATTTCATCAATTTATTAATCTTAATTTGTAATTTTTACTATTCAATTCTCAATTGATTACGGCAAAGGTACGAATAATGTCATAGATTCACATAATATATTGAGTTAAGAAAATAATATTGTGTTTTTTAAAACTATATTTCGGGCGGAAACATTAATTTTGCAACTCAATAAAAGTTAGAGTATGCAGGAAACAGAATATATAAATGTGTACGGTGCGCGCGTACACAATCTGAAAGACATTGATGCGGAAATACCACGTGACAGCCTGACTGTGATTACCGGACTGAGTGGAAGCGGGAAATCATCTCTTGCTTTCGATACAATATTTGCAGAGGGCCAGCGCCGCTATATTGAAACCTTTTCGGCTTATGCCCGCAACTTTCTGGGCAATCTGGAGCGTCCGGATGTAGATAAGATTACAGGGTTGAGTCCGGTTATTTCCATAGAACAAAAGACTACGAATAAAAATCCCCGTTCCACGGTCGGCACTACTACAGAGATTTACGATTATCTCCGTCTGCTTTATGCCCGTGCCGGAATAGCCTATTCTTATCTCTCGGGAGAAAAGATGGTGAAATACACTGAGGAACAGATACTGGAACTGATCCTGAAAGATTATAAAGGAAAGAAAATTTATATGCTGGCACCTTTGGTGCGTTCACGTAAGGGACATTACAAAGAACTCTTCGAGCAGATTCGCAAAAAGGGATATTTGTATGTCCGTATAGATGGAGAAGTACGCGAAATCACCCACGGACTGAAACTGGATCGTTATAAAAACCACGACATCGAAGTCGTTGTGGATAAGCTTATCGTGGAAGATAAGGATGACAAGCGGTTGAAACAGAGTGTCGCTACTGCTATGCGGCAGGGCGACGGATTATTGATGATTCTTGATGCACAGACAGAGAGTATCCGTCACTACAGTAAACGCCTGATGTGCCCTGTCACGGGACTGTCGTATCGTGAACCGGCTCCGCACAACTTTTCGTTCAATTCTCCGCAGGGAGCTTGTCCGCGTTGTAAGGGATTGGGGGTAGTCAGTCAGATTGATGTAGATAAGGTGATTCCTGATAAAGAGTTGTCTATATATGAAGGGGCGATAGCTCCTTTAGGTAAATATAAGAATGCAATGATTTTCTGGCAGATCGGTGCTTTGCTGGAGAAATATGATGCGTCATTGAAGACTCCCGTAAAAGATTTGCCAAATGATGCAATCGACGAGATTCTGTATGGCTCGGACGAACGTATCAAGATAAAAAGCTCTTTGATAGGTACTTCTTCCGATTATTTTGTGACGTATGAAGGTGTTGTCAAGTATATCCAGATGTTGCAGGAGAAAGATGCTTCCGCCACTGCACAGAAATGGGCGGAACAATTTGCCAAAACCACAGTTTGCCCTGAATGTAAGGGAGCGAAACTGAATAAGGAAGCACTCCACTTCCGTATCCATGATAAAAACATCAATGAACTTTCAAATATGGACATCAATGAGTTGTATGACTGGTTGATGAAAGTGGACGAATTTCTGACGGATAAGCAGAAAATGATTGCCGCAGAGATTTTGAAGGAGATACGTACCCGCTTAAAATTCCTGTTGGATGTAGGATTGGATTATCTGTCTTTAAACCGCAGTTCCGTTAGTCTGTCGGGTGGGGAGAGTCAGCGTATCCGTCTGGCCACACAAATTGGTTCTCAACTGGTCAATGTGCTTTATATTCTTGACGAGCCGAGCATCGGGCTGCACCAACGTGATAACCTGCGGTTAATCAACTCCTTGAAAGAACTGCGTGATATGGGTAACTCTGTGATCGTGGTAGAGCATGATAAAGATATGATGCTGGCTGCCGACTATGTGATTGACATGGGGCCTAAAGCCGGACGACTGGGGGGAGAAGTTGTTTTTGCCGGAACTCCGCAAAAGATGTTGAAGACCAGTACGCTTACTTCACAGTATCTCAACGGACAAACTGCCATCGAAGTGCCTTCCAAGCGGCGTCCCGGTAATGGAAAATCTTTATGGTTGCGTGGCGCTAAAGGGAATAATCTGAAGAATGTAGATGTCGAATTTCCGTTAGGCAAACTGATTTGTGTTACGGGAGTATCCGGTAGTGGTAAGTCTACGTTGATAAATGAAACTTTGCAACCGATACTTTCGCAGAAGTTCTATCGTTCTTTGCAGGATCCTTTGGAATACGATTCTATTGAAGGATTGGAGAACATAGATAAGGTTGTCAATGTGGACCAGTCTCCGTTGGGGCGTACTCCGCGTTCCAATCCTGCCACTTATACCGGTGTCTTTTCAGATATCCGCAGTCTTTTTGTCGGATTGCCGGAAGCTAAGATTCGTGGTTATAAACCCGGACGTTTTTCTTTTAATGTCTCCGGCGGACGTTGTGAGGCATGTTCCGGGAATGGCTACAAGACAATCGAAATGAATTTCCTGCCCGATGTATATGTTCCATGTGAAGTTTGTCATGGCAAACGTTATAACCGCGAAACTCTGGAAGTGCGTTTCAAGGGAAAATCCATTGCCGATGTGCTCGATATGACCATTAACCGTGCGGTAGAGTTCTTTGAAAATGTTCCTCAGATTCTGAACAAAATTAAGACTATCCAGGATGTTGGATTGGGATACATTAAATTAGGGCAATCATCAACCACCCTTTCGGGAGGTGAAAGCCAGCGCGTAAAATTGGCAACGGAGCTTTCGAAACGAGATACGGGAAAGACTTTGTATATTCTTGATGAACCGACTACCGGTCTGCATTTTGAAGATATCCGTGTGCTGATGGGAGTATTAAATAAATTGGTGGATAAAGGTAATACTGTGATCGTCATTGAGCATAATCTGGATGTGATAAAGATGGCGGATTACATTATCGACATGGGCCCCGAAGGCGGTAAAGGGGGAGGGGAACTTCTCAGTTTCGGGACACCGGAAGAGGTTGCGAAGAGTACAAAAGGATATACCCCGAAGTTTCTTCGCGAAGAACTGAGAATCGATTGATAATTTATATATACGATATTAACTTGTTAGATAATAAAGAGTTAATATCGTATTTGTACAAAGTTAACTTCCTGCAACTACGAAGTTAACTTTGTAGAGTTACGTTATTAACTTACTAATAGCAGCTTTTTTCTATGGCTGCTCCAATATACATATATCTATGAAAATCAATAAGACCAATGCTGCCCGTCTGTTGGATAAGGCCAAAATCTCCTATGAACTTATCCCTTACGAGGTAGACGAAAATGATTTGAGTGCTGTGCATGTAGCGGCCAGTTTGGGAGAGAATATTGATCAGGTTTTTAAAACTCTTGTGCTTCATGGCGATAAAACGGGATACTTCGTTTGCGTGATTCCCGGAGACAAAGAGGTAAATCTGAAGCTTGCCGCAAAGGTGTCCGGTAATAAGAGTTGTGATATGATTCCTATGAAAGAGCTTCTTTCCGTCACCGGATATATCCGCGGTGCCTGTTCGCCTGTCGGAATGAAAAAACATTTTCCCACCTATATCCATGAAACCTGTCTGGAGTTTCCGTATATTTATGTAAGTGCGGGGCAACGCGGATTACAGATAAAAATTGATCCTAAAGAGCTAATAAACGAGGTTCGGGCGGAAGTTTGTGTATTATATACTGTTTAATTTCAGTAAAAAGTATATATTTGCAGAAAATATCTATTTAATAATCTAATATTCTAATTTTATGTTTGAAGGACAACCTAAGGGTTTGTATGCTCTGGCACTTGCCAACACAGGCGAGCGATTCGGTTACTATACCATGCTTGCGATTTTTACTTTGTTTCTACAAGCAAAGTTTGGTTACACTGCTGCTGAAACTTCTACCATTTTCGGATGCTTTTTGGCTGCTGTTTATTTTATTCCGTTCTTTGGTGGTATTCTTGCCGATAAGTTTGGTTATGGCAAAATGGTGACAATGGGTATTGTAGTCATGTTTATCGGCTACGCACTGCTTGCCATCCCGACTTCCAACGATTCCGGCAAAGTAATGATGTTTGGTGCACTGGCTCTGATTGCTTGCGGTACCGGACTTTTTAAAGGTAATTTGCAGGTAATGGTGGGTAATTTGTATGATGCCCCTGAATATAGCTCCAAACGTGACACGGCGTTCAGTATATTCTATATGGCTATCAATATCGGTGCGATGTACGCTCCGACAGCTGCTACAAAGGTAACCAACTATATGTTGGGCAAGGCAGGGCTTTCGTATGTTCCTCAGATTCCTTCATTGGCACATCAATATCTTGACGGTACAATCACTCCTGCTAACCAGGCTACTTTGGAATCATTGCAGGCTGCACAGAACTTTACCGGCGACATTGCCACATTCTGTACTACTTATATCGATAAGCTTTCTGAAGCATATAACTATGGATTTGGTGTGGCATGTGTATCATTGATTATTTCGATGTTGATTTACGTCGCTTTCCGCTCTACATTTAAACATGCCGACTACAACTCTAAACAAGCTAAACCGGCTAACGTAGTTGAGGAGAAGTTGACTCCGGAACAAACCAAACAGCGCATCGTGGCTTTGTTGCTTGTATTTGCCGTAGTTATTTTCTTCTGGATGGCTTTCCACCAGAACGGACTGACACTGACATTCTTTGCACGTGATTATACCGCACAAGAGGTGACCGGACTCGACCGTTTGGGCTTCAATATCGTGAACCTCACCTTCTTGTTGATTGTTATTTACGGATTTTTTTCACTGTTCCAGGGAAAGACCGGTAAATCAAAAATGATTGCCGGTATAGTAGTTGCTGCCGCACTTCTCTGTCTGGGATGGAGCTATAGCTCTATGGATCCTACTGTTAATATTCTGCCTCAGATCTTCCAGCAATTCAATCCGTTCTTCGTGATTGCCTTGACTCCGGTTTCATTGGCGGTATTTGGATATCTTGCCAGAAAAGGGAAAGAACCTTCTGCTCCGCGTAAAATCGGTATCGGTATGATGATTGCCGTATGCGGTTTCTTGATAATGGCCATTGGGTCTATCGGGTTGCCTACTCCGGATGCTCTGGCAGCCAGTGGCATCGAGAAAGACGCACTGGTTTCTCCAAACTGGTTGATCTCTACTTATCTGGTGCTTACTTTCGCCGAGTTGTTCCTCTCTCCGATGGGTATTTCGTTTGTTTCGAAAGTAGCTCCTCCTAAATACAAAGGTATGATGATGGGTGGATGGTTTGCCGCAACTGCCATTGGTAACTACCTCGTTGCCATCATTGGTTATCTGTGGGGTGGCATGCAGTTGTGGATGGTATGGAGTGTACTTATCGTATGCTGTCTGCTGGCCGCTCTGTTCATCTTCTCTATCATGAAGAAACTTGAAAAAGTAGCATAACCTTTGGGTTGTATCTATACACCAAACGCCCCGTTACATTATTTGTTATTACGATAACAATATATGTAACGGGGCGTTTCTTATATTGGCATTTTCTTTACATGCGCATCAGAGTTCCAATCCCATGATATAGTCATTCATATAATATCCGTTTCCGATGTGAAAATCACCTTCACGTAGTTTTTTCATCCCTTTATGTTCATAAAAGTGCAATGCCTTGTTATTCCGGTTGACATTTAATTCCATCAGACAGGGAGACGGATGAATCTCTTTGATGTATTGTACTGCGTGGTCAAATAGTTTGCTTCCCAGGTGTGCTCCCTGAAAAGAGGGAAGGACATATATTTTCTGGAGATGAAACACATCATCTCCTTGAGGCTGTACTGATACATAGCCGCAAGGTTCATCTTCCTGGTAAGCGATGAAGTATACGTGTCCTTCTTCTTCCATTTGTTTGCGGATATTCAGGGGCGCGTACATCCATTCCATCATGTAGTCAAGTTGATCGGGCGAAAGTATTTCTTTGTAGGTAGCCGGAAATACCTGTTTCGCCAGTTTGTTAATCAGTATGCAATCATCTGAAGTGGCTTTTCGGATAGTAAACATGTTTGTTGTATTTTTCGGTTTATGTCGCAAATATAGTGATAATTTGCTTTTATAATAAGGTGGAGGTATCTTAATAAGTTAATTAGTATGAATTTAAAGTACTTTGCATTGCATAGTACTAAAGTTATGCATATATTTGTCGCATCAAAAAGGTAAAGCTTATGAATGTAGATAATGTAAAGTCGCAAATGCGAAAAGGCATGCTGGAATATTGCATCATGCTGCTGTTGCATAAAGAGCCGGCTTACGCTTCGGATATCATCCAGAAGTTGAAAGAGGCAAAGCTGATTGTGGTGGAGGGCACATTGTATCCATTGTTGACCCGATTGAAAAACGATGATTTACTTAGTTACGAATGGGTGGAATCTACACAGGGACCGCCACGGAAGTATTATAAGCTGACAGAGAAAGGCGAGTTGTTCCTTGGCGAACTGGAACTTTCGTGGAGGGAGCTGAACGAAACTGTGAATCATATTGCTAATAGAGAATCCATTTAAAAAGAAATAAAGATGAAAAAAACATTAACCGTAAATTTAGGTGGAACCGTTTTTCATATCGACGAGGATGCCTACCGGTTGCTCGATAATTATTTGTGCAACCTAAAACTTCACTTCCGCAAACAAGAAGGAGCAGAGGAGATTGTGAACGATATAGAGAATCGCATCTCCGAACTATTTGCCGAGAAGTTGGCTGCCGGATCGCAAGTGATTACGATTGCCGACGTAGAAGAAGTGATTGCCCGGATGGGAAAACCTGAAGATTTTGGTGAGGAGAGTGAGGAAGACGAACCTCAAAAGACAGCCGGACATACAGGGGCACAATCCGGCACAACCATTCATCGCCGTTTTTACCGTAATCCGGATGATAAAATATTGGGAGGGGTGATTAGCGGGCTGGCTGCATATCTGAATTGGGATGTAACGCTGTTGCGACTGATTATGTTCGTTGTGCTGATCTGTGGATATGGAGTGTTGATTCCTATATACATCATCTGTTGGCTGATTATTCCCGAGGCCCGTACGGCAGCCGAGAAGTTGAGTATGCGCGGTGAGGATATCACCATAGAGAATATCGGTAAGACGGTGACTGATGGGTTTGAAAGGGTAGCCAACGGGGTGAACAATTATGTAAATTCAGGTAAGCCCCGCAGTTTTCTGCAGAAGGTGGGCGATGCGTTGGTATCGATAGCGGGTTTCTTTCTGAAAGCCTGTCTGGTGGTGCTCGCCATTATATGCAGTCCGGTGCTTTTTGTGCTTGCCATTGTTTTTGTTGCTCTGGTGATTGCTGCCATTGCAGTAGCCATTGGTGGTGGAGCTGCTCTCTATCATATGCTGCCAGCAGTCGATTGGTCACCGCTGATCTCCACTTCGCCGATGATGACCATTGTAGGAAGTATTGCAGGAGTAGCATTGGTGGGCATACCTTTGGCGGGGATCATTTATGCTATTCTCCGACAGATATTTGATTGGCCGGCTATGGCGTCCGGACTGAAATGGTCTTTATTGATACTGTGGGTGCTGGCAGCCGTAATCTTTGTTATTAACCTGTCTTATTTGGGATGGCCTTATCCTTTCCTTTTGGTCGGATGACCTGTCCATGAATAGATTGACATGTGTAGAAATACCTTCCGTTGTGTGTCCGGAAGGTATTTTTTTTGTAGATAATATGCGTTTTATTTCAAAATCGGGGATTCGGGTATGAATATCCGTAAATCATATACAACCGCTCCTTTTTATTCCGGTAATTTTGCAATTAAATATATCGGCTATCGGATTGGTATCGCGGCATAGGATGTAGCCAAAGATGTATGAGTAAAATTATAACGACAATAATATGACTATCGAAAGTTTTAAAGAGTATGTAAAGTCACGTAAGCCTCTCAACACAGAAGAAATCCACTGTTTTATGGATGATATGAGTAACGAGGCAAGGCGTTTTACATTCAGGCTGAATGCTTCTTACCATACGCCGGCCGAAGTGCGAAATTTATTATCCGAGCTTTTTGGAAGTCCGGTTCCGCCTACACTTCGCGTATTTCCTCCGTTCTATACTGATTTTGGGAAGAATATAGTGATAGGTGATGATGTATTCATAAATGCCTGTTGCCACTTTCAGGATCACGGTGGCATAACCATTGGCGACAGTTGCCAAATCGGACATAATGTAGTGTTTGCCACTCTTAATCACGGGCTTGCTCCTGAAGACCGCGGAACAACGTATCCTGCTCCGATTGTTTTAGGAAAAAATGTCTGGGTAGGGGCAAATGCCACAATTCTTCCGGGTGTGATGATTGGTGACAATGCCGTTATTGCGGCGGGAGCGGTGGTCACAAAAGATGTGCCGCCGAATGTCATTGTCGGAGGAGTTCCGGCGAAATTCATCAAATCGATAGTCCCTGAATAGAGCTGAAGATGGAGAGTTGCTAAATTCCGGGTATAACTGCCGTATATTTGACAGCACTCCTGTATGGTTTGAGCTTTAGCAAAGGATGGTGGCAGGCAACGATCGACGGCTTGCATTGCAGCAATCGTAAACGTATGAGAAAAGTAATAAAATAACTTATTAAAATATTGAATAATATGAGAACAAAATCTGTTTTACTAACGCTTTTAGCAATCTTATTTATGAATTTACACGCAGCGGCACAAAATCCCATAAAGCAGGGGCACAATGGTAAACGAATTTTAGTTGCCTACTTTTCGGCAACCGGTACTACGGCGGAAGCTGCAAAGAAACTGGCTCAGGTTACGGGTGGTGAACTGTATGCCATCACTCCTGTAAAACCTTATACGAATGCCGATCTTGACTGGCATAACAAACAATCGCGCAGCTCGGTGGAGATGAACGATCTGAAATCACGTCCGGTCCTTAAGAATAAAAAAGAAAACATAGCCGATTATGAAGTGATCTTTATCGGCTATCCCATCTGGTGGAATCTTGCACCTCGGGTTGTGAACACTTTCATTGAAAGTCATGATCTTAAAAATAAGATCATCATACCTTTTGCCACTTCGGGAGGAAGCAGTATTACAGGTAGTGTGACAGCATTGAAAAAAGACTATCATAATTTGAAATGGAAAGAGGGAAGATTACTTAATCGTGCCAATGAAAAATCCATTCGTGAGTGGGTCGATAAGTTAGGGTACTGACTGTCTGGAACCAAAAACAATGATAACGTATTTATTTATCGGTAACATTGGCTTGTACAGAGCGATGCTGGTCGTACTCGCCATACTGCATACGGATGACGCTTGCGAAGATTACCCCTCACGTTACAATCCTGTTTGACGTGAGGGTGATCTTTTTAAGTTAAAAAAATGTCTTATTCTGCGACTATACACAAATCTTTTGTTATTTTTGTTTGTTACACAACGAAAAAAGTATATAAGTGTATGGGCGAGCATATATGTTTCAGAAGAAATGAAAGACTGGCAACGGTAAACCCGCATTGGCGGGGTAATCCTGTGGTGAGAGGAAAGTTTGTCAATCGCCAGCATCGTTTTCGTCCCGGGATGGGAAGTGTCTTGAAATGGCGCCTTTCTCCCAATCCGCAGCGGAAAGAGAAGAAGAGTGTGAAGTGGAATCCCCGGATGAGTTATCTGCGTTCATTGGAAGGGGTGGTCGGTAATTCGCTGATATGGCTGGGGCATAACTCCTTCTTCCTTCAATTGGCAGGAAAACGTGTCATGTTCGATCCTGTTTTTGGAGATATCCCTTTTGTCAAACGTCAGAGTGATTTTCCGGCAAACCCCGATATTTTTACCGATATAGATTACTTGCTTATCAGTCACGACCATTTCGACCATTTGGATAAGCAAAGTGTAGCCCGGCTGGTGAAGAACAATCCCCGGATGAAACTTTTCTGTGGGTTGGGTACCGGTGAATTGATAAAGAGTTGGTTTCCGGAGCTTGAGGTAACGGAGGCCGGATGGTACCAACAGATAGAAGATGACAGGTTGAAGATTACTTTTCTTCCTGCCCAGCATTGGAGCAAGCGTTCGGTGCGTGACGGAGGACGAAGGCTGTGGGGAGCGTTTATGGTACAGGGTGACGGCATCTCCATCTATTACAGTGGCGATACCGGATATTCCAGGCATTTCCGTGAGATACCCGAGCTATTCGGGACACCCGATTATGCTTTGGTGGGTATCGGTGCTTATAAGCCGCGTTGGTTTATGCAGCCCAATCACATTTCACCTTACGATGCACTGACAGCGTCCACCGATATGAAAGCAGCTCTTACCATCCCGATGCATTATGGTACGTTCGACTTGTCGGACGAACCTCTGCATGACCCTCCGCAGGTTTTTACTGCCGAAGCAAAGAAACGTAGGATAGACGTGTATATTCCGGTACTTGGAGAGATTGTCAAGTTGAAGCGGATGTAAGCTTTCCGAAGGAGTAAACGGACACTCTGTTCTGCTAAAATAAAGGCTCTGTTCCGTCGGAACAGAGCCTTTATTTTAGCAGAACAGAGCCTTTATTTGGAATCTGTAGTGTTTGGTTTCAACCATTTGTCCAGCCATTCGAAGAAAGTGCGTTGCCACAACACACCGTTTTGCGGTTTCAATACCCAGTGGTTCTCGTCCGGATAAATAAGCAGTTCAGCTGGTACGCCACGCATTACGGCAGCGTCGAACGCAGCCATGGCCTGATTGGCAAGGATACGGTAATCCTTCTCACCGTGGATGCAAAGAATCGGGGTATCCCATTTTTCGACGAACAAGTGCGGAGAGTTCGCAAAAGTGCGCTGGGCAACCGGATTCTGCTTTTCCCAGTATGCGCCTCCCATATCCCAATTGGCAAACCATTTCTCTTCTGTCTCCAGGTATTGCATCTCCATGTTGAAGATACCATCGTGGGCAATGAAGGCTTTGAAGCGTTTGTTGTGATGTCCTGCCAGCCAGTAGACGGAGAATCCTCCGAAGCTGGCACCCACACAGCCCAGGTGGTCTTTGTCAACGAAAGGTTCTTTTGCCATTTCGTCGATTGCCGTGAAATAATCCTTCATGCATTGGCCACCGTAATCTCCGCTGATAGCTTCGTTCCATTCCACTCCGAAACCGGGAAGTCCGCGGCGGTTCGGTGCTACAACGATATAGCCGTTGGCAGCCATAATCTGCATGTTCCAGCGATAACTCCAGAATTGGCTTACCGGGCTCTGTGGACCGCCTTCGCAGAAGAGCAGTGTCGGATATTTCTTATTCGGATCGAACTGGGGCGGATAGATGACCCATGTCAGCATTTCTTTGCCATCTGTCGTTTTCATCCAGCGTCCTTCAACTTTGCCCATCTCTATCTGATCGTAGATCTGCTTGTTCTCTTGAGTCAGTTGTGTCGTCTGCCCATCCAGGGAAACGGCATAAATTTCATCTCCCATGCTCATAGAGTGACGTTTGGCAATCAGTTTATCACCGAAGAGGGCAACGCCTTCATAGTCGTACATACCCGAAGTGACAGGACGTACAGAATCATTGGCCAGATCGAGTGAGTAGATTTGAGTTTCACCGTGCCATACACCGGTGAAATAGATCGTCTTGGCATCCTGGCTCCATACGAATGCATCTACATTCGAATCGAACGCTTTGCTGGCAAAACGTTTTTCTCCGGTTTCCAGATTCATGATGAAGAGACGGTTCTGGTCTGCTTCGTAACCATCACGCTCCATACTTTGCCAGGCGATGCTCTTTCCATCCGGAGAATATTGCGGATTAGTATCATAACCCATCATACCTTCGGTGATATTTATTGTTTTCTTGGTATTGAGGTCGTATACATAGATATCCGAGTTGGTAGAAATGGCATAAGCCAGTCCCGTTTTCTTTCGACAGGTATAAGCCACTTTATCCGAGGTCGTGTTCCATGCCAGTTGTTCGATACCTCCCCATGGTTTCATCGGACTTTCGTAAGGCTCACCTTCCAGCACGTCTACGATGTTGGTTACCGACTTGCCATCGAAATCGGCGATAAAGGGGTGGGGGGCAGTTGTCACCCATTCATCCCAATGTTTGTACATCAGGTCGGTGATGATGATGCCGGTTGCTTTGTCCAGGTCAGGATATTTGTCAGCCGTGCTTTTAACAGTCTTTACTTGGGCGATGAACAGTATCTTCTTGCCGTCCGGCGAGATGGAATATCCTTCGATATCCCCGTCATAATTGGAAATCTGTTTGCGTCCGCTACCGTCGGGGTTCATTTCGTACAGTTGGCTGCTGCCGTTGTCGTTGCTCAGGAAAAGCAGTTTGCTTCCGTCCGTTGCCCAAGTCACTTCATTTTCCTGAAAAGGAGTGTGAGTGATTTGCCGGTTGTCGGTTCCGTCTGCGTTCATCACAAAAACTTCCCGGTTGCTTTTGTTTTCGGGTACACTGTAGTAAGCCACTGTATAGGCTATCTGCTTTCCATCGGGCGATACAGAGAGTCCGCCGATACGTCCCATTGCCCAGAGTGCTTCGGGAGTCATCCGCTTCCCCTCGATTTTGATATCGGATTTTCCGATCAGCGCCTGGTCCGTTTTGCCTGCATCCTTGGTTCCGCCACAGGATGCTAACATCATTGTTGCCGACATAATAAATAGGTTTACTTGTCTCATAAGTTTTTAATAATTGATTATTTGAGTTGCGAAGATAAGCAAAAATCAGGTCAAATCTGCTTTTTTTGCCAGTTTCCTTTCTTTATATAGATGTACGACAGAGTCAGGATACAGATTCCGTATAAATGCTCTGTAGTCCAGCAGAAGGCTACGTCTACTCTCAAATAGAGGATGACATACGTGATATAAGCCAGATAGACAGCCAGCACGCAGAGTTCTAATCCCAGTGCCGTACGTGTATTGCCCGTTCCGGATACCGCCTGGAAATAAACATTGGCCGGGACCAATATCAGATAGGCGGAACATAATACCCATAACGAGGGGATGGAAGCCTCTTTCAGATCCGGTATATCTGTATAGATACTTAACACCAGATCGGGGAAGAGGGCGAAGAACAGTACCAGAGGTAATACAAAAACATAGCCGATGCGTACATGCTGCCGGATAGTTCCGGGTACGCTTTTAATCTCTCCTGCGCCTATCAGGTTGCTCACCAGTGAACCGCATGTGGTGGCAAATGCCATCGCAACCATAAACGGAATACCCGATACGTTGCGGATAATGTTCGTAATGGCCAGTGCGCGTTCGCCCAGATGTTCCACAAAAAGGAAGAACATGAACCAGGTGGATAGTGAGAAGAAATTTTGGATCATAGTCCAAAAAGATACGTTTAATATTCGTTTTAATGTTTCCGGTTGGAAACTGGGAAGCTGGTTCAGTGCATACTTCTTACAGTCTATCCGCTTCCAGGTATAGACGATGAAAAAGATGACCGATACCATTTCGGCCAGTGACGACCCGATAGCAGCTCCGGCAATACCTAATGCGGGGAAGCCGAACTTACCGAATATCAGGATATAGTTGAATACTATGTTGGACAATACCATTACGATTGAATTCAATGTCAGGGTCTTGGTCTGTGTGGTACCTACAAAAAATGCCCGGAACATCACGCCGACGAAAGAGAAAAAGAAACCAAAAACTCTCCAGTTGATGTAGCTGATGGACGCGTCATAAATGTGCTGCGAACTGATAACCAGTTTCAGCAAATGAGGAGAGAAGCATAAAGAAAGGGTAAATGCCACTATTGCCAATGCCAGCAAAAAATAGACCCCCTGATAGAATATCGGTCCGATGGTGCGGTATTGTTGCTCGCCGTTTCGCCGGGCTATCAGGATTTGTGCTCCGATGCTGAATCCGAACGCCATCATGAAAATGGCCAGATAATATACGCCTGCGATGGCCGAGGCCCCCAGTTCTATTTCGCCTACCCGTCCCAGGAAGGCAGTGTCTGTCATACCTATTAATTGTTCCATGATCAGGCTGATCAGGATAGGGTAGGCTATGAGCCATATCTCTTTGTATGTGTATTTGGTAGTCATGTTTTTATATATTCTATAAAGGGGAAAAAAAGCCGGACAAACATATACTGCTTGCCCGGCTCTTCGGTCTTTAAGCTAATTTTTATTTCTTATCGCTTATTCTGCTTATTAGCCCGTTCTTTTGCCATCTGTTCCTGCTGTTTCTGCATGGCTTCCAGACGTGCGGCAAATCCGGTCTTCTTCATTTGCTTCGGATCTTTTTTCTTTGCTTCCAGATCGGCGAGCAACTTGTCTTCGTCAGTTGTCCGGCGTAGTATGATCATGGTTACCACACTGATCAAAGTCGAAATGAAGTAGTAATAGTTCAATCCCGAAGGATAGTCGTTCAAAACGAAGAGGAACATAATCGGCATCAGATACATCATCCACTTCATTGCTGCCATTTGCGGCTGGGCACCTGTATCCTGCTGCTGCATCGTGTACTTCGTGTTCAGGATATTGGTAATGGTCATCAGCAGGCAGAACAAGCTGAGGTGATTACCCAAGAACGGAATATGGAACGGGAAAGTGATGAATGCGTCGTAGGTCGATAAGTCGTCCGCCCAAAGGAAACTCTGCTGGCGGAGTTCGATAGCGCTCGGCACAAACATGAACAATGCCATCAGGATAGGGAATTGAACAAGCATCGGCAAACAGCCGCCCATCGGGCTTACACCGTATTGACTGTATAGTCCCATTACCTCTTGCTGTTTCTTCATCGCATCTTCCTGCTTGGGATATTTCTTATTGATCTCGTCAATTTTTGGTTTCAGTACACGCATCTTGGCCGATGACATATAAGTCTTCCAGGTTGCCGGAAAAACCACAACTTTCACCATAATTGTCAATAGCAACAGTACGACACCCATGCCTAATCCCCAACCTGACAACCAGTCGAACACGTTGATGGTGATCCATTTGTTGATCCATCGAATCAACGGCCAACCCAGATATACCAGGTTGTTGAGTTCCCATTTCTCTTCACGTCCCTTGTCCAATGCGGTCAGTGTTTTATAGTGGTTCGGGCCGAAGTAGAAATACATGTCGGTCGGTTGCTTACCGGTAGGATCGAAGAACGTACTCATTTCAGCCGAGTAGTCTTTGATGTAGCCACTTCCCTGTTTCTCCATTTTCGATTTGACCGTAGTCTTTTCGAAATCCTGTTCTGCAATGAATACAGAAGAGAAGAACTGGTTTTTGAAAGCAATCCAGTCCAGACGCTCCGGTACTGACTTTTCATCGTCTTTACTTGCCGAAAGGTTGTCCACATCATCACCTGTATATTTGTAGGTGAGGTCTGCCAAACGGTTCTCGTAAGTATATCCTTTCTCGATCTGGCGGGCACGTTGTGACCACGAGATGTCCACATAGTTTGTAGTAGCAGCCAATTTGCCTTCCATACCTGTTGCTTTAATCACAAAGCTCATCAGATAATTATCCGGTTTCAGTGTATAAATAAAGTCGATATAGCTGGCACTGTCGGCGGCCAGACGCATCGTAACACTGCTGTCTGTTTTATTGACTGCTTCGAAATAGAAGTCTTTTGTCTGGAGGGCACCCTTCTTATTGTAGAAGTTGAAGTTCATGGAAGCATCGCTGCCGTTGAACAACACAACCGGTTTCTTATCTTGTCCCATGTAGTTTTTCAACAGGGCAGAGTAAACGCGGCCGCCTTTGTTATCCAGAGTGATTTCTACCAAATTGTTCTGGATAGTAGTAAACGCCTCTTTACCTTGGGTGGCATTGAAGAAGAGAGATGCCGAATCGGCGGCTGTTTCCTCTTTTTCGTTAGCCAGTGCAGCTTCGGTTTTGGCTTTCAGTGCTTCTTCTTGCTGCTGTACCACGGCTATAGAGTCATAATACCGCTTCTGGGCGGCTATTTGCTCCTCGCTGGGACGGCTCAGAAAACTGAATCCTACCAGTAATATACCTATTAAAACGAGGCCTGTGATGGTGTTTTTATCCATTCTCTTGTTTTAGTGATTAATGATTAATAATCTATACGATAGTGATTTTACTTATCGATTGCAGCCTTAATGAACGATACGAACAACGGATGCGGGTGTAGCACCGTACTGCTGTATTCCGGATGGAACTGCGTTCCGATGTACCATTTCAATGTAGGGATCTCTACAATCTCTACCAGGTCCGATTCCGGATTGATACCTACACATTTCATGCCGGCCTCTTCGAATTGCTTGCGATAGTCGTTGTTGAATTCGTAACGGTGGCGATGACGCTCCTGAATATGTTCTTGTTTATAAGCTTTGTATACTTTAGAGTCTTTTTTCAAGACGCATTCGTAAGCACCCAGACGCATTGTACCTCCCATATTGGTGATGGCCTTCTGCTCTTCCATGATGTCGATAACGTTATGTTTGGTCTTTTCGTCCATTTCAATAGAATTGGCATCGGCATAACCCAGTACGTTGCGGGCAAATTCGATGGCCATGCATTGCATACCCAGACAGATACCAAAAGTCGGAATGTTATGTTCGCGGGTGTACTTGGCAGCTACGAACTTACCTTCGATACCACGTGAACCGAATCCCGGACAGATAACTACTCCGTCTACATGTCCCAGCTGTTCGTCCACATTGTCCGGAGTGAGGTGTTCGGATGATACATATTCTATTTTAACTTTACGGTCATTATAAGTGGCAGCCTGTGACAGTGATTCCAGGATAGACTTATACGCATCCTGCAGTTCAACGTATTTACCTACCATTGCAATAGTCACCGTTTCGGTAGCATTGGCACGACGGTTCAAGAAGTCTTTCCAAGGTCCCAACGGCGGACGTTCGCCCACAGGTAAGCCCATTTTCTGAAGTATGGTTTCGTCCAAGCCTTGTTCCTGCATCAACAGGGGTACTTCATATATAGTTGAAGCATCGATTGACTGAACGACCGCATTCTCGGCAACATTACAGAACAATGCCACTTTCTTACGCAGGTTGGCGTTCAGGTCATGTTCGGTACGAAGCACCAGAATATCCGGTTGCACTCCGAGTGACTGCAATTCTTTTACAGAGTGTTGGGTCGGTTTGGTTTTCAGTTCTTGAGCGGCAGACAGGAAAGGTACATAAGTTAAATGCACGCACAACGCATTCTGTCCCAACTCCCATTTCAACTGACGGATACTTTCCAGATAAGGCAAGGACTCGATGTCACCTACCGTGCCTCCGATTTCTGTAATTACAAAGTCGAACTTATACTTGTTGCCCAGCAACTTGACGTTACGCTTGATTTCATCCGTGATGTGGGGAATGACTTGAATGGTTTTTCCCAGATAGTCTCCACGGCGTTCTTTATCAATGACACTCTTATAGATACGGCCTGTAGTGATATTGTTGGCCTTTGTAGTCTGGATGCCCAGGAAACGTTCGTAGTGTCCTAAGTCAAGGTCGGCTTCATGGCCGTCTACAGTCACGTAGCATTCTCCGTGTTCATAAGGGTTCAATGTTCCCGGGTCAATGTTGATGTACGGGTCAAACTTTTGGATAGTTACTTTATAACCTCTTGCTTGCAGCAATTTACCGATGGAAGATGAAATGATACCTTTTCCTAAAGAAGAGGCAACACCACCGGTTACGAAAATATACTTTGTTTCTCCCACAGCTATAACTGTTTTAATAATTTGTTTCTAAATCGTTTGATTTGAATCTTAAAAACCGCAAAATTACAAAAAAATGGGGAAGAACAGATGCTTTCTACAAAACAAATTTATTAAAAAAATGCAATTCCGGGTTCCGAAATGTTTGGACGACAAAAAGTTGTATGCCTCTAACGGATGAATGGGGCTTTATCCGTGTGGTGGCATAAGTAGCATAAACCTGTCTACAGGATAAATCCGTGTAGCTCATGCATGCCATACAAATTCCGGTAAAACAGATCGGTTGTTTCATCGATCCGTTTGATCGGTTATTCCTATTAAAAATGAGCGAATTTTATGTAATCTAAACTATTTAATGTAAATTTGCCCTCAAATTTGTTATAAAAATGAAGACTAGTCACATCTCAACATTAGCATTTGCAATCCTGTTTTCTTCGTCAGTGATGGCGCAGAAGACGATAAAACCGGTTTCCGAGACAGTGCAAAATGAAGTGAAAGCTGATACACTTTCCGAGGTGCTTCAGCAGTACCTTCTCCTGAAACTGAATCTGGATGGTCCGAAGCCCAAGATGGATACAGTGTCCATCTTATATAATAATTATATAGGAGAGTTGGAATACCTCAATGATCCTTCAGTACCTATGCGTTATGTGAAAACAGATCCGGATTACTACCGCCTGTTTGTTCCGCTAACTTATTATTATTCGCCTATTGCGGAATATTCTACTATGCGCTGGAAATTTAAAGAGCCTTTTACTGCACCTTCTCTTAATGAGCAGTTATCACCGTGTGACACTTTGCAGTTTACCAAAATCAAGAGATCGGCCCGGCTGGTAGATGCTGCTTTGATGGATTTATACCTGAACCATCCCAATTTGGTTGTTACTACCGAAGATCATATAATGAGCCGTAAATTGTATCATGGCAATAAAAAGATTGAAATTCCGAAGACGGAAGTGAAAAGCCTGTTCCGTGCAGATAAGGTAGAAGAGAATGTAGGTGAAGCAGAAATGGTAATTTCGAAACCTAACTGGTGGGTGACGGGAGGTAACGGTTCGCTTCAAATTACTCAGAACTATATATCGGACAACTGGTATAAAGGTGGTGAGAGTAACAATGCTGTAATGGCTAATTTACAGTTGTTTGCCAATTACAATGACCGTGAGAAAGTGCAGTTTGAGAATCTGTTGGAGGCTAAATTAGGATTCAACTCTTCTCCATCGGATGAATATCATAAGTATCTGGTCAATACCGACCAGTTGCGCTTGTATTCCAAATTAGGTATCCAGGCTGCACATAATTGGTACTATACTATCACCGGTGAGTTTAAGACTCAGTTTGTTAAAGGTTATAAGGCTAACAGTGAAGAACTGGTTGCTGCTTTCCTTGCTCCTGCCGATGTGATTGTCAGTGTCGGTATGGATTATAAGCTGAAAAAGAAAAAATTCAACCTTTCCGTATTCATGTCTCCATTGACCTATAACCTTCGTTATATTGGTAACAAAAATGTGGACGAAACCAAGTTCGGACTGGATAAAGGTAAATGTTCAAAGAATGACTTTGGTGCACAGGTACAACCTACCATTTCATGGACCATTATTCCGTCCATTGTAGTCGATTCCCGTCTGAACTATCTGACTAACTATAAATGGGTACGCATTGAGTGGGAAAATACTTTCAATTTTGTATTGAACCGTTATCTTTCTACTAAGCTTTTTGTGCATGCACGCTTTGATGACAGTGCAAAGCCGACCACCGGTAGCAGTTATTTCCAGTTGAAAGAGTTGCTCAGTTTTGGTCTGAACTATAAATGGTAAAGGAATAGTTGACACAAAGATAAATATGGGGCCGGCTGGAGTTTTCAGTCGGCTCTGTTGTTTCCGGTAGTGCAAATTTCATCGCTGTAATTAAAATGTTATACTTAAAGAAAGCGCCTTATGATTAAACAAGATTATCTGATACGAATGATTCAGGAAATCATTTCATTAATTGTTAATATGATTTTGAATAAAAAGAAGTTTCGTAAGGATGAATGGACAGAGTACGACTGTCTTACACGACAGATTTTAGGACTTCCTCAGGAGCAGTTGCAGAGTATGAATCCGGATGAACTGATTGACCATTATGAAGGAGATCCTAACCGGATGGGAAAGATAGAACTGGCTGCCATGACCCTGCTGAAGATTTCGGATGAGATGGAGTCTAATATTTTGCAAAAGTCTAAACTGCGCCAGGACGGGCTCACTTTACTGAAGTATGTTCAGAAAGAAAGCAGCACTTTTTCCATTCAACGGACAGATTTGATTCGGATGATTGAGATAAATGAATGTTTGAAGATGTAAAATAAGGAAATGAACAGAAAGTGATAAAAGAATCGGTTTCTGTTTCTAATTTATTTTAAAATATCGGAGGATGATAACAATTTAGCAGTAAAGCAGGCAAAAAGCCTGCTTTTTCTGTTTCTACTCCTGATTAATGGAGTAAAAAAATACTTCAAAAAGAACTCTTATTGCGCTATAAAAAACATTCAAATACTTCGTAGTTCTCAAACTTATGCTTAAATTTGCCGCAATTTGTAATGTGCAGTTTGCAAAATGACTAATATAATAACTCATCAAGGTATTGTGGAAAACATAAGTGGTTCTCAGGTTTCTGTGAGGATCATCCAAACATCGGCCTGCTCAACTTGCAGTGTCAAGGGACATTGCTCTTCGGCAGATAGCAAAGAGAAGGTAATTGAGATTACCGACACTTCATCTGTATGGAAGGTAGGTGACGAGGTGACAATTATTGGTGCTACTTCCATGGGTATGCAGGCTGTATTTCTGGCCTTTGTTATTCCTCTCTTTCTTTTAATTCTCGGCCTTTTCGTTTTCAAGACAGTTCTTCATAGTGAACTATATGGAGCGCTTGCTGCTTTAGCGGTGCTTGTTCCTTATTATTATATAATATGGCTGAACAGAACTCGGTTGAAACAAAAATTTTCTTTTACTATAAAACCAATAAATAACTAAAAATTATGAATTTGATTCTGATTGCAGTGATTTCTTTGGGAGCTATTGCGCTTGTACTGGCTGCGATATTGTATGTTGCTTCCAAGAAATTTGCCGTGTACGAAGACCCACGAATTGCCCAGGTATCCGAAGTGTTGCCTCAGGCTAACTGCGGTGGATGTGGTTATCCGGGTTGCAGCGGATTTGCTGATGCTTGCGTCAAAGCCGGTTCGCTGGAAGGTAAGTTTTGTCCGGTAGGCGGACAACCTGTGATGTCGCAGGTTGCTTCGATCCTCGGGCTGGACGCCGGAACTGCAGAACCGATGGTGGCAGTGGTTAGATGTAACGGAACCTGCACGAACCGTCCGCGTACAAATATGTATGACGGTGCAAAGAGTTGTGCTATTGCCGCTTCGCTTTATGGTGGAGAAACCGGCTGTAGCTATGGGTGTCTGGGATGTGGCGATTGTGTGGCTGCTTGCCAGTTTGATGCTATTCACATGAATCCCGAAACAGGACTTCCTGAAGTGGATGAAGAAAAGTGTACAGCCTGTGGTGCTTGCGTCAAAGCTTGTCCGAAAGCGATAATCGAACTTCGTGCTAAGGGCAAAAAATCCCGCCGCGTATATGTATCTTGTGTCAATAAAGACAAGGGGGCTGTTGCGCGTAAAGCTTGTACGGTAAGTTGCATCGGTTGTGGTAAGTGTGTCAAGACTTGTCCGTTTGAAGCAATCACACTTGAGAACAATCTTGCTTACATTGACTACAACAAATGTAAGTCTTGTCGTAAGTGTGTTGAAGTTTGTCCCCAGAACACTATCATCGAGTTGAATTTCCCTCCGCGCAAACCCAAAGAGGAAGCACCTGTTGCCGAAGCTGCTAAAACAGCTGAAGCTTAAGAAAACGAGTAATAAACAGATAAAATACAGAATTGTATGTTGAAGACATTTTCAATTGGTGGTGTTCATCCACACGAAAATAAACTGTCAGCACATCAACCCATTATTACGGCGGAAGTTCCGGCAAAAGCTGTGATACTTTTGGGGCAGCATATCGGTGCACCTGCTAAGCCTATTGTGGCAAAAGGTGATGTGGTGAAGGTGGGCACTAAAATAGCCGAAGCCAATGGCTTTGTTTCGGCTGCCATTCACTCTTCTGTCAGTGGCAAAGTCGCTAAGGTTGATTCAATCGTCGATGCGAGTGGTTATGCCAAACCTGCTATTTTTATAGATGTAGACGGGGACGAATGGGAAGAATCTATCGATCGCAGCCCTGAACTGGTGAAAGAGTGCGAATTGACTTCGGAAGAGATTGTGAAGAAGATAGCCGATGCCGGTATTGTTGGTTTGGGAGGAGCTTGTTTCCCCACTCAGGTTAAACTCTGTCCGCCTCCTTCATTTAAAGCAGAATGTGTTATTATAAACGCTGTAGAGTGTGAGCCTTATTTAACCGCCGACCATCAGTTGATGTTGGAGCATGCCGAAGAGGTAATGGTAGGAGTTTCCATTCTGATGAAAGCCGTAAAGGTAAATAAGGCATTTATCGGTATTGAAAACAATAAACCCGATGCTATTGAGTTGATGACAAAAGTTGCATCCAGTTATGCTGGTATTGAGGTTGTACCTTTGAAGGTGAAATATCCGCAAGGAGGTGAGAAGCAGCTGATCGATGCTATAACCAAACGTCAGGTTGCGAGTGGTGCACTACCCATCTCTACAGGAGCGGTTGTTCAGAATGTAGGTACAGCATTTGCAGTATACCAGGCTGTGCAGAAAAATAAGCCTTTGTTTGAACGTGTGATTACGGTGACCGGTAAATCGGTTGCTAAACCTTCCAACTTCCTGGCACGTATCGGAACTCCGATGCAACAACTGATTGATGCCTGTGGCGGTTTGCCCGAAGACACCGGAAAGGTAATTGGAGGCGGCCCGATGATGGGTAAAGCATTGGTTAATACCGATGTTCCTACTGCTAAGGGAAGTTCCGGAATTTTGATTATGAACCGGAAAGAGGCTAAACGCGGAGAAATACAAAATTGCATCCGTTGTGCGAAGTGTGTAAGTGCCTGTCCGATGGGACTGGAACCATATCTGCTTTCCGCTTTGGCCGAGAACACAGAATTTGAAAGAATGGAATCAGAAAGAATCATGGATTGTATCGAGTGCGGTTCTTGCCAATTCACTTGTCCTGCCAATCGTCCGTTACTCGACTATTGTCGTTTGGGTAAAGGAAAAGTTGGTGCCATGATTCGTGCACGTCAAGCTAAAAAATAATAAGTATGGAAAATAAATTAATCGTATCATTATCGCCTCACGTTCATGGTGGAGACAGTGTACAGAAAAATATGTACGGTGTGTTGATCGCACTGATTCCTGCCTTCATCGTTTCGCTCGTATATTTCGGACTGGGTGCGTTGATTGTCACAGCGACTTCTGTGATAGCCTGTCTGTTTTTTGAATGGGCAATCGGTAAGTTCTTGCTGAAGAAAGAAACCACTACTATTTGTGATGGGTCTGCTATCATCACAGGGGTGTTGCTGGCATTCAATCTTCCGTCGAACCTGCCTATTTGGATCATTATTTTAGGTGCTTTATTCGCTATTGGTGTCGGTAAGATGTCATTTGGCGGATTGGGAAATAATCCGTTTAACCCGGCATTGGCAGGACGTGTGTTTCTGTTGTTATCATTCCCTGTGCAAATGACTTCGTGGCCGGTGGTTGGTCAGTTGACTGCCTATACTGATGCTACTACCGCTGCTACTCCGTTAGCCTTGATGAAACAAGCCGTTCATGGTGATGCCTCAGCTTTTAGCCAACTTCCTGATGCCTGGAATTTGTTCATTGGCAATAATGGCGGATGTTTGGGCGAGGTGAGTGCAGCTGCTTTGATTTTGGGCCTCCTCTATATGTTATGGAAGAGAATCATTACATGGCATATTCCGGTATCTATTCTGGCCACTGTATTTGTATTCTCAGGCATTATGTACCTGGCCAATCCGGAAGCTTATGCTTCTCCGGTAATCCAGTTGCTTTCGGGAGGTCTGATGCTGGGTGCCATTTTTATGGCGACTGATTATGTGACTTCTCCGATGAGTAAAAAAGGTATGCTGATTTATGGTGTTTGCATCGGTTTGCTGACAGTTGTTATCCGTTTATTCGGTGCATATCCGGAAGGTATGTCATTTGCTATTCTGATTATGAATGCATTCACTCCGCTAATCAATACATATTGTAAACCAAAACGCTTTGGGGAGGTAGCGAAGAAGAAATGAAAAAGTTAGAATCATCATTGAAAAATATGTTGCTGGTACTCACGGGAGTAACAGCTATTTCGGTAGCTCTGCTGGCTTATGTGAATGAGTTGACCAAAGGGCCTATTGCAGAAGCAAATGCAAAAACACTGAATGAGGCTTTAAAAGAAGTCTTACCCGAATTCACGAATAATCCGGTTGCAGAGTGTGATACTATGTTTAGTGAGAAAGACGGTAAGAAGGTTGTTGACTTTATTATTTATCCGGCTAAAAACGGAGAACAATGGGTCGGGACGGCGGTTGAAGCTAAATCGATGGGATTTGGCGGAGAGCTGAAAGTACTGGTTGGTTTTGATGCCGAAGGCAAAATCTATAACTATTCATTGTTGTCACATGCCGAGACTCCCGGGCTTGGTTCAAAAGCGGCCGATTGGTTTAAGGAAGGCAATAAAGGTAGTATTAAAGGAATGAATCCGGGTGAGCAACCGTTAACGGTAAGTAAGGATGGTGGACAGGTAGATGCTATTACCGCTTCTACAATCACTTCACGCGCTTTCTTGAATGCCGTGAACGCTGCGTATGGTGCTTATAAAGGCAATGGCGATACTAACGGGACAACCGGTGCTTCTCAGAAAGCCGCTCCAGTACAGGAGTCTGAAACTGCGATTGTCGATTCAGTAGTTATTAAATAAGAAAGGAGTATAAAGATATGAATAACTTTAAAGTATTGATGAATGGGATTGTTAAAGAGAATCCGACATTTGTGCTCCTGCTTGGTATGTGTCCTACATTGGGTACGACTTCTTCGGCCATTAACGGTATGGGTATGGGACTTGCCACTATGTTTGTTTTGATTTGCTCTAATGTGGTGATCTCGTTGATAAAGAACTTGATTCCGGACATGGTACGCATTCCGTCATTCATTGTGGTAATCGCGTCTTTTGTGACTTTGCTTCAGATGGTGATGCAGGCTTATGTCCCTGGATTGTATGCTACATTAGGGCTTTTTATTCCGTTGATTGTTGTGAACTGTATTGTATTGGGACGTGCAGAAGCATTTGCAGCTAAGAATAATGCTCTTTCGTCCATGTTCGACGGAATTGGTATGGGACTGGGCTTTACGATTGCTCTTACATTGTTGGGAGCTGTCCGCGAGTTTCTGGGTACAGGTAAGATATTCAACTTGTCAATCATCCCCGAAGAATATGGTATGCTTGTCTTTGTTCTTGCTCCGGGTGCGTTTATTGCATTAGGATATCTGATTGCGCTGATTAACAGCCTTAAGAAAGCAAATTAAAATAAACGATTATGGAATATATATTGATATTTATCTCGGCAATCTTTGTTAATAACATTGTGTTGTCGCAATTTCTGGGAATCTGTCCGTTTCTGGGTGTTTCCAAGAAAGTGGATACAGCGTTGGGTATGAGTGCAGCGGTGGCTTTTGTGCTTACCATTGCCACAATCGTAACGTTCCTGATCCAGAAGTTTGTGCTCGATGCTTTCGGATTGCAGTACTTGCAGACTATTACGTTTATTTTGGTCATTGCGGCACTGGTCCAGATGGTGGAAATTATTCTAAAAAAGGTTTCCCCTGCACTTTATCAGGCACTGGGCGTATTCCTTCCCTTAATTACGACAAACTGTTGTATTTTGGGTGTGGCTATTCTTGTTATCCAGAAAGATTATGATTTATTGACGGGAGTTGTCTATGCATTCTCTACTGCTATCGGTTTTGGCTTAGCCTTGGTGCTTTTTGCCGGACTCCGTGAGCAAATGAGCCTTGTGAAAATTCCCGAAGGTATGAAGGGAACTCCGATTGCTTTAATTACAGCCGGATTGCTGGCTATGGCATTTATGGGATTCTCCGGAGTGGTATAAATCCTGACGACAAACAACTGAAGGATGAGCGGCGGACAGGCTATCGTTAAGGTAGTTCTTCCGTCGCTTTTTCTGTTATTTTGTCTTAATGCACATTTCCATCATGAAATAATATTCGTTTTTTGTGCATTTATCTAAATTTATTTTGTTACATTTGCAAACACTTTACAAGAAAACCGAAAAAACTAACCATTATACACGTTATGAAAGAAAGAATTTTAGTAACAGGCGGAACCGGATATATCGGCTCTCATACTGTAGTAGAGCTGCAAAACAGTGGATACGAAGTAATCATCATTGATAACTTATCTAATTCAAATGCTGATGTAGTAGATAACATCGAGAAAGTATCAGGTATTCGTCCTGTTTTTGAGAAACTGGACTGTTTGGATTTTAACGGTTTGGATGCCGTGTTCAATAAATATAAAGGTATTAAGGCAATTATTCACTTTGCAGCCAGCAAGGCAGTAGGTGAATCTGTAGAAAAACCATTGCTGTACTACCGCAATAATCTGGTTTCTTTAATCAATCTGCTTGAGCTGATGCCAAAACATGGTGTAGAAGGTATTGTATTTTCTTCTTCATGTACTGTATATGGTGAACCGGATGAATTACCTGTAACAGAGAATGCTCCGATTAAGAAAGCTACTTCTCCCTATGGAAATACAAAACAGATTAACGAAGAGATTGTCAGGGATACTGTAACTTCAGGTGCTCCGATAAATGCTATTTTGTTGCGCTACTTTAATCCGATCGGTGCTCATCCAACAGCATTATTGGGAGAACTTCCTAATGGCGTACCACAAAATCTTGTTCCATATTTAACCCAGACAGCTATCGGAATTCGTGAAAAACTGAGCGTGTTTGGTGATGATTATGATACACCCGATGGTTCATGTATCCGTGATTTTATTAATGTTGTAGATCTTGCCAAAGCACATGTGATTGCTATCGCACGTATTCTTGAAAAGAAACAAAAAGATAAAGTTGAGACTTTCAATATCGGTACAGGTCGTGGAGTTTCGGTTCTTGAACTGATCAACGGATTTGAGAAAGCTACAGGCGTAAAACTGAACTATCAGATTGTAGGGCGCCGTGCCGGTGATATAGAAAAAGTGTGGGCTAATCCTGATTATGCAAACAATGAATTAGGATGGAAGGCACAGGAAACTCTTGAAGATACACTGCGCTCTGCATGGGCTTGGCAGTTGAAACTTCGTGAAAGAGGTATCCAATAAATTAGAATATTGTTTTAATTAACATATAAGAAATGAACAAATGTTTTTATACATTTGTTTATAGGATGCAAATCGGCCTGATGCTGTTTATGTGTATGTGAATATCCATAATTGGTACTTATGCCTCCCCGGCATAGACAGGTAAGATTGCATAGTAGTTTTGTCGTGTTTTATTTTGTGTTTGTGTTGTGACAGTACTACGACGTGAGTCGTGGTACTGTTTTTTTATTATGAACTTTATTTGATTTATCTTCTTCCGCTTTGTCAGATTATTGTCTGAGAACAAAATGTGATTACACTTTTAAATCACTTTACCAATACTACTACCGGATTCGATTCTTCATTCAATTCTTTTAAGACACTTAGTTCTTTCTCTATTTTTATTTCAGGATGTTCCTCCAGCCAGCTAAGAATGTCGTCTGCCTGGACTAAAGAGGCATATTCTCCTTTTTCATTAAAGAAAGTAGGGTTGAAAGGCATAAGCTGAGTTAAGTCATCGATGAATTTATTATCAGCTAAAGCTATATGGGTTACCTTCGTCTTTTTATCATAAATTCCATTGTATAAAACAGGCTTTTCTGTGTATAGTCCTCTGATAAATTGGAAATAGAGTAATTTGTTATTCTCTATTGCATAGCTGACCAGGATACGGTCACTATTGTTTTCCGAAAGTGTTCGTTCTTCTGCCGGCCAATGATATTTGCCGGTATTGAATATCATGTGTTTTTCCAATTGATAATCTTTCAATGTATAAATGGTGTCAGTAAACAATTCCTTGAAACGGATTTCATTATTATTTTTCCAAAGTGCCGTATGATTAGGCACACAAATGCTCTGCTTTCCATTACGGTATTGTATGTGGATGATACCACCTAACAGTCCGAATCCTTTGCGTACGGAAATACTGCTAATATCGTCTACCTGCCCTGTACCTAATTCAGGTATAATATTAGGGATTGTATCTATAAAATTGCCTTTTTCAGAAAAGTATAATACCGAACTGGGACATTTCTGACCCAAACCACCTACATAATGTCCTACAATAATAGAATCACAAAATATAAATCCGTTGAGTCCGGGACGATTTATTTGAATACTGCCGGTTGAGGTTTCCGGAGTGGGAATGGTAATGATTCCCGCAAATTTACCTTTTTGGTCATATTTTACCAGTTGACTAGGTTCACGGTTAAAATATAACAACTGGTTTTGTGGATTCAGATATCCATTAGTACTATTATAAGCCTCCGGATCATCTCCTCTATGTCCTACGGAGCAAATAAACTTTCCGGTTTGCTTATCAAACAACAAACATTGTTTCCCATTATGGATCATAATCTTATCATCCAAAAGTTTAACTTCCGGAAAATCTCCGATTAAACAAGAGTCTGTTGTTTCTAAAGGGATGTATTGGATTGTTTTTCCAAGATCAGATACTTTGAGCTCTGCCAGTTTTTCTATTCCTTCGGCAATATCTATCTGATTGATTTCCGAGGTTTGCTGTGTTCTATTGCAAGAAGGCAATAATAATAGGGCGAAAATGCCACATGGTACAATTTGTCTCTTCATGTTTTTATCATTTATTTTAGGTTATAAAATACCTGTTGTTCGTTATGAAGGATAAATAAACTAAATATTTTAGTGATTAAACTATTTGTTGTAGTTAAATAACCAAAATATTTAGTTTTTTGATTCTTGAAAAATCTATTTCATAAAGATGACTACCGGATTAGATTCCTCGTTGATCTCTTTTGCAAAAGCAAACTTGCCATTTGGTTTAATTTCCGGATGCTCTTCCATCCATTCTAAAACACTACTTGCCTGAATAAGATCTACATATTCATTATCAGCATTACATCTACGGGGATTCAGAGGCATGAAGTTATCAATATCGTTCATAAAACTCTGTCCTTTGCTCACTTGAGTCGTTTGAGTGTTTTTATTGTATATGCCGGTGTATACCTCATCTCTCTGCCTGAACTGGAATATGATGATTGAAGCACTTTCCATCACATGATCGATTTTAATTCTTTCATCATTTTTCTTTTTCTGGTATCTTTCTTCTACCGGATAATGATATTTTCCTGTATTGAAAACCAGATAAGGATGTGACTTATTTCCGGATAAGGTGTAGATTGTGTCCAGATAAGCTTCTTTAAAACGTACTTTTCCATCATGTTTCCATAATGTAGAAAGCATCCGTGGAGATTCAATGACCTCATCACTGTTAAAGTATGCTATTATCATGCCATAGATCCCCATGTTGCCGTAGAACTCTCGTGCTTTTTCATTCTTTAATATGTTTATTCGTATTGTATTTATGGCTACGGGTATAACTGGCAGTAGAGATGGGATACTGTCTAATATTTCCCCCTTTTTGTCAAGGAGGAGAAAAGGGGGCTTCTTTTCCGTTCCTTTTATCGGGAAAAGGTCGGATTGGTAACTGATGATTAATGAATCTGTGAAAACAAAGCAAGCAGGATTTCTTGGGCCTAAGCTTTTGGAAACCTTAACTTCGCCTAAATAATTACCTTTCAGATCGTAGCGCATTAAACTACCGTTCCACCCGACAAAATATAGTTCTTCTGCCACATCATCGATCCAGAAAGTCGCTTCACTATATCCTCCCGGATCGTTACCTACATGTCCGATAGAACGTATGAATTTGCCGTTGGTTTTATCGAAGACTAAGCATTGCTTGTTTGTGCTAACGATAATGTTGTTTTTATAAACTTGTATATCCGGATTGTTATTGATCAGACAACTGTCTGTGGTTTCTAATGCTATATAATTGATTTCCTTTAGAAAATCGGAAGCTTTAAGTTCCGTTGGATTTTTAATTTTTCCAACAATATCTATCTGTCCGGGCGCTTTCGTTTCTCCTGATGGAGAGGTACAAGAGGCTAATAAAAGCATAGCACATCCGTATGCCAATAAGTAGTTTTTCATTGTATTATAATTTATGATGGGGCTATTTCAATTTCGTTTGAAAACAGAATGCCTGGCCGAAATCTAAATCTGCTATTTCTTCTTCAGGGTTGAATAAACCGAAGACAGATGAACCGGAACCAGACATGGCAGCATATACGGCTCCTTTGCGGTAAAGTTCTTTTTTGATATCTTCGATTACAGGGTACTGTGGGAAGACACTTTCTTCAAAATCATTCAGCATGTTGTCTTTCCATTCGTTTACCGGACGTTTGATGATTTCTTTTAATGAATGTTCGGGATGGCGGGGCCTAATGAATGAAAAAGCTTCCCGCGTCGAGACAAAGATATCGGGTTTTACAAGTACTAACTGATACCCTTTCAGTGATAAATCGACAGGGGAAAAGACATTTCCGATACCTTCTGCGAAAGTTGGTTTGTTTTTTATAAAAAAAGCGCAGTCTGCTCCTAACATGGCAGCATATTCTTCCAGTTTCTCGTCTGTCAGATGCAGGTGAAATTTTTCATTTAGCAGCTTCAGCATGAAAGCAGCATCTGCAGAGCCACCTCCTAATCCGGCACCCGAAGGAATGTGTTTGTACAAGTATATATCTATCGGGGGTAATTGAAATTCCCGATCAAGTAAAAGATAAGCTTTTACTACCAGATTGTTTTCGGGTTCTCCACTGATTTCAAGACCGGATTGATGCAAAGCAAATTTCTGTTTAGAGTCATTCAATATTGTAATTTCCAGAGCATCTTCCAGAGGTACAGGATAGAACACTGTTTCCAGGTTATGGTATCCGTCCGGACGTTTTTCAGTAATGTTCAGCCCCAGGTTTATTTTGGCATTCGGAAATGTAATCATGTCTTTGGACTATTAATGATTCGTGGTTAATGATTAATGCTATCTAATGGACGCAAAGTTAAATAAATAATTCAGATTTGATAATGGAAAATTGATAATAGAGAATTATCTTTGCCTACATTTTGTGGATGTATACAACTTAATCCACTATTCATTTTCTATATTTCAATAAAAAAACAGATGGCCGAACAAAGAAGAAATACCCGTAGTACCACTAAGTCCAAGGTTCAACCCGTAAATGATTATGGGCGTATCCAGCCGCAAGCGCCGGAACTGGAAGAAGCTGTGCTCGGGGCCTTGATGATTGAAAAAGATGCTTATTCGCTGGTGAGTGAGATTCTCCGTCCGGAATCGTTTTATGAACATCGGCATCAGTTGATTTATGCTGCTATTACCGACCTTGCCGTTAATCAAAAACCGGTAGATATTCTGACAGTAAAAGAGCAACTCAGTAAGCGTGGCGAGTTGGAAGAAGTCGGAGGACCATTTTATATTACTCAATTGAGCAGTAAAGTGGCATCTTCTGCTCACATTGAATATCATGCTCGTATCATAGCACAAAAATATCTGGCAAGAGAACTTATAACTTTTACAAGTAATATTCAGAGTAAGGCGTTTGATGAGACTCTTGATGTAGATGATCTTATGCAAGAAGCTGAAGGAAAACTCTTTGAGATTTCGCAGCGGAACATGAAGAAAGACTATACGCAGATCAATCCGATCATAGCGGAAGCTTACGAACAGATTCAGAAAGCCGCCGCACGTACCGATGGTCTGAGCGGATTGGAGAGTGGATATACCAAACTGGATAAGATGACTTCCGGATGGCAGAAATCCGACTTGATAATTATTGCAGCCCGTCCGGCCATGGGTAAAACGGCTTTTGTACTTTCAATGGCTAAGAATATTGCCGTGAATTTTAGGAATCCGGTAGCCTTGTTTTCTCTTGAAATGAGTAACGTTCAGTTGGTCAATCGTCTGATCTCGAACGTTTGTGAAATTCCGAGTGAAAAAATCAAGAGCGGACAATTGGCAGCTTATGAATGGCAACAGCTCGATTATAAACTAAAGGATTTGCTGGATGCACCGCTTTATGTGGACGATACACCTTCACTTTCCGTATTTGAACTTCGTACCAAGGCGCGTCGGTTGGTACGTGAGCATGGAGTGAGAATTATCATCATTGACTACTTGCAGTTGATGAACGCCAGCGGTATGGCATTCGGCAGCCGCCAGGAAGAGGTCAGTACCATTTCACGTTCATTGAAGGGACTTGCCAAGGAGTTGAATATCCCGATTATTGCTCTGTCACAGTTGAACCGTGGTGTCGAGAGTCGTGAAGGACTTGAAGGAAAGCGTCCTCAGTTGAGTGACCTTCGTGAATCCGGTGCCATTGAGCAGGATGCCGATATGGTGTGCTTCATTCACCGTCCCGAATATTACAAGATATTTCAGGATGATAAAGGAAACGATCTCCGTGGAATGGCCGAAATTATTATCGCTAAACATCGTAATGGTGCAGTTGGCGATGTTCTGTTGCGATTCAAAGGTGAATATACCCGTTTCCAGAATCCGGATGACGATATGGTGATTCCGTTGCCTGATGCAGGAGCTATGTTGGGGTCGCGCATGAATAATACCGGGAGTGTACCTCCGCCTCCAGCTGAATTTGCCCCTCAGGGAGGTAATCCGTTCGGAGGAAGCAATGACGGACCTTTGCCTTTTTAGAAATAAGATATTTATTTAATTTATAATACCATGAAAAGATATTGCCAAACACTCGAATTGTACGACGATTCGGAATTGATTCGTGCTTATGTTGCAGAACATCAGCATGTGTGGCCGGAAATTAAAGCAGGTATCCGTGAAGTCGGGATACTCGATATGCAGATTTATATCCACGAACATACTCTCTTTATGATTGTCGATACGGTAGATGAATTCGATTGGATAAAAGATAACGAACGTCTGGCTAAACTGCCTCGGCAGGCTGAATGGGAAGCTTATATGTCCCGTTTCCAGCGTTCGTTGCCAGGACAAGCATCACACGAGAAATGGAAAATGATGGAACGTATATTTAAACTCTGACGATATGCAAAAACTACTATCTTTGCCTCCTAATCTGGTTCAGTCCTTTCATGAATTAGAGCGGGTAAACCGTACCGATTGGTTTTGTACTTCCGATCCGGTAGGCAAAAAACTTGGTTCCGGAGGTGGAACAGCTTGGTTACTGAAAGAATGTTATAACGAATTTGCTGACGGGATCTCTTTTTCCGGGTGGCTGGGAAAAGAGAAAAGAATTCTGTTGCATGCAGGCGGACAAAGCCGTCGTCTGCCCGGTTACGCACCATCGGGCAAGATACTGACACCGGTTCCTGTGTTCCGATGGGAGAGGGGGCAACACCTTGGGCAGAACTTGCTTTCCTTACAGTTGCCTCTGTATGAAAAGATCATGTCTTTAGCTCCGGAAAATCTGCATACATTGATTGCGAGCGGTGATGTATATATTCGTTCGGAGAAGCCTTTACAAACCATTCCGGATGCAGATGTAGTTTGCTATGGACTATGGGTTGATCCTTCATTGGCCACTCATCATGGTGTATTTGCTTCCGACCGGAAACATCCTGAAAAACTTGACTTCATGCTCCAAAAACCTTCTTTGGATGAACTGGAGTCATTGTCAAAGACTCATCTTTTTCTGATGGATATTGGCATCTGGCTTTTGAGTGACCGTGCTGTGGAGGTGTTGATGAAGCGTTCCTATAAAGAGAATTCTGAGGAACTGAGATATTACGATCTTTATTCCGATTTTGGATTGGCTCTTGGCGCACACCCGTGCATTGAAGATGAAGAGGTGAATACTTTGTCGGTTGCTATTTTACCTTTGCCCGGGGGAGAGTTTTATCATTATGGTACCAGTAAAGAGCTGATTTCTTCCACTCTTTCTGTGCAGAATAAAGTGTACGATCAGCGTCGTATCATGCATCGTAAAGTAAAACCCAATCCGGCTATGTTTGTCCAAAATGCTGTAGTGCAGATACCTCTCTGTGCAGAAAATGCTGATTTATGGATTGAAAACAGCCATATAGGGGCTCAGTGGAAGATAGCTTCACGACATATCATAACCGGTGTACCGGAAAATGACTGGACATTGACTGTTCCTGCCGGAGTGTGTGTAGATGTGGTTCCGATGGGAGATAAGGGCTTTGTTGCCCGTCCATACGGTCTGGACGATGTTTTCAAAGGAGATTTGAGAGATTCTAAAACAACCCTGACGGGTATTCCTTTGGGTGAATGGATGGCGAAACGTGGTCTTTCATATACAGATTTGAAAGGACGTACGGACGACTTGCAGGCTGCTTCTATATTTCCTTTGGTTAAATCTGCTGAAGAATTGGGATTGGTGTTGAGGTGGATGCTGTCCGAACCTGAGTTGGAAGAGGGAAAGAGCATTTGGTTACGTTCCGAACGTTTCTCTGCAGACGAGATTTCGGCAGGTGCCAATCTGAAACGTTTGTATGCACAGCGTGAAGAGTTTCGGAAAGGAAACTGGAAAGCATTGGCCGTTAATCATGAAAAAAGTGTTTTTTATCAGCTCGATCTGGCCGATGCGGCCGAAGATTTTGTACGTCTTGGTTTGGATATGCCTGAGTTATTGCCTGAGGATGCTCTGCAGATGTCACGAATCCATAACCGGATGTTGCGTGCGCGTATTTTGAAATTAGATGGGAAAGACTATCGTCCGGAAGAACAGGCTGCTTTTGATCTGCTGCGCGATGGATTGTTGGGCGAGATCAGCAACCGCAAGAGTGAACCAAAACTGGATGTATATTCCGATCAGATTGTTTGGGGACGCAGTCCTGTACGTATCGATATGGCAGGAGGGTGGACCGACACTCCTCCTTATTCACTTTATTCGGGAGGAAACGTTGTGAATCTGGCCATTGAGTTGAACGGACAACCTCCCTTACAGGTTTATGTGAAGCCGTGCAAAGACTTCCATATCGTCCTGCGTTCTATCGATATGGGTGCCATGGAAATAGTATCTACGTTTGATGAATTGCAGGATTATAAGAAGATCGGTTCACCATTCTCTATACCGAAAGCCGCTCTATCGTTGGCAGGCTTTGCACCTGCGTTTTCTGCTGTATCTTATGCTTCATTGGAGGAACAGCTTAAAGATTTCGGTGCAGGTATTGAAGTGACTTTATTGGCGGCTATTCCGGCAGGTTCCGGCTTGGGTACAAGTTCTATTTTAGCTTCTACCGTACTTGGTGCCATTAACGATTTCTGTGGTTTAGCCTGGGATAAGAATGAGATTTGTCAACGCACCCTTGTTCTTGAACAATTGTTGACTACCGGTGGTGGATGGCAGGATCAGTATGGAGGTGTGTTGCAGGGTGTGAAGCTTCTTCAGACCGAGGCGGGCTTTGCTCAAAGCCCATTGGTGCGGTGGCTGCCCGATCATTTATTTACGCATCCTGAATATAAAGACTGTCACTTGCTTTATTATACCGGCATAACTCGTACGGCAAAAGGAATCTTGGCAGAAATAGTCAGTTCCATGTTCCTCAATTCATCGTTGCATCTCAATTTGCTCTCGGAAATGAAGGCACATGCATTGGATATGAATGAAGCTATACAGCGTGGAAGTTTTGTTGAGTTTGGCCGTTTAGTAGGAAAAACCTGGGAACAAAACAAAGCATTGGATAGCGGAACGAATCCTCCGGCTGTGGAGGCAATTATCGATCTGATAAAAGATTATACTTTGGGATATAAATTGCCGGGAGCCGGTGGTGGCGGGTACCTATATATGGTAGCGAAAGATCCGCAAGCTGCTGTTCGTATTCGTAAGATACTGACAGAAAACGCTCCGAATCCTCGTGCACGCTTCGTTGAAATGACGCTGTCGGATAAGGGATTCCAAGTATCACGATCATAAAATCATTATTAGTCGACGGGAGGTAAATACTTTATCTCTTGTCGACTTCCTTTTCTATTCCTCATTAAGTTTGCCTCTTCTGTTATTCTGATAGTAAAATAGAGATTCTGATATCTTTAAGTCTGCTTTTTTCTTGTTTTAAAAACTCTGTTGTCTTGAGAAAGTGATGAAATAGCAAGTGATGGAGCATTAACTTGCCTTTAATTCGTTTCTTCATACGTGTACTCTTCATACGATGTTAACTTCGTCTTTGCAAAACATTAACTTCTTGTGAAGAAGAAGTTAGTTATAAGAAAATACGAAGTTAACTTCGTATAGTTACGAAATTCATTTTTATTGAAAATTCTCCTACTTTTTGCCTAACGGTTTCATTTATTGAACAAAAACTATAGAATTCTTTTCTGTAACATAGGTCAATATGAATCATTCCTGAATGTTATTTTGGAGGTATAGGATGCCTTTGCCGTTGCTTACTGATTGAAATTAGTACATGTTTATTGAACTTGTGACTGGTGATCTGATTTATTTGGTGGAGATATGATATTGGTGAAAATGGAATCCTGGTGTTTTTTATAACAACTAAGTCAGTGGTCCGTAAATAAGGGATTCCTGAAGTTACTCAAAATACAATGTGACAGAATGCTTTTGGGAGTATATAGTTTCTAAACCTTTATAGATAGAATAATGAAGATTTTATTTTGTTGGGTAATTTGTTTATTATCAGTATATTATGTGGTAAACGTAAAAAGAACAAAAAGAGTAAATTCTTTGGTAATTAACTGATATTCAGTAGTGAATGTGTTTCAAAAGACGTTCGTCTTTTGAAACATCAATTATGGAGATAAAAGACCACATGCAAAATAAGTAAAAAGCTGTTTTTATTACCAGATTATTATCTGATAATCAGCATATAAAGAAGTATATTTACTTTTTCATCTAAAAATATTTTGTACATCAAAATTTAGTTTATACCTTTGTGCTATTAAACGAACGTCTTTTGAAACATCAATTGATCGAATCCGTTCGTTTCCACCTAAAATAAGTCATAAAAAATCTTGCAGTTTGGCTGAGAAAAAGAGTCTCACCCAACTGCGAAGCATACCCGGACTTAAGTAAATCACTCAGGAATATATCCTTCTAAATGTCTCAACAACAAGAATATTGGTTCGCTGCCCGTACCCGTAAGGATCAGGAGCTTACTACTCGTGACGCATTAGAGAAAATAGGCGTCGAGTACTTTTTGCCGACCCAATTTGTCATTCGTCAATTGAAATATCGCCGGCGTCGTGTAGAAGTTCCTGTCATTCGTAATCTTATTTTCGTACATGCTACCAAAGAGTTTGCTTGTGCTATTGCCAACGAATACGGGGTTCGTCTTTTCTATATGCGTGATTTTGACACTAAGAGTATGCTTATTGTTCCCGATAAGCAGATGAAAGATTTTATGTTTGTCATGAATCTCGACCCTGCTGCTGTTATCCTCAACGATGATTGTTTCGCAGTTGGCACCAAAGTACAAGTTATCAAGGGAGATTTTTGTGGAGTTGAAGGTGAACTGGCCAGTCTTTCTAATCGTACTTATGTCACTATCCGTATTCGTGGCGTTTTATCTGCCAGTGTCAAGGTTCCTAAAAGCTACCTTCGCATTCTCGCACCGTAATCAGTAATATTTTATCATATAAAATGAATACTCTTATGACCCAGATTCATGAGCTGCAACATGTGGCTCACGAATTATTGTATTTGGGCGCTGACGGTTCTCCTATCTATGCCGACAGTTTCCGTCAATTAAACACTGAAGTGCTTCAAAAATCTGATGCTTTGTTTGCTTTGAAAGGAGAAAATCCGGAAGAAGAAGCACGACTTTGCCTGGCTCTCTTGATGGGCTACAATGCAACAATCTATGATTATGGCGATAAGGAATCTAAGAAACAGGTTATTCTGGATCGTTCCTTGCTTGTGTTAGAGTCTCTCCCGTCTTCTTTGCTCAAGTGTCAGCTTTTGACATATTGTTATGGAGAAGTTTTTGAAGAAGAGTTGGCAAAGGAAGCTCATGCAATTATAGATTATTGGGATAATAAAACTTTATCGATAGATGAACAGGAGGCTGTAGATATGCTGAAGATGATAGAGGAAAATCAGTATCCAAATAGTTCTGTTGATTAATATTTGATCTGTAATCTATTATCATGAAAGGTATTGTTTTGGCTGGTGGTTCCGGCACTCGTTTATATCCGATCACTAAAGGAGTAAGTAAACAGTTACTTCCAATTTTTGATAAACCGATGATTTATTATCCTATCTCAGTACTTATGTTGGCGGGGATACGTGAAATACTCATCATCTCTACTCCTTATGATTTACCAAGTTTTCAGCGTTTGCTGAGCGATGGTTCTGATTTTGGAGTACGTTTTGAGTACGCCGAACAACCTTCTCCCGACGGTTTGGCACAGGCATTTATCATTGGTGAGAAGTTTATAGGCGGTGATTCTGTATGTCTGGTTCTTGGCGATAATATCTTTTATGGTAGCTTTTTTACTAAGATGTTGAAGGAAGCTGTAGCATCCGCAGAATTACAAAATAAGGCTACGGTTTTTGGCTATTGGGTTGAAGATCCGGAACGCTATGGGGTAGCTGAATTTGATAGGGATGGGAATGTCCTCAGCCTTGAGGAGAAACCTGATACTCCTAAATCTAACTATGCGGTTGTTGGACTTTACTTTTATCCCAATAGGGTTGTTGAGATCGCAAAACAGATCAAGCCTTCTTCCCGTGGAGAACTGGAAATCACCAGCGTAAATCAGCAATTCCTGTTTTCTCAGGATCTGAAAGTTCAGGTATTGGGACGTGGCTTTGCCTGGCTTGATACGGGTACCCATGATTCTTTGTCTGAGGCAAGCACCTTTATAGAAGTAATAGAGAAGCGTCAAGGCCTAAAAATAGCTTGTTTGGAGGGCATTGCTTTCCGTCAGGGCTGGATTGATTCAAAGAAGTTACGTGAACTGGCTTATCCTATGCTGAAGAACCAGTATGGAAAGTATTTATTGAAAGTAATAAAAGAGATAGAAGGGTGAGAGAATCCTTAAAGCATAAAACGGTTAAGGGAGTGGGATGGAGTTTTGCTGATAACATCTCCAGTTCCGGTGTTTCATTTCTGGTCGGATTGGTACTTGCGCGTTTGCTTACTCCTGCAGAATATGGCATTATGGCTATGATTGCCATCTTTATCGCTATTTCGAATTCTATTATTGACAGTGGATTCTCCAATGCGTTAATTCGCAAAACGGATATAAAGCGTATTGATTATAACACAGTCTTTTTTTTTAATCTGGTGGTTGGTGTCATCCTATATGTCCTTCTTTATTTTTGTGCCCCTTCTATCAGTTCTTTTTTTAATGAACCTATATTGATTCCTGTTACAAGAGTTATAGGCCTTGTTCTAATCATTAATTCTTTAGGTATCATTCAACGCACTATTATGGTGCGGGAGATTGATTTTAGAACACAAACCAAAATCTCTTTGATAGCTTCTTTATCCAGTGGTGGAATTGGCATCTTGATGGCTTTCTATGGCTACGGTGTCTGGAGTTTGGTTGGACAACAGGTCTCCCGGCAGTTACTGAATACCGTCTTCCTTTGGCTTTACAGTGCTTGGCGTCCGGTGTGTGAGTTCTCCGCAGATAGTTTTAAATGCCTTTTTGGCTTTGGCTCAAAATTACTGTTGTCGGGTTTACTCGATACGCTTTACAAGAATATCTACTATATCGTTATCGGACGCTTTTACAGTTCCGCCCAGTTGGGTCAATATACACGTGCCGAGCAGTTTAATACAATTTTTTCCAGTAATCTGACTAGCGTGGTACAGCGTGTCAGCTATCCCGTTCTGAGCTCCATCCAGGATGAACCGGAACGTTTGCGTGAAGCTTACCGCCGTGTGATAAAGGTTACCATGCTGATCTCTTTTGCCTGTATGCTTGGTTTGGCGGCCGTGGCTAAGCCGTTGATACTGTTACTAATCGGTGAGAAATGGCTGGTGTCAGTCTCTTATCTTCAGATAATTTGTTTTGCCGGAATGTTATATCCTCTTCATGCCATTAATCTGAATATTTTGCAGGTGAAAGGTCGGTCCGATCTGTTTCTCAAGTTAGAAATCATAAAAAAAATAATAGCGGTCATTCCCATTTTTCTTGGTATCATGTATGGTATAGAATATATGTTGTGGGGTAGTGTCTTAATCTCCTTTATAGCTTATTTTCTGAATAGTTATTATTCCGCCGGCTTAATCCGGTATCCTACAATAGATCAGATCAAGGATGTGTTTCCGACGTTCGCTGTTTCATTATCTGTCGCTTTTGTCATGTGGATTATTTCTTTTCTTGATATTTCAATATATGTCATGCTCCCCTTGCAATGTTTTTCAGGTCTTTTGTTGTCTTTTCTTGTATATGAAAAGTTGAATCTGGAGGAATATCTTGAAATCAAACAGCTCATACTCTCTTGTATTCAAAAAAAGTAATATAATATTAAGATGGATGAAAAACTAATCACGGTTACTTCTCCACTTCTTCCTTCCTTGGATGACTTTATTCCTTATCTTGAGGATATCTGGGATCGTAAATGGCTCACTAATAATGGTCATTATCATCAGAAGTTGGAGCAGGCTTTATGTGAGTATTTAAAGGTACCTTATATTAGTCTTTTTACTAATGGTACACTTCCTTTAATGTGTGCCTTACAAGCATTACGTATAACCGGTGAAGTGATTACGACTCCTTATAGTTTTGTTGCCACTACCCATTCTCTGTGGTGGAACGGGATTAAGCCGGTGTTTGTGGATATTGATCCTGTAACCTGTAATCTGGATCCTGAAAAAATAGAGGCCGCTATTACTCCCAAGACGACTGCTATCATGCCTGTGCATGTTTATGGCAAACCTTGTGACACGGTTCGTATTCAAGAGATTGCGGATAAATATGGTTTGAAGGTCATTTATGACGCTGCCCATGCATTTGGTGTAGAGGTAAACGGCAAGTCAATACTTGAATCCGGTGATATGTCCACTCTGAGTTTTCATGCTACGAAGGTCTATAATACGATTGAAGGTGGAGCTCTGGTCTGCCACGACGAACAGACCAAGAAACGTATTGATTATCTGAAGAATTTTGGCTTTGCCGGTGAAACGACGATCGTTGCCCCTGGTATTAATGGTAAGATGGATGAAGTCCGTTCCGCTTATGGACTATTGAATTTGAAACAAGTTGATTCCGCCATTGAGGCTCGTCATAAAGTTGCCGTTCAATATCGTGATGCTTTGAAAGATATCCCCGGTATCCGTTTCATGGAGGATATGCCTGGTGTCCGTCACAACTACTCTTATTTTCCTATTTTTATAAATGCTGAGGAATATGGTCTGACTCGTGATGAACTTTACTTCAAGTTGAAAGAGAATGACGTACTCGGCAGAAGGTATTTTTATCCGTTAATAAGTGAATTTTCCACTTATCGTGGACTGGAATCCGCACATCCGGATAATTTGCCCATTGCGAATAGGATAGCAAACAGTGTGATTTGTTTACCCATGCATCACAGTTTGACTTTTAGTGGACTTGATAGAATAACATCAGTAATTTTTGAAGGCAATAGGTCTTAAATTTATAAACTTGTATATATGAAAAATGAAATCTGTATAGGAATGGCTGGTGCAGGGCGTGCCACAGAGTTACATATAAATGCTTTAAAAAGGTTTACGGGTATTCCACTCCGATTTAAAATGATTGTGGCCCGACGCAAAGAGCAGTTGGAAGTTGCAAAAGCTATATATGGATTTGAAGAAACCTCCTATGATTTTGAGGACTTGTTGACTGATCCAGATATCGATGTGATAGATATTTGTACCCCGCCATATGTACATGAAGAAATGATTGAAAGAGCCATGTTGGCCGGGAAACATGTTATTTGTGAAAAACCTTTGACAGGCTATTTCGGCATGTCAGGAGATGAATATCCTATTGGGATCAATGTTTCTAAAAAAGTAATGTATTTACAACTTCTTGAGTCTATAAGAAGATTACGCCAGATTATTCGTAAATCAGGAAAGAAGTTTATGTATGCGGAAAATTTTGTATATGCACCAGCCGTATTAAAAGCTGCGGAGATTATTACAGCAAAGAAAAGTCGTATTTTATATGCAAAAGGTGAAGAAAGTCTTAAAGGTTCTAGTTCTCCAGTTGCGGGTGAATGGGATAAAACGGGCGGAGGTACTTTCATAAGGACAGGTTCACATCCTTTATCAGCTATTTTATGGTTAAAACAACAAGAAGCTAAAGCACATGGTATTGACATAAAGGTAAAAAGTGTCATAGCTGATATGGGACGTATTACCCCCAATTTATCTGATTACGAACATAGGCATATTGCGGCTAATCCTGTCGATGTTGAAGATTGTGGTACTGTAATTTTAAATTTTACTGATGATTCGCGGGCTGTCATTATAGCTACTGATACTTTGTTGGGAGGAAGTAAAAATTATGTAGAGTTATATTGTAATGACGCTGCCATAAATTGTACATTGACTATGTCAGATTTAATGAGTACTTATTTTCTAGATGAAGATAATTTAGATAATGTGTATATATCAGAGATGTTACCGTCCAAAATCGGTTGGAATAAGCCTTTTCTTGAAGATGAAATAATCAGAGGTTATACAGATGAAATGCGTGACTTTATGGAAGCTATTTTTTATGATAGAGATCCTAAGGCTGGATTCGATCTGGCATATGATACCATTAGAATAATTTATGCAGCATATATGTCAGCAGAAATGGGGTGTAAAGTAGAATTAGACACTATATAATTAATCATACAGAAGAATGTTATGGATTTCTTAAAAAAATTACCTACGCCTCAGGAGGTGATGTTGAAATATCCTTTAAATAAAGAATATTCAAAACGCAAAATTTTACGTGATAAAGAAATAAGGGATATTTTCGAAGGCAAATCGGATAAATTTATTTTGGTAATTGGTCCGTGTTCTGCCGATAGAGAAAATGTTGTACTTGATTATGCGAAGCGTTTGGCCAAACTTCAAGAAGAGGTTAAGGATACGATATTGATTATTCCTAGGATTTATACCAGTAAACCTAGAACAATAGGAGATGGTTATAAGGGTTTGTTGCATCAACCTTTTTTAGATCGCGAGGAGGATATTGTTGAAGGTTTATTAGCTGTTCGCAGGCTTCATAAAAAAGTTATAGAAGAAACCGGATTATTTGGTGCGGATGAAATGTTGTATCCGGAAGTTATCCGTTATGTATCAGACTTATTGTCCTATGTCGTGGTTGGGGCAAGATCTGTAGAAAATCAACAACATAGGTTGACTGCCAGTGGCTTAAATGTTCCAGTAGGAATGAAAAATCCTGTAAGTGGTGATATCTCTGTAATGTTGAATTCTATTGTAACAGCCCAACATCCTCACCATTTTATATATAATGGCTGGGAGGTTATTTCACATGGGAATGTATGTACACATGCTGTTTTACGTGGCTTTTTAGATGTGAATGGAAAGGCTAATACAAATTATCATTATGATGATTTAATTCGTATTTATGATTTGTACCAACAAAGAAACCTAGAAAATATTGCTTTTATAATAGACTGTAACCATAGTAATTCAAATAAGGATTTTTTAGAGCAAATAAATGTTGCTAAAGATGTTTTACTTTCTATGAAACGTGACTCCAGATTATTGTCTTCGGTAAAAGGCTTGATGATTGAAAGTTATATTGAAGATGGATGCCAACCGGTTGGAGGAAATGTGTATGGACAGTCTATTACAGATCCATGTCTGGGTTGGGAAAAAACAGAAACTTTAGTTTTAGAGTTATTCAATGAATTGAAACAGTTTACGAAATGAAAAAGGTACTTATTTTAAATACAAGCCATAATGACTTAAGGTTGATTTTGGCATTAAAAGAAATGGGCTTTTATGTAGTGTCAATTGGCAATCGTCCAGGTTTAGTTGGTGAAAAGTATGTAAATCAATATATCCAGATGGATTACTCTTGTAAGGAGGAAGTATTAGCTCTCTCTCGGAAATTAAACATAGATGCCATTTGTGCTTGTTGTAATGATATAGGGGTGATTACAGCTGCTTATGTTGCGGAAGAAATGGGACTTCCCGGTCATGATAGTTATGAAAACACTTTAATCATGCATCATAAAGATCGTTTTAAGAAATTTGCTAGAGAATACGGTATAACAACCCCTCAATCAGAATATTTCTTTGAGGAAGAGGATGCGGTGAAGTGGCTTGATAAGGCTGAATATCCGATTATAGTGAAACCTACAGATTTAAGTGCAGGTAGAGGAGTAGCGAAAGCCGATTGCTATGAAGAAGCTAAAAGTGCAATAAGAAATGCTTTCGAACACTCGAGAATTAAACATATTGTTATTGAACCTTATATTGATGGTTCACAACACGCATGTTGTACTTTCATTCTTAATAAGAAGGTTGTAGCCTATTGTACGAATAATGAATATTCTTTTGTGAATCCTTATCGTGTGGAAATAGATACTTATCCGGCTGATAATTTTGATTGTGTCAGAGATCATTTAATAAATGAAGCGGAAAAGATGGTTAATATTTTGGGGTTAAAAGATGGAATACTATCAATGCAATATAGAATTAAAGATGGTAAACCATATATCATTGAGGCTATGAGGCGCATCCTTGGTAACCTGTATATGATTCCTGCTGAGAAATTGACAGGAATAAATTGGGACTATTGGGAGGCAAGAACACATTGTGGTCTTGATTGTAGTCATTTCCCTGTAGATATCCAGCAACATGGGTTTTGGGCCTATAGAACTATCATGGGAACTCAAAATGGTGTGGTGAAAAGCTTGGTCGTGCCTGATGATTTGAGAAAGTATATATTTGATGAATGTATCCTTTGGAGATCTGGAGATTATATTAAGGATTATATGTCGGAACCATTGGCTTTCTTATTTTTTAAGTTTGATTCAAAGGAGGAGATGAATCATGTAATGCTTGATCAATATAATCGAATATATGCAGAATATTGATACTCCCCCTTTAGTAAGCATTTTCTGTATAACTTATAACCATTCATCTTACATCCGGCAATGTTTAGATGGCTTTTTAATACAGAAAACGAATTTTCCTTTTGAGGTTTTAATTCATGATGACGCCTCTACTGATGATACAGCCGGAATAATTAAAGAATACGAGGCTAAATATCCTGATATAATTAAGCCCATTTATCAGGTTGAAAATCAGTATTCCAAAGGATTGGATATAAACATTGTATACAATCTGCCTCGGGCAAGGGGGAAATATATAGCAATGTGTGAAGGAGATGATTATTGGATAGATCCGTTAAAGTTGCAAAAACAGGTAGATTTCTTAGAAAGTCATACGGACTATTCTATGTGTTTCCATAGTGTTTGGAAATTAGAGAATGGAAATACAAGTCGTTTTGTTAATATAGCTAAATCAGAAATATCTGCATGGGATATTATAAATAATTGGCTTGTACCTACTTGTAGCGTTCTTTATAGGAAAATAAGTTTAGATTGGGTGCTTTGTAATAAAATAGGTGGCTTTTGTGGTGATTTTAATATATTTATAAATTTGTCACAACACGGTCGTATTCATTATATCAGTGATATGATGGGAGTTTATAGAATACATAGTCAAGGTGTTACTATGACCCATCTAAATTCCATAAAGAGTCAAAAGGCTATGCTTAATCAAATTAATAGAATGTCATTTTATTATCCTAAAATAAGAAAAGATTTAATTTATCAATATGTATCTGCATCTGTGAGTTATGCCTCGTGTGCTATAAAAAGAGGTAACTTTACGCTTTTTATTTATTTCCTTTATAAAGCATTTACTAAAGATTTGATTAAAACAAACATTAATATATTTTCTCGAACAAAACAGAAATTTGTGAAAAAATAAATTTCTAATTATTATGAGTTTTAGATTGTTTGTTCTCTTTTGTGGAATTATAGGGATTTATCTATTACTTTTTTCATTGCATAAAAGTAATAGAGTACCTATATTTTTTACCTTAGTCCTTTTGGTTTCCTTTACATTATGGTATACATTACCTATACTCTTAAGCAATTGTGATTATTGGTATTTTTTTGAATCAATGGTAGGGATAGAAATTGAAGAGTATAATTTGTTTGCAATAGGTGAAGTTTATTTTTATTTATTAATTTTGTTATTGTTTAGATTTTCTTTAAAGTGGAAATTGAAATCAATTTTAACGTTTGAAGAGGCTTCAAACGTTAAAGTACAAGAGAATATCTTGATTATATATTCATTGTCATTATTTCTATATAATTTGTTTTTTCGATCAAACTATCTAGAAAATAATGATATTGATACGGTGGAAAATGGTACTTTTTTTCTCTTATCGTTCTTTTCAACTTATATATCTTCATATTTTTATGTTAATATATTTTGTGGTAGTCATAATAAGAAGAATCGCTTTTTTCTTTTCTTTATCATATTATCTACTTTATACTCATCATTTATTGGTGGTGCGAGAATATATTTAGTGATTTTCATATGGCTTTATATTATAAAAAAATGGCATTATATACAACGTGGGAGATATTTATCTTTTTTTTCGCCTTTGGTTATTCTTTTACTATGTGCTTCGCTTCTTTTGCCATTTTTATCAGCTAAGAGATCAGGTTCCCAATTGGACTCGTCTGATATGAAATCAATTGCAGAATTGACATTATATCATTTGAATCTCAAATTGAATAGTATAGCATATAGTACAACTCTTATTACGAGAGATGGTGAAGGATTTGCTGGGTATGAGCCTTATGTTGGAAGCCTTTTTAAATATATGCCTCGGGCTATTTGGAATGCGAAGCCAACTCCAACTAGTTATAATGGTACTGTTGCTGGTACACCATCTCGAAGAATACCTGAATTGTTGAACTTGGGAAATTCTGAGTACGCAAATGTCGGTACCTCTGCCTTTTTAGTTTCCTTGTGGCAGGGGTGGATGTTTGTTATTATTTCGATATTCATTAACTTTTTATATTTGAGAATCATTTTAACTTTTCTTGTCCACCCTTCTTACTGGTTAAAAGCTATTGGCTTTAATTTATTATTTTTTCCTCAATTAATTCTAACTCCAAGTTTTGGCGATAATTTGATGCAGAAAATGTTAGAAATATTAATATTGCTAATTTTTCTCTATTTGTTAAAAATTATATGTGTAAAAATAAATGCAAATGAAAATTGTAACTTTTCAAGGAGGATTAGGTAATCAACTTTTTCAATATGTGTTTTATCTTTGGTTAGATATGCGTTGTGATAAAGATAATATTTATGGTTATTACCCTAAAAAGGGATTAAGAGCCCACAATGGACTTGAAATAGAGAAGGTCTTTGAGGTAAAGCTACCAAATTCATCTTTGAGTACAGATTTAATTGTAAAATCTATTAAGCTAATAAATAAGATTTTTAAAAACAGACAATATATATCAACAGATGGGCGTCTGGATGTCAATGGTGTATTATTTGAGGGGTTTTGGCAGGATAAATGTTTTTGGGAGGATGTTGATATTGTATTGAATTTTAGATGGCCATTGAAATTAGATGTTACAAATTCTTTTATAATGACTAAGATTCAGGCAAATAATTCTATTAGTATACATATAAGACGCGGTGATTATCTTCTTCCAAAATATAGAAATATATACGGCGATATTTGTAATGAGGAATATTATCAGAAAGCTATAGAGTATATATTGAAATGTGTTGATGAGCCATTCTTTTTTGTGTTTTCAGATGATATAGATTGGGCAAAAAGTATAATAAATGTGCCTAATGTAACTTTTGTGAATAATAACAAGGGAAAAGATAGTTATATAGATATGTTTTTGATGAGCCTATGTCATCATAATATAATTGCTAATAGTACTTTTAGTTGGTGGGCTGCTCAACTAAATAAACATTCTGATAAAATAATGATTGCTCCGATTAGATGGTTTAAGTCTTTGTTTAAAGATCCTAACATATTTACAGAGAGTTGGATTCGAATTTGATAATTTTATGTTGTTATAATGGATATTAGTAAAATTAAAGTAAGTGTTATTATTCCGTGTTATAATGCTGCAGAGTATTTGTCAGAGGCATTAGACTCCATAATTGTTCAAACGCATAGGAATATAGAAATAATATGTGTGGATGATGGTTCGATAGATAATACTTCGGTGCTGTTATCAAATTATGCTACTCAATATAATAATGTGAGGGTCGTCACAAATGAATGTAATTTGAAGCTTATAAAAACTCTTAATAAAGCTATTGATTTGGCGACTGGAGATTATATTGCTAGAATGGATGCTGATGATGTTGCTTTACCTAATCGTATTGAACATCAACTCAAATTTATTCTAGAAAAAGATTTGGATATCTGTGGGAGTCAAGTTTATTTGATGAATTCTAAAGGTAGGATAAAAGGAATACATTCTATAGGGTTAACCAATTCTACAATATTAAGTTTGTATACAATTTTCGGTTCTTTTTTAGTGCATCCGTCAGTGATGGGAAAAGCCAGCGTTTTCAAGAATAATAAATATAAAGATGATAAAACTGCATTAGTAGTCGAAGATTATGAATTATGGTGTAGGCTTATAAGAAATAGGTATAAGTTGGGTGTAATACCAATCCCCTTATTAAAATATCGACTAACTAGAAATGGCGAAAGTCGAATTAAAAGAGATTTGATGTTATATAACCATTTGTTCATATCACAGCAACAACAATTGTTTTTCTTTGGATTTACAATGAATGAGGAAGTAAATAGATTATTTATAGGTGATTATTCGGTATTAACTACATGTGGAATGAATATATTTTCTCTTATAAAAGAGAATCTTAAAGCAATAACAACTAAGGTTGCTGAAATAGTGACAAAGAATGAAATAGCTAAGCAAGAATTTAATAATATGATAAGAATGAAACAGTTGACAATTTTTTGGATAATCTTTTGTAAAGGTGATATAAAGCTAAAAATATTATCTATTGTATTCTTACTAGCTAATTGTTCGTTTTTATTAAGTCCTTATTTTATGCGGTTGATGATATTGAAAAATAGATATATTTTTTGTTCTTAATTAGGATGCTAATGTATAAAGTTTCTATTGTAATTCCTGTATATAATGTTGAATTATATATAAAGGAAACATTGCTGTCAGCATTAGATCAGACATTCAAATCTATAGAATATATAATAGTTGATGATTGCGGACAGGATAATAGTATGAATATTATTAGAGAAATTCTAAAAGATCATCCACGCAAGAAAGATGTATATATTTATACTCATTTAAAGAATAAGGGCCTTTCTGTTGCAAGAAATACTGGTTTGCAAAAAGCTAGGGGAGAGTATGTCTTTTTTATGGATTCGGATGATGAGATAACGCAAGATTGTATTGAAAAACATTATGATAGAATTGTTAACGTAGATGCTGATTTTACGATTGCAAATATAAAATTAGTTGGTGTAGATGCTTCTGTACATATCCCTACTCTACAAATGGGAGAAAAGAGAGGTCAAGAAATTTTGAGATCTTTTTTAATGCGTGAGTGGAATGTTAGTGCATGTAATAAATTATACAAGAGAATTTTTTTAGAATTGAGTGATGTTAAGTTTACTCCAAATCTGTTACATGAAGATATTATTTGGTCATATCGTTTATCTAAAATAGCTTCAAGGGTTGTAGCTATTTCTGATAGTACGTACATCTACAAAATTCGAGAGAATTCGATTACTAGATCATTAAACTCTAATTCTAAAATAGAATCTTTATTTTATATTTTAAATATTATTTCTAAGGATTATAATGATGTCTTTGCTGCTACTAATATTGTAAAAGAATATTTTGGATATTTGACAATCCTAAGATTTAACATTGCATTAATGTTATTGAATTCTCCTGTCTCATTACTTAGAAGGTGTGAGTTTTATAGAGCTTTGAATACTGACTATTTAAGATCTTTGGAGAAAAAAAGTGTTTTTGCTTTTTTATTAAGATTTCCTTTTGGACTTTTTTTTCTTTTATTAAAGATACCATATTTTATATATAAGAATAAACAATTATGTCGCTTTTTAAAGATAAAGTTCTTTTAATTACTGGTGGAACAGGTTCTTTCGGTAATGCCGTATTGAAAAGATTTTTGGATTCCGATATCAAAGAGATACGTATCTTTTCCCGTGATGAAAAGAAGCAAGACGATATGCGCCATCACCTTCAAAATAAGAAGGTGAAATTCTACATTGGTGATGTGCGTGATAAACGTTCTGTGGATGGAGTGATGAATGGGGTGGACTATATTTTCCATGCCGCTGCACTGAAACAGGTTCCCTCTTGTGAGTTTTTCCCTGTTCAAGCTGTCCGGACAAACGTATTAGGTACTGAGAATGTGCTTGATTCAGCCATTGAGCATGGAGTCAAGAATGTAGTTGTGCTCTCGACGGATAAGGCTTGTTATCCTATCAATGCCATGGGGATCAGTAAGGCCATGATGGAAAAGGTCGCTATTGCTAAAGGACGTCAAATGGGAGAGGGTGGTCAAACTACTATCTGCTGTACCCGTTATGGCAATGTGATGGCAAGCCGCGGATCAGTGATCCCTTTGTGGGTGGAGCAAATGAAGGCCGGTAAGGATATCACAATAACCGATCCGAACATGACCCGTTTTATGATGACACTGGATGATGCGGTTGATCTGGTGATTTATGCTTTTCAGCACGGGCATAATGGCGACTTGTTTGTCCAAAAAGCACCTGCAGCTACTCTTGATACGCTAGCCCGTTCTTTAAAGGAACTTTACAAAAAGGATACCCCCGTACGTGTTATCGGTACACGCCATGGTGAGAAACTTTATGAATCATTAGTGACTCGTGAGGAAATGGCCAAGGCGGAAGATATGGGTAATTATTATCGGATACCTTGTGATGCCCGTGATCTTAATTATGATAAATATTTTGTGGAAGGCCAAGAGAAGGTCTCTAAATTCGAGGACTACCATTCACATAATACCCATCGTTTGGATGTGGACGGTATGAAACAGTTGTTATTGAAACTTGATATGATAAAGGAGGATGTATGCTTAAAGTAATGACGATTGTCGGAACTCGTCCTGAGATCATAAAGTTGAGCCGTGTGATGGCTGAGTTGGACAAATACACTGAACATATTATGGTCCATACCGGTCAGAATTTCGATTATGAACTGAATGAAATCTTTTTTCAGGAACTTCGCATCCGTAAGCCGGACTATTTTCTGGATGCTGCCGGAAAGAATGCTGCAGAGACGATAGCCAATGTAATCCGTAAATCGGATGAATTGATGGATCAAGTGAAACCGGATGCTTTATTGTTGTATGGTGATACTAATAGCTGTATTTCCGTGATTTCCGCAAAACGGCGTAAGATTCCTATTTTTCATATGGAGGCTGGTAACCGCTGTTTTGACCAGCGTGTTCCTGAAGAGATCAATCGTAAGATTGTGGATCATTTGAGTGATATCAATATGCCTCTTTCAGAGCATGCACGTAAATACTTGCTGGCTGAAGGGTTACGTCCGGAGACCGTGATCAAAACCGGATCGCCAATGACAGAGGTTTTGATCTATCATAAGGCGGAAATAGAAGAGAATGATGTTTTAGAAAAAGAGGGGTTGAAAAAAGGTGATTACTTTATTGTAAGTACGCATCGTGAGGAAAATGTGGATTCCGAGAAGAACTTTTCCGATCTGCTTTCTTCTCTGAACGCCATTGTGGACAGGTATCATAAAAAGGTGATTGTTTCCACTCATCCCCGTACCCGCAAAAAGTTGGAATCTATAGGCTTTATTAATTCCAATCCGATGATTGAGTTTATGAAACCTTTTGGCTTCATGGAGTATATCAAACTTCAACAGAATGCTTTTTGTGTTATTTCTGACAGTGGTACGATCACGGAGGAATCTTCTATTCTTCATTTTCCGGCTATAACTATCCGTCAGGCACACGAGCGACCTGAAGGTATGGATGCAGGGACGCTGATCATGACCGGATTGAATAGTGACCGTATTCTGGAGTCTATCGAAATTGTAACTTCCCAGTATGCAGAAGGTGCAGACGTAATTCACTCTATTCCTGATTATGCTTCGGATAATGTATCTAAAAAAGTAGTCCGTATCATTCTTTCCTATACAGATTATATCAACCGTACGGTTTGGCATAAAGAAATCTAGTTCCTGTTTTTCATTTTTTATGGTTAAAAAGAAGATTCTGTTGTTCGGCGCCACAGGTATGGCCGGGCATATGGCTTATTATTATCTGCAATGTACGGGGAAATACGATCTTGTGAATGTAGTTTATCGTACCCAATTGACTGATGATAGTATCGTTGTGGATGTGACGGATGGGGATGCTGTCAGTCGGCTCGTTCGTGAAGTCCGTCCCGATTTTATCCTGAATTGTATTGGCGTATTGATAAGAGGTTCCAGAGAACATCCGGACAATGCTATTCTGATAAATGCATGGTTCCCCCATTTGCTCAAGAAACTATCGGATGAAGTGGGAGCAAAGTTGATTCATATCAGTACGGATTGTGTTTTCTCCGGTAAAAAAGGTAACTATTCAGAAACTGATTTCCGGGATGCTGACGATGTTTATGGTCGTAGCAAAGCACTCGGTGAGATAATCAATGACAAAGATCTGACAATCCGTACTTCTATCATAGGTCCTGAATTGAAGGAGAATGGCGAAGGCTTGTTTCATTGGTTTATGCATCAGCATGGTTGTGTGAATGGTTTCCAGACTGCTATTTGGGGAGGTGTGACCACTCTGGAATTGGCGAAAGCCATTGATGTGTCCATCGATCAGGGAGTAACCGGTTTGATACAACTGAGTAATGGCCTTGGTATAAGTAAATATGATTTGTTACATCTGTTTTCCCGTATATGGCACAAACAAGATGTTGAGATCCTGCCATTTGATGGAAATGGAATAGACAAGTCGATCGCAAAGTCCGCAAGATTTAGTTATGTTGTACCCGGATATGAAGAGATGCTTCGGGAACAATATGATTGGATGCAGGAAAATGAATCATTGTATTCATTTTATTAAATACTTTCATAATGAAGAGAATTTGGATTGCTTCTGAGTATTATTATCCGATTGTTACTTCTACAGGGTATTATATGACAGAAATAGCTGAGTATTTGGCGAAGAGTGGAATGGAGGTCCATGTGATCTGTACGGATGCCAGATATAATGAAACAGACGAATATAAATCACTTAAATTAGAGAAACATAATGGTGTCATCATTCATCGTGTATTAAGTGGGAATATCGATAAAAACAATTTTGCAAAGCGAACATTCCGGTTATTGAACTCGAGTATCCGACTTTGGTTTAAGATTTTGAAAAATGTGAAGCGAGGCGATAAATTGCTCGTCGTTACTAATCCCGCTTTTCTTTTGTTATTTGTTCCTTGGATAAAACGGATTAAAAAGATTCAGTATTACCTGCTTGTTCATGATATTTTTCCGGAAAATTTGGTTGCTATCGGTAAGATGAACTCTTCTTCCCGGCTGTATCATAGCTTGAAATTTTTCTTTGATCGAGCGTATTCTCAAGCAGATGTTTGTATTTCTATTGGTCGGGATATGGCCCGGGTGATTCGTTCTAAGGTCCATAAAGACATGAAAATAGCCTTAATATCTAATTGGGCGGATAATAAGGAGGTTTTTCCTTTAGACAAAAAGGAGACATGTATGTATGCCGAATTAGCTTGTCGGGATAAGTTTATTTTTCAATTTGCCGGTAATTTGGGGCATGCCCAAGGATTAGATAATATATTGAGCGCCATTTCCTTAGTTGAAAATCCCAATCTTCATTTTGTATTCATTGGTGGAGGAGCCAAGTATGAAACAATCAAGAAATTTGCCTCTGTTAGGAATAACGTAACATTGTCAGGATTTCAACCCCGTTCTATGCAGAATGATTTTTTAAACGCTTGTGATGTGTCTATTGTAACTTTGAGTGACGGTATGTATGGTCTTGGGGTACCTTCAAAATCTTACAATATTATGGCAGCCGGAAAACCTATCTTAATGGTGGGAGAAGCGGATTCGGAAATTGCTTTGTGTATCAAAGAATTTAACCTGGGTTGGATTGTAGAACCAAATAACCCATCTGCATTGAAAGATATGTTTGAGTCGGTTTATGAATCTCGTGACCAATTATCCTCTTTCCGGAGTAATGCCAGATGTGTGGCTGATACAGTGTTTGCAAAGGAAATTATATTAGATAAATATTATCAGTTATTTGATTAAAGATTAATGAAACTCTTATTTACCGGTGCCTCCGGATTTTTGGGAAGAAACATCTATCAGCTTTTGGAAAAGACGTATGTAATCAAAACGGTTGGACTTACTCCCCAAGATGATTATAAGATAGATATAGCTCGGAATATTCCTGTCTTTACAGAGGTATTTGATATTGTGCTGCATGCTGCAGGTAAAGCGCATTCTACTCCTAAAACAGAAGAGGAGAAACAGGCCTTTTTTGATGTAAATTTACAAGGTACTAAGAATTTGTGTACCGCTTTGGAACAAAGTGGTATTCCTAAAGCTTTCATTTTTATTAGTACCGTTGCTGTTTATGGTTGTGATTCGGGTGAGAATATCACGGAAGAGCATCCTTTAAATGGAACGACTCCTTATGCTTTGAGTAAGATTAAGGCTGAGAAATACCTGGAAGGATGGTGTGCTATGTATAATGTAAAGTTAAGTATACTCCGTCCTTCATTGATTGCCGGACCTAATCCTCCGGGAAATTTAGGAGCGATGATTCATGGGATTAAAACTAATAAGTATCTGAGTATTGCAGGAGGAAAAGCAAGAAAGAGTGTTCTGATGGTTCAGGATATTGCAAATCTTCTTCCTATGTTAATAGAAAAGGGTGGAATATATAATGTTTGTGACAGTTACCAGCCGAGTTTTCGTGAGTTGGAGATGGTGATATGTAAGCAATTGAATAAAAAAACACCAATATCTATTCCTTATTGGTTGGCTAAAAGTATGGCTGTAATGGGCGACTGTCTGGGAGCAAAAGCTCCGATTAATTCTTTGAAACTTCGCAAAATCACAAGCTCTTTGACCTTTAGTAATGAAAAGGCAGTACGAGAACTTGGATGGAAACCTATGAATGTTTTAGAGAATTTTCGAATAGAATAGAATAGGATAGAAGAAAGTGTGGTGAATATTCTTCTTTCGATAATAGGGCTTTTGATGGGATTGGCAGCTTTAGTCTTTTTAGGGCTTCAGTTTTGGTTTCATTTAATAGACAAGAATGAATAATTTATGTATTATTTGATGATTTTAGTTCTGCTATTCTTAGTAGAACTTCTTTATTTTCGTATCGCTGATAAATGTAACATTATCGATAAACCTAACGAGCGTAGTTCGCACACCCGGATCACGCTGCGGGGTGGGGGAATTATCTTTTATTTGGGGGCGTTGGTTTATTTTCTGACAAACCATTTTGAATATCCCTGGTTCATATTGGCCTTGACCTTGATTACTTTTATCAGTTTTGTGGATGATATCCGTTCTACCTCGCAAGGATTGCGTTTAGTCTTTCATTTTACGGCAATGGCTTTAATGTTCTATCAATGGGGATTGTTCAGTTTGCCTTGGTGGACGGTCTTTGTTGCCCTGATTGTTTGTACGGGAATTATTAATGCTTATAACTTTATGGACGGGATTAATGGCATAACAGGAGGTTATTCTTTAATTGTATTACTTGCTTTAGCCTTTGTCAATATGCAAATGGTTCGTTTTGTGGAAGGGGATCTTATATACACTATGCTTTGTGCGGTGTTGGTATTTAATTTTTTCAATTTTCGCAAGAAAGCAAAATGCTTTGCCGGAGATGTCGGATCGGTCAGTATTGCTTTCGTTGTTCTTTTTTTGGTAGGCAAACTAATAATTCGAACAGAGAATTTCAGTTGGATCGTTTTGCTTGCGGTGTATGGAGTAGACAGTGTACTGACTATTATTCATCGGCTTATGTTACATGAAAATATTGGTTTGCCGCATCGCAAGCATCTATACCAGTTGATGGCAAATGAATTGAAAATTCCACATGTGGTGGTCTCATTGATTTATATGATGTCACAAGCTGTAATTATAGTTGGCTATCTGTTAATTCCCGGCAATGGTTATTGCTATTTGATGGGAGCAATCATCGTATTAAGTGTAGTGTATGTCTTGTTTATGAAGAAATATTTCCACCTGCATCAGATGACAGAATGATGCTTCGGTGGCAAGTCTGATGAAAAAAGCCTCCCGGTCATCCTTTTTTAAAGGTGACCGGGAGTTTTTTTATAAGCATTCATTCCCTGTCAACCAAAAAATCTTATTAACTTTGCGGGTCACTTTTGAAAACATAAAAAACTTAATGATATGAATATCTCTTATAATTGGCTGAAAGAGTATGTCAATTTCGATCTGACGCCCGATGAAGTGGCGGCTGCACTGACTTCTATCGGACTGGAAACAGGTGGAGTGGAAGAAGTTCAAACGATTAAAGGCGGACTGGAAGGCCTCGTGATTGGCGAAGTGCTGACTTGCGTTGAACATCCGAATTCAGACCATTTACACATCACAACCGTAAATTTGGGTAACGGCGAACCTACTCAGATTGTGTGCGGAGCACCTAATGTCGCTGCCGGACAAAAAGTAGTTGTTGCCACTCTGGGCACGAAGCTTTATGATGGTGACGAATGTTTTACGATCAAGAAGTCGAAGATTCGTGGTGTAGAGTCTATTGGTATGATTTGTGCTGAGGACGAAATTGGTATCGGAACATCACATGACGGCATCATTGTATTGCCGGAAGACGCAGTGCCGGGAACACTTGCCAAAGATTATTATAATGTAAAGAGCGACTATGTACTTGAAGTAGATATTACTCCGAACCGTGCGGATGCTTGTTCACACTATGGAGTGGCGCGTGACTTGTATGCTTATCTGATACAGAATGGTAAACAAGCTGTATTAACCAAGCCGTCTGTCGATGCTTTTGCTGTCGAAAATCATGATCTGGATATCAAGGTAACTGTGGAAAACAGTGAAGCATGCCCTCGTTATGCAGGCGTTACCGTGAAGGGCGTTACAGTAAAAGAGAGCCCGGAATGGTTGCAGAATAAGTTGCGTATCATCGGATTGCGGCCTATTAATAATGTAGTGGATATTACTAACTACATTGTTCATGCTTTCGGACAGCCGCTTCACTGCTTTGATGCAGACAAAATAAAAGGTGGCGAAGTGATTGTGAAAACAATGCCGGAGGGTACACCGTTTGTTACACTGGACGGAGTAGAACGTAAGCTGAATGAACGTGACCTGATGATTTGCAACAAAGAAGACGCCATGTGTATTGCAGGTGTTTTCGGAGGTCTTGATTCCGGTTCTACAGAGGCCACAACGGATGTGTTTATCGAAAGTGCTTATTTTCATCCGACATGGGTACGTAAGACTGCCCGTCGCCATGGTCTGAATACAGATGCTTCTTTCCGTTTCGAAAGAGGTATCGATTCGAATATCACTATCTACTGTCTGAAACTGGCAGCCATGATGGTGAAAGAACTCGCCGGAGGTACCATTTCTTCGGAGATTAAAGATATCTGTGCTGCTCCTGCACAGGATTTTATTGTCGAGTTGACTTACGAAAAGGTACACAGCCTGATTGGTAAAGTGATTCCGGTAGAGACGATTAAGAGCATTGTTGCCAGTCTTGAAATGAAAATCATGAACGAGACAGCCGAAGGACTGACATTGGCAGTACCTCCTTATCGGGTAGATGTACAGCGTGATTGTGATGTAATCGAAGATATCCTGCGTATCTACGGATACAATAATGTGGAAATTCCATCGACTTTGAAGTCGAGTCTGACTACTAAAGGGGATTGTGACAAGTCGAATAAGTTACAGAATCTGGTAGCCGAACAACTGGTTGGTTGCGGTTTCAACGAAATACTGAATAACTCTTTGACTCGGGCAGCCTATTACGATGGTATGGAAACTTATGCTGCCAAGAATCTGGTGATGCTGTTGAATCCTTTGAGTGCAGACTTGAATTGCATGCGTCAGACATTGTTGTTCGGTGGCTTGGAAAGCATTGCTCACAATGCAAACCGTAAGAATGCCGACTTGAAATTCTTTGAATTCGGTAATTGTTACCATTTTGATGCAGAAAAGAAGAATCCGGAAAAGGTATTGGCTCCTTATTCAGAAGACTACCATTTGGGCTTGTGGGTAACCGGTAAGATGGTATCAAACTCTTGGGCACATGCAGATGAAAACAGTTCTGTGTATGAACTGAAAGCTTACGTAGAGAATATTCTCAAACGTTTGGGACTGGAATTGCATACACTGGTGGTGGGTAACCTGAGTGACGATATTTATTCTACAGCCTTGACTGTGAACACCAAAGGTGGCAAGAGACTGGCTACGTTCGGTGTAATTACCAGGAAACTGCTGAAAGCTTTTGATATCGATAATGAAGTTTATTATGCAGACCTGAACTGGAAAGAGTTGATGAAAGCCATCCGTTCAGTGAAAGTAAGCTATAAAGAGATCTCTAAGTTCCCGGCCGTAAAACGTGACTTGGCTCTGTTGCTGGACAAGAAAGTACAGTTTGCCGAGATCGAGAAGATAGCTTATGAAACGGAGAAAAAGCTTCTGAAAGAAGTTTCTTTATTCGATGTTTATGAAGGCAAGAATCTTGAAGCCGGTAAGAAATCGTATGCTGTCAGCTTCCTGCTTCAGGACGAGAGTCAGACTCTGAACGATAAAATGATTGATAAAATCATGTCGAAACTGGTGAAGAACCTTGAAGATAAACTGGGAGCAAAGCTCAGATAATACGGAACATAAAAATAACAATTAAATAATTAATAAAACTCACGCTCGCTTTTTCTATCGCGATAGAGGAAGCGGGGTGAGGCAAATATTTTAAACCAATGGGAAGAGCGTTCGAATATAGAAAAGCTACCAAGCTGAAAAGATGGGGCAACATGGCCCGTACATTTACGAGAATCGGTAAACAAATTGCTATCGCTGTAAAAGCCGGTGGTCCCGATCCTGAAAACAACCCGCATCTGCGTGCAGTAGTTGCCACTGCCAAACGTGAGAACATGCCGAAGGATAACGTGGAACGCGCTATCAAGAATGCAATGGGCAAGGACCAGAAGGACTACAAAGAGATGAATTATGAAGGTTACGGTCCGTTTGGTATTGCAGTATTTGTAGAAACTGCTACAGACAATACGACCCGTACTGTGGCTAACGTTCGCAGTGTCTTCAATAAGTTTGGCGGAACATTGGGTACTTCGGGTAGCCTTGATTTTATGTTCAGCTGGAAGTCAATGTTCACTATCACAAAGAAAGAAGGTGTGGACATGGATGATCTGATTCTGGAACTGATTGATTACGGAGTAGAAGAAGAATATGATGAAGATGGTGATGAAATCACACTTTACGGTGATCCGAAGTCATTTGCCCAGATTCAGAAATATCTTGAAGAGAATGGTTTCGAAGTGAAGGGTGCTGAGTTTACCCGTATTCCGAATGATGAAAAGGATCTGACTCCGGAACAACGTGCCACGATCGATAAGATGGTAGAGCGTCTGGAAGAGGATGAAGATGTACAGAATGTGTACACAAACATGAAACCTGCTGAGGACGAAGGCGAAGAATAATGAAATACGTTTATAAAACCAAGGGCACTTGCAGCACGAACATTGAACTGGATGTTGAGAATGGCATCGTGAAGGAAATTGCTTTTTGGGGTGGATGTAATGGCAACCTGCAGGGCATTTCACGTTTGGTGACGGGAATGCCTGTGTCAGAGGTGATCACGAGACTTGAAGGGATCCGTTGCGGGACTCGTTCTACTTCATGTCCCGACCAACTATGCCGTGCTTTGCACGAGATGGGTTTTTAAAAAACAAAGTCTGTATTTGGGGTAAACAGAGCCTCTGTCAACTACGAACGTAGCTTCTGTTTGCACCATTTAAAGGCTCTATTTAAAAATAAGGGAGGCGATGAACTGTCAGTTCATCGCCTCCCTTATTTTTAAATAGAATACAGCTTCTTATTTATACATCTCGGGAGTAACTGTTACCTGCATCAGCTCTTCTTGCGTTTTACCTGACAGATAAATATATTTAATCGTCACATCTGATTCTCTGTACACTTTCATCTCTTCAGTGTTCTTTATAGTTTCCGGGAGCGTTTCTTCAAGTGATTTCTTTAATTGTTCCGACATGGTAGGATCGTCAGCCTGTCCGCTCAGGGTATAGAAATAGGTAAATGTATTGTCTTTGCCCGAATAAGTGGTACTGTCCATTCTTGTCATTTCATCTACAGTGATAGGGCACTGTTTGTTTACTTGTTCAGAAGCCAGTTCGAAAACCTTTTGTTTAGCTTGTTGGCAAGAAGCCAGCGTGAAAAGAACAGCGCAAGCTCCGAGAATGATTTTTTTCATTTGCTTAATCTTTTTAATGTGTGAATATGGAACAAAGATAGTTGTTAAAAGTGAACCGAACAAGGTTCTTGCTTGTTATTAATAGCTATCTTTGTAGATACATTCTGTAAATTAGAGGAAAAACAAGAGACATGACATCCTTATGAAAAATATTTTTAAAGATTTGAGAAGTAAAGACCACAAACGCTATCTGGGAGGTTTGGACGTCTTCAGATATATTGGTCCCGGTTTATTGGTTACTGTAGGTTTTATTGATCCGGGCAACTGGGCTTCTAATTTTGCAGCAGGTTCAGAATTTGGTTACTCACTGTTGTGGGTGGTCACGCTGTCCACCATCATGCTGATCGTATTGCAGCATAATGTTGCCCACTTGGGGATTGTGACCGGACTTTGCCTTTCGGAGGCTGCCACACAGTATACTCCTAAGTGGGTATCACGCCCTATTCTGGGTACAGCCGTACTCGCTTCCATCTCCACATCGCTGGCCGAAATACTGGGAGGGGCTATCGCTCTGGAGATGCTGCTTGATATTCCCATTATCTGGGGAGCGGTGCTGACAACTGTTTTTGTATCCATTATGCTTTTTACAAATTCATATAAGAAAATCGAACGCTCTATTATCGCTTTTGTATCGGTGATCGGGCTGTCGTTCATTTATGAACTTTTTCTGGTAGACATTGACTGGCCTATGGCAATCGAAGGTTGGGTGACACCGTCTATACCCAAAGGAAGTATGCTTATCATTATGAGTGTATTGGGAGCGGTGGTGATGCCTCATAATCTTTTCCTCCATTCGGAGGTGATTCAAAGCCACGAATATAACAAGCAAGATGATGCATCTATAAAAAAGGTATTAAAGTATGAACTGTTTGATACCCTCTTTTCCATGATTGTGGGATGGGCCATCAACAGTGCTATGATTCTGTTGGCAGCCGCTACTTTCTTTAAAAGCGGTATCCAGGTGGAAGAATTGCAACAGGCAAAGTCATTGCTTGAACCCTTGCTTGGTAGCAATGCAGCCATTGTTTTTGCTCTGGCATTACTTATGGCAGGTATCTCGTCTACAATCACCAGCGGGATGGCAGCCGGATCTATTTTTGCCGGTATCTTTGGTGAATCTTATCACATCAAGGACAGCCACTCTCAGGTAGGAGTCATTTTATCGTTGGGCATTGCGTTGCTGTTGATCTTCTTTATTGGTGATCCGTTTAAGGGGTTGATCATTTCCCAGATGGTGCTGAGTATCCAGCTTCCGTTTACCGTTTTCTTACAGGTAGGTCTGACCTCTTCGCGTAAGGTGATGGGAGATTATGTAAACAGCAGATGGAGCACGTTTGTGCTTTATGCCATTGCTGCGATAGTGACTGTATTGAATATCATGTTGTTGTTCTCATAAAATATAGACGATGAAAATTATAACTTATAACGTGAACGGACTTCGTGCCGCGGTGAATAAAGGGTTGCCCGAATGGTTGGCAGAAGAGAATCCCGATGTGCTTTGTTTGCAGGAAACCAAATTGCAACCCGACCAATATCCGGCAGAGGCATTCGAGGCGCTTGGATATAAAGCATATCTTTACTCTGCACAGAAGAAAGGGTATAGCGGAGTGGCCATATTGACCAAAATCGAGCCCGACCACATCGAATATGGGATGGGTATCGAAGAGTATGATAACGAAGGGCGTTTTATCCGTGCGGATTTTGGCGACTTGTCGGTGGTGAGTGTTTATCATCCTTCGGGTACGAGCGGAGATGAACGTCAGGCTTTTAAGATGGTTTGGCTTGAAGCGTTCCAAAAGTATGTGACCGAACTGCGAAAATCCCGTCCGAATCTGATTCTTTGCGGGGATTATAATATTTGTCATGAACCCATCGATATTCATGACCCTGTACGTAATGCCACCAACAGTGGTTTCTTGCCTGAAGAACGGGAATGGATGACTCGCTTCCTGTCCGCAGGGTTTATCGACTCCTTCCGCACGCTTTATCCCGAAAAGCAAGAGTACACCTGGTGGAGTTATCGTTTCAACTCACGCGCTAAGAACAAGGGGTGGAGAATTGATTATTGTATGGTAAGCGAACCGGTGCGCTCTTTATTGAAAGAGGCCGTTATCTTGAACAATGCCGTTCATTCCGACCATTGTCCGATGGCATTGGAAGTCGGCTGAATTATTCGAGAATGGTGATACTCAGTTTGCGTCTGTCTCCTCCGTCACGGAACTCACACAGGTAAATGCCCTGCCAGGTTCCGAGGTTGAGCCGGTGGTTTCGGATGGGAATGGTGACCGATGTTCCTATTAATGACGCCTTAATGTGTGCGCTCATATCGTCCGGTCCTTCTTCGGTATGGATGAAGTAAGGTGCCCCATCGGGTACCAGTTTGTTGAAAAACGTATTAAAATCATGGCGCACGTCCGGATCTGCATTCTCGTTGATGGTGATGCCTGCCGAGGTGTGTTTGATGAACACGACCAACAGTCCGTTTTCCGGTAATTCAGGGATAAGGGAGAGGACGTCATGAGTGATCAGATGAAAGCCGCGCGGATAGTGCGGCAGTCGTATGTCGAAAGTTGTTGCCATAAAAATCATTGGTTAGTTGCCGGCAAAGATACTTTTTTAATAAATTTGCAAGAAATTAAAAAGATATAAAATGACACTGGAAGATAGAATAAACCGGGCCTCTGAGCTTTTTAAGAGCGGTTATAATTGTTCGCAGTCTGTAGTAGCTGCTTTTGCCGATATGTATGGATTTACTGAAGAACAGGCACTGCGTATGGCTGCTTCGTTCGGTGGAGGTATCGGACGCATGCGCGAAACGTGCGGAGCGGCTTGTGGCATGTTTCTGCTTGCCGGATTGGAGAAGGGAGCTGTCGACGGAGCCGATCGTGAAGGGAAGGCTGCCAATTATGCTTTGGTGCAAGAGCTTGCAGCCGAATTCAAGAAACGAAATGGTTCGTTGAATTGTGGCGAACTGCTTGGTTTAAAGAAGAAAGCGCCGGTTTCATCCGAACCGGAGGCCCGGACAGAACAGTACTATGCCAAAAGACCTTGTTCGAAAATGGTAGAAGAAGCAGCCAGAATATGGGCTGAATATCTCGAAAAACAGAAAAAATAGCTGTTAAATTGATGTTTTCATTACAAAGAAGAGAAAAAACTTACTAATAATCTGTTATATAACATAATTATAACTATCTTTGCAGCCGAAATAAAATCTGATTTGTTCAGGTTTTAACTCATGTCTAACTAAAATTTCTAAAGCAAATGTTGAAAGAAAAAGCAGGTGAAATTGCAGGTAAAATCTGGAATGCACTGAATGGAACAGAAGGACTGACTGCCAAGCAGATTAAGAAAGCGACTAAGTTGGTAGATAAAGATTTGTTCCTTGGCCTCGGATGGCTGTTGAGAGAAGACAAGATCTCTACTCAGGAAATCGAAGGTGAAATCTTCGTTACATTGAACTAAGGAGTGGGCTACTTCCCCAATAAAAAAATGCGTTGATACATTATGATATGTTATCAGCGCATTTTTTTATGTTCTGGCATTTGTGTATATTTGCGCACCAAATTAAATTAAGATAATAGTATCAGATGGATAAAATCAGAAATTTTTGCATCATAGCTCATATCGACCATGGTAAATCAACATTAGCGGACCGCTTGTTGGAGTTCACTAATACCATTCAAGTGACAGAAGGGCAGATGCTTGATGATATGGACCTGGAGAAGGAGAGGGGGATTACAATTAAAAGTCACGCCATACAGATGGAGTATGCATACAGGGGGGAAAAGTATATTTTGAACCTGATTGATACTCCGGGTCATGTTGACTTTTCGTATGAAGTGTCCCGCTCGATAGCTGCCTGTGAAGGTGCGTTGCTTATTGTAGATGCATCACAAGGGGTCCAGGCACAGACCATCTCAAATCTTTATATGGCTATTGAGCACGATCTTGAAATCATTCCGATCATTAATAAATGCGATATGGCGAGTGCCATGCCCGAAGAGGTGGAAGACGAGATTGTAGAGTTGCTGGGATGCAAGAGGGATGAAATTATCCGTGCATCCGGTAAGACGGGTATGGGGGTTGAAGAAATACTGGCAGCAGTAATAGAGCGTATACCTCATCCGAAAGGTGATGAAGACGCACCGTTGCAAGCTTTGATCTTCGACTCTGTATTCAACTCCTTCCGTGGAATTATAGCTTATTTCAAAATCACGAACGGAGTTATCCGTGCGGGGGACAAAGTGAAGTTCTTTAATACCGGAAAGGAATACGTTGCCGATGAAATTGGAGTGTTAAAGATGGAAATGGTTCCCCGTAAAGAATTACGGACGGGGGATGTTGGATATATCATTTCCGGTATTAAGACCTCGAAAGAGGTGAAAGTGGGAGATACGATTACCCATGTAGCCCGTCCTTGTGATAAAGCGATTGCCGGATTTGAAGAGGTGAAGCCGATGGTGTTTGCCGGAGTTTATCCTATTGAGGCCGAGGAATTTGAAGATCTGCGGGCTTCGCTTGAGAAGTTGCAGTTGAACGATGCTTCGTTGACTTTCCAGCCGGAATCTTCTTTGGCGCTGGGATTCGGTTTCCGTTGCGGTTTCCTGGGGTTGCTTCACATGGAAATTGTACAGGAGCGTCTGGATCGTGAGTTCGATATGAACGTCATTACTACGGTTCCTAACGTATCTTATCATATCTACGATAAGCAAGGCAATATGACGGAAGTTCATAATCCCGGCGGTATGCCCGATCCGACAATGATTGACCACATAGAAGAGCCTTATATCAAAGCTTCCATTATTACAACTACCGATTATATCGGACCTATCATGACGCTTTGCCTTGGCAAGCGGGGAGAGCTGTTGAAGCAGGAATATATATCTGGAAACCGCGTCGAGCTGTTTTACAATATGCCTTTGGGCGAGATTGTGATCGACTTCTATGACAGATTGAAGAGTATCTCGAAAGGTTATGCTTCGTTTGATTATCATCCGGATGGTTTCCGTCCGTCTAAGTTGGTGAAACTGGATATTCTGTTGAATGGCGAATCGGTTGACGCGCTTTCCACCTTGACTCACTTCGATAATGCCTACGATATGGGACGCCGGATGTGTGAAAAATTGAAAGAACTGATTCCGAGACAGCAGTTTGAGATTGCCATCCAAGCTGCCATCGGTGCCAAAATCATAGCACGTGAGACGATCAAGGCTGTGCGTAAAGATGTTACGGCGAAATGTTACGGAGGTGATATCAGCCGTAAACGTAAATTGCTTGAGAAGCAGAAAAAAGGAAAAAAACGTATGAAGCAGATCGGCAACGTGGAAGTGCCGCAGAAGGCGTTCCTTGCCGTGCTTAAACTGGATTAGGAAATAAGGGCTGCAACGTGATAAAAAGCAGAAATCTTTCTGAACAAATTTCGTTGCAGCCAGTTTCTAATATACCAGGTAATTGCCATCTGTCCGCAGAGCTTTCCCTGGCAATTGCCTTTAAAACAACGATAAACAATAAAAATGAGAAAAGTTCTGTCTTTTTCGGCCTTTTTGATTATTGGCCTTTTACTATCACAATTCCTGCCATCATTGGCAGGTGAAGGATATGCTGCTGTAAAAACTGTATCTAGTATTCTTCTTTATGTCTGCCTGAGTTTTATCATGATTAATGTCGGGCGTGAGTTTGAAGTAGATAAGACCCGTTGGCGAAGTTACGCTGAAGATTATTTTATTGCGATGGCTACTGCCGCTATGCCTTGGTTCCTGATTGCCCTTTATTATGTGTTTGTACTTCTTCCTCCTGAGTTTTGGAATAGTTGGGAGGCGTGGAAAGAGAATTTGCTGTTAAGCCGTTTTGCCGCTCCTACGTCGGCAGGTATCCTTTTCACAATGCTCGCTGCTATCGGACTTAAGTCAAGTTGGATTTATAAAAAGATTCAGGTGCTGGCTATCTTCGATGACCTTGATACGATTTTATTGATGATTCCTCTGCAGATAATGATGATCGGTATGCGCTGGCAACTGATTGTGGTTATCTTTATCGTCTTTTTGCTGCTTTCATTAGGTTGGAAACAGTTGGGCAAATATAACTGGCGTCAGGACTGGAAAGCGATAATGGGCTATTCGGTACTTGTTTTTGTTGCTACACAGGCTGTTTATTACTTCAGCAAGCAGTTGTATGGCGAAGAGGGCAGCATTCATATCGAAGTGCTGTTGCCGGCTTTTGTGCTGGGTATGATCATGAAACATAAAGAGATAGATACTCCGGTGGAGCACAAAGTTTCGACGGGAGTCTCGTTCCTGTTTATGTTTTTAGTCGGACTCAGTATGCCGCATTTTATTGGGGTGAACTTTGCAGAGACGCATGCCGGAACCCATTCGGTGACAGGCTCACAGGAAATGATGTCATGGGGAATGATAACGTTGCATGTGTTGATTGTTTCACTGCTTTCAAACATAGGTAAGTTATTCCCCGTATTCTTTTACCGGGACCGGAAGTTCAGCGAACGACTGGCACTTTCTATCGGTATGTTTACCCGTGGTGAAGTAGGAGCCGGAATTATTTTTATTGCCCTTGGATACAATCTGGGTGGTCCTGCTTTAGTGATCTCAGTGCTTACGATCGTGTTAAACCTGATCCTGACCGGCATCTTTGTTCTATGGGTGAAGAAGTTGGCATTGCGGAGTTATACAACTTAGCAAAGGCATAAAGTTACTTAAACCTAATTCTATAAATACATATTATGACAGTTTTACGTTCGATGAAGGATTTCTCGTCGATGAATATTACGGCGAGTATTTTATTATTTGTAACAGCGATTGCTGCTGCGGTAATTGCTAACTCTCCTGTGGCACCGGTGTATCAGGAATTTTTGTCGCACGAACTTCATTTCCGTATCGGAGGCTTTAATTTACTTTCGCATGCGGGACACAATCTGACAATGATTGAGTTCATCAATGACGGATTGATGACGATTTTTTTCCTGATGGTCGGGTTGGAGATTAAGAGGGAGTTGCTGGTAGGTGAGCTTTCTTCGTTTCGTAAAGCTGCACTGCCATTCATAGCCGCATGTGGCGGAATGGTAGTGCCTGTTGTAATCTATTCCATGATTTGTGCTCCGGGCACTGAAGGAGGACAAGGGTTGGCTATCCCCATGGCGACCGATATTGCCTTTTCCTTGGGAGTACTCAGTCTGTTGGGCAAGCGTGTGCCGCTAAGTTTGAAAATCTTCCTTACAGCTTTTGCGGTAGTCGATGATATAGGCGGTATTTTGGTGATTGCTATCTTTTACAGTTCACATGTGGCTTATGAGTATTTGTTATGGGCGGCATTACTTTACGTACTGTTATATTTTATAGGTAAGAAAGGAGCCACTAATAAGATTTTCTTTTTAGTCGTTGGGGTGGTTATCTGGTATCTTTTCCTGCAATCGGGTATCCATAGTACGATTTCCGGTGTCATTCTGGCTTTTGTCATTCCCGCTAAACCTCAGTTGAATGTCGGTACTTATATTGAGCGTATCCGGCGTATTATCAGTACATTCCCCGAAATGGGAGCAAACAATATCGTATTGACCAACCAGCAGATAGCTAAGCTGAAGGAGGTTGAGTCGGCTTCCGACAGAGTCATCAGTCCGCTTCAATCACTTGAAGATAATCTTCATGGTGCGGTGAATTACCTTGTTCTTCCATTATTTGCTTTTGTCAATGCCGGTGTTATGTTCAGTGGTGAAGGCGAGGTCATTGGCGGAGTTACCTATGCGGTTGCTCTGGGGCTGTTGGCTGGCAAGTTTCTTGGGATTTATTCTTTTACATGGTTGGCCATCAAGAGTGGACTCACTCCAATGCCTTTAGGGATGAACTGGAAGAACATATCCGGAGTGGCATTATTGGGAGGCATTGGTTTTACGGTATCACTTTTTATTGCCAATCTTTCGTTTGGCTCCACTCACCCCGTATTGTTGAACCAAGCTAAACTCGGTGTTTTGTCCGGTACGGTAATAGCAGGTATATTGGGATATCTGGTTTTGCATTGGGTCTTGCCCCGGAAAAGATGATTTTCTTATATAATAAGGTAGTCTTCTAATCTCCTGCTAAGATTAGTTAAATAACTTATGGCATTAGTTGAATAACTAATGGTTGCAGTTGTTTGTTCTGAATGATTTATTATCTTTGTGGTATCAGAACCTTTTAATTCTTAATTACGATGAAAAGACTTACTGCCAAAGAAGAAGAGATCATGCGCATATTCTGGAAAGAAGGTGCAATGTTTGTCCGTGAACTTCTGAAGTATTATGACGAGCCCAAACCCCATTATAATACAGTATCTACTATCGTACGGGGTCTTGAAGAGAAAGGGTTTGTCGGATATAAAGCTTATGGCAATACCTATCAGTATTTTGCCTTGATCTCAGAGAAGCAGTATAAGCGCTCCGCTCTTCATGAAGTTGTTTCCCAATATTATGATAATTCCTACACCAATGTTGTATCGGCATTTATTGAGGAAGAAGGGTTATCTGTTGAAGACCTGAAAGCTTTGATTCGCCAGATAGAACAAGGACGTAAAAAATAATCTTATGGGAGCTTTCTTGTTTTACCTGCTCAAGTCAGCTTTCTGCCTGATATTATTTTATGTGTTTTATCGGGCGTTGCTGAGCCGCAGCACTTTCTTTCGCTTTAACCGATTGACATTGCTGGTGGGGATGTCGGTATGTGTCGTCCTCCCTTTGATGGAGTTTACTACTGAGGAAGAGCATCTCTTCCATACTCCTTTTCAGGTCATCCATCGTGTATTGGTGGAAGAAGGTTATTCCGATTCTTCGTTGGAGTTGGTTCAGGAAGGAGGAATGGGGCGGTTGGCAAACTCGCCTGAAAGGGTACGACATACTTCTCCTGATATCACATTCCGGCATGAATTAATAAGAGTAGGGGGAGTTGTCTATTTGATAGGGAGCGTCGTAGTGTTCTTAGGCTTTGTACTGTCTGCAATTCGTATGTGGCGTCTGATATTACATGCCAGGAGGAGCAGATACGGAAAGTATACATTGGCATTGACTTCTCAAACGGTAGGTTCTTTTAGCTGGGGGAGGGTTATTGTGATTTCTGAAGCGGATTATGGTCATTCACAAGAAATTCTGCTGCATGAAGTGATGCATTTGCGTAGTTGGCATACGCTGGATTTATTGTGGATTCAACTTCTTCTCATTCTATTCTGGTTTAATCCGGCCGTGTGGCTGTTGAAACGTGAGTTACAGGAAGTTCACGAATTTGAGGCAGACGACGGAGTGATAAATAATGGCATCGATGCAACGAGATATCAACTTTTGTTAGTGAAAAAGGCTGTTGGTACAAGGCTCTACTCTATGGCCAACGGTTTCAATCACAGTAAACTTAAAAACCGAATCACCATGATGTTGAAAGAAAGAACCAATGGGTGGGCACGTTTGAAGCTGTTGCTTTTTGTGCCCGTGATGGCCGGAACGCTTTATGCGTTCGCCCGGCCCGAAGTGAAGGAGACATTTGTACAGACAGTGCCCGGACTGCACCAGAAACAAGCAATGGATTATCAAACTCTGTCGAAACTGTTGAGGAATGAAGAGGAGGCCTACAACCTTCGGAAATTTGGAAAGAAGGTTGCCCCTACTACCCCTGAGAACCGGATGAATCAATTGCTAATGAATGCCAGGAATGTGATGCTGTTCGATGGAGATTATGTTCTCAAAGAAAATCTGAAGGATAAAGTTAAGGAAAAGCTTTTGTATAAACAACGGAGAGAGAAAGAAAAGTCTGGTCGTAAAGACGAACAGATTGTTGGGTTCTGGTGTGACAGAGGAACCAACGTGGATGAAGCAAGGCAGGCATTGCAGGCGGTTTACGATGCATATACCGAAATACGTGACAGCATTGCTATTGCTTCGGGTAATGATAGTAAAGATTTTCTTGACAAGGAATTCCCCATCGTTGTTTCGCAATATGAGAATTTGAAGAAGTTTGGCTCCCAAAATGGAGATTGTCTGAGTGGGATCGAGTTGAATTTTATGTCCGGTAAGGATTTGCTTAAAGAATTGAAGAATCCTACGGCAGAGGAGTTACAACAGGCGGTAACCGATTATCGGGAGAAACTGAAAGATGGCCGGAAACTTAGTGTGAGGGTCAAGGTTGATCGTGAATGTAATATGGGGACAGTGTTGAAAATGAAACAGATACTCAGAGAGAACTGGTAAGAAGAACCGGTTTCGGTTACTTTGATAAGAGCTATTCCGGTGAAACAACTCTCCGGAATAGCTCTTTTATTTAAGACTGATTGGATTTGCCCATTCTCTTTTTGATTACGTCCCACGTAGCTGTCTTCAGAAAGCTTTCTTCCATTTGCAACACCATTTTTTTGAATTTGTTAAATGGAATGGCAAAAGACAAAAGGTCGGATTTCATACATTTGCGTGCCGAAGGGTCGAATGATCCTAACACTGCCCGATTGGTTCCGTCCAGTTGTTCCCGGTACGGATGATAGATAATGGAGGCACAGCCTGCACCGAAAGGAGCAATCACTGCATCAGGATCTGCATTGTCAAAACAAGCCAGTGTGAACAATCCGGAGAGAACATCGGCAGATGCAAAGAAAATAACCGCTTCCGGTGTGTCTTCTGCTTCCAGTTTGTCCCAACGCTTGAAAATCAGGTTTTCCCCCTTGATAGGAAGTACGGGTAACTGTGCCAGAGCCTCCGCAGCCAATTCCGGCGTTTGTTTGTATCGTTCTCCTTCTCCTTGCCCATTGTGTGAAAGGAAACATTCAAACCCGGGGAACATCTTGTCCGTAAAGCTTGTATATCGTTTCCCACCCCGGCATCCCACAGAATCTGCCTGTATACAGAGAGTTTTTCCTCGTTGTACTTGTGTCAGTTGGGCAATGATACACCGATGTCCTTTCGGAGCTTCCACTACCGGAAGATTCTGTGTATCTGCCGAGTATTCAAATGCTATGGGGAGTCCGGCTTGTGGAAAATAAGTATTCCACAAGGTAATGAACTGATCCTTAAGTGTTGTTTCCATGACCTTATATCTCGTTGTTTTATCAATTAATCATCTTCTCCGCCATCGTCAATCGGTAAGATTTTCCGGCTTTCTTCGTGTGGGAGCTCTTCGACCTGCCGGAGCTTGCGTTCGATGGCGCGGGTGCGTTTTCCCATTACTTCTTCCAATTGGTCACCTGCACTTTGCAGATTCTTCTGCACCTTCTCAAGCAGTCCTCCGAATTTTCCGAATTCTGTTTTTACGGCTCCCAATACAGTCCATACTTCACCAGTACGCTTCTGTATGGCAAGTGTCCGGAATCCCATTTGCAGGCTGTTCAGTATGGCTCCCAGAGTAGTTGGTCCGGTTACGACAATCTTGAAATCCTTTTGTAGTGTTTCCACTAAAGTTGTGCGGCGGATTACTTCTGCATAAATGCTTTCAAAGGGGAGGAACAGGATGGCGAAGTCCGTTGTAAACGGTGGGTCGACATACTTGTCATGAATATCCTTTGCCATCTTTTTTATGGTTGTTTCCAGTTGACGCCCGCATGATTCCATCAGTACAGCGTCACCTGCCTCAAAGGCATCATAATATTGCTCGTAAACATCTTTTGGGAATTTTGCATCGATTGGCAGATAAACGGTACTGTTTGCATCGTCTTTCCCGGGAAGTTTGATGGCGAACTCTACAAATTCGGTTCCGCTCTTCTTGGTCTTGACATTTGCTTCATACTGTTCAGGACTCATCATCTGCTCCAGAAGAGCACCTAACTGGACTTCTCCAAAGGTCCCGCGCATTTTCACGTTGCTCAGAACTTTCTTGAGACCACCCACATCTTGTGCGAGAGACTTCATTTCTCCCAGGCCTTTTTGCACGTTTTCAAGTTGCGAACGGACTATCTCGAAGGACTGTCCGATACGTTCGTTAAGAGTCTTTTGTAATTTCTCTTCAACCATCACGCGCATGTCATCCAGACGCTTCTCAGTAGACTGTATCAGCGTTTCCTGCTGACGTGCCATTGCGTCGAACTTCTGGCGTTGCAGTTCTCCGGTGGTCATCATGTTCTTATGCATGGCGTCCTGCAACTGTTGTAAACCCTGATTCAGGGTTTGCGTCATTTCCATGCGCAACTCACGAATGCTGCGATTCAACTCTTCCCGGTTTTCCTGCATTTGTTGACGCAATGCCCGTTGCATCTCTTCGCTTTGCGAGCGATTGTTGCGGGTTAGTGTCAATACAAGCTGGACAACCAGCAAGGCTGCAATAATCAAGAGGAGAGTCAGTTCCATTTAATAAGTCAATATTTCGTTTCCGGTTTCAGTAATCAGAATCATATTTTCCCATTGTGCAGACGGCAATCCGTCGTCTGTGCAGACTGTCCAGTCATCAGCAGAGTCGACAAAGACCTCATACGTTCCCATATTGATCATCGGTTCGATGGTGAAAGTCATGCCCGGAAGAATTAACATTCCTGTTCCCCGGCGTCCGAAGTGTTCTACGTCGGGTTCTTCATGGAATTTGATACCTACTCCGTGCCCGCATAAGTCACGGACCACGCTATAACCGTTCTTCTCGGCATGTTCCTGAATAGCGGCACCCACATCTCCTAACCGTGCCCAAGGCTGTGCGGCTGCTATACCGATTTCCATACACTCTCTGGTAACTTGCACCAGTCTTTGTTTTTCCGGACTGACTTCACCGATCATGAACATACGTGATGCATCGGAGAAATAGCCTTTGTAAATAGTCGATACGTCCACGTTGACTATATCTCCGCTTTGCAGAAATTCGGTCGGACTGGGTATTCCGTGGCATACCACATCATTGATACTGGTACAGACGCTTTTAGGGAATCCTTCATAATTAAGAGGAGCGGGAATAGCACCGTGAGCTGTTGTGAAATCATAAACCAATCGGTCGATCTCTTCTGTAGGCATTCCTTCACGAATGTTTTCCGCGATGTGGTCAAGCAGCGCCGTATTGATTTTGGCACTTTCACGGATACCTTCAATCTGTTCCGGCGTACGGAGCACTTTGCGTGGGGGAAGTTTATAGCCTTGTTTTCTGTATTTCTGTATCTTATCTTCTATTTCATCCGGATAATTGGAAGGAGTAAACCGGACTCCTTTAATAAACTTTTTCATTTTACTATCTTGATTTTTTATTCGTAGCACAAATGTAGGGAATAAAAAGGGGAAATGCTGTGTATCGGGAAAGATTATTTCTGAGAATCGGAGGTGAAAAACGGCAATTAATACTCAATAACTCATTTTGTCATTTTGTATTTTAATGCTGCTCAGATTTGATTTTTCAGGTCCTATATCAATCCTTGTGGAAAAGAACGCGAAATAGCGGAATTTGTATAATTCAAAAAGAATGTTATTCCATTGTTTTACTGTGATATCGTTTATTGTGTTATGAATGTCTATGTTTATGCACATATATGTTATTTTTGTATGATTGCTTCTGCGAGTGCTAATAAATAAAAAAAGTGGTCTTATACAGTGGGAAACGTCTTTGGGGATTATGAAGTTAGCAAAATACTCGGATGAAGTTAGCAAAATACTTAGACGAAGTTAATAAAAGACTTGGATGAAGTTAACAAAAGACTTAGAGGATATTAATAAAGGTCTAAGTGTTTTTGCATATTTATCATTAGATAGTGATAAAAGTGTATGTTATTTCTTTTTTTATCCGTTTTCTATTAAATATAAGTTCTATCTGAGGACTTTTGTTTCTATATAGAGTTAGCGATTCTTCTATAAATGAAGCAATCTGTAGCTTACTTTCTCTTAAAGGTTTCTTTTTGAAAATTCAGGTAAGGTAAACAGAATGCCTCCGAAGCGAACAATGTGGTTTTTATTTGTTTGAAATGTTTTTATTAATCCTATTTCCTTTTTATTAGAAAACAATCCTTATATTTGTCCCTTGTATTATTAATTTAATGACAAATGACACTTATGAAGACATTGAATTTTATGAAGACGCTGCTTTTATTGGTAGCTATAGTAGGCTTGAGCTCTTGTGGCGACAAGTATTATTCAGATGATTATTTGCGAAACAGTAATGCAAAGTTATGCGGAAAGACTTGGGTGAATGATTCTGATAAAAATGATGCGGATGAATGGGTGCGCCATACATTGAAGTTTGATGATAGCGGACGGCTGGCAGAAACTTATGCCTATTATCATTTGAATGAAAACCAACCTTACCGGACAGAAACAAATAATCTGACTTGGTCCTGGATAGACGATTCGATGGAAGGAATTGTTTTTGACTATGGCGTAAACGGGATGACTTATTTTGATAATGTGTGGGTGCGCGAACATAATCTTTCCGGAAAGCTGAACGGAAAGGTCGTTGTATTTGTTGATTCAAAATACAACAGAAACTAATTTAGAAAAGGAGATAGAAAGATGAAAGGCTATTTAAAGATTCTGCTGGTACTGCTGCTGGCTGTCGGACTGGCATCCTGTGAAGACGATCAGGGAGAGATTGAATATGTCATTGCCGGACGGGCATGGACAGGAGATGTGGGGATGAATGCCGATAACGGTGAAGCCTTGTTTAGTACCTTTGAATTCGGGCTTGACGGTTTTGGGGTGGAAACCCAGTTTTATGCTTCTGACGGCGCTTTGTATGATCAGTATCGTTTCCGGTGGTATTGGGGCGACTCTTATAATCGTAATTTAGTGTTGGATTACGGAACTAACGGTATTTCTTTTATGGATGACGTAAGAGTATACGGAGATCGGCTGAGCGGTATCTTTTATCTTTCGGACAATGCACCGGGATTTAATTTTGAGCTTAGGATGGAATAATACTTATATTTGACAGGTGGGATATATCAAAATGGGCGTGAAATAGTTGTTTCACGCCCATTTTAGTATCATTTTCTGAGAAACAATTTCTTGAATGCCGGGGGATAAGGAGTTTCAAATTCCATCAGCTGATCTGTTACCGGATGATAGAAACAAAGTTTGAAAGCATGCAACGCCAGACGCCCGAGAGGATTGGGGCCGCCGTCGATACCGTAACGCCCGTCTCCGATCAGAGGATGCCCTAAATCCTGCATATGTACACGTATCTGATTTTTACGTCCGGTTTCCAGTCGCAGTTCTACCAATGAATATCCATTGGCGCGTTTGATAGTGCGATAGTGGGTGATTGATTTGGAACCACCGTCATCGTAGCTGCTTGAACTGACATATAAGGTACGGTCTGTCAACCAGGATACGACGGTGTCGCTGTCTTTTTCCATCTCGCCGGTAACTACTGCTACATAACGACGGTCCGTCACGATGTCATGCCAGTGGTCACGCAGTGTACGTTGTGTCTTTTCATCTTTGGCAAACATCATCAATCCTGAGGTGTCACGATCCAGACGATGAACTACAAAAATACGGTTTCCACGCCCCGAACGCCCCACATATTCACTTAAGATATGCTGTGCTGTGCGTTCCTTCTGCCGGTCGGTGCCAACAGAGAGTAAGCCTTCTTTTTTCTCTACTACGATGATATAAGCGTCTTCATAGACGATTTTCAGCAGCGGATGACGGAATTCCTTTTTATTCTTATCTTTGCTGATAAGCACTTTCATGCCCGGTTGCAGAGGGAAGTTGAACTGTGTCGTAATCACATTGTCAACCAGTACGATTCGTTTGCTGAGCAGTGACTTTAGCTTGGTACGGCTGGCATCAGGCATTTTCGCTGCGAGGAAGTCCATTAGTTCCATAGGCTCTTTCACCAGATAACCTGTATATTGCGCACGTGCCTTTTCGGCCGGAGTTCGTTTCATTCTTTTCATATTCGTTTCCTTATTTAAGTTCGAGCAGCACTACGTTTTCCACGTGATGGGTATGTGGGAACATATCTACCGGTTGCACTGCTTTCACACGGTATTTAACGTCGAGCAACTGAAGATCACGGGCTTGCGTTGCCGGATTACAACTAACATATACAATTCGTTTTGGTTCGGCAAACAAGATTACGTCTACCACATCCTGATGCATTCCTGCCCGGGGAGGATCGGTGATAATTACGTCCGGACGTCCATACTGATTGATGAAGTCCTGAGTCAGGATATCCTTCATGTCTCCGGCAAAGAACAACGTATTCTCTATTCCATTAATTTCCGCATTTACTTTCGCATCTTCAATGGCTTCGGGCACGTATTCGATGCCAATCACTTGCCGTGCCTGTCGCGATACAAAGTTAGCAATGGTTCCTGTTCCGGTATACAGGTCATACACCAGTTCGCCACCTGTTAATCCGGCAAAGTCGCGCGCTACCTTATAGAGGTTGTATGCTTGCCCCGAATTGGTCTGATAGAACGATTTCGGTCCCACTTTGAAACGCAGGCCCTCCATCTCTTCAAAGATATGGTCGTTGCCACGGAATACGTGTACATCGAGATCATTGATGGTGTCGTTGCATTTATTATTAATAATGTATAGGAGAGAGGTTATTTCCGGAAATTGGTCGGCCACATACTGCAATAACTGCTTGAAGAGGTCCATTTCATGCTCTTCGGTAATTTTACAAATCAGAATTACCATCAGTTCGCCGGTACTTGAAGTACGCACAATCATGTTGCGGAGCATTCCTTCCTGTGAACGAAGGTTGATGAAAGAGTAATTGTGCTCGTAAGCATAATCACGGATTGTGTTTCGGATGCGATTGGAAATATCGTCTTGTAACCAACACTTTTCGATAGCCAGCACTTTGTCGAATGCTCCCGGGATATGGAATCCCACTGCATTCATCTGGTCGTACTTTACATCCTGTTTCACTTCTTCTGCTGTCAGCCAGCGTTTGTTTGAGAAGGTAAATTCCAGTTTGTTCCGATAAAATTCGGTTTTGGCAGATCCCAGGATAGGAGAGATCTCCGGTAATTCGATCTTGCCGATGCGACGGAGGTTATCTTCCACCTGTTTCTGTTTGTATTTGATTTGTTCGGCGTAAGGCAATACCTGCCATTTGCATCCGCCGCATACGCCATAGTGTTGGCAAAAAGGAACGGCACGTATCGGCGAGAGTTCGTGAAACTTCACCGCTTCGGCCTCGGCATATTTATTCTTTTTTCTTTTGACTTGCAGATCCACCACATCGCCCGGCACTACGTAAGGCACAAAAACTACCAGGTCATTTACTTTTGCGATGGCTTTTCCTTCGGCAGCCACATCCGTTATTGTCACCTTCTCCAGCAGGGGAAGTTCTTTTTTCTTTCTAGCCACAATACTCCTTGAATTATATTAAAATGATTTCTTTATGTATAAAGCGTGAATATATAAAATCACCATTCTACGCCATATTAATAAAATCTTTCGCAAAAGTAGGTATTTTTTTTCGTATTTCTCTATATGAAGTGAAATAATGCAGATTGCAATGTCGAAATTGCATTTTGATAGAAAGTTTTTCATATAAAAGTTTTCTGGTTTGCGAAATATCCTTAGATTTGCGAACAGAAAAGAATCACAACTAATAACTTTAAAATCGTATTATGGACAAAAAAAGAGTTTATACCTTTGGTAATGGACTGGCAGAAGGAAAAGCCGGTATGCGAAACTTACTTGGGGGTAAAGGTGCGAACCTTGCCGAAATGAATCTGATCGGTGTCCCCGTACCTCCGGGCTTCACAATTACAACTGACGTTTGTACCGAATATTACGAGATGGGACAGGAAAAGGTCGTATCTCTCCTGAAAGAAGAAGTAGAAAAAGCCATTGCAAATATAGAGAACCTGATGCGTTCAAAATTTGGTGACGTAGAGAATCCGTTGCTGGTTTCTGTGCGTTCGGGTGCGCGTGCATCCATGCCGGGCATGATGGATACGATCCTGAACCTGGGATTGAACGATGAAGTGGTTGAAGGCTTGACCCGTAAAACAGGAAATGCCCGTTTTGCATGGGATTCTTACCGTCGTTTCGTACAGATGTATGGTGATGTAGTATTGGGTATGAAGCCTGTTAACAAAGAAGACCAGGATCCGTTTGAAGCCATCATCGAAGAGGTGAAACATGCCAAAGGCGTGAAACTGGATAACGAGCTTGAGGTAGAAGACCTGAAAGAACTCGTGAAGAAATTTAAAGCTGCCGTAAAAGCACAGACCGGCAAGGATTTCCCGACTTGTGCATACGAACAGCTTTGGGGAGCAATTTGCGCCGTATTTAATTCATGGATGAATGAACGTGCCATCCTGTACCGTAAGATGGAGGGAATTCCTGACGAATGGGGTACTGCCGTAAGTGTTCAGGCAATGGTATTCGGTAATATGGGCGATGGTTCTGCTACAGGTGTTTGCTTCTCACGCGATGCTGCCACAGGTGAGGACCTTTTCAATGGTGAATACCTGATCAATGCACAGGGCGAGGACGTTGTTGCCGGAATCCGTACTCCGCAACAGATCACGAAGATCGGTTCTCAGCGTTGGGCTCAGTTGGCCGGTGTGAGCGAAGAAGAGCGTGCTTCGAAATACCCTTCTATGGAAGAAGCAATGCCGGAAATATATAAACAACTGGACGAATTGCAGACTAAGCTCGAAAATCACTATAAAGATATGCAGGACATGGAGTTCACCGTTCAGGAAGGCAAACTTTGGTTCCTTCAGACACGTAACGGTAAACGTACCGGTGCTGCCATGGTAAAAATCGCAATGGATCTGTTCCGTCAGGGAATGATTGATGAAAAGACTGCCCTGATGCGTGTAGAACCCAATAAGCTGGATGAATTACTCCACCCGGTATTCGATAAGTCTGCTTTGAAACAGGCTAAAGTGTTGACTCGCGGTTTGCCGGCTTCTCCGGGTGCTGCTACCGGTCAGATTGTATTCTTTGCTGACGACGCTGCCGAATGGCATGCTGCCGGAAAACGCGTCGTAATGGTTCGTATTGAAACATCACCGGAAGATTTGGCCGGTATGGCAGTTGCTGAAGGCATTTTGACCGCACGCGGAGGTATGACTTCACATGCAGCCGTGGTTGCCCGCGGTATGGGTAAATGTTGTGTTTCGGGAGCCGGTGCACTGAACATCGACTATAAAGCCCGTACAGTAGAAGTGGACGGCGTGTTGCTGAAAGAGGGTGATTTCATCTCTTTGAACGGTAGTACGGGTGAAGTTTACCAAGGTAAAGTAGAAACGAAGGCTGCTGAGTTATCGGGTGATTTTTCCGATTTGATGAAGTTGGCCGATAAATATACCCGCCTGCAAGTACGTACTAATGCCGACACTCCGCATGATGCTGAGGTTGCCCGTAACTTCGGTGCGGTAGGTATAGGCCTTTGCCGTACGGAACACATGTTCTTTGAAGGTGAAAAAATTAAGGCTATGCGTGAAATGATCCTGGCAGAAAATGCTGAAGGGCGCCGCAAAGCACTGGCTAAGATACTTCCGTATCAGCAAGCCGACTTCAAAGGTATCTTTAAGGCTATGTCCGGTTGTCCGGTGACCGTACGCCTGCTCGATCCTCCTTTGCATGAATTCGTTCCTCACGATCTGAAAGGACAGCAAGAAATGGCCGATACGATGGGGGTAAGCCTGCAATATATCCAGCAGCGTGTAGAATCACTTTGCGAACACAACCCGATGTTGGGTCACCGTGGCTGTCGTTTGGGAAATACGTATCCCGAAATCACACAGATGCAGACTCGTGCCATTTTGGGTGCCGCTCTTGAACTGAAGAAAGAAGGAATAGAAACACATCCCGAAATCATGGTGCCGCTGACAGGTATTCTTTACGAGTTCCAGCAGCAGGAAAGTGTGATCCGTGCCGAAGCAGAAAAGCTTTTCGAAGAGGTGGGAGACCGCATCGACTTCAAGGTCGGAACCATGATCGAAATTCCTCGTGCAGCTCTGACTGCCGACCGTATCGCTTCGTCTGCCGAGTTCTTCTCGTTCGGAACCAACGACTTGACTCAGATGACTTTCGGTTACTCTCGTGACGATATCGCTTCTTTCCTTCCGGTTTATCTGGAGAAGAAGATCCTGAAGGTAGATCCGTTCCAGGTACTCGACCAGAATGGTGTAGGCCAGTTGGTACGTATGGCAACCGAAAAAGGGCGTGCTATCCGTCCGGATTTGAAATGCGGTATCTGCGGTGAACATGGCGGTGAGCCTTCATCTGTGAAGTTCTGCCATAAAGTAGGTTTGAATTACGTTAGTTGTTCTCCGTTCCGTGTGCCTATTGCACGTCTGGCAGCGGCACAAGCAGCTATCGAAGACTAAATAGATTTAGATAACTGGTTAGGCGAGGTTACCCGTGAAAGGGTAGCCTCGTTTTTTTATGGAAACAGAATAAGAGAAAGCAGAAGCAGGGGGAGTGGATAAAATGTAGAGTGAATATTTGTATAATTCAAATAAAAATATTTCCTTTATCTTATGAAACCTTACTTATTATATTTTTAACAAACTAAAATTACAGAATTATGAAAAGAAATCTTGTGTTTGTATTGTTTGCCCTTGTTTCGGTTGTGGGCTTTTCTCAAGTGAGCTGGAATGCCAAAGTGGGAATGAATATCAGTAATTATACCGGTGATTTTGACATGAATGCCAAAGTAGGATTCAAGATAGGCGGTGGTATGGAGTATGGATTTAATGAAATCTGGTCCTTGCAACCCTCTTTGTTCGTATCTTCCAAAGGTGTCAAGAAGGATGAACTGAGTGTGAATGCTGTCTATCTGGAACTGCCGGTTATGGCTGCGGCGCGTTTCAAAGTGGCCGATAATACCAATATTGTGTTGAGTGCCGGTCCTTATTTTGCTTGCGGCATCGGGGGTAATTCTAAAGTCGATTTAGGTAAAGGACGTTTGGAAGTTGATACCTTTGGCGACGACGGTCTGCTGAAACGTGGCGATGTAGGTTTGGGTATCGGTGTTGCCGCGGAGTTTGGCAAGATCATCGCAGGGCTTGACGGCCAGTTCGGATTTGTCGATGTAATGGACGACGTAAATGGTAAAAATCTGAATGTTTCGATCAGTGTAGGTTATAAGTTCTGAGAAACCGATAAATATTAAAATAGAGAAGCCGCTGTAAATCAACTACAAGCGGCTTTTCTTTTATATTCACTCAGCGAATAGTGGCGGAAATAGTTGTTTAATTAATGAATATGCTATACTTTTGCGCCCCGAAACAAAAGTGAAATAATTCTTTTGTTTGTTTTCAAAATAGGTACATTTAATTAAAACTACTAAGAAGATGAAAAAGATTGTATTGTTTTTATTTGTTGCTATTGCAACTTTATCTGTCAAAGCTCAGGACATTTACATGGGAGGTACCGTAGGTTTGTGGCGTAATGATGACGCTAATACTACTTCTTTCAGGCTCGCTCCGGAAATCGGATACAACCTGAGTGAACAATGGGCACTGGGCGTTGAACTCCAGTTTAACCATGATTATATAAGTCATAAAACGATTAATTCTTTTGCTATTGCTCCTTATGCACGCTTTTCTTATTACGAGAACAAGATTGTACGTCTGTTTATCGATGGTGGGTTTGGCTTTGCTACCACTAAGGTGAAAGATGGCGGAGATGCAATAAACGGTTTTGAGATCGGTCTGAAACCGGGTATTGCCATAAAACTGAACCAACATTTCAGTTTGGTTGCCAAATGTGGTTTCTTGGGTTATAAGGACGACTATATGAATAACAGCGGATTCGGCTTTAGCGCAAGTAGCGAAGACTTAACATTCGGATTCCATTACGAATTTTAATCAAATAGGTTTCAACGAAATAGGGTGGCTTCCCTTCATAAGGAAGTCACCCTATTTTATTTAGTCCGTTGTTCTTTGGCTCAGTCCGCCATCTTTTTCAGTTTCTTGAAGTGTTCTATCACTGCCAGATAATCTCTGTCGGAACAGGCATCGAATTTACCCCACAAGTCTCCTAAAACCACTGCACCTCCGAATCCGAAATCCTTTACTTCCAGTATATTCTCCGGCGTGATGCCTCCCAAAGCCATTACTTTGCCATCGATGATTTTGTCTTTACCTGCCTGACGCAATTCTTCAGCCGTGTAAGGCGAGTTATATCCTTCTTTTGAGATACTGTCGTAAATCGGGCTCATAAACACATAGTCGTAAAAGTGTTTTTTGTTTTTCACTTCCTCCACCGAGTGGCAGGAACAACTGATATGCCCGGAGTAGTCATGCGGCTCTTTCGGGTTGCGGGCATTCAGGTGAATTCCCATCAGGTTGAATTCTTCTTTCAGGTAGAAGTGTTCATGGGTGACAATGCGTTTATGATATTTTTCCGGAATCAGTGTGAGCAAGCGTTCCGAATACATAGCCGGCGTTTCCGGTTTCCTGAGATGCAGAATATCCAATCCCTCTTCAAAGAGAGCAGTGATAATCTTATCTTCTTCTACAAAGAAAGTAGGCGTCGTTACTACGATAAGTTTCATTTCTGTTGTTAAACTGTTAAGTTTAGCAAAGTTAGTAATTAACTTACTCAGAAACCAACCTTTATAGTGAAAATATGTTAGATTGCAATGTCCGTAAGTCAATTGTCCATAGTTTGCCTGCCAGAACCTCTCCGAATCCGCAGATAATCTTCAGGACTTCGGTTGCTTCCACACTGCCCGTCACTGCCGGTGTTACTCCGACTACCCCTTTGGGAGGAGGAGGCATACGCAACATCTCTTCTTCATCCGGATAGAGGTCACGGTATGTTTTCCGTTGTGCCCCGCTCCCGTAGTTAAAGACAGAAACCTGTCCCTCGAAACCACAGATGGCACCGTATACATAGGGTTTTCCCAACTCTACACAGACGTCATTTATCAGATATCGGGTGATAAAGTTATCGCATCCGTCCACTACGATGTCGTACTGCCTTATCAATTCACGGGCATTGTCTTTGCTGAGCCGTCCCGGACAGGCATTTACCTCTATTTCCCGGTTCAGGGCACTGAGCCGCAGCGAAGCGCAAATCGCTTTCAGGTCTCCTACCTCTTCTTCCGTATAGAGCACCTGCCTTTGCAGATTGCTGAGGCTTACTTCATCGTTATCCACCAGTCCGATGGTACCTACTCCTGCACCCGCCAGATAGAGGGCGATGGGAGAACCCAGTCCTCCTACGCCCACAATCAATACTTTGGCAGCTTTGAGTTTTGCTTGTCCTGCTTCTCCTATTTCCGGAAGCATGATTTGCCTGTTGTATCTTTCCATGATTCGTCTTTATCGTTAGCATTGAGTCAGGGTCAGTGCCGTGTCCCAGTCTTTGTAAACGGGTATCCGCCCCAGTGAACGCAGTGCGGCATCCACTTCCACGGCTTTCCGTTCGTCGCTGACATGAAACTGCTCCAGTGCCTGCGGATAGGTAAAGTAGCCTCCCGGTTCCGTTTTACTTTCGGCGCTCATGGTAGTCACCCCGAGCGTAGCCATGTGGTTACGGAACTCTGCGCTTTCGCGGGTAGAGTAGGAGATATCCACATCGTGGTCGAAGATGCGCATGGCAAAAGTCACCTGTGCCAGTTCCCGGTCGTTCATCACAACATTAGGTTGGAAACCTCCGTTCTCCGAGGGGCGCATCCGGGGGAAGTTGACGCTATATTTCGTTTTCCAGTAGTGCTTTTGCAGATAGCGCAGATGGTAGGCCATCATTGTGACATCCGTGCGCCATTCTTCCAGACCGATCAGTACCCCCATGCCTATTTTGTGTACACCTGCTTGTCCCATACGGTCAAAACCATTGACACGCCACTCAAATTTCGATTTCATGCCACGGGGATGATACACATTATAATTGGTTTTGTTGTAAGTCTCCTGAAAGCAGATGACTCCATTCAGTCCGGCATACGTAAGCCGTTCATATTCTTTTGCTTTAAGTGGCATTACCTCAATTTGCAGATTAGAGAAATAAGGCTTTGCCAGCAGGAGGGCCCGTTCAATGTAATCTACTCCTGCTTTGGCAGGATTTTCGCCTGTTACTAACAGCAGATTTTCGAACGGAGCCAGTTTCTTGATCGCTTTGTACTCGTTTACCATTTCCTCTTCCGTAAGGATGGTCCGTTTCATCGGATTATTGTGGTTAAAGCCACAGTATACACACGAGTTTGTACAAGAATTTGTAATATAGAGTGGAACGAACATCGAAATTGTCTTTCCGAAGCGTTCCAGCGTATATTTCCGGCTGAGACGCGCCATAGTCTCCAGATAGGGGGCGGCAGCCGGCGAAATCAATGCCATAAAATCGTTTACATCGCAATGTTCCTTTGACAATGCGCGGCGCACATCGGCGTCGGTTTTGGAATAGATGATTTTAGTCGTCTCTTCCCAGGAAATCTTTTCTAATTCATCTGAAAACATTTTATTTTTTCTTTTTATTCTTCTGATTTATTTTCTTCAATGTGTTCCGCACAGTCGTTTTTACAGCGGTCGAATACAGTTCCGTATCTGTGCTTTCCAGTATGGTCCGCAGTTCGTTGAGCAGTTCGGGTTCGTGCTTGCACAGGTGGTAGGCCATTCGGACGGCTAAGGATTGCACGCCTATGCTTTCGCGGCGAGACAGCATGCAATCCAGACAGAAGTTAAGCAATTCAACCGATGGGATTTCTTCGGCGGGAGCATGGTAGAGTATGGAGAGAAGCAGGCGCTTGGAACCATCGTGTTTGCAGGTCACCAGCCTTCCGGTCAGTTCTTCCCGGAGCGGGGCGAACCAATCGGGGTATTGCCTGCAAAGTTTATCGCATACCCACAGTGCCCGCCAGGAGACCAATAGCTTCTCGTCTGTCGTCAGATGATAGAGGGCCTCAAAGCTCTCCGGCTGCCGGCGGATCTCCTCAATGATCCGGTCTATGGATAGTTCGGAGATGGGTACGTCCAATGCTTTCCGGTATTCGTCTGTTCTTTCCATGACAGTTGGTCTTACTCTTGTTTTTTAGTTTTCTTCAAATCCCGGCTCAGTCGCATTGCGCAGAAGTTCGGTCCGCACATGGTGCAATATTCTCCGTCCGTGTGTCGTCCGGCATGGAAATAAGAGAATGCGCGTTCCGGGTCGAGCGATAAGTCGAACTGGTCTTTCCAGCGGAATTCATAGCGTGCTTTGCTCAACGCATTGTCCCGTACCTGGGCTCCCGGATGCCCCTTGGCCAGGTCGGCTGCATGGGCGGCAATCTTATAGGTGATCACTCCGACGCGTACATCTTCTTTATCGGGCAATGCCAGGTGCTCCTTGGGCGTCACGTAGCAGAGCATAGCTGTTCCGAGCCAGCCTATTTGTGCCGCACCGATTGCAGAGGTGATGTGGTCGTATCCCGGTGCAATATCCGTCACTAACGGGCCGAGTGTATAGAACGGGGCATTGTGGCACTTCTCGATCTGGCGTTCCATGTTCTCGCGGATTTTGTGCATCGGCACGTGTCCGGGCCCTTCGATGAAGGCTTGTACGTTCTTTTCCCAGGCGCGCACCACCAGTTCGCCCATGGTATCAAGTTCGGCAAACTGTGCCTCGTCATTGGCATCGTGGGTGGAACCCGGTCGCAAACCGTCTCCCAATGATACCGCTACGTCATATTGTGCCAGAATATCACAGATGTCGTCAAAGTGTTCGTAAAGGAAACTCTCGCGGTCGTGCACCAGGCACCATTTACTCATGATGCTCCCGCCGCGGGATACGATTCCGCAAAGCCTCTTTTCCGCCAGGTGCACATTGTGCCGGCGGATTCCCGCATGAATGGTGAAGTAGTCCACTCCCTGCTCGCACTGTTCTATCAGTGTGTCGCGATACAGTTCCCAGGATAGGTCCTCTACTTTGCCGTTTACCTTTTCCAGTGCCTGATAGATGGGTACCGTACCCACCGGAACCGGGCAGTTGCGTATGATCCATTCCCGTGTTTCGTGTATGTTTTCTCCCGTTGAAAGATCCATCAGCGTGTCACCTCCCCATTTGCAGCTCCACATCGCTTTCTCCACCTCTTCGTCGATGCTCGACGTGGTTGCGGAGTTACCGATGTTGGTATTGATCTTTACCAGAAAGTTACGGCCGATAATCATCGGTTCGGCTTCGGGATGATTGATGTTGGCAGGCAGAACCGCCCGTCCTTCGGCTATCTCTTGGCATACAAATTCAGGAGTAATGTGAGTATCGATACCCAGTTCCTCACAGTTCATGTTTTCGCGGATAGCCACATATTCCATTTCCGGAGTGATGATACCTTGTTTGGCATATGCCATTTGGGTGATATGTTTCCCGGATTTGGCCCGGTAGGGCAGTGCGATGTGCTCAAAGCGGAGAGGGTCGAGGCTTTTGTCGTCCCGCCGCATCCGTCCGTATTCCGAACTGATCTCCGGAAGTTGCTCTACATCCCCCCTTTTCAGTATCCATTCTTCCCGCAGCCGGGGGAGACCTTTTTTCAGGTCAATCTCTATGTCCGGGTCACTGAAAGGTCCGCTTGTATCATAGATATATACGTGTGGGTTGGGAGTTATGATTTTCTTCTCTCCTTCGAAAGTGGTGCTGGGCACTTGCTCTACTCTCCGCATACCTACGCGGATTTCGGGGAAAAGTTTTCCGGACAGGTACACTTTCTCGGAGCGGGGGAATTTTATTCTTTGTTCCATAAATTCGTTATTAGAGGTGGGACTGTTTTTTTATTCGTTTAAAAATGCCGTCAGCGGTGAACTTGCTTCTGCCACCAATCCGGTAGTCTGCATGCCGAGTCCTGCTTCATAGGCCATTCGTCCTGCTTCGACTGCCTGCTTGAAGGCCTTTGCCATTTCTACCGGGTTGCCGGCTACGGCAATGGCAGTATTTACCAGACACGCCGATGCTCCCATCTCCATCGCTTCTGCCGCATGGCTCGGCGCACCGATTCCGGCATCCACTATTACCGGGATACCCGCCTGTTCGATAATGATGTGGATGAATTCTTTGGTCTGCAAACCTTTGTTGGTTCCGATCGGTGCTCCCAACGGCATCACTGTGGCCGCTCCCGCCTCTTCCAGTTGTTTGCAGAGCACCGGGTCGGCCTGGCAATAAGGCAGTACCACAAATCCGAGTTTCACGAGTCGTTCGGTTGCTTTCAGAGTCTCTACCGAGTCGGGCAGCAGATAGCGCGGATCCGGGTGTATCTCCAGCTTCAGCCAGTTGGTCCCGAAGGCTTCGCGTGCCATTTGTCCGGCAAACACCGCTTCTTCCGCATTGCGCACTCCCGAGGTATTGGGCAGCAGTTGGATGTGTGGATGCACGATATGTTTCAGCATGTCGTCTTCCGAATTCTCCATGTCGATACGTTTCATGGCCACTGTTACCATTTCGGTGCCCGAGGCCAGTATCGATTGTTCCATCAATTCGTTTGAGTTGAACTTTCCTGTTCCCAGGAAGAGGCGGGAGTTGAATTCACGTCCCGCAATAATTAGCTTTTCCATTTCTGATTTTGTTTTGAGCTCACCACAGATTACACGGATTTTCACAGATTCTTTAATTTAACTCTCAGTAAAATAAATTATTAATCTGTGAAAATCTGTGTAATCTGTGGTGAGTTCGATTCATTTCCTTATATGTTTAGAATCCTTCTTGTTTCTTCTACCGGGTCCGGCGCTTGCAGGATGGCTCCTGAGAGGGCGATGCCGTTTACGCCTGTTTTCATGATGGCAGGGATATCTTCCGTTACGATGCCTCCGATGGCGACTACCGGAATCCGGATGCCGCATTCATCCATTTGCGATAAAATAGAGGTATATCCTTCGAGCCCCAGTACGGGGCTGAGGTTCTTCTTGGTTGTAGTAAACCGGAACGGGCCGATGCCCAGATAGTCGGCACCGGCGCTGAAGTGCATTTTCACGTCTTCAAAAGTATTGGCTGTACCTCCGATGATGAATGCTTCGCCCAGGATTTTTCTGGCTTCGCTGACAGGCATGTCTTTTTTGCCCAGATGCACTCCGTCCACTTCCAGTTTTTGGGCGAGTTCCACATGATCGTCAAGAATCAGGATGGCTCCGTGTGTCTTGCAAAGAGGTTTCAGCTGCCGGGCTACTGTTTCCACCTCTTCCGGAGATGCCTCTTTCATGCGCAGTTGTATCCATTTGCATCCTCCTTCGAGGGCCATACATGCCGATTCGAAATAAGAGTATTTCCCGGTCTGGTGAGTGATAAATTGCAGGCTCAGCATGATTTATCCTCCACAGGCTGCTTTAATCACAATCAGGTTGTCATTCTCGTGCAGGCTGAATTCGTCCCATTGCGGACGTGGGATCATTTGGTTGTTCACAGCGATGGCAATGCCGTTTTCGGGAAGTTGCAATTGCGTGGCAAGCCCGGTGATGGTGCTTGCGGTAGTTTCCACTTCTTTGTTGTTCACTTGTACTTTCATATTCGTATATGTATTTATAGATAAATGAAAGTAAATACAAAGAGAGTGCATGCGGAGAGAAACGATAAGAAGAAATACACAATCCCTTCGGCAGTACTAACTGCATCAGGTTCTTAGGGTATGATCTCAGCCACCGGGTGGCACCCCTTTGTCTTTACGGGAGCAAAGTAAGTGAAAAAGGAGATAAGAAAAAAGTAAATCAGGGATTATTTCACCACGGAGTAGGCAGAGAGTGGTGCAGAGGAAACAAAAGACGCAGAGGACACCAGAGTCAAATTCGTTCTTTTCCCGAATTTGAAACTCTGTGTCCTCTGCGTCCTCTGTGGTGAATACTTCTGAATTACAGTCGTTTTTCCACTACATCCCAGTCGATGATCTCCCACAGTTTATTTACGTGGTCGGCCCGCCGGTTCTGATAGTCGAGATAATAAGCGTGTTCCCACACATCGAATCCCAGTAGCGGTTTTAGTCCGGCACGCACCGGGTTGCTTCCATTGGCTTCTTTGGTGATATGCAGTTTCCCGTTTTTGTCCACAGACAGCCAGGCCCATCCCGAACCGAACAATCCTACGGCAGCCGCATTAAATTCTTTCTTGAAGTTCTCAAAGCTTCCAAAGTCGCGTTTGATGGCTTCTCCCAACTTACCTTCCGGTTCGTTTTTCGCCGGTTTCGGTGCGAATTGCAGGAAGTAGAGTGTGTGGTTCAGCACCTGTCCGGCATTGTTGAAGATGGCTCCGTCGGGAGCCGAAGCTACGATGGCTTCTACTGTTTTTCCTTCAAATTCGGTGCCCGGAACGAGGCTATTGAGATTGTTTACATATGTTTGAAGATGTTTACCATAATGGTAATCAATGGTCTGCTGACTGATTACAGGTTCCAGCGCATTGTTTGCGTACGGAAGTTTAGGCATTTCGTAAGTCATGGTTGTAAATATTAAAGACATTAATAATGTATTCATAAATTCAAATCTTTTATTTCATTTCTATAAATATATAACGGGATATAGGGCCTAAATGTTCGGAGTTGTCCAAACTTTCCTCTATCTTTGCCAGTGAATAGAGATTTAACAGATAAATTTTATGCCCGACTATATCGAAGAACTTAATGAAAGCCAGCGTGCAGCGGTGCTCTACGGTGATGGTCCTTCACTGGTCATTGCCGGTGCCGGTTCTGGAAAGACACGCGTACTTACTTATAAGATAGCCTATCTGCTCGAGAACGGTTACAATCCCTGGAACATCCTGGCACTGACTTTTACCAACAAAGCCGCCCGTGAGATGAAAGAGCGCATTGCCCGGCAGGTGGGCGAACAGCGTGCACGGTATCTCTGGATGGGTACATTCCATTCGGTGTTCTCCCGTATTCTTCGTGCCGAGGCATCCCACATCGGGTTTACGTCACAGTTCACCATCTACGACTCGGCGGACAGCAAGAGCCTGCTCCGTTCCATCATCAAGGAGATGGGGCTTGACGAAAAGACCTATAAACCCGGCAGTGTACAGGCTCGCATTTCCAATGCCAAGAACCATTTGGTGTCTCCTTCGGGCTATGCTGCCAACAAGGAGGCTTACGAGGCAGATGCTGCGGCCAAGATGCCTGCCATACGCGACATTTACAGCCGTTACTGGGAGCGTTGCCGGCAAGCCGGAGCAATGGATTTCGATGATTTGCTGGTCTATACCTATATTCTTTTCCGCGATTTTCCCGAAGTGCTGGCGCGCTATCGTGAGCAGTTCCGTTATGTGCTTGTCGACGAGTATCAGGACACCAACTATGCGCAGCACAGCATTGTGTTGCAGCTCACTAAGGAGAATCAGCGTGTTTGTGTGGTGGGTGACGATGCGCAGAGCATCTACTCTTTCCGGGGAGCCGACATCGACAATATTTTGTATTTCACCAAGATATATCCCGACACAAAAGTCTTCAAGCTTGAGCAGAATTACCGTTCTACCCAGACCATCGTCCGTGCAGCCAACAGCCTGATCGAAAAGAACGAGCGGCAGATCCCCAAAGAGGTTTTCTCCGAGAAAGAACGGGGGGAAGCCATCGGTGTATTCCAAGCCTACAGCGATGTGGAAGAGGGCGATATCGTGACCAATAAAATCGCCCAGCTGCGTCGCGAACACGATTATGGCTATTCTGATTTTGCGATCCTTTACCGCACCAATGCCCAGAGCCGTGTCTTCGAGGAGGCCTTGCGTAAGCGGAGCATGCCTTATAAGATTTACGGCGGTCTCTCTTTCTATCAGCGTAAGGAAATAAAAGACATCATAGCTTATTTCCGTCTGGTGGTCAATCCCAACGACGAAGAGGCGTTCAAGCGGATTATCAATTATCCGGCACGCGGCATCGGTGATACTACGGTGGGGAAGATTATCAAAGCCGCCACCGACAACAATGTCAGCCTGTGGACTGTGCTGTGCGAACCCATCACTTACGGACTTACTATTAATAAAAATACACACACCAAGTTGCAAGGCTTTCGTGAACTGATCGAACAGTTCATGACCGAGGTGGCGGAGAAGAATGCCTATGAAATAGGTACGGCAATCATCCGCCGGTCCGGCATTATCAATGACGTCTGTCAGGACAATTCGCCCGAAAACCTGAGCCGCAAAGAGAACATCGAGGAACTGGTGAACGGTATGAATGATTTCTGTGCCATGCGTCAGGAAGAGGGGAACACAAATGTTTCACTGATCGACTTTCTCTCTGAAGTATCCCTGCTCACCGATCAGGATTCCGATAAGGAGGGAGATGGTGAGAAGGTGACTTTGATGACGGTGCATTCTGCCAAAGGGCTGGAGTTCCGCAATGTATTTGTGGTAGGGTTGGAAGAGAATCTCTTCCCCAGTGGCATGGCGGGCGATTCACCGCGCGCGATGGAAGAAGAACGCCGCCTGTTCTACGTCGCCATCACCCGTGCCGAGGAACACTGTTTCCTCTCGTTTGCCAAAACCCGTTTCCGTTACGGAAAGATGGAGTTCGGCAGTCCCAGTCGGTTCCTGAGGGATATCGACACCCGCTTCCTGCAACTTCCGCAGGAGGCAGCTTTAGGTCGTAGCGTTGACGAAGGAGCCGGCCGTTTCCGCCGCGAAATGGAGGAGGGATACTCCCGCCGTCCGTCTGCCGAGCGTTTTTCTGCTCGTCCGTCTGCCGACCGTCCGCAGCGTGAACGTCCGAAGGAGCAGATCATTGCTCCGACCGTCCCCCGTAACTTGAAGAGGGTGAGTGGTACCACGGTATCCCCATCGGCAGCTCCCGGAGCCGGCATTACAGGTGTACAACCCGGGCAGACCATTGAACACGAGCGTTTCGGCATAGGCCAGGTGATTCGTGTCGAAGGTTCGGGCGACAATGCCAAAGCAACGATCCATTTCCGTAATGCGGGCGATAAACAGTTGCTGCTGCGTTTTGCGAGATTTAAAGTAATAGAATAATTATTCACCACAGAGTAACACAGAGTTCACAGAGGAAGAATTTAAGATCTTTCTATAAACCTGGAAAATAAAAACTCCGTGCCCTCTGTGTCCTCTGTGGTGAACCTTGTAGTTGACTATGATAGATTTTACCCAATTTCCCTCTCCGTGCTATATCATGGAGGAAGAATTGCTGAGAAAGAACCTCAGTCTGATAAAGAGTGTGGCCGACCGGGCCGGAGTTGAAATCATCCTTGCTTTCAAGTCTTTTGCCATGTGGCGTTCATTCCCTATTTTCAGGGAATACATCGGACATTCCACGGCAAGCTCCGTCTACGAGGCGCGCCTGGCACTCGAAGAGTTCGGCAGTAAGGCACACACTTATTCTCCGGCTTATACCGAAGCCGACTTTCCGGAAATCATGCGTTGCAGCAGTCATATCACGTTCAATTCCATGGCGCAGTTCCACCGGTTCTACCCGATGACCGTGGCCGGAGGCAGTGACATTTCTTGCGGCATTCGCATCAATCCCGAATATTCCGAAGTGGAGACCGAACTCTATAATCCGTGCGCTCCCGGCACCCGTTTCGGCATCACTGCCGATCTGCTGCCCGAACAGTTGCCGCAGGGGATCGAGGGTTTTCATTGCCATTGCCATTGTGAATCATCTTCGTTCGAACTCGAGCGTACTTTGCAACATCTTGAAGAGAAGTTCTCCCCGTGGTTCTCTCAGATAAAGTGGCTCAACCTGGGAGGCGGACATCTGATGACCCGTAAAGATTATGATACCGGGCACCTGATAGGCTTGTTGCAGGGCTTAAAGAAACGTTATCCGCATTTGCGCATCATCCTTGAGCCCGGTTCGGCTTTCACCTGGCAAACCGGGGTACTGACTTCCGAGGTGGTAGATATTGTCGAGAGCCGTGGTATCCGTACCGCCATTCTTAACGTCAGCTTTACCTGTCACATGCCCGACTGTCTGGAAATGCCTTATCAACCGGCCGTTCGCGGGGCGGTGATGGGAGAGGAGGGACCGTTTGTCTATCGGCTCGGAGGTAATTCCTGCCTGAGCGGAGACTATATGGGTTCCTGGAGTTTCGATCATGAATTGCAGATCGGCGAACGTATCGTTTTTGAAGATATGATACATTATACGATGGTAAAAACAAATATGTTTAACGGGATTCACCATCCTGCCATTGCTTTGTGGACGGCGAGTGGAAATGCTGAAATCTTCAAGCAATTTTCCTATGAAGATTATCGCAATAGAATGAGTTGATAATCAAAACATTTGTCGTTTGGCAAAAACAAAATGCACATTTTCCTGAGAAAAAAGTATCCCGAATGCTTGCAGATATCAAGAAAATGCCTACCTTTGCAACCGCAATCGAGAAACAACGGTTGCAAATGCGGAAATAGCTCAGTTGGTAGAGCATAACCTTGCCAAGGTTAGGGTCGCGAGTTCGAGTCTCGTTTTCCGCTCTCTTTGAAATGTTGGAAACCTTTTGCCCAGGTGGCGGAATTGGTAGACGCGCACGTTTCAGGTGCGTGTGTCGAGAGGCATGCAGGTTCGAGTCCTGTTCTGGGCACAAAAGGTGAGAATAGTTCAAAGCTTTAATCGAGATTGGAGAGGTGGCGGAATTGGTAGACGCGCTACTTTGAGGGGGTAGTGACATTACTGTCGTGGGAGTTCGAGTCTCCTTCTCTTCACATTCTTTATTAAAGTTGTTTTGCGGAAATAGCTCAGTTGGTAGAGCATAACCTTGCCAAGGTTAGGGTCGCGAGTTCGAGTCTCGTTTTCCGCTCAACAAGAACGTCGGTTATCTGTTCCTCTCCATTTAAACAGCAGATTCCTGATTAGTCAATGCCCAGGTGGCGGAATTGGTAGACGCGCACGTTTCAGGTGCGTGTGTCGAGAGGCATGCAGGTTCGAGTCCTGTTCTGGGCACTACATTGCGGAAATAGCTCAGTTGGTAGAGCATAACCTTGCCAAGGTTAGGGTCGCGAGTTCGAGTCTCGTTTTCCGCTCAAAGAAAAAGGAAGCTGAATCATTTGATTCAGCTTCCTTTTTTTGTTTACCGTTTACCGGGGTCAGTGCCATGCTGATTCCACAAGCTTTACCACAGAGTCACACAGAGTTTTAATGTTTTTCACCACAGATTACACGGATTATCACAGATTGAGAAATAGATAAATCTGTGTTAATCTGTGTAATCTGTGGTGAGCTGTGGTGAATTTAAAAGCTTTCCTCTTTCACCTCAAAGCACGGGCATGCCTTGATCCACTCTTCGGGTTCTATCTCCCCGTTTCCGTTCAGGTCCGGACTCAGATCCCTGTGTCCGCATACCCTGCTTCCGGGATACTCCTTCAGCAATACTCTCACCAGTACCCGCATTGAATGTTTTTGCCATTCTGTCCGGGTGTCTTTGGGTCGTCCGTTGCAGTCCAGCCCTCCTTCGTAGCAGATGCCTATGGAGTGTGCGTTGAATCCCTTGGCATGTGCCCCGGCCCGTTCCACCGGTCGGGTAGTGATGATCTTCCCGTCCTTGCGTATGTAGAAGTGATAGCCCGCTCCTTCGAATCCCCGTCTTCGGTGACACTCCTCCAGGTCATGCTCCGTGAAGCAGCGGTCTTCTCTGGTTGCGGAGCAGTGAATAACAATCAGATTGATTTCTCTCATAGTTCCGGTTCTATTTTTCGGTGTTCCCCCCGCGGAGAAACATCAGGAATGCCAGTAGGCATTCCAGTATTTTTTGTATTTTCTTCATTGTTTTTGCTGTATTAAGTTTCGTTGTTTCACCACAGATTTCACAGATTATCACAGATAAAGATTTATTTTCTCTGTAATCGAATTTAAAATTTAAATCTGTGTAAATCTGAGTAATCTGTGGTGCGGATTTATGCCGTCGGGTCGTCCACAATGCCCCCGTCTCCGCTTCCTCCGCCTTCCGGAGCGCCTGCCGAAGCCATGGCAAACGTCACGTTGTTCGGGCTTCGGGTCATGCTCCGGCTGGCGTTCACCAGCTTCATTGCCTTATCGGGTATGAACCGCACGTTCACCCGCTTGATATTCTTCACCGTGCACTCCTTCTCGGTTTCGCCCGGCAGGCAGGTCAGCGTCATGTGGAAGGTTCCCAGTCCTTCTATTTTCACTTTGTTTCCTTGCGTCAGCACCTTTCGCAGCTGTTCCACCAGCGCCTCTATGGTGTGTTTCACATCGCCCGTTGTCAGGGCGCAATTGGTCTGGATATCTTCCGCCAGTGCGTCGATATCCATAATTTTGGCTGTTCCCGCTTTCTGGCGGATGTAATACAACACGGGAGAGTTCTCCTGATTGACATACTTCTTGCGCTGATAGCGCTCCACTGATACTTCCATACAATAAAAAGTTAAGGTTTAGGTTAATAAATTTCTTGTCTCAATCACTACGTAAAGATACGAAATCAAACAGGCAAAGTCAAGTAAAATGATGAAAATAACGATGTGTAGGTTAAGAAAACGGAGCCTCTATCTGGCATTCTTTTTTATCCATTCCATGGGCGGAACGTAGTCGCCTATTTTGGTCATGCTCTTGTTGTGTCCGAAGTATACGTTTCCCGTTTCCCCGTTGCGGTGTTTGGCGATGATGGCTACTCCCAGTCCCTCCGTCGGATATCCGCTTTGTTTGTCTGTTGCCAGATGTGCCAGTGCCGGACGATAGAGGAGGAGCACCAGGTCCGAGTCCTGTTCGATGGCTCCACTCTCACGCAGGTCGGCTAATTCCAGACGTCCGTACGCCCTGTTTTCGGAGCCACGGTTGAGTTGGCTTAGCAAGATGACCGGGATGTGCAGCTCTTTGGCCAGCAATTTTGCTTTACGGCTCGCCTGCGCCACCTCTTGTTCCCGGTTCCGGTTGGTTTGTTCGGTGCGCATGTCACACAGTTGCAGGTAGTCTATGATGATAAAGTCACACTTCCCTTTGCTTTGCAGCAACCGGGCGCTCGAGCGTACACGGTCTATGCTCATATCCGGGTTATCGTCTACGCAGATGGGGAGCCTTGCCAGTTCTCCGGCCGTTTGCCGGGCCTGTAGCCATGTTTCCTGTGATAGCTTTCCGCTTCGCCAGAGGTATGGGTCCATTTCTCCTGCCGACAGGAGCCAGCGGTCGCCCAACCGCTCGGCTTGCATCTCGAGGCTGTACACCACCGTGTGGTGTCCGGCCGCTGCCGCAGCTTTTGCCAGATGGAGTGCAAAGGCGGTTTTTCCCACTGCCGGACGGGCGGCGATGGTGATCAGATCGCTGTTTTGCCATCCTCCTGTCATCTTGTCCAGTTCGGCCAGTCCGGTGGGGATTCCGGTCACTCCGTCCTTGTTTTTCTGCATGCGTCCTTCCGCTTCGGTCAGGGTTGCCTGCATCAGCGTGTCCATATCGCGCAACTGCCTGTTGTGCCCGCATGCCCCTTCCAGCCTGTCCAGCAGGTTGTGTCCATCCACCAACGTGTCTGTCAGGTCGATGGTTTCGTCGCCGGAGAGTGTCAGCAGTTTGCTGAATCCCACGATCATTTCCCTTCGGATGTACTTTTGGTGAACGATGCGTGCGTGATATTCCAGGTGTGCCGAACTTGCCACCCGGCTGCTCAGTTGGGTGATGTAGAACGGCCCTCCGGCATCGTCCAGCTTTCCACGTTTGCGAAGCTCCTCGGTGGCGGTGAGGATGTCGATGTTCGTACCGGCGTGGAACATCGCCTGCAATGCGGCGTAAATCAGTTGATGACGGGTGACATAGAACATTTCCGGTTTCAGCAGTTCGTCAATCAGTGCCATGCCTTCTTTTTCAATCAGGCAGGCTCCGAGGATGGTTTCCTCGAGTTCGGGTGCTTGGGGTTGTAACATAATGTTTGGATGGTATATGGTTTGGGGTATAGTTCACCACAGATTACACGGATTTTCACAGATTTTTAATTTTAAATATCAACAGAATAACTTTGTAATCTGTGTTAATCCGTGTAATCCGTGGTGACTTCTAAAATTCGTATTCGTTCAGAAACGCCTTATCTTCCAGATATGTGGCTGCCTGTTTACAGAAGCGTATGTCCTTTTGGTGGGTGTAATACTCCTCGATGTTTTCCAGTGCCAGTTTCTTTTCCGTTACCGTCAGTTTTTTCCATTCTTTCCGGGCACGGGCTATGTTTATCTTATCTTTTTGGGTGATCCGGTGATAAAGATCCCAGAAGTCGGCAAAGCCTTCCGTCGCATGGCTGTCCCGGGTGGTGGCGGCTTTTTTATGTCCGGTCCAGAGGTCATAGTCTGTTACCCGGAGCAGGGTGATTCCGGCGGGATTCTCTACCGCCTCCATGATTCCGGATTTGAACAACGTTTCGAAGAAGTGGCGGGTGCGGTATCGGCTCCATCCCAGTGTCTTTTCCCACTGTTTGTAGGTATATACGGTTTCACCCCGCCGGCAAACGATCCGGTTGCCTTGTACACAAACCTCCGTATCGGAGTAGTTGACCCGCGTCAATACCTGTATCCATGCTTCCAGGTAGCCCTCGGTTTGCGATCCGGTTTTGAAGAAATCTTCGATCATGGATTTGGGAATCAGGATATATCCTTTTTTCAGAATTGTCTCGGTCGGTGCGTTCATGGAATTTCGTTTTAAAGGTTATTGAATGTGCCGTCCTTTCCCGAACGGTATGACAAAGCTACGCATAGAAGGGCAAGGATGCAAAAGATTGGTGCAGATTGGTGCAGATTGGTGCAAAAGTGTACGGTGATCCCCATTGCCGTCCTACGCACACTCTGCCGGGGTGAAACCGAGCCTTGTTTTCACCCTTTCAGACCCTCTGTTGCCGTCATTCAGAGCCTCCAAATCACCAACACGGACACCAACATGCTTTCGGGCTTGTAGTCCGTTGTCCGTCAGTTATTTACGGAGGCTGTTCCGGAAGCCGCCAACAGGCAGACCTGCACATAAATAAATAATAAGCAAAAAGATATATTAACATATATCAGTCGAATTTGCGATCGGCGAACAGTTTTTGGACCCGATCCTCCGGATGTTCGCGTAGCCATTGGTACACCGTGTCGGGCATTCCCCAATGCTGTATCACGATACAGATTTGCCGGGGTGTCAGCAGTGTATTGGAGCGTTTGTATCCTGCTTCCAGTAGTTCGGCATGCAAGTCCGGATATCGTTCTATCTGCTCACGCATCTGTCTGCCCGCCGAGCGGGGATAAATACAAGTTGTAAAATACGCCATCGCCACGTCCGACAGCAGGCAGCTTCCACTCAGCAGCCAGTCAAAATTTAACTCTTTCATTCTTGTTGTTTTTGTTTACGTGGCAAAGTAGCATATTCTCTGCTTATCGAGAAAGACTTTTTTACTATGTAACGGAACTGAATGCTTGCATGGGTTTTGTTCTGTTCTTTCACCACAGAGGGCACAGAGGACACAGAGATTAATTGGCTGCGCTCTATTTGTTTTCAGACGAAAGAACAGATGAACCAATAAAGAATTATCTGTTCTTTTGTTCTTCTGTCTAAAAAACTCTGTGTCCTCTGTGTCCTCTGTGGTGAAATCGTTTTTATCCCGGTTTTGAGCAAAAACCCTCCTCAGTTGTTATTTACAGAAATAAAGATCATCCATACATAAAACCAACACCATGGAAAAGAATATTTTCAAACTGGACAACGAACAACTCAAAGGAATTGCCTATGCATTCCGGGAGAAAGTGGAAGAAGGATTAAGTAAAAAAAATGCAGAGATACAATGCATTCCCACCTTTATTCTGCCCAAGGCGGCCGATGTCAAAGGGAAGGCCTTAGTCCTCGATCTGGGAGGTACCAACTACCGGGTGGCGATTGTCGATTTCACGCAAGAAAAGCCGGTCATCTACCCGAACAATGGCTGGAAGAAAGACATGTCCGTCATGAAGTCGCCCGGCTATACGCGCGAAGAACTGTTCAAAGAATTGGCCGATCTGATTGTGGAGATAAAACGGGAAGAGGAAATGCCTATTGGCTATTGTTTTTCTTATCCCGCCGAATCAGTGCCCGGAGGAGATGCAAAGCTGCTTCGTTGGACCAAAGGAGTGGATATCCGGAAAATGGTCGGGCAGTTTGTGGGGAAACCTTTACTCGACTATCTGAATGAAAAGAATAAAATAAAGTTTACAGGCATCAAAGTTCTGAATGACACGATCGCCAGTTTGTTTGCCGGGCTTACCGACAAGAGTTACGACGCCTATATCGGCCTGATTGTCGGGACCGGTACGAATATGGCCACTTTTATTCCCGCTGACAAGATAAAGAAACTGGATCCGGCATACAGCGTAGAGGGTTTGATTCCTGTCAATCTGGAGTCGGGCAACTTTCATCCGCCATTCTTGACAGCGGTGGATGATACGGTGGATGCAATGTCCGACAGCATGGGCAAACAGCGTTTTGAGAAAGCGGTGTCCGGCATGTATTTAGGGGATATCTTGAAAGCGGCCTTTCCGTTGGATGAATTTGAAGAAAAGTTCGATGCCCGGAAGCTGACTGCCATCATGAACTATCCGGATATCCACAAAGATATCTATGTGCAGGTGGCCCGTTGGATCTATAGCAGATCGGCCCAACTGGTTGCCGCGTCCCTTGCCGGACTGATCGCATTGCTGAAATCATACAACAAAGATATTCATCGGATTTGTCTGATAGCCGAAGGAAGCCTCTTCTGGAGTGAGAGCCGGAAAGATAAAAGTTACAACATTCTTGTGATGGAGAAATTGCAGGAACTTCTTCGCGAACTCCAACTGGAAGATGTGGAAGTTCATATCAATAACATGAGCAATGCCAACCTGATAGGAACCGGTATTGCAGCACTGACTTGATTGTATTTGGGGCTCACCACAGATTACACAGATTAACACAGATATTTTAATTTTAACTCTCAGTGAAATAAATTATTAATCTGTGAGAATCCGTGTAATCTGTGGTGAACTCAAAACCATTCTTTTAAGACACAACACGTAAAATACAAAAGAAAATGTTATCTTTGTATTTATAAGTTTGTCTGTTATTTATCCGGAATAAAAGAATATGAGCAATAAAATCTATCCTATCGGGATACAGAATTTTGAGAAAATCCGTAAAGAGGGCTTTTTCTATATTGATAAAACAGCATTGGTTTATCAAATGGTAAAGACCGGGAGTTATTATTTTCTGAGCCGTCCCCGTCGCTTTGGAAAAAGTTTGCTTGTTTCTACCCTCGAAGCCTATTTTCAGGGAAAAAAGGAGCTCTTTGAAGGGCTGGCGATGGAAAAGCTCGAGAAAGAATGGATAAAACACCCGATATTGCATCTGGATTTGAATATAGAGAAATATGACTCACTGCAAAGCCTTGAGGATATATTGGAGAAAGCCATTGTGGCATGGGAGAAACTCTATGGAGCTGAACCTTCGGAGCGCTCTTTGTCTCTGCGCTTTGCCGGTGTCATAGAGCGTGCTTGCAAGCAGGCGGGGCATCGTGTAGTCATTCTGGTCGACGAGTATGATAAGCCTATGCTGCAATCCATCGGGGATGAAGAATTGCAAAAGGAGTTTCGCAAGACGTTGCAAGCCTTTTATGGAGCCATCAAAACAATGGATGGATACATCCGGTTTGCTTTTCTGACCGGTGTCACCAAGTTTGGTAAAGTGAGTGTGTTCAGTGCTTTGAACAATCTGATTGATTTGTCGATGGACGAACGTTACGTGGCATTGTGCGGCATCACTGAAGAGGAAATACGGACCAATCTGGAGCAAGAGTTGTACGAACTTGCCGACAGGCAGAGGATGGGTTATGAAGAGGTGTGCCGTGAATTGAAGGAATGCTATGACGGGTATCATTTTGTGGAAGATTCGATCGGCATTTACAATCCTTTCAGCCTGCTGAATACGTTCTATAAAATGAAATTTGGAAATTATTGGTTTGAAACGGGTACTCCTACCTATTTGGTAGAACTGTTGCAGATGCATCACTATGATCTTCATAAAATGGCGCATGTGGAAACCGATGCGGATGTATTGAACAGCATCGACTCTTCCTCTACCAATCCTATTCCTGTGATTTATCAAAGCGGTTACCTTACCATTAAGGGGTATGACCGTGAATTTGGAATTTACCGTTTGGGATTCCCGAACCGTGAAGTGGAGGAGGGGTTCATGAAATTCCTGCTTCCCTACTATGCGAATACCGATAAGGTAGAAGCTCCGTTTGAAGTTCAGAAGTTTGTCCGTGAGATTCGCGCCGGAGACTATGACTCTTTCTTCCGCCGTTTGCAAAGTTTCTTTGCGGATACCACTTACGAGATAATTCGCGAGCAGGAACTTCATTACCAGAATGTGCTTTTCGTTGTCTTCAAGTTAATGGGGTTCTATACCAATGTGGAATATCGCACAAGTGAAGGGCGCATCGATCTCGTTTTGCAAACAGATAAATTTATTTATGTGATGGAATTCAAACTGGATGGTACCGCTGAAGAAGCTCTCCGCCAGATCAACGAGAAACATTATGCGCAACCTTTTGCGGCAGACAGCCGTAAACTTTTTAAGATTGGTGTAAACTTCAGTGCCAAAACCCGCAACATTGAAAAGTGGATTGTTGAATTTTAAGACACAATACGTAAAATACAAAAGAAAATGTTATCTTTGTATTCATGGGTATAAGGATAATAAAGAAGGGACAATTGTGGCATCCCTTACATTCTTGTAACCACGTGTGAGAATCTAAAAAATAATTGTGTACATTTGCAAAAGACTAACTTCAATGCCCCATGGATACACCGATCAATGCCCCGCTTAGAAAACTCCCGATAGGGATACAGAGTTTTGAGAAACTGCGCTCCGAAAATTTCCTTTATGTAGATAAGACCGCATTGATTTACCGACTGGCTCAAGCGGGTAATCCCTGTTTCCTGAGCCGTCCCCGCCGCTTTGGCAAGAGCCTGTTGCTTTCTTCTTTCGAGGCGTACTTTCAAGGTAAGAAGGAACTCTTCCGCGGATTGGCTATCGAGAAATTGGAAAAAGAGTGGCTGCAATATCCCGTGCTGCATCTTGATCTCAATGCGGAGAAGTATGACAGTCGTGAGAGGCTGGTCGATATACTTGAGCGGCAGTTGCGGCAGTGGGAAGAGTTATACCGGACGGGAGGGGAAGGCATTACGCACTCCGGACGTTTCATGACCGTCATCCGGCGCGCCTGCGAACAGACGGGGCGCCGCGTGGTGGTGCTTATCGACGAATATGACAAACCCTTGCTGCGTTCGTTCGACAATCAGGAGTTGCAACACGATTTCAGGGAGACGCTGACCGCTTTCTATACCGTGCTTAAAAGTGCTGACCCCTGGTTGCAGTTCGTCTTCATCACCGGAGTGACCAAATTCGCGCAAATGGGCATTTTCAGTAATCTGAACCAACTGAACGATATCAGTTTCGACCTCGACTATAACACCCTCTGCGGCATGACCCGTGCGGAGATAGAAGCTACCTTCCCTCCCGAATTGGAAGCCCTGGCAGTGAAAAGTAATGCGACCTGCCGGCAGGTGATGGACCGGCTGACTCGCCAATATGACGGATACCGGTTCACCAAAGACGAGGAATTCACCTCCATGTACAATCCCTTCAGCGTGTTGAGTGCCTTGCAGAAGCGTTCGTATGGCAATTACTGGTTTGCGAGCGGCACGCCCACCTTCCTGGTGGAGATGCTGCAGAAGACCGATTTCGACCTGAGGGAGATGGAGGGCATTGAGGTGAATGAGGCTTCGCTGAGCGACGACCGCGCGGATATAAACAATCCGATACCCATGATTTATCAGAGCGGATATCTGACGATTAAGGACTACGACGAGCGCTTCCGGATGTACACGCTGGGGTTCCCCAACGAGGAGGTGAAATATGGTTTCCTCAACTTCGTCAGTCCCTTCTACACTCCTATAGCCCAGACAGACACCTCGTTCTATATTGGCAAGTTCATCCGCGAGTTGGAGAGCGGCGATGTAGACGCTTTCCTCACGCGCCTGCGCTGCTTCTTTGCCGGTATCCCCTACGACCTGAACGACCGCACGGAGCGGCATTATCAGACGGTGTTCTACCTCGTCTTCCAGCTTATGGGGCAGTTTACGGAGACGGAGGTCCGGAGTGCCCGGGGGCGTGCCGATGCGGTGGTGAAGACACCGGACTACATCTACGTGTTTGAGTTCAAGCTGAACGACAGCGCCGAGGCTGCCTTGAGGCAGATTGATGAAAAGGGATATCTGCTGCCCTATCAGGCGGACGGGCGGAAAGTAGTGAAGGTGGGTGTAGCCTTCGAGAAGGAAGAACGGAATATTGGGGAGTGGGTGATAGGAGGATGATGCTTCTTTACCGGAAATGATTGGTTTGGACCTTTTTATGATCCTGATGCCGGGCTTTATGGAGATCTTTACGTTGTGGATGAAGTGATTCGTGAACTGCAAGATAAGCAGGGATAAACTATAGGAGGGTGGGTATATTGATGTTTTTTTCTATATGAATATTTTTTCTTTTGAAAATTCTTTGTATATTTATATCGAATACTAATGGACTAAACAATAATGATATGCTGAAATTATAAAATAAAATCGTATTATTTATGGAGGCAAAGCAAATAAAAATACAAAAACAGAATAATAGTTCATGCGTGAAAAGAACTTCGCATACTATGAATATGGTGGATAATCGTATAAATCCACAGGTTCAGTTAATAGCGTCTATGCAAAGTGTTCAACGAAAAGGTAATAATCCTATATTACAGTTTGTTAAATTATCATGTAAGGCAGAAGTTAGATCCAATAAATATAGAGCAAATGCAGAAACAACTAATGTAGATACTGCTACACATTGGGCAGAACGAAGAATTAAAAATAGTCCGTTTAGTACTAATTTTGAAAATGTAACTAATCAGTACACAAATCAGAAATTTAGAACTCCATATTCTTGTGCTGAGCCTAAAGCATTGGCTAAAGCTATAAGTCGTATGGGGCCTGCCATTAGGTTTATCAATCAAGCGACCATATATCCAGCGATAGTTAAAGGAAAAGATCCTTGGGATAGTCCTAAAATAAAAGTAGGAGATGCATTTACTCGATGCTTAAATTGTCGACAATGGGCCGGAAAGGGGAAAGATAAAGTAGATATTGATGTCCTTCCTAAAAAATAAACTCTTTTCATACGTCGTGTGTAGAAGTAACAATGCTCAAATAGGCGGGTCGTTTTTTTATATACTCCCCAACAACACATTACTCTTTTAAAGAGCAGAGGCTACTTCCCCTTCATCCACCCCTTTCTCTCTTAAAATATCCCAGTACCGTGCAAGGCGACAGCTTGTGGCGGTCGCGATAGCGTGACTCAAACTCGTAGCGGGTGCAGAGCCAGCGGCAGAAGCAGCGGTAAGTGATGCGGAGGTTCAGGCGTCGTTGCAGGTCTTCATAAAATAGGGCGATCCGGCTGAAAAAGCTGCCTACCTGTTTTCGGGTGATTTTTCGTTTCCGGGGGGCTTGTGGTGAGGCGGCTTGTTCCTCCCTAACTATCAGGTAGCGCAGCACACGGATGTCTTTTTCTATCGATTCTTCTTTTTCACGCAGTCGCTGTTGTTTCTCTTCCTTCTTTCTTAATGACTCTTTCAGGTCCTGGATGCTCTTTTTCATTTTACTTTGAGGTTTGTATGGGATGGCGGATGCCAATGTTTGTTAAAACGACGTTAGGATCGGCAAAGATATACAAAAAGAGTATAGCATATCGTCCCGGGGATTGTTCTGCAAAGTCTCTTTAGATGTTTTTTGTAAAGATATAGATTCTGTTATCCGGCTATTTACACAATTTATATCTAAAGGAGACTTGTAAATTAAAAACAATGGATAAGATGAATGAAACATTAACAGTATTTATGATTTCGGAGATCGAAAGGCTCAAAGAAGAGGGGCGTGAACCGGCCCGGCGTATCTACCATAATATGCTGCGTACGCTTAGGGAGAGTGCAGGAAAAGAGGAGATCGGATTCGAAGAGGTGAGTCCGGTGTTTCTGGACAAGTATGAACATTGGCTGCTGGGAAAACGGTTGAGCTGGAACACGGTATCAACTTACATGCGTGCCTTGCGTGCGGGCTACAACAGAGGGATGAAAGGCCGCCCGGGATATGTGACCGGGCTTTTCGATAAGGTATACACCGGTACGCGCTCCGACGTGAAACGTGCTGTCAGTCCGGGGACAGTGGGGCGGATGATCCGGATGGCAGGACATCCGGATGGAGACGCTTTAGGGAAAGCCGTCGACTGGTTTGTGCTGATGTTTATGCTCCGGGGGATTCCGTTTGTCGATCTGGCTCACTTGCGCAGGAATAATCTCGATAAAGGAGTGCTGACCTACTGCCGCCACAAGACGGGGCAGGAGGTGACCATCACCGTACCGCATGAGGCGATGGAAATTATCAACAGGAGGATGGCTGAGAACTGCCATCCGAGCTATCTGCTGCCTATCCTGGGGCAACCCCGTACCCGAAAGCGGCATACAAAGAAAAATCCCACTCCTTATCAGGAATATCAATGTGCCCTGCGTAACCTGAACCGGCAGTTGGAACGGGTTTCGGTGGAGTTGAAACTGGGAGGCAGGCTCAGTTCATATACCGCCCGCCATACGTGGGCCACGGTCGCTTTTCATCAGGAGACTCCCGTAGGAGTTATCAGCCGTGCGTTGGGACACTCCTCGGTGAAGGTGACCGAAACTTACCTGAAGCCTTTCGGGGATAGGGAAGTAGATCGGACAAACAGGAAGATAATCCGGTATGTGCTGAATGCGGTTTGAAAAACGAAAAATAGAGTGTATTATGCTTGTAATCAGAGAAGTGTATAGACCGTTACTTTGTAGGTAACGGCAATGAATTATTGCTGCAAAATTGGATATTATTTTTCACACAAACAAATAAAAAGACAAGTTTTTCATAAAAAAGGCAATTAATTTTAAAAAAGATGCATGCTTTGCATTAGTTTTCCCTATTTTCTCCTAAAAAAACTATAAGAGGGGTTGGCCACGTTTACTGTTATTTAACGCGGATGAATATTCTATTGCCATCATCAGATGTTTTTTATTATTTAAATCTCAGTGTTCTGTCAGGAACGCTATCCGAATCTATTTTATGTTAATTGCCGTTACCTACAAAGTAACGGACGATCACACAACAAAACAAAATAGCTTATGCTTACGCCGTTAACTTTGACAGCCATATCTGTCTTGCGTCATATTTCCCTTCAGGAAACAGTAAACTTCCAGGAATTAGAATGTAGTTGTAAGCCTCTTGACGAACTTCTGGGGCAATTGGAATCCGCAGGGCTGATACGTGTCAAGGCGGATCATGCCGGTGATGTCACTCCGGAAATCTATGAGCTGACCCGTCCCCTCTTCCAAATTTCCCTGCTCCATGTAATGGAAGCCACGGACCAACATCTGAATTGCAATCAACCGGATTGTGAGAAAATGTACGCACGCTATCACCATGCCGCGCATAAGTTAGGGATCATCAACCAGATGACCCGCGTCTACCTGTCGGAGATACCTCTGACCGATTTATGAACGGATTGCCGGTTTGTTTCAGATAAACTAATAGAATGAAAAAACAACTATTCATATTGCTTTTGCTTGTTTCGGGCAACGTGCTGGCACAAAGGGCAGCAGTTAAAACTAATTTGCTGCACGATGTCGCGACCGCTCCTTCGCTTGCCGCCGAGTGGGCGTTGGCCTCCCGATGGACACTCGATGTTTCGGGAAGCGCCTGTCCGTGGAGCTTTGAGAACAACCGGAAGTGGAAATTCTGGATGGCACAGGGGGAGGCGCGCTATTGGCTTTGCCAATCGTTCTACGGGCATTTTCTGGGCGTGCATGCCGGAGGGGGAGAGTACAACCTGAGCCGGGTGCGTCTGCCTTTTGTCTCCCATTCGGCCTCTTCCCGCTACGAGGGATGGGCGGTGATGGCAGGGCTTTCATACGGCTACTCGTGGGTGCTGGGCAAACGCTGGAATCTGGAGGCTACCGTAGGCGCGGGATGGGTACATGCCGAGTACAAACGCTTTAATTGCCCTGCCTGTGGCGAATATCGGGGAGCGGATAAGAAAAACTTCCTGGCACCGACCCGTGTGGGCGTCAGCTTGATTTATATGCTAAAATGAAAAGTTTTATGAAAGAGAAGATACGACCGACCCGTTTAAGAATATGCTTTCGGAAGGCTTTGGCGTCAGCCTGTTGCCTGGCGGCCTTTGCCCTGTGTTCCGGCATGCCGTCTGCCCGTGCGGCGGGGCCGTCCGGAGGAGTGGCCCTTACTGCTGCCCGAATGCAGCGTGCGGGTGGACAGGTATATGTCTCGTTTGCCATAAAGATAGCCCCCCGCGCAGTGCGTGCCCGTCACCGCTGGGTGATTACCCCTTGTCTGGGCAATGCCTCGGATAGCGTGTTGCTCAGCCCGTTTGTGGTGACGGGGCGCATCATGGCACGCAGGGCGAGGCAGCAACGTCTCTTGAAAGGCAGTGCCGGTGAGGCGGGTCATCGGCTGACCGCCCGCAATGGAGATACCTTCTTGTATACCGATACGCTGCGCTATGCTCCGTGGATGGAGAGTGGTTTGAACCTGCGGCTCGACATCGACCGGGAAGGTTGCTGCCGGGTACAGACGGTGGGGAGCGTCGTTTCCTCCGGTGCTTTTCCGGTGGCTTTGCCCTATCGTCCCTCGGTTTGTGAGGTTGCTCCGCAGGTGAGCCGGTCGGTAGCGGAACATGCGGCTGACTATCCGTTCTTGTGTGAGGCGGGCAGCCGTCCCCTGCGTGAAAGCGGCATCGGTATTCGTTTCCGTGCGGCGTCGGCAGTGGTGGATACACTATACTCGGCCAATGCCGGAAATCTGCGCCGGATAACGGAAGCCATCGGATTGCTGCGTGCGGACAGTTGCGCATCCCTGCAAGGTATCTCGATCACCGGATATGCTTCGCCCGAAGGAGCGACGGAGCTGAACCGGAAGTTGTCGGCGAAACGTGCCGAGGCTTTGCGGCATGCTCTCTCGGGCCGTATGAACCTGCCTGTATCGTTGTTTGAACTGAATGCCGGGGGAGTAGACTGGGACAGGCTGGCCGAACTGGTAAATGAAAGCGACATGACGTATAAAGAGGAGGTGCTTGCCATTCTTCGCAGCCATCCGGAGGAAGAACGGAACGACAGGCTGAAAGCTCTGGCGGGAGGGCGTCCGTACCGTTCGGTGCTGGATGTGCTCTATCCGCAGTTGCGCGATGCCTGCTACATCCGTGTGGAGTATGCCAACCGTCCTGACAGTGTGGCGGATACGGTGAACCGTGCGATAGCTGCCATTCGGGTGCGGGATTATGAAGAAGCATTCCGGCTGCTGAAAACAGTAGAGGCGGACGAACGTTCGTGGAACGCACGGGGAGTATGCCATCTGTTGTGCGGAGACGACAAAGAGGCCGGGATATGGCTGCACAGAGCGGCGAAAGCCGGAAACCGGGAGGCGGAAGAGAACCTTAAAAAGATGAATGCGGAACAACGGGCCGCGACAACCGGTATAACGCAATAAGTGTATCACATAATATAAAAAGAAATGAAAAGACTAAAGTACATGAGTATGATGGGGTTGGCTGCTTTGCTGCTGACAACCTGGTCCGCCTGTTCCGACGATACGGACATCCCGGGCGGAGAGAATCCGGAAGAAGCGAGAGCTTATACCACAGTGACCATTGCCGTGCCGAACGGCGTGGCGGAAACAAGAGCCGGTACGACGGCAGATACTGACGATAACACTACTGAAGTCGGTTCGGAGGATGAATACAAAGTGAAGACCGCCAACCTGTATTTGTTTCCGGGAGGAACGGGTAGTAGCTTTGGTAGCGCTAAGTTGAAAGAGATTATTTCCATCAACCAGTTTACACAAATGACAGCCAGCACTGCCGACGCTAAAACGATTGTATGGACCAGTAAGAAAACAGCCTTGACACCGGGAGACTATCGTATTTACATTGTGGTGAACGGTACGGTCAATGGAGTGACTGACGGCAGCAAGAATAGCTTGACCGAAGCCGATTTCCTTGCAAAGACAACGGTTGACGCTACGGGCGTGATAGCCGCTGTGCCGGAGGCCGGACTGGTGATGGCGAGCCGTTCTCCCAACAATGATAAAACGAATACTCTTCCTTATATTGCCCAGACGATCACCAAAGATCCGGAACAAACCATTGCGGCAACGGTAGAGCGTATGATGGGAAAGATTACGGTGACGGCGGGAGGAGCCAATGTGGCTTCTGCCGCTAATGTGTATACCAGCTTTTCTACCACAGTGACTGCTATCGGCAATATTACGAATATCACCCTGAAAGGCTATTATGTAGTCAACGCACGGAAAGAGGGATATTATTTCCGTCATGTGGATAAAGAAGGCTCTGCAACGAGTCCTTTGACCGTGGATAATTATGGTAACTCAACCACTTCATTGCCGTATGTGGTAGATCCGAAAACGTATAGTAAAACTTACACCGGTGCTTTAGACGGTAGCTATGCCGACTGGTATTTGCAAGGATCAGGCGCATTCGGCTTGTTGTCCTTCGGTTCTTTTTCTGGAACTTATACGGGTATGCCGAGCTATTCTTCCAGTGCAGCAGAAACCAAAGTCGCCGCTTACTGCTATGAAAACACGATGCTGAAGGATAAACAGAAGAATGGATATACAACCGGTATCGTATTTAAAGCGGAAATAGCTCCGAGTAAAATGATGCAAAAAAAGGCTGGTAGTGGTGGTGTGGAAGAGAACTCCACATTTACCAGCATGTCTGAAATCTTCTATCATTCCGGCATCTTTTACAAGGATATTGCAGCACTGAAGGAAGCCGGCGTATTGCTGGCGGACGGAACTACTTCCAGCTCTGCCAGTGGTGCCCCTGCTGACCTGAAGAAGAACGACGTCCAGTGCTTCAAAAAAGGGAGTGCCGATGGCAAGTTCGTTTGTTATTATCCGTATTGGATCAAGCACATCTCTTCGGACGATGTGGCAGAAGACGTGATGGAGTTCGGCATTGTCCGCAACAATGTCTATAAAGTAACTGTCACTGGTATTCAAGGTGTGGGCAAAGACGGTGTAACCGAAGATATCATCACCGATACCGAAACCGATGATCCGACCACCGTATTGCTGAATGTGAAGTTAAGTATCAAACCTTGGACAGTACGCGCGAATAGTGCCGTATTGGGACGTTAACCCACTGTTTTCTCTAAAAAGTAATTGCTTTGAGATGGGTTTTCACCACAGAGTACACAGAGGGCACAGAGAACATATTTTTCTCTTCAATACCCTATAAACAAGAGCTTAAAACTCTGTGTCCTCTGTGTCCTCTGTGGTGCCCCCCCTGTTCAATCATAAAATTTTTCCAACCATGTCCGATAACTTTCAGACCTCCTGTTTCTCCCATTCCGGCAGTCGGCTTCTGCCGTTCTTATGGTTTTGCCTGTTGGCGGGCTTATCCGCCTGCTCGTGGACTAAGGACGATCGCGGCGACTGTCCCAGTGGTTTTCGTATTCGTCTTCAGCCTGCATTGCATGCACAGATACAGCCCGGCAGCGGGATAGGCATCATCACCGACGAGATTGACACATTGTCCCTCTACGTGTTCGACGCACAGGGACAGTTTGTCTGCCTGCACACTGAAAACAGGCAATCGCTGACTGAAAACGGATCTATCATTACCTTGCCACTGGAATATAAAGACGGAGATGTTTACGAACTGGTGTTCTGGGCGGGAGGGGACAACCGGCATTACCGGATACCGCAGCTCACACCGGGCAGTTCGACCCGTGACGAGTTGGTCCTCTGGCTGGAACGTGACGGGGACGGACGTCAGGACGACGAACTGGGACACCTGTGGTATGGGCATGTCCGGCTGAGCCGGATACAGTCTTCGGAACTGACATCGGTCAGTGTGCCGATGCTGAAGGACAGCAACCGGTTCATCATCACCCTGCACGACACTTCGGGCGAGGGGCTGGATGCCGATGATTATGACTTTACCCTGTTGGCGGATAACGGTCACCTGAATGCCGATAACGAGATAATAACGGGCAACCGGGTGACTTATGCCGCCTACCATACGGAGTCCGCGTCCGAAACGGAACCGGCGGCCACCCGTACGGGAGAAGTCAGTCTGGCACGTGCCCGCTTGAATACATTGCGCTTACTGGCAGGGCAGGAGGCCCGTCTGGTGGTGACGGACCGCACCTCGGGACAGAAAGTAGTGGACGTCGACCTGACGCATTATCTGCTGATGACGCGTCCTTTGTTTGAAGAGAGCAGCGGTGTGGAGCTCAGCGACCAGGATTACCTTGATTACGAAGATCAGTTCAACGTGATTTTCTACCTTACCCCGATGGGAAGGCTGGAGGCGCTGAACATTAACGGATGGATTATCAGACTGAATGATGCACAACTGTAAAGGCAGCATATTTATCTTGTTTTTTCGGTTTCTGCTCTGCCTGCTGGCATGTGGATGCTCCGACGATACCGATATGCCGGGCACTCCGGTAGGGACGGACCGGGTGACGGCGTGTGTCCGTTTCTCGGTGCGGGTGGCGGGAGCAAGTACCCGGGCGGCCGTATCGGCGGGCGAAGCGGTTGAGGAGAAGATCTCTTCTGTCGCCGTTTTTCTGGTATCGGTCGACGGGAGCGGAAACGAAGATTGGAATGATGTGCAGTACGAAGTGGTTTACGGCGCGACAAGTGGTGCGACGGACGTGTATCAGGCCCGCATACCGACTGCTCCCGGACGGAAGAAGGTCTATGTGGGTGCCAATCTGTTGCCCGGCCAGGTGCATGCCATTTGCGGGCAGGCGGGAGGCCTGGGATTGTATACCGCTGCCGGAGATGGATATGACGAAGTGATCGGACAGTTTGCCCGTCAGGCGGAGGGCATTGCCATGACCGGAAAAACCGCCGATGCCGTAACGGTCAGTGCGGGTACCGATGTGAATATAGATCTTACGGCCTCGCCTGTCGCGCTCGAAAGGTTGGTGGCTAAAGTACTGCTGGTGTGCGATACCTATACGGACGACGGAGGGGCGTATGTACGGATGTCCGATCATGCGGCTCGTCCGGCGGATGATCCGGGCTGGATCCGTTTGTCGGAAGTGCGGTATGCCCTCAATACGGTGAACCGGAAGGTGTATCTGAATGCGCCTTCGGATGGGAAAGATCCTAACTATGAAGTAGACCCGTATGTGGTAAAAGATGGTGGCGGCAATTATGTGTCGGCGCCCGATGTGCCTGAACAGCAATTCGCTTACCGTACCTTGGGCAGTGTCTGGGCAGAAGGTAGCGCTCCGGAAGCGTATGACGCCCCCCGGTACAATGCTACGGCCACTGTCCCCTCGACAAGCGGCGCTTATACCGGTGGACTGTATTGTCCGGAGAACACGACTGCCACTTCTACCGCCTCTCTTGAAGGCGGGCTGGATCTGACAGGAACGCTCAGTTCAACCCAAGCGGAGATTCCCCGCCTGGTGGCTACCCATCTGCTGGTAGCGGCGAAGTTTGTCCCCAAACAGATTATTACCGGGGCCGGAACCACGCAAACCCTGACATCTCCTGCCGATGCCGGTACTTACTTGCCCGCAACGACGACACTTGCCGAGGCGGAAGCACATGCGACAGGCACTTACTTTACCAACGGGAGTGACTATTACAGCTATGCGGGCATGAAGGCCGCCATCGATGCGGGTACCCTGAAACGTACTGATTTTACCGCTTACGAAGGCGGGATCGGTTATTATTACACTTATATAGACGGCGCAACTGCTGCCGACGGCACAATCGCTTTCAGTGCGGCTTCCGGCATTTTGCGCAACCGTTATTATCTGCTGCGTATTACCCGGTTCAGCCTGCCTTCGGCCGCTTTGCCGCAACCGATGCGTGCCACGATGAAAGTGACGGACTGGGTGACGAGTTCGGGTAATACAATCACAGTCAGGCCGACGTAGAAAGGAAAATAAATATGATTCACCACAGAGCGACACGAAGTTTTAATCTCTTGTTTATAGGGTATTGAAGAGAAAAATATGTTCTCTGTGCCCTCTGTGTTGCTCTGTGGTGAAAGCTGAAAAAGAAAGCATACAACTATGAATAAAGAAGAAAAAAAGAGTGGATTCTGCCGGGCATGCCTGCTGCTTTGCCTGTGTCTGCTGTCTGCCTCGTGTGCATCCGGAGAAGGGGAGTACGAACAGGAGATGCCCATGGAGGTAGCTCTCACCCGTACGGATGGGGTGGCAGGCGGCGAAAGCACTCCGCTACTGCTGTTCTGGAAAGAGACGGATTTCAGTGCGGGGACATTGGGCTCTCCTTATAAAACCTCCACTCCGGCAGGGGGGATCGGTGATTACGCCGATGCACCCTATAATACGGAAACGGATTATCCGGCTGATAACTCCCGGGTGGTGGCGATGGGACTTTGCCCTTCGTCCATGACTATGGCAGATGGTCACAGCACCTATTCGTTACCGTCTTCGGGAGCAGGGCTGACCGATGTGCTGGTTACTCCGAATGGAGTTACGGGCAGCAGGAAGCAACCTTTCGGACGGGCGTTGGAGTTCGCGCATGCCACTGTACGCATCGTGCTCAAGGCAAGGCGTACGGACAACACGGTCGGTAAGCTGTATGTCAAGAACCTCAAGTTGACAGTACCCTCACGCTTAGTGTGCGGAGGGGTGAAATGGGATACGGGGGTGAAACACTATGTAGGGGCTCCGGCTTCCGCCGATTTGGTTATCGATCATCCCGGTCAGATATTGAGTACGGAGGATACGCAAATTGCGGTATTCTATCTGATACCCTGTGTGACGAACGACTTGCTGACCGATATTTCCTCTGTGGGTACACCGGGGCTTACGTTGACAGCGGATGTGGCCAAGGATGTAAATTTTACGACTGGAGCGCGAAAGGCAAGCTTTCCTGTTTTGGATGGCAACCTGAATTTCATGGATCAATCCGGAGTCCCGGTAACTCAGTTGCAAGCCGGAGAGTCGTATGGAACCACTCTCAATTTTGATATCGACTCTTTTACGCTGGAAGGCGAAGAGAAAGAGTGGGGGGATGGAGGAAAAATGACCATCCCCGTGGTGCTTCCTGAACCGGTTCCATGAACGTAGATGAACAGGGAATGATGAACACAGGGAATGGTGAACAGGGGAGGGGCTGTAAACTTAAATACTCTAACTCTGTGCCCTCTGTGTCCTCTGTGGTGAATCTAAATAAAAAGAGCTGAATATATGAAAACAATAATACGATTCTTTCTTTCAACCGTAGCCGTGACTGCTGCACTGGTTACCGGCTGCACTCCCGAAGAGGAACACATACCTGCGCAGGGTGGTGACAGCTTTACACTCTCCTCGAGTGAAGAGCAGGCCATCACCCGTGCGGGAGATGTGTCGGTGAATCATTTTACAGTCGGCACTAAATACCGGCTATACGGACTTATAGGGAGTTCGTGGAGCGGCAGACTCTCTACGATGAATGGGCAGGAAGGCACGGAGGTCGTGAATGCGGATGGCACACATCAGATAGAATATCTGAGTACAGATACTGACGAAGACCGTTTTGAAGGCCGAATCCTCGACTTTTATGCACTGACATACGGTAATACGACTCTGCCGGTATGCGGTTCCGAAGCAGATGGCGTACCTGTTTGCAACGTCACTTCCTCTACCGGAGGAGTATTGCCCGACTTGCGCCGTGCTGTACTGACAGGACAATCGGGTATCAACTCGGGAGTGATTACCTTACCCTTCAAGCATACTTTGTCTAAGTTGAAGTTTGAGGTGGTGAAGCAAAAGCCGGAAAGCGGTTCAACGGATACGGATGTATTGCAAGATATCCGGTTGCAGGGTATCTCTGTCGGTGATTATAGCGAAGGAGCGCTCTTGCTTTCGACCGGAGAATACAGCCATACCGGAGGGAAAAGTGACCGTGCGGTTCTGGGCAGCGGATTCTCTCAAGCTGTGACGGAAAGTGTGCAGCCTGTAACTACAGACGGGCAATCGGGCAGTGCGGCTGCCGAATGCCTGATATTCCCGACTCTAACCACGGCTGCGGAGGGACTTAAAATAAAAGTGGCTACGACGGGAACGAACAGTGGAGATCGAACGGATACGTATGAAATTCGTGTTCCGGTTATGGGAGATGACGGGAACGTTCAGAAAGATGAAAGTGGTCAAACCGTGACGGAGCCTTTCCGCTTCCTGCCTAATTACGAGTATACACTCACCATTACGATCACTAACAGTGATGTACAGATTATTACTATTATTCCCCGCCGGTACGATTGGATCGAACATGATGATGATTCGCAATATCTGGGGCAACCCCTGACTTTTAACGGCCTAATGTGGATGGACCGGAATCTCGGAGCTACCAGTGCGGATATGACAACCGCCGAGGGATGGGAAGGAGCCAGAGGATATGTGTATCAGATGGGAAGAAGTATTCCATATTATCTGCCTAAAACAGTAAACTATAGGGGAAGTGACGGAGTGACGCGTCAAAGACCTAAAAGTATGGTTGATAGAGACGGGGGTGCAAAACCTTACCCACAGATAGTGGGACATGAAAACGATGCTCCTGTCGGGCGGCCTGCGGTGGGAACCTTAGCGCTTAATCCGGGAGATGTCGGTAAGACATTTAGTTACGTTATGATCGGTGGTGATTGGGATAATACTGCCGCTACCAGTTCTACTTATTGGAAGAACACAAAGAATGACCCTTGTCCGACGGGCTGGCGCGTGCCTACTAAGGCGGATTTTGATGGAATTATGCCTACGGCAGAGAAATATGGCGACTTGACATTTGCAAAACATAGCGGAACGTCCTGGAGGGAAGTTGCTTCGAATGACCCGGAGGCAGGTGCCCGAACAGTTTATGTATGCCAACGGGCAAGTGGTGCACCGTATGGAGTCATTTATGCAATTAAGTATCAGGGAACTTCACAAGCTTATCGCCTGATGTGGACGGTGGGGATGGTTGGAGACAATCAGTCTGTAACGGATTATGGAACACGCTATCGCGCCTATGTTACAATCTCGAGGTTTCCATGTGATAAAGATGCCGACCTGAATATAAATACCTGTAATACGGATTATGATTGGGTGCATCCCAGTGATTTTATCAATCTGCCTGTTTCCGGTTATATTTATCCCAATCAAGCGGCACTGTATAATGCCGGTGCTGAGGTAGTATATGCGACATCGACCCCTAACGGTGCTTATATGTATGCTGCTTCGTTTAAATATACGGGCAATGATAGTCGTCGCTACTTTGCGGTATATGACACGCCAAGGGCTGCCGGCGTTTCCGTCCGTTGTGTGCGGGATGTCACTTCACAATAAAATGGTAAGTATGAAAAGAATGATTGTCTTCAAAAGTTGGTTGTATGTAATCATGGTTCTGCTCTGTACGGCATGTGTCCCTGCCTCTCCCGAAGAGGAGAATACGGAGGAACTGGTACAGGTGAATCCCATTGCCGGCGGATATTACGCTTCTATGCTTCCTTCGGTCCGTACCCGTGCAACGGCACAGGATAGTGAAACATTGCAGGATAAACCGATTTATCTGCTGGAAGACGGGAGTACGATACGACTGGTGGTATATGATAATACCAAGAACTTAATGGAAGAGTATTCCAAAGCCTATCTGGTACGTAACGCCGGTACGTCAGGCAGCAGTTTGCTTTATCCCTGCGAGGTAGACGACGACGGGACGGTAATATCTTCAAGCAGCACTCCTCTTTATATGAAGGCGGGTACTTATTACTTCAGAATCCTGTCACCTGCCAAGGCCTTAAACTCAAAGGGTTTTGTCAATATCGGTAATGGAGAATATCTGCTTGCGACCGACGACCGGTATACGCAAACAGCCATGACAGCGGTGACCATTACGAAAATTGATGAAGGGGGTACATTGAACAATGTTCAGACCCTGTATCTGCCCCCCATCATCAACCAGACGGCACGGATGCAGTTTACTGTCAAAGCGGGTGAGGGCGTACACTCCTTGGAGATGCTTGCCGAAGGAATTGAAATCAGTGGCATACAGCAACCACTGGACAATACAACCAGTTTTGACTGGGTGAATGGAGAGGTGCTGCCCGTGAAAGTGGGCGACCAGAGTGCATCGGTACGTATCACACAAGCCACCCAAAATGCCGATAACAGCCTGATGGCACATACCGGCATATTGCCCACAGATGCACGTTCGCACTCTATCAGCGTGTTGCTGAATCTGAAAGTGAATGGTAACCCCACTCAGTATCAGATGTTACTGACCGGTTTGTATCTGACAGCAGGGCATTCGTATAACTATACCGCTACGGTGAAGATCAGTAACGGGGTGACTGTACTGACCTGGCAAAACCGTTCGTGGACGGAAAATGTGGAAATGGATACATAAGAGCTCACCACAGATTACACAGATTAACGCAGAACTTTTAATCGTAGATATCAACGAGATAAATTATAAATCTGTGTTAATCTGTGTAATCTGTGGTGAAATGAACAAATTAGAGTAATACTTAATAATAGTCCCATGAAAAGATTCGGATATATCGTTTTTAGTGTTTGTCTGCTTACGTTGGGTGCCTGCATATCCCATGAACCGATGGATCAGGAAGAGGACGTGGTAAAAGTGTCGGTTGGGCTCACTGCCGCTTCTTTTACCAATGATGCGGTTACCCGTGCGGAGCAGCCGATGGCACCCGATTATGAAAACCTGATTGGTAATTTGTGGATTCTGCAGTTTGACCGTGAAGGTATCCTGATCGGCAGTGAACGGATAGTGCTGACCACACCGGTGCTCAATACAACGCTTGAAGGAGTCGCACTGAGGACCGGGCGCAGCACCCTTTGCATAGTAGGCAATCTGACAGATGCGGAGACTCCCGCGTGGCCTGATAACCTGAATGGTTTCAAAAGTCTGGTGGTAGATATGGGCTGGATGAAAGAACGGAGTGCGGACCGGAATGTATGTCTTTTCGGCTATTATGAAGGAGAGATTACTGCCGGAACCACCGCTGTGAATGTGGTATTGGGACGTCTGGTATGCAGGCTCAACATAGCTGTTTCGGCCAAGGCGGCAGGAGTATTCAGCAACGTGAAAATTCAATTGAAGCGGGCGCAGACCAAAGGTTATCTATTCCCTTCGGATACGTATCTGGCACCGGAAAGCGGTGATTATACGGAAGAGGTGATCACCACCGGAACATTGGGAACAGCTTCTTCTTATCGTTATTACTATATGGCGGAGAATGTAACCACAGGAACAAACCGGGATGAACGCACGCAACTCCAAATAAAAGCAACGAAAGGGGGGACTGAGTATACAAAAATCATTGATCTGGGCAGGAGTGATATCAATGACTATTCTCTCCGCCGAAACAATAACTATACATTCAATATCATTTTAGAATAATCATATATCTTAATCGTGTGGAAGCTATCTGCGACAGACGCTTCCCCTTGCTTGTTTTGTTTGTTGCAGGTCCATGCTTTCCCGGTGGGGAAAGGTGGACTTGCTCGGTTTATATCGGTTATCATTCATATTAAAAAATTAATGGGGTAGTCAGAAGAAATAGCAATTCGATAAGAGAAAATAGTTGTTTGTCGTCAGTAAAGCTTCTATTTTTGAGGTGTAAGCTTATAAGGAAGAATCCGAAAATCCTGATAGTAAATAGAGTAGGAGACTATAATTATATTTTATATGGGACTGACACAGTTAAGAACAAATCCGCAAACAGTATTATAGTCAAAATAGTGGTAGGCATGCTGGGCGTGCTCTTCTTTCTTCGTATCTCCGGTAAAACACAGATGGCGCAACTGACTCCTCTTGATTCAGTCAATGCTTTTGTGCTGGGTGCGCTCGTCGGAGGTGTTATCTATAGTCCCGATGTATCGGCATGGCAACTCGTTTTCTCTTTGGGGGTGTGGACCTGTTTCAACATGGGTATTCGCTATCTGCTTCGTTTCAAAACGTTGCGTCGCCTTATAAAGGGAGATACGGTGATGATTGTCCGCAATGGTCAGATCAATCTGAAAGAATTTAAACGAAACGGGCTGGAAATGGAACAGTTCCGTACCCTTTTGCGTGAGAATGGCATCTTCTCGATGATGGATGTGGATGATGTGCGCTTTGAAACAAACGGGCAACTTACGGTATCGACCCGCAATTCCAAATCGGAATCGTATCTTTTCGTAAACAGTGGCTCAGTGCTGGATTCTTCATTGGAGAGTGCCGGTAAAACGGAAGAGTGGCTGAAGGATAATCTTGCCCGGCAGGGGTATCCGGACGTCAGTGAATTGTTTTGTGTGGAGTGGACGCCCGGACGTGGTTTCTATGTTGCAAAGAAAAACTCGGATAATGGTATCATAGGCAAAGAAGAGAATGATGTGTGTAATTAAAATCAGTTAACGAATCACTTTCCCTTCTTCCGTTATCAGCAGAATAGTCAGTTCTCCGTCGGGCAACAGTGGGTCGCAATGGCGATGGCATTGTTCGATCAGTAATGAACAAAACGCCTGAAGTTCCGCTTCGGGCAGGAGTTCCCAAAGTTCCCGTGCCAACGTGATGCCTTCGATGGCTGTTACAGTGGCAGTGTTGCACCCGGACTGACGGGCTATCTCTTTCAGGAATTCCTTATTCATCGTTACTTTTTTGCTATGCGTGTCGAGATGTCCTTCTGCCAGCTTTACGGCTTTACCGATCATAACCCCCAACGTGAGTTGCCGGATGCCGAGTTCGGCAGCGATCCGAATGGTTTCACCAATGAAGTTACCATAATGGACGAAAGCCTGTGAGGGTAATTCAGGGTAGAGACTGCGGATGTATTTCTCGCTCTTGGCACCCGAATTGATGACGATGCGGGGAGAACCTGTAGCCCGGGCTACCGACATTTCTTTACGGATGGAATTGACAAATGCTTCGGAAGAAAATGGCTTCACAATACCGCTGGTGCCGATAATGGAAATGCCACCTACAACACCGAGGCGGGGATTGAAGGTGCGAGTGGCAACCTCTTCGCCTCCGGGGACAGAGATGGTGACATGTATGGGGGCAGTGGGCACGGGGGTGTGTCTGTCAAGGATGTGCAGCAGATTTTCTGTAATCATTTGCCGGGGAGTGGTGTTGATGGCCGGTCCGCCTACTTCCAGTCCCAATCCGGGTAGGGTGACGGTACCTACACCTTGTCCGCCGTGGATTTGTATAACCTGTTGCCGCTCACCTCCGGTGTGCAGCTTTTTTTCAGAAATATCGATGGATACGGTAGCTACAATGGGTAGCCCGTTCGTGACATCGGGATCATCGCCTCCGTCTTTGATCACAGTGCAGGAGACTTCCATGCGCCGGTCAGTGAACGAGCCGGTAACGGAATGGACAGGGACGGCAATCTTTTCTCCGTTGGGGAGCAAAACGGAAACGTCTTCTATTATATTTCCGGGTATGGGCGACAGGAGTTTCCGCAGAGCTGCGTTGGCGGCTGCGGTTGCGCATGTCCCGGTGGTAAGTCCGCTGCGCAGGGGCAGGAAGTCGGGCAGAAAGTGCTCGATGGCACGGCGCATTCCATTCACTCCATTCACTGTCTGGTCATACGGGGGCAGAGAAGGGCGAAGAAGGATATAAAGACGGATTCCCTGTTCGGTAATGATGTTCACTTTCTCGGAGAATCCTCCGGACACGCCGCTTTCTTTCAGAAGAACGACTTCCGGAGAGAGTTGCCGGAGGAGTTCGGGCAGGTTCTCTTTGCCGGGAGTATAATAGACCAGGCGGTCTTCGGGAAAGCCTGCCTTCCGGACTATCTCGCGGGAGCTTTCGCGGTCGAGAATGCGGAAGTAACACTCACTTTCCTTTTTCTTCCAGAAGGGTTTTAGTTTGGGGATGGACTGGACCCCGGTCAGGGCAAGTACCCGATGTATACCTTCTTCGTTGAGTAACTCTGACAGTTCTTCGTACTTTTCCCTCAATTTGAGCGGATATTCATCGTACATCTCTTCATTAAACAGCTTGAACAGGTCATCATACATGCGTTCGTACCGAACGCAAGGGATGCCGAGCGCCTGTGAAACGGCGGTGACCGTTGCGTGCAGTTGTTCTGCAAAGGGATGGGCGGCATCCACCAGCAGGCGGATACCGTTCTCTCGGCAAAAGGCTTTCATGGTGGTCTGGGTCAGCGCACCTGTGAGCCGTATTCCGTGTTGCAGGCTGATTTCCTGTTCGTCTCCTTTGGTTGAATAGTAATAAGGTTTTCCGGCTTCTTCGGCAATGCCGACGACCTTCCTTCCTTCGGTTGTTCCTCCTAATATCAGTATCATTTTATTTACGGAATAGATGTTTGAATTGGTGTGAGTACAGGCGTGATAATCCTTCACGGTTGTCGATAGCGTCGCCTACGACAATCATGGTGGTCAGTGTCAGGTTGTTCTCCTTTACGATTTGTGCCAGATCCTTCAGCTCGCCACGATAGATGCGTTCGTCTTTCCACGTCAGATGATAACAAGCGGCAACGGGGGTAGTGGGAGGATAATGTTCAAGTAATTCCTGTTGAACCTGATCGATCACACCCGCACTGAGGAAGATGCACATGGTGCTTTGCGAACGTGCCAGCAGGTTGAGTTTCTCTTTCTCGGGCATGGGCGTGCGTCCTTCGCCTCGGGTGAGGATGATGGTTTGTACTTTCTCGGGGATGGTGAACTGTGATTGTAAGGCCGCGGCCGCGGCCTGGAATGACGAGATGCCCGGAGTGATGTGATAACGCATGCCGTATCGGTCGAAGAAGTTCATCTGTTCTTGGATAGCACCATAGATGCAGGGATCGCCCGTATGCAGGCGGACTACCAGCTGTCCGCGGTCGTAAAACTCTTTCATCAGGGCAAACTGTTCTTCAAGAGTCATGGACGCCGAACTGCGTATGGTGGCTCCGGCTTTGGCACATTCGGTCAGTTCGCGCGGGACGAGGCTACCGGCATAGAGAATCAGGTCGGCTTCTTCAAGGAAACGGCGTCCGCGTACCGAAATCAGTTCGGGATCGCCGGGACCGGCTCCCACAATTTCGATGTGCCCTTGGCGTACGGCTGCGCTGTCCAGGGCGATGGCAACGGTAAAGTTCTCACATTTCTGCTTCGGCAGAATCAGCGGGCCGCCTCCGGCTGTCAGCAAGGCTGAGGCTTCGGACACGCTGGGCGTACCCATGTATTTATCGACTACCTCGCTTGGGGTAGGTACATCTACCCGGCTGAGTTGGCTGGCTGTGTACAAGTGCAGTTCATAAGCATCGGCAAGCAGTTTCAGTACTTCTTCATGCTTTTTCTCTTCAATGGAGGAGATGGTCCGAATGGCGGCAGGTATGATGTTTGCCTCCAGTAAGGTGTTCATCAGGCGGGTGATGACGGCATTCTTCGGGCCGGCGTTGCGTGCCAGTCCCATACCCATGTGCAGCACTTTGGGTACATAGTAGAGTGCTTGCATGCCGGAAGTTTCATACAAATAAGGAGTGACGAGCAGCAACAGGCGGTATCTGCCGGTATCTATGTCCTTGAAGTTATAGAACACATCTACGTGTGACGGCAAGGTGTGTTCCAGTTGGGCAGTGCCTTCGTCACGAATATCGAGTAACAGGGCAGTCGGTGCACAGTCGACGAAAAGGGAGATCAGGTGGTTCATGTCGCAGTTTTCGCTGGGGATTGCCTGCCAGTCGTATTTCTTTCCGAGGGTGTCGAGTGCCCAGAGTCCGGTGCGGTCGCTACGGGTGGTGATGACAGGTTCGGCACCCAGAATGCCTGCCACATATTGGGTGAGTCCGTTGGCACCGCCGACGTGTCCGGAGAGTACGGAAATGACGTAGCGTCCCGTACTGTCTACGCATAGCACGGCGGGATCTGTCTTCTTATCTTCAATGCAGGGAGCGATGGCACGCACACAAATGCCCATCGCCCCGATAAAGATAAGTGCGTCGGAGTCGCGGAACAGTTGTGGAACTGCCTCCTGAAGGGCCGGGATATGCCGGCAGTCGGCATTTGCGATGGTAGAGAAAATTTCAGACTCAGGTAGCTCCTGCTTGAGGGTTTTCGCCATGGATATACTGGCTTCTGATATTACGATAATAGCTGTTTTCATTGTTGTTCGGCTTTGAGTATTTCAATGGGGTTGTATTCATTGACGGCAATTCTTGTTCCGCTGAGGAGCCGGAGTCCGGCTTCTCTTATCCCTTCGAAAAAGAGCGACTTGCTTTCTTCGGATACGGAGTTGAAGACAATGCATCCTCCCGGAAGGAGGTAATGGGAGATGCGTGCAATCATCTCCTTCAGATGTCCGCCATGCCCGCCGATAAAGACGGCATCGGGGCGGGAAATGGTGTCGAGATCGGCTTCAAGGAAATCACCAATGAGGATGGTGATGCCCGGAGTGCCGAAACGCCGGCTGTTGACCTCCATCAGTCTTTGTCCTTCGGGACGGATCTCAAAGGAGGTAACGTGCAGGTGCGGGAATTGCAGTTTGGCTTCGATGGATACGGAGCCGGTACAGAAACCGACATCCCAGAAAGAGACGCGGCGATTCAGTTCCAGCGCACTGAGTGTAAGCAGACGGATGGGAGCTTTGGTGATCATCCTGGTGCGCCCGTCCAGCAGTTCGAACTCTTCATCGGGGATTCCGAGTGGAGGGAGACTTATACGCGCTCCGGGGTTAGTGGGAGTATAGGTGTCGGGGTACTGATGGACAATCAGGCAGTTGGGATATTCAAAGGTCAGTTCTGCCGCCTCTTGAAGTTCCAGCCGGCGGATACGTTCCCGTTCCGGGTTGCCCAGATGTTCGCCGACGTACATCGTATAATGAGTGTAGCCATAGTCCAACATACGTCGGGCTATAGCGGCAGGGGTGTGTTCCCTGTCGGTGAGAATGCCCATTTTCGGTGTGCGTTCTATCAGTGCCCGGTCAAATTCATGCCAGGGACGCCCTGTGAGGGATACGGTGCGCATGTCGTCATAAGGCATGACTAACCGGTGAGCCAGTGTTTGCAGGGAGTTGAAGGTAGGATAAAGTTGTATCCCCGCCTCGGGCAAACGCCGGCGGATGGTATTGGCGAATCCGAAAAAGAGCGGGTCGCCCGAAGCGAAGACAACAATGTGGTCGTAGGCCTCGTAACGGGCAAATACCGCGTCGAGAGGGACAGTAATATCGATCCATTCCGCCCCTTCGGGAAGGAAGGCGGAGATGATGTCATGGTGACGCAAGCCCCCAGAAAAGACCTTGCCCTCGCGTATCAGTGCCTGTATCGAGGGTGGGAGATAAGGAGCAGGGCTGTCGTCCAGACCGATGACAATGAATTGGGTGGGATGATGGTGATCTGTCATGTCTTTAAGTTTCTAATGGGTTTTCTCTCCTTTTAAACGTCTCTTCCCGGTCTTAATTGTTCGGCATCCGGATAACAGAGGATGGCGTTGACCAGTGTGGCTGCCAGGTTACTGCCTCCTTTACGGCCTTCTACAATCAGTTTGGGGATGTGAACGAAGGGTTTGGTCATGTGCTTGGACTCCTGTACGTGGACAAAACCTACGGGAGCGGCAACGATGCCGGACGGCTGTGCTCTCTCTTTGCGGATCAGGTCGCACAGTTCCATGAGTGCCGTGGGAGCATTGCCAAATACGAATAGAGCGTCCGGGTGTTCTTCTACGGCCAGGCGGATACCGGCTTGTGTGCGGGTGATGCCTTTAGAGGCAGCCATTTCTGCTACCCTTTCATCATTCAGGTAACATTTTACCTCGACACCCAGACGTTGCAAGGCACCTTTGCGAATGCCGGATGCAGCCATGGTCACATCTGTGACAATCGTTTTCAATTTTCCCTCACCGATGGCATGATAAAGTGAAGCCACTGCACCGGGGTCGGTGTAGAGTAATTTTTCCATATCAAAGTCCGCCGTTGTGTGGATGGCATGGAGCAAAGCCCATTTATGGTCGAGCGGGATGTTTTTGTTTTTCAATTCTCCATCGATGGTACGGAAACTGCGTATCATAATATCCTGTCCTATGCCGGTTGCGTCTTCTTTTGTCTCACGATAATACCCGCGGGGAGTAATCATCGTTTCACCGAAAGAGTAGGTTTGCGAATTACCAATGATGATGACCGTGAACATGTCTACTTCTTCCGGGTCGAATGCGGAAAGAGTCGTTACGTGTATTTCCTGTTCATCTCTGCCCGCCTGGCGGACATATCCCACCGGAGTCTCCGGCGAGCGCCCTTCCTGCAGAAACAATTCTCGGAGGCGGTATAGCTGCCAGTAGCGTCCTTCGCTTTTGGGGTTGTAAACGGCAGTTACAAAATCGGCTTGTGCGGCGGCGATGATACGGCGTTCAATGCGTTCCCACGGAGTCATCAGGTCGGAGAGGGAGATGACGCAGAAATCGTGTCCTACCGGAGCACCCAGCAGGGAGGCAGCTTTTTGGAAAGCACTGATTCCGGGCAAGGCGATGATTTCCACATCGCTCTGTCGTTCGCGTTTCATTTCATATATCAAGGGAGTCATGCCATAGATACCTGCATCGCCCGAACTGATGACGCAGACTGTTTTGCCTTGTTCGGCGTATTCGAAAGCTTGTTCGGCACGAACCCGTTCGCGCTTCATTCCGGTGTCGATACATTCGGCATCCGGACGGACAAAGTCACGGATAAAACGAAAATAATACTTGTATCCTACCACTACATCTGCTTCACTCACGGCAGCGAGCACCGCAGGGGTAATATCTTGTTCACTTCCCGGCCCGATGCCGGCTACGATTATCTTGGGTTGTTTCATAATTGTAATGGTTTTGAGTATTATTCACCACAGAGGACACAGAGGGCACAGAGTTTTAATCTCTTGTTTATATGGATGTTTAAGAGAAAGATATTCTCTGCGTCCTCTGTGTCGTCTGTGGTGAACCTGATTCATTTCCTATTCCTGATTTAGAGAAACTATGTAGCAAAGATACGGATTAATCCGTTTTTAGCCTTTTATTCGGGAACATAAAGATGGGTGGACCCTTTCATTTTATCTTTTTATTTTCTTTCTGCATTTACGTTCGATGTACCTCACTCCGAGCACTACACCACTCAGCGAACAGACAGTACCGCCCAGCAATAGTACCCAAAGAACGGTTTTACGGAGTGTAGGCGAAGAGTTCAGCCCCTGTATGCGTAAGCGGTGCAGGGCAGTGTACATCCAGTATTTCCAACGGGCCGTATCGTTCACATATCGTACGGTGCCCGTTTCCGGATGGATGTAGTAACAACTCTTGTCTGCGTCGCCGACAGTGATTTTCCAGACGGGCAACAGACTGCGGTCACGGTACATCCGGGTCATATCCCTGTAGTAGGTTTCAAATTCGTTGATCAGTGCTGCATGTAGCCGGGCACTGTCACCATGTATGGCTCTCACGGCATCCGTTATCTGCTTTTCGTCCAGTTTCAGCGGGCGCGACAGGGAGTCCGATGCATCGATATATAGATCTCCTTCACTTCGTTTTACTATATAGTAAGGTTGCGAGCGGAAATTACTCCATTCTATCTGGCGTACGTCGGGATATTCGGTTAATATCCGGCGGTAATCCAGCACATACTGCTCTAACCTCGGTGCTCCTTTCTTTATTTCGCGTGTGGGGTTTTTATCCAATACCGGTTTGCTGATCCAGGACGGAACTTCTGCCAGCGACATCATTCCGCTGAAACAGAATGTCAGCACGAAGAGACCGAAAACGATTCCCGTCACATAATGCCAGTGATACCATTTTTTGCGATAGGGAGAGAAACTTTTTCCCTGTTTGCGTGAGCGGCGCCAGATGTCGATACCTACCCACAGTCCTGCAATCGTCATCAGGCAGCCAATGCCCGACAGCCAGATCACCGTGACGCTCCATAAAGCGGCATCTTGCCGGAGCCAGGTGAAGTAAACCCAATGTGGAATAGCCCCCAGCCATGCCCAGAAACGTTCGTTACGGGTGGTGAACTGCAATACTTCTTCACTTTGTGAGCCGATGTATAACTGGTGTCTCTCCGCATCGGCAAAATGGAACTTATAAATGGGAAACTCCTTCTTCAGGTTACCGAACGGAATCCATTGGTCGAGCCGGTTCAGCGTATCTATCCGCTCCACCGGCGCACTGCACCATAGGGACGCTGTCCGGCGAATACGGGATCCGTCTACAGATGGTAGTACCTGAGCAGAGTCAGCGGGCAGATTATGGTCACCTTTGTCCGTGCGGATGTGGAAGACGGTCTGTCCGAGGTATCGGTCTATCCGGATTCCTTTCACTTTTTCACCTTCGGGCAGTCGGGAAGTGATTTCGCCGACAGAAGGCAGTGAAGGAGACAGGGGTTCCAGTTTCTCTAATTTTTCAGCTTGAGATGCACGTGGAAATCCGTGGTACATCATGACAAAAGCTGATAGGAACCAAACTAAAAACAGGATACTGAGCAGTGTGCCCAGTACCCTGTGAATGGTATACATCAATTTCGTGATCATCATTATAAAGTATAAGACGCAGAAAGCATGAAATTACGTGGCATGCTTGGTATCAATTGATTGCCAAGTGCCTGGTTGCAGTATTCCTTGTTGAACAGATTGTTGACGTTGACTCCCAGACGTACATTGCTCTTTAATGTGTAAGAGAGACCGAGGTCGGTCAGCCAGTAAGCATCGAACGAACTTGTATTGTCTGAGTTGCGGTACACTTTGTCCTGGAAACTGGTAGAGAGATTCACTCCCAAACCTTTCAGCATACCTTTTGAAACCGTATAGGCACCGAAAGCGTAGAAGGTATTTTTAGGGATATAAGCATACTGCTTGCCTTCGCTTGCGTTTGTCTGCATATAAGGGTTGTTGGCCAGGTCACGCACTTTGGCGTCGGTGTATCCGTATCCGGCACTCATAGACAGGTTGTAAATAGGACTCCAGGTAATATCAATATCGAATCCTTTGGAATCCATTCTACCCACTTGCCCTACAACTTTTTTGTCCAGTTCTACACCATTGGCAATGTCTCCTTTGTTTGCAAGAGTCTGGCGGATATTATCTTTATTAATATAGAACAAGCTTACGTTAGCCTGCAACGTACGTGTGATCTCGTATCGTGCTCCCACTTCTACCTGGAAACCTTTCTCCGGCTTGAATACCTCTTTACCATTTATCGGAATAAACTCTTTACCATCTTTATCAATGTAAATGGTATTAGCGTCATAAAATGCGCGGATAGGTTTGAAGTAAGTACCGTATGAACCATAAATGGACACTTTGTCAATAGGCAGATACACCAATCCGGCACGGAACGTAAAGGCACCGTTGGTGATTTTGTTATATGCATCGTCATCCGGTTTGTCATAATGGCGTCCTCCGTCGCTGGTGTTCAGGTTGGCGGTCTTGTACATGAACAAGTCATAACGTCCTGCCAGCATCATTTTCAGTTTATCACTGAACTCCACCAGGTCTTGCAGGTAAAATCCGTGGGTGAATGTTTTCTGTGCGGTGACAAATCTGAAAGGCGCTTCCATCCAGCCAATGCTGTGTGGATTATATACCGAACCGTGTCCTGTGGTTCCGGGGCCGGTAGCTCCGGTACTTCCGCCACCATAAGCCATGTAAGAGTCACGCATCAGGGATACAAAAGAGTAACCGCCCAGATAGTTGTGCACAACGTCTCCGGTATAGAACTTACCGCTTGCTTCCAGTTGGTTGTTCACAGTTTTAGCGATATGTGAGAAGCGTAGCGGATAACTGTAATAGATGGAATCCAGACAGATATACTTTTTGGTGTCGTTACCTTGCTTGTCTTTGGTCATGTAATAATGATCATAGATAGGGCTGTCACTTGTCAGATAGTCCAATGACTCAGTACCGAAGTAATCAATATCGTCATACGTATAAGAGAGTTTGTCCATCAGCTTGAACGCTTCGCTGAAGGTGTGTTTATACAGGACGGATACGTTGAAACCACGGTTGTACATAAAGTCCGATTCACTGTTGTAGCGGGCTTTTTTGTTCAGTCCGGGCAGGGCATCTCCTTTGCTCAGGTATTTGCTGCCGTCTGTGGCTGAGAGTATATCATAAGACATTGTGGGAGGTAAACCGATCTCGGTCGGATAGAAATCGTGGTTGGTGCCGATACGGATGTCCAGTTCGTCGCTTTCAGTCAGATGTCCGCCAAGGGCCAGGTATCCGGAAAGACGTTTGGTAGCATTACTTCTCCATCCTTCCTGATCTTGCCAGTTGACGCTTGCACGATAGTTTAGGGGACCTACCAGTTTGCCGCCTAACGCCATTGTAGCCTGTTTGTTATAATAACTGCCATAAGCGAGACGTGCGTATACGCTTTGTTTGCTTACGGGAGCTTTACGGACAATGTTGAGAACGCCACCTACGGCGGACTGTCCGTAAAGTACCGAAGCCGGACCTTTCAGCAATTCGATACTTTCAACGGAAGACAGGTCCATAAACGGATAGGAATTGTCGATGGATGAACGTTCGTCACGCACTCCGTCCACCATAATCACGGAATTATCGAACCCGCGGATGGAGAACTGCGTAAAGGCTCCGTAGGAGGTGCGGAAGCGTACACCTGGGAGGAAACGGGCAGCTTCCTGTATGTCCCGGATGTTTCGTTTCTCAAGCATTCCGGAAGTGATTGAATTGGTTGAAATAGGAATGAACTTGGCGGGAACATCCAGTTTCAGGGCATCGGTCTTTCGTCTGTAGTTGGTTGCCACTACTACTTCGTTGATTGAGAATATAGAATCATTGAAGTTGGTATATTTTTTGTTTTGCAGCTGTGCCTGCGAGGGGAGCAATAGTGCACTGCCTATTGCCATTAATATCACTCTTTTCATTCGTCTTTTTCTTTTGCATATTTGGCTTTTTTCTTCATAATGTCCACCATTTTGTGCTTCAGCATAAACCGGGCATGGTCGATAAACAGTTGTTGGATAGCGGGTATTTCACCCAATCCCTGCATACGTACATCTACTTTCAAGCCTTCCTTTTCAAGAGCTTCTTTCCAGTCGACGGCAATGTCGTTGTTGGCATGGTCACCTGCTACAAACATAAAGGGAACCAATGTCACTTGCTTGGTTTTGTTATCCTTCAGTTGCTGAAGCATGGTGTCGAATGTAGGGTAACCTTCGATGGTACCTACATGAAAGTTTTTCAATCCTTTGGCTTTCAGCATATAGTCGATCATGGCATAAGTAGCTGTACTTGGGGTATAAGTGCCATGTCCGACAAGGACCACACTGCCTTTTTCCGGCTTGCTGTTGCCCAGGATATCCACCACAGCCTCAGCGTCTTCTACCGAATAAAGAAGCGGGTTACCTACCCCGATCTCTTTAAAGAATGGCGCTACTGAGGCTACGTCACGTCTCAACGACTCCATCTCAACACCTTCTATAATGTTAGTACTCTGCACAATGACATGTGTATAGCCATCTCCGAGAAGTTTCAACAGTGCTTCCAGTGGACTGGGTTTCTCAATGCCGCGAGCTTTGAGGCGGCGCATGACAATACGTGAAGTATAAGCCTCGCGCATTTCCAGTTGTGGGAATGCTTCTTTGGCTTTGGCATTGATGGCATCGATTGTTTTGGTACGGGTGTCATCGTATGTAGTACCGAAGTGTACCATAAGAAGGGCGGCTTTATCGCCCGGTTGCATGGTGGCCAGCATATCGGAGGCCACGAAGTTTCCCCCTTCGTGCGCGGAGCAGAAGAGGGAAACTAACAAGAGTAAAGAGAGAATAGATGTTTTCATTGGTTATTTCTTGAATCGGAGAGTTAAACTTACATATGCCATACGTCCCGGAGAAAGAAGTGCGTAGTTAACGCCATTGGGACGGGTATCACGTTTGTTGAAAATGTTGTCGAGCCCCATGCCGAAGTCCAGTCCCAGGTGTTCGAATCCTGTCAGTGAATGTTTCACGTTCAGGTTCCACACCCCATAACCCGGAGCGTCACCATAGCTGTGTCCCGGATGGAAGCGTTTGCTCTGGAAACGTCCGTTGATGTTGATGTTCAGCAGATAGTCATCCCAGGAATGGCTGTAATTCCCCGCTACGGTTCCTGTATGGCGTACCGAGCGTTCGATGTTACCCCACACACCGTCCACACTTTTACCACGTGCATAAGCGAAAGCATAGTTTCCATTCAGGCTGAAGCCTGCACCGAGGTTGCTTGCTGCATTTATTTCAAAGCCACGGATAACACCCTTGTCGAGATTGCCGTAGAGTTTGTAATTGGAGAGTTTTTTGGCTTCGGCATCTGTCAGGTTGAAGTCTTTCTGAGCTTTTGCACGAAGTTCTTCACCATTGGGTAAGTCTTTGAGGGGACTGGTGGTTGCGTTAATCATACCATTAATGTAATTCAGATAGCCCGTAACAGATACATTCAGACGGTTCGTGTTATATTCCAGATTGATGGAGTAGTAGTTACTGTGTTCTGCTTTCAGGTCTTTGTTACCTTGGGTAATGGTATTTCCTCCTGATTTTACGAGATAATAATATAATTCATCCAAACCAGGAGCACGGTAACCGGTAGAGTATGTACCACGGATATTGAAAGCCCCCACGGAATACATCAGAGCTACTTTTGGAGTGAAACGTCCCCCGGCAAGTTCGTGATAATCGTAACGCACACCGGCAATACCTTTGAGGCAGTTCCATAATTTAATTTCGTGTTGTGCATAAGCAGAGGCCGTATAGATTGCTTTATCAACATTAGCACTGGGACGGTCCAGGCTTTCCGAACGGTAGTCTACTCCGAATACCGTCATGTTGTCTTTCGCAAAGTTGAAGATACCTTTCAGTTCGGCATCATAGAAGTGCTGCCGTTTTGTTTTTGTATAATCACCAATTGCAATATTTTTTTTAGTGTCATCAACCAGGTACTTGTAGTTCTGCATATAATTGTCGTTTATCAGGTCGAGTTGGATAGAAGACCGTTTATTGATTTTATAGCGTCCGCCTACACCGAAGTTATACGATTCGTAATGCAGGTCATATTTTGAACCTCCATCGATACTTTTATCGTATACAGGGCGATCTGTTAATTTCCAGTAGTAACCTCCATTAGCATAGAAAGAGAACTTCTCAGTCGGTTGGAAAGTGAACTTTTGATTTACTAAATTGGAGTGGAAGCCATTGGATGTAGGCGATACGGTGGGAATAGTTGATACTGCTCCTGTTTTACTATCTGTTACGTATGCTAAGTCACTGTTTCTCCACCCTGCGCTTTGTTCATGTTTATAGGAGGTATACGAACCGAACTTTTCAGTAGCGATGTCCGCATTTACCATTTGTGTCAGTTGGCGGTGATCTTCATATCGGGTGGTAGAAGTTACCTGCATCAGTTCTTTCGGTTCATTGGTGATGATGTTGATTACACCTGCAATGGCATCAGAACCATAAAGTGATGAACCTGCGCCGTCAAGCACCTCGATGCGTTTCACGCGGCTCATGTCGATGCGTGAGAGGTCGATATTGTTCGCTGTGTCCCCTATCAGTTTTCGGCCATTAATCAAGATGAGTACATATTTGTTGGAGAGGCCGTTCATCATCAGGTAAGAACCCATTGAATTGGTAGAGAATGAAAGGGAAGGAACGAGCATGGTCATTGCCTGCTGAAAGTCTGTGATACCGGCTTTCTTTATTTCGTTGGCAGTTACTACTTCCACCGGAGCCGGTGTGTTTTTCAGTCTTTGGTGTGTACCGGTACCTGTCACAACTACAGGGTTCAGGTCCACAGTCATCTCTTTGTCTTTGCCTGTTGCGTGTTGCTGTGCAAACGCACCCACCGCTGCACATCCTCCCAAGAGAATGGTCAGTAAGCATCTTTTGTCCATTGATGTTTTTGAATAATGTGTTAATAAACGGCCTTCCTGACCCCGGGACGGCACTGTTATCTATGTCTGCTCGGCAGGTTTCCTGACTATCCCTTTTTTAGAAAGCAACCTTCCCGCCTTGCCTTCCGGCATCGACAGTGGTATGTGTAGAAATGCTTTCCTTTCCTCCTTTGAACAGAATGCGGAGTATATGGGCATCACAGTAGCGGGCACTGTTCCGGATTCTCACCGGATTCCCTTTTATGCATCGAACGGAATGCTTCGACTGCATCACCTAAGCGGGAGCAAAGATATACATTTATTAGTTTATATAGAAATAAATTAAAGAATATACTTATTTATAGGTATATCGGAGAAGTGAAGCCTTTTATATTGGGAAAGGCGGATGTCTTTTAGTCAAAAGGACGTGGTTTACTGCTTATTTGTAGCAGAAAGAAGGGATTTACTCTGTTTTTAAAACAAGGGAAGAATTCTATATGTGTGAAATAGAAAAGTAGTCCGCATAAATATGGCATTAGTATACGATATCCGGACTGTTTTGTGATTAAATATACTTTGGATGATCAGAGATGATCGATTTCTTGCCTTTAGGAAGTTAATATTGTCTTTATATGAAGTTAACATCGTATTCGGAGGAAGTTAACATTGCGTTCAGAGGAAGTTAACATTGTATCCGGGTGAGGTCAACACTCTAAAAAGAGGCACTAAAAGCTCTGTTTCTTATGCTGGTTGACTCCGTCTCGATGCTCGGCCGGATTAATCGTTTGGATTGTAATATCAGTTATTTATATGCTTTATGCTACAAAATGCAGTGGATATATTTTAATTTGCTTGGAAGATATGTTCACGAATGTTCTTTTGTTTTTGGAGAATTGTAAATACGGCGCTTTTTCCGGAGAGGCCTGGGACAGACTCCGAAAAATGCGCTACAAGCCACATAGAAAATACAAGATGACAGAATGTCAAAATGTCAATGATGGAAGATGCTGAATGGAAGCAGGAAAGCGGTGCGAAACAAGATTTGGATAAAATGAAAGGTTGCATCATGTCTCTCTTTCCTATCTTTTTTGTACTTTTGCGCCCGATTTAAAAAAGTGAGCATTATGACTACAAATGAATCTTTGATTTCCATATCCAAGTTCATTGCCGGATATTCGGCCCATCTGATGGGAGCAGGTGTGCACACCTCACGTGTCATCCGTAACTCGAAGCGTATCGGAGAAGCCTATGGGGTGGATGTGAAGTTGAGTGTTTTTCATAAAAACATTATCCTGACCATTATTGATAACGAAACGCGTGAGGCTTGTAACGAAGTAATTGATATTCCTGCCCATCCGATCAGTTTTGAACACAACTCTGAATTGAGTGCTTTGAGTTGGGAGGTTTATGACAAACATCTGCCTTTACACGAGATGGCGGACAAGTTCAATAAAATTATATCGGCACCGAAAATAGATCCGTTGTTTGTGCTTCTGCTGGTTGGATTCGCCAATGCTTCATTCTGTAAGTTGTTTGGTGGTGATATCATTTCTATGAGCATTGTCTTTTCGGCTACTATCACGGGACTTTTCCTGAAGCAACAGATGCAGAAGAAGAAAATAAATCATTATATCATTTTTATTGTTTCCGCTTTTGTTGCGTCCTTATGTGCGTCGACGGCACTTATTTTTGACACTACCTCTGAGATAGCCCTTGCAACCAGCGTGCTTTATCTGGTACCGGGCGTGCCGCTGATCAACGGTGTGATCGATATTGTAGAAGGATATATCCTCACGGGATTTGCCCGGTTGACGGAGGCTGCCCTGCTGATTGTCAGCATTGCGATAGGTCTTTCGTTTACATTGTTAATGGTTAAAAACAGTTTGATATGATAGCTTTAGATATTCTTTCCGATGGATTTTTTGCCGCAATTGCGGGTATTGGTTTTGGGGCTATATCCGATCCGCCGTTGCGGGCTTTCAAGATGATTGCGTTACTTGCGGCTGCCGGACATGCCTGCCGTTATTGCCTGATGACTTTTCTGGGGGTGGATATTGCTACGGCTTCTTTGTTCGGAGCATTGATTATCGGTTTCGGCAGCTTGTGGCTCGGGCAGAAAGTATATTGCCCGATGACCGTACTCTATATACCGGCATTGCTTCCGATGATTCCGGGTAAGTTTGCTTATAACATGGTGTTTTCACTGATTATGAGTCTGCAAACAATGAACGAGCCGGAGCGGCTGGGTAAATACATGGAGACATTCTTTGCCAACGGACTGGTGACCTGTACCGTTATCTTTATGTTGGCGGTGGGAGCCACTTTCCCCATGTTCCTGTTTCCTCACAAAGCATTTTCCCTGACGCGGCATTAATAAATTAATCTGTTTAATAAGAATCTATATTTTATGGAGATATTCTGGAAAACTATTGCGTATTATAATTCTGCTACCTGGATCTATCAGTTGCTGATCATTGTTGCCGGCTTGCTGCTGACAGTGATGCTAATAAAGAATCCCCGTCCATGGGTAAAGATGGGCATGAAACTGTATATGGCTTTTCTGTATTTGTGGATTGCCATCGCATACTATGCCATCTGTTGTGACGAGCGCAGCTATAACGGGGCATTGGCTATGTTTTGGATTGTTATGGCTACGATATGGGTGTGGGATGCCATCACCGGATATACCACTTTTGAGCGTACGCATAAATACGATATGCTTTCGTACGTGCTGTTGGCTTTGCCATTCGTATATCCTTTGGTGTCTGTCGCAAGGGGACTTGCTTTTCCCGGCATTACATCGCCGGTGATGCCTTGCTCGGTAACCGTTTTTACCATCGGTCTGCTTCTGTTATTCTCGCGCAAAGTGAATATGTTTCTGGTATTGTTCCTGTGTCATTGGTCTCTTATCGGTTTGTCGAAAACTTACTTCTTTAATATTCCGGAAGATTTTCTGCTGGCCAGTGCAACGATTCCCGCATTATACCTCTTTTTCCGGGAGTATTTCCTCAACAATCTGCATGCCGATACCAAGCCTAAAGCAAAATATATTAATTGGTTACTTATTCTTGTCTGCGTATCTATCGGGATTTTACTGACCACGACCATGTTTCTGGAACTGGTGCCGACCCAGCAGCCATAGCGCATTTTTACAGACAAAGATATACCCTTAGAGAGAAATATCCGTATCTTTGCAGGATAAAAACTGACAATATGGAGTGTAGGATGATTTCTCAGTTTCTGATAGCAGCCCCTTCTTCGGGCAGCGGAAAGACAACGGTCAGTCGCGGATTAATGGCACTATTGATAAAGAAAGGGTTGAAAGTACAACCTTTCAAGTGCGGGCCCGACTATATCGATACCAAATATCATACGGCAGTTTGCGGGCGTCCTTCCATTAACCTGGATACCTTTATGGCTTCGGCAGAGCATGTGGGGGAACTTTATGCCCGCTATGCCACAGGGGCCGATGCCTGTATTGTGGAGGGGATGATGGGCATGTATGACGGATATGACCGTGACCGGGGTTCTTCGGCCGAAATAGCCCGCTTGCTGAATTTACCCGTCGTATTGGTAGTCGATGCCAAGTCGGCGGCCTACTCGATGGCGCCTCTGCTTTCGGGCTTCCTTCATTTCCGTCCTGAGATAAGAATAGCGGGAGTTATCTTTAACCGTGTAGGGTCTCCCCGTCATTACGAAATGCTACAGGAAGTATGTAGCGAACTGGGTATTTCCTGTTTAGGATATTTGCCTAAGCGGGAGAATCTGGTGCAGGAATCCCGTTACTTGGGGCTGGACTTCAGCCGTTCGGGAGGGACGGATGCACTTGAGGAGTTGACCGCCTTAATGGAAACACACATCGACTATACCCGCCTGCTTGAAGAGACAACGCTTCCTGCCCCCATACCTTCTACTCCGGATACTTTCCGACAAGGAGATTTAAAAATATCCGTGGCATGCAGTGCAGAGTCTTTTTCTTTCATCTATCAGGAACATCTGGATATACTTCGCCGTTTGGGAACCGTTACCTTTTTCAATCCTGAACACAATCGTCCGTTGCCGAAAGGAACCGATCTGCTCTATCTTCCCGGAGGCTATCCGGAGAAATGTCATACCCGGCTGAGTCGGGCTTGGCGAAGAATGCAGTCTGTCCGTAACTATGCAGAGGCGGGCGGGCGCGTGCTTGCCGAATGCGGAGGGATGATTTACCTTTCTAAAGGTATTCTCTTCGACCGGCCGGAACATCCGGGGATTGCGACCGGACCGCAAACAGGGGTATTTCCTTTCTATATTTCAAGCCGTAAAGCCGACAGGCGTTTGACGTTGGGGTATCGGTCTTTTGATTATAACGGACAGCATCTTCGCGGCCACGAGTTCCACTATACGCAATTCGAACCGAAGACGGAAGAACTGCCGGAGTCTGTCACTCAGGTATACAATGCCAAGGGAATACCTGTCGGTACACCTGTGTTCCGATACAAAAACGTGATAGCCAGTTACACGCATCTATACTGGGGAGAGATTGATTTACTTAAATTATTTGAATAATGAAACGAATCTATACACGGACCGGCGACCGGGGAACAACCGGTATTCATGGTGGAGAACGGGTAGAAAAAGACGATATCCGGATTGAAGCAAACGGAACCATCGATGAATTGAATGCGGTGATCGGCATCATCCGTTCATTGCTTCCGCAAACACATGACTGGCAAAGGTTGCTGCATACCCTCCAGCGGGAGTTGATGGTGGTTATGAGTCATGTAGCGACTCCGTCGGCCATTCGCGACAAGAACCCGAACAGTCTATCACCTCATCTGGCAACCTTCTGTGAGCAGGAAATGGATGCGATGACGGCCGAGCTGAAAGAGAATGGTTACTTCCTGCTGCCCGGAGGCACACCGGTTTCTGCCCAATTGCAGTTTGCCCGCACAGTTGTCCGAAGAGCAGAACGCCGTCTTTGGACTTTGAACCGGCAAGATGCCGTCCCGGAAGAAATCCTGAGCTTTATCAACCGCTTGTCCGACCTGTTTTTTGTTATGGCACGCTATGACATGCAACAACAGGACTGGCCGGAAGAGCGCTGGCAGTCGTTCGCATATAAGACAAAGAAAAAATAAGGGGCCTATCCCAAATTCTGTCAAAACAAAGCAAACATAATGATTAGCAAAACTCCTTTGGACAATGTAGCCAAACTGAATAAGATTTGTGCCGATGCACAAATCGGATGGTGGGAAGTGAACTTTAACACAGGACAATGCCTTATTGCGGAAACCCTGCTTAAGGCGCTGGAAGTCAGCAGTGAATTGTTGAGCATAGACGAATTAATGTCCACCGTACGCCGGGACTATCGTAAACGCATCACGGACGAATTCATGTCCATTCCCCAAAAAGGAGTATTCGAACAGACCTTTCCCGTATCTTCCAACCACGGTAACATCTTCTGGATGCACTGCGCACTGAGCATGGAAGAGGAAAATGAAGAAGGACAGCTGATTGCTACCGGGTATAGCCAACGGATAGAAAACCCGGAGACAGAAGGTTATCAGTGCGTATGGAGCCAACGTAGCGATAAGTTGTTTCGCGATATATTCAACAACATTCCGGTCGGTCTCGAGCTATATAATAAGGAGGGCGTGTTGCTGGACTGCAATAACCGGAATCTCGAGATATTCGGAGTAACAGACAAGAACCGGATCATCGGCCTGAGCCTGTTTGAGAGCCCCAATGTGACTCAGGATATGCTTGAAAGCCTTCAAGCCGGCTGTCCCGGCAGTTTTCATTTGCATTATAACTTCGACGAAGAACGCAGACTCTTCCGGTCGGAACGGAAGGGGATGGCCGATCTTGATGTGCGGAGCCTGATGCTCTATGATGCGGAAGGGAATCTGTCGAACTATCTGCTGATGAATATAGATAATACCGAACGCAATAATGCACTGAGCAAAGTGCATGACTTTGAGAACTTCTTCTCTATTATTTCCGACTATTCCAAGGTGGGATATGCGAAAATCAACCTGCTGGATCACACCGGATACGCCATCCGCCAGTGGTACAGGAATCTGGGTGAAAGCCATGACACGCCGCTGACGGATATTATCGGTGTGTTTTCGTACATGCACCCCGATGACCGGAAGTTGGTACTCGATTTCTATGAAAAGGCCAAAGCGGGTACGGAATGTTTCTTTGACGGTGATCTGCGTATCCGTCGGGCAAAGGATTCGGACGAATGGAACTGGATACATAAATCTTCCATGGTGACTGCCTACCAGTCGCCCGATCCGAGACTGGAATTAGTAGAGGTGAACTATGACATAACGGTCCAGAAAGAAACAGAGGCAGAGCTCAGGGCGGCCCGCGATAAAGCGGAAGAGTCCAACCGGTTGAAGTCCGCTTTTCTGGCAAATATCAGCCATGAAATACGTACGCCGCTTAATGCCATTGTCGGTTTTTCCGACCTTCTGATGACAGTGGACGATCCGGCGGAGCAGGAAGAGTTCCGCCAGACCATACAGAAAAACAACGTATTGCTCCTGCAACTGTTCTCCGATATCATCGACCTTTCTAAGATCGATGCAGGTTCGTTTGAGTATGTGCCGAAGCCTGTTTATCTTTATCAGTTCTGTGCCATGATGCTACAGAAGATGAAGGATAGAGTACCCGAAGGAGTAGAGTTACGGATCGATGAAGACTCACCGCTCGATGCCTGGTTCAACGCCGACAGCGGATACTTGAACCAGGTGATTACCAATTTCGTGAGCAATGCGATTAAGTTTACGCACCGGGGCACTATCACCATCGGTTACCAGATCGATGCCGCCCGGCAGCTTGAAATGTTTGTAGAAGATACCGGCATCGGTATCTCTGCTGAGAATCAGACGGCAGTTTTCGACCGCTTTATGAAAGTAGACAGTTTCGTACAGGGTACGGGCCTCGGCCTTCCTTTGTGCAAGAGCATTATCGAAAAGATGGGCGGACGTATCGGCGTCACTTCCGAATTGGGGAAGGGCTCGCGCTTCTGGTTTACGCTTCCAGTTTCTTCTTGTATACCCACACGCTAAGTCCGAAATAAACAACGACCTGTATCCATAAGGTAATGTATTCCGGTTGTATGTCTGCCATATCGGCCCCCATCGAGTTCAGCTTGACGAAGGCGAGAGTGGCGGGTGCGGCCGGGATGATGTAGTGCATCATACGCCAATACCAGGGCATCAGCTCCAACGGATAGGAGACTCCCGATAGGAAAATCAGTCCCACCGAGAAGAAAGCGATCATCAGCAGTGGGGCTTCCGAATCGGTGAAGAAACGCGAGGCGGCCAACCCGAAGAAAGAGGTTGCCATCAGGTAAGGCACCATCATGGCGGTGATGTACAGTCCGTTCCCAATGTTGGGGATACTGAAGAAGTGGGGTAACAGCCCGAGCAGGAACATGGAAAAGATCGCATAAAGCCCGCAATATACAAATGTTTTTCCCGCCACAAGGCGCGTTGCCGCTCCCCAAAGCCCGTTTTTACCGGTCGTCCTGAATCCCGGAAGTAACGGCTCTGTGGCACGGTGCTGATATTCGTCGCCCGTCAGCATACCGATGACCATCAGCAATGTCTGAAAGATAATGACCATCATGACAGCCGGAATCAGATAGGAGCCATACCCTTCGGTGTGGTTATAGAGTGCTGTGCCTGCTATGTTGACAGGTTTAGCCATCATCACGGCAAGCAGTCCCTGTGGAGGAAGGAATACGGCACCATCCATGCGGTGGGCATCATTGAGGGCAAGGTATACACGTGAAGTGGCTTCCTGCAACGCCTCGAAATAGAGAAAGGCATCTGTGGTGGCGTATAGCGAGAACACTGCTTCCCGTCCTTGAAAGACGCGGGTTTCGAAATCATGCGGAATATACAGAATGCCTTGCACTTTGCCTTCTTTCATCCATTCGCGGGCTTCCCGGTAGTCCATTGCCTGTGCATAGACGGCTACTTGCGGCGTGGCGTCCAGCCAACGGATGTATTGGCGGCTAAGGCTGCTGTGCGAGTTGTCGACAACTGCTACGGGAGCGTCGGTCACGATGTTGGGAGCATACATGTAATTATAGAGCAGCCCATAAACAAAGATACCTCCCATCAGCACCAACAGTACGGCATAACTGGTGCTGATGGCACGGAATTCACGTGTGATGATGAAGGAAATCTGCGATAGTTTACCGGATATTTTCATATTTACGACTGATTATGGCTCGTCTGAGGTGAGGGAGCATCGCCAATGCCAATAGCGGGAAGATACAAAGTATCACTGCCGAAGGCCATAGGTGGATGAATCCGCCACCATAGTAGAGCATGGTTTGTGTAATCTCGGTGTAATGGCGCACGGGGAACAGATAAGAGGCGTCTCGCACCAACGGATACATGTTGAGTACCGGGAAGGTGACGCCGGACAAGGTAGCCCCCAGCGATCCGACCATGGATACGATACTGATGATGATTGCCACGGCAGGAAACAGGGAGAAGATGAACAGAGCCAGTGCCTGGGTGGCGATAATGAAAAGTACCGTCATTCCATTGAGTAGCAACCAGCTCCCTTGAAAAGGTATGTGCAGGATGCCGAACATGACAAAGTTGCCCAGTATGCCGATCAGGCTGAAAATAAGTGTATAAGGCAGCAACTTGCCGATAACGGCTATCGTGATGTCACCCCCGGCCGCCTGTAACCATTCGCCGGCCGTACGGAACTTGATCTCGCTCCCCACCGCATATACCGTGATAAGCAGTACCAGCACCTGGAAGAGTACGAAAAAGAAGGGCTGGCTCAAGTAGACCGAGTAGTCCAGCGATGGATTGTAAATCGGGTGATTGTTGGCTTGTACGGGGAGCAGGAAGGTTTCTATCTGCTGTTCGTTTACGCCCAGTGCCACGGCCTTCATCACGATAGGTGAGAGGGCTACGGGAGCAAGCGAGCTTTCGAAGGCGGCCATCAGCTCGCCTCCCACCGAGAGCAGTGCATAGTGATAATAATAATTCAGCGTAGCGTCCTGTCCCGATATCATATCTTGCTCAAAGCGTGGAGGAATGGAAAGGTAACCATATATTTCTTTCTGCTGTACCGCTTTGCGTGCTTCGGCTTCGTCGACGAAGTGACGAACCACCCGGAAGGTGGGTACGGCAGACATCCGCCGGGTAATATCCCTCGAGGTGGCCGTATTGTCCTGGTCGACAATGCCGATGGGGATGTTCTCCATCTGTCCGTTGCCGAATATGGTAGCCATGAAGAAAAGCGTGAATAGCGGAAGCACCAGGCAGACGCCGAAGTAAAGGCGCCGTGAGGTCATCCGTCGCCACTCACGTTGTACGACACGGGTGATAGGGGATTGTTGCATAATGATTGGTTTTTGAGTTTGATTCACCACAGAGGACGCAGAGGGCACAGAGTTTAAATTTTCTGTTTATAGAATATTAAAGAGAAAAATATATTTTCTCTGTGCCCTCTGTGTCCTCTGTGGTGAATCGTATTCATTTCTATTCTCTATTTGATCTCCACCAATACCGACATTCCCGGACGCAACCCTTCCACTTTCCGGGTAGGGCGGGCGTGGATCTCGAAAGTCCGTAAGTCGTAGCTTCCTGTTTGTTTGGTCGACTTCCAGGTGGCAAAACTCCCCAGCGGACTGATATAGTAGATTTTAAACTCGATTCCCTTTTCGGCGAGGGCCGGCACGTCTCCAATGAATGTACCTCCCATGCGGAAGTTTGGCATCAGGTCCTCCCTTACATTGAGAACGACATGCACGTCGTCCATCACTACCAGATTCATGATCGGAGTGCCCGGTGCCACAAGTTCGCCCCGTTTGGGGAAGATCGTTGCTATCTGCCCGTCTTCCGGCGCAATCAGGCGGGCATCCACCAGCAGTGATGAAACTTCATCCACCGTGCTGTTGGCCGCATTTACCATGGAGCGGGCCGAAGCTTTATCTTCACTCTGCGCCCCGTCCACTGCCATCTGGTATTGTTCGTAGGCCGCACGCTCGGCCGCCTGAGCCGCTTTATACATGGCTTCTACCTCGTCCTTGCGTTGAGAGGTGACCACGCTGTCCTTGTATAAGGTGAGGATGCGGTTATACGTTGTCCGTGCCAGTGCCAGGTCACTCTGGGTTTTGTTCCACAGTTGCTGCGCCGTAGCTATGATTTGCCGGCGGGTTCCGGCATCTATCTTCTTGTTTTGCTCTACAGCCACTTGCTTTAATGCGTCCACCTGGCGGTATTTCGCCTCTACGGTGGGACTGTTGATGACCACCAGCGTATCACCCTGTTTCACCCACTCGCCTTCGTCCACCAGGAAGGTGTCGATGCGTCCCGGCAGTTTGCCGCTGATACGGATTTCGGTTGCTTCGGCCTGACCTTGCAGGATCAGGGGCTGGCGGCGCATGGCAATCATTCCGATGGCAGTGAACAAGGCTACTGCCACAAGTACGGCGATGAAGGCGATGCTTAAGGTTCTGCCTTTTTTAGATTCTGACTTCTCCATCTCTTTATTATTGTTTTATTGATTATTTTGCAGGTTCGAGTATTGTTCCGGTATGCCGCACAGTGCCAGCAGATTCATCAGGGTTACGTCATACTCGTAGTAGGCTGCCAGTCTGGCCACCTTTGTTTTCGATAGCAGAGTTTCTGCGTCTACTACTTCTGTTGAAGTTGCCATTCCCTCGGCGAAGGCTTTTTTCCGCATCCGCACCAATTCTTCACTCAACTCGATGGTAGTGTTCAGTGCCCGCACGTTATCGAGTGCCTTTTGCAGACCGGTGTACAGTTTGTCCACTCCGACGGAAAGATCGTCACGTGCTTTCTCCTGCCCCAATGCGAGAGTCTGTTGGGTCAGGCGCGATTGCCGGATCCGCTTCTCCCGTTCCAGTCCGTCGAAAAGGTTCCAGGTGAAACCTATGCCGACCATGGTGCGAGGCAGCAGATTGCTTTGTATGCCATGAGAGTAAAGCGTCTGCTTACCGAAGAGGGCGATATTGGGCAGATAGCCGCTCTGGTCTATCCGTACCTGTTGCTTGGCCATGTGTTCCTGAAGGTTCAGTTGGTTGAGGAGGTAGTTGCTGATGCCTACCACCTGCAAAAACTCCATCTTGGGAGGTAGGGTATCGTTGATAAACAGGGGAGAGGAAGGTGTGATGTCTCCGCTTGTTTCCAGATTGAGCAGGGTTTTCAGCGTACGTTGCACCACGGCCTCTTCCTTGCGGGCGGCTTCCAGCTCGCGCAGTGCCTCGTCCATGTTGACTTGGGCAAAGAGGCGTGCCGCCTTGTCTATCATGCCGGTGGCCTCCAGCTTTAACGCATTCTCGTAATGGAGCTTCAGTGCCTGGTACGATTCCCGGCGGACACTGACGACTTCCTGCGCCAGGCGCAGGCCGTAATAGCTTTCGGCAAGCAGCGTGCGCTGCGTGGCGTCTACCTGTGCCCGGTTTTCACGGGCGAGGTCTATCATTGTGTTACCTATCTTGGTGGCATGAATACGTTTGCCTCCGGCAAAGAGCACCCATTCGGCGGTGAGGTCTACAGTGGTCAGGTTACGCGGCGCCAACGGGAAAATAAGTGTGTTCGTACCAATCTGGTCAAGTATGGACGATATGATCTTATCATCCGGCAGGATGGTATGTACAAAGTCTTTGGCCGGATCGGTGAACTGGGAAAGAGGTTGTTTCACTTCGATCTTTTCGGAAAGGTGCACAAATGCGCCCGTCGATTGCAGGCTGGGCATCCAGAAGGCATTGAGCTTTCCCCGTTCGGCACGGGCTATGTCGATACCTTTGTCGGCTATCTTGAGGCTTTGGTTGCCCTTGTGCAGCAGTTGCAACGCTTCATCAAAGCTGAGTTGCTGCTGCGAAGTTTCCCGCGTGGGAGGGAGGCTTTGCGCCAGAACGGTGTTGCTGTATAAGAGTATTCCTGCCGCTATCATCAGCGCGACAGGTATTTTCTTTTTTTCCATACGTCTGTTACGGTTTAGGTTTATGAGTCCTTGTAACAGACGAGGGGGGAGGTTTGTTCAGAAAATGTAAGGGAATGCCGTCTTTATAATTCGACTTCTTTGTCCAACTTTGAAGGATGTTGGTGAGTATGGAACAAAGTTACGATGTATATGCTTTCTTCCTTTTCATCTACATAATATATAATTTTATAAGGATTTACGAGTAAGTATCGGCAGCTAATCTTTTTCTCTTTGGCAAGTATCAGTTCTACAGGTCCTCGGAATGGGTTATTGATTAGTTGCAATGTTTTTTGTTCAATGGTTCTTGCCAGGCGATCGGTTGCTTTGTTACCAAACTCTTGTTGGCTGTATTCTAAAATTTCAATAACCCTTCTTTGTGCTTGAATTGTCCATGCTATCTTCATCATAATAGATAGTGTTTAAAAGTAGTGTGCATTTCTTGGCTGCTGATGATTTGTCCTTGTTGTATTTCATCTATTGCTTGTTCTATTTCTTCTTTAATTTCATCTTCTGTGAGTTGGCAGGGAGCTGCTTTCTTAACAGCAGTTTTCTCTCTCAAACCGAGCACATCGTGAAGTTTCTGCTTCACTTTGTCGATGATCTCTTTGCTGTCTATATTGGCAATAGTCCGGATCAATTCTGCTTTCTCTGCTTCTAATTCAAGATAAGCCATACTATTGTAAGCTACTACCGGTTCGGATACTTTGGTTGTTTCCTCTTCTTGTTGCTTGTATTTTTTAGACTCCTTCATAATGCGTCTTGTTTTTTTAGTATGAATACAAAGATAATAAATTAATTGATAGCGAATAAGGTTCCGTTCAGAATTAATTTCATTTGCCTAATTGATGTCTATAAAACGTTTTCGGAATCAAAAAGACGGCTAATGGCCTTTTCCGCTAACTATCCCTTTTCATCTTCTTGCCCATATAGGAGAGAATGTCCCGGAACTTTCCGCTTCTTCGCCCGGAAAGCCGGGCTTGGGAGGAGGAAGAGCCGGCGTTTTCACTTTGAAGAGCCGGCATTTCGACTAAAAGAAGTAAGCATTTGCTCCGAAAGACGGTTGCGTTTTTCAAAAATGAATAAGAGTTTTGCCCAATATCTCTATATGTTTTCTTCCATTACATATATTGTTCTTGTTTGGGAGTGAAAACAGTGGTCCTATTTCTCTGGTTGCTTTCGTAGAGTGATAGGTTGATGATTGATAAAAATATGATATTTTATTGGTTTTTGTTTCTGTTGTTAAACGATAATGCAAAATAGGTATCCTTTTGTTCTCGTAATTGATGTATTGGTTTCTAACGGTATTCTCTTGATGCGAAAATACGGCGATTTTTGCCCATCCTTGGTACTTTGTACGGGAAAAAGCGAATCTGAAGCGTTTGGATTATCATTTTGATAAAAGGGTACTTTGTGTCTGTCTCAATTCCCTTCGGGATACTCGGTTCTATCTTTTTTATATTACCAGCGCAGCGATCTCTGGTGACAGCTCGATGTTTCCGTCTTTGCGGACAATGATGAAGTTGGCATCCCTTAGTGCGTTCATCACACTCTTATACGTAACCAGTCCCATGCCCTTGAAGCGTCTCAGGCTTTGCCATCCGTTCTGGGTGGTGTATTGCAGAAGGTCGCGTACTGTCCTGAATCCCATCTCTCCATATAAAACATTGTAGGCATGCGCGCCGACAAGGTTTGATAGGGGAGTATTTACGGGTGTGACCGTATTGCATTTATCGAACATCAGTTCCATCGTCCGACTGCGAAATGTGGCGATTCGCCCCTTATGTTCGCCCAGAGTCCGGAGGATGGAACTATAGTTGGTCGCCACTCGTGCATACGTCATTTTGTTACGTTTCGCCACCCGTGCGATGGGTTCGCCACTGGAGACGGAAAGGAATATTTCCCGTTCGTGATCGTCCGTAATCAACTGACCGAGTTCCTGAATGAGGATATGGAAAAGTGGTTGGTGTAGTTTCTGGGTTTTCAATAGAAATAGTTCGTCGTCACATTGTGAGAGGAGTACTTCACGTTCCAGTTCCTTTTCTTTGATGATCTTTTCCAGATAATTCTCACCTAAATCTTTGGTCTGGTGAACATCAAGATATTGGGTCAGGCTTTCGTCATCAATCATTAGGACGTTCTCTATCCTCGATGAAGCGATATATCCCAAGTTTGCCCATGTGCGGAGGTCGGATTCGGCAATACCGCGTTTCTCCGACAGTTGTTTGAGGGTTATCCAGTTAGCCATGCTTGCCCCTCCTTGTTACTTCTTTGATTGGTCTGTTCATACCTTTCTGATTATTATGAACGTCCACATCCTTATGTATACCTTATATATATAAGAAGTCGGGCGCTGAGTTCATATTTATCCAGACGAAAGGTAGTACCAATACCCCTGTATATAATAAATATGTTCACACGCCCGACCCTACGTCGTACGCATGAAACAGATTTATTGATATACAGTTTTTGCATTAAATTAATTTGGTACTTTCTTCGTCTGCAAAATTGTTTCAATATGCCGCATTTCTCTTCGGCTTTCAAGTGACAAAGATAAAGAATCTTGTGGGAATAGCAAAGAATGTGACAAGAAAGTTGAGACTGTTATGACTTCCGCATGGAAGCACTCTGCATGGATTGGGGATGTGTCATTATTCACCCCAGAGTAACACAGAGTTCCATAGAGCAAACTTAATCTGTTGATAACTAATGATACTTATCTGTATAAATCTGTTGTGAATACGAGTTTCGACACACCCCCTCTCTGTGTTACTCTGTGTTCTCTGTGGTGAGTTTTTGATACCCCCACTTGTCCCCCCCGAATATTTTCACTAAGTTTGTCGCCCATTAACGTGACAAACACGATATGAATAAGAACTTACACCCTTTAATGTTGGCCGGAACCGGTAGTGATGTGGGTAAAAGCATCATTGCCGCCGCTTTTTGCCGCATATTCCTGCAAGACGGTTATCATCCTGCACCATTCAAGGCACAGAACATGGCATTAAATTCATATGCCACTCCCGAGGGACTTGAAATAGGAAGGGCACAAGCTGTGCAGGCCGAGGCCGCAGGCGTGCCTTGCCATACGGATATGAACCCGTTGCTACTGAAACCATCGTCCGATCATACTTCACAGGTGGTGCTCAACGGGCGCCCCATCGGTAACCGGAATGCTTACGAATATTTCCGCCGTGAAGGGCGGGAGGAATTGCGAAAAGAGGTTCATGCCGCATTCGACCGTTTGGCTGCCCGTTACAATCCGGTAGTGATGGAAGGGGCGGGGAGTATCTCCGAGATTAACCTCCGGGACAGTGATCTGGTGAACCTGCCTATGGCTATGCATGCCGGAGCAGATGTGATTCTCGTGGCGGATATAGACCGTGGAGGAGTGTTTGCCAGTGTTTACGGTTCGGTGATGCTGCTTCGGCCGGAAGAGCGGAAGCATATCAAGGGGATACTGATCAATAAATTCAGGGGAGACATCCGGCTTTTCGAATCGGGGGTAAAGATGCTGGAAGATCTCTGTGGTGTTCCGGTGGTTGGGGTGGTGCCCTACTATAAAGATATCTATATTGAAGAAGAAGATTCGGTGATGCTGCAAACCAAGAATATCCGTGCCGGACAGGGGAAGGTAAACATAGCCGTAGTGCTGCTCCGGCATTTAAGTAACTTTACCGACTTCAATGTATTGGAGCGCGATCCGCGTGTACACCTGTTCTACACCAACAATACGGACGAACTGATGAAAGCTGATATCATCCTGTTGCCCGGTTCGAAAAGCACTTTGTCCGATCTGTATGAGTTGCGCCGTAACGGAGTGGCGCAGGCCATCGTCCGTGCCCACCGCGAGGGTGCCACGGTGATGGGCATTTGTGGAGGTTACCAGTTGATGGGGCAGGAGGTTTGCGATCCCGATCATGTGGAAGGTGAGATAGAACGCTTGCCGGGATTGGGATTATTGCCCGTCAGCACCCGTATGCAGGGAGAAAAGATTACGCGGCAGGTACGTTTCCACTTTCTTGAAGGCAGCGAGACCTGTGAAGGATACGAGATACACATGGGCACAACGACGCCCCTTGCCGATGCTCCCGCTTCGCCACTCAACCATCTGGCAGACGGAAGGGAGGACGGATATTTTGCCGACCGTACCTGTATGGGGACATACGTACATGGCATTCTCGACAATCCTTCGGTCATCGACTATCTGCTGGAACCTTTCGCCGATAAGCTGAAGGAGACCACTTTCGACTATAAAGCGTTTAAAGAAGAACAATACGATAAACTGGCAGCCCACGTCCGCAAGCATGTCGACCTGCCGCTTATCTATCAAATATTGACAGACAATGATTGAAGGACACGGAGACGATTCTTATAAATACCTCCGCCCGATACGGAGTAATTTCAGTTCGAACGTATATAATAAGGTAAACCTTGACGGGCTGCGGACGCATTTGTGCGGGCGTATCTCCGCCATTTCCGCTTATCCCGAACCGGAACCTTATACATTAGAGGCCCGTCTGGCCGACCGTCACGCTTTGCCTGCCGCTTCGGTTTGCGTGACGAATGGTGCCACAGAAGCCATTTATCTGATAGCGCAAACCTTCCGGGGGACGAATACGGCCATCCTGATGCCTACGTTCAGCGAATATGCCGATGCCTGCCGCATGCACGGGCATAGGGTCACATCCCTGTATACGCTGGAGGCAGTGCCGGAGGACGTGCGTATGGTATGGCTCTGCAACCCGAATAATCCGACAGGAGAGGTGCATGGTAAAGAGCGCCTGACCGAACTGATCAGGAAACATCCGCAGGTTTGCTTCGTGATCGATCAGTCGTATGAATACTTTACGTTGGAGGAACTCTTCACCGCACGTGAAGCTGCCGGATTTCCCAATGTGATCCTCTTGCATTCCATGACCAAGCGATATGCCATACCGGGGCTCCGTCTGGGATACGTAACTGCGCAGCCGGGGCTGATGGCTCGTCTGCGTACGAACCGCATGCCTTGGTCGGTCAATCAGCTTGCCATCGAGGCAGGTCTCTACCTGCTTTCCGAGGGCATTCCGGAAGCTCTCTCCATGAAGGACTATCTGGCAGAGTGTGCCCGTCTGAAAAGTTCGCTTGAAGCGATAGGCGGACTGGAAGTATGGCCTACCGATACGCACTTTATGCTGGTTTGTTTGCGATTCGGTAAAGCTGCCGCCTTGAAAGAGTATCTGGCCCGTGAAGAAGGAATTCTGATTCGTGATGCTTCCAACTTCGAAGGGCTGGACGAACGTTTCTTTCGAGTTGCCACCCAGACACCGGAAGAGAATGATGAACTGGTGAGGGCCATTGCGAAGTGGATGGCGGAATAATGACAGATTAAGGATGTATCAGAGTATGGACGAGATGTTTTTTGGGTTTGTTTGCCTTGTATATTTCTGCCGGCTGTCCCCCTTGCCTTTGGCTTGGCTGCTGGATCGCTGGTTGGGAGACCCTGCCTGGTTGCCGCATCCTGTGGTGGGATTCGGCAAACTGATAGCCTGGGGAGAAAAGTCGATGAATGTGGGGAGTGCCCGCGTTTGGAAAGGTGGGCTGGTATCGGCAGTGCTGATTGCGGGAGTCTATCTTTTCACTTGCTTCTTTCTCAGGGTGACCGAAGAGTATTCCATCGTATTGACGGCTCTGATAAAGACCTTGCTGATATTCTGCTGCCTGGCCGGAACGACGTTGATACGTGAGGTCCGGATGGTTTTCGAGGCGGTGGACCGTTCGTTGGACGAAGGACGCCGACAGGTGGGGCGTATCGTGGGGCGGGATACTTCTGCTTTATCTGCGCAGGAAGTGCGCACGGCAGCTTTGGAAACCTTGGCGGAAAATCTGAGTGACGGAGTGATTGCGCCTCTTTTCTGGTATGCCGTGCTGGGAGTACCCGGCATGATGGCGTATAAGATGGTGAACACGCTCGACTCGATGATTGGTTACCGAAACGAGCGCTATCGTCAGTTCGGCTGTATAGCGGCCCGGATAGATGATGTCGCCAATTACATTCCTGCCCGCCTGACGGCTCTGTTGATGATAATCGTCAGCGGACGGCTTTCTTTATTCAGGTTTGTGGGTAAATACGGCAGTCGCCATGCCAGTCCCAACTCCGGTTATCCGGAGGCGGCATTGGCAGGTATCCTGAATTGCCGGTTCGGCGGTCCGCATTATTACTTCGGGGAGGAGGTATGGAAACCGTTCATCGGTGATAACGAACGGGTATTGACAACAGCGGATATGAGGAAAGCGGTATCCGTCAATCAGAAGGCAGAGGCGTTGATGGTCGCGTTGGTGTGGCTGACTGTTCTGCTGTCTTTGGGTTAAGTTGCAGCCGGACTATTCCGCCGTAAGGTGTCAGTGCGCCGAAAGCATCTTCCATCTTTAATGTTCCTGCATAGATCTGTGCACAAATCAGTACTCCGCCATGTGCGAAGACAGCCACGCGCCCGTACTTTTGCCTGCTCACTTCATCCAGAAATTCGGAGACCCGTTGAAGTTGCATTATAAACGATTCTCCGCCTGTGGCTGCTACATGGAAATAGTCGTCATACCACTCTTGCAGTCGCGGATCATCTATTTTGTCGAACTCCTTCATTTCCCATTCACCGAAGTCCAGTTCTTTCAGACGGGCATCACGAATGGCATCCGGATAGCCACAGTGCTCTGCCAGACGGGTGCAGCGGCTCAAAGGACTTGTGAATACGGCATCAAACACATCATCCTGCAACTGTTGAGCCGTGATTGTGGCTTCTTCTTTAAAACTATCCCGTAAGGGAACATCGGTCTGGCCATAACAGACGCCTTTGGGAACATCGACAGAGGTATGTCGGATCAATATGATTTCCATGATCTTATTGGTTTAAGTATGAGTTTGACTCACCACAGAGTAACACAGAGTTCCACTGAGATGATTTATCTCTTAAACATCTTATAGACAAGAATTTAAAAACAGGTGATACTCTGTGTTACTCTGTGGTGAATCAAACTATATGAATATAAGAATAACTACCCCCAGGTAGAAGGACAGTTCGCTTAAAAGGAACAGTGCACCGCAGCAATCGCCTGTATACCCTTGTAACTTTCGTTTCATCAGCCTGTATAGTAGATACAACACTGCCAGCGGGAATATAATGGCAATCCAATACCTGTACGGAAGCAGGAGCGTCAAAGGAAGTATTCCGCATAAAAGTCCGAAAGCAAATTCTCCTTGCGACATTCTATTATAAACCACCTTCGCCTTGCTCTCTTCTTCTTTCCGTGCGTAAGGCAGGAAGTTAATGATCTGTGATGAAGTCAACTTGCTCACAGTGTCGCCTGCAATCAGTACAGAGCAGGCGAAGGAGAGAGGAAGACTTGTCAGGAGATTCCATAGCAGGAAAAAGTATGCGATCAATCCGATGACCCCATAACTGCCGATGTGCGAATCCTTCATAATAGAGAGGATACGTTCCCGGCTGGTTCCTCCGCCGAATCCGTCAAAGAAATCCGCCAGCCCGTCTTCGTGCAATGCGCCTGTGATCAACAATCGGCTGGTAAGTGCCAGCAATACGGCAACGGTGAAGGGGAGGACCTGTGCGGCCGACCAGAGTACCCCCGCCATGACGCCGCCCGTAAGCCATCCTGAAAGGGGCCAGTAAGGCACCACGTGCTTAAAACATTCTGCCGGAACTTCCCGGATGCGCCAGAAGGGGAGACGGGTGAAAAAGATAAATGCTGCTAATATATTCATGTGGGGCTTCTTTAAAAGTATTTGGTGATGGACGCATGCGCAAAGTTGTCCATTTCGTTGATCATCCGCACCGCAGAGTCTACGATAGGATAGGAGCAGATGGCTCCGGTCCCTTCTCCAAGGCGCAAACCCAGATTCAATAACGGCTTGGCTCCCATGGCATCAAGCAGAAGCTTGTGTCCAGTCTCGTCTCCCTGATGGCCGAAGATGGCGTAGTGCATTACTTCAGGGTAAAGCCGGGATGCCGCGAGGATGCAGTTTGTCATGATGAATCCGTCCACCAGGATAATCATTTTCAGTTCGGCTGCCTGAAGCATGGCACCTACCGCCATTACCATTTCCAGGCCGCCGAAGTAACGAATCAGGTCGCGTACGCTTCCGTCTCCCTGATAATTGTCCAGTGCCCGCTGCAATACGCTGTATTTATGACGGATTCCGGCATTGTCGAGTCCGCTTCCGGCGCCGACGCATTGTTCGAGGGGAATACGGGTGAAGCAGGTCATCCACATAGAGGAGGATGAAGTGTTGCCGATTCCCATTTCACCCAAGGAGAGCACATTGCATCCTTCGGCGTGGCACCGGCGGACTATCTCTGCCCCGCGGTCTATACACAAGTCCATCTCTTCTTCCGTCATGGCCGCTTCATGCAGGTAGTTGCGTGAACTTTTGCGTACTTTCATATTGATAATTCCCTTGTCGTAAGGCAGATCGTAATCCACTCCGGCATCCACGATCTTTAATTCGAATCCGTGTTGGCGGCAGAGGAAGTTGACACCTGCCCCTCCATGAAGGAAGTTGCTGATTTGCTGCCAGGTGATCTCTTTGGGAGAGAGGCTGACACCTTCGTCGACAATGCCATGATCGGCTGCAAATATAATGTTCTGCGGACATTTCAGCGTGGGAGTCAGTGTCTGCTGGATAAGCCCGATTTGCAAAGCCAGTTCTTCAAGTGTTCCCAGAGAACCTTTGGGCTTGGTCAGATTGTTTATTTTGTCGGTCAATGCTTCCCGGATTGTTTCGTCCGGTCTGGTGATTTGAAATGTTTTCATTTTATATAGGATTAGTCTATCGTTTGTTTTTCATCTTTTACTTTTACGGGAATGCCCGATACCATTAATAAGACCTGATTGGCCCGGGTGGCAATATACTGGTTCATCCACCCCTGCATATCGGTGAACTTTCGTTGTATAAGGTTTTCCGAGGTGCCTCCCATGCCGATCTCGTTGGTGACGAAGATAAAGGTGGCTTCCTGTTCTGTCAGCCGGTCAAACTCGGCTTTTATGGCGGCGAGTGCCTTGTCTGTATCCGCTTCAAGGTCGAAGAAGTAATTGGTACACCAGAGTGTTACGCAATCGATCAGCACTACACGCCCTTGCAAAGAATGGCGGCTCAGTTCCTTTTCTTCTTCTATGTTGGTCCATTCCGGTCCCCGGTTGGCCTGATGACGTAACACCCGTTGACGGAACTCTTCGTCCCAGATGCGTGAGGTGGCCAGGTAGACCGGATTGGGGGAGAGAGATAATGCTAACCGTTCGGCATAGCTGCTTTTGCCCGAACGTGCCCCTCCGGTGATAAGTATGATCTGTTTCATGAATCTATCTGTGTATTTTCGGTTAGCAAATGTACGGTAATATTTTATATTTCCGTTCCCGGATGCAAAATATTGTGCCATTGCCATGGGTATTTCAGAAACAATATTTATCTTTGCACTGCTTTACAAAACGGAAGCAATTACATTGCGGTAGTAGCTCAGTTGGCAGAGCGGCGGCTTCCCAAGCCGCAGGTCACGAGTTCGACCCTCGCCTACCGCTCAATTCATGTTTTCAAGTCAAAAGTAAATATCGCAGGTTCCCTTGATCTTTTTGTGAGAAAAGAATGATGGAATCTGCGGTTTTTTTGTGTATTTCCTCTTTCACTCTTTGTTCTTTTCTTACCTTTGTGAATCAATTTTAATAGATAATCACATGAATAAGAAACTAATCTTATCTATCTTCGTTCTGGCGGGGGCTCCTGTACTGTTATCGGCTGCGGGAGAAGCACGATTACTGCGTTTTCCTGCTACGAACGGAAAGGAGATCGTATTTTCGTATGCGGGCGATTTGTATAAAGTGCCTGCTGCGGGAGGTGAGGCACAGCGTCTGACTTCCCATGTGGGATACGAAATGTTTCCCCGGTTTTCTCCGGACGGCAAAACGATTGCATTCACCGGACAGTATGATGGAAATACAGAAGTGTATACCATGCCTGCGACAGGGGGTGAACCGTTACGAGTTACCTATACGGCTACCAATAGCCGCGATGACCTGGGTGACCGTATGGGACCCAATAACATTGTCATGACCTGGACACCGGACGGACAGCGCATCGTATACCGTAACCGTATCAGTGATGGATTTTCCGGCAAACTGTTTACAGTGGACAAGGAAGGCGGATTGTCAGAAGCAATTCCTCTTCCGGAGGGCGGATTTTGCAGTTACTCACCGGATGGAAAACAATTGGCATACAACCGGGTGATGCGTGAATTCCGTACCTGGAAGTATTATAAAGGCGGTATGGCGGATGATATCTGGGTGTATAATCCGAACAGCAAAACAGTGGAAAACATTACCAATAATGTAGCTCAAGACATTTTTCCGATGTGGATTGGCGATGAAATCTTTTTCCTTTCCGATCGTGACCGCATCATGAATATCTTTGTATACAATACGAAGACTAAACAGACTGCCAAGGTAACTGATTTCACTGAGTATGATGTGAAGTTCCCAAGTGCCAGTGGAAATACCATTGTCTTTGAGAACGGTGGATATATTTATAAGATGGATGCCGCTACCCGGAAGGCTGAAAAGGTAAACATTACACTGGCTTCGGATAACATCTATGCCCGTACCGATTTGAAAGACGGAACGAATTATGTGACTGCGGCCAGTCTGTCGCCGGATGGAGCACGAATGGTAGTGACAAGCCGGGGTGAAGTATTCAATCTGCCGGTAGAGAAAGGGGTTACAAAAAATATAACTCGTTCGCCGGGAGCTCACGACCGTGACGCACAGTGGTCACCGGACGGAACACAGATTGCTTATATCTCTGATGCTACAGGCGAAACCGAACTTTATCTGCAGAATGCGGCAGGTGGCGAACCGATGCAGTTAACCCATAAGAACGATACATATATCCGTGGCTTTAAATGGAGTCCGGATTCTAAGAAGATAGTGTATATGGATCGTAAGAACCGAGTTAATCTGCTGGATGTGGCTTCCGGGAAAGTTTCATTATTATTGCAAGATCCGATGGGAGTGCCGGGTGGAGTTACTTTCTCTCCGGACAGTGAGTGGTTGACTTATACACGGATGGGTAAAAATGAAATCAATGTCGTATATGTCTACAATATTGCGGAAAAGAAAGAATATCCGGTGACCGACAAATGGTATAACTCTTCTTCTCCGGTGTTCAGTGCCGACGGAAAGTATCTGATATTCTCTTCTGCCCGTGATTTTAATCCGACTTACGGATCATTGGAATGGAACCATGTATATAATAATATGTATGGTGTGTACATCGCTTTGCTGTCTAAAGATACATCGTCTCCTTTCATGCAGAAAGATGCGGAAGTGGCTGCATCTAATGCAGCACCCAAAAGCGGGGATAAGAAACCGGCAGATAAGAAGGAGGTGGCTGATGCTTCGTTGGTGAAGTTCGATCCGGATGGCATTACCGATCGCATTGTTCGATTGCCCTTGTCTCCGTCTTATTATGGTAACTTCTATTCGGATGGCAACAAGGTGTACTACTGGGGACGCGGTGGTACGAAAATGTATGACTTGGCAAGTCAGAAAGAGGAATCGATTGCCGATGGAGCTTCGATGGATGTTACTTACGATGGTAAGAAGGCACTTTTCTTTAAAGGCCGTCAGATTTATGTGACCAATCTTCCTTCGGGTAAGACAGAACTGACCACTCCGGTCAATTTAAGCAATATGAAGATTACTGTGGATTATCCGAAAGAGTGGGCACAAATCTTTGATGAAGCTTGGCGTGCCTATCGTGACGGATTCTATCAGGAGAGCATGCACGGTGTAGATTGGAAAGCAATTAAAGAAAAATATGCGGTCTTGCTGCCTTACGTTAAAACTCGTTTAGACCTGAATTACATTATCGGTGAGATGATAGGTGAATTGAACTGTGGGCATGCTTATGTCAATCCGGGAGAAACGGAACAGCCCAAACGGATCAATACCGGTTTGCTTGGTGCGGAGATTACCCGCGACAAGAATGGCTTTTTCCGTCTGGAGAAGATATTCCCCGGAGCATCTTGGAGCAAAGAACTGCGCTCTCCGCTTACGGAACCGGGGGTTGATGTGAAAGCAGGAGAGTACATCGTAGCTATTGACGGTGTGCCGACCAATACAGTTAAAGATATGTATTCTTTACTGGTGGGTAAAGCAGAGATACCTACTGAAATTTCGTTGAATGCCAAACCTCAGCTTTCCGGAGCACGTAAGGTTGTGATCAGTCCGCTTGCCAATGAATATCCTTTGATACATTACAATTGGGTACAGGATAATATAAAGAAAGTGGACCAGGCTTCCAACGGACGTATCGGATATATTTATATTCCGGATATGGGACCGGAAGGCTTGAACGAGTTTGCCCGCTATTTCTATCCGCAACTTGATAAAGAAGGGTTGATTATTGATGATCGTGCCAATGGTGGAGGTAATGTTTCACCAATGATCCTGGAACGTCTTTCCCGTGAACCTTATCGCTTGACTATGGGTAGAGGTACCAGCCATGTGGGAACAGTGCCTGATGCTGTACAGGTGGGACCGAAGGTTTGTTTGATTAATAAATACTCCGCTTCTGATGGCGACCTGTTCCCATGGGGCTTCCGCGCACTTGGATTGGGCAAGTTGATAGGTACGCGTACCTGGGGAGGTATTGTTGGCATTAGTGGTTCATTGCCATATATGGATGGAACAGACATACGTGTTCCGTTCTTTACCAGTTATGACCCGAAGACGGGACAATGGATTATCGAAAACCATGGTGTGGACCCGGATATCCTGATCGATAATGATCCGGTGAAAGAGTGGAATGGAGAGGATCAGCAGCTGAACAGAGCCATCGAAGAGGTTATGAAACAGCTTCAGGACCGTAAACCATTGGCTCCGGTACCTGCTCCGAGAGATTTTAGCAAATAAAAAACTTACTGAGATTGCAGTAAGAGGTTTTCACCACAGATTCCACGTACTTTTACAGACTCATTATCAGTGTCATGTATAGAATCGCGTAATCTGTGGTGTTTCTTTTTGATACATACCTTCTAACGTTTATGAAACAAGAACTAAAGAATAAACTTGCATTTTTGGCAGAGAAATACGAGGTAGCCGAATTTATTATGGACGACCCTATACAGTTTCCACATCGTTATACCGGCAAGGCCGATATTGAGATCTCTGCCCTGGTAGCCTCTTGGATTGCTACCGGAAACCGGAAGGCTATTATCAAAAGCGGCGACCGGATTGACCGTGAACTGTTCTCGAATGCTCCTTACCGGTATATACTTAGTGAGGAGTGGAAGAAATATCGAGGAGTAAAAACCAGCTTTTATCGTTATTATTCCTGGAATGATTTCTATTTACTTTGTCAGGCTTTGTATGCGGCCTATCAGGAACATGAAGACCTGGAGTCGCATTTGTGCCATTCGCTTTCTTCGGGTACTCCGTTGGAAAGACTGCAATCCGTGTTCGGACATATCAATGGGATGCCTGCTTTGGCAAGTGCTTCCGAAGCGAAAAAGATGTGTATGTTCCTGCGCTGGATGATTCGTCGGGATTCTCCTGTGGATCTGGGTATCTGGCGGAGTTTTGATCCTTCGGATCTGATTATTCCTCTCGACACGCATGTGCATCGCATTTCAGTCGATCTTGGACTGACCGATGCACGTAAATGTCTGAAGACTGCGCGTTGTATTACCGATGCATTGCGGGAGATATGGCCGGATGATCCGGTGAAGGGAGACTTTGCACTTTTCGGGTTTGGTATCAACGAATCCGTAAGAAGTTAGACGGTGTTATAAGAAACTTTTTAGCTTGACTATCTGTTCTTTAAGCGATAAAGGATATGTTAAACCTCCTTATGGCGTAAAATTATGACTAAGAAAGAAGAAATTTTAGTAGAAGAGGGCAGTTGGCAAGCACCCGAGAAGTATTATATCAAAATAACTCCTGACGGCCCTTATCTTGTTTATGGTAATCCTCCCATTGACCAGGAAATTATTCTTCCCAATGAAGAAGGTTCTTCGTGGGTGTATCAACGCGGGCTGAGTTTCGACAGTTCGGCCACTCCGGTAGCTCTGTGCCGTTGCGGGCATTCCCGCCATAAACCCTTCTGTGACGGTTCTCATAAGCGTGCCACCGATTGGGACTCTAATGAAACCAATAACAAACGTCCGTTACTTGAAGAAGCCGAGGAATTGGAAGGCCCCGCCATGGTGCTTGCCGATAACGAAAAGTATTGTGCTTTTGCCCGTTTCTGCGATGCACGCGGCCGAATCTGGAATCTGGTACAACTCGCTGAAACGGAAGAAGAGCGTGAACTTGTCCGTCGCGAGGCCGGCCATTGTCCTGCCGGGCGGCTCGTCGTTTGGGACAAAGAGACGCAAAAAGTCTTCGAACCGCCTTTTGAGCCCTCTATCGGTATTATTGAGGATCCTGGAATCAGAGTGAGCGGACCTATTTGGGTAAAAGGCGGTATCCGCATAGAGAGTGCGGATGGCAAAAGCTATACAGTCAGGAACAGGGTGACTTTGTGCCGTTGCGGACAGTCGTCCAATAAACCGTTTTGCGACGGTACACATGCTTCCATGGGATTCAGCGACGGACTTCCGTTGGAAGAAAAAGGCAAGAAGTGGTGATTCTGCTTTCTGAAAAATCATAAATAAGCCGGTTGTCAATCGATAAACCGGCTTGTTTATGAACTGGTCTGCCGGGTTCCCTCTTAAAATTATAGATAAAGAATGATCACAGTTCACCCATTTTTAGTATTTTTGCATCCTGTTTTGAAGATAGAAAACTTTAAAAGAAGAAAAATATAATGGCAAAAGAACTGAAAGACCTGACCAAACGCAGCGAAAACTATTCGCAGTGGTATAATGATTTGGTAGTGAAAGCCGATTTGGCAGAGCAATCGGCTGTACGCGGATGTATGGTGATTAAGCCTTACGGATACGCTATTTGGGAGAAAATGCAACGTCAGCTGGACGATATGTTTAAGGAAACCGGACATGTGAATGCTTATTTCCCGTTGCTGATTCCAAAATCATTCTTGAGTCGTGAAGCTGAGCATGTGGAAGGCTTTGCCAAAGAGTGTGCCGTAGTTACTCACTACCGCCTGAAGAATGCCGAAGATGGTTCGGGTGTGGTGGTTGACCCTGCTGCAAAGTTGGAAGAAGAACTGATTATCCGTCCGACTTCCGAAACAATCATCTGGAATACTTATAAAAACTGGATTCAGTCTTATCGTGACCTGCCTATCTTATGCAACCAGTGGGCAAACGTTTTCCGTTGGGAGATGCGTACACGACTGTTTCTCCGTACAGCAGAATTCCTGTGGCAGGAAGGCCATACGGCACATGCAACACGTGAGGAGGCAGAAGAAGAAGCAATCCGCATGCTGAATGTATATGCTGACTTTGCAGAGAAATACATGGCGGTTCCGGTGGTGAAAGGGGTGAAGTCGGCCAATGAACGTTTTGCCGGTGCGCTCGACACCTATACCATTGAAGCGATGATGCAGGACGGCAAGGCGTTACAGAGTGGTACGTCTCACTTCCTGGGACAGAACTTCGCGAAAGCGTTTGATGTGCAGTTTGTTAATAAAGAAAATAAGCTTGAGTACGTATGGGCTACTTCATGGGGTGTTTCTACCCGTCTGATGGGTGCATTGATCATGACCCACTCGGATGACAACGGTCTGGTATTACCTCCGCATCTGGCTCCGATTCAGGTAGTGATCGTTCCTATATATAAGAATGACGAGCAGCTGAAACAGATTGATACCAAGGTAGAAGGTATTGTAGCGAAGCTGAAGGCATTGGGCATTTCGGTCAAATATGATAATGCCGATAACAAACGACCGGGCTTCAAATTTGCCGATTATGAACTGAAGGGTGTACCGGTTCGTCTGGTAATGGGCGGACGCGACCTGGAAAACAATACGATGGAGGTGATGCGTCGCGATACATTGGAGAAAGAGACCGTCACTTGCGATGGTATCGAGACATATGTTCAAAATCTGTTGGAAGAGATTCAGGCCAACATCTACAAGAAAGCGCGTACTTATCGCGATTCACGTATCACTAAGGTAGACAGCTACGATGAATTCAAGGAAAAAATCGAAGAGGGCGGTTTCATTCTGGCTCATTGGGACGGAACTACGGAAACAGAAGAGAAGATCAAGGAAGAGACAAAAGCTACTATTCGTTGTATCCCGTTCGATTCGTTTGTTGAAGGTGACAAAGAGCCCGGTAAGTGTATGGTAACCGGCAAACCTTCTGCTTGCCGTGTGATATTTGCTCGTTCTTATTAATAATTAATATAAGGTATAAGGAAAAAAGGTTGGAGGTACCGAAATGAACTTCCGACCTTTTTCTTTACTACCGTTATTCTAATAGCCTATGAATCCATTCTTGAATCTTATCTGGCTGCTGTGTGGCGGCATTTTTACTGCGATAGAGTATCTTATTGCAAGTCTCTTGATGATGGTTACCATTATTGGTATTCCATTTGGCTTTCAGACGCTGAAACTGGCCGGGCTTGCTTTATGGCCGTTCGGCAAAGAGGTGAGGAGCACCCCCGATTCGGGAGGTTGCCTCAGTATCATAATGAATATAGTCTGGCTGTTTCTCGGTGGAATTTGGATCAGCCTCTCTCACCTGGGATGGGGAATTCTGCTTTGTATCACAATCATTGGTATACCATTCGGGAGACAACACTTCAAACTTGCCGGACTGGCTCTGACTCCCTTCGGAAAGGTTATTGTCGATAAGGGCTTTTAATCGTTCTATCTTCTTCACATCCCTTTATCGGTATTCATACACTTTCCGTTTTTGTATTCTTTCTTTGTAAGAGAGACATACGAAAATAAAGACTGAAGAAAAGAGAGCGTCACATCGGATGCTCTCTTTTCATTTCCGATTTAGCTTTGGTGATGTCCTTTACCGTGTCATTCGGGATGCTGTCTCGTGCGGCAGCCTGTTTCTTTCTTAGGTTTCTCAACTTCCATTTATTCCAGAAGAGAAGTTCACTCCATTTATTAAAATCTTTTTTGTACATGATACCGATTCCTTGGGTAGTCAGGTTGGTTCGTGTATAATAACGGTCGTTCGTTTCATTATACGCCTTCAGACGTATGTCTCCTGAGCGGTTGAGCAGCCATTCCGCTTCAAAGTCTCCGATGAAATTGGTATTAGCTAACGGATTATCCCGGTAGCCGAAATTACCATTAATAATCAGACGGTTGTTCAATAACTGTCCGGACAGGATACCTTCTATTTCCATGTCCGTCCAGCCTTTGTCACCGGTACTGAGATTCGTTCCGATATTCCAGTTGTTGTTATCGAATACCTGCGATAACAGATTGTTTAACTGTCCGGACAGGGTAGAGAATAGGGCTGACGATGTCATATTGGAGTTTTGGGTGCCTCCGGTACTCTCCTGTGGATAGAACTTGCCGATACCCAGCAGATAGAGTATCTGTATGTTCATCTGCTCTTCCGTACTGATGTAATTGCGTACCAGCGTCTGTATCTCGTCCCGTTCGTTGGGGAGTTCGATACCTAATTTAATATTGGGGCGCCAGAGAATTCCGGTCAGGTTCATGATGCAATTCACCTTTACATTGGGTTGCTGGGTGATCGGGTCTGCGGCATCGGGGATCAGGTCATTCAGCGAAGCAGAGTTCACCGTATAACTGGCTTGTATATCGAGCGTCGCATCCAACGGGGGACCGTTGAAAGTGATACTGCTTCCGTCTTTTATGATAAAGTCCTTGCGGATGACTTCCTGCAAGCTGAACTTATAAATACCCTGGCTGATGCGGTAGTTTCCGAACATTTTCACATCTCCTTTATTAAAGAACTCTGTCCGTATGTTGCCGGAGCCTTTACCGCTGATGTAGTCTCCGGCAATGGGGTCCATGATAATTTTCATAGTAGCGTCCGGAGTAGCATCTATCAACAGATTCAGGCGGATATCCGTTTTTGTCTCTTCCTCCTCCATCTCCTGCTGCAGCCGCTCATATTCTGATATTACATTGATGGAATCTTGAACGAATCTGCGCGGAGTTTTGTCGATAAACTTAATGAACTGGTTGCTGGCTGCTGAAGCAGTGGCATTGGTTATGTAGACAAAATTGGTATTGCGGTTGGTCGTGACGGCTGCATTGACTTGCAGTTCCTGCGGATTGCCAACCAGCATCGCATTGCCGGTTCCATACACTTTTCCGTAGAAGTTGATATCAGAGCTTTCTTTCGTGTCCATCAGTAACATGTTGTTCACGTTGAATTCGAAGTGATAGCTCAAATCCCTAAAATGCCTGAAATTCAGTTTGCCGTTCATCGTGCCTTGGTGCCCTTCCATATCTGCGATATGTATATTGTCGAAAGTGATACCGGTGGTGGACAGACGGATAGTGTCTTTTACGGCAAATGATGTGTTTAATATTCCTATCTTCAACGACGCATCTGTCATCAGATCCCCTTCGATGTTGAGTTCCTTGAATTTTCCATAGAAATGAGCTTTGCCGCTGGTACGTCCATGCAGGTCTTCGACAATGGAACGCATGAAATATTGGAGGAACTGAATGTTTGTATGCTCCGTTTCTATATTCAAATCCAGTTTACTTTCCGGCTTTAACGGATAGACGTGCCCGATGACGTGCGTTTTCGATAGCCCTTCTTCTTCCATGTGAGCATCCAGGAAGATGGCACGTTTGTCGTTCTCCCATGCTCCGTAAATATCCATTGCTCCCAAAGAAGCATCATTGAAAGTGAAGTTTTTAAAATGTAAGCGGGTATTCATGACCGGCTCCTTCAAAATGCCACTGGCATATGCCGTTCCGGTGGCATCTCCTTTAAAGTCCACATCGTCAAAATCTACCACATCGAATACGTAACCCACATTGATGTCCTTCAGGTCTACCTTCAGTGTATCTTCGGCATGTTCCGAGATGCGTCCGTCGATGCAGATGTGACGGTCTTTATGCGAGAAATAGAAATCGTTTACATCTACTTTGCCCGAATCTACTACTACTTGTGACGGATGAATCTGCCACAAAGTGTCGTTCAGGATAATGTCTGTCTGCTTAATGTCTACGACTGTTTTCAGTGCCGACTTTTCTTCGGCCTTGCGGAAGAAGCTGGCAGCAGCGGATAATCGTCCGCTATAAGTGTTGATGGTATTATTGCCCCAATTGATGTTGGCACTTATGGTATCATTTTGGGCTTGCGCATCCAGTGAGATGCTTACGGCACTCTCTTTTTTCAGGTTATTGAACCGTATCTTGGCCTTGAACTGGTCAGTAGGATTTTCACAGAGCACCAGTCCGGACTCGATAAACGTGTTTTGATATTGTAGCCGGGGGAAATAGCCCTCTACTCGCAGCCGCTGTGCCTGGTCATTGAAGTAACCCTTTACAGTCGAGTGCGTATATATCTTCAATGGGATGTCGAATACGGTAGACAGCAGTTCTGTATTGAATATGTGGACATCGAAACTGAAGTTGTTATTCGTTTCAATCGGCTTCTTATCCGGCTGGATCAATGAAGGAATATATCGCCGCATAATATTCATTACGCTTGCCGGAAGTGTGTGATACAGATAATTACCTTCAATACTTGCTTTCAGGAAACTGGAGGTCAGTTTCAATTGGTTTTGTTTGTCTTGTCGAGTGGCTATGATGTTGATATTATCCAGAAAGTAATTCTTTTCGGGTGCGGTGAATTGTAGACTGTCTATGTTGATTTCACCTATCATTTCATCGATGGAACCGCCACGGAAGTTAGCTTTCAGCTTCAGAGAGAATTCTGCGTCCGGATAATCCTTGCTCAGGTTCAAGTCGTGCGGGCGTACTTTATCTATTACAGCATTGAAGTTGAAAGTCGGGATTTTCTCGACTACATTGATGTTACCATTTAAATGTATCGAACCGTTTTCATCATCCAGTGCCACCTTTCCGTCGAAGCCGCCACGTTCGAACTCTCCGTCGAGTGTGATATTCTCATATTTATAATTACTGTATTCGAGGGCAGCTATCAGGCCTTTTAGCGTGATGGCGGGGTACTGGTTACGGTAGTGGCTGCCTTGAACATTCAGATTAAAGGTAATTTTGCCCAGTTGCTTGTTATCCAGCAACTGTCCCAGCTCGAAGTCGGTGGTCTTTACACCTCCCGAATAAGAAAACAAGGCTTTGGCTTTATCGGAACTGAGCTTTAAGTCAGTTTGGACAGAACCAATGTTGGTACGAAACAGACCGTACATGACCAAATCTGTGAAATACCCCGATATTTCACCGTGAAAGGAAGCATTTCCTAAACGCTGCAGAATAGGAGGAACCCCATTGTAATGCGGACTCAGGTTGCGTACCAGGAATCCGATTCCATCGTTATTGGCAGATAGATTGGCAAGATGCCCGTATACATAGGCATCTTGCGGGCGTGATAGATCCTGTAAAGAGACATCTCCCTTCAGTCGGAATTTATCGCCTGCATTAATTTCCAGCGTTTTGCAGTTCAACTGGTTGAGTGTACCTTCTACATCGATGCCCAGATCCAGCTTTTCTTTAAAGTTGGATAGTGCCGGAACAAAAGCTGAAATATCATTCAGGGTCACGTAGGATGGCAGAGTACGGAAAGAGAAACGGACTTCATCGGCAAAATGATTGAGTGCTCCCAAACTGTCATATTCCATCCGAATGGTATCCATTTTCATTTCGGTACCCGGCATTTCTATAGCAAAATTCTCTATTTTCATGCCTCTGTCATTAGCTATGACTTTCAGGCTCAACTTTCTCAGCTCAAAGCCCGATTGTTCATCCACGCTTAGCCGTTTGATGGCCGCATTGATCGAATCGCCTTGAAGTGCTTTGAGAGAGATGTTGGCAATGATATTATGCAATTTGACATGCTGGGGGTTGAACTTTCCGGGAGTTTCTTTTTCCGACAGTACATCGTAAGCCAACTTACCACGGCGTATCAATATAGAGTTGATACGCAAGTCGAGGCTCTTGTCTGTTTTTACTGTGTCTTTAGAGGCAAATGCGTCAAGGACAAATTTGAAATTAGGGTCCGTATTCGGAGTAGGTTTGTTCAGGTTGATGTTAAAGCCGAACAATTGTACACTGCTGATTGCGATTTTTCCGTTGAATAGGGGGATAATATCAAACTTGGCGGAAAGACGAGTAATTTTAAGCATCTCTTTGCCCGATTGATCGTCGAGCAGCACATCGTCTATGATGATACGATTCAATAGTCCGATATCTATCTTACCGATAGTCAGTTCAGTACCTAATGTCCGGGATAGTTCTTTTGCGACAAACGTGGTCATATTTCGCTGAATAAAAGGAATATTCAGCAAAATGATAGTTCCGATATATATACCTAATATAATACCGATAACCCAGCGTACAGTCTTCTTCAGCGTTCTGATAAGCGGTTGTTTTTATTTTGCGAACAAAAATATAAAATAGTTCGTTATGAATCCTACTTTTATCATTACTTTTGCATCGTTTAAATATCAAAAAGCGTATGAGTACAATTATATTAGGAATTGAGTCTTCCTGTGACGATACGTCGGCTGCGGTAATAAAAGATGGTTTTCTGTTGTCGAATGTAGTGTCCAGTCAGGCGGTGCATGAAGCTTACGGTGGTGTAGTACCCGAATTAGCATCACGTGCGCATCAGCAAAATATAGTACCTGTGGTGCATGAAGCATTGAAACGTGCAGGGGTGACAAAAGAGGAATTGAGTGCGGTAGCTTTTACGAGAGGTCCCGGACTGATGGGATCGTTGCTGGTAGGAGTATCTTTTGCGAAAGGGTTTGCCCGCTCATTAAACATTCCCATGATCGATGTTAATCATCTGACAGGACATGTATTAGCACATTTCATTAAAGAAAAGGGTGAAGAGAATGAACAACCCACTTTCCCATTCCTTTGCTTGTTGGTGTCCGGAGGTAATTCTCAAATCGTACTGGTGAAGGCATACAATGATATGGAGATTTTGGGACAGACAATTGATGATGCTGCCGGAGAAGCTATTGACAAATGTTCAAAAGTGATGGGGCTTGGTTACCCGGGCGGTCCTATTATTGACCGTTTGGCACGTCAGGGCAATCCGAAGGCTTATACATTCAGCAAACCCCACATCCCGGGGTTGGACTATAGTTTTAGTGGATTGAAGACATCGTTTCTTTACTCGTTGCGTGATTGGATGAAAGAAGATCCCGATTTCATCGAACATCATAAGACTGATTTAGCCGCTTCTCTTGAAGCGACTGTTGTAGATATATTGATGGATAAACTCCGTAAAGCAGCCAAACAGTATAAAATTAACGAGGTAGCTGTAGCAGGTGGTGTGTCCGCCAATAACGGTTTGCGTAATGCTTTCCGTGAGCATGCGGAGAAGTATGGCTGGAAGATTTTTATTCCAAAGTTTAGCTATACCACGGACAATGCTGCAATGATCGCTATTACGGGATATTTTAAATATCAGGATAAAGACTTCTGTCCTATGGAATTGCCGGCTTATTCACGTGTGACTTTATAAAAGAAAAGAGGGTAGATCTTTCTTCTTCTTTATATCTATAATATTGAGAAAGCTAAATAAAAAAAGTCATGTTTGCAGAGATAATAACCATCGGTGATGAGTTACTGATAGGCCAGGTGACTGACACTAATTCGGCATGGATGGGACGCGAATTAAATAAAGTCGGTATCGAAGTTATTCGTGTAGTGTCTGTACGTGATCGTGCAGAAGAGATAACCGAAGCAGTGGATGCCTCGATGAAAAGGGCGGATATTGTATTGATGACAGGTGGTTTGGGTCCTACTAAGGATGATATCACCAAACAAACCCTTTGTGAATATTTTGGTACCAGACTGATTTTCAGTGAGGCTGTGTTTGAAAATGTGAAGCGGGTATTAGCTGGAAAAATACCGATGAATGCGTTGAATAAGAGTCAGGCGATGGTGCCAGAGAATTGTACGGTCATTAATAATCGGGTGGGAAGTGCCTCTGTCAGTTGGTTTGAAAAGGATGGTAAAGTGCTTGTTTCCATGCCCGGTGTTCCTCAGGAGATGACTACGGTAATGAGTGAAGAAGTGATTCCTCGTTTGTGCGCAAAGTTTCATACAGATGCCATTGTACATCGTACTTTTACTGTGCAAAATTATCCGGAATCAGTGCTGGCTGAAAAACTGGAGGCTTGGGAGGTGGCGCTGCCGTCTTGTATTAAACTTGCTTACTTGCCTAAACCCGGTTTGATTCGTTTGAGATTGACAGGACGTGGACAAGATCGTCAGGAAGTAGAGACATGCTTAAATGTTGAGAGCGCCAAATTGGAAGCCATTTTAGGCGAAGATATTTTGGATGAAGAAGATACACCGATTGAGATTCTGATTGGGGAACTTCTGAAAAAGAAGAAATTGACCCTTTCCACCGCAGAAAGCTGCACCGGTGGAAGTATTGCAGCCCGTGTTACTTCGGTTGCTGGAAGTTCGGAATATTTTAAAGGAAGTGTAGTGGCGTACTCTAATGAAGTAAAGATGAAATTGCTGGGGGTATCGATGGAAACGCTTGAAAAGAAAGGTGCTGTAAGCGAGGAAACCGTAATTGAGATGGTAAAAGGTGCGATGGAAGCGCTGAAAACTGATTGTGCAGTCGCCACTTCGGGTATCGCAGGTCCTGGCGGAGGTACTAAGCAGAAGCCTGTTGGTACAGTCTGGATTGCTGCTGCCTATAAAAATGAAATTTGCACTATGAAGCAGGAAACTGACCGCGGAAGAGAAATGAATGTGGAGAGAGCAGGTAATAATGCTCTTCTGTTACTTCGAAAATTGGTGAAATGAAGAAAAATTACTGCTGAATAATGAATTTATTTAAGAAATGCTTGTTTTATATCTATAAAAGTGCTTACTTTGCGCTCTGTTTGAAAGAAGTATAGATTAAAACTATAAAAATAAGATAGAAATGTCGAAGATTTGTCAAATTACCGGAAAGAAAGCCATGATTGGCAACAATGTTTCACACTCAAAGAGAAGAACTAAGAGAACCTTTGATTTGAACTTGTTTAACAAAAAGTTCTACTATGTAGAACAGGACTGCTGGATCAGCCTGAGCCTCTGCGCTGCTGGTTTGCGTATTATTAATAAAAAAGGTTTGGACGCTGCTCTGAATGATGCAGTTGCCAAAGGGTATTGTGATTGGAAAACCATTAAAGTTATTGGCTAAAACGTAAGAGGAGAAACTGATTATGGCAAAGAAAGCAAAAGGTAATAGAGTTCAGGTGATTCTGGAATGCACAGAACACAAAGATAGCGGTATGCCGGGAACATCTCGTTATATCACAACTAAGAACAGAAAGAATACTACAGAAAGACTTGAGTTGAAAAAATACAACCCGATTCTGAAGAGAGTAACAGTACACAAAGAAATTAAATAAAAAAGAAAGAGTATAACCCATGGCAAAGAAAACAGTAGCAAGTTTGCACGAAGGATCTAAAGAAGGTCGTGCTTATACTAAGGTTATCAAAATGGTTAAATCTCCGAAGACTGGAGCTTACATTTTTGATGAACAAATGGTTCCTAACGAAAAAGTACAAGACTTTTTTAAGAAATAAGCCGGTTGCATTAGATTGCAACCTGAAAAATCCTCTCACTGATATTCATTGAGGGGATTTTTTTTGCCAATTTTATTCGCTTCAATTTTTACTTTACGCCAGTTTTATTATATCTTTGTAGCATAATGTATTATACAAATAATTGTAATCATGGGATTTTTTAGTTTTTTCTCAAAGGAAAAGAAGGAAACTTTAGATAAAGGATTATCTAAAACCAAAGAAAGTGTATTCAGCAAGATTGCCCGTGCGGTAGCCGGCAAGTCGAAGGTGGATGATGAAGTGCTGGATAATCTGGAAGAGGTGCTTATCACATCGGATGTGGGAGTAGAGACTACTCTTAATATCATTAAACGTATTGAAAAACGTGCAGCAGAAGATAAATATGTAAATACACAAGAGCTAAACTCAATTCTGCGTGAAGAAATTGCAGCATTGTTGACTGAGAATAATTCGGATGATGTTGCTGATTTCGATGTTCCGGTAGAGAAAAAGCCTTATGTCATTATGGTAGTGGGTGTGAATGGAGTTGGTAAAACAACTACCATTGGTAAACTTGCTTATCAATTCAAGAAAGCTGGTAAATCTGTTTACTTGGGTGCGGCCGATACATTTCGTGCAGCAGCTGTAGAACAGCTTGTAATTTGGGGAGATAGAGTAGGGGTACCGGTAATAAAACAAAAAATGGGTGCTGATCCCGCTTCGGTTGCATTTGATACATTAAGCTCGGCCGTTGCTAATGATGCGGATGTTGTGATTATAGATACAGCAGGACGCCTACACAATAAGGTCGGTTTGATGAATGAACTGACGAAGATTAAGAATGTAATGAAGAAGGTGGTACCTGATGCTCCGAATGAGGTGTTGCTGGTGCTTGATGGTTCAACCGGGCAGAATGCCTTTGAGCAGGCTAAACAATTCACGTTGGCTACAGAGGTGACTGCCATGGCTATAACAAAACTGGACGGAACGGCAAAGGGAGGCGTTGTTATCGGAATTTCAGATCAGTTTAAGATTCCGGTGAAATATATTGGATTGGGTGAAGGTATGGAAGACCTGCAGGTTTTCCGCAAGAAAGAATTTGTAGACTCCTTATTTGGAGAGAATGCATGAAAAGAAAAACTATAGATATTATAACATTAGGGTGCTCTAAGAATTTGGTGGATTCGGAACAGTTGATGCGTCAGTTGGAAGAAGCCGGATATGATGTTACCCATGACTCGGAAAAACCGACAGGAGAAATAGCAGTTATCAATACCTGCGGTTTCATCGGTGATGCGAAAGAAGAATCAATTAATATGATTCTGGAATTTGCCCAGGAAAAAGAAGAAGGAAATCTGGAAAAACTTTTTGTTATGGGCTGTCTTTCGGAACGCTATTTAAAAGAATTGGCGATTGAAATTCCTCAGGTTGATAAGTTTTATGGTAAATTCAACTGGAAAGAGTTGTTGCAGGACTTGGGAAAAGCCTACCATGACGAACTTCATATTGAACGTACGCTAACTACCCCTAAACATTATGCTTATCTGAAAATATCAGAGGGGTGTGACCGTAAATGTTCTTATTGCGCTATACCAATCATTACAGGACGTCATGTGTCTCGTCCCATGGAAGAGATCTTGGACGAAGTGAGATACTTGGTTTCCAATGGTGTGAAAGAGTTTCAGGTGATTGCCCAGGAGTTGACTTACTATGGAGTCGATTTATACAAGAAACAAATGCTCCCGGAATTGATTGAGCGTGTTTCTGAGATTCCGGGTGTGGAATGGATACGTTTACACTATGCATACCCGGCACATTTTCCTGAAGACTTGTTTAGAGTGATGCGTGAACGGGATAATGTATGCAAATACATGGATATAGCATTGCAACATATTAGTGATAACATGTTGCAACGTATGCGGCGTCATGTGACCAAAGAAGACACCTATCGGTTAATTGAACAGTTTCGTAAAGAAGTTCCCGGTATTCATTTACGTACAACGTTGATGGTGGGGCATCCGGGTGAAACAGAAGAGGATTTTGAGGAATTGAAAGAGTTTGTTCGTAAAGTCCGTTTCGATAGAATGGGAGCTTTTGCTTATTCAGAGGAAGAGGGCACGTATGCGGCAGCTAATTATGAAGATTCTATTCCTCAAGAAGTGAAACAGGCCCGCTTGGATGAACTGATGGATATTCAACAGGGGATTTCTGCTGAACTTAGTGCATCTAAGGTGGGGTGGCAAATGAAAGTTATCATTGATCGTATAGAGGGTGATTATTATGTTGGGCGCACTGAATTTGATTCTCCGGAAGTAGATCCTGAGGTATTAATAAAGTGCGAGGGAGATAGTCTGAGGGTTGGTAACTTTTATCAAATAGAGGTGATTGATTCCGATGAATTCGATCTTTTTGCGAAAGTTATCTAAAGATATTTCCCTAAGAATTTGTTTTTTTCATTCGGATTGACTAATATAGCAACATACTTTTAAAATTGTAGTATTTTGAATAACAAAGAATTTACTTCAGAACTTTCGCGCAGGTTAGGATATAATACAAAAGATACTTCTGACTTGATAACTACTCTGCTGTCTGACATCATTCAGGAGCTGCAGGAAGGTAATGCTATAGGAATACAGGGATTTGGTGCTTTTGAAGTAAAAAAGAAGGCTGAGCGTATTGTCATCAATCCTGTCACCAGACTACGCTTGTTGGTTCCACCCAAACTGGTGTTGGCATTCAAGCCAAGTCCAATCTTAAAGGATAAGTTTAAAGAAGCATTTCCGTATGAATGAAAGGTTGACTATACAGAATCTTGTTGATTTACTGGTTAGCAGGCATGGGGTCCCTCAAAAAGATGCCGATGTTTTTGTTCGGGAGTTTTTTCTGTTGATAGAACAGGCTCTGGAGAATGATCAGTACGTGAAAATCAAGGGGCTGGGAACATTTAAACTGATAGGGGTTAATAGCCGTGAAAGTGTAAATATCAATACAGGCGAACGAATTAAGATAGAAGGACATACAAAGATTTCTTTTACTCCTGATCCTTCTTTGCGGGATATTATTAATAGGCCTTTTTCTCATTTTGAGACGGTTGTACTGAATGAGAATACTGTATTGGAAGATACGCCGATAGAGGAATTGGAGGGAGATCCGGTGGATGTGCCTGAAGTAGAAGGAACACAGTTTATGGAGGATGTCTCAATTGAAACAGAGCCTATAGAGGCAGCAAAGCAGATAGAAACAGCAGAATCGGAGGGTATGCTGGAGCAAAACGCAGAGAATGCTGAGACTACTACAGGGGATATTGAGGAGGATACGAAAAAAACGGAAAATATAGAAATTGGAAGTCGAATGGTTGATGTGCCTGAAGAAGTTGAAAAGGAAACCTGCAAGGATACGGGCACAAAGACTATCATAGAAATAGAAGGATTATCTGTTGATGAAGTATCGGAAGACATTAAACCAGATAAGACTGACGAAGGATTCGAGGAAGAACAAGAGCAGGCGGAAAAAGAAATAGAAGAAGGCGAGGCTCCTAAACTGACTGCAGAAGAAATAATTGCTCGGGAGATTCAGAAAACAGAAGTTCCGATTGTTCCTATGGGAAAGGAGAGGTACCCCCAAAAAGAAATTAAATTCAAAAAAGAGAAGTCTCCTGTCCCTTATTTGGTAACTATCATAGCGGTTGTTATGCTGCTTTGTGGTGCGGCTCTGGTTTTTGTTTATTATCCGGATTTGTTTTCTAAAAAAGAAATGCAATCAACCGTAATTGAAGCGGTGGAGAAAAAAGAGCCTATAAAGGAAGTCCCGTTAGATACTGTTATGAAAACAGATACTATAGCCGAAGTGGTGGCAAAAATGCAGGATAAACAACAGGTAGTGAATCCTAAACCTGTATCGGTGAAAACGGATAAAGTATCGGAGAGTAAATCGGTTGCTCAGGAAAAGGTTACTAAGAAGGTGGTGTCAATACCTGTTAAGCCGGATTCTGTAAATTACATAATTACCGGTACTAAGACTACCTATACGATGAAAGAGGGGGAGACTTTAACCAAGGTCTCTTTACGCTTCTATGGTACAAAAGATTTGTGGCCTTATATTGTTAAGCATAATCAGGGAGTGATTAAGAATCCGAATAGTGTGCCATATGGTACTGTACTTAAAATACCGGAACTTGTTAAAAAGTAACGGCTTTGTATGGCACCCGGGTGTATAAACTTGTATACATCCGGGTGCCGTGTTTATGTTATACAAATACAAAAGCGTATGAAAGTACCTTAATCTAAAGACTTCGCATTGTTTTTTAATAAAAATTAGTTGGAATGGTTAAAGATATAGTGTACTTTTGGAATCGAAATTAAAAAGCCTTACAACATAGGTTTCATTTACATTATAAGTAAGAAATTAAACAATAAAATAATTAGTATTTATGGCTGAATCAATTGACATCCGCGAATTGAACGAGCGGATTGAAAGACAGAGTGCTTTCGTTACCAATCTTACAACAGGCATGGACCAGATCATTGTGGGTCAGAAACATTTGGTAGAGTCACTGTTAATCGGGCTACTTTCTGACGGGCATGTATTGCTTGAGGGTGTACCAGGATTGGCAAAAACTTTGGCAATCAAGACATTGGCTTCGTTGATCGATGCAAAATACAGCCGCATACAGTTTACGCCTGATTTGTTGCCTGCCGATGTTGTAGGTACTATGGTTTACAGTCAGAAAGATGAAACCTTTCAAGTGAAAAAAGGTCCGATTTTTGCTAATTTTGTATTGGCCGATGAAATAAACCGTGCGCCTGCCAAAGTACAGAGTGCCCTGCTTGAAGCCATGCAGGAACGTCAGGTGACCATTGGTAAAGAGACATTCTTGTTGCCTGAGCCATTCCTTGTGTTAGCTACACAGAACCCGATTGAGCAGGAAGGTACATATCCGCTTCCGGAAGCTCAGGTAGACCGTTTTATGCTTAAGGTGATTATTGATTATCCGAAGCAGGAAGAGGAGAAATTAATTATTCGCCAAAACATTAATGGAGAGAAATTCAATGTGAAACCTATTTTGAAGGCAGAAGAAATAATTGAAGCCCGTAAAGTAGTACGCCAGGTTTATTTGGATGAAAAGATTGAACGTTATATTGTAGACATCGTATTTGCTACACGTTATCCCGAAAAATATGATTTGAAAGAGCTGAAAGATATGATTGGATTCGGTGGTTCACCTCGTGCTTCCATTAACCTGGCTTTGGCTGCACGTACTTATGCATTTATTAAACGTCGTGGCTATGTGATTCCGGAAGATGTACGTGCTGTTGCACATGATGTCCTCCGGCATCGTATCGGATTGACATATGAAGCGGAAGCCAGCAATGTAACTTCTGATGAAATTGTAAGTAAAATATTGAATAAGATAGAAGTGCCTTAATTTTAATTGAGAATGAATAATCCTCAATTACCAACTTTCAATTCTCAATTAAATAGATGGAAACAAGTGAAATTCTAAAAAAAGTTCGTCGGATTGAAATAAAGACGCGTGGATTGTCGAACAATATTTTTGCAGGACAGTACCATTCGGCCTTCAAAGGTAGAGGTATGGCTTTTTCTGAGGTGCGTGAATATCAGTTTGGTGATGATATACGTGACATTGACTGGAATGTGACAGCGCGTTTTAACAAACCTTTTGTGAAGGTGTTTGAGGAAGAGCGCGAACTGACGGTGATGTTGATGGTGGATGTTTCCGGTAGTTTGGAATTTGGCACCGTAAAACAGCTGAAGAAGGATATGGTAACAGAAATTGCAGCTACTCTCGCATTTTCTGCTATTCAGAATAACGATAAGATCGGAGTTATTTTCTTTTCAGACAGAATAGAAAAATTTATTCCTCCCAAGAAAGGGCGTAAACACATTCTGTACATTATTCGTGAACTGATTGATTTTAAGCCCGAAAGTCGTCGTACAAATATTCGCCTTGCTCTGGAATATCTGACGAATGTCATGAAAAGACGTTGTACAGCTTTCATTTTATCCGATTTTATAGATCAGGAAAGCTTTAAGAATGCAATGACCATAGCCAATAGGAAACATGATGTTGTCGCTATTCAAGTATATGACAGGAGAGTAGCTGAGTTACCGGCAGTAGGTTTGATGCGGATTAAAGATGCGGAAACCGGACATGAACAGTGGATAGACACATCTTCGGCCGGAGTGCGTAAGGCGCATCATGAATGGTGGGTAAATAAACAAACTGAGTTAGACGAAACGTTTACAAAAAGTAATGTTGATTCTGTTTCGGTACGTACTGATCAGGATTACGTGAAAGCGTTACTGAATTTATTTGCTAAACGAAATTAACAGGAAAGATGAATAAAAATATATTTCTGATAGTATTGTTATTTCTGGTTTCTGGCAGAATTGCTGCACAGTCTGTGACTGTCGATGCTAAAATAGACTCTTTGCAAATTCTAATAGGAGAACAGGCAAAAGTGCAGTTACAAGTAGCGATGGATGTGAAGCAGAAAGCTGTTTTTCCGGTATTTACAGATACGCTGGTACGTGGGGTGGAAATTGTGGAAACTGCTAAACCTGATACACAGTATTTAAATGATCGCCAGAGAATGTTAATTACCCAGGAGTATACGGTAACTTCTTTTGATTCAGCTTTATATTATATTCCTCCTATGGGTGTGAAGATCGATAATAAAGAGTATAAATCGAAAGCATTGGCATTGAAAGTGTACTCAATGCCTGTGGATACTTTGCATCCTGATCAGTTTTTTGGTCAGAAGACCGTTATGAAGGCTCCTTTTGCATGGGAAGATTGGTATGGCTTGATTGGTTGCTCTTTTTTGGCATTACCACTGTTAGGATTGCTCATTTATTTGATTGTTCGCATCCGTGATAATAAGCCTATTATTCGTAAAATAAAGGTTGAGCCTAAGTTGCCTCCACATCAACTGGCAATGAAAGAGATAGAGCGTATTAAGACAGAGAAGATATGGCAAAAGGGACAACCAAAGGAATATTATACGGAATTGACAGATGCTCTTCGCACATATATTAAGAATCGATTTGGTTTTAATGCATTGGAAATGACTTCATCTGAAATTATAGATAAATTGCTTGAATTTAATGATAAAGAAGCTATATCAGATTTAAAATATTTATTCCAGACAGCCGATTTGGTTAAATTCGCTAAGCATGATCCGCAAATGAACGAAAATGATACGAATTTAATTAATGCAATTGATTTTATTAATGAAACCAAACAACCGGAAGAAGAGAACCTGAAGCCACAGCCTACTGAAATCACCATTATAGAGAAAAGGTCTTTGCGTACAAAGATATTACTGATATGTGGTATTGTATTTTTGTCGGCTGCTCTTATTGGAACCTTTGTATATATAGGGTTACAACTCTATAACTTGTTTGCGTAATAGGTTTTGACTTTTATCATATAAAATAAGAAATAGTAAATTGTAAATAGAATGGTTTTTGCCAATATTGAATATTTGTTTTTGCTGCTGTTACTTATACCATATATTGTGTGGTATATAATGAAGCGGAAGAAGACGGAGCCGACTCTTCAGATTTCTGATGCACGTGTATATGCACATGCACCGAAAAGTTATAGGAACTATTTGCTGCATGTACCTTTTGGTTTGCGCATCATTGCTCTAATATTGATCATCTTGGTTTTGGCACGCCCTCAAACAACCAATAGCTGGCAAAACAGCGAAATCGAAGGTATTGATATTATGTTAGCTATCGATGTATCTACCAGTATGTTGGCAGAGGACTTGAAGCCTAATAGATTGGAGGCTGCTAAAGATGTAGCTGCGGAATTTATTAATGGCCGTCCGAATGATAATATAGGTATTACGCTTTTTGCCGGTGAAAGTTTTACTCAGTGTCCTTTAACGGTAGATCATGCTGTATTACTGAATCTATTTCAAGGTATTAAGTGCGATATTATTGAGGATGGGACAGCAGTGGGAATGGGAATTGCTAATGCAGTAACTAGGCTGAAAGATAGTAAAGCAAAATCAAAAGTGATTATTTTGCTGACAGATGGTACAAATAATAAAGGGGATATTTCTCCATTGACAGCTGCTGAAATAGCAAAAAGTTTTGGTATACGTGTTTATACTATTGGTGTGGGAACAAATGGTATGGCTCCTTATCCGGTACCGGTTGGGGGAACAGTACAGTATATTAATACGCCGGTTGAAATTGATGAAAAAACCCTTACTCAAATAGCAGGTATTACGGATGGAAACTATTTTCGTGCTACCAGCAATTCGAAACTGAAAGAGGTTTATGAAGAGATTGATAAATTGGAGAAAACGAAATTGAACGTGAAAGAGTATAGTAAGCGTCAGGAAGAATATCGTTGGTTTGCGCTGGCTGCTTTCTTATGTGTACTGCTTGAACTACTGTTACGTAACTCAATATTGAAGAAGATACCATAAAATAGATAGAAAGATGTTTCGATTTGAAGAACCTGCATATTTATATTTGTTGTTGTTGCTACCATTGTTGGTAGCCTTCTATCTTTTTTCTAACTATAGAAGGAGGAAAGCTATTCGTAAATTCGGGGATCCGGTATTGATGGCACAACTGATGCCTGATGTATCTAAATATCGTCCGGATGTAAAGTTTTGGTTGGTATTTACCGCCATAGGTCTGTTTGCGGTATTGTTAGCCCGTCCACAATTCGGCTCTAAACTTGAAACTGTAAAGCGTAAAGGAGTAGAGGTTATGATTGCATTGGACATTTCTAACTCTATGCTTGCACAAGATGTTCAGCCAAGTCGTTTGGAAAAAGCTAAGAGGCTTATATCTAAATTAGTAGATGGTATGGAGAATGACAAAGTGGGCATGATTGTATTTGCGGGAGATGCTTTTACTCAGTTGCCCATAACGAGTGATTATATTTCCGCTAAGATGTTTCTGGAATCTATTAATCCTTCGTTAATATCTAAACAAGGTACAGCTATTGGTGCAGCGATCAGTCTGGCAGCTCGCAGCTTTACTCCACAAGAAGGAGTAGGACGTGCTATTGTAGTGATTACCGATGGTGAGAACCATGAAGGCGGGGCTGTTGAAGCTGCTAAAGAAGCTGCCAAAAAAGGTATTCAAGTGAACGTTTTGGGAGTTGGTTTGCCCGATGGTGCTCCTATTCCAATTGAAGGTAGTAACGATTTTCGCCGTGATCGTGAAGGCAATGTAATTGTGACCCGTTTGAATGAGGCTATGTGTCAGGAAATTGCAAAGGTAGGGAATGGGATTTATGTTCGTGTAGATAACTCAAATTCTGCGCAAAAGGCTATTAATCAAGAAATTAATAAGATGGCTAAATCAGATGTTGAGTCTAAAGTGTATACAGAATATAATGAACAATTCCAAGTAATTGCTTGGATGATATTGCTTTTATTATTGGTAGAGATGTTGATTTTAGATCGTAAAAATCCATTGTTTAAAAACATTCGGTTGTTTTCTAATAAGTAATAATGTGTATGTCAAGAAGTAAATATATATTATTCGCTCTGTTGCTATCCCTCTCTCTGGGTACATTTGCACAAAAGGCTGAGCGTGATTATATCCGTAAAGGCAATCGTCTTTTTAAGGACAGTGTTTTTGTGGATGCTGAGGTTAATTACCGAAAAGCATTAGAGGTGAATCCCAAATCAACTGTTTCTATGTATAATTTGGGTAATACGTTGTCGCAACAGCAAAAGTTTAAAGATGCGATGGAGCAATATGTAGCTGCAACTCAAATAGAAAAAGATAAGGCCAAGTTGGGACAGATTTATCATAATATGGGAGTATTATTCCAGTCTGGTAAAGATTATCAGAAAGCGGTTGAAGCATATAAGATGTCTTTGAGAAATAATCCGAAAGATGATGAAACCCGTTATAACTTGGCATTGGCTCAAAAGTTGTTGAAAGATCAACAGCAAAATCAACAGAACCAAGACCAAAATCAGGATCAGAATAAAGATGATCAGCAAAAGCAACAAGATAATAAAGATCAGAATAAGCAAAATGATCAAAATAAGGATAAACAGCAGCAGCAACCTCCTAAGTCTGAGAAGAACGACAATGAAATGTCTAAGGAAAATGCAGAGCAGTTGCTTAATTCTGTAATGCAAGATGAAAAAGGTGTTCAAGATAAAGTGAAGAAGCAACAGACTCTTCAGGGAAGACGTTTAGAGAAGGATTGGTAATAATAAAATAATTGATGATAAAAACTTCAGAGGAAATGAGAAAATTGATTTTCTTATTGATTACACTGGTAGCGGTGACTACACAGGCGTGGGCTGATGGGAAGGTAGTATTTACTGCATCTGCACCTGATGCTGTAGTAGTGGGTGACCAGTTTAGGTTATCGTATACAGTAAATACGATAAAGGTAAGGGATTTTCGTGTGCCTTCTATAAAAGGATTTGATGTATTAATGGGACCTAATCGTTCGCAACGTATGCAATCGATTAATGGGGTTACCAATAATAGTATTACTTTTACTTATATTCTGATGGCCACGGCTGAAGGAGAATATTCTATTCCGGGTGCTACGATTACGGCAGATGGAAATCAGATGGTTTCTAATTCGGTAAAAATAAAGGTTCTTCCTCCCGATAAGACTGGAGGAAGTACTGGCAGTAGTAGCGCTTCGTCATCAAGTAGCCCAACTGGGATATCCTCTTCCGTTTCCAATCAGGATTTGCTTATTACTGCTACAGCCAATAAGACTAATGTATATGAACAGGAGGCTTTCCTTTTAACTTTTAAAATTTATACTCGTGAGTCCCAACTTCGATTTGAGAATGTGAAACTACCTGATTTTAAAGGATTCCATTCTCAAGAAATAGAAATGCCGGCTAATGCTAAATGGTCACAGGAACATTATAAGGGAAGGAATTATTTTACGACTGTATATCGTCAATTTGTATTATTTCCTCAACAATCCGGAAAGCTGACGATTGAACCTGCACGTTTTGATGCTACTATCGCGAAAGCTGTACAATCTGATGATCCATTTGATGCTTTTTTTAATGGTGGTAGCAATTATGTAAATGTGAGTAAGGTAATCATGACACCCAAGATCACAATTAATGTAACTCCGTTGCCTGCTGGTAAACCCGCTAACTTTTCTGGAGGAGTAGGGGAGTTTAGCGTCACTTCTTCTATTAATTCTAAAGAAGTGAAGACGAATGATGCTATAACGGTAAAGCTGGTAATTTCAGGAACTGGTAATTTAAAATTAATAGCTAACCCGGAAATAAAATTTCCGGAGGATTTTGATGTATATGAACCGAAGATGGACAGTAAAGTTCGTCTGACTCAAGAAGGACTTTCAGGGAGTAAGGTTATTGAATATCTTGCCATTCCGAGACATGCTGGAGTTTATAAGATTCCGGGAGTTTCTTTCAGTTATTTTGATATAAAGTCAAAGTCTTATAAAACACTGAGTACTGAAGACTATGAAGTCAAAGTGGAAAAAGGGGCAGGAAATGCAGATCAGGTTATTGCAAACTTTACTAATAAAGAGGAACTGAAAATATTAGGTGAAGACATCCGCTATATAAAATTGAATGATGTTAAACTTCAGCCGAAAGATAGTCTTTTATTCGGTTCTTTACTTTATTGGCTATTCTACATTATTCCTGCTGTTGTATTTATTATATTCTTCATAGTTTACCGTAAGCAAGCTGCAGAAAATGCAAATGTAGCTAAGATGCGTACAAAGAAAGCTAATAAAGTAGCTGCAAGACGAATGAAGTTGGCTGGAAAATTACTTGCAGAGAATAAGAAAGAAGCATTTTATGATGAAGTACTTAAAGCTTTATGGGGGTATATTAGTGATAAACTCAATATTCCGGTTTCTCGTTTGTCAAAAGATAATGTGGAAGATAAACTTAGAAATCATGGAGTCAGTGACGAGTTGATAAAAGATTTCTTGGCTGCTCTGAATGAGTGTGAGTTTGCACGTTTTGCACCGGGAGATGAAAGCCAAGCCATGGATAAGGTTTATTCATCATCGTTGGAAGTGGTTAGTAAGATGGAGAATTCAATAAAACGCTAAATTAGAGAAGATAAAGTCATGAAAAAAATATTGTTTTTTACTTTGGGCTTGTTAGTGGCAGTGATTTCTTTCGGGCAGGATTCATTAGTAACAGATTCTACTCAGAGGATGGAAGGAGATTCTGTCATTATTCGTAATACGGAGTTTTCCAGTTCTAAATTAGAGGATGCTACAAAATCTGAAGGCGACAGTGCTTATATAAGAAATGATTTTGCATCTGCAATTCAAATTTATGAATCACTGTTACGTAAAGGAGAAGCAGCTGATGTATACTATAATCTTGGAAATAGCTATTATAAAGTCAATGAGATAGCAAAGGCTATTTTAAATTATGAAAGAGCATTATTACTTCAACCTGGTAACGGAGATATTCGTGCTAATTTAGAGATAGCTCGTAGTAAGACTGTTGATAAGGTGGAAACTGTGCCTGAGGTGTTCTTTGTGACGTGGACCAAAGCATTGATTAATAGTATGAGCGTAGATGCATGGGCTGTATGCGGTGTTGTGAGCTTCCTGTTGCTAATCGTATCTCTCTATTTCTTTATATTCTCAAAACAAGTGGTATTGAAGAAAGTGGGGTTTATTACAGGTATAGTCTTTCTAATAGTTGTTGTAATGACCAATGTTTTTGCTTTTAAGCAAAAAAAAGAATTATTGAATCGGGACAGTGCAATCATAATGAATCCTAGTGTTACGGTTAGGAGTACACCCAGTGAGAATGGTACTAGTTTGTTTATTCTTCATGAAGGGCATAAAGTTGATATTAAAGATAGCTCTATGAAAGACTGGAAAGAAATTCGTCTTGAAGATGGAAAGGTAGGATGGGTACCGGTTAGTTCGATTGAAATTATTTGAGAATAGAATCTATAAATATTTTATCAAAGTCCCTCTTTAATAGTATTGGATCTATTGAAGAGGGACTTTATTGTATTATAAGAAGTTACTATTGATTTAGATTGTTTTAGCAAAAAAAAGAGGCACTTTTTTTTGTTTTATCTTTTTTTTTTCTTAAGTTTATAGCGTGATAATATAGTCACGTAGTATTAACCATTAAATTTATGAGACATGAGAACAATAACATTTAATGAACTTCGTAAAATTAAAGATTCATTGCCTAGCGGTAGCATGCATAGAATAGCCGACGAACTAAATTTAAACGTCGACACGGTGAGAAATTTTTTTGGTGGTCATAACTTTAAGGAGGGGAAAAGTGTCGGAATACATCTTGAGCCTGGTCCGGATGGTGGATTGGTTATGATTGATGATACCACTGTGCTTGATCGGGCATTAAGGATATTGGATGAATTGAATATGAGAAAAGAAGAAGCTACCGAAGCTATGCAGGCTTAAATAAAAGATAAAGTCAGAATCCCAATTGGCAAAAACAATTGGGATTTCTTATTTGTTGAATTCAATAAAACAAACGAATTATGGAAGACAAATTAGTAACTTTAGCTATTCTGACTTATACAAAAGCTCAGATATTGAAGAATGTTCTTGAAAATGAGGGTATAGAGACGTATATTCACAATGTTAACCAAATACAGCCGGTTGTGTCATCTGGTGTGCGTTTGCGTATTAAAGAAAGCGACTTGCCTCGTGCTTTAAAAATCACAGAAAGTTCAGCTTGGCTTGCTGAAAGTATAGTGGGAGAGAAGGCGCCTAAAGTAGAACACCGTACTAAAAAGGTACTTATTCCAGTCGATTTCTCTAATTATTCGATGAAGGCTTGTGAATTTGGCTTTAATTTCGCGAAATCTTATGATGCGGAGGTAATATTATTACATGTTTACTTTACACCAATTTATGCTTCATCACTGCCATATGGTGATGTATTTAATTATCAGATTAGCGATGAAGAGACCGTAAAGAATGTGTTGCATAAAGTTCATGATGATTTGAATGCTTTATCAGAGAAAATAAAACAAAAGGTAGCGTCAGGCGAATTCCCTGATGTGAAATATACCTGTGTGTTACGAGAAGGCATTCCTGAGGAAGAAATATTACGGTATAATAAAGAACATCGTCCTAGAATCATTATAATGGGTACACGTGGTAAAAATCAAAAAGATATTGATCTTATTGGTAGTGTAACCGCTGAAGTGATAGAACGTAGTCATACTACAGTATTGGCTATCCCTGAGAATACTCCATTTAATAGTTTTAATGAAGTGAAACGGATAGCTTTTATGACAAACTTTGATCAGCGTGATTTGATTGCTTTTGATTCATTTATCAATGGACTTGATCCATTTCATTTTTCTGTTTCTCTTATTCACTTATCAGATGTAAAAGATACATGGAATGAGATAAAACTGGCAGGCATTAAAGACTATTTCCAGAAGCAATACCCGGATCTTGAAATTCATTATGATGTGGTAATGAGTAATGATTTTCTGAATAGTTTAGAAAATTACATTAAAACAAATCAGATTGATATTATTACATTAACTTCTTATAAGCGGAATATATTTTCTCGTTTATTTAATCCAGGCATAGCTCGTAAGATGATATTTCATTCTGATACACCGCTCTTAGTTATTAATGGATGATCAAGCTCTCAAAATGCACGATTTAAAATAATGGAATAATCTACATTATGTTTAATAGAAAAAGGCAACTTACTATACTTAAGTAAGTTGCCTTTTTGATAATGATAAATACACTATTTCTTATATTTTTCTGGAAAAATAAAGAGGTATCACTTTAGCTTGTGATACCTCTTTTTAAAGACAAGTTTTGTAATTTATATCTCTGATTAATCCATCAGTGAGATTAATTCATCAGTTTCTCTATAGCTTCAAATTCCGGTCCCATATTTAAGTTATAATAAACTCTATAAAGACCTTGCAGCCACAAATCTTTCTGATCAGGTTTTAGTTCTCTTGCTTTTTCGTAATACGGTTTAGCTTCCTCGTAGAACTTTTTGATGTTGGCTTGTGCTGTAGCATAATTCGGATCATTAATATCTGTTGGTGCTTTATCAGCATAGTCTTGTGCCTGTAGCAGATAGACTAATCCCAAGTTTGAGCATGCTTCTGCATATGTAGGGTCTACATCAAGAGTCTTCTTATAGAATTCAATTGCTTTCTCATAATCTTTCATATTATGATACAAATACGCTTTTACATACAAATATAATTTGTTGTTAGGATCTTTAGCCAACATGTCATTAGCAAATTGCATTGCTTTGTCATTCTGGTTAGAGCTACTATAATAATCAACCAGATTAGCAAAGAAATATTGATTTTCTGGGAATTTAACAATACCTTCCTGCAACTTCTCTACCCATTTGGCAGTATCGCCTTTAGCTTTATAAGCGTCTGTTAACAACTGCATTGCGAATTGGCCATTTTCTTTATCTTTCAAGGCATATTGAGCATATTTCATGACAGCATCCTTATCGCCTACTCTATCGGCAGCCAAAGTTGCATAATATGCTACTTGCGGTAAGATAGTGTCTTTTTCCAGTAGATTTTCTTTTTCTAACATAGGCAGTGTAGCTGCATCTACGTAAGCAGCAAAGAATTTTAATGCTTCTTCGTTTTGGTTTAGGTTAAAATACTGAATACCACCATTAATTAAATTGGGGCGTTCTGCCAGAATCGTTTTTGAGTTGGCACTTCTATATTTGTTTTTAATCTTACCCTTTTCATTGGGAATCTGTGCCAATTCGTCACATTTAACAAAATAATTATACATGTTCAGTACACTGTTGTATACCTTCAATGTATCATAGGGTTTTCTCAGATAAGCATTTTCCATCTCCTTTTCATTGATTCTTTTTTGGATATAACCAGCTACATCCCAAGTAGCTGCATTATCCTTTGTTTCAGGATTGGTTAGTGCTTCATTAATCAGCTGTTCAGCTTTTGCGAAGTCTGGTTTTACTTCACCGGCAATACTTTTCGCTTCTTTCACATTCTTTTCTTGAGCGAAAGCAAAACTTACAGCCATCAGTAAGACCATTGAAAATAATACTCTTTTCATGATTGTTGTTTGATTAATTATTAATATTATGTCTATTCTTCTGTTTCATTTACCAACGTGTCAGTTTCTGGATTACTTGGAATATTTCCCTCTCCCTCTTCTGCAGGAATTTCATCTTCCAAACTCTCTGACGTTACTTTACATACCGAGCCAATCTGGTCATTACGTTTCTCAAGATTTATCAGACGAACTCCTTGAGTTGCACGTCCCATAATACGAACATCAGCTACTTTCAGACGAATCGTGATACCTGACTTATTGATAATCATCAAGTCATTGTCATCTGTTACAGACTTAATTGTAACCAATTTGCCTGTTTTTTCGGTGATATTCATTGTTTTTACACCTTTACCACCGCGATTCGTTTTGCGATAGTCTTCAATATCGGAACGTTTACCATATCCTTGTTCTGAAACAACCATTACAGATTCTGTTTCAAGATCCTTGATGCAAATCATACCTATCACTTCGTCCTGTCCGTCATCATCCAATGTGATTCCTCGAACTCCAGTTGCTGTACGTCCCATAACGCGTACTGCTGCTTCATGGAAGCGTATTGCACGTCCATTACGATTAGCGATAATGATTTCATTGTTTCCGTTTGTCATACGTACTTCAATTACACGGTCGTCTTCACGAATAGTTATGGCATTTACACCATTCTGACGTGGACGCGAATATTGTTCTAATGATGTTTTCTTTATAACACCATTCTTGGTACAGAACAGTACGTAATGACTATTAATATATTTCTGATCATTCAAGCTCTTTACACGCAGGTATGCATTAACAGCATCGTCTGAATCTATGTTCAGTAAATTCTGTATTGCACGTCCTTTTGAGTTTTTGGTACCTTCGGGAATTTCGTATACTTTCAACCAATAGCACTTACCTTTTTGAGTGAAGAACATCATAGTGTTGTGCATTGTTGCCGGATAAATATGCTCAATAAAGTCTTCGTCACGGGTTTCAGTGCCTTTGGAGCCTACTCCGCCACGGTTCTGGGCACGGAACTCAGTTAATGGTGTACGTTTGATATATCCCATATGCGAAATGGTGATGATCATTTGGTCGTCTGCATAGAAGTCTTCCGGATTAAATTCTTCTGAAGAATATACGATTTCGGAACGTCGTTCGTCACCGTATTTAGCTCTTACTTCCAATAGTTCATCTTTAATCACCTTACGGCATACTTCATCATCAGCCAAGATACTTTCCAAATAAGCTATTTGCTTCATAACCTCGTCGTATTCAGCATGAAGCTGATCCTGCATCAAGCCGGTTAATTGGCGCAGACGCATTTCAACAATAGCACGTGCTTGAATTTCGCTCAGTTTGAAACGTTCCATCAGCCCGGAGATTGCGTCGTTAGGTGTTTTTGCTGCACGAATAATACGGATTACTTCATCAATATTATCCGAAGCAATAATTAACCCCTCTAATATGTGTGCACGTTCTTTAGCTTTACGTAGATCAAACTGGGTACGGCGAATGACCACATCGTGTCTATGCTCTACAAAATATACGATTAAGTCACGTAAATTCAGCATCTTAGGACGTCCGTTGACTAATGCTACGTTGTTTACACCAAACGAAGTCTGCAATGCTGTCATTTTATAAAGTTTGTTCAGCACTACACTTGCGTTAGCATCACGCTTGATATCGATAACAATACGCATACCTTCACGGTCGGACTCGTCATTAGCATTGGAGATGCCTTCTATCCTCTTTTCATTAACAAGGTCAGCGATTGCTTTGATCAATTCTGCCTTATTAACGTTGTACGGAATCTCTGTAACAACGATCTTGTCATGTGTTTGTCCAGACTCTATTTCGGCTTTTGCACGCATGACAACACGCCCACGTCCTGTAAGGTAGGCTTCACGTACACCACTTATACCATATATATATCCTCCTGTCGGAAAATCGGGTGCCTTTACGTATTCCATCAATTCCTCTACAGTAACATCTTTATTGTCAAGATAAGCTTCACAGGCATCGATGACTTCAGACAGATTATGAGGTGGCATGTTCGTGGCCATACCTACAGCGATACCCGAAGCCCCGTTGACCAGTAAGTTAGGAATGCGTGTTGGCATCACTTTGGGTTCCATCAGTGTGTTGTCAAAATTAGGCTCAAAGTCTACAGTTTCTTTGTAGAGGTCCTGCATCATTTCTTCACCTAATTTATTCAAGCGTGCTTCAGTATAACGCATGGCAGCAGGACTGTCACCGTCTACAGAACCGAAGTTTCCTTGTCCGTCTACCAACGGATAACGCATTGCCCATTCTTGAGCCATACGTACCATAGCAAAATATACGGAAGAATCTCCATGCGGGTGATATTTACCAAGTACTTCACCTACGATTCTAGCTGATTTTTTATAAGGTTTATCTGACGTATTTCCCAGTTCCATCATTCCGTAAAGAATTCTACGGTGAACGGGCTTAAATCCATCTCTAACATCAGGAAGGGCACGTGAAACGATGACCGACATGGAGTAGTCAATGTACGATGACTTCATTTCCTCCTCAATGTTAATCTTTATAATTCTGTCTTGTTCAAGCATTTAAAAAGATTATTAATTATACATTTGTGGCTTATGAAAAACCACGCTAAAGTACTACTTTTCCTTGATATACGAAAGTTTTAACGAAGAAAGTTTTTAGGCTTTTTAAAAGGGTCCGAAGTTAGTTCTTATAATATGATGATGCTTGTATACTGGCTGTATCAATTTCTTTTCTTTAGTAGTTTTTGTGTGTTTTATTGCTCTATTATATTATAATGTATAGAAATGAAAGAAATAATGGCACGACATTTGTTATATAACAAATAAAGCAAATGATGCATAAGCAAACGATATGAAATGCGTATATTTGCAAGTAAATAATCTCTTAGAAGAAGGAAGAAAAGTATGAATAATCAATTCTCACAAAAAGTTTCCGATATTATCGTATATAGCAAGGAAGAGGCCAACCGCCTGAGAAGTAGCTATATAGGCCCTGAGCACTTATTGCTCGGCATGCTTCGCGATGGTGAGGGAAAAGCAATCGAGATATTGTCTAAGCTCAAAACAAACCTGACCGACATAAAGAAGCAGATTGAGGCCATACTGAAAGAACATGCAGATGACATGCTGCTGCCTGATGCTGACGTTCCATTGTCAAATGGGGCTGCAAAGATATTAAAATTATGTATTTTAGAAGCACGTGTGATGAAAAGTCAAGTTGCAGATACAGAACATGTTTTGCTGGCTATTCTTAAAGATAAGGATAATTTGGCAGCTACAGTTCTTGAAGCCAACCATGTAGACTATCAGCAGGTGTTTGAACAATTGTCATTACAACCTGATATCAGTGCAGGTATGGGATTCACAGAGGATGATGACGATGAAGATGAGATGAATCAGTCTCGGTCCGCTCATGGAGCGGGTGAACATCAGCAACAAGCACAGACAGCTTCCAGAAAGCCGACAAATGATACTCCTGTGCTTGACAACTTCGGTACGGATATGACTAAAGCGGCCGAAGAAGGTCGATTAGATCCTGTTGTAGGACGTGAACGTGAAATAGAACGTTTAGCACAGATACTTAGTCGTCGTAAAAAGAATAATCCTATCCTGATTGGTGAGCCGGGTGTTGGTAAATCGGCTATTGTGGAAGGATTGGCGCTTCGTATTATTCAGAAAAAAGTGTCCCGCATTCTGTTTGATAAACGTGTGGTAGCGCTTGACATGACTGCTGTTGTGGCCGGAACTAAATACCGTGGGCAGTTTGAAGAGCGAATACGTTCTATTTTGAATGAATTGCAGAAGAATCCGAATGTGATTTTGTTTATAGATGAAATCCATACTATTGTCGGAGCCGGATCAGCTGCCGGATCGATGGATGCTGCCAATATGTTGAAACCAGCTTTGGCACGTGGTGAGATACAATGCATCGGAGCTACTACTCTTGATGAGTACCGGAAAAATATAGAAAAGGATGGTGCTTTAGAGCGCCGTTTTCAAAAAGTGATGGTAGAACCTACTACGGCTGAGGAGACTTTGCAGATTCTTCGTAATATTAAAGATAAATACGAAGATCACCACAATGTAAATTATACAGATGCTGCACTGGAAGCTTGTGTCAAGTTGACAGATCGTTATATAACTGATCGTAACTTCCCTGATAAGGCTATTGATGCATTGGATGAAGCCGGTTCACGTGTACATCTTACAAATGTCAGTGTTCCGAAAGAGATTGAAGATCAGGAGAAACTGATTGAGGAGGCTAAGAACAAGAAAAATGATGCAGTGAAATCGCAGAACTTTGAGTTGGCTGCCAGTTTCCGGGATAAAGAGAAAGAACTTACCACTCAATTGGATGTGATGAAAAAAGAGTGGGAAGAGCGTTTGAAAGATAATCGCGAAACGGTTGATGCAGAAGAAATTGCTAATGTTGTATCTATGATGTCGGGCATACCTGTACAGAGGATGGCGCAGGCTGAAGGTATAAAATTGGCCGGTATGAAAGAAGACTTACAGTCGAAAGTGATTGCTCAAGATGCTGCTATCGAGAAGTTGGTAAGAGCTATTTTGCGTAGCCGCGTCGGACTGAAAGACCCCAATAAACCAATTGGTACTTTTATGTTTCTGGGACCGACAGGTGTCGGTAAAACCCACTTAGCTAAAGAATTGGCTAAATATATGTTTGGCTCTTCGGATGCGTTGATTCGCATTGATATGAGTGAATATATGGAGAAATTCACAGTTTCGCGTTTAGTTGGTGCTCCTCCGGGATATGTAGGATACGAGGAAGGCGGTCAGCTGACAGAGAAAGTACGTCGTAAGCCCTATTCCATTGTTTTGCTTGATGAGATAGAAAAGGCACATCCTGATGTGTTTAATCTCCTGCTTCAGGTAATGGATGAAGGACGTTTGACTGACAGTTATGGCAGAATGGTTGATTTTAAGAATACGGTAATCATCATGACATCAAACGTTGGTACTCGTCAACTAAAGGAGTTTGGCCGTGGAGTCGGATTTGCTACACAAAGTCGCTTAGACGATAAAGAATTCTCGCGAAGTGTAATTCAGAAGGCTTTGAATAAATCATTCGCGCCTGAGTTTTTAAATCGAGTGGATGAAATTATCACCTTCGATCAATTATCATTGGAAGCTATTACGAAGATTATCGATATCGAGTTAAAAGGCTTATATGATAGAATAGATTCGATTGGTTATAAGCTGGTTATCGAGGATAAGGCTAAGCAATTCATTGCTTCTAAGGGCTACGATGTACAATATGGAGCCCGTCCGTTGAAGCGCGCAATTCAGGCTTATCTGGAAGATGGTTTATCTGAACTGATCATTTCGGCTTCTTTGAAAGAAGGAGATACAATAACTGTTTCTTTGAACGAAGAAAAAGGAGAGTTGGAAATGAATCATGAAGCCAAAACGACTGAATAGCTAAGTTATTTCCTTTGAGTATACGTCAAAATGTCAGACCTTCGGGTCTGGCATTTTTTTTGTCTGTATCTCTACAAAAAATAATTCGATTTAATAACCAGATAATTAAAAAATACACGTTATTATGCAAAAAGGTAATATTGGAGTTACAACAGAGAACATTTTCCCTATCATTAAAAAGTTTTTGTACAGTGATCATGAGATTTTCCTTCGGGAATTAGTCTCCAATGCTGTTGATGCTACACAGAAGTTGAATACACTGGCTTCTATCAGTGAGTTCAAAGGTGAATTGGGTGATTTGACCGTACATGTTTCATTGGGCAAGGATACTATTACCATTTCCGATCGAGGCATCGGTTTGACAGCTGAGGAGATTGATAAATATATCAACCAAATTGCTTTCTCGGGGGCAAATGACTTTCTGGAAAAGTATAAAAATGATGCTAATGCCATTATCGGGCATTTCGGTTTAGGTTTCTATTCCGCCTTTATGGTTTCTAAAAAGGTAGAAATCATTACCAAATCTTATAAAGAAGGTGCACAAGCGGTAAAATGGACTTGTGATGGTAGCCCGGAATTTACTCTTGAAGAGATAGAAAAGGCCGATCGTGGAACAGATATTGTATTGTATATCGATGATGATTGCAAAGAGTTCCTTGAAGAAGCTCGTATCTCTGCACTCTTGAAAAAATATTGTAGCTTCTTACCTGTACCTATTGCCTTTGGTAAGAAAAAAGAGTGGAAAGATGGCAAGCAGGTTGAAACCACTGAAGATAATGTAGTCAACGATACTACTCCTTTGTGGACTAAAAAACCGAGTGAACTTTCTGATGAAGATTATAAGAAGTTCTATCGTGAGTTGTATCCAATGTCTGATGAACCATTGTTTTGGATTCATTTGAATGTGGATTATCCGTTCCATCTGACAGGTATCCTCTATTTCCCGAAAGTAAAAAGCAATATTGACTTAAATAAGAATAAGATTCAGTTATATAGCAACCAGGTTTATGTGACCGATTCGGTAGAAGGTATTGTTCCGGATTTCCTTACTTTACTTCATGGAGTACTTGATTCACCGGATATTCCGTTGAATGTGTCCCGTTCATATTTACAAAGTGATTCAAATGTAAAGAAGATCTCGACTTATATTTCAAAAAAAGTTTCAGATCGTTTGCAGTCTATCTTTAAGAATGATCGTACACAGTTTGAAGAAAAGTGGAATGATTTAAAGATCTTTATTAATTATGGAATGCTTACCCAAGAAGATTTCTATGATAAAGCACAGAAATTTGCCCTATTCACAGATACGGATGGAAAGCATTACACTTTCGAAGAATATCAGGCTCTTATTAAAGATAATCAGACAGATAAAGATAAGAATCTGGTTTATTTATATGCCAATAATAAAGATGAACAGTTTGCTTATATTGAAGCTGCCAAAAATAAAGGATATAATGTGTTGTTGATGGATGGGCAGTTGGATGTGGCAATGGTGAGCATGCTCGAACAAAAACTGGAGAAATCTCGCTTTACTCGTGTAGACAGTGATGTTATTGACAATCTGATTGTGAAAGAAGATAAGAAAAGCGAAGTGCTTGAAGCCACTAAGCAAGAAGCTCTGACTGCAGCTTTCAAGAGCCAGTTGCCAAAGATGGAAAAGGTTGAGTTTAATGTGATGACTCAGGCATTAGGCGAAAATGGTGCTCCTGTAATGATTACACAAAGTGAATATATGCGTCGCATGAAGGAGATGGCAAATATTCAGGCTGGAATGAGTTTTTATGGCGAAATGCCGGATATGTTTAATCTGGTATTGAATTCTGATCACAAACTGGTAAAAGAAGTGCTGTCTGACGAGGAGAAAGAATGTAGCGCAGCTATTGCACCGGTACAAGCTGAATTGGATGAAGTGACAAAACGCCGTGATGCACTCAAGAAAAAACAAGAAGGTAAAAAAGACGAAGATATTCCTGTTGCTGAAAAAGATGAACTTAACGATTTGGATAAGAAATGGGATAATTTGAAACAACAAAAAGAATCGATATTTGCAGGATACGCAGGTAAGAATAAGGTTGTTCGTCAGCTGATTGACCTGGCATTATTACAGAACAACATGCTGAAAGGTGAAGCCTTGAATAATTTTGTAAAAAGAAGTATTGAGTTGATTTAGTCTATCACATTTAATTCATATAACATAAATTAAAAGAGCATTGCGCACGATAAAAGTGTCCGTAATGCTCTTTTTTTATTAATAAATGTGCGGTCAGAGTCGATAGATTAGAAACTATTGTATATATTTGAACGTTAAATCAACCATTTACACGATGTTTTGTTGAGCCTTATGAAGAAAGTTTTTTTATTGTTATTTCTCTTTTTACAGTTCTTACCAATGCTTGTCCACGCTCAGAAAGTTGGGTTAGTATTGAGTGGTGGCGGTGCAAAGGGGCTGACACACATAGGAATAATTCGTGCCCTGGAAGAGAATAATATCCCAATTGATTATATTACAGGTACTTCTATGGGAGCTATTATAGGGTCTCTTTATGCCATGGGATATTCACCTGATGATATGGAGACATTGCTGAAGTCAGATGACTTTAAACGTTGGTATTCTGGTGAAGTGGAAGAAAAATATATGTATTATTTCAAAAAGAATCTTCCGACTCCTGAACTTTTCAATATACGCTTTTCGTTCAAAGATTCACTTAATTTAAAGCCACAGTTTTTGCCAACCAGTGTGGTTAATCCAATTCAGATGAACCTTGTCTTTATCGATCTTTACGCACGGGCAACTGCTACTTGTGAAGGCGATTTTGATAAGTTGTTTGTGCCTTTTCGATGTATAGCTTCCGATGTGTATAATAAAAAACAACTTGTCTTAAAGCGTGGTGATCTTGGAGATGCAGTACGAGCCTCTATGAGTTTTCCTTTTATGTTTAAGCCCATTGAAATAGATAGTTTATTGGCATATGACGGTGGAATTTATAATAACTTTCCTACAGATGTCATGCGAGAGGATTTTCATCCGGATATAATTATAGGTAGTGTTGTTTCTACCAACCCGGGAAAACCGAAAGAAAATGATTTGATGAGTCAGATTGAGAATATGGTAATGCAAAAGACTGATTATTCTCTTCCGGATTCGGCTGGAATATTGATGACATTTAAGTACAACGATGTTAATCTGATGGATTTTCAACGAATGGATGAACTGGTGAAAATAGGATATGATCGGGCCATGGGCTTAATGGATTCTATCAAAAGTCGTGTTCATCGTAGAGTAAATATGGATAATATACGACTGAGGCGGTTGGTTTATAAAAGTAATTATCCGGAACTCCGTTTCAAAAATATATATATCGATGGTGCTAATTCTCATCAACAGGTTTACATAAAGAAAGAATTCCATACTTCAGATGATAAAGAGTTTACCTATGAGGATTTAAAACGGGGATATTTTCGTCTATTATCTGATAATATGATCTCAGAGATTATTCCTCATGCAGTTTTTAACCCCGAAGATGATACTTACGATTTGCATTTGAAGATAAAGATGGAAAATGAATTTTCTGTTCGTTTGGGCGGAAATGTGTCCACTACCAGTTCTAACCAAATTTATCTGGGACTTACATATCAGAATCTTAACTATTATTCGAAGGAGTTTACATTCGATGGACAATTGGGAAAAATATATAATAATGCTCAGTTTATGGCAAAAGTAGACTTTGCCACTACTATTCCTACTTCTTATCGCTTTATTGCTTCGATCAGTACTTTCGATTATTTTAAGAAGGATAAGCTTTTCTCTAAAAATGATAAACCGGCTTTTAATCAAAAAGATGAGCGTTTTCTGAAACTCAAAGTTGCTCTTCCTTTTCTTTCAAGTAAACGAGTGGAGCTTGGGTTTGGAATTGCACAAATAGAAGACCGGTATTTCCAAAATAATGTAATCGACTTCGATAAAGACAAATATGATAAAAGTGAATATCGTTTGTTTGGCGGTTCAGTAAGTTTTAATGGTAGTACATTGAATTTTAGACAATTTCCTACTCAAGGAGCACGAGAGGCACTCGTTGCACAGATATTTACAGGGAAAGAACGCTTTCGCCCTGGGGTGAATTCTGAGAGCAGGAAATCTACCGAAGAGAAACATTCATGGTTACAGTTATCCTATATGAAGGAGAAATACCATAAAATGGGAGCAAATTGGACATTAGGATGGTATCTGGATGCATTATATGCGTCTAAAAACTTCTCAGAGAATTATACAGCTACAATGATGCAGGCCAGTGAATTTGCACCTACTGCACATAGTAAATTAACATATAATGAAGCTTTTCGTGCCAATCAATATCTGGCAGCCGGGATACGGCCTATTTATCGTTTAAATCAGATGTTTCACGTTCGTGGAGAGTTTTATGGCTTTTTACCGATTTTTCCTATAGAAAGAAATCCAATTAATAAGGCTTACTATGGAAAAGCTTTCTCTCGTTTCGAATATTTGGGAGAAGTTTCAGTGGTATGTCAGTTGCCGTTTGGTGCAATCTCGGCATATGTAAATCATTATAGCTCACCGAAAAGGGAGTGGAATGTCGGTTTGACGCTCGGTTGGCAATTGTTTAACTATCGTTTCATCGAATAATTTATTTGCAAAAAAGTTTGCTGAAAGCTTGCAAATTCAAGAAAAGTCCGTATCTTTGCACCCGTTAAACAAAAACAATGGTCGCGTAGCTCAACTGAATAGAGTAGCTGACTACGGATCAGCCGGTTACAGGTTTGAATCCTGTCGCGATCACTTTAAAGTTTAACTAATGGCCGCGTAGCTCAACTGAATAGAGTAGCTGACTACGGATCAGCCGGTTACAGGTTTGAATCCTGTCGCGGTCACTCTAAAAATAACAAACGGTCGCGTAGCTCAACTGAATAGAGTAGCTGACTACGGATCAGCCGGTTACAGGTTTGAATCCTGTCGCGATCACAAAAGAAGGTGTCTTAAAAGGGTACCTTCTTTTTTTGTTATGCCGCCATTAGGATCATACCGGGATCAACGTAAGTTGATGGACTGTCTTTCTCTTCAAGAAAAACATCAATACGAAGAAGGCTGTGTGACAGAGGAAAGGTCTGGATATACAAAAAAAGAGTAAAGTCAATTTTTATGTAACTTTACTCTTTGCTTTCTTATAATGATTTAGTTATTAGCATTTTATATTTAACTCGTTAAGTACGTTTCGAATGGCTTCAAATGTTGTGATACGTGTTGGTACCAGTGGCAAACGAAGTTTATTCTCGATCATTCCCATTGCATTCAACATTGATTTTACTCCGGCAGGGTTTCCGTCTACGAATAACAGGTTAAATAACTCTGTAAATTTATGGTGTATGGTCAGGGCGTTGGCAAAGTCACCTTGCAATGCCAGGCGTGTCATCCTGCTGAATTCACGTGGAAAAGCATTTCCAATAACTGAAATAACCCCTACAGCTCCTAATGTGATTAAAGGGAAAGTAATGCCATCATCTCCGGAAATGACATCAAAATTGGCCGGTTTGTTTTTGATAATATCGTCCATCTGAGTGATATTGCCTGATGCTTCTTTAATTGCTATGACATTTTTGAAGTCTTTAGCAATGCGTAAGGTCGTTTCTGCGGTCATATTAACCCCTGTCCGGCCGGGAACATTATACAATACAATTGGAAGCTCTGTAGCGCCTGCAATTGCCTTATAATGTTGATAGATTCCTTCCTGTGAGGGCTTATTATAGTAAGGAACCACGGATAAGATGGCATCCACTCCGGTGAAATCATCATTTTTGAGTGTTTCTACGATAGCTCGTGTATTGTTTCCACCGACTCCTAATAGAATGGGAATTCTTCCGTTGACACGGTCGATTACCATTTTTTTGATTTTCTTTTTCTCGTCTTCGCTCAGAGTTGGAGTTTCGGCTGTCGTTCCCAGCACACACAGAAAATCTGCATTATTTTGAAGCAGATAGTCTACTAATCGCATTAATGCATCGTAATCAACGCTTTCATCCTCTTTGAAAGGAGTAATCAGCGCTACCCCCATTCCTTTCAATCTAGTCTGTATCATGAGTATTAATAATAATCTCTAAATAATTTGCTCGCAAAAGTACGAATATTTTCTTTTTTTACAGCAATAATAATATATAAAATAAGAATATAGCAGAAAAATGTTACAATATTAGCTTTAGAAATTCCTCTTCGTTCATAATTTTAATCCCCAGTTTATTGGCTTTTTCTAATTTAGCAGGTCCCATATTATCTCCGGCCAAGATAAAACTGGTTTTGGCGGAAATACTTCCCACATTTTTTCCTCCATGCTTTTCAATAAGATCTTTGTATTCGTCTCTTGAATGATGGGTAAACACACCACTAATAACGATGGATTGCCCGGCCAATTTGTCAGTATGCTCACTTAGATCTTCTTCCGGTCTGTATAACTGTAATCCTGCTATTTTCAATCGGTCAATTAATTTACGGTTTGAATCGTTTGCAAAATAGTTAAGAATACTCTGGGCAATTTTTTCGCCGATTTCATCGATGCTGACTAAAGTTTCCAAATCTGCATTTTCCAATTCTACTATGTCTTTGAATGATTTAGCTATTTTTTTAGCTACTGTCTCACCTACAAAACGAATGCCTAATGCAAAAATAACTCTTTCAAAAGGAATTTCCTTACTTTGCATAATTCCTCTGATGATGTTTTCCGCAGATTTGTCTCCCATACGATCGAGATTCTTAATGTCATCAGTCGTCAATTGATAAAGATCGGCTGTATTATGAATTAGATCTAAACGATAGAACATATCAACAGTTTCAGGGCCTAATCCGTCTATATTCATTGCTTTCCGGCTGATGAAATGTTCTATTTTTCCTTTGATCTGCGGTGGACAGGCAGTTTCGTTCGGGCAATAGTGGGCAGCTTCTCCTTCATATCTTATTAACTTGCTGCCACATTCCGGACAATGAGTGATGAATTTTACTTTTTCACCGATCATAAAACGGGCAGCAACATCTACGCCTGTGATTTTAGGAATGATTTCTCCTCCTTTCTCTACATAAACCATATCACCTATATGTAGATCGAGTCCTTCGATGATATCTGCATTGTGTAGAGATGCGCGTTTTACGACTGTTCCGGAAAGCTGTACCGGATCAAGGTTGGCTACAGGTGTAACAGCTCCGGTTCTTCCTACCTGGTAAGATACTGTATTCAGGCGAGTGAGTGCCCGTTCAGCCTGAAATTTATAGGCTATTGCCCAGCGTGGAGATTTGGCAGTGAATCCAAGATTTTTTTGTTGTTTGAGACTGTTAACTTTCAGTACGATTCCGTCTGTAGCAACATTTAAGTTTTTACGTTCTACGTTCCAATAATTAATAAAATCGAATACCTCCTGTAATGTTTGGCATTTACGCATTAGAGGAGAAATCTTGAAGCCCCATTTAGCCGCTTCTTGCAAGTTTTCATAATGTCCGTCAGTAGGCAAATTATCGCCAAGCAAGTAGTAGAGGTAGGCATCCAGTTTTCGGGAAGCCACGATTGCTGAGTTTTGTAATTTTAAAGTTCCTGAAGCGGCATTTCTGGGATTAGCGAAAAGAGGCTCTTCACGGGCCTCTTTTTCCCGGTTTAGCTCTTCGAAAACTTCCCATGGCATTAGGATTTCTCCACGGATTTCGAAAACATCCGGATAATTATTTCCATGCAGAACAAGAGGGATACTCCGAATGGTTTTTACGTTGTCTGTTACATCGTCTCCTTTTTCACCATCACCACGGGTTACGGCACGGATAAGTTTACCATTTTCGTAGGTCAAAGAGATCGAGGTACCGTCATACTTCATCTCGCAACAGATCTCAAAATCTTCATTCAATGCTTTTCGTACTCTGTCATAGAAATCGGTTACTTCATTCTCAGAATAGGTGTTTGACAATGAAAGCATTGGGTATTTATGAGCTACTTGAGTAAAGTTTTTATTGATATCGCTACCTACACGCATAGTAGGTGAGTTTTCATCTTTATATTCTGGATGTTCCTGTTCCAAAGTCTGGAGTTCTCTCATTAAGTCATCAAATTCTTTGTCGGAGATTTCCGGAGCATTCAGCACATAATAGTTGTAATTATGTTGGTGGAGTTGGATTCGAAGCTGATCTATTTTTTCTTTTACAGTCATATATTCTTTGGATTGTTTTAGGCAAAAATACGGGTTTCTCTTCGAATATTTGTACTTTTGCGAAAAATTAAAGATTATGCGTATCGATATTATAACAGTATTGCCCGAAATGATTGAGGGTTTCTTCAATTGTTCTATTATGAAACGGGCTCAAGACAAAGGGCTTGCTGAGATTTATATTCATAATTTGCGTGATTATACAGAAGATAAGTATCGTCGGGTAGATGACTATCCTTTTGGTGGATTTGCCGGTATGGTGATGAAGATAGAACCTATTGAACGATGCATTAATGCTTTGAAAGCAGAACGCGATTATGATGAAGTGATATTTACTACTCCGGATGGCGAGCAGTTTGATCAGAGGATGGCCAACAGTTTATCATTATCTGGTAATCTTATTATCTTATGCGGGCATTTTAAAGGTATTGATTATCGTATCCGGGAGCATCTGATAACGAAAGAAATTAGTATTGGAGATTATGTTCTGACTGGTGGTGAATTGGCTGCTGCCGTGATGGCGGATGCTATAGTGCGGATTATTCCGGGAGTAATTTCTGATGAACAGTCTGCTCTTTCTGATTCTTTTCAGGATAATTTGTTGGCAGCTCCTGTTTATACCCGTCCGGCAGAGTATAATGGTTGGAAGGTGCCTGAAATTTTGCTTTCAGGGCATGAAGCCAAAATTAAAGAGTGGGAACTTCAACAATCGTTGGAGCGCACCAAAAGACTTCGCCCCGATTTATTGGAAGACTAATTCTTATTGTATGTAAAAAAGAATGTCTTGCTAAAAGACAAGACATTCTTTTTTTATGAAACTATACTATTAATAATGGAATTTGTTTTCATGGAACTTCTCTATTTAATACCAGAATTTGTCTAACTTATTCCGGGATTAACAGAGAAAGGAATATCCATGTTTGAATAACTTTTTTATGGCTAATTGTGACGAAGGGCTATTATCTGTTTGTTACTATATCTCAAGTGCACCTATAATTTCAGAAACGGACTTGCATCCATGTCTTTCCAGGTAATCATTTATACCATCCATTACTTTGATGGTGATAGCCGGATCTATGAAATTTGCTGTACCAATCTGTACAGCTGAAGCCCCTGCAAGCATGAACTCGACGGCATCTTTCCAGTTCATGATACCTCCTAATCCTATGATTGGAATATTTACCGCTTTAGCAACCTGCCATACCATCCGTAATGCTATTGGTTTTACAGCTGCTCCCGACATACCTCCGGTTACGGTTGAAAGTATGGGACGTCTGCGTTCAGCATCAATAGCCATTCCCAGTAATGTATTAATTAATGATACACTATCGGCACCATTAGCTTCAGCTGCCCGTGCCATTTCGGCTATATCGGTAACATTGGGGGAAAGCTTAACGATAAGTGTCTTTTTGTAAGCAGAACGAACTGCCTGAACAACTTCTGATACTCCTTTAGTTGTTACTCCAAAAGCCATACCTCCTTGTTTTACATTAGGACATGAGATGTTTAGTTCGATAGCAGGAATTTTGTCAAGTTCATTAATAATCTCTGCCGTTTTTACATAGTCTTCAATAGCCGATCCGGAAACATTCACAATCATATGGGTTTGAATGTCCTTAATACGGGGATATATGTGATCAGAAAAATATTTCACACCCTTATTTTGCAGTCCTACAGCGTTTAACATTCCGGAAGGAGTTTCAGCCATGCGCGGATATGGGTTACCTTCACGCTTGTGAAGAGTAGTACCCTTCACAATGATACCGCCTATTCGCGTTATATCAATAAAATCTGCAAACTCTTCACCATATCCAAATGTACCCGATGCTGTCATTACGGGGTTCTTCATTTGTAGTTTACCAATATTTACACTTAAATCTGCCATAATAGTTTATTTATATTAAAAACCGGACCTTCTTTACAAACGCACAAATGCCCTTCTGTAGTATTCTCAACACAACAAAGACATGCACCTATGCCACATGCCATTGTATTTTCCAATGATACTTCACAATTGATATGATTAGCTTTGGCATATTTGGCTACTGCCATCATCATGGGCTTGGGACCGCATGTATATATCTGTTCGAAGTTTATTTTATTTAATATAGAATGTTGAGTGACATATCCTTTTTCGCCATAACTGCCATCTTCTGTTGTGGTGTAAACCTCTCCGTAAGCGGTAAACTCTTCCAGTTGGAGCAGATCTTTGTCGCTACGTGCTCCTAAAAGGAATGTTGGTTTGCTACCGCTTTTGAACAGCTGCTCGCCTAAATAAAGCATAGGAGCTGTCCCTACACCTCCACCTACTAATAGTAACTTGTCAGAAGGTGTTTTAGGCATTGTGAAACTGCTTCCAAGCGGGAGTACTACATTTATTATATCTCCTTGAGCGGCTTGTGCAAGGCGTTTTGTTCCATCACCGATGAGTTGAATCAGAAACCATACTTCGTTACGTTGTCTGTCTACATAGTTAATAGAGATAGGGCGGCGCAGGAAGGTGGTAGGTGAACCATCCACCCGAATTTCCGCAAACTGTCCCGGTAGCATATCCGGGAGGACGGACTGAGATGTCAATTTCAGCAGAACATAATTAGAATGCAATCTGAGATTCTCAGTTACTGTCAGATCTAAAATAAATTTTTTCATGTATTGTGAGTAAATTCGTATTCGTGTTGCAAAGATACGGGAAATTGTGCAAACAGTGATTTATCTGTCTTATTTTTCTCCTCTGAATGTCTCGTATGTATTATCATCGAAGAAAATTCTTATTTCAGTGATTTTTCTGGAAGGCTTTTCTATATATCTAATTTCCTGTTTTACAATCTCTTTATGGGATGTTTCGGGGCTTTCTAACGCTATTTCTCTGCGATTTTCCGGAGCCATCGTCTCATTGGACGGAATTATAGCATTCTCAGCAAATAAAGAAGGCTGAAAATCGGAAGTCGGTTGAATGGTTTCTTCCGACATATTGCCGTGCCCATATAATAACCATTCCAAATTTACATAATTATATTTTTGATGTACTTTCATGATAACATCTAAACTGGGATTGTTGCGGCCATTCAAAATGTGCGAGAGAGTGGATTGTTGGATACCTATGCTTTCAGCGAAAGCACCGGAAGCCATATTCTCTTTTTCCATGATCATTTTAATCCTATCTTTTATTTCCATATCCTTTGAAGGTTTTACAAATGTATGACTTATATATTAATTCACAAAAGTAAATAGCATATTTACTAATGCACAAAAGTAAAAAATAAAAATCACAAAAGCAAATTACAAATACATAATTCATATTTTACTATTGTAAACGCAAGATAGGACTTCCTCTTTAATTCTGTTTGTATTGCCTATACAGTCGTAACAATATATAAAGTATTACTTTATATAGATATTATAATATATTGATTTATTGTAATATGTATCTATGAATTTTATCTTGTGTTGCTTGTTTATTACAAATGTGTCCATATTTTCATGCATTAGTTGAATATTTGATTGATATATATTTTTTTTCTTATTGATTATTCTGTCATTAGCATGTAAAAAAGGAAATGTTAACTACTCCCCTATTACATCTACAAATGTAAATACACATATGTAATGTCGTCTATTTACATTTGTGCTATATTTATTTGCTATACAAAAATGATATTATTACTTTTGTAAATCCATATAAGGGCTATAGTCCTTATTCACAATTGTCATATTGTATCGTTATATATGCAACAAATAGCATGGGAGTTGCTTTTGTCTTTATGCCTATTGGATATAGATATAAAGAATAGCGTGTCATCATACCTTACATTTAGGCTATAATGCCAAATTTTTGCGTTATTTCCGTATGGTTGGTTATCCAAATGAAATTATTCGATTCTGAGGAAGTCAAATATCACCTAATTATTTGATATATAGAAGAATATGCTTGTTTTTTGATATATATTTTTTTTATATTCTAGAAAAATGAATCTATACATAGAGAAATAGCATTATGATATAATTTATACTACTTTAGATAGCATTATGATGAAGCATTAGCACCATATCACACCCATATAGATGATTGATAGGAATCAGTATAATCACAATTTTATTATATGGGATATGTTATCTTCTTTTTGTTGATTTTTATATTGTTCTATTGGGAGTATACTTATTCGCCCCATGCAAAATCTGTTTTCTTTTAGAAGAAACAGAATACTATATTTAAGTTTTATATGTATGGTAGAGACAGGGAAAAGAGTGTAAAATTGATGTGAAGAATAAAGTGGATAATTATAGGAAAGTATATTTCGGATTATGAGGATATATTTACTCCCCATACACATATTTTATACCGGCAAAATATATGCATATAGGGAGTAGATTTAAAGTGGATTGTTTTTAATGAAGAATCTTGAAGACCAACTCGCGGAGGATGTCTCCATCACTAATTGAACCATTGCCCACACCTTTCGATTTAGCATCTGCATATCGTATTTCTCCTACAATTTGCATTGTTTTTACTCCACTGTATTTTCGCATTGCTGCCAGATAATCGCGAGCTTGCCATGGGGTTTTTAGTCCTAACATTGTGGCTACTCCTTGCTCTGATTTATCCGGTGCATAGTACGCTAACATAAGATTTGAGTAGAAATTAAATAGTAAAGAAAGTGTCATCTGTATCGGGTTTGTTTTAGGATTTTCCTCAAAGTATTTTATTATTTTATTAGCTTTGAGTATATCTTTCTCAACCAGTGCACTACGCAATTCAAAGTTATTATAGTCTTTGCTAATTCCTATGTTTTTCTCTATCTGTTCAGGTGTGACACGTTTTTGACCACTGGGTAATGTAATAATTAGCTTTTCCAGTTCGCCTGTTAGACGGCTGAGATCAGTCCCTACAAAATCGGCCAACATCGCAGTGGCTTTGGGTTCCATATCTATGCCTTTACGTTTCATGTACGAACTGATAAATGCAGGTAGTTGCGCCTCTTTTATCTTTTTAGATTCGAATAGGACACCTGCTTTTTCAACTTCTGCAGCTAATTTTTTTCTACGATCCAAAGTGCCATGCTTATGACAAATGACTAAGATAGTTGAATTTAATGGCTTTTGCAGATAATAAGATAACTCTTCTATATTGCGTATAGCTTGTGCTTCTTTTACTATTACAACCTGATGTTCGGACATCATCGGATAACGTTTAGCGGCATTAATTACGGTTGCTACATCCACATCCGCGCCATAAACCACAGTAAGGTTAAACTCTTTTTCTGTATCCGTCAATACATTGTCGGTGATATAATCGGCTATCAAGTCGATATAATAAGATTCTTCTCCCATCAAATAATAGATGGGGCGATATTGTTTGGCCCTCAATTCTTTGAGGATATCGTCGCAAGTCAGTTCTTGTTTTGCCATATAAATGTTGGTGTGGCGTTACCAGTCGAATTTCAAGTGTTTTACAGTTTTCTTTTCGTCAATAATCATTCGTAATGAAGCAATACCTATCTCTACATGTTCCTCTACATAGTTTTTAGTAACTATATTATCGCTTTTATCGGTTTTCACTCCTTCCGGAATCATAGGCTGGTCGGATACAAGCAGCAAAGCACCGGTCGGAATATGATTGGCAAAGCCACAACTGAATAAGGTTGCTGTTTCCATGTCGACTGCCATTGCACGAGTTTTCTTCAGGTATTCCTTAAAGGCGTCATCATGTTCCCATATACGGCGGTTGGTTGTGTAGACGGTTCCTGTCCAGTAATCGCGTGCATAGTCGCGGATGGCCGATGATACGGCACGTTGTAACATAAATGCCGGTAACGATGGAACTTCGGGTGGAAAATAGTCGTTTGAGGTACCTTCTCCCCGGATAGCGGCAATTGGCAGGATCAGATCACCTATTTTGTTCTTTTTATCAATTCCTCCACATTTGCCCAGAAACAGACAAGCTTTGGGAGAAATGGCGCTTAACAGATCCATGATAATGGCTGCATTGGGACTTCCCATGCCGAAGTTGATGATTGTAATCCCTTCTGCGCTGGCAGATATCATATTGGCATCTCTGCCAAGGATAGGAACATTAAATTTTTCCGCAAATATTTCTACATACTTGTTGAAGTTAGTCAACAGGATATACTCTCCAAAGTCTTCCAGATTACGTTTGGTGTAACGGGGCAGCCAATTAGCTACGATTTCTTGCTTTGTTTTCATAAGATTCCATTAAATTTGTGCTTCCAATAACAGGAAGCCATTATTTAACTTACAAAAATAGTAAATGTTATCGTTAAACCTACCAGTATTTGACACTAAAATCGCCACTCGAAATGGAAAAAATGTTATTTTCGATGTGATTCGCCGTCGTTATGTCGCGTTGACCCCCGAGGAATGGGTCCGTCAGCACTTTGTACACTTTCTTATTGTCTATAAAGGATATCCGTCGTCTCTGATGGCCAATGAGGTGCTGTTGAACTTGAATGGAACCAAGAAACGATGTGACACAGTGCTTTATAAGCGTGATCTTACTGCCAGAATGATTGTTGAATACAAAGCTCCCCACATTGAGATCACACAAGCTGTTTTTGATCAGATTACTCGTTATAATATGGTTTTGAAGGTTGATTATCTGGTTGTCAGTAATGGTATGCAACACTATTGCTGCCGGATGAATTATGATACTCAAAGTTATTCATTTCTGGCTGATATTCCGGATTATGCTATCTTGTAAAATTAACAATGTTAACAGTGAATTTGGACCTTTATTGATTTATCTTTAGGAAGTTAATATCGTAAATGTAAAAAGCTAATTGTTTATCATTACGAAGTTAACTTTAACACACTGTTAAAGTTAACTTCGTAATGACAGATTGTTGTCTTCATAATTTGCTTATAATCAGAACTATTACCTAATAACTCAACATATTCCTATTTTTATGGAATAAGCATGAAAGCACTTAATTGTTTTTGTGATAAGTATAAGAAAAAGTCTATTGTCATCCGAGATTCAGCTCGGTGACAATAGACTGTGAAATGAAAAGGACGTTTTTTACAATAGAGATAGTGATATAGAGAACTATTTCTTTTTCTTCCGATCCAAGACGTTTTCTTGGAATTTCTGCATCAATTCATAAAAATTGGGGATATATACGGTTGCCAGCAATGTATTCAGTGCCATACCAAAGACAACAGCTGCCCCAAGAGCAATGCGGCTTTGTGCCCCGGCTCCGGTAGCGAACAGCAATGGCATTACTCCTAACACAAAGGCGAAAGAAGTCATAAGGATCGGGCGTAAACGAACGTGTCCGGCTTCATAGGCAGCGTCACGTATGGAGTTGCCTTCGGCACGGAAATCGCGTGCGAATTCTACAATTAGAATTCCATTTTTAGCTGAAAGGGCAATCAGCAAAATAATTCCAATCTGAGTGTAGATGCTCACTGGGGTACCCATGACGAAGCAGCCTATCATGGCACCCAACAGAGCCATTGGTAGTCCCATGATAGCTGATAACGGGCTTGTCCAGCTTTCGTATTGGGCTGCCAATACCAGAAATGCTACCAATAGTGCCATAATGAATACAATGGTCGTTGTGTTTCCTGCCTGCGTTTCCTGGTAAGCTACCGAAGTCCATTCGTAACCGAATTCATTGCCCAGTTGCTCTTTTATGAGATTCTCCATCTGTTGTATTCCCTCACCTGAACTACTTCCTGAGGCTACGTTGCAGGTTATGGAAGCTGTTGAATACATATTGTAGCGGCTTATCTGGTCCATACCCAGACGTTCTTCAACTTTTGTAAAAGAAGAAAATGGTACCATATTTCCCGCGGCGTTGGGGACACTGAGCTTCAATACATCATCGATTACTTTCTGTGCCTGTTCCCCGGCTTCTATTTTTACCTGATAGATGCGTCCGAACTGAACAAAGTCGTTGACATAGGCTGCCCCCATGTAATAACTTAGCGTAGAGAATACATTGTCCAACTGGATACCCATAAATTGGACTTTATCACGGTCAATATTCAGGAAGTATTGTGGCACATTGGCCTGGTACATACTGGATATGGATGCGAGGGCCGGTTGTGTGTGATAGGTAGCCATCAAAGTTTCGATAGCTCTCTGCATTTCTGTCGGTCCCAGATTGTTACGATCTTCCAGTTGTAACTGTAAACCTCCCGAGGCTCCTAAGCCGGGAATGGCCGGAGGCACCATCGCAAATATCTGCGCTTCCTGAATGCCATAAGCCATTTCATTGAAACGCTCTACTACAGCTGCAGCAGTGTGTTCTTTTCCTTTCCGTTCATCCCAGTTTTTCAGTACAACGAAATAGGTACCTGTATTTGATTGTTCGCCACCTCCCATAATAGAAAAGCCACTGATACCAATGTAGTCTTTTACTTCCGGATAACTGTCTAAAATTCGGTTCACTTTTTGTCCGACAGCTTGTGTGCGTTCGAGGCTCGATGCCGGTGGCAATTGGATGACAGCGATAAAATACCCGTCATCTTCATCGGGCACGAAAGTTGAAGGCCATTTCATGAACAGAATGACAGCTATCGCTGTAATGATCCCATAAGAGATCAGTGCAAGTCCCGGACGAATGAGTAATCCTTTTACAATGCGGTCATAGAGATTCTGTGTCTTGTCATATACTTTGTTGAATCCTTTGTATATGAAAAAATTGGATGGCTTGTTATGTTCCAAAAACAAGGCACATAATGCAGGGGTCAGTGTCAACGAGTTAATGCCACTCAATACGGTAGAAGCGGCAATGGTCAAGGCAAATTGTTTGTAAAGCTGTCCGGAGATGCCACTGATCAATGTAGTTGGTATGAAAACAGCAAGCAATACCAGTACAACCCCGACAATTGGGCCGGTGATCTCTCCCATTGCTTTGGTGACGGCATCTTTAGGAGAATACTGTCCCGTTTCCAATAATCGGGAAGCATTTTCTACCACTACTATTGCATCGTCTACCACTATCGCTACGGCAAGTATTAATCCAAACAGAGTTAAAGTATTGATTGAGAATCCAAGAGCAGCCATTACTGCCAAAGTACCAATCAGTGATACAGGGATGGTGATACATGGGATGATAACAGCCCGCCAGTTTTGCAGGAACAGGAAAATAACAAGTACTACCAGTAAGGTGGTTTCCAGGAAAGTTACCAATACTTCATCGATAGATGCATTGATGACATCGGTTGTATCCAATGTCACATTATAGCTGACGCCTGCCGGGAAGTTTTGTGCAAGCTCCTGCATCTTAGCTTTGACTCCTTTGGAAACATCAAGCGAGTTTGAACCCGGTTGTTGATAAATAGCAATGGCAGCAGTGGGATGTCCTTTTAGTTTAGAGACAACATTGTACGAGGAACTGCCAAGGTCGATGCGTGCTATATCTTTCAGTCGGAGCATTTTCCCTCCTTCTCCGGTTCGGATAATGATGTTACCGAACTCTTCGGGAGATGTCAGCCGTCCCTGTACATTCAACGTATACTGGTAGGCGTTATTATTATTTTTTCCAATAGGTTGTCCGATATAGCCGGCACTGACTTCAATGTTTTGTGACTGGATAGCTTGATAAACTTGCGCAGGAGAGAGATTACGGATACGCATTGCTTCCGGATCGAGCCAGACACGCATACTGTAGTTTCCTGCCCCCATTACATTGACAGCTCCTACACCCGGTACTCGTGTTAGTTGATCTACCAGATTTAGTTGTGCATAATTCGTAAGATATAGTCCGTCGTATACAGAGTCTTTTGCCTGCATTGTGAGAAACATCACAATGTTGGACGATTGTTTCTGTACAGTTACTCCCTGGACTACAACTGGTTCCGGCAGTGAAGATTGCGCTACACTTACCCGGTTCTGTACCTGTACGGTAGCCATGTCGATATCTGTGCCTACGGCAAAGGTTATAGTCAGTGAATAGGCACCCGAACTGGATGCGGTGGAACTCATGTAAAGCATACCGTCTACTCCGTTCACTTGCTGTTCAATGGGGATGCCGACAGTTTGAGCTACAGTTTCAGCATTTGCTCCCGGATAGAAAGCAGACACCTGTACTGTAGGTGGAGTAATCTCCGGAAACTGTGCGACAGGCAATATATTTAATGTTACCAATCCCGCCACCACGATAATCAATGCCAGTACCGTGGCAAATATAGGCCGATTGATAAAGAACTTTGAAAACATGTACTTAATGATTAGAGGTTTGTGACTCGTGATTGACTGATATTGGCTTGATTTTCATGCCGTCACGCACTTTCATTAATGCCGTTGTGACGTATTGCTCTTTAGCCGAAAGCCCGCTTTTAATTTGACGTAACGTATCGTTAACCAGCTGTCCCGGCTCGATGTGGCGATAGCGCACAACATTCGAATCATTTACAATATATAGGTATTTTCCTAACTGGTCTGTTCCAATAGAGGCTTCTGGTACGAGCAATGCTTGCTTCGCTTCGGCATATGGCAATGTAATGCTGACGTATAGTCCGCTTTTCAGAACCCCTTTCGGATTATCGAGGTTGGCGCGTACGTTAAGTGTTCCTGTACCCAGGTCTACATTGGGCGATAAGTAATCCAGTGTAGCCGGATAGTTTTGTGTACCGTTTTCTCCCAAGCGTACGATAACATTTTTGGGAAGTTCTTTCTCCTTACCGGTTTGTGAAAGTAGCATGGATAGCCATTGGTTGTCTGCTACATTAAAGTAGGTATACATTCGGTCGTCTTTATAGATCGTGGCCAAAGTGACAGGTTGTCCGGCTCCGCTGATATAGCTTCCTACATCGTAAAGTGAGCGGCTGATTGTTCCATTGAAAGGAGCACGGATGTAGCAGTATCCCAGATTGGTACGTGCAGTATTCAGGGTGGCTTCAGCATTGCTAACAGCCGCGGTGGCTTCGGCAACGTTTGATTCTGCCTGTAAAACCTGTATACGACTGACTGCATCACTTTTCAAAGCTTCTTTCATTCGGGTATAGTTATTGCGGGCATATTCCAGTTGTGCAAGCGCAGTTTTCAATTGCGCTTCAGCCTGTGTTACATTATCTTTGTAGATAGTAGGTTCGATAACGAACAGGAGTTGCCCCTGCTTTACACGAGTCCCCGGTGTGAATGAGGCGGATTGCAGGGTGCCGTTGACCCGGGCTACCAGATTTACGGTTTGTTCGGTAGTCAGATATCCCGGATAATCTTTTGTCAGGGTAATGTTTTGTACGAGTGGATATGCCACACTGATTTCCGGAGTAGGCATCTCTCCTCTTCCGGCTTCTTTTTTTCCTTTACATCCGGTCATTACCAAAGGAAAGATGAGAAAAATATACATTAGTTTTTTCATTATGATAGGTCTTTATAGTTAATCATTTAGGTTTCCGGACCATCCGCCTCCCAGGGCTTGGTACATGGCTATCAGCTGGAGCAAGGAATATCCTCTTGCTTGGACCAGTTGGTTCTCATAACTGAGTAGCGAGCGTTGTGCATCCAGTACATTCTGGAATGGGGTTAATCCTTGTTTATAGAGTTCCAGTGAGAGTGTCAAGGTTTCTTGTCCTTGATTACGCACTTCGCGTAGAGCTACTATTTGCTTGATGGAGTTCCGGTAAGCATTCATGGCATTGTCTGTCTCTTGTACGGCAGTCAATACAGTCTGATTAAACTGGTTGATAGCTTCGTCTAATTGTGCTTTAGCCAGTTTGGTGGCATTTACCAATTGAGTCCCTTTAAAAAGTGTCCAGCTTAATGCCGGTGCTATTTCATAGGTCATGCTCTTATGATGGGTCAGATCTTTCAGGTCCTTAGCAGCATAACCAAGCGAACCTTTTAGAAAAATCTGAGGCAGCCAGTCCGATTTGGATGCCCCCACTAAAGCCGCTTGAGCATTCACACTTCGTTCTGCACTACGGATGTCCGGACGACGAAGCAGTAAGTCGGCCGGAAGTCCTACTCCAATTGGTTCCATATAGTCTGGCAATATTCCTGGAGACTCTAATGTGGGACGTATCTCCTGAGGATAAGTGCCTAATAGTATAGCAAGGGTAGTAATGTATTGATTGATACCCGATTCAATTTGGGGGATAGAGGCTTTTGTGCTGAAAAACACAGATTTAGCTTGTGCTACGTCCAATTTAGAAACGAGTCCGGTATTGTATCTCACTTCTGTGATTTTCAATACGGCTTCCTGCGATGCGCAGTTCTTTTGTATTACCGCCAATTCTTGTTGCAGCTCCCGCAGGTTGATATATGCTGAGGCTACTTGGGCGCAGAGTGATACCATTGTACCGGTGTACTCTTCTTTGCTGGCAGCAAAGTTTTCTTTCTGAGCTTTTACACGGTTACGGATGCTTCCGAAGAGGTCTAATTCCCAACTCATATTCAGCGAGGCATCGTAATAATGCTGAGTGGATTGAGGCAATTCACTGGTATTGCCACTACTTTGTTGACGAGTCCATCCGGCATTCAGTCCGATCGTTGGAAAAAAGTTTCCACGCTCCATCCTCAGGTTGGCTTTTGCCATATTGATACGGTCAATAGCGGTCAGTATCGAGTAGTTTTGTTTGACCGCAACAGAAATAAGAGAATCGAGAACCGGATCCTGAAAAGCTTTCCACCATTGGTCATCCACCGGCAATACTTGCTGAAAAATTTGTGCATCTTCTTCCCATTCTTGTGGCAAAGGTTTGTCCAGATAGCGGTTCGTAGCCTGTGGAAAGGCTACGGACGAAAGAAACAGCAAGAACATGATATTTCCTATTCGTAGTTTCATAAGTTTAGGTTATTTAGAAATGAAAACATAACAACGAAAAGAAATATTTGTTTATCCTGTCTATAAGAGAATCACTATGCTTAAAGGGAATATACTTTCTTCTGTGAGAAACGGATATTAATGAATAAACCCGTAACTTTACTATGCTAACAATCGGGCTATAGTAAAATTACGGGTTTTAAATATAATGAATTCCGAACTTTTAAAATCGGACCATCAGAATATCAATGCAAGGCTTTATTCAGCTTTTCTTCTGATAGCTCTTTTGGTTGTAACGGGTGCTTCTTCTACTTTGTGTTCTATCTCCACACCTGCCAGTTCCGGGTCGATCATGATGCGTCCGCAATATTCGCAAACGATAATTTTCTTACGTGAACGGATATCCAACTGTCTCTGAGGCGGAATTTTATTAAAACAACCACCGCATGCATCACGCTGTACGTAAACAATACCCAATCCGTTACGTGAATTCTTGCGGATACGTTTGAAAGACTGGAGTAAGCGCGGCTCTATTTTTGTTTCAAGATCTTTAGCTTTATCTCTCAATTTTTCTTCCTCTTGTTTAGTTTCCTCGATGATTTCGTCCAGCTCATTCTTTTTCTGGTCAAGGTCTTTCTGGCGTTCCTCCAGTGCTTTGGTATTTTTCTCTATTTCTTCAGATTTTTCCTGCTCTTCTGCAGTGAATTCTTTGATTCTTTTTTCGCAAAGCTCTATTTCCAGGGACTGGAATTCGATTTCTTTTGTCAGGAAGTCATATTCGCGGTTGTTACGAACATTGTCTTGCTGTGATTTATATTTCTCAACCGAAGCTTTGGCTGCTTCAATTTCCACTCTCTTACCGGCGATAGCTGATTTGAGTTCGTCTACTTCCGCCTTGATCTTATCGATACGTGTACTCAGACCGGCAATTTCGTCCTCAAGGTCTTGCACTTCCAATGGAAGTTCACCTCTTAACGTTTTAATTTCGTCAATTTTAGATAATGTTGTTTGCAGCTGAAACAAAGCTTTCAACTTTTGTTCCACTGTCAACTCTTTCGGTTCATTTTTAGCTTCTCTTGCCATTTTACTTATAAATATTTAATGGGATTCGTGTTAACCTTACTAAATTGGAGTGCAAAATTAGGAAATAAATCCCGTATTATGGAATAAAAAATTTCTTTTGTGTATTGTTCGCTTTCGTAATGTCCTATTTCTGCAAGTAAAATGTCTGTTTCACGACCAAAGTAGTCATGATATTTAATTTCACCTGTGATAAAAACATCAGCTCCGCTACCTATAGCTTGTGGAATAAGGAAAGCTCCTGCCCCTCCACAGAGGGCAACTTTCTGAATCAGGCGGCCTGTTAGTTTGTTATGTTTCAAACACCCTACTTCAAATGTCTTCTTTATACGCTTCAGGAATTCAAGCTCCGATTCAGCTTCTTCCAGCTCTCCGATGATTCCTGCTCCGACCTGTGCCCAACTATTGTAAAGAGGATATAAGTCGTATGCCGGTTCTTCATAGGGATGTGTCAATAGTAACGTACGGATAACCTCTCTTTTCTTATATTCCGGCAGGATGGTTTCAATCCGTACTTCCGCTTCATGATGAAGTTCTCCTATATTTCCACAAAAAGGTTTACTTCCTTCCTGTGCACGGAAAGTTCCCTCGCCTTCTGTGTTGTAGCTGCATGAGTCATAGTCGCCTATATATCCACATCCGGCAGTGAATAAAGCATTACGGACCTCTTCGGCTTGTGCGGTCGGGACGAATGTGACTAACTTTATCAGGCAGTTCTCTTTGGGTTCAAGTATGCGTACATCTTTTAATCCTATTTTCTCAGCTATTTTATAGTTCACTCCCCCCGGAGCATTGTCAAGATTGGTATGGGCCGAATAAATGACGATGTCGTTTTTGATTGCTTTTAAGATGCAACGTTCAACATAATCTTTACCGGTAATCGATTTATAACCTTTAAAAATAAGGGGATGATGGGATATAACAAGATTACAGCCGGACGCGATAGCTTCGTCAAGCACAGCTTCGGTAACGTCAAGACACAACAAAGCCCCTGTTGTTTCCGCATCTGTCAGTCCGATTTGCAGGCCGGCATTATCAAATCCGTCTTGCAATGGCAGAGGCGCGAACCGTTCAAGGGCGCTTACAATTTCTTTAATTTTCATTATCAGTAGAAAATTTGTTGCAAAGATAAGAAAAAGCCAATACTTTACCTTGCTTTTATTGATTTTTTAATATATTTACCTCCAAATTTATAAAAGCACAAACCGATGAAGGCAATTCTATTATTATTTTTTTCTCTCTTTTTTATTATTTCATGTCAACAGCATAAAGAAACTCCTATATCTGCTACTGAAGAGGAAAATGGATTGCAAGAAACAGTAGATAGCCTTTCCAAGGCAACGGCTATTTTCTGGATCGATAAATACCATATGAAAGAAATGAAAAAGGACGATGCTCTTTCTTTTCGTACGGCCAAGGCTAAAGTTATTATTCGGACTGATGGGACGATTGCCCTTCAGTCCTTTGTGGAAGTACAGCCTGCAAATGCACAACGATATATCCGTTACCGGCTGAAAGATTTCAAAGTTAAGAAGATACTGATGGACAATCGGTATATTAATCCTGGCGAGCAATATGTGCAACTTCGCTACATACCTGCACTTGCTAAGCGTGTCAAATAGTGATTTCTACAATATTTCCTTCAGGATCCAGGATTGCACTTTCGAAATAGCCGTCTCCTGTAGTCCGTGGCTCACTTGCGATCGTAAAGCCATCCTTGCGTAGACGTTCGGTGAGTTTCAATACAGCTTCTTTACTACCGGCAGAAAAGGAGAAATGGGCCAATCCGAGGCTATCTTTTAATGCCGGGGTAGTAATGTCTTGTCGTTGCATAATTTCCAGGGAAGCGAATCCTTGGTCAAAACTGACAAAATAAGATTCAAATCCCTTTTTAGGATTGATATACTTTTCATGGCTTGTTCCGTTGAAATAAGTAATATAGAAATTTTTTAGCTCTTCTAAATGGGTACTCCAGATAGCAATGTGACTGATGTGCATATTCTTTGTAGTATTGTTTAATTATTAATGTTCGCAAATATAGGCAAATATTGATAGTAATGATTTGATTTACATCAATAATCATATCGTTTCTTTATCATTTTGTTTTTCATTGCATATTTTTCATCGACTACCCGATCGGTTGGATAGAATGTGAATGCTATGCGCCAGCCGGATTGTTGATAAATGAATTTTCTTCCGTTGGCACCTTGAATTATCTTCGCATGCTTTTCTTTTAAAAAAAAATCTATTCCTTGGGGGAGAAATTCTCCAGTTTGCAGAAAATCTGTGGTAATGAAGAATCCCGGAATATGTATTTCGCTTATTAATTGTAAAACGGAGTCGGTTAGTGTCATGGTTACTTATTTAAGGGATTCTTTGGTTATTTGTAACATACGGCCATATTCATCGAATGATTTACGGGAGGCCAGTGAGATGGTGATCATTAGTGATAGCATGGAAGCCGTAAAAGTAATGACCATAATCATCATTTGGTATTTGATGGCGACATTCGGGCTGCTTCCTCCCAGAATCTGTCCGATCATAGTACCTGGGAGTGCTACTAATCCCATTACTGAGATGTTGGCAATCAGTGGACTGAAGGATTTTATAATAGCTTGCCGTATAAATGGTGCCTGTGCTTCCTGGCGGGTGGCGCCATTGCCGAGCAGATAACAGTACAATTGTTGCTCCCGTTTCAATCCGCTGTAATATGTATTCAATGCAATGACATTGCTTGATAACATATTTCCCATTAAGATCCCGAAGATGGGGATAAAATATTGAGCGCTGAAGACGTTGTCCAGTTGCAATACAATGCCTATGAAATACATGCCAACCAGAACAACACTACACAGAAATCCAACGGATATAGGGATCAAAAGTACTTCACGTTTTAGCCCGGTGCGCATTAAGGCGGTTTGTCCGGCTACAAAAATCATGATGATAACCCAAAGAAAATTAATCCATGGATTGTTCCACAGGAACAGGTATTTGAGGTACATGCCTATCAGGAAGAGCTGTATAATCATGCGCCCCGTCCCTATCAGGGTGGCTTTCAGTAATCCGGTCTTGAATTTCCACAGGTAGAAAAGCGGGATTGCCAATAGTAGTAGTCCTACGAGTAGGTTGAAATAAGATATATCGATAGTTCCCATATAACTATAATGTGATTAGCTGGTTACATCCGTAGGCGAATGCCCGGTCATGTGAAACGGCAAGTATAGCTGTTCCTTTTGTTGTCTGGTTACGTAGAAAAGCTAAAACTTTATCTGTAGAACCGGAATCCAATGCAGATGTCGGTTCGTCTACAATAATCAAAGGCTTTTCCAGCATAGCTGCCGCTGCTATCATAATGCGTTGGCGTTGTCCACCGGATATTTCTCCTACCCGCTTCTGGTATAAGTCCTTGTCCAGACCTAATTCATCAAAATAAGTGAAGAGTTTTTCCTCAGAAAAAGAGATATGTCGGTTGGCTTTTAGTGCAAAAGGTAGTGCTATCATTTCTTTTACCCATTCGGAGGGAAGCGCTAACTCTTGTGGAATCCAAGCTATATGTCGGCGTATAATATCAATGGTGGCAGGTTCAAGTAAAATATCCCCTACTTTGATTCGGCCTTTCCGTAAAGGAACGAATCCCATGATTGCGTTGAGCAGAGAAGTCTTTCCACGTCCGGATTCTCCTGTTATACAAGCTGTTTCGCCTTTTTTAAGCTGCATGCAAAACTCAGAAAAAAGTATATCCTCCCCGAAAGCAATGCATGCATTGTCTATTTGTAACATTGTGTATCTTTAAATCTATCTTGCAAAGTTAGTGAAAATTCATAATATGTGCGGGATTTCTTTTATCTTTGTATCACTAATTAATGGACAAGATATGATACTGAACGAACGAGATAGTCGCCACGAGCATATATTGAATGTGGCACGGCAGATGATGACTGCTGCCCGTACCGCCCCTAAAGGGAAAGGAATTGATATCATAGAAACTGCAGTTGTCACCGGTAAAGAAATACAGTTACTTTCGGACACATTGAAAGTTATGTTCGAAGAGATGGGAATGAAATTTTTCTTGCGGGATGCAGATAATATTCTCCAGGCTGAATGTATTCTGTTAATAGGTACACGGGAGCAAGCACAGGGACTGAATTGTGGGCATTGCGGTTATGCTACTTGTGCGGGGCGTGCCGAAGGTGTGCCTTGTGCATTGAATAGTATTGATGTGGGTATTGCTATTGGTTCGGCATGTGCTACAGCTGCTGATCTGCGGGTAGACACCCGTGTAATGTTTTCGGCCGGATTGGCTGCCCAACGTCTTGACTGGTTGAAGGGGTGTCGCCAAGTAATGGCTATTCCGGTTAGTGCTTCTTCCAAGAATCCATTTTTTGATCGTAAGTCTAATAAATAACATAGATAGCAAGTGGCATTCAAAGATGTATCCACTTGTTATCCGTATCCTATTCTTCAAAAAACTAAAATATAATGGGAATAATAGTCGGTCTTCCTACTTCAGGAGGTTCAGAGAAAGATTTGCAACTGAACTTTGGTTTAACTGTCGATGATCAGGTAGAGATGTTGGCTCCTTTTCTGCCTGCGGAATGGTTTTTGCAAAGTGGTGTGCAATTAACATGGCCGCATGCTGAAACAGACTGGGCATATATGCTTTCTGAGGTTCAGGAATGTTTTATCAACATAGCTCGTGAAATTGCCAAGCGTGAGCTTTTGCTTATTGTTACTCCCTGTCCGGAGGTGGTAAAGAATCAGATAGCCGGAGTAGTGAATATGAACAATGTACGTTTTCTGGAGTGCGAAACGAATGACACTTGGGCACGTGATCATGGGGCCATCACTCTGATGAATACGAATGGAGCATGTTTGCTGGACTTTACTTTCAATGGTTGGGGAGAAAAGTTCGAAGCCGGTTTAGATAATCAGATAACCCGTAAGGCTGTAGAGGCTGGAGTTCTGAAAGGGCAATATAAAGATTGTCTGGACTTTGTGCTTGAAGGTGGTTCTATTGAAAGTGATGGTATGGGGACATTGCTAACTACTTCCGAATGTTTATTGTCTCCGCATCGTAATGCACCGATGAATCGGGTTGACATAGAGGAACACCTCCGCAGAGTATTTCATTTGCAACGGGTGTTGTGGTTGGATCATGGTTATCTGGCCGGAGATGATACGGATAGTCATATAGACACATTAGCCAGGTTTTGTTCTCCGGATACAATTGCATATGTGAAGTGTTCCGATCCCAAAGATGAACATTATGAGGAGCTTTATAAAATGGAAGAACAGTTGAAAACATTCCGTACGGCATCTGGTGATCCTTATCGTTTACTGGCATTACCTATGGCGGATAAAATAGAAGTATCTGGAGAAAGACTGCCTGCAACGTATGCTAATTTTCTGATTTTGAACGATTCTGTGCTCTATCCCACTTATAATCAGCCGGAAAATGATGAACTGGCAAGAACAGTGCTTCGTGAAGCTTTCCCGGCATATGAAGTGGTGGGCATTGATTGTCGTGCACTCATTAAACAACACGGGTCATTACATTGCGTAACAATGCAATATCCGATGGGAGTCATTAAATAATAAAATTTGAGTATGAGAAAAATAAAAGTAGGAATCATTCAACAGGCCAATACGTCAGATATTAGGATGAATCTGATGAATCTGGCTAAAAGCATTGAAGCTTGTGCCGCTCATGGCGCACAACTCGTCGTTCTTCAGGAACTTCATAATTCATTGTATTTTTGCCAAACTGAAAATACTGATCTATTTGAATTGGCGGAACCGATTCCGGGACCTTCTACAGGATTCTATTCCGAACTGGCGGCAACTAACCGGATAGTGCTTGTTACTTCTTTATTTGAGAAACGTGCTCCGGGATTATATCATAATACAGCCGTTGTTTTCGATCGGGATGGAAGCATTGCCGGTAAATATCGTAAAATGCATATACCTGATGATCCGGCCTATTACGAAAAGTTTTATTTTACTCCGGGAGATATTGGTTTTGAACCGATACAGACTTCTTTGGGTAAATTGGGAATATTGATTTGCTGGGATCAATGGTATCCCGAAGCTGCCCGTCTGATGGCATTGAAAGGAGCTGAAATTTTGATTTATCCTACTGCCATCGGTTGGGAAAGTTCAGATACGGATGATGAAAAAGCCCGTCAGCTCAATGCTTGGATTATTTCTCAGCGCGCACATGCGGTGGCCAATGGACTTCCGGTGATTTCTGTAAATCGTGTAGGCCACGAAGCCGATCCGTCAGGGCAGACCAATGGTATTCTGTTTTGGGGGAATAGTTTTGTTGTTGGTCCTCAAGGTGAATATCTGGCGCAGGCAGGAAATGAACGTCCCGAAAATATAGTTGTTGAAGTAGATCTTGAACGCTCGGAAAATGTACGTCGCTGGTGGCCTTTCCTTCGTGACCGACGTATAGATGAATATGGTAACCTGACGAAACGTTTTATCGATTGAAGTCTTACGTTTCTGTAAATATAAAAAGTCCCGCAGAGTCTATAATCTGCGGGACTTTTTATTGAATATTTTAATATAGTTTTTATCTAAATGTAAGTTTCTTATTGACGATGAAGTTTACTGTTCCGTAGATAAACAATCCCAGGAATTGTGCCAGATACTCATTTACATCCCCACATTCTACCAAAGTAACTAAAAAGAGGAACTGGGCGCTATATGCCAATCCGAAAGCTGAACAAAAGAATAATATCTGCTTCCAGATATTATTCTTTTTATTTTCAATCGGAAAGATCCAATATTTGCTCCAGATAAAATTATGTATCTGGGCTACTATGTACGCTGTAATGTTAGCCGGAATGTAATCGTATGACAATTCATCCATCATCAGCCAAATAACAAAGGCTGTGATTAATGCATTGAGCGTACCAATTACGACAAATCGAAAAATGCGTACTGACTCTTTCACTTACTCCTTAATATCTACAATCAGATTCAGTTCTTCCAGTTGTGACGGATCAAGTGCTGCAGGAGCATCCAACATAACATCACGGCCTGAATTATTTTTCGGGAATGCAATGCAATCGCGGATTGAGTCGAGTCCGGCAAAAAGAGATACCCAACGGTCCAATCCGTAAGCCAAACCACCGTGAGGAGGCGCACCGAATTTGAAGGCATTCATCAAGAAACCAAATTGTTCTTGTGCACGTTCCGGAGTAAATCCGAGTAGTTCGAACATTTTATTCTGTAACTGGCTGTCGTGGATACGGATTGATCCTCCTCCTACTTCTACACCATTGATTACCATATCGTAAGCGTTGGCGCGTACAGCTGCAGGATCTGTATCCAACAGATGGATATCTTCCGGTTTGGGCGAAGTAAACGGATGGTGCATAGCCATTAGACGACCTTCTTCTTCACTCCATTCGAATAGTGGAAAGTCTACTACCCATAAGCACGCGAATGTGTTTTTATCACGTAATCCCAATTGATTACCCATTTCCAGACGCAGTTCGCAGAGTTGCTTACGAGTTTTCATGGCATCATCTCCCGATAAAATCAGAATTAAATCGCCTGGTTTAGCGCCAAAAGCTTCTTTCAATTGCTGTAATACTTCTTGCGTATAGAATTTATCTACACTTGATTTTACAGTACCGTCGGCTTCAATACGGGCGTATACCATGCCTTTTGCACCAATTTGCGGTTTTTTCACAAATTCAGTCAAGGCATCCAGTTGTTTACGAGTATAGCTGGCTGCACCTTCGGCACAAATACCACCAATATATGCAGCATTATCAAATACAGAGAAACCGTGTCCTTTCAGGATATCCATTAATTCAACGAATTCCATACCGAAACGAATATCCGGTTTGTCGCTACCATACAGTTTCATTGCTTCACTCCAAGGCATGCGTGGGAATGGTTCTGTCAGTTCAATATTACGAATAACCTTAAACAGGTGTTTGGCCATTCCTTCAAATGTAACGATTACATCTTCTTGTTCTACGAAGCTCATTTCACAGTCTATTTGAGTGAACTCCGGCTGTCGGTCGGCACGCAGGTCTTCGTCACGGAAACATTTGGCAATCTGGAAATAACGATCGAAACCGGAAACCATCAACAATTGTTTCAAGGTCTGTGGAGATTGTGGCAATGCGTAGAATTGCCCCGGATTCATGCGGGAAGGTACAACAAAATCACGGGCTCCTTCCGGTGTTGAACCGATCAATACCGGAGTTTCTACTTCCAAAAAGCCCAGTTTATCAAGATAACTACGCACTTCTATTGTCATTTTATGACGTAACTCCAGATTTGAACGGACAGCGTTACGACGTAAGTCCAGATAACGGTATTTCATGCGGATATCGTCACCACCATCTGTGTTATCTTCAATGGTAAAAGGAGGAGTAATGGCTGAATTCAAGATATTCAGTTCCGAAACGATAATTTCAATATCACCGGTCGGAATATTTCCGTTCTTACTAAAGCGTTCGTTAACGGTTCCGACAATCTGAATAACGTATTCACGACCCAGCTTGTTGGCACGTTCGCAAAGCTCAGCGTCTATTTCTTCATTAAATACTAATTGAGTGATACCGTAGCGATCACGAAGGTCAACAAAAGTCATACCTCCCATTTTACGGCTGCGCTGTACCCATCCCGACAGCTTGACTTGTTTATTAACATCGGAGATTCTTAATTCTCCGCACGTGTGCGTTCTGAACATATTTAATATATTATTTTTATATTTTTGTTAAAGTAGTTTGCAAAAGTACATATTAATTCGGATTCTGTACTATTTCTAAAGGGCTATTTTTTAGTAAGCTTTTGTATCAGCTGCTTATTTTTTTTCAAAATAACTTTGTTTTTATGTGCTATGTCTTCTACGATGGCTTCATTCATCAGCTTGATACCATTCACATATTCTTGTGCTTTTTGCAGTACGTTGGAATTATCTTTTTTTTTATCGGTAGGTACAACGACTCGTAATCCTTTCTGAATCAGCTCTATCTTGATATCTTCATCAGCCTGCATCGGATCACCGTCAAAATGGACTACTCCCGGTGAACTGCGGTGGATGCACAATTTCTTGCAACGGAAGGTTTTAATTCGGCTGTTCTGGTCAATTGTTTTATTGAAGAGTTGGAAAGCCAGTGCCGGAACATCCAGTACGGTAAATGGTTCAAGAATGGTTACGTCTAACAAACCGTCTGTCAACGTAGCTTGTGGAGCTATATAAGCATTATTTCCATATTGTGAAGCATTGCCGCAAGCTATCAGGAAGGCTTTGTATCTGGAAGTACCGTCTTCTGTTTCCAGTTCATAGGTTTCTGGTTGATACTTCAGGCTTTCTTGCAGAGTTTTTTCCAGATAAGTCAGGAGTCCGCGTTTACCCGCATTGGCAAATTTCAGACTGACAAAAGCATCAAATCCTACTCCGCAGGTACAAAAAAAGTCTGTACCATTTATTTTTCCATAATCTATAATATCAACTAATCCGTCATTCAAAATCTCAAGTGCTTTACGCGGATCCATCGAAATTTGAAGATGTCGTGCCAATCCGTTTCCGGAGCCGCAAGGAATGATGCCCAATGCCGTATTGGTATGTACCAGCGAACGGGCAATCTCATTGATTGTTCCATCGCCTCCTACAGCCACTACTATATCTGTGTGGCTATCTGCCGCATCTGCTGCTATTTCGATTGCATGTCCGGCTCTTTCGGTATACACAATTTCCCAAGTATACTTATCCTTATCTATCTTCTCATCCAGTAGACTCAGAACAAGTTCCTTACTTTGTGTACCCGAAATTGGATTAACGATGAATATTATTTTTTTCTTGTTTTCGATCATGCAAGTTGGTTCCATCATTTATATGTTGTGGTCGACAAAAGTAATATAAATATCTTAATTTTTGCCCTTTCCCAGCTTTCTAAAACTATAAAGAGTATATTTTTTCATAGAAAAAGAACAGCTAAAAACATATTTTGTTATCTTTGCCCCCTGTTTTAAACACTTGTTAAGGAAAAAGGATTTAGACTATTATAAATAAGGTAGTCAATAAGCGAATTATATAAATAACTATTCATGGGATTATTACAAGAGAAGTTAGCTAAATACGACCTCCCTCAGCAGATAAAGGCTAAAGGCGTATATCCATACTTTCGTTGTATCGAAAGTGAACAGAACACAGAGGTGATAATGAGTGGCAGAAAGGTGTTAATGTTTGGCTCGAACTCATACTTAGGCCTGACTAATCATCCGAAAGTAATTGAGGCTGCTGTTGAAGCTACCCGCAAATATGGTACGGGTTGTGCCGGATCGCGTTTTCTGAACGGTACACTTGACCTTCATCTTCAATTGGAGAAAGAACTGGCCGAATTTGTTGGCAAAGAAGATGCTATCATTTATTCCACAGGATTTCAGGTAAATTTGGGTGTAGTTTCGTGTGTGACAGGTCGTGAAGATTATGTGATCTGTGACGAACTTGACCACGCTTCTATTGTTGAAGGACGTCGCCTCTCTTTTTCTACCATCCTTAAGTTTAAGCACAACGACATGGAATCTCTTGAGAAGGAGTTGCAGAAGTGTCGTCCGGATGCAGTGAAACTGATTGTAGTAGATGGAGTATTCAGTATGGAAGGTGATATAGCCAATTTGCCTGAGATCGTTCGTTTGTCTAAGAAATATGATGCCAATATCATGGTAGACGAAGCACACGGCTTGGGAGTTCTGGGCAATAACGGACGTGGTACTTGTGATCATTTCGGGTTGACTAAAGAAGTGGATCTTATCATGGGTACATTCAGTAAGTCATTGGCTGCTATCGGTGGTTTTATAGCTGCTGATGAATCCATTATTAATTATTTGCGTCATAATTCCCGTTCGTATATCTTCAGTGCAAGTAATACGCCTGCTGCCACTGCCGCTGCTCGTGCCGCACTCCAGATTATGAAAAACGAGCCAGAACGTATCGAACACTTATGGGACATTACCAATTACTCTTTAAAGTGTTTCCGTGAGCTTGGTTTCGAAATCGGGCACACCTCCACTCCTATTATTCCGCTATATGTGCGTGATATGGAGAAGACATTTATGGTAACCAAAATGTTATTTGACGAGGGCGTATTTGTAAATCCGGTAGTTCCTCCCGCATGTTCTCCGAACGATACGTTGATTCGCTTCTCATTAATGGCTACACATTCCAAAGAACAGATTGACTTTGCTATCGGTAAGTTGGTGAAATGTTTCAAGGCACTTGATCTTTTATAAATAAGATAAGGAATAAATATACGAAAGGGATTATGTTGTTTGACATAATCCCTTTTTCATTTAAGGCTCCTTTGTTTCCATTTATAGTTTACGTTATCAATATCCTTATCCTTATCAGGGGTATCCCATGACATTATCTATTCTTTAATTGCATCTATTGGATTGGACTTTGCAACCCGCCAACTGTTAAAGCTAACAGTGCATATTGTCATGACTAAAGTTATCAATAGAGGAAGAATAAAAACTTTCAATCCAATGGGGGCTCTATAAGCGAATTGCTCTATCCAGTGCAACATTAGTGTATATACAATGGGAGTTGCGATGACAAATGCAATTAAGATATAACACAAGAATGGACGATTAAGTAACCAAACGATTTGCCAGGTGGAAGCACCGTTCACTTTACGAATTCCTATCTCCCGAGTGCGTTGTTCGGATGCGTACCATGCTATGCCGAACAGACCAAAAGCTGTCAAGAATAAGCTTATGATTGAGTATACCAATAATAATTGAGAGAAATTAGTTACTTCTTGATTGAATGACAAGTATTTCATGTACAAATCTGTACCGGTAAAAGAACGATTAGGGAAATGTGTCTCCCATAGTTGTCGTATCTTTTGTAAGGTCTCAACTCGTTGGTCCGGATCGATCTTTAAAGATATATAATAAGATTGGTTCTCGGGGACTTCTTGCAAGATCATTTGCAATGGGGCTACCGGTTGATTAAAAGAGGTCAGTTTAAAGTCTTTGATTACTCCTACAATAATAGCTCCTTGCTGAGTATTATTCTTGTTGTATTTGTTCAGTGGCTGACTAATGGGGTCTTCTCCTGCGGGTACAAAATGATGTTGGAAGGATTCATTGACAATAACCGGTATAGCGGTTTGGGCTATTAGCTCTTTAGTACGTTCCGGATGAAGTAAAGTCATGTCATATAGTTCCTGAAACTTCGGGCTTTCATTGTACAAATTAACCATGACCAGTGTTTCTTCCTCTCCTTCCTGGTTCACAGGTACTGCCATGCTCCAGGGGTCAAAAATGTTCCCGCGGGTAGTAATCGCACTTTTTATTCCAGGTAGACTTTTTAAATCATTATATATTGGGAGTAATGATAGTTGCTGTCCATCTCCAAGTTCAATTATATTTTCATAACGCTTTCCTTCATTCTCTATCATATTTAATTGTGAACGTATAATTAAGAAAGTTGTCATTAAGGCAATAGATATTATGAACTGGAGTATAATCAGTATAGAGACTATGCGCCTCTTTTTTTTACCAATAAAGAACAGGCGGTAATTACTTTCTGATAGAGAATACATCTTCCTGCTCATGTAAAGTGCGGGAATGACAGATAAGATTATAATAAACAAAGCTAATAATGGCAATACCTTCCCCGAAAATATGAAACCGAATGTTAAATGCGCTGCTACAAGAGAGTTGAATGCCGGTAAAAGATCATTTATCAACAGTACAGACAGCAAGAACGCAAGCATGACAGTCAGAAAAGTATCGGCAAATAGTTGCTTGTGTATATATTGACGGGTAGCTCCCATTAATGTTTCTACATGGAGCATTCTAACCTGTTTCAGCAATCGTGAAAAACTAAGATTGACATAATTAAAACAGGCTATGGATAATATTAACAAAGCAGATAACAGCCCTATGCTGAGTAATGTAATTTCTCTATGTTCCATAGTTTGGGAAGTATCAGAGAGGTCTGTATTGAAATAAGAATCTTGCAGACCTAACAACTGATAATTTCCTTTTCCCATCAAAGTAGGCAGTCCTGTTTCTTCAAATCGTTGACGAAATGAGGCTGACTGGACTTCTTTTTTCAGGAGAATCATACAAGAGCTTCCCTGTTCGGGATCTGACAACGAGGTAAGGATATCAGCTTGTAACATGGCTTGTGGATAATGTCTGAATACCGCAGTTACTTGTACCGTATAAATGGTATCGGGCAATTCCAGTGTAATCGTACGATTTTCATAATTCTCATTTCCAAAATAAAGACGAGCTAATTTCTCGCTGATGGCTACTTGACCGGGGTGAGATAATACTTCAGGCAAATTACCATATACTGTTTCAAAAGGGAAAAAATGAAGTAGTGAACTATCTGCTTTAACTATTGTTTGTTTGTCGAATTTTTCATTTCCGACCCGAATACCTGACGTTTGAAGTTCATTCATTCGCAGATAGCTTTCAATTTCCGGGAATTGGGATACAATGTCTGGAACACTGCCTCCATAAACAAAGGTCCCTTGTTTTTGCTTTTGCATAACCGGAACATTTTGTGTTAGCCGGAAAATATCTTCTTTTCTTGGATTGGAAGATTCTATAGTGTACTCATAAGTAACGAATGATATCAGCAAGATAGTGCATGTAATGCCAATCGCTAAGCTCAATAAGGAGATGGAGGCGAATAGTTTATTTCGCCACCAACTCCTTAAAATAAGTTTCAGTATAACCGGATATTGCATTCTGTTTAAAGTTAAATACTTACTTCTGTTACTACCTGACCATCAAACAGATTAATCACTCGGTCAGCAAATCCTGCATCATGTTGGGAGTGTGTCACCATGACGATGGTAGTTCCTTCTTTATTAAGTTCATTCAGCAGTCCCATCACTTCTTTACCATTCTTGGAGTCAAGGTTACCGGTAGGTTCATCGGCAAGAATCAACTTCGGATTAGCAACGACTGCACGTGCTATGGCAACACGTTGTTGCTGACCTCCTGAGAGTTGTTGGGGGAAATGTTTGCTGCGGTGAGTGATGGCCATGCGTTCCATTGCTTTTTCCACCCGTTGTTTACGTTCAGAAGCGGGAATACCCATGTAAAGTAATGGCAGTTCAATATTCTCGTATACATTCAGCTCGTCGATCAGATTGAAACTCTGGAATACGAAACCGATAACTCCTTTGCGGAGATTGGTACGTTGCGATTCCGTATACTTGGATACTTCTTTCCCATTCAGGTAATATTCGCCTCCTGTAGGATTATCAAGCAGACCTAAAATATTGAGCAAAGTGGATTTTCCGCAACCGGATGGTCCCATAATGGCTACAAACTCGCCTTCTTTCACTTCTACACTGACATTGTTTAACGCCCAGGTTTCTACTTCTTCGGTTTTGAAAATTTTCTGTAAGTTTACTGTTTTAATCATAATGGTAATTTTTTATTGGTTTATATTATTCATTTTTAATGATATCGGCCGGGTTGAGGTGCATCACTCTGTATATTTTGTATGCCGTTGTTACAAAGATAAGCAAACCTATTACAATGAACAGGTAAATGCCCCAGGCAAATCCGCTGACACTGCTGATTGGAGAACTTTTGGTCATATCAATGATCAGTAGCCGTAACAATGGATAAGTGATCATATAGGCCAGTATGAATTGGATGATGTAGACTCTTCCAAACATGAAAGCGATCACTTTAGGTGTAGCACCGTTAATTTTACGAATGGCTACTTCTTTTTGCCGACTAACGGTATCCATGGAGATCGCAGAATACACACTTAACACCACAAGCAATATACTAATGATAGCAAGTAACAGTGAAATATCACCCATCATGTCCCTAATTCCCTGAGTCGTACTTTTTCTTACGTTCAAGGGCTCTATGTCTAATGCCAGTGATTCTGGTACATAGTTACGGCATACCTTCTCTATTTGTGCTTTCGCTTTAGAAAAGGCAATGTCATTTCGAAAACGAATGTATATGACTGATATTTCTTTGGTGGGGAAAAATACGGATATGTGGTATTGGTTATATTCGGAAAGATTTTCTCCGTAGCAGGCTTTATAGGTTCCTAAAATCCGGTAGCTCTCCTCTCCTAATTTCACGTTTCCGCTGATAGAATCTTTGTCCAGTTGTTGCCGGAAGGCTTCGCTGATATAGACCACTTTACTTGCATCGGCATCAACAGTTTCCCCTTGAAATGGAATCCGGAAGAACTGGAAATAGCTGGGATCACCTTGCCGGACATTGATGGTAAGTGTACGATGATCCGCAGACTCATAGCTGCTGGTCAAGAAAGAGTTGAATGAGCCGGTCATCAAAGCTGCGCTTGTTTCTTCCACTCCGGGTAACATCTTTATTTGTGAGAGGATAGCATCTTTGTTTTTATAGAGTGTAACGCTATTCATTTGAAGACAGAAAGTACGGCCTGTTTCTTGGTCGGATAAAGGAAGGTATAGACGGTTATCCTCCTTATTGAATAAATGAACGGCAATGGCTGTTCCCAAGAAGAAAATACACACACATAGTTGTATGCACATCATGATATTGCGGAAAATATGTTTATGACTTTTCCCCATAATATTGCTTGCAAGTCCGGATCTTTGAAGTCGTCTGACTGGAAAGAGAATAATGATTGCACAAATTATGAGTAAACCTAAATATACTTGGAATTGGATAGAGTATAACGTTTGTATATCTATTGGAATCATTTCTTTTGGCGGAATGTAATATACAAGAAGACCACTTACACATTCAGACAATACCAACGAAAGAAGTAAAGAGAAGGTAAGCATCCAGAAAACTTCCGTAAACAATAGTCCGAACAAACTTCGGGCAGTTGCTCCCATACTTTTGCGCAATGCCAGTTCACGGTTTCGGTTATAGAAAGATTGTATGATAAACTTTAAAAAGTTAATCATGCCTGATAACAAAATTAAGGAAGATAAGAAAGTGATGAATGCCATAGCAATGAGGCGTTGTGGCTCTTGATATGAATCGGCTTCTTTGGAGGCAACAAGATATGTCATTTCTCCACGATGCAGAAAAGGGACTCCTTTTAAGCTTTCATTTGCTTTATCAAGTCCGTCAGGAGTGTCTAACACTCCTTCCATAATAAATCCATTTTGCTGGGCATCGTCTCTGCGATAAGAGAAATAGATATCGGCTTGTACACGGAGTACTTTCGGCAACTCTTTTACTACGTTAACGACTTTGTAATAAATGTCTTTTTTCTTTTCTTCTTCTTTGAATTGTACTATTTTCAGCAGAGTACCGACCGGATTCTTTTCTCCATAAACTTTGCGGGCACAACTTTCGGATAACACAACCTCGTCAGGTTCAACAGGAAGTGTATTCCCGTATAAGAATGACGCTTGATAATGCGGGAAGAAGTTGGGGTCTGTACTTATATAAGATACAATATAGGGCTTTTCCTCCTGTTCTTGATTGATAAAGACGACTTCAGCTTGACTTTCAAAGGATCGGCAGCTGAGCTGTTTGATTCCGGGTATAGGATGATCTGTTAATGTTTTGATTTGGGAAGGGGTGAGAAACCATCCCCATGCCCTGTCTTCCTTATTGTTGGGGTTCATGATCCGGAGTCCGATTCTCTGTTCAAAATTGGGCAGACGACGAGTGGCGCCATCTATTTCATTAATGTAGAAATGTACAATACAGAAACAGGTCATACCTACCGAAAGGCAAATGGCTGAGATCAAGCAGTGAGTCTTGTACTTCAAGAGACTGCGAATGGCTATTTTTAAATGATGTAGTATCATAATGGTATATAGTGTAATTTGTTTTTATTCGTTTTTAATAACTTCTGCCGGGTTAGTTCGTGCAATATGGTATATTTGCCAGCTAACAGTACCTGCTATAATTATTATTAAGAGCAAAAGAGAATATATCCAAAGCCATGGGTTAGCGTAATCAAATAGAATGATTTTATGTTGGCTACCTGTAATCATGATAAACAAACTGCTCAAACTCCCTAAAATAGAAGATATTAAGAATAAAATCAGGTAGGTTTTCCCAAATAACCAATAAATATTCAACAGGCGTGCACCATTTATTTTACGGATAGCCACCTCTTTTTGTCTGCGTACGGTGTCAATACTGATTGCACCATAAATTCCTAACATCGTAATCAGTAGGCAAATAGAGGAGCAAACAATGAATAGCCATATAAGTGAGATAGTCCTCAGACCAATTTGTTCTTTATATAAGCTGATGAACTCAAAAGGTTCGTTTTGCGGCAAATATTGATTTATCTCCCCGGCCATCTCTGCTTCTATATCTTTGTGAGAAACATTGGAGGCTAATTGGATATAAATTTTTCCAATTTCATTGTTCATTGCAGAAATGGGCAGAATAGCGAGTAGCTTTGCGCTTGGTGAGTCACAACCTATATGTACCAAACCTTTCACTGGATATATTTTGTTTTGATAACGATAGATTTCCGGAGTAGAATCTGTCTGTAAAGTCTGATATAGCTGTTCGTTTACATAACAAAATGGTTCCCCTGCCTGATGTTTACAATCTATATTCATCAATTCAAAATATTCGTCTGAAACGTAAATAAGTTCTGTGAACCCATAATCCTGAGCATAATCTCTGTTACTATATGCCATTTTTTCGTTCCAGTGGCGTGAACGGAGAAAACTTATAAGTTCCTGCCGATTCTCTTCGATACGGTTATATCCTCTAATATCCAATACCATGATTTCTTTCTTTTCTTTAGCACTCAAGTACGGATTGGCTATTCGGTTATACTCCTGCATCTGCATCCAAATACTGACTGTTCCAATGACGAATAAAAGGGAGAAGAAAAGTTGGAAACCCAATAAAGAGTTTCTTATGATGTGACGCTGACCGGTAGCAGTTCCCCCCTTTAAACCTTGCGCCGCAGTTTTACGCGTAATATACCATGATGAAAGAAGAGAGACTAAGGCACTGATTGACAGTATCCCAATCAAGTATTGGCATTCGTATTTCCAGAGCCGATAGGTATCAATATACAATTCTTTTTGCATCTCATACGAAAACGTACTTATAAACCAGGGTAGGAAACTTTCGGTGACAGCTAAGGTGATTATTCCACTAATCAGGATAACGACAGCTTGTTCAAGGAAAAGTAGCATGAATTGTCCTGAATAAGTAGCTCCTAATGTACTACGTAGACTGATTTCTTTGCAGCGATTGGCAAATGTTCCTATGCTGAACGAGAAATAGTTGATCATACCTACCAATAAAACCAATATCCCAAGAATTGCAATCCATAATTCGGCACCGGACTTGTGCTCCATTTTGCTTTCTAATACTATTTGAGGTACCCATTCCGGGAATTTTGGAAAAAGTTCCAACTTTTGTAGATATTGAGAGAGCCGTTCGGCATCTTCTGCATGTTTTAATAAGATTTTGTGTGCTCCAAATGAAGCGTTTTCTGCTAACGGGAGAAAAACATCATACTGATTGTGGTAGTTGTTCATTCCTGCCGGATAAGGCTCTATGACGGCAATAATCGTATAGTTTCTTCCATTTTCAGTTAGTATGCTCTTTCCCAACGGAGATTTATTACCACAGAATTCTCTTACAAAATCAGTAGTTACTACTGCCTCATTATATGATATTCCAAACTGTTGTAATGACCCGTTCACACACTTGGCAGGAAATACTTTGAAATAATCGGCATTGCATTCAGTTTTGCTTATCTTATAATAAATGGTTTCATCCAAAGTAATCTTGGCATTAGCGTTGAAATAAAAAGCAACTGCTTCAAAGTTCTCTTTTCCGATTTTTTTTTCAAAGTCTTGTATTGGAATATTTACTTGGTATGCATTTCCCTCTATCCATATTTCAGCCTGACGTTCATAAGTCGCTAAATCTTTATTGCCAGTACTGAAAATACGATTATAATAATTGCAAACACTGAAGCAAAGCAATCCGCAAGTGATTCCCAATATAGAAATGCTAGTCTGCGTTTTGTGTTTTATCAATTGCCTGAATGTAGCTTTTATATAATGTAATATCATAATTCGTTTGTATTATTTGTTTTTATGTCTTTATTATTGTTATTATAGATTCAATAAATGTGCCAAACTTGTATAGTACTGTATTCATGTATATTACATCTATTGCTCATTCAAAAACAGTGTGTGATATTGCACGATTCCGGTGCGAATACGCACTCTGACGGCTTATTCACTTTTCATACATTCCGCCGGATTTATTTTAGCTGCTATTATTACTTGTTTTATAACGGAAAGGATAACAATAATACCGGTAAAAAGAAACACACATATAAACAGCCATCCGTGGAAGCCCGTGTGGTATGCGTAGGTTTCCAGCCAGCGGCGGATAAAGATATATCCTAACGGAAGAGCAATCGCATTACCGGTTAAAGTCAGCCATAAATACTCTTTAAAAAACAGGCACAAAATATCAGAGAATCGTGCACCGTTTACTTTCCGAATGGCTATTTCTTTCTTGCGTTGCTCAGTAGAGAGCGAAACCAGAAAGTATACTCCGAATGAAGAAATGAGAATGCAAAGGATAGCCAATAACAGGAAAATACGGAACATCATCTTTTCCGGCCGGTTGAACAATTCCATCAATGTAGAGAGCTGAATGATCTGTGCATCTTCAGTAATCTCTCCTTTGCTATATTCCGGATAAATCTGCCGGACATGTTCCAATGCTTGCTTTTCTTTTCCCGGACGTACCTTTATATAGAAGTACCGGAAACCGTTGTAAGCTTTCGCAGCATCGGCATTGCTTTGATACATAAAGAAGGTCTTCGACAGAGGATATTGCATCGGACAATAGTAATAGTCGCGTAAAATACCACTGATTCTATAAGACTTTGCATCGGTTCCTGTATTATTGATAATAGGACGACCTGTTAAGGAAGGGATATTAAGTTGGCGTGCCCCGGTTTCATTGACAACGATATCTTCCGTTCCTTGATTTTGTATCCATTCTCCTTCTTTCATCTTCATCCCAAAGAATGGGAGAAAATTCTTTTGTACGATGACGCAGTTATCCTCCTCAGATTCATCAGAATTCCGTCCTTCAATAGGGAAATTGGTAATGAAAGTACAATACCATTCCCCTCTGAAAACAAGGATCGGCTGTGTTAAAGCTGTCACTCCTTCGATAGCAGAGCTTTCTTTTAATGCTGCTATAAAAGGACTGCAGTCTTTATTATAAGTCGCATCATATCCTAAATCGATTTGCCATATATGGTCTGTAACGAGCCCTTTATCTGTGTGTGTCATGAAGCTATATTGACTGTAGAACATACATGAAGTGAAAAGAAATAAAGCACCAATAAATATTTGTCCGATGATTAATCCGTTTCGTAAGGACGTTGAAGTCCCATGACTGCTTCGTTTCAGCAATCCGATGATGGGAAGCAGACTTATGACAAGGAAAACAACACAACATAACGGATAGATCCAAAGAGCTGTTCCAAATATTTCCTGTCTGGTGATGCTTTGAATCGTGCCAAAATAATAACTGTTACTCTCTGCCACCAAGCTGGTATAATCTTTATAATATGGAAATAAGAACTCACAAACTCCCATTGATATCAAAAAAGCGATGAATAAAGGTATAATGAGCTCAAGCAGGTTTTTACCTACCAAGCTCAGGGTAGAAGCTCCGAGAGTTGAAAAAGTTGAATTATACCGTGCTTTTCGTTGCTGTTGTCCGATGAACAATACGAGCAGATTCATTAACGCACTGACAAAAGCCAGTAAACCTGCTGTTGCCAAAATGCCGATATGTTGAAATCTTCCCTTGAGTTCCGGAGAACAGTAGACATGAACCTCGGGCAATGAACGTAAGTGGAAATGCCATTCGGAATAAGTATCCCTTTGAGTGTCTGCCTCTTTAATCCGGAAAGATGTTATTTTCTTATTCAGATGTGATGCATTGGCACTGGAGTGTAATAATACATAAGTGGTGCTACGCTTCACAATATTGGCTTGGGGGGTATTCAGAATGAGATACTCAAACTTAAAATCACTGTTCTGCGGATAATTCTCCATTACTCCCGCAACGGTGTAAGATATTTCTTTATTAATTTTCACTTCTTTCCCTATACAGCTGCTGTCTCCATAAAGATGTTTTGCCATTTTCCGGGTCAGAATTACAAAGTTTGCGTTATAAGGCGTTTTATGATAATTTCCTTCGATCATCCGGCATTGGAAGATATCAAAAAAAGTGGAGTCTACTGCCATTCCTATCCAACTTCTTTCTTTACCATCTGCTTCATATTTCACATCGCTGACATGGCATACCTTAGCTATTTCAGGGAATGCTATTATCTCTTTCTCTGCCAGCTGGTGTATTTGGTTCAGTTCTCCTTCCAACCCATCGGCTGTTTTAAATATTCCGGTAGTCGTCAAGGCATAAGTATGTTCACTTTGTGGATGAAAACTGTCAAAATGGTGCTCCCAGTAGTACCAGTAGCCACCTAACAAAAAGGCTATAAAACCGATGGAGAGTCCAATAATGCTGAGTATGTTCTGAACTTTATACTTCAGAAGATTCCTACATGCTATTTTTAAATAAGATCGTATCATGCTATTTTTTTATTCTGTTTTTACTACTTCCGCCGGATTTTGTCGGGCGGCTTTCCACACTCTCCAACCAATACAAAGGCTTATGACAATAGTAGTTCCTGCCAAGATAACGATGTAAATCCAAGCATTTATATAGGTTTGTTCCACATAGCTCTGTAACCATGACTTCATGATGACATAACCGAGTGGAAATGCCAGAAGAGAAGAGAGCTGTATCAATATGAGGTACTCTTTTGCAAAAATAGAGAGTATATTTTTAAGTGTTGCTCCGTTCACCTTTCGAATAGCTATCTCTTTGCGACGTTGTTCGCAAGCCAGTGTTATTAACGAAAATATTCCAAAAATTGCGATCAAAATGCAAACTATTGCTACACAGCTTAATAATTTCAAGAGTGCATGTTCAGATTTTAAATAATCGTTATAAACATCTTCCATGTTGGATAATACGATTTTTGTGTCCGGATATTCTTTTCGGCAAAGATCTTCAACAGCCTGTTTCAGTTTAGGCCACTCCCCTTCCCTGTATTTTATCAGAATATCTCCTTTGCCAAGATAGAAACCGGAAAACCCTTTGGCTATGAATGCTATTGGTTTTACAGGAACAGTGGGCGAAGTAGTGTGGAAGTCTTTGACCAAACCGATGACAGTGGTGGCTGTTCCGTTAGGCCTGATTAATTTCTTGCCAATCGGATCGTTCCAGCCCAAAGTTTTTGCAGCCGTTTCGTTGATAACAATAGTGCTTGCGTCACTCTCTCCTTCTTTCAGCATTTTCCCTTTTAAAAGCCGGATGCCATAGAATTGGGCCAATTCCTCACTTTCCATCAGTACTTCCATGTTCATATCGGGGTCCGAAGGTTGTTTGCCATCCCAGTCCTTGAAAGCCATAGACATAGACACTGTTCTCGGGAGCAAAGAGAAATGTCCTTTCAGTATTTGAGTAACAGAAGGCATCTGCTCTATTTTATCTGCTGCGGGAGGTAGATTGTCTTGCGGATACAAGCTTAAGGTAGCAATGTTTTTACGTTCTATGCCGATATCTGTAGTACTTAGGAAATAGAGTTGTTTCATTATAATGCAGATACAGAAAATGAATCCTATACTGATTGATAACTGAAACAGGATACTTGCCTTACGAATGAAATATCGATGTCTGTTTGTGTTACTCTTCTGTATGTTGGTGTGCAGGGTCTGTCGGTTGAAATAGAGAGTGACGGGCATGAAGAGGCAAAGAGAACATCCAATAATAATCATAAAATACAGAGATGATTCCCAATATATATTTCCGTCTGTCACTCCCGAAAGCTCCTTAAACTCCGACAATACTAATTCTATTAATGCCATGCCTATCAATCCGGCCGAAATCAGGATAACCAGGAACTCGATGGTCAGTAAAGCAAACAGGTTCCGATTGGACGAACCGCAAACTTTGCGTAATGCAAGCTCCTTGGCCCGCATCCATAGGCGGCTGATAAACAGTGACAGATAGTTGATCAACGAACAAAGGATCACCAAACCTCCAATCACAGCGAAGAGAATAATATAGTTGAACTGAATGGCATTATTGTCTGCCAATATCGTGTAATGGCATTTACTGACAGGCATCATTAATAACTCCTTGATAGCCCCCTCGTTTTTATTTGTCTTTATTTCTGTTTGCTGCAGTTTATTACTTAGTGCCTTGGCATCTACTCCTTGATGAAGTTTAATAAAAACATAGAATCCATTATTGTACCAGACGTCCTGCCATTGCCGTATTCCGCCTCCTAATATGGAGAATGGTAAATTGGTATGTTCGCTCCAACTGTTGACAATGGCACAAACTGTTTTGGGGTCTCCATAGACTTTGATTTCTTTACCGATAGGGTTTTCTGTTCCAAAAAGACGGTTGGCAGCTTTGTCCGTCAAGGCTATCTTATTGGCTGATTCTAAAAAGTCAAGGTTTCCCTCAAGAACCCGTATCCGAAACATATTCATGAAACAAGAGTCAGCATTGATCCGGTATAGCTGTTGTGTGGCACCGTCATTGACAGTTATATCCGATTTATAAAATTCAAAAGCACATGCATCCTCTATTTCAGGGAGCATTCTTTTTAAAGAAGTTGAAACCGGATATGGCACCGTTTTATCAAATCCTGTAGCATCCAGTATGGATTTCTTGTATATTAGATGGATTCGGTCGGCTCCCTCGTGAAAAGTGTCGTATGTCATTTCATAGCGAATCCATAAAACGGTAAGAGCGAAACAGGTGAATCCCATAGCCAGTCCGATTATACTAATTATACTTTGGGCCTTATATTTCAATAAGTTTCTGAAAGCAATCTTAAAATAGTGTCGTATCATACTTTTCCTCTTTTATTCTGTTTTTACTACCTCTGCCGGGTTTTGCCGGGCAGCACTCCATACTCTTGAGAAAATACTGATGACAATAACTCCCGCTATGCCTGTAAAGATGGCGACGTACATCCAGGCCGGAATAGTCGTTTGCCGGATGTAACTTTCAATCCATGTTTGCATGATGATGTGGCTGATTGGAAACGCAATGATGGCGGCTATAAACAAAAGAATGAAATACTCTTTAAAGAACATCTGCAAGATGTTCTTTATGGTAGCTCCGTTCACTTTGCGGATAGCTATTTCTTTACGTCGTTGTTCGCATGACAAAGTCACTTGAGAGAAAATGCCAAAAATGGAGATAATGATACAGACCAAAGAAACAATTCCCAATAAGGTCATAAGTGCATCTTCGGAGCGCAGATATTTGTTGTATTCCTCTTCTTCGTTATACAGTCTCATGAAAGAAGACGGGAAATCTTCGTTCTGCATTTTTTGAATTGTGTCCAGACAAGCTTTCCAGCTTCCTTCTTTAAACTTGAATAGGATACTGGCACGTCCCCACAAATATTGCTGCTCTTCGGCACGGACAAAGGCGATAGGTTGCGGAGCAACCGTAGGGGGAAGATGGCTAAAGTCTTTCACAACTCCTATCACATGATAGAATGTTTTCTGTCCGTCGTATTCTGAGTAGAATTTCTTTCCGACGGCACTTTTCCACCCGAATTTTAATGCGGCGGTTTCATTGATGATAACATCATTTGTAATACTCTTATCAGATAACCATTCTCCTTCCGACAAATGCAATCCGTAGTATTTGAAGAAATCTTCGCCCGAAGGCATGATACCGACCGAATATGTTTCATCATTTGTTTTGTTCTGTCCATCCCATCCGTTGATCTCTGTATACATCATTGGCCCTGTGGGAATGATCGGGAAATAGTGTGGCGGCAAAGTTTCCGTAACCATGGGCAAACCGGCAATTTTAGTATTCCATTCATTGATATCACCTCCCTTCATCCAGATGGCAACGTTGGCTAAGTTGTGTCGTTCCATACCCAGATCTGTGTTTTTCAGATAATAAAGTTGTTTCATCATGACAGCTGTGCAGAAAATGAAGCCTAAGCTGATAATTAACTGCATGACCAATCCGGATTTGCGAAATATCCCCCGTTGGGCGGTCTCTTTTTTGTTTTGAATATTATTTTGTAAAGTCCGTTTTCTGAAGTAATACAGAGGGATTTGTGAAATGATAAATGACAGGATAATTACCGCAATGATGTATATCATTGCTTCTGAATATAGTGATGTTGTTTCTGATATTTGTGCCAGTTCTATAAATCGTGATAAACATAACTCTATAAGGACCATTCCTGTTGCAGATCCGGCAATCAATACTAACAGGTATTCGATGGAGAATAGTGCGAACAGTGAATGGTCTGTAGCACCACAAACTTTGCGAAGTCCCATTTCACGGCCACGCATGCGAAGACGACTGATAAAGAGAGTCAGGTAATTGAATAGCGAGCATAGGATGACCAGAGCCCCTGCTATGGCAAAATAACGGATATAATTAAACGAAATAACGATTTCGTCTCTATTTAAGTAATCTGAATAGCGGAGTGAGGTAATCGGCGTTATGGCCAATTGGCCCAAACTGCTCTCTTTTTCTTGTTTAGAGAGGTTGATAGCAGATACTCTTTTTTGAAAGCTCTCGATGTCCGTATTGGAACGTATGCGAATAAATATTTGTTCCGTTTCACTTAACCAGTCGGGGTAATGGCGGATGGGTAGCAAGATACTGTATGCCAGATTGGAGTGTTGTGACCAATCGCTGACGACTGCACATATCCGGCAAAGACGCCCTCCCAACTCAACCTCTTTTCCTAAAGGGTCTTCTTCTCCGAACCAACTTTTAGCCAGCGATTCGGTGATGGCTATTTCTTTTCCTCTTTCTTTAAGAAAGTTGACATTTCCTTTTAGGAGACGTATATCGAACATGTTGATAAAGGCAGAGTCTACTTCGACAGTCAGCAGATTCTCACTCCTGTCATTGAACTGAAGTTTCCGTCTTATGGGAGAGATTCCGCAGATGTCTTCTATCTCGGGTAAATTCTTTTTCAGATATTCCATGGCAGGATATGGCAGTGAATTGCTTAGTACACCGGTTGCCGATTTGAGCTGTGCTCTAACCATATAGATATTGTCGGCCTTTCTATGAAAAGTATCGTATGTCATTTCATAGCGTATCCATAAGGTAGCAAGCGTGAAGCAGGTAATTCCTACAGCCAATCCGATAACACTGATGATACTCTGAGTTTTATATTTCTGCAGATTTCGGAATGCGATTTTAAAATAGTGTCGTATCATTTGGTTCTTGTTTATACAAATAGTGTTTCAAGAAGTATGCCAAAGAAGCAACTCGTTGAGACACTATTGTTTATATGCTTATGGTGTATAGATACACCGTGTGAATTTGCACGATCATAGTGCGCATGCGCACAAAAATACAAATTTACTACTCTCCTTTCAACACTTTGGCCGGATTGATATTGGCAGCTTTTCGTATTTGCCATATCAGAGTGGCCAGCGAAATGAAGGAAGTCACTATGGCAGCAACAGCAAACAGCCACCAGGATATAGGAGCTTTGTTGGCAAATCCTTCCAGATATTTTGAGATGATATACCAGGACAGAGGTGCTGAGATGACAAATGCCACTCCCAGAATAATCGAGTATTTCTTTAACAGGAGCGGATAGATCTCCTTCAGGGTGGCTCCGTTCACTTTACGTAGTGCAATTTCGCGATATCGCTGACGGATGTCGAACATAGATAATCCGAATAATCCCAGGCAAGATATAAGAATGGCAATGACACTGAACAAGGAGTATATCTCGGCAGTTCGCTTATCTTCTTGATACATGGTCGCTATCTCGTCTTCTAAAAAGCTGTATTCAAACTCACCTTCGCCCAGTATTTCATCGTGCAGTTTTTTCAGGAAGGCAATGGCTTCTTGCTTTTTTCCGGGAATGATTTGTGCCATCAGTCGATCTCTATAACTGCCCCGCGGATCTTCGTAAACAATGAAGAGCGGAGGAGTGGTTTTTGATAAGTGACCGATCTTGAAGTCTTTGATCACTCCGATAATCTGATATGGAGGGTTCTTCTCCATTTCTTCGGATTTTGAAGAAGACCACCACAATCTTCTTTCGGGTTGAATCAGGGCCGTTTCTATATTATCTATTTCTAAGAGTGATTTGGCCGATTCATTAATGATCATTTTATAATCACTCCATTGATCAACAGAGTCATTCCACAGGCGCCCCTCTTTTAGCTGAAAGTCGAATAGTTCAATATATTTGTTGCTTAGACTGCTATAAATAACTTGCTTGAACTCATCCCGCTGCACATTCCGCACATTATTATAATTACCGTCCAATTGATTCGGGTTCTCTCCATACTCCCAACGGATAAAGAGCGGAGAATGGTCCATCTCTTCTTTGATGTAAGCCAGATTACTTTTTTCTCTTTGTTTCCGTCTCTCCCACTCTTCGTTCGACATATTTAGATCATATGAAGAACGTTCGGCATATAACTGACACTGAATGATGTCCTTGGTAGTATAGTTCAAATCGGCAGCCAACATGAAACGCACTTGCTTTGTGAAAAAGAGAGAAACAATAATAAGCACAAAGGTGATGAGGTACTGAACGAATAAAAATAGTACACGGGATACGATGGAATGTCCTCCTGCATTCACCGAACGGATAGATACGGAAGGCGAAACGTAATTGTATCTGATGAATGGATAAATAGAAGTCAATAATGGCAACAGAATCAGTACTCCGACAGAAAGTATGGCACTAAATTCCGTATTGGAGATTTGCGGTATCCGGAGCACATGTTCCATCATACCACCGGTTATTTCGATGATACACCAGGATATACATAGAGCCATGCCTGTCAGGATAAAGTTTTCAGTGAAAATCTGTGCGAATACATCCTTTGTACCGGCACCATATACCTTTTTAACTCCAAACTCTCTGGCACGCTTGAGCATCATTACCGTATAGATATTGATGAAATTGAACAAACCGATTATCAACAAAGCAATGGTGACAACAGCAAGTACTAAGATATTATTATAGTTGCCTCTCTGGAAATTACTCTTGCCGTTATCATAGATACGAATGGTCTTGTCGAAATAGAAATCTTTTAATGGAAAAAATTGCAGGCGAGTCGGTGTGTCCATATAGCACCTTAACTTCATAAACTTGTCGTTCTTGACGTTCAGCTTCTTAAAGTCCGTTCCGGGCATCAGTTGTATCAGGCTATAGCTTGAACGCGACCATGAATGTTGCAATTGTTCGGATACAATCAGGTCGAAATCTAAAAAGCTTTTCGTAGGCGGCTCCCCTATTACTCCTGTAATCGTGATGATGTCTCCTGTGCTGTAAGTCATTGTTTTCCCAATCGGATTATCTCCTTTGAACAGTCTTTCAGCCAATCGCCGGGTGATGATGGCATCATTCGGAGATTTCAGAGAGGAGATACCGGATACAGACGGATATGGCAGTATTTGCAGAAACGCACTGTCTGTCACCACGGTTTTCACATTATATATCTGTTTCCCGACTGTAATCCTGTCTTCCGAAAAATTAATCCACCGGGTACTTTTCAGAACAGACGGATCTTTCAACGGATCGATAAAGTTGGGGTCGTTATTTCTATCTTCATTGCTGCTTATTGTCCGCGTTCCATCTTCGTACTCGCAATATAGCAGATAGGTGTTTTCAAGGTCTTTGCAGAAATGGTTTACAGTAACCTCTTGATGGATATACCGTAGGATGATAAGTACACAAGCCAGACTCAAGGCGAGGCCCAGTATATTGATAAATGTATATGTTCTGAAACGTGCCAAGGCTTTCCAGGCCAGCTTTATAGTTTTCATGTTTGTAATGGTTTTGAGTTTGATTTCACCACAGAGCACCACAGAGTCTCACAGAGTTTTAATCTCTTGTTTATAGGATATTAAAAGAAAACCATCTCTGTGCTACTCTGTGGTGAGTTTGATCCATTTTTTATATTACTTCAGTATTAATTCTTCCGCCTCCCCAAAGGTATCATATCCTGTCGTAACGACATAATCTCCGGGCTCTAATCCTCCGGTGATTTCATATTGCTGAGGATTTTGGCGTCCGATGGTGATGGGCGTACGTACTGCCTTTGTTTTTGATGCATTGGTTTTGTAGATCCATTGTCCTCCGGTAGCCTGATAGAAATTACCGCGTGGGATGACAATGGCCTGTTCTGGTTGCCCCAGTTCGATCTGTACACGGAAACTCTTGCCTACACGTACATTATCGGGCATTTCACCGGTGAAAACCAGATCGACATCGAACATGCGGTCTTTCACTTCGGGTACGACTTTAGTAATGCGAAGCGGATACCTCTTGCCCTGATAGTTGACGGTAGCAGGTAGTCCGGTGGTGATGCGGTCAATATAATACTCGCTTAATGAAGTGTGAATCTTGTACTGATCGAGTACCTTGATTTCGGCAATGCTCTCACCTGAACTTACCTGCTGTCCCGGTGTCACTTTGACGAAACTGAGTTGTCCGCCGAGGGGTGCCTTCACTACCAGATTGCCCAGACGCTCTGTGGCTCGCTCATATTTCTTGCGTTCGCGTTCCATATCTGTACGTATCAGATCTTTACGGATGATGGTCACAGCCGAGTCGTGGCGCAGACTTTCACGTTGCAGTTCGGCATTTTTTACCTTATAGTTATATTCGTCTTCCGATACTTCAAGTTGTGCCTTGCTCTTGATACCCATACGAAATTCTTCTTTATCCAGCGCAAAGCTCTTTTTGAGCCGCGCCAGTTCATAATTGGTTTCCAACGTTTGTTGTTTTAGGTTCAGGCTTTTCTGTTCCATTTCGATCTCTTTTTCCTGGTAAGTGATGCGCTGCTTCTCCCAATCGTCCCGTTGGTCCTCGATGCTGCGCAACAAATCCGGATTAGAAAGGGTAAGGATCGTATCTCCCTTTTGGAGCAGGCTTCCTTCCTCAGCGATGATACGCTCTACGCTGCCGGCTTCGCGGGTGTTCACTTTGATAGTGAGAATTGGCTGGATCAGTCCTTCCACATCTACATATTCCATAAACTTACCGTCTTTGACCTCGGCTATCTGTATGTTTTCCGATTCGATGCGGAGCTTGCGCGGACCGACCGACAAAATAATGACGTAAACAAGGAAAGCGGCGAATGCAATGCCTCCGGCTATGTAGAATTTATAGCGGATGTACCAGGGTTTCTTTTCAATTTTAATATCCATATTATTTTTATTTTTTTCGATTAACGATTTTTGTTTCGGATCAGTCTATCAACAGATCATAATTCTCGGTGAGTGGTGCCTTCCCTTCAAAGTCGAAGAGAGTGAGGCTGCGTAAGGTGTAATACAAACTCCAGTAGTTATAAAGGGCTGTTATATAATTACGGCGCGCCTGGTCTTTCTCTGTGATGGAAGCATTCAGGTCGAGAATGGTCGACTTACCGAGCAGATAGAGCTTGCGTGCCACGTCGCTACGCCGTTGGGCAGTTTCGTCGGTACGTGCGGCTATCCGTACCCGCTGCGCCTGAAGGTTGAATTGTTTCACCAGTTTGCGCACATTTAGTTCGAAGTCGGTTTTGTCCTGTTCCACCTGTGTGTATACAAGGTCGCGATTGGAACGTGCCACACGTACCTTGCCTTTGCCGCGTCCCCAGTCGAGAATGGGAAGCGCAATGCCCAAACTGACGTATTGCTGGTCTAAAGGCCGTTTGTATGCACTCCCCAGTTTATCGGCTGTCTGTGTCAATCCGAAACGCAGATAAATATCCGCTTTCAGTCCGGCATTGGCTCGGGCATATGACACATTACTTTCACTTTCCAGTTTCCGGCGCATCATGTTCTGTATCTCCGGGCTGTTCTCGTTGGCCAGCAACAACGCTTCGTGCAATTCTACACTGAAGTCCGGCACATGGTCATTGACTTTCACTTTTAGTTCTTCATCACTTTGAATGCCCAGATACGAGCGTAGCTCCTGCATGCAGTTGTCCATCTCAATACGGGCATTCATTCGGTTGGTTTCTTCGGTTAGTTTGTTCAGTTCCAGTTGCAACATTTCGTTTTCGGTAATGGTACCGATGTTATAGCGCCCCTGGGCATATTGATAGAGTGTGTCTGCGTTGGCATAATTGATGGTGGCGGTTTCGTAATTGCTTTGTGCGGTGGCAAGGTTAAAGAACTTCTGTGTAGCCCGTGCAGCTACCAATTCGAGTGTTTCTACATACGATTTTTTTGCTTCCCGGTAACGTACCGGTTCAATGCGGCGGTCCCATTTCAAACTGTTGTATCCGAAGAGCGACTGGCGGTAACCTATATTAATAGGTGAAGTCTGCCAAGCCGTTGTATGATCACTGAAGAGATCCATGCGTTGCGCTGCCGTCTCTATGAAAAGTGAACCTCCGGTCCAGGGAATATTCTGAGTCAGGCTTAGGGTGAGGTCTGTGCTGAGCATATTCTGTTCTACGAACTTTACAGTTCCGTCTCCCAGTGTTACTTTGTTGATGGCCCGGTTTAAATTGGGGTCCGAAGTCAGGCTCAAAGCAGGCAAATAGTTTGCTTTATAATATTTGTAATTCCAGTAAGCCGAACGGAAACTATGGCGTGCCGTTTGTGCGTCCGGCGACTGAAGCTTGGCAAGCTTCACGGTTTCGTCCAAAGAGAGCTCCATCGTGTGTTCCTGTGCGGCGACCAATGAGATGCAACTGCATCCGGCAATAATAAATATCGTTTTCAGATTCATTGTGTATTTACTTTTTATATAAATCATTCAAAAGGTATGCCATGAATGTAAGTTGCTTTTTAATAGCATTTTATATGTGCGCGCTTCTTTGTCTTCATGTGCATATACGCACAAAAATAGTGCGAATTAGCACACACAACGCATGAATATAATCTGTATCTTTGCCCTCAGCCTAAAGGTAAGCAGTTGTATCCGGCTTACATTGGCATCATTGCATAGTGAGATAAGATGTACGAGATGTATAACCGGGATATGACGAGCTGTACAACTGGTATATCTCATCTTTTAAAGGAACATAAATTAGCTCGTAATATAATATGGAACAGCTTGGAAAGATATTAATTGTAGATGATAATGAAGATGTATTGTTTGCCCTCAATCTTTTGCTCGAACCTTATACCGAAAAGATTAAAGTGGCTACTACCCCCGATCGCATTGAATATTTTATGACTACTTTCGGCCCGGACATCATCCTGCTCGATATGAATTTTAGCCGTGACGCCATCAGTGGGCAGGAAGGATTTGAGAGCCTGCAACAGATTCTGAAGATTGACCCGCAGGCAATCGTGATTTTTATGACGGCATATGCCGATACGGACAAAGCTGTACGGGCCATCAAGGCAGGTGCAACAGATTTTATTCCCAAGCCATGGGAGAAAGAGAAACTTCTGGCAACCTTGTCTTCGAGCATGAAACTCCGACAGTCACGTCACGAAGTGAATATGCTGAAGGAACAGGTGGAAGTATTGAGCGGACAGGGAGGATCAGAGAACGAGATCATCGGTGAGTCGGCAGCCATGCAAGAAGTGTTTGCTACCATTAATAAATTGAGTGAAACGGATGCGAATATCCTGATCTTGGGCGAGAATGGTACCGGAAAGGATGTGATTGCCCGTTTGCTCTATCGTTGTTCTCCTCGTTACGGAAAGCCCTTTGTGACAATTGATCTGGGTAGTATCCCCGAACAATTGTTTGAAAGTGAATTGTTTGGTTATGAGAAGGGTGCTTTCACCGATGCCCGGAAAGCGAAAGCCGGGCGGATGGAAGTGGCTACGGGCGGAACTTTGTTTCTGGATGAAATAGGTAATCTTTCACTTCCAATGCAATCGAAGTTACTGACTGCGATTGAGAAGAGGCAAATCAGTCGGTTGGGTTCCACTCAGTCGGTGCCTATCGATGTACGTCTGGTATGTGCAACCAATGCGGATATCCGGGCAATGGTGGATGAAGGAAACTTCCGTCAGGACTTACTTTACCGCATCAATACGATAGAAATCCATATTCCTCCCCTGCGTGAACGTGGTAATGACGTCATCTTGCTGGCCGAGTTCTTTCTGGAACGTTATGCCCGCAAGTATAAAAAGGATATGCATGGGCTGACGCGTGAGGCGAAGAATAAATTGTTGAAATATAACTGGCCCGGCAATGTGCGCGAGTTGCAACACACCATAGAGCGTGCTGTGATTCTGGGCGACGGCTCTCTGCTGAAGCCGGAGAATTTCCTTTTCCACTCTTCTGTACGGCAGAAAAAAGAAGAGGAAGTACTCAATCTGGAACAGTTGGAACGGCAAGCCGTAGATAAAGCTATGCGCCTGAGCGAAGGCAATATCACCCGGGCGGCCGAATATCTGGGAATCACCCGTTTTGCTCTTTATCGTAAACTCGAAAAACTCGGCTTATGAAACGCTATTCTATCAGTGTAGTGCTACACATCCTTTTGTTGGTAATACTCTCCATCGGAGGATATCTGCTCTTCCATTACGAATTGTGGTTTAGCACTTTGATTGTGACACTTTTGCTGATTGCCACAGGAGTGCACCTCTATTCCATTCAGATGAGATTGGCAGGCATGATGCGGCGACTGACGGATAGCATCCGCTTCAATGATATGACGCAAAGTTTTCAGCCGCCGTTTAAAAGCAGGATGATGGTTGAACTGGCGGATGAACTCTCGCAAACGCTGAAATTGTTCCGAGGCAGACTTCTTGAGGAAGAAGTAAAGCATCAATATTATGAGAATCTGTTAAGTAAGGTAGATACGGCTGTGATGGTGACCGATCGTTCAGGCCGGGTAGAATGGATGAATCATGCGGCTGTGGCTTTAGTCGGGCAAGAAACCCAATTGCCTCAGGAATGGCTTACCACTTCTTGGAACGAGACGCAAGTAGTACGCATCCGGCAGCAAGGAACTTCTGTCGAAATGGCTGTGTCCTGCACCCTGTTTGCTGCACAAAACAAGGAAAGGTTACTGGTCAGTCTGAAAAATATCCATTCGGTATTGGAACGTAACGAGATGGAGGCCTGGCAAAAATTGATACGGGTATTGACTCATGAGATTATGAACTCTATTACTCCTATTATTTCTCTGTCCGAAACATTGAGTGAACGTGGAATACCCGAACGGCTTAGCGAGAAAGAATACGGTGTCATGTTGCAGGCTATGCAGACCATTCATCGGAGAAGCAAGGGACTGCTCGGGTTTGTGGAAAATTATCGTCGGCTGACCCGTATCCCTACTCCTGTCTGTGCGTTGGTGATGGTAGACGAACTCTTTTCTGATCTGAGGAAACTATTTCCGGATGCGTTTATCCATTTTGCGGCTACACATAGAGGTGCTACTCTCTACATCGATCGTGCACAGATAGAACAGGTATTGATTAATCTGATTAAAAACGCGAAAGAAGCCTGTGGACAAAGTACTGCTCCGCAGATTGAAGTGGAATTGGAACAAATACCCGGAAAAGTCTGCAGTTTGACGGTCCGTGATAACGGTGAGGGCATTCTTCCGGAAGTGATGGATAAAATATTCGTTCCGTTTTTTACGACGAAACCTTCGGGGTCCGGCATCGGACTCAGTTTGTGTAAACAGATTATGAATCTGCATGGGGGCACTATCACTGTTTCCTCAGAGATAAGTAAAGGCAGCTGTTTTACACTGATGTTTCCGGGAAGATAGGGGCTGTTAACCCCTATCCAATCCGCTCATGTCCGGATTGAGTTCTTTTACTGCATCGCGCACTTCTTTTTTGGTGGCTTCGCTGTAAGTTCCGGTTTGCTGTACGGGTACTTTGTCTTTAAGTACCTTTTCAGCCTTCTTCTGTTCTTCCGATGAAGTTTTCTCTTTTTCAGTATTCATAAATCCGATCTCCTTTATTTAGTTAATAATAATGTAAACACCCCCACAGATGGATGGTTCATTACATTTTAGTTATTTTCTGTTTCTAATTCTTTGATTTCTTTGTTCAGGAATACCGATAATATGGTTCTTACGACAACGATACCGCCTAAAATAATCAGTTCGTTCATTGTAGGCTCCAATACAGTTTTCAGGATGTCCGAAGCAATCAGAAATTCTAACCCCAATAATAAATAGGTTCCGAATACGGCTCTCAACTTCCGTATATTAGTTGGGGTATAGGTGCCGGTTATCCTCTTCAGTTCATTGAGGATAAAAGAGAGGATAGCAATCAGCGCCCCATAAGTGACAATCAGCAAGCTGATGACACTGATAATAGTAGCCAGTAGACTTAAAAATTGTGTAAGCATAAAAGTTGTTATTTTTGTGATGGATAAAGCGGGTTACCTGTCTCGTCTACTTCCGTCCAATCCTTTACGCTGACGGAAGGAATAGAAACGGAACTGCCATTGATCACCGCACTGAATAAGTAAGAATCTCCGGCTTTCAACTCTCCGCTTGGGACAGGGATCTGAACGCTATAAGTTTTCGAATTGTTGTTTCCATCTGTTTCCACTTCAAGCGTAAGTGTCATCGGATCATTGGTCTGCAGTGGAAGCATGATATATTGCGCCAGAAATCCATTAATGCCCATTTTATTGGGTTTGTCATATGATGTTGCGGGAGGAATAACTCCGGTGGAGAGTGTCATGCTCGCTCCTGGAACCGGCGGAGTGATAGTAGCTGATAGTAGCCTGCTTAATTGAATACCATCTCCGGCAGAGACTTCAACGACAACTTGTGTACAGGCATGCTGGAATACAATGGGAATATTGATCTGTGCACTGCTTACATCCTGGTCGGTACTACCCCACCAAAGATAATCGATGCCATTGAATAAAGGTTCTGACTCTTGTCCGGTAAAAGAAGGTGGTATGGTTGAGAAGTTGTCGGATACGGCGTAAAAATTATAGATGCCGTTCGCAAGATACATTTTATACCCGTCTTTTCCGGATAATACCCCCGGAGAGGAAGTGATGTACAATCCTTCGGCAAACAGAGTTTCCTGACTGGTGGTACTCTGTGCCTTTTGATAGGCGTACAAAGTGCTCTTGATTCCTTTTTTCATAGGAGACATGGCACGGGTCAGGTTTCGGCTTTCGACAGAAGCATTGAAAGTGACGAGTGTCGTCTCCTTTTGTGGAGTTTCGGGAAGATTATCTTCTCCGTTGCCATAAATAATGGTGGTATTTTTGGCACAACTGCCCATAAACAAAGCCATACCGGCAAAAGCAATGAAATACATAGGTTTAGGAATTCTAAGTCTCATGATATTTGTTTTTATAGTGATGTTTCTGTATTATACGTTTGAAACGGGATTTAGTTCACAGCTTTCGGAAATATTGCCGGAAAGTACCGTTTAAAATCTATCTAATAGTATCAAACTTCATTAACAGAGAGAACTTTTTCTATGTTTTATTGTCATTATAGCATAACAATAAAACGTAGAACATATGGCTAAAGTAATTAATAGGGATGTACCTATCGCAGAAGAAAATACCACCCTGACCGGTCAGCCGGCATCGAACATGTATGATGACTGGAGTGAAGAGATGGTGGATCGTGCAGACAATGTGTATGATGATACCAAAAAGAAACCTGCCCAAAGCAAAAAGATAAGAGAAAAGAAGATCAAGGAAATAGATGAAGTGATCAAAGAGGATCTTGAATAACTTGTCTCTGTCGTGTGTTTAGCATAAAAGTCCTGATTCTGGCGGAATCGGGACTTTTTAGGTTAATAGCTTCTATTTTTCTTATATATCCAAATGCGTGACTGATAGGATGTTAAAAAATAAATATGAAAAAATGCTTCTTTCACTATTGCATATTTAAAAATAGTCCCTATCTTTGCACCGCTTTTGAAAGGAACTTCCCTATAAGAACGGGGTGTAGCGCAGTCCGGTTAGCGCACCTGCTTTGGGAGCAGGGGGTCGTGGGTTCGAATCCCGCTACCCCGACGAAGTCAAAGGGAGTTCTTCATTAAAAGTTTTCGGGGTGTAGCGCAGTCCGGTTAGCGCACCTGCTTTGGGAGCAGGGGGTCGTGGGTTCGAATCCCGCTACCCCGACAATAAAAAAACACTGGTAATTAAGTTTGCAACTTAACTATCAGTGTTTTTTATTTATCAGATGGATATTAAAAGGATTTAAGTTCTTCTTCAAATTTGGTGGTAAGTTTTCTTTTACTCATGGAATCTAATTCCGTTTTCGGAAGCGTAAGCCCTCGTTTATAGTTGACAAAAAAGCAAGTATCCCGGTTTTCTCCCGAAGAGTCCATCCATGAGGTGAAGAAGCGAATTTTAGAATAAACCATCTGAAAATCAATATCTTTAAAAAGTAAGATTTCTATCCTCAAAAGCTTTGTTTTAACACAGAGTTAAAGCTTGTTCTTTGGATGTGAATAACAAGTTCTTTAAATGCAAAAGACTTATTATTTGCGCACAAGAACCTGACAACCTCCAAAAGGCGTTAACAATGTTAATTGAAGAAAGGTATAAGAGTGAAGATACCGGTCCGGACGGCGCAAATTCACTTCCGAAACTTGAGTTATCTTATTCAGCCGGTGTCTGGTCTTTCTTATTAAAGCAAGCAAAAAGGACAATTATCAACTTGAAAATAAAGAAATAAAGAATTTACCGCCAAATTTGAAGAAGAACCACAGGATTTATGATTCTTCAAGAATGAAAATACTGCAAAAAACGCAAATTTTAAAATGTTATCCATATAATTGTACTTATGCCGACCTGTGAAACAGAAAGATGAGAAGCTCCCATTGAAAATTAGCATATCGTACATGCAGCAATTTACATTGATAAACTTAAATGCTTTCTTTCTCTTCTAAAATGGGATACAAGAAGGGAATAATTTATAGAATTATTGCCAAACTCCGTAATAGTGCTCTTGTTGATGGCTTCTTGCGGTTTAAAGGTAAATTGGTTATGTAATTGTTGATGCACATCGTATAATACCAAGAATACTACCTGTGACAGAACGCTTGCACGGCTTTATAGATGGAACTTGTGTTAGCTTTTTCACATTTTCAGATAAAAATCCTGGGTGAGTTCTATATACTTTTCACTATATTGATGACGGGAGGTTTCAGTCAGTAATTCTTCTGTTTCGCATGTCTGTTTGGTGAATCTAAATGAAATTAGAGTTCGTTTGGGCGTTCCGCCGGGCTTGGTTATGATAAAGAGTTGACGTGAAGGATATAGCCCATATTTATGAGCAAGTGTTTTAATTTGCTCACCGACATCCATTGGTATCACTATAGTGAATGCTCCCTCTTGCGAAAGTAGTCCGGATACACCTGCTAATAATTCTTCATATGTCAGGCTGTCGTTGTGACGGGCTTTATTACGTTGTTCGTCAGAACACTTTAATGAAGCGTTAAAGTAAGGAGGATTGGAAACTATTGTATCAAATTTGGATATACCATTTTTACTGCTATAATGTTTAAAATCTTGTTGGATTACCTCTATTCTATTTTTCCAGGGCGAGCGGTTTATGTTTTCAGTTGCTTGGGCAGCAGCGACTTCATCAATCTCAAGGGCTGTAATGGAAGCTGTACTGCGCTGGGCTAACATAAGTGCCACCAGTCCTGTGCCGGTACCAATGTCGAGAATGCGGACCGAGGATTTTACGGGAGTCCATGCCCCGAGCAGGACGCCGTCTGTACCTACCTTCATGGCACATTTATCGTGCCAAACGGTAAACTGTTTAAACTGAAAATAAGGTTGGCTCATTTAGCTAATAAATAATTAAGTTCGCCAAAAATAGGTAAATATTGTGATATGACATTCCGTCCGTATTATTATTTGGCATTGTTTTTGTGTTTTTATCGAACAGATGTTTTATTCTTAATGAAGAATCGATTAACTTTGCGAACGTTTTATGCTCGCTGATATGACATAAACTAATTTATACGAAATGAAGAAAGAAAGATATTTAAGAGAGATGGATGACCAGAATGATAACGCATTTTCATTGATTGCCGATTTTGACGGAAATGAAGATCAAGTGTTTGATATTAAGGTTGGTGAAACTCTTCCGGTTCTCCCCCTCCGTAATATGGTATTGTTTCCCGGAGTATTTATGCCTGTTTCTGTAGGTAGAAAATCATCTTTGAGATTGGTGAGGGAAGCTGATAAGAAAAAATCCTATATTGCAGTAGTTTGCCAGAAAATGGCAGAAACAGACGAACCGGCATTCGAAGATTTGCATCCAATCGGAACGATAGGTAAGATTGTACGTGTGCTTGAAATGCCTGACCAGACGACAACAGTCATTATCCAAGGGATGAAACGCCTGGAGTTGAAGAACATTACAGAAACACATCCATACCTGAAAGGAGAAGTGAACATTATCGACGAAGAGATACCTTCGAAAGACGATAAGGAGTTCCAGGCATTGGTAGAAACCTGCAAAGACCTAACAATACGATATATTAAGTCATCGGACTCTTTACATCAGGAATCGGCGTTTGCCATCAAGAACCTGACGAATCACATGTTCTTGGTAGATTTTATCTGCACGAACCTTCCATTAAAGAAGGACGAGAAAATAGAATTGTTACGCATCGATTCTTTGCGCGAACGTACCTATCGGTTACTTGAAATTTTGAACCGCGAGGTACAACTGGCCGAAATTAAAGCATCTATCCAGATGCGTGCTCGTGAAGATATTGACCAGCAACAGCGTGAATATTTCCTGCAACAGCAGATAAAAACCATTCAGGATGAATTGGGTGGCGGAGGCCAGGAACAGGAAATAGAGGAAATGCGTCAGAAAGCGGAACACATGAAGTGGAGTTCCGAGGTGCATGAGACTTTTCTGAAAGAATTGGCTAAACTGGAACGTACTCATCCTCAATCACCTGATTACAGTGTGCAGTTAAATTATCTGCAGACGATGCTTAATCTTCCGTGGGGAGTATATACCACTGACAATCTGAATCTGAAGAATGCGGAAAAGACTCTTAATAAAGATCATTACGGTCTGGAAAAGGTGAAAGAGCGTATTCTGGAACATTTGGCGGTACTGAAGTTGAAAGGTGACATGAAGTCTCCTATTATCTGTTTATATGGTCCTCCGGGAGTCGGTAAGACGTCATTGGGTAAATCCATTGCCGCTGCATTGAAACGGAAATATATCCGTATGTCATTGGGAGGTGTGCACGATGAAGCGGAAATCCGCGGACATCGTAAAACTTATATCGGTGCAATGCCGGGACGTATCATCAAAAACTTGATAAAAGCCGGATCTTCTAATCCGGTGTTTATTTTGGACGAGATTGATAAAGTAAGTGCCGATCGTCAGGGAGATCCTTCTTCTGCTTTGCTTGAAGTGCTTGATCCGGAGCAGAATACGGCTTTCCATGATAATTTTCTGGATGTGGATTATGACTTGTCTAAAGTGATGTTTATCGCTACGGCAAACAATTTAAATACTATCCCGGGACCATTGCTCGACCGTATGGAGTTAATCGAAGTCAGTGGTTATATCACTGAGGAAAAAGTGGAGATCGCACGGAAGCATTTAGTGCCGAAAGAATTGGAAGCAAACGGTATGAAGAAAACCGATATCAAGATTCCAAAAGACACCTTGGAGGCTATTATCGAATCATATACACGTGAAAGCGGTGTGCGCGAACTGGAAAAGAAGATCGGTAAGATCCTTCGTAAGTCCGCCCGTCAATATGCTACGGATGGTTTCTTTTCCAAAACCGAAATTAAACCGGCTGATTTGTACGACTTCCTGGGGGCTCCGGAATATACACGTGATAAATATCAGGGCAACGATTATGCCGGTGTGGTAACAGGTTTGGCATGGACAGCTGTAGGAGGTGAGATCTTGTTTGTCGAAACCAGCTTGAGCCGTGGTAAAGGCGGTCGTCTTACTTTAACCGGAAATTTGGGTGAAGTAATGAAAGAGTCTGCAATGTTGGCACTTGAATATATCAAAGCACACGCTTCACTTCTGAACCTGAATGAAGAAATCTTTGATAACTGGAATATTCATGTCCATGTTCCCGAAGGAGCTATTCCCAAAGACGGTCCTTCGGCAGGTATCACAATGGCTACTTCATTGGCTTCTGCTTTGACACAGCGTAAAGTAAAGGCTAACCTGGCTATGACCGGCGAGATTACCTTACGTGGTAAGGTGCTTCCGGTGGGTGGTATTAAAGAGAAGATTCTGGCTGCTAAACGTGCCGGTATCAAAGAGATCATCATGAGTGCCGAAAATAAAAAGAATATTGACGAAATACAGGATATATATCTGAAAGGACTGACTTTCCATTATGTGAATGATGTAAAAGAAGTTTTTGCTATTGCGTTGACCCAGGAGAAGGTTGCCGATGCCATTGATTTATCCGTAAAGAAAGCCAGCCAGGAATGACATTCGAACTACAATATACAGACGCAAAAAGTAATGCCCGTGCCGGTCTGATCACGACAGCCCACGGGCAAATACAAACCCCTATATTTATGCCGGTAGGTACAATCGGCAGTGTGAAAGGAGTACATCAGACTGAATTGAAAGAGGATATTCAAGCTCAGATTATTCTGGGAAATACGTATCACCTTTATTTGCGTCCGGGACTGGAGGTGCTCGAGAAGGCCGGTGGGTTGCATAAGTTCAATGGATTTGATCGTCCGATGCTGACCGATAGCGGTGGTTTTCAGGTGTTTTCTTTATCCGGAATTCGTAAATTGCGTGAAGAAGGAGCTGAATTCCGTTCACATATCGATGGAAGTAAGCATATCTTCACTCCCGAAAAAGTAATGGACATCGAACGTATTATCGGTGCCGACATTATGATGGCATTTGATGAGTGTCCGCCGGGAGATTCGGATTATGAATATGCCAAAAAGTCATTGGGATTGACGCATCGCTGGCTTGACCGTTGTATTCAACGGTTCAACGAGACGGAACCTAAATATGGCTACAATCAGTCTTTGTTTCCAATTGTGCAAGGATGCGTATATCCTGATTTACGTAAACAATCCGCAGAGTATATAGCTTCTAAAGGTGCAGATGGCAATGCCATAGGCGGACTCGCTGTAGGCGAGCCTGTAGACAAGATGTACGAGATGATAGAGTTAGTGAATGAAATACTTCCGAAGGACAAACCTCGTTATCTGATGGGTGTGGGCACGCCGGTTAATATTCTTGAGGGCATTGAACGTGGAGTTGACATGTTCGACTGTGTAATGCCTACCCGTAACGGGCGAAATGGAATGTTGTTTACGAAAGATGGTATCATGAATATGCGTAATAAAAAATGGGAAGCAGACTTCTCTCCTATTGAGGCTGATGGTGCTTCGTATGTGGACACGTTGTACAGTAAAGCATATCTGCGCCATTTGTTTCATGCTCAGGAACTGTTGGCCATGCAGATAGCATCTATCCATAATCTGGCGTTTTATTTGTGGTTGGTGGGAGAAGCACGCAAGCACATTATTGCAGGGGACTTTTCAACCTGGAAACCTATGATGGTGAAAAGAGTGTCAACAAGACTATAAACTTATGAGAAGCAATCGGTTTATTAAACGCCTGGACTTGTATATCATCAAGAAATTCTTGGGGACATACGTGTTTGCTATTGCATTGATTATTTCTATTGCAGTAGTATTCGACTTTAACGAGAAAATGGATAAGTTTATGGAGCGAAGTGCACCGTGGTCGGCTATCATCTTCGATTACTATATGAACTTCATTCCTTATTTCGCAAATCTGTTCAGTCCGTTGTTCGTATTTATTGCTGTCATATTCTTTACTTCAAAGTTGGCCGAGAACTCTGAGATTATCGCGATGTTCTCTACCGGTATGAGTTTTAAACGCATGCTACGTCCTTATATGATATCGGCCGGTATCATCGCGATCTCTACCTTTATATTAGGATCGTATGTTATCCCGAGGGGAAGTGTGACGCGTTTGGATTTTGAAGATAAATACGTAAAGAAAAAAAAGACTACTTATGTACATAACATACAGTTGGAGATCGACACAGGCGTGATTGCTTATATTGATAATTATCAGGATTATAACAAAACGGGAAACCGCTTTTCGCTGGATAAGTTTGTAGATAAGAAGCTGGTGTCTCATTTGACCGCCCGCAGTATAACTTATGACACTACAGCTGTTAATAAATGGACGATCAAGGATTATATGATTCGTAATCTGGACGGATTGAAGGAGACAATTATCCGTGGGGATAAACTGGACTCCATCATACCGATGGAACCTGCCGATTTTATGATCATGCGTAATCAACAGGAAATGCTGACCAGTCCGCAATTAAGCGCTTATATTGATAAACAACGCCAAAGAGGCATCGCTAATATCAAAGAGTTCGAGATCGAGTATCATAAGCGGATCGCCATGTCATTTGCATCGTTTATCCTGACTGTAATCGGAGTATCTCTTTCTTCAAGAAAAACAAAAGGGGGAATGGGGTTACATTTGGGAATCGGGCTTGGTTTGAGTTTCTCATACATCCTGTTCCAGACCGTAGCATCCACTTTCGCAGTGAATGGAAATATGCCTCCGGTGATCGCAATGTGGATTCCTAACTTACTATATGCACTGATTGCATTTTACTTATATAGAAAGGCTCCCAAATAATGGAGTGCATCTGAATATGAAAGGTCTAAAAATAAGAATTTCCGCCTGCTCCTGTGAAATCACAAGTGCGGGCGGAATTTTTTGTTGTATTCATTTCCTCTTTTGTCTCGTTCCCAAGACCGAAGTCCTGTAGGGAACCCCCACTCTCTTCTTACGCCTTAAAATCAACCTTTGATTTTGTTTGCATAAGCAGAAAGTTCTGCAGCAGAGATGTTTTTGGCTATAATCACACCATTTCCATCCAATAAATAGTTAGTGAAACCCCGGTTCAAACGGTATTTCTTAAACAAGCCGGAGCTTTCGCCTTTAGTTTCCACGAAACAGGTGGGCGTAACTATTTGGTCCTTACGAATGGTTTCTTTAAATACCGACTGGTACTCGTCAAACGAAACGGAAACCATTTCCACATCTTGAGAAGTTGATCGAAGCGCATTGCTTAAACTTGCGTTTTGCATCCGGGACTGCGCATCATAACTTGCCCAGAAACTAAGCAGCACATATTTACCTTTCAAATCGGTTAAATCAAGATTGTGCTGTACATCTGACGTAGTTTCGATTCTGAAATCAGGGGCTACGTCACCCACGTTCAAACCTCCGGTGGGTTTGTCTTTTTCTACGAAAGAAGTCAAGGAACTAATTAGTAATACAACAAAAATCCATTTTACATGCCTCATGTAATTCGGTTTTAGTTAATACTATCCGGGACTGTCCTCTAAACAGTGGTTTCTCCCCGAAACATCGTCTTTTTAGGCACAACAGAGAGGAATCTGTTGACTGTCAAGGCCTTTAATTCAGAAACCGGGTGCAAAGGTAAGTAAATATTATTTCAACTTCCAAATAAACAAGTAAATTTCTCACTTTTTAGGTGCAGTTTTTTATGTTATTTAGCATAAATACTGGGAATTTTCTCCTACTTTTGCAGGATACTTAATGAACAATCCGCTATGCAACCATCAAAAACAGAACTAATTCTGATCCGTATCACCGGTGAAGATCGTCCGGGACTCACAGCTTCCGTAACAGAAATATTGGCAAAATACGATGCTACTATTTTGGATATTGGTCAGGCAGACATTCATAATACTCTTTCGTTGGGTATTCTTTGTATGACTGAGGAGCAACTTTCGGGATTTATGATGAAAGAGTTACTTTTCAAAGCATCTTCTTTGGGAGTGACTATTCGTTTCTATCCAATTTCTGCGGAAGAATACGAAAGCTGGGTAAATCTGCAGGGTAAGAACCGTTATATTCTTACTTTGTTGGGACGTAAGCTCACTGCTCGTCAGATTGCAGCGGTAACCCGTATCTTAGCTGAACAGGACATGAATATTGATGCCATCAAACGTCTGACCGGACGTATTCCATTGGACGAAAGGAAAATGCACACTCGTGCTTGCATTGAGTTTTCAGTTCGTGGTACCCCCCGGGATAAAGAAGCTATGCAGGGACAATTGATGAAGTTGGCCAGTGAACTTGAAATGGACTTCTCTTTCCAGCTCGACAATATGTATCGTCGTATGCGTCGTCTAATCTGTTTTGATATGGATTCTACCTTAATAGAAACCGAAGTGATTGACGAGTTGGCTATGCGTGCAGGTGTAGGGGCCGAAGTAAAAGCAATCACCGAACGTGCCATGCGCGGGGAGATTGACTTTACGGAAAGCTTTCGCGAACGGGTTGCATTGTTGAAGGGGCTGGACGAGTCTGTTATGCAAGAGATTGCCGAGAGTTTACCAATTACCGAAGGAGTCGATCGTCTGATGTATGTACTGAAGAAATATGGTTATAAAATTGCTATTCTTTCGGGAGGCTTTACCTATTTCGGACAATACTTGCAGAAAAAATATGGTGTTGATTATGTATATGCTAATGAACTTGAAATAGTCGATGGCAAACTGACAGGCCGTTATCTGGGAGATGTAGTGGATGGAAAGCGCAAGGCGGAATTGCTCCGGCTGATTGCTCAGGTAGAAAAAGTGGATATTGCTCAAACCATTGCTGTGGGTGACGGAGCCAATGATTTGCCAATGTTGGGGATTGCAGGTCTTGGCATAGCCTTTCATGCAAAGCCTAAAGTAGTAGCCAATGCCAAGCAGTCTATTAATACAATTGGGCTTGATGGGGTACTCTATTTTCTGGGCTTTAAAGACTCATATCTGAATATGTAAGAGTGGGAATAATAAAAGAACCCGAAAAATTTGTACTACGTAGTGAATTTTCTATCTTTGCGAGCAAATAAAAAGAAACGATGAAGTTTTCCGAATTACAATTAAATGACAATGTACTTGAAGCACTCGACGCTATGCGTTTTGAGGAATGTACTCCCATACAAGAACAAGCGATTCCTGTAATACTTGAAGGTAGAGATTTAATAGCAGTAGCGCAAACGGGAACCGGAAAGACGGCTGCCTTTTTGTTGCCTATATTGAATAGATTGTCCGAAGGCGGACACCCGGAGGATGCTATTAACTGTGTGATCATGTCCCCTACTCGTGAACTGGCTCAGCAAATAGACCAGCAAATGGAAGGATTTTCTTATTTTATGCCTGTTTCAAGTGTAGCTGTCTATGGTGGAAATGACGGGATACTTTTCGAACAACAGAAGAAAGGCTTGATGCTCGGGGCTGATGTGGTTATAGCTACACCGGGACGCTTGATTGCACATCTGAGTTTGGGTTACGTTGATTTATCCCAAGTTTCTTATTTTATTCTGGATGAAGCGGATCGCATGCTTGATATGGGCTTTTATGAAGATATAATGCAGATTGTAAAATACTTGCCTAAGGAACGTCAGACCATTATGTTTTCTGCTACCATGCCCTCCAAGATACAGCAATTGGCCAATACTATTCTTAATAATCCGGCGGAGGTCAAACTGGCAGTATCAAAACCGGCTGAAAAAATCGTTCAGGCTGCCTATGTTTGTTACGAGAATCAGAAATTAGGCATTGTACGAAGTCTCTTTGCGGAGGAAGTTCCTGAAAGAGTGATCATCTTTGCATCTTCCAAATTAAAGGTAAAGGAGGTTGCAAAAGCCTTGAAAATGATGAAATTGAATGTCGGAGAGATGCATTCGGATCTTGAGCAGGCACAACGTGAGTTTATTATGCATGAGTTCAAATCGGGACGTATTAATATTCTGGTTGCTACGGACATCGTATCCAGAGGTATTGATATTGATGATATCCGTTTAGTCATCAATTTCGACGTACCGCATGACAGTGAGGATTATGTACACCGCATTGGACGTACTGCGCGTGCAAATAATGATGGAGTCGCTCTTACGTTTGTTAATGAAAAAGAACAGACAAACTTTAAAAATATCGAGAACTTTCTTGAGAAGGAAATTTATAAGATTCCTGTACCTTCAGAATTAGGAGAAGCACCTCAATATAACCCTCGTTCGAATAATAGTGGCGGAAGAGGAGGAAGAAACTTTCGGAATGGAGGTAGAAGAAACAGTAATGGGGGACGCTCTGCATCACCCAGATCGGGCAGAAAATAAGCGTACGCTTTCTGCCCCCTACCCTTTTTTTCTAAAATATGTCTCTTTGATATCTTTTACAATCAGATGCTTATTTGTATTTAGCAGCTGCTATATTCAATTGTCCATTAAAGCTAATGGTCAAATTCACAAGATTGCATACCGGACTTTCCGGAATGCAAACTAAGGCTTGGTAATGATAACCTGTGCGATCAATTCCTGTAAAATTCATATCGGACAAAATGGCTTGTTGCAAAAAGTCCGCAGGAATCACATCAACAAACATTTGTTTGGTGATATCTTTGGCATATAGACTCTTTTTGCCTTCATACACACATATATGCATCACGTTATCATAGTAAATGTTGTCCATACTGATACCATCGTCTGAATATGTTGTTTTCACTACTTTCATTTGTGACGGATTAATGTATACGTAGGCTCTGTAACGGACACCATCGTATATTACTACACTATCTTTTTTAGTAACTTCCGTATAAGTTGGGATAACTTCTGCAGATTTGCGAGAGAAGACCAATGTATCATTCGGATCTTCTGATTTATGCAACTTGACAATGTTGTCAGCCAGAGAATGAAACCAAAAAGAGTATTCACTCTGTTTGTCAATCTGGTATCGGGTTATATCTTTGCCATATGTATAAAGAGTATCTTTTAAAACCTTGAAGTAAACCGGAGTGCTCTGAGTGTCGGCATAATATATAGTATCTCCGATTATGCGCATCAGGGGAGTTTCTGTTTCATCATCAAGCCAAATGCCTTGGAGGATTTCTTTAGCTTTGGGGTCTTCATTGTCTTCAGAGGGCTGTTGTCCTTTGCCATTATTGCATGCTACGAATAAGACCATCAGTAACAATGTTGCAATGTACTTTATCATCTGTTTAATTTTGTGCAAAATTACTCATTTATATCGATAAAGATATAAAAAGGAGCTGAAAAGTAAGTCGGGGATTACAAAAAAACTCCTGACTTTTCAGCTCCGTTATTACTTTTTTGAGGATATGGATATTGGATATTATTTACCGATGCAGTGGTAAATAAAGCCTTGTTCCTCCATTTCTTTTTTATCATAAATGTTACGACCGTCCATGACTACCTGTTGTGACATTGTCTTTCTCACAACAGCCCATGAAGGCAGACGGAATTCTTTCCATTCGGTAACCAGCATCAGCGCATCGGCATCCAAAACGGCATCGTACATGTCGCGTGCATAATATATGGAGTCGCCGATCCGCCTTTTACACTCATCTGCTGCTGCCGGATCATAAGCACGTACGTGACATCCTGCTTTAAGCAACTTATCAATTAATACCAGCGCAGGTGCTTCACGCATGTCATCTGTTTCGGGTTTGAATGCCAGTCCCCATAATGCAATGGTTTTGCCTTTCAGGTTTCCATTGAACTGTTTTACTAACTTATCGAATAACAGGCTTTTTTGAGCTTCATTCACATCCTCTACAGCCCGTAATACCCGCATTTGATATCCATTCTGTTCAGCCGTTTTAATCAAAGCCTTTACATCTTTTGGAAAACATGATCCGCCATAACCGATGCCCGGATAGAGGAATTTACGTCCGATACGGGTATCTGAACCGATACCACTGCGTACCATATTGACATCGGCCCCTACCAATTCACACAAGTTCGCAATGTCGTTCATGAAACTGATCCGGGTAGCTAACATTGAGTTGGCAGCATATTTAGTCATCTCAGCAGAAGGAATGTCCATGAATATCACACGAAAGTTATTTAGCATAAACGGTTTGTAAAGCTTGGTCATTAGTTTCTCTGCACGTTCCGACTCGACGCCAATGACAACACGGTCAGGACTCATAAAATCATTAACAGCATTACCTTCTTTCAGGAATTCAGGATTCGAAGCCACATCAAATTCTATTTTGGCTCCCCGTTTGTCCAGTTCTTCCTGAATGGCAGTACGAACTTTACAGGCTGTACCTACGGGTACGGTACTCTTGGTAACTACCAGTTTATATTTTTTCATGTTCTGTCCGATAGTGCGTGCTACTGCAAGTACGTAACTCAAGTCGGCACTTCCGTCTTCATCGGGAGGGGTTCCAACAGCGGAAAACACCACTTCTACATCATCCAGGCAGCTTTCCAATGAAGTTGTAAACTTCAGTCTTCCAGCTCTGGTATTACGGATAACCATTTCTTCCAACCCATTTTCATAAATGGGAATAATACCTTTTTTAAGTGCTTCTATTTTTTCGTTGTTCGTGTCAACACAAGTGACATCCACACCTATTTCTGCAAAACAGGTTCCTGTGACCAAACCTACGTATCCGGTTCCGACAATTGCAATTTTCATATTCTTTTGATTATTGAGGGTTTCTATTCAAAATACTCTGCTGCTCGGAAATTTCCTGCCTGCCGGTCTTTTTCCGACATGACGAGTTGTGAATCGGCAATAGGCCAGTCGATGCCTAATGCCGGATCATTGTATATTATGGAGGCTTCCGCCTGAGGAGCATATATATTATCTACTTTATAAGTAAAAACGGCCTCTTCGCTTTTCACCAGAAATCCATGAGCAAAACCACGAGGAATAAAAAGCTGGCGCTTATTGTCATCACTTAGCAATACGCTGATATGTTTTCCGAACGTGGGAGACGATTTTCTTAAATCAACAGCTACATCCAAAACTTCGCCTTTAATGACGCGTACCAGTTTAGCTTGGCAATAGTCTCCTTTCTGATAATGGAGTCCGCGCAACGTGCCGAATGAAGATTTGGATTCATTATCCTGTATAAAATTTATCTGCCCGATAGTAGCATCAAACTCTTGCTGCTTAAATGCTTCCATGAAATATCCGCGCGGATCAGAAAAAATCTTCGGTTCAATGATCCACACACCATCTATTTCTGTTTGTATATAATTCATTCGTTTCTAATGATATTATTAAGTAGCGCAAAAGTAGGCATTTTTTCTAATATGACAGGTATAGATAGATAAGAAAGGAAGGTTGAGTTTAGCATTTGTTAATAATAAAATGTGCAGTTTTATGGCATATCTTGAATTAATCTGTTAATTTTGCACACATGATTGAATTGGCACAGCATATTGAAGTATTATTATTGGAGAATGATTGTGTAATTATTCCCGGATTTGGTGGATTTATCGCTCACTACGCTCCTGCTATGAGAGTGGCTGAAGAAAATATATTTCTCCCTCCTACCCGTGTTATCGGTTTCAATCCCCAATTGAGGTTGAATGACGGAGTATTAGTGCAATCATATATGGCTGTGTATGATACCAATTTCTCGGATGCCACAAAAATGGTGGAAAGAGAAGTGGCAGAGCTTATTGCCGTTCTCCATGAAGAAGGAAAAACTGATTTACCTAATATTGGAGAAATCCGTTATACTATTCATAACACTTACGAGTTTATTCCATACGACAATAAAATTACTACTCCTTATCTTTACGGACTCGATTCGTTTGAGATAAAAGAGTTAACGTCTTTACGACGTCCGGAAAGAGAGAAAATTCTTCCGCTCATTCCTAAAGAAAAGAAAAATCGTGAAATCAGCGTAAACTGGGCATTTTTAAGAAATGCAGTAGCAATGATTGCTGCGGTTACATTGTTTTTTCTAATGTCTACTCCTGTCCAAAATACATATGTAGAAAAGGGTAATTATGCTCGATTGCTTCCTACTGATTTGTTTGAGAAGATAGAAAAACAATCGGTAGCAATGACTCCGGTTATGCTGAAAGCAAACGTTGCTACTCCACAAGCTAAACCGGTAACTACAAAGAAGAAAACGACGACTGTCTATAAAGCGTCTGTAACAAAACCGGTTGCAGTAAAAGAAGTAAAAGTTGCCCATCCGGAAAAGCCAATGAAAACAGCTGATGCAAAGGTTACAGAAGCTTCTTTTCCATATCATATAATCATAGCCAGTGTAGCTAATACCAAGGATGCTGAGTTAATGGCTGCCGAATTGAAAACTAAAGGTTATGCAGGTGCCAGTGTATTGACAGGTGACGGCAAAATTCGTGTTAGCATAATGTCATGTGCCAATCGTGAAGACGCTAACCGTCAATTGTTGAAATTAAGAGAGAACGAGGCTTATAAGAATGCCTGGATGCTGGCTAAATAAATATTTTTATAATGAAAAGAATTCTTTGCCCTAAGTGTGAAAATTACCTTTCTTTTGATGAAACCAAATATAGCGAAGGCCAATCATTGGTTTTTGTATGTGAACATTGTGGTAAACAGTTTAGTATCCGACTGGGAAAGAGCAAAATAAAAGCTTCCCGTAAGGAAGAGAAGTTGGACGAGGAGGTATATAAAGAAGGATATGGCTGTATCGTCGTGATTGAGAACGTATTTGGTTTCAAACAAGTCCTACCCCTGCAGGAAGGTGATAACATCATTGGGCGTCGATGTATCGGTACAAATATCAATACTCCGATTGAAACCGGCGATATGAGTATGGACAGACGTCACTGCATTATCAATGTAAAACGTAACAAGCAGGGGGAATTAGTTTATACTTTACGTGATGCCCCGAGTCTGACAGGTACTTTTCTTATGAACGAAATTTTGGGTGATAAAGACCGTATTCGTATTGAAGACGGAGCTATCATTACTATTGGAGCTACTACTATTATTCTCCGTTCTGCAAGAAAAAGAGAGGAAATCTGAATTCTCAATAGAGTATGAACAGTGATATACTTTTCATGCTAATGATCTGAAAAACAATATTTTTAGGAAGTTAATATCGTAAAGGCAGGAAGTTAACTTCTTGCAAACAAGATATTAACTTTCTATCCTTTATGAAGTTAATATCTTACCCCTCCCTTTAAAAAAGTGTTTTTCCCATATTATTTTAAAGTTTAAATTCATAAATATCTGGTTTGTCTTTGCATCTCTAAGTAATTTTTTTAATTTTGTGTTCGATAACGATAAATAAAATCGAAATATAAATAGAATATATTGTATTTATAATCAACAATATACCTTGGCTTTAATACAAATAACTATTCTGTACAATAAAAACACAAAGAAATGAAAAAATTTATGGGTAAGAACTTCCTGCTGCAAACAGAAACGGCTCAGGAATTATATCACGAACATGCATCTAAGATGCCGATTATTGATTATCACTGTCATTTAGTTCCCCAGATGGTAGCGGACGATTACCAGTTTAAATCTATAACCGAAATCTGGCTCGGTGGTGATCATTATAAATGGCGTGCCATGCGCTCAAATGGTGTGGAGGAGCGTTTTTGTACAGGAAAAGACACATCAGATTGGGAAAAATTTGAGAAATGGGCGGAAACAGTTCCATATACCTTACGTAATCCTTTATATCACTGGACTCATCTGGAATTGAAAACAGCATTTGGTATTGATAAAATATTGAACCCCAAAACAGCACGTGAAATTTATGATGAATGTAACGATAAACTGGCTTCTCCAGAATATTCTGCCCGTGGAATGATGCGTCGCTATCATGTGGAAGTCGTTTGTACGACCGATGATCCTATCGATTCATTGGAGTATCACATTAAAACACGTGAAAGTGGATTTGAAATAAAGATGTTACCCACTTGGCGGCCGGATAAAGTGATGGCTGTAGAAATACCATCAGACTTTCGTGCTTATGTTGAAAAACTATCGGAAATAAGTGAGGTCGATATCTCTGATTTTGACGATATGATAACAGCCTTGCGTAAACGCCACGATTACTTTGCCGATCAGGGATGTAAGCTGTCTGATCATGGAATCGAAGAATTTTATGCTGAAGAGTATACGGATAGCGAGATTAAAGCTATTTTCAATAAAATTTATGGTGGATCTGAACTAACAAAAGAGGAGGTTCTGAAATTTAAATCGGCTATGTTGATTATACTGGGTGAAATGGATTGGGAGAAGGGATGGACACAACAATTTCACTATGGTGCAATTCGCAATAACAACAGTCGGATGTTTAAATTGCTGGGACCTGATACTGGGTTTGATTCCATTGGTGAGTTTATGACCGCTAAAGCAATGAGTAAATTTCTGGACCGTCTGAATTCAAAAGGTAGACTGGCCAAAACAATTCTATATAATCTGAATCCTTGTGCAAATGAAATGATTGCTACTATGATAGGTAATTTTCAGGATGGCAGTATCCCCGGAAAAATTCAGTTTGGATCGGGGTGGTGGTTTCTTGATCAGAAGGATGGAATGGAAAAACAATTGAACGCCCTTTCTTTACTTGGATTGTTGAGTCGCTTTGTAGGAATGCTGACGGATTCTCGTTCTTTCCTCTCCTACCCTCGTCATGAGTACTTCCGCCGTACATTGTGTAATCTATTGGGGCGTGATGTGGAAAGCGGTGAAATACCGGCATCTGAGATGGACCGTGTCTGTCAGATGGTTAAAGATATCAGCTATTTTAATGCTAAAAACTTTTTTCAGTTTTAATTACCTGTTTATTTAACTGTTATAATAAATTAAGTCGGAAACTGGTTCTCCAAGCCTTTTTCCGGCTTTTATTTCATGAGTGGCTGGTCGGATTGGCAAAAAATCTTATCTTTGCGTTCGATTATCAATTAAAAAAAGAAAAACATAAATGAACAATTCCCCTCAGCCTGCTGCTAAAGGGTTCACAAGAGCCTTTTATGTCAGCAACACAGTCGAACTGTTTGAACGCATGGCTTACTATGCCGTGTTTATCGTTCTCACTATTTATCTATCTACAATTTTAGGTTTTAATGATTTTGAAGCAAGTATGATTTCCGGCCTTTTTTCCGGTGGATTATACTTGCTTCCTATTTTTACCGGAGCATATGCCGATAAAATCGGTTTTCGCAAATCAATGCTTGTTGCTTTTTCATTATTGACAGCCGGATACTTGGGCCTGGGAGTATTACCCACGTTACTTGAAAGCGGCGGATTAGTGACTTATGGAGAAAGCACTCATTTCGATGGACTGACGGATAGTGCCTCCCGTTGGTTGATAGTCCCGGTTCTATTTATAATTATGATAGGCGGCGCATTTATTAAATCGGTTATTTCAGCTTCTGTTGCCAAGGAAACAACTGAAGCGACTCGGGCACGCGGATATTCTATTTTTTATATGATGGTTAATATCGGTGCCTTTACCGGTAAAACGGTTATCGATCCTCTACGGAATGTTATTGGTGACCAAGCTTATATCTATATTAACTATTTCTCAGGAGTCATGACTCTCATCGCTTTGTTGGCTGTTTTCTTTTTGTATAAATCGACTCATACCGTAGGAGAAGGAAAGAGTATGCGTGAGATCGGACAAGGTTTCTTGCGTATTGTCACTAATTGGCGTTTGCTGATCTTAATCCTTATTATTACGGGATTCTGGATGGTACAACATCAGCTTTATGCTACAATGCCTAAGTATGTTATTCGCATGGCTGGTGAAACTGCAAAACCGGGGTGGATTGCCAATGTAAATCCTTTTGTCGTTGTTTGTTGTGTGAGCTTTGTGACTCGCTGGATGGCCAGACGAAGTGCTATCACTTCGATGAATATTGGTATGTTTCTGATTCCGATATCAGCGCTGTTGATGGCATGTGGTAATCTCTTGGGCAATGAAGTTATCTCGGGAATGAGTAATATTACGTTGATGATGATTGCCGGCATCGTGGTACAAGGCTTGGCAGAATGCTTTATTTCTCCGCGTTATCTGGAATATTTCTCTTTACAAGCTCCTAAAGGTGAAGAAGGCATGTACTTAGGTTTTAGCCATCTTCACTCTTTTTTGTCTTCTATTTTTGGCTTTGGGCTCGCAGGGGTGCTGCTGACCAAGTATTGTCCGGATCCTGCCCTGTTTGAATCCAGAGAAGCTTGGGAAGCCGCCAGTGTAAATGCTCATTACATCTGGTATTACTTTGCAGCAATCGGTTTGATTGCAGCAATTGCATTGCTTATTTTTGCAAAAATCACCGATTTCATCGATAAAAAGAAGAAAGCTAACACCTGATTGTTTTCTTTTTTATGTATATTTGCCGTCACTTTGCCATAAAAGTTGACGGCAATTTGCATTTAAAAGAAGAGAATAATAATGAAGATTAGATTTATAAGCCTGGCAAGTGGCAGTAGCGGAAACTGTTATTATCTGGGTACCGAAAAATACGGCATACTCATTGATGCAGGTATCGGAATTCGTACCATAAAAAAAACGTTGAGAGATATAAATGTGACGATGGATTCGATACGCGCAGTGTTTATAACGCATGATCATGCTGATCATATCAAAGCTGTGGGGCATTTAGGTGAGAAGTTGAATATTCCGGTATATACCACAGCACGTATACATGCGGGGATTAATAAAAGTTATTGTATGACAGAAAAATTGCATGCTTCTGTACGCTATCTGGAGAAAGAAGAGCCTATGCAATTGGAAGACTTCCGCATTGAATCTTTTGAAGTTCCACATGACGGAACAGACAATGTGGGTTATTGTATAGAAGTTGATGGTAAAGTCTTTTCTTTTCTAACAGATTTGGGAGAGATTACTCCGACTGCTGCCCGATATATCTGTAAAGCCCATTATTTGATTCTTGAAGCTAATTATGATGAAGAAATGCTTCGTATGGGACCTTATCCTACATATCTGAAAGAACGTATTTCAAGTAGTACAGGCCATATGAGTAATGTAGATACTGCCGACTTTCTTGCTGAGAATATCACGGAACATCTTCGTTATATCTGGCTTTGTCATCTGAGCAAAGATAATAATCATCCGGAACTGGCTTATAAAACGGTTGAATGGAAATTAAAGAATAAAGGCGTCATTGTTGGGAAGGATGTGCAACTGCTTGCTTTAAAGAGAAATACGCCATCAGAGCTCTATGAATTTGAGTAAGTGTGAGAAAAAAAGAATAAAAAAGATCCCTATTTGTTTTGCAATATGAAATAAAAGCCCTACTTTTGCAACCGCAAACGAGAAACAAGCACTCTTAGCTCAGCTGGTAGAGCAATTGACTCTTAATCAATGGGTCCAGGGTTCGAGTCCCTGAGGGTGTACAAAAGGAGATTATTTATAATCTCCTTTTTGTTTTTGTGACATTTTGAAATATTATCTTATCTTTGTCGCCGCAAAGAATAAAATTGATGAAAACAACTTATCTGTTTGACATACTTGTCGATTATTTGGAACTGGCTTAGCTACGGTTTCACCTTATTTTGATATGCCTTTTCTCGTAATGGTATATCTCATTCTTCTTTTCCTCCTGTATAAATGCAACAGAGGAATGATCTCATTCTTTATCTTATTTCAACTTTAATATGAATAATTGGAAGAAAAAGTTTATTATTATATGGACCGGGCAGCTATTCTCTATACTAAGTAGTTCTATTGCCCAGTTCTCTATTGTTTTGTGGATTAGTCTTAAAACTGGTTCTGCAGAAGTATTGTCATTTGCAACAATTGCTGCCCTATTGCCACAGGCGGTATTAGGTCCTTTTGCCGGTGTATTTGTCGATCGTTGGAATCGTAAGTGGACTATGATTGGAGCAGATAGCTTCGTCGCCCTTTGTTCCGGTATAATTGCATTGTTGTTTTATCTTGATACAGTTGAGCTATGGCATATATATTTTTTGCTTATGTTGCGCTCTGTTGGTGGTGCATTTCATACGCCTGCCATGAAATCGTCTGTGCCATTGCTGGCACCCGAGAAAGAGCTTATGCGCATTGCAGGTATCAATCAGGCGATTCAGTCAGTATGTAACATCGGTGGACCGGCTCTCGGGGCTATATTACTGCTTGCCTTCGACATGAGCCTTGTTATGCTTTTGGATGTATTTGGAGCCATAATAGCTTGTACAGCTTTACTTTTTGTGTATATTCCTAATCCTAAAAAAGAAAATGCTTCTGCTAAGAATGTGCTTTATGATATGCGAGATGGGTTTAATGTCATCATGCGCAACAAAGGAGTCAGTTGGGTTATGGTAACAGAAGTTCTTGTTACATTTTTTGTTATGCCTATGGTAGCTTTGATGCCATTGATGACCTTGAAGAATTTCTCGGGAACGGCATATCAGGTGAGTTTGATAGAGGCCCTTTTCGGTGCAGGCATGCTGGCCGGTGGTGCATTGCTGGGTGTTTGGAATCCTAAGATACGGAAAATTCTGCTGATTGCCACCTCTTACTTTTTACTCGGTCTGGCGTTGGCATTCTGTGGAGTGCTTCCGGCTGAAGGCTTTATCTATTTTGCCATACTAACAGTAGCACAGGGCATAGTTGTTCCGTTCTTTTCCGGACCTTTTACTTCATTGCTTCAAACTCAATTTGAACCGGCATATTTAGGACGGGTATTTTCACTTTTTGATAGCGTGAGCTTACTCCCCTCTATTATAGGGTTGTTTATTACGGGATTTGTTGCTGATAATCTGGGGATAGCCAATATTTTCATTTATTGCGGAATAGCAATTGTGCTTACCGCCGTTTTGATGATGTGTATTCCAGCCGTTAGGGATTTGGAAAGAAAAGGCAGGTAGAACGAATTTATTTATTATAAGTCATCCGTTTATGCTCACTGTTTATCTCTTGGGTTGTGAAGAGATAAACAGTGAGCATCTTATGAAATATAGTATAACCTGAATATATTAAAGACTATTGATTAGAAAATGAATTGGAATCTTCCCTGAACTACGCTGAAGTTTTGGTTGCTTATCTCTTTTATATTAGCTCCGGGTATCATATAGCTATAGTTTAATTTTACTCCGATGTATTTATTAATGTAATAATTAAGTCCAACGGAGATATCTTTTTGTTCTCCTCCCCAGATAGCAGCTTTTCCGTCATTAAGTGTTAGATAATTAAATCGGGAACAGAGCTCCAGGCTTTTTCCTTTCGGCCGGCCGGGACATGCGACTGATTCGTCATATAAATAAGTCTGACCGGCTAAAAGCCAAGAGCATTGAAGATAACCACCTTGTGCTACATAATTTTCAAATGCATCATCCCGCTTCACATGTGTGCGTATATATTCACTTTGCAGACAAAAACGGTGATAATAAACCAATAATTCGGTGCCAAACTTTATCTGATGTGTCGCATGGTCGACAGTGGCTGCAACAATGTTTCGGTTGTCAATCGTGCTCACTCCAGGAGATTTATAAGAAAATACGTTTTTGTCTTCTTCATTCAATGAACCGTCAGGAGTACGATAGATTGTTGCAAACCCTATATGGATAAGCTTCTCATTTTCAAATACCGGTCGATATACTATCCTGCCATCCAACGCATAGCCTTGTGAAACATTTTTCAGATTATTGACATCATTGTCGGTAAATGCCCCTCCCGACAAATAGTAACGTTTACTTCTATAGCTATATGCGACTCCCATTCGCCGACTGTTTGTCAAGGCAAGAACGACTCCGGGAGATTGATTAAAGCGAAGGTCGAAAGTACTACACAGCATTTCTAAGCTGAAGGGTTCATAAAATTGTCCAACCTGTATAGTGTGCTTTTTTTGTGTATACATTGCGTAAGCATCCTTGATTGCTGCTTTATTGCCCGTATAGCCTATTTCAACTTTCATATTCCAGTTTTGATAAGCAACTTTTGCGCCTATGCGAAGATCACCAAATTCCACTCCATTACCAAAATGGTTATCATTTTTAAGATATACGCCTCCATCCAGAAGCATTCGTCCTGTCACTTTACATTGTAGTTTGTCCGAGTTGGGCTGTGCCGAAGATAATAAAGCGTAAGATATGCCCAACAAGTAGGAAAAAGTGTGTTTTAGATATAAGTTCATTTGTTATTAGATTTTTAGCCTTGCTATTTATTTCGGATACAAAAATACATTAAAAGAAATATAGATGAAATGAATATTTATAATTTATTGATATATTGATTTTTTTTCATTAGAAGATTGTAATATAAATCTAATTAAATAGATACAGATAATTTTATAAATTATATATTATAAGAGGTATTATACATTTATCTGTTGAATTATAATAGTTTACGTAAATCGTACTATATAAAATGCTTTAATGTGCGATTAAAAAAACTTTTTTAAAACTTAATCTTTGACCGGAATATGTTTTTTCTTTACTAAATCTTAATTCGACGCTTCTTGGTCTAATATAGATTATTGTAAATGAGACAATTTATCATGTATGATTATTTATGAATGAATACTTAAAAAGATACAAGTGTTTCATTAGACAGAATAAAAGACATTCTTTAGACGAAAAAATTCCTTCAAACATTTGCAGTTTAAAAATAAAGGTTTACCTTTGCACCCGAAATCAAGAACGCTTGATAACATGCACTCTTAGCTCAGCTGGTAGAGCAATTGACTCTTAATCAATGGGTCCAGGGTTCGAGTCCCTGAGGGTGTACAAATGGTATTGAAAACCAGTAAGTTATAAGAATTACCCCTCTATTTACCCCTCTAATAGGGGTTGATGAGAGGATTTCTTGTTTAAGAGTAAGCCAAACCCTTACCGCTATGGATATGGTTTGGATACCTTGAAAACGCTTGCAAGCTTCAATGAGAGAGGATTCACGCCTTATTAGTGAGGGTTTATTTTCTCTTTCTTAGATTCTTCAGAAGTAGCCATGCTACGTAAAGCGTATGCGTGTATGGCAGATGTTCAGTAAACTTTCACGGATTCTGTGAAGGAGATTTTCGATTAATTTCAAACCTCCATTTTATGGAAAAAATTATTGAAAACGGATTGAATAAATCTGTTCTGAACATGGTGTCGTATGATACCGTAATTATGGTGCTGTATCAGCAGCAAAGCGATGTTTCTTTTCAAAGAAGTGTTCCGCAACATTTAGACACAGGAAGTCTGAAAACGCTTCCTTATGGTTCTGATGATATGAAAATTTGTGGAACAGTTGAAAACCTCCGCATCACTGTCTATCCTGAAAAGATTGTTATCATGGGTAGTCTATGCAAGTATTTGAAAGGAAACAACGTTCAAGGTCTTAGCATGGAGGAAACACGTCAAGCGATTGATTTTCTTTCGCAAAAGTTGTGTTTACCTTTAAGGTTGGCTCGTGTGATGCGGATTGACGTTGCCTACAATGCTATCGTATCTCAAAACCCTAAGGAGTATCTTAATCGACTTGGGAGTTTGAGTAGGCATGATAGGCTGGAAGAACCTGATTCTCTTTATTACAGACAGTCTAAAACTCTCTTGCATGTATATGACAAGCTTAAAGAGATGAAGCGTAAAAGAGAATTTTTCGATTGTGGTTTCAATGGAAATATACTGCGTATCGAATTAAGGTTTTCCTATGGGAAGCAGGACTGGAAACGACGCTTTGGAACTGAAACCGTTTTAGTTGATATGTTGCTGAATGAGACTTTCTTTACCAATCTTGTAAAGATGCTCTATGGACGGTACAAGAAAATAGAGAAGGTCAATGATGTGCAGTTAGACCTGCGAGTTGTAAAAGGCAAAAAGGACGCCCGTGTTTTTTTGGTTGCATACATCTTGAAGGTGCAAGGATGTGTTCCCTTGGAGAAGATGATAAGCGAACAACAGAAGACTGGACGGATTAGTTCTAGACAGGTTGACTATCTACGGTCTGTGATTAGTGAGGCTAACAGTGTCGACCAATCCTTCATTCAGAAAAGCGGTCATATTGAAGAACTGGATGCAGCATTTGAACTGATGAGGAAAATGTACGGTTTTTAAAGAACTTCTATAGTAAGCGAAAGTTTCCTTTATTTCAGAGGACTTCAATTACTTAGTTCTCTATCTGTTTGGAAGGGTGATATGATGTGAATTTTCATGTCATATCATCCTTTCTTTTCTTTATTTACATACATCTTCAATCCTGTCTAATTTGTTCAAGTAACAGCCTGATTGCATAACAGAACTTCATATCAGTATTAGGATTAAAAGAAAGGACATCACAACGGATGCCCTCTCTTTCCTCCCAATCGAGTTCATCAATCAATGAACCACTTATATCGTTCATCACCATGTAATGCGCTGCTTATTCCTACCGCTATTTCAGTAGCGTTCAGACTTCTGTCTAAGAAGCTGTCGATATAGCTTGACTTGTTAGCTCCAGTCAGAAGGTTGTAGAACCGCCACATATCCAGTTCGCTACCGAAGCTACCGAAATTCTCGTCACTAATGTATGCTCTTGCTACGGAGTTTATCTGCGTATCGGTCAGCAGCATTCTTGGTAGTCGTTTTTGATAGCCTTGTGGCAAGCACTGATACAGCCGCATTCTTCCCAACAAGGTAGCAAAGTGGTGTTCGGTCATCACTGTATTACCAAGAGACTGCATCAGATGCAGATGCTTTGCAGGGTTGTACTGGTTAAACAATTCCAATAAAGCACGGTACAAGTCTTTTGTACTGCTGACCTCTATTTGAGAACGGTAGCCGTCAGTGAACACGCACATATTGCAGCACACTTGATTCACAAAGCCGATAGCTACGCTGAACCGTTCCAATGTCTTTCTACTGTACAGGTTTTCACGATTGTACGCACGCACCCCTACAATGGAGAGATTCAGTTTGTTGCCACCTACTGTCTCGAATATTGTAGGAACATCAATGGCGAATGCACACCGTTCATAATAAATGGTCTTGTCGCTTTCTAAGAGTTGATTTGCGGGCTTGTGTATCGCTTCGGGTATTCTTCCTTTCACCACATGAGAAACCCGAATAGCTGGCGTCTCTATGCGTTCTCCATTGAAGAAGGAAGTGGCTGCATCATAGGCGGTTTCAATGAATGCAGGGTGTGAAATTGTGAGTTCGTTGTCCTTCGCAAAGACGGGAATGATACATTCCGATTTAAGAGATTTCAGGTCGATTTCCGAGGTGTTCGCTTCGATAAAGTGATTTGTCTTCTTGACGGTTTTCGGCTCGTCTAAGAGGATTTCTGCATCGTCTGCGTAGCTGTTTAGCCCTAAGGTCTTTCTCGGTTCTTGCTGTGCCGTATTCGGCAAAATGGTTACTGCTTCCATGTTGATAAATATTAATGGTTATTGATTGGTTTACGGATAGAAAGTATGCTAAACGGTATCTCGTCCGTATATTGTTCCTATCTGAATATAGACAGGGTTATAAAGTGGACTTGGGAGTATATTGGAACGGATTGGGAGAATTAATTCATCAGGTATAGCGATGAAAAAGTAAAGTAGTGCTTTTTCATCGCTTCATTCTCTTAAAATCAGGTTAATAACCAATGCTTGAAGTATCGGGGCTTTTCAGCTATCGTTAGTCTTTTTCTATCTTGTGTTATTTCACAGAAAATAGCCTGATAAATAGTGTTGTGGTATTGAAGGAAAATGAATGATATATGCAGAAACCATAATGGAATTTTTGTTAAAAGCCTGTTAATTTGAATCGTCTTGCCAAGATTAATTTTAGGAAGGGTGAGGATTAAAATTTTAAAAGCGAATAGTGCGGGGGGATATTAAAGGATAGGCTTCTTATGCTTATAGGTATAAGAAAATCGCATTTCAAGATGGGCTGTCTGTTAATGAGGGGGGGGTAATATTTTACCCCTTATTCATTCAGGATAATTCGTAGAATGAATTTAAAATCTTACTCTAAAATAAAAAGTCGTAACAGAGCATTCCATTACGACTTTCTCACGGCTTCTTTTATTTTCTATTGCTTTACTAAAGTCATGATATATTCAGTATCGTCATCCCATTCCCCTGCGTAATCATGCCAAGTATATTTATAAGTAGCCTGATTTTTAGAAATAGCTATCGTACCTTCAATATAATCATCCTGATTCAGTATGATTTTCAGGTTGCTACCATTTAAGGTATAAGAACAATTAGATGAAGTTTCTTCTCCGTCATCCCAAACTAAACTACCATTACTTTTGAAAGTGAAAGAACCTGAACGCAAATCTTCATCAGAGCTTGAAGTATATTTCCAATAATCATAAAGACATATATAAAATGAAAACAAGTTCCAAATAAATATAGATAAATCATCTATATATCAATAATTTATATACGAGTTTTTATTTTCGGTTGTTTTCTACGTTTTCAGTTGCTTTGCTCTTTTTAGGTGCATTTTTGTTTCTTGTTTGTTTCTTGATTTCGTTTTTTTATTTGTACCTTTGTGATAGGAAATAACGAATAAAAGGACACAAATATGCCAAGGACCAGAAAGCCAATAAAAGTAAAGGAGCCGATTCGTCTTCGGACGAAGGAGTTGGCCAATGGCAGCAAGAGTTTGTATCTGGATATATACCGAAATGGTAAGCGGACATACGAGTATTTGAAAATGTATCTTATTCCGGAAACGGATCGTAATGCCCGCCAACAGAACGAAACGACAATGGCTGCCGCAAATGCAATCAAATCGAAGCGTATCATAGAGTTGACAAGTGGTGAAGCCGGTATCATGAATCACAAGGATAAGGTTTATCTGCTGGACTGGATGCAACTCTATAAAGAGGAACAGAAGAAACGTGGTAAGAAAAACATAGGCCAGATAAAATCTGTTACCGGTATCTTGAAAGAGTATGCAGGAGAAAGATTCACATTAAATCAGATTGACCTCACTTTTTGCCACGGCTATATCGACTATATGCTGACAAACTACCGTCCCAAAGGAAAACCCATCTCGGCTTCTACGCGTAATACCTATTACCAGATTTTCAACGGTGCGTTAAATGCCGCTGTCCGTGCGAAACGGATCTTAAAGAATCCATTCAACGAAATGGAAAAATCGGAGAAGCCCAAGATGCCGGAAAGTGTGCGTTCGTATATGACTATTGAAGAAGTGAGATCATTAATCGCTACACCAATGCAGAACGAAGGGGTAAAAAGTGCCTACCTGTTCTCCTGCTTCTGTGGACTACGTATCAGTGACATTATCGGATTGCAATGGAAAGATGTGTTTATTGACAACGGCCAATACCGCTTGGCAGTAGCCATGCAGAAGACGAAAGAACCGATTTACCTTCCGCTCTCCAATGAAGCGTTGAAGTGGATGCCGGAACGTGGGGACAAGACAGCAGACGACCATGTGTTCGATTTGCCTTCTGGTATCAACCAGCTTATCAAACCATGGGCCAAAGCCGCCGGAATTTCCAAGCGATTCACCTTTCACACCGCCCGCCACACGTTCGCCACAATGATGCTGACATTGGGGGCCGATTTGTACACTGTATCTAAATTGCTCGGTCATACATCTGTAAAGATGACCCAAGTGTATGCCAAAATCGTCAATAAGAAAAAAGACGATGCAGTAAATCTGACCAACGGTTTATTCGATTGACAATGCAATGAACATCAGATATGTAATCACTTATAAGGGTGTTGTTCCGACAGGATTCTCTTTCGGGAGCAACACTCTTATAATATATCATATAAATCCAATTTAAAATATTTCATCATGAAAAGACCTAACAATGGCCCTCTCTCTTTTTGGAGGGAAAAAACATCTGCACCATTTTGTTGCAGAACAGGATGTAGCGAAAGAATTATTCGCATTGCTCGTTGAAGCAAAAACAATGTATCTCCGTGATGTCGTGACGGGCAATAAGCAGTACTACCGTTACGTGGAGGATTTCGTAAACAGCCACCGGTATATCGACTGTGACCATGCGGTCTGCCGGAACTGCCATGAAATGAACATTCATATCATCAAGGGGCTATTAAACGATTGCTCCCATCTTATCCGAGCATTTTTTACCGAAGCAGACTTCTCGTTCGAGAAGTGTATGGAACTGAAACGAACGTATGATACGTTTGTGCCACCATCACAGTCCGTCACGTGCTGCAAAGATGGACCGACAAGAATTTATCCTCTTTCTTTTGGATGCAATCTCACTCGTAAACAGATGATAGGTATTACAGCTTGTGCCAATGCTTATCATCTGTTTTGCGTTTCTACCCTACACGTTGAAGATATGGAAGCCCTGCTTTCCTGTAAAGAAGGATTCTGTATTCGTGTAAACAATATCCGCCATGTGGCCATCCTGTTTGATACACTCCTTGAGCACTCGTTTATCCAAGCCAAATGGCAGTCCGTTCTCAGTAATGGGCGGTTCTTGCAAACCAAGGATGGAAAAGGATTCGTTTCAGCTTCAAGCCTTTCATCCGCTCTGTCTGCCTTGCGTAACAACATGACATCAACAGGTTACGGTATCAGACGAGCCATTGATGAGCTGAGAGAGTGGTAAGAAGTGCCAATAAGCGAAGTATGTGAAAGGTAAAAGCGTGACAGTTGCCGTGATACGTGGTTACTATCACGGTACAAACTCACGCTGACCTTTTGGGTTGCCCTATCTTTGACCTCCGTTAGCGCGCTACATAACGGAGGATATACTTCATTGTCTAAATTTATAATAACTCATTTATGCAAAATAATAGATTGACATTCATGGAACGGCTGAGTGAACGGCTTACAAGCGTCGAAGCCATCCTAAAGAAATTAGATCCGATAGAAAGTCTGTTGGAACGCATCGCATTGCTGGAAAAAAATATATATACCACCAAACAGGTGTTTACCTTCCAAGAGGCTTGTATGTATATCGGAATATCCGAGAGTATGCTGTACAAGCTAACATCAGGCAAGGAGATTCCGCACTACAAGCCACGTGGCAAAATGATATATTTCGCCAAAGAAGATCTGGATGAATGGCTTTTACAGAATTATGAACCAACCGTAGATGAAGCAGCACGTATGGCAAACGAGGCCGCTGCCACACAACCTTTCTTTAATCAAAGACGCCATGGAAAACGAAAGAAGAACTGAATATAATGTGGATATGAGGCCGGAGGAGGATTTCTTATCGGATATCCTCTCCGCCTCGCAGATTCGGGCGACGGATACCTATGAAACGCCGCCACAGATTATCTGGATAGACAACTCGACCATTGCTACGCTCGGCAACTTCAGCGCATCAACCGGCAAGGCGAAATCAAAAAAAACATTTAACGTTTCGGCCATTGTCGCTGCATCGCTGGCAGGGAAACAAGTGCTGAACTACCGGGCGCACCTCCCGGAAGGTAAACGCAAGATTCTGTACGTGGACACGGAGCAGAGCCGCTTCCATTGTCATAATGTACTGGAACGCATCTTGCGGCTTGCCGGACTGCCCACTACAACCGACAGTGAAAACCTCGACTTTATTTGCTTGCGCGAATACTCTCCGGCAATACGCATTGGGGTCATCGACTACGCCTTACGTCAAAGAAAAGGATACGGACTTGTTATCATCGACGGTATCCGTGACCTGATGCTTGACATAAACAGTACCGGTGAGTCCGTGGAAGTCATTAACAAGATGATGGAATGGTCATCAAAGTATGACCTGCATATCCACTGTGTGCTACACTTGAATAAAGGAGATAACAATGTGCGCGGGCATATCGGTACGGAAATGAGCAACAAGGCGGAGACTGTACTGGTCATCAGCAAAAACAACGATTGTCCCAACGTCAGCGAAGTTCATGCGTTGCACATCCGTGAGAAAGAGTTTAAACCTTTTGCTTTCACTGTCAATGAGGGCGGGCTCCCGGTTCTCGCAGAAGGGCATTTGTTTGAGAATGCCCCACATCAGAAACCGAAACAGCGGACGGGTTTTATGGAACTAAGCATCGAACAGCACCGTGAAGCCCTTTCCGCTGCATTTGGAGACAAACCCATCCGTGGGTTTGAAAATATGCTGCAAGCCATGATGACTGCTTACGAGGCAATCGGGTTTAAGCGTGGGAGAAATGTAATGGTCAAACTGCTGCAATATCTGACTGACACCTTAAAACTGGTTATCAAACGAGATAAACTTTTTTATTATGACATGACACAGGCAGAAACCATGCTTTTCGATGAAGAATGAGAGCGGGCGCGGGCCTATATAATTCAGTTTAATTTAGTATTTATATATATAGGGGCGCAAACTAAACTAAACCGCTTTTGTACAAACAAGTGAAAAGAAATTTAATATGACCATAGACGAAGCAAAACGAGTGCGTATCGTGGACTTTTTGGCCCTGCTCGGCCACCGTGCGCAGTATATGAAATCAGAGCAATATTGGTATCTTTCGCCTCTCAGGAAAGAGGTGACGCCATCGTTCAAAGTCAATGACCGGCTGAATGAATGGTATGATTTTGGCGAGGCCACCGGAGGCGACCTTGTGGAACTGGGTAAGTACCTTTGCGGAACTAAAAGTGTGAGTGAAGCATTAGCATACATCAAACGGTATGTCAATGGTGTGTCGCTGCCGAAAACCCGGGCGTTGCCCGCAACCTCTCGACCAGTAGAAGCCGACATGAAGAATTTGATTATCGTGCCGCTGCGACACCACGCACTGCTCTCATATCTCCATTCACGTATGATTGATTCGGATATCGGACGAATGTTCTGCAAGGAAGTCCATTACGAACTGCGCCAGAGACGTTACTTTGCACTGGCCTTTGGCAATATATCCGGTGGATACGAGGTACGAAACCCTTATTACAAAGGATGTATCAAGAACAAGGACATTTCCTTGATACCCCAATCGCGTGGTGAGGCACAGAGCCGTGTCTGCCTATTTGAAGGATTCATGGACTTTCTGTCCTATCTAACCCTAAAACAGACGGACGATAGTGCCATTTGCATTAATGCCCCCTGTGACTACCTTGTTATGAACTCGGTCAGTAATCTGAAAAGGACATTGACGTATTTGCAAAAATACACGTATATTCACTGTTACCTTGACAATGACCTTGCCGGACAAAAGACAGTGGAAACCATAGCCGGGATGTATGGCAGATGCGTCTATAACGAATCAAACTGTTATGCCGGTTACAAAGACCTGAACGACTACTTACGTGGGAAGAAACAATGAACAACCCGCTCCCTAAGCCCTCCTTCATCACGGAGGGCTTTTTTTATATCCCGACTTTTCCTGTTTTCTTATCCAAAATCATATTTGAATATGATTTTGAAATATGATTTTTAGATTTTGAAAAAATGTTATATTGAAACGATACGTTTTATAATCAATAATTTTATCTTTCAAATTATCCATTCTTATTTTGCACACACAACCAAATATAAAAATCATATTATACAAAAATATATGAAATCATATTTTATTTTCACCATTGTCCTGACGGTTGCCTATCTCGTCTATTATGCAGTTATCATCGTGCAGGACCTTTATGGAAAAAAAGGAAATGGCAAGCCGGAAGAAGAGGTATTTGACCTCGGTGCGCCAGAAGATGAACAGAGTGTGTACGTGACGGAGAGCGATACGGGATTCAATGTGGGTAATGAGAAATATGAAACAGATGTTGCCCCTACCGCTTCGCCTGCACCACAGGAGACGGAAACCGCAGACAATAATGGCGAGATAGCCGTGGCGGAGAAGCTAAAACGCCTGAAAGCCCAAGCGGAGGAACAGATGGAAGAAACCGAGACCTACCTGTCGGACGCATACACGGCAGACGAACTATACAAAGCGATGCTTGCCAAAGGAAAGACGGGCAACCGTCCGAAACTGGTATGGAAACCTCTCAAAGACCGATTGTAAAATGTCGAAAGCAAAAAAAATATTATGTGCACTGTGCTTTGTCCCTTATGCGGCATTCGCCAAAAGTGGCAGCGTAAACTACAGTTGGGGTGCAGACGCACTGGCAACGATGCACGACTTCGTGGTGACGATGATGCTGTACGTGCTGTACATCTGCTACGCTGTCGCCTCGGTTTTCGTAGTCGTTGCCGCGCTCCAGATCTATATCAAAATGAACACAGGCGAGGACGGCGTGGTGAAGTCTATCGTATCACTTGTCGGTGCGTGCCTCTTCATCATTGGTGCTTCAATCGTGTTCCCTGCTTTCTTCGGCTACCGCATATAGGTGGCTGACAGAAGTGTAAAATAAATTCAAAAAACAAGAGTACCACAAAAATGTAATAAATATGTTTCAGAAATTCAAAAGAATGTGCCGAAAGGCAAAGAAAACCATCATGCAAGTTTCCACCAAAGTAAGAATGTTAATCATTGCCCTGTTGGGAGGCATACCTGCTATGGCTCAAAGTACAGCAGGCGATTACTCGGCCGGTACGACAGCTCTATCAACCGTAGCGGAGGAAATCGTGAAATACGTTCCTGTCATGGTCAAACTCTGCTATGCCATTGCTGGTGTCGTGGCCATCATCGGAGCCATTTCGGTGTATATTGCCATGAGTGCGTCCGTAATGGTTGCATGATAAATACCTCTTTAGCAAGAGGATAGGTCAGGGTTCAAGTGACCTACTTCCACCCAAATAAGCCCGAGGGGAAACCTAAAGGTGAAAATAGCACTTTGGGAAAGCAATAAGTCAGTCAAAAGCCAGACTGCGACTGAATTGCGAGGGAGAAAGACAGATATGAGGATAAAGTCCATACTGATTGAACGATAGCCCAGCGACAAAAGATGTAGCTGCGACGGAAGGCTTTTACAAACGTCGCATTGTGGCACTTAGACAACGTCATTGGTGTTATAGCAAAGAACCAGCCACAACGCAACCGCAGTAAGCGGAGAAAAGGGCGGAAGTCGTATCCGACAATCTGTCGTGCTAATAGTTATCATGCAGCTAAACGGAGATTACCTAAGTTGGAAAGCCATGAAAGTGGCTATGAGCTTTGGCTTTGAATATCCAATATGGTAACGGAGTTCCCATAGTAGTCCGAGCAAGGTAATGCCTTGTACATGGCGAAGGGGAACAGTTAGTAATGTTTTAATACAAATTTTGAAAACGTGTAAGACGTATGGAAAAATCAGAAAGAGTATTAAAAGCTCTAAGTGACCACAGTCAAAGTTCGGATTATAAGTACGAGCGACTGTATCGGTATCTGTTCAGTGAAGAGATGTTCGCTGTAGCCTACCAACGCATCTATGCGAAGCAAGGCAACATGACACCCGGAACTGACGGCAAGACCATCGATGAGATGAGTCTTGAAAGGATTGAAAGATTGATTGTGTCCTTAAAGGACGAAAGTTACCAACCCCACCCTGCACGCAGAGTGTACATACCGAAGAAGAACGGCAAGAAACGTCCGCTCGGTATTCCCTCATTCGAGGACAAATTGGTGCAGGAGGTAGTTAGACTGCTGCTTGAAGCCATTTATGAAGGTCATTTTGAAGGCACTTCACATGGTTTCCGACCGCACCGAAGCTGCCACACGGCATTGGGTATGATACAGAAGTCTTTTGCGGGAGCAAAGTGGTTTATCGAGGGAGACATCAAAGGCTTCTTTGACAACATAGACCACAACGTACTGATTAGCATTCTTCGTGAACGCATATCAGACGAACGCTTCCTAAGACTTATCCGTAAATTCTTCAATGCAGGGTATGTGGAGGACTGGAAGTACAACAAGACGTACTCAGGAACTCCGCAAGGTGGAATAATCAGCCCCATATTGGCTAACATCTACCTTGACAAGTTCGACAAGTATATCAAGGAGTACGCAGCCAAATTCCGCAAAGGTGACAGACGCAGCATCAATCCCGAATACTGGCGTTTGAACAATAAGAAGAACAGGCTGAAACAGAAGTTGCAGAAAACATCCGATGAGCAGATGCGGAAAAACTATCTGTATGAAATTGCCCAACTGAGCAAACAGATGCTGTCCACTCCTCACAAGGATGCAATGGATGCGGACTTTAGAAGATTGCAGTATGTAAGATACGCGGACGATTTCCTTATATCGGTTATCGGAAGCAAGTCTGAATGCGAGACCATCAAAGCGGACATCACCCAATTCATGAGAGAACAACTCAAACTTGAATTGTCCGATGAGAAAACTTTGATAACACACGCACAAGACAAGGCGAAATTTCTTGGATATGAAATCTTCATCAGAAAGTCAGATGCAGTGAAAAGGAACAGGGACGGAGTACTCAAAAGAGACTTCAACGGCGCAGTGGTGTTAACCCTTAACTCGGCTGTGATACAAAAGAAGCTCACTGAATACAACGCTTTGGAGGTCAGAAACATTGACGGCAAAGACATTTGGTGGTCAAAGCCTCGCAGATATATGACTCCAATGAAGCCCGAAGATATTCTTGCCCAATACAATGCGGAAATCAGAGGACTTTACAACTACTATTCACTTGCCGCAAACGTGTCCAAAGAATGTGCATCTTTCGCCTTCATTATGAAGATGAGTATGTTCAAGACACTTGGCTGGAAACTGAACACTTCCGCAAGGAAAGTTCGCCAGAAGTATCAGAAGGACAAGGACTTTGTCATTCCGTACAACGATGCCAAGGGAAAGCAGAAGTACAGAGTCTTCTACAATGAGGGTTTCAAAAAGAGAAATGCGCAGTTCGATGTTGACTATGACAAACTGCCACAGACCATGTATGTGCCATATCCGAGCCTTGTGGAAAGGTTGAAGGATGGACGGTGTGAACTTTGTGGTAAGGATGGGAAAGTAGTCATGCACCATGTGAGGACACTCACCAAGCTGAAAGGCAATAATGAGTGGGAGAAACTGATGCTCCAAAGACATCGCAAGACACTTGTTGTCTGCGAGGACTGCAACTCAATGATTCAGAACTATGGTAAAGAGTAATGTTACTAATGGAAAGCCGTATACATGGAGACATGTAAGTACGGTTTGGGGGCGAGTACTCGGAAACCGCCCACCGCAAGGTGGGTATGGCGCTGGGTGCTTAGCCCACACAACGAGGAACAGGATGTCAAGAAGAAGATTATAATGGTAGTTGGGGCGTGCCTTTTCTTGATTGCGGCAGCCCAAGCATTACCTCTATTCTTCGGAATTAACGCATAAACAGTCAGGGGAAATGATTAATGACGGACGTTATCCGGATTATCCGCTGTTCAAGGGGTTACAACGGCCTTTGGAGCTGATGGGATTACAAGGCCGCTACATCTATTGGGCGGCAGGCGTGGCTGGTGGAGCCATTGTGGGCTTTATCGCCGCCTACTGTCTTATGGGCTTTGTGGCCGGACTGGTCGTATTGGCAACTGTCTTATCTGCGGGAATCGTGCTTATCATCCTCAAACAGCGAAAAGGGCTGCACAGCAAAAATGTAAAACGTGGAGTGTATGTGTATGCCTATTCGCACAAATTATGACTATAAGAAAAACCATCACGGCAATGTGTGTGGCTGATTGATTGTTGAACGCGGGCGGGTCCGCCTCCAGCCGAGGCAGACCTGCCCCTATTTAATGAACGAATATCGGAATGACCCTATATATCATTTTATTTTTCATCGCCCTATGTACGGGTATGGCCTTGTCAGTCTATACGTTCGGTACGGGCGGCAAGCGCAAGCACATCTTTCAGAATATCTATTTCTCTGTGGAAGATACAGATGGTGTGGGTGTGCTGTACACCAAGACGGGTGAATATTCCGCCGTCTTAAAAATCGAAAATCCGGTACAGAAGTATTCGGCGGACATTGACAGCTATTACGATTTCACGCATCTATTCTCTGCCCTTGCGCAAACACTGGGCGAAGGATATGCCTTACACAAACAGGACATCTTCGTGAGAAAACAGTTCGCGAACGAGCCGGAGCATAATCAAGAATTTCTCTCAGCATCGTACTTCCGTTATTTTAATGGGCGTCCGTACACGGACAGCCTTTGCTATCTGACTATCACACAGGAAGCCAAGAAGAGTCGTCTTTTCTCTTACGATAGCAAGAAATGGCGCGATTTCCTCGTGAAAATTTATAAGGTTCGAGACCTACTACGCGACAGCGGTGTACAAGTGAAATTTCTGAACAAAGCCGAGGCAAGCGAATATGTGGACCGTTACTTTGCGATGAACTTCAAAGACCGTACGGTCTCGATGACGAATGTCAAGGCTGACGACGAAACGGTATCTATGGGTGACAAACGCTGTAAGGTGTACAGCCTCGTGGACGTGGACTGCGCCGCACTCCCCTCGCTGATACGTCCCTATACCAATATCGAGGTGAATAATACCGAGATGCCAGTGGATCTTGTCTCGGTGGTGGATAATATTCCGAACGCAGAAACGGTGGTGTACAACCAAATTATTTTCCTGCCCAGTCAGAAGCGTGAACTGGCATTACTCGACAAAAAGAAGAACCGGCACGCAAGCATCCCCAATCCAAGTAACCAAATGGCCGTAGAGGACATCAAGCAGGTACAGGACGTAATAGCCCGTGAAAGCAAACTGCTCGTGTACACACACTTCAACATGGTGGTGGGCGTGCCTGCCGACACCGACCTTCAAAAATGCACGAATCACTTGGAAAACGCTTTTGGGCGCATGGGCATACATATCAGTAAGCGTGCATACAACCAACTGGAACTGTTCGTCAGTTCGTTTCCGGGCAACTGTTACAGCCTGAACGAGGAATATGACCGTTTTCTGACCCTCTCCGACGCTGCGGTATGCCTGATGTACAAGGAACGGGTGCAGCATAGTGAGGAAACGCCGATAAAAATTTATTATACTGACCGTCAAGGTGTTCCGGTAGCTATCGACATCACGGGAAAAGAGGGAAAGAACAAGCTGACCGACAACTCGAATTTTTTCTGCCTGGGGCCTTCGGGCAGCGGAAAGAGTTTCCACATGAACTCCGTCGTGCGCCAGTTGCATGAACAGGGGACGGACGTGGTAATGGTCGATACGGGTAACTCATACGAGGGGCTATGCGAGTATTTCGGCGGCAAGTATATCAGCTATACCGAGGAACGGCCCATCACGATGAATCCGTTCCGTATCAATCGGGAAGAGATGAACGTAGAAAAAACGGGATTCTTGAAAAACCTCGTCTTGCTTATCTGGAAAGGTACGCAGGGAACGGTCACAAAGACGGAAGACCGTCTGATAGAGCACGTCATCACGGAATATTACGACGCCTACTTCAATGGTTTCGAGGGCTTCACACCCCAACAGCGTGAGGACTTGCGTAAGAGCCTCGTTATTGATGACCGCAACAGCAGTGAGAAGCGGCACGAAAGCGAACGGGAACGCGCGGTCCGCATCGAGGGTATCATTGACGAGATAGAGGGCCGACGCAAGGAACTGAAAGTGGAGGAACTGTCATTCAACTCTTTCTATGAATATTCCGTGCAGCGCATCCCGGATATCTGTGAGGAGAACCGTATCACGGGCATCGACCTCTCGACATACCGCTATATGATGAAGGACTTCTATTTGGGCGGCAACCACGAAAAAACGCTGAACGAGAACATGGACAGCTCGCTGTTCGACGAGACGTTCGTGGTCTTCGAAATCGACAGCATAAAAGATGACCCGCTGCTTTTTCCTTTGGTCACGCTGATTATCATGGATGTTTTCTTGCAAAAAATGCGCATCAAGAAGAACCGCAAAGTCCTTGTCATCGAGGAAGCATGGAAAGCCATCGCCAGCCCGCTGATGGCGGAGTACATTAAATTTATGTACAAAACAGCGCGTAAATTCTGGGCCAGTGTGGGCGTGGTGACACAGGAAATACAAGACATCATCGGCAGCGAAATCGTGAAAGAGGCCATCATCAATAACTCGGATGTGGTGATGCTGCTTGACCAGAGCAAATTCAAGGAACGTTTCGACACCATCAAGACGATTCTTGGCCTAACGGACGTGGACTGTAAGAAAATTTTCACCATTAACCGCCTTGAAAACAAGGAAGGACGCAGCTTCTTCCGCGAGGTGTTTATCCGTCGGGGCACGACCAGCGGTGTTTATGGCGTGGAAGAACCGCGCGAGTGCTACATGACTTACACGACCGAACGAGCGGAGAAAGAGGCTCTGAAGCTTTACAAGCGCGAGTTACAATGCAGCCACCAAGAGGCTATCGAGGCATATTGCCGCGACTGGAATACCAGCGGTATCGGCAAGGCATTGCCGTTTGCGCAGAAAGTTAATGAAGCGGGATGTGTACTGAACTTAACCACTAAAATAACATCATAATGAAAACGAAAAGGATTTTAATCACCCTGTCACTGGGCTACGGGATAAATATGATGGGGTTTGAAAGCAGCTTGACGCGCGAACAAATCTCTGTCAGCAATCCGGAACTCACTGTTTTGTCCCTCCGGGAGTTTTGTATGCTGTCCAAGGAGAACCTGCTCCGCATGGATGACATGACACCGGACAAAGTAGCCGCCATCGAACGGTTGTTGGCAGAGTATTCCCTTCGGTTGGGTATGTCCGATGTAGAACTGGAAGCGTATTTGAACCGGTATTATGAAGAAAACCCCAAAGAAAAGGAGTTTTACGATATGTGCGACAGGCTATGTAACAGCAAACCTGTCTTCGATGAAAACAGGTTTCGAGAAGAACTATTCAGGGAACTGAACAGTAGTCCGATGAGTGAAAAAAGACTAAGTGACTTGGGATGGCTACGTTATCAGACCGTGCGCGAAACTTATCTAAACCAGCCTTTCTTTTTGAGATGGTTCGGCTCCCAAGAAGCCCGGATCAAAAGGGCCATCAAGGATACTACCATCATACATGATATGTTCTGCCGACTTGTCACGGAGAATTGTATCGAATCTGAACGGTGGTATTTCAATCACAAGGAACCGGAATACATAAAAGAGGTCTGAAACGATGAAACGGCTGTTTATCTTTTGGGTTATCCTATTGCCTGCCCTGACACAGCACGTTCACGCACAATATTACAGCGTGAACTATGACGCTCGTACCGTGGCGGCCATGGCCGCAGCATTCGGCACGGAGGCAGTAGCCGAAAGCTACTACCGCGAGCAGGTGGATGATATTCTGAAACACTATACGGCGGCAGAAGTGGCGGCAGCAGGGATATTTTCTTCCAAATTTTTGGAACACAAGGCTCTGTCCGACCTTGGCATCTGGTGCAGCAGCACGGAAAATTACTACTATCGTCGAATTTACCACATGGTGGCAGAAAAAATCATGCCGAAAATATGGGTGGTGGCGAAGCTGATGCTGCGCTCACCACAAACAGCAATCCACTGGGGCAGCTATCTGATGAAGGTGTGCGACGATACGAAGAGCCTGTGTATGCAGTTCGAAAGTGTGGTGACAAACAGCACGCTGTCGTTCTCGGACATCGCTTTTCTGGAAATTGACCGCGACATTGCCACCTTGCTGAACCTCGCAGAATTGGGCGGTACCGATTGGCAACGGATGTTGGACAACTTTACCAAAGTGCCGGGCAATTTCACGATTGAGAACTTAAAGGGCGACATTGACAACCTTTATAACATGGGCGTAGGGCTGGCAACATCAGGTATGGAGAACCTCGGTGACGCTCTACTGCAAAGTAGTGCGTTCCATGACCTGCTGGGTGGCAAAGTCAATGAAATCGGCAACCTGTATGAACACTACGGTACTCTCTTCGAGCAGGCGGAACATGACATCGGCAGTCTGCTAATCGACATGGTGGGCGGTCAGGATAGCGTGGCCGCATTGTTCAATTTCAGCAACTACGACCTCACATCGTGGATGACCGACTATATGGACAATGCTGTCGGGAACTATTACACGCAACGGTGGTATATCGCACGGCGTGATCAAGGAAGCATTTCTCTATGCGACTACTACCCACCGACAGACGACAACAGCATATTGAATGGGGGCGCATGGACACGCTTTAACACGAGTGATCCGGGATTTTATCCGAACGCTTCGCAACGGGAGCAGGCCCTCGCCAATTCAGAACGGTATGCCGGATGGTCAAGAAGCCGAGTGCAACAGCTCAACAATAGCAACGATGGCTACACCTATACTATCAATACCCGACAACAGGCCTATATCATCAGTAAGGGTAACAAACAGACAAAGAAGGCATACGCCTACGAGATACACGTGACACAGAGTTGGAATCGGACGGAGGTGGTCTATGAGGATGTCTTCGACTCCTATTCGATGGATTTGAATACGTTCAAAGCGCAGCTCAATGCCCGCCTCTCGGAGTTCAATGACAACGAGGAAGGCTATGTCTATTACATAGCATCCGATGCACGGAACTATTATCAGGCGACGGATGCCGCAAAATTGCAGGGATGCGAAAGCGTGACCATCAGTGTAACCTGTTCAGACGGGGCGACGCTGGGACAAGGCTCGACACAATACAAGTGTCGCAAGTGTGGCGGCTCACTGGATGCCCACTCCAAAGAGTGCGTCATGCAGACCTCGGTAACGGAGAACGAACTGGACCTTTCAGAACTGGACGCACTGATACGGGAAGCGGACAATCAAGTCGCCGTTCTTCAATCTCAGATTAGTGCCTTGGAAAAGGAAAACGCCGACCTTCTGAAAAAAATTGCCGAGGCGAGCGTGGAAGACGCAGCAGCTTACCGGCAACAATATAACTCCAACCGGACACGTATCGAGGAACTGAAAAGCGAACTTGCCGAGTGGCAACAAAAACAGAAGGAGTACGCAGATGCAAAGCAGGAAGCGGAAGCAGAGAACGATGTGCCGACAGATGATTACTACCGCCTACCGGCTATCATGCAGGATTGCAAGACAGCCTATAGCCTCACTTGGCAGGACGGAGGTACATGGAGCGGCTATACGTTCGTCCGTAAGGCGACGATGCCGAACATCAATGGTATCATTACGTTCCGTGCGACTATTTCTATCGCACGGAAGCCGAAATACTTTCTGGGTATCAAGATTCACCGTGCCATTATCCAAATCAGTTGGGAATTGACTTCGGCATACACAGACACGCACGTTACCGATGTACTGACACTCGATCCGAACCTGCCGAACGAGGAAAAGACTAAAATCGTGAATAATCGCATATCGGAAATCGCACGGGAATATCCCAACTGTAAAATCACTACCGAGTATGCCCGTACAGAACCTATGGAAGAAGTACCGAACAGCGACGTGTACCACCTGCTTTGGTCAAGTGACCGCCTCGAAATCGCACGAGAAGTGGATTCACGTATCACGAAAATATACGCCGACCTCGTATCCTTGGAGAAGATGATGCACTACAAGCGGAACATCATCGACGTACTGAAGGATGTGCTACCGGGACTCGATACGGACGAGGGTCGTAGGCTGACACTCGTGGAAGAGTGCCATGACCGCTGGGTAGAAAACGCACGAACATCCCGAAGTGGCAGAAAGGAGGTACGGCCATGAAACGCACTATACTGATAGCCATTACGTTGCTTGCACTACTACCCGATGTCGCCAAGGGCCAATGGACATTCGATATCGTGTCGGTGGAAGCGTACATAAATGACCACAAAAAACAACGCAGCCTGTTGCTGGCCCGAAGCACGCTGGAATACAGCAACCAACTGCTGCATGAGTACAGCCGTGAGGAGACGGGCAAATACAAGGAAGTAAATATCGACCTTGACCGCTATACCCGTGCCTTTGATGTCATCGACGTGATGTACCAATCCCTGCGGACGGTGCTGAACGTGAAGGATACCTACAGCTCGGTAAGTGACCGTATCGGTGACTATAAGACCATGCTGGAGGCTTTCCATGAGAAAATCCTAAAACATGGGAACATCGAGCCGTCAGACGCACTGATACTGACTATCAATGAAAAAGCAATACGGGACATCGCCAACGAGGGAGAACACCTCTATAAGTCGGTGAGCGACCTCGTGCTGTATGCCACGGGCGCAGCGGCCTGCTCGACCAGCGACCTGCTTATGGTACTGGAGTCCGTGAACAAGTCGCTGGACAGCATTGAGCAACACTTGAACCGGGCATACATCGAGACATGGAGATACATACAGGTACGTATCGGCTACTGGAAATCGAAGATTTACCGGGAACGTACCAAACGGGAAATTATTGACGGTGCTTTCGGACGATGGCGCAATGCGGGACGACTGGATTATTGACGGTAAAAGAGGAAGGAGGTAAATAATGCCACAAGTTAGATTATGACTTCTATGTACCGAAATTGATAAGGGATATCTTAAAACGCAGGAAAAGCGTTTCGTCCTGAATGTTCGGAGAAGTACAAACAGAGAAAGAAACTTTAAGTACAAACAAGTCTATCTGGCCTATAACCAAGAGGCAAATGGACATTTGGATTAATAAAAGATGTAATGAAAAAGATCGTTTTTGAAAAAGACATTACGCTATATAAAGCCGATTGCCTTGAAGTAATGCCTCTTCTCCCAGAATCAAGTATTGATTTAGTTCTATGCGACCCACCTTTCGGAATTACAGCCTCGCAATGGGATAAGATAATACCATTCTCGAAAATGTGGGAGGAGATTAGAAGAGTGAGAAAGGATAATGCGCCTACGGCTTTATTTGGCAGCGAACCGTTCAGCAGCCTTTTACGCTGTGGCAATTTAGCCGAATTTAAATATGACTGGGTATGGGAAAAGTCAAAAGCAAGCAATTTCCTTCTTGCTAAAAAGCAACCTCTAAAAGCGCATGAGCTAATCAGTATCTTTTGTAACGGCAGAACTCCTTATTATCCAATCATGGAGGAAGGTGAGCCTTATGAGAATCGTACAAAGAGAGGAAGTAACTGGACAGGAGTAAACAAGGTACCAAATCCTACATTCAGAAATGAAAACAAAGGAACGAGATACCCACGAAGTGTGAAATATTTTAAAACTGCGGAATCAGAGGGCAAAACGATTCATGTTAATCAAAAACCAGTCGCATTGTTGAAATATCTGATAAAAACATACACGAAAGAGGGTGACACAGTCCTTGATTTTGCCTCTGGAAGCATGAGCACTGCAATCGCCTGTATTCATACGAATAGAAAATGTATTTGTATTGAAAAGGATGATATGCACTTCTTGCGGGGAGAGGAAAGGATTAGAAATGAATATAATATAAAAAGAAATGTGGAATAATCCTGGTGATTAACTGATTGAAGCACATTGAGTATTGAAAGATTAATAACAAATAACCGAAAGTAAATATGGACAGAATACTCTTACTCGTGACGGTTACAATAATTGCAACCACGGCGGCAAAGGCACAATCCGTGACCTATAACCACGATTCGCCGAAACAAAACCAAGTAACAGTAATGGAAACCGGTACGGGAGCACTCTCGCCCGACCTCTACTACTCCATACTGCACAACAAGTATAAGAAGTCGGCAGCAGTCAAGAACAAACTGTCGTTCCGCACACTGGCGGGCGTCCACCTATACAACCAAACGGACGAAGCTGAAGCCATCGACTCGGCATTGGTGAGCCGGGCAAAGATAGAAGCCTTGAACGTGGCTGACCGTCAAGCGGACATCGCATGGGTCGCTGAAGGCGATAAGGTCAACGGACAGATGGTACGGTTCAAACGAAACATAGACCGCATCTTGCCTGTCGGGGGGACACCGGAGGATAAAGACAGATGGACGGAATATTACCATATCTACCAGTGCGCCATTGATGCAACGAAAGATGCCTATATGCCCAACGCACAGCGGAAGAAAGAGTATCTGCGCATCTACGAGGATATAACTCGACAGAACGAAATCCTTGTCGGCTACCTTGCCAAACGGCAGAATACTACGATAACAAGTACGCTACTGAATGCTACCGCTGACCGTACTCTGGATAAGGAGAGTATTGTCCGCGATGCGGTGAACCGATGGCACGAATCGCGCTTTGCCGTGCGCGGCCCGCAATCAGGCAATAACACGGGTGGCAGCGGCGACGGAGATGAAACAGTAAACAAAGGGAACTGAAAAAACAAAAACGTATGGCAGACGGAAATATACTCTCGGATTTCGGTATTAATATCCTTGAAGAAGAAATAGACGATGTGATTTTTCAAACGAACGAGTTCCTGACTGATGCGACTTTTACCGGCTCGCAGGGACCGTTCTGGTGGATACTACAAATGTGCATGGCACTGGCTGCCCTGTTCGCTATTGTGATGGCAGCGGGAATGGCGTACAAGATGATGGTGAAACATGAGCCACTGGATGTGCTGAAGCTGTTCCGTCCTTTGACTGTTTCAATCATCCTCTGTTGGTGGTATCCGCCAGCAGACACGGGTATGGCTGGCAGTGGGAGCAGTTGGTGTTTCCTTGACTTCCTGTCTTACATCCCGAACTGCATCGGCTCGTACACGCATGACCTGTACGAGGCAGAAGCCACCCAAATAGCGGACAAATTCGAGGAAGTGCAGCAACTTATCCATGTACGTGACACGATGTACCAAAGCTTGCAAGCACAGGCAGATGTCGCTCACACGGGTACCTCCGACCCGAATCTGGTAGAAGCGACCATGGAACAAACCGGAGTGGACGAAGTGACGAAGATGGAGAAAGACGCAGCCGAACTGTGGTTTACCTCACTGACGGCAGGAGTCATCGTAGGTATCGACAAAATCATCATGCTTATCGCTCTGATTGTGTATCGTATCGGATGGTGGGCAACCATCTATTGCCAGCAAATCCTACTGGGCATGTTAACAATATTCGGACCTATACAATGGGCGTTCTCGCTGTTGCCCAAATGGGAAGGTGCATGGGCGAAGTGGCTTATAAGGTATCTGACAGTACATTTCTATGGTGCAATGCTCTACTTCGTCGGCTTCTATGTGCTACTGTTATTCGACATTGTACTGTGCATACAGGTAGAAAACCTGACGGCAATCACAGCAAGCGAACAGACAATGGCGGCCTACTTGCAAAACAGCTTCTTCTCCGCCGGCTACTTGATGGCGGCAAGTATCGTGGCACTGAAATGCCTAAACCTCGTGCCGGACTTGGCAGCATGGATGATACCTGAAGGCGACACGGCCTTCTCTACACGGAACTTTGGAGAAGGTGTGGCGCAGCAGGCCAAAATGACGGCTACGGGCGGTATCGGCTCGATGATGAGATAATGATAAACCTAATATTAAATATCCAAAAGATGAATGTACAACAGAAAATTGAGAAATGGTGCAGGAACGAGCGTTTCGTGCACTATGCAAATGAACGCATAAGCGAAGAACTCGTTTATGCACCTAACCACCGAATTGATCCGGAATATGAAGAACTGGACGAAGCCATTACATGGGACAACCGATATATTGTCCCTATGATGACTTACCTTACCTATCGTCTGCAACTGGTCAAATTGCAGAAAAATGCCAAGAATCGAAACCGCCGTGTCTGGTGGATATTCGTGCATGTAATCATGCGGGAAGATTACACACAGCTTTTTGACGGGAAGTTCGAAAAATTTCTGACGGAGTTGCATGATACAGTCATGACAATGTTACATGACGAATACACACGATTGTCTAACAAGAAAAAATAAAGGTATATGGTCATCAAACATTTGGAGAATAAAATCCGACTGGTGGGCATCATCTGCACTGCTTTTCTTGCAGGGTGTATCATCATCAGCGTATCAAGTATCTGGACTGCCCGGACAATGGTAACGGACGCGCAGAAAAAGGTGTATGTGCTGGACGGAAATGTACCTATACTCGTAACCCGCACGACGATGGACGAAACACTGGACGTGGAGGCCAAGAGCCACGTAGAAATGTTTCACCATTACTTTTTTACTCTCGCACCGGACGACAAATACATCCGCTATACGATGGAAAAAGCGATGTACCTGGTCGATGAGACGGGACTGGCACAGTACAATACCCTCAAGGAAAAGGGATTTTACTCCAATATATTGGGTACGAGCGCGGTGTTCTCGATATTCTGTGACAGTATCTCCTTTGACAAAAAGAATATGGAGTTCACCTACTATGGTCGGCAGCGAATCGAGCGCCGGAGTAATATCCTGATGCGCGAACTGGTTACGGCAGGGCAACTTAAACGTGTGCCGAGAACGGACAATAATCCGCATGGATTGCTCATAGTAAACTGGCGCACATTGCTGAACAAAGATATCGAGCAAAAAACAAAGAGTAACTATTAAATCACCAAAGATATGAATATCAAAGGATTCAAACGGATGTTGTTCGGCGAGAAGATGCCGGACAAAGATGACCCGCAGTACAAGGAACGCTACGAGCGAGAGGTGCAGGCCGGGCATAAATTCGCCAAGGCGACACGCATCGACCAAGCGGCGGCCAAGGTGCAGGGCTTTGCCAACGCACACCGGACGCTGTTTCTGGTCATCGTCTTTACATTCGTCATCGGAGCTTTCGTATGGAACGCCTACCGCTTGGTAACTGTGTACAGACACAGTCCGGCAAGTCGCACGGCGACGGAAATGCAGGATTCTGTGCTTCGGAAACGGCACAAGCTGTTGCAGGAAGTCGAAATAAGGGAACATAAAAACAGAGGGGACAAACCACAATAAAAGAATACTTATGAATACACGGCTTGAAAAATCAGTCCGTTCGTCAGACGAATGGTACACGCCAAAGGAGATACTGGACGCATTGGGCAAATTCGACCTTGACCCTTGCGCTCCCATCCGTCCGTTGTGGCCGACTGCCGAGGTCATGTATGACCAGAACATAGATGGGTTGTCCCAGATATGGGAAGGGCGTGTGTGGCTCAATCCTCCCTATTCGCGTCCTCTTATCGAGCTATTCGTCCGGAAATTGGCAGAACATGGCAACGGCATTGCATTATTATTCAACCGTTGCGATTCCAAAATGTTTCAGGACGTCATCTTCCCAAAAGCGACGGGAATGAAATTCCTACGCCACCGCATCCGATTCTACCGACCAGACGGAGCACGAGGTGACTCTCCCAGTCGCGGTAGCATCCTATTAGCTTTCGGAGAAGACAACGCAGAGATACTGAGAAATTGTGCCATTGAAGGCAAATATGTACAACTCAATTAAAAGATGTATAATGAAGATATTGGAGAAAATCAATTTTCGCCAGCCGAAATATATGCTTCCCGCCATCCTTTATTTCCCCCTGCTCGGCACGTCTTATTTCATCTTCGACCTGTTTCAGACAGAAACGATAGAAATACAAGACAAGGCGTTGCAGACGACGGAGTTCCTGAACCCCGAATTGCCGGGGGCACAGATCAAGGACGATGGCATAGGCAGCAAATACGAGAATATGGCGAAATCATGGGGTAAGATACAAGACTACTCCGCTGTAGATAACATAGACCGGGAAGAACCCGATAAAAACAAGGAAGAGTATGAATCGAAATACACGCAGGACGACATCGACCTGCTCACGGAAGAACAACAGGAAAAAGCTGCGGCAGCGGAAATTGCCTCTGCCAAGACACGAGAACAGGAAGCACTTGCCGAACTGGAAAAAGCACTCGCAGAGGCGAGACTGAGAGGGCAAAACGCGACTGTACCCCCGGCAGAAGCGGACACGGCCAACATTGCTCCACCACAAGGAGCAGCAGCCTCCGGAACCATCAACGAAGAGAGCCGGGCTGTGAAAACGCCATCAGCGGACGAACCGCCCAGCGAGGTGGTACGCAAGGTGAAGACAACCTCGGACTACTTTAACACACTGTCGAAGAATGTCCGTGAACCGAAACTCATCCAAGCCATCATTGACGAGAACATCAAAGCGGTGGACGGCTCGCGCGTGAGGTTGCGCCTGCTTGACGATGTGGAGATTGGCGAGTGTGTGATAGCAAGGGGAACATACCTGTACGCTACGGTAAGCGGATTCTCATCCGGGCGCGTGAAAGGTAATATCAGCAGCATCCTCGTGAATGACGAATTGGTGAAAGTGAGTCTCTCACTCTATGATACAGATGGCATGGAGGGGCTGTATGTGCCCAACAGCCAATTCCGGGAAACGAGCAAGGATGTAGCAAGCGGGGCAATGTCGGGCAATATGAACATGAGTATGGGAAGTACAACAGGAAACAGCCTTGCACAATGGGGGATGCAGGCGGTGAACAATGCCTACCAGAAAACAAGCAATGCCATTAGCAAAGCTATCAAGAAAAACAAAGTCAAGTTGAAATACGGAACTTTCGTGTATTTAGTGAACGGACAGGAAAAAAGGAATTAAAACGATGATGACATGGAAACAGATTTATCAGAATATCACAAAGGTACGGATGGGCTTTATTATGCGGACTATATAGCCCCAAATAAAGCCGAAACATTTATCGGAAAACTTGTGAGTACCGAATGGTGGCATCACAGAGGGCAGTTTGCCCTAATATGCAACTTCCGAACAGAAGACAGACGGAGGATTGCCTTATTCGCTTTTCAAAAACATACCGGTTTTTACGGACCAAGATACGGGAATGTTAATTTCAAAACAGTGGAGAAGGGCACTCTTTGGCAATGTGAAATCCAAATGACCCGGACGGGACGTTGTACTTGGGCGCGTGCCAGGCAGATAAAGAAATGAAGCGAAATAGGGAAAAGAAATCAATATAAATATTTTTAATCATGTGCCTATGAAATCTTCAAACTACTTAAAAAAATTATACGGGAATCCGACAGATGAAAAATATACACCGGGATATGGTGTATTACCCATTATCAAATATATACCCGAAGGCAAGATAGTCTGGTGTCCTTTCGATACGAAGCGCAGTGAGTTTGTGCAGAAATTCAAGGATGCCGGTTTCCATGTCGTGTATTCCCATATCTATAACGGACAGGATTTTTTCAACTATGAACCGTCCCAATGGGATATACTCGTATCCAATCCTCCTTTCAGCCGGAAGGTGGAAGTCTTTGAACGCTGTCTGAAACTCGGAAAACCATTCGCCTTGCTGATGTCCAACTATTGGCTGAACAACGTAGCACCCTGCCGACTTTTCCAGAATACTGATCTGGAATTACTCATGTTCGATAAACGTATTCAGTTCGGAAAAGGGAAAAACGTACCGTTCAACAGCAGCTATTTCTGCCATAAAATACTTCCGAAACAAATCATATTCGAACAGATAGATGTTACGGACAAATCTCCAAGTTGTATGCAGGATGACATCCCAGATAAGGCAAATATCAATTCGCAAGAGAATAAAGCAATCATGAATTTTCAATTATAACTCTGTATTTCAATGAAAAGGAATTTATTTGGCATTATGCTTCTATCAGGTATTTCCATTTTACCGAAAGCTAACGCACAAACTACCTACGAAGAAATGGAACAACTGACGGTAAACGAACAGATAACAACTGTCATCACTGCATCGGAACCGGTGCGTTTCGTGGATATTTCCACTGACAAGGTGGCGGGCGATCAGCCCATTGACAACATCATTCGCCTAAAGCCCAAGGAAAGCGGACACGAGGATGGTGAAATACTCGCCATCGTCACCATTGTGACGGAACGATACCGCACACAATACGCACTGATTTATACCACAAGGATGAAAGAGGCAGTAACAGATAAGGAGATATTGCTACAAGAGCGTAATGCGTACAACAATCCGGCAGTCTCAATGTCCACTGCCGACATGACACATCATGCACGGCGCATCTGGAACTCACCTGCAAAAATCCGCAACGTAGCTACCAAAGCACACCGCATGGTGATGCGTCTGAACAATATCTACTCGGTGGGTGACTACTTCTTCATAGACTTTTCCATCGAGAACAAGACGAACATCCGTTTTGACATTGATGAGATACGGATAAAGCTGACAGACAAGAAACTCGCCAAGGCAACCAACGCACAGACTATCGAACTGACACCTGCCCTGGTTCTGGAATCGGGCAAGACATTCAGACACGGCTATCGGAATGTGATTGTCGTGAAAAAGATGACCTTTCCCAATGACAAGCTACTGACCATCGAAATGACGGAGAAACAGATTAGTGGCCGTAACATCAGTCTGAACATCGACTATGAGGATATACTGGCGGCAGATTCGTTCCATGCAGATTTATTGGAGGAGGAATGACTATGAAAAAGACAATCATCGTGATAATTACCTGCGTGTGTATCGCTGCAAGTACAAATGCACAACAAGGTAGCGGACGCCTCTCGCTTGGCACAGGGCTACTCTACAAGAACGGCATGGATATAACGCTCGCCTACGAACACGAAATGAACTATCGCCATACGTGGGAGTTCTTCGTCAACGGCTATCTACAATGGGCAGAGTGCGCTTCGTGCGGGCATATCTGCCTGGAATCATTTTGGCGAAACTACCGCAGCTACGGTTTTGGCGTGGCCTACAAGCCGTGCATGACGCGGGGACGCAACCACTATGGCAGTCTGCGTATCGGAGCTTCAGCCGGAAGCGACATGAATAAGTTCCTCGGTGGCCTGCACTTCGGTTACGAACACAACTATGTGCTACGGGCCGGATGGACACTGTATTGGCAAGTGAAAAGCGATGTGATGATAAAAGGTGCGGACGTGCTGCGAGCAGGTGTCGTGCTGGGTGTGAAACTACCTATAAAATAGGGAAACAAAAAAGAAAGCAATATGATACGAAAGATACATTTGGTGGCAGCGGCAACGGCTGCCGTGCTTTGCACTGCCTGTGACACGCATATAGACGTACCCGATACAGCAGTTCGTCCAGGACATATCCTCTGCGAGGATGGAACAGCCTTGCCTTACGCACAATATGAACAATCGGGGAAAAAAGCGATAGCGGTTGTCTTCGATACCGAAAAACGCGGAGATACGGAGGGGGACGGTTATGCAGTTTACCTGTGGGACATTGCTCCACAGGCATTCGCCGACAGCCTCGGCATCGCACAAGGCACATCGGCTGACATCATGGCTTATGATGGCAATGAGAATACATTCGCACTGTATGATACACAAGAAACCGCTTCGCCAATGGCAGAAGCGGTTTTCGACCTATGGCGGTACGGGCAGAGTGCCTATGTACCGTCCGTGGCAGAGATGCGGCTGCTCTACACCATGCGAAAGATAATCAACCCTGTCATCGAACAATGTGGCGGTGAGCCGTTACCACTGGATGAAAACGACTGTTGGTACTGGACATCCACAGAAGTCGAAAAGCAACAGACAGCCAAGGCATGGCTCTATTCCATGGGGAGCGGCGCAATGCAGGAAACACCTAAAGTACAGGCGCACAAAGTACGCCCTATAATTACCATAAACGAATAAAAGATAGAAAGATATGAAAGATACGGATATATTTTTCAGCATAGCATTGATGATATTGGGAATTGTCCTCATGTATAAGTCCATGAAAGGTAATTCATGCCGACAAATACTGGCAAAACTCGCAGATTCCATAGCATCGGATAAAGAAGATATTAATTTTCAAATTAAAAGGTTCGGCTACCTTTTGGACGAAATGACTGCCGATAATGAAAAAAATTCAATCTTGAAGCGTCATGCCGACAGACTGGAGGAACTTGTCACGCAATTAGACCGCACACGAAACGAGCTTGAAACAAGTAATCTGTCAATGGCGGATATTAACGGAGAGTTGAAAAGAAGTAATGCCGAACTTGTAAAGAGAGCAACCCAATTACGCAATGAGATACAGCAAGACGAGCTTGTCATCCAAAAGATGCAAGAACGCCTTGATTCTCTCAAAAGAATCAAAGTGGGGCTTGAAATAGCCCTGAATAACATTCAGGCAGAAGAAGTACACTATCTCTCGGAACCGGTATTCAGTTTGGGTATTACCCCATCCATCAAAAGCCATCTTGAATCTCATGGAATATTATATATCGGAGACCTGATTCATCTTAACGAGCAATATCTCATGGAAATCTGGGGTATCGGTCCGGTAACACTTGATAAGATAAAAACAAAACTGAACGAGAATGGTGCATGGTTCGGTATGGATGTAATCAGAGTAGGTAATCATTGGTATCGTAGAAAACAAGGACTAATAACAGACTGACTTATGGAAGAAAGTAAGGAATTGCAAGGGTTCTATAAAATATTCCGCACAGTGGTATATGTGTCCGTGCTGCTGGAGTTCTTTGAATATGCCATTGACCCTGCAATGCTCGACCACTGGGGCGGCATACTGACCGACATTCACGGACGCATCAAACAATGGATGATTTACCACGACGGCAATCTTGTGTACAGCAAAATCGCAACGGTACTGCTTATCTGCATCACTTGTGTCGGAACGCGGAACAAGAAGCATCTGGAGTTCAACGCACGCCGGCAGGTGGTGTATCCATTGACGAGTGGGTTATTGCTGCTCGTACTCTCTGTATGGCTGTTCGGCCATACGATGGAAACAAGGCTTTATACCTTACCTCTGAATATCATTCTCTATATGATTGCCTCCATTGCTGGCGTAGTACTGGTACATATCGCATTAGACAACATTTCAAAGTTCATCAAGGAGGGACTGATGAAAGACCGTTTCAACTTCGAGAATGAAAGTTTTGAACAATGTGAAGAAAAAGTCGAGAATGAATACAGCGTAAATATCCCCATGCGATACTACTATAAGGGTAAATTCCGTAAGGGGTGGATTTCTGTAAGCAACTGCTTTCGAGGAACATGGGTAGTTGGAACACCGGGATCGGGTAAGACTTTCAGTATCATAGAGCCGTTTATCCGACAGCATTCGGCCAAAGGTTTCGCCATGGTGGTGTATGACTACAAGTTTCCTACATTGGCGACCAAGCTCTACTACCATTACAAGAAGAACGAGAAACTGGGCAGAGTACCCCAAGGGTGCAAGTTCAACATGATTAATTTTGTGGATGTGGAGTACAGCCGTCGGGTGAATCCAATTCAGGCAAAGTACATCAACAATCTTGCGGCGGCCAGCGAAACGGCGGAAACATTATTGGAAAGCCTACAAAAGGGTAAGAAAGAGGGAGGCGGCGGAAGCGACCAGTTCTTCCAAACCTCGGCGGTAAACTTCCTTGCCGCTTGTATCTACTTCTTCGTGAATTATGAACGTGAACCCTACGATGCCAACGGCAAGCCTCTATATGCGGAAAGACAGCAAGATCCGCAGACCAAATTCTGGAAACCGACAGGTATCGTGCGCGACCGTGAAGGCGGCAATATCGTGGAACCTGCCTACTGGCTGGGAAAGTATTCGGACATGCCACATATTCTGTCATTCTTGAATGAAAGTTATCAGACGATTTTCGAGGTACTGGAAACTGACAATGAGGTTGCTCCGCTGCTTGGTCCATTCCAGACAGCTTTCAAAAATAAGGCAATGGAACAATTGGAGGGTATGATTGGCACGTTACGTGTTTATACCTCGCGTCTGGCAACCAAAGAGAGCTACTGGATATTCCACCGGGATGGCGATGACTTCGACCTGAAGGTGAGTGACCCGAAGAATCCGAGTTACCTGCTGATTGCAAATGACCCGGAAATGGAATCCATCATCGGTGCATTGAACGCTCTTATCCTAAACCGTCTCGTTACCCGTGTGAATACCGGGCAGGGGAAAAATATTCCTGTGAGTATTATAGTGGACGAGTTACCGACACTTTACTTTCACAAAATAGACCGTCTGATAGGTACGGCGCGAAGCAATAAGGTGAGTGTAACGCTCGGCTTTCAGGAACTACCGCAACTGGAAGCCGATTATGGTAAGGTAGGTATGCAAAAGATCATTACGACGGTAGGTAATGTGGTAAGCGGCTCGGCACGTGCCAAAGAAACGCTGGAATGGTTGTCCAATGACATCTTCGGCAAGGTGGTCCAGGTCAAAAAAGGCGTGACTATTGACCGGGACAAAACAAGTATCAATCTCAATGAGAATATGGATAACCTTGTGCCTGCCTCGAAAATCTCGGATATGGCAACCGGATGGATATGCGGTCAGACGGCACGGGACTTTGTGAAGACGAAAACAGGTATGGGCGGTTCAATGAATATTCAAGAATCGGAAGAGTTCAAGACTACAAAGTTCTTCTGCAAAACAGATTTTGATATGGCAGAAATCAAGAAAGAAGAAGCGGCGTATGTGCCGCTGCCGAAGTTCTACACTTTCAAGTCGAGAGAGGAACGGGAGCGCATCCTATATAAAAACTTCGTACAAGTGGGGCAAGATGTGAAAGAGATGATAAAAGACGTTCAAAATAAGCGCAACGCGAAATAAAAATCCGGCTGTCTGACATATAATGTAAATAAAAACAACAAAAACAAAAACCGTCAGTACAATCGTACTGGCGGTTTACTACTAACTAATCTCTTCTTCTGGTTTATCAGGAGAGCTACCTGCTTAATAATTGGGTGAGTTGCTGATGGCAATTTTTTCGTATTCCTCTTTGTCAGTACCGCATTCAATTGCCCTGTCAATGACATCCCCTAACTCGTTGTAACAAACTTCTTCATTGACACACTCTGCATCTTTGCCTTTCAACAGATATACCTCATAATAGTCCGACCCATTAAGTGCAATAATGACGTATCCGGTGTGTAACAGTCCGTTTACTTTGATACGAAGTGCAGGCAGGTCTTTGAAGATGGTGGCTGCAAACTCTGCGATACCCCATGACATGAGGACGGGCATAGGGGTAAGTCCTATCAACTGCTCTTGAATGGTCTGTGCTATTTGTATTACATACTCTTTTTCCATAACTATGCTATTTTTAAGATGATTATTGTTTTTTTATTCGAACCATTCCGGGTTGTCCTTTTTCAGTTCGGCAACCAATTCTACGTCTGTCAGTCGCAGGTTTGCCATGTCGGTAAAGAAGAAAACCTCGTCATAGATTCTTTCGGCTTCCTTGCTTGCGAAGCCTTCGTTTTCATCGTTGAAACTACCGGGCTGAAGGGCATCAAGCAAGGTAATCGAGCCGATAAGGAGTTCTTCACCCTCGTTGGATTCCACCACACGGCAAGGATAGTTATTGCCGCCAAATTGTACTTCTTGTGTTTTCATACGCTTGTTATTTTAATGGGATATGCTTTCCATTTGTCTTGAGGTATTCCATAAGACACTTTGCTTCTTCATGTGATGCACGATTGCGGTCATCATAGTGACGTGTCTCATCCGCCATCACAATGATGCACTCCTTAAACAATCTATAGAGGCTCTGTTGCAGTGTGGGGTGCATATCAGGTATAGCGGCTGCAAAACGCTTGGGATTGAAACTAAAACTATTCACTGCCATTTCCCATTCTTTGGCAAGTTTGTACTCTTTGCTTTCTTTGATGTTGTCCATTGTCATGAAATTTTAATGATTTATTTTTCTTCCCTCTGTTCGGTTCTATATTCTGTCTGAACCGCTTGGGATTTACAGATGCTTTACAGGACTGACGAACAAGCTACTTCCAACGCTTTTTTTGGAAAATTACTCTTTCACAGAAAGGAAGAATTTTATAAAAATGCACTTCAAAGCGATGGAATCAAGTGCGGCAGTCCACCTTCGCGTCTGGAAAACCAATCGGCGAGGACAGGAAGGAACCGGAGAAGGAATAAGATGGAAAAGATAAAAAGGAGGAAACTGATAGGTATAAATGAAGACGGGTGGCGGCGGGGTATCGGGAGGTAGCTATAAATGGGATAGAAAAGGCATAATCGCGCGGATGGCGGGTTTGCCCGGCAGACGCGCCGCCCGACAACGGTTTGGAGCAGTTGTCCGTGAACATCTTTAATCTAATTACAAATTAGGAACGAATAGAGGACAGATTACTCCACCCTCTATTCGTTGGTTACTGATTATGGTTAAGCTGCAATATCTTCCTCTTGTGGCTGTTCTTCGGTCTGCATCCCTACTTCGGATTGCTGTTTGTCAGATTGCTCCGCTTCCTGCTTTGCTTGTTCCTGCACCAAAAGAACGGCTTTTTTCTCTTCGATACGTTGGTGACGCTTCTCATACACTTCATTATGTCCGTTCTTGATGTCTGCCAACAGGTCGGGCATATGTTTTTGTGCGAAGTCAAGCAAGAGGGATGCAATGGCATTGTTGCCGTATGCGTTCTTGAAATTAGCAATTAGAAAATCCCTGCGAATAATCGCTTTCTGCTTGCTCGTGAGGTTGGCAATGATGTTTATCTTTTCTTCATCTGTAAGGTAGGAATAAGGCTTTTTTTCCTCGATACCTACCGCTTCGAAATGCTCTTTGCGGAGGGATGATAGCAAGAAGAAATAAATCATCTTGTCCTCGTCTTGCCCAAACTTGCAATCGGACATATCAACCTCCAAAATCTGTTTTTTTGTGTCCTCTACAGTCTTTTCAAGGGCAATTTCCTTGTTGCGTTTGTCTTGCTTTTCCAACTTCTCTACCGGTGAAAGCGTCTGCTCCTGTTTTGTGTCATTGGTAGTACAGGTAACTTTCGGAACATAACAGAGTACGATGTCCTTGCTCTCAATACGGAAATAAAGGATGATTTCACCTGCTTCACTTCGGGTACGGATTTCTTCGCATTCTTCCGTGTAATCGTTCAAATCCTGTTCGAACTCGCTCTGTGCCTGTTCGTATTCTTCGGTGGTGTCGTACTCATCTTTTCGGGGTGCTTCGGGCTGTTCGGGATATGCCTTTGCATAATAGTTAAGGCTTTCCACTTCGTAACCCATGGCGGTAAGACGTTCTACTACGGCTTCATTGCTGTTGAAACTTTCATAGCAGAGGGATACCTCAGGGCGTTCTTCCATAAGGCGCACGGCTTTCTCCGTGAGATATGCTGCATTCATTTCAGCAAGGCAAGTACGATTGGCGCAATTTCCGCAACCACCCTCGCAAAATAACATCATATTATTTGTATTGTGAGGACACGACAGACAGAGGGTCTTGTCAAATGCGTATCGCTCCAAGTCGGTGGTATATTGCCGTTCGATGTTCCGTGCAACATCAGAGGCTTTCATTCCTCGCCAACTATTGTACTGCATCCCCTCTTTAAGATGCTTGTTGTACACCTCTTTCTGAATATCTTCCCCATAACGGCAAATTTCGCTCGCTACGCTGATTGTGATTTCGTCCTGTTCCAAAAGCTGTGCGATTTCGGGCATTAAGGAAACGAATTTAAGGCGTGTGCGGATATAGCTTTCGTTTTTACCGAACTGCACCGCCAAAGACTGCACATCGTGGCGACCACTATCAATGAGCTTTTGGTAGGCATTTGCTTCCTCTATCGGGGTAACATCCTTGCGCTGGAGGTTTTCAGTTACCGCCATTTCTTCGGCAACTTCGTCTGAAATTTCCATAACGACAGCCGGAATGTCTTCCAATCCTGCCATGAGGGAGGCACGATATCGGCGTTCTCCAAAAACAATCTCAAAGCGGTTGTCTTCTATTGGGCGTACTCCAATAGGCTGTAACACACCCTGCTGACGAATACTCTCGGAAAGTTCTGCAAGGCTCGCTTCGTCAAAATTCTTACGTGGGTTGTAATTGCTCGGCTGCACGTTTGCCAATGCTACCATTGTGATGTTTTTCTCTACTGATTGAATTGCTGTTGCTTCCATAATCATAAAAATTTAATTGGTTTTAATATTTAATTTTTTATTTTCCCTTTGTTCGGTTCTCTTTTCTGCCTGAACCGCTTGGGATTTACAGATGCTTTACAAGGACTGACGAATAAGCGATTTCCGACGCTTTTTCCGGAAAATTACTCTTTCGCAGAAAGGAAGAATTTTATAGGAAATGCACTTCAAAGCGACGGAATCAAGCGCGGCAGTCCACCTTTGCGTCTGGAAAACCAACCGGTGATGGCAGGAATGGACCGGATGAGTGGCATTAAAAGAATATAGAAAAGGAAGAATACGCTGAAAGGCGGATGGTAAAACGGATGGAACTATAAAGGGATGATTAACGATACAACGGGACAAGCGGAAGGACGTAAGACCAGACGGTGTAAAACAGGAATGGAACTTACCGGATAAAAATCCTTTGAGCCATTTCGCTAAATAAATCTGTATCAATTGCCTGTTTTACCAGAAATTTGCATTATTTTTGCAGTAACGAAACAGCTGTTTCGGAAACAGCAGTTTCGGAAACAGCAATAAAAAAGGATAAGGATATGAGATTTTTTGACAGGACAGAAGAAATAGCCTCTCTTCGCAAGATTCGCGAAATGGCCAAAAACAATGCTCAGTTTACAGTGGTAACGGGACGTCGCCGTATCGGTAAGACATCACTCGTGTGGAAGGCATACGAGGACGAACCGATTCTCTATTTCTTTGTTGCCCGGAAAGCCGAAGGCGATTTGTGTGAGGATTACCGGCTTGAAATAGAGAACAAGTTGGGAGTCCCAACCATGGGGCGGGCAGAACACTTCACCGATGTGTTCGAGTACCTGATGAAACTTTCGGCAGAACGTCCCATCACACTCTTTATCGACGAGTTCCAGGAGTTTTTCCGTGTGAACAAATCGGTGTTCAGCGATATGCAGCGCATCTGGGATCTATACAGCCCGAAGTCCCGTATTAACCTGATTGTCTGTGGTTCGATTTATTCCATGATGACAAAGATATTCAAGGATAAGAAAGAGCCGTTGTATAACCGGCAGTCGCGCTTTATGACTGTGCGTCCGTTTACCCCAACTGTTCTGAAAGATATTCTTTCGGAATACAACCCCGGCTACACGGCAGAAGATCTGCTGGCCTTGTACGCTTTCACGGGCGGTGTGGCGAAGTATGTACAACTACTCGTGGATGCAGGAGCAACAACCAAAACGACTATGCTCGACCAGATTATAAAGGCCGACTCCATATTTTTGGGCGAGGGTAAAGCGATTCTTATCGAAGAGTTCGGCAAGGATTACGGAATCTATTTCTCCATACTATCGGCCATTGCACGAGGAAAAACATCCCGTTCGGAAATTGAAAACGTGGTAGGCAAGGAAATCGGCGGTTATCTTACCAAGCTGGAGAAAGAATACGAAATCATATCGAAGAAGCAACCGCTGTTCGAGAAGAGTTCCGCCAAGAATGTCCGGTATGTCATCGAGGATAATTTTTTCACGTTCTGGTTCCGCTTCATCTACAAGTACAGCTATATGCTGGAGATAGAGAACTATGGAAGTGTGAAGATGATTATAGGTCGGGATTATGAAACTTTCAGCGGTCTGATGCTTGAACGTTACTTTAAGCGTGTACTGATAGAACGGCAAGTCTATACGCGTATCGGAGGCTGGTGGGACCGCAAGGGTGAGAACGAAATAGACATAGTAACTGAAAACGAACTGGACGATACGGCGACATTTTTCGAAGTCAAACGCAAGGCCGAAAATATCGACATGGAAAAACTGGAAGCGAAAGCAGCCGCTTTCATGCGTGCAACGGGAGAGTTCAAAGGTTATTCCCTGTCATACAAAGGGTTGTCAATGACTGATATGTAGCAATACATATCGGCATAACGTACTAACAGAAGTCACTGATTTAAAAGAACGGGAAGCGAGGAACATACCCTCACTTACCGTTTTTTTCCAAATACTCCTTCATCGCCTCATTTACAATGTCTCTCAATGACATATTCTTCTCAATAGCAAGGAATTTCATACGCGTATGAACACTCTTGTCGATAACGAAATTGCAATGTACCGCAGGCTCTTTTTCAGTTTTAAGCGGTGTGGCTTCCTTCTTTTGCGGAGATTTCTTCGTGGATGACAGCAATCCGTCCAGTCCGCTTTTCATACTGTCTTTCAATAAATCACTCTTGCCCATATTGTCTTATTTTAATTTCAAAACCTCTTGTGCCAAAGCTATATAATCTTTGGCTCCATTGCAGTTCTTATTGTACTCAAAGACGTTCTTTCCCTTTATAGGAGCTTCGGCCAGTGCCACATTGTCCCGTACAATCGTTTTGAACACTTTATCACAGAAAGAGTCATTGATAATTTCAGCTACGCTCTTGTTGAGTGTCTTGCGCTTGTCAAACTGAGTAATAACAATGCCACCAATACTCAGGTTCGGGTTCAGGCGTTCCTTGACAATCTCAATTACGCTTGTAATCTTCGCCATTCCGCGCATGGCGAGGAATTGTGCCTGCACCGGAATAATCAGAAAGTCCGCTGTGGTAAGGGCATTGAGTGTCAGCAAGCCCAGTGAAGGTGGACAGTCAATCAGGATGTAGTCAAACTTCCGACTGTCAAGCAACTTCGTAATCAGTCCTTTCAGTATCAACTCACGTCCCGGCTCGTTTATCAGTTCGGATTCTGCCGCCGACAGGTCGAGACAGGACGGCACAACAGCAAGTCCATTCTCCAGTTCGATAACCGGTAAGGGATATTCACCTCTCATTGCCCCATACACCGTTTGTTCTTCCTCAATGGAGAGACCACACGATTCTGTAAGATTTGCCTGCCCGTCCATGTCAATAGCCAATACACGCTTTTTCTTCTGTCGCAAAGCAGCGGCAAGATTGATGGTGGTAGTTGTCTTGCCAACCCCACCCTTATGATTCAAAACAGCTATAATTTTTGTCATAATTTGATGTCTTTATATGCGATACAAAGATAATACTATTCTTAGTAAATACTATAATTAGTATATACTATTTTACTAAAAAGAGTATTTTAGTATTTACTACTATACTAAAATACTAATAAACTAAATGTAGTAAATACTACTTTCAGTAATAGCTAACTTACTACTTTACTATAATTAGTAAATACTACATTTAGTATTTGTTGTTTTTCAATACTATATGCACATCATCAGAACGGCAAGTCTTCCTTGTCCTCTTGCGGCATAGCTACCGGTGGTACAGGTACATTGCTTGCGGCATCTGTCGGACTCTCTGCTTCTGAAGTTGTACCCTCCCGTTTTCCGGTATTGATGAACTCCAATGTGTCTGCCGTAATGGATAGTTGAATCTGGGAGTTTTCATCTTTATCCTTCCACAGAGAAGCCGATAATGTCCCCTCAATGAGCAATAACCGTCCTTTGGTCAGGTATTCGGATAGCCGAATGTGGTTCTCTTTCTTACTCCGTACCCTTATCCAAGTAGTAACGCTGTTTCCGTGTGAATAGTCATCTACCGCCATATCAAATGCGATGAATGAACCGTGTGTTCCAGTAATAACCTGGCAATCCTTACCAATGCGACCAATTGTGTGAACGTATAACATAATAAATTCTTTTTGTGGCAGGTGGTTAGTCCTACCGTTACCTTAGTTTATCATTTTTTTATTTTCCCTCTATTCGGCCTGTTTGCGACCTCCGGGATGATTTTTTCTGCATCCAAAGGTGGCAGGAACAATCTGGCAAGGCTGAAGAGGAAAAATACGCTCACCAGCGGAGAGGAAGATTTTTGCGCTTCACTTGCGGCTGAATGCCGGCATTGACACGACTGGGACTGGCGATTACCTTTGCGGAAAAATTCAATCCACGGCAGGTTGCACGGCAGCAGAAAAGCGATAAATAGAAGTATATAAAAAAGGAATAGAAAACGCTAAAGCAGGGAATAATAAAACAGGAGAACGGACATGCAGGACTAAGCTCCAAAGACTACCTTGAAACTGTGAATAGTGATATAGTTATATCATTATCCGCAATTTCAAGTCTGTTCGTGTACCCTTTGAAAAATAACTTGACGCACTTTATGTAATGCGCTACACAAAGCGTGTCAGATTTTTCTTGTAGCAGGCTATCAGTCCTTATACAGATGGATATAGAAAAAAATATAAAAGTAACCGACAATAGCTAATGTCAAATACCCCTTGCTCCAATGGCCTGATTAGACTATTAAGTCCATAATCACTTATATGTACTTTTTAGACTCTTTTGAAAGTTCTCGTGAATTTCTATGGTTATTTTGAAAGCAGTATTCTCAAGTCATTTTTATTGATACCCATATATTTGCATATTTTAAACTCACTTATGCCGTCAGATAACATTTCTTGAGCTGCTTTTCTATTCCTTTCATACGCTTCCAGTTTGTCAAAAATGGTATCTGTTAGATAATCTATCCATTCGAAAAAGACCTTTTCCCCTTCTTGAGTACTAAAATCTATTGTACAGGTTTTCGCACACCTCCTATGAAGTATCAGATAATAAATTCCTCCAATCAGATTCGCCATAATAGCTTTAATATTGATTTTCGCCGGTTTAAACAGATTGTCATAAAACGCAATCAAATTTAGATTCATAATATCCCGTGTTTCTGCTGTTCTCTTTGTCGTTTCATTGATAACCGACATTTCATAAAGTAACAACTTTTGCATTACAGTGTTATCAGACAAGTTCCTATAAAGGGTCTTGAATGTTTCCGCAAAAAACTTTTTAGGTCCCAATATGTTCAGGCTGGAAACGTCAATAGCATCATTGATCCAGAAATCATACTGCTTGGCAAGCCTGTCGTAAAGATTGTCCATCGAGCCGTATCTTCTATAAAACACATTAGCTTCTATGTTTGCAGCTTTCATCAATGCACTCAAATTGACATTACCAAAACCATATTCAGCTACAAGCTTTTCAAGTTCGGATATTACCTCCTTGTCTATTTGTTCATTTGTCCTCCTATTTCGAGCTTTCTTTTCTTTCTGTTTCACTATTATATAGTATGTTATAAAAATAAATCTGCAAAAATCAGTAAAAGGAAATATTTTTATTTTAGCTTTCGATAAACTTCTTCTTTTCTGAATTGACGATAATATCCCAAGGTAGGCTGTAAGTATTTATGCAGCTATTCCATTCTCTTTTCATTTGTTTTGATATAGAGCAATTGGGTCTGTTGCAAATATACATTTTTATGCTTTACAAACAATAGACAGAATATAAAAACTACGTTGCCAATAAATTTGCATTTCAATAATAGACGTATTAATTTGCTTATTTATTGCTATATTATGGGAAAAAATCTCCAATTTGAAAAAAAGAACACTTTCTAATATATACCCATTTGAGAACGAAATAGACGGCTTCCGTAAAGGAAGACTCCTCAAAAACAAACCCGCTAAGATAAACAAAATAATGGAATATGGTTTTGACAATGATGGAAGGATTATTTTAGTAATAGAACATATAACGCCAGAAATATGTAACTATTCTTTTGTCAGTTATATCGACTCTAAAATTACTATATATAAGTATGTTGGAGGAATTCCTCTGTTGCAAAATATTACAATGGTAGTTCTATCTAAAACCGAACTTATTGATGCGTTATATAATTTTGGGAAGTATGGCTATAGAATTGACACTTATTTTTGTAACTCTTCAGATGAGATACTCAATGTACATAGAAAAGCAAAAGAGCACACATCTAATCAATTTATTGAATGCGACTTTCTATTTAAGTACAATGATGGGGAATTAAGCACAATTGAGCAGTCTTACACTAATGGATATAGTAAAATTATTTATAGCATTTAAATGTATTGTATAAATTTTGAAGTTATGAAATGAACGTTCAGAACAAGGAAGTTACGTCTATAGGTAAATATGTAAGACATTCATAGTGCGTAGGTGTTCGGTGATTCCCCGAACACCTACCATACGTTTGGAGCTATTGTAGTACTTCTGCCCACTCAGGCATCAAGGACAGTATGAGGATGAAGAAATGGGATTGCATTACAATAGGTTCAGGTACTATTCGCAGGATATGAGGATGTACATTTCTTCTGATTCGATTGGACTGGAGGCTAATAATCCTACTCTGTGTGGGTATGTGCAGGATGTAACCCTGAATGAACAAAAATAGAGGTTGTCTCCTGCTGCTTATATATAAGAATTTAAATTACTATAACTGATATGGATAAAATATATACATGGCTACCATTCTATAAAGAACTATCCGAATGGCTACTTGGAAAACAGAATAACCAGCCAGAGCTTATATCTAAGTTAAAAGAAATCGGTATTACCGGTTTTCGAGATGGCACAGAAAAAGGTAAAGAGATTACATTACAAGAAATAGATCCGTTCACATTCTTGGCGTATCTCAATAAATTTCACTCCGATGAAAGGAGGGTTGAAATCTTACAGGATTTAAGGCGTAAGCTACATTTTAAATGTACAGAACCGACAGATGTATCAGGCATCCCGACAACACATCCAATGAAAGTGCATCTTTTCCCATGGAAGACAATTAGGGGCAACAATGATATAAATGTATTATGGGAATTGTTCGGACAAGTAAAAGGAGGGAAAGTAGATGAACGACTTTTTCAAACTGCATTGAACATTAAAAGTGTCGGAAAGGGAAAGCTCAGCATTGTTCTGTTCTACGCTAATCCAGAAAAATATGTTCCTTTGGATTCCAACACTTCATCGTATCTAAGAAGCAAGAAACTGGGCTACACTTATGATAGTTTTGCATCATATAATGAGTTGTCAGAAAAAATAGTCAAGACTCTTGGGAAACGTCCGTGGGAGATTTCATACGAGGCATATAATTATACACCGGAGAGTGATTCATCAAGTATTGGTAGCATCCGGACTCTATTCGAGAAACTTGAAGACGAATTAGAGGACGATATGGATTACCATATCTTTTATCGAGGACAGTCAGATAAGAGTTTTGGATTGATTCCCTCCATCTATCGAGAGAAATTCTTAATCCAGAATGAAAATAGAATTTTCAGAGATATTATCGCTCAAAGTCCGGCTGATTTCAAAGGGTGTACATCTACCTTTGAGAAGTTGGTCAAGATGCAGCATTACTCCTTGCCGACACGCCTCTTGGATATTACTACAAATCCTTTGGTAGCTCTGTATTTTGCGTGCGAGAATGATGCCGTTGACGGTAAACTGTTCCGATTCGAAGTTCAAACATCGGATATTAAATATTTCGACAGTGATGCTGTCAGTGTCGTTTCTAATATCGCTAAACGCCCAATAGATTTCAGTATCGAAGATTTGAGAGAATTGGATAGGAAGGAGTTCAACTCCGAAGAAGAAATCCAATATCTTCTGCATGAAATTAAGTACGAGAAACCTCATTTCCAAAATGTGATCGACTCAAAGGATATTGAAAGAGTTTTTTGCGTGAAACCTATGTTTGACAATCCTCGCATAATTCGGCAGTCCGGGGCATTTTTCCTTTATGGTATCAATGGCAATAAAAGCCAACCAGCATCACTCAACTTCAGTTACAAAGTGTACATCATCAATAAAGCGCAGAAGCAGAAAATCAGGAAGCAACTTGAAGCCCTCGGCATAGACAAATCAACGTTGTTCCCAGAAGTCGAACACGTGGCCGAGCATATAAAGGACAAATATCATCTGCCTAAATAACCTTTCCCTCATTTAAAAAAAAAACAAGCCGAGCTATTACGCGGATAGCTCGGCTCTCAGCTTGAAAAAATTACATCAAGTCTTAATTTCGTGGTACATCTTGAACTGCAAGCATTTCTCTACTTTGTATACATACTACTTAAAAGGGAGGACAGCCTGTAAGCAGTGTTTCTTCTATCTTGTCGGTTAATAAATTTAATTGATTGCTTGTTAAGTTCAAGGGAAAATTCTATATTTGCGAAATATGATATCCTCCTTCTTGTCTTGAAAGCGGTCTGACTGCTTTAACCAAGGCGAAATGTCTTGGTTTTATAATAAATAATAAGATCAGCATGGCAGAATTAAAGGCAACCGTGTGCTTACAAGGAAAGGATATAGAAGTGATTTCATCACACATTGAATTTAACCGCAAGACAGATAATAAAGGAAGGCCAGTGACAAATGTTATTGGCGGACGTATTACCATAACCGTTGAATCTACCAGAGAAACTACTATTCTTGAAGCAATGGTAAACAGTCCTTTCAAAGCGATAAGCGGCAAGGTGATTTATTACAACACTAAGGATAATTCAATCTTTCGTGTCGTGGAGTTCAAATATGCGTATATCGTATATTACAAAGAGGTTTACAATGTTGACAGGAAACGCCAAATGTATTCCACCATCACATTTTCTGCGGATATTATTATGATAGGAGACGCATATTTAAGCAATCAATGGTAAGACTGACGATTCCTGCAAGCCTTTATTGGATCTTTCAAAGAAGAAACATGAAATTTAGTTGTTTGGATATTATTGTATTAAGAAATATCACTAACTTTGTTCATTGTGGATGTGGTGATAATGGATTTGCAGCGTCGTTTACTATTTCAATATTTAATGTTCTTATTGCTACATTTTTGTTTTCCAATGGAGTTAAAATAGAATTATGTTAATAACAAAGGTATGAATACTTTGATTCTTGATTTTTTAAACAGCTATGCTGATAATACTAATCCTCAGTATGCCGTGATGCTGAAAGGAAAATGGGGATGTGGCAAAACTCATCTTATAAAAGAATGGAAGAAGAGGTTTGATGGAACCGCAGATACCGACGAGGAAATTACGCTAAAGCCCATCTATATTTCGACCTATGGAATGGATAGCGTGAATGACATCAAGACAGCTATAGATAGGGAATTAAATCCTTTCTTCTATTCGAAAACGGGGCGTTTCATAAAGGGAGTTTTGAAATTAGCCGGTAAGGTAGTCTTCAAGACAAGTATGGATTTTAATGAAGACTCTAAAGAGGATGGTTCCTTTTCCGCAACACTGGATTCGTTGTCGTTACTACAAGTGAAAGACGACAGTATAAAAGGTGTAAAGTTTCTGATATTCGATGACATCGAAAGGTGCCTGATAGAGATGAAGGAATTGTTAGGCTTTATCAACTATTTTGTAGAGCATTGTAATTGTCATGTTGTCGTAATTGGAGATGAGAACCACCTTGAAGAACTTCCCAAGGCTGTATTGGATGAGTTTAAGGAAAAGACCATAGGCAGGGAATTTGAAATACAACCTGACATAGAAGAAGCCATCGAATACTTCCTTGGCGAAGTACCGGTATCCGATTATTTGAAAGAAATGCGTGATTTCATTATTGCCTGTTTTAAGTGTACAAAATCCGACAACTTACGGGTTTTGAGACAATGTTTATATGATTTTAAAAGCCACTTAAACAAACTTCCTCCCGAACTGGTTGAAAAGGAGAATATCTTTCTTAAAAATATTCTTGGGTCATTTATTGCAGTGTATGCAGAGTATAATAATAGAGAGAACAAAGAGGTAATTTGTAATTGGAGTAGAGATTGTCGGATTTCACTACTCCAAGATAATAATGAGGATAAGCAAAGGATACAGCATCTAAGGGAAAAATATCACTCTTTAAACAAAGAGTTAATTTATGATGTCTTAAATCCGGAGTATGTTACGGCTATTATACACTATATTATCACAGGTGCTCCACTTGTAGAATTTATTGTTACGGAGATAAGGGATAAGCAAAAAGAATTGAAACCTTGGGAAATGCTATCCGGCTTTTTCGATATGGAGCAGCAAAAACTTGAAAGTATTTGTCAGGACACTATAAAATCCATATTGGATAGAGAGATAAAAGACGCTTATCAACTTGGTTATAGTATTGCGTATCTATCATATTTTCACGCTATTGGCATTTTCTATTTTATACAGGCTTATGTCTCTTTAATAAAAGTAAGAATAGCAGAAATGATTGATAGCCAAACCAGTTTAGAGGAACTTTATCAGTTAAGAGGGCTTTTTATTAGTGGATGTAATTATGTAACCACAGATTCCAGGACCTCAATAACGGATGATATTGTGGACTATTTCTTGCAGAAGATGAAATCAAAGATAAATGAGTTGCCGGATCAAATGCAAAAAGCACTGCGTAATTTGACTGAAGGAACAGTAGAACAACTTATAATCATAGACAGATTGCCTTATCCAGATAAAAGTTGTACATACGAACTTCGTGCTATATTTGCATCTGAAGATGCCAATGCTCTTTTTGATGCTATCTGCAAACTAAGCAATAAAAGTAGAAATACTTTTACGCAATTTCTTGCTTATCATTATAAATTTGACTATGACCTACAAGATGTGGGAGACAGATATAAGGCAGATGTTCCTTGTTTACTCAAGTTAAAAGATTTGGTCGGTAATGAAATCAGTATATCAAAAGGGGTGGATAAACTTGCCTTCATAAGGTTAAAAGATGCCTTGATTGAAGCTATTAGGAGGTGTGAAGGCAAAAATGATACATTGCCACCAATGTAGAAGCTAAAAATGGCGTATCGCAAAAAACGGATATGCGATGAAAGAATATTATCTCTATTTGACTAAAAACAGAAGATATTAATAGCTATAAATGAGAATGGGTGGCGGCGGGGAATCGGGAGGCTATAAAGGGAGGAAGGATGCCATAAAAGAGTAAAGCCGTCGGCAGACCGGAGCGCAAAAAAATCCCTCTGCCCGGTCATCGCGACCATGCAGAGGGAACGGTTAAATTATGATTATGTCAAGCAGCTTCGGCAATAGCTTCGTGTTTGGCAGCCTGTGGTTGTTCGGCCTCTTTCAGACTTTCATCAATCCTGTGCTGGAGTTCCTTGCATTCCTGTTTGAGCCTTGACAGCTCATCAGTCTTGCTCCACTGGCGACAAACGATTTTCTGCAATGTAGGAATTTCGCTTTCTATCCGCTCTACCGCCTTTTGTTGCTTCTCGATAAGAGAGGGCAATTTGCTTAATGCTCCATGCGGATATTGCGCCGACTCAACGAAACCAAGCGGCAGCGCACCGCTTAGGCCGCATCGGTATTTCAACCCACTTATACCCTCTACAAAGAATGTATTGCGGTCAAACGTACCGTCCATATTATACTCGCTATGCACCAACAAGTTCAGTCCTGCATACGTGCCAACTGTGCCATACGCTCCGTTGCGGTAGGTCTTGGCTATATGGTGCAACTCCCGACCAACTTCCTCGGTACTGGCTTGCGGCAAGTTTAAAAGCAGGGTTGCCTTTGCCCCATTATACGAGTTGATGTATTCCAAATCCCTCTTGAAATCGGCCTCAGTACGCTTTGCCTTTTCGACTTCTTCCTGACAGGCAGCTATTTTACGCTCGGCACGGATGCGTTCTTTCTTGAAAATAGCCTGTTCCTTTTCAAGCTGCATAATCTTGTTGTCGAGCTTCGTCTTGTTCAGCAAGTCGTTATTTCCTGACAGAATAGCCACGAACTCGGCGAAGTTCATACCGCTGTCCTCATCCATGCCTCCCTCGTCGATACGGCGCACGGCAATTGTGCCGTTGTTAATTTGATTGATAAACATCTGCTTGTTTTTCAACAGATTAAACTTGTAGGCATCGAGGGTCTTTTCCGTACCATAAATTACGATATCCACCACATTGCCACCCCACAGCTTTACAGTGTTGCCTTTGCGTACTGCCCTGCCGTTTCGTTGTTCCATGTCAGCAGGTCGCCAAGGTATTTCAAGGTGATGCACCGCCACAGCCCTTTGTTGGGCGTTCACACCTGTGCCTAACATGGTCGTACTTCCAAAAAGAACTCGCACCTTGCCGTTATTCATTTCTTCAAACAGCTTTTTTCTTGTCCTCTCGGTAGTGGCGCATTGGATAAACTGTATTTCATCAGCAGGAATACCGAGCCGTACCAACTTTTCTTTGATGTCGGTATATATGTTCCATTCGTTCGGTTTGTATGTACCAAGGTCGCTGAACACGAACTGTGTACCCCGATTGTCATTCGAGCGTATATAGTAGTCATAGATTGTCCTCGCACAGATAGAAGCCTTGTTATCGGCATCATCCTTGAACTTGCAACCCAACAAGCGCATATCAAGAGCCATTTTTCGGGCTACATTGGTCACAACCAACATTTTAGCCTTGTCGAGGTTGTCGGGTTGCGGAACGTCAAGCCCCAAGTCCTCCCACTGGCCGCTACCGGCAAAAGATACCAAGCGTCCTATCATTTCCTCCTGCTCAATTGTCGGGGGATAAGAGAGGAAACGCACGTTCTTCTCAGGCACATCAAGATTTATCATGTCGGCTGTACGGTAATCCGTAATCTCACGCAGGAACATTGCCAGTTCCGGTACTTTGATATAAGTACGAAAACGCTCTTTGCGCTTCACCGAGCCTGTCACGTTCAACTCATAATCTGCCGTTTTCTTTGTGAATATGGCTGCCCACGCATCGAAACAGCTAATCCGTTGCCGTTGAAGCTCCTGCGGACGCAAATACTTGAACATCACATATAGTTCGGTCAGTGCATTTACCACCACTGTACCCGACAGAAACGTAGCCCCAAGGTCACGACCTGTACGAAGTTGGATGTCACGAATGGCGAACAAGAGGTTCATTGCCCTTTGAGAGCCTTTGGTGTTGCCGATACCTGCCACACGGTTATGGCGTGTCTGGAACATTAAGTTCTTGAAAATATGGCACTCATCTACAAAAATATGGTCTATTCCCATTGTGTGGAAGTCCACAGCATCGTCTTTCCGATTATTGATTTTCATACGCAGTTCTTGTAATTTAGCCCCAAGGTTCTGTTTACGCTTTTCTAACCCCTCCTGCATCTTTCCGCTACGGTAACGCATAGTGGACTGCTCCAAAAATTCAAGGTTACGTTCCACATCGGCAAGCTCTTCCGTGAATATATCTATCATGGTCTCTTCTGACTGCGGTATCTTGGCGAACTGGTCGTGCGTGAGTATGATGCAGTCCCAGTTGTTGTTCTTGATTTTTGAAAAGACCTCTTGCCTGTTGGCAGCGGTAAAATCGTCCTTGCCCGGATAGAGAACTTTGGCCGTAGGGTATGCCTTACGGAACGTATCGGCGATTTCGTGTACATTGGCTTTCAGCCCGATAATAAGCGGCTTGTGTGCCAATCCGAGACGTTTCATTTCGTAGGCGGCAACACACATTATCATCGTCTTGCCTGTGCCTACCTCGTGCCAACAGATACCGCCTCCGTTCTGCTTAATCATCCAGATAGCATCTTTCTGTGAGGGATATAGGCTATCATATGGAAATTGCTCGAAAGAGAGCTGCGGAAAGGTTTGTGCCGAACCGTCATAGTGCGGCCTGACATAGCAGTTGAAACGCTCGTTATACACCCTCACCAGCTCGTCCCGAACCTCTATCGGCTGCCTGTCAAGCCAGCAGTTGAAACGGTCTCTAATCTCCTGTATCTTGGTGGCTGCCTCCTGTATGGCTTCCTCGTCCGGTACACGCACCTTATCACCATTGCGGTATATCTCTTTCGTGATTTCAGGTACAGTATCATGCAGGGCATGAACAAACAAATCCCCACCGTCATAGTTACGAACGAAATAGGTGTTGTAAGCCACCGGAGAGTAACTTTGCAGGCGTACTATGTAGGTGTCGTTCACATCGAAATACATTACGCTTGTCTCGGTCTCGAAAAGTTCAGTTGCAAAATCGGCATATAACTTAGTGTCAATCCAACGCTCACCCATGTTAATGTCGAGTTCCTCGTAGGGTATCGCTTCGGGTGTCGCATCCGCCAAAGCCCTTACAGCAGTTTCCGTCCAATCTTTTTCCCTGTCCGTGAGTTCGGATAAGTAAGAACCTATCTCCTTGCATTTGGCTATGACATTGCCTGAAAGGAACTTGCCTTTGTGCTCCCACTCCCCGACAGCAGGATTGTAAAATATTTCACCTTTGAGGTCGCCGATGATTTCTTCCTCGGCACTATCCGTGGACTGCATCAGGTAGTCCATATCAACCCTGCCGTAGAAATTCAAGCTGCTTGCCAACGCTTCAATCGGTGTCAGCCGTTTGTTCGGGTCTATCTTCTTGAACGCCACAGGTTCACGCATGATGTCGGACTTGACTAAATCTTTTCCAAGCTGCATTTCTATTGTAAAGACTTCCACACCGAGGCTGTCAAGCATGATAAACTCCTTGTTGTCGTTCTCGTGGAAACAGCCCCATTTGGCAACAAAGGCATCGTATCGGGCGTTCAGCTCTCTACGCAATCCGTTATCCTCTTTTTGTTCTTCCCTCTCTTTGATTGACAGTTCAAAGTATGCTTTGCGTATAGGAAAATAGTCTTTCGCCCTATCTGTATTGACCTTACCCTCGTCCACCGGCACAAAATCAATGGCTACCTCTTGATAAAGACTTGATTTTCGATATTGGATAGTACCCACCTGGCCCTCAAACAGTACCATTGCGCCGTCTTTCATCCATGCTTCCACCCCATCCGTGTAGGCTCGTTTACCTTTTTCTACTTGTTTCATCGCTACATTCCCGAAAAGGGACATTTGCATATGTTCGCTGCCCTGTCCGTTCCCTGTGAAAAGACTTTTGCGGAAATATCGGCCAAAGTCGAGTTTCAGCAGTGCGGCGAGATATTGCGACATGGCATTTTCATTTCCCTGCCATTGGTATTTGCGCACATATTTTCCGTATTGGTTCTGCACAATGCGGCTACCTGTTGCAAGGGTGGTTTTCGGCATGGTAAACAATTTGTTGGCGTATTCGGTCATTGTGCCTATGGCGTCCGCCTTTTCCCTGCCTACTTGTAAAAACAGTTGTTCCCGTTGTGAGAGTACCGTCTTGTGCGTGTGCTTTTGGAATATCAGCAGGTCACTGCCTACCTCTATACCGCTTGTCTGCATGAAAAGCATATCGGGCAGACGGATTGCACTTATCAGGTCGGCATGATTTACAAGATATTCACGCACGAACTTGTTACCGGGCGTGTCGGCTATGCCCCTCGATGTGATGAAAGCCAATAACCCACCCTCATTCAACAACTCCATCGCTTTGACAAAAAAGTAGTTGTGTATGGTCTTGGTGGCCTGTTCGTACATACCGCCTTTCTTCCACAGCTCCGCATCGAATACCCGGAAATTGCCAAACGGGATGTTGGAGGCTATGACATCGAAAGTTGTATGCTCAAAACCTTGTTCTCCAATGGTTTCAAATGCAGCCGTCCGTGTTAGCGTGTTCTCATGGAGCAGGGAAAGTATCATCCCCGAAATGAGATCTTTCTCAATGGCATAGTCATACGTGCCGGACATGGCTATGGGCAGAAAACCGCCTATACCTGCACTCGGTTCGAGAAATGAACGCATTTTGAGGCCGTTTTCGCTGAACGTGGCGTGTATCTGCCGCACCACTGCATCAACAAGGAATTTAGGAGTGTAAAATGCTGTCAGTACAGATGCTTTGATACCCTCTATGACATTGTGTCGCATGGGTTCTGTGAAATGAGGGTAAGCATTGATTAACTCCTGCAATCTTTGTATCGGTTCTTGCATATCACCACTTATGGGCTTGTCCGTACCTATATTCAACACTTCTTTGATACCCCCGAAACCAGAATATCGGGATAAAATTTCTTTTTCTTCCGCAGTGGCCTGCCTGCCTTGAACTTGGATTTTCATTGCCGTTTCTATGGCTTCCACGTTCGCTACCAATGATTTCAATTTGTTGTAACTCATAATTTAACCTTTCTTTTTTTCCCTTTTTTCGGCCTGTTTGCGACCTTTGGGATTTATTTTTCTGCCTCCAAAAGGTGGCGGACACAATCTGACAAGGCTGATGCGGAAAAATACGCTCGACAGACGGAGAGGAAGATTTTTGCGGCTCACTCGCGGCGGAACGCCGGCATTGGCAAGATTGGAGCAGCCTATTACCTTTGCGGGAAAATAAGTCCACGAGAGGTCGCACGGCAGCAGCAAAACGATAATAAATGACAATCAAATAGAAAGGGATGAATAAAACTGTAAAACAGGGGTGTTAAAACAGGGTAACGGACAATCGGAACGGATTGCCCGTACTATAATCGGAGGAAGGTGAACTATAAAGGGAGGTGGAATCGGGTGGATTGGCCCATCTCTTGATAATTGCAGACTATTACTCTCAGAATGACGACTATATTAAATGTCGTAAAAAAATGCAACGGACTATTTTTTTTGTATCATGAGCGTATTATTCAGCAAATTAGTTGTATCTTTGTAATCGCATAGATTTTTTTGAAATGAAAACAGCTATACAGATTGCTAAAATAAGAGCAGTGGTACTCTACATCATGCAGAGTTTCACTCAAGGAGTGGACTATATAAAGTTATTTAAAATACTTTATTTTGCCCAACAGGACCATCTTGTCAAATATGGCAAAGTGATTGTCGAAGACTCTTTCAGAGCATTGAAGCATGGCCCGGTGCCAGCCTATACCTACAAGGCACTGCAAATTGCAGAAGGCAAACCCTTGGATGGGAATTTTGACGAGTTCCTTTCAGACATAGAGGTTCGTGACAAGAAGGTATATACTTCTGCCGTACCCGATATGGACTATATATCAGGTGCCAACAAACGTTGTCTTGACGCTGCTATCGCTAAATATAAGGATACAGACCCTTATGACTTGTCCGATTTGTCGCATGACTCGGCATGGGAAGAAGCGATGACACGCATTCAGGATGATCCTCAAAAAAACTTCATTACCATTATAGATATAGCCCGGGCAGGAAAAGCTACCAAGGACATGGTAGATTATATCCGAGAAAAGCAGATTGTCAAGAACGCTTTATCTTAAATCAAATGGACGACAAAACCGGTGCATTGGAAAAGCTGAAAGCTATAATGGCCAAAGCTGAGCAAGTAGATATGTCATCAGTCAAAATTGGTGACATTATTTATGTCCCCTTGGACGAAGAGGACGGACTGATACTAAAAGACGGATATAAAGACCGCAATAAATATATTGTTATTATCGGCTTTACTCCGGAAGGTGTCGCTATCGGTGCCTTACTGATAAATTCGGAAATAGATTCTTCCAAGAGGTCGGAAGAGCTACTGGACTGCCAATATCCTTTGATGGTTCGGAACTATCGTGATATTCTGGACTATGACAGTTGGCTGGATTGTTCCGATATATTCGAACTTTCAAAATTAAAAATCACGGAAAAGAACGGTAAACTGAAAGGTTGCCTGATTTCCGAAGACAGGGAACGGGTAATGCAGTTTCTAAGAGAGACAGAGGTGTTCGATAATGCAACTAAAAGACGTTATGGCATTATTAAATAATGGCGTTAAATCATAGGGAATGGATAGAATATGTTTAGATACCAGAATTTCAAGGAAAGAATCGTTTCTATTGGCAAATGACGGTTTGTATTTAGGCAGATTGTCGTTGAACACATCTACTCCTGATTCCATATCCAACAACGAGAATATATACGGTAGTCACTTTTCAAGTATATCTTTCAAGAATCGGTATTCCATATATGGAAGTCCCAGTTCATCATTAAGTCCATACAATCCGAATACATTAACCCCACCAGTTATTTATTTAAGAGGTGAGAAAATCGGTTGTTTGAGTAAAAATGTGAATCTTACAAATCGTGTAGATCCGGGCGTGCTTAATGACTGGATGATAAGTCAGCGATTATTTGATTAGTTTTCCATACAGAAAAATACATAAGTCTCCAATCGTAAATTGGGAACTTATGTATTTAGTGGGGCAAATGCTGATGCTGTCCTATAAAACGACTGGAGTTATCGTTGTAAGTGATAACTTCTTCAGACATCATTAATCTCTACTTTCCAATCTTATACATATTATCACGGGAGTCAAACCGCACACCGCAAAAAATGTAGTCAGGTGTACGCACTGCCCTTGCCGTGTATATATCCTTGCAGTTGCATTCTTCAAGGTATCCTGCCAAACTATCCACCATAATAGCGCAACTTAACTCCGCTGTTTGATGCTTGAACCGCCTGCCGTTTATTTCGACTAACACATAAGGGGTAAAAAAATCAAACGGGCTATTGCTTTCGGGGGATAAGATGCCGATGTCTATCAGTCTGACAGGATTTAACTTTTCGTCCTTTGCCTTGTCGTTGTCCTTTTCAATTTGTTCACGTAGCAAGCGGAGGTAGCAATCTTTCTTCGCTTCAAAAGTATGTATCGACTTAATCCACTCACGAATCCGTTTCTTAAAGTATGCCATACTATTGGAAACAAAGAGCGTTATCCGTCCGTCTATGACAAAACCGTAATCGGTCATACCACTCCATTTACCCATACATTTATGTCGTACAGGCTCCCATGTCTTGCCTCCTACAAGGGCAACAAATTCATCTACTGCTGCTTTCTCTTTCCTTTTCATTGTATATAGTTTTTAAAATACAGGAATAGTTGCTTTCTCAATCAAAACGTTGTCGGCATAATACTCAATCGCCCCCGTCGTAACACCAATATCCTGACAAACTGTTCTGAGATAGTTTTGATAGTCGTTTCCAGAAAAGTTCTTACCACATAAGTTTTTGAAAATCATCGGAATGGATATATCGTCTGTACTCGATAGTATCACTTTGCCATTCTGCCTAATCTCTGTTTTCATAATGTTATTTTTGTTTTTATTGTTACTATTTCCCTTTGTTCAACCTGTTTGCGACCTTTGGGATTTATTTTTCTGCCTCCAAAAGGTGGCGGAAACAATCTGACAAGGCTGATGCGGGAAAATACGCTCGACAGACGGAGAGGAAGATTTTTGCGGCTCACTCGCGGCGGAACGCCGGCATTGGCAAGATTGGAGCAGCCTATTACCTTTGCGGGAAAATAAGTCCACGAGAGGTCGCACGGCAGCAGCAAAACGATAATAAATGACAATCAAATAGAAAGGGATGAATAAAACTGTAAAACAGGGGTGTTAAAACAGGGTAACGGACAACCAGAACGGATTGCCCGTACTATATCGGAGGAAGGTGAACTATAAAGGGAGGTGGAATCGGATGGATTGGCCCATCTCTTGATAATTGCAGAATGACGACTGTATTAAATCATAGGGAATGAGTAAGTCTTTTTGATAAGGCAGAATGCAGTTCGGAACAGGCAACCAGAAAAACAATGTTTTTTGTTTGCTTATCCGCCAATATTTCGTTATCTTTGTCAAAATGAAGACAGCAGACGGTACTTTCGGGTACGGTTATTGTCGTGACATGGAAGATTCATACTCAGCTTGGAAACAGGCGGAGATTGATATATATATATTATACGTTCACTGAACGTCTTGGAATAGAAAACTGACACTTATCAAAAAGACAAGATGTATAGCAAAATATTCATACTGTATGTTTATACAGCAAGGGTTTGCTTATCTGCCTTTTAGGTATGGCAGTACCTCTATTCCGGAATAGCGTGGGTTCATGCTGTCCTTTAGGGTGCAAGGTGGACATAATTCTTAAAAACACATTGAATATGAAACAGATTTCCTTGCACGTGTACCAGTCCATCGACGGTTGTCCGACTCCTTCGGACAAGCATTTTGATGCGGCTGTGGATGCCTCCAGTTGTGTGCTGATTGACGAAGAAACTTACCTGCGTATTTATATGAACCATTTGGGTTGGCCGATTACGGCGAAAGAGACTTTGGTTGTGACGAACGGCGGCATCGACCTGACGGAGAATGAACGAGTGAAGTTTATCCAAGGAGATGCAGTGGCAGAACTGAGACAGATGAAGGAAAACGGCGACGGTATGGTGGTGGCTTACGGTGAGGAAATCGGGGCTTTACTCTTGGATAACGGGCTGGCGGACGAAATCACAGTGACAACCGTTCCGGTACTAATCGGCGGCGGCGAAAAGGCATTGGAATGCGGATTGAATGACGGCAGAGCTTGGATTGTGCGGTCAAATAAGGTGCTGGTGGACGGAAAAATGAGGACGGTGTACGGGAAGGTCTAATATGACAAATAGATATTATAGCAAAAGTGCAGCAACCAATTGCTGCACTTTTATTATAAAAGACGTGCCCTAAACATGCTAAATAGGCGAAAAGTAAGGCAAGTATATTACTTTTTAAGCCGAATACTAAAAAAGGTAGAGAAAGATATAAGGAGGATGGAGCCTCCGAAGATATAAAAATACAGCAACACCAACTAAACCGGCACATAGGTAAAGCCGGGCAATACATCAGAACTAATAGCGTACTTTGCCATATCACGCTATGGCTGACAAAACAGCCTTTACATGAATGGCAAAGGAGTCACCGCTACGGCTCGGAATATGCAAAAACAAGATGGCTGTTATACGATTGAGCTGCCATAGAGATTTAGAACTTTTAGTCCATTCGCTGTAGCCTTACGATAAGTATAAAACGTACCACCCTTGGGGTTTCCGTCATACCAGGCAATAAGAGACGAACTGTGAAAAACCATATAGTCGTTGCGTCGAAGCAAACAGCCATGGTAGTAGTGTTCGCTCAGGATGATAACATCATCCGAGTTACAGAGAATAGTATCATACCGGGCTTTCATCGCATCGTTCCACCGCTCGGATTGTCCGCGATACGGTACTACGGCAATAACTTGCAGACCTGACAATTCAGACTGCAACGCAAGAGCAACTTCTGCCGCCAGCATATCAAACCCCATGGCACAACCACAGTAAAAATGACGATAACCTCCAGCGTATGCCTTGGTTATCGCTGCCTTTAATTGCAGCTTCAGTTGCTTCCTGTATAGGAATGGAATATTGCGGTGTCCACTGAAGCAAACGGACACTGCCTTATCATACTTTGTCTGGGTCATATTATTTCACTTTGTAATGGGTTCTTGCGAGGAATATACCTCCGAGTACATTAGCACCAAGGCTTTCAAGCTGATTGGCATAGGTAGCATAACTCAGCCCTTTGGTTATCACATCATCAAAGACTACCACAGACCTGCCGTTGAAAAAAGCCGAATCAAACTCAATGACGTTTACCTTACGGACTTCTTTCTCTGCCTTACGGTTTTCGTGAATGGTTAGCCTCTCACCACTCACTGATACATGGTCATAACCATTGATAGCTCCCGTCAGTTCGCATACTCTTTGGCAGAATGCTTTGTAACGTATCTCGTTCTTCTTATCGGTGGATGCCGGTACGGGAGAAAATACAATGTTAGTACATGATGTTCCATAACGTTCGGTCATGTTGGCTGCCGTGCGTTGAGCAACCTCTTCGTATGCCCGTCCATCCTTGAAATCAAAGACTAACTTGCGGTCTGCTATCTCACGCTCACTCACATTGCGTATGCGTGCAGGAAAATACTTACAGAACCATGCCTGTGGCTTGTCCAACTGTTTTTGAAGTTCTATGTCTATCGTCTTTGCCATAACTCTGATAATTTTTCTTTTTCCCTCTTTTTGAAGGCTGTTCAGCCTGCTGAGGGATATTTTCTGCCATCAACTGCCGCCCAAGAATACCGATAAGACAAAACGGGGACAAGAAATACGCTCTGACGTGTCAGAGGAAGATTTTTCGTTCCAGCGATAGTGGCGATTTGATGTTTGGTAAAAGGCGGCTTACTTTGCGGAAAATATGACTACAGCAGAGCTAACCGACAAACAGAATATGCTTTCTTACTACAGGCGGTTGTCATATAGACATGTAGAATAGGTGCAAGATTTATAAAAGGAATGGGTGGGCAGTGGAGCGTCTGTGGCTTGCCGGTCCAAACTTCCCGATGAAGTGACCGTACAACTTAGTCTCAAATCTGGCGAAGCGTAAGCCTTGGCAGTTTGTGACCGAGGTGTACGGTCTTTTCATGTTTGGCTTCCGTAAAGAGTCTTTCACTCACCCCATAGCAGCTCTGCTGCCATAAGGTGAGTGAATGTCTCTTGCGGACAAGTCCTGTGACGCTCCGCTGATGGTGTGGGGCGAAGCTATAAAAACAAACAGACGGCATTGCCGGTTACAAAAGAACAGATAGCAGAGGTCGCTGCAAGGACAACAGATTGGCTTGATTGACACTTGTGGCAAATGTGCCATCGTCCTTGCTTTGCCCCAAAGACGGGTACACAGCATATAGCAGACTTGTATGCCATTTGCCGTGTACCGGTCAGGGCGAACATCTTCTATAAAAGTTGAGCATGTACAATTAAAAGAGGAAATTGTATGGGTAAGACTTTATGATATAAAAGTGATATGGCTTATAAATTATCGGTGCTATTTTAGATTAGTGCCACGATTTTGCTAACTTTGCAAGTGAGTGAAAACGAATTTGATATAAATAATGAAGCCACAACCCCCATATCCGATTATGTCGAAATACACCGTAATGTTGTAAATAACCAGATTGAAACGGGCTGCTTCATTCAAATAAAAATACGATGAATGCAAGACTATTGTTCATACTCCTGCTTTTCACAATTGGGGCATTGTGGTATATTATCGGCTACTGGCGACGAAAAGCAGGAGAAGCGGCATTCGCCGCCGCACGGTTGACCGAAAAGAGCGAGGAACGTGAACGTTACTGTCGTCTGGCGGTAATGGCCGGTCATCGGGAAGCCTGCCGTATGTTCTGTCTCTTGCATCCCGAACGGTTTGATGGCCATTCTCCCCATAAGCCGTTCAAGTTACGAGGCATCCGAATCTCCTTTTACGGATATTACTATCCGTCACGATACAATGCGCTACTCAATGATGAACAGAGGGCTTTCTGCCATTCCATCTACCAGTTCAAACAAGGAGATATACACGGAATCGAGTTCTTTAAAACGTGTATGAATGCCTTGCAACTGAAAAAGAGACCTTACCATATAATGTTCATGCCGTGTAGCAACTGGATAAAATACGGTCAACGGTTCAAACGGCTCGACTGGTACATCGGAAAGCACCGACAGGATTTAACTTCAGGACTGTACGACGTTGATATTTGCGATGCACGAGAAAGCCTGCATGAGGCCAAAGGTGGAGAGAAGCGTATCCTCGAACGAAACTACCTCATTACTGGAAAAATCAAAGGGAAAGAGATTATCATCATAGATGATGTGCTGACAACCGGGCAAAGCGTGGTGGATTACAAGGAAGAGATAGAACGGTGCGGTGGCAAAGTAGTGGCGGCTATCTTCTATGGCAAGACGCTCTCCATGCCTTCGATGCTCCTTGTACAAATACACGTCTGGGGCAACCATATTGCCCATATTATTGAACGGATGACAAAGTAACCGGAACGTTTTCAGCCCTTTTCACTTCTCTTTTACAAACCTGCCAATGCTGATATACACTCCTGCCGGATGGATTGGATATAATCGAATATAAGCGAGGGGCTGATACTCCTGCCATTGAGTTTGCAGGTGATATGCAGGTGTTCGCCGGTGCTGCGTCCTGTGGAGCCGGTAATGCCAACCACATCACGAGGATGAACTATTGCCCCTTTGACGATAAGAATTTTAGAGAGATGACAATAACTGACGGTGTACCTACCATGCCGCAAGGTTACATACTTGCCGGAAGTCTTGTCCTGTCCGACCTTCACGACCACACCCTCCATCATGGCCATCACCTTGTCGCCACGTGCGCGCAAGTCCAGTCCGCCATGAAATTTACTCTTTCCCGTAAACGGGTCCTTACGGTAGCCATAAGGCGAAGTGACCTTGATATAACGTAACGGGTAACTTACACTCAAGTAACGATCCATCCACTTTTTCTTATCCATATCTGCGGATACCGGGATACCTGTTGAAACTTCCTGTACGGAAATCTCGATTTCGGATGCCGGTTCCGCTTGGTCTAACCCCATATCCAATACCTCCATCTTGTAGCGTGTTGGGGTAACGGCAACGGTATTGAATTGTGCTTTGGCTGGCGTGATACATAATGAGACACCCGTCATCATCAATAATAAAATCTTTCTCATGGCAGCAAAGTTAGCACGCTCTTCTTATGGTCTGTCCATTGCCGACTGTTTTTTCTCCAAATATAATTATTTAATCAATTTTGAATATGATTATTTGCGAAAAATCATATTCAAAACATTAAAAATACCACTTTATAATCACTTATAAAGAAATGTTTTAGTCATCAGATAAGAAATCGCTCTATATTTGCTGAGTATAATTTTATAACATCATTCAGAATATGAAAAAAGAACAATTTGAGTTCAACGAACTGCCTTATCCGACATTGGCCCGCTTTGGGCTTACCCAAGAAATGATTGAAGATTTGCCCCTGTGTATCCTGAAAGAAATCGGGAAAGGCGGCTACTCGCCGGTACTGCCCATGCGTGTCACTAACGAGAATGGCGAAGTAATCGAGAGTCGCAGTCGGTTTGCCTTTATCCGTATGGATAGCGGCGAGGTGGATGTGGTCTTTTATCCCACACTGAAGTCGTCACCACTGGAATGCTACAACGAGGAGCAGCAAAAACAGTTGCTTGACGGCAAATCCATCATTGCAGACGTGGCTATGGCGGACGGACGACGCAGTAAAGCTTTCGTGCAAATCGACGAGGAAACAAAACAGGTGATGTATGTTCCGACACCCATCATCGCCCGTAACCTGAAAGTGCTGGCAGAGGTAATGCACTTAGGTACAGTAGAAGTAAACGGAATGCAGCATGGTGAGCCTCTGACGGTGGCAGTGGATGGCGAACCTGTCACGGTAGGCATCGACCTTCACAACAAGACAGGCATCCGTTTCTGCGCAGGTGACGCGCAGAAATGGAAAGAGCAACCCAAGCGTGAATGGGATAAGTACACCTTCGGTTGCTACGGTTGCTGGGTGATGGATGATGACGGCAATCTCGACTACGTTCCAGAGGAGGAATACACCGAAGAACTGTGGAACGAACAGAAGAAAATCGGTGAGCGTAACCGAGCGGCAGGTATTCACAAATAAGACCTATTTAATATAAGCGTATGGCACAACAGAAATATTATCCCGAAGAGATTCTCGTCGAGAAGATGCAGAGCGGCGAATACGGCTGGCTCGATTACATCAACCATTTTTCTGCCGAGTGGCAGGAGGAGTACGCCCATTACTGTGAGGAAAAAGGACTCACGGTCTGCGAAGATTCTGCCGCCGGGTTTGTCCGTTTCAAAGACGAACAATTGGAAGCGGCTATGAAATACGGCAACGCATAACAAGTAACCATCATAACATCAGACTATGACGATACGAACAAATACTAATCCTCGGCAGATGGACTTGCAACCCGAAATGCGCAATCTACTGATGCGTAACGGACTTCAAGCCCATGTCGCATTTGACGGAGGCGGCTACCGGCTGATTGTGCAAGGGCATGATTCACCGTTATTGGTCTATCCTATAACAGAACGACAGATGTTGGCTCTGACGGACTGGGGAACGAATACGGCCAACAAGAAAGCCTACAACATACTCACGAGTATCATAGGAAAAGACTTCTATATGCCGAAAAATTTCGTCCATGCCCGCAATGCCAACGGTCGCGTGGCGATGGGGCTACATGGCTACCGCATCGGTATCGGTGAGTACGGACACATGGGGCGACTGGGTATGCCCCCTCCATTCCTTGGTTGGACACCACGCGAACAGTGGGGTTTCCACCTACGCAGAGTTGGTGGGCAGCTTTTCTTTCCGGGGCCATCCATCGTACCCGAACGCCCAGACGGGCGCATGAAGCCCGGCGAACTGCAATCGGGTGGCTACGGCTTTTACTACAAAGGCGGTCAACAGGAGCAACCCATTGTACAGCAAGATGTATTGAAGAACTTGCAGGAGGTCATTACACCGCTTGTCAGCCGTCCGCGCAGCAAGGAACCGGCACAAGCATACAAGGAGTTGATTGCTTCACCAGTCTATTTTTCCAACGAGAAATGGTCGGAGTGCCTTACTTCGCACGGTCTTATCGTGGATATGGAACGGAGGACACTGACCGTACAATCGGAAAGTGTCAATGCCGATATGGTCTATGACCTGACGGAAGAAGAAGTGAAAAAACTGGCTACCGCATCCATCGAGGAACAACCTGTAGAGAAACGGTTGGATCTGCTGAACGGCATTATCGGAGCGGACTTTGCCGATAAAGTAACGATGGAACAGCTCAACAGCGAACAACGCATCAGTATCGGCCTGCATCCCGAAGTGCGGCATGAACTGGAAGAACGGCAGCGGCAGGAACAAGAATTATTCATGCAGCAAGAAACTCCGATGCGGCAGGAATACATACAGGGCAGTATCGGTGCGGCCGTGGACGGGCGTGACCTGCAACTACTCAACGAAAGCAAAGGCTGGTATCGTGAGGAGAAACATGGCCGGGAAGTAGAGGTCAGTGACATTGCCGTGCAACCGGCACAGACGGAGGGTAAATACAAGATGTCCGCTGTTATTGACGGACAGGTCATCAGCCACGAAATCAGCCAGAAAGACTACGACAAGTTTCTTGCTGTGGATGATTACCACCGGATGAAACTTTTTTCGAAGATTTTCAACGAGGTGGATATGAAGACACGTCCTGAAGCGAACAAGGGGCTTGGCGTGAAGATATTCGCTGCCCTTACCGCCGGTGCTGTGGTGGCATCGGAAGTCGCACATGGCTTCCATCACCACCACTCTCCGGAGTTCTATGGCGAACGTTTCAGCGGACCGCCACATCCATACTTCAAGCCCGGCGTAGATACACCGAGAGATGTGGCCATCCGTAATTTCGAGGCACAGATGAATCAAGATATTAATGAAATGAGAAGAGGGAGGTAAACCTATGAGAGACGGAGACCTTACATACGATGACTTTCTGCAACGACTAAACATCCAGGACGTATTGATTGACGCAGGGTATCACCTGAACCGTCGTGACGGTCTGCGCTATCCCTCGTATGTTCGTTTGGACAGCGACGGCAGACGTATCCGTGGTGACAAATTTATTGTGACACAACAAGGAAAATGTTGTTTCCACGCACAACAACAGAAAGTTTATAACATCATTTCCTTCATCAAGGAGCATCCGCACTTTTTCACGGAGTACCATGCGGGTATGTCTCCGGACAGACTGGTGAATCTTGTCTGTAACAGATTACTGAACATTCCTGTCACTGAACGGAAAACCCGAATAGTGAACCCTAAACGAGATGTAAAGCCATTTGACATAGCGGATTACGACATTCATAAGTTCAATCCGCAGAATCGGGAAACGCAGAAAAAATTTTATCCTTATTTTAAAAGCCGAGGTATCGACCTTTATACACAATATGCCTTCCATCGGCATTTTTATCTGGCTACGAAACATCGGGAGGACGGTGCGACCTACACGAACCTGTCCTTTCCACTAACCCTGCCCAAAGGCGACGGAGCGATTGTGGGACTTGAAGAACGAGGACGTGCCCGTATGGACGGGAGCGGCAGCTACAAAGGCAAAGCCGCAGGGAGCAATTCAAGCGAGGGACTGTGGATTGCCAGCCCTGCCCGCACTTCTCTCACCTCCGCCAAACATATCTATTGGTTCGAAAGTGCTTATGATGCGATGGCATATTACCAACTTCATCAGGCACAGAACAAGGATCTGCGAAAGGCGGTATTCATCTCTACCGGAGGGGCACCGAGCCAGCAGCAATTCATAGGAGCGATAAAAGCAACTCCCCATGCCTCACATCATCTTTGCTTCGATCATGACCGTGCCGGACAAGTCTATGCTATCCACTTTGCTCTCACTCATGCAGGCTGGAACTTCTCCACCTGTCTGTCACAAACCGGCAGACTGATTGTACAGAACAACAGCGAAGACTATTCACAGTATGAAATAGAACTTGAACCATTCAATTTTGAAAAGATTACAGCCATTCTGGGTATAAATGATGCAAAACAAAATTTGAAGAATGGGGAGCGTGACGACATGGGAATTGGTGACGGCTATCTACAGGAAATGAGAATGGTTTGTATGGATGAGTACGAAATGGCTCGTGACGAAGGTTCTGCCAGTGAGGAAGAATTAGAGAAAATGAGAAGCAATCTGGAAGCCATCGAAAAAGCGATTGATGCTTCCATTTCCGGTCCGGAAGCTACAGGATGCATCTTGTATGAATCTGCCGCAGAGGGTTATAAGGATTGGAACGACCAGCTACTCGGCAAACGGATAAAACCAGAGAAGGACAACCTTGACGATTGGGAGATCAGCGGTAAAGCCACGCTGAATCATGCCTTGTCCGATTTGCCCGAAGTCAATCCGGAACATATCCGAAACGGATTATACGACGAAGCGGACCATGAGGCTGTGCGAAAGCGTCTTGAACGTGCGGACAGAGTAATATTCTCCTTTGAAACCAATGACCAAGGAATGTCAGATAAGGGTTTTCAGGAAATGTACAAGATACGGGAAGAACTTGCCCGGTTGGAAGTGGATATAACCAATTCTCTTTCCGGAATGAGAGAAGACTTTCATTCCCGTTTTCACCGATAATCCATAAAACCTATGCAGAGAACTTGTCACAAAACCATTGTCATCCATCCACATACCGGGCAATTTGTCATCAACGAGCTGCCCACTCTCGTGCTGTGCGGCACTGTATGGGTGTACGGAGGCATGGAAGGGCTGCCATTGACAGCTATTGCCACAGTAATTGCCTTGATACTCTCGTTACTGTTACTCTACCGTTATCTCTACCTGCGGCGAATCCGTTATTGCATCGGCACGGAACAACTTGTCAGTGAATACGGTATTATCCGTCGCAAAGTGGATTATATGGAGCTATATCGTATCGTGGATTTTCAAGAGCACCAAAGCCTGCTGCAACAATTTTGTGGGCTGAAAACCGTACGTATCCTTTCAATGGACAGAAACACGCCCCGTCTTGACATGATCGGTATCTTCCATAGGGACGACCTCGTGTCAATTATCCGTGAACGGGTAGAAACTAACAAACGAAAAAAGGGAATATATGAAATCACGAATCATTAGTCTGGGGCTGGTTGCCTCGCTGGTATGCCTGCTTCCACAGGTGGCAGAAGCCCAAATTGCGGCTTCCAATCCGTTGGAATGGACTGCATTGGCCGAAGGTAACGAACTGATAAACGGGCAGATTGAAAAACAAATAAAGGGACAGACACAAACAGCCTTGCTCCAAAACAGCATCGCTACCGAGTTCAACCAAATCCACAAGTGGGAGAAGCAGTACAACAGTTACCTCAAGACAGCAAGCGGTTACGCTTCATCACTGAAAGCCTGTACGCATCTCTACAATGACGGTGTGCGGATTTTCCTCACGCTGGGGAAATTAGGCAAGGCCATCCAAAACAATCCGCAGGGCATTGTGGCCAGTATGAACATGAACAACCTCTATATAGAAACAGCAACGGAACTTGTCTCTGTTTTTACATTGCTGAATGACGCTGTGGCCAAAGGTAGCAACGAAAACATGCTTACGGGGGCAGAACGCAGCAAGACGCTATGGGCGTTGAACGACCAACTATCGGATTTTAGCCGGAAGTTACATCTGCTCTATTTGAGCATACGGTACTATACTTTCAATGATGTGTGGAACAACGTAACGGCAGGAATGCTTGACCGTGACAACGGTGAGGCAGCTCGTATGGCTCTGTCCCATTGGCACAGGGCGGCAGCTCTTGTCCGATAAAATATATCAGTTATGAAATGGACAATTTGGATAAGTATATTACTGCTGTGTCTTACCGGTATCGGTGAGGTACAAGCGCAGAATGACCCTGTACTGGCCGGAATGATTGCAGTATATACCGAAAAGGCAGAGAAGGAGCTGAAGAATCAGGAAAAGGTCATGCTGATGCAGACCACCGGACATATTTGGACAAAAGAAGAAGTGCAGGCGACAACAGACCTGCAACGAGAGTTTAATAACTATCTAAACTCTTTCCGGTCAATAGTCTGCTATGCGGCGCAAACTTATGGGTTCTATTATGAGGTATCGAGGCTGACAGACAATATGGGCGACTTCACCAAACAATTGAAGCGAAGTCCAGCCAATACGCTTGCCGTAGCCCTATCCACACAGCGCAACAAGATTTATAGGGAACTGATGATGAACAGCGTGGAAATTGTGAACGATATACGCACAGCGTGCCTTTCGGAGAACAAGATGACGGAAAAAGAGCGTATGGAAATTGTCTTTGGCATCCGTCCAAAGCTCAAAACAATGAACACAAAGCTGCAACGACTGACCAAAGCGGTAAAGTACACGACAATGGGCGACATTTGGCGGGAAATCGACGAGGGTGCACATCCCGAAGCCGATAAACGTAGTATCGTGGACGCAGCCAAGCGACGTTGGCGACAGATTGGAAAGAATGTAAGACCTTAAAAATGTAATGATATGGGAATTTGGGATTCAATATTAAAATATGGCGGCAAAGCAGCAAAAGCTACCGGAAGAAGTATGGGACATGCTGCACTGCATCCTTCACAAACCTTACGGGGCACAGGACAAGCCGTCAAGACCGCAGCCATCGGCGGTGCAGTCGGTTATGTGGGTTGGGAGAAACTAACCACAGATAAGAGCGTGGTACATATCGTAAGCGATGCGGTCATAGGGAAATCGGCTACGGATACCCTTGCAGATGCAGCGGACGGTGTGCGAGAACTGACAAGCAAAGCCGGAGAAGCAGTCGGTTCCGTCAGCGGTACGGTAGCCGGCATAGACTCAAAACTGGGTGGAGTATCGAATTTTCTACGGCAAGTCTCCAATGGCGGAGTTTCCGATATGTTCGGTAACTTTTTCCGTAATCTCGGACAGGGTAACGTGTCGGGATTGAGTATAGCGGGACTGGTCGCAGCAGCATTTCTTATATTCGGACGCTTCGGCTGGCTGGGCAAGATTGCCGGTGCATTTCTCGGCATGATGCTTATCGGTAACAATGCCGGTATTTTCCGCACACCTGATACGAGAAGCATACAACGAATACAGACACCCGCTCTTCCCGTTGAAGAACAGACGAATAGCGGGGGGATGAAAAGATAAGAATAAGAATCAAATATAATCACATAATGAAATATACAGAAGAAATGATCCTGCAATCCGAAAGTGGATACTGTATGCCTTTTGAAGAACGGAAGGGCAAGGATGTGAAACTATCGCTCGGCTACGGCGAACAAACCGATCCGACAACGGGCAAAACATATTTTCATCATGGCATCGACTTCGATGTACGGTGCTACACGCTGGCGGCTGTCGCCAGCGGTATCGTGTCAGGTATAGGCAATGACCCTATACTCGGCATCTGCCAAACTATACGCTATGGGGAGTATGAAGTGACCTATGGGCATTTGTCAAATGTCTTCGCCCAGTTCGGACAGCGTGTCAAGGCCGGACAGACTGTAGCTTTAAGCGGTGACAAGCTGCATATCGGGATACGCTTCAAGGGTGAGGAACTGAATCCGCTGGAATTTCTAACCATGCTGTATGGGAATATCCAAGCATTGTGTCATGCTGATGGAGGCGAAGCGGCAACATCTCCCAACATGGAGATGGCACTGACCACCGATTACGAGCAGGACAGACAGGAAATAGAGGAATTGATGCTACGTTTCCTGCCCTACTACATGGAAGACTTACAGCGTGGTGCATACCGACTTCCTCCACATACGGAGCAGTCACTCCGCCATGTCTTTACAATGGGAGCAGTCAAAGAATATTTCTATGAAAATATGCCAAGTATATCCAACCCACTCGGACTGGGACATAAAGCAATGCCGCTTGCTTGTAAGGTGCAGAACCTACTCATTGCGGACTTCCTGCATTACCTTGCCCTACGGCATGGCGTGTACTTATCGACGATGGGCGATGATGTAAAAAAAAACTCTACGACGAAGCCCTGACCCATAGTGGTATCATTGACCCACTGGCAGAATTAGACATAGACATCCAGAGCTTTGACATACCGAGAGCAGTCACGGTATATCCTGATCGGGCCGGTGTGCGCTGGTGGACAAAAGCATGGTTCAATAACCGGGAAGAGGGCGAAGCATCGGTGGAGATTGAGCGAGAACAAGCGATACGCTTCATTCACGACAACATCGAGAAGGATGTATGGCTGGAAGAGTTTTATCCCAAACAGATGGAAATTTACCACAACGCCATCGAGCAGACAAAAGAGCAATTATTAATGAATAGAATAGGATAAACATATAATACACTATGGACGGAATCAAGCATAGCGGACGGTTTGCAGAAATGGAACGCCTCGTGAACGACTATTTCAACTGCCATATCGCACCCATCATGTCAAAAACGCGGACTGACCTCATACGGAATCAGGGAGAGGAAATGAAAGAATATTCCACCTCTTTAGGTGGTATTCTCAGTATGATGGCATCTTCGGCACAACCAATGAGCGACCCCTATCAAGCACTCAAGGTCACAGGCGAATGGAACTCCAAAACAACAGAGGACTATATCGAGATGTGCAAGACGGAGATTACCGGTTCCGAGGAAATGCAGCAAGACCTTGCGTATATGGCCGGGCAGTGGCGGGATACCGTCGTGCAGGAAATCGGAAGGGCACGTTACAATGAGTTGTCAGAACAGCTCGGTTGTGACCTCGCCTATGCCTATATGGACCACCGGATAGAGGAACTGATGATTGACCGGTTGGTGAAAGAACGTATGCCCAAGTCTTCCGCTGACTACATCATCCGAAAGGCTGCCGAATCGAGTCTGCTGGGATTATCGCAGACGTTAAGCCGTTCACCGCTGACCGATGAAATAGAGGCACGAGGCGAAGCAGCTTACCGCCCGAACAGATGGGAAAAAGGTACGGGATGGATGTTGGGTACAGCCGCAGATACCCTGATGATGGGTGGTACTGGTTCATGGACGGCACTGGCAAAGTTTACCGGTGCAGATGTGGCTATTGCAGCCATCACCAATCATTTTGAAGGCAAGAAGCCTGATACCCTTTCAGTAGAACAGTGCATCAGTAAAGGAGTGTTCGGCAGAGACAGAAACGTATTCGACGATTTTCGCAAAGAGGCAGCCCAAATACAAATCAAAGAGAACACGGCGATTGGTACAGACAACAAGCAACTGAAAAAGAAAATCCCTGTCATGGACTTTGGCTTCATGGAATGGACACAAAACCAGAATAGCGGTTTATTGTGGCCGAATGTACAGAGCAAGGAAGAACAGAAATATGAGGAACGGTACAAGGATGTGCCGATTGTTGTTGCTCCCGGACAGGAAGAAGCCTACTTGCAGTCTTTGGAACAATGTGACAAAGCGAAAATGGTCAGGACAGAACAGGATGAAATTATGAAAGAAGAGAAGCATGAAACTGTTGTTCCTGCCAATGATGCGGAACAACATGTACAAACGATACAAAGTGCGCAAGTAGCACAGGGAAACGGAAACGGTTGGGGCGGACTGCTTGGTATGCTGGGACTGGATGGCATAGGTAATATCACAGGCAATCTCGGTTATGTAATGGCCATGCTCCCTGATGTTCTACTGGGAATATTCACAGGCAAGACAGAATCATTGCATTTGGAAGACAATATGTTACCGATAGCGAGCATTGTGGCGGGTATGTTTGTGCGTAACCCGTTGCTGAAAATGCTCCTGATAGGCCTGGGAGGTATGAACTTGTTGAATAAGGCAGGACACGAAGCCTTGAAAGAACGAACAGAGGGAAAACTGAACGTAACAAATGAGAACAATGTGCAGTACCGACGCTATACAAATGAAACTCTGAACCCACGTATAGTAAACCCTGTATTGCAAGATAGTACGTTGATTGCCACGATAGACCGAGTACCGTGTACCATCCAGTTGTCACCGATTGTAGCAGAAGCCTACCGTACCGGGGCATTGCCTTTGAACACGCTGGCAAATGCTGTCCTTGCCAAGAACGACCAGCTTCGCCAGGCTGCCGCACGGAATTATGAGGACGGAAAACTGGAAACCATCGTGCGCCCACGGGGTATTCAATAATCCTATAATCAAATAAACGATATGAAAGAAAAATCGCAAATCGAAAAGAAAGCCGAGGAAAAACAAATCACCTTGCTTTCTACGGCTTTGAGTGAAGCCTCGAATGCCGGTGGACACTGGCTCAACGCATCAGGAAAGGGATACCCGCGCCTCTATCCAAAGGGTGTTTCTGTCAGCGCATTCAATGCACTATTCATGACGCTGCATTCTGATAAAAATGGATGCAAAACCAACCAGTTCACGCTATTCAGCGATGCCAAGGCACAAGGAGCCTCGGTGCGTGAGAATGAACAAGGCGTTCCATTTTTGTTTTATAATTGGAACAAGTACGTTCACCGCAATAATCCAGAACAGGTTATCAGTCGTGATGACTACATGAAACTGTATGAAGAGGAACAAAAATTATATAAAGGTGTACATAACCGTGAAATTCGCACTTTGTTCAACATTGACCAGACGACACTACCCTACGTGGATAAGGAGCGATACGAAACGACGTTGCGGCGGTATGGAAGTGCAGTGGAAAGAGGATATACGGAAGCTGACAACCGACGGTTGCATATTCAATTCAACGACTTCCTACTGAGGATGCGAGACAACCTTGTGCCTGTTCGTTTGGATGGAAGCGGTGTACCCCACTACGAAACAGATAAGGATGCGGTCTATATGCCGCGACAAAGAGAGTTCAGACATTATCACGACTATATACAGGAAGCCTTGCGGCAAATCGTGAGTGCTACCGGACACCAACAACGGTTAGCGCGTGAAGGTATGGTGATGAAGAACGGTGTGGCTCCTTCGGAGGATGCTGTCAGACAGGAACGGTTGGTAGTGGAACTGGCTTCAGGGATTAAAATGTTGGAACTGGGGTTGCCAGCACGGTTGTCTGAAGAAAGTCTGAAGACAGTGGAATACTGGTGCCGGGAGCTGAAAGAGAACCCGAACTTGATGGACGCTCTCGAAAGTGACGTGAACAATGCCATCGAAGTAATCAATAAAGCGGAACGGGGCGAGAAAATCGAATACGCCACCATGCGCAACCGGCGAGACACTTCAACCATGCAGGAGCAAATGCCCAAACATTATTTTGTGTCGAACGAGATTCGGCAGCATCCGGATAAAGAAACGAAAAAAATTGTGCTTGTTATTGATCCACAGGCAAAAACCGCAGATGTAATTCTTCCAGCAGGGGCTTCTACAGAGGTAGATAACGAGATACCGGGAATGAACAAGGGACGTATCATGCGAGCGTTGCAGAAAGATGGAATCGAGCAGGTACGCTTCTACAATACGGATGGTGCATTAGGTTATCGACCCGATGACAGTTATTTTGCCGAGAAGATGATTATGCTGGCCCGGCTGAAGAACTGGGCGATGGAGAAGCTCTCCACACTGGACGTGGCGTCAGCGGTCAAACAGGCGAATGAGATCGGATTTGACCACGTAGAGATGATTCAAGATGATAAGAAACGATGGGCACTTTATATCAAACCCGAAAATAAGAGCGGATATAGCATCTATCCTGATAAAGAAGATATAAACCGCTTCTTTTCAACACTCAAGCAAGCGATGGATAACATCGGTAAGGTTCGGATGGAACTGGCGCACAAGTATTATGCGCTGGCCGAGGTCAAACCTGACCTGAAGGTGGATTTGTTCAGCAGCGAAATGCCGGAAATAGACTTGAACCGTATCCAGCGTGTTTCGGTTTTCAAAACCAAACAAGACGGCATACAATGCGTCGCAACTATTGATGGGCAGAAACAGCCTGCCCGAAGTGTCACTCCACAACAGTGGCAGCGGATGTGGATAGCGGAAGAGCGTGACAGCTACAAACGTCATTTGGCAGCTACCTTATTCGCAGACGTACTACAAAAAGGACAATCGCAGGAGGCACACACCGGAGAGAAACAACAGAAAGAAGCAGAGTTGTGGCCGATAGAAACGGTAGCGCAGGAACGGACGGAATCAGACAACAAGGGTATTTCACCGGAACGGCAGTTGTGGGACAAACTTAAAGCGAATCATCCCGATGCCTTGCAACTGCTTCGCACGAAAGATGGTTATCGGCTCTATAACGAAGATGCGGTACAGGGTGCAAAGATATTGGGCATAACCCTAAAAGAGTATCCAGAAGGGGACATTACGGCTTCAACGGAATTTTCAACGGAGCAGCTCGACAACTATCTGTCTAAGCTCGTCCGTGCCGGGGCACGGGTTGCTATAAGTGACATGGAGGAACAAGAAACACACAGAGGTTTTCATAGATAAGAAGTAAGGAAATGAGCAAGAACCAACAATACGCAATGAAATATGCAGAGTATGCTATGGAGCAGATGCGCCGGTACGGAATCCCCGCATCCGTGACGTTGGCACAAGGCATACTGGAAAGTTCCAACGGGCAAAGCCGTTTGGCGCAGAACGAGAACAATCATTTTGGCATCAAGGCTACGCCTGCATGGATTGCCGAAGGAGGAAGGTATGGTATATATACTGACGATAAGCCGAATGAGAAGTTTTGCAGTTATGACAGTGTGGGTGATTCATACGAACACCACTCCCGTTTTTTAAAAGAAAACAGCCGCTATGCCCAATGTTTTGCACTTTCGCCCGACGATTACAAGGGTTGGACACAAAATATCGAACAGGCCGGTTATGCCACAGGCGGAGAATATGCCGAGAGTCTGCAACGGATTATAGAGCAAAATGGCTTACAGCAGTATGACAAACTGGTGATGCAGGAAATGGAGACACAGGGTAAGCGGTTCGGTACGGAACATAATCCTCTCCGAACGTCTGAAAATTCAGAGTATGGTGCGGAGTACTCATTCCCGGTAGAGCGTGAAGAGTTTCTTTTTGTTACCTCGCCTTTCGGTATGCGGCAAGATCCGATGGACAACACGAAACAACAGATGCATAAGGGAATTGATATCCGTTGCAATGGCGATGCGGTACTGGCTACTGAGAACAACGGGAAGGTGGTGGCTGTGAATCAGAATAAGAACACGCCCGGTGGGAAATCGCTGACTGTGGAATATACCCGAACGGATGGCAGCAAGGTACAATGTACTTATATGCACCTTAAGGAGGTTACTGTAAAGGTCGGTGATGTAGTAAAAGCCGGTGGGAAGCTCGGCACATCGGGCAACACAGGTACACGTACAACGGGCGAACATCTACATTTCGGCGTGACAAACTTCTATGCAGACGGAACAAAGCGTGACATCGACCCTGCGGCTTATCTGACTGAAATCGCACAGAAAGGTAATATCAAATTGGAAGTGTTGCACAACGGGAACAGCCTGCTCACCCGATATAAAGGAACAGAAGAGAATGCCGCTGGCAAAAACCTTTCGCCCGACGGATGGATGAAGAAGTTGCTTTCGTCAGAGGATAGCGGTGTGGGAATGTCAGGATGCAATGACCCTATAGTAGAGATGGCGATGACAGCCTTTAGTTCCCTTATGCTATTGGCCGTACAAATCGACAACAAGAACGAGGAGGAGCAAAAGACTGCCATATCCAAACAAATGGATAGTGGACGCATCAATCTGAAATCATTATTACCGGGCATGAAAAACTGCGAACTGGCAATCAGTGAAAATGGAAAGGCTATTCTGCGAGTGAACAATGGAGAACTGCGCATGTCACGTGAGTTGACTACTGCGGAGTTAAGCCGTCTGTCGGCAACACTGAATAACAATACTCTCACAGAAGAAGCCAAAAGGATACGTGTAACCGGTATGCTGAATACGGTTATCCTCTCGGAAGCGGCTTCACAGAATTTTGAACAAGGGATGTCCCAACAGCAGGGACAGACAGAGAACCTAAAAAGATAGAAGCGTGGCGATATGGTAAAATGCGTGATGATACAGCTATGCAGATGTCTGTTCGGACTGTCCTACCTTGCCTTGTATGTCCTGCTCTGCTACCAACTCTTCGGCTGGGTAGCAACGCTCATTATCGTGAGCGTTCAACTGTTCCTTGCCGGATGGCTGATCTGGGCAATGATACGAGCACCCGATTAAGAGCAATGATTTAGCAGTTCAACAACAAATCATGGCAACACAGTTGTCGGGTGATTATGTATCACATTAAAAGACAATAGAAATGATAAAATGTAATGTTACGGTATGTGGCGTTATCGGACGTGATGCGTCGATACGCACCAATAAGGAAGGGAAAACGTTCCTGGTTTTTCCTCTTCGAGTAATGATCCCTGACACTGACGGGAAGACTATGCCTATTGAGGTGGATGTCAGCAAAGATACTGCCGGAAAGGAGGTTTCCAAATATCGAAATGGTTCCCGCATCGAGGTTTCGGGGACAATGTATCTCAAACACCGTGGTGACAAACTTTATTTCAATCTTTTTATTAACGAAATTCGTACAGCTACGGCAGATGCGAAAGATACGGTCAAGGGCGAATTAGTATTTCGAGGTAAGGTCGGGCAGCATATCGAGGAAAAAAGGGATAAGAAAGACCAGCCTTACACAATGTTTTCGGCATTCAGTACGGAGAAAGTAGAGGATGGCTTTGAATACCAATGGGTACGTTTTTTCTGTTTTGGCAAAGAACGCGAAGCATGGTTACAGCCGGGCGTGCGAGTGGATGCCAAAGGTGAAATATCCCTTTCGGCATATAACGGAAAGCTGAATGTTTCATGCAAAGTGGAAGAACTTGTACAGTATGTAGCAGATTCGTCTAATTCCAATCAGTAAAGGATATGGCCGGATATAAAAAACAGCACACGGACGGGCCGAACAGCGAAGATAAAGCATTAGACCTCTTCGCTGAAATGATGATTGAGAAAATCGAGAGTATCCGTAAGGATTGGAGAAAGCCATGGTTCACGGAAGGAGCGTTACAATGGCCCTGCAATCTTTCCGGACGCGAGTATAATGGTATGAATGCCATTATGTTGCTTATACATTGTGAAAAGGAAGGTTACAAGATTCCGCGCTTCTGCACTTTTGAGTGTGTACAACGGCTCAACAAATCCGATAAGGACAATCAGGAGAAACCTCGTGTTTCTGTACTTCGTGGAGAGAAATCATTCCCAATCATGCTGACTACATTCACCTGCATACACAAGGATTCTGGTGAGAAGATTAAGTATGATGACTACAAAAAACTATCTGATAACGAGAAGAAGGAATACAATGTTTATCCTAAGATGCAGGTATTCCGAGTCTTTAACGTGGCACAGACCAACTTGCAGGAGGCAAGACCGGAGCTGTGGCAAAAACTCGAAAAGGAGTATTCGCTACCGAATATTGAGAACGGAGAGTATTTCAGCTTCGCTCCCGTCGATGCGCTGATAAAGGACAATCTGTGGATTTGTCCGATCAAACCACAGCATCAGGATAACGCTTACTACTCTATATCGAGAAATGAAATCGTTGTGCCGGAAAAGGAACAGTTCAAATCTGGAGAGGCGTTCTATGGAACACTATTCCATGAGATGACACACTCGACCGGTGCGGAAGGAGTTCTCGACCGTATCAAGCCGACAACTTTCGGCTCGGCAGAGTATGCGCGCGAAGAATTGGTAGCCGAGTTAGGCAGCGCATTGGTTGCCCAACGTTACGGCATGACGAAACATATAAAAGAGGACAGTTGTGCCTACCTCAAAGGATGGCTCGACAAATTGAAGGAATCGCCACAATTCATCAAGACAACTCTGTTGGATGTGAAAAGAGCGGCTTCTCTGATTACCCAAAAGGTGGATAAGATTGCACTGGAATTGGAGCAGAACATTGATGAAGAGCAAACAGTAGCACCGAAAGAAAAAGTGTATTATTCTTCCGTGGCCTATCTTCAGCTTACCGATGACACGATGCGGTTGGACGCATTCAAGGATAAGGGGGACTACGAAGGACTGCTGACTCTCGCCAAGGAGTATTATGACGGTAACGGCATTAACGAAGAATATACTTATTCTTCTCCCATACAGAACCGAGGAGACAATCTTTTGATTGAGGACAAGGATTTTGCTGTGGTGTACAATGGGAGTGTCGGAGGAACTTATGAAGTGATGCTGAAATTCACGGAAAAGGAAGTACGCGACCATATCAGGCGTTATGGTATCGAACATGCTGGAGATACGTTAAAAGGGGTAGCCAAGGAGATGGCTGCGGAACAATTCGCTATCATGACACAACAAAAGATTCCTGCATTTGAAATGCCGAATGGTGATGTGCTGTATGTCAGCTATAATAAAGAATCCGACATGATAGATATCGGGCCAGTTACTAATGCGGGACTTGTCGCACAACATCGTTTCCCATACGACCATAATGCTTCGTTGGATGCCAACCTGCAAACCGTGAACGAAAAGCTGAATAATATGGAGGAATACCGGGAAGAGCTACAAGAAGCAGAGTACAGCGGCGGAATGCGCCGATAAAACGGAAAAAGATGCGGAGCTGTTTGCTCCGTACCTTTTCTTGAATTTATTTTATTACTCTAACAAATTATCTATCATAGACTGTAAATTTGTTATATCGCAATACTGATTATGTCCCCCTCTGTAATCTTTCGCGTGTTGGGCTGTCCGGATTAAGAAAGAATCGAGTTCTATTTTTACACCGCTACCCATTCGGGACAAACCGGAAGAGTGACTGATGTAAACGAATTTACCGTTACGTTCTATGAAACAAGAGGTATTATAATGCCCCTTTAAGTTGAATGTTACTTTTGCGCCAACGGCTGTTGCGTACTTGGAAATCTCACGTACTAAGGCCGTTTGGAAACTGCGGTATTTTTTTGAAACATAGACTCCTGCATCTGCAAGGATTGCGTTCTGCCATTTGGTATAAAAATTCTGTGCCATATTTTTAATATTAATTCTGTAAATAATTCTCCCAATTCTCTTTGTCAATAGTTAATTTGTTCATTTCCCAATCGTATTCCACTTCCGGCATATCAGAATAAGGGAAATACACAGTGTAGCCTATCTGTCCATAAGAACAATGTAGCGGTATAACGCAAATCTCCTGACCACAATAAGGCTGTGGCGTACAATATTTCTTCCAATCAAAACGACCTGCTGCTATATTGCAGCAAAGTAATTTTAGAGTTACTATACCTTTCCAACTCTGAAAATCTTTTTTATAACCTTTTTTCATACTACTAATGTGCTATATTATAATAAACTTCGGGTTCACTTGACACGTTGTAAATCCAGCTTCCGCAACGTACCAATAGAGCATTCTTGCCATAATAGAGTTTCTTCATTCCGGTTATACTTCCTGTTATGTGAAAGTTAGGGAAACGACTGATGTCTATTTTCTGTGCATCGCATCTGTAGAGTGTTTTAGTTCTCATTGCATTTATTTTTTTAAGTTGTTTTTTATTTCCCTCTTCTTGAAGCCTTCCGACTTTACCCAAGAGGTTGTTTCATGTGCATTTTCAACGGTGGATGCAAGAACTATGAGCAAGTAACCGGAATGAAATTTTATGAATACCGGAATCTGTGATTGCGGAAGGTTACGTCAAATTTCATTTCAGGTAGCAACAGCGGTACTTGAACATCGTTTGCCACCGTACCTTTGCGCACGAAACAAACAATGGTGCATGTCGGGACTGTGAGAATGTAATACAATTAGAACAGGTAATATAGAATCGGTAAAAGAGGCTGTGAATTGGTAACAGAGGTTCGGCAGAACATGGTCTATAAAAGTAACCGGACTGTTATATAGGAAGATGATAACCACCCGCTTGAGTTGCGGGTGGCTTTAAAAAAATTATATGGAGTATCAGAAGTGATAGTCGATGACTCCTCCGATATAGAGTATCGTTCCCGGTTCAAGCGTACAGACAAACTCCATAAATGCAAAAGATTTTTCGGCAAATGACTGGTATCCCTCTCCGTCCAAATAGAAATGATACGCAATATCCAATGGATTTTCCAATGCCTTTTCAAGTTGATAAACAGGGCCTACAAACTCCAACATATTTTCCGTCGTAATAGCTTCAGCTTTCTTACGGATGTTAGTCACAAAGTTCTCTTTCCATTGTTCCACACCACCAATGTAGCGTATGGTGTCATCACCTACAAGTTCGAACATATCTTTTGGTAGAGCAGTATTGACCAAATAACGAATATCCTCCTTACGTTCTTCGTCATCTATCTCCGCACAATAGTCATAGAAACTGCCATCTCCTTGATGGAGAGTGTCTTCATTCAGATAGTTTTCTTTTTCTATCCACATTTTAGAAATCTGAAAAATTCGGCTGTGCATAATTTTGAAATTTAAATGATTAAACTTTATTCCCTTTACTTGAAGCTCTTCCGGCTTCTTGTCTGGAATGATTTTTATGCGAAATTGACAGCAAGGAAAGGATGGATAAGGCAAGTAAACAGTGGATGGAATGAAGTGGAATACCCAAATCTTCGATATGCGGAAGGCTGCCACAAGTATCCGGGAACTGTTAGCGCAGCGTTACTTGACCATTCTAAAGCTGTATCTTTGCATACAAAATCTCTCAGATAAGAACTGCCGATGTGCGATATAAAGAATATCCGGATTGGAAGAATATAAAAGACTGGAGAAGCACTCTGAGACTGTATAAAAGGACTGAAGGCGACAAAGTCTCCCCAATCTGCATGGCAAATCAGAGAAGCTTATCGGATAATGATAGTTCGCTGCACGCTGTCAGCATACCGTCATTTCGTTTTCTGCATCGGATTAGTCTTAGCCTGCGGCATATTCATAGATGTTACAGAAAGAATTGTCGTTTTCATCTTTCCGTTGTTCGGCAATAGCAAGAATTTCTGTTATTGATTCGACAGACTGACCGCTTATCACCTCAAACCACTTGAATACTTCTGTCTGGTTGACAAAATATTCCTTGTACCATTTGTCGTCTGGAGTACATAGGTCTGCAATGTACTTGTCGGGAAAGTATTTACCCTCTTGGTCATTTGTCCAGTACTCCGCCAGACCCGACTCTTCCGATTGATAGAAATAACATAGTGTTGGGAATTTCTCACATACCAGTTCAAGTGTTTCATCACACGGAAACCAAGCTGTTTCCGTTGTGAATTTCAAGAATGTCAGGCCAATAAATGTGTTATACTGTTTAGAAACGGAGTACGACGAGTAAAAAAGGAATAGGACCGGTTGTGGGAGTTCGGTGGAGCATGGCTATAAGAGTAATCGGGCTGAATATACAATACAAGGAAATGCTATCCACCCGCTTTGGCTACAGGTGGATATGTTATTGTCATTCCGCACCTCTCATGATGGTGAGTTGGTCGGGACGGTTAGGAAACCAATAAGAATCACTGTCAATATATACACATCTGCCACTATTACAGAGATTCCCAAAAGCTAAGACCTCACAAGGTCCAAATATCACTCCATAATCGTTTGTAAACGCCACCATATCTCCCACACTCAAGTCGTTTTCCGTATCCATCACCTTGGAAAGGTGGTCGTAAAACTCAATACCTTCAGCTTCACGTTCTGTTTTCCAACGCAAAAAGTCTTCTTTATGACTTCTACCGGTATGTATCGGTGATAATTCAGAAGGAAAAACCTCCGCTTCCGAAGTATCAGATGCAATCAAAATAACGCTATCCTCTTCAATGTTTTCCGGAATAGAAGCCACTTGGTAAACCCCATTAGACAGACCACTATCTGGGTCATGCCAATAAAGAAGATTACCCAACTTGATAAAATCGTATTTTCCCATATTCTTTGATTTATTATTTCCCTTTGCTTGAAGCTCTTTCGGCTTCTTGCCGGGGATTGATTTTTATGCAGGATTAACAGTGGAATAAGGGCGATAAGACAAGTAAACAGTAAATGGAATGGAACGGAATACCCAACCTTCGAATGTAAGAGCAGAAGCATGCTTGTCCTTTTATACCTTGCAATGAGAAGGGGACTGAAAGTCAATCTTTGATTTGAGGAAGGCTGCCGTAAAATATCCAGGAACCGTTAGCATAGCGGTGCTTGACAATCGTCCGGACACTGTACCTTTGCATATAAAATCTCTTCGGCCAGATTTGCCGATGGTGCGATAAGGGAATACTCAGAATGGAAAAACATAAAAAGGGGTATCATATTATAGGCGAAATATATAACAGAGCTAATATAAGTCCTAAAAAAATATTTTTGCTATCTTTGCCAGAGTATTATATAATATTAAGAACATAACAATGGAAAAAACATTTACACAAATCTGTGAATTGTTCGATCAATTCTCAAAAGATGCCAACCTCCAGATGGAGAAAAGCAACAAAGCTGCCGGAACTCGTGCCCGCAAAGTATCACTTGAACTTGAAAAACTTCTCAAACAGTTCAGAAAAGAGTCACTCGAAGCATCGAAATAATTTTCATTCTGGTTCTGACAGTAGGAAAATGGCGAACTTCACGTGTACCATATCGAAAAAGCCTCTTCGCTTCACAGCGGAGAGGCTTCATTGATTATGACAAAGTTAAACATCAATTATGCGAAATTTCTATTTCGCTTTTGGAAAAAACAACTCCACTTTCGTATGTCTGTTGGCTTCCACGGGCGTATAGTCGGCAATTCCACCTTTGCTAACTCTGATAATCCGCTTGGCTGGTATTCCACGTTGTTCCAGTTCTGCGGTAATAAAACCTGCTCTCGATATACTCAAAGAATCATTGATACTTGATGTTCCTGTAGAACTGTCAGCAGCACCAGTTACCCTCACGGATAAACTGTATTTCTTAGCTACACGAGCCAGTTCGTCAAGATTAAGCCTCTGTGAGGTATCCGTCAGATGTGTCGTATTGAGAGCAAAAAAGAAATAGATGGGTGTACCGATGCACTCTCCATCAGCGTATGAAAGAACCGTGGAATCCATAGCGAGGGTGTCCTGATGGGCGGACTGCACATTTCGGGAAGCCGTGTAATTATATGATGGCTTTCCATTCTCTGTCTGAAGAATAGTCGTGTCAAGAGGTGACGACCCGTCCCAATAGCTATGCTTCAATCTTGCACGAAGCGAGTTCAAACCGCTATAATTATTTATAGGATATCTGCATCCGGTTATATCGTCGTTGTCAAAGATATGGCTATATGTATCGAGTAGTCCTTCGATTTCCAGAATTTTCTTTAATTCCACGAGCGTTCGCTTATCTTGATTGTGACGTCCCACATAACGCCTGTTCTCCTCCGAAAGGAAGTTGCCATAATCGACAAGCAGTTCGTTCCGATGGATGTATGGTGCCGTATCCACTGCGCGCTTCCAGCCGACCTTACCGAGATGAAAGGTGAATCCGGCAGTCAGCGAAAGCATGTGATCGCCCAGACGGTTTGGATAGCCATATCCGTCGAAATCCTGGAATGTAGTTGTGTTAGAGAGTTCCAGCATAGCACTAACCCGTTTGGAAATACGGTATTGTGTTAGTATGCCGTAAGAAAGCGCAAAGGGATTGTTCCCGTTGGTGGCGTTATGTAGCAGACCGACACCCATAAAGGGTGCAAGCCTCCAACGTACCTGTTCCTGTCGGGCATATCTGCGTCCAAGGAGATTCCACAGGAGATCTGCATGGATATAATGGTAGTCCTGCGTAGATAATTGTGCATCCTTAAACTGCAAGCCACTATAATTTACCCTTGCGCCGACCAAAGGAGTAAACCATTTGCCGACGGCGAGGCTGTACGAAGGTTTCACTCGTCCAAAAAGGTCTTCACAACCGAGAGGTGTACCAAGAAAAACTGTCGCACCTCCGGATATGCTAACAAACCAGTTGCCGGTTCGAGATGCCGGAAGTAGCACCCCGTTGAGATAGACGGGCTGCATCGGTTGAAGCAATTCCGCTACTTCATAATGAATAGTGTGTCGTACAGTGTCCTTCTGTACGGGTTGTACACTTGCTTGTGCCTGCAACGTGCAGAGCAAAGCGAAGATGAAAATAATTTGTTTCGTCATATTCCAATGATTTCATTAGTTATACTTTTAATCTGGTGTAAAGCGTATGCCATTTACCGTTTAGATTTCTTGCCGATAGTCGAGCGCATCATGCGGCTCGCCATCCTCATACAGCGAAGTGCCCATGCTCGATTGTCCTCGTCCTCGTCGCGTCCCCATTTGAGGTCACTCCCTCCGCCTCCACCACCATGTGATTCGGCAAATGTAGTGGCATCATCTACCATTCCGAGAAATAGCATTGTCGCACAGTGCATGATTTCCGTACCCCGCTCGGCGATAGACTGTACCAGTGAACCGTCAAAGAGCTGCCGTTCTGAAACATTCATTTGTGCCGATGCGTTACGATACTCGCTGATTACACTCTCCAGTAGGACGTCTTTAAACAAGCTATCCACTTTGGAGTGTACATCACGGGAATATTGATAGGCCTCCTCTTTGAGTTCTTCGGTACGTTCTTCAATGGCTCCCATATCCTTTTTCAGTTCGATGAGTTGCCGGTCAGCCGTCTGCAACTTTTCCTGCTTGTCTGCCAGTTGTCTGATGATTCCTTGCAGCTCTTTTTCCAACATTTGTATTTGGATTGCCAATTCTGCCGCATTGCCTTTGTTTTCTTTTAAATTGTACTCGGCTGCCGATAACAAGGTTTCTTTTTCAGTTTTCTGCTTTTCAAGATTGCTAATCATTGTCGTAAGCCCTTTGACTCTGCGTTCTGCCAACCGGATGTCTGATTGAAGTTCACCCAATACCTGTTGATGGAGTTTGATATTATCCTCGATTGTTGTACACTCTTCAGACAACATTCGGCGGTATTCCTCAGTCGTTCTGTGCCGTGCACCCGTTTCGGATATGCTTGTTCCTCTTGACATTCCCCACTTTGTATTGACTTCTGCGAAAAAGTCCGTATGAAGTTGTTTCATTCTTGCACTATATTCAAACTTATCCTTACCGGCGAAGATTTCCTTGTACGCAAAGCGACTATCCTTGATTGGCAGAAGCGTACAGTGGATATGCGGGTTCAATTCATCCAGATGTACAATGAATGCAGCGATGTTCTGCTCACCATATCTGCCACAAACGAATGAATAAACATCCTTGGCCCAGCGTTCAATGTCACGCTTCCGTTCGATGCGGGTATTGTCCGCACCTTTTTCAAAGTCCACCTGTTGCGTACCGAAAGCAAGTTCCTGCATTCGCTGCCGTGAACCGCCGAAGATGATATTTACCACCGTGCGGTATTTTGGTTCGAGCAGCCCCTCATTAGGATCTTTGATTCCACGGTGACTCAATATGTCCGCCATCCGTTTGGGAATGCTACGGCTTGTGTCGATGGGATGTATTTTACCTCCGGGCGCAATCTCGAAGTTCAGCCGTTTACGCGTAGGATCATAATTTCCCTTACTCATAGCGTACTTCTCTGCCTTTTCACTACGGTCACGCAGATGTTCATTACTTTGGGCGGTGGTAATCCCTTTCGACACCTGCACGTCGAGTACCTGTTTTTGATTTGCCATACGTTTTTCATATTGTTTCGGACAATCTACCGTGTCCCAGCTTGCTGCTTGTTCGGACACCCTTCCCACCAACGTCAGGCAGGTGGGGTATTAGGCTCCCCCTTCCCTTTGTTCGTGGCAGGCGGGCAAGCCCGGATGCCTTCTATAACTGGCAGGGGGGCTTCACTGGATACAAAAGTGGATTGTTGCGGTTATACATTCTGTTTTCAACCTCCAATCTGATACGTTGCCTCCTGTGCCTTTGCCGCAAATGCCAGAAAAGGCTTAAAAAGCGTTTTAAGGAACTCCCTGTCATCTTCATCATAATCGGAATTTTCATCCCTATCTACATCAAGAATAAGCCCGGCAATACCTTTCGAAGTTGCAATAAGTCCTGTCCAGTCTCCATACAATTCCAATCGGAAGTAGTCCATAAACTCTGCACTGTCATCGAATCTCGACTTACGCAGTGCCCGTTGTATAGCGGCAAATGTAATGCACTCCAAAGCTACCATACGAATCTTGACAGCTCGTTCATCATCATCCGCTGCCGGATTGATGCGAGTGATACTGTCCGGAGATGGGCAGCTATCGCATATGCCAGCTTCATCCATTGCCCGACGAACAAGTTGCTCACACTTGATTCCGATCTCGTCAAGGGACACTTTGCCGATTATCCAATCGGACAATGCCTCACGTAGCTGTTCTGCAAGGTTCAACTTCTTCTGTCCATTGCAAGACTCCGTGGATTGGCTGGTTTGCACAGTCATGGTAATGATGACGCTTTTGGAAAGCCGGATGCGATTCAACAAGCCGAACTCTTCCATTACATCCAAAAAAGAACGGACAGTAGCCCTATGCCAATGCCATTCCGATGAAAGGTCAGAAACAGTCACGTGGCACTGGTTGGGTTGAAGTTCGTAGCCTTTGTTCCTTAAAAAAGGGGAAACAAAACCTGCCAAAGATTTATCCAATAAATCACAGAAGGCTTCTGTCTTTGTTTTTCGTTCACCGACTTTCTCCTTGAGGTAGTCAAATACTTCTCTGTCTGCCAATATAGGGACAGCTATTTTCTGCTTGGTTTTCATTTTCATTTCATTTTTTAATTATTACTATTGTGCGGATATATCAGTGTTGCCGCTATCCGCATCTTGCGGCAATATCGCGTGATGATGGTCATAATAACTTTCGGCTAATAGTCTGGGGAATTTCATCCATTCAGAGATTATGCCTATGTCCTGAAATTCGGTCATAACCCGAACAGAGGGATAGAACAGGGCAGCCAAAAGAAGATAGGCGGCAGTTACCGCCGTTGTGTACAAGTGTGGAACAAAACTGATGGCCAAAGCCACCAATGAGAGTATGACAAACATACATGGTCGGTCACATAAACCTCTTAACAATCTGTCCGCTCTCCTAAATGAATATATAGTGGCACAGATAGCAGTTGAAAGAAAAACACCGAACTCGCCAACATGTCCGCTGATGTAAACATAGTGGAAGAGCAATAGCAGAATCAATACGACCTGTACATATAGTTTACGAGCCTTTACACTGTGTATCATAGCATCGTAGAACCTTACCATAAAAGAACGGTGGCTTTTGTACAATGCTAATGGCAATACGAAAAGCGTTATACAGAAGATAAGTTGTAGTATATTCCAAATCATAAATAATAGGGTTTCTCGCGTATTTGAATGGGGGATATCATCAACTCTAATTGGACAATATTGTGGGTGGCCAATAGGATGATAACTTCGGCGTCCCTCGGTGAAAGGTATATCGCTGCTTTCTTAATACGTTGCTTGAACGTATGCTCCTGCTTACGGTAGGCTGCCAATGCCTTATCCAGTTTATGTTCCGGAATTGTCCATGTCATGCCTTTGGCGTATGAGCCTTTGTCTTTGTAAGCCCGCAGTACCAACGTGCGGGAAACAATGTAATTGATATATCCGTTTCTTGACAAAGCATACTCCTTATAGAAATTGTCATCAACAACCTCTATCCATGTCCGGTATTCCCTAATCCAATAAACCATTTGTCGGTATAGTGTGTCCCGCATAACATGACCATTAAAGGAAATCCATCAAGAGATCGTCTTTGTTCTTCTTATACTTGAATGTGCCACTTTTGGAATGAAGATCCAAATCAAGGCACAGCTCGCCGTACATCTGCTCAAGAGAATCATAGATGGTGACAAGAATGCTATTTACCTTACCGTCTGCATCTGTCTTGCAATTCATCTTGAACATCTGTCCAAATGCCGGGTTGGAGTATGCACAGGTGCTATGCCCGAATTTGTCAGCGTGCGTGGGGATGTGGTGGTAGAGAGTTATAAGCTCCATATCGTCCTCAAACAGATCCATCACTTCCTCCAAATCGTAAGGGTCGCGTAGCGGGAAGGTCAGTAGAGCGTAGTCACCGTAGAATTGTGCTTCCTCCATTGTCGTCACATCGAGTAGTTGCGGTAGTTGCAGAGGGACAAATGTCATAAAGTCATTGAAAAAATGTCGTAACATATTCATTTTTTATATTGTTAGAGCGTCTGTATGAAAATATCCATAAGCATTCCTGGCAGTTCAGTCAGTTGACCACTTTCCGATTGCAGGATTCGGCTCAAGGTTTTGAACGCCACAGGTGTCTGTGCCGCCATCCTGTCAAGTTGTTTCCGTTCTTTATCGGAAAGCAATGTCATAGAGAATCCGTCCAGTGAAGTATAAGGGTGGATAAGCATCCATATATAAGCATGTGCTTGCGAAGAAGTCTTGATTTTTTTGTTCCGAACATCTTCTATACAAATCTGCATATTTTGTATTTGGCGACGATTGGTGCGCATTGTCAAATAAAGCATAGCCTCCCGATAGGTAATCTCCTTTCTCTCAGCGGCAAAGAATATCTGCGAACAACACTGTTCAGTACCACGTGTGATGTCAGCCATACTCTCACCTTCGAAATCGTGCAAGTGAGAGAGGAACGCACGGAATATAGCATCTTCTTTAGTGATATAAGTAATCAGTTCATTGCGGCTATGTATGCCGTTACGGATAGTTCGAGTCAGTAACATACGGTAAGCCGCAAGGATTTCCTCTTTGTTACCCTTATGAAGCGGAAGATTATCCAGTGAGTTGAAAAACGGGCGGATTTCTCCAGCGGCATGATGCAGTTCCTCATCATTGTTATAAGGTGAGAACTCTCCTTTGAGAGCCAAAAGTTCCTGATAAGTACGCGTCTTTGAGAGGGCTAAGCGTGAGAACTCAGTGCGGATAGAATCATGCAGTCTGATACACTCTTCACGCTGATTGGAATGGGGGTGGCTGAGCGTATCATTCCGGAGATACCTAAAAACAGAGTCTTTTACAGTTTGCCATTGTAGGATATGCTTGGTCAATACTTGAAATGAGGAATCTTTCTGACGTCGTATATTGTATAAGTACTCCCTGTATATTCCGGCAGGATCGTTCGTAGCTTCAGACAATGATTTGCCATTTCTATCGCTGCATGATATCAGGCCCAATATGGCCAATGAAACGATACATCTTCCAGTCAAAAATGATGGAGTCTTGTAGTATGATTTTAAAATTTTCATATTTAACAATTCATATTTAACGATGCAAATCTATATATTATTTTTATTGTAAAAGCTCTTTTATATCGCATTTAGTATAATTTTTGGTATCATATTAATAATATGATTATCAATGAAAACAAGTGCAAGAAAAAAAGCTAAAAAAAGGATTCAGCGAGATTTTTGCCACGATATGATTTTAGATTAAAATGAAAGTGCTATATTTGCACTTGTTATCAAAACAGTGTATATTAAAATGGCAAAAGTTGGCTATATATTCAAGGAAAATAATGACAGTTTTGATGCTGAGAGAGAATGGATGCAGCGATACGGTTGTGTACAAATCGTAGAGGAAACAGTTGAACATGAAACATTGAGACCTATGTGGAAACAGCTTATGGCGAATCTTCAAAGGGGCGATGAAATAGTCATATCCAAATTCAGCAATGCTGCACGCGGTTTAAGAGAACTGGCCGCGTTCATCGAACTATGCCGTATCAAAATTGTACGTGTCATATCCATTCATGACAGAGTTGATACTCGCGGTGAATTATTCCCCGGTACGACAGCAGCCGATGTGTTGTGGATAATAGGGGCATTTCCGGAAGAAATTGCCGCACTACGAAAATATTCCGCTCATGTCGAGAAGTTACGCCAGAATATCAAAGCCCCGGCTATGCCGAAGGTATTACCTAAAGCTGAACGAGATAAGACAATCGTGGATATGTATATCAACGGGCATTCTTTCGATGACATTTGGGCTGCAAGCGGTTTTAGCAGCAAAAGTTCTATTTGGCGCATACTCAATAAATATGGCGTAAAACTTGATCGTGGCCAAACCAGCGGTCCGCGTGTCAAACAGAACCCGAAAGAGGACGGAACAAATGAAGGTGGCTCCTGATAGAATTTTCAGATAATCAGGATCGTATATTTGTTTTTCGGTTATTATTTTGTATTTTTATTATTGTTAAAACTATAAAAGTAAGACTTATGGGAGATATTATAATTGTATTGCTGGTATTCTGGGTTGTCGGCAAGCTCTTGAAGGGCGTGTTTGGCGGTTTCAGTAAAAGCAGCTTCAAAGATGATAAGTAGGCCAGCCAAGGGATGGGATAAATACGGTCAAAAAAGACTGGTTCAAGAGGCGTGAAATTGTAAGAAGGAAGTGGAATGGAATAAATATAAACGGAGCTTCCGGCAACAGGAATCCAGGATATATCGGTTGAGATATACCCTGAATACATGTCGGATATTGTCTGTCCGGAGATGTTTAGGCTTTCCACCTATACCCCTCGTCTGTCAGTTCCAAGTATTCCTCTAATCCCGGTTTTACGAAAAAGACAATTTCAAAGGCTTCGTTACTTCCGTTATCGGGGAATGTCATGTCGGTTTCTCCATTTCGGATAGTCCCTTTGCCCACGTTGGAACCAAGGTCTTCATCCGCATAGGCATATTGAAACTCGACGTCCGGAAATATCTCGGAGAGTGTTTGGATAAGCAGAGGCACACCTTCCCAAGCCGTATCAAACCAAAGCACGTTCGGTTCTTCAAAATTCTGATTAAAGGCATTCCATTTTGTACCCCAGTTGGCAATAGACCATTCATACCAAGTAGGATAACCGTATTTTCCCCAGTTTCTCAGATATGTCATTCCAAGTTGTAATGCTTCTTCCCTGACTTTTTCCTCCTGAATTTCCATCCATTGAATGACTTTCAGGTCGTCCTGTGAATTGAACGGTTTACGTTGCTGTGCTATGATATACTGCATACCAAATTCCCCAGAAGTGGACGCTTCTATCAGTAAGTCCTTTGGCATAGGGATAATGTTGTTGAAGTCAATATAGCAAGGCGTACTGTCTTCATCAGTTTTTCCTTTTAAGAAATCCATCACATTTTGTACTGTTTCTCTGTCTGCGTTTATTTCTAAACGGTTTGTTACATAATTAGGCATGATTTTAATGTTTAAAGAATTGGTTAGTATTAACTTTTATTTCCCATATTGTCGGTTCTTTACTGATTGAACCGTTTTGGGATTTATGGATGCGGTAAACGGATGTCGATACAGCTTCATACGGCAACTTTTCTTGCCAAATTACTCTTGCGCAGGAAGGAAGAATTTTGTAAGAAATACACTTCAAGTAGCAGGATCAAGCGCGATAGCCGACCTTTGCATCTGATAAAACCAAACCGGTGATAGGATGAAGAATAGATGGGAGATAAAATGAAAAATAATTAATATAAAAGAAGAATGCTATTCCTTTTGCAGAAATATAAAAAAGGAATAGAATGATATAATTATAAAAGAGGGGCTATTATTACCCTCTCAATTATAAGAGGGTATGTTCTCAAACTCGCGCCCCTTATTTGTAATACTGTAATACTGTAATACCGCAACACCTCCGTTAAAGGTCATTACGGTATTTTTTTTGAATTATTCTTGTGTTGCTTCCATAGCATTGCTGTATTCTTTGATTTGCTCCATTGTCAGCCATTCGGGTTTTTCGTTTTCTCGGAAGCTGTCGTGAATTTTCGTCATGTATTCAATTTGTGTCTTTTCAGAACCAGCCCACAAACGACGAGAACTTTTGTTTCCAAAGCCAAGATAATATTCACAGTCGGCTTGCAAACGCCCCAATAACATATACCTGAATTTTAAATCGTGCTGTAATACTTCTTCTATTGTCATACTCGTTTTCGTTTTTAATTAAGTTTTTTATTTTCCCTTTTTTCAAGTCTTTCGACTTTGCCGGAAGGGTTGTTTTTCATGTGCGTCCCAAACGACGAAGCAGGAACGCAGTGCAAGGAATCGGAAATGAAATTTTATGAATACCGAAATCTATGATTTAGGAAGATTACGTCAAATTTCATTTCGGATAGCGTAGCGATACTTGGATAGCGTTCGTTCGCCGTAATTTTGCACACGAAAACAAGACCGGGCGAAAGTCTGGATAACGACAGGAAACATCAACATTCATTACATAAGGACTGTAAAAGAGAAGCAGGCAGTTACGCTGCTATAAAAGGGAAACAAGGAAATTAAAAAAGTGGGCACGGAGCAATCTGTAAAAAAGGGGGATGCCACCTGTCTTCGGGCAAAAGAAGATACCATACCGATATGATTTAACCGATACGGTATCTCTTTGGTAGTCATCAGTACCATACTTTCAGAAAACCATTTAAAAACATTCGATATTCGCCTCTTGGAAAATCTGCGGGGCGTGCTGATAAAGCAAAGGAAGATTCAATACCGCCATTGGATATTCCACAAATCCGCTTCTACGCTTGTAACCTGAATAGGTCGCTAAATTATTTGTCTCCAGAAACTCCATTGCATCCGGATAATGATTCACATCAATAAATGTACGGTCTGGCAAATCGAGTGCATCCATGCTCTCCAAATTGACGGATAGCACGATATACTCTGTTTCATCTTCCACACTTTGCAAAGTAAGTGCTAACCAGCCATTGCCATAAAATTGAGGCATGAGATAAAAGCGTTCTCCACGAAACTCGTATTCTTTCCGCGTTAGGGAGCTGTCCGGCTCTACCAAGCGAAAATCATCCTCTCCAGAAACAAATTCTGTTGATGGGTCGCTGACATCCACATACGTTCCATTTACATTGTGACACAAATACTCTGCATTTTCTGAACGAACAATCACAAATTGAATTTCCATACTTTTAAAATTTAGCTATTAAACATCATGTTCTTTTTTTCCCTTTTTTCGGAAGCCTTTAGGCTTCTCCAGTCGGGATTTGATTTTTACGTGCATTCAAGATTGCCTTTAAGGAAAAGCAGGCAAGGAATTTGGACAGAATTTTTACAGTTGCGGTATGGAGCGTATACGACATTTGAGCGATTGAAAATCGGGAAAGCTACTGAAAAATTGTGTTCAAATAGCGTAGCGGTACTTGAATGTTTTTCCGTGGCAATACCTTTGCACAGGAAAAAACAAGTCCTGACTGGTAGCAGCCTGAAACGAAATAATTTCGTTTTATACAAGGGTAAAACGGAGTGATAAAAAAGGGAATGACCACAAAGAGCAGCCGACAAAAGCCGGCTTTCTTTTGTTCCTGTGGGAGGAGCTGGGACATTTAATCCGTTACATCATAATAATAGCTTAGCTCGTCATCTTTCAGATACTCCATTGCATATTGACTGGCTTGTGCCCAAAGGGTATTATACAATGTCGCAATTTCCGGCCTTGTTTCATAATGCTGCCATATCTTATGGTTAAGCACTAAAACCAGTTCCGTGAGATACTTGTAGTTCTCTTTCCACTCCTCAAAAGCACGGCTGAAAGTGTCCTGTATCGCCGAAAGACCAAATCGGTCAGCAATGGAAAAATCATTCCAAAAGGTTGTTTGCAATTCATAACCGTTCTCTAACATAAATTCTCTGAATGTCATAATGCCTCAAATTTTAAGATTAATATTTTATTTATTTCCCTTCGATACTTCCTGTACCGAAAGGTTGATTATTTTTCTGCCCACGGGATTGGCGGCCAGAACGGGCAAGGAGGATGCGGAAAATACACTCTTCGATATTTCGGAGAGGAAGATTTTACAGCAGCAAGTGTCAGCGGTCCTTGACAGGACGGACAGCCGGCAATCGAATTTTGCAGGGAAATAACCAGGCTTGCGGGATAGAAATATAGGGGGTAGCTGGATGGGGCTATAAAGGAGGGCCGGAGTCTAAAAAAGGAAACTGGCACAAGCGGCCACCTACAACAGTTGGGCGGGAACATTCATAAATGTGTAAAAAGGAATAGTTTCCCACCACATTTTATGCAGAATATATACGGCATAAAACACAAGTGCCGTAACAGCCTCTTGAGAAAGCGTTACGGCATTTGTTTAAGTACAGGTTACAGGCTATTTTACCTGAACGAGGTTGTCCTGTAGAGTTTTCCAGCCATACACTGCGGCCACATAGGGGTGGAGGGAACGTGTAACTTGGCGAAAACCATTCTCGTCAATTTCATAGTTGTAGATTTTTGCGGCAATCCGTTCTGCGTCGTCACGATTTTCAGCGACACGGTACAAAACATAATTCGTGCCATCATGGTGCGACATACGGCCTCGTATATCGTAGCCGTCACCGTACCACTCTGCATCATACTGTGTAGATTGTAATATCCCGGCAATGTTGTCACCCAAAATTTGATAGCCTTGTTTGCGTCCGTTCCACAATCCTAAATCTCCAAATGCAATAATGACTCCATTGACATCCTTGTTTAGGTTCTGCCGCTCATCCCCCAATTCATTATACACTTCGTCCGACCACTCTTCATCGCTGACCTTGTAGGCATCATCGTCCAGTTCTTCTCGCTTGAAATTTTGATAATACTCTCTTGCTGTTTCATCCAATAGAGCATCACTTGACCAAATTATTTGTTTCATACATTCTAATTTTTTATTTTCCCTTCCCTTCAGAGGCTTTTACCTCGTCCGGTGGGATTTGATTTTACGTGCAAACCACAAGGCGGAAGAAGAGAACAATGCAAGGAGGAAGCGGAATCCGAAGGATTTCATTTGAACGGCATTGACTGCAAATGAAACGCGCCTTGCAGGTTCACGTCCGACTTAACTTCGCACTGTAAAATTAATGGACGGCGGACGTAACCTCACTTTTGGGAAGAAATATGGTTATAAGAGGGACTGGAAAGCTGCTCAGAGGTATGGAATTGAGAGAGTCTTCTTTTTTCTATTGAAAATCGTAATCTGCCTGTTCATCAAGTGGAGCTAAGTATAACAGTATTACCGGGTGAAGATTTCATTTGGAGCTTGGCATCGCAACAGTCACTTATAAAAGTATGATGCGTATTAATCCGGTCATGAGCAAAACAAAAGCGACCAAAAGATCGCTTTGTTCATGATAAGGCAAGAATTATTTTTTGCCTTTTTTCACGGGCTTTACCGGCTTTTCAGGAACATCCTCCTTTTCGATAGGAGGATAAAACTTGACAGCCACCATAACAACACGATTGTGCTTCACACCGACCTTGTCGGTCCACTCTTCAGGCTTAAAGTAGCCTTCAATGGTGAGCATCGTACCTTTGGTCAGTTGGTCGAATGACCCAGTATTCTCGTTTTTACGCCAAGCCTCAATATTCATAAAGGCTGAAATGCGGTTGGTTTCCTCGGCATTCCTTTCCTGACGGCTTACGGCCAATGGGAAACGTGCGACACTGCTGTTGGTGAACTCTCGGATTTCAGCGTCTTTACCTAAGAATCCGGTTACTGTGAAATTGTTTTCAATCTTTTTCATGTTGAATTGCTTTTAGAAGTTATTAAATCAATTTTTACACTGCCTAAAAAGTAGATGTCGTTTAAGGGATGCACCAAGGATAGCGCGTCAATACGCTTTATTTTTAGCCACAGGTAAAATCGAAGGCTCGATAAAGGAAGATTGAAGCGGCTACGCCATTGGTCAAGACAACCATGTCGTTCCCGTCGGCATACTATCTTTGCAGAGGAAAAATGATGATTGCTTCGATAAAAAGCGATTATGGAAAATGGGAAACAAGTAAACCGGTAATGATAAGGAAAAAGAGCAAATCCAAATGTCGGCACAAAGGCGAAACATCCGTCCGAAAGTCAGTGAAGAATAGCAAAGCCAAAGCGAGACATGCCTGGCTTGAATTGAGACTGTAACAAACAGAATACCATCCAATCAGAAAAAAGGCCACTGCATAAGGAATGTGTCAGCCAAGAGTGGACAGAAGCGTAGGTAGCCCATCCTTGGAGGATAGTGATATCCGCATCGAAAAAAAATGGAACTGGAAGGAAAAACGGCAGGAAGAACCAGACTTTTCACAAAGTGGTTTCCAATTCGCTTTGTGCGAATGGCTGGTTTCTACAAAAGGGAGTGGCGCAGCCAAAAGAAAAAGTTATAAAAGGAAAATGGAAGTAAGGCTGAAATGGGTGATTCCATTCCAGCCAGTCGATGATATTTGTCCAAGGTGTCATTGAAATTCAACCATCATAATACGATGCTCGAATATTTTGGTTTTGTCGCTGGGACGTCGCTGGCAAACCCAAAGGTGTCGTGCACCGTAACCGTATGTGAAATATTCATCAAGTGGAGTTTTTTTCTCCAACTGTCTCATGCTTTCACGCAATTCCGCCTCATTGCCAGAAAAAAGAATCGTGTTAATGATTCGGAAATAAAGTTCAGTTACCTCGTCACAATAGGGGCAAAAGCTGTGTTCAATTGTTACTTTCATGCTTCTTTTGATTTTTATTGTACTTCGATTATATCTTCAATTCGACCATATAGGACAGAACGTAGTGCGGTTTTGTCAATGGCATAATATTCGGCAATATGTCCGTGTTGTTTCACGAAATACCGTTTGAGAACATCGGAGAAGTCAAAACGGTAGCCCATTAAAGCGATACCTCTTTTGAAATGGCAGCACTCTTTCACATTGCGGGTGAGCCAGTTCTTTTCTTCCCGACTCAACTTGTCGCCATTATCAAGACGTTCCCGTAATTTGTAAACCTTGCTATCTTTCAGTTTTTCCAATTCGGGCACATCCCATTGGACGAATTTCATTGCTATCTGTGTCATGGTTTCTATGTTGTAAAATTGTAAAAATTACTTCATCACAGTATTTAATACTCTCTCTTTGCCACAGATGAAACGAACAGTGATTTTGTTGTCGAAATCACCGACAATCGTTCCATCCGTGTGTCTCTTATAGAATAAGCAAAGTGTAGGATAGAGCATAATTTTACTTTATCTTCTTCTACTCATTCAGTTACTAATTTGACCTTCCATTCTCCCTGAGAGAATATTCTAAAGCTCACGTACTCGTCTTCAAATTCATAGGTTAGAATCTTGATATAGACTTTATCTTTGTCCTCCAACGATTCTACCAATTTTTTGATTTCTTCTTCTGGATACACCCAACGAGAGGAAAATTCTGCATCTACACTATCACCATATCGATTGGTAAATTCGCTGAAAGTGTCATCCAAGAAAGCCTCTATTTTGTCGAGGTCTGTTTTATTTTCCGTTCTTGCGTGGAAAATGTTGGTTGCATAATTTGCCATAAATACCAAGTTTTAAGTTTGTTACTTTCCCTCCTGTAGCATTTCACTTACTTTCGGGCTTGATTGAAATTATGTCGCTTCAACAGGTGGCATGGCTATGTATGCAGGGTTTCACTACAAAATACGACCTCTGCGAAGCGGAGCGTGGAGATTTTGTAGTGAACCTTCAGGTTACAACCTTGCATACAATAAAGACATGGCAAATACCTTTGCGACACAATTCCCATCGGGCAGACCGAAAGTTGATATGCGAGCATGTGGGAGTTTGCTCGGTACGGATGTGTGTAAAAGGTGGCTATGAAGTAAAAGAGTATCGCAGCGAAAAGAGAAAAGAGGCAAGAGCTTATCTTCTCTTTTGGCTGTATGGGTAGAATGGGAAAATCACAAAAAGTAACATGAAAATCCAGTTTGGTTTAGTTTGTTAGCCTTATATATGCTAAACTAAATTAAACTAAATATAGGCAGGCATTTTTGGCTGCCTGTACAAAAAAGATTATCTTTGCTACAAGCAATACAACTTCAAGAGATAATAATTTGTATTCTCTTTATGAGCTGCAAATAATTTGTTAGTTAAAGTTAGGAGCAAATTCTTCGAATGATGAGAGCAGATAAAATTGCTCGGAATGCACTCTGAAAGCAAACAAACGAAAAGAAAGAAACAGAGTGCAAATAGAAAAATGAGAAATCACTTTAATTCCTATTTTTGTTCCTTATTTGTTTCTTCATTAAAATCACCTTTCTTATAACATATTGATTATAAAATATTTAAGTATGTATTTTTAAGATGGTTAAGAATATTGCCAAGTACCCTCGATTGTAGCGTTTGCTTCTTCTTCATCATCATCGCTACAAGCTGCGAAGTTCACACACATAATTACGGCTACAATAGCCATTCCGATAAATCTTAATGTTTTCATTTTAACTAATAGATTGTTATTTCTGCTCCTATGTTCCTTCTCAGAGCGTTATAAAATAATAAGGCATGAGGAACACGACATAAAGCCGCACGCTTTTTTGATTAGAAACTAAACCCTATAGAAGCAGAGACGCCATGCGGATAAACATCATCACCGTCTTTGTTCCAAGCCTCTCCGTATGCTTTGGAATTATAAGTATACCCAACTTTCAGAAACACAGATAACGTCTTATAAAAATTCCAATTCACACCAGCTCCCGGATTTGCATAGAATCCTGCTGCGTCAAGCAGACTATAGCCTACTTTCGCATCAATAAACGGAGAGATTTTCTTTTTGAGGAAGGTGTATCTCACGCTACCATATAGCGGTATGGAAGTATAATCATCGCCTAAACGTACACCTACACCTGCACCGATATAAAAACGAGAGCCAAGCTGAACCCCATGCGTTGTATAAATATCAGTAGTGCTGAACATTCCTATATCGTCAGTATGGAAAGTTCTACCGCCTTCAATAGAACCTTTGTAGTTTTGGGCGTTGCACGTTAGAGAGTTTATGCTCACTGTTACAGAAACAAGAAGCATACCGATTAATCTTAATATTTTCATTTTGTTTCAGATTGATGCTTACCTGCTCCCTTGTAAGCTGTTAAAAATAAAGAGGCGTGGGAACATTGAATATTACTGTACTGAGGCTCTCGACTGCCCTTACCCAATAATAAACAATAGCCCACGCCAAACGATATATAGACTGCTCCAAGCAGAGCAGATATATAACATCAGCGTGAGCGTTCTTGCTTATTATCTTGGGTAAAAGAATTGTCGAGATTCCAGTACAAGATAATATCTTAAACGCTCTTTTATTATAATATGTCTGCACCTCGTAAACGAAATGCAATGCAAAATTACTTTATTAAAACTAATCAGCCAAGAAAAAAGCCTTTGTTTTTTGCATATACAGCACACATGTATTGAGGAGAGATGTTTCTTAGATAGAAAAAAATGTCAACAAACCGCATTTCAGACGCTTATAGGCACTTTTTTACGTGGGGGATAAAAGTATAAAGCCGCTTCCCAAAAACCGAGAAACGGCTTCATCTTCCCATTTTGACTATCTTACCTCTTGGCTCGGAGATATGCTTTCCGACTACTTTTCATCAGTTTCAAAGCGAGGTCAGCATCAATAACTATTTTCCGTCCGACCTGCGATATAGCCTTGTCAAGGCAACCTTCCTGCTTTATTCGGTTGGCGGTTGCTATGGAGCAATGAAGTAGCTCTGCAAGTCCTTTCAATCCGTAAACAAGATGTTTTACATTCTCCGTTTTTTCAGGGTGAATGGGATTCTGATTGGAAATAACTGGTTGTAAGATATCAAGAAGTTCTTGAACCGTAAGCGCCCCCACGGGCTTGTTAATGTCCATGATTAAACATTTAATAAATTTACGTTCATCTCGCACCATATTTACAACTGTAGAAGAGTATGGTGCAGTCCTTCTGTAAAATCTGTCTTGATAGACCTATGATGCGAACATGGCTCTATAAAAAAGCCCTGATTTTACACGGTCATAATACCTTATCTATTTTCGGGTGTAAAGATAAAATAGATATTATTGAAAAACAAAGAATAGGCAGGAATATTCACTTCATCAGATTATATTCCTGCCTAATATTTATATAAGATAACAGACTATCAATCTATTAGAAATTCCATTTTCCCATATATGCAGCCTTCGTCTTGTCCGAAATCTCAATGTATGGTTTCATTGAGGCATAATCACGATGCCCCGTCCATTTCATTACGACTGTATGAGGGATTCCAAACGCAAGCGAACAACATATAAAGGTTCGGCGCCCGTCATGAGAGGAGATTATTTGATAAAATTTGTATTCTTCCCTTATGCGGTCATTTCCTATGTAGTATTCATCAACCCACGTTTTTGTTAGTTGAGCTAATAATGCAGCTTCTTTCAAATGACTGTTCAATTTCTGATTTGACAGCGGTGGGAACACATGATTTCCTTTCTGCTTCATCTTTTTATATTTCTTCAAGATTTCCAAAGCGTAATCATTCAATTCGATTTGCAGTCGTTCATCAGTCTTTTCCGTAACGATTTCCATAATCTTTCCATGTATGTCACTCCAGCAAAGGGATTTTAAATCGCTGTATCGAATGGATGTAAATGCCATAAAACAGAACATATCTCTTGATAGTTCCAATATTCCGTCTTTTTTAGGATATTGGTAATTATAAAACTGCATTAATTCTTCTATATTCAAAAAGGAAACGGGAGTCGGAATCTCTTTGAGACAAGTATTGAATTTCAGGACTTCCCGATGAATTAGCATTCCATTCTCGGCAGCCCACCGCAGAAACCAACCTAAAAATTCAAAGTACTTATTAATAGTCGTATTGCGGTATTTATGTTGTAATTTTCCGTTTTTATCTTCCGTACGATATTCAACAAACCAATCTCGGAGAGCCAGCAGTTTGTTTTCTGTAAGGTTCTGAAATGAGAGGTCAGGAGAAAAACTTCGCAAGATGTTTTTTAAGGAGATGAATTTCTTTGTCACATTCGGCACCCAGTTCTTTTGCTTCTTTTGAACTTCTATGTATTCGTCCCATACCGTAAAGAAGTTTTTGTTTTCTACTGATACCTTGACTTTTCCAAGCCTTTCATTAATCATTAGTTTGACTTCCTCCTTTGTCGGTATATGCTGGACACCCTCATAATATTTGAAAACATCCTCTATCGCATTTTTGTAGCCTCTAATGGCACGGCTTATTTCTGATGCAATCGCTTTATGCTTCCCTACCGTATGGGTCGTATTCCTTAGCGGTAATTGGTTTGCTTTATCCCATTTAGTCTCGTCGCCGTAGTAACCAATGTAAAAGTCTATTTCTCCTTTTACCCACTTCACACGACAAATAATCTGCTTGTTACGGGATTTGATGAAAACCCGTAGATTCTTTCTGATGTTCATGTTTCTATTAAATTTTAAATTAAACAATGGAGCAACAAAAAAGAGGGGTAAAAGTTGTTTTTACCCCTCTTTTTGATGCTATTTATTAAGATTTCGTGAATATGTAATATATGGATATATAATATAATGTACTGATATTGAGTATTGTTAAGTATTTAATATTATTAGTTTAAATATCAGTTCTACTCCCTGAGGGTGTACAATTCGTTATAAATCCACTGCATATAAAAATGTAGTGGATTTTTTATGTGTTTATTTTTATTTTGCTTCTGTTCTTCAACAAGATATTGAATTAATCGGAAATTTTTGTTGGTGCTCCTCTCTTTATATTTCTGCATCTTAGCGATGCCTTTGTCGCACAACCTTCTTCGTATTGATGTTTTTCCTGATAAGTAAGGATAGTCCATCAATAATGAAACCTAAAGATTCAGGTGGAAGAGTATCTTTTGATCCTTGTGAAAATGGTTACTCCCTATAATTCAAGTTCATCTTGGCAGCTAAGATACAGATCTTGCGGGCCAAGATGTGTATCTTGCGAGCTAAGATGTAGATCTTAGCCTGTAAGATGGACTTTAACTATCGGTCTGAAAAGTTTATTTTCTATGTTTCAGCACTTTAGAGTAAAGTGATTTGTTATTTTATAATTGGGTCTTTACAACCAATAAAAAGAAATGTATATCGCTCCTGTGGTTAAGTTCTGATTATATTTCCTTAGGTGTACTTTAATCATTTTTATGGGCTGCAATCGGACTGTCCCTTTTTACATAAAGATGAATGCCAACAAAAATTTCCGATTACTCCGTTTTTATGTATTTGATAGTAAATAGATAGATAATTATAGCAAAAAGACTGGAAAAAAATGGATTTTATTTTGTTTTTAACCTTGAAACTTACTATCTTTAGGAAATAGATTATAATTGGGGGCAATTAATAAGTCCTGGCCCACAGGCGAATGATATGAGAATACAATTTGAAATTAAGGAAAAGTTACCTGAAATAATCGGGGAAATTCTAAATTCCGAAAGATGGACGACCCTTATTAAGGAAGATATTTCAGGTAGGAAATTAGTCGTAATCCGTGATCGTGCATTCGATTCGGAGGCAACTGTGGAGATCTACTCTCGTGAGGTTACTATTAAAACAGCATGGTCCAGATACACTTATCGGCTGTTTATATTGGGAGATTGTGTGTGGTGTGAATACAACGGTGCTTATCGTGGGTTATTAGAACAAAACTTATTGCCGTCTATAACTCCTAAAGAGAGTTTATTGGATTCGGAAGTTTTGGATAGTTCATTGTATGGGCATGAAAAGAAAAAACTCCGGGAATATGCTGAGGATAATCTTAAACTGAAGAAATTCAGACGTGAGAATTTTAATGAAAATCGCACTGGAGTAGCTCCGTTTGATCATCCGAAAAAGGTGTATGACGAATTCATTAAAGAAGATTACATTGCTCCTTCTTCGGAAAATAATAATAAATAAGAATAATAAAGGAGGATTTTATACTATTCAGAGTATCAATCCTCCTTTATTTCTATAGAGGATTACTCTCTGTATCCTCCATTTCCGGTGCATCATGTATACTTTTCATTATAAATGCCCACGTGATAAGCAAAAAAGCTATATAAATAATTATATATTCCATAATCCCTTTATTTTATTGACTATATAACAGGTTGGATTTTGAAAAGATGTTCGTATTACATTTTTTTTGCATATTCGGATGAAAATAAATGCATTGTTCCTGAGAATACGATACATTTCTCCAATAATAACATCAGTAAGAGATTTATTTGTCATCAGAGTAGCCATATTCTTTAAGAGTATTTCTGCCAATCTCCTCCAGACAGCTTCTCAGAAACTTCCCTATTTTTTTCATGATCACATTCCTTTCATTTTAGTTGTCATTCGCCGATATAACAAAAATGATAATTCATGAGTTGTATTTTGATATTGCTTTTTGGGGGGATCTGGCTATTATTTGATCTGTATCAAGTAAACAATACAAAACGGATAGTTGTTTATATTATAAAATCTAAAAATATAAACTTATGATTTACAAATTTTTATTTCCTCTTAAACCAGACAGTATGGGAGCATCCGCATTCCTGCTGATTCTAAGAATCTCGTTTGGATTATTGTTAATGAATCATGGCATACAAAAATGGAGTAATTTTCAGGAACTTTCCACATCCTTTCCTGATCCGTTGGGATTAGGTTCTCCCCTCTCCTTGGGGTTGGCCATTTTTGCAGAGTTAGTATGTTCGATGGCCTTTATTATAGGTTTTCTTTACAGGTTGGCCATGATTCCAATGATCTTTACTATGGGTATTGCATTCTTTGTTATTCATGCAAATGATGCATTTGCAATGAAAGAATTGGCATTAGTATATTTGATTGTTTTTATTTTGATGTATATAAGCGGACCGGGGAAATATTCTGTCGATTATATGATAGGCCGGCAACTCCGAAACAAAAGGAAAATGTAAGCAGAAAAGTAACCTAAATTTGTTCTCTTTAGCTAAAAAAGAGTATATTTGCAGATTATAACAGGATCGTTTTTATATAAATGATCCATAATATTAACCTAATAACAAATAAAAAAATTAGTATGAAAAAGAACAGATTAACTTTGGTTGCTGCCATTTTTCTCAGTGGTACTATCCTGTTTAGTTCATGTGTAGGATCATTCGGATTGTTCAATCGCATTTCGTCATGGAATCAGTCCATTGGTACAAAATTTGTAAATGAACTTGTTTTCCTTGCTTTAAATATCGTTCCGGTATATGGTGTCGCTTATCTGGCAGATGCATTGGTAATTAACTCAATCGAATTCTGGAGTGGCACCAATCCTATGGCTAATGTAGGTGATGTGAAGAAAGTAAAGGGTGAGAACGGAGATTATCTGGTAAAGACCCTTGAGAATGGTTATTCCATCACTAAAGAAGGTGAAGATTCAGCTATGGAGTTGATTTATAACAAAGAAGCAAACACTTGGAATGTTGTTGCTGACGGAGTCAGCACGGAATTGTTGAAAATGAACAATGACGGTACTGCTGAAATGAATTTACCGAATGGAGAAAAGATGAACGTAACTCTTGATGCACAAGGTATGATGGCTGCACGTCAGGCTACAATGGGCGGACTGCTTTTTGCAGCACGCTGATTATCGAAATAACTATAAATATAAAGATGAAACCGCTCTGAGAGTCAGTTTCATCTTTTTTTTATCTCTATCCTTAATAGAATCAGAATGGATAGCCTACAGCAAAATGAAATGCGAAATCACGGCTAAATTTAGGATGAATAATAGGATAACGTTCTTTTGTTTTCTCATATTTAGGATTTACAGCTTTCATACCTCCGTCAAAACGAAGTACAAAAAAGTCAAGGTCCAGTCTGAGCCCTAATCCATAAGCCACTGCGATTTGCTTATAGAACTTGTCGAATTCAAAAGCTCCTCCCGGCTGGTTTTCATATTCACGGATAGTCCATATGTTACCTGCATCGATAAATGCCGCTCCGCGGAACTTCCAAAACAGACGGGTCCGGTATTCGATGCTTGCATCCAATTTGATATCTCCGGACTGATTCATGAAATTTCCATCGCCGGCAAAAGAGCCCGGTCCTAAATTACGTACAGACCATCCTCTTACGCTGTTGGCTCCTCCTGAGAAATAACGTTTCTCAAAAGGAACTACCTTTGCATTTCCATAAGGTACGGCAACTCCTATCCCCGCATGAAACGCAAGGGAATTGCGATGATCGATTATAATATTCTTGGCAAAATCAAAGTCACCTTTCAAATATTGTGCATAAGGTATCCCTAAAATAGCATATTCCCCATCTTTATTCTTTCTCATATTAATCATTTTAGAGACTCCGTAAAGAATGTTGCCTGCAGATTCGAAGCCTGCCCGTATGGAATAAGAATTGGAAGTTATCGTATTATTGACAAGGGTTCCTCCTGCACTATTATAGTTATAAGTATATCCCATACGTACAATAAGACGATTTTCATAATTATATCTGAGGATGTAGTTGTCTTTGTCCTTATCAATATAGTCTTCCTGGAATTGAGGAGAAATCCAGGGAAGGTAGAGGTAACTGATATCCAATAAATCGATGCGGTGCTGAATCTTTTGTTTTTGCATCCATTTGTAGCTCCATGAAGCCGAAGCAATGGTGCGGGAGAACTCGGGGCGTAATTGATAATTGTATTGTAGTCCGAACTCTGTCGTTGCTCTTATCCGCCGTTTAAAGTCAGAAGTAAGAAAGGGAAATAAGAAACTGGGGAAATTGATGCTTGTTTCAACTCCGTATTCAGTATAATTATGGTTTTTATATCCCGGCTGTAATCCGGATATGGCCTCATAAGCTCCTCGGAATTTTACCATGAAAGTTTCTGAGCCGCGAAATAAATTTCTATGTTGAAAAGAAACGGACGCGGCAGCTCCCAAATCACCTGCCGAATTAGTACCTTCCAACTCAAAAGAAATGGATTTATGCTTGCTTTTGGTTAGCATTACATAGCAATTCAGTCTGGTACTATCGTCATTTTGTGTCTCAAAAAAACGAATGTTAGTATACTTGAGAGCTGAAAGCCTCCCAAAATAAGTATAGGTCTTTTGTACGTTACGTTCATCATATAAATCTCCGGAGGTGAATCTTAAGTTATCTACGAGCACTTTAGGACGTAAATACAGTTGGTCTTTATAATAGATCGGGAATCCGTTATAATGCAAAGAGTCATTAATTTCAATGCTGCTCAGAGCTGATGATTGCAAGACATCATAATCAGTAATAAAATTGATTTTGTTGATCTTGTACTGAGGATGTTCTTTAGGAACATCACCAACATAAGCTTTATAGGGCAACAGATGTAAAGTCAAATCTACTTGATAAGTATTGCGGGCAGTATCTGCCGTATAAGTAATATAATCCTTATTAAATTTATAATAACCGTTACACAATAAGTAGTCTGTAATACGTTGCCGTTCCGCATCAAGTGTGTTTACATCGAAAAGCATTCCTTCTTTCAACGTTGATTTGGTAGAATCATTTTGAAGATATTCGGCTATTTTCTTATCAGAAATATCATACTTCAGTGTGCGTACAGTATAAGGTTTGCCTGAATTGATTTCATAAAACAGTTTTAGCTTTTTCTTTTTAGTTTTTATGGTTCTTTTTACGGTAGCTCCCATATAGCCGAGATTCTGCACTGCTTTTGCAATTTCTTCTTGCGAACGGATAGCATCGGCTTCATTATAGATAACCGGAGCATCTCCTATCTTGCGCAAGAATTTATTGAGCCATTTCGTAGAATCCCTTCCGGACCAATTATACACATACAGTTGAGTCTTGACTGCACTGAACCATTTCGAGTTAGGATTCTGTCGCACATAAAGTCGCATGTCCGACGGTTTTATGTCTTTATTATCAGTATGTATTTTTACTTCATCCAACAAATAAGAACCCTCCGGCACAAACTTAGTGGCAGAACACGAAGCCAGTGACAAAACAAAATAAAGAAGAATCGTGTAAAGAACTCCTTTCTTCATATACGGTTTTTAATAGATTACGCCAAATAGGTTACAAATATAAACCATATTTTTTGTTTGGGGAAATAAAAATGCCGGAAGAGCATTTCTACTTTTCCGGCATTTTTATAGATGATTACATCATTTAAGCCTAAACCTGACCGGAAGTGTAAATCGTGAGTTTACATTTTCGCCTTTGTGCTTTCCAGGAATCCAATCAGGCATTGAGTTTACCACTCTGATAGCTTCCGCATCAAGTAGCGGAGATACGCTTTTTACAACAATCGGGTTAAGCAGTTTACCATTCTTAGAAACAACAAACTGAACTACTACCTGACCTTCTTCCTTGTTTTCAATGGCTTGGGCCGGATATTTGATGCTCTTTGCAATAAACTGTAAGCATGCCTTCATTCCATCCGGAAATGTAGGAGCACTATCAACGACATCATACACTACGTCTTTTAGTATAGCTACAGAGTCCGGTACAACTTCTTCTTTAAGGGATTGTGTGGCACTTACAGAGTCTTTCACTTCGGTAACAGCCTGCTCGTTACTTGTTTTACTCCCGCAATTGCTAAACAATAGCAACATGGCTACTACCGGCAGAAATATCAGAAATTTGCTCTTCATAATTTTTTGAGTTCTTTTTTCGTTCAACATTTTAATTCGTTTTTAAAGGTTATACATTAGGATTAATATCTGGATTTGCTGCAGCCAATCAGAGCTTATTTATTTTTTAAGAGAAGATACTGTTCTTCTTTCTTTATTGTATTTTATGTGTCTGGGCATACCTTCTTCGTTCTGGATATCAATATAATGATGTATTACAAATCTACTAAATTTAAGTAGATAGTTTATATTTATCAATATAAAGTTTGTTAATGGTAAGAAAATAAAGACATAAAAAGGATTAGAAATATAATAGTTAATTGGGAATATCTTTATAGCTTTGCCGTAAAATTAGAGTTAGATGGGAACATTAAGTAAAAATAGAGTTAAATATATCCGATCGCTGGAATTAAAAAAAAATAGGAAAGAAGAAAGAATCTTTCTGGCAGAAGGTCCCAAATTGGTAGGTGATTTACTGGGACATTTCCCTTGCAAGTTTTTGGCGGCCACTTCGGAATGGCTTAGAGAACATTCTGCAGTTAAGGCTGTGGAGGTAATTGAAGTCGGTCCTGAGGATTTATCTCGTGCCAGTTTGTTGAAGAGCCCTCAACAAGTACTGGCATTGTTTGAACAACCGAAGTACGAGATCAATACAGAAGTTATTCGTAACTCTTTATGTTTAGCTTTGGATGATATTCAAGACCCCGGTAATCTTGGGACAATCATTCGTCTTGCAGACTGGTTTGGCATTGAACACATTTTCTGTTCGCCCAATACTGTTGATGTTTTTAATCCTAAAGCCATACAAGCTACCATGGGAGGCATTGCCAGAGTAAAAGTACATTATATCGCATTGCCAGAGTTGATTCATGTACTGGGAAATGTACCGGTATATGGTACCTTTCTGGATGGAAAGAATATGTATGAGCAGCCTTTGTCTAAGAATGGAATAATAGTAATGGGGAATGAAGGAAATGGTATTGGAGCCGAAGTGGAAAAGCTGGTAAACCGTAAGTTATACATTCCAAATTATCCTCAGGAACGCGAGACCTCAGAATCATTGAATGTAGCCATTGCTACCGCAATTGTCTGCGCTGAGTTTCGGCGACAGGCCGCATTGTAGCAAAGTCAAATGGAAATAACAAATAAGCCTGCCATTTCATGCATGAGGTAATTTCCGGAATAGTAATACTTTGTTCATCGGTATTGGTTAAGTTGAATAAAGTATTATTTATATCCATCCTTTCTTGCGGAATCAATAAAATGACACCGGGAAACCATTCTACAGATTCAATTTCTTCACCACAGGGAAAAATACGATAGACATACTCTCCCTCCATTTCTATGGCATGCAGTTTTAAAAATCCACTTTCCGGAATAAATATATAATGTGCAGCAAAACGTTTCATCTTATCTTCTAATTATTCTGACGACGCAATGGTCTCCTTGGATTAGTTCGTTGCTGTCTTTCTAATTGCTGTTTTTCTTTTTCTATTTGTTGCTCTTTCTCTCGTTGTTCCGGTTTAACGGGACGGACATCGTTATTGGGGCGGTTCAAATCCTTTGGATTAGTCCGTTGATGTACCGGCGTCGTTTGAATAGTATCTTGGGGAGCTTTCTTCCGGATAGAATCTACTTTGTTTTTTTCTGTTATTGAGTCGGCATTTAAAGAGTCTTTTCCCATTTGTGTTAATGAGTCATTTACATGATAACGGGTCAACGAAATGTCGCTAACCAAAAGTGTTGTTGACTTTTGGGATTGCGGATAGAAAATGAATCCTTTTATTTCCTTGATAGTCATCGTATCTGATTGAAGACGAATGTCCTGAATTCCTGATTCAAATATATGTTTCGTGCAACTATTGGTCACACTGTCGTTCTTATAAACAATCTGCATGGCCATTACCGGAGCCATTGTTGAGTCCGGCATTCCATTCAGGAAGTTATATTGTATTTTCCAGAGCAATACATCACGTTTCTTGAAATTTGTATCAGAAGGTAATGTGAACGTGAACTTATTATTCAATGGAGATCCCGTTAACTGGGCAACCCTCTGCCATGCCCAGACATCGATACTGTCGCCTGGAGCAGACATCTTAGGCTTATTATCACGCAATGCTATTAAGTGGTTGATGGCATCCTGTTGGGCTTTCAGCCTTTTATTTACCTTTTCATAGATTTCCGATAGTATTTTTGTGTTGCGTGTATACCATACCATAGACGAGTCAAAAACTTCTTCTGTTGTACCATATTTCTTAAATACAGCTTCTACATACAGTGCTTTTTTGTAATTCTCGCCACCAGGCATGTTCTCACCCATCGCTTTGGCAATGTGGTAATCGTATAGCAGATTTTCCATCTGTGATTCTGATATAACGCTATCAGGTCTTTTCACCTTACAAGCAGATGTTATCAGTACCAAAAGACAGATACAACATAATTGAAACCGGAAATACTTTTTCATTACCTCTTTTTTACTTTTTGGTCACAGAATGATGGTATGAATCATTCAGATATTTGCTATAGAACAGTAATAAGGCAATAATTCCGCAGCTAATGGCGGCATCTGCGAAATTGAAGATCGGACTAAAGAAAATGAAATGCTCTCCACCTACAAAAGGCATCCATGCCGGCCAGTTTGTATCGATAATCGGGAAATAAAACATATCAACTACTTTACCATAGAACCAAGTGGAGTAACCACCTCCTTCGGGCATAAAACTGGCTATTTGTGAATGTGTGCTTTCGTTGAAAAAGACTCCATAGAAAACACTGTCAATAATGTTACCCAGTGCACCGGTCAAGATTAACGATACACAAATGATATATCCGGTTTTTAATCCTCTTTTTACTATTTTATATAAGTACCACCCTATCAAGCCTACTGCAACGATTCGGAATGTAGTCAGAAAGAGTTTTCCAAATATCTCCATTCCAAACGCCATACCATTATTTTCGGTAAAATAAATATAAAACCAATCTGTAATACGGATACTCTCATGCCAATACATATGAGTCTTGATCCAGATTTTAATCACTTGATCAATGATCAGCACAGAAAAAATGACGAGCAGAGCGATTTGTCCTTTCGTGAGTAGTTTCTTCATTTTGTTAAGCTATCAGTTATATAAGTTACGAGCTACCAATTACAAGCTAAAGAGAAACACGATATTGCCGTGTATACACTTGTCTCTTGCAATAGGTAGCTCGTAGCCTACTATTTATTTCTTTCCACTGTTCTTTGCTTCAATGCTCAGTGTAGCATGAGGCACGGCACGCAGACGTTCTGCCGGAATTAATTTTCCTGTTTCACGGCAAATACCATACGTTTTATTCTCGATACGTACAAGAGCAGCCTGTAAACCCTGAATAAACTTCAGTTGGCGTTGAGCCAAACGTGTAGTCTCTTCTTTCGACAATGTATTTGCTCCTTCTTCCAAGACTTTATATGTGGGGGACGTGTCATCTGTGTCATTTCCGTCCAGCCCCATTAAGCTCAGTTTTAACTGTTCATAGTCACGTTGTGCTAATTCCAGTTTTTCATTAATGATGGCACGGAATTCTTCTAACTCCGCATCCGAATATCTTGTCTTTTCTGCCATAACTTTTACTGTTTATAGGTTATTAGTATTAGAATTATTCTTTCACTACATTCACAAACAAAGAGAAGTCGTCGAAATTTAATTCTGTGCCGCCTTTTACTTCGTCTGCCAAAGTAAGGGATGTACCCAAAACTTGGTTACAAATATAACCATTATATTCATTTACCGCATCATCTGTCTGCGGATTTTTAGATAATGTTATTTTTATTTTGTCTGTAATCTCGAAACCACTTGATTTACGGATATTTTGAATGCGGTTTACCAATTCACGTGCAATTCCTTCACGGCGAAGTTCTTCCGTTACAGTAACTTCCAGCGCAACAGTCAATTTCCCTTCATTGGCAACCAACCATCCCGGAATGTCCTCGCTGAAGATCTCTACATCTGCAGTTTCTATAACAGCTTCTGCCCCATCTAAATTAAGGGTATAACGGCCGTTCTTCTCGAGTTCGGCAATAGCTTCCTGTGACATTTCTGCTACAGCTGCTGCTACAGCTTTCATTTGCTTTCCGAATTTTGGTCCCAGTTTCTTGAAGTCACATTTAACCTTTTTCACCAGAACGCCGGCTGTACCATCAACGAATTTAATCTCCTTTACGTTGACTTCACTCATGATAAGTGCTTTTACAGCCTCGATATGGGCTTTTTGTGCTTCATCCACTATAGGAATCATGATACACTGCAACGGCTGACGAACTTTAATATTCACTTTACGACGCAATGCCAACACCATGGAAGTAACGTCTTGTGCCATCTGCATTTGTGCTTCCAGTTCCTTATCTACCATTTTTTCATTGTATTCCGGGAATTTCGCCAGATGGACAGAAACTACATTATCGCGTCCTGTTGCACTGATTAGGTCGCCATACAGACGGTCTGCATAGAAAGGAGCGATAGGTGCCATTAATTTGGCTACCGTTTCCAGGCATGTATACAAAGTCTGATATGCAGATAGTTTATCCTGAGTGAATCCACCACCCCAGAAACGCTTACGGTTCAGGCGGACGTACCAGTTAGACAGATTATCGTTTACGAAATCAGAAATTAAACGTCCTGCTTTAGTCGGTTCATATTCGTTATAACAGGTATCTACTTCCTTTATTAATGTGTTCAGTACAGAGAGAATCCATCGGTCAATTTCCGGACGATCGCTCATCGGAACATCAGCCTCTTTGTATTCAAACCCGTCTACATTAGCATACAAAGCAAAGAAAGAATAGGTGTTGTATAAAGTACCAAAGAATTTACGACGAACTTCTTCGATGCCTTCTACATCAAACTTCAGGTTATCCCATGGAGAAGAATTGGTAATCATATACCAACGCAAGGGATCGGACCCATATTTCTCGATGGTAGAGAACGGATCAACTGCATTTCCTAAACGTTTAGACATTTTATTGCCATTCTTGTCTAATACCAATCCGTTTGAAATGACTGCTTTGTATGAAACACTGTCAAATACCATGGTTGCAATGGCATGTAAAGTGAAGAACCATCCACGTGTCTGGTCCACACCTTCTGCAATGAAATCTGCCGGATATACCTGATGGCTATCCAATAACTCTTTATTTTCAAATGGATAATGGATCTGTGCATAAGGCATCGCACCCGAATCAAACCATACGTCAATCAGGTCTGTTTCGCGTTTCATAGGCTTACCATCTTTTGAAACAAGGATAATATCGTCTACATATGGGCGATGGAGATCTATCTTATTATAATTTTCTTCATTATACTCACCCGGTATGAAACCTTTATCTTTATAGGGGTTCGATTGCATATACCCTGAGGCAACCGATTTTTCGATTTCATTATATAACTCCTCAACCGACTCTATACATTTCTCGTCGCTGTTGTCTTCTGTTCGCCAAATAGGCAACGGAGTACCCCAGTAACGGGAACGGCTCAGATTCCAATCATTCAGGTTTTCCAGCCATTTGCCAAAACGTCCGGTTCCGGTAGATTCCGGTTTCCAGTTAATGGTTTTATTTAACTCTATCATGCGCTCTTTGCACGCAGTAGAACGAATAAACCAACTATCCAGCGGATAATAAAGCACCGGTTTGTCTGTACGCCAGCAGTGCGGGTAATTATGCACATGCTTTTCTATTTTGAAAGCCTGATTATTAACTTTCATCATCATACAGATACTTACATCCAATGATTCATCCTGATCGGATAGATTCGGATCATAAGCATTCTTCACGAAACGACCTGCATACTCTTTGTATAAATCTACGTTAACGCGCTGTTTTACAAAATCTTCATCCAACTCATCTAAAGTATAGAATTTACCGGTCAGATCTACCATCGGACGAAGTTCACCTTTTTTATTAACCAACTGTAATGGAGGCACACCGGCAGCTTTTGCCACTTGAGCATCATCCGCACCAAATGTCGGAGCGATGTGTACAATACCCGTACCGTCCTCTGTTGTTACATAATCGCCCAGTATTACACGGAAAGCACCTTCTCCCGGATTTACCCATGGAATTAATTGTTCATATTCCATGTCTACCAAATCGGTACCTTTATATTCAGCAATTACTTTGAAAGGAACCAACTTATCACCTGGTTTATAATCTTCCAGTTTCAGTTCGGCTGCTTTCGGGCTGAAATGTGCATTCAACAATGCCTTTGCCAATACTACCGTGATTGGCTGTCCTGTATATGCGTTATACGATTGAACTGCAACGTAGTCAATTTTAGGACCTACACAAAGTGCTGTATTCGAAGGTAGTGTCCATGGAGTAGTAGTCCATGCTATAAAATAAGGAGTACCCCACTCTGCCATTTCGGGTTTAGGGTTCTTCATCTTAAATTGTGCCACTACCGTTGTGTCTTTCACGTCACGATAGCATCCCGGCTGATTCAGCTCATGCGAACTTAATCCAGTCCCGGCTGCCGGAGAATATGGCTGGATAGTATATCCTTTATAAAGTAATCCTTTTTTATACAATTGTTTCAATAACCACCACAGTGTTTCGATGTAACGGTTGTCGTATGTGATGTACGGGTGCTTCATATCCACCCAATACCCCATTTGATGAGTCAGGTCTTCCCATTCTTTTGTGAATTTCATTACATCCTGACGGCAATGAGCATTGTATTCTGCTACAGAAATTGTTTTTCCAATATCCTCTTTGGTGATCCCTAAAGACTTTTCTACACCTAATTCTACAGGGAGCCCGTGTGTATCCCAACCTGCCTTACGTTTCACTTGATATCCTTTCATCGTTTTGTAACGACAGAAAATATCTTTTATAGAACGAGCCATTACATGGTGAATACCCGGCATACCGTTAGCTGATGGAGGCCCTTCGAAGAAAACAAACGAAGGACAGCCTTCACGTTCTGTCATACTCTTGGCGAAAACCTGGTTTTCGTCCCATTTTTTCAATACGTCCTTATTCACCTGCGAGAGGTCGAACTGCGAATATTCGGCAAATTTCTTGCTCATGGCTATATTTACAATTTTACTATTTTACAATTTAAGATCGGGATACCCTCCCTATTTTAAGGGTGCAAATGTACAAAAACATTCGTTTTCATACAAGAAAAGCCTTTTTAATTTCAGTCTGACAGGAAGGGCCACCTTGTGAAAAGAGTGTAAAAAGTAGTAAGGGGAGCAAAACAAAAAACTATATGCCTTGTTTATCAGGGAAATTTTAAAACCCTATATGTTATGAATTACGGTATTAGTATATTGTTCAGAGCAATTCCTTTGGCGATGGCTCTGTTTTGTTTCGGCTACGGAGCGTTTATCAGTGTATATGGAGATGATCCTAACCGATTGGTGGCAGGTCCTGTAGTCTTTTCATTAGGTATGATTTGTATTGCATTGTTTGCAACGGCTGCTACTATTATCCGGCAAATCATACATACTTATGGGCGCGGTTCTTTGTACGCACTGCCTATTATCGGTTATCTCGCTGCTGCCGTTACTATTATTGGTGGAATCTGTATGTTTACCGGATCTGCCTCTGCCTCTTCCTTTGTGGCTGGGCATGTGGTTGCCGGAGTAGGACTGATAACTACTTGTGTAGCAACCGCTGCAACATCTTCTACCCGTTTTTCACTGATTCCTGCCAACTCAAAAATGATTGGTAATGGTATTCCTAAAGGAGCGTTTACTAAAGGTCAAGAACTTGTATTAAAAACAATAGCTATTATTGTATCGTTGATTGCTTGGATATGGGCTTTTGTTTTATTGGCCAAAAGCGATGTACATCCTGCTTATTTTGTAGCAGGGCATGTGATGGCAGGTCTGGCTTGTATTTGCACAAGTCTGATTGCTTTGGTCGCTACTATTGCCCGTCAAATCAGAAATGTATATACGGATAAAGAGCGTAAACAATGGCCGAAACTCGTATTATTGATGGGAACTATTTCCCTCCTTTGGGGGCTGTTTGTTATTTTTGCCGATTCAAGCAGTACAAATGGGGTTATCGGATATATTATGATTGGGCTTGGCCTTGTTTGTTACAGTATTTCCAGTAAAGTAATTCTACTGGCAAAAATCTGGGGACGAGAATTTGCTTTGGCCAACCGCATCCCTCTGATTCCGGTATTGACAGCATTAGCTTGCCTGTTTCTGGCCTCTTTCGCCTTCGAATTAGGTACAACACGCGATGATTATTTTATCCCTGCACGCGTATTAGCCGGTTTAGGGGCCATTTGCTTCACCCTCTTTTCAATTGTCAGTATTCTTGAGAGTGGAACATCTTCAAAATAAATGCAATAGGACAATACTAAAAAGAAAGCGGAGTTCACAATTCCGCTTTCTTTTTAGAGAGTTCATTTATTCATAGAATTTATTAAGTGAGACATAATATTCTAATCGGGAATTGGGTAATGTGAATGACATATAATTGCCAAAATATACATTTGGACAGCCGGTTTCACCAAGAATTTTTCCTGCATGAGATTTTTTAATAGCAGATGCAAATGTCGACGCTCCGGAATAAGTGGTTTCATTTACCAATACTGTAACTGTTCCTTTATAAATATCTGCTTTATTCCGGTTTCCCGCTACAGAAGAATCTTGAATAGCAAATAAAGATCCGTCAGGTAAATTTTTGATCTCTTCATAGGTTTCCGGATGTTTTTGCTTATTATACAGTTTTGAGTATGAACTGATTTTTAAATCAGTTTTAGTATATAATGTATAAGCATCATGCGATAAGTATGATAGAAGCATGTCAACTCCGGCACTTGACCCTCCTTTGTTATTCCTGATATCTATAACCAAATTGGGTACATGCTCTCTGTTAATCACCGAAAAGACAGAGTCACAAAATTGTTTTAGTTGTGGTAATTGATATAAGTTCATTATTTGCAGAGTAGCAGTCTGTTTATCGGGGCTTAGAGTATAACTAAATTGCGGCAGGCTTTTTCCAAGTTTTGCTTTTAAAACAGGGAGGGCATCTATTTGTCCGATGCCATTCAATGATTCTTTCCAGATCTTATTTCCCCTTTTAATTGTAAAATCATATTTGTCACCCCAATTATATTTATACCATAGCAAAGTAGAAAGATAAAGGGTCAATTGATTTTCCTTAATAGCGTTTCCTTTTTCAGCTCCCAGTAAAAGATACAATTGGCTTAATATAGTTTGACTATTTATATTATTCATACATGTTATTTCATCATTTTCCTGCATCGAACAGGATATTAAGGGGAAATCAACTACTATCTTATCGTCTACTATTTTTAAGCGTAAAGGCAGAGTCAGTCCTCCATGATTCAAATAGTCTATTCTGTCTGGAGTAGCAGGAATTGCGAAATTAGTATGACCATCTTTTACAGATGCAACAAATGGAGAGACTATAAAGTAGAAATCGGAAACGTTTCGTTCTTTATTCAACAAGCGATATATTGAATCATGCTTTTCTTCGAATTCTTTTTGCGTTTGATACATAAATAAATCCGGATGTACTTGACATAATAAGCTATATAAGGTGTCAAAATCTTCTTTTTGCTGGCGGGAGGTTAGTACTTGAGCATTTATTGGGATGCTGAGATTACATAAAATAATTATCATCAGAATTAAAGATGGAGTTTTCATGTTTTGCCGTTTTAAGATTAGACATTTAATGATTAAGCTATTTTGTGAATGCTAATATAGATAATCTCCTGGAAAGCTACTTTATTCTAAGTACTAATTTATATTTTCTTTTGTATTCCGGTCATCCCCAACCAATATTATAAATAGCAATGTTCCTTTTTAATTTAAATCTACTTCAAAATTGTATTTAATACAAATTAATAGCCTTTTATACGTTTATTGGCATATTTTTACTTACTTTGCACCCTATAAAGGCACAACTATGCACAAAAAACTATTAGTAACTGCATATTTTGTAATAGCGGCATTATTGCAAACTATGACAGGCAATTTCCCCTTATCTTTTTTTGCATTCCCTCTGAATGTGATTGTAGCAGTTATATGGGTCTATTTATTATGGCGTCTCTATAAAGAAGGGAATAAGTTGCCGTTAACCCGTTTTCTGCTGTCTTCCCGGACAAGTATTTTATCAATCTTATTATTAGTAGGTGGCAGCTTGGTTATCGGGTTGTTTCCCCAATTATCGGAAGCAGAAGCTGCATCCATATCAGGAGTCCCAGCCTCATTGGGATGCTATAACTTTATGACTTCCTGGATATTCATTGCCATTCTTTTTCTTTTATTGAGTAATCTGGCAATGGTGGTTATCCATACTTTCTATCATCGTGTACCGACGAAGAAGCGTTTTCTCCTGAACCATTTGGGATTATGGCTCGCTTTATTTGCCGGATTCTTCGGTAGCAGCGATGTGCAGACATTACGGATTCCGCTTTATGCCGGACAACCGGGACGCGAAGCCTATAATATGGATGGGAAAGTCTATTATCTGGATTATGAATTGGAACTCTACTCTTTCAATACAGAGTATTATCCGAACGGGATGCCTTCGCGTTTTGCGGCAGATGTACGTATTGGAGAGCATAGAACTACGCTTGAAGTAAATCATCCTCACAGTTACCGTTTGGGAGAAGATATTTATCTGACCGGATATGATACACGTAATGTGGGAAATACCCAATATTGCATTCTTCAGATTGTACGTCAACCCTGGAAATATGTAATGGTGACTGGTATTTTAATGATGTTAGCAGGAGCTGTTCTGCTATTTATTAATGGTCCTAAAAAAGCTAAATCATGATAACCTGGGATAACTTCTATCTGTTTGCAACCGTCTCCATCTGCCTTTGGCTTACGGGTGCCATATCGGCACTTCGTTCATCGGGACAAAGTAAAATAGCTGTTGTACTGACTGTAGCAGGAATTACTTGTCTGGGGATATTCATTGCCGGGCTATGGATATCTCTGCAACGCCCTCCTCTTCGCACTATGGGTGAAACCCGTTTGTGGTATTCCTTTTTTATGGGGATTGCCGGGCTGTTGACGTATATTCGCTGGAAATATCGATGGATACTTTCTTTCTCTACTCTGCTGTCCACTGTTTTTGTTATCATCAATTTGCTGAAGCCCGAGATACATGACCAATCACTTATGCCGGCTTTGCAAAGTGTCTGGTTTATTCCCCATGTCACAGTTTATATGTTCTCCTACTCTGTATTGGGATGTGCTTTCATTATTGCTATTTGCGGGCTTGTACACCACAAAGAAGAATATTTGGTGACAGCAGATAATCTGGTCTATTCTGGTGTGGCTTTTTTATCGATCGGCATGCTTCTTGGATCTTTATGGGCAAAGGAGGCCTGGGGAAATTATTGGAGTTGGGATCCCAAAGAGACCTGGGCAGTGGTTACCTGGATGGGATACCTATTATATATGCACCTGCGCTTACGGGGCAGGTTTCGTAAAAAGATGCTGTATGTCATACTTATTTTCTCCTTTTTGGCTTTGCAGATGTGTTGGTATGGAGTAAATTATTTGCCTTCGGCTCAACAAAGTGTACATTTATATAATCGTAATAATTAACTAAAAGAATCCACAATGAAGAAAAGTACAAAATTTATCATCGCATTACTGGTGACGGTCGGAGCTTTGGCTATCACTTACCGCGTCGTAAATCAGGCTCCGTCAAAAGAGCTTGCCGCTGACGCTCAGATGCAAGAGATCATTACTTCCGGTGGCTGCCTGCAATGCCATTCGGGTAGTCCGGATCTTCCTTTTTATGCAAACTGGCCTGTTGCCGGCGGAATGGTTCAGAAGGACGTGGAACAAGGTTATCGCGCTTTTGACATGACCGAAATGGCTGAAGCCTTAAAAGTCGGTAAACCTGTAGGAAAAGTGGCTTTGGCCAAAGTAGAGAAAGTGATCATGGACGGAACAATGCCCAAACATGCCTACTATATGGTACACTGGGGAGCCAGTGTGACAGATGCTAAAAAGGAAATGGCTATGGCGTGGGCAAAACAACACCGTCTGGCACATTATGCTAACGGGCTGGCTTCAGCCGAATTCGCTAACGAGCCGGTGCGTCCCATCGCTGATTCCATTCCGGTAGATATGCGTAAAGTGATTTTGGGAGATATGCTTTATCACGATACTCGCCTTTCGGCCGACAACACCGTTTCATGTGCATCATGCCATGGATTGAATACGGGAGGGGTAGACAACAAGCAATATTCAGAAGGTGTAGGTGGACAATTCGGAGGTGTGAATGCTCCGACGGTATACAATGCTGCCTACAATTTCGTGCAGTTCTGGGACGGACGTGCCGGAACACTTGCCGAGCAGGCTGCCGGTCCTCCGTTGAATCCGGTCGAGATGGCTTGCCAGTCTTTTGACGAAATCATTGCAAAACTCGAACAGGACGCTAATTTCACCAAAGCCTTTTTAGCTGTATATCCCGACGGATATTCGGAAAAGAATATCACTGACGCTATCGAAGAGTTCGAAAAGACATTGCTCACTCCCAATTCTCGTTTCGACCTTTATCTGAAAGGTGAAAAGACTGCTATTAACGATATGGAACTTGCCGGATACGAATTGTTTAAGAAATACGATTGCGCTACTTGCCATGTAGGTGAAACTTTGGGTGGTCAGTCTTACGAGTTAATGGGTGTGAAGAGAGATTATTTTGCAGATCGTGGCATTGAATTGACAGAAGAAGATAACGGACGCTTCAAACAGACCCAAAATGATCGTGATAAACATCGTTTCAAAGTTCCCGGTTTAAGAAACATTGCCCTGACAGCTCCTTACTTTCATGACGGTAGCATGAAAACAATGAAGGAGGCTGTGGATTATATGGCCAAATATCAGGTAGACAAGAATCTGCCGGAAGATGAACTGAATAAAATAGTAGCTTTCCTGGAAACACTGACCGGAGAGTATAAAGGTAAACCACTGACCAATGATAATCAGAGCAAGGCATTGTAATGTCTGCCGGATAAAAACAAGAAAAGGATACTCTGCAAAGAGTATCCTTTTTAGTTTTATGCTATAAATGGATTAGTTACGAGGCAGGGCTTCTTTAACAACCATCTGACGGCCTTCGTATTCAGCACCGTTCAACTCAGCGATAACATTTTTGGCTTCGTCGTCGTTCGGCATTTCAACGAATGCGAATCCTTTAGATTTGCGAGTCTCGCGGTCGGTGATCAGTTTTACTGAATCAACTGTTCCGTACTCTTCCATTACTTGTCTCAAATCTGCTTCCTTAACACGATAGCTAAGGTTTCCAATGTACATGTTCATAAAATAAAAAAAATAAAAATTGATAAATAAATTTAGAAACAACAGAAGTTTGAGATTAGATCCGGATTCGACTGATTCAGTAGAAAATAGAGTAAAATAAAACGATCAATTGTTTTCGGCAGCAAAGAACGCCATAATATTTGGATTATCAACTATAAAAGGGCATTTATTTTTCAATAAACGCCCTTTTTTCTTACAGATGTGTCTCTATTAATGTTTACTCAGATAGCTGGCCACTCCGTCTTCGGTTGCTTTCATGGCATCTTTACCTTTCGACCAATTGGCCGGACAAACTTCGCCATACTCTTCAAAATGTTGCAAGGCATCCACCATACGCAGTACTTCGTCTACGTTACGTCCCAATGGTAAGTCGTTGATGACACAATGTCTCACTACACCTTCTTTGTCAATCAGGAACAGACCGCGGAAAGCCACCGGTGCCCCTTCGCATACCCAATTGCCATTTTCATCGGGAGCATAGCTCCCGGCCAGTACTCCGTAACTTTCAGAGATTGATTTAGAAAAGTCGGACACAATAGGATACTTCACGCCTTGGATACCTCCCTCGCTCTTGGGCATCTGCAACCAGGAGAAATGAGAATATTCAGAGTCGACCGAGCAACCTACCACAGCTACGTTCCGTTTTTCAAACTCGTCGAGCTTTTCCTGAAATGCGTGCAGTTCGGTGGGGCATACAAAAGTAAAATCCATCGGATAGAAGAAGAATACTACATACTTTTTCCCTTTATACTGATCCAACGAGAAGTCCTGAACGATTTCATGCCCATTGATTACGGCCGTGGCATCAAATTTCGGCGCTTGTTTTCCAATTAATGATCTCATAATTTTCTTGTTTTAGAAGTTATTAAACGATTCATTTCGGAAACAAAGCTATCAGAATCTTTGTTTGCTACCAAAGTTTAACGATTTATAATATCTATCGGATAATAGACAAAATCTATTGCGGCTTCTTAAATCTCACTTCATATACATCGTTCCGGCGATCTTTCAGGTTACGTACACTGCCATAAGTATGCAACTCGTTCAGCAAATCGAGATCTACGTCCGAAACCAGGATCATTTCCGTATTTGGAGTGGCTTCGGCGCGCTTTCCGTCCGTCGGGAAGGCAAAGTCGCAAGGTGTAAATACCCCAGACTGGGCATACTGAATGTCCATGTTATGTACACGGGGAAGATTGCCTACGCTGCCGGCTATTACAACAAAACATTCGTTCTCAATGGCACGTGCCTGTGCACAGACCCGTACACGTGAATAAGCATTTTGAGTATCGGTGAGGAACGGCACAAACAGAATCTGCATTCCCTGGTCGGCCATCAGCCGGGAAAGTTCGGGAAACTCTACATCATAACAAATCAATATGCCGATCTTGGCACAGTCTGTTTCGAATGTTTTCAACTGTTTGCCCCCGCTCAGTCCCCAGCTCTTTATTTCGTCCGGAGTGACATGAAGCTTTTCATACATTTCGTAAGTTCCGTCACGCCGGCAGAGGAAACCGGCGTTGTACAACAGTCCGTCCTCTTTTATTAGCGGCATGCTGCCCGTAATGATATTGATATTGTAGCTGATTGCCAGATTGATAAAGCGGTCACGGATTTCCTCGGTATATTGGGCCAGTCCGCGGATAGCTTGTGATTCGCCTTTATCATTGTACTTTGACATCAGTGGCGCATTAAAGTATTCGGGGAAAAGCACAAAGTCGCTTTTATAGTCGGATACGGCATCAACGAAAAATTCTACTTGTTCGAAAAGGTCGTCCAAAGTTTTGTAACTGCGCATCTGCCATTGCACCAATCCTACGCGAACCGTCGTTTTGGGAGCGAGGTATTCCTGTGTAGGGGGCTGATAGTAAATGTTATCCCATTGCAACAGGCAAGCATAATGTTTGGATTCTTCATCATTCGGCAGATAATTGGTCATCACCTTCCGAACGTGGAAATCATTGGAAAGTTGAAAAGTGAGCACCGGGTCGTAGATTTCCCGCTGGCGTACGCGGTCAATATACTCTTTGGGACGCATCTTGTCAGCATATTTATGGTAATTCGGAATACGTCCGCCAAACATGATCGCTTTCAGGTTAAGCGTTTCGCAAAGTTCTTTGCGATATTCGTACATGCGCCGTGCCAACCGTAATCCGCGATATTCGGGATGAATAAAGACCTCGATGCCATATAGGATATTTCCTTGGGCTGTGTGGGTATTGAAAGTCTCCTTCCCTGTGACTTGGGCATAAGTGTGGTCGTTCTTCACTTTATCATAATCTACAATGATAGAGAGTGCACAGCCAACGATCTTCTCGTCGACTACGGTTACAATCTGCCCTTCGGGGAAAATCTTGATTAGTTTCTCAATCTGTCCGTGTGTCCAGAAGACATCACTTCCGTCCGAATATACACGTGTAAACGATTGGGATAATTGAGCGTAATCTTCAATCTGGAGGTTACGGATCTGTACCTTATTAATTTTATGAGGATAATCCATAGTAACTTGTATTAAAAAAACGTTGCAAAGGTAAGCTTTATCTTTATAACCGGACAGCTTTCATATAATTTTATACCTTTGCACTTCATAACAACTATCAAGAGTATGCGTAAATTTATTATTTCTTTCTGCTGCTATGTTTTCTTTATTTTTACTTTGGCAGCGCAGGACAAGGCTCCGCACTACACCGTAATTGTTTCGTTGGATGCCTTCCGCTGGGATTATCCGGAGATGTATGATACCCCTAACCTGAACCAGATGGCCCGCGAAGGGGTTAAGGCAACTATGCTCCCCTCCTATCCGGCATCTACTTTCCCCAACCATTATACATTGGCTACGGGGCTGGTACCTGACCATAACGGTATTATCAACAACACTTTCTGGGATGTAAAACGGCATCGGCAATACTCCATGGGAGATCCTGCCACACGAAACAATCCCGACTATTATCTGGGTGAACCGATTTGGATAACAGCTCAGAAGCAAGGTGTAAAAACAGGAAACATCTATTGGGTAGGTTCGGATATTGCCATTAAAGGTTGCTGCCCCACTTATTACCGGGAATATGCAGAAAAGCCCCGTCTTACTTTTGAGCAACGGGTAGATTCGACCATAGCTCTGCTGAGAAAGCCGGAAGCGGAACGTCCCCGTTTTGTTATGCTTTACTTTGAGGAGCCGGATGGAGTGACGCATCATCATGGTCCTCACAGCGCGGAAGCTGCCGCTATCGTACATCGTATGGATAGTCTGATAGGAATGTTGCGACAGGGAATCGCTGCTCTCCCCTTCGGAAAAGATGTCAACCTGATTGTTACTGCCGATCATGGGATGACGGAAATCAGTGACGACCGGGTGGTAGATATGAATAAATATCTGCGTCCGGAATGGTGCGAAGCGGTAGACGGGCGGACACCGACTTCTATCTTTACCAAGCCGGAATATCGTGACTCGGTATACAATGCTTTAAAGAATGTAGCCCACATCCATGTTTGGAAAAAAGAAGAGATTCCTGCTGAGCTGAATTACGGAAGCAGTGACCGTGTTGGAGATATTGTAGTGGCTCCCGAATTGGGATGGCAATTTACCGACGTGCCGCGTGCGCTGAAAGGTGCTCATGGTTATTTTCCGCAAAGTCCGGATATGCAAGTAATGTTTCGTGCCTGCGGTCCCGATTTTAAGGAAGGATATGAATCGAAAGGTTTTGTCAATGTAGATATTTATCCGTTACTGGCGTATTTGATGAAGATCACTCCGGAGAAAACGGACGGACAGTTTGAAAGGATAAAAGACATTCTGAAAGATCTGTCTTTTTGATAATCTACTGCGTGTAGAATAGCATATTTCTGTCCAACGGGCAAGGCGGACAAAAAAAACGCCCGGAATTTGAATCAGTCTATTTAAGAATGAAAGCCTATTGCGCGTATTTATTACAATATGCACAACAGGCTTGCGTTATTTTAATCTTTATGATCGGAGTTGACTCTAAACAGTGATCTTTTTTCTATTTTTCGCTTGTTGATCTTTTGCGCTCAAATAGAGAAAAAAAGTCTGCGTTCTTACCATTTTATAATATCATTATACCATATGGGGCAAATGTAGTAATCATCCGGACGGGATGGTTACGGCATAATGAGCAAATGCAGTAACCATTTTCTCTCTTTGCTTACTGTAATTTGTCCGAAAGCCTATCGTTCTACCCCTCTCACGTTACTTCTGAGAGGGGTAGGACTATAGGCTTCATGTTATTACGCTTCCGGTTCGCCGGATTCATAAAAAGTGCATGTCAGCAATAGATAAGTATATGCTACATTCGGTCAGTATTCAGACCATTCTGCTTTCAAAGTGGAATGGGGCAAGAATCCTCTCCCATCAATGTTTTTTCCAAAGTTTACTCATATCTTCCAATGTCTTTCCTTTGGTTTCGGGCACCCAACGCCATACAAACAGTGCGGCAATCACACAAATGACCCCATAAAGGCTGTAAGCAAACATCGGACTGAAATCATAGAGGGCAGGGAAGGTGGACGAAACAATATAATTGAATATCCATTGAAATGCTACGGCAATGGCTACGGCTTTGCCACGGATGGTGTTGGGGAAGATTTCGGATATCAGTACCCAGCAAATAGGTCCCCACGACATCATGAAAAAGGCTGCGTATACAATTACCGACAGCACGGGAAGTATCCCCTTAACGCCCATGCTGTCGCACAAGGCAACGGCGAATGCCCCGGCCGCCATACCGATGGACCCGATGATGAGTAAGGGCTTACGACCGAAACGGTCGACGGTAAAGATGGCTACCAGTGTGAAGATAATGTTGACAATCCCCATAATGACGGTTTGCATCATTCCTCCGCCTTCGGCGCCGGCATTTTCGAATATTCGAGGTGCGTAATAAAGCACGGCATTGATGCCGATGGCCTGCTGGAAGACGGAAAGCAGAATACCGATGACAATCACTGTTGCGCCATAAGTGAACAGCTTTTCTGCCTTTTCCTGCGAAGTAGCCTTTATATCCGCCAAGATTTCTTGTGCCTTGGCGGCTCCGTTCACTTTCTTTAGAATGGAATATGCTTTCTGATCCTGATCGATCATCACCAGATAGCGGGGAGTTTTGGGTACAAAGAAGAGCAGCATGCCGAAGAAGGCAGCCGGAAAAGCTTCGGAACCAAACATGTATCGCCATCCTTCGGTTACGGTCCACATATCCGATTCGCTGCTGACGGAAAGTGTACCAGCGGCATCTTTCAGGATGATCGGATTTTGGTGGTCACCCAAAATCAAGAAGTTTACAAAGTAGACTACCAGCATGCCGAAAATAATGGCAAACTGATTGCAGGACACCAGTGTACCCCGGATATTGGATGGTGCTATTTCGGCAATATACATCGGACAGACGGCAGATGCCAGCCCCACACCGATACCACCTACGATGCGGTAAAGGTTAAAGGCTATAAGCAGGTTCATATCAGCTTTTCCATATTCAAAGAACAGGAACTCGGGGTAATATGACCCCAGTGCCGAAAGGAAAAAGAGAACGGCAGCCAGTCGCAGCGAGTTGCGGCGACCCAACCGTGAAGCAAAGATGCCGGACAATGCACCACCCAGTACGCAACCAATCAGTGCACTTGAAGAGGTGATGCCGTGCATCACTTTGTCGTATTGAAAATCTGTGGCTGTGAGGAAGAAGGCTTCGAGCCCTTTCTCAGCTCCCGAAATCACAGCGGTGTCATAGCCGAACAACAGTCCGCCCAGGATGGCTACCGATGTAATGGAATACAGGTAGAGCTTGCTACCTTCGTTGGTATGATTCATGGCATTAGCTTTTTTGAATTACGGTTTGCAGACGGAAACTGTCTGCAAACCGCATTGTACGGACTTATAGTGAGTATATGTTAACGAGCGCTTCATACAACTCCTGTTTACCACTGGTTTGTTTCGGCTCACCATTGGATTTTGCATAAGCAACAAGTTCATCCAGAGACATTTTACCTTCTTCAAACTCTTTCCCTTTACCTGTATCGAACGAGGCATAGCGTTCGGACAGCATCTTCCGGTAAGGAGATTCATTGAGCAGATTGGCTGCGCTTTCCAAAGCACGTGCCATCGCGTCCATTCCGGCAATGTGGGCAATGAAAATATCCTCCGGATCGGTAGAGTTCCGGCGGGTCTTGGCGTCGAAGTTTGTTCCGCCGTTGCCCAAGCCGTCATTACGGATAATCTGCATCATGGCCTGTGTCAGTTCGAAGTTATCAATCGGGAACTGGTCGGTATCCCATCCATTCTGATAGTCGCCGCGGTTTGCATCGATAGATCCTAACATACCGTTATCTACAGCCACTGCCAGTTCGTGTTCAAATGTATGTCCCGCAAGGGTGGCATGGTTCACTTCAATGTTCACTTTGAAGTCGCGTTCCAGCCCGTGAGCTTTCAGGAAACCGATGACGGTTTCGGTGTCGACATCATACTGGTGCTTGGTCGGCTCCATGGGTTTCGGCTCAATCAGGAAGGTGCCTTTGAAACCTTGTGCGCGGCCATAGTCACGGGCAATGGTGAGCATTTGTGCCAGATGTTCTTTTTCTCGTTTCTGGTCAGTATTCAGCAGCGACATATATCCTTCGCGTCCGCCCCAAAAGACATAGTTTGTCCCCCCCAGTTCTATAGTGGCGTCAATCGCATTCTTAATCTGAACGGCAGCACGGGCCACAACATCGAAATCGGGATTGGTAGCCGCACCGTTCATGTAACGGGCATGGCTGAATACATTGGCTGTTCCCCACAATAGTTTGATACCGGTTTCGGCCTGCTTCTGCTTTGCGTAGGCAACCATCTCTTTCAGGTTGGCTTCATAGGCCTCGATGGTATCAGCTTCTGCAACCAAGTCTACGTCGTGGAAACAATAGTATCCAATACCCATCTTCTGCATAAACTCAAAACCTGCATCCATCTTGTTCTTGGCTGCCTGTAAGGGATCAGGGTCACCGTTCCATGAAAATTGTTTGGTTCCGCCTCCAAACTGGTCACCGCCCTCGGCACAAAGTGTATGCCACCACGCCATTGCAAACTTCAGCCAGTCTTTCATCTTGCGGCCGTTAATCACTTTCTCGGCATCGTAATAACGAAATGCCATCGGGTTCTTACTATCTTTACCTTCGAACTTAATTTTCCCTATACCCGGGAAGTACTCTTTTGTTGCCATATTATTTAAAATTTTAGGAGCTTCGCCCGCTCCTTCTTCATTTGGAGAAAGCACAGGAGACAGCTTTGATGATTCATTTTTTTATCTTATGATTATTCGTTTTCTTTATTCATCTGCATAGATCGGGCCAGGCATTGTTTCCAACGTCTATATGCATCGGCATATTCCTGTTGCCGGGCCGGATCGGGTTCAACGACTTCCAGCTTGTCGAGTGACGCGAAAGCCTCTTGATGGCTTTTGTAGATGCCTGCTCCCATCCCGGCACCCTTGGCTGCGCCGACAGCACCATCTGTGTCATAAAGTTCGATGGTAGCTCCCGTCGTGCCGGCCAATGTCTCACGAAAAATGGGGCTGAGAAACATATTGGCATGTCCGGCATGGATCTTTTCGACAGGGATACCCATTCCTTCCATAATATCGATACCATATTTAAAGGAAAAGACGATGCCTTCCTGTGCCGCACGGATTAAATGCGCCTTGTCATGCATGTTGAAGTCAATTCCGTGAAAACTGCAACCGGTCGTCCGGTTGTTCAGCATGCGTTCCGCCCCGTTACCAAAAGGCAGAATGCTGATGCCTGCACTGCCAACCGGAACCTGTGAAGCAAGGCGGTTCATCTCTGTATATGAGATGCCTTCCGGAGCGACATTGCGTTTTATCCACGAATTGAGAATCCCTGTTCCGTTGATGCAAAGCAATACACCCAGACGTGGATTCGCGGCAGTATGATTGACATGCGCAAAGGTGTTGACACGCGACTGCGGATCATAGCTGATTTCCCCGTTTACTCCGTATACGACTCCCGACGTTCCGGCAGTGGAAGCTATTTCACCCGGATTAAATACATTCAATGAAAGAGCGTTGTTAGGTTGGTCGCCAGCACGGTAAGTGATCGGTGTACCTTCCTGCAATCCAAGTTCCCGGGCAGCACTCCCGGTTAATAGTCCCTGTTCGGCGAAAGTTGGCCGGATGTCGGCTATCAGAGAGGAATCGAACCCATAATATTGCATTAGGAAATCTGCCGTACGGTCATTCCGGAAATCCCAAAGCATACCTTCGGAAAGCCCTTCGACTGTCGTACAGATTTCTCCGCTCAGTTTCATGGCAATATAATCACCCGGCAACATAATTTTATCAATCTGTGCGTAAATGTGCGGCTCGTTTTCCTTTATCCATGCCAGTTTAGAAGCGGTAAAATTGCCGGGAGAATTGAGCAAGTGCGCAAGGCAAAACTCCTCTCCGATTGTTTCGAACGCCTTTTGTCCATAGGGGACCGCACGCGAATCGCACCAGATTATAGCCGGGCGCAGCACGCGCTGCTGTCTGTCTACACATACCAGGCCGTGCATCTGATAAGAGATGCCGATGGCCTTGATGTCTCCGGCAGCTATCCCCGATTCTGAAAGGACGGACTGTGTGGAGAGTTTCAGATTCTCCCACCAGTCTTCCGGTTCCTGTTCTGCCCATCCGGAGCGTACGGCAATAATGCCTGCCTCCGTTTTCGGAAAGAATGCGGAAGCGACACATTTGCCTGTCCCGGCATCTACCAAGCTCGCTTTGACGGACGAGCTGCCTATGTCATACCCTAATAAAAACATGATCTTGTTTATTAATTAATTTGTGATTTAAAATAAAATCTCCATAAGACTTACCGTCTTACCTTATTATATATCTTTTTGTCGAATTTATAATAGCGGGCTGCCCGGTGGGCCACTCCGGTTTGTTTTTCTTCCAATGGTACGACGTACTCCATCAAGGCTATCTTTTTATGGAAGTTGCGTACATCCACTGCTTTGTCGTATACCAGTTCGAACAAGATCCGAAGTTGGGAAGCGGTAAACTTGCGCGGCAGCAGATCAAACAGCATCGAAGGATTGAACTCCACAAATTGCCGGATATAAATCAGCGCTTCTCTGATAATCAGATTATGGTCAAAAGCTAACGTCTTTATGTCTTTCAGTGCCACCCAACAGGCCTGGAACTCATCCAGGTTTTTGTCCAACGCCCGGTCTATCTTTACCATCGATAGATAAGCTATGGTGACAATGCGCTCTACTTTCGATTGCATTGCCCGTTCCAACCAACGCACATCTTTAGGATTGCTCGTCCGGTTTTTAGAACCAAATGCTTTAAATTGCATCAGGTTGACGCTCCGGATACCTGTCAGTTCGAATAAAACACGTTGTGCTGCTTCGTCCAGGTCTTCATCCATGTAGATCAGGCTCCCGGGAAGCTTCATATCATGGTAAACTTCTCCGTTTTCCTCTCCTACCCGCTTAATCAACAGGACTTTGAGTTGCTCTCCGTCAAAACCAATCACTACACAGTCTACTGAGATATGATTGTTTGCCAATGGGGTTTGTTTCGGTATGTCATGCATAATATTTAGTCTTTGAACATTGCAAATATAGAGATATTCTCATCTGGTAAGCAATTAAATTATATGCTATAAAGCATTGTTTTTCATATATATACATATCGTATGTTTTACACTAAGGAGTATTCATCTTATTGTATATACAACAATATGTATTTCTACCTTCCAGGAAAGACAGTAATTGTAGAAAGTACAAAAAGACGGGGATACTTTATAATCAGCTCTTTCGATTGATGGCAGACCATTGGTTTTACGGCGGACTTATTGTATTTTATAAGGTGTGTCATTTTGTATCTTCTTTGTTTTTATCCTATCTTTGTTGTGGAATTATTAAAAAAAACTAAAATGAAACGTTATCCGGTTGTTCTTTCTATTGCCGGTTCCGATTGTTCGGGAGGGGCGGGTATACAGGCAGATATTAAAACGATTTCTGCTCTGGGCGCATACGCGGCATCGGTGATTACCGCAGTCACCGTACAAGATACAAGGGGAGTGAAGGCTGTACACACGGTTCCCGCTGCGATTGTGCAGGGACAGATTGAAGCGGTAATGGACGACTTATGTCCGGATACTCTGAAAATAGGTATGGTAAGTGAACCGCTCCTCGTAAAAGTGATTGCGGATTGCTTACGAAAATACCCTCACCGCCCGGTGGTTTATGACCCCGTTATGGTGTCTACCAGTGGGCGGAAATTAATGACTGACGATGCAATACAGTTGATTAAAGAAGAACTTATCCCGCAAACAATCCTGATAACTCCCAATCTGGATGAAACGGAAGTGCTGACAGGAATGAAAATAACCACAGTGGAAGAGATGATAGATGCGGCCCGGACGCTCTCCACGATGTATCATACTGCGGTATTGGTGAAAGGAGGACACTTGCAGGGAAACGAAATGCAGGATGTATTGTTTGCGGGCGGAAACACCTATATATATAAGGAGAGAAAAATAGAAAGCCGGAATTTACATGGTACCGGATGTACTCTCTCTTCTTCAATCGCCACCTATCTGGCATCAGGACTTCCAATGGATCAGGCAGTAGGCAAAGCTAAAACATATGTCAGCAGGGCCATTGATGCCGGAAAAGAAATAATTGTCGGTCATGGCAACGGTCCGTTGTGTCATTTCTGGGGACCGGAAAAAGCCAGTATATGGGAAGATAAAGAAGAGGAATAAACCGAAAAACACTTCTCTATTGCACAATTTTGTCAATTCTGTGCTATCATATTGCAAAAATATATAACTTTGCACCCGCAAATTAAATTAAAAAACAAAAATATGAAAGCATTTGTATTCCCCGGTCAAGGCGCCCAGTTCGTAGGTATGGGCAAAGACCTGTATGAAACTTCAGCTTTAGCAAAAGAATTGTTTGAAAAAGCAAATGATATCCTGGGATATCGCATTACAGATATTATGTTCAACGGTACTGATGAAGACCTCCGCCAGACCAAGGTTACCCAACCTGCTGTATTCCTTCATTCTGTTATCTCTGCGCTTTGCATGGGGGACGATTTCAAACCGGAAATGACTGCCGGACACTCATTGGGTGAGTTTTCTGCATTGGTTGCTGCCGGTGCTCTTTCTTTTGAGGACGGTTTGAAACTGGTTTATGCACGTGCCATGGCAATGCAGAAGGCTTGTGAAGCTACTCCTTCTACAATGGCTGCCATTATCGCTCTGCCTGATGAGAAAGTAGAAGAAATCTGTGCGGCTGTTGTCGCCGAAGGCGAAGTTTGTGTACCGGCTAACTACAACTGTCCGGGACAGATTGTAATTTCCGGATCTGTACCGGGAATCGAGAAAGCTTGCGAACTGATGAAGGCAGCCGGAGCAAAACGTGCACTTCCGCTGAAGGTAGGTGGAGCGTTCCACTCTCCTCTGATGGGTCCTGCCAAAGTAGAACTGGAAGCTGCTATCAACGCAACCGAAGTCCACACTCCGAAATGTCCGGTTTACCAGAATGTGGATGCTCTGCCTCATACAGATCCGCAAGAAATCAAAAAGAACCTGGTTGCTCAATTGACAGCTTCTGTACGCTGGACTCAAACCGTAAAGAATATGGTTGCCGACGGTGCTACCGACTTCACAGAATGTGGACCGGGCGCCGTATTACAAGGGCTGATCAAGAAGATCGACTCTACAGTATCTGCTCACGGAATTGCATAAAAGTCTTTTTGAAGACTTTTTCTAAATACAACACCGAAACTCTTTCTATAGGGTTTCGGTGTTACTTTTTTAAAATAACATATCCGATATCTTGATTTTACAATCTTCCTTCTGGTTTTAAGGAGATATCCAGTTGCCTTTATACCCATTTTGCACAAGTGAATCCGATGGGTGGACATATCTGGCGTGTCCTGAGTACTTTGCAACCTTTTTGCCTATGCTTTTGTTATAATTAGAAACAAACCTATTTGTCCAATGAAAGTACACGAATATCAGGCAAAAGAGATTTTCTCCTCTTACGGAATACCTGTCGAAAGACATGCTTTGTGCCATACTGCAGACGGCGCTGTAGCCGCTTACCACCGTATGGGTGTAAACCGGGTCGCAATTAAGGCACAAGTATTGACCGGGGGCCGTGGAAAAGCCGGTGGGGTAAAACTTGCCGATAACGACAGGGATGTCTATCAATATGCTCAAACGATTTTGGGGATGACCATTAAAGGATATCCCGTAACCAAAGTCCTTCTTAGTGAAGCCATCAATATCGCCGCAGAATATTATATCAGTTTTACGATAGATCGTAATACACGTTCTGTTGTACTGATCATGAGTGCAGCCGGTGGCATGGACATTGAGGAAGTGGCTCGTCAATATCCCGAAAAAATAATGCGTTACAACATTGATCCTCTGGTCGGGATTCCCGATTATCTGGCACGTAAATTTGCTTTCTCTCTATTCGAACAAGCAGAGCAGGCCAATCGGATGACAACCATTATTCAAAACCTTTACAAAGCATTTATTGAAAAGGATGCCTCACTGGCTGAGATTAATCCATTGGTACTTACCCCTACGGGTACATTACTGGCAATTGATGCGAAAATGGTGCTTGATGATAACGCACTTTACCGTCATTCGGATTTGCAGAAACTATCAGAACCTACAGAAGATGAAAAGCTTGAAGCTATTGCCAAAGAGAGGGGATTCAGTTATGTCCGTATGGATGGCGAAATTGGCTGTATGGTTAACGGAGCCGGTTTAGCTATGGCAACCATGGATATGATTAAACTTTATGGAGGTAATCCGGCAAATTTTCTTGATATTGGCGGTAGCTCGAATCCTATCAAAGTAATAGAAGCAATGAAATTATTGCTGGATGATAAAAAGGTAAAGGTTGTCTTTATCAATATTTTCGGTGGCATCACCCGAGGTGATGACGTGGCTGTCGGACTATTGCAGGCATTTGACCAGATACATACGGATATCCCTATTATTGTACGACTGACGGGCACGAACGAACGTATGGGACGTGAATTATTGAGTAAAAATAGTCGTTTTCAGGTAGCACAAACAATGGAAGAAGCTACTCGGATGGCTGTAGAATCATTAAAAAAAGAATCAATATGAGCATACTTATTGATAAATCCACCCGACTCCTGGTACAGGGAATTACAGGCAGGGACGGACTCTTTCATGCAAAAAAGATGGCTGAATATGGAACTAATGTAGTGGGTGGCACATCGCCCGGAAAAGGAGGCACAATGGTAGATGATACCTTTCCGGTATTCAATACCATGTATGAAGCTGTCCGCCGCACACAGGCCAATACATCTATTATTTTTGTACCGGCCCGTTTTGCTGCTGATGCTATTATGGAAGCTGCCGATGCAGGTATCCGATTGATTATTTGCATTACAGAAGGAATTCCGACACTGGACGTGATAAAAGCCTATCGGTTTGCTGAACAGAAAGGAGCAAAACTGATTGGACCAAACTGTCCGGGGCTTATCTCTCCGGGGAAAAGTCTGGTAGGTATTCTTCCCGGACAGGTATTCAGTCCGGGCAATATAGGAGTGATAAGCCGAAGCGGAACACTGACTTACGAAATCGTGTCACATCTCACAGCCGAAGGTATGGGGCAATCCACCGCTATCGGCATGGGAGGAGATCCTGTTGTCGGACTTTATTTCCGTGAATTGTTGGCAATGTTACAGAATGATCCTCAAACAGATGCTATTGTTATGATTGGTGAGATCGGAGGAAATGCAGAAGAACTGGCCGCAGCATATATTCGTGAACATGTAACTAAACCTGTAGTAGCATTTATTGCAGGGCAATCTGCCCCGCCAGGCAAGCAGATGGGACATGCCGGAGCCATTATATCCGGAAGTTCCGGTTCTGCTGCCGAAAAAATTTCAGCATTGGAGATTGCAGGAATCAGGGTCGCCGGCGAACCTTCGGAAATACCGGACCTGTTAAAGGGTCGTTTTTGAACAAATCATTTTAATTCATCAAACTTATAGACTTAACGATATGAGCAGGCGCAAGGAATTAGAGCATGAGGTATCTCTTGCTCAGGAAAGAATTAAGAAAGCTCCCAAAGATACCCCCAGAGAGATACTGAAGATATGGGAGCAAGAGTTGGTTGATCTGGAAGTGGAACTTAATAATTTGGTCGACGACGAGGAAGATAATAACGATTGAATCACTTTTCTGCATAATAAAAGGCCCGTACAAAAATTGTACGGGCTTTTTCAAAGGAAATAGAATACTCCCGGTTACCTTCGGGAATGGCTACGCATAAAGGGTGTACGGCTCCCTCACTTTATCAGTTGTATAACATTTATAATAAGACGGTATTTTATCTACTTTGTTCCGTTTTCATCCATCTTTTAACTATTTATTTTCACATTTACTCTTTGTCGGGTTATTCTTTGATAAGATGTAACAGGATTATCCTGCAATCATTGACATACATCAAAAACAAACAGTTTAAAACAGCCTTTTTATCCTACGTCAATTCAATCGTCATATTTCTCCCTTACATTTGTAATGTTTTCAAGGTATAACATAAAAATTTGAGATTATGAAATGGGTAAAAAGATTGTTTGATAGAATCGGTAATTCCGATTCTATGATTTGGGGCTATGTAATGCTCCATGAATAAAGGATTATAAAACAGAGTTTGATTGAAAAAAACGTTTGAAAAAGGAGGCCGGGATTATCGCGGACTCCTTTTTTAGTTAATCCCCCTTATTATTTGCACAAATATGGTTTATTTTACTCTTCTTGTTCCAAAGCCGGATTATCCGGTAAAGAGTACTTGAGATTTACACTAAAAAATGCAAAACCAGAATAAAAACATGACTTAAAAATTCTGTATTTGAATGTTTTTCTGTATATTAGGAACATAACCAAATAATGTAAAATGGAATTAGAAACAATTGGAGAAAACGCCGGCAAAGTATGGCGCACCCTGAATGAAATGAGGGAAAAAATATCTATTCAGGAACTTAGTCGGAAAATTAACCTCAGCGCTGAAGATGTTGCACTTGCAGTAGGTTGGTTAGCCAGAGAAAATAATATTTTTATTCAGAGACACAACTACCTGCTATATGTCAGTCATGATGCTTTCTGATTTTACTTTAAGAGAATTGACTGTCAGAGTCTAAGAAATATAATAGGGATTATTCGTCACCGGATAATCCCTATTATATTTCTTACGATTTAGGACAAGTATGCGTGTCACTCTCTTTCCTAAAAATTAAATTTGTCAGAAAATAAGCTAACTCTACCATCATGATGCCAATGGTAGCACCAGCCAATACGTCACTTAGCCAATGACGATTGTTTAATTGGCGTGTGAAGCCGGTAACAACAGCCGGCAGGAAAGTGGCAATGGTGGCTAAAGGAGTCTTGAAGCCATATTCTTTATATAAAAGAGTAGCAGCCGTAAAAGCAGTAGCCGTATGGCCTGAAGGGAAGGAAAGAAAATCCGAACCGTCTGGACGGAGAACACCCGCCAATGATTTCATGGAGATGACTACTGCTCCCATTAAGACATACGCAAATGCAGTTGAAACGAGCATACGTTTCCAGTTACTACGACTTTTTACTCCTGCAAGTTTCAATATAAACATGACAACAATCGGTAGATAGGGTAGAAAATCATCATACCGATATGCAAAAGTCGAAGCATGCATATTCCGCAGATGATAGATATATTGATCTGCACTTGTCAATAACCCGGCCCGCAGGGCACATACTATAAGGGTACAGGCAAATAGCCAAAGTATTAATTTACGTGGACTCATTTCGTTCTATTATAGGTTTATAGTATATGCCTACAAAGATAATTCTTTTGATGCAGAAGACATTAGGAACAATTAATATGAAAATATTATTTGTCTTATTATAACATTCATATTAATAAATATTCCGGGAGCTGCAAAGATCGAACGAAAGTAGATAACTCAATCTGTCAAATGTCAGAAAAACCGGAGCCCTACTTCTGCTGTCACATTTTACAATAAATAGAAGCAGGCATTATTCTCAAAAGCATTGCTACATATCTCCATCTTCTTGAGATGTATACAACTTTTCTTTTCCGAAAGATCGCCCGGTATATCTGTTGTACGGCTTTCTGTAGTGGAGTGACCCAAAACAACCCCTCTCCTTTAGCCATCGCTGTATCTACGAATCCTGGGCGTATGTCCGTAATGTGAATGGGGTAAGATAGCTTGGCTGCTTTCTTCCTCAAGCCTTCCGTATAATTGATTTGATAGGCTTTCGAAGCATTGTATGCCGGTGCTATTCCTTCACCACGCATCCCGCCTACAGAGGAAATTGTAACCAGATGCCCCGATTCTTGTCTCTGGAAAAAATAAAATGCCCAGTCTGCCACATTGGTGAATCCGATAACATTGGTCAAAAGAGCCGGTCTCTCTAAATTATAATCGAGCTCAGGGTTTAGTTCCCCTACCCCCGAACAGAACACGAGTATATCCATACCTCCCATTCTGTCCACAAGATTATTGAGTTGCCGGATTGTATCAGTTTCCTTTGTAACATCTGATATGGTATAAAAACAGTTTTTATTTTGTGAACAAAGCTCTTGCAGTTTATTTTCCCTTCGTCCCGTTATGCCAACCATATTCCCTTCCTGAATAAACCGTTCTGCCAATCCTCTACCGATCCCGGATGTAGCTCCTATTATGATAACCTTTTTCATTTTTATTCTTTTTAATGCTTACACAAAGGTATTGGGATCGGAACAAATGAATCTTGACTGAAATCAAGATTTTATTTTTGTACTAACTTTCTTCGAAGACGGCTGAGTGTTTCCGGACATATCATCAGATAGGATGCCAGTTCCTTCAATGAAATCAAATTCAACAGTCCGGGACAACGTTCAAGTATCTCCCTATATCGTTCTTCGGGCGTCATGCTGTACATCGATATCATCCGTTCATATACTTCCCATAACAATATTTCAGCTATATGTCTACCCAATTTCAGATTCGTGTCGTCCCGGTCATAGAATTCCTCTAACTGTCTGTTGTTTACTATATAAACAGTGCAGTTACAAATGGCTTGTATATCTACATTTGAATTATCTCCTAAACGGAATGCCGGATAATTACCCACAAACGAGTGTTCGAATGTATAGCCTACAATTTTATTTTCTCCCCGACTGTTGGTACAGCAATAGCGGAAAGAACCTTCTGCCACATACCCCATCAATTTGCAGGATTCACTTTGTCGGCAAAAGAAATCTCCTTTTTGATATTGGGTAAGTTGCCCATTTTGAAGTACAAAATCTGTAATGGGGGCAAAGTTAACCTTCGATGTATACTTATTGAAATCTTTTGCTTCTTCCATGATATAATTTCATTTTGAAGTGCGAATATAAATAATGCGGACTGAACTATGATACTCAATCCGCATTAAAATGATCTTTGGGGGACTTTATCCGCAATGGAAGTACTTGCTTACTAATGCCAGCATCTCCTCCGGTTTGCCCTGTATCTCTATACGCAGGGTAGCATCATTATAGCTTCGTAATCTACTGATAATGCCATCAATCATAGCAGGGCTGAATACATTATACTGTTCAAATACAGTCCGTTGTTTCTGTAAGCAGTCTGCTGATGCCGCACAGCTATCCGGTAGTTGTGCTAAGTTTTTCAGTTTATCAACATTTTCTTTCTGATGGATATTTACGTTAACGTATGTCTTCTCTGCAATGGTTAAGGCGTTGTCTATCTCAAAACCGTGACGACAGGCCACTGCAAGTCCTGCCAGTAATTGATAGAGATCGGCTGATCCGTCCGGTGAACGCATTTCCACTGTCTGCTTTTGCATCGTGTCATAGTGGCTGTCCGACTCCAATGGATTGGCTAACGCACACATATCTGTCTTAGCAGACCATCCCAATGGAACTCGTACCAATACAGAACGGTTTCGATCGCCCCAACAAACATTAGTCGGCGCCTCTTGATGTGGTACAAGCCGGAAATATGAAGTAGGATTTGTATTTCCGAAAGCCGTGATGGATGGGGCAAGCAGCATCATACCCGCAATGGCTCTACGAGCTGTATCAGAAAGAATCCCGTCTTTTAGCATTTGGTTCCGTCCGTCTTTCATCATGCGCATATGGATATGTAATCCGGATCCAGCTTTGCCCACTGTAATTTTCGGAGCAAATGTAATATCATAACCATATTGGTAAGCTAAGTTGCGGATAACCCATTTGGCTATTATCAATTGGTCGGCAGCATCTTCTGCACGGACTGGCAGAAATTCTATTTCATTTTGCTCGTAGACTTTACCGTCAAGCATAAAATTACCGACTTCAGAATGCCCGTATTTTATTTGTCCTCCCGTTTGAGCTATGTAAGACATACATTGTGTACGGAAATCATTGAATTTAGCATAAGGTCCTGATTCATGATAACCGCGCTGATCGGTTGCCGGAAACATTCCGTCGTCCTCGGCAATCACATAATACTCCAATTCTCCCATAGCCTGAAACTCCATGCCTGTTACTTCCGTGAACGCTTTACAAGCTTTGTGTAAGGTATATTCGGGAGAACTTTCCAGAGGTTCTCCATCTTTATTAAAGAAAGAGCAAAGCATCACGAGTGTAGGTAATTCTGCAAATGGATCAACGAATGCGGTACGGAAGCGTGGAATTACATACAAATCACTGCTCCCTGCCTCTATAAAAGGAAACAGGCTTGATCCATCCACTCGTTCACCACAAGTCAGGATAGCATCCAGATAGGCAGCGTTGTTTATTACAAAATTCAATGTTTTAAGTCGTCCGTCCGCAGCAGGATACATAAAGTTAACCATGCGGATTTCATTTTGTTGGATATAGGAAATAATATCTGCTTTTGTAAATTCAGCAGCAGGCTTTTGCAAAAATGTCACCAGATGATTGGGACTCATTAATAATTCTTGATTCATCATACGTTGATTGTTGTTTCATTAATTATTTGGGTTAACAGATTATTTTATGAACCAAAGATACACAAAAAGTTAGCAAATCAAGATTTATTCCCATGAAAAATAATAGTTCCCTTTCATCCGCTGACGATTCGGCTATTCTTTAATTTAGACTCACTCCTATGCTACTTACTTCTTTGTTTTTTATACCTTTGCATCCGATTTTAAATAAGGTATAGAATATATGGTACAAAATCAGGTCCAACCGGTTCGTAGGATTGCATTTCCTATATTGATCGCATTAAGTATTTCTCACTGTTTAAATGATCTTTTGCAGGCTGTCATTTCGGCTGTATATCCTCTCTTTAAAGAAGATCTCTCGTTAAGTTTTGCTCAGATTGGATTGATAACTCTTGTTTACCAGATGTCCGCTTCCGTGTTTCAACCACTGACCGGTCTTATTTTTGACAAACGTCCTATAGCATGGTCACTTCCCATCGGAATGAGTTTCACACTGGTAGGTATGTTGAATCTGGCTTTTGCATCCAATTTACACTGGTTGCTTGCATCCGTTTTTATTATTGGAATCGGTTCTTCTGTCCTTCATCCCGAAGCATCACGTATAACCTTTTTAGCTTCAGGAGGAAAACGGGGATTAGCGCAATCACTCTTTCAGGTGGGCGGCAATTTGGGCGGATCATTAGGCCCTTTGTTAGTGGCGTTGTTAGTGGCTCCTTACGGCAGGCATTATATTGCTTTGTTTGCAATTCTTGCTTTAGCGGCTATCTGTGCAATGTTCCCTATTTGTCGGTGGTACCGGGCCTATCTGAACCATCTTAAAAAACGTCCCATACTTGCAAGAACCTATATTGAACGCCCGCTCTCTCCAGGCAAAACAGTGTTTGCCATTACGATACTGATGATCTTGATCTTTTCTAAATATATTTATATGGCGAGTCTGAATAGCTATTATACTTTCTATCTGATACATAAGTTTAATGTAAGTATTCAGCAATCACAACTCTTCTTATTTGTATTTCTGGTAGCTACTGCCATCGGTACATTAATGGGAGGCCCTATCGGTGATAAGGTCGGGCGCAAATATGTAATTTGGGGATCAATCCTTGGCACAGCACCGTTTAGTTTGTTGATGCCACATGCCGGACTTGTATGGACTGTACTTCTTAGTTTTTGCGTCGGACTGATGTTATCGTCCGCTTTTCCCGCTATTTTGCTTTATGCGCAGGAACTGCTTCCTAATAAATTAGGGCTGATTTCGGGACTTTTTTTTGGATTTGCATTTGGTGTTGCCGGTATCGCCTCTGCTGTCCTTGGCAATATGGCCGATAAATTTGGAATCGATGCGGTATACAATGTTTGTGCATTCATGCCGTTATTAGGATTGGTAACTTGGTTTTTACCGGATTTAAAAAAAACGAAAAAAGAAAAATAAGAATAATTGAAAAGTAGTCTGTATCTGCTTTTTATATTTGAATAAATAAAATCCGGAAGCACTTTTCCGGATTTTATCCTTTTTAATGCTATTTTCTACCAGTTTTTTTCTTATATCAATTCTCCCTCTTAATTATTTTACTAATTTCGTGGCGTACATATATGAATCAAGTAAATGAAAATGGAGAATAACGCATTAACCGGAAAACCTTATAACATTGGATATGCCTTAAGCGGAGGCTTTATTAAAGGATTTGCCCATTTGGGAGTTATCCAGGCCTTATTGGAGCATGATATTAAACCGGATATCATTTCAGGAGTAAGTGCCGGAGCTTTGGCCGGAGTTTTTTACGCCGACGGTAACGAACCCTATAGAGTGTTGGACTACTTTTCCGGACATAAATTTCAGGACTTGACCAAACTTGTGATTCCCAAAGTCGGTTTATTTGCACTGGGAGAATTTATAGACTTTCTGAAGTCGAATCTTAAAGCACAGAAACTGGAAGACTTAAAACTTCCACTTATCATCACCGCCACTGATCTGGATCATGGGCGCAGTATGCATTTTCATAAAGGGAATATAGCCGAACGAGTGGCAGCTTCATGCTGTATGCCGGTATTGTTTACGCCTGTAAAAATAGGAAATACACACTATGTGGACGGAGGGCTTTTGATGAATCTACCGGTTTCTACCATCCGAAATGAATGTGAAAAAGTAGTGGCAGTAAATGTCAGTCCGCTGATGGCAGAGAAATATAAAATGAATATTGTCAGTATTGCCATGCGCTCTTATCATTTTATGTTTCGCGCCAATACGTTTCCGGAGCGCGATAATTGTGATTTACTAATAGAACCTTATAATCTGGAGGGTTACAGCAATACTGAGCTTGAAAAAGCTGAAGAGATTTTTGAGCAAGGCTATAACACAGCTTCCGAAGTTTTGGATCAACTGATTGAGGAGAAAGGAAAGATATGGAGATAATAAAAACCGGATTGGCTGCTTTTGGTATGTCGGGACAGGTATTTCATGCCCCGTTTATCAGTACGAATCCGCATTTCAAACTTTGTAAAATAGTAGAGCGTACCAAGGAACTCTCTAAAGCACGTTATCCGCAAGCAACGATTGTGCGTAGTTATAATGAGTTGACAGAGGATCCCGAGATAGATCTGATTGTGGTTAATACCCCGGACAGCACACATTATGAATATACCCGAATGGCTCTTGAAGCCGGAAAAAACGTGGTAGTTGAGAAACCTTTTACTTCTACTACAGAACAAGGAAAAGAATTAATAGCTTTGTCTGAACAAAAAGGACTAATGCTTAGTGTGTATCAAAACCGCAGGTGGGATGCAGACTTTTTGACAGTACGTGATATTCTTGATAAGTCGTTGTTAGGTCGCTTAGTGGAATATGAATCAACTTTCGCCCGTTACCGAAACTTTATCAAGCCTAACACATGGAAAGAAACCGGAGTATCGGGAGGTGGACTGACATATAATCTGGGATCACACCTGATTGATCAGGCAGTTCAGCTTTTCGGAATGCCTGAAGCTGTTTTTGCCGATTTGGGTGTACTTCGTAATGGAGGAAAAGTAGATGATTATTTTATAATTCATTTGTTACGTCCTTCCTTGGCACCTGATGTGAAGATCACCCTGAAAGCAAGCTATTTGATGCGGGAAGCCGAACCACGTTTCATGTTGCATGGGACGTTAGGATCGTATGTCAAATATGGAGTCGACAAACAAGAAGCTGCCTTATTGGCTGGTGAAATGCCTGGCAGCCCTAATTGGGGAGAGGAATCGGAACAAGAATGGGGATTATTGCATACAGAAATGAATGGAAAAGAAATCTGCCGGAAATATCCGGGTATATCCGGTAATTATGGTGGTTTCTATCAGAATATATATGAACACTTGTGTTTAGGAAAAACGTTGAAAACGCATGCACAAGACATCTTGAATGTGATACGAATAATCGAAGCGGCTTATCAGAGCCATCGGGAAACTAAAATAGTTAATCTTAAATAGCTTTTATAAAAATGAAGAACGAAGAAAAAATGATTATTTATCAAGTGTTTACGCGCTTGTTTGGAAATAATAATAACCACTGCATCAATAACGGAGACATCTTACAAAACGGTTGTGGAAAAATGGCTGATTTCACAGCCAAAGCTTTGGGTGAGATCAGAAAGCTCGGAGCGACTCATATTTGGTATACCGGTATTATCGAACACGCTACTCAGACTGATTACAGAAGATATAATATCCGACCGGATCATCCGGCTATTGTAAAAGGCAAAGCGGGCTCTCCTTATGCCATTAAGGATTATTATGATGTAGATCCGGATTTGGCTACTGATGTTCCCGGACGAATGAAAGAGTTTGAAAACCTGGTAAACCGCACACACAGGGCAGGACTAAAAGTGATTATCGACTTTGTACCGAATCATGTAGCGCGCCAATATCATTCGGATGCACAGCCGGATGGTACCAGCCAACTCGGAGCCAACGATGATCCTAATTACTCGTTCAGTCCATACAATAATTTTTATTATATTCCACAATCGGAATTGCACGGTCAGTTTGATATGACAGGAAACGCAGTGGAACCTTATCGTGAATTTCCTGCCAAAGCAACTGGTAACAATCGATTTGATGCTTACCCGAATATAAATGACTGGTATGAAACTGTAAAGCTGAATTATGGAGTAGATTATCAAAATGGAGGAACCTGTCATTTTTCACCGACTCCGGATACCTGGATTAAAATGTTGGATATTCTTTTTTTCTGGGCTTCCAAGAACATTGATGGATTCCGTTGTGATATGGCTGAAATGGTTCCGGTAGAGTTCTGGGAATGGGCTATTCCACAAGTGAAACAAACCTATTCCAATATTTTGTTTATTGCTGAAGTATACAATCCTCACGAATATAAAAATTATCTGTTTCGTGGTAAGTTCGATTATCTCTATGATAAAGTAGGACTGTATGATACCTTGCGTAATGTGGCTTGTGGTTACGATTCAGCAACTGCCATCACCCGTAGTTGGCAGTCTTTGGGGGGGATTGAAAAGCGGATGCTTAACTTCCTTGAGAATCATGACGAACAGCGCATTGCATCTGATTTCTTTGCCGGAGACCCACGCAAGGGCATTCCCGCACTAATCGTATCAGCTTGCATGAATACGAATCCGATGATGATCTATTTTGGTCAGGAGTTCGGAGAAATGGGAATGGATAGTGAAGGATTCAGCGGACGTGACGGACGAACCACTATTTTCGATTATTGGAGTGTAGACACCATTCGGCGTTGGCGTAACGAAGGTAAATTTGATGGAAAAATGCTAACTGAAGAACAAAAGCATTTATATGCAATTTACCATAAGGTTTTGACTCTATGTAATGAAGAGCAGGCAATATCAAAAGGTGTATTTTTTGATTTGATGTATGCCAATGAAAATGGATGGAGATTTAATGAACATAAGCAGTATACTTTCATGCGTAAGTATAAAAATGAATTGCTGTTTGTAGTCGTAAACTTTGATAATCAAACGGTAAATGTTGCAATTAATGTACCTTCTCATGCCTTTGATTTTTTGCAGATTCCCCAATTTGACTCATACAAAGCAACCGATTTAATGACCGATAAAGAAGAAGTAGTCTGTTTATTGCCTTATAAAGCCACAGAAATAGCTTTAGGAGCATATACCGGTAAAATACTGAAGATTAAATTTTAGTTGAATATAAAACAGCCCTTGCAATCTAATCTGTGCAAGGGCTGTTTTTTATCTGTTTATTCCCATTTTTATTTGGTTCTTTTCAATACCATTGCTGTTCGCGCAGGAATATAGAGTTTCAACCATTCTTTCTTTTCTTTTTTATATAAAGAATCGGGCAATGTGAAATGTTTCACACTATCGTCTGACAAGCCATTGCCTCCATAAACTACATTGTCTGTATTCAATATTACCTCATAAGTTCCGGGGGTTACCAAAAATCCATAATCAGTAAATGATTGTTTCGGATTGAAATTGAACACAAAAATCAAGTCTTTACGTTGGTATGCCAGTACTTGGTCACCATCGTTATGCCAAATTTCCTGTACAGGAGTCTGCTGAATGTTTTTAACGCTCTTGATTACTTTCAGCATGTCAGCATCAAAATCACCTAAATAATGGTAAGTCAGGTTTTTATTATCAACCAAATCCCACTGCCGGCGAGCATATTTACATGACCATCCGTTACCTTCACGCGGGAAGTCAATCCATTCCGGATGTCCGAATTCGTTTCCCATAAAATTCAGGTATCCACCGTTGATCGTACTTGCCGTAAGTAGACGAATCATTTTATGGAGAGCAATGCCCCTATGAACCATATAGTTTTCATCGCCCTTCTGCATATGCCAGTACATGTCGGCGTCAATCAGGCGGAATATGATTGTCTTATCTCCTACTAACGCCTGATCATGGCTTTCGGCATATGAGATTGTCTTCTCATCCTGTCGGCGGTTAGTTACTTCCCAAAACATGCTGGATGGCTTCCAGTCTTCGTCTATCTTTTCTTTAATGGTCTTAATCCAATAGTCGGGGATATTCATAGCCATACGATAGTCAAATCCATACCCTCCGTCTTCCACTTTGGCGGCAAGTCCCGGCATACCGGATACCTCTTCTGCAATGGTAATAGCCTTAGGATTCACTTCATGAATCAATTCATTAGCCAGTGTCAAGTAACAGATGGCATTGCCATCCTGATGCCCATTAAAATAATCTCCATAATTACAGAATGCCTCGCCCAATCCGTGGCTGTAATAGAGCATAGAAGTGACACCATCGAAACGGAATCCGTCAAAGCGATACTCTTCCAGCCAGTATTTGCAGTTTGAAAGCAAGAAATGCACTACTTCGTTTTTACCATAGTCGAAGCAAAGTGAATCCCATGCCGGATGTTCTCTGCGTCCGCCCGGATAGAAATATTGGTTCGGATCACCTGCAAAGTTGCCCAACCCTTCTACCTCATTTTTTACGGCATGCGAATGAACAATGTCCATAATAACGGCAATACCCAGTTCGTGAGCTGTATCAATTAACAGTTTGAGTTCCTCTGGAGTGCCGAAACGAGATGATGCCGCAAAGAAACTTGACACATGATAACCGAAACTACCATAATATGGATGCTCCTGTATGGCCATAATCTGGATACAATTGTATCCCTCTTTGGCAATGCGTGGCAAAATTTTCTCGCGAAATTCATTATATGTTCCAACTTTTTCCTCTTGCTGTGCCATACCGATGTGGCATTCGTAAATCAGCAATGGATCGGTACTGGGTTTAAAGGTTTTCTTTTTAAATTTAAATGGCTTCTCCGGTGCCCATACCTGAGCACTGAATATTTTGGTGCTTTCATCCTGCACGACCCGGTTAGCCCAAGCGGGAATTCGTTCTCCCTGACCACCTTCCCAGTATACATGTAATTTATATAGATCGCCGTGTTTGATAGCGTCAGCAGGCAATTTAATTTCCCAGTTACCATTTTTCAGGCGTTTTAGTTTATAAGTAGGTTTTTCTTCCCAATTACTGAATGTACCTACCATGTAAATATGCGACGCATTCGGTGCCCACTCACGGAATATCCATCCTTTATCAGTGCGATGTAAACCGAAATAAAGATATCCGGAAGCGAAGTCCGACAACGTAGATTTTCCCCCATTGGTCAATTCGGCCTTCTTATCCATGGCATGTTCAAAACGTCCGACGATAGCGTCTTTGTAAGGTTCCAGCCAAGGATCATTTTTAATCAGATTAAGAGTCTTTTCCATAAAAAGGATGTATTATTGTGTTTCAGAATTTGTTTTTAGAGTCATTCAGGATATACCTATCCAATCGTTATTCAAAATCATCGATAGTAAAATTCGTAAAATCAGCAAAGCGTTTGAATTGCCGGAACACCTCTTCTGTTTTATCCAGAATATCAGGAGCCAGGAAAAAACTGTCTGGCACAGAATAAGCACAAGTAAATTCTTTAGGTTTCAAATAATCAATGTATTTGAAATCTTTAGGAAAACCTTTAGGAGCAGTTTTTAGAAAATCTTCACCAACGACTGGAAAGAACTTTTTGAATTCAGGATCTTCCACAATTGAACGATACTCGTCAATGTTATCATAAATAGATTGACGCAATGCTTTTAAAACGTTGGGTGGCAGGCATAAACTACCTCCGGCCAGCATACAACCTTCTGGTTGTATATGTACGTAATAACCACTATGATTGGATTTTTTCCCTTTCGCATTAATATATCCTCCGAAATGATTCTTATAAGGAGTTTTATCAGAAGAAAAACGGGTGTCTCGGTAAATACGATAGGTACAATCTTTGGGTTGAATGCCACGGATACTTTCGTCAAAGAGTGAAATACGGGCAATTACGGAAGAAAGGAAGTTTTCAAATTCTATGCGGGCTATTTCATATTCACCCCGATGTTCATTAAACCACTCACGATTGTTATTCGCAGTAAGGTCTTTTAAAAAACGAAAGATAACAGGTATATTACTCATTGTGTCATTCTTTTCTGTTTATATCCCACAAATATATAAGAATTATTTGTAACTATCCATAAAATTGACGAAAAACAGGTATAAAAAAAGTGTCGGCTACAAAGAGCCGACACTTTAACACATTTATCAATAAAACAGACGCCTCTGTTTCTGACGTACTTACTTATCACAAGCTGGTACAATCTCTTTAATTAATCTTATATCTAATACTATGAAAAACACATCTATATAACATGCCCCAAAGAGGTTTTGTTCAAACAGACCAGAAATAAACTTGTTAATAATCGTTATATCCGTATGAGATCCTGATTGACATCAATCTTTATCTTACCAAAGTCGATCATTGCGTTGAATAAACAGATTTGAGAGTATTCAAACAACCGCTCTACGGTTATTTCTTTTTCCTTGATTAGATTCATAGCTAACAATGATGCTCTTCGGGTACCTTTAAGGAGAGGCTGTTTTGGGGTATACCATTCATTTCCATCGAAAAGAGCAATATTACCTATAGATGTATCTGTCAGAAGTCCATTCTTGACAATTAGTATGTCGTCTTGTTCCTGTCTGCGAGCGAAAAGTTCATTAATTACACTCCGATCTGTACTTTTGTAAGTGTAATCGATATCATCCGAATAAACAATCTGTAAAGAATGTACCGGACGTATCTGATAAGACGTATATGTAATCTCCTCTATTTCGCGACCATAGATTACTCTGCACTTCATCACTCCTTCGCTTGATACAGGATAAAGGTATTTTGATAGCTCTAACGCTGGCTGTTCCGGCCAGAAAACTGCACGTGTCCGGTTCATCCGATTCGTGTGATAATCCAGATTATATATTATTCCTCTCTCTATATGTATTGTTTCAATAAATTGGCACATAAACTTTCTGCTTCATTTCATTATATTCACTTTCTAAGTCACTTTTACAGGTAATCCCTCCTCCACTCTTAAAAAACATTTTTCCATCTTGTTCTTCAATGAAACGAATCATGACGGCACTATCCAACTTTTTTCCGTTATAGTATCCGGTAATGCCAGTATAAAACCCTCTATCATAATTTTCCGCCTGTTCTATTATCTCCATCGTTTTATGTTTTGGGGCTCCCGTAATGGAACCGGCAGGGAGAAGCTTGAAAAGAATATCTCCCAAACAGGAAACATAATCTTTCGGCAAAATCCCACTGATTTCCGAACTGGTCTGTAAAATAGGGCCGTGATTTGTATGGAGAGTATCTACATAGCGATAACGGGTTACAGCTACACAATCTGCCACCATACTCAAATCATTCCGTATCAGATCAACAATTGTGGCATGTTCTGCCGCCTCCTTTTCATCCTCCATCAATACCTCCAAGGCGGAAGGTAAAGTTGCGTCCATTGTTCCTTTCATAGGATAAGAACAAATCTTCCCATTCTCTATACGAATGAATATCTCTGGGGAAAAAACGACAAAGCGATTCTTCAGCCAAAGTTTGTATAAAGCTTGAGAATGATAAAAAATATCTTCCAATCCTAAATTTGTAGCGACCGGAGTTATACAGGTGAGATTCGTTAAAAAACTATTTCCTCCCAGAATATTTCTGCGTACAATATCGAACGAAGTTTTATATTGTACAAGCGATATTGGGGTCGGCCTCCATGTTATAGGAGATTGTAAAGGTATAGGTACAGACGTACAGTTGCTAAAGCCATTCAGATTATAAAGAAGCTCAGACGGGTCTATATTATCTATCTGCTCTACAAAAGAACAATCTTGTTTATAGTTTATAATAAACAGAAACGCTTTTCCTGTTTTGGCCAGTTTATTTATACGGTCGATAGCTTCATTTTTACTATAGGATTGCATCATTCTTTTTTTCACTGTTTAGTTCAAGTGACAAACTTACAATAAAAAACAGATGCATACAAAAAAATAGGGTTGCTGATTTTAGCAACCCCATTCTCTTCTATCTTTAGGATAATCTTTTTATTTTATCATTCCTTTTGCTTGATCTTGCATCTGTTTGATTTCAGTTCTATTGGGTGACAAGGTAATTGCCTCTCCCAGGTAGTCTACGGCTTTTTTGAAATCTGCATCTGCTTTGGCTTTCTCGGAAGCATATTTTTCTTTGTTCGAATTTGCTAAAGGAGTTGCTTTCTGCAGAACACTTGCTCCATTGTTATAGAACAAAACTCCCAAGCTATATAAAGCATCAGTCTTCCACTTTTTACTGCTCACGTCAGTTGCATGTTTATAATTCTCTTCTGCTTTTTCAATATTGCCTGCCTGCTGAAATTTCTGCCCCTCTTTTAAATAGTATATTGCATATAGCTTTTCAAGCGTTGCATTGCCTGGAACAGCTTTGATACCTTCTGCCAATGTAGCAATATACTCCTTATTATTCTTCATATCACGATAGGCAGCCGATTTACCGATATATGCATTTGCTAAGTTGTACCTTTTTTTAATTGCAATATCAAAATAGTTGGCAGCTTCATTATATTTCTTTATGTTATCCGCACATACGCCACAGTTGTATGCAGTAACAGAGTCCTGATTATTAGTTAATTTCAGGTATTCGCTATATTTCTCATAAGCAACAGCATAATTTTTTGCATTCAAAGCGTCATTACCTTCATTCTTCAGTTGATTCGGATCAGTAGTCTGCGCAAAGAAATTATTTGCGGTAAAACATAAAGCAAGTAATAAAATAATTTTTTTCATGGTTATTGTGTTTTTTAATTGTTTATCGTTCAAATGTAACACGAATCTTATGTAAACACAATATATTTTTTCATCTTTTGACTTTTTTGAAAAGTCAATAACGATAGTTATTTTTCCGTTAAAAAAAGTGATAAAATACCAATCTGATAATATTCCGGAAGCCATACACCAACTTTATGCCCGCTGCAAAATACTTTTGTCCGTTGGCATTTTCTTTATAAAATCATTACCTATCGGGTATGCCCCCATTTCATCTGAAGAATATGGTTTAAAGAAATATTCAATATTCTCGCGGGATAATTCAGGATTCAGCCACTGTTCTTCATCTTCCGGTGACAAAATAGCCGGCATTCGGTGTTTAGTGTTATGTATGTAATCCGTCAACGAATTTGTAGCAGTCGTTATGATGGAGAAAGTAGCATGCTGCCTACCCGATTCCTTATCTGTCCAGATGTCATAAATGCCTGCCATTGAAAAGATGGATTCATTTTTAACATAAATATAATAAGGAGTCTTCTTACTCTCTTCATGTCTCCACTCAAAATATCCAGTAGAGGGAACGATACATCTTTTCCTCATTATAGATTCACGAAACGACGGCTTTTCAAATATTGTTTCTGCTCTTGCGTTTAAGGTCATTTTACGCATCTCTTCAGCATCCTCTTCTGTCTTTACCCAAAAGGGAATAAGTCCCCAATTGAATACCTGTATCTCATCAGATGCAGTGATAATCGGATATTTGGGAAAGTTAAAGGCGTTAATGTGATATTGTTCGTTAAGAACATCCCGATATATCTCAATGATATCAGATTTTCGTCCGTAACGTGTAGCCAGTTTTATAGCTTTGGCAGACATTGAATTATGAAAACACATGGTTTAGTAGTTAATAGTTAGTATTTCATTAATATTGGTTATATAACATCCAGATGGCTTTACTTGTTTCCATCCACTACTTTAGTTGTTTTCTAAATTCTTTCTACCATGCCCCTATTGGGGCATGTTTTCTACCTTTTTGAAGAAATTCGCACGATTTTGATCTGAAACGATATAGTACTAAGTGTCTGATAGCCAGAAAATGACGAAAGGCAAGCAGTCTTTTTACAGACTACTTGCCTTTACGTTGTGATTCCGAAGCGATTCGAACGCTTGACCCACGCCTTAGAAGGGCGTTGCTCTATCCAGCTGAGCTACGGAACCATCCTTGATTGCGAGTGCAAAGGTAGTGCTTTTTCTGAAATCTCCAAAAGAATCTATGACTTTTTTTACTTACATTTTCATCACACTATTCTATAATCCTAAAGGTAAGCCAGTTAAATACCAAATAAAAAGTAACATAGTCCAGCCTATCAATATATATACAGAATATCGCCAAGTATATTTTAAAAGCGAACCATAAGTGGCCTGTTTATCGTATTGTTGCATATAGGTTAATACTAAAGGCATATAAAACATAAATGGGGTAATGGCATTCGTCGCACTGTCACCTATCCGAAAAGCGCATTGCGTCATATCCGGTTCAATCCCCATCCGTGCAAATACAGGTACGAAGATAAAAGCCATAAAGGCCCACTTGGCAGTCGCAGAAACCATAATCAGATTGATTGCAGCAGTGAACAATATAAACAGGATGAGAGTCCATAATGGACCTGCTTGCACCGAAGAAAGCAAATTAGCCCCTATGATAGCCACACATTTATCAAGATGTGAATATTCAAGGCAAGCAAACATCTGAGCAGCAAAAAAAGCAATGACAAGATAGCCACTCAATAACTTCATCGGTTTTGCCAGTCCCTCTATTACATCTCCGTCCGTACGATAACGTCCGGAACTAAATCCGTAGACCATTCCCATGATTGCAGCTCCCAACGATAGTAAGAATAAAATGCCCATAATGAAAGGTGAACGTATCAGTCCTCCATTTACTCCCCGCAAAATACCCCAAGATGAAAAAGTAGCCCATAGTATGATTGAGGCGTAGATCATCCCTACTACGATTGCCATAGTCATAGCCCGACGTTCTTTCCGTGAGAGTTGTTTATAGACCTCAGATATTTGCATTCCTTCATATTCTCCCAAAGAAGGAATCAGTTGTTTACAGGTTATTCTATAAATAATAGCTCCAATAATAAATGTAGAAACAGACATGAAATAATAATTGCATAAAGGTCCTGTGTTTCCCTGATATACTCCGGAGTCGATGGCCGCCTCTTGTGTGGTACGGGCTATCAACGGATCCATTGTACTCAACATCACATTGGCACTGTAGCCACAAGATACCGATACGTATGCAGTGATGATTCCTGCTACCGGATTCAATCCAACCGAATAGAATAGAGTAGCTGCTATCGGCAGTAGTATGATATAACCTGCATCCCCCACTATATTCGATAACAATCCCAGGATAATCACCCAAAGAATTATTTTTTTAGTGTTTCTCCGGTTCTTCACTCCCTGTCGGATACAAGCATCGATAAATCCGGAATGTTGGGCTACTCCGATGCCAAACATTGCTGTCAGTACCATGCCCAGCGGTGCGAACCCGGTAAAGTTAGTGATCGCATTCCGCAACATCCAGCGAATCCCCTCCGGACTCAGCAGACTCTGCACACGAATTTCCGCTCCTGTTTGCGGAAGCTGTACCCTTAGTCCATAGATATCGAATATCCAAGATAAAAAGATGACTGCCAGCGTAAACAGGAAGAACATCGTTGCCGGATGCGGAATGCGCCATTTACTCTTCATCGGCTTCCAGATTGTCCAGATCGATAATGCGAAGTTCTAATGCACGAACCACCAGCCGGGTTGCGTTTACTCCCACCCGTTCACCTTGCGGAAACAACCTCCCAATCAAATCGTTTTGCCGTTTTTCCAGTGATTTCACTCCGAAAGGCATACCCTTCAGGTTAGCTATCATCTCTTTGGTATATCCTAAGGCCAAGTGGCGGAGAAACCGTTCGTCATATTCATCGATATCATAGCTTATGACAGCTTCCTGACGTTTAGCGTCATTGGCAACGGATTTTTTAAACCGCTCGACAATCTTCTCCAGAATAGGATAATTAAATACCAGTTTTTTGCCATCCATCACGGCCTGCACATCTGTTTTGGTCAGTAATTCACCTGTTTTCAATATAATTCCATCTGCTCCGGCGTTCAATACGTCTACCCATAACTTTTCATTTAGAATTTCTCCTGTGAATATCAGCACCCGCACCCCTGGATAGCGTTTAAATATGTTCCGGCAAATATCGACACCGATCGTCGTAGAACCTCCCAACCCTAAATCCAGCAATACCATATCGGGTAACTGAGTCTCCATCAAAGGCCAGAATTCATTTTCCGTCATTGCCGTACCAATTACCTGGGCATTCGGTATTTCATGACGGAATATTTCTTCGGTTCCTTTCAGTTCCAGTTTGACGTCTTCTACAATAATTACTTTAAATTTCTTATCTTCCATACTATTATCTATGTATATTAGTTTTCTTATCTTTTAGGTACAGTAAAATAGACTGTAAATCCTCCCCCCTGTGCTGGTTCGGCATTGATGCGACAACCGCGTCTTCCGGCAAATTCATCATGATCACGGATAATTTGTTTGCATATCAAGTATTCAGTTCCGCGCAACTCACCTTTTTCCCCCGAAGTCATACGTGCCAGATTCGGATAAAACAACAGGTTCAGTTCTTCTACGTGTTTTTCACGTCTTCTGTCTGTAAACAGGAAACGAATGTATTCTCCGTCTGCGACAGCTTTTAATATCAACTCTCCATCCTGATGGAAAGAGAGGGCTTCATCAATCAGGTTTTCCATAAGAAAACGCAATTGATTGATATCTCCTATTACTTTAGCTTCAAGAGGCTCTATAGCCATCGTTATCTTATTAGCACCCCCTTTACCAGCTTTCTTGAAATACTTACCGGCATATGCCATTATATCGGCAACCGGAATTGTTGTTCTCCGAAATGTAACCTCTTCCAACTGACGTGAAGCACACGAACTCAATATCGTAAAAATACCTTTATAATATTCTATCAGCTCACTAATGGTCTCTACACTCTCCTTCTCTTCCTCTTCTGAGAGGGACTGCACATTCAACCTGCCGATGATCTGTTTGATTTTATTCGGATAATAAATCGTTTCATGTTTAATGGTCGAAAGGCAATTATCCAGTACCATGTTCTGTACATGCAGCATACTGTCTTCCCATGAAGCTCTTCTTGTTTCTTCATGTGCTGCTTCAATATCGCGGTATTTCGTAGCAAGCCTGACAACTGCATTAAAAACCACAATGCCTACATATCTGGAGATCAATTGAAACAGCAGGCGGTCTGCCTCTTGCATGCTTTCTTCCTGCCTTTCCAAATATAATACACCCACACACTGATGTTCACCTCCCGCATCGACCAGCAAAGGCAATGCTTGCATGTCTTTGTCCGAAAGATAAGACTGACAGTCAAAACATTGTTGTACAATTTCCGGAGTCACATTCATGCGAGGACTGGAAGCAAACTCAAGCCGATGTCCCATTTCGTTATATACAGCAATGCCTAACCTCTCTATGGTCAAAAGTTCGTTTACCGAGTCAAAAGCTTCATTTACAATTCTCTGTGGTATCTCTTTCAGCGTATCTTCTTCGCGTTGCAAAGCTTCTGCCGATTCTTGCGTACGTGTCAGTGAAGAGGCAAATACTTTTTTGTTAATCTCCAGGACTTGCTCCAGATTCAGGCGGTTCAGGAGCCGTTTGCGCATGTACAAAAGATAATAGCCGCAAAGAGAAACCACTAACAAAAGAATACACAAAATAATCCCTACTGTCTTATTAGTAGTCGACCGTTCCAGTTGACGGCAATAACCTTCCAGAGACTGATCTTCTCCAGTCAGTTTATATAATGCCGTATAAGCGACATTATTGTAATTATATGCATCCAGTTTTTTGAGACCTAAGAAAGCGACTGACGCTTCGTTTCGCACATCCAATATCACATGGAAATCGGTATTGAACGGTTCCACCCACCATTCCAGTTCGGCCGGTACTCCACTCCCCACCAGTTTCATATATCGTTGAGGATGGCGAGCATACTTTTTATAATGTGCATTCAGTCGGTTTAGTGCCGAATCGGCATACTGCAAAGCGAGTTCAAAATTTTCTATCACATTACAATAGTACACTGTATCAGCAAAGCGGGAAGCTTCGTCTAATAAACGTTCGTATTCCTCTTCAGCTACCAAGGTTACGGAGTCGACAGGGACATCTTTCAGTTTCTCCGGCATCGGTTCATCCTGACAAGAGAAGAAACTGCAAGATATGATCAGGTATAGCCAGATCCCGAAGATCTTACGTATCCCGGGAGGCAACCGGAAATAGAAGCGACTTCCTTTACCCGGTGTGCTCTCTACGTTAAATGTACACACCCTGAACAAGTCGTTGGTCTTTTTGTATTTCTCAATAATTCCCTTACAGTTCATCAGTCCGAACCCACTGCCTTTACTGCGTTTCAGTTCTTCTTGATCCGTACTTTCTTTCATCCCTATCGATTGAGAATCATAGACTTTCTCACCGATAATTTTCGTTATATCTTCAGACGAAAGTCCCCGTCCGTTATCCTCCACAGAAATCTCCACATATTCATCGGTCGTCCCAGCATATATCTTTACGGTACCTCCCTCCGGGGTATATTTGCGGGCATTCTCGGCCAGTGTGTTAATCATAAACAAGGTCAGAGCTTTATCCGCCTTTACCAATGCCCCTGTCGGTTCTATTTCAAGCCTCTGCTTCTTCATTTCAAAAGCTTTACGCCCTTTGCCTATTAACTCAAACAGTTCGTTCAGCTCAAAATTTTCAATATTCAGGCTAAGTGAACCTTGTCTCATTTTAATCCACAACGCCAATATATCATTGTATTCATTGATAGTAGTGACCAGTTCGTCAATGTACTGGTACTTCTCTTTTTTTATCCGGTCGTCATTAATAAAGCCTTTTTCCGTCAGCTTGTGGACTTCGTTAATAATCCGATCTATATACGGATTGATTCCGTCTACGATAGCCAGGCAGGATTTTTTTATCAGGTTCTGACGTTTGTTTCCGGCGATGTGCTGTTCATAAACATACCTTTGTTTTTCCAGCTTATTTCGTTCATCACCCAATGAAATAAATGTCATTCCATTGTCTAATGCCCAAGCAATATAAGGAGTTATTACTTTCACCAACGCCTGTTCGTCTTTATTCAGCCGATGGCGGGTAAAGAGAATCAAAATACCGATAGGATCTGTTTTATCGGGTACATATAAATTAAAGTCGGCTCTTATACCAATCTCGCTACCCGGCTTTACTTCAGTTTCCTGTTCACTTTCACATTCTTCGTCAAACTTAATTTCTCCAGCTTCTTCATCCCTCACCCCGATTCTGATTCCTGTCGCACTAAACAATTGTTCCATATCCGGCAATATCGATCCAGCGATGGCACGTACAATCTCACTTTCATCCGCCACATCAGCCGGGATAGAAGCGGTGATTTTCTGACAGACATCCAATGTTTGTTTCAAACGGGCAATATGGATGCGGTTTCGTACTTTCGATCTTTTGTTGAACAGCCAAAACATGACAGCAACCAGTACGAGCCCTATAACTACGAAAAATAATACCACATTCAACTGTCTGGATTCTTGTTCCAGAGACAGGTAACGACTCTCCAGTTCCTTGTCTTGACGGGTATATCGCAAGATATCCAGATAGACATTTCTATTATAATCCGAAGCCGGTTTCATACCCAGACACGCAAATGACACACTCAACTGTTCACGTATTCTGGAGATCCATTCCGGCACAGTTTTCACCTTTTCTTTCCCAAGCCAGGTTACTTCAGTATATGCCACATCTTTGTTTGGGACAAACACCTCCAGTTTATCAAGTGTATCTGCTACAGAATGGTAATATGTTATATGGTGCTGGTTCACGCAATCCAACGCTTTTGCCAACGTGTCCAGCGCTTCTGCATAGCGCCCATGAGCATTCAGATATTTGCCGATTGATACATAGGCACCCGCTATTTGATAAAGGTCGTTATATTTGCGAAAACGTTCCAGTGCCATTTGTCCTAATCTCAACGGCAACAATGAATCTACAGGCATACCGAATCTTGTCAGAGCATGCGAACGCCTGTTCAGGAATAATTCATAACTACCCGGAGATGCCATCAGATTGGCAAGCCCCTGCAAGCCATTTCCTTCGAAGTATAAATATCCTTGCTCCGATGCCATTTTCCAAGTGGTATACAGTTCATCAAACTCTTCAAGCTTCCGGTCTTCCGGTGTTTTCCCCTCACATAAACCGGCTGAACCTTTGATATAATGAAAATAGAGAATTTGGTTTGTATCGGCTGCCAACTCCTCGTTTTGCCGTATTTCGTTCAGCGAAGCCATCGCCTCGGCACGTTGTTGCAGATAGTAGTAATAAACCGCTGAAACGATAAAAAACTCTGTAAAAGCATAATTCAACCGGGCACTTTCGTGACGATCTATAAACAGGTTACTTTCTTCATCAATCCGCTTCATTCTCCGGATTGCACTATTCCTGTAATCATAGAACTCTTTATTCATAGCTGTCCGCTGATAAATTTTCATCAGTCCGATATCAGCAATCAAAAGCTCCAGTTCATTTTTCGTCAGATTGTAGACCTCTTTATACAAACGTTCCGCATTATCAAAATCCATCCGCATGAAAGCGCAGAAAGCAAGATTATTGGAGGCTTCCGCTTTTCCCTGCTGGTACATGCTAACCTCTTTATAGGCCTGCGACGCAGCCCGGCAAGAAGAATCCAGATTTCTATATCGATAAGTATATGCCAGTTGGTTTAGCGAATCGATATGCTGTACCTCCTTGGTTGGAGCTGTATCGACACAAGAGAAGAATGTCGTTAGCAACAACACACAAAAAAGCACTATAGGCAAACGCGGATTCATTTCTTTTCGGATACAATTAGTGTTCAGGTAGCAAAACTACAATTTTTTCTACAATAAGTCTTTTAAAATGCCCAGATAATTCATACCTTTGCGCGCAAATTATAACCAATAGGTAACAACTATTACACACAATGAGCGAAAAAGCACCCTTTATGGTATTCTCGGGAACTAATTCGAGATACCTGGCAGAAAAAATCTGCGCAAGCCTCAATTGTCCTTTGGGAAACATGAATATCACCCACTTTGCTGATGGTGAATTTGCAGTTTCTTATGAAGAGTCAATTCGTGGCGCACACGTATTCCTGGTTCAGTCCACTTTCCCTAATTCCGACAATTTGATGGAACTTCTTCTGATGATCGATGCAGCCAAGAGAGCGTCTGCAAAGAGCGTCGTTGCAGTTGTCCCCTATTTCGGATGGGCACGTCAGGACAGAAAAGATAAACCACGTGTTTCTATCGGCGCAAAGCTGGTAGCAGACCTGCTTTCAGTTGCAGGCATCGATCGTCTGATCACAATGGATTTGCACGCAGACCAGATTCAGGGCTTCTTCAATATTCCGGTGGATCACTTGTATGCTTCGGCCGTGTTCCTCCCCTATATTCAGTCATTGAAGCTGGAAGAACTCGTAATTGCAACTCCCGACGTCGGTGGTTCAAAAAGAGCAAGTACATTCTCCAAGTATTTGGGTGTACCCCTGGTTCTCTGCAATAAGTCACGTGAGAAAGCAAATGAAGTAGCCTCTATGCAAATCATCGGCGATGTAAAAGGTAAAAACGTAGTATTGATTGACGATATTGTTGATACAGCCGGTACTATTACAAAAGCCGCCAACATCATGCTTGAAGCCGGAGCCAACTCAGTACGTGCCATTGCCAGTCACTGTGTAATGTCCGATCCCGCATCATTCCGTGTTCAGGAGTCAGGACTGACTGAAATGGTCTTCACCGACAGCATTCCTTATTCTAAAAAATGTGTCAAAGTAAAACAGCTAAGCATTGCCGATATGTTTGCCGAAACAATCAAACGTGTAATGAACAACGAATCCATCAGTTCACAATACATTATCTAAGAAAGATAGGATAAAGGACAATAAAAAAACGTAGAACTTTCAGTTCTACGTTTTTTTATTTATGCTTATTTATGCTTATCTCTGCTCTGTCTATTGTTCCAGTCGTCCGAATTTGTAAGTTCCTTTACGGATTACTTTTCCGGTACTATCTGTTTCTACAAACGGTCCATTTTTCTTACCTTGCTTGAAGAAGCCTTCATAACGATTCCCGTTTTTATCTTCTTCCACTCCATTGCCTTCCTGCAATCCGTTCACAAATCCACCTTTATATTTGGTACCGTTTGTCAAAGTAAGAGTACCTTTACCATTAGGCTGGTTATTCTTCCATTCTCCCTCGTACACATCCCCGTTGCTCCATTTATAGGTTCCATGTCCGTTACGCTTGTTATCTTTCCATTCACCTTCATATACGGCACCGTTAGCCCAGGTAAACGTACCTTCACCATCCTGCATGCCATCTTTGAAGTTACCTACATATTTGTCACCATTAGCATGATAATATATACCGGAACCGGTACGTTCGCCCTGCAGATATGAACCTTCATAGCGGTCGCCTCCCAGAAAGAAGATACCTTTTCCATGTTGCAAGTCGTCCTTCCAGTCACCCACATATTTTTCACCGTTTGTATATTCAAAGGTTCCTTTACCTTCACGGACATCATTTTTCCAGTCACCGTCATATCTACAACCGTCATTCCATTCCAATACGCCTTTACCGTCTTTTTTATCATTTTTCCAGTCGCCCACGTATTTGGAACCGTCTCTCCAAGTGTATGTTCCTTTACCTTCACGTTTGTCGTTCACCCAGTCACCCACATATACGTCTCCATTATGGTAATACATCGTTCCCGGCCCGTGCTGATAATCCTGAAACCACATACCGTCATAACGGTTATTGTTCATAAAATAGTAGATCCCGTTGCCATGTTGCTGGTCCTGGTACCACTGTCCTTCATACCGTTCACCGTCTGGGAAAGTATAAACTCCGAATCCCTCACGCTTACCTTTTACGTACTCCCCTTCGTAAACGTCGCCATTCTTAAAAACAGTCTTACCTTTACCGTTTGGCTTACGTCCCTTCATTTCTCCGGTATATACGGAGCCATCCTTAAACGTGTAGTTTCCTATTTTAATTTCAGTAGAGAAGGTGTCCCGCACTTTGCTGAAGAATCCACCTTTATTTTGTGCGACAGCACTCCCTTGCGAAAGAGCCGCTAAAATGAGTGCTGTATAGATGTATCTTGTTGTTTTCATTTGGCAAATATACAATTTATACACTAAAGCTGCTTTCTTTTGACGCTTTTTTATGCTAACTTTTTACCTGCAATGACCTCTTTTAAATTCTCTTTGCACAAATAACGACCTGCCAACTCCCGTATTTCTTCCGGCGTAACCTCCTTCACAGCTTGTAGCGAGCGGGCAAAATAAGCATCATCCAAACTGGAAGTAAGGATAAACATCCAAGCATCAGCCAGTGAGAAAGGTGATTCATAATTCCGGCACATCTCTCCAAGCATATAGTTACGTACCATGGCCAGCTCCTCCGGTGCCACCCGGTCATTCTGCAGTTTATCGATCTCTTTGTAAACTTCCTGTATCAACGGTTCTACGTATTCATTCGCTGTCTCCGTACTGATGCCAAGCAGGCCACTACCCGGATAGAACATGATCCCGGCAGAAATTCCATAGGTATATCCTTTATCTTCACGAATATTCGACATCAATCTACTGCCGAAATACCCCCCGAACAGAGTGATCAACACTCGTAGTTTCAGATAATCGGGATGTGTTCGCAAGATAGTTGTAGTTCCCAATTTCACCGCACTCTGCATTGCATCTTCTCTTTCCGTGAAAATACGCTTCTCCGGGACCGCAACAAACGGATATTCTTTCTTAACCAGCCTTTGCTGATGATTGCCAAACGGAACCATACCGAATGCAGCTTCTATACGGCGGGTAATTTCGTCCGTTACTTTACCGGAAAGGTAAATATAGCAATTTCCCGAATGATAATACGTATTATAAAACTCACGCAATAAGTCCGGAGTTATGTTATGATAGTCTGTCTCCTCCACATAGCGTCCGCATGGATGTTCTTCACCATAAAGTGCCCTCAGTAGACTCCTGTGTGCCAGAAAATCCACTTTTGACGTATTAACCAGATACTGCTGAATATTGGCATCTATTACCGTATTCAGTTCTTTTTCCGGAAAAAGCGGCTCTTTGATAATTGATTCAAGTACATCGAGCGTTTCGGCAAAATACTTATTCAGTGAGTACAGTGTGACATATGCATATTCCGCCGAACTGGACAGTTCGAGCCATGCCCCGTAATAATCCAGCCTTTCAGCAATCTCTGCTGCCGTATATTTCCGGGAGCCTTCACGCAACATACGGTTCGCAAACAATGCCTGTAGTTTTTTCGACTGTTGCCAACGTCCGCCACCAAACAAAATGTCAACGCGTACCACATCCTGTTCGCCGGCATTGATAACCGTCAACGGTACTCCATTCGGCATTACCGTACGTTCCGGAGGAAGGATGTTGAACTGAACTAATTCCTGAATTTCGGGTTGAAGTGTCCGGTTCATAATAAATTATTTTTCTGTAAAAACTTCTCTGCCTCTTCCAGATCCTGAGGTGTATCGATCCCGATTGTCTCTACTTCACTGATTCCGACTTTAATGGTATACCCGTTTTCCAGCCAGCGAAGTTGTTCCAATGATTCAGCCAGCTCCAACGAAGACTGTGGGAGTGAAGTTATCTCTTTCAGTACTTCTGTTCTGTATGCATATAGTCCGATATGTTTATAATAAGTGTGATTTTTCAACCAATCTTTTTTATCCGCGTTACGTTGGTACGGGATCACAGACCGGCTGAAATACAATGCATTCATGTTCTTATTCAGTACTACCTTCGGAGAATTCACATTTTCCAGCACGGCAAACTCGTCATCTGCCGGAAAGGGTTTCACTAAAGTAGCAATCTGTGTAGACACATCTTCAAAGCAGGCTTTTACAGCTTTCAGCTGCGAGGGCTGAATAAAAGGTTCATCTCCCTGTATGTTAACCACTACATCAAAGTCCCCACCTATCTTTGTACAAGCTTCATAACAGCGGTCTGTTCCACTTTTATGGTTAACAGAAGTCATTATTACCTTGCCGCCAAATGCTTTTACAGCAGCTTCGATCCGTTCGTCATCCGTGGCTACATAGGCATCATCAAGCACACCGGCCACTTGTTCATATACACGTTGTATCACCGTTTTTCCTCCCAGCATGGCCAATGGTTTTGCCGGGAAGCGGGTAGAAGCATAACGTGCGGGAATTATTCCTAAAAATTTCATATTTCTTATATTTAGTTGCGAGTCATAGGCTACTTCAGTTCTTCAAGTCCTTTGAGAATATAGTCTCTTTTCAAGTCTTCCGGTTTCAATACCCGGTTATCAAAAACGAGTAGGTCGATATCCAGACAAACCTTTTCCCTCTTTTTGTCTTCCTTCTCTCTTCCAGCCTCCTTTTCGATTGTTTTCAACTCTTTCACCACCCGTTCGGCGTCCGCATCAGTATAGAAGCGAGCCACTTGGTTAGAGAACAATGCCGGATTACGAAAGAATAACGGCCTTGTTTCCTGCTCACCCGTAAAGCGGATGGAGGGAAACAGAGCCGTCAGCCTCCTGCGGGCAAGAAGGAGATTCTCCTTCCGGTTATAATTACTTCCGATACAAATCAGACAGGAGTGCATCACTGACTACATTAATTGAATAAATCGTCCAGTCCCGATGCCGGTTCATCTATGATGCTGTCCCCCGAAATACTGAAGTCTTTGCACGGGTCAAATCCGTCAGGGAGTTTAAAAGTCTCTTTCGGATCATATCCCAATGTCTGGTCTGCATACACCTTATGCATGTATTTTGTCCAGATGGGCAATGCCAGCGCAGCACCCTGTCCATCTCTCATCGAGTCAAAATGGATATCCCGTTCTTCACCGCCTACCCAGCAACCGGATACCAGTGAAGGAGTGAATCCCATAAACCATCCGTCCGAGTTGCGCTGAGTCGTTCCGGTCTTACCACCCATATCGGCTGTTATTCCGTACCTGCGGACACGTCCTCCTGTACCTTCATTGATTACGGCACGCAGCATTACCAGCATCTTATAGGCACTCGATGCACTGATCACCTCTTCCATCTGTGGCGAGAAGGTGGACAACACATTGCCTTCACTGTCTTCTATTTTGGTCACAAACAAAGGTGCTACCCGAATTCCCTTATTCGCAAAGGCTGTATAAGCACTGACCATCTCTCCTACCGAAATTTCGCACGGACCAAGACAGAGAGATACTGTAGGTTGAATTTCTTTATTGCGTACCCCGAAAGTGTGGATCAGACGTGCCAACGCATACGGGTTCAGTTTACTCATCAAATAAGCCGATATCCAGTTATTTGAGTTGGCAAGTCCCCATTTTAAAGTTACCATTTCACCATAATGTCCTTTCGAAGTATTCTTCGGTGACCAAGGCTTTCCATTTTCATCAATAAGGGTGATTTCCACATTGCGTGTTTCATCGCAGGGAGAGAATCCGTTTTCCATTGCCAACGCATATAGATAGGGTTTAATAGTAGATCCCACCTGTCGGCGCCCCACCATCGCCATGTCATATTGGAAATAAGTATAGTTCGGTCCACCCACATATGCCTTTACCTGCCCGTTTATCGGATCCATCGACATAAATCCGGCACGCAGGAAGTGTTTATAATAACGGATGGAATCCATTGGAGTCATAATGGTATCTTTTTCACCGTGCCATGTGAAGACTGACATAGGCTCCGGCTTGTCGAATGCCTTCTTGATCTCCGTTTCCGAGGCCCCGGCTGCTTTCATACTCTGATAACGGCTGGTCTGCTTCACTGCCCTGTCCAGAATGCGGTCAATCTCTTCTTGAGTCAATTGATTGCTGTACGGAGCTTTTTTGCGTCCTTTCTTTTCTTTGAAGAACAGAGGTTGCAGAAAGTCTCCGATATGTTCCTCCACTGCCTCTTCGGCATAACGTTGCATGTGCGAATTGATGGTTGTATAAATTTTCAGCCCGTCCGTATAGATGTTGTAGTTCGAACCGTCCTTTTTCTTATTCTTCTCACACCAGCCATACAACGGATTCATTTCCCAGTCGATCGAGTCTTCATAGAACTTTTGCATCTGCCAGCCACGATAGTTACTGCGAACGGGTTTAGGAGCAGTCATCACACCACGCAGATATTCGCGAAAATAAGTAGCCAATCCTTCTTTATGGTCCACCCGGTGGTATACCAGCTCCAGCGGCAGGTTCTGCAACGAGTCACACTCCTCCTCCGTGATATATCCGGCTTTTCTCATCTGGTCGAGTACAGTATTCCTTCGTCCACGCGAGCGCTCATTAAAGCGTACCGGATTGTAGAGTGAAGGATTCTTACACATACCGATCAGCGTAGCCGCCTGTTCAACTTTCAAGTCTTTCGGTTCACATCCGAAATAGGTATAGGAAGCTGTTTTGATTCCTACTGCATTGTTCAGAAAGTCAAACTTATTGAGATACATACTCAGAATTTCCTCTTTGGTGTAATATCGCTCCAATTTCACGGCTATCACCCACTCTATCGGTTTCTGAAACAGACGTTGCAGAGTGTTTTTGGCAACTTCATCTGTGAACAGCTGCTTGGCAAGTTGCTGCGAGAGCGTACTACCTCCACCTGCGTTTTTCTGCATCAATAATCCACGTTTCACTACAGCGCGTATCAGTGCCTTGGCATCAATGCCCGAATGTTCGGCAAAGCGTACATCTTCCGTTGCTATCAGTGCATTGATGATGTTAGGTGAAAGTTCATTATATGAGGTATATACACGATTCTCCTTACTAAGCGACCATGTTCCTAAAACCTTACCGTCCTCCGAAAGAATTTCGGTGGCAAACTTGTAATTTGGATTTTCCAATTCTTCCACAGGAGGCATATATCCAATCCATCCATAAGCGATAGAAGCAAATACTGCAATTCCTGCCAGCACCATCAGTGCAAAGAAAATCCAAAGGCCTTTTACTATCTTCTTAACCATTTTATTCCGTAGTTTTATTCGAAGTTGCAAAGATAATCATTCCCTTCCATCTGACAAGCGTTCCCTTCCATGTTTGCACACAAAAAAGCCTAAGCGAAGTAAAAAAAGGCTCCCGGCCGTCCCGTTTTTTCGGGAATCGGCCGGAAGCCATACACACATCCTGTTTTCTATTCGTCTGTTACAGGATCATTACCTCTCCGTCAGCCGTTTTATGCCGTCGGATCATCTACGATACCTCCGTCTCCTCCATCAGTTGTCCCTTTCAGGTAATCGTCCAGACTGATCAGGTCCAGTTTTTCACCCGCACGGGTAGCCGTTTTGGTAATTTTCAACTCTTTGTTAGCCTGAAAATAGATACGTACAGCCTCTACACTTTTGGCCGTGATGTCTTCTTTCTTTTCGGCACCTTTCGACTTGGCTGCGAGCATAAACACCCCCAATCCTTCAATGTTTACCGCTTTTCCTTCCAGCAGCTGCTCTTTCAACTTTTCTACAAAATTCTGAATCGTACTCTTAATGTCACCTACCGAAAGTGATGAACGGTCCTGGATTTTCTGTGCTATAAACTTCAGGTTTACCGACCGACCCAATGTAATGAGTTGCGGATAATACCTCTTCGGAGAATTCTCAACGCGCGGATCTGACGGGCGTTGCACTGTTTTAAAAATTACACTCATACTACGTTTCTTTTTAAAGATTTAAATTTCATTTTTATAGTCTCGTTTCGTTGATCAACAGTGCAAATATCCGGTTTTCCCTGAAGAGTACCAAGCAAAACAGCCTCCGCAAAGCAGATTATTAAAAAAAAGGTGTAATACACTTATAATAAATGATATACAAAACACAACTCCCCCCTGCCCCAATGGGCCGGAAGGAGTTGACATAAACAAAACAAACATCTCCTCACGGAGAGATTATCGTTACGGCCTTTCTTATCAGGTCATCAGGGAGCATCGGTGCCCTCCACCTTCAGATCCGTCGTCGTGCCATGAGCCTTATTCGTCAGCCGAAGCGTAGCGTCCGGGTAAGCCGTAAAAGGACCGGCATTCACCGTAACTTCCAAAGTGATCTTCTTGCTCCAGAGGTCATCGTCCGAGTCGCTCTCCTGAACGGCACCCACTGTCAGCCAGGCGTTACCAGCAGCGGAGTAGATCACCTTAGCATCCACTTCCGCGTTCGAGTAAGTGGTCAGGGTAAACTTCTTACCCACGGTCTTCTCCAAGCTGATGGTCTTGGTAGGAGCGGTATACACACCGTCACCCGTCACTGTGATAGCATCTGTAGCCACGTCGTTACTTGGGACGTACGAACCCAGGTCGCTACCCTCTTCCCAGTCGGCAACCGTCAGCGTGAAGTCGATGTGGTAAGGGTCAGCTTTCGTGATCGCAACCGTGTAGCGATGGTTTGGGTTAATCTCGATATACGAACCGGTACCGTCCTTGATCTGGCTGAAGTTCACGTTGTAGTTCACCTCCACAGGAGCATCCGTCTGGTTCATTTGGTAGGTGCCTTTCAGGATCAGATAACCCGCATCCGCCTGATCGTTGGCGTACGAGTAGAACACTGGGGTCTGCACACCGTTATTCACGTCTGTCAGACCGGTCACGTCCCGGAAAGGATAGGTGATCAGGTTGCCGTCAGCGTCCCTCTGAGCCTCTAGGGGGAAGAGTGTGGTGGTAGAGCGCCCGTTCCCCATGCCAACACCTGTAAGCGTGAACCGGGAGGTCTCCACCTGATTCACCACGTCGAAACGGGCGACCGAGCGGGTCAGCTTGATGCCCGCGTACAGACGGGAGGTAAGCGAGAAGTCATGAAGGTCGATCGCAGCGGTGTTGGCACCGACCATGGCAAGGGCGGGCTCAATCACCGAAGTGACATCTGCGGGATCGATAACCGTGGTCATCAGTCCCTTGAACGTCTCTTCCGTAGGGATACCGGGTGTCTTGATCTGGTTGTTGGCGGGGTCACCGGGATTTGTCTGAACCAGCGGGGTGAAAGCCGTATACTCCTCGTAGGCGGGAGTGACAGCATTCAAGGTGTAGAGTTTCGGGTGGTTAGCCACGCAATAGAGCTTGATGTACAGACCCTTCTTCGGGCGAAGCAGGACGGTAGGATTCACAGCAGCGGCACCGTCACCATTCTGCACATCGACAGTACCCGCACCGGAGACGGGGGAACCGTCCACCCGGTAACTGAATTTCTCCTGGAAGGTATACTCTCCGTCAATCTCTGTAGAACCGAACACATAAATATCCAACGCGTCAATACGTTTTTCGTCCGTGGTGGCGATGTCGGCACGAGTGCCCACGGAAGCCAGTGACAGCTTGTTTTGCAACGTGAGCAGAAGTTCACGTTGTTCAGGGACGGTACTTCCGCCCGTACCCTCGTCGGGACGGTCCATAGCGGTCTCTCCGCAGGAGGAAAGGGCAACGCCCAGCAACAGGGTACTCAGTAAATAGGAATAATGTTTCATAATCTGTATTTTTTAGTTTGCTTTCGTTACTTTCACTATCAGGTCGCCACCACCTTTCACCGCATTGGCAAAGGTCAGAGGGATCTCAACCGGGGTCTTGCCGCTTTTCAACGTGAAGGTGAAAACGTCTTTCTTCGTATCGGCGCCATCACCCGCCCAGATGGTGGTATGTGACACCGTGAACCAGCTGTAGTCCAGTTGCTTGAGGGTCATTCCGGCTATCGAGGGGACGGTCAGGGTGACGGCTCCCGTTGGCGAGGCGGCTATCTCGAGCTCATCGGTAGCTGCCGTATAGGTGGCTTCCGTAGCCGTCACATTAGCCTTCACCACGCTGCCGTCGGAAATCGTGACGGTGATATCGGTCTTCTGTGTCGGGTCGTCGTTATTGGCGATGGAAACCGTGGCGTTGGTCTCAGCCGTTGTCACATCGGCAAAGGAGAGACAGTAGGTCTCGATCAAGCCCTGGGTGGCGACTTTCGTGATTTTTAGTGCGGCAGCCTTGTCCGTAGTGACGGCGGAGCCGAACGGACAGTCAACGTCGAAGTAGAGCTTGCTGTCCGTACCTTTATACAAAGTGGCGGTCGGGGCGGTCGGTGTAGTCACATCGAGCGTATTGTATGGGCTCCCCGTATATGTTGCAGACTCGCTGACAGCGGGGGCTTTCGCAGGAGGGATGACGGTCAGGACCGTATACAGGTCAGCGTCGGTAGAGGAAGCCTCGTTGATAAGCGTCACGGCTACCGGGACTACAGCGTCCGCGATGTTCTGTACGGTGAACTTCAGAGTGGTCTGGGTTTGACCGCCGATTTCGGAATATTCAGGGTCGTAAGCGGCCGTGGCTGTTAGCCAGTCCCCACCCGCACGGGTCAGGATGGAACCGATTGGGGCGAGCTCGGCACGCACCTTGCCGGTAGCTTTCAGCGTTAAGGTAAGGTCACCGTCAGTAGTAACGGACAGATGGGTTTCACCCGTATTCCAGGCAGTTTTCAGAGGGGTGCCCTCCACGGTAAGCAGTTCCGGGTTCACGTCATTGTCGGGCTTGATATCCACACCGCCGCCGGAAGTCCAGTCTTCAATCTCGAAGATAGCGGTGATCTCGGCCTCGGTCACCTCGCTGATGTGCATCGTGTAGCGCGTGTTGGGTTTCACGTCGATATAATCCACTTTCCCACCGCCGGCTACGGGAGTGGAGGGATTTACGGCGATGGGCACGCGGTAGGTCACCGGAACGTCCGTCTTCGTGCTCGGATTTAAGAAGGTACCTTCGATCACCAGCAAGGACTCGTTGGCCTTGGCGCTCGGATGCATGTAGGCGGCTCCCGTACTGATGCCCGCGTTCGCATTGGGAAGCGTGCTGTAGTCCACTGGGGCATAAGATTGCAGGGTACCTGTTCCGACAGGAGTATCGAACAGCGTAGCGTACGGATGAGCCTTCTGCACGGAGAGTTTCGTGATGGTCAGCGCTGTTTTTGAAGCATCGTTGTCAATGTCGAAACGGGCTACCACACGTTTCATCTCCACGCTTGCTTTTGAGTAGTTACCGCTGATCTTGGTGGAAGTGCTGCCTTTCATGGCAAGCGGAGTATTGATAGGTACGGTGTTGCCTACAGCAGTGGTCACGAAGGCTTTAAAAGCAGTCTCTGTAGTGGCACCATCGGTAGATGGGGTACCGTCACCGCTGTCACTGATGGCGGTCAGCGTGGCAGGCGTGGTTCCGTCGGTGTAAAGTTCACTGTTGGCTACACAATACAAGTGTAAGTAAGGCATCGTTTTCCACTCAGCGGGCTTAATAGAGGTCTGACGGGAGATGCCCGTGCCTTGGAGCGTGATGTGGTGGTCAGCATCCGCCGCGTCGGCTTCGGTAGAGAAGGTTTCCTGATAATAGTAGGTGCCGGCATCGGCATCCGATGCAAATACGTAGATGCGAAGAGCACGGATCTCATTTTCCGACTCCGTAGCAATGCCACGAGTGTAAATCTCGCTGTCACTGCTGCCATTGAATACTAACTGAATTTCACTACGGGTACCTGTTCCTGACGGAGAATCGTGAAAATCCGAATCTTTACTGCAAGAGCTCCACAAGGGAACCAAAAGGGCAGAAAGATAAAACAATTTACTTAACTTCATAATCTTTTTATTTTAAAATGAATAATATGTTTTTGTTTGCTGCTCTTTTACACTTAAAGGAAACAAAAAATCCCCCTATATGCCAAGCGGCAAACAGAGGGACGAAAACTATGGATTATATGATGGTACTTACTTCACAATTTCATGTCTACCGATGACATACGACAACGTATATCCTTTATTCATCAGTTTGTCGCAAAATTTCTTCTGCTATGCTGTTGAGCCATGCTTTTCTGTATTCAAATCCTGATGTAACACAAGATACTCCAACCAGTTTTTTCCAACTATTTAATAGTAAAATTTACACATAATATTCCTAAGACAGGTTCCCAAAGTACTTAGCAACAACAAGCTCTTACCAAACCAACACGGACGACTTAAGAAGTAGGGCTTCCCCATCGTTACCAGATGGTAAACAAAAGCTGTCTTATCAACATAAAGATAACCCTCCCGATATGAATTCTCAAAACGTTGTATACCAATAGGTAATTTATGTAAAGATATATATCCAATCTATTGATATTACATTGTTTTGCGCAAAAAACACTTTATATATACAAAAATGCGAATTATTCTATGGAAAGTTCGAATAGTAAACCATAGTTTTCGTTTCCAATAAGTCAAAGAGCGAATTTTATTTCTTATTTGAATTGATGAATCATTTTTTTATGCATCGAACACGATAAGAACTGGTCTGATATAGAGGATAGAACTGTCCGGTTCCACTGGTTGCATTACCTCCTTTTGAATCAAGAACCCACATTTTGCCTTCTGCTGCACTATTTACCGTGTTAGTCCAATAATAGCCGTTAGTGAATGCCAGAAAAAAGTTGAATATATTGATGGTTCCAGGGGTATAAGATGGAATGCTGCCCCAAGATTCAATATCAGACCTTGATATCATATACCATCCTTGGCCATTGGGACAAGCGGTAGAAGCAGTACTCCATGTTACGGTATTATTTTCATTGGAATATGGACTCGTTAAGTAAGAACTATTATTCACATAATATACTCCGTTACCAGACCATATCGGGTTATAAGCATCTGACGTGTTTTTCTTTACCGTTACTGTCAGATTTCCTGCCCCACTGATATTATTCGTAAAGGCTATAGATTTGTTCGTCATACTCTGATCTCCTTCTTTTACTTGAATCGTATACGTATCCTGCGGACTGCTTTCACTCCAGGACGAAGCTTTCGTCACGGTAAACCACGTTTGATCGGTAGAGCCAGACAAATACGTCCCCCTTCCCGAAGGTATGGTCAGCGTAAAAGCGGTTTTGTTTGAAGCGTTCAGTATCAGTGTCGTACCACTATATGAGGTACCAGACGGCTGTTTGGAGAGAGAGGCCGTCTTGATGACCGACGATTGTAACGAAACATTCAAAGAAAGACTTTGGGAGGTATTCGAAGAATTTGTAAAAGTGACCGTACCGCTACCTGTAGAGCTACTACTTGTTCCGGTCAGTGCAAAAATGTATGTATTACTGCCCGATGGAGTTACTGTCAACCACGACAGGTTTTCCGTCACCGTTAGCGTGGAAGGAGAATAGACTTTCAGCGTAGCGGCGTTACCGTTGGTGGCATACAAGATCAGAGTATTGGAGGCAGATTTGTAATTATTATAAGGACCTGCCGTACCCGTACCTGTGACAGTTCCCAGAAAGACTCCGGTAGTGACTGTCAGCGTAAAGTTACCTCCCCCCACAATGTTGTTGGTGAAGACAACCGATTTATCCGGATAGTCCGATTGTCCGGTTGTACTTGTGAAAGTAAACTCATCATATTTATCCGATTCCTTCCAGATATTTGTATGAGATACCGTAAACCAACCATAATTAGTTTGAGAAAGGGTCACGCCACGAGGAGAAGGCACTTTAAGCTTGAATGAGGTGGTGGACTCGGCAGTGGCTTTCATCATAATTGTCTCTTTGCCAGCAGTGGAGTCATACGTGTTGCCTGTATTCCCAGAAACATAGGTAAGGGATGTTTTTACTTTATCGATGAAGGAGGATTTGAGCACGAGATGCAGTTGTTTCTGCGAACTGCCGTTCAGAACATCGGTAAAATTGATTGTATAGGTGGCATCCTTGTCCATCCCCAGATCGGAAGGAAATTTGGACTGGTTCAACGTGAAAGTATAATCTGTGGCTCCACCCTCAACCTTATGCTCTTCCGTAATCCAGTCTGGAAGGTTCAGTGCAGCCAGTCCCGAAGGGCAATAGACTGTAGCTGTGGCGATGGCTTTATCAGTGCCGTACAGGGTAAGGGTCTGAGTCGTTTCGTCATAGCTGTTGTGGATGTCGTCACCCGGACGCACCGTACCCAGATAGACTCCCTGGGCTTCCACACGTATCTCGTTGGTGGAGCCATTGGCCGTATTGATCAATCGGACCACGGCATCGGGATAGGCAGTGAAAACACCCTCTTTGACCGTCACCGTACAGACACCCGTCTGGCTCCAGAGGGTGCGAGTCAGCGCGTTCATCTCCACTTGGGCATCCAGCCACTCGTTGCCGGGGAAGGCATAGAGCACTTGCGCTTGCAGCGGGGCGTTGGCAAAGGTGGTGAGGGTAAACTGGTTGCCGGGAACCACGGGGGTGGTCATGGTCCGGGTATCCGGGTCATATTGATCCGCCGGTGCCACCGTCAGTTCGCCGATACCGTTCTCGGGGGTATAGTCCCCCAGGTTGCCTCCCTCTTCCCAGTCGGCAACCGTGATGTTGAAGTCGATCCGGTAAGGATCCGCCTTTGTGATAGCCACCGTATAGCGGTGGTTGGGACTGATCTCGATGTGGCTGCCGTTGCCGTCTTCCACACGGCTGAAGTCAATGTTATAACTCACGTCCTTCACCTCGCCCTGGTTCATGACGTATTTGCCTTTCAGGATCAGGTAGCCCTTATCTTCCACGGTGCAGGCGTAGGAGTAGAACACAGGCAAAGCTTGGTTCTCGTTCACCTTGGGCATCTTCTTCAGGCTGCGAAAAGGATAGGTGACCAATTCACCCGAGGCACCCGCCAGCGCTTCCAGCGGGAAGAGCCGGGTGGCCGAACGCCCGTTGCCCAGGCTGACGGACTCCAGCGTAAAGCGAGAGGCGGAGGCGTCGTTCACCACGTCGAAGCGGGCGACGCCACGGGTCAGTTTCACACCCGCGTAAAGCCGGGAGGAGAGCGAGAAGTCGTGAAGGTCCACTGGGGCGATATGGGCGCCCACCATCACCAGGGCGGGGACGATGCTGTCGGCAGCGTTGGCGGGATTCAGCGGGCGGGATATGAACCCGCAGAAGTCCGATTCCGTGGGAATACCCAGCGTGACCACGTTGTCCGGACTGCCCGGAGCGGTTTGTTGCAAGGGGGTATAGTCCTCGTACTTTACATAGGACGGAGCGTCGGGATGGCTCGTGTCGAGCCGGTACAAGTCGGGCTGGTTAGCCACGCAGTACAGCTTGATATACAGCCCCTTCTTCGGGCGGAAAAGCACCGTGGGCTGGGAGGAGTTGCCGTCACCGTTTTCCACTTCGATGCCCGAGCTGTTTTCAACCGTGGAGCCGTCCGAGCGGTAGCTGAACTTTTCCTGAAAGGTATACTCCCCCTCCAGTTCCTTCGAGCCGAACACGTAGATGTCCAGGGCGTCGATCCGCCGCTCGTCGTTCGTGGCGATCTCAGCGCGGGTAAGGGGCAAAGTGCCGGAAAGGCTCACCTTGTTCTGGAGCGTCAGCACCAGCTCCCGGGAGCCGGAGGACATACCGTCCCCACCCTCCTTCTCGGGAGGCATAATCTCCGTCTCCCCGCACGAACCCAGAAAGAGGGCGGCACAGCATAGCGGGAGATAAAGAATGTTAGTCAGTCGTTTCATAAATTTCGTATTTTAAATTAAACTTGTATTCATTTAATGTTCATCGTTTGTTTCACCACAGATTACTCAGATTTCACTGATTACTCTGTGAGCCTCTGTGTCCTCTGTGGTGAGTCCCTCCGTTCACCCAATCGTCCCTCCCTCGTCCCAGTCCGAACCGGAGATTTCCGTCACCTCGATCTGGTCCGGTTCGATCAGGACAAGCAGGTGGAACTCCTGTTCCACGTTACGGCCCATCTCGACCGAGGAGCGGACGAAATAGCGTTTCAGGTCCAACTCGCGGACAATTTGACGGTCACCGCAGTACAGGCTCCAAAGCTGGTGCGTGCGGTCGGTATACCGCAAGGTGACAAACTCACCGCTGACATCACCCTGGTAATCCAGCGAGGCACGGACCCGGTGTTGCGTCTCACCCACGCCCGTCACCGGGAAACGGTGGGGGCCTGCGCTGTTCACCGAGGCGACCTCAGAACCGGTCCGGAAACCGTATTCATCCGGAATGCCGCGAAGGCACATCGTAAGGGGACCCGCCAGCGTGGGACGGTCCGTCAGCCAGCTGACCGTAATCTTCAGGCTGGCATGCGCATGCGAAACGTATATGCGCTGCGACAAGACACCATCCGGCGGGACGGTAAAGGTCTCACTCCCGTAATAGAGACGCTCGGTATTCTCACGGTAACCCGGAGGGACCGTATCACGGGAAGAGGTCAGCCGGGCGGAGGACAGGAAATCTGTTTGCTCCATCCGGGTGGTGCCCCTCCGCTCCGTTCCGTAATTTCCCCAGACGACGAGGGTGTAGTCACCAGGAGGTAACTTTGCCCGATATCCCGTCAGGCTGTCACCACGCAGTTCACGGTTGCGGATCAGGATGCCCTCGCTGTCGTAAAGCAACTCCTGAAGGTTGTCCATGCGCAGCGAAAGGCGGTTCTCTGAGGAGTGGCCGGCGTACCAGTATTCAAGGCGGACGTTGTAGGGACAAACACCCGGTTCGTCCTCGAAACTGCAAGAGACGAGAAGCAAACTGAAAGCCCAGACAAACACACCAAACAGATACGCTTTACACATCTTATCTTTATTTATCGTTTCCCTCCACATCCTCCGGACGTCGCCCTTCTGCCATCAGCCGTTCCAAGTTCTTTCTGGCACGGTACGGGTCCACTCCCACCGCCTTACGGAACCAGTCAGCGGCTTCCTCCAACTTCCCTTCGGCGTAAGCCAGAACACCCAAGTCGTTCCACGCACGGGGATCTGCGCGAAAACGCTCCAGATAGTGCCGGGCGGAGACGGTGTCACCCGAAAGCAAAACGGCGGAAGCCGCGTTGATATGGGCTACAGGATCGTCGGGGAAGTGGTAGGCGGCGATCTCGTAAATCTCACGGTACTGCTCCGTGCCCGGACGGTAGTAGCGGGCGACGCGGTACATCTCCTGCAGCGAAAGCAGCTGGGGGTGCGTATAGACCAGGCGCGCGGCTTCTTCAGGAGCCACGTGGCGGACGTCGTAACGCACCACCACACCGATGCGGCGGAGCAAGGGGAAAAGACGGGCGGACATCTCGCGATAGGGAACACCGCCACGGAGCACCATCAGGTCACGCTCGCGGCCCTCAAAGATACCCGTACCCGAGATCACAGCGAGGGACTCTTCCCAATAGGCGGGGCGATAAGCCCGAAGGAGCTCGCAAAGCCGGTCCCAGTCCTCCGCCACATGGGAGACACGGAAAAGACTCCGGGACAGACTATAATGGGAAGACATATAATCCACAAAACGATCGGCACGAGCACGGGAAAGCGCGTCGTTGTCATAGTAGGCACCCTCGGGGGAGGCATAGCCACAAACCTCGAGACGGCGGATCGTGGAGAGGCTGTCTCCGCGCAGGGGCAGCAGCAAGCTGTCCAGGCGGGAGAGTTCAAGGGCATTGTTGCGATAGCCACGCTCCACGTGATGGCGTCCCTGCGGATAGTCTATATACAAGGTGACATACCCCGTACGGTGTTTTTCCGACTCAAGATCGGGATCGAGCCAAGAGACCATCGCTGCACAGGGAAGACACCGGACGGAGGATTCCACAGGAGTGGAGGATCCCGAAGATCCGGCAGAGCTACCGTATGTGGCAAAAACGGAGGATTCCGGAAATCCGGAGCTATCGGAAGCAGGATCTGCCAACCCAAGTATGGGAAGCAAAGTGTCCACGGTCAGAAGTTCTAAATCGCAGCAGTCTTTGGACTCCTGCATCAGGGCCAGGGAGGCCGTGCGCATCCAAGGGCTGTAGGCTATGCAGACGGAGTAGAACACCGTATCACGGCGGTCGCGGGGATTTCCGGGAAGGATACAATACGGCTCACGAAGATACCCAGACGAGGAAAGCGCACGCTCACGACGGTCGAAACGCAGACGGCGTTGGCCTGACACCAACACAGGGGGAAGCTCAACAATACGCCCCGGGGCACGAAGGACGGGAGTAAACGTATAGCTCACCCAAGGGCGGGCAACCACCATTCCGAGGTCCAGACGAAGACTCACCCGCAGGCTGTCATCGGACAGACGCACAGAGAGGGAACCCACCTTGACCCCGAAACCGAAGGCGCACGAGGGAAAGAGGGAAAGCAACAGGAAAAGCGGGCCTGTCAGCAGAAGGGAGCGGAAGGGGTGTTTCATGTTCGTCTCTTTAAGAGGGGTTAGCGGATAAAATAAATCAGTGAAAGACTCGTACGCGTGGGACCGAAATAGTGGCGGCGGTAACTGCCCGTACGTTCGGCGCACTCCACGCAGCGGTATTTGTCATAGTCAAGCCGGGCGTATCCACCGCCGATGACCGCCTCAAGCCCCCAACGCTCGCCAAACGCCCAATGGTAGCCGTAGGAGATGCCACCGCCATAGAAGTCGCCCCGGTAGATACGGTCCTTCATACCTGAAAGGAAGGGAATCTGACCGACATTGAAATGCCCGTAGTGCCCATGGATGCCCAAGAAATGTCCTTCGAAGCGCTGGCAGAACCAGTAACGAAACTCAGGACGTGCCAGGTAGAGGTTGAGCTTCATCCCGTTGCCGAACTTCCAAGCGTTGTAGGCACCTCCGGCCTCGAACGTCAGTCGGCGAGATACGGAAAACTCCAACGAGCCATTCGGAGTGGTAGTGGCCCAAAGGAGCAGGTCGCTCTTCAGGCAGACACGCTGGCAATGCAGCGGCAGGGTGAAGAGCAACAGCGGAAAAAAAAACGACAGGCGGAGGGAAAGGGCAGACATACTTCGGGCGTTAAAAGGGTTACAAATCAGGCAGACGGATCTCCGAGCAGTCCAGATGCTCACCTATAGCTTCCAGAGTATCAAGGAGGTTGATGCGATGGCAGGGATGGCACAACTCGTAGCCGCAAAGTGACGAATCCAGAAGAGGAGACTTGAGCCCCACAAGACCACCACATACGAATTTGGATAGCACAGAAGCTGATGTATCGCCGAAAACACCGTACCTGTTCGTAGAAAGTACGGATACCAAAGAGGGAGTGTCATAAAGTACCGCTATGGCCACTCGAGTTAATAAACTTAGTATCAATGCATTAGTTGTTATGTAAATGTTTTGTTATGTGATAAAAGACATGAGATATGTTTCAAATAACGTACGTCTTTTGAAACATTATTGAAACATATATTATTTTATTAAGAAGAAGGGAAAACTTACAGATAAAAAGAACATGGGAAAAGAAGCTAAACAATGAAATTTCAATTAATAAAATCGATAAATATAGAATATTTATATTTTTATTATTAAACATTTTGATATATATAAAAAATGCCTTATCTTTGTGTTTCAAAAGACGTACGTTTTTTGAAACATTGCAATCAGCGAATATATACCACTGATTATAAGTAAATTAAACTCCAAAAGAGGTATTCATTATATCTTTTACCATATTTTCTCAGACTTCTTGATTTATTTCTTAGAGACAAGTAATTTAATTTTTCGATTTATTTGTTTATATTTTAACTTTATCATATCATGAACAAAAAACAGGGAAAAAACAAGGATCAAGGATGCAAACAATCAGATCAACACCAAATCACTTCGGAAGAAATTAACTGAAAAACAAAGAGATAAACCAATATTATTACTGGATGAAAAACTAGAAAAATACAGAAAACGGGCAATGGTGTAAAGATGTAGAGATAATAGGTTATTCCGCAATAACCCGTTACTTCCGCAACCGTCTTGGAAAGGAGATGCGAAAAGGGTGTAGCCCTGAAGACGTTTGGGTGTAGCCATCTGACTGTTAAGGCTACACCCTCACAACCGGATGGCTACACCCAAACGGAAAGCTATCAAGACAGAGATACCTTAATCAAGGTATTTAGGGAAATAAATAACATGCGATACAAGATAATAAATATAATTTTCACAGTCTCAATTTACTTATAACCAACTTCTCATTTATATATAAAGTGATAGGTCCAAATATATACAGCAAAAGTACAACTTCTTATTTAATTCTCCGTTTTATGCATCATCTTTCAATTATTTTATTCACTACACATCCATTTAGAGGGTCTCTATCTTTCATCAAAACAGTCCGGGATAAATCTCCCCTCCTGTTTCGCTTACATTAAGAGTCTGTAAGAGTTTACCGTCCGGAGAATAAAACAACTGAAATTCCGAATCAGTGTCATATTCCTCCACTTCGATTATGATGACCGCCGGCTGCTTGGGAAAAGTGATGATTCTTACATCTTCCAATTGCATGGACGCCATCGTACTTTGCATAAAGGCCTTTGCCACAACAGGAGGAACAGCCTCCAAAGATTCGACATCGGTCTCTGTCATCAACCATTTACCTTTATCACTGAACCAGACGTTTAGCTCCCGTCCTTTCACCCTGATATCGGCAATGTGATAATCTCCTTTTCGTTCCCAATCGACCGTGGTCACTTTAGGATACATTTTCTGAAAGGCTTCCTGCACTTTATCGGGAGGAGGAAAACCGGCTGAAAAAACAGTGGTGGAAATGAATAACAACATTGCCATCAACAAAAGGGGGTTAAGCTTCTTTATCATTTGGGTTTCTATTAATTTAAGTTTGATACAACAACAACGTCAAGCGGATTTTGTTTGTGGATTTATTCCACAAAATTGTGGTGAATTCCACATTTACATCCCTGTATTATACTTCATTAGTGCCTTATACCATCTTTTCACATCTGGCATAATCTTTGTCTACTTCATCAATTAGTTTCTTTTCAGAGAAACCGGAATAATTGTATCACTTAAAAGAAAAATTATGAAAAAGTAGAAGAAAACAAAAACTAACAAGACTTCGATTCCGAAATGAGGACGGAGTTGCAAAAGAAGTAAAAAACTGAAAAACATGTTTAACTCAAACCTATTAATTTATGACGAAAAAAAGTAACCTATCCTTAAGGTTTACAAGAGTATGGGAAAAACACTGCCTGAAAACAGTAGTTGCTACTTTGTTGCTGTGGTGCGCACAGTCGGCACAAGCGACGACCGATACTTACAAAACACAAGCGACTGCCAGTATACAACAACAAACCGTGAAAGCCACCGGTGTAATAATCGACAACACGGGTGAACCACTTATCGGAGTTTCCGTAAAAGTGCAGGGCACCAATACGGGAACCATCACCGACCTGGACGGAAAGTTCTCTATTGACACTCCCAAAGGAGCTATCCTCGAGTTTTCATTTATCGGTTACAAAACTGTCACAACGGAAGTGACCGGAAAGGAACTCCATATCACCATGCAAGAAGATTCAAAGCAACTGGATGAAGTGGTAGTTGTGGGCTATGGTTCACAAAAGAAAGTAAACGTTACCGGATCTGTAAGTATGGTCAATGCGGACGTCCTGGAGTCGCGCCCCGTACAGAATGTGTCACAGGCACTGCAAGGAGTTATTCCGGGACTGAATATGTCCGTGGGCAGTAGCGGTGGTACACTGGATGGCGAACTAAACGTAAACATCCGAGGAGCAGGTACGATAAGCGATGGTTCGAGCAGTAGTCCGTTGGTACTGATCGATGGAATCGAAGGAGACATGAATACAGTCAACCCGAATGATATTGAATCGGTATCTGTACTGAAGGATGCAGCTTCTTCATCGATCTATGGTGCGCGTGCGGCATTCGGGGTCATCCTGATCACTACGAAGAGTGGTAAAAGTGGCAAAACACGTGTAAACTATTCGGGTAATGTACGTTTCTCGGATGCCATTCAGTTGCCTGACATGGTGGATTCTTACACCTTTGCGCAGTATTTTAACCGGGCTTCGACCAATGGTGGGGAATCTCCTACCTTTGACGAAAAAGCATTGCAAAATATTCTGGACTTCCAAAACGGAAAGTTTACCGATCCTTCCACTCCCGAGTATTACGGGCTGGAAGCTGGACCGGACGGCAAATGGAAAAGCTATGCAGGATCATTTGCCAATACAGACTGGTTTAAAGAGTTTTACAAAAGCTGGACACCCTCTACGGAACACAACCTCAGTATCAGTGGAGGAACAGAAAAGCTGACTTATATGATCAGCGGCAGTTTCCTGAATCAGAATGGCCTTATCAAGCACGGCGAAGATAACTTCAACCGTTATACGATGAATGCTAAAATCTCGGCAAAACCTGCGGAGTGGATCACGTTAAACTACACGAGCAAATGGACCCGTGAAGACTATGACCGCCCAACTTACATGACAGGCGCATTTTTTCATAACATTGCCCGCCGCTGGCCGACCTGTGCTCCTATGGATCCGAACGGTCATTACATGCCCAATATGGAAATCATTCAGTTGGAAGAGGGAGGTGTGCAAACGAGCCAGAAAAACTGGTATACCAATCAGCTGCAAGCTATCTTCGAGCCCGTCAAAGACTGGCGAATTGTAGTAGAGGGAAGTATGCGTACCTATACACGAAAGCAACATTGGGCAGTATTACCGATCTATGGATATGACGTGAACAACAAACCTTACTTATTGTCGTGGAACGGTGGAGCGGCCGGATATTCAGAGGTTCAGGACGAACGTGAAGATGAAGATTACTTCTCCGGCAACATTTACAGCGACTATGCAAAAACAATCGGTGATCATTATTTTAAAGTGATGGGTGGTTTCAACGCCGAACTTTTCCGGCCAAGCGGAATGACCGGATTCGGAACTGACCTGATCAGTTCGAATGTTCCTTCTTTAGGATTGACTCAGGACAATCAGAAGGCAAATGCATGGGCACGCGAAAGAGCAATTGCCGGTTTCTTCGGACGTGTGAACTATAACTACAAAGAGCGGTATATGTTAGAAGCCAATCTGCGTTATGACGGTTCTTCACGGTTTGTAGGCGATAAGCGTTGGGGATTGTTCCCTTCTTTTTCAGCCGGATGGAATATCGCACGTGAAGATTTCTTCCGTCCTTTGGCCGGTATTATCGGCACCTTAAAGCTGAGGGGCTCTTGGGGGCAGCTTGGCAACAACAACACGGATAAGGCCAATGCCTGGTATCCCTTTTATCAAAATATGATTACGGGATCTGCCAATTCCGGATGGCTGATCGACGGCAAGAAACAAAATACAGCTCAACTGCCGGGCATCGTTAATTCACTGATGACATGGGAAACCATTGAATCATGGGATCTCGGTCTGGATTTTGGTTTGCTCAATAATCGCCTGACAGGATCGGTCGGTTATTATAACCGTTACACATACGATATGATAGGTCCTGCTCCTATATTACCCCCCGTACTGGGAGCTCTACCCCCTCAAGTGAACAACTGCGACATGAAGTCATACGGTTGGGAGCTGGAGCTCTCATGGAGAGACCGCATCAGCGAGTTTGATTATAGTGCGCGATTCGTTTTATCTGATGGAAAACGTAAGATACTGAAATATCCAAACCCGACGAATTCACTCTCTTCGGACGTATACTATAATGGACAGATATTGGGTGACATCTGGGGATACAAAACTGTTGGTATCGCACAAACCCAAGAGGAAATGAATGCGCACCTGGCCAACGGAGGCACACCCAACTGGGGAACAAACTGGGGAGCCGGTGACATTATGTATGCAAACCTGGATGGAAAAGAAGGGGTTAACAACGGATCGAACACTCTGGAAGATCATGGTGACTTAACAATTATCGGTAACAGCACACCCAGGTATAATTTCGGTCTGACACTGACCGGAGCATGGAAAGGATTCGATTTCTCAGTATTCCTGCAGGGAGTGATGAAAAGAGATTACTGGTTGGACGGTCCGTACTTCTGGGGAGCAAATGGCGGATTATGGCAATCAACTGCATTCAAAGAGCACATGGACTATTGGCGTCCGGTAGGTGATCCTCTCGGTGCAAACACTAATGCTTACTACCCAAAACCCTATTTTAATACGGATAAAAACCAGAAAGTACAAAGCGGATATCTACAGAATGCCGCATATTGCCGTCTGAAGAATGCCCAGATTGGCTACACTCTGCCCAAAACATGGACCCGGAAAGCAGCAATGGAATCGGTACGTGTTTATGTGTCCGGAGACAATCTGTTGACCTTCTCGGGAATCAGCGGAGTATTTGATCCGGAATTATTGGGTAGCGACTGGGGAGACGGTAAGCTCTATCCTTTGCAGAGAACGATTTCTATTGGCTTAAATGTTAACTTCTAATTTTACCAGACAAATGATGAAACTAAAACTGAAACATATCTGTTTCTGCTCGTTAATCGGAATGGGCGGACTGGCACTGACTTCATGCAACGACTTCCTGGACCGTTCGCCAATCAGTGATATCACTCCGGAAGATTACTTCAACACAGTAGATCAAGTGGGAAGCTATGTTATCAATTACTATGACGACTACCTTGAAAATTCAAATACAACCAAGATGTATCACCAAAGGGCATGGAACTCCGGAGTGGTAAGAAATGATGCTAACACCGACAATTTATTGAGTGATGATGGAAACCTTGATTATTTTGCGGGAAACAAACAGGTGCCCGAAGGGAAAAACATTCAGGAACCTCTGAACCGTATTCGTGTGTGGAATTATCTCTTTGAACAAGTACTGCCGAAAGAGAAAGAGGGTACGATTCCCGGAGATGCAGAATTGTTGAAGCAGTATATCGGAGAGGCTTATTTCTTCCGTGCCCTGGCGTATTATAACGCATTGGTACGTTTTGGCGATTATCCCATCATTACCGAAGTATTGCCGGACGACTCCGAAACACTGATCAAGAAAAGTCAGCGCGCACCACGCAATGAAGTGGCACGCTTCATTCTAAAAGATCTTGACGAAGCTATCAGTCGCCTGAAAGAACGTGGTTTCCAGAATAACCAGCGTATTAACAAACAGGCTGCATTGGTGCTGAAATCAAGAGTTGCACTGTTCGAAGCAACCTTCGAGAAATATCATCAGGGAACGGGGCGCGTACCGGGTGATCCAACATGGCCCGGAGCCGTAATGAGCTATAGCAGTGGAAAAACATTCGATATAGCAGGAGAAATAAACTTCTTCCTGACGGAAGCAATGCAAGCAGCGGCAGCAGTTGCCGATCATGTTCAACTGGCAGAAAACTCGCATGTAATGAATCCTCCATACAATACACTTTATGGGTGGAATCCTTATTTCGAAATGTTCAGCCAGCCGGATCTTTCGAATGTGGAAGAAGTACTGCTGTGGAAACAATATAACCTGTCACTTACCGTATCACATTGTGTAGGTGCACGCCTTAAAAACGGAGACCGCACCGGACTGACACGTTCACTGATCAAAACATTTCTGATGAAAGACGGTATGCCTATCTATGCAAGCAACAATGCTATTGATGACAGAACGGTTTCTGATGAAAAGAAAGACCGCGACGAGCGCTTGCAACTGTTTGTGTGGGGAGAAAAAGATGCGTGGATGACAGATGAAAGAGCAGATACAGTGAAGAATTACAATAAGGACCAGGCGGGAAACATGGTGACGAATCCGATACCTGTACCTTGGGTAAAATCTACAGTAATCAGTGATCAGGAACAGACACGTGATATCACCGGTTATCGTTCCCGTAAGTTCTATCCGTATGATGACGAACAAAGCAGATCGGACGAATTGCTGGGGACCAATGCCTGTCCTATTTTTCGTGCTTCCGAAGCATATCTTAACTACATCGAGGCTTGTTATGAGAAGAATGGTTCGTTAGACAGTAAGGCACAGGACTACTGGAAAGCCATTCGCAGACGTGCCGGTGTCGATGAAGACTATCAGAAGACGATCAATAGTACGGATCTGAGCCGCGAAGACGACCTCGGAGTTTACTCGGGAGACCGAATGGTAGATGCGACGCTTTACAACATTCGCCGTGAGCGCCGCTGCGAATTTATCGCCGAGGGCATGCGCTGGGATGACCTGAAGAGATGGCGCTCTTGGGACCGGTTATTTACACAACCATACATTGTAGAAGGCATCAACTTCTGGGATGAAGCCTATAAACTCTACACAACCACGGATAAAGACGGTAATGAAAAGTCTGCTGTAGTAGCCGATGGCAGCACATCTGCCAACATGTCGCCGAAATCGGATGGGAAATACGTACGACCACTGCGAAGGACACAAACGAATAATCAACTTTATGACGGATATACCTGGAAAAAAGCTTATTATCTGGAGCCACTCGGACTACAGGATTTGCAATTATCGGCCACCAATCCGGAAGACATCAATACATCCATGATGTATCAGAATCCATATTGGCCTGTCGGTACAGGAAAAGCGCTTGAGTAATGTCGCCGAATACGTAAAACCATAATATAACAAAGTTCACCACAGAGTTTATACAAGGTATGTTTGCCGATGTATCCTGTGGTGAACAAAATCAAACCTCCGAATGAACCTAAGCCAAGTCTTTTAAGTTATATGATATATAGAAAAGAATAAAATCTGATTTGATCAGATCAGACCGACTACAATAAACAACAACTTTAAAATATAGGAAAGTATGAATGTACATGAAGAATTATTCGGTGGAAATATACCACAAGATGTAACTGAGAAACAAGGCGAAAACGCTATTTTTATTGTTTATGGACTGAAGCAATCGGACGATGCAATCAAGCAAGTAAAAGATGTATGTGCTAACTTCTCCGCCCTGATACGCAGTATGCGTAACCGTTTTCCTGATATGCAATTTAGCTGCACGATGGGGTTTGGTGCCGATGCCTGGAGCAGACTTTTTCCGGAGTTGGACAAACCTAAAGAGTTAAGTACCTTTGAAGAGATAAAAGGAGATAAATATATAGCTGTATCTACCCCGGGCGACCTGTTACTGCACATCCGGGCTAAACAGATGGGTCTCTGTTTTGAATTTGCCTCTATAATTGACGAAAAACTCAAAGGTGTGGCAGAATCCATCGATGAAACACACGGGTTCAGATATATGGACGGAAAAGCGATCATCGGTTTCGTAGACGGTACGGAGAATCCGGCCGTAGATGAAAACCCTTATCATTTTGCGGTTGTCGGTGACGAAGACCCGCAATTCGCAGGAGGCAGTTACGTTTTTGTGCAGAAATATATCCATGACATGGTAGCATGGAACTCGCTTCCGGTCGAAGCACAAGAAAAGGTGATTGGCCGCCGCAAATATAATGATGTGGAATTGTCGGACAAAGAGAAGCCGCAAAATGCCCACAATGCCGTAACCAATATCGGTGACGATTTGAAAATCGTACGTGCCAATATGCCGTTTGCCAACACTTCTAAAGGAGAATATGGAACATACTTTATTGGCTATGCCAGCACCTTCAGTACTACCCGCAAAATGTTGGAGAACATGTTTATTGGTGACCCTGTGGGGAACACCGATCGTTTGTTGGACTTCAGTACTCCGGTAACAGGCACATTGTTTTTTGTACCTTCGTACGATTTGCTTGCTACACTCGGAGAATAGTAATCACTCTCCATACAGTACAGTCTCCGCTATCCAGGCAAAAACATTGGCTATCAGTTTGGAGGCATTATTATTAATGGTCCCGGAATTATTGTTTATACGGTTATCGGTAGTAGACGTTGAACTGGATGCCGAACTGCCAATATCCGTATCTCCCCAATAAACGATTCTCCTTGAATAGTCAACGCCCAAAACAATACCTCCTGCAGATCCCATCAATATAGGAGTGATGCCTTTAGAAGCATCGGTATTAAGCAATATCTCACCATGAAAAGAATCGTAATTGCGTAAGGAAAAACCAGTGCTGACAGGAGTATATGGAGCAATGGTAAAAGGCCCGTTAGTAGTAAAGTAGCTATTACCATCCTCAAGAGTTGCCAAAGGATAGGGACCGGTATTACTCGTTAAAAAAGAAATGCCACTATTTCCACCCAATATCTCTTTTAATAAATTCTGGCTGACATCACTGGCATCATAAGAAACAATCAATACACGGTTCTTTTTAGCCTTCACCCAATTGTGCGCTTTCTGGGCATCCGAGATCCCGAATAAAGAATTGCTCATATAATGGACATAAACGACATCAAAAGCCGCGAAAAGAGCATCTGTCAGATTATTATTGCTCGCACTCACGCCAATCAGATTATATCCTCCGCATTCAACTGTTCCGGCCGGACCGAAATTATTTTGATTATTGAGTATTCCGCGAAGACCGGTTGCGCGCGCCTCTGCATTGCCAGAGCCAATTATATTCGTTCCTAAATATCCCAAACCGGCATTGAATGTTAAAAGATCAATTGTTTTGTAGGCAGCGACATCATATCTCTGCTGTATATTCACTAAAATACGCCATCGATGGGCTGTAATCATAAAGTTTTGAGTACGGCGGATATTGCTTGCCGAATTGTTCTGCAGAGCTGTAATCACCAGTTGACTCCCATTCTGTGTTTTTTCTACTTTAAAGAATTCATTTGCTAATGACTGGTCGGCGGTTCCTTGGGGAGCTCCTGCCGCATCGGCCCATTGTAAAGTATAATCCGGAAGATCGGTATTCACACTGATGATTCCTGCCGAACCAGCTTTGTTCTTGAGGATGATCTCTCGCGAAGACACCCCAAAATGATGTTCTCCATCGAAACTCATGTCAATGGTATAATCATCCCATGCCTGTACTTCGGCTACGATATGGGCGGAACGATTATTCGCCGCTTCGTCCGGACTACCCCACCCCGGACCTGAGACCTTCTTTATATTGAAAATATACTTATGATTACGAAGTACTTGCCCGAAAGCATTTTCAACATTATCGGGATCAAAATCCATACGGTAGTAACCCGGTTGATCACTTCCTTCATAATAACCCTCCACAATAATACAGGTTGCCTGACTAACCCGATTGTCCGGGGCTGGTGAATCGGCCTCAGGCAAGTAGAGTTGGGCTGAAAATTCATTCAGGTCCTCAGCAGGTACAGGATACAGGACACTGTTTACATTTCCGGTACTTCCGGCAGGTACGCTCGGAAGCGTAACCCTGACGACTCCGGTTTCATCGGGTATTATCTGTAAGTGGTCATTGGCACGATATGCTTTCACCCCTGACAGCTTAAAGTTTGCCACTTCCGTAGCTTTCACGTCTACCCGGGCAATGGAACGTAACATCTTTATCCCGGTAATATTATTTATAACCGTTGCTTCTAATCCGCCGGGCAATTCATACTCCCCATACATTGGAAAATCGGAAGTGATATTGTTGAACCGGAGATTGATGTTCTTTTTCACCAAATCTTCGCTATCATCCACCGAAGGCTCATTGGCTATTACCGCATCGGTAGCATTGGCTAATATGAGTAATTTTAAAGGCGAACTGCTTGATTTTAATAAAGCTTTAAAAGAAGCAGCGGATGAAGTGTTGTTGATGGATATGCCGGGTACACGGTACTTATATTTACCTTCTTCAAACACTAACACTTGAATCTCACTGATTTTAGACTCATGATCGGTCGTCGCAAATGTTCCTCGCGTCCGGGCATATGTAGTGGAGGCCGGTATGGTTATCACTAACCTTACCGATACATCCTCTGTATTATTTCTATCTGCATCTCCGGGCACTTCCATACTGTCGGTACATGACATATATAAAAGGCCGGTTATCAGAATAACCATTAATTTTTTCATTAGGGTTTAGGTTTATTTTCTCAGATACAAAGATGGACTTTTTCAGGAAGGAATCCGTGGCGTTTAATGAATGGTGTAAACAAAGATTTTTCTATTATCACATCTCACATGAATTTGTTGTCCAATTATGCAACAATCGGAAATGTGTGTAAAGACGTGTATCCATTTTCGAAACTTCGTCATAAACTTGTCACCAGTTCTTGTTGCCGGTTAAAGAAATGGATTCGCTGAACCTCACCACTCTGCGAAATCAAAGTTGAATACTTCTTTAATGACTGTATCCATACTTTCAAATGCTGAAATAGCAAATCATCTTTCGAAGTTATGGAATTAATAGAAAAGACCCCTATCAGGCATTGATGGTAGATATCTGTTTCTACATAACTATATGTAGACTCAAAATTGATATCGGATATATATATTTTCACATCTTTTCCGGATGAATATTTTCCCTGAGCTGAGATCTTCTCCAATTCATTCAGTAATACCAATAATTCCTTCTTTATTCTTTTTACACTGTCTTCTGATATCAGATTGATATTTAAGAAAAACTTGATCTCATTGACCAATCTGATAAATATCTCTTTATCCCATATATAATTGGTTGTCTGGAATAGCTGGGATAAATTTACAAATTCTTTTTGCTTGTCAATCAATTTTTCCGGAATCTCCAAATCTTCATAATGCCTGCCTGCATATGTGCTTTCATGTTGGTAAATCCATTTGAAAAGTTGGAATTTGGATAAGGCTTCATACTTTAAATACAGGGTTTGCGGAACGGTATTTGAGGAGGTACTTCTTTCCGAACTTTCCCGTTCAATCAATTGACCGAACAACTTTATATACGAATCAATAATAGAATAATAGGTCTCCGCAGGGCGTTGACATTGCAACATATTCAGATTAACAATAGCGTTGTCATTCAAATCGGCCCCTACTATTTTATCAAGAGAAATGCCCATGTGTTGAGATATGGTGGCAACTTCGGCAAAAGTGAACGGTACTTCACCCCGCAACCGCCTGTAAGTAGCTTCTTTGCCAAGGTAAAGAATGTCCATCAGCGCATTTGCAAGATTGTTCCCCTTGGGTAAGTATATTTTCATTGCATCTATTAAATCTGTATTTATATCACGCATAATCATTGTTTTTATATTTTTATCTGTAAACAAGTAATCTGTAACTTTTGTTGCGCCTATCGAAACGAACAATCCCTTTGATGACGGTGCGTTGCATTATCAGAGCTTTCTTTTTCAGGGGTTGCTTCAATAGACACTTTTTGTTTATAAATACATTTTTAAAGTCACAAATCGTTGCTGTCTGGAAGGTATATTTGTTATCTGAAAAAAACGTAGTATATCCACTTAAATAAAAAGATAATGAAAACAAGTAAAATCTTTATGACTACACTGGTTGCATTGACTATGGCCGCATGCAGCAATGACAATGATTGGGTTGACCAGCCCAGCAATCCGGACGTAATTGCCCCGGATGCATATGCCTCTTTTTCCATCAGCATTCCCCACGCATCGAAGACACGTGCAGTATCTACAGATCCGGGAATTGCAGCGGAAAATACAGTGAAATCCCTACATGTGTTTATTTATGACGCAGAATCTCCCAATACACCTACTGTAGCTGAATTTACGGTCGCAGGAGGCACACTCACACAGAAACCAGCCGGGAGTTCTACCTGGGTGACCAGCCAACCGGTCAGTACCAAAAAGACGGATAAATATATTTTTGCGGGAGTAAACCTTAATGCAGAAATAGTGAACTATATTACTTCTAATGGATTAGGTGCATTCAGCTATAAAGATTTCACACAAGAAATAACAAAATTGGCCGATCAAACAAATGGATTTGTCATGTTCAATAGTGCTTATCCGACCCTTACGCCCGCTACTGACTTATATGAGAAGAAAAGTGAAGCCGAAAACAATCACATAACCATTTCTGTAAATCGCGTCACTGCAAAAGCGGCGGTGTTCCAATCACAGAGCTTTGTAGTGAATGGAGGCGGAACGATGACAGATCTGAAGTTCGGCTGGAGAAACCTGAATAAAAAATTCTACTTTATTCAGGATAACAGGGACGCTCTCATCAAAGACTATAACTGGGCTAATTATACCGCAGCAGATTTTACGAGGGGAGCAGATGCCATCAACGTTTATGCTTCGGCTGATGTGCCTACCTCTTTTTCTTATGCTACGGAAAATGCATTCCAGTATATTTCGGGTACATCCAATGTGGATGCAGCAACTTTTATCAGTGTCAGCGGGGTATTTACACCCACTAACATCATATCTGCCAAAATAAATCCCCCTACAGTTGCGGCTGATTTTGAAATCATCGTGAATCCGAAACCGGCGGATAAAACATTCTTTGTCGTGCGGACTGCCGATGGTGTTGCCAATTACTTTATAGATGGACCTACGGCAGAAAAGTTTGCGGAGCTATGTGCCGCAAATACTCCGCAAATGCCATCTATCAATGGGGCCTACCTATTATCGGAGAATACGTATAGCAACGGATTGTGTTACTATCATATTTTTGTTAACAGTGATGCAGTCACACCACAGGCTCCTTATAATATCTACAGAAACCAATATTTTAAGATCAACATCAATTCTATACAAGCACCGGGAAATCCTTCGGATAACTTTGACAGCGGAGAACCAATCAAGCCTAATTCATGGATTGGAATCGACATCCAGATTATCCCTTGGGAGGTGATTGAAGAAGATCACGATTTATAACCAGCTAATTAATGTCCCACAGAATGTTCACCTGCAAGATAGAAGCCGGATTCAGAGTATTCATATTCATTATATTGCCTTTCGTACTCACGAATTGCATTCGGGAAGATATGTCCGGATGTCCCCGGGATGATGGAGGGTTGGCCCTCAAATTCAGCTATGATACAAATGCAGACTCAAGACAGAACACTCCACAAGGTATCGATCGGTTGGCTGTTTTCATATTCGATGAAAAAGGGCTTTTTATCTCTCAGGTAAACGATTCTATGACTTCAATCAATGACGATTATGTCATGGAGCTGCCTTACAAACAGGGCAGTTACCAATTTGTAGCATGGGGTGGCTATGATAAAAGTACTTATCAGACTTCTGAATGTGTGCCGGGAAAAACTTATATCGATGATTTCTTTCTATCTGTAAAACGTCAGGAGGACAACCGGGTAATCAATCAGCCCAAACTGCTCTATCACGGTATGCACGATATAGTCGGGCTTAACAGTAAAGAAAAAACAATTGTATTGATAAACTTGAAACAAATGACGAATCATATCCGGGTCATTGCTCATAATTTGAATCAAGACAGAAGTGACAACATTTATATAGAGGATAATAACGGTAAGTATGGATATGATTCACAATTCTCCGATGATGACCAGATAAGCTATATTCCCATTTATGAAGCATCATCGGGACAATCAGATCCGTTGATTGCCGACTTCAATGTAATGAGACTGGAAAAGGATAGAGAACCCCGGCTGCGAATTGCCGACAAAACAGGTACAATCCGCTATGATGAGAATCTTATTGGTAAACTCATAGGCGAAAATCCCAATATTGATTTTGAGCATAACCATGATTTCACCATTGAAATATCCTTCGATAACTACATCCCGGTCATTATCAAGATTAATGGCTGGGAGATAGTTAATGAAGAAATATAACTATAAACTGCAGAAGAATGAAACAAAGAAAGGTACACTCATATCAATGAGGATTCCGTGAAAGATGGCAACAGGTATCATGTCCTTTCCCGAATAGTGAGTAATGGACGGCAACAATACATCCATTGAATTTACACCGGCAGCAGAAATAGGGGCCAGTTTCCCAAAATATTTCCTGATCAGTGGTGCGCCCAGCAATGCCATCATTTCGCGGAAAATATTGGCCAGCAAAGCAATTGTACCAAGTTCCGTTGCCAACTGTAATCCTACAGAAGCTTCCTTAAACTGAGTAATCAAGATGGATGAAAGGGAATAATATGCAAATCCACTTCCCACTGCCATACAATCGAATACACTCCACTGACTCAACAATAAACTGGCAAAAGCTGAAAAAAGAAGGGTTCCGACAATAGTAGCTATCGGCACTAAAAGCATATTGGGGCGTAGACTTTTGATCAGAAATTTCAGATTCTTATTGCTTCCGATACTGATGCCAACCTGCAACATCAACGCATAAAGTATATACATAGAAAGATTGTGCATGTCAAACTGGAAATCATTGAAGATTCCGACCAAACAGCCTATACAGAAAAATGCGACAACAATCAGACTACCTTTCATGATTTTCCTCCTTTCTTGAAAAACAGGCGTAATACGAGAAAAGAAGCCAACATGCTGCCCAAGATACTTGAAGTGGCCAACACAATGGCTTGCCATCCGAATTTACCCAGATTATTTACGATTAAACTATTGGAGCCTATCGAAAGGCCCAGCACAAAAAGTAGCAGGAATATCGTAAGCGAAGTACTCTTTTCTACTTTCTCCAGAAATTTCAGGTTACGCAGCAAATAACCGATGCCAATACCTAAAAACATGATAGATATAATGGAAAACATACTCGTATATTTTAAAAAGTTACACAATGCAATCCCTGGCAACTTTTATGTATGAGCTGCCGGACAGATCCTCCCTTTCACCTTTATTTAATAAGGAAACGAAAAGAGATAAATCAAACTACAAAACAGGGAGTAATTCAGATAAATCCGCTAAACCAATGTACATGCACAATGCAGTGTCCGTACAGAATCTTATTTTCTCGCACGGCATTGTGTATGCTATATGTAGTAAACAATCGGTTCATATCATTCATTAATTACAGTGCAAAGGTAATACTATTGCGCATATTTTCCAAATAATTATGCAAAATATAAATAGTCATAGTAGTAGAATTACTCATAAAAAGACGATGAAAATCTTGCAGAACCTGTATTTTTCTTCGTATCTTTACAAACCGAAATAAAGGATATATCAATAAACATATAACGATATGGAAAACAGAAGTTTAGTAACCATAGCGGAGCATTCGAAAGAAAAAATCCTCTATATGCTCGAAATGGCGAAACAATTTGAGAAGAATCCCAACCGCCGGTTATTGGAAGGTAAAGTAGTGGCTACCCTATTTTTTGAACCTTCTACCCGCACCCGGCTAAGTTTCGAAACTGCTGCCAATCGCCTGGGCGCACGGGTTATCGGATTCTCGGATCCTAAAGCCACCAGCTCATCCAAAGGGGAAACTCTGAAAGATACAATTATGATGGTTAGTAACTACGCTGACGTGATTGTAATGCGGCATTTTCTGGAAGGAGCAGCACGCTATGCCAGTGAAGTGGCCCCAGTGCCTATCGTAAACGCCGGAGACGGAGCCAATCAGCACCCTTCACAAACAATGCTCGATCTCTACTCCATTTATAAAACACAAGGTACACTGGAGAATCTGAACATCTATCTGGTAGGTGACCTGAAATACGGACGTACAGTACACTCTTTACTGATGGCAATGCGGCATTTTAATCCGACTTTCCACTTCATTGCTCCCGAAGAGCTGAAGATGCCGGAAGAATATAAGATTTATTGCAAAGAACATAACATAAAATATGTGGAGCACACAGACTTCAACGAAGAGGTAATTAAGGATGCGGATATTCTTTACATGACCCGCGTACAACGTGAGCGTTTCACTGACCTAATGGAATATGAACGGGTGAAGAATGTATATATCCTGAAAGCGAAAATGCTCGAAAACACTCGCTCTAACCTCCGTATCCTGCATCCATTGCCACGTGTTAACGAAATAGCTTATGACGTAGACGATAGTCCGAAAGCATACTACTTTCAGCAGGCACAGAACGGTCTCTATGCCCGTCAAGCTATACTTTGCGATGTATTAGGAATCACTTTACAAGATATTTTATAAAATCATGAGCGAGAATAAACAAGAACTACAGGTGGCCGCACTGAAAAACGGCACTGTTATTGACCATATCCCTTCGGAGAAACTCTTTACTGTAGTTTCACTGCTTGGGTTGGAACACATGACGACCAATATTACTATCGGATTCAATCTGGACAGCAAGAAACTGGGTAAGAAAGGGATCATCAAGATTGCTGACAAGTTCTTCTGTGACGAAGAAATCAACCGTATTTCCGTAGTAGCACCTCATGTAAAACTAAACATTATCCGTGACTACGAAGTGGTAGAAAAGAAAGAGGTACGTATGCCGGACGAGTTAAAAGGTATAGTGAAATGTGCCAACCCGAAATGTATTACGAACAATGAACCGATGGCCACGTTATTCCATGTGATTGACAAGGATAGTTGCGTTATAAAATGCCATTATTGCGAAAAAGAACAGAAAAGAGAAGATATCACAATCATTTAGTTACGTGTCACAGCGCTACGAGTTTTAAAATACTGTGCTATGACGTAATAGCACTTGTAGCGCATATAGCACGCTATTAATAAAAAAGATGAAGCAAGACTGGAAACCCGGAACCCTGATTTATCCGTTGCCTGCCGTACTGGTGAGTTGCGGAAACAATGAAAGTGAATACAATATACTTACGGTGGCTTGGACCGGAACCATTTGTACCAATCCACCGATGTGTTATATTTCTGTCCGTCCCGAACGCTACTCCTATCCTATTATAAAAAAGAATATGGAGTTTGTGATCAACCTGACAACCCGGGATATGGCTTTTGCAACAGATTGGTGTGGGGTACGGTCGGGTAAGGATTATCACAAATTTGAAGAAATGAAACTGACACCGGGTAAATGCACGGTGGTGAGTGCGCCTCTCATTGAGGAATCTCCCCTTTGTATCGAATGCCGGGTAAAAGAAATTGTATCTTTAGGATCACATGATATGTTTATTGCCGATGTGGTAAACATTCGGGCGGATGACCGTCACTTAAACCGGGAAACCGGAAAACTGGAACTGGCAGAAGCTAATCCGCTTGTATATGTACATGGGGGATATTATAATCTGGGAGAAAAGATCGGTAAATTCGGTTGGTCAGTAGAAAAGAAAACAAAGTGAAGCTATGAAACGAGTGATTCTCCTTTTTATATATATGTGGATTACTTTTGCCGCTTATGGTGAAGGTGATCATAAAAAGGAAAAACGCCCGGATGACCGCAAAATAAATGTAGGAATCAGGGGTGGTTTTAACTCTTCCATGTTTTTGGTTTCCAATCTGAAAATCAAAGATGTAACCATTGACGAGATTCAGAATAATTATAAAATAGGTTATTTCGGTGCTCTCTTCATGCGCTTCAACATGAAGAGACATTTTATACAGCCCGAGATATCGTATAACATCAGCAGATGCGAAATCACTTTCGACAAACTGGGTTCACACCATCCCGATATCGAACCTGACTATGCATCGGTTAATTCAACTATTCACAGTATTGATTTTCCGTTGCTTTACGGCTATCACGTAGTAAGACAAGGCCCTTACAGCATGTCTCTTTTTGCCGGACCGAAACTAAGATATCTGTGGAATCAAAAAAATAAAATCACCTTTGAGAACTTCGACCAGCAAGGCATCCATGAGAGGTTACATCCCTTCAATGCCAGCGCAGTGATCGGAGTAAGCGTCAGCATTTCACGTATCTTTTTCGATTTTCGTTATGAACAAGGACTTCGCAACTTGTCGAAGTCTGTTACTTACGATAATATAGACGTCGAAGGTAAGCCCGAAGTAAGTAATATCACTTTTCGACGCCGTGATAATGTACTTAGTTTTTCACTCGGAGTTATATTTTAAATAACTTTTTTAGCTAAAAGGTTGCACACTCTTTAAATATTACCTAAATTTGTGCGATTATAATAATAAAGGTTTCAAGATATACTTTAATCTTATTATAACAAATAATGAAAAGAGACGATTTAATTTTCGAGATTATCGAAAAAGAACATCAACGTCAGTTGAAAGGCATTGAGCTGATCGCATCAGAGAATTTCGTGAGTGATCAGGTGATGGAGGCAATGGGATCTTGTCTTACCAACAAATATGCGGAAGGATATCCGGGTAAACGCTATTATGGCGGCTGTGAGGTGGTAGACCAGAGTGAACAAATTGCCATCGACCGCTTGAAAGAGATTTTCGGTGCAGAATGGGCCAATGTACAACCTCACTCAGGAGCACAGGCTAATGCTGCTGTATTTCTTGCTGTGTTGAACCCGGGCGACAAGTTCATGGGACTGAACCTGGCACACGGAGGTCACCTTTCACATGGTTCATTAGTAAATACTTCGGGAATCATTTACACTCCCTGCGAATATAATTTAAAACAGGAAACCGGTCGCGTGGATTACGACCAGATGGAAGAAGTGGCATTACGTGAGAAACCCAAAATGATAATTGGAGGAGGTTCAGCCTACTCTCGTGAATGGGATTACAAACGTATGCGCGAAATTGCCGATAAGGTGGGTGCGATCCTTATGATTGATATGGCACATCCTGCCGGATTAATTGCAGCAGGACTGTTGGACAACCCGGTGAAATATGCTCATATCGTAACTTCAACTACCCACAAGACTTTGCGGGGACCTCGTGGCGGTGTAATCATGATGGGTAAAGATTTCCCCAATCCATGGGGAAAGAAAACTCCAAAAGGAGAAATTAAAATGATGTCTCAGTTGCTCGACTCAGCTGTATTCCCCGGAATACAGGGTGGTCCGCTGGAACATGTAATTGCAGCTAAAGCCGTAGCTTTCGGTGAGTGTTTGCAACCGGAATATAAGGAATATCAGAAGCAAGTACAAAAGAATGCTGCCGTATTGGCACAAGCCTTAATTGACCGTGGCTTTACCATCGTTTCCGGCGGTACGGATAATCATTCGATGCTGGTGGATCTACGCAGTAAATATCCTGACTTGACAGGTAAAGTTGCCGAAAAAGCACTTGTATCTGCTGATATAACAGTCAATAAAAACATGGTTCCGTTCGATAGTCGTTCTGCGTTCCAGACTTCAGGTATCCGTTTGGGTACTCCCGCTATCACGACTCGTGGTGCAAAAGAAGATCTGATGCTGGAGATTGCAGAAATGATCGAAACCGTTCTATCGAACGTAGAGAACGAAGAAGTGATAGCACAAGTACGTGCACGTGTCAATAAGACAATGGAAAAATATCCGATCTTCGCTTATTAAATAGCACATTTTAGTATTAAACAATAACATACGTGGGCTCGCAATTCTCTGTGAAGAAAGTTGCGGGCATTTTTTTTTTGCTCTTTTAACATGGCATTAACACCCCACCCTAAAACCTTTCCTTCCCAAGAACCGTTGTTAAGTAGTTAAAAAAAGAAGATATTCACTTAATACCTAAACTGATATGAAAATAAGAAATTTAATGGTTGCAACTACATTATTTGTTGCTGCAGGAGCTATGGCTCAAAATCAGGATTGCGCCTTCTTCTTTCCTAATCAAGAAGGTGAGCAAATCACTCGTAATTGTTACACCGCTGATGGTAAACTCACCAACATCCTTGTCTACAGAGTAGACCAAGCCTACGATTACCCTTCAGGAATGGAAGTAGTAGCCAACTATACATTTACTGATGCTTCCGGAAAAACACTCAATTCCGGGCAAATGGTAGCTCGCTGCAATGACGGTAACTTCTCTATGAGTATGGGAGATGTGGCCACATTCCCCACTGCACTTAATATGATGAATGCCGATGTATATATGATGGGAGATTTAATGAATTACCCGAATGCATTTTCCGATCCAATGAATCCGGGAGACGATGACGAGTTTGATGACGGCACTCTGCGTCTTTATCAAAAAGGCAATAAAAATAACCGCGCCGAAATTTCTATCTTCGACCGGGAATTTGTTACTACCGAAACGGTAAACACTCCAGCAGGAGCATTCTATTGTACCAAAGTAAAGTACGAAATGAATATCTGGACTCCTCAGGAAACAATAAAAGGTTATGGATATGAATGGTATGCACCCAATATTGGAATTGTCCGCTCTGAACAATACAATAATAAGAAGGAGCTACAATCGTACAGTGTGTTAGAAAGAATCAAGAAGTAGCACACTGGACTCTATATATCCGTCATCCCCGCCATTCTTTCAAGAAGAATAGCGGGGATTTATTTATTGCTTTATATCGGACTATTTTTAACTCAATCCTTCAATATTACCATCCACGATGTCAATATGCAGAGCTTGTGGTTCTTTAGGTAAACCCGGCATACGCATTATTTCGCCCGCAATCGCTACGATCATCTCGGCACCGTTATTTATAACGATATCTTTAATATGAAGTTCGAAATTATCTACCGCACCATATACTTTCGGATCGGCTGAGAAAGAATATTGGGTTTTAGCAATACATACAGGATAATGACCAATACCCATTTCTTCAATCAATTTAATCTTGTTACGGGTCAGTGTACTATAAGTCACGACACTTGCACCATATAGATTGATTGCGATTTTCTCGATTTTCTGCTGTACGCTGTCTCCATCATCATATGTAAACTGTAACGGTTCAGACGGTTTATTTTCAATTGTTTCAACCACAAGGTTCGCCAGTTCGACAGCACCCTCACCTCCTTCCGTAAAGGCATTATTGATAGCATAGCCTACTCCTAACTGCTCACAGTGCTCACGAAGCAACTCCATTTCTTCATCCGTATCACTCGCAAATTTATTGAAAGCAACGATAACCGTTTGACCGAACGAATGAAGATTACGAACATGCTTGTCCAAATTGCGCAAACCTTCTCTCAATCCTTCAAGATTCGGTTCTTTAATTCGGTCCAGGCTTACTCCTCCGTGCATTTTGAGCCCTTGTGCTGTGGCAACAATCACTGTCAGACGTGGTTGAAGCCCGCTCTTACGACATTTAATATTATAAAATTTCTCTGCTCCCAGATCGGCACCGAAGCCGGCTTCTGTGATAACATAATCTCCAAAAGTCATCGCCATTTTTGTTGCCAAAATAGAGTTACAGCCATGGGCAATATTAGCAAATGGGCCACCATGTACAAATGCAGCGGTACCTTCGGTAGTCTGTACCAGATTCGGATGTATAGCATCTTTCAGCAAGACAGTAATAGCCCCTGCCACGCCCAGATCTTTTACAGTAAACGGCTTGTTATCATAGGTGTAGCCTAAAAGAATATTCTCGATACGACGGCGGAGATCATCAACATCCTTTGAAAGACAAAGAATAGCCATAATTTCCGAAGCCGGTGTAATGTCAAATCCGGATTCCTGTGTAATACCATTTGTTTTCGGACCAAGACCAACTACGATATTGCGCAATGAACGATCGTTGACATCGAGTACGCGACGCCAGAGAATTTCTTTCAGACCAAAACCTTTAGATTGATTCTGGTATAAATAATTGTCCAGTAATGCAGAGATCATATTGTGAGCCGAAGTGATGGCATGGAAATCACCGGTAAAATGCAAATTAATCTTTTCCATCGGAAGTACCTGGGCATAACCTCCTCCTGCTGCCCCTCCTTTCATACCGAAACACGGTCCCAGGGAAGGTTCACGCAAAGCAACAATTGCCTTTTTACCTATCTTGTTTAATCCTAATGCAAGACCTATGGATACAGTCGTTTTACCAATCCCTGCTTTCGTTGCGGTAATGGCAGTGACCAAAATCAGATTGCTCTGTTTCACCTTCTCTTCATCAATCAGATATTCAGGGATTTTTGCAATATACCGGCCATAATTTTCTACTTCATCGCGAGGTATACCGATGCTTTCAGCCACTTGTTTTATTTTCTTCAATTCAACACTACGTGCTATTTCTATGTCTGATTTCATATTGGGAGTTATTAAGTTAGTAAATGAAGTCGCAAAATTAACAATTAACTCCATATCAAAGTTGTCTTTATTACCTTTTTTTAGTGGAGATAAAAAGATGCCACATCATTGCTGGATTTTTCAGGGAAAAAAGACGTATATTTGCTACTTACAAACAAACAAGCAATATGATACGATATATAATCTTTGTGGCTCTATGTATCTGTACCGGAATAGTATCAGCTATAGATCACCATGCAAAAGACAGCCTCTTACTACAACTAAAACATACGACAGTATCCGCTCAACGAATCAGTATCTACAGAAACCTGGCAGATATCTGTTTTGAAACACCGGACGAAAAAACATATTTGCTTGGCATGTATAGAGAAGCTAAAAAGGCAGGTGACACACCCATGATGCTTGATGCATTGAATGATCTTGCATGCGGAGAGGCTAAAGAATACCGCATGGATTCAGCGTATCATTATATGAATCTGATAAAAGCAACTCATAATGTCAAAGAAATAATTCCTTTATCAGCTTATCTTCACATGCGTTTTTTCGATATGCTATGCAGCCATAACGAGACAGAAGAGGCCATTGCGAAGGAATTGCAGTTTACGGAAGAAAAGAAATCGGACGCACCATCTCTATACAGCAAAATCGTACAAGCTTATATCACCGGAAGTAGCCTTCATTCCAATGAAATGATGAAAGAAGCACTCCCCTATTTGGAAACAGCAATGAACTTATCCAAGCAATTACCTCCTGAGAAACGCATTAAATTTGTATCAATGATTGTTTGGAAATTATCCAATATCTATAGTTTTTTGAACGAATGTGACTCAGCGATCCGTCTTTTGGAAGAAGATTTGGAAAATCAGCAACTGTATTATAAAGATCATTACGAAGCAAAACGCCCCTTTTACAATCTGGCTGCACGTGAGTTACAAATCTATGCGTCACTGTTGACAAATGCTATCATGGTAGCTCCCGAAAAGATGGATTATTACTGGCAGCAAATAGTAAAACTGAACAAGGAGCTGACAAATCCGTACGACCGGTACAATTATTTCCTATCAATGGACAACTATTACTTGAACTTAAAGCCTCACCCCAATTACGAGAAAGCATTAATTGCCAATGACAGTCTGATTCAAATAGCTCAAACGATAATTCCAAACAATCTGCCAGGACTCTACGACATCCAATCACAAACATATGAGGCCATGGGCAATTTTAAGGAGGCGCTGGCATATCTTAGAATATCTGCTCAGTATAAAGATTCGCTAAACACTGAAAATATGCAAAAGCAACTTAGTGAACTCCAAATAAAATATGAGGTGAACAAATTGAATAATGAAAAGTCACAGCTTGAAATAAAAAATAAACGCATTTTAGTGATATGCCTGTTCATCATCCTGACCATTGTAATCGTTATCTGTCTTTATTTATATCACAATCTGAAAAAAGAAAAAAAGATGAAGATTCACCTCCGGAATCTCAAGCAAAAGGCCGAAGAAAGTGAAAAGATGAAAACAGCTTTCATTAATTCTGTTTGTCACGAGATACGAACACCACTTAACGCCATTGTCGGTTTCTCTGATTTGATATTCAATGATGAAGTAGATAAAGAAAACCGCGAAAGCTTCTCACACGAGGTGCAGAAGAACACGGTCTTACTGACTTCACTGATCAATAATATGCTCGAGGTATCCAGCTTGGATGTATCACAGGAAAAACTGCCTTGTAAACAAGTCGATTTACATCATATCTGCATACAAGAAATGAAGCAACTAAGCCAGTATCATAAGCCTGATATAGAATATCATATGGACTTACCGGAACACCCTGTCATTTTGTCTACCCATGAGAAATATTTATCATTGGTTATAGAACACTTGTTGAACAATGCTAATAAATTTACCGAAAAAGGAACTATCACCCTCCGTTACCGCATGGATGAAGCACACCAACAGCTTCATATCAATGTGACAGATACCGGATGCGGTATTCCGGTTGACAAGCACAAAGAGGTATTCGAACGTTTCTCGAAACTCAACACGTTTACTCCGGGAAATGGATTAGGACTATATCTGTGTCAACTAATTATCCGCAGGTTATCCGGAGAGATAAATATCGATCCGACATACAAGGAAGGTACTAAAATAACAGTAACCATACCTGTCCAATAGCCCCTCCTTAATTTTTAAGAGTAAATCTACTTGAAACGTGAAGTATCCACACCTTCACGTTTTTTCTCTTTATATCCTCCGAATTTATAAGTAAACGAGATACCCAATTCACGAAAAGCGGAATAATGGTTTGTTACGTTCTGCGTGGCATAACGAATACGCGGAGAGATTTGAGCCGTTTCAAACAAGTCATTGCACCGAAAGGTGAACAACGCTTTCCCACCAGCAAAGGTATATCTGAGTGCCACATCTACATTGCCGGATACCGGTAAATCATAAATGCCCTGTATTGCCTTACTGCGCATCATCCCATTCACAATCAACCTGAGATCCGGACGGGAAGAAAGGGTCAGGGTATGATTCATATTCAACATGGCATAATATACTTTCCTGTCAAAAGGAATATTCCAGAAGTCACTGTCTTTCTGGCGATCGTAAACGCCGGTCAACGTAAAACGTGAACTTAGCCAGCGACCTATCGTAAATGGAACAACAGCTTGTATACCTGCTTGTTGCTCAAAATCAAAATTGAAGTACTTATAGATCTCGACCAATCGGTCGGGGGACTGATAAAGAGTTTGTGTTGCATTATCTTTAGTATGGCTATACCAGACATTGAATATATATTTACTCTTCAGAATATAAGTCAATTGTAGCTGATAATTAATTTCCGGTTTCAGATAAGGATTTCCATGAATTTCCGAATATTCTCCGCCCATATAGGACACGGCATTTTGAGTTGCCCAATAGTCGGGATAACTTTTATCGCTGCTGAGTGACAATTGCCATACGTTTCCCGGTGCCGGAGTGTAATTGAGATTAAAAGCCGGATATAGACTCCATTCATTCCATACAGTCGTATGGAATCGTTCGGCAGCCAACGAGGCATCCAAAGACAAGTTATCGCCAAAACTCTTGTTAAATCCGGCATAGAAATTCAGTGTTTGCTCCCGCCGACGAGATTTCATGTTGTTGCTTTCCAACATCATGTTGTCATTCTCAGAATTATAATAATATTGATAGCTGTTGTCTAAACTTGTAGTATAAACAGCTCCATAGTTTACTCCCCATCCATTAGGCAGTTCATGTTCTTGAGAAAGGAAAAGCTTCCAACGATTGATACGCTGAGAATCGCTACTACGAAAATTCAATTCATCGCCTTCTAACCGGCTATGTAGCAATTGTGAAGAAGGCGAATGATAATAAGTATATTCCACTCCTGCTTTCATTCCGAATGGGGTGTGATAATCGATCCGCCCGTTATGTAGTTGATCGACCATCCGGGTACGGGCATTTGAGGTTTGTGTACCATTCACTGTACTTAAATTAAAGCCATTCATAAACTGGGCATTGTATGTCAAGCTGAGTTGATGATCGTCGGCAAAAAGATAATCACCTCCCAAGCGTAAATTGTGTCTGTTAAAACGACTTTTTTGAGATTCGTTGGTGTTCATGGGATGTATCGTACCATCCGACAAGGTGTGCAAAGCCTTCTTATCCGTCAAGAAATAGTTCCGTCCATGACTGTAAGAGTAAAGAAAGTCTACAGAAAATTTATGTCCGGAATATAGAAGGCTCGCACGCTCAGTCAGGTTTTCATAATGCTTTTGCCGGTAGTCACTGAAAATTTCTCCTTGCAGGGAAGCTGCTCCGGAATCACCTTGCTTCAGACAAATGTTTATCATGGCTCCACGCACCTGATAACGCGCCGGAGCCGAATACATCACTTCAGCTTTCTCTATACGACTGGCAGGAATACTTTTTAATAGAGTGTTCAGTTGTTCGGGAGTCATTGTAGTCACTTTGCCATCCAATACAACAGTAACGCTCTTTCCACCTAAAGTAAGGTTATCGTTCATTTCCGTGACACCGGGAAGCTCCTTCACTGCATCATAAGCATTATCTACCGCTAAATTCCGGAGGAGCCGTGGCAGGTCATATATAAGTTTGCCTTGCATAGCTTTCACTATCGGGCGTTCACCTACCACCATCACTTCCGGCAAGGATCTGTATAAACTGTCTAAACGTCCATCCATCGTAATCAGGCTATCTGCAGAAAGTATCCGGTCTTCATTTTGTGCTGCCACCTGCCAACAGACAGCAGCAACAAACACTAAAGTTACGTAAATCCGTTTCATCTTTTCGTTTTTTGTTTGGGTTACAGCTGCAAAGTACCGAAGAAAAGACAAAACAATGAGTTATCACCGGCTTATTTAGAGTTATCTACTGTTATCGGGAATACTATTCTTATATTTACTCAATTGTATCATGGAGCAGCATCTACCTATCCCGACAATAGCAAAGACTCATTTCTTTAAGACCTCTCTTCAATCGATTTAGGCCGTCAATCAATATCTGTCGGGGACAGGCTATATTGATACGGATAAAGCCTTCACCGGCTTCTCCATACATACTTCCTTCGTTTATACAAAGTTTTTCTGCCTTCAATAATAACTCTGCAATTTCCTTTGAACTACGATTCAGCACCGAACAATCTACCCATACCAGATATGTACCTTCCAATTTCACAACAGGAAATTGTGGAAGATACTTATTGAAAAAAGTCCTCATGTACAGGTAATTATCCGACAGATAACATTTCAGTTCCTCCAGCCACTCTTCCCCGTCATTGTAGGCGGCCACTAAGGCTTCCACACCAAACGGATTCACGTCACAAACCTCATTCAAATTGATTGCTTTATCTATTTTCACACGTACAGATTCATCAGCCGCAAAGATATTGGCAATCTGCAATCCGGCAAGGTTGAATGCTTTGCTTGGCGAAGTACAGGTAACCGAACGATTTCGGAAATCATCCGAAATAGAAGCAAAAGGTATATAAGTATGCCCCGAGTAAACCAACTCACAATGTATCTCGTCCGCTACAACCAGTACATCATTACGAAGGCAAATTTCACCGATACACATCAGTTCTGCCCGGGTCCAAACCCTTCCTACAGGATTGTGTGGATTGCAAAGTAACAATAGTCTTACTTTCGGATCGGTAGCCTTCCTTGCCAAATCGTCAAAATCAATCCGGTATGTTCCATTCGTGTATACAAGGGGATTAGCTACTATTTCGCAACCATTATTACGAATAGAAGAAAAGAAACAATTGTAAACCGGGGTTTGTACCAGCACACGGTCACCCGGAACAGTCAGGGCTTTGATTATGGCAGATAAAGCCGGAACGACTCCCGAAGTGTATATAATCCAATCTCTATCTATCTGCCAACCATGCCGGCGCGTGAACCAGTTTATAATGGCATCATAATAAACCGGAGGGACTTTGGTATAGCCAAAAATGCCATGATCCATCCGCTTACGTAACACTTCAACCACAGCAGGAGCCGTACGGAAATCCATATCGGCTACCCACATAGGCAGAACACCCTCTTCCATCACCGCATCCCATTTATAGGAATTGCTATTACGACGGGAAATTATTTCATCAAAATCGTACTTCATGCGCTAAAGCAAGTTAAGTTGTCCCATAGTTGCAGTGCGCAGTTAGCAGGAGCTTTAATACTTCCATCCATAATGATTTCCCCGTAGCTTTCTGCCGTTATACTGCCGGTACGCGGATTCTTCACACTATGTACCGGAGTGTTAATAGTTGCCTGCAAACTGCTGTATTCAAAACAAAGGTCAGCATCATCAGCCATCATACAATTCTCCATAACAAGGTCGTGAGCATAACAAAGTGGCTGCGTTCCCGAGATTCTGCAATTTACCAGACGTAGATTGTGAGAGTGCCACCCCAAATACTCTCCGTTCAATTCAGAGTCATACACGGTTACATTCTCCGTATTCCAAAAGGCATCTTTCGAATTAATGACAGCATTATGAATTTCTACGTTCTTGCAATACTGAAAAGAATAATTCCCGTTCTGGCTATAATTATCAATACGGATATTTTCACTATGCATGAACAGGTAATCGGCCTTATCTATCTGTACCTTTTTTAATTCTACATTACGACAATGCCAGAACGTTTCCAACGCATTGGGAAGTTGTACGTTTTCCAATTTGATACCATCCATTTCACGAAACATTTTCGGAGCTTCTACCACGGTATCCATCATCTGGAGATTTTGTGAATACCAAAGTGCGGCACGTGCTCCTTCCGTAAAAAAGCTGCTTCTCACAATGAAACCATTCGTGTGCCAGAAAGGATATTTACCTTCAAAACGGCAGTTCACTGCTATGATATTACTGCACTCTTTTAATGCGGATTCACCGGCATGAATCGTTACGTTTTCCAATTGCAAGTCGTGTGTGGCAAACAAAGGACGTTCGCCTTCATAGTCCTTATTCTTAATTATTTCCATGATTTGATTGTTTAGTTATCGATTTTATTTCTTCCCCTGGTATATCCTCCATCAAAGTAACTCAAAAGAATGATTATATCATATTTCATTCCCATATCCTTCTTTTTTATGGTTCACCCGATACATGCGCAGTTGAATCAGCGTTTAAATGGAATTGATAATCAAAATATTATATTTACCTAAATTTTACTATCGACGTAAATCCATTTACCCAGGCACGTAAAAGCTTTTACCTGGGCATGTAAATCCATTTACCTCGGTATGTAAAAGCATTTACCCCGGCCGGTAAATGGAACCGGCATTCAAGGTTACGGATGTCCGCACCTGGAGTTAACGTCAAGACAACGCATTCTTCGGATAAACCAGATTCCAGCAATGCATGAGAAAAAACTACGCATTTGTGTCGGATGAACTTTTATTATTTCAAATATGTCTTAAAGAAATCCTCCAATTTGTCGAACGGAATAAAATTCACGCGGTCGTAAAGATCCACATGACCCGCACCGGGCACAATATAGAGTTCTTTTGGTTCGGCGGCAAGCCGGTAGGCATCTTCACTGAATTCACGCGAATGTGCATTCTCTCCGGTAACAAAAAGCATCGGACGTGGTGAAATGGTTTCAATATCAGCAAACGGATAAAAATTCATAAACTTGACATTGCTGCTGAGCGTGGGATGTGTAGTGGTCAATGGGGTTGCTCCTTCAGGAGTATATTCTCCCCGTGAAGTACGGTAGAACTCATAGAACTCACGTGCTATCGGATCGGAGTTTTCTGTTATTTCATGAGGAGTCCCACCAGTATATCGGGTTTCTCCACCCAAGAACTCTACATAGCGTTGTTCGGCGGCTTCGACCATGATTTGCTTCCGTTGCTCCAAAGTCAAGGCATGCTTCAGCCCATTACGACTGGCTGTCCCCATGTTGTACATACTTATGGTTGCAATGGCCTTCAGACGAGGATCTATTTTTGCCGCACTGATGGCAAAACTTCCACTGCCACAAATCCCAATCACACCGATATGCTCATGTTCGACAAATGAACGTGTTCCCAGGTAATCGACTGCAGCACTGAAGGCTTCCGCATAAAGCTCCGGAAGGACTGCATTGCGAGGCTCTCCTTCGCTGCTTCCCCAGAAAGATAAGTCGATGGATAAAGTTACAAAACCGCGTTCGGCCATTTTCGTAGCATAGAGATTAGCACTCTGCTCTTTGACGGCTCCCATAGGATGTCCTACAATAATTGCCGGACGTTTCTCGTCTGCTTTCATCTCTTTAGGCAAAAAGAGATTACCTGCCACTTTCATTTTGTACTGATTGGGAAAGGATACCTTCTCCATATTTACCACATTGCTTTTATAGAAATTATCTGCATCGGTTTGAGCAAAAGAAGGATTTGTACTGAGTATCGTAAACGATGTTGCTGCCAATAATAAATTTCGCTTCATATCTTCCTTGATTTTAGTAATTAAATAATTGATTATCTTCTTTCTACATTGCAAATATACAAGGAAGAAAAGAGACTCCTTGTAGACATATTACAGACATCATAACCCGAATTACAGATTATGCTTCTTTATGCCTACACCAATTTTAAGTTTGGCATAAAGTGCCACTGCGATACAGACAGCTAACTAACGGCATTACGCAAAAAAGCATTCCATACCTTACAAGGACAGAATGCTTTTTTTGATATCTACCAATATGTTGGAAATGAAACACACGGACCATGTCCGTGTTATCAGTCTATGGGACCTTACATCACATTATCGGTATTCGGAGAAACTTTTTTCGCTTTCATGTCAATCACAAAACGGTACTTGACATCATTCTTCTCCAAACGTCGGAAGGCTTCGTTTATCTGATCAACACCAATCAACTCTATCTGAGCCGTAATATGATGTTCCGCACAGAAATCAATCACCTCTTGTGTTTCGGCAATACCGCCAATATTGGAACCGGAGAAACTTTTGCGGCCATTTACAATATTGAATGCACCGACTTCAAGCGGTTGGTTAGGAAGACCAACTAAAACGAGACTACCGTCCACTTTCAAGGCATTCAGATACATATTTACGTCATGCCGTGCGGAAACCGTATCCAGGATCATATCAAAACGAGTCTGATATTCCATCTGTCTGGAGTCGGTGGACAGAACAGCTTCGTCTGCACCCAATTCTCTGGCTGTATTCATTTTTGAAGGAGATGTTGTAAACACAGTAACATGGGCTCCCATCGCCTTGGCAATCTTTATTGCCATGTGGCCTAACCCACCGATACCGACAATACCTACTTTCTTTCCGGGACCTGCCCCCCAATGCTTCAATGGCGAATAAACGGTAATTCCTGCACACAAAATGGGAGCTGATGCTGCAAGATCAATCGTCTCAGGAAGTTTCAGTACATAATTGGCATCGGCCACAATAGCTTGCGAAAAACCGCCATAGGTCTGTCCGCCAAGATATTTATCGGGCGAATTAAAAACAACAGTCCAGCCTTCATCACAATATTGCTCTTCACCGTTGTGACAGTGTTCGCAATGTCCGCAACTATCAACAATGCAACCAATACCAGCTAAATCACCAACCTTAAATTTTGTCACATCCGAACCAATTCCTGTAACACGTCCTACAATCTCATGTCCGGGAACTATGGGATAAATAGTTCCACCCCAGTCATTATGCACAGAATGAAGGTCTGAGTGACAAATTCCACAATATAAAATATCAATTTCCACATCGTTCGGTAGAAGTGAACGACGCTGAATATCCAAACGATGAAGCGGTGTTTCAGCCGATTCTGTTCCGTAAGCTTTTACTGTCTTTGTTTCCATACTGTTTTAGGATTATGTTTTGAAATAATTTATTCTATACCAATCTATATTATGAAATTTGTTTCCCCATTTCATATGCTTCTGCCAATGCCGGATTACCTTTTATTTCACCCACATGCCAAACACCGGTAGCAAGCACTTTACCTTTCACTACCGGATTTTCCAGACAATCGATAAATCCCATGAGGTTATCGAATACATGTTCCAAATAAGGAAGTCCTTCTTTACCCTCGGCAGCAGAAGCGAGAAAATAAAACTCCTTATTAATCATTTCGGTATAAGGGCCGCAACAACGGTCGAGTAACGTTTTCAACTGTGCACTCATTGCATAAAAATAAACGGGTGTCGCTAAAACGATAACATCGGCCGATAACATTTTCTCAATAATTTCCGCCGCATCATCTTTCTGAGGGCACGGCTTCTTATATTGGCTGCATACGCCGCATCCCGTACAATAGTGGATGGTCTTGTCCCGTAGAAAAACCTTTTTCACTTCGTTCCCCGCCTCTGTGGCTCCACGCATAAACTCATCACAAAGTGTATCAGAATTTCCCCCGCGTCGCGGACTGGATGATAAAATCAATACTTTCTTGCTCATAATTATCTATTGTTTAAATTGTTGTTTTTCATGTTACAAAGGTATGTGGTTAAGAGAATATACTTAGTAGATAAATCACGGAGAATATAACCCGAATTACAGATTCTGCAATTAGGCGTCTACCTGCTGTTCGGCCTGGTGGATTCAATTAGTAGGGGGGTGCGATACTGGGTATCGGCGTGGTTTTATCATGAATTGAATAAGGTGTACGGCTATAATTACCTCGACCGGTTGCCGACAAGCGATTATACCCTGCGGGAACAGTTCACCTTTGAAACTTACATCAACACTCCCGAAAAAACTCCGGCTGCGGAGCTTATAACAGATATTTATATCCCTATTACAAAAAAAGAAACATGAAATACTTAAACCAAGAAATAGAAAATGAATTAAAAAATCATGGAGTAGGACTGGTTCGCTTTGTCGGCATATCGCATTTGGACGAAAGGCAAAACAGACAACTCCCGAACCGATTGTACACCGCCTTCAAATCACGCATGTAGGTAGAGATGGTATTGAGGCTCAACCCTTTCGGCCCCCTATCTATCTTTTGCGCCCCTTCCTTGCCGGAGCTTCTCTTTCGCGCCCCTTCCAGTTTCATCCATTCCTCATACTCCTTCAACCTGCCCGGAGTGAAAACTTCACCCACCGGCATCGGTGTTCCTTCACCCCCGTAAAACTCCGTAACAGACTTCAGCGCATACGTGTACGTATGTACCGCCGAACGTTTCTTGTCCGCTTCCAACTGTCCGATCACCGACTGCATGTAACATGCCAGATCCGGTAAGTTCGTGGTTAGCGTCCCTCCTACATTCCTTTCTTTTTCATCCATAATACTCTGATTTTTAGTTCCGCATCGCGCGTATGTCCTGAAACAGGCACGACGACGGGAAAGTTTTGGGATGCAAAGTAAAGAATGTGAGGAAGTGATAAAGAACACAAAAGGGGAAATAAAAGAACCCGGCAAATATTCAATTTCAGGCGTAGGCTGTATAATTTATCTATTCCGGATGTCCAGGTTGGACACCGAAATAACCACCAACTTTATCCGCCGCTGTTCTTTCACTTATCACGATAAAACGATCTGTTTTTGCTTCTTCTCCTAACACAGAGATAAGAGCAAGTTTGGTTAAGTGATGCAAGGGAAAATCAATAATGCTAATTTATAGTTAAGGGGTACCCTCAAATTATTAAATAGAATCCTAACAGAAAGAAATTTTACACTAATGAAAATATAATCACCCATTTCTATATGTAAAGTATTGAATCTATAATTATATTAAGGCATTCCCTATTTTCTTTTAAAAGAAGACTACTTATGGTAACCTTTAGCACAATCTATTGATTAACTTTGCACCCCAAGAACAAGAAATATATGAAAATCAATGCTGAAACAAAATATTGCCAAACGTGTGGAATCCCATTAGACATAGATTATACCAATCTTAAAGCAAACCAAAATGTGGAGTATTGCGACTATTGTTTGCACAACGGGGTTAAACTCTATGATTTCTCAATGGATTATCTCATTTATCTTTGGGGGCTTTTCCCCGAAGAATATTATAAAGAGACAGGAGTCAATCTCACTTCGGAAGAATTGAGAGCGGAAATGTCCAAACGACTTCCGAATATCAAGAGGTGGAAACAAAAGATCAATACGGCTCATGTGCAATATGATTTGATTATAAGAGTTCAGGAGTATATCAACCGCCATTTGTTTGACGACCTTGATTCCGAAAAGCTATCGCATGTTGCAGGTATCTCCAAATATTATTTTCGCAGGCTTTTCAAAGCAGTTTGTGGCGAAAATATGGGAATGTACATTCAACGACTGAGATTAGAGTACATTGCATTTAAGCTAATAACAACTGATATAAGTGTCCCGAAACTTCTCGGGCAAATCAATTATCAGAACAAGCATACACTTTCGAGGGCATTCAAGAGTTATTTCAATTGTTCCATTCCGGAATTTCGCAAAAAGCATTCAAACGTCAATCCTGAAAGAAAGAATCCGATACGAATTGAACCAAGTATTGAAAAAATATCTGGTATCCGAATCGCATACTTGAAATTGGAAAGAACAAATAATGTCATCCATAGCTTCTCTGTTTTGTGGAAGCAGTTGCTACAATTTTCCGAAAAATATGAATTGTCTTCAAAAGGATGTAAATACATAAGTTTGACTCTCGATTATCCGTATATCACGCCCGAAGAACAAAGCCGTTTTATGATTGGGGTAATATTGCCCAAATCATTTGAAACGCCGAAAGGCTTTGGCGTTTATGAGATTCATGCGGGAGAATATGCAATCTTTCGTTTCAAAGGGTTTTATCATGAACTGAATAAGGTGTACCGCCATATTTACCTTGACTGGTTGCCGACAAGCGATTATACCCTGCGAGAACAGCTCACCTTTGAGACTTACATCAACACTCCCGAAAAAACTCCGGCTTCGGAGCTTATAACAGATATTTATATCCCTATTACAAAAAAAGAAACATGAAATACTTAAACCCAGAGATAGAAAACGAATTAAAAAATCAAGGAGCAGAACTGATTCGCTTTGTCGGCATATCACATTTGGATGAAAAGCAAAACAGACAACTCCCGACCGCCATCGTTTTTGCACTTCCGCTAACCGCAGAATATGCTAAAATGGTATTTAATATTCCCGACTACGTACAAGCACGGATAGCGGATAATTACAATTTCGATGATGATGAATATTCGCAAACCGAACATAAGGCGGGAGAAATAGCAGACGAATTAGCCAAGTTCATCACCGGAAAGGGGTATAAAGCCATATCGCAATCCGATACAGGATTAGTGGCTGACGGCGTATTCAATTTTGAAACAAAAGAATCAATATTGCCCCATAAAACCGTTGCACTACTTGGCGGATTAGGGTGGATTGGGAAAAACAACCTGTTAATTACTCCTGAATATGGTGCAGCACAATGTCTCGGTACGGTTTTAACTGATGCTCCACTGGAAACGGTATTGCATGAACCTCTAACTCCAAAATGCGGAAATTGCATTACTTGTGTCAATATCTGCGAGAGAAAGGTCCTTAAAGGTAAAGTTTGGAGTAGATCTGTTTCAAGAGATGAAATCGTTAACATACATGGATGTAGTACCTGTTTGAAATGCCTTGTGCATTGTCCCAGAACACAAACATATATAAAGAGGAATATTGTCTGAATCTCCACAAGCAACAAACGAAGGTTCACAAGAATAAAAACGGAAGAGAAATCAATCCCTTCCGTTTTCATTCTTATATTTTTCCATAACCAATAATCGAAAAATCTAAATCCTTCGAATTACCCTGGCGGGGTTACCTGCCACAATCGTGTTCGGTTCTACATCGCTGGTCACAACACTACCCGCTCCTACAACACTATTCTCACCGATTGTAACTCCCGGAAGGATCGTAGCCCCTGCTCCTATCCATGCCCTGCTACAAATATGTACCGGTCTACAAGTAATAATCGAGCGATTGTCAAGATCATGATTATTCGATATCAGTTGTACGTTGGCAGCTATCTGAGCATCATCGTCAATCGTAATACCACCGGCAGACATCATCAGGCAACCATTCATAATAATGACATGGCGGCCAATCTTCACCTCATGGGGACGAACGACAGTAAGCGGAGTATTCACACGACTGCCTTCCCCCATATCCGGAAAAAGACGATGAAGCAGCTCATCATATTCGTCCGTCATCGGCATAGTATGGTTCAGGCGGAATACCAATTGTGCCTGTTCTTTCGCCAAAGCAAGTTCCGCCTCACTCTGGTGTGCGCAGTCTATTCTTATTTCTTTCATATATAATGCTACTCCTTATTTCAATCTCTTCCCATCCGAAAAGGCGTTACCTACCTTTTTACCCACTTCCAGGTAATCGTTATTGAACGGATCGAATATAATAGGAGACACTTTGGATACATCCACCTTACCATTTTCGTCGAGAACACGTTCATCTACACTTACGTTTATTATCTCACCACGCAAAATGCAGGTTTCAGGATTATAATCCTTCAACTTACATTCCAGCACTACAGATAATTCGTCGATCAACGGTGCATCTACAAACTCCGAACGAGTAGCATGGAAACCTGCACGAGCAAATTTATCCGAAACCTTATTGCCGGAAACAATACCCACGTAATCACAGGCAACCACCTGTCCGACCTCTGCCATACTTACGGTAAAAGCCTTACGCTTCAGTATATTGGCTGTCGTTTTATGTCCCTCACTAATACAAATACTAATTTCATGCATCTCGCTGATACCACCCCAAGCCGCATTCATAGCATTGGGAGTACCATTTTCATCATAAGCAGCGATAATAAACACCGGCTGCGGATAAGTAAAGGGCTTTGCCCCAAAATTCTTTCTCATAACAATTTATTTTTTAGTCCATTTCTTAATATCTTCTTTCGTCGCACCATTCAGAAGTTGACCCTTCTGCCATTTCATATCAGGATAGGTTTCCTGCAACTCTTTTTCCGCATTAGAAATACTACTGCTACCCGATGTAGCAAACGGAATAATCATTTTACCTGCAAAATCACCGCTTTCAATAAAAGTATTGATGATTCTCGGAACTGAATTCCACCAAATAGGGAAACCAATATAAATGATATCGTAATCTGCAAGATTCTCCGGTTTAGATTTTAATGCAGGGCGTGATTTAGCATTTGACATCTCCACACTGCTACGTGAAGACTTGTCATGCCAATCCAAATCAGCAGTGACATATTCCTTTTCAGGTTGTATCTCGTAGAGCGTACCACCTGTAACTTCTACAATCAACTTCGCTGCTTTTTCCGTCGTTCCTGTTGCCGAGAAATAAGCCACCAATGTTTTATTACTCTGTTCCTGTGCATTTATAGTGATACATAACATCATGATCACTACCGTAATCATACTTTTACTCTTCATTGCCCTTTATAGTTTTAGTTTCTATTATCATGGTACAAAATTACAAAATAGCACCCATCATAAAGGTATATAAATCACTGATTATCTAACCAAAATCACTGATAAAACAGAAAGCCAAAGCAGAATAAATCATTTATAGAATATGGATGTATATGTAAGATGATTATTTCTGTGATAATTTTAAATTGGTGGAGAAACTGGTATGTGTAAGTTGCAACCCTATAATTTTGTCATAGCAGAATAGCAGGTGCAAAGCTCAATCCTTATTTATCAATATAAAGTTGCTCTTACACCTAGAATATACACAAACTTTTTTTCTATATTTGTGGTCATATAGATTAAGATGCCAAGAAAATGTATTTTTGAGAAGATGTGATCCAAGCCACATATTAATTGAACCCTAATGGTGAAAGTTCAAAAACACATTATTATGAACAAAATAACTCATATTAAAAATAGTGCCGTATGTTTACCTTTAATAGCATCCGATTTTATGAAGGATGCAAATATTTGAAAAACCTTCATGTAGGAATAGATTATTCAATTAAGCACAAACTGGACAAAGACTTCTTTGCACCAAATATCTGCATTTCAGCAATCGTTGGTCAAAATGGTGCTGGAAAGTCTTCCCTGCTGGATATGATTTTCCGTGTCGTGAATAACTTGAGTTATTGTCTTTTCAACAAAGTAGAAAGAGAAGCTTCCTCCCCTTTAAGTTATATCATCGGGATTCAGGCAGACTTAACGTATTTCGTCAATGATAAGATTGGCGCAGTTCGCGTTCGGGATGGAATACTTGGCTTTGATTTTGGAAAATTGAAATGTAAATTCACAATCTATAAGTTGGAAAATCAAAGCAGCTCAGAGGTTGACGATATATTTCGTGAGTATAAAGATTATACAAATTTAGACTTCATCCAGCAGAAAGAAGTAGCTAAGGCATTTTTCTATACTGTGGCAACCAACTATTCTATGCAGTCCTTCATTGCACAAGATTATTCTAACGAAACTGCAATTTATACGATAGATAAGGATGACCCAAAGAATATTATTTATTCGAAATCATGGCTAAATAGTCTGTTCCACAAAAATGATGGTTATTTGAGCCCAATCGTCTTGAATCCTTACCGTGAGAACGGAAGTGTTGATATGAGTAATGAGGAACATCTTACCACATCAAGACTGGCTGCTCTGTTGATTGAAGAAAATCCTGAACAGTCATTACTTGATGGTTACAGTTTTGAAGGCATGAATTTTCATTGGAAACCTCGTAGGCTGCAGGCAAAGTTCACATCAATTGTAGATGATAGAGTAAAACTGTACCCAAGTAAGGAAGAGGTAGAGGAACATAACCGCTATAATATCGAAGAGAAGGACCATTTGATTTATAAGGAAAATGCGGACTTGGAAAATTTTCGGGATTTGGCTTTGGAAAAAGATTCATTTGCTCATATCATTTTAGCTGCGTTAAGATGCAGCGTGACCCCTACAATGAATCACCTACAGCTTTATGTGAGAATGTACGTGGTGTACAAAGTGCTGAGTGTCGCTGAGAAATATCCAAGTTATACCTATTTTAAAAAGAACTTTGGGAATATCAACTACACATTCCATTCTATTCCCATAGAGAACAGAAAAGCAGTGATAGCCCAACTTCAAAAGTTAGCCAAGATGGTGAAATGCGACCCGTCTCATATAGGTTTGAAACTGAGACAAGCACTAAACTTCATCACAAAAGGTAAAAATCTGACGGATGTGGATTTAGCAGAGGGAATAACCTATGAACAATATGCAAAACTGTTAGGTATTACTCCGAAAGGTATGTCCATTAAGAAGCGTATGGAATGGTTGCCACCTGGTATTTTCAATTCAGAGACATGTTTAAAGGACAAAAACACGAATGCAAAAATCCCTTTGAATCAGTTGAGTAGTGGCGAGCGTCAGTTTATCTATCTAACAAGTACTTTGCTTTATCATGCAATGAACTTGAATTCTATTCCGAAGAATGGCACGAGAGTGCGTTACAACAAGCTGAATTTTATTCTTGATGAAGTGGAAATTTGTTTTCATCCAGAATATCAGAGGCGGTTTGTCAAAAAGCTGCGAGATCTGTTAGTAAGAGTAGAGTTAAATAAAAGTTTTGATATAAATGTACTGATAACAACCCATTCACCTTTCATTTTAAGTGATATCCCTAAAGATAATATTTTGTGTATGGATAAAGGAAAGGTGTGCGAAGGTGTGTTGAAACAGACGTTCTGCTCTAATGTCTATGACTTACTAAATAATCAATTTTTTATGAGTCAATTTGTTGGCGACATAGCTACCGAAAAACTTGATAATTTGGTTCATAAGATTAATGAGTTGTCGGAAAAATATAATGCTAACCCCATTAGTGAAAAGACAATTAAACGCCTGCGAAACAATATTGACATGATAGGTGACGACTTTATCAGAATGAAACTTCTGGAACAGTTAAAAGCACTGACGGAGGATGATCCTTTGAAAGTGGAATATGAAATGCTGAAGGAACGTTTACGGATTGTTGAAGAAAAAATAAAGAAGACACGATGATACCGATAGAATATGACAACTCTAAATTGGATGAGTATAATGCTTTCATAGATAAATTTTTAGAAAATTTGGATCATTATCTCACTAATGGATATATAGGCAATCGTAAAAGCATTAAGGTTTTAGAAGCACGGAAGTTTTATAATAGTTTGTCCGCTTCACAAAAAAATATATTTAACAAATCGGCCAAACCTAGACATTGGGAGCGTTTGGGAGATAATGAAACTGTGCTTGTTCCCCTATCACCTATGGAAGACAATACAATTGCCTTTTTCACAGAAGTCAAGAATGAACTTAAAGACTGGATCAACTATCGGCCGAATGAAATAAAAAACTTATCAAATAGGATCAAAAGTTCTTACCCTGACTCTGATGATCAAACTTCCAGTTTATATGATGTAATCCATCACATGTTTATTGAGAATGGATATGAGAAAAATGGGGAACCCAAATTTCCGAAGGATAAGCTGATTGAAGCTGTCGGTACGGATGTTTGCCCCTATTGCAATCGAGTTTTCATCAAGAATGTAAATGCCGATGACGGAAAGCAAGTAAAGGGTCAGTTAGATCATTTTTACGATAAAGACAAATATCCTTATCTTGCTATTCTAAAATACAACCTAATTCCGAGTTGTCCTTTTTGTAATGGCCCTACCGGTAAACATACAAAGAATGCAGAAGACGAGGGATTGATAAGTCCATTTATGCTAGAGGATGCTAATGCAATGAAGTTCAGTACAGAAATTACTGGCGATGGTTTTACAAATATGGACACATGCGCAAAAGCTATTTCTCTGAAAGTGAATTACTATGAACCTAAGATGGAGAATAATGCTAGAGTTTTTCATCTAGAGGAGCTATATAAGACACATACAGACTATGCAGCTGAGATATACTTCAGACATCGTATGATGGGTTCAGAGGCTTATCAAGAGTTTGTTCAGAAAATGATTGGCGAAGGTTCTGTTATGTCGACAAATGATTGGAATCGTATGATACTTGGATTTACTAACAACCCCGAAGATTTGGGTAAAAAGCCAATTTCCAAGTTCTGTAAAGACCTCTTGGAGGATTTTGAGGATAAAGGAATAAAGTAAATACTTCTAAAAGAATAATCTGTAAAGTTTTTCTAGGACAAGATAAGAACTAGGTGCAACTCTATATCTATATATAGGTTGCACCTTGCACCTAAGCAAATAATTGATTATCAACACCATATCTTTAATAATTAAATTTACATTTATGAAACTCTCTACATATACGGACAAATCCGGTCAACCCACAACAACATAGGGGTCTCGTTTTCACTCCTTCTACAAGAATATTGAGATATAAAAAGGTCTCTATTATTCTTCTATAAACATCTGCAAAACAAAGCAGTACAGTGAAGCATATTCAAACAAAAGATTCGTTATCTATTCAAAATACATATTATGTAATATTCTCATTTATAGACAAATATCTTTATGTATCATTTTTTTAACTGATAACACTCTAATTACACAAAAAAGTTATCTCTTTGAAAATAGAGAGCTCTTTGAAAAACAAAGCAAGACCATGAAATGATTCCTAAAAATAAAATCGTTACTTACTCGTTACCTGTTTTTTATTCGAATTTCATAAATATCATTCTATCAAAACATTAGCTACACTATCGAGTACTCATTCGGGTTATCTACTGTTATTGATACAAATGAGAAAAATGAAGCGAAACAAAGACGATAAAGAGTTAACAACCTAATAATAAGCCAATTATTACGTTTAATAACGAAAGCAACAGGCATAAATTTATTTTTAGATTAAAATCGTTACTAACTCGTTACCTACTTTTTTTCAGTGTCTATAGGTATCTGTGTAACAGACTGTTAATTTCACTTTTCTGTGTTATTTAGTCTTATCAGATGTGATAATCCAGAAAGTTTACTATTATCTTTGTTTGCATGAAACTCCCCATAAAACATATTGCCATACTCGTAATAGCCTCTTTGATAGCTATTTTTGCCTACCAGACATATTGGTTGGTCAGCATGTACCATACCATGAAAACAGACATGGAGCATTCCATTACCGAGGCTATGCGCACATGTGATTATAATGAAATGATGCTACGCATAGAATGCATGCGCCGTGATGACAAAGATCATGGTGAGATCTCTGTCTCTGCCGGGTACAATGATGAAGGTGGAACACTGGTTCGCAGCAGCACTACAGTTCATAAAGAGAAGGTTCCCAAAGGTATGGATGTACAACAGGACACCATTCTTAGAACCGAAAAAAAACTGGACACCCTGATCGTAGTCCGTAATGATCAGAGGGAAATAAAAGTAATCCCCCAGGACTCTACTTCGCAGGAAGTGAAAGCTGCCATGCTACAAACGAAAGGTGGTCTGGACCTATTATTGAAAGATCAGAGTAGCATGCTCGAACTGGCTACTTATTTTCAAAGGGGATTACATTCGGGACTTGACATAATCATGGATCCCGACTTTCAGTCCTACGACAGCCTGCTGACACTAAGCCTGCAAGAAAGGGGAATAACACTTCCATATCGGATAGAATATCTGCGTTTCAGCCACACTCTCGATTCTACTCAATTTTTTACCGATACATTGGGAGTTGCCGGTACAGCGGACTACATCCCCGGACCGGATGCACATACTTACGACTATACTTTCGACATCCATTCACACTCGCTCTACCGCCTCCGGATGGATTCTGTAGCCGGAGTTATTGTCCGGCAGATGGCTGGTATACTTATTACTTCATTTATCATTTTGTTGATATTAGGATTCTCTTTCTGGTACTTGATCCGTACATTGCTGAAACAGAAAACACTGGAAGAAATGAAAAGTGATTTCACCAACAACATCACGCATGAATTAAAGACCCCTATAGCTGTGACATATGCCGCCAACGACGCATTGCTAAACTTCGGACAAGCTGATGAGAAAGAAAAGCGAGACAGATATCTAAATATCAGCCAGGAGCAACTGCAAAGACTCAGTGGGCTGGTCGAACAGATACTAACGATGAGTATGGAACAGCGTAAGACTTTCCGACTCCGCCCGGAAGAGATAACTCTTATCCCTTTGCTCGAAACATTAGCAGAGCAACACCGACTCAAAGCAAAGAAACCCGTCAGCATTGACTATAAAACAGAACCGGAAGATCTTACGGTATTTGCCGACCGGACTCATTTCAGCAATATTCTGAGTAATCTGATAGACAATGCCGTGAAATACTCACCAGAGAAAGCCGTTATCCATATCCGCTGTCGTGAAACAGAAGTTAACGGAAAAGTAGAAATCTCAGTCACCGATGAGGGAATAGGTATCGCACAAGAGAAACAAAAACATATATTCGACAAATTTTACCGTGTACCGACCGGAAATCTCCACAACGTAAAAGGATACGGTCTGGGACTCTACTATGTGAAAACAATGATTGAGAAGCATGGAGGCACAGTTTGTGTAGAAAGCGAACCAGGACACGGTAGTACATTCACCATTATGTTATGAAAGAGAAAATTAAAGTATTATTAGTGGAAGACGAACTGACCCTCGCCATGATTATCAAGGATACACTTGAAGAGAATGACTTCACCCTCACCATTGCTGCCAACGGTGAAGAGGGATTGCGTATGTTTTTCGACATACGTCCGGATGTACTGGTAGCCGACGTAATGATGCCACGTATGGATGGCTTTGAGATGGTAAGACGTATCCGCCAGACCGATAAACAGACCCCGGTACTTTTCCTGACAGCCCGTTCGGCCATCAATGACGTAGTAGAAGGTTTTGAATTGGGCGCCAATGATTACCTGAAAAAGCCATTCGGAATGCAGGAACTGATCATCCGTATTAAAGCATTGGTAGGTAAGGCATTCAGTTTTGCAGAAGAAAAGAAAATAACCACACGGTTTGAGATAGGCAACTATTTGTTCGATACCCTTGCACAAACACTGACACATGCCGGATTGAAACAAGAGCTCTCCCATCGGGAAACAGAAATTCTAAAACGGCTTTGCGAAAATCAGAATCAGGTAGTCAACACACAGAATGTACTACTCGACCTTTGGGGAGACGATAGCTTTTTCAATTCACGGAGCTTACATGTTTTCATCACTAAACTCCGACATAAATTATCGGCTGACGAACGTATACGCATCGTAAATGTCAGAGGAATCGGATACAAATTGATATTAAACTAAAAAAACAGCATGATAACCTCAAAGATATACAGCACATTTATACTGGCAATCATGTCTACGATAGCCTTTGCACAAACGGAACAACCGCAAGACAGCGTCACAGGTCATCGCAGGACTGTGCCCGAAATCCGTCAGGAATTCCTTGAACGTATTCGGACAATATTCACTTAATGGCCAACGTAACTCTAAAATGGGGTATATGGTTCCCGATCTCTATATGCAGAGCCATTTCGAAGGTACACTCGACTACATGTTCAATGATAAATTCGGTATTACCGGGGGAGCTGTCCATGAATTTAATCCAATAAAAGGGCACTGGGAAACCACCCCTGTTTTCGGTCCCGTAATTCATCTAAAAAAGAAATAAAGGATTCACGGCAAGCTGATTATTTTCATATCTTTGCGACACTAAAGATAAACCCAACGGATATGAAGAAGCTGATATTCTTTTTGCTGCTGTTACTGAGTACGGCCTCACTTTCTGCACAGTCGGAATTACCGTCCGACAGCATCCGGCATTTGCCCTCTACCGTCAAACAATACGGAGACTTCCTGATCGACATGGGACTGTTTATGGCAGCTCCTCCCAAACTACCGGAATATAAATTCGAGCTGCCCGATGCGAGCAAAGATTATAGCCGAATATTCAGTCTAAATCCCGACATTATAATGACACAAGGGTTATCCAATGTATTCACGCCCTCTCTTTCATACGGATTTGGTGGTTTCTTCTCGTCTCCACAACAACTCCAGATGGGATCGTTTAAACTGAAAAACGGCATGCGCCTGAATACATACGGAGAATATAATGCCAAAGGCCAGAAGGTGCCTAACCATGGTGCCATGCCATGGGAAAAGAATAACTTCAAAGGTGCTTTTGAAATGAAATCTTCCGATGGTAATTTCGGTATCCGCATCGAGGTTCAACAAGGACGCTACTATCCATATTAAAAAAGAAAGAAATGAAAAACATACTGATTATCGGTGCAAACGGATTTACGGGCCGCCGGATACTGAACGATTTGTCGGCTAAATCTATCTACAATGTCACCGGATGTTCTTTAAGAGATGATATCTGCCCCGGAAAGGGTTACCGTTTTGTACGTACAGACATTCAGGACACAGATGCCGTACAAAGGTTATTCAATGAATCCCAACCGGACATTGTAATCAATACTTCTGCCCTTTCGGTGCCGGATTATTGTGAAACTCACCATGCAGAAGCTGAAGCCACGAATGTAACGGCTGTTGAAACCATTTCACATGCCTGTGAACAGTATGGCAGCCGTTTCATCCATCTGTCAACTGATTTTGTATTTGATGGTAAAAGCAATCAACTCTACAAAGAAGAAGATGAAGCCTCTCCGGTCAATTATTACGGAGTTACGAAACTGAAAGCTGAAAAAGTGGTGGCTGATTGCTGCAGCAATTATGCAATAGTGCGTGTAGTTGTTGTTTATGGAAAGGCTCTCACGGGGCAGCATGGCAACATTCTTCAGTTAGTTGCCAACCGGTTGAGAAAAGGGGAAACAATTCGTGTTGTATCCGACCAATGGCGTACACCGACTTTTGTAGGAGATATTTCGGAAGGAGTAGAAAAACTGATGTTTCACTCCTCCAACGGAATCTATCACATTTGCGGGAATGAATGTCTCACGATTGCCGAAATCGCCTACCGGGTAGCCGATTTTCTGAAACTGGACCGTTCTTTGATTGAGCCCGTCACTACCGAAGAAATGCAAGAGGCTACTCCCCGTCCCCGCTTTAGCGGATTGAGCATTGAAAAAGCTAAAACTGAAATCGGATACAACCCACACACATTGGAAGAAGGAATGGCAGCCTGCTTGTCTGAATAGTATCGACACTTATATTTTTTCACCACAGAGGAGACACAGAGGGCACAGAGTTTTAATGTTCTTATTTGACGTATTCGCAAAATCAGATATTAATCCTCTGTGTCCTCTGTGGTGAAAAAGCGGGCTTCATCCTAACTTCTCCAACAATTCTTCAATACTCCCCACCGTCACCACTTCTCCTTCCTGCAGATGCATAATGAATCCATTACCCTCTTTCAAATCACCGGTTTCGATATAAATATCGGACTCAATGTTACGATTTGCCAGAATTCCATTACGCTGCAAGGCTTTACGTACCATGGCATATTTCTGTCCGTGCCCTACCAGACGTATTCGTGATGTATATTCATTATCTACCCGGAACAAACCGGTCTCCAGATCGAATACAATACCTTTACGAGCGAAGAAACTACTCAATTTACCACTTAGGGAAAGATCCTCGGGAGTGCCGATAGTCACTCCATTCATCTTATCCATCAGCCATATTTTATCGGCAATCTGTAAAGCCAACTCTAAGTCGTGGGTAGAAAGAAAAATCGTTTTGTTGGTCTGCCGGCTCAGTTGGTGGAGCAATTGCATCATCTCCACTTTACTGGGAAAGTCGAGAAAGGCTGTCGGTTCATCCAGAAAAATCACCGGGGTTTCTTGTGCCAGTGCTTTGGCAATCATTGCTTTCTGGCGCTCACCATCACTCAGGGTATGTACCATGCGGTGTGCCAGATTCTCAATCTTTACCAGAGCAATAGAACGTTCAACCACCTCTTTGTCTTCTCCACGAAGTGTCCCCCAAAAACCGGTATACGGACTCCGGCCTAAACCTACAAGCTCGTGTACCGTCATATTGCGTATGTCACATTTCTCGGTGAGCACCACACTAATCACAGTCGACAACTCCTTGTCGGTATACGCATCGATTTCCTTACCCACAATCTCTATCTTGCCTCCCAGTTTAGGCTGAAAAGCCGAAAGCGTACGCAACAAAGTAGACTTCCCCACTCCATTAGCGCCCAGTAAGCAAGTCAATTCGCCACAGTTAATGCCGGCATTGATGCGGTCGGCCACCACTTTGACATCGGTCTTACCCAGATAGCCTATCGAAAGGTTCTCTATATGAATGGTCTTCTGCTTCATATCTTTATTCACTTAATTCACTTTTACGTTTACGGAACAACACAGATGCCACGACCGGCGCACCGACCAATGCTGTCACGGAGTTGACGGGAAGTGCCCCCTCGAACCCCGGCATACGGGCCACCAGATTACACACCAAAGCCAGTGACGCCCCCGCCAGCAAAGTAGCCGGCATCAGGATGCGGTGATCTGAAGTGTGAAAGATGGCACGGCAAAGGTGGGGAACCGCCAAACCGATAAACATGATCGGACCACAATAAGCCGTCACAATGGCGACAAGCACTCCCGAACAAGAGATTACCAAAAGCCGGGCACGCTTTATGTTCAATCCCAGGTTACGGGCATATCCATCGCCAAGCAACATCAGGTTCATGGTTTTAATCAACAGGAAAGAGAGCGGAATCAGTACGACCATAATGCAGACAAACAAAGTCATCTGATCTCCGGAGACACGGGCAAAACTTCCCAGTCCCCAGATCACATAGGCACGGATATCTTCTTCCACACTAAAATATTTGAGTACACCGATGATAGCACTTGCCACATACCCAATCATCACACCGATTATCAACAGTGTGACGTTCCCTTTCACTTTTTGCGACACATATACAATAAGTGCCATAACCGACAAGGCTCCGATAACAGCCGCTAACGAAAGTGCCACTTCACCCATATATCCCAGTTTGCTAAGTGCCACACCTCCCAACGCACCGGACAGCAATACGACAAAAGCTACCCCCAGACTGGCACCGGAACTGATTCCAAGTACGGAAGGTCCCGCCAGCGGATTACGGAATACGGTTTGCATCTGCAAACCACTGATGGAAAGCCCGGCACCGGCCACTAAAGCTGTCAGGGCCTGTGGCACACGTGATTTCCAGATTATATTCTGCCAGATAATGGACTCATCTGTCCCTCCCCAAAGTATGTTCCATACCGAACCGATAGGGATGGAAACCGAACCCAAAAGAAGGTTCAACAGGAAAAAGATAAAAATAGATGCCGCTATAAGCAACATAAGAGGTACTGTCGGTCGTTTCATCAGGCAGATCAATTGAGGCGTTCGTAATAAACAGGAGTATAATCGGGCAACAAATCCGGATGAAAAGCTTTAATCAAATCCTCCAGTACAACTTCCGGCTGGGTAGGCATACTTTCATAAAACGGCTTCTCCCGCATATTGCAATAAATCACCCCTTTATCACGGAAAGCCCGGAAATCGGCATATCTCGGATCTTCGCTTTTCAGTGCATCATAAGAAAAGGCTCCGTCGAAACTATTGACGATGCGCCAATAATCGGCATTCTCTGCCTGGCTATACACCGTTTCAAAATCGAGCGTGACACCTCCTGAACGGGGATCGTCTTTCAAGAAATAGTCGGCTCCTGCGTCACGGAAAAGTTGTGCCAGAAAACTCTTACCTCCTACAGCATACCAGTTGCCTCCCCGGATTTCTCCACTGAAAACTACCGGACGCTTTTCTACATGGGCAACCCGCTCTTTCAGTTCGTTATAATGCTTTTCAATAGCCGCAAACTTCCGGTTGGCCGCTTCTTCTTCACCTATAAAAAGTCCGATAAACTTAATCCACTCGGCCTGCCCCAACGGAGTCATCTCTTTGTAACCCAGATGCGGAACCAGCGGAATACCTACTTCACGCATGGCATCGTATCCGCCTCGTTTGAATGGTGAGATGAAAATGACATCGGGATTTACACTCATGATTACTTCGTTATCGAAATTCCCCTCAATACCTATCTTAGCTGTTTTCCCTTGCTTCAGACGTTCGTTCATCTCTTTGTTGAAAAGATGGCGGGTGCTCGTAATACCTACCACATGACTTAAAGCATCCAGTTTAATGAAATTTGATAACTGCAAGGAGGTCATACAGATAACACTTTTAACAGGCGTTTCTATGACCGTATAGTCAGCAGGAATATTTTCGGATTTCACGCCTCTGGGTACAAGCGCATAATGAAAAGACTCGCCGCCTTCCTTCTGAGGATCACTGATATCGACCAAACGGCACGTAGGTGTATAAGTCACTCTGAATCCTTTGGCATAAACAGGTGTGATACGGATGGAAGAAGTATCGGCCGCCTCACAGGTTACAGTTGTTACGTTCTGGTTGTTCTTCGGACGGCAACCGGCAAAAGAAATACAGGCCAGCAGTGCGCATCCAATCAGGAATTGTTTCATCGGTATTCGTCTTTTAATTCAGATTATAGCGGTCAAAGATACTTAATAATTCTTGTTTCATAGGGATATTTTCCTCACTTTTGCAGAACATTAAGATGATAAACCGATAGCAAATGACAACATCACACCCCATACGTTTCGTATCTTTAGGACCGGGTGAACCGGACCTGATAACGCTGAAAGGATTCAAAGCCCTGCAAACGGCCGACTGTATCTTTTGTCCTGCCACCATGACCCGCGACGGGAAATCTTCGTCACGAGCACTTTCCATTCTGGATACTCTCGGATTCTCGGACACCGTACAATGTTTCCGGCTTCCAATGGACAAAGATCGGACACAAGCTCTAAAAGCCTACGAAGCTGTATACGAAAGCAGCAAAACACTCCGTGCGGAAGGAAAAAACATTGTAATTGTGGCGGAAGGAGATGCAGGTCTCTACTCTTCCATCCATTATATTTACGACAAGTTGCGGGAAGACGGTATCCCTGTAGAACAGATTGCAGGTATTCCCGCTTTTATAGCTTCCGGAGCAATGGCAGGCATGCACATCGTCAGCCGGGAAGAACGGCTGATTATACTACCCGGACTTGTCACAACCAAAGAGCTGGAAAATTACCTGAAGCAACAAACCGTAGTGGTCATTATGAAACTCTCGCAATGTGTAGAAGAAGTACACCAATGCATAAACAGCCATCCGGAATATCAGTATCACTATTTTGAGAATGTAGGAACAGAGAAGGAATACTACTCTTGCTCCAACGAAGAACTCCGTGAGAAGAGATTCCCCTATTTTTCAGTAATGATTATCAGGTTCTGACCGGACTTTATCCGGTGAAGGTCTTGAACTACCTATAGACGAGTTGTGTACCCCGGCATATACCGGTTGTACAACTCGTCATGGACCAGTTGTGTAACTCGCACGAATCTTTCATACCCTGCCTTCCTCTCATACAAAAAGCGCGTTTCGATCTTCCATCTTCCACCTTTTAGAGTGCATATCGTTGATTGTGAGATGTATAGATTGGTGGAAGATGCGGTTTTTATGCCATTTATCTTCCACCCCCATCTTCCATCTTCCACCCGCTGTTTTAGGGGATATTTCAATAGTAACGATTTGGAAAACAAATGGATATGTCCAATTTCTTATCCGTTTATCTCTCTAAAAGCATTTCATTTCCCTTACTCTCTTTAGTGCAAATGGTCGGATCTTTATCTCAGCTCGGGCATGCGGGCTCATCGGCCCGGGTATGCGGGCTCATCAGCCCGGGTATGCGGGCTCGTCAGCCCAGGTACGCGGGCTGGGATAAAGAGTTGTATGACAATGGTTAATCTACTACACTTCTCCGGTAATAGTCGGCCGGATTCTTTCTTAAAAAAGAAACAACGAAGCGCTGTTTCCACATCGCTGTGTGCGAATGGAAGGTTTTGTGGGGAGGGACAAGGGAGGAAGACGGTTGTTAGATGAAAAAGCCGTGTGTAACTCGTCTATTATTGGTCAGGACGATTGCATATTTGAGATGGAATAATTACCTTTACATGCCCCTAATACGATGATGATTATGAAAACAACCAAACTCCAACTTTCCCTTTTAGCCCTTTTCCTGGGATGTGTTTCTCTGCAAGCACAATACAAATGGGCAAATCCATTAAACCAAGATATCCATGTGGTGCGCGGACAAGCATGGCAGAGCGAATTAAAAGATTCATATGCCCGACTGCCTCTACGGGCCCGGGATAAAGTGCACAAGCCTTTATGGGATTTGGCGCAGCAAAGTGCAGGACTGTCTGTTGCGTTCCGTTCCAATGCACCGGAAATAAAGATTCGTTATGTGGTGAAAGGCGGACTCTCTATGCCACACATGCCGGCAACCGGAGTTTCGGGTGTAGACTTATACGCTACGGACAACAACGGACGGGAACGATGGTGTGCCGGACGATACTCCATGGGTGACACGATAACCTACAGTTTCAGCGGACTTTCATATGCAGCCAAATCCGGTAACGGGTTCGAATATCAATTATTTTTGCCGTTATACAATAAAGTATCGTGGATGGAAATAGGAGTTCCTGCCGATGCCTCTTTCCGTTTTCTACCGGTCTCACAAGAAAAACCACTGGTTATATACGGTACTTCTATTGCACAAGGAGCTTGCGCTTCCCGCCCGGGCATGGCATGGGGAAATATTTTAAACCGGAAATTGGGACATCCGGTCATCAATCTTGGTTTCTCCGGCAATGGAAAGCTGGAAGAAGCGCTCTTTGATCTATTGTCTGAAATCGATGCGCAATTGTATATCATCGATTGCATGCCCAATCTGTCGGGAAAGAAAGAATCCGCCGTTGTATACGAGCGCACTCTGAAAGGAGTGAAAAAGCTGCGTGAAAAGAGCCGGACCCCTATCTTGCTGGTAGAACACGACGGTTATAGTAACGAATATAGTTCCGAAAGTGCGGAAGAATCTTATCGTGTAGCCAATGCAGAACTGCGCAAGGCATATGAAACGTTACAAAAAGAGCAGGTTCCGGCTGTATACTATCTGACCAAGGAAGAGATCGGTATCCCGATGGATGCCATGGTAGATGGTGTTCACTCCACCGACCTGGGTATGCAACAATACGCTGACAGCTACCAGAAGAAAATACGTGAAATTTTGCGTGAAGACAATCAAGGACCTGCTTCGTGCATCCCATGCAAACAACAAAGAGATCCGTATGATTGGTACGGCCGTCACGAAGAAATCTTGAAACTGAACAAACAAAGTGCTCCTGAAATAGTGATGATCGGCAACTCGATAACACACTTCTGGGGAGGCGAACCCATCGCGCATAACCAGTTTGGCAAAGAATCCTGGGAGAAATTATTCAAAGGGAGAAGTGTACGCAACCTCGGATTCGGCTGGGACAAAACAGAGAATGTACTATGGCGCATCTATCACGGAGAACTGGACGGTTTCCAGGCTCGCAATATATTTCTGCTGATAGGTACCAATAATCTGTTATTCAACAGTGATGAAGAAATTATAGAAGGTATCTGCCGGATCGCAAAAGCCATTCATGAACGTCAGCCGCAGGCAAAACTCTGTATCATGGGCATCCTGCCAAGAAAAGGGATGGAAGCCCGCATTGCCGGAATCGATGCGGAATTACAAAAACAACTGGCAGGCAAAGACTGTACTTACATTGACCTTGCTCCGCAACTGACGCAAAAAGACGGATCGATAGACTCTTCTCTGTTCCGTGACGGACTGCATCCGAATGCAGAAGGATACAAACGGATCGCAAAGGTGCTGAAAGGGTATCTATAAGCAGAGATCCGGTTGCTGATAAATACATATCAACCTTTCATCATTACAAGATATTCAGATGAAAGATCTGAGATATACCTGTTACCGAAATCTGTATGCCGATGCAAAATGTAAAAAAGGCTACGAGCTTATTTATAATCTGATTGCCTACAGGCCCGAGTTTCTGAATAATCCTCTGCCCCTGTGAGAGGAAAACATACAGTATCGCAGCCATACAGATGATGACAAGTGCGATAACAAAATAGTTGATTCCGGTCTGCAGTAGTTTCCCTTTGACACTGGCAGAGGCCATCAAAGTGAATATGACAGATATACTGCCGGGACCGATGCTGATGGGGAATGTGATGGGGTAAAATATCTTTTGTTCTATATTCTTCCATTTAAAGCTATCCAGATTCTGGTTAGACTCTCCCTTATCAGAAGAACCGGAATCGGCAAGCAATTCCATTGCCGTTTTACAAATCAGTATGCCGCCTCCAAGCTGAATCACAGGAATGGCCAGACCGAAAATCAACAAAAACAGATGCCCTATCACCAAAGTACCGACACCGATCATTATAAAGTTGAAAATCAGCTTCTGAATGGCAGTCTTTCGCTGTTTTGGGTCCAGGTCTGTAAAAAAGCCATTTACGACAAAACCGTTTCCCAAAGGGTTTACTACGGGAAACAAAGCCATAAAGGAGGATGAAAATATGATTAGCAGATTACTCAACGACATAGTTCTTGCTTTTTAAAACACTTTATTAAGAATGCAACACTCATCTACAAACACAGATTGCCTCTTATTGATGTTATAAATGTAAGAAACATCTTCTTATTGTGATATTTTAACAGTCCGTCATATACGTGCCAAAGCATATGCTAACGTACGTACCCCACTTAGAAATCCGGATGATGCGTCACCCGAAAATGACCTTCACTTCCGTCCCCTTCACTTCCTCGGAAGCAATCTCTATTTTTCCTCCGTAAACAGAAAATATTTTCGCTGAAAGGCTGAGTCCAACCCCCTGACCTGTATATTCTCTCGTATTACTTCCCCGGTAGAACGACTGGAAGATATGTTCTATCTCGTCCTTGGGAATTCCGATTCCGGAGTCCCCGACCGCTATTCCCCATCGTTCCCCCTCTTTGTAAAGCCGCACAATCACCTCTTCTTGCGAATACTTGCAGGCATTGTCTATAATGTTCTGCAAGGCTATCTTAAACAAATAGGGATTTGCATCGACCACAGCACTCTTTACGCCCTCCTCCGGATATTGCAACCGGAGGCGGGGAACAGCAGTACTCATCTCCTGTAATAAGTCTGCCAGATAAATCTTTTCGACGTTGTTTTTCCGGATATCCTCTTCCTGCCTCGACAAAAACATCAAATGCCTGATCAAGTTAGAGAGACGTTTGCTTTCCCCGGCAATTCGTTGAAGGGCTTCGACATATTCCTCCGTGCTACGCTCCTTTAACAAACTGATTTCACACTCACCCTGAATGGCGGTAATGGGATTATTCAATTCGTGGGAAGCATGGCTGACAAACGATTTTTCTGCTTTGAACGCAGTGTCGATACGGTCGAGCATACTGTTTAATGCTTCTATCAAATGATCCAGTTCATCTTTATTGCCGGTAGTCTTCAGTCGGCGGTTCAGGCTATTGCCCCGTATCCGCTGCAGCTGCAATAAAATATGTTGTAAGGGGATTAGTATTCTCGTAGAATAAAGTTGCCCCATGAAGAAGATCAATACTGAACTGCTGAGTATCAGGAAGGTAGATAATACCAGCAAATGTTCCTGTATTTTAACCCCATAGCCATTATGCGACATTACGATTACGATAAAGTTTCCCTCATTGTCAGGATAGTACAAAGCAACTCCCAGCATATCTTTATGGACAAAAGATACCGATGACATCTCCTTTGAATCAAGGAGCAGTTTTTGTTGCCCGGCAGAAAGATATTTATTCAACGTATCACGTACCACGACGTCACTGTCCATATTCAGCAAAATCTCTTTGGCCTCCGGCAACAGTTCATCATACTTCCGTTGAATGGCCAGATAGCTTTGTTCGTCCACCTCATCCCGTTCCCAATGTTTCTGGGCAGTCAGAAAAGCTTTTTCCCGAAGATACGACTGATACAATCCGTCGATATACCTCGAACTGAAGAGATAAAACACTCCAATGACGATCATGGTGGTCAACACTGTTATCAACGTATAAAAGAGGGCAATCTTACGTCCGATTTTCATAGTCAGGTGTTTTTTAGTCAGGCATACATGATATATCCGGAACCAACTACAGTATGAATCAGTTTCTTACTAAAGTCTTTATCAATCTTACCACGAAGGTAGTTTACGTATACATCCACTACATTGGTATTCGTATCAAAATTCTTATCCCATACATCTCTCAATAATGTCAGGCGCGAAAGTACCAATCCCTGATGGGTCATAAAATATTCCAGTAAACGGTATTCCTTGACGGTGAGGTCTATCTCCGCTTCTCCACGTCTGGCACGGCGGCTGTTACAGTTAAGCACCAAATCATCACATACCAACTGCCGGGCGGAATCTTCTCTTCCTCTACGCAGGATGGCCTTGATCCGGGCTTCCAGTTCCTGAAAGCTGAAAGGCTTCACCAAGTAGTCGTCAGCTCCCGCATCCAATCCTTTTACGATATCCTCCGTCGTACCCAGCGCAGTCAACATAATCACCGGAACCAGATAACCATACTGACGGCGATAGAGACGGCAAAGCTCCAAGCCATTCATTCCGGGCATAATAATATCTATGATCAGCAGATCGAATACTTCCTGCCGGATCAGTTCCCATCCGGAATTACCGTCATTGGCAACTGACACTGTATGTCCGAACTCCTTCAGTCCCCGTTCTATGAACGAAGCTATATTCACTTCATCTTCTACCAATAATATCTTTGCCATAACTTTTGAGTTTTAAAGTGACAAATATACGGTTTACACTCGTCTTTGCCGCAGCTTTCCATCTTTATCAAACAAAGTTTTACCATAAATAGCCTCTACAATCAGCGGAAAAATAAAAAGCGTAAAGAAAGTATCACACAATACGCCACCGATAATAACAATGGCAAGCGGACGCTGCGACTCGGAGCCGATACCATGGCTCATGGCTGCCGGCATCAGTCCGATAGCAGCCATAGTAGCCGTCATCACAACCGGCCGGACCCGCGAATGAACCGTACTCTTCACTGCTTCGGCCAAAGACATGTGCGAATGCACATTCGACTTAATACCCGAAATCATAATCACTCCGTTCTGAATGCAGATGCCGAACAAGGCTATAAAACCAATCCCGGCAGAAATTGAGAAGTTGAAGTGAGTGATCAACAGGGCAATGATACCGCCGGCCGCCGCAAATGGGACATTCAACAATACCAGTCCTGCATCCCGGGCATTGGAAAACAGGATGAAGAGGATAACGAATATAATGGCAATACTGACGGGAACAACCTGTGCAAGGCGTTTGCTGGCACGTTGCTGATTCTCAAAATCTCCGGTCCATTTCAGTGTATATCCGTCCGGAAGATGTACCGAAGCTTCCACTTTCTTTTGTGCTTCGGCAACGGCAGACCCCATGGCACGACCACGTACAGAGAACTTAACAGCACAAAAACGGGTATGGCTGTCACGGAATATAAGCAATGGTCCTGTAATGGTCCGGATATCTGCCAATTCCTTGATCGGGATCATCGCACCATCCATCGCTGGTACCAGAATCTTACCTATCTGCTCTTCGTTCTGGCGGAACTCTTCATTATAACGAACCATGATATTGAACTTACGCTCGTCTTCATAGAGCAATGAAGCAGATTTACCTCCGATGGCCATCTCAATAATAGATTGTACATTTTCTTTCGATACACCATAACGGGCAAGCTGTTTTTCGTTCAACTCGATGCGAAGTTCCGGCTGACCTATATTCCGGATCACTCCCAGATCTTCAATACCCGCTACGGTTCCCAACACTTTGTTTATCTGTACAGCCAGTTTCTCTGCCTCATATAAATCCTTCCCGAAAACCTTAACGGCAATAGAACCTTTTACACCCGAAGCGGCTTCCTCCACGTTGTCGGTAATCGGTTGTGAGAAATTGAAATCGGTACCGGGATAGAGAGCAAGGGCAGATTGCATTTTTTCAATCAACTGTTCTTTACTGAGTCCGCTCTCCCACTCTTTCTCCGGATAAATATCAACATGAAATTCCACATTGTAAAAACCGGTAGCATCAGTCCCATCATTCGGGCGCCCGGTTTGCGAGAGCACCTGCTTTACTTCGGGAAAAGCCAACAGCTCTCTACGCATTCTGTTGGCAAGTGAAACTGACTCATCCAGAGAAATGCTTTGCGGAAGGGTAGCACGAATATAGATGGCTCCTTCATTCAACTGCGGCAGAAACTCCATCCCCAGAAAAGAGTAAAGAAACAGCCCGGCTCCTCCGACCAAAGAAGCTAATCCGATGGACAGCTTACGATGAGCATGAAAAATGGCAAATAAGGCCGAACTTTTCTCTCTAATAAAACTCACCAAAAAATTACTTTTCTCACTCACATTTTTCCTTAACAGGATGGATGACATGACCGGAACCAGGGTCAAAGTAAAAATCAAGGCCCCCAGTAAAGCAAACCCCAATGTATAAGCCAAAGGAGAAAACATTTTCCCTTCCACCTTTTGAAACGAGAATATGGGGATTAACGCCGTAATAATAATCAGCTTGGAGAAAAAGACCGCTTTGGCCTTTTCTTTGGCAGTATTCCGGATCAGCCCCATCTTCGACATCCGGTTGAAAACGGGCATCCCCACTTCTCTCGCTTTCCGATCGAGAGCAACGAATATACCTTCTACCATCACTACGGCCCCGTCTATTATGATCCCAAAGTCAATGGCTCCCATAGAAAGCAGATTGGCGTACATCCCCATTACATGCAAGCAGATAAAAGCAAACAACAGGGATAAAGGGATAATGACAGCTACCACTACCGTTGTCCGCCAGTCCGCCATAAAGATGAATACAATGAAAGTTACCAATAGTATGCCTTCCACCAGATTGTGCGTTACTGTATGTACAGCAAGATCCACCAGGTCTTCCCGATCATAAAAAGGTACAATCTTTACATCCGTCGGTAAGATGCTTTCGTTCAATTCATCTATTTTCATCTTCAGCCCGGATATCACTTCACCCGGGTTCTCTCCCTTGCGCATCACTACAATACCTTCCACGACATCATCCTCGTCCATTCGCCCTACCTGTCCCAGACGAGGTAAACAAGATTCACGGACATCAGCCAGATTCCTCACCAGAATGGGAGTACCATTGATATTTTTCACTACAATGTTCCGCAACTCCTCCAAATCGTTAATCAGCCCTATACCTCTTACGACATAAGCCTGGGAGCTTTTGGTTATTACATCTCCGCCCACATTAATATTACTCTTCGAAATGGCATCATAAAGTTCCAGCGAGGTGATGCCATAATTGATTAACTGGTTTGGGTTGACACTTACTTCACAGGTTTTTACTTCACCACCGAAACTGACAATATCCGCCACACCCGATACGGCACGCAGATTGCGATCGATCACCCAATCCTGAATCGTTTTCAGTTCGCGTACACTCCGTTTGTCACTTCGCAGGGTATAGCGGTAAATCTCTCCTGTAGGTCCGTAGAGAGGCTGCACCTCAGGAGTTACTCCTTCCGGCAGATCGGCATCATTCAATAAATTATATACCTGTTGACGAGCAACAAAATCATCCACATGATCCTCAAACAGCACATTGATGACTGACAACCCAAACAAGGTTGTCGAACGGATATCTGTCTTCTTCTGTACCGAATTCATGGCTATCTCCACCGGAATCGTAATAAACTTCTCTACCTCTTCGGCACTGCGTCCCGGCCACTGGGTAATGATGGTCACTTTCGTATTCGTCACATCGGGAAATGCATCGATCGGAGTGTGTCTGAATGAAACCACACCGGCGATGATGGCAATCACCGTACAAAAAAAGACGAAAAACTTATTCTTCAACGAAAAAGCCACAATATTGTCTATAAACTTATGCATAGTTTTTTTCGCTTTTAGTCTGCATTCAAAGCATTGTAGACCAATAATACATTTTGATTCAACACTCTGTCACCTTCTGAAAGTCCGGAACGGACATAACATTCCTTACTCAGCTGTTTGTAAACATCAATCTCCTTAATCGATAAACGGTGGTCCGTAGCCACTGCCACAACATAGTTTTTCCCTCCTTCGAATATCAGGGCATGTGCATCGATCCGGGGCATTTGTTTCCCGGACGACTTACACTCCACACCGACATTGGTAAACATACCCGGCTTCAGCAAGTAATCTTCATTACACAATTTAATGCGCACATTCATCGTCTTACTTTCGGTATCCAGCATGTGATAGACTTTATCGATACTTCCGGAAAAGACCTTATCGGGATAAGCCAAGGTAGTGATATGTACGGGTGCTCCTTCAACTACTCTGCTAATATCACTTTCATAAACATCTGCCATCACCCATACATTTTCCAGGCCGGAAACAGTGAATATCTCCTCACTCTGATCGGAGCGGAGTTGCATGTCTTTACTCACCTTTTTGTCTACAATAAAACCGGAAACCGGAGATTTGATTTCGTAAAATGATCGACCGCTGAAATGGTTGATGGAAAAGATTTCTTTGATGCGGTTCTCTTCCGCCTCTGCATTAGCCAATTCCTGTCGCACCTGCAATACGTCTTTATCAGACGCCAAGCCTGAATCGAACATATCCTGAGTAGCATCCATATTTCTACGGGCAATGATAACCTGCTGGTTTGCTTCCTTCATTTGTTTCTCGTAGTCAGCCACTTCACCGCTACGGATCACCGCAAGTATATCTCCTTTTCGTACGTAATCCCCTACTTCGGCATGAAGCTCCGCCACAGTACCGCCAAACATAGGATAAATGTGCGCTACCTGCTCCTGATTGAAAGTCACACGCCCGTTTAGAACCAGTTCATCCGTCACATCATGCAGATGTACCGTATCGACAGAGACTATTTTCAGTAAACTATCTGTCAGACATAAATTTGTATGCACCTCAGATTGCTTCATCTTTGATGAACAACCTCCCAACCCCAGAATCAATATACATGGAAAGTATTTTGTCCAATTCATAAATTATATGGATTTAATTATTAAAGACATGTTGCCCGACTACTGCATTCAGATTCTCAATGCCGAGAAATACGTTTTTCTTTATATCATAAAGCTGAATGCAGGTCTCTTTATAGCTATCGTAAAAATCGATAAACTCTAAAAGACTGATATTACGTTTGATAAAGTTTTCATTGGCTCCGGCTATCAGTTTCTCAAAGTTATGTTCCAATCCCCTATCTACTGACCGATAAAGCCTGAACGCTTTATCTAAGGCAGTATAGGCAGCATACAGTTCTGTCTCAGCTTTACTGCGAATATATTCCTGCTCCCGGCCTGCCTTCAGGAGATTGAAGCGTGCCATCTTGATATTCCCTTGGTTACGGTTAAAGATAGGAACAGACATACTAAACCCGATAGCGAAATAATTATTAATAAAATTACCTTGACGATCATAGTTACCTTTCACTGAAAATTCAGGAAAGGCCAACGATTTCTGTAATTTCAGATCGGCTTGCGAAGCAATGATATTACTACGTGCCATCTTTTGGTCAGGCCTCACGGATACCATCTCTTGTAAACCGGCATAAGACAATCCATTTATGGTCAGACGTTTAAGCGAACCTTCATCTACTATTGGCTCAGTGCGAAAATCAATGGGCAAGTTCAATAATAAATTCAACTCTCCCCGCCGTGATAGATAATGGCTCTCACATTCGCTCATATCCTTTTTCAAGGAGAACAGCATTGACTCGAGACGGGTCATCTCCATTAAAGAAACATTCCCCTTCACATGCTGTTCCTTAATTCCTGCCAACAAATGTTCAAGCGAACTGACCTCTTTATCATAAACCGATAATGACTTTGACAGATAGTAAACTTCGATAAAAGCTTCCCCAAGCTCCTGACGTAAAGTCCGCATTACCTCCTCAAACTGATAGCCGGCAATTTCCCGGTTTATTTTCTCCAACCGTATTTGCTTATTCCGTTGTCCGGCAAGACGGATCACCTGTTCTATCTCTACAACAGATTCACCGCTCTTACCAAAATCAAAATAAGTGCCATTAAGCCGGTTGTAAACATTTTGTTCGAATGAGATCACCGGGTTATCAAATAATCGAGCTTGAAGCAACCTGGCTTGTGCCATATCTATATTGTAGCGTTCGGCCAATAGGGATAAATTACATTTCAGGAAACGTTGCTCGGCCTCTTTCAGCGTCAAGCTCCCGGAGGGTTGCTGTGCTCCGGCAATTCCGAAAAATCCAAGAAAAAAGAGAATAAAAAACTTTCTGGTCATAGTCCTTGTTATTTTGATGACAAAAGTACAATTCACACTTCACGCAGACCGTTTGAAAGCAATTATAAGATACTCAGATGAGATTAGAAAGTTATTAGAAAGCGGAAAAAGCAGGACAAGGAAGAATTGCTAATACAATAGGAGAAATAGCTATCTGCCAATAACTCCGATCTTCCTATCTTTGCAACATCAAAGAAACAAACAAGTAGTAACCCTTTAAAAAATAGAAATATGAAAGTCATCGATTTAACCAAAGAAAGTTTTGTAGAAAAAGTTGCAGATTATCAAGGATATCCGAAAGAATGGAAGTTTAAAGGCAACAAGCCCTGCCTGGTAGATTTTCATGCTCCCTGGTGTGTATATTGCAAAGCACTGTCACCCATACTGGATCAACTGGCTGTAGAATATAATGGTAAAATAGATATTTATAAAGTGGATGTAGATCAGGAACCGGAATTGGAAGCGGCTTTTGCCATTCGTACAATCCCTAATCTGCTGCTTTGTCCTGTTGGAGGAGAACCGACCATGAAATTAGGAACCATGAATAAAACGCAACTAAAAGCGTTAATAGAAGAGGCACTATTATAATTTACCTGACTAAGCATTGGGTACGTCAGTCAACCACGGTAAAACGTAAGCTGACTGACGTACAAATCTTATGATTCTTTTTTTTCGGCAGCAAGTACCAGCCTTATATCTGCATATGAAACCTCATCACCCAAAGCAGCTTTAATTGCCGTAAGTCCTTTGTCACTTCCATTAGCTTGCACATAACGGGTAATTTTCATAATCTTTTCTTTCGTAACGAGCTGCTCTATCTTAACTGCTCCCAAGCGTACATAATGCTCCAGATGTCCGGCTATAGTCCCTGAAACCAACTCACGTTCCTTGGCTATCTCTTCGATATTTTTCCCCTGCCTGAAAAGACGATAGGTTATCTCTTTGGTGTCAAGTTTTGGCTCCTTCACGGGTTTAGTTTCTTTTAGAGGCTTTGGCTCTTTCGGTTCCTTAGTTTCTTTTTTGAGGGTCAATGTTATTGCAGGCATTGGTGGACGTTCTATTCCCTGTTCCTTTACATACCGGCTCACCATTTCAAGCAAAACATCGCCGTACTTTTCGGCACCACGCTTCCCAAAATATGGAATACGCACTAACGAAGCCGTATCACAGGGCAATAAATTCACAATGCCCAGTATTGCTTTCTGTTGTATAACAGTGTAAACAGGAAGATTAGCTTTCGAAGCTTCTGAATTTCTCCATGCAATCAACTGTTTATACAGTTCCGGATGTAGGATATCGGTAGGAACTTCTATTTTTTCAGCAGTTCGGGGTTTACGTTCCGATCTTCCGGACGAGGATGTACTTTCTCCTCCGGAAACGGATAAGGTCAGGACAGCCTTATGTTTTAGAAAAGCTGATACGGTAAAACCTTCTTTTTCGGTATAATAGAGTGTTCCCAGCTTCACATGGAGTGTCGTCTTCAATGTATCTAACGCTTCGGAAAATTTCTTTTTCAGTTCTTTATTATCCGTTTCTACCTTTGTAGAAACCATCAGTGGGTTTAACAAATCCTCCAGGTGTTTACGGAAATAATGGGCACCGGCCACAATTCGTTCATTCAGTTTCGGATTTGCGTCATAGTCCTCCACCTCCATCAACAGAGTCGAATATTGCAACTTGAAAGTATCGGCAACCTTCATTATCTGAGCTTTATACAGATCGATCGTTTCTTTATACCGTTCCAGCAACTTTGGATAGAGTCGGTATAAGTGTTCATCGAGCAGACGCAGAACACGTGCGAAATGTTGCTCAAGAGGATGAAAATCGAATTGTTCACATAGCAACTCGTAGAAATAATGTTGACGCAGCAGAGCCAGCTTATGCTTATCAGGGGTCAGTTCTCCGGCATTACGGGTGAATTCGTCAATCGTGTCGTCACTGATAATAGACTCTCTCCTTAAAGGAGAACTGAGTACCAGTCCCTGAAGAGATTTACAACGACTCAGCGCAACATAAACCTGCCCATGAGCAAAAGAAGCGTTTGCATCAATGATGGCACGTTCAAAAGTCAAACCCTGACTTTTATGGATCGTTATAGCCCATGCCAAACGAATAGGATACTGCCGGAAAGTACCTTCAACCTCTTCCGTTATCTCTTTCGTCTGCGGATTCAGACTGTATTTACTATTTGTCCATTCTTCCGTTTCAAGTAAAAAGTCCTGCGATTCTCCATTTCCTTTCACCCGGATGCCATCTTTACCAACAGCCGTAACCAAACCGATCATTCCATTATAATATCGATGTTCCCCGGAAGAGTCGTTTTTAATAAACATAATCTGAGCCCCTTCCTTGACAGTGAGCATTTCATCCGCCGGATAAGCCGATTCCGGGAAAGTACCTTCTACCCTCGCCTGAAAGCTGAAAGCCCTGCCGGAAAGAGAAAGCAGCTGTCTGTCATTATATTGCTGGGCCTGATAATTATGTGTCGTCAGCCGGATGTACCCTTCTTCTTCTCTCGGACGAAACTCCGGAAGATAACGTTTATTCAATTCTTCCAGCACAGATTCGTCGGCCTCTTTGTCTCTGATTTTATTTAATAATCCGACAAAAGCCGTATCGCTCTGCCGATAGACTTTCTTCAACTCTATAGTGATATATTCAGTCTCTTTCAGTGAATGACTGCCAAAGAAAAATGCCGTGTCATAATAAGAGGTCAACAAATTCCAGTCTTCTTCCTTTACTACCGGAGCCAACTGCTGTAAATCGCCTATCATCAGAAGTTGAACACCTCCAAAAGGTTTCGAACGATCCCGATAACGACGCAACACTGAATCCACCGCATCAAGTTGATCGGCACGTACCATACTGATTTCATCGATCACCAACAGATCCATGCTGCGGATGATATTGATTTTTTCTTTCCCGAATTTATGGAAGCTTTGTTGGGCAGAATTGAATGTACTCTCCGGAATATAAGGCGCAAAGTTTAATTGGAAAAAAGAGTGTATGGTGACACCTCCGGCATTAATGGCAGCAATCCCCGTAGGAGCGACCACTACCATGCGTTTGGGAGTTAATTCCTTTAACCGACGAAGGAAGGTTGTTTTTCCGGTTCCGGCTTTTCCTGTCAGAAACAGATGGGTACCGGTATTTTCAATGACTTGCCAGGCTAATTCTAATTCGTGATTTTCTTCCATGAAATAATACTTTGCTACAAAGTTATAGCAAAAGAAAGAAGAAACCAATATAATAATAAGTTATTTTGCCACAGAAGATACAAAGGCTACGGACGATGATTAGTTGTCAGTTTCTTCATTGATAACAACTCCGCAACCTTTGTGCCCCCTGTGGAAAGTTTAAGCCATACTACCGCCCACAATATCAAGCAACTCGTTTGTAATGGCTTGCTGGCGGGTCTTATTATACTGCTTTGTCAGTTCCTGAATCAGTTCATTGGCATTATCCGTTGCTATTTGCATAGCTAAAGTACGTGCGGCATGTTCGGATGCATTAGAATCGAGAGCAGCCGTAAAGATCTTTTGACTCAAAACCTGCGGAATCAGATCTGCTATCAACTGGGCTGCGGAAGGTTCTATGATATAGTCATTTACCATTCCGGTTTTCCCGTCTTCATTCTGAACGGCAGACAGATCAATCGGCAAGTATCTTTCACGCAACAGCTCCTGTATTCCCATCGATCTGAAATGATGATAAATCAACTCCACCCGGTCGATGTTCTTCTCCAGAAAAAGTTCCATCAACAATTTGGCCAACGTAGCAGCTTCATCGTACGAAGGCTTATCTGCCAGTCTCTGATAGCTCCCTTGAGAAAAAAATCCTAATTTTTTCACAGCTTCCTCTATTTTCTTGCCAACCGGATAGATCAGGATATTATCCTGCCCCAGCTCACGATATTCTCCAACCGTCTGCAAAAACATCTTTAGTACGTTCGCATTGAAAGCACCACATAAAGAGCTGTTGGAAGAGAAAGCTACAATAGCAATACGCTTGACAGGGCGTTCCGCACAGAATGGAGACTCTACCGGAAGGTCAGCACTCAGAAAGTTGGTCAATATCTTATTCAGTTTCCTCTGATAAGGCAGCATGTTTTCAATGGCTCCCTGTGCCTTGTGTAACTTGGCAGAAGCCACCATCTTCATTGCTGAAGTGATTTTTCGGGTACTCTGTACCGAATTTATTCTGGTTTTTACTTCTTTTAGTGAAGCCATAGTCTTTATGGTTTATAATTAACTAAACTGTTTCGCAACCATCGTTGCTGTTTCCTCAATCGCTTTCGTTACTTCATCATTGATTACTCCTGTCTTCAATACGTCCAGTACATCCGACTGATGATCGAGAGCGAGTGTATTGAGAAATGCCGCCTCAAAGTCTTCTACCTTATCCAGTGGAACATTTCTCAGCAATCCGTTGATACCACAATAGAGAATCGCAATCTGCTTCTCTACCGGCATCGGAGAATATTGAGGTTGAACCAATAAACGGGCATTCTTTTGTCCTTTGTCAATGGTCAGTGCGGTAACCGGATCCATGTCTCCGCTAAATTTGGAGAATGCTTCCAGTTCACGATATTGCGCCTGGTCTATTTTTAACGTACCGGCCACTTTTTTCATAGCCTTAATCTGAGCATTACCTCCCACACGGGAAACTGAGATACCGACATTGATAGCCGGACGGTTACCTTGATTGAATAAATCCGTATCAAGGAATATCTGACCGTCTGTAATGGAAATCACATTAGTCGGAATATAGGCAGAAACGTCTCCGGCCTGTGTTTCGATAATAGGCAATGCTGTCAGTGAACCTCCGCCTTTCACTTTTCCTTTCAGACTCTCGGGCAAGTCGTTCATTTCACGAGCCACCTCTTCCTGATTGATAATCTTGGCTGCACGTTCCAGCAAACGGGAATGCAAATAGAAGATATCACCCGGATAAGCTTCACGACCGGAAGGACGACGGAGAATCAAAGATACTTCACGATAAGATACCGCCTGTTTGGACAAGTCATCATAAACCACCAACGCATGACGACCGGTATCACGGAAATACTCACCGATAGCAGCCCCTGCAAACGGAGCGAAATATTGAAGTGCAGCAGGATCTCCGGCTGTGGCAGCTACTACAATAGTGTAATCCATCGCACCATATTGGCGTAAAGTATTCACAATAGAAGCCACTGTAGATCCTTTCTGTCCGATAGCTACATAAATGCAATATACCGGATCGCCCGCTTCGTAATTACTACGCTGGTTTATTATCGTATCAATAGCTATCGATGTTTTTCCCGTCTGCCGGTCACCGATAATCAACTCACGCTGTCCACGACCGATAGGAATCATTGCATCAACTGCTTTCAGACCTGTTTGCAACGGCTGATTTACCGGCTGACGATAGATTACCCCCGGAGCTTTACGCTCCAAAGGCATTTCATAGAGTTCACCGCCGATCAATCCTTTTCCGTCCAACGGTTCTCCCAACGGATCGATAACGCGTCCCAACATACTTTCTCCCACACGGATAGAAGCGATTCGTTTGGTACGTTTCACTGTGAAACCTTCCTTGATCTTATCCGTAGGTCCGAGCAAGACGGCACCCACATTATCTTCTTCCAGGTTCATAACAATGGCCTTGATACCATTATCAAACTCAAGCAGTTCGTTGGCCTCGGCATTGCGCAGACCGTAAATACGTACCACACCATCACTCACCTGCAGCACCGTACCGATTTCATCAAGCTGCACCTTGGTCTCGATTCCTTCAAGCTGTTGGCGCAGAATCTCAGATACTTCGCTTACTCTTATATTTTCAGACATAATTTTTCACTAATTATACAATTCTTCGATTCTTATCAATGAACTGTTGTTTCACTTTCTTCAACTGTGTAGCAATACTGGCATCAAGTCGGTAATCGTTAATATCGAAAACAAAGCCACCTTCTATAGAAGGGTCGATCACTGTTTCCAACTCCATATACGCATGCAAAATATGTGCAGCAGTTTGTCGGATACGCTCTTCAGTAGCCTTATCTACCGGGACAGCAGTGATCAGTTTACCTACACCAATATGCTTCTTCTTCCGGTAAAGATCCAGATACATCAGACTCATGAATTGCAGATAAGTCTCCCTTCTCTCCTTGAGTACCAGACGGACAAAACGAATAAACTCTTCACTCGGTTTATTGTCTCCATCGGCTGCCGTACAGATCAGACTGAACTTTTCGTCAACAGAAACAATGGGATTATCAAGTACGGCACAAAATCCCTTCACTGTACGGAAACTGTGTGCCAGCGTGACAAGTTCATGATATAGCCTGTCTTCCGCTCCTCTCTCTTCCGCATAAGCCATCAGAGCTTTCGCATACCGCATTGAAATTATTCCGACTTCCATTTTCTCTTAGTTCTTCGTTAATACTTCATCAAGCATACGGTCTATCATTCCCATCTGCTCTTGTTTATCAGCCAGATTCTTACGAATAACTTTCTCAGCTATATCCACAGATAGAAGAGCTACCTGACGACGAATATCGCGTATGGCTTCTTCCTTTTCAATCTGAATCTGTCGTTTCACTTCGTCCAGTTCTTTCTGGGCAGCTATTTCAGCTTGTTTGCGGGCCTCGTAAATAATTTTCTCACGTTCCTGCATAGCCTCTTTCATGATACGTCCCTGTTCCTTATTAGCGGCAGCCACAATAGCTTCGCCCTCCTCTTTCAGTCGTGACAACTGGGCGTTTGCTTCTCTGGCTACCTCCAATGATTCGTCGATATAGGTTTTACGGCCTTCCACCATCTTAATGATGACGGGGAAGCCGTATTTAGCCAATACCGCGAATACAATTCCAAAAGAAAGGAGCATCCAGAATATCAGGCCACTATCGGGTAGTAACAATGACATAATCTTCTTTGTTTATTATAAGAAAAGTACTAACAGACAAACAACCAATGCCAACAATGCCACACCTTCTACCAAAGCAGCAGCAATAATCATATTCATACGAATATCTCCCGATGCCTCCGGTTGACGTGCAATACCTTCCATGGCCGAGCCACCAATCTTACCAATACCGATACCTGCTCCGATAACAGCTAAACCAGCTCCGAGGGCAGCTCCCAATTTACTCAATCCTACTCCTGCAGCAGCAGCTTGCAATAATACTGATAGTAACATAATTTTCAGTTTTAAAATGGTTTATATTATTCTTTTACTTCTTCTTTTTTACCGCCTTCCTGAGCCAGTCCGATAAATACAGCCGATAACATTGTAAACACATAGGCCTGAATAAAGGCAACCAACACTTCGAGCAAATTCATAAAGATGTTGAACAGCACCGAAGCCACCGTAAGCGAACCGTTAATGGCAGGCCCCATACTTGCCGATATAAATATCAAACAGGTAAGAACCAACATAGCCATGTGTCCGGACAACATATTGGCAAACAAACGGATCATCAATGCGAACGGTTTCGTAAATACACCGAAAAATTCGATAAATGGCATCATGGGTATAGGCACTTTCAGCCACCAGGGAACATCGGGCCAGAAAACATCTTTCCAGTAGTGTTTCGTCCCGAATATATTAACGATGACAAATGTAAATAAAGCCAATACCAGCGTTATAGCGATATTTCCGGTCACATTCGCTCCTCCCGGGAAAATCGGTATCAATCCCATGATGTTATTGATGAAAATAAAGAAAAAGGCTGTCAACAAATAAGGAGCGAACTTTTTATAGTTAGGCCCTACACAACTCTTAATCACATCATCATGGATCATCATAATAAACATCTCCATAAAACCGACAAATCCGCCAGGGGCATAAGCCCCCTGTTCACGCTTACGATACCAATGCGCCACACTAAGGATGATTATTAATAAGATAGCACTATTGATAAATAGAGATAAAGTAACCTTAGTAATAGAAATATCCCATGGTCGAACCTCTTCTCCCGCCGCATTACGTTCTACAATTTTGCCTTCGTACCTGCTTCCGGCAGGAGCGATATAGAATCCTTCATATTTACCGTCATTCTCTTCAAGGCGCGATGACAAAAAAGCATGCCAACCTGAAGTTTCGCTATATACGATAATCGGCAATGGAATACAGATAGAGGTTTTTCCTATATTTGTGATGTGCCATTCGTAGGAGTCGCCGATATGACCGAATACAATGCCTTTTACATCTACCTGATTTGCCTCCTGATTGATTGTGTCTTTCCCCACAATAATCTCTTGCTGTAAAGCAGTGGCGGTATCGCCCTCCACAGGCTCTTGTGCAGAGACCATAACAGGCAACATACCTCCTATCAGGATCAACATTCCGGTAACTATGTTACGCAACTGTTTCATATTTTTTTGATTTCTTTTTTAGTTTCTGATTCCATTCGAAAACGAAGAAAAACCAGCTTTCATATATAAGGTAGCCCAGATAGAATGCCAGAAATGTCAGCAGAAATTCCACAGCAGAATCGGGCACAGCCACACAGTAGATTATCAACAGAAAGACTGATATAATCATCTTCAGAACCTTTGCTACCAAAAAAAGCATCACCATCTTGTCCGGTGCATGACGCCTGCAGGCATCAAACATATAAATGTAAAATACACCGAATATATAAAAGTATACCGGTATCAACGGATAACCTCCGAAATAGTGTCCGGGCTCAAGATAATGCAAAACCAAAGCTCCCAACCCACCTCCGACAAGAGTCAAAATGGTAAGATAACTCAGGAAATTGCGTTTTGTAATGCTCATATTCATAGTAAAAACAGGTTCTTGTGTGGATCAAGGTCAGGATACACAAACGGAAGCTTCTCCGTTACTTAGCTCCACAAAACCGCTGTGAATATCCAACGTATGCTCTTCGCCATCCGTTGTCGTGTAACTGACTGTTCCTTCTTGCAGAGAAGAGACAATCGGCGCATGCTGCGCCAAAATGGAAAATACCCCACTGGTTCCCGGAAGAGTAACACTCTTCACTTCACCATCAAATACCTCCTTTTCCGGCGATACAATATTCAAATGCAGTTCTTTCATGATTCCTTATTTTATTTATTGGCTTGCTCAAGCAACTTCTTACCCTTTTCAATAGCTTCTTCTATCGTACCTACATTTAAGAATGCCGGTTCGGGCAGATAATCCACTTCACCGTCCAAAATCATCTTAAACCCTTTGATGGTGTCTTCAATAGAGACCATTGCTCCCGGCACACCGGTAAACTGTTCGGCTACAGTAAACGGCTGAGACAGGAAACGTTGTACCCTGCGCGCACGGTTCACAACCAAACGATCGGCATCGGACAGCTCCTCCATACCCAAGATGGAAATGATATCCTGCAATTCCTTGTTTCGTTGCAGAATCTGCTTCACACGCTGAGCCACATCATAATGCTCTTGCCCCACAATATGTGGGTCAAGGATACGAGAAGTAGATTCCAACGGGTCTACAGCCGGATAAATTCCGAGTTCAGTGATTTTTCGGCTCAATACAGTTGTTGCATCCAAGTGAGTAAAAGTGGTTGCCGGTGCAGGGTCGGTCAAGTCGTCAGCCGGCACATATACAGCCTGCACCGAAGTGATGGAGCCCGTCTTGGTTGAAGTGATTCGCTCTTGCATAGCACCCATTTCCGTAGCTAATGTAGGTTGATAACCTACGGCAGAAGGCATACGTCCTAACAAAGCTGAGACCTCGGATCCTGCCTGAGTAAAACGGAAAATATTATCAATGAAAAACAAGATATCCCTGGCACCCGACTTGGCCCCCATATCCCGGAAAGATTCGGCAACAGTCAGTCCCGACAGCGCAACCGAAGCACGTGCACCGGGAGGTTCATTCATTTGTCCGAACACCAATGTAGCCTGCGATTTCTCTACTTCGTTATAATCTACTTTCGAAAGGTCCCAGTGTCCTTTTTCCATACTTTCTTTAAAAGCCTCTCCATAACGGATTACACCCGATTCAATCATTTCACGAAGCAAGTCATTACCTTCACGGGTACGTTCTCCTACCCCGGCAAATACGGAAAAACCATTATGCTTCTTTGCAATGTTATTGATGAGTTCCATAATAAGTACCGTCTTACCTACTCCGGCACCACCAAACAGACCAATTTTACCTCCTTTTGAATAAGGTTCAAGCAGGTCGATCACCTTTATTCCGGTGAACAACACTTCCTGTACGGTGGTTAAATCTTCAAATTTTGGGGGATCACGGTGAATGGAATAAGCACCCTCACGATTGAGTTCTTTCATTCCGTCAATAGAATCGCCGACTACGTTCATCAAACGTCCTTTGATTTGTTCACCTACCGGCATTGTGATAGGACCTCCTGTAGGAAATACCTTCATCCCGCGTTGTAAGCCGTCGGTACTATCCATGGCCACGGTACGAACAGTATTTTCACCAATGTGTTGTTGTACTTCTACAATCAGCTTTTTGCCGTTGTGCCTTTTTATCTCCAATGCGTCGTGGATACTTGGCAATATCAAGTCCGATTCTGTACCTTCAAAATACACATCGACCACAGGGCCAATTACCTGAGAGATATGTCCTATAATCTGTGACATAAGCAATCTTTTTATATATTATTCTTCTAATACTCTAAAGCGTTATAGCATGGTAAGTCGCGTTTTTACCAGTTTCACTATTAACATAACGTTCGATATTCGGTTTTGTTCACACAGATAGTTAAACAAACAACTTCGCAAATGTAGAAACTTTTTTTTCCCGTTGTACCATTTTTCTATATTTTCTCTTTAGATAACATTCATTAAACTTACAGCAGCGTGAAAATGAACATTATTAGTGCCCTTTTTACTGTTATACAAAGCATGTTCAGGCAAATAGGCACTGTTCTCAATCTAACAAGGCGACCTATCAAGTTTTCAAGTACCTATAGTGTTTTCAGTCAATTAGTCAAATGTTAGATAGTACAACATGCAACGAGTTTTATATTGATAAAAGAGAGTTGTGTTTGAGAGTCATTTTTCGGTCTCTGCAGACTTAACCGGGCAGAGTATTAACAATTGCAAAAGAGCAGAAAAAGACAGAGGCATAGACTAATAAAAAGACAGGTCTCTGCCACCTCTTAAGCGACAAAGACCTGTTATTGGATTTTCAGAAAGAAACCTCCGTATTTAATATACCTCTACTTTATCAGCTATTCGTTTTGCCTTATCACGCAAAGCATCCAGATCAGAACCGTTCGGAGCATAACAGAGTACTACCCCCATACGGCGATTCACACGTGTATATGGCTTACCAAATATACGCAGATAGGTGTCCTCTTCTATGGTAACTTCCTCCATGCCTCTATACTGCGGACGTTCCTGGCTGGCAATCGGTGAAAGAATAACAGCACTCGCTCCTATTCTCTCCTGCTTTATACCCGGAATGGGTAATCCTAATACGGCACGTAAGTGAAGTTCAAATTCATTCAGGTTTTGTGTTCCCGCCAATGTTACCATTCCTGTATCGTGCGGACGCGGAGACAGTTCTGAGAAGTAAACCCCATTTTCATGACTCAGGAAGAATTCAACTCCCCATAATCCGGCACCGGTCAATGCGCGGGTTACTTTTTCAGCCATCTCTTCCGCTTCCTTCAGATGTGCCGGGTCAATGTGTGCGGGCTGAAAACTTTCACGATAGTCTCCTCCCTTCTGTACATGTCCGATAGGCGGACAAAATAGTGTCGGACCATTCTTCTGAGTTACCGTGAGCAAAGTTATTTCACTATCGAATTTGATAAACTCTTCAATAATCAGTTCACGAATATCTCCGCGGCTGCCGCTACAACCATACTCCCAGGCATGCTCCAACTCAGCAGCACTTTTTACCAGCGACTGCCCTTTGCCCGATGATGACATTAAAGGCTTCACAACACAGGGAAAACCTATCTTCGCAGCAGCTTCCTTCAATTCCTCCAACGATTTGGCATAATAGTATTTCGCAGTTTTCAGCCCCAATTCCTTAGCGGCCAAATCACGGATGGCTTTGCGGTTCATGGTATAATTCACTGCACGGGCACTCGGCACTACCTGAATGCCTTCCTTCTCGAAATCGTATAAACGTTCCGTGCGGATGGCTTCAATTTCGGGGACGATAATATCCGGCCGGTGTTTCTTTACAGTACGCTCCAGTTCTTCACCGTTCAGCATATCGAAAACTTCGTATTCATCGGCTACTTGCATAGCAGGTGCTCCGGCATACGAATCACAAGCAATGGTGTACTGACCTTTACGTTGAGCAGAAATTACAAATTCCTTTCCCAGTTCGCCCGATCCGAGTAAAAGTATTTTCTTCATGATTGAATATTTTAAGATATAATGACGCAAAAATACTACTTTTCTTCCAATAAATCCCGAACGAGCTACTAAATGATTGCAATAAAGGAAAGAAAAAGGGAACAGTATAAAAAATGATTAACAAGTAAAAGGTCTGCAAAACATATTCAAGAGAAAACTCTCCTCCTAAAAGAAGAATGGAGTATTTCCACTTCATAGAACATCACTGATTTTCAACCACTTAAAGCACACATAGAAAGGGATTATACGAAGTTAATATCGTATTTGCAGGAAGTTAACTTCTCGACTTTACGATATTAACTTCGTATAATTACGTTATTAACATCGTATACAACAGGATGTTAACTTCATAAACGGCATAAAATAATTTCTAATATAGAGACAAATACAAGAATGGGTGGCCAAAACAAAGTGTTAATTATTGGTCTAATTACACAAAAAAGAATATTTAAAAGGATGAAAAGAACCTAATATAGCATATTATCCGGAATTAATGCCTTACTTTGCAAAACCAAACAATAAGAGTTTTTTATTGGTCTAACTCTCACATGTATTTCCTCAATGTTCGCATTGAGAACTTTCATTTCTGATTTACACTTCCTAAAGCTTTATTGTTATTTTATTAATTTTTTATTTTTGTATATTTATGAATATGTACATTGGAAATCTTAGCTATAATGTTAAGGAGTCAGATTTGAGACAAGTTATGGAAGAGTATGGAACAGTAGAATCAGTAAAACTGATCACAGATCGCGAAACAAGAAGATCTAAAGGTTTTGCTTTTGTTGAAATGCCGGAATCTTCAGAAGCCAGCAATGCCATTAAAGAATTGAACGGAGCAGAATATGCCGGTCGTCCGATGGTAGTAAAAGAAGCTTTACCAAGAAACTGATCTGATAAGCAATAGAATAAGAGAAAAGGGATGTCAATTGACATCCCTTTTTATTTCTCCCTCGACTATTGGTGTTGTTCACGCAACAGATCATTTACCGTCTTCACCGGATTAAATGTAGAAAGCGGAACTTCCACAAATACCGTACTCCAATCACTCATGGCACCATTCCACAAGCCGGGAAGCTCAAGAGCTTTCAAGTCTTTACCACTCTTCGACTTATAAGATATGAAGCCTGTGGCTTTATCCACGTATCTTACCAGATCAAACTTATGTCCTTTGTAATCACGTACCGCACAAACCAAATCTACCGGATTGAAGTGGGTACCTTTCTCAAACATTTCTTTAGCTTCCGGATTATTCATATCGATCTGTGAACTTTCAAGGATTTGCAATGAAATCGTTCCGTCACTGTTATAAGCAAGGAACGGACCGCCACCCGGTTCACCCACATTCTTCACCATACCACAAACACGCATCGGGCGGTTCAATTTATTCTTCAGATAGATGACCAATTCAGCATCTTCCAGATCCTTCGTTTCTGGATTCTTGCAGAAAAGTTTCTTCTGCACAAATTGCAGAATATCCATTACCTGTTCGTGTGTGTAGCGGCCGCTATCCAAAAGTTCCAAATATTCAAAAGCCTGCTTCTGGAGGGATACCAGTACACCGGCAATCAATTTCTTATAAAGCACCGTATCACCTTTTAATCTGTCCGGAACGACATTGTCTATATTCTTAATAAAAATCACATCCGCATCCAAATCGTTCAGGTTCTCAATCAGTGCTCCATGACCACCGGGGCGGAACAAAAGCTTGCCATTATCGCGGAAAGGCTGGTTTTCCATATCAGCGGCAATCGTATCGGTACTTGGTTTCTGCTCGGAAAAACTAATATTATAATCTACTCCATAACGTTTGGCAAAGGCATCGGCTTTTTCGGCTACCAATGATTTAAAGAGTTCACGATGTTCGGTTGAAACAGTAAAGTGGACATTCACCTTTCCACTTTTACCGGCAGCGTACATAGCACCCTCCGCCAAATGTTCTTCAAGCGGAGTACGTGAGCCTTCTTCGTACTTATGGAACTTGAGCAAACCTTTCGGAAGTGCACCATAGTTTAATCCCGCTACGTTCAGCAATCCTGAAACAACTGCCTTGTAGTCGCCATCTGCAATCAAACCAGGAATATCTTTACCTTCTATCCTCATACAAGCAGTATTCAGATCATCATAGAAAGCAAATTTCTCAATTGAGGCAAAGAACGTTTGTTCGAACTTTGTAGTCGGCTCAGCATAGTCAGCATCCAGAAATTCAAAAAGATTTTTGAACATACGGCTGGCAGCACCCGAAGCGGGTACAAACTTTACAATCGTTTTGTCAGAATTGGTATAAGCATCCCAGGCTGCGAGATAAGCTTTCTGTTCTTCGGCATCGGGAGCCAAAATACCTTTTTCTACAGATGCGGCAGCATCTAATTTCAAATAAGGAAAGCCTTTTTGGAAACAAGTCAACTGTTCAGCGATTTGTACTTCCGAAATGCCTTTTTGGGCAAGCAATTCTTTGTCTTCAGGTGTTATCATACTATCTAATTTTATTAATTCATGCCCAAAAATACAAAAAAAGGAAGAGGACACCCTACAAAACCCGGAAAAAAACTATCTTTACCGACGATAAATTTGAGCTGCTTATGGAAAGAGATGAATTCTTTACGAAAGAAGAGAGAGAATTATTGTTCTCACTATACAAAAAACTACTGCGCCTCACCGGAGAAACCTTACAAAAAGGAGACTGCAGAAAGCTGAAAAAGCACCTTATCGACTCCACACAGAACAATGCGATGCAAAGGGACAGTTTCGGTCTGAATCCTGTCATCAAAGATATGCAGACTGCTGTAATCGTGGCCGAAGAAATCGGTATGAAACGGGCATCTATTCTGGGTATCATGTTACACACACCGGTGCGTTGTCACTCGTATACAATAGAATATATTCAACAGGAGTATGGCGAAGATGTAGCCGGAATTATCCGGGGACTCATTAAGATTAATGACCTTTACGATAAGAGTCCGACTATCGAATCGGAAAATTTCCGTAACCTGTTGTTGTCTTTTGCCGAAGACATGCGTGTGATCCTGATCATGATCGCCGACCGTGTAAACGTGATGCGGCAAATAAAGGATGCCGAGAATGACGAGGCCCGCAGACGAGTGGCTAATGAAGCCGCCTATCTGTACGCTCCGTTGGCTCACAAACTGGGATTGTATAAACTGAAATCGGAGCTGGAAGATTTGTCATTGAAGTACACCGAACATGACATTTATTACCACATCAAAGAGAAACTGAACGAGACGAAAAAGTCACGTGACCGTTATATTGCCAACTTCATCGCTCCGATACAACGGAAACTGGAGGAAGCGGGACTGCATTTTCACATGAAAGGACGCACCAAATCCATTCATTCCATCTATCAGAAAATGAAGAAACAGAAATGCCAGTTCGAAAACGTGTATGACTTATTTGCCATACGTATCATTCTGGAATCCCAGTTCGAAAAAGAAAAGCAGGAATGCTGGCAGGCTTACTCCATTGTGACGGATATGTATCAACCTAATCCGAAACGTCTGCGTGACTGGCTGTCGGTTCCCAAAAGCAATGGTTACGAATCATTGCACATTACTGTAATGGGGCCGGAAGGAAAATGGGTCGAAGTGCAAATCCGTACGGAACGTATGGACGAGATAGCCGAGCGCGGACTGGCCGCACATTGGAGATACAAAGGTGTGAAAGGTGAAAGCGGGCTGGACGAATGGCTGACTTCAATACGCGAAGCATTGGAGAATACAGAAAACGACCTGGAAATGATGGATCAGTTTAAACTGGATCTGTATGAAGACGAGGTATTTGTGTTTACGCCGAAAGGAGACCTCTTCAAACTGGCAAAAGGAGCTACGGTACTCGATTTCGCTTTCCACATTCACAGCAAATTGGGGTGTAAGTGCATCGGTGCAAAGGTAAACGGTAAAAATGTACAGCTGAGACAAAAGTTGAATAGCGGAGACCAGGTAGAGATTATGACATCGAACACACAGACTCCGAAACAGGACTGGCTGAACATTGTCACTACCTCAAAAGCCCGTACGAAGATCCGCCAGGCCCTGAAGGAAATGGTAGCACGCCAACACGATTTCGCCAAAGAAACATTGGAACGGAAATTCAAAAACCGGAAGATGGAATATGACGAAGCAGTAATGATGCGTCTGATCAAACGCCTGGGATTCAAGAATGTGACAGAGTTTTATCAGAATATTGCCGACGAAGTGCTTGACGTGAACGACATTCTGGATAAATACATCGAACAACAGAAACGGGACGGTGAACGTGATGAAGTGATCTACCGCAGTGCCGAAGAATACAACTTGCAAAACCAGATAGACGAAACCACTGTCACTAAAGAGGATGTACTCGTCATTGACCAAAACCTGAAAGGACTGGACTTCAAGTTGGCCAAATGTTGCAACCCCATATATGGAGACGACGTATTCGGATTTGTCACTGTATCCGGGGGGATCAAGATTCACCGCAACGACTGCCCCAATGCGGGACAGATGCGCGAACGCTTCGGATACCGTATTGTCAAAGCACGCTGGGCCGGAAAATCGGAAGGTACTCAATATCCGATCACACTCCGTGTAGTGGGTCATGATGACATCGGTATTGTGACCAATATCACCTCTATCATATCAAAAGAGAATGGCATCTCACTGCGTTCCATTGGAATTGATTCGAACGACGGACTCTTCTCGGGCACGCTGACCATTATGGTGAGTGACACCGGACGACTGGAGGCACTGATTAAAAAGCTACGCACAGTGAAAGGTGTAAAACAGGTTAGCAGAAACTGAGAATGGAAAAATTCAGTATAAAAAAAAGGATACAGAGCTTCGGATATGCCTGGAAAGGCATTCGGAGTTTTGTAAGCAAAGAGCATAATGCCTGGATACACTGTGTGGCAATCATCACAGTAACAATCGCCGGATTTTACTTCGGTATCACCCGGAACGAATGGATAGCCATCATACTTTGTTTCGGAATGGTATTGGCAGCGGAGGGATTCAATACAGCTATAGAAAGATTAGTCAACCTCGTATCCCCGGAACACAATCCGATTGCAGGTGATGTGAAAGATATTGCGGCAGGTGCAGTGCTGATATGTGCCATAGTTGCCGTCATCATAGGAGTCATTATCTTCATGCCTTATGTGCTTGCGGTTTTATTGTGCAACATGGGATAGACAATAAAAACGAACTCCGTAGTTTTGCGACAATTCATCACCAAACTACGGAGTCTGTTTTTCAGATATACATATATCGTTTATCTCACCTTCTTCCTTTTAAAATAAGGATATGTAATCAGGACAAAGAAAGCCAGAGCCACGATTGCCGCCAACAATCCTACCCGACAAACCACATGTTCATTAGCTGTGAGATGTAAGTGACAGGCAGATGCAATACCTAAGCCGACTCCAAGTTCCCATGCAAGTAAATGAGTCGTATTGGCCGTGCCACGCTGGCAATGTTGAGACAGCTTGACAAACATCATCAAGAATTCCGGAGTAACCAATCCAAGTCCTAATCCCATCAATATCGCTGCCGGGACATTCCAACCGGTTTCAGGAGAAAACAACAAAGCCATCGCTCCGATCATAGTTATCAACCCGGTGACTATCTGCAGCCATATCTTGTTATCATAACGGAAAAACAGTCTCACCACCATTACTGACAAGAGAAAACCGACTCCGGCCAAAGCAAAGAAAGGTATCAGTTCACCTCCTACCGGCACATCACTTGGCGCACCGGCAAGCACAGGAAGCAACAATCCGGGCACAAAAGCGATCAACATCAGGTTAAATGCCGGAATAAATCCACGGGGAAGCAGAAAACGGTCCATCGAACAAACTTTCATCCCTATTGGTGCACGGAAAGGTACATATACCCTCGACACAAACAGCATTCCCAAGGCTCCCGATGCGACAGAAACATATAACAGAGTTTCAAAGCCATGTGTCCGGAATAAAAACACTCCCAACGCTGTCCCTATAATCATCCCCAGACGTGCTGCCCAAGAAAAGACTACATTGCCGGCACTGCGAAAAGTGGAATTGGTGACATCAATGGCCAATGTAATGCCTGCCGTAGCAGCCATTCCAAAGGAGATTCCCTGTACCAAGCAAAGCAACAACAGATGTGTGGCACTTTGCACAAGTGTGTAACCGGCAGTCGCCGCTACCATTATCCCAAACGAAAGCATACATATATATTTTCGCTTATAGACATCGACCAGATACGCATGAAACGGGCCGATAAAAAACATGGCAAGCGTAAAAAGTATATATATTCCCCCCGTCTGACTGACTGGCACGCCCAAACGTGAAGCCATCACTACCGGAAGCACAGGGTACAACAGGTACAGGGATATGAACAACAATAAATTAGCAAGGCATATCCGCATAAAATGCAATGTCCATAATTTAGTTGCCATACGACAATTAATATTGTTCTTTCTCGTTCGGGAAATCGCAGTTCTTTACGTCCGAAACATAGTGGCTGATTGCATCAGTCATCACCGTATAGAGGTCGGCATAACGACGAAGGAAACGGGGACGGAAACCATTGTTCATACCCAACATGTCCTGAATAACCAATACCTGTCCGTCTACATCGCCACCGGCACCAATGCCGATAACCGGAATAGTCAGTTCGCTTGCAACGCGGGCAGCCAATGCTGCGGGAATTTTCTCAAGCACAAGCCCGAAACATCCGGCTTCTTCAAGCAGATGTGCATCACGAATCAGCTTCTCTGCTTCTGCATCATCTTTGGCACGAACGGTATATGTACCGTATTTATTGATAGATTGCGGCATCAGTCCGAGATGTCCCATCACCGGAATACCGGCACTCAGGATACGCTTTACAGTGTCGAGAATCTCTTCGCCGCCTTCCAGTTTCAAAGCATCAGCGTGGCTCTCTTTCATAATACGGATAGCCGAAGCAAGCCCTTCCATCTCATTTCCCTGATAAGAACCAAAAGGCATGTCAACTACTACCATTGCACGCTTCACACCGCGCACAACCGATTTACCATGATAAATCATTTGATCGAGAGTAATAGGAAGTGTAGTTACATTGCCTGCCATCACATTTGATGCAGAATCGCCTACAAGGATAACATCGATACCGGCACCGTCTACAATCTGCGCCATAGTATAGTCATACGAAGTAAGCATAGATATTTTTTCGCCTCTTTGCTTCATTTCGATCAGGCGATGAGTCGTCACTTTTCTTGTGTCATCTGATATATAACCAGCCATATCCAATCTTTTTAAATTAAAAATCGGGCGCAAAGGTATAACTTTTAATTCATACCATACAAGTAAAAGCGAATAAATTAGCGCGTCCGCATTAAAAGGTCAGCAACCATTTTTGCAGTTCATCAGTCCATAACTTCTTATATATGAAGCTATCACGAAATCCGAAGCTATGTCCGCCTTCCGGATAAATATGCAGTCCGGCAGAAACCCCATGTTTCAATAATGCTGTATAATAGACAATACTGTTGAGAGGAGATACCGCCTGATCATCCTCAGCCAAAACAATGAATGTACGAGGAGTATCGGCTGTGACATGAAGTTCAAGAGATAATGTCTCTTTCAGACTTTCCGGAATAGTTTCTCCCAACATACGTCCGCGTGAAGGCAAATGGGTCAGTCGGTCGTTCATGCTGATAACAGGATAAAGCAATACCTGAAAGTCGGGGCGGTCGGTCCCGGTATAAAGAGTTGCGGCAGTAGCAGCAATATAGCCTCCGATAGAAGCTCCCATAACACCCAGTTGATGGATTCCCCACTCTGCCGACTGGCGGCGGATCAGGCGAATCGCTTCACGAATATCTTCACGAATCACTTCAACATCACCATGAGGCATGCGATAATTCAGTACGGCATATGTGATACCCAGATTATTAAACCATACGGCAAAATCGCGACCTTCATGATCTGAAGCTACTTGATTGAATCCGCCACCGGGACACATAATAATGGCTTTACCTCCTGGCTTACGAGCCGGATAAACCCAAAGAGTAGCCGAAAAAGCATCTTTTCCTAATGAATATTCAATAAAACTCTGTTCCATAACTTTATTCCTTATTATTTAATTTCCTGAATCATCTTTTTCACTATGCCCGGCCCTTCGTAAATAAACGAAGAATAGATTTGTATCAGATTGGCCCCCGCATCCAACATTCGACGGGCATCGGGGGGAGTAATAATTCCGCCTGCCCCTACTATCAAAAGGCTTTTTCCGGCATGGGCACGCAAATAGCCGATGGCTTTTAATGACTTCTCCCCTATCCCGCGTCCACTGACTCCACCGGCTCCGATCTTCTGCAATTGTGCAGGCGAATAACCTTTTAAACAAGTACGCTCCATGGTCGGCCCGGTAGCTATCACTCCATCTACCCGGTACAGACGAGTACAGTCGATCACATCATCCATTCCTTCTTCTGTTATATCGGCAGGAAGTTTGAGAAGTACCGGAACATGTATATTCTGTTCCAGACGAAAAGCAGCCAGCGTTTTGAGTACCCGCTTCATCAGAGCAATATCCACCGATCCCCAATTAAGCGTGAAATAGCCGGCATAAGGATATAACTCTTTGTATAAATGCAAAAAGTCCGCCACAGCTTGTTCGCCTTCCGAAGAGGGATTCTTATTGATATTTACACCTAAAACATATGAACCGTGTTTCTGTTCAAGACGGCGTTTAATAATATCCAATCCAGGATTATTGAAACCTGTACGGGAAATTAAAGATTCACACTGAGGTAAGCGAAAAATACGGGGACGGGGATTTCCATCCTGGGCATCGGGAGTGACAGTACCGACTTCAATAAATCCGAAACCATAATCGGCCAATTCATCAAAAACCTCGGCACCTTTATCGAAACCGGCCGACAGGCCGATACGGTTTCGGAAAGTAAGATGGTTCCATATCAACTGTTTGTCGGAACAAGTATAGAGATGACGTATCCAGCATTTGCACCATGGCAAATGCCGGTAACATTTTAGGAAGGAAACCAACAAGGTGTGTACCTTTTCGGGTTCCATCAGAAATAAAACAGGGCGAATCGTTTGCTTATACATGATTTTCTCTCTTTTTTTAATACCATGCAAAGCTAAGGGATTCTTCCCTGAGATACTATTCAATCTTTCTTATCAGATATAACGTGAAGTTATAGTCAGCAGCTTTTCGTAAGTCATTCCTTTGAAATCGTCTATCACATAGTCTGCCTTATCAGCAATAGCTTCGCGTGGATTTGTAGTTGCCAATCCGACAACAGTGGCACCGGATGCTCTGCCGGCCTGTAAACCATGAAATGAATCTTCGAACACATAGGAATCTTTTGAATCGGAACCGAAAATCGTCATTCCCAATAAGAAACATTCCGGATCGGGTTTAGAACGTTTAAAACGCTCAGCAGTCAATATTTCATCAAAAAGGGATTTAAACTCGGGATGTGCACGATAAACATTCTCCATTTTAGCTGTATTGGAACTGGTGACCAAGGCTATTTTTACACCATGCTGACGCAGATCTGCTATAAACTCAACTATTCCGGGAACATAGTCATAACTCATTTCTATTTCAAAACGATTCAATGCCTCGGTTATGTCCCTTTGTTTCTCCGGTTCTCCTGCAAAGTATTTATCATAAATCTGTACCAGCGTCTGACCTTTAACCTTGGAACCGAAGTTTTCATCGTTTACGTACTTTTGTCCCATTTCATTCCAGAAAACAGTATATTGTCCTTCTGTATCGACAATTACACCATCACAATCGAATAATGCGGTAATCTTCTTTGTTGTATCCATAAACATTCTTTTACCTGTTTGTTAAACTCTGTGGGCAAAGTTCAGAATAATCATCGAATCAGGCAAATTATTTGTACCTTTGCCGCACTTAAAAATATGTAACGCTTCACTATATGGCACAACAAACCGATCCTCGTATACTGGGCACAGAACCTATTGGCAAACTTCTGTTACAATACTCCATCCCGGCCATCATCGGAATGACTATTACGTCACTTTATAATATCATCGACAGCATTTTCATCGGGCACGGTGTCGGTCCCATGGCTATCTCCGGACTGGCTATCACTTTTCCGCTAATGAATCTGGTCGTGGCCTTCTGCGTGCTGATCTCTGCAGGTGGCGCCACCATCTCCTCCATACGCCTGGGGCAAAAAGACATCAAGGGAGCAACCGATGTTTTGGGAAATACATTAATGCTTTGCCTGACGAATGCAGTGCTGTTCGGCGGACTGGCTTATCTGTTTCTGGACCCGATATTGTTTTTCTTCGGTGCCAGTAGCGGCACACTTCCCTATGCCCGCGATTTTATGCAGGTAATTCTTCTGGGAACTCCCATCACCTATACCATGATCGGACTTAACAACGTGATGCGTGCCACCGGATATCCGAGAAAGGCAATGCTGACATCATTGGTGACGGTTATAGCGAATGTTATCATCGCCCCTGTCTTCATTTTCCATTTCGGTTGGGGAATTCGGGGAGCTGCCATGGCCACAGTCCTGTCACAGTTTATCGGAATGATATGGGTAGTAAGCCACTTCCGTAACAAAGAGAGTTTCGTTCATTTTATGCCGGGCTTCTGGAAGATGAAGAAACGCATCATCGGCAGCATTTTCTCTATAGGAATGTCTCCCTTCGCCATGAATGTCACGGCATGTATCATCGTCATCCTCATTAATAATAGTTTGCAAAAATACGGTGGTGATATGGCTATCGGTGCCTACGGTATCATTAACCGACTACTGATGCTGTATGTGATGGTAGTTATGGGATTAACAATGGGAATGCAACCCATCGTCGGATACAATTATGGTGCACAGAAGATTGACCGCGTGAAACATACGCTCCGTCTGGGTATCATCGTCGGTGTATTGATTACGAGCAGCGGCTTCGTTATCTGTGAACTTTTTCCGCATACAGTTTCGGCTATCTTTACCGACAGCGATGAACTGATTGACATGGCATCGTCCGGACTACGCATTTGCACGTTGATGTTCCCGTTCGTAGGTGCACAAATCGTTATATCAAACTTCTTCCAGAGTATAGGGATGGCTAAGATCAGTATCTTCCTGTCACTCTCACGCCAGTTAGTATACCTGCTTCCGGGATTACTTTTGCTTCCCCCTTTATATGGTGTAAAGGGAGTATGGATCAGCATGCCTGTCTCTGACGGATTGGCTTTCATAACAGCGGTAGTGATTTTGATGGTATATATTAAAAAGGTAAAAGAGAAAGCATCCGGACAGAGCCTCTAACCCTATGAAACAGAGGCTTGGTATAGATACGACAGAGGCTCAGTTTCAGTGAAACCGAGCCTCTGTCGTATAGTCTTGAAACATTACTCAGATTTAATGCTGTTCACCGGATTTTCGTTGGCCACTTTCCATGCCCGTAGCATTACGCTGACAACAATCAACAGCAACACAACCAATGCTATGCTGAGGTACAACCAGACACTGGGGACAATGGCATCGCTAAACTGCTCAAGCCATTTACCACCGACAAACCAGGCTGCTGCTGCACCCAATAGTACAGCAGGCAAGGCTGTCCAGAAAATATCTCTTGAAAGAAGTTGCAAAACATCTCCGGCCTCAGCCCCATTTACTTTACGGATCGCAATCTCTTTACTACGACGACTGACTTCATCGTTAGTATAGCCGAAAAGTCCCATCAAGGTAATCAGCAGGATGGAAATAGAAGCAATGATTACCGAATCGCGGAAACGACGAATCGCTTCGTATTGCTGATCGATTATTTCCTGCAAAGGGATAAACACAATATCCTTCGTAGTAAACAGTTCTCCCATCTTTTGATTGAGAGCTTTCAAATTTTGATCGAATGGTTCTTTCAAACGTACATGGGGAGCTCCGGAAGCAAAGGGACTGCTGATATACATCACTATATCCTGAGGAGTATATGCACTTCGTATCGGAAAATCCTTTGCGACTCCCACAACAGGAAGAGAAGTCCCAATATTGACCTGTTTACCTACCGCACTGTCTTCCCAATGCATCTTCCGCACAAATTCTTCATTTACAATAGCCTGTTTGGGAGAATCAAAATTTTTACCATCAATAAGCTGAACTCCCATCATTGACAAAAAATGGTAATCGCACATTGAAGTATGTGCATCGAAAAGCAACTTTCCTGTACTGTTGTAGACACTGAAACCACTATAGTAATCGGAAATAGGAAACCAGGCAAAAGCAACATCTTCTACCATCGGCAAACGACGTATATCAGAACGGGCATTATCAACTTCGTCATCGCTGAAGTAACACCTCGCAACAGCTATCCGTTCAGGATTATAATTCAACTCACGATTCATCACACTATAGTATTGAAACAATACAACTGCCAATAAACCAAAGACAAAAGGTACTCCGGCAAACTGAACAAAAAGTAACGGGCGCTTCCAGGTTGTCTTCCGTTCGGTATAACGACGAAAAACCTGACTCACCGGAATAGACGAAAACATATATCCGGGTATCACTCCTGCCACGAAAAAAACAACTGCTATCACAAGCAAAGGCACCCATAAGGTCTCCCAAGTGAAAAGTGCACCGACCGAGGCGTTCAGCGTATCCTGAATCAGTTCCCTAAGATTCAGAATCAACAGGCCGACCAATACGAGTGCAGACAATATAATAAACATGGTTTCCCATAAAAACATACCGAATATGTTACCATCACTGGCCCCACTGCATTTATGGACTCCCACTGCTTTTGCACGACGTGCCAATGACGATACGGAAATCAATACATAGTTCAAAGCAGCTATCAATAAAATGGCAAAAGCAAGAACCGACATGATAAGCACCATTTTTCTTACATCCGGCTGACTACTGTGGTACTCAGATATAGGTTGAAAAGAATACTCTTCAGAAAAACCATCCTTCCCCTGCGGAAGATACTTTTTCTGCATTTCCGGTAACCGTCCGGCAACCCTCTCAGGAGCTTCCGTATCATTATGGAAACGAACCACCCCCATGTAACTGATATCATATCCCCAACCGGCACGATCCTCTCCCATCCGCTTATACAAAGTGGCAAACGATACGATTACATCATATTTCAGGTCTGTATTCTCCGGCTGATCGGCAAATACTCCCCGTACAGTGACCAGATAGTTCTTTTCCCATAACATGGTTTGCCCGATAGGGTCTGCATCACCAAAGACACGTCGTGCCAATGATTCATTAATGAAAATAGCGTCGGGAGCCACTAAATCAGCTTTGTTCCCTTTCAACACTTCTACCCCCATAGTTGGGAGGAAGTGATCGTCTGCATAAATAGTCTGCTGTTGATCAAAACGTTCGTTTCCTTTAAAAAATATTTGCTGACCAACATTACGCAGCACAGTAGCCTCTTCCACCTCATCAGGAAAGTTCTCCCGGATAGCAGCAGGCATTGCACCATAAATATAAGGACTTGGCTTCTCCTGCTTTCCTTCATAGGAGTAAGAAGCCTGTATCAGAAACAGGTTTCTTGACTCCGGATAAAAATGGTCATAACTCAGTTCAAACGCGACCCGGGCAAACAGTAGAAGTCCGACAAACAGTCCCAAAGTTAACGAAATAATCTTAATGACATTTGAACTGCGTCCACGGACTAAGGTCCGAATGGTATAATATATGTGTCTTAGCATATTGATCTTTATTAAGCCTTTACACTTGCCACCACGCTACCGTCAAACAGATGCACCGTGCGATGGGCAAATGAAGCATCATGTTGGGAGTGGGTCACCATAATAATTGTTGTTCCCTCTTTATTCAATTCGGTCAACAGATTCATTACCTCCGCACCATTCTTGGAATCAAGGTTACCCGTCGGTTCGTCAGCAAGAATCAATTTCGGGTTAGTCACAACTGCACGGGCTATAGCCACGCGTTGTTGTTGTCCACCGGAGAGTTGCTGTGGGAAATGCTTGGCACGATGACTAATATTCATCCGGCGCAGCATATCTTCTACCATCTGACGCCGTTCAGAAGATTTTATACCCAAATAAGTGAGAGGAAGTTCCACATTCTCGTAAACATTCAATTCATCTATCAAATTGAAACTCTGGAAGACAAAGCCCAGTTTACCCTTACGTACCCGCGTACGCTCCTTCTCCTGAAGAGTAGCTACCTCCTGCCCCATCAACTGATAAGAACCTTCTGTCGGGTTATCAAGTAATCCCAAAATATTGAGCAACGTAGACTTGCCGCAACCGGAAGGTCCCATAATGGCAACAAACTCGCCCTCCTCTATATCCAGGCTCACATGGTTTAACGCTACGGTTTCTACTTCAGAAGTACGAAAGACTTTACTAATGTCATTAATCTGTATCATAATTTATTTTATTTGTTATTCACTCTTAATACTATTCACCGGATTTTCATTGGCGATGTGCCAGGATTTCCCAATAATGCATATAATGATAAAAGCCAGTAGGCAAATAGCTATTGCTACATACCAGCCTATACTTATACATACCGTATCCCGAAATTGGCTTATCCATATTTGACTTACTAAGTAAGCTCCATATGTACCGATAGCAATTGAAGGAATAGCTACCCAGAAGATATCTTTAGATAACAAAAGCAAAACAGAACTTACTTCGGCGCCATTTATTTTACGAATAGCTATCTCTTTACCACGTCTGCGAACTTCATCATTCGTATACCCGATCAATCCCATCAAAGTGATAAACAGAATCGTTATAAAAGCCAATATAGTAGTATCACGAAATATCATTGTAGGACGATAGCCCCTTTCCAAATCCCGCTCCAAAGAGGTGAACTCTATTTCTTCTTGTGGATATATCTTTTTCATTTCATTATTCAACATACGCAGATTATCTGCAAAAGGTTCTTTAAGACGTACATGCATATTTACTAAATTAGTCCCCCATTCAATTTCTATGGGTTCATAGTCAGGTGGAAGCGTACCAAAACAGCAAGGAGCGAGTATTCCTACCACTGTTCCTCGATTAGGGATTATTTCACCAACGCCACTACCTGTCCAACCCATCTTTTCTACATAGGGTTGATTGACCAGAAACTGCCTTTCGCCAGTGAGGTTTTGCCCGACCTTAAGCCGAAGCCCCATAAGTGGGACAAAATCTTTGTCAAATATACCACAACGGGGAGTAAAAAGAGCATTCCCGTTCTCATCAGTCACCTGTCGGTTCCCAAGCCACATCATACCTCCCTCAGCAGTGGCTACCCCTTCTACATAAGGCAACGATTTCAAATTATTACGTGCATTATCCGGCTCAGCAAACTTATGCCAACAAGATGCTATACGTTCCGGTCGATACCCCATATCTCTATTTGTAATATAATGGAACTGAAAAAAAGTCACACACATCAATCCAAAAATAAAAGCTACTCCTGCAAATTCTATAAATAGAAGTGTCCGCTTCCAACCCATATTCCCTTTAGTGTAATGATGGAAAACCTGCGTTACCGGAATTGAAGAGAAAACTTTTCCCGGCAATACACCTCCAATAATAAACAAAAAGGCAACTACCGACAATGGAGCCCATAGATTGTGCCAAGTGAAAAGAGATGATAACGACACTCCCGCCAATTCTTCAATTTTTTCCTGGAACTGGAATAAAAGTACTACCATGAAAAGCAGAGAGATCCCTATAATCAAAGCTGTTTCATATATAAACATCGAAAGTATAGCCCTATCAGACGCACCATTACACTTGTGAACACCGATTCCTTTTGCCCGCTGAGAAAGTGAAGAAATAGAAATAAGTACATAGTTCATAGTGGCGGCAAAAAGAATGGCAAATCCTAATAAAGACATTATTAAAATTGTCTTCCGCACATTAGATTGCTCCAAATGAATAGTACGTAAAGGTACTACAAACATATGTAAATGCAGATTCATTTCAGGAGGAATGTGCTTTGCAATCACCTTATCAATACCGGCATTGATAGCATCAGCGCTTCTTTCTCCGTCTTTTAAGCGGATAAAAGCATTATAATTACCACCACTCGTCCAGCCCGAACGTCCCCAACCATATTTATTATGGCTGGCAAAAGAAAGAACCATTTCGTGACGTTCCAGCGATACATTATCCGGAAGATCGGCATAAACTCCTCTCACCAAAGCTTCAACTTGAGTGCCCCAAACCATCAGATGTAAGGTTTTTCCTATAGGATCCTCTTCACCAAATACTTCTCGTGCAACAGACTGTGACAAAAAAACCACATCTGGGTTGGTCAAATCATGCGGATTGCCATTAATAACTTCTATCCCCATAGTACGAAAATAAAGAGAGTCAGATAAAATGAAAGACCGATTCAACTTTCGGTTGCCTATCTTTAAAGTAGTTCCGAAAGACAAACTCGAAAAAGCTGCACTTTCTACCTCTTCCGGAAATTCCTCAGCAATGGTAGAGGCTACCGGAATCAATGTATATACTCCGGCATTCCCTTTAATCACTCCATTCTCAACCCACTCCGTTTTTACGATGTAAAGATCATCCACATCCTGAAAAAAGTTATCATAACTAAGCTCAAAAGCAACTCGAGAGAATAAAATAATAGAAACTAATAACCCCAATGTCAGAGATATTACTTTAATGACATTACTTCCGCGTCCGCGAATCAATGTCAGAATGGTATAATAGAATTGTTTCATCGTTTTTACATATTAAATCATCACTATTCATTTTTTATGCTATTCACCGGATTCTCATCAGCAATATGCCAAGATTTGCCAGTGACACTTCCTACAATCAATAACGATATTAATAAAAGAAGCAAAAGAAAATGCCATGCGCTGAGACTAATTTGATCGGTAAATTGCTCCAACCATTTGTTTCCAACGACATAGGCCAATACAATCCCAATAAAAATGGATGGTAAAGCAATCCAGAAAATATTCTGATTCAAAAGATTAACAATATCCCACGACTTAGCCCCATTCACCTTACGGATGGCAATTTCTTTACTGCGGCGTTGCACTTCATCATCCACAAACCCCAATAACCCCATCAATACGATCACTAAAATCGCAACAGAAGCCACAACCACGGTATTACGAAAACGGCGCACTTCCTGATATTGATTATCGACCTCTTGACGGGCAGATCGGAATTGAATATCTTCCGTAGGAAATGTTTCCTTCATCAAAGCAGTGATTTTCGAAAGATTCTCTGTAAATGGTTCTTTCAAAATCAGATTCCGTTTATTAGCTTCCCATCTCCTTTCCAAATTGTTTACCAATGCCACAGGAACTTGTGGCTGATATGCGCTTTGCGCCACATAATTTTTAAGTACCCCAACCACAGTACCCCACTCATAGTTAGCTTCCATCAATTTCTGACCTATAGGCGAATCAACCCATCCAATTTGCCGTACCAATTCTTCATTTACCAATACTTCACCATCCTGACGGACATTACGTCCCTGCAAAATCTGTAATCCTAAATTCGGAACATAATGCTCGTCTATAAATTCGACACGCCCCATGAAACGTTTTCCATTAATATCAGTAAAAGATTGCCTCATATGCCCATCATAAATAAATGAAGCACTATTACAAGATGTCTCAATAAAAGGTAATCCTCGGAGAATGCCATCTATTTTATCCATCGAATCAAATGGTCCCCACCCTATAACTAAATTATCTACTCTATAGCCCATATTCCGACTCATAACCTGATTATACTGTAAAAGGATAATCATTAATAATCCCAATATGAAAGCAACTCCTGCAAATTGCACAAACAACAATGGGTATTTCCAAGAAACACGGTATCCAGTAAAACGATGAAAAACTTGTGTCACAGGAATTGAAGAGAAAAGTTTTCCCGGTAACAAACCAATCAGTAAAAACAATAAAATGATTACTAATGCAGGTACCCATAGAGTACGCCATGCAAATAGTGTCGCCAATGAAGCACCAAACAAGTCTTCTATTTCCAGTTTAAAACAAAGTAAAAGGACTATGACAAATAAAAGAGAAATTAAAATCAATAATGCCGATTCCCATAAAAACATACAATATATATGTCCAGTTGATGCTCCACTGCATTTATGTACTCCTACTGATTTGGCCCGCTGTGGCAAAGAAGAAATTGAAATAAGTACATTATTCATTCCAGCAATCAGCAAAATAATAAATCCGAGAATCGATAGGATATTCACAATCTTACGTGATTCTTTTTTTTGCAAATGAAATTGAGAAGGAGTTATAAACGAAAATTCTTCAGACCAGTCTTTAGTATACTGCATATATTTTTTCATCATTTCAGGCATACGTGCCGTCACCTTCTCTACATCTTCCGAATGGCGAAAACGAACCATACATATATAGCTGATATCACCCCGCCATCCACCACGTTCATCTCTAAATCTTTTTGCACGAGTCACAAATGAATAGACCCCATCAAAACGAAATTCAGCGTTCTCAGGAATATCTTCAAAAACGCCCCGAACTGTTAATGGATAATCAATGTTAATCATTACTGTCTTTCCAATGGGGTTAGCATCAGCAAAAAGACTTCGGGCAAGAGAACGAGACACAAACAATGCATCCACATTGTCCAACTCAGACACATTGCCGGAAAGTACTTTAATGCCCAAAGTGGAAAAGACATGGCTTCGAGAAGTAGCCAGTATTACATCTTTTTTTTTCTCGCCTTCATGATAAAGTGAACTACGACTAAACAAATCAATCAAAGTTGCATCTTCCACTTCATCAGGAAAATTTTCACGAATTGCCACCGGAAGTTTTCCGTAATTATCATAAACGGGCTCTTTCTTCTCACCCTGCGAAACAACTGTGCGTAAAGTCAGAAAAAGTTTTTCCGACTCTTGATAATAGCTATCGTAGTTTAACTCAAATGCTACGCGGGAAAAAAGCAATATTCCAACAAATAGTCCCAAAGTCAGTGAAACAATCTTGATGATATTGTTTCCCCGTCCTCGCAGTAATGTCTGAATGGTATAATATATATGTCTTAGCATATTGTGATCTTTATTAAGCCTTTACACTTGCCACCACGCTACCGTCAAACAGATGCACCGTGCGATGGGCAAACGAAGCATCATGTTGGGAGTGGGTCACCATAATAATTGTTGTTCCCTCTTTATTCAATTCGGTCAACAAATTCATTACCTCCGAACCATTCTTAGAATCGAGATTTCCCGTAGGTTCGTCAGCAAGGATCAATTTCGGATTAGTTACTACCGCACGGGCAATGGCTACACGCTGTTGCTGTCCTCCGGAAAGTTGCTGCGGGAAATGCTTGGCACGATGACTAATATTCATCCGGCGCAGCATATTCTCTACCATCTGACGCCGTTCAGAAGATTTTATACCCAAATAAGTGAGAGGAAGTTCCACATTTTCGTAAACATTCAGTTCATCTATCAAATTGAAACTCTGGAAAACAAAGCCCAGTTTACCCTTACGTACCCGTGTACGCTCCTTCTCCTGAAGACCGGCTACCTCCTGCCCCATCAGCTGATAAGAACCTTCTGTCGGGTTATCAAGTAATCCCAAAATATTGAGTAACGTAGACTTGCCGCAACCGGAAGGTCCCATAATGGCAACAAACTCGCCCTCCTCTATATCCAGGCTCACATGGTTTAACGCTACGGTTTCTACTTCAGAAGTACGAAAAACTTTACTAAGATCATTAATTTGTATCATAATCCTTTTTATTTTAATCGGTTTATTTTTGTTTATTCATTCTTTATACTCTTTACAGGATTCTCGTTGGCTATGTGCCAGGATTTTATCATCACACTAATCACAATTACAGCCATTATAGCCAAAGCAATCAGTACAAACCAATACACCTTCAAATGAATCTGTTCGGTAAATTGTCCCAACCAATGAATACCCATAAAATAGGCTCCTGTAGCACCTAACAATACGGCTGGCAGAGCTACCCAAATGACCTCCTTGGAAAGTAATTTTAATATATTGGAAGCTTCGGCACCATTCACCTTACGAATAGCTATTTCTTTGCTATGACGACGTACTTCATCATTAGTATATCCTATCAGTCCCATCAGTGAAATCAGCAAGATAACAATAAAAGCCAATATCACGGCATTGCGAAAGCGAAGTACGCTTAAATATTGGTTATCAATGGTTTTCTGTAATGATATAAATACAATATCTTCAGTAGGATACATTTCTCTTATTGTTTTATTAAGCAGACGAAGATTTTCCTCGTAAGGTGCCTTGAGCCGGACGTGATAACAATCATTCACATCCTGTTGCCCCATAAATACCACCGGTTTTAATTCATTATAATAACTGCTTACCGGAAAGTCTTCCATCACTCCCACAACTGTAAAATCCTCATATCTCATGCCCACAGCCCCATCAGTCCAATGGATAGACTTTACAAACTTTTCATTTACCAGAACCTGATTGGGACCATCCAAATTCTTCCCTTCTTTAATACGAATCCCCATAAACGGAGCATAATTATATGAACAAACATTCAGACGGGCTGTGAATACAATCGTTCCGTTATCATCAGCAACAGGCTGACCGCTATAACCGGAAGTTATGTTTGACCAACAGACTGCAACATCTTTTACCATTGATAAACGACGGAGATTATCCAAAGCAGATTCCGGATCATCAAAGCTGTGATAAGTGAAAGCCACTCCGTCAGCATTATACCCTAAAGGTTTGGTTGTAATCCGATTGTACTGTATAAGAACCACGCACAATACACCAAAAATAAAAGTCATCCCGGTAAACTGTACAAAAAGCAGAGACCGTTTCCAACCTCTCCTCCCTTCAGTATAACGTCGGAACACCTGAGTGACAGGAATAGAGGAAAATAGATATCCGGGAATGATACCGGCAAATAAAAACAGAACCAGAATAACACAAACAGGTACCCAGAGAGTTCTCCATGCAAAAAGAGAACTTAAAGAAGCGGAAGCAATATCCTCTATTTGCTCATCAAAATTTAAAACCAAGCTACCGACCAATATCAAAGATACCAAAATGATAATGCTTGTCTCCCAAAGAAACATCGAAAAGATGTTTTTGCTACTGGCTCCACTGCATTTATGTACACCTATCGCTTTGGCACGACTTGCGAGTGACGAAACAGAAATCAAAACATAATTCATTGCAGCTATAAAAAGGATAACAAATCCCAATAAGGACATAATCATTATCATTTTATGTACAACGGGAGTCTCTGCGTAAACTTCACGGATCGGTTGAAGTGAATAGCGCATTCCAAAGCCGTCATTTTCAAGATCGAACGGCAAGTACTTTTCAATCACCTTATCTATCCGAGAGTTCACTTTCTCCAAACTTCCGGTCTCTTTCAGGCGAATATACCCTTCGAAACTATCGCCACAAGTCCAGCTGACACATTCCCACTCATATTTTATGATGGTAGCAAAAGATATTACCACATCATGGCGTAAAGAACTATTCTCCGGAATATCCGCATAGACACCTTTAACAGTCATGGGAAAGGAACGCTTATAAAGTAGTACTTTCCCTATCGGATCTTCATTGCCAAATGCTTTTCGTGCAAAACTCTCGGAAATGAACATGGTTTCCGGATTACCCAGCTCATGCGGGTTACCTTTTAGGACCTCAATACCCATCGTCCGAAAAAAAAGAGAATCGGCAAGAATGACCTTAGGCTCCAAACGAGTATTTCCATTGAACAAAGTATTACTACGACTTTGCACACGCACCACTGTAGCCGACTCAATATCTTCGGGAAAGTTTTCACTAATAGCAGCCGGAACAGGAGCCATCACTGTCGGGTAAGGACCTTTCTTTTCACCATCCTTATAATGCACTGTAACATTGACGGCACATAATTTATCAGCCTCGTAATAATGGTTGTCAAAACTCAATTCAAAAGTAACACGTGCAAAAAGCAGTATCCCCATAAATAATCCCAAGGTCAACGAAATAATTTTAGCCAAATTTAAGCCCCGCCTATTAAGAAGAGTCCGGAAAGTATAGTAAAGTTGTCTCATATCTCTGTCTGTATATTATTATTTTAGAAAAACAGAAGTAACTCAATAATTATAAAGTTATTTATCTATTATAAAGCAGAAAGCGTGCCAAGAGGATTTATCTATTGACAATCAAACCATTGCATTTCACCATCTTCATTCTACCTGTCTAATTCTTAGACACTGCTGTCTATTTATTAGACAACAATATTTGCTTATCAAGAAGAAAACTCTATCTTTGCATCGAGTTTTCAATTCAAAAAAAATAGTTTATGGATAAGAAAAAAGGAATAATCGGAATCTTTCTCTCTTGCCTGTTACTTACCGGTTGCGACATGATAGACTACCATCCCTACGATGTCAAAATCAAAGGCGAAAGAGATATTAATAACAAAAATATCGAGAAGATAGAAGCCAAATGTCTGAATAAGACCACTATCCGCTTTATAGCTATGGGTGACTCGCAACGATGGTATGACGAGACAGTAGACTTCGTAAATGCCGTAAATAAACGAAACGACATCGACTTTGTAGTGCATGGAGGAGATCTGAGCGATTTCGGACTAACAGACGAATTTCTATGGCAAAGAGATATCATGAACAAACTAAATGTGCCGTATGTCGCTTTGATTGGTAATCATGACTGTTTGGGAACAGGAGAAGAAGCATTCAGGAAGATATTTGGAGATACTAATTTTTCATTTATCGCAGGAAGAGTAAAGTTTGTATGCCTCAATACGAATGCAATGGAATATGATTACTCGGATCCGATTCCGGATTTCAATTTTATCGAAGCGGAATTGACAGAACGTTCGGACGAGTTTGACAAGACGGTATTTTGCATGCATGCCCGCCCTTTGTGCGATCAGTTTAATAACAATGTAGCCAAGATCTTTCAAATGTATATACGTCAATTTCCAGCCCTGCAATTCTGTACTGTAGCCCATGAGCATCGTATCAGTGCTTCGGATGTATTTGAGGACGGAGTAATGTATTACGGCAGCAATTGTATGAAAAACCGCAGTTATTTAGTATTCACCATAAAACCTGAAGGATATGATTATGAAGTGGTTGAATTTTAAATCTACTCTTTATACTGTATTGGCACTGTTCTTGTTTTGTCCGGAAGACGCTTTGGCACAGGCAGACAAAAGTGATGAAGAAGAAACCAAAGATACTGTTCTGGTCTCCAAATCGGAGCCCAGCAAATATGATAAACGCATCCACCGTTTCCGGAAAGGATGGAACTCTTTGATACCGACTCACAATAAAATACAGTTTGCCGGAAATATGGGCATGTTCTCTTTCGGAACCGGATGGGATTACGGACGGAGGGATCAGTGGGAAACCGACCTTTTTCTGGGATTTATTCCCAAACATGACTCACATCGCACGAAACTGACTATGACCCTCAAGCAAAACTATATGCCTTGGAGTCTTGAGTTGGGGAAAGGCTTTTCTACGGAACCTCTGTCATGCGGGCTCTACTTTAATACGGTATTTGGACACGAGTTCTGGGTAAAAGAACCCAGCCGCTATCCGGAAGGGTACTATGGCTTCTCTTCCAAAATCCGTACCCACATCTTTTTGGGACAACGGTTAACCTATAACATAGATAAAGACCGTCGTTTCTTTACCAAGTCTGTCACACTCTTTTATGAATTGAGTACTTGCGACTTGCTGCTGATAAGCCGTGCCACAAACCGTTACTTACGGGCACGTGACTATTTAAGCCTATCTTTCGGATTAAAATTCCAGTGGCTATAACGACATAAACAAAAGATGAAATTTTATCTCCCCTCTTTCTCCTGTCAGGAGGGGAGATAATAAGATATTTCCCGGATTTAGATTCATTTTGATCCTCTGTAATAGAGAATTGTTATTAACTTTGCCGCTAACAATTAAATTTCAATCTTCTAAATGGGAACCATTATCATTGTCGACGATAACAAAGGAGTACTGACAGCAGTGCAGCTATTACTGAAAAATCATTTTTCGAAAGCCATCACCCTCTCTTCACCAGTCAGCTTGTCATCTGTTCTGAGAGAAGAAAATCCGGAAGTCGTCTTATTGGACATGAATTTCACTTCCGGCATCAACAACGGCAACGAGGGCCTATTCTGGTTGCACGAAATCAAACGCCAATACCCCAATCTCCCGGTAGTACTTTTCACCGCATACGCCGATATTGATTTAGCTGTACGAGGTATCAAAGAAGGCGCTACCGACTTTATCGTAAAGCCATGGGATAACCAAAAGTTAGTCGAGACTCTGCTAAACGCTGCTTCACAGGCCAAAGAAGGCAAAAAGAAGAATCGAAAGAAAGAAAATCCTTCTATAGCTGCCATGTACTGGGGTGAAAGCAGTGCTATGCAACAACTTCGCATGCTGGTAGAAAAAGTAGCTACAACCAATGCCAACATATTGATTACGGGAGAAAACGGCACCGGAAAAGAAATGCTCGCCCGGGAGATTCACGCCCTGTCATCCCGTTATAAAGAAACGATGGTCTCCGTAGACATGGGGGCAATTACCGAGTCTTTATTCGAAAGCGAGCTTTTCGGACATGTGAAAGGTTCTTTTACCGATGCACATGCCGACCGCACGGGTAAATTTGAAGCAGCCAACCATAGTTCTCTCTTTCTTGACGAAATCGGGAACCTCCCCTACCACCTGCAAGCCAAACTGTTGACAGCCATCCAACAAAGAAGTATCGTACGGGTAGGTAGTAACGAACCTGTTCCTGTAGATATCCGGCTGATTTGTGCTACCAACCGGAATCTACAGGGAATGGTTGATAAAGGAGAGTTCCGCGAAGACTTACTTTACCGTATCAACACCATTCATGTAGAGATTCCGCCTTTGCGTAATCGCAGGGAAGATATTGTCCCACTGGCCGAACGCTTCATTACACGTTTCTGTAAACAATACGACAAAGCTCCCATCAGCCTGACTGCATCTGCTTGTGAAAAGCTGACCGCACACTCCTGGTACGGTAACATCCGGGAACTGGAACATGCCATCGAAAAAGCAGTCATCATCTGTGACGGCAATTCGATACCTGCCGAAATGTTTCAATTGGTACAAAAAACAGAAATACAGCAAACCGAAGCTTCCACACTTGAGGAGATGGAAAAAGCCATGATCCGGAAGGCATTGGATAAATGCGGAGGCAACCTTTCGGCAGTAGCTTCCCAATTGGGAATCACCCGCCAGACACTATACAATAAGATGAAAAAGTTCGGCTTATGAAGACTCACATCAGACTACTTACCGAACGATATTGGTTCCGCCTCGGAGTGAGCCTCTGTTTTGCCATAACAGCGGCTCTGTTTTACTCAAACAGAGACTTCGTTTGGATGATATTGAGCCTCTGTTTTTTAATCTTCAGCATCTGGTGGCAATTATCTCTATACCGCATCCATACCAAGCGGGTTCTTTTCATGATCGATGCGCTTGAGAACAACGACAATGCCATTCACTTCCCGGAAGAAAAAACCACACCCGAAACCCGGGACATCAATCGTGCACTGAACCGGGTGGGACACATATTATATAATGTAAAATCGGAAACGGCACAACAAGAGAAGTACTATGAACTTATTCTTGACTGTATAAACACAGGAGTATTAGTGCTCAACGATAATGGAGCCATCTATCAAAAAAATAACGAAGCACTCCGTCTGTTAGGATTGAATGTACTTACTCACATCCGCCAACTGAGTAAAGTAGATGTGACATTGATGCAAAAGGTGGAATTCTGCCGTACCGGAGAAAAACTACAGATTACTTTTAATAATGAACGGGGCACAGTCAATCTTTCCATTCGCGTATCGGATATTACAATACGCAAAGAACATTTACGCATCCTCGCCCTCAGCGACATCAACAGCGAATTGGACGAAAAGGAAATTGATTCGTGGATACGCCTGACGCGTGTATTGACTCACGAAATAATGAATTCGGTAACTCCCATCACTTCACTGAGCGATACCCTGCTCTCACTTTCCGATACCCATGACGAAGAAATACGCAGTGGTCTCCAGACCATCAGCACTACAGGGAAAGGGTTATTAGCTTTTGTAGAGTCTTATCGACGTTTTACCCGTATCCCCACTCCCGAACCATCTTTGTTTTATGTAAAAGCCTTCATCGATCGCATGGTAGAACTGGCACGGCATCAGAACACTTGCAAAAACATCACGTTTCATACAGATATTTCTCCTGCCAACTTAATTGTTTATGCCGATGAAAATCTAATCTCGCAGGTTGTCATCAATCTGCTCAAAAATGCAATTCAAGCTATTGGTACACAAGCTGACGGAAAAATAGAAATCAGTGCCCGCTGTAACGATTCGGAAGAGGTACTGATAGAAATCAAGAACAATGGTCCCGTCATTCCCCCGGAAATAGCAGACCATATCTTCATCCCATTCTTTACGACCAAAGAGGGAGGTAGCGGCATCGGACTTAGTATCTCTCGCCAGATCATGCGTCTGTCCGGAGGAAGCATCACTTTATTACCGGGTAAAGAAACTAAATTTGTGCTGAAATTTAAGTAAAACCATTGTTTCCAAAATGCGATATCAGTATTATTAGCAACGCAATAGCAACAGTTACCGGCAAACAATGAGAAAAGATTCCTGTTATTAATAATATATCAATTCAATCTTTAAAGCCATGACCTATCTTGCTAACAACCCTTTATTCCACGGAATTTCGCCCGAAACGCTATCCCGTGATTTTGACGGAATCGTTTCTCACCTCCGTATGTTCCGCAAAGGTGACATTCTTGCCAGACAAGGTGACGTATGCAACCGGCTGATGATATTGCTAAAGGGCAGTGTCCGGGGAGAAATGATCGATTATTCGGGCAGACTGATTAAAGTAGAGGATATTACTGCCCCTCGTGCGATAGCCCCACTTTTCTTGTTTGGTGCCGACAATCGTTACCCGGTAGAGGTCACAGCAAACGAAGCTACTGAGATTTTTGAAATTCCTAAAGAAAGTGTACTGAAGCTATTCCGGAGAAATGAGAGATTCTTAGAAAACTATATGAACCTTTCGGCCAATTATGCCCGGACACTTGCCGACAAACTATTTTTTATGTCTTTCAAGACGATCCGGCAAAAACTGGCCTCGTACCTGCTCCGGATTTCAAAACAGCAGGAGGGAAATCCTATACTACTCGATCGCTCACAGCAAGAATTGGCCGATTATTTCGGAGTGTCACGCCCCTCACTGGCACGCGAACTGGCACACATGCAGGATGATGGCCTGATCAGAACAGACCGGAAATTAGTGCACATCCTGAGAAAAGAAGATTTAATGCAGTTGATACAATAAAATCTCCAATCTTTTTTCTATTGTTTGTAACATTGGTTACAGAACTACCTCAAATCCTCCACCTATCTTTGCCTTCAATTAAGAAACCAATTAATACGTAAGAATTATGAGTATGTTCTGTTATCAGTGTCAGGAAACCGCAAAAGGTACAGGCTGTATCCTCAGCGGAGTATGCGGGAAAACTCCCGAAGTAGCCAATATGCAAGACCTCTTGCTTTTTGTTGTACGCGGAATCGCAGTCTACAACGAGGCATTACGCAAAGAAGGACGTTCTTCTGCCCAGGCAGATAAGTTCATCTTCGATGCCTTGTTTGTCACTATTACAAACGCCAATTTTGACAAACGGGCCATTATTGAAAAAATAAAGAAGGGCCTCGAACTTAAAAAAGATTTAGGTAGTCAGGTTACTATCGAGTCCGTCCCCGATGAATGTACCTGGTATGGCGATGAATCAGAGTTTGAAGAAAAAGCCCAAACTGTAGGCGTACTTCGCACTCCGAACGAAGACATCCGTTCACTGAAAGAACTGGTTCACTATGGCATTAAAGGTATGGCGGCATATGTAGAACATGCCTATAACTTAGGATACGAAAACCCGGAAATATTTGCTTTTATGCAACACGCACTGGCAGAACTGACCCGCGAAGATATTACGGTAGATGAACTGATAGCCCTCACACTCACTACCGGAAATTATGGGGTACAGGCAATGGCCCAGCTTGATACTGCCAACACCAATCATTACGGAAATCCGGAAATATCTGAAGTGAATATTGGCGTCCGGAACAATCCGGGTATCCTTGTCAGCGGGCATGACCTGAAAGATATAGAAGAATTGCTACAGCAAACAGAAGGTACCGGTATAGACATTTATACCCACAGTGAAATGCTGCCGGCACATTATTATCCCCGGCTGAAGCAATACAAGCATTTAGTAGGAAATTACGGCAATGCCTGGTGGAAGCAAAAAGAGGAATTTGAGAGTTTCAACGGTCCCATCCTCTTCACTACCAATTGCATCGTTCCACCACGCCCGAATGCCACTTATAAAGATCGGATTTACACAACGGGAGCCACCGGTTTGGAAGGTGCTATCCACATCCCCGAACGTAAAAACGGAAAGCCCAAAGACTTCTCTATCATCATTGAACATGCACGACGTTGCCAACCACCGGTAGCAATAGAAAACGGTACGATTGTAGGCGGATTCGCCCATGCCCAAGTAATCGCATTGGCCGATAAGGTGGTAGAAGCAGTAAAAAGCGGTGCTATCCGTAAGTTCTTCGTCATGGCCGGATGTGACGGCCGAATGAAAAGTCGCAGTTATTACACAGAGTTTGCAGAGAAACTTCCGGCAGATACAGTGATCCTGACAGCAGGATGTGCCAAGTATCGATATAATAAGCTGCCTTTAGGAGACATCAACGGCATTCCCCGAGTACTGGATGCCGGACAGTGTAATGACAGTTATTCGCTCGCTATCATCGCCATGAAATTGCAGGAAGTATTCGGACTAAAAGATATCAATGATCTGCCAATCGTTTATAACATTGCGTGGTATGAACAAAAAGCCGTTATTGTTCTGCTGGCTTTGTTAGCACTTGGAGTGAAAAAGATTCATTTGGGACCGACACTTCCTGCATTCTTATCACCTAACGTAAAACAGGTACTGATCGATAACTTCGGAATCGGAGGTATCAGCACAGCGGATGAAGATATTGCAAGGTTCCTGGCATGATATGAACGGTAAATGATGAACAGTAAACGATAAACGGAGGACTCTTGCCTATGGCACACAACCGGTTTATCGTTTACCCTTCATCGTTTATCACTCTTCTCTCGGGAGCACCAGGTTCAACCCTACTCCTACCAATGCAGCGAGACCGATTCCTGACAATGAAAACTCACCCCATGTCAACACGGCTCCACCTATGCCTATTGTCAAGGTCAGAGAAACAATTATGATATTGCGCGTCCGGCTCAAGTCAATGCAATTATTGACAAGATTGGCAATTCCCGCACAAGCAATCGTACCGAAAAGAAGCAGCATGATTCCTCCCAATACAGCCGAAGGGATAGACTTTAGCAAAGCACTGACTTTGCCGATCACTGAAAACAGAATTGCCGTGACCGCCGCAATTCGTATTACCTGAGGATTTGTCACCTTGGTAAGTGACATCGCTCCGGTTACTTCCGAATATGTAGTCACAGGAGGACCTCCCAACAAGCCTGCACAAAGACAGGCCAAACCATCTCCCAAGAGCGTTCGATGCAATCCGGGATCTTTCACATAGTCCTTTCCGGTTACAGTATTTACTACATACACATCACCGATATGTTCTATCACCGGAGCAATCGCTACCGGCATCATAAACAAAATAGGCTCCCAGGAGAACTTAGGAAATACAAACTGCGGAAAGCCCAACCATGCTGCATCTCTCACTCCCGACAGGTCGACATCATAAAAGACCAATGCGGCAACATACCCCACGATAATTCCGCAAAAGATAGGTATTAGCTTCAATAGTCCTTTAGCACGGATAGATACAACCACGGCAGTCAGTAATGAAAGTAATGCAAGAGTCCAGTTTTCTTTTGCCATATTGACTCCGGTTCCGGCAAGTGAAAGCCCGATCAAGATAATTACCGGACCAATAACTACCGGAGGGAACAGGCGTTCAATCAGTCTGATTCCTTGCCATTTGACCAAAGCACTCATGACAAAGTATACCAATGCAACCCCCACCATTCCAGAAAGCGTGCCGGCGAGTCCGTATAATTCGGTTGCTTTAATAATGGGAGCAATAAACGCAAAGCTGCTGCCCAGGAAGATAGGAACTTTCCCCTTTGTTACCAAATGAAAAAGAAGTGTACCGATACCGGCCGTAAATAAGGCTGTAGAGGGGTCAAGTCCGACCAATAAAGGTACGAGAACAGTAGCGCCAAAAGCCACAAAAAGAAACTGTACTCCTACCACGCCCTTACGTAAAGGAGAAAGATGATTTGAATCCATATAGATATAGAATGATATTATTTGGGCTGCAAAAATAACATTTTTAAACTATTTTACGGCAATTTGGGACATAAATACATCCAAAGAGCATTTCTATTTGTTACATAATTTAAGTAACTTCGCACAGTGAAATGTAAAATAACAAATTAATAACCTTCAGCACTCATTGCTTATGATATTTACCGCAGAAAACATTCTACTCATTGGTTCTATCTTACTATTCGTTAGCATTGTTGTCGGAAAAACCGGCTATCGTTTCGGAGTACCCGCTTTATTATTATTTCTTCTCGTAGGCATGTTTTTCGGAAGCGACGGTCTGGGACTGCAGTTCCACAACGCCAAAGTCGCTCAATTTATAGGTATGGTAGCCCTTAGCGTCATCTTGTTTTCCGGTGGTATGGATACTAAGTTCAAAGAAATCCGTCCCATCCTGTCACCGGGAATTGTACTCTCTACTGTAGGAGTACTCCTCACAGCTCTTTTCACCGGTTTGTTCATTTGGTATCTTTCCGGAATGGGTTGGACGAATATCCATTTCCCGCTGATTACTTCCCTACTGCTTGCATCGACCATGTCGTCCACCGATTCTGCCTCCGTGTTCGCTATCCTCCGTTCACAGAAGATGAATCTGAAACATAATCTGCGTCCCATGCTTGAACTGGAAAGCGGAAGCAACGACCCGATGGCTTATATGCTGACCATTGTCCTGATACAGTTCATCCAATCGGATGGTATGGGTACAGGCACCATTATCGGCTCATTCATCATCCAGTTCCTGGTAGGCGCAGCCGCCGGATATATACTGGGAAAGCTGGCAATACTGATCCTTAATAAAATAAATATCGATAACCAGTCACTTTATCCCATTCTGTTATTGTCATTTGTATTCTTTACTTTTGCCATCACCGACCTACTCCGCGGTAACGGATATTTGGCTGTATACATTGCCGGTATGATGGTAGGTAACCATAAAATAACCTTTCGGAAAGAAATTGCAACGTTTATGGACGGACTTACATGGTTATTCCAAATCATTATGTTCCTCATGCTGGGACTACTTGTCAATCCGCACGAAATGCTTGAAGTTGCTGTTGTAGCATTACTTATCGGAGTATTCATGATCGTTATCGGGCGTCCTTTAAGTGTATTTCTTTGTCTGTTGCCTTTCCGAAAAATCACTTTGAAATCGCGTTTATTCGTTTCGTGGGTAGGTCTGCGGGGAGCTGTGCCTATCATTTTTGCAACCTATCCGGTAGTAGCCAATGTAGAAGGATCGAATATGATTTTCAATATTGTATTTTTCATCACAATTGTTTCGCTGATTGTGCAAGGAACAAGCGTATCGTTTGTAGCACGCTTATTGCATCTGTCTACTCCTCTTGAAAAGACCGGAAATGAATTTGGTGTCGAACTTCCCGAAGAAATAGATACCGACCTCTCGGACATGACCATCACTTCGGAAATATTGAGTGAAGCCGATACGCTGAAAGATATGAACCTGCCTAAAGGAACTTTGGTAATGATCGTAAAACGCGGAGATGAATTCCTGATTCCTAATGGCACACTAAAACTGCATGTAGGGGACAAATTATTGCTGATCTCAGAAAAAAATAAAAAGGAAATGGCTGAGAGTGAATAAAAGCTCATAACGAAGTACACAGAGAACACGGAGTATATATCACCCTGATATCATAAGACGTGTCTCTGTGACTTTTATCGGCTTAATAATAGACAAATAAAGCTCTCCCATTCTCCGTTAATTTAACGTAAAACTTTACGAAAGAATTCGGTTTCCGTTAATAGAATATTAATTTTGCGCAGTTTTAAACTGAATGTGCAAAAATTACAAAATGGAACAAGAACAACGGTTCATTGGTTATATTGAACAGAGCATCATAAACAACTGGGATGCAAACGCCCTGACAGACTACAAAGGAATCACCCTTCAATATAAGGATGTAGCCCGGAAAATAGCCAAATTTCACATCATATTAGAAATGGCCGGCATTCAGCCGGGAGATAAAATAGCTGTCTGTGGACGTAATAGTGCCCACTGGGCTGTAACCTTTTTGGCTACTGTGACCTATGGTGCAGTAATTGTTCCTATCTTACACGAATTTAAGGCTGACAATATTCACAATATCGTCAATCACTCCGAAGCAAAATTGCTTTTTGTAGGTGAGCAGGTGTGGGAAAACCTTAATGAGGACCGGATGCCGCTACTTGAAGGCATATCTTCTTTAACTGATTTTGCCCCACTTGTGTCGCGCAACAATAAACTGACGTATGCACATGAACACCGTAATGAAATATACGGGCAACGATATCCCAGAAATTTCCGCCCGGAACATATCTCCTACCGTAAAGAAATGCCGGAAGAACTGGCTGTCATAAATTATACGTCGGGAACAACCGGCTATTCCAAAGGAGTCATGCTTCCATACCGGAGTTTGTGGTCAAACATCGCCTATTGTCATGAGATGCTTCCGGTAAAACCGGGAGATCATATCGTCTCCATGCTCCCTATGGGACATGTGTTCGGCATGGTCTACGACTTCCTTTACGGATTCTCTGCCGGCGCCCATCTCTACTTTCTGACGCGTATGCCGTCTCCCAAGATCATTGCACAGTCATTTGCGGAAATCAAGCCGAGAGTGATCTCTTGTGTGCCGTTGATTGTTGAAAAGATTATTAAAAAAGATATTCTCCCCAAACTGGACAATAAAATAGGTAAATTGCTGTTGAAGGTCCCCATTGTTAATGATAAAATAAAAGCCGCTGCCCGACAGGCCGCTATGGAGATCTTCGGGGGAAATTTCGATGAGATTATTATCGGAGGAGCTCCATTCAATGCAGAAGTGGAAGCCTTCCTTAAACAAATAGGATTTCCATACACCATTGCTTATGGCATGACAGAATGTGGGCCCATTATCTGTTCAAGTCGCTGGGAAACCTTGAAACAGGCTTCGTGCGGAAAAGCAACCAGCCGTATGGAAGTGAAAATCGACTCCCCTGATCCGAAAAGCATTGCCGGAGAGATCATTTGTAAGGGTATGAACCTAATGTTGGGATATTACAAAAATCCGGAAGCGACTTCACAAATCATCGATGTAAACGGATGGCTCCATACCGGCGACTTAGCTACAATGGATTCGGAGGGGTATGTCACAGTACGTGGACGAAGTAAAAACATGTTACTAACTTCAAGCGGACAGAACATTTATCCGGAAGAAATAGAAAGTAAATTCAACAACATGCCTTATGTATCCGAATCATTAGTCCTGCTCCAGAAAGATAAACTTGTGGCATTAATCTACCCTGATTTCGATGATGCCTTTGCACATGGACTGTCACAAACAGATATTGAAAGGATGATGGAAACCAACCGGATTGAACTCAATCAGCAATTACCCTCTTATTGCCAGATTACTAAAATAAAGATTCACTTCGAAGAATTTGAGAAAACTGCGAAGAAGAGCATCAAACGATTTATGTATCAGGAGGCAAAAGGATAAAAGCATTAAAGTACCAATTCCCGGAACAATCGCTCCAATGTCTCCTCCAGATCATCGGAGTAACCCACATGAGGTCTTGAAGTTTGAATACACGAACTCCGGTGTGCAGTCAACCATCGAAAACGTTCCGGGATTTCCAATTGGGCAATAGCTCCTCCTGTACGGCAACCGGCACAAATTTTGCTAAAAGCCTCCAGATGTTCACGGAAAGAATCAATATCAAGTTCCGGTGCAAATAGCCTCAGCCTTTTTTCATTGATATCATAACGCATCCTGATAAAGCATGCTTGTTTGGAAAACAGGATAACTCCAACATTGATAAACTCCTCACGTTCCACTTTCGGAACAATCCGGATAACGGCGTATTCATAAATATGCTTCTCTGGCATGTTTTGCTTCTTTTACAAACGTTTCAGAATGTTCTATCCTTTCTATAAGAAATTGGTAATAGATATCACGGATATCTTGGGGAGTTTCATTTTTGTCACGCCACTCCACCCAGTCATCCGGAATCAAATTTACGATCTCACGAATCTTCTCCGATGTCAGTAATACCCGAAATTCGGCATCCACCTCCTCCAACTTATCGGCTTGCGGCAATAGAGCATGATCTTTAATCTGAGTAAAAGGACTCATTGCATGTTTGTGCCAATTGACCCATGAATGCTGAAAAAAGAGAGAGGCACCATGATCTATCAGCCACAACTCTTTATGCCACATAAGCATATTGGTATTTTTCGTGGTACGGTCCACATTAGTCAATAACGCATCCAGCCATACAACCTGTGACGCCAGTTTGCCGTCGATCTCAGTAACAACCGGATCGAATGGTAAAGCGCCTGAAAGAAAATGCAAACCCAGATTCAATCCCCGGCTTCCCTGCAATAAGTCCTGTATCTCTTCGTCGCCTTCCGAACGTCCGAAAGCTTCATCTAAATTCAAAAAGACCAACTCCGGCAGACGAAAACCCAACATCCGTGCAATCTCACCACCAATCAATTCTGCTATCAGTGCTTTAGTTCCGTGCCCTGCACCCCGAAACTTAACAACATATTTAAAACCATCATCAGCTTCGGCCAGCGCCGGTAGAGAACCACCCTCACGCAGCGGCATGATGTAACGAGTGACATCGACTGTACGCAACTCCATAATTCAAACTCCTTCCTGTATACTGTTACAGGTGATAAAGATACAATAATGTTTCCATTTCACCAACTTCTGTTTATAACACTCCATACGAATATATGTTTATACAAGCCGTTGACATACAAAAATACAACTATGCCTCAATTTGGCAGAAAAATCCCTTATTTTTGCACAAAATTCAGAAGTACATGAAAACAGTAAAATCACATATTACCCAATTATTGTATGCCATGAACGAGGGAATCTTTGAGAAAGGACATCCCATCGCATTATCACTTTTATCAGCCATTTCCGGAGAAAGCATTTTCTTCCTCGGACCTCCGGGAGTCGCCAAAAGCCTTATCGCAAGACGATTGAAACTGGCATTCGACAGAAGCACTTCCTTTGAATACCTGATGTCCCGTTTCAGTACCCCCGATGAAATATTCGGTCCGGTATCCATCTCTAAGCTGAAAGACGAGGATAAATATGAACGTATTATCGAAGGCTACCTTCCATCGGCAACGATCGTATTTCTGGATGAAATATGGAAAGCCGGACCAAGCATACAAAACTCATTGCTGACAGTCATCAACGAGAAAATATACCGCAACGGACAATATACGATCCGGTTGCCATTGAAAGGATTAATAGCAGCTTCTAACGAACTGCCCGCTCAGGGAGAAGGTTTAGAAGCTCTGTGGGATCGTTTCCTAATACGCTGTTTCGTAGGGAACATCGAACAGGAATTCGCTTTCGACCGGATGATAGCCTCAGTAAATGATGCTGAACCGGTAATTCCATCCGGACTTTCCATTACAGAAGAGCAATACAGGGACTGGCGAACTCAAATCAACCAAGTCAATATACATTATACCATCTTTGAATTAATTCACTCCATCAAACGGCAGATAGAAAAATATAACATACAGAAAGAAGAAATCCCCCACTCTGTTCTTTATGTTTCTGACCGCCGATGGAAAAAAATCGTATCCTTACTCAGAACTTCTGCTTTTCTGAACGGAGCAGATACCATTCGCTTCTCCGACTGTACGCTATTACTACATTGCCTGTGGAACGAGGTGGAACAAATCCCGGTTGTCGAACAAATAGTTTCGGCCGCACTCCGCGAGTGCATCGACCACTATCTTTGTGGTGAACGAATTTTAGAACAGAAATTGAACAGTATCCGGGAAAACATGAAATCAGAACACAGCCTGAGAGAAATAAAAGATCCTGCATTACAGATTGTAGATACTTTCTATCATCAGATTGAAGGATATCCTGTAGCAGGCAATTTATTGATTTTTGCTTCCGACTACCAAGGTTTAAGGAAAGATACTCAAAAATTGTTTTATATCCAGAGAGATAAGTATCGTCCTGTAAATTGGATATTAAAGGTATATGACTATGTCCGCAATCGCAATGTATCCCAATCAGCCGTCGTCTCACTTAAAAAAGGCACTCGCTCTGTATTCATCAATAACCAAGAGCACCCATTAACCTGTAATACAGGATATGACATTGATATTCCGGAAGAGACATATCAACCTTTTGAATTTCGGTTTCAGGAGTTGATTGACCTATGCCATAACCGCGAAAATGACTTAAAGCGCATAACTGACATCGAATTACAATATTGCAAGGAACATTTATTTATGGACGATAAACAACGCAGTATGATTAAACGAGTATTAAACAGCCAGAAAGAAATGCTGGACATCTGCCAGAATGAAATCCGGGAAATAGCTTATACACATGGATTGGAAAATAAGGAATATTAGGCTGCAAGAACTTAGAGACATCTATCTGGAAAAGCTGGAAAAGGTAACTTACCAACTATACGAGTCACATCTTCGGAATGATATTATCAAGCAAGAGGAACTTGATGAAGAAATCAAGTCTTATTATCAACACACTCAACCCTCCCTGCAGGAATTTTATTCACATTATGCTGCGCAATGGGAACATTTTTACGAAAGTCGTGAACTTACGGACACCGCTTTTTTGCATTTTCTTGAGAATTCAGCCTATCCGTTACAAATGAAATACAACCGCGGTGACTTAAATATTCAATACTATATCAGCCGATTTCATACACTTAAAAAACGGTCGAAAGAGTGGAAAAACCTTCGAAATCTTTTTTTTGGCAAATGGCATCACCTGTTAGCTAATAATGAATATAATTATCAGACAGAACGTATCGACGGACTTTGTGAGAACTTCTACCAACTACAGAAAAGCATAGCCGATCAGCTGCCCCAACGTGGTAGCATCCGCTTAATGTGGTTATTAAGGGGTCACAAAGAACTGGCTAAACAACTTTTCCACTACGACGAAATAGCAAAAACTCACCCGGCTATTCGGGAACTGGCAGAAATTCTCGGAAAACAACATCAAGGTAAGGAGAAAAAATTCCGTATGATTGCAGGCATACACCAAGAACAGATCATTACGCATGCTGCCCAAAGCGATATAAGAGGAATATGTGAAGGCAATGATTTAAACAGCCTCTTACCCATAGAGTATTGTTATCTTTCAGATCCAGTCTTACAATCTCTTTTCTTCGAACGATTCAGCAAGAAGAAGTTACAGATGATAGACTATGAATCAAAGGAACAACACCGCATAAAAGATGTAAAGGTACAGGGAAAAGATATTGCAGAAGAACAATCAGGACCATTTATTATCTGTGTGGATACTTCAGGATCTATGAGTGGAGAAAGAGAAGAGTTTGTCAAATCGGCCATTCTTGCCATTGCCGAACTCACAGAACAACAAGATCGAAAATGCTATCTTATCAGCTTTTCCGACGACATAGCCTGCATTGAGATAGAACGTTTAAGCCAAAATATACAGGAATTAGCAGATTTTCTTTGTCAAAGTTTTCATGGAGGCACTGATTTAACCCCTGCACTTCTTCACGCTATACATATTTTAAGAACTAAATCTTATCGGAATGCTGATCTGGTAATGATGTCCGACTTCGAAATGTCTCCTTTAAATGACGAGCTTTCGGAAGAAATAAAGAAAATCAAGCAAAACAATACCTACATATATGCTCTTTCTGTACAAAAACAATGTGAAAAAACTTATTTAGATATCTGCGATAGATTCTGGTTTATTTAAATTATGTTATAAAGCATGCTTTTTTTCTTGGATAGTTTGCAGATTAATTTATCGTGCGTATATTTGCAATGTGTTTTTCATAGTATTAGATTTTAAGGTTAACAAAGGTTGGAGTACGGCGGTACTCCTTTTTTTATTTATATATTCTCAAAGCACAAATCCTATTAAATATCCAATCAAACAGGTCAGCATCTTACTCACAAAACGGTAAAACAGTTTTTGAGTAAAAAGTCCCTAAAGTAAGGTTATAACCCCATTGTTCAGGTACCAAGCCGTTCCTATATCCACGACATCCCACTATCTTTAATCAACGGACTTCTGTTCATCCATGAATCCTTCCCTTATTTGGGTGGGTGTAGCGTTCAGGTTACGCCTGCAAAAGTCCCAGAAATAGTTATTCGACTCGAACCCGCACTCACCTGCAATCTCTTTCATGGGAAGGTTGGTATGGGTGAGCAGCGTTACTACACGCTTTGCTTTTTGCTCCATCATCCATTTGCGGGGAGCAGCCCCGAACTCCTCTTTGAAACGACGTTCAAAAGTATTCACCGCACATCCGCATTTCTCCGCCAATTCCGTAACGGTCTTTGCTGTAGGGAAGGCAGCCATCACTTTGTCACGAAAAGAATATTCTTTCAAGTGTGGCAAGTACTTTTCCGCCACTTGCAGATCCGCTTCGCTGAATACGGGAATATTCCCTTTTCGGTACTCCTTTACCCTATCACGGCGACAAGATAGCAGGTAGCCCGTTAGTTCGTTGTACAATCCGTTCAGGTGCGGATAATCCTCATTATCATTGATGGCAGCCTGCATCCGGCATAAGAACAATATCCCGTCATGGTCTTTCTTTTTGATATATACTTTCATTGTATCCAATAAATATCCCAAAGAATCGTTGTCGTTATGATAAGCAGCCAATATCAGGTAAGCCGGTTCTTCCTGTGTTTTTAATGAAGGGCAAGGGCAATGTTCCTTCAACAGTTTCACCAGACAGGGCATATTATCCTCGTCCCGGGACAATCTTTCCAATGCCATCCACGTTACCGGATTCTTCACATCCGTCTGCCGCACAGCGACCTGTACCTTTTTCATCCACTCCTGTAACCCTGTTTGTCGAGCTTCATCCATCAAAATCTGACCCAAAGTTTTTCCCATACTTTCTATTTTAAATGGAAAAGTTATATGAACTTTATTTCATTCTGTTTAGCTGATCTTTTCCAACCGCATCCCATGTACTGGTTCTTATCGCCCTTTTTCTCATCTATATAACAGGGACAGCGGTTCCGGGCTACACATCTTATACGTCCAATAAACTGATTCCCCAAAATGAAACATGTCGTACTGCATTTTATTCAGTTGCTTTCATATTACTTTACTCTGCTTGTTATAAATGCCGTGCAGCCTGCTGTTTATTATTATCAAATATATGCGAAAGGTGTATAATACCAGTGCCCATCCTGTTTATTAACGTCAGTTTAACACGTTAAAGGTAAAAACAAGCTCCGGTCATAATCTTTTCCCGATTGAAATTTGCCCTTTCCCTGCCATATCCGTAACTTTGTAAATCAAAGAATCCGATATGAATCAGGAATTATTAAAGCGCACGCTAAAGAACCGCCGCATAGAGCTGACGAATCAGGAGAAAAAGGATTACTATCCTAAAGAACCTCTTTTTATGCTTCTGTTTACTTCTGTCGCTTTACTGTTTTGCCTTCTGATGGCAAAGATTAAGGGTGAAACGATAGAACCGGAATCTGTATGGTTTGTCGTATTGTTTCCGGTTGTTTTCGCTGCGGTTGGTTACATTACCTATCGGAATAAGAAGAACACGCTCAAACTGCATTACATCAGTACGGCACTCACCCCCCAAGAGCAGCAAAAAGTCCTGATACGGCTGGCTAAGGAAAATCAGTGGAAAATAATATTGTGCAACAAACAGCAATTCGTAGCCGATGACATTTGTATGCGCTGGCGTGTGCGTATAACCGTCATTTTCGGGAATCCGCATATGGCTTACAATAGCCGATGCAATCCCACTCGCCGTTGGCACGCTTCCGGTGGCAGGAATTGTGATAACCGGGAAGCAATCCGTCAAGCTATCGAAAGAGAATGGACAACCAAAAACAAGAACTAAAAGGTACGGTATAAACAACAATATGATAGAGTACATGAACATTCCGGCTTTGGTCTGTGTCTCCCTGTTAGGTGCGGGAGCCCTTGCCATGATAGTAGGCTCGCTATTGAAAATGCAATGGGCTACGGAGGGGAAAAAGACTTCGCTATTCACTTATCTTTTATGCCTGATTGCAATGGCAGGTTCCGGCTGGACATGGTATGATAGCATACACAAAGCCCGTGCGTTGGCACAAAGCAACCGATACACTTTAGCCACTTATGAAAAAATGTCGGGTGTCATTAAAGGGGGGCACAAGGTACGCCAGTTCGGTTTTTATGTGGATGGGGTGAAATATAATACAACGACGACATACCCCAAATTCTTGGGTGTCAGCAATCCTTTGCGCATCATAGTGAGGTATGCCGTCAGCAACCCTGAATACAATAAGGCTTTCGGGGACGAGTTTGTCCCCACATGGGTACTGTCCCCACCGGAAAAAGGTTGGAAACAATACCCGCCTGCTATTCATTGGGAAGGTGCTGTGCTGGATTCTGTTTATATGCAATCATTACAGGGTAATAATTAATCCGATGACGGTAAGTGCCGTATATACGCAGTTGATATAAAATGCAGCCATCAACAGCCGGGGGATATATTCCGACTTCCTGAATAGAGAGGCAGGCTGGATGATTAGCAAAGTAAGAAAAAGAACAATGCTAAAACCGACCTGACTCATCAGCAACCATTGCGGATATTCCGTAATGACAGCCGCAGACCATGCTTGGAGCAAAGGAGTTATATTTTGCAGAAATACGTGAGCCGCAAAATATCCCAAAGAAGAAATGGCTTCTTTCCTCTGCCGTAGAAGCACATTGATAGTATAAACGCCTATTCCGGCTTGTCCCAGCAGTATGGATAACTGGAAAAAGTCGAAAATCCAATAGATGGGATTGCTGGTAGTGTCATCGTTGGCAAAATAATCATAGAAACAGAGTGAGGACACGCAACTTGTTGCAACCAACCCCGCACAGATAAATGAAATGATTCTTTTATTCATTGTCTTTCATTTTTTCAGATACTTTTCCAATGCAATATACACTTCTTTCCGGTAACTGACAAAAATAGTTTTATCTGTTTGGGACGAATCTTTCTTTTTCCCGTCATAATGCGGAATATTGGATAAAAACAGGCTATACGAGAAAATCATGTTCTCCTCTATTTTACGGGAAGGTTTGAATGACTTGGCAGGTATGTAAGAATAAATACCCTCTTTACAACGGTAGGGCTTATACATTTGCACAACTCCCCACGAGTTTATCTCATCCACCCGGATGCTTCTTTTCCCGAACAGGCTTCGTGCTTCTATTCTATCCTCACAAAGCAAAATCTTACTGGGTAGTGCCCAACAGATTAACAGGATAGACAAAGATATGGGCAACAAGAAAATAAGTAAGACTTTATTATCACTTAAATTGGCTACACATAAAAAGTAGATCATAAATGCACTAAATATACTGCATATTACAACTCCTGCCCAAACAAACTTATTTGTAGGGTAAATCCAGAATACATTCTTTCCCAAACTCTTATCTTTCATTTTATCATTATTCTTTTATATTCTCCTTATGCCCTCTAAGGCACTATATCGTAAATGGTCTGATCGTTATTCTTGAAAATGGTTTGTTCAATCAATTTTCCGACATGAACGATGCTGTCAATATCCGCATTGACTTTCAGGCTTAGAACCGGAGCATATTTCACATGATCGTAATCAATGGGCATGTTGTTATAGGTCGTTTCGATAATTGGGTAATTATGCTCTTTGGCAAACTGCTTCAATATATCCAGATAGGGAAGCTGGTCTTTGCTCATGGCTTCAAAATCAATGTAGAACTTTCCGTTATCCTGCATGAAATAAATACAATCCACACCATGGGCACAGATACCCGTAAAATCATATTCCGTTCGTCCTGCCTGTACGTTTTTCAGCACGTCTGGCAACTTATCTATTGTAATCTGTGCGGCTACCGGAATATAAGGATTTATACTCTCACTCTGCATAGCTTGCTTGTTTCCATATCCACATCCCAGTAAACCCAGCATAAAGGCAAATATCCCCATCCTTATTATTTTTAAATGTTTCATATTCAAATTACTTTTATGATTTCATCCATTTCATTGAAATAGACTGCAAATATACGTTATGTGTTTCAATCTTATACTCTGATTTTTATCATATATATTCTGATAATGTCTGGTGGCTAATCGACTATCAGAGCAATTCATCCGCTTGTTTTCTGTATTATTTTATTTCTAAACAATATGTATGACACCAATAAACAAAGTAAAAATGGTATTGTAGTATCATACAAGCACATTGTACCAGAAAATAAAATCATCAAAATAGGAATAAGAAAAAATGATAGGGAACTATACAGTATGCTGTTTCTAACTCTTGCAAAGCAGTTCAAGAACAAAGTGATTGCTCCGGTAGATAATGCCAAAATTGACCAAGCCAATGCCATGCCTCTATAAGAAGTATCCATATCTGGTACAGGTTTTATATTTTAAGTCTTTAGCCAAAGAATACCCGTGATACACAATAGACTAATACATAATATTCCAAACCATATTTTCAATAAGAGTTTGATTATATAGTATTTCTGTTTCATTTTTCGTTTATTTATTATCAAGTTAATGTCTGGTGGCAGCATTTTAATTCGAGCTATCTTTCATCATTATTCGTAGTTGTTTTTGTGTAGGTAATGTTTTCCATCCTTTATCCGGTGCTTTTAGAGTAAACCAAGATGGTACGCTGTCTAATATAAGATGTCGGTCGGGGGCTTTGGCTAAGAATGTCACAAAGTAACGGGTTCCGATTGGAGTATTTTTACTCTCGGCAAATGATATAAAAAAACTTCCTTCATATAAAGTCTTATTGTATATAAATTCATATTTTGCACTTTGCCCTCTATAAGCAGAACCGTATTTGACAAGAGTTACTATAGAATATATGCCATCCTTTCTTATATTGTTGTTTCTAATTGTTGAGACAGCATACAATAGAATGAATACTACAATAGGGATTATGAATTTTAAAATCTTGGTTTGCTTAATCATATTTATTGCTATTCTATATACTTTCATTTTTTTACTCTGTTGGTAATGGTTGTCAGCGTGCCGTATTAAGCGGTGTTGCTGTATGTTATCATTTTGTTTCCTCTTTATTTATTTCCCATTCTTGAATTTCTGTTTTGGCAAAGTCATAATCAGTATAGACATCCACTTCAACTTTAAGTATTCCTTTGTCTTCGTCCACTTCTAAAATCCGCCTTGCATACCCTTTTTCATACTCAATATCTGCGGCGTGACGTATGCTTATCAGATGTTCAACAAGCGATGCTTTTCTATACAGATAAAACCTTTCATTATTGTCGGTATAATTTACATCCTCCCATTTGCGAATAACATAAGTAGTGTTCTCGCACTCTATCGGTTTGGATATCAGAGCTTGCACAAAACAATCCTCTACCACCCACAAACGCCACCCTTCGGGTACAAATGCAGCCATTATAAACAAGATAACTATTGCCAATGGATATAATGCCATAAAGCATGTATTAAAAAGATAAACCCCAAAATACCGTTTAATCCACTTTCGCAAAGATATTGTTTGAGGTACACAGAAAAAGGCAAGAACAGCAGTTATAACGATTATCCAACATACTGTATGTCCGATACCATATCGTAAATGGTTTTCGAATGGGACGAAGCATAATCTCAATATGGCTAATGCCATCCCTATCAAATGTATTGTTGCCAATATTCTAAATTTCATTAGTATTAGTGTTTATGATAATGTTTGGCGGATAATCGACCTTTGGGGGAGATTAATCCGTATGTTATCGTTCGGTTATCTTGTTTCTATCAATTGTCCTATTTCTCCAGTTTTTATGTTAATGGAAAAGCGAAAATCACAATTTGATATATTGATGAAAAAATATAAACTTCCATTTTCAATTCTCACATCAACGAAATGTATCTTTACGCCACCATAATATTTACTCCCATAGATAGCAATAAACAAATCAGACACATTCCAAATTATTTGATTTGTTCCGCTTAAAACATAAGCTGAATTGTATCCTGCAGTATATGGATTTTCAACAACACCGATTACATTATCATGTTCTGATAAAATAGCGCACAAACCACCTTTTTCTTGTTTCCGATTATACATACTTCCGTTACATTCCCATGTAATTTCAATAGGAAGAAAATCGCCAATGGAGTTACGTGATGTTGTACTCAGAGAAATAGGGCGAATATATTTAAATGACTCTATTTTATTCATTTCATTTATTTGTTTGAACGATAATGGTTTGTGAATAACTGACCGTTAAGGCAGTTCATTCTCTTGTTACCAATATTTCAATCTCCACTTACCCAAATTGTGTTTTTATCTATTATCATAGGACGCAAATTCTTAATAAGCTCTATTATAATTTTCATTGATTGTTTATCCGACGTCTTTATATAATCATTTGCCAAATTAATAAGTAATTCAAGATTTTGAGGTATCAATCTTGTATCTCCATATTCATCAATACTCAATCCTGTCTTTACATGAAACTGCAAGAAGACGGGTTGTAATATTCTCAATTCAACATCATTCAAAGCGAAGTGATGATTATTCATTGTATTGCTAAAATCTAACATTTCAATTATTTGTTTATTGGTAATGGTTTGCAGCTTGCCGCCGTTAGGTGGCACAGGTGCTTGTTATAAGCTAATTTTCGTATTCAATCTTGTAATCTTCATATACATTGAATACAGTTTCACAATCAGATAAAATACTTTCAAGCAAAGGTTTGACCTCACTATTCCAATCCAACTTACCCAAACCTGCACCTATTTTCGGGAGCGACACAGTTTTAACACCTCTGCTTTCGCATACTTTCTTCAAGCGTTTCAAGCCTTTATTCAGATATGTAAGTTCTGCATGGTACATATCCGGTTGTGTAGCGATGTAGATTATACCTGGAGAGAAACCTTTGATTTCTCCTATAAACATATCACCAGCTTGAAACTTGGTGTTTCGTGTGTACTTCTTAAAGAGTTTTTGGATTTCGGGGAATTGACTTGATAGCTTAAAGGCAAGCCCAGTTCCTAATCCTTCTTGTGAGCCAACAGCCACACCTTGCGCTATGTACTCATCTTTGCTTTGCAATATATCTCCCGAAATGTATTTTATCATATTGTTTCCGTTTTTCTGTTGCTTATAATGGGATGCAGCTTGCCGCCGTTAGGTGGCACAGGTGCTTGTTATCAACTATATTACATCTCCAATTTCTAAAAAAATGATATTGGAATATTTCTGTTCTTGTACATAGAACTTTACTTCTTCTGTACATAGCAGAAAAGGATATGCGATTGGTTTAAAAAAATTATAGCCACCTATATCTTCTGCTTTGAAGAATATACCCTTACCTGCTTCACGAGGTATTATATTATCTCCTTTTAAAGTTTCAGCTCCAATAATTTCTTTTATACATTCTTTTCCTGTCAGTCCGCTAACACCAAATCGTAAAGTACTTTGCGGTAATGCTGGAATTTCTATATCTGTATCAATTCCAGTTAACTCTACATTTTCTTTAGGCAGCCATTTTAGCCTATTAAGATTTTTTACAATCAACTCTTTAGGATTCTTTTCAAAGTTGAGTTCTACTAACTTCAGACCCACAAAATGTTTCTGCAAATTATCCGCTATTTCTTTTTTGCAAATAGTATATGTGCTATATACAAAAACAGGTATTACGTTCCCTTTGGCTATCCAATCATCCCACATCACTTTAATACCTTTTGAAAGGTTTTGCCCCATTTGTGCGTGAATGTGGGCATATTGGGGATTTATATTTATCGCTATTCTATATACTTTCATTTTTTTACAATGTTGATAATGGGATTCAGCTAACAGCGTTTAGCTGTTAAGGTGATTGTTACCAATGTCTTGTTTGGGGAAATAATATAAGCTATCAACTTTATTTTCTGAGAAGTACAGTTTTATATTGCCTATTCTTATAGAACCATTCTTTGAAATATTATTCTTGAATTTATCTTTTATACCATCTGTATGTTGTCTTAAAATGAATATATCGTCAATAAATTCAATATTGATATTTTGCTTTTCTCTATTAATTTCATTTTCTTCAACCATAATATATTGACATACATTATTTGCTTTATCAAAAGAGAACTCAATTTTGTATTCGAGTGAGTAAGCCACCATAAGATAATGATGTTTAGTTTCAAACAAATCATCAGATATGTTTTTGACAACTTTAATACTTGTCAATTCTTCGGCTATATTTTTTCCAGAAAGTATTTCTGATGTCACTATTTTATACATAGCTTATTATATTTTTGTTATTCTCAATTGGTAATGTCTGGCGGATAATCGACTTTGGGGAGATTGATCCGTTTGTTATCTGTATTGTTACATAATATCTCCAAATAATTCATTGAGCCGTTCCTCATTTATGGGATTACTCCCACGCCATCCGGAAAGCGGCAAGATTATATCAGACCTGAAATTGGTCGTAGCTTTATCACTAACATGACATCTTTCTTCAAACGGTGTAAAGCCTTCAAATAGAGGCTTTATATAAGAATTTGGCATAATTCCAAGTTCTGCAAGTACCATAAGTTGACCTCGAAAACGATATTTTTCATAACCGGGAACAATCTTTGCCGCTCTTATTCTCTGTTCCAACTTACCCGATGTTTCTTCTGCTGGAGCATTGCGAATGTAATCAATAACAGTGCGGAAAACCGTAATGTCATTTTCAGTCGGTTCACAAGGTGGCAATTGGGAAAATTCTTCCAAGTCTATTACATAAGCGTCCCAACCTTCATTCCACGCATAGCCATAATATAACCTAAAAATTTCTTCTCCACTTTGCAACCAGTTATTTACCTTAATTGAGCAAATCGGACAGCACCCATCTCCAACAAAATTGTGGATAGGAACGGCTCTTGCAAACAAATAACTTAGAATCGGCTGTCTGCCCCTTGGGAAACTTCCAAATCCACAAACAAAGGTAGACAAACAACTTCTTAGGCTTATATTTTCGTTCTGCAAAACGAACTTGTATTTTTCAACACATTGGTCGTGTGTTAAATGGACAACCTCATTTACAGGATAACTAGACTCTATAAGATAAGCATATTCGGCAGGAGTTAAGTTATTTGTTGCATAATGAATTGTCTTTGTATCACAATCAAACTTATCTCCGCAATCAATTTCACGGAGATAGCCTTTTTCATCTTTGATGTATTTCTTTTTGAAATACACTTTCTTTAATATTTTGAATAACCTATCATTCATATTTTGTTTTTTTATACAGATAATGGCTTGATGGGGAACGGCGTTAGTCCGTTATCCCGGCTTGTTAGCAACCTATTTGAAATAATTAATCAATTTATCGTTATTAGGAATATTCCCAATATGCCACAAATGAATTTATAACTTTATTGCCTTCAATTTTTCCATAAACATATATACAGCCAGCCATGAAAACGGAAATATCTTTCATGCAAATTTCGTTGATTTGAAAAATGAAGCTATTTCCATCTTTAGCCACTTTACCATCATTATCTAATCCCCATTGAATAGGCATTACGTTACCCCCAAATTTGATTGCACAATTTTTTTCAGGCATATCTTTTTCTATACTCATCTCGTATATTGAGTAAATTTCATCTATTTCGGGGTGTTTATATCTATCACTTTTGCTTTGACTACTTAATTCATGTTCAACCAACAACAATTTACAATCGGGATATGTGTTATATTCCAATGCAACATCAAATTCCGGAGTGAAAATAGATATTTGCTTGTTGGGATTTAAAGGGTTTTGAAATGTTAGATAAAAATAGAGATTATCTTTGTTCGATAAATTCTTATCATCAAAGCAAGTCGGAGCATTTCCACCAACCCAACTAAAACATTCTTTTTGGTATTCACCAATGCCGTAGTATATTGCATTTTCTCTTGTTTTAAGTATTCTTTCTATATCCATAATAACGATAATGATTTGATTGTTGCTAATGTCTGGCAGCGTTCCGCTTATTCAGTCGGTTTGCTGTTTGTTAGTCATGTCCGACAATTCAACTATATTTAAATTATTATTCAATTTTCTCGTTTTGTTGATAAACAACTTTTCTTTTATTGCTTGTTCTAACTGTTTATTATTCCATATATTTATCTCATAAATCTGCGGGATAACACCTTGTTTAACTTGTAACAAGACCTCCCTTCTTCGCTTAGTTGCTTCAATTTGCACCGAAGTGACTCGTCCTGTAACAGAAAATAAAGAAGTGATAAAAGATTTCTTATCTATTACTTCAGAAAACAAATCTTGATTCTTCTTTAGATTAAAACAATATCCATAATCAAAATGACAAAAATCATAAATATTTTTTATCAATGAATATAAATTTTCCATATTCTGATTGTTTGTTTCAATTATCAGTTCTATCAATCCACAGCACTCCTGTTTGATTTGATTAAGCAATTCATTAGTATAAAACAAAGAAGTGCTTTCGTTTTTAGAAGCTGCGGATAAATAAACAATCTCCTTATTGTGTTGTGATAAATAATGGAAGAAACTATTTATTGTTTTCCACGCTCTACCCGAATAATTGATTTCGATATGACTTACGGATTCATTTAACCATGTAGCTGAAACATAATTATCGTAGGTAGTTAATAGTTTTCTAATGAAATCCATATCAAATAATATGACTTCATCAGAACTAATCACCTTATATAGTTTTATTATCTTCATTTCTGTTTTATAGTACATGACTAATGGGTTGCAACTAATTGTTTTCAGCACTTAGTTGTTTGTTAGTCATTCTCATTATTACTTCTTGTGCCTTCTTCTCCCATACTTGATTATTGATTTTCTCTAATCGTATTAAAGCATCATTTTTTTTATTCATTACATATTCAATACAAGCAATATATATCTGATGCAATTCTTGTTGAATAGCCTTTTCTTCGTAGAAAAGCATTATTCTATATAGCTTTTCAAATGATTTTATTTTATTAAAGAAAGGAATAATATCCTTTCCAATTAAGAAATTTATTCTTTCTTGTAATTCCTTTACTTCTACACCTTCATAAAATTCAATGTCGCCATTTTCTTGAAAGAAATCAGAAATTCTACCTCTCAAACAACAATCTGTATTTTTTACACTTTTACCCTCTGGCACTTTACCCCAACACAAACCAAAAACATCTGAAGAATAGATTCCTATCTCCAAGGTATAATATTGCCAATTTTTATCACAATATTTGCCGGGATCAATTCTGAACATATAAACAAAAGGATCACATTGGCATAACCAAGTTAAGCCATTCTTTTTAAAACCTTTTATTTTTATTCCTTTCGATAGTTCTTTGATATACATATTGTTTTATAATGACTAATGTTCGTCAGCGTTCCGTTTTAAGCGGTGTAGCTGTTTGTTAGTCGCTAATTTTATGTTCAAACAAAACATTTTTAATGCTTTTACAAAAGTTATGTAGATTATTCGGCGTTTCAAATGGAAATAGTTGATTTTCAAACTCATTTACCCCTAATTCAATCTCACCACTTTCCAACTTTACTAAAAGAGTATTCAAATCTTCTTTCTGAGTCAAAGAAAAATTAGCTTCATAAAATGGTATGATTTCATGTTGAAGAAATTTGCACAACGAATTATCATTATTCAAATCTAAATTTAGATAGTTCATTGACATTTCATCATCATCAGCTCCACCAATAAAGTTATTGAATAGGTAAAAAAACAAATCGTTATTCATATTATTCATTATTTAGCGACTAATGGGATGCAGCTTGCCGCCATTAGAGGCGGCACAGGTGCTTGTTATGTGCATTTACTTCCAAAAATTGTCCTGCAAGTGCTTTTCCAAATACCTGCTTACCACTCCCCAACCTTCATTGTCAGGGCAGCCATAATACCATAGTTTCTCTGCAATATCATCCAGCTTGTTGATAGTATCAAAGTATTGTTCACTCATTTTTTCTTGTTCCGATTCACTATACTTTTTTAGCTCTTCTAAGTCTGTTTTATGCCCTTTCATAAAGTTTACAACCTCACAAAACTCATCTTCTCCAAGAACCGATATATCCAGAGGGAAGATATTGCGTATATTTTGGGTTGCTTCACCTATCTTATCTAATCCGATTTCATACATTGCAGAAGATATGTAAGGCAACAAGTCTGCATGATATTCTACAATAGACATCCAGCCATCGCATTTGCAATTTCCTATCACATTAGTTACAACATGAAAGGTAAAAGTTACAGCGGATACTTGTTGCCTAATTTCATCAATGTTGCCTATCTCCCAAATCTTATCTGACAGGGTTACAATCGCATCTTCTGTATTGACATCCATACCTTGCAGGACATCACTAATTCTTTCTATTTTCATAATTTACATTGTTTTTTCAGTTGCACATAATGGGTTGCAGCGTGCCGCTTTTAGGCGGTATGCTGTTTGTTAGCCGCTTTATAAAACTTCTAAATCGTTTATTTTTATTTTATTCTCCTCTTTAAAACATGACAAACATAAAGTTAAATCACTTCTGCCTTCTTCTTTACTCCAAAGAGGGAGAAATATATCTATTTGCTTATCTGTTACTTGATATACTTGTGCCAAGTCAAAAGCATTGGTCGGTAGTGGAATGATTTCATTCCCGTATTCTTCTATTCTGCGTTGTATATCTTGAATAGGTACACTATCAGACAGAGTAAGTTCTTGTGTAGCTTGATAGTCTTTATTGGCTAAATAAGCCACATAATTTTGTATTTGTTCTATGTAATCATCTATGTTTACCATCATTATTTTGATTTTTTGTTAGTGGCTAACGTTATGCTAACAGCGGTCATTTAATGTTTCGCTGTTATTTTCTCTAAGTATTTTATTAAATCTCTTCTTCTAAAATATCGTCCAACGGACTTTTAATTTTGCTTTTGTAAGTGTCTGCAATATGGACGTACATCTCGTGTGTAGCGAACGAATGGCGGAACAAGTGGGGATATACTCTTTTTGTTATTCCTGCTTCATGGGCTATCTCTTTCAGTTTTTTGGAAACGATACTTTCAGAGAATTGTACTGCGGCCTCACGTTCAAAAAGCCACTTTTCCGGCTGATACGTTATCCTATATTCTTCCAGTTTATTGATAAACGGTTTGGATAGCAGCGTATATCGGTCTTTCTTCCCTTTTCCCTGTCGCACATGTATCAGTGAACGGGAAATGTTTATATCATCCGGTTTTAAATTCAGCAATTCGCTGATACGAAGCCCTGCCGAGTACAGTAGCGAATACATGCAATAAAACCGCAAATCTTCTTTAGCTACTGTTAGAAAGTCTTTCACTTCTTCCTTGCTCAATACATCCGGCAGTGCCTTCTCACGCTTTGCACGGTTTACCCTGTAGCAGTGACGTTCGTTGCCCAGCACCTTTTCATAATAGAACTTGATTGCGTTGATACGTTGGTTCTGTTGGCAGGAAGAGATATTTTTCTTGTCTATCAGATGAAGCAGGTAAGCATTTATTTCGTCCGGCGAAATCCTTTTCAGGTTGCTTCCGGCAAAATACAGTTGAAAATCTCCGATATAGGTAGTATATATCCGTATTGTATGATCGCTGTAACGCATCTGTTTCAGCTTTTCCAAAAAGCCCGCAGGCAGTTCCGGGCGGATGGTCTTTTCTTTCTCCGGTTTATTTGTAGTGTCTGTTACTTTGGAATAGTCAATAAATGCAAGATTCACATAACGGTCGAAGAACTCTGCCAAAACAAAGTCTTCTGCCGGCAGGTATGCCTTGTTGCTTGCAAACAGCACACCCTTCTCCTTTGACAACAATAGCCTTGCAGCATCGTTATTTCCGAAAGCTACCTCAATATATCTTCTCCTTCTCCGTATGGAGCGGGAGAGAATCATACGTTCTTTTTTCCGGTATGTTTTTATATTCTTTATTTTGTCAGGCATAATGTCTGTGTTATATGGCTTCTTATCTACTAAATGACGATATTGGGCAAATTTATGCTATTTCCTTCTATTCTCTATTCTGATTTTTATCACATACATTCTGATAATTCATCAATATAGGTATTATGCCTTTAAAAATACGGTTTTGTCCAATCACCCACAAAGGAATCTGTTAGTTTTTTCCTATATCCTATAAAATAGAACAATACGGCTCCTCGTTTCGGAAGAATTCCCAATTAACAATGTTAATGCTATTCTTAAAGTATTCCATTCTTGAATAGAAAGAATAAATCTTTTGCACTTAAAAGACTTCTTCTTTATCATCAAAAGCCTTGCTTTAACACTGTGTTAAAACAAGGCTTTGGCCGACAAGCAGCAAAGCGTCATAATCATCTAATTTGCAAACACATATATAAAACATTCAATTCATATCCCCTGAATTCCGTTCATACATTCTGAAAGGAGATAATTACTTTTCTGACAAGTAAAGTTTCATTCTAAATCAATACTAACGTAAGCTATTTATTAGGGCACAGCGATAAATTACAAATAAAAAAAGCCGCAAAATCTTTTTATAGACTCTGCGGCTTGGGTTGTGTGTGCTTTTTTAGATCTTCATGTGTATTAGTTGGCTAATCCCGGATTGGCAGCAATAGCATCTTTCGGAATAGGAATCGTATAGCGTGGATCATCCTGTTCCAGTATATAGGTTTCGCCTTGGAGGACTTTCACAATCCGTGGACGCGTAGTACGACGAAGGTCAAACCAGCGATGTCCCTCAAAAGCAAGTTCACGGGCACGTTCATTCAATATTTCACCAATCAAAGCATCTTTATCCATTGTATTCACAGCATTCTTTTTCTCAACATAAGCTACGGGAGTGTAACGTTTCTGCATCAGTTCCAAAAGATGCGTACGTGCCTGCGGCAATTTGTCCAGACGCGCAGCAGCCTCGGCTGCATTGAGATAAAGTTCACCTACACGGAAAGTACAGGAGTAATCTCTTTTCCCTCCTTTAGAACTCTTTCGATTTCCATTTTCATCGGGAGCAGCAAAATAGGCAGCCAATCTCCTGTCACCTTCCTGATAAATAGTAAGAAAAGAAGCAGGAGCCCATGCGGCGTTATTGACTACTGAACTCATAACTTGCTCCAATGCTGTTATGGTTTCAACTGATTCAAAATGATTAGGCAGAACAAAGGAGGCTTCGTTCATATCAACAAGAACAGATTTTTTTGCTAATACTGCTTCGGCAGATTCCAGACATTTCTGCCACTCACCCATATATAGGCTGACACGGGACTGCAATGCATCTACTGCCAAAACGCTGAACCGATAAGAGAAAACTGTTTCCCATTCTTCTTTGTTTATCAGTTCACGAGCCCGTTCGATATCTGACAAAATAGAAATATAAACTTCTTCTACAGTATTGCGTCCTAATGTCTTTTCAATATCCGTATCCAACTTCAAAGGTACTGACTTTGAACTTAAGGCTCCGGGCTTAGTATATGGCTGACCATGTAAGTTTACCAAAACAAAATGCATATAAGCACGAAGTAGATAGGCCTCCCCTACCAACTGGTTCACTACTTCAGGAGTGCCCTCTGTAATTTCTTTTTCATTCTCGATCAACTGGTTAGCTATAAAAAGTACATTATAGAAATTGGACCAGGTAAACTGACTCGTTCCCGGAAACGGAGAAACATCATTCCAACGTTCGATGTCTCCGAATGAATTCCGGTCGTATTCATTATCATTCACCATCATCTCGTCCGAACGGAAACAAGCTTGTCCGCGGTCCTTCGGTACATTCAGATAAGCACGCGCCAATAAAGCGCGATACTCTTCAGCAGTTTGGGGGATCACGCTTCCCACCGGTTTTATGTCCAGATAACTATCACAGGCAGATAGCATCAACAGACAACTCAACAAAGTCAAAACATATATTTTTTTCATCTTCTTTTTTCTGCTTAATGATTAAAAATTTAAATTCAAGCTAAACGTAACTGATTTAGGAATGGGCGGTGCATACGGATTGTACATTGATTCCGGATCGAGGAAATTCTTGTAGCTTGAACCAAATACAAGTAGATTACGTCCTTCAATAGCTACCGAAGCTGACCCCATTCCCAAAGCTTTGGTCATTTTCTCCGGTAAACGATAACCTAAACGCAGATTCTGCAAACGGAAATAATTCAGCTTCTTCACCCAAATATCCAGATTCCGATATATATCACTCTTTTGATCATACCAATAATACTCATCAGCACGTTTTTCACTGGTAATCAATGCCGGTAAATGTCCGTCGGTGTTTTCCGGAGTCCAACGATCCAAAATGTCACGATTCACATTCTGTCCCCGATCAAAATTGATAGAGTTATAGGAAGGGGTCGTACGTACATATCCTCCTAAATTAAAGGATAAATTCGCTGTCAATTCCCAGTTCTTATAGCTGAACGTATTGATCAGACCGCCGGTATAAGGAGTATCTCCCGAACCCATATATGAATAAAATCCACGTTCTTCTGCCGGAGTTACATCTGAACTAACCGTAAAACCTAATCCATAAGGATCCTGTAAGCGATACAGTTCTTTCAAAGTAACCTTCTTCCCTTCTTTATCATAGAACAGAGGATAACCATCCGCATCCAATCCGGCAGTCTTTATCGCAAAAATAGCACTGACCGGATATCCTTCACGCCCCGGAGTAGTCTGAGCCTCCGGAATAGCTTCCTGCAATACCTTGTTGTTATTGTAGGCAAAGTTGAAGTTCGTATACCATGAGAAATTTTTGGTAGCAACGTTTCGTGTGGAAAGAGATACTTCCACACCTTTATTGGTCATACTCGCCCAATTGACACTGGTCGAAACAAAGCCGGTTTCAAGTGGCAACATTTGTCTTCCGATCAGATCTGTACCTTTACGATAGTAATAATCCACACTCAGGTTAATTGCCTGATTGAGTACCGAGAAATCAAACCCAACATTCACGGATTGAGTTTTCTCCCAACGAAGCTTCTTGTTCGGAGCCGAGTTTATATCGATCATATGTTCGGATCCACCCGGTAAAATATTGTCTACCACATATTTGCCCAACAAGAAAGGAGAAGTGTTTTTATCTATATTTCCCTGAATACCATATGAAGCACGGAATGCAAGATTATCCATCCACTTTCTGGCTCCCTGCATAAAAGGTTCATTCGATAACCGCCATAATCCACTTATTGAATACAGAGGGAGATAACGGTACTTCTTATCGACACCAAATAAATCCGAACCGTCAAAACGGATGCTTCCTCCGAATGTATAACGGTTCATCAACGAATAGGAAGCTGTGGAGAAGAAAGAAACATAAGCATTCTCTTTATACGTTTTCTTATGGAGTGGAAATTGTTTGGCACGATCTTCGTCCGGAAAGATAACCGGCTTCGTAGTCAACGTCTGTCTGTCGAAGCCATATCCCGCGGAAAAGAGTGTCTCATACCAGGTTTTACGCAATTCAGTACCCACCATTATTTCCAGTTCATGAATATCATTGAAGCTATCCCGATATTCTCCCATTGCCTTCCAGGTAATCTGAGAATTCGTGTTTTCATATGCTTTGTGCACGCCTCCGTCCGGTATGAAGTATTTGTTGCTTTGAGAAGCAGAATCCCAATATTTACTGTTCTTACGGGTTAAACGCATTGAGAAACTTTCCTGGTCGGCAATCTGTTCTTTTGAGGCCTTATCTAATTGCAACCCAAGCTGGGTAGTAAACTTCAGCTTATCATTGAATCTCAGTTCAGCATCGAAAATAGATGAAATCGCATTGATCGTCTCTTCGTTCGATGTATTTTTACGTTCCTCAAAAATATTAAAACCTAAATCTGTATCAGAAGTATTTTGTACATCGAAATCGTACACGTAATTTCCATTTGCGTCGAAAGGCTGATAATATGGATTAGCCTTGCGTGAATAGTAAACCGGATTCACTAATCCGTACGTATCTGTCAGGTAAGTTTTGTTATTACGACGGTTGGCAAACAAAGAAGCACCGAACTTTAACATGCGGTTGACTTTATACGAAGTCTTCGCTACAATATTCAAACGATCCAACCCAACACCTTTTACGTTACCGTTTTCTTTATAATATCCGATAGAGGTATAATAGGTTACACGTTCGTTACCTCCCGAAAGGCTCAAACTATACTCCTGATTAAAAGCATCACGAAAGAGAATATCATTCCAATCGGTTTCAGTATCCCGTAACCGGTTGATATCGGCTTGCGCTTCAGAAGTCAATGCTCCCCAGCCCCCGTTTTTGTATGCATCGGTCAGACCGTAGCCGGAAATGATTTTAGAGACTCCACCCTTATTATTCCCATAGGCAAAATTAGAACGGAGCAGTTCAAGTTCCAGATCTACTTTCTCCTGAGAGTTCAACAGATTCAAACGCTTGGAACTCAGTGTAGGCATATAAGTAAACTTTGAAGAAAAGTTAATCACCGGCTTCCCTACTTTTCCTTTTTTAGTAGTTATCACAATCACACCATTTGCAGCGCGAGCCCCGTAAATGGCAGTAGCAGCCGCATCCTTCAGTACGGTAATATTTTCAATATCCGCAGGATTCAATCCGGCAATAGACGACTGTTGTATATTAGAAATATCATTCAAGATCTCTGGCTGAGGTACATCCGTACCTTCCAATGGAATACCATCCAGAACCCACAACGGATCCTGAGTTCCATTTAATGACGAAGTTCCACGAATACGTATTTTTGCCGGTGCACCGGGTGCACCGGAAGTAGAGGTTACGGAAAGTCCGGCAATTTGTCCGGCCAATGCCTGATCGATACTTTTTACAGCACCAATAGTTTCATCCGAAATGTTCAGCTTCCCAACGGCAGCTGTCAGTTTACGACGTTCTACAGTTTGATAACCGGTCACTACTACTGCATCAAGCATTTGTGCCGATGGAGAAAGAGTTATTTCATATTGATTCTTCCCGGGAACAAGCTTAATTTCCTGCACATCATATCCTACATAACTACAGAATAGACGAGTTACTCCCTCGGGTACTGAAATATTGAATTTACCATTTATGTCGGTAATCACTCCTGTCATTGTCGGAGAGTTGCCGTCTTTTGACAGATCCTCTGCCTTTATATAGACAGAAGCACCTATCAACGGCATATTATCTTCCGATGAGATCACCACTCCTTGAACTTGCCTGTCGGCGGCAAATGCAGAAGTCAATGCTCCGACAAAAGACAATAAAAGAATAAAAACGTGTCTTTTCATTTGTTACATCCTATAAAATTAATACTCATTTTGAAAACTGTCTTTTATTTATATAAATACACAAAGCCCCTCGCTCAGCAAATAAAATCGTTGAGTGTTTGTCAGAGGGAACTTTGTGTTTTTGGTGTATTTACTTAGAAATGCCTAACGCAGTGTTGATACGCAAAATCAAATCTTTATAATGATATTTGGTGGCTACATCCGATGTACCCAAACGGCTCTGGAGCAAATCTTTAATGCGGAGCAGCTCTCCCCGTTTCACTGAAATGGCATCGGAAATACGATTTATCTGAGAACCATAAAAATTCAGTTCACGGCGTGCCCCCATACGGTCGGCGTATGCCGAACGATGTGCATGATCGTCACAACTGCAAAGCGGTGCCTGATGATCGAACAAGAAATGGTTATCGGTCAACTTTTTGTTCACCTTCACTCCTTCGCTTTCGGCAGCAGCAGTAATCAATGCATCTACAAAGCCTTTTTGCAAATTGCGGGTCATCACATCGGGTAAGCCGCCACGCTCGGTTACGGCAAAAATCCCCTTATGCAGACCATCCATCATTTCCACGGCTGTGAAAGCCTTTCTGCCGTTTACAGACTCATTCTCAAGCATACGCATCAGGCGATTATTTGATAGCAAGTCCCAAAAGATATAGGACTGTGCATTTTTCAACACTTGAGTCGGTGCATTCTCCACTACTCCTAAAGGTGTATTTCTGAGCAGATAAGTATATTGTGCAACCTCCGGATCGAACAACCACTTAGGATAACACAATACTTCATCGAGCAAAAACTTCAAAGCAGCCTGCTGCTTCTCTTTTTCCACAAACGTATAAGTCTTCTCGCCATCACCTACGGTTGTATTCTCAATATAGATACCCCCGATATTTGCCATCACATGATAGAGATAATTATTCCATTGATTGATAACTGCGTAATACAAACGTGACGCCTCTTCGTATGTCTGCCCTTTCTCCCCGGTAGTGGTCCACTGGATTATTTGAGGAACAATACGCTTCAAATTGGCAATACCATACTGCGAAGAACGGATGGGGTCATCACCAAGATCCTCGTTCTGCGCACGAGGGTCAACGGCATCCCGGGGATCCTGTGCCTCGCTATACTTGTAAAGCCGATCGGTATGTTTTGCCAGAAAATCCTGCAACAATCCTTTTTCTTCTTCCGGAGTCTGTTTGCCATACCAACGGTAACCATATTCTATGGCAAAAATATCATAAGGTCCGATATGAGGTGACAAAGCTTTCACACCGTCACCGGGCTGTGCCACATAATTAAAGCGGGCATAGTCCATTATGGATGATGAAGTAGAATTCATCCGGTCGGTAAATGCTTTCGAACGAAGAGAGTCGGTAGGAAAAGCCCAAGAACCCATCATATTATGACGTAACCCGAGTGAATGCCCTACTTCATGGCAAGCGACAAAACGCATAGCATCCCCCATCAGACTATCCGGCAGTGTTACGCCGCGAGCTTCGGGACGAACCACACCGGTTTGTACCGTAATCCACTCCTGAAGCATTGAAAGCACATTATGCCACCACATTATATCAGCCTCAAGTATTTCCCCCGAACGCGGATCAAGAATAGAGGGTCCCATCGCATTTGCCTTGGTAGATGCGGCATATGTCAATACAGAGTAGTTTACATCATCCATATCCACCTCCATATCATCGGTAATATCTTTGGCTATAATGGCATTCTTAAATCCGGCACGCTCAAAAGCTACCTGCCAGTCTTCAATTCCCTGTTTGATATACTTCCTCCACCGATAAGGCGTAGAGTTTTCTATATAAAATACAATGGGCTTATGGGGCTCTACCAGTTCACCGCGCAGATATGCTTCCCTGTCCTCAGGCTTTGGTTCAAGACGCCAGCGGGTAATGAATTGTTTTTTATTCACCCGTTGTTGACCATCACTGAAGTTAGTCAGAGGATTAGTAAAATACCCCACGCGAGGATTATCCAGACGTCCGGTCATCGGCACTTCGGGAAGCAACAGGATAGACGAACTTACCTCCACTGTCACGTAGATAGTAGTAGTCCCTTCTGTGACACGTGTAGTGAGTTCTGAAGTTGCCACTACATTATTATCGAAAGACTTAATGGATAAAATTCTCGATAAGTTCTTTATAGCCGATGTTCCCAGATTAATATTGGTAAATACGTTATTAATACTTGTCTCCGTACCATCATATATATCGTTTACCTTAATCAACATGCTGGTAGAGTCATTATTATATGCCTCTATCTTGAAACCGGCTATTAACGGAGATATATAGTTGTCCTTCACCGATTGGCTGATAGCATCTTCGGATGGAGAAAGAGGCAAAGGCCGACTTTGACGGATTAATAATTTATTAGCCGGCTTGTCCAGTTCCAAACGGATCATTTGGTTCTCATAGTTAGTTCCGCGGTTCACTCCGGCCTCATTCAGTTCCGAAGGTACTCGTTGCAGTTTATTTACTACCAGCATGTCACGTCCCAACAAAGTGGCGGGAATCTCAAAGTAGTAATCATTCTTCTTCCGGAACACATTGAACATACCGCGATGAGCGACACTATCGCTTCCCGTCAGTTTCTCATACTCATTCTCAACTTTGACGCTGTCTTGGGGATTACTCTTCTTTTTCTTTTTCGAGAACCATCCCATTTCAGAAATAGCGGGAGGTTCAACACGCATAGCAGCGACAGGCTCGCACAAAAATGAACCGGTGGCCACAGTGGTCAGTAGGATTGTTTTTAGTCTCATGTTAAATCTAATTAGCACTTAACCTTATTCTACGCTATGGAATAAGGGGGCGCAAAGGTAACAAAATAGCCCATAATACCTAATAAGAATGATACATTTTGACTTTTTTTCTCTATTTCATGAGTAAATATCACATTTTTATGCAAGTTTTCGATTAAAAAGAAAGTTCAGTTCTCCCCTCTTTCTGTGCTGAAGTGTCCGTTTTCTCGTACAATAATCGTATATTTGCCGCGAAACTAATTAAATAAATTAATCCCATGAAAAACTATTTAGGACTGATTTTCCTTCTTTTTGCCTTTACGGCAATTGCACAAAACAATCGTTCGGCCCTGTTGCCTATGCCCAATCACATAGAGCAACTGCAAAGTAAACCTTTTAGCCTGACAGGCAAAAATATCTCTATTCATCCAGAGCAACCGGAACTTAAGTTTGCGGCTACCACCCTGCAAGCCATCCTGAAAGATCGGATGCAAATAAATATCCCTCTTTCCGGCTCACGGCAATCAGCCATCCGGTTAACTATTGATCCGCAACTAAACGGGAAAGAACATTATAAACTCAAAATAGATCAGAAAGGAATTACCATTAGCGGAGCCAGTGCAGCAGCTGTCTTCTATGGGGTAATGACGGTTGATCAAATACTTTTAGGAGATGTATGTACCACCAATCGGAAAGAAATGGCTGCAGTCAGCATTGATGACGCTCCACGCTTTGAATATCGGGCTTTAATGCTCGATCCTGCCCGGCATTTTTTGCCGGTAGAAGATGTAAAATTCTACATTGACCAAATGGTACGATACAAATACAATGTGCTTCAACTCCACCTGACAGATGATCAGGGATGGAGAATGGAGATCAAAAAGCACCCGAAGCTTACAGCCGGACAACCTTTTTATACTCAGGAAGAACTAACCGATCTGATTCATTATGCAGCTGAACGCCATATTGAAATAATCCCGGAACTGGACATTCCCGGGCATACGGTCGCTGTATTAGCCGCTTATCCGGAATTGGGATGTACACATACCGATACCATTGAAAAGAATGTGGGTAAAACAGTAGATTTAATGCTTTGCGCCAATAATGAAAAGGTATACACGGTATACAAAGACATTATTGACGAAGTAAGTGCTCTCTTCCCTTCACGCTATATCCATTTGGGAGGCGACGAGGCAGTAATAGAAAAAAACTGGACCAAATGCGAACGCTGCCAAAAGATGATGAAAGAACTGAAATATGAAAAAGCATCTCAGTTAATGATTCCTTTCTTCGACCGAATGCTCAGTTTTGTACGGGCAGATGGAAAACAGCCGATCCTTTGGTGCGAACTGGATAATATTCGTATGCCTGCCAATGACTATCTGTTTCCTTACCCCAAAGATGTGACACTCGTAAGCTGGAGATACGGATTGACACCTACTTGCCAGGAGCTGACCCGACAGCACGGCAACCCTCTGATCATGGCACCGGGAGAATTTGCATATCTCGATTATCCCCAGTTTAAAGGTGATCTTCCGGAATTCAACAATTGGGGAATGCCTGTCACAACGCTCGAAACTTGTTATCAATTTGACCCGGGATACGGAAGACCTGCATCCGAACAAGCACATATTCTGGGCGTAATGGGAACGCTTTGGGGAGAAGCAATAAAAGATATCAACCGGGTAACGTACATGACCTATCCTCGCGGACTGGCATTGGCAGAAGCCGGATGGACCCAAATGGAACATCGCAGCTGGGACTCTTTCAAAGAACGGTTATATCCGAACCTGACCAATTTAATGAAAAACGGTGTTTCAGTGCGCGTGCCGTTTGAAATAGTAAAAAGAAAATAATTATTATCCAACATAAACTGTGAATGAGCGAACTTATTGTCTATAAAGCCTCTGCCGGTTCCGGGAAAACATTCACCCTGGCCGCTGAGTATATCAAGTTGCTAATACAAAACCCGCGTGCCTACCGCCAGATATTGGCAGTGACTTTCACCAATAAAGCTACTGCCGAAATGAAGGAACGTATTCTCAGTCAGCTATATGGAATACATATAGCTGACCCGGACTCGGATGCGTACCTAAAACGCATCATCGCTGAGACAGGCCGTTCGGAAGATGAAATACGAAAAACAGCTGGCATAGCTTTGAGCTACATGCTCCATGATTACAGCCGGTTTCGTGTCGAAACCATCGATTCCTTTTTCCAATCCGTCATGCGTAATCTGGCCCGCGAACTTGAGCTGAGTCCCAACCTGAATATCGAGCTGAATAATATTGAAGTATTAAGTGATGCCGTAGACAGTATGATTGAAAAATTGGGCCCTAATTCACCGGTATTGGCATGGCTACTTGACTACATAAACGAACGCATTGCTGATGACAAACGCTGGAATGTTTCGGATGAGATTAAAAATTTCGGACGCAATATTTTTGATGAAGGGTATATTGAAAAAGGTGACGGTCTCCGTCAACGTCTTCGCGACCCGAATGTAATCCGCGAGTATCGCAAGACATTAAAAGAGATGGAAACAGCCGCTCTTGAACAAATGAAAGATTTCGCTCAGCAGTTTGAAAATGTACTTTCCAGCCAATCGCTAAAGCCAACTGATTTAAAAAACGGTGCTAAAGGGATAGGAAGCTACTTTAATAAGCTCAGGAATGGCATATTGGGGGACGAAATAGCGAATGCAACCGTAGTAAAATGTCTGGAGGACGAAACAAACTGGGCTGCCAAAACTTCCAGATACTATACTGACATTATCGTATTAGCCTCCTCCATCTTAATGCCGCTTCTGCAAGATGCTGAGCAACATCGCTCACGCAATAACCGGATTGTAAACAGTTGCCGGCTCTCAATGCAACATTTAAACAAAGTACAACTATTGGCTAATATTGATGAAGAGGTACGTCAACTAAATCGTGAAAACAATCGCTTTCTCCTTTCAGACACCAATGCTCTGCTCCATCAACTGGTAAAAGACGGAGACTCTTCTTTTGTGTTTGAGAAAATCGGAACAAACATCCGTAATGTGATGATTGACGAATTTCAGGATACCAGCCGGATGCAATGGGATAACTTTAAACTGTTGCTTCTTGAAGGCCTCTCACAAGGAGCGGACAGCTTGATCGTTGGTGACGTCAAGCAATCTATATATCGCTGGCGAAACGGTGATTGGGGCATCCTGAACGGATTGAACAAACGCCTTGGATACTTTTCCATCCGTACAGAAACACTGAAGACCAACCGACGAAGTGAAACCAATATCATACGGTTCAACAACAGTATCTTTACGGCTGCTGTAGATTATCTGAACGAAATACACAATAAGCAATTGGGAAGCATTTGTGAGCCTTTAATTAATGCATATGCTGATGTAGAGCAAGAATCCCCCCGGAACGAACAAAAAGGATACGTTAAAATCGAGTTTCTCGAATCAGATGAAAAACACGATTATACCGAACAAACCCTTATCAGCCTCGGAACGGAAGTAGAACATCTGATACAATCGGGTATAAAGCTGAACGATATCGCCATTTTGGTAAGAAAGAATAAAAGTATCCCCCGCATTGCCGATTACTTTGACAAACAACTGCATTATAAGGTTGTGTCTGACGAAGCCTTCCGGCTTGACGCTTCACTTGCCATCTGCATGATGCTGGATGCCCTGCGCTATCTTTCCGATCCGGAAAATCGGATTGTAAAAGCTCAACTTGCAACTAACTATCAGTTACAAGTACTTCATACCGAAAACAATCTTAATTCACTGCTCTTCCATAAGGCTGAAGAACTATTGCCTTCTGTTTTTCTGGAAAGGATGACAGAACTCCGTCTGATGCCTCTCTACGAACTACTGGAAGAACTTTTCAACCTCTTTGAGTTGCACCGCATCGAGAAGCAGGATGCTTATTTATTTGCTTTCTTTGATGCAGTGACCGATTATCTTCAAAGCCATTCTTCAGATACGGACAGCTTTATCCGATACTGGGACGAAACTTTATCTGGTAAAACAATACCAAGCGGTGAAGTAGAAGGCATACGTATCTTCTCCATCCATAAGTCCAAAGGGTTGGAATTTCATACAGTACTTCTCCCCTTCTGCGACTGGAAAATGGAAAATGAAACAAATAATCAACTCGTTTGGTGCGTACCCCAAGAGTCTCCTTTCAACGAGTTAGATATTGTACCGGTAAACTATTCTTCTGCGATGGCAGAATCGGTATACCGGAATGACTACTTGCACGAGCGCTTGCAACTTTGGGTAGACAACCTGAACCTGCTCTATGTAGCATTTACCCGTGCGGGCAAGAACCTGATTATCTGGAGTCGGAAAGGACAAAGAAACACAATGTCTGAGTTATTGGCCGGAGCATTACCGCAAGCAGCCTGTAAGTTGGAGCAAGAATGGGACGAGGAGCAAGTATATGAGTTTGGTGACCTCTGCCCGTCCGAAGATGAAAAAATGGTCGATTCAGGCAACAAGCTTACACGCAAACCCGAGAAACTTCCGGTTAGCATGGAATCCATGCATCCGGATATTGAGTTCCGGCAATCAAACCGTTCAGCCGATTTCATAAAAGGACTTTCCGAAGAAGAATCGGATGATCGCTTCATAAATCATGGACAATTATTGCATACACTGTTTTCTGCCATTGAAACGAAAGAAGATATAGAATCTGCCATCCAAAAACTGGTATTCGAAGGTGTTATCGGCAGCAAAGAGACAGAAGAGGAAATACGTACTTTGACCATGAAAGCCTTTTCTATGCCTGAAGTACAGAAATGGTATTCCGGCGAGTGGAAATTGTTTAACGAATGCGCCATCATCTACAAAGATAAAGGAGTATTGCAAACCAGGCGCCCTGACCGAGTGATGATGAAAGACGGGCAAGTCGTCGTAGTGGATTTTAAGTTTGGTAAAGAAAATAAGAAGTACAACAAACAGGTGAAAGGATACATGCAACTCCTCTCCCGAATGGGATATAAAAACATCACAGGCTATCTGTGGTATGTGGAAGAAGAAATAATTGAAAAAGTATGAAAACATTTCTCCAGTTGGTCGCACAGGACCTCTATAGCAAGATAGGGAACGATCTGTCACGTACAGCTATCGTTTTCCCAAATAAACGTGCCAGCCTGTTCTTTAACGAGCATTTAGCCAACCAATCCGATCAACCACTTTGGTCACCTGCTTATGTGAGCATCAGCGAACTGTTCCAACAGCTTTCAGTCTTGAAGTTAGGAGATCCGATTCGTCTGGTATGTGAACTCTACAAGGTATTCCGTGAAGAAACGAAAAGCGAAGAATCACTTGACGATTTCTACTTCTGGGGTGAGCTACTGATAAGCGACTTCGATGACGTGGACAAAAATATAGTTGATGCCGACAAGCTATTTACCAATCTTCAGGACCTGAAAAACGTCATGGACGATTACAACTTTCTCGACGAAGAGCAAGAACAAGCGATCCAACAGTTTTTCCTGAATTTCTCTATTGAAAAGCGAACACTGTTAAAGGAGAAATTTATCTCACTTTGGGATAAATTGGGTAATATATATCGTCAGTACCGAAGGAATCTGGAAGAATCAGGACTTGCATATGAAGGTATGCTCTACCGGAACGTCATTGAACACCTTGAGCCTGAATCATTGAAGTACGATCGTTACGTATTTGTCGGCTTCAATGTACTGAACAAAGTAGAGACCCACTTCTTCCGGCAATTGCAGAGTACGGGAAAGGCCCTGTTCTATTGGGACTACGATGTATTTTATACTCAACTTCCTTCACAACACAAACAACGCCACGAAGCCGGAGAATTTATAAATCGTAATCTCAAACTGTTCCCCAACGAGCTTCCGGCCGAATTGTTTGATGAATTGAGAAAACCCAAGAAGGTCCGTTTTATCTCTTCACCCACCGAAAACGCTCAGGCCCGTTATCTGCCCGAATGGATCAGAGAGAACCTGAGTAGTGAAGAAAAAGAAAATGCTGTCGTTCTATGTAATGAAGCCTTACTCCTTCCTGTCTTGCATTCCATCCCGGAAGAAGTAAGGAACGTTAATATCACCATGGGATTTCCACTGGCACAAACGCCGGTATATAGCTTTATCAATGCCATACTCGAACTGCAAACCAGCGGATACCGTACAGAATCAGGAAGATACACTTATGAGGTCGTACAAACTATATTAAAACATCCGTATACCCGTCGTCTTTCGGACAATGCCGAACCATTGCAACGGGAACTCACTAAAACCAACCGCTTTTATCCTTTTCCTTCCGAATTAAAGAAAGACAGGTTTTTGGATTTATTATTCACTCCCCGTAATGGCATTCGGGAGCTCTGTATTTATATCACGGAATTACTGAAAGAGGTATCTATTCTATACCGTCATGAGCAGGAGAATGATGATATTTTCAACCAACTGTACCGTGAATCTCTTTTTAAGAGTTTCACTCTGGTAAACAGGTTACTCAACTTGATTGACAACGGTGAATTGCAAGTGCGTATAGATACTCTGAAACGCCTGCTGAACAAAATATTAAATGCCGCCAATATCCCCTTCCATGGTGAACCGGCCATAGGAATGCAGATAATGGGAGTTTTGGAAACACGCAATCTTGATTTTCGTAATCTGCTCCTCCTCTCGCTTAATGAAGGACAGTTACCTAAATCGGGAGGCGAATCATCGTTTATTCCATATAACCTACGTAAGGCTTTCGGCATGACTACCATTGAACACAAGAATGCAGTTTATGCCTATTATTTCTATCGCCTGATTCAGCGGGCAGAAAATATCACCCTGATGTATAACACTTCATCGGATGGACTAAACCGGGGAGAATGGTCACGCTTTATGCTACAGTTCCTGATCGAATGGCCACATGAAATCAGCCGTGAATATCTGGAAGCAGGCCAATCACCACAAAACAGCCGGGACATCCGTATCACAAAAACACCGGAAATCATTGATCGTTTATACCAGACCTACGATTTCTCACATAACGCCGATGCCTTGATGCTTTCTCCATCGGCACTGAATACATATCTCGACTGTCGACTGAAGTTTTATTTCCGTTACGTGGCACGTCTCAAAGCCCCCGATGAGGTCAGTGCAGAGATTGATTCCGCTCTGTTCGGAACTATCTTCCACCGTTCGGCTCAATTAGCCTATCTGGACCTGACAGCCCACAAGCAAGAAATACACAAAGAAGATATTGAACGTTTGTTGCGCGATAATGTCCGTCTGCAAAATTATGTCGATACAGCTTTCAAAGAAGAATTTTTTCACGTTCCTCTTGACGAAAAGCCCGAGTATAACGGAGTACAGTTAATAAACTCAAAGGTTATCACTTCCTATCTCCGCCAGTTGTTACGTAACGATCTGCAATATGCTCCTTTCCGAATGATAGGTATGGAACAGAAAGTAACGGAAGATATCCAGATAGAAGGCCCCAAAGGAATGTTATCATTAAAGATCGGAGGTACGATTGACCGTATGGACAGTAAAGAAGGTACACTTCGGATTGTGGACTACAAAACCGGAGGAAGCCCCAAAGTGCCGGCGAATGTGGAGCAACTATTCACACCTGCCGAAGGGCGTCCCAACTATATTTTCCAAACCTTTCTTTATGCCGCCATCATGGCACGCCAACAAACATTAAAGGTGGCTCCTTCTCTATTATATATCCATCGGGCAGCTTCCGAAAGCTACTCTCCTGTAATTGAAATGGGAGAAGCACGCAAACCCAAACTACCTGTCGATGATTTTTCTGTTTATGAAAAAGAGTTCCGCGAACGACTATTGGCACTACTTGAGGAAATATACAACGACCAAGAGGAGTTCACCCAAACTGAGGATCTAAAGAAATGCGAATATTGCGATTTTAAAGCTATGTGTAAACGATAAAAAGCTCCCACTGGTATAATCACACGAATGAATCAGACAAAATAAAATGGTGCAGACTTATTTTTAGAAATATAGTCTGCACCATTTTTATCTACTTGAATAGTCTGATTCTCAAACGATCTACCCAAACTGCTGAAGCCTTATTTTTTCAGTGGAATAGAAAAATAGAAAGTTGAGCCTTCACCCTTAACAGAAGTAAACCACAACTTACCTCCATTCTTCACTACGAAATCCTGACACAACAGCAATCCAAGTCCCGAACCTTCTTCATTATTAGTCCCGAAAGTACTGAAGTGCGTATCGGTGTGCAATAGTTTCTTCTGACTTTCTTCATCAATACCACATCCGCTATCCTTCACACTAACGATTGACATTCCATCCATATCTTCTACTTTTATGAGGATCTCAGAACCTTCATTACTGAATTTGATAGCATTGCTTATTAAATTGCGTATAACTGTTTTTATCATATCAATATCAGCATATACAGCCTGATGTTCCGGTGCTTCAATACGTAAATGAATATTCTTCAAACCGGCCACCATTGAGAAGATCTCTCCAACTCCCTCCACAACTTCAACCATGTCAATATCCTGATATACAACTTTAAGTTTACCTATCTGACTTTTCGTCCACTTCAACAAGTTGTCCAACAGAGAAAATACATCTTCAGTAGTCTGATTAGCCATGGTCAGCAGTTCGTACATGTCTTCACCTATTTTTTCTTTGGGCAAACTCAAGATCAGCATATTAAGTACCATCTTAATAGATCCCATAGGCGAACGAAGATCATGAGCTATAACCGAATAGAGCTTATCACGCCCGATAATAGTCTTTTTAAGCTCCTCCGTTTTAGCTTCAATAATACGTTTGGCTGCTACTAAAGAAATTTGGTGTGTGACACGGATTATCAACTCTTCCTTATTAAAAGGTTTAGATATAAAGTCATTGCCACCTACCTGAAAACCTTTCACTATATCGGCAGTGCTATTCAGTGCTGTCAAAAAGATAATTGGAATATGAGCTGCTTCGGGATCAGCCTTTAATTTCTGAGAGACTTCAAAACCGCTCATGTCCGGCATCATCACATCCAACAATATCAAATCCGGATTCTCTTTTTTCACTTGATCCAGTGCCTGGGTTCCATTACAGGCTGTCACTATGTTAAACTTCTCATTGGTCAACAATACTTTCAGCAAAAGGACATTTGACATTACATCGTCTACAATGAGAATTTTATATTCCGAGGGATTAATTTCCATATTCATCTTTATGTAGCTTTAATCTTGAGTTCTTATTTTATTATAACGTGTACTTCTTTTTAAAATAATCAATCATACGATCCAGACCTTCATCCAACAAAATTGTAGGCTGCCATCCCAGCTTTTCCTGTGCCAAACTGATATCAGGCTTACGCTGTTGAGGATCGTCATGAGGCAAAGGTTTGAAAGTTATCTTTGACTTCGACCCGGTTTTCCGGATAATCATCTCTGCCAACTGAAGCATGGAAAATTCATTGGGATTACCAAGATTTATAGGTCCCGTAAAATCATCATCCGTATTCATCATCCGAATCATACCTTCAACCAAGTCATCTATATACTGAAAGCTACGGGTTTGCTCACCGGTCCCATAGATAGTTATATCATCGTTCTTCAACGCCTGAATGACGAAATTAGAAACCACTCTCCCATCATGGGGCAGCATCCGTGGACCGTATGTATTGAAAATACGAACAATTTTAATACGTACGTTATTCTGGCGGTGATAATCCATAAAAAGGGTCTCAGAGCAGCGTTTCCCTTCATCATAACAAGAACGGATACCTATCGGATTGACATTTCCCCAATAAGATTCCGGTTGCGGATGTACCTCCGGATCACCATAAACTTCACTGGTCGAAGCCTGCAGAATTTTAGCATTAAGCCTTCTGGCTAATCCTAACATATTGATAGCTCCCATCACCGATGTTTTAATGGTCTGAATAGCGTCGTACTGATAATGTATGGGAGAAGCCGGACAGGCAAGATTGTATATTTCGTCTACTTCAGCACTATATGGGAATGTTATATCATGACGTACCACTTCAAAATGGTGATTATCCATTAAATGGATAATATTTTCTTTTGATCCGGTAAAAAAATTATCCAGACAAATGACGTCGTGTCCCTCGTTGATTAGCCGAGTACAGAGATGTGAGCCAATAAACCCGGCACCTCCGCTAACTAAGATTCTTTTCATGTAATTATTTTATAATGACAGAGGGCAAACGTGCGCCCTCTATCATTTAGATCTGCACAAATGTAAACGATTTGATTAAAATATGCAAGTTTTCCGAACACATATTTTTAATAAAAAGCCACCAATTCTAAAAATTCATTTATACTCCGAACGTGCTGCGCCAGCTTTCAAATTCCGCTTTTTTTTCTTCCGGAATGCTGATTTCCATTTCATCTGCTCGCCCCGTCTGTACCAATGTGTGTTCAACAAACTTCTCAATCATGGCATTACTCAGCATAACACACTTCAGTACAATCTCATATGCATGATAAATACGATCAAAAGCATTGAACTGCGAATACAAAAAACAAAGATGACGCGCCGAATTATCGTGTGCACTCCAACAATCTCCTTCCTTATACAAAAAAATACGGCTTTTATTGTCTATTTCTCTAAATAATACTTTTTCTAAATCCATAATAATCATTTTTAGGGGTTTAACATAAAAACGGAACTTCCGACTCGGTGTATACAAAGCTACACCAGGATCAGAAGATATTCGTGACCGATAGAATGTTTCTGTTTCAGAAATGCTTTCTCTCTATCTACATTAAGCGGTATCAACTCACTTATTATGCAAATAGAGGCTGCAAATGAAAAAATAGTTGCGAATACCGAAACAAGCCAGGGTGCAAATATGTTAAACAAAGAAACAAAGGCTATGATAATAAACGAATTAAATACAGGCTTAATAGAAGCCGCAAAAGAAAAAGTTCCGGCCGGAGCCAATCTGGCAAATACATTGATGGATATCTTATATATAGGTAAAGAAGCTATCTATCGCCGCCTGCGTGGAGAAGTACCATTTACACTGGCAGAAGCTGCTGTCATTTCAAGAAAATTAGGAATATCGCTCGACAAAATGATTGGTGTGAGTTTCAGCAATAACGCAGTATTCGATCTTAATGTAGTACACCATAGTAACACATTCGAGACTTACCATGACATCCTCACAAGATATGTCCATGCATTCGACAGTATCCGTGAAGACCCTACAACAGAAATGGCAACGTCATCGAATATTTTGCCTCAGGCACTATATCTCAAGCATGATATTCTTTCGAAATTCCGTTTGTTTAAGTGGATGTATCAGAACGAAAATATCAGATGTAAACACTTTGACGAACTGGAGATTCCACACAAAATATATGATGCCCAAAAAGACTTCGTCAACATGACACAGCAGATGAGAACTACAGATTACATCTGGGATAATACCGTTTTTGAACATGTTGTGAGAGACATACAGTTCTTCTCGGAAATCCATCTGATATCTGAAGAAGATAAAGAAATGATAAAAGATGATTTACTACTTCTGACGGAAGAATTGGAGGAACTCGCCGGGAAAGGTAAATACGAAACCGGCAATGATGTACGCATCTATATTTCGAATATTAAGTTTGACGCCACTTACAGTTATGTGGCAACCAGCAACAGCCACATCAGCATGATACGTATATATTCTATCAATGCCATTACTACCCAGGATGACGGCATGTTCCGCAGTTTGAAAGAATGGGTGCAATCACTCAAGAAATTCTCAACACAAATATCCGAAAGCGGAGAGATGCAACGTATACGCTTCTTTAAAGAACAGCGTGAAATAATAAACACCCTGTAACTTTCTTAAAACGAAAAACGAAACAATTGGGGAGAATAGTGACAATTATCGAAAACAGGTGGCATTGCCATCTGTTTTTTTTCATTCCCAACCTGTCTTTCCGACAATTATTTCCCAATCAGAAATACCCTCTTTTTTCCACACATGATATGCCACACAAAAGTTCGGGTTACTTACTCTATATTTGTATATGCCACAAGCTATTACAATTATTACAATATTATTAATCAATAACCCAAATGGCAGTTATGAAAAATTATATCGTTAACGAGCTTATTGCAGCAATGAAAGAGCGGATTCCCCGGGGAATAAATCTGGCTAACTATCTGACAGATGCACTATGCATGGGAAAAGAAGCTGTATACCGAAGATTACGGGGAGAAGTAGCCTTCACTTTCGACGAGGTTGCACTGGTTTCATGTAAACTGGGGATATCAATCGACCAGATTATTGGGAACCACCAGTCAAACCGGGTGACTTTCGACCTGAACTTACTGCATTCACCCGATCCCCTGGAGAGTTATTATGAAATTATAGAGCGTTATCTTCGCATCTTCAATTATGTAAAGGACGACAGTAGTACGAAGATATATACGGCTTCCAATGTGATCCCTTTTACTCTTTATTCTTCGTATGAATACCTATCGAAGTTCCGTTTATGCAGATGGATTTATCAGAACGGGAAAATACGTACTCCTAACAACTTGTCGGGTATGCAAATACCCGTCAAAGCGGTAAATGCCCACAAGTTATTGAGTGAAGCAGTTAAGGCGTGCAGAAAGACTTGTTTCATATGGGATAGTAACGTATTCTACTCGTTCGTGAAAGAAATGAAATACTTTGCCGGATTAAATCTGATCTCGGAAACAGACCTGATGCATTTAAAAAACGAACTGGTACTGTTGCTGCATGAATTGGAACAAATATCCGCAAAAGGAGAATTCGGTAACGGAAACAAAGTGGCCATTTACTTATCGAATATCGACTTTGAGGCAACCTATAGCTATATAGAAAAGAAAGATTTCCAGATCAGTCTCCTCCGGGTATATTCCATTAATTCGATGGATTCTCAGAGCCCACGAATTTGCGGGATACAAAAAGATTGGATACAATCGTTAAAAAGACACTCTACACTGATCTCAGAGAGCGGAGAGGCACAAAGAATCAGCTTTCTTGAACAGCAAAAAAGTTTTATCGACACATTATAAGCTTACCCGACGAAGATATGCATAAAAAAGATGGCTACGCCCTTTAGTATATAGGGTGTAGCCATCCCGACGTTTGGGTGTAGCCATCCGCCCCAGATGGCTACACCCTCCCACCTAAACTCCATCGACCTCTTGTTTCCGAATCAACCAACCGTTGATCTGCACGTCCACACTAATATAGTTTCCATTGCTATCCATGCCCTTAAAGAACAAAATGATACCATGCTTATCAGCACGATCCAGATATTCCTGCAGAGGTAAATCAGAATATTGCTGAAGCCTCAACGCGTTGAGATACTTATTCAGAGAGATGTCAAGAATCACATTGCCCGATGGCTTATGTGTAATAACCAATCTGTTTTCTTTGTCAGTCATCAGTCGCAATGTGTTCAGTTCGGCTATAGCTCCGGTTTCAGAATCGTTTTCGGTATGGTAAGTAGTATATTCTACTTTCTCGTCCGTTTCATCTCCCAAAAGCCCGTTTTCATGATCGTACCTTCCATTGGGTGAAACGATCCGAAAATCATAATCATCCACATCAATGTTGCTATCATCAAGCATTTGCATGATAATGCGAAATTTTTTCGTATTTTTCAGCAACGAGACAGTAGTGACATCATTATTATATTGCGGAGACACTTCTGCCTGCTTGCCATGCCATAGCAGATGGAGTTCCCTGTCGACCACTCCCCCACCACTCCGGGTTTTCAAGTTATTGACGCTGACCTCCAGATCCGCCAGTGTAGATACTCCGGGAGTGAGTGCAACCTTATCATACGACTCGCCGTACAATCCGGACCAAGCAACAAAAATATACTTCTTGCCTGCCATGGATTGAGGTAAAGTCATCAGATAATCCGGTGCAAAAGCACCGGATTTTTCTTCAAGTTCTGTCACAAATACACCTTTTTCATCGAATACATACAAGTTCATCTTGGTTGCCTGCTTATGAAACAGGTCTATGTATTCCAGGTTGTAGTCGTATACAAAGCGGACATAAGAGTTGCAATCTTCATCCATCCCGTCTCTGACGCAGGAAGCACATAGCAGAAGGCAGCAACATGCAACCTGTATGTATCCGATAAATCTGTTCATAGCTACTTCAGTTTAGTTTAAATAAGAAAGAATTTATAAAAGTTCCTCTACATTCTGATTACGGATATACCACCGCATAATGTTGACATCTGCCGAGATCCAAGAGGTATCTTCATCATCCGGATCTGTTCCCGGAGGATTGATCACCGGCTGTCCCGGACCAATAATCTTATTGATGCTAAGTTGGTAAACGTTATTACGCACTACACCATAACGTCCATATCCCATCAGTACGGGTACCATATTATTGGAGAAATGGCGAATCAGGACAGTATAATAGCACACTCCTTCATAGTAGAAATTAAGGCCACCCACCGAAAATGAAGCCGTAGGTGAGTTAAACGCATTCGGATTCCATGCCAGTACATCGTTGATAGCCTGTTCCAATCCGGCGTCACGCAATTCCTGAGGAATCAGGTTCCTGTCATTCACCATGTCTCTCATGGCTTCTACTCTGATAGCATTACCTTTGAAATAGTAGAAGCTGATGCCACCACTGTTACGAGTTGCAACCGATCCAAAGCCATTCGGTGTATAAGTACCACTGATCACTACGCGGGTAGTAACGTCATGGCGCTGTTCAACAGCTTCCATTGTATTTTCCAGAGTATAATCATAATCATCAAAATCCTTCGTCAACTCCGGAGTTCCGGACAGGTATTCAAATTGCCCGGCAGGATTTCCACCATTCCATGCACTGAATCCGGTAAAGTTCGGGTCCTCGGCATATCGTTCTTCCCTGTATCCGCTATTGAGCTGTTCCATTTCGCCCGGCACACCACCCGAATTAGCGATAAAAGTCATTTTACGCATCCAATAAGTATACTGGTTGGTTACATCCAGCCCCCATTTCAAATTATCAATCCGGTCTCCGTGCGGCACTACTTCAGGCACCCCACTAACAACCACTTTTGCTACTGCACGCTCTACTTCTACCCTCACCGGATTTTCCTCAGCCATCCGCTGATTATCCTTCAGTTCTACTTCAGGAACAAAAATAAGATCCTGATGATTGGTCATATAAAAGTTATTGTCTGCGGCAATACCATAAGGCTGTATCAACGACTCTTTTGTCATGTTGGCAGCACGTGATAAATAACTTCTGGGATTTCCTTGTTCGGTTATTTCCAGTAATTCGCCGGGAGGATTGATCAGAATAAGCAATTCATAGTCCTGCTTCACCACTTCACGCCCCACCGTCACAAAACGGCTCACTGTAGGAGTAGCCGAAGGCACGTCTTCTCCTCTGACTACATCTCCTCCAGTAAATTCATTCACTCCATCAGTAGATACATTCAGATCCCAGGAGTATCGCACCGTATTATTCTTGGTTTCATACAGCACCATGCGTACATGATTTACCACCTGTTCTTCTGTACGTCCCGAGGTTGTCGGGTCGACTGCCACCCGGGTACCGGCCAACGAACCGGTAGATAAGCGCATGGAGAGAAACGCTTTCTCCGTTGGTTCCGGCACTTCTTTACCGGGACTGCCGCCAGGGTCAAAATTCTCTTCATCGCTACAAGATACCATCATCATCATTCCGGCTCCGATTGCGAGGCCGAACATTAGTTTTTTCCATTCTACTTTCATAGTTCTACAATTGTTTAATTAATAAATACATTTATTGGTCACTCCTGGGTTTTTAGCCAAGCCGCTAACTGCCCCATATTGTATACTGCCGTTTGTATACCGGCATTTATTGCTTTCTCCAGATATTCTCCTCCTTTCTCATATTCCTGTTTCATCAGGTAAGCCACTCCTAAATTATTCCACGCTTCGGGCATATCCAGCTTTTGCAGACGAATAATAGCAGCATCTACAGCACCCTTCTCCAATTCGAGTGCCGCCGTATTAAGCTGTGCTATCGGATCATCGGGATAAATACGAGCAGCTATGTCGAACACTTCTTTAAACTCCTTGCTATCCTTGGGATAGGTATCGGCTACAAGAAACATCTCATTCAGACTGAGATACCAGGGTTTTGTTTTAATCAGTTCTTTTGCTTCATCTACATTGAAAGCACGTGCCACATAGGCAATGGTATATTCGTTACGACGCAAAGGCGGATAATAGTCTTGCAATAGCATTCGGTAGGTAATGCCCCCATTCAAAGCCTGCAACCGATTCTTTCGCCGGGTAATATCAGTCTCCCCATCGATAAGAGCGAGTATAACCTCTTTATCATTCAGGCGAGAAGCTGCGACTTCATTACGCAGACCTGTCCAGTCTTCTCCCTTCCAATCAACGGTTAACAAAGACCTGTCAACTCCCCCACGATTCCGCAAATAACCGACCAACGCCAATGCCCGATTTTCCGACAACTTCATGTTACGATTGTAATTGCCCTCAGGTGATGCATAGCCTGTAACCTTAAATTCCGTTACAGTCAGGTTGGAGTCATTATGTATCTCATGGACAATCCGATCTACTTCAGCAAGTACATTGGCATTATTCTTATAATTGCGTAACAAAACGTGTTTATCTACTTCGAAATTCAGACGGGCCGTATAAGTCTCGCTACGTTGCTTCAACGGTTCCACCGGTGGAGTTACATAGCTCAATTCATACCGGGGCGTAAACACCTCGTCAAATACCGATGTCATGACAATATGCTCATCCCGCCCGACAGCACAATCGGCACAACCGGTCACTTTTTCATGGAAAACAAATCTTGACTGCCGCATCCATTCATCATATGGTAACCTGAGATGGATATCCACCACCTGGGGCATTCCGTTTTTCCGTTTTTCGACAAGCATAGGAAGCGTATCAAAATCAGCAGAGCCAAAAGCCAAAGCTCGTTTCAGGGCCCGATATCGCTTGGGTCCGGCAATCACTACAGGAGCAAACTGTTTCTGTTCCCCGCCTCCGGCAGATTGCAGAATCGGTGTAAGTACAACCATTTGCTGACTACCCAACTTCACGGTTTCCAAATCAAGGGATACATCCAGATTCAACTCCCCTCCCTTCCGGACTACATGATGCTGTCCAAAAACGATATGACCTTGATAAGTATTTTGCGCTTGAATGCCCATGCTATAAAGAACAAAACCCAATATCAGAAAATAAAACCTTTTCATATCTTTCATTTTTAAAAAATTCAACTTAGCGAATAAAATAGACTAAAGAGACAGCTGCTTTAGTAGGACCTACATAATTTTTATGTCCACTCTTTATTTTAGGGCTACAGTTCACACAACGATATTTATCGTATACCCAATGAGCATATCCCACTCCGACCGAGGCTTCCAAGCTCCAACGCTTACTCAGCACCCACTGATGTCCCACACTGACGCCTCCTCCATAGAAATACCCTTCATAACGATGATCTTTGAGTGAAGGAAACATCTTAAAAGGCAAATGGATACCGGCCACGCTAAATTCACCCCCATGCAGGTGTAGTCCCCAAAAGGTTCCATTGAAACGTTCGCAGGTCCAGTAACGAAATTCCGGCTGTACCAGCCAATGCTTGAAACGCTTGTTCCCCCCCAACGTAAACGGATTGTAACCGCCATACAGATCGAGTGTGGTTTTCTTGCCCAGCCCTATCTCCAATGCCAGATTCGGTGTAGTGGTAGCATCATACAGAAGGTTGTTTTTCAGAGCGACATGCTGTGCACTTATAGCTACTGAAATCGATATTGCGGCTCCAAACAGAATTAGCTTTTTCATACTCGTTTCTTCTATTATATATACTGACTAAAAAACTTGCTCAAAATGAACATGACAAATATCGCGGAATTGTATCATTCCGGGAATTGTATTCATTTCTCTTATAGAAGAAAAAAGAATAATAAAAATTCTAATAATGAGGCTTTAATGAAATGAAGTTGCTAAATGTAAAAAAGGGAGGGGAAAGTTCTGCGTAGTTTCGCTTTCCGCAAACAAAACAGCAGTATGTTGCGATCCGGGCAAAAAGAAGGGGCAAAAAAACAGGCATAGATTCTATACAGAATATGCCCGTCAACGATGGGATATATGCTTGTAAAATCTATGCCTGCAAGATTAATTTAACGGGCAGGCTTCTTATCGACATTTCCCGGCTGGTCCTCTTCAGGAATACTAAAGTCGCGGTTGGCAAACAGATCAGCCAAACCCGATATTTGCTTTAAGCGCAACAACTCATCCCGATCCATACCAATATTCTTCATTATCCATTGGTCGGACATGCCTGCTTTATCCAGTTCGGCAACAATGTGACACATCAATTCTATATTGTGTGTACCCCGGGCACGATTATGGCGGATAGTGGAACTCATACGATTGGAAAGATCTTTGTCGATCACCACTACAGGCAACATCCCATTTTCTCTCTGAAAGATACGTTTGGAGGTCTTCAGCACAGAATAACGATGGAAACCATCGACAAGGATATAAATATCCTTCTCCTTATCATAATAACAAACGCAAGGCATAGTGAACCCATCCTCCCAGATAGAAAGTTCAAGGAGCTTCATTTCCGGAGGAGCCACTATATTGGGATTGTAATCATTGGCCTGTACTTTTTCAACCGGAACCGCAATTACATTATATACCGGACTTTTCTTTATACTCATTGCAATATGTTTTTATATTGTTCGATTACTTGATTTCGTTTACTCATCTCCTCTTTCGTCGGAGAGAATCCCATATACTTGCAAGCATGATCATTTTTCAAGATACAGATACACATACGCTTGTAAGTGGGAATTTCCCTGAATTCCGGAATATCGACATCATCCTGATATTCCATACGAACCGGTTTCTTGTTCGTTTTATAGTTGGAGCTATCCATAACGATAATAGGCACTTTTGCCGCATTCAGTCTACGAATTGTTTCGTCACTCAGACATCCTCCTTTTGTACGCCAAAACTGAACGCTGACCTGCAACTTACGAAGATATCCGTTTCGGGTTCGATCGGGTAAAGTGGAAAGCAGGAAATACATAAATTCCCGCCAGGTATATCCTTCCGGAAGTTTGATGGACTGCCATCCCATCGCATGAGTTCCTCCATACATACTCGTAAAATTGACCCCATTGACACGGCCTATCATTTTCCCCCATGTATTCGGATCAATAGCACGATAAAGTGCCAGGCTCTCTTGCGCCTCACCTATGAACGGACTGGCTACACGCTGACGCTCCAGATTAACCCCTGCCCAGTAATAATAATCATATAGTTTATTGTAATCCCACTTAAATTTCCCGTTAGCTGTCCATACGTCCGTTGTCTTCCAGTCATATATAGGGTATGCATTAAAGATGTCGTTTCCCACCTTTGAGGTCCATCGATAGCGATGATACATCTGATATTTACGATTGAGATAGATACAACGCCAACGGTTGAAACTTTCTTGTGTACGGATACCAATCAGGCAACAAGTACGCACGGCATCCTTTTTAGTATGCAGCCAAGAGGCAAAACGCATCTGGAACTCATAGTCCCACATCTGTATATTATAAAAAGGAAAGTCTTCCTTCGTCATGGCATTCTCAGGCATCGGACGTACCCACAATTCCTTTTTGCTGTCCTCCCACGGACGCCAGAAAGACTGATACATGGATGTACAGGTTGCTACCCGGAACGGTACACAGACACGATATACTTCCAGAATATCCTTATTGTCCTCCAACATACGGGCAATGTAATCGATTGTCATTTTATATTGTATCTCATAATCCATATGGAAAACCCCGAGTTTTATTTTCAGGTTATTCTTACGGATATAATCAATACATAAACTCAATAACACCCCGCTGTCTTTACCTCCCGAAAAGGAAAGATAGACATTATCAAACTCATTGAAAATGATACGCAAACGTTCCTGCGCTAACTCATATACATTTTTAGGGGTAGTTGCTGTTTTAATCATCATTCATCTTTTTGCATTTTTACATAACGTTTCCATGCCTTCTCTACTATAAACCCATGTTTTTCAAACACTGCCTGATGCTCGACCATGACAACGGCACACAACCGTACTTCCGAGCCGATTGCCCCCAAGGTGGTAGTAATTAATAAAGAGAGTGTTTCACGGTTATCATCACAGACATAATAGTTATTGATAACACAACCGCTTCTCCTCCGCTCTACCGGCATGAAGCCAACAACAGACTTTTTATCTACAGCAATGAACCACACATAGTGTTCAGTCGTTTTAAAAGGATAATTATTATTTGCACTCAAAACATCCGGATTCATCACTAACGGAGCTATAAGTTGGTATAAGCGTTTTTCTGTTCCTTGCACTTGTATTGTTTGTATCATGGTATCAAAGCCCTTTTGGTATATAATCTATGCAAATGGCAAAAATAGATAAAAAATGAAAGCAAAATGCAGATATAACTATAAAAAACCAAAAAGAAAAAAGATGGCACGATTATAAAACATTGTGTCTTTTTAATATAAAACTTCCCGCTTTCCTTTTTTGTTCTTATATAATTATTAAAATAAGAAATAGCTTGACTATGAAATTATTACATATAAAACGACACACCACTTGCCTCAATTATGTATCTGATTACAACATATGCTTTATTCACCAAAGACTCTTCTCAGGAGGCGATTTTAAAGTAGATAATCATCATCACTCGTGCATTTTATTTCTTTTAAAAGGAGAACTCCTGACATCTTGCAGTGAGTTCCACAATCAACACGTTGCTGAAGGAAACATGATTCTCTTTCCCCAAAACGACCCGAATAAAAGCAAGAGCATGACAGAGACAGAATTTGTATTGCTATTCTTTGATAACCAGATAAATCTTTATAATAAGACGTCTATCGAATCACTTACCATTCACTCTGAATACGAAAATACTTATTTATACTCCTTACCTATCTATCCTCCATTGCGACATGTGTTGGACAGTATTTGCTTCTATCTAAAACAGAAAGTTCAGTGTAGCCATATACACGAATTAAAACAAAAAGAGGTATTCATGGCATTCGGAACATTCTACAACCAGACAGAAATGGCACATTTCCTAATGCCTATCTTAGGACGAGATCTAAACTTCAAGAGTTTCGTACTCGCAAATTACAGACAAGTACGAAACATCAAACAGTTTGCACAACTATATCATTGCTCCGAGCGCTCTTTCAACCGTAAATTTAAAAGTTGTTTTCATGATACTCCCTATAATTGGATTCTCACCCAAAAAACACGCCACATCAAAGGACAATTAGCCAATCGCGATATCCCCATCAGTGAGATAGCCCGAACTTTTCACTTTGCCTCACCCTCACATTTCACCACCTATTGCAAAAAAAAGCTTGGAATCACTCCAAGTGAATTCAGAGAAAAAATTGCAGAATAAGAAGTCCTGACCCGAAAAATGGAAAAAATAGAATTTGTATTGCGACGGGAACAAAATAACAGAAATGGCATTTATCTGAACTACGTCAACGGCTACTGGTATACTTATGAATGGTCGGCTTTCTTGTTATGTATGCTCTTCCCGGAAATCGAAGTAAGAAAACTCTTTGGAGTGCAGCCTGAAGAGAGTTATGCCATAGCCCGAGTAAAAAAAACAATTATAAAAAAGCTTGAAAAGAAATATCCGACATCCGTGATGGATGACTCTATCAAAATTTTGCTTCCTCCTTTCAACGAAGATGAAAATATCTTCCTGAATTGGAAAGCATTACTCCCTCCGTAAAATCGATTATCACAGCGTCTCACTAAGAAAGGCACTGCAGAACCGTACATTGGATATTCAAATCTTAGGTGGAAAATTCTTATTTTATAGTTAGTCCCCCCTTATAAATCATTTATCGATATTTAATACGGTTGTATGTTTAATTTCACTCAAAACAAATGAGCTCTGCATTTTAATGATACCGTGTACCTTAGTCAGTTTCTCAAAAACAAATTGATTATAAGCATCCAAATCTTTTAAAACTACTTTAATGAAGAAGTCGTAAATACCACCGGTAGAATAACATTCCATGATTTCATCTATATTCTTTATCTCTTCTTGAAAACGTTTAATATGTTCGTCATCATGAACTGCCAGAGAGACATTACAAAAGACAATTAACGGCAGTCCTATCTTCTTATTATCTACCAAAGCAACATACCCTTTTATATAGCCATCATTTTCCAGCCGTTTGATGCGTTCGTATATCGGAGTTTTGGAAATATGAAGCTTCTCGGAAAGCTCCTTAGTGTTTACCTTAGCGTCTTTCTGTAATACCTGAAGTATTTCAATGTCGGTTTTGTCTAATTGCCCCATAGTCTTTTTTCCTATTTTAAATGGTTTAAGTTCTCCTTTTCAGGAAAATAGAATAGAAAAACAAGCAAATATAGGAATAATATCGTATTTTAAACCGACATATAGGAAAATAATCCATTATAGATAACTTTGCAAGCACAAAAGCAATATAAATATATGGAAACAAAGAATCTTTCAAGTTCCACACACAAATGTGTTTTAGTGATTGATAACGCCCAACCTACGGGCATAGTAGCTAACATTGCCAGTGTCTTGTCCATGACACTTGGATGTAAAGTCAATAACATTGTGAGTCATGATGTATACGATAAACAAGGCGAAAAACATTTAGGCATAACCCAACTCCCAATTCCTATACTTGGAGCTTCGCAAGAAAAGATAAAAGAAATCCGTAAGCTATTCAATTCTTTAAAAATAGAAGAGCTGGTATTAGTCGATTTTTCTACTATTGCTCAACAATCTAAAACTTATGATGAATACGAACGGGAAATGTATAGTGCCAATGAAGCAGACCTGCACTACATTGGCATTGGAATTTGTGCCGAGAAGAAAATTATAAATAAAGTAACCGGCTGTTTAAGCCTGATCAGATAAAATGTATAAAAATAAGAATATACTATACCCTATTATCTCTTTACTGACGGTTGTTATACAGGGTACCATTTTTGTCTCTGCCAAAGTATTAATCAATGAAAGATTACCACTGGTAGAGATTCTATTATGCCGTTTTATTTTAGCTTATTCATGTATATGGATAATATCACACGGAAAACTTTGGGCTAATTGCCCGAAGGATGAATTACTTCTTTTCCTTGCGGGATTATGCGGAGGTTCTCTGTATTTTATTGCAGAGAACACAGTTTTGGGAATAACACCAGCTTCCAATTTATGCCCGGAACATTGCAACACAACAGAAAGAATCAGAATCATTTGAAAAAAACGCAATAGTCCAAACTATTTGGCATATTCTACTATGCCATAAAAAACAATCGTTATATTTGCTTACGAAACAGGCATCCAATTTGGATATACGTTCGTTGGTCGATGTTGAAACATTCGAAGGAATATTGAATTTTCAATACAAATTAAATCTTAAAACATTATATAAAGATTACATAAAAGCTATTGAATATTATCTAAATCATGACGAATTCCTGAATAAATAAAAGTTGAACTTATGAGAAAGCGATTGTATTCACTTGTCGTACCATTGATATTGGTAGCATGTAGTCAAAAAGTTGAATTGGGTAGTACCGGAATGTATCCGAACTATCAAGTTGGTGAAGTGGTTAGTCTTATTCCGGTAGACTCCCTGACTTATGGAGATGTGATCGCATATTATGCATATATACCCGGCTTTCAGGAGAGGGCATTTAAACGAATTGTCGGACTTCCTGGTGACACTATCCGTTTTCAGGATCAGCAATGTATCATTAACGGCAAGAAGTGCGAATGGGAATTTATACGAAAGCTTTTCTATGAAGATGATGAATGTGAAGAGTATTGCGAACGTCTGCCCAACGACATAAAGGTAAACACCTGTAAAAGCGTTGTACCCATAGATTCGACAACGGCTACCACGTCTGCGATTGTTGTTCCGGCGGGCAGCTACTTCGTTGCAGGGGATTACAGAAGTGGCTCAATTGACAGCCGTTCGCAAGGATGCATAGCTGCGGATTCAATTATCGGTAAAAGTGCAAAAAGAAAATGAACATCTGAGGATATCCCCGATTTATCATACCACAAAACAATGAATAGCAAGAACTTCAAATAGGTTAAAGTTGATATCACTTAAGCGCAACGAATTTTTTGTATACCTAAAGCCCATTGTTCAACGATACAGATGAACTAAAAGAGGGTGTGTCGAAACTCACCACAGAGGACACAGAGTAACATAGAGTGATTTTTAAGTTATTGATTATCAACATTCTTATTCTGTGATAATCTGTGTAATCTGTGGTAAAAAGAGTTTTGACACAGCCCCGGATATATACAGCTCCTATTAAAACATGGAACATTTACTATTTCGCTTCTCTTCCGCTTTGATCCGGGTTTCGCTCTATATAGTATTTGATTCTTTCAGACCAGGGTTTATCTTCAAGTGGAAACACATTAGAGCGTTCCGCCCATTTATTCCACTTAGCCTCCAGCTTTTTCACTTCTTTCGGATATTGAGCGGACAGATCTTTTGTTTCAAATGGATCCGTCTTTAAATCAATTAGTTCCCATGGTTCATTCTGGCTGCCACGTACCAGTTTCCAATGATCGGAAATAATAGCGCAGGAACTTTGGTGTTCAAAGTATAATTCTCTGGGCTTTATTTTTTTCCCATTGATTGAAGGAAGTAAGCTTTTACCTGGCAAATTATCTTTGAAATCCGAAGGGTAAGTGGCTGTGGCAAGATCTATACAAGTAGGCAGTATATCAATAATATGAGCCGGTTGTCTGCAAATCTGACCTTTCATCTTATTTTTTTCAGCATCTCCATAGGATAAGATAAAAGGTGTACTTGTACCTCCCTGAAAACATTGTGACTTATAACTTCTATAAGGGGTGTTACTCAAGTCAGCCATAAGCTGTCCCAAATATCCGCCTTCTTTTGTTGCGCCATTATCACTTAAAAAGATAAATACGGTATTATCCAGCATCCCTTTTTGCCTGATTGTTTCCACCAATTCACCAATTCCGCTATCCACGATTTCAATCATAGCAGCATAAGTAGCCATATCGGTAATCCATTGTTCCTGTTGTTTTCGTGTGAGTGTTTCCCAAGAAGGACGTTTTCCACCAAACTCTTTTTGGAAGACGGGATAATCCATTTCGTCCGGAATGAACTTCAACTTCTTTAATCTGTCGAAACGCTGCTTGCGCAGCACGTCATATCCCACCTTATACCGATTTATGCATTTACCCACGCGATCAGCAGGAGCCTGAAGAGGCAAGTGAGGAGCATAATGAGCCACGTACATAAACATCGGTCTGCCTGCAGGATGCTGTTTGACAAAACTTACTGCCGAATCGGTGATGGCAGTGGTGTAATAATAATCATCGGGGAATTCGGTAATTCGGGTCAGATTACTGTATACGGGAGTCGGTTTATAATAATTCCCTCCTCCGCTCAGGCAACCGTAATATTTGTCAAAACCTCTCTGGGCCGGATAGCTGCCGTTAGGAGCATCAAAAGCTCCATCTACTGTAACGTGCCATTTGCCGCTCATATAAGTGCTGTAACCATTCGCCTTCATCACTTCGGCAATAGTAGGGATGTTTTTCGTAATCTGTCCTCTGTATCCGGGGCGATGTTCATCTACTGCCGTCATCCATCCCATGCCCGCCTCATGCTGGTAGTGCCCTGTCAGCAAAGCAGCACGGCTGGGGCAACTTCTTCCTGTATTCTTGAACAGGCTGAAGCGAACACCGTTTTCTGCAAGACTGTCGATGTTTGGGGTCTGGATTTCACTTCCGTAACAACCCAGGTCGGAAAAGCCCATGTCGTCACATAAAATCAATACAATGTTAGGAGGAGTATTTGTCTGGGCCTTTATACAGGTGAGCCCGGCTCCTAACAAGAATGAAGTATACAATACTCTGTTCATATGATTATAATTTAAAATTGAAATAAATATGTGTTTATTCTATCCACAGCAAGCCGGGGTGATTATTCAAAGTCACTCTGCTGTTTTTCTACCTCTTTTAGTTTCAGGCGGCTTAATTCCTGTTGCAGATCAAGGACACGCTTTTCACAATCAGAAGAGACAGTAATTGCTTTTTCGTTGTTACGCCCGTCTGTTGATTGGGCTTGTGCCAGTTCCTCTTTGTCCGCTATCAGAGTATGCTCTGAAGGAAAAGTGGAAATAATCAATTCTGCCGGAACGGGAGTCTGTTTGCCTTGCCATACCACCGATGCGCGAATCTTGATTTCTCCGGGTGTAGTGGTAGACCTTACCAGCACCGGGGCAGTTCCCCAAAGTACCGGACGGGGATTGGTAAATGTCGCTTCATCGGCAACGAGCTGCCCCTGTCCTTCAATCTCAAATTTGACTTCGTAGTTATTCAAACGTTTGATATTCCCGTTTTCATCTGCGATGGCGGCTATGATTGTCACTATGTCCGAACCGTCCGCTTTCATCTGTACTTTCTCATCGTCCGCCCAAAGCAATAATTTCACGGGACGACGGGCAGGCGTTACTTTATGTGTCACAACCACCTTTCCGTTCATTATTCCTTCCGCCAGGAGATAAGAATCCGCCTGTTTGTTTTGTCGTGCCAACTTTTTGTCGTGCATGACATCAAAGACATCCTTGAACATGATAACCGGTGAAGGCATTCCGGCTTCATTCGCCGGCTTATGGTAAGTATATTGCTTGCCTCCCTTACAATAGGTAAGGCGAACTTCATCGCAGTTGCTATATACTGTCACATCTTTCGGAGAGAAAGGAGTCATCGCATTGGCGATGTAAACCATCGGTCCGTTATCGGCTATCAGTTCTTTGTTGGGTTCGGCAGGACGCTGGGAACAGAACATATAATAAGATAGCTTGGGTTGCCGGAAAGCATCCATGATTCCCCCGTAGAACGGATCGGGATGATAGCCTCTCTGGTGGTCGAAGGAGTGCCAGAGGCAACCGCCTATATGTTGTCTGGGAGTCCTGTACAGTATATCATAACTTGTAAGCCGATAATCATTCTTAGCATATCCCTGTGCCTGAATCAGCATAGGCACTTCTCCCCAGCTGCGGTTGACCCGGCTCGATGAGTTATGAGAGTTCCAGTCGTCCACATTATCTCCCCATTCGCGGGTGAAATAACTGATTTTAGGGTCTAAATCTTTGGAATTAAAGGCTCCGCCGCCACCGTTTATCGGGTGGGTAAATTGGACGGGGAAATATTCATGTCCGCGTGCCGTCGCATCACATCCGGCATAACAATACGGATATGGATATTCTTCTTTGAGAACATCTACTACCTTCTTGGCGAAATCCGCTGGATACCAGGTTTCGTTCAGGACCGGTTCCCACATCCATACGCAAGGATGATTACGGTCCCGGCGAATCATATTGCGGATATCACTGAATACTCTCCGGGCAAAGATCGGCTTGTCATTCCAAAACTGCCACCCCGGTGTATTGACAATCACAAAGAGTCCTAATTCATCGCAAGCATCCATAAATGCCGGATCTTGCGGATAATGGGCATTCCGGATAACACGTAATCCAGCATCACGCAACTTTTTCGCATCGCGCCAATGCAGACTGTTGGGCAGGGCATTGCCTATTACAGCATAATCCTGATGACGATTGGCTCCTATCAGAGGATACGGATACGGCTTTCCATTCAACCAGAAGCCATCTTTTCCCTTGAATTCAATGCTGCGGATACCAATACGGCGGCAATATCCGTCAATGATGTTATCGGCTTTGTCTTTCACATAAATGTGCAGTTTGTAAAGGTAGGGAGTGTCGGGTGACCAGAGGTGAGGCTTTTCGACAGTTGCTTTACAGGAAAACTGTCTGGCAATCCCGTTACTCACTGACAAGCCGGTTTCTTTGGTAAGAATGCATTTGTTATCTTGATCATAGAGTTCATACGTTATTTTTCCGCCAAAAGATTTTCCGGAGTTGTTGCGTATATGGGTGTCCAATTTCAACTGTGCAGACAACTCGGACACTTTGTCGAAGGAGACAAACAGCCCGCCTCCGGCAGCCTCGTCTTCATAATTGGGATCGGTAATAAATACCTGGTTGTGGACTATCATCCAGCAGTCGCGGTAAATTCCTCCAAAATAAGCAAAATCCAATGCGTCCTGTGGTTTTCCGGGAGGATAATCGGGATCATCACCATTGTCCGCCCATACGGCAATTACATTATCTTCTCCGTATTTCAGGTATGGAGTGACATCAACGATTACAGGCAGATAACCACCGAAATGTTCCTTCAGCAACTTTCCGTTCACCCATATTCTGGACTTTCCCATAATAGCTTCGAAATGGAGGAATTGCTGTTTGCCCCTCCAACACGGTTCGGGAGTAAAATGTTTCCGATACCAGACCTCACCCTGATAATTGACGCATCCGCTGGCCTCAGTGGGGAGATACTCTATGCCATCCGGCAATGATACGATATTCCAGGCCTTGTCATTGAATCCCGGCCGTTCCGCTCCTTCGATATTTCCTTTATGAAGTCTCCAGGCGGGATTCATACTATACACCGCACGTCCTGTGTTGGGAAGTGAATAAAAGCCGGCAGTGGAATAAGATGGCTGGTAGCCGTCTGCATAAATACCTGTTGCTTCGGTCAACATCAGACAGATAAGCACAATTTTCCAAAAGATTAAAGAAAATCTCATAATTCTTCTATTTTACTAAATTAGGTATTTTTCTGTATATCAACGATAGACTATTTTACTTTCTCATAGAACTTCATCCGGCCAAGGCACTAATTTTCCAGTACTTTTAAATCTCGGACGCTGAGCTTTATTCTTTCTTAAATATTTACCTAATTCATCAGATAACCTTTTCACTATACCGGAATGACTTTGTACGAGATTCTGTTTTTCTGAAAGATCATTGGCTATGTTGAAGAGTTCTTTCTTTTGCGTACCATAGTAGTAGATCAACTTCCAGTCGCCTTTACGGATAGTACAACTGGCTCCGAACCCGGGCCCTTCTTCCCCCCATCCATTGGGGAAATTCCAGAAAAGGGCCCGATTTTTAGAGGTATCCTTTTTACCGGTCAGCAACGGGATAAAGCTGATTCCATCCACACGCTGTACCGTATGGTAACGTTTGATTTTTGCCATTCCAAGAATAGTAGGAAAAAAATCCTCTATAATTACATATTTGTCACATTCAGTCTGCGGTTGAGTTACACCAGGCCAATAGACCATCATCGGTTCGCGGATTCCCCCTTCATGGGCCGATCCTTTTCCACTACTGAGCGGAGCATTTTGTACATACAAAGGCGTGTGCCAGTAAGGCTCCGACGCCAGTCCTCCATTATCCGACATAAAAAGTATGATTGTATTATCCATCAGGTCATTCTTTTCCAGATAATCCATCAGATCCCCAAGGCTTTTGTCCATTCCTTCAATGAGTCCCGCATAAGCAGCATCATTATCTGATAGTCCTTTCTCCTTATACTTCTTATAAAACCGCTTATCTTTTTCCAGTGGCACATGAATGGCATAATGTGCCATGTACAGGAAAAACGGTTGGTTTTCCTGCTTCACTTTATCGAGTGCCCTGACCGCTTCCAAGGTAAGTGCCTCAGTCAGAAAAATATCTTTCCCGCGATACTCTTCAAGGCCGGGAGTAGCAAATTTCGATGGCGCATGGCCTTCATAGGCATTTCCGAAATGTGTAAGTCCCTGATAAGTGCCGGGAGCCCCGGGAGCTCCACCGGCAATATTAACATCAAACCCCATATTCAGCGGATTTTCACCAGGTGTTGAACGTGCGGCAAAATGTGCTTTACCACAATGTATGGTATAATATCCATTGTCTTTTAATAACTGTGCCAGCGAAGTCGCATAGGTACAATGCTCAATCTTGTCCTGTTGACAGAATCCGTTTACATTCCATTGTGGATAGATGAGTTTGTCACTTGGAGCATCATTGGAAGCATTTCTCTCCAGGGTCCAATTGGTGACTTTGTGGCAGGTACTGTTCATACCTGTGAATAAGCTTACTCGACTGGGCGAACTGATGCTATTGGCATATGCCTGTGTGAACTTCATACCTTTCCGGGCAAGACGTTCCATGTTGGGTGTCTCGTAACGTTCATTAAAAGGTGTCTTCTGATTCCAAAAAGGTACGGAAGTATCCTGCCACCCCATATCATCTACCAGAAAAAGAAGGATATTGGGACGCTTGTCCACTTTTATGCCTCCTGCATACATATTACCCGCAAGACATAACAAAAATAAGGAAGCAATTCTTTCCATTTTTAGTTTGTTGTTAAAGAAGAAGTATTGCAAAAGCCTTCTCCCCCCACTATTTTTTCTCAGGAAGAAAGAGTGGCTACCCAAAGAGCGGTGTTAGGGATATATAATAGTGGCAATTGGTATTTTTACCTACCACCCAGGCTCTTGCAATAACTTCTTTCAAATTGAAATTCTATATGTTTTACTTTACACCAATCGGTCCTTCATTAGCTACAGTAGGCCATCCCGGATTCTGGTAAATAACAGAAGTACTGGGATCATTAGGATCTGAAGCAGTGATTCTGAAATGCGTAATAGCAATCGGATTCAGATAATGTGCTTCACACCAGGAGTATCCGGCATCATACATCAGATTATTTGTTTTAGTAGCCCGATAAGGACATAGATACTTACCACTACTGGCATAGCTTGAAACATTAGAATTCGGTTCGCCTTCCTGTACCAAAAGATTCTTCCCGTCCTTCATATACATATCCTTCAAATCGGATTCCCACAGATTGACACCTTCAATAATGTAACCCTTAACTTGATCCAAGGCTCTCCACCGTTTTAAGTCCATCATACGAAGACCTTCCGCCATGAGTTCGCAACGCCGTTCACGACGTATATTATACAATAAAGAAGAAACTTCTTTTCCTGCCGAATATACCGCCCAGTCTCTCTCTCTGGAAAGGTCCGTATTATTCACTGTCACCGTATAATCTCTCGGCAACCCGGCCCTTTCGCGAAGATCCCCCCAGTAGCCGGCCGCTTCTGAACCGATAGATGTACCGTTATGTTCCATACAATCGGCTTCAATATAATTCAGATACGCCTCGGCTACACGATATACCGGACAACCTTCAATCGCTGTATTGCCATCACGATACCAATGATCGGAAAGCCCTTTGCGAACCTGATAGCCCGTCACACATTTTAATTCTGTTATATCCAAAAGATTCGGAGCTTCCGGTAGTAAATCGGGAGTACCATTCATGATAGTCGGGCTGAGTGTTTCACCAGGAGTCATCATGAAAAGTTGCAGACGCAAATCTCTGTTTTTACGTACATTCCGTAATGCCCCATCCCCTTTATACTCATCGCTTGCATAGATCGGCTTGCCGTCACGACAAAGGAAGCTCTCCACATAATTCCGCGTATATCCTGTATTTCCTCCCACTCGAATATAATAAGGAGCCGAATGCATGATTTTATACTCAAGGAGATTGTATTGACGCCACATTAATATTTCTGAATATCCTTCCAGGTTATCTGCGGAAAATTGGGCAAAATAAGGATTGCTCATTTTATATACGTCTTCATCTGTCTTAACTATTTCATCCGTACAGTCTTTTGCTGTATTCTGTACCAAAGCCGCATTCCCGATTACTTCCTTAGCTGCGGCCTTAGCCTCCTTCAGAAAAAATGCAATTTCTGTATCGATATTAAAACCCGTTATATCCTCCGCCTTTCCCGGCCACCCCGGCCCACCCGGAACTAAAGCCGTACCTTTATGATATGTCAGCCAGGAGGCTTCAAATAAGGCAGCTCTCGATTTCAATAATAAAGCCGCATTTTTGGTTATACGATTCTTTCCACCTGTAATATTATTGCTCAGCATACCGATGGCATTATCCAAATCTTGCAAAATAAAACGGGCGACTTTGTAGCGGGGCTCCCGTTTACTGGCTGCAACTAAAGCCTCGCTTTCGTCCGGCAATGTTTTTGTTATGATAGGAAAATCACCGAAGGTCTGTAATTTAGATAAATAATTTTTAGCACGTAAAAAATACATTTCGCCAATATAATGTTTGATATTGGCTTCCGTACCTTCTATTTCTCCTTTTTCAAAACGGGGTATCACTGTTTCAAGAAAATAATTTGCTTCACGAATAGGCCCAAAATACCAAGGGTCATTATTACTGGGATCACTGTAAGCTTCCGGCACTTTCCATTGACCGGGAATCCACTTATTATCATAACTGGTAGCAGCCTGATTATCGGTTGCATTATCATTTCTCCAAATACCTGCATTGTATCCGCCGTGAGTCGTGAAATTGTAGTGCTTTACAGCATAGGCAGCCAAGTCACTTTCATTGAAGAAGAAGTTGTCCGGAGTCACACTATCCAAAGGTTCCTTATCCAAGAAATCATTGCAAGAAGAAAGAATAAAACTTCCTCCTGCCAACAAAAACAAATATTGAATTATCTTTTTCATACGTCATCAATTAAAAATTAACACTAAATCCTGTGGAGAAAGTACGAGACAACGGATAGGTCTTTCCTGAAGTATATGAATTTGATCCGTATCCGGTACCGATTGTTTCCGGGTCAAAGCCTTGCGGCAATCCCGTAAGTGTAAACAGGTTTTCTCCTGAGAAGAATATTCGCAGATTGGAAATACCCATTTTAGACGTTATCCGTGCAGGGATAGTATAGCCGATCTGCAGATTTTTCAGCCGTACATAAGCGGCATTTTGCAAATAACGAGTCTGCGCCTGTTGGTTTTTAGCATAATTGACAGACAGCGGCCTGGGGAAATAAGCATTTGTATTAGGACTCCAAAAATCATCGCCTTCACGAAAAAAATCAAGATGAGGAGTAAAGCATGCTGATTGCCATATGTCACCTGTAGCTCCCCAGAACATATTATCACCTAACCATGCGTCACGTTTTGCTACCCCCTGGAAGAACAAACGCGCATCGAAACCTTTCCAGGATGCATTCAAATCCAGACCGAATTTGAACCGAGGAGAACTGTTACCGATAATCTTCCTGTCTCCCGGGTCATTGAGAGTGGCACCGGAGGTAATTTTACCATCGCCATTCAAATCCCGGTACATGATATCACCCGCACCCCATTTGGTGCCTAAAGCATCCTGTCCGCCATTGGGCAGTGAAGCAAGATGGGCGTCCATTTCTTCCTGGCTCTTGGCTATGCCGATGGTTTCAAATCCCCATATATTACCGCTATATTCACCTGCATACCAAGTGTCGATTTTACCCGTCTTATTAGGATACCTCAAAATCTTCTGGCGGTCATCCGAAAGTAACAGGTGGACTCCATAATTAAATCCTCTGATTTGATCTCTCCATCCCAAATCCAGTTCAAAACCGGTAGACTGCATATCGGCATTGTTCACTTTAGGAACATTCGTTCCCAAAGTGACAGGAAGTTCGGGAGCCGGCCCCACCATATTAATGGTTTTCCGGTTGAACCAGTCAAAGCTTACAGTCAAGCGGTTGCTCAACAATCCCAAATCGAAACCAATATTCCATGACCGCATGGTTTCCCAGCCTAATAACGCCGAGATCAAATCCGGTGCATTCGCTGTGTTGGGACGCTTGTTTTCAATCAGCCAATTAGAGTTAGGATCTTCAGCAACAAACTTCATCAACTGGATATACGGATATAGATTTGTCGTATTCTGATTGCCAAGCTCTCCCCAAGAGCCACGGACTTTCAAATTATTGATAACATCGTTATAAGGTTCCATAAATGCCTCACGCGCCACATTCCATCCGGCAGAGAACGAGGGAAACAAGTTCCAGCGCTTATTCCTTGCAAAACGTGAAGTTCCGTCATAACGAAGATTCATCTCGAACAGATAACGTTCTTTATAATCGTAATTGACTCGACCGAAAAAGCCGGCTGTAGCCCAATGAGTCAGTTGAGACTTGTCAATAGTAGGTTTTCCCGTGGCAGCATTTATATTAGGGACGGATTCTGATATCAAATCCTGCTTCGTAGCCTTAAGCTGTCTCCATTTGCTCATTTCAGCTTGAAATCCTGCCATCACTTTCACATGATGTGCCTCAGCAAAAGTTCTGCTATAGTCACTATAAACATTTGTGTTAAAATAATTGGTACGTTCAGCATTTTCTGTAACTTTCGATGTTTGCCAGGTATCACCCAAATAAGGCTCACCGGCTACATTCATTTGTGTAACCTTTAAAGAAGCCGTATGGGAAAAGTTATCGATCGTTTTATAATTAATCTCCCCGAAAATTTTCCAGTTCTTGACAGGCTCCACTACTACCTGGAATTGTTGGTATAGCCAGTCAGTCTGAGAATCATTGTCACCTCCGTAGAGAATAGGCCGGATGATCGTGTTTCCCATTGGATATCCATTAGGATCTACAGTAGGCTCCATCGGCCAACGTTTGGAAATATTCTGATAAAGAGTATTATCGGTCATAGCAGTAGGCTTGGAATAATCCTTTCTCATGTATTTCATACTATAATTCATATGAAGCCAGGGAAAAAGTTCTGCATTAATCTTTCCTGTCACCGAGTAACGCTGCAATTGATCACGACGGATAGCCATCATGCCTTCCTGCCCCATGTAATTTCCCGAAAAATAATACTGTATTTTCTCCGTTCCGCCACTAACACTCAGCGAATGCTCCTGTGAAAATGCCGTTCCTCCGAATACTACATCATACCAATCCGTATCCGTATTGCCGATCCAGTCCCAAATAGTAGGGGTATTCCTATTAGGCTGAGTAGTAGTGGTAATCACTCCCGATGCATAATCTTTGATAGCTTGAAGGCGGGTATCATCAAACTGTACTGCCGTTACACCGTCATTCCGCTGCATAGTATTGAAATACATAGCATATGTGTATGCATCTGCCACATGCGGCAGATTGATAGCCTGCGACCAACGAAAACTGTTATTGTAATTAACGGTTGCCTTCCCGGCTTTTCCTTTCTTAGTTGTTATCAACACTACCCCGAAAGGTGCACGCGAACCATAGATAGATGAGGCGGCAGCGTCTTTCAGAACTGATATGCTTTCAATATCATTCGGATTCAGCATATTCATATTTCCTTCCATACCATCGATCAGGATTAACGGAGCCGCATTGGAACCAGCGCCGATAGTACCTGTTCCACGAATATTGACCTTCATGTCCGCACCTATCTCACCGCCATTGCCATCGGAAGCATAGGAAAAATTCATTCCCGGAACCAATCCCTGTAAAGCCTGGCTTACGTTGGAAACCGGACGCGACAATAATTCATCAGCATTTACTGTAGATACAGAACCGGTCAGATTCACTTTCTTTTGTGTACCGAAACCTACGACCACGACTTCATCCAATGTTTGCATATCCTCTTTCAGAATAATCGACAAAACCTTGTCACCTTGCGCCTTCACAGTCTGAGATACATAACCTACATAAGAAACTGTGATAGTAGTGTTAGGCGAAGAGACATCCAGAGTGAAATTTCCGTTCAGATCTGTTATCACGCCGTTTTTAGTGCTATTCTCCATAACAGTAGCTCCAATCACCGGATCGCCGGATATGTCCGTCACCTTTCCCTTTATATGTATTGTCTGTTTTACGGAAGATGTATCCGGTATCTTCGTGGACAATATTATTTTCTTGTTATTTATAACATATTTTACATTAGTATTTTTAAACACCTCATTCAATATAGTAAAGATGTTATTGTACCCGGTTGATATTGATACCCGGCGGTTAATATCAACATGACTATCATTATAAAAAAAACTAAATTCAGATTGTGACTCAATTTGGGAAAGTACTTCTTTTACAGTCTGATTTTTTGCTTCCACATTGATTATAGTGCGTTGGGCATAACTGTCGCTGGCACATAGTAAACCAACAAAACAAAAAGAAAACACAAAAAGCAATTTCATAGTTAATGGAAAATTTTTCCAAACGGCAGGCATGGGATTATCCGCCCATAATTGTTGGACATAGTTGTTTTTCTTCATATCTTTGCATGAATTAAAGTTAAGAAATAATTTATTCTGTTTGCGCGCAAACAGTTTAAAGGCTTTCACATACAGGCAGATGTTGGCGCATCATGCCTGTATGTCTTTTTAATTAAGGAGGCTTGTAATGTTTCATAATAGTATCAAATTTAGTTAAACATAAGGGTTCTTTCTAATATATCTCTATAACCCGCTTCTTCTGATCGTTATCTTTTGCCTTAATGACCCGCCAACGAATGCATGATGAAATTTTAAAGTTTTCCAAGATTTCGTCTACATATTGATCTGTAAACATACCGGTGAATGTATATTTGTCATACTTAGAAGTATTTACTATAAAGTCTACATTATAACGTTTCCCCAGCATGCGTAATGCATCCCTCATAGGAGTTCGGTCAAATATCATTTTCATATCTTTCCACGACAATTCCGATTCTCCATTCGTACTCTTTAATAAAATTTCTTCGTTCTTTTTGTTATAAATGGTTTTCTGTCCCGGCTTCATTGTCACTTTACGTTTAGTACCTGCCTGCTGATATATAAATTCTACTTTACCTTCTATCAACGTTGTAGTGACTTCATCCATATTGCCGAATGCTTCCAGATTAAAACGTGTACCCAAAACCTCCACTTTAGAATTTTGAAGCGTTGAAACAATGAATTTGCGAGTGGAATCCTTAGTCACATCAAAATAAGCTTCACCATCCAAGCTTACTTCACGAATATCACCAGTAAAAGCTGAAGGATACTTCAAAACTGAACCAGAATTCAAATATACCAAAGTACTGTCCGGTAATCTAAATGAGGTAATCATCCCAGGCTGTGTACGGATTTCGTATAATTGGGTACGGACAGGCGCAGCAGATCCCGATTGATAGAGCAAAATAAAAATAGTAATTGTCATCGGTATAAGTAAAAACACGGCTACGCGCTGCATCCAACTCCACCAGGGAATATGATACTTGCTTCCCTGCATATGCCCTTTCACTTTGGTTAACTCTTCATTCAAATCTATATTTTCAGCGACTTGCTGTGCGTCGGTCATAAGAAGAAGAGTATAAATGTCAATAGCCTTCTTTTTATTCCCATCTGACGACTTGATCCAGGCTTCTATTTCCCGTACTTCATCTGCTGTCGCTTTACCATCATAATAGCTAATGAGCAAGTCTTCTATATTCGAATAATCCATTTCCATGATAAATTTATTAAAGAGACAACCGGGAAATAAAAAATACTAAACTCATTTTCATAATTAACATTACTTAATATTAATAAACTTTATAATTAACAACAGTGATTGTATATATTTAAAATACAAGCATTATCATTGCAGACATGGAACACAGCAATGAAGATGCATATTTATTAATTGCACTGAGAAAAGGAGAAGTAATAGCTTTCGATAGTATATTTAAAAAATACTACCCAATTCTTTGCGCATATGGGAATAGGTTTGTAGATAATGAAGAGTCAAAAGAAATAGCCGGAGACGCAATTTTGTGGTTGTGGGAACATCGCCAGACACTCCAGGTTGAAACTTCATTAGGTCGATATTTACTCAAATCGGTATATCACAGGTCACTCAACTGCATTAAGCAGAAAAATTTGAAAAATCAAGCTGATACCATATTTTATGAAGAAATGGAAAAGCTAATACATGGTGTAGAAGCATTTCAATTTCAAGAGCTTTCCAGACGAATAAAAGAGGCCATAGATGGGTTACCAACTTCTTATCGGGAGGCTTTTCTTATGCATCGTTTTACCAAAAAGAGTTATAAAGAAATTGCTGAGATTTCCGGAGTTTCAATAAAAACCATTGCTTACCGCATACAACAGGCAACAAAGCTGCTTCGTGAGGATCTTGCAGATTTACTAATCACCACCCTCGTTTGTGTATTGACAATCATCCGTTAGCTATTGAATTAGTTTTTCCTCAGTTGCTGAAAAAGAATTCTTAGAGTAAAAAATTACTATCAGAGAAGTCCCCTTCCAACAAAAGTAGAAAACATTTTAACAGAGGAAAGTCTTGGTTCTTGATTTTTCTCGTTTGCAAATGCAGCAGAAACAATATTTACCCCATACTCAATCTCTTTCCGGGTAATTAGCAGAAGAGGGACTTCTGATTCTGCCAAGTTTCTACCAATGAAGAATGATATTGTTTTTTGTTCTTCTTTTGGCATATTGTCTATCACCAGAGGAAGTCTTTTCATAAAAAGATTTATGGTATGGGTTATGTGTTCCTTTGTAGGAAAGTGAAAGATTCCTCATCTTTTTTATTCAATCCTAATCATATTACCCAAATTATAATTAAATTTGTCTGAAACCTTAAAGACATACATCCATGGAGCTAACCCATTATATACCAGTTAATACCATAGAAAAATAGATTTGATAATCAAAGAACTTTTGGAAGAAAATCTACTAAACAATAAAGTTCTCCAATTAAGAATCATGAATATGATTAATAAATATAAGATACAACTCTATTTCCTTGAACAACTGACTGAATTAAGGAAAATTAAACAGGTCGAAAAAGGAAGCAGTATGCCAAGAGGAAAAGGAACTAATACGCCAATGGAATTTTTTGCTTCCCAATCCAAACGATTCTTATAGCCGAAAGAAATTCAAGAATATAGCTGGAATGACTATCGGAGACATTGCCAAAGCATATAATGTAAAAATAAACGATATATTAGAACTCATTAAAACAAAAAATCCGTACACAAATTCATGTTCATTCACTTCCAAGTTGGAAATAAGAGATTTATTTATCAATAGATCTTACTTTAAAGAAATAATTTCCAATTATTTATCATTCAAAGCACAATGCAAAATACAGAATAACAGTTTTAAAGGTTCTTCTTCAAATTTGGTGGTAAGGAAAGTGTAAGCCCTCGTTTATAGTTGACAAAAAAGCAAGTATCCCGGCTTTCCCCCGAAGAGTCCATCCATGAGGTGAAGAAGCGAATTTTAGAATAAACCATCTGAAAATCAATATCTTTAAAAAGTAAAATTTCTATCTTCAAAAGCTTTGTTTTAACACAGAGTTAAAACTTGTTCTTTGGATGTGAATAACAAGTTCTTTAAATGCAAAAGCCTTATTATTTGCGCATAAGAACCTGACAAACTGCAAAAGGCATTAACAATGTTAATTGAAGAAAGGGATAAGGATGAAGATACCGGTTCAGACGGCGCAAATTCACTTCCGAAACTTGAGTTATCTTATTCAGCCGGTGTCTATTTTTTCCTATAAAAGCAAGCAAAAAGGACAATTATCAACTTGAAAATAAAGAAATAAAGAATTTACCACCAAATTTGGAGAAGAACCGTTTTAAAGGAAAGAAACACATGGGAATTTATGAACGTAAAGTTGATATGGTAAAACCATTAAAAGCTGTCCTTATCTCCACTCCTATGGGAGGACTAAACAAAGGAAAAGGTAGAAGATAGATAGCTGTGTCTTGGCATGTTACTCAAAAGAAAGGATTAGTCAACAAACTGAAGTGGAATGGGACACCAATAATACCAAAACAAGACAAAGAATGCATTGAATTGCAAGACTGTTCTGAACAAAACTCCATACAGTCTTTTTTGCTTATATGACATAAGGATCTCATCCTTTTACAAAATCACTTTACATGATAAATGATGGACTTAAGATAGAAAAACGTATTCATATAAGACGGAAGGTACAAAATTTAAAAAGTAATCAATATATAACATTCATTAGTTCAGTTAGTTAAAATACATGAATGTTACGCATGGATTGGTCGCACGGGTTACTAATAATCGGTCGCATATTATGCACACCATTTTTAAAAGTGTAGCAAAGGTAAGAACATAAAAAAGCACTAATATATTGAATATCAGTGCTAAATATTTGTTCTCAATTCTCCTTTGCGGTGCGTACGGAAGATGAACCTTAATTCTATTCCTCACGTACTCAATATCTTAGCAAGCTCTTTATTCTTTCTCCCACTAATAACCCCACGTGCGCAATTCTTTAGATTGCTTGGTGTTGCGGTGGTTGTTTGAGTTAGGGCAAAGATACAACAAAAATGCAAAGACATCATTATTTTCAGAAAAATAGTTTTAGATGAATATTGTATGCCATTTCATTATTTGTATCTTTGTCTATAAACATCTATAGCCTATGAAACCAGAAAAAACAGCCCCAGTATTAGCAATTACTCCCAACGAGCAAATTTTCTTGCCTAAATGCTATCATAGAATTCAAGATATTTGTGCTGTAATATATGACCAATTAACGGAAATATATAAAGAAAAAAATTATCAGGACTTATATCATACAGAGTCAATTTTAGATGGAAGCGAGACTGGAATGGACGAACTGAATAAGAATAAAATTCATGCAATCGACTGGCTTACATGGAATAATAAAAACAAAGATTTAGAATTAATCTTGACTAAACATATAATACTTTCTATAACGTCGGATTTTATCAATTTTGTTTTTGAATCTTTATATTGTGCAAAAAGAGGAAAAATAACAGTTGCCTATGCATTAATTCGTAAACCCTTTACAGATGAATTACTAATATTAGAACAGTTACTATATAATCGTTCTGATTTTATATATAGATTTTTTCATTCAGATACTGTGGAAACGTATGACCCAAGTAGTAAAAATATAAACAAAGTGGATGTTATTAAGAATGCAGTAGATTGCCTAACAAATCCTTTATTTGACGCTGATTTTGTTCACGATTTACGTTATAACAAATTATACGAATATGGGATTAATGGGATTTCTAATCATGCTTTACATATTGTTACTAAAGATAAGAATTATCGAACAGAACCACAAAATTTTAATTTTGTTTTTTCTCAAGAAGAAGATTTTGCTCTATATTACAAACAGTATTATTGGGTAGTCCCATATATACTTATATATGCAGTAGATATTATTGACAAGTTGATATTCTCAATATTAAAAGACACCGATAATCAAAACTTAAGCATTGTAAAAAGGCTAAGAAGAACAATAGGTTTTTCCTTATTTACAGAGAGTTATCTTCGCACAAAAAAAGATTCTATTTTCATATTATTCAATAAGAAAATACGATTTACCTGTCCTATCTGTAAAAATAAGTACTTTCTAAAACGGGATGATTATGAATTCTTTTTTGAAACAGAAGCAATATTATGTCCTAAATGTAATAATGATAATCTAACCATTGAGAATATACAAAAAATTAAAAATATTATAGGACTCTAACGATACAATATTGAATATTATGTCCGAAAGTATTCCACAGTTCTATAAAAGAATCCAGCGTTGTGACCCTCAACTGGGTACAACCTACTCTAAGGAGAACCCATATTTCAATGTTCTTTCCCGACAATGTAATTTTGGGACAGTACAATTCAGTTATAGAGATTTTTATAAAGTCACATTGATTATTGGTGTGGGAAAACTATATTATGCAGATAAATGGATTTTAGTAAATCGTCCTGCTATGTTATTTTCTAATCCTTTAGTCCCTTATGCTTGGGAATCAATTAGTGAAGAACAGAAAGGTATGTTCTGCATATTCAATGAGCAGTTTGTTCAGTCAGAAGAAAAGAATGGCTCTTTGGCTAATACACCATTATTCAAAGTTACTGGAGATAAGGTTTTCTTCTTGAATGACGCACAAGTTGCCAAAGTCATGGATATATACAAAAAAATGCAGGAAGAAAACCAGTCAGACTATGTAAACAAACATGATGTTTTACGTTGTTATCTTCATTTGTTGATACATACAGCTTTAAAAATGCAGGAGTCTAATAAATATGAATCACATACGAATGCTTCGCAACGTATTACCGAATTATTTATAGAATTATTGGATAGACAATTTCCTGTTGATTATCCACATTCAGTATTAAGTTTGCGCACTCCTGCCGATTATGCAAACCGTTTGTCTATACACGTTAATCATTTAAATAAAGTGGTAAAAGATACTACTGGAAAAACTACCTCTACAATGATTGCGGAAAGAATAATCAAAGAATGTACCCAGTATTTATTACATAGTAATTTTTCTATTTCAGAAATTGCTTATAGCTTGGGATTTGAAAATATAGCCTATTTCAGTAAATTCTATCGTAAGCACACAGGAAAATCGCCAAGCAAAATTAGAGAACAACAATTATTTGATTTGTGCAAATGATGCTTTGAATAGTGTTAACCAGCCATATTTCCATTACCTAATTTTGTACCGACTAAAAAATATAAATAATGAAGTACAGAAAATTAGGCAAAACAGAAGTAAACCTATCCGCTATCGGATTGGGTTGTATGGGAATGAGTGCTGCGTATGGAGTAGCCGACGAAAAAGAAAGCATTAAGACATTGCATCGTGCTTTAGAACTTGGCATTAATTTTTGGGATACTGCGGATGTGTATGGAAATGGTGCTAATGAAGAATTGCTATCCAAAGTATTAGCAGAAAAAAGAAATCAGATTTTCATTGCAACAAAATTTGGTTTTCGCTTACGCAATAGTCAAGGTAGCGTGTTCGTTGGTGGTGATAGTTATGTGGATGCTTCTCCAAGATATGTAAAACAAGCTGTAGAGAACAGCCTGAAAAGATTAAATATCGAAACTATAGACTTGTATTATGCGCATCGGATTGACCCCACAATACCAATCGAAGAAACAGTTGAAGCTATGGCAGAGTTAGTAAAAGAGGGTAAAGTACGCTATTTGGGACTAAGCGAATGTTCTTCCGAATCACTGAAAAGAGCTTGTAATGTTCATCCTATATCTGCGGTTGAAAGTGAATATTCTTTATTAACACATGATGTCGAAAAAGAGATTCTGCCATTAACAAAAGAATTAGGTGTAACTTTAGTTCCATTTTCACCGTTAGGCAGAGGTTTAGTAACAAATACTATTAACGTAAATGCATTGGAAGAACATGATTTCCGCAAGCATTTGCCACGTTATAACGGTAAATATTGGGAAAATAATCAAAAACTGGCTATTGAAATTGCAGAAATAGCAGAAAGCAAAGGAATAACCCCAGCCCAACTTGCCTTAGCTTGGATATTGGCACAAAGTGAAAATATAATTCCTATTCCGGGAACTAAACGGATTAAGTATTTAGAAGAAAATGCAAAAGCGGTAGATGTAAATCTATCAACGGAAGATGTTTCTAATATACAACTGCTTTTAAAAAAATATCCTAATATTGGTAACAGATATAATGAATATGATTTTCAGTTTGTAAATAAATAACTTATTAAAAAAGGAAGTTCTACCACGTTGGTAGGACTTCTTTCTATAATTCCCATAATGAATAATTTGTTGGAACAGAGATTCTTCCGATTATTATCGGAATACTCACAGCGTAAAGTTTCTGCATCCGAATTTACAGAAGCTATTGAAGAACTGGCTACCCATTTAGCCGATTTTAGTATCAACGAACAGGATTACAGCGTTTTATTACGTTATTTTTCTTTCGGCTTACATCGGCTTAAATCGTATCGTGTGCGGTTTGAGCAAGAAAAAAATACCCTATTTGCATTTGATTGATGAAGCAATAGAACTAATCAAAACAGAAGTACGCATAGTGAATTTGCATATCAAATACCCCGAACAATTCGAGCAACACGCAAATAAACTATCCCTTTCCCCTATCCATTTAGCAGACAAAACAAGCCTTATCAACATCATGGAAATAGTCAGCGGCTTATTCCTGTCAAAACGTATAATATATCAAAATGAAAAACCTGTTCACCTGACGGACTTAGGAAAAGCCTTTGAATGGCTCTTTAACATTAAATTAGGTGATTATCATCAAAAGTACATGGATGTCATCAAGCGAAAGCCAGCCAAACTAACAGAGTTCCTTAATGAACTGGCAAACCTTATCCGCAAAGAACACGAAAATAAAGGGTATAGATAATCAGGTGTTTAGCATCAATTTATACGGGGTAGCGTATGCTACCCTGTAATTTGTTTGCTTTCCTTTTCTGAACTTTGCTTCATCAATCGATTGGTAATCATTAGTGTATAATCAGAAAAATGAAGCAATATGTATGTAGATAATTACGAGTTTAAAGACTGGATGCAGAAACTTCTTGATAAATTGGAAGAAGTAGGCAAAGACGTAAAGAGTTTGCAAACCAATCCCGAAGTAATGCCGGGCGATAAACTTTTGGATAATCAGGACTTATGCCTGTTGTTCAAAGTAAGTACCCGAACGTTACAGAGATTGAGAAGCAAGAAACTGCTGCCCTTTATGATGATTAGCGGAAAAGCCTATTATCGGGCTTCCGATGTGCGTGAGTTCATAAAGAAAAGGTTTGATGTTGGTACGCTCCGAAAGTTTGAAAAAGAACACGGAACGGACAAATAAGAAAGAAACTATCCCGAAGTTGTACACGTGGTAACTTCGGGATTTTTCTTTTTTGGCAAGTTATTTCTATTCATCTGCCGATATTGTCCCCTCTCTTTGGTAGGACTGTTCAAACCGTCTGCTTAACATTACTATCATTTCATTGGTCTTTATCAGTTCCAAAGTGCATTGTTCCAGTTTGTAAAGCAAAGCAAGTGCTTTCTTTTCTGAAAAATTGGAATGAAGTTCTTTCACTACCTGATTGTAATTCTGTCCTATGCTCCTGAATTGTGAATAGAACTGTGTTAGCTGAATATAATAATCCACCTTACTTTTATCCCTTACTGCTACCTTAAACGACTTACCAAAAATACAGTTCTTAATAAAATGCGCTTTGATAGTATAACCTGACCTATCAAAAAATGACAGGAATTTGGCGTTCTCCACATCGTCCAAATTGAACGAATAACGGTGTGTGCGTGGGTCAAGTTTAGGCTTGCGCCCTCCTTTGTGTTGGTACTTCTTTTTCTGTTCCATAATGATAATTTTTACAAGGTTTACGACTTCGGAGTAAACTAAACCACCTGATAAGGTGGCAAGGTTTTGAGGTGCAAAAAGCGAATAGCGGACCTCAAAACACAACTTGCTATGTTCCAATGAACATAAAAATCTTCCCTACGGTCAGATTACCAAAGCAAGCGTTTCGGCTTCTTCCTATGTCTGTTTATCGGTTACAAAATTACAGACAGCCTTTTATCCCTAAAACATAGTGTATAACGCCAAATTGCGACACAAATGGACAAAGGAGCCCCATTTTGAAAAGCGTCTGTTTTTACCCTTTTCTTTGCTGAAAATTGATTGAATGAAAGCAATACATAAGACTGCCAAACAATATTTAGAAATGGCTTTAAATCGTATTTGAAAGCTATTTAAAGATAAAGCAATGCAGCTATAAGACTGGTTCACTTTCTTTCAATCAGTATCAGAAATCAATCAACTTATTTATAAACCATTAAAAAATGAAAGTATGAAAGAGGTAAATCAATCATTACAACAGGAAAAGGAAAACTACAAAGCGGTATTTTTCCAAAAGCGGACAGTCTGCAACCGTCAAAGCGTGTACATAAGTGGAGAGATACAGAAACGTATCATGCAGATTGTTGGCGTGATTACAGGCAAGCAAATAAGTATCGGCAATTTTATAGATAATGTACTGGAACAGCATCTAAATACACACAATGATGTTCTTTCGGTTCTCTATCGGGAAGAAATGCAAAAAGGAGTATTTAACCAGCCAAAAGAGAAAGACGTATGAATATCGTAACTATTGAGGAACAGACCTTTAAACAGGTGTGTGGGCGGTTCTCCGGTTTCATCAGTCAGGTGGAACGGATTTGTAAAGAGAATACCCGTCAGCCGGATAAATGGTTATCAGGTCGTGAAGTGTGTGCCCTGCTCGGTATCAGCATCCGAAGTTTGCAGAACTATCGGGATAGTGGCAAGCTGGGTTATTCCCAAATCGGTAACAAACTGTATTATAAATCTGCCGATATTGAAAGTCTGATTGCAGAATGTACGGAAAACAAGAAAGCGAATTATAAATCAAACAATAAATAAATATCGCCCTATGGAAAAGAAAGAAGAAAATAATACGGGAGTAAACCAGTCATTCAAATTGTCTGCTATTGTCGGAATATGGGAAAGTTTAAATCTTCATCCTACGGTGATGATATACCAAAGCAAGAGAAAGTATTTCCTTTCGATGCTCCATGTATCGGATAACGGACAGGCAAAACCTGCCGTTTACGAGATACAGAAAGAAAATAGCCGTTACTTCATCGTTGAAGCCTTTAAACAACTTTATATCAGTTATGATGCGGTAAAAGATAGTATTTCCATATCCTACTATGGCGAGTATCTGCGTAACTGACACGTGTATGTATGTCAATCATTCAAACCAATTATAAATCAATAGAACGGTATAACAATATGGAACTTATAAACAGCAATAGTGAGATAATCAAGGACTTCTTTCAGTCTATGGAAAGAATGTTAGATGGTATCAGCCGATTGGCAAAGGAAAGCAGACCGCATTTGAACGGTGAAAAGTTTCTGAGTAACAAGGATGCAGCCAAATGTCTGAAAGTAAGCATCCGCACGCTGCAAGAATGGAGAGATACAGGCATTATCCCATACATTCAGATAAAAGGAAAGATTATCTATCGTCAAAGCGACATAGAACGGCTTTTACAAGCCTACTACAATAAGGAACGGCAGGAATAACCTACCGTCCTCAAAACAACACATTTTTTCCGAAACTGACTAAGAACATTAACTGTATTAGTGTAGTATTCCTTCTGTGCAAGTCTTTGGAAGAAAATACTACCCGTAGCGTAGCGCAGGTGTGGAGATTTTCTTTCAAACCCGTAGGGCTTGGGCTTGAACGGAAGGAATACGGAGCTTACCTTTGTTAATGTTTTATTCAGTTTTGGAAAAAGATTTATCAGATAAACTTATACTCAAAGATATTATTGCTATACCTTATTTCACATTGGACGCAGAAGGTTTATTATCCCTCGCATCTATAAGTACTATATTGGGGTCATTTTCTAAATTTAGTTCTTTTAAGACTTTCATAAGTTTCACATATTCAACATCATTAAAATACATTATAACTTTAATACTTTGTTTTGTATCATTGGCTTCTTCATATACTTTTACTTGATTTTCTAAGTTCATTTTTAATTTACTATTTGAAGCTAATTTAAACTCTATTAGCGTTTTATCTCTTGAACCTTTTGAAACAGTATAATCAACAGGTCCTCTGCCATTATTTACTTCCCTATTAACATCAAAAGGTGAAGAATACCATGTTAGGCGATATATTACTTGTAAGTCAGCTTCTCTTTTTATCGGTTCATCTTTATAATAAAACAACTTATATCCATCTTTATTTTCTATGAAATCTTTTAAATATAAAATTCTTTTCAAAGCCTCATTCAAAGAACCTTCTGGTGGTAAAGAGTAAAATTCACTTTCTTTAAATAGTTCATTTATAAGATATTGTACGTTTCTTTTAAATAGAGTTTCAACTTCAAGCACATTTTCTTTTGAAATATTCTTAGCACCTTCCTTGTTTTCTTCCTTTTGTTTTATATAAAAATTTAATAATTCTGGGTATTGTTGTATCGTTCGATTAACCGCATTCGCTATTTCTTTTAGAGTTGGTCGTTTCTGAGTATTACGTCCTTTAATTCTTGTTGGTGATGGAAGTCTAGAGAAATAAAAACTATTAATCTCACTTCTCAATTGGTCATTAGGTATACTTCCACAAATTTCTAAAAAATGCCCTCTTAAATCATGACTATTAATCCAATTTTCGTCTTTAGTCAACAAATCCTTTGGAGTTAAAATGATATAGTCATTATTATAAAAAGGTAAAATAAATTCTTTAGGCATCCACCGTTCTAATTCATAGTCAAAATAAACCTTTGGAACGTTAACCTTCTTTGTTTGTTCGACTTTCAAATATTTTTTTGCAAAATTTTCAGTATACTCTAATAAATAGGTTTTTATAAGATTACATGAAAAATCACTAATATTATCCCGTCCTACTCCCAATTGGAATAGACCAACTTTTTCAATATGTGATGTCTGGGTTATCACTTCTCTATTCAAATCACTATAAACAATATGCATATTATCAGACATAGCTTTACCAAATTTTAAGCCAAGTCCACTACCTCCATTACCAGAAATACTATATCCTAGCCAATTTTGTTTTACTTCTGAAAATTTATACCATGATTTTATTTGGGCTTCAGTTAAATATCCAGATTCAGACTTTCCTTTTAAAAACAATAGGTAGTCCAATATTCCTTCATGTAATTTTTTATATTCTTCTTTTTTGCTTGCGTATAATAAAAAAGGGTCTATAAAAAGAGGTAAATCATTAATTAGAGATATATTGAACGCACCATATTGATTCAACACATCTTCATTTATATTAAAACAGTCTGTAAAATATGCCATAATTAAAATCGATTATAAGTTTACTATTTTATTTATCACAATATCACGAGCATAACTTTTGTCGCCTATAAAGATATATCTATTATAGATATAATCAAAGATTTTATATAAAAATGATATTCAAAATAAGAACTTATCCTTTTTTACAAAAGTTTTTTTCCACATTTACCATATCACGCATAATGGAACTATCCAAAACCCTTGCATAATGCTGTGTCATTCTTATATTGGAATGTCCCAAAATCTTAGATACATTTTCCATTGACACATCATTGGCGAGAAAAACAACGGTAGCCGCAGTATGACGGGCAACATGAGTGGTCAGCCGTTTGGCTATACCGCATACATCAGCAATTTCTTTCAGATAGGCGTTCATGCGCTGATTACTGATTACGGGCAAAAGTACCCCTTTCTTTATGCACTCTACATTATCTTCATATTTCCTCAATATCCTTTGAGGAATAGATAAAACGGGAACATTACACATCTGATTGGTTTTCTGTCGTGCTTTGCGTATCCACAAAGCACCGTTGTTGTCTTTTATCAAGTGTTCACGGCTTAATTGCTGCACATCCACGAAAGCGAGCGCGGTAAAACAACAAAAGACAAAAACATCTCTTACCTGCTCCAACCGTTTGATAGTAAATTCTTTGTTCATCAGAATATCCAGTTCTTCACGTGAAAGAAACTCTACATTTACTTCATCCTGCTTGAAGTGGATGCCGTAAAACGGGTCTTTCTTTATCCAATCGTTAGCCAAAGCAATGCGGATAACCTTTTTCAAGTTCTTCAAATGTTTCAATGCGGAGTTGTTTTGGCAATGCTTGTCCGTTTTCAGCCAAAAATCAAAGTCACGGATAAACTGCCCGTCCAGTTCTGCCAACATTATATCATCACGGTGGTAACAACTGCGAATATATTCTTTCAGGCGGTTTATGGAAGTATCAAACTTGGTAACGGTGCTTTCAGTATATTCTTTGCCAATCAGGGCACGACATTTTTCGTTATGCTCTGCATACACTTCCTGCAAACTGCGCTGTACCTTGTCCCGTCCGTAAAAACAATCCTTTATTATATCGGCTGTTATTGGCTTGTTATCTATCTCCAGTTCTCGGTGTATCTGCAATACTTTGGCACGAACCGTATTAATATAGTGGTTCAGTTCTGTGGCTACACGGTCTTTTCCTTTGGAACATTCCTTTTTCTGATTCCATAAATCTACAGGAATACTCCGTTTAATCATAACTTCGGCTACTCGCTTGTTTACGGTGATGCGCATACAAACAGGAGCTTCACCGTTTTTCAGAAGTTTTGATTTCTTAATGATGAACAATACGCTTAGTGTGTTTCTTTTCACTGCTCCCATAATTCTTTGATTTTTAAGTGGTACAAAATTAGTTTGTTACGCTCAAAAACCAGCTATGCAAAACACTGACAATCAAAGACAAATGCGTCAATTCGTGGGAGCAAAATCGGCTTTCAAAAAGTCCCACGAATAAGCCACGTGAGAACTACTTTAAACCGCTATTCTTTGCCGAAGTGGAGAAAAAGAAAAAGCTCTGAAATCCTTGAATTTCAGAGCTTTGCTTTAATTTGCTATTTACTTTCGCGGTGCGTACGGGACTCGAACCCGTGACCCCATGCGTGACAGGCATGTATTCTAACCAACTGAACTAACGCACCAGTATTTCATTTCTTAATCGCTATCTCTCTCGATTGCGGTTGCAAAGGTAGATATTTATTTTATATCTGCAATAGCTAAGAAAGATTTTTTTTCATCTTTCTTATTCATTTGTTGATTATAAGTAGATTATACCTATCTTTGTGACACAAATTATAAAGCAATAAAAAGAAACATGAAAGATACACCTATCAAACGGCATCTTATTGATGAAACTATCGAAGAATTTCAAATAGCCGACTTTTCAAAAGCAACCATCCGTGAAGTAAAAGCCATAGCAGCGAAAGCAGAAGCAACATCTGGAGTTGAATTTATAAAAATGGAAATGGGAGTACCAGGTCTTCCCCCCTCTTCTGTAGGAGTGAAGGCCGAAATAGAAGCACTGCAAAACGGAATAGCAAGTTTATATCCTGATATTAATGGATTGCCGGAACTAAAACTGGAAGCATCAAAATTCATAAAAGCATTTATCAATATAGTTCTCAAACCGGAAGGTTGTGTACCTGTCACAGGATCTATGCAGGGTACTTTCGCATCTTTCCTGACTTGCAGTCAATGCGACGAAAAGAAAGATACAATTTTATTCATAGATCCCGGTTTTCCGGTACAAAAACAACAATTAGTTGTTATGGGGCAGAAATACGAAACATTTGATGTTTACGACTACCGAGGAGACAAATTAAAAGAGAAACTTGAAAGCTATCTGAAAAAAGGAAATATTTCAGCTATCATATATTCGAATCCCAATAATCCAAGCTGGATTTGTTTGAAAGACGAAGAGCTGAAGATTATCGGTGAATTAGCGACCCAATACGATGTGATTATCCTTGAAGACCTGGCATATTTTGCTATGGACTTCCGTCAAGATCTAAGCAATCCATATCATGCACCTTACCAACCTTCGGTAGCACACTACACAGACAACTATATTCTACTTATATCCGGTTCTAAAGCATTCAGTTATGCAGGACAACGTATCGGTGTCAGCTGTATCTCTGATAAATTATATCATCGCCATTATCCCGGATTCGACAAACGCTACGGAGGCGGCACTTTTGGTACTGTATTTATCCATCGTGTACTGTATGCTCTCTCGTCAGGAACCAGTCATTCGGCACAATTCGCTATGGCAGCTATGCTGAAAGCAGCCAATGAAGGTAAATACAATTTCCTAAATGAAGTGAAGATATATGGTGAACGTGCCCGTAAGTTAAAAGAGATATTCTTACGCTACGGCTTCCATTTGGTATACGATAAAGATCTTGAAGATCCTGTTGCCGACGGTTTTTATTTCACCATTGGCTATCCGGGAATGACCGGTGGAGAGTTAGCTAAAGAATTGATGTACTATGGAGTGAGTGCAATTTCTTTAGTTACCACAGGAAGCCATCAACAGGGATTGCGTGCATGCACTTCTTTCATTAAAGAGCACCAATATACTCAGTTGGATGAAAGAATGAAATTATTTGCCGAGAACCATCCTATATCTTAAAAAGAGCACACTAAATCGAAAAAAAGAGGAATATTGTTTGTTCGTGTAAAATAAATCTTTAAATTAGGGGCATGAACATCAATTCCGACATATTTAAGATCCAATCGAATAACGTAATGCCATCGAGAGGAAAGATTCTGATATCAGAACCTTTCCTCCACGATGTAACCTTCGGAAGGTCAGTAGTATTACTTGTTGATCATACTGAGGAAGGAAGCATGGGATTGATTATAAATAAACAACTCCCATTGATGCTCAATGATATTATTAAAGAATTTAAATATATAGAAGATATTCCGCTACACAAAGGTGGTCCTATCGGAACCGATACCCTATTCTATTTACATACTCTACGCGAAATTCCCGGAACCCTTCCAATCAATAATGGATTATACCTCAATGGAGATTTCGATGCTATCAAAAGATACATTTTACAAGGAAATCCTGTAAAAGGAAAGATACGCTTTTTTCTCGGATATTCCGGTTGGGAGTGCGAACAACTAATTCAGGAAATAAAGGAGAATACCTGGATTATTTCAAAAGAAGAAAACACCTATTTAATGAATGAAGATATAAAAGGCATGTGGAAAGAAGCTTTAGGGAAATTGGGTAGCAAGTATGAAACCTGGTCCCGCTTCCCACAAGTTCCTTCTCTAAACTAAAATTACCGCTTAGGATTCATACATTGCACAAGTACTGCATCTTTATAACCTTCGTGTGTCAACAGCCAATCTTTCAATACCCCACATTGGGTAAATCCACAAGAAGTAAACAATCGTAAACTGGCCTCATTATCTATAGCTATATGGGCATACAATTGTTTCACAAATAAAAAATTAAAAGCATATTCACAAAGCAGCTTCAATGCATCGGCAGCATACCCCTCCTGTCTATAATTCCTATGAACGGCAATTCCGACTGCTCCTCTTGAATGCAAGGGCACAAAATCAGTTATATCAACTGTTCCCAAAGCACGATTGTCATTCCGGCGCATAATCATCAACCTCAGCTGTTTATCAGCAAACATGTCGCTCTGTGAACCTTCAATGTATTGTTTCAGCACAAAACGAGAATACGGAACTGTAAAACTACTGATATCCCACATGGAAGGATCATTTTCCATTTCGTACATGATATCCAAATCCTCCGGTTCCACTGCACGGAGGTATATTCGCTCATTGGTTAAGAAAGATTGTTTCATCATTTATTCTTTGTTGATATGTAGCTCGGCACGTAATCTTTTCTCTCCCGGAAGACAGAAAAAGGAAGCCGTCAGGCCTATAAGTGCACATAGCGCACCTGTACTGCTAAGTGTAAAGTAGTAACCTGCCAGATTAAACACCACTACAAATTCCAGTAAAGCCAGCCGAACAGCACTCCAAAGCATATAGCGGCTCAATGCCACCGGAAACGTCAGTTGATCTATTTTCTTTGTCAAAACAAAACTGAATAATTTAAGAGAAAGTGGTATACAGACAGCCGTTATCAAAATACCGGTTGTTTCAAAAACATAAACGGCCCTTACATTGTCTGCTTTTATTCCAACAGGCAACACACCAGCTTCTCCAAGCAGTACCAACAGTAACGGAATGATCCAAAAAGAAATATACTGTATCTTCTGGCTTTTCACAACGCGTTTTATTTGTTCTTCCATTTATTATATATAATGATTATCAATTACAGTAATTCCATTTTAAACGGTTCCGGTAAACGTTGTGCGGTTCACGATACTTCTACCTAATGTTATCTCATCAGTGTATTCCAACTCGTCACCAATAGATACCCCGCGGGCAAGCACACTCAGTTTGACACCCATTTTCTCAAGTTTACGGTAAATATAAAAATTTGTAGTATCCCCTTCCATGGTTGTGCTGAGAGCAAGAATGACTTCATTTATTCCGCCTTCGGCTACCCGACGCACCAGGCTTTCTATCTGCAAATCGCCCGGCCCCACCCCATCCATAGGTGAAATTACACCACCCAAAACATGGTATAGCCCACGATATTGCTGAGTAGCCTCTACAGCCATCACATCCCGTATATTCTCTACGACACAAACCATAGAAGCATCTCGCTGCGGATTTGCGCAGATCTGACAAGTCTCTGTATCAGATATATTATGACACACCTTGCAATATTTCACCTCATGCTTTAAAGTTATAATAGAGCTTCCGAAAGCTTCTACCACAGATGTATCCTGACGCAATAAATGAAGCACCAGTCTCATAGCTGTTTTCCGTCCGATACCCGGCAATTTAGAAAATTCTCCGACGGCTTTTTCAAGCAACGTCGATGGATATTGTTGATTCATATACAAACAAGTATATCTATTTAATTTTCAATAAAGTATATATCAATACGCATAGAAGCAACAGATTTAATATAAAAGCACTTCAACTCTCCCATAAAGATATTGTATACTTAATGAAGCACAAAGATACGCATATTTTATAAATGGCAAATCTGCCACTGATAAAATAGGAGACTTATTCAATCGACCTGTTCATTTCTTCTATTACAATTTCCTGGACAACCTATCGATTACGGAACTATAAAAACAGCTCAGAATAACGATCACAGACACATACCGCAATCAGGTTCGACACCGCCGAACGATCATTTTCAAGTATCAGATGATAAAAATTAATCTCAAATATTCCTAAATGTTCAGATCATATTTCTTACGACATGAACAAGTGCGGTTCCCGATGGCTACCCCTTATACGTTGAACAACCAACGGCACATTTTTGTTATTATAGCTAAATAACTAAAATTATGAACTTACAAAAGACTACTTTCTATCTATTCACCCTCATTAGTTTAGTGCTTACATCCTGTAGCAGCGATGATGAAAACAAAAATGATACGCAGGTATTAGTCACTGTGATCAGTGCTGATGACAAACCCCTGTCTAACGAAATCGTCCAAATGTTCGATGAAAAAACTTATGAAGAGTTCAAAAAGGATAATCGAACGACTCCTACAGCATATGCATTAACCAACTCTAAAGGAGTGGCCACTTTCATTTTTACTTATGATGAGTGGTTCGAGTCAAGTAAAGACAGATTCTTTACTTTCGCCGTTCAATATGGCAGTGGTACGGAGAACTATGAAATATGGTCTTCGGGACGTACCATACGTTCGGGCTCAGTTACACAAATAGAGTTGAAGTTAAAACCTTTGTAAACGGAAAGCGGTTTTATAAGCGGTTCCAGGTTATAATCTCACGGAATTACTTTTAAAACCGCTTTTTAGATTTTATCTTCAGCAAATTCCTTTTTTCACAAATATCAAACAGATCAGAATGAAAGCCGCATATTTTTAACCAGTATTTAAAAACTCCTATGCCCATCCGCCAATTCATAGCTATTCTGAAATGAACTGAGTTTCGGCTTGTTTGTGCCGGGCATTCCTTCGTCATTTTGAGAACGAAAATAAAAAATTATCTTTGCTCCCTAAAATACAAAAACAATGCAGAATATCATTATTACATTTATCGTCTTTTTCACACTCAGATTGTTGTCCTTGGCCTATTCCATTCGTAACGAAAAACGTCTCCTGAAAAACGGAGCTGTACAATATGGTAAAGTTAATTCGTTATTACTGACATTAGCGCATGTCGCCTACTATTTATCCGCTCTCTATGAAGCGTATATTTCGGGAACTACCTTCAACTGTTTCTCCGTGTGTGGTGTTCTTGTAATGGGCTTTGCCTATGCTATGTTATTCTATGTCATCTATAAACTACACGATGTATGGACAGTGAAACTTTATATTGTTCCCGGTCAACGCATTGAAAAGAGCTTCCTTTTCAGGACGGTGCGACATCCCAATTACTATCTGAATATCATACCTGAGCTAATTGGAGTTGGTTTACTCTGTAATGCCTGGTACACGCTATTTATCGGGCTACCGATTTATGTATGCTTGCTGGCTGTACGTATCCGACAAGAAGAGAAGGTGATGAAAAAACTACTGGAAAACTAAATCCATTTCACCACAGACTACACGGATGAGCACAGATTCTTTAATCTTATTCTCAACGAAATTAATTATCAATCCTTGTAATCTGTGGTGAAATCAGAACCATTACAAATCTGAACTGAATCAGCTCTCACTTCTCACCGCTCCCAAACTGCCTCAAACAGAAACTTTTTATCCGTAACCTGTATTTGAATCGTTCTTTATCCATTATTATTTCTAAATTTGCCGGACTTATTTATAAAGCACCCCAGTCATAATGAAAACTATATCAAGAATCGCTACCGTTCTCGCGCTATTGGCCAGCATTATTCCTGTCTATGCCGTCATGGGCATCGTATTAGATTCCAATGGCGATGGAAATCTGTTAATAACACTCGGCACCCTGACACCTATATTGGGTGGCCTTTTGATGGGTATCGTGAAACTCGTGAAGAAATCACCAAAGTCTGCCACTATTTATTCTATAATAAGCCTCTCAGTTTCGGCAGTTGTTTATGCCGTCATATTGACATAAATATGGTTATTCATCATTTGCTTATCAATCGTTAATATCTAAATAAACGCAGCATAGGCGGGTGTTTCAACTGTTACAAGAGGGTGTGTTTACCTGCAACAGAGCGGTGCGGGTGATTACCAAACTTTTATTATTTATTCGTCTTATAAATATTGCTGATCCATACATAAAATTCCATTATAGACCCGTAGAGATAAATATCAAATTTTAATTAGCAATCATCGTTTGCAAAATAAATGTTACCTTTGTACCCGTTATGATGATACTTGTCACTATTGTATGTTACTTTGCCATTCTCTTGCTGATAGCCCGTATCACCGGACGGAAAGGAGGTTCGAATGCAGCGTTTTTCAAAGGAGAAAACCAGTCTCCGTGGTACATCGTTGCTTTCGGAATGATTGGCGCATCCATTTCGGGAGTGACTTTCGTATCTGTACCCGGCATGGTAAAGGCGATGGATATGACGTATATGCAAACTGTATTCGGATTCTTTTTCGGTTACCTGGCAGTTGCCCATATACTCCTCCCACTCTATTATAAACTCAACCTGACCAGCATATACACTTATCTGGATACCCGTATCGGAAAGCGCGCCTACCGTACAGGAGCTTCTTTTTTCCTTCTTTCGCGTATGCTGGGCACAGCTGCAAAACTATACCTCGTCTGTCTGATTCTATATACCTATGTGTTTCGCGACATGGGCATACCATTCTGGAGTATTGCTGCCGGATCGGTAGCCTTAGTCTGGATATACACTCACAAGAGCGGTATTAAAACTATCGTTTGGACAGACACCTTACAGACCTTCTGTCTGATTGCCGCACTGATCTGTATCCTTGTTTTTGTCACAGCAAAACTAAATCTTGACTTCAGCGGAGTCATACAGACAATCAGTAACAATGAACACAGCCGCATTTTTGTATTTGACGACTGGATGTCACGCCAGAATTTCTTCAAGCAGTTTCTGAGCGGGATTTTCATTGTTATCGTTATGACCGGACTCGATCAAGACATGATGCAAAAAAACCTTTCTTGCCGTAGCCTGCGTGACGCACAGAAAAATATGTATTGTTATGGCTTCGCATTCGCCCCGCTCAACCTGCTGTTCCTCGGCCTTGGCATTTTATTACTGGTCCTTGCTCAGGAGATGCAGCTGGAGCTTCCGGCAACCGGTGACGATATCCTGCCTATGTTTGCTACTCAAGGGTATCTGGGAGAAGGAGTGCTGATTCTATTCACAATCGGTATCATTGCCGCCGCCTTTAGTAATTCGGATTCGGCTTTGACCGCCATGACAACGAGCTTTTGCATCGATCTGCTCGACACAGGGAAAGACACAGAAGGAATAGCCCGTAAAAAACGAAACCGGGTACACATCGGGCTCTCTATTCTGCTTGTTTTCTTTATCTGCCTTGTCGATGCATTGAACAATCAAAGTGTTATTGATGCCATTTACATCATAGCTTCCTATACATATGGCCCTCTTTTGGGAATGTTTGCTTTCGGTTTGTTTACCCGACGGCAAACAAACGATCGGTACATACCGTTTATTGCGATAGTTTCACCGCTGATATGTTACGCAGCCGATAGGCTTGCCCGTCAGGAAACCGGCTATCAGTTTGGTTATGAATTACTGATGCTGAACGGTATGCTTACTTTTGCAGGGATGTGGATCGCATCAAGAAAAACAACTAAAAAATGAATTTAAAAACTAACAAGAAATATGGAAATAACCAATGCTGAGTTTGTAATTAGTAACACGGACGTGAAAAAATGTCCTGCAGGCACCTTTCCCGAATACGCCTTTATCGGCCGATCCAATGTGGGCAAATCCAGCCTCATCAATATGCTGACCGCCCGAAAGGGACTGGCCATGACTTCCGCCACTCCCGGTAAGACAATGCTTATCAACCATTTTCTGATCAATAACAGTTGGTATCTGGTTGACCTCCCCGGATACGGATATGCCAGACGAGGCCAGAAAGGACAGGAGCAAATACGCACTATCATCGAAGACTATATCCTCGAGCGGGAACAGATGACCAATCTTTTCGTATTGATAGACAGTCGGTTGGAGCCCCAGAAAATAGATATAGAGTTCATGGAATGGTTGGGTGAGAACGGAATCCCCTTTTCCATTATCTTCACCAAAGCAGACAAGCTAAAAGGAGGACGACTCAAAATGAATATCAACGCATATCTGAAGGAGTTACGGAAACAGTGGGAAGAACTCCCCCCCTACTTCATCACTTCATCGGAAGAATGCCTTGGTAGAACAGAAGTATTAAATTACATCGAATCAATTAACAAAGAACTTTATTCAAAGTAAAAACAGAGATATCAAAATGAAAAGAGAACTATTATCATTAGCAGTTCTTGCCACACTGCTGCTTGTACCGGCCACAGGTCGTGCACAATCCATTAAAGATCTATTCAACAAAGACAATATTTCCAAAGTGGTCAATGCGGTCACCGGACATACCGAAACAGTGGATATGACCGGAACCTGGCGTTATACCGGCTCCGCCATTGAATTCGAATCGGAAAATCTGCTGAAAAAAGCCGGAGGAACGGTTGCTGCTTCCGCTGCCGAACAAAAACTGGATGAACAATTAGCCAAACTCGGCATAAAAGAAGGGCAACTGAGCTTTACGTTCAACACAGACAGTACTTTTGTCAGCACTTTAGGCAAACGCAAGCTGAACGGTACCTACTCTTATAACCCCACAACCGGTATGCTCCAGTTGAAGTACATGAAATTGATCCCCATGAACGCAAAAGTCAACTATACGACCCAGCAAATGGATCTTCTGTTTGAAGCAGATAAGTTACTGAAATTAATCACTTTCTTATCCAGTAAAAGCAGCAGTGCCACTCTCAAGGCCATCAGTTCATTGGCAGACAGCTATGACGGCATGATGCTTGGATATGAACTGAAACGATGAAGGCTTTTGAATGATGAACGGTAAACAACGATCAACGATGAATAATAAAGTAATTAGCGAGTAAAATAGGTTATCATAATTCTCTCTGTTAATCGCATTATTCATCGTTGATCGCTTATTGCTTATCATTCAAAAACCTTCATCGTTTGCTTTCCGTCAAAATGCACCCATCCATCATCCTCACAATACGGTTGGCCTCCCGCGCATTCTCTTCCGAGTGGGTCACCATTACAATAGTTGCCCCATCCTTATTCAACTCTTTCAACAAGGCCATCACCTCATTACCATTGGTAGAATCAAGATTACCTGTCGGCTCGTCCGCTAATATAATCCGCGGATTCGTCACAATGGCCCGGGCTATAGCTACACGCTGCTGCTGACCTCCGGATAGTTGTTGAGGATAATGTTCCGCACGATGGGCAATCTGCATTCTTTCCAACGCCTTGTTCACACGTTCCACACGTTCACGAACCGGTACTCCGGCATACAGCAATGGCAATTCCACATTTTCAAACACAGTCAGCTCGTCTATCAGATTAAAACTCTGGAAGACAAAACCAATATTCCCGTTCCGCATATCCGTCCGATCGTTTTCCGAGTAGCGGGAAACCTCTTTGTCAATGAACCACAGCTGCCCCGAAGTAGGATTATCCAGCAAGCCCAACATATTCAGCAAAGTTGATTTTCCACACCCCGAAGGCCCCATGATTGCTACAAATTCTCCTTCTGATATTTCGATGCTAATTTCGTTCAATGCGGTAGTCTGCACACTTTCTGTACGGAATATCTTTGTCAATCCAATTGCTTTTATCATAATCTTTCAGTTTTTTTATTATTCATATCTCAATGACTTTACCGGATTTTGTGAAGCCGTCCGCCAAGTCTGGCCAATCACCGTAAGCAAGGTGATGCCGGCTATAATCAGTCCCACCAACGGAAACAGCCACCAGCTGATCGCTGTTTGATAGGCAAAATCGCTCAACCAATAGTACATCAGGAGATAACCCGACGGACAAGCAATCACAAAGGCAATGCCCACCCATTTCAGGTATTCCAGACAGAACATCTTTACAATCCGATCCGAATGGGCACCATTCACTTTACGGATACCGATCTCTTTAGTACGCTGCCGAGTAGAGAGTGAAACCAGCCCGAACACTCCCATCATGGCTATAACAATAGCAAGTACGGTAAACGAAAACAGCATCCGGCCTTGTTGTCGCTCTTTCTCGTAATTCCGATTCAAAGCATCTGAAAAAAACTGATACTTAAACTCCTTGACAAACAGGGGAGCCATCTCCTCAAACTTCTTTTGAATAAACGCCAAAGTTTCCTGCTTATGCTCCGGAGAGATCTTAATGTGTATATTCACCAGACATTCCGGACTGTACATCAGGTATGCCGGTTTAATTTTTTCACGCAACGATTGAAAATTAAAATCCTGCACAACGCCCACAATACGTTTCTTAAAACTCCCCACACCAAAACCTCCGCTAATCTCCATACCCACGGGATCAGACACATTCATTGCCTTCCAGGCTGTTTCATTAATAATTATCGGAAAATCATACGCTCCACTAAAATAAGCTCCGGCATCTGCCTTTAAAATCTCTCCTTTCAGAAGTTTCAGTCCGAAGGTATTCACAAAATTGCCATCAGCCCAGATACACATCATCCGCAGTGAATCGACCTTTCCTTCCGCATCCGTCCACTGCAATATATCACCCTGCCCCTTGCTATCTTCCATATAATCGGCAATTTCAGCCCCCATCGAAACACTGAGGATATTCGGATTCTTTAGAATTTCTTGTCGGAATCCATCAACGTTATACCATAAACTCGTATAGACAGAAACTATATTCTCTCTATTCAGACCTAAATCTTTATTCTGTAAATAATTCAATTGTTTGAATACAATGCCGGTATACAACAGCAGCGTGATGGCAATAACAAACTGTACGCAAAGCAGACCGCGTATCAGGCCTCCCTTTTTTCCCGACTTTTGTCCTCCTTTGAAAGCCATCAGCGGATTTATGGCCGAGAGATAAAATGCCGGATAACTGCCGGAAAGACATCCCACACCGACAATTCCCACAACAATATAGACCAATACACTCCAGCTGAATTGCAGGGTAATATCTTTACCCATCATCTGATTGAAGAGTGGTAAAAGCAGTTCTGTCAGGGCTAATGCCAACACCAGTGAAATGAACGCCTGCACCAGACTTTCGGAAAGAAACTGCACAATCAGTGTTTTACGCTTGGCACCGGTCACTTTCCTCACTCCTATCTCTTTATAACGTAACGCTGCCCGGGCTGTAGAAAGGGTAGTGAAATTAAATGCCCCCATAAAAACAATCAATACGGCCAAAGCTATAAACAGGAAAATGGAAGTCATATTGCCGTGATTCCGGACAGATACATCTACAAAGTCGGTCTTTAAATGTATATCATTCAAGGGCTGAAACCGTAGTAAACGTTCTGCATGGACACGGTTACTCAACAAACGACTCATTTGGTTCCTGTCTGCATCGGACATCGACGAACCGGAACGCATTTTCACGTAGACATTCGCTTCTCTGCGATCCCAGTCTGTGCCGCTCCGGTAGATGCATACATTCTCGTTCATCTTATCAAATAATGCCTGTCCGACGACAGCATCAAATTGCAGATGACTCTTACGGGGCACTTTTACCACCCCGACTACCGTAAGGCTGTACTCAGTATCCATACCTTCGGTATATATCAGCTGTTGTCCGATTGCCGAAGCTGTACCAAAGAACTTTCGGGCCATTTTCTCGGAAAGTACTATATGGTTGAAGCCCGATTTGAGTTTGGAAGGATCACCTTCTGCCACTTTGAAGGGAAACATATCAAAAAATGTCGTATCGACACATATCATATCGGCAGAAAGATTCCGGTCCTTCAAGCACAAAGACCTTAACTCCCTGGCTTTAACGTATGTAGCCTGTTCCACCTGAGGGAACTCTTTACGAAAAGCTTCGGCCAAGGGTATGGCTGTAAAAGGGCTTTCCACTATTTCCCCACTCTCAGTACAATTGGCTTCAATCACCCGGAATATCCTCCCTGCATCCGGATTATAATCTTCAAATGTCAATTCATCCACTACCCACAAATAAATCAGGAATGCAGCTGCCATGCCCAATACAAATCCCAACATATTAATGGTAGAAAACAGGAAGCTCCGTTTTATCAACCGAAGAGCTACTTTTAAATAATGGCTTATCATATTTACCTATTTAATAATTAACCAGATATTATCAGTCTTACTCAACTTCTCCACTTGCCCATTTTCCCGCATCTGGGCCGGATACAACTCTAACAAAGAACTTTTAGAGAAAAACTGGGCCGGATTGCCTTCTATACTCCGGTTGGGCCAGAAAGGTAAACTTTCCGGCAAATCGGCAATGATAAGCGGCTGCTCCGGATTCACTTTATCAGACACCACAGGCAAGGAGAAAAACTCTCCGCTCCGCTTGTCATACACCAGAGAATAAAGTTTCACACTCCTGTTTTTACGGGCATTTATGCTATCATATCCTTTATCGATGCTTAAGAAAAGGAAGCGATCCGTATCAACGCACGAAGTGAGGAAATAAGAATTACCCACATCAGCCCCACCGGCCACCCGGGCCCCTACCAGATGGGGCAATGAACCGAAATCGAGTTTATAGGCAACTTCCAGAGTCGAAGCATTTTTTATTCTGTATATCTTACCGCCATACGCATGGTAGAACATGGTGTTGCCTTGATAATAGTAAACGATATCCCCTTCAGCCTCAAAAAGCCGGGCCTTGTACCGCTCGTTATCCCCCAATACGAAATGGCAAAGCGTATCACCTTTCAATCCCATCGTATAAAGTTCATCCGAACAACTGACACGCATTCCATAACCGTCGGGCATGGAAAAAAGATAATTTCTGTCTATCGGGAGCTTACTGCGGATAGACTTTAACTCTACCGGCTGAGGAGATGCCAGCAACTCTGCCCAGGGAGTAACCACTAAATGCGCTTTGCCCGTCTTCATATTCCGGCATGTAAATCGCAATTGCTCCTTGGCAGGATCATAATAAAAATCTCTCAGGAAATATCCTCCTTCAACTTTCACTGAACCACCTCCGCTGTGAATAACCTTTAAATCCGAACGAACCAGCATTTTCTTTTTCTCAAAATCCCGGTCCAGCAACCAAAGTCCGTCTTCGGCAAACACCAGAAAGTCATCATCAATCCTAATCAGTGAGCTCCCATCACATCGGGGTTCCATCTTTTTATAATTCACCTCCTTCCCCAAATCACTGAGCCGGAAAGGACGGACATTCTTCAATGCCGATTCAACATTCAGCACAATCGCACCTTCAGTCATGATCCGGGGCTGATATTTGATACCCGGAGGAGCCTGATAATCTTCCGCAAACTCCGATGGTGCGCTTTCTTCAACCGGAGAATCCTTTTGAGTTCTGTCTTTGACAAATTCTTTTTTCAGCTCTTCCTTACTGACTCCCGGATTCTTACTGCCACAAGCTGACAAGCAGATAATGCCTGCCAGAAACAAACTTTCAATGTAACAACATCTTCTCTTCATACCGTTCTTCTTATTTCCTGTTCATACTCCGATGCCCCAATGCCATGCGTTATTTTAATAAGATAATGACAAGAAGCATACCAAATAAGCACTCCCCTATTTATCAGCCGATTGGCGCAAACAGCAAACCGGTATTTTGCACGATACCGTGCACTTTTTGTACGATATCGTACACCGCTTATTCAAACATATTCCCTATCTTTGTCGCTATACAAGACATCCGACTATGACACTAAAGCGAGGAAGAATACTGATTGCGGACGACAATGAAGACATCCTCTTCACGTTGAAGATGTTGTTGCGTCCCATTGCGGAAACAATAACCGTCACCACCGACCCGCGGGAATTGTTGCCGATTCTCTCACGTACCCATCACGACGTAATACTGCTGGATATGAACTTCCGCAGCGATGCCGTAAGCGGACGTGAAGGTTTCCGATGGCTGGAAGAGATTCTGAAACTCGATCCCAAGGCCGTAGTAATATTTATCACCGCATACGCCGATACGGAAAAAGCCGTACAGGCCATCAAGCAGGGAGCCACCGATTTTATAGCCAAGCCCTGGCAGAATGACAAGATGATAGCTACGGTATCTGCCGCACTGCAACTCAGTTTCAGCCGCACGGAGGTGGAATCTCTCAAAGAACAGAAAGAGGCTTTGGCAGCACCCTCGCCCGAACCCACCCGCATTATCGGTGAATCGGCCACCATGCAAGCCATCTTCCAGACCATCCGTAAATTGGCCGATACGGATGCCAACCTTTTATTGTTGGGCGAGAACGGTACTGGGAAGGATTTGATAGCCCGATATGTATACGAACAGTCGCCCCGCAAAAACGGGATATACGTACCGATCGATTTGGGTAGTATCCCCGAAACACTGTTCGAGAGCGAACTTTTCGGATATGAAAAAGGAGCATTCACGGATGCACGGAAAAACAAACCCGGCAGGCTGGAAGTGGCTTCGGGAGGTACGTTGTTCCTCAACGAAATCGGCAATCTCAGCCTTCCGCTACAAGCCAAACTACTTTCGGTCATCGAGCAACGGAAGAGTTCCCGACTGGGAGCCACTGCCTCTTACCCGGTAGACGTGCGGCTGATATGTGCCACCAACACCGACCTCTATACGGCTATCGACAACGGACAGTTCCGGCAAGACCTCCTCTACCGCATCAATACCATCGAAATACGCATCCCTCCATTGCGTGAACGGGGAAACGACTTGTTCCTGCTGGCCGACCATTTCTTGCAACATTACCGGAAGAAGTATAAAAAGGAAGTCCGTACCATCTCGAAAGAAGCCCGCAAGCGCATGCAGCTCTATCACTGGCCTGGCAATGTACGCGAACTGGAACACACCATCGAGCGGGCCGTCATTCTCTCAGGAAGCTCCACCCTGACACCCGACGATTTTATGCTCCGTCCCGCCCTGCAGGAACAGCCCTCCGAAAAAGAGAGATACAACCTTGAACGGCAGGAACGGGAAACTATCGACGAAGTACTCCGCCTTTGTGCCGGCAACATCACAGTGGCTGCGGAAATGCTGGGTATCACCCGTACATCGCTGTACAGGCGCATTGAAAAGTACGGATTGTAAGAGTACCAAACAGAAACAACATGAAACAAAAATGGGTGAAACATCCCCTCTTATTAACGGCAGCGTTGCTGTTCTGCTGTTTTATCACCACCTGGCTCGGCATGCACGGGTTTTATATCAGTCTGCTTGTCGCAGGCTGTGTCACCCTTTTCGTGGCTTACACCATTTACCGGTATATCCTCCGTTCCGCACGTGCCATGGCACAACTCATCTGGGCCATTCGTTATTCCGATTTCCTCTCCTTGCCCGCACAGCGAGAAGAGCACCTCCATTCGCTCCCTGCAGAACTTTGGGATGAACTGAACGAAGCCTTGGACTTCTATAAACAGAATCTTCAGAAAAAAGAGAGCCAACTCCAGTATTTTCAGGCTCTGGCCAATCATATCGACCTGTCGGTCCTTGTCTACACCCCTTCCGGAAAGATAGAATGGCTGAACGAAGCCGCCAAAAGATTATTGGGAAAATCCACACTGAAAAGTGTCGAAGATCTGGCCGACTTCCAACCCGAACTTCCTTCGCGGCTCTATTCGCTCAAAGCCGGAGACCTGTCTGTATTGCAGGTGCAAAAGGAAGAAGAAAGAATACAACTCGCACTCTCAGGCATGGAGTTCGTCATACAGGGACGTCCCCTGATCGTAGCAAGCATGAAGAACATACACTCTGTATTGGACAATCAGGAGACGGAAGCCTGGCAAAAGCTGATCCGGGTACTGACGCACGAAATTATGAATTCCATCACTCCGGTCACCTCTTTATCGGAATTGCTGGAACAGCAGATAGGCAACTTCGACGGTGATGCCGAAGAACGGAAAGAAATACTCCAGATGTTGCAGACCATCCGCCGGCGGGGCGACGGACTGATCCGGTTCGTGAACAGCTACAGGGAAGTATCCCATCTCCCACAACCGCTCCTGAAAATATATACAGACCGGGAATTACTGGCAGGGATAGCACAACTGATGCATACAGACCGGGATGACTTGCACCTGGTATTGCCGGACAAGCCCCTGCGTCTTATTATAGACAAGGATCTGATAGAACAAGTACTTATCAACCTGATCAGGAATGCCCGCGAAAACGATGCAACCGACATTCGGCTGTCGACCGGATTAAGCTCCGGCGAACGTCCGTATATAAGGATTGAAGACAATGGGACGGGAATCGAGCAGGAAGTGCTCGAACGTATTTTCGTACCGTTCTTCACTACCAAAACTACCGGTTCGGGTATCGGACTGACCATCTCACGACAAATCATGCACCTGCATCACGGCACCATCACCGCTTCGTCCGAAACAGGTAAAGGCAGTACCTTCACCCTCCTGTTTCCGCCCCTTTTTTAAGGAGGGTGTAGCCATCCGGGGCATTGGGTGTAGCCATCCGCACCTTAGGGCTACACCCTATACACCGGATGGCTACACCCTCTCCATCAGACGGTTTTTAATACAATTTCACCGTCATACGACACCATTTATCAAAAAAAGCCTTAACTTTGTCGCCCACGAAACCATAAAAAAGAAATAGAAAATGAAGAAAATACTATTTTTTATCACTATGATGGTACTGAGCGTCGGTCTTGTCCAGGCTCAAGGTAAAGCAGAAATAAAGTTTGATAAGACAACACACGACTTCGGGACATTCTCTGAAAACAACCCGATTGTCAGTTGCACATTCAAGTTTACGAATATCGGCGATGGTCCGCTGGTCATCCATCAGGCAGTGGCATCATGCGGATGCACCGTACCCGAATATACCCAGGAACCCATCATGCCGGGAAAAACAGGTACAATTAAAGTGACTTACAACGGAACGGATAAATATCCGGGACACTTCAAAAAGTCGATTACCCTGCGTACAAACGCCAAAACAGAGATGATACGTCTTTTTGTGGAAGGCGACATGACGGCCAAAGACGCAAAGTAAGCAAAAATAAATAACAACAAAGAGGAGAATCTTTCGGGATTCTCCTTTTTTTTTGCTTACTTTGAGGCTGTTTTGAAAAACCAACCGTTTGGAAATCCGATAAACTATACATAAACTACAAAAAACAATTATGAAACAAGAAGAAGACAAATTTACGGGCTTGCCCGAAAACGCGTTCCGGGAACTAAAGCCGGGAGAAGTGTACAACCCGCTGATGAGTCCGACGAAAACGTATCCGGAGGTCACTCTCTGGTCGGTAGCATGGGGAATCGCCATGGGCATCCTCTTCTCTGCTGCCGCAGCCTATCTGGGGCTCAAAGTGGGACAAGTATTCGAAGCAGCCATCCCCATCGCAATCATAGCAGTCGGTGTGTCCGGTGCAGCCAAGCGTAAAAACGCACTCGGCGAAAACGTAATCATCCAGTCCATCGGTGCCTGCTCGGGTGTCATCGTAGCAGGAGCCATCTTCACACTGCCTGCCCTCTACATCCTGCAAGCCAAATATCCGGAAATGTCAGTCACCTTCATGCAAGTATTTATCAGTTCACTGCTGGGCGGTGTGCTGGGTATCTTGTTCCTGATTCCTTTCCGCAAATACTTCGTAAGCGATATGCACGGTAAATATCCTTTCCCGGAGGCAACAGCCACTACACAGGTGCTGGTGTCGGGCGAGAAGGGCGGCAGCCAGGCAAAACCATTGCTGATGGCCGGGTTAATCGGAGGTCTGTACGACTTTATCGTGGCAACTTTCGGCTGGTGGAACGAGAACTTCACCACCCGCGTCTGTGGTGCGGGTGAAATGTTGGCAGAGAAAGCCAAACTGGTATTTAAAGTAAACACCGGCGCAGCCGTACTGGGTCTGGGCTATATCGTAGGATTGAAGTACGCTTCCATTATCTGCATCGGTTCATTAGCCGTATGGTGGATCATCGTACCGGGCATGTCCCTTTTCTTCGGCGACTCTGTACTGAACCAATGGAATCCGGAAATCACCGCCACTGTAGGTTCCATGAGTCCGGAGCAGATCTTCTCCCATTATGCCAAAAGCATCGGTATCGGCGGTATCGCCATGGCGGGAGTGATCGGTATCATCAAATCATGGGGCATCATCCGCAGCGCAGTGGGACTGGCAGCTAAAGAGATGGGAGGAAAAGGAAACGTGGAGAAAAACGTCATCCGTACGCAACGCGACCTCTCCATGAAGATCATTGCCATCGGTTCCATCATCACGCTGATCCTGGTGGTGCTGTTCTTTTATTTCGACGTAATGCAGGGTAACCTGGTACATACACTGGTAGCCATTTTACTGGTAGCCGGAATTTCATTCCTGTTCACCACCGTAGCGGCCAACGCCATCGCCATTGTAGGTACCAATCCGGTATCGGGCATGACGCTGATGACGCTGATTCTGGCATCGGTTGTAATGGTAGCCGTCGGGCTGAAAGGTCCTTCGGGCATGGTTGCCGCATTAGTGATGGGCGGTGTAGTCTGCACAGCCCTCTCTATGGCAGGCGGTTTCATCACCGACCTGAAGATCGGCTACTGGCTGGGCAGTACGCCCGCCAAGCAGGAAGCGTGGAAGTTCCTCGGAACAATCGTATCCGCTGCCACCGTAGGCGGTGTAATGATTATCCTGAACAAGACATACGGATTCACAAGCGGACAACTTGCCGCACCGCAGGCCAACGCGATGGCTGCTGTAATCGAACCTTTGATGAGTGGTGTAGGCGCCCCCTGGCTGCTGTACGGCATCGGTGCGGTGCTGGCCATCATCCTGACGTTCTTTAAGGTTCCCGCACTGGCGTTTGCGTTGGGTATGTTCATCCCGCTCGAACTGAATGTACCGCTCGTAGTGGGCGGAGCTATCAACTGGTATGTCACCACCCGCAGCAAAGACAGTGCGCTCAACACCGAACGGGGCGAAAAAGGGACGCTGCTGGCATCCGGATTCATTGCCGGAGGTGCCCTGATGGGTGTAGTCAGCGCTGCCATGCGCTTCGGCGGAATCAATCTGGTGAACGATGCATGGCTCAACAATACCCTCTCACAGTTGGCTGCCCTGGTAGCTTACGTACTGCTAATCCTGTATTTCATTAAAGCATCCATGAAGGTAAAATGAAGTATATAGCTGAATTTCATGTATCCGGGAGGAGCGTATGTCAATCTGGCTCCGCGACGGAGTGAAATTCTCCAGATGACATATAAAGAAACTCACGAAACAACATTTATAAAGATGAAAACAATTCGTACACTTTTGTTATGTACCAGCCTATTGGCCGGAACAGTTGCAGCACAGGAGAACAGTCTGGTGCTGAGTAACGGACTCGGGTTCGTTGATACCCCCTATAAGGCAGGTACCCTTGAAGTAGACGATGCAGAAGACCTCATTATCAATTGTGACGAGGTGGACTGCACCACTTTCGTAGAATATGCACTGGCAATGGCACTCTGCCCGCAACAGGGAGACGACATGCAGGAAAGTGACTTTGCCCGTAACCTGCAACGTATCCGCTATCGCGACGGAAAAATTGACGGTTATACCTCTCGTCTGCATTATATATCCGACTGGATCAATAATGGTGTCCGCCAAGGCTTTCTTGAAGACGTAACGGCTGCCCACAGCCCTTTCACACAGAAACTGTCGATCTCTTACATGAGCACACATCCGCAACTCTACAAATCGTTGAAGAACTCTCCGGAAAATGTAGCGCAGATGGCAAAGTATGAAAAGGCACTGAGCGGTAAAGAGGTTCATTACCTGCCGAAAGACAAACTGGAGCCGGACGGATTGCCCTGGATCAAGAATGGGGACATTATTGCCCTGACCACCAATACTCCGGGGTTGGACGTAAGCCACATGGGCATTGCCATTTACATCAAGGGACAGCTGCACCTGCTGCATGCTTCGTCCAAAGAAGGCAAGGTAATAGTAGACAAGAGTGCACTGAGCCAGATGTTGAAAGACAGAAAATCACTGACAGGTATCAGAGTGCTGAGAATGAAGAAATAAACCGGAAACAAACCATACCGGACTTATCTGATCCCCGAAACCATTTTGATGCGTTTCGGGGATTTTTCTTTTCAGTAAGAAAGAGAATAGCCTTATTTCCTGACAGCCCCTTCTGCTTTTCAACGGCAACTGGAAGCGCAGAAGACGGAAAACAGGACTTTTCTTCCCGAAAAGCCAGGGTTTTGCGTCCGGAGAGCCGGGGTCTGCCCCGAAAAGAGCCGGGATTTCTATGAAAAGAAGTAAGCATTCGACCCGAAAGACGGTTGCATTCCGCTGAAATGCTTACTTCTTTTCAAATTATCTCTATATGTTTTCCCACTTTACATCTGTTGTTATGGTTTTATCGTTAAAAAGAGAAGGATTATTCTCTGGTTGCATACCGTAAACGAACAAGTCCCGACTGTCAAAAAGAAAGCCGTAAGCATCCATTGATACAACTCTTCACGCATTTAGCTTCGCCACACTTACATCATGCCAACTCATAAAGTCTTTCCGCATCAAACATAAAATCGCCAACCTGTAAGGAGGGCGATTTTACCAGGCAACCGTATCATTGGATGCAAACAGAGCAAACCAGAGAGGTCTGATTATCATTTTGACAAAAGGAAAGTAAGCAGTTCGCTCCCCAGCCTCTCTTTTACCTCGTCCATATCAACATTGTGTCCGAGTTCTTTCTGAAGGGAAGTCACGCCTTTATCGATAAAACCGCAAGGATGAATGTAACTAAAATAGCGTAAATCGGTATTCACATTCAGCGCCAGTCCATGCATCGTCACGTAATGACTGCTCCGAACCCCTATCGCACATATCTTACGGGCACGGGGCGTATCACCTTCCAGCCAGACTCCTGTCGCTTTCTCTAAACGGCCGGCCTCGACACCGTAAGATGCACAGACACGGATAACGGCTTCCTCCAGTAAGTGTACATATTCCTTCAGCCCCAATCCGAACTCCTCAAGATTAAGAATCGGGTAACACACCAATTGCCCGGGACCATGATAGGTGATATCGCCGCCACGGTCGATGTGATAGAGGGTGGCACCGATAGCCTTCAGTTGCTCTTCTCCCAGCAGCATATTATTTTCCTTTCCGCTACGCCCCAGGGTATAAACGTGCGGATGTTCACAAAAAATGATGCGATTCTCGTACTTTTCCCCGCCCTGCTTGGCATGGACGAGGGCATCGAACCATTCCGTCTGTCGGCTCCATGCTTCAGAATACGGAATAAGTTCCCAATCGGTTGTAATTGTTTTCATACGGACAAAGATAAAGAAATAAAAGAAAATGTGTATATTTGCGTGATTCAAAAAAGAAAGTAATATGAAGTTTGACTTTCCACAAGTAGATCTCCCATGCGAACTTCTGGCATGGAATGATGTAACTGAAGATATCTTGAATATCTACAAACAATCGTGCAGGCTGAAAGCCGGCATCTTTGCTATTTGTACGGAAGGTAAGATGACCGCAACCATTAACCTGATCGATTACGAAATAAAACCGAACGATCTGATCACACTGCTGCCGGGCACTATCATCCAGTTCCGCGAACGGACAGAGAAAGTACGTTTATGCTTCGCCGGATTCTCGTCGGAATGTGTAGAACGAATCAACCTGATAAAATCGATGGTCAGCTCTTTCTCTAAGATAACCGAGTGCCCGATTGTGGAATTACAGGAGGATATAGCCAGTTATCTAAAAGATTACTTCTCCCTGTTGGCACGAGTGACATGTGATGAAAGGTTCTCTCTTCCCTCCGAGATGACGGAAGTATCTTTGAAATCTATTCTGACCGCCGTCGGACTGATTTATCAGAAATATTCCCGGAAAGATCACAATACGAACCGTAAAGAAGAAATCTGCCGCGAATTGGTAGGATTGGTCACAGAGCATTATGCGGAGGAACGCCGTGCCCAGTTCTATGCAGACAAGTTGGGAATATCACTGCAACACCTCAGTACCACAGTCAAACAAGTGACAGGACGCAACGTACTGGATGTGATAGCCTATGTGGTCATTATCGACGCGAAAGCCAAATTGAAATCGACTCACATGACCATTCAGGAGATTGCCTATTCGTTGAACTTCCCCAGTGCTTCTTTTTTCGGAAAGTACTTCAGGAGATATGTAGGCATGAGTCCGCTGGAATTCAGAAACAGCTGACACCTTTCGTGGCAAAAAGATTTTCACCACAGAGGCCACAGAGTATTCATGTTGATCATCCATGACTTGAAGTTTACTCTGTGTCCTCTGTGGTGAGTTTGTTTTGAAAGGACTTGTTATTTTCTGGCCAGACTCAATGAATTCAGTACTACACTAACACTTGAGAATGCCATTGCCGCACTGGCAAGCATCGGGTTCAGCAACAGTCCGTTGATAGGGAACAGGATGCCGGCTGCAATAGGGATACCTATGAGATTATAGATAAATGCCCAGAACAGATTCTGGTGAATCAGTTTCACAGTCTGTCTTGACAACTCGAAGGCGCGGGGGAGCAACAGCAGGTCGGATGTCATCAACGTAACCATTGCTACATCCATGGCTATATCCGTCCCTTTCCCCATTGCTATGCTGACATCGGCCAGTGCCAACGCCTGTGAGTCGTTAATTCCGTCACCTACCATAGCTACGGTTTTTCCCTGCATCTGGAGTTCACGCACAAACTCTTCTTTATCATCCGGCAAAGCATCTGCCACAAAGCGGTCGATGCCCAACTTACCCGATACGGCAAGTGCCGTGCGTTGTCCGTCGCCGGTCAGCATACAAATGTCGATCCCCTGACGTTTCAACTCTTTCACAGCCTCGGCCGAAGTCGGCTTTATCTGATCGGCAATGGCAATTACGGCAAGCACCTCACTGCCACGGCCAAAGTATACAATGCTGTTTCCATCCGATTCGTATTGCACCATCATTTCGGCAAGCACATCAGAGAGCGAAGCGCTGAAATCTTTCAGTAACTTGTGGCTGCCCACCCAATAAGTCTCCCCTTGATAAACCACCTTGATTCCTTTTCCGGTGATACTCTCAAAGCTGTCCAGTTGGGCAGGAACTATTTTCTCCACTTCCTGCAGAGAAGAGACAATGGCTCCGGCAAGCGGATGTTCGGATTTAAGTTCGGCCGCCAACAAGACATTCTTGAAATGTTCTTCCTGCACCTGTGCCCAAAGCCATCCGGAAACCGTGGGATGTCCCTCGGTCAACGTCCCGGTTTTATCGAGCACCACTACATCTACTTTACGCATCTGCTCGAGGGCAACCGCATCCTTAATCAGGATATGATTACTGGCTGCTTTGCCTATGCCCACCATCAGAGCGGTAGGTGTGGCAAGTCCCAGAGCACACGGACAGGCAATGACCAGTACGGATACTGCCGAAAGCAGGGCGTGTGAGAAATAATCGGTACCTCCCACCAAAAGCCAAATAACAAACGTCAGCACGGCAATACAAAGCACGACAGGCACAAAGATTCCGGTCACCCGGTCTACGATGCGCTGTACGGGCGCTTTACTCCCCTGAGCCTCCTGCACCATGCGGATGATGCGTGCCAGCACCGTCTCGCTTCCTACACTGGAGGCTTTAATCACAAAAGAGCCTTTCTGGTTGATAGTTCCCGCCAATACACGGTCGCCCGTTTTCTTTTCTACGGGAATCGGTTCGCCGCTGATCATACTTTCGTCTACATAAGATTCTCCTTCGGACAACCGCCCGTCTACGGGAATCTGCTCACCGGGACGTACCACCACCAAGTCGCCTGCCTGCAACTGGTCTATCAGGATATCTTCTTCAACTCCTCCCCGAAGCACACGGGCCACACGGGGTTGAAGTCCCATCAACTTCCGAATGGCAGTAGAGGTATTCCCCTTGGCACGCTCTTCCATCAGTTTACCGGTCAGCACAAAAGCGATGATGACTACTGCCGCCTCATAGTAAACGTGAGGTTCAAGTCCTCGGTTATACCAGAATTCGGGAAAAAATGTGTTGAAGACGCTGAACAGGAAGGCGATGGAGGTACTGAGTGCCACCAGGGTATCCATATTACTCCTCCCCAAGCGTGCCTGCCGCCAGGCATTGACATAGAAAGAACCTCCGAAGAAAATCATCACGGGAAGGGCGAGTATCAACTGAATCTCGTTAGAGAAGGGCACATGCATCAAGACCATAGAAAACAGCAACATGGGGACAACGAAGATCCATGCACCGATGACCTGCCGCTTCAGCAGTCGGTAATGTTTCTCCTGGGCCTCCTCCTGACGCTCCTCTTTCAGGGCCTCTTCCACTATCAGGTCATAACCTGCGGCAAGTACGGCCGCACGGATTTCTCCGGGAGTCAGCTTGTCGGCTTCGTACGAAACGGACAGTGTGTTTGTGGCGAAGTTGACCGATGCGTCTACCACACCGGCCAATTTCTTCACTGTTTTTTCCACATTATTAGCGCACCCCGCACAGTGCATGTTCAGTACAGGAAACGCTTTCTTTATAATATTACCCATAATCTATTATTATATATACTATCTAATAAACAATGAGGTAAAGAACAATGTTCACTTCTTGTCCGTTTCCTTTGCTTCCTTTATGACTACAGCTTCGTATTTAAATTTCCGAAAGCCTTCTTTCAGTTTTTCAACATTCGTCTTTTCCGCATCGTAAGTGATGGTGACGGTTTGAGTTTTCAAATCAGTCTTAAAGTTTTTAAGTCCTTTTTCGAACTTGATATTGTTCTTCACCTTTCGTTCGCAGTTGGCGCACTCCATCTGTGCCACTTTGAAAACAACGGTACGAAAGTCTTTTGCCGCAACGGCAGTCACCGAAAGTAAAGCCACCACCAGTGTGGCAATCATTTTTTTAGTCTTCATGAATGTAAGTATTAGTAATCAATAATTTTAGTCGTTCGTTCTACTCTCTTTCAATCTCGTGCCAGGTTAAACCTCACTCCGATATATCCCTTTGCTCCATGTACCGGTCCCCATATCATAGTCGAGTCAAAATGATCTCCCCAAGGATTGGCTGCATCGATAATCGGATTCTTTTGTTTGAAATTTGTCAGGTTCTCACCTCCAATGTATACCGACCAGCGTCGGAAATAGCGCGTCACCTGTGCACTAAGCTGACTAAAGCCTTTATAACGGGCATCCCACGAAGGAGTGCCGTCAGCAAGTGTATACGGATCGGGCATACGTCCTCCTCCATTCATCTGCCAGGTGGCATCAAACTGCCACAAGCCCAGCGGAGTCTGATAAGAAGCGGTTACAAGTCCTTTGTATTTCCCGGTCAGCGGCTTCTCCATCAACCGATGATTGTAAGTCGTCTTGGCGTCTGTCCAACGATAGGCAGCTGTCAGCGAAAAACCCTGAAAGAACGGATAGGTAGCCTCCACCTGAAACACTTGTGAATACGACCGTCCGTCGAGATTGTAGAACGCCACCTCATGGGGATTCGTATCCATATCGACAACGACCTGTTTCAGGAAGTCGGTGTAATAGTATTCCAGATTCAGGTTCAGCGTTTTCCCGAAAAGCGGAATGTAACCCGATATACTTGCGCCATAGTTCCACGCTTCTTCCTGGTCGAGGTGACCGGCAATACTTACCTTCCGGCTACTTGCCATCAGATAATTGTTTTCGGCAAGCACGTGATTCGTACGATACCCTTTTCCGGCAGAAAGACGGAAATGAACAAAGTCATTGGGGTTGTATTTAATGTGGGCACGTGGAGTCACGAAAAAGCCGTACTCACTGCTATGGTCGCCACGAAGTCCGGCCATCACCACCAGTTTATTCTCCAGATTAAAAGTGTACTGCGCATAAGCTCCTCCTACCGATTCGCGTGCAAAAGCCTTCGTCAACGGAGTGTCAGCATTGTTGGTCAAACGGTAATGCTGGTCATATCCGTCATAATTATAACTGAATCCCGCCGAAAGACTGTGTTGCTTTGTAAATTCGGTTTCAAACATCAGCGAAGCATAAGCGTTGGACTGGTCAACATCATAAATCTTACGTCCATAAAGCGCATCCTGGTTGTGCAGCGTACCGGACAGAATCAGCGCAAGATTCGTATTCTTCTCCTTATTAAATATATAGGCATTCTTGGCAAAAGCCTCGTAACGGCGGGTTTCAATATCGATAGCATAGCGATCGGCTGCCGGCACGCCGCTATGACTCACCTGACCGCCTTTTCTGCTTTCGTCCAGCGCTTTGATGCCTGCCTGAAACACATAGTGGTCACCCATATAGGCCCAGCGGTTCCAAAAATTATACTGCTCTATCCGGGGAATATCGGCAAAGCCGTCATCGTTGCCGTCATGTGCTTTCGTTTCATTTTCGTAATGTGCCAGCAACGAAGTACTCCATCGTTTGGAAAGTTTCACCGTGGCATCCGCATTCGCCTCATAACGATTGGTGGTACTGGCAAAAAGATTGGCCGAAACCCAATCCGCCTCAGGTAGTTGCGGCTTCTTAAATTCAACATTGATCTGTCCGGTAAGGGCTTCATAACCATTCTTCACGGACGAAATCCCCTTGGATACTTGTATGCTGTGCATCCAGGGACCGGGAACATAACCCAACCCGTAAGGAGAAGCAGCACCGCGATAGTTCGGAATATTCTCGGTCAGCATCTGTACATAAGTTCCCGATAGTCCGAGCAACTTGATCTGCTTCGCTCCGGTAGCGGCATCCGAATAGCTGACGTCCACTGAAGGATTGGTGACAAAACTCTCACCAAGATTGCAACATGCTGCACGACAGAGCTCGTCACTGGTAATGATCTCTTCGTTCATCACGCTGTTGCGCAGCTTCAGTGTGCTCAACTTACGACTGACAATATTCACTTCACTCAGTTCCATCCCCTCGCGAAGTACTACGTCCAGAACGGCGTTCTTGTCTTTCACTTGTATGGTATCGTTTTCGTAACCTACAAAACTTACAATGAGATGACTGCCCCTGTCGGGTTTGGATATGGAAAAAGTACCGTCCTCACGAGTGGCTACCCCACCGGGAATATTCTTCCAGAAAACGTTGGCACCGATAATCGGTTCGCCGGCCTGATCTTTCACCGTACCGCTCACTTGCGCTTGTACAGTCAGACTGCCGAGAAGCAGTCCGGTCAATAATATATATTTCATTAAATAACTTCGTTTGTCTTTTTTATTTGGTTTATATTCAATAAGAAATAAGTAGGATTCACCACAGATTACACAGAAGAACACAAGTTGTCCCGCTTCAATAATCAACGGTATTACCCCTTAAATAGTGAAAGCCTGTGCAATCTGTGATGCAATCCAAACAGTAAAATATTGAAGAAACTAAATAAGCAAGGTAGAATAAAGAGCTAAATAATGCCGGGAACTGGTTTTAGGTGGCGGTACTACATAAGGAGTTTCCAACACCCCGTCACGGAAAAGCGCACACAGCAGATCCGATACCTGGTCGCAAAGGAATACGCTGACAGGAGCAGGGACAGAAGATTCGAACGCCTGCTTCACCAGGTCAAGTTTATAGATAGTCGCCGTACATCCCTCACCCCGGCACGATTTATGGAATTCAAAATCGAACTTATCACAGAAGCCGCATTTGTCGGCACAACAGCAATTTGCCGTCTCACAACCACTGCAACAATATTGAACGACAGAGACTCCCGCCCCTACATACACTATAAGGAGGGAAAGAATAACAGCGAGTATATAGCGGAATCTCTTCATAACGGTTGCAAAGATAAGCAGATTTAACCAGCTCTCCTCATTCTTTTTTCTTTTTTTATGCTGCCGATTCACTAATATGAACTATATTTGTCGATAGTGAACGATTATATAAATGTTGAATTTAAAGAAGAACCCCTTATGAAAAAACAATATGTCAGTCTGCTTGCGATAATACTTGCTACAAGTGGCTTTTTATTTTCTTGTGGTGACAAGATGAATAAGAATACCGGTGCGCTGGAATTCGACAGCATACAAGTGAACGAAACGGCACATCTCTTCGGAGATACGGCAAAGCCGGCATGTAACCTGACCATCAATTTCACGTATCCGGTGAAGTCATCGGACAACAAATTGAAGGATAGCCTGAACAGCTACTTTATAGCTGCCTGCTTCGGAGAAGGATATATCGGTGAAAAACCGGCAAAGGTGGTAAAGGAATATACTGAACATTACGTAAAGGAATATCGCACAGACCTTGAACCCATGTATGCCGAAGACGAAAAGAACAAAGAAAGCGAAGGGTCCATCGGCGCATGGTATTCGTATTATAAAGGAATAGAGAGCCACGTGCAACTCTATTATAAGAACCTGTTGGTTTATCGCATCAACTACAATGAATATACCGGAGGCGCGCATGGCATTTACATGACAACCTTCCTCAATATGGATCTGATAAACCTGCGTCCACTGAAGCTGGATGACATTTTCACAGGTGATTATAAGGAAGCACTGACCGACCTGTTATGGAACCAGCTGATGGCAGACAAAAAAGTAACGACCCATGAAGCACTTGAAGATATGGGCTACGGTTCTACCGGAGATATCGCCCCGACAGAAAACTTCTACCTCGACAAAGACGGCATTACCTTCTATTATAATGTATACGACATCACTCCGTATGCCATGGGACCGGTAGAAATTAAGATTCCATACGAGATGATGGAGCACATGCTGGGCAGCAACCCGATCATCGGAGAGATGAAAGCTCAATAGATTAACCCTTTTTATTAAAATACAGATATATTACAACCTTATGGATACAACAGAACAAACTTCCTCCCTCCCCTCTACCGGAGGGGAAACCGGAGTGGAGCTTCTTCTTAAATACTTTCCTGACTTGACGGAAGAGCAACGCAAACAATTCGCAGCTCTTTACGAACTTTACATTGACTGGAATTCTAAAATCAACGTAATCTCGCGCAAAGACATCGAAAACTTGTACGAACATCATGTGCTCCATTCACTGGGAATTGCCCGTGTCATTCGTTTCCGTCCGGGTAGCAAAGTTATGGATCTTGGCACCGGAGGCGGATTCCCCGGTATCCCGCTGGCTATTCTTTTTCCGGATACAAAGTTTCACTTGGTGGACAGCATTGGAAAGAAAGTACGTGTAGCAACCGAAGTGGCCAATGCCATCGGTCTAAAGAACGTCACTTTCCGTCATGCCAGAGCCGAGGAGGAAAAACAAACATTCGACTTTGTCGTAAGCCGTGCCGTGATGCCCCTGGCCGATTTGATAAAGATAATCCGGAAGAACATTTCGTCCAAACAGCAGAATGCCCTCCCCAACGGGTTAATCTGCCTGAAAGGCGGCGAGTTGGAACATGAAGCAATGCCGTTCAAGCACAAGACAACCATGCATAGCCTGAGTGAGGATTTCGACGAAGAGTTTTTCCAGACCAAGAAAGTGGTATATGTAACGATTTAAACGATCAAACAACATAGTCATGAAAATAAAGAGATTTGAGTTCAATATGTTTCCCGTAAACTGCTATGTGTTATGGGATGAAACGAACGAGGCAGTCGTGATAGACCCAGGCTGCTTTTATGACGAAGAGAAACAAGCTTTAAAGAACTTCATCGTCACCAACCATCTGAACGTAAAACATCTGCTGAACACTCACTTACATCTGGATCACATCTTCGGTAATCCATTCATGCTCCGTGAGTTCGGACTATCTGCCGAAGCAAACCAGGCGGACGAGTACTGGATAGACGAAGCTCCCAAGCAGAGCCGCATGTTTGGTTTTCAGCTGAACGAGGCACCTGTGCCATTGGGAAAATACCTGCATGACGGGGATATCATAACTTTTGGAAATACAACGCTGGAGGCAATCCATGTACCCGGACACTCTCCCGGAAGTCTTGTATATTATTGCCAGGCAGAAAACTGCATGTTTTCAGGAGATGTATTGTTTCAGGGAAGCATCGGCCGGGCAGACCTGACCGGAGGCAACTTTGATGAACTGAAAGAGCATATTTGTAGCCGACTGTTCGTGCTGCCCAACGAAACAATCGTTTATCCGGGGCACGGCGCACCGACTACCATTGGGATAGAGAAGGCGGAAAATCCGTTCTTCAGGTAAGAGAATATCAACAAACCTTATTATAAATAAATCATTAATAACATGAAAACCGATTTATTAGCCTGCCGTCACATCGGCGTCAACAAAGCGGATGCCGAAGTAATGCTCCGGAAAATTGGAGTTGGTTCGCTCGACGAACTGATTGATAAAACCATTCCAGCCAATATCCGGCTCAAAGCACCTCTGGCACTGCCTGCGCCGATGACCGAATATGAATTTGCCCGCCACATTGCCGAGTTGGCAAGCAAAAACAAGTTGTTCACGACCTATATCGGCATGGGGTGGTACAACACAATCACTCCGGCAGTCATCCAACGCAACGTCTTCGAAAACCCCGTCTGGTATACTTCCTATACTCCTTACCAGACAGAAGTTTCGCAAGGCAGACTGGAAGCTTTAATGAATTTCCAAACCTCCGTATGCGACTTGACTGCCATGCCATTGGCCAACTGCTCTCTGCTTGATGAAGCAACCGCCGCTGCCGAAGCTGTGACAATGATGTACGCTCTGCGTTCACGCAACCAGCAAAAATCCGGAGCCAATGTGGTATTTATCGACGAGAACATCTTCCCACAAACCCTGGCTGTCATCACTACCCGAGCCATCCCGCAAGGAATTGAAATCCGTACCGGAAAGTTCCATGAACTTGAATTTACAGACGATCTCTTTGCCTGCGTCTTACAGTATCCCAATGCGAATGGTAATGCGGAAGATTACCGTGAGTTTACGGAAAAAGCACATGCAGCCAACTGCAAAGTGGCTGTAGCCACCGACATCCTGAGCCTCGCCCTGCTTACACCTCCGGGAGAATGGGGGGCAGACATCGTATTCGGCACTACACAGCGTTTGGGTACTCCGATGTTCTACGGTGGTCCCTCGGCTGGCTATTTCGCTACCCGCGACGAATACAAACGTAACATGCCGGGACGTATCATCGGATGGTCAAAAGACAAGTATGGCAAACTCTGTTACCGCATGGCACTCCAGACGCGCGAACAGCATATCAAACGGGAAAAGGCGACCTCAAATATTTGTACCGCACAGGCATTACTGGCTACGATGGCCGGATTCTATACCGTCTATCATGGACAGGAAGGTATCCGTAACATTGCTTCACGCATCCATAGCATCGCTGCTTTCCTTGAAAAAAATATCGGAAAACTGGGATATAAGCAGGTAAACAAACAATACTTTGATACCCTCCGCTTTATCTTGCCCGATAGCATCTCAGCACAGCAAATCCGCACCATCGCTTTAAGCAAAGAGGTGAATCTGCGCTACTTTGATAATGGCGATGTAGGCTTGAGCATTGACGAAACGACCGATATAGCAGCCGTTAACGTCCTATTGTCTATCTTTGCTATTGCTGCCGGAAAAGACTTCCAGAAAGTGGATGACGTACCCGAAACAAGTACCATCAGCAAAGAACTGAAACGCCAGAGCCCCTATCTGACACACGAAGTATTCTCTAAATATCACACGGAAACGGAAATGATGCGCTACATCAAGCGCCTTGACCGCAAAGATATTTCACTGGCACAGTCAATGATTTCACTTGGCTCCTGCACCATGAAGTTGAATGCAGCTGCCGAAATGCTACCGTTGAGTTGTGCCGAGTTCATGTGCATGCATCCGCTTGTTCCGGAAGACCAGGCTGCCGGTTACCGCGAACTGATCCACAACCTGAGCGAAGAGTTAAAGGTTATCACCGGGTTTGCCGGAGTGAGCCTGCAACCCAATTCCGGTGCTGCCGGTGAATACGCCGGACTACGCACCATCCGCGCTTATCTTGAAAGCATCGGACAAGGACACCGGAACAAAGTATTAATCCCTGCATCTGCCCACGGGACCAATCCGGCATCTGCCATACAAGCAGGCTTCACTACCGTGACTTGCGCTTGCGATGAACACGGAAACGTAGACATGGACGATCTCCGCGCCAAAGCTGAAGAAAACAAGGAGGATCTGGCTGCGTTAATGATCACCTATCCCTCCACACATGGTATCTTCGAAACGGAAATTGTGGAAATCTGCCAGATCATTCACGATTGCGGAGCACAGGTATATATGGATGGCGCCAACATGAATGCTCAGGTAGGATTAACGAATCCGGGATTTATCGGTGCAGATGTTTGCCACCTGAATCTGCACAAAACATTTGCTTCTCCTCACGGTGGCGGCGGTCCCGGTGTAGGCCCGATCTGTGTAGCCGAGCATCTGGTACCATTCCTTCCGGGACACGGACTGTTCGGAAACTCACAGAACGAGGTTTCTGCCGCTCCATTTGGCAGTGCAGGCATTCTGCCCATCACTTACGGCTATATCCGCATGATGGGAACCGAAGGACTGACAATGGCAACCAAAATAGCAATCCTGAATGCCAACTATCTGGCAGCCTGTCTGAAAGATACATATGGCATCGTATACCGGGGAGCCAATGGCTTTGTGGGACACGAAATGATCCTGGAATGTCGGAAAGTATATGAAGAGACAGGTATCAGTGAAAATGATATTGCCAAACGTCTGATGGATTATGGCTATCATGCTCCTACCCTCTCCTTCCCGGTTCACGGCACACTGATGATTGAACCGACTGAAAGTGAGAGCCTCGCCGAATTGGATAACTTCATCCATACGATGTTGACCATCTGGAATGAAATTCAGGAAGTGAAGAACGGTGAAGCCGATAAGGGGGACAATGTGCTTATAAATGCTCCACACCCCGAGTATGAAGTAGTAAGCGACCGGTGGGAACACTGCTATACGCGTGAAAAAGCTGCATACCCGATAGAAAGTGTACGTGAAAATAAGTTTTGGGTGAATGTAGCCCGTGTCGATAATACATTGGGCGACCGCAAACTATTGCCGACATGCTACGGCTGTTTCGACTGAAATTAATTTGATTCACCACAGAGTTCACAGAGTATCACAGAGTTTATCTCTTGTAATTTCTACTCCGTGATACCCTGTGTTACTCTGTGGTGAATTTAAACTTGAATCCGATACTCTATTCCACAATGGTTATTGTACCTTCTTTCACCGTTTTTTCCTTCAACGATACACCTTCTGCCTGATATCCCAAAGCTATGCAACCGTAAACTTTATGGTTCTCGGGTACTCCAAGAGAGGTCAGATACGCCCGGACTTCCGGATCATCGCAAGTCGTCCCGAGTTGATTGATCCAGCAAGAACCGATGCCCAAAGAACGGGCTGCCAAAAACATATTCTCAATGGCACAGGCACAGTCCATCCCGGCCCACCACTGGGTAGGGTCATTAGAAACAATGACCAAACTCGGAGCATGATAATAACAACAATAAGTCTCACTATGTCCACGCTCCTGAAGACGCTTGTCGTCACTTTTAGCAAATGCTCCCTTGATACGATTGTTCAGTTCTTCAAGTTTCGCCGCATTACGGACTGCCGTAAAATGCCACGTTTCATAATGCATGCCGCTCGGTGCATAGGTAGCTGCCTCCAGTATGGCATTCAAGTCTTCCGACGGTACCTGCTTTTTATCATAGACACGCACACTGCGGCGTGCCTTAATCGTTTCTAAAACTTCATTGGTTTTCATCATGAATATCTATTAATATTGTATTCCTTATCTTTTAATTAAACCAATCTTGGCATTCAGTTTGAAATAGTATACACCATTCTCCCTTTCAAGGAATCCATACTTATCTTTATCAACCGATCCTTTTTCAAGACGTGAATTCAGATAAAGGAAGTCTTCAAACGTTTTCTTTTCCGACTTATGATAGCACAACACCTCGCCACTGCCATCAACCAGTAATATACCTTCAACAGCCGAGTCCGTCCCGTTGTATATCTTTGCCGGGCGCATACCCAAAGCGAGCGCCAATAAGAATTGCTTCATTTTAAATTCATAAAAACCATGCTTACTGATCAACTCTTCTTTTATCTTGAGAGGATTTACTGTCTTCATCAGTTCGGTCAGTTCACTGATACGTGTGATGCCGTCCAGATGCATCGTACGCACCATCTCTGCCAACACACGGGGAAAATGCAAGTCAATCATCAGCAAGTTACAGCGAAACACACGGTCTGCCACATCCGAGTATTTCAACACGCCTCCCAGACGTTCGATCATCATCATGCGCTCGGCAACCTCCGTAGGCGATTCGGGAAGGGCATTAATTTTATTTACGGTAGGTGCAGCAAACTTTACACCGGATTGCTCCAATTTCAGGTTTGCAGCACGTCCCCCATCCAGCAACGGATTCATCGCACTCAGACGCGAACGGACATTGAAACCGGCTAACGGAGCTTCGGGATGCCAAAAGGCGATTGAGAAATCGGTACGATCTTCCGTCCGTGCTTCAAGATCAAAGATTCCGGCTTCGTCCAAAAACTCCTCCACCCCATCGGGAGAAGTGACTTCATCGGTAGACGAACCTTTTATCGCATTCAGAATCAGGTCAGCCACCGTTGCAAAATCTTCGCGGGGCAAGCTTTTTCCGACTTTCTCACCTTCCATCCGGATATCTTCTCCTTCGATATAATAACACCGGGTGCCATCATGCTCCTCACGCTGAATCATCGCAATGGGCCAGCACTTTTCATCTTCTTTCTTTGCTTGTGGAGTTCCGAGAGAAACTTTTCCGTCCGCCAGCAGACGAAAAAAAACATATAGCTCACTCCACTCTCTTTTTGTTGCTTCAAATGCCATTCTATCTATCTTTTTATTATGTGTGGGAAGAAAACCTCCCCCCTGTCTTATTTCTTTCTCTTATTCATTTCCTTCTTCTTCATCTAAAATACGTGCAGTTTCCACTTTTTCCAACCGAGACCTTAAGCGAGGCATCGCCGACTGTCGGATGCGAAGTGTCATGCTGCAATCCATATCATACGACTGGGAGAGAATTTCCGGTTCCTCCTCTTTCACAATCCGCATCACATCGTTCATAAACGGATATTCAAAAAGCACGGTTACTTCTTCATCCACCGTTTTCTCTACAACAGTGGCAGCGGCAATAGCCTCCGCGGCGGCGGCTTTATAAGCCACAATCAATCCACTGGTTCCCAACTTGATTCCCCCGAAATAACGAACCACGATAATCAGAATATCCGTCAGTTCGTTGGAATTAATTTGTCCCAGAATCGGTTTGCCGGCCGTACCGGAAGGTTCTCCGTTGTCGTTTGCACGAAAGTTTTTACGTTCGTGCCCCAACATATAGGCATAACAGACGTGACGGGCATCGTAATATTTCTTCTGATACGTCTCCAGATGATTCTTAATCTCTTCCAATGTACGCACCGGAAGAGCGATGGCAATGAACTTACTACGCTTCTCGGTATAGGTACCTTCTGAAACTTCAGTGATGGTTTTGTATGTATCTTCTGACATGATATCCGGAATCATTTTTAGTGGTTCAGGCTATACCTAACAACTGTACTTCAAAAACCAGGGTCGAAAAAGCCGGAATAGGACCACTGGTACGTGTCCCATACCCCATGGTATACGGGATGTAAATTATCCAACGATCTCCCACCCGCATTTTCTGCAAAGCGATCTGCCATCCCTCGATGACCTCACTCAAACGGAAAGCTTCGGGACAGTTCCGTTTCCAGGAATTATCAAATTCCCGTCCATTGATCAGTGTCCCCCTGTAATGGACAGACACCACACTGCCGGGCCGAGGAGTAGCGGTACCACTACCTTCCTCCAAAACCTTATATAATATGCCACAAGGCAATTCGCATACATCCGCTTCGGCACGTAATGCCTGCATGAATTGCTCGTTCTGCAACTTGTATTCTTCTTTTCGTCCCATAGATCTATTCAGATAATAATTACTTCGGTCACAAAGATACGGAAAAACGTACATATTTGGATAGCCCGGAATGCAAAACGAGGATGTTCCTCTGTTTTAGAGTAACATCCTCGTTCTTTTTCTACATCGATACGCTCTTTATTCCAACTCGTGTATCACCAGTCCGGAACGCAGTTTCGGCTCGAACCAAGTGGTTTTCGGAGGCATAATGTTTCCCGTATCGGCAATATCCATCAGTTGCTTCATTGAAACGGGATAAAGGGCCAGTGCCACTTTCATCTCTCCGCTATCCACCCGTCTGCCCAGCTCACCCAAGCCACGGATACCTCCCACAAAATCGATCCGTTTGTCCGAACGCAAATCTTTGATACCCAGAATTTCATCCAGAATCAGATTGGAAGAGATCGTCACGTCCAATACCCCAATGGGATCATTGTCGTCATAAGTTCCCGGTTTGGCTGTCAGGCTATACCATTTACCTTCCAGATAAAGGGCAAAATTATGCAATGCAGCGGGTTTATAAATCTCTTTCCCCTTCTCCTCTACCACAAAATTCTTTTCAAGAGCAGTCAGGAATTCGGCAGGTGTCAGACCATTAAGATCTTTCACCACCCGGTTGTAATCAATAATAGTCAACTGGTTCGCCGGAAAACATACAGCCATGAAGTAATTATATTCTTCGTCTCCGCGATGACCGGGATTCTGTTTCGCCTTCTCGGCTCCAACCAGAGCGGCAGCGGCCGAACGATGGTGTCCGTCGGCAATATAAAGTGCCGGCATAGCAGCAAACTCTTTTGTGATCACAGCAATGTCATCGTTATCATCAATCACCCAGAAAGTATGCCCGAATCCGTCACCGGGAGCAATAAAGTCGTATACCGGTTTTTGAGCCGTATACTTCCGGATGATAGTGTCGAGCACTGCATTATCGGGATAAGCAAAGAATACCGGTTCGATATTGGCATTGTTCACACGAACATGCTTCATACGGTCTTCTTCCTTATCACGCCGGGTCAGTTCATGCTTTTTGATAACGCCGTTCATGTAATCGGGCACATAAGCGCCTACCACCAGTCCGTACTGCGTCTTGCCGTTCATGGTCTGGGCATAGATGTAATAATTCTCTTTATCATCCTGCACCAACCACCCTTTATCGCGAAACAGACGGAAGTTTTCTGCCGCCTTGGTATAGACTTTCTCGTCGTGTTCGTCTGTTCCGACCGGAAAATCTATTTCAGGTTTAATGATATGATACAGTGATTTCTCGTTTCCGGCAGCTTCTGCACGAGCCTCTTCTGAGTTCAACACATCATACGGACGTGATGCGACCTGTTCTACCAAGTCCTGTGGAGGGCGGATGCCTTTAAATGGTTTTATTGTTGCCATAAAACTGGGGATTATTTGTTCACTCTAAATTTTTCGCAACCCTCTTTCAGGAAGCCTACAATCTGTTTCGCCGCAGCAATACCTGCATTGATATTTGCCTCGGCAGTCTGAGCACCCATCTTCTTCGGTGTTGAGAAATAACGTCCGGCAAAGAGTTCGGTAAACTTCGCATTGGCAGCAGGCATAATATCGGTGATGTATTTAAAGTCCGGACGTTCTTCCATCAGCTGAATCAGTTCATCCTCATTGATCACCTCTTTACGGGCCGTATTGACCAAAATAGCTCCTTTCGGCATATTCTTCAGTAAATCACGGTTAATGGAATTCTTTGTTTCGGCTGTAGCCGGAATATGCAGTGAGACGATATTACAAATTTTGTAAAGTTCTTCGGCCGAGTCGACGGCTTTCACTCCATCTTTTTCAATCACATCTTTCGGGCAGAAAGCATCGTAAGCGTAAAGCTCCATGCCGAATCCTTTGGCAATACGTGCCACATTGCGTCCCACATTGCCATAAGCGTGGATACCCAGTTTCTTTCCCATCAGTTCCGTACCCGACGTTCCATTATAGAAATTGCGGACGGCATAAACGAGCAGCCCGAACACCAATTCGGCCACGGCATTCGAATTCTGCCCCGGAGTGTTCATTACGCACACACCGTGTGCGGTAGCGGCGTTTAAGTCCACATTGTCATATCCGGCACCTGCACGGACTACTATTTTCAATTCCTTCGCAGCCTCAAGCACTTCCGCATCGATGATATCGCTGCGAATGATAATGGCATTCGCATCTTTCACCGCATCAAGTAATTGAGCCTTATCTGTATATTTCTCAAGCAGAGCCAATTCGAATCCGGCTCCTTCTATTTCTTTCTTTATACCATCTACGGCAATTTTGGCAAATGGTTTTTCGGTTGCAACAAGTACTTTCATTTCCTTTGTTATGTTTTGGGGATAATTCACCACAGAGGGACACAGATTTGTCTTTCTTCTTCAATTATGGCACTCTGTGGTGAAATCACATTATTAATGAAGTTTCTCAAATTCCTGCATGCAGTCAATCAGCGCCTGTACACTTTCCTTCGGCATCGCATTATAACAAGATGCACGGAAACCACCTACAGAACGGTGTCCTTTAATGCCGGACATACCTTTGTCCGTAGCGAATTTCAGGAAATCGGCTTCAAGATCTTTGTATTCCGGTGCCATTACGAAACAGATATTCATGCGTGAGCGGTCCTCTTTAGCAGCCGTTCCCACAAACATCTTGTTGCGGTCTATCTCGGCATACAGCATATCTGCCTTTTCGGTAGCCCGGCGATCCATCTCTTTCACGCCACCCTGAGCTTTGATCCAGCGCAAAGTCTGCATCGCAGAATATATAGGCAATACGGGAGGTGTATTAAACATAGATCCGCCGTCAATATGGGTTTTGTAATTCAACATACTCGGGATGTAACGTGACACTTTGCCCACTGCATCGTCCTTTACGATAACAAAAGTGACACCGGACGGAGCCAGATTCTTCTGTGCACCACCATAGATACAGATGTACTTCGAAACATCTACCGGACGAGAGAAAATATCAGATGACATATCGGCAACCATCGGAATCGGTGAATCGAGATCTCCCTTCAACTCTGTACCATAAATCGTGTTGTTGGTTGTCACATGGAAATAGTCTGCATCAGCAGGTATGGTAAAGTCTTTAGGGATAAACGTATAGTTTGCGTCAGCCGAAGAAGCTACCTCAACCACTTCGCCAAACCCTTTCGCTTCTTTCATCGCTTTCTTCGCCCAAACACCGGTGTTCAGGTAAGCAGCTTTCTTTTCAAGGAAGTTGTAAGGTACCATACAGAACTGCATACTGGCACCACCGCCCAAAAAAAGTACCGAATACCCTTCGGGAATATTAAGTATTTCCTTAAACAAAGCTACGGCTTCGTCCATGACTGCCTGAAAATCTTTGCCTCGGTGGCTGACTTCCAAAACAGAAAGACCTGAACCGTTGAAATCGAGAATAGCTTTCGCTGTTTCTTCTATTACTTCGCGAGGGAGAATGGAAGGGCCTGCACTGAAATTATGCTTTTTCATTTGATGAGTGTTTTTGGTTATACAATTTCGTTATTTTATGTCTACTGACATGGCGAATTTACGAATTTATTTCCTCTCAACAAACGTTTCTCTATAAAATTACAATCTCAGAGGGCATTTATCTTACTTTTTAATGGTTTATGCAGGAATTATACACCATTTTGTTATCTATACATGCCAAGATGGTAGAAAAAAGTTCAAACTGATATTATTACAAGGCTATCTATTTTGAAATGAAAGAGAGAGTGACTAAAAAGTGAATATTTATAAGAAGAAGAGGCAAAGACCGTAAAGAACCGGGGGCGGACAACCGGAGCGCCAGGGTACAATGTTCGGAGCGCCGGGGTACAATGTTCGGAGCGCCGGGGTACAGTGCCCGGAGCGCCGGGATGTAGGGAAGGAAGAGCCGGGATCCGAAAAGCTGTTTCACCACAGATTTCACAGATTGACACAGATTGATGATTTACCTTATCAGCAATAAAACTAAAAGTAATCGGTGTAATATGCGGTGAATGTTTCTTGCAATCTCACCACTGAATTCACGGATTAACACAGATTGATGATTTACCTTATCAGCAATAAAACTAAAAGTAATCGATGTAATCTGCGGTGAATGTTTCTTGCGATCTCACCACTAAATTCACAGATTGACACAGATTGATGATTTACCTTATCAGCAATAAAACTAAAAGTAATCGGTGAAATCGGTGGTGCCGTGCCCCCTCTATCAAATAAATCCGTTTTAATCCGCCTCTTCAATCACCGTCTTCATCCCTTTGATCTTCTCACCGCGTATAAGCGTCAGCAATTGCTTGACCTTAGACCGCCGCACGGCTACAAAAGCATAATGGTCCTTCACATCGATTGCTCCAACGTCTTCACGCGCCAGATTTCCTTTCTTATAGAGGAATCCGGCAATATCGATCTTACTCAATTTGTCCTTCTTCCCTTTACCTATATAAATAGTTATCCACTGAGGTTTAGACGGACGGGGCGCGTTCTCCGGTAAGTCAAAGATATCGAGTTCCGAAGGTATATAATCCGGCACGCGTTCCTCCGGATTCAATATCAGATAAGAAGTACCCGTCGCATCCCAGCGGGCAGTACGTCCGTTACGATGAGTAAAAGCTTCTTCATTCACCGGGATATGATAATGGATGATATGCTCCACCTCCGGGATATCAAGTCCGCGGGCAGCCAAGTCTGTAGACACCAGCACCGGACAGCTGCCATTACGGAACTTATACAGTGCCCGTTCCCGATCCGGTTGCTCCATACCTCCATGAAAGCGTTCATTGGAAACTCCTTTTTCCGTTAGCAAGGCACTCACACGGTCCACCGCATCCCTGTGGTTACAGAAAACAATACTCGAACTGCTTCCCAACGTACAAAGCAACTTATAGAGGGTTTCTATCTTATCTTTAGCAGGCGAAACCACCTTCATCAACCGCAAACGTGATTCCTCCACATCGTTTGTCAGGAAATCAAGCTTTATCGTACGGTTCAGTCCTGTAAATTGCGGAATCTCTTCCGCATCTGTTGCCGAAGTCAGAAAACGCCGTTTCAAGTCGGGCAACTGTCCGATAACCGTTGCCATCTCTTCCTGAAAACCAAACTCCAGGCATTTATCAAATTCATCGATCACCAACAGGGCCACTGTGCTTGCATCGAAGTTCTGCTTGGAGAGATGGTCGTTCATACGGCCGGGCGTACCGATGATAACCTCCGGCTGCATTCCTTTCATCGTCCGATGCTCTTCCATTGCCGGACGTCCGCCATAACAACTCATTGCCTTGAACTCGGTTCCCATCGCCTTGAACACCTGCTCTATCTGCAACGCCAACTCGCGCGAAGGCACCAGCACCACAGCTTGTACTCCTTTCACATCAGCCCTCAGACTACCGACCAACGGTAACAAGAAAGCAAGGGTCTTGCCCGAACCTGTGGGCGAAAGCAATATCAGGTCTTCGCCACCTTTATTAAATGCCTCAATAGATGCTTCCTGCATCGGATTGAGCTGTTCTATTTTCAACCTATCGAGTATCTCCTTCAATCCATTCATTGTTTCTTCTTTCTCTTGTTTAATCCTTTAATTGATATATAAAGTAAGGGTCATCATTATAATAAGTAATCAGCATCAGGCGGTTCAACCGTCCGTCCACCATCATAGAAATGCTGAAATTATCCAACTTATACTTTCGGACCGGATTGCCATTCCAATCGTATTGCTCTACGTGCATATAGCGATTTCCTTTACCAATGTCACTGCCCACTGCATAAGGCGTACGTCCCGAATAGGAAATATACACATAATCTCTCGTCGGAGACACCTGCATATAATGCGTTACGTTCGCATCCAATCCATCAGCAATGTTTAAAGTTTCATCATCAAAACCTTTTTGCTGGAAGTTCAGAGTCCGGACACTATCACCTTTCATATTCATGAACTTCACTATCTTGAAGTATTTATAAGCATAAACCATCCGGTTTCTCCGCGGATTGGCAGCCAAAGATCCCAAAACCGGTGATTTTCGAGCGGACCTCAATGTCAATGGATAGCGTTTTTCTTCTTTCAATGAATCACCCTCCACCTTGATTGTACGTATATAGCGTCCTGACTGATAAACAAATTCATCCTTGCCAATCTCTTGCAAATCGTTTACTCCCCGTTTTTCTGTAGGAAATAACGTATAGAGATACGTTTGGTTCAGTTCCTTATCCAACCGGTATATCTTTCCATTACTTCTTTCATACAGACAGCATAATGCTTCCTTTTCAACCAAAGGCACCACCTCCGGAGAAACAAACTCATCCGGTCCGTTACCCTTTACCCCCACAGTCTTTATGTAGGTCATGGCCGGATAATGGAAAACAAAGTAAGGTGCCCTATAATTTTTCTGCACCAAAATACTGTCCGAGCAGAGTAACATCCTGTCTCCGGACGTCTTGAATATAAAAGTATCGGGCTCAACGATCTGCCGCCCCTTCAGTTCGATAACTTCCCCAAACGGATCCTGATCTTTCAGAAAGACCTCGCCCGTCTCCAGTGGAGCTAAAGAAACGATATCCTTCTCCATTGCTTGGGCAATGACACTGTCCTGCACCTGTACTCCGTCTCCGGCTGCACTTTTCTGTCTTCCGCCACACGATAGTAAGTTCACGCCCAATAGAACGAAACAAACTGAACTGACAACTCTGTTTTTCATAGCTGTTTCAATTTTAACGATGACACAAAGATAAAAAAAAACTGCTTCCGGACAGCCGAAAGCAGTTTCTTTATTATAATTCCCGAAGGATTATCCACCGAAGTTATCAAACATCAGGTTCTTAGCCGGAACACCAAGATCGTCGAGCATCTTCTCAACAGCCTTGCTCATCGGGCCAGGACCACACATGTAATATTCAATGTCTTCCGGAGCTTCATGGTTCTTCAGGTAAGTTTCGTAAATCACGTTGTGTACGAAACCTGCTGTATACTTCACGCCGGCTGCGTCTGCTGCAGGGTCCGGACGGTCGAGTGCCAAGTGGAACTTGAAGTTCGGGAAATCTTTTTCAATCTGCAGGAAGTCTTCCAGATAGAACACCTCGTTCAGTGCACGGGCACCGTAGAAGTAGTTCATCGTACGGTCAGTGATATGCAGTGTCTTCGTCAGGTGCATAATCTGAGCACGCAACGGAGCCATACCTGCACCACCACCAATCCACATCATTTCGTTCTTCGAGTCGAGGATCGGGTGGAAGTCACCGTAAGGGCCACTCATGGTCACCTTGTCACCCGGCTTCAGCGTGAAGATGTAAGAAGAAGCGATACCCGGCATCACATCCATAAAGCCCGGTCCCTGGTCTTTCGGTTTGAAAGGAGGAGTAGCGATACGTACAGTCAGCATGATGCGGTCACCTTCAGCCGGATAGTTGGCCATAGAGTAAGCACGGATAGTCGGCTCGTCATTGCGGCACTTCAAGCCCAGCAGACCGAATTTCTCCCATGCCGGAAGATATTCGTCACCAATCAGGTTCTTATCGATATCCTTATCATAATCCATTGAGAAAGTAGGAATCTTGATCTGAGCATACGAACCCGGCACGAAGTCCATGTGTTCGCCCGGAGGCAGAGCCACGATAAACTCTTTGATAAACGTTGCCACGTTCTTGTTCGAGATCACCTCGCACTCCCACTCTTTCACACCCAGGATAGACTCGTCGATCTTGATAGACATATCCTGTTTCACCTTTACCTGGCAACCGAGGCGCCAGTGATCGGCCTGTTCTTTACGAGAGAAGAAACCGGTTTCGGTAGGCAAAATCTCGCCACCGCCTTCGAGCACCTGGCAACGGCACTGTCCGCACGAACCCTTACCACCACAAGCCGATGAAAGGAACACATTGTTGGCAGACAACGTACCCAGCAGTGTACCACCCTGAGATGTTTTCAGTTGTTGCTCTCCATTCATCGTAATCGTAACCTCGCCCGAAGGAGAAAGATAGCTCTTCGCAACGAGCAGTATAATGACAAGCAGGATGATCACCACAAGGAAGACTCCGATACTTGCTAATATTAAAGACGTCATTGTTTTATTCTTTTTACTTTAGTTATAACTTCAATCCAGAGAAACACATAAAGGCCATAGCCATCAGTCCTACCGTGATAAACGTAATGCCCAGACCTTTCAGCGGAGCGGGAACATCAGAGTAGGCCATCTTTTCGCGGATAGCAGCCAGACCGACGATAGCCAGTAACCAACCGATACCGGAACCGAGCGCGTATACCACAGCACTACCTACACCGGTGATGGCCTGCGGGTTCGACGGATCCATCGTGATTCTCTGCTGCATGAACAGTGAGGCACCCATGATGGCACAGTTAACGGCGATCAGCGGCAGGAAGATACCCAATGAAGCGTAGAGCGAAGGGCTGAATCGTTCCACTACCATTTCTACCAACTGCACGATACCGGCAATAACGGCAATAAAGAGAATAAAACTCAGGAAGCTGAGGTCAACACCTTCAATGATAGCATTGGCAGCCAGCACCTTTGTCTGAAGCAAGTAGTTGACCGGCAACGTAACGATCAAAACAAAAGTTACGGCGATACCCAGTCCTACAGCAGTTTTCACATTCTTCGACACAGCCAGATATGAACACATACCCAGGAAGAAGGCGAATATCATGTTGTCCACAAAGATGGAGCGGACGAATAAACTTAATAATTGTTCCATAATTTTTCTTTTACTTTCTTAGGTTGTATTACTTTTCCTGGAGTTCTTTGCAACGGCTGCGCTGATACCAGATGATACAAGCACAGATGATCAGTGCCATCGGCGGCATCAACATCAAACCATTGTTGATATAGCCCATCTTGTAGAATGCCTCAGGGATAATACGGAAGTTGAGCAACGTGCCCGATCCGAGCAATTCGCGGAAGAAAGCCACGATAATCAGAATCTTGGCATATCCCAGACCATTACCCACACCGTCGAGGAATGACTCCCACGGGCCGTTTGCCATGGCAAATGCTTCCAGACGTCCCATCAGGATACAGTTTGTAATGATCAGACCTACATATACCGAAAGCTGTACGCTTACGTCGTATGCAAATGCCTTCAGCACCTCACTTACTATAGTTACCAACGCAGCTACTACCACCAACTGTACGATGATACGGATACGGTTAGGAATCGTCTTACGCAGCAAAGAGATAACGACGTTTGCAAAGGCCGTAATCACAGTTACCGAAAGACCCATCACGATAGCCGGTTCCAGTTTGGCCGTTACAGCCAGCGCCGAACAGATACCGAGCACCTGCACGGTTACCGGGTTATTCAATCCCAGCGGAGTAGCGAATACTTCTTTATTCTTTTTAGAAAATAATTGGCTCATATTCTATCGTTCCTCCTTAATTATTAGTTAAAAATTTATCGTACTGGCTCAGACAAGCTTTGATCATGGCGTCCACACCTTTCGAAGTGATTGTACCACCCGAAATACCGTCCACCTGATAAGCAGGGTCTGTCACCTTTCCGTTTTTCTCTACAGCCAGTGCAACCTGTCCGTCTTTCAACACCTTCTTGCCCGAGAATTCACCCTGGAAAGCGGTTGTCGCAATTTCGGCACCCAAGCCCGGAGTTTCGCTGGCATGCGAGAAATAAACACCATAAACAGTGTCCTTATCAGCATTTAAAGCCACATATCCCCAGATAGCGCCCCAAAGGCCGGCGCCATAAACCGGTACCACATACTTGGTCTCTCCGTCTACCTCACATACGAAAACGTGCAAACGATTGTTCTCCTTTGCTTCTTTTTCGTAGCTGATAGAGAAACCATCCGTATTTTCTGTCAGAGTGCCATCTACGTTCATCAGCATGTCACCCTTTACATATTTATTATATTCAGCATCGGCGTCTTTCACATCTCTGATGTTCAAAGCAGCCAGAATTTGCTTCTTCGTATCCAGCTCCTGATTCTTGTTCTGAATCGCTTTCAGTGAAGAGCTGACGAATGCGAGCAGGAATGCCACGATAACAACCATTACCGAAGCATAAATGATAGTATAAGAATTACTATTTGTATTCATCTTTCTTGTTCGGTTTAATTGTTAGACTTAATAGCGCGTTTTTCACGCAGTTTGATGTTGCTCTGAACCACACAGTAGTCAATCAGCGGAGCGAAGATGTTCATCAGCAGGATAGCGAGCATCATACCTTCGGGATAACCGGGGTTCAGCACACGAATGATGATGGCCATCGCACCGATCAGGAATCCGAAGATATACTTACCGGTCTCCGTACGTGCAGAAGTCACAGGATCGGTAGCCATAAATACGGCACCGAAGCAGAAACCACCCAGCACGAGGTGTTCGTACCAAGGCATGTGAGCCATGGCAGTGTCCGGACCTACAGCATTGAAAATCCAACCCATGAAAGCACCACCTACGAATACGGAAAGCATCGTTTTCCAGCTTGCGATACCTGTCCACAACAGGATAGCAGCACCAATCAGAATAGCAATCACACTGGTTTCACCGATAGAACCCGGAATCAGACCGGTCACCATGTCCCAGGAGAAAGCCGGGAACCCGTTCGGATCGGTAGCAGTAGATGCTACACCCAACGAAGTGGCCGCTGTCAGTCCATCTACCGTATTACCCAGTCCGAAGATACTGTCTTGCGCCACCCAAACGGCGTCACCCGACATCTTGGTAGGATATGCGAAGAACAGGAAAGCACGGGTAACGAGCGCAACATTGAACACGTTCATACCTGTACCGCCGAATACTTCTTTGGCGAAGATAACAGCAAATGCAGTAGCTACCGCCAGAATCCACAACGGACAGTCCACCGGTACGATCATCGGAATCAGGATACCCGAAACGAGGAAACCTTCCTGAATTTCTTCTTTCTTCCACTGTGCTACGACAAACTCGATGCCCAGACCCACTACATAAGATACGATAATCTTAGGCAGTATGGCCAGGAAACCGTAAATGAACATTTCGATGAAACCACCCTGAGCTCCGGTGTGAGTGAAATGCTGGTAACCTACGTTGTACATACCGAACAGTAAAGCCGGTATCAACGAAATAACCACAATCGACATGATACGTTTGCTATCAATCGAGTCGTGGATGTGCGCTCCCGATTTCGAAGTGGTGTTTGGCACGAACAAGAATGTTTCGAAACCGTCGAACACCGAACGAAACGCGTGGAGTTTGCCGCCCTCTTCAAAGTTCGGCTTTATCTTATCGAGATAATTTCTTAACGCTTTCATTAATTATGAATTATATAAATTATGTGTTATGAATTACATCATTTCAGCACGAAGCATATCGAGTCCGGCACGAACGATGCGTTGCAATTCCAGTTTCGAAGAGTCGACAAACTCACACAAAGCAAAGTCTTCGGGCGCTACTTCGTAGATACCCAGAGCTTCCATGCGGTCGATGTCTCCGGCAATGATTGCTTTAATCAGGAATTCAGGCAGAATGTCCATCGGGAACACTTTGTCGTATTCGCCGGACATGATCATATGGCGTTCGCCTCCCTTGATACGGGCATCGAGCACATACTCTTTCTTATTTCCCATCAACCAGCTGAAATACGAACGGTTCACGCTGAACTGATTGAAACGGGGCATGATCCATCCCAACATTTCGTGGATGTCGTCGCCTTCGGGAATCACGGTCAACTGACTGTCGAAAGCACCGAGGAATCCGTTTGGTTTCACCTGCTTGCCTGTCAGCACATTACCGCTGATGTAACGCAACTCCTTATCTTTTGTCACGTTTCCGGCAAACACATTGGTCAACAATGCACCTACTTTCAGTTTGTAATAAGCCGGTTTCAGGACTTCAGAGCCTGTAACGGCTACAGTGCGTGTCAGATCCACCCGTCCGGAATTGAACAGACGTCCGATGAAGATCACAGCTTCTGCGCCGATGGTCCACACGGTTTCACCTTTCACCACAGGAGCTACATGATTGATTTGCACCCCTACATTTCCGGCAGGGTTCGGTCCGTCAAATACGGTTACCGTGACATTTTTAGCCTGTGTCAAGGCTGTCGTTTTTTGTTTGCTGCTAATACCGAGATACGTCTTGGCGATCTTAGCCAGGGCATCCAGTCCAGTCTGGAAATTAGCTTCTTCCCCTTTCAGAGCGAACTCAAAATCGGGTGCCAGCGGGTTGCTGTCGAAAGCAGAAATGAAAATAGCCCGCGGAGCGACTGTCGGATCGGCAATCACGTCATACGGACGCTGTCTCATAAATGCAAACATACCAGCTTCCAAGAGTGCAGCTTTCACAGCCTCACCGTCGAGTTTGGATACGTCCTTCTTGCCGAATTCTTCGTAATCCTGCTCAGCAGCGGCTTCAACCACGATGTTCAGCACCTTACGGCGTGCACCGCGCTCCACGCTTGTTACAACGCCGCTAACGGGCGAAACAAATTTAACTTCAGGATGGTTCTTGTCGATAAACAAGGGTCCCCCGGCCATCACATATTCCTGTTCTTTCACCACCACCTTCGGAGTCACTCCTGGGAAATCATCGGGTACGAGTGCGTAGAATCCCGGTTCTTTCACCGTTGAGAGCTCTTCAGCAGCTTTTCCTTTCAGGTTGATGTCAAGGCCTTTACGTAACTTTATTACATTTGCCATGTGATTATATAAAATAATGGTTTCATAATTTGCCCGCAAAAGTAATAAATAATAATGTGAATAAAGAGGAAATGTGAAAGGAATTAAGGAGATATTTCTTTAATTAGCATCGTTAACGATCACAAAGACACTAAAAAGGCTAAAATTATCACTGATGAACGGTCAACAAAGAACGAGGAACAGGCTATGCTGAATGAATTATTGACGACGAACAGGGGATGCCGGAAAGTATAAATTATGGGGGGACATAGCCATCCGGAAAGAAGGGTGTAGCCTTAGTTGCAAAAGGGTGTAGCCCTATGGATGAAAGGACGTAGCCCCAACAGCAAAAGGGTGTAGCCATCCGCGGAGGACAGCTACACCCTTTTTTATTTAGCGTCGATTGTTTGGAACCCTTCAATCGATATATAAAGATATGTATTCAATCTCCTCTCCCCCCAAAGGACGCTCCCCTTATAAACCGGGGGAGAATGAAGGCAATACCTACCTTATGGCACAAACCTGTTGACCGTTTATCATTCAGAGTTCATCGGTCAGCGTTCATTTCACTCTTCCGGAGCAAACATCGGGTCCCAGGCAGGCAAACGAACAGGTTTCTGCTTCAGAACTTCCAACACTTTGGGAGTTGCGAATTTCTTTTCTACCACCAGGCGGAACATATATTCGTTGAACCACTGATCCGTCATAATCAAGTGTCCCTGATAGCCATTGGCAGCTCCCCAACTGTTTTCCACCATCCATTTCACCGGTTTGCCATCCTTAATGTCTACCGCCATCAGAGTCATGGCATGGCTCGATCCACTGGCAAATGTCTGCACACGCTGTTTCTTATCCATACCGAAAGTGGTGCCCATCAACGAAGCATAGTCATAGTTGTTCACATCCAGCAACCCGCGTTCCGAGTTCAAGAATTTACCTACATCACACGAAAAATACATCATCGTACTATCCTTCAGCGAAGCGATGGCCATCTCCTTGATTTCATCGGCCGGCAGGTTAACATACGTCCAGTTGCGTCCGTCATAACGGTGACGGTCAAAGTCGATTTCATAACACTTATAATATTCACGGCTCGGATCGTTCATCAGCATCACGTAATTGTCCAGCAGATTCTTGTCGCCGTATTTTTCGAGGAACGACATCGGTGTGTATTGTGCAGTCTCCACCGGATTTCCTTTTTCATCTTTACGCGTCCAGGTAAACTCCGTAGGCGGAACCCCCAGATTCAGCACCAGCATGCGGTATACGGTGCCCAGCATTTCCGTTTTACTGTTTTCAAGCGCAGGCAGTTTGTCTCCATTTGCAGCCTGATCACGCAGTTGCAGACCAAATTCACGCAATTTTTCAGCAATCAGCCCAGCCATACGTGATGTATTCTCGCTGCTGTTCGTCTCAGGCATCACCTCTTTGGGCACCAGACCATATTTAGAAACGATGTCGGCTACACCTGTAAACGTACCTCCGTCACTCAGCGGATTACGGAACAGCCACTCCACCATTTTGTCGTCCATCGGCTTCTCACGGGTGTCGATGACACCTTGCAGGAAAAGATTCGCTTTCTCCAGTTGATCCCAGAAGAAGTTGTAATTCTGAGAAAACTCAAACGATCCGAGTCCGTACCGGGCAATGGCTTTGGCGCGCATCACATTCAGGCCGGTGAACAGCCAGCAACGACCGGACGATTTTTGGTCTGTAATTCCTTTTGAGTCTACTTTAATAGAAAAATGGGTATCCATTCCCTTCAGGTTGTCCTGATTCAGAGCCAGCTTACGGATATCGTTGTTACCGATCGCGTTACGGATGGCCTTGTCGGTTGTCGTGCCCAGGTAGTTTTGTTTAATCCGGTTCAGCATTTCGGGGCTGATACCTCCCTTGTCCTGCTGTGCATACACACTTAAGAATGCGGCACTCAGAACAAAAACAGATAATATTCGTTTATTCATGTGGTAAAGTAATTTGGTTAGTAAAGGAGCCTTCTCCTTTTTCTTTGCAAAAATAGCATCCTTTTCCGGATTTTTTGTCACAGTATTTAGATTTATTATCTATTCGAATGAAAACTAATCCAAATAAAATAGTTTCCTTTGCACCCATATTCGTACAAAGCAATGAAAAAATATATAATAGGTATATTGATGGCGATCATGCCCGCCACATTCACTGTGGCTCAAGAAGAAGGCACTACGCTCAGCACTGACACGACAAATCAAGACAGCATTCCCGCCCTATCCAAGCGCGAACTACGACGTCAGCGGGTGGCCCGCCGTAACCTTCACTACAATATTCTCGGAGGTCCCAGCTACACTCCCGATTTCGGTCTGCTGATTGGCGGCAGCGGGTTGATGACCTTCCGGATGAATCCCAGCGACACCACCCAGCAGCGCTCTGTAGTGCCCGTAGCCATTGCCCTGATGTTCAATGGCGGACTCAACCTGTTCTCCAAGCCGCAACTTTTCTTTAAGGGCGACCGTTTCCGTATTTTCGGACAGTTCAGTTATAAAAACACACAGGAAAACTTTTACGGCATCGGTTACAGCACCAATAAGGATTATGTGCGCAGCGACACCACCAGCCAGTATCGTTACAGCGGATTGCAGATCAACCCTTGGTTCCTGTTCCGCCTGGGCGAAAGCAACTTCTTTGCCGGTCCGCAAGTCGACCTCAATTATGACCACATGTACGATCCGGCCAAATACCTTGTCGACCAACCCTCTTATAAAGCGGCCGGCGGCACAGAGAAAGGCTACAAGAACTTCAGTTCAGGTGTCGGTTTCCTGCTGACTTATGATACACGCGACGTACCCGCCAATGCCTATCGCGGCATGTATCTCGACTTCCGAGGCATGATGTACCAAAAATTCCTGGGAAGCGACAACAACTTCTACCGTTTGGAGATAGACTACCGCCAGTACAAAACGTTGCGCAAACGCGGTGTGCTTGCATGGACTGCCCAAAGTAAAAACGTATTTGGCGACGTTCCGCTCAATAAATACGCGCTAAGCGGCACTCCGTTCGACCTTCGGGGATATTATATGGGGCAATACCGCGATAAATCGTCACACGTCGTCATGGCCGAATATCGCCAGATGATCAATACGGACAAGGGCAACTGGGTGAAACGCATGCTCAGCCATGTAGGCTATGTGGCTTGGGCCGGATGCGGATTTATGGGTCCCAATCCGGGAAAAATAGAGGGTGTTCTGCCCAACATGGGCGTGGGTCTCCGCATAGAAGTACAGCCCCGTATGAACGTCCGTCTCGACCTGGGACGCAACATGGTGAACAAACAAAACCTGTTCTATTTCAACATGACCGAGGCATTTTAAATAAATTATATTCAAATTCAATGCTATATTTATAAAAAAAAGGGGTATATTTAGGGCATTAGTTGCAGATTTGTCTTATATTTGCACAGATTTCACAAGCATACAGACAATATATACAAATAAATATACCCGTTTATGAAAAGAATCCTATTCATATTCATTAGTATACCCCTACTCTTATTTGGTGCAGCTTCTCTTGTATATGCGCAGGAAACCAGCGATTACTCTAAACTGACTACGGAAGACTATACTAATATTTCCCTTCCCCCACTCGACCTTCTGTTCGAAAATGCCAAAGGAGGACCGATCTATGAACTGGCCGGTGTAAAAGAGCAGATAGAGCGCAAACTGCTGGCCAAGGAAAGACGCGCGTTCCTGAAGTTCTTCAGTGCCCGGGGTACTTATCAATGGGGAAAAGTAGGTATGGATAATACCTTTACTGATGTATCTACGCCCATCATGTACAACTACAATACATCCAAACAAACCATGTATACGATAGGTGGCGCTATCAACATCCCCTTTGACGAATTATTCGATCTGTCTCCTCGCGTTAAACGCCAGAAGCTGAATGTAAAAGCCGCTGCCTTGGAACGGGAAGTAAAGTTTGAAGAGATGAAGCGGGAAATCATCGAAATGTACGCAACCGCAACCTCTCAACTCAATGTATTAAAACTGCGGGCGGAAGCCTTGGAATTGGCAACTATGCAGTATGATGTAGCCGAGAAGAATTTTGTAAACAACATCATTGACACGGGAAATTTGTCTGTCGAGAAGCAAAGACAATCCGCTGCATTAGAAGCTTTCGAAAAAAGTAAGTTTGAAGTAACCAAAAGCCTGATGATTCTGGAAGTCATCACCCGTACACCTATTTTAAGAAAATAAACAATTATACATTATGGACTATGTATTTTATCTGCTCCGTTCCCTCTATCGCGTGAAATGGTGGATCCTGTTGGGTACGGCCCTTATTACCGCTTTTGTATATTTCCGTATAGGACGGATGCAGGGAGGTTACAATGTGGAATCCACTCTTTATACAGGGGTTGTATCGGGCTATGGCATTGAAGAAGAGACTAAAGTAGACTGGGCGTTGGCTCAAAACTCAATGGACAACCTGGTCAATATCCTACAATCGGAAAGTACCCTGAAGCGTGTCTCCCTACGTCTTTTCTCACGCGTCCTGGTAAAAGGGAGGCCGGATAAAGACAACGAAGGAATCACCGCCTCCAGCTATAATTATACTTACAATCACATGAAGAACAGCAAGGATGGTAAAGCGCTGGTTGCCTTGATTGATCGGAACAGCGAAGACAAGACCATGGAGAACTTCATGAAATATGAACGTCCGGACAAAGAAAATTACATTTACGGATTGTTTTATTTTCAGCATGTATTTTACAGCTTTCAAGCCCTGAAGAAGATCAAAGTAGAACGTAAGGGAAACAGTGATTTAATCAAGACCAGCTATCAGTCCGGTGATCCAGGCATTGCCTATAATACGATTGACATCCTGATGAAGGAATTTGTCAACGAATATCAGGCACTCCGTTACGGAGGCACCGATAAAGTGATTGAATACTTTGAAGCTGAATTGAAACGCATCGGCAAAGAACTTGCCGGACAGGAAGATAATCTGACTCAATATAACGTGGACAACCGGATTATCAATTATTATGACGAGACCAAAGAGATAGCTGCCATCAATAAAGAATTTGAATTGCGCGAACAAGATGTCGAGTTTGCTTACAACAGTTCGAAAGCGATGCTTATGGAACTCGAGAGACAGATGGATGCAAACTCCAAGCTACTGATCCATAACGTGCAGTTAGTGGATAAGCTAAAGCAGACGAGCAATTTAACCGGAAAAATCACTGAGATGGAAACAATTTCATCGCCAAGTGACAGTACCGGAACCAAGCTCCAAGCCTACAAAGACCGCTTAGCGCAGAATCGGAAAGAATTGTCAAGCATTGCCAGCCGATACGTGAACGGACAACATTCCAAAGAAGGAGTTGCCCGAAACACCATCGTGGAACAGTGGCTCGACCAACTACTGCTTTTTGAGAAAGCAAAGGCCGAACTGAAAATCGTACAAAAAAGCCGTAATGACCTGAATGCAAAATACACTCACTTTGCTCCGGTGGGCACCACCATTAAGCGCAAAGAACGCATCATCAACTTTACTGAACAGAGCTACCTGACCAATTTAAAGAGCTATAACGATGCCCTATTGCGCAAAAAGAATCTGGAGATGACAGCCGCCATCCTGAAAGTGCTCAATCCGCCTGCCTATCCGATCAATCAAGAATCTGTAGGACGCCGGAAAATTGTAGCGATGGCATGTGTCGGCACCTTTATCTTTTTAGTGGCAGTATTCCTATTGATAGAACTGATTGACCGCACCCTGCGTGACACGACCCGTACGCGCAAGTTGACAGGCGGCATTGTACTGGGCTCCTATCCTGCTCCCATGAAGCCCGGTCCCGTCAATAAACAATGTGAGGATATGGCCACCCGTTATATGGGCACCGCTATTCAACGTTTCTTTACCGGACGAGCAGAAGGGCTTCCTTTTATTCTCAATCTTCTCAGTACCGAAGAAGGTAGTGGCAAGTCCTATTTGGCAGAGCGCCTTAAGAACTATTGGGAATCGCTTGGCCTGAAAGTACGACTGCTGACCGACGGGATTGACTTCGACTCCGGTTCACCCGGCTTCATATTATCCCAAAGTCTGAAAGACATCTATACGCCTCAGTCCGAAGAAATCGTGATTGTGGAATACCGCAATCTGAAGCAAATAAACATACCGACACCCTTGTTGCAAGAAGCTCAATTGAACTTATTGATTGCTTCGGCTATCCTTGGTTGGAAGGCGACTGACAAGGTATTACTCCAAAAGCTCAGGTTACAGATAGGAAAGCCTCCTTATTTCTACCTCAACCGCGCGCCGAAGTACGAAGTAGAGACTTACACCGGTATGCTTCCGCCATATACCTGGATGCGCAAACAGATGTATCGGATCTCTCAACTCGCACTGACAGAAAGGTCTCTATACCGCCTCCGCAGCAAGAAAACCTCCAAAGACAATCTCCAGGATGACGATGATGACGAATGATGAAGAAATCTATAAAGAACGGGATCCGGATACATCCGAGCCCGTTTTTTATCTTTTGTTTGCCTCTCAGTTGATACTGATGTTGATGGGGATGTTCATGTCTGTCAAAATGGGTCTGGTCACTCTTCCGATAGTTACCGTATTGGGTGTGATTGCTTTAGGCAGATGCAGCAGCCGGAGTACAGACTGGAAACGGGGAAGAAACTTAATGGCAGGACTTATCCTGATATGGGGGCTCTATTGCCTGTTCGAAATAGGCAATCCTAACCACGTGCAGGAAGCCTGGAACATAGCCATCACCCAATACTTTTTCTATCCGTTGCTTTGCGCATTCTTAGTGCCCCTGACCATCCGTAACTATAAAGGGATAGAAGCTCTGCTGCTGATTTGGTCTGTTTTCGTTTTAATAGCCACCCTGAAAGGTTACTGGCAAAAAAATCACGGCTTCAACGAACGGGAACTCTATTTTCTTTACGTATTGGGCGGATATCGCACCCATATCATCTGGTCCGGCATCCGCTATTTTTCCTGCTTTTCCGATGCAGCCAACTATGGAGTCCACGCAGCCATGGCCGCCACCACATTCGGCCTGTCCGCCTTCTTCGTCCGTAAAAAGTGGATGAAGATATACTTCGGTGTCATCACCCTTTGCGCTCTTTATTGCATTGGCATCTCGGGTACCCGGGCAGCCGTAGGCGTACCGTTGGGAGGAATCCTGCTGTATGTTTTAATCTCTAAAAACTGGAAAGGATTTGTGCTTGGAGTCGTTTCACTGTTTGCCGTCTTTTCATTTTTTTACTTCACTAATATCGGAGACAGCAACCAGTATGTCCGCAAAATGCGCTCTGCCTTCCGCCCCAACAAAGATGCGTCCTATCAAGTAAGGGTTGAGAATAAGAACAACATGAAAGCATTGATGGCAGTAAGACCCATCGGTTACGGGCTCGGCCTGTCGAAAGGAGCACGTTTTCAGCCCCGGGAGCTGATGCACTACCCGCCCGATTCGTGGTTGGTGAGCGTATGGGTAGAAACGGGAATCATAGGACTGGTGCTCTATCTGCTTGTTCATGGAGTACTCTTTGCCTGGTGTTCCTGGCTATTGATGTTTAAGGTGATGAACAAGCGCTTGAGAGGCTTGTTGGCCGCCTGGCTTTGTATGGCTGCCGGTTTCTTCGTTGCCGCCTATGTAAATGATGTGATGCAATATCCCAACTCCATTATCGTTTATACCGGTTTCGCCCTTTGCATAGCGGGTCCTTATATCGATCCCGTGATGCAGAAAGAAGAAGAGGAACTGAAAAAGAAGAAAAATAAGACAGAGCAAGAAGAATTTTATTAATAATTGAAATAGAAATGAATACGATTCACCACAGATTACACGGAGGACACAGAGTTTTAATCTCTTGTTTATTAAGATGTTTAAGAGAAAGAGATTCTCTGTGTTCTCTGTGTCCTCTGTGGTGAATAATACTCAAAACCGTTACATAAATGAAACAAACATCTCCTATCATCTCTTTTATCACCATCTGCTACAACGGCTTGAATGACACTTGTGAGCTGATAGAGTCGCTACGCACTACCATACACTCCGTCAGTTACGAAATCATTGTGGTGGACAACGCGTCCCGGCAAGATGAAGCCCGGATGATACAGGAACGATACCCCTTTGTGCGTACCCTCCGCAGCGAGAAGAACCTCGGATTCGCGGGAGGCAACAACCTCGGGATACAGATAGCGCAAGGACAATACCTGTTCCTGATCAACAATGACACTTACCTGACCGAAGACGGGTTGCCCGCCCTGATAGAACGGTTGGAGAGCAACCCCCGCATCGGGGCCGTATCACCCAAGATCCGCTTCGCCTTCCCACCGCAAAACATCCAGTTTGCCGGCTACACCAAGTTGAGCCCCTATACGATGCGCAACAAGGCTTTGGGTATGGGATGTCCGGACGATGCTACTTTCAGCACGCCCCGCCCCAGCGCCTACCTTCATGGAGCCGCACTGATGCTGAAACGGGAGGTCATCTGGAAAGCCGGGCTGATGCCGGAGATTTATTTCCTCTATTATGAAGAACTGGACTGGTGTACCAGCATGACGCGCGCCGGCTATCAGCTTTGGTACGAACCGCGCTGCACCGTTTTCCATAAAGAGAGCCAAAGCACCGGCAGGCAGAGCCCCCTTCGCGCTTTTTACATGATGCGAAACCGAATGCTTTACGCCTGGCGCAACCTGTCGGGAATGGAACGTTGCCTGTCCATCGTTTACCAGATGCTGGTAGTAGCCCCCAAAGACAGCCTGCGCTTCGCCCTGAAAGGACAGCCCAAGTTAGCAGGGGCCGTCTGGCGCGGAGTGAAGGATTTCTGGACGCTGTGCTGAATCGTCCGCATAAATGTTTAAACAATAACCCAATATCAGACTTATGATACTAACCTTGATCGACTGGATTTTATTCATTCCGCTGGCGCTCTGCGTCAGCTATCTGCTGGTATATGCCATCGCTTCCAAATTCTATCGTTCCCCCATCTATCCGGAAGCGGACAAGTTGCACCGCATCGCCGTATTCTTCCCCGCTTACAAGGAAGACAAAGTCATCATCGACTCCGTACGCTCTTTCCTTGAACAGGACTACCCCAAAGAGATGTACGATGTATACGTCATCTCCGACCACATGCAGGACTCCACCAACGAAGCCCTTCGGCAGCTCCCCATCCGCCTACTGACAGCCACCTACGAAGACAGTTCCAAGGCCAAAGCTCTCCTGCTGGCCATCCGTGCCATCCAGGAGGACGGAAAGGCAAGCGGGCTAAGCGACTACCGGCTGGCTTACATGTATGACATCGCCGTGGTAATGGATGCCGACAACGTAACCGTCCCCGGTTTCCTATCCGAAGTAAACCGTGCCTACTCTGCCGGAGTAAAGTCGATGCAAGCCCACCGCACAGGCAAAAACCTGAATACGGACATCGCCCTGCTGGACGGGGTGAGCGAGGAAATCAACAACGGATTTTTCAGGAAAGGGCACAATGTCCTCGGATTGTCCGCCGGCTTGGCGGGTTCGGGTATGGCTTTCCAGTATTCCTGGTATTACGAGGCTGTGGATCAACTCAAAACGGCGGGCGAAGATAAGGAGCTGGAGCTTCTGCTGATTGAGTACGAAATGCATACCGTCTACTTGGATCACCTGCCCGTCTACGACGAGAAGACGCAAAAGAAAGAGAACATCAAGAATCAGCGCCGGCGCTGGATGGCAGCACAATTCAGCATTCTGCTCAGGGCGCTGCGCTTCGTAAGAGACGTCAAGGAGGATGCGGGATGGTGGCGATGGTGGCCGGAACCGGATTTGACCAATAAAATCGTCCAATGGATGCTCCCCCCGCGCCTGGTGCAACTGACGGCCGTTTTCGGGCTGACACTGCTCGCCACACTGGTGAGCTGGCAGGCGGCACCCAAATGGTGGATATTGTCGGCAGCACAGGTGGCAGCCATGTTCATTCCCGTCCCCGCCCGTCTGCTCAACGGCAGACTGCTGAAGGCACTGATGCAAGTACCCTCGCTGGCACTGGGAACCATCGCTAACCTGTTCCGGCTCAAAGGAGCTAACAAGAAATTCATACATACCGAACACGGGTGAGTGATAAATCACCACTCCGTGACACTGAGTTTCACGGAGTTTCAGTTCGCCACAAATTTCACAGATGAACACAAAGAATTTATTTTCTTTTGGATACCCATAAACGAAAGACTGGAACTCTATGAGCTTCTGTGATAAATCATCCTCTGCGAAACTCTGTAAGCCTCTATAGTTAATTATCACTGAGTTTTGCAGTTCCTTCTGTTCCTCGTTCACCGTTCCTTGTTCAAAAACGCTCATCGTTGATGCAATAGACGCAATCACCGATTTGAGAATCAAGATCCATCTTTTAATCAAAACAGTTTCGGTCAATATGTTCATAAGATTTCATTTTAAAAAGTTGAGAGTATGCCTTCCTTTCGGGGAACGACCGGACAAAGCTAAGCATTGGAAGCAGAGAATACAAAAAAGTGGTGCAGATTGGTGCACTTCGGTGCAAAAGAGCACAGCGCTTTCCCGATGAAACACACCCTCTACCCAGGTTAAACAGAGCCTCTTTTACTCCCTTTTGAACCTTCCATTTCCACCATCCAGAGCCTCCAAAACACCAACACGGAGGCCAGCATGCTTTCACACCCGCAATACTCTTTCAATCAGCTATTTATAAAGACTGCATCGAAACCTGCCAACATGAAAACCTGCACATAAATAAATAATAAACAAAAAAGATATATTAAAATATATCAGCAGAATTTGCGATCGGAGGACGATTTTTCACTATCATCTGATCTCACTGCTCCCGAAACAAATCCAGGGCCCAGCATCATAAATCGCACCAGACTGTCCCGGAACTATTGGCAAGCTTACGAAAAAAAGCGAATTGATCTACCACACAGGCCTCGGAGATGATGGAAATAAGCCGCAGCTTGCTATGCAAACTGGAGCACGGCAAAAACATGTCGTCTGAAAAACTGGCAGACATCATCGCTTACTACATTGCTTTCATAGAAGAAAATTCGGAAGTGAAAATCAGTTGCCGGGAGATACTGAACGAAATCATCATGCAGGCCTCACCTTTTTCCTAAAGGAGAAAAAGACTTTATTTAAATCTTTTTGTGTATCTTTGCTCTATTGAACCGTACCTCATACAAACAACATGGAACAACCTAACGGGCACCCCAAGGTGAGTGTCATTATCCCTGTATATAACACCTGCGACTACGTGCAGGAAGCACTTGAAAGTATTTGCCGGCAGACATTGACGGACTTGGAAATAATCGTGATAGACGATGGGTCGACTGACGGAAGCCGGGAAGTTATAGACAAGATAGCTGCCACAGACAGCCGTATCCAGGTATACGGACAAACGAATCAAGGATTGTCTGTCACACGCAACGAAGGCCTCAAATATGCTGTCGGAGAATATATTTATTTCATGGATAGTGATGACCTCTTAGAGCCGGACGCACTTGAGCTTTGCTATAACAAATGTATAGCAGAGGCTCTCGACTTCGTCTTTTTTGATGCGGAAACCTTTAGCGGTGAAGCCAATACAGGCAATAAGCCTTTCGATTATAAAAGAACCTCAGGACTATCTGAAAAAACATATAAAGGCACAGATATATTGAAACAACAATTAGAAACCTACAAGTTTAAGTCATCAGTCTGCCTCAACTTATTCCGACGGGAATTTATCAGCACTGAAAAGCTTTCATTCTATCCCGGAATATTGCATGAAGATCAACTTTTCATGGCACAAGCCTATCTGCATGCTTCACACATAGGATTCATCTGCCGTGCGTTTTTTCACCGCCGTGTCAGAACAGACTCTATCATGACCCGAAAATTTACATGGAAAAACATGGAGGGATACCTTACCGTAACCAACGAACTATTGAATAAAATCCCAACTTATCCCAAAGAATGCCATTACATCATATCCCTCTTTTTGCGACAGATGCTCGATGCTGCCGTATGGCAAGCCCATACATTACCTTTACGACAGCGCCTCAAGCTATGCCTGCTCTGCCTGCGGCATTACAAACGATACGTCAGCACACGGACACTGATGGTGCTGATGCTAAAAAAACAAAAGTTATGAATCCATTTCACCACGGAGGACACTGAGGACACAGAGAATATCTTTCTCTTAATTTTCTTGATAAATAAAAGATTAAAACCCTGTGTCCTCTGTGGTGAACCAAACTCAAAAACACCATAAGAATGACGTCTATCAAACATCAACTTTTCTCCGGAGTATTCTATACCGCCCTTGCCAAATACAGCGGCATAGGGGTGTCACTCGTCGTCGCGGGCGTATTGGCACGCCTGATTTCGCCGGACGACTTCGGCGTGATGGCCATAGCCACGGTGATCATTGCCTTTTTCAACCTATTCACCGACGTAGGCCTGTCACCCGCCATCATCCAGCACAAAGGATTGACCCGGGAGAACCTGTCCGGACTCTTTTCTTTCACCATCTGGACAGGCATCGGCCTGGCACTGCTTTTCGCCGCTGCCTCGTGGCCCATTGCCGCCTACTACGACCGGGAAATACTGCGGACGCTGTGCCAGTTGCTGGCCGTCAACCTGTTTTTCGCCTCTGCCACCATCGTTCCCAACGCACTGTTCTACCGCAACAAAGAATTCAAATTCATCGCCCTGCGAAGCTTCGTCATACAGATTGCCACCGGTGCGGCAGCCGTCGTGGCGGCTCTGTGCGGAGCCGGATTGTATGCGCTGGTCATCGGGCCCATCCTGTCGGGCATCCTGATTTTCGTGGTCTCCATACGACGCTATCCGCAGCGCCTGAGGCTTACGTTGGGGCTGGACGTGTTGCGCCGGATATTCTCCTATTCTGCCTACCAGTTCCTGTTCAACATCATCAACTACTTCAGCCGGAACCTCGACAAACTACTGATCGGCAAGTACATGGGAATGTCTCCCCTGGGTTATTATGAAAAATCGTACCGCCTGATGATGCTGCCGTTACAAAACATCACACAGGTGATCACCCCGGTGATGCACCCCATCTTCAGCGAATACCAGAACGACCTTGAACGCCTGGCATCGGGTTACGAACGCATTGTCCGCTTTCTGGCCTTCATCGGACTGCCGCTGAGCGTGCTGCTGTACTTCACGGCCGGCGAGGTGACCCTGATCCTGTTCGGCGACCAATGGATGCCCTCCATCCCTATATTCCGGATACTCACGCTGTCGGTAGGCATACAGATCGTCCTCTCCTCCTCCGGGTCCATCTTTCAGGCGGCAGGCGATACGAAAAGCCTGTTTGTGTGCGGCCTGTTTTCATCGGTACTCAACGTGGCGGGCATCCTGCTGGGCATTTTCCGGATAGGCACACTCCAAGCCGTAGCCACGTGCATCACACTGACGTTTACCGTCAACTTTGTGCAATGCTACTGGATGATGTACCGGGTGACACTGCACCGCAGCCTGCGGCATTTCGCGGTTCAGCTTGTATCACCATTAGCGGTCAGTGTGCTGCTGATAGCCGTACTCTATCCGCTCAGCCTGCTGACAGAAGGAGGCAACATTTTTCTGACCCTGATTGTAAAAAGCATTATATTTTTCTGTATATTTGGGTGCTACATACAGTTGACCGGTGAATATGACATCATCGGCAAGGCAAAAGGCATCCTGAACAAACGTAAAAGCAGGGGGTGAAAGCCCATCTTAAAAACAAAACAAACAATGAAAGCACTGTTTCTTATCTTCCACGGATTCGAAGAGGCAAACGGGATCAGCAAGAAAATCCGTTACCAGATAAAGGCACTCAAAGCGTGTGGCTTGGAAGTAGATACCTGTTGGCTGGATGACGCCCACGACCACAAACGGCGGATGATAAATAACCATGTCCTCCGGGATTATGGCAACGGAATCCGGGGAAAGATTCTGAAACGCACCGAATTAAACAGCATCGTCCATTATGTAAAGACAAACGGAATGCAACTGGTTTATGTAAGAAGCGACCACAATACAACTCCTTTTTTGATCTGCATGTTGTGGCGCCTCAAGCGGGCCGGCGTAAAAGTTGTCATGGAAATACCCACCTATCCCTATGACCAGGAATACAAAGGTCTTCCATGGGCATATCGGCGTGTATTAATGGCAGACAAGTGCTTACGTGGATTAATGGCCACGCAAATCGATAAGTTTGTCACTTTCTCAGACCACAAAACCATCTTCGGCCGCCCTACGATACAAATATCCAATGGAATCGATTTTGACTTCATTCCCCTCAAACAGAGCACTGCCACTACCCGAGAACTGCACTTGATAGCCGTAGCCACCATACACCCGTGGCACGGATTCGACCGTGTCATCCGGGGATTGACACACTACCTCCGGCACGAGCATCGGGAAGATGTCAAGCTACACATCGTAGGTCAGGGCGTACCGGCAGTCGTCGACGAATACCACGCCCTGGTGGAGGAAGGGGCAATAGAACAAAACGTTATCTTCCATGGCCCCTTGTTCGGAGAACCTCTGAACCGGGTATTCGACCAATGTCAAATAGGAATAGGCAGCCTGGGGCGCCATCGAAGCGGAATCACAGACCTGCGGTCACTGAAAAATCGCGAGTACGCTGCCAGAGGTATCCCTTTCATCTATTCAGAAACAGATGCGGACTTCGAATCGATGCCCTACATCCTGAAGATACCGGCAGACGAATCTCCGGTAGACATCGGACAAGTGGTCCGGTTCTACCATTCGGCAAAAGAGATCCGACCGGCTGACATACGAGCCTCCATCCGGAATAAACTTTCGTGGGAAGTGCAAATGAAACATGTAATTGAGGAACTATGAAACAACCCATAAAAATAGCCTACTGTATCCCCGGACTCTATGCCGCAAGTGGCATGGAGAGGGTACTTACATTAAAAATAAACTATCTGGCCGACGTTTTGGGCTATGATGTATACGTCATCCTGACTGAGGAAAAAGAACTGCCTCCTTATTATCCTTTATCAGAAAAAGCCCACATCATCCATCTGGACCTCAATTTCGACCGCATGCACACAGTTACTAAGCATCTGTGGCAGCGATTGTGGAAATACAGCCAACTACAAAGAATCTATAAGAAACGGTTGACTGAGGCATTGATGCAAATCCGTCCGGATATTGCAATATCCGTTTTGCGGCGAGAGATTAATTTCTTAACTTCCATCAAAGACGGCAGCCTGAAAATCGGCGAGTTCCACTTCAGCCGGCATAATTACCGCAGCCTGGAACACCAGAAGTTCCTTCCAAGCTTTGTCCGCCGGAAATTATCAGAATTATGGATCGGGCAACTGATTAATAAACTGCGTAAGCTGGACCGTTTTGTCGTGTTGACCAATGAAGATAAAGAGATGTGGCCGGAACTGGACAATGTCATTTGCATATACAATCCTGCTTCTTTCAAAGTAGAGCATACAGCCGAAGGGACGGCACACCGGGCTATTACCGTCGGGCGATACACTTACCAAAAAGGAATCGACTTACTGTTGCCTGCATGGCAGATCGTCAGCCGTAAACATCCGGACTGGGAACTGGAGATATTTGGTGCAGGTGACCGAGCTGCTTATCAAGAACAAGCCCGGAAACTGGATATAGAAAAAACATGCCATCTGAACGGCATTACCAATGACATAGCAACAGAAATGCGCCGAAGTTCTATTTTCATACTTTCATCACGATATGAAGGAATGCCAATGGTAATCGGCGAAGCAATGGCATGCGGGGTGCCACCAGTATCTTTTACATGTCCCTGTGGTCCACGCGACATTATTACAGACGGAAAAGACGGGTTATTGGCCGAAAACGGCAACATCGAATCCCTGGCCGAGAAAATCATCTACCTGATAGAACATGAAGGTCAACGACAGCAGATGGGACAACAGGCACAGCAAAGCATACGAAAATTTCATTTGGATACGATCATGCAACAATGGGATGAACTCTTTAAAAAACTACTATCATGAACATAACGCAGCTTATAACCCGGATATACCATAAATTGAAATATGGCAGTACGGTGGAGTGGTATAACTTTTGGTATATAGTTCTCCGCAGACGGCAAAAGATTATCCCTCAAGTGGCATCAATAGATGAAACGATCCGGAAAATAATACAAGACCGATGCTCCGTCAGCCGCTTTGGTGACGGAGAAATGTTATTGACCAACGCCCACAAAAGAATTGGTTTCCAAGAAGGTAATCCCCAACTGGCCCAGCGGCTCAAAGAGGTGTTGACCAGCGATAATGATAAACATTTAGTATGCATATCCGATGTTTTTCAGCATTTGGAACGCTACAACCGGAAAGCGCGAAGATTCTGGCGCACTCACTTCTTTATCTACGGCCCGTGGTGGGACCGGCTATTACTTCCCGGACGAACCTATTATAATACATTTGTCACACGTCCTTATATGGATTTTAAATCGAAAAGAGAATGCGGGAAATGGTTCCATGACATGAAAGGCATTTGGGAAGGCAGAGACATCATATTTATCGAAGGCGAAAAAAGCCGTTTAGGGGTGGGCAACGACCTCTTTGACAATGCACAGAGCATCCACCGGATTTTATGCCCGCCCTGTAACGCTTTCAACTCTATAAATCGCATCCGGGCAGAAGCATGCAAACAAAACAAAAACGTGCTCTTCCTGATCGCATTGGGCCCCACAGCTACAGCATTGGCCTACGATTTGTTCAAAGCGGGATACCAAGCTATCGACATCGGGCACGTGGATGTGGAATATGAATGGTGGCGTATGGGTGCGCGACGCAAAGTGAAACTTGAACGCAAATATGTGAACGAAGTTCCTAATGGAAATCTGGTAGCTGACGCGGGAGAAGAATATAACAAACAAATAATCGCAAAAATAAGTTGATAGCATGAGAATCGTCTATTATCTTCCGTCGCTCTATGCCCCAGGTGGACTTGAACGTATCATTACGTTCAAAGCCAATTACTTTGCAGAACATCTGGAAGGTTACGAAATCTATATCCTCACATCAGAGCAAGTGGGACGCCCCATCTATTATGATTTGTCGCCCAAAGTGAGGCACATTGATCTGAACGTACCTTTCGACTGGCCTTTCAATCAATCACGTGTCAGTAAACTTTTAAAGTACCCATATCGCTACAGGCTTTTCAAACAACGCCTCAGTAAAACACTGACAGAACTAAGACCCGACATCACAATTTCAACCCTGAGAAGAGAACTCAATTTTATCTCAGGTATCTGTGATGGAAGTACAAAAATCGGAGAATTCCATGTCACACGCCATTCGTATGGAGTGGGAAGCAAAGAGTATGGTAAATCAATAGTAGGGAAACTCAGAAGATATTGGGAAAAAGCATTTTTAAAGCATCTACAACAACTCTCTAAAGTAATAGTATTAACTCTTGAGGAAAAGGATTTTTGGCCGGAACTTACCAATCTTTGCGTCATACCCAATCCTATCATTACTCCGACTGATCTACAATCGGACTGCACTCAGAAATATGTAATAGCGGCCGGAAGATACGCTCCGCAAAAAGGGTTCGACTTACTAATAAAAAGTTGGTCCATCGTATCTCAAAAACATCCGGACTGGACGTTACGCATCTATGGTGAAGGCATACTGCATGACAAATTGCAACAGCAAATAAATCAGGAGGGCATTGACCGGACTTGCTTTCTGGAGCCTACCACCCCCAACATAGCTGATAAATATTGCGAAAGTTCAATCTTTGTACTCTCCTCCCGGTTCGAAGGGTTCGGAATGGTCATAACTGAAGCGATGTCGTGCGGAGTCCCACCCGTGGCATTCGCATGCCCCTGCGGGCCCCGTGACATCATAGAGCACGGACTGAACGGACTCTTGGCACAACCGGAAGACATAAACGATTTAGCCACGCAAATAAACGACCTGATAGAGCATGAAGACAAACGAAAAGAAATGGGACGAAATGCCCGCATACGTTCAGAACGCTTCCGAATGGAAACTATCGCGCAGGAGTGGAAAACATTATTTGAAACATTAAAAGTAACAAAAGAGTAAATGATGAAGTGGTATACAAAATATTTGCAAGTATACGAAAAACCTTTTGCTGAAGCACCGCAAAATGTCATTGACGAAGTTCGTGAGAATTTGAGAAAGCTACAGTCGGATTCTCCGGTTGTTACAGTCTCCGTCATAGGATATAACGAAGAGAAACGTCTATTGGCAAGCCTGTGGTCCTTAAGTGAGATGAAGTGCAAATATCCGGTGGAGATTATCGGGACAGACAATGATTCTAAGGACCGGACGGCAGAAATCTATGAAGCGACAGGGGTACCATATGCGATAGAATATCAACACAGCTGCGGACACGCCCGGCTTTGCGGATTAAATCGTGCGCGGGGAAAATATCACATTAATATTGATTCCGATACTTTGTACCCTCCGCACTATGTCGAGACAATGGTTAACGCATTAGAGCGTCCCGGAGTTGTGGCGGTAAGTTCACTATGGAGTTATATACCCGACAAAGAACACTCCCGGACCGGATTAAAAGTATATGAGTTTCTCAGGGATATTCATCTATGGATACAATCAATCAAACGCCCGGAATTAAGTGTAAGAGGACTGGTATTCGCATACCGCACGGATTACGCCCGCCAAACAGGGATACGCACAGACATCAAACGGGGTGAAGACGGATCGTTGGCCTTACGGCTCAAAGAGTATGGAAAAATATACTTTATACGTAAAAAGAAGGCACGTGCGGTCACAGGATATGGCACCATAAGTGCTGACGGATCATTAGCCGGCAGTTTCAAAGTGCGGGCGATCAATGCTCTCAGAAACATAGGAGGAATATTCACCTCCCGAAAAGAATATAAAGATGAAGACGACAACCTGATTCAACCTAAATAAAATTAAAATAAAAAATACTATGATCACCGTACAAATTCTTTTCTGGCTTGCCCTCTTCCTCGTATTCTATACCCACTTGGGATACGGAATACTGCTTTACACACTGGTCAAGCTCAAAGAACTCACTGTGAAACCCGTCAAGCGGCAACTCCCGCCCGACAAGCTGCTGCCGGACGTGACACTTTTTATCACTGCCTTTAACGAAGAAGACGTTGTGGACGAAAAAATGCGCAACTGCCTGAAGCTGGACTATCCCGAGGACAAATTGCACATTGTGTGGACCACCGACGGAAGCAACGACTCTACCAACGAACGACTGAAGGCATGGCCGCAAGCCACCGTCCACTTCCAACCCCTGCGGCAAGGAAAAACCGCTGCCATGACACGGGGGATGACACTGGTGGACACGCCACTTGTGGTATTCACCGATGCCAACACAATGCTGAACCGGGAAGCGATACGCGAAATCGTGTTGGCTTTTGAGGATCCGGGGGTGGGATGCGTGGCCGGAGAAAAACGCATCGCCGTGCAAGAAAAGGATGGAGCCGCAGCCGGTGGCGAGGGCATATACTGGAAATATGAATCGACACTGAAAGCACTGGACGCACGTCTCTATTCGGCTGTGGGAGCCGCAGGCGAGCTGTTTGCCATACGCCGGGAGCTGTTCACGGTGATGGAACCGGATACACTGCTGGATGACTTCATCCTGTCGCTGCGCATCGCCATGCAGGGATATAAGATAGCCTATTGCACCCGGGCATATGCCATCGAAAGCGGATCGGCAGACATGGGCGAAGAGCAGAAAAGAAAGGTGCGCATTGCCGCCGGCGGACTGCAATCTATCTGGCGGCTGAGGGAACTGCTCAATCCCTTCCGTTACGGAGTGCTGAGTTTCCAGTATATATCACACAGGGTGCTGCGGTGGTCGGTGGCCCCGGTGCTGCTGTTCGCCTTGCTCCCGCTCAACGTTGCCATACTGCTGATGGGGGGCTCTCCTATCTGGTACGGCACCATTCTGGCACTTCAGGTATTGTTCTACATTTTAGCGATGGGAGGCTATTACCTGTCTGCCCGGCAAATAAAAAACAAGCTGTTATTCATCCCATATTATTTCCTGTTTATGAACATTAACGTGATGAAAGGTGTTAACTACCTTCGTAAAATGAAAGGAACAGGAGCATGGGAAAAAGCCCAAAGAACGAAAACAGAATCCTTAAACCAATAAACCGAACGAAGCATGGATAGAATACTGCATGACGTAAACAATGCCCATAAGATATTGCAACTGACAGCTGACACACTGATCTTGGTGGACAAAAACGGCACGTGTCTGGACATCGACCCGCACAGCGATTTGTGGTTCCTGCAAGAAGACAGGCTCTTGGGAAAAAATCTGTTCAATCTGCTTCCCGACCATACCTTCCAGAAACTGCTGCCGGACTTCCGCCGGGTGACCCAACAGGGGATAACGGTGAACCGCAACTACAGGCTGCCGCTGGAAGGAGGCGAAACGTACTACTTCAAATGCATCATGCAGCCGTATGACGGCGACAAGGTGTTGTGCCAATATCGTGACATCACGGCACGGAGCAACGTAAAGCTGCAACTGGAACGTACGAATTACGAACTGAAAGAGATACAAAAAGCGGCACAGATAGGGCAATGGAAATATTCATCGCGCGAAAAGACATTCTATTATCGGGGATACAACGGAATAGTATGTACGGAAGAAGAGCGGAGCATCAACTTTCAGGATTATTACGAGACCATTCTGAGCGAAGATCTGCCTGCCGTGAACACATGGATGGAGGCAAACCGCCGTAAACTGGTAAAGGAGTACATCGAATACCGCATTCTGCTGGAAGGACAGGTATACTATATGCGCCAGCAATGCTACCTGAGGGGTGAAGAAGAAGACGGTAACATCATTCTGGAAGGATATATACAGAACATTACGGACATCCAGCGGAAGAGGAATGACATCAACACGCTGACGCATGCCATCAACAATGCCAAAGAAAGTATTTATGCGGCACGGAAAGACGGCACGCTGATATTTGCCAACAGACAGTTCAGGCTCAACCACCGGATCGCGGAACAGGCGGACCTATCGCAAATACGGATTTTCGACATTGTAGGCGACATGGACAGTCCGAAGGATTGGGAAGAACGTTACCACAGCATACGGGAAGGACAGAATTTCAACTTCCTGGCCTACCACCCGCTGAAGGATGATAAAAACACATTGGCGTTTGAGGGTACGATGTACAGCGTGACAACGGATGACGGAGAGGAAACCTTTTGGTCGTTTACACACGACATATCGGAACGTATACGGTACGAATCGCAGATAAAACGGCTCAACCGCATCATGGATACCACGATGGAAAACCTCCCGGCGGGGATCGTTGTGAAGGATATAGAGAATGATTTCCGGTATATCTACCGAAACCGGGAATCGTATAACCGGGATATCAGCGCGGAAAACGCCATCGGTATGAACGATTTCGATTATTATCCGCTGGAAATGGCACAGCAGAAACGGAAAGAGGATATGGAAATTGCCAATACCGGAAAAGGGATGCACTGGATCATGGAAGGTAAAGACAAAAATGGCAATCTGCTGATTCTGGACAAACAAAAAATCATAGTAGAAAGTGAAGACTTCTCGCCCATCATTGTCAGCATCGAATGGGACATTACTCAGCTGGAACTGATGCGCCGCGAACTGATGGAATCGAAAGAGAAAGCAGAGACGTCGGATAAACTGAAGTCGGCCTTTCTTGCCAATATGAGCCACGAAATACGGACACCGCTCAACGCCATCGTAGGATTCTCACGCATCATCTCGGAGAGCGAAAACCCGGAAGAGCGAAAAGAATATTATGAAATAGTGGATGCCAACAACGAACGGTTGCTGCAACTGATCAATGAAATACTGGATCTGTCGAAAATAGAATCGGGCATCGTGGAGTTCACTTACGGACCGGTAAAGCTGCACACGCTTTGCAAAGAGATTCATGATGCACATGTGTTCCGCTGCCCGCAAGGAGTGGAACTGAAATTCGACTCGCCGGACGAAGCTTTGAGCATTCACTCGGACAAGAACCGGATTTTCCAGGTATTCTCTAACCTGATAGGAAATGCATTTAAGTTCACGACACAAGGCAGCGTGAGCTACGGCTACAGGCAAGAAGCCGAAAAAGTGGTATTTTACGTAAAAGACACCGGACTGGGCATCGAACCGGAGAAGTTGGGACGGGTGTTTCAGCGCTTTGCCAAGCTCAATAACTTCGCTCAGGGCACGGGGTTGGGACTGTCGATATGCAAGACTATCATCGAACGTCTGGGAGGAGAAATATCCGTTTCTTCGGAAGTGGGGACAGGTACTACATTTACCTTCTGGCTGCCTCTGGAAAGCGTAATGCAAGATGTGAAGGCCGATAAGGAAGAACGTCGGGACGGAGAAACCGACGACCGGCAATATCCGGAAGCCGACGACCGGACAAAAGAGCCGGCGGGAAGCAAGGAGGAACGTAAATCCATGGAAGTAACGGAGGCGGAAACCGATAAGGCTACCATCCTGATAGCAGAAGATACCGACAGCAATTATGACTTGCTAAATGCGATTCTGGGCAGGAAATACCACCTGGTACGTGCCAGAGATGGCATGGAAGCTGTAACCATGTACGATGAAGCGGAACCAGACCTGATATTAATGGATATAAAAATGCCCAATCTGGATGGGCTGGAGGCTACCAGGATCATCCGGCAATTGTCCGCAGATGTACCTATCATCGCACAGAGTGCTTATGCTTATGAATATGACCGGAAAGCTGCCGAAGAGGCAGGATGCAACGATTTCATCTCGAAACCGATTGCTCAGGAAAAGCTGAAGGAGATGATAAAGAAATGGTTGAGATAAAGAACCTCACCACAAGTTCACCACAGAGGACACAGAGGACACGGAGTTTTTATTTTCCAGGTTTATAGAAAGATCTTAAATTCTTCCTCTGTGAACTCTGTGTCCTCTGTGGTGAACTTATGGTGGACTAAAATGCAGAATTTAAAACAATGGGAAAGAAAGCCGTATCCAAATTATTTTATTATACCTCTGTCGCACTGACTTTTGCTTTGGCTGGTGTCACCGTTACCGGAGCATTTGCCGGGCATGTTCCCCCGGAAAGTTCGACTTTAATACCTTTTATCGGGCTCTTGCTGTCGGGGCTCTTGCTGATCAACCTCGCTGCGGCCATCTATTGGGGCATACGCCGCCGGTTCTGGATAGTCATTCCGCTGATAGCCATAGCTGCCAACTGGCAATATCTGGGACGGATATTCCAACCACCCTTTCCGGCGGAAAAAGGAAATGGAAGAACTTTGAAAATAGCGACGTATAACGTAGACAGTTTCGGTAACGAGCAATCGGGGTACTCGTGCAAAGAAATCGCGAAATACATGGAAGAGCATCAAGTGGACATCGTCTGTCTTCAAGAGTTTGCCGCTAACCGATATTTCACCGCAGACAGCATACGAAACACTTTTGCAAACTGGCAATACGTCATTATCCCGCAAGCTCCGGACAGCATCTCCATCCTGCAGATAGCTTTATTCAGCAAATATCCGGTGAAGGACAGCAAACTGATCACTTATCCGGACTCAAGGAATTGCAGTATGTGGTGCGACCTGGACGTAGACGGACAAACGGTTCGTGTTTTCAATAACCACCTGCAAACAACGGAGGTCAGCCAAAATAAGCGCAGACTGGAAAGGGAACTGGCTAAAAACGAACTGACAGGCAGAGAGGAAGCAGCGGCCAGGCAATTGTTGGAGGGACTCAACGAGAACTTCAGGAAACGTGCGGCACAGGCAAAGACTTTGGAACAATTAATCCGCACCACCCCCTACCCTATACTGGTTTGCGGTGACTTTAACTCTCTCCCATCGTCCTACACATACAGTACCGTGAAAGGTGACAATCTTCAAGACGGATTCCAGACTTGCGGACATGGGTACATGTATACGTTCCGGTACTTTAAACGCCTGCTGAGAATCGACTATATTTTCCATTCCAAAGAATTTAAAGGGGTAGACTACTATTCGCCTGACCTCGATTTGTGCAGTGATCATAATCCGGTAGTGATGGAGGTGAAGATGTAAACGGGAGTGTATCAAAACGCCTTTTCACCACAGATCACACAGATTATCACAGATACCATAGATTAAAAATATTAATAATCAACGAATTAAGCTCGTTCTATGTTACTCTGCGTCCTCTGTGGTGAGTTTCACCCCCATAACTCTCTCGTTATAATATAAAAGAAGGCCATCCTGATTACTCAGAGCGGCCTTTCTTATTATAAATGAATTAGTTTCCTTATTCTACTTTCTTCAAGGAGTCTGCAACATATTCAAACTGTCCTTTACCTGTCACTTTATACTTAATGGTATATTGTGTGGTAGAAGAACCGTCGTAAATGGCGAAGTTAATTGTATAGAACACATCTACACCTTCCACAACATCCGCACTACCATAGATTGCTTTCAATCCCGGAAGGAATGCTTCTGGCAAACGTTCGAACATCAACTTAGTAAGATCGGCATCTGACATCGAGCCATAAGCGGCAGCATTTTGTTCTCTCCACTTCGCCGGGCGGAAATCAAAATTGTTCTGATAAGCAGAGCTACCATAATAATATTCGTTATTACTCTTACCGTTAAATATAGGTGCATATTCTTGTCCCTTATTGGCAATCACCCAATCGGTAATGGTCTGATAGAATGCAGCAGTTTCTGCATCGCCCTTTTCTGCCTTCAAAGTAACCACAGTGCTCGGGTCAAAGTTCCACTTACCGTCAGACAGTACAAACTGCTCTGTCTTATCAACAATACGTGTATTCAGTGACCACCTTGTAGTTTCAGCCGAGTATGTGTATTCATCGCTATAAATCTTCAATTCGGTACCATTATAATATCTGTAAATCACTACACGTGCATCGCCATCAACAGGATATGCTACCATCTTAGACAAATAAGCAGGCAGATAAGTAACAGCCGGAACTTCTGAAGTAAAGTAACGTTTGCTCTGTCCCATATCTCCGTAATCAGCGTATGTCGGAACATATACGTTATTGTTCTTATCTTTCCAGCTCTTACCATCGTACACTTTCACTGCGTAAGCAGGAGTAGAAAGACTGTTAGCCGGGATAGAAGTACCTACCATGATGTTATCAATCTGATAAGTAGTAGTCTTTTTATTGGCACCATCACCTACATACTTAAAGGCTACATAAACCTTCTTGCCCGCATAAGCTGATAAAGATAGCTTACCGGCAGATGCAAATGTACCGTAACCGCTTGTCGGCTTGGTAGGGATGTTGAAATCCGAAGTTACGTCAGTCCAACTGGCGGCATCGACATTCTTACCATCGAAATTCTCTGAAATAAGAACGGACAAGCAGCTGGCATTATAGTATCCCACGGTCACATCAAAACCAAGATAATCACCGGCAGCAACAGAAATAGCAGGAGTAACCATCCAGCCGACGCATGCTCCTTTCGTACCGTTTGCCGAATACTGAACATACTGGTTATCATCATAAGAAGTGACTTTCCACTGAGTGCCACCGGTAGAGCTGATAAACCATCCATCCAAGGATTTCAGTTCACCCGTCGCAACAGCCTCAAAATTCTGCCACATCAACGGATTCTCCAACTGTCCCTCGCCCAACTTATAGTCAACGAAAACAGCAGTTCCTTTTTCAGCATCTTTAAACTTCTCGTTCAATATCTTATACATTTGGCCTTCAGTCTTTTCATTCAGATAAGGCGCAAACGCATCCTCACCATAAACCAACTTGTATTCGGCATCCGTCGGTTTCAGATATTTCACCGAAGCATACTCAGACAGCAAAGAAGACATCGCTTCTTTGTACTTATAAGTAATCTTTGCACTCGAGCCCTTATCGGCGGTGTAATACTTATCAAGCAAGAAAGCAGGGATATAGGTAGCTCCTGTAATCTTCTCTGTCAGATAAAGATTGGTCTTGATGTTCTCAAGATCTTTAGATACACCACCTGCTTTGGCGATATCTTTATTAGTAGAGTTCGTACTGATAGTTGCATAATCAGCATCAGTCAGCGTATATTCTATCTTCATCAAATTCGTCGGTTGGGTCATCTCGTCCAATCCTTCGAAGTTGTCATCATTATATTTACAGCCGGACAGCAGAATCAACGATACCGCTACAGGCATTAATAGATTTCTATTCATAATTTAAACTTCCTGTTTTAGATTAGAAATTAACTTTTAATCTCAAGCTATAAGTACGGCCAAATCCGTAGAACACATTATAAGCGGTCTTCCAGTCGTGATTGCTACCATCTGTAGCATCAGAAATATAAGTCTGATCGAATAAGTTGTTCACGTTACCTGACAGCACTGCATTCAACTTACCAAAATTGAATTTATAACTTGCGTTCAAGTCGAATGTGCTTGCTGACGGAATACGCCAGGGAGTAGAAAAGTCTTTTTCACTGTTCATCACCAGGTCGTTTGAGGTTAATGCCCAGTCAGCATAGTTACGTGCGTATAAATTCCAGTCGATACCCAGACGAATGGCCTTATCAATCTTGAAAGTAGCACCCAAAGCAGCAGTAGTCTGTGCCGATCCTCCCACTTTCACATCTTTCAGGTTCAGTTTCATTGTACCCGGTTCCAACCCATTGGCTGCGGCATTAACAAGAACTGTTATATCCTTACCATCATTTCCCTTAATAGATGCACTGTTTACAAATTGACCTTCAACAGTGAAACTTCCTGATGCATTGCTATCCCAGCGCCAGTTACCGATAGAGAACATACCGCTCAAATCCAGCCATTGGAAAGGTCTTGCAACAAAATCAAGTTCAACACCCTGGTGTAAGGCGTTTACACCTTGCATATTGATAACAGATTTGGTAGAAACCAGCTTACTTGCATCATAAGGCTCGCTAAGACTACCTTCGTAGTAATTATTAATATCTTGCGAACGAGTAGTAGTCTTATCCATCCAGCGAGTGTGGTAAGCATTGACATTCACCGTCAAATACGTTGAACGGTAACCATATCCGATTTCGAAAGAGAAAACTTTTTCGTTTACTGCATCCGGATTAGTCGCATTGCTGGTAGTTGAATTCAGAAAAGCACCGCCCGAGAAGAAAGGAGCACGGCTGATATAACCGATATTAGCAAAAACGTTATGATTTTCGGTAAGGTTATAATTCAAACCTCCTTTTGCATTCCATCCGATAAAGTTGGTGGTTTTTGATTTAGCGTGTGCCTTGTCATAATAGAAGCGGTCATAACGCCAGTAACCGGTATTAGAAACCGAACCGGAAATGAAAGCACTCAGCTTATCTCTGTTGTATTCACCCTGGGCAAACACACCTTCAGACATTACATAACCATCGTAGTCACGATAAACCACATCACCCACTTTCAACTTCTGATTTACGAATGCCGAACCGGCAGCAGCAGCGGCATTGTTGGAAGTAAGCACATTGGTTCTTGAACTGGAATCTACATAAAAGTCCCCCCCATAGAGGTCAACCAATTCATTCGTATGCGTACCTTTATAATAACGGTAGTCTATACCACCATAAAAATCAAAATAGTCACCAATCTTGGTTGTATAAGTAGAGAGCAGACCATACCAGTTATGGAAGTTCTTAGACTTCGACATAGCCATAACCGAACCGTTCTCGCTGGCTTCGTTCAAAGCATAGATTTCATCATAAGCAAATGTTCCGTCAGCTTTACGGAATGTCATATTCAGCTTTCCACTGTTACTACCATACCAGTTGCTACGATCAGCACTGGTCAATCCCTGACCGGAATAACCATATCCACGACCGATAGAAGCATACAAGGCTGTACTTAAGCTTGATTTATCATTAATCTGCCATAAGTGGTTCAACGACAACTGAGGTTTATTATATACATTATATGCAGATGATTTTCTTTGTCCATTCAATCCAAAACCGTAAGTAGGATTATAACGATAAGGCTTTTCACCATTCATATAGTTTTTAGCAACTTCTTGCCATCCCTCGATAGTAAGTCCGTCTTTATTTCCACGCTGATTGTGCCACTGAGGAGCAGCAAAAGCAGTAAATGACAATTGATGATTGTCGTTGAAACGTTTTGTGATATTCACAAACCAGTTATAAGCCTCGTAGTCGGTTCCCTGGATATAACCATCTGCCCAGGTCTTACCTCCCAAAAGGGTCATAGCCCAACCTGACTTAGTCAATCCGGTAGATACCTTGAACAGGATCTTGTTTAATCCGTCATTACCCATACCATAAGATACGAAACCGCCCTTATTGGCATCAACTGTATTTGTCACGATGTTGATAGAACCACCCACAGAAGGAGCTGCTACCTTTGACGCACCCAAACCACGCTGTACCTGCATGCTACGAGTCACATCACTCAAACCGGCCCAGTTAGACCAGTAGATACCACCCCACTCCATATCATTCATCGGAACACCATTAATCATCATAGCAGAGTTCTCAGTCTTGAAACCACGTATGTTTACTTTGGAGTCACCAAAACCACCACCTTGCTTAGTTGCATAGATACCCGGAGTTGACTTCAGAACTTCAGGAAATTCCTGCGTTCCGAGTTTTTCTTCGATAAAGACGGGGTCAACTGTTGATACAGCTACCGGAGTTTTACGCGAAACAGCAACGGAAGATGTAATGATAACGTCGTTCAATACCATTGCATCCGGTGCCATTTTAATCACGCCCAAATCTTCAGTACCCCCTTTGTGGGTGATCTTCTTACTGAAGTCTTTGTAGCCAAGGTACTTGATAAGCAGTGTCGAACCGGAGGCAGCTTTCTGTGTAAACTCACCATCCAGGTTAGTCACACTACCTTGGGTAGTACCGACAATCGTTACGGCTGCACCAATCAATGGCTCACCTGTTTCCGCATCCACAACTTGACCTTTCACTGTTACCTGGGCAATAGCCGTAGCGGCAGAGCATACCGTCAGTACTGCAACCAGCAGGAAATGAATTAGATGTCTTCTCATAATTCTCTTTGTTAGTTAATAGAACTTGTTAATTAATAAATTGTAAATAAACGTTTTGGAGCACAAAGGTAATTAATATTCTTTATATATACATTACAAAGATGCTACAATTTTTTAAGAGAGATAAACATATTATAGCTCTATGAAACAAAAAAGCCCCGCAATTAATTTGCGGGGCTTACACATTGTTAAGTATTAGTCAGCTATCAGCTTTCTATATCTCACGCGCTTAGGCTCTTCGTTGCCAAGCCGTTTCAATTTATTCTCTTCGTATTCCGAGTAAGAACCTTCAAAATAGAACACGTTCGAATCGCCTTCAAAAGCAAGAATATGAGTACAGATTCGATCGAGAAACCAACGGTCATGCGAAATCACAACGGCACAACCGGCGAAATCTTCCAAACCTTCTTCAAGTGCACGCAAGGTATTGACATCAATATCATTGGTCGGCTCGTCGAGCAATAATACATTTCCTTCTTCCTTCAATGCCATGGCAAGGTGCAAGCGATTACGCTCACCACCGGAAAGTACTCCACAAAGCTTTTCCTGATCAGCACCCGAAAAGTTGAAGCGTGAAAGATAGGCGCGTGCGTTAATGTCACGCCCTCCCATGCGGATCAAATCATTTCCGCCGGAAATTACCTGATAAACACTCTTATTCGGATCAATATCTTTATGTTGCTGGTCTACGTAAGCCACCTTCACGGTCTCCCCTACTTCAAATTCACCCTTATCAACTGTTTCCAGTCCCATAATCAAACGGAAAAGAGTTGTTTTTCCGGCACCATTCGGACCGATAACTCCCACAATACCATTGGGAGGAAGCATGAAGTTGAGATCGTCAAACAACAGTTTATCACCGTAAGCTTTAGCCACATGTTTAGCCTCGATCACCTTATTACCCAAACGAGGACCGTTCGGTATGAAGATTTCCAGTTTCTCTTCTTTTTCTTTCACGTCTTCGTTCAGCAATTTATCGTACGAGTTCAAACGGGCTTTGCCCTTAGCCTGACGTGCCTTGGGTGCCATACGTACCCATTCGAGCTCACGTTCCAGAGTTTTGCGACGTTTGCTGGCAGTTTTCTCTTCCATTTCCATCCGCTTGGTTTTCTGCTCCAGCCAGCTGGAATAATTACCCTTCCAGGGGATACCTTCGCCACGGTCAAGTTCAAGAATCCATCCGGCCACATGGTCAAGGAAATAACGGTCGTGTGTCACAGCAATTACCGTACCTTCGTATTGCTGCAAATGCTGTTCCAACCAGTCGATAGACTCAGCATCCAGATGGTTGGTCGGCTCGTCGAGCAATAAAATATCAGGTTTTTGCAATAACAAGCGGCAAAGCGCCACACGGCGACGTTCACCACCCGAAAGATTAGCCACAGACTGATCTTCGGGCGGGCAACGGAGAGCATCCATTGCACGTTCCAGTTTACTATCCAGATTCCAGGCATCCGTCGCATCAATAATATCCTGCAATTCCCCTTGCCGTGCAAAAAGTTGATCCATCTTGTCCTGATCTTCATAATATTCAGGCAAACCGAACTTCTGATTAATTTCTTCGTATTCGTTCAGTGCATCAACAATGGGTTGCACACCTTCCATTACGATTTCTTTCACTGTTTTAGTGTTATCCAGATAAGGCTCCTGTGCCAGATAGCCTACTGAATATCCGGGAGAAAAAACCACCTCTCCCTGATAAGACTTCTCCAGACCGGCAATAATCTTCAGCAAAGTAGATTTACCCGAACCGTTGAGACCGATAATACCAATCTTAGCTCCATAGAAGAAAGAAAGATAAATGTCTTTTAGCACATTCTTGTTAGGTTGGAAAGCTTTGCTTACTCCCACCATCGAGAAAATTATTTTTTTATCGTCAGCCATATATAAATAATGTGTATTGATATTTATGGCACAAAGATAACAAAAATGTTCGGAATTTATTTGCAATTATAAAAAATAGCTCTATCTTTGCACCCGCTTAACAGCAATAAAGGATTGATTCGCTAGCTCAGCAGGTAGAGCACAACACTTTTAATGTTGGGGTCCTGGGTTCGAGCCCCAGGCGGATCACATAAGAACAAAGCCAAACGGCGACAAAAAAGAGACAAGTCCTACAATATCAACGTATTGTAGGACTTTTTTTATTGTTTCAGTCTTGCTTAAAAGACAAAAAAGGGGCACGAAAAGACACGGTTGAGTATCCAAATCGTACCCCCTTCCCCAAAAAACGATTAGGGGGTACGATTGTCGGAAAATGGCTTACTTTTGACGTGATTTGTCCATACTCTATTTATCTCATTTACAGTGATTAAAATTAGTTTTGCAATCTAAAAAAAGTGAGATTATGAAGAATGAAAAAAGTACTTTCAGCGTATTGTTTTACCTGAAAAAAGACAAGATGAAAAAGAATGGTTTAGTACCCATTCATGCCCGTATCACAATCAACGGCAAACAGACCCAATTCAATACCAAGTTAGAGGTCTTAGAAACTAACTGGAAATCCGGCAGAGCCATAGGTAAAGCAATGGAGATACAAAGGCTTAATTCCATGCTGGACGACATCAAAGCAAATATCCGTTCCCACTTTCACAATCAATTAATGCGGGATAGCTATGTTACACCCGAAAGCGTGAAAAATGCACTATTGGGAAAAGAGGAAGAAGCAAATACCATTATTTCTTTTTTCACCCAGCACAACGACCAATACAAGAAAAAGGTCGAAGCAGGAGAAGCCACACCCAAAACGTACAGCCGATACGAACTGACAAAGTTACGCTTAACCCAATACATGAAAGATGAATATCGTGTATCGGATTTGCCGATACGCCAAATCAACAAAGTATTTATTGAGAATTTCTACCTGTATATAATAAAAAACCACGATTGTTCACCCAATACGGCAATGAAGTTTATCCAGCGTTTCCGCACGGTGGTAAACTTTGCAGGATTGATAACAGCCGCCCCGTTTGCCAATTATAAACTGAAATTCGAGTATATAGAAAGAGGGTATCTTGACAAAGACGAGATAAGCAAGATATGCAATAAGGATTTTGCTTCAAAGCGATTGGAGCAGGTACGGGATATTTTCATTTTTAGCTGCTATACTGGACTTTCATACGTGGATATATGCGAATTAACCAGTAACGACATACATTTGGCATTTGATGATAATCTGTGGATTATAAAGAAACGTCACAAGACTAAAGTAACATCAAACATCCGCTTGCTGGATATTCCTAAAGCAATCCTGAACAAATACGAGGGGAAACTGAAAAACGGTCAGTTGTTACCTACAGTCAGCCATGCGGGGCAGGAACAGTATATCGCCCCCGTGCAACGTTTCTTCGCGGAACAGGCTGCTTGTTCTTGGCAGAATACAATATAATTCACACCCTTGTTCTTATTGCTAAATGTTTCACCGATTGAATAACATGCTAATAAAAAGTTGCAATTATTCGGTGTCTCATCACATGGTAGTAATAATTTGTTGTTTTTGCTCATGGTCACTCATTTATTTCTTTTTATTCCCGGTTTCAAATGCGCCCCCAGACTATTAAGGCAGAACCTTAGATAATACTGGATGGCACATATCTGAATGTTTGGTAACCGAAATACACCGAAAGAGGGTTAGTTCTCACTTCCAGAGACATCAGGTTCCAGATGGTGTATGGATATTTTCCTTTCAAATTCAGCTAACAAGTCATTGACTTTTTTTATTAGTTCTGTTTTATCATCATCGACAAGAAAAGCATAAGTAATACTGTTCAGAACAAATGATTTTATTTCTTCATACGAGAATCCATAACGTAAAACTGCCAAGGTATATTGCTCCGTGAGCGAGGTGCGCAGAATGCCGGGGTCGTCCGTGCAGAGAATCACGGGCACTCCCGCCTTATGATAGAGTGCGACGGGATGTTCCGAGTCCTTCACGCCGAGGATGAACTCATTGCTCGTCAGGTTTATTTCTACCGGAACCGGGCTCTCTGCCATCGTCTACAACAACGCGTCGCTGTCCTGCTCGAACGGCAGGTCTACGCCATGACCGATGCGCCGCACCCGGGCCGTGTTCACCGCCTGGCCGATGTGATAGGTCAGGTGTTCGGGGCGTCCCAGCCCCAAGGTCAGCTCTCCGGCATGCAGCGAAGTGTTCACCGTGGGGAACTCCCGGGCAAGCCGGGCAAATATCTCCATGTGCAGCCGATAGTAGAGCATGGACTTCTCTCCGTTTTCCGCCGCCACAATGTTGCAACCGGTCAGCAGCTTGCCCTCGTCTTGCACGCATGCTTTGTGCACCACGTAGAGTTGGGCAAACACCTTGAGGGGCTCGCTGCCGCACGAACTGTATCCCTGATAGCGGCACACTACCTTATTCGTATCCACATCACGGAGGTGGCTCTCCAACTCATTGCTCAGCTCGTCCAGTTTGTGTATAAAGTCGATATAAGTGCCTACAACCGTGTCTGCGTTTTTGTAGAACAAGTCGAGGATTTCGTTAAACACTTTCTGCAAATCCTCGCCATACGTTCCGCTTTTCACACAGTCTTTCAGCCGCTTGTCCAGCTTCGCGTACTCCGCTCCCAGACAACAGTCCGTGGGCACGCTGGGCGAAGTGGCCATCACTTCCAGATATTGCACATTCTCCTTCACTGCCCGCACTTTCAACTCGTGCATCAGATAGGCAAGGTTTTTCACATCCCCCGTCAGTGCCGAGAGCAAACCGAACGTACCGAAGAAGTATTCGTCCGGGCCCAGCGGATATTTGTAGGGCTGGAAGTTGCGGATGCTCCATTTGTCGATAAGCGCCATGCGGTAGTTGTGCAGGTCGTCCATGTCTTTGGAAAGCCGGATGGTTTCAATATCCACTGGCTTTTTGGCATAGAGACGGCCCGTTTCCGGATTGACGAACATTCCTTTGCTTGCCGCCAGCTCGAAATAGGTTTCGGCATAAGCCGATCCGGTCAGGTGGTTGTGAACGTCGCCTCCTTTGGGCATGGCGGTGAAGAACTGGCGGAGTGCCGCATGGTTGCCTTTGATACTTTCAAAGTATTCCTGCACCTCTTTCGGAGCATTAATCCTATTCTATTTTCGTCATAATTGTTTCTTTTTTAAAGTTTATAACCTTTTTCGAGAATTGTTGTTCGTCCTGTAGCTGTGTGTCCTCCTTTCTTTGGCGGGACGGGGGTTAATAAATCGTTTTATCTCGCAGCTTCCGCACGCAGGCCGCTAAAAGGCCAGCACGGCACGGACTTTATAGGTATCGGTTTTGGGCTTCGTGTCATAGTAGGGAGAGGCAAGATTTACAAACCAGACAACAGTACTCGATTCGTAGCTGCTCCAATACTCCCCGGTAAGCTCATCCCCGGCTGCCTTATCAATCTGGGGATTGATTTCTTTGAGCATCTTCAGATCCTTGTAACAGTCAACAAAACCAGTAGGCATACCGAAACACAGCGTGGCAAGCTCATATATGCCCGGTAAGAACCACCCGCTGCTGCCTGCGGGCGCGGGGTGCTCGCCAGCATAAGTGGCTATCGCATTGCGGGCCGGAAAGGTGGTGTCGCTGTGCCGAGAGCCGTACAGTGCCATTAAACGGGATCTGCAATAACCGAAACCTGTATCGGATTTCTGTATTTCTTCCCAATCGGCCTGCTCTCCGGTTGTGAATTCGTTGAATGAATCGGCCCAAGCATAAGTAGACTTAGTCGCCCCCTGTTCGGTGGCCCACACCGCCCTCTGAGAGGCATCGTGCATCGCAACGACCATGCCGTGCACACACTCTGGATGGTCGTGCATCAGCAGGTGGTCGCCTGCTTTGTCGCCGGTCGGCGTCCAGTGTATCCCCTTGTTTTCACCCACCCAGAAGACTACGCCGAGACAACTCTTCCGTAGTTCATCACGGGACAGGTTGCTAACTTCATCCCCGGGCAGGATGCTGCCGTCCTGCATATAGTAGTCACCCGCCTTTAACGACCGGGACTCTTCTGTCACCTTACTGTCGCCAAGCGTGTGAACGGTGTATTTTCCGGGCTGAAGATTTAATTGGGAATAGTAAAAAATGAAAGTCTCCTTAGCTCCGTTGTAGTAATACTTATACGATCCCTGAACCGAGCCCGCGGTTTCTTTAGTGTTCACCAGCAGGCGGGCCGTACAGGGGTTCTCCTGCCAATATGAATTTTCACTGATCACCGCCGTGTAGCGGTAATAACTCTTAGAAATCTCTCGGCCGTCTATCTTTTCGGTATAGTTATATTTCGTAGCAGGCACCTGAAGGATGAGCAGGGACATGCGGTGTTCCATCGCGAAGCTGAGCGTGTGGTTGTTATACACGCCACGGGCCGTCATCAGGTCGGAGGCGGTGTATTGGGCGTAGGTACTCTGGTTGTCTTTAACAGACCAAGCCTCGACTAAAAGCTTAAAGAAGTCTTTGTCGCCGGGCGATACCTTGCCGTTCATATCGCTATCGTTCCGGTAGGGATAATAGGCATGATAACTCTTATCGGGTGAGTAGAAAAGCTGAGAAGCGCCGGCAGGCAGCGTCCACTTGCCTCCCTGTAGGGTAAGGCAGAGGTTTTTCACCTCCAGGGTTCCGTCCTTCACCACGTAGAGGCCGATGCAGTCGCCTTCGGTGAAGACAGTGCTGTAACCGCGTTCCTGGGCGCGGGTTTGCCCGGTGGCGTACATGCCGCCGTCGCTCACGGTGATGGTGAGGGGGCGGGCATCGGGATCAGTGCCGGCAGGGGGCAGTTCGTCCAATGCGTCGGACGTGCATGCCGCCAGCATCAGGATGAGGGCGCAGGCCAGGGATGCTGCCGGGGGAAATATGGAATGATGTTGTTTCATACGGTTTCTTTTTTATTGATGAATTTAGTTGCTACTGTTCTACTCGACCGGCTGCCACGTACCTCCTCCTTCTTCCATGTCGATATTTTCGATACCTTCCGAGGTCACGGTGAGGCGGTACTCGTACATCTTGCCACTGAAGAAGTTCGCTTCGCCTGCGGCGGGGGTGTAGTAGAAGGTCTTTCCTCCGATGACTATTTTCACGAACTTCCGTCCCGACATATTTTGGGGAGGAAGCAGGGCGCGCACGGTGCGTACGTAGTCGGCGGCGGCAGGGGTCACTTCGTTGGGGGTGATGTGGTCGGTGCCGGGGCGCACTTGCCCTGCGGTTCCATTGCTGGTATTGACGCTCCCTCCCGTGCACGTGAGGTTTTCAAAGGTTACAGTGGCGCGCTGCAGTTCATCGTCGGTCACGCCGTTGCCCACTTTGAGGTGTACCACCACTTTAGCCGTGACGTGGCGGAAGACGAGGGTCTTATCGGGGGACGTTACGGTGATGCGGATTTTGGGAGCAACCATGTAGTCGCTATCCTGATATCCTTCATTGCTCTGGTCGGCCAGTACAGAGAATAAAGAAGAAGCTGTCGGCGAACGATATATTCCATAAATCTCCTTTTCTTCATCCGGGCTTTTCCAAGTGCAGCCGACATCATTTGTAATCAGCTTTCCATCGGAATCGACGTCGAGGGATGATGCCAAAGTCATATCCCCGAACTTAATCCGCAGATCCACCACTTCTCCCCCTTCCCACCTATTTTCAGTGGTAACCCGTGTCTGGGCGTTGGCGGAGGAATATCCCTCTACGGCGGCGTAGAGTTCCAGCGGCACGCCGCCTTCGGGCCATGCCGCGTCGTCATCGCCTGTGCAGGCAGCCAAAACCAAGGCTGCCCACAGGTACATTATATATATTGGTATGTTCGTCTTCTTCATTTTTTTCTTTATATTTATTGTTTATGGGTTACTCCTGAAATGCAGAGCCTTCTACGGGTGCGCCTATGGTTTCCCAGTCCTCGATTTCGGTTTCCAGCCTCAGTTCCTTATAGTCCACGGTTATCTTATAGATGTACCGCTTGCCGCTTTGCAGCTCCAAGGCATCTCCGGCGGGGATTTTGTAGACGAAATTCGTGTTGTCTGCCAGCTTCACGCGGATGAAGACGGTGCCTGCGGTTAGTTCCTGGGGCACCACGATGGCTTCGGCGTACTGGAGATTGGTGGCGTTAAAGTCTGTCGTCACCACCGTGGGGATGGTAATCGGAGCGGCGGGGTTGGGGTCGGCAGCAAGGGCTACCATCGCCTGGCGTTCGGCCTCGTTACTCATGTCGGCGGCTTTCTTGGGGGTGAAGGTGGCCTTCAGGGCGGTGTTCTCCAGGGTCACGGTGGCACCGGTGAGGTCGGGGGCGCCGTTGCCGCGCTTCAGCACTACTTCTACTTTAGATAGCAAATGGTAGAAAGTGAGAGCCACCTTAGAGGCGGTGGGGGCCACGTTCCGCTTGGTGGAATAGAGCAGGTCGGAAGCGGCGTAGGCGGTTTTCGTGGTCTGGTCGGCCTTCACTTCGTGGGACACCGATGCGGGGAAGCTGTCTCCCACCGGGGCAGGGTTGGCATGGATGGCATAGATGTTCACGGGGTCGGGCGAGATGTAGTACATATCGGTGGCGTAAGTGAAGCCTCCGGTGCCGTCGGCGGTGAGCACGTTGTTCCGGTAGAGGGGGAGGTTTTTGCTGTCGTCCACCCAGGCAGATACTTCCAGTCCTGCGCCAAGCTGTGTGTCGAGGCCGTAGGAACGGGTCTGGGAGGTGATGCCGCTGGTGAGGCGGATTTCGCCGTTCCAGTTGTCGGTGACTGCTTCGTTGTCGTTGTTGCAGGCGGCAAGCGCAAGGGCTGCTGCGGCAATGATTGATAAGTTTCTAAGTTTCATAATCTTACTTTTTTTAGTGTTATTGATTCAATTGTTCGTCTCCATTCCTGCCGAGCCTTCTTCACTGTTGCCCGGTGTCCAGTCGGTAATGATAGCGGAAAAGTCCGCTTCCGTAGGCGTCTCTACTATTTTCCCGCCCAAAGCAAGTGGCTTATGCTTGTCGGCGTTGAAGGCGGCAAGCTCCGTGGTGAGATCACTGTCGAGGGTGACCGGCCCGGGATTTCCTCCTGCAAAGTAGAGTTTGGCGTTCAGCTTCTGCTGCTCACCTGCTACGCCGAGCAGACGCACCGTGGCCGCCCATTTTCCAGCATTGGCACCTTCTGTCACTTTCGCGAACGCCAGTACCACGTTCAGCGGCGTACCGTGCGTACCGTTGTCCATATCCAGCGTCGAGGCAACCCCCGAAAGGTAGCCTTCGATTCGCTCTATCCTATCCGTGGTGTTGCCCGTCGGCTCAATGAAAAGCGTCAGCCGGCGTATTTGCTGCTGCATCGCAACGGTAAGGGTGTGGTCGGTGTCCGCTTCTATCGTAGTTTCCGTCACGCCCGTAAACAACCAGTCCGGCATCTCCTGCACGAAGGGACCCGCTCCGGCTACGTTGCCCGAAGCCCCGGCGACGGTTGCCACGCTGCCGCTCATGGTGATATGCTTCGGCATGTTGTAAACACACAAGTGGCAAACACCCGGCTCAAAAAGGCGGTCGAGCGTGTTGGTGACATCGCTCACGGTAGCCATGTATTCACCGGATGCCACCGTGTAGTTTGCCGGTATATCCACGCCCGTCGTGCGTCGCATCCAGTCTGTTGTCAGGATGATTTGCCCTTTGTCAGGATGCGGAGTGTTGTAAATCGGGTCTTTCACATCACAACCCGCAAGGAGAAGAACTGCCGTCCAGATACAAAGTAATGTAATCGAATTTTTCATATATCGTATTTTTATAGTTCTACTTATTTGCTGCCAATCGTCCACACGAGGCTGATGCCAGCCTGTGTCGGTCCCCATAGGTTCTTTGTTCTGTTCCGTTTCTTATATACACGTATGCCATCGGTCATGCCGAAACTGTCATATTCGGAACGGGTGTAGCCCAGACCGAGGTTGAAGTCGATGGAGAAGCCGCGGGACAGGTAAAGCTGGTAGCCCACGGTCAATCCCGCATTCCACAGCTTGCCCTGATAGCCGGTATCCTTTGAAACGATACCGCCCAACATATACTTATATAGGTTATACTCCCCATAGCTGCCCGATATCCCTGCATAGAAACGCTTTTTATCCCAAAGATACCGGCGCACTTCGGGGTTGACGAGCCACATTTTCTGCACTTTGCCGCTGCTACCGCCCCACCATGTGAGACCACCGTCGAGTTTAATGCCGACATGCTCATTTATCCGCCATTCCACGCCAAGCGTAGGCAGCAGCAGGGCGTCATACAGCAGGTTTGTGCGCACTGCAAAGCGATAAGGTTTTTCCGTTTCCCGGATGCGTTGCTCCGATACGGGGGCAGGCTGTTGTTCCACTGTGGAGGGTTTGGATGGTTTCTCCACGGCAATTTCCGTTTTTTGTTCTACGGTTACTTGTTTTTGTTGGGGTTCTTCCCATTTTACTTTTTCTTGGGCGGGCATCGTCTCCGATGTAGCCTTAGCCGAAGGGATACGGAGTGTCACTACCACCAAGTCTTTATTATTATGATACGCACGCGCGTAATTGGCGGTGATGAAATCCGCTTCTTTCAGCCCTTTCTGCGTGATAAGTTCCGACTTTACCCGGTTGGCGCGGGCGAATGCCGTGTTCAGGTTCTCTTTTGCGGTGGGCAGTGAGGCGCAATAGCCATCTACATAAACGGGCATTCTACCTGCCGTAATCTCCGCCCTGTGTTTGTCAACCAGCATGTAGAGCCGTTCCAATTCCGCCTCGTTACCTTTGAGGGAAAACATTTCCTCACCCGGAAGAAAGCGGAAAACGACCACTTTATCCGGTGTCTCTTGTTTATCCGGTGCCTCTTGCGCGTAAGCTCCTATTCCGGACAATAAAGCCATCAGAAGCAAAGCCAGTAGTTTTTCTTGTAATTGTTTCATAAAGTTCATTTGTTATATGTATATTAAATGAAATAGGTTATCTCTATCCGCGATATCTGTCTCTTACAGTCAGTCGTACAGCCATCGTTTTTTTCCCCTGCCATGGAAGATTTAACAGCTTCCGACAGTTCTGCTTTAATCACCTTTTCCATCATTTCTTTTTCTATGCGTGTTCGTTCCAATTGTTTAGCTAAACAGTCCTGCTCACGGATGCCTTTCGCTATATAATAATTGCACTTCTCAACTATCTTCCGGCAATGCAAAAAGACCAAAGCCACAATTGCCAGCGAGCAGAAAACAAGCCCCAGTGCGATAAGGAAAATGTAATTGTCCATAGATATTTCTTTTTCTTGGTGCAAAGTATGTGAAATACGGGCTGAAAACTATTGCATTTTGTCCCAAGTTTGTGGCGTTTTGTCCTTTTCTGCCGTTTTTCAAGCTTTCGGACATAAAAAAAGCACGGATTCACCGTGCTTTTAAGTTTTGGAGCAGTATTTTTTATTTTTCTTGGGACGTTGCCATTTTCCGGTATTCTGTCGGGCTAATGCCATATTGTTTGCGAAACAGACGATAAAAAGTGCTCGGTATATTAAAACCACAACTGAAAGCTATCGCTTCAATCGTTAATTCGGGATGGCTGTCGAGCTTTCGGCGTGCCTCTTCCACTTTCAGAGTACGCATATACTCCATGGGAGATTTTCCCGTAACGGCTTTGACGGCATCTGTCAATGCATTCTTATTGGTGCCAAGTGCGGAGATTATATCATCGCGGTTAATGTCAGTATTGGACAGGTTATCATCGGAGAGCAGATACTCCTGCAATCGAATAACCAGATTCTGCTGTTCGCCGGAAGGTGCAAATAGTTCCGTAGCTCTGGCTGTTTTGCCGGAATCCTTAAGCGAGGATTCCGATTGGCGGGCATTCTCTAATCGGAATAATTCGTCCGCTAATCGGTCTTGTTCTTTAATTCGTTCATACAACTTACGATTCTTGAGGGCAATAGTCCGGTTGTAATAGAAAGCACCTGCCAAGAGCAAAGCGAGAACCAGACAAATGGCAAGAGCAAAAAGGAGGTAATGGAAATTACGCTCTTTCTCGGCAATATGTTTTTCCACTTCATATTGGGTACGTAATTCGTCGAACCGGGCATTGACCTCCACGTTTTTTATAGTATCATTGGTAGCTATAAACTGATCCAATAGTGCTAACGCTTCGTCAACACGTCCCATCCGGGCAAGTATCTCCATCTTTATTTTTCTGGTATCATTGAGGCTGAAGTCCGATTCATCAATCCCGACCGTTGCACTGTCTATTACGGCAAGTGCTCTGCGGTAGTCTCCCTGTGACTGAAAAATCAGTGCCTTTGCGCGCGCCAACTCATATTTGGAAATATTGTTATTGACAATACTTTCCAATTTGGAGAGATATTCCCCGGCTTTGTCGTAGTCTTTCGTATCTATATATGTATTCATCAATGCTACATAGAGATTTCCCCGCGCTTCGGGCTGTGTTCTTCCGGATGATTTCTCGAATCGCGCAATCGCTTTTTCATAGTCAGGCACAAGTTGCAATAGTTTATCATATTGTGCCTGTGCCCGGAGAGCAGTGCATAAGAACGCATAGGATTGTGTCAGGATATTGTCGTATCCCGAAACTTCCCATAATAAGCCGGCACACTCTCTGAAACATTCTTCTTCCTCTTTCCACCTATTCTGAACATTATAAGTGATTCCGGTAGCATAGAGCGCCAATGCCATCCCTGCCTTATCCTCCCGCTTCCTGGCACGGTCGAACATGAGTTCCGCCGCTTCGGCTGCCTGTTTATAATCCCCTTTCAGATTATAGGCAGTGATTAGCTGCATATTGATCTGATAATAGAACTTCCACAACTCGTGCCGGATATAAAAGTCAAGATAGCCGGGCGCTTTTTGAATGATTTCGTCATACTCCTTCCGGTTTATATGAGATATGATGGTATTTCCATACACCATTCCCTGCATTTCTACGTTTCCCTGCTTTATGGCTTCGGCTTCAACCCGGCTGAACAGCATCAGCAATGTATCCATCTTTTGGTTGTCGGCAACTTCCGACATATACAAATAGTACAATCTATTGTATGACTTCAGTTTATCAATACCTTCAGAGTGTTCGATCACTTGCCGCAAAGAGTCTTTTTGACGTTGTAGGTTATTTTGTGCTAAAACAGGTAAAGTGAAACATAAAAGGCTTCCCCACAAAATAGCTATCAGACTGGTTTTATATTTCATATTGGTTGTGTGTTTACATAAGTTCTTGATTTATAATTTTTCAAAAATACAAAAAATATCATCAGATGGAACAAACATGAAAGAATTTATAATAAATCACCAAATTATGCCACAAGCAGCCACTTTAGTGCCACTTGGTGCCACGCTATTCAGGTTCCATTGAATTACAAACACTTGCATCTACTTTCGCCCCGCATTACGATAGATGCAAGTCACATAAAGCAAATTACAATGAAAGAAAATCAGAATGAAAAAGAAGTATTACTCGTGGCCGACAAGGACGACGACGGACGTGTTTACCGACATGCTGGGATATCCCGAAAACAACAGGATCTCATCGACCTGTACAAGATCAATCCGAATGATTATCCGATACTGGTGCAGGAGCAGAAATCTCCCACCGCAACGGAATAACAGTCGTTTACCGGTTCCTCCCCCGGACAATCCGAAGCAGGGAAACAAGTCCGCAACCGTTGGGCTTTGAGAACCGCATGGATTGGGAACAACTCGCCCGTCTGGGCTTCACGTCGGATTGTTTAGTGGAATATTCTATTATAACAGTGGCTACAGCCTCGCCTGTTCCGCCTTTGGCGCAGCAGAGCATTTGCTATAGTCTTTACCAACTTCAGGATCAACTGGATTGTGGGCACACAGTCCTGCGAGTTCGGGATGAATCGGAATAGCTTGATTATCTTTTTTTCTGCCACCAGAGTAATTACCGGAACCGGAGCGTAGTGCAGCGATGCAGTCCGTTGAAGGAGGTGGTTTCTTTGATGATGGCATTTATATTGATGGCAGTTCCGGGAAGTGTTGTATTACCGCAGGATCTACGTTATGAAAAAAACTGCTTGAAGGAAGACTACACCGGAATTCAAACCATAAATTTGGTCGGGGTTCCGGTGTTTTGTCTTCTACGGAGAGTTACTATCCTTTCTTATCTTCTGCCCTGTCTTCTGCGGCAGAACCAGGTTCGGAAGCGAATGGAAAATCATCGAAATGGAAACTTTTGTGAGGAGTGAAGTGAAGGATTATATCTTTCATTTATATACCAATTACAAATCATCTTCCAATGCTGTACTTTTTGCATAAGCAGTACTCTTAGCCTCAAAGAAATCAGTCTTTACCATATTGGCATTGGAATATTGTGATACCCAACGCATGCTTTCGGGTTCTTTTAAATTGTCTTCATACAATGGAGTAAATCCAAGACTGGTCCAGCGGAGGTTTCCTAAATAACGAATGTAGTCTTCTATCATTTTCTTATTCAATCCCTGGATCTCGTCACCTATCACATATTGCCCCCATTCTATTTCCTGTTTCACTCCTTCACGCATCATCGCTTCGTATACTTTCACCCTATCAGAAGTAAACAATTCCGGTTCTTCCTTCTTCAATTCCAGAATGATATTACGAAACAGCCAAAGATGGGTATTTTCATCCCGATTGATATAACGGATTTCCTGAGCAGATCCAGACATCTTTCCGTTACGACTCAGGTTATAGAAAAACATGAAGCCACTGTAAAAATAAATACCCTCCAGTATATAATTGGCTATCAATGTTTTCATCAACGTAAAACTGTCCTGGCTTTCCTGAAATTCATTATAGCAATTACCTATAAAAGTGTTTCTTTTTAATAGATGCTCATCTGTTTTCCATTGATACAGAATGTCATTGCGCTCCTCCGGACTACATATAGAGTCCAGCATATAACTGTAACTTTGGCTATGGACGCACTCTTGAAAGGCTTGAATATGCAGGCAGAGATTGACTTCATTTGCTGTAATGTATTCACTGATAGTAGGCAGATTGTTACTTTGCAGGGAGTCAAGGAAAACAAGGAAGCTCAATATTTTGTCATAAGCTGTCCGTTCCGCCTTATCCAGATGTGGATAATCCTTTGTATCCTGAGTAAGATTGATTTCTTCGGGTATCCAGAAATTATTCATGGCCTGACGATACCAGTCACTTACCCATTTGTAGTGCATATTGTTGAAATCATTCAAATTAGTTGTATTCCCGCCAATCATTTTTCTGAGACGGAGTTCGGTATCACCCTCGGGATTGAAGAGGGCATTCTTCTTTAATTTCTTTATTTCCATATTTATTATTTAATGTTAGTCAGGATGCACAACTTTCACATTCTTCCACTTCCAGCGATTTACTGCGTACATAGTACACTGTCTTCACTCCGCATTCCCATGCCAACAGATAAAGGTTTAATACCTGTCTCATGGTAAAATCATTGGTGATATACAAATTCAAGCTTTGTGCCTGATCAATATGCAATTGCCGGATACCCGCAGCACGTATGCTCCATGTCTGGTCTATCCGGTAAGCTCCCTTATACAACCAATACGTCTTATCAGACAATGACGGAGCCACTCGCGGAAGCATGGCACCCTTCTTTTCTTCAAGAAAAAAACGTTTCATGACCGGATCTGTTCCGGCAGTTGTTCCGGCAATGATACTAGTGCTGCTGGTAGGAGCAATAGCCAGAAGATAAGCATTTCTCATGCCATCTGCCGCAACCTTGGCCGCCAAATCTTTCCATTGAAGAGAATCATAACCACGTTTCGCAAAATAAGCTCCGGTTTGCCAGTCACTTCCTTCGAAATAAACATATCTTCCTTTTTCCTTAGCAAGCCCGGCACTTGCTTCGATGGCGGCATAATTGATACACTCAAATACTTTATCAATGAAATTAAGATGCTCCACGCTTTCCCAACGGATACCGCGCAATGCAAGTGCGTGATGGTAACCGCTCACCCCTAAACCGATGCTACGGTACCGATGGTTTGTTATCCGGGCAAAAGGGATAGGATAGAAATTCAAATCAATCACATTGTCAAGCGCACGTACTACAACAGCTATTTTTTCTTTCATCTGCCGTTCATCCTCCAATGGAAGATGTCCAAGCGACAAGCTGGCAAGGTTACAAACGACAAAGTCACCGGGACGGACGGTATTGACTACAACCGTATCACCACCTTCCGTACGGACCTCAGTGGAAACAGTTTCAATGGATGACATATTCTGAGCTATTTCCGTACATAGGTTAGAACAATAAATAATCCCCCGATGCGAATTAGGATTAGCCCTGTTCACTGTATCCCGGTTGAATGTGAAAGGCGTCCCTGTCTCTACGGCAGAGCGTAGTATCAACCGGACAATATCTTTGATGTTCAGAACCCGCTTAGAGAGAAGGGGATCGTTTATACAATCCAAGTATTTTTGCTCCCACTCTTCTCCATAATAATCCTCCAGGCAATACCCTTTGACATTCATAATTTCGTTGGGACAGAACAAGTACCATTGCTGATTCAGGTCTTCCTTTGCCATACGCCAGAACAAATCAGGATAGCATACGGCAGGAAAGATATCATGTGCCTTCATCCGGTCGTCTCCATTATTGGTGCGGAGTTGCAGGAATTCGGGCAAATCTTTGTGCCAGACATCCAGATATACTGCTACAGCTCCCTGACGCATACCCAGTTGGTCGACAGCTACGGCAGTGTCATTTACCAGTTTCATCCAGCGTATCACTCCGCCTGCCACTCCCTTAAACCCTCGTATATTTCCTCCTGCCGCACGCACCTTACCAAAATACATTCCCATTCCTCCGCCAAACTTACTGACCATGGCAAAATTATCGATACTGCGATAAATCCCCTCCAGGCTATCGGGCACTGTATCAATAAAACAACTGGATAACTGGTGATAAGGCTTGCGGGCATTGGACAGTGTAGGGGTTGCCATGGTTACTTCTAACCGACTCAGCATATCATAGAACTTCTTTACCCACTGCAATCTATCACACTTTTCGGACATACCCAAATGAAGCGCAATCCCCAAATACATTTCTTGTACCGATTCCATTGGTTCATGTGAGTGCGTACGGATAAGATAACGTTTCGCGAGAAGATCCAATCCCGAATAATTGAAAAGTTTATCACGTTCGGGACACATAAACCCGGCAGCCACTTCTATTTCTCGTGGAGAATAAGCGCTCAGGATATAGTCACCATACAAACCTTCATCCGTCAAATAGCGCAGCTTGTCATAAAAAGAATAAATACCGGCAATTTCTGCCTGTACCTTTAACTTCTGCGTCAACTGAAAATTAAACAAACGGGCAGCAATAAATTCCCAGTCAGGCGCCTCTTGCGTAGTAAGCTCTACGGCAGCCTTAATAAGAGTCGTCAACCTCTCTTCAGCTGTCATATCGGTTTTGCAGAGGTTTACAAACTTCTCTGCCAGTATCACCAAACTATATTCATTGGCAACAAAATCCTTTTGAATATCTTTCAATGTGTCAGCCAACGCTTCAGAACCTATACTGCTGACAATATGGTTAAAAGCTTTTCTCCGTTCCGTACGTTGCCAACGATAAAGTATATAGTTTTTAGCTTCGGCATAAAAGCCATGTTCCATCAAACCACGTTCTACCTCATCTTGAATCTGTTCCACGCTACGGTGTACTTCATCACACAAAAAGAGTTCTACTTCATCTACAATTGTGTAAACGGTTTCGTCCGGTACTTCTCTTCCGGTACTGGCAAAACTCTTCCGTATCGCAACGGCTATCTTTTCTCTATTATATGGTTCCGTTGCCCCATTCCTCTTGATTATTTGCATGAAATGTTCTTGAAATGAATTATTTTATCGTTTCGCACCGTTTCCCTACCCCCCGAGTAGAAACAGCCTTTGATGAATGGCAGGTCTTCTGACTGACTCCTCCTTTCCGATGCCTTCCCACACTTCTCCTCATCTACTTGGGCAATGCAGTGGCAATAAGTTTAGTATCGGTAAGTCTACCGGAGTTTCACAGCAGCGGGACTGTCCGGGATTTACACCCGATTCCCTTTTAATCACTTATGCAGAAAAGCATAAGTGAACCAATTCGCCACAAAATAACGAAAGACTTCAGTAATATACAAATAATTCCGTAGTTAAAAAAAGTTGCCATAAGATGTATTATGCACAGATTATCCATTCTAACTGAGAAGGCAATTAAAGTTCATCTCAGTAGCCGAGATGTATATCTCAGCAGCCAAGATGCACATCTTAGCACGCAAGATATACATCTTAGTGCGCAAGATGGAAAGAATTACGTATACCGTTAATTTGTTTTAGGCTGATTGTCCCTTTTCTTTGTTACTGACTGACATTTTTTCCACTAACTCTGTTATAAGTTGCCTCCTTATTTAATCTTAAGGGTACAAAAAGCTGTCGGATTACTCTTTTTATTATGAACATTACTTTGTCATACCAACCATAGCAGCCACCATTGCGGCAATAGAGGCGATGGAAGTATTCATCCCTGTAACGTCCGCCGCCACAGTTTTTTTCCTGCCCTTTTTGCTTGGCACTATTATTTCACATCCGGGTTCAATTGCATTGCCCATTCTCCTTTTCAGACGAGAAACCATACCATTCATATATATTACATAAACACGCCGCTTCAGTGCCCGGTTTCCAAATCCACCTGCCTGCTCAATGTAATAACTAAGACTGCTCCCCTTCTGATAAAGTATCGTATTAGGATACATCACAGCTCCATTGATTGTTACCGTGCTGACATATTTAGGAACGAAAAGTACATCTCCTTCGCGCAAAACCATATCTTCGTCAGAGCCTGGATTTACCAATGCTTTCTCAAGTTCTATGCCTACCGGATAAGTGGAAGAGGCTTCCAGAGTAACCGGAGATACAGAAGCCTTTTCACTTCCTCTGACCGACAAACGTAGCACATCCTTTTTCTGACGCATTTCATCCGCCGTCATTCTGCGTATCAGACGCGCTCCTTTTACATAAGCTTCTTTCGATAGTCCGCCGGCTCTTGCTATCAGACTACTCAGCCTCTCATTACTTTGGATTAATGTATAATTACCGGTGAAGGCCACTTCGCCTTTAACTGTTACATTGGCCTGTTTACGATATCCCGGACTTCGGCGAATGAAAACGATATCATAGGGTTCCAGTTCAAATCCTTTATCCTCCCCCATCACCAGCCCGTTTTTAAGTTCAACCGTAAAGCTTTTTCCGATAACAGTGGAAGATGATATACTTTTAGGATCTCTAATCCGCCGCGAGACATCGATCCGGACCATAGAAGCAGATTCCAGCAATCCTCCCGCTTTTACAATCAAATCCTGTATGGACGTATTTTTAACATAAGGGAAATCTCCCGGATTCCTTATATCACCATAGATAGATAAAGTACCTTCTTTCTCAATGTCTTTCACACTCGAGATATAAAGAACATCATTTTTCTGTAAACGTAGGTCGGAGACTGCGCCAGCCATCATTCTTTTCAAATCGACCGGGATCATTTCATGTGTTAGGTCTTCATGCTCACGTCTCAACAAAGCCCTGTTGAGAAAAGCATCTCCCCGAAGTCCTTCTGCTCTGCTGATCAACTGCCTGACAGTTCCCGTGATACTATCGTCCAATTGATATACGCCGGCACGGTACACAGCACCACGAACTTCAACTTTGTTTGAGAAACGTTGCAATACCGCCTCAACAGACAATTCATCACCGTCGGTCAAAACAAAAGATTGGTAATCATCCTGCCCTACATTGTATATCTGTTTCTCTTTCCCATTCAGACGAAACAGACGTATCGCGTCCCGGTAAGCATCTCCCGTGAAACCTCCCGCATAGCTGAGCAGAGTTGTTATGGTTTCTCCTTTTTTCATTTCATACGCCATCGGACGTTTGACTTTTCCGGAAATACTAACCAAATTCTCATAAGGAGGAATCAAAATGACATCGCCTTCCGATAAACGGATGTCGTCCGTCAACTTTCCTTTCATAATGTAATCATATACATCAATGCAAGCGACCTCTTTTCCACCTCTCACAACACGAATATCACGTAAACTTCCAATACCACTGACCCCACCGGCACGATACAAGGCATGGAATACCGATGCAAATGCCGACAAGCGGTAAGTACCCGGTACCTGTACTTCACCCATGACATTGATCATGATGGTACGGATTCCCCCTAATGATAACTTGATATGAACCGATTTTCCGGAAATAGCGGCATAAATCTTACTGAATTCACGTCTTAAGCTCCGTTCGGCATCCTGTATACTCATTCCATCCAGAAAGATGGGACCTATACCTGCCACGTGAATAGTACCTTCAGGAGAAATAATTTCTCTGACTGTATTTTCGGAAGTGCCCCACACATCGATAATCAATTCGTCTCCGGACCCTAACACATAATTTTCAGGGGTAGGGATATCCAGATTAGGTTCAAAAGATAAATTCCGGTCAGTAAATATATTGCGTCCAAAAACTGTAACCTGCTTACCACGGATTATAAAATCCTCTTTTCTATGTTGCCTTGCCCTGCTCCCGCCCGCCAATAGAATGAACAGGGCAAATAACAATGCTCCCTTATCATTCACCCTGCCGGATATCTTATCAATCAGACAGCTTACTTTTTTTGTGACGCAAGAAAGCGACTGACAAGAAAAACCCACAGCAACGGTTTGCAACAATATTTCTATACTCATAAAACACAGTTATTAATTAATCATGTAGATTCTAACACAAATAATGAATCCCATAAATTAACACAATCCACATCCATATTTCACTTCTGATAAGGAAGCAGAAACTTGAAACCTCTCCCCCGCAACATGACTTCAGACTCACGCACTTCTTCTACAAACAACCGATGTATCCCTTCTGTTATTTGCGGTTTTTGGGATTCATAACGAAGAATATTCAGATCAACAGAATCACCCTGTATGGGGTTCACAATGGGAGCTAATTTTATATAAGAACTACTATAAGTCACTCCTCCCCCTCCATAAGGACGGGCGCTGTTTGCAATCCACGTACCTACTCCTTTTCTTTTGACTACCATTTTATTATTCAAAATCAAATAATATGAACTTGCATTGGTACTATACCAACCCGAAGTCTCCAGTTCTCCTTCCGGTCTCACTTTAATATGGATGATTTTCTTCTCTTTTGCATCTTCAGAAATAGCGATAACTTGGGCTTCTCCCTCATATTTGGGATTTATCTCAAGCATCCCGGTAGAGCCGTCCCATTTGATATCCATGATATCCGCCGGGTCGTTCTCTTCCAATTTGGTCAGTTCCCCTCCTCCGAAGATACTTACGTATTTACTTTTAAATCCGGGAAGGAACTGAACCGTTGAATGGCTCACTTCCAAGTCGGGAAAGACCACGCTGATTTTCAGCCTTGCACGCTTGTCATGCGAAATGATAGTGGCAAACGTTTCACCTTCCAACAGACCTTTTACCTTAAGCGTGTCCATACTTATATAGGCAGTAGCTATCTGTGCGTTTTCTACGTTAACTATATATTTCCCGTTTCCGCCTGAGAGAAGGAGTCTTTTTCCCGTTTGTTTATTCAACAACAATTCTTCGACACTCTTCTCTTTTCCTATCCGGATATCGGGAAGTTCTTCTTTTTGTTTTTCACATGCAAAAAAGCAAATAAGGCAAAAAATGATACACAATTGGGTTATTACATTCTTTATCATTGGTTTATTTCCTATTTAATTGTATTTTTATTCTTGAATCTTTTCTACACCCAGTTGGGGATATAAAATCTCCCATTCACGACCTTCTCCCTCATCAATATAGATTTCCAGTCGAAACTGTTTGTAAAATCCTTCAAACTCAGGGAACTCTAAAGTATCATCTTTGGGGTTAACTGTCATTCCGTTCAATTTATAAGAGATTCTCGCATCAGGATTGGCCAGTTCATTATAATAGAGCTTTAGGAAACGCCCCTTGCAACTCCCGTCAGGAGTGATAGTACGCAGGTAAGGAATCCGATCTTCAGAGTTTTCTGCTTTACTCATTCCTTCCGTCACTCCTTTTCGTTCGGCATATGGTGAAAACTCGTTACCCTTTACTGCTCTTACTTTAACGTGGTGCTCACTTCCCGGTTTAAGTTTTGTCTTCATATATGAATTTCCGGATGTGGTTGTTTCGGTTTTGCCATCAAACATAACTTCCCATCGCATTTCTTCATCTATGACTTTATTCCAAGAGATCTCCATTTCGCTCTGATACGCTTTTATACTCAGATTGCGGGGAGCTTTCGGGACGGAAGATATGTCCGGTCCGGTCCCTTTGGGCACCATCGACATATCGTCGAACAGCATATAGCCCTCCTGATAAACCCGAAGTGTTTTTATGCCCATCCCCATACTATAAACATTCTTCGGAATTGTTACGACACCCTCCGCTTTTTTCCATTCATCTTTAACTGTTCTTACCGAAAGTATTTTCTCTCTACTTTTTACCCTTCCATCATCATACCACAATAAAGTTACTGCTATTTCAGTGTTTTTTATATTCGTTTTGTACCAGAAAGAGAATGCATATTGTTTTCCCCCTTCTACCGGTGTAGGTTGAGCCAAATAGATAGATCCTCCGTTGAGCCATATCTTAAGTGCATATGTACCCGGACTCTCGGGACGCCTCTCCTGTACTTGTTCCGGACTAAAGTCGCTTGCTATACGCCAGCCAATGGGCTGTCCCCCATCTCTCCACTCTTCATATCCTCCATTGGGAATGATATTTTCTTTTTGAGCTTTGACTTGGATTGTTGCCGACATGAATATAATTATCGGTAAAAGCAGTTTATGTATCTTTCTCATTTTTCTCCTTATTTTTTAATGTCTTCCAATGAAACTCCAAATATTTTTCCAATGCGAGTTGCCAAATTATATAACGCCCCTTCGGTTTGCTCTCTTCCCAATAAGCGCTCTTTATCCCATAAACCATCATTCTTCTCCAGTTCATGCAATAAGTTTCCGGTTTCTTCGTTTGTAATGAATGGCTTTCCTTGCGTATTACGTGCAAATTGTGCAGCATAGATCAACCCGTAAGCTTGGGAGAGCAGGCGGAATGCACGTCTGGGATTCTCTTTTAGATTGGCAAATGTATTAGGGCCGACAAGCAGATTCATAGCTCTTGCGGCAACCACCCGCGAAAGCTCTTGTCTGATGGTATCGGCCTGTAGCCTCATTTCATCATATCGGGAAGTCTCCATAAAGGTCCGTCCTTTTACAAATGAGCGGAAGATGCGTAAGTGACAGTCTTTTAGGGCAGGTAAGCCATCGGCCTGAGCCAATGTTTTCCAGAAGCTGTAATATCCATAAGCCAGATCCCAATGATGCTCTAACTCTGTATAGTTATGACCGGGTAAGAGTTGTGTCAGGTCGTTTCGGATAAGTATCTCGTTATTTCCCAATATTTCCTCAGCCAGATGTATATTCAATATTTTGTCCAGATATATCGCCCCCATAACAGCATATTTGTAAACCTCGGCCACGGCAATCCCTTTCTCATCTACATAACAGATATCTGAATCGCCTATATTGTTGCCTACATATCCCGTCGAACCTTTCGCAGCTTCCCTGTTCCTATGTTCGTAAGAGGGAATGTTCGCCCCTAAACCCGCAATGCGTGCAGAAGTTTCAAACCAATTGTCGATGTCTCGCAGAATCTTTTCTCTATCGTTCAGATGTACAGGAGAAGTGGAAACTTCTTTCTGGGGTTTCAGTCCGAATGTCCCTTCATGATAGATACGGCGTGCTTCGTCATAATCTCTTTGAGTACTCATACGCGCTTCATTCATATATTCCGAAAAAATTCGGTCAATGGGAGATTTCAGAAATTCACATTCCAGCACATTTACAGAACTCTCCCCGTTTCTTGAGAATTTGTATGAAGGTTCAGGAAATACCGGAAGTTGGTACGCACTTTCCACTGTTTCATTTATCCCTTCGGTACAAGCTGCAACACTCGTCAGCAGACAGAAAGAAAGTATATATTTCAGTAAGTAATTCATCTTTTTGCTATTTTTTCTTAAGGTAAAATCAAATATTCACAATAAGGATACCTCAGTGGGTTGATCCCTTCCTCATTTTGATATTGCTCTGTTTCCAAACCGGGAATTTCAATCAGTCCGTCGATAGAAACGGCCTTGATACTTGCTTTTATGTTGGAAGACCTGGGTCCCTCCCCGGTAACACACAGATATAGAGGAAATCCCGAATGGACATTAAAAGAGATTTCCAATTTCTCTCCATTATACATTACGTTGGGGATTAACCGGCCTGTATCCTCCCGTGCTACTCCCGCATTCTTCTTTCCACAACTGATTGTCACCAACTCTTTCTTCTCATTAATATATTTCACTTTGTACTGGGCAATGACATCATTTGTAAGGTTTCCATCCCAACCTTTTTCCTGAAACGAACATATCAAGGTTATCTTATATTGTTCAGCGTCATCCGGTGTTTCCGTACCGGGGTATTGGTAACTTTCCAATGCCTGATTGGGATCACACAATTGCACGAACAGCTCTCCACGCTTGTTTGCAGGTTTCTCTATCTCTTTAGGTGGAAATAGTTTTTCATAATCTTCATTCACTGCGAAATCTTCTTTTACTGTATTGCAGCTGCATACAACCAGCAGGCAAATTATCCATATATGTTTCATATTCATTCTGGTTTTTAATATTTAAATTTCATCCCGGATTTCAGCTATTACTCCGGTCTTTTCTCCTTCGGGAGCAAGATGTCTGCTTACCCAACGCATTGTTTTACTATAAGGGTCAAACACTTTGACAAGTTCACAGACGAACCGCTCTCCCTCTCTGCGGAAATCATAAAAAGTGTATGTTTCACTATACCGTATACCGGGCCTGAAAGTCAAGCCGTCAGCTGTACCTACATATCCCGATCCCAAGCCTCTCACCTTATTCCCAAGCCATCCCCGAGGAGCAAAGTAATCTATGGCAAGAAACAGACGATAGCGTTGATATACTTCCAGTGGTTGTTTCGTATTTCCATCCGTGCTATAAGTGGCATTCATACGCATGTCGCTTCGAAAATAAACCCGGTCAGCCTTACGGATACTTAGTTGAGGATTTTTCATCTTCTCAAAGAACAGCTTATTGTCATATGACTTTCTAATATCCTCCTGCCAACTTTCATCACTCTTCAGTTTTGTAAATACAATATACTCCCGTGCAGGCTCTGTATATGAAGATGTTTTAAATATCAGATTTCCGTCAATATCTTTTCCTGTATAAAGAAAATCCGAAGAACCGGTGAACCGGTCGTTCACCAAAGAGTGCAGATAGTTATAAGTAGTAAAACTCAGTTGTGTGAATGTATTTTGGCTTACTTCAAACTCACTTTGCCGAACTTCCTGCAAACTCTGCTCGGTATAATCGGCCACAGCCTGTACAACTCCATTGTCAGAGAACCTCATCAGGAAGCAGTGTCCGCCATATCCATATTTATACTTTTCGTCGAATATCCCTTTGGGAAGAGTTATCAATTCGTTCACATTCGTAAACAGCAGAGAGTCTGTTCGGGGGAAGTAGGTGACAGACCATCCGTAAGGGGCGTTTATAAGCTCCTTTCTCAGCTCGCTAATATGTTTCGCGTTCCGTTCAGAAGGAGATAAGTCGAAGATTTCTTCATCCTTACATGAAAAGAAAACCATTATCAGAATCAGTATTCGAAATCCTGTTTTCATGCTTTTTATTTTTGTTTAGTAAATGCTTTTAATTGCTTTATACTTCTCAGTTGAAGATAATTAAGCGAAATCTTAATTTCTTTATTGAAGTAATCTTCTACCAATTTTTGCTTTTCTGTCAACTCTTTGTATGCCTGGACAGCTTGTTCATTATATGCATTTTGGAGGTCCTGATCCGATCCGGCTGTATAAGGAGTTTTTGCTTCAGTCAAGGCTTTAAGTATATCTTTGGGGGTATGTGTCAGCTTTGAACTGATAATTTCCGCAAAGTCCTTTTCGGGCGAGAGAAGAGAATGGTAGGTAAAAAAGCCTTTTCTATTGGCATATCTGGCCAAAACGAACACTCTACGTCCATGCATCTCTCCTTTGAAGACCCATGCAATGGGGGTGGTCGATTCGATATATTTGTTTCTACTTATGGATAGGAAGCTGTTTCTGTCGTAAGGGAAAAGTTCCATAAGATGTCTGGCAAACTGGTGATGTACACTTCGCATTAAGACAAAAACTTTATCTTCATCTTTAGGATCGAACTCGTTGATGTTGTACAGAAACATCTCATTAGTTGTCGCCTCGGGATTATCTAATAATTCCATCCCGTTTCCATCTACATTTCTTCCTCCGTACATATATATTTTAAGAGGATTCTTTCCCAATAAGAACTTTTCTCCTCCCAAATCGGGGCTTGTGTAGAGATCAATCCATAAGGCCTTGATAGCCTTGAGCACACTTTTTACATTAGCGACTTCGGGAGGATAGATATAGCTCCCGTTTTGCACTACATTTTTGTCCCACCGATATTCCACTTCGATGCCGTAAGGGAGGGTGAATGTATCCAATATCCATTTGTCCAACTCTGTTTTTTCACGCTCTACCGCACCCGCTTCCACTACACTCCGATCAGATAAGGGTGCTTCCTTCTCACAGCCTGCCAATAGGAAAGAGGTAACGAGAAAATACAGACTTCCCCGGATAAAATATCTGAATTTCATTTTTTTGATTATTGTTTTCATACGCTCGGTTTTATTGTTTAATTATTTTTTAGAATATTTTATCGGGGATTAGGAACCAATCCCCGGTTAATGGCTTCTGCCGGAATTTGCAGAAGTTTTCTGGAATCTTCTTTTTCCAGTTGCCTGTAAAACTTATACTTCGATGTACGTTTGACCGATATATAAAAACGGCGAATGTCAAACCACCTCAGACCTTCGTGCAGGAATTCCTGTCTTCTAAAACCTAAAAAGATTTTTATCAGCGCCAACTGATTGATACTCATTCCATAGAATGGAGTATAAGTCTGGTAATTGTCGCTACTTGTCTGCGTATAAGCCGAACGGTTGCAAGAAGGGTACACTCCATACTTGGCAGATAAGTAGACCAACAAATCATCTATTGCTTTATCATACTCTCCAAGCATGGCATACGCTTCCATCCGGTTGAGCATAACTTCGTCGGTAGAGAATAAAACATTGGTAACATACAGCCCTCTGGGACGTATACCTGTATAACCGGATAATGACAGTTCATCGAATTTTGCTATATATTGTCCGTCGTCTATACGCCCATCATTATAGTTGAACAGAAAGTACGGCTGCATCTTCATTTTCCGGAAATTAAAACATCCGTCTATTCCGTGTTGATTATACACCTTTTCGGCACTTTGGGTTGTTACTCCATATTTTTCTGAGGGGATATTACGTGCTACTCTTGATTCTGTGGTAGTTAACAATAAATTGGCTGGTTCATCAACACTTGCATACCGAATATAGAGATACTTATTATTGGAGTTAAATTCCTTTTTATACTTCTGCCAGTTTCTTAAGACAGGCTTTGGATCGATACCAAGTACATAATCAGAATATGAGACCACCCGGTCCCATTCTCCCTTAATCAGATAAAAGCGCGAAGCAAAAGCATAGGCCGCTTTCTTATTGAAATGAAATTTAGGCTTGATGTAATAAGCATCATCCACCAACGAAAGACCCAGTTTCATATCTTTTTCAATCTTTTCATACACCTCCTTCACCGTTCCGCGCTCATAGTCTACCAGTGCATTTTTTTCAGGTCGACTTAAATAAGGTATGCCCGGGGCTGTTGCCGATTTGGCGGTTCCGTAAGGCTCGGCCCAGATATTTATCAACATGAAATGCAGATAAGCACGCAAGAGAAACGCTTCTCCATACAACGCTTTTACCCGATCGGTTTTAGGGTATTTACCGAGTAACTCTAATGCCTGATTGGCTTGAGCGATTCCGGCATAACATGCATTCCAATAATTCAGCGGAGTATCTAAATCTTCCTGATCGTAGTCTTCCCAATAATACATCGCTTCGTTCAACCGCGAATGAATGCCGTTTACCCTTTCTTCCACATTATCCGTACGTGCTTCCAGAAAAGCAAAATAACTGGCTTCGGGATAGGCTCCGGTAAGGAGCTCGGCTATTTTGTCCTCGCTGTCTATTTGTACATCAAGGGTAGAATCCGGATTTGTTTCCAGATAGTCCTGACACGCCGTCAGCAGAAGGATCATGATACTTAAAAAGATTGTCTTCTTCATTTTTGTCCAATTAAAATTCAACATTCAATGTCATCGTATATTGTTTGGGAGTAGGTAGTGAAACTCCCCCTGATCTATAAAACTCAGGGTCTTGCCCGTTTAGTTTCTTATCCGAATAGATCAGGAATGGATTCGTCACGTTTACCTTTACATTCATCTGCTTGATTTTGAGAAAGGAAAGGAATCTTTGAGGCAGACGATATCCCAACGAGATGTTTTTCATACGCACGAAACTGCCATCGGCCACCCTATTTTGTGAATAGTTATAGGTGTTATAAGCTTTTTCGATATTTTCTTTTCCGATATTCCGTATCAGATCCTGTGAAGGAATAACGGGAATATTTGTTTTCCACTCATCACCGGGGTTCAACCAACGGTTGTAGTACTCTTTGGAAAATACATTAAGGTCGGCAAATGCCGGATCAAACGACGGGTTCAGCCGAATCTTATTACCTGCTTGCATGGTAACGAAGCACGATAATTCCCAGTTTTTATACTTAAAGGTATTGGCAATACCTCCTATATAACTCGGTTCAATAGGTCCGTGGTAAATAAGGTACGACTTTGAATGCTGGGCATCCAGAAAGTCTGCTCCTGATATTTCACTGTTCACTCCCTTGTTGGAAGGATAAAGTCCGAAATCGAAAGTAGGCAGACCATCACTGTTAAGCCCCTGAAAATTGAAAGAAAACAGAGATCCACGTGGAAAACCGACAATGTTGCCACGTCCGGTTCCGGCCACCATATCGAAGGTGTTAGGAGTATTCAGCAACCGGGTAATCTTCTGTTTCATTCCGCTGATAGTAAATGTGGTAGACCAACTGAATTTCTCACTTAATATATTTTGGGTCTGTACCGCCAACTCCACTCCGCGCGTACGCATATCCCCGAAATTAGCATATTTGTAATACTGTCCTCCCACACCGGAAGTACGGATAAGATCTATCAGATCGAACGAATTGCGTTGGTACACATCAAATGTTGCACTAATGCGATTGTTGAACAGTCCAAGTTCAAGACCGAAGTTCAACTCATACATTTTTTCCCACGTCAGATCACGATTTTCCAAATGTAAAATACGCAACGCATTCTCCCTGTCTTTCAGAAGAGTACGGTTGACTATAAGATGGTTGAAAACCGCAGTAGAGTTAATAGCTTGTTCATTCATTTTGGCAGTTAGTCCATAACTTGCACGCAGGGCGAGTCTTGAAATGGTAGAGTATTTTTTCATATACTCCTCCTGATCCAGATTCCATTTGGCTCCGATATTCCAAGTCGGCAACCAGCGAGAACGACTATATTTACCCGCAGTGTTGGATCCTTCATAATTGAATACCCCATTGAAAATGTATTTTCCGGCATAACCGTAAGTAGCGCTACCCGATAGCGTCACTCCCCTTTCATAACGTTCGGTCAGAGAAAAATAGGTATCTCCTTCATTGGTCAACTTTTCAAAAACCAAGGGGTTGGAAAAGACCTGATTCCCTCTATCATACTGTATCCCATAACCTTGAAAGGGATTGATGCTGCGATCCGCATATCGTATTTCAGTAAATCCGAAAGCGCGTATATTATGCTCGCCCAGTTGCTTATTATAATCCAAAGCCAGACGTCCCAAATAACTTCGCAAAGAAGTTTCCGTTTTATTGAATATACCCCCATGTGTCAATGCCACCCGGGGCAGTTGCATCGGATCATCTTTATTCTTCAACAGATAAATGTTTTCCCGGGCTACATAGGGAGTCTCGTTGGCACGAAAAGCCTGTATCACATTAGATCCTTCAGTTATAAAATGCGAACTTTTGGTAACCGCATGACGTATCGTAGCCAATCCTTTTACTTCAATGTTGTTATTAAGCCTGTATGAGAGTTCGCCCTGCAATTTGAGATCCAACACTTCGGTTTTAAGGTAATTGTTTTCAAATTCATTCAGGATGTTGAACGGAGCCCAGTTGTTCCGATAGTACTCTCGCTCGCCATCCGCACTATGAGGACGTAAAGTGCGGCTCGTACTTAAAGCATAGCTAAAAGGATTAATATCGAAATCACGTTCGAATGTTCCGATAACAGTATTTTTACGTTGCGAAATCGTTCCCGGCGAGTTTTGGTTGCGCAGATTTCCTTGTGCGGATATAGTAACCTTTATCTTGTCTTCGTTCCAGTAGAAAGAGTTCTTGATATTGGCAGTAATCCTTTTAACATTGTCAGCCAGTGTCCATCCCCTGTCATCATAAAAGCCGATAGAAGCATACATAGCAGAATTCTCTCCTCCTCCGGAAAAAGTCACCGTATGTGTATGGATAGGCTTATATGTAAACAACTCTTTAAACCAATCAGTATTAGCATACTCTCTTGCGCGCATAAACGTCCGTTTAGCATCATTCGTATTCTCCAGATAATATCGCCCGGTAGTCGGATCAACTGTGTTGAGTGCTTTATACATTTGATAATACACTCCACTGCGACGCCCATATAGTGTATTTTGCAAAGAGAAATATCCCTTTCTGTCCATCTCCTGATAAATAGACATACTCTCCTGAGAATTGAGCAGATCGAAATTCGTATAGGAAGGAACAGAGCGCATGCTTAGTTCGTATGAATAAGAAAATCTGTTCGGCGAATTCCTTTGACCGGATCGAGTGGTGATTACGATCACTCCATTCAGTGCTCTGGCACCATAGATCGAAGTTGCCGAAGCATCTTTCAATACCTGTATATCTTCAATATCAGATGCATTCAGCCCAGCAACAGCCGAACTGATGAGGGTTACAGCATCACCCGAAGCCAGCTGGTCAAGTGTAAGCGAGACAAGATCTTCGTATACTGCTCCGTCTATAACCCATAGAGGCTGTACATTCCCCATTATGGAAGCACCGCCCCGTATATTGATCCGGGGTGCCGCACCGAAACTTCCTGTTACATTCTGTATGGAAAGTCCCGCGATACGTCCTTCGAGCATGCGCGATACATCCGATATACCGTTTAGCTTGATTTCATCCAGTTTTACCGAAGCTGCCGCCCCTGTAAAAACCCTGTTTTTAATCTGTTGATAGCCGGTGACCACCACTCCCTCTATCTCTTGTACATCGTCTTGAAGTATTATATTCATTATATCGGACGTGATTTTGACTACCCGGGTTTTCATTCCCACGAAACTCACTTTCAGCATCTGCCCTTTCCGAGCTTTAAGGGAGAACTTCCCTTCCACGTTTGTAATAACCCCTCGTGCTGTTCCTTCCACTACCACCGTAGCTCCCGGCAGAAATTCTCCAGTTGTAGAACGTACTGTACCTTTTATCTCTGCCGGCTCCTGTGCCAGACAAATCTGAGAAAAGATTGCCAGCAGCAAACTACTAATTACAATTTTTATAATCGATGTTGCATTCATTGTTATTTATTCTTTTTGTTGTTTATCACAATTGAATTTTAATATCAGAACTGTACATTAGCTCCTGCATAGATTCCAAAAGGATGTCCTGCTCTCAGACCCGCAGGATGGCGGGATGTAAGGTAAACCCTATTGGTCAGGTTGATCGCGTTTAACCTGAGCGTCAGATATTTATTTACAAGTACATTGACCGAAGCGTCGAGTATAAGGTTCGCCGGAACTTTCTCTCTCTCCGCAATTGTTCCCTGCCCGGGTGAGGTGCGCATGTCACTGTTATAGCGTGCACCTATATTTGCGTAGAACCATTTATATTCTATCCCCAATTGCATGTTCAGAGCGTGTTTGAAAATATAAGGTATTTCATCACCTCTAACTACATTACCCCATGAGTGGCTTTCGAACGAGTTCCTCATTTCCGTATCCGTATAAGTATATGATAACTGCAAAGGCAATCTTAGGCTACAAGTATGAGGCAGAGGCTGATATTGCACCAGAAACTCCGCACCTTTTACCCGGGCCTCTCCCACATTGAACTGCTCAAGCGTTCCGGATCCGCCCGAAGCGGCCAGATCGCTTCCCAGCATATTACTGTAATTGTTGTAGAAGCCTATTAGCTCTGCTTTGAATTTCCCGATAGAAACACGTGTGCCCAATTCCATATTCACACTGCTTTCAGGCTTTTGATATAATTCCGCGCTTGGAGGAGCAAACCCTTTGTGGACCCCGAAGAAAACAGAAGCGGCCGGAAGCAATTGATAGTGTACGCCTATTCCCGGAATCAGTACACGTGCATGGTTCGGGGTCTCAATACGTACTTTACCCGAACGCGCCAAATCTTCTTTCGTATAGTCTTTTTTCAATAAGTCTATGTCCTCGTATCGTAACCCGGCAGTAATAGTCCACACGTTATATCTTAATTTGGCAAGCAGGTAACTGGCTAAAGCGTTGGCAGAAGTAACACGGTTGGCATTTGTACCGTGAATACCTTCCATGAATAGTACCATCTTCTTATTTTTCATTGAGTAAGAGTCATCCCATTGAAAACGATCTTCCTCATCGGCATGATAACGAAGCCCGAACTCCAGGTCGAAGAAGAACTCTTTCACGTTGAAACGGTATTCAACTCTGGTTTGTATACCTCTGGAACGATAAGTTCTGTTATTGGCTCTTACCAATAAGGCCTCACCCTCCCGGTCTGTTTTTCCTGTTAGAATATCAAAATAGCGGATATTAGTTTCCGGGTCTATAAGTACATCGGCGACGGATATTTTCTCTTTCGAGGTGATTCCTGCACGCACATCATTTAGTTTGTACCAATTCCGGTGAAAATAGTTATAGTATGCGTTGGTAGTTACTTTCAATTTGTTGGAAAAAGTCAGAAGATAAGTAGCAACCCACTGCTGATGATCAGTTTTAAGTTTATCCATTTGCGAACCTGCATACCGGAGAAAAGGGGTTTTCTTAAAATCATCTGCGGAAAGCCCCACATAAGTTTCATCCGAATTTTCGCCTGCATATCCGAATTTCAGTTCCAAAGCATGATTCACTCCCCTTACTTTATCCGTTTTTACCACCATTTTGGCTATAATGTCATTTCTTTTAAATCCTTCGGCTGCATAATCTTCGTATCTCTTGAAACCATCCGATTGATAACGCAGATATTCCACCATATATCCAAAATGTTTCCAGTTACTCCCGATAGCTGCATGAGATTTAAACGTATTCTTACTTCCGTAAGAAATGTTTGCTTTACCGGAAAAGTTGTTCGGAATAGGAGTCGATACCAGATTAACGGCTCCTCCCGTAGTGAACGGGCCGTATTGTACCTGACTACTACCTTTCAGTACCTCAATAGCTTCCATTCGGGCAACATTGGGAAAATAATAAGCCGCCGGAGCAGAATAAGGAGCCGGTGCCGCCAGTACACCGTCCTCCATAATAGAGATACGCTCACTTCGCTCGGCCTTCGTTCCTCTCAAACTAATGTTCGGACGAAGCCCGAAACCGTCCTCTTCATACATATTAACTCCCGGGACGGCTTTCAGCATGCGGTTGATATCCGTATATCCAAGCTTGCGAATTTCCTCGGGCGAGATATAATATGCCGAGCCTGTACGGTTTCTTGCTTTAAACTTGCTTCCAAGTATTTGTTGGGATGATACTACTACCTCTTGTAACTGGTAGATGGAGTCACTCTTCACCTGCTGTTCCTGTGAGTATATAGCTGAATATCCCAAAGAAAAGAGGATGATAAATAAAGGTTTTCTATTTGTCATATTAATAAAATTGTAACACTGTCAGGGGGCTTCTATTTGATTTACCTCCACAAGAGATGCGCTTTGCAGAAATCAAGCTACGAATAGCGGTATAACCTGCTTACTTAACACCCATATCGACTCTTTTAGAAAAGCTGTAGTGCCTGCATGGATAGGAAAAAAAGGAAAGCAAAACTCTAATGTTTGTTAGGGTATAGAAACTGTATTCCTTAATATAGTTTAGTTGTTTGTTTAATTACAGCGGCAAAGATAAAGACACTAAATTTAACCCACAATCACTATATTTAGGTATTTGCACCAAATCGAAATTTTTCCTAACATTACATAAAACAGATTGCTTACACACAGAGTATGAGCATGATATGGCATTAAACTTATAAAGTTACCAAAGGAGTAAGATAACAGTCCATTAAGTAATATTTATGTGTTCCACCGGATCCCGGCAAATTAAACTTGCAGTTAAAGCCGGCTTTTATCAGTCATCCCTCAAACAGGATGTCAGGAGTATGTCATGAGAACAAGTTTTGTATCATTTCTCACAGTATAGTTCTTAACTGCATTCTTATTTTCCAGTGACACTTTTCGACTTCAGAATTAATATATCCGAATGGAGCAAAGCACTAAAAAAGCCCAAAGACTTAAAGTGATCAAAAGTATTTAAATGAAACAGGAAATTGAAACCGAAGCCATCAAGAAACCCAAGCAAAGAAAGAGTTTACCCCCCCAACTAACTGTATTACAAAATATCACTAAAATAAAAAGACCGGAATAGAATAAGCATCTAATCCAGCCTTTATATGATTTTCCGGTATATATATCAGTAACCCAAATCGGAAGCATCGATCCGTTTACTTTCTGTTCTCAATTTACTGGGAGTCATTCCAAATAATCTCTTACAGTAAGAAGTGAAATGAGCTTGTGAATTGAAATCAAAATCCATTGCGATCTCTTGAAAAGGAATATCAGACTCACTTATTTTTTCTCTGATCAACTCCGCTTTCTTTTTTTGCATCCATTGGTAAGGACTTTCTTTAAAACAATCCCGGAACTTACGATTAAAAGAGCGCTCAGAAGTACAGTACAAACCTGCAAATTCCTTCACACTCTTTACTTTCCTATAATTATCCATTACAAAATCTTCAAAATGTCCTGCATGACCTAAGATAGAAGAAAAAAAAGTAAATAATTCTTTCTTCGTATAATACCCTCTCAAAACCAACAAGACCTCTTGCTGTTTGATAAGATGCATATGTTTACATTGCATTTTGGCATATAAATATGCAACGATGGAATCCAAAACAGCCAGTAAAGGAGCTCTTATAGGAAGTACACACATCTCTTCTTTCTTTTTCTCATAAGAAGAGAGAGAATTTATATAAACTTTATCACACACTCTAATGTCTTTATTCCAAAACAACAAGAGACATTTTGCATCATATATGACTTCGATTTTATTATCCACATGCTGTGGGATAAGAAGCATTTCATCTTTCTCAACATGTACATTCTGATATTCACCACTATCGATAGACACCTCTCCATCAAGGAGGAAAAAAATACAAGGAGAAGCACTATTATCTATTTGACTTACATTATCTTTTTCTAAATTATAACAAACAAAACCTGTATTAACATCTACTTGATAGTTCATGCATGACAGATGTTCTTTAAAATAAAGTAATTTCATAATATTATTTTATTAAACATACAAAATTAAACTATTAGCGGCTATTTATCACAAAATAAAATTTTACACAAATCCACCAACTATCTCTACATTTATTCATAAGATAATCTTTTTAAGCATTTCTTTTTATGAAGTTTAAAGAGTTACCTACTCTTAAGCCAGATGATGATTAATTCTTTAACATTCTATTATTTCTTCGAATCTTTTCATTCTACATCAAAACAACGGAACAAAAAAGGCAACAAAAACAAAATTGTTCTTGCCGCCTTTATGTTTTATGAAAAATTAATATAGCTCATTATTCTTCATTTGTTAACCAACCCCAGTAATCTGAATTCGTCACTCTCTCAATAGACACTTTTCTATCACCCATTCTGACTTTATCCGGACCTGAAGCCGGCACCGAACTGGCATGATACCCGACTCCACGCCATTTCAACATATGCTGAGGCACTTGTCGTTTCAACAACGCTCGATACACAGCTTTTGCACGACGTTTTGACAAATCCATATTATAATTATCACCTCCTCTTGCGTCTGTATATCCGGTTATCAAGAAATTGTTATCCGGATAGCTTTTCAACAGATCTGCAATTTTATCCAAAGTGAGTTCAGACTCGGAAGTAACCACATCCTTATCAAACGCAAAATGAATGTTATCGAACAGATCGCAGATATGACTTTCTACCACAGTCGGTACTTCAACTCTCTTTTCAACAATCCGTTCTACAATCCTATCAACCGGACGATCTATGTACTGTACAACCGGTATGGGACGTTTTGTACTTCCACCCCAACGGAACATAACACGCATCGAAGCCTGAACAAAGCGCGTTTGATTTTTATCGACAGGCATTATGTATTCTCCCTGTAATCCTATTCCCCAATGATCGTTAAACCAAGCTTGTACCCCGGCTCCAAAGGATAAGGGGAAATAGGATTGTTTAGATCCTATTGTCTCTTTATTCCAAGGATTTGATGACGTCCATTCTGCTTCTCCTATAGGATCATTCCCAAACTTACCCGCATTAATTGCATGAAAATCATGATGAAGGTAGTTAACACCTATACGTAAATAAGGTTCTACATATTTTGATTTAAACAATGGAGTAAATCGAAATTGAAGTCCCGGACCGGCCATATACATGAAATCGTATTTACGCCCGCCTGTTTCAACTTGATTTCTTGCTAAACCCAATGTTCCCTGCAAATCAATGTAAAACCAGGGGTTCAGTTCACGAGCAGCATACAGTTGGATACCACCAAAAAGATGATCGATATTCATCCGATACAAATAGTCACCATCTATTTGGCGGAAATCGGAGAAGGTCACTCTATCCCAGTTGATAAGAGCCCCACCAGCCCCCACCTCCCAAGCTTTGGTTCTATATTCCGGTCTCTCCACTTTATCGTTTTGAGCATAAGTATAGAAGGGAAAGACAGTAAAAGCCAATGCTCCTATAAAAAGTCTATTTATTATTACACTGAAATTCATCTTGCTTATATTTTATTTATCTTTATAAGTTACACTAATTGCAGGCATATTTTTATATGTATTTTCAACATAATATGTACCATCATCTACTTTCTTCTTGAGAATTCCTAAAGATACAGAGTTAGAGTAGATAAAAGCACTATTCGCCCCCACTGAATAGATTGTAGCTCCCAGATACGGACTAAGGGCAGCATATTCAGGTTTATTATAACTTGACTTATTATGCTCGCTTGTAGCTGTTTGCACTCCCAACGGAGAGGTATATGTAAACTTAACATAACAAAGTAGAAGTCCCTTCGCTTCTTCCGGGGTATAATATTCAGGTTCAATGTAATCTATGCCGTTCGGTTTCACTGTTTTTACCAATTTACTCTTAGATATGATATTGAAATCAATAGTCGAAAAGTCAAACTCCCCCTGAGCTCGATTTAAGAATACATCATCTCCACTTTCAGCAGATGCCTTAGTCAAAACTAATGTTTTAAGTGTAGGAGGTATCTGGTAAGGTGCCATTTTACATACTCCATTCCAATAAATCTTTTCTCCATAATAAGGGGTATCTTTTACTATTGAGAAATAGTTATCTTTTCCATCCCAAAAGTCAGCTATTCCATTTTTTATATCAGCAAGGTTCTCTTTAACATATCTATTAGGATTAATAGACATTGATGTACTGCTCATATTAGGTGTAGAACTTTCTATTTTTTTCGTTTTATCAAGAGATGTCGGATCTTCCGGATTTGTAACCTGGTATGCCGTAAACCCGGCATTTACATTAGGTAAATAGCTGGGAAGAGTTTTCCATTCCGCACCAGGATCTGTCTTTCTTTCTACTCTAAACTGCAGGTTATGTTCAAAATCAAGATATGGAGAGGTGGCAATATAAATCATTCTAATCTGCATTCTGTTAGGGACATAAGTGTTTTCTGCAGATTCCTTTGTCACATTATTAATAGTTACCTCCTTAACTTTTCCCCATCGAGCATCCACATCATCAATCTGAGGAAGATCTTCTTTCGGAATAATAAACTCCCCCTCCTCATTGGCTGTGTAGGTTTTAGTCGGATCCAAGCCGGGGATTCCCTTAACTACAGCCTTTGGGGCCTTATTACCAGATTCATCATACACACGATAAGCTACTCCTCCATCGGTTGTACGGACATACTCGCCAAATTCTTGCTGCGAATAAAGCGCAATTACGTTAGGTACTCCTTTAATAATAGTAACTTCAGCACCCGGTTTGCCTGGAATACCGGGTTTTCCATCCTTACCGTCCGCACCATCTTTGCCATCCGCACCTCTCAAAAACTCCCAAAAATCACTCAAAGAGGTTTTACCACAATCCCAATCCAAAGACGGATTATGGGGATCTTTCACTTTAGGCCCAGTATTATTACAACCGGCCTCAACACTCTCTACCCACAATTCATAAGCGCTCTTTCCGTTAGCACCATCCTTTCCATTGCTACCATCCTTTCCATCGGCACCATCTTTTCCATTAGTACCATCTTTTCCATCAGCACCATCTTTTCCATTAGTACCGTCCTTTCCATTAGTACCGTCTTTGCCATCAACACCATCTTTACCATATGCACGAATACCGGTATCTTTCCCATTAATATACCAGTTTCCATTAGTACCGATCATTACCTCTGGCGATCTTCCATCTTTACCTATCGCAGCCTTTCCGGTATCTTTCCCATTGATTACCCAGTTTCCATTTTCTCCAATTGTAATAGTAGGTGTTGCTCCCGCAACTCCTTCTTCACCTCTGGAGGGTCTTCCTGTATCTACCCCATCAATCAGCCAGTTACCATTATCCCCAATCGTAACAATCGGTGGAACAGCATCTTCACCATTTCGTCCGTCCCTGCCCTGTGCGCGTATTCCAGTGTCCTTATTACCAATCCACCAATTCATATTATCTCCGATATGAGGTGTCTGGCCATTCTCACCACTCGCTCCTGTCAGATAATACCAAAAATCTCTAAGATTATTTTGAGATACGGGCCATTTACTTCCCGGACGGTGAGGATTATCTAAAGTACCTGTAGCTACATCCTCTCTCCAAAGTTCAAAAGCATTTTTTCCATCCAGACCGTCTTTACCTTTTAAGTACTTAAAAAAATCAGTTATCTCAGTCTCTTGTTTAGGCCAGGATATCACTCCATTCTCTACATTCTCTTTCCAGAATTCGTAAGCCGACATTCCTCTATCACCTTTAGGACCTTTGGGCATCGTAATATCCACTTCTGTGCAAGCCCACCCTAAAATAATGGTTAAGATATAAACCATTAAATGTAATAATTTAGCATTGTTCATTTTGTTTATCAATAAAATGTATAAAATAATTATATAAACGACAGTTGACAATACAGATATGGGGATAAAAAGTCATATTATCAGAACCGCGTTTAATAAGTACGTACTTTCTGATGCAAAAGTAATATCTTATAAACTCTTATATTTATATAAAAAAGAACACTATTTATATGTATCAGACAATTTCAGAATACCGGCACTATAATTGGCTAACTATTAAATAGCCGCAATGCATCCTGAGGAAAACAGAAGTAACATAAATCTCTATACAACAAATAAATACAATCTATAGGCAAACTATTACTTCCTATAAACCGACGAAAACAACATATGATTTCCATCCCCGGAAGTTATATCATAAAGCCCTTTTAGGGAAAATATAAAGGAGCTGTCGTCGCTAACAGAAATCAGTCAAATGAAGCAATACCCCCTATTTATACTATTCTGATAGAATTGGGTGGTTTGTTATATACCAGAAGAAAACATGAAAAAGGCACACGACCAATAATGTCAGAATAAAAGATAAAAACGATTAATGCAAGGCAAACTGAAACTGGTAGATAAAATCCTAAGAAATGAGGATTGCCCGCTCTGGAAACATGGTCTACCTTTGCCGCAAATTCTAAAAATATGATAAGAAAACTATTTTTCCTCCTACCCTTTTCCACAATGGTTTCAGCTAATGAACCCGATACGGTATTGGTTAAGCCTATCAATCTGGATGAAGTAACGATAGTAGGTTTTAAACAGAACAGTCCCAATCGTGAACCACTTTCTATTTCTACCTTGGATAATCGCTTCCTTAAAGAAAATGAAATATCGGGAGCTAAAGACTTAAGCTCCTTACTGCCTAATTTCTATATGCCCGATTATGGATCTAAACAAAACTCTCCGGTTTATATCCGAGGCATAGGAGCAAAAAAAGATGCTCCATCGGTGGGGTTTTATGTCGATGGAATTCCCCATTTTGAAACCTCAGCTTTCGATGTTGACTTGTCGGACATAAGTAGTATAGAGGTGCTTCGCGGCCCACAAGGCACTCTCTACGGACGTAACTCCATCGGTGGAATTATCAATATATACACCCATTCACCCCTTGATTATCAAGGTACACGTTTTCGGTTAGGATATGGCAGTTACAATGATATTCGATTGATGGCTTCAAACCATACAAAGGTAAACGAACAACTGGGCTTATCCATTAGCGGCAATTACCACCACAATGATGGCTTTTTTACAAACCTGTATACCCATAAGAAAGCGGACAAGCTTGATAATGGAGCAGGACGAATCGGACTGATATGGAAACCTGCAGCCCATTGGACCACCCGTTTCATAACTTCCTACGAGTATTCGAATCAGGGAGGATATCCATACGGATTGTACAATGCCGATAACGGAACAACAGAAGCCGTAAACTACAATGATGAAGGACTGTATCGACGAAATCTGTTGACTTCCGGGGTTAATGTACGCTACGATGGTTCCCGCATTAGTTTCAACAGCCAAACCTCCTATCAGTATATACAAGATAAAATGGGGATTGATCAAGATTTCTCGCCCCGCAATATATTCTACGGGCAAAACCGGATACGACAGCATATGTATTGCCAGGAATTTACAGCAAAATCTGTCAATAACAGTCGTTATCACTGGATAACGGGGCTTTTTGCTTTCCGGCAAACGGTAGATAGGAAAGTTGACCTCAGTCGTTTTACAGATACCACCCGGCATCTTACTAATAGTGAGATCCCCACTCAAGGGATTGCTTTTTATCATCAATCCACACTCGATCTGTTCCAAGGTTTGTCCTGCTCTGTGGGTTTACGTTACGATTATGAACAGGCCCGATGCGATTTTTCCAAAGTGCAACAGCCGTTGGATGGTAAGGGAGAAACAAAATCTCTCGGACAATTCGACAGATCCCTTCACTTCAGCCAGTTTACTCCCAAGTTCAGCTTGCAATATCTCTCATCCCACAATCAATTGCTTTACGCTTCCGTATCCAGAGGATATAAAACCGGAGGATTTAATGTTTCTTTCCTCAACGATGACGAGTATATCTATTCACCCGAATATAACTGGAACTACGAAATAGGCGCCAAGCTATCTTTCCTGAATGGTCGACTGACAACCGACTTAGGATTGTTCTATATAGATTGGCGCAACCAGCAGATAACCAATACTATTCCGGCTGTAGGTAATATAATCCGAAACGCCGGTCGCTCTCGCAATAAAGGCGTCGAAATAAGTTTGCAGGCTCGTCCGGTAAATTCATTGGTCGTACATATGAATTATGGATATACAGATGCCCGATTTGTTCACTATAAGAAAGAAGAACGTGGCACCCTAAAAGATTATGGGGGTAATTACCTGCCTATGGTCCCCTGTCACACCTTCTCTTTAACAGCCGGATATACATTCTACAACATCTGCTCCTGGATCGACCGCCTTACACTCAATGGTGGCGTATCGGCAACAGGCCCAATCTATTGGTACGAAGACAACCAAGCCAAACAAAACCTGTATGCACTGGTCAATCTGAAAATTGGTGCGAGTAAAGGAAACTTTACGTGGGAAGTCTGGAGCAAAAACCTCACCAATACCGACTATCTGAGCTACTACTTCGTGACAAGCAAAGCCTATGCGCAAAAAGGAAAACCCATCACCCTGGGGACATCTGTCAGCGTCCGTCTTTAATCAAGCAACATCAAAAAATGGAAATAAACAGATTTTTCCCACTATCCCAGAAGACACTGAACCTTGGTACGTTTTTCTGTCTATATATCGCACAGGCCATCCCGATGAGTTTCTTCTCTACTGCCATACAAGTATTGATGAGACAGGCTGATTACTCTCTTTCGTCCATCGCCTTATTACAGCTTATCAAACTTCCATGGATATTGAAGTTTCTTTGGGCACCACTCATCGACCGGCATTGCATCACCATGAAAGACTATAAACGCTGTATCATTTCATCCGAAATAGTATATGCTTTACTGATCCTTTTAGTAGGGCTACTCGACATCCAGACAGACCTTTACCTCATTATCGGATTGGTGTTTCTATCACTTGTAGCTTCAGCTACACAAGATATAGCCACAGACACACTTGCTGTACTTTCTTTTGACAAGCGGGATAAAAGTTTGGTCAACAGTATGCAATCAATGGGTAGCTTCGGAGGTACATTAATAGGAACGGGCGTGCTGCTTCTTGTTCTCCAACACTATGGCTGGCATGCAGTGATACCGTGCTTATGCATTTTCGTACTATTGGCAGTTATCCCGTTACTGAAGAATAAGCGCATGAAAATGACTGTCAAGGAATCTGCAAAGCGAGCACGACTTACCGATTTTATATGGTTCTTTGCCCGCCGCAGTATCTGGAAACAAATAGGATTCCTACTACTTTACTACGCCAGCATTATCGGCATTTTATCGGTACTGCGTTCTTACCTGGTTGATCTGGACTATTCAATGAAAGAGATAGGCATTATGATAGGCATCGTAGGTACCGGAGCCGCTTTCGCATCATCTTTTCTGGCCGGATTACTGGTTCGCAAAATCGGACGATATTATTCCAGAATACTATTCGCGATATTCATTCTGTTTACCACACTCTATTTTATGTGTATTTCGTGGACGCCTCCCTCACTCCCAATGCTCTGTTTGGGCATCGTACTATTGTGGAGTGCCTACGGTATGGCAACCATTGTGGTATATACCACTGCCATGGATTGTGTACGCAAAGGATGCGAAGGAACTGATTTTACCATTCAAACTGTACTCACACACCTAAGTGGTCTGCTTATGGCCTTTCTTAGCGGAGTGGTGGCCGACAGGGTTGGTTATCACGGTCTATTTATCTTCGAAGTCGTATTGGCTTCCATATCGCTGATCTATATCTTTTGTTTCTTCAGAAAAGAATCTCAAACTATTCATTCTTAACACATATGTATACTGAAATAATCAATAAATACAATGTACCGGTACCCCGATACACCAGTTATCCACCGGCCAATTATTTTGAACCGTTTACCAACAGCCGCTACCTGGAGGCTGTGCAGCAATCGAACAAGGTTTCAGAACGTGCGTTATCGTTTTATCTGCATATCCCGTTCTGTCGACACTTGTGTCACTATTGCGGATGCAACTCATATCCTATGGCACGTCCCGAAGTCATTGAATCCTATGTAAAGGCCTTGCATCAGGAGATGGATCAAATTCTTCCTTTGTTGGACAAGAGCCGCCCGATCGCACAAATACATTATGGAGGCGGAAGCCCCACAGCCATTCCTATAGCCTTGATCAAAGAGCTGAATGCTCACCTATTATCATCATTCCGGATGATCGATCGTCCGGAAATAGCCATTGAATGCCATCCCGGATATCTTTCTGAGAAAGATTGGCTACAGTTAACCGAATGTGGTTTCAACCGTGTCAGTATTGGCGTGCAAGACTTTAACATCGAAGTCCTGAAAACAGTGAATCGCCGCCCTTCCTTAGTAGCGATGGAAGATATCTTTGCTCTGCTACGCGAAAGGGGGGTAAGCATCAACCTTGACTTTCTTTATGGCTTGCCCAAGCAAACAGTAGAAAGCTTTGCCCGTAGTATAGAGCAAGCCATTTCCTTATCACCCGACAGACTGGTCACATTCAGTTACGCCCACGTGCCTTGGATCAATAAACGACAGTTGATTCTGGAGAAATCAGGTCTACCCGATAATCGTGAAAAACGGAATATGTTTGACACTGCTGCCAAGCTATTGCTTGAATCCGGTTATCAATCTATCGGAATGGATCACTTTGTACGCCCAAACGATGAACTGAGTATCGCCATGCAAACCAAAAAATTACACCGCAACTTTCAGGGTTATTGTACCCGACGCACTACTGCACAGGTATATGGCTTGGGCGTAACTGCTATCAGCCAACTCGAATCGGCCTATGCTCAAAACACGAAAGATATTCTCCACTACATCGAGACTATCGGCAAAGGCGAACTATGTATTACCAAAGGCTACGCCCTTTCTCCAACCGAGCAATTAACCAGAGAAGTGATTGAAACCTTAATGTGCAATGGATGCATCGATTGGAAAGCTCTGTCAAACCGTTTGCACGTATCAGTACCGACTCTAAAAGCCGCTACAGCCTATGATGAACAGAAACTGTCGGTCTTTGCCAATGACGGGCTGATTTACTATACTGATGACTATCTTGAGATGACAACCGAAGGTTCGGCATTTGTACGCAACGTAGCCGCTTCACTTGACAAGCTTATGCTCCATACCCCACACTCATATTCAAAACCTTTGTAAAAATGAACCAACCAGAAACAAAAAATTATCGTTTGCGAGACACGATTATCATTGGTGCAGGTCTCACCGGACTGACTATCGCCTATTACCTCACTCGCAAGGGATGTGATGTCGAAGTAATCGAACAACAATCCCGCACGGGCGGTCAGATATGTACCTACCACGAAAGTGGCTTCACCTTCGAAAGCGGACCGAATACCGGTATAATCTCTCACCCTGAAGTAGCCGAACTTCTCGAGGCACTCTCTCCAATCTGCCGTTTAGAAACAGCCCGCGAAGCTTCCAAACAACGTCTTATATGGAAAGGTAATCGTTTTCACCCTCTCCCCTCGGGACTGTTCAATGCAATTACCACACCGTTGTTCAGTACAAAAGATAAATTAAATATCCTATGCGAACCTTTCCGCTCAAGAGGAAACAATCCTGACGAAACCATTGGCGAACTGGTACAACGTCGCTTGGGCACGTCTTATCTGCATTATGCGGTAGACCCGTTCATTTCGGGTGTCTATGCCGGTGACCCCATGCGGTTGGTCACCCGTCACGCCCTCCCTAAGCTTTATCAGCTTGAACAGACCTATGGCAGCTTCATTCGCGGTGGCATTGCAAAATCGTTTTCACCCCGAAACCAACGCGATCGACTGGCCACACGAAAAGTTTTCTCTACCCATGGAGGCCTCAGTAATCTGACAGGAGCATTGGAACAGGCCATTGGAAATAAACGATTCTCATTGGGAGCCACCTCAACATCCCTGATACCTTGTGAGCGTGGTTGGTTGGTTTGCTTTACAGATGCCAACGGAAAGGTCGATCAAATTCGTTGTCGGAAGGTGATAACCACCATACCTGCCTATGCCCTGCCTCCACTTCTTCCTTTTATCCCCACCGAACAAATAAACCGGATTAGCAATCTTGCCTATGCTCCCGTTATGCAAGTCTGTGTGGGTCTGCGTAATACTTATGGAAAAGAGTTCCCTGCCTTTGGGGGATTGGTTCCTTCCTGTGAACAAAAATCTGTTTTAGGTATTTTGTTTCCATCGGCTTGCTTCAGCAACCGTTCTCCAAAGGATGGCGCCTTGTATTCATATTTCCTGGGCGGAACAAGGCATCCCGAACTCCTGACAAAAAGCAATGACGAAATTACCACGTTAATTGGCACTACCATGCACGAGATGCTGAATTATCCTGTTGGAATAGTACCCGATCTGATACGCATCTTCCGGCATGAAAAAGCCATTCCCCAATACGAAAGCAGCAGCGCCGACAGGTTTACCACAATTAACGAACTACAAAAGCAATATCCCGGATTGGTATTGGCAGGAAATCTCAAAGGAGGAATCGGTATGGCCGACCGCATCAAACAAGCTGTCGAGATTGCCCGCGAAAAATAAACCTTTCTTATCGCCTACCTATATTTACAAACAGTCTGAAAAAACACCTATCAATCCTTACGACACTACTTAAAAGAAAGGATTGGGAAAGATGAAATTCATTTTCCCAATCCTTTTAAAGGTATTTATCAATACCATAATAATAACCTTTAGAGCCTCTTTAACTTTTTGACAGGAACATCAGATTTTCTTTCCTATGTAGAACACATACCCATAATATTCCTTATACTTATAGTAAAGTTGGGTCTCATGACGCTGGTTGGCAATAAAATCCACAGCAGCTTTATTACCGGCATATTTTTTCAGAAAATTCTCCTGGGCTTCTACTTGTGGAGTATAAAAATGTTCTATCCAACAGTTTTCAGGTAAAATAAAACAGGCAACAGGGATATACCCGGCCCTTTGCATTTGGGCAACCTTATTGGGAATAGTATCTATCTCAGGATAAGCATCCATCCAGAAATCATTAATCTCGGCAGGCCGTTTATCAGTAAACCAGGAAACTTCTGAGACAGCGATATAGCCCCCTATTTTCAAATATTGCCACCACTCTTTCAGCCCATGCTGAAAACCTATATTATAAATTGCTCCTTCGGACCAGATCAAGTCCAACTCTTCTCTACTGAATGGAAGATTGTCCATTGAACCTACAATTCCCTTTACCCGATCTTGTAAGCTCAACTGACTGGCATGGTAGTTGAAAATGTCTATAAAAGCAGGAAACAAATCTAAACCTATGATTTGTCCGGATGTATGCCCGGCTAATGTCATTGTCTGAGTGCCTGTACCACAACCAAGATCAGCTATACGAGAATTTTCGTTCAGATCCTCAATAAAACTAAGAGCTTTAATGGTCACTTCAGGACTGCCAGGCCCCTGTCGTTTTATACTTGAGAAATATTCGCAGATTAAATCGAAATCGAATTCGTGAATTGATTTATTATCGTTATTCATGATGCTTTAATTTATTAATGTATATATATGAAAATATCTCAGACAAAAAATATGCCTGAGCCAGAATTGCAGCATAACCTCAAACTTACGTTTAAAAGGTTATTTACTTCACGGAATCCTTCTTAAGTTTAAACATCCAAACTTTTTTAGTAGAACGCAAAGATAACCACAATTTTTATTATGACAACAGTTGGAACAAGTTTATCTTATAAGTGTTTTCAAACCATCTGGTAAACATAATGCAATAATACTTTTTAATCCGTAATAAAGGTAATAAAAGCTGTAATCCATATCCTATATCAACGAACAAAACCGACTATTTTTGCATTTGAATCAAAAAGGCAAAAACAACTGAATGATCAGTCTAATGCCGGTAAATGTGTAATCTAATAATATATGATTATGGAATATGTAAAACTGAACAATGGCATTGAAATGCCGATTTTAGGGTACGGAGTATATCAAGTAACTCCCGAAGAGTGTGAAAGATGCGTATCAGATGCTATCAGTGTAGGGTATCGGCTGATCGATACAGCCCAAGCCTATGGAAACGAAGAAGGCGTGGGAAATGCCATCCGAAAATCAAACATTCCCCGCAAAGATCTATTTATCACTACGAAAGTTTGGATATCGAATGCAGGCTACGAAAAAGCAAAGGCATCTATTGAGGAATCTCTGCAAAAATTGCAAACCGACTATATCGATTTGCTTTTGATTCACCAACCTTTCAATGATTATTATGGCACTTATCGCGCCATGGAGGAAGCAAACAAAACAGGTAAAGTGCGAGCTATCGGAGTCAGCAATTTCTATCCTGACCGCTTTGTCGATCTGGCAGAATTCTGCGAGATAAAGCCAGCGGTGAATCAAATGGAAACCCATGTATTCAATCAACAAAGAAAACTACAGGAAGTCATGCAGGAATACGGCACAGAACTAATGGCTTGGGGACCGTTTGCCGAAGGTCGAAATGATTTTTTCACCAACGGGACTTTGGCCGCCATTGGTGTCAAATATGGAAAGTCGGTTGCACAAGTTGCTCTACGTTTCTTAATTCAGCGTGGCATAGTAGTAATACCCAAGTCTACACATAAAGAACGTATGATTGAGAATTTCAATGTCTTTGACTTCAGTTTGACAGAAAGAGAAATGACGGTTATAGCCGCACTTGACAATGAAAAAAGTCTATTCTTCTCACATTATGATCCGGAAATGGTAAAATGGCTGATTAACTATGTGAAATAGCTGCAAAGTATATATCTGTATCTACACTTGACGATTGACATTATACAAGCAATATCCTCAGATCCTGATCAGAAAATCGTAGAAAGTCCATTTTGACTAACTATTCATTTTTCAAAAAACAGCGAAACAGGAATGAATCGGCAAGTAAGATGCAAATATTCCGCATATTTATAGGATGAAAGCCGGAAGTCGTTAACAAGAAGTTAACATCGTAAAAATAAAGAACGAACTTCTTATCAAGAGAAAATTAATATCCTGAAAACAGAAAGTTAACTTTCTGTTTTCAGGATATTAATTTCAGAAAGCAAAACAAGGTCAAGTCGTGAGAAAAATGATAAACCGAACCAAAAAAAGGCAATTTTCTTCCAGAATTCAACTATAGATGAACATCTGGAGAATAGCATTTTGGAACCATTCCGCTATTTCAGCATTCAATTTTATTACAACATTCGTCAATTTCCCTTCATCGTGGGCACAATATTTCCCAAATGCAAAACGCATGAATTATGCTATTGCAAAATCCACGCGTTTTTATTCTATTTGTCATCGTCAGTCCGTAAAGAAACGTCTCTCCGCATTTCTAAAATACAAAATGACAGATTACTTTTCCGATATTCCCAAAGTCAATCCGCGGCGAGGATGGAATTTCATAAGTCTCTTCGTTACAACCATACGTGTTGTTCCCTCTCCTCCTCCGTTTTCCGATACACCACTCATTGTTTTCAATGCTACACTCAGCAATGTCTCATTCGTATTACCAAAAGGCAGATAAGTGCTTAAATAAGAATCCTCGTTATATTCATATGCAGGTTTGAAACCGTTGACATAATCCGATTTTTCTTGTACGTTGAATACATTACATACAGCTAAATTCAGGATGAACCGATCCGTAGGATGAACAAAAGGCTCTGTAGCAACATATTCTCCCGCAGTTTGAGTTCCTATCAATATCACCTTCATATAAGGGTTAAGGCAATTGATAACCATCTCCGCAGCCCCTCTCGTAGCATTGGTAGTCAATACATAAACAGTAGATAAGTTGAGATTTGCACCCGACTGGATAAGTTCCGGATTGAACGTCAGATCCTGATTCGATTCTACACGTTTATCATTATACCTCAATAAAGCAAGCAATTGATTCATTTTATCAGCCGGTGCAAGCATAGTGCAGAGCAGCTGTACACAATCTAAACTGCCACCGGTGTTATATCGGAGATCTAACACAAACTCATTTACACCATCTGTCTGGAATTTCCGGAAAACTTTCCGTAAATCGTCATTATAGGCCTGGCTATCCGCTGTTGATCCCGCTTTAAACTCATTGTACATCAGGTACCCAACCGTTTTTCCATCCCAAGGGATAACATCGAAATAATGGACAGGCTTATCGGTCAAAGAACGTGAAGCAGATATCGTTGTGTCCCCTATCGGTACGACACTACCAGTTGTTTTGCCATCTTCCCCAACTACCTCTTTATATACACCTATTTGAAGCGTCCGGACACCTCCTTGTTGCAATTCCGGCTCTACCTTTTTGGTGATATAATCTCCATCCAGCATCATAATCCAATGCCCACGCTTCAATCCGGCCTCTTCGGCCGGTGACCCTGGAACAACATAAGAAATCAGAGCATTATAAGCCGTATCGTTATCAAGCACTTTGTATAAGCTATAGTCGAAGCCATAGCTTGGGATAGGCTCGTCAAGCAGAGAGTCAATATTACTGAAGCCCTTATCCATGGAAGCAACAGCCTTTTTTAGAAATTCTGCCGGCTCCTGAAAGTAATCCGGAGCGGCAGGTGAAGGCATGTCTTTATACCATAAATACTCCTGACGCATCACACTATCTATCCAAATGTCACGTCCCGTCTCCGGATAATATTCCGGCCAGCGGTCTACACCACAGGAAAAAAGACTTGTCAGTATAAGGGTTCCCAATAAGGGAAGTATCAATAGTTTTCCTCTTTTCATAATCTATCGGCAATCATAATCTGCGCAAATGTAGTGAATACTTAGCTTTCATACCACTATTACGATATAAAAAAGATATAAAGGAGTTTCGAAAAAAGTACCCTTCTTATCACACCAGATATAGAAGGGTACTACACACAAACAAAACAAATAGTAATCCCTATCTTCACAGACGGGAATTATTGAGACTCCTCTTTAAGTTTCCGTTATACAAATTTTATTGGTAAGACTGAACTCCCTTCTTTTTATTGATATAATATTCTTCTAAAGAATAAAACCAATCAGCCTCTTTTAGAAATACCTCTTATATCAATCATTGATATAAGAGGTATGAAAGAAACGAAATATTACTACTATCTTCACAGACCATAGTCAACATAGTAAAGTTTAGTGTGTCCGGTACTAATCCATATCCTTGATACAACGCACATGTACTCCATAACGTGTAGAATGTGTAGTACGAACACGTATACCAGAATTGTCAGCCTTTAGTTCTAACAAGTAAGGGTTAGTTTCTCCTTCATCTTTTTTTATCGTACTCCAATATGTTGTGTAAGATTCTACTTGAGCAAGACTTGTTGAGTTCAGATTTCTATATCCACCTTTAGATGGCATAAATAAGTAATCATCTTGTTTTTCTGTAGCAGGCAATGTTGCTGTTCCAAACCAATAGCCTGCTACACCATTCTTTAATCCATATACATATCCAGCACTAACCAAATTATCAAAATCCGCTTTTGACGGTGTTTTCCAACCTACCGGACATGGATCATTCAAAGGATTCCATCCGGTATAAATCTCGTCCGTATTAATATCCAAAGGATCCTTACAATTCCAATTATAATAGTCTCCTCCATTCCAAACTTTACTTATGTACTCCTGCGCAGTAGCAAATTTACCAGAACGTAAATTTCCAGGAGCCCAGATTGAATTACCGACCCAATACCCCTTTACCCAAACAGCTTTAGCCACCAAATCTGAAGTTATGTTACTAACCAATCCTCCTAAGGCATACTCTTTACCATTAATGCTCCAGCCGACATGAACCCGTCCAGAAGCTTCCAATCTGATACCAGAAAGTTGGATAGAACCATTCTGCTCCACATGCTGCCTTAGTAATTTAGCTCCTTCCGGAATGACAATATCCTCTCCTTCTTGCTTATTCACATCATACGAAAGCGTATATATCGGAGTTACAGGTTCAGGCGAATCATCGACAACACACCGCACTGTCCTAAACCAATATCTCCCCGAATTACCGAAGACAAGAAAATCTCCTTGTCCCCCTACTATAGCAACACAGGCATTAGTTGACGTTGCAGAAGAAGAACTATAATGTGCATTAGAAGATAAATAGGTTAATCTACCATTACTATTATCTCTCAAACCGGATACAGGAAAATAAATATTTAATAAAGTCGTACCTGCTGATACTTCGTATTGTCCCCATTGATGGGACTTGGAATTATCCTCACCATAGGGACCTATCGTTGTAAGTAAATCGTCATTGTTCTCTAAAGTTTTCAATTCATATCCCGATGGAGTCTTCCATTTCTTTCCAGGAGGTGCCCATCCTCTTGCGGTCATATATCTACAAATATCTCCAATTCCTTTCGAATAGTCATCAATATTCAATCCGAATAAATTATCCTCTCTATTGCTTTGATCCAATGGCGGGACTATTTCATTAATAGCATAAGGGATATTTCTAATATCATATATTTCACCAGTCGGATTAAAAATAACCTCCGGAGTGGAGGCACCTCCTCCTAACGCAAATAAAGATCCATATCTAAAATAAAGCCCCTGATAACGTTCATGAGGTGCTCTCTGCCCCTCACCCGGGGTATCATCAAAAGTTAGTTTTGTTCCGTCCCAATAAATATTCGACCCGGCAAATTGAGGCAATGATGTTTTTAATTCGATCAAGCGGGTATTCCCCATACTATTATACGCACAAATTTTTAGGTCCTGATTTCCAATGCGTCTTCGATAAAACAAATATAAATCAGTACCTCCTTCTAAAGATGTCTCTATCTCAGTCCGTCTATCCAAAGAATTGATCATAGTGGCTAAGCCTACGTTTCCATTGCCGGATTGGGTATCAGATTGAATATATGCACTAACAATATGTTCTCCAATTAGTACTCCATTATTACCGGATTCATAGTTGGAAAGAAAAACATTCTGTTTAGTCACAGATATATCTTTCACCAAATTACCAATTGTAACTCTAACAGTTCCTTCAGCCGAAACAGGATTAGTAAAGTTAACCTTAATATCTGTTGAGTTAGAGTTTATTGTTTGTCCAGCTACCAGTTCCATCCCTCTTGCGTTAAGCAATTCGATGGACGACGAAGGTGCCACATTCCCTCTATCATAAGCATTTGTAGTGACTGTAGTTACTATAATATCATTTTGTTCTCCGTCCGCATAAAAACAAAACTCTGAATTCGACAGGCCTAAATAATATTGTCCGTTAGCCACTAATTCATGAAAATCATCCAGCAAAGTAACCCGGCATACAACCCCTGTACCCGGTTGATAATTCACTAAAGCCTCCTCAATAGTAGCATATCCCCTATTCTCCACTGACTCTACATTGATTTTATAGCTGACATTGGGCTTATTTAATTGTGCACTACTTTTAGGACCACCAAGCTTCACGTAAAAATATCTATCAACATTACTACCAAAATGTCCTGACAAAATGATCCCATACTCTCCACCTCTATTATCTCCGGTCAAGAATGGATATACATAAACCGGACGGTCAGAAACATCCGACTTAGTAGTATTTCCCACAATATCACTAATTATCAGTCCTGAAAGACGAGTAGCAGTATCATCTTTCGTTCCATAATCAACAACCTCCTGAGGCGTCACCCTATCAATTGGAAGCATATTATCAAAATATCCCACTGACGGGACATCGACAACTGTGAATCCTGTCAATATAAAACTATTTTTCTGATTCGCTTTTGTCGCATCAATGTATAGTTTAGAAACTATTCTGCTCAAATTCACCACTTGTCCCAATGACATATTTTTCTCTATTTTATCGACCCGAATCATTGAAGTCATTGGAATCTTCTCATTAACAAAAGGAATTCTTCCCTGCGGATTGGAAAGTGGAGTCAATCCTGCACCTCCCGATGAAACCGGATCACCAAATGTCAGCAGACCGGATATCTCATCATATGTTTTCCCACTGAAAGACTCCTTTTTACTCATAATCATTGCATCCGCATTCGCAACAAAATACAACACATGCGGTTCATTACTTACTGATAGCTGCACAATCATCTGACCGGCTATTTGTTTAGTCGGTACAGCCTCCACAAAAACAGCATCCGAAGTTGTTGCTCCTCCGGCCGGCAGTTTAAATGATAATACCCATGGATTATCAAAATCACCATCATTGTGAATTGTTGCTTTGGTAACCGGTTTATTGAAAGAACCCGATTGAAACTTTACAACAATATTAGCTTTCCCTTCAGGTGCTTCAGGTATACATCCTGAAGCATCATTAATAATATTTTCGTCCGTACATGCATATAAAAACATAAACAGAACGAACAGTATACCTATATATTTCATAGATTTCTTTTTATACATAAAACAAGGACGTAATTCAATTTATACTACGGGGGCCCCATTTGGGTCTGACAACCAGATCTTTATTCACATTAGAAATAACAGCCCCTAACGTATACTCTTTTCCATCCACAACCCAACCGGTATGGAGTCTACCGTCTGAAGAAGTTAAAACCTGATCAGAAAGTGTTATGCTACTGCCAGCATCAGCATATTGTTTTTTGATAAATATATTTCCCGAACTCACAGTTGTACTGGCATGTGCTTCATCTATATCATAAGTCAACATATATAAAGGCTTGATCGATTCGGGACTGTCATCTACCACACAACGAACAGGTATCAAATTCGCATTTCTAAATACTCCATCATGAATGAATGGGCTACCATCCTGATCTTGCTGGAACGTATACATCCGTTCTCCACTTTTAGGGGAACTACACATATATCGGATATAACAACCTTTCTGAAAATATCCACCGCTCACACTTGCAGAGCCACTGGCGGGAAAAAAATATCGATCGTCAATTCTGACACCTTGTTCCAAGGAAGTATTTCCACTCCAATCTGAGTTTTCACCGATATCAGTCCAAATTCCTTCTGTTTTCTTAACTTTGGCAGAGATAACAGCTCGCCAATCGTCCCTGGTAGGCGTTTTCCATTTCATTCCTTTCTCTGATCCGGGTGCAATACCCCTTCTTGATAAAAATACACAGATATCCCCTATATCATTATTCGGAGAGAAAGGCATATTTGACATAGACTCCGGATAATCCGTATCAGTAAGATACGGAATATCACTGCTTGCCGTATATATGGAACCTGAAGCGTTCCATATAATCTCTGATGATTGGTTATTACTTCCTCCCGAACGGGCAACCATTCCACCATACTTGAAATATACACCTTGATAATGTTCATGAGGTGCTTTTTTCCCTTTCTGAGGTACATTATCAAATGTCAATTGCTGTTTTAATTCATCCCAATAAACATTGGAACCTGCTATTCCAAGCCCATTCACTATAATCGTTCTGCGAAGTCCGGCTGCATAAATCAGCAAAGTATCCGAAGTCACAGCTGCTGTCTTACGTTTTATTGTCAGAATCCCACTTCCCCTTCCGGTTGTCTTATCATAAGAATATGTCAGTTTTGTCTTACGCATATCAAACTTAGAACTCACATTTACTACTGTACCATCCGATGAATACAAACCATCTGATAAACGAATGTTTTCTTCCGCAATATTTTTTGTCACAAAATGAACATTACTCTCTGTTTCATAAGAATAAGGAACCTCTACCTTGGAAAATTGAATTTCAACGCCGGAAACATCAATGTTGTCAGTAGCATCTCCCCAAGGCAAAGCAACAATATTATCAATCACGACCCCACTCGTCGTGATGGTGCCCATTAATTGATAATATTTATTCCTTTGAGATTGACCGATTGATAATTTATGAGTTTCCGGTACGCCATCACGAAGAAAAGTCACCTTAACATAACAAGGTGTCCCCATCCCCAGTAATTCTCCTATCAGATAATTGGAACGTATGACAGTGTAATTCTCCGTACCATCATCAACAGATGATATCTCTATATCCCTATCTATCATGTGGTCATATCCTAAAAATAGCCCGTCGTAATTTAATGGATATAAATAAGAAAAAGACGGATAAGAATAAAAGGTAGCCGCTCTCAAAAGAATTTTGTTCTTCGCATTACTTCTTCTCAACTTCAATTGAAGTTTGGCAGCAAGACGCTCCAACTCGATATTAATCACATTTTTCCACAATACACCATTATCAAAAGATACAGTTCCATATGAGCTATTATCTTCTCTTGCCTTTACTATTACTCCTTCTCTGATCCAGGCTAATGGTAACCATCTCTCCGATTTCTGGTAAACATCAGGTATTTGAACCCGGTTAACTTCGTCTTTCGTGGAAGCATCATTCAATTGTTGTGTCATCTCTACTGTTTCATTGGCAACAGCATACAAAGTATAATTACCAGGAGCAATGGAAAAAGTAAAATTCTTATCTGCCGGGTTATCAATCATCTGATTTATGACAACCCGACCTAAAGCAGACACTGCGATAAAACGGAATTTAGAAATAGTAACTCCACCCTCTACAAAAGAACGTGTGGAAAGCTCTATTTGAACAGGATTACTATTCTGAATCTGATCCATAAACTCATCTTTATCCGCAATACAACTATATATTAGTTGCAGCAGAAATAATAATGGGAGAATTTTCTTTATAGCTTTTCTCATACTTTTCTTACAAATTATTTTATAATGGTTAGGCCTCTGGGTTGATAGAAATAATCTCCCAACCATTGATCTTCATCGAGACCAAAGTCAACCCGTCAAACTTGAGTTCAATTTCATAATAATCTTCTCTATCAAGATCCATCTGTTGATTATATTTAGGAGATTTCATTATCTCCTCAATAATATTCAACCCTTTGAATTCTGGTATAATATTATTTCCCCGGTTATCCCAAAAATGCAAAGAAACCTGGCGATCCTTCATTAAACGCAATATATTATATACAAATATTTTTCCCTCACTTCTGGTATTAGAAAATAACGGAACATATATTCTTTCCAAAGCATCATTGGGTATGGTATTTCTATAATTATATCTTCCGTTATCCGCTGAGAGAACTGGAGTATACTCCATATGCTCCAAGCCCAATACACGAAGTTCCACACGATTTGTATTCTTTGTAAAATCAATCATGTAATTAAACTCTTTTCCCGACCTCACCTCTACATTTTCTACCATTCCCACAAACAAGTCTTTTAAAGAGTCCGGAAACAAAGTGCCTTGCCTGACAGATACAACTTTCAGCCGAAAATCATTTAAGGATGTTATGAAAGGCTCAAGTCCGGATTTAAAGAACTCTTCAGCCGTACTATCGAATGTTCCGATATGATAATCAGCCAAATCCCCACCGATAGCTACAATATCATATCTGCCATCAGGCAGATTAAGTTTCATAATATTTCCGCCCGAAAGATTATATCCGGAATCAACTTTCATCGTAACAAATTTCTTTTCGGAATCGAAAACATATACTGTTACAACATCCACAGAAGAAGAAAATAAATCTTCGTTGGCAGGATTCAACACATATCTGAACTTCAAGAAAGTTCCCTGTGAACAATCATCGGTATTCTCCGAAATACACCCTGATAATAAAAAGAAAAAGAGAAAACAGATAATCTGAAACTTTATTTTCTTATCTTCCATCGCTACTAATATCTTGATGAATTAATTTTAGAAGAAGGGGCATTTTAAGATACCCCTTCAATTTAGAAATGGTTTATACTTCCGGTTTGATAAACACAAGTTCCCAACCTTTCACTGTAACTGTTACATCAACATTAACTGCATCCGGATCCGGATCAACAGTAACAGGAGGTACAGGAACATCCATAATTTTTTTAATATCAGCTAAATCCAGTTGGTATACTTTTCCATTAGTAAATTCTCCAATGTATGATGAGGAAGTATTATCTTTTAAAGCTACTACGTTCAACCAACCTGTTTTCGAAAGAGCTCCAACTCCATTCATTTTATATTCAACTTCCATAATCACATGAGGATGATATTTAGCAGCCTCTTCTTTAGTTGTCGCAGCGGCAGATAAAGAGGCAATATGGAAATCCTGTGGAAAAAAATTATAGCCATCAGCTTTGCCAGAATCAAACTTAGTAATAGGAGTCCCGATAAATGTATTGTATAAATTTGATTTAGTACCACCAGCAGTATACGCAGTCGTCCAATCAGGAGCCGAAGCTTTGGTTGTTTTTACAACGGCAGCATCTGCTCTTTTCTGTTTTACATTATTCAAATAGATTCCTTTAACCTTAAGTTCTGCCAGATTTGTGAATGAACTTCCTAAATCTCCTTTAACTTCAACACGAGCCATCTCCGGTGCTACTTCTATAGAACAGGTAGAAGTAGACCCCCCAGTAACAATTGCAGCACCTCCAACCACACGTACTGCATCAGATGTCACACCTCCCTGACGAGAATTGACATCATCAGTCTTTGTGGCAGAACCATCAATATTACCCTCTACTTCGATATAAGTAGCTGCACCGGAAATCTCAACCGTTTTACTTCCTGTTCCTGTATCCAATCCTGTAAAATCAGAAACTTGAAGTGTCAAAGTATTGACAACTCCACCATCTTGAGCAGTCTTCGCATACAACTTTACAGTTCCACTCATAGTCACCATATCTCCAGAATTAGCAATATTATCAATTGCCCTGGTATGAGCCATAGCCGGTAAATTAAGTACCACAGAAACCTTCTTAGACATTGAAACGGGAACTATTTCCTCGTTAGAACACGATGTAATCACCAGAGCAGTACATGCTACTGCCAGCATAGAATTCACTTTCATCATAAAAATAAAATTAAAAATTACTATTGTTTATTTAGTTCGTAATACACTTTTATATATCCCGCATAACGGAGTTTAGGAAAAAAGTACTCTTTGATATAGCGATACAGTTTACCGCATTTCAAATCCATCAGTTTACGTTCTCTACCATCTTTTATACTTATATGATCGATGATATCCAACACCTCTCTTTTATAACTTATATCAGACTTCAAAATCATCGTTCTCAATTCACTCCAATTTTCTCCTCCATTATAAAGTTCTAACTGTTCATCTTGGATAGCTGTATTCTCTTTTAAAAAATCACAAAGACTCTGGATACGGTTAGCAGCTAGCTGCTTATTATAATCGTATTTCCCCTCAATAGAAGCAAATCCTCCAATAAGTACTTTTACAACTTTCGAATCATCAGCAGCATTAAGCTTATTAATAATATCTATTATTTTAGCACAAGCCTCTCTGTTATTCATGTAACCGCTATCCACTTTTGCACTGTTCCAAGGGAAATAAATCAAGAGACTATTAGCCACTTCTCCATTAGCAAGTTTTTCCTTATCTCGGATAATATCCGATTTAGAGAAAGGTTGTACAAATTTCTCCTTCTGGGAAATTTCCTGCGCAACTGTCATCGCAGCTCTCTCTGAAATAATATCATTTTCTCTGATATTCTCGGCTATTAAAGGCAAAGTATTATCAACGATATCCAATGCCAGTTCTCCTCTTTTCAAGGCCAATACCTTTCCACAACCACAATCATCTCCACGTAACTCCAGTCTTGCATTTCGCATCCATTCCTGAGCAGGTAAAACGGCTGAATATTGTACTGTTCTTTGTTTTTCCGGGCCATAACCTTTCAATACGAGAAAATATTGTTCTTTTTGCTCTTTCAAAGCTACCTTGCGATACTCTTTCGAAGAAACGTACCTTTGATAAGCTTTGTATTCCATCCGTCCTTTTAAAAGTATTTTGGGTAACTTTGCAACACTATCTTCACCATGCTCATAAGATATAAGTACCGGAGTATATTCAACTGAGTGATTAGTACTTACTTTGACATTTTCAATATCTATTGTCATAGTTAAGCGTACCGAATCACCATCCAATTCCATTTGGCAATCAGGTACAGATATTCGATTGTACTCTGCTTCCATAGCTCCAATATCAAAAGAGCCACATATGATAAGTCCTAAAACAAAATACCTTTTCATATATTTTTCCATATTACACTCTACTTAATTACATAAATCAAAGACAGTCCTACCTTTGTCGGTCCGACAAAATGTTTATTACCTGAATTTATTTTCTTACTACAACGGTGACAAGGATACTTGTCATATTTTGCATAAGCATATCCCAAGCCGACCGTCGCCTCCAGATTCCACCGGTTAGATAAAATCCACTGATATCCATAAGAAACTCCAGTCCCAGCAAGCCATCCCTGATAACGATTATTCTTAATAAAATTTGTTTTTATTCCCCAAGGAAGAGTCCCGCTCAGATTATAAAAAGCATAATGTGTATGTAAACCAATAAAATGTCCTCTATATCTCTGGCAGGTCCAGTATCTGACTTCAGGTTGCACCATCCAGTGCTTTATTTTATGATTATCAGAGAATGTCCACGGATTATAATTCCCGGATAAATCCAAAGTCCATTTGAGACCTAATCCGAATTCCATTCCCAAGTTGACAGTAGAGGTCATGTCATACAATATATTGGTCTTTGCAACGATATTTTGAGCATAAAGAAGGTTACACTTCCCCGGTAGGACACTCATTAAAAAAAGCCATATTATTTTCTTATTCATGATTATCTGAACTAATTTATTCATATATTGTATCTATCTTTTTATTTCTGGAGAACCCGTGACCGATTCACGAATATTTCTGGGAGTATCTCCTACATAACGTTTACAGTAATTACAGAAATTCGCATATGTAGAAAATCCAAATTCATCCAATATCACTTTTATAGGAATATCTTTATCCAATAGTCGCGCTTTTACGTGTTGTGCTTTTTGTTTCATCAACCATTTACTGGGTACTTCCGAAAAACAATTGTAAAAAAGCCGTTGAAAAGTCTTCAATCCATACCCACATTTATCTGCAAGTTCCTGCACGGTTCTGGCTTCCAAATAAACTCCCATAACTTTATCTTTAAAAGTAAGCGAAGCAGCTATCGAATGATAAAAAAAATTCATCTTTTCCTCTTTAGTATAATAAGCCCGAAGAATGAGAAACAACTCCTTTTGTTTCAATTCGTGCATGTGCTGGCAGTTCATACCTGAATCCAAATACTTGACTAATAATTTTAGAAAAGTATCCAATGGAACACGAATATCAAGTGATTTAAACTCATATTTAAAATCAGTGACAAACGCTCCTAATTGTGACAAAGAAAGTTTATCACACAACTGAACGGGTATTCCATAAGAAAGAATAATTAAGTCTGCACTTTCTTTGGCGAAAATTCTGAAATCAGCAGATCTTGGCAAATAAATCATCTCTCCTTTACCAATCTCGTAACCGACGCATTCATTAAAGTCAACTATTAAAGTACCTTCCAACAGAAAAAAAAAATAGTTATTTTTTGCAGAAAGTTCGCACCAAGTTTTTCCCTTTTGCAATGTTAAGTGTCTGAAACCGATCTCCGGATTTCCATTATAAAAAAGACAATTCAAATGTTCATCTAAATAATTAACCCTTTTTGCTTGCCTCATTTGTTGTTTCATTATATATATCTTCATAAAACTGTCTTTAGGGGGTGACGACGCACATATGTCGAATGATTAATAAAATTCTACTCTATCCACAAAACACACTTTAACACCTCATCACAGACTCCCAAACAACAGAATACATCAGTAATCCAATATATCCTGCAAAAAATATTTTTTGCAAAGAAACGCAATGACAAGCCATTACCTGTTACCCGAACAAGACCTTTTGTTCACTCCATAAGACACCCTGAAAATACAATATATAACTTACTATAAGACAGCAACTAACAAAAGGAAAAAGAAAGAAGAAAAAATAGAAATCGCATTTTAAATAATGATTGAAAAGAAAGTAAATGAAGATTATATCGACATTAGTAAAAAAAGACATTTGTCAGAAAATAAAAAGACAGAGAAAAATGACACTACTTCTCTTTTCAAAAACATCTTTTCAGATTAGCTAACATAATAACACAAAAAAGGTACTGAGGTATATTGGTCATAAGGTTATCATATCATCTGAATTCAGAAAAGCCTTGTTCCACAATGACTCGTGCACAAACCGAACTGGACTGATAACCAGCAAAGATACCAACACCTCCTGTGACATTTGAATATAATTTATTAAGTATACCATAATTATATAATTGTAAAGTATACATATATATCCAATAATCTTGTGAACAATGATTCAATACGACTTCAACAGGAAGTCCAAGTTTGAATATATCAGGTTCCAGATACAGACGAATAAAATACTTTCCGCTACCAATGGTATGTTTTTCCAAAAACAAGTAATGATGATATTTAATCGAAGTATTGGCATTAAACTCAAAAGCAGGATCCTCAGTCATTATTTTCAGATTCAGAACCTTATTTTGGGAACGTTGCCGGGCATAAAATATAAAAAATCCTCGCAAAGCATTATCTATTTCAACGTCAATCCATACTCTCCCTGATTTTTCCCGACCTATTCTCATATCGTTCAGCACTACCCGAGACGGACATATATCATCGGCTTTTAACTGTTCAAAACCCGCACAATTCACTTCAACCCGATATAAACTTCCCGCTCTAGGCTTATTCTTTATCGACATAAAGTAATTGCCCGGGGTCCAAACCAGTTGTTCTTTATAAACACCATCCTCTATCAAAATCACCTGAGCGGATTCCAATGAAACCGAATTGCTTAAAATATCACCATTCAGCGGATATGTCTTTCCTATATGTATTTTCCACAGCCTATCCGGAGAAAAGGTACAATTCATCACTAATTTTGGGGATGAATCCATAAAAGGGAATTCTCGCTCATAAACACAACCATTAAACAACAATATCAGTATTCCTGTTATAATCCACCTCTCATTCATATATCTATATCTTCAGTATTTAACAATAAAAGCTATATAAGGTAACACCGGTGAGATCGAAACCTCACGATATTCTATTTTTCTTTGTTCAAGGTTCTTCAATCGCATTACAAAATACGGGTTGTGATTAAAATAAAGATTATATACTCCGGCACTCAATGTTCCTTTATATTTCCGCCCGAGACTGAAATTCCAGTTTAAATTCATATTTAAATAATGAGTCGAGTACATTTTCGCATTATTTCTTTGTAAATTACCAGGAATCCAATCATTAATTCCTCCATCTGGTTGTAACGGTTGATAAATATCTGTAATCTGTGTATATGGAAAACCGGTTCTGTATCCCCACATTAAAGCCACATCAAACTTTTCATTAAAAAAACGTTTATAAGCAGAAAGATTAATGTTGTGCCTGGAATCATTAGAAGCTGCATGCCATTTATTATTATAAAGTTTGGATCTATCATTACTCCAACTTAAAGTGTAATTCATTGATAATTTATATCCATTAAGATTCCCACCGACCATTAATTCAAGCCCTCGGCTCCTCCCTTCAGCAAACCAAAGAGCATTATTCCACCTTTGACTGACAATCGCACTTTTTGATAGATCGTCCCAAATTATCCTGTTATATATAGTACGGTAAAATGCTGATAACGAAAAGTAATAACATTGGGAATTGTAGGCATAAGTCATATCTAAAAATTGTCCTCGTTTGGGAAGTATATTTTTATCCATAACCAACCAAGAGTTAGCTGAAAATGAAAACAAAACATCAAGACTGGGCATTAAATTCAGATATTGTACAGTAGATGAGTACCCCCAATAGAACTCTCCTTTCTCAAATATTTTTAGCCGCAACTGAACATAGGGATTAAACCTTTGGTTCAACATTGTTCCAATCCGGTAAAGTGTGTATCGCCCTCCAAATTGTAACATAAACCAATCATTGTATCTAAACTCATCTTCTATATAAAAATTTGCTTCATCAGGTTTATAAGCATATCTTACATTAATATGCGAAATCTCATTATCAGGTTGCTTTTCTTTAAATAATATATCACCCCACTCCCTCGAGTATAAATTAAAGTTAACCGGTTTACTCAGATACCTGAACATATCCATTCCCAATTTCACATAGTGTCCCTTAGCAAGCTGCCAATCAAAAACTGACTTCAAACCTATATTATCAATCCGAGAGGTGAAAAAAACTTCACCTGCCCAATACCACATACGCTTCTCTTTCTGTACATCTGAATTACAGACATATTCATGCGATCTATATTTATAACTAGACAAATAAGTCGTCATATTCATGAATAGTCGTTCATTGAAAATACAGTTCCAGCGTATTACACCCAACAAATTCATCCATGATAATTTCACCTTTGTATTTGGTGCAAAATCTGTCACTTTTCTTGTACTATAATCATCTACTTCTGCTAATTAAATTTGCCATATAGATCCGTAAATATAAAGTCAGCATCATTGGCTCCACGAAAGATTTTGTGATAAATTAATGGATATCCTAAACGCCCTGACAGAATAAAAGAGGATTTCTCCTTTAACACAGGTCCTTGCAATAAAATATCTGACATATAATTCCCAACGGACACCTCTGTCGAGAATTTATACATATTACCATTTTTTATATGAAAGTTTGAGACAGAACCAACATAATTACCATATCGAACAGGAATATTTCCTCGATACATTTCAATATGATTAATAGCATTTATATTAAATATGGAGTTAATACCATACAGATGGTTTATGCTATACAAGGGTACTCCATCTACTAAAAAACCATTATCATCCATTTGAGCTCCTCTGACAAATACATCACCACGCCCAATATTTCCCATATTGACTCCGGGCATTGCTCCCAATGCATGAAGAGCATCTTTTTTTCCTAACCGCGAAGCAACATTTCTATCATTTGGAAAATACAAATCCAAGGTTCCACCGTTAATTATCGGCTGAAAGGGATTGGTTGCCTCAAGAGTAATTGTTACCTCACCAAGATGCATGGGCAGGGGTTCCATACGTATATTAAAAAATACACTTTTAAATATACGTAGATTATAAATACTCTTTTTATATCCCAGATAAGAAACAGACATACTATATTCTCCTTCCAAAGCAATCATTGTATAATACCCCCACTCATTCGAAACGGTCCCCTGATTAAAAGAAAGACGAACTAAAGCACCGGCTAAAGGCTCACCGGTTTCTGCATCCACAATTAACCCAGACACGACATATTTTCGTTTCACTATCTCATGGACATAAAAAAAGTTAGGTCGTACTACCTTTAATTGCATAGATGTATCATATACGACAGACTGAAGCAGTTTATCTACACTTGATGCTGCATAAGATTTTGAAAGACGAATCGAACTACATTTTTTAGAGTCAAACGAAATTATGATGCTATATTTATCCATGCACTCTTTAAACACAACATCTAATGTCTTATTTTTGCAATCTATACAAAATGACTTTTCCTGGGTATTCATGGCGTTCAAGCATAATAAAAAAATATAATTGAAAAATAATTTCTCATTTCCTTATTCTACTCTATATAATCTCCATTCCCCACCTACATTTTTACATTCCAAATTAAAAGGTCCAAATACCAACTGCATTGCCAAATCTAAATCATCGGCCGGAAATATACCGGTAAAACGCAAACTGTCACAATATCCATTACATAACACAGTTATTCCATATACTTCTTGGAGTTTCTTGATCACATCATTTAATGGAATATTTTCATATACACATTGTTTTTTGATCCATACTGGTTCTAATTCTTTCTGGATATTCAAAGATACTTTTCCGAGAACAACAGAAATGTTCTGATTAGCTGTTAAAACCTGTCCACAGCTTAGTTTACCGTTTTCCACTTTAATCTTTCCTTGAAAACAATATGCTTTAAATTGACCGTTCTTTTGACTGACACTGAAACGTGTACCAAGGACGAAAACCTTATATGGATCCGCATTCACAACAAAACGGCTTCCCTTACGCACATCAAAATATGCCTCTCCCTTTAACTTTACTTCTCTGAAAAAACGGAACCCCCAACGATTATAGCGAAGTGAGGTATTCCTATTGAGCCATGCGACAGACTGATCTGGAAGTTCAACCAATACCCCTTCTTTTTCCGCAGAGAAAACAGTCAATTGACCCGTAGAATACCACCCCAGGACAGCCGATACTACACATGCACATATAGCCACTGCAGACCAAATTCTTATCTTTTGAGTTTTTCTTTTTTTCTTCCTGACAAATCGCAAAAAGGTAGAAGTCATTTCCTGACGTTCCTCATTACTCAGATGTATCTCGTTGAGTGTAACATCTTCCAACAATTCTTTTAAATCTGAATTTTGCATTCTGGTTACTTGCTCTTTTTCCATCATAGCCTGTCAATTATAAATAATACAAACAGAGAAACGGCTTCTTCTATTTTATGTTTTCTCATTATTTTCAATGCTGATGAAAGAAGATTATAAATAGATTGTTTATTGATTCCAATGGTAGTTACAATTTCTTCTATATCCATATCACGAAAATAGCGCAAATAAATAATTTCTCTTTGTCTTGGACTAAGTTTATCTAACATTTTCTGAACAAAACTACTTTTTTTCGCAATTTCAATATTATCTGAACTCTGAACCTGCTTGACTGCCAATAAAAACTCTTCTTCGCTAATTTCCTCTATAGACAGATGAGGGGCTTTTTTCAGTTGATCCAAAAGTTTGTAACGTACTGCCCGACATAAATATGCCCGTACGTTCATCAAATCATCCAAAGAGTTCCGCTTTTCATATAGAGATATAAAAACCTCTTGTATCACATCCTTTACAACACAGCTATCCCGATTAATTTTCATTCCATAAGAATACAGAAAATCTACGTGTTCAGAAAACAATAAACTCCATTCTTGTTCATCTCCACTTTTTACTTTTCTCCAGTCTATATTTTTTTTCATAAACAAAACGTATTAGAATATTATATTCCAATTATTTTCAAAATAATATATTGTTATAGAAACAACATATTACATACAGAAGTAACAGGTTAGCACATCACAATATCAAAATTCTGGTTTTAAACAAAAGCAGGCAAAGAAAGTTCTGAAAGGCGAGACGTTATTTATCCCGTATCCAATAAATCAATCTGTTCTCATTATATCCTTGATCAATATGAAAAATGGGAAATATGATTTTCATATACCATATCTCCCACTCCATATCTAATAATTATTACCTCGCCTATTCAACAATAACAGCCCGATTCAATTTAGGTTCCCCAAAACGATTATTCGTATCACCCTCAGCTTTTTTAATAAGACGATTAGCGGATATACCATATTTATTAATCAGCAAATTATACACATAATCTATTCTCTTTTCACTTAATCGCTGGTTTAGTTCCTTACTACCGGTATCTTTATCTGCTGAACCAATTAAAATAAATGTTTTGTTCGGGTCTGTCTTCATTGCATTTTTCACGTAGAATTCCAAATTTACTAATTCTTTTGAGTCCAAAACCGTTTTACCTATTTCGAAGAATAAAGCTACCGGTGAAGCAACGGGCTTTAATTCTACAACCACTTCCAGATCAGCTTTTCTGGCATTTTCTAATTCTGTAATCAGATGTTGTACCTTTGAATCCAACTCTTCATTCTGAATACGAAGTTCATTTATATAATTGTTGTAACGGCTATAGTCCGCAGTTGCAACTTTACTCACAGGAGTAAAAGTTGTTTTACCCAGTTTAAAGTTTAATCCTAATGTAACAGAACTCATACCTTCTCCCTTACATCCACCGACAACTCCATCAAAACTCTGATTAACAAACATTTGTCTCGTTTCCAGTGTTAAATCAATTCTTTTATTTAGACGGAAAGTATTTAATATACCCAATGTAGCAGCAATTTCATCATTATGCTGATTACTACCATAGGAACGTGCCCATCCAAATCCCACAAAAGGAATAAAATTCCATATGCGTTCATCCTTGTATCCGGCAAAAGCATTCGACCAGTTCCACATAAGGTCTGTATGTATATTTAAAATTCCGAATTTTTCCTTATAGTAATTCCGGTATTGCTTTTTAGCATACCCACTTTGAGTAGCTGTCAGACCTTTAGCCTGAAGTCCAGAATATTGTAAACGCACTCCATAAGCAGGAGTTATCCATTTACCTACCGATATGTCTAATGCGGGAGACAAACGATTTCCCAAAGTTGCCTTATGGTCAGACTCTCCTTCATAAACATTAATACCCCCGGCTATATTTACAAACCAATTATCAAAAAAACGATTAGTTTCGTAAGTCTTATGACGCAAAATACCAGATTCTTGGTTATCCGTTTTCTGTTGAGCCATACCACATACAGACAACAGACTTAAAGCTATTGAAATAATTTCTCTTTTCATTTATTATCCATATTAATTAAAAACATATAAAACTGCCATTCATTACTCTTTATCAGTTAGCTTCATCTTGTATCCCGGAGTAAATTTCACCACTTTTCTAGCAGGAATCACCATATTCTCCCCGGTAGATGGATTCAACACATTTCGTGCTTTACGCATTTTTATAGCAAATGTACCAAATCCAACTAAAGTCACACTCTCTCCACGAAGTATAGCCTCAATCATAGCATTCATAACAACCTCTACAATAGCAGAAGCTTCTTTTGCATTCAGGTTACCCCCCAATGCCACTTTTTTAATCAAATCATGCTTATTCATTTTAAATTAATTAAATATTGATCATAACAATAAACGATATTATAATTTGGCTGCAAATTAAAGGATATAAACAATATCCGCTATTACTTAATCACCCCAATCAATTCACTCTATGCGACACAATATGATAACAAGAAATTTTAATACAGTTTTATCAATGATTAAAGTAATAGGACAACTAAAAAAACTATCTTTGCTTTCATTCAATAACCGGATATAAAATACAAAACACCTTATTACTATGATTGTACAAAATTTAAATTTTGATAAAACGGTTGCATTGGCAAAAGCCAAAGCTGAAAAAATGATAGAAAACGGACTTTATTCACGTTTCAGGTTATCCGATAAAGAGAGATTGGATAAAGCTCTGTTAGGCTGCATCGGAGAGTTAGCATTCCAACAACATTTAAGTAATCTGGGAATTCCATTCGAATTGGATCATACAGACTTCCAATCCCATCATACCGATGAATTTGACGTAAAAGTAAACGGTGCCAAAATAGATATCAAAGTGGCAAAGAAAACAACCGCCAATCCTCCATCCGACAACTGGACCTATGGTTATCCACAGGAACAGCACCCCGAAACAAAAGATTACGTCGTTGTAGGGTGGGTAGACTTCAACAGAAAAGAAGTTGGCTTTTATGGTTGGATCAGAGGAGAGCAAATAGTAAGATTTAAAGTTGTCACCCGCAATTCTTATGCCAAGTACCCTTATCTGACACCTAACCATGAATTCAAATGGGGATGTCTCACTAAAGATTTGAACGAGATTTTGAAGTAAAACGATTAGATTATCCCTGAAAAACACTCTTCATTGAAGTTTTTTTCATTTTTCTCCAGAAACTCGTAGGGTATTCTCTGTTTGAACGATCTTATGTATAAGAAGCAAACTATTATTCACCCTTTAAACTCTGAAAAAGATGAAAACGCAATGGATAAAATCAATCGGATGTGTACTGGCAGTTTTGATTCTGTCGGGTGTTATTCCACTGGCAGCACAGGACAATGTGGAAAAATATACGATAGTCAGTGGCGTAATCAAGGATAAATCGAATAAAAAGAAGCTGGAGCATGTCAATGTCTCGATACCGGAAAGTAATATCGGTACCATCACCAATACTGACGGAGAATTCTCTTTAAAAATTCCCGAATCGATTCAAGCTAAAGACATAGAAGTTTCGCATATCGGTTATCTCAATGCCCGAATCCCCCTGAAAGGAGAAAGCCTCACGGAACAGACCATTTGGCTCTCTCCTTATGCCAACTTACTCAGCGAGATTCTGGTACGGGCCAGAGATCCACGAAGCATTGTGGAAGAAGCACTTCGCAAGATTCCAGCCAACTACAGTCCGAAAAGCAATATGCTCAAGGGATTCTACAGGGAAATTGCCCAAAAAGGACGACGGTATATCAATATATCGGAAGCCGTAATAGACATTTATAAAACACCCTACAATGAAACAGCCGAACGAGACCGGGTTCAGATTTCCAAAGGGCGCAGACTGCTAAGCCAAAAGCAAAGCGATACACTGGCTGTAAAATTACTTGGAGGTCCCAATATGGCCATTTATATTGATGTAGTAAAGAACCCTGATTGCCTGTTGGCTAAAGAAGATTTATTGTTCTACGAATTTCGTATGGAAGACCCGACCAGCATCGGTGACCGGTCACAGTATGTCATCAGTTTCCGCCCTAAAGTAAAGTTGTCTTATCCTCTGTGCTATGGTACACTCTATATTGACAAGGAACGCCTTTCGTTCACGCGGGCAGAGTTCAATCTCAGTATGGATGACAAAAACAAGGCGACTCAAGCTATTCTGAGGAAAAAACCTTTCGGACTGCATTTCAAGCCGGTAGAAGTATCCTACCTGGTATCGTACAAGAATCAGGGAGACGTTACTTATCTGAGTTATATCCGGAACAACATTCGTTTCAAATGTGACTGGAAACGCAAACTCTTTTCTACCAATTACACGATCTTATCGGAAATGGTAGTGACAGACAGGGAAGAAAACAACATAACAGCCATTCCCTATAAAGTCGCTTTCAAACAAAACCATGTATTTTCCGACAAAGTGGATAACTTTACCAATGACAACTTCTGGGGAACTTATAACATCATAGAACCCACCGAATCATTGGAACATGCGGTAAACAAACTGAAAAAGCAACAGAAACAGTAACCACTTTTTTAGTATCTTTGACGAATTCTAACTCCCAATACCCCCGATATGCTGAACGACGTATTCGTACTCACTCAAATAAAAGAAGGAAATATAAAGGCGTTTGAAACATTATTCCGCCAATATTATACTCCGCTTTGCCTGTACGCCGCCAGCATAACGGGAGAAACAGACGTAGCAGAAGAAATTGTTGAAGAATTGTTCTATGTACTCTGGAAAGACCGTGAAAAACTTGAAATCTTTCATTCTATCAAGAGTTATCTCTATCGGTCTGTACGCAACCGTTCCATCCAGTACTGCGAACACCAAGACGTCAGAAAACGCTATCAGGATGCGGTTCTATCTATTCCGGAAAATGTGGCTTCAGCCGATCCACAGGAACAGATTGAATACAAAGAACTGCAACAGCTGATAGACAAAACCCTTAAAAAATTACCGGAGCGCCGTTTCCAGATCTTTCGTCTGCACCATACAGAAGGAAAGAAGTACTCTGAGATAGCTTCCCTCCTCTCACTATCGGTGAAGACTGTGGAGAAAGAAATGACCCGGGCACTCCAAACATTACGAAAAGAAATTGAGAACTATATTCAGACATCATGAATCGAATAGAAAAAAACAAGATCAAAACAGACCGGGCGTGGAACAAGTTATATAATCGCCTGGAGACAGATGGGCTGCTACCTGCCGAGGGGCACAGCTCCGCCATACGTCCGGTTGTATGGATCAGCACAATATCGATTGCAGCAATCATATTCCTATGTATCTATCTGCCCATAACATTACGAACCGACAGCCAACCATCTACCGGTGAGTTACTGGTCAAGGCCAATAAAGAAGAGAACATACTGGTCACCACTCTTGAAGATGGTTCTGTAGTCTATCTTTCCGGACAAACCTCATTGCAATATCCTAAACACTTTTCTGAAAAAAGAAGAGAGGTAAGCCTAAAAGGGAATGCCCTTTTTGATGTAGCGGGCAATCGTGCACGTCCTTTCTTCATTGAAACCGGAAAAGTACAGATTGAGGTGATAGGTACAGCCTTCCATGTAAAAAACAGTGGTAATTCTCCATTTGAGTTATCCGTCCAGCGAGGCGAAGTAAAAGTCACTCAAAAACAGAACGGACAAGAAATACACGTCAAAGCAGGAGAAACTGCCACTTTATTACAGAATAAATGGCACCTGACTGCAACCAAAGATTCCAAACAGTTTGCCCGTTATATGCAAAAGATGTGCTTTAAAGACGAACGGCTGGACAATATCCTGCATGCCATTAATCTACGCCAGTCAGAGATCCATTTAGAGAGTTCCCCGGAATTGGACGAACATTTGCTGACAGTTTCTTTTTCGGATGACTCCCCTGAAAAAATGGCCGAATTAATTAGCATGGCACTGAACCTGAAGTGTACACGTAAGCATAATGTAATCACTCTTACTAAGTAGCTCCGGAACTTAAAGAAGAAAAAGAAATGAAAACTTTGAAAAGTCTCTCCCTGCAATATTTATTCACTTGTCTGCTATTGTTTATGGCAGTTCGGGTGAAAGCAGACGGCTCCGGTATCTTCGACCGCATCATCCGGCTTCCAAGAACTGAAGCAACAGTCTATCAATCTTTGGCCAAAATAACAGAAGAGACAGGATATCTGTTTATCTATGACAGCAAACTGATTGACAATGAGCGTAAGATAAAATTAAAAGGCGGAAAACGAACCGTACGTCAGGCCATTTATGACATCATCGGCAGCGACAGTCTTCAACTCCGCTCTGTGGATAAGCACATTGTTATCAACCAACCGGAAACCATAGCAACAACTGAACGGGAAGCAAGCTCGCACAAAGACAGCACATTCTTTTTCACCCTTGAGGGAATATTAATAGACCAACTTTCCAGAGAACCGATTCCCTATGCTACCGTAAGTGTGCAGGGAACCTCTATCGGCAGCGTTAGCAATCAAAATGGAAGTTTCAGACTTAATCTGCCCGACTCTCTCCAAAACAGGCGGATTCACTTTTCACATCTGGGCTATGTGCCACAAACGACGGACGCTTCCCTCCTTGCCGGACGAAGCGGTACTTTTGCATTAGAACCCAAAGTAATTCCTTTGCAGGAGGTTATTGTACGTATTGTCAACCCGGTACGCCTGTTGAGAGAAATGCTCAATTTGCGAAAAAAGAATTACTCACAAAATCCTGTCTACCTGACTTCTTTTTACAGAGAAGGAATCGAACAAAAGAATCGGTTTGTCAGTCTGACAGAAGGAATCTTCAAGATATACAAAGCTCCTTCGGACGATCCGGAGAAGGCTGATCAGGTGAAGTTACTGAAAATGCGACGCATCACCAACCAAGCCGTAAAAGACACTTTAATTGCTAAAATGAAATCGGGTATCCACGCCTGTATCGAATTGGATCTAATCAAGAGTCTGCCCAATTTCCTACTTCCGGACTCCAAAGAGTGTGTATACGTTTATACTTCCAGCGATCTTGCCGTAATCGATAACCGGCTTGCCAACGTGATCTACTTCAAACAACATCCGGGCATCAAGACCCCATACTATTGTGGAGAACTCTATATCGATACTGAAGATGGTGCCTTGCTACGCGCACGATTCGAATTGATTCCCCGGTATATACACAAAGCCGCCAACATGCTGGTAGAAAAAAGAAGCCGCAATATCCGGATCATTCCACAAAAGGTAGTCTATACGGTATCTTATAAGCCCTGGAATCAAACGTATTACATCCACCATGTCCGTGGAGACTTACACTTCAAGATAAAACAAAGGAACAAATGGCTCAGCAATACAAACCTGCATACTTGGTTTGAAATGGTCACTTGTAAGATAGAAACGGGCAATGTCAGCCGTTTCGCTTACAGTGACCGACTGGCTACACATACCATTTTTGCAGAAACTCCATTTGTATACGACAAAGATTTTTGGGAGGATTTCAATATAATTCCTCCCGAAAAAAAGTTAAGTGAAGCCATCGAGAAAATTTCTTCAAAAATAGAAGAGACCGAAAACTGAAGACCATACAGATCTACTTTTTCTTGCCTACTCCTCGTTCGGCAATATAGACTCCACTCAAAATCAATGCCGATCCCAATAGAGCAACTATCGTGATTGTCTCGTCAATCACGATAGCAGAAGTCAGTAAGGTAATAAGCGGAACAACGTAAATATAACTGGTAGTGCAAACCACTCCCAATTGTTTCACTGCCGTATTCCACATAATGTAGCACAGCATCGAAGCAATCACTCCCAGAAAAAGCAGGTTTAAAACAACGACCGGTTGGAAAAGAATATGTGTATCCATCTGCAAAGGAGAGACAAAAAAGAGAGGTAAAAGGGTCAGCAGACCATAAAAGAAAACCTTCCGTGTTATGAACAACGTTGGATAATGAGTATTCATCCGCCTGAGAAGTAAACAATAGAAAGCCCACATCAATGCTGCCGCCAGAGTCAGAATATCGCCAACCGGACTAAGCTGCAGAATGAAACTGCCATTGAACACAACCAGTCCCACTCCAATGAGTGCTATCAAAGAGCCACCTACCAAACGGGCCTTCAATTTGTCACCTTTATAAAAGAAAGGAGCCAGCAGCGCTGTTAAGACAGGAGTTGTACAGATAATGAGTGATACATTTGAAGCAAGCGTCATCCCCAACGCAGTGTTTTCGGCAACAAAATAGAGTGAGCCTCCACACAATCCAAGCCCCACAAACCGCAGTTCGTCCTGCCAACTTTTGGCCCGTAACACACGGGGAGAGAAAAACCAGATACAGATATATGCCAATAAAAAACGGTAGAACAGAATATCGACAGGCGACAGACCATATTTTATCAGGACCTTGGTAGAAACAAACGTAGTTCCCCATATCATTACCGTCACCGCCGCCATCACGTGATACCATCCGGCCGTTTTTAAAGTTGTTTTCATATTTGCCCGATTTGCTATAAAATTTTCTCCGCAAAGATAAGGATTGCAGACGGAAGAAAATCGTATCTTTGCCATTCATTTTCCACAAAAATACCATTATGCAAGGAATCAAGAATCTGACTCAAGGTCCTATCAACAGACAACTGTTCAACCTGGCCATGCCCATTATGGCAACCTCCTTTATCCAGATGGCATATAGCCTGACAGATATGGCCTGGGTAGGACGCCTCGGAAGTGAAGCCGTCGCTGCCGTAGGCTCAGTAGGCATTCTTACATGGATGTCCGGTTCCATTTCTCTATTGAATAAAGTAGGTTCTGAGGTTAGTGTCGGACAATCCATAGGTGCACAAAATTACGAAGATGCCCGTTGTTTTGCTTCGCACAACATTACCATTGCACTTGTTATTTCACTCTGCTGGGGCGGACTGCTCTTTCTATTCGCCCGTCCCATCATCGGCATTTACGAGCTGGAAGCACACATCACCGAAAATGCAATTGCTTATCTGCGCATCATTTCTACCGGACTGCCTTTCATATTTCTTTCGGCGGCCTTCACCGGTATTTATAATGCGGCTGGAAGAAGCAAAATCCCATTCTATATCAGTGGCACCGGATTATTACTTAATATTATCCTCGACCCACTTTTCATTTTCGGTTTCGGATTGGGTACCAACGGAGCGGCCTATGCTACCTGGATTTCACAGGCAGCAGTATTCGGCATTTTCATCTACCAATTACGTTGCAGAGATGCTTTGTTGGAACGGTTCCCGTTTTTCACGCGGCTAAAAAAGAAATACACCCATCGCATCCTGAAACTGGGGCTACCGGTAGCTACTCTCAATACTCTGTTTGCTTTCGTCAACATGTTCCTTTGCCGTACTGCATCCGAACAAGGAGGGCACATCGGACTGATGACTTTTACGACCGGAGGACAAATAGAAGCCATTACCTGGAATACATCGCAGGGATTCTCCACAGCCCTGAGTGCTTTTATCGCCCAAAATTATGCAGCCGGACGAACGGACCGCGTAATAAAGTCATGGCATACGACTTTGTTGATGACTTCGGTTTTCGGTACCCTTTGTACCTTACTATTCGTCTTTTTCGGGAACGAAGTATTTGCACTTTTTGTCCCCGAGCAGGCTGCCTATGAGGCCGGTGGTATTTTTCTCCGTATCGATGGCTATTCACAGCTCTTCATGATGCTTGAAATCACGACACAAGGAGTATTCTATGGCATCGGACGAACAATTCCGCCTGCCATCATCAGTATTACATGTAACTATATGCGTATTCCACTCGCTATTCTGTTTGTCCGTATGGGCATGGGTGTAGAAGGCATTTGGTGGGCCGTGTGCGTCACTACAGTTGCTAAAGGACTGATATTGGCAGGGTGGTTTGCTCTGATTAAACGAAAAGTACTGTCACGCCCCGTAGTCTGAAAAGAAATTGTTCAACTCAGGCAACAAAAGTATATACCTTCTTGTTTTTTTTACAAGGCAAATGACAGGCTAACCAAATAATCTGTATATTTGCCATGTTTTTATAAAATGGAGGTATCCATTTAATTATTAACTATATAAAAAGAGCTTAATTATGAAGAAGATTAAATTTATGGCTTTGTTTCTGAGCATGGCCCTCGTTTTCGGAAGTTGTGGAAGCATGAACAATACAGCTAAAGGCGGTGTCATCGGAGGTGGTTCGGGAGCTGCTTTGGGAGCTATCATCGGTGGTATTGCCGGTAAAGGAAAAGGTGCAGCCATAGGTGCGGCAGTAGGTACTGCCGTAGGTGCCGGAGCAGGTGTGTTGATTGGTCGTAAAATGGACAAAAAAGCTGCCGAAGCTGCAAAAATTAAAGATGCGCAAGTGGAACAGGTTACTGATAACAACGGACTGGCTGCTGTAAAAGTAACTTTCCCGTCAGGAATACTTTTTGCATTCAATTCTTCCGCACTGAGCGCAGCATCCAAACAATCTTTAGCTGAATTTGCCAATATTCTGAAAGAAGATCCAACAGTCGACGTAGCCATTATCGGTCATACAGACAAAGTAGGTACTTATGAAGCGAATCAAAAAGTATCTTCCAACCGTGCATATGCAGTAGAAAATTACCTTCAGTCTTGTGGTGTTAAACCTTATCAATTCAAAAAGGTAGAAGGTGTAGGCTATTCGCAGTACAACGAAGCTGAAACACCTGAACAAAACCGTCGTGTAGAAATATTCATGTACGCCAGTGAGCAAATGATTAAAAACGCTGAGGCTGGTAAATAATAATTTCATAACGCACCCATAGGTGTTTTATGCCATGTGCCAATATACTGATTAATCCTGAATGATGGAGGATATATAAAATCGGTACATTGGCACATTCGTATACCGAACCAACAATATCACACACAATGAAACTCCGGAAACCCTTTCGCATTCTGCGTAACCTGATCCTCTTCTTTTTTATCTCCTCGATCGGCGCAGTCATTTTCTATCGATTCGTACCGGTATATGTCACTCCGTTAATGATTATCCGTTCTGTTCAGCAACTCACTTCCGGAGAAAAAGTGATATGCAAACATACATGGGTACCATTTAATAAAATCTCTCCCAGCCTGCCAATGGCTGTGATTGCTTCCGAAGACAATCGCTTCGCTTCACACAACGGATTCGATATGATAGAAATCAAGAAAGCGATGAAAGAAAACGAAACCCGGAAAAAGAAACGGGGCGCCAGTACCATCAGCCAGCAAACTGCAAAAAACGTTTTTCTTTGGCCTCAATCTTCATGGATAAGAAAAGGATTCGAAGTATATTTTACGTTCCTGATCGAAAGATGCTGGTCGAAAGAACGGATTATGGAAGTCTACCTAAACTCCATCGAAATGGGTAAAGGCATTTATGGCGCACAGGCAACAGCTAAATATAAGTTCAAAACTACAGCAGCCAAACTCACCAGGGGACAATGTGCCCTAATTGCAGCTACTTTACCCAACCCAATACGATTTGATTCGGCACGCCCTTCACCTTATATCAAACGACGTCAGGGGCAAATTCTGCGTCTGATGAATCTGGTTCCGAAATTCCCTTCTGCCGATAAGAAAAAAGAGCAAGGAAAAGATACGAAAAGCCCTCAAAATAAGAAAAAGAAAAAATAACAACTTTAAAATTAAAAGACGATTAATTTGATCACAGAAACATTGTTCAATAATAGCTCAAAAGTCTCAGATCATGTATACGGAGAAGAAACTCCTTAAAATAAAATAATATAAGAATAATAAAGAAGGCTGCCTCTGTGAATAGAAGCAGCCTCAGATTTATGTGAAACAGGAAATTACTGTTGAGGTCCCGTACCAAAAGCCGGTGCCTCTTTATCATACCAAACACGTTCTTTGCTCAACGTTACAGGCGAATTACTCATTTCGCCCTCATACGTATATCCCTGTGCTTGATAAGCTGCAATCGTAATGTCACGGAGCAAATCAGAATCAAGAGGTTTACTTACCGGGAAGCGTCGTGGAATTACGTACTGGTCGCCCAATAACGGATCGAAGTCCTGATATGGTAACAAGGTACTATTCTTCATCGGTACTCCCGAACGGCGAGCAGTAACAAACATATCCATCGGAAGCATCAGATAATGAATGTATTGCTGAATATAAACCTTCTCAAGATCTTTATTCAGATCACCGGTCAAGTGGTAAGCATCATGTGACAGCATTTCATCAATCATACCTTCCTTCAGACTGATTGTTTTATCATGTACATCGTTCGCATAGGTTTTATCATAGTAAGGAATATGATTCTTACCGGCAACAAAATCATAACCGCGGACAGACATTTCCACGCCTGCGTTCAAATACTGTTGTGCGGTCATCGGCAGATTGGCTCCTAACAATTTGAACTCCGCCAACAAAAGGTTTGTTTCACCCGCAGAGAAATACAAACCATACCATCCGTACTCTTCCTTATCCTGTACAGGAGCTACATCGGGCACATCGGGGAACGTGTAAATAAGCAAACCTTTAATATTTTCTGTATTCCGGTAAGCAATCGGAGTATAGGTCTTTTTCGCATCGTCTTTGCTCAGCAAATAGAACAACTCGTTGTTGGGATCGAAATAATCTTTATATTCATCCTTTTTATTGATATCCACCTGACAAGGAACCCCATAATAGCGTACCCAAGGCTCTCCGGGAGCCTTCCAGCTCTCAAAATGTTTCTTTCCGTCAGCACCGACCGTATAATTCACATTGGCCTCTACATAAAATGGTAAAGCTCTTTTCTGATCAAAGAAACCTTGAACTACATTAGAGTTATAATCATTCTTCTGGAAGAAATAGAACAGACGTGGGTCGCGATTGCTCACCATAAAATCGATCAACTGCTTGGTCCCTGCACCAACGGAAATATCATTGTTCCAGTTGTTATCTCTCTTACCTTTATTGAAAACAAAATCATCATCAAGGGATAAAATAAGACCGGCCGGATTCTGGACAGCTTCATTCACAATGGCAATTGCACGGGCCTTGTCTTTATTAATCAGACGGGCAGCAATTCTAAGCTTCAATGAATTAGCCAGTTTGGCCCATTTGTCAAGCTTTCCTTTATAAATAAAATCCTGAGCACCAAGCACGTCCTGCGGATTTTTTTCTTTCAGATAGTTAATCGTTTCGTCAAGCTGTTTCAACCAAAGCTCAAACAATTCTTCCTGCGTATCGTATTTCGGAGTCAGAGTCCCACCGTAGCGAGCCATTTCTGCTTCTGAGTACTGACGGGAACCATACATGTCCGAGTCTTCAAGTCCCAGATATACCAACATCGGGTTACATAGATAAGCAATATATTCATACTTTTCCTTCTCGTCATCCGGCATCAGACTGATCTGATACTTTATTTCATTGGTATAACGAAGCACTTCGTTGACCTGATAGCCACAGCCGGTTTGAGTTACCACATTCAACTTGCTGGAGTTTCCACCTCCCGCTGCAGTTGCCTGCACCCAGGTAGACATTGCATCGAAGCCGGCAAACCACTGAAGATAATCGGCCGGTTGAAAACTCATGGCACATTGAGTAAATAAATAGCGTACGTTAGGTTTAGAAACTGTAGAGGGATCGGTATTCTGCCCGGCAAACTCGTCTTTACAAGACGACATCAGGAACCCTGTACCTACAACAGTCATAGCTGCAAGATATAGATATTTTTTCATTATTCGTTTCATACTAAATATCACATTAAAGGTTTAGAAATCTAAATTAACAGTCATCATATAGTTAGCCGTATAAGGTTCATAGCCACGGATACGGAACTCAGAAGCCGTATTACCACGGACACTCTCAGGATTCAGATGGTTAGGTAATGAATTATACAGATATCCCAGATTGCGTGCAGAGAAACTCAACCCCAATCCCTGAGCGCCAAACTTACTTGCCACCGATTTCGGAAAGCGATACGACAATGTGATCTCACGCAACGCAATGTAATTCAACTCATGTACCCAAGTGTCGAATATTGTATTCTGTCCCCAAGCCGCACGATTCACATGATAAGTTCCGGCATGTGTGGGTTCCAGTTTTCCTTCTGCCACCAGCTGTTTATAGGACATACCACTTACATCCATTTTAGTTCCGTCTACAAGTGTTGCGAACGTACCGTTCTTAAATACTCCGTCAGGGATAACACCATCACCATAAGAGATACCTTTGCTATCGCCATACTGACTGGTCCAAGACAAGCCACCATGTTCAGGGTCACGCCATTTCAAAGAACTCTTGATCCATCCGGCCTGTGTGCCATACAAGTTGGAATAAGAAGCTACCAACCCGCCAAAACGCATATCAGTAGCAATATGCAAACTAAGGTTTTTCCAGGACAGCGTAGTAGATAAGGACCCTAAAAAGTCAGGAGTCATTTTACCCACTTCCTGTACTTTTCCGCTACGTGCTTCATAAGCCCCTCTCCAACTGTCGTCCCATTCCAACAGTGTTTCTCCTTTGTCATTTTTGGCAGGGAGAATGTCAGACATCAACAATCCGTAGTCACCACCTACTCTGGCAACCGAACCGATATGGTAATCGTAATCATTAGCATAACCGCTCAGCGCAATGTAATCGGCTACGTTTTCATGTAATGAAATAATAGTATTTTTATTCTTTGTATAAGTCATTGCGACATCCCACTGCCAATCCTTGTTTTTATATGGAGTGGCGTTTACAGCAATCTCAATACCTTTATTCTGGATATTACCTGCATTTATCAACTGAGTGTTGACACCCGAAATAGCAGGAACTTCAATCGACATAATCTGATCCCTCGTATTTTCCTTATAATAGGTAACGTCAAAATTCAAACGGCTATCAAACAAACGCAAGTCCAAACCAATCTCCCAAGCATTCTTACGTTCCGGCTTCAACTTCAGACTCTTCATTGTTTTATCCAGAGTGTTCACATAGATATTGCCATCATACATTTCTTTGGTTCCAAAACCATATACCGAATTCACATAATAGGGATCGGTATCGTTACCGACCTGTGCCCACGACCCACGTACTTTGGCAAAAGTGATCCAACGCGGCAAATCAAATGTTTCATTAAGCAGCCATGAGCCGGATACTGATGGGTAGAAATAAGAATAAGTACCCATTCCGCTTTGATATACCAAAGAAGAAGACCAGTCATTACGCCCCGTTATATCTAAATAAACTTGATTTTTCCATCCCAGATTCAGGGCAAAAACAGCAGACATCATTCGCTTAGTATTCGAGATGCTGGCTTCCGACTTTTTAGGATTCTTTGAGTTATCGACAAACCACTGTCCCGGTACTACCATACCACCATCTGTATATACTTTGTATGCCTCCGAACGGCTCGTATAGTATTCGTACCGCGCAAAACCACCTACACTGAAATCTTTTATCTGCTTATTGACAGTAAATGTTCCGCCAAAAGTAGCTTGCTCTTTCGTAGTTTGCCCCATTGTGTACTTACCGCCTTCATTTGCATATCCACTACCCAACTGTTTTTCTTCAAATTTAGTATAATAGTAGTTCATATTAGCATCGGCCTTAAATCTCAACCAATCCAGAATCTGTACGTTCACTTCCATCTGGGGGCGAACCACGGTCTCTTTCTGAGAATAATCGTATTTGTCAATCATGAAAAACAGATCACGTCCAGGAACAGAACCATATTTATCACCATAGCTTGTAGATGCCAGTCCACCATGCTCACCCAGATATTTATCACGGAAATAATTCACATCCAGCATCGGAGTCATAATGGTGCCGTTCGGATTGACGAAACGTTCTCCCACCGTTCTCGGAGAGTTCTTCGGATTCGAATTAGTAAAACTCATAGCTGCCGAAACCTCCACCCGGTCACTGATCTTATGCGAACCTTTCAACAAAAACGAATAACGTTCGAATGTATTTTTTTCGCTGGTAGATCTTGCTTTTTTATAAGAAAGAGAGGTGTAATATGATGTTTTATCATTCCCACCGCGAATAGCCACATTCGTATTGGAGTTCAGTCCCAATTGATACAAGTCCAGCATATTGTCCTTATGAGGTGAATAGTTGGTCCAAGTACCGTCATAATTACGGATCGGCTGACCATCATATTTAGGTCCCCACCCGTAACTACCCGCACCAATCAAGGTCCGGTCTCCTTTATCATCAAGTTTAAACTGAAAAGGATCCCATACAGAGCCATTGTTGTCCGTGTCTTTCCAACCAGGCATTACCCCTACTCCATATTCAGTCTGGATATCCGGTGTTCTGTAAGCATGATCGATACCAAATGTTTGAGATACGGAAACTCCGAAACCTTTAAAGCCTTTACCCGATTTGGTAGTAATTACTACAGCTCCGTTCAGACCACGCGAACCATAAAGTGCAGTCGCAGCTGCACCTTTCAGTACCGAAACTGTTTCAAAGTCATCCGGATTTAAATTCTTCAATTCATTTCCATAATCATTTGCGTTATTGTTTCCGGCATCCCAGTCCATTGTTGTATTTCCGGAAGTCGAGTTATCAAGGATAACCCCATCAATGACATAAATAGGCTGGTTATTGCCTTTCAAGGTAGAGGCGCCACGAATCTGAATTTTTGTAGCTCCGAACATACCTCCGTCCGACTGACGAATCTCGACACCGGCCACTTTTCCTTGTAAAGCAGCCACCGGAGAAATCGTATTGGCAGCTTTTAAATCGTCTCCTTTGACCTCGGTCACTGCATATCCCAAAGCTTTCTGTTCACGTTTCAAACCTAAAGCTGTCACTACAACCTCGTCCAATATCTGGGTATCTTCTTGAAGCACAACATTAATAACGGTTTTACCTTTTACGTTTACATCCTGTTTCTTCATACCGATATAAGAAAATTCCAAGACTCCTTCTACAGGAACATTAGATAAGGTGTAATTGCCATCAATATCTGTCACTGTACCATTTGATGAACCTTTAACAAGTACACTCCCTCCGATAATCGGTTCACCGGTTCCATCTTTTACAATTCCTTTCACTGTTATATTCTGCGCAAAAGCAGTAACAGATAAAAAAGACAGAACAAGCACGAACATTTTCTTCATCAATCTCACATTGATAATTTTCGAGTTATTCATTCATTTTTCTTTTTTAGTTAAACAATATGTGTTAATTTAGGTTATAATAAAGATTATAGTTCTCTTAGAACTTGGTTATTCTTGAAAAACGTAAATTATATACAATATTAACCTCTTTATTGCAGCGTAATTTTACATTTGTCAATGAGATTTAGTTGTATATTCTAAAATAAGGAGTTGCCAATCTTATTTTGCGGAGTAAATATAGATATAAAGTATCAAAATACAATAAATATACTATAATATTTTTAAATACTAATTTCTACTTTTTCCCCTTCGGCAATTAACAGCCACCAGAATCCCTATAGAAGTGCCTATAATGTATCCAAGAACTGAGTTCTAAGAGAACTTAGCTTATATGTTTTTCTACTCGCCCAAGATGGGTTTGAGATGTATATGTCATTTCTCCGATTAACTTCAGCCATAAGGTTTGATCACTATTTACAAGTAAAAGTTCTATCCATACTTAAAAGCTTAGAAAAGATTCCTTATTTCTTTTTTGAATATAAAACCAATATTTATTTACTAACTACGAAAAACAATCAATAGATTTCTACCCAAACAGGATATTACAAATGTAATATCTAACCGAAATCAAATATTATAGCAAATATGACAGTCAAATATAGCTATCAGACTTTCTTTAATTGACCAGACAACCTACAGAAAATAGGCATCTAACTTGAGGAAAGGGCAAAAAAACAAGGACCGCCCCGGTTTACACCGGGAACGGTCCTTATCCACTCTATAACAATACAACTTTTAAACGTTATGCCGGTTCTTCACATCTTTCTACATAAGCCAATGCATCTCCCTTATTGACCAAAGCACCCTGTTTGGCACACACCTCAATGATACGTCCGCTAAAGTTGGCCAATACCCTGTCATAAGTATGCCACGGAGTGGCAATATAACAGAATACATCATCCGGCTCATACTTATGCCCTACTTCCGGAGGCATAGAAGGTGACTCCACATCAATTTCCCAAATGATTCTTCCTTTTTCCATCGCGGTTATTGGTTCCGCCTTGGCACGCTTCATTCTCTTCACGTCTTCTTCAGAGAAACCTTGTTTGACTAATGCCGCATCTTTGGCACGTTGCAAATCCTCTTCAAACCTTTTTTTAGCTACCCCCGACTTATAGTCACGATATTGCCTGTCATGCATAGCCAGTTCAAAAAGTTCTTCGTCGTCAGGTCCGAATTCCCATCCGTTCTCCAGCATTTCTTTCCGGTACTCTTCAAGCTGATCAGGGTAATTCTTCTGTGGATCTTCATCCGTAAATTCATATCCTTTTTCTTTTGCCAAAGCTATAATTTCGGGATCCAAAGGTCCGGGCAAACGTCCGCTTTTCCCCAGAATCATCCCCCAGGTATTATTATCTATCATACTCCAACGCTCCTCACCCTTCACATGTGCCATTACGTTCATCAATGCCACGTTCTTCACGTACTGGCTAAATGGAGTCACCAACGGAGGATAGCCCAACTTGGGCCACACATATTCTACTTCGTCGAACAGCATCACAAGCAGATCGTCAATGCTGAGCTCAGGTTGATTATTATTCCGAAGTATCATATTGATACCGGCATGTACTCCTTTCAGATCGGCCATCATAGACCCCATCATCCCACCCGGTAAACCACATTTCAACAATAATGAAGACATATGCTTGTTGGTCGGATCCATGAAATAGCCGAGGAAATCATCAATGAATTCCTGTGTCATGGCACGTGCTTTCATATATGCTTTCATGTTGATCTCAGGAACACGGAAACCGGCATCTTTCAACATGGCCTGTACGGAGATCACATCCGGATGAACTTTACCCCAGGATATGGGTTCCATGGCTACGTCAATAATATCAGCACCATTCTCGCAAACTTCAAGAATGGAAGCCATTGATAATCCGGGACCACTATGCCCGTGATATTGAATCAAGACTTCAGGATGACGCTCTTTTATAGCTTTCGTCAATCGCCCTAACATGACAGGACGTCCTACTCCCGCCATATCTTTCAGGCAGATTTCAGGAGCACCGGCCTCAATCAGTTTGTCGGCAATGGCTGTGTAATACTCCACCGTATGTACCGGCGAGAAGGTAATACACAAAGTCGCTTGTGGAATCATTCCCCCCTCAAGCGCATAGTGTATAGAAGGAATAATATTCCTCACTTCATTCAATCCACAAAAAATACGGGTTATATCTACCCCTTGAGCATGCTTGACTTTATACATCAACCGACGGACATCGGCAGGAACGGGATACATCCGCAAACCATTTAGTCCCCTGTCGAGCATATGGGTTTGTATTCCGGCATCATTGAAGGGTTTGGTAAAAGCCCGTACTGCTTTGTTAGGATTTTCACCATAGAGCAGGTTGACTTGCTCAAAAGCTCCTCCATTGGTTTCCACACGGGCAAAACATCCCATTTCAATAATCAAAGGTGCAATTCGTACTAACTGGTCGACACGGGGTTGGTATTTACCGGACGACTGCCACATGTCCCGATATACGAGACTGAATTTAATTTCCTTTTTCATTGCCGTAAGTTATAAGTGATTTCACATTCATAGGTTAACTTGTCATTACAAATATACTGAGATATCTGACATAAAGACAAAAATCAACCTTAAAAAGTTTCCATAAAAGATATGTTATATATCATATTGTCACAAAAACAAAGGAGCAAGGAGGGGTTCCCTCGCTTACTCCTTCTTTTGCACAACTAAAAATCTACACTAAATCAGTATCTAAAAATCAATCTTTCTAATTATAATCAGTATCACCTTAATTAAACGAAGTCCTTCAATTCCTGTTGCAGTCTCTGCCGGGTAAAAAAGATCCGGCTCTTAACCGTACCGAGTGGCAATTCTAATTTTTCAGCTATTTCACGATATTTAAATCCGGAAACATGCATTGAAAACGGTACTTTATATTCTTTAGGCAACGCATTTACTACACGGTGCATTTCTTTCAAGTCATAGGCTCCTTCGGTACTTTCAAATCCGGAGTCTTGCGGGAGATTCAGATGGAAGAGGTTGTCGGTTTGGTCTACATAAGTTTGGTCACGCACAACTTTGCGGTAATTATTAATAAAGATGTTGCGCATGATTGTATACATCCAGCCTTTAAAATTAGTATCCGGCATAAATTTATCTTCATTATCTAATGCTTTCAATGAAGTTTCTTGTAACAGGTCATTGGCTTCTTCGCGATTGGCTGTGAGTTTATAAGCAAAACGGAGTAACTCTTCTTGTACTCCTATCAGGTCTTTTCTAAAACTTAAACTTTTCATACGTTGCGGTTTTTAAGCGGTTAATATTTCGTTTCTTTCTCGATGATGCAAGTTTAAGGCTTATTTTAGATTTCAGTAGGGTAAATTTCACCAATCTTTGGGGTAAAAACTATCAAATGATAGTTTTTGGGTGCTATTTGACAGTTTTTGGGTGTTATTTCAGGAAGGATTCAATACACTTCGAGAGGTTTGTTTGATAATTAATGTTTTTTATTATGCGCTTTTTGTAAATAGAGACTGAATCACATACCTTTGGATCAAGTTTAACAACGTTAAGAATCAAAAGAATTATGAACTTACTTATCATTTTGGGGATTGTAGTCATCCTCGCCATTCTCATTGCTTCCATGTACAACTCGCTGGTAAAACTGAGAAACAACCGTGAAAATGCATTTGCCGACATCGATGTACAGTTAAAGCAACGTCACGACCTTATCCCGCAATTGGTAGATACAGTAAAAGGATATGCATCTCACGAAAAGGATACACTTGAACGCGTCATTCAGGCTCGCAACGGAGCTGTCAGTGCCCGAACAATCGATGAAAAGATTACAGCAGAGAATCAACTTAGTTCCGCCCTCGCGGGATTGAAAATCACCTTGGAAGCTTACCCCGATTTAAAGGCTAACCAAGACTTCCTCCAGTTGCAGGAAGAGATTTCGGACGTAGAAAATAAACTGGCTGCCGTACGCCGCTACTTTAACTCAGCTACCAAAGAACTGAACAATGCAGTACAGACATTCCCTTCTAACTTGATAGCCAACATGTTCGGCTTTCATAAAGAAATGATGTTCGATTTGGGTACTGAACAACGTGCCAATCTGGAAGAAGCCCCGAAAATCAAATTCTAATCCCCAGGAAAGTATATACACATGCAATACGTCGGAATACAGACACAACAGAGCCGGAATAACCTACGTTCCGGCATCTTACTGTTCCTTTTCCCTTGCCTGGTGGCAGTACTGACTTATTTGTTCAGCTACCTGCTCATCACTTTTACCGTGACAGATGATTACGGGCAATACGACACATTGGCAATGACCAATCAAATGTTTATTAACCTGATTCCTTATATTATAGGAGGCGTTCTGGTCTGGTTTATTATTGCCTACTTTGCCAATTCCAGTATTATCAAAGCAGCTACAGGGGCACGACCATTGGAACGTAAAGAAAATAAACGCATCTACAATTTAGTGGAGAATCTCTGTATGTCGCAAGGGATGAAAATGCCTAAAATCAACATAATCGATGACAATTCACTCAATGCGTATGCCAGCGGAATTAACGAACGTACTTATACGGTCACCTTATCAAAAGGAATCATCGAGAAACTCAATGACGAAGAACTCGAAGGGGTCATTGCACACGAGTTGACACATATCCGTAATCACGATGTCCGACTGCTGATTATCTCCATTGTATTCGTAGGCATCTTTTCGATGTTGGCACAAATAGCACTGCGCTCCGTTTATTACTCTTCGTGGACACGCAGCCGGAATGATAAAAACAATGGTGCCATCCTCATCTTGGTTTTAGCCATGATTGTAGCCGCCATCGGCTATTTCTTTGCCACGCTGATGCGCTTTGCCATCTCCCGCAAACGTGAATACATGGCCGATGCAGGAGCAGCAGAAATGACAAAGAACCCATTGGCTCTGGCCAGTGCTTTAAGAAAGATATCTGCAGATCCCGATATAGAAGCTGTGGAGCGCGAAGATGTAGCGCAGTTATTCATACAACATCCTGGCAAACAGGCTAAAAGCGCATTGAGCGGGCTAAGCGGGCTCTTCGCCACCCATCCGCCAATCGAAAAACGAATTGCCATTCTGGAACAGTTCTAACAGAAATATCCTCCACCCCCATATAGACCCAAAAGTCTTCTTCGCCACAGGTTATACAGATTAAGCATTATGTAAACGACGATTTAAAATTCATTCTGTGTTAATCAGTGCAATCTGTGGTAAGTTTTGACATGCCCTCCTTTTTTATTCTTTGTGAAATCCTATCCGGTAAACACGAAATAATATTAAATCATTTGTCTGCTTTATACATTTTATCTCTTCCGACCGTTATCTTTATGTAAACATCCGAAAAACAATCATTGATATGAAAACAAGCAAATGTATCATCCTTCTGATGTTGCTCATCATCGGAACAGGAGTTTGCCCGCTTCAGGCCCAAAGCCGGAAAGAAAAGAAAGAGCAAAAAGAACAAACAGTAAAAGAGCTAATCGAATCGGAAAACTACCGGATTGACGTATCTACAGCATACCCACGCCGAGGGCATATGATTCCACTGACCTCAGTTTATTCTGTGGTAGTTCGAAACGATTCGGTCTTTTCACAACTACCCTATTTCGGGCGTGCTTATTCTATTCCCTATGGAGGAGGGCAAGGACTGATGTTCAAGGCTCCGATTGACAAATATAATATGGTCATGGGCAAACGCGGAGCAGCAAAGATAAACTTCACCGCCAGAAACTCCGAAGATCAGTTCAAGTTTAGAATCACTATCTATTCTAATGGTTCGTCCAGCATAGATGTCGATATGCAGAATCGTGAATCAATCAGCTTCTCCGGTGATCTGATACTGCCGGACTAAAATTAGTATAAGTCTACTCCCCTTTCAGGATAGGCAAACAGATCTGATATTTCACAGCCAATGCGCGTACCACAAAAATGCAACAGCCACTGATGACCTGTGTTAAAGCAGCATCAACACCCAGACGGTCGAGTCCCCAATAAATGACTCCGCCAATAACGCATGCCATGGCATAAATCTCTTTACGGAAAATCAACGGAATCTCGTTGATAAACACATCGCGGATTACGCCACCGGCCGCTCCGGTCATTGTGCCCATAATGATGGCCACCCAAAAGGCATAGCCCAAATCGATCGTTTTGCTGATACCAACTACCGTAAATAATGCAAGCCCAATGCTATCGAAGATAAAAAACGTGTTGTGCATATGAATCAGATGCTTCCGGAAAAAGATAACCCACAGAAGGGCCAGCGCCGAACAGATAAGATAAATGGGATTCGTCATCCAGAACGGAGTAACGTCCAGCAATACGTCACGTATAGTACCACCGCCAATGGCAACAGCCACACCGGCTACATAAGCACCAAACCAGTCAAACTGTTTGGCAGATGCAAGACGAATGCCACTAATGGCAAAAGCAAATGTCCCGATAAACTCCAGAATCTGGATAAAGGTCGGAATCTGAAAGATTGTTGGCATATATCAAGTTTTTTGTGTGCAAAGAAACAAATAATTCCGCAAGAAAGTGTACATTTGTTCCTTGAAAATTGTAAGAATACGAAGATGAAGATAACGATTGTTGCCGGGGCTCGCCCTAACTTTATGAAAATCGCCCCTATCACCCGGGCTATCGATGCCGCTAAGGCACAAGGTAAACGCATTTCTTATCGCCTGGTTTACACAGGGATAGAGAATGACACCAGTCTGGATGCATCCTTATTTGCAGATCTGCATATGAAAGCTCCCGATGCCTATCTGGGTGTAAACGGCAATAACCCTACAGAACTTACTGCGGGAATAATGATCGCCTTCGAACGTGAACTGACGGAAAACCCTACGCACGTAGTTCTGGTAGTCGATGACCTCACTGCAACTATGAGTTGTGCGATCGTAGCCAAAAAACAAAATATAAAAGTGGCACATCTCGTAGCCGGCACCCGTTCGTTCGATATGTCCATGCCCAAAGAAGTCAATCGTATGATAACAGACGGACTTTCCGACTATCTGTTCACAGCCGGCATGGTGGCCAATCGCAACCTGAATCAGACAGGAACAGAAAATGAAACAGTCTACTATGTAGGCAACATCCTGATCGATACAATACGGTATAACCGCAACCGCCTGATAAAGCCAATATGGTTCTCTGTCCTGGGACTGAAAGAGCATGAGTACATCCTGCTGACCCTCAACCGCCATGTGCTGCTGAACAACAAAGAAAATCTGCGGAAATTGATAGAGACCTTACTTGAAAAGGCAAACGGCATGCCGATTGTGGCACCACTGCACACTTATGTACGCAATGCGATCAAAACTCTCGATATCACAGCTCCTAACCTGCACATCATGCCCACACAAAGCTATCTCTCTTTCGGGTATCTGATGAACCAGGCAAAAGCCATTATAACAGATTCAGGCAATGTGGCGGAAGAAGCGACCTTCCTGGGAATTCCCTGCATCACCCTCAACACCTATGCCGAGCATCCGGAAACCTGGCGCACAGGCACCAACGAACTGGTTGGTGAAGATCCGGCAGCATTGGCTGCCAGTATGGATAAACTGATGAACGGAGAATGGAAACAAGGCACCCTGCCCGAACGCTGGGACGGACGGACCGCAGAACGAATTGTACAAATATTATTGGGGGAATAATGCCGGATTCCCCCTCCTTACAGGACTCAAAAGATACACAAAAAAGGTTATATAGTCCGTTCAATCAAAAGGAATTTATTACCTTTGCAGTCTCACGATGAGATGAAGTGTGTATGAAACAACAATATTCTAAACTATTAATAGTAGTCTTCCTTATCCTCTCTGCACCACAGGCTTTTGCACAGTTGAAGGGAGTAATCACTGATTCTATTTCACATGAGCCGCTAATGTACATTTCCGTTTTCTATGAAGGAAAAGGCGTAGGCGGTATATCCAATGCTAACGGAGAATATCAGGTAGAAACCCGCAAAGGTTGGAACGAACTGACCTTCTCTGCAGTGGGGTATATCACCAAGAAAGTGAAAATTCCGGCAGGTGCCAAAGAACTGAATGTGGTGCTCTCACCAGATGATGTCACGCTGGACGAGGTGGTGATAAAACCTAAAAAAGAAAAGTATTCCCGGAAAAACAATCCCGCTGTGGAGTTCATGCGAAAGGTCATCGACCACAAGAAAGCTCAGAAGCTGGAAACCAACGACTATTATCAGTACAACAAGTATCAGAAGATGAAGATGTCACTCAATGACGTGACACCCGAAAGCCTTGAAAAAGGAATCTATAAAAAGTTTTCTTTCCTCAAAGACCAGGTTGAGGTTTCGCCTGAAACCAACAAACTGATTCTGCCTATTTCGGTGCAGGAAACGTCTTCCAAAACCATTTACCGGAAGGACCCGGAAAGCAAAAAGACCATAATCGAAGGTATGAACTCCAATGGCGTGGAAGAATTCTTCTCAACAGGTGATATGCTGGGTACCATCCTCAATGATGTATTTGCCGATATCAATATCTATGATGATGATATCCGCCTGTTGCAACGCCGTTTCGTAAGTCCAATCGGAAGCGGAGCCATCTCTTTCTATAAATTCTACCTGATGGACACTGTGATGGTGGATAAAGATAAATGCGTGCATCTCACCTTCGTCCCACAGAACTCTCAGGACTTCGGATTCACCGGACACCTGTATGTACTGGACGACTCTACCTATGCAGTGAAAAAGTGCACCATGAATCTGCCTAAAAAGACAGGAGTAAACTTTGTAGAAAATCTGGACGTCGTACAGCAATATGAACAGCTTCCCAATGGCAACTGGGTGCTGACAGACGACGATATGACTGTGGATCTTTTAGTCATGAAAGCTATTCAGGGCATCCAGGTAAAACGAACAACCAAATATAGCAATTATGTCTTCGACCCCATCGAGCCACGACTTTTCCGTTTGAAAGGAAGTGTGATCAAAGAGGCGGACATGCTGACCAAAAGTGACGAATATTGGGCCGGAGTACGCCAGGTGCCTCTAACAAAGACCGAGAGCAGTATGGATCTTTTCATGAACCGGCTGGAACAAATACCCGGATTCAAATATGTGATATTCGGAGCAAAAGCGTTGATAGAAAACTATGTGGAAACCGGAACCAAAGAACATCCGAGTAAGTTTGACTTCGGACCGATCAACACCATGATATCGAGCAATTATGTGGATGGTACCCGTTTCCGTCTCAGCGGTATGACTACTGCCAAGCTGAATCCCCACTGGTTCTTCAATGGATACGGAGCGTACGGACTCAAAGATAAAAAATGGAAATATGAAGGTAATGTGACCTACTCTTTCCGCAAATGCGAATTCTTCCCCTGGGAATTCCCGAAGCATTACATCTCGGCCTCCTACCGCTACGACGTCATGTCGCCAATGGATAAATTCCTCGACACGGATAAGGATAACGTATTCGTAGCGTGGAAAACCACAACCGTCGACCAGATGTCATACGTACGGGACGCCACACTGAGATATGAAATGGAAACTTTATCGGGTTTCTCGGTTGCGGCCATGGCGCGACACCGGGAAGATACTCCGGCAGGCAAGTTGCAATACATCCGCAATGATGCTGCCAAAACCATCGTACCCGATATAACTACCGCCGAATTGGGGCTAACCTTACGTTATGCGCCGGGCGAGACCTTCGTCAATACAAAGCAACGCCGTCGTCCGGTATCGCTGGATGCTCCCATCTTCACCCTCTCCCACACTACCGGATTTAAAGGTGTTTTAGGAGGAGAATATAATTTCAACCTGACGGAGGCAAGTATCTGGAAGCGCTTCTGGCTCTCGTCCTGGGGTAAAGTAGATGTTACCTTAAAAGGAGGTGCACAATGGAATACCGTTCCGTTCCCATTACTTATTTTGCCAGCCGCCAACCTATCGTATATCACACAGAAAGAAACGTTCAACCTGATCAATAATATGGAGTTCCTCAACGACCGTTATGCATCGCTGGCACTCACATATGACATGAATGGTAAACTTTTCAACCGCATCCCGCTGATTAAGAAACTGAAGTGGAGAGAAGTATTCCGTTTCCGCGCTCTATACGGCAACCTGACGGATAAGAATAACCCGTTTAAGAGCAATAATCCGGAACTGTTTGATTTCCCGCAACGGGACGGCAGCTACACCAGCTATGTGATGGATCCGAAAGTACCTTACCTGGAAGCCAGTGTGGGCATTTACAACATCTTTAAATTGTTGCATATCGAATACGTACGCCGTCTGACTTACCTGAACCACCCGGGAATCAACAAACAAGGTATCCGGTTTATGATTCAGGTAGTATTCTGATCCGCCTATCTATCATTCACACTATAAAACCTCAATACGATGAATTTCACAGTACACACCTGCAATGGCATGAAGCTATGGTTGGTTTTTCTTATGTTAAGCAGTGCAATCCATGTTTGCCGGGCGGATTCCCCACGACAAACCATCAACTTCAACCGAGAATGGAAATATTGCCGGGGAGACTTCAAGAGTGCTTCCCGACCGGATTTTGACGATTCCGACTGGGAAAGGACGGGACTTCCCCACTCTTTCAGTACTCCATACTTCATGTCGAAAGATTTTTATGTAGGTTACGGATGGTACCGCAAAGCCTTTCCGATAAAGAAAGAAGTGCTTGGCAAAAGGAGCTTTCTTGAATTCGACGGTGTATTTCAGGAAGCGGAAGTTTTTGTGAACGGACATCGGGCAGGAACCCACCAAGGAGGATATACCGGATTTTCCATTGATATATCGAACTATCTGAAAGAAGGAAAAAACCAGATAGCGGTTCGGGTTAACAACTGCTGGCGACCTGACCTCGCTCCACGTGCAGGCGAACATGTATTCAGCGGAGGCATTTACAGGAACGTACGCTTAGTGATCAAAGAACCGACCTATATCGATTGGTATGGCACATTGGTCACCACACCGGACTTAGGAGAAAAAAAGGGAAAGTCAGGGAGCGTCCACATACGGACAGATGTATGCAATCGTTCCGGAAAAACAGAAACTTACCGACTTCTGACCACTGTTATCGATCCCCGAGGCAAAGAAGCGGCTTCTGTTTCTACATCACAATCATTGCCGGACAACGCAACCTACACATTTGAGCAGCAAACCCGCGAGATTCAAGCACCGGAACTGTGGCATCCCGATCATCCTGCACTTTACAAAGTGGTCAGCTCGCTTTACCACGGAGAAAAATTGATAGACCGCTATGAAACGTCTTTCGGATTCCGCTGGTTTGAATGGACACCGGACCGGGGATTCTTCCTGAACGGGGAACATTATTATTTTAAGGGAGCCAATGTTCATCAGGATCATGCCGGATGGGGAGATGCCGTGACCGAAACCAGTATGCGAAGAGATATCCGTCTGGTAAAAGAAGCCGGCTTCAACCTGATACGAGGTTCGCATTACCCCCATTCACCGGCTTTCTCACAAGCATGCGATGAAATAGGTATGCTATTCTGGGCAGAGAATGCATTTTGGGGAATCGGAGGTCACAAAGGAGATGGCTACTGGAACGCAAGTGCATATCCCGTAAATGAAGCAGACAGGGCAGGATTTGAGAGCAGTGTAAAAGCCCAACTAAAAGAATTGATCCGCATCCACCGCAACCATCCTTCTATTGTTGTATGGAGTATGAGTAACGAACCGTTCTTTACCGCACCCGAAACGATCGACCCAATGCGCAAGTTACTGTCAGAAACCGTCAAACTCTCCAAGCAACTCGATCCAACCCGTCCGGCGGCCATTGGCGGTGCTCAACGTCCGTTGGGAGAGAAACGAATTGACAAGTTGGGTGATATAGCCGGATATAACGGTGACGGTAGCTACATCCCCGAGTTTCAGCAACCGGGCATACCGACGGTAGTTTCAGAGTATGGCAGCACGACAGCCGACCGTCCGGGAGAGTACGATCCGGGCTGGGGAGACTTGGCAAAGAATAATGCGCAAAATGGCTTTGCCTGGCGTAGCGGACAAGCCATCTGGTGCGCATTCGACCACGGGAGTATAGCCGGAAGTGCTCTTGGGAAAATGGGAATTATCGATTATTTCCGGATTCCCAAACGTGCCTGGTATTGGTACCGCAATGCCTACAAAGGGATTGCTCCGCCGAAGTGGCCAGAGGCAGGAACACCTGCACGCATTGCCCTGACAGCCGATCAAACGAACCAGATAAAGACAGACGGGACAGATGACGTTATGTTGTCGGTAACCATTCTGGATGCAGACGGTAAACCGGTCAACAATTCTCCGGCAGTCAGCCTCAACATCATATCCGGTCCGGGAGAGTTTCCTACCGGTACCTCGATCCTATTTGAAAAAGAGAGTGATATCCGTATTCTCGATGGAAAAGCCGCGATTGAATTCCGGTCATACTATGCCGGAGAAACCGTGATACGGGCTACCTCGCCGGGGCTCGAGCCTGCCGAGATCACACTCCGGTTCATCGGAAGCACTCCTTATACCGAAGCCTGCAAAGTGAAAGACCGACCTTATACACGTTTTGAGGTTCAGGATAAAACAGATAACCTGCAAACCTTCGGGCCCAATAATCCGACCTTCTGCAGTTCATCGGCCGACGGACACTCGTCCGCATTTGCTGCCGATGGAGATGGAGCCACCTATTGGCAAGCTGCCGGCAACGACCCGGAACGCTCCTGGACATTGGACACAGAGAAAGGTTTGTCCATACGCCACATCCGAATCGCATTTCCGGATACGGACCATTACCAATACAAAGTGGAGGCATCGATGGATAGAGAACACTGGACACTTATTCCGGATCAGACCAACTATAAACAAAACGAGAACATTCGGATGATCCAGGTTGTTCCGGGTATACAGGGACGTTTCATACGTATCAGTTTCATCGGAGAAAAAGCCGCCATCACAGATGTACAGGTGATGGGGACGGTGATCGACTAATAAACAGATTCATTACAAATAGATATGCAACCATTAGCGGAAAGGCTACGGCCAAAGACATTAGATGATTATATCGGTCAGAAACACCTTGTGGGACCGGGTGCTATCTTGCGCAAGATGATTGATGCAGGACGTATCTCTTCATTTATCCTGTGGGGGCCTCCGGGAGTCGGTAAAACAACACTGGCCCAGATAATAGCCAACAAGCTGGAAACCCCTTTTTATACACTGAGTGCCGTAACATCGGGCGTGAAAGACGTGCGCGAAGTGATAGATCGCGCCAAAAGCAACAAATTCTTCACTCAGTCCAGTCCCATCTTGTTTATCGACGAAATACACCGATTCAGCAAATCTCAGCAGGACTCGTTGCTGGGAGCTGTCGAGCACGGAACAGTTACTCTGATAGGTGCCACCACGGAGAACCCGTCTTTTGAGGTAATCCGTCCACTCCTCTCCCGTTGCCAGCTCTATACACTGAAGTCTCTGGAGAAAGAGGACCTGCTTGAATTGCTTCAACGTGCCATCACTACCGATACCGTACTGAAAGAACGTAAAATAGAACTGAAAGAAACCAGTGCCATGCTTCGTTTTTCGGGAGGCGATGCCCGCAAGCTGCTGAATATACTGGAACTCGTAGTAGAGTCGGAAACGGAAGAGACCGTAGTTATCACTGACGATCTGGTAACCGAACGCTTACAGCAGAATCCGCTGGCTTATGATAAAGACGGCGAGATGCATTACGATATTATTTCAGCATTTATCAAATCGATCCGGGGCAGCGATCCCGACGGTGCCATTTACTGGCTGGCACGTATGGTAGAAGGAGGAGAAGACCCGGCATTCATTGCCAGACGTCTGGTCATCTCGGCTTCGGAAGACATTGGCCTGGCCAATCCGAATGCACTGCTATTGGCTAATGCCTGTTTTGACACGTTGATGAAAATAGGCTGGCCGGAAGGAAGAATCCCATTGGCGGAAACCACCATTTATCTGGCAACCAGCCCTAAAAGCAACTCAGCCTACAATGCTATCAACGATGCACTGGCATTGGTGCGCGAAACCGGCAACCTACCGGTACCTCTGCACCTGCGCAATGCTCCCACCAAACTGATGAAGCAGTTAGGATATGGCCAGGAATATAAATATGCCCATAATTATGAAGGTAATTTCGTAAAACAGCAATTCCTGCCGGACGAAATCAAGAATAAGCAAATATGGCAGCCCCAACACAACCCGGCTGAACAGAAACATGCCGAACGAATGAAACAACTCTGGGGAAATGAAAAGAACTATTAAACATCTGTAATTGTTTTATTAGATAAAGAGTTATTAATTCAGTATTCAAGTACACAAACTTAATACTTAACACCTAATAATTTATGAAGATAGTAGTTTTAGACGGCTATGCCGCCAACCCCGGAGATCTGAACTGGGATGAATTGAGAACTTTAGGTGAGTGTGAAATCTATGATCGCACAGCCCCCGAAGAGGTGCTTACACATGCGAAGGACGCCGAGGCCATCCTTACCAACAAAGCCGTGATCACCGCAGAGCACATGGCCTCTTTGCCTAACCTGAAGTATATCGGCGTAATAGCCACCGGATATAACATTATTGATATTGCGGCAGCCAAAGAACGCGGTATTGTGGTTACCAACATCCCGGCTTACAGCACTCCATCCGTCGGACAGATGGTTTTTGCCCATATCCTGAATATCACTCAGCGAGTGCAACACTATGCAGACGAAGTGCGTGGAGGGCAGTGGACCCGGAATCAGGATTTTTGTTACTGGGATACCCCGCTTATAGAGCTGTTAGGAAAGAAAATCGGTCTTATCGGACTGGGACAGACCGGATATAATACAGCCCGTATCGCAATCGGGTTCGGAATGAAAGTGTGGGCCTATACCTCCAAGTCACGGCTTCAGTTGCCTCCCGAAATCAGAAAAGCGGAACTCGACCAGATTTTCCGTGAATGCGACATCGTCAGTCTGCATTGTCCGTTAACGGAATCAACCCGTGATCTGGTTAATGCCCGCCGCCTTGAACTGATGAAACCAAACGCCATCTTAATCAACACCAGTCGCGGCCCTTTGATCAATGAACAAGACCTGGCAGACGCCCTGAATAATTATAAGATTTATGCTGCCGGATTGGATGTACTCTCCACCGAGCCTCCACGTGCGGACAACCCATTGCTGACTGCCAGAAATTGCTATATCACCCCGCATATAGCCTGGGCTACTTCCGCCGCCCGTGAACGTCTGATGACCATTCTGGTTGACAACCTGAAAGCATACATCGGTGGAAAACCCATAAACAACGTAGCCAAATAAAGTCAGATATCAAAAAAGACAGGAATACTATCGGGATTCAGAATATATCCCGATAGTTTCTTCAACTCTTCTTCCGCATCCATCACTGCACAAGAATAACCGGCAACTGACATCATCGGCCAATCGTGCATCGTATTACCTACCACCAGAATCTCCCGCAAAGAGATTCCCAACCTCGAACATAGAGTCATCAGTCCATTCTTTTTTCCCGCCCTGCTGTCCACCACTGTCAGCAACCGGCCTTCCTGATACAGTTGATATGCCTCCCCCTCCAATCCGGCCGACAACCGAGTAGCTTCCCGGACAGTAGACGCAAGCACGGCATACTTAAAGATTTCCCCTTTCCAAGTATAACGAGTGATCCGGCAACCGGGGAAATCAAGAGCCACAGGATGTTCAACCGGAACACATTCAACGGTATCTTCATAACACAGAAAGCCCCCATCGGCAAAAACCCCTCCCGAAAACAAGTCGAACACATCACCAAGCCGCTTCTTGGCGTGTGCCATCGGCAAGGCAGTACTCAGGTACAGAGGTAAGCGACCGGACATATATTTTAGTGCAGAAACGGTACGCCCGGGAATCCTCCCCTGCACATCTGTCAATGTACCGTCAATATCAAAGAATACAGCCCTGACCTTTTTCCTCTCCGGTATACGCCACAATGCCCCTTCTCCCATCATTCTCCTCAGAGGCGTATCCCGCAGATTGCTGAAAGCAATATAGCAATCGCATACTTTACGGAGACAAGAAGGCTGAAGGAGCGAAGCAGAATCATCGTAGAAATTCCCTGTCCGCACCCCACTTCTCGGGCAGGCATACATCCCCCCTTCCCGGTCAACAAACAGACTCTCTCTGCCTCCGGAACAATTATTCAAACATGCTTTTGCGTTCCGCCGATCATAATCGAACAGATTATCCATCTCGTTAAAAAAACGGACATCTTCCTCCGAAAGCGGCTTCCGTAAACCTTGCATTGCGTTCACAAACAAGTAAACCGACGGATCCAGCAGCAGCCTCAACCTCCGGATCTGTTCCTTTGCCGAAGGATCACCAACCACTCCCGCACAGACCTCAATACCAGCCGCATGCAGTTTTTCTATTTTAGACGCAAAATCTGTGACATCCGCCATCTCAGGATGGTAGCTCCCCCAGAATTTGATTTTGGTGACATCTGCCCGAGCCTCTTCAACTTCATCCAGAAAACGGGAAACTGAAAAGGACAGGTTGGTCTGACAAGAAACCCCGGCCACATGGGGCATGGCAGCCAGACGAATGATACCTTCTCTGTAATACCGATGTATCATCGCTTCTCCATAAGGGATAATCAGAATACGCAACGCCCCATGCTTCCACTGACCGATACGTGAAATAAAACGGTGCAGCGCTTCCCGGTCACCGTCCGTATCGGCAGATGCGGATTTCCTGCCAAACGGACAATACGAACATGTATAATTGCAATATTCCAGACTGCCCCTATAATAGATATTCCGGATAGTACTCAAAGCCCCCATCGTGCAAAGTTGATCAAGGATATATATACTCGGACATCAGTCTCCTTACGGCAGGTGAAACAAAAGACTGGCCGATGTAATCGGAGTAGGCCATTCCTTCTTCCGTAAGAAGCAGAACCCGGTTTTTCTCTTCAATCCACCCCCGGTCTGTAAATTCCCGGAAGAGCGTTCTGTCCGGCTCCTTACCAAAACGTCGTTCATACTCCGCCGTGTCCAGCCCCCGATAATACATCAGGTTCTTTATAATAAACCTTATTTGTACCTCTTCCGCGGAAAGCAAATAACCATTGGTTACCGTCAAAAAATCAGCAGTCCGGATATAACGGTCTATCTCTCCGGCTATGGCTTCCTGCCGCACAGCGTATGGAGTGGCATAATGTAAATCTCCCAGATAGCTCCGTCCCCCGGAACCACAGGACAGCATGGTTTCATCGCCACAGGAGAACTCCAGTTCCACTGTTTTCCGTTTAACAAAGCGACGCATGGAAGTCTGCACAAATCCCTGCTCCACCAACAGTTCACGAGCTGACCTGTAAATAGCATAACACATGTCATCCGTTGAGCGTACATCGATACGTGTACCCGGCCGGACATAAAGAGGATAAATAAATAATTCGTCGGGGCGATAAGTAAGCGCAGTGGTAAGCGAGTGAATAAAGCTATCCACCGTCTGTCCCTCAATGCCATAAATCAGGTCGAGGTTCAACTGCGGGAAGTCCGCTTCCCGAATATTTTGAAGTGCATCGATCACGGTAGCAAGCACAGGCCTCCTTTTCAGTTTTTTCAACTCCGCATCATTGAAACTCTGTACACCCATGCTCAACCGTTCCACCCCCCTCGTCCGCAATTGCCGCAAAACTTTCTTGTCGGCATACTCCGGTGAAGTTTCGATGGAAGTGAATACCTCCGAAGGACGTACGCCGAACAGCTCGGCTATGCAAAACAGTTCATCCAACTGCTTTTCGTTCAGAATAAGCGGAGTACCTCCCCCAACTGCAAACGAAGTAAATTTCAGATCTTGTGCCGCCACGGACAACTGTTCTGCCTGACGACGCATCGTACGGAGATATGCCGAGATACGCCCTCCATCACAGCTCTGCTGTGAAAACAGATTGCAATAACCGCACTTATGGGCACAGAAAGGGATATGAAAATATAGACTTGCCTGCCCCCCTGCCAACCGTTCAAAATAAGGGGCAAGAGAGACCGGAGGATTAAAAGTACGGTAAGCCGTCTTATGCGGATAACTGTACATATAGCTGATATATCGTGAAATCTGCTGCTGATCGTTCATTTTCTGAGAATAAAATGTTTATAAGGCACCGTATATACCTTCTCGTGGGAAATGCAGTGATACTCGTAACCGTCCTCACCATAACAGGTGCCATGATCGGACAAAGCAATGACCAATGTATCCGAACGTCTTCTGAAAGCCTCGAACAAGCGGGGCAACTGACTGTCAACGTATCGTAAAGCCGCAGCATGTGACTCTTTGTCGTCTTTCTTCTTACCCTCTACATAATGGCAGTTGGGATAATGGATGGCCGAGAAATTGATATACATGAATACTCTCCGGTCCGCCGGATACTTTTCCAGTTTACTGACAGCAAAGTCCACCTGATTGGCGGCACTGTTCTTATCCGTGCAGCCAAAAGCAGGCAGCCAGTAACTTTTATTGAAATAACCGGGAAATACCCTTCCGATGTCATTCCGTTTACTGAAAAAGCTGACTCCGCCGATACAGATGGTTTCATAACCGATATTGGACAGGCTCTGTACGAATGTAGCTTCTTTAAAAGCATAACTGCCCTCCGGAGGTATGCGCCCCGTGCCGGCCTGAAAAGGGAAAAAAAGCCACTTCCGGCTGCGCAACACATGGGGTTCGGCAGGTGAAGGCAAGAATCCGGCAAAAATGGCGAAATGCGAGGGATAGGTAAAATTGCCGGGAGCATGCCTCTTCTCCCAGCCACTGCCATAGCTATTCAGTACGGGAGTTCCCCCGGAAGCCTCTTCGGCCACACTGACGTCATAGCGCAAGGTGTCGAAACAGAGCATCAGTATGTCATGCGTGCCCACAATTCCATTCATATCTATATCCGGTTTCCGGTCTTGCTTACCGGATGGCAGTTCATCTATTTCCATTGAAAAGTGATTCTATCGTTCTTATCTGATTGGTGTATATCTTATTCTCCGTAAACATATCCTGATAGATATGATCTCCCTGTCCGTTCACCTCTATAATATAAGGTGTATCCGTGTTCCGTGCAATCAGCACATCTATGCCTGCATACCGCAGTCCCAGAGCCCGCGTGGCGGCAATGCTCCGGCAAAAAAGCTCCTCACGGACGGAAGGTGCAAGCGAAAGCTCTCCGAACAGCCTTGCTTTGTTGTTCAGATGAAGATTGGTTATGGCACCTTTGCTACAACGTACCACGACATAGTCGACTTCATCTTCCCTACAGACAACACGCAAGTCATAATTCTCCCCTTCCAGTTTTTCTTTTACCATCCACTCTTCAAGGACAGCTCCGCATCGCATGACTTCTTCTGCCAGCACAGCAATCTCTTTCCGGTTTGTCAACCGGCAGATACGTTTTTCATTATAAGCATGATCTCCCGCCCAACGCATGGTCGTATAAGCCACCCATTCGTCCCGGCGATGATTGTATCTGACAGCCATTACCCCTCCGGCTCCGGAGCCATAGCGAGGTTTAAGAAACCCTCCCCTCTTCTGTCGGTAAAGCAGTTCGGCCAGTTCATCAAAAGTGCGTAGTGCCGCCGAGAACAACGGGGTTGTTTTCAAGCCTGCCCCGGCCAGTTTCTGCTGAGTGCGGACCTTATCCAAAGCACAGAGAATTGCACTCGGCTCGTTCAGAAAATGCACGCCCTCCGGTCTATCCACAGCGGCTAAGCGCCTCAACATCTCCCTGTAATCCCGGCAAAGCGAATTGTATTTCCGGAAGTCCGTTTCCTGAAACACCGGAGGTTCCAGCTTCACAACCGTATCACGATACTCCGGAAGAGTAGCCATCAACTCATCGTATGTGACAAAGCAGGTATCCGCCCCGAGGCTTCTACCCGCTTTGATAAAGTAGTCCGTACGTTTTGAAGTCGAATTACTGACAACACATATCTTCATTCATTTACTCCGTAATCATTGGGAAACTGTAATCATCATCATACTCCTGTGAGTCGGAAACGTCGATCTTCACCGGCAGTGCCTTCTGCAACTCCTTTTTCATCTCGTCACTCAGGTAATTGTATTTCATATTGATAAACTTCAAGTGGCTGATCTTGTCCACATGATCCAGCAACAGTTGTGCTCCCTTGTCTGTCAATACTCCGGCAGAGATATCCATCGTCTCCAGTTGCGGAAGAATATCCGATTCGAGGAACATCTCCACAACAGCATCTTGTTCTTCCGCATCGACAATGCCCAGCCATTTCAGTTTAGGAAAACGGTCTTTGGAGAAGAGAGGCTTGAATACAGCCAGATCACCCTCAAATCCGTAGTCTTCCACTCCTACATAAAGGACCAGCTTTTCAAGGTTAGAGAGGTCGGATCCCAGAATGTCCTCCACCACCGAATCGGGCAGGCCACCACTGATAATCTCAAGTGACTTCAGGTTGGGACGAGGTTTCTTGCCAATGCTCAGATTATTGGTGCCTTTAATCTTGAGATTGTTCAGCAAGGGCATCACGTCCAACACCGGACCTAAATCCACCTGCTCAATCCAGGAGATCTCCTGTTCTTCAGAATCCATGTCTCCCCAGAACAGGCCCTCAAGATGGGCAAACTTTTCCTTATTCGCCACAATGCCGTCGGCAATAGCCGAGCAGTCCTCTCCGTCGTACCCCCAACAGCCGATCGTAATCTGCCTGAGCGACGGCAGCTTTTTATCCTTCAATATCCTATCCATCAAGTTCACGCCTTCTTCTGCCTCGTCATAGCTCAGCGCATACTTTTTAGCTTCCACCTTCATTTCCTTGGCAACCTCTTCCCGGGTTTCCACATATCCTTTCTTCGTCTTCTCCGCCACTAATTTGGCAGCGGCCTTTTCGGCCTCTTCGACCGACGAGAAATTCTTTACTTGTGTTTGTCCGTCTGTTCCCAACTTGCCATAGTTCACAACAACATCGGTTCCCCGAACATCGATGCTCCAGAACTTCTGAGACTTAAAGTCTTGAAATACAAATACTCGTTTCATAGTATGTCTGTTTAATTACTGATAAAAACAATGCTTATCCGCCTTCGTTTGTCAAGAGCAGATAAGCATCGCTACAAAAGTAATAAAATTCCGATATCCTGTACTTCTATCTGATAAAAATCTTAGTAGGCATGTCCGCCTTCGTCCATTTCCTTTGCATCGATCTTACGATTGTCGATGCTGCGCCAGGCGTAGAAGATGTAGGCGATGACAAACGGAACCAAGATAGAAACGTAAGCCATGGTTTTCAGCGTAAACTGGCTGGAACAACTGTTGGCAAGGGTGAGAGAGCTTTGTATATCCGTGTAAGACGGATAATAAGCTGTATTGTTATATCCGGCAGTAAGCAACAGTGCCAGGACAGTGAGTACCGTACCAATGCCGGCAAACCAGATCCCTTTATCGAATGTCTTCATCAACATTGTTTTGCCAATGCCGAACAGCACCAGCACAACCCCTGCAAGGAATATAATCAGCACTACCGGCATTTCGATAAAGTTATTGAAATACTTATAAGGTTCCATATAGATCTCCTTTGTTTCCGGATTGACAGCATATCCGTCGGCCAGCAAAGTGCGGATCACAAAAGTTAGGAAGAACACCAGAAACAGGGCTGTATTCGCAATCAACGAACGACGGCACTTGCCGACGAGTTCCTTATCGGCTATGTTATTGATGAAATAGAGAGCTCCCAGGATGCGTGCCAGAAAAAACACGGCCAGTCCCAGAATCACATTCCAGATATTGGTCAGCGCATCGAGCCCATGCCAGCCGTTGCCCCAATGGCTGATGACAGGCATAATCTCGTTCACCATATTGCCCTTATTGATATAAAAATCGGCCCCTGTGAAGAAGGTAGCTACCGCACCTCCCAAGAGCAGAGGGCCGACCACACCGTTGATCACCAGAAAAGTACGGTAAGTCTTCTTCCCGAGCAGGTTGCCCGCTTTGCTCTGAAATTCGTAGCTGACAGCCTGCAATACGAAGCTGAAAAGAATGATCATCCAAAGCCAATAGGCGCCGCCGAAACTGGTACTGTAGAACAGAGGAAATGAAGCAAAAAACGCGCCACCGAAAGTGACCAGTGTGGTAAACGTAAATTCCCACTTACGCCCGGTAGAATTTACCATCATCTTGCGATGCTCCTCCGTTTTACCCAAACAAAACAGCAGAGAGTTGCCACCCTGCACAAACAGCAAGAATACGAGTATAGCCCCGAGCAGTGAGACTACCAGCCACCAATATTGTTGTAGAAAAATGTATGTACCCATAGTTTAAATGATTAATGGTTCGTGATTAATGATTAGCCGCCGGTCCCTTCTTGATCTCCCGGACCATGATGCCGATTTCCGCAATCAGCATTACCGTAAACAGAATAAGGAATATGAAGAATGTGGCCTGTACAGAGCCTACATCCAACTTTGAGATGGCTGCCGACGTGGGCAGCATGTCCCGTATCGCCCAAGGCTGGCGACCACATTCGGCCACTACCCATCCTGCCTGTCCGGCAATGTAAGCAAACGGAATGGTCCATAGTCCGATGTATTGCATCCATCGCATTTGCGACAGGTCTTTCTTATAGACAAAGAAGAGAATCGCAATGAAGAACAGGATAAAGTATCCACCCAAGATCACCATCACACGGAAGGCATAAAAGTTGAGCGGCACATTGGGAACCAATTGGTTCACATCCTTAATATAACCATAACCAAAATAGGCAACATTCTCTTTCAGCGTGGCGGATGCCTGCTGCATAGCAGCCTCGTCACCGTCTTTTTTAGCCGCACGATAGGTGCCCAATGCAGTAATCGCTTTTTTACCCCGTTCTATTTTCTCGGCAGCCGAAAGCGCTTTCGTGCCGTCTTTCAGTTCGTATCCCCCCTCAATGATATTTTTGATGCCCGGCACAAAAGCATCTGCTTTACGCTCGGCCAGAAAGGAGAGCATCTTTGGAATCTCTATACGGAACAAAAACGGATTCTGACCGTCGTCATAAGTCTTCTTATCAGGATTCAGCACCCCGACAGCTACCAGCCCGGCTCCGTTCTGTCCTTCGTAATATCCTTCTACCGCTGCCAGTTTCATCGGCTGTGTTTGCGCAACGGCATAACCGGAACCGTCGCCGGTCCACACCGTCAGCACCGAAGCTACCAACCCGAAGATGGCACCAATCTTAATGCTGGCTATGGCAAACTCCTTGTCTCTCTTCTTCAGCAAGAACCAGCAACTGATGCCTATCACGAAAACAGCTCCCAGCACCCAACTCGAGAGCACCGTGTGGCAAAATTTATTAACGGCGACAGGCGAAAAGGCAACTGCCATGAAATCGACCATCTCGTTGCGCACTGTATCGGGATTGAACTCCATACCTACCGGATGCTGCATCCAGGCATTGGCTACCAGAATCCACCAGGCGGAGATCGTAGCTCCCAGTCCTGTGAGCCAGGTAGAAGTCAGGTGGAAACCTTTGCTGACCTTATCCCACCCGAAAAACATGACGGCAATAAACGTGGCCTCCATAAAGAAAGCCAAAATGCCCTCGATGGCAAGCGGCGCGCCAAAAATATCACCTACAAACCAGGAATAGTTACTCCAGTTGGTTCCGAACTCAAACTCAAGGATCAGTCCCGTGGCTACACCTACGGCAAAGTTGATACCGAAAATCTTCATCCAAAACTTGGCTGTCCGTTTCCAGAACTCATTGCCTGTTTTATAATAAAGGGTTTCCATGATACCCATAACGACTGCCAAGCCGAGAGTGAGCGGCACAAAAATCCAATGGTACATGGCTGTCAGAGCAAATTGGGCTCTCGACCAGTCAATAAGTGAAGTGTCAATACTTTCAATCATATCATTAGTAGTTAGAGTTAAACTTCAGCCGTTTATTGCCCGCGTTGTATCAGTTCGCCTGCAACGTATTCTTCCTTGTCCTTGTCGGTAGGCTGGCTGCTCAGAAAGTTAGGAAAGAAAAAGAGGCGGAGAATGAAGAACATGATGAAGAGTTTCACCAGTATAATCAGCCACAGGGTGCGGCCCAGAGTCATGCTTCGAAAACCTTCGACATAGAAGTTCCAGATATGGAGCAGTGTATTCTTCATAATACAGGGTAATTTTATAACATATCAAAATTAGTGTCTATACAAATAATAACAAAGATAATCTTAAAAATGTTGATGAAACAAGCAAAATAAACGGTTCTTACTCACCACAGAGGACACAGAACGACACAGAATCGAATCTAAGTTTCTGATTATTACAAAGATAGTCAGGCAGCCACTCTGATAAATCATAGGAATGGGATTGCCCACATTGGCACGGTCATCGTTCAGCGAAGTGGAGGGCACTTCGATTCCTTCCATCTCCCGTAAACCGAAATTGGTCTTCTGCAGCATTTCCACCAGGAAAGCAGGGGTTCCGCCGGTGAACCAATAGTCGCCAAACGAGTTTATCGTACTCGTCGATAAGCAGTTTTTCGAAACTTTGTATCCCTATCGGGAGTTTCCGCAACGGAATGGTTACGGGTGTATTCATGACTCTATTGTGTTTTTAGATACGTGCAAAGATAACATTTTACGACGGATACCCATCCGGGCACCCCCTCACCGACAGCCGGGCTACATCCCACCGACAGCCGGGCTACACCCCACCGACAGCCGGGCTACACCCCACCGACAGCCGGGCTACACCCCACCGACAGCCGGGCTACACCTCACCGACAGCCGGGCTACACCTCACCGACAGTCAGGGACCAGATCTCTGACAGCCGGAGGCCCTTATTTTCCGATCGCCACTTCTTCCGGACACTCCAAGCAAGTGAGGTAGACAAGAGATAGATCTGCAATCCTCCCGCCAATGCCTCGTACCGATAGGGATATGCCCGATACAGCATTGCCTGTCGATCCGCGTTTCGTCCATCCTTATCCGCCGGTCTGTCCGGAAGCCAAACAAAGATTGTATGTTCTCCCCAACAACGGCAGTGGTGGCAGCAATGGCGGCGGCAACAGGAACAAGCACGGAGGTTTCGCTTTTACTCTTTTCTGTTGTTTCTGTTGTTGTATTGTATTGTTCTGTATTGTTCTGTATTGTATTGTAGGTTTTTCTGGGTTTTTCTTCCTCAGCCACAGCAAGTTGCAAAGGTTCTTCCGCAACAGGTTCCGTAACCTCTTCCATCACTTCCGGAATCACATTATGCACAGTACGAGCCACCTTTGGCGGACGTCCTCCTTTCGCTCCATTACGACGGCTGTTTGCACATCTCCGGTCCATAGGTTCCATCACTCGGTCCAGATAAAAAGAATGAAACTCCGGCTCCTCTCCTTCACCAAAATCAAAAAGCCCGAAGTTGAGCAGCACATCTCTGAACAACTCAACGGTACCGTTATTGCAACGCGCCAACTGGCTCAATAAGGAAGGTCTGTAACACGTCGTATAGGCAGGCTGATGACGCAAGTAGATCAGAATTGCCATATAGGCCCCCACTCCTCCCGGTCCGAGAGCTTCTATCAAGTCTCCCACTTCCCGTGTGTTCAGGAAATCTTTCTCAAGAATAAAAAATTGTTTTCTTTCCATTTGTTTTTGAGTTTAATTCACCACGGAGGACACAGAGAACACAGAGAGTATCTTTCTCTTAAACATCTTAATAAACAAGAGATTAAAACTCTGTGTCCTCCGTGTACTCTGTGGTGAATCGTATTCATTTCTATACAGTTCATCGTTCTAAACGTTCCGGCTTACAAAAGTAAATATTTACCTTTTAAGAAGTGTGACCTGACAGGTCACACTTCTATCAAAGTTCCTGAAACACACCTCCTTTTTACCTGTGAGGGCAGTTACCGGTCACCGGGACATTTCCCACTCAGGAAATCTTAAAAAAGATTCTCTGTGGAACTCTGTGTCACTCCGTGGTAAACTTCATTCATCGATTATAGTTCATCTTTTATCGTTAAAACCTCCGCTCCCGTCTATCGCTTTTGCGCCTCTTTCTTATACGCTGTACCTTTGTTTCAGTAAAATCAAAGAACCAAGCGTATGACAAACGTAAAAAGAATCACCCTGATAGCCCTCTGCCTGGCAGCCACCCTGCCCGAAGGCGGATTGTGGGCGCAACAAACCGGAACCTCCGGGCAAATGCAGGCCAGCGACTCGGTGGCAATACCTGCCCGGTGGGACCTGCAAAGCTGCATCGATTATGCTTTGCAGCAAAACATCAGCATCCGTCGCAACAGAATCAACGCACAAAGCACACAGGTGGACGTGAAGACAGCCAAAGCGGCCCTCTTCCCCAGCCTTTCATTCTCCAGCAGCCAGAATCTGGTGAACCGCCCCTATCAAGAGTCGAGCAGCATCATCAGCGGATCGGAAGTGCTGAAGAGCAGCAACAAGACAACCTACAACGGAAACTACGGGCTGAATGCACAATGGACCGTATACAACGGCAGCAAACGCCTGAAGACCATCGAGCAGGAAAAACTCAACAACCGGGTGGCGGACCTCGACGTGGCTACTTCGGAGAATGACATCCGGCAGTCCATCGCCCAGACCTACATACAAATACTGTATGCGGCCGAGTCGGTGAAGGTGAACGAAAACACCCTGCAAGTATCCGAAGCCCAGCGGGACCGCGGCAAGCAACTGCTGGATGCGGGAAGCATCGCCCGGAGCGACTATGCCCAACTGGAAGCACAAGTCAGCACCGACCGCTATCAACTGGTCACGGCACAGGCCACGCTTCAGGATTATAAACTGCAACTGAAACAACTGCTCGAACTGGACGGCGAACAGGAGATGCAGATATATCTGCCTGTGCTGGGTGACGAAAATGTACTGTCGCCCCTGCCCACCAAAGCAGACGTGTTTCAGGCTGCCGTGGCCCTACGGCCGGAGATCGAGGCAAGCAAACTCAGTGTGGAGGCTTCGGAACTGGGCATCGGAATAGCCCGGTCGGGATATCTGCCCAGCGTCAGCCTGACAGCCGGAATAGGGACAAACCATACGAGCGGAAGCGACTTCACCTTCGGGGAACAGGTGAAAAACGGATGGAATAACTCCATCGGACTCAGCATCAGCGTACCTATCTTCAACAACCGGCAGACGAAAAGCGCCGTAGAAAAGGCCAAACTTCAGTATCAGACCAGCCAACTGACGCTGCTCGATGAACAGAAAACGCTGTATAAGACCATCGAAGGGTTGTGGCTCGATGCCAACAGCGCACAACAACGCTATGCGGCAGCTGTAGAAAAGTTGCGCAGCACGCAGACCAGCTATGAACTGATCAGCGAACAGTTTAATGCCGGCATGAAGAATACGGTAGAACTGCTTACGGAGAAGAACAATCTGCTGCAAGCACAGCAGGAGTTGCTACAGTCCAAATATATGGCCATTCTAAACACTCAACTGCTGAAGTTCTATCAGGGAGACGAGTTGACAGGACTCACCGCAGAGAACAAAAACATTTAATACGTATAAACGATATGAATAAGAAAAAGATCATCCTTATCGCCGCAGGCATCGTCGTACTGGCAGGCGGAGGGCTTTGGCTCTTCGGAAGCCCGACGACCAAGCACAAAGTGACCTATACCACGGCGACCGTGAGCAAAGGCGAGATATCCGAATCGGTGACCGCCACAGGAACCATCGAACCGGTAACGGAAGTGGAAGTCGGTACACAGGTATCCGGAATCATCGACAAAATCTATGTGGACTATAATGCGGCAGTGACCAAAGGACAGTTGATTGCCGAGATGGACCGCGTGACGTTGCAGAGTGAACTTGCTTCACAACGCGCCACTTACAATGGAGCGAAAGCGGAATACGAATATCAGAAGAAGAACTATGAACGCAGCCGGGGACTGCACGAAAAGGCGCTGATCAGCGATACCGACTACGAGCAGTCGCTCTACAACTATGAAAAGGCAAAAAGCTCGTTCGAGAGCAGCCAGGCTTCGTTGGCCAAAGCGGAACGCAACCTGTCGTATGCCACCATCACTTCACCGATCGACGGCGTGGTCATCAGCCGCGATGTGGAAGAAGGACAGACCGTAGCTTCGGGATTTGAAACACCGACCCTATTCACCATTGCCGCCGACCTGACTCAGATGCAGGTTGTGGCCGATGTGGATGAAGCCGACATAGGCGGTGTGGAAGAAGGACAACGGGCTACATTCACCGTAGATGCCTACCCGAACGACGTATTCGAAGGAACGGTCACGCAAATCCGACTGGGAGACGCAAGCAGCACCAGCACGAGCAGTACGTCGACCACTGTAGTCACTTACGAAGTAGTGATCTCCGCCCACAATCCGGACTTGAAGTTGAAACCCCGCCTGACAGCCAATGTCACCATTTATACCCTGGACCGCAAAGACGTGCTCTCCGTGCCCGCACGCGCACTGCGCTTCACCCCGGAAAAGCCGCTGGTAAGCGACAAGGATGTGGTAAAAGACTGTGAGGGCGAACATAAACTGTGGACACGTGAAGGAAATACATTCACGGCACATCCCGTACAGACAGGTATCACCAACGGTATCAATACCGAAATCACCGGAGGAGCCTCCGAAGGAATGGTAGTAGTGACCGAAGCAACCATCGGAAGCATGCCCGGTGGAAACGTAGCACCCGAAGCCGGACCGGACGGTGGCGGAGAGCAAAGCCCGTTCATGCCAAGCCACCCGGGCAGTAAGAAGAAAGGAAAATAAGTATGAGCAAAACAGTCATCGAACTTCAGAACATCAAACGCAACTTCCGGGTGGGAGACGAAACGGTACATGCGCTGCGCGGAGTTTCGTTCACCATCACCGAAGGGGAGTTTGTCACCATCATGGGTACTTCCGGTTCGGGAAAGTCGACGTTGCTAAACACGTTGGGTTGCCTCGACACACCCACCAGTGGAGAATATCTGCTGGACGGTATCTCGGTGCGTACCATGAGCAAGCCGCAACGCGCCGTATTGCGCAACCGCAAGATAGGCTTTGTCTTTCAGAGCTACAACCTGCTGCCGAAGACGACCGCCGTGGAGAATGTGGAGCTCCCGCTGATGTACAACTCGGGAGTCAGCGCCTCCGAACGGCGCCGGCGGGCCATCGAAGCCCTCCGCGCGGTAGGGTTGGGCGACCGGTTGGAACATAAATCCAACCAAATGTCCGGCGGACAAATGCAGCGTGTAGCCATCGCCCGCGCGTTGGTCAACAATCCGGCAGTCATCCTCGCGGATGAAGCGACGGGTAACCTCGATACACGCACCTCTTTCGAGATTCTGGTGCTGTTTCAGAAACTGCATGCCGAGGGGCGTACCATCATCTTTGTGACGCACAACCCGGAAATAGCCCAATACAGCAGCCGCAACATTGTGCTGCGCGATGGGCAGGTCAAGGATGATAGTGTCAACCCGAACATTCTTTCGGCAGCCGAGGCACTGGCCGCACTGCCTGTGCAGGAAGAATAATACAGTTTAGAAACGAATACGATTCACCACAGAGGACACAGAGGACACAGAGAATATATTTCTCTTAAACATCCTGATAAACAAAATATTAAAACTCTGTGTCCTCTGTGGTGAATAATACTCAAAAACCTTACCATTATGAATGGAACCAATTTATTTAAAATAGCCCTGCGTGCCCTGAACAACAACAAGCTGCGCGCATTCCTTACGATGCTTGGAATCATTATCGGTGTGGCATCTGTCATCACCATGCTCGCCATCGGACAGGGATCAAAGAAAAGCATTCAGGCACAAATCTCCGAAATGGGCTCCAATATGATCATGATCCATCCGGGAGCAGATATGCGCGGAGGAGTCCGTCAGGACCCCAGTGCCATGCAGACACTGAAACTGACCGACTACGAATCATTGCGGGACGAAACCAGTTTTTTAGCTGCCGTCAGCCCGAATGTTTCCAGCTCCGGTCAACTGATAGCCGGTAACAATAACTATCCGTCATCCGTCAGTGGCGTGGGTACGGACTATCTGGAGATACGCCAGCTCTCGGTCGACAACGGCGAGATGTTCAGCGAAGCCGATATCCAGTCCAGCGCCAAGGTGTGCGTGATAGGAAAAACCATTGTAGACAATCTTTTCCCCGGTGGAGAAGACCCCGTGGGACGCATTGTCCGGTTCAATAAAATCCCGTTCCGCGTAGTGGGCGTACTGAAGTCCAAAGGCTACAACTCCATGGGTATGGACCAGGATGACATCGTACTGGCCCCCTACACCACCGTGATGAAGCGCCTGCTGGCACAGACCTATCTGCAAGGCATTTACGCTTCTGCCCTCACCGAGGATATGACGGACAATGCCACGGAAGAAATCACAGAACTCCTCCGCCGCAATCATAAACTCAAGGAAGGGGACGATGATGACTTCACCATCCGCAGCCAGCAGGAACTGAGCAGCATGCTCAACTCCACCACCGACCTGATGACCACCCTGCTTGCCTGCATCGCCGGCATCTCGCTTGTGGTAGGCGGAATCGGAATCATGAACATCATGTACGTCAGCGTCACCGAACGTACCCGGGAAATCGGCCTGCGCATGTCAGTCGGTGCACGGGGAATCGACATCCTGAGCCAATTCCTGATAGAAGCCATCCTGATCAGTATCACCGGCGGCCTTATCGGAGTAATCATCGGGTGTGGTGCCAGCTGGCTCGTGAAAAGCGTTGCCCATTGGCCCATCTTCATCCAGCCCTGGAGTGTATTCCTGTCGTTTGCTGTGTGCACCGTCACCGGGGTCTTCTTCGGATGGTATCCGGCCAAGAAAGCAGCCGACCTCGACCCGATCGAGGCAATCCGATACGAGTAATCTATCACAGAGGACACTGAGAACGTAAAGTAAAAAAAAGTATAAAGAACGACGAAAGCCCGATATTCTATCAGTAAAGCCTATGATGCTGATTGCTTTCATTGCCTATTATATATTCTTTATACATTATATATATAGTAAACTCTGTGTCCTCTGTGGTGATCCCCGTTTATCGTTCATCGTTCAAAACGTCCCAAACGTAAACTAAAATTAGTATCTTTGTCCCCATGAAACAGTCTCTGACATCAGCCCGCCGCCCTCTGGAAATACTGATACATATTATCAGCTGGGGGATCGTGTTTGGTTTCCCTTTCTTCTTTATCGATCGTGCGGGAAACAGCATCAATTGGAGTGCCTATCTGCGCCACTCTGCCGTACCCATCTCCTTTGTCACCGTATTCTATCTGAACTACTTCCTGCTGGTCCCCTTCCTCTTGTTCCGGGAACAGAAGAACAAGTACATCATCTATAACATCCTGCTGGTCTGCATAATCGGCCTCCTGCTGCACATCTGGCAAAGCCTGAATGCCCCGGTACCCCCCATAAAGAAACCTCACATGCCTCCCGGATGGATCTTCTTTGTACGGGACATCCTGAGCCTTATCTTCACCATCGGCCTGAGTGCCGCCATCCGCATGAGCGCCCGCTGGGGAGAAGCCGAAGCCGCCCGCCGCGAAGCGGAAAAAAGCCGCACCGAAGCCGAACTGAAAAACCTGCGCAATCAGCTCAACCCGCACTTCCTGCTCAATACGCTGAACAACATCTACGCACTGATTGCCTTCGACAGCGACAAAGCGCAGCAGGCTGTACAGGAGCTCAGCAAGCTGCTCCGCTATGTGCTTTATGACAACCAGCAGAACTACGTCCCCCTCTGCAAAGAGGTCGACTTTATCCGCAACTACATCGAACTAATGCGTATCCGCCTCTCTGGAAACGTAGAGGTCATTACGCAACTCGACATACAACCGGACAGCCAGACGAAGATCGCCCCGCTGATCTTCATCTCCCTTATTGAGAACGCCTTTAAACACGGCATCTCCCCTACCGAACCGAGCTTCATCCACATCCTTATCTCTGAGAATAAAGAAGAGATCCGGTGTGAAATACGCAACAGCTGCCATCCCAAAACCAATATGGATAAAAGCGGATCGGGCATCGGCCTCGAACAGGTGAGCAAGCGCCTCGAACTGTCTTACCCCGGACGCTACCGATGGGACAAAGCCATCTCTGAAGATGGCAAAGAATATATATCGAAATTATTAATATTTAATCATCCACAGCCGTGAAACTACATTGCGCCATAGTAGACGACGAGCCTCTGGCACTCAGCCTGCTGGAGAGTTACGTCAACAAAACCCCTTTCCTTGAACTGGCAGGAAAGTATTCCAGCGCTGTACAAGCCATGAAAGAACTTCCGGGACATCAGATTGACCTGCTGTTTTTGGATATCCAGATGCCGGAGCTTAACGGCCTGGAATTCTCTAAAATGGTAGATGCCCGTACCCGTATTGTCTTTACCACCGCCTTCGGTCAATACGCCATCGACGGATACCGGGTCAACGCACTGGACTACCTGCTCAAGCCCATCTCGTATGTCGACTTCCTGCAGGCGGCCAACAAGGCATTGCAGTGGTTCGAACTCGTTCAGAAACCCGAGGAAATAGACAGTATTTTCGTGAAGAGCGACTACAAACTGGTACAGGTAGAGCTCAAAAAGATATTGTACATAGAAGGCCTAAAGGACTATATCAAAATCTATACCGAAGATGCTCCCAAGCCCATCCTATCACTTATGAGTATGAAGTCCATGGAAGAGCTGCTCCCTCCCACCCGCTTTATGCGTGTACACCGCTCTTTCATTGTCCAAAAGGACAAAATACGCATCATCGACCGCGGCCGCATCGTATTCGATAAGACCTACATCCCCGTCAGCGATAGCTACAAACAAGCTTTCCAAGCTTTCCTTGACGAACGAAGTTGAAAGGATTTGCAGCTGATTTATCGGTAAAATGTGAGCATTTGTCGATTATTATTTATATATAAACAAAAAAATCTCTATCTTTGTAACAAACAGAACGGAAGTTGTGAAACTTCCAAGAATAGAATAGTTTAGTTAAGTCTAGTTTAGTTTTTGTGTTGAAGGGCTTCTACCTCAGAGGAGGATTTAGAAGCCCTTTCTATTTATACCTTATAATTCTAATAAGAGACATCTACACTTGTTTGAGTCTGAGCGTATTCATCATTCTCTCTATAAATGGTTTTTCGTATGTCAGAGCTTCAAGGAATACATCTGGTAAAATTCCAGGGGTAATTGTATCCAATGTTGCCAATAATGTACTATATTTAGGTCTTAATAGTTCACACCCTTTATTATAGCAGCTATTTACGTATTCTTGCCACTGTCTGACCAACATATGCCCCCGTTGCTCCTCTAAATTCGGGATACTCCAGTTATCTCCACACCCCAAATGAGTAGCAGTAGCAGGCATACCTGAAGCTTCCATAAAAATACTACACGGAATGCACGAACCAATCTTAGAAGTTCCGGAACTCAAAGCAAACTCAACACACATCTCCTGCCTTTTATCCATAGTATTTCCAAATTGCATTATAGCCTGAGTCATCCCATGATTACTTTTGAATAAAAACTTTCCATCTAAAATGTCTAAAGATTCTAAGAGTTCTTTAGTAACAGTATCTGGAGTTTTTTCGCCACTTAAATATCCTGTAGGGATGTAGTGCCTTAATGACTTAAATTGTTCACTTACTTTTTTTATGCACTCTAAAGATTGATTAGTAGTTTTAGCCGCATCTTTGTAAGCAGTACTAATTTTTTCTTGTTCGTAAGTGTCAATTTCTCTATAATGGGGAGAATAGATTTCTAATTTTGAAGCTCCTATAAAAGATATAGTTTTCTCTACTATCTTATATAGCCCTCCTATATATGCTCCACGAAGAGGATTTTGGGCAGCTTTTTGTAATTGATCTACAACAACCTCAAAGTCTTTTGCCCATTGACTAAACTCTTCTACCGTCATTCCACCATGTTTAGCCCCAACAAAAGGCAAGTGAGATGACGGAAGTGCTTCTTTTATATCTACATTACACCCCACATTAGCCAATAGTTTTTGGATTTCCTTATGCTCTTGAACGGTTTTCGCATTTTTATCACTAATTTTTGCATTTTCTATAGCGATCCTCTCTTTTTCTTGCACAGTCATCGTTTTACTTTCTTGAACTAACGATTTTTGTTCATATATAAGCTGCGTCCTTTGTGGTTTTCTTTCAACAATTGATTGGTGAATAAACCCCACTGCAATGGCAGTACATAGAACATCTGCATTGTTTGAATTTAAAATAGCCATAATATTCCTGTTTTTTTAATTAAAGTTAGTGTAAGCTTACGATACAAAAGTATGCAATAGGAAGGTTGGAAGCAATTATAAATTTCTGATAAGGAAAATAACCTTTCGGATGCAAGAGGATTTCTCTTAAATGAGAAAGCCCCGATTCCTAAGAACCAGGGCCATAAAAGTAGAAATTAAGTTGAAAAGCTAACTATTCCTTCACAATCTCACCTTTTTCATTCAAAAGAACAGTGATATCTTCTGTAGATTGATCTTCCTTGGTTACAGTCACAATCACTTTATATACCTTACCGTCTTCTCTTTCCGAAACGAAAGCCTCCTTTATAGAAGCACCTTCATAATCTTTGGCCAATGCATTGATGACAGGAGTAGGAAGTTCCTTTGCGGCAACTTTTGTAAATTCGTCCTGAGGAGTTTGCAGAGTTTGTTCTACTGCTAAAGTGTCACCCGATACGCCGGCAAATGCTACTGAAGTGCCTAATCCCATAATCATTGCTAATGCTACTAATACCTTTTTCATAATCGTAATTTTTTAGTGTGAATAATTAAAACTAACTCTTATACTAAATAAAAGACAAAGGACATGCCAGAATACTAACAGGCCACAAAGCAACTATAAAACAGCAAGTTACATTCAATATAATAAAAAAAAGATTGGGAAATAAATGGGGAATAGACACACACTTTGGGGAATAAATACACAATAAGCTCCGAATCTTTCGATCCGGAGCCTTACACGATTATAAGAGAAACAACGAGAAGAATCGCGTAGTTTTCCGTTTACACAATATTTGGAGATAGCCACTTTGGGTGCCAGAGGTACCGATTTACTATTCAAGTAACATATTTCCATACTACCTCGGATATTTCTTCCTACCCTGTGATCACTTTTCAGAACCCGCCCATAACATTTAAAGCACATCAACTAAAGTACCGGACAAATAAAGAACTCCTTGGTTTTGCTGCTTTGTGCAAGTATATAACATGCTTGATTCTCTTTGAACGAAGTAACCGTATCATAAAACGAATCAAGATTTCCATTATTTAAATCTTTGTCTGTTTTTCTATCTGTAGAAAGTTCCCACATAAACCAACGTCTATCTTTCTCGCTGTGGAAATATGCAATAGGTTTGCCCAAATGCACAAATGCAGTCACACTTGGGTAATAGCGTGCCCAATTGCCACATCTCAATTCTGATTGACCGTTCCATTTTGTAGATAACTCAGAAACAAACCATCGATTGTCTTGTGCACTATGCGCAAACAAATAACTACGTCCATTTTCGACAAAAGGTATCAAAACCTTGTAAAAACGTGCCCAACGCCCTTCTTTAATCCTGTTCTTTCCATCCCAATTAGTGGACAACTCAGTCATAAACCAACTCTTATCCGAACTGCTATGAGCAAAAATATAATTTTTACCGTTTTCATTAAAGGGGATCATAACATCATAGTCTTTGCCGAATCCCTGGCCATTTTTTATTTCTTTCTGTCCATCCCATTTAGTAGATAACTCAGAAATAAACCACCGATTTCCTCTGTTACTATAACAGAATATGTAATTTTTTCCATTCTCAACAAACGGAACCTGAGAATTATAATACCAATGCCATTTATCATCGATAAAAACCTGACCTTCTCCCTCTGACGTCAGAGATGACAACTTAATCTTATTTCCATCAGCACTATGAGAAAAAAGAAAATTCTGACCATTCTCCTCAAATCTCACCATTGGTGAAAAGAAATAACTCCAATTTCCTCTCTTCATACCTTTCACATTAAGCAGGTTGCCCGCTTTTCCGTTACCCGCAATATTTCCTATGTTGAAACCTGCTGTATCCATCTTTTCATTCATAACCCTAAAAATATTATTCTACTCTATCAAAGGCTTTTCGAAACCCGCCTATACATTTTAACTATTTCTGCAAGCTTACGATACAAAAATATGGGATAAAAAGAGCGGAAACAATTATGAATTTCTGATGAGCATATTGGCCTTCCGAAAACCGGGAGATTTCTTTTAAATCGAAGAGAAAAAAACGAAATAGCATCAGTCAGATGGATACCGGAAAGGTAATATTACCAATATCATCTAACATATTTGTGGTATTTTTCATATAAATTTAAAAAAAAAGCAATGAAATGTGTTTGTTTTCCGGCATAGAATAATAGTTTTGTAAAATATAGAAGTACCTATTTTAATCAAAACCTGAATATATATGAAGAAATTTAAAGTTTATAGAGATAATCAGATGTAGGCGAATTCTTTCCACAAGAAGAATTCGCCAAGTGATATTTCAATCATAAGATACCTGAATATGATTGAGCATGCTATGGATCTGAGTAGCATAAAATCCCATTGATGATACAGTTCCGTTGCACGTTTCTCGTGACAGCATTAATACACAGTCGATACCTGTTCGTATTATACCTAATTTAATCCACCATAATTTACTTATTCGAACCACAACATCCGTTTGGTTCTTTGTTTAATTTAAACATTAATTTTATGAAAAAACAAGTAGCAATTTTCATTCTGTTAGGAATTATAACAATTCCTTCATCTGTAAAAGCACAGAAATTAAAAGTTAGTTTGGATGTCGGTATCTCCAAGAGTATTTTAAGTAGCGACGTTTCCAATCTGGTCAATACACGTTACAATACCCAAACAGGGGTTGCAACCGGTGTAAATCTTGAATATAACTTCTTTAAAGACTTTATTGTGGGAACAGGTCTGGGATTCATACAAAGAAACTATGAATATAAAAAGACGGATAATATTACGGGAACGCATACACTGTATAAAAACAACTTTATGAATGTACCGCTGAATGTAGGGTTATATATTTTCAATAACCCTTATAAAGAGAATGGTGTATGGCTCAAAATTCAAGGCGGTGTTTACTATGAATACTTTACAAGAATGCACCGGAAAGGAGAATACCCGATCTTTGCACAATTACAGAAAGACGGTTCCTATATCAGAGCTCAAGTGAATGAAACGTATGATTTCAAGCGAAATGAAAATAACTTGAAAAGAAACCTGTTCGGGATAGAGGGCACAGGAGAAATCGGTTATTCTTTTAAGAAGATCGATGTTTTTGCTTCATATACCTATCAGTATGGTCTAACCGACATATACAAAGCAAAAACTTCTTCGAATCGTAAATCGAGAAGAATCTCAAACATAATATCATTGGGCGTCGCCTATAAATTCTAAAACTATAGATTATGAAAACTAAAAAATATAATTGGACATTACGTCACTTCTTTCTTTTATTTCTTGTGCTCTTTATTTCTGGAAGTTGCGTTGAAGACGTTACAGAATCAACCAAAGAACCAACACGGTATACAGCAAGTGATATAAAATCATATTCTGACCTGTTCGATGTGTTTTGGAATACAATGAACCAGAAATACAATTATTTTTACGAACAGAGTAGTTTGAACTGGGAAGCGATATATAAAGAATATACTCCAAAGTTCAAAGAATTAAAAACGTTTAACAGGGATAAACAGTATACCAAAGCTGAAATATCAGATGATTGTAACAAAGCAATAGAATACTTTACAGAAATCATTGATCCTATCATAGACCGGCATTTCTATGTAAAAATAGCACTTCCCGTGTCACATAGTTATTTCAAAAGCACCATTTTTTATGGTGGAATGAAGAGTAAAGACAAGATATATGCTTATCCTTTTGATCTAAAGTATGAATATATGAAATCTAAGATACAACCTGACACAGGAGTATTCGGACATAAAAATGATATGTTAGGTGGCTTCTTATCAGACAATCCCGACATATACTATTTCGGTTTTAAGTCGTTTACAATAAGTAATGATTATATAGTTTCTTTTGGTGATGAATACTTGGTTATAGATGATAAAAGCCCGTATTATTTAACAGGAAAAGAGATAAGAGATACCATTGAAGCGAAAATAAAAGACCCTGCTGTAAAAAGTGTCCTGATTGAGAAGTCTATAGAGTATATAGATAAGTTTAACTCTTTTATGATGTCCGAGATCGCGCAAGATGCAATAAAAAAAATAGAGAACTTTAAGCAATCTGAAACTATAGACGAGAGTTTTGTCGAGGCATTACTCAAAGCCAAAAAGAATGCACCCAATATAAATTTAGAGCTATTACAGCTAAGCGGTCTGGAAGAGTTTAAACTAAATCCGAATTATACCAAGTGGTTTAAACAACGCTCGACCGAGCATTTACAATTAGCATGTGAGTATACAATTTTTCTCTCGGATATAGATAATGTTATCAACAATCAATATAAGATAGATTTCTATAAAAATTTCCTGGTACCCCTCAAAAACGGGGATATAAAAAAGATAATACTGGATCTTAGAGGAAACGGTGGCGGTATGGTTCTTGATGCAAGAACATTTACAGATCGCTTTATCACCAAAGACGCCATCTTTGGCTACCAGAGGTTCAAAGAAGACAATAATCCATTCAGTTATACCCCATGGACACCCTGCATGACAAAGCCAACAGACATTGGGATAAAAAAAGAAATACCGGTAGTTATTCTCTTAGACAAGAACAGTGCAAGTATGTCTGAAATCAGTACCCTAATGCTAAAAAGCCAGGGGAAACATGTCACTGTCGTAGGACATTATAGTGCCGGTGCAACTGCCGGATTAGGAGATTCGGATCAGTTTAACGGAGGGCTGAGAGGTAAAGTCGGTGATTACTTAGAGTTTTATATGCCTTTACTTGCAATGCAGGATGCAACTCATACTGTAATAGAAGGGATCGGGATTAAACCGGACTTCCTAATGGAACCACTAACCGAAGAAGAAATTTATGAAATGGCCCTTTCACCTTATACCCATATTGATCGCACGTTAAAACAGGCTGTAGAAATATTAACCAACAATTAACAGCCCTTTTACGATTAAGACCGGAGAGAGCCGGGAATCGACTAAAAATTAATTGCCGCATTGATGTTCCGGTCATGATGTGCCCTGTATTCAGTGTACATTCATTGACGGGATATCAAGCGGCATCCCTCCCGGCATAGCAAATTTGAGAATGTAAATCGAATCCAGTTGATTTCATCCTTCTCTTTTTAAACTATATTTGTGACCCAATAATAAAAAAATGAATATATGCTTATATTAAGAACTATTTTAGTCTTCATACTTGCCGGCATTTGTGAAATTGGTGGCGGATATCTGGTATGGTTATCGGTTAAAGAGGGTAAGTCGGTATGGAGATCCATCTTTGATCCAAACCAAACATAAATTCAATTTATTTGTTAATTATATAATCATAATAACGAAAACAGATATGACGCAACTAATCAAGAAATTCTCGGTAATTATTATTTTATTCCTCCTGCCCTTCTCTATCTATGCCCAAACAGAAAGCCATCAGCTAAGTACACACATACTTGATATTAGTAAAGGAGAACCGGCACAAGGAGTTGACATCACCCTCTATAAATTAAATCCTTCCACCCCAAGCCAATGGAAACAGATTGCAATCGGCAAGACTGATGTAAATGGAAGAATCTCCAATTTTTTACCAAGCATAGAGGATAATACAGGTATATATATGCTTAAATTTTATACAGAGCCTTATTTCCTGAAACAAGGCTTAAAATCAATCTATCCGTTTGTCGAAGTTATATTTAGAATTGAAGGCAAAAAGCATTATCATATTCCCATTACTATGTCAGCCAACGGGTATTCTACATACAGAGGGAATTAATATATTCCTTATTACAATTTATAAAGTAAGGCAGCCTTATGAGGCTGCCTTACTCGTTATCTTTCATTTCTGTTCTTCTACATTATACATTACTCTTTGTATTCACTAATACTCTTTCTCAGCACGAAGTTGCCAGAAAGCGATGGCAGACGCAGCAGCCACATTGAGCGAATCGACCCCATGTGACATAGGGATGCGAACGACATAGTCCGCTTCGGCAATCCTCTCATGCGAGAGCCCGTCTCCCTCGGTACCCATCACAATAGCCAACTTGGGTTCGGTTGTCAGCACAGGATCATCGATGGAAATAGAATTATCCGTAAGCGCCATGGCAACCGTACGGAAGCCCCACCGAGCCAGATCACTGAGAGGACCATCCAGCCAAGTCCATGGTACAAGGAAGACCGCCCCCATAGACACCCGGATCGCACGTCGGTTTAATGGACTACAAGAGTTGCGCGTAAGCAATACCGCATCTATTCCGAGAGCGGCCGCCGAACGGAAGATGGCACCGATATTGGTAGTATCCACCACCCCGTCTATGATCACGATGCGCCTGGCTCTCCGGCATACTTCCTCCATACTTCGCAGAACCGGAAGACGCATGGCACAAAGTACACCACGTGTCAAAACGTATCCGGTCAGCGTAGCAAGCAGTTCTCTGTCACCTGTATAGACGGGTATATCACCACAGCGTTCAATGATATTCGCAGCATCCCCCGTGATATGTTTTTGCTCACACAAAATTGCTAAAGGTTCATAGCCTGCATCCAAAGCCACTTTAATGACTTTGGGACTTTCCGCTATAAACAACCCCTTTTCAGGCTCGAGGCGATTACGCAACTGAGCTTCGGTAAGGGTACTGAATATCTCTACTCCGGGATGGGACAAGGATGATATTTCGATAATAGGCATATTGTTATCCTTTATAACATTTGATTAAAGCATTCATATTTCACAGGCTTTATTCCGTTTTTAATCCCTTCTTATCCAGATAAGCTTTAAATTTATGAAGATATTCGTCCGATGGTCCGTCAAAGAAAGAGACACCGGACGCACCATTATCAAACGCCTCATCCAATGCTTTCTCAAAATCATTTTTTATATCAGGAAACATCAATCCTGCATACACTTTCGCACGTCCGTCAACCGTCTTCACACTCTCTTGAACCGAACGTCCGATCCACTCCGGCCCTTCGTAATAAAAGCCGTTATAGATCATCGGGAAATAAGCATCCAGTGTCCAATTTCCCCAATCCTGACGTACCATCTTCTTGGCCATAGAAGGTCCCGGGAATACTGCGGCAGAAATTGCTTTTCCGTCAGCTTTCACCGCTTCAGTAATCCGGTCTACAACACGGGTAATGGCATCCAAACGAAAATTGATCCATGACTGATCTTCCATCGGATACTTCAATTCCAACGGATCACGTCCCGTCTGCGCCTTAAACTTGGCACGACAAACCTCACAATAGCAATAATCATATTCAGGATGTTCACTCGTCTGTTCTATGCCATAATTTTTCCACAAACTGACAGGCAGAACCACATCCGGAAAACGAACATAATCCAGATGTACCCCATCTACATAAGGCAAATGAGCTATTTTCACATAATCATCCGCCAGGTATTGCGCCACTCCTTCATGGTTAGGACAGAGAAAACGGTAATAATCCACATAAGCAGGTTTATCATGCGTAGATTCCCCCTTGCGGTTCACCGCAAACCAATCGGGATGCACGTTCAGCAGTTCCGCACGATTCATTGTCCATTTCCAGAAATGGGCCTCAAGACCGGCTTCTTTACACATGCGATATAGATTTTCATCATACCCTTCAAACATCACCCCACTGATTCCGCACTCCTTAAGCAAAGCAAACCACTGACGGTAATCTGCTTCACTTTTATTCTTATTTATACGTGTCCATACCCAGTTCTTCACCTGACGCGGAGCAATCTTCTCTGTCCAGAAACGTCCTTCATTATTAATAACGTAACGCTTGTTTTCACCCGGAACAGTAATAGCTATCTGGTATGTATTCCGGGTAGCCTCAACTGAGATTTGCGCACCCTGCGGGAGTCCTTTCAACTCCGCATCCGTCAGGAAAAAATCTTTTTCCGTACGTAAATAGTTTTTCTCTTTTGCATATCTCTCCTGCTGTGCATAGAACATAGCCCAAAGCAGTTTATACACAGCAGTATTATACGGTAGCGCAACAGTACGTTCGGGCGCTCCTACTGCCTCGTCAGCGAAAAACAAATATCCCCAACGATCCGGCATGTGCATATCCACCTTTCCCGTAGGTGTCCAAACCCAATTTTCTTCAGGCCCTCCGGCTTTCAACCACTGTACCCGTGAGAAGTTAATTCGCCAGCAATTGCCTGCTTTCAACGGGTTGTTAAAATTCATAGTCAATGCCTTATGAGGAATAGCCATCTCCACACTCCAATATTTATCTTTGTCTTTCGATTTATTCAACGTACCTTCACGATGAATAGCCAACTTTAATCCCGGACAATCCCATTGCACCATAAAGTTGCCTCCCGACCGATAAGGCTTGTCCAGCATCAAATCGAATATAACACCCCGGGCATTGGTCTCTATTTCAAAATAGTTGTGTCCATCCCAATCAGGATCTATAAAAACCTCAAAATCATTATCATAATAAATAATGGTATCCCGCTGAGTAAGACGTGCCTTGATGTCGTCTTCCTGTAAAATTGCCCCGACATACAAATATTCATCATCCCACAACATCTTAGCTGTAGTTTCATATTTGGGCGTAGGGAATCCTTCGCCACTGATATCTACAAACGGAGCTGTCGATTTTGCCTTCTGCCATGAAACTTCATCCAGTTTACCATCTATTTTCAGTTTACCGTCCACACGATAACACACGTATGAACGAGGTTCCGTCAGGAAACGATCGTATTTCTGAAAAATGCTCTGTGCCCCGGACGGCAAACTAAAAAGAGAAAAAAAGAGAAACAGCTTCACTGCCAGGCAATCTAAATGTATTTGCTTCATTATTGATTAGTTTTAGTTACAGCTTCAAAGATATGAATTATTCTGAAACCCGTAAATAATACCACCCATAATTATAACTTCCATAAAGTAGATATGACTTTTTTATTTACTTTTTTGATAAATCCGAAAAAACGGGCAGTGAACAAATGCCTCCATTTATTCACTGCCCGTATAATCCATGACTTGTCGCTGTCTTCCTTATCTCAGACCTGGAATTTTAGATAAATTCTTAGTCATTTCTTCTAATTTTGAATTAACTACGTTCCAGTCATTCACTAACACAGTAAGTATTGATTCTGAGAATTCTCCTATGCAGCAAGCTCTGCCGGAAGTTCCCTCACAATTACACCACATAGCTCTGATCGTAATATCTTCTTCCAACGAAGTGACATCAACCATTGCCTGTAAAGTAATGGGAACACGTTGTCCATCCATTGCCACAGAATACAATCCCCGTGCTACAATTTTATTATTAACTTTAATAGCAAACCATGCTCCGTCACCGGCTTTCTCACACCAAGTATCCAAAACGGTAAGCGTAATAAGCAACTGATTCCCCTTACAAGCTTTAATAGAAATTGGGGCCATTTCCTTTATTTCCTGAAAACAAGAGTCATCATTATTATTGTAGTAATGACCTTGAATTTTAGCAACAGAACCATTGTTTCTCTTTTTAGACGACATACATACTTTCATATTATAATACCCTTAAGCTTTTCCTACTCTATTCAAGGCTTTTCGGAATCCGCCTATAAAACACGGCAAAATCACTGAAAAGGATTCAACACAATGTTTAAGCCAGAATATTCATAAGGAGGTTTTCCCACTGATTCAGGATCGTAATACATATTTTCTCCACTCGCGACTTTTATATCGCCAATAGCAATCCAATGCATTCCTCCTTCCACCAATGCCAGAGAGTTCATGATAGAAAAATTAGTAACATTTTCAACAACTGGTATTCCCGAAGAGACTATCAGAGATATCTCTTCCCCTATCAAATCATCAACATTAAATTGTTCTAAACCTATATTATTTATTACGGATACCAGATTCTCTTTCAACTTTGACTCATTATAACTGACTCTCGGATTCAATCCCATATTTTTTGCATACATAGAGACCGAGGAAGGCAGAGAGTATGTACCTTCAATATTCCGATCATGCAAATATCGAGTTATCCTATCAATAAAACATTTCCTGTTCTTATCGAGAGTTGCACGCTGTATGGCCTGAATCTGATCATAAATACTTTTACCATACGGTTTATCCGGAGTCAGTGACGAATCGAACAAATTAATCATGGCCGCCAAAGCATACCCGCCGCAATAAGCATTTTCTAAGCGATCCTGATAGTTTATATATCGAATTCCCATATTCAACCCCAATATGCATTCAATTCATCATCTATTGAAAGCGCTTCTACCATTCTTTGATTTTTTCCATTGCTACCACACTTACCTAATACAACAAACCAATCAGGTAGCGCCGTAATCATACCTTCTGTCAAAAAATTCCCTACTAACTTACCATTGATTTTCATCATAATACCCTTTTTACTCTTACTCTTTCTATCAGGCTTTTCAGAATCCGCCTATAAATCTCCTGTCTCTTGTAAGCTTACAGTACAAAAGTATGAAAGAGAAAAGGCGGAAACAATTATAAATTTCAAACCATTCTATTTACCTCTCAAATACAGAATCATTTCTCTTGAACAAAAAAATAGCCCCGGTTCTTTCGAACCGAGGCTTAACATAAATTCAGTTGTGTGCTTTCTTCAAAGATTGGGAAACTATCTATTCAGTATATTCCCTCTTTCATTCAAGAACACTGCCTGTTCATGAAAATCGCTCGATAATATAATCACTTTGTAGAGTTTACCTTCCGAACGACTATAGGCTATAAAAGCCTCTTTAATCAGTGCTCCCTCACAGGATAACTCATCAATCACTGCCTCAGGAAGATTATTAACCTCGATTGGCGTAAAATCTTCCCGTGAATCCCTCTGTTCCACTTTCGCAGATTTTTTCTTTAGAGGTTCATCTGCTTTTACTACTGAAAATCCCAATCCCATTACTATTACCAATGCTACTAATACCTTTTTCATAATTCTTGAAAACTTAATTGTTCTAGATCTACTAACTATAACTAAACATCTGAATATTATAATGCAATACACATGCCAGACATATGCCAATCCAGATCGACAACTCATTTTCAAGTAATTATATAAAAACAGCTTTCATTGGAATAGTGGAATATAAAGGAGTATTCCACATTTATTGTGGAAAAATTCCACAGAATCGCAAATTGATTACATACTTTTAAGTCACTTACTCATATCCGGAAGTCACTTCTCTTCCAGCTTCTCCTTGATACGATACAGGCGAGTAATAGCAGGATTGTAAAAAGCATCCGGATAGTGAGCTCTGATGCAGGATAAATCAGATTCCACACAAAGCTTCACATCAAAAATACGCTCTGCCTTACTCAGTTCCAGTTCTTGAGGCAGCTGTGCAGCTTGCGCCCATTCCATTAATTCTTTCACACTCTGTTCGTCAAACTTATATTCCATATTACTCTTGTTTTTCCGCAAATTTACAACTTAAAGAGCATAAAACAAAACACACTCCTCCTTTCCGCCCGGCTCAATCCCTACTTATAGTGATAACCCTCTTCACAATACCTAAATCGAGTGATTGCCCCAAAGCAAAAAACCACCTATCTTTGCCATACATTAATTAGTCATAATTATTACGTAAGTCACATTTAAGTGAGATAAGCCAATCCGGCCGAAGTGATTCTCCCGGATTCCATTTTGTTGAGTTGTTATTTTAATTATCATACTGTTTAATTGTTGTATGTAAATAACGTATTCAAAAATAGAACAAAAACCGTCCGGCCTGTGAAGGTCGGACGGTTTTTGTTTTTTATCTGCGGATAATCTTTTCCGCCGCCGCGTTATCCATGAACAGCTCCACATTGTCAGCATGATGGGCTATGTAAGCAGCCGGACCCGTATCTCCCGAATAAAAGATGTCTTCTACAACCGGCCCCTTCACTCTTCCCGTTATCAGGAAGATGATTCTACGCGCATTCAAAATCGGCATTCCTGTCAGAGCTATCCTCTTTTGCCCGTTATTCGGATTAAAATTCGCCTCATATATATGATCTGTCGAAAGCAGTTCTTCTTGCCCCGGAAAAATAGACGATGTATGCCCGTCATTACCTGCTCCCAACAATATTACATCAAACACCGGAAAACCGTTCTCCACCGGCACCTCCTTCATTACCAGTTTCGAATAGCGGGCAGCCTCTTTCTTTGGATTATTCTCTCCCTGGATACGAAACACATTCTCGTACGGAATAGGTACGATACTCAGCAGCAACGACCTCATCATCCCATAATTACTATCCGAATTCTCAGGAGGCACACAACGCTCGTCGACCCAAAACACTTTCAATCGTTCCCAAGGAGTGATATCCGTATATTCATTCGCCCATAAGTCAAACATCAGTGCCGGAGTGCTTCCGCCACTGAATGCAATGCAGAAGGTTCTGTCCGGTTCATCTAACATCAGTTTCACCAAATGTAATATCAGTGCGCGTGCCGTCTCTATGGACGAAGGGAAAATATAGGGTTTCATAATTCGCAGTATTGATCTGTGTTTGTTAAATTCTTACATGGATTGGTCCAGTCGGCACCATGTTCATGCATCATAGCTTCACTTTCCAAAGGTCCCCAAGTTCCTGCCGGATAGCCGTATAGCGGTGCCTCGGGATGTTCATTCCAATAACGCAAAATAGGGTCAAAGAAATGCCAGGATGCTTCTACGGCATCACTTCGTGTAAAGAGGGTCTGATCACCCAGAATACAGTCTTCTATCAGGCGGGCATAAGCATCTCCTCCGGGTACCCCTCCCAACTGATCATAACTGAAATCCATTGTAACCTGTTTGACCTCAAATCCCGGTCCCGGCACTTTCATACCAAATTTCAATACAATACCTTCATTGGGCTGCAAGCGAAGAATCAGTTTATTTGCCCTCGGACAATTACCACCCGCACAATGGAACATCTGATGCGGAGTTTCACGGAAGTGTACGACAATCTCCGTCACTTTCGTCGGCATTTGTTTGCCTGTCCGGATATAGAAAGGCACTCCGCTCCACCTCCAGTTACTGATCCCCAGTTTCATGGCGATATAAGTTTCGGTGCGCGAGTCCGGTGCTATATTCTTCTCTTCCCGGTACCCTCTTTTGTTTCCTCCGGCTGTATATTGTCCCCGGACAATGTGTTCGTTCAGATCCGTTTCAGTCAAAGGAGTCAGAGACTCGTATACTTTCACCACTTCATTACGGAAGTTATCTGCATTGAACACAGCGGGAGGCTCCATGGCAGTAAGTGCCACCAACTGGATCAGATGATTCTGCACCATATCCCGAAGAGCACCCGTAGTATCATAAAAACCGCCGCGTTGCTCGATTCCGAGATTTTCCACGGCGGTTACTTCCACATAATCTATATAGTTACGGTTCCATAAAGGTTCGAAAATACCATTTGCAAAACGAAAAGCCAACAAATTCTGAGCAGTTTCTTTACCTAAGAAATGATCGATTCGGTAAATCTGATGTTCATCAAATACGGAAGCATAAATTCGATTCAGTTTCTCGGCCGACTCCAGATCATACCCAAAAGGCTTTTCAACAATAATCCGCGCACGACCTTCATTCAGATGTACTGATTTCAGATGCAACGGAATCACGCCATACAATGATGGAGGTGTAGCCAGGTAAAACAACAAATCGTCCGGCCGGCTATCCCCGCTCAGTTCTTCAATTCGCAGCCGAAGTTGTCCGTATCCGCTTTCCAGTGCCGGGTCTATTGCCAGATAGTGAAGATGTCCAACGAAAGCGTCCATCTTCTCCTTATTCTGCTCTTCCGACTTCACAAATTTCTCCATCTCACTATAAATGTAAGTCCGATAGTCCGCATCCTCATAAACCGTACGTCCCACCCCGAGAATCTCAAATTCCTTCGGAAGACGCTTGGCTACATACAACGAATACAATGCCGGCATCAACTTACGCTTCGTCAAGTCACCCGAAGCACCAAAGATAGTCATTACAAATTTATTCATATTTCTTTTTTTGCTTATACATTATACGTACCCGACTTTGTATCTCCTCCATATCCAGTCCAGTTTTCATGGAAAAAGACTCCTCGTAACTCATCTTTCCGCTCAAATGTATGAGCACCGAAATAATCGCGCTGTGCCTGTATCAGATTGGCCGGAAGGTCAGCCGACACTAACGAATAGAAATAATTCAAAGCTGAGGAGAAAGCCGGAACAGGTAGTTCTTCACGCATAGCCTGCGCCACCAGATTCTTCCATCCGGACAACAATCCTTTGATTTCTTGCTCAAAATATGGAGCCAGCAGCAAATGTTCCGGTTTTTCTTTTGCCTCAAATGCAGCAGCAATATCATTCAGGAAAATACTACGAATAATGCATCCACCTCTCCACATCCGTGCAATCGAAGCCAAATCAAGATTCCATCCAAATGCATCGGAAGCACGCTGCAATACCGCAAATCCTTGTGCATACGAAACCAGTTTCGAAGCATACAACGCCGCAAATATTTCTTTTTCCGTATCCTGTTTATTATATACAGCCATCGAATGCTCACATTGGTACTGACGGGCAGCCGTCTCACGGAGTTCCTTCTGTGCCGACAGGCTACGTTCAAAAACAGCCGTAGCAATCAATCCCAATGGCATACCTAATTCCATGGCGTTGATCACCGACCATTTGCCTGTCCCCTTCTGTCCGGCAGCATCCAGAATTTTATCGATCAGATAGGCTCCTGTATTATCTTTATGACGGAGTATATTGCCTGTGATTTCTATCAGATAACTCCGCAACTTACCTTCATTCCAACGGGCAAACACAGACGCCATTTCTTCATTAGGCATATCCAATAATTTCTTCATCACCCAATAAGCTTCAGCAATCAACTGCATATCACCATACTCTATTCCGTTATGGATCATCTTCACAAAGTGTCCCGACCCGGCAGGTCCCACCCACTGGCAGCACGGACTTCCATCGGGAGCTTTGGCAGCAATACTCTGCAAAATAGGTTTTACCTCCTCCCATGCCTTTTCCGAACCGCCCGGCATAATAGAAGCTCCATTCAAAGCCCCCTCTTCTCCGCCCGACACACCGGCACCGACGAACAGAAATCCCTTCGACTCTGCCAGTTTCACTCTGCGGTTCGTATCTTCATAATTTGAGTTACCTCCGTCAATCAATATATCACCCGGAGAAAGGTATGGGAAAAGTTGCTCCATCAATTCGTCCACCGGACTACCGGCACGCACCATCATCATAATCTTACGAGGTACAGCAATTGAATTCACAAAATCTTTTATGTCCGTAAACCCCTCTATATGCTTATCTTTAGCCCTTCCATTCATAAAACGTTCCACCACGCCTTCTTCCACACCGGGCACCGTACGATTATACACCGATACGCTCCATCCTCTACTTTCCATGTTCAAGGCTAAATTTTCTCCCATTACAGCTAAACCAATCAGGCCTATATCTGTTTTATTCTGAGTTGCCATAATTGTAATATTTATCTAAATCAGTTGATATTTTGTTCTATTTCTTATTATCTATAACACATATCGAAAATATTTGTTCGGATAGTTTCAGAATAAAATATTACTTTTGTAACAAACTTCTAAAAACTCGTAATGAAGAAAATACACATCGGACTTTTACCACGTATCATCATAGCTATTATACTTGGTATCGCTATCGGAAATTTCCTGCCGACGCCTTTGGTACGGCTGTTCGTGACCTTCAACTCCATCTTTGGAGAGTTCCTCAATTTCTCCATTCCTCTGATCATCCTCGGCCTGGTCACCATTGCCATTGCCGATATTGGTAAAGGAGCCGGACGAATGCTACTTGTCACCGCACTCATTGCCTACGGTGCCACTCTTTTCTCCGGCTTCCTCTCCTATTTCACCGGAGCCGCCGTTTTTCCCTCACTTATCACACCGGGAGCACCTCTCGACGAGGTAAGTGAGGCCCAAGGTATTCTACCCTATTTCTCTGTTGCCATTCCACCCTTGATGAATGTCATGACGGCACTTGTCCTTGCCTTTACCCTCGGCCTGGGGTTGGCAAGCCTGCATAGTGACGCTTTGAAAAACGTAGCACGCGACTTCCAGGAGATCATCGTACGCATGATCAGTGCAGTTATCCTCCCATTACTGCCCATTTATATCTTTGGCATCTTCCTCAACATGACACATTCCGGACAAGTATTCTCCATCCTGATGGTATTTATTAAGATCATTGGCGTCATTTTTGTACTGCACATCTTTCTGTTGGTCTTCCAGTATTCTGTTGCAGCATTGTTTGTCCGCAAAAACCCGTTCCGCTTGTTGGGACGGATGCTGCCGGCTTATTTCACCGCTTTAGGCACTCAGTCATCAGCTGCCACCATCCCTGTTACACTCGAACAGACCAAGAAGAACGGTGTATCAGCCGATATAGCCGGATTCGTTATCCCGCTTTGTGCCACTATCCATTTATCCGGAAGTACCCTGAAGATTGTGGCCTGCGCTTTAGCCTTAATGATGATGCAAGGCATGCCTTTCGATTTTTCCTTGTTTGCAGGTTTCATTTTCATGCTTGGCATCACGATGGTTGCTGCTCCCGGTGTCCCCGGAGGTGCTATTATGGCTTCTTTAGGCATCCTCCAGTCCATGCTCGGTTTCGATGAATCGGCTCAGGCATTGATGATCGCCCTTTATATCGCTATGGACAGTTTCGGTACAGCTTGTAACGTAACCGGTGATGGAGCCATCGCTCTGATTATAGACAAGATCATGGGGAAAAGAAAAACTCCCGAAAGCCTTTAATGGCTATCGGGAGTTCACCCTGTTTGGTTATTAATTCCGCTTTATAATGTCATAGCCTGCCCGCCTATTACACCGGCTACAGCACTTGCCACAGCAATAATCAACTTCAATATAATATTCCATCCCGTTTTCTTCATATTCTTCATACCTCCTTTCATTTCCAATAATTATTATATCTGCAATAAACTTTATCAAGCTGTCGGATCATCTACAATATCTCCATCTCCACTACCCGATCCACCATTAATTGCTCCCCCTATCGCACTGACTTTCTGGAATTCCACTCCCTGAAGCAAAGCACGGGTAGTGCCGATAGCTGCGGGACGAGTATATTCCGGAGTAAACAGACAACGAAGAGCCGCCACCTGATTCGGATTCACCTCTTCCTCTTGATCCACTCCATGCCCTTGTGTACAAGCTTTCATCGTGAAAGTGCCTAATCCCTCCAGACGTACCGAACGGCTATTTAACAATTCTTTACGCATGGCAGTCATCAGGTTACGAATCACATTATGAACATCACCCGGTGTCAACGATGATTTTTCAGCTATTACTTCGGCCAACTGTTGTGAAGTTACCATTTTTCCAACTTTCACCAGAGTGAGGTGCCACTGTTTCTTTCCCTCTTTAGTTTTCAACTGCGATTGTCTCGCTCTATAAAATAAAGGCATAATTTTTCTCCTTCTTTACTAATGTTACTACTACGTTTCATTCATGTTTCGTTGATCAACACTGCAAAGATGAAGATTTACAAATTATCGGCAAAGGAAAAAACGGTCCGGAAAGCAGTTTTCTCAGAAAAACTTATAACACGCTTATTATCTGTATCATAATTCTAAGCTCTTCGTTCAATTGAATTTGCAAACTCACTTTTTAATATGATGGCAGTCGGGTAAATGTTACGCATATAAACGATGCTATGTAACCATGATGCAAAAAATGTAAACCTGAAAAGTGGAAATTAGAAATTGAGCGTAATTCACATTAGTACAATTATTTGTGTCATTTTTAGTGACTTTAACTGTCTAACTCCTTAAATGCAATAAAAAGCAGATTTAGGAAAACGTTCAGTTACTTATCCGTTCCCTGTTTTTCAAATAGAAAAATGAGGTAAAATACTGAATTTTAGACGGATTTGGTTATATGTGCTGCTTTTCTTTGGTGAGTGTCGTTAGTTAGCCGATGATAGCGTACTGTGGGAGCGTAAGCATAATCAGTAACCACTCGTAACAATCCGGTTGTTTCAGAGTATTCCAACGTCTTGTGGTCGAGAACATTTGCCAATACCTTGATGGTCTGCTTCAAATCCTCGTACTGCTCCAGCTTGATATTCTCCTTAACGGCATATCCTTTAATCAGATACTCTTTCAGCACTTTGTTCGCTCAAATACGGAATCGGGTTGCATTTTTAGAGTTTACTCTATATCCTACAGATAGAATGACATCGAGATTATAATATTTCACCTCTGTTGTTTGCATTTTATCTGCCATAGCACCGTGTGGAGTGGTATGTTCCAAAATGGAACATACCCTATTTTCTTCCAATTCTCCCGATAGAAATATATTTTTCAGATACTTGGTAATGGCTGGTCGCTTCGTCCCGAACAATTCGGCTATCTGCTTTTGATTTAGTCAGATAGTTTCCTGTTCCAACTTAACATCAAGCGAGGTACTGCCATCGGCTGTTTGGTATATAATTATTTCTCCTTTGCTCATACCTTCTAAATTTCCTGTAAAGTTAATGATTAATTCTGTTCACTCAAGTATGCTGCCTGATAATTGTATTGCAATCTAATTGGTTGACATTCTGCTATGGTCATTTTACGCATAATCCATTTGCGAAATATTTTCGTTTTATATGATTGAACCCGAAAAGCAAGAGCCGTAATCATATCCAGCCCGTAACAATTCAGTAAAACTTTACAGCAAATCCATATTATTCCATGGGTGTAATCACCTGTTGCGATACCTGTTTTTAGAATCGCACGTACATGGGAACATATTGTCGGGATCATCACCCCGAACAGTTCCGCTATCTCAAAATCCTGCATTTGAATATTGCCCGATACAGATACCACACCGCTTTCACTGATTGTAATTATATTCTTTTTCATATTCACCTTGAGTTAAAAAAACAGGCTTTTCGTTATCAGTCGTATTATAAAGCATTAGTATTTGCTCGGCAATTGGATGCAACGCCACAAATGCTTCCCCTTTGGTTTTGCCTCTCTTCTGCCGAATATAAAGCCTGCCATCTGCCGAACATCCGATATGATGCGAAAAAGCCTATATACATCTACATAAGCCAATCCACTAAACGATGAGAAGAGTTACCTATTCGTTTGCGGTAACTAACCTGCTAACGGTTTGGTAACTGAAAATATTAGCTGCAAAAATCTCTCATAGGCATCTTGAAGATTCCCCGCATTCACTCGAAATAGTTTTTTTCTAAATTCTTTTGCGAAAAGAAGAAAAAACTTAGTCATCTGATAATATGAAGATTATTCTATATTAAGAAAAAATAAGTGTAAAAAGAGATGCGCAAATAATAGCTTTTACGTATATTAGCAAATCATTTGCGAAAAAAGGATTGATATGTTATGCGCCCTTTGAAATATTGTTCTATATATCAGCAACTTACGCAACATAGTTTTAGGGTTGTTTTCGAAACTCGCCCACCCCTAAATATCCAACGATTATTTGCGAAAAATGAAGTTTACACAGTATTCTAATTATCAATCATTTAGGTAAAAATATCACTATTTACACATTAGAATTACAGAAAAAAAAACTACTTTTGCGAAAAAAACTTAAATTAGCATCTACTATTTTGGTTTACAACCTATTATGTTCATAGGCAAATACATTCAAGAATATATAACAGTCTAATAATCAGAGTATGTAGATCTATTCCAGTATAATAAGGATTAAGACAAAATTTACAAAAAACCGAGCAGAAGCTTATATTTTATGTAGATCTATTCCAGTATAATAAGGATTAAGACATTTGATGAATTTGTCGACCCATGAATTGCTCTTGCATGTAGATCTATTCCAGTATAATAAGGATTAAGACTGACTGTGGCTTTGGGTCTGCCGTCAATAAACTTATGTAGATCTATTCCAGTATAATAAGGATTAAGACTCTTCATAGCGCTGGCGATGATTGTTCATCATTTCTTCATGTAGATCTATTCCAGTATAATAAGGATTAAGACAGTCGCTATATATATCAACTGCAAATTTTTGATATGTAGATCTATTCCAGTATAATAAGGATTAAGACACCATTGGATTCTCTTGAGCAAGGCGGCGAATGACATGTAGATCTATTCCAGTATAATAAGGATTAAGACTTTTGGGCGCACTAGCGTCGCGATAAGAATCAGCCTATGTAGATCTATTCCAGTATAATAAGGATTAAGACAAACGGCATAGAAATCCAGATTGTCAACTGTTCTTATGTAGATCTATTCCAGTATAATAAGGATTAAGACATTCTTCAATAGCTAACTGATAGAAACCACAGCTTCCGTATGTAGATCTATTCCAGTATAATAAGGATTAAGACATCCGGTTATAACGCTCAGTGGCACTCCAATTAGCATGTAGATCTATTCCAGTATAATAAGGATTAAGACAAAAGAACGTCACTTTAATGACAAAACCGTTTGAGGTATGTAGATCTATTCCAGTATAATAAGGATTAAGACTTGAGATACTTAGTTTCAAGTTCGCCGGTTTTCTTCTTAATGTAGATCTATTCCAGTATAATAAGGATGAAGGCTAGTTCTATTCTCGTACCAACTGCCAACATAGTCCACCACAACAATACCTTAAGAGTCATCACACTATGATACAATACATTATCAAGTAATTAAAAGCCATAATTAAATATTCATAGATCTCTTGGTACAGTTTACAATCTGACAAAAAGCGCCTCCTCTTGCATACAGATAAAAAAAATCCCGATCGCCTTATGGGCAATCGGGAGTTAACTCTATATAATATTGTTTTATAACCTTATTATTTATCCGACTATAACTTATCTTATTTTTGGGAACATATTAGACCTATGGCAGAAAGCATAATATTGACAATATCACTTCGCTTGATGCAAGCAAAAGAAACGCTTCATAAATAGAATATAGACCAAACTCAGCGCAATAATGGTACCCGACAAATACCCATATTCATTCCCCGGAAATAGAAAATACCCGGCTATAACTACTGCCTGCACCAACATATACACCAACGAAACCACCATGTGAGGAATTTTCAGCTCATTTGCCATAATCTGGTACAAATGTTTCCGATGTGGCAAACCAATATTCTCATGCAACATCAACCGATGAATTATTGTCAGCACACTATCCACCCCATAGACTGCCAACAAGACAATCCAGCTGAAATTTTCCGTACGGATTATCAGCATACCGATCAGAAAGAGAATCACGAAAGCAATGCTAACCGAACCTACATCCCCCGCAAAACACTTTGCCTGTTTCCGGAAATTGAAGAAGTTAAAGACCAACACAGCACAAAGCATGGTATAAATCAAAGCCGGCTCTACAAATGGAACATATACCCCATTTATAAATGCTAATGCCGCCAGCACCACCAACGAGTATCCACCTGTAATGCCATTAATACCATCCATAAAATTATAGGCATTGATAATCCCTGTGCAAACAATCAAAGCAACCACAATGGTCCACCAAGGCAGGCTGAATAACCCCCATTGATAGAACATCAAAGCCATCGCCGTAAAATGAAACACCAAACGTAACCCCTGAGAAGTAGAACGAATGTCGTCTACAAAACTGATAAAAGTAATCAATGTCAGAGCCAGCATAAACCAAGGATACTCAAACTGATTCGTCAGAAAGTAAACTAATGCGCCAAAGAAGAAAATAATTCCTCCCCCTCTCAAAGTGATCCGGGTGTGCGAACTCCGCTCGTTCGGTTTATCGATGATATTGCATTTATCAGCAATACGGAAATAAAAAAGTTCTGCCAGAAATAGCAGAACCAGGATTATTAAATAGTACATAACTTATTTAGTTTCTTCAAATGAACGAATGGTTTTAATCAACCCCTCTTTAGCTGTCACAGGCATTTTATCAATCCCGAGAGCAGCTTTGATCTTAGCATTACTTACCACATAATTCTCTGTCAGTTTACGAAGCCTTTCCGTATTCAGTGGCAAATGGAGTAAAGTTCCCAGTCCGGCACATCCTTCCATAAAGCCCTTATTCATCTTCCAGATATGGGGCTGTTTTCCCATTGCCTCACACATGATGGCAATCAACTCATTTGTTGATAAAGCTTCATCATCCCCCATGTGATAAATGCCCGTAGGTACCTCTTTAGTCAATAATCCCTCAATCACATAGCATAGGTTATCAATTGAAGTAAACGAACGACGATTTTCGAAGTCACCCAATGGCCAGGGAATTCCTTTCTTCACCACATTATACAATAGATTCAGATTTCCTTTATTCCCCGGACCATGAATCATACAAGGTCTTAATATATAAACCTGTTTTTCTGTAACCGAAGTCATCTCCCGAAAAGGAGAACACTCGCAGGAGGAGACAGTGGGAAATGCAAAATGTTCCTTTATATACTCTTCAGCTCTTATTTTACTTTCCCCATAAGGACCAACAGGAGCCGGAATAACATCCTCAGTAAGCATATCTCCCACTACACTATCCGCCGCAGCTTTTACTGAACTAAAAAATATGAATTTCTTCGCAGAAGACTCCAAAAAGAAATCAAATATCTTTTGAGTCAGACCGGTATTAATATCAAAATAAGACTGAGCAGCTGATTGGTTTTTCGTATCATGAGCCTTTCCGGCAAGATGGATGATTGCATCAAATTTAGGAAGGTTTTGTAATGAGAATGACTCTGGATTAATATCTTTCCAATAAAATGTTTTCAGTACTCCTTCTCTTGTCGGACAAACTATATCAAGTCCATAAAGGTTGTGTTTAATTTTTAAATTATTAATTAGATTAGTGCCTACAAATCCATAAGCCCCTGTAATAAGAATATTCATTAGATTCCATTATTTAAATAGTTAGCGTCCAATTTTGACATATCACATAAGGAAAGCCAGTAAGTACCCAATTTAGGGGACATACCCCCAATTTTAGACACTTTTTCGAGTGCCTAAAATTGTTTTGTTAAAAGATTCAGTGATTTATTTACTATTGCCATAGTCCTGTCCGATATTTTTGGTGAGAGATTCAAATAATCTCTGCAACCGTTAAAAATATTAGTAAAAAACTTACTGAGAAACTCCCAAACGAACCGCCCCTGCATCTTCACAGTACTGATTAGGCTATGGTACGTGGCAACCATCTCTACTCCCTCGTCACTGCCGAAGTGGAGCATACTGTTTCGCTACGTGATAAGTTTGCGAATACTTCGTTCAGCAGAGTTCTTATCAATCGGATAATTACCATCCTTTAGATAGGCAAATATTTCATTCCCAAATTTATCGAGGTAATTGACCGCCTCTTTCAGATAGTTTGAAACGTTCTCCGGTGCGGTTTTCAACTTTTCGTATGGACCTGCAAACCTGGTGCTCCGTATCCTTAAACGTAGCAGACTTTAACTCATCACCTATAAACACGTAAGCGTTGTAGCCAGCGAACATGATACTCTCCAAGGGCATATATACATCAGGACGGTTCGTTAAATCCCGTTCCAGCTTTCCCTTGTTTAGAGATAGGGCATCAATGGAGTTGACACAGAACTTGTATCCAACGTGTTAGGAGTATCATCGAATTTATCTTTCTCGCCAATGCAATCAGGGTTGTCCTCGTCGGCTTTTGCATCGTCACCCCGGTTCACCTTTTACCGCTTGTCTCTGAACTTATTCTTAGCAGAGAACTTGAGGTGAGACTTCAGTTGTTCTACCTCACGCTCGGCTTTCTTACCCTTTCTTACTTCCTCACAAAGCTCAGAGGCTGACTCCTGTAGTTTGGAAAACCATTTCGTCTTGTCTCCTTTGTAACTCAGCCAGTTCAGCTTTCATATCGTTCCAGGCACTAAGAAAATCCTCCAAGACAAGTTCCAGCGCTTTCTTGTCCAACTCGGTCTCATTGACGTAGTCAACGAGATAACTGATATAACGGCTTTTACGATCTTCGGACATATCTCCACTGCTAAACATAGGGATATAATTTTGGTTAGGCAACAAAGATAGATATTTCAAAATCGAGCCCTAATTTGAATGCTTACTAATTGAATCCAAATTTAGTCCAATATCGTAACAATGACTTAAAAAATATGCAAGCATATTTCAACGACCGTCTTGCAGAGCGTGTTCCTTCATATTCTATTTCACTTTCAGGGTAATAAACCACAGAAAAACCTTCCAATTGTATCCTCTTACAGAAATCCATATCTTCACAATATAAAAAATAATATTCATCTAACCCTTTTACTACCTCATAAGCTTGACGCGGCATCATCATAAAAGCTCCAATTACCCAATCCACTTGACTAATGACCTCAATAATACCAATCTGATTAGTAGATTTGAATATACGGCTCAAATGTCGTTTTATGAAGTTCATTGGTGTAATAAAATCCCGAAAGCTATCTTGTATTTTACCATTAATATTTATTATTTTAGGAGCAATAACTCCTATTTCATTATGGGAGTACAAATAAGTTACCATCTTTTCAATTCCCGTTTTCAGCCTAACATCAGGATTCATTATTACAAGAATATCACCATCTGCTATTGATAAACCTTGATTCATAGCATAAGCAAATCCCCCATTCTTTTCGTTAAACCTCCATTTAATATCTTTATATAAAGTTTTAAGTTCCTCCTGCTGCTTTAATGGATAAACTGAATTAGAAGAAACAATCACTTCACATTGCCAATTAGAAGGTATAATACCAATAATAGATGAATAACACGTTATAATATCTTCTATTGAATGATATTCAACAACAATAAAAGAAATTTTCAAAACCTCAAGAGACATTTTTTAACAATAGGATCAATAAACGAAAATGCAAATATTTACCGCAATTATATGTTTTAGATATTCCTTTATAAGAACATAAATGAATATTAATAAAAAGTCCATAATTTCTCAATAATATAATAAAAACTATAGATGCTTACTTATTTTCAACGCTCTTCTTACAAGCGCTATAATCAAGGTCCATCGATACTGTACCCTATACAATAATGGCAAAGTACTATTTTCTAATGTCGGAGAAGCATTAGTATTATGTCGTCTATATTTTATGAGCCGATTAGGTATAAATACAGCAGAATAAAAGGCAGACGCACATAATCCTAACCAAATATCATGCATGGCTAAAGAAGAAGGAAAAGGTAATGCTGCATTTAAAATCTCTCGCCGAAACGCCATACAACAACCAATATAATGATTACGAAGTATATTAATGAATACTCCGGCGTTTGGAACTTTTCCATTAAATAACGAATCACAAATTACATTTTTATCTTGATTAATAATATAACAATCAGACACAACCAATGATTTTTTCTGAAGAAAGGATATCATTACTTGGACCTTATTAAACTCCCAAATATCATCTTGGTCTGAAAGAAAGATAATATCACCTTTTGCATGCTTTAAAGCATTTTCAAAATTATATATGGGAGAATTGAACTTTTGATTAGTAAATATAATGATCCTCCTATCATGATAGGACTTAAGAATGGAGAGGGTATTATCTGTCGACGAATCATCCGAAACAATAATCTCATCACACTCGTCTAATTGAGGTAAAATAGAGTCTATCTGCTCTTTTATGTACTTACTTCCATTATAAGTAGCTATGCACACTGATATCATTTACATTATTGCATTAAAGAAAAAAAACTATTTACTATGGTAGTAATATCGTAATCTCTAAGGTTGATATTTTCAGAACCGGTATAATCTCCCTTACAAAAGCTAATTAATTTATCTAAGTCAATAGAATTAGGTGTACAAGAATAAATAGGTCTGTGAGATAGAGCATAATCAATCAACTTACTAGGTATCTGATTGGCTGAAGTATTGCTCATATTAATTAAAAAATCAGCTACACTCAACTTTTCTATTAGAGCTAATCTTGGAATTGAATCATATATAACTAACTTACTACCAAGTTTATCAATATAAGGCTTTATACATGAATAACTATCTTGAAGACCTTTTACCGTATAAATAATAAAACAGAAATCAAAATCTAATTTAAGTAGACAGTCAAACAAATTCTTTGGATTTCGTATATCCGAATAGAAAATACCAGCATAGATAAATGTAGGTATTTTATTGGGTACATAATCAAGTGTCTTAACTTCAGAAAAATTGAATCCTTGTGGAATAACTTTAATACAATCCGAACTTTTTAACCAAGTATAAGAATCTATTGCATTGTAAGTAGGAATAGTTATATAATCAAATTTATCTATTACTTTTTTTTCTATCCATTGAAAATACTTAGCACATTTCAAGTTATCATTACCTCTCGAAAATGGATCACCATAATCAGCAACGTAACATCTTGCTATATTATGTCCATGTATTCTTAACGATGCCCCCCAATGGATTGTAAAAGGTAGTCCTATAGAAATCAATAAATCATATTTATCATCAAATCTTAGTTTCTTTTTTAAGCCCAATAAATAAAGTAGCCATGAACCCAAGAAAAAGTAATATACTAATTTTCTAATCAAAATAATGCCTTTATCTAAAATGGTATATGTAACATTATTTTTAGTTGAAGATTTCATAATACTAGCTTTACGTATATTCAAATCAACAACTCTAATATTTTCATTTATATTAAATGTGCCATCTACAACCGAAGTACAATTATATACTGTAACTAAACAACCTTGTTTCGCAAATTCTTTCGCCAGTTCAGTAGCTCTATTTGCCCTTGGGGTAGAAATTGGTGCAAAACTAGCTGTTACTATTGCTATTTTTTTCATATTCAGTTCTATTATAATTAAAAGAAAATAAGCATCCTAATGAAGCCCAAAAAACAGGCAAAAACATCAAAGTTCTTGAGAATTGTAACAATGTAAGATACTGTACGAAGATAAGAGCGAAGAAAAGATAGGCATCATTTTCTTTTATCATTCTAATTACAATCTTCATAGCCTTTACCATAATAAAAAGAAATAAACCTCCACCCACTAATCCTAATCCCATAAACACCTCCAAGAATATATTATGAACATAAGATCCCCTAAATTCACCATCCGTAAGTATAATAGCTTTTCCAATAATAGGATGCTCTAAGAACATTTTTATACCATCTTCGTATATAAGATCTCTACCAGAAGATGTTTCTAAGGCACTGCCAAGCTCAAAAAGAGTCATTGTGCGTTCGATAAAAGGGCTGTTAAAATATTCCTTAAAAAATAAGTCTATACTATCTAAGTTTAGTAATAGCACTATGAAACAAAAAGCAGTCGTTAAAATAATTTTAAAATTCAGTTTCAAACAGAGATATAATGCTAAAATGGCAAATAACGCAACAAAAGGGCTTCTAGAATTTGCTAACCCCATTGATACCAATCCCAAAATGATAGGAATGGAAAAAAGCCATTTCCATTTATTTCTTTTATAGAAAGAAATAAGTGAAAAACAGATCAGAACAAGGCTAAGCCCTGTATGCCCATATCCGATAGTATCTAAATAAGTATTCGCATCAGCCCTACCATTAAAGAAACTATCTCCAGAGGCTAATATAGATAACACCGATTTAAAAGCAATCACAAGCCCTAGTACAAATAGCCACCACAGAGTCCATAAGACTTTTCTAAAATTAATAATATTCCAAGGAATCCGCCGGCAAATTACATAGGGTAGTATACATATAAACATATAGTATACAATACAGGTAAATCGATTTACAAATAATAACTGATAAAGTTGCTCTACAAATATGTTATAGTACATCCGAACTCCATAAATAAAAAAAAAGATAATCAATAGAATATCCATATTTCTTATTTTAACAGGTAAAATCCTATGCGAGCTCAAAAAAAGAAGGCAGAAACAATAGATAAAAATTATAAGAACCACTGACGTAATTAGGCTTATAGGCAGAAAAGCTCCAAAGAAAGTTCTTAAATCAAAAGCAAAAACAGCTAATATAGTACAAAATACGGGATACTTTAACCTGTCTGAGATTTTAATTTTAAAATCTATCATATTTCAATATATCATGATATATATTATCAATTGAGACAAATGAGCATCCTACATTAGTAAGATATTTTATTGCATCAAGAGAAGATTTTGTCAATGTTTTTGGATGCGCAACTAATGAAATAAAACTAAGTTTACTATTATTAATAGCATTATTGAGATTATCAGAATCAATATAACCATCTAACGAATATTGAACATACTGCCCCTGTCCAACAAACAATTTAAGAATTTTATTCAATATTGTTTGATGCTCAACACTTTGCATACCAATACCATCACCATATATTTTCGCCTTTTCACCTGCCAATATACTCTTCATTTTCCACACAATTTTATTTAAGGCAGACAGCTGATATCCATTAATAGGAATCTCTAAAAACACACCTGTACTATTCTGTTCATAAACCGAATCTGAAAAATAGTAGTGAGTGTTAGGTAAAATGGAACTATAATCAATATTATGAACCTCACCAGAAAATTTCATTCCAGAAACCACTGATGAATCTATAAGTATATTGTTTGCTACAAATAGATTCCTCAACTTAGTAAATGGCTCAACACACCAACCGCCAGCTCGGAAAGCCATTATCCTATAATCACGATCAACACTTTGTGCAATTTCATTCAATAATAAAATACCTTCTTTAAATAGGCACTCTACAGTTTCATCAGATAAACTGCCCAATTTATAATGTGCGTAAGAAGGAAATACCCATTGATCTCCATTCTGATAAGCATCAATCCAATGAGGATGTAAGTGCAACTCTATCCGACTACCTTGCTTAACAATTCTTTTTAGTTGGTTTACTATATTATCAAATAATATTTTATTTTTTATATCATTACTATTTCTAAGTTTATTCAAATAAATAGTATCAATAAAAAAAGTAGCTTTAGATGACGTTTCTTCTAAAACATTTAATAATAGATCTGTTGGATTAAGCATGGAGACTTGTGGCGTTCCGCTTTTATCGAAAAACAATTCATAATCCAACGTTAATACACACTTCTTAACAGTCATATATTACCTCTTTTACGTTCTTGATCAATAATATCTCCATGAAAATGACCTTTACTATATATAAATACCAGCAATCTATACAGCCAATACTTAAAATCATTCAAAGAATATTTCCACAGATACCCTTTCTTAAGTTCTCCTCCAAATCGCTCTTTAAATCTTTGAATACCTTCATACTTGCTACCAACTTCGGGATTTATGCGCGCCCCCATAAAATCATAAAACTTCACGTTATTTTCCTTCATCTTTTTGATGACATTCCACTGTAGTAAATTCATACTACCAGTATGAGGTTTTTCTCCAGATCCACCATACATATAATAGGCACCACAATTCGGATGCCAATATATTATTGCCCCACCCTCTATTCCATTATTAAGAGTAGCCAGCCAATAGTCAACATACTTAACATTACCTAAATTAGAAAAAACATTATCATTGATAGGTGCTATTCCCTGTCTCAGTAAAGTGTTTTGCACCAACCTAATGCATTCTTCTTTATTGTCATCCCCGCAAGTAATAATCACCCCATCTTTCTCTGCTTTTCTAATTACATTCCTATGCTTAGAGTGCATTTTTGCCCATATATCATCTTCGGTCAATGACAAGTCTAAAATATAAGAGCCAAACAAACAATACTGAGATCTAGGAGGAACAATAGAAAACAAAGCATTTACATGTTGCGATAATATAAAATCAATTTTAAATGACTCTTTCACAAATGGAATAAGCCGGTCTATAAACACTTGTTCTTGTTCAGAGGACGAACAATTTAATATACCCGTTGAAAAAATCATATAACGAAAAAGGAATTTCTTTTTTATATAGAAAGGAAGGATACAACCATTATCAATAATATATCCATAATCAATAGCCCCAACTGAAACAAAAAAATCAGGAGATGCCACTACTTCTCCTAAAGTAATTTCTATAACTTTTTTATAATCCTTTACAATATCCATATATTCAATACCCTTTAATTATTCCAACTAATGACATTTTTCCTATAAGACCATTCCACGAACCTTTTATGAATTGAATCAAATGCGCTTGTGCTTCCCTATTCCTTATATTTTTCAAATATCCACCTATAAATAAGAAAAAATGATATAAGAACAATTCCACCTGCCGCAGACGGCCAAAGTGCTTATTCGCAAGATATACCTTATTTCGACCTATAAGATAAGATGTATACATCTGTCTACGTACAGTTCCTCCAGGATTAATATGTTGATGCCAGGCTTGAATATTTTTAGTCACAGCCATAGTGAATCCACAATGTTTAGCTCTAATTCCCATATCCACTTCATCTGAATACATAAATAATAGATCATCTTGCAATCCCACAATCTCATAAAACTCTCTTTTAGCCAAGTTCATGCCACCAGTTACAGTAAATACAGTTCTGACTTCATCTCCTGTTAAATTACCGATATCTTGCCCTACTGCAAAAGGTTTCATCTGCAAATATCTCGATATCTCATTACCAAAGTCCTCCACAATATCAGAGTCTTTCGCTAATAGTATAGGCTCAACCATCCCATATTCAGCATTAGACATTAAGAAATCATACAAACCTTTCACACCATGAACCGATAATTTTATATCATTTCCTATCAACATAATTGCATCAACATGCTTATCATTAAGAGCATATCTAATTCCATCATTATAAGCATGAGTACAACCGCCATTTTTACCTCTTTCGATAATTATAGAATCTGTAAAAGTTGACTTCAGTTGCGCCATATATTCATCTTCTGAACCGTTATCCACAATGATGTGAAGATATAACTCACTTTTATATTCTTGATAGTGTTCAACCCACTCTTTAAACTTATACCCATCGTTATAAGTTATAGTAATAGCTGCAATATTCATATTTTATTTTTATATATCAATGAACGTACTCCTACTATACATTGCCTAATAGGATTATTTGGAATAAATCCCACTACCAAGAAAGGTAATATAAATAGTAGTAATTTAAGAATGAATAATGAAATAAATAAGGTAACAGACATAGCAAACAAATAAACCACCAAAGAAATAATAAAATTACGATTCCGGATACTCATATTAAATACTTTACAAACAACTATAATATGATAACCCAATATAAATAGCATACTCAACAACTTAGCTAAAGCTAACCCTATTGCTCCATATTGAGCTCCCCAATACAAAAAAGCTATGACAATAAAAAAATCAATAGTTGTAATAGCTGCTAATATTTTTTGTTTATATGTAGATGACAAGAGCGTAGATAACAACAAATCAAAACACATTCCAACTCCAAACCATGCCAAATAATTAAATGCATCAATTGAATTTAAATATGATTTTCCTAGAAAGAAGGGAATCCAATATTCACTAAATAAAACCAAAATACCTGCTACTAGAGTCCCCCAAATCATTACGAAAGTAAAAACCTTTATTAATTTCTCAGAAAATAATTTAGGATCTTCTGTATAAGCTCTTGTCATAAAGGGGAAAACAGCCCTCAATCCTGTATTTATAGCGATGGTAATTGGAATAATCAATCGGAAGCCAACCGAAAAGTAGCCTACTTGATCAGTTCCACATTTATTATTCAAGATTAGAATTGGAATTTGCTCACCAAATATTCCAAACACTCTCATCCATAAATAAGGAAGACTCATCATAAATAAAGATCGTTTTGTCAATGATATAACTGGCAAAGTAGTTTTTACAAATTTCTCACAAGAACGTCCCAAATAACCAATCGATTTACATACAAACAACAGAGAATAAATAACCAATACAACTTCTATACTAAAATAACTTTCTGGCAGAAAAAGAACAAATAGCAACCAAGAACATGAAAATGAAAGATTGAAAAAAGTAGTATATTTAGTTACTAAACGACCAAAAGCAACGGACTCAGCAAAATCCCAAACAGATGTGGCAAATATCAAAATAAAAATATAAAAGCTCGAACTAAATGACACACCTTTCCCACAAACTATATAAACAAAGACACCAAGAAAAGCAATCGCTAATGCAATTAACCTTAAAGGTATTACATTATAACAAATTCCCTTCGTATTATCGGGGTGTAAAGTAACCTCTCTTGTTATTACATGGTTAGCTCCCAAATTCGTCGCTACTACTGAAAATATAGCCACTATAGCTAGTATTACATTAAACTCACCATAGCCGACAGGAGTTAATTTCCTAGCCAACAACATAAAAACAAAAAAATTAATTACTGACTGAGATATATCAGACAGTAACAAATATGACCAGTTTTTAAGTAGCTTATTCACTTAGATTTTAATTATAAAGTTACATCTTTTGCATTCTAAATGTCATATCCATTTTCTGAGATTTATAGAGCATCTCAAAACTAACATTATTCTTACTATCTACTTCAATAATACGTGTACTAACAAAATTTGTATTAGGGAAAACCTAATTATTCAAACTATCCGTATAATTCAGATCATATTTTAAAGCTCCAGAAACCAGTAATCTAGATTAAGATTCCTCTATATATTGTACCTCACTAGTAATAGGAGAGAAAAAATCTTCGCCTCGTTCTTTACCATACTCCCAAATTTGCTCTACATCAAGACCTACTATTTTATACTCACCCCGACTATGTCTATTAGATCCAGAAAAATTACATCCATATCCATTGTCAAATATCAATACATGCCCCTCAGCAGTTACAACCGGACAGTGTTGCAAACTCAATCAAAACTAGAATCATCACCGTTGGGATTTAATAAATACCTTTTATACTGAGTTGACCAGCCTCTCTATGAGGAGTAAGAATCTATTTTATTTTATCCCAAGTAACTTTTACGCCCCTGAGCCTATCCAAAAACATATATGGAATATTAGAAGTCAAACTATTTATTAAAAAGACAGTATTAGCAGCAATCATACCACATTGCTTAACAATCTCTATTTTAGGTAAATCAATCTCCATTTTCGAGATAGTAATAGTTACAGTATCTATACAGGGCATAATATCTTTCTCACTCTTAAACGTTAATTCTATTGAATTCTTACACCCTAGATATAGTCCTATTACACTTAAAATATGCGTCCGCGATAACTATCAAAATGACTAACCATATCAGACATAGGGCTATCCTGCCCCATTACTTTTACGGAAAATTTTCCAAGAACCAGAGTCCAAACCTCTATTTACAAAGAAAGAGGAGCTATTCCATAAGGGTTTAATACCAAGTTATCTGAAGATAAATTCAAGGCATCACCACAATATCCCAATTTTATTTTGTTGAATCACATAAATAAGCTATAACCTTCCAATCTCTCTCATTACAGTCTATATGACTTAACAACCCCGTATGAATCAACAACTTTTCTCCAGTTTCCCAACAAAGTATATCAGCAGATTCATTCTTCCCAACCTATTTTAGCAATTTACCTTCATAGCAAGCTAAATAAAGTTCATACTTTAAAGACAGTATATCATTAGTCGAAATAACTTTTTCAATTTCATATTCCAAACTGTCAACTTTTCTCTCCAAATCATCATCAAAACAGGAAGTAACAAGCAGTTCCAAAAGTAAAATACAAACATTTTTCACGCCACACCAAGTAACACATTTATACTTTTTTTTTACAGCAGGCATCTATCAACCCACCATCCACAAGGAATAGCTAAAAAATTTCGATTAAAGCTATCCACACCTGGAAGATATTTTTTATCTCCGAATATTGAATAACAATTATTATTTAGATGCACCCCAGAAGCATAATATCCCAAACTTCTAAACTGAAGCATCATATCTAATTTATTTTCAGCCAAACAACCATACACCCAATAATTAGGTTGTATTTCTCTTCTTGTATTCAATTTATAAACTTTAGGATAATTCTCTGTTAAAAAAGTATCCCAACGTTCGGAGTTAAGTCGCTGAGTCTCCAACAACTGTTGAATTGTCCCCATCTGCATACAGCCAATATAACTATTTAGCTCACTCATTGTTGCCCCATAACCAGAAAGAGAAATATCACAACTCGGAGATATTTCAGCATATTCATCTCGAAATGTTTTACGATTTATGCCAAAATCCCTTGTTAAAATAGCCTTATCTAATAAAGATTTGTTATTAAATACTATAGCTCCACCATCAACAGTATTGGGTAAACGTACTGTTTGAAAAGAAAATACAGATAGATCAGTACCTAAATTTCCTGTATATTTACCTTTATATTTCGACCCAAAAGCTTCTACACAATCATCAATAACTGGGATTCCAAATTCCTTAGCGACTGCATTGATCTCATCAACATAGCCCACATATCCACAAAAGTGATTATGAAATATCAACTTTGTTTTTGGTGTTACTTTTTCTCTAACACTATCCGGGGATAGCGTTCCTGTAGTAGGGTCAATGTCAGCCCAAACAATATCCAGACCATAAGTTTTTAATGGCATATTAGAAGCCAAACAACTCATTGGAGAAGAAATAACTTCATCCCCTGGCTTCAACTCTAAAACCGTTAATGCAACTTGTATCGCAGAAGCATATGAGTTTGTTGTCAGTAAATTTTCAATCCCTAAGAAAGTCGATAATTTTTCTTCTAAAAGAAGTCCCCACTTTCCATAAGATAATGCCCCCGAATGTATAATTGCGTCTAAATCTGGCAACTGCTCCGGCATATAAGGTTTATATAATGGCACCATAATAAATTAAAAAGGCCCTCCTTTATAAATAATTTGTTTATAATTAAATTCACAATTATATGTCATCATCTCTATATTAGTTAATGAGAACTCACATAATAACTTTAAATATGGTACTAATTTCCAACCAGATTTATTATAAAAATGTGACAATTCTGGTTTACATAACAATACTCCAATATATTCCTTATTTACAATGAAATCATTAACATAATTCAGGAGTATACTGCCATACCCCTTTTTTCTGACGATAGAACAAACATTACCAACACCATATGCTCTATAACTTAAATCATCGACAATGATATTTGTCTCAATCAAATTAAGATAACCAACATTAACACCATCCTCTGATAAAAAACAATGCAAATCCGAATCTTTTATATGAGTATTAATCCACGATACTTGATCCTCATAAGAATAATTCCAAGCCGAAGATTTAAGGCGAATCACTTCTAAAAGAATTATTTCAGTAAGCTGATCGTGTGTTACAAAATGAATGTCAAACATGCCTAATCACCACCCTTTCTTGATAGCTTCAACTATTTGTGTTCTTACCTCTTCTGTAATCCACCAACCGCAAGGAATATGAACGAATTCCCTATACCATCTATCCATATTAGGTAACTCCCTCTTAGACTCTTTAAAAATACTATGTGTATCACTACGATGGTGAAGTGGCGAAGCTAAAATTCCTGCTGATTCCATCGCTTTTATAAAATTATCACGATCATCAACCCGCATAGTATAAAGCCAATAAGAAGCTTCCGTTTTAGCAGAATAATCTACCAAATGAATCCCATCAATGTCCGACAATGCTAGATCATAATATCTTCCATTCTCAATGTAACTCGCAATAATCTTATCAACATATTGCATTTGAACATTTCCTATTGTAGCATTGACATTATTCATTGCATATTTATAACCTACCTCTGTAATATCATTCTCCAGACGAGAACGTTTTTTATCAAGCCCAAACCAACGTAATCTTCTGGCTTTATCAAATTCTATTTCATCTTTCAAACAAAGAAAGCCTCCGTCAATAGTTGTCATATGTTTAATTGCTTGCAAAGAAAAAATAGTATAAGGAGAACCGCAACCTACCATTTTACCCGCATATTTACTTCCTAAGGCATGAGCAGCATCTTCTATAATAGGAATATTATACTTTTGCGAGATTTTATTAAAAGCATCCATATCACAGACCATACCTGCATAATGCACTAAAACAATAGCCTTAGTTTTTTCTGTTATCACACTTTCAACACTGCGAGGATCCAAAAGTCCATTATTAGGGTTGACATCTCCCCATACAACTTTGCCTCCTACCATAGCTATAGAAGTATTAGTCGGTTCTGCTGTCATTGGAGTACTAATTACTTCATCACCCGGTTTGACTCCCGCTAACAAAAGAGATAGATGAAGTCCATCGGTACCCGAATGTAAAGCTAATGACAGAGGATTCCCAATATAAGCACGAAACTTATCTTCAAACTGATAAACTGCTTCTCCCTCTGCAATATAGCCACTATACAATATCTTGTGTAATTCTGGCATTAAAATATCAGCAGGAGGAATATAAGGTTTCACTAAAGGTATCATTATTATTTATCTTATTTATTTATACCTAACTCTTCTTTTACATAATCTAATGTTAAAAGCATTTCTTTCAACTCTTCCACATTTAAGCGATGCGTATTCTCTGAATTATACTCATGTTCTACTAACATAGGACCATCTTTTTGGACATATTTAGTATAGTTCAAATCCCGAAAATCTGCGGGAACACGATAAAATTCCCCCATATCCGTAGCCTTTGACATTTCTTCTTTCGTACACAATGTCTCATACATCTTTTCACCATGCCGAGGCCCAATTATGTGTATCTCATTATTCGCATGAAAAAGTTCTTTCAATGCAATAGCCAAATCTTGGATTGTAGCTGCTGGGGCCTTTTGAACAAACAAGTCCCCTGGTTCAGCATTTTTAAAAGCAAACAAAACCAAATCAACTGCATCATCTAATGACATCATAAAGCGCGTCATTCGAGGCTCTGTTATAGTTAAAGGAAGCCCCTCTTTTATTTGCTTAATAAATAAAGGAATAATAGATCCTCGAGAACACATCACATTTCCATAACGAGTAGCACAAATAACCCCTCCATTTGCTTGTACACGAGCATCTCGAGCTTTAGAAATAGCCAACTTCTCCATCAAAGCTTTAGTCATTCCCATAGCATTGATAGGGTAAGCAGCTTTATCAGTACTTAAAACAACAACTTTCTTTACATTATTACGAGCTGCAGCCTCTAATACATTTTCAGCACCATACAAGTTAGTACGAATAGCTTGCATTGGATAAAATTCACAAGAAGGAACTTGCTTCAAAGCTGCTGCATGAAAGACATAGTCAACCCCTGCCATTGCATTGTTGATAGTATCAAAATCACGTACATTGCCAATGATAAAATTTAATTTATCATTTTTATATTCAATGCGCATGTCTTCCTGTTTTTTTTCGTCTCTACTGAATATTCTTATTTCTTTTAAATCAGAATTTAAAAAATGTTTTAATACAGCATTACCAAAAGAACCTGTTCCTCCAGTAATCATTAACACCTTATCTTTAAACATAATTGATATTATTTACAATTCGCTCACTAGCTTTTCCATCTCCATAAGGATTCACCGATTTACTCATTTCTTCATAATACACTTTATCATCCAACAAAGTAGAAATACCATCTACAATCTTATCATAATTTGTTCCCACTAATTTTACAGTTCCGGCCTCCAATGCTTCGGGACGCTCAGTGGTGTCTCTCATTACAAGCACTGGCTTTCCAAGTCCTGGAGCCTCCTCTTGAATTCCACCACTATCAGTCAAAACAATTGTAGATTTCTCCATCAAATAAACGAACGAAAGATATTCCAACGGTTCTATAAAAAACAGATTATTATGGTTGGATAGATTATCTCCGAAAATTTCATGGATAGGCTTACGAACATTGGGATTTAAGTGCATCGGATAAACAAAATCGACATCTGGATATTTCTTTTTTAAGGTATTAATAGCCTTACACATTGAAATAAAACCATTACCAAAGTTTTCACGACGATGTCCAGTAATTAAAATTAATTTCCTTCCATTCTGCAAACGATTGATATCGTATCCAGTTTGTTTTAAAATACTTTCTAATTCTTTATTGAGTTCTTTATTATTTTTAATCTTATCAACAACCATATAAAGTGCATCAATCACCGTATTACCAGTCACAGTTATAGAAGATTCTCTTATTCCTTCATCCAACAAGTTCTGCTTACTTAATAAAGTTGGTGAGAAATGACAGGTAGTTATACGACTTGTTATCTGCCGATTCATTTCTTCTGGCCAAGGACTATAAATATTATGCGTACGTAAACCTGCCTCAATATGACCCACAGGTATTTGTTGATAAAATGCCGCTAAGGCCGATGCCATAGAAGTCGTTGTATCACCATGGACCAAAACGATATCTGGCTGAGACTCTCTCAACACATCACGCATCCCTGTCAAAACACGACTTGTTATATCATAAAGATCCTGCCCTTGTTTCATGATATTCAAATCATAATCAGGAGTGATTTCGAAGATGTTCAATACCTGATCAAGCATTTCACGATGCTGACCAGTAACACATACTATCGTTTTGAATTCATCCGGATGTTTTTGAAATTCTTTAACTATAGGAGCCATTTTTATAGCTTCGGGACGTGTCCCAAAAACCAATACTACTTTTTTCATAAAACAGAATAGAATTTATTATCTTTTGGAGATACCACAAAAGTCAAGAATGACTTTTGTCTCATCATAAGGAAGAGACTTGAACGAAGTATGAGCTACGAGAAATACTACAATATCAGCCTTTGTATAAGCCTCTTTATAGTCAGTGAGTTTGAAAACATTATGTTCTTGTACATTAGGTTCCACTACCATAATATCTGCATTATTGCAACTTTGCATCACCTTCGTCGTGATATATTTTGCAGGGGCTTCACGTAAATCATCAATATCTGGTTTGAAAGCTAAACCCATCATAGCAATAGCTGGTCTGCGATGATGTTCAAGTTCAAACTTTAACATGGAATTCTGAACTTTTTCTGCACACCAAAAGGCTTTGTAATTATTTATCTCACGGGCTGTAGAAATGATTTTAGATTCCATAGGAAAATTTGACGTAATAAAATAAGGATCAACCGCAATGCAATGCCCCCCTACACCACAACCTGGTTGAAGGATATTCACACGAGGATGTTTATTGGCTAAACTTATTAATTCCCAAACATTAATTCCTGCTTTATCGCATATCAAGGAAAGTTCATTTGCAAAAGCGATTTGTACATCACGAGAAGAGTTTTCTGTCAATTTACACATTTCGGCTGTTTTACAATTTGTACGATGCAACGTACCTTGTACAAAGTGGCTATAAAATTCAATAGCTTTATCGGTAGAAGCCTCATTTATACCACCAATAACACGATCATTATGGACTAACTCATAAATAACATTTCCCGGAAGAACACGTTCTGGACAATAAGCTATATAAAGTTTATCTTTCAATTCCGGACGTAAATCAAAAATCAAATCTGCCATTTTATCGGTAGTGCCAACGGGAGAAGTCGACTCTATCACATACAAATCTCCTTCTTTTAAGAAAGGAATTACAGCACGAGTAGCAGTCTCAACATAAGAAATATCAGGTTCATGATTTCCTTTGAAGGGTGTAGGCACAACCACAAAATACGCATCACTCACATCTGGTGTAGTAGAAGCCTTTAACCATCCTGAAGAAACTACTTCTTGAAGCAGTGCCTGCATACCTGGTTCAATAATATGCAATTTACCCAAATTAGTCATTTCAACTACTTTAGGATTAATGTCAACTCCGGTAATCTGAATACCGTGTTTGGCAGCAATAATAGCAGTGGGCAAGCCAATATAGCCTAACCCCATAAAACATGCTTTCATTATTTATTATTTTTTGTAAATGCTCGTAAGCGTTTAAAACATGATATACACCTTTCAGGCGAGTGCCAGTAGGCACTTGTCACTTATCTTGGATATTAAGTTTTAATTTGTTTTCACTAATTAGTTAGACTGATCGTCATAGGAAGCAGGCTCTAATAATCCGTTCGATCTTTCCAAATCTCCGTCATGTACTTGCAAAAGAAAGACCGGAAGCTGATCCCCGCCTGCTTGCATGTTTCAATAAAGGTATTATAAACGGCCGATCGCAAAGTTTCTTTCGTACTACAGAAAAACAGCCTATTTTTTCGCTGGACAGTTAAGGGGCGTATCGCCCGCCCGTCAGCAAGATTGCCTATCGTATATTCACCGTCTTTACGATAAGCAAAAAGCCGGTCCCAAAACTTATGAAGATAATTCAAAGTGGTTTGCATCAAATCACCCCCTCCTCTTCGAGCAATGCAACCAGATCCTACAGTCCATCACATAAGGCATCAACGATTCCATTAATACAAATATCATTACATTTTTCCTTAGTCTCAGTAGCTAACAGATTATCCCGGCGGTAGCCATCCTCATGCTTATAAAGTTTTGCAACCTGTTCCAAGAAGAAACGAGCCTTCCTATAGCCTTGATTATAGGCATCCTTGAATTTATTCCGCACATGGGCAAGGCGGCACCTCTATCAACTCATCATCAAGATACATATAGACATTATAGCCATCACTTTGCAAAGATTTGATTTGGGCGTCGTTCGAAAAATCCTTTAGGATGCTACGGCCATAGCCCCTCTCCTGCTCGGTACCGCCCGCATTCAGGCAGTCTTCATAAAAATTACAACATCTGCGTACTTGTTCACAAGGCACTACATATAAATTTTCTTGTACTCGAAGCAAGTCCGGTAACGGCACCACGTTTCATCTACATGCACATTCGAACCCAACTCTAAAGCGATACCCTTCAAGGCAGGAATCAACTTGTTGAGTTGAACCGTACCCTTGTCCACCCAAATGGGCAAATTCTGACGCTTCATCACTTTTAGGATTACCGTCCCGGCCGGAAGTTTCGAACAGTCACATTTATGTTCAATAAGATCATCCACGATATCTTTCTTATAAGTAACACCTTTACAGCCAGAACCGGAATATACAGGGAAGAAGCGTCCAACCAACCTGTATCCGTAGAGGTTGACGCGGATGTGCCATCTAAATCAGAACAGTCATCATTCCTGCTTTTCACAGGTTTATCCTTATCGATGCCCTTGCGGTTCTTCGAGGTATTATAATGATCATTGTTGACACGCCCAAACGGTTTTCAAGTTTCTTATTCGAACGTTACAACTCGGCATTTGCCTTGCGAAGTCGCTCAAGTTCATCTGTCAGTACAACTAATACGCTCAAGCAGTTTACCTTGCTCCTTGGAAGCAGACTTGAACTCAGACAAGCTCTCCAATACACGGTTCATCTGCTCCTGTTTCTCTTCCAGCTGCCCCAGAAGGAAGCATATACATAACGTCTCAGTTCATCGGATTCCATATCAACACAATGATTGGTGGCGATAGCAGAAGCTTTCAACTCCTGACGCTCAAGATAATCTCGCATTAATATCTGAGTATGTAATTCCTCTTGATCCATGGCCTTTATTTGACATAAAGATACGGAAAACCAAAGAGACGCACAAGTAAAAGCAACAACACATTGGAATACAGGCGTTTAACATAAAATATAAATTTAATTGTTATAGCCGTATAGCTCTAATCACGGGACTTTCAAGCACAGATATAAGACTTTTCCAGTCAATCTTATAAACTGTAATGCCTTCTTCCATTTCAATTCGCATAAAACGGTAACCGTTCGTAAAACTCTTCTCATGCAGATAGTAAACGTGAGGCTATCGATAAAGAATTTAAATATTCTTTTAGCCTTTCGACATGGGAATATAAACATCATCGGAAAGGTAATCTCGGTGATGACAGAAACGGATGATCTCGGAAACACGAGGAGCCTTGTAGCGCATATCGTGAAAACTGGGAGAATAACAGAAATCCTTCAAACTCGAAATCGCCAACATAAGCCCTCCAACTTCTCTACCAATTCTTTTAAACCACGGTAGTCTAATTTACTTTTACGGATATTCAGACTATCACGGGTCTGAATGGTGACCAAAATATTATCCGGGGTATTCGAGAAGTATTCTGCATCAGAGCCTTATCACTACAAGCCGGAACGGAGGCTCCTTTCACAAGGAAATCAGAAAAAGGAAACCTTCAATCTGAACCGGAACGATTCTCTTGCGAGTCTTCACAAACCAAGTATTAAAATTACGATAGAGAACACCTTGGATCAGACAAAAAGAATTAATTGAAATTCCTTTGGGGTTCACTCTCTGTCTAGTAGAGAAATTATACTTTTCAAAATCACTGCTACTGTACATAAAATTATTTTTAAATGTGCAACAAAGGTAAAGTCTAATCGAAAACAGGTCAACATGTCATTTTTGGACGCTTACCTGTGTCAAGAAATATAAAATAAAGAATAGAAAGTCTCCATTTCAATAGTATCTGACCAAAGACAATAAATAAGATAATACCAAAATATATAAATATCATATCAAAATCTAAAATAATTTACATCAGAATACATTTCTTTTAACGGTAAAGCATTTTTATCTTTTCTACTCAACACAACATCTTCCAATGGAATTCTCCAAGATATATTCAAATCTATATCATTCCAAGCAATTGTCCCTTCGGACTCTGGATGATAAAAGTTATCGCACTTATATTGAAAAACCACCTCTTCACTTAACACACAAAAACCATGTGCAAAGCCACGTGGAATAAAGAACTGACGATGATTGTCTCCAGTAAGTTCTACTGAAATATGTTTCCCGAATGTAGGAGAATCTTTACGGATATCAACAGCTACATCAAGAACAGATCCTCTAACTACCCTTACTAATTTACTCTGAGCAAAAGGTGGCTTTTGGAAATGAAGACCACGAATAACACCATAAGTTGATTTAGATTCATTATCCTGAATAAAAGTAGTTTTACATACTTTCGTTTCAAACTCTTCTTGATTGAAAGATTCAAAAAAATAGCCACGATCATCTTGGAAAAGCCTGGGTTCAATGATAACAAGCCCTTCTATTGCTGTTTTTATTATATTCATCTAAGAAAAAAAATTATTTTACAGATAATTCATTAATGACCTTCAATAAATATTGCCCATATTGATTTCTCAACATCAAATTCGCCAATGACTTCATTTTTGCTAAAGAAATCCAACCTTGCCTAAAAGCAATTCCCTCTAAACAAGCAACTTTCAGTCCTTGACGTTTTTCTATCACTTCGATAAAAGTGCTCGCTTCAGACAGAGAGTCATGCGTACCTGTATCCAACCAAGCAAAGCCACGCCCTAATAATTTGACCTTCAGTTTCTTATCTAATAGAAACTGTTGATTAACAGTAGTTATTTCTAATTCTCCACGAGGGGAAGGTTTGATATTTTGGGCTATCTCCACCACTTTATTCGGATAAAAATAAAGTCCTACAACAGCATAATGTGATTTAGGTATTTGAGGCTTTTCTTCAATACTGAGCACATTTCCCTCCTGATCAAACTCTACAACGCCATAGCGTTCAGGATCACTTACCCAATAGCCAAAAACGGTCGCTTTATTTTCTGATTCAGCAGTACGAACCGCTTCATGCAACATGTACGTAAAACCTTGCCCATAAAAAATATTATCTCCTAAAACTAAACAAACAGAATCACTGCCTATAAACTTCTCTCCAATAATAAATGCTTGTGCTAAACCATCAGGAGAAGGCTGCTCTGCATACTCAAAATGTACTCCAAAATCAGAACCATCACCCAGTAAACGTTGAAAACCCGGTAAGTCATGAGGAGTAGAAATAATTAGTATTTCTCGTATACCAGCTAACATAAGTACGGAGATGGGATAATAAATCATGGGTTTATCGAAAATTGGAAGAAGTTGTTTGCTTATTCCTTTAGTAATAGGATATAAACGTGTACCAGATCCCCCAGCTAAAACAATGCCTTTCATAAATCAAATAAATTAAAAAAGTAAAACTATTCTATTCCATTTCACTATAAGGATATGGATTCTCTTCCAAATTTCTCAAATTATTGATTGCCTCTTTTTTATCTTCAGAAAGTTCTTTATCTTTCCAACTTTCTATGATAGTATGCGCCTCTTTCGCCAACTCCTCTTCAAACACCTCACCATAACAATAAGTCAACAACTGGCATTTCAATAAAGTAGCAGGAAGTTGGTCAAGCACGTCCCAACAACGATTGAGAACAACTTGCTTTTTCTCCTCCTTGTCACCCTGATTATAGATGGTTGCATTGTAACCCATCAATAGTGCCAGACAAATGTTTGCCTCCTCTTCGGGAGTAGCACCGCGCTGAGGATACAACGCATCGGATTGTTCTAAAACTTCTTTGTTCAACTGACGGAAATGATCGGTATAAATAGGAGCACCATCCACACCTAAATAGAGTAACTCGTGCGCGAGACTCTGTAATTGTTCAATTTGAGAAGTGAGTGTATTCATAACTTAAATGACACGTAAATAACTTTTAGGAACTTTGACACTGGCGCTCAATACACCGGCAATACGAATAACAACATAAGTTTTGTTGGCCTCGCTGGCAAGTTCGCCCTCGACACCACAGAAATCACCTTTAACTACCTGAACCCTGCTACCGACAGATAAATGGTCATTATCGAAACTGACGCCATTCGGATCTAAATCCATGACAAATATGAAGTCCTGCATCTGTTTATCAGGAACTATCAGCATAGCCCTGGTAAGCAGGTCTTTCATATAAAAAAGCTGGATATTGTATTTATTAGAAATATCACAAGCATCTTGCTTGGTAGCTTGGATGAAGATAAGATTCTTAATAACAGGGACTTCCACCCGTTTTCGACGATATTTCAACTGCCGAATGACAAATTGAGTGGGAAGATAGTAATTGAGATCAAGTTCAGTCTTCAATTTTTCAAGAGAGTCACGAATAGCAAACTCTTGCTTATCTCGGGTACGGGCGGCAAACCAATACTTCTGTTGTTCAGACATTTACAATTTATACTTAGGGAAAATTTCCTTTGTTTCGGGTGCGCTTCGCGGTTTGAACGAGACATCTTTTCTCTTTCAAACCGTCAAATTTTACGAAACATTTTTAGAAGTTGAGAACGAACGAATGTGTTTCAAAAAACGTTCGTCTTTTGAAACGGCATTTTTGAATTTTTTTTCGATGAACAAATGAATATTGTAAAGTAGCTGAGCAGAAAACTTTTTCTGCTCTATATGTATTTGAAAATCAATAACATAAAATCTTTGATAAAATTTTATCCACTAAATATTTTGTACATTAAAACAGACTCCTTACCTTTGTTCAATCAAACGAACGTTTTTTGAAACAACACCTATATCTTAAGATAAATAACTAATAACAAGATCATTACACTTCAAGATTCTCCCTTTAAACTAAAAAAACTCCGGTATTCTTTTATATTTATATTTTTTTATACAAACTTTGTCCTTTCATAAATTCATTTAATAACTAACATTATGGAAGAAAAAAAGTAGTTATCTCATTGAATGATAACTTAGTAACCATCGAAGTAAATGGAAAAGTAATCTTTGCGGGTAAAGCCGACTTGCAATTCAGCCTCAATCAAAAGGTTAGAGAACCACTACGTATCACAAAAGGCAAAGGAAAGCTAATGGAGGCACTTACCGAAAGCTTTATCAAAGGCGGAATCAACGACATGGAAAACAGACCCATTGAAGAACTACAGGAAACAATAAAAGAATATCTCACCTTTGAATATCAGCGCAAAGGCATTGCTACAGAGCCTAATAAACGTTCTTTTCTATCAGAGCTGAAAAAATATGCCAGAGCATTCCGGAAAAAGCGAAATGAAAGCGAATAACCGATTGTTAAAATCCTGTAAAAGTCCCTTTCTAAAGTACTTTTACAGGATTAGTCTATTCAAAACTTATTACCGTACTTTGCCACGGGTAAAAATAAAAGCCCGACAATAACTCATTAATAAACTTAAAAAAAATCAATTATGAAAAAGAACAGGAAAGCAGTATCGAAAAACGAAATGATGAAAGGAAAATGGAAAAAACAAATCATGCTCGAAAAGGACTACACAGAACAGTGCTCCGAATGGATGGCAGAACGACTGGAAGCCCTTATAGAATATATGCAATATGGACATGCAGCCATAGCTTATATGAAACAGGACGGAACATTCAAACTGGTGAAAGGAACATTGGTGGGATACGAAAAAGATTTCGGAAAGCAGTATGACCCGATGGAAATAAAAAACACAGTAGTCTACCGGGATGTGGAGCAACAAAGGTGGATGACCTTCAAAATAGAGAATTTCATGGAATGGAGAGCGATCGTATAGGAGAATCTTTCAGTAACCAATTAATCAGCAACATAACAACTTAATAATTATGGCAACAACATACGATGGAATAAATTACTTTCCGATAGCTGTGAATTTTATGGAAGAGAACGCAATGGAGGTAATAGAAGCAAAATATGGCATGAAAGGACTCGCGATTGTACTGAAACTCCTATGCAAGATATATAAAGAAGGATATTATATTCCGTGGGGTGAGGAACAATGCCTTATTTTCGCCAACAAGACGGGAAAAGAGGCAGACGCAGAAGAGGTGCAGGGAATTATCGAGATAATGATCGAGAAAGGAATGATAGACAGGGGAAGCTATGCGGAACATAAAGTACTGACCTCTGAAGCAATACAAAAAGTATGGATAGAGGCAACCAAGCGAAGAAAGAGGAACTGGACAGCCATGCCTTATCTACTGATAAAACCGAAAGAGACATGCAATGAAGAAAAGACCGTCTGCCCGCAAAATGTAGAGCAGGATGCAGGCTCTGATGCAAAAAATGCATGCAATACCGAACAAAGTAAAGTAAAGCAAAGTAAAGAATTTCCCCCCTCAGCTCCCCCAAGGGGGAAGGAAGAGGAAGTCAATGCTACGCCGGTCAGTATGCCCGGATACGCATTTAATACGATGACACACAACTACGTGGGATTAATGGGAAACCTGGAACGATTCGGAATAACAGACGAAAAAGAGATCGAAGCAATCCTGAGACTGTCGGATTACGGGAGAAAAGGAACCCCTGTATGGAAACTGATTTGCAGCACGAACTGGAGTAACATCGGAGCAAAAGGAAAATACATGATCGCAGCATTGAACCGGGCAAAGAAAAGAAGCGGAACCTAAAAAAGAACTTTTCTGACAAACAGTACGTTTTTATATTCTGGAAAATGCTGTTTGCTTGCAATCAATTAAAGAATGCAGCTGTTTTCCTCCGGAAACGAGCACTGATTCTCAAGGGGTTGAAAAGCGATTCAAAAAGCACTAATACGAAGTTAAAATCGTGACTTCAGGAAGTTAACTTCCCGAAGATACGATTTTAACTTCATAATGTTATGATATTAACTTCGTAAACGACAAGATGTTAACTTCGTAAACGGCATCATCCGGACATCAAAGCAATCAAAAAAGATTGTCAGACTATAGTATTTCAGGCAGTTGCCAGACTTGTATGTGACGAATCCCTTCTTTGGAGGGCAATGTGGTATCGTCCATAGAAACGATCCACTTTTCATAATTGTCTTGTATCATCTCCAGCGTGTTGTACATTTGCTCCACTTGAAAATCATCATTGAGCAGAGGTGCACATTGCAAATACACAATGCGGTCTTTCTTCCTGCCAACAAAATCGACCAGTTTGCCTCCTCGAAGCACACCTACAAAAACGGTATATCCGGCACGCCGCAGTTCCAGATAAACCTGGTTCTCAAAGCAGGATTTTCGGGAACCGGCAAAAAAAGGATACAGATGGCGCATGAATGCCCAATCGTTAATATAGTATTTGCAGCTACCCAGAAGAATCTCTTTACTGCGGATCTGATAACGTTCCACGCGATGAATCAGAGAGGTGTCTTCCAGATAGCAGATATAATTGGCAACCGTATCATAACTCGTCTTCCGGTTCTGGGCAGCAAAGTGACTGACCAGCTGACCGATGGTAATCAACTCAGCGAGATGGGTGCACAAATAGACGAACACATCTTCGAGCAGGCGGGCATCCTTAATCCGATATCGACGGATGATATCACGAAACAGAATCGTATCGCGGAGAGCGGAAATGGCTTTCCACCCGGCCTCCGCATCCAGAAGATTGAAAAGAATGGGTAGTGCCCCCTTACCCATATAGTCCGCGTAATTTTTGCCGGTAGCCTCTACCCTCTCCAATATCCTGTGCTCGGAAAAACTGAAGGGAAATATCTCAAAACTGACGTAATGTCTGGCCAAAAGCTTCTCGGCTTCACCCGAAAGCATATCCTGGTTGGAACCACTGATAAACAGCTCGCAAGTATCTACAAAATCCTGTGAATGGGAATGGACAAAATGTTCCCAGCCCTCCACTTTTTGTATTTCCTCAATAAAAATATAGACTTTACCTACCGGATGGATTTTCTCACGATAGATAAAAAGCAAGTCGTCCAGATCACGATAGCCGGAAAGTACGCCCGAATCTGTGAACTTCTTACTTATATATAGAATGTTCCGTGATGAAACACCATCGGCAATCAACTGATAGATGATCTGCCGCAACAGGCATCCTTTACCTACCCCTCTCTGTCCGGTCAGGACCTTTACAAGGCGGTTACCTACATACCCGAATATACGGTTTGTGTAACTTTTACGGGCAAATTCCACTTTCGGAAGTTTTCCATTCCAGTAGTTGGACAACACCAATTCATCAAATATATCATTCATATATGAATTTATTTAAAATAAAATCTATTATATAAAATAGAATAGATATTTTAATATTAAAAAGTAGAATATTCATTTCTATTTTAATAAATTACAGCAAAGATAAGTTTTTTCCGTTGAAAAAAGAAAATAATTCAGCAGATAGATTGCCCGTTCTTATGAAAATACCGAATATTGCATCGTCAAAAAGATTATAAACTCAAAACAATAGACATGAAAAAAGCTCTTATTTCAGGTATTACCGGACAGGATGGTTCATTCCTCGCCGAGTTTCTTCTTCAGAAAGGTTACGAAGTACACGGCATCCTACGCCGTTCATCTTCTTTCAATACAGGCCGGATCGAACACTTGTACTTTGATGAATGGGTGCGCGATATGAAACAGAAACGTACAGTCAACCTGCACTACGGAGATATGACCGACTCAAGTTCACTGATCCGCATCATCCAGCAAGTACAACCCGACGAGATATACAACCTGGCGGCACAAAGCCACGTAAAAGTATCGTTCGACGTACCGGAATATACCGCCGAGGCGGATGCACTCGGTACATTGCGTATGCTTGAAGCTGTCCGCATCCTGGGACTGGAAAAACAGACACGCATCTACCAGGCTTCCACTTCCGAACTCTACGGAAAAGTACAGGAAGTACCGCAAAGCGAAACGACTCCGTTCTATCCGCGTTCTCCGTATGGAGTAGCCAAGCAATACGGTTTCTGGATCACTAAGAACTATCGTGAAAGTTACGGAATGTTTGCCGTAAACGGTATCTTATTCAATCACGAGAGTGAACGCCGTGGCGAGACTTTCGTAACCCGTAAGATCACGCTGGCAGCAGCACGCATCGCACAAGGCGAACAGGATAAATTATATTTGGGTAACCTGGATGCCAAGCGTGACTGGGGCTATGCCAAAGATTACGTAGAATGTATGTGGCTGATCCTGCAACATGACGTACCCGAAGATTTCGTAATCGCTACCGGCGAAATGCATACCGTCCGCGAATTCTGTACACTGGCATTTGCCGAAATAGGCATCAACCTGCGTTGGGAAGGCGAAGGCGTAAATGAAAAAGGAATTGACGCAGCCACCGGTAAAGTACTGGTAGAAGTCGACCCGAAATACTTCCGCCCTGCCGAAGTGGAGCAATTGCTCGGTAACCCGACCAAAGCCAGAACCGTATTGGGATGGAATCCATGCAAAACGCCATTCCCGGAACTGGTAAAAATCATGGTACGCCACGATATGGCCAAAGTGAAAAGAATGATTGCGACTAAACATGATTGACAGAATGGATAAAAACGCAAAAATTTATGTAGCCGGACACCACGGACTGGTGGGTTCGGCTATATGGAAAAACCTGCAGGAAAAGGGATATACGAATCTGGTGGGACGCACACATAAGGAACTGGACTTATTGGACGGTGCGGCCGTAAAGCAGTTTTTTGATGAGGAAATGCCGGAGTACGTATTTCTGGCTGCCGCCTTTGTAGGAGGGATCATGGCCAATAGTATCTACCGTGCGGACTTTATCTACAAGAACTTACAGATACAGCAGAACGTGATCGGAGAAAGTTTCCGCCATCAAGTGAAAAAGCTGCTTTTTCTGGGAAGTACCTGCATCTATCCACGAGATGCCGAACAGCCGATGAAAGAGGACGTGTTGCTCACTTCTCCGCTGGAATATACCAACGAACCTTATGCCATAGCCAAAATAGCCGGACTGAAAATGTGCGAAAGCTTAAACCTGCAATATGGAACGAATTACATCGCCGTGATGCCGACTAACCTGTATGGCCCGAACGATAACTTTGACTTGGAACGCAGTCATGTGCTGCCTGCCATGATCCGTAAAATTCACTTGGCACATTGCCTGAAAAAAGGAGATTGGGAAGCTGTGCGTAAAGACATGAACCTGCGTCCGGTGGAAGGCATCAGTGGTGCCAACTCTAACGAAGAGATCCTGCAAATCCTCCGGAAATATGGTATTACTGAAAAAGAAGTGACACTCTGGGGAACCGGGACACCGCTACGCGAGTTCCTTTGGAGTGAAGAAATGGCCGATGCCAGCGTATTCGTAATGGAACATGTGGACTTCAAGGATACCTACAAAGCCGGAACAAAAGATATCCGCAACTGCCACATCAACATAGGTACCGGAAAAGAAATAACGATCCGCGAACTGGCAGAACTGATTGTAAGCACAGTCGGCTATCAGGGAAAGCTGACTTTCGACAGCAGTAAGCCGGACGGAACCATGCGAAAACTTACCGACCCGTCGAAATTGCACAACCTCGGATGGCATCATAAGATCGATATTGAAGAGGGGGTACAAAGAATGTACGAGTGGTATCTGGGATAATTATTCACCACAGAGGGCACAGAGGACACAGAGTTTTAAAATAGAAAAAAATAAAACTCTATGTCCTTCGTGTTATCCCGTGATGAATACAATGAAAGCTGCAAAAGAAAAATTTAAATAGCTTCTAAGTTTTCAAATCTCAATTAAATGGCTATATTTGCACAATTTATCATCAAATGTGCAAAAAACAATGGAACAAAGTTTTATAGCTTACATTGAAAACAGTATCAAAAACAATTGGGATCTGGATGCCCTGACAGATTATAAGGGTGCCACCCTACAGTATAAAGACGTAGCCCGCAAAATAGAAAAGCTCCACATCATCTTTGAAGAAAGCGGAATCCGTAAAGGAGACAAAATAGCCGTTTGCGGAAGAAATAGTTCCCATTGGGGAGTTACTTTCCTCGCGACTCTCACTTATGGAGCGGTTATCGTCCCCATCTTACATGAATTCAAAGCAGATAACGTACACAACATCGTCAATCACTCGGAAGCCAAACTCCTGTTTGTAGGAGACGTGGTCTGGGAAAACCTCAATGAGTCTGCCATGCCGTTGCTCGAAGGTATCCTGATGATGAACGATTTTACGTTACTGGTATCACGTAGCGAACGACTGACTCACGCACGTGAACACCTCAACGAAATGTTCGGGAAGAAATTCCCAAAAAATTTCCGTAAGGAACATATCGAATATCATAAGGATCAGCCTGAAGAACTGGCTGTTATCAACTATACCTCGGGAACCACCAGCTATTCAAAAGGTGTAATGCTCCCCTATCGCAGCTTATGGTCGAATACGACTTTCGCTTTCGAGGTACTTCCACTGAAAGCAGGTGATAAGATCGTATCCATGCTGCCGATGGCACACATGTACGGACTGGCCTTTGAGTTCCTGTATGAATTTGCGGTAGGGTGTCAGATCTATTTCCTCACCCGTATGCCAAGCCCAAAGATTATCTTCCAGGCGTTTGCCGAGGTAAAACCCAATCTGATCGTGGCTGTTCCGCTGATTATTGAAAAGATCATTAAGAAGAGCGTACTTCCGAAGTTGGAGACTCCTACCATGAAGCTGCTGCTTAAAGTGCCGATTATCAATGATAAGATTAAAGCAACGGTACGCGAAGAGATGATAAAAGGCTTTGGCGGCAACTTTGAAGCTGTCATTGTAGGTGGAGCCGCCTTCAACCAGGAGGTGGAACAATTCCTGAGAATGATCGACTTCCCTTATACAGTGGGCTATGGTATGACCGAGTGTGGTCCTATTATTTGTTACGAAGACTGGAAACGCTTCAAACCGGGTTCATGTGGAAAAGCTGCACTCAACATGGAAGTGAAAGTCCTTTCGCCCGACCCGGAGAATGTGGTAGGCGAAATTGTTTGCAAAGGTCCGAACGTAATGTTGGGTTACTACAAAAATGAAGAGGCTACCGCCCAAGTGATCGACAAAGACGGCTGGCTGCATACCGGTGACCTCGCTTTGGAAGATGCCGAAGGAAACATCACAATCAAGGGACGTAGCAAAAACATGTTGCTCAGTGCCAGCGGACAAAATATCTATCCGGAGGAAATAGAAGATAAACTGAACAACCTGCCATACGTGGCCGAAAGTATTATCGTACAACAAAACGACAAATTGGTAGGATTGGTTTATCCGGATTTTGACGAAGCCTTCGCGCATGGCTTGAAGAATGAAGATATGGAACGGGTAATGGAGGAAAACCGGATTACCCTGAATGAAATGCTCCCGGCTTATAGCCAGATTTCGAAAATGAAAATCTATCCGGAAGAGTTTGAAAAAACTCCGAAAAAGAGTATCAAACGCTTCTTGTATCAGGAAGCCAAAGGTTAAAAATAATTTCTATTTTCATTAAAAAGACATCGATTACGCAGATTTGCATAGATTTTAATAGGATAATCCGTGCAAATCTGCGTAATTTGCGTTTTAAAAACTTAGCTTATGAAGAAAATCATTCTTGTCGCAGCTCTTCTTTCGGCTGCAGTCTGTCTGCCTGCACAGAATAAAGGCGGAAATAAAAGTGGTGGAATTAATCTTTCTTTATGGAAAAAAGCATGTACGCAACCACTTGACAGTACACAGACTACTTATGTCAACCTGGGACTTTTCTCGGCTATGCATAAGTTACATGGTGTAGGTATCAATGCTTTCGGCAGTATGGTGCAAAACGATATGAACGGTGTTCAAATCTCCGGGCTCGCCAATCTTGCCGGAGGAAGTATGCGTGGCGTACAAATTGGAGGTATCAGTAACGTAAACGGTAACGACCTGGCAGGATTGTCCGTCTCGGGACTCGTAAATATTACGGGAAATAAAGCGAAAGGCGTATTGATTACCGGCTTAAGCAATATCGCCGGAGACAATACACGCGGATTGATGATCAGTGGTATCATGAACATCACAGGTGATAAAGCCGCAGGTGTACAACTGGCAGGCCTTGCCAACGTAACCGGTGAGGAATATGACGGACTTATGATGTCGGGACTGCTGAATGTAGTGGGAGAAAAAATGAATGGATTGCAGCTCTCCGCACTCGCCAACGTGACCGGCGGCCAAATGAACGGAGCACAATTGGGGTTGTTCAATTTTGCGTCGAAAGCGAAAGGATTGCAAATCGGACTTTTCAATTATTATAAAGATGACATGAAAGGGCTTCAATTGGGACTGGTCAATGCAAATCCGCAAACCAAAGTACAATTAATGATATTTGGAGGCAACAGAACCAAAATCAATGTAGGTGCCCGCTTTAAGAACAAACTCTTCTACACTATACTCGGTGGAGGTACACATTATCTCGACTTCAATGACAAATTTTCTGCAGCTTTATTCTACCGGGCAGGTCTCGAACTTCCTCTCTACAAAAATCTGTTTGTAAGTGGCGATTTAGGCTTTCAGCACATCGAAACTTTCCGGAATAAAAAAGTAGAAGGTATTCCGGCGCGTCTCTATGCCTTACAGGCACGCCTCAATCTGGAATATCGGTTTACGGATAAATTCGGTTTATTCGTAACCGGCGGTTATGGTGGCAGCCGTTACTATAATAAAGCCAAGACTTATGACAAGGGACTGATCGCTGAAGCGGGAGTGGTTCTGTTCTAATTGATTTACCACAGAGTCTCACAGAGTTTATATTTAAATTATTCCTCTGTGGGACTCTGTGGTGAACCTGATCAGACCTTCTCCTTGATCAACCCGATCCGATAAGCTACCAATAACTTCTTTAAATCTTGAATTTGCGTTACCAGCTCTTTCCCCTTATCGGTATCTTTCACCATCATCCGCTGTGAATTGAATTCAATAACAAAAGTAGTCGACTTAATGTCCTGCCCCTCCTCTATTGCCTTCTGAGTAGACTGGAAAGGTTCATGCTGGACCAACTGCAGCCCATGCGAATGATATACCAGCGTATATCCGGCAATACCGGTCTCCGGTTGATAGGCTTTTGAAAAGCCGCCATCGATCACCAATAATTTTCCACCTGCTTTCATGGGTTGTTCCCCTTTTATAGTTTTTACCGGCACATGCCCGTTGATAATATGAGTATGCTGTCCCGTCACTCCGAATTCTTCAAGAATACGGTCACAGATTTCTTCTTTATTACGCAACGCATAATAATATCCTTTCGTCTCTTTATGCAAACTTTTGTCCGCAATGAAATAACGTTCAAAAGTAGCCATCTTATCTTTATCGAACGAGGGAGCATCCGGACCACACCACAGATACCAGATATAATCCATCGCAAAGCGTTTCTCCTCTTCGTCATCTTCATCAAAATAAGCCGTACGGATTAGCTGATCGATCTTATCCAGCAAATTCTTTCCCCAGTATTCTTTTCCGCAGATATTCACATGTTTGAAACTTCCATCTTCGTTGAGAGGCACAGAGGCATGATAAAGCAGATTGGAATTGCACACCAGGTACATACCTCCATAGGTAAAGAGACAACGCATATGCTTCTTCAACTTCTCACTATTCATAAACGAATAGTGTATCTTTTCGATCAACTCCTGTTCTTCATCACTCAGGCGATAAGGGTCTGCCGGATCGACCGTGGGGAAGTTTGTGTCACGCAACGAATATTCTTTGCCCTCATAAACAAATACCCCTCGTTCAAAATCGATTTTCTCAAGTAGTTTGCGTCCTTCCATACCAAACTCCGGACGACGATTGATGATGCCTGCCTCCAGCTTAAACTGAATGATAGTGATGGCTTTATGCATCTGGGTAATCAACCTCAAGGTCTTTTCATTATAAGTAGAATCGGCAAAATTGGTCTTAGGCGCAAAAATAGTGCAGGGATCATCTGCGTAAGTATCCATCGCAAAAGTAGCAAGCGGCAAAAGATTAATGCCATAACCGTCTTCCAATGTCCCGAGATTACCATATCGCATGGAAAGGCGAATGACATTGGCCATGCACGCTTCATTTCCCGATGCCGCTCCCATCCAGAGAATATCGTGATTCCCCCATTGGATATCGAAATTGTGATAATCGCACAAAGTATCCATAATGATATGGGCACCCGGACCACGGTCGTAGATATCGCCAACGATATGGAGTGAATCGATCGTAAGACGCTGTATCAGATTGCACATGGCTATGATAAAATCGTCGGCACGACGGGTTGAAATGATAGTACTGATAATCACATTGATATAAGCATGCTTATTGGGCTCGATAGTTGACTCGTGAAGTAATTCCTGAATGATATAGGAGAACTCGGCCGGCAATGATTTGCGAACCTTCGAACGGGTATATTTGGAAGATACATTCTGGCACACCTTCACCAGCTGATTGAGCGTGATCAGATACCAATCGTCAATATCTGTTTCGGTAGCTTTTATCAACTGCAGTTTCTCTTCCGGATAATAAATAAGGGTACAAAGCTCTTTCTTCTCAATTTCACGGAGAGTGTGGCCGAAGATCTCGTTTACTTTCCGCTTTACGGCTCCCGAAGCGTTCTTCAGCACATGCTGGAAAGCTTCATATTCGCCATGTATATCAGTCAGAAAGTGTTCGGTTCCTTTAGGGAGATTCAAAATAGCTTCAAGATTGATAATTTCGGTACTGGCGGCGGCAATGGTCGGGAAGCTGCGTGAAAGCAGTTGCAGATAACGCAGATCGGCAACGATACTTTCGGGGGTTATATTACTTTGAGCAGTCATATGATTTACGATTTAACGATTTACAATTTTAAAATTCACCCTAAAATGATTACAGAAGAAACATGAGCAACACCTGGGCTATAATGACGCGGAGGAACATACTCAACGGATAAACCGTAGCATAAGCTACCGACGGATTATCCCCGGGAATGGTATCATTGGCATAGTTCAGCGCCATCGGATTGGCCATACTGCCACATAACATGCCGGAAACGCTACCAAAGTCGATCTTCATAATCTTAAAAGCAAAGAAACCCACAAGCACAGTAGGCACAACGGTCAGACCGAAGCCAAGGCCGATCCACAAAAGACCTTCGGGACGAAAAACCGTATCGAAGAAATGGGCACCTGCATCCAATCCCAGGCAGGCAAGGTAAAGTGACAATCCCAAAGCACGCAGCATCAGATTGGCACTACGGGTGGTATAAGTAATCATATGCAAACGGGGACCGAAAGTTCCGATCAGGATACCCACAATGATAGGTCCGCCCGCCAATCCGAGGCGAATGGGTGTACTGATACCGGGAATTGAAAACGGCACGGCACCCAGAGCCAATCCCAGGATAATGCCTACAAACACAGCCACAAGATTGGGTTCTTTCAAGCTTTTAACAGCATTTCCAAGTACCTTTTCCACATTCTGAATGGCAGCTGCTTCACCGACTACTGTCAGGCGGTCACCCAACTGCAATGTCAGTTCGGGAGTAGCCAACAACTGCACACCCGAACGGTATACACGGCTGATATTGATTCCGTAATGATTACGAAGACGAAGAGCTCCCAACTTCTTCCCGTTCAACTCTGGACGGGTAACGACAATGCGTTGTGAAATCAACTGGCTGTCGATAGCATTCCAGTCGATATCTTCTTTATTCCAATCCGTATTCTCTTGCTCACCAAACAACACGGTAAGCGCTAACGCATCTTTTTCGGAAGTAACAACCAACAGGCGGTCACCCTCTTTTATGATCTTTTCGGATGTGGGAATACTGACATTGCCGTCTCTCCACAAGCGGGAGATAACAAATTTGGGATAGCTCATGTGAGCGATATCTTTAATACTTTTATCAAAAATAGCGGGGTTGTGTACCTGGAAAGCGGCAATATAGGTTTTGTTGGCATCATCTTTCTCCTTCACTTCAAGGTCTTCACGACGCACTAACAGTTTACGGATCAACAGAACAGCCAGAATGACTCCGATCACTCCAAGAGGATAGGCCACTGCACATCCCAGAGCAGGTGTACTGCTTTCAAGCCCCATCTGTTTCAGTGTCTGCTGGGCTGCACCCAAAGCCGGGGTATTGGTCGTGGCACCGCACAGGATACCAACCATGTTGGGCAATGAAACTTCTGTGGTATAACTGCAAACAACCGTAAGAAGAGTGCCCAGAATCACCACGGCAATAGCAAGCATATTGAGGGTAACTCCTCCCTTACGGAATGAACTAAAGAATCCTGGACCAACCTGTAACCCCAAGGCATATACAAAAATAATAAGTCCGAAACTCTCGGCGTAGTTCAGCATCTGCGGATCTATGGACAATCCGAAATGTCCGGCCAGAATGCCGGCAAAAAAGACAAAAGTAACGCCAAGTGAAATGCCACAAACATGAATTTTGCCCAATCCAAGCCCAATGGCGGAAATCAGGGAAAGAACGACAACTGCCTGCAAAGCAGAATGTTCGATAAAGAGACTATATAACCACTCCATGTGAATAATTTACCAATGTATCCATAAGCTAATGTATCCGTGAAACGCATAAGGATACATTAGCGTCCGCAAAGATAGCAACTATTTACGACCTCACAAAGCTTTTATTCACCCACTTCATCCCATACCAGCGACGGACAAAAATAATTCCTCGAATGTTCTCGTCGAGAGCAAAAGCAACCCACATACCGCAAATGCCCCAGGCCCAGTAAATTCCAAATAAATAACCGACACCGACAGCAACACTCCACATCACAATCAACCCGACATAAAAAGGATAATTCACATCACCCGCTGCACGCAGGGCATTCGTCGCAAAAATATTAATGGGACGGCCTATTTCAAGTACCACATCAATCAGCAATACAATCACTCCCATACGGATAATTTCGGGATTGGAAGTCAGCCAACTCAATAGAGTGTGGCCTGAAGCCGCAATAATACATGAAAGAATCAAAGTAATCATTACCGACTTCTTCATCACATATTTCCCAAGCAGAAATGCTGCATGGGGTTTCTTCTCCCCTATCAGATGTCCGATACAGATAGCACCTCCCTGTGCCATGGATATACTGAATAAATAGACAAACATAATGATATTGACACAATAGGTGCGGGTAGCCAACGCTTCAACTCCAAGCATGTTAATGAAAAAAGTAATGACTACCTGCGATGAACTGTATGAAAGTTGCTCACCTGCAGAGGGCAGACCAACCCGCATCAAATTTTTCAGCTCTACAAAAGGGAAAGGCCGGAAATAAGCCAAAGGGAAACGATGGATATGTTTGCGGAACAGAATAATAAACAGAATAACCATAGACACTCCCCTGCTGAAAGCAGTAGAGATTGCAGCCCCTTCTACCCCGAGTTCGGGAAAACCGAACTTACCAAAAATCAGCGAATAGTTACCGATGATATTAAGAATATTGATTACCACTGTTACCAACATCGGATATATAGCCTTATTGGCACTGCGTAAAGAAGCTGAAAGTGTAAGAGAAATGGCCTGAAAAAAGGCGAAAGCACCCACGATACGCATATAATCCATACCGTCAGCCATCAGTTCGGGTCCCAACCCCATCCATTGCAGAATGGTGCGGGCCATCGTAAACAGAAGCACACTGATAATCCCTCCAACCAATAAATTAACAAGTAACGACACACCTACCACCTGTACCACTTTCTTTTCGAGCCTCGCACCAAGATACTGCGAACAGAGTACGGACGTACCCAAATTGATCACTTCAAACACCAGGAAAGTCAGCATGATAATCTGATTGACAACTCCGACCGCAGCTACACTGTTATCAGAATGGCGGCTCAGCATAATGGTGTCGACCGCTCCCAGCATCATTATCAGTAATGTTTCAATAAAAATCGGAGCGGCCAGTTTTGCCAAGCGCCTCTTTATGCTCTCCTGTTGAATTCTGTGTGTCATTTTACCTTAATCCTTTTCGGGCTGCAAAGGTATTTAAAAACACTGAAAAAGCGGATTGACATATATCAAGAATATATCAATCCGCCTACAATTATTTCAATAAAGGTTCGGGTTATCTCACTCCTGTAAAGTCAACATAATTATCATGTCCGTCCAAGTATCCGCTCAGTACATTCCCCCTGATCCAGACATCATCCAGATAGGAAACATCACCGGGACCATAGACCATCCGGAGAGAATATTGAGAACGGTCTTCCCAATTCCAGGTAAAAGAGTACACCGATTCGGAATAACGTCCATTGGGATATTCCACACGGATATAATCTTCACCATGACGGTCCAGATAAAAATTCAACTCCTGATAACAATAGTTTCCGTCAGCATCATAAAACGTATCTGCCCAGGTACGACTGCACAGATCGAGGGACTTGTTATAATAGGAACCGCCAATGTTATCATCGTCATAAAAGTCATCTATCTCTATCTCACATGAAGTAAGATTTACCATTGCCACTGCCAGCAGAAACAATTTTAAATATTTGAAAGCTAAAGTTTTCATATCGTATAGTTTTTTAGTTATATCAGTTTGATGTGAACAAAAGTAGGGAAACAAATGATCTCAGGAAAAAGAAAAAACCTACATCTTCGGAGGGAATCGCCTAATTAAAAGAGGGAAACAGGAGTAAGAAGACCGAAAGCTCTAAAAAGGACATATCAAACGTTAACAGAAAACGACAATTCGCTAAATAACGTTACAAGATGGAGATTTATATCCGAATAATTTGCAGATATAATCCAAATCCGTACATTTGCAATGTGTTTTTCATAGTATTAGATTTAAGGTTAACAAAGATTGGTTGCTCGTGAGAGTAGCCTTTTTTTATATCCGATAATCTGCACTCCCACCCTTTATATATAATTCCGGTTACATGCATTGAGGACTATGACTCATAAATCTGATTATTATACCTAATAAAAGGTATTGAACGCAAACCTGAAACTCGCTAATTTTGCAACCATTCATACTAAACATACGAAATGGACGTGCGTAAAACCTGTATCTTATTGCTTTTAATTTCCGGAATGGCTATTGAGCTATATGCCCAACAGCCCCAAAGAGTCAGCGGACAAATATGGAGCATGGCAGCAGACGCAAAAGAAAAAGAGTCCTTACCTTACGCCAGCGTTCTCGTCATCAACGAAAAAGATTCTACGCTTGTTAAAGGCACGACAAGCAACGCAAATGGGAAGTTTAGCCTCCGGTATCCTGCGTACAAAGATAAACGCTATTTATTGAAAGTTTCTTATACAGGAATGCAACCAGTATTCCATAAGTTAACAGAAAATGTTCCTGACATTCATCTGGAAAACATTATACTGAAAGAGGGTATCGAACTGGATGAAGTAACAGTTACCGCACAAGTACGTGAAATAGAGCAGATAGGCGATACTACCATAATCAATGCGTCTGCTTATAAAACACCGGAAGGTAGTTATCTGGAAGATCTCGTAAAACGTATTCCCGGGTTGGAATACAACAGCAAAGATAAAACTCTGGTCTATAATGGTCTGCCCATTACTGAAATCAACGTTAACGGTGAAGCCTTTTTTTCCGGAAATAACAGTCTGGCATTGGAAAATTTACCGGTAGAACTGATCAATAAAATAAAGGTATACGATAAAAAAAGTGATCTGGAAAAAACGACAGGAGTCAGTAGCGGAAAAGAAAATTATGTCTTAGACCTGCAAACCAAAAAAGAATTCAACAGCACTTTGCTGGCATCGGGTAAAGCCGGACTGGGCAACTATAATAAGAAAGACCTTGAATTATTAGGTAACTACTTTAAAAAAGGCGGTGAGAACCTTTCACTGATCGTCCGTTCGGGTAACCGTAACATGACAACCAGTTACAAGGACAATATACAGGATAACATAGCACTTAACTTTGTAAAAAGATTCGGCAAAAATTTGACCATTAATGGTAATACGACTTATAATCATAACAATAACGGTAATAAATCGGCCGGATACTATGAACAATACCTGAGTACGGGAAATAAATACCAATATTCTGCCGGTGAAAGTACAAACCGAAACCATACCATAAACTCTATGCTTGCCCTGCGTTGGCAAATAAACGAAAAGACCTTTGTGAGCTTCTCCGGCAATCTGAGCTCAGGCAGAGGGAACAACACCAATAACAACCGGCAAGCCGCATTCGACGAGAATCCCAATCTCGAAACATCAGACCCTTTCGGCAATATCGGTAATATCCCCGATGATATGCGGCTCAACGATATAACAATGAATTCATTATCTACAGACAAGCGCCTCCAATATACTTTCAATGCCAACATCACGCGCCAAATAAACCGAAAAGGAAGCAGCCTCAGCCTGATGGCACAATATAGTGACAGCAAAGGTAAAAATGAAAGTTTCACTATTTCGTCAACCACCTATTACCGATTGGAAAATAGCTTAGGGAATGACTCGGTTCTCTATCGGAATCAATATCAGCGAAGCCCTAACGGAAACCGGAATCAGAATATCGGACTGATATTCACTCACCCTTTTACAAAAAAAGTTCAAATGCAGCTCTCTTACAATTTGAACTATAGCAAACAGCAGAGCGACCGTAACACTTATAACCTATCCGGTCTGACGGATGAAACAACAGATCCTCCCGGCTATCTGCCTCCGCAGTATGAAACCGGATATACCGACAGCCTTAGTAACCGAAGCCACAGTCACACACTCGGACACGAAGTCTCTTTCCATATAAACTACTCCACCCGGGTATGGAACATTGTTACCGGACTATCGATTCAGCCTGAGCAACGCAGTCTGGATCAGAAGACAGGGCTGAGACAAGCTGATACTACCATGTATTCAGTCGGATTCCGACCGACATTCACCATTCTGTGGAAAAAAGGGAAAAGTCTGATACGCTTGAACTATCGGGGAGATACCCGACAACCTTCCCTAACCGACTTGCTTTCACTGACCGACAATAGCGACCCGCTAAATATCACACGCGGCAATCCTGACCTGAAGCCCTCATATAACCAATCTGTCCGTTTGGAAGCACAAAACATCCGAAAAGGTATATTCGCTACATTGAACTGGCAAAACGAGGTAAACAGCCAGACCCGTACCATTACTTATAACCGGCAAACGGGAGGGCGAGAGAGTTATCCGGTAAACATAAATGGTAACTGGAACATCCATGGAACACTACGTTACCAGAAACGCATCCGTAGTTTTAATATTTCGGCCGTCGGAGGAGGATCTTTTATCCAAAATGTCGGTCTCATCAATGAAGGGGAAAGTGAACAACCGGACCACAGTACTACCCATAACACCGGACTGAACGCAAATTTACGACTGGGATACTTCCCTAAATGGGGAAGTATCGACCTGAATGGGAACTGGCGCTTTCAACACTCTTCCAATTCATTGCGGCAGACAGATACGTACACCCGTAACTATTCTCTGGGATTCAATGCCTATGCCGATTTACCCGGCAACATACAATTAAAAACCGACGCGACCTATACTTTTCGTAATGGTACAAATATCCGGAAGGGAGAAGACGACCAGATAGTATGGAATACAGGTATCACCTGGCGCTTCCTGAAAAAAAAGCAGGCCGAATTATCAGTCTATTGGGCAGACATGCTGAATCAAAAGAAAAACTACAGCCGAAATACAACATCGAGTGGTTTTTCCGAACACCACACCCAACAAATAGGAAGTTATTTTATAATCTCGATGAAATACCGCTTTAACCGTCCTCTACACAAGCAGTAATAGCACGATTCTTTTTAACATAAATATCTTCTATAAAAAGTCATCTTATAAAATACAAACTACAACAACCAATAAAATATATTTATATTAAAAAGTTTACTATTAAACTTCAACAGCAGAATACCCATAAATGGGTATTGTACATATTTTAAACCGCATATAACTTTGTAACCGGATTAAAACAAATATTAATTATCAAAAAACCCATCATTAAACAATGAACAAAATTCAAACGTATATTAGCACGTTTATAGCAGTTTCCGGTATATGTTTCACTTCATGTACTAACGATAACAACATTGATTGGAATGGAGTGGAAGTGACAAATACTGAACTAAGAACTATCTTGCAACAAAAAGGATATACCTTTAATGCAGAAGGCAAACTGGTACAGGATGATAAAGTAAAAAGTACAACTTCGCTTGATCTATCGGGCACCAAAATTGCTAATCTATCGGGACTGGAAGTATTGCCTAACCTTGCTGAAATTAATCTATCGAACAATGAGTATGGCCCCGTTTTCGACTTCTCCGCATTGCCCAAAAACATTACTGCGATTGATTTATCAGGTAATAAAATATATGATTTTAAAGGTTTGGTAGATGTGAAAATGGTAAATGATGAAATGAGCACTACTGTCTTACATCCACTCACCAAATTTTATTTACCGGAAGCGGCCAAATACAATATAGAGGATCTGGTTCCATTCCATGCCGCCAGTGCAGCCACCGACATGCAGATGCAAAATGCAAACGGAACCCTGCAAGCCTATACCACCTTGCGTGACATTCCCGATGAATACTTCCGCACTTATCTGAAATCGAAGTTTGCAAGCCTGTTTACAAAAGATGGAAACCAGATTGACATTAGTAAGCCAATGGTCCTGACCGAACAAGGCAGCGGCATTAACATAGATGCCTGGTATGCGGATAATGAAAATATACATTCAATTGAAGGATTAGAATATTTTATCAATAATCCTTTCTACAAACCATTCTATGTGCAAGTTGAGTGCATGAATCATTGTTCGGTTGCTTATCTTATGCCTCGTGACAACCTTAAAGCCCTTTTCATTCTGAATGCAGATACCCCTGAGGGCATTGATCTTTCACAATCTGCCAAGTTGGCAAGTTTCGGTTCAAGCAACAACAAATATTTGACAGAACTGGATCTATCAAAAACACTTGTCACCAATCAGGAAGCAACCGACTTTGATAAAACAGTCTCTAATGTACTACATGTATTCGATTGTGAGAATTTAAAAGAAATCAAATTTCCGGAACAGAGCAAAGGGCTTGTCTCTCAATTAGAACTGGCCAGCCTGCCTTCATTGAAAAAAATGGATTTAAGCTTTCTCCGCGGTTTTCAGGCTGTCATATTATTGCAACTCGAGAATTGTACCATCACTTATCCCAATTTCCAGTATGTCTATAGTGCAGCGTACGAAACACTAAAGCCACTGGCTGACGCACAGAAAGCCACAATCCTTATTTCAGAAAATGAATTCAAGCAAGAGGCATGTAAAACATTCCTTAGTACTTACAAAAAAAATCTAAATGACTCCGGATACAGAGACTACAGTGATTATGGTGCTTTCCGTTGGACAAAGAAGATTTAACAGCTAACAAGCATATATATATGTGTTATTTTTTATTTTAATTTTAAAACCAATCTTATGTTGAAAAAAGTTTTTATCTGGGGAATAGCTTTATTCGGAATGACAGCTATTTCAAGTAATGTTTCTGCAAGTGCAGCAAGTGACGTATATTCAGTAGCAACTGTTGCCGAAAGTCTGGAAGGTAACTATCAGGGTAACCTGATCCGAGTTTACATGAATGGAGAAAAAAATCCGGTTTATGGAAAGGTTGCCAATGTAACCGATAATGGAGACGGAACAGTCAATATTCATATTGATTCATTCAAAATAGGTTCGATGCCGGGATCGATTACGGTCGACGCAATGGACATCACTGTCCCTGCATCCGGAGGAAACTTCAGCCAGACCTGTGAAAGTGCCGTAAAACTCAAGATCGGTATACTCCCCCTAACCTATGATGCTTTAGTGGAAGGAGAAATTACCGGAAACTACCTGAAGTTTACAGTTACCGTAAATACTCAATATTCAGGTTCACTATTCGAAGCAATTGTTACATTTGAAGGAACAAAGTGAATTTTAGTGGAGCATAAAGTTTTTTATAATATTCTCCACAAAATGAACTAATGTACCATAGGTTGTTTTCTTGTTGTTGTGACAAGAAAACAACCTTTCATTCATATAAAAAAAACAATAACCGAATATTCATTATATAAACCATAAAAAACTATTTTTCAAGATGAAAACAATAAAATTATCCTATATCATTCTTTGCAGTATCTGTCTATTTTTGGCATCCTGTTCATCCGACGAAGAAATAACCAAAGGAGGAGCTTCGGAAGAACTCGTAAAGAAAGCAAAAGATTTTCTGACCGGAGAAATCGTATTGAATACCCATGCCACCCTGAATGGTGTCAATAAAACATTGCTTGAAAAAGGATGCCCCACCAAATTTAAGTTTGACTGGAGTAATACAGATACAAATACTTTCAGTGTGTCTCTTCTTAATTTCACCGTAGGCAAAATGGGAATGATCATCAACTTCAAATGTGACGTACAAACCATGCAACTCAACACATGGGAAAAAGACGAATATCCGGGTGCAGGCTGGATCAAATTCTATGGTGAGGACGGCTCTACTTGGGGGGAAGAAAAAGACGGCACTCCGGCCAATGCTAAAGGAAGTAGTGTAAAAGGCTATTATAATACCGACACTCACCAGATTAATTTTATTGTGGACTACAACATGATGAACGTTCGCTCGGAGTGTTTCCTGCAAACAATAGACAAGACGCGCATCAACAACTATGAAAAGGAGTTCGCACAATTTGAAAAAGACTTGGAAGAGTATAAGAAGGAACATGGGTTATCATAAACTGTGAATCACACACCCTTTTAGAAAAATGAAAAAAAGAGAATTTGTAACGATCACATGTCTGCTTCTGTTTATATGTTCCGCCTCTATGGCCCAAACAAAAGTGCAACTCACAATACTGGAAGCAAAGACCGAGCAACCGATAATAGCGGCAAATATAGCATTTGCAGAAAATGATAATCCGGAAAAGACGTTGTATGCCATCACTGACCTGAATGGCAATGCCATCTTGAAGCTCCCTCGTCCCGGTACATACCATTATCACATCACTTCCGTAGGCTACATACCCCTGAAAGGAAAAATAACACAAGCAACCCGAAACCTGACCCTTCACATGACGGAAGATGTAATGGGACTGAACGAAGTAGTGATAACGGGTTCACGCACGGCACGTCCCATCAAACTTTCTCCGGTGACCACGCAGGTGTTGGGAGGAAAAGCACTGGTAGACGCCGGATATGGAAACTTGCAGCAGGCTCTGCAGCAGGAAACACCGGGATTGAACATACAGAAAGTAGGCTTTGGCAATGAAATAAGCATGCAGGGACTGGATGCACGCCATGTGTTATTCCTGATGGATGGAGAACGACTGACCGGAGACATGGCCGGAAACCTGGATTACGAACGTTTCAATCTGCATGCCATAGACCGCATCGAGATTGTGAAAGGTGCCAGTAGTACTCTGTATGGTTCGCGTGCGGCAGGAGCCGTTATCAATCTGATAACTAAAAAGACGAACAAACCTCTTAGTATTGATGCCGGAGTGCGTTACGGGCAAATGAACGAACGTAATTATAAAAATCCATCAAAGAGTGACTTCCTCTACATGTTCGAAAAGAATGCTGACCGCCCAAATCTGCAAAGTTGGGTCTCCGCAGGTTTTAAGCAGGGAGCATTTACCTCGCAAACAGATGTATGGTACAGCGAAAGTGATGCTTTCTATCTTTATCAGGCGGAAAATGACAAGAAGATATATACACAGGAAGCCAATCCCTTCCTACCTCACGATATCATTGTAACCGGTGCTACAGCGCGTCCGCCTATGGGAATCGAAGGAACCGAACATATTTCAGCTTCACAAAAGGTTTATTACGATCCGAACAAAGATTTATCGGTTTTGCTCTATGGCAGCGCATTCTTCATGAATACATACGACCTGATACAAGATCTGACTTTTAGCCAGGCACGTGACTGGACGGGAGGAATCAAAGCCACTTACCATGTGAAGGACTGGTTTTCTGTAACCGGAAGTTTACATAGCGATTTTTATGACCGCTTTAAACGACACGAACGCCGGAATGAACGGCAGAAGGTATATGAAAGCCGAATCTTGCAACCACGACTGACCATCACCAGCAATTACTTTAAAGCCCACCATCTGATCTTTGGAGTGGAACATATTTCGGATGACCTGACAAGCGACCGTTTTGTGAATCGCAAAATGACTACACGGTCACTGAAAGAAACGGAATATTTTCTGCAGGACGAATGGGAAGTGTCTAAACAATGGATGATTTCCGCCGGGTTGCGTACTAACTTTTCCCATGCTTTCGGATTCATGGGAATGCCCAAAATCGCAGCCAAGTTTTCACCCAACGACCAATGGAGTTTCCGTGCCAACTATTCAATGGGTTACCGTTCACCCAGTATCAAGGAGCTTTTCTTCAACTGGGATCATCTGGGCATGTTTCAGATAAAAGGCAACGAATACCTGCAACCGGAGAAAAACAACTACATGTCAGTTGGAGCCGAATACACCAACGACCGGCTATTCTTGTCCGGTACGGTTTACGGAAACTACTTTAAAGATAAAATAGAAGGAGTCTGGAGAATCTATGACATGCAATACAATTTTGAATACACTAATCTCAGCAAACAGCGCTTACTGGGCCTGGAGGCACTGGGACGTTGGCGCATGTTTGACTTCCTGACACTGAATGCCACCTACAGTTTTGTCAATGTGAGCAAACTTAAAGGTGTACAGGTTAACACCACCTCTCCTCACGCAGCTACAGCCAGTTTGGACTATAAGTACAATCGCAAAAACTATCGGTTGGGTGCCATATTCAGCGCATCATTTATGGGTAACAAGAAATTCGATGTGCAGGATCGTGTATGGATTGAGGAGGAGAATACCAGCAAGGATGCCTACTTCCGTTGCGATCTTCCGGCATATGTGCTGTGTAATCTGTCCGTTTCACAAACCTTCTACAACAAAGTAAAAGTGACACTGGGCGTCGACAACCTTTTAAACTATAAGCCCAAAACATTGGGTTCGGGAGTGACCATGTTCAATGTACCCGCCACCCCCGGTGCCCGCGGACACGTACAGATTGAGTTTATGATAGACGACGTAATAAATGCATTAAAGAAAAAGAAATGAGAGAAATGAATGTTTTTAAAGCTTTATGCTTGTCATTCTGCTGCATTATAATAACTTCGTGTGTAAAATATGATGCCGAACCGTTTACCGGTAAGACACTGCCCCGCACATGCGGTTATTCCACCGGTGTTACGAACGATTGGATTTATTTCAACTTACGTACCGGAGAGCGGTTTAATACCCTTTCACCCAATCAGGATATTACTGAAGGAGAACAGAAAGAGCGCACAGATTGGGATCTCGCATTCTGCGGATATCGCCTGCGCACCAACAGTGGTACCAGTGGCATCGGTCAGGGTGCTGCCGCTGATCTGGGATATGGAAGCTATGACAAATGGAAAACTGTTTCGCAACTACCCGCTGATTTGAAATGGACGGTAGACAATGATACTGAAGTATACGTCACAATGTCGCAAAACGACTGGAACAAATATCTGATAGAGCATGGGCTGGATTTTAATGAGAATCCGTGGTTCGACCCCAATACCGGTCCGGCTAAAACATTGACCAGCGCCAATCCGATATTGGCTGAAGCCATGAGTTTCGCCGGCCCCCCTCCGGTTTACACGCCCTCTTATCACACCTATGTGGTACGTACCGCCGATGGTAAACGATATTTCAAGATACAAATCATCAGTTGGTATAATGCCGATTCGGAAATAGGCGACAGTGGCGGACAAATCAGTTACTATTGTGATGAATTAAATTAAGTATAACCCAAAATGAGACAAACAACAATGAAAAATCAAACCAGATATTGGTGGAAAACAATTGCTTCTTTTCTTTTAGTTCTATTTACCATGCCTTTGGGACATGCCCTAATGATTATGATGGAGCATCTGATCATTCCTACTGCACTCCATTATACGGCATTTGCCATGGGAGGAGTAGGATTGCTTATGGTTATCATCGGTGTCTTCGCACGAAACGACACGAAACAAACGCTTTGGGGACTGTTCGGTGGCCTGCTTTTTTGGACAGGCTGGGTAGAGTTTTTATTTATGTACTATGCCAACCGATACGGAGTACAGCCCGAAATGCTAAATGGAGAAGTAGTAACACGACCAGAATATCTGATTATGCCGACCTCATTCGGATTCTGGGCTATGTTCATGGTGCTCTATCTATTTAGTGTAAAAACAGGCTGTAACTTTATCAATTGGTGTCAGGCGGCATTGTTCCGAAGTAAGAAAAGTGAAATCGTGGCACGCCCCATGACCCGTCATACATCTATCGTTACCTTCATGGAACTTAACATGATGTTATGGAGTTGCTACCTATTACTAATGTTCTGTTACGACAGTAACTTCCTTGGGGACCATCATCCGGTGACTATGTTGATAGGTATGGGTTGCCTGGTCGGTTCAGTGTTCATGTTTCGCCGACAGTTACGACTTGCCTCTTGGGGAGCAAACATCCGCATGGCAATAGCCACGGTAATCGTATTCTGGACACCGGTGGAAATATTGGGACGAATGGATTTCTTCAGCGAAATATGGGTTGATCCGTTAGGGCATCCAACAGAGATGATCACGATTCTGGCTGTTTTTGTCATATTGGCTATCTATTTATGGTATATAGCCTCTAAGAAAAAACAAAAAGCGGCACATCAACCCTCTCGGTAATCAACGCATCGCCAATTTATTCATAATCTTCGGGAACTGAACAGCGAAGATGGCTGTGCAACAAATAGCTGCCGTAGCATCCGATATGCCTTCGGCAGCATAAACTCCTACCACGCCCATCAGATGCGGAAGTATCAGAGCCAACGGAACCAACAAAATCACCTTACGGAGCAATGCTATGAAAATGGAAACTTTTGCCTGCCCCAGTGCGACAAACATATTCTGGCATGCCCGCTGCAATCCGAAAATCGTCATTCCTGCCAGAAATACAGGCATCACCCGCACTACGGTTTCTATCAGTTTTTCATCGGACGTAAAGGCTGAAGCGATGACAGACGGAAACAGGATCATCAGCAGAATCAAAATAAAATTGAACAAGAACATAAAGGTCATCACTATCTTAAAGCATTCTTTAACCCTCTCCCGGTTTCCATGCCCGTAATTATAACTCACAATAGGTACAAATCCCAATGCAAATCCGGAAAGCGGAACGCTGACAAAAAGCATGGCACTCTGCATGATCGTCAATGCGCTCACATAGATATCACCAAATGTTTTCAGAGACCCATTCAAGACAAAGCCAACCAGACTTTCGGTACTCGCCATAATAAACGGTGAAGCGCCCAATGCCAGTATAGCACCCACTACTTTCCTATCCAATTTCATATATCGGGATTCAAGTCGCAAAGAAGCACGGCCGGATGTCAGAAAAACCAATACCCAAGCAGCACTGCAAGCTTGCGAAATGATAGTAGCAAGCGCCGCCCCTTTCACTCCCCATCCAAAAACAAAAATAAACAGAGGATCGAGTAGGATATTGAGTAGCGCTCCGATAACAATCGACAACATAGCGATACCGGGACGGCCCTGAGTATTAATAAAGGTATTCAGCCCTACAGAAACCTCTACAAACAGAGTACCGATCAAGTAGATCGAAAGATAATCCGTAGCATATCCGAGAGTCTGATTGGACGCACCTGTAAACAAAAGTACCGGCTCCATAAAAAGATAAGATAAGGCAGATGTCAGGAGCGTAAAAAGTAATAATAGCACAAAACCGTTCCCCAATATTTTTCCTGCATGTGAGCGATTGCCCTGCCCTAAAGCTATGGCTGCAAGGGGTGCACCTCCCCCCGCCACAATAGCAGAGAAGGCGGAAATCAAAATAATTAGAGAACCTGCCACACCGATACCAGCAAGCGCCTGTGTACCAATTCCGGGAATGTGTCCGATATAGACTCGGTCTACAATATTGTAGAGTAGATTTACAATTTGTGCAATTACTGCAGGAAGTGCCATCCTGAATACAAGCGGCAACATACGGTCAGTACCAAGCCTCTCTTCATATTTATCATTCATAACCCAAAAGCAATAAAAAAGCCCTTTACGTTATCGTAAAAGGCTGATTATAATTTGTAGTGGGTACGAGAATCGAACTCGTATTACATGCGTGAGAGGCATGTGTCCTAACCGTTAGACGAACCCACCGACTGAAAATTAGATTCAAAAAAGAGCCAAGCAATAAACTCGGCTCTTCCCTTGTCATCTTAAAGTTGAGATTTGGTGCGGAAGCTGGGGGATTCGAACCCCCGGTACGGTTACCCGTACGTCAGTTTAGCAAACTGGTGGTTTCAGCCACTCACCCAAACTTCCTTTTTAACCGCATTTCCTCTCAAATGCGATGCAAAGATAGAGGGAACTTTTGAACTACGCAAATCTTTCTACAACATTTTTTTCACGGATTTTATGCGAAATAAGTTAACCAGCTAAGTTTCAAATGTTAAAGGAGAGAACTTTTTTTTCATACTCTCGCTCTCCAGGGCAGTCATTGGAGTAGAAGGAATCTTTTTACTTTGAAAAATTGATTTATATCAACTGATTTTCGTATTTTTGTCTCCGCAATCTATAATAACTTATCAATATATACATGATGGAAAACCTGAAAGAGACAGTGGATGCTGTTGTAAACTCCAGATATCCGGAGATGAACAAAGAGGGACGGGAACTACTGGCACAGGTCTTGATACGTAAAGAACTGGAAAAGGGTGAAATGTTGTTGAACGAAGGACAAATAAGCCGTCACATGGTTTTCGTCGGAAAAGGAATGTTACGGCAATTCTATTATAAGAACGGGAAAGATGTCACCGAACACTTCTCATATGAAGGATGTATTCTGATGTGCATCGAAAGTTTATTGAAACAAGAACCCACCCACTTGATGGCCGAAGCGTTGGAACCGGCAGTGATATACATGCTTCCCTACGACATCCTGCAAAAGTTACTGGAACAGTCCAAAGAGATCAATGCTTTCTATCGCAGAGTGCTGGAATATTCACTCATTGTATCACAAATAAAAGCTGATTCATGGCGTTTTGAAACGGCACGTGAACGTTATAACCTGCTTTTACATCACCATCCGGAGATTATCAAGCGGGCACCGTTATCACACATCGCTTCCTACTTGCTGATGACCCCGGAAACACTCAGTCGTGTACGTTCGGGAGTACTGTAAAAAATATTTTTTGATTTATATCAAAACGTAATCCAATTACATGCTGTATTTTTGCAGCAGTTAATAAATAGGTTGTTTTTTATAGGAATAAAGATTAGTTTTTAGGTAACAATTAAAAAAACAGGCAGTGTCGGAAATCCGCCACTGCCTGTTTTTTATAAGTATACCTTCCCCATCATTCATAAAGGTCGTGTTTCACCATCTCTTCGAAAAGTCTGGCGAGCTTCTCCACGATCGGTTTCACATAGCGTTCACCTTTTTCAGCAGTAGCTTTTCTGGGATCTCCCACTCCACTGTCTGCTGTCGCTTTATCCCAATGGCGGGGCACCCAGGCTACTTTCTCATTCAACGAAGCGATGGCAAACGGTTTCGACTTTCCGTCACCGGCTTCAGCCAGATTCACCAATTCCGGATGATAATGCATCATCACAGCAGTTTCCGACTCTCCGGCATGATCATCAACCTCCGCTTCAAAATACCCTTTGGGAGAAACCACTTCAAACCAGTTTGCGGCAGCAATCAGAAAATCGGGATATTCAAAGGCAAGATCACGAATCATCCCCTTAAAATTGTTTCCTCCGTGTCCACACAGGATGACCAGTTTCCGGAATCCCTGCACATAAAGAGAAGATACGATATCTTCCAGAATAGCCTGTTGAGTAGCATAACGGGTATGAATACAAAACGGCAATTCACGTTGTCCCGGATTATGCGCTCCAAAAGGTACGGGCGGCATCACCATACAACGTACTCCCGAACGTGCAAGTGCCATTTCGGCTGCCTCTACGGCAATATCGTGAGGAAGAATACAATCGGTAAGATACGGTAAATGCAGATTATGGGGTTCCGTAGCTCCCCACGGTAAGATGATAACGTCATATTTCAGCCCTTTCACCTTTCCAAGGCAGGATACTGAAAGATCTACTTCTTTATTCATGGTTTTCTTTTTTTTAATTCAAATGTAACATCGCAAAGATATGAATAAAAACATTCCGATGAATACCTGATAGGCAAAAACGAGTTCACCATAAAATAGACAGAGCCCCACAGAGTTTTTCCTATTTCTTCTCGATAAAACTCTGTGAGGCTCTGTGGTGAACCCGGGATTTAATTCATTATCTTTATTCCCACAAAATAAGTCCGTGGCTGAGTCGGTCCGTAAAAGTAACCTGCATCCCGGAACTCTCCTTTATCCAAGTCCTTTTGGAAACTATTGAATATATTTTGTACTCCACCATTCACCTGCATCTTGATATGATCTTTCAGCACAAAAGTATAGTTCAGTTTCAGATTAAGGTCCACAAACTGCGGGGTGTGCTCCATACGCGACTTCTCGATGTATCCCGCCATATGCGGCACAATCATCTTACCGGTATAAGTACCGGAAAGTGAAAAGTCAAAGCTCTTCAACGGTGCCGACGTGAAAGTGAAATAACCGTAATAATCCGGTGTACGAGGCATCCGTTTCGTTGTCTGTTCCTCTTCCCCTTCACTGGTCCATATCTCTGCCCGGTTGTATCTGCTGCGTTGCACTGTAAATCCCAATTGCAACTGTGCCTCACGCCCGTGAGCTACCTTCGCATCCAGATTGACACCATATACTTTCGCCCCGCTGCCATTCCGGCGCTCCTTTATCTTATCTCCATTCTCGTCCAGACCGATATCCTCGAGCACAAATACATGATGCAGATCAGTATAAAAACCTTCCAGAAGAATATTAGACTGCCAGTGTCCCATTGGGAACGACCAATCCACCGAACCACTGAAGCTGTTGGAACGTTCTTCACGTAACCCCTCAGCCAGTCGGATCTGCACCCCTTCACCTCCCACAGCTGTTACATGCAGGTCTTCATCGTAAGCCTGCGGGGCCCGGAAGCCGGTAGAGTATGTCAGACGTGCCTGCAAATTATCGCTCGGCTTATATAGAAAATTCACACGCGGGCTAAAGATCGGATGATCGATCAGGTTATGCTTGTCCAGACGTGCTCCCACGAGCATGGTCCAGCGGTTCAAGCGCCATTCGTTCTGTACAAATCCTCCGGCAATACGGACATCCTGCTGCATGTCACGATGATACCCGGTCATCACATCGTGCAGAGAGTTATTCTGATACTCTACACCACCTGTAAATGTAGCAGGGGCAAAAAGACAACGGTCCATATTTCCCACATACATACCTCCCACTACCCAAGTCAGGTCGTTTGTTTTACCATACGCGTTCATATCCTGTTGAGCACCGTAATAGCTGTTGCGATCCGTATGCTGGATAGATCCATATACAGACATCTTATGCTTCTCTCCCCAATAACGGTCATAACTTAATCCTCCGCTATTGATAATATGTTTTGTTTGTTCGGTAATATCCGATTCGTGAGGTTGTAAATTGAATTTATTGCCACCCCGGCGAAATTCATTTGTTGTGTGATACTCCACATTGATGCGGCTGAAATAGTTGGGACGATAGTATGCACGCATCCCGAAAGTATTCATATTCAATTTGCCCAGTTCCGAAAAACCATCCCCGTCCGCATCATAAGGATTACGATTTCGGTATGTCTCATACAAAGCGATACCGTACGAATTATCTTTCGCAACCAGAGAAACGTTTCCTCCCATATATTGCTCCCACGACTTACCATTCATATTAGACATCGTGCTTGCCACCTGAAAAGAATTGTTTATCGGATCTTTTGTAATAATATTGATTGTACCTCCCACAGCATTGGCCCCAAACAGAGCCGATCCACCTCCGCGCACCACTTCCACACGTTCGATCATATTTACCGGAATCTGTTCCAGCCCATACACTCCCGACAATGCGCTGATGATAGGACGGCTATTAATCAGAATTTGCGAGTAAGGACCTTCCAATCCATTGATACGTACTTGCGGAAAACCGCAGTTCTGACAATTGTTCTCTACCCGCAGCCCTGATTGAAAATTAAGCGACTTCGCCAGGTCGGTAGAATTCACCGTTTCAAAAAGCTTGGCGCTCATCACGTTCACCACCACCGGCGCCGCCTTCCGGCTCACCTCATTCCGGTTGGCCGAGACAACCACTTCATCTGTCATAAAACTCTCTTCTTCCATCTGGAAATGAACCACCGATGTGGCCTCTGCACTGACCGTGATTGTTTTTTCCTGTGTTTTATACCCCATTACCTGTACACGGAGTGTATATTTCCCGGCAGCCAACTTACGAAATTCAAACTGCCCTTCTTCATTGGATACCGCACCACGGTTGGTCCCTAATATCATTACCGTTGCGAACGGAATGCTTTCTTCAGTGCCTTTCACAATAACGTGTCCGGCAATCATATTACCTTCTTTAATCGGATTGACTGCATACAAACTCATGCTTACACACGCAAGCACAAGCATAACTATATAATTTTTCATTGTTTGTTATTAGCTATGATATATAAAAGAGTAAAAGAAACGGAAAGGGGCTCTCCCCTAAATTTAGTTTAAGCCTGTTCGGCCGGAGGGGCACGCAAAGAAATTACCCGTAAATGTGTTTCTGTTGTCACCGGTATACTCTCAGGTATCTCTACCGTAAACAGCACCGGCCGTTCGGGTGTAAAATCATATTGCACATGGGCTTCCAGCGAATGGAATGTAGCAAAATGGGCAATAACAACAATATTAGATGTAGAATGTGAGTGAGTACCTTTATAGGGGTGAGAGTGCGCAATCATTACACCGTTTACGTAATGCACATGGGTAAACATCGTAATGCTCACCTGGTACGTCACGAACAGCGTCAACAACAGAAACGATAATAGAACTCTTTTGATGTATCCCACCTATTGCACTCTTATTTTTAAGTCGGCAAAGATAGTTATTATTTTCATAAGTATCTACACATTTCTTCCAGATATTTCCGGTCGGTTTCATCAAAGAAATTCAGGAGATCACTGTCTATGTCCAACACTCCCCATACCCTACCTTCCTTTATCAGTGGAACCACAATTTCCGATCTGGAAAGCGAGCTGCAAGCAATATGTCCCGGGAAAGCTTCCACATCCGGAACCAACTGGGTTTTAGCTTCCTCCCAGGCCGTGCCGCAAACTCCTTTACCTTTTCGAATGCGCGTACAGGCCACCGGTCCCTGAAACGGTCCCAATACCAGCCGGTCCTGCTTCACCAGATAAAAACCTACCCAGAAAAAATCGAAAGCTTCCTTCAAGACAGCAGCTACATTAGCCAAATTGGCAACCAGGTCCTCTTCCCCCTCTATCAGGGCCTTTACCTGAGGCAACAAAGAGAGATATTGTTCCTCTTTGCTGCCCGATATAAATGTAAGTTCTTCAGCCATATTCTATTATTTAGTTCCAAACAGATATTCATAATCCCTCTCTGCAGCGGGCTTCACCCACTCTTCGGGAATAAATTTCCACTGGTTCAGCGCACGGGGATTCAGTGTGCCTTTCTTTTCGATATACTGCATCAGATAAAAACGGAGATCTTTATCCGTTGAGAATATGATACGCTCTTTCAGCTTTTCTTGTGGAATTCCCGATCCCTTTGTCAGTAGTTCTCCACCGCCGTTGCCACGGTAAGAGTTCAGTGCTACCTTATATATATGATCCATTCGGAACGGAGCACCGTCTGCCATACTGACGATGGTCACTTTCTCCCCTTTCGGTTTAGTCACATCCACTGTATAAATGATTCCGGCAGCCGAATCGAAGTTAAAGCTGAAATTCTGGAACGAGGCCCGGTCTTCGGCACCCGCCGTACGTTTCTCCTTCAACCACAGCAAATGATCTTCCGGCGACTTCATCTGATTCGTCCACATATAATAGGATTCCTCCAGAAAATCTTTAATCTCTTTTCCCGATAGCTTCATTACATAAAGCATATTTTCATATTTATACAGGTTGAACATATCGCTCACGCGGATATCTCCTTTCTTTATCTCAGCATCAAACGATAGCGGAGCGGCAAACGAAATGTCTGCCCCCGAAATGTCGAGTTGCAGCGAATGGATAAAATCGATAAACGCCGACGAACCGAAATAGGCCGGACGAGTAGACAGATCTTCCGTAAACACACCGATTTTCTTCGAAACAAACTTCTCTACCGCACCATATTGCACTGCGAAATGTCTCATAAAGGCTTCACTTACACCATATTCTTTTGTATCCGTCAATACCCCGTCTATTTGTTTGCTCACCACTCTGCCGTCTTTCAGTTTCAGTGTCACATCAATGTCCGACACTACAATCCCGTTACTTGCCGGATCAATCACCAGCACGGAGTCACCCGCAACGTTCACTATCTTTTTGCACTCCTTGGCATGGTCATGCCCCATCAGTACCATATCGAATCCTGGCACATTCTTCGCCACATTCAACGATGCATTCTCGTTATACTTACCCGACATGACAAAAGCATCCTGACCTGCATGAAACAGCCCGATTACCAAATCCGGTTTTTCTTTCTCACGGATCACTTTCATCCACTTCCGTGCTGTCTCCTCCATATCGTCAAACCGTAGCCCCTGCCACAGATTCTCCGACAACCAGGCAGGAATAGCCGGTGTAATCATGCCCAGTACCACAATCTTCACCCCGTCACGTTCCAACACTTGATAGGGAGGAAGATGGGTCTTGCCCGTAGCCGTTTCGATAATATTAGCCCCCAGCACCGGAAATTTACACTCACCGATCCAACGATCGAATACAGGGCGACCCGTTTCTACATCATGATTTCCCATGTTTCCGGCATCGTATCCCATAAAGTTCATCATTTCGGCACACACATGTGGTGCTACTGTATCTATATAATTATAGTAGTAAGCCGAAGGCTGTCCTTGCAGAATATCTCCGTTATCCAGCAAAATAAGGTTCTCTTTATAAACTTCCCGATTCTTTTGCACCAACGCATACACGCGTGCAAGGCTTCCGCCCCACTCCTTCTGAGTGATAAAATTATAAGGAAAGTAATTACCATGCACATCGCTTGTCTGCACAATCTTCAGTTTCACCTCTCTCTCTTGTGCCGGCAATACACACACCAGGCAAAGCAAGAAAGCATAAATACAAATCAATCTTTTCATCATAATAATGGTTTAAATTTGATTCACACAGAGTCACACAGAGTCTCACTGAGAGGATTTAAATAGAGAATAAACTCGTGTGATCCCGTGATAGTCTCTTTTTCTTATAACGGATGCGAAACTACAAACCTCGCCCCTCTTTCATAGTCAGGATCAATCCAGATACTACCACCCCACTTATCCACTGTCAGCTTACAGATCGAAAGTCCTAATCCGGTCCCCTGAGCATATTCGTTCAGCTTCTCAAACCGTTCGAACACCTGCTTCTGTTTCTCTTTCGGAATGCCGCAGCCCGTATCCGCCACAGCAAACAATACCCGCTTCTTCTCCCTGTCTACTTCAAACTGCAATATGATTGTACCGTTTTTGGTAAACTTCGCCGCATTCGTCAGCAAATTGATAAGCACCTGCTGCAAACGCTGGACATCTACCTGTAAAACAAAAGAGTCGATCTTGGTTTCAAAAACAAACCGGTTACCCGATTCCCGGCGCGACATCTCTACCGACGACAACGCCTGCCTGCATAGCTGAACCACGTCACAGTCTTCCGGGGTCAGCGTCACTTTATCTGCCTCCAACCTCGAAAGATCGAGTATATCATTAATCAGCCGTAACAACAAATCGGAGTTCGACTGGATAATTCTGAAATAATTCCGCTGATCCTCGTCCGAGCTTCCACCCGAAGCCAACACGTCCGAAAAGCCCACGATCGCGTTCAGTGGTGTCCGTATCTCATGGCTCATATTAGCAAGGAAGGCACTTTTCAACCGATTCGATTCTTCCGCCCGGTCTTTCGCTTCATACAAATCCGCCTGCGAACGTTCCAAATCATCCTTCAGCCGTTTCGTCCGCAGATAGAAATAGATAGAAATCAGCAGTCCCATAACCAGGACACACAGAACGCCTACTCCACCCCAAATCTGATACCGATATTGCTGATAGAAAGAAGGTGATTCGTTTACCAGCTTCACCGCCATAGGCAATGCAGCCACGTTTATCTTCTGTTCCTTCACTTTTTTACTATCCAGTAGTGCTTCCGTGCCTACCACTTCCACCCGTAGTGTCGTATCTCCGGGATTTTCCAACAACCGGACTGTTTCCGCCGCCAGCTCTTTACCAAATGTCCGGAAAGCAGGCACTACCCCTCCGACAGCCCAATAACCCAGTCCGATGGAAGTAGCTGTAAATGTCGGTATGTCCGGAATCGCTTCCATCATCGAATACGTGGCATTCCTCATAAAATAGCCTTCGTTCTTGTCCACCCTCCACGTGCCTATTAGTACAGCCGTATGTTTCGGCAGTTTCCGAAGTTCGTCCACAATGGTATAAATGGTGTGTTCGCGCCCGTCCAGCAGAATCAGGTTCAGTTCAGGAAACTGTTTCATCTCCCTCCGCACATGCGCCTGCAAAGTGACACCCCCATAAGTATTGTCCGATATAAAAGCGATATTCTTTGTATCCGGATAGATAGCCCGGATCATGCGGATGTTCGATGCAATGTCATATTCGTACATAAATCCGCCACGTACCTGCCGTTTCAGATTATCTTCATAAAAATCGGATGATTCCGGCATCCAGTGTACCAAATCTTTTTCATCATCCGGAAGTAGTACCACATTCCGGCTGGTCAGTGCGCACAACACGGGCACTTCCCCTGTCACCGAATCGTTCAGTGACAAATAAGAGGCCCATGCCTCCTGTCCGAACAGAATAATCAACGCCGGCTCCTGATTCCCCCGGTATTTATCTAAAATGTCTCTCATCACCCCTTTCCAGCGAGGAAAATCAGAGAAGCTCTTACAGTTCATATTTTCAATGACCACTCCCCGTTTGCCCCCCAATCTCTCATATTCATCCATAAAATCGGAAACATTGGCTGAAGTAGGATACGCTCCCGGATTATACGAACAGATCATAAGGATAGGTTTCTCTCCGGTAGCGGCATATCCCGTCAGGGGACGGCAGAAACCCATAACTACCAGAAGCAAAAAAAGAATATATTTAAGCGACACCGGCATATTCATCTGTTTTAGAGTGTGTGTATCCGTTTTTTATGCCCGCAAAGATACTAAAAGTTGATGGTTATAGTAGATTATTGCGTACATTTGTCGCTCAATGTCCTAAAAATAGTTTATGGAAATCTTTCACAAAATGATTTCGGCAGCGCTCAACCTGCCGGAAAAGCAAATCAGCAATACCCTCAGGCTATTGGCCGAGGGAGCCACTATCCCTTTCATCAGCCGCTATCGTAAAGAAATCACGGGCGGCCTGGACGAAGTGCAGATAGAAGCTATCAAAACGCAGTACGATAAACTCTCCGACCTCGCCAAGCGTAAAGAGACCATTTTCGGCACCATCAGTGAACAGGGCAAACTGACACCCGAATTGCAGCAACGCATCGATGCGACCTGGGATGCCACTGCCCTTGAAGATATCTACCTGCCCTACAAGCCTAAACGCAAGACCCGTGCGGAAGCCGCCCGTCAGAAAGGGCTCGAGCCCCTCGCCCTGTTGATAATGATGCAGCGGGAGAACAACCTCAACGCCCGGGTTTCCGCCTTCGTGAAAGGCGATGTCAAAGATGCCGATGATGCCCTGAAAGGCGCCCGGGACATCATTGCCGAGCAAGTCAGCGAAGACGAACGTGCCCGCAATGCCGTGCGTAACCTCTTTGCCCGTCAAGCTGTTATCACTGCCAAAGTAGTAAAAGGAAAAGATGAAGAAGCTGCCAAATACCGCGACTATTTCGACTTCTCTTCTCCCCTGAAACGCTGCACTTCACACCGCCTGCTCGCCATCCGCCGTGCCGAGGCCGAAGGTTTGCTGAAGGTCAGTATCACCCCTGACGACGATGAATGCCTCGAACGACTCTATCGCCAGTTCGTACGCAGCACCAACGAATGCGGACGCCATGTATCCGAAGCCGTGCAGGATGCCTACCGCCGCCTGCTGAAGCCTTCCATTGAAACTGAGTTTGCCGCCCTCAGTAAAGAGAGAGCCGACGATGAAGCCATCCGTGTTTTCGCCGAAAACCTGCGCCAACTACTCCTTGCTCCGCCTCTGGGGCAAAAACGTGTCATGGGCATCGACCCCGGATTCCGTACCGGCTGCAAGGTAGTCTGTCTCGACGCGCAAGGTAATCTGGTACACAACGAAAATATCTACCCGCATCCCCCGGTAGACAAAAAAGCCGAAGCCGCATCCAAACTCCGGAAAATGATAGAAGCCTACAAGATAGAAGCTATCGCCATCGGCAATGGGACTGCCAGCCGCGAGACAGAAACCTTTGTCACCCACCAGCAGTTCGACCGTCCCGTACAGGTATTTGTCGTCAGTGAGCAGGGTGCTTCCATCTACTCCGCTTCCAAGATAGCCCGCGACGAGTTCCCCGATTATGATGTCACCGTCCGCGGCGCCGTATCCATTGCCCGCCGCCTGATGGACCCGTTGGCGGAACTGGTAAAAATCGACCCCAAATCCATTGGTGTAGGTCAGTACCAACATGATGTAGACCAGACGAAGCTGAAGAAATCGCTCGACCAGACGGTTGAGAACTGTGTCAACCAAGTAGGCGTCAACCTCAATACTGCCAGTAGTCATCTGCTCACCTACATCTCCGGGCTGGGTCCGCAACTGGCACAGAACATCGTCTCCTACCGTGCCGCCAACGGCGCCTTCTCTTCTCGCAAAGAGTTGATGAAAGTGCCCCGCATGGGAGCCAAAGCTTTTGAACAGTGCGCAGGGTTCCTTCGCATCGCCGGAGGTGAGAACCCACTGGACAACACCGCCGTACACCCCGAGAGTTATGGCATCGTCAATCAAATGGCGAAGGATCTTTCGTGTACCGTACCCCAATTAATTGCCGACAAAGCCCTGCGCAATCGTATCGAAGTAGAAAAGTATATCACCCCCACTGTAGGGCTCCCCACTCTGAAAGATATTCTCCAAGAGCTTGATAAACCGGGACGTGACCCGCGCGACACGATACAGGTTTTTGAATTCGACCGGAACGTTCGCACCATCAATGACCTCCGCGAAGGCATGGTGCTTCCCGGTATCGTCAGCAATATCACCAATTTCGGTGCTTTCGTGGACATAGGCATCAAGGAAAACGGACTTGTCCATCTCTCCCAACTTGCCAACCGATTCATCACCGATCCCACCGAAGTGGTCTCCATCCATCAGCACGTCACGGTGAAAGTACTGAGCATTGACTTCGAACGGAAACGGATACAGTTGACGATGAATGTCGAATAATGGCTTCAAACAAAGATTTCACCGCAGAGGTGAATAAAACCCCGGTACCTCCTTCAATTAGCCCCTAACAAGAATAAACGACAACCACTGTTGTACATGCTCTTATAGAAAGAGGTAACCGGGGTCAGACAGATCTTCAATGTCTCTATTTCTTCTTTGCGTCCCGTGTCGCCAGATAACCGATTAACTGGTCCATCGATGCGTCCTTCAGGATCACCCGCTTCCGGCGGTCCAGCAAATAGAGGCTCGGCGTGGCATGAATGTCATACAGTTGCCGGCTGCGGATATCCCCTGCCTTATTCCAGCCTACAATCCATCCCCGCGGCATGTGTGCCGACTTCACCAGCCATTCTTCTTCGTTCTCATCCGGATAGACAGCCAGCACGCACAGCGTCCCTTGTTCCACCATCTCTACAAAAGCGGGCATCTCCTCAAATACCTTCTCAAATTTCCGGCAGTTTGAGCAGTCCGGATCATAGAAAAACAGCAACGTATACTCTGCCTTCAATCCGCTCATCCGCCCGCTCTCACCCTTCGGGGTGACGTACGCAAAATCTGCTGCCTTCATCCCCGGCCGGTTCTTGCGCGCCTGTTTCAAGCGATCCGCGGGGCGTATCTTCTCCCACTCCGTCAGCCGCCCGGATGCCACCATTTGTTCCAACACAGCGATGTAATAATCCTCGTTGCGCATCGGCGAGTTCGGTTCGTAAAGATACTTCTCACCCAGCAGGCAGAAACGCTTGTACGCCGTACTGTCTGCCTCCATCCTCACCATCATGGTATACAACGCCTTCAAATTTGCCTCCGGCTCGGCATACTTCAGCGCGTCGATGAAGTCGGCATACAGTTGCTCCGTATCCATGCCGTTCACCCACGCCGTATCATCCACCAAGTAGTCATCCCAATAATGTTTCACGTAATATGCCGCCCGATCCGCCGGCTCAGTCATCACCTGTGGTATCTCCGGCCGTGTGTAATGCACTACATGTACTGAATCTTTCGCCGCAGATCCAACCACCGGTTCTATTCTTACCTCTTTCCATTCATCCGTCCCCGAACAAACTTTTACCAGCAGCAGACCCAGACAAACCACCACCAGGGCCATCAACACTACCGTCGATACAAATGCCACCAACTTCTTCTTTATATTCATTTTGTTCATGCTTATTATTTCGCCACAGAGTCTCACAAAGACATATAGTACTTAATTCCATATATTAAGAAACTTTGTGTTACTATATATCTATCGTGGTAAATCCGTTTATTGTCCCTCATCTTCTCCATCTTCCCCTCACCACCCACACCGCAGGCAACACATACACCTTTCCTTCATCATCCTTCAATCGTACCGCAGGACGATATTCTCCCGGTTTGAGTTCCGGAATAGCCGCAATCACCTTCTTATCCGAATATGTATACACAAGTTTGATCTCGATTACCTCCACCGGTTTCCTCTGTGCCACCAGACACAATTTAAAATCCTCCAGCGCATAATGTCTCAAATTACGTCCCCAAACCACCAACGGTGCCATTGGTGTGATCGTCCCGTCTTTCTTTCCGCTCAGCGGATCATAAATACCCGTAATCTCCGGAATATCCACACCTCTCCGTACCTCTTCAATCTTCCTTATTTCTATCATACCCTTCCTGGTTAATCGTTTATAGTTCATCATTCATCACGCTTCTTACCGGAAACCCATATTTCTTCATATCGTGCATCAAATACATCTGTCGACTGGGTTCTACGCAAAGCGAATAGCCATATACCGGACTTTGACTACTCCCCGTCCAGTAACGATGACCGTGCGGAACCACAATCCGGCAGCCGTTGATATGGCTCCGGTGTCCGCACAGCGGCAGGTATACTGGTACTCCGTCGTCACTCAGAAGGCAGATATTCGTCCGGTCCTCCTCCCGTTGAAGCTCCATCGGAGCAGCGGGACTGTTCATCAATGCCTCCATTTCAATACGCGATGGTAGCCTCCACCCCTCCGGTGAAGGGTCCAACTCATTAATCCGTGCAGGACTCTCTGCCGTGCCATCGTACCAACTGCCGCGACAGGGCGTAAAATTCTCCTCCCATCGATCAGTAGGACAGCCAAACTGAAAATACGTACCCTGATTAAGTGTGGTACCCACTTCCAACCCCAACGGGATGGCTACCTGTGCTAATTTCCCGCCTGCCGCCAGATTACGGTCCAGCCAATATTTACCCCGGATACGTACGTATCCACCTTGATAAATAAGAATATCGCGTACCACGCCCGTATCATTCACCAACGAGAGCACCGTGTGACGCGCTGCCGGAAATCCACCACGTACCCGGTATCCTGCATTAGAATGTACCTTCACCGTGAACCGTCCGTCATAATGTCCCTGCAACAGTTCAGGTTCGCTCACCTCCACCCAGGCCGCCGCCTCATCGCTCACGATACGCCACGACTGGTTACTGTCCACACACACACTGTATGTCCTCACCTCCTCCCTGTAACCCGGTGGCATCTCTATCACTCCGCTATGTCGTGCACAAGGATCTTCCGGCGGATACTCTATATAATAATCAAAGCAGACACCCTGCATCAATAACAGATCTGTCGTCTGGCTGAAAGGATATGTACCCGTCTCCAACGTCAGAGCCAGCGAGCGCGAGCGCACATTGGCTGGTTTCGCTTCAAGATGTACTTTCAAGTTCTGACTCCCTTTCTGTTGCAGGCCCACAGGCGGATAGACCGAATACCAACATCCACCGTCGTTAGCGTTAGCACTCTTCACGCACCAACATGCCTGTTCATTGTCAGGGATAACGGTTAGCGTCACCGCCTCGTTCTTCCGCCCGGCACTGACATAGAGCCGACGACTGACCGTCAACGTGGGATGAATACCCATCACCTGCTGACGCACCTTAAGCAAGTGTACTCCCTCGCCATTCCCTATCTCAATGGTTGCCTCCCGTTCCACGGCAGAAAAGTTGGTACGAAACTGCATCAACAGCCGGTCCCCCTCACGGCGCACGGCAAGCCAGTTATCCGGTTCACCTTTCGCATAATGCACGCTTCCCGTATACCATTGTTCGCTACACCCCTTCAGCTCTACCGGAAGATCCTTTGCCATTGCGTCCGTAACCAATTCTCCCGGAAGCAATGCATCCAATGTGGCAGAATCGGTCTTCTCATTTTCCTCGTCTGTTTCCGTACCGGCAGCTATCAACTCCAACGACGCGCCATGAACAATCTCCTGTAATCCAGTTTCGGCAATACAGATGCCGGTATGACCGGCAAACAGGCGATCCACATCATCACGATGATGTATCCCGCTCAGGCAAAGCGCATGGGGGGTGAATAGCACACAGAAGTTCAACATCCCCTCCTGTACAGTGCAACGCAGCCGCCATTTCTTTTTCCGTTTCAGCACATCCGCCTCAGGGTACTTGCGCACCAGATATCCTCGTCGGTCAAAGACCAACAAGACCGCTCTCCGGCACTCTTCCGACAAATAATCCATACGTTTCAGAATCAGACTCACCGGCCACTCACGGGCAATGTGCACCTTTCGGTTTACTCGCCAATACTTCACGGCGTTGTATGTCATCCCCGAAGCGATAAATGCCATTGTTGCTATTTCCGCTATATCCATAACTTTCGTCAGTTTGTGTTTTCCATTTTTCTTTTCGCCACAGATTACACAGATTTTCACAGATTCTTTATTCATACTTTACTAAATGCAACCACACGGAGAGAAAAAACGACTCCGTGTGAATCTGCGTATTCTGTGGTGAGCCTTTACTTACTTTGCACGAAGCGCAGTGCCCTCCCTGCCGGCACGCTTCCTCCTGCCTGTGCCAGGCTCAAGTAAACTTCCGCCTTTCCCCGGTCACCTTCAAGCAGACAGAGAATACCCATATTACACCCGGCTTCAGGCAGGGTGGCAAAGCGTTGCAGATATCTCCGGGCACGCTCCGTATCGCGACGCAACAAGGCTACTCCGGCAGCGTTGATGCACGCCACCGGACTGTCCGGATAAAGACGTCCCGCCAAGTCCATCAAGTCATTGAATTCAGCCGAACCTACGGCATGTGCTTCTGCCAAGCGGCAGAAGTCCGCCACCGAGAATGCTTCCGGTTTGCCCGAAGCAACAACTGCCTCCCCTTCTGTCATGCCTATCGATGGCTGCGCCGCCAAACTTCTGTCTACGTAGCTTACCTCGTAGTCGATGCGACGCAACTTCCCGAAGAAAGCTGACGACAAATAGTGATAGGCAGTCCCACCCGCCAAATCCATCAGCATTCGTTCGCGCCCGTCCACCACATCCACTGTACGGATAATGTCGAGTACAGACTCTTTGAATGCCATCTCCGACCCAACTATCAGATCGGTCAGTCCTTTCCAATCCTCCGCTATCCAGTTCACCTCAAAAGGCACTGTGCCGAAGCTTTTCTCCCGCCGGATATAATCTTTCAATGCCAGTGCGCGTTGTAAGCCCAGACGTTCGTTCACCCGATAGTCACCGTCCGGAGCCGTATAACCTGTCAAACGAATACCTTCCAGACTCACACCCGGTGTTTCTTTAAGCGGACGTGTCACAGCCAAAAGTTTGTAAACAGCTTCTACAAAATTACGCTCATCATATTTCGTCTTCTGCCCGCGACTGTAATCCAACACGATGCTGCCACGCACCGTCTGCCGTACTTCCTCAACCTTCGGTGCCTCCGTAACCGAAGGTGACAAAAAGTCTACCCACGAGAGCAACATGCTGTCCGTAGGTAAGTTAACTTTCACCTCGCATACGGACAAGGGGCGTACCGAAGTAGACTTTCGAGTACCCACCGGGGTTATTTTCTGTCGTACGTTTTGTTTATTGTTCATTGCCGACGCCGTTTTTTTCTCCGGTGAGTCGGCACTGGCCTTCACTCCTGTCATTCCCGGAAGCAGCAGCAGACACAAGACTATGCTCAGTTCTCTTTTCATCTTATCTATTTAAAATCAATTTATTAAAAGGTGTGGATAGTCCGCTCACATTTACCGAGCCTCTCCCATCACTTATTATCAGTCATTTTAAACCACACTTGGAGTGTTATTCTGAATGGTAGTATTATCCGTCGTATACCCATTGTCGATTACATTCGCATTCGGAACAATCTGCACATCATTGATTGTCAATGTAACATGATAGTATCCTCCTGCATTCAATGCACCACCAAACGCAGTAACCGTGACCGTACGGACTTCACCATCTACCGTTACCGAAATGGTCAATTTACTATCGGTCAAAGGTTGCGGAGGAAGTAAATATTCATAAACCCGGTTCCCGGATGGAATTTCTACATTCGGATTGTATACATATCCCCCCGCCGCAGGGGTCCCTCCAGTAATCGTGCCGGTAGTTATATCGACTTGCCGCTGAAGATAAAAATTGGTTGAATTATTCTTCAACACTATGTTTTCAATTTTACATTTACGGCCTGACATCACATTCGTCCCTCGGACAAATGTAAGTTTCAACCGGGCATACGCATGTTTCATATTAAGAAATTGCACTGCTTTATGATCATTATTTATCTTCGGCGATCCATCTGTAGCCGCAGCGGTACCGTAACACACATCTTTAGCTACATCATAAATTTGAGCAACTAACGTCGCAGTCGTCGTGTTATCGACAAATGATACAGACTGGTAAGGGTAATATGCGTATAGACCCACCGGACGGTGATCCACCAGTATTTCTGTGAATGCGGTCCAACCGGCTGCGCTATAAGTATAAGGAGCATCATACTGAGGTGGATATCCGTTAGCATTCGTACGGAAAAGACCTAATTTATAAGTAGCAGTATTGATGACTCCACGCGTGGACACTCTCGTACTTAAAGAAGCTTCTGTAACCCCGATAGGCACTTGTCTATCGGTTGGGATAGATCCTTCTTCCTCCTTCCGACATGAAGAGATAAAAAACATTATTATAGAAAGAAAAAGTAGTCTATTATTTATTAAACCTCTCATATTTTTTATATTAGGATTGATTATTTAACAACTTCAAATTAGCAAGTATGTTCTTTATCGCTTAACACAACGGATACACAAACCTCCACGACGACTATATGAATACATTCCACAAATCCCTCGATTGAAAGCCAAATAGATGCCAGGCTCAGTTGACCAATAATCACTATCACTTCCTACTGCGGCCATCTCATCTTTATCATTCCTATATCCAGGAGCCGGAAGAAAGACCCCTTGGCTTCCTCCAAACCACCCTCCTTCCGGATTGGTTGAATGAACATAACCACTATTCTTTAAATTTTCCAATTGTGCTTTTGTCGGAGTAGCCCATGTATCTGGTGGCACTACTTTATAGCAAGGATCATTAGCTGTGGAATAACTTCCAGTATTGTAATTTCCCTTTGCACTATTAGCAGTATTCCAACCAAAATAGCCACCTCCATTGGCACCTGTATGATAATTCTGTTGTGCCGCTTCGAAATAATAATTGCTACCGCTCTGATAAAGATTTCCTCTGGCCCATTTAGCTCCTCCAACAGAGATATAATTTGGCACAATGCTAACCGTTATCTTATAATTACCGGCTGCACTGAATAAACGGTTTGTAGCACTAACCGTAATGGCGTTATTCATTTGTCCATTACCGATTTTTAAAGTAGTAAACTTAATTGTAAGTGTACGGTTACTTTGAGGGAGTATCTTATACACATTACTATTCACTGTGGTAGCATTCGGATTGGTCCATGCTACGTTCAACGTCCCGCTTGTCCCTGTTACAGGAAGAGTTGTCTGGCTCGCATTCCAGGTCACAGGGCTGTTGCTAAGTCCCGAGATAGTTGCCGCACACTGCTGAACCGTATTATTATTAAACTCTTTAGCCACTACACACAACTGAAGTTGGGCACACTGCCTTGAAAAACTAATGCCGCTCAACAGGCATTGCCCGCTTGCATTGGCCGTAACATTTACCCCGGTCTTCTGACACAACATGAAATCCTGGTTATGCGTCACTGTTGTCGACCAATTACCGGACAAAGCGGCCGGAGCTGTATTGGTTCCGTATGAATAAAAGACAAACGCATACGTCCCGGGCCTTAACACCCACTGTCCGGAAACACCTGCGGGAGTGGCTGTATTCGCTACAATCGAGGCAATGCCGGAAGCATTGGTACTATAAACCGCTGTACCCGCATAATTAGCGGCCGTTATGGAATTGTTTTTATAGGCTACAACCCGAAACTGCATATTGGCCATATTGCTACGCGTCTGCACCGGATTAACGGGAAGTAAAGATTCAATTGTTGTTTCTACATCATAGCCCGAATCATAAGTACTGTCCAAAGGCTGCACTATCTTTGTCAAAATCTCTCCGGAACGGGTAACCGCACCACCTAAAAACTCATCTACCCCATCTACTTTTACGTTGATAGATACCATCTCCCCATCTCCCTCTATCGGATCATGATGTCCCGAAGGAAATCTTTCATCTTCCTCCCTGTCACATCCTGTCACTGCAAGCAAAATCAAGAATAAAGAACATGAACGAGCCATTAGGCGAATCATACTTCTAAGTATTCCCGTTTGCGTCCTGTCAATTATGCATCTCATATTTATAATCAAAATTAGTATTCCCTTGAGTCCCGTAATCATTCACTGTCAAAGCATTCGTAGGTACCATCTGTATATCTGTAATCGTCAGAGATACATTGTAGTATGATCCGGCATCCAACGAACTGCCGAATCCCGTAATATTCAAAAAACGCACTTCACCGTCCACCGTCACAAGAACTGTTAATGTATTGCCGGCAAGTGGCTGTGGAGGCAGCAGGAAGTCATAGCTCAATTGCCCCCCGATCGCTATATCCACATTCGGATTATAAACATAGCCTGTTGCGACGGCAGTTCCTTCGGTTGCGCCGGCTACCGTAGCGATATTCAAATGACGTTGCAGATAAAAACTTGTATTATTAGATTTCAAAGTAATATTTTTGATATTACATGCCTTACTCTTATCATAATTCGTTCCGCGCAGCAATGTCAGTTTGAGCCGGGCATAAGCGTGTTTCATAGCTGTAAAGTCCACTTCCGGAGCATCATTATTAATCAGGCTTGCACTCCCCACAGGTAGCCCCTTCCCATAACACATATCTTTGTCCGCACTGTAAAGTTGCGCATTCAGGACGGCTGTTGTCGTATTATCTACAAAGGAAACGGATTGATAAGGATAATAAGCATACAAACTCACCCCGCGATGATCCACCTTCACTTCTGTAGAAGCCGTCCATCCGGTTGCTGTATACGTATAAGGCGCATCATACTGAGGAGGGTAACCTTTGTCACCGGTACGAAACAGTCCCAATCGATAAGTGGCGTTAGCAATCAGCCCACGAGTAGTCTCCGCACCGTATTCAGGAACAGCAACTGTCGATATTCCTATAGGAATCTGCCTGTCGGATAATACTTCGGATGAAGTATCCGTTGTAATCTCTGCCCCGCATGATATAAACAATCCGCACATGGCAATAAAAAACATATTATTAATTTTCATGACCAAAAACAGTTTAAAACAGAATTTGTATGTATAGTAGCCTCACCTATCAAGTCTCCCGAAGCCTCTTGGGGCGTAGGCCAGTCAACAGTAGAAACTCCATTCGCCCCAATGACGATTCCATGCGCCCCCTGTACGGTAATCTCAATCAAATATTTTTTCCCGGCTTCCAATTGAGACAATTTAGTAAGCGGAATCCCCAATGTATATACATCACCATCTACTGTAAGGTCTACTTTCATGCCACAGTCAGCTACTCCCAGAATGGTTCCGATCGATCCTAATGTGCAAGGCGCGATAAGGAAGCCCACCTCTACATACTTATCTTCCTGTTCCGGAATCGTTTCGTTCACTTTCTCTGCGATTCCCGGCTCCGGAGTGGCTTCAGAGGCGGCATAAGTTCCGTTTGTAATATCCAGAGTAGTGTATGTCAACACATTGGATACCTTTATTTTTGACAGCTTAGCATCTTTGGTATACTTATGTCTGTTGACCTGAAAAACGACCCAGCTATAAGCATGCTTCATTTCTAAAAAAGAAATATCTACAGGAGTTTTACTGTGTGCAGGCTGAGTAAAACTGGTCTCTTTGGCTATTCCGGTTCCCGGCCCATAGCACAAATCTTTCTCAGCCGAATACAGTTTTGACTTTAGAGGAATGGCCGTCCGATCCGTATAATCCAATCCGTTTTCCTTATCGGCATGATAAGGATAGATTGCCCAAAGGTTTGCATATACATCTTCAGCCAGTGACACTGTGTTTTCATCGTCAATCGGAGTCCACTTTCCTGATAGCTTGGTATATTTACAATTATTCCTGTCCGAATATTTCCGGCTGTTACCTGCATTCTTCGCCACATCGTCAGTCAAAAAGACCCCGATGGATTCTCCGTCATTAAGTGCGGCACGAGTATTGACCTTATACGGTTCGATTACACTCACGCTATTGACAGTGCAAGGTACGGTGGCATCATCGGGTATACCATCCATATTGTCATCCTGGCTGCAGGCGACCAAAACCAGTAGCAGACACCAAATCCTGATCAGATCATTTAAATTATTCATTATTCATTTTTTACGACATTACACTTCACCATTTTCAAAATTTTCATCTTTTGACGCATCTTATCGGGAATGCATCCCAATACCAATAATAGTTATTTTTAACAGCATAACTCTGATTAAACTCCAGATAATAGCAACGCTTATTACTGGCGCCCGTACTGCTTCTGTAATACCCCGTTCCAGGCCAATAGTTTACATTATTTTTACCTCTGTTTCCCATTGCAGGCAGAAAAACTTTATCACCGCCAAAAAATCCTCCCCTCTTACCATTCATATTTCCAGACCTATAGCCACTATTTCCCAGATTCTGTAACTGGTTGGCAGTCGGAGTACACCATGTTCCTTGGGGAGCAACCTGATAGCAAGGATCATTGTTGGAGGAAAAAGAGCTTCCTCCATACGTATTATTACTGGAAGAGAGAGTATTCCAGCCGAAAAAAGATCCACCTTCTGTACCACTGTGATAACCACTTTGTGAAGACTCTAAATAAAAATTACTCCCACTCCTGTAAACGTTCCCTTTCGCCCACGTAGCTCCTCCCACAGTAATACCGTTTCCGGTTATCTTAACAGTTATCTTATAATTACCTCCTGCCACAAATTGACGTCCGGTGACATTAACCGTCACTCGGTTGTTGTATTGTATATTGCCAATTCTCAAAGTCGTGAACTTAATGGTTAATGTACGGTTGCTCTGAGGGAGCACCTTATATACATTACTATGAACCGTAGCCGCATTCAAGCTGCTCCAGGAAAAGTTTACAGCTCCTCCTGTGCCGCCTGTTGAAAGGGCTGCCTGACCGGCATTCCAGGTTATGTTATTGCTATTCAAGTTGGATACAGTGGCTGCACATTGTTGAACCGTATTATTAGAAAAATCATTGGCCGTGACAGCCAGTTGGAGTAGAGCGCACTGACGTGTAAAGCTGATTCCTCCCAATGTAAACTCTCCCCTATCATCGGGAGCTACTACAACTCCTTCTTTCCGGCAAAGCATAAAATCCTGATTGTGCGAAACGGTTGCGGACCAATTACCGGACAGCATTGCCGGTGTACTATTCACTCCATAAGAATAGCACACAAAAGTATATGTGCCCGGCCCCAATATCCATTGTCCGGCACTATTGACAGGAGTAGCTGTCTTGGCTACAATAGCCGCGACTCCCGAACCATTTGTCTTGTAAACAGCTGTCCCCGCATAATTAGCGGCAGACGAAGCATTTGTTCTGTAAGCCACTACACGAAACTGTACATTACCCAAGTTGGCACGGGTCGACACACTATTCTCCAATGGAACCGACTCCACTGTTGTCTCCACATCATATCCGGTATCATAAGTAGAATCCAAAGGCTGCACTAAACGAGCAACAGTTTCTCCAGAACGCGTCACTGCCCCTCCGTAAAATCGATCAACCCCGTCCACACTCAATTGTATCGGAACCATCCGGCTCTCATCCACAGCGGGCTGTTCTTCATCCGGAATCGATGGATAAAACGTATCGCTTTCCTGACTGCAACTCATTACGAAAAGAGAAAACGACAGGCTCAAACAAACCATTTCCATGTACCGTCTCATTCCGCCATTTACTTTTAGTTTATCTTTCAGTTGTATCATCTTTATTCTCCGTTTATGTTATAATTCCGTATCTATCGGAGTATTTCCTTGTCCGCCAAAATCATTGACAGTAACAGCCGCCGATGACAGGATGATTCCCACATCCGTAAATGTCAGCGATACTCCATAATATTTCCCCGAATCCAAAGAACTGCCTAACGTTGAAATGTCACAACTCCGAGTCACCCCGTCGACAGTGACAAGAATAGTCAATTTACTACCGGCAAGTGGTTGCGGAGGAAACATATACTCGTATGTCACGCTTTTACCGGCGGCAATATTAACGTTAGGATTATGAACATACCCGGTAGCCACAGCGCTTCCTCCGGTAGCTCCGGCAGTTGAGGCAATATCGAGGCTACGTGTCAGGTAAAAATTGGCATTATTCGATTTGAAAGTAATATTCTGTATATTACATTTCTTAGTCTTATCAAATTTTTCCCCGCGGGTCAGTGTCAACCTCAACCGGGTATACGCGTGTTTCATATCCAGAAACTCAACAAACGGATTGTATACACTAACCGGACCTCCACCCAAGGCTCCACCTGCTCCATAGCAAATGTCCTCTCCGGCATTGAACAACTGTGCTTGCAGGGTCAAGGTAGTGCCACTTGCCAGTCCGGCATAATTTCCGGTCGCTGTATGATAAGGATAATAGGCAAAAAAAGAAGCATTCCGATAATCTACCTTGATTACATCATCAGATCCCCACTCTCCTCCTGAATAAATATGCTTCACATTGAATAAAGGCGTATAAGTACCGGCAGTGGTCCGAAAAACCCCTAAAGCGTATGTATCATCGTTTATAATTCCGCGTGTTGAGGGCCTATCGTCGGAAGAAGCGGACACTACAGCCAGTGCCTTTTCTCCGGATACCTTGTCTTCTTGTTCACAAGAGACTAATGCAAATAGGATGCAAATAAAAAATAATAGGTTTGTCTTCATACGTTTAATATTAAATTACAGTGCTCCTGATCCATTTTCTGTAGGATCCGACGCCCAATCTTCTGTTCCCACTTTACCACCATCAATAATGATCTCTGTTTCATCTTTAATAGTAGTGGCATCACCACCGTTAACCTCCTTTGGCGATCCCCAGTCCTCCGTGGTAACCTCCACTATATTAATCGGTATTCCCCCTCTGATATCCAATCGGACTACGTGGCGCTTTCCTGCTACCAGCCCGCCAAGATCCGCCTGTGGCACAATCACACTGAACTCACGTTCATCGATGGTCAAAGTCAGTTTCAAGCCAGACGCAAGAGCCTGCGGAACAAACAGATAGTTACAAGTGGTATCTCTCGCCGCTTCTCCTACCCCCAATCCCGTGTCATGCATAGGTCCGGAGGTTGGATATGAATAAGAAGTAACATCCGTTGTGTTTTGCAGGCTCCCGTCTTTTATATCGAACGTCCCGGTGTCAACCATCGAGTCCCCGTTTTCCAATTCTATACGTACATTGGTTATTTTACACTGCAACGGATACCTTCCGTTACGAATCATCTCCAAAGAGAGCTGAGAATAAGGTTTCTCTAATAAAAATTCTATCTGTGGTGACAGATTATTGACTGTGACAGCCGCATTGTCTTTGGCATACCACCAATCCGCATCCTCCGTGTAAGCTTGGTTTTTTAATGTGGTCTGTGTAACTGCGGAAAAAGTAACTCTACCATATGGATAATAAGCACACAGACCGGCTCTTGCCCCGCCCACCCAAACAGGGGTCTCTGACGTCCATTCGTCATCAGGCTGATAAGTGTATTTCACATTACTCTGAGGGATAACATAGTTAGCATCCGCTATCAAAAAAACTCCGATACTGCTCCCTTCAGGCAAGGGTTGAGCGGTGGCTCTTGTAGTCACATCCGCCTTGAACGAAGTGAATACGCTTAAAGGCACACTGTCCGTTTTTTCTGTCGGAAATAAAGTTCTTTCCTGCGAACAGGCAACCAATAATAACATCATTGCATATATGGCAGCCACAGAAGTATTTATATTCATATTGAGTTTCATAATCATGCTGTTCATTTTTGTATAATCATTAAGGTCGGGGAAGCGGTTCGTAATCTATACCTTCATTCAGTATTTTCTCATCCCAGTCAGTAGTGGTTACGGTCACCGATTTAATTGCAATCCCTCTCAATTTCAAAGAGACAACGTATTTTTTACCACTCTCGAAATCAGAGAGATCGTCTATCGGAATGATCACCGTTGCCGGAAATCCGCTTACATTCACTATAATGCTAAGCCCTTTAGTCGGTTCAAAAGGGTCAGGCAATAATTTTGTAGGAATCATAAGCAGATCAGCCTGGTATTTTTTAGTAGGACTGTCTAAAACATAAGGAAGGCCTTTTGTAATGTTATATCCACCCCTGAATTGTTTCTCCGTATCATCCGGATGGATGCCAACAGTACCACTCGTAATATCTATCACCGCTTTTCGAAACAATGAGTCGTTTGCCAAAGCCACCGAATTAATACTACATGTAGCCGGATAAGCATCTTCGACCCCTATATTCAATACTAAACGTGAATAAGCATGCTTAAAACGCATATTTACAAAATATTCCTTAGCATCAACTTCCTGGTTAGTCACATAATACAGTTCTTTTAAAACGTCATAGTTTTGTGTCTCCATAGGAATTTTAGTACGGTCCTTATAAAGCTCATCCACTGTTTCTTCCGTATAGGGATAATACCCGCACACATCCGCCTTCTCGCTACCTAAATAAATGGTACTCGCCTCCGACTCGGCTGTCCATTGACTCTCACCGGCATTTAGCGTATATTTTCTGTTATTCACAGGCGTATAACTCGTTTCGGCAGCCTGCCCATGACAAAACAAAGCAATGGAACTTCCGGGCGTAAAAACTGCATCGGCACGGGTCTGTAGATTGCCTTCCACAATGGAAGCAGACGCAATCTCCAACTCAGTACGGGCTGTTTTGTCTTTTTTCCAATCCGGTAAGCTATCACCATCGCTGCACCCCAGTAACATGCAAACTAAAAAACTTATGTATAGTACTCCTTTCATAGTAGCTCAGTTTTAAATATGATTTTATTCAACAGGATATTTATCCCCGCCATTGACCTTATCATCTTCCCATTCCAATGCTTTGACGGTAGGCACGATTTCTGTTCCTTTGATCTTTAATCCGATAACATACTTCTCTCCCTGCCTGAACTCTCCAAGTTCGGAATACGGGATCTCCACGAGCATCTGTTGTCCATCTACCACAAGGCTGACAGACAGCCCGAATTGTCCTCCTTCCGCATCTTCCCGGTCTATTCCAAGCAGAACCGGAATCATCAGTACACGGCGTACATAAGATTCGTCAGCAAGCAATGTATGAGGTGAAGCTGCAGTTACTGTTGTCAAATCATAATTCCCTGTTTCCGAAGCCTGTATGCTTCCGTCAACGGCAATGTTAATAGTGCCTTTTTTTATTAAAGCAGAATTCATCAAGGTTATTTTACTAATTTCACAAGGCATGAAGTAGTTCTCACGACTGATCTTTAGCTCCACCAAAGAATAAGCATGCACCATATCAAAAGTAATCGCAGGAGTAAAACCATTTATCATTGTATTCAATGCATAATAGATATCTTCAGTATCCACATAATCCTGTGATTGTAATGGAATGACCGTCTTATCCGCATACGAATCTTTATAAGGGTAGTAAGCGCAGACATCAGCATCGTTACCCACTAAATAAATTGTATCATTAGCCGTCGGAGGTCCCCAATGACCTTCGCTGTAAACGTATTTACGGTTGTCAATAACTTTATATCCGCTTTCAGGTTCTGTGCCCGACAGAAAAATCCCTATGGCCCCCTTCGTCAGAGCTACCGGATCGGGAGCTAAACGTGTAACCACCTCCTGCTTAATGACTGCCGAAGATACCTCGAGCGGTACTCGAAGTGCAGATGCTTTCCATCTCCCGTCATCCATCTCACTGTCATCAGAACAGCTACTCAATAAAATACCTCCCACCAGGATCAATAATAAACGTTTCATAATCTTCATATTCTAATTAAAACTGGTATCATAATCACCGCCACCGCCTCCGGTTCCTGTCTGCACCTCTGTCCAATCCCTGTCAATCAGGATTTTGTCACTCATCAAAGTTAACTTTCCACCTTTGACAACCAATGACACAGTATATTTAGTACCTCTTACAAATGTGCTCAGTTTATCGGCCGGAATCGTAACGGAATAATCCATGTCATCCACCGTAAGTGTCAAGACTACGCCTTCGGAAAAAGTTTGTTGGGGCAGCAGCCAGTCAAAACTCGTATCATCTGTAACCCCTATTGCAAATCCGTCTTTTAAACCGGTCGTCACAGTGTGAATATATTGAGGTGTTTGTGTTCCGCTTCCTTCGGTTCCGGTACTGATGTCAACCGTATTGGCTGTGATTATATTTCCGGCAGAAGCCTTTATTTTTGCTTTCGTTATCTTACACGTGTTCGGATACGTGGCATCCCGTACCACAGACAATACCAAACGGGCATACGCATGCTTCAATTCAAAATTCGCAGTAGGAGTCTTTTTCCAGACTTCATCTCCCCCACTGACAGCAAAACGCATATCTTTCTCCGCCGCATAAGTCTGCATTGTCAGGCCGGCTTCTGTTTTCAACGAACTATTTTTAAACTCTACAGAGTTATAGGGAGCATAAGCACATAGCCTGGCGTAAGTGGCACCGACATATATCACAGTAGAAGCCGGCTTCCAGTTTTCTCCCGCAACACGGTTATAACGAATATTTTCCAATGCCGTATAATCCGTCTCGGGTAAACGGAAAATTCCTAATGTTCCTTCAGTCATTTCTACAGCAGTAACAGCACGAGTGTCGACCTCTGCACCGGTTGTAGCCCGGATTTCAAGAGGTATCTCTCCGTTCTCACCCCCTACAGAGTCTGCAACCTCTACTTGTGAACAAGAGCTCCAGCCTACTATTAAAAGCCACATCAGCCACAAGCGTCTTGCCAAGTGAGAATCCGGATTATGCGTATAAAGTCGTTTCATGATTCATCCTTCCTTTTTATGGTTCCGGATTATATTCACCATCTACCGGTTGATTATCCCACGGAGTATCTTTCACACTCAGTTCAAGTGCAGTACCTTTCAGTTTCAGGCTGATCTGATGAATAATGCCTTTGGTTAATGCGCCCAATTTAGTATACGCAACCGGAACTGTCATCAGTTGACCGTCCACCGTCAACTCCAGTGTCACTCCTGTATCTCCATTGTTGGCCAATGTACAGGGAATCATCAGTACATTACTTTTTATAGTCCCCGATTCAGGAACCACAATGCCATCTGCCTGCTTTGCCACATTTGTCCAATAACTGAACGCAGCATTGATTTTAGTCGATGTATAAACCGCTGTTGCCAGGTTCAGCGTAGCATTCTCAATTATATTCGCGTTCTTTATGGCTATTTTAGTTACTCTGCATGTATTAGGATAATTCTCCCGGCTAAAGACAAATTCGATTTGCGAATAAGCATGTCCCATGATAAACTCAACGCTCTTAGCGGCAGAAGTACCATTCACTGTTTTCTTACCTGCATATACCAAATCAAGTTCGGCGTCAAAAATCTGAGAAGTCAAAGAAACAGCTTCTTTAGTTGCCAAATCTAATTTCGTTGTTTTCTTATAAGCACACACATTGGCATTCTCTCCACCCAGATAAATTGTTTCCGTGTTTGGTTTCCAGCCGGAGTTATAGTCATACTGTATATTGTCTTTTTTTACATAACTGGTTCCGGATTCGCCTTCCAGAAAAACTCCGATCGAACCTGATGTAAGTAATTGTGGCGTGACGGCACGTGTCTGCACGTCACCTGTTACAAATGCAGAAGCAATCTCTAAAGGAACTTTTTGTTCTTCTACCGGAAAATCATCATTACCACAGCCCGCCAGTAAAATCAGCGATAAAGTGGCTATTATAATTGGTTTCATATCAGACTTGGTTTTCATTACTATCCTTTCTGTTACAATCAGTTATTAATCTAAAGTCGCATCGTTATCACCACCGGGTACAACAGAGGTATCCCATGGGTATACTTTCACTCCCGAAATATCTACTCCCGTACCCTTGACCTCCAGGAAAATGGTAGATAAATACCCGGCTTTCAGAGCTTTCAAAGTCTCGTATGGAATCGTTACCGAATATTCACTTCCATCAATTGTCAATATCAGTTGGGTATCGTCCTCAAAATCCTGTGGAGGAAACAATTTGCTGATACTTACATCCGTACTCCCTTGAGCTATCCCTGCTGTCCCCATAGCAAGCGCAGATGTATCCAGCGTCCAACCGGAAGCTGTGCTCCCTCCCAACTGTCCCGCATCCGCAGCGGATTTACTGATATCCATGCTACGTTCCACATAAAACCTCTTTCCGCTCGTTGCGGGTTTCATCACAATCTTGGTTAACTTGCACTTCAACGGATAAGTCGAATGACAAGCAATGCTGAACTTCACACCGGCATAAGCATGCTTCAGCAAAAAGGAAGCAACCGGATTGCGGTTATTGACTGCCGCTAAAGGAGCATCGGCATAACAAAAATCATTATCCGCCGTATTATCTTTCACTGTCAAAGCAGTAACCGTACTATTATCACCATTAAAAGTGACCTTACCATACGGATAATAGACATGCAAAGAGGCATCCGTACCGCCAACATATAGTTTATCTGCCAAACTCCATCCGGTTCCGTCGTGAGTACACTGTACATCATATTGTTGCGGAAACGTAGCAGTGTAAGGTGCCGTGCGAAATATTCCTATACTGGCATTTGACAAAGCAACCGCACGTGTTTCAACGCCATTATCCTCAACGGTTTCCACTCTGACAGGAACATACTCGTCCTCCCCGCCGTTATCCACCGGATCCATCCCTCCGTTGCTACAAGCAATCAATACTATTGCCATCATCATATTTGCCAGAATGTGTTTCATCTTTCTCTGCTTTCTTAAAAACATATTTATTCCTTTCTGTCTCTTTATTGCGGCACAAACGGATCACCGGAGTCTCTGACTGCCTCTTCTATCCATTCCTCCACATCCACAGTTCCTATCTCTACTTCAGTGGGACGAATAATGACATCTATCTCATACTTTGTCCCTTCCACCATTTTCTTGTTCGTACCACAAAGCTCGGCAGCGCCAATCTTACCTTTCATCTCCTTTCCATCTACCATTAGTGTAAAAGAAAGATCCCCGGTGAAGTCAGCAGGCACTACCATATAATCCAGGACGGCAGGAGCTGCAACGGTTCCGATAGTTATCGGAACGGTATAGCTGAACATCACCCCCTGCACTCCTCCTTCAACGATCCCTGTAAACAGATCCAGTGTTCCGGTGATCCGTAAAGCCGCAGAAAATGTAAATGAGCTGATCTCACCGTTCCCGGTATACTCTCCTTTATTCAGAGCCACATCCGTTACTCCCCTGATAAAATTGAATCTCAGGAGCGAATAGGCTCTGCGTAAATTCAGCGTTACGGCACCTGTTGTATTCGAAGCCTTAAAAGGGCAATAATAGATTTCTTTTGAAGCCGCATAGAGCTCACTGTTCATCACCACACTACTTGTCCGATCCTCTTTATAAGGATAGTAAGCCGTCAGTTCCGCCGGCCCATCGATCAACACCAGTTCTTCCCCATCCGTCTTCCAGTATGGAGTTCCATATGTATATTTTCTGTTATGAATGGCTTCGTAGCCATTCGCGATATCTTTTTTCTGAAAAATCCCGATAGCGTCGGTTGCTGTAGTAAGCTCAGCAGCCGAACGCGTAAGTACCTCTAACCGCCCTGTTGAAACTCCTCCTATGCATAAAGAAGTGCGCTCTCCTTCTCCTGTCCTTCCGTCATCCGGAACAGCGCAGTCATACTGCGAACAGGAGAAGAGCGCAACACACAGAAGAATGCAGGACTTCTGAAAACAATCTATTTTACACTTCCTTATTATCATCGTTCTCATTATCTTTTTATGAAATCATTCAATTCACTTCTACATCCGGTGGAGTTACTATCCCATCGGGAACTTTCCAATCGGTAGGGACAGTAACCGTTCTTATACCAAAACTACCCGCTCCGTATGCCTCATCGGGAGTGTCAGCCCCCTGACTCAAAACATCTTTAATAACCACCGTATAAGCATTGTTACGTCGTAAATACTGCACATCATTTTTATCGATATTAATATTCACCCGATACCATCCCTTATAAGGAGACTTTTCACATTGCAGCAGCAGACATACCGCCTGTGTCTGTAGCAGATAGGGAGTATGAAGGGTACGCAACACCTCAGTGGCATACAAACCGCCTATGATACTGAATTGCTCCGGTGCATTTTTTTCATTTGCATAGGTCAACGGCAGGAAAGCCATATCCTGCGGATCATTAAATACAGGTATTACCGGTGAAACATTACGAAGCATAGCCGATTTCAAGAGAACCGTCCCCCTTTTATCCTCAGCCACCCGGACATCTATGCGTACGGCGGCACGCAGTAGCTGTACACTCATATCTTTCCCTGCTTCTTTGAATGTTGTTCCGCTCATAAGTAAACTGTTATCCGTAACGGTATATGTTCTGTCCGTTATTGACTGCAACGGCATATCTCCCCGGAGTTGCACCCGCACTGCATTTTCAGTCTGTCCGGAACAATAAGTATCAAAATCCATTCCGGGAAAATAAGCAGAAGCATTGGCAAGCACCAATACATTATAATCCGTATGATTGTCGATGCTTCCGCTTTCCGGTATAATCACCGATATTTTCCCTGTCTTAGCCAGATGATTGCCATCGACGGTTCCCTGCAAGGAACCGGCATACAACCCGTTGCCATGTTCATCGTAAATGAAAAATAAGAGCTTTACATCATTTATCACACTTTCCTCCGGACGGGCCACAGGTATTTTCCCTCCTGTATCGGATGCCCTTGTTTCCGGATCATCAGCATCGGGGATGGTATAGTTCAGCGTGAAAGCGACAGGCTTGACAGGCTGCATATCACGTCCCTCTTCACTTGAACAGGCTGTAACCCCCATCAAGCAAAATACGCTTAGAAGCATACATCCTTGCCGTATATTTCTTTTAAATCGTTTCATAAGCCAACTAATCTATGTTTAATTACGCAGTTCATCTTCCTGGCTTCCTCCGTTTCCCCAATCATCGGGAGAACGGTCTACCTGAGTCAGTTTATAATGCACTGTCAAATTCTTTACTTTTATATAGAAGTCATCGTCATAAGCCTCACCGGTGGCAAGGTCTCCATAAGACTTTTTGGCCTTTACGGTAAGCGTACCCGCAGTGACGGTTATCTCATAGCGTTCATTAGAGATTACGGCCGACACTGCACCGTCAGATACCTTTACAGGTGCAACCGTCGCATTACCGTTAACCGGACTCGACGCATCAAAACTCAACTCCCAGAAAGGACCGAACGCGACATCGCTTTCTATGGGAATGGATTTCAGCGAACCTGCGTAACCGGATAAAACGAGCTTCTTTGTACCCGAAGAGAACCAGTTCTCACGGTCAAAGTCAATTTCGGTATTTACGTCTATCCAGTCAATCACTTTCACATAGATATTCATCGGTACCCCCGTAGCCGCATCGTCAGGATTGTCATACCCCGGACCCGAGACATTCATAATCTGAAAAGTGTACTTATGATTGCGCAATAGTTCAACCAGTTTTTTCGGATCGTCCGGATCCGTCAGATCAATCCGGTAATAAGTGACATCCGCATCGTCTCCATAAATTCCGCCTACCACCAAACGAGTGGTAGCCACTTTGTCGTTGCCGGCAATATATCCGGGCTGATCAAAGCCGTTATCCGAGTAATAAGTGTTTTCGTATAGATAGAGCGGTCCGGCAAGGGGCAAAGAAGACTCACTCTTCAAAAAAAGCTTGTCACCTATCGGGCGAACCCCTAATTTGGCGGGTAAAGTCGTTTTAACCACATTACGGGTCTTTTTCTCGTCTTCTGAACCTGCGGCAACCACTTCATAGGCCTCCTTTAACGGAGCCAACCTACCGCTATCCGCCGGAAAATAAGCATAAAACTCACGCAACTTAAAAATCACCTTACCATCGCTATCCAACAACTCACCCGGATTTCCCGTATGCGCGTCATCCACTTTTGCCTGTACAGCGGCTACCGAACGCAGCACCGGTACACTAAGCGTTTGTCCTACCGACTCTTTCGAAACAGTCACTCCTGACAAAAAACCATGCATAGGCAAACAGTCTATCCCGGACGGATTATTCTCCACTTTGGATACCATTTTTTCCAATAATGCATTCATCTCCATCCCTAAACCTTTATAGGCACCGCTACGCACCAACTCTGCATGGCTATTCGTAAATACATGCACTTCCAATCCTTCTCCCACAGGCATAGTCACCTGAAACGTATTTTTACCGGCAACCGGAGTTCCTTCGGATGCTGATTTCAGATACAGCCGGTTCCGGTCGGACACTCCCGGAGCAAATACCAATACGTCAATGCCATTGATCACCGTCTCTTTGTTATCCGTCCCATCGGCTCCGGAAGCATAAGTGCGGGGAACATTCACACGGAGGTACATGTCTTTATCCGGGTTCTGAGAGATACTTTCGGAAGTATCATCCGAACACGAAACCAAAGCCACGGCCAGAAATACCATCAGTTGACATATCAGAATTCTTTTCATGCTATACTCTCCTTTTATCAGCTTACTTACATATTACTTTCTATTGCCGCCACTTTCCATCCGTTGACACGAACTTGCATAACGGGCTTCACATAATGTCCGTCAATCACCAAGTCAATATAATTGCCCGGAACAGAAGTCAACTCAATAGGAGCACAATCAAACGAAGCGACCTGTTCATCACGAATAAACACGTCTACTCTTAGGAACTTTCCTTCCGAAGAAAAAGAACCGAACCAGGGAGTCAGTACATTTCCGGTACTTTCTTCGTAGTAACATTCAGGTTCAAGTATCACTTCGTCCGTATTTGCTTTATTATTATAATCTACACCACTACGCGTACCGTAAAGGTGGAACTTAAAATCTTCGGGGGAAGGAATAATACTGCTTGCGGCACGTGTTGCTCCTCCTTCTTCAACGACCTGATCCTCTACTGTCTGAGGAATCATTGTTATACGCGTACGGCATACGGCACGCACAAACGGAATAGTCACAATATTGCGGTTTTCACGCAGGCCGGCATCTATGGCAATGCGTCCGTACAACAGATCGTCTACAGGCCGGCAGATTCCGCTGCCGTCGGTAATTTCTTTTAATTTCACATACCCCTCTCCTATGGGAGTATCAGGAGTATCTACATAATCAATTGCCTCATCATATGTCCAGGCTATCAGTTCCAGACTGTCTATATCATCAAAGGTTTTCAAGAATCGATAAGGTTCGGTCAATCCTACTTCATCCAAACCTATTTCCAGTTCCCGATATTTATGCTTCTGTTTATAAAAATGAAGTTGCGTAGGAGTAGAAACCGTTTCGAAAAAACGATTGGCTCCACCATAAATATAGCTGAAATAGATGTGCATATATCCGGCACAAGCATCCATATCATCTTTAATACATGAATTCAGCAATAGGGCAACCCCCAGAAGTATCGGTAGCAGTTTCTTCATTTTAGTTTTGTATTCTTCTCTTTCCGAAAAAGAAAGAGATATAAACCGGAGCGGATTTTCCATCCGCCCCGGATCATATAAAAAAAGAGATTCTGATTACATATTTATATTGTTAACAACATATTTCCATGGCTTAACAACTACCTGTACAAGCATGTCAATATTATCCGAATTGATAGCATCTTCAATACTCTTGGCACCCAAAGTAGTAATAGTACCTGTAATATGATAGAATGTGTTGCGTTCGGTAATCTTCATTGAGGTTGTTTCGTCATCGCTATAGTTGGCAACATCAGCACGATAGTAACGTTTGTCGTTAGGTTTAATCGTAATAGCAGCTTCTTTCTTAGCTTGTTCCGTTTCACCTCTCAACGCAAGTTTATACGTCTCATTCGTTTCCAGGAACGCAACCAATGCTGTTACATTAGCAGCATCATCCCAGAAATCAGCAGCCAATTTATCATAGGTGACAGATCCGTCAGTAGAAGTAGCACCTTGGAAAGTGCCATCTGCCAAAGCTTCTTTCAACATTTGCTCCGTAATAGTCGGTTCAAGCAGGGTATGTGTACCGATATAAGTAGCCTGGGTAACTACCACAGTAGCACAACCGGCATTATCGGCATAGTTAGGAGTTACATAAAAATAAGGAGAATATAACTTGTTGCTCTTAACGTATACCATAGATTTTTCATCAGCCTTCTGTCCATCAGTCAGCGCCTTCTCACCAACAACCCATGTCAGACGATATTCTTTCGCGTCAGCATTGTATTCCCCTTTATTCAATGCCAGAGTCGTTCCGGCAACTTCTGCAGTACCGGGTACAGATTCTTTCTCACCTGCAAATGCTTTCAACCAGTTCAGCACATCCCAGTCTTTAGCAGTCGCATCCGCGCTCTGCGGGAAATACCAGTCACGAGTCTGTGCTGTGAACGGAGACACACGTCTCGGGATACGCACTACGACAATACCATCAGGATCTTTAGTACTTGTCGGATTTTCCCATTCTGCATCTTTGATTTCCATCTTACCATAAGCCTCGTATACGGGGTTGGTAGTAACGGAAGCATTAAAGAATACTTTCGCTAATTCACGGTTCAAAGGAATCGAAACTTTTACGGTAGATCCATTCGGAATATTCGGGTTGGTAGGAATAGCCGATACACCTGCCATGATATACTTTTTAGTTTGCTTTCCGTCTGCAGTAACGGTCAGATCATTCAGGTAGCTCTTAGACAGATTAGAGATGTAGGCACGGATAGCGGCTTCCGATTTGTCAGCCTGGTGTGCCAGTGTCTGAGCGGTAGCAAGGGTCATCTGAGGATCATTCACAATGACATAAACGCTATCTCCCTGACGTACGCCGTTAAACGTACACATATTTTTCTTCGTTCCGGGAGTCGCAACATCGCCCTCACCAATTGCGGTTGTCACACCAGTGTCTTCCGCACCATTGTCACCCGCCACACGCTTCACAGTCCAGTCACCTACTTTCGCGCCTTCATGCTGCGGATCATTTTCTTTGGCAAACAGATAGGCCACATACACGTTATTTTCAGTGCCTACTCCTTCTATTTCACCCTTATCCGCACGGGTGGCAGGAGCTGTAGAATTGGTAAAAGCAATGCTGATAGCATCAATCAATTCACCTTTTTGACCACCATTGTCAATTCCCGGTTCATCATCATTACTACATGCAGCCATTGCAAGGGCCGCCAATGTAAACGTAAATAATTTGTTTAATTTCATATTACTAAAAAATTTAATTATAGATATAAGTTCGAATATTTTATACTCTTATCCGCTTTGGATATTCCTTTCTCCCTTCCGAATCGCGAAGGGTGAAAGGCAGAGAGAAAAAATGCGGATACTCCCTGTTCCATCGTTCTGTTAACTGTCACTGTCTGTTTCGTTAATCAAAAATTCCTTTCCATCACTTTTTAATTCTATTATTACCATTCACTAATTAATTTGAACTATATATTATTGCATTAACTTCAGCTTCTTTCTTTCGGTCAGCAATGCGGGAGCGGTGGCTTCAGGTATATACAGCGTCATGCCGCAATGATCGCCAATCGTAAATCCGCCCCGGCTCTGTGACATAAAGTTCTCCGTAGCCGCTTTATAGATTATCGCTTTCTCCAAGGCCTCATCAAAAGCGGCAGATTCTTCTGCGCTTCCAATCCTTTCCACATAGGCCGAAGCGTCATAAAAGAGATGTTGTCCATCCGGCAAACGATCAAAACTCTGTAAGCCGCTACGGTCTATCCACTCCCAACGTTCCACCCGGCTCTCGGCTGCACGAAGTTGCGACTTCAACATTTCCAAGCCGTTAGTCCGGATCACACTGATGGTAGCCGAACGGTAATCCCCTTCCAGATTGTTATAATAATCATAATAGGCGGCAGCCACTGCCGACAGATCCGCTTCCTTTTTATAAAGCAACGGAAACATTTGTTTGTATACCGGAGTGAAACCCGGTGAAAGCATCTCGGCCGATGACCCGACCACATATTGTGTTTTATCTTTCAGTTCATAGGCTACCTCGAGTCCGGCCATGAAACAACCTTCGAAAAGGATGAAATTGAACTGGCCATCCGGGATGGCTGATGCAAAATCCTGTAAAGTCATTTCAGAATGATTATCCTTGACAACCGAACGGGTCATACCGCCCGGAACCACTGCCGTACCTACCGGCAGCCATCCGCTGGTATGAGAAAATACGATCAATCCCGGATCAACGGAAGGATACCGGGCCATAGCCTCATTGACAACCCGTGCAAATACGGAGGCACTGGCTGAATTCTCCTGCTTATACTTAGCCAATATTTTTGTTACCTTTTCTCCCTGCTCATCAAAACAAACCTCTAACAAGCGGGTACTATCCGCTCCTTTTTTATCCTGATAAATCAATAGATGCCCCGGAAACCTGTCCCATGCCTCTGCTAATGCTGACAATTTTTCGTCGGTCTCATCGGCTAAATCATTATCCCCTCCCATATAAACCAAAAGGGTACGATCAGACAGACGTTGCTCCAACAGACCGTCCGCTTTCTCACCGACTACACAACCGGCAAGCAACAAGCAGAGCATATATCCTATGTAATACATTCTTTTCATATTCTTATTTTACGTATCTAATACGACATGACACTCGCCGGAGCTTCGGAAAATATTCCCGCAGCAAGACTCCGAATGTTTTCCCTTTATTCAGCGTTTTCAAAGATTTTTTCCGTTGATTGTTATCTTTTACGGTACGCAGGATTGAAAGAATTTCATCACGCTCCGGAAGGTCGGAAAGTTCTATATCTTTCTCAAACTGTTCCCAATCTTCGCCTACCCATTCAACTGCGATCTCCATGCGTTCGCCATATTTATTTTCAAGAAACTCCTGAAGAGCTTTGGCACGCTTCTCGGCCAGACGTTCGTTATTCAAGGCATATCCTTCCGGGGAAGAGTAGCCGGTAACAGTGACTCCCGATATGGAATTCCGGTTATCCCGCTCAATAGAGTCCACCTGATTAACGAAATGCATCCAAGAGGCACGGTTCAACTCATGATCGGAAAGAATGCGCATTTCGTTAGTAGGGAAATAAATATCAGCTTCATAGCCCGCCTGAATAGGAACCACCTTCCTATGGGAAGAGGCATCCGCAATCACAGGTGGCTGTTCAGATACATCCGGAACTACCCGGACGGTGTCACGAATCACAATAGTATCCACCCGCTCTACAATCAATGGGGGTATCTGCTCTGTCTGCATGGCAAAAGGTACCAAACGGGCATCACAATTGCAATTGGTATCCCGCATCCACACTTTCACATCTTCCATCCATGCCGCATAAGGAACTTCGATTCGATAATGGATGTAAGGCAAGGCGTGATCTCCCTCACGAAGCACAGTATAAGGAGGAATCTTCTCCAATCCCGAAGTAGTGCCCAAGGCCCGGCGTCGGCGATACATCAAATCGCTTTGAGGCCCATTGAGCACAATGGGAGGCAGCGACAACGAATCGGCGGCATTGCCCGAAGAGAGTAGCGGAAACAGATAGACCGTACAGTCCGGCGCCAGATGGACGCTGGTTAAGTCGACAGCCAGATCGACCAACAAGACAGAGTCCCGGCGTTCCAAACGATACACCTCTGTACGGACAGGCTGCGTAGATCTATCTGCCGCTAACACTGATAGAGAGATGAAAAATGAGAAACTTATGAAAAAAGCTTGCCTGATATTCATGTCTTACCCCTCCCCTACTTTAAAAGATAGATAATGGACACACCAACCTTGGTAGGGCCTACATAACCGGTCCGGTAATGATCGACACGCTCACCGCAGGTAGGACAATAAAACTTATCATAATCAACTTGAAGGTATCCCAAACCGATATCGACTCCGATATTCACCCGGTTACTGATAATCCACTGATAACCATAAGTAACCCCTCCACCATACAACTGACCTTCAAGCCGATAATCCTTCAGGATGCCAAAAGGAAGGTTACCGAAGTTGAAGATACCTCCCGTAGCATGCACGCCCAGATAATGCCCCTTGAAAACTTCACTCAGCCAGTAACGGTATTCTACCTGCCCGACCAAATGTTTCATTTTCCGGTTTTTAGCGTAAGTAAAAGGATTATATTGAATAAGACCGGCTACACTCATCTTTGAACTAAAAGCATATTCGACTCCTACATTCGGAGTAGCCGTGGCCCAGTAAAGACCATTGGTAGTCAAGCCCCATTGCTGAGCGCGCCCCATACAAGGAAACGCTAAAAGCAAAGCAACAACCACCCCCAATGTGCATAGTACCTTTTTCATATTTATGGTTTGTTTGATAATTAGGGGCTCTTTCTTATAATGAAAGGGAAAGCTTCAGAATTACCAACATAATCACCTGTAAGACAGAAAAATAAAAGAGTACCGATCCGGAAATGTTTCTGATTTTTTTTATTTTCAGAAACAATTGCAGGAAGTATGAAAGTAAAGCACTGATTCATAGAGCATTGCTTGATATTGACTCAGAAACGATTTCAGAAACATAGATGGAAAGGGCCGTAAAAGAGCAACACGAAGGATGATGTACAACCTGCATATATCTGATTATAAACAGATTAATCATCCTTGTGAATAAATAACGGCATGTGCCTGAAGCAGTGGGGACGGGCAGATGAAAACCGTTGGAAAAGAAATAGCGAGAAACCGGTGTATGCTTTCTTAGAAGAGTCTGTAGACAAAAAGAAGGTGTACAGGAGGATGTTTTTTTCTATATGGAAAGAGAAAATAAATAATTGACAGCAAAAACAAAAAAAACTAAAAAAAGATTTGCTTTATTAATAATTTAATATGTATCTTTGCAAAAGTTATTTGAGATCAGAGGGTATCTCACGGTTGGCTCTTTCATTATAAGAAAGAGTTTTTTTTGTCCTTTTCTCACCCCCTCTTTACCGAAGACAGTTTATCACTAACCGATTGGCCCTGTCAAGCCGCGTAGTATCTATACGATCCAAATAGATGCGTGTAGTCTTCTCCGATGTGTGTCCCATGCAGTCACTGATGACCGAGACAGGTATATCGTTCGCATGAGCAAGGGTCGCCCAGGAGTGGCGGGCCACATAAAACGTAAGCGGCACCTCCAACCGAAGCCTGTCACCCAATTCGCGGATCTGTTTATTAAGCTTGCGTTGCTGTCGGCGGTAATCCTGATAGCTGTCACCACGGCGGAGCATCGGGAGCAGATAATCCGATGAAGAATCGGCATAGCGGTCAATCAACTCACGCAAACCGTTTTCAACTCGTATCCGCAACTCTTGTCCCGTCTTCTGCCGTTTATAGCAAAGGTAGTCTCCTTGCAGATTTTCTTTATTAACATAGCACATATCTACAAAAGACATTCCACGCGTATAGAAACTGAACAGGAACAGATCACGAGCCAACTGCATATCGGCACGGGAAGCAGTCAAATCGACTTGCTCGATCCGTGCAATCTTCTCGCGGGAAATGGCACGCTTGGCAGTCACCTCTTCTTTAAGGTTCAGCCTCCGGAAAGGTTTCTGATCAGTATAAACCAAGTGGTCGGCACAGGCGCGATTGTAGATGGCACGCCACTGGCGGAGGTAAAACGAAATGGTGTTTGGCTGATTGCCCCGGTTGCGGAGGAAGTCGGCAAAGCGGTCGATTACTTCGGGGGTCAGTTCTTCGAACGAGAAAGGACGGTCACCCACAAACAACTCGAACGCCCGGCAGGCACTACGGTAATTGGCGGCTGTGCCCTGACGCCCTTTATTTTCCAGACCGGCTATCACGGAGTCGGCGTAGACCAGTACCTGGGTCAAATCATTGTGATAGTTGTAGACGCGTACAATGTCGTCCACCGTATAAGCACTCCCCTTCTCCGCTTCCAGCGATTCGCAAATAGCTGTCAACTCCTTCCTTATATATATAAGGTATTCGTTGGCTTCGCGAACAGTGAGCAGGCGACGGCGATTGCCACCGGTATTCTCTACCATTTCTAAACGGGTGTTGAACTCTGCCTCCCAAAATCGGTAAGGCGTATAAATCTCTCTTTTCTTTCGATGGCGTATGATCTGTATCACGAGTGGATAGCTGCCATCACGACCCTCGCGCGAGCGATTGAGCCGTGGAGTGATGGAGGTCATCTTCTTTTTTACTTTTGAAAATTTTGCAAAAGTATAACAACGTCCACTATCAATATGTTGGCAGCTTTTTGACTTCACTATCTTAAAAAATCTTATACATTTTGTTTGTACTCCCCTCCATGAAGAGAGGAGCAAATGTAGCCCACCCCCCGGAAACGACCTAAAAATAGCCGTTGCATTTTTGCAACACCTCTCTTTTTCAGGGTGTCGCAAATATGCAACACCGGATTTCCATCGATGAAATGGGCTATTTTTGAACTACCTGCATGATTTTCTTTATTTCACCGGGAAGAGAAAAAAATCTGTCCGGATAAAAAAGGCATAGATATTATGGGGTATCATATGATCTAAACTTTCGACTACCCGATTAGCACAACAAACAATAACCTACGCCATATACGCGATATATATGAAAAGTATATACACGATAAGAAAACATGAACCCCATATTACCTACTATTTGTTAATCAGAAGTTATCGAGACTTCAACTATAAATAACACTCAGAATGCTTTCCTTTCATTGAAAAAGCGCAGAAGCAGCACTTATCTTTGCACTGCAAAGCGTAATGTTTGCTCTCGTAGATCAATCGAATCACTTATTTGGCAATAGAATCTGAAAATTGTCATTTTGTATTTTCTATAGCTTATAGAATTCATTTTTTCCGTCCAAGTTCCAAGGTTAATCAAAAGAAGCTCAAGAATCCGTATCAGAGTAAATCGAAAAGAAAGCAAATAAGGCAATACGCAATCCACAAAATCGGCATACGTAACCGATTGCAATATAAAAGATAAATATAATTTCAATTATAGATCATTTTCATATATTCAGAGAAGTCATAAACGAGAAGCAACCAGAAAAATACGCAGTGTTTTATGCCCCTTTTCCGAAAGAAAAAAGAGAGTTATCGGCTGCAAAGCAACTTGCCACCGGTTAGATGTTAACTTCCTGCCGGCACAAAGCTAACTTTCTGCCGACAAAGAATTAACTTTGTGCAATTACAAAGTTAACTTCCTATAGATAAAAAAGTGAATATCCGGTTCTTTTTTACTACCAAACTCTCTTTTCATCTGTCTTTATATCCCCGCAAAGCCCCTATTCCAAGAAAACGGAGCATTGCACGCGTCAGCAAAAAAGGAAATATCAAAGCAAATAGTTAGAATTTAAAGGAAAATCAATACGTCCTCTACACACTCTCAGAATAGAATCCACCAGCCAATTCATATTTAAGCAAATCAGGAGTTCTACTTATCAAAAACATTTCTGAAAGTTTTCATTTTTTATCTGTATCTTTGCCCCAATTATATGCGGCCGGAGAAACAAATCGGTTTTAGCAACATAAACGATAGCCTAATCGTCATCAGAATCACCACCTCCGATAACCAAAGAAAGGCTATAATAGACTTACTCATTGGGGTAACTGTACCGTCTCAGGACGTGGTGCACTGCCATTGAGTAAGCAGGCTTGTGGTGAGCCTTGATGACGTATGGCGGGCGCACTACGTCTTTTTAATATATATATGTTTGAATTGATTTTGAAATTATTCACATTTATTATGGGGGAAAAAGGACGCTGTGAGAGTTTTGTCCACGGGACTCGCAAACATTGTGCGAATAGGACATAACCAACATCTGACATTGAAACCAAACATAAATATGAATCTTAAAAGCCTTCCTTTTCATAAAAGAAACGAGTATCTGCAAAGAAAATACCACCAGTTCAAGAATATAGAAAGTGCGGAACAACAAACGATCTATTACATCTATTATAGTACAGTGGTCTGCTTCAGTATCGGAATCCTGGCCGACCTTTGCGTCTACCTCATGCGAAATAACTTATTGCTGGCAATATGCAATATACTCTCCCTGGGATTATTTGCGTTATTCACTTATTTACTGATTCGGAAAAAAGCCCGGATCGTATCTCTACTAAACAGTGTTTTCTATACGATACAAGGCAATATACTGATCTCGATGTACAACCGTATCTACCTACCGCCGGAAGAAGCCGGATTCTTTTTGTCGCAGGACCTGATTATCGGAATGGTGACCTGCGGACTGGCTTCCATTTCCGTAAAACGCCACACGGTCATAATCCTATCCCTCTCACCGGTTTTGCTCTACCTGGGCATCGGACTCTATACATCGTCCGACCTCTACCTTATGAATTTTCCCAGCCTGACGGTAGCTTATATTTTTCCTCCGGTAATGCTCGCCAAGTTACAGGAAATATTGCGAAGCATGCACCGGCAAAAAAAAAGGATGACTTCCGAACTAAAGCTATGGGCGGCTTTCAACGCCCTGCACCTTCAACCCAGCAACAAAGAAATACAATTCTGCTGCCTGATATTGGAGAACAAAACGACAGAAGAGATAGCTGAACTTCAATATATAGCCCCTTCGACTGTGAGAAGCAACCGAAGCCGGCTCCGACAAAAATTACAGATAGGGCAAGAGACTGATTTACAGGAGTATTTATCAGAATTAATAAAAAAAGATTTCGATTAGTTGAAAAATGTAAATTAAAACCTCTATATTTGTCACCGACAAGAATAAACGACAGCACGCTTTAGACAGAAGTGAGCGCGTTTATGAATACATTTAATTTAAAACTAAATTTCCCCAACTTGTTGTGGGAGATAGCCGGATATAATTTCCCGTCTCTATTCGGGAAACGGGCTATACTCTTTATTTTCATAGCAATATCTTTTCAAGTATCCGCCCAACGTATGGCCATCAAGACTAATACGCTGGAATGGTTAGCGGCATCTCCCAATCTGGGAGTGGAATTCCCGCTAAACGATTGGATGACAGCCGAAATTTCGGCATCGGCTAATCCCTGGAAGATTACAGATAAACTTTTCTACCGTCATGGGCGCGTACAAGCTGAAGCTAAATATTGGCTTCGGAACCTGCTGGCGCGCCATTACATCGGTATCACAGGATTCTATTCCATGTTCGACGTAGGAATAACCCCCAGGGCATATTATGGAGATGCCGTAGCTGCGGGTGTCACGTATGGATACAACTGGATTCTGTCACGCCGCTGGAACCTTGAGGTTTCAGGCGGTGTGGGTGTGGCACGCTACAGGTTGGTGCGTTACCAACCGGGAAGCACTCACGGTGAACCGAATGAATCGGGATGGGCCCCCATACCGGTTAAACTAAGTGTATCTTTTATCTATATAGCCAAATAAAATAACCCTAATGAATATCAAAAGATTTTTGCTATTGGGGATAGTGACCCTATACGCCATTATTCCGGCATGGGGACAAGCCCAGAAAGTAGAAATACGCGGAAGCGTAATCGATGACGAGGGAGAGCCTGCCATCTCTATCGTAATCAGAGACCAGAATGAAAAGGGAGATGTATACGGCATCACAGACCTGGACGGAAAGTTCAAGATCATGGCAGATCCCAGTACGACCCTCCATTTCTCGGGCTTTGCCTACGCATCAAAAACAGTAAAACTTAAAGGAAAGACAACGATAAACGTAGTGATCTCGTACGAAGCATCGATGATTGACGAAGTGGTGATCACCGCCAAAAAAGTGGTGGACAAACTGCTACCGGAACCAACCGACATCGAGATCATCGGAAATCAATACATCATCCACCCAAAAGTAAAAATTCCCAAAGAAATGTATAAGCCGAACACACGTATCGTAGTGCAACCGATGTTGGTGAATATTACCCGTAAAACACAGAGCCTGTTCCGCCCGGCAGTGGTGACCGGAAAGGAGTATGCCATCACATTGGAACGAATGATGGAATTCGACCTGAGCAGAGACCCGTTAGCACCTTTTCAGGAGAAAACGCAAAAGATTGATAAAAATGAAGTGATTGCCTACGTAGACTCCCTCTATATGGATAACCCGGACGATGAATGCCGGTGTGACATCTACATGTATCTGGTAGAATATAAAAAACTGGCATACAAAGATACAGTAGTGATAGCCAAAGGTACGGTAAATCCGATGCGTTTCTTTACGTACCAAGCGGATGGCATGAAAATCAGAGATGAAAAATACATCCCTAAACCTCAAAAACAACAAAGAGGCGACAGAGGAGAAGTGAAGCTGAACTTCCTGATCAACTCGGCAACGATAGACGAAAAGGATCCGAACAACCAAAGAGAACTGGAGAAAATGCGCTTGCGCCTGCAGGAAATAGAAAACGATCCGAACTCGGAATTCCTGTCGTTTTCCGTCAAAGGAGTATCGTCGCCAGAAGGTCCGTATCAGTCGAATCTGAAACTGGCACAAAAACGCACGGACAGTACGCTGAAACGTATCTTTGGTTTTCTGAACGGAGGTACTATAGACGCGATAAAAGACAGTACATATACAGAGGGAGTGGTGGCCTCATGGGAAGAGGTAGCAGAATTGATGGAACACGACTCACTGCCTACAGACAAGTTACGGGAAATCATCAATTGCTATCCGGACAACATGGCCTCGCAATACAGCCGGATCCTACGACTACCGGAATACCGGAATGTCATTCTAACGACTTACTTACCACGGCTGCGCCGGGTGGAATATAGTTTCAACTATTCGGTGATGAGATTACTGAACGATGAAGAAATACGCATAATGTATAAACAAGACTATAAAAAATTGGTACCCTATGAATTTTGGCGGATATACCTGAATGCCGATAATGACTCTACACGGGAAGTAATCTGCCGACAAGCACTGGAACAATATCCTAAATTTATGATTATGGCCAACGAATTGGCTGCATTACTGATAGAACAAAAGAAAGCAGACAGCAAATTACTGGAACCGTTTGTCAGCAGATCGGCTCCCACAGAACTACTCTGTAATCAGGTAATCGCCTTAATGGACGAAAGAGCTTATAACCGGGCGGACTCCATTATAGACTTTTTGCCGGACAACGACATGACACAAGACGTAAGAGCCATCGTTGGAGCTTACAACGGGCATTTTGAGGATGCTTATGAACGGTTCGGAACACAAGGCGGCATAAATGAAGTGGTATTATTAATGGCCATGAAGCAAAATGAAGAAGCGTGGGAAAAGGCACAAGAACTACCGGATGAACCACTCAGCTATTATCTAAGGGCGGCATGTGCCAACAGGTTGGACAAAGTGAGCGAAGCATATGCTTTCATAAAACGGGCCCTGAACGAAGATCCGTCACTGAAAGAGATTGCGCAGATAGACGGAGACGTAACCGACCTACTGCAACAGTTGGAAGAGGAAAAGAAAGAACAGAAGGAAAAAGCGGAGAAAACAAAAGAAAAAACCGAAACGGAAGAGAACGGCTTGAATGAAGAAAGAACGATAAAGCAATGAAGAATATGAGAAAGAGCTATAAAAGAATCCTGCTGTTAGGAGTCGGTTTCGGCTTATGCGGAACTCTGGCAGCACAAGAGCAAAAGCAAGATTCAACAGCGGGAAAAAACAATATAGAGGCCTCAGAATATTTGATACCCAAAAGAAAGGGAGCGGAAAAGTTCCATTCGAAGAGAGGGGCGGAACATCTGTTTTTCTCTGTCGGATCGGGCATCGGTTATCTGTTTAACGTAGGAGGCGGACAAACCGCTCACGGACCACGGGCATCATTCATGGCAGGCAATTGGCTGACTCCCGTCATAGGATTACGGGCCGGAGGGGAATATACACAGTGGAAACAAGGAAATACGGATATGCATCTGGCAGGAGCCAATGTAGACTACCTGATCAATATCAGTGCATTTGCCGCCAGATACAACCCGAAGCGGGTATTCGAAGTGATCGGCGCTCTCGGACTCAGTTATCAGGCCACTATCATAAAAGACCAAAAAACAATCCATTCATACGGATTGAGGGCAGGATTACAAGGGAAACTGAATGTATCGTCTGCTTTTAACCTGTTTATCGAGCCACAACTGGCACTTTATCCGGACCGGGTGGACAACCAGCCATCGTGGAAAAGATATAACCTGGCAGGATCACTAATGGCAGGTATTACTTACAAACCGGCAGGATACACTACCCTGACCTTCCTTAAAGGAGGTTTTGCCTCACTGGCGGCCGGCACGGGAAACACCGGAAATGTATTGTTCGACACGGAATTCGCTTTAGGTAAATGGTTCGACAAAATTAACGGAATGCGGATCAGTGCCGGCAGTAGTACCGCCTTTTTAGATAATGAAGAAAGCGGAAGCAACCGCGATTTTAATATCAGCCTCAACATCGACTATCTGTGCAACCTCACAAGGCTTTTTTCCGACCGGGACAGCCACGTGTTCAACCTGACAGTGGCAGGTGGCATCGGAAGCTATTTTCCCGGAACGGAATCATCATCTTCCATCATCCTGAACGGCCGCATCGGACTACAGGGAGAAATCAGGTTGTCGGCGCATACCGGGCTTTGGCTGGAACCCCGAATCAATATATTTAAAGACAGAAGTTATCGGGCTGACCTTCAGGAACCCATACGGGGAACAGTGGGGTTAATGGTGGGAACAACGTATAAATTTTAGAATAAGATTCACCCCCACATACTTTATGCTCTCTCTTATGGACAAATTAATATAAACCTACATTGATGCAAGTGTTATAATGGCTGTTGTACAGCTTTTATTTTGTTTTGTTTGTGTTTAATAGTGCGCAACAAACTTACTGCGAAGTAAATGCGTCCTTGCTTTTCCACTCTGACTTACTGTGAAGTAAATGTGGTGTTTGTTTTATCAATGTCCCAGAGTTCAGCGGAACATGGGACATTTTTTTATTGTTCAAACCACCAGATTATGAGCAGTGTAAAGAGCGTTGCCAATGCCGTGCAAACCAGCGAACCTTCAAAACCAAATGCTCCTCCGTTGATCAGATTATTTGCGGACAGGCGAAGTGAAAACAAGGTTTCACAGAAACGATTGCCACTGACTTCAAATCCAAGCACGGGCCCTTGAATCCAGTTCCAAAAGAAATGAAGCGAAATTGGAAACCAAAGGTTACGGGTATAAAGATAGGCAGCTCCCAGTAATAATCCTCCCAACACCAGATTAAGCATAGGCAAAAAAGCCACATTGGGATTCATCAGATGGAGCAACGCAAACAAAAAGGAAGAGATGAAAAGAGAAATAAATTTATTGAGTCGCGTACGCAATAAGCGCCCCAGAATATATCCGCGCATCATAGTTTCTTCGACAATGGCAACCATAGCGAAAAACAGCCCGCTCAAGAACAGATCGCTCCAATGAAAATGAACACCGACAACCTCAATCTGACCGGTCAGCAAACAAACAGCAAAGCCAATGGCATAGATAAGCACTGCCATCAAAAAGCCGTATAAGATGTCTTTACCACGTCCTTTCAGACTGAATCCTAAATCGGAGAAGGGACGATGATCCAGAAATTGCATCATCAGGAAAGTAACAACAAACACGCTCAGCAACATAGCTCCCTCCCCAATAAAGAAAGCCCCCATTCTCCACTCTTTTAATACAGGGATAGAACTCAGGATAATCCCAAACAGAGGTATAAGAATATAGAAACCCACCAGAAATAATGCAATACTTGCAAATGCCGGAATTCCTCCCGAAGAGGGGATCGGACTGTTCTCTTTTTCTTGTTGTTCCATTTTGTTAATTTATTAGTTGAAGGACAAAAATAACTATATTTTCCTAAAACTCTCAACGAGATAAAGTATGATTCGCTATATTTGTCTAAACATTTATCATAAATATGAAAATAAAACATCTGTTTATAGGAATAGCCCTTGCTGCCAATCTATTTGCAGCTACGGCACAAGAAGTTAAGAAAACATATTTCGTCAGCAAACCGGGAACTCTTATTTCGATGATGACGGAAGAAGAAGCAAACCAGGTGACTCACCTCACTCTGACAGGAAAGATCAACGCAGTGGACTTCAAGCATCTGCGCGATGAATTCAAAAATCTGCAAGTGCTCGATATAGCGAATGCAAGTATCAGTATGTATTCGGGAAAAGAAGGTACGTATCCGGATAAATTCTATATTTACATGCCAAACTTTGTTCCGGCCTATGCTTTCTGCAAGATGGAAAACGGCATTGCCAAAGGGAAACCGACCCTAAAGAAAGTGGTTCTTTCGGAAAAAATCAAGAACATTGAAGATGCAGCCTTTATGGGATGCGAGAACCTGAACATCTGCCAGATCAAAAAGAAAACTCCTCCCAACCTGCTGCCGGGAGCTTTGGCTGACAGCATCACTGCAATCTTTGTACCGCTGGGAGCAAGTGATGAATACCGGCTGAAAAATCGTTGGGATAACTTTGCGTTCATTGAAGGCGAACCATTGGAAGCTAAAATAGAGGTAGGTGCTTTGAGCACGCTGGAAAGTGAAATACAAAAAGCAGGGCTACAACCGAAAGAGATCAACTTCCTGACCATCGAAGGTAAACTGGATGCAGCCGATTTTAAACTGATACGGGATTATATGCCGAATCTGGTTGCCGTAGACATCGAAAAGACCAATGCGACAGCTATCCCGGACTTCACTTTCTCACAAAAAAAATACCTGCTCCGCATTCGTTTACCTCATGGACTGAAAAGCATCGGACAGCGGGCTTTCAGCAATTGCGGACGTCTGTGTGGAACCGTGGAATTGCCGGAAAGCATTACAGCCATCGAATATGGTGCTTTCATGGGATGTGACAGGCTACGCTACGTAGTTGCCAAAGGAGATAAAATCACAACCATAGGAGACAATTTATTCGGGGAAGGGAAAAATAAGTTGATTTATAAACGATAAAAAAACGGGAGCATATCAAAAAACTCACCACAGAGGACACAGAGGAACACAGAAGGAATTTTAACGACACGAATAATCTGTGGAAATCAGCGCAATCTGTGGTGAGAGGACCTTTGACACAACTTCACTCCTTCTTGTTCATCGCTTTTTTATCCAATAACCTATACCCAAAAGAATAAGCAAGCCGGTGAGGATAAAGGCCCAGATGTTGGGTACGCGCGACTCGGCAGTCAAAAGATATTCGCCTGCCAAAAGACGATAGGCATCTACTTTCCAGACCCAATGACCATCCTCCCTAAAGGTTGTATTTGCCGAAAGCATTTGTCCGGGCATATTGAGTTCATATTGAATCACCACTCCAAATAACTCAACGGAACGTGTTCCCTCATCAAATTTTTGATCCACTTCCTGCTGTTTTTCTTTATAGAGAAGCGAAAAGCAATCAGTATAAAAGTGAGTATCAAGTAATTGACAAACGAGTGCCGGAGAGAAGTCCGGATCATCATTCTGAGGCCGATATGCCTGATACAATGAATCCTTAGCCGCATTCAGGCGTGAAAGATAGTCACCCTGCTTCAGGTCAGCTATAAAAGGCCGCATCACTTCAAGACTTAATTCATAGAGACTCCGGTTATACCATTGAACAAATTGTCCTTCCAAACGATCGAGCACTTCTTTCATCTCCAATCCGTTCATTCCCCGATACGCAGTGTCGTCGCCCTGAAACCAAAGTTTCTGTTCCGACTCGTTCAGATAGTTTTTCAGAGGTACAGGCCCTTTTTCTGTCAGTTCGGGATAAACACCGTTATAGGTATAATACGTATAGAACCAACGGAAATGTTTGGTCAGTGTTTCCCGCGGAGTCACCAAAGGACGAAACATCGGATCTTTAGGCCGGACCTGCTCCGAAAATAAGTCGACAGAAGCCTGCTCCCTGCTGGCACACACGTTTATCTTTTCCTTCTCTCCAAAATAATTATGCATCCGGACAGAATCAAAACGCGTCACCGTCCAACCGGAATCCAATGAGAACATAAAAGGATTTTGTGCCCGATTTCCGGCCATGAATGCAGAATCGCCAAAGGCATAAACTTCCCTACGAGCCGATCCATCAGGAAAAACCTGGGTTTTCACTTGATAATAGGTGGTGCAGGACACCATTGAAACGGCCAGCAACAATATCGGTAAAAGATTTTTTGTTTTCATACGCATCTATTTTTTAAAGATCACTCACTCTTCATTATCTGTTTATACTGAGTATAAAGCCGTTCTCGTTTAAGCATTTCCCTTTTCCGATTACGGGATGCGGTAAAGAAAAGTTCCTGCTTCTCTCCTATCGTCAAACCTCTATGCTCCAGACTGCCTGTGAAAGTATTCGATTGATAGGGCTCCGGTATGATGATTACTTCAGACGAGGGAAATGAATCAACAGACATCGTTTCTGCTACCCATATCGCCAAGAGCAAAGTTGCAGCAATGCCCGAACACCAGGCAACAAGATTCGGTCTGCGCTTGGCCGGACTTCTGAAAGAAGCCGCCTTGACAGCACGCATAATATCTTCGGTCAATGCCTCCGGATTTTCCAGAATGGGGGGTGTCTTTTTTAACTGTCCCAACCACCTTTCATAATTAATTTCTTCCTTTTTCATCTTTCTTTATTTATTTCATTCAACTTCTTACGGATACTCTTCCGAGCGAGATAGAGGTTTGTTTTGATCTGGATCGATGTAAGTCCGGTAATAATCTCGATCTCTTTGATTTCCAACTCTTCTATATCGCGCAATGTAAATACCAGCTTCTGCTTAGGAGTCAGTTGTTGCATAAAGTACAGGATATGTGCTTTCAACTCCCGGTTGACTAACACTGCTTCGACGTTATCATCGGAAAGAATGGGCAACTCGGAAAACGCAATATCGGAAAGCGCTCCGGCCGGCGAGTGTTGTAAAACCCGCAAACGATCATAACAAATATTACACGCAACCCTGTAAAGCCAGGTCGCAAAGCGAAATTCAGGACGGTATTTGTCCAACGAAAGCCAGACACGCAGGAAAGTCTCCTGTACCATATCCCGCGCTTCCTCTTCATTACACAACAAGCGGAATGCCAGGCGAAAAACAAAAGTCTGATACTCTGCCACAAGCAAAGCAAATGCACTTGCATCTTGCTTCCTGCTCCTTTCTACTAATGCCTGTATTTCCTTTTGTTCCATAAGCCACGGTATATGTTGTTTATATATGATACGTAATAAATGGAGAAAGGTAAAATAACGATGAATGATAAACTATGAACGATGAACAACAGTAAACGATAAATAAAGTGAATGCGAACAAAAAAACGATGAACAGGTGCCCATTCAGGCACAACCTGTTCATCGTTAATCGTTCATCGTTCAAAACCGTACATCATTACTTGTACATCTTGGCTCTCAGCTCTTTGATGTGATCGGAAGTAATGTATTCGTCGTATTCCATCATCTTATCGATAATACCGTTCGGAGTCAGCTCAATCACGCGATTGGCAACGGTCTGAATAAATTCGTGGTCATGTGAAGAGAAAAGGATATTGCCTTTATAGGTTTTCAGGTTGTTGTTGAATGCCTGAATAGACTCCAAGTCGAGATGATTGGTCGGAGTATCGAGAATCAGACAGTTGGCATTGCGCAACTGCATACGGGCAATCATACAACGCATTTTCTCACCTCCCGAAAGTACACTCACTTTCTTCAGTACTTCTTCACCGGAGAAAAGCATACGTCCCAGGAAACCTTTCATATAAACTTCATTACCCTCGCCGTATTGGCTCAACCAGTCGACCAGATTCAAATCAGTATTGAAATATTCGGTATTATCCAAAGGAAGATAAGCAGTTGTAATTGTTACCCCCCAGTTGAAATGTCCTGCATCAGGCTTCATATGACCGTTGATGATCTCAAAGAAAGCAGTCATCGCACGCGGATTACGGGAAATGAACACAATCTTGTCACCTTTCTCCACATTGAAGTTCACGTCGTTGAACAATACAACCCCTTCTTCGGTCTTCTTGCTCAAACCGGAAACTTCCAATATCTGATTGCCCGGCTCACGCTCCGGAGTAAAGATGATACCCGGATATTTACGGGAGGAGGGTTTGATTTCTTCAACATTCAACTTTTCGAGCATTTTCTTACGACTGGTAGTCTGCTTGCTCTTGGCAACATTGGCACTGAAACGGCGGATAAATTCTTCCAGTTCTTTCTTTTTCTCCTCAGCTTTGGCCTTCTGGTTCTGCTGCTGACGGAGGGCCAATTGACTGGATTCATACCAGAAACTGTAGTTACCGGCAAAAAGATTGATTTTTCCGTAATCGATATCGACCGTATGTGTACAGACAGAATCGAGGAAGTGACGGTCATGACTTACAACCAACACGGTATGTTCGAAATTAGAGAGATACTCTTCCAACCAGGTAACAGTCTCCATATCCAGGTCATTGGTAGGCTCGTCAAGCAACAGGTTATCCGGATTTCCGTATAATGCCTGTGCCAGCATCACACGCACTTTTTCCTTACCGCTCAATTCACCCATCAATGTATAATGTTTACCTTCTTTCACACCTAAACCGCTCAACAACATAGCTGCGTCACTTTCAGCATTCCATCCGTCAAGTTCGGCAAACTTCTCTTCCAGTTCGGAAACCTTCAGACCGTCTTCATCAGTAAAATCTTCTTTGGCATAAAGGGCTTCGCGCTGCTTCATAATATCCCACAACACGGTGTGACCCATCATTACGGTATCCATTACCGTATAAGCGTCCCACTTAAAGTGGTCCTGGCTCAATACCGAAAGGCGTTCGCCCGGACCTAACGTAATGTTTCCGGTAGTCGGGTCGAGGTCACCGTATATCGTACGGAGAAAAGTTGACTTGCCGGCGCCATTGGCACCGATAATACCATAACAATTTCCACTTGTAAACTTCAGATTTACATCATTAAACAATACCCTTTTACCAAACTGTACCGAAACGTTTGAAACTGTAATCATTCTATTATTATTCCTTAATTTATTTATTATCAAATAATGCGGTGACAAAGGTAGACATTTTTAGTGAATAACGAACTATCAGTAATGTGTCAATCTGACATAAAAGTATTACCTTTGCTGCGTTTTTTGGCAAAACAAACAAACTGGCAAAGTTTTTGCTGCAAAGCCAATACATTAAAATGCCGTATTGACATGAAACTAAATCCGTTTAACAAGAATAAAAACAGAATAGATATGGACCCAAAAGAAAAAAAAACCAAGAAAGAAGAAGAGTTGACAGTAGACGATATTCAGGATACCGTTGAAGGACAGTCGCAAAACGAAGAAACCACTGAGGAAAGCACACCGCTGACCGCAGAGGAGAAACTGGAAAAAGAACTGGAAGAAGCCCATAGCCAGATCGAAGATCAGAAGGACAAATATCTCCGTCTTTCGGCTGAATTCGATAACTACCGTAAACGGACCATCAAAGAAAAAGCAGAGTTGATTCTGAACGGTGGTGAGAAGAGCATCAAAAGTATTCTGCCGGTAATCGACGACATGGAACGTGCACTGACAACTATGGAAACGGCTACGGACGTAGCTGCCGTAAAAGAGGGTGTTGAGTTGATATATAATAAGTTCCTGTCTATCCTGTCGCAGGATGGAGTAAAGGTTATCGAAACCAAAGACCAACCGCTGGATACGGATTATCACGAAGCCATCGCTGTGATCCCTGCTCCGACAGAAGAACAGAAAGGTAAAATACTGGATTGTGTACAGACCGGATATACCCTTAACGGCAAAGTAATCCGCCATGCAAAAGTAGTTGTGGGTGAATAACCGGGACACGACAAACTTGCTAACATAATTAAAATCAACGAAACTAAAATATGGCAGAAAAAAGAGATTATTACGAAGTGCTGGAAGTCACGAAAGAGGCAACAGTCGAAGAAATAAAGAAAGCATACCGGAAAAAAGCCATCCAATATCACCCGGACAAAAACCCGGGTGACAAGGAAGCAGAAGAAAAGTTTAAAGAAGCAGCCGAAGCGTATGACGTACTGAGCAATCCGGATAAACGTGCCCGCTACGACCAGTTTGGTCATGCAGGAATGAGTGGAGCAGCCGGAAACGGCGGACCGTTCGGAGGATTCGGTGGCGGAATGTCTATGGACGACATCTTCTCTATGTTCGGTGATATTTTCGGCGGCCATAGCGGCGGCGGATTCGGTGGTGGTTTCGGAGGCTTCGGCGGATTTGGAGGCGGAGGTTCTCAACAGAGAAAATTCCGTGGCTCAGACCTCCGGGTGAAGGTGAAGCTGAATTTGAAAGAGATCTCTACAGGAGTTGAAAAGAAATTCAAACTAAAAAAATATGTACCTTGTTCGCACTGTCACGGAACAGGGGCGGAAGGTAATGGCGGTTCTGAAACTTGTCCGACCTGTAAAGGTAGCGGTTCGGTAATCCGTAACCAGCAAACCATCTTAGGAACCATGCAGACACGTACTACGTGTCCTACTTGTAATGGCGAGGGAAAAATCATTAAAGACAAGTGTAAGGTTTGTGGTGGAGAAGGTATCGAATACGGTGAGGAAGTAGTAACAGTAAAAATTCCCGCCGGAGTAGCAGAAGGCATGCAACTCTCTATGGGCGGCAAAGGAAATGCCGGAAAACATAACGGTATCCCGGGCGACCTATTGATTTTGGTGGAAGAAGAGCCACATCCGGAGCTGATTCGCGATGAAAACGATCTGGTATACAACTTATTGCTGAGTTTCCCTACAGCAGCTATCGGAGGTGCGGTAGAAATTCCAACCATCGACGGAAAAGTGAAGGTAAAAATCGAAGCAGGTACACAACCGGGAAAAGTGCTCCGACTCCGCGGTAAAGGGTTGCCAAGTGTAAACGGTTACGGCACAGGAGACCTGCTGGTTAACGTAAGTGTATATGTGCCGGAGACACTGAGTAAAGACGAAAAAAGTACTTTGGAAAAGCTGGAAGAATCGAAGAACTTCAAGCCAAGTACTTCAATTAAAGAAAAGATATTCAAGAAGTTCAGAAGTCTTTTCGACTAAGAAGTTTCACCGCCGATCACACTGATTTACACAGAGAATATCTCATAAAATTTGCCCGGGTATACATCGAAAGATGTAAGCCCGGGCAAATTTATATAAAACAGAACATTCTATTTATCAGAGACTAATTGCTGCACTTGCTCTGCCTGTACAGATACGACCGGAGAGAAAGCCGGACTTACCATATACTTTTTCAAGCTATACAATAATTGGCGCGCTTCGACACGCTTATCCATGTTTTGCCAGAAATCAACGCCCGATACCAACAATTTTCCATTACCTACTTTTACCTCAAATAGCAAGGCGAGAGGACGATTTGTAAACCAATCGTCGATGACACGCACTATCGGAGCTATTTCAGGGGAAAGTTCGGCCACTTTAATGGCACCGGAATGGCTCATGGCATCCCACCATTGATAATCACTGTAATATTCTGTGGGGAATTGACTCAAAGCCGGATGTTTCGGATTACACAAAATACCCAATGTATGAGGAGCTTGTCCTCCTGTCCAAGCAGTATTCCAGAAAATACTGGAAAATCCGACCTGAATATCACCTCCCATTTGACGGGTCAGTGTCCCTTTCTTTAAAGATAACAATACAGAAGCACCTCCTTCAAGAGCCTTTAGGGTAGTGGCATCCAAACAGTCGACCATCCGGATACTCTCTTCTCCCTCTACTTTGAGTGGCAGAGCGGGATAAACCCAAACATTCCAACTGTTCTTCCATTCACCGACTGCCACCTCCAACACCAAACGCCGGGGAGTTTCCATCTGAGCTAAAGAAGCGGAAATATCTCCTAATGGAAAGTTATTGCCTATGGGAAGTAAATCTACTTTCCACTGTCCGGACTGCAGTACATTTCCTGCCGTATCGGACAAAGTCCATCCAGCTGCCACATTCTTTAGTGGAGTTTCGCCATAATGAGCCACTTCTACCCGGGCGTTCAACAGTTCGTCATTTTTATAAATAAGTTTAGGCAAACGTGCCAAAGGGACGGTTGGAGCACAGAAACGGCGGTACTCTTCGGGAGAAATATAACCTTTTTCTTCCCAGAAAGCATCCAGCACACCGACCAATGCTGTACCTTGTCCCGGAAAGTCATTGAGTCCCAGTAACTGGAATCCACCGAAATTCCTGGTACGTAAAGCAGCCTCAACATCTGCTTTATAGCAGAGTGCCTGTAATTTGCCAGACGCAAGCAAGAAACTGTCTGCAAGATGTATCATACCATTATTTTGCAGAATATCCCTGAAAATTTCCATATTTGCAGGACGCATGACACCGTCATATTTGCTGATCTCTTTAAAATTAGGATAAACACACCATTGCCCGCTTTCGTGACTTACAACAGGTTGGCTGAAGCGACTGACATATTCCGACCAATCATAATCGGTACGAGGAGGTTCTGCGTTGATAATACTCCGAAGTCCCTGTCCCCATCCCTGAATGCGGGGAGCAGGATCACTTAAAAAATCATTGACCGCCAACATGGGCCATCCTGCACCGCTACAATACAAGCGGCGATTATCCCGATCCTTCCATGTTGTGACAAAGTTGGCCAGATAAGTACTACTCCCCACACCTGCCGGTTCATTGCCATACATCATCATACAAAACGAAGGATGATTGCCAAACGTGTTGACAATCCGTTCACTTTCGTCCCAAATGAACCGATCGAGCGGACGACCGTCACCAATCGTCGTAGACTGATTGGCCCAAGAGGAACATTCTATTTCCAGATAAAGTCCCATTTCATCAGCTGCACAAAATGCAGCCTCAGGAGGACACCATGAATGAAAACGAACATGGTTCAGCCCATGTGCCTGAAAAGCTGTGAATATTCTTCTCCAAGTTTCTTTGTCAGTGGGCGGATAGCCTGTTTTAGGAAAAGCGGCACAATCCAACGCACCACGCAAAAAGACAGGACGGTTGTTAATCGTGATACAACCATTGACTACTTTAAAATCACGCATACCAAAAGACTCTTCACTAAAATCAGTGGTCTTTTGCTCCTTATCAGTCAGACTTACTTTCAATCGATATAAATTCGGATGAAATTCATCCCACAAACGGATATCATCTCCCAAAGCCAGAATAGCCTCCACTTCATTAGTCCCCGGCTGAAGATTGACCTCCTTTTGCAAAAGTTTGCCATCAGCCTCCAAAGCGAGCAAAGCTGTCACTTCATTCTTCTTACGGTTACGGAGGAATGTTTTCACACGAATGCTTTTAGCTGATATATCCGGGAAAATAGTCGTACGTACAATGTTCACCTGAGGACGCACCTGAAGAAACATATCCCCGATAACCCCGTTCCAATTGCCCTGGGTATGATCGGAAATACTGTGGGAATTTTCACCCGGATCGATATCCTTTACACGATTATCGATACGTAAAGTTAATGTGTGTTTTCCGGGAGTCAGGACATCCGATAAGTCGTACTGATGTGGAGCACCCAATGCATTCTGCATACCGACCTCTTTATCATCTATCCACAAACGAGTTTCCCAATGACAACGTTCCAGAAATAAACTGATATCCTGTTGCCCCCAGCCTTCCGGAACAGTCACCTCTTTTTTATACCAGGCTGCCCCCTTGTAATACTTCACAGGCTGCAACCAAAAGGGGATTTTAACATGACCCGGTTCACGATAACGGGCATAGGCATCACTCCGGAAATAGGCTGAATCAACGATACCTCCGGTCCACGGAGTATTGGCAGTAATGTCTTCTCCCAAGCCATTGGAAGCCATGGATCCGGGTAACAGGACCGTACTGTCCCAATGAGTAGAATCGGTCGTAAACTGCCAACTACCCGACAAGTCGATCTTAGTAACCTGCTGTGAACAGGAAGCCAATAAAAACGAGAAAAGTGTTAGTGTTTTGATCTTCATTATTTCATATTATCTATAAGGTTGAAAACAATGTTACTTCACTGATTTTGTATCAATACGCAAAAGTAGCAAGAACGATTTACCTTATAAATAGATATTTCTAATATAATGATGGATTATTTTATGATTTACAATAATCATCTCCACATAATATTTTGCAATTTCAATATCCCGGATTCTGTGTCAGATTGGGATTCATCAAACGGATTTTCTCCGGAATAGGAAATACTGTAGTATAGCCACTTTCCTCACCCGGAAGCCGGGGCCTGCTTGTATAAGCACGGGTATATTGGCGAAAACGAACCAAATCTTGCCTGCGCCAACCCTCCCAGGCAAACTCTAATTGACGTTCCGAAAGCAAACTTTCTAATGTAGCTGTCCGGAAAGGAGCATTCACACGGGAGCGAACAAGATTCAGTTCTACATCTCCATTTTCTCCGTTACGGACTTTGGCCTCACTCTTCATTAATAAAACATCGGCATAACGATAGAGTACAATATCATTTTCCATCAGTTTACCATCTTTTGTGGCGGTTTCATCAATCTCATACTTTTTCATCCGTGCGCCTGCGGTTTTTTCATAGGAGGTATTGGAGATATCGACATCCACCTTCCAAGGAAAATACTCCAGCAAAGTACCGTCATCGAGTGTGATGACCTTTCCCTTCAAATCGTAAACAACACCTGCAAAATAACATTTATCAAAACGGGGATCGACAGTTTGGGTATCATACCCAAAGGTTCGAAGTACTTCCACAGTAGCGCTTGAACCATTCTCTCCTCCCAATCCGTAGGCCTTGGCATGATTATAGTGACGGGAACGGAAAAGATATTGCATCTGGTTAGTATATAAAGTCTTACTCATTGGAATGGTAAAAATATTCTCGGCAGAAGATTCATTGTAAACAGCAAAGTTTGCTTCATAGTTATCTTCCAGACGATATCCCGCCGCAGTAATGGAATCACAATATGCCTCCACCGTTTGCCAAGCATTGAGCCGGTTGCCATCTACTTCAAAATAGATGTCTCTTCCATCGGGATATTGTGTATCGGTCCAGTTATCATCCGCATATATCTCAGCATTCAAGGCAAGTTTGGCAAGCAAGAAATGGACTACAGGACGGGTAATCCGCCCATAATAACTGCCGGAACGATTGCTATATGTTTGCGCCAATAAAGGGGCAGACTCCTGTAACTCCTTCACAATAAAATCAAAAACTTCTTTACGACTGTTTTGTTTCACCTCTTTCAAAGGTATAGCAGATGAGAGAATTAGAGGAACACGTCCGAACAAGTCCATTAAATGATAGTAATACAAAGCACGGAAAGCACGAACCTCTGCCCGGTAAGCAGGAAGTTCCGTGTCATGGTGAGTCTCCTGATAAGTATCGATTCGTTCAAGTGACTGATTGCAAAGACCTATAACCTTATATAAATATTCCCACGTAGCCTGAATAGCATCATTATCGACTCCCCAACGATGAAGAAAAAGTCCCTGCCAGAATCCTCCATCATACCAGTCACCTCCACGGGTAGGCATAATAGCCTCATCGGTGGTAAAGGTATTCAGATCGTAAATTCCCCTGCCGGTGCCCTGCAACCCCTGACTATCACTATAACCTCCTATGTTATTGTATAAGGAAGCCACTGCATTATAATACAAATCGGTGAGACTCTTGTAAGCATCCTCTTCGGGAATCTTATCTTTAGGATTTTCATTCAGAAAGTCATCGCATGAAAACAGCAGACTAAACATCAGGATACAGACAAAGGAATATATATAGTGCCTTTTCATAATTAATCCTCCAAATTAAAAGTTAATACTCAAACCAAGCGTATAGGTACGTGCTAAAGGATATCCCCGTTTGTCATCCACTCCCAAAGTAGAATTAACGGTAGAACTATTGATCATAGGTGACAGACCGGAATATCCGGTAATAGTAGCCAGATTATTGACAGTCAGTGCGAGACGGAGGGACTGGACGTATTTTTTCCACTTCGACACCGGAACATTCCAGCCTATCGTAACATAATCGAAGTTTACATAATCACCTTTCTCCAGCCAATAGTCCGTAGCGGTCTGGTCTTTGATATTACGTCCGGGAGCTTTCTTCATTACATTGTAATCAGGGAAAATATTCATATTCATGTAGGTCAGTGAAGTACCGTTATAGATTTTATGACCGAACGCCCCGTTTATCTGTACTGAGAGATCGAAACGCTTATAGCGAAAGCTGATATTGGAGCCAAGCAAAGTCTTGGGCACCGCCTGACCTGCCACATAGCGGTCTTCTCCATCTTCAAGGCTCACCCCTCCTCCGTTCAAATCGGCAATGTCATACGTATACCCACCATTGCCATCGGAAATAAGCCCTTTGCAATGAGGCAGGTAGAATACCCCTAAGGGTTGTCCTATCATCTGATACACAATATGATTATATCCACCATGAAATCCGGCTCCGTCCAGACTTGCCAGGCTTTTATACTCAGGTGCCGAAATATTCTCTCCACCATACATTCCACTTAATGAAAGCAATTTATTTTGCTGGAAAGTGACATTAACATTAATGTTCAATTCCATGTCGCGGGTCTTCAAAGGAGTGATGCCGACAGCAATCTCCGTACCGCTGTTGCGCATGGAACCTATATTTGCCAAAAGAGTGTTATAGGTAAAAGGCGGCACACTGACATTATAAAGATAAAGCATATCAGAGGTCTTGGAATTATAGTAGTTCAAAGAAAAGAGTAACCGGTTGCCAAACATACCAAGATCCGCACCTGCATTAAAAGTACGCTTTACTTCCCATTTCAAATCGGGATTGGTATTACGCATATTACCCAAAGTAACCACCTGTGAACTACCAACAGGAACAACTCCGTTAGGCTTTACCAGATTAAGCGTCGTATAAGAGTCGATGCCACTCTGATTGCCGGCCAGCCCGTAACCGATACGAAATTTCAGATTATCCACCAATGAAATACGTTTCATAAACTTCTCTTCACTGACAACCCAGGCAGCCGACACGGATGGAAAAAAGCCCCATTTATGATTGGCACCAAACTTGGAAGAAGCATCGGTACGGGCATTCACCGTAAGAATGTACCGATCGTCAAACGTATAATTGAAGCGACCGAGAAAAGATGCCAACCGCGGCTGTTCAAAATAAGAGTTCGTTCCTTCCCAAAGGCGAATGGCACCTGCCTGAAGGTTGTTATAACCAAACTGATCGGAATTGAAATTGGTCACAGTGGTGTAAAAACCGCTATAAGTCTCTTTTTGAAGTTCCGCCAGGGCCAGCACATCAAAATAATGTTTATTCCGGTTCTTTTTATAGGTCAACATCAGATTGCCAAGCAGTGATTCCATTTTCCGGGTACCTTTATATGCTTGTCCGTGTGCCCATACAGATGTAGGCAGATACTGGGAATTTTCAACAATATTATAAGTATAAGAACCAAAAAGAATCAGTTTAAGCTCGCGCAGTAAGTTAAAGGTCAGCCGGGCATGAGTACTGATATGTGAAGTCGCATCATGATCTTTCACTTCCATCCAGGCCAAAGGGTTAGTGATCTGGCTGGCATTGGTTATCTGATCCCAGGAACTGGTTTCCGGATTACGGTGATTGGGATATGTAGGATTAAAAGTTGCAGCCGAATAGAATGTTTTTTGAAGGTCAAACAAATTATGGTTCTTTTGGATAGAGCCAAACATACCTAACTCGCACACCAAGAAATCATCAAAAACATGCTGGGTCATGTTCATATTCGAAGTGAAGTTCTTCATATCCTCGTTCAATATAATGCCCTGACGATCCATAAAGCCCAACGAAACACGATAGCTTGAAGCATCCGTCCCACCATAAAATGCAACATGATGATTCTGTTGCAGACCTGTTTGCTCTATCTCCTTCAAAAAATTGGTTTCATTCCCTTTATCAAGTATTGAAATGCCCTGTTGCTGCGCCAGATTGCGAAACTCACTGCCGGAAAGCATCTCCAGATTTTTGTATACGGAGGATATGCCGAAACTACCGTTATAGCTGACTCTGGTTTTGCCCCGAATTCCCTTCTTGGTAGTGATCTCGATAACACCTGAAGCACCACGGGAACCATATTGTGCTGTCTCCGAAGCATCTTTCAAGATAGTAAAGCTTTCTATATCGGTAGGATATATAGAAGTCAACATACTGAGATCACCAAACACACCGTCAACAATAATCAGAGGGTCGTTACCACTGGTCAGTGAAGTGGTTCCCCGCAAACGTACGGCATCCAAAGCAGCCGGACCATTGGTTCCTTTTTCTATGGTGAGTCCGGGAACACGTCCACGGATAGCCTCCAGAGGATTGGTAATCTGGTCCTTATTCATTCCTAACCCCGTAATTTTTTCTACCGAACCGGAAATATTCTTTTTATTCCCGGTGGCGTATCCTACAGTAATAAGAGAATCTGCCAGCCAAACAGGCTTATCCTGTGCTCGCAAAACAGAGGTGGTAAACACCAAAAACAAAGCTAAGACGAATGTTGGTATGTGAATGATCCGGTATTGTTTCATACTATCATTATTTAAGGTTTGCATATAAAATATAACAAAAAAAGAGGGTATCTGGTTGCCCGGATCCCCTCCTTTCTTATCTTTATCTGAACGGATTATTTACTCTCGATCACCAATGTACCTTTTTTCAGGCCCTTCGCGGCAGCCTCGAGTGTAATCTTTCCTGCTTTCTCGGTAGATTGCACAATAGCTGTCATCATGCCACTGAACACTTTCATCTTCGGAGTCTGGAATGACTCGAGTGAAGCCGGATTACCATTGGCTCCTGCGCGATAAGTACCTGCCCCTTTCACCTTGAAGCTGATTTCATTGTCGGCCAACGGGCAAAGATTACCATCTTTATCAACCACCTTAACCGTTACAAACGAGAGGTCCTTACCATTAGCATCGATCACACTGCGGTCTGCCACCAACTCAATATGATCGGGCTTGCCGGCAGTATGAATTTCTTTTTCCGCAACGGCCTTACCATCCTTGTCATAAGCGACTACTTTCACGGTACCCGGTTCATACTTCGTATCCATCCACATCAGACGATAACGCTGCTGACGTTTGAAATTAGCGACAGAAGCAGAATCACCACTATTATGTACTGTAACCGAAAGGTCTTTTGTGCGTTTACCCTGGCTCTTACCGTTGATAAACAGCTCGGCCGAAGGATAGTTGGTATATACAAATACAGGGGTCACTTCACCTTCACGTCCTTCCCAATTCCAGTGAGGCAGGATGTGCAAGGTTTCCGCATCTTTATTCCAGTGGCTGCGGTAGAGGTAATAACGGTCTTTCGGAAGTCCGGCAAGGTCGATAATCCCAAACAATGAAGAGTGACTGGGCCAATCAGTATAATACGGAGTAGGCTCACCTAAATAATCGAATCCGGTCCATACAAATTCACCAATGCAATAAGGCAGATCTTCATGCTGGATAAAATCATCTTCAGGAAGATTGGACCAACCACAGTGTTCTACATCATACGATGAAGACTGGTGGTCGTCATATTTCTGCATGGCACGACGTACCACCGGGAACTTGTAAACCCCACGTGAACTGACAGTAGAAGCAGTTTCGCTACCCAAAATAATCTGTTGCGGAAGTTTCTTGTAATTTTCCTGATATTTGTGAGGGCGGTAATTGAAACCGGCTACATCCATCACGGCAGCCATGTTGTTATTAACCACAGCATCAGGCGCATCCATACCCTGAGTAACGGGACGTGTAGGGTCTTCACGATGGCAGATGTCTTGCAGGAAACGTGAAAGCTTCGGTCCACGATCGCCGTTCCACTGATCCGGCACTTCATTACCGATACACCACATAACCACACTTGGATTGTTACGATACTGATGAATCAGATTCACCAGATCTTTTTCTGCCCATTCATCAAAAACTTTATGATAACCGTTCTGCACTTTGGCCGCTTTCCATTCATCGAATGATTCCGCCATAATCATCATACCCATCTCATCACAAGCCTTAATCAACTCAGGAGCGGGCATATTGTGTGAAGTACGGATGGCGTTACACCCCATATCCTTTAGGATACGGATCTGACGGCGAATACCGGCTTCATTGGCGATACCTCCCAACGGACCGAGGTCATGATGATTGCAAACACCCTTGAACATGGTTTTCTTTCCATTGAGGAAAAAGCCTTTGTTCGGAATGATCTCAATGGAACGGATACCGAACGGAGTAGTATATTCATCCTTCAAAGTGTTGCCTTCGTACACTTTTGAAACCGCATTGTAAAGGTTAGGAGTATCGGGAGTCCACAAAGCCGGAGCAGTAACAACAAAATCCTGTTCAAAAACATTGCCGTCGAACTGACTGCCCTGCTTTTCATTAGTTGCCACAACCTTACCATTCTTATCCTTCAATTCGGTGACAATACGGTATCCTTCAAATGTTTTGCCTGCAGGTATATCGAGTTTTGTCTTCAGATTGACCTTAGCAAATTCGTCCTTCACTACCGGAGTGGTCAACTGAGTACCCCAAGTAGGAATATGAGCGTCTTCATTCACTACCAGATGTACATTGCGATACAATCCCGCACCGGGGTACCAGCGTGAAGATTCGTTTTCGTTTTCAAGACGAACAGCCAGTGTATTCTTTTCACCCGGCTTCAAATAAGGGGTGGCATCCACATAAAAACTATTGTAACCGTAAGGCCAGTAACCGGCCTCTTGTCCGTTGATATAGACATGAGCATGGCTCATAGCACCATCAAAAACCAAAGTAGCCTTCTTACCTTTACTGAATGAAGGAGCCTCAAAATCGAGACGATACCATCCTACACCTACAAAAGGAAGCCCACCGGTACGTCCGGCATGCTCCATCGCCTCTTTTTGTCCATCTTGCGAAATAGCCACATTCTGCTTATCGTTATTAATGCTGAATGGCCCGTAAATAGCCCAATCATGGGGTACCGTTACCGACTGCCACTTTGCATCATCATAAGTGGAATTACTGAAGTCCTTACTGTCTTCACGGGTAAACTTCCACCCTTTTTCAAAGGTTTGTTCCGTACGGACCTGTGCACATACCAACAGTGGCACAGCGAGCATCGAAGCAAATGCAATTTTGATTTTCTTGTTCATGATTGATCTGTTTTTATTTTAATATAAATTCCATCGTTCCGGCATGTACCAACTCATCATGGCTGATACGATAGCCTGCATGTTTCTTTCCATTCAACTTCACCTCTTTGATCAAATCGGCATCATTTCCGGGACGTACTGCCGTAATAACCAATTCTTTTTCTTTGTAATACTTCGGGTCAAGCCGAATAGTCACTTTGTCGAAAGTAGGTGTAGTCAGCATATAATCGGGCATTCCCGGACAGTCGGGATAAAGGCCTATCATACTGAAAATGGCCCATGCCGACATAGTTCCGGTGTCATCATTACCGGGAATACCATTAGGCTGGTCAGTGAAATATTCAGCAAGCAGCCGTTTCACCTGTTTCTGAGTACGCCACTCTTCTCCCTTGAAGTAGCTGAACAAATAAGGATAGGCAATATCCGGTTCATTAGCCGGATCGTATAGCCCCTCATCAAAGACTTTCTGCAATTTATCCACAAACTTCTTCTTACCTCCCATCAGACGGGTTAAACCTGCAATGTCATGGGGAACATAAAAAGTGTAGTTCCAGGAATTGCCTTCATGAAAACCGGGACTGGGAGCAAAATTGGCACCCTCCATCGGGTCGAACGGAGAGTAAAATGTTCCATCGGGTAAAATAGGACGCAATGTACCAAATTCTTTGCTGTAATAATGTTTATAACCCAATGAACGGTCATAGAACAATTTTGCATCTTCTTTCTTTCCTAAAGCCTGAGCAAAACGAGACAAGGCATAATCGGCAATATAATATTCAAGTGCATGCGAAACAGAATTGTCATACTGCTCTGTCAAAGGTACATATCCTTTAGCAATGTAATCATCGATATCGGGACGCATCAGATTATCTTTACCCGGAGTCGTAGCGGACTTATACATGGCTTCATAAGCTGCCTGTACATCAAAGTCACGTAAGCCTTTCATCCAGGTATCTACGATAACAGGAATACTCGGATCACCCTCCATAGTAAGCGTTTCACGGCCGTAAAGTTCCCATTTGGGCAGCCAGCCGTGTTCTTTATACATATCGACCATCGTGCGAACCATATCCAGTTGGCGATCAGGGAAAAGCAGGGTCATCAGCTGATGTACATTACGATAGGTATCCCAAAGAGAAAACACGGTATAACGATTTCCCTTCGTTGTAAGGATCTCACTGCCTTCCATAGCCGGATATTGTCCGTTCACATCCTGCAAAATATTCGGATGGATCAGCAAGTGATACATAGCGGTATAGAATACTGTCTTCTGCTCTTTCGTGCCACCTTCAACGAGGATACGCGAGAGATCGTCCTCCCACATGGAACGTGCTTCGGCACGAATCTGATCAAATCCTTTACCAGCCTGTTCCTTATCCAGATTAAGACGGGCATTGGCTATGCTGACAAAGGACACTCCCATGCTTACCTCAATGGTTTCGCCTTCTTCGGTATCGAAAGTAAACCATGTACCAATGTCATCGCCACTCATCTCCTTGGTATAAGCAGTATACAATTTATTCTTGCCGGACGTATTGTCCCACTGGGCTTCTACTGTCATCGGACGCATCTTTTTCCAATAGCCACGGGCACGAGGGATTTTATTGATACGCATTACAAAATAAATGGGAAACACAGCTTGCGGATTGTAGCAAAAAGTACCCAGCAGTTTAGTCCCCTCTATCTCACGCTCATTGACAAAACGGACGGTAGCTCCCGTTTCATTAGTCAACCCTTCGCCAAGATTCAGCAAAATATTACTTTCTCCTTTAGGAAAAGTGAAACGAGTGATTCCGGTACGTAAAGTGGCCGAAACCTCATTCTTGATTCCGTATTTAGTCAGGATATTCGAGTAATAACCGGGCGTGGCCTTTTCGTCTTTATAAGCACTTCCGTACTGTAAATAATCGACGTTCAGCTTTCCGGTTGTAGGCATCAACAGTAAAGAGCCCAACTCCGGACATCCCACTCCACTCAGATTGACGTGTGAAAATCCGGTAAAATAAGCATTGGTATGTTCATAAGGAGTAGACCACCATTGGCTGTCTTTATCTATTTTATTACCAACGGACTTTCCTCCCATCACATTGAAAGGGACAACCGACATCATGCCTTGAGGACAGATGGCTCCGGGATTCGTTGTTCCGTAATTCGTTGTTCCGATAAACGGGTTCACATAATCCACCGGACTCTCTTGCGCAGAAGCTACTGCTATGGACAGCCAAACGGCTGCAAGTGATACTAAATAAGGTAGTTTCTTCATTCTTTCAATACTCTATATTTATCTAATTTATACGTTCGGTTTTACCGGACCTGCGGAAAGAGTTACTTTACAACGATTTCGTCTGTAAACACCCATCCCCCGAATTCCTCTCCGGCACGAGCCTGGTAACGGACATAACGTCCTTTAGCATTTCCGTTCCATGCATAGTTCTTAAATACTACAGCATCCGATTTAACCACTTCATGCGTCTGACGGCTCAGCTCAGTGAAGTTTTCTCCATCTTCCGAGACAGAAATTATCACTTCGACAGGTAGAAATACTTCAGGACCCACTACCTGCATAAAATCAGCACCAATCAAATGCAGATCTGTCGATTCTCCCATATCGATAGTTACGTCCAAACGATCGCGGGAAATAAATCCCTGCCATGCCCCGTCGCTATAGGTCCAACTCCCACGGATTCCATCAGTCAGGGTTTTATCACCTTGTGCCGGATAAGACGAATTGTAGGGAGCATTATATTTTACGGTCTTGCCCAATGCAAGATGCTGAATCGGTTGCGCTGCTTCCGGCCGATTGCCGATCTCCTTTTTCAAATCGAACGGATGATATCCTTTGGATTGTAAATATCCTACAGCCTTTAAAGCACGGGGACGAAAATCGGTCCATGATTTCCGTTCAGGTGCAGACCACGCGACCTCTGCCAGCGCAAGAATACGAGGGTAAATCATGTATTCACAATGCTCGTCAGTCTGAATATATTCTGCCCAAAGATTGGCTTGAACACCATAAATCAATTTTGCTTCATCGGGTGTAAGCGAAGCGGGAATCGGATTGTAAGAGTATACTTTTTCCAATGGCAGATATCCTCCGATGGCTTCGGGCTGAGAATAAGGAGCATCCTGATAACTATCTATATAACAGTGCGAACCGGGAGTCATTATTGCCTGATGACCCGATTTTACGGCAGCAATTCCACCTTGTTCACCACGCCATGACATTACAGTGGCATTAGGTGCCAATCCACCTTGCAGAATTTCATCCCATCCCAGTAACTTGCGGCCATGGGCATTGAGGAATACCTCCACACGATGAATCAGATAACTCTGTAACTCATCTACATTATCCAGTTGCTCATCCTTCATGCGTTTTTGGCATTTAGGGCAGGTTTTCCAAGCAGCTTTTCCGGCCTCATCACCTCCAACATGAATGTATTGGGAAGGGAAAAGCTCCATAACTTCCGTCAACACATCTTCAAGAAAAGTAAAAGTTTTCTCATTTCCTACACAAAAATCGGCATTCTTATAAGGTTCACCTGAACAAGACAGTTCCGGATAGGCAGTCAGAACCTCTTCCGAATGGGCAGGCATCTCTATCTCAGGAATAATAGTAATATGACGTTCACGGGCATAATTGACCAATTCACGAATATCATCCTGCGTATAATAACCTCCGGAAGCACCGGGAGCATCAAAACGACAATATTTCCGCCCACCTTCATTCCACCATCTTTTCCAGTTGGCTTCCGGACGCCAGGCAGCAAGTTCCGTCAATAAAGGATATTTCTTAATCTCGATACGCCAACCGGCAGCATCGGTAAGATGCAAATGCAGGCGATTAAGTTTATAATAAGCCAATGCATCTATCTGCTTTTTCACAAACTCTTTAGAACGAAAATGGCGGGAAACGTCAAGCATCAGCCCACGGTATTCGAAACGTGGCGAATCCTGAATCGTCGTAGCCTGAACTGACCAGGCACCCTCCATTGCAGGTTGAGCCATTTGCAAAAGAGTCTGAACACCATAGAATAATCCGGCACCGGAAGTAGCCTGCACTGTTATTTTATGCGGAGTTACCTCCAGTGTATAGCTCTCGGGAGAAGATAACTGAGGATTAGCCTTCGTTATCATAAGAGAGACCACGTTATCTTTCGTTTGCTTTTTACCGTTTTTGAAATGGATAGGTAATGTCTCCAGATAATCCATCAACATTTTCTTCTCTTCACCTTTCAGGTTGGTATACAGCTTAGTGTCACCGGTAAATAGAAAAGTACCGCTACCTTGCTCCATCCGGAGAGGAATAGGAATGACAGACTGCGCTTTCACACCAGCTGTTGCTATCATCAAACCGGCTGCAAGCAAGAAAGTACAAATTTTCATTGTAGGTTTTATCATGATATGATTGGTTTTAGTTTTTTGTTTTCAATGTACAAATATAAGTAAAATGTCAGATTATCTGCAATCAGTCAATCATTATCTTAACTATTTCCGGGGTACGGATTCCCGGCTTCAGCTCACCATTGATATTAAAGAAGGTCTGTCCCTGCCCTGTCAATGCAGCACCGGCACGGGCAACATCTTCACTCCGAACAGCCTCTTCCCACTTATCCCGACGTGTATTATAAATCAAAATCCGGTCATTAAAACGATACCATCCTGCCGGATGCAACATATACTTTTTTGCTTCCAACTTCAGACTGTCTACAACAGTTTGCTTGCCATTGGCCACGGCTGTCTTCATCATTTCCTCGCGCTGAAGAGCAGAAAAGAAAATATCTTTGTTGACTCCACCGGTACAAAGTATCAAACTGTCCGTCAGCGCTATACCGGCTCCACCACCCAAAGCGACAAGCACAGAATCATTGCCAACCGGAACAGATACCGACTGCCATTGTTGCAAAGATGGAGAATAGCAATATCCGTCAGTAGAAAGGCTTGCAGACCGTCCATCGGATGCACCGGCAAAACCTCCCCATAAATATAGAAGGGTTTCCCCCTCTTTACGTTGTCCTACACATACCGGTTGTACACGGGGAGAACCCGGAAAATCGGGAAGCCTCTGCCATCCGGTCTCCGGGCTACTCAGACTGAGGCAATAAAGTGCATTCGAAGGTTTACCATCCACATTGCCTCCGGCTACGAAAAGTGTATAATCCACTACTGAACCGCTCATATTATCCATTGTACAAGGTAAAGAAGGTAGTGTATCTACAATCACAGTCTGTTTATCGTCAGTCAAAGAAAGGCGGTAAACAGCAGATAAGGATCCATTTTCGTTCGATCCACCCACACAAACTACCCCTTGAGGAGTCGAAACCGAAACTCCATAAGCAGCAGCAACAGGCAGCTGACCGACCTGTCTCCATATGAAAACTGAGTCTGCAGAAGCGTCAGCGGCATAAATACTTTGGTAGAATTTCTTCTTTCCTCCTTCGGCTGCCGGCATTTCCGGAAAATTACATCCGCCGGCAATCAATAACTCTCCCTGATAGATGCCGGCATAACATGCCGATACACCCAAAGAAAAACCGGGTTCTCCTTCGGGGAATCCGGTCATTTTCTGCACGCTAATCCCTTCTTCATTAGGCGCAACTTGCCGGGAGCTGCACGAAGCAACCATCCCGGCAAGTAAACATCCAATGATAGAAAGAAAACGAATCGTTTTAGTTTCTGTCATTTCTATTTTTTCAATTCAACGTAATTTCATCTACAAATAAGAAGCCCGGATTACCTTTACCACCATGCCATGCCGGAATGGAGTGTTCCGACGTTGCAACCACTTTCACATAACGGGTTTTCACCGGATCAAAAGTCAATTTGTGCTCATAAAGCCCATTGCGATCTGTCTCTTTCATCTCGGGATATGCTTCAGAAGCAACTTTAGTAAAAGTCTTATCATCATCTGAAACCTCAATTGAGAAAGAACGTGCATCGAATACCCAGTCACCCTTCTCAACACAAGTTGTAATAGCCACACTTGAAATTTCGGTAGGTTGCTGCAAGTCAATTGTTACATCCATATCATTCTTATAGAATGCGATCCAACGGCCGGTTTTGTAGTTACCATTTCCTTTCAGTCCGTCTACTAATGTAGAAACACCACCAAACTCATATTGCTTGTTTACAGGCTGATTAGCTTTAATAGGCTTTGAAGTAGATTTACTGAAAGCAATCTTTTCAGTCAGCATTTTGCTGTTTCCGGTAGGACGAACAGCAACCGCCTTTAAAGTACAACTTTCCTTAATCGTAAGAATACTGTCACATACGGGAGAAGCTGCCGTAGGCTCAGTTCCATCTAATGTATAATGGATGGGAGCACCGTCAATAGTAGTCATCACTACATCTACTGCTCCTGTGGCCGAATTAGCAACAAACTCGGATTTCACATCAAATACATGTTTGGCATAATTATATCCTTCAGCTTCATATATATTAATCAATTGTGGCAAACGGGTCAGGAAGTTTTCATAATTCTTCTTTTCAGGATTAGACCATTGCACCTCTGCTAAAGCAGCCCAACGCGGCAACACCATATACTGAGCCTGAGAGAAAGTAGGAATGTATTCCGTCCAAAGATTAGCTTGTACACCAATAATATATTTTTGCTCTTCCGGAGTCAATGAAGAGGGCATTGGCTCATAACTATACACTCTCTCCAAAGGTAAATAACCACCAATAGCCAAAGGTTCATTCTCAGTATCTTTGGTCTGATAGTAGTCAAAGTATAGATAAGTGTTCGGAGTCATGATAACATCATGTTTCTGCTTGGCAGCCTCGATACCGCCACCTTCACCACGCCATGACATCACGGTTGCATTCGGAGCGAGTCCACCTTCCAAAATTTCATCCCAGCCGATAATCTGACGTCCGTGCTCGTTCAGGAATTTTTCTGCATGGTTGATAACAAAACTCTGCAAATACTCTTCTTTTGAATGCTTAGCATCACTCTTGATTCCCAAAGCTTTGATACGAGCCTGACACTTCGGACATTTCGCCCATTCACTCTTCGGACATTCATCACCACCAACATGAATATATTCAGATGGGAAGATATCCATAACTTCTGTCAGTACATCATCGATAAAGGTCAGTACGCTGTCGTTACCTGCACACAATACCTGATCGGATACTCCCCATATCTTCCAAACTTCATACGGACCACCGGTACATCCCAAATGGGGATAAGCAGCCAATGCTCCCTGCATATGTCCCGGAAGGTCAATTTCCGGAATAACAGTGATATAACGATCGGCAGCATAAGCTACGATTTCTTTTGCTTCTTCCTGAGTATAGAAACCACCATAAGGTTTTCCATCATATTCTCCTGAATTACGTCCGATTACAGTTTCCGATCTCTTTGAACCGATTTCTGTCAACTTAGGATATTTCTTGATCTCAAGTCTCCAACCCTGGTCCTCTGTCAAATGCCAATGCAAACGGTTCATGTTATGCAAAGCCATCATATCGATATATGTCTTTACTTCATCTACTGTGAAGAAATGACGTCCCACATCAAAATGGGCACCACGATAGCTGAAACGAGGATAGTCGTTGATTTCTACAGCCGGCAATGAAGGAGTTGTACCAATGGCAACCGGAATAGACTTGCGTAACGTCTGGATACCATAGAATACACCGGCTTCAGTGGGAGCAGCAATGGTTACACCATCTGCATTCACACTCAACTGATAAGCTTCAGGGTTCTCTGATTCCATACCCAATTTAAGCAGAATAGCACCTTTACCTTCAGTTCCAGCTTCAACTGCATAATCCTTACCTGTAGCTTTCTTCAGATAATTCGCCAGAAATTGGGCATTACGTTGCATCTTCTCATTTCCTTCCGGATAGATGATTTTCACACTACCATTCAATGTAAATGGTTGGCTTTGAGCAGTAGTAATTTCCTGAGGTAAAGGAATTACCTGGTAATTAGCTGTAGTCTCTTTGTCGTTACACGAAGAAATAAATCCCGTGAGCGCCAGTAAACCGGCAATTTTAAAAAGATTTCTCATACAAATTATTTAATAGGTGTTAGTTATAGGTATCTCGTACATGTTTCACTGTAATATTTTGCTGTTCTCCTTTCTTAATATCCGGAGACGTAATCGTTATCTTCTTGTTTTCCCCCGGCAACAGATCAAAGAAATTATCACTGAAACGGGCGCCCTGAACAGGAATCTGGATAAATACATCTTTAGCCAGCTTAGAAGACGATAAGGTCACTTCACACTTACCATCGGATTGCTTTACTTTCATAGAAACATTTGTTTGGGGCAACTCCAAATCCTTAGTCTTATTAAAGAAATAAACCTCTTCAGCTATTTTCTTACCGGTTTTATCTTTCAAAGCAAGTAGTAAGAAACTGTTTTTACGATGTTCCGATGTCACCCACTCACTCAACGGTTTACGAAAGATGCAAGAAGAAACATTCGCCGGAACCTCGACTGCCCTGACAACTTCCTTATCTAATGTCTTGCCATTAAAGTCAATCACTTTCATTTCAAGTGTAAGTTGACTCTGTTTCTCCAACAAATCAGATATCAGATAAACACTCAAACTATCACCTTCTTGCATCGCATTGACCAGCAGTGGTGCAAAAGCTCGCTTTGCCTGATAGTGCAATGCCTTCCAATTGCCATAATAGTCTATACTTGACCAGGAAACGACAGGCCAACTATCATTAAGCTGCCAGTACAATGTCCCCATACAATAAGGCCGGTTGCGACGATGTGCTTCCATGCCATGGCGCATACCATGCCCCTGAAGTACAAGTCCGATATATACAAAGTCTTCAAACTTCTCAGGAACAACATAATCACGCTCCATATAAGTTCGTATCAAATCGTTACCGATACTGCTTTTCTGGTGTCCGTTCATTACCTCCGATTCAATCTGATAATCTTTCGGAGACGCAAAAGTAGCAATCGTCTTCATTTCAGGGAACGACTGGAAACCGAATTCGCTCATGAAACGAGGCAAATCGGTATCTAATGACTCAAAAGGCTTTTTGCCATACCACACACCCCAGTTATGACTATCGCCAGTGCCCCAGGACTCCGGACGTCCCCAATTTGCGAAATAGGGAGAAGTATGTTTGTAGAAACGCCCTTCATCAAGTTCTTTCACCTTTGCAGGCAGCAATCCCCGGAATAACTTATCATATCCCCGGAACATGTTTTCATATACTTCCGGAGTATAATTCTTTTGCCATCCCCAGTATTTTAATCCTTCCAGAATTTCATTATTCCCACACCACATGGCGAGTGAAGCGTGGTTTCGCAGACGTTTGATATTATATTCCGCCTCCTCTTCCACTCGCTTCAAGAAAGTAGGGTCACTTGGATAGGAAGTACATGCAAACATAAAATCCTGCCAGACAAGAATACCAGTTTCATCTGCCAGATCATAGAAGCGATCGTCTTCATAAGTTCCCCCACCCCATATACGAACCATATTCATATTAGCCTCTTTCATATCCTGAAACAGAGTCCTATAACGTTCGGTAGTTATATTGGGGAGCAACGCATCATCAGGAATATAGTTTGCTCCTTTTGCGAACATCGGGATGCCATTCACCTCAAAATAAAAAGATTCTCCATCTTTGTCTTTTTCGTTCACTACGCGTATCGTACGAAGGCCGATTCGATGCTGTCGTGCGGCGACCGTTTTGCCATCACACACCACCTGCACTGAGAAATCATATAAATGAGGTTTCCCCCACCCATTGGGCATCCAACGCACGGGGTTCTGAATATCCAATGGAATTTGGACTTGATTAAAACCCGGTTTTAATGTTACATTTTCCTTTACCATCACTTCCTCTCCTCCTTCCAATGAATAAGAGATCAAGACCTCAGCAGGCTTTTCTTTCTCAGAAATACTATTAATTTCCAATTCATTAGAGAGTTTTGCAACCTGATCTGTCAGACTAAGCTGCTTCACATGAAAATCTGCAATAGTAGCAACATCATAAAAACGAAGAGTAACAGGACGCCAGATACCGCTTGTAACCATACGGATTCCCCAATCCCATCCATAACTATAAGGAGCTTTCCTGGTAAATACACTAAGACGTTTTTCGTGGTGATCATTATCTGCCGGATAATTAAATCCATTGGAGGACCACTGTGGAAGGGTTTGTTTTATCGGAGAATGAAAATAAACATGCAGCAGATTCTCCCCTTTACGTAATACTTGTTTTACGGGAACTACATAGCCCACAAACATATTATCTGATTTCAGAATCAGAGAACCATTCAAATAAACATCCGCATAAGTATCCAGTCCCTCAAAGGAAAGCTGGGCGGCATCTCTCTTCAACTGCTCTTCTGTAACGACAAAACTGGTTTTATATTCCCAATCCTCATTTTCCACCCACTGAATCTTCTTTTCATTGGTACCATAGAACGGATCGGGTAGCAATTTATGATGAATCAAATCCTGATGAACAGTGCCCGGGACAGTAGCTGGTAGCCATTTTTCTGCCCCCACCTGTGAGAATGACCAATCGTCATTCAACATTAACACATCCGAAGTGTCCCTGTTTTGCCCATAAGCTAAACCGCAACAACATACAAGTCCATACAATAATTTTTTCATCATAAACTGCTCTCTTTTTCAAGTTTATCTTCCCCAGTCCGTACGGAACGTAGATGCCGGTAAACCATCACCATTGACCAGATTGGCCCGGGTGAAAGGCTGCCAGCCGTAACGTACACGAAGAGGATTCTTCACTTCTTTACTATATACTTTTATTTGATTTCCTACAACTTCGGCTGTAGCCGGATAATAAACATCCTCTGTTTCAGCCACTTCGAATGTCCGTAACGGTTTCCCATCCGATGAATGCATACCTTCAGCACAATCAAATGACACGTAAGCAGCACCATCACGGAACTCTACATTGCGGAACATCGGCCCCGAAGGCGTTACATTCTTCTTTCCATAAGTCTGATTCAAAGCCCAATGTGCCAAACGCTCCCCAACCGGCTGTTTGTGCTTGGGGTGTACATCAAGCGAATCACCCAGGTCACTCGATACTGCCATACCTGTATTAGGAATCTCATACATCATTCTGCGCTGGCTATCACGGAACCATGGCCATGACGGACGATTGATGCTTGACAACTGCACATAATAAAATGGCAAATCTTTATTTTCCCAGTTTTTACGCCAACTTTCAACCAATAGTTTAAACAATTTCTCGTGTGCCTCACGATTATGTGCATTCGATTCACCCTGATACCAAATAATACCTTTAATAGGATATTGTTCTAAAGGACGGATACCGGCCTCATACAGGTAACAAGGTTCATAAGGATGACGTTGCTGTTTGCTATCCGCCTTTTTCACATTAAGGGCGGCACGACCGCGTACCCAGTCTTGGATAAAGTCATTTTGAGTCCAATTACGTAATATAGCCGGAAATTTATATTCCAATGTATTACGGTCTACCCATGCTTCGGTAGGCGAACCGCCGATTGCGTTACAAATCAATCCGACAGGTACCTTTAGACTGTCCTGCAGCATTTTACCAAAATAGTAAGCTACCGCAGAAAAAGAACCGGCAGTAGCAGGCGAACAAACTGTCCATTCGGTATCTTTATAATATTGCAGATGATTTAATGAATCCAATACGGACTCATCCCATTCCACAGCATCTGTACGCCAGCGCGCCTTCATATCGAACAAACGAATCTGATCATTGGCGGCTTGCGGAATATCCCTTTTAGCAGTTTTACTCCAACCAAGATAGAACTCCATGTTCGATTGTCCGGAACAAAGCCATACCTCTCCGGCTAATACATTATTGAAAGCTTGTTTCTGCTTTCCGGCAGAAACAGTCAAAGTATATGGGCCTCCAGCCTTCAAAGGCTGGAGAGTGATCGCCCAATCACCATTGGAAGCAGTTTTCACAGACTGTTTCTGTTTAGCTATTGCTACAGTCACTTTTTCTCCTGCGTTTGCTTTGCCACGGATAGTCAGAGGCTGCCCATGTTGAAGCACCATATTGTCAGTATACAGTTCAGATAAGTGTAATCCACCGAAATCTCCCGTAATCGCAGAATATACCGTTTTCGCAAGAATGCCGGCACCCTCTACATTAGGATGTACAGCATCCGGAAGAAGATACGGATACGGATAAAGCGGCGCATGGAAATCTATCAACTGAACCCCGGCATATTTAGCTATTGTCTCGATACTTTGCTGAATTTCTCCATGCCAATCACGGGTACCCGACTCAAAACGAGGATGACGATCGGCAATCGGTGTCAGTCGGGCAATAATAATATGACATTTAGGATTAACAACACGGAAAGAATCAATCAATGCCAGATAATCTTTCACGAAATGATCACGATAGTTCGGCCAGTCACGAGGATCCGTATCATTGATTCCCAAGTGAATAACAACAATATCACCGGCAAATGCAAGCGCTTTTTTAAATTCTTCCTGCTGCATGTAAGGGCGGTGTCCTTTATTTAATAAAGTAGCCCCTGATTTTCCGAAATTTCCAACTTCATAAGTATCGCCCAAAAGTTGCTGCAACTGTGAAGGATAAGAATCCGTTGCCGGATTTGGAAGAGTATACCCATACGTAATACTATTCCCCACGCAAGCAACTTTTATCCGCTTCTGTGCGGACAAAACTGCGCAAATCATCAAAAATAGAGATAAGAATAGTATCTTTTTCATTTCTTGTTTATATAAGGTTTAACAATATCCACCCATTTAAGGTAGCCTTTACCCAGTAAGTGTAAACCATCATTTGTATACTCAATATTCATCTTGCCGGTCTTCTCATCAACAAAATGAGAATAGAGATCAATATAGGTCACGTGTTCTCTGTCAGCCAGCCGAAGCAGCCCTTCATTAATCTTTTTCACCTCTTGCCAACGTGACGTATGTCCGCCAAACATCTTATAATGATCGGTTACCGGAAGTACACTTTGCAAATATAGCTTTGTTTTTGGAGATTCTTGTTTAATTTTTTGAGTAATCATACCAATACGATGAACAATTGTATCCGCAGAGGTGCCCCGGCTTACATCATTTATACCGATCAACAAGAATATTTTAGCGGGTTTTCCTTTTAAAATCGCATCCAGCCGATCATAAACACCCATACAGATATCACCACTGATTCCCCGGTTTTTGACATGCTTATTATTCAATAATTCACTCCATTCTCCCCCGTTAGTAATACTATTACCCAGAAAAATGATATCTTTTGAAGTCACAGGCAGCTCCTCAAACAGAGTTGCACGTTGATAATAGAACGTAGAATATTTGCGTTCCTGTGCGTTGCCCGCCATTGAGGCGAGCAACAACATCATTAATAAAATTTTCTTCATTCGTTTTTATTTTTTCTCGATCACTTCGTTTTGTCGGGCGAATAGATAAGTCCGTCCACTGCATTTTCTCCGTCAGGAGTTACAAAAACTGTAGTAAACATCCACTTCACCAACCGCACCTCGGGCATATTGAATTTGCCAACCGGCAATTTCAGGAAAACTTTATTCCAGCCTTTATTCAGATGTACGGCGATAGGCGGACGTGCCACACAATTTTCATTTCCCAACGCTATTTCATTACTCTTTGTACGATGAGTAGCTGTCCATACAGGTGGCTGTATTTCTTCATTATTGATCCAGATACGGCTGCCTTTATAGTCCCATTTACCTTGTAACGGAGCCAAGTCCATTTCCGAACGACCATAATTCTGAAATTCAGCCCATAGCCCTACTTCCTGATCTTTTGGAGAGTAAACCCATGTATAGGCATAAGCCGTATGATTCTCTTGCGGATCTTTATAGAAAGTAGGTACCATTTTCCCCCATACATGACGAAGATAGATACCCGCACCAATGGCAGGGTGTACCCCATACTCTTTTCCTTCATATAAATAAGAATCCTTCAATTCCTGTTCCGGAGGAAAGACTTTATTCAAATCTCCACCATTAGGAAATGCATCAGTAATATTCCATTTTACATTCGTCTGTTTTACATAGGCGAACGGATATCCCTTAAATGTATGCTCTTTATGCCAAAGCATACGATTCTCAAAATCAGCAAATTCTTTAAACTCCGGAGAGTCTTCAGAAGGTAAGATAGTACCATTCTTATCAAAATATTCTGTACCTCCGCCTTTCCATGCACGTTCAGCAATAGCCAGCATATTAGGATAGAAATTATTCTCAAGTATAATATTGCGTTCGTTAGCTACGTAACGGTCATTCCAGATGGCAAGAATTGTCCCTGCAATATCGTCACTTCCTTGCTCAACATTATAAATACGGCTGTTATACAATGCAATGATATCGCCAAAAGTATCAAAATGATTGAGATAATGAAACTTAGAATCAATTGCGGGAATACCTTTTTGGGCTTTTCCACGATAACTCCACAAATGCGTCATATCAATTTCGCCAGGTTTATAATGCCATCCCGGATTCCACGAAATTACTTTCTTTCCTTTGGCACGGACATATTCGACCATTTCCGGAACGAACTTTAGATTGGTAAACCGAACTTCATCCGTACCAATATGAAGATAAGGTACATCAAAAGTCTCGCAAACTTCATCTACCAGCAATTTAAGAATTTTCATTCCTTCCGGGCTCTGCATATCATGACGGAATGTACGGACAAAAGCCTCACTATGCCCCGGCATATCAAATTCCGGGATTAAAAGTATATTATGCGCTTTACAAAAAGCGACTAAATCTTTCGCTTCTTCCAATGTATAGTATTTACCCGGCATACGAGTCGTATTCACACTGTCATTCAGCATCGGAAAAATTTTACTTTCCAGCCTCCACGATTGATTTTCAGTCAGGTGCCAATGAAAGACATTAATTTTAAAACGTGAAAGAACAGCAATTTCACGTTTCAATTCTTCAATCGACATATACGTACGCCCTACATCCTGCATAAAGCCACGTATTCGGAAAGCAGGCCAGTCAACAATTGAACAACCGTTGAATGTTGCCTTTTTCTTTCGCACATCCTGTAACTGGGCCAAAGTTTGCATAGCCCAATATACACCATGCTCCGTCACAGCCTCAACCGTAACTTTACCATTATTTACCACCAGGCGATAAGCTTCGTCTGCGTTCAAAGGTACCTCTTCTAATGAAGGTACCAGTTTCACTTCAATACTTGCACGAGCTTTGTCATCAATGACTCCACCCCTATCGACAACAAAAGCTTCCCACTCTTGCCGAAGCACCGGAGTAGAAAGCTTTGTTCTGCCCAGTACAAAACTGGAACTTAAAGGAGTAAACTTTTGCGGCTCCGGAAGCAGGTGATATTCACCTGCCCGGACCGTAGAAATTGTGCATAAGTAAATAATGAAACTGATTAAGAAAATTTGTTTATTTCTCATCGGTGTTTATTTAGTTTATGGGGGAAAATTTCTCATTTAATAATGTCTTTCAACTTCACTGCCTGGAATGTCATATGTGCCACACTGCTTTCATAAAGAATACCAACCGTTTCTTTATCAATCATAGTAAGACAAGAATAACCCCAGTTATTGCCTTCATCCAATAAAAGTTGGTGTTCGGGTGACCAAGTCACACCACCATCCAGACTGATTTTAATAGTAGTATTATAACGTCCTTTCGTCGTATTAGGATTAGAGAATATCAATAAATCCTTGCCCAAAACATTATCTTTGGCTTTCACGCTTATCAAACTAGCCATGCAAACCGATTCCGGCAATGCCTTGCGAGAAGATTCATGTTCTGTCCATGTTTTACCCAAGTCTTTTGTAATAGCCACAGCACGACTTCCACCACGATTATCACGCATATTCAACATCAATACTCCGGGCTCGACCTCGGCAACCTGAGCCTCTGTAGTATTCGTGCGTGCATAATTGTGCATTTTCCAGTTTTTACCACCATCTTTGCTATACATGATACCTGCATTGGGTACACGTGTCGAATCAATAAACTGAGTAGGGAATACCAAAGTACCGTCACTCATAGTGATGCCCCGACCCGGACCTTGCAACAGAAAATACCAAGACGGATCTTTTACCTGTTCTGTGATATTAATAGGTGCAGACCACGTTTTACCGTCATCCGTACTTTTGGCAAGAACAAGTTGCGCAGTATGATTCATATCCATACCCGGATGTGAACTCCACCATGCACGTTGGTTACCCATACCATGTGTCCAGGCAGCAACCACCCAAACATTATTTGTTTTTGTATCAACAAGGATAGAAGGGTCTCCTACTCCATTCTGACCGGCAGGCAGACCACCGAACTCCCCAAATGCCAAAGGCAAACGCATTTTCTCCCAGGTTTTTCCACCATCTGTACTGCGGCTTAAACCAACATCAACATGCTCTTGCAAGTCCACGCTACTATTATACCGTACATCATAAACTCCCAGCAGTGTACCTTTATTAGTAGTCACCAATCCCGGGATACGGAATGCGGCAGAATTATCATCTCCGGCATGACGTACTCCTACCCCCATGCGGTGTTCAATTCCTTCTTGCGAAACAACATCCAACAGAGCCTTCTTACCATCCAGAGTGACCGAAGCAATATCGGCAGTCACCTTACTGGTAAGGGATGTACCCGGCTTCATTTGCAGGCTAATCCAGAAATAGTTGATTCCCGGAAACAGTTTTTGGTTCCCTTTCAAAACAACTTGATTGCCAGGATTACTCACCTCCGATTTTTTTATTGAATAAGAAGGATTGGCGGCAAGCGTTTTTCCCGGAGTGTTACTGGAGATGTATCCCACAGGAGCAAAACGTTTCTTATCTCTGTCCTGCAATGCTTCTGTACCACCATAATAAAGTTTTATAGACTGAATTTCAGACAGATCCACTCCTTTACCAAAATTCAACACTACATCATTAAGAGTCTGGCTCTCTTTAGCATCCAAACGAAGATAGAACAAGACATTATCTTGTCTCTCTATCAAAATAGGAATACGGGTCTCACGAACAAAAATTGTATCTGCGGCTCGAACTACCGGTATAGCACACAGAAAACAGAAAAGCGAAAATAGAATTACAGCTTTTTTCATGGTATCGACTAATTAATATTTATGTTATCGGGAGCAAAGATAGTATTTTTTATTATACAACAGCTATATTAATTAAATATTTTATTATATACCAGCTAATTAATAAATAGCACGCAAGCTAAGGGATTGTTTTTAATTCTATTTGCCATAAAAGCCTGTCTAAATTTCCTTCGTCTGTTTTTTCACAGAATACAGATACTCCCAAAAGGATAGAAAGAGACTAAGAAATCAATTATAAAACGACAAATTCCTCTGTTCAAAGTGCTAAAGGACCGAAAACAAACGTATCTAAAATGGTAATTAAACTTCATCCTGGCTACCAGGATGAACTTGGCTTGTACGAAGAAAACATTTCTCTAAAGATCAAGATATACTTTACTCTGAATCTTTCGGATTCTGAGTTTTAACTTTGTGATGAGCATATCTGAAGTCAGAATAAAAAAGAGAGAGACGTTATCTTCAATAACACCCCTCTCCTCTACTTTATTTAAATAATCTATTGAAAACCGAATTATTCTTCAGCAACCTCTCCAATCTTAGTTGGCCAATAAGGATTCTGGTATAATACAGACGTTTCTACTTTTTCATCCGGAGACAGCAATTCCATCTCGCGAACCGGCACAGGGTTGAGATAATGAGCTTTCTGCCAGGTATAACCGTCGTATACGTCATTATTGGCTTTCAAAATGGCATAAGGACGCAAATACTTAAAGGTACGTGAAGAGATATTGGAACCTTCTTCACCGGAATCTTTAAATGTAATCTCAGCACCATTCTCATCTTTGTTAGCCGACTTATACATTTCATCCCAGAAATTACATCCTTCAGGCATATAGTTTTTCGTCAGCAAGTGATCCATCGAACGCCAACGAACCAAATCATCCCAACGCATACCTTCACCAATAAATTCACAACGACGCTCACGACGTATATTTAATAAGGTAGCATCTACAACCTGGGCACCTGAATACTTACCCCAATCTGTTTCCTGATTCAAATCAGTCGCATTGATAGTTTTTGTAAAATCAGGATCCAATCCGGCACGTTCACGAATAGCTCTCCAATACTGAGCCGCTTTGCCTGCCACATTGCCATTCTTCATATAATAAGCTTCCAGATAATTTAGATAAGCCTCAACACCACGGTAAATAATACATCCTGTAGTTGATTCAGCCTTTCCCCAAACATTCTGTGCCATATCAAAGCTGGCATATTTACGAATGCGATATCCTGTCTGGTCTCTCATCTCTTCACGGTTAGACACCGGGTGTGGAGCAAACATTTTCACCGTACCCGCTTCTTCGGTTGAATATACAGGCACAAAATTACTTTCACCAAACATAAACAACTGAAGACGGTTATCACGATTTGCTTTCACATTATCCAATGTAGCATCACCTTTATAAGGAGCCGCACTGCTTGCCGCATACCAAGGTAAACCATCCTGCATCAAGAAACTTTCAACATAGCTTTTCAACAAACCATGATTAGAACCAGATGCAATCCATGCCGGAGCACCATGCATGATAGAGAAGCTACCGGTTTTTGCATATTGGCGCCAGAAAAGCACTTCATCATAGCCACTCAAATCAACAGTAGCATACATCTCAAAATAAGGATTCCATCCGGATGTAATAGAAGGATTAGCCGGGTCCGCAACTTTCGTGTTGGGTGTCAAAGTGATTTTATCTGCCACTTCTTCCGCAGCCTTCATAGCCTCTGTCAAGAAGAAATCAACTTCTGCTTCCACATCCAACGAAAAATTAGGATGCACTTTCTTTCCCGGCCAGTTGTCATCTCCCGGTACCCTTCCTGTACCTTTATGGTACCTTTCGAAAGAAGCTTCATACAATGCTACCCGTGATTTAATCAACAAAGCCGTCTCACGATTCAAACGAGTATTATTCTTAAATCCCTGACTATACATCATACTGGCAGCGTCATCCAAATCTTTCAAGATAAAACGGGCAACCAAATTACGAGGCTGACGAACACCTTTCTCCATCAGTACCGCTTTATCGTCAGGAAGAACTTCCGTTATGATCGGAAAATCACCATAATTACGCAACAGATTATAATACACAAGCGCACGCATCAAATGCATTTCTCCAATATAATGACGAATATCAGCGTCCGCTCCGGCAACTTCACCCGCTTCATATTTAGGCACAGCATTTTCAAAGAAGTAATTGCAATAACGGATATTACTAAAACTCCAGTTGCCATCACTGGAAGGAACTTTCCAAAGTCCTTTTACATAGCGGCTACTGCGCCCTCCGGCTACCATATTATCTGTTCCGCCATCATTATTGGCTATGCCTGCTCCATAACCGCCATGCGAAGAAAAATAGTTCTGATACTTCGCTATGGAATAAGCAGCGAAATGGTCTACTGTCTGAAAATAGACTTCCGGTGTGACAGAAGAAAGCGGTTCTCTGTCAAGAAAGTCATTACAGGATGTGAGTGTCAATGCCCCTCCTGCAATAAAACATGCTTGTATAAACAGATTTTTTATTTTAAGTTTCATAATACTTCAATTTAAAAATTAATGTTAACACCGACAGATATTACTCTTTGCAAAGGATACAGTTTACCGGATCCTGTTCCGGCTAAACTTCCGGTAGCCTCCGGATCGAAAATCTTAGAAAGGCTGGTGATTGTAGCCAGGTTATCTCCTGAAAGATATACACGTACAGAAGAGATTCCGGCTTTTTCTGTCCACACCCGAGGCAATGTATAACCCAACTGAACATTTTTCAAGCGCAGATACGCACCATTCTGCAAATAACGTGTCTGGACTTGGGTATTACGGCCACCACTAAAGTTAACACGTGGATAATACGCATCTAAATTAGCACCCAACGGGTCACCTTCCGGACGGAAGAAATCCCAATGTTCAGTAAATCCGGTAGATTGCCATTCATTTCCTTGTCCGTTGGCTCCCCAGAAATAACATCCGTCCAACCACAGGTCACGTTTTCCGATTCCCTGCATGAAAATACTGAAATCGAATCCTTTCCACGCAGCGTCCAACGTAAGACCATATTTCAAGCGAGGGGTTGAATTACCGATAATGCGATAGTCACCGGTATCTCCTAACTTATTAGTACCATTGCTTATTTTTCCGTCACCATCCAAATCGGCATACATGATGTCACCGGCTCCCCAACTGGTTCCCAAAGAAGACTGATCAACTTTTGCCAAATGGGCATCCATCTCTTCCTGTGTTTTTGCAATGCCAATTGTTGTCAATCCCCAAATATCATTCAAGTGTCTGCCTTTATAGTACGAACCTACATCATATGAGTCATTCGGATAACGCAAAATTTTCTGTTGGTCATCAGAAAGCACTAATTTAGCTCCATAAGAAACTTCACCAATCCGGTCTCTCCAATTCAACTCCAACTCAAAACCATATGATTTCATATCCGAGTTGTTGATTTTAGGAACTGAAGTTCCCAACAGACTTGAAAGTTCAGGAGCCGGACCAATCATATCATAAGTATAACGTACGAAATAGTCGAATGAACCAGACAAACGATTATTAAAGAAAGACCAATCCAAACCAACATCCCAAGTCTCTACTGTTTCCCATGTTTTCTTAGAACTGACAATACCCGGATTTGTAGCATAGTTAGGACGTTCGCCATTTACTAACCAACCATAATTAGACCCTACAGGCATAGTCTGATAAAATGGATACCAAGCATCATTGGTATTCGTATTACCCAACTGTCCCCATGAAGCTCTTAACTTTAAACTTCCCATATTGATCTTTTCAGCAAAGCTTTCCATAAATGGTTCGCGGGCGATATTCCAACCGGCAGAAAACGAAGGGAAGAATCCCCAACGTTCTTTTCCGACAAAACGGGAAGAACCATCATATCGGCCATTAGCCTCAAACATATAGCGATCTTTATAACTCCAGTTGACACGCGCAAAGAAACCGGCTACAGAGTTGTCGGCATAACCACCATAAGCCTGTGGGTCATCAGTTGCCGTATTAATAGTCGGTACCCCCGGAGTAATCAATGTGTTTTTCTCAGCCGTAATGTTTCTGGTTTTATATAACTCTGCATTAAAACCAGCCATCACTTTAAAATAATGTCCGTTATCGAACTGTTTGAAATAGTCCGAATAAATATTTGTGGTATAATAATTTTCCTTCCAACTATATTCATTCACGCGAGAAGAACCTGCCGCATAAGAACCATATCCCATATCCCACACTGTATAATAGGGATCTCCATCTACATTGTAGGCATAAACAGGTAATACTTCCCAATGCTGATATTGAGTAGTGGTACGTACACTACCTTCAAGATTGATTTTCCAGTTTTTAATAGGCTCAAAAACCAGTTGCAACTGATTCGTATAAAAATCTTTCTGGCTGTTCTGCTTTCCTCCATTTTCCATCTGCTCCACTTCACCTTCGTCCATAGGGAATCCGTTAGGATCATAAGCCGGATGCACAGGCCATTTACGAGCTAAGTTATGGAAAAAGTTTCCTGTCAAGTAAGTAGGACGTTCAAAATCCTCACGGGTCCATTTAGTAGAATATGCCACCTTGAACCAGTCAGTGACAGCCGTTGTGATTTTGCCATTCAGTGTGTAACGTTGAAACTTGTCAGATCCATGACGCATTAAACCTTTCTGATCCAGAAAACTTCCACTAATCAAGTATTGGGTTTTGTCCGTACCACCATTAATACTAAGGTTATGTTCCTGAGATGGCGCCCAATGATCATAAAATTCTTCAAACCAATCCGTGTTTCCATTCGCACTAGCCCATTTTTGCCAAATACCTGCTCCATTATCAACTGTAGTAGCTTTCAACGTTCCTTCTTGATAGGCTTTGATGCGTTCCATTACGGCAGGTGCAAAAATATCACCGCCACTTTTATTAGCAGAAGCACGATTGAAGTACTGAGCAAAAGTGTAAGAATCCATAATATCGGGAATACCAATAGCATCAGAAAAACGTGCGCTACCGCTATATGACACATTTGTCTTACCGCTCTTACCACTCTTTGTAGTTACAAGAATCACACCGAACGAAGCTCTTGCACCATAGATAGAAGCCGATGCAGCATCTTTTAATACCGAAACAGATTCGATATCGTTAGGATTGACAGTATTCAGATCACCCTCAATGCCATCAATCAAAACCAATGGAGAAGAACCCGATCCATCACCGATCGTTCCGGCTCCACGAATATTCATGTTCAATGTTCCATCCAGAGAACCACCGTTATTGCCAACAGTAAGATTCAGACCGGGAACAACCCCCTGTAACGCTTGTGAAGCATTTGCTACCGGCCGTGCTTCCAATGCATCAGCACTAACCATACCTACAGCTCCCGTAACGTTCACCTTCTTTTGTGAACCATAACCTACTACAACAACCTCATCCAGAACTTCCGAATCTTCTTTCAGCACAATATTATAAGTGCTTTCAGAACCAACTTTAATAGTTTGTTGTTTATAGCCAATATAACTCACCAAGAATTGTGAATTAGGCGCCACTTTTAACGAGAACTTACCATTTAAGTCAGTAATTACTCCATTAGTGGTTCCCACTTCTACAACACTTGCCCCAATAACGGGATCTCCGGTAACATCTGTTACCACCCCCGAAATCGCCTTTACCTGTGCCATCACATTAAACGATAGCAAACAGCCCAACAAAATAAAAAGGACTTTTTTCATAAATTGATTTTTAGTTAATAAAAAAGGAAAATTATCTCTTCTAAATCTCTTAAATATAAACACCTGAAAATGAGCACAGTCCTATCGGTACTTGGTTATATGGTATAACAGAAATAAGGACAATAAATATGCAATAATCTAAACATCAATTGTTTATCTTACAAACGAAAGATTTTAAAAAAATATTTTCGTACAAATGTTCACAAACAAATTTATTATGGTGAAAAGTAGTGAATCATCAGGCTATACTTTTCATCTTTTCTTGTGTTCGGAAGCCACTTTTATGTAAGTGAAATGAAGTGATCCATCTTTCAACACAAAGAAACATCTTATAACATATAATAAGGTTATTAGATATAATCTTTGGCACTTTTCAAGTTAATCAAACAGTATTTCAAAATAAAAACATATTACATTTGTCCATTTTAATGAAAGCAGTCTCATATATAATATAAGAAATCAATATTATATATATATAGCACTCTTCCATAAACAATCTTTTATGAGAATCCGGAGCTGATTATCTTAGTTTTTCAATATTATTTCGGTTATATAAAAAATATATTTAAAATATACTTGTGAGTTTTTAATATAATATATATATTTGCAACGGTTTGATAGTATATAAATGAAAAGAAATAATAAATTTAACCTTTTTCATTTATTATTTAGGTAGTAAAAATACCAAGTACCGATAGAACTTAGTAAAAGCAATTATAATTATCTTTATTATTAACTAAAAAGCAATACTTATGAAGAAAACCATCTTCTTGATTTTGTGCTTATTATGCTCTATAGGAGCTATAGCTCAAACAAAATCCATCACAGGTGTGGTTACAGATGGTACCGGTGAATCTGTCATCGGTGCAAGTGTCGTTGAGGTAGGTACAACCAATGGTACAATCACTAACCTTGACGGCAAGTTCTCATTAACGATAGCTACTGGCGCTAAATTCACAGTTAGCTATATTGGTTACAAACCTCAAACAATTACTGTTAGCGCTGCAAACACTTACAATGTAGTACTGAAAGAAGATACAGAGGTATTAGATGAAGTGGTGATTACAGGATACGGTGGCTCACAAAAACGTGCAACTTTAACTACTGCTATTTCAAAGCTTGATAATTCTGTACTTAAAAATGCGGCTTTCAGTAATGCAGGACAGTCTTTACAAGGCTCTGTTACAGGTCTTCGTGTTGTTAACAAAACGGGGCAACCTGGTAGTGAACCGGATATTACATTGCGTGGAGGTGCTACTATTACAGGCGACAACAGCAAAGCTCTTATTGTAGTCGATGGTATTGTTCGCAATAGCATGAGTGATATTAATCCCTCTGATATTGAATCTATTCAGGTTTTGAAAGATGCCGCTTCAACAGCTATTTATGGTGCACGTGCCAATGGTGGTGTTATTTTGGTTGAGACTAAAAGTGGAAAAGAAGGAAAAGCATCTGTTAATTACAAATTTAAAATGGGTGTGAACTTCGCTCGTAAAGGCTATGATTTTTGCGATGCACACGATTATATTTATTATAACCGTATGGGCTACAAAAGAACCGGACGTACTAATGTCGATACACAAATGGGATATGGTATTGGAAATAACTTATTTGATATCCGCTATTTGACAGACGAAAATGCTAATCTGAAAAATGAAGGTTGGTCTTCTATGGCAGATCCATTTTATGATGGAAAAACGATCTTGTATAAAGACTACTCTGGTGAATTGGACGATGTGGTGTTTAACAACAGTGCTTTAACTCAAGATCATTATGTGAACATTACAGGTGGTAATGATAAAGGGACTTTTTCTGCAAGTTTAGGCTACTATAAAGAAGATGGTCAGATTAGAGGTACTGGTTACGAGCGCTTCAATGGTGCATTGAACGGTTCTTATAAAGTATTTCCTTTCCTGACAGTAAAGGCTAATGCGACTTACTCTTGGTCAACTCAACCGGAACTTTGGATCGGCCAATATGAATTTTTCTACCGTACACGTTCTCAACGTCCGACATGGAATCCTTGGAATGAAGATGGAACTCCGGCCTCCGGTTTCGGCACAGGAGACGGTAATCCCGATTATTACAGAGATAAGTTGACGAGCGAGAACAGCACTAATAAATCAACCTACAGTGTTGGATTTGCCCTTGACATTTTACCTAAAAAATTAGTGTTAAATGGAAATGCTTCACTTTATCGTTATGACTGGCAGAGAGAGAAGTTTAATAAATCTTATCAAGCTCAATCTTCTGCAACTCCTGACAATACACGTCAGGCTGAGGCTTATGTCCAGAAATACAATCAAATTCAGTTGAACGGAACACTGACATACACAGATACTTTTGCTGAAAAACACAATCTGGAAGCAATGGTAGGAACTGAATACTTCACCTATGATCAGTTCGATTTTGAAGCTAAAACCCAAAACTCTCCAACTGACGATATTCCTACCTTGAATGCTGGTTCTACAAGGACTTATACTTCTACAACTAAAACAGCATACCGTATTCTATCAGGGTTTGGCCGTATCAATTATAACTATGACATGAGATATTTAATTTCATTTGTTGCTCGTTATGATGGTATTTCAAAACTGAAAGATAACCGTTGGGGATTTTTCCCTGGTGTGTCTGTGGGTTGGAATATCATGGAAGAAAATTTCTGGAAGGATTCTAAAGTCTCAGAAGTTATTTCTAACTTGAAACCTCGTCTTAGCTATGGTGTAAATGGAAATGTAAATGGTATCGGAAATTTCGATGTATATGGTGCTTACTCTCAAGTAGGTGCAAAGACATATGGAGGTTCAACCGCATTCTACAACTCAGGCTTGGTAAACACCGGATTACGCTGGGAACAAAGTCAGTCATTTGAAGCTGGTCTGGACATCGGATTCTTAAACAATCGGTTAAGTTTCATTCTTGACTACTACAACCGTACTACTAAAGACTTGTTAACTAAACAAGCACTTCCGGGATATACAGGCTTTACAGAGATCATGACTAATATGGGAACTCTGCGCAACTATGGTTTCGAAATGGAAGTAAGAGCCAACATTCTGAATAACCCGAAAGGATTGACATGGGATGTTACAGCCAATCTGTCTTCTGTAGCAAACAAAATTGTGAAATTACCTTATAACGGCAATGAAAATAACCGTGTAGGTGGCTATGAAGTGGCAACCGGACGCAAAAAAGCCGATGGAACTCCTGAAACAAAATGGATTGCCGGCCGTCAGGAAGGTGGTAAATTGGGAGAATTGGTTGCTTACAAACAAAATCATATATTCAAAGATTGGGATGACGTGAAAAAGTATGCCAATAACCGCATCGACGAGGTAGCCAACTTATATGGTCCCGGACTTGCAGCCCAATATGCCGGAAAAGAAGGATGGCAACCGATCGAACCGGGTGATGTTTGTTGGGAAGATATCAATGGCGATGGTGTAATCAATGGATATGACCGTCAAGTAGTAGGAAATATATTTCCAAAAATTACTGGTGGATTCTCTACTACATTGGGTTATAAAAACCTCTCTTTATATGCTCGTTTCGATTACGCTTTAGGACATACCATTTATAATGATCTCGCAGCACGTTCTTTGGGACAGTATCAAGGTTCATTCAATATTATTAAAGAGGTAAAAAAGACATGGAGTGAGACCAATACTGATACAGATTTACCTGCATTCTATTACGCAGACCAGTTAAGCAAGAAAAATATTACACGTTCAAATAACGGTAATACAGCTATTGATAATAACAGTTCACGCTTCTATGAAAAGGGTGATTATCTGGCTTTGCGTGAATTGACATTAAATTATAATCTGCCTAAAGCATGGATCAGTAAAGTTGGCATGACAGATGCATCAGTCTATGTAACAGGACAGAACTTATTCTATATCACCGGATACACGGGTGTTTCTCCTGAGCCGGCTGTAGATACAACTTATGGTCGTGGAATAGATAACGGACGTTATCCAACTCCGAGAACAGTTTTATTCGGTTTGTCAGTGACATTCTAAATTATATATGATTAATACAAATAGCATTATGAAGAAAATATTTACATATATGTTAGCAGGGCTTTCTCTCCTGCTGTTTTCAAGATGTGATGCACTGGATATTGAACCTACCAGTTCTATTGCGGATAGTAATTACTGGAAGACTGAAGCTCAGTTCAGTACCTTTAATGTAGGTTTGCATGCATTACTTAGAGAATGTAGTTTTAATTTTTTCTTATTAGGTGAGCCTCGTGCGGACATTTATGGAGACGTTCCCTTTGGAGGAGAAGCCACTCAAGGTATGGAACGCTTGCCTTTCAATACGATAAATAAGGAAAACACAGGAATAACCAACTTTGCAGGAATGTACAAAGTGATCAATCAGATCAATTTGATGATCGCTAAAACCAAAGAAACGACTGTACTTCCCGAAGCTACTAAAAACTATTATTTAGGTGAAGCTTATGGTATGCGGGCATATCTTTATTTTCATTTATTGCGTTCTTGGGGAGATGTTATTCTCTATCTGGATTATACGAATGGAGCCTCTTTAGACTTAAGCAACCTCTCAAAAGCAGCCTCTCCTGCAGAAGATGTGATGAAACAAATCAAAGAAGATATCATTGCTTCTGAAAAGGCATTCGGCAGTGATTACTCTTTCAAATTCGGCAGATATTACTGGTCAATGGCCGCAACACAAATGCTGAAAGGTGAAGTTTATTTATGGAGTGGGCGTCAAATGGGTGGCGGCACAACAGATTATACTACAGCCAAAACAGCTTTACAATCAATTATCAGTAATGTAAATGTCAGCTTGCAGGATGATTTCTCAAAAGTATTTGCTTACAATAATAAAGATAATGCCGAAATTATTTTCTCTATACGTAATGCAAAAGATGAGTATAACATGTGGGACGATAGATTTAGACAAAACTTAGTACCACAGCAGGCATACATGACTGCAACTTACTGTAATAAAGAAGGAATTTCATTTAAAGATTTGCCTGAAGGACAACTTAACGGTTTGATTCGTCTGCAGATAAGATACGATTTGTATAATAAGGCATTCCGTGATGGAGATACCCGTAAGGACGCTTCCATGACAGCTGTTTACCAAAAGCAAGAAGATGGCACAATTAAATATATTGCTCCTTTCTGCAATAAGTATCAGGGAGTCCTGTTGGACGGAGCTTCACAGCGCAGTTTTTTGAATGATTACCCCATTTATCGATATGCAGACTGCCTGTTATTACTTGCCGAAGCAAAAGCGCTGTTGGGAGAAGATCCGGCAACTGAGATCAATCAAGTTCGTGAACGTGCTTATGGAAAAGAGTTCTTTGAGTTAAACAAAGCTACGCTATCTTATCCGAATGATAAAGGAGACTTCTATACGGATAATAAATACATGTCCGGTGATGAAGATCCTTTGGAAGCCATTTTGAAAGAGCGCATGCGTGAATTTATGTTTGAAGGGAAACGCTGGTATGATTTAAGATTATTGGGTGCAGACTATGTGACAAAGCGCACTTCTGCCGTTGCGACCCGCTTATTATGGCCGATTAATGAAAGTGTATTGACAGACAATCCGGCGTTAAAACAGACTCCGGGATATGAAAATTGATTAGTTAGTATAAGCGGGGAATGTCCGGCCGGACATTCCCCGCTTTATTTTGTTCTCCTCCATCTGCATATATAAAAATCGGCTCTATGATTGGAGAATAAGGAGTAATGTGTGTATGGCAATGAAAAAAGAGAAGCTGTCTCAATAATAACCGAGACAGCTTCTACATTTAATAAATAATCATATTTAAAACCTATTGATTAAGTTTTATTTTTCATATCCAGGTGTCTGTTTCAGCAACGGATTGACACTCATAATGTTAACATCAATAGGCCATAACAACTTGTATTCCTCGCTTGGGTCCAAAAGAGGTTTATCCGAAGGATAATTCGCAGTAGCAGAGAAAGCAAGAGATTTGCCATTAGCATCATGCATACGTACTACATCAAACCATCGCTTACCTTCCCAAACAAACTCTTTATCACGTTCCTGGAGAATGGTCAATTCATTCTCTGCATAATTTCCTTCCGTATATTTATTAGCCTCATAATTGGAGCCATATGCACGTTCACGCACTTCATTAATATAACCTGCGCAAGGATTTCCTAAACCATTTTCTATTTCAGCCATCATCAATAAAGCATCGGCATAACGGTAAACAATCACATCGGTATCATAAATACGATTGTTGTTCGAGTTGATAGAACCAATAGCCTTAAGCATAACACAACCAAAGCCTTCTTTATTCTTTTGGGTATAATATTCTAAGAATGTTGCATCACGACGAGTGTCTTTATCGCTATAGCTTTTCCAGAAATCTTCTGTATATTCATGGCGGAATGTACCTCCGGTACCTTTCAAATTTAATGTATCCGTTTCAATTTTATTATCATCACGGTCATATACCTGTCCAATGAATACTGCCTCCTGATAGAGGAACATGCCTCCCCAGTTTGTAGCTTCGCCATCAGCAAAATGTAAGGTGAAAATAACCTCTGTATTATTACGGTTAGCTGTACTAAATACATCGCTGAATTTATTTAATAGCTGAAATTTGCCTATCACTCCATTCAGAGCTGTTTTGGCTGTTTCTAAATCCGATCTTCCAGAAGCTGTATAGCCATTTATTGAAACTTTAGCAGCCCACATATAAATTTCCGCTTTCAACATCAGAGTGGCAGCTTTAGACCACATTGTCTTATCATATTTATTGGTCACTTCTTCTGTACCAAAATAGTTTTCAGATTTACCGATATCTTCTTTTATGAAGGCCATAGTGGCCTCGGGTGTAGCACGTTCGACATAAAATTTATCTGCAGTCACTTTGCCATCCAGCAACTCGACTGTTGTTACAATAGGTACCCCGCCGTAAGTTTTATAAAGCATAAAATAATAAAGAGCCCTTAAACCATATGCTTGTCCTAAATAGGCTTTTCTGTCTGCCTCACTTAAAAAATCACATTCATTCTCAACTTTTTGAATGAAATGATTAACTTGCATAATCGGGCTATATAATCCAAACCAGTTGCTGAATCCCGGATTATCCTGGCTTAAAGTGTTGGTACGCAATATGGCATAGTCCAAACTGGTGTTTTGTGAAGAACTACCAACGCGCTGTGTACCACCGCGCAATTCTCCCAAACAATAAAACATATTATAGTTACCTCTCAATTGAGAGTGCATGCCATTCATAAACCCTTCCACCTGGGCTTTATTATTCCAGTAGTTGTCGCTTCCGAAATAGTCTTCCGGAGCGAGATCCAATGCATCGCATGAAGTGTAAAGCACAGACGATACAAATAAGGAAATGATATATATTATCTTTTTCATAATTTGTCTTTTTTATATTTAGAAAGAAACATTAATACCAAAAATCACTGTACGAGGTAATGGATATCCTCCATTATTATCTGCTTTTTCCGGTGAGAATAGGTGTTTTGCTTCTGTCAAATAGCCTAAGTTCTGACCTGTAATAGATAGTTCCACATTGCTCAACTTAGCTTTTTGCGCCCATACAGATGGTAATTTATAGGATAATGAGAGTTCACGCAGCGCCAGATAATTTCCATTATAGGCAAACATGGATGAGCTACGGCAATAATTACGTTTACCCAATTGATCGGCCCATACATAAGTTGGATATTTAGCATTCGGATTTTCAGGAGTCCATGTATTTTTGGTCTCCTCAATGGTATTATAAGTACCTTGAGCACATGCCATGATCCACATTGTTTTCCAGTCCACTGCGGTGAATCCCAATGCATAGTCGAAACGTGCAGACAAGGTAAGGTCCTTCCAGCTTACAGTAGTATTGATACCTCCTGTCCATTTAGGAACAGTATTCCCAATTTTCACCATGTCATAATTATCAATAACTCCATCACCATTTACATCTTTCCATTTCACGTCACCCGGCTGAATCGGAAGGGCATTGGCTTTTTGAGAATCTGTTAATTTATTGTAACCTTCTGTTCCACCATAAAGAGGACGGCCACTTGAACCGTTATTACCTGTTGTCAAGTCAATCAAGTTAGCCGGGATTTCGTCTTGAGATTTATAAAGTCCTTCTGCCACAAACATGTATAGATCGCCCGGACGTTGTCCTTCCTGATATCCACCAACCCACATTTTTTCATCTCCGTTTCCAGTATAAACCTGATAAGCACTTTGACGATTTCTTTCAAGTCCATTGTCCGGCAAAGAAACAACCTTGTTTTTGTTCAAAGCACCATTCCAGTTCAAGTTCCACTTCCAGTCTTTGGAATCAATGATCCGGAATCCTAATTCAAATTCAAATCCTTGATTCTGGAACTCACCATTGTTTGAAGTAACAGAACTTACACCTGAAGTAGACGGTACTGTGATATTAGCATATTTATCACTAGTCAAACGGTTGTAATATGTCAAGTTAGCATTGATGCGATTTTCCAAAAAGCCCATATCTAAACCGACTTCAAAAGTTCTCGATTTTTCCCACATCAGATATGGGTTAGGAATGCTGCTTAACAAGAAACCGGTTGAACCATTATAGCGATTGCTGCCATAAGCTCCCTGAACTGTATAGTTTCCAACAAAGTTCTTGTTTACATTACCATTTAAACCAAAGCTGGCACGTAATTTACCGAATGAAAGAATAGATGCTGTGTTTTCCATAAATTCTTCTTTACTGAACACCCATCCCGCTGATACACCCGGAAATACTCCCCAACGGTTTTCTTTAGCTAATTTGGAATATCCATCCCGTCTTAAAACCAAAGAAAGCAGATACTTAGATTGGTAGTCATAATTAACACGTCCAAAGAATGACATAATACGTTGACGAGAATGTGAAGAGTCTATAGAACGCATTCCTTCCTCTTTTGAGGTGTATTCCAAATCCATAAAATCATCGGTGGGAGCTCCAGAACCAGAAGCACTGAATCCCTTGCCGTATGAATCATAGTATTCAAAACCAACCATTGCATCCAAGAAGTTGTCCTTATTGATCTGATAATTATAGTTCAATACGGCATTATATGTTTGGTCTAAAGTACGGCTATATGAAGCAGAGGTGGCGTGAGATGTAATCAAGTTACCCGGAGAGCTCAAATAGTCTTTATTAAAAGCTTCTGTTTTTTCTTCGGAATAATACCAAATGGCTCCTAATTTCAATGAGAGACCTTTCATGAAATCAATTGTGAAAGATTGATTCATCGTAAACTTATCCGTATTATTATCACGAACGAATTGCTTAAAATTGTATTGTTGGTTACCATCACCGGAGTTCGGTCCTAATAGCATATCTCCATCTGCATTATAACCACGGAAAGTAGGAGGTAATGAAAGACAGCGTGAGAAATAGTTAGCCTCAGCTGTTTGCGATGCAGGAAGTCCGTTCCAGGTCGCATCTGCAAAATTGAAACTTGAATTAGAAGTTAACCATTCCTTAAGTTTATAATCAGCATTAAAAGTAAAAGTAATTCGTTGATACCAGTTACCTACTGCTGTACCCTCACTCTTATTGTAGCCCAAGCCGGCATAATAACTTCCTTTATCATTACCACCGCTTACGCTTAAGTTATAATCCTGAGAGAATGAAGGTGTGTTTATATTAAAATCGGCAATGTCTGTATTTTTATAAATAATTTTATCTCCATATACTGGGTCAATCATAGTCTGCCATCCTTGATTGAGCAGAAAAGATAGATTATCTGAATAGATCATCGGACTCCAAATAGCAGAACTTGTTTTATTTCCGTCTAATGGCGTTACACCATCCTTGTCAAAATATAAATTACCTGTTCCATAAGGAGTTGCAGTAGTCAATCCGCTTAGAGAAGACCATCCTTTCACATTAGCTCCGTCCGGGTGTTTCATATCTCCAACGTAAGCATTCATATAACCTGTACGCATCCAATAAAGGTAATCACCGGCATTCATAAAGTTATAAGAATCCTTGAAGTAGTTCAAGCCAAACTTTGCTTTTAGATTTACCTCTGCTCTACCCGCCTTACCACGTTTTGTTGTTACAAGTACTACACCATCATTAGCACGTGCACCGTAAATAGCAGTTGCACCGGCATCTTTCAACACCTCCATTGATTCAATATCATCCGGATTAATATCACTCAGCGAAGAGCGTACCTGACCGTCAATTAAGATCAGTGGAGAACCGGAACCATCAAAGTTCGTACCACCACGGAGTACTAAAGTTGGAGCACTACCCGGATTACCCGAAGTCTGACTTACTGACAAACCTGCTACAGCACCGGAAAGAGCTTGAGCCGGATTAGTAAACATACCTTGTTTTAAAGTTTCCTCTTTTACTTTGGCTATGGAGTTAGTCACTTTAGAACGCAATTGTTTACCGCCATAACCTGTTACAACCACTTCATCCAACATTTCAGAATCTTCCTTCAACTTAATATTAAAAGAATTTCTGCCCTTTACATCGATCGTTTGAGGCTGATAACCAACATAAGAGACTTTGATCTTTCCGTTGGGATCGACCATTAATGTAAACTTGCCGTCAATGTCGGTAATTACACCATTGGTAGTGCCGACCTCGACAACACTTGCTCCGATGACTGTTTCACCGGTAGCATCTGTAACCACACCTGTGATTGATTTCTTTTGCGCCATGGCTCCGATGGAACATAACAAGCACAAAATCAAGAAGATGGTTTTCTTCATAAGTATTGCTTTTTGAGTTAATAATAAAGATGTTTATATGTGTTTTTAAAACTGTTTACTAAGTTCTATCGGGACGGTAGGCGAAAAATGGAAGGAGAAGAGAAAGAGAGTAAGCAGGAAAGAAGCTGATATACAGAGATATACAATTTGTTTTTTAAGCCCCAAAAGGCTAATATAGGTGAGAAAATAACTTTTTTCAGACGGTAGACTAATGGTATAAAACAACAGATAAATGTTATAAAAATGCAATATAAACATTACTGCGGACAAGAACAGGGGAAAAAGAAAGTCATTAGAAACAATATTGATAATTATTTACAATACATACATTCTAACACAATAGAAAAAGCAATGCCACTATTAACATTTTATAGTACTAAGTGACGGATACTTGAAGGAAAATAAATTCAGCTATACTTATAGAGATAATTATTTAAAGAAAAAGCTTCATAGAGTTTATATTTAAGGCAGTACCCAAGTATACAGAAAGATACTCAGATACTGCCTTTTCAATTTGTGCAGCATGCTCGTGCAACAAAAAAGGAACTAATCGGTTTTATACAATATACCTATCGATCTTTTTTATTTTCTATATTGTCCAATTTAAGAACCCATGCATAATCACAAGGTAATTCATCTGCGTACAGAGAAGGCATTGTGATTTCAAGATCATTACCTTTTTGTTTCCAAAGGACTTTCTTATCTGATCCTAATAAAGCAATCTTAGTCTTATTCCTTGTTTGAACGTTTTTCAACACAATTTTATTTTTAGGATATTGAGGTAAAATAGCGTATACGTTTTCTCCCTTTTGGGTGAAAAAAACTTCTTTTACCGCATATCCGGGCTCCGGATCGACTGTCTGTTTCAATATAGCATCTCCACTGACATAATGCTTCTCTTTTGATTTCCACTCCCTGTTACCCTTAGTCCATTGACATGAACGGTTCCAAGCGCGTGTCCCATAAATCGCTTCTCCGTTTACCTGCAGCCATTTACCTATCTGCAACAAGCGTTCCTGCATTATAGGAGGAATTTTGCCATTAGCGTTTGGACCAATATCCAATAGTAAGTTTCCACCTTGGCTAACTATGTTTGCAAGCGTCAATATTAATGCTTTCGGTGAAGTGTAATCTTCCAAATCTTCATTCTGATTATATCCAAAAGAGAGGCCAATTCCGCGGCACTCTTCCCATGGCTTATCAAAAGTACTATTAGTACTGCTATATTCTCGTGTATAATAGTCACCATGTTTTCTGCCGGTGTTATTGGCCCAGCGGTCATTGACCACGATGCTGTCTTTTACCGGAGATTCTGAATACAACCAAGCTAATGTCCTTTCAGCTTGCCACTGTTTGTCATTTAATCGATCTGGCCCGTCAGACCATATCAAATCGGGTTTATAGCGGTTCACCAAATCTTTTAACTGCGGAAAGAAGTGCCGTTCATAAAACAAATCCATTGTCTCTTTATTATAAAGTGGATTGTCCCATTCTCTTAAAGAAAAATAACATCCAACTTTTATATCAGTTTTACGTAATGCGTTTACATATTCCCCAACTAAATCGCGATGTGCTCCAATTTCCATACTATTCCATGGTCTGCCATAGCTGATTGATGCCTCTCTACTTGGCCATAAGGCAAATCCATCATGATGCTTGGTTGTCAGCACTACATATTTTGCACCTGAGCGCTCAAATAAATCAGCCCATTCTTCGGGATCATAACTAAGAGCTTTGAACATGGGGGCAAAATCTGCGTAAGTGAAATCTTCTCCATACATTTTCCGATGGTAATCATATATTTCTGTTCCTGTAAAATTTCCATTACCCATCAATGTTCTTTTATCAAGCCAATATTTATACCATTCCGAATAAGTTCCTTTGGGCGACCATGCCGGTACAGAATATAATCCCCAATGTATAAAAATGCCAAATTTCGCATTTTCAAACCATGCAGGAACCGGCCTTTTATCTATAGACTCCCAATTCGGCTTATAAATAGGCTGCCCCATTAAGGGAATACATATTAGACAGAATAGAAGTAAGCAATATTTTTTCATATTATATAATTATATTAAATAAGTTATTTTACACTCACTCACAATGTTAACAAAAAAGATTCATTTATACAAACTAATAAAAAAGATTCTTAGTAATAGCATGCAAAAACATACTATTACTAAGAAAAGAGTATCAAATATTAATAGAAATCACATTTGATATAACTAACATATTAAGTATGCAGATATTGTGTTATTCTTCATACCCTGGAGTTTGCTTTATTGACGGATCTTTATCAAGCATATTCTGTTCAATAGGCCAAAGAACTTTGTGACTCTCTGTCGCTTCATTTAAGATTGGCACTCCATTATTTTTCAAATTAGCTTCTTTACAGAATACTAAATGCTTACCACCTTTTGTCAGAGTCATGCGTAACACATCCCACCAACGTTGCCCTTCTTGAACAAATTCTTTATCTTTTTCATGTAATATGGCCAACTCATTTTGAGTGAAATCTCCTGATTTATACCCATGCTTATTTTCGTCCCAATTGGAAGCATAAGCACGTTTACGAACCAGGTTGATATATTTCTCAACACCAGAATTATCACTTTCCATATTAGCAATTTCGGCTAATGAAAGATAAACCCAAGGTAGACGATAGAATGCATAATCCCCACAAAAAACACGATTGCCTTCAGAATTTATGTAACCTATATTCTTTTGGACATGAGTTCCCCAAAGACTTAAATTACCATCTTTATCTTTTTTATAAGAAGCCAGGAAAGTCGCATCACGACGAGTGTCTTCTACGTCAAATAATTGAAAGAGTTCAGGAATATACTCACACCATTGAGCACCACTTTTCTTTAATCCTAAAGGATCGTTCCATGGAGTCCCATCTTCACGAAAACCTCCTTTATCTATCTCTCCCTGACTCATGTATGTATAGTTGACATTTCTATTGGTCGCTTCTCCTTCAAGATAACGAATCGCAAATATTATTTCATTGTTGCCTTTATGGGATTTAGCTTCGAAAACATCTGAAAAATTATCCATCATACTCAGACCGTAATTATCAATGACACTCTGTAAATGTTGTTTTGCTACTGCCAAATCAGCAATATTAGCCTCGTTGTCACCTGTAGTAACCTTGGAAGTCCATAGATAAACTTCTCCCATCAAACACTCAGTAGCTGCTTTGGACCAATATACTTTTTTACCGCGATTATATGGATCAAAAGCTGTTACATTGCCAAAATACTCCATTGAAAGATCCAAATCTTTCTTGATTTGCGTCATTACTTCTTTAGGTGTTGCACGAGCCATATATAATTTATTGGGATCAAGCACTCCATCAATTACTTCTACATCCAATCTCAAAGGTACACCGCCATAAATACGATAAAGTTCAAAATAGATAAAAGCACGTAAACCATATGCCTGTCCTAAATAAAATTTCTTCTTGGCATCATCTACATAATCTGCTTTCGTCACACGGTCAATAAATAAATTAATATTAGCCAAACGTCCATAATGACCTCCAAAACCGGTTACACCAGTATTGTTCTTATCAAAATTCTGCAATATAATACTGCCATAATATAGTGCGTTACCATCAGATGCATTGCCACTTTTATAGATTCCTCCTCTTAGTTCTCCGAAGGTGAAAATGTGTTGTTCGGCTACATCACGCAGATGTTTATGAAGACCATCCATATAACCGGTAACTTGTGCTTCAGTGGTCCAATAAGAACCACTTCCGTAAAAATCAATTGGAGATAAATCCAATAAATCACTGCATGAAGTCATTATGCCACCAGATATTACCAGTAACATACCTGATATAATTATTGATTTTATTGTTTTCATATTTCTTATATTTCAAATTATTAAAATGTAACATTAATACCGAAGAGTAAAGTACGCGGTAAGGCATATCCAGAACCGGCACTTGAAACTTCCGGAGTTGCTACATTGGCTGAAGTAATATATCCTAAGTTTTGACCTGTTACAGATACATCTAATTTCTGGCAATAAAATTTCCGTGCGATATTCTGAGGTAAAGAATAAGACAAAGAGAGCTCACGGATTGCCAGATAATTACCTTTATAAGCAAACATGGTAGAGGTACGATAATAATTGGCAGTGCCTAACTGATCGGCCCATACATATCTTGGATATTTAGCGTTAGGATTTTCTTCGCTCCAAGTATTGAATACATCGGTTGTTGTATTATATCCACCTTGCATACATCCCAAGAACCAGGGAGTCGTATTATCATAAATCCAATAGTCCAATGCAAAGTCGAAGCGTCCATACAGCGTCAAACCTTTCCATGTCAATGTAGTATTGAAACCACCGAACCAATGAGGAGTCGTATTCCCTATTACTATCTGATCAAAAGCATCAATCATACCATCATTATTAATGTCTTTCCATTTTACATCACCGGGTTCAATCTGAAGAGCTTTCGCTTTTTCTGCATCTGACAATGCAGCATACGCTTTCGGACCATATTGATATTTTCCTTGATAATTTCCTGTTTTTACGACCAGATCTTCAGGAATATCCTTCCAATCTTTATATAATCCTTCCGCTTTATATCCGACTAAAATACCCGGTTCCTGTCCTTCTTGTTTGCCACCTACAAAAATTACTTCATCTACTTGATTCCCCGCTTCATCTAAAACTTTACGTCCGGTATAAATTTGCTGGCCACCAATACGATTCTTTGGCTGACCATTGTTCGGTAAGGTAACAACTTTATTTTTATTATACGAAATATTACCTCCCATTTTCCAAGTCCAATCTTTTATCTTGAGTATTGTACCAGATAACTCCATCTCAACACCACTGTTACGAAAATCTCCATTATTATTCTTTACTGATGAAAAACCGGTAGTAGTAGGCAAGCTCAAATCAGCATATTTATCCATCGTTAAACGGTTATAATAAGTAAAGTTTGCGTTCAGTCGGTTATCAAAGAAGCTTAAGTCTATACCAACTTCAGTTGTACGGGTCTTTTCCCATTTTAATCCCGGATTAGGGAGAGAGCCAATCAGATATCCTACATTACCATTGTATTTTTGAGAATTATAAGAACCCTGTAAAGTATAAGCTCCAATACCTGTTGCATTACCATTCACACCATAGCTGAAGCGTAACTTACCAAAAGACAAATCAGGAACGGCATTTTTTATGAAGTCTTCTTTTCCAAAAATCCATCCGGCAGATACTCCCGGGAAAAATCCCCAACGGTTATCCCCAAGCAACGAAGAATAACCATCATAACGGAACACCCCTGATAACAGATATTTCCCCAGATAATCATAATTCAAACGACCAAAATAAGAAAGAATGCGATACTGGCTATGCCATGAATCAATTGTGCGCTTCCCTTCCCCGTTATCTGTCAGGTTGAGATCTGCAAAATCGTCAGTAGGAGCACCGGAACCTGCCGCACTAAATCCTTTTGTCTTTTTATCGTAGTATTCAGAACCCAACATGACATCTATATTATGATTTTGAGCAAATGTGTTATTATAATTTAGTACCACATTATAAGTTTGAGAGAAGTCACGTTCAAATTTGGCAGAAGAAGATCTAGTTGTATTGAATTTACCCGGAGCTGTTTCGAAATCTTTGGTAAAACTCTCATAGACACCTTCCGAATAATACCAGTTGGCGGTACCTTTAATTACGAGGTTCTTCATTGGCCTGATTTCCAACGATTGGATCATTGTAAATTTATCTGTTTGGTTATCTACAAGCCATTTTTCAGGCTGATATGACTGGTTTCCATCGCTATGATTAGGACCGAGAACAGGATTTCCATCTTCATCTTCATATCGAACAGTAGGGGGTAAAGACATTATACGTCCAAAATAGTTCCCTTCATTATCTTGCGAACCGGGCATAGAACGCCAATTAGCACGATTGTAATTAAAATTAGAACTTGCGGTAATCCAATCAGCCAACTTATAACTGCCATTGAAAATAAAGCTATAACGCTCATAAAAAGAAGAAATGGGAAGTCCTTCTGATTTATTATACCCTAAACCAGCATAATAAGTTCCTTTATCATTTCCACCTGACATATTTACATTATAATCCTGAGTTAGAGAAGGGTTATTCAAATTATAATCAGAGGGTCTGATATCTTTATAAAGAAGGGTCACTGAAGGATCAAGCGGATCCTGCATTTGTTGCCAGCCTTTATTCAATAGAAATTCGTTTTCGTTGTCCTTTACCAGTAAATTCCAAACCAAATCGCTGCCATATTTATTTCCTGTCCCATAAGCGGAGGCACCATCCAATGATGATTTACTGGCCCATGGTGTCGTATCATAGGCTGTACGTAAAGCTGTGATAAAATCCTTAGCTCCTAGAAAATCATAGGGATTATTAATGTAGTTCATACCTACCTTAGCCTTAAGATTAATTTCCGCCTTACCGGCTTTACCCGTTTTGGTTGTAATCAATATTACACCATTACTGGCTCGTGCACCATACAATGCAGTAGCACCTGCATCCTTCAAAACTTCCATAGATTCGATATCTTCCGGATTGATATCATTTAAACCGTCACGGAGCTGTCCGTCGACCATTACTAAAGGAGAACCTGATCCATCCCATTCTGTACCTCCACGGAGTACAATGGTCGGCGTACTTCCTGGATTACCGGAACTCTGTGTCACTTTTAAACCAGAAACCGCACCTGATAGCGCTTGTGCCGGATTAGAAAAGACACCAACCTTTAATGATTCCTCACTAACTTTGGAAATAGAGTTCGTAACCTTCGTACGTAGCTGTTTACCACCATAACCGGTAACAACCACTTCATCCAGCATTTCAGAGTCTTCTTTCAACTTAATATTAAAAGAATTTTTGCCTTTTATGTCGATTACTTGAGGCTGATAACCAACATAAGATACTTTGATCTTTCCATTGGGATCGACCATTAACGTAAACTTGCCGCTAATGTCGGTTATAACACCATTGGTGGTACCGACCTCGACAACACTTGCTCCGATGACTGTTTCACCGGTAGCATCCGTAACCACACCTGTGATTGATTTCTTTTGCGCCATAGCTCCGATGGAACATAACAAGCACAAAATCAAGAAGATGGTTTTCTTCATAAGTATTGCTTTTTGAGTTAATAATAAAGATGTTTATATGTGTTTTGAAAATTTTTTGCTAAGTTCTATCGGAACCCCAGCACATTATTACTCTCAAAGCATTAAATAGGGAGAAACATTATATTACTATTAATCAATTATTTATAATCACATTTATAAATTAGATACAAATACATAATGCATATATTTAGTCTATTAAAAGACAGTATCATAATAGTCATTCTCTCTAAAAAGACATTTACCTTATATAGAACATAATAACACTGATTATAAGCAATATATAAATAGAGGAGAGAGAATCTTATAATAAGAAACTCTCTCCTCTCCCATTTGCATAGAAAAAATAAACATCTATCAAATCAATGATGATAGAAATTTACATAACAGCTCTATAATAAAAAACGCCTGGATTATTAATATTAACAATCCAGACGTTTTTTTATTATGCGTTTACCAAACTATAATTTAACTTTTGCTATAAGTTTACGAATCTTACCTTGTCCGATAAGGGGAGCATGGGGATCCTCCGGATATACAATCATGAATTGTCCCGGGAGCAAATCAACGAATGTAGTAGGCACATCAGAGTAAAGAGCACAATCCCCTTCTGCCGCATAAGGTTTCATTTCACTCTTTAGATCTTCAATAGCTTTCCAGCCTATAGTCTCTGTTCCTTCCAACAAAATATGTACATCAATGTAATCGCGATGTAACTCCAAAACTTGTTTATCGCGTGTAACACACTCAGGATTCACATTATTAATAAATAAGTTATCACCATCTATCTCAATTCGTCCTAATTCGGCATGAAGTAAATCATGTGTTTTTACGTAATCAAACAGAGTTTTAAACAGTGGGTGAAGTCCTTCTACCCTTTGGCTGTTCTGTAAATTAGATACAATCATTTCCTTTTATTTTTATTCCATATTATCTGTTTTCGGACGCAGGAAGTAGAGTTGTACTGCCAGTGCTATAAATACAATGATAGCCAACATGGCAAAACCTAAACCTAAATTTCCACCATCGGTCCACTTACCCAGCAAATCTGTGATAAATGCTCCTGCAAATACTCCTGTCATATTCATGATGCCATATGCTGTTGCACGATATTTAGAAGAAACGAACTGACAAAGAATAGGCATATTATTAGCATCAAAAATACCATAGCCGATACCGAATAACAACCCAGCCCCAACAACAGCAACAAAACTATGCCCAAATCCCAATAATAACAAAGAGGGAATCGTCAATCCCAAACCAATTGCACCGGTATATACACGCCCACGAATATTTTTTTGTACCCATTTATCAGAAAGAGTACCACCTAAAATTACACCAATAAATGAAGATAGTGCAATTGTTATAGTCGACATAGGTCCTGCCTGTGACATTGGAATATCAAGGTTTTCAGCAAACAAAGTTGGAAGCCAATTTTTAGTAGCCCATCCCGGCAAACTAGGAGCCGCAAAATAAAGCAATATAACCCAGAAAGCTATATTACTGAATAGTAATGATAGGCCTTTAAACAAACCTGCTTTCTCGCCATTCTTGGATGAAGGTTCCGGACGTTCTACTTTAACATGCTCTTTTTTATCTCTTAAAAATAATACCAAAACAAAGGCATATGCAATACCAATAATACCAAACCAATGAAAAGTAGTATGCCAAGAGAAAGCAGCCGCAACCGTAGCGCCAAAGCCACCAATAGCCTGTCCGGTATAAAGTCCGGTCATGTGAATACCAACCGCCAAAGAACGTGATTTTTCACCATGATAATCAGCAATTAAAGAAAGGCCGGCCGGAATATAAAGAGCTTCGCTCACTCCCATCAATGCACGTAACCAAAAGACTTGATTAAATGTTTCTGCAACTCCCATTAAATAGGTCACAAAAGACCAAACAAAAAGACTGCCAACAATCAACCATTTACGATTCAGTCTATCGGCAATCATACCAGAAATTGGGCTCATAAGACCATAAATCCAAAGGAAAACGGCCATTAAACGGCCAAAATTAGTTGCCGACTGAAGTTCTACAATATCTACTTGCATAGCATCTTTCATCGTGCTAAGCATTTGTCGGTCCATATAATTGAGTAGGGCTACCCCCCATAGGAGGGCAACCACTATCCAAGGATAAATTTTTGAGTTTTTCATGATATAAATAAGAGATTATTTTTCTGACAGCAATTCCTGACAAAGTGCATAGCCTTTCGTCATCATTCTAGGAATGTGGAATGGTCCCTTAAACAAATTTCCTTTTGCAGGCTGAGAAATTGTTCCGTCACGATGAAGATAACCGTACCATTCACCAAATTCCGGATCAGGGAAATGGGCATAAGTCCAATCACTGATTTGTTTATGCATAGCCAAATATTTTTCATCTTTAGTAGCTTGATATGCATATAATGTTGCAATAATGGCTTCTGTCTGTGGCCACCAGAACTTCATATCATGTGCGTAATCTTGCGAAGGCAGGTTTCGACAGTCACGGAAGTTTATAATACCTCCAAATTCCTTATCCCAACCCCATTCCCAGGACCAATCAAGAATCGTAAGCGCTGTATCGACCATCTCTTTATCCCAATTACGACTCTTAGCTTCTTCAAGAATAAACCACGAAGTCTCGATACAATGCCCAGGATTAATGGTACGAGTAGCATTTGTATCAATAAATTCTCCATTGGGACCTACTGTTTCAAGCAAAGCTTTAAACTCCGGATGCATGAAGTCTTTACGCAAAATGGCTATAGATTCCTCTATTTGTTGATCAAGAACCGGATCATTAATAGCAGCACGAATACGTGAAGCTACATTAATAAGAATCATAATAATAGAGTGTCCTTTCATCTGTACGCGTTCACAATATTTCGGTTCCAGAATTCCAGGAGTAGAAAGAAAGCGCCGGATATCATTGAACAGTTTCAAGGCTTTAACAGCGTAATTATGATCGCCCGATGCGATAGCATATTCCGACATCGCAATGGCAGCAAATGTTTCAGAGAAAACATAACGACGTTTACGAATAGGCAAACCCGTTTCAGTCACTTCAAAAAACATACGCCCATCTGTATCGAAACAATGTGCTCCAATAAAATCAAGGGTACTTTTCGCAGCTTCCAGCCATTCTGAATTATGTTCAATGTGATTATATGCATATGAACATGTAAAAGCAAATCTCCCTTGGAACCAAACAGATTTGGTTGTATCCATCAGCTGGCCATCTCGGTCTACGCAGGTATAAACACCTCCGTTTTTGCGATCCCAACCATATTTCATCCAAAAGGGCATGATATTGCTTATCATGTCATTTTTATAAGAGTCAGACCATGTCTGTAGATATTCTGTAGTATTCATAGCAATTGCAGTATTAGTTTATCTTAAAACTTATTGCAACGATCAAAGAAATGAATAGCCTCTAACTCAGCTTTCATACGTATTTCTTCATCATCTGTCATATTCTGGAAAGGAGTACGATTCTTACCTAAATCCAATCCTATCAATTTCATAATCCGCTTTCCACCTACAATATTTCCTCGGAAATGACAGATTACATTAATAACTTCCTGAGAGAAATTCTGTAATTCGCGCGCTTTATCAAGATCTCCGGCTTTCCATGCTTCTATAATACCAACCAGATTTACACCATTATAATTGGTAGTTCCTCCAATGCCGCCTTGAGCACCACCCATAGCCAGACATGGAAGAATGGTTTCATCTTGCCCATGCAGCATATCAAATTTACCTCCTTTATACAAGCGGCACTGATTGTATTCATACATACTCTCAAAAGTATATTTAATTCCCGCAAAATTCGGAATACGTCCATCTACTGCCTCCAGAAATGAAACCATTGATAAGAATGCTCCATTAAATGCAGGAATATGATAATAATAGAATGGAAGATTTGGAGCGCCACAGGCTATTTCTTCACAGTATTTCACGAGTTCTTCGACACGACCCACTTTCGGAAAAGGAGGAGCCATAGCGCCAATTCCCCATGCACCGATTTTCTGAGCATGTTCGGCAAGCTTACGACTTGACTTTACACAGCAACTACCTACATGTACAATTACCTTAAATCCTTCCGGTGAAACTTCTACCCAACGTTCGGCGAGTTTCATACGTTCTTCATCGGTTAACATATATCCTTCACCAGAAGATCCATTAATGAATACACCTTGCAGACCGTTCTTTACTAACATCTTAGCATATGCTTCAATGGGTTCATAATTTACTTCTCCATTTTCATAAAACGGAGTAAAAGGAGCATTGATCAATCCAATAATCTTTTCCATGATAATTTCGTTTTTATATTAATGATATAGAATTTTAATATGGATTAGGAACTAGTTTTTCATAATACACTCGTAATATCCTTAGCATATCGGTACAAATATACGCATATTTATTAAACAATCAACATATAATAAAATATTTTATTAATAAAAAGAAGATTCAAATATCCGCTTAATAAAATTCATTCACTATTATTATCAATTAAAAACAATAGAGAAACATCTTTTCACCCTGAAAACTCAGAATTAATAAACAAATTAACTATCTTTGTAGATATTACCAAAATAATTAATCTATATGAAACAACATCTTTTAAAAGAAATAGAACTAGGAACCAAAAGCGCTCTTCTCAAAAAGAAAATTATTACACATTATATATATAATGGCAGTTCAACAATTACTGACCTGTCTAAAGAGTTGGATCTTAGCGTCCCCACAGTTACAAAATTTATTAGTGAAATGTGTGAGGAAGGCTATATTAACGACTACGGTAAATTAGAAACAAGTGGAGGGCGCCATCCTAATTTATATGGCCTAAACCCGGAATCCGGCTATTTCATAGGAGTTGATATTAAAAGATTTGCTATTAATATCGGTTTGATAAACTTCAAGGGCGACATGATGGAACTTAAAATGAATATCCCTTATAAATTTGAGAATTCAATAGAGGGATTGAATGAATTATGCAAACTCATTTCAAACTTCATAAAGAAACTGACAATAGCCAAGGAGAAAATACTGAATATCAATGTAAACGTTTCAGGTCGTGTCAACCCGGAGTCCGGATATAGTTTCAGCCAGTTTAACTTTGAGGAACGTCCATTATCAGAAGTCTTGGCAGAAAAATTAGGATATAAGGTCACTATAGACAATGATACACGCGCCATGACCTATGGAGAATATCTAAAGGGATGCGTAAACGGTGAAAAGGATATTATTTTCGTAAATATCAGTTGGGGATTAGGTGTTGGAATTATTATCGATGGCAAAATTTATACCGGCAAATCAGGATTTTCCGGAGAGTTTGGCCATACCAGTACTTTTGATAATGAAATCATTTGTCATTGTGGCAAAAAAGGCTGTCTTGAGACCGAAGCTTCTGGTTCCGCACTACACCGTATCTTGTTAGAACGTATACAAAACGGAGAAAACTCTATTTTATCCAGCCGTATAGGAGATGTCAATAATCCTATAACACTGGACGAAATCATTGCTTCTGTAAACAAAGAAGACCTTTTGTGTATTGAGATAGTGGAAGAAATTGGGCAGAAACTAGGAAAACAAATTGCCGGACTTATCAATCTCTTCAATCCAGAACTTGTCATTATCGGTGGAACAATTTCACTTACAGGTGACTATATCACCCAACCTATAAAAACTGCCGTCCGCAAATATTCACTTAATTTAGTAAACAAAGACTCAGCAATCGTAACATCAAAACTTAAAGACAGGGCAGGTATCGTAGGAGCTTGCATGCTTGCAAGAAGCAGAATGTTTGAGTGTTAAAACTCAAGCATTCGCTCCATAAATAATCGGGCAGCCTCCTTGTCAGCAACTGGAGGTGCCCAAGATGCCAGATTCTCCGGAGTAAGAGGTACAAAAGGCCCCTGCTTAATCTCATAAATAACCGTTCCTGATTCCAAGACAATAATAGTATGCCATACGCAAGGAGGAATTTCAATTCCATAACAACCTTGAGTCGGATTCAGATTGACCTTTTCCATTACATTACCCTCATCATCAAATAAAATAGCCAATAAGCTCCCTCGTAAAACCAAGTAAACTTCTTCCTTATCCGGGTTTTTATGGCGATGAGGGGGTAAATAAGTTCCAGGCTCTAAAGCATTCAACATCCTATGAATAGCAGCTTCCATGGATTCATGGAAATTATAATTCATTCGAAGACGTGAATTCTCCTTAGCCTGATCAGTTACTCTATCAAGAAGTTCTTCGGTAATCAGTTTCATTGTTTTTCTTTTGATACTACACAATCTACAGATACTGTAGCCAAAGCACATCCCAACCCTTCAATCCGAAGTAACAACTTATTATTTCCCTGACATTCAACTAATTCAGCCACTAATCCCTGCAACTGTCCACGAATCACCTGTACAGTAGCTCCTGGAACAAAATCTGTAGGCGCGAACTCAACCAATTCATGGGAACGTTCTATCATCGTTCTGAAAGTTTCCATCTGCACCTCAGGTATAGAAACGTATTGTCCCTTTTCCTTCAACAAAAAAGCTACTCCATGAATACTGGTTATTTGTGCAATCTCTTCAGAGGAGATATATACAAATAGACATCCCGGAACAACAGGAATAAAAATCTTTTTCTTACGATTGTTCCACATACGAATCACTGGCTGAAGAGGCAGGTAGTTATCAATACCTATCTTATCCAGTTGTTCCTTCACTTTCTTCTCTGCTCTTGGTGCCGTATATACAGCATACCAACAAGAAGCATTTTCTTTTATTTTTCTGGCTGTTTCTTCCATCCGTTCAATAAATCTTTAACAAAGAGAATCCATCCTATACTACCAACACCCGCTAAGAATACAAAACCAATTAAAATCATGATTTTATTAGGTTTAGCCGGTCTCAAAGGGACTGTTGCAGGTTGTACTACAGTATAAACAGGAGTAATTTCCTGTACTTTAGCTTTCGCTACTTGCAATTGTTGCGCCACTTGAGTGAACACTCCATAAGCTAAATTTACCTCATTTTGCAAGCGCTCTTGCTCTGTACGAAAACTCTGCATAATGATATTCTGGTTGCCATCCATGAAGTGAGCATATTTCTGCTGAGCCTCATAGTAGTTCCCCTGAGCTTCATCAAATAGTTTCTCCGTAAAAGCCAAATCATGACGCGCTTTATTTGTGCGATAATCAGTTATATAATTTTGCAAGCAATGCATTACTGTATCTGTTAAAGCTGCAGAAATTAACGGATCCTGCATTGTTACAGAAAGTGTAGTCACTCCTGTTTTCTTATCTACTGAAACAGATATACGATGACTCAAAGCATCTGCAATCCCGGCCTGATCCGGAGTCAGACAAAAAGGATTTATTTTTGCGTCTCCAAGTTCTTCCGGTGTATCTTTAAACAAAGAAACCACCCAACCTAATGCTTTAAAAGGAGCTGATGCAATCGCCCCCCACCATGGAGATCGCTGATGTTTATCCAAGTACTCATATAGAGTCGTATTAATTTTGCCTTTCTGGTCAGTCACTTTTACATCAAACATTTCCAACAAGAATGGCGTAGAGCTGACAATATCCGGATATAATTCGGGAGAAAGAGCATCTTCTCCACTTGAACTGCCAATATTGATACCAGCCATAGCAGCTAATGCTCCCATACCTCCTGTAGATGACTTACTACCAGTCTCAGGCGCCAGCGTCACACTAGTAGAATATTCTTTGGGAATACTAAAAGCTACCACAAGGCCTACCAACAGGGCAATCCCACAAACTTTAAATACCAATTTCCGACCAGCCCAAACATTCTGAGCCAACTCTATCAAATCGATCTCTTGTTCTTCAGGTTGTGGAGTCGTTTTATTTATATTCTTATCTTCAGTCATAGTCATTACTTAAAAAGGTTAACCATAGTTGCAATCATAGTAGCTAATGAAGCCGCAGAAGTACCCATTCCTATAATTTCGGCTGCCGACATTCTCTTCTTCGGATCCTTACTTGGTACAATAATCTCACATCCCGGTTCTATTGCCTTGGAATTACCTGTACGCAGACGAGAAACGGTACCATTCATATAGACAACAAAAGCTCTTTTCTTTTTCGCAAGACTTGCAAAACCACCAGCCTGATTAATATAGTACTTCAAACTTTCATCCTTCTTATACAAGACTGTATTAGGATACATTACAGCACCATTGATTTTTACTGTACTTACATATTCCGGCACGAACAGAATATCACCTTCACGCAACACCATATCAAAGTCCGATCCGGGATTAGCCAAAGCCTTTTCCAATTCTATACCCACAGAATAAGTATCAGAAACATCCAGTGTCTTGACAGAGATAGAATCAGCCCCACCTTTATTAGCCATGCGGAGCGCATCTTCCTTGCGCCGTAATTCCTCTTCAGTCATTTTACGAATCAAACGCGCACCTTTTACATAAGCATCTTGGGTAATCCCACCGGCCTTGGCAATCAAGTCACTAAGGCGTTCATTCTTTTTCGATAACGCATAGCGACCACCAAATAAAACTTCACCGCCAACCGTAACATTTTGTTGTTGATGATAAGCAGGACTACGACGAATATACACCTCATCAAAAGGCTCCAAATGGAAATCCTGATCGCCTCCAACAAGGAAACCATCCTTCAACTCAAAAGAGAAAGTCTTACCAACCACATTGCTCAATTCTGTACTTTTTGAATTTTTAATTCGACGGGACACATCAACACGAGCTGTTGAAGCAGCTTCTAATAATCCACCGGCCTGCAAAACAAGATCCTCAACCGACATATTCGACGAGTATAAGTAAGTACCCGGATTGGCAACCTCGCCATGAATAGTAAGTGTCGCTTCTTCTTTCAAATCTTCAATACTTGGAATATAAAGTATATCATTCTTCTGAAGAGGAATATCAGCGACTGTGCCATTCAACAATCCCTTCAGATCAATTTGAATCATTTCATGAGTAAGGTCGTCGTTTTCACGATCGATAATGGCACGATTCAAAAAAGCATCTCCTCTTACCCCTTCAGCTTTCTTTATTAGCTGTTTTACAGTATTTACAGTACCATCAATTTGATACATACCGGCACGATAAACAGCTCCACGGACTTCTACACGATTCTCAAAACGTTCTAATACCGAATCAACAGCTAAAACGTCTCCATCATCCAGTTTAAATACCGAATAGTCCATTTCGTCCACATTATATACTTGATGTTCACGACCCGTTTTACGAATCAGGCGTATAGCTTTCTTATAAGCATCTCCAGTGAATCCTCCTGAGTATTTCAAAATAGTAGCCATCGTCTCGGAAGGTTTCATTTCATAAAACATTGGTCTTTTTACCTTGCCAGTAATTTGTACTAAGGATTCATAAGGATCAACAATAACCACATCACCGTCTTGCAAGCGGACATCGTCATTCAATTTACCTTTCATTATAAAATCGTAAACATCCAAATCGGCTATTTTCTTACCGTTACGCACGACTTTGATACTACGCAGACTACCGATCTTATTAACGCCACCAGCGCGATACAAAGCATGGAATACAGAAGAGAATGCCGAGAGCGCATAAGTGCCCGGTATAGCCACTTCTCCCATAATACTGATTTGGATAGTACGTATATTCCCCAATGTTAAATCGACAGAGGTGTTAGGGTTCGGACCTGAAATGCCGGCATAGATTTTTGAAAATTCACGACGCACCGTATTATTAGCTTCACGAACAGTCATCCCGCTTAAATAAATAGGACCGAGATTATCAACTAAAATACTGCCCTCTGGCGAAATAGTCTGTCTTATTGTTGTCTGAGAAGCTCCCCAAACATCTATAATCACCTCGTCTCCAGGACCCAAGCGATAGTTTACAGGAGTAGCAATATTTACATTAGGCTCGAATGTAAGATTCTCGTTAGTGAAGATATTATGTCCAAAAATCTGTTGTGTCGGATCCTCTTCCGGTTTCATCATATATTCATCAGACCAATCCTCTTCATACATCATGTCCTCATCAGTCATTTCCTGATTATCATCGCCCATACCCCGTTTATTTTTCTGGTTAGCCGATTGACGGAGACCTTTTATATTTTTCTGATTCTTTTGATTTTTCTGATCCTTCAGGTTTTTCTGAGAACGATTCGAATAGTCACTTTCATCATTTTGCTGAGTACGTGTACGAGCCCTTGTTGTATTCTGGTTACTCTGTGTACTTGTACTACCATTTCCATTTTCATATTTTTCCTGAATACGCTCGACCTGTTCCTTCGTAACGCCTCTTCTCATCAACTCTGTTGTAATCTGCTTCTGAGTTTTACCCATCTTTTGAGCATCTTTTACATACTGTACGACCTGATCATCGGACATTTGCTGAGCTACAGCTACACCGGATAAGGTAAAAATCAAGAAGAATAGTGTAATAAATCTACGCATAAGATATTCTGATTAATCTTTAGTGTTCCTCTAATAAATTATAAACCGGGCACAAAGGTAACATATTATTTTCATAATATACATTTATTTCATTCCTAAGTTTTCGAAAATAGATTAAAAGAGGCTTTATCCAATATCTCAAACTCAGAATTCTTACTAACAAACTCTGGAACGATCTTTTTCATAGAAGCAACAATGCCCATGGTGTCGGAAGTATAACTCAAATCTATTAACCTTTGAATTTCTTGCTTTATCTTCTCATAATCATATTCACGAACTTTTGCTATCATTATTTTTTCATGATAAGTAGGACAAGTAGACTCTTTTACATTCAGCAACTCTTCATACAGCTTCTCACCATGTCTTAATCCGGTAAACTCTATTTTTATATTTTTCTGCCCACTTAAATAAATCATTCTTCGCGCCAAATCAACAATCTTCACAGGATTACCCATATCAAAAATATAGATTTCACCTCCATTTCCCATGCTTCCAGCCTCCAATACCAACTGACAAGCCTCTGGAATAGTCATAAAATAACGTATAACCTGAGGATGTGTCACAGTCACCGGACCACCCTTTTCTATCTGCTGCTTAAATCTGGGTATTACAGAGCCATTTGATCCGAGTACATTTCCAAAACGAGTTGTGATAAACTTCACTTGTGCCCCATCTTTTGCATATTTAGATAACTTACGAGCAAGGGACTGAACATAGATCTCGGCAAGCCTTTTACTGCACCCCATAATATTGGTCGGATTAACAGCTTTATCTGTAGAAACCATCACAAACTTATCTACGCCATATTTCACAGCCAAGTCGGCCATAATGCAAGTTCCCAATACATTCACCTGTATCGCTTCAGACACATTATCCTCCATCATTGGCACATGCTTATAAGCAGCAGCATGAAAAACATATTGCGGCCGATACTCCTTATAAATATACTCCATCCTCGTTCGATTAGTTACATCAGCCACCAACATTTTAGCATCAATATCCCGCCAATTATCCAGTAATTCTAATTGCACATTATGTAACGGAGACTCCGCCTGGTCAACCAAAATCAACTTATATGGGTTCAGCCCCGCTATCTGCCTAACCATCTCACGTCCTATAGACCCAGCAGCTCCCGTGATCATAATCCGCTTCCCTTCAATGTGTGAAGATATTTTCCGGATATCAACATGTATTGGATCCCGTTGTAACAAATCTTCAATCTGTATATCTTTTATTTGCACGCCTTGCCTTCCAAGATCATTGATAGGAGGTACTGTAAGAATACGGATATCTTCAGCTATCAACCGATCAATCATGCCGGAAGTTTCAAGGCGATGTACTTTCTCGGAAGAAACAATAATAGCCTCGACTCTTTCTTCTTCTAATATATCAAACAAAGACTCATTATTCGCGTATACCCGGCAACCCATTGTTTGCTTCCCAATAAATCCCGTATCATCAGAAATAAACCCTTTCAATCTAAAATGATTACTTCTACTAACCCGTAGCGATTTGGCAATATTAATACCAGACCCTTTTGAACCATAGACAAAAACGCGAATACTGTGCCTACGATCAAAAGTCATCAACTCATGTATCATTTTCACCAAGATTCGCAAACAAACCATCAAGGAAAAATTAACTATATAAGCTGTAAGAATAACACTAATCGGCAGAACTTCTCCTCCACTCCACCCTATCCAAAGCAAATTGCCGATACAAACAACAAAATAGCCCAGAGTTAAAGAAATAAAAATACGAGAAATGTCAATAAAGGAAGAATAGCGAATTACTCCTACATAAGTACGATTCAGATGAAAGAAACACACATTACATATTACGCAGAATAGAGTTGTCCACACCCATAGTGAGAATTCAAAAACTAACACAGACAAACCTATTTGCAAAAGGCTCGCCAAAAACATTGAAAAAATCACTAAAAGAACATCGACAGCAAGTATCAGCCATTTTGAAGCAACTCGTGATGAAAGATACTTATAATAAAATCGTATATTCATAGTAATATAAAAGTAGATTTATCAGTAAATATGCAAAGATGAGTTTTAATATTTGAATCTACAACTATTTTCTAATTTAATCCTCAACCTTTTTATTTTATAAACATTTCAGAGAAAATATCACGAAAAAAGTATAGATTCATTTTGTTTTTAAAAATAAAGATGTAATTTTGCACGCCGTAAACGATAAAATGCAACGCCGCTATAGCTCAGTTGGTAGAGCAACGCATTCGTAACGCGTAGGTCGCCAGTTCAAGTCTGGCTAGCGGCTCTTTTATTATCCAAAAGGTGTAACTTGTATATAAATACCTGTTACACCTTAATTTTATCCATACAATAGCTGCTAACAATAATCATTGGAATACAATAATGCCTACGTACCCACATATTACTCGAAATTTCAAGCTTTAAATTTTCAATATCATGAAAAACAAGCGAAAAAAGTCGTCTAAAAAATATCATAGAAATTCGTTTAAGAGTATTTTCGGAATAGCCCTATTTGCAATCTTACCTTTAATTTATGGAATCTATCTTTGCATACCGGAGATTCAGACTACCCTCTTTCAGACAATAAAGGAATCAAAAAAGAAAGCTGTACCTAACTGTTTACGTTATGAGAATCTGGAGATTCCAATTTCTCAACACTCGCTAAACGGACAGCTGGTTTGTCACAAGGGATACACTGTATCTTATAATACAATCCAAAAGATTCCAAACTGGGTAGCTTATGAACTCACTCGACAAGAAACAAAGGGAAATGCCCAAAGAAACAATCAATTCCTCGCCGATCCTTCTATCAAAGGCAATATGGCAACTAATTCTGATTATTCACATTCCGGATTCGACAAGGGACATATGGCCCCCGCTGCCGACATGAAGTGGAGTAACGAAGCTATGAAAGAGTCTTTCTATTTCAGCAATATATGCCCGCAACACCCCGAATTAAACCGGCGAAAATGGAAAGACTTGGAAGATAAAGTACGTGAGTGGGCAGTAGCCGACAGTTCCATCTTCATTGTCTGCGGTCCGATAATGAATAAAGAATCCCATACAATCGGCAAGAACCAGGTAACCGTACCAACAAGATTTTTCAAGGTCATCCTTTCTCTTTACGGTTCTCCCCCCAAAGCTATTGGATTTGTTTTCAACAACGAACCTGCAACAAAACCACTACGAAATTATGCAGTCTCAGTTGACAGCGTTGAACAGCTCACCGGCTTAGATTTCTTTTCTCCTCTTCCCGATTCTTTAGAAAATAAACTAGAGAGCCAAACAAATATCGCTTTGTGGAAAATATGAACGGGAACAAAAGCGTATATCAAAAACTAAAAATGAAAAAGTAAATACCCCTAAAAAGTAAATAATAACTAAACAGACAGAAAACATTTATTATCCAAGAACAAACATCTTTGAAATCTTCTTAACTTTGGCACAACTTTATAAATAGTGAATATTCTATATGAATAAGAAAAGAAAAAATATATTTTTCAGCATACTGGCTATTATTCTCTTCATTGGCATTGCTGGTTCCGGAATAGTTTATTACTATTTGTTCTATCCTCAATTTCATCCAAGTAAAACCACTTATATTTATATAGATCGTGATGACACTACAGATTCTATTTTCAACAAAATAAAAAAGCAAGGAAATCCTCATAACTTTGATGGTTTTAAATGGATGGCCCATTTCCGTGAATTTAGTAAAAACATCCACACCGGACGTTACGCTATCAAACCGGGTGATAATGCATACCACCTATATAGTAGGTTATCAAGAGGATATCAAACACCTGTCAATTTGACCATCGGAAGTGTACGAACTCTGGACAGATTAGCCCGCAGCATAGGAAAACAGTTAATGATTGACTCCACTGAAATTGCTACAGCGTTATACGATCCCGCTTTCCAAGAGAAAATGGGATATACGAAAGCTACCATGCCTTGCCTTTTTATCCCTGAAACCTACCAAGTATATTGGGACATCAGCATAGAAGACTTTTTCGCCCGGATGAAAAAAGAACATAATAAATTCTGGAACGAGGACCGATGTTTAAAAGCTAAAACGATCGGAATGACACCTGAAGAAGTTTGTACATTAGCCTCCATTGTAGAAGAAGAAACTAACAACAACGATGAAAAGCCGATGGTTGCGGGATTATATATAAACCGTTTACATACAGGTATGCCTCTGCAAGCTGATCCAACAATCAAATTCGCCTTACAAGATTTTAGTCTGCGCAGAATTACCAACCAGCATTTAAGCATACAGTCTCCATATAACACTTACCTGAATACGGGTCTTCCTCCGGGCCCTATCCGGATACCTTCTCCCAAAGGGCTTGATAGTGTATTGAATTATGTAAAACATAACTATATTTATATGTGTGCCAAAGAAGATTTTTCGGGTACTCATAATTTTGCTTCCAACTATGCAGACCACATGGTCAATGCAAGAAAATACTGGAAAGCACTGAATGAAAGAAAGATTTTTAAGTAATCCCGTGATAAAATGATCTTAAAAACGTATCTTTGCCCGATATTATAACAAAATACGTGATTAACACCAAAAGAAAATAAGATATGAGCAAACAACTCTTACTTGGCGACGAAGCCATTGCACAAGCAGCACTGGATGCCGGACTTTCAGGCGTTTACGCTTATCCCGGCACTCCATCCACTGAAATTACCGAATACATCCAGATGGCTCCTATCACGAGCGAACGTAACATACACAACCGCTGGTGTGCCAATGAAAAAACGGCTATGGAAGCTGCCTTGGGTATGTCTTTTGTCGGCAAGCGTGCATTAGTCTGCATGAAACATGTGGGAATGAACGTAGCTGCTGACTGTTTTATCAATTCAGCCATCACAGGCGTAAAGGGCGGGCTGATTGTAGTTGCGGCAGACGATCCCAGTATGCACTCTTCACAGAACGAACAAGATAGCCGTTTCTATGGCGACTTCTCATTAATACCCATGTACGAACCGAGCAACCAACAAGAAGCTTATGACATGGTATACAATGGTTTCGAATTTTCCGAGAAAACCGGTGAACCGATACTAATGCGCATGGTAACACGTTTGGCTCACTCTCGTTCAGGTGTAGAAAACAAAGCACAAAAAGCACAAAACGAAATCTCATTCAGTGAAGATCCACGCCAGTTTATCCTGCTACCGGGCAACGCACGCAAGCGTTATAAAGCATTACTTACACGTCAGGATGAATTTATCAAAGCATCCGAAGAATCACCTTATAATAGATACGTAGATGGTCCCAATAAAAAAATGGGCATCGTAGCCTGTGGAATCGGCTATAATTACTTGATGGAGAATTATCCTGACGGTTGCGAATATCCCGTTTTAAAAATTGGGCAGTATCCACTTCCCAAAAAGCAATTGATGCAATTAATCAATGATTGTGACGAAATCCTCGTATTAGAGGATGGACAACCATTCGTTGAAAAGCAACTGAAGGGATATCTGGGCATAGGATTAAAAGTAAAAGGTCGTCTCGACGGTACATTGTCACAAGACGGAGAATTAAATCCGGACACCGTGGCACGCGCTGTCGGCAAAGAGAATCGTTCCGAATTCAGTGTTCCGAATCTTGTAGAGATGCGCCCTCCGGCTTTGTGCGAAGGCTGCGGGCATAGAGATATGTATATAACATTAACTCAAGTATTGAAAGAAGAATATCCCACTCACAAAGTATTCAGCGACATTGGTTGTTATACGCTGGGAGCAAATGCACCATTTAACGCAATCAATTCTTGTGTAGACATGGGAGCATCTATCACTATGGCTAAAGGTGCATCCGATGGCGGACTCCATCCGGCTGTCGCTGTAATCGGAGACTCTACTTTTACTCACTCCGGAATGACCGGACTTTTGGACTGTGTCAACGAGAATGCCAATGTTACCATTGTCATATCCGATAATGAAACAACAGCAATGACCGGTGGACAAGATTCTGCCGGCACAGGCCGACTTGAAGCTATTTGCGCCGGATTAGGCGTAGATCCGGCTCACATCCGTATAGTTGTTCCTTTAAAGAAAAACTATGAAGAGATGAAACAGATCATCCGTGAAGAAATAGATTATAGAGGAGTATCCGTTATCATCCCACGCAGAGAGTGTATACAAACATTAGCACGTAAAAAAAGAAGTAAGTAAGCCATGAAAAAAGATATCATATTATCAGGTGTGGGTGGACAAGGTATCCTGTCCATCGCTACAGTAATCGGAAAGGCCGCCCTCAAAGACGGTCTGTACATGAAACAGGCAGAAGTGCACGGCATGAGCCAGCGTGGCGGAGATGTACAGTCGAATCTCCGAATCAGTGACCAGCCCATTGCATCAGATCTGATCCCCTCAGGTAAATGTGATTTGATCATCTCCCTTGAACCCATGGAAGGGCTTAGATACCTCCCCTACCTCAGCCATGAAGGTTGGTTGGTAACAAACGAAACTCCATTTGTTAATATCCCCAATTATCCCGCTGAGGCAGATGTTATGGTAGAAATCAATAAACTGCCGCATAAGGTTGTTCTGAATGTAGATAAAGTAGCCAAAGAAATAGGCTCTACACGAGTTGCCAATATTGTTTTATTAGGTGCCACTATCCCATTCTTAGGCATCGATTACGAAAAGATACAGGATAGTATTCGTGAAATATTCCAGAAAAAAGGTGATACAATAGTCGAACTCAATTTAAAAGCCTTGGCTGCCGGAAAAGAGATCGCAGAAAAAACGATGAAATGACCAGGAACAATTGAATATAGAAAAGGTGATAATGTGATCGGGACAACCGTTGCATTATCACCTTGATACATTATCACCCCTACTTAAATAATTTATAAGCCATGAATACAACATATTGGGAAGAAGAGATAGAGACCATGAGTCGTAAAAAACTGCAGGAACTACAACTCGAGCGACTCAAGAAAACAATTAATATAGCAGCCAATGCCCCTTATTACAAGAAAGTATTTCAAGAGCATGGCATCACTTCGGAAAGTATCCAATCACTGAACGACATCCGTAAACTGCCCTTTACCACAAAAGCAGATATGCGAGCCAATTACCCTTTCGGACTTGTCGCCGGAAATATGAAAGAAGACGGAGTACGTATTCACTCTTCAAGCGGAACAACAGGAACACCAACGGTTATTGTCCATTCACAGCATGACTTAGATTCATGGGCCAATCTGGTTGCACGATGCTTATATTGTGTAGGCATACGTAATACAGATGTTTTTCAAAACAGTTCCGGTTACGGTATGTTCACAGGAGGACTCGGATTCCAATATGGAGCTGAACGGCTGGGAGCTTTAACTGTACCTGCCGCTGCCGGTAACAGTAAACGCCAGATCAAGTTTATTACCGACTTTAAAACAACTGCCCTCCACGCCATCCCCAGTTATGCCATCCGCTTAGCTGAGGTCTTTCAGGAAGAAGGGATTGATCCATGCAGTACCACTCTCAAAACTCTCGTAATCGGTGCAGAACCACACACAGACGAACAGCGAAAAAAAATAGAACGCATGTTAGGTGTTAAAGCATACAATAGTTTTGGAATGACCGAAATGAACGGCCCCGGTGTCGCGTTTGAGTGTACAGAGCAGAATGGCATGCACTTTTGGGAAGATTGCTATTATGTAGAAATCATTAATCCCGAAACCGGAGAACCTGTCCCAGAAGGAGAAATCGGAGAACTCGTACTCACTACCCTTGATCGGGAAATGATGCCGCTCATACGTTATCGTACACGTGACCTCACTCGTATTTTACCGGGAGAATGTCCCTGTGGACGTACCCATATCCGAATTGACCGCATCAAAGGCCGTAGTGACGATATGTTTATCATCAAAGGAGTCAACATCTTCCCCATGCAAGTAGAAAAGATATTGGTACAATTCCCCGAATTGGGAAGCAATTACCTTATCACACTTGAGACTGTTAACAACCAAGATGAAATGATTGTAGAAGTAGAATTGAGCGATCTTTCTACAGACAATTACATTGAACTTGAAAAGATACGTAAGGACATTACCCGCCAGCTAAAAGACGAAATACTTGTCACGCCCAAACTCAAATTGGTAAAGAAAGGCTCTCTACCACAAAGTGAAGGCAAAGCTGTCAGAGTGAAGGACCTGAGAAACAATAAATAATCATCCAATGAACCCAATATGCCAATGTACCATCCGAATACATCGGCGCATTGGCATATTGGGCACATTAACTTATTATTATAATCATGCAATTACTTAAAAAAAGAATCCTGCAAGACGGAAAATGCTATGAAGGGGGAATTCTCAAAGTAGATAGTTTTATCAACCACCAGATGGACCCGGTACTAATGAAGTCAATTGGCGTAGAGTTTGTGCGCCTTTTTGCCGGAACAAACGTCAATAAGATCATGACCATAGAAGCCAGCGGAATTGCTCCGGCCATCATGACGGGCTATTTAATGGACTTACCCGTCGTTTTTGCCAAGAAAAAGTCGCCAAGAACCATACAAAATGCCTTGAGCACTACAGTACATTCATTCACTAAAGACCGTGATTATGAAGTAGTCATCAGCTCTGACTTCCTTACCCCAAAAGACAATATATTATTTGTCGATGACTTCTTGGCCTATGGAAACGCTGCTTTAGGTGTTATCGACCTCATCAAACAGTCTGGTGCCAATCTGGTAGGAATGGGATTCATCATTGAGAAAGCATTTCAAAACGGACGTAAAACACTTGAAGAAAGAGGAGTAAGAGTAGAGTCTCTTGCCATTATTGAGGATTTATCCAATTGCCAGATTACAATAAAAGATTAACTCTGTAAAAAAGCCTTTGTATTCTCCCGGACAGGCTATACAAAGGCTTTTCTTTATAATACTTTCTACTTAGCTGATTCGTGTGAAATACTCACATTAGGGTTTAAATACTGCCCTTTACTTCTGGTTCTTTTCCCATATTGCACTGCATGCTTCGGACAAACGTGGTAACAAGCCAAACAAGATGTACAGTCCATCCCCCACACCGGTCTCCACCCTATCACAACTACATTCCCAACCGGACATATTCTTTCACAGCGCTTGCAACCGATACAATCATCAGTAACATAAAACGGTTTTGCAGAAGTCATAAAACGATTAAAAAGCGGATTCAGTATCTTCGTTTTCAACCATGGAAAACTCCCCTCATTGCAATGAAAACCCGTCTCACGAGCATTTATCGAGTAGTTAACTTCTTCTACCCTGCCGACAGCTTTTTCTAATTTCTCTTTCTCCAATTCTTTCTTATCCACGTCAAATCCGGGAAGCAACACATAATTATTAGGCATCGTCACCGAAAATCCGGCATTACACTCTATTCCTTTACGAGATAACGCCCTGCAAAACACTTTCTCCGTCAATCCTGTATCATCTCCGCAAGAACACACGAAATAGACATATTGGGAGTGATAATTAGCCAAAGTGACCCAATCCAGAAACTGCAACACGGCCAACGGAGGTCCCCATGAATAAACAGGAAAAATAAAACCTACTTTTTCATTATCCGCCAACACAAACTCTTTTATTCCATCCCTAATGGCATTCGGCATAAAAACAAGTGTTTCGTTTTGTACCCTTGCAATCTGCTCCGCAATCCATTTAGAATTTCCAGTTCCTGAAAAATAGAATATCATAACTATATGTGTATTTAAAAGAAAACAGCATAAAAAAAGGACGGTAGTCTTTAAATGATTACCGCCCTTTTCCTTTATTAAAAAGCCGCACCGATGATGTGATGAAACTCCGAATGACATGATTTGAGTGCCCGTCCTCTTTGTAATCCACCGACTATAAAGTTATCCCGAAGGATGTGGCCCGCCATTGAGAAGCGAAGCTTGTCTCGGTTTTCAGTTTAATTGATGAGTTTCCCGATCCAATCAATGCGGCTAATATTTTACTACAACAAATGTAGTTACTTTTAGTGAGATAAACAAGGAAAAAGAAGATTTTGTTTCTCTCTTAGACTATTTTTTAAATTATAAACCCAGCTTTAAAAATGAAAAATGCCGGTTACAGTTAATGTAACCAGCATTTTGTAAATCATAAAACTGTCGGAACTTAAGCTGCTTTAGCCTTAGCGACTACAGCTTTGAAAGCTTCCGGATGGTTAACAGCTAAGTCAGCCAAAACCTTACGGTTGATTTCGATACCGGCTTTGTGCAGACCACCCATCAGTTTAGAATATGACATTCCCTCCAGACGTGCAGCAGCATTGATACGTTGTATCCAAAGAGCACGGAAGTTTCTCTTCTTGTTTCTACGGTCACGGAACGCATAGGTCAAACCCTTTTCCCAAGTGTTTTTAGCTACGGTCCATACATTTTTTCTTGCACCAAAGTAACCTCTGGTCAATTTCAAAATTTTCTTTCTTCTTGCTTTTGAAGCAACATGATTTACTGATCTTGGCATAGTTTTCTCTTTTTTGAATGTTAGCGCCGTTACTTCACGTAACGAACTTGAAGCTAAAGCATTCGGTTAATAACTTTAATAATACTTTGTACGCTTTTGATTACTTCATAGCTAAGAGTTCCTTAACCTGGCTTACATTTGTTGTATCAACAGTTGTTGAATAACACAGGTTTCTTTTTCTCTTCTTAGACTTCTTAGTCAAAATGTGACTGTGAAAAGCGTGCTTTCTTTTGATTTTACCTGTTCCGGTAAGGGTAAACCTTTTTTTAGAACCGGAGTTAGTCTTCATCTTTGGCATCTTAATTGTTTTTAAATTATTAAATTATATGGCAACGCACTATACCTGCGCGTTACGCATTTTTCTTACTCTTCATTGTTTTCAGCAGGCTTTTCTGCTTTTACTGTAGCCGGAGCAGCTGGTTTGGGAGCCGCAGGCTTCTTTACAACTCCTTCTTTCTTCTTCGGAGAAAGCTGAATCGTCATACGTTTACCTTCCAGAATCGGCAATTGATCGACTTTTGCATAGTCTTCCAGATCATTAGCAAAACGCAACAGAAGCACTTCACCTTGTTCCTTAAAAAGGATGGAACGACCTTTGAAGAAAACATAAGCTTTCACCTTGTCACCATCTTCCAAAAAGCCTTTAGCATGTTTCAACTTAAAATTATAGTCATGGTCATCCGTTTGCGGACCAAAACGTATTTCTTTTACGTTTACTTTTACCTGTTTAGCCTTTTGTTCCTTCTGACGCTTCTTTAACTGATACAGAAACTTGGAATAGTCAATAATACGACAAACAGGTGGTTGGGCATTGGGAGAAATCTCCACGAGATCCATTTCTTTTTCTTCAGCCAATTTTAATGCCTGAAAAATGGGATATACTTTAGGCTCTACATCATCACCTACAATGCGGACTTCTTTCGCACGGATCTGTTCATTGATCCGATATTGCGATTTCATACTGTCATTCTTCATTAAATAACGTTTACTTCCAGTTTGTTTTTTATTGTCTACCAAATTAAATTATGTATTAAAGTAAAAGCTGTCTTTAGAACATTATCAAAATGCTGTGCTTTTACAATTGGGCGCAAAGTTACCATTTATTTATCATATTCTGAACTTCTTCGTTCAAAATTTCACCAAAATCTTCAAATTTCATGGTTCCTTTGTCTCCTTCTCCCTGTCTGCGGACAGAAACTTCACCATTTTCAGCTTCTTTCTCGCCGACAATCAGCATATACGGAATGCGCTTCATCTCGTTATCACGAATTTTACGGCCGATCTTCTCATTGCGATCATCCACAATTGCGCGAATTTCTTTTGTTTTCAAGTAAGTCTTCACTTTTTCCGCATATTCATTGAACTTCTCACTAATCGGGAGAATAACGACTTGTTCCGGAGTCAGCCATAACGGGAATTTACCGGCGGTATGTTCAATCAATACAGCAACAAAACGTTCCATAGATCCGAATGGAGCGCGATGGATCATCACCGGACGGTGCTTCTGGTTATCCGATCCCATATATTCCAGTTCGAAGCGCTCCGGCAGATTATAATCCACCTGAATAGTTCCTAACTGCCAACGACGACCGATAGCATCTTTCACCATAAAGTCCAATTTAGGACCATAGAACGCAGCTTCACCATATTCGATCTTAGCTTTCAGCCCCTTTTCTTCGCAGGCCTCAATGATAGCTTGTTCAGCTTTTTCCCAGTTCTCATCACTGCCAATGTATTTTTCACGGTTCACTTTATCGCGCAAAGAAATTTGTGCTTCAAAGTTAGTGAAATCCATAGAACGGAACACGATTGAAATAATATCCATCACGCGAAGGAACTCTCCCTTCACCTGATCCGGACGACAGAAAATATGTGCATCATCCTGTGTAAAGCTACGCACACGTGTTAATCCATGAAGTTCACCGCTCTGCTCGTAACGACACACAGTACCAAATTCAGCAATGCGCAGAGGCAAGTCCTTATACGAACGAGGGAAATTCTTATAAATTTCACAATGATGAGGACAGTTCATCGGTTTCAGGAAGTATTCTTCACCCTCTTCCGGTGTATGAATGGGTTGGAATGCATCTTTACCATATTTTGCATAGTGCCCCGAAGTCACATACAATAACTTGTTACCAATAGGCGGAGTAATCACTTCCTGATAATCGTAACGAGTCTGGATACGGCGAAGGAAATCCTGCAAACGCAAACGCAAAGCAGTTCCTTTCGGCAGCCACATAGGCAATCCCTTACCCACCGTATCGGAGAACATGAAAAGTTGCATTTCTTTACCAATCTTACGATGGTCACGTTTTTTAGCTTCCTCCATTAAAGCCAGATACTCATCCAGCATTTTCTTTTTAGGGAAAGTAATACCATAAATGCGAGTCAGCATTTTACGGTCTTCATGTCCGCGCCAGTATGCACCGGCAACAGAAGTCAGCTTAATAGCTTTAATAGGTGCGGTTGTCATCAAGTGAGGGCCACGACAAAGATCCGTAAAGTCACCCTGTGTATATGTTGTAATATGTCCGTCTTCCAACTCCGAAATCAGCTCACATTTATAAGTTTCCCCACGGTCGCCAAACATCTTTAAAGCATCGTTTTTTGCAATATCCCGGCGAACCACAGCTTCTTTCCTTGCAACCAGTTCAGCCATTTTTGCCTCAATTGCAGGCAGATCAGACTCTTTGATGACAGCCTCTCCCGGATCAACGTCATAGTAGAAACCGTTTTCAATAGCCGGACCAATACCGAACTGAATACCGGGATAAAGCTCCTGCAAAGCTTCAGCCAACAAGTGAGCACTTGTGTGCCAAAAAGCATGCTTACCCTGTTCATCTTCCCATTTATAAAGCACTACCGAAGCATCTTCATTGATGGGACGTCCCAAATCATAAATCTCACCGTTCACTCCACACGCCAATACATCTTGCGCCAGACGCGAACTGATACTTTCTGCAATTTGCAGTCCGTTTACTCCCTCGTTATACTCACGAACAGAGCCATCAGGAAATGTTATTTTTATCATAATGTTATGTTATATTTTTCATTATTGCACGCAAAAATAAGGATTTCTTTTTGAGTTTACTATTTTTTATCTAAAAAATGTTATTCCGGCACTTCTGTAAATCGTTTCAGGATATTATAGGCCGAAACAATGCCCAACTCGCCTGCCTTACTTAAGTCAGCTATTCCATTCTTATTGTTACCCAGGAAAATATGTGTCAATCCACGATTAAAATAAGCCTCCGCAAACTCTTTATTCAATTCGATAGCTTTATCATAGTCCGCAATTGCCGCACGATAATCTTTCAACATGGCCAATACATTGGCACGGTTATAATACGCATAAACAAAATCGGGGGCTAAAGAGATCACATGATCCAAGTCACTTTTCACTATATCATAGTCCAAGGCACTGATTTCCGACTTCGGTGGAGCGGATATACCCGGTAGTGTGGCCGGTGCTGCCGAGGCTGCATTAGCTTCTTCTGCCTTTTGATATTCCAACTGCTTGCAACGCACCAAGGAACGCATAAAGTAAGCAGGGAAGAATTTATCATCCAACAAAATGGCCTGAGTCAGATCTTCAACAGAACTGGCAAAATCTTGTACCAGATAGAAATCAAGTGCACGGGAGAATCGTATGCGTGCATCCTGCGGATTTTCAACAATTGCCGAAGTATGTGTATCAATCAATGCAAAGTGGAACTTCACTTGTTCTTCGGTAAGCGGTGATTCCATATTAGTGATATACAAACGTTTTGGTAAAACACCGGCACGATTCAAATCATCTATATACTTATAATAATGTACCGTCCGCTTCACATCGCTCATCTTCTCGTAATAGGTAAGAGCATACATCGGTTCCATCTTGATATTAACATTACGATCCTGTACCCTGCCCCGAATATCACTCTTATATTTCTGTTCCACTTCAGAATTATCTGCGATAACGATTTTCCGGTAATTATTCATATCCTTATCGGACTTTTTACGAGTTTTAGTCTCCTCTTTCTTATTACTTTTTTTATTATCAGCCACGGTCTTATCGCTATTACTTACACCATTTTGCTTGTCAAGTTGCGCTTTCATGACTTTAAACTCGTCCATTTCAGCACCTTTACGGTCGCCGATCTTTCTCCTTGCCTCTGCACGTTGATAATATCCGGCCAAAAAGTTCGGATACATATCAATCACAGTTGTATAATCCTTAATGGCTCCCCGGTAATCCCCCGTTTGTGCACGAAGTAATCCTCGGTTAAACGTAGCCATCATGTTATCCGGTTCTATTTGCAGTACAAAATCAAAATCCTCAATAGCTCGATTGTCATCTCCTACTTGTGCCCGAAGCAAACCACGGTTATAATGTCCGATAAAATTATTCGGATCAATATCAAGAGCCAGATCATAATCACTCATGGCTCCCCGCAGATTATTCTGATGGAAACGGGCTAAAGCACGATTAATATAATTCCCGGCGTTTCTGGCATTCAAATGCGTTGCATGATTCAAATCCGATTCTGCCTCTGCATATTTTCCCTGTTGTAACCTGACGATGGCCCGGGATGCCCAGGCATCAGGATCATACTTATCCATCTCAATAGCTGTATTGAAGTCATTCAAAGCCCGCAATGTATCCTGTTGCTTCAAAGCCACCTCTCCTCTCATCAGATAGGCTCTTGTATATTTGGGAGCAACTGCCAGCAATTTACCCAAATCATCTTCAGCAGCTTTATAGTCTTCTTTCTGTATATGGCATAAAGTCAGATTATGCCAAAGCGTAATATTTTCAGGGTCAAAATGAAGTGCTTTCTTATAGTCTTCAATAGCCCCATCATACTTATTCTGTTTAATCCTTGCAAGCCCACGAATCTGATAAGCACCCACTACAAAAGGATTCCTGTCAATGGCCGCATCACAGTCATCTTCAGCTCCCTGATAATCATCCAGGTTGATCTTGGCAAGCCCTCTGAAAAAATAGGGTTCATACAGGTAGGGTTTTGCATTGATCACTTGATTAAAATACTGAATGGAAAGGACATAGTCCTCAAAGTATAACGCGTTTCGGGCAATCATCATTACCCTGTCTGTGTTTATCTGAGCATATATAAATGTAGGAAACAACAATAATGCTGCTAATATCTTTTTAATCATCGGCTTCTGAATACTTTTTAAGTAGAGCAAAAGTAATGCTTTTCATCTATTAAACAGGGATAACGGACAACTTTTTATATTTTTTGATTATTTTATAGGACCCCTCCATGCAGATATTCAGTAGTCTATACACCTTCTTAACACCTATTAACCTCACATTCATTATTAATTTACGATTATTTCGTAGATTTGTAATATGTCCATAAATCAATATATGAAACGGGTTATCCGAAAATTAAAAATACAGAAAGAAAGACACCTGTACAATATTGCAAACAGGAACTCTTTTATACATAAAATAGTATCAACATGAAACAAAAATCACTTCTTTTACTACTACCTTTCCTGCTGCTTTCTTGCAGCGGAAAGAAGAACAGTGACCAGCCGTCCGAAGCAACGGTCCAAATTACAGAACCAGAATTCCCTCAAATCGTACCTTTCGAAACAGGTATCGAAACAGAACGGGAAATACTACTGAGTGAAATAGCCGATTCAATACGGTATATCCCGTTGGAGACAAACAATAAATGCCTGATAAGAGGGTTAAAGGGAACCAATATCATCCAGACAAAAGAGTATTTCTTCCTACCATGGCTCGATAAATTATTTCAGTACACAAAAGATGGTAAATTCATACGGACACTGGGCCGCAAAGGCGGTGGACCAGGTGAATTTAACTGGATCATGCAGATTGACGTGGATGAAGAAAAAGGATTGGTCTACATGCTAACAACTACAGGAAAAATCAATATCTACTCTATGGAAACAGGTAAATTCATCCGTGCAATGAAAGTTCCTAATATAGAAGTTAGTGAGTTTGCGATGTTACGTGTTCAGGATACAATTGCCGCAACATTCATGCGCAATAATAACGGAAGACGAAAAGAACGTATTTACCTTTCCAACCTGAAAGGTGATACGTTGCAAATCTTCAATCGTTGGGACCTATTTGAGCTAAACAGCCAATATCGCTGGATGATCAGTAGTGATATAGATCGTTATATGTTCCATTACGAAAACCACACCTGTTATAAAGAATATTATAACGACACCCTATTCACCGTCACTCCAGAAGCTTTAGAACCCCGATATATATTCCAGATGGGCAAATACTCATTACCGATGGAATGCAGGTTTGAATATCTCGATGGAAACGGAAAGCGTTTTCAGGAAATGGCCGCTCCTTACATACAGTACAGTGCCATAGAGACTGACTCCTACATATTCATGCCTTATTCCAATTGGGCAGGAGAGAAAGCGCGAGAAAGACAAATGGCTATTTACGACAAAAAAGCCAAAAACTGTTTCAAAGTAGCCACAGGCCATATAAAAAATGACTTGACTCCTGGTTTACCATTACGCCCGATAACGGCACTTGACAGCCATACACTGTTATATGTATGGGAAGCTCCTGAACTTTTAGAAAAAGCGGAAGAAACACCTTCCATACTTCAAATCGAACAGTTGAAAGGCTTAAAGGAAGACGATAATCCGGTAATGATGCTGGTATATTTAAAGCAACCATAACCGGGCTCTTTTAAGAAAAACATCAAATAGCCGTTGCAGGATATTTGAAATGCAGTCCTGAAAAGGTAATGGGTAAAATTGATTTATATGATCAACTTTACCCATTGCTTTTTATTCGAAAATCTCAGGTATATCATTTCACCTGCTTCATCTTATAGGAGCTACGAGCCTTTCCTTTCAACATCGTATTCAGTTTTCCTTTTATCATTTGTTTACGCAAAGGAGAAATGTGATCTATGAACATTTTCCCGTCCAAATGGTCAAATTCATGCTGCATAACCCGTGCCAGAAACCCTTTTACCACTTCGTTATGCTCTACAAAATTTTCATCCATATATCGTACGTGAATCTTACTGCCTCTCTTTACAGACTCGTGTATGCCGGGCAGACTAAGACATCCTTCTTCCATGGATACTTCTTCACCCTCCACAACATCAATATGTGCGTTTATATAAGCCTTACGAAAATCCTTGTATTCAGGATAATCTTCTGAAAGCACATCCAGGTTAATAACAACTACGCGGACAGGTAAGCCAATCTGAGGAGCGGCAAGCCCTACCCCATCGGCATGATCCATCGTTTCAAACATATTTTCAATCAGCTCTTTCAGGTTCGGATAATCCGGCGTGATATCCTCCGCCACCTGCCTGAGAACTGGCTGACCATATACATAAATAGGTAAAATCATATCTTATAATTATTCTTTTTAAATATTCTTTCTTCTTACAAACGTTTGCTTTCCAGATAAGACTGCAAAATAATAGTTGCGCTAATTTCATCGACCAATGCCTTGTTCTGTCTGTCTTTTTTCTTAAGCCCGGCTTCAAGCATCGTACGGTGTGCAAGCACAGAAGTAAAACGTTCATCTACATATTCAACGGGAATATCAGGCAAACGTTTTCTTAACGAACGTACAAAAGGCTCTATATTTTTCATATTTTCAGAAACCTCATTATTCATCTGCTTCGGCAAACCTATAATAATGCGTTCCACCGGTTCCTGTTTTACATAATTGGTTATGAAATCCAGAAGTTCATGACTTGATACAGTTGTCAGCCCGTTAGCGATAATCTGCATCGCATCACTCACAGCTATTCCTGTACGTTTTCGCCCGTAATCTATTGCTATTATTCTACTCATATTTGGAGTGCAAAAATACGATTAAAATTTGGATTATTCCCTATTTAACAAACAAAAAGGGTATCCGTTGTGCGGATACCCCTTCCATTATTTATCGGGCTATTGCCTCAATAAAGTTGTATTATTCCAGAATCACAACGCGGTTCAAGAAGTTCTTGCCAAACATGTTGGCAGTTCCACCGAAGCCTACCAGTTCAAGCTGATCCTTGCTTACACCTTCTTTAATAAGTGCATCGTAAACAGCCTGTGCACGAGCTTCAGACAACTTCTGGTTCCACTTGGCGCTACCGGTAGCTTTATCTGCATAACCTGCCACCTTATATTTCTTATCCGGATTAGCCTTCAGGATCTTAGCTGCCAACTGAATATTAACCATACCATAGTCGTCAATCTTAGATTTGCCAATCTGGAAGAAGATAGCACGAGGTCCGGCTACTTCAACTTCCTTCACAACTTCTTTTGTTACAGGTTTCACGTTAGCCAGCGCGTTCTTGGCATCAGCCAAGTCAGACTGAGCCTTAGCCAGTTCGCTTCTGTAACGATTCAGTTCTTCATTGATAGCATTCTGGTCTACCTGAGAACCACAAGATACGAATCTCTTGCCACCAAATGTATAAGTTACACCTGCAGTCAGAGAAACAGCGCCGTCGGTATGGGCAGAGCTAATATTACCGAACGGAGAAGGAGAAACCTCGCCTCTTGCTTCAATGTTGATATCTAAATACTTATTGATATTGAACTGTCCAGCCAAACCAACAGAACCGTTGATCAGTGCATTTACTTTATCCTGATCGCCATAAGCTTTGGCAAATGTCAAACCGGGACCTGCAAAAACAGAAACTGTGAACAAACGGTCCGGATTGTAACCGCCAATAGCATTCGACAAGTTAAACATACCGTCCGCACGCAGAGTGAAGTAATGTTTATTCTTACTCTTAATATAAGTATCGGCAGGTTGTCCGTAGTTAGAATACAAGGTAGTCCATGCGCCAGCCACCTGACCACGGATACCCCAAACCGGATTGAACAGTTTACCAACTGACACATTGATCAGCGGAGTTATGGCTTTACCAAAGCCATAATCAAAGTTGTCCGGGTTTACACAACCCTGAGCGCCAACACCTACACTCACAAAGATATTGTCCTTAAAGCTTTCGCTATAGAACGTCTCTTTAGTCTGAGCAGTAGCTGCAGTAGCACCGGCCAACAATAAAGATAATATTACTAATTTACTTTTCATTGTTTTTTGTTTTTAAATATTTCAACTCTTTTAGTTTCTTATTTGCTCCGACCATTCTGCTTACTTCAAATAAATCTTATATGTAAGCCCGCCGGTAAAATATTTCATTCTTTGCAATTCTACCTGCGCATGCAAATGGTTGAAAAGCAAATAGGTAGCACCAAACGCGAAGTCCTTTGCATCATATTCTGCGATCACTGTCAGATCAGGAGCAAAAGATGGAGCATAAGTGAACCCTCCGGCTAATCCATTCAAGTGGTAATCCACTCTTCGGTTGTACAGATATGACAGATGCACACCTATCTTCTCCTTTCCAACCGGGATATGCTTGGTGGCTGCGACATAAAAACGGCAAAAATAGCCATTACCATCGGCAGAACCTACTTGCCCATCGCCTGACTCAGTATAAGGATCAGAAGTTCCCACTACAACAGCCGGCATATGCTTCCACAATTGTCCTTCTTTCAAAACTCGCAAACGGGCAGAAAAATATCTGTCCTGATTCGTAAACTTCTTCTTTCCAACTTTCCAGTCAATCCCTATAGTCTGCGACTGAAACAGCGTACATGTATAGGCTATTTCGAGCCAGGGAAAGATAGTCACGTTCAAAAAGTAATTATACGTATGGTAGTCCCATGTAGGAGGAGTTATCTCCTTATTTAGAAAATTTCCACCGATCATCACTGTCTTATCCCGTTGCATTTCTGCTGACGGAGCATGGAGCAAACCGGTAGTTCCGTACGTCAACTGAGCCGAAAGTGCCAAATGACAGCAAAGGAACAAGCCCATAAGAAGTATCTTTTTCATCATTACCTGCAATTTCTATACTTTCGGTTCAACTCGTACTTTTTAATTCTCAACAATTACTTTTACCTCTGATTAGTCGTTAGATCCACCACCGGCGTTCGGGTTGAAGCCGTGAGAGTCATGAGAATCGTGAGAATCGTGGCTGTAATAGTTAGGATAGATCATTACGCTGTTCTGGTAAGAAACGATACCTTCATAATATTTGCCAGAGATCAAGAATGTCAGTTTCTTAGAAACCAATTGTCCTTTAACTCTATAGCCAATAATACCATAACCGCTCAATACGCTGATCTTAGCATAACCAACCTTCTGTACGAAACCGGCATTCTTATTCAAAGCTTTAGCAGCATTTGCAAGGAAAGCAGCCTGAATATCAGTAGAAACAGCGCCTTCTGCTCTTGTTGCAGGAGCAGCCACTTCTTTTACATCACCTGTAAGTTCACAACCTTCATTGTAGAAGTAAGGAACCAAGATAGCGGCATCTTTAACAGAGTTTGCAAATTCAAACGGAGTAGTAACCAAGATCGATCCATCAGCCTGAGCTTCAGCAGTAGTAGCTCCAGTAGTAACGTCACCGGTCAACTCTTTTGTAGTTTCCAGACCAGCCTTTTCCTCAGCTGTAGCTGTTGCACCATCCCACATATTCTTAACTGTTTCAGCAGAAGGTTTAGCTTCTTCAGCTGCTTTAGTTACCAATGCTCCGGCTTCAGATTCAGTAACATCAGTCTTAGGATCAGTCGGAGAAACTACCGGAGGAATAGTTGCTGCTTCAACAGAAACCAAAGCAACGTCTACAGTAGCAACACTTGTCTGACCGTCACTAACCTGGTTCAGGTATACTTGTCTTGTTACAGAATAATAACCGGTTGCAGAAACTTCCAAGCTATATCCTTCTGCTTTATAAGTAACTTCTTTGTTGAATGTAGCTCCAACTGATTCGCCACCCAATGTAACTTTAGCAGTAGTCAAAACCTGACCTGTAGTTGCGTCAGTAATAGTACCGGCAATATAATACTTTGCAGGGGCTGGTTTTGTTGCTTCATCAACTTCTGCTTTCTCGTAGCAGCTTGTAAACAGTGTACCGCAAACTGCCAAAACGGCTAACGCTAACTTAGCGCCATTACCGAAAAATTTACTTTTCATTTTCATCTCAATAAAATTAAAAATTTAATAATTCTGATTTTACAAAATATGGATTAAAACTATTATCATTCATTACATTATCACTTGCCTGAGAGTTATACCCTTTACCATATATACGTTCATTACCCGCATTATATTGGAATCCGAAATTATTAGGCATTACTCTTGGGATATACCCCTTTCTCTTATATTTGTATGGAGGCAAAGCTATCTGAAACAAGAAACCTCCATTCAGTCCTTTATTACCTGCATGTTGCACTTTCATTCCATAAAAGCCAATAGAGGCATAGCGAAAATGGCGAACCATATCAAAACGGACTCCATATTCTTCCTCCAAATATCGCTCTCCTTTTAAACTAAACTGTGTATTGTATTTCGGCCAATAGAAATTAGCTCCGATAGAACCGGTCAGAGTCCATTTGGTACCATGATAAAAGGCCCAATCTTCAAAATACCCTCTTCCGGTATACCCGATACGCGCATCTACTGAAAAGCGCTCATCTTTAAAGAAGTGTTTTGCTTTTAAATCACCTCCCCAGCGAAACTTATTAAAAAATCCGACTGAGGCGGTCAGAAATGTGCGTTGAGGCAAACGCACTGTCTGTGACAAAGTCACAAATCCGGGACGGATCTGCTTATACCTTTGACCATAATCATTATAGATAGGGAAAATCACTTGTCCGGTCAGTTTCATTCCCTTCCACAAAGAAACTTCTATGGCAGGAGAGACATTAACCACTATTTCATAGACCTTAGACAAAATATAGTTTCTGAATAATAATTCCGGATATACCACTATATCTACCTTAAACAAAGAACTGTTTTGCTTCTTAATACGTCTTGCTTGCTTCCATCCTTCTCCCAAATCATAACTTACATTCCAGTCGGCCCGATTTGCTTCAGCAATACTATCTCCTTTCATAGGCTGATAATAGAGAGATATCTGAGGTATATTATTGTCCAAAACTATTAACCTACATGGCTTATTTTCGGGTAAACCCATCTTTTGAATCAAATCAACAGCTTTACCTATTCCGACTCCTTCAAGACGATAGGCTGAATTCTGTATCACAAAAACCCGTTCCTCATTATCTTCTGTCCACCCTACATTCTCAAATCCCATTTTCACCAGTGCGTCAACAGTAGCCTCTCCTGTTTGACATACACCTTTTAAAGGGAGTAAACAGAATGATATGAGTAAAATTCTGAGCAAAGTAGCGTCAATTGTTATGTTTTTCCTCATGTAAGGGCTTTTGTGATTCATTTGTTTGCTTTAAAACTTATGTACCCTAAAAATTATAGATACAAAATATGGTGCAAAAATAGACACAATTTTAATAATACCAAAGAGTTTTACATGTTTTTTCGCAGATTTGTATCAGTTTTTTTTCATTCGAACTCCTGCTTACTTAAAAATAGACCAGAAAAACCATTTATAATCTTAAATAATATCCATTATATATTTTAGAATCACTAATAGAGCAAGTTATATAAATAAAGAAGTGATAAAATAAAATAGAAATATATATTAATACTAAATTTCCAATAAAATACCGCTATATTACAAATTTACTAAATCCGGGTAAAATCAAGTAGTAGCTAATCTAACCAAATGCACAATTATTACCAACTAAAACAGAAATGCATCGGAAAGACCAGTATATATATAATAATGTATTCATATATTAATATAAACCTACTATATAAAGCAGTTGAATTAACAATGTTAACTACAAAAGCAGCCAATTATATTCTTAGATTTACGAAGTTAACCTTATGTATTTACGAAGTTAATATCTTGGGTTTACGAAGTTAACTTTAACACAGTGTTAAAGTTAACTTCGTAAACCCAAGATATTAGTATTTAATGTCACTGTTTGTCAACATCTTATGTCTTATTAGCTTTTTATCGTTACTCCACAACATTCAGGCATAAGATTGAGGTTCACATTTTCGCAACTACATACCCGAACCATTTATCACCCTCTCAAGTTATATCCGGAATCAGATCAATAGCTTTCTCTTTACTTTCATCTACTATCTTGGCATATATCTGAGTTGTTTGAATGTTAGTGTGTCCCAGGAGTTTGGACACGGTATAAAGATCAGCCCCAAGAGTAATCATCATCGTAGCATGAGTATGGCGTGCCGAATGAAATGTGATATGTTTTTGAATACCGGCTTTAGCAGCCCATCTTGGCAATATCTCATTGGTCCTTCCTAAACTGATCAGTCCTTTGAATACTTTCTCTGTATCCTGAGCCTTCCCACGGACCGGGAGTTGTTTTAAAGCTTCATTACTCAAAGGAAGCGAAAGGAGTTCCTGAGTTTTCTGCTGTGTCATATGCAGTTCTATTTTCCCTATCTTATTTTTTTTTAGATTTCCCCATGTAAGTGCCACTATATCACTATGTCTCAACCCACAAAAACAACTAAATAGAAAAGCCCTCTTCAAAGTCTTATTATGAAAATCCGTTTGCGATAATGTTTTAACTTCATCAATAGTTAAAAAGGCCCTTTCGGTTCTTTTACGTTTAGGTTTTTCCTCTTTTTTTATCTTATCCATCGGGTTTGAGATTATAATTTCATCAATTATGGCACTATTAAGGCAATAATGAAAAACTTTATAATAATATACCTGAGTATTGGCATTTATATGCTTTATACTTTTGCAATGCTTCTGAGTTGCAGTTTTCAAGTACTCAATAAAGCCGAGTATATACTTTTTATCTATCTGCCTAAGCTTAATACCTAATTTATCATAACGCTGGAGATGATATATCAAAGTATACATAGACACTTTTCTTGAAGTTTTTTCTATATCCCTGTCTGCCAAATACTTTATATAGTCTATCAGTGTTATATCCTTTTTCTCTTTTTGATGGTTAAAGCCATATATTCCATTCTGCAATTCTACAATTCTTTGAGCTTTCACCGCATTAGCAAGCTTCATAGTACTCTGATTTAAATCTTTGTCTTCCCGCGTATGCTCAGGTATTATATATAACTTTAAAAACTCATATTGTCTCTTTCCATCTATATATATATCTAAATATATAGACTCACAACCATTCGACAGACACTTGGTTCTAATTCTAACCGGTTCTTTAATCCTTACTTCTTTTTTCATATTATTTGTTTGCATGTTATTAGTTATAAATATAGACATTATTCCGTTATAAGTAACAAACAGGTAACAAAAGTCTCAGAAAAAAGATTTCTAAAGAAAAATGATTAAACGATATCCGCCTACGAAACTCAAATAAATCTCTGTTTTCTAATCACTTATCAATTTCACAAAGATTCTTTATGAGTCTTAATTAAAGTAGCAGCTCGGTAACATATATACTTCATGAAAGTAAAGATCAATCAGAATCATAATAAACCAAGCAAAAGTGATATCTATATAAAATACTATATATCAATATTATACAATCAAACAGCAAGTAAATCCATATTACGTAAACCCATATATCGATTTCCCGAAAGAAAGCCATGTCGAATTATCGTTTTGAATAACAACGTTCCTCAGATTTCTCTTTATTATCAGCCATCTAAAAAAGACAGTACCATAGATATTAGCAAACAAGACTGGGAAGTCAGCTATAATCTTGGAAATAGCTGGAACAAAGTAAAAAGGAATAAAAAAAAGAATAGCTCTTTGTATAAAGTAGATATCACAATATATCCGGAATTATCACTAAAAAATCTGGTAATAACGCAAATCTATCAAGTACTTTTCAATTTATCACCCGCCATAGAAGTCTCTTTATGGAGAGGGATGAAATTCACCGCTCAAATGGTGATTCCGGTATACAATGACGGATATGCCAGCAGATACGATAAAGTGCATCCGGGTTTCCTTGAACTATCACAAACGGTCCGTTTACCTTATAACTTATGGGCAACACTGTCTGTAGGTAATTTTAATAATAGCCGATATGGCATTGATTTCAACCTGATTCATCATTTCAACGATGAACGTTTCAGCGTAGAAGGACGTATAGGATATACCGGAACCGGATATTGGGAAGGTTTTACCATGCACTACGGCACAAAGATGCGTACAACATGGTCATTGGGAGGAAGTTTCTATTGGCCCCGCTATAATGTAGAACTAAATGCAAGAGTGGAACAATATCTACTGCAAGAAAAGGCGGTCAGAGTAGAAGCAATCCGGCATTTTCGTTATGCCTCTATCGGCTTTTATGCCATGAAAGCCAAGAATGTAAAAGCCAATGGAGGTTTCCGTTTCCAAATAGCCTTACCTCCTTACCGATATAAACGTAAAGGATATATCCCCCGGATCACACCCTCCAACAATATGGGAATGTCCTATAATGCAGGAAATGAACAATATTACTATAAAACTTATCGGCCGGCACCCGATGACAACATAATGAAGAATAATAGTTTTAATCCATATTTTGTAAAATCTGAGTTATTAAATTTTTAATTTTATTGAGATGAAAATGAAAAGTAAATTTTTCGGTAGTAGCGCTAAATTAGCGTTAACCTTGTTAGCAATGTGCGGTATGTTCGCAAGTTGCTACGAAAAAGATGAGATTGATGTACCTAAAGTGACCGAGCCTACAGCAACAACATATCAAGTTGCAGGTATTGTTGCAGATGCTGAAAGCAATGCTGTGATGGATGGTGTAACGGTAACCAATGTTACAAACTCAAAGTCAATGACCACCGCCGCAGACGGTAAGTATGCTTTGGAAGCCAAAGTAGGAGAAACCAACGTAGTGACTTTTGCAAAGAGCGGCTACAAAACAGTGACAAGCTCTGTATTTGTTACCAAACAGGAAAATGGTTCTATCGTTGCCTATACGATTGATGCCAGAATGGAAAAAGGCAAAGAAACAAAACCGACAATGGATGTAGAATATCAGATTGAAGGTTCCGTATTTGATGCAGAAAGTGGTGAAGCCGTAGCTATTAAAGCTGCAACCATTCCGGGAGTACTGACAGCAACCATCCAGAACGGTAACAAATTCACAATGTCTAACGTAAGTCTGGGTCAGCATACAATCTATATTACTGCTGACGGATACAAACCGACTACTGCCAATGTTGCCATCAGTGAAGTAACAGGTCCGGAAGGCGAAGGTATTTTCATTGCAAAAACTCCGGTAACCGTTTCTATGCAGAAAAACGAAGTAGAGATTGCTCCTAAATATTATCTGTCAGGAAACATCTATAATCAAGATGGTGGTATGGTAACCAAGGCTGAAGTTACACTAAACCTTTCAGGATATGAAACTGTCGCAACTGCTTCCAACGGTTTTTATAAGTTCGAAATTCCAGCCGACAAGATAAAAGGGCTGACTAAAGCAACTGTAACAATCCGCCACAATAGCTATAAAATTTATGTATATACCGCATTTATAGCACCGGAAGGTAATGGTCAGGTATCTAACACCGTAGTCAACGTTACACTGATTCTGAAACCTGACACAGAAAAACCTGCTGATGACGATAATGTATTTATCGGCGGTAATGTAGATATCGAACTTCCAACAGAAAATGCCGTAGAAGCTGCTCCGGAAAAAGCAGAAGGTGAAAAAGTACCGAGCAAGTCTGCAGTAGAAGAATCAATCAACAAGGTATTGGAAGCTACAGGATCGGATATCAAGATCACTCCGGCACAAGCAGAGCAAGTGGTTAACACCATGGAGAAATACATCGCTAACGGAACTTTGACAGAAATCGATAAAGTAGCAGTTCTTCCGATCGAAAAAGAAACTACTTTCGAACTGAAATCTAAAGTGATCGATACCAATAACGACAAAGAAGAGATGGTTACTGACGAAATTGTTCTTCCGGCCAACACAGTGGTTATCTTCACAAGCGGCGTGGCAAGTACTCTGAACATCAGCCGCACCGACGAAGGTAAGGAAGGTGCTTCTATCCGCGAATATGACGGTACTCCTACCGGTACTATCTTCGTTACTCCGATGGAAGTGAAGTTCACACCTGCAGTTGTTGTTGCTCAGGGAGAAACTCCTGAAGTTGCACTGGCTACTCTCTACTTCAACGAAAAGACCAGCACTTGGGAAGCTGAAGAAAACTACGCAACTTATCAAAATGGTGTATTTGTAGGCAATGTTCACCACTTCTCTAAGTTTAAATTCGGTTTTGAAGAAGCTGACAGCCAAGCTGATGCAGAAGCTGCATTAGACACTATGAATTTTGATAAGGCATGCTACACTGAAGGTGAAACAGCTAAAGTAAAAATGGAAATCAACTGGAAGGGTGGCATCAAGTGCGAAAACGGTGCTTCTGTAGAAGAAATCGTTAAGAAAGCTCATTCTTCTTTGACCTCAACCACCATCAAGATGGTTGCTGCTGCTTTGGAAGAAGCTATTAAAGATGACAACGCTAATGTTACTCCGGGAGCAGCCTTTACTACAGATACAAAATTCACATACGAACTGGAAGTGCCCGCTTACACACAGTTGACCGGTTTCAAGGTAACAAGAAACGTTATCAAAACGACTTATACATTACCGTTTGCCGTTTACAACAAAGCGACCAAAGCTATTGAAAAGAAAACAGCTACAGTTACAATCAGCAAGGTTTCTTCAGTAGTAGTGGAAACTATAGAAGCAATCGGTCACGGACATGGTCACGGACACGGTGATGATCTGAATGCCGGTGGTGGTATCATCATCTCTGAATAATTGAGAAAATAAATGTAGTAATTGAAATCATTGAACCGAAAGCGTAGAGAATGTATACAATAAATTTAAAACGAATCTTCATCGTATCGCTATTTATAGCTATACCCTTTATGCTTTCGGCTCAATTGACCTACGGTACTACGGGATTACTGCATGCCCCTTCGGCAGAGATGCAAAAGGATAAAACAGTGATGCTGGGTGCTAACTTTATGAATAAGGAGATAACTCCTCCGACGTGGTATTATCATACGTACAATTACTACCTGAATGTAACCATTCTACCTTGGATGGAAGTGGCATATACTTGTACTTTGTTCAAGGCAGAAGCTCTTGGATTAAAGCCTTATGGTTACTCAGGGTTCACCAATCAGGACCGGTATTTTTCTCTCAGATTACGGGCATTGAAAGAGGGACAGTTCTGGAAATACATGCCCGCTGTGGTAATAGGAACCTCCGATCCTTTTACCTCGTCCGGTGACGGAGTTGTCGCCCCGACCGAAGGTAACGGATATTTCAGCCGTTTCTATGTCGCAGCCACCAAACATATCCGATTGGGATCAGAGACAATAGGAGTACACCTCTCCTACCTTTATAACAAACGGATAGAATACAAACTGAATGGGATCGCGGCAGGTATCAGCTACAATCCGTCTTTCCATCCGCAATTGAGATTGATTGCCGAATATGATTCGAAAGATTTTGCGTTAGGTGCCACCTATTTGCTTTTCAACCATCTACACGCACAAGTGGAATTACAAAAGATGAAGTACGTTACGGGAGGATTGACACTCCAGTTCCGCTTGTCAGGGAAAAATGGAATAAAAAAGCAAAAACGAAACAAAGAGTTAAAATAAAAAATGAAATAACATGAAAAGTAGAATAGCAATATTGTCTTTACTGTTGACAGGCGCAGCCATCTCCGCCTCAGCCCAGACCAAAGAGCATTATTATAGCGAGAAAGCTAAAGATAATATCTTTATCAGTGTGGGTGTGGGAGCACAGGGATGTGTAAACCCTGACAACTTTGATTATGGCTTCGGACATGCCATAACTCCGCTGATCCACGCATCAGTCGGTAAACTGTTCAACCCTATCTGGGGTATCCGCGGTCAGGTAGCCGGATGCTGGAGCACATTATACTCCGAATACGGCATGCCGGAAGGAGAATATAACAAAATGAAGAATAAAAAGTACTTCACTTTGCGTGCCGACGGATTGTTCAATTTGTCAAATGCCATCGGAGGCTACAACCCCGACCGTTTGTTCACCGTATCAGTGTTTGCCGGTCCGGGACTTACGTTTGCCAAGGCTTATGGCAACCAGGATAAACTGGATGCACTGATTAATGGTTCTGTTGGTCTGATGGGACAATTTAACATCAACAAATACCTGGACATTAATGTAGAGGCAAGAGGAGAAGTTTCCCCTTCCGTATTCGGACGCTATAGCTCAGCTCATACGGATGGCGCTGTTTCTCTGACAGCAGGTGTTACTTACACATTCGGAGGTAAGAGATTCGTATCTTGTGGTGCCCAGGTAGACCAAAGTGCTATTAACGAAGAGTTGAATCGTTACAGAAGTGAATTGTCAAAAGCTCAGTCTGACTTGGCTGATGCTAAGAACGCACTGGCTAACGTGAAACCTGTAACAAAAGAAGTTGTAAAAGAAGTTGAAGTAGCCGGTCCTCGTGCTGTTTTCTTCCAGATTGGCAAATCTAAAATCGATGACTACGGCATGGTTAACATCCAGTTGGCAGCTAAGATCCTGAAGGCTAATCCGGATAAGAAATACAAAGTGGCAGGCTATGCAGATGAAGCTACCGGTAGTGCAAAGTGGAACCAGAAACTATCTGAAGCACGTGCCCAAGCTGTATATGACGCTCTTATCAAAGAAGGCGTAAGCAAAGATCAACTGGAACTCATCGGTTTCGGTGGAACTGCCAACATGTTTGGCAAGAACTTCCTGAACCGTGTTGTAATTTTAGAATAATAGGGTTTCGATTTCCTAATAGAGCGGGAAACAAATTGCTCTATACTTTGAAAAGGTACGTCGCTGAGACGTACCTTTTTTCTTGCCTTGTCAAGTCATGACTCCCCGCTCCGGAATATTTTCTTCCAATGTAAACTAACAAAAAAAGATGTGTCCATTATTCATGAACACATCTTCGCTTATCCTTTTCGTCTGACAGAGTCCTAATATACTAACTTCACATTGTCAATATAGAGCGAGTTTCCAGGCGATCCGATATATGCACCACCATGACTGGACGTAAACTGGAGTACCATATGTGTCGGTACATCGTCAGCTTCTCCCCATGCTACTTCATGGATTGGGACACTCTCCCCCTTACTGTTCACCGTAAAATACTCAGAAGCCTGAAGACGCATCATATGAGCCTTATATGCCGGATCATTAGTTATATCGCCATACATAATATTGTAAGTGGCACCATTTTTCCAATCAGTCGAATGATAATAATAGTTCACCATTGTCCCGATACGTTTGGCATATACATTCCCTTTGGCATCCTCCCAACGTTTCTGCAACAACAAAATAACAGCAGGGAAATCCTTGCCCGGCACGTCTGTTATCTTACTGAATCCCGTTGCCCGTATGCGGTTTTCACGATCGGACATTTTCACTTTATAGTCAAACTGGATAGCTGACGGACGTTCGGTAAACGGCACTCCCATCTGTAACATTTTATTGGGATTCTTAGTGCTTTTAATCGGTTCATGTACTGTCCCCAGAAACATAGATCCTGCCGCCAGAACTGTGATATCTACAATTCCGAGCACTTTCACACTCTCCATACGGGTATCCAGACGTGCACAAAAGCCATCTCCTCTTGCTTCAGGAAACACCGAAGTATTGGTCTTCGTAATCCCTGACACGCGTGCCATAACGTTAGAAGTAGCCCATGGAGACCCTCCTTTATTCGTATAAGGTTTCGCACCTACAATGGTTTCCGTAGGTCCAATGGCATATACTTTTTTGGTATTTCCACCAATAATACCCGATTCTTTTATCTCACGTGTCACCCACTGATCCATATTCCCAAAAGAGAACATCTCCACCTTCTGCTGCGCCACAGCAGGAGCAGAACACAAAGTTACCAGACCTGCCACCCATAAGCGATATGTCTTCTGAATCATCTTTCCTCCTTTCTTTTATAAACTATAATCCCATTGCTTCAGTGCAAAATCCCAATGATCCTGCACCAGTTGAACAGTACGGTCATCATACTTATATTTGTTTTTCTTATATCCTTTTTTACCTCCCACATACTTTTCTATTGCACCACGTGCTTCGGAGAATCCGGGAATATCCAAAGCATGATAAATATTCTCAGTCATTCCCATAGCGTCTGCCTCAAAATCCTCAAATTTCACTTCCATCAGGTTTCCCTTGGGAATGAACTGCTTATCAGCTTCATATTTATGGTACAATTTAGCATAAATGGAAAGAATATTGTCCTCCAACTCGGCGGGAGTAATATCCTGCAATTTCAATGGCTGAATCGTATTGGTAAAGAAACTCCGTGTAGATTCAAATACTGTATACGGATTGCGCATCAGATAAACAAACTTCGCATTGGGGAACATTTTCACCAGCTCCTTCACCCGTCCTGTATGAGGGGGATTCTTACTGAGAAACTGGGTACCTTGCGTATTCCATAAAGAAATCTTGATCAACTTGGTAAATGTCTCCTCAAAAACCTTCAATTCAGCTTCGCTGATATCATCAAAAAGCAAATATTTATCAGCATATTCTTGCTGGTATTTGGGTAGGAACCAGAAATTATAGTAGGTATAAGGCATCATATTGGCAAGTGCGAACTCTTCTTCCTGCGGTAAATCGACGGCCAGTTCCATATTATCCGTCGGACGCTTATCCGGCATAAGCCAACTCATATTTTTCTTGAAGAACGGCTGGCCCCACATCATTAAATGTGGAAATACGGTTTGATAAGTCGTGTTATAGCCGAAATGTGTATCGCATGAAAAAACATTGTGCACAAAAGTAGTTCCACTACGCCAGTGACCAAGAATAAAAACCGGATCATGCTCTAATGGTTTATCTGCCAGTATCTTCTCATAACGCTTATCCTGAAGAGGGGCCAAAGTAGACAGTAAACGGCAAACAGCCTTTGTCAGACGATATTTACCTTTATAGGGCGCATCGACCTCCCTTCCTCCCGTAATAGCTTTAAATGTTTGCCAGTCTGCACCCACCAGAGTATTTATAGGAAGTTTATTAAATTCAAGTAATCCCATAATAATGTGTTAGTTGTTAATGTGTCAACAGGCCGTAACCAGCCCGTCGGCACATCGAATCATTATTTACTTTTCTATTCTGACTTCGAAACCTTGTTCACTCAACGATTTCACAGCCTTTTCAATCGCTTCATAATGCTCAGTCGTTATGCCCAGTTTTGGCAGGTTCAGAACCGGAAGATCATCAGAAGCATTCATGTCTTTTCTTTCAACCCGATCGATAATCATCCCCACAGCACTGGTATTATTGGTAATCGGATCAATCAGAATGAACGAGCCACACGATTTATTCTTCTGATACGGATCAAAGAACAACTCTTTGGCTGTAGTAAACACCACACGTGCTATTTCGTTCAAAGAAAGGAAAGGGACAGATGAATGTTCCATCGTATTGACATCCACTTTATACTTAATGCTATCAATACGGGTACGGCTAACGTTCGTTGTCTGTTTGATAAAGAACGATTTGTTGACATCCATCGGTTCTTCATCCATCCACACCAACATCGCTTCAAAATTACGGTCTACAATAGGCAGGTTGTCCGGATGAACCAACATTTCTCCTCTCGATACATCTATTTCATCTTCAAGTGTCAGTGTAACCGACTGTGGAGGAAAAGCATACTCCTGTTCACCATCAAAAGTAACAATACTCTTAACATGAGATACCTTACCGGAAGGCAAAGCCATCACTTTATCCCCTTTACGTATAACACCGGATGCCACCTTACCGCAAAACCCGCGGAAGTCAAGATTCGGACGAAGTACATATTGTACGGGAAAGCGGAAATCATCAAAATTATTATCACTGTCGATATGCACCGTTTCCAGAAAATCGAGTAAGGAGAGTCCTTCGTACCACGGAGTTCTTTCCGACCTATCCACCACATTGTCTCCATCGAGTGCCGAAAGAGGAATGCAGGTTACATCAGGAATCCCCAGAGGAGCTACAAACTTTTTATACTCTGTTACTATTTCGTTGAAACGCTCTTCCGAAAAATCGACCAAGTCCATCTTATTGACTGCCAACACCACATGCTTGATTCCCAACAAAGAAACCAGGAAGGTATGACGTCTTGTCTGAGTGATCACTCCCATGCGGGCATCTACCAGAATAATAGCCAGATTGGCTGTAGAACCACCGGTTATCATATTACGGGTATACTGTTCGTGCCCCGGAGTGTCAGCAATGATAAATTTGCGGTTATTGGTAGAGAAGTAACGATAGGCCACATCAATCGTAATGCCTTGTTCGCGTTCGGCCTTCAGCCCATCCAGCAACAGAGCATAATCAATGTGTTCTCCTGCATTACCCAACCGTTTACTATCGCGTTCCAGCGCATCGAGCTGGTCTTCATACAATTTCTTGCTATCGAACAGCAGACGCCCGATCAATGTAGACTTTCCATCGTCTACCGAACCTGCCGTCAACAGACGCAGCAAATCTTTCTGTTCGTCTTTATCCAGAAATGCTTTTATATCTAATTTATCTGCCATAGTTGTAATATTTAAAAATATCCTTCGCGTTTCTTCTGTTCCATGCTACCTTCCTGGTCGAAATCAATAACGCGGGTTGTACGTTCGCTCTTGGTAGTAGTCATCATCTCTTCCACAATCTTCTCAATGGTGTCGGCTTCGCTCTCGACAGCACCTGTCAACGGCCAGCACCCCAACGTACGGAAACGTACCATTTTCATCTCAATCTGATCACGATATTTCTCCGGCAGACGCTCATCATCAGCCATAATCAGATTTCCGTCCATCTGCACCACAGGACGCTCTTTGGCATAATACAATGGTACAATCGGAATATTCTCCAAGCGAATGTATTGCCAGATATCCAGTTCGGTCCAGTTGCTCAACGGGAACACACGTATGCTTTCACCTTTATGTACGCGGGCATTGTAAATATCCCATAGTTCCGGACGCTGGTTTTTAGGATCCCATTGATGAAACTTATCACGAAAAGAGAATATGCGCTCTTTGGCACGTGATTTTTCTTCATCACGGCGGGCACCGCCAAATGCGGCATCAAATTTATATTTATCGAGTGCACGCAATAAAGCTTGTGTTTTCATCAGGTCGGTATGTACCTTACTTCCATGTGTAAACGGTCCTACTCCCGCATGAAAAGCTTCCATATTGCTTTCCACAATCAGATTCCAACCATACTTTTTAGCATATTCATCACGGAACTGAATCATTTCCTTAAATTTCCATTTAGAATCGATGTGCATTAAAGGAAACGGCACCTTGCCCGGATAGAAAGCTTTCTCGGCGAGGCGTACCATGACCGAAGAATCCTTTCCGATGCTATACAGCATAACCGGATTCTCAAACTCCGCCGCCACTTCGCGGATAATGTGAATGGACTCGGCTTCGAGTTCCTTTAAGTGGCTTAATTTATATTCCTCTTTCATTGTTATGATTATTTCTTCATCTATATTCTATTCATGTCTGCTCACACGGGGCAATACAATGTCCAACAGACGCTTGACAGACTCTTCAAGTGAAAGTGTTGAAGTATCAAGTGACAAGGCCGGATGCTCCGGAGCCTCAAATGGGGCGGATATCCCGGTAAAGTTTTTTATTTCTCCTCTGCGGGCCTTGGCATACAACCCCTTCACATCGCGTTTCTCACATTCGGCAAGCGGAGTGCTGACAAATACTTCTAAAAAATCATCTTGCCCGATAATGCGGGCTGCCATCTCGCGGATATCATTATTAGGACTGATAAAAGCAGCAATCGTAATAATACCGGTATCAATAAAAAGTTTGGAAACCTCAGCTATACGACGAATATTTTCCACCCTGTCGGCTTCAGAAAAGCCTAAATTATTGTTTATCCCCGTACGGATGTTATCTCCGTCCAGGATACGGCACAACAATCCACGTTTATGCAATTCGCGTTCCAAAGCAATTGCAATCGTACTTTTGCCCGATCCGCTCAGACCGGTAAACCAAATCATCACGCCATGCTGCCTCAGGAGTCCTTCTTTATCCTGCCGGGTCAGCATCCGGTCGAATATTGGATATATGTTATTATTTTCTTCCATTTATAATATGTTAGATGTTGTTTCAGTCATTAAAACGGCCAGATTAAAGGAATCAGGAAAATAGAAATCAGGAATGTTATAAGATTTAAAGGTAATCCGATACGGACAAAATCCATAAACTTATAGTTACCAATACCTTGTACGATCAGGTTAGTCTGATAACCAATCGGTGTAGAGAAACTGGCCGATGCAGCCATACAAATGACCACAAAGAACGGCATCGGATCGACTCCCAACTGGGTTGAAAGCGACAAAGCCAACGGAAAAGCCAACGCAGCGGCCGCATTGTTTGTAATCAGTTCCGTAAACAGATTGGTAATAATAAATAGAACCGCCAGCAATACATGGGGACCGTAATCATCGCTCATGCCGATTATGAACTCTGCCACCTTATCGGCCACTCCCGAGTTCACCATTGCTTTACTGATGGCAAAAGCACAAGCAATCGTAATCAAAATATCCCACGAAATATATTTAGTGTACTTGCGTGCCGGGAAGATTTTAGTCCAGGCCATGATAATAGTAGTAACGGAAACAAAGAAAAACATATCCAGTTTCATGTCCGGAAACATTTCCTTCACTATTGGAAGTTCTCCGACAGTAGCACCTGCTATCATCAGAATCAACAGAATCAATGCAAACCAGCGTTTCCCTTTTCCTGGTACAGGTTCGTTATCATTGCCGTTGGCTAACAACACAAACACGGAAGATTCTCCCCAAGTAGGAATAAATGTATCATCTGCCATCACTACCAATGTATCACCTTCACGTAAAACAACCTCTTCCAGGTTATTGACGAACCGCTGTCCGTTGCGTTTCTTGATTTCTTTGACCTCAGCACCATAATGACGCTTGAAATTAAACTCACCCAACGTTTTATTAATACCCGGAAAACGGGCACCAAGCACAGCTTCCACCCGGTGGAGTTTATCTCCTTCTTCTATTTCCTCATCAGGTACGGCCGTATCGGGACGTGCATCAGGGAGCAACTTTTTAGAAAAAGCAAACAGATAAATGATGCCGGCAATTGCAATAAAGATCCCCACTTTACCCAATTCAAACATCGTAAATCCTTCATGTCCGGATTCCAGTATCATTCCGTGCACAACCAAGTTGGTAGACGTACCGATCAAAGTACAAATACCTCCCAATATAGTCACATACGAAAGAGGAATTAAGAATTTGGTAGCAGGTAAGTGGACGGTACGCGCCCATCGTTTAATGATTGGAGCAAAAATAACAACAACCGGAGTATTATTCAAAAAAGCCGAAATAAAGGCAACGGAAGGTAATAAACGCAATTGTGCCCTGAATACCGTCGTTCGCTTCTGAGGAAGCAACTTTTTAATGACCTGCCCCAACGCTCCCGACTGGCGGATACCCTCGCTTACCAAAAAAAGCAGGGCTACGGTTATCATCCCTTTATTACTGAATCCCTCGAGCATCTCCTTCGGAGTCAAAATACCTGCACAGAGAAACAACACCACTACTGAAAAAAGTATCATGCCGGGACGCATCTTGTCCAGAATCAAAGCAATAACCATCCCCAATAAGGATAATAACACAAACGCAATTTCAAATGTCATAAACGCAAACAATTAGTGGTTTATCTTCTCTTCTCAACAATAAACCAAGGATTCAGCAAATTTTCTTTATTATACTGCAAGGGAACATCTTTTTTATCCGCCTGATAAACCTCCATTCCCGCAGCACGTGCTATAGCATGTCCGGCAGCAGTATCCCACTCCATAGTAGGAGCAAAACGAGGATAAACATCCGCTTTACCTTCAGCAACCAAACATATTTTAATAGAACTGCCACTGGATATCAACTCCACATCGCCGTGTTTCTGCTTCAATGCCTCAATGTATGTCTCTGTCTCCGGAGTCAGATGTGAACGGGAAGCAACAACCACAAATTGATTTTGCCGACCGCCCTGCGGTAGCCGTACGGAAGCGGCAATCAATTTATCAAGTGTGGCATTATCCTCTAAAGCTGTAATATCCGACAATTTATAAGCACCGATCTCTTCACCGGCAAAATAGAGTTCTTTTTTCACCGGCAGATAAATAACTCCGATAATAGGAACCCCCGCTTTCACCAAAGCTATGTTCACTGTAAATTCACCGTTTCGCTTGATAAATTCTTTCGTACCATCCAAAGGATCGACAATCCACAACATTTCCCACTTACGACGGGTATCATAATCCAAATGTCTCCCTTCTTCGCTCAGAACAGGAAAAGGAGTTTCATTCAAAATAGTGGAAATTATTATATGTGCTTTCCGGTCAGCAATGGTCAAAGGAGAATTGTCAGCTTTCCGCTCTATTTCGAAGTCCGAAGCCGGATCGGTATAAATAGACAATATCTCCTCTCCTGCTTTCAGGGCTGCATCAACAGCAATAAATAAGTATTTATGTTCCATTTTATTACGCAATTAAAACCTTGTTTCCGACAAGGCGTAAAATCCCCAGGTAAATAGAAACACAAAAGTAAAAACTTTATCTCTTTAAAAAGTTTTTAAATAGCTAATTATAACTTCTTTTAGTAGAAACCGGCAAAACCCTAAAAAACCTTTCATATCAAAAAAACTATTCAGCTATACCTCCAATTTTTTATATGACACAGACAGTGCTAAAAAGAAGCTTCAAAGATAAAACATACGCTCCAAACAACTTCTCTGACGGAGCGTACAAATTAACATTGTTAATTCCTCTTTTGTATCATTTGCTTTCCATTCACAAACATCAAACCTTTTGCATTAAAAAGACTTGATATTTACCCACAAAAGACTTGGTTTAACACAATGTTAAACCAAGTCTTTTCCAAGCTTAAAACAAGCACCGCCATATCACTGGTTATAAGCAAAATAGTACAATACAGCCTTCTTTATCTAAAGAATCTTTATCTTATAGTTTCGGAAAAGATAATTGCTATTTAAGCAAGTAGCAACTCTCCCATCTGAATATATGAAAATAACGAACGGTAATTATACAGCTTAAAAGATGATTTATATAAAGAGTTTGCAAGCCTCTTGCGAGTATTAGACTTTTTTAATAACTTCACGCCGTACTCCGCAAGGATTACGAAACCAACCTATTAAGATTTAAAATCAAAAAAAAGAAAACACCAATAACTGATTATCAAAACCTACCACAATGAAGAAAAGCATTATTCTGCTATTTATCAGTCTACTTTTATCCCCGCTATGCATTAAAGCGCATCAGCCAGAATTCTCCACCGCCGGATTTTTCCGATTGGCCGATTCCGGTCGGGAGATCTATTCCATGAATCCTGCATGGCGCTTTTATAAAGGAAATTGCGTTGGCGCCGAAGCTGTTAACTTCAACGATCGATCATGGGAGGTAGTTTCCTTGCCCCATGGCATCGAATACTTGCCTACTGAAGCCAGCGGCTGTGTTAATTACCAAGGTGAAGTATGGTATCGCAAACATTTTACACCGGATGCAACCTTGAAAGGCAAGAAATTATTTCTGCACTTTGAAGCCATTATGGGTAAAAGTAAAATATATGTAAACGGTAAACTACTATCCGAACACTTTGGAGGTTATCTACCTGCAGTTGTCGATGTGACGGATGCCCTGGAATTTGGCAAAGACAACCTGATTGCCGTATGGGCCGACAATAGCAATGACCCTAATTATCCCCCCGGAAAACAACAGGAAGTGCTGGATTTCACTTATTTCGGAGGAATATACCGGGACTGCTGGCTGGTGGCACATAATCAGATATTCATTACCGATCCGAATTATGAAAACGAAGAAGCAGGCGGAGGATTATTTGTCGCTTATGACAATGTATCGGATCTCTCGGCCGAAGTATTGCTCAAAATACAGATTCGGAACTCCGGAAAAAAAGCTTTTAAAGGAGTCGTCGAATACGAGCTTCAACAACCGGACGGACAACAAATAGCTTTTCTGAATTCCGTCATTCGTGTCAAATCCGGTAAGGCAGCCAGTTCATCTGATAAGCTGACGGTAAAAAATCCAATGTTGTGGAGCCCGGAGACACCTACACTATACAATCTGATTGTCCGCGTTCGTGACGAACAGGGCAACGTAATAGACGGATACCGCCGCCGAATCGGAATCCGCAGCATCGAATTCAAGGGAGAAGCCGGATTCTGGCTGAACGGAAAACCTTATGAAACACCATTGATAGGAGCTAACCGCCATCAGGACTTCGCGATAGTGGGCAATGCAGTGCCAAACAGCATTCACTGGCGCGATGCCAAAAAGCTGAGAGATGCAGGGATGAAAGTAATTCGTAATGCACATTGCCCGCAAGACCCGGCTTTCATGGATGCTTGCGATGAACTTGGACTGTTTGTAATTGTCAATACACCGGGCTGGCAATTCTGGAACGATGCCCCTGTCTTTGCGCAACGGGTATACAGTGACATCCGGAATATGGTTCGACGGGACCGCAACCATCCCTGCGTATGGATGTGGGAACCAATCCTGAACGAAACCTGGTACCCGGCCGACTTTGCCCGGAATGCACATGATATAGTAAAAGCAGAGTATCCGTATCCATATTGTTACAGCGGATGTGATAGTGAAGCCAAAGGAAAAGAGCATTTCCAAATACTTTTCACCCATCCGCTCAATGGAGGCGGAGGAGCCTACTCAACCAACCATATCAAGAAACAGATCACTTACTTCACACGCGAATGGGGTGATAATGTGGATGACTGGAATTCTCACAACTCTCCCAGCCGGGTGGCACGCAACTGGGGTGAACAAGCCATGCTTATACAAGCGCAACATTATGCTTGCCCACCTTACAAATACACCAGTTATGATGCTTTATACCGTACCCCCCGGCAACATATAGGAGGCTGTTTATGGCATTCGTTCGACCATCAACGCGGTTATCACCCCGATCCGTTCTACGGAGGTGTGATGGATGTATTCCGACAACCCAAGTATTCTTACTATATGTTTATGTCCCAACGATCTCCCCGGAAAGAGAAGCGTCTTTTCAAGACAGGTCCGATGGTTTATATCGCCCATGAAATGACCCCGTTCTCCGGTAAAGATGTCACAGTCTATTCTAACTGCGACGAAGTGAGACTTACTTATCTCAAAGGTGGAAAAACACAAACCTATGTCCGCACCCCGGAGAAAGAAGGGATGCCTTACCCCATCATTACTTTCAAAGACGCATACGACTTTATGCAAGACAAAGCATTGTCACGCCAGGGCAAACAGGCCGACGTATACTTATTGGCAGAAGGGCTGATAGACGGCAAAGTAGTAGCTACGCATAAAGTTTATCCGGCACGACGACCGGAAAAACTACTCTTATGGATAGATAATGAAGGAGTAGATCTGAAGGCAGATGGTTCTGACTTTATCACTGTTATAGCTGCCGTTGCCGACAAGAATGGTAATATCAAACGTTTGAATAACTATACCATCAAATTTCAGGTAGAAGGTGAAGGACGTATCTTAGGCGGCGCAAATAACTTGGCTAACCCGGCATCTGTTCGTTGGGGAACGGCTCCGGTACTGATTCAATCTACTTTAAAACCCGGCAAAATCAAAATCACGGCCAGTGTTTTATTCGAAGGGTCACAAATGCCAAGTAGTGCCGTATTAGAATTAGAAAGTAAACCGGGAACCTTCCCTCAAATTTACAGTCAGGAAGAATCTGCATTTATTCCGACCTTTACCGGACAAGGAACAAACAGTCTAACTCTAAAGTCAGAAACACAACTGGAAAAAGAAAGATTGCAGAAAGCTAAGAATGCCGAAAAACTGAAAGAAGTAGAACAGCAACAGGAGGAGTTCGGCGAAAAGAAATAATCACATCACTATTTGAAAAAGGCAGTAACTTCACAGTTACTGCCTTTATCCGGGAGCAAACATCTGTTGCTCCCGAAATTACCAAAAAGAATTTCTTTATTAATAGATTCTATATAACAACCAGGCACCCTGGAAGTCTTTTCTATTAGGATATTTAGCCTTGAAAGCATCACGTGCCTGTGCAGCAGAAGCTCTATCGGCAAATGTATTTACAATCACACGATACATGGCTGTTTCAGCATTAAAAGCAATAGTTGCATTATAACCTTCTTTATCCAAAAAATCTTTCAGACCTTCTGCATTTGCTTTCAAACCAAAACTACCGCATACTACGCTATAATCTTTCAATCCATCGGCACCTGAAACCACTGTTACCTTTTCCTGACGAACGCCTGCAGCATTATCAACAGCTTTTTTAGTTTCTACCGGAGCAGTAACCACCGGAGTGACCTCTACGGGAGCTTCTACCTGCGGTTCAGCCAATTCCTGTTGTTTAGCTTTCTCGTATGCCTTTTTATAAGCGCTTTCGCTGGATTTACATGAAGCAAATGCCAAGGCAACGCATACGCCCATCCCTAATACTACTAATTTTTTCATAATCTATACACATTTAGTTAATAATTTCGTATCCACTGTTTGAAGGGGACAAAATAATAGAATTTTTATCACCCCACAAAACAATCTTCCTAAAAAACACCTTTTCAGAAATCTCAGCAATCCTTTTTCCTATAAGAAATCGTACCGGTGGCCTGATAAGTGGGCATCACCAATACCTCGGCTATCTGTATATGCTCGGGGGCAGAAGCAGCATAATAAACGGTTTCAGCAATGTCATCTCCGGTCAGCGGACGAATGCCCTTATAAAAAGCATCGGCAGCATCTTTATCTCCACGATAACGGACGACCGTAAAATTAGTTTCCACCATTCCCGGTTTTATATTCGTAACCCGCAGGGGAGTATCTACCAAATCGATCCGCAGACCGTCCGAAAGTGCTTTGACGGCAGCCTTAGTAGCGCAATACACACTTCCACCGGGATAGGCTGCATCACCGGCTATCGAACCGATATTAATAATATGCCCGCGGCTACGCTCCACCATTCCGGGAACCACCATACGCGTGATAGCCAACAATGCCTTAATATTGGTATCAATCATAATATCCCATTCGTCCAAATTTCCTTCAAACTCTTTGTCCACTCCAATCACAAGACCGGCGTTATTCACCAACACATCGATATTTTTCCACTCTTCCGGTAAAGAGGCCAATGCTGCGGAAGCCGCTTTGCGGTCACGTACATCAAACGGCAACAAACAGACACGCACCCCATATTTAGTTTCCAGTTCCTTTTTCAGTTCTTCCAGCTTTGCCACATTACGGGCATTCAAGATCAAGTCCGAACCCTGTGAAGCAAACTTACGTGCACAGCCTTCACCAATACCGCTGCTTGCTCCTGTTATAAAAACGATTTTACCTTTCATTTCTCATATATTAATTTAGATTTCCCATATAATGAAACACAAAAGTACGCTTAAACCTCCGATGATATGCCCTACACCTTAGTTAAATAAGATTAAAGCATTACAGAAAAAAGGATTTACGTCTTACTATTGCCCTATCTTTGTGCTATATAACATAACAGAGCCGAGAGGCTCATTCAATTATTGTACATGACATTTGAAAATTTGAATTTGATAGAGCCTATTTTAAAGGCTTTAAGACAAGAGGGTTACACCTCTCCCACCCCGATACAAGAACAGTCAATCCCCATTTTACTTCAAGGAAAAGATCTATTAGGTTGCGCTCAGACGGGCACCGGTAAAACGGCGGCTTTTTCTATCCCTATCTTGCAAAAATTGTATAAAACGGACCATCGCAAAGGGATCAAAGCATTAGTGCTGACACCAACCCGGGAACTTGCGATACAGATTGGTGAAAGTTTTGAAGCATATGGCCGTTACACTGGTCTGAAACATGCCGTTATTTTCGGCGGAGTAGGACAGAAACCACAGACCGACGCTTTACGGGGGGGGATACAGATATTGGTTGCAACTCCGGGCAGATTATTGGATTTGATATCACAAGGATTCGTTTCCTTGAATTCACTTGACTTTTTTGTTTTGGACGAAGCAGACCGAATGCTTGACATGGGATTTATCCACGATATCAAACGTATCCTGAAACTGCTTCCGACGAAAAGACAGACTCTGTTCTTCTCGGCTACCATGCCACCGGAAATAGAGACACTGGCAAACTCGATGTTGACAAAACCGGAAAAAGTGGAGGTAACCCCGGCTTCTTCGACTGTGGATATCATCTCTCAACAAGTTTATTTTGTCGAGAAAAAAGAAAAAAAAGACCTGCTGATTCACTTGCTGAAAGACGCCTCTATCGAGTCGGTACTTATTTTCACACGCACCAAATACGGAGCTGATAAACTGGCACGTATATTGACCAAAGCCGGCATCGGCGCAGAAGCGATTCACGGCAACAAAACCCAGAATGCCCGCCAACGGGCCTTGACCAACTTCAAGAATCACACCCTACGCGCCTTGATAGCAACCGATATCGCCGCACGAGGCATCGACGTAGATCAGCTATCGCACGTGATCAATTATGAGTTACCCAATGTACCGGAAACTTATGTGCATCGCATCGGACGGACAGGACGTGCCGGACATGAAGGTGTAGCCATCTCTTTCTGCGAATCAGAAGAACTTCCCTACCTGAAAGACATTCAAAAACTGATAGGGAAAAACATTCCTGTAGTGAAAGAACATCCGTTTGTCACTGCCGAAGGCGCCAAAGCTCAGGAAGAAAAACAAGAAGAGATTAAGGTCAAAGCAAAAGCCAACAAAGTATACCGTGGAAGCCGGGCGAACGGTGACTTCTGGAGACGGAAAAAACAAAAGCCTAACCAGCCTTCTTCTAATAAGCAAGAAAAAAGGAAATAATCCGTTGGCAATAGGGCAGATGTGATTTTCTTTCACATCAAAATATATAAATCAAGCCAATGGTAAATAGAACCCAAAAGCGCCATATACACAGCCCCATGGTATGAGAAAAATCTTGGAGATTTATAACTCCAAGAAAACACTCCATATAAAAGTATAAAGAAGGTGCGTCATAACTCTTTTTACCACGGAGTGCCACAGAGTATCACTGAGTATTTTGTTAATAATCAACAACTTTAAATCGCCTCCGTGTTACTCTGTGTCCTCTGTGGTGAGTTTCGACACACACTCTTTATTAATTAAATATATCTCCCATACGAATATTCCCACAAAGAAGTGAATCTCCCGCTTTAGGGGCTTCAGATTTTAAACAGAGTATTATTTTCTAAAAAAATTAGGGCAAATAGAACAAGTTTTCAATAAAAATGTTAGCTTTGTAATATGATCATTTAAAAACAAAAGATTATGAAAGGACTTAATGTATTAGCAGCTTTTCTGGGTGGTGCAGCCGTAGGCGCAGCCCTGGGTATTTTATTTGCTCCTGAAAAAGGAGAAGATACTCGTCACAAAATCGCAGAGATTCTTCGCAAAAAAGGTATCAAGTTGAATCGTAACGAAATGGAAAATCTCGTTGACGAAATTGCAGCCGAAATCAAAGGTGAAGTAATTGACTAAATGAACAAGACCAAAACAGAGCTATCATGTTTACAGACGATAAAAGCATTGAAAATATCCAGCAACTGTTTGCTGAGTTCAAGAAGTTTCTTGTGCTCCAAAAAGAGTATACCAAACTGGAATTGACGGAAAAATTAACGATACTCCTATCCACGTTAATTATGATTTTAGTGCTTACTATCTTAGGTATGGTAGCCCTGTTTTATCTGCTTTTTGCCTTGGCTTACATTCTTGAACCATTAGTAGGTGGATTGATGGTAAGTTTCGGCATCATAGCAGGCATCAATATCATATTGATCGCCATCATTTATTTTTTTCGCAGGCAACTTATCATTTCACCAATGGTAAATTTCCTTGCAAACCTGTTTCTCAACGATCCCGATAAAAAATGAAGCAATGAACAACAGCACACCTACTCCCCAAAAAATTACGCTGGAAGACATTGCTCAGCGTAAACAAGAAATATTGCAGGATATCCGCAACCAGAAACAAGCCATGGCGGATACTACCCGCCGGATTTTCGCCCCCCTTGCACCTGCAGCTTCAGGTGGTAGCTCACTGATGCGTTCTTTCAATACCGGTATGGCTATTTTTGACGGCGTCATGCTGGGCATGAAAATGATCCGCAAAGTTCGCGGACTTTTCCGGAAAAGATATTAAAAAAACACCCGGACATACATCATTGTATATCCGGGCATCTATTATTATCATGTGATATCAAGGAAGTCTTTACACGTACGTTTCCAGTAATTTCACATTGCCGCCTTGTGGAACAATCGTCACATCCTGAGTGGTGGCAGGAAGCAAAATCGTTTCTCCCGCACCAAGTGTCACCTCGTTGCCTTCATTATCGGTCATCAGACAAGAACCTTCTATACAAATGAAGATAACAAATGAATCCAGCTCTGAATAATCACAACTGATCTGCTCACTCATGTCATAAACCGACGTGGTAAAGTAAGGACAAGCCACCAACTCAACCGGTTCATCTTTCAGAGGTTCATATTTGGTACGATAGTCATCAAGCACTTCATAGTTGATTGCATCGAGTGCCTGGCTGGTATGCAACTCACGTGTTTTTCCATTCGCATCTTTACGATTGAAATCATAAATACGATAAGTAATATCCGAGGTCTGCTGGATTTCAGCGATGAATGCCCCCGCACCAATGCTATGGATACGTCCCGCAGGCAAAAAGAAAACATCGCCCGGATGGATTTCGTATTCCTGAAGCACATCTGTGATTGTATTATTGTACACGCGCTCTTTATATTCTTTCGGAGTAATCTGCTCAGAAAATCCCGAACGCAGTTTAGCCCCTTTATCGGCACCTACTACATACCACATCTCAGTTTTACCTTTTGAGTTGTGGCGCTTCTTAGCCAGTTCATCAGTTGGATGCACCTGTATAGACAGATCTTGCTTCGCATCGATAAACTTTATCAGCAAAGGAAACTCATTGCCAAAACGGGCATAGTTTGCTTCGCCTACCAGTTCCTCACGGTATTTTTTCACCATATCGGTCAGCGTAAGGCCTTTATCCGGACCATTAGCTACGACAGACTCGTTATTTTCTACGCCGGAAATTTCCCAGCTTTCCCCCACTCCCTTCAAATCATCTTTCAGATGCTTGAACGGGATAATTTTGTCGCCCCCCCAAAGCGTCTGCTTCAGAATGGGTTCGAATTTTAATGGATACATTTTTGTTTTTCTTGTTATAAACTTAGATTAAAAACTCATGATTTTAACAATCAAGGGACAAACATACGAAAAATATCAAATAATACACAAAATCCTGCCTTTTAATTAAAAGTAACATGAAAATTTTATCTTCACATTACAATTTTGGATGCTTTTTCGGGAAACGCTAAACTTTCCTAAATCGCCGAACAGATTTACAAGGAATAATTTGGGAGAACGAAAGAATTTCCCTTTATTTGCAAGAAATTTTAATAATACCAGACATGATTAACACATTCCCAACTGAAGGAAATCTGTCAGGGCTCAGCCGGAAAGATTTTCAAAAGGATATAAACGATAAGAAAACCGATTTGTTTATCCTCAAAAACAAGAAAGGAATGGAAGTTGCCGTAACAAACTACGGATGCGCCATTCTATCTATCATGGTTCCGGACAAAGACGGAAAATATGCCAACGTCGTACTCAGCTACGGCACACTGGATGCACTGATGCACGGACCGGAACCTTTCCTGAGCACCACTATCGGACGTTATGGCAACCGTATCGCCAAAGGTAAATTTACCTTGTATGGTGAAGAGCACAATCTCACAATCAACAATGGCCCTAATTCACTTCATGGCGGCCCCACAGGATTTCATGCCAGAGTTTGGGATGCCGAACAGATAGAGGAAGGCATGATCCGGTTTAACTATACTTCGGCAGACGGAGAAGAGGGCTTCCCCGGTAATCTGGAAGTGGAAATGATTTATCGCCTTGAAGAAGAAGAGAATGCAATTGTCATCGAATACCGTGCTACTACCGACAAAGCGACTGTCGTAAACCTGACCAACCACGGATTCTTTAATCTGGCAGGTACTGCCAATCCCACCCCAACAGTAGAAAACAACATCGTCACAATCAACGCAGATTTCTATACTCCGATAGATGAGGTATCCATTCCAACAGGAGAAATAGCCAAAGTAGAAGGCACTCCAATGGACTTCCGTACCCCGCACACCGTCGGTGAACGAATTAATGATAAATTCCAGCAATTGATACATGGTGCAGGTTATGACCATTGCTATGTACTAAACAAGATAGAAGCGGGTTCTCTGGACCTGGCAGCTACCTGCAAAGAGCCCAACAGCGGACGTACTATGGAAGTATACACCACAGAAGCAGGCGTACAACTATACACAGGTAACTGGCTGGGAGGTTTCGAAGGGACAAACGGAGCAACCTTCCCAGCACGAAGCGCAATCTGTTTCGAAGCGCAATGCTTCCCCGATACACCGAACAAAGCACATTTCCCGTCAGCTACGTTACTGCCGGGTGATGAATACCAGCAGGTAACTATCTATAAATTCGGAGTTGAAAAATAAATAAGGAAATAACTAACCTCATTTTTATAACTAACAACTTTTTAAAAACCATGACACAACAAAAAAAGAATTATGTGTTGCCTATTGCAATGATGTTTGCGCTTTTCGCAATGATTTCATTTGTAACAGGACTTACTAATCCGCTCGGACTTATTGTAAAAGAGCAATTCCAGGCTGCCAACTGGATGACGCAGCTGGGTAATGCAGCCAACTTCATAGCTTATGCCTTTATGGGACTGCCGGCAGGTATGATGCTCAAAAGAATCGGTTACAAAAAGACTGCCCTTACTGCCGTAGCCGTAGGATTTATCGGAGTAGGCATTCAAGTGCTATCGGGACAGATGGACTATCAGCCGGGCGAACTGACTGTATTCTGGGTTTATCTGACCGGTGCTTTTGTTTCAGGTTTCTCAATGTGTATGTTGAATGCGGTAGTAAACCCGCTGTTGAATACACTTGCAGGTGGTGGTAAAAAGGGTAATCAATTGATCCAGTTCGGTGGTTCTCTGAATTCTATTTCTGCTACGATCGTTCCGGTATTGGGTGGTTATCTGATCGGTACCATCAGCCAGGATACACGTATCAGTGATGCTAACCCTGCATTGTTCATCGCTATGGGTATCTTCGCTGTCGTATTCATCGTATTGGCCATCATGGACATTCCCGAGCCTCACAAAGAAAGTGCAAGCGATCATAAAGTAAAAGACACTCACAGCCCGCTTTCATTCCGCCACTTCGTTCTCGGAACAGTTGCTATTTTCGTATATGTAGGTGTGGAAGTAGGTATTCCTAACTTTATTAACCTGTTCCTGACCACTTCACCGGATGCGGCAGGTGCCAAAGGATTCGGTATGGATACAGCTATGGCAGGTTCAATCGTAGGCACCTATTGGTTCCTAATGATGATCGGCCGTCTGTGTGGAGGTGCTTTGGGAGCTAAGTTCTCAAGTAAAACTCAGTTGACAGTAGTTTCTTCACTGGCTCTGATCTTCTTGCTGATCGGTATGTTTGCCCCCAGTGCAACAACAGTAGCTATGCCTGTATTTAAAGGAGGTGCCAGCATCGGCTTCGGTATGGAAACAGTACCTGTAGGAATCATGTTCTTCGCACTTTGCGGACTCTGTACTTCTATCATGTGGGGTGGTATCTTCAATCTGGCAGTAGAAGGATTGGGTAAATACACAGCAATGGCTTCCGGTATCTTCATGGTAATGGTTTGCGGTGGTGGTATTCTCCCGCTGATCCAGGGCGCTGTAGCCGATGTAACCAGCAGTTATATTGCAAGTTACTGGGTAATCTTCGCAGCTGTAGCATACATGCTGTATTATGCACTTGTAGGTTGCAAGAATGTAAATAAGGATATTCCTGTTGAATAAAAACATAAATAATAACTTTTAATACCAAAACGATCATGGATATAGAACACGTAAGAAGTCGCTTCATCAAACATTTTGATGGAACTACAGGATTTGTATATGCCTCTCCGGGCCGTATCAATCTCATTGGCGAACATACCGACTACAATGGCGGATTTGTTTTCCCGGGAGCTATCGATAAAGGAATGATTGCCGAAATCAAGCCAAATGGCACAGACAAAGTAAATGCTTATTCTATCGACCTGAAAGATTATGTTACTTTCGGATTGAACGAAGAAGATGCTCCGCGCGCCAGTTGGGCAAGATATATATTCGGCGTATGCCGTGAAATGATCAAACGTGGTGTTGATGTAAAAGGATTCAATACAGCTTTTTCCGGAGATGTGCCTCTGGGTGCGGGTATGTCCTCTTCAGCAGCTTTGGAAAGTACTTATGCTTTCGCACTGAATGATCTGTTCGGTGAGAATAAAATAGACAAGTTTGAATTAGCCAAAATAGGACAGGCTACAGAACACAACTATTGTGGTGTAAACTGTGGTATTATGGACCAGTTTGCTTCTGTATTCGGAAAAGAAGGCAGCCTGATCCGCTTGGACTGCCGTTCTCTGGAGTACCAGTACTTCCCGTTCAAACCGGAAGGTTATCGTCTGGTATTGCTTGATTCGGTTGTAAAACATGAACTGGCTTCATCAGCATACAACAAACGCCGTCAGAGCTGTGAAGCTGCCGTAGCTGCTATCCAGAAAAAACATCCTCATGTAGAATTCCTGCGTGACTGTACAATGGATATGCTGGCAGAAGCAAAAGCTGATATCAGTGCAGAAGATTATATGCGTGCCGAATATGTAATCGAAGAAATCCAACGCGTACTCGATGTATGTGATGCTCTGGAAAAAGGAGATTACGAAACCGTAGGCAAGAAAATGTATGAAACTCACCATGGCATGAGCAAACTTTACGAGGTAAGCTGCGAAGAGCTTGACTTCTTGAACGACTGCGCTAAAGAATGTGGCGTAACCGGCTCACGTGTAATGGGTGGCGGTTTCGGTGGTTGCACCATTAACCTGGTAAAAGACGAATTGTATGACAACTTCATCGAAAAAGCCAAAGAATCATTTAAAGCTAAATTCGGCAGAAGCCCGAAAGTGTATGATGTAGTTATCAGTGACGGTTCAAGAAAACTGGCATAAAGATTTAAAAACTAATATTCAGAAGGCAAGGCACATCCTAAACAGATGTGCCTTTCTTTTTGTTATGTAAAAAAGCTATCTTTTTATGGTAGATAAATCCCACTAAAAGGTTATCTTTGCGAAAAATCTGAAAAAACTAAATTAATCAATAGATATGAACGATAGTAAACTTATGAATCGTGCGGCTGATAATATCCGCATATTAGCTGCGTCGATGGTAGAAAAAGCCAATTCGGGACACCCGGGAGGCGCCATGGGCGGTGCTGATTTTGTGAACGTACTCTTCTCTGAGTTTTTGGTATACGATCCGCAAAATCCACGTTGGGAAGGTCGCGACCGCTTTTTCCTCGACCCGGGACACATGTCACCGATGCTTTATTCCGTATTGGCTTTCACCGGAAAATATACATTGGACGAATTAAAGCAATTCCGTCAGTGGGGCAGCCCTACTCCGGGACACCCTGAAGTGAATGTAGACCGTGGCGTTGAAAACACTTCCGGCCCGCTGGGACAAGGACACACTTATGCAGTAGGTGCAGCCATTGCAGCAAAATTCCTGAAAGCCCGCTTCGGCGAAATAATGAACCAGACTATCTACGCATACATATCTGACGGAGGTATCCAGGAAGAAATTTCCCAAGGTGCAGGCCGTATAGCCGGTACACTCGGACTGGACAACCTGATTATGTTCTACGATTCAAACGACGTACAGCTTTCTACCAACACAGAAGATGTGACAACCGAAAACGTAGCCATGAAATATGAAGCATGGGACTGGAAAGTAATCACAATCAACGGCAATGACCCGGACGAAATACGTAAAGCTTTGATTGAAGCCAAAGCTGAGAAGAGCCGTCCGACCCTGATCATCGGTAAAACCACCATGGGTAAAGGAGCACGCCGGGCAGATGGAACCAGTTATGAAGCCGATTGTGCAACACACGGTGCACCGTTAGGCGGTGACGCATATGTAAATACAATCAAGAATCTAGGTGGAAATCCGGAAGCTCCATTCACTATATTCCCCGAAGTGGCCGAACTGTACGCAAAACGCGCGGAAGAGCTGAAAAAAATTGTTGCCGGAAAATATGCAGCCAAAGCAGAATGGGCAAAGGCGAATCCCGAACTGGCCGCTAAATTGACAGAGTTCTTCTCAGGAAAAGCCCCGAAAGTAAATTGGGATGCCATAGAACAGAAAGCAGGCGGAGCAACCCGTGCCGGGTCTGCAACCGTATTAGGTGCATTGGCCACTCAGGTAGAAAATATGATCGTGTCTTCGGCTGACTTGTCTAATTCAGACAAAACAGACGGTTTCCTGAAAAAGACCCATGCATTCAAAAAAGGCGACTTCAGCGGTGCCTTCCTGCAAGCAGGAGTTTCTGAGTTGAGTATGGCTTGCATCTGCATCGGTATGTCTCTGCACGGAGGTATTATTGCTGCATGCGGTACATTTTTTGTCTTCTCGGACTATATGAAACCGGCTCTTCGCATGGCTGCCCTGATGGAGCAACCGGTGAAGTTTATCTGGACTCACGATGCATTCCGTGTCGGAGAAGACGGACCTACTCACGAACCGGTAGAGCAAGAAGCACAAGTACGTCTGCTTGAAAAGCTGAAAAACCATAAAGGACACAACTCGATGTTGGTACTCCGTCCGGCAGATGTAGAAGAAACAACAATTGCGTGGAAGCTCGCCATGGAAAATATGTCGACTCCTACAGCACTGATCCTTTCACGCCAGAACATCGTTAACCTGCCCGTAGGAACCGATTATTCACAGGCTGCTAAAGGTGCTTACATCATTGCAGATGCCGATGAAAATCCAGATGTAATCCTGGTAGCTTCGGGATCGGAAGTTTCCACACTGGTTGCCGGTGCCGAACTTCTGCGCAAAGAAGGTGTAAAAGTCCGCATCGTTTCTGCTCCGTCCGAAGGATTGTTCCGCAATCAAAGTAAAGAATATCAGGAATCGATACTCCCTGCAGGTGCCAAAGTATTTGGTCTGACAGCCGGACTACCGGTGAATCTTGAAGGTCTGGTAGGTTCCAACGGTAAAGTATTCGGTCTTGAGTCCTTCGGTTTCTCCGCACCATACAAAGTACTGGATGAAAAGCTTGGATTCACAGCAGAAAACGTATACAATCAGGTAAAATCAATGCTCTGATCAATCATTCAATGTGCTAATGTGCCAGTTCTTCCGGACTGGGGCATTAGCACATTCACTATATTAGCACATTAAAGAAAAATGAAGAAAATTGGAATTTGTTGCGACCATGCCGGTTTTGAATTAAAAGAATATGTAAGAGGTTGGCTGGAAGCAAAAGGCTGGGAATACAAAGACTTTGGAACATACTCGACAGACAGCTGTGACTATCCCGACTTTGCCCACCCGCTGGCTCTGGCTGTAGAAGCCGGTGAATGCTATCCGGGAATTGCCATTTGTGGCAGTGGAAACGGTATCAGTATGACACTTAACAAACATCAAGGTATACGTGCGGCACTTTGCTGGTCAGCAGAAATTGCACACATGGCACGCCTGCACAACGATGCAAACGTACTGGTCATGCCCGGCCGTTATATCAGTACCGAAGAAGCGGACATGATTATGACGGAGTTCTTCTCGACTGAATTTGAGGGCGGACGCCATCAAAAACGTATTGATAAGATCCCGGTAAAGTAAAACCATACGGTCTCATATCAGTAGAACGCCAATTCTTATAATAATACGAGGCTGTGTCGAAACTCTTTTCACCACGGAGTAAGACAGAGTAGCACAGAGTCTTTTTTTGCTAATAATCAACAACTTAAAATCATCTCTGTGTTACTCTGTGTCCTCGGTGGTGAGTTTCGACACACCCTCTTCTATTTACAGGCAATCCGGCATACTTCTCTATCAGTGCTTCTCCTTACGTTCAGACTCACCTTCTTCAGTATAATATTTCCACGTACCTTTAGGTTGATTATTTGCATACTTCCCACGGAATTTCAGTTTACCATTTTCGTAATATTCACGGTAACGACCATGACGTTTTCCTTCTTTAATCTCCGCTTCGCTTTTCAAAGCACCTTCCGGATAAAACTCCCGTAATACATTTCCCGGAAGAAGAAGTTCATTGATTACCAAGTGATAAGAATACCTTAAATTAAGCACATTAAGATATAAAAAACATAATTCTTCAAAAGTCTGATATAATCAAAGAATTGTAAACAGTAGGAGCTACAAATACCTACAAACACATCAAAAGAGTATCAGATTGACAAAGAGGCATACTATACTCAGATCTCTATTTTCTTCGGTTTTCCTATTTTTCACAATAGAGATGAACAGGTTAAAAGATAAAAAGCTATCTTTGTGACTCAATAATCCGGAAAATCAAAAGATATGGATCAACTGAAAACCATCAAAGAGCTTATCAACCAAGGAGATATAGAAAAGGCGCTTCAGGCACTTGACGAATTTCTCCGGACTGAACCAGTCGAAAAAGATGAAGCTTACTATCTGATGGGAAATGCTTACCGCAAATTGGGAAACTGGCAAAAAGCTCTCAACAATTATCAATCCGCCATCGAACTCAATCCCGACAGCCCGGCTCTCCAGGCACGCAAGATGGTGATGGATATTTTAAATTTCTACAATAAAGATATGTATAATCAATAAACGTAATAAAGACAGATTATGGCAAAAATCAAAGGAGCAATCGTAGTCGACACGGAGCGTTGCAAGGGGTGCAACCTGTGTGTGGTAGCTTGTCCGCTCAACGTAATATCCCTCGCCAAAGAGGTGAATGTAAAAGGGTATAATTATGCCCAGCAGATTCTTGAAGATACCTGTAACGGATGCAGTTCATGCGCAACTGTATGCCCGGACGGATGTATCTCTGTTTATAAAGTTAAAGTAGAATAAAAGAAAAGAATATGGCAGAAGAAGTTGTATTAATGAAAGGAAACGAAGCCATCGCCCATGCGGCCATCCGCTGTGGTGCCGACGGATACTTCGGATATCCTATTACTCCGCAATCGGAGGTGTTGGAAACTCTTGCCGAACTGAGACCCTGGGAAACTACCGGTATGGTAGTTCTTCAGGCAGAAAGTGAAGTGGCAGCTATCAATATGGTTTATGGCGGTGCCGGCAGCGGCAAAATGGTGATGACTTCATCATCAAGCCCCGGTGTCAGCCTGAAACAGGAAGGTATCTCTTATCTGGCAGGTGCCGAACTTCCATGTCTGATCGTGAATGTGATGCGCGGTGGTCCCGGATTGGGTACCATCCAGCCCAGTCAGGCAGACTATTTCCAGACAGTGAAAGGAGGAGGGCATGGCGACTATAAACTTATCGCACTGGCTCCGGCATCTGTTCAGGAAATGGCAGATTTTGTCGGACTCGCTTTCGAGCTTGCGTTTAAATATCGCAATCCGGCAATCATCCTTGCAGATGGTGTCATCGGACAGATGATGGAAAAAGTCGTTCTTCCTCCCGCCAAAGCTCGTCGTACGGAAGCAGAAGTCATAGCACAATGTCCTTGGGCTTCTACCGGAAAGACGAAAGACCGCAAGCCCAACATCATTACTTCACTGGAGTTGCGTCCGGAAGAGATGGAAAAGAACAACCTGCGCTTCCAGGCGAAGTACAGAGTAATTGAAGAAAACGAAGTACGTTTCGAAGAAATAGACTGCGAAGATGCAGAATATCTGATCGTAGCTTTTGGCTCAATGGCACGTATCGGTCAGAAAGCCATGGAGCTGGCACGTGAAGAAGGCATTAAAGTCGGTATGCTTCGTCCCATCACTTTATGGCCGTTCCCGACAAAAGCAATTGCCGAGTATGCCAATAAGGTAAAAGGTATGCTGGTAACTGAGCTGAACGCCGGACAGATGGTAGAAGACGTCCGCTTAGCGGTAAACGGAAAAGTGAAAGTAGAACATTTCGGCCGCCTGGGAGGCATTGTTCCTGACCCGGACGAAATAGTAACTGCATTGAAAGAACAATTAATCAAATAACTACAGTACGATGAATCCCGATAAAATAAGAAACGTATTGAACATACTGTTTATGATATTGGCCCTGGCGGCTATTATCACCTACTTCGTAGCGAAGGATGACTTTAAGGTGTTTATCTACGTATGCGGCGCGGCAATCTTTGTCAAGCTGATGGAGTTTTTTATACGGTTCACCAACAGATAAGTTTCTGAGTTTTTGTGTTTTCAAATCCGTGAGACTTAAAACCTCCGAACTTAAAACCATAAGTTCAGTGACTTAAAGATAAAAAAAAGAAGTTATGACGAAAGAAGAAATAATCAAGCCCGAGAATCTGGTTTATAAAAAACCGACTCTGATGAATGACAATGGCATGCACTATTGCCCGGGTTGCAGCCACGGCGTGGTACATAAACTGATTGCCGAAGTAATTGAGGAAATGGGATTGGAAGACAAAGCAGTCGGTATCTCACCTGTAGGTTGCGCTGTATTCATATATAATTACCTTGACATCGACTGGCAAGAGGCTGCCCATGGACGTGCACCCGCGCTTGCCACAGCCATCAAGCGCCTCTGGCCTGACCGCCTGGTATTTACTTACCAGGGAGACGGCGACCTTGCCTGCATCGGTACGGCAGAAACCATCCATGCACTGAATCGTGGTGAAAATATTACGATTGTCTTCATCAACAACGCCATCTACGGTATGACCGGAGGACAAATGGCTCCTACAACCCTGATGGGAATGAAGACGGCTACCTGCCCTTACGGACGTGATCCGGAACTCCACGGCTATCCGCTGAAGATTACTGAAATCGCTGCTCAACTGGAAGGTACAGCTTACGTAACCCGCCAATCGGTACAAACAGTTCCCGCCATCCGAAAAGCTAAAAAAGCGATTCGTAAAGCATTCGAGAACTCAATGAACGGAAAAGGTTCCAACTTGGTAGAAATCGTTTCAACCTGTAGTTCCGGATGGAAAATGACTCCGGAGAAAGCCAACAAATGGATGGAAGAACACATGTTCCCGTTCTATCCTTTGGGCGACCTGAAAGATAAATAATAATTTAATATTATTAAGATGAAAGAAGAAATAATTATAGCAGGATTCGGTGGACAGGGTGTACTGTCTATGGGAAAGATTTTAGCTTACTCCGGACTGATGGAAGGCAAAGAAGTGACCTGGATGCCGGCTTATGGTCCTGAACAACGTGGCGGTACAGCCAACGTTACAGTCATTGTAAGCGACGACAAAATATCCTCACCGATTTTGAGTAAATATGACACAGCCATCATTCTGAATCAGCCGTCACTTGAAAAGTTCGAAAGCCGTGTGAAACCGGGAGGTATCCTGATTTATGACGGATACGGAATCATTAACCCTCCTACCCGCAAAGATATCAAAGTATACCGCATCGACGCAATGGACGCGGCCAACGAGATGAACAATGCCAAGGCATTCAACATGATTGTACTGGGAGGATTACTGAAGCTTCGCCCCATCGTTACATTAGAGAATGTAGTGAAAGGCCTGAAGAAAACATTACCCGAACGTCACCATCACTTGATTCCGATGAATGAAGAAGCCATCAAAAAAGGTATGGAACTGATCAGAGAGGTTTAAGCCGACCGAGAATTGAGAATCGAAATTTAAAAATTATTAGCTATGCCACAGCCCGGGAAACCGGATAATTTTTAAAATTCAATTCTCAATTCTCATTTTAATAAGTATCTTTGCGGCTAATTATGAGACGAATCCTACTTACATATATACTCCTTGTCGTAGGTTTACTGACCGCACAGGCACAGTTCAATCCTACACAACAAGTCGATCCCCGTACCGGTAGAGATGCCAACGGTAACCAGATAGACCCGGCCATGCGGGTGCATGAGGACAGTACAGACGTTGAAATACAAGGACTTCCCCCAAAACTCTATATGTGGCATGTCAGCGAAAACCTGGGAACAATCCAGAAAATACCCGCTGATACGGCAACCCACATGTTTCAAAACACCAATTTAGTGGAAGGCCTGAGAGGGCATTATAATTATCTGGGTAACTTAGGTTCTCCCCGCCTGTCACGTCTCTTTTTCGAACGCCGTGACGCAGAACCGACCATTTTTATGGAGCCATTCTCCAGTTTTTTTGTCCGTCCTGACGAATTCAACTTTACCAACAGTAACGTACCTTTCACCAATCTTACCTACTATAAAGCCGGCAATAAGGTGAACGGAGAGGAGCGATTTAAGTCCTATTTCTCAGTAAATGTAAACAAACAACTGGCATTTGGTTTCAATTTCGATTATCTGTACGGACGGGGATATTACAACAATCAAAACACTTCTTTCTTTAATGCCGCACTCTTCGGAAGTTATATAGGCGACCGCTACGAAGCGACATTGCTTTATAGCAACAACTATCTAAAGATGAATGAAAACGGCGGTATCACCGATGACCGTTATATCACCCGCCCGGAAGAAATGGCAGAGGGAAAAAAGGAATATGAATCACAGAACATTCCCACCCTGTTAAGCAAAAGTGCCAATCGTAACAAGGACTTTTACATATTCCTCACCCAACGTTACAAACTGGGATTCACTCGTGAAGTGGCCAAAGCCAAAGACGATACCACCAGTACGGAAAAGACGGAATTTGTTCCGGTTACCAGCTTCATCCATACAATGAAAGTGGAACGTGCCCGCCACCAGTTCACTTCGGAGGACGAATTGTACAAAATCTACCCGGAAGCGTATATCCAGCCGGGCAATAAGCTGGTGAATGACTCTACCAGCTATATCGGAGTAAAAAATACATTGGGAATCGCTTTGCTTGAAGGTTTTAATAAATATGCCAAAGCCGGATTGACTGCCTTTATCTCACATAAGCTAAGCAATTACCGGCTAATGGACAGAGACTCCGTGAGTGTAGATAAATACAGTGAACACGAAGTTTTTGTCGGGGGTGAATTGGCCAAACGTCAGGGAAAAACGCTCCATTACCGTGCCATGGGCGAAGTAGGTATTCTGGATAAAGCGATTGGGCAGTTCCGTGTCAATGCCGATCTCGACCTGAACTTCCGCTTATGGAAAGATACGGTCAGCTTTATTGCCCGTGGATCAATCAGTAATACCCTCCCGGCATTTTATATGCGTCATTATCATTCTAAATACTTCTACTGGGATAATGACAATATGGACAAAGAGTTCCGCACACGCCTGGAAGGCGAGCTGAACATCGAGCATTGGCAGACCCACCTGAAAGCCGGAGTAGAAAATATTAAAAACTATACGTACTTCAATCAAAAGGCACTCCCTCAGCAGAATGACGGTAATATTCAGGTGCTTTCCGCCACTCTGTCGCAGAATTTCCGATTGGGTATTTTCCATCTGGACAATGAAGTGACCTGGCAAAAGTCGAGCAACACTACCGTATTGCCCTTACCGGAGCTTTCACTTTACCATAATTTCTACATCCAGACAACCTTGGCGAAAAAAGTGCTTCATGTGCAGTTGGGAGCCGATGTACGCTATTTTACCAAGTATTATGCCCCGGCATATACCCCGGCCATCCAGCAGTTTCATCTGCAACCGGAAGACGATCAGGTAAAGATTGGCGGTTACCCCATCATCAATGTATATGCCAACCTGCAACTGAAACGCACGCGTCTTTTCGCAATGATGTATCACGTCAATCAGGGAATGGGTAACTCGAATTACTTCCTGTCGCCCCACTATCCCATCAATCCGCGCCTGTTTAAGATCGGTGTTTCCTGGAACTTCTACGATTAATCGCTACCATGAATCTATTGAAGCCTAAATATCTGAGATATGTAGTATTAGGACTGATATCAGCCCTCGTTGTCACATTCTGGCCTCGTAAAGAGAAGCCGCAAGGACATCCGCGCGACTACGCAGAGATCGAAGAAAGCGGCATCCTCCATGCCGCCACGGAATATAACTCCATCAGTTTTTATGTGGATGGAGATACCGTTTCGGGATTTCATTATGAACTGATAGAGGCATTTGCCCGTGACAAGGGCTTGCAAGTACAGGTCTCCCCGGTGATGAGTTTCAACCAACGGCTGGAAGGATTGGCCAATGGCACCTATGACGTAGTAGCTTATGGTATACCGACAACAAGTGAACTGAAAGACTCCCTGCTCCTCACCTCACCCATTATCTTGAGCAAACAAGTCCTGGTGCAACGCAAAGCCGAAGAAAACGACTCGCTTGCCATCAGAAGCCAACTCGACCTGGCCGGCAAAACACTGAACGTCGTAAAAGGTTCTCCATCCATTCTTCGGATACACAACCTCAGCAATGAAATAGGTGATACAATCTACGTAAACGAAGTAGCAAAATATGGTTCCGAACAACTGATCGCAATGGTTGCGCATGGAGATATCGATTTTGCCGTATGCGACGAGAGTATAGCCCGGATGGCCGCAGATTCATTGCCTCAACTCGATATTAATACCGCCATCAGTTTCACCCAATTTTACTCGTGGGGAGTCAGCAAGCAGTCCCCTGCTCTGCTCGACAGCCTGAATACATGGCTGTCCGGCTTCCGAAAGAAAGGTGAATATCAGGCCATCTATCGTAAATACTACGGAAAGCAGTAACAACTCCCTCCCCTTCTTTCCAATTCATTTAAAGACTACGATTACCAGTTGCGCAACTGGTAGCATACGGAGTTGTGCAACCGGAGAATGTAAACTAAGAAACGGGCACAGAGAGTCTCTATTATGATAACTGTAAATCATTCGTCGCTTTCAGCAGAATTGAGTATATTTGCGGATGGATAAATAAAAAAGATATGAGCGATAAGATTATAAAATGGGGATTCATTGGTTGCGGAGAAGTAACCAAATACAAAAGCGGACCTGCCTTTCAGAAAGTAGAAGGTTCCAAAGTCATAGCAGTCATGAGTCGTGACGGCAATAAGGCCAAAGCTTATGCCAAAGAACGGAACATTCCGAAGTGGTATGACGATGCACAGGAGCTGATTGACGACCCGGATGTAAATGCCGTATACATAGCCACTCCTCCCTCTTCACACGCCACTTATGCCATCATGTCCATGAAAGCCGGAAAACCGGTATATATCGAAAAGCCAATGGCACAAACTTACGAAGAATGCGCCCGTATCAACCGTATTTCTCAAGAGACAGGAGTGCCTTGCTTTGTAGCTTACTACCGACGTTATCTGCCTTACTTTATGAAAGTCAAGGAACTGGTAGACAAAGGAATTATCGGAAATGTGATTAACGTACAGATCCGTTTCGCTCAACCCCCACGCGACCTGGATTACAACAGAGAGAACCTGCCTTGGCGTGTACAGGCAGACATTGCCGGAGGAGGATATTTTTATGACCTTGCCCCCCACCAGATCGATCTTCTACAGGAAATGTTCGGTTGTATTCTTGAAGCCAGCGGATATAAGAGTAACCGTGGGGGACTTTATCCAGCAGAAGATACATTGAGTGCTTGTTTCCAGTTCGACAACGGTCTGGTAGGAAGCGGTTCATGGTGCTTCGTTGCCCATGATTCGGCTCGCGAAGACCGCATTGAGATTATCGGTGATAATGGCATGATCTGTTTCTCCGTATTCACCTATGACCCGATTGCCCTTCACACCGAAAGAGGACGTGAAGAAATAGTTGTAGAAAACCCCGAACACGTGCAGCAGCCTTTGATTCAAGCCGTGGTAGACCATCTTCTTGGAAAATCGACTTGTTCCTGTGACGGCGAAAGTGCCACAACTACCAATTGGGTCATGGATAAAATACTTGGAAAGATCTAAACGATAAACGTTTTGAACGATGAATGAATCATCCACGCTGAACGATCAACGGTGAACAATGACTGATGAACAATAGAGATTGTTTTTTCCTTATGCTTTCGGCCTATTAAAGCACCATTCATCATTGATCGTTCAGCGCTGATAATTAGTTCATCGTTTTTTTTATCTTTTCCATGTCACGTTTTCCTTCCTCTTCCGTCTTGCTTATGTAAATGGAACTAAAACAATTCAAAATAGCCGTTCTTCCACTCCGCAACAAATTACTTAATTATGCGCGGAAGTTGACCGATGACCATTCGGATGCTGAAGATGCCGTGCAAGAAGTAATGCTGAAACTATGGAACCTCCGCCTGAAACTGGACGAGTACCACAGCATTGAAGCACTTGCCATGACAATGACGCACCATACCTGTATGGACATCTGGCGGGGAAAACATATGGACAACCTATCGCTCGACAGCGTACAAGCTGCCAGTCCGTCTGCCACCCCCGAACGCTTACTGGAAGAGAAAGACGAATTCCGCCTGATGCGCGAAATAATCGGCACGCTACCACCTCTGCAACAAACCATCCTGAGGATGAAAGATGTTGAAGAGTATGAAAACGAGGAAATCGCCGAGATAACAGGATGCGGTGCCGAAGCCATCCGCAGCAACCTAAGCAGGGCACGGAAAAAAGTGAGAGACATTTACCAACAAACCATACAACAAAGAAAAAGGAGAAACGAAGCATGAATATAGAAGAATTATTGAACAAGTATTTTGAAGGGGAAACCAACTGTGAGGAAGAACGTGAGCTCCGCCGTTTTTTCACTCAGGGCATCGTACCGGAACATCTGCAGATGTATGGTCCGATGTTTGCTTTCTTCAGCGAAGAGAACCGGCAAAGCAAGACTGCCGGCTCCGGAGTTCCGAAAACTTCTGTTCCTCTGCGCCGCCGTCTACTATACATATTCAGCGGAATAGCTGCCGGAATGTTGATTGTGCTGGGTATCGCCGGCCTCAACCAACATTTCAGCACCTCTACCGGAAATTATGTAATCATCGACGGAAAATGCTATACCGACACCCGACTGGTGCGCGAACAGGCCATGGTAGCATTCCGTGATGTCAGTATCAGCGAAGAGGAAGTGTTTGCCACGCTATTCTCCGAATAAAAAAAGAAAACAATAAAAGAAACGATGTATGAATAAAGTCATTCGCACCACATGGATTGTCCTGCTGCTCACCGTTGCCTCGGGCATGGTAAGAGCACAACAGGGACTGCAAATAGCTTCCATATTCCAGAAATACGGCAAACAGAAAGGAGTGACTATGGTAGAGTTATCCAATGAGATGCTGGAAACCTATCAGATGACTCTCTATAAAAGCCTTGTTTTTAAAGACGTCGAAGAAGCTTTGCCCGATATTCTCAACTGCCTGGAAGCCGACAAGAGAAAGGCCAGGAAAGTAAAGGAAGTAGTAGCAGGCGGACAAATACAGTCCGGCTATTATCAGTTACCCCAACTAAAAGAAGATGTCAACCGGTTCATCCTCTTCAAAACCGGCAAGAAAGGCTCGGCTACCTTGATTTACATCGAAGGCGAGTTGGATGCAGATGATTTGGTAACCATGTTATTTATGAAGAAAAACTAAACATTATAAGAGTATGAAACACATTTATTTATTACTGTTTATGCTGATCCCGATGGCGGGAATGGCTCAAGAAAGCGTTTCGCAAGACACGACTCTTTACGTAAACGGACGCAAAATCCTGATTAAAGAAAAAGAGGGGAAAATAAAGGTAAAACTTTACGAACAGTCTTCGCGCGGCGATACGATAGAGAACGATCAGATATTCGAAGGAATCTATACGGACGGACAAACAACCGAACGCCGCACAGCATTCACCATGCCTTTTGTCAAGAGAAAGAACTATTACCGGTTTGAACCGCATATTGCCGGGATCTATATGGGATACGCACGGCTCTCCGACGGTATCAATTTCAACACTCCGAACGGATTGGACGTCAATGCAAATAAGTCTTGGGAAATTGGTTTTAACCTGTTTCAAGGTTCCCTGACGCTCTCACGTGATCGCCAATGGGGCATAACGACAGGCTTAGGCTGGGGATATCGCTCCTTCCGTCTGGGTGGCAACTACGCTTTCAGACAAACCGATGGAATCACAAACATTGTTCCGGGGATTCCAGATGAAGAAGTTTACAGCAAAAGCCGGTTACGCTATTTCTATTTCCGCATTCCGGTAACATTGGAATGGCAAAAAAGATTTAGCCACAGTAACGGACACGGTCCTCTATTCTTCTCAGCCGGACTTGAGGCAGAAATCCGCCACGGGGTTAAGTCAAAGGCGAAAGTAAACGGACATAAAGAAAATTTAGGCAATAACCTGAATGTTCATCCGATAGGTATCAACCTTTTGGCACAGGCAGGTTATGGCGATATCGGAGTTTATTTGCGCTATTCTACCTACAGCCTCTTCGAACACAAGAAAGGACCCCAACTTTATCCTTACTCTTTCGGCCTCTGCTGGTATTGGTAACAATAGCCCCCAGCGGTCAGCCGCCGCATCCCGGCAGATGAAAGTAACCTGTCAATCCGTAAAGAATAGGCCGATTTCTTAACTTGAAGGAACAATCTATCGTTCTTATTGTTTATATTTGCAAAAAACAGATAACAATATCAACGATAGATTTTTTTATATCACATGACCAAAGAAGAACTAATGCGGAAAGCGATTGAGCTTTCCAAAGAAAATGTAGCAAACGGAGGAGGCCCTTTCGGAGCCGTTATCGCAAAAAATGGAGAAATAGTAGCCACAGGTGTTAACCGCGTAACAGCTTCGTGCGATCCCACCGCTCACGCAGAAGTAAGCGCTATCCGTGCTGCCGCCTCAAAACTGGGAACTTTTAACCTGAGCGGTTACGAGATTTACACCTCTTGCGAACCATGTCCCATGTGCCTGGGTGCTATCTATTGGGCCCGATTAGACAAGATGTACTATGGCAATAACAAGACAGATGCCAAAAACATCGGATTCGACGACTCGTTTATCTACGATGAATTGGAACTGAAACCTGATGACAGGAAGTTGCCATCCGAGATATTACTTCACGACGAAGCAATCAAAGCTTTTGAGGAGTGGATGAAGAAAGAAGATAAGATAGAGTACTGATAAAACAAGAATCCCCGAAGAACACTGCATCGTTCTTCGGGGATTTCTATACACACAAAAGTTATAATTTAATTGCTTGGGAATCTGTTTAGAAACGCAGACCTAAAGTAAACAATACCTGGCTACGGGTATTTGTTACCTTGGTTGTTTCCGGTGTCAGCACCGTAGTTGCGTTGTTCTCCTCATACTTATTTACGAACGGATAGAAATCTTCTTTATATGCAGAGAATTTATAAGCCAAATCTGCATAGAACATAGATCCACGATATCCAATACCCAAAGTATAATTGCTCAAAGCTTTCGTATTTGCCCAATCAGTATCTGTCTGGATAGAATAAAAAGGCATATCTTTGAAAGCATCTCCATGGAAAATTGCCGAAGAGTAATTATAACCGGCACGCAAAGCAAACTGGGGAATCACTTTATATTCAAGGCCAAGACGGAGGGTATTTACACCTTTCATCATAGGTCTCGTGCTATTTTCAAACGTAAACTCTGAACTTGAACCGGTCGGTCCTCGGAACTTCATCGTTGAATAATCCTGATATTCATATTCAGCACCTAATGCCAGACTGGTACCCACGGTGTATCCTAAACTTACATTGTAAGTCCACGGAGTCTGAAGCCGGAATTCACGTACCATATCTCCATTTCCGGGTAACTTGTCCCTTGTATCTATAGACCACTGATCTATCTTCCCTGTCTCAACATTCAGCACATCCGATTCCAAATAAGCACTGGTCTTATAATCCAAATTATAGAATGTAGGAGTATGGATAGCAAGACCGATACGGAACGGAGAATCTTCGAACGGACGAAGAATTGTACCTAATTTTACATCAAAGCCCGAACCTCTTACTTTATTCCAACTTCTTAAGTTGTAATTCTGTGGTGCATGTGCTCCTGTATATGCTTCAGAATAATAAGTGTACTTACTATAATCAACAGCATATGCTCCAATAGTCAATCCCAGATAAAACCGATCATTAAAATTGAAAGCAATATTAAAATCATACTGATCGATTCCTCCACGTTCCTGTGAGCTAAAGTTGGCAACACCATCATCATACATACCATAATAATTGCCCGGTGTTGTATACAGTGGTTTACCATTGACGTCATATCTTTGATTCCCATCTTTATCCACATACGGAGGATTAGGCTTGCCGGCTGCATTCATTTTATCAGTTGTAATATCACTAATCAACCAACCGTCATATCCCAATATGGAAAGCCATCCTATCTCCGGATCATCGTAAGGATGATCTCCCCATTTTGATATACCGCTTGCCTGTTCGGCCATCTGATAGGTCTGCGAACTGTTACCAAGTCCTCCTGTCATCTTCATATTCTTATAAAAAGACTTAGCCTTGTGATAGTTAAATCCAAAATTCACATAACGCAATGAAGTTGCATTACCTATTTTTGTAGCAAACACAAAACCCAGGTTATCAAAAGAGCCTTGGATTTTATCCGAGCTTAATTTATTCCCTAAATACTTACTTTCGGTCCCATACGAAGAAAAGCCAAAAGAAGTCATAAAATCATTGCTACGATAAATACCGATACCCGCAGGGTTAGTTCCAATTGTAGAGATATCACCTCCCAAAGCCCCCATAGCACCGCCCATTCCTACAAAACGGGCTGTTCCATTCAGATCTTTTCCTGTTATCTTGGCAGCATCGTACACAGTTTGTGCACCTATTGGGGCTGCTGCTACCAGCAGCCCTAAAGTTGCTAAAGTTATTATTTTTTTCATCGTCAAATGCCTTTTAAAGTTAATATCTCCATTATTATCTTCTACCTCTTGAAGAGCCGCCACCTCCACCGGAAGAACGGGAAGAACCACCGCCGCCACCAGTAGAATAACTACGTGAACTGCTACCGGATGGTGAAGAATAACTGCGCGTAGACGAGCTACTACGAGAAGGAGTACTGTTGTACGAACGACGAGTGGTACCTTCATTAGAATAACTGCGTGAAGGAGTTGCCGAACTGCCACGGGTATAAGTAGAACTACTTCTAGTACTTGCCCTTCTGCCTCCCTCAGAGTAAGAAGGAGAACCGGTAGTAGCACCACCGCGAGTACCCTCGTAAGAAGAACTACTGCGTGTACTACTTGGACGCGTATAAGTGCTTCGGCGTGAAGAAGAAGCATCTGTACGGGTAGTAGATCCCGGACGTTCTCCCACTACACGTGTACCAATCACACGTCTGGCAGAATTTTGTCCTCTGCTATAAGAGGAGGTTCCGGACGAACGAACAGCAGAACCACTATTGGAACGAACTGCACCTGAACCATACCGACGAACAGTTGAAGGACTTCCATAGCTACTTCTTACAGCAGACGAACCACGGCGGGTATAAGTATCGTATCTTCCTGCCCAACTGCCTCCACCACCCCATCCGGGATGATAATGATGGTGATGTCCCCAGTAGCCGCCGCCATACCAGCCGCCCCAGTAACCACCCCAGTAGCCACCCCAATAACCAGGATAATAGCCTCCCCAGGCGTAATAAGGTGAAGACCATCCCCATCCCCAGCCCCATCCGGGACCATAAGAGTTATAACGCCAATCCCACCACAAGCGGTTGGTAAACGTTGGGAACGCATAAGCATAGAAACCGTCTGTATAAACATTCCAATCCCAAGAATTAGCTCCATAAACAATGTCCCAGTAAAGCGGACTGCTGATGCTTACCGCAAAACGAGGATTACGGAAACGAATGATACGTTCGGCATACTCGTAGTCATCCTGTGAGCCATTGAACCCGTTCACCCATTCACCATCCGGATCGGAGATAGCTTTTTCTTTTACATATAATGTATCGTCCTCCATTGCGAACTCATTATCTTTAGCATCGTAACGGCGGTTATACTCATCCACATCACGCATATCGCGTTTGTTTCCTTTACGGTCCTGAACCACTACCGTAGTACCCGGAGCCGTATAAATATTCGTGGTGACTGTCCTTTTTTCCGGTACCTTCTTTACAGGAGTCTTTTCTGCTTCCTGCTTTTTCTCCTTAGAAGGCACGAAATAAAGGTCGTCATTATTGCTTTGTGCCATCACAGCCAGTGGAAGGCACAGGGCAAACAGCGATAATAAAACAATCTTTTTCATATTTCCGTGGTTTATTGGTTACTTTATCTTTTTATTCACGTTACAAAGATAAGCAAGGTATTCACGCTACCGGATAGATTTTCCCCAAACAATAATAGGGATTTCCCTATTTTGCCGTTCTTTAACTTAACAAATCTCAACCCGATAAAAACAATGTTTACTTTGTTTCTATCTCTTTAAATCGTACTTTTGCAAATAAAAAAAACACTTATGAAGTACTTTGAGTTCACTTTTGATACCCATCCTTGCACCGAAACGGTGAATGATGTACTGGCTGCCGTGTTGGGTGAGGCCGGATTTGAAAGTTTTGTCGAACGGGAAGGCGGACTGACTGCTTATATTCAACAATCACTCTACAATGAAGAGACGCTGAAAACTGAACTGGCAAACTTCCCGATACCGGATACGGAAATTACTTATGTATTTACCGAAGCTGAAGATAAAAACTGGAACGAAGAGTGGGAAAAGAATTTCTTTCAGCCCATTGTGATCGGAAACCGTTGTGTGATTCATAGTACATTCCATCAAGACGTGCCCAAAGCGGAATATGACATCGTGATCAATCCGCAGATGGCTTTCGGGACGGGTCACCATGAAACAACCAGCCTGATTATCGGTGAACTGTTAGATAGTGAGCTAACCGGTAAGTCCTTGCTGGATATGGGATGCGGAACTTCAATCCTGGCCATCCTTGCACGGATGCGGGGAGCTCAACCTTGTACAGCCATCGATATTGACGAATGGTGTGTACGTAATTCGATAGAGAACATCGAACTGAACGGAGTGACAGATATTGCCGTTTCTCAGGGAGATGCTTCGGCTTTGGCAGGAAAAGGACCATTCGATGTAGTAATAGCCAATATCAACCGGAATATCTTACTGAATGACATGAAACAGTATGCAGCATGCATGCACCCGGGATCGGAGCTATATATGAGCGGATTTTATGTAGATGATATTCCGGTCATCCGACAGGAAGCGGAAAAGAACGGATTTACATTTGTACACCATCAGGAAAAGAATCGGTGGGCAGCAGTAAAATTTGTACTCTAATTAAAGTTCCTTTGAACATTCATCCTGTGCTCAATCATCTAAAAGAGCAGGAAACATAGCAATAAACGCAAATCCCACAAATATTCTGATTTTGTATCCATCAAAGAAATTAGTGGGATTTGCGTAGCTTACCTCTGAATAAAGTTCTTTGTTACTCTTGAAAGGTCCTTATTGGCTCTCAAACTCTTTTTTTACCTGTTTGCACCAGTCTTTTATTCGTTTATCAGTCATTTCCGACTGATTTTCAATATCAATAACCAGTCCACACCACTTGTCATCCCGCAAAGACCGTGAGCGTTCGAAACTATATCCGTCAATAGAGGTGAAACCAACAAGTGTGGCTCCGTCATTCTCAAATACTTCGGCAAGAATACCAATACCATCGGCAAAGTTTTCAGGATATTTCACTTGGTCGCCAAGTCCGAAGATGGCAACTTTCTTCCCTTTCAACTGAAGAGTACGGAGTTCGGGAAGTAGTTCGTCCCAATAAGTGGGCAACTCACCATCGAACCACGTGGAAGCTCCGACAATAAAGTTGTCATAAGCCTCAAAATCGTTTTGCCAGGCATTTTCGATAGCCACAGACTCGGCGGAAGCACCGAATTCCTTTTGTATCTTTTCAGCTACCCAAGAGGTTTTATCAGCTTTGGCAGCATAAAATATTCCTATCTTTTTCATGATTGCTTGCTTTTAATTAAAATTCCAGCAACTCTTTGGCTGCTTTATATATCTTTTCATCATTCGGCAGGATGGCACGCTCTAATATCGGATTGAAACCTACCGGAGTAAAGGTGGAGCCAATACGCTGTACCGGAGCATCCAGATAACGGAACATCTCTTCGGCAATCTGCGCGGCAATCTCAGCACCGAAACCGGAGAAGACTTTATCTTCATGTACAACCAATACTTTACCGGTTTTCTGCACAGAGGCAAAAATAGCCTCTTTATCCAATGGGATCAACGAACGGAGATCGATGACTTCGACACTGCCCAACCCCTCCTGAGCAAGACGTTCGGCTACGTTCAGGCAGAAATGAGTCGTATTCCCATAAGTAACTACAGTCAGGTCGGTCCCTTCACGACGGATACGGGCTTTACCAAAAGGGACCTCAAACTCTTCGGGCACAACAGCAGCAGCCTCTACTGAGTTGTAAAGTGCTTTCGGCTCCAGATAAAGAGTGAAACCTTTGGAACGCATACTGGTACGGAGTAATCCGGCAGCATCGTCGGCAAACGACGGACAAACGATGCGGGCACCGGGTAAAGTCGTAAGAGCCCCTTCGAGATTCTGCGAATGATACAATCCACCGCCAATGTAACCACCGGAAGCCAGACGAAGTGTTATATTAGGAGTAAACTTACCGTTACTACGCCAATACTCGTGCGTACACTCCACATACTGTTCTACGGCTGGCCAAAAATAGTCGGCAAACTCAGCTCCTTCGATAACAACATGTATTTTAGGGTCGAAGCGACACATACCGTTAGCGGTTCCCACAATATAGTCTTCAGCAATCGGGGCACTGAATACACGTGCATCACCAAACTCTTGCTGCATACCTTTGGTTACATTGAATACACCTCCTTTATCCTTATTGGCTACGTCCTGTCCCCAGATAAATGTATCGGGGTTACGACGGAACTCTTCTTTGAGAGTTTCGTTGATGGCATTCACCATAAAACTCTTCTCTCCTTCAACAGGTCCCGGAAGCCCGTCTTTATACTTTTGAGGGATATAAGGTTCGGGAAGTACAAAATCATAAATACTTTCCGGTTTCGGATCGGGAGCAGCCAAGGCCTTACGATTGGCTGCGGCAAGTTCCTTTTTAGCGGCAGCCTCTATTTGCTGGAGATCTTCCTCTGTCAGGCGTTTATAGCGCAATAGCATGCGGCGGAATTTCATCAACGGATCGGCCTCTTTCACATAAGCCAACTCGTTTTCGTCACGATAAAGCGTATGCTTATCCGAATTGGAGTGCGAACCGATACGGACACAATTAGCATGGACAATGACCGGAGTACGATTGGCAATAGCAAACTCACGAGCTTCGGTCATGGCATTCATCGAGTCGAACACATCTTTCCCATTGCAATGGATGATACGGAGATTCTTAAAACCGGAGAAATTATCGGCCACTTTACGGTTGGCTGTCTGATCCTTTTTGGGAACAGAAATGCCGTAACCGTTGTCCTGAAACACAAAGATCACCGGAAGACGTTCGTTACTGGCACCGTTGATGGCTTCATAGACAAAGCCTTCGGAAGTGGCGGACTCTCCGTGTGAAGTGATCGCAACACCTTTATGTCCATAATATACCATGGCGCGTCCCACGCCTGCCGCATGAAGATCATGTGTGCCGGTAGCAGAAGAGATATTCTCGATGTGCCATTCCGGTTTGGCAAAGTGATTGGACATATGACGTCCGGCACTGCCCGGATCGGTAGCTTTCGAAATTCCGTTCAAAATCAGCTCCTCCGGTGTCATTCCGGCAGAAAGAACCGTAAGCATATCCCGGTAGTAAGGGAAAAGATAGTCTTCACCAAGGGTAAAGACCTGCCCTATAGCGAGCTGGATACCGTCATGTCCGGCATAAGGAGCATGATAAGACCAGCCAAGGGATTGCAGCAGATAGGCGGGTGCTTTCTCATCGAGAGCGCGACCCAGGGTCATCAAATGATACCACTTGCGGAGGGTCTGTTCGTCAGTGGTTTTTATATCATATTTCTTCATTTTCAATCTTTTTAGTTAGTTTCACACAGCAGTCACTCTTTCCAGTTCTCCAGATAATCGGCAATGAAATGCAGGAAGTTACCTCCCAGCGAACCATCCACCACCCGATGATCGTAAGAGAGCGACAAGTACATCTTATGACGAATGGCAATCACATCGCCTTCGGGAGCCTCCACTACGGCCGGCTTTTTTTCGATAACTCCCACGCCAAGTATTGCTACCTGCGGCTGGTTAATGATTGGCGTACCGAACAACATCTTAAAAGTGCCGAAATTGGTAATTGTAAACGTACCTCCGTCAATATCATCGGGCATCAGCTTATTCACCCGGGCCTTTTTCGCCAACGAATCGATAGCTACGGCAAGTCCGTTAAGATTCAGGCGATCAGCGTCGTGAATCACAGGGACAATCAGGTTTCCGTCATCCTGAGAAACCGCAATGCCGACATTAATATGTTTCTTATACAGAATGTTATATCCATCCACAGACACATTCACTTGCGGATAGGCAGCCAATGCCTGCGCCGTAGCCTCAGCAATGGCAGGCATATAAGTAAGTTTCACCCCTTCACGACGGAAGAAGGCATCCTTATTCTTTTCACGCCAGCGAACCAACCGGGTGACATCGACTTCAACCACGTTGGTCACATGCGGAGAAACTTTCTTCGACATCACCATATGGTCGGCGATAATGCGACGAACACGATCCATCTCTTTCACCTCTACCGATGCGTCCGAAACAGAGGGGCTGAGGGACTGGGAAGCCACAGCTACAGGTTTCTTTGGCATTTCAGCAGCAACCGGAGTCGCAGGTGAAGAAGCAGGAGTGTTCACCTTAACCGCTGAAGACACCGCAACAGGGGCATCGGCAACCGGAGCACCTTTTTTCATTTCAATATAATGACGGATATCTTTTTTACTTAACCGTCCTTCATAACCTGTCCCGGGGATCGCATCCAGTTCTTCCTGGGGAATCTTTGCCTCCCGTGCCAGTTGGAGCACTGCCGGTGAGTACCAACGTTCTACTTTCGAGACAGTAGTTTCCGCTTTCACATTCGGAGCAGACGCGGCACTTGAAACTTCCGCCGCTTCGGAAACAGATGTATCTTCCGCGGAACCTTCAGTTTCCGATGTTTCTACGGAGTCTTCTCCATCCATATCTACAATAGCAACTACAGTGCCCACGGGCACAGTATCACCTTCTTTAAACAATATCTCCACCACCTTTCCGGAAACGGGAGAAGGGATCTCCGCACTCACCTTAGCGGTGTTTACTTCAAAAAGCACATCATCTTCATTGATCCTGTCGCCCACTTGTACCGACCATGACAGAATGGTTCCTTCGGTAATACTTTCGCCCAGTTTGGGCATTTTTATTTCGAATCTTGCCATACATACAATTATTTATTCTTTCACTTGTTTAAGTAGAACAAGATTTTGAAAAAGAATGTTTTAAGTTAGTGTTTTTTTTAAGTAATAGCTTGAAAAAAGAAGATTAATAAGCATCTGAGAAAACTGTTTATAATTCAATCCGGAATCAAAGTACTCCTATTACTACCTTAATAGTACATACATTCAACGCATATATCGGGAGACCGGTAAGCTAAAAACTTTATATTTTGATTAACGAGGTCTGGTAGATCGCCTGTATGACTCTTCATCAAGTGCATTGTATTTGTTCCCGCGCAACTCTTCAATGACTGTTTGTTCTGCCTTGTTGAATCCCTCGGAGACCGATGTCTCTGCAAAATATCTGAAAATCCAATTCCGGAACCTATCTGTAGGTATAGCCGGATAAAAATACTCTTTCAGATTCGTCACCTCACTACGGACCGAACGTACAGAAGGATGTAATCTGATATTTTCCTCTGACGGGGCTACGGCAAGCAGTGTATTCAGCAGTTTCAAATCCGTATCATACAGCAATGTGCAATGATACATCGCACGATTGCGATGTACGCATTGCGCACTGCCCGAAACCTTTCGCCCACCGACATAAATACCCAACCGTTCATCACCCGTCGCTGTCACTCCGGCAGCACTCAGCATTGTAATCGTTTTCTCCAGATAAGTCTCAAAACGTGCCAGGCGGGTAGTCTCAATAAATGTAAGATTGATATTACCCAGATCGTGATATACTGCGCCACCACCGGAAAAACGGCGGAATACAGGGATCTGTTTTTCACCTGCTACCGTTAAATTTACTTCCGCTTCCATCCGTTGATGCTTACCGATAATTATGGAAGGAGCACTTTGCCAAAGCATGAATACATCTTCCGTACCCTGTTTCAGCAAATACTCCTCAGCAGCCAAGTTAAAACCGGCATCCGTTGAAAAACTGTTGATGAAACGCATCAGGCAAACAGTGTTTCATGATAAATCTCACCGACTGTCGGGTGTGGAAAAACACTCTTTCTGAATTCATCGACCGTATAGCCCCGTTGGATAGCAATGCCCGCCACGACAATAATTTCCGAAGCCGGATTACCCAGCATGTGACAACCGATAATTCGATCATTATGATCGATAATCAGTTTGCAGAGTCCGTTACCTAATTCATTCTCGGCAACAAAACGTCCCGAATAAACCATTGGAAGCTTCTGTACCCGATAATAAATACCCTTAGCCATCAATTCTTCCTCTGTTTTACCAACGCCGGCAAGTTCAGGATTAGTATAAACCACACCGGGAACACAATTATAATTCATTGGATCATCTATACCCAAAATATGGTTAACAGCCACCTCTGCCTCACGGATAGCGGTATGTGCCAACAGTGAATAACCGGTAATATCACCACAAGCATATACACGTGGATGAGAGGTCAACATATGTTCATCCACTACTACACCGTTCCGGTGTAATTCGATATTCAGTTTATCCAATCCTACCTGAGTGATATTAGCTTTCCGACCTACACTTACCAATATCCGGTCCGCTTCAATAAACGAGCTCTTTCCATCCTTCTCCACTGTCACCCCTTTATCACTCACTTCTGTTACTTTTGTATTCAAATAGAAGTTTATACCTTTCTTTGTATAGTCGCCACGCAACATGGCACTCGTTTCTTTATCCATTACTCCGAGAATTTCCGGCATCATCTCGATAACCCGTACCCTGACGCCCATACTATTAAAGAATGAAGCAAATTCCATTCCGATTACTCCCCCACCGATAATGGCAAGTGAAGAGGGAAGAACGGTACTGTCCAATGCTTCACGCGAAGTCCAGTAATCTATATCCGAAAGCCCCTTTATAGGAGGAATCACTGTATCCGATCCTGTACAAACCATCAGATAGGTCGCCTCGTAAACATCTCCGTCACAATAGATGCGGAAGCCATTTTCACCCTCACCTTCTATCACCGCTTCTTTATCTATAATGTTCACTCCGTAAGAGTTCACCGTCATTCTTACCCCACCCGTCAGTTTCTGTACCGTCTTATTTTTCCGGTTAATCATTTTTTCCATATCAAATGTGGGAGCACTATCTACAGAGACACCATATTTCGGGGCACTCTTGATGCTATCAAGTATCTTGGCAGAATAGAGTAATGCCTTCGTAGGAATACATCCTTCATTGAGACACACGCCACCCATTGCTTTTTTCTCAAACAAAACGGCACGTAATCCGTTTGCTCCTGCCCGCTCGGCAGCGGTATATCCAGCGGGTCCCCCGCCAATGATAGCTATATCATATTTCATAATCGTATAATTTTTTAAGTTATTCCTACTATTAACAACAAAAAAGGATAGAGCTTAGTTTTAAGTTAATCCTGTATCTTTCATATGAAGAAGGAGAACAAAAGTAACAAGTCGCTTTTTTACCATAAACATAAGAAGGAAATATGTACTTTTGCAGCATCCATTAAAAATGGTCATAACATTATCATTAATAAAAAGAAGAAATGACACTGTTGATGTTAATCATAATCCTTTTAGTATTATTGCTGGGGCTCTATGCTTACTTGGGCGGATTCTCCGAGATTAAAGTAAGTACCCAAAAGTCCGGTGGAGAAACTATTGTCTACCAAGAAGTAACAGGCGACTATAAACAGACTAAAGCAATAACCAACAAGATCTATTATTACTTGTTGCACAAACTTAAAATAGAAGCCAACAGAGGCATAGGTATCTTTTATGATAATCCGAAAGAAATAGCCAAGGATAAGCTACGTTCGGAAATCGGTTGCATCATTGAGTCTAAAGACACTAACCGTTTGTCTATCAACGAATGCATGTACAAAATAAAAGTTCTACCGTCAGAAGACTATGCAACAGCTGAACTTCCACTCAAAAACGGGCTTTCCATATTTATTGGTTTTATCAAAGTATATCCTGCGCTGGATAAATATATATCAGAACAGGGTAAAAAGAAGGGTTCGGTCACCGAAATTTATGATATTCCAAATAGAAAAATTATTTATAGGCAAGCCCTGTTGAAATGCGATCAATAAGTGATGGCAGACCACAGAAAAATCTTTGGCAGATAACCAAAGAATAGGAATATCTCTTCTCAAAATAATTAGATAGAAGTAGTTTTACTAAATCTGCTATTCATATTTGCAGAGAGCTGATATCTAAAGAGCTTGTTGAATGTCATCCGATTTATAGGCATACAGATAAAAACAATTATAAAATAACATTTTATCAAAGAATCCATTTTTAGTAATATGAAGAAATTACTCTGTCCCCAGTGCAAAATCGCTGGTATGTACGTAAAAAACAGCCAAGGAGAGCGGTTATTAGTATACATCACCCAAAATGGAACAGTAGTCCCCAAATATCCGGAAGCCTCAACTGAGGGATTCGACTTTACGGAAGTATATTGCTTGGGGTGTTCCTGGCATGGCTCACCCAAGCAATTAACAAAGATTTAAAAAAGCAACATTTACAGACAATGTCGCCACCTCCTTTCCGGGGAGATGGCGACCGACTGAAACACTTCACTTCTCATCTGAATAAGGTATATAAGGGCTACACATATCCGTATTGTAACAGAGATTTCGCATAACTGTTTCCGTATTAATTAGATGTTTCAATTGTCCCACTGCCCGAAATCAATCCAAACCATCTTCGACATTTTGAGATCCGTTTTAGCCGAATCGTGTCCATAGCGAATACCACAGTTATAATGCACATAAGTCTTTTGCAAATTGATAGCATCGGTAATGGCAACAGAAACAACTCCGGGTTGCGCATCAGCTTCCAGAGAATAAATACACTGCTGCCGATGGAGCTTCATACTATTGTTGATGTGAGCCAGATAATTCTGGCGAAGAGTCCAGCCCCCCCATGTTACATAATTGGGAGTCATTGCCTGCGCAGCATCAATCCACCGCAACCCCTCGCTCGTTTCGTAAACAAAGGCTTCTGCTCTATCATAAAACTCTCCGGGAATAAACTGCCAGAGTTTACTGTATAACCCATTGCCATATTGTCCTTTACAAGAGTAATCCATCGACAATGTTTTATAAGATATTTCAGTAGACGATTCCTTGCCAAACGATACTTTGAAAGCCTTCCAAGGTTTTTCTTCCAGTTCAGCAGGTGATACGGATACAGATACTTTCCAAAAAGAATTCTCTGTATAGTTGGTTCCATGATTCACCGTTTGCGGCTGATAACTGATTTCCCGGAAAATCCCCCCATCCGAATGGACAGTGATCTCACTGGAGGCTTCCCGCATCAGGTTCCAGATGTAAGCATAGACATTGGCTCCTTTGGGCGTTGTATAGTCTTTGATATTAGCAGTGAAACCATTTCCCGCGTCGTTCGTTATACTCAATATACAATTGTTGTTCTTACTGTATATCTGGAAGTTATAGGCATCTATCGCCCAGGAGTTATCTATAATCACATCGGGTGCTGCCCCCTCTTTCATCTTATAAGGAACCGCCTGCATGGAATAGTTCATATCCCCCTGAGCATAACCGTAGATACGGTTATAAATTTCTATCCGCTTCAAAGCCTCCTTATCTGCCATTTGTGCATTATATGCAGGATCCGGATCGGTACCTTTGGGCAAAATATCCGCAGAACGGGTCAACAGTTGCTGGTTGAAAGAGGCCGCTCCCTTACCAATCATATTGTTTTTGGCATATGGATCGGCAGAAGGAAAGATTCGGTAATGCTGCACATTATCATAATTAATGGCATAATAACCCGGCTCCATATAAACTCCTATTAATGAAAGCATTTCGTTCTTTTGTTCCGGAGTATCCTGAGTGGCAATAACATAGAAATCTCTCTTATAGAACTTCAGCATGCGGAACAGAGAGACCGGATATTTACCGGAAACAACATCTTTGATATTCAGGATAACCGTCACATAGATATCCGGATTCTTGATATCGGCATCGAGTTCTGTCTCAGGATTTGTCATCTTATCATAGTCCACAATTGTCTTTTTCCCTATTTCCCAGGAAGTGGGAATGTTGTTGAACAAACGGGAAGTAATATCTTTCACTTCCGCATCATCAGTTCCCATGCGTACCAAGACTACATCTTTCTTATCGATCTCATTATCTTCATCAGGCACCGGAACATCATCGATAATATCCCTAACACATGCCCCTAAAAGAATGCTTGAGAACAGAAGTAGCATATATATCATTTTTGTTTTCATAATAATCTTTTTTTAATGGTTCGTTTTACCAGTTATTATAGTCAATCCACACCGTAGTTGTTTTATGCACATCTACTGTGGCATCATAAGCAGTGCCGGCACTACTTGGCAAAGGATGAATCACTGCGGCTCCCCAACTCGTGAACCAGGCTCCTCCGCGCTGTAACACCATTCCGTCAGTTATTTCAATGGCTACAACACCTGCCGACGCGCCGGTTGTACGAGCAGTAATAGCACATTCCTGATTGTAATTGAGCAAATTCTGGTTAAACTGCAAGTCATTGTTATAATCGCAAAAAACATTATCCGTGCCCGGGGTTCCCGCCACATGGTTGTAGAGAATATCATACCATGCGGGCGAAATCATGGCAACCCCATCGATCATACCATCTGCTTTCATTGCTTTATTCCCCTTGAAAAGGATTTCAGGATACCATTTCCAGCAATAATCCATCTCAGCATCGGTAATCGTACGGGTCACTTCACGGGTCATTTCCGCCAGCTGATAGATGATAGACTTTCCCCAACGATACTCACCCTTTAAAACAGGACTCGCTCCCAAATCAAACCCTACACTCTTTTCATACGCATGTTCAATGGTACTCTCAGTTTGCGGCAGTCCTGGTGCAAAATCAACCAATTTGAGATCTAATTGAGACTGTTCGTCGTCACGGATATTAATCTTTGTATAAGCATTATTCCGTAATCCCCATATCAGTGCCCAGAGTTCATACATGGGGGGATTATTCAAAGATACCAATGAATTATCGAGCCTGTTAGAAAATCCGTTGCCACCCGAACTGTAAACAGCAAGCATATTATCTCCATTGGTTGGCGCATAAATACGTAAATTATAAGCGTCAATAGTCCATTCTCTGTCAACCATCCCATCATACCTTTTATCTTCCCTTGGAGCATAATTCCTTGTTTCAGCAGTATAAGGTAACAACGTTTCATATCCAGTCATATGATACTTGTAATCACTGGTATAAACATAGAACCGGTTACTGATATAAATTTTCTTCATAGCATGCAAAGCCCGTTCGGTAACTTCAGGGGCAGAAGGATCATCCGTTGGACCGGGAGAAGAAAGCATACTACGGGTATGGGGGTTAAGACCATTCGTGCCACAGAGTTTCTTCAAAGCGTCCGGATCATTTGTGTCATAATAAGCATAACGCTGCTCGCGCGGGAAGCTAACTTTATAATACCCTTTATCTACATAAAGTCCGAAAAGTTTCAGCATCTGTTCCTTCAAATCTTCCTCCTTACCATCTTTGGCAATTAAAATCACTCCCTGACGATTGTGACGGATATCCTGTATCATTTCAAAATTATAAGTACCTGCTAAAAAGTCAGCGACATTGCCTACAATTGTCAGGTCGTTCAATGTATCTTTTGCCATAGATTCCAACGTTGCCAGCTTATCTGTACCAGGTAGATCATTAAAAGATATCATCTTGTCGTAATGGTTCACGGTTTGCAGTCGAACTGCAACTTTCTTTGTTTCCGCACTCGTTCCATTGAGCCAGATTAAGTAGTTTCCCGGACGGGAAGCTACATCGACATCATCCATATTCATAACGGTTGCAGCCGATAAATCCTCTGCACTGATCGGTTCGTCCGTATCGCAGGAGTAGAATGCAAGCAAAACAAATAGAAAAATGAATAAAGTTTTCATATCCATATGTGTTTAATAGTGAGACAATATGCCACATTTACCGGCTGAAATGTGACGGGTTCAATTACTTCGTCTATAAAAAGAGAACGTACAGCAAAAAGAATAGGTTCAAATCAACAGTAATTAAGGTTAATATACAGTCTATCAAAAAGAAGTAATCTATGCATGAAAGTACTGTAAATAGTACAATGTGGAAAGTTATTAGAACTTTCTAATTAGGTCATTTTAATTATTCCGGACAAGAAAAATATTCTATTTTAATAATGACAAGACATAAAACAGCATATAGAGTAATCAAAATCATCAGACAGAAGGGCACTCCATATTTAGTAAAGTTTTTTAGAATACAGACGCAGTATTTCCCGGTTAACGAAGTTTATCATCCCGGTAAGTAAACCAATACCTTCCCTCACGGGTTATACCACCAGTATTCACCCATTCACGATGTATCATGGATAAAAGTATTTTAATCAATAACGTTCAAATATTCGATGGCAGCCACGAGCAGACTATCCAGGGAAATGTACTGATAGAAAACAGCCGGATTAAAGCCATTTCAGAAACTCCGATCCCTATCGGAATTAGTAATCCCACTATCATCGACGGAAAGAGAAAATTCCTGATGCCCGGACTAATCGATGCACACTGGCATGCTTATATGTCATGCAATACAATGATGGATCTGCTGACTGCTGACACCGCTTATACACAATTCAAAGCCGGACAGGAAGCAGAGGCCACGCTACTACGCGGATTTACGACCATCAGGGATGCCGGTGGTCCGGTCTTCGGACTAAAACGGGCCATTGATGAAGGGATTCTTTCCGGACCACGTATCTATCCAAGCGGTTCCCTTATCTCTCAGACAGGAGGACATGGAGATTTCAGAGCGGTGTATGACGAACCGCGTCCATTCGATTGTTGCGGATTAACGCATACGGAAGAGATAGGTGCTGCCATTATTGCCGATGGAGTGGATGCCGTAACTGTTGCCGCACGCAACAATCTCCGCTTAGGAGCCAGCCAGATCAAGTTGATGACAGGCGGCGGAGTTGCTTCTCTATACGATCGGTTGGAAGACACACAGTTTTTTGAAGAAGAAATTCATGCTGCTGTCAAAGCGGCAGAAGATGCGGGAACCTATGTAATGGTGCATGTCTATGTGCCCAGAGCTATTCAACGAGCTATCCATGCGGGAGTAAAAAGTATTGAGCACGGACATCTGATTGATGAGGCGACTATGGAACTGATTGCGAAAAAAGAGATATGGCTCAGTATGCAGCCTTTCACTTTGGGAGATAATCAGTTCCCTACGAAAGAACAGCAGGAGAAACATGCTTTAGTAGTTCAGGGTACAGACCAGACATATCAACTGGCAAAGAAATATAAGGTCAAGTTGGCATGGGGAACAGATTTACTATTCAATCCGGCCAATACGAAAAACCAGAACCAAGGTATCCTCAAATTACAGAAATGGTTCAGCAATTTTGAAATTCTTAAAATGGTGACACATGATAATGCGGAGTTACTGGCCTTATCCGGTGCAAGAAACCCCTATCCAGGAAAGTTAGGCAGTATAGAAGAAGGAGCCTGGGCCGATTTAATCCTGGTGGATGGAGATGTACTGAAAGACATTACACTACTGGGCGATCCGGAAAGAAATTTCGCAATGATTATGAAGGGAGGAACAATATACAAGAATAAAATTTAATCTCACGTAGAAAAGCCCGACTCCCCTCCAAATAAAATTCCGGTTAACGCAGAATCAGCGATAACCGGAATTATATCCATTTAAACGGAAAGAATTAAGAATCCGCATATTACACAGATCGTTTTTCTCCCGTTACTGTAATTGAGTAAATCCCGACATTTCCGGATTTATACTTTCGGATCGTGTCTTCATCCAGATGTTCATATAACACTTCATCAGGAATAAGAACCGTTTTAGTCCTCGCAATACGAATATCCACAAAGTCGGCCTTTTCTATCTCCTGCAAATAATCTTCCTTTTGAATAGCACTTGCGATGCACCCTGCATACATCGCCGCATTATCAGTAAACTTTTTGGGGAATGTTCCATTAAGTACAACATCGGATATACAGAAATGTCCGCCAGGCTTCAGCACACGATAAATCTCTTTGAAAATAATATTCTTTTCAGGAAGCAGATTAAGTACACAGTTGCTCACAACGACGTCTGCCGTATTATCCAGTAAAGGCATATTCTCTATATCACCTTCCAAGAACTCCACATTGGCATATCCCCGTTTAAGTGCGTTGTTACGTGCTTTTGTTATCATTTGAGGGGAAAAGTCAATACCAATGACCTTACCGCTTTCACCTACTTCCGCACGGGCAATAAAGCAATCATTCCCTGCTCCCGAACCTAAATCAACCACTGTATCACCTTCACTGATATTGGCATATTGTGTAGGTAATCCGCAGCCGACCCCTAAATCCGCATCAGGTTCATAACCTTTCAAATTTGTATAGTCCTCACTCATTATGGTAAATACTTTTTTTGAAGCAGCCAAGGGGTTTCTACCGCAACAGCAACCTTTCAGCTCTTCTGCATTCAGAGCGAGCTCACTATAACGTTGTTTCACTAACTCCTTTAAATCTTGATTGTTTTTTATCTGATTCTTTTCCATCTTGTTCTCATTTTTAATCATACTATAATCTTCCGTATCCGATACTCTTCATTAAAATCGTATTGCAAGAATATCTGTTCGTAAATACACGAACAGATTTCATAAAAAAAATCCCTTTACCCACAACATGATGTCCCGGTACAGGTGCAATCGTTTAAAAACTCTACGAATAACAACCGGGCAAACTCCCAGTTCTCACGGTTGATGCAATACCGAACTTTAGGCGCTTCTATTTCTCCCTGAATCAATCCTGCATCTTTCAGTTCTTTTAAATGCTGTGAGACGGTTGCCTTGGCAATAGGCAACTCTTCATGGATATCCCCGAAATAACAACTATCCTGTTTCGCTAAGAAACTAAGGATAGCAATCCTCGCCGGATGTCCCATAGCCTTGGCAAAGCGGGCAAGCTGCTCCTGCTTTTCTGTGTACTGCTTTGTTTTCACTTTATCATTCTCCCATTGTTTATTGTTCGCAAAACAACGAACAGATTCTGAATTGACAAAACGAAGCAAGTTCTTTTTAGGAATGATTAAGAATATCTTATACCGGTCTCCAAAAGCTAACTATATCTATTTCAATGAAAGATAACAATACACATAAAAAGAGCTCTGAAATAAAAACTTCCAGAGCCCCTACCTCTTAAATACCTGTTTGTTACTCAACCACCATGATGCGGTCATTTAATCCCACTTTCGTATTTTCTTCCACAAAAATCTCTTTCACCACCCCATCAGCCACCGAACGAATTTCATTCTCCATCTTCATGGCGACCAACACACATAGCGGATCACCCTTCTTCACTTCGTCTCCTTTCTTCACATAAGTTTTCAGGATAACACCCGGCATAGGAGCCACAACCACCTGACGTCCTACGACATCTGCTCCGTTACGGGCATTATGAATCTTTTCCAACTCCCCTTTCAGTTCAATCTGATAAAGTTCCCCCTTATTCATAATGGTATAGGAGGAATGGGAAGTCGGAGATATCTGTACTCCGTGCGAATGATGATTGATGATGATGGAATAGATAGAATCACCTCCTACATTATAGTCCACATCATATACTTTTCCGTTGACCGCCACTTTCTTCACAGGCCCGTCTTCCAGTATCTCCACTTTATATTCACTGTCGGGCACATCCTGTATCTTGGCATAATAGGTTGCTAATATTGTTGTCATAATCATTCTGAGTTTAATAGTTATTGGCAGTCATCTGCAACTTGCCATAATATTTCCAAAGCGAATCTCCTACTACCGGAAGCGTAGTGGCGCGTGAAGCAGCCTCTTTTTCTTCTTCATAGTGCTTCAGCGCAGCAGCAATCACCGCTACAGTCGGATCGGTATTCTGCCTGCGCTTCAGGTCTTCCTTGTCGAAACGGGTGTCGATGAAAGTAGTATCGTATTCTCCTTTCAGGAAAGCCGCATTCTTCAACACACGCTGGTGGAAAGGAATCGTAGTCTTGATACCTAAAATCTTGTATTCTCGCAGTGCACGGGCCATATTCGAAATGGCAGAATCACGGTTACGCCCCCAACAACAAAGTTTGGCAATCATCGGGTCGTAATGTAGAGAAACCTCAAAGCCGGCGTAGGCAGCACTGTCCAAACGAACATTACGCCCTTCGGGAGCCTCACGGACAGTAATCACCCCGGGTGAAGGCATAAAGTTATTCTCAGGATCTTCGGCATAGATGCGGCATTCGATGGCAGCACCCCGAAATTCGACATCTTCCTGCCGGTAAGGGAGGCGGTTGCCCGCAGCCACCAGAATCATGTCTCGCACTAAATCCACTCCCGTACATTCTTCCGTCACCGGATGCTCTACCTGCAGACGGGTGTTCATCTCCAGAAAATAAAAGTTCTGGTCTTTGTCCATCATAAACTCCAGCGTTCCGGCACTGTAATAGTTGATTCGTTTGCAGGCTTCCACTGCCACCTTCAGCATTTTGGCTCGTGTTTCGGGCTTCACAAAAGGAGAAGGCGACTCTTCGATCACTTTCTGGTTACGCCGTTGAATGGAACATTCACGTTCGTACAGATGAATCACATTGCCATATTTATCGCCCAGTATCTGCACCTCAATATGATGCGGATTCTCGATATATTTTTCAATATAAACGGCATCGTTGCCAAATGAAGTTCCGGCTTCGGATCGCGAAAGGCGAAGTGCGGTTTCCATCTCCTCTTCACTGCGTACCAGACGCATACCTTTCCCACCACCTCCGGCAAGTGCTTTCAGCATGATGGGATAGCCTACTTCGGCAGCCACCTTTTTGGCTTCGGCAATGCCTTTCACCGGATCTTCCGTGCCCGGTACGATCGGTAAACCAGCTTCACGCATAATCCGGCGGGCCTCAGTCTTAATACCCATTCGGGCAATAATATCGGCACTCGGACCAATAAAGATAACCCCTTCTTCCTCACAACGACGGGCGAAGTCCGCATTCTCAGACAGAAAGCCATATCCCGGATGAATGGCAGCTCCCGTCTTTTTAGCAATCTGCAGAATCTTCTCCGGCTTCAGATAAGAGGTATCTTCCGGCGAATCGGAGATACAATAAGCCTCTTCGGCATAACGTACATGCAAGGCACCACGGTCTACGCGGGTATAAATAGCCACCGTAGCAATATTCATCACCCGACAGGTACGGAAAATACGCATGGCAATCTCGCCACGGTTCGCAACTAATATCTTTTTTATCATACGATGTTCTCCTCTGCTTTAAAGTGGAAGGTTTGAATGTTTCTTCGGTGGATTGGACTGCCGCTTATTAGCGAGCATCTCAAAACTGCGTATCAGGCGCATACGTGTAATGGCAGGGTCGATAACCTCGTCTACATAGCCCAATTCGGCAGCCCGGTACGGATTGGCAAATTTACTGCGATAATCATCCTGCAGCTCTTTTCTTTTCGCCTCGGCATCTGCGGCTTTGTCAATCTCTTTGCGGAACAGAATATTCACCGCACCGTCCGGCCCCATTACGGCAATCTCGGCAGTAGGGTATGCCAGATTTACATCTCCCCTGATATGCTTGGAACTCATTACGTCATAAGCACCGCCATAAGCTTTACGGGTAATGACAGTCACTTTAGGTACAGTGGCTTCGCAATAAGCATAAAGCAGTTTAGCACCGTTACGGATAATGCCGCCATACTCCTGATCCACACCCGGAAGGAACCCCGGCACATCGACCAGCGTGAGCAACGGAATATTGAACGCATCGCAGAAACGCACAAAACGTGCCGCTTTGATAGAAGCATTGATATCAAGTGTTCCGGCCAATGCCAACGGCTGATTGGCCACCACTCCTATCGTTTTCCCGTTCAGGCGGATATAGCCGATAACGATGTTACGGGCAAATTCTTCCTGCAATTCAAAGAAACTATTATCATCCGCCACGGCACGGATCATCTCTTTTATATCGTATGGCTGATTGGGGTTGGTAGGCACGAGTTCCGATAGTTCGGGCGTAAACCGCGTCGGAGAATCGGTGGTAGCCACAAACGGAGGTTCCTCCATATTATTGCCGGGCAGATAAGAAATCAGTTCACGGATGTAATTGATACATTCAATATCATTTTCGGCAGAAAGATGCGCCACCCCCGACTTCATGGTATGGACATCCGCCCCTCCCAGATCTTCTTTGCTGACCTCCTCCTGCGTAACACTTTTTACCACATCGGGACCGGTAATAAACATATAACCGGAGTTTTTGACCATCAGGATAAAATCGGTCAATGCAGGCGAATAGACTGCCCCGCCCGCACACGGACCCATGATGGCACTGATCTGCGGAATGACACCCGAGGCTAAAGAATTGCGTAGGAATATCTCCGCATAACCGGCCAACGAACGGACTCCTTCCTGAATGCGGGCTCCTCCGGAATCGTTCAGTCCGATGATGGGTGCCCCCATCTGCATAGCCATATCCATCACTTTACAAATCTTCTTGGCATACGTTTCGGACAGTGCACCGCCAAAAACGGTAAAATCCTGAGCAAAAACATAGACAAGCCGTTTGCCGATCATTCCGTATCCGGTCACAACCCCGTCACCGGAAATCTTCTGTTTCTCCATACCGAAATCGGTACAACGGTGGGTTACCAGTTTATCGAGTTCAATAAATGACCCTTTCTCCAGAAGCAGGTCGATGCGCTCACGTGCCGTCAGTTTTCCGACAGAATGCTGTTTCTCGATACGGGCGTCTCCGCCACCTTTTTCAGCTTGCCTGTTCAGTTCTTCCAGGCGATTGATAAGCTCTTTCATAGGCTATTATTTTAAAGTATATGTAAAGTTAGCATGTAAAAAAGAGAATAGATGTAATCCAAATTACAATTGCTTGTTTATTTTCATCCTCTTTCCCGGAGAAAATGAAAAGTTTGGAATCCCGACTTTATTAGGATAACAATTATTTGCTTAAAAATGTTAGCGTGCATGTCCTATAACATTATTTTGAGTATGAGTCAACAAACTTCCCCTCTCAGACGTTTAATCTCGCAAATAGTTTATGTAAAAACCTAGACCAAAATGAAAATGAGAACAATCAAACTTTTTTTAGCAGCATGCTTCCTGCTTGTGTTTGCCACAGGCATACATGCACAAGAGCAGGGAACAAAAACTTATCTGCCCAAGTTTGCCATCAAAACCAACGCCCTCTACTGGGCTACCAGTACTCCGAACCTGGGATTTGAAGTGGCTTTGGCGAAAAAACTTACTCTTGACGTATCGGGCAACTACAACCCCTGGAAATTCTCCAAAAACAGACAAATCAAGCACTGGCTGGTACAACCCGAACTCCGTTACTGGCTTTGCGAACGTTTCAACGGTAGCTTTTTCGGCCTGCACGGCCATTACGCCGATGTCAACATGAGCAATCTCGACATCTTCGGATTGGGCAACTACCGCTATGACGGTAAGATATACGGTGCAGGTATCTCTTACGGTTACCACTGGATACTCAAGAATCGCTGGAGTATGGAAGCTACCATCGGTGCAGGATATGCCCGCCTGAACTACGATAAATATGCGTGTGGCAAATGTGGTGAAAAGCTGGGACATAACAACAAGAACTATTTCGGTCCGACGAAAATAGGACTCAGCATTATTTATACTATCAAGTAAATCCCCCCACACATTCTCCGGAACCAATTATAAAAAACTAAATCAATAGTAACAATGAAAAGAAAAATCATATATTTCCTCTTGGCCCTCGCAGTTGTTATGCCGGCCAGTGCCCAGAAATTCTTTAAAGATGCCATCAGTCTATCCGATGTTTCGCTGTGGCAACAAGGCAATTCGCTTTATGTAGACATGCAGGTCGATATGAAGAATCTAACGGTCAGTCCCGAACGTATGCTCACACTTACTCCGCTCCTGACAGACGGACAGCACAACGTAGCGCTGGAAGAGATCATCATTAACGGTAAACGCCGTCAGAAAGCTTACTTACGCGGATTAGCCATCAGCCGCGAACTGCCTGCCGGTATCGTGGTGCCTTATAATAAAAGAGAAGTACTCAATTATGCCCAAGTGATCCCTTATGAACCCTGGATGGCAAATGCCTCACTGAATTTGGTTGAAAACCTCTGCGGATGCGGCAATAACGAAGAGATGCTCGCACAGGAACTGATCACCAACGATGTCTCTACCGAAGCCAAACGCCTGAGCGCCATGGTACCGGTGGTTGCTTATATTCAGCCTACCGTAGAAGTTGTGAAAAACCGTAGCGAGCAATATGAGGCCCACCTCGATTTCCCTGTAAGCAAAGCTGTTATCCAACCGGAATTCATGAATAACCACAAAGAGCTGATGAACATTCATGCTATGTTCGACAAGATTCAGAATGACAAGAACCTGACAGTAACAGAAATCAGTATCGAAGGATTCGCTTCACCGGAGGGTCCGTTGAAATTCAACGAACAACTGTCGCAGAAACGTGCCGAAGCTCTGAAGAATTATCTGACTACCAACGAAAAAGTTCCCGGCAAACTTTACAAAGTAACTTTTGGTGGTGAAAACTGGGACGGATTGGTACAAGCATTGGAAAAATCGTCAATGAAGGATAAAGATAAATTTATCGGTATCATCAAGAATACGACTGACGATGCACGCCGCAAACAGGAAATCATGCGCGTGGACGGAGGCGTACCCTACCGTACGATGTTGAAAGAGATTTATCCCGGACTCCGCAAAGTGAACTGCAAGATAGACTACACCGTAGCCAACTTCGATGTAGAGCAAGGACGGGTGGTGATAAAAGTCAACCCGAAATACTTGAGTCTGAATGAGATGTATCAGGTGGCCAACAGCTATCCAAAAGGAAGCAACGACTTCGTGAATGTATTCGACATCGCTGTACGTATGTATCCGAACGATGAAGTAGCCAACCTGAATGCCGCCGCCGTATCACTGACCAAGAAAGATCTGGAAAACGCAATCAAGTATATGGATAAAGCCAACCATCAAACAGCAGAATTCATCAATAACGTAGGTGTATACAACTTCCTCAATGGAGATGTACAACGTGCTGTCGCTGCCTTCAACCAAGCTGCCCAGATGGGTAACGAGGCCGCTAAAGCCAACCTGCAGCAGCTGCAACAGATCTTGAATATGAAGAAAAAATAAATCCCCGGCATTGGGGTGTAGCCATCCGATGAAAAGGGTGTAGCTATCCGGACCAAAGGGTGTAGCCTTTCCATGCGGAGGGCTACACCTTTTTATTTAACGTGAGTTCGATATAACTTAAAACATAGAAAACTACCTGTCTTTGAAAAAATTAACATCAACTGCAGACTTCTTTTTAAAGAAACAGTAAGCCGCAATGGCAGAGTGAATTAGCAATAAAGTTATTATCACCCCATGGAACATTTTCCACGTTCGGCATGCCCTCTAAAAGTTTCATGAATCAGTATGCGTTGATTACAACACACACGAAGTGGGGTGGAATCCACGAAACGCCTGCAAGATATACGGTTTTGGAAAAAATATACCAGATGTTTGCAAACATATTCCTTGTAATAATGCCTAAAACAACGGAAACCTCCCGAGTGGAATAAGATAAGGATGACCGTGATTTCATCATCATTCATACGATTAGGTTTATTCCGGTTCATAAGTACCGGAATAAACCTAATCGTATATTTTTCTTGCTATAATGCAAATTTATGGAGGAAATCGCCAGCCAAACAATATATTTATGTAACTTTAGCCTCTGAAAATATAGCAGTAATTGTTTTTAATGTTATAATTTAGCACTATAAATTTAATACTTTTATCGCCACGTTACTATTATTCAGAGACATAATTTAATACTTATATCGAACTCACGTCAAACTTAGGATAATGAAAAACACTTTGCTTGTATTATTATATCTTACATTGAGTTTAAATAATGTTTTTTCAAAAGAGATTCAACTCAAAGGTCAAACCGTAGATAGCTTAACGCTTGCTCCTGTTACGATGACGCTTGTAAGCGTTATCGACAACAACAATAAGATGCTGTTTACCGGTATGGTTGAATCGGAAGATGCCTCTTTTGCATTCGATAAGATCAAAATAGATAAAGGCGGTTGTCAGGTTGTAATAAGCAATAACGGATATTTTACTAAAAATATTGTTCTTGATGAACAAGCGATTGAACGGGAAATTGATTTGGGCGTCATCCCTCTGAAAGCGATAGAGCTCAGCATGGAGATGGATCAAGTAACCGTATTGGGTAATTACAGAACCCGGGTATCTGTAGACAAAACGTCCTATATTATCGACAGTCTCAGGTTAAAGAATGTATATACATCTACTGATCTTATGCGTAAGATACCGGAAATTGCTGTAGATGAACTAAGCCGGAAAATAAGAATTATGGGTAAAGAGAATACCCTTGTATTGCTTAATGGCGTGAATACCGGAACTTCGGTAGATATGCGCTCAATCAACTTCAGGGATGTGGAAAAAGTAGAGGTGATTACTTCGCCGTCAAGTGGCACGGAAGTGGAGTATGACGGTATTATTAATATCATACTCAAACCTAAGGCTCAAAAAGGCATTTCGGTTGATGTTGAAGAAACGCTGAAATTAGATTTACGCTCTAACGACACTTATGTGGGAGTAACGTGGGGATCGGACAAAGTGAGACTAAAAATGTCTTATGATAACTATTACCGTGCCAATCCATTCGATATCCAACAACAACGTACCGACCAATTAACGGACGAACTATATGGAAAAATTGGATATTCGGCTAAACCTTTTGAAATGACACATGACATCGGTCTTAATCTCGACTACCAAATAACCCCACGTGACTTTTTCAATATCACCACCAGCACTAAGCAGGTTCGTACTCGTAAAGATATTGATTATTCAGCCTTCAATATCATTGACGGGAAGCAGTACGATCTTTCGCCGTTTAACACTCGTTTTGCCAATAGGTACTGGATGGGTAACTATACGTTATATTATCGCCATTCGATGAAAAATAAGGCGAAGGATTACTTTTCTATTAATGCCAATTTCGGCTTTATGGATGCGATTGAAGATGTTGATACTAAATATCAGGATGGAACTCAGCCTTTTATGAATCGTGAATTGGGAAATAAATTTTCGACTACGTTACGAGTAGAGTACAATAACGTTTTAAGTGACGTTTTTCATCTCAACACAGGCGTGCAAGGCTATTTTCAGGATTTTAAAGGTTCGCTCAACAATGAGCCGAACGAAAATAACCTGAAGAACTATCGTTGTAACCTATTTGCCGATCTAAACGCCTCTGTTGGCAAGTTTCAATTTAGAGTCGGTGCAAAAGGCGAAGTAAATGCAAACGAGTTTAAGGACAAAGCTTATGGCTCCAGTTCACAGTTTACACTTATGCCAACGGCTGCTGCTATAATGAAAATAAATAATGAAAACACTCTGAAAGCTGAATTCAAATACCTTACAAACTATCCATCAGCATGGATGATGGCACCGTATGAAATAAAAGATGACGAAAAGACCATATCACGAGGCAACCCCAATCTCAAACTCCAACAATACAAAGTGTTTGAACTAACATACACTTATAGAACGGATGCCATAACCATCAACACTATACCATACTATCATAAAAGTAATAATCTGATAGTAAACCAAATTTTACACGACAATGAGCTAAACACAATAAGCACATTTACAAACGGAGGTAAGCTTGAGAGAGCGGGTCTGAGAATCAATGGTTCACTCAACTTCCTTGGTGGAGCGATTAGCATTGACCCTGAGCTTAGTGCGGCTTATGAGATTATGGGCTACAATGGCGTTAAGCGAAGTAATTTTCTGTATAAACTCGGCGGAACTGTCATGCTTGCTTTTCCAATGGGATTCGGTTGCGGCACTTACGGATCATATAATAGTAAGACTCTTACTACTACAGGATATATAGCTCCACTTCGTTCAATTAACGCCATCTTCATAATGAAGCATTTTGACAAATTGAATCTCAACGTTTTTGCAGGCTATCAATCCATAGTGGAATCAGCAGAAGTGGTGCATACTATTAGTGATACTTATTCACAAAGAGACTATTTTAAGCTTAATTCAAAAGGTTTCATGTTCCGGATCAATTACTATTTCACGGCAGGTAAATCAAAACGGATGGAGAAGGTAAACACTTATTTCGATAATGATCGTAAATGAGTAAATGTAAAAAGTTTAAGTTTTATTCTCAATATAATGCGATGGATTGTGGCACAGCCTGTCTGGCTATGATCTCGCATTATTATGGCCATAATCTGACACGCGATAAAATTGCCGAATTATGGAATGGCGTATCTATGCTATCGCGCAATCTTTAATATAGTCGCAAGTCTACAATCCAAGAACTCACAGAAATTCAATTACTCCTTGCATTCTTCATTCAAATAAAAATCACTTTGTAATTCTTCAAAAATCACACAAAACGAAACAATAGATCTGAGTATCTATTTCACATAGCTGCCATTGCGGCTTACTGTTTCTTTGAAAAGAAGCCTGCCATTGATGTTAATATTATCAAGGACAGGCAGCTTGCCATGTTTTAGATTATATCGAACTCACGTTATTTACCGCTATACAGCAAAAAAATAATTATTTCATCCGTCAAAACAGGTTCCGGTTTTGTTATATCAATATCTTAACTTAAACATCAACTATTAAAAACAGACAATTATGACATTGATCCTTGCCATCGTTCCGGTATTGCTCTTGATTGTATTAATGGCATTTTTTAAAATGCCGGGTGACAAAAGTAGCGTCATCTCCCTCATAGTAACTATGCTGATAGCTCTTTTCGGATTCCATTATGCGGCAGACAACTTGGTATTTTCATTCGTATACGGTGCACTGAAAGCGGTTTCTCCCATCCTGATTATCATCCTAATGGCTATCTTCAGCTACAATGTATTGCTGAAAACAGAGAAAATGGAGATTATCAAACAACAATTCTCTTCCATCTCTACCGATAAAAGTATCCAGGTACTGCTCCTTACCTGGGGTTTCGGAGGGTTGCTTGAAGCTATGGCAGGTTTTGGTACAGCTGTTGCCATCCCCGCCGCTATCCTGATCAGTCTGGGATTCAAACCCATTTTTTCAGCTACCGTCAGCCTGATTGCCAATAGTGTGGCTACGGCTTTCGGTGCCATAGGTACACCGGTGCTGGTACTCGCCAAAGAAACCAATCTGGATGTACAGGTGCTGAGTACGAACGTCGTACTGCAACTTTCCGTACTAATGTTCCTGATACCGTTGGTACTGCTCTTCCTGACCGACCCGAAAATAAAATCATTACCCAAAAACCTATTTCTGGCACTGCTGGTAGGCGCTGTATCTTTAGGCAGCCAGTACGTTGCGGCCCGATATATGGGGGCGGAATCACCGGCTATCATCGGCAGCATCTTGTCTATCATCGTTATCGTTATTTATGGCAAACTGACCTCTCCGAAAAAAGAGAAAGAACAGAAAAGCATGTTGAAGGGTAAAGATATCCTAAACGCTTGGAGCATTTATCTGCTGATTTTGTTACTGATCATACTGACCAGTCCGCTTTTCCCGGGACTCCGAAGTACGCTTGAAAATAACTGGGTGACACGCATCAGCCTCCCCATCAATGACTCCACCGTGAACTATACCATCGCCTGGCTGACACATGCCGGAGTTCTGCTTTTCGTAGGCACGTTTGTAGGCGGTCTGATACAGGGAGCCAAAGTGAAAGAGCTGTTTGTCGTTTTATGGAACACGGTGAAACAATTAAAGAAAACGTTCGTCACCGTTATCTGCCTGGTGGGGTTATCTACCATTATGGATACGGCAGGCATGATTTCCGTGATTGCCACTGCACTCGCCACAGCCACCGGAAGCCTCTACCCTCTCTTTGCTCCGGTTATCGGCTGTTTGGGTACCTTCATCACCGGAAGTGATACATCCTCGAACATCCTCTTCGGAAAGCTGCAAGCCAGCGTAGCAGGACATATCAATGTCAGTCCGGACTGGTTATCAGCAGCCAATACGGTAGGTGCGACAGGAGGCAAAATCATCTCTCCTCAAAGTATCGCCATCGCTACATCGGCAGGAAACCAACAAGGGAAAGAAGGAGAAATCCTGAAAGCAGCCATTCCATATGCACTGGCTTATGTAGTCATTACGGGAATCATTGTGTATATATTCAGTTAACCATTAACGGTATTGATAAAAAAGGTGTGTCGCAACTCTTATTCACCGCAGAGTTATGACACACCTTTTGTCTATTGTATTAATCTATCTGATTTTTCAGAAACAGGTTATATAAAATCAGTTGACTATGGTTTCTTATTTCAGATTCGTATTTGCATTCGTCTCTTTTTCAGGAATAGAATACAAATAATACTTACTATTGGGCACAAACTTCGTTCCATCGGGGAAGCTGGTGAACCAATGTCCTTCCGGATGATACTTCTTGAAAGTGCCGTTCTGCTGCCAACAATCGTACTCCTTGGCAGCTTCCACATCAGTCAGTGCCACACGTACCACAGGACGTTGCGTACGTAGAACATCAGTAATGCCAAATCCTTCGCCCCACAATTCGCGACGACGCTCCATCAGAATTTCGTCAATCACCTGTTCCTGTGTTTTTCCGGTAAGATCATAGTCAGTCAGTCCGCGGGCATTCCTTAAAGTGTTAAGCGGTTTTACCGCTTCGCCCAATTGACCTTTACGTGCCAAAGCTTCGGCAGCTATCAGATACATCTCGGCAGAACGCATAATGACAATATCTCCCGTCTGATCAGAGCGGATACGGAACTTGCGGTATCCCAGATAACCTTCACGCATCCACTGGAACAATTCCAGACGGATATCACCTTCGGTAAAAGTATCCTTGAAATGCGGATCGGCCATAAAACTATTATATGAATCGGGTTCCACCACATCCAGATAATAGAAGTTATAGCTGGCATCGGACTGGCTGACAGATTGCGGATGTCCCCAGATCCACTCGGTATTCGATATATCGTTGAAACCCATATAGTTTTTGGCATCCGTCATCAAAGTATATCCTTTGGCTGCTTCAAGCGCGGCTTTGGCAGCTTCGTCCCACTGTCCGGTGAGCAGATAAGTACGGGCCAGGAGTCCGTTTACCACATCGGTGTTAGGTTTATATTTCGACTTGTCGTTCGGACGTACATAGCCGTCAAGAAGCCCTTTGGCACGGTTAAGGTCATTAATGATCTGTGTATAAATCTCTTCAAGAGTCGCCTTCCCCTTAGGTTTGGTATTCGGATTGGTGGGTTCGGTATACAACGGCACACAAAGAGCATTCTTATCTTTCAGATAGGTGAACTGATAATGCTGTGCCAAATGAAGATAACAGAAAGCACGTACGGCGAGTGCCTGTCCCTGGGCATGCCGGAATTCCGGTGTATCATCATCCCCGGTAGCTTGGATAGAAATGGCCGTATTACAGTTATCAATGGTCTTATACATCAGATACCAGGCAAAAGTGGTACGCCCGTCGGAAGGCATCACCACGTCGTTGAACTGATAAGAAGAATTAAACCCATACATGGGACGTGAAACTACGTCATCAGCCATCATGTCGTCCTGACACATCAAAGCACGATAGCCGATGTTGGCATAAGTGGTACCATATTCGAACAGATTGTACCACGCACCGTTAAAGATGCGTTCGGCATTCGAAGGCACGGGTACGAGACCGGAATCTACGGCATCTGTCGGCTTATTGTCTAAGAAGTCACTGCTGCAACTCCCCAGAAACAAAAGAAAGAAGAGAAGGAGAAAGGGAACCTTACCTTTAGGGATCTTATCTCCGGAGGCATTACTCACGGAAGTCTCTCTCCTACCCTCTTTCCGAAGAAAAAGAGAAGAGGAGATACGTCTGTTATTGTTAAATCGTATTGTTCTCATATCATCTATTATTTTATACTTTACTATATATGATTTATTCATGATTAAATCGAGCTGAAGCATACTATTGCAACAGCACCTTTTCTGAGGATTAAAACCTTAGAACGAAACATTGATTCCTCCTGAAATGGAACGCATAGCCGGATAACGGTAATATGTCAACCCACTGATATCCTGTTCGGGATCGAGTCCCTGATTCTTCGAAACGGTAAGCAGATTATCGGCCTGTACAAACAATTGTAGGCTGTTCAGGCTGATCTTCTTTATCATCGGTTGCGGGAAGTTATACGATAGTGTGATATTCTTCATCCGCAGGAACGAGTTATTAAACAGGTTACGTGTGGAATTTGCATTCCAACTGTTCGATACGGTTTTTAGTGCCGGTACATCAGTATATCGATTCTCCGGTGTCCAACGGTTCAGGATTTCTGTCGACCAGGCACGTCCGGTAGAACTTCCGTTATGCCATAGCATAGTTACGTCACGGTCCACGATATAATTTCCGATACTATAGGCAAAAATTGTCGATAGTTCAAAACCCTTATACGAGAAAGCGGTATTAAATCCCCCGTACACTTTGGGTAAGGATGATTTGCCGGTATAGTAATAATCCGCCTGGGCATAGTCATTGGTAGTCGTACGCCCGGTGATCTTGTTATTGGCATCCTTCACATTTTTGTACCACAACGGATCCCCGTTTTCCGGATCAACTCCCGCCCATTTCTTCATGTAAAAATCATAAACAGAACGTCCCACTGCCAGTTTATGAACTCCGTTCACAGGCATATCTTTCAATGGAAGGTCAGTCACGACATTCTTATAATGTGTCAGGTTAAGCCCCAATCGCCACATAAAGTCCCGGGTATGGATTAAGGTACCTTTCAGATCGATTTCAACACCAGTATTCTTTAGTTCGCCTACATTCTCGTCTACTGAATTATAACCGAGCGAGGGAGCCAACGGACGGGAATAGAGTAAATCTTTCGAACGCCGACGGAAGAAATCGAACGAACCGGAGAATCGGTTGTTGAACAACGAGAAGTCAATGCCGGCATTGAAATTCAAGTTGGTTTCCCACTTCAGTTTTGGTGTAGCCAGACGATCGGATACCAATGCATTCTCTCCGTTATTGCTCACCACCGAATAAAGTCCGCTGCTGGCATAATACGTTCCCAAATTATCGTTACCCTGCGCACCATAACTAACCTTCAATGTGAGAGCAGAAAGCCAGTCGCTCGTAGCCACCATGAAGTCTTCACGATCGATACGCCAGGAAGCACCGACGGACCAGAAATTACCCCAACGGGTCTCTGGAGCAAAACGGGAAGATCCGTCCCGCCGATAAGAACCTGAAAAGAAATATTTGCTTTGATAGTCATATTGGGCATTTAAGAAGTATCCTACCAACGAGTAATTGACGCGGTATCCTGTCCCTCCGGTTACCAGCGAACCGACAGCCAGTTCGGGAAAATCGGGCAATGCCATATTCGAACGGGATGCCCGCAACACATCGTAACGGTAAGAATAAGCCTCTTGTCCGGCCAACAGGTTGAAATGATGCTCTCCGAGGGTTTTGTCATAAGTCAGGATATTATTCCAAGTCCACGAAAAAGTACGGTCGTTTTCACGACTCGATGAACCTCCGGTATTAACAGCCGGGCCTATTTTAGGGTTGGTATAGTCGAGTGAATTATAATTGATCAGGTCAAAGTTGAAGCTGGTTTTAAACTTCAATCCTTCGATAAAAGTAACTTCAAGGAAAGTACGTCCCGAAAATTCATCTTTCATACGCTCCGACTTATCATTGGGTAATGTAGCCGGAAGGTTCCAGTTAGCCATCGAACCGGACGGACGGTAAGAACCGAAATCGTATATCCGCTGTCCCTCGGAATCCAGTTTATAGGTTCCGTCTTCGTTCATCTGATAGATGGGATAGAACCCGTTCATCAGACGGCCGGCATTGATGACGTTACTTGTTTTCGTATCCGATGATACAGGATAATTCTGCAAAGAGTGGGCAAAGCTCATGTTCACTCCTCCCCGAAGCCATTTGGTCATCTGGCTTGTCACGTTCGAACGGAGATTAAAGCGTTCATAGCCGGACTCCAAGGCAATACCTTTATCATTCAGATATCCGGCAGAGAAGTAATATTGATTGGTTTTGCCCCCTCCTGAGACATTCAATCCCAATTCCGTGCGAAGTGCCTGCTGCTCCATGGCATCCTGCCAATCGAAGTTCCAGAGTGGAACGGCCCCGTCCACCAATTTTCCATCCGTGCCTACCGGCTGAGGGTATTTAGCCCCATAAGGATTGGGGCCACTCCCCATGAGTTTTCCTACCAAGTCTTTAGAAGCTTTGATAGCCGCCGTCTGAGGAGTATAATTCTTTGTATCAAGTGCATATTGGTTACGTAAAGCCTCCCAATAAAGTTCGAAGTACTGATCGGTGCCGATCCGGTCGTAATCGCGTACCGCACGATTGGAACCACCGAAGCTGGCTTTCACATTCACCGTAGTCTTCGAATCGCTTTGTCCCTGTTTAGTGGTGATAATAATTACACCATTGGCACCACGCGAACCGTACAAAGCAGCCGAGGCCGCATCTTTGAGAACCGTCATCGATGCGATATCTTCGGGGTTGATAGAGTTCACACTGCCGTCATAAGGCACACCATCCACTACATAAAGAGGTGCACTGGACGCATTGATGGATCCGATACCGCGGATACGTATGGTTGCATCGGTACCCGGCTGACCGCTTGCGGCACTTGCCTGCAGACCGGCTACGGTTCCTTCAAGGGCACGTGAGACACTCGAGGTTTGTAACTTTGCTATCTCGTCACCTTTAACGGTAGAAGCGGCACCGGTGAAACTATATTTCTTGGCAGTGGCATAGGCTACTACCATCACTTCTTCCAATTGTTTGCTGTCGGGCACCAGTTCGACATTGATCACTGAGCGTCCACCCACTTTATGTTCCACGGATTTCAGTCCGATAAAACTGAATACCAGCGTACCATCGGACGGTACATTAATGGAATACTTACCGTCGATACCCGTAATGGTACCGACACTGGTTCCTTTCACTAATACCGATACACCGGGCAACGGGTCTCCTTCGGACACAACAGTGCCCGAAACACGTATGTCATTCATTGTCCCGGCATGTAATGCTGCAACCGAAACCACAAAGAGCAACGTAAATAATAGACGTAAATTGGTCTTCATACCTTAAGTTTAGTTATGTTTAAATTAGAATCTTTTGTTTAACACACAATCCGGCAGATTGTTGTTAAAAGCTTTGAAATTGTTGTTTTATTCTTGAAGGTGTGTCAAAAGCCACCTACATTTTTTAATTAATTTTCACGGATCATTCCATGCTGCAAAAGTAGAGCATAGAGGTTGTTCCCGAAATCCCTTTTATAGGGGATTCTTGTACCGCATTTGTGGTAGAAGTGACACTTCTGTTCACAAACCGATGCTATCCCTTGGTCATTCCGTAGATTCTTTGTAGCTTTGCCCCCGTCCGATAACAAGATATCCCCCATATAGCTTATGAAAAAAGAAAGGTATATATCGCATTCGTTCATCCGCTTCCGCCAGTGGAGCCGGAAAGCCTATGCCATATTCGCCACTTTGGGATTGTGTGTCACCATCGGACAATTGAGAAAGAATGTTACGGAATGTGCGTTGTGCAAGCAACAGACTCCACATGCGGAAGGAATTGACCCGCAACGTGAAACAGAAGATTCTGTCCCGGAAGAAGATTGGGAGAGTACCGTACTGTCTCCCACACCCTTACTCTTTCTTTTCATTCCATTTCAATCTTTGAAACATTCTTATTCAGGTGCCGCACAGCAGGCTGTTGCGACATCCGTTTTATACATTTTATATAAAGAGGTTGCCTCCCATCCAAATGGGACCGGCAACCTCTTTTTTAATTCCCCATCCTATGACCATTGAAGAAATCAAAAACCAAGTATTACAGGGAACGGCGATCAGCCGTGAGCAGGCCGAATGGCTGGCACAATTTCCCCGAAAAGAAGAGTTGTACGATGCAGCGCACGAAATCACCCGTTTCTGCGCTTCACAGGAGTTCGACATGTGTTCCATCATCAATGCCCGTTCGGGACGCTGCCCCGAAAACTGCAAATGGTGTGCACAGTCGTCCCACTACAAGACGAAGGCAGATGTATACGATCTGGTGAGTGCGGAAGAGTGTCTGCGTCAGGCCAAATACAACGAAGCGCAAGGAATCAATCGTTTTTCACTGGTGACCAGCGGTCGGAAACCTTCGCCTAAAAACATGAAGGAACTTTGTGTAGCCGCACGACGAATGCGACGTCACTCGTCTATCCGGCTATGCGCCTCACTGGGACTATTGGACGAAGAAGAATTACAGGCACTGTACAATGCCGGAGTCACCCGGTATCACTGTAACCTTGAGACTGCTCCTTCACATTTCGACTCACTCTGCACCACACATACACAGGAGCAGAAACTGAAGACCCTGCATGCCGCACGACGGGTAGGAATGGACCTTTGTTGCGGCGGTATCATCGGTATGGGCGAAACCGTGGAACAACGGATCGAGTTTGCCTTCACGCTCCGCGAGCTCGACATCCAATCCATCCCGATCAACTTGCTGCAACCCATACCGGGCACTCCGCTCGAACATCAGTCACCGCTCAGCGAAGAAGAGGTACTGACAACAGTTGCCCTTTTCCGTTTCATAAATCCTACAGCCTACCTGCGCTTTGCCGGGGGACGTTCGCAGTTAACGCCCGAAGCTGTCCGGAAATCGCTCTATATCGGCATTAACTCCGCCATTGTGGGAGATTTGCTGACTACTCTTGGCTCTAAAGTATCGGATGACAAAGAGATGATTCTCTCGGAAGGCTACCATTTTGCCGACTCACAGTTCGACCGCGAACACTTATGGCACCCGTATACTTCGACTTCCAATCCACTTCCGGTCTATAAAGTGAAACGGGCTGACGGCGTCACCATCACATTAGCAAGCGGGCAGACACTGATCGAAGGTATGTCATCGTGGTGGTGTGCAGTCCACGGATACAATCATCCGGCATTGAACCGGGCAGTACAAGAGCAACTCAGCAAGATGTCTCACGTCATGTTCGGCGGACTTACACACGATCCGGCTATCGAACTCGGCAAACTGTTGCTGCCGCTGGTTCCGCCTTCCATGCAAAAGATATTCTATGCCGATTCAGGTTCGGTAGCAGTTGAAGTAGCGATGAAAATGGCCGTACAGTATTGGTATGCAGCCGGACAACCGGAAAAAAGTAATTTCGTCACCATCCGCAGCGGTTACCACGGAGATACCTGGAATGCCATGTCGGTATGCGATCCGGTAACGGGAATGCATAGCATCTTCGGTTCGGCACTCCCTATCCGCCATTTCCTCCCCGCCCCTACTTCACGGTTCGGAGACGAATGGGATCCGGAAGACATCCGTCCGCTGGAACAACTGCTGGAAAAGCAGTCCGGAAAATTGGCAGCTCTCATTCTCGAGCCAATTGTACAAGGTGCGGGAGGCATGCGGTTCTATCATCCGGAATACCTACGGCAAGCTGCACACCTCTGCCGACAGCATGGGGTATTGTTGATCTTTGACGAAATAGCGACCGGATTCGGGCGTACCGGAAAATTCTTCGCCTGGGAACATGCCGGAGTAGAGCCGGACATCATGTGCATCGGAAAAGCCCTGACAGGAGGATACATGACCCTGTCGGCAGTACTGACCACCAACGAAGTAGCAGACTGCATCTCCAACCATTTCCCGGGTGCCTTCATGCACGGGCCTACGTTTATGGGAAATCCTCTGGCATGTGCCGTGGCGTGTGCATCGATACGGCTGCTTCTGGAATCCGGCTGGCAAGAAAATGTAAAACGGATCGAAGCACAACTAAACCGTGAACTGGCTCCGGCGCGTAAGCTTCCTCAAGTAGCGGACGTACGGGTATTGGGTGCCATCGGAGTGATCGAAATGAAAGAACCGATGAACATGGCACATCTGCAACGCCGTTTTGTAGAAGAAGGGATCTGGCTGCGTCCGTTTGGTAAACTGGTATATGTAATGCCCCCGTTTATCATTACATCCGAACAGTTGACGAAACTGACGGAAGGAATGATAAAATGTATAACCGACGACTCCACCTGTCTCTAAACTGATGATTCACCACAGAGGACACAGAGAATATATTTCTCTTAAACATCCTAATAAACAAGAGATTAAAACTCTGTGTCCTCTGTGTCCTCTGTGGTGAAATAAACTCAAAAACATTACAATCATGAACTATAATCAAGAAACGGAAGGCTATGAATCCGTCCGTTTCTTTGAGGAGTTGAAACTTCTCAAAGAACAGAATAATTTCCGTATCCTCCCTACCCTGATTCATCAAGGCAAAGAGGTCATCATTAACGGGCAACGGATGCTAAACCTATCGTCCAACGATTACTTGGGACTGGCCAATGATACTGTCTTACTAAATGCTTTCTGGCAGACAGTAAAACCGGAAGAAGTCAAATTCTCTTCCTCTTCCTCCCGTCTGCTTACCGGTAATTTTGCCGCATACGGTGAACTGGAAGATCTCTTGTCTTCACTTTTCGGGACAGAAGCAGCATTGGTATTCAACTGCGGATATCATGCCAATACAGGTATTCTGCCAGCCATATGCAACACAAAGACACTGATTCTCGCGGACAAACTGGTACATGCCAGCCTGATAGACGGTATCCGGTTATCGGAGGCCAAATATATCCGTTATCGGCACAATGAATACAGCCAGTTAGAAAAATTAGTTGAAACCCATCACAAACAATACGAACAGGTGATTATCGTTACCGAAAGCATCTTCAGTATGGATGGAGACGAAGCAGACCTGCCCCGGCTGATCAAGCTCAAACAAAAGTATCCGAACATACTGCTCTACGTGGACGAAGCCCATGCGGTAGGTGTCCGGGGAGCAGGCGGACTGGGATGCGCCGAAGCTTACGGATGCATAGCGGATATCGACTTTCTGGTAGGTACCTTCGGAAAAGCGCTGGCTTCTGCCGGAGCCTACGTAGTATGCAAACAAGTAATACGGGATTATCTGATTAATAAGATGCGTCCTTTCATCTTCACCACCGGTCTTCCGCCCGTCACCCTACAATGGACTTCATTCGTACTCCGCCATTTGGCTGAATATCAAGAAAAGAGAGAACACTTAGCAGCCATCAGTAAGCGTTTGCGAGTTGCGCTCCGGGAGAAAGGTTATTCTTCCACTTCAGTCAGTCAGATCGTGCCTATGGTAGCAGGTGAAAGTGTAACTGCCATACAGATAGCGAAAGAGTTACAACGTAAAGGATTCTACGCATTACCTGTCCGTCCGCCTACAGTACCGGAAGGTACTTCCCGCATCCGCTTTTCACTGACCGCAGACGTGACAGACGAGGAAGTGGAAAAACTCATATCAACAGTAAATGATAATCGATGAACTGTAAACGATGAATGATAAACTGTGAACGATAAACAATAAAGCTATGATACTTAAAAGACTATATCAAACAAAATATTCTCAGAACTCTCCTCTCCCCGGGAGAGAGACCGGGAGTGAAGTCATTCTCTTCTTTACCGGATGGGGAATGGACGAAACTCCCTTCATACATTATCTCCCACAACATAGAGACTTGATTATCTGCTATGATTACCGTTCCCTTGACTTTGACAAGACGTTGCTCTCCACATATACCCAAATACAGGTTGTAGCCTGGTCAATGGGAGTATGGGCTGCTTCACAAGTGCTGCAAGGCAGTAACCTTCCCATAACACAAAGCATTGCCATCAACGGTACTCCTTTCCCCATCGATGACGCAAGAGGAATCCCTCCCATCATTTTTGAGGGCACACTCAACAACCTCAGCGAAGCAACGCTACAGAAGTTTCGCAGACGGATGTGCGGTTCGGGAAGTGACTTTAAGGCTTTCTGCGAGATAGCTCCCCAAAGAACGGTTGAGGAACTGAAAGAGGAACTGGCCGCCATCCGCAAGCAATGCAACGAACTGCCCCCATCCGCCTTTGTCTGGAATAAAGCGATTATCGGAGAATCAGACCATATCTTTCCGTCCCGGAATCAGGAACAGGCGTGGGAAGGGCATTGCACTGAAATACAACGATATGAAGGAGCACATTATGACGATAAGATATTGAAAGAGAACCTCTCTCCCATTATTCCCTTTTCCAAACAGCTGATCGCCCAACGCTTCTCAAAAGCAATCGATACCTATCCTCACGAAGCCCGCGTGCAACAGCAGATTGCCCGGAAAATGTGTACCCTGTTACAGCAGCACCTCCCCCGGCAATCTTTCCGCCGCATCGTAGAGTTCGGTTGTGGCACGGGTACTTACTCGCGTCTGTTGCTCCGTTCGTTTCGTCCGGAACGCTTACTGCTGAATGATCTCTGTGAAGAGATGCGCCACAGTTGCGAAGATATCCTGAACGAACAGGTTTCTTTCCTGCCCGGAGATGCCGAAGCACTTGCCTTTCCCCACGGAACGGAACTGATCACCTCGTGTTCCGTCCTGCAATGGTTTGAGCATCCCGACGCTTTTTTCCGCAAATGCGAAAACATCCTGAATGCAAAGGGATACATCGCCTTCAGTACATTCGGGAAAGAAAACATGAAGGAGATCCGTCAACTGACCGGACAGGGACTCGCCTACCGTTCAAGAGAAGAACTGACTGCTTCGCTCTCGGCACTATACGACATCGTGCATACGGAAGAAGAAGTCATCTCACTGAATTTCAGCAATCCGATGGAAGTACTTTATCACCTGAAACAAACCGGAGTGACGGGTACCTGTAACAGAGCCTGGACCCGGAGCAAACTGAGCCTCTTCTGTCAGGAATATGAGCGTCTGTTCAGCCCTGGTAAAGGCTCTGTTTCACTGACCTATCATCCCATTTATATCATTGCAAAGAAAAGATAATAACGACCTGCGGGTCTCAAACATAAGAAGTATGAAAAAGAATGTGTATTTTATCAGCGGCATCGATACAGATGCAGGAAAGAGTTATGCCACAGGTTATCTGGCACGGGAATTGAACCGGAAAGGCCAACGTACCATTACCCAAAAGTTTATCCAGACCGGAAATACGGGTCATTCGGAAGATATCGACCTGCACCGCCGCATCATGGACATCGCCCTTACCGATGACGACCGGGAAGGATTGACCATGCCTGAAATCTTTTCTTATCCCTGTTCTCCACATCTCGCCTCACGCATCGACGGACGGCCTATCGATTTCGACAAGATAGAACGTGCCACAGAAGAGTTGAGCCACCGTTATGACATCGTCCTGCTCGAAGGTGCCGGCGGACTGATGGTTCCACTCACCGAAGAGTTCCTGACCATCGACTATGTAGCGCAAAAGGGTTATCCGTTACTTTTTGTCACTTCGGGCAAGCTGGGCAGCATCAACCATACTCTACTCAGCCTGGAAGCTATTAAAAGCCGGGGCATCGAACTGGATACGGTATTATACAACCTCTATCCCACAGTCGAAGACCGAACCATACAAGAGGATACACAGCAATTTATCCAACGGTATCTGAAGAAGCATTTCCCGGAAACTAAATTCAGGACAGTACCGGAATTATAAACGCCACGGTACACGATTGCAAAATCTCTTTCACCACAGATTAACGGATTACACAAACAGGCAATTCAAGGATAAGCAACTCCGGCTGTTATATCTTTGTGTAATCTCTTAACCTGTGATGATAACAAGTATTTTAATTGCTGTTTACGGAAACTTTATACCGATGATAAATGTTTATTTCATGACATTAGTTTTTAGACACATCAGGTTAAATAGAAGTTTTCAGTATGAGTTTCAACATTGTAAAAAACGACAAGAAGCGTGTCATCATCGTAGGTGGTGGCTTCGGTGGTCTCAAGTTGGCCAACAAGCTAAAGAAATCTGGCTTTCAGGTTGTTTTAGTAGACAAGAACAATTATCATCAGTTTCCTCCCCTGATTTATCAGGTCGCATCCGCCGGACTTGAACCCAGCTCTATCTCCTTCCCTTTCCGGAAGATTTTTCAAAAGCGAAAAGACTTTTACTTCCGCATGGCAGAGGTACGGGCCATTTTCCCCGAGAAAAAGATGATCCAGACTTCCATCGGTAAAGCAGAATATGATTACCTGGTATTGGCAGCCGGCACTACTTCGAACTTCTTCGGCAACGAACACATCGAAGAAGAAGCCATGCCTATGAAAACCGTTTCGGAAGCCATGGGATTGAGAAATGCTCTGCTGGCAAACTTTGAACGGTCAATCACCTGCGCCACAGAACGTGAGCGACAGGAGTTGCTTAATGTTGTCGTAGTGGGCGGAGGAGCCACCGGAGTGGAGATAGCCGGAGTACTTTCGGAAATGAAAAAGTTCGTACTCCCCAATGATTATCCGGATATGCCCAGCAGCCTGATGCACGTCTATCTGATTGAAGCAGGAGACAGACTGTTGGCCGGAATGTCCGAAGATTCATCGCGTCATGCCGAACAGTTCCTACGCGAAATGGGAGTCAACATCCTGCTGAACAAGCGGGTGACGGACTACAAAGATCATAAAGTGGTGTTGGAAGACGGGACAGAGATAGCCACACGCACCTTCATCTGGGTGAGTGGTGTGGCAGCCATCACCTTTGGCAATATCAGCGGAGAGTTACTGGGACGAGGAAGAAGAATCAAGGTAGACGAATTTAACCGTGTACAGGGAACTGAGCATATTTTCGCAATCGGCGACCAGTGTATCCAGACCACAGACAAGAACTATCCCAACGGACACCCGCAACTGGCACAAGTAGCCATCCAACAAGGAGAGCTGCTTGCCAAAAACCTGCAAAGACTGGAAAAGGGAAAACCGATGCAACCGTTCCATTACCGCAACCTGGGATCGATGGCAACCGTAGGACGCAACCGTGCCGTAGCAGAGTTCAGCAGTTTCAAAACCGCCGGATGGCTGGCCTGGGTGATGTGGTTGGTTGTTCACTTACGTTCCATCCTGGGAGTGCGAAACAAAGCAAACGTATTACTCAACTGGATATGGAATTACTTCACTTACGACCAGTCTCTGCGAATGATTGTTTATGCAAAAAAAGCAAAAGAGGTGCGTGACCGTGAAGAACTGGAAGCGAAAACGCATTGGGGTGAAGAGAACCATACACAGCCATAAAGGAATTATCGCTCCGCTCAGGAATCGGAGAAATTAAACCAACTGATTTTGCAATGACTTTTAATCCACCACAGAGTACACAGAGAGCACAGAGTTTTTAATCTCTGTGTACTCCGTGTACTCTGTGGTGAATTGTATTCGTATCTATTCCGTCAGGTTACTCATATCGTAATGACCGTGCCGGTTTTCCCACTATGATCTTCACTGTCTGGCAGGCTACTGTCACAAACGAAATCAGCAGCATCAACACTACCGGAATTATAAAGAACCATGCTTTCAGGTCCGTGCGGAAAGCATAATGACTCAACCAGGCATTCATGCTGAACCAGGCGACGGGCAGCGCAATGACTACTGCTACCAGGATCAATTGGAAGAAGCCTTTACCCAGTTGATAGAACAGATTCCAACGGGTAGCCCCCAATACTTTCCGGATCCCCATCTCCTTGGTACGCGTCGAGCACGAAAACATTACCAGTACCCACAATCCCAGACAAGAGATGAAAATAGCCAGACCTGTAAAACAGCCGATCATGACACCGAACACCTCGTCCTGCCGATACTGATGATCGAAGAACTGGTCGAGGAAGAAGAAGTCGTAACTGGAATCTTCGAAATAGCGATGCCAGATCTCCTCAACCTGTGACACCAGCTCCTTCGGGTCGCCGGACTTCATCACAACAGAGATATACCGCTGCGGCAACCAGTCGATTTTATCTTTATGAATCAACATAATCGGCGTATAGTTTTTATTGAGTGCCTGCTGGTGATAATCCTTCACCACGCCGATGATCTGCATCGGAGCATCGGTACACTCCACCTCTATCTCTTCGCCGAGAGCCTCTTCGTTAGAAGCAAGTCCTAAGTTACGGACAGCAGACTCGTTGACCACCAACTTATTCACGTCGTCTCCATAATCCTCGGAGAACCCGCGTCCAGCCACAAGCTGAAGTCCGTAAGCATCGATGTAGTCCGGGTCACACACCAGCATTTCATAGAGCCGGTTTTGCTTCAAAGCGTCGCTTTTCCGGCGATTGGATAAGAAGGTAGCCACCTCTTCACCCGGAACCGCACCGGAAAAAGTGACTTTATCCACCAAAGGCAGACGGGCAATAGCTTTCTTCATGGCTTCGAGTTTGGTATTCATCCCTTCGGTCCGTCCGGGGAATTTCACCACCAGGGTCTGGTCCGTCTTCACTCCCAACGACTGACTGCGCATGAAGTTCAACTGCGCAAACACAATCAATGTACCGCACAACAGAATCATGGAAGCTGTATACTGAACAACCACGAGCACTTTGCGAGTGCCTTCTCCCGACTTACTGTTGAGGAACTTTCCCTTCAGCAACGTAATCGGTTTACGATTCAGCAGTGCCAGCGCAGGATAGTAACCGGAAAGGAAAATACCGCCAACTAACACGAACAACAGTAACAGCCACCAATATCCGGTCAACCAGACAGAGAAGGTAACCGTACGGCTTACCAACTGATTGAAATACGGGAGAACCAGTTCAATCAGCCCCACAGCCAGCACAAAAGCAACCAAGTTCATCACCAAAGCCTCAAATAAGAACTGTGAAATAAGCTGTTTGCGGAAAGCTCCTATCACCCGGCGTACCCCTACTTCCTTGGCACGTTCCATCGAACGGGCTACGGTCAGGTTGATATAATTGATCCAGGCAATTGCCAGAATGGCTATGGCAGCAAAGATCAGGGCAATCATCGCCGTGCGGTTTCCCTTGATCTCGGCCTCGTATCCCACTTGGGGTTTGAGATGGATATCGGCCAATGGAGTCAGTGAAACTCCCCAGATTTTGTTCTTCAAAGCCTCGTCCGTCTTATATTTCTCCGCCATTGCCGGAAACGCTTCTTCTATTTCTGCCTTCCTTTCGGGAGAATCGAGTAATACGTAAGTATAAACCTCGTGCTTATACCAATAATCATGCAAATACTGTCCGAGCGATTTATAGGAAATCAGGAAATTGTAATGGACATGTGAATTGGAAGGCATCTCTTTCATAACACCGGTCACTTCGCAAACCACCTTGTCATAAGGTCCAGTAAAGATAAGTATCTTACCGATGGGATCTTCATCCTGAAAATATTTACGGGCAATCCGTTCGGTAATGACCACCTGCCGGGGCATGGAGAGGCAAGTGGCCTTATCTCCCTTCACCAACTCAAAGTCGAACAAACGGAAGAAGCCGGGATCGGCATAAGCAATCTGGTTTTCACGTAAAGTAAGTTCACCATACTTCACAATCTGTTCCGGCTGATACAAGGAGACCACCCGCGTATAGTCTTCAATTCCGGCCAGATTCTCTTTCATGGCCGAACCATAACCAAACGAACTGCTGGCCCAATAGTCGGTCTGTACTTCGCCTTCATAGAAAGTGCTTTCCACACGGAAAATGCGTTCGTACTTCTCGTGCATCTTGTCGAAACTGAACTCAAAAGTGACATAAGTCAATATCAGCAAGGCAGATGCCATGCCGACTGCCAATCCGAAAACATTGATGAAACTGAATCCCTTCCGTTTCATCAGGTTACGATAGGCACTATTCCAATAATTCCCTATCATACGCTCTCTGTATTAGTCCCGGAAGTTTCGGCCAACGGACGGTTGATATTCTCGGCTACGATCTTCCCATCGAGCAGGCGGATAATCCGGTGGGCATAAGTCGCATCACGCTGCGAGTGAGTAACGATGATGATGGTAGTCCCCTGACGGTTCAGTTCCTGTAGTAGCTCCATCACTTCCACACCGTTTACCGAGTCGAGGTTTCCGGTCGGTTCATCGGCAAGCAACAATTTACAGTCCGTCACCACGGCACGGGCTATGGCGACGCGCTGTTGTTGTCCACCGGAAAGCTGTTGCGGAAAATGATTGGCACGGTGCAACAAATTTACTTTCTCAAGTACCTGTTTCACCTTTTCTTTCCGTACGGCAGGTTTCATGCCCAGATATACCAGAGGAAGCTCCACATTCTCGTATACGGTCAGTTCGTCAATCAGGTTGAAACTCTGGAAAATAAATCCCAGATTTCCCTTACGCAGGGCCGTCAGTTGGTTCTCGTTCATCTTGTCCACCTGTTTGCCTTCGAAGAAGTAAGAACCGGAAGTGGGTGAATCGAGTGTACCCAGGATATTCAGCAGAGTAGACTTGCCACACCCGGAAGGACCCATGATAGCTACAAATTCTCCCCGCTCCACTTGCATGGTCACTTCATTCAACGCTTTGGTCTGCACCTCCTCGGTGGTGAAGAGCATAGACAGTTTTTCTGTTTTAATCATAATCGTTATATATTATATTAGTTATTCATATTTTAAAATGCGCATAGGTTTCTGGCGGATGGTACGCCATACCTGTTGGAACACAGTGAGAAAGGCTATCAGCATCAGCAGTACAAAAGTGGCTGCATATATCCACCAGGACAGCGAAATGTGGAAAGCGTACGTTTCCAGCCAAGCATTCATCAGCACTGCCGATACAGGAATACCGATTGCAGATGCCAATACGGTAAGCAACAACAGTTCTTTGGTCAGGACAAAGAATAGGCTGGTTTTATTTGCGCCGAGCACTTTGCGGATACCCACCTCCTTCAAACGTGACAAGGTGGAAAACAGTGTTACAATCCACAATCCAAGGCAAGCAACAAATACGGCAAGCAATGAGGCGCTGGCAAATATCCAGCCAAAATTACGATCGGATTTGTATAGGAATTCATTAAAATCATTCAAAAAGAAATAAGAAAATAAAGAAGTCGGGAAGTATTCACGATACATCTGTTCAATTTCCGTCAAGACGCCGGCATCACCCTTTCCTTTCAGACAGACAGAAATATAAGGCGTTGCAATAAAAGGAACACGCTCTTTCAAAAAGAAAATGATAGGCTTGTAAGCCACGGCAAGCGATTGCTGGTGGTAGTTCTCTACCACTCCTATTATCTCAAGCGGGTCACTAACCACTTCCATTTTAAGTTGTTGCCCCAACGCCGCTTCTGCCGATTCGTAGCCCAACAGCCTGACAGCTTCTTCGTTAAGCACCACCCGGTTAAGATCGCCACCATAATCTTCGGAAAAACTTCGTCCGCAAACCATACGGGGCATATAGGCAGACAAATAGTCGTAGTCTACAGAAAACATCTGTATCAATTTTACTTGTGAAGGATCGCTTCCATACGGCCGATTGGTAAAATAGTTGGCAACTTCCACACCGGGAACAGCTCCCGAAACTGTCACGTGACTTACATCCGCCCGTTGCTTCAAACGTTTGGTGAAGCTCTCCATGCGCAGCGACAGTCCCTCAGTGAACGAAGGATATTTAATGACCAGAATGCGGGTATTCAGATCCGATTCGGCCTCACGCTGCATGTAACGGACCTGTTGAAACACAGTAAACGTGCCTGCAATCAGAACAAAAGAAGCCAGGAACTGAACAACAATCAACGCCTTTCTGATCCGGTTGCCTCTCTTTCCGTGCAACAGTTTACCGCGCATAATCTCCGACGGACGGATAGTGACCATCAGCCAGGAAGGATAAAGCCCTACAACCAACGTACCGATGATAACCACTCCGGCTACAATCCCCCAAAAAGCGGGTTGCATAAGTATGTCTGTCCCGAAGTTTTGCCCTGCCCAGCGATAGACAAGGGGCAAGAGGAGTTCCAGCCAGCCGAAAGCTATCAACGTAGCCAGCAAGTTCATGAAACCGGACTCAAGAAGTCCCTGGATAATAATCTGACGGCGCGAAGCACCAAAAGCTTTACGGAGCCCGAACTCCCGTCCACGCTCCAAAAAGCGGGCTACGGTCAGGTTCAAGGCATTTGCCCAACCTATCAGCAGCAGAATGGCGGACATTACGAACAAAATAAGAACCGCCGTCCGGCTTCCTTTCACCTCTTTCTCGTATGCTTTTTGAGGAGTAAGGTGAATGTCTTTCAACGGGATCAGTTCTACAGCCCAGGTTTTATGTTTCAGTGCATCAGTCTTGTACTTGTCGGATATGTCACGGAAAGCCTGTTCAATTTCTCCCGGAGTCTTTCCGGGCATCAGGCGGACGTAAGTATATACACCGTGAATGTACCAGATGTCCTGCCGTTCCTTGGGAATCGTATTGTAGGAAAGCAGGAAATCGTAATGCAGGTGCGAACGGACAGGCATATCGGCAATAATGCCCGTTACTTCAAAGTTTTGCTGTGATGAAGAGGTACTGAAGGTCAGTATCTTGCCTATCGGGTCTTCTTCACCAAAATAGCGACTTGCAGCGCTTTCAGTCAGTACCACCGTATTAGGGCGTACCAGTTGCCCGGTCTTTTCTCCTTTAACTATGGGGAAGTTGAATATTTCGAAAAAGGCAGGCTCGGTATAGCAGTAATGTTCCTCGGCAAATCTCCTGTCGAAGTAATTCACCACCTGCTCGCGATCCTGAGCCGTAACACGGACGTACTTCTCAATTCCCGCTATTTCCCTGTTCATGGCAGGAGCATGCCCATAAGCCGTAGTCGCCCAATTATCCGTCAGCATCTCGCCCTCATACAGTCTGCTTTCAACACGATACACACGGTCGGTATCATGAAATGAATCATAACTTAACTCCGACCAGACATAAAGCATAATAAGAAGTGCCGCCGCAATACAGACCGACAACCCTGTTATGTTTATCAGCGTCAGAGACTTTTTAACCCGCTGGCTTCGTATCACTTGCGAAATGTAGTTCATAGTATTCGGTTCTTATTTCAATATAAGTTTCTCGTTATCCCCAAACAATTCATATCCGGATACAATCACCCGGTCACCCGGTTTCAATCCCTCGGTCACTTCATAATATTGCGGGTTCTGCCGTCCGATCCGGATGGGACGGCGCGTGGCAAATTTACCACTTTCGTCAACAACATACATCCAGCGGCCCCCGGTTATTTGAAAGAATCCGCCACGAGGAACAAGAATGGCCTGGGCAGGATCTCCCAACTGGAGATTGATGTGATAAGTCTGTCCGGCACGGATGTTCTCGGGACGTCCGGAAGTAAATTGAAGGTCGGTGCGGAACTGGCCCTCCTTTACCTCGGGATAGGGTTTGGTCACCTCGAGTTTATAGTTTCCTCCGTCACGGGTAAAATCAGCCGGAAGTCCGGGAACCACCCGTTCCACATAATGCTCATCAATCTGTGCCTGCACTTTCAAATCGGGTGTAATGATCTGTCCGATATGCTCGCCAGCAGCAATGGACTGGCCGATCTGAGCATCGAGGTTCCCCACCTGTCCGTCTATGGGAGCTTTTACTTTCAGGTTTTCCACCCGTTCACGTACCAGGGCAAGACTGCGCTTCATATTACGGATGTTTTCATCGAGACTATGAACCTGACTCTCCCTGAAAATATTGTCCTGACGGATACGTTCGTCCACAACATCCAGTTGTGCCCGTGCCGCCTCATACTCTTCACGTGCCAACCGGAAGTCTTCCTGTGCTATCAGTTGCTCTTTGATAAGACGGCTGTACTGGTCGTAACGACGCTTCTTCACAGCCAGTTCCTTACTCAGCCCGATGCGCTCCTGCTTCAGCCGCAGGTGCTCCTGTTCCATACTGATGCGGGTGTTGCGCAACTCGTTTTCCTGATAGGCGAGATCGGCTTCGCTCTGCATGATCCCGATGTTCAGGAGCGGATTGCTAAGACGGAGAATGACGTCGCCTGCTTTGACGATGGCCCCCTCTTCTTTCAGCCGCTCCTCGACACGGCCTCCCTCTACCGCATCCATATAAATGATGCGGTTGGGCATCACTTGTCCGATGACCCGGATGTAATCACTGAACTCTCCGCGGGTAACAGTAGCAATGGTCAGCCGGTCTTTTTCTACACTCATAGAAGAGGAAGTGTCCCTGAAAATAAAATAAAAGATAAGTCCCACCAGTGCCACGGCTCCGGCAATAGCATAATAATGTTTTCGCTTCATTCCGGGCTTCCGTTCGATCATTGTATCCATAGATAGTTATTGTTTTATGTATGATTCACGTTTGTTTATAAGGTTATGCCGTCAGGTCGTAAAGGAACGATGTACCGGTCACATACCCCGTATATCACTTCTCACCGGGCAACGTACAAAAGCTTCCCGTCCGATAATAAGTTTCCATCTTCCGGGTCATATCCACCTGTAAGCGCACCCGGGTCAACTCGGCCTTGGCAGAGATAAAGCGATTGCGGGCTTCCATCAGCTGGAATACGGAGATAAGCCCCTCTTCCCATTTCCGTTCGGATTCTTTCAGTACCAGTTCTTCGGCCCTGAACTGCTGCAATACCTGCCGGAATTCATCATATCCGGAACGAAGAGAAAGAACCGTTTGCTCCACCTCTGTATAGAGTTGTTGTTTTTGAAGTTCTTCCTCGTTCCGGAGACGGAATATATTCAACTTGTGTTTGCGCAGGGTGGTCAGTCGTTCCAACCCGCTCAATAAAGGGATGGAAATGCCGACACCGATATACTTTCCTAAATTGTCGTTCAGCTGTTTGGTAGAAAAACCGTCGAGATAACGGGAGGCCATTGAGAAACGGGCAAAAACCGTCGGCGAGAACTTACCGCCCGCCATGGCATACTCTTTACGGGCGGCCCGCTGCCTGAGTTCCATCATCCGCATCGAAGGCATTGCTACCAGAGATTGCATATAGAGCTCATCTGTCTGGGGCAGCGAACAAGGCGGAAGAGATTCGTAGTTGATTGTATCCTGAAGTACCAACGTATCCCCGGCATGCAGGTTCAACAATTGTTTCAGTTGGAGCAATGCCAGGCGGCAACCGTTCTCACGCACCTGGTAACGGTAAATATCACCCTCGCGACGGGCTTTGACTTCCTGTAAGTCGGAAACCGACTTCAAACCCAGTTCTACAAAAGCTTCGGTTTGTTTGAGATAACGTTCGCTTAGCCGGCTCTGCTCAAAAGCCAGATCGAGCATCCGCTCTTCAAGCAGGAGTTTATAATAGGCATCCGTCACCCGGCAGGCAAGTTCGTTGCGCCGTTCCTTCAAAGCCCATTCACTCCGGCTGCGGTTCATCTTCTCAAAACGTACCCGGTTGATGCGGGTGAAACCTTCGAAAAGGGAAAGCGTCATGTCCAGCCCCACGGTTCCTTCATCGAACGTATTATTGGTGTATCCGTTGGTGCTCGGATCGATGGAATGTCCGAAGTTTCGTCCGGCTTCGGCCGATACACTGACGCGGGGAAGGAAACTCCCCACGGCAGAGATATAGTTCATCCGGTTTTCCTTGATATCTATCTCGCTATTCCGCAAAGACGGATTCTGTTTCCATGCGATACGAATACATTCGTCGAGCGATCTCTCTGTCTGTGCAGACAAAAGAGCGGAAAAAAGAAATAAAGTACAAAGTGATATAAGATGTTTCATATAAACCATCTGGGCAAAGAGTGTGCCAAAAAGAATAAACAACTAAAATTCAACCACATAGACTTATCAATAAAAAGATACCGTCCAATATTTGGACGCTACTGCGTACAGATATTGGACGGTTGACGTCAACATTCCCCGGATTTGTCCCCACATCCCCTTCCCATATAAATTCTCAATTCGAAAACGTCTAATTATTGGACACTCTCTTGCAGGGAGTTACAAAAACAAATATCTTTACCACGAACTTAAAAACAGGAAGCGAATCAAAAGGAGATATCATGAACACGGGAACTATTCTGATTGTAGACGATAACAAAGGGGTGTTGGCTTCACTCGAACTTTTGCTTGAAAACTACTTCTGCAAGATACTGACGGCTTCGAACCCGAATCAGATCACTGCCCTGCTGACGACCCACCGCATCGACGTGGTCATCCTGGATATGAACTTCTCGGCAGGCATCAATAATGGCAACGAAGGGCTGTATTGGCTGGGACATATCCGGAAGATGGCTCCTACTCTGCCCGTAGTGATGCTGACTGCTTACGGAGACGTGGAACTTGCCGTAAAAGCACTCAAAAACGGAGCTGCCGACTTCCTCCTGAAGCCATGGGATAATCAGGCCCTGATCGATAAAGTGACGGAAGCCTACCGCAATAACATGAAACCTTCGGAACGGCAGACAAAGGAAAACAAAAAAGAAGGGTTCGAAATGCTGGTTGGACATTCGCCTGCCATGCTGCAACTGATGAAAGTAGTATCTAAAGTGGCACGGACAGATGCCAACATCCTGATAACAGGAGAAAACGGAACCGGTAAAGAGATATTGGCACGGGAGATTCACCGCCTTTCACCTCGCGGTGCACGCCCGATGCTGAACGTAGACATGGGAGCGATCAGCGAATCACTGTTCGAGAGTGAACTGTTCGGGCACGAACGGGGGGCTTTCACCGATGCTTACGAAAGCCGCCGGGGAAAGTTTGAGGCCGCCGACGGAAGTTCACTGTTTATGGACGAAATAGGCAACCTGCCCCTGTCGCTCCAGGCCAAGTTGCTCACGGTACTCCAAAGCCGCAATGTGATGCGGTTGGGAAGCAACAAAGTGATCCCGGTAGATATCCGCCTGATTTCGGCAACAAACAAGGACATACCCGCAATGGTAAAAGAGGGGATGTTTCGTGAAGACTTGTTCTACCGCATCAACACCATCCACCTGGAACTGCCTCCCTTGCGTGAGCGGGGAGACGACATTTTGCTCTTTATCGACGGTTTCTTACGTAAATTCGCTTCCAAATATCAACGTCAGGAAATACGGATGCACGAACAGACTGTTGAAAAACTGCGCGGGTATCACTGGCCGGGCAATATCCGGGAGTTGCAGCATACCATCGAGAAAGCGGTCATCTTGTGTGAGGGCAGCGTGATCCGCCCTAAAGATATCTTGGTGAAACAGACCTGGCAGCCACAGGCAGCAGTCACCGTTCCCAATCTGGAAGAGGTGGAACGGCAAGCCATCGAAACTGCCATCCTGCAAAACAACGGTAACCTGACTGCCGCTGCCGAGCAACTGGGCGTGAGCCGGCAAACGTTGTATAACAAGCTCAAACGATTCAAACTCTGACCCCGATGATATTCAGCCGACGCATCTATTTCATTATACTGCTCCACATCGTACTGATACTCGCTACGGCAGGTGCCGGACTATGGCTGATCTTATCCGGCACCGGATACATCATCGGCAGTATATTATTGCTATGTTCTCTTTTTCAGATCGGTGCACTGACCCGGCGGCTAAATACATTCAACCGAAAAATCAAATTGTTCTTCGATGCAGTGCAGGATAAAGACAATATGCTCTACTTTCCGGAAGTGAATGTCAGCAAAGAACAGGAACAACTGAACCGTTCGCTCAACCGGCTCAATGACCTGCTTGCCCGTACCAAAGGCGAAAACCAGAAACAGGAGCACTTCTACCGGTCGTTACTTGAAGAAGTGCCCAGCGGCGTGCTTGCCTGGGATGCTTCGGGCCGAATCATCACTGCCAACAGTGCTGCCTTCTCTCTGCTGAAGTGCAACCGTCTTTACACCGAAATGCAACTGGCACAACTGTTGAATGCAACCGGCATTCGCGACAGCCTCAGCATATCCCGAAAAGAGATGATCCTGGAAGGTGAAACCATAACCATCTTATCCATCAAAGATATCGGTGACGAGCTGAGTGATAAGGAGAGTGAATCGTGGAGCAAACTGACACATGTGCTGACCCATGAAATCATGAACACGATTGCACCGATCATTTCACTCTCACAAACCTTATCCGCATATCCGGATATCAACGAAAAGTCAGCCCGCGGACTACGGATTATCCAAACGCAAAGCGAACGGCTGATGGAATTCACGGAATCATTCCGGCATCTGTCCTACCTCCCTCACCCGGAAAAGAAACGTTTCTCACTGACCGATATGTTGCGCAACCTGGAAGAACTGTTGCAAAGTGATTTCCGCGAACGTGGCATTCACTTCGTGTTACAATCCACACCGGATTCGATAGAAACCAACGGCGACGCAAACCAGCTGTCACAAGTATTCCTCAACTTACTGAAGAATGCGATGCAGGCTCTCGAAGGACAGACGGAAGGCAGAATCATCCTCCGCCTGCAACAGGCAGACCGTCTGCTGATAGAAATAGAAGACAATGGTCCCGGCATCCCGGAAGAGATACGTGAGCAGATCTTCATTCCTTTCTTTACCACAAAAGCGGAAGGAAGCGGAATAGGACTCAGTCTCTGCAAGCAGATCATCCGACAACATGACGGACACTTATCGATCCGTAAGAGTCGTCCGGGACAAACAATTTTCAGTATCGACCTGCCTCAGGACTGAAACATTTTAGTAGGTGTAATGTTATAAATAGAGAGGAATCTCTACTCTCCTTTTTATTTATTATGAAAGAAAAATATTGGAAATATTCTTTGATTATCATCATCATCGGACTGGGCATCATCTTGTTCCGGCAAATTACCCCTTTTCTCGGCGGATTATTGGGAGCACTCACCATCTATATCCTGGTCCGGCGACAAATGATGTATCTCGGTGCACGAATGAAACGAAGTTTCGCAGCCCTGCTGATTACAGGTGAAGCCATCCTGTGCTTCCTGGTACCTATTTCTCTGATTGTATGGATGCTGGTCAACAAGTTGCAGGACATCAATCTGGACCCACAGGCCATTATTGCCCCTGTTGAAGAATTGGCAGGGATCATCAAGGCGAAAACAGGATATGACGTACTGGGCAGTGACACACTTTCGTTCATCGTTTCTCTGCTCCCCAAAATAGGACAGGCAGTCATGGGAGGTATCAGCAGCTTTGCAATCAACCTGTTTGTTCTGGTCTTTGTACTTTATTTCATGCTGATAGGAGGAACCAAAATGGAGTCCTATATTGACGACATCCTACCTTTCAATGAGAAAAACACCCGGGAGGTAACACACAATATCAACATGATTGTCCGCTCCAATGCCATCGGCATTCCCTTACTTGCCGTTATTCAGGGAGGAGTCGCACTGATCGGCTACTTTATCTTCGGAGCACCGAATGCCTGGTTAGTGGGTGTTCTGACTTGTTTTGCTACAATCATCCCGATGGTGGGGACTGCTCTCGTCTGGTTTCCGGTGGCTGCCTACCTTGCACTGACCGGTGAATGGGCAAACGCCATCGGGCTGGCAGCTTACGGAGGAATTGTCGTTTCGCAATGTGACAACCTGATACGCTTTATCTTACAGAAGAAAATGGCAGACACCCATCCGCTTATTACAATCTTCGGTGTAGTCATCGGATTACCGTTGTTCGGATTCATGGGAGTCATCTTCGGACCGCTTATATTATCGCTGTTCTTGTTATTTGTCGATATGTTCAAAAAGGAATATCTGGACAATAAGAAATAAGAAAGAAACAAATCACCTAATCTCTGAAAAATTATGTACTTTTGTGACGTAAACATCTTGTAAGATTCAATGGAAGCATTCACATTCAATACGGCCGAACTGATACTGCTATCAGCCGCAGGCGTTCTTTTGATCGTTCAACTTATCTACTATCTCGGACTGTATAACCGGATACACACCCACAACCTTGCTGTTGGAAAAGATGAAGTACACTTCGGACGGGAACTTCCCCCCCTGTCTGTAGTCATCTGTGCACGCAACGAATCGGAAAACCTACGCCGAAACCTGCCCGCTATCCTAAAACAGGATTATCCGGACTTTGAAGTAATCGTCATCAACGATGGTTCTACGGACGAAAGCGAAGATCTCCTGTCAGAGTTGGAAGAAGAATACCCGAACCTGTATCACAGTTTCACACCGGACAGCGCGCGGTACATCAGCCGGAAGAAACTGGCACTGACGCTGGGCATTAAAGCCAGTAAATATGACTGGCTGGTATTCACCGAGGCCGACTGCACTCCGGTCAGTGACAAGTGGCTTCGACGGATAGCACGCAATTTCACGCCGAGTACAGACATCGTACTGGGATATAGCGGTTACGAACGGGGAAAAGGATGGCTACACAAACGGGTATCTTTCGACTCGCTTTTCACCTCGCTTCGTTATCTGGGTTTTGCCCTGGCGGGTAAACCGTACATGGGCATCGGGCGCAACCTGGCCTACCGCAAGGAATTGTTCTTCAAAGTCAAAGGATTTTCTACCCACTTGAACATGCAGCGGGGAGAAGATGACCTGTTTATCAACCAAATTGCCAATGAAAACAATACCCGGGTGGAAACCTCACCGGATTCAGTGATACGGATGCAACCTGTGGAACGCTATAAGGACTGGAAAGAAGAAAAGGTAAGCTATATGGCAACCGCACGCTTCTATAAAGGTTCACAACGCTGGTTACTGGGGTTGGAAACCGCCACGAGGCTATTGTTTTATGTCGCCTGCCTATCGGGAATCGTATTCGGTATCCTCTCTTTTCACTGGCTGGCTGCGGGACTGGCTCTATTGTTATGGATCGTACGTTATTCGGCGCAAGCCTACGTCATCAACAAAACAGCCAATGAGATGGGAGACAACCGCTCTTACTACTTTACACTACCGGTTTTCGACATCATCCGTCCGCTACAATCCCTGAAGTTCAGACTCTACCGTCTCTATCGCAGAAAGGGTGATTTTATGCGAAGATAACTTGACTACTCGTACCGCATAGAACTGGCTGGATTGATCTTGGTAATCAAATAAGAGGGACCGACCAACATTAATACAGAAGCCAATAAGGTGCCGGCATTGATCAGAAGGAAAAGCCAGATGTTCATGGAAACCGGCACCATACTTACATAGTAAGTTTCGGGATCGAGTTTAAAAAGTCCCAACTGTGACTGCAAAACACAGAAAGTAATCCCAATTGCATTTCCCCACAACATCCCTTTCCCAATCAGAAAAACAGAGAACCACAGAAATACTTTACGGATAGTGAAATCATTGGCTCCCAAAGCCTTCAGGATACCAATCATCTGTGTGCGTTCAAGGATGATAATCAATAATCCGGAAATCATCGTGAAGCCGGCTACCCCAATCATCAGGATAAGAATGACCCATACATTCAGGTCGAGCAGATCGAGCCAGGCAAATATCTGAGGATTCATTTGTTCGATGCTCTGTACGTAATAAGTCCCCCCGTAAACATCTTGCTTATTGTCCGTATCAACGGCTATACCATAGGTTATATCTTCCAGTTTGTCATAGTCACGTACCTGCAACTCTGCTCCGCTCACTTGTCCGGGGGCCCAGTTATTCAAACGGTTCACCAAATACAAGTCAGTCAGCAGAAAGAGATTATCATATTCAGAAAAGTTCGTTTGGTAAATACCTTTCACCGTCAATCGGCGGGCACGCACATCTTTCTGGATAAAATAGGCATATATTTTATCTCCCAGTTTCAGTTTCAGCCGGTCAGCTATCGCTTTCGATATGACCACCTGATTGGTGGAAGCCGTATCACTGAAGACCGGTATCTCTCCTTCTACCAGATGGTCGCGGAAAAAGGCAGGATCAAACTCCGGACCGACACCTTTGAGCACCATGCCCTGAAAAGCGTCATCTGTCTTTATCATCCCCGGTTTGGTGGAATATCGCTGCACATGTTTCACTTCCGGACGGGCGGAAAGAGCGATCATCATACTGTCATCCACCACAACCGGATGAGTTTCGTAGGACCCTACCGCATCAAAATTACTGATTTGGATATGGGAGCCGAAGCCGATCACTTTATTACGTACCTCACTCTTAAAACCAATCACTACAGATACGGCAATGATCATCACCGCCAAGCCGATAGCAATGCCAATCATGGCAATCAGGACAGCAGGACGGGAAACTTGTTTCCCCCCGTCCGTATCACGATAAATCCGACGGGCAAGAAAATAGGAAAGCCTCACCTTGCCCTTCTCTTTGGAAAAGGGAACGGAGTTGCTTTGACTATGTGAATGAATGGATGACATCAGGTCTTATTCTGTTCTTCCCGGATAAGCCTCCAATGCTTTTTGCAGAACAAAGAGCGCACGGGTTAAATCTTCCTTTTTCAATACGTAAGCAATACGGACTTCATTCTTTCCGGAGCCCGGAGTAGTATAGAAACCGGAAGCCGGAGCCATAAACACTGTCTGTCCTTCATACTCAAACTCAGACAGACACCAGGCACAGAATTTATCCGAATCATCGACCGGTAACTTGGCTACTGTATAAAAAGCTCCCATCGGAATGGGGGAATAAACACCCGGTATACGGTTCAGACCGTCAATCAGACATTTACGGCGCTCAACGTATTCGTCATAAGTTTCGCGTGAGTACTCTTCGGGAGCATCCAGTGAGGCTTCGGCAGCAATCTGTCCGATCAGCGGAGGACTCAAACGTGCCTGACAGAACTTCATCACTGCATCACGCACTTCTTTATTCTTGGTTATCAAGGCACCGATGCGGATACCACATTCCGAATAACGCTTGGAAACAGAGTCAATCAGTACCACGTTATTCTCAATTCCTTCCAGATGGCAAGCCGAAATATAAGGGGAACCGGTATAGATAAACTCACGGTACACTTCGTCGGAGAAAAGGAAAAGATCATACTTCTTCACCAAGTCACGGATCTGGTTCATCTCACGTCGGGTATACAGATAGCCGGTCGGATTATTCGGATTACAGATCAAGATACCCTTGGTACGTTCGTTGATCAACTCTTCAAATTTCTCTACTTTCGGAAGAGAGAACCCCTCCTCAATTGTCGTAGCAATGGTGCGTATTTTAGCTCCGGCCGAAATGGCAAAAGCCATATAGTTGGCGTAAGCAGGTTCGGGAACAATGATCTCGTCTCCCGGATTAAGGCACGACATGAATGAGAAAAGTACAGCTTCGGAACCTCCGGTAGTAATGATTATATCATCTGCTGTCAGGTTGATATTGAATTTCTCGTAATATCCTACTAATTTCTCGCGATAGCTACGATAACCGGCACTGGGACTATATTCAAGCACCTTGCGGTCGATGTTGCGTATCGCGTCAATCGCGGCCTGAGGAGTGGGCAGGTCCGGCTGTCCGATGTTCAGGTGAAATACATGGATTCCCCGCTGCTTGGCAGCATCTGCCAGGGGAGCCAGCTTTCTGATAGGAGATGCAGGCATCTCTGTTCCGCGAATCGATATGGTTGGCATAATCTTGAATTATAAATGGTCAATTAATAAATATGAGCGGCAAATGTACACAATAAATCGGACACAAAGACATAAAAACTTTAAAAACCTTATCAAGGGTAAAAACGTTGTGGTAATATCAACGGAAAACGATACATTTGTATAACTACAAACCTAAAACGATAACATAATGACCATAAACCTGATCACATTTGCATCGATTCTGCATAAGCAAGCCACTGTACGTAGTTCGCACGAAGCGATTCTCAGTGAACTGGAAAAATATTTCACCGTAAATTTTATTGATTACCGGGACATCAGCCAGTTGCCAAAAGATGAATTCAGCATCATTTTCATTGCTACCGGAGGGGTAGAAAGACTGGTAATGCAATGCTTCGAATCGCTCCCCCGCCCTGCCATTATACTGGCCGACGGAATGCAAAACTCCCTGGCTGCAGCACTGGAAATTTCCTCTTGGTTACGTGGGCGGGGTATGAAAAGTGAAATCCTCCATGGAGACTTTATGAGTATCGTTCAACGAATCCAGGTACTTTATACCAATTTCAAGGCACAACGTTCATTAGTAGGGCTTCGCATCGGAGTGATCGGCACCCCTTCTTCATGGCTGATTGCAAGTAATGTGGATTATCTGCTCGCAAAGCGGCGTTGGGGAATTGAGTATCTGGACATTCCGTTGGAACGGATTTATGACGTATACGACCGTATTACAGACAACGAAGTCGGTGCCTCATGCGCCGCGGTTGCTTCGCAAGCTCTGGCATGCCGTGAAGGGACTCCCGAAGATATGATTAAGGCAATGCGCCTTTACCGGGCCGTCAAGCGAATCTGTAAAGAAGAAAAACTAAGCGCCGTCACCCTGAGTTGTTTCAAACTGATAGAGCGCACCGGTACTACCGGTTGCCTGGCTCTTGCCATGCTGAACGACGAAGGGATCATTGCCGGATGTGAAGGGGATCTGCAATCTGTATTTACATTACTCGCCGCCAAAGCACTGACCGGGAAAGTAGGTTTCATGGCAAATCCTTCAATGATTAACGCCCGGAGCAACGAAATAATACTGGCACATTGCACAATCGGAATGAAGCAAACCGAACGTTACATCATCCGCAGCCATTTTGAAACGGAAAGCGGTATCGGTATTCAGGGACTGCTGCCGACCGGAGATGTCACTATCGTGAAATGTGGTGGAGAATGTCTGGACGAATATTACCTTTCTACGGGAACTCTGACCGAAAACACCAATTACATCAATATGTGCCGTACACAAGTACGTATAAAAATGAATGCACCGGCTGATTATTTCTTGAAGAATCCACTCGGGAACCATCACATTTTGTTACAAGGTAATTATGAAGATGCACTGAACGAATTCTTACAGGCAAACTCCTGTAAACGTACGGAGTAAATGCACTCAGGGCTTAACGGAGGTAAATTCAGAACTCACCACAGAGAATACAGAGTGACACGGAGAGAATCTCAGATCATTGGTTACCAACACAGATAATCTGTGTTACCCCGTATTCTCCGTAGTGGAAAGAGTATTGACACATTCCTCCCGTCAAGGCCTAATTTAATACATGCAATGAAAGACACACGATATATGAAAAGAATCTTCCTATCAGTACTGTTTATCTGTACTTTCCTTTCTCATCTTACTGCACAAACAGGCAAAGAAAGCGAACTTATCAAGCAGAATTATATCCGGTCGGTTATCGGACAGGACGAGAGCAAACAAGCTTTCTTACAACTATTATCTAAAATTCCTCCCGAAAAAGAGGTATCCGACCAGAACGTTATCGAACTTCAACAACTTTACCCTATTCGCCGGGAAGAGATACACCGACTGATCAGTACGATACGGGGAGACGGTTCATGGCCGGACATCAATTATGCCGATACCAAACGTTCGGGATGGGAACCGAAACAACACACAGAGCGGATACTGAAACTAACCAAATATTATGCCCGCGAAAAAGAGAATGCTTCCGCACAGGAGATTTCAGCCGTAACCAGCATTATTCACCAAGCCATGAATTACTGGTTCACCGAAAAACTGGTCTGCAAAAACTGGTGGTACAATCAAATAGGTATTCCCCGCACCTTGGGACCGGCTTTCCTCCTTTTCGAAGCAGAAATAACGGAAAAAGAAAAGCAGGAAGCCGTGCGGGTGATGGAACAATCCCATTTTGGCATGACAGGACAGAACAAAGTATGGCTGGCAGGCAATGTACTGATCCGGGGCTTGCTCTTGAATGACTCCCAACTGGTAAAAGAGGCACGGGAAAACATTGGCTCGGAAATCGTACTGGGACAGAAAGAGGGTATTCAGCCGGACTGGAGCTTCCATCAGCATGGTCCCCAACAACAGTTCGGCAATTACGGACTTTCTTTCCTCTGCAACATGAGTTTTTATTCCGAACTGTTTGCCGACACCCCTCTTGCATTCAGCCAGGAACAACAGGATATCCTTGTATCCCTTCTTCTGAAAGGGTATCAGTGGATTGTATGGAAAGGTCATTGGGACGTAAACGGATTGAACCGGCAACTCTTCCACAGCGCCGATCTTCACAAATCATTCAACCTGCTCTTCGCAGCCTGCTCACTGATGAAGGGAAGCAATGAACAGCAGACACAGGAAATAAAGGCATTTATAGCCCGCAACTTTCTACATCCGGATGCAAAAAACGATTTCACAGGAAATAAGTTCTTCAAAGATTCCGACTTGACCATTCACCGTACCTCTGACTGGATGGCATCTTTACGCATGGCATCCAGTCGGGTGATCGGTACGGAACTGGTAAATGAGGATAACCTGAAGGGATATTACATGGCAGACGGAGCTGTCTATACGTATATTCGGGGAGATGAATACCACAATATTTTCCCTTTCTGGAACTGGCGTCGGATACCCGGTATCACAACCTATGAAAGCAATGCTCCCATCCCGACAGATAACGGACCGAATTCACGCAACAAAACCAATTTCACAGGTGGAGTAACAAACGGAAAACAGGGAATCACCGCCATGCACTTGAACCGTAACGGGCTATCCGCGAACAAAGTATGGATATTCACCAATGAATTTATCCTGTGCCTGGGAAGCGATATCCATGCAGACAGCACTGCCACACTTATCACCTCCATCGATCAACGGTTCAAGAATGGTGAAATATGGACGGAAGGAAACCGCCGTTATTTCCACGACAACACCGGATATATCCTTCTGCAGGACGAACTTTGCCTGGCACTGGCAGAAAAGAAGAAAGGACAGTGGCACGACTTCATGGGAATGTACGCTCCCCGGATGTTGGAAGATGAAATTTTCTCTATTTACATCAAACATCCGTCAGGTGTCCCTGCTACTTACCGGTATTTGGTGCTCCCGGCTTCCACTCAGGAGAAGACGGCTGCATTCGATATTTCAAAAGTACAGGTATTGCAAAATGACAAAAAGGCACAGGTGGCATTTATCGACAAAATGTACTACGTTGCTGTTTGGCAGGCAACGACTCTCAAGCTGTATAACGGAAAAAAGATACCTATAAAAAAACCGGGAACCTATCTGTATCGTGCAGACGGTACCCCGGTTTCCCAAGCTGTTTTTCCCAAAGGAGAGATCTAAGAATCTACCTTCCGGCTATCTCATATTTTCAGGCAATTCGTAATATCTCACCCAGTCGACCTCCATCTGTACGGGAAGCTCCGCATCGTCTATCTCTCCTGCCCATCCCCCGAGTATCTGGTTGAGCAGCAGGAAGAACGGAACATCGAAAGGCCACTGCACAGAACCCTCCTCTTTGATGCGGGGATAACTGAAAGTGAGCGAATCATTGATGAACATATCAATCTTATCCGGTGTCCATTCCATCCCAAACACATTAAATTCATGCGGATTGTAGGATGCAGTGGTATAATAGTCCGGATCTGTTTTATGTCCTAACACTTTGATATATTCGGTATGCATGGTATGATAGACGAATGTATCTTTGTTCAATTGTTCCATTATATCGATCTCTCCACATTTGGGCCACGCACCATACGTTGTAGAATCGGTCGGTTTGAGCCAGATAGCAGGCCAGGAACCTTTAGCACTGCCCAGTTTGGCACACACTTCAAAGCGTCCGTACAAGAAATCTTTTTTACCCAAAGTCTCGACACAACCGGCCATGTAGCGGATCGTATCATTCGGATCGCTATTGGGCAAAGCACGCAAAATCAACTTACCGTCTTTTACGAATGTAACAAAGTTATTGTCCCGACAAAAGGGATGCCAAGGAGAGAACACCCACTTTTCCGGATCGGGTGTACCGTCTTTCTCGAACTCATCTTGCCAAGTGAGCTTCCAGTCTATATCGCTTTTATAAAGCTTACGGACAGGAGTATCTTTACAGGATGACAATGATATGCCGGCAAATGTCCAAAAGACAAACGGCAAGGTTAACAATAAGTTTTTGTGTTTCATGATATATTGATTTAAAGTGAGACCTCCACCCATTTTCCACCATGCCATTCGGTCACTGTCTCAAACCCGTCCTTCCGTAAAGCCTCCAATGCTTCGGGACGTCCGCTGTTGATACGTTCGGGATAATGCGAATCACTGTTCACCTGTACACGGACACCCAACTCCTTCAACAACGGGAAATAGCGTTCGTTCGGGAAGAAGGTACCCAAGTGATGCAAAGCCTTGGTATTGATCTCTACGATATACCCTTTGGCCGCAACAGCAGAGAAATAATCGTGCATCAAGTCATCATACCAAGGTTCGTCCAACAGGCCGGGACGATAACAGGCTGCATTGTGATGCATCTTGTCGGCATGTCCTAAGATATCAAACCCTCCCAATTCCACCATCCGCAACAGACGTTCGTAATACAGACGTACCACACGATCGAGATCACCACCGAAATGCTGATCGACAATATCCCTGAATACTTCCGCACACACATCGATATCAACCACTTCTTCCCGGTCGTTATAGAGCAAATGTACCGAGCCGATACGATAATCGAGCGGCAATTCGCGGAAACGCGGCACAGCCGGATTACTGTCTTCATTCAGGTAGTCTATCTCCAGCCCGATAGCGAGTTCAATCTCCGAAGCATACTTCTCCTTCATCCGGGCAAACTCAGCCAGATAGTCGTCCATACGATCCCACTCCATCGTCCAATGGGTAGGGAACGGTAGCGGAGCATGCGAAGAAATACCATAGGATGTAAATCCCTGGCTGATGGCAAAACGGATAAAATCCTCCATGCCGGCCCGGCCGTCACAATAGAGGGTATGGCTATGATAATTAGTCAGATTCATGATTCTATTTCACTAAGTTCAAGCCAGCGCATGGTTTTCTCGTCTATCAAATCGTTTACCTCCGGCAGCCGCTTTGATTTATCGGTCAGTTCATCCACCGAAAGTGTACCGCTGCAAAGCAGTTCCTCTATCTGTGCTTTCTCGGCTTCCAGCCCGGCTATTTCTTTCTCCAGTTGTTCGAACTCCCGTTTCTCTTTGAAACTCATCTTACGCTTATCGTTCAGACGGACACGGGCTGTCTTTTCCTCCTGCGGTTTCTCAGCTTCCTTCTCCTTTTGGGACTTCGCTTCTTTCCAGTCCCGGTAATCGCTATAGTTACCGGGAAAGTCACGGATATCTCCCTGTCCATTGAATACCAGCAAGTGATCGACCACCTTATCCATAAAATAGCGGTCATGGGAAACGACAATCACGCATCCCTTGAAGTTCTGCAAATACTCTTCCAGCACATTCAGGGTAATGATGTCGAGATCGTTTGTCGGTTCATCAAGTACCAGAAAGTTCGGATTACGCATCAGCACGGTACAGAGATAAAGACGACGGCGCTCTCCACCGCTCAGCTTATAAACATAGCTGTGTTGAGTTTCGGGAGTAAACAGGAAATGTTGCAGGAACTGAGAGGCTGTCAGCTTCTTGCCGTTACCCAGCTCAATCACTTCGGCGATATCCTGCACAACGTCAATCACCTTCATTTGCTCGTCAAACTGCAATCCGTCCTGCGAGTAATATCCGAAACGTACGGTCTCCCCGATATCCAGCGTACCGCTATCGGGCTGCACCTGTCCCATCAATATCTTTATAAAAGTAGACTTACCCGTACCGTTGTTCCCAACAATCCCCATCTTCTCGTAACGGGCAAAGATGTAAGAGAAATCTTCCAATATCTTCAGGTCACCGAAACTCTTATAAAGATGATCGGCTTCAAATATCTTACTGCCAATGTAGGAAGCCTTCACCTCCAGTTTCACATTATCGTTGTTAAACCGTTGTTTGGCTACTTTCTCCAGTTCGTAGAAAGCATCTTCACGATACCGGGCTTTATGTCCGCGGGCTTGCGGCATACGGCGCATCCAATCCAGCTCGGTACGATATAAATTATTGGCACGCTCTATCTCTACCGTCTTCGCCTCAATCCGTTCCTGGCGTTTCTCCAGATAATAGCTGTAATTCCCTTTATACTGATAAACCTGACAGTTGTCTATCTCGATGATTTCAGAACAGACCCGGTCGAGGAAGTAACGGTCATGCGTTACCATCAACAGACTAAGGTTCGTACGACGAAGGTACTCTTCCAGCCATTCGGTCATATCAAGATCGAGGTGGTTGGTGGGCTCATCCAGAATCAGCAAGTCCGGTTCGGTAATCAGGGCATTGGCTAAAGCCACCCGTTTGAGTTGGCCTCCGGAAAGATGTTTCACCTGTTGCTCAAAATTCCGTATCTTGAGTTGAGAAAGAATCTGTTTGGCTTTCTGTTCGTACTCCCAGGCTTTTTCATGGTCCATACGCACCAACAGGTCATCCAGTCCCGGATGTCCTTCGGTTTCCATACAGCGTTCGTATTCCTTAATAAGCTCCACCGTACTGTTGCCATGATGAAAACAGGCTTCCAATACAGTCAGTTCTTCGGGATATTGCGGATCCTGTTCCAGATAGTCTACACGAAGGTCACGGCGGAACACAATATTTCCACTGTCATATCCTTCCTTACCGGAAAGTATATTCAGCAAGGTGGTTTTACCTGTACCGTTTTTAGCTATCAAGCCGATACGCTGTCCTTCGGCAATACCGAAGGAAATATTTTCGAAAAGTACCAGATCCCCAAAGGATTTGGTAAGGTTATCTACTTGCAAATAAGGGGTCATAATAATCGTATATGATAAAATGTGGTTAGTGTGCCAGTGCTTTCTTATATGCCTCTGCCACCTCGCATCTTTCTCCGGCTTTCACCCGGCTCCACAACAGTTTCATCGGATCAATCAGATGTTCCGCATCTTTATACCGAAGCACCGGTACTTCCCGGTTACCGTCAACCAGCGTCATCCATTCCATGCCTTCCACTTCATTAGCCAGAATCGTGCAGATGGCAATACCGAATGCCAGCCAGGGCTCTTTCTTTTTGGGCGAAAGGACACCGCTGTCAATCACCTCCTGTATCTTTTCGAGGTCTTCCTCCACACCCTGAAAGTCCTTCTTCAGCTGTGTCTTCACTGTATCTGTCACCCACTCATAAGCCTCGTTCACCTGATAGATTTCAGAAAGGCGAATGGGAATTACTTCTGCGGGATACTTCTGTCCGTCTTTACGAATTTCAAGGCTGGATATGATCTTTTCCGCCTCCTCCACACGCTCTCCTTTCGGTACGGTGAACGAACATTCAAAGGCCATATTGTCAATGCCTGTCACCCAAAGATGGCTGGTGTAATAGGTACCTTCTTCCTCAAACATCTCTTTACTATAGGCACACTCCAGTTGCCCCACCTTCACCAAGGAGGCCGAAGGATTTTCCTTGAGTTCTTGACGGATGGAGTCCTTTCCATAATTCATGCCACCTTGAGCAGCAGCATCCGCTTTATAGGCCGAGATACGGAAGTTACCCGTCCAAAGTTCGGGATTATAAAAGAGGAAGGAGCCTTCGCCGTCTTCAAATTCGCTCCAATCTGACGGATATATCATTGAGAACCATGTTCCCGGAGAGATAAATTTCTTACCTTGTATCATATTGCTTACTGAATGTTGATAACCTCACAAAAGTAACAATCCCAACGCTGATATGCAAAAAATAGAATAAAAAAACAGCCGATTCTCACGAACCGGCTGTTCCAATCATCATCTATGAATGAAGACAGCTTTTAGCGTCCTCAATATTTTCTTAACTCCAGACGGGCATAGTCCGACCGGAGAATCAATTTGTTACTGTTCAGTTTCTCTACGGCAAAATCCTGTACCCGGGCATCCATGCCGAAAGTTTTCATCTGTTCCGCCGTAGCGTCAAGTATCTGTATATGCATAGAATCGTTCTCGTAGGTATATGTCCCATAGAACTCACCATACCCCAACTTCTTCAGATTGATAATGTCCATCTGGAAACTGAAATAAGTGTCCAGCGGAGTTTCCGCATTACCATCTTTATATTCTATACGCTGCATCTGCCACATCCCATCCAGATAGCGATGCCCGAACTTCTCTCCACAAGACGTAAAAGCCATCAGGGCGACGAACAATAATAGGATTCCTTTTTTCATTTCTTCTTACCAATTAAACCTGTTTTACGAATGGTGAGCATACCGCCCCAGCTCTCTCCCAACATATTACCTCCATCCACTGCACCGGCCAGTGTGAAGCTCCATCCCGGAATCTGTTCGGGTTTATAAGTCACCTCCAACAATCCGTTCTGGTTTCTCCTGATAGTCCGGTAAGGACTTCCGTAAGTTCCCCAATGCTTGGCTACACTTACCAAAATCCGGTAATCTATCTCCGGAGTCGGACTGCCGTTCAGCCCGATATGGAATCCTTTAACACGGTTACTTTCAAAAGCCAGATTTCCATCCTTATTATATATAGGCGAGGTAACCAGCGGATTGCCGATCCCCTGTCCCCAATGTTCCCAACCGGCATACTGCGAGTTATTGTAATAATTATCAGCCCCGGTAAATGAATGATCAATGGCCGGAGTAGCAAAATAATGGAAAGCACCTGACTGGTGCTTCGTATACAAAAACTCTCCGACAACCGTCTTCACAAAAGGATTCTCCGGCAAAGTCACCTCCAATCCGGTCAGACAATCACGCCACATACCGTAAGTCAGCGTCATCCCCGAACGGTCTTCAAAAAAGTGTTCCCAATATGCTTTTACTTTCCAGGTCGGGAAATGATACCCCACAGCAGCACTGTAACTGCCTACGTGGTTTCCCAGAATATTGATCTGGTCACTCTCCGATGCGCCACTGTCTCCATTACTCGGAAAGAAAATACGGAAAAAGTCCTTCCAACTGTCCGGTGTGCGCAACACCGTTCCGTCCGGATAATAGCAATCGCCTCCGAACTGGGCCGCCATTTCAATACCCAATTCCACCGAAACCGGTGATTTCTCCAGGTTCTCGACTTTCAGGAAAGCCGCTTTCGAGTGAAACAACGTCTCTTTCGTATATTTAGAACGTCCATCCGTGAAACGCTCCTGAAACTTTTCATCCGTAAACATTCCATAAGCCACGTGTCCCTTTATATGCAACCAATGTTTGGTCCATGGAAAAGGTATATATTCGGGAATTGAAATCCGAACCTGCGGGATGGGACGGGCATTGGTAGAAAAAGTCATGCTACCGGAACTCAACTGGTCATTTTTCATTTCGTTGCCACGCTCCTTACTGCCGACACTGATTTCCATCCCCCGATAACGCAAGTCTACATAGGCCTGTTGAATGAAGAACTTAGACGTGAAGCGACTCGCACCGACCATTTCCAATCCAAAAGCATAAGAGAACTTTTTATCCTTCTCCAAATCCCGAAAGATTCCTGCATCCAAGTAAGCATTGTTTTTACGAATAGACGACAGCCCGTGCTTATTTGCCACGAGCCAGAAAGGCGTATTGTGTCCACCACTTACAGTTGCACTGGTTTCAATCTTATAGTTTAGGCCTTTGTCAAACTGCGCCTGCACAGTGGCAGGGGCTATCAGCATCAAGCAGCTGATAATGAAATAGTTTCTTCGTTTCATTCTAACGTGTGTTTGGAATATATCCAAATATTGAACGACAAAAATACAACAAAGAGGCGAAACTCATCGATATATCAGAGTTTTATTAGGATTATTTAGCTACGAACCAGACAACGGGAATAGTGATTCACTTCCCTATCGGCTGTATTCTCCTGCGTACATCTTTCGATATTTCAAGGAACATATAGTTCAGTTTACCGGAATGGATACCCTTTTCATTCTCTTTATACTTCTTATTGGCATATTGCTTCGACTTCTCGAAAGTGAGCAGGGACATCTGATTCTGTGATTTGCCTACCATGGTGGAATCTAACTGCTCGTCTGGGAAGAAGTCGTCCAGATCGACATCGCCTATCATGGTTGTTTCCAGGAAATTCATATCCTTATGCGAATTGTCGGTATAATATCCCACGAACATATGGCCGGGAGTACGCACCAGAATCGGTTCGATATTAATGGCACGGAGCAAAGAGGCAAACAAGACACTGCCATCCACACAGTTGATCTGTGACGACTCCAGTGCATCATCAAATGTACGCACACGCTGCGAATAGACCACATTGCTGGAAAGGCTGGTGTTCGACACCGAACTATAGCGGAATTTACGTTTCTGCAAAACGTTCCATAACGCATATACCTGCTTATCCACAGCTCCGGGAGCCGGATTCTGATAGCCCAGAAAGCGGTTGACGATACGGGTATTCAATGCTTCGCGCAGCAGCTGGTCGATCATCGGATTTTCTTCGTTGACATAAGCGGCAAAGAAAATACCCGTATCATGGAATTTCGTACCATTCGTCACATACCCCAGCAGGCACTCGTTGACACTGCGTACAGAGAAGGTACGCACTCGCTGTCCCAGATCTTCCCCATTCATCTCTACCGTAACGGCTACGCTGATGGGTTCTGCCTGGTTGTTATTCTTTAGCGCTTCATAGTTCCAGATGATATCGGGATAAATCGTATACTCGGTACGGGGCTTGTTGAGTACAAACTCCGACACGGAACGGGAAAAGAAAGGGGTTTCGGCTACGTCAATCCGCACACGGCTATAGGCGGAACGGGACTTCACCTTGATGGCAATGCATGATTTGGGATTGCCCAAGTATACGGAGTCACCCGGCTGAATGACCTGGGCATCAGTCGTTGCCACCGAAAGGATGGCCGAAGGAAAAATGTTCCCTCCCAGTTCATCGGTTATCTCAAAACCGGAAGTAGCAGAAGAGAACTTAAACACGGACACGCCTATTGCTATAAAGAACAAAGCGACAACCGTCCAAAGCACTTCACGTTTGCGTTGCCTGAAATCTATCTTAATCATTGTGGCATTTCAATTTATTGACATAACAAAGATACGACTTTTTTGTTGATAAAGTATCTCCGAACCTGCGGATTGTTGGTTTAAAACCAAGATGTCGTTAGTTTAAAACCAAGAGAACTTTGGTTTAAAAGGTAGGCACTGTCGGGTTTAAAACCAACCGTATCAGCCTATAGAGGCTCTCAGAGGGGATAAAATGTAATCAAATCGTAATACGTGTTTCACCCCCTCGTAACAAAAAGCCTCCATCTTTGCAAAAGAAAAAGGAATAAAGTTTAACTTTGTAGCATTACATTAACAAAGAATACAATGAACGATTACCGTATTTTAGTGGTCGACGACGAAGAAGACCTCTGTGAGATTCTGAAGTTCAATCTTGAGAACGAAGGGTATGAAGTAGATACAGCCAATTCTGCCGAAGAAGCTCTGAAAATGAATATCAGCAGTTATCACCTGCTGCTATTGGACGTGATGATGGGAGAAATCTCCGGATTCAAGATGGCCAATATCCTGAAGAAAGATAAAAAGACAGCTCAGGTTCCCATCATATTCATTACTGCCAAAGATACGGAAAACGATACCGTCACCGGATTCAATCTGGGGGCAGACGACTATATATCGAAACCTTTCTCACTGCGTGAGGTCATTGCCCGCGTGAAAGCCGTGTTGCGTCGTACCGCCACTTCGGATATGGAAAAGGTACCGGAACAGCTCAGTTATCAGTCACTGGTAATCGATATCACTAAAAAGAAAGTAAGCATCGATGGTGAAGAAGTGCCGCTGACCAAAAAGGAATTCGAAATCCTCTTCCTGCTGCTACAGAACAAAGGACGTGTTTTCTCGCGCGAAGACATCCTGAGCCGTATCTGGAGCGACGAAGTCTACGTACTGGACCGCACCATCGACGTCAACATCACCCGACTGAGAAAAAAGATCGGCATTTATGGTAAACGTATCGTCACCCGGTTGGGATACGGTTATTGTTTCGAAACGGAATAGAAATGAATACGATTCACCACAGAGTACACGGAGGACACAGAGTTTTAATCTCTTGTTTATTAAGATGTTTAAGAGAAAGATATTCTCTGTGTCCTCTGTGTCCTCCGTGGTGAATTAAACTCAAAAACAAATGAATAAAGAATCATCTGTTCTTTTGTTCTTATGTCTAAAAAAAACTCCGTGTCCTCTGTGTTACTCTGTGGTGAATCCAACTTAAAAACCAAATTTGTATGAACCTACCTGTCACCCAAAAGCATTTTCTCTCTTTCAGCCGGAAGTTATTTCTTTCGGTCATCTCCCTGTTTCTGGTCTTCGCGGCTTGCTTCATGGCCTATCAGTATCAGCGGGAGAAAGAGTATAAAGTAGAGTTACTGAACATACAATTGCAGGACTGCAACAACCTGCTGTACGAAAAGCTATACGACCACCCTCAGGATATGACTCCAATAATCACCGATTACCTGCGTCATAACGTACTGAAAGACTTACGCATCACCGTAGTCAATCTTGAAGGAAAAGTTCTTTTCGATAGCCAGGAGCAGAACACGGGACAGTTAGGCAACCACATCGGACGCGAAGAGATACAGAAAGCCCTGCATAACGGCATCGGTTTCGATGTTCGCCGCACCTCCGAAACCACCGGAGTCCCCTATTTCTACTCCGCTACTTTATATAAAGATTATATCATCCGCTCGGCTCTGCCCTACAGCGTCAGCCTGATCAATAACCTGAAAGCAGACCCACACTACATCTGGTTCACCGCTATCGTCACTCTGTTGCTAATGGTCATCTTCTATAAGTTCACCAACAAACTGGGCACTTCCATCAATCAACTCCGGGAGTTCGCCATGCGCGCCGACCGTAACGAGCCTATCGAAATGGCGATGCAGTCCGCCTTCCCCCACAACGAACTGGGAGAGATCTCGCAACATATCATCCAGATATACAAACGCCTCCACGAAACGAAGGAAGCACTCTACATAGAAAGAGAGAAGCTGATCACACACCTCCAGATTTCGCACGAGGGACTGGGGGTATTCAGCAAAGACAAGAAAGAGATTCTGGTAAACAACCTGTTTACGCAATACAGCAACCTGATATCGGACTCAAACCTTGAAACGGCAGAAGAGGTATTCAACATCAGCGAACTGAAAGAGATAACGGACTTCATCAACAAAGCTCCCAAACGCCCCGTCGGCAAAGAAGAGAAACGGATGTCCATCACGATCAACAAGAACGGAAAGACCTTCATTGTGGAGTGCATCATCTTCCAGGATATGAGTTTTGAAATCAGTATCAACGATGTCACTCAGGAAGAGGAACAAATCCGTCTGAAACGGCAACTGACACAAAACATTGCCCACGAGCTGAAGACCCCGGTCAGCAGCATTCAGGGTTATCTGGAAACCATCGTCAACAACGAAAATATCCCAAGGGAAAAGATCAACGTCTTCCTTGAACGCTGCTATGCACAAAGTAACCGCCTGAGCCGGTTGCTGCGCGACATCTCCGTGCTGACCCGCATGGACGAAGCCGCCAACATGATCGACATGGAAAAGGTGGACATCAGCGTACTGGTGACCAACATCGTGAACGAAGTGTCATTGGAGCTGGAAGAGAAGCATATCACGGTTGTCAACTCACTGAAAAAGGAGATTCAGATGCGGGGCAACTACTCATTGCTCTACTCCATCTTCCGCAACCTGATGGACAATGCCATCGCTTATGCCGGAAACAATATCCACATCCACATCAATTGTTTCCGCGAAGACGAGAACTTCTACTACTTCAGCTTTGCCGACACAGGTATAGGCGTATCGCCCGAACATCTGAACCGTCTTTTCGAACGCTTCTACCGGGTGGACAAAGGACGCTCACGCAAGTTGGGAGGTACAGGGCTTGGCCTGGCCATTGTCAAGAATGCGGTCATCATCCACGGTGGAAGCATTTCGGCCAAAAACAGCCAAGGCGGCGGACTGGAGTTTGTATTTACTTTGGCTAAAGAAAAGTAAATCCTGTCACCACACTCTGTCTTTAAACCATTTAGTGTCCAGATTCTCCAATCCGGAGTTTCCGGACAAGTTGTCTATAGCTACCTGCACAGCCTCTTTTTCGGTGGAATGGCGTCCGGACAGAGAATCACTGCTTATCCAGAAAGCCTTGAGGAAGCGGAGCCGTTCGGTCACCTCCTTCTTCCGGGCTTTTCCCGTAAACGGGGCAAGCGGATAGGCACGCACCCAATCTTTGTTCCGGTTATCCATCACCAAGCCTTCCAATTGCTCTACCGTATACTTCCCGACAAGCGCATCGGTGTATTTCCGAAGTCTGCTATATACTCCGGCCGAATCCGTAATGGCCTTGGATGCCGCAAAAACCTTTTCGTAACGTTCGCGCCCCAGCGTATTGTATACCGACCAGAACCATGCCGTATCCAGCACACCCATAGAAATCTCCAAGGCCGAAAGGGTGGTGTAAGGCGTAAATCTCGACTCTTCCATATCCCGATGATACTCCCTGGTATAAGCATAGAAGAAGTCGGCCGCAGCGGTCAGCCCTTCCCAACCGATAGCCCCTTCCGTCATCCTGAGCCAACGGGGGGAATATACAGCCATCTCGACCATGCGCTTCGGAGTAATGCCGGCACGTTCGGCAAGCATCTTCAACCATTCCGGTGTGTCCGTAGGCAGAGGGGCACAATGAAGCATCAGGTTGCAGAACATGCCGATACGGCTTTCGCTGGTATCATAGTACCACTTGTCCAGTCGTATGAACTTCTCCTTCCTCATCAGGCTCAGCAGGCGGATCATCACTTCGGCACCGAACACCCCGTCCAGTTTCTGGGCCAGCGAAGTAACATCGGTACGGGCTTTCCCCCGTTCCAGTTCGATGTCCAGAATGCGTACGGTCACCTTTTCCAGCACTTTCTTAAATCCACTGAAATCATAATCCCGGCAGTCGGTATATATCCGTCCGTCCCTTCCCTTTTTCTGATAAAAAAAGCCCGCAGCCTCCTCTATCAGCGTAGGCGAAAGCGGGCGATCCATCAGTTCGGTGATCAAGGCATCTTCGGACAGAAGTCCCATCTGGTAGGCCCTGCCGAAATCGACGGCACGAATGGGAAACTCAACCGGATAAGGCTCTACCTTATAAGAAAGGAAATTACACAAGCGGTACAACTCGTAGCGGATCTTGAAATCGGTTATAAACTCATTATCCGTCAGCAAACGTTTCGGATGTTTCAGCCAGCAATCTATCCAATAGCAATGAACCAGTACGACACGATAATCGTGGGAGGAACCATACCATTCGCGGACGCTGTACAGAAAGGTGATATTCTGGGGAGTAAGCATCGGAAGCAAATGAAGCAGGACGTAGTGTGAATACTTCAGATACACCTCCTGGTCGCGGTAATCCCACTCCAATGCCCAGAGAATCTCACTCAGTGCATAGGGATGTTCAAGGCGCTCCAATGCCTGTTCGTATGGCGCCAGAGGGATTTCTCCGTATAATTTATCAAGTAACGTACCGAAACCTTTGCGCCAGACACAAGTCCTCGAATGTGACGCCATAAGGCACATTTCCAACAGAAGTGAGTAATCACGCACTTCTTCTTCATAAAACCGTATCCATACATCGGCAAACGGATAGCGCCCTATCGCTGTTGGTGAATCCGAATCATGCTTCGCACTTTCAAACTGTTCTTTGAACAAATGCACCTCCCCCCAGGGATCGCTATAGGTCAATTCACCATGAATTACGATCTGATATTGCAGTTTGTCAAAAAGATCAAATACTTCTCCTGACTGTATTCCTTTAAAGATTGCCTCTGTAGTTGGTTGTCCTTTTTTATTCTTCATGTCTGACTTGTTTGTTGTGTGTATAACGTTTTCATCACTGAGTACAAATATAGAATAAAAATACTATCTTTGTCCCATATCAAAACAAAAGATTATGATAAGCAATGTAAAATACCTTTCATTTATACTGTTATTGGTGCTTACTGCCTGTAAAAGCGGCCCCGCGGCCAGCCAGGAGCAGAACGGAAAGCAAGATACGGTTAAAGTTTTCAATTTACCCGACATACCCGTAGTGCTGAACACGGTGTCGCAACGGGCAGATTATATGGTAAAGCACTATTGGGATCGCTTTGACTTTACAGACACCACCTACGTCAGTCAGATCGACGTTGCCGAACAGGCTTGGGTGGATTATTGCGATTTGTTGGAACATGTGCCCTTGTCCGACGCGCAAACTGCCATAAAAGAGACGATCGGCCGGGCCGGGAAAAACAAAAAGATGCTGGACTTCTTTGCGGAACTGGCCGATAAATATCTCTACGACCCTAACTCGCCTATGCGTAACGAGGAGCTTTACATCCCCGTGCTGGAAGCTCTGACAGCCTCCCCCATGCTGAATGAAACGGAAAAGATACGTCCGCAGGCGCGGCTGGAACTGGCACAAAAGAACCGGTTGGGCACAAAAGCCCTCAACTTCACCTATACACTGGATTCGGGTGCAAAGGGTACGCTTTATCAGTTCCCGGCGGAATACACGTTACTGTTTATCAACAATCCCGGCTGCCACGCCTGCTCTGAGATGATAGAAGGGCTAAAGAGTTCTCCGGTCATCAACGGGTTCATAGCCGACAAGAAGCTGAAGGTGCTGTCTCTCTATCCGGATGAAGAACTGGATGAATGGAAAAAGCACCGGAGCGATTTCGCGAAAGAATGGACCAACGGATACGATAAGGAGCTGGTCATCAAAAACAAAAACCTGTATGACCTGAGGGCTATTCCCACCCTCTACTTACTGGATAAGAACAAAACCGTATTGTTGAAAGACGCCACCCTGCAAAAGGTAGAGCAATATCTGGCAGAGCGCGGTTAAGAAAAACATACCGGAACGGAGCATTTGCCCCAAAGATGTGAAGAAGGTCGGATTATCATTTTGACAGAATGATAATCCGACCTCTCTATTTTCCATTCTTTCGGCCCGACGCACGATACGCCTCTCAAAAACGTCTCCAATTCGATTTACCGATTATCTCTTTGCCCGTAATTTCCTACTTTTGCTTACCGAAAGAAAGAGACCGGAAAGTGTTCCGTCCATAAAGCAGGTTTTAACCTTGAAACCATCTCTTTCCGACACTTCCGGAACGATCATATCGGGTGAGCAACCGGAGCAAAATCCGGAGCTATAAGCCCCGGTTTTCATAACAATATATGTAATGGAGCATAACATATAGAGATATTTGAAAAAGAAGTAAGCATTTTCGGAAAATGCTTACTTCTTTCGGGGGAAATGTAACCGTCTTTTGGAGTGAATGCTTACTGCTTTTCCGCAAAACCCCGGCTCTAATCCACCCAAAGCCCGGCTTTCGGAACAGAAAAGGCCGGCTTTCCCCTTGTTTTCCCTCCGGTTCATCCGTTTTAAAGAAAGAGTGTGTCAGTCAAAAGGCTGATTAACCATCATTCTGCCATCATAACCCTCCGGAATCAAGATAAATGGCATCGCCTATCTAAGTCATTCCAATGTGCCGCCTGACACTATCCGGACGACCTGTCCGATGTTGCTCCGTCCGTTCCGCAATGCATAACGAATAATCACAAATTATTATGCTATTTCTAATATTCTTTTTATCTTTGCAGTGCATTGGTTTGTATTCTCCGTGTACCGGGGATGCAATTAAAAGGGAATCAGGTGCAAATCCTGAACAGTCCCGCTGCTGTAAGTTTCACATCAGATTGTTGTAAGCAACCACCACTTGCCACTGGGAAACGTTTTCCTGGGAAGGCGCTTATCAACAGAAACGAGTCAGAAGACCTGCCTGTGCATCTATTTCATTGCTTTCGAGGAAAAAGCGTTGAGTCTAATGAGCCGGAATTATTCCATCCGTCATTTCATTCATCACTCTGATTCAGAGAAAGTAAGTTATGATAATAAACTCTGCCAAGTTTATTTAGTATGTCCGGCCGAAGTGACTTCGTCCGGACATTTTAACAGTAAAAAAACGAAGATGAATATATTTAGATTGCCTAAGCTACTACACGTCTGTGTTGCTTTCTGTTGCTGCCAGGGGCTTACCGTTTCACTTTTCGCCCAACAGCAGAAAGTAGATACCGCCCGTATTTATTCAATCCCCGAAGTAACCGTTGCCGAAGCTTACCACACCCGCGAAGTAAGAGCGATGGCTCCCACCCAAGTGTTCTCTAAAGAAGAACTCAAAAGCCTCAACGTATTGCAAGTATCGGATGCCGTGAAGCACTTTGCCGGAGTTACGGTGAAAGACTACGGCGGCATTGGCGGACTGAAAACCGTTTCATTGCGAAGCCTCGGAGCCGAGCATACCGCCGTGGGATATGACGGAATAACAATCAGTGACTGCCAGACGGGGCAGATCGACATCGGACGCTTCTCACTGGACAATGTAGACCGCCTCTCGCTCAGCAACGGACAGAGTGATAATATCTTTCAGCCCGCAAGGTTTTTCGCTTCCGCCGGGATACTGAACATACAGACGCTGACACCGCAATTCAAAGACAACCGGCGTACCAACCTGAGCGCCTCGTTCAAAACGGGTTCGTGGGGACTGGTCAATCCGTCTCTCCTGATCGAACAGAAACTGAGTCGGAAATGGGTGCTCTCCGCCAACGGCGAGTGGATGTCGGCTGATGGGCACTACCCTTTCACATTGCATTATGGCGAAAACAATGACCTGAGCTCGCGCGAGAAACGGAAAAACACGGAAGTGAAAAACCTCCGTGCCGAAGCGGGATTGTTCGGCAACTTTTCGGATACGGAACAATGGCGGCTGAAAGCCTACTATTATCAGTCGTCCCGCGGACTGCCCAATGCCACCACTTATTATTACGACTACTCTTCACAGCACCTCTGGGACAAGAATGTCTTCGTGCAAAGCCAATATAAGAAGGAGTTCAACCGCCAATGGGTTTTCCAGACTTCAGCTAAGTGGAACTGGAGCTATCAACGTTACCTCGATCCTGATTATAAAGGTTCGGAAGGCAAAACGGAAAACAGTTATTATCAACAAGAGTATTACCTCTCGGCTTCGGCGCTCTACCGGGTGCTCAGCAACCTCTCATTTTCGCTTTCGACAGACGCAAGCATCAACCGGCTGAACGCGAACCTGAAAGATTTTGCGTATCCTACCCGCTATTCGTGGTTGACGGCCTTTGCCGGAAAATACGTCAACGACTGGTTGACCGCTTCGGCCTCGGTACTGGCAACGGTCATCAACGAGGAGGTGCGCCAAGGCAGCGCCGCAGCCAACCGACGGAAACTCTCTCCGTACGTCAGCGCGTCGTTCAAGCCCTTTGCCGGCGAAGAGTTCCGCATCCGCCTGTTCTATAAAGACATCTTCCGGTTGCCCAGCTTCAACGACCTGTACTACGGACAGGTGGGCAACACGAACCTGAAACCGGAAAGCACGACACAATACAACTTAGGACTGACATACAGCCGGTCGATCTGTGAACTGATTCCCTATGTATCCGTCACGGCAGATGCTTATTATAATAAGGTGAAAGACAAAATCATAGCCATACCCACCAAGAACCTCTTTATATGGAGTATGGTGAACCTCGGCAAAGTGGACATCAAAGGAATCGACGTTGCCGGAAACATCAGTCTGCAACCCTGGGAGAAACTACGGGTGAACCTTTCGGGGAACTACACTTACCAGCGCGCATTGGATATGACCGAACCGGGAGGAAAAACCTACAAGCAACAAATCGCCTATACTCCCCGTGTATCCGGATCGGGACAAGCCGGTATCGAGACTCCGTGGGTGAACCTCTCCTACTCGTTCCTCTTTTCGGGCAAGCGCTATATGCTGGGGCAGAACCTCCGCGAAAACCGGCTGGACAGCTACAGCGACCATAGTGTATCCGTCAGCCGCGATCTGCGCATCCGTAACGTAAACACATCCCTGACAGTGGAAGTGCTGAACCTACTGGACAAGAATTACGAGATAGTAAAAAACTTCCCCATGCCGGGACGCTCAGTGAGAGTGACGATGAAAGTAAGATACTAAAGATACTTCAGACATTGAATCAGTAATTATCAAAAGAAACAGCAATATGAAAATGAACCCATTTAATAACAGCAGAAGCAATTCTTCTCCTCGCTTCCGGAGAGGAGCTGGAGGCGGGAGCTTCCTTTTCCTCCTCTTCCTGCTTCTCTTCGCCTCGTGTGACGACCTGGAAGACACGGATACTCCTTCGGGCGGTGGCGACGGTATGCCTGTCGAAACCGGAACAACCGAACTCTACATTCTCAGCGAAGGGCTCTTCAACCTGAACAACAGTTCGCTCGCTTTGTATTCCTTCAAGAACAATCAGCTGAATACCGACTACTTCCGCAGCATCAACCGACGCGGCCTGGGAGATACCGCCAACGATATGGCCATCTATGGCAGCAAACTCTATATCGTAGTCAATGTATCGAGCCAGATAGAAGTAGTCGACTTGCAAAGCGGAAAGTCTGTCAAACAGATACCGATGTTATCGGAGAACGGCAGTTCCCGGCAACCCCGTAACATCGCCTTCGAGGGAGGAAAAGCATACGTATGCTCCTTTGACGGAACCGTTGCGCGGATAGATACCGCTTCCCTCTCTATCGATGCACTGACCCGGGCAGGCAGGAATCCCGACGGCATTTGTGTGCAGAACGGGAAGTTGTATGTCTCCAACTCCGGAGGCCTGGACTGGGAAGGCATCGGGGTAGACCGTACGGTCTCTGTGATCGACATCCCTTCTTTTACCGAAATCAAGAAGATAGAAGTAGGTCCTAATCCGGGAAAGATACAGGCCGGACCGGACGGAAACATCTATGTAGCCACGCACGGCGAGAATATCGAAGCGGGGGACTATCACTTCGTGCAAATAGACGGTCATACTGATCAAGTGGTACGGACCTTCGACGAAAAGGTGTTGAGTTTCACCATCCACGACAACATGGCCTATTTATACAATTATGATTACCGGACTCAGGACTCGCAAATCAAAGTGTTCAACCTGAAAACCGGAAAGACGGAACGGGAAAACTTCATCACGGACGGCACCGCGATACGTACTCCTTACAGCATCAGTGTCAACCCTTACAGCGGAAACATCTACATCACCGACGCTTACGACTACAAGGTGAAAGGCGATGTGCTCTGCTTCAGCCCGCAGGGACAACTTATATTTAAGTTGCCCAATGTGGGAATCAACTCCAATACCGTCCTGTTCCGGAACAAAGCCTCGCAAGGCAATCCCGACGAAAATCCCGCAGACCCGGAAGCAGGTGCTTTCGCCAATAAAGTATTGGAGTATAATCCGGCGCCATCACAATATATGAATACTTCTTATACAGCTTACGAAGAGGGATTCACCGACGTTCAGGTATTGGCACGCGCCACCGAACTGCTGCAGGACCGTACCACCTGCCTCTTCACTCTCGGAGGATTCGGGGGCAACATTACCGTGGGATTCGACCACACCATCCCCAACGTCCCCGGTGAATATGACTTCAAGATATACGGCAACGCCTATTATGATATGTATGGCACGCTGCTGGATAAACCCGGAGGAAACTCCGAACCGGGAATCGTACTCGTATCCAAAGACACGAATGGCAACGGACAGCCGGATGATGAGTGGTACGAATTGGCAGGAAGCGAATATAACTCGCCTGCTACCATCCGCAACTACGAAATCACTTACTACCGTCCCACTCCGGTAGACGGGGATGTGAAGTGGAAAGACAATCAAGGCAAAGAGGGATACATCTACCGGAACACGTATCACACCCAGGGTTCTTATTATCCGGCATGGATGCCGGACCAAATCACATTCCGGGGAAGTCGCCTGGCGGACAACTCCATCAACGAGCCGCGTCCGGGCATGCCCGAGCATTGGGTAGGCTACTGTTATGCCTGGGGATATGCCGACAACCACCCGAACAATACGGAATATTCTCAATTCAAGATAGACTGGGCGGTAGATAAAGACGGCAAGCCGGTTCATCTGGACGGTATCGACTTTGTGAAGATTTATACAGCCGTCAACCAGAACTGCGGCTGGCTGGGTGAAGCCTCTACGGAGATACAGGCGGTGGAAGATTTGCACTACAAGAAATAAAACCAAGTGGAAAAGAGATAAGAAATGAACATTTACCAATTACTTAATTTATGACTCAAAAAATGAAAATGAAAAAGTATCTATTGCTATTTGTGACAGCATTAGCGTTAGGATTTGCTTCTTGCTCGGATGACGAAACCATCCCTAATCTGACGGGTATCGCCATCGAAAGTGAAGGCGGAGTGACCGAAGTTATCCAAGGTGGAACACTCGCACTGACCGCCAACTATACAAGCAACGTGAACCCCGAAGTAAGATGGGAAGTCAACGGAGAGGTGAAGTCAACTGATAAGGAGTTCAGCTTTACTGAAGCCGAACCGGGAAAATACTATGTAACTCTGGTGGTATCTACGGAAGTAGGAGAGAAAAGAGTAAACCTTCCGGTCACCGTATACGGCAAATACAAATATGGAACCTTTGTTCTGAATGAAGGCAACTTCGGCAATCCTCCCAGCTCTCTCATCTTCATTTCTCCGGAAAATGAAATGACGGAAGAAGCATACTTCGAAGCAAACGGTACACACTTGGGAGTTGTATCACAAGACCTGTTCATTGCAAACAATAAGATGTATATCATTTCTCAGAATGGCGGCGAAGACGGTATGCTTGTAATTGCCAATGCCGAAACATTGAAAAAAGAGAAAGGATTCAGCAAGGATCAACTGGCCGACCTCAATTGGCCTACCCACGTAGCCGCTCTGGATGACTCACACGTATACATCCGTGACAACAACGGCGTGCACTTGTTCGATCCGACAACAACCTCCCTGAGTTTAATAGAGGGAACAGACGGAGCGATAAAAAACAGAATGGCGGTAACAGCCCAGAAAGTATTCGCAGGAGCCAACAACAGTCTGCTGGTGATTAAAGATAACAAAGTGATAAAAACCATCGCTTTGGAAGGCACACCGACAGGAGTTGTAAAAGCTTCGGACGGTAATGTATGGGTTTCTGTCAACAGCACTCCGGCAAAGATTATGAAGGTATCATCTAAGGACTACTCAATCTTGAAAACGAATAAATTAGGAAGTTTCCAGGTATCAGCCGGCTGGGGAGCTACTCCGGCAATCAGCGCCAAAGGTGACAGCATTTATTTTGGTAACAACAGCACTACTATCTATCTCCATGATTTCGCGAAGAATCAGACCAAAGAGCTGGCTAAAATCGGTGATTACATACAAAATGCCACAATGACTTACAATAACCTTGCAGTAAATCCGAAAAACAGTGATGTATACGTCACTACAATCAAAGGTTACGGTAACGATTACCTGACCAACAGCATCGGCGTATTTAACTTCACAAGCGGTACTACTAAATTGGTGCAGGATTACAAAAATGCGACTCGCTTCCCCGCGGGAGTATTCTTCACTTACGACTTTGAATAAAAGTAAAAAGGTGTAGTCCCCGGCATACCAGGATATAACCATATTAAAAAGGGGATGTGTCATCATTCACCACAGAGTAACACAGAGTTCCATAGAGCGAACTTAATCTATTGATTTATCTGTGTAGTCTGTGGTGAATACGAATTTCGACACACCCCCTTTTTATTTTTTAATACTGCACCGGTGGTGTACTCCAGCTACCGGACAGCGTCAGGTTATCGGTTCCAAGCAAAGGAAGATTCACCGGAACGGTAACCGTTATATTGCCAATCAATAATTTAACGGTTCCATTCAACACAGGACCGAGTAAGGGGATTCCTCCCAATATACCATCCAGGTTAGCAATATTCTTCAACTGTACAGAGAGTGTCAGCGAATGGTTTCCGTCGTTCTGTTGTGCATACGATTTCAGCCCCAGGCTGACAAACGAATAGTTCGAACGATACCTGTAATTCGTATTGACTGTTGCCTGTATCGGATCTGTGATATTCACAAATACTCCATTCAGCAACAACGGACCGTCAATCACATCGTCCACCAACAATCCGGAGATCAGTCCGGGTTTGGCAACATGAATCTCCCGTACGTCATAAAGGCCATGAAAACCTCTGATCAGAATATCCTTCTCACTATTCGTCGTACCGGGTGTAGGTGTAAATCCATACCGGAAACGATGATTACCCGTATAGAAATCCTTCACATTCAGGTCTAAGTCCACAGTCTTAGGGAAATTGTTTATGGTCACTAAAGCATAAGCAGCATCACTGCCCCTCCAGGGATTCAGTAAATCGCCCAATGCTCCCAATGCACCATTCTGCGTAGCATTACCGGAGAGAGTCAGCCCTATCTGATTGACCAACCCTTGCAAAAGTTGTGCATACAGTACATCCACGACCGGTTCGACCAATGCCGCCACCACCAGATTGACTGCGGCATCGAGTCCGCCAACAACATTATAGACAGCATTACCAACCACTCCCAAGTCCATTGCCGTTTTCAGTAACCCTGGCAAAATGCCTTGTACCGTCGTCCGGATTATATTCCTATATCCTATTTGCGTCACAATATTGTTGGTCAGAGAATTCAAAGCGGTTTGTGCATCCACAAACACTCTTCGCAAATTCAGCATACTGATAATGCGCTGCAACAGTACATAAGGCTGAGCAGAGGTATCCGAGAAAGATACATTGGCCAGATAAAATTCCGAAGTGTCGGTAAACTCCGCACCGGGTAACACGATCCGGGCATTCGCACGTGTTGTCTGGTAATTCGTCAACACATCCGCATAGTTGGTTCCACCGCCCGAAACGGGAATCGGGAACTGTGTTTTCTCTACATTGGCCAGAAATACAGCTGTATACTGTCCTTTCGGAAGCGTATCTTTCAAGGCAGCCATCGGCCAGGAAGGAGCAGCATCCGTAGTCTTCAGCACCACCTTTTCTTTCACAAACTCACCTGTCGACTTATAAATGACGTAACGCAGGTGACGAACCCGTGAATCGGTCCCCGTGACGGGCGTACGGGTATCCGCTCCTCCGTATCCGGCAGAGAAGGTTACTTCAAAATATCCGTCGGGCAAGTCCGAAGGCTTACCTTCCGGAGGAAGTTGCCCGGAGTCTTCACCGGGCACTTCGACCAGCTCTTTCTCACATCCCGTCAGGAAGAAAGAAAGAAAAAGGCTTATCATTATTATCACTTTCGTTTTCATCTCCGGTTCTTTTTGCTTTCAGTTTCTATTGAAGGCCATCCCAGGCATTGTCATCCAAGTTGATGTTTCCTGCCAAAGTGAAACCTATATTGATATTCGCATAACTTCCGGTCACTTTCACCCAATGATTAGGAGTAAAAATAATCCGGTTTCCCGAAACCACACCGGGAGTATCCGGCAGTTTCACCGTATAACGTTCGGTGAAGAGTCCATAAGAAGACACATCCAGATAGAACAGAGTCTTTCTACTGTCCGGAATAGCCAGCAGAAACTGGTTGAAACTGACTTTCCCCGAGACCGGTGCCTGAGTAGCCAACGTCTTCGTACCGCTGTCACCGGCTGTTTGCCATGTCAGTGCCGTCCCATCCGTTGCACGGGTAGCCGTCACAAGTTGCTCGGCTATCAATGTCATAGAGTTGACATATGCGGGAATATTGGTCACTTCGAGCGTTAAACCACTAACCAGCCTTTTCAGTGTACCTGTCACATAATTGATTTGCGAAGGTTTAAAAACAGGACCAACCAACGTTGTACCCTGGTAACCGTTTCCGAAACACGAAAAGAACTCCGGAACTACCGTCGGATTGACCGGTTGCAAATACAAATTAGCCAACGTAGCCGGATTACCAGTCGAACCGATATTAAACCGCTTCGTTGCACCTCCGCCACTGGCAAAATCATAATCACTCCGATTATATCCGATCACCAACAACTGATAGGTAGAGGCTGCTGAAAGATTAAGCATCGTGACTACTGCCGGAAACGAATTGACATCCAATTGTCGGGCTGCGCTATATTCCGGAACGAAATTAGCTGCATCGTTTGGCAATGCTTCATCCGTTTTCCGAAATGGCAGAATCAGTATCCTGTTGACAGAGAGAGCTGCATCTCCCGGCGCACGACTCATGACCCCGTCCCGCTTTATTTCAAAACGGACCGGAACCCCTTCTTCCAAGGGGAGTTCGGCAACATCATCTGTTGAGCAGCTGCCCAACAAGAGCGTTGCCAGAAATCCCGTCAGAAGGATAGTTATATAGCCTGCCTTTCTCATAGCCATACCATGATTCTGTTTTTGAGTTACTTTTACTGAATTACCAGGTTATGTATCAATTCCCATGCCGGACTGATAGTGATCACAATATTCTGATCGGTCAGCAAATCTACCGGAGCATCATCGTCACCCGGGTTACCCGGTGTTCCGCCATCCACACTACCCGTAGCACCTTTCACACCTAATGCATAAAAATGATTTGCCAGCAGATTAAACTGTGTTGCTCCCGAACTATTAGTGTCGCTCACGGTCCACTCTTTTATAGCGGTACCACTCGCATCATAAAGTCCTAAAGTCATGCTCACGCCACTAACCGGCATATAGAACGAACCTCCCAATTGTGAATTAGGCACTTTCACCACTCCCTGTCCGGACAAATCGTTGCCCACATACACGCCGTTGGAAACAGCCTGGCCGGAAAGATCCATATCTATTATATTATAAGGAGTAGCGGCAGTATTGATACCTACACCATTAGTCAGATTCACCTGCTGATTGGAGTTGCTGACTTTCAGACGCAAATACTTCACAGTGGTTCCGTTAAGCACTTGAGGAACATTCTTGAAGTATCCCAGTACACCGGCCACCTTACGGGTCATCTCAATGCTGACACGAGTTCCGCCCTGAGCCATTACTTCCGCATCGGCCGAACCTGCAAAGATTTCCGATTCATCGCCCGAATTCACGATAGTAGCAAGCATATCCGTATAATTGGTATTACCGGAAGTCGGCGTAGTCACAGAGAAGCGGTCACTTGCGTCACGGCCTACAGCCAAAAACTTATATACCCCTGCAGGAAGCTTGTCAGCATCGGGAACGGCAAAACGTTTGAAAGTAGTACCATCGGTCCAGCCGGTGATATCATAGGTCTTTTGATGCAGATAAGTCGAACCGTTCTGCATAAAAGCATAAACACTGACACGAGTGACATGCTGTGTAGCCTCCTGGCTATACACCGGCATTCGGGTTCCAATCCCATCTGTCAGACCATTAACCGCGGACAGTTCAAATGTAATCCCATTATTTTCAGGATTCACTTCAGACGAAGGATCATCTTCGCTGGAACAAGCAGCAAATACAAAGAGGCTTGCTGCCACCAGAAACATTAATTTTTTCATAATAGCAAAGTTTAGTTTAAATAAATAGATAAGGAAAAAGAGATCAGTAGATATCCAGGCGATGTATCGTGAGCCATTCCCCACGGATAAACATCTTGATTTCCCAGATTCCTTCTGATGTATTGTAGTCTATAGAGACAGCGGTTATTTCATTGCGCCGCATGTCCACTTCCATTTCGGGCAATTTCAAATAAGGAGATTCAGAAGCTCTTGTATCGGTGGCATAGAAAGTTAAAGCTAACTTTGAATGTCCATCTACCGAAGAGGGTGCAAGCACTGTCTCCAACATATTGGTAAATGGCACACTTTTGTCAACCTGCGTGCTTCCGCTATAATTGAGATCGGCATCCACCGACTGATAAACGTGGTTTACATGTTGTTCTATCCGACTTATTTCAGCCGGGAAATTGGAACAGAGTAACAACAGCTTTCCCTTGGTACGTTCCAATGTCAATTCTTCTGTCTGATATTCGGGAGAGAAATGCAAGACACGGGTCGCCACATAAATATCCGTATGCTCCTTCCCGTCCTGATGCAAAATGCCGTCGGGGTAATCAGTAGTCAGGTTCCCCCAAACAGCCAATTTATAATCACCATCGGGTATTCCGGCGAAAGAAATAGTATACTCCTTATCTTCACCGTTGATTTGATCAATCTCCGACTCTCTTTTCAATGCTCCGGTAGAAGCGTCGTACAGAGCATAATAAATAGTTCCCGTATAGGTGCGGAAAGGCTGGTTCTCGTCTACGCTACCCAGCTGCGGAAACTGCGATATATTCAAATAGTTCTTGTCCTTAACAGATACCCGAACCGAGTAAGGTTGTTCTACCGGACATTCGTCTCCGCAAGAGGAAGCAAGTACTATGCCAACTACCATGCAGAAGATCTGTATTACTCTTCCATTCATAATCTCTAAAGTTTAAATATAAAACAATTCGTTCATTCACTCAGAAATCAGTATCCCAAATCAAGATACTCCCATATGGTAGTTTTGCAGGCGGAGCGCTGTTGCCCCGCATTTGTCCAATATCAACAGAAAGAGTATGCATTTGTTTTGCCACGAATCATTATTATCTGTTAAAATTATGACCGGTATACAATTGTTTAAACGATTCATAAACAGGCAATCGGAGGAAACAAAATATCACCTTCAAATGTTGTAGAATCAAACAATTTTTAAAAGAAAAATGATTATGGCTGAAAATTATGAACTGATAGACAATGAAGAAAAACATCAATATGAATTCCATATTGAAAGTTATACTCCCCGAATAGAATACATCAAATCCTCGAATGGTGAAATCTACCTCACGCACACCGAAGTCCCTGCCGCTTTAGGGGGGCACGGAATAGGTTCTCAGCTCGCAGAAAAAGTCCTTACCGACATTGAGCGGCAAGGTCTGCGCTTGGTTCCTCTTTGTCCGTTCGTTGCGGGATACATACATAAGCATCCGGAATGGAAACGCATTGTACTTCGTGGTGTTCACATTCAATAATATAAAAAACAGTTATGGGAAAACAAATAGAATACAGCAATGGCGAACTGACCATTGTATGGCAGCCGGAGCTTTGCCGGCATGCCGGAATCTGCGTGAAGACATTGCCCAATGTGTATCACCCTAAAGAACGTCCGTGGATAAAGATGGAAAATGCTACTACCGAAGAACTGATTGCTCAAATCAAGAAGTGTCCATCGGGGGCTCTAAGTTATAAACTAAAGAAATAAAAAAATCTCCGGGAGCCTTGTTTAAAAGATGTTCCCGGAGATTCTTTTGTTTTTATCCGTAGTCATAGATGATTTACAAAACTTAATTAGCTTTTCTAATCACTCTGAATTCGCATTTATCACTCCCTAAAAGACCTGTTCCATCCACTCCCTCCGCCATGCCAATGAAACCTGTATTGATATCCGAACAATAAAATGAAACGGTGGCTTCTCCTTTCTCATCCGTCACAACCATAGGCGACCAAAACAATGTATTGCGGGCATCCGGTATAGGCAACTGCATGTCCACTTCATCCGGTTGATAGAATTCGCGAAGAGCATAATATCCTTTCGTACGCCAAAGGTTATTCATGCGGAGCAGTTCTTTTTCAGAATATATGGGGCCGTGATATGTCACAGTCTGCCGGTCTATAACACTGAAGGCATTGCCTCCCAAATGCTTGAACTTCACAATTTCATACTGTTTTCCTTCCACCGGTTTAGTCCTTTTATCAGACGGTTCACCACAAGGTTTCCACCAAGGATGGGCATCATATCCGGGTTTATAATTTTGCAGATAGCCACATCCGCAAACATAAACATTTTCCATGCTCATCTGTGTCATGCTGTCTAACCGCCCCATAAACTTATCTCTAAATGGTCTGCGTGCCTTACGGCTGACTACGACTTCATCCAGCAGGATTATACTGTCACTGCTTACAACCGGCATATCAACGAACTCTTCTTTCACCGCCTGTGTCCGGACTGTAACCGAATGACCGGGATATTTCTTTCTTCTCACACTGTCAATCACCGGAAAGTAATCTACGATCTCCAGTTCAGGCTTAAACTCTTTCGACAACATTGGTTTCAGATAAATATATCCACCACGAAGCTCTTTCATCCGATTCGTATCAATCGTGAAGTGTCCTACCGAGTCTGTCCACAAGAACGCAGAATTACCTTCAGCACCCGTAACCTGAACAAGTTGCTTATCCCCCTGTTTTTCTCGGCTCTTTTTCCTGCCTCCTGTAACCTGAACTCCTGATATATCATCGCTTAAAAACGCTTCTCCCTGATAAACCGGGCCATTAAACTCCCAGATATATCGTCTCCACCCCTGTGTCAATAGCAACAAATCCATTGCCTGCACACGATCTTTGTTCCTTTCATCAAAATAATAAGACGGACGATGAACTGCACCGCGTATCTGCGACGACAGATAGCAATGGGTCAGAATATTCACAGGATCAACCGGATTACTATATGCTTTATCAAAAACGCTAATTCCCAGATTGACTTTTACAGGCCGGTTCTTATCATCCGTAACCTTAATATGTAAGGCCGCTTTTTCACGAAGAGCGTAGCTTTCCTTCTCCGGTACGATACGAATATGCAGTTTCTTTTCGGGATGTACATACACCAGCCTCTCGGCAACCGGCTTCATTGCATTGTCAAAGAGGGTAAACTCGACTATCCCCTGATAAGGAAACTCGGCCAGAGGCATCTTTATCTTCAAACGGTCTTTAAGCATTCCCTTTGCAACACAACACACCATCCCCCGCATCTGACCCACCAAACAGACTTCCTGATCAGGCAAATCTTGTGTTTGAGAGATGATAAACTCCAATTGTTCCTGATCCTGTTTCAATAATCGCAGTGCTACTCCTTGTTTATACACCTCAGGCAAAAGGTAACTATGTCCATCCTTCAGCTCTATCCGGTATTCTTTATCGGCAAACGGAGTAAAAAGTAACTTTCCCATTCCGTCATGGCTGCTTTTGAATGGCATAAGAGGAAGTCCGCCTTCACACAGCACCCCTTCCACATCGACCGGATACCCTTTCGTGTCAGTAGCTTTGAACGCCAGGCAAAACGGCAAACCCGAAACCAGATTTCCGCCTTCGGGGAAGAGTTCGAATCTTAAATCACCTGTCTCCTCTCCCTCTTTTGCCGGAGTATTATAGCTGATGTTCTTTAATACTTTGATTTTACGTACCGGAGATATTCCGACCGTATCTTTATAATAGGAATGACGGGTATAGGCTTCCAACCGATAACTCCCTTCCGGCAGTTTCGTATCCACATATATGTGGCCGTCTGCAATACCGTTTTCTATGGGATACTTCTCTTGCCAGACTACACTGTCTTTATCACTCAACATTTGCAGATAAAGTGTCTTGCTCTGGGTTGACAAACCGAATGATTTCGCATCAAGCTGATATGCTTTAAACCAAAGATCTTCTCCCGTTTCATAAATCTCCTTACTGGTCTGCAAATACACCAGTTCAGAAGGATAACCCGAAAAGCGTTGGCTAACAGATGTAAATAAGGAATCGACACGATTCTGAGCAGCAACTCCCATACTGTAGCCAATGACAAGCACCAGCAATAAGATACGATTTATCATTTTGTTTACTTCATTGAAAATCAATCATTTTTTCCAAACGAAGACCCCACCTGCCAGGTCATCACAAAATCCGGATGCAGCAAATATCGGATATGGAATTTCATCCGGCGTTCCGTACGATATTCCTCGGCAAAAAATTCTCCGCATTCACATACCTGAAACGGTACTATACGGAGATGCTCCCGGAAATCGACCTCATCCGCATCCATACACTTAAACATCACTTCTTTGGCGGACCAATGTAAAAGCAGCGACCAGGTATCGTCTCCCTGATAAACGGACATCGTTTCATCCTCACGCATATATTTATGTGCAACCTTGTGTACCCGTTGTCCATATTGCTCAATGTCAATACCGACTTCGGATACGGCGCTTAAGATAACCGCCACATATCCGCGGGTATGGGAAATACTAATAAAAAAAGAGGAATCCGCCAAACGGGGTTTACCACTGGGAGCATATTCTATTGACTTTTCTTCCCCCAGCAACCGATAAAGCAATACACGCACAGAAAGCCACTCCAACCGGCGGTGGGGTGAAGAGAAACGCTTTAGCTGCCGTTCGTATTTCTCAGGACCAGGGAGCAAAGCCAAAAGTTCTTCGAGAGATTCATCTGTTTTCCAGATACCCCAACGATAACAGTCCGCCTTATGTTCCGACAACAATGCCATAATGAAATCAGGAAGCAACTTCCGTTGTGGAAGGCTCGTTTATGGTAAACTTCACTTTCAGGATGCGGCGGCTGTCCATCGCCAGAACTTCAAATTCATAATGATGATAAAGTACTTTCTCATGCAGCGCGGGAAACTCCCCTTTGATCTCAAGCAACAGTCCGGCCAGCGTATCGGCATCACCGTCCACCTTCTCAAAATCGTCCTCATTTACCTTAGTAATCTTGTAGAAGTCTGTCAGCTGGGTCTTTGCTTCAAAAACCCAGGTATGATCGTTGATCACTGTATAGGTACGCTCTTCATCATCATACTCATCATGGATTTCTCCAACAATTTCTTCTATAATGTCTTCCATTGTCACTATTCCCGATGTACCTCCGAATTCATCAACGACAATGGCAATATGAATTTTATTTGCCTGGAAGTCACGCAGAAGATCGTCGATCATTTTAGTCTCAGGCACAAAATAGGCGGGACGAATCAATGATTGCCAACGAAAATTATCCCCCTTATTCAGATGGGGCAGCAAGTCCTTGATATAAAGCACTCCTTTGATATTATCGCGTGTACCGGAATAAATAGGGATACGGGAGTAGGCATTATCAATTATGCACTGAAGCACGTCTTTAAACGAAGTACGTATATCAAGATCCACTACATCCAAACGGGAAGTCATAACCTCTTTGGCCGTCTCCCCGCCAAAACGGATAATTCCTTCAAGAATATTGTTTTCTTCCGAAAGTTCGGCTTTATCTGTCAGTTCAAGGGCATGGGAAAGTTCATCAACAGATATATTATGATTTTTCTTGGCGAAGTGTTTATTTAAAAAAGCGGTAGAATGTACCAGTACGGCAGATATCGGTGCAAATACCTTGCGCAGGACGTAGATGACCGGAGCGGAAAAACGGCAGAAAGCCAACGTCTTTTGTGCTGAATAGATCTTAGGCATTATCTCTCCGAAAAGCAACAACAGAAAAGTGAGGATGACTGTCAGTATCAAAAACTCTGCGAGAACCGAATGAAAAACAAAAACATTCATAAAAAAGAAGTTACAGAGCATGATGATGGTCACATTCACAAAATTGTTTGTGATAAGAATGGTTGCCAGCAAACGTTCGGAATCTGCAAGCAGATTGCTGATCTTTCCATCAGAAGGGTGATTACCCTCCTCTATATCATTCAGATCGGAAGGTGAGAGTGAGAAGAAAGCAATTTCGGATGCCGAAGCAAAGCCCGAAGCGAGCAGGAGCAAACCGGCCAGTACGATGGCTATTATTGCTGATAATGATGGTGTGTGTACGGATATTCCGTTAAAAATTTCTGCCAACTGGCATAAATAAGCGTCTGGGTCCAAAATATTGGTTTTAAGTTAATAATAAGCAGCCGCGAGTTAAACTCTGGCTACAAGTTGTTAGTCAAGAGTTATGAACTACAAGTTAAGGTAACAGCCGGATGACAACTATCATCCTTAACTTGTAGTCCGCAACCATTAAAACGGCAGATCGTCTGCCGGATTATCTTGTGAAGATGCCGATTGCTGCGGTTGTTGCGGTTGAGGCCGTACGGGAGCAGCAGCAGCCTGCTGCTGTGACGGAGCATACGATCCGGCACCGGCACCTTTCGGAGTCAGCATTTCCATATTATCTACAAATATCTCGGTAACATAGCGTTTTGCCCCACTCTGGTCATCATAAGAACGAGTTCTTATCTTACCTTCCACATAGAGCTTATCACCTTTATGTACATATTTCTCGGCAGTTTCTGCCAGTCCTCGCCAAAGTACAAGATTGTGCCATTCAGTCCGCTCAGGCACTTGTGTACCATTAGACAAAGTATATGCACGGTCGGTTGTAGCCAAAGGAAAACTGGCCACAGCAATACCCGTATCCAAATATCTCACTTCAGGGTCTTTACCGACATTTCCTATCAATATCACTTTATTTACTGACATATTCTCAGAGTTTTATGTTTCTAAATACCGATTTTTGTTGCCAAAATTAAGTAGAATAACAATAGAATGCAAGAATTGTTACAACTTTTATAAAGCTCTATAAGTTTTATTGCGCACTTTCCTTAAAATCGTTTGCAGTTCAAAGAGCTTTGCCGGGTTCTTCTCTGCAAGGTTTTCTTGTTCATAGGCTTTAGTCATATCATACAATTGAGGGATACTCGAATTGCCGGTTTCGATTTTCGGTCCCCACGTAATCATTTTCGGTCCGTCGTTGGGTTCAATGTATTTCCAGTCCTTGGTACGTACCGACAACGTATGGTTAGAAGCCTGTTCAATCACCCAGGGACGGTCAGTAGAATCTGTTCCGATCCAGTTGCCCAAGCGGTTGAAGCTATCTGGAGCAGCCCCTTTAGGCAGACGCGCATTTACGAGAGAAGCCAGAGAAGCCAACCAGTCGATTTGTGAAACCAATACATCCGACACCTGCGGCTGTCCGATTTGTTTAGGCCAGCGAACAATTGCCGGTATCCGGGTTCCTCCTTCGAAAGCGCTATATTTATTACCACGAAGCGGGCCGGCAGGACTATGACCGTTTAGCAGCTCTTCGGCACGATCCTGATACCCATCGTCTACAACAGGACCATTGTCACTGGAAAGAATAATCAACGTATTCTCAGAAAGACCGAGTTTGTCAAGTGTTTCCAGGATTTGTCCGACACTCCAGTCAAACTGAACAATGGCGTCCCCCCGGAGTCCCATAGGATTCTTACCACGGAAACGTTCGTGAGGGAAACGGGGAACATGTACATCATTGGTAGCAAAATACATAAAGAAAGGCTCATCTTTATGATCACGAATAAAATCGATAGCATGGCTGGTGATGGAGTCAGCTATGTTTTCATCTTTCCACAGAGCTTTACCTCCCCCTTTCATATAGCCAATACGGCCAATACCATTGACGATAGCCATATCATGACCATGACTGTGCTTCTGGTTATACAACAATTCGGGATGATCTTTTCCCAGAGGTTCACCTTCGAAAGGTTTCCGGTAACTAACCTCGATAGGAGCACTCGGATCGTAATTCGCAACCTTTCCGTTCTCAATAAAGACACAAGGTACACGGTCGGCAGTAGCAGCCATGATATAAGAATAATCAAATCCCAGATCGCCCAATGCAGCCGGAAGAGGGGCATTCCAATCCTGTTCGCCGGCTTTGTCTCCCAATCCCAGATGCCATTTTCCAATGGCAGCGGTAGCATATCCGGCATTCTTAAACATATCCGCCATGGTATAATCTTCCGGACGAATAATCATTCCGGCATTTCCCGCGGCAACATCAGTACCGGGACGACGCCAGGCATATTCGCCTGTGAGCATAGAGTAACGTGAGGGAGTACTGGTAGCGGCTGTAGCATGTGCATTGGTGAAGCGGATACCTTCGGAAGCCAAGCGGTTCACATTGGGGGTCTGTACATTTTTGGCACCATAGCATTCAAGGTCGCCATAGCCCAAATCGTCGGCATAAATAAACACAACATTGGGCAATTGCCGTTCGTTTACCTTTTGTTTACTCTTGCCTCCTTTTTGTCCGTTTGCAGCCATTATACAGGCTACCGGAGAAAGACAGGCCAATAATAAATAGGATCGTCTCATAATTTTAGATATTTAATTAGTTTAACACAGTGATAATTTTCAATTAGTTAATGTATTTCTCGATAAAGGCATGTACCAACCTCGACACCGCATACTGCTCCAATTCATCGGCTTTTATTTTCTGATAAGAAGTAAAAGACTGACTGTTCTCCGGAAGATCAACCATATAGAAATTGGCATAAATCACCCGGTGTGAAAGTACATGTTTCACATCCCTGCAAACCAAACGGACTATAGGGGTCTCTCCCTCCGCAAACATGGCTCTGAATTCAGACAGCGCCGGAAATTCCTCTTCCGAGACAGCTTCGGGAGTTTCAATCAGAGGAAACTCAAACAGATTTTTCCAGATGTCATTGCCCGTTCTTTTATTAATCAAAGTATACGCACCCATACGTACATATATATAATTGAAGTAGCGATTGGTCGTTTTCGTTTTGTGCTGTTTTACCGGAAGTTGTGCCACCATTCCCCCGGCTAATGCCGAGCAGCCGCTTGCCAACGGACAAAACATGCAGTTAGGAGACTGAGGCGAACATTGGATAGCTCCAAAATCCATGATAGCCTGATTGTAAAGAGCAGGATTCTTTTTATCCAGCAGTTCATCGGCTACGGCAGCAAAAAGCTTTTTCCCTTCAGTAGAATCTATCGGAGTATCGATGCCCAGATAGCGGGAAAGTACCCGGTACACATTCCCATCGACTACCGCATAAGGCATGTTATAGGCAAAAGAACAGATGGCAGCGGCAGTATAGTCACCTACCCCCTTCAAAGCCCTCACTTCCGGATAGGTTTTAGGAAACACCCCGTTCATACTTTTAGCGGCTGCATGCAAATTGCGTGCACGGGAGTAATAGCCCAGCCCCTGCCAATACTTCATCACTTCGTCTTCATCCGCTTGGGCCAATGTGGCAACATCCGGAAACCGTTTCATAAACCGCATGAAGTAGTCATACCCCTGCACGACACGGGTCTGTTGCAGAATGATCTCCGAAATCCATATCACATAAGGATCCGCGGACTCCCTCCATGGAAGTTCCCTTTTATATTCCTGATACCACTTTTCTATTGTATTGCTGAAGTTAGGATTCATATATTTAGCCAGATTCTACTTTTTGTTAACTTTATCCTTGCACAAAAGTAGTTCTTTTCATCTAATTACGAACTAAGAAAGCTTAATGAAGCGACTTTTTTAGAAAATTGTTCGGGATATATTTTTTTGGGAGACTAAAAAGCTATATATTTGCAGTCCAAAAAATTAGAAAGAACATAGTAATAATATTTTTTTTAAGGAAAAATGACTAAAGCAGATATTGTAAACGAAATTGCAAAGAACACTGGTGTTGACAAAGTAACAGTACTTACAACAGTTGAGGCATTTATGGATGCAGTGAAAGATTCTTTGTCTAAGGACGAGAATGTTTACCTCCGTGGATTTGGTAGCTTCGTCGTAAAGAAAAGAGCTCAAAAAACCGCTCGTAATATTTCTAAGAATACGACTATCATCATTCCGGAACACAACATTCCGGCGTTCAAACCAGCTAAGACATTCACCCTTTCGGTAAAGAAATAATAAACAAGAGTATTAACCCATAAAATTTTGAAGCTATGCCAAGCGGAAAGAAGAAAAAAAGACATAAAATGTCTACGCACAAGCGTAAAAAAAGACTAAGAAAGAACAGACATAAAAGCAAAAAGTAATTTTTAGTCTGAATCTGGACAGAAATAAAGAACAAACTTGTGAAGCAAATGTCTTTCGAGTTTGTTCTTTGTTTAAATGCCCGACTGAATGAACAAACGCATAAAGTTATTCGTTCATTTTTTTATAAAATTAAATAATTAGGAAACAGACGTGACAAGCGAATTAGTAGTAGACGTACAGCCCAAAGAAGTCTCCATCGCCTTACTTGAGGACAAGAGTTTGGTGGAACTTCAAAGCGAAGGAAGAAATATCTCCTTTTCGGTGGGCAATATGTATTTGGGCCGCGTCAAGAAATTGATGCCCGGACTGAATGCTTGCTTCGTGGATGTCGGTTACGAGAAAGATGCTTTCCTTCATTATTTAGACCTGGGTCCTCAATTTAACTCACTCGAAAAGTACGTAAAGCAGACTTTAAGCGACAAAAAAAAGCTTAATCCCATTTCGAAAGCAACCCTGCTTCCCGACCTGGACAAGGATGGCACAGTAGCCAATACATTAAAGGTAGGACAAGAAGTAGTGGTGCAAATTGTAAAAGAGCCTATCTCAACCAAGGGACCGCGCCTGACTTCCGAAATCTCGTTTGCAGGAAGATATCTGGTGCTGATTCCTTTCAACGACAAGGTCTCTGTCTCTCAAAAAATTAAATCGAGCGAAGAACGTGCACGCCTGAAACAACTGCTGATGAGCATCAAGCCGAAAAACTTCGGAGTGATTGTACGCACAGTGGCAGAAGGCAAACGTGTTGCCGAACTCGATGGAGAGCTTAAAGTATTGCTGAAGCACTGGGAAGAAAGTATCACCAAAGTACAAAAGGCCACAAAGTTTCCGACACTTATCTACGAGGAAACAAGCCGTGCCGTAGCTTTGCTGCGTGATCTCTTCAATCCTTCTTTCGAGAACATCCATGTGAACAACGAAGCGGTGTTCAACGAAATCAAGGATTATGTGACGCTGATTGCTCCCGAACGGGCAGGCATCGTCAAGTTGTATAAAGGTCAACTTCCCATTTATGACAATTTCGGTATCACCAAACAGATTAAATCGTCTTTTGGTAAAACAGTATCCTACAAGAGTGGTGCCTACTTGATTATTGAGCACACTGAGGCGCTTCACGTAGTAGACGTGAACAGCGGAAACCGCACCAAGAATGCCAACGGGCAGGAAGGTAACGCACTCGAAGTAAACCTGGGGGCTGCCGACGAACTGGCACGCCAACTGAGGCTAAGGGATATGGGTGGTATCATTGTGGTAGATTTCATTGACATGAATGAAGCCGAAAACCGTCAGAAGCTTTACGAACGTATGTGTGCCAACATGCAAAAAGACAGGGCGCGTCACAACATTCTGCCCTTAAGCAAATTCGGACTGATGCAAATTACGCGTCAACGGGTTCGCCCGGCCATGGACGTGAACACTACAGAAACCTGTCCGACTTGCTTTGGTAAAGGCACCATCAAATCGTCCATCCTCTTTACGGACACACTGGAGAGTAAAATTGATTATCTGGTCAATAAACTGAAGATAAAGAAATTCTCGCTACACATCCACCCGTATGTGGCTGCTTATTTGAATCAGGGACTTATGTCGCTGAAACGCAAATGGCAGATGAAATACGGATTTGGTATTAAAATTATTCCGAGTCAGAAACTCGCTTTTCTTGAATACGTATTCTACGATTCACATGGAGAAGAGATCGATATGAAGGAAGAATTTGAGATTAAATAAAAAGAAAGGCGGCTTGAGAAAAAGTCGCCTTTCTTTTTATTGAGCTATCACTTAATCCTTTTCCAATTTTCATGTATAAGCTCCTTATACCTTTCTTTGGTTGTTTCTTGTATAAAAGAAACATCTATAAACTCTTCCCATTTAGACTGAAGGTGATCAAACTTATTAAAAACATTTTCAATAATCTTATCTTCCAAGCCGGTCGAGTTCATTGCAACAACAAAGTCCGACTTCTTTATTTTCTTCTTCTTCCCATTAAGAGTTAATGCCAATTCCTCAGAATCGGCAGGAAGGACTAACTTCGTTGACAGTAAGTCATAAGCGGGTGCCAGAACATAACTAATAGGTTTCGTACCATATAAAGAAAAGTTCTTCAAATGCATATCAGAATTCCCCGTAATCCAAGAGAAGAGTACTATCTCCTATGCAATCCTTACAACAAGCCAGCAGCAAAGCCATTCTATCCCGACTACTTATCTTCCAACTTTGTTCCGCAATATCAAGCAACCATCCTTCAGGAATTAATCCATCAAAAAAAGGAAACAGCACAGAGCTTGTATAAGGGACATGAGTTATCGGAAGCGTCAGACTAACAGGTCGTCGGTTCCCCTTTGAAATATATTCGTCTGTATAAGTGAAAGAAAAGCCATTTTCATCTTCAATCAAAATGCCGGCTAACTGATTGCTAACATAAATTTCAGCCTTTTTCATAACTCTTCTTTTCTAATTGACACTACTCCTACCTGACTACCAAATAAGCTAAGTACCTGATTTACTTTATCCAGCCGGAGAGATTCTTTTCCCTGCTCCAGCTCCCGTACAAAACGCAACCCGACACCTGCCTTCTCTGATAAATCCACTTGCGTAAGCCCTGTTTCCCTACGCATCCGCTTCACATACTCTGCTATTGTTTGATTTCCCATATTATACCCGTTTGGGTACAAATATAATAAAAGACTCCCACTTTTATACCATATCGGGTATAAAAGTGGGAGCAAAGCAGGAATCTATACCCGTTAGGGTATATTTTCACTCATTCTATCTGATTACATCTATGACTTTCCTGATATTTTCATTAGAACCTGCTTTCTCCTATCTATTACATTTCTATTCCTTCGTAAACTTCCGATAAGCCTCTTCCAGTTTTTTATCGTACTGATCTTGGGCATATCCGGGGCCATTATACCTCCTGGCAAACCCGGCCCAGTCTTTCTGCTCCAGACAGGACTGTAGCTTAGCAAATTTCACAAACCTCGCAAAAGCTTCCAGTTGCTTATCTTTTCCGACACACATATCTTTCACCATTTCCTCCACACTGCCATACCCGCACATCGCATAGTTAAAGCCCATCACTTGGAACATTCCCCATGAAGTGGAAGCGTCAGCAGCTTCTTTATGTATTTCCCGGGCCTTTTCCAGACGTTCATACTCTCTTATCCCGCCATAATAATGCCCCTTCTCCCATTTAGGATAAAGAATATTTTCATTGCCCGCAATATGCCTCTCCGGATTAAGTCCCCGCTTCTTGAGTTCACGCCAAAAGATGTGACCTTCGAATAAGATCACCGGTCGTCCCGGAGCCACAAAGCCCCCACGCCCACCGGTCTCAACTGCCTGTATGGCTTTTACCACTGCCACTTCAACGCCAAGCAGATCCGCCACACGCTGAAAATCATTCTCTATTAAGTTTCCCATGATTAATTAGATTTATGCAAATAAAAAAATCTCTTCATAAACAGGAGGTACAGCAGGCTCAACACCAATATGCTCCCTGATAAATACCCATATCTATATTCCCGCAATGCCAAATACCCTGCCACAACTACAGCTTGTACCAACATATAGGTCAGTGACACTACCACGTGTGGTATCTTCAGTTCATTAGCCATTATCTGATACAAATGTTTCCGGTGAGGCAAACCAATATTTTCATGCAACATCAATCGATGGACAATAGTCAGCACACTATCTACTCCATATACTGCCAGAAGCACAATCCAACTAAAATCTTCCGTATCGATTATCAGCTTACCGATTAAAAACAGAATAATAAAAGCAATACTGACCGACCCCACATCACCGGCAAAGCATTTTGCCCTCTTACGGAAATTAAAGAAATTAAAAACCAGCACCGCACACAGCATGGTATAAATCAAACCCGGTTCAACGAACGAAACAACCCAATGATTGATAAACGCCAAAGATCCAAGTACAACCAGCGAATATCCCCCCGTGATGCCATTAATTCCATCCATAAAATTATAGGCATTGATAATCCCTGTACATGCGATCAAAGCCACAACTACAGTCCACCAAGGAAGAGTAAACAACTCCCACTGATAGAACATCAAGCCCATCGCCGTAAAATGAAAAACAAGACGAAGTCCTTGTGATATGGAGCGGATATCATCTACAAAGCTGATCACCGTCACCAGAGTGAGAGCCAACATAAACCAAGGGTACTCAAACTGATTTGTCAGAAAATAAGCCAATGCACCCAAGTAGAAGATAATTCCTCCACCCCGCAGTGTAATCCGGGTATGCGAACTCCGTTCATTCGGTTTGTCGATAATATTATATTTATCGGCAATATGAAAATAAAAAAGTTCTGCCAGAAATAGCAGAACTAAGATTATCAGATAGTACATAAACTATTCGTTCTTTTTAATGAAATAAAACAAGAATTGAAGTCCTAAAAAGGCGAAAAAAATCCCTATTAGAATTCCTATAATCCAAAGAAAAATTTCCATTTAGAGCACCTCCTTATTCTATCCGAAAATTTTTCAGAACATTCATAGGCTTCCATCCAAGCTCCCGCATTGCCTTTTCATTACTAAAAGTCAAAGAGTGCGTGATCTTACGAAGTTTTAAACTGTTTATTGGAGCCTTTTCCCCGAAACAATCACCAAAAACGGCCATACTCTTAGCAAACCAATAAGGAATAGACAAAGGTAACTTCTTATTCAATTGTTTGCATATCACCATCTCCAGTTCACGAAAACTCGGCTGGTAACTGTCACAAACATTATATATCCCTCCCTTTTCAATCAATAGAGGAACAAGATTAGCTATATCCTGAACCATCAAAACGCTCTTTTGAGCTTTTCCTCCGGCAATACTCAAATACTTACCACTCTTAATCCCATGGATCATTGCTCCCAGATTTCCCGGAGGATTAGGACCGGCAATTAAAGAAGGACGAAGTATACTTAATTTCACATTATGCATGGCACACCATTCTTCCAGATATTTCTCCGCCTTGATCTTACTCAGAGCATAAGGAGTTGTTCCATTCAAAGGATATTCTTCCGTGATATTCTCACCCGAATCACAACCATAAACAGCAACAGTACTAATAAAAATGAATGACTTCGGAATGCCACTTTGTTCCAAAGCAGTACACAAATTCTTAGTCCCTTGAAGGTTCACATCAAAAAAAAGTCGTTTCTCTGCCTCCGTCTTAGGCAGAGAGTGTGCTTTTCCTGCAACATGCAATATAACATCATATTTTCCGGCCAACTTAGGAATCTCTGCTGCTAAATTCACTATATAATCATCCTGAGAAGTTAGTCCTATAGTTTCTACTGAATACTTTTTCTTCAATAATGGAAGTACATTATACCCCAAGAAGCCAGAAGCACCTGTAAAAAGAAGATTCATTCTATCTATCATTACTTTCTAATATATTGTTGCTTCACTGTTATATTTATTATACTTCTTTCTTTATCAAAGAACCAGCCCCATTTATTTAAATAATAAATGGCAGCTTTTACATGTATCCACAATAAACGTAAACTTTTATGAGATCCTTTCTCAAAATGATGAGTTATAGTTATTTGGGGATAATACATCGTTTTGTATTTCCGATAAATACGCCTATTCAAATCTGTATCTTCTCCATACATAAAAATACCTTCATCAAACACGCCAATTTCTTCTATCACAGACTTCCGAAGAAACATAAAACAGCCTGATAAATAAGGAATATTCATTTCTCTATCATAATCCGCAAACTTCATTTCAAAATTATAGTCAATTCTGTTTTTGATGCTTTTAATAGGAAGAAACATACGAACTATCCAATCTTTTGGCGTAGGAAGAAGCTTACATAAATATTGCAATTCCCCATTAGGATAAATAATCTTAGGCATTACATTTCCCACATCCGGCTTACCCTCCATGTAATCATATAATTTCTCCAAAGTCCCTTCCTCAAATGATATATCCGGGTTTAGTATTAAATGATATTTTCCCATTTTCTCAAGATCTCTCAATATAACATTGTGTCCGGCTCCAAAACCATTATTCGAATTCATAAAAATATACTCTACCCGAGGATCATGGGAAATATCTTTTAAATAATTTGTGGGAGAGTTATCAATAATATATAACCGTACTTCTATCTTTGTATTCAAAAAGCTATTGATAGCTTTCAACAAAATAGAAGCAGGATTCTTATATGTAACAATAGTAGCAGTTATTTCATACATCTCATTCCAAGTTTTAACAGGTGTTTTGCAATAGAAAAAAGAATAAAGAGAGGCAGACAAGGGAAAAGCCACCAACGAAGCTTACAAGCATGGAAGTACAATTTCATTTCTCCTTTCCTCATAGCCCACTGATTACCACTTAGTCCCCCTTTGGATAGTTGCGGTCTCCCCAAGGATGTCAGTGGTAAATCAATATAATATATATTCATTTTATTTGCTATCCTAAGACAGAGGTCATGATCCTCAGTATATCTCATAGTTTCATTAAATCTCTCTCCAATACATTGGCAAACAACCAAACAAGAAGTGTTAAAATAGTTACGAATTAAGAAATGTCTAAATTTCAAAATTCTACAGTTTGGCATAAAACCGTTTTTTTCTGACAAACCCTTTTCAGTGTATTTATGAGCAATACAGAAAATATCCTTGCAATCATGTTTCAATTCTTTCAAAACTTCTAATTTGGAAGGATGCCACACATCATCAGCATCCAAAAAAGCAATAAAATCCCCGGTTGCTTTGTCCCATCCTAAATTTCGAGCAACAGATACCCCACTATTCTTTGGTAAAGAATATATTTTCACGATATTATTCCCCTGATAATTTTCAATTAAGACATCTAACGTGTTATCTTTACTACAATCATTTACAATAATAATTTCCCATGGCAAAATAGTTTGCTTCAAACAAGAATCAACTGCTCTTATCACTGTGTTACTCCCATTATATACGGGAATAACTACAGAAAATTTCAAAATATCCGACATTGATAAATTAACGTTCTATACGTTTTAATGAAAAGTTAGTTCCTAAATAATAGTGAAGAAATAGTTGAAATAGAAAAACAAGATTAATATTGAAATCTACAAAAACAGACAAAATGAGATTATGTGTAAGAACAACGGTCATAAACATCCATTTAGCATTACTCTCCTTTCTAAATTTCAGATAAACATAAAAGACAAAACACCCATAAAGAAAATAAAACACTAACGCTCCTAAATAGCCAAAAGCACTAAGATACTGAGGGTGCATAGTCATCACATTCAAATTATCATTGACTAAATCCGTAGCAACTCCCATATTGTCAGGCAACAGTTTTTCTCGTATAAAAGATGGGAACAAATTGCCTAAAGCAATCAATGGTGAAAAATTATAATCAGGATATAAATACAAATTATGATTTAAGTTATTCAAAGGACTAGTTATATAGACATACACCCATATAAAACCACTGGGTAAAAAGGATGGGTAATCATCTGAAATACCGGCAATGTTTTCCATTGCATCTTCTCCAGAACGTAAATCCCCTAATAATCCGAATAACACTATGACAATGACACCAATAGTTACATATCGAAATATTTTATTAATTTTAATCTCATTGCAATACAAATAAATAAGTCCCATTTGTAATATCATGCTCATCAGCACCTGCCTTGTTAACAATAAAATAGGCCAGCATAAACATAAAAAATAAAATATCAAATATTTTTTCTTTTTACATACCACATATTTGTAAAAAAAGACATTTGATATTGTTATGATTATAGCATTGAGCAATCCATGCAAACTGGGAATTCCCCATTCCGTATAAAAGGAATCAATTCCGGTAAAAGCCAGTATAGGTAATGAACGAAAAATAAGAATCTCAACAAAAGAAAACAGTATCCAGCATTTCAATAGTTTTTCCACTTTAGTATCCACATTTTTGGATAGTATTAAAGACTGCTCTCTTCTTTTTTTTAAATAAAAAGATAAAAAAAACGGCAAAGAAAAAACAGTAATAGATAAAAGTATAAAAACAGTCGTTTCTTGTTTCAGATTTTCCAAAACTAATACATAGTGGCGGCTATAAAGCCATAAAACCATTAACCAAACAGAAGAAAAGAAAAACGCTGGATTCTTCATTAAAAATTAGATTCCATTTTCGTTTTCATGCGTGACATTTTATCAAACAGTTCAACTGGGAGTGCACTGATTAGCAATTTCTTAACAAAATATTTAACTACCTGATAAATATTACAAAAAGGTGACAACAATAAATCTACAAAAGTGCCCTTCCGATAAGAAATGAGTAATTTTTCCAGGCTAGTTTTAATAACATCATGACTAACTCCACCCAACAAAACCTTTGCTATTACTATATTAGCATGAATATACTGTCCTCTCTTTATGAAATCAAATATAATATCATGATCTGCTGTCAGTTTATAACGCATATCAAAATCAGGATGCAATTTTCTACGTATGAATACCGTCTGATGACAAACTGAATTCAAATTTATATTAATGTCTGAGACCCTTTGTTTAAAAATAAAATCCCGCTTACCTGAGAATAAATTTACATCCCCATATATAAGTTCAGTTTTTTCATCTTCCATGTAAATAGCTATTTCAGAAAGGATATGATTATTATAGAAAGAATCTCCGCTATTCATAAAAATGATCCAATCCCCCTTGGCAACCAACAGTGCCTTATTCATAGCATCAAATATTCCTTTATCAGACTCACTGGCCCAATATGAAATAGCATTTGCATATCTTTTGATTACTTCAACAGTTCCATCGGTACTCCCACCGTCAATAACAATATATTCAAAATCAGTAAAGTCTTGTTCAATAACGCTTAATATTGTTTTTTCAATAAAATCTACAGTATTATAGGACACTGTCACTATAGATATTAAATGATTCCTACTTTCCATAATTATTCATATAATGAGTATATATGTTGTAATTGTTTTGCAGACTTTTCCCATGAAAAGAAAGACAAGCGTTCTTTAGCTTTTTTTGTCAACTCCATTTGCTCTCCCTCTGGCATATTCAATAAATGATAAAGTACATTTCGTAAACTCCCATCACTTTGTTCAAAATATATTGCCCCATTGTTTGCTATTTCGGGGAAACAACTTGCATTACTAAGAATAACTGGACATCCTGCATTAAAAGCCTCTAATATCGGTATTCCAAACCCTTCATATAATGAAGGATAAATAAAAGCAATAGCACCTTTATATAAATAATACAATTCTTTATCTGAAGCATAATGATGAAATATTTGAGAGGCAATATCTAACTTCGAAAATGTATTAATTTCATCCTTTGAAAAAGGTTTTCCTGTACAAATAAGATTTATATCCCGATATTTTCTTAACACATCCGATATTTCGTTTATGAAATAATTAAAATTTTTATATGGTGATTTTCTATCTCCCACAAATAGAAAGTAATCAGAAGGAATTTTATCATACTTACAATTTAAAGAAGCATATAAAGAATTCGCATGATAAACAACAGATATTTTAGCTTCAGGAACTTTCAAAATATTTATAATATCCTGCTTTGTATGTTCAGAAACAGCTATAATATGTGATGCTAATGAAGCTAATTTTTTCTTTTTCTCCACTTGCCATTTATCAGTCCCAAATAATTCAGGAATCATATCATGAATAGTCAAAATCCAAGGATGTTTTCCTATATGTTTAAGAAAATAGTCATCATAAAAGGTGGGGTGAAACACATCATAATCATTCAATTGTAATAATTCTATCGCATATTTCTTATTAATATTTACAGATGTCGGAATTTTTAAGTTATTTTCTAATATCATACCTATACGATCTTTCCCACGAAAAGAAAATGATGGTAAAAATTTGGTTACAGACAAGCAGTCATATTCCATATTTTCAACTATTTCTTTTTCTTTTAAATATATATTATTGGATTGCTTAACTGCAACCTTACAATCAAGACCTTTCGACAGAAATGGTATCATTTCAGCAAAACACCTGGAAACGCCACCATGAGTTTGTATTAAAAATGCTTGGTAATCATATAAAATTTTCATATATTCTATTTATCGTAAAAACAGTTTTCTATGTAATTATAAACTTTCTGAGCTTGCTGTATATAATTATATCGTGTTTTAAAAGTTTGGGAAATTTTGTTCAATTCCATTTCTTTCGGATAATTCTGTAAAACATCCAATATTTTGTTTTTTAAGCTATTAGAATCACATGATGGCTCATAATAATTTAATAAGTCCATTGTTGTTTCAGGTAAAGCCGTTTCTTTCGTTGTTATAACTGGCACCCCATATATTGCTGCTTCAATAGGAGTATATCCAAATCCTTCATGCATAGATGCAGAAACATACAAATCTGCATGTTTATACAAAAAGACAAGATCATCATTTGAAACTTCGGGCAGATGCAAAATTCGATCTTCAATATTATTTTTATAAATAAGAGGCATTATTATTTTTGACCAATATTCTGTTTCTCTACCCACAATCACGAGTTTATGTGGGATAAGATCAATCAAAGCAATAAAAGCCTCCACAATTGTTAATACATTTTTATATGGCCATAGTGTACTAATAGACAATATATATTGAAAATCTAGTTTCAATGTAGACTTAGCAATAGAAATATTATAATCAATTCCATTATAAATCGTTTCCAGTTTGTCAAAGGGTAGTTTAGGATATTCTGTCAAAAGATCATTTCTTACAAAATTTGAAATTGTTATAATCTTAGTTGAGTTCTTCAGTAAAAATGGAGTAAAAGTTTTAAAATAAAATTTCTTTAATCCATGGAAAACCCGTCCCCCTTGTAAGTCATGAATTGTTTGTACCTTTTTAATTTTTAACTTTCTACTATATAAAGGATTACTCCAAGGAGCAAAAACAATGTCACATTTTGAAATATTAATAGTTTTAGCCCATAATGAAATATTAAGAAGTAATTTGTATTTAAATAAAATACGTAATAGCCTATTTCTATGATAACCATAAGACTTTAGTACAATATATTCATATTCTGCAAATTCAGAGTGAATATACGATTCCAAATCTTTATTTATCAATAACAAAATATTATCATTTAGGCAAAGTTTACTCCAACCTTTCAATAGTCTAAAAGCATAGATTCCAACCCCAATATACGGATTGTCGATAGGAGATAAATCAACTAATAATCTCATAAACCAAATACAAATTTAACTTTCTGAAAAAAAGATCTAATCCAATACAACAAATGCCATCGAATATATCTGTAATGAGATACACCTATTTGATTTAAAGCAAATTCAAGCATATCTCCTTCCTTATTAAGTTTCACTTTATCAGGATGTTTTAATGGTAAAATGGAACATCCTTTATACTCCTCAATCATTTTATTTCCATCCAAAGTATGAGTTGCTTCATTACCGATACCTATATTCTGAATCAAATTTATATTGGGGATTATACACAATGATCTATTAACCATCAGTGCAAAAGTTAATTGATAATCCCATGTATCAATCATTTTTCTTTTCATCTGAGCAAACAATAATTTTCGATGGTTTACAATACGGATATCTTGATAGTAATAATTTAATGAAGCATAGAAATCTCTTTTCTTAATGGTCTTTAAGTTATAATCATATAACTTCCACACTCTACTCCAAGAAGCCCAACCCCAAACTTGATTAACTGATGAAAAATAGTAAGAATCTTCACTCGCCCTCTCACCATAAAGATGATTTCTTCCCGATATAAACCGTACTTGTTCTATATTCCGATAACGCTCTAATAGCTCCTCACAATAAGGAAAGAAATCAGGATGAGGCAATACATCGTCTTCTAATATAATACCTTCTTCTTCTTGTTCAAAAAACCAAGTAATAGCTTGGCTAACGGCTTTCCCACAACCTAAATTTTCATTACGGAACAATGTTTTAACTTCACAATTCCAATCAATTTGTTTTATTATTGAACGAGTTTCTTCACATTTTTCATTTTCACCTACCCTATCCTTACGAGGACCATCTGCAGCTACATATAGGCGAGGAGGACGAGCTTGCCGAATTGTTTCAAATACACGAATAGTAGTATCTGGACGATTAAAAACTAAGAAAAGCACAGCAGTTTTCATGATAACTCACGATATTTTAATTCTTTTTTGCCAAGTACAATCCCCCTATTCCACAAAAATAAACAAAAACGACTTTTGAGATTCGTATTAAACGGATATATTGGGAATTTACCATTCCATGGTGTTCTTTTCAAATACTCAAAAAAGAAAAATTTTAAAGGATGGTCGCATGTCTTGAGCCAAGGCTTTTCAGGAGATGAGAAATGAAGGATAGTAGGATCACACAATACGCTTTCTATTTCCAACAAATATTCTTCTCGTACTGCTAATTCCTTTGTATAAAATGCATCTAACATATTATATTTAAAAGGCAATATTTTAGTCGTTTGAATCAAAACACTGTTCAAAGCATCTTGATCCCAAAACATTAAACGCTCAGGATATTGCTCTATAAACATTAACAACTTATTAGAGATTTGAAATTCACGCCAATATGCCAAGTTTACTAACAGAACACCTGCATTGAAATATCCTTGTAGACTATCATATTTCAAACGATTATAAGTTCGAATATCATCTGTGCCTCCATCATACACCGCTCCCAATGAATAATTCAAGATATCTGTATCCCACAATGATTTTATACTTTTGCAAACAAGTAAATCACAATCCAAATACAACACTTTATTTAAATTCTTAGGCAAAATATCCGGCATCAGAATCCTAAAATAAGTGGCTAAGCTAACATGATCCCCTTCACGTACAGGGCATTTACTCAAAAGATGCTCATCTACATTATAAAATATTATTTTTTGTCTATACTTATCCACTATTTTTTTTAACACTTCCCGATTGGAGGCTGATAAGTCAGTTGTCAATATATGAAATAAAATTACTTCATTTACATTATTCACACAAACAGAAGTTATGGTTACTCCGCATTGAGCGACATAACCATCATCTATACAATGCACTATATCCATAATCACTAAATCCTATATTTAATTATATGTGCAGGATTTCCCGCAACTACTGCATATTCCGGAACATTTTTAGTTACTATACTTCCCGCCCCAATTACTGCACCTCTCCCAATAATTACTCCTGGAAGTATTACTGAATTAGCACCAATCCACACATCATCCCCAATACTCACACCATTTTTATCTATCGTCCATGGTTGCAAAGCAATTAGCTTATCTTTCTCTATAAGATGACCCGATGCAATAATTGACACATGTTGAGATATCAATACATTATTACCAATGCTAATCTTTCCTCCCCCAGCTCTCAAATTATTCCATTCCCCAATATAAGTATCTCGACCTATGAATAAGGCTGCTTTTCCTAATTTCCCTAACGGGTCATCCACCACCATCAGCGTTGTATATGCACCAACATAGCTTCTCCTACCTATGGATAAATTCTTCCAAGAATTTATTGAAAAATATGCTCTACAATCAATATATACTTCAGGATAGGCACAACGAGCAAGAATGATAACATTTATCCCCTTCAACCAAGATAATAAATATGAATATAAAAGTAGAAATTTCCTCACAATATACTTACAAAAATTTACTCTTAATAAAATTCAATTCCTCTATGTTAAAAAAAAGAGACAAGCTAAAGTAGCTGATACTCCCTATTATTACTCCGATCAACAATGAAAGAAAAGAAGAACTAATTATCAAAGTTGTAATATAAATAATACCCCCCATAACTAAACCACAAAAGAAAATGGGATATATCTTCTTTATAATATCAATACCAGAAATACCAATGGATTTGCTTAAAAAGAATTGTATAATCATCAAATCTAATATATTATACAAAATAATGCCACTACATAACACATATAATCCATAAGGAAGAGTCATTATCAAAATCACTATTCCTAGCGTTTTCTTTACAGCTTCAGCCTTCAATATATAATTAGAATCTCCTTTTGCATATATTGCTTGCACAGAAATACACTGTAATGGATAAAAAAGATTTGCAAAACACAAAATAGGCAACAAATAGGCCACTATAATCCATTTATCAGTCAACAATAAGGATACAAGAGGTTTCGCTAATGCAGCAAGCCCTATGATACAGGGGCAAATTATAAAAAATGCACTCCGCAAGCTCTTTAAAAAAAGAGATTTCATTCGCTCCTCCTCATTTTGTGCTTCACATAGCATTGGGTAAAAGACTCTTTGCACTATACTTGTTAAATTTATCGATAAGAAATTCGAAAAAGAAAGAGAACGAGCATAATAGCCTAAAGCAATAGAAGAAAAGACTTTCCCTATAACTAAGCTATACATATTAGTATATGCAGTATTTAACATTTCCGCTAACAATATTTTACTACTAAAACCAAACAACTTGCAAAGTGAATATTTAGAAAATAACAACTGAAGTTTCCATGGAGAAAAAAGCCATAGAAACATTGTATTAAAGAAGTTGTTTAATAAAACTTGTATGACCAAAGCCCATACACCATATTTATTCCAAGCTAAAAAAATTCCTACAATACCACTTATTACAACTGCTATAAACGATGCTTTAGCTTGCACCTTAAAATTTAATTGAATTGTTAGTTTAGCCCGCTGAACTATAGAAAACGCAGAAATAACAATACTTAAACTTATCCATTTTGTCAGCAATTCTAATATGGGCTCTTGGTAAAATTCAGCTATAAAAGGAGAAGCAAAAAATAACAATAAATACACTGCAAATGAAACGACTATATTGAAATAGAAGACCGTCGAAAAATCGGCTTCTGTTCGTTCTTTTTTCTGAATCAATGCACTCGAAAAACCACTATCTATAAAAGTCTGCGCTACAGCAAGAAATATCCCCAGCATAGCTATCAATCCATATTCGGAAGGAGAAACCAAACGGGCAATAATAATGCCAAGAATAAACTGTACTCCTTGAACAGAGAAGCGTTCTACAGCACTCCACACCACACCTTTCACAGCTTGATGTCTTAAAGACTCACTCATCTATTTTCTGCTCGAAATATGCAATCGTTTTTCTCAGTCCTTCTTCAAGCTTTATTTGAGGTTCCCATCCTTTCAGCTTTTCTTTCGCCAAGCTTATATCCGGCTTGCGCTGTTTGGGATCATCACTTGGCAACGGATGAAAAACTATTTTAGATTTTGAATTTGTTAACTCTATTACTTTTTGAGCTAATTCAAGCATCGTAAATTCACCCGGGTTACCCATATTGACAGGACCGATAAAACTATCGTCCGTAGCCATCATCCGGGTCATTGCTTCAATCAAATCGTCTACATATTGAAAACTACGTGTCTGGCTACCATCACCATAAATTGTTATATCTTCTCCTTTTAATGCCTGCACTATGAAGTTGGAAACAACACGACCGTCATTCGGGTTCATACGAGGACCATACGTATTAAATATGCGAATAATCTTTATGCGCACCCCATTCTGACGATGATAGTCCATAAACAAGGTTTCGGAAGCACGTTTACCCTCATCATAGCAAGAACGAATGCCAATAGGATTCACATTTCCCCAATAAGCCTCCACCTGAGGATGAATGGCAGGATCGCCATAGACTTCACTTGTAGAAGCTTGAAGAATCTTAGCCCTCGTACGTTTAGCCAATCCTAACATATTCATGGCACCATAAATAGAAGTCTTCATGGTCTTAATCGGGTTATATTGATAGTGGGGAGGAGAAGCCGGACAAGCCAAATTATAAATTTCATCCACTTCCGCATAATAAGGAGTAGTCACGTCATGGCGGACTAACTCAAAATTATGATTATCCAGAAGATGACGAATATTGTCTTTACTCCCTGTAAAATAATTATCTAAACAGATAACATCATTACCCTCATTGAGCAAACGCTCACAAAGATGGGAACCTATGAATCCGGCACCACCCGTTACTAAAATTCGTTTCATCAAAGTTTTTTATTTTTGTCCGATACGAGAATATGTAAAACCTAACTCTTTCAACTCTTCACCATCATAAATGTTACGACCATCCACTACAACAAAATTCTTCATCGCTTTACGGATGATTGCCCAACTTGGCATGCGGAACTGTTTCCACTCCGTCATCAAGGCAATGGCATCAGCATCTATCACAGCCTCATACATGTCTTTGCAATAAATTACCTGCTTGCCGATACGGCGTTCCGTTTCTTCCATTGCAACCGGATCAAAAACTTTCACGATAGCACCAGCCTGCAACAGTTTTTCAATAACAACCAACGCCGGGGCCTCACGCATATCATCAGTTTCAGGCTTAAACGACAATCCCCACATAGCAACAGTTTTGTCCTGCAGGTTTCCTCCAAAAGCATTCAGCAATTTATCAAAGACAATGCTTTTTTGCTTTTCATTCACTGCCTCAACCGCTTCAATCACCTGCATATGGTAACCATTCTGAATACCGGTATGAACCAATGCTTTTACGTCTTTCGGAAAGCAAGATCCCCCATAGCCGCATCCGGCATAGAGGAAACGACTTCCAATACGGGAATCCGCCCCCATGCCCTTGCGAACATTGTCAACATTAGCGCCAACACGTTCACAAAGGTTAGCTATATCATTCATGAAACTGATACGTGTGGCAAGCATAGCATTGGCAGCATATTTTGTCATTTCAGCAGAAGCAACATCCATCATCAGGATAGGATAACCGTTCAAGGTAAACGGACGGTAAAGTCTCTCCATTATTTTTTTTGCCTTTGCACTTTCAACACCGACTACTACCCGATCGGGCGCCATAAAATCTTTAATGGCAGCTCCTTCTTTCAAAAATTCGGGATTGGATGCCACGTCAAATTCGATGTTCACACCCCGCCTGTCAAGCTCCTCCTGAATAACCCCACGAACTTTCTTTGCCGTACCTACAGGAACAGTACTCTTTGTAACCAAAACAATATGTTTTGTTATATTGCGCCCTACTGTACGGGCCACTTCCAAAACATACTTCAAATCGGCACTGCCATCTTCATCCGGCGGAGTACCTACCGCACTGAAAATAATTTCCACTTCATCCAGGCAAGTAGTTAAATCGGTGGTAAAATGGAGCCGTCCGGCTTTGACATTGCGCTCCACCAATTCATCCAACCCCGGTTCATAGATAGGCATAACACCATCCTGAAGTTTCTGGATTTTTTTTTCATCTACATCCACGCAAGTAACATTGATACCCATTTCGGAAAAGCAAGTTCCTGATACAAGCCCAACATAGCCTGTACCTACTATTGCAATATTCATAAGCTATAATAAATAATGATTATTCGGTTATTTTAAAAAGTTTGCGAAGGCTGTATTGTAATGCTTCATTCACCAAATAAACAGCTTCACATTTCATATTGGTTGCACCTTCATCTGAAACAACAGCCGTATACATAGGATAAGAATTACCTTTACTCTGATTGTTCTGCCAATGAAAAGCACGAATATTTAACGGATTATCCCACAGTTCCTCCGGTACATTCTGCAACTTTAGACGCGAAACAGGATAAATATGATCCAATTCCCATCCAAAGAGGCTATTGCGATTATTAAAATCAGCATAGGCAATCCAAGCTCCACAGGCATCTTTACGAATGCGAGCAGGATTATACTCTTCCACAATCTGAGCAGACTGCCAAGCTATGTCTTTTAACTCATTTAAAAACATATTAATTGTCAATGTCCGCCTTAGAGCATATCTTGTTTATCATAATAATCAAATAACCAGGCGGCATCTTTTAAGGCTGAATGGCAAGAATCCTTCTCTGACAAAATGACTTCCTCCATTGGTATTTTCCAATCAATACCTAAATCAGGATCGTTCCAAGCAATAGCTCCTTCACACTGAGGAGCATAAAAATTATCGCATTTATATTGAAAAACCACTTCTTCACTTAAAACAGAAAAGCCATGAGCAAAGCCACGGGGAATAAAAAGCTGACGATGATTATCCTCTGTCAATTCAACCGAAATATGTTTTCCAAATGTGGGAGAGCCTTTGCGGATATCGACAGCTACATCAAGAACAGCGCCTTTCACAACCCGGACCAACTTACTTTGTGCAAAAGGTGGTTTCTGAAAATGCAGACCACGAATCACTCCATAACTTGACTGAGACTCATTATCCTGAACAAACATCGTTTTACAAACTTTCTCTATAAACACATTTTGATTAAAAGATTCAAAGAAATAACCGCGTTCATCACAAAACAAACGAGGTTCAATAATCACAACACCCTTTATATCAGTTTCTATTATATTCATTATTGGTCTGCAGCTAATTCATCAATTACTTTCAAAAGGTACTGCCCATATTGGTTTTTCAACATAGGCTGAGCCAATTTCTTCATTTTATCAGAATTAATCCACCCTTGACGAAGTGCAATGCCTTCCAGACATGCTATTTTCAACCCTTGACGTTTCTCAATCACTTCGATAAAGGTACTTGCTTCACTCAAAGAGTCGTGCGTACCTGTATCCAGCCAAGCAAAACCACGTCCTAAAATCTGCACTTTCAATTGTTCTTTTTTCAGAAAATACTGATTCACAGTTGTAATTTCCAACTCACCACGGGCAGAAGGTTTTATGTTCTTAGCAACTTCCACAACCTTATTAGGATAAAAATAAAGTCCAACAACGGCATAATTGCTTTTAGGTACTTTCGGCTTTTCTTCAATGGAAAGACAATTACCTCTTTTATCAAACTCCGCAACACCATAACGCTCCGGATCATTAACCCAATAACCAAACACTGTTGCTTTTTGCTTTTCATCAGCAACACGGACTGCCTCTTTTAACATAGCCGAAAAGCCATTGCCATAAAAAATATTATCACCCAAAACCAAACATACTGAATCACCACCGATAAACTTCTCGCCAATAATAAATGCCTGTGCCAAGCCGCCGGGAGAAGGTTGTTCGGCGTACTCAAAACGTACTCCAAAGTCAGAACCGTCACCCAGCAAACGTTGAAAGCCGGGTAAGTCATAAGGAGTGGAAATAATCAATATTTCACGAATCCCCGCCAACATGAGTACAGAGATAGGATAATAGATCATCGGCTTATCAAATATCGGAAGCAACTGCTTACTGACACCTTTGGTGATCGGATATAAGCGAGTGCCCGAACCACCGGCCAAGACAATACCTTTCATCAATATACTTATTAAAATTAAAACTATACCGAAATCATTCCACCTCACTCCAAGGATACGGATTCTCTTGCACATCCTTCAGGCGTTCTACCACCTCACGCTCCTCTTCCGACAACTTTCTGTCCTGCCACGTATCGATGATAGCTTGAGCTTCCCGGGCCAATTCCTCGTCGAAAACCTCTCCGTAACAATAAACCAGCAGTTGTACTTTCAACAGGGAGGCAGGAAGATGTTCCAATACATCCCAGCAACGATCCAGAATATGCTGAATGCGTTCCTCCTTGTCACCGTTATTATAGAGAGTCGCATTATATCCCATCAGAAGCGACAGGCACAACCGGGCCTCTTCTTCATGACTATTGCCATGCTTGTCGTACAAAGCATTAGCCTGAGAAAAAACATCACGATTCAGACGGGTGAATTGATCACTGTAGATCGGCCGGCCGTCCATGCCTAAGTAGCAAAGTTCATGGGCAGAAGCATAAAGGGCGGAGATTTCGGATTCTAAATAGTTCATATCTTTTTATGTTATTTTTCGATGACAGGTTCGACCAATGAAGGATGGACAAAAGTGGTGGCGACAGCCATGACTCCTTCAATGGTAACTACGACACGACGGTCATTGCGGACACGGACAAACTCACCCTCCACCCCCTCGAAAAGCCCCCCGGTGATACGCACACGGGTACCCTTGCGGATGTTCAACTCAGAAGGTTCGAAATAAAGCAGGGATTCATCATAATTCGAAGAGACCGCCATGAAATTACGCATTTGAGAATCAGGAACGATGATGGGACGATGGTATTCACGGTCCATAATGTAACGGATAGGAAGCGTGGTGCCCTTGCTCTCTTTGATGGCATCGATACAACTACGCGAGGAACGGACAAAAACCAGATTATGAACTGCGGGAACAAGCTTACGAACCCGACGCTCGTTTTTAATGGTATATTCGTAGTGCATGGGGATGAAATTCTCGATCCCCTCCGAATTGAGGTACTCCTGCAAGGCCAGTTCACGCCCGTAAGTGATACGCAAGGCATACCAGTGCAAAGCGGAAGAAGACAGGAGGGATTGAGAACGCTCCATCGAAGATTCGATAGATGCGGATGTTGTCATGTCGTTCACGTCAGGATGTTCTTTGGGGACACCGGAGTAGCGAAGCATACCTCCCGGTCAAGTTATGTAATGCGGATTTTAATGAAAAATTCAGTGCATCCATGTTATTTAATGACCCTCCACTATCACAGAAGGAGAGGCAGAAAATAGTTATTTATTATAATAGCCTTTAAACGAGGGTATTGAAAACAAAAAGTGTTTCAATAGACGTTCGTTTAAAAACACATGATTTTTGTATATAAATCAGAAGAGAACAGAAAACAAAATCAGACAGATAATAAACTGTTTTTTGTTAATTCATAAATACCTGTGGTTTAAGATATTGGGATAACAATCAAAAGAGAAAAATCATTTTTTTTATTAAACATTTTGTAGTTCTAAAAATACCCCCTATCTTTGCGTTCAATTAAACGAACGTCTATTGAAACACTCACTTTTTCAATTAATATCATACTATATACCAAATAGTTATCTAATCAGAAGCGTTCATTTTCTCTTTAATTCCATCTTTACTTGCCTACCGATAGATTCCTTTCTACCTTTGCAACAAATTAACAACATTTAATTATTAACAAAATAAAAGAAATTATGGACAAAGAAAAAGGATTATTTCAGATTGTGGACAAAAGTGTAAAAAAACGCTATTAGCAAAGCACAACAATCTAATACAGAAATAGTTAAAGAAACAAGAGGCAGAAAGAAAGGAATACCGATACGTGGAATAATTTCGCATAAAGGAGAACTTATCAAAGCGTTGATAGAATCCTACATAGAAGATGCGAACATACAAAATATAAATACATGTCAGGCTTCACTCGCACGCTACATCAATGAAAAAAGACTAATCGGAAATATTAAAAACGGAGTATTTAAACCATTATCCATCAGTTCAATATTAGTCTATATCAGCAGCATTTGGGAAGAAGTGGAAAAGAATAGACAGCACAAACCCGCCATCCACAAAAATACGCACAATGAATTATGATAATCCGTCTTACATGAAACGCCCCCTATCTTCGTGGCGATAACATTTTATCAACTTAAAAAATATACGTATGAAACGGAAAAAAAGACCGGCATCACAAAGTGAAGCCATGAAACTGAGATGGAAGAGACGGATTGTCTTTGAGAAAGGATATACCGAACAATGTGCCGAATGGATGGCGGAGCGCCTGGAAGCGTTGACCGACCACCTGCAATACGGGCATGCAGTTATTGCTTATCAGAAGCAGAACGGAGATTTCAAGCTGGTGAAAGCGACACTGATCTACTATGAAGCGGAATTCCACAAGAAGTATGATCCCACAAAAATAGAAGGTGCAGTAGTCTACTGGAATGTGGACGAACAGCGATGGACGACATTCCAGGTGGAGAACTTCATGGAGTGGAGACCGATCGTATAGGGCGCCACCACAGATTACACGGATTTTCACAGATGAATGATTTCTATTTTGAGGAATCAAGTGAAAACGTCTTTGGGAATCCGGGTAATTTGTGGTGAATGTATTAATGTATTATTGAAAGTACAAACAACTAATCTAAAAAAAACAAATATGGCAACAATATATGACGGGATCAACTATTTCCCGGTGGGCGTAAACTTCATGGAAGAGAACGCAATGGAAGTGATAGAAGCTAAATACGGAATAAAGGGCCCGGCAATCGTACTGAAACTGCTGTGTAAAATATACAAGGAGGGATACTTCATCCGTTGGGATGAAGAGCAGTGCCTGATCTTTGCCAACAAGGCAGGAAGGGAGGTACAGGTCGCTGAGGTGCAGGGGATCATTGAGATCCTCTTCATCAAAGGAATACTGGACGAAAACAGTTATCAGGAAAACGGAATACTGACTTCGGAAAGTATACAAAAGGTATGGCTGGAAGCTACGAAGCGAAGGAAGAGAGAACTGTCGGAGCTCCCCTACCTGATGGTGAGACCGGAAAAGGAAAACGGCAAACCGGACAATGCATCCGCACAACAGGAAATAGAACAACCCAAGCCGCTTAAAGAAGGGAAAGCATCTGCCGGCACAGGAAATGTAGTACATGATGTAGCCGTTAACGCAAAAAATGCATGCAATTCCGGACAAAGTAAAGTAAAGAAAAGTAGAGCAAAGGAAAATAAAGAATTACCCCCCTCAGCTCCCCCCGAGGGGAAGGAGGAAGAAAGGAAGGAGGATTCTGCTTCTCTCCCGATACCGGGATACGCTTTCAATACGATGACGCACAATTATCCGGGACTGACGGATACGCTCCAAAGATTGGGAATTAACGAGGTAAGTGAAGTAAACGCCATTCTCAGGCTGTCGGACTATGGCAGAAAGGGAACGACGGTGTGGCGGCTGATTGCCAACACTTGCTGGAGTGACATAGGGGCAAAAGGAAGGTATCTGATAGCGGCACTAAATAAGGCAAAAAGAAGATAGCAGGGAGTATGAGTCCCCGATTTGTAGTTGACAAAAAAGCAAGTATACAGGCTTTTACCCAAGAAGGGATTCGATGAAACAAAGAAGTAAAGAGTGTGCTTAACAAACTAAAACACAGTGCTTTTAAAGCATAAGATTTCTCTCGTCCAAAGCTTTGTTTTAACACTATGTTAAAGCTTGTTCTTTAAATGCAAATAGCAAGTGTTTTAAATACAAAAGGCTTGTTATTTGCACACAAGAATAAAATAACGGAGAAATGGCGTTAACAATGTTAATTGTTACGATATTATTCTCAGAGCAACACGCTACATAAATCCAGTCTTTTCATTTGCATGTATCATAACCCTCAACTTAAAAACCCAACATTGCAGCGGGAGGAATATTCAATACCCCGACAAAGCAAACGGGCTATTTTTAGAGTCAGTAGATTAGTTGATACCAAATCGCCTAATCTACTGATTTCAATTTACCAAGTGATAACCTTGTCAATGATAGCCTGTTGTTCGGAACTGCTCCTTCGCAGATAGATACGGGTGGTTTCTATACTTTCATGTCCCATCAGGTCAGCAAGCAGAGAAATATCGTTGAACTTCTCCAAAAAGTTTTTGGCAAACCGATGCCTGAACGAGTGGGGATAAATGACTTTTTCATTCATACCGTACTTGTTAGCATAGTTTTTAAGTTGTTGCGATATACCACGAGTAGTGATTCTTTCGCCATATCTATTCAGAAAGAGATAACCGGAGGTTCGTTTGTGCTCTTCCAACCAAACAATGGTTTCTTCTTTAAGTAACTTAGGGATATAAATTCGTCTAATTTTACCTCCTTTCGCATAAATATCGTAGTAGCCTAAATAAATGTGCTCTACTTTTAGCTGGATAAGTTCACTTACTCTCGCTCCAGTAGCAGCTAAGAAGCGGACAACGAAATACCACGTCAGGTTATCTTCCTTTTTCAACTTTTTCTTTAGAAAGATATAATCCGCATTGGTGATTACATTTTCCAAGTAAGAACGCTGTTGCACCTTAACGGATTTAAGGCGAAGTTTCTGCTTACCCATATATTCAAGGTACTTGTTGATTGCCTGAATCCTGAGATTAACAGTCTTGGGCTTGTAAGTCTCAATTAGATACGTTTTATAAATCAAGAGGTTGCGTTTGTTCAATTCTTTATGCCTCTTGTTGTACTCCTTTACGGCATACAGATATGCTGCAACCGTATTTTTCGCCATATTCGCTTGGACGAGTAGCGTTTCAAATGTTTCTTCTGTCATATAGTAATTATATTTAGAGGGAACGACATTGTTCCATTAATAACTTACTATAAATTCATTGAATTCCTATTATGAGAAGATTATTGCTACAGGTGAGGTTAAGTGCATTGATGAGGAGATTCCGTTTGAGATTCCGAATGGATGGGAATGGGAACGGGTGGGTAATATTTTTTTTGTTACGAAGCTGGCTGGATTTGAGTACACAAAGTTTTTTACTAAAGAAGCCATATCTGCATTTAACCCCATTCCAATAGTGCGTGCTCAAAATGTTCGTATGGGATTTTTTGAGGAAAATAAGAATGAAGCTATTTCTGAAATGTTATCAAATCAGTTAAAAAGAAGTGCTTTGAACAAAAAATGTTTGTTAATGACATTTATTGGTGCAGGTGTAGGTGATACTTGCATTTTTCCTGCTGAAAGAAAAAATCACTTAGCTCCAAATGTTGCAAAAATAGAACCACTTGATGATAGCATTTTTTTAGATTATGCAGTTTTTGCGCTAATGAGTCCTTGCGGTCAAAGAGGAGTAAATGCAATCAAGAAATCCACAGCTCAACCAAGCCTATCAATGGAGACTATTAGAAAATTGTTGATACCTATTCCACCTTTCAAGGAACAAAAATGTATCTCGTTAAAGTTGTCTGAAGTATTACCATTGGTAGAAAAGTATTCAAAAGTACAAAAAGTACAAAATCAAATAAATGACGAAATCAATATATTGTTGTCTAAATCTATTCTTCAAGAAGCTATCAGAGGTAAATTAGTACCGCAAATTGCAGAGGAAGGAACTGCTGACAAACTGCTTGCCGAGATTCACAAAGAGAAAGAACGTCTCGTAAAAGAGGGCAAACTAAAGAAGGCAATCTTGACCGATTCCGTTATCTATAAAGGTGACGATAACAAATATTATGAGAGGGTAGGCGGCAAATCTGATATTTGATATATCACGATGAGATTCCTTTTGAAATTCCAGAATCGTGGAGTATGGTGTAGACTTTGCAAGTGTTATTCAACTCATATTGTCTGGTAGGGATTTGAGTCCTGACAGGCCTCTAATTCAGAAGAAAATGGAATCTTCCATACATAACAGGTGCTAGTAACTTCTCTAATGGCAATTTGATTAATCAATAGATGGACTGAATCACCTATGACAGTATGTCATTTTAATGATTCTGACTAGATAAGTGCTTGGTGAGCAAAGGTGACTGTTGGTGAAATGGCTTTTAATAGAATCGGTAGCTATATGGCACATATGCTCGCCAAATAATGGTATTCAACTGGCATTGTTGGTGACTATGGCTTATATTAGATGGTTCTCTTTATTGCCAATGTATCATGCATATAAGTATAAAGGCAAGCTAAGAGTATGATTCTTGGCATCTCAAGGGATACATTCAAAGCCTTGCATAAAACATTATTACCTCTTCCACCCAAACTTGAGCAGAAGAGGATTAATTCATAAAATAGTGCGTTTATTTCAGATGAACTGAAATAGAGCACTAATTTTTGAAGTAATCCGAATTTGTTCAATTATAGGAGGTAGAGGCACCAACATATTATGCAGGGTTTTGGATGAAAGCCCTTGATATGCCAATGCATCTTACCTGCTATATAACCATTATACTTATATGCCTGAAATATGTAGTAATAGAAGAGAGCTATCTAGCTGATTGTATAAGCGTAGTTTATGAATAATGGTTTTGAATACACATTGGCGTATCATAAGGCCATATGAGCAGCTCGACCGATGTCTATCACCTGTCACATCACCAACAGGTCACCATTGCTCACCGAGCACTTTTCTATTTCAGAATCTTTGAAATGACATCTGTCTTAGGTGATTCAGTCCATCTATTGATTAATAAATTGCCCCCAATAGAAGATTACTAGAAGTTGTTATATATGGAAGCATGCTACCTTCTTCTGAATTATAGGCATGTTAGGAGTCAAATCTTTACCTGTAATATGATTGAATAACAAATGCCAAGCCTGCACCATACCCAAGAATCTGGAATCTCAAAGAGGATTTCATCGTCAATACAAATATCTTTGCCGCCTATCCTCTCATAATATTTGTTATCATCACCTTTGAAGATAATGGAATCAGTGAGCGCAGATTTCTTTAGCTTACTTTCTTTTACAAGGCATTCTTTCTCCTTGTGAATTTCGGCAAGCAACTCTTCGGCAGTTCCTTCTTCTGCTATTTGGGGCACAAGTTTGCCCTGAATAGCATCCTGAAGAATACTCTTTTTAAGAATCGAATATATGTTATTATTAAGTTCTCTCAAACACGTTTCTTGTTTTTGATACTGTTTAACCTTTGTGTCGAGTATCGTCATTCTATCAACAATTCTATTCTGTTCACAAAGTGGAGGCAGTGGAATTAGCAAGTTGTTCATTGCCATTAAAGATACATTTTTTATGGTGGTTCCAGTTGCTGCTTTAAGTGTATACTCCATAAAGAATGGCGATTGAAGTAATATATAGACGTATTCCTTTAGATCCTCTACTATTAAATTGAAATAACAAGCACTCTTTCCAAGCATAATGGGTTCATCATTATAAAAACCGATATTACCTAAAGTTCCATTTATAGAGACGAGTACTGTATGCTTATTCAGATTTTTCTTGTATTTGAGATATTCTTCCCTACTTACTTTTTTTGTATCTGGTTTTATAACTATTTTCTTATCTTGAAGATTATTACCATTAACAAAGTAGTATTCGCCATTTGGGTCATATTCAGGTGTTCCATGAATACCGTCTCCTAATAACGAAGTAATCTGACGTAATCTACACCATTCCCATCCATTCGGAATCTCAAACGGAATCTCCTCATCAATGCACTTAACCTCACCTGTAGCAATAATCTTCTCATAATAGGAATTATCGTCACCACGGTAAATGATTGATTCGTTCTTATCTTTCTTGATTTTTTTCTCCTTAACCAGCTTAGCTTTCTCTTCTCTAATATGTTCCAAAAGCACCGATGCCGGTTCGTCATTAGGGTCCTGCTGTACAAGTTTTCCCTGTATCGCCCATTGGAGTATGCTGTTCTTTAATTGCTTTCCGTTCATTGTTCGTAATCCTCTTCTTGTATTCCTTATTCACCCTTGCTCATGGCATTGGCTATATCTATTTTTAATTCCTCGTCATAGTCTTTACTCATCATAAAGCTATTAACGATGCGTAGCAGCAAATCTTGGTCAATATTGGATGCTGCCACATGATAAATGATAGACTCCAATGTACGCATACAAATGCAAGCTTGCCAGTAGTAGTTATTCTTATGTAAGAAATATGCACCCAAAGTCAGTGCAATACGCTTATTCCCATCGTTGAAGAAGTGCCCCGAACAGAATCTATACATCAGATAGGTTAGCTTGTCGGCAAAGGTTGGATAGTATAAATCATTCTGCACAAAATCAAGCGCAGCACGTATACCACCTTCATCACGCACTCCTTCAAAGCCACCATCGCTGGCATCAATCATTTTGCCATAAATGTTTAAGGCTTCATCGTAGTCTATGTAAATAATCTCCTTACTCATCTTCCGCCTGCTTTAAGCGTTTAAGCACATCCTTGTTGTCAGCTAAGATATGATCAAAATCAATAGACTGATCACCAATGAACCGTTCAAACTCTTCGGGTGTGACAGCTTGCAGGTATTCCGCTATATTGCCGTGATATGCTTCTCGAAAACTGAAATCTCTTGATGTCATTTTTGTTCTGGCATCATTCAGATAAGGCTTTTGCATGGGATGCTCGGCAAGCTCTTCTACAATATGCTCAACTTCATATATGGTAAGCATTCTACCGCCATTCTCCTTAAAGCGTTCACTGATGGCTGCACCCACGCCATTCTCGAATGAAGAGATAACCAATAGTACCTCTGCATATAAAGTGTGCCGGACATTGTCTTTTAAATCGAGCTTCAATATCTCCCTGTATTCCTTTGCATTTTCTTTAAAAACAGCTTTGTAGATAAAATCTGTAATCTGAGAATACTTGTATGTGGGGTGTCCATCCACATATTGATTGATGGCGGAAGTGAGGTTTTTACGATAATTCTCTTCTGTTATTGCAGCAGGAAGATAGTTTATATCCCTACGGTTAATGTATTTTGTTCCACCACCCGTTTTTTCATTGATAGTGACAATTACAAAATCCAAAATAAGGCTGCGGACTTTCTTGGCTTGCTCACTTTCTGTAAGCAGCATACCCATATTTAAGAATGAGCGGAAATTAAATAATCCGAGCTGAGTCGTTTTGCTCCCGACATTTATGACGGGAGCAAATTGTAATTTCAACTCTTTCAAATGTTTACCCTTACATAAAACATAACCATTAGCCGATAATTCATCTGAATATTTTTCTAAATAACGTTCTATTGTCCGCTCTTCTACTTCATAAAAATCTGCAACCATTTTTTTTGTAAAGCGGTATTCCCCCTCAAAGAGTATTCCTTCAATATCAAGATGCTTCTGCACTTTACTAACCGCAAAACGGTTGTTAAGCACATTCTGTCTTTCAATATTTGAAATTGTTAAATCTTTCATATCACTCTACAATTATCAGTTACAAGATTTTATATCTATGCCGAGAATCTTTTGAATCTCAGAAAGTGTTTTGTCTATTTCATAGTCAAGTGCGGCACGTTTCTCAAAATATTGTTTGAGCAATTCTGCCGGAGGCAATATCTCTTCTTCTTCCTTCGGAAATTTGCATTGGTCAAAATTGCAATTCAAATCAAGCAACTGTTGAGCAGTAAACACACGGCTCTTTTCTCCTGTTTCACTACTGACAATCTCTTTCCTGTCATTCCACCATTCCTGAATGGGCAGAGTGTGCTCAACCTTCATCGGCTTGTTTTTTGAGAAGTGCTTGTACCCCTCCGGCATATCAAGACGATAGAACCATGTTTCTTTGGTCTTGAATCCTTCTTCACAACCCTCTGCTTCTTCATTGTTAAAGAAGAGGATATTGGTAGCAATAGATGTATATGGAGAGAATATAGAACCCGGCAAACGAATGATGGTATGCAAATTGAACTTGCGTAGAAGATTCTCTTTAAGCGCAAGTTTTGCTCCGTCCGTACCAAACAAAAAACCGTCAGGAATAATCACACCACATCTGCCACCTGCTTTAAGACGGTACATGATAAGTGCGATAAACAAATCAGCAGTTTCACTTGAACGGTAGCGCAATGGAAAGTTGTTCTTTACGCTATCTTCCGTACTGCCTCCGTATGGAGGATTCATACCGATAACATCAACCTTATCGGTTTCCTTGAAATCCGTTACGTTTGTTCCAAGCGAATCACAGTTAGCTATGTTTGGTGCCTCAATATCGTGAAGCAGCAAGTTTGTGATGCTCAAAAGATAGGGTAACGGCTTCCATTCTTGACCAACAACTGCATTTTGCAGTTTTTCTCCATCTTCGGCTGAACGTACACTCTTTCCCATATAATTGAGGGCAGAGGTAAGGAAGCCCCCTGTACCACTGGTAAAGTCACCAAAGGTCTCACCCAACTTCGGGTCAAGCATCATTACAATAAAATCAGTCAAAGCACGTGGAGTATAGAACTCACCTGCGTTCCCTGCCGATTGCAGGTCTTTCAATATCCCTTCGTAAATATCTCCGAATGTGTGACGGTCGTCAGCATCATCAAATTCAATCTCATTTACAATATTGACTACTTGACGCAAAAGCGTTCCATTCTTCATATACTGGTTCAAATCGGCAAATGTTTCCTGGACAATACTCTTAGCTCGTGGTGTATTGGCATCTACGGGAAGATTTTTCAATGCAGGAAATAGCTTTTCATTGACGAAGGAAAGTAGAGCTTCACCTGTTAATGCTTCGCCGTCTTTCTCATCTACCGCCCAATTACGCCAACGCAAATCTTTGGGAATAATAGATTGATATGTTTTACTCTCTCTGGATGCTTTGTATTCCCATGTTTCTTCTTGAGTGTCGTAAACTTTCAAGAAGATCATCCAAGTCATTTGCTCAATTCTCTGTGCGTCACCATTGATACCTGCATCCTGACGCATGATATTCCGGATTCGCTTTATAATGTTATTTACTGCCATTTTTATGCCAATTTATATATCTGATACTCTAATTCTCTGATAGCTTGCTCATAACCGGCAATGCCACCAAATAGTTTTATAATTTTAGTTGGTTTTCCTATGCTATTGAATGGAGGTATCTCCAAGATGTTTGCTTTTTCAAAGTCGAGAATACCATTCTCTGCATATTTTTCAAGAAGAGCCTCCAACACTTCACGTGCTTTACCTTCATATTTTCCGAAGTAGTTACACTTCTTCACATTATTTGCTCTCTCTTTCCTTGTTAATGGAGGCTGGTCAAACGCAACGTGACATATCACATCGAATATGTCGGCATCCTTTAATGCCGGATTTGCTTCACGGACAGCGTCTATCAGGATGGCATACTCCTTTAATTCATCCATTATAGCTTGCTTGCGTTCAGCTTCTGTCCACGTCTGTATGAAATCATTCAGACTTTGGTAATGACGCAATAATTGCGTTCTTGCGAATGATTGAATACTTTCTGTTCTCATCGTCTTGCCATCTTCGCCTAACACAGATACTATCTCATGGGCAATACGGATATCCTTTCCATTGATAATATATTTTTCATGAGGCTCGGAAACTACGGTTGATGGACCATCAATTATTTTATATGGTTTGGGCTTTTTACCACCTCCCTTAGGAGGTTCAGGATCACCATCGAATGTAGGGTCTTTGAATTTTGCAGTAGCATTGCGGAAATCAAGGATTTCCAAATGCCACTTTCCCTTATCTTTTCTGAGTCGTGTACCACGCCCTATAATTTGCTTAAATTCAGTCATAGACCCAATTTCTTTGTCTATGACGATTAAGCCACAGGTTTTACAGTCCACACCAGTAGAAAGAAGTTCGGAGGTGGTTACAATCACTGGATAAGGCTCATCCACACTAATAAAGTTATCCAATTGTTTCTTACCCTCCTTATCTTCACCGACAATGCGTGTTACATAGTAAGGTGATTTCTTGCACAAATCACTATTCATATTGATAAGCAAAGTTCGCATTTCTGCTGCTTCCTCAATATCAGAACAGAATACAATCGTTTTTGTCATACGACCGATGTCATGCAGCATTTTGGTAATTCTGTTTGCTACAACCTTGCGTCTTAACTTAATAGCAAGGTCACGCCCTATATTTTGTCTTTGATATAATTTCTGCTCAATCTCCTTACCTAACAAATCTATCTCACCCTCTTCAGGAATCCAGCCTTGCAGGTCAACGTTGATAAAGTCAGCAGTAACCCTATACGGAGCCAAAAAGCCATCGTTGATACCTTGAAGTAGCGAGTAGGTATACACAGGTTCACCGAAATAATCAAGGTTATTCGCCCCTTCATCGGCTTTAGGAGTGGCTGTCATACCTATTTGAGTAGCCGTATTGAAATATTCCAAAACTTTGCGCCATGCTGAATCGTCCTTGGCACTTCCTCGGTGACACTCATCAACTATAATCAAGTCAAAGAAGTTTGGCCGAACTTCCAAGAAGGGGTCGGGCCTACCTTCTTTTCCAACCAACTGATGATACAGAGCCATATACATCTCATACGATGAATCAATTTTTTCTTCACCCTCTCCAACTGAAGTTATCTTAGTCATAAACTTCTTGAATGGCTTGAAATCCTGAGTCATAGTTTGGTCTATAAGGATATTGCGATCTGCAAGATAAAGGATTTTCTTCTTTGCTCCACTCTTATGGAGCCTATGGATTATCTGGAATGCCGTAAAAGTCTTACCCGTACCGGTAGCCATTACCACAAGTACACGTTGTTGCCCTTTTGCTATGGCTTCAACAGTGCGGTCAACGGCTATACGTTGGTAATATCTTGGCTCATGACTATGGGCATCATAGTAGAATGGGGTCTCTATAATATTAAGTTCATCAGGAGTATAGTTTTTGGATGCAAGATAACGGTTGTACAGCTCCTCTTCTGTCGGGAAGTCTTCTAACTTAATCTCAGTTTCTTTACCTGTGATAAAGTCATGTTCCAAGAAAGCATCACCATTACTGGAGTATGCAAATTTCAAGTCAAGGATTAAAGCATAATCCATAGCTTGCTGCATACCACTTCCAACAGTGTGCTTGTTGTCTTTTGCTTCAACCACTGCGATAGGTTTACCGTTGTGGTACAATAGATAATCAGCCTTTTTACCCTCTGCTACTGAGTGCTGGTTGCCAACAACAAGTACTCGACCGTCCGTAAAATAGTATTCTTCACGCATATTTACGCTTACTGCCCACCCTTTTTGTTGAAGTGCAGGAGTAATTAACAGAGTGCGTATCTCTTGTTCTTTAAGTTCTTTCTTGTTTACCTCCATGACAATAAGTTGTTTATGATTTGTTACTGCTGACAATCAAATCTTTTACATCAATATTAAGTTAAGGGCATTGCCTATGTCGTTGAGTGTCTTAATATCCGGTTGAACTGAATTACTACACCATTTACTCACAATGCAGTTGGATTTCCTAATTTGTCCTGCAAGCCATTTTCCTATTTTCTGTTGTTCTGCAAGTACTACTTTCAGTCTATTCAAATTAGCTATAGGGTAAAATGTTTTAATCAGAGAGCAAATTTATATAATTTATCTGATAGTGAAGCAACTTCCGATAATAATAAATTATTAGGAAGTAAAAATCTGGCTTAATTCCGGCTAAAACATGAGATTTTACAGATAGAAGAAGAAAAATTATGGATACAAAATAATTTTTCAAGGGTGGTTTTACAGAAGGACTACCCATTTTTTACACTTACTGTAATATTACTTATGTCAAAATTGATAATTCCAGATAACATATCTGACATACTTATAGTATCATTGTTAAAATTAACTAATTATTCCGATTAAGTTATCTTTGAAGGATTGGCAAGCCACCTTATTCACAGAGACTAGACTGTAATGGATGGTGAACTACATATCGACACGTTCCCCAACTTAACTCCGGTCTGAGCAAAAGAGAGAACTAACAGAGAAACAGCCGAACTTCTTGCACGAAAAAGAACGGTGTTATAAAACAGAAGCCCACTCTTTCTTCACGACCTTCTATAATCTGAACTGGAATGCAAATGGTAAAATATCGGCGGAAGAAGTAGCCAACAGAGTAAATAGCACCCTTGAAAAGCATCTTGTAAATGAAGAAAAGTTCGGTGTAAACAATGTATTGCAAAAGAATTTTATAGTCGAACAAAAGCAAAAATAATAGACTTGGTTTGGTTATACCAGCACTTTCTTTAACAATAGAAGGCATGTCTATTATAAAATAGGGAATCTAAACGAACCGCTGAAAAGAGTATTAAAGTTCTCCATGACTATGTATAAAAGATTCGGACAAAGCCGATTATTGGCGCATTATTGTAAAAGCATAAACAAAGGAATAGTCCTATGATAATATTTATACCAACGTGAATCCGATATAGCCACTCAAAACAGTTTCCCCCTTTACAAACTCATATTCTCTAAGCTACATCCTAATAACTACGAGAGGCAAATTTCATTTTCTGAACTAATCATCAAATCATACTTCGATACTATTTGCCTAATGCCCTCTGATCTTTCATAGTCTGGAAATACTTCTATCTACATAAACTGTCATAGCTTACATTCATAGTTACAACAAAGAATATCTCTCTGTATATCAAAAAACTTATCAAAGGTACCCTTTCATCATTACTCTATTTCCGATTTCCTATCTTCATCAGCATCAGCCCGATAACAATCCAAACCATCTCCCGCACCCGCGTAATCAGAGCGGCAAATACCCCATATGCTCCGGACAAAGACAAACCGGCTACCGCCAGGGCAAAGCCTCCTTCCCTGCCCCCTAATTGCATGGGAAGAAAGAAAAGCAGATTGGCCAGTAGAGAAGAGAAAGCAACGATCAGGATACAACCGACAAAACTGACATCCGTAGTCAATACATTCAGAATCAGCCAGACTTCGAGACACCCCACTATGCGAGCGGTATACTCTAAACTCAATGCCAAATAAAAGGTACTTTTTCGCTGTTGATGAAGCAGAGCTATCTGACTGTCTATAGTCTCCAGTTTTTCTTTATGAAGTTCCGCGAAGCGGACTGCACGCTTCTTCAAAAAAGGGATATGACTACCCAGACGTACGCATGCCACAGCCATACCGTTCCGGTAGCCTTTGATAAAAAGAGTGACAAGTAAGAGGCAGAAGAGTGTGATCAACCCCAAGACAATGCCCATCCCCCAACCGACCGGATAAAAAAAGACATAAATCAATACCGAGCTGAGCCAGAAACAGAAATGCGAAAAGATATGCATCATCACATACAGGATGACCGAAGATGTGGCACGCTCCACTCCAACATAGGGGGTAAGCTCCATAATCCGGTAGGGCTCCCCTCCCATCAGTCCCACGGGAGTGACATAATTCAACGCAAAACCGGAAACCGTGAATTTATAGAGCCGGGCGAACGACAATGAATTCACCGAACCACTGCTACGAAGGATGATATACCACGAAAGGGTATTAATCAGATAGATGAAAAGCCAAAGGACCAGAACCAGCGGCAGATAAAATCCGGCACGCCGCAGGTTGTCCAGCAGTTCATCATAAGACACATCGAAAGTGAACAGCATGATGATGACGGCCAGGATGCCAAAGGCCAAAAAGAAATTACGAAATTTACTCTTCAAAACAATATACAATTTAACGCATCAAAGATAACGTTAATAATTTATACAATGATATAAGAATAGCCCGTTTAACAAAACACTTTCTTGCACAAGCTGTTTTTAATGAGAATTTAAACCTAAACAAATTAACTATGGATTGGATTATTCATCAACTTAGGGTTCACCCCGAGCTTGCCATCTTTTTGACCCTTTTCGTAGGGTTTTGGATTGGCAAAATAAAAATCGGAAAGTTCAGCCTGGGTGTCGTTACAAGCGTATTGCTGGTAGGTGTCCTTGTGGGGCAATTGAACATTACGGTCGACGGCCCCATTAAATCTGTTTTCTTTTTACTCTTTTTATTCGCTATCGGCTATAAAGTCGGTCCGCAGTTTTTTCGGGGACTGAAAAAGGACGGACTCCCCCAAATGGGATTTGCTGCCATCATGTGTGTATTCTGTCTGATTATTCCCTGGATATTGGCTAAAATTATGGGTTACAATGTAGGGGAAGCAGCCGGATTACTGGCCGGTTCACAGACGATATCGGCTGTCATAGGCGTGGCAGGAGATACGATCAATGAACTAAACATATCTCCTGAAACAAAAGAGGCTTATAATAATATTATCCCGGTATCGTATGCCGTAACTTACATCTTCGGCACGGCGGGTTCGGCATGGGTATTGGGCTCTCTCGGCCCCAAGTTATTGGGCGGACTCGATAAAGTAAAAGCCGCCTGTAAAGAATTGGAGGCTAAAATGGGGAATAGCGAAGCGGATCAACCCGGCTTTATGCCCGCTGCACGTCCGGTGACTTTCCGGGCTTATAAAGTAGATAATGAGTGGTTTGGTGACGGAAAACGGGTATCAGATCTTGAAAGCTATTTCCAGGAGAATGACAAGCACCTGTTTGTCGAACGTGTCAGACAAGCCGGAGTTATCGTAAAAGAAATCACCCCGACCCTGATTCTCAGGAAAGGGGATGAGGTGGTATTGAGTGGTCGCCGTGAATATGTTATCGGCGAGGAAGATTGGATCGGTCCCGAGGTACTGGATCCTCAGTTATTGGACTTTCCGGCTGAAGTATTGCCCGTCATGGTAACCCGAAAAACCTTTGCCGGAGAAAAAATAAGTTCAATACGTTCACAGAAATTCATGCACGGTGTCAGCATACGCCGTATCAAAAGGGCGGGTATCGATATACCGGTACTGCCACAAACCATTGTGGATGCAGGTGATATTGTCGAATTGGTAGGGACCAAACACGAAGTGGATGAAGCTGCCAAGAAAATGGGGTACGCCGATCGTCCAACCAACCAGACAGATATGATTTTCGTTGGTCTGGGTATTCTGATCGGAGGACTGATAGGTGCCCTGAGTATCCACATGGGTGGTGTCCCCATCAGTCTCAGCACCAGTGGAGGCGCATTGATCGGAGGATTGTTCTTTGGCTGGCTACGGAGCAAACATCCGACTTTCGGACGTATTCCCGAACCTGCTCTCTGGATACTGGACAACGTAGGTCTAAACATGTTTATTGCTGTCGTGGGCATCGCTGCAGGTCCCAGTTTCGTACAGGGATTCAAAGAAGTGGGGCTAAGCCTGTTCATTGTAGGTGCACTGGCTACTTCCATTCCTCTGATAGTAGGCATACTTATGGGAAAGTATCTCTTCAAATTCCACCCGGCACTGATATTGGGATGCACAGCAGGTGCACGTACTACTACCGCCGCATTAGGTGCCATCCAGGAAGCTGTTGAAAGCGAGACTCCCGCTTTGGGATATACAGTGACGTATGCTGTGGGAAATACTCTCCTGATTATCTGGGGAGTCGTAATTGTGTTACTCATGTAAAATAGATTTTGATATTAACTAAACATAACCCTGACATAATAATGAAAAGTAATGAAAACAACGGAGCAGTAACTAAAAGTTTTGCTAAAAAGATGGAGAGTATCAGTCCTTTCGAACTGAAAAACAGACTGATTGAAATGGCTGATGAGAGCATCAAAAAGATAGCTCATACCATGCTGAATGCCGGACGTGGAAACCCGAACTGGATTGCCACCACTCCACGTGAAGCTTTCTTCCTTTTAGGTAAATTCGGACTGGAAGAATGTCGGCACGTGATGTACTTGCCGGAAGGAATTGCTGGTATCCCGCAAAAAGACGGGATTGCCGCCCGCTTTGAGACTTTTCTCAAAACCAATCATAGCCAGCCGGGTGCGGAACTATTAAAAGGAACCTATCAATACATGTTACTGGAACATGCCGCCGACCCGGACACTCTTGTCCACGAATGGGCAGAAGGGGTAATAGGTGACCAATATCCGGTACCGGACCGCATCCTCCAGTTTACCGAGATGATTGTACAAGACTATCTGGCACAGGAAATGTGCGACAGTCGTCCGCCAAAGGGCAAATACGATTTGTTCGCAACCGAAGGCGGTACGGCAGCCATGTGCTACGTTTTCGACTCTCTGCAAGAAAACTTCCTGCTCAATAAAGGAGATGGAATCGCCTTGATGGTACCTGTCTTCACCCCCTATATTGAAATCCCTCAATTGAGACGCTATGAATTTAACGTTACGGAAATATCTGCGGACCAGATGACAGCAGACGGGCTGCACACCTGGCAATACAAAGACGAAGATATAGACCGCCTGAAAAACCCGCAGATCAAAGCACTCTTCATTACCAATCCCAGTAACCCACCCAGTTATACACTGAGTCCTGAAACTGCCGCACGGATTGTAGATATCGTGAAGAAAGACAATCCGAACCTGATGATTATCACAGACGATGTATACGGTACATTCAGTCCGCATTTCCGCTCGCTGATGGCCGAACTGCCGCAAAATACTTTGTGCGTCTATTCCTTCTCCAAATATTTCGGGGCTACCGGATGGCGCGATGCCGTAATCGCTCTGCACGAAGAGAATATTTTTGACCGGATGATAGCCCACTTACCGGAAGAACAAAAGGCAATCCTCAATAAGCGTTACTCCAGTCTGACCCTTGCCCCCGAAAGATTAAAATTCATCGACCGCATGGTAGCCGACAGCCGCCAAGTGGCGCTCAATCATACAGCCGGATTGTCTCTGCCGCAACAGACGCAGATGAGCCTCTTCGCTTCCTTTGCCATACTGGATAAAGAGAACCGGTATAAAAACAAGATGCAGGAGATCATCCGGAGACGCCTGAAAGCTCTGTGGGATAATACCGGATTCTCACTGGTGGACGATCCGCTGCGTGTAGGATATTATAGTGAGATAGATATGCTGGTGTGGGCTAAGATATTCTACGGAGAAGAGTTTGTAGACTACCTCAAGAAAACGTACAGCCCATTGGATGTTGTTTTCCGCCTCGCCAACGAAACCTCATTGGTATTGCTGAACGGTGGCGGTTTTGCCGGACCGGAATGGAGCGTACGTGTATCACTTGCCAACCTGAATGAAAAGGATTATGTCAAAATAGGCCAGGGAATCAAACGGATACTGGATGAATATGCCCAGAGATGGCAGGAATCACGGAAATAAAATCCTGAATCTTGTCAGTCCGTCAGCGTATGTACGCAATGAAAACGTACAGCCATGACGGCTTAAAACTTCACGGATAAAGACCAGGCCGATACCTTGTCCGTTGGGTTTGGTAGAAAAGAAGGGACTGAAGAGCTTTGCTTCAGTCTCTTTTGTTATGCCGGGCCCATTGTCCACCACTTCGATAGCAGCAGGTGATGAGGTGCGGATGGTAATCTGACCGTCTTTCCCGATACTTTCAGCCGCATTTTTAATAATATTCACCAATACCTGCTCAAACAGGGAGGCGTCCAGTTTCACATCCTCCAATGATTCATCACATATCAGTTGTAACCGGATATTCCGGTCATTGCACATCCCCTCCATAAAGCGTTTGCAACTGAATGCAAGGTCATTCAGGTTGATCGGAGTAAGACGGGGATCGGGAATCTTCACCACGTCGGCAAAACGGGTAATGAAACGGCTCATAGAAAAACAACGTTCCGTACAGACACGCATCACATCACAAATATCTTCCATACCATCCGACTCAGACAATGCCTGTTCGACTGTATCCAGTGTAGAAGTAATCCCTGCCGTTGTATTATTCACTTCGTGCGCGATCATACGGATCACTTTCTCGTATGCCTTTTTCTCCGCTTTCATCACTTCGTCTGTCAATCCTTCCATCAGATAAAAAGGATGCTGGAAGCCGCGGTCCACAAACGAAGAATGAGTACATTTATAGATATTTGAATCATTCAGTCGCACGGTGCTGGTTTCTCCCTTCGGAATGGCAGCCAGTTCTATGGCAAGCGGCGAATCGATCTCGGACAGTTTCCTGCCTTCGGCTTCTTCCGGACGGACTCCCATCATCTTCATCGCCATCGGGTTTAGTTGGGATACCTCTTCATCCAGTGTCATAATGACAACACCCATAGGTGAAGCGTTAATCATCAGATCAAGAAAATGATTCTGTTCACGCAACCGGAGACGCTCGTTTTTTAGTTGATCCATCATACGGTTGAACACATTCACTACCCGATCGGCTTCCTGTTGACCGACGTGGCTCAGGCGGCTGCTGAAATCCTGTTCTCTCAAAAGTTCCATACCACTGCCAATCGTATTCATTGGTTTCACTATCTTCCGGTAAAACAAAATCAGATATAAAACGAGGAACAGCATCAACCCTTCTGCGATATAGAGATATTTCGCCACAATGGTTTCGGATACATAGAACAGAAAGCCCATGATGGAAAACAACAGAAAGATAAGTATGAAGAAAAATCCTTTTACCGGCATGTGATTGATGATTAACGATTAAAAAGTAATGATAAGCGACGAGTCACTTATCACTGATATCATATTTCTCCAAACGACGGTACAATGCCGCACGGCTGATACCTAACGCTGTAGCCACCTGGCTCAGGTTCCCTTTATAACGCTCCAATGCCTGAAGAATTGTCTGTCTTTCGATTTCATCGAGTGTCATTCCCGCAAACGAAGAGGCAGTTGACGTACTTTCATCATGTCGCTGGTACTGACTCTCGAAATCGGTTGCATCCAACACTTCCTTGCCACTGACCAGAATCGTACGCTCCACCAGATTTTTCAACTCACGGATATTGCCCGGAAAAGGCAAACGACTCAGGAAGTTCAATGCATCCGACGAAAACTCCGTACGGGGTAGGTTGTTGATCTCAGCCTGACGATCGGCAAAGTGTCTGGCGAGTAACGGTATATCCTCTCTGCGCTCTCTCAACGCAGGAAGTTTTATGGTTATCAGGTTAATGCGATAGAACAGATCTTCACGGAAAGTGTGTTCGCTTACCATCTTGGCCAAGTCGGCATTGGTAGCCGAAACAACCCGTATATCCGTCTTACGCGGACGGCTGTCACCCAGTACTTCAAAAGTCTGATCCTGCAATACCCGCAACAGTTTCACCTGGCATGAGGGATCGAGATCGCCGATTTCATCCAGAAAAATAGTTCCTTTATTCGCCATCTCAAAACGCCCCATACGATCGGAAGTGGCATCTGTGAAGGCTCCTTTTTTATGACCGAACATCTCACTTTCAAACAAACTCTGGGATATTCCTCCAAGATTGACTTTCACAAAAGGCTGACGGGCACGCTGACTATTGATGTGGATAGCCTCGGCTATCAGTTCTTTACCGGTTCCGCTCTCACCGGTGATCAATACCGAAGCATTGGTTCGTGCAATACGAGCCACCGTATTCAACACTTCTGTCAATCCACGGCTCTTGCCAATAATATGGCTCCGGTTCAATGAACCGCTTTGCTCCTGAAGCGTATCCTTCGGAGTTGCAGTAAGCTCCAAAGCAGTCTCTATGCGTTGCAGCAATGCGGCATTATTCCAGGGTTTGGTGATAAAATCGAATGCACCGGCCTGCATTCCCTGCACGGCAAGTTGGATACTACCCCATGCAGTCATCAGAATTACAGGAACATCCGGACGAAATATCTTGACCTGCTTAAGAAGGGTCAATCCCTCTTCTCCGGAAGTGGAAAGTGTAAAATTCATATCCATCAAAATCAGAGAAGGAGCTTCCGAACGGACTACTTCCATCGCCTCACGCGGACCGGGTACAGTTACCACTTGGTAACCGGCACGTTTCAGCATGAAACTCAACGAGGAACGAACTCCACTATCATCATCTATAATTAAAAGCATAAGTGTTATTTTTTTGATTTGCAAAACTACTCTTTTTGGGGTTAAAACCAAACTAATTCTTCACAACATCATCAAAATCGGCTTCCAGTGGTGTATTATTCTGGAAGTCCCACAGCGTCAGACTGCGGAGCTGGTAAAAATAATACCAGTACCAGTAGAGTTCATTGATATGTTTCTGCCGGGCATCATCTTTCGAATTCTGGGCATCATTCAGGTCGAGTGTATTGATTTTACCTATCAGGAAAGTCTCGATACTGGTTTTATAACGCTGCTGTGCAATCTTATCCGCTTCATTGGCAATAGAAAGTTGCTGTGCCTGATTATTAAAATTCTCTACAAGCAGGAAGATGTCCTGATCAAAGTCAATTTGTTCTTTACGTATTTTGGATAAGGTAACTTCCCGGTTACTCTTGGCTACACGCACTTTTCCACGACGCTTTCCCCAATCAAGAATCGGAATCTTCACACCGACCTCTACCACCTGGTTATCGAGTAATTTTTGATAAGAAGCAGAGAAATCCTTATTCAGTCCGGTATATCCCACGTTTGCGAAAAGATCGATACTACGAAGATTGCCACGTGCGGTAGCCACTTCGTAATCAGCTTCCAACTGCCGGCGACGTATGTTATGAGCGAAAGAATTGCGCTCCAATGCTTTATTCAGCACTTTGTTGTATTCCATTTTAAGATCGGGTGCTGATTCCGGTATTACCGGCTCCAATACCTGATCATCTCCTATTGCCAGGAAAGAGCGCAGCCGGAACATATTTGCATTCAGATTGCTCTGTGCATCGGTAACGGCAGCCCGAGCTTTCAATGCAGCCAGTTTCAATTGCAAAAGCTCATTTTCGGAAATTTGCCCCATCTTTCGTTTCGCTCCGGCCACCTCGTACAAGCGATCTGCATTTATCTGATTCTGGCGGGCGGTTCCCAGAGTTTCTTTAGCCAGCAGAAGATTAAAGAAGTAAGTGATCGCGTTCATGGTTACAGTCTCTGTAGCAGTGATAAAGGCTGCTTTTGCCTCTTCATAACGAACCGGCTCAATGCGGCGATTCCATTTCAGGTCATTCACTCCAAAGATAGGTTGAGTCAATTGTAAAGCGATAGGCACGGACATAAACTGCCGGTTTCCACCACTCCCCAGCTGTTTCACAAAGTCGAGTGAAGAAGACAGGGCTATCTTACCACCCGTAAACCAGATATTCTGATCAATGGAAAGCGTACCGTTCAGCCCTAACTTATTACTGCGGACAAAGGAGTAAGAGCCGTCTTCATTCTGATAACTGTTATATTGTTTTCCATAGCTTGGCAAAGTTCCGCTGAAATTTACTTCCGGCAACAAATCGGCACGGAACGTACGGTATTCCCAATAAGCTGTCTTCAACTCATTGAGAGCAACGGCTGCATCTACAGACTGTGTACGCGCCAATGCAATGGCTTCATTCAAGGTAATCTCCCGTGTTTCCTGTGCACTCAATGCCAACGAACAGAAGGCAAAAGCAGAGAGTAGAAAAGATCGTTTCATATAGAATTTGTTTATTTACCGGCAGAAAAGCAAACCCTGTGCCAAATATTGAGTGTTGCAGCGATCACTCCAGCTCGCCATATAACATAAACATTCATTTGAAAGAGTTCAGTGTATGATAATCCTCACTCCACTTCCCTCCTGGTCACTCTTCTCCTGTTCGTCATCCACCACTCCTTTTGTTCATCCTTCACCGTTTATCGTTCACCGTCTAAAATCAATCCTCCTTCTTCTGTCCGAAAATGAACAGTTTGTCCGCAGACGGACGCCCCCGGTGTACTTATTCACAAGTATCCGGTAAACGAACTGTGAAACGGGTTCCCTTTCCCTCCTTCGAAGTAACCGTGATGACTCCATTCAAACGTCCGATGATGGTTTGACAAATACTCAGTCCCAACCCAGCTCCCTGGGTAAAACTGTCGACTTTATAGAAACGTTCGAAGATATGCTTCAACCCATCTTCCGAAATACCTTTTCCGGTATCTTCTACAAAAATAGAAGTATATCCCGGCTCTTCCTCCGTATAACCGAATGTGATCGACCCTTGTGTTGTAAACTTGGCAGCATTGTTTATCAGGTTATTCACCACTTGTTGCAAGCGGACATTATCCGTCACCAGATATTTTTTACTATTCTCCGGCAACTTCAATACCAACCGGACTCCGGAAGGCATGTTCAACTGTTGTGAATCGTATACATTCTTCATCAATAACGGAAGATTGTGCCCGGCAAACTGGAAATCCATCGTACCGGACTCTATACGGGACAAATCAAGAATATCATTAATAAGTGCCAGTAACAGGCCACAGTTTTTATTGATTGTCTCAATAAACAACTTTACCTCCTCTTCGGTAAATCCACTGGTATCACTCAACAAATCGGAGAAGCCCACGATGGCATTCAGCGGTGTACGTATTTCGTGACTCATATTAGCAAGGAATGCCGATTTAAGCTTATCTGCCTGAAGTGCTTTATCGCGGGCTGCGGTCAATTGCTCTTCGGTAGTCTTATAGCGCTGTATACTCTGACATACGCCCAGAATGCTGTAAGGTGTGTCTGTCGTAAGTCCTGCAAGCACCGAAGTACGATATTCCCACCATTCGTATCTGCCGTCACCGCTAAGCTGGCGGAAACTCATACGGGTACTCTGGCTCAGACCTGCCAATGCACGGTTAAAGAGTTCGAACGCCAACTCCTGATCGTCCGGATGAACCATCCGGTCCATCTCATTCCGTGAAATGGTGGTCTTGTTCTCTGCAAACCCGAAGCGTACCAGAAAGCCCGCAGGAAAAGTAAATAAACCGGTACGGATATTATACTGCCAGGGATAGATGGAGCTTTCGTCCACCGCCATACTAAAGAAACGTTTTTGCATCTCTTCATCCGATATATTACGGGCCGAAAGGGCCATTCCGGTGATTTTACCATGTGCCCGGATAGGAACGATCTCACCCGAAACAGGAAAATAGCTGCCACTGTGGACTTCCTGCATAAACGAATTTTCGGGAATGACCACACTGCCCTCTTCAGTTACCACCCGCTCGAGCATGGAACGGAGAATCTCTTTACCATTATTGTAAATCTTGAAGATACTGCCTGCCGGTAATCCTTCATAAGGACGCGCGGCTTCATCCTTAGGCAAATGCAGCATTTTCAGTAAAGAACGATTCGTAAAATGAATACGGAGATCGGTATCGTACGTGATCACACCGTCACGGATAGAATGGAATACATTATCGAATTCATCACGTTGGGCAACCAATCGGTTTTGTATCAGTAAACGGGTCTGGGCATGGATGCGCCGACGGGATTCGCGGCGGTTGATGCGATACAGCCACACTATCAAAAACACCAGTAAAGCTAATATCGAGCTATACAGTAAGATATAGAGCAAACGATATTTCTCTCCGTATGGTTCGTTGATAATGGTTCCTCCAATAGCCTGCACCTGCTTGGGATTTACCTTGAAAAACACCAGCTGCTTGAAATCATACATAAAATTCAAGGGAGATTCAATAATCCCCACTTCCGAAGGAGTCTTCCCACGTAACACATCGGAAGCTGTCCGCCCCACCTCACGTGCAGAAGTATATGAATCGGCATCATAAGCCCCGAAGGCGCCATTAGTCAATGCAAGATTTTCACACGAAAAGAAAGGAGCTTTTGAATTACGTCCGATGAATGACATAAAAGGCGACCATTTAGGGGCAATAATCAGTGTCCTGTGCGTATTGCGCGGATAACATGTGGAAGCTATGATTTTGTTGGTTGTATCCGTTTGCGAATTATAGAAAGTTACCGTATATTCCGGATGCTCTTTCACAAAGCCATTCCATTCGTTCATAAAGTCGTCTCTTCCTTTAGAACTCAGAAGGCTGTTGTCAGAGATACAGACTACTTCCGTCCAACTCGGGAAAAGGCGGTTCGCCTGCCTCAACAGCTCCCCGAAATCCGGATTTGCCGTATATCCACACACATTGGGTAACGAATCGATCAGACTGCCTTCCGGATATTTTATATTAAAAAAGACAACAGGCAACTGTAAAGGCAATGAATCCCCGCAAGTCAACAAAGTATGGAAAGCCTCGTCACTGACAGTAACAATCAAATCCGTTCCCCGTTCGCGGGCTCGTTCGCAGAAACGCCGCATAATAAGTTTCTCTGACTGATAAGTCCAGAAATTGGCATCCAGAAATTCTGTTGTCACATTCACTTTCAGTCCGGATTCGCTGAATCCTTCTTTCAATCCCTTGGCCAAATCGCCATGCCAAGGTGTTTCGGAAGCATACGACTGAATGAAAAGAACATTATAAATGCGTTCCGCAGCAGTGGATATTTCTGTGAGAAATAAAAAGATAGATATAAGAAATATAGTATACGATCGTCTGTTCATAGTAAAAAAACTGCGTTGTATCAGGATTATGGACGCAAATATACGTTATAATCTTGAAAACAACGCAGATAGATTACGATTTATTGCAATAAGCTTTTATTCCTCACGCAATGCTTCTGCCGGCTGGATTTTCATGGACTGACGGGCCGGGAACCAAATGCCGGCCAATATCATCAATGCCATCAACAGCAGAGTAATACATTCGCACAATACAAAACGCCCGACAGTGAACGTGGAGAATTGCCACGAAGGTGTCAGTTCGCTTTTGGCAATATAACAGTCAATGCCCAGTGCCAACGGAGTGACCAGAAGCAGCATGAACCAGCCTTCACTGAGCAAACGGAAAAAGACACTCTTCTTGCTGCCGCCTACCGCCATCATTAAAGCCATCTCTCCTTTACGCTGCTGCGTCCGGAACCAGAAAGTGCCCAACAATCCCAGGAAAATATTAAGCAGCAAAAAGCTCATCCCCACCAAATAGTTTCGTAAAGTATTCATATCGTCTAACTGGAAAGTACGACGAATATTCTGGAATGAATTTACTTTCGATAAAAAGACATTCCCCACTCTGTATTGGGATGGTGCGTCTTTCATTAACCGTTCAGCGAATCCGGCAGGTTCACCATCACTGGTACGCAGACAGATTTCATTGCCATATGCCAATTGATCCTCCCGCAATAATATTACTACCGACCGGCTATAGCAAGCGGCCGAAAAATCATCGTAACGAATCACTTCAAGTGCGGCAGACAACTTTGTACCCCGGGCTGTATCCTGATCCAAACAAAATTCTTTGCCAATATAATCTTTTAAGTCTATATGATAACGGGATTCAAAAAGATTACGCGATGCCATAAAAGCACCCTCTTTCAGCAAAGCTCCCAATTGTTCCGGTGTTTCTCCGTTAGCTCCCCGATAACGGAATACACGGAAAAAGTCAGGGGTCACCCACCGCCGGATATTATACTTCCTTTCCATAGTATCCAGACGTACTTCCATACCACTGTTACTGCCATTGTAAGGAAAAGAATTTTGTGACATACTGACTGCCTCTACTCCGGGACGACGACGCAAACGATCTAATAACTCACGTATATCGGCATTATTTTCCTCTTCCGTACGGCCGGCTATATAATCGGGGCTTTTTTCCGTGAGATAATTAAATTCAACCCTGTAAGTATTCTCTATATCAAAACCACGAGGCTCAAAATAAGTATAAAGAGTGACAAACATATAGTCGACCACATACCAAAGCACAATACTTACTAACAGTAACTCTACGAACAACCACGCATTCGAACGCCGTTCATTAACTATTTGTTTTAATAATTTTTTATTCATCGTTCATGTAGTGTTTAAGTGAGTTTTCCGCTAAGAGCATTTATGATTGACATCCGGGATGCCCGCCAAGCCGGCCACCCGCTGCTGAGCAAGTTTAGCAGCAGACAAAAGAGCAGAGCATAAATAAACGTAGAGAGTTTGAAAAGCATCTTCCACTCAATGACCGGAGCCGTATTGAGATACATCAGCCGTGAATCGGCAAAAAGTGTACCGCCCCACACATAGGAAATCAGCAAACAGAACAATAATCCTACAACACCCGCCATTAAAGTCAACACCAAATTCTCGGCAACAATCTGTCCCATCACCCCTCCGCGGGTAGCACCGAACGAACGGCGCACGCCAATCTCCGCCACACGCTGTCGCAGACGGCTGTGAGTCATCGAACTCAGGTTAATGGCAGGAACCAACAACAAAATAAGGAAAATGATCACTTGTTGGCGAAAATAACCCGCCATATCCGGTTGCTCATTTGCCCACTTATGCTGTGACATGGTCAACTGGTCATCCGGCTGACCCCGGTAAAAAACAAAATAATCTCCCAATCCGGCATTATACGCCAAACGACGTCGTTCACACTCTGCCCGAATCGCATCAAAATCAAAAGAACTACGAGCCAAAATCACAACCCGCATCGCTCCCATGATACCATCATTCCATACATTATCCCCTCCTGTGATGTTAGTTGACAGATATGGGACCCATATCTGTGCATAGGCCGTCGAAGCCATTGAAGAGACATCTTTCACAACTCCACTCACCCGGTAAGGGGCATCGTTCACAAAAATCTCTTTCCCGGCCACATTTGTAGCAGTACCGAAAAGAAGCCGGGCCACACTTTCTGTTATAACAGCCACGGGCAAACCCGATTTAGCTTCAGCATCCGAGTAAGGCTTGCCATCGATAAACGAGAAGTCGAATATACGCCAGAAAGCCCCGTCTGTCTCAAGTGCATCCACTCCTGTACGCACTCCCCGAGACAAAGAGACCTGCATCGTCTCGGGGATGCTATATATACTAATTTCTTCAGGAGTTTTTAATCCTTCGAAACATCCCTTCGCCGTTTTTATTCCCATCGGACCGTTACTTGATCCGTCGTCACTCCAGGTTTTGTTGCCTACACTCATCCATTTGACGTGCAACAAGCGGTTCCGGTTACTTTCGGGGGCAAAAGGAACCGTCTTTATCTGTTGTTGCATCACCACTACCATAATCAGGCAAATGGTCAGTGCAGTGCCCAGCACACTTATCGTAGTCAACAATGGTTGTTGCTTAAGTTGCGACAGGGCCTGCTTGAAATATTGTTTAATCATTGTGTTCTTTTTATTCTCCTACTTTCAATCCGCGTGTATTAACCCCTCCGACTCCACCTTTAGAAATATCAGCTTTACGGGCTTTACCTTTCAGGGTCATGCTTCCTACACCGTCGGCACGAGCTGTCAGTTCATCACAATCCACCCGGATATTGACACTGCCTACACCATCCAACCGTACTTTGAGAGTTTCACAAACCAAATCACTAATTTCAGCACCGCCTACTCCCGAAAGAGTTATCTTCAATTGATCCAACCGAAGTGCGGTCCGGCAATTGAAGCTGCCTACTCCCTGCAATTTTACACTCTTCAGATCAGGAGCGGCAATATACAGTTTAACATTTTTGGAATTGCTGTTATTCTCTTTATATCCAATCATCAAAGTCTCTTTTTCCACTTTCGTTGTAGTTTCGGATACATATCTCTGCGGGCCCTCTATCCGAACAGAACAACGATCGGACTGCGTAAAAATGATATCTCCGACTGCATCCAGACGGATAGAAGAAAAACCGGGAACTTTACGGTTATCAACAATGATTCCCTTACTTCCGGTAGTTTTACCACATTGGCAATCATCACTGCATTGAGCCTGTATCATATTGAAAGTTGCCCCCATTGTGAGAGCTAAAGCCACTAACATTACTCTTATTTTCATCGTTTCCTAATTTTGAGATGAATGACTGTATTATGATTATTATTGTACTTGTCGTCCGTCAAAGAACCGAATGGTGCGTGAAGTCTGTTTGGCCTGCTCCTCGTTATGGGTCACCATCACAATGGTACGTCCGTCTTCTTTATTTAACCGGTGAAGCAACTCCATTACCTCAGCCCCCATCTTGGAGTCCAGATTTCCGGTAGGTTCATCAGCAAGGATAATCTCTGGATTGCCGATAATGGCACGGGCAATGGCAACGCGCTGACACTGACCACCGGAAAGTTGAGTGGGGAAATGCCGCATACGGTGAGTCAAACCGACTTTCTCAAGCACCTCCTGAGCCAGTTTCCGACGTTCGGAAGAGCCCATACGGCGATACAGTAACGGAAGCTCCACATTATCCAGTACATTCAGGGAATTAATCAGGTGAAACGACTGGAATACGAATCCAAGTGTCTTATTACGGAAAGCTGCCAGTTCCTTATCTTTCATGCCTTCAGTGTGTGTACCGTTTATCTCTATGGTTCCGGTAGTAGGTGCATCCAGCAACCCCATAATATTCAGCAAAGTCGATTTACCACAACCGGAAGGTCCCATTATGCTCAGGAACTCACCACGGTCTACTGTCAGGTTCACATTTTCAAGAGCCACTGTTTCGATTTCGTTCGTACGGTAGATTTTCGAGAGAGAAGTCAATGTAATCATAAACTTATGGTTTTAAATTATTTCTTTTTATTAAGATCATGTTCAAATGACATGCCAAAGAATTAATACACTTATAAACAACCACTTAATATTTGGGCAGAGTGTCCGATAATGAACACTCTGCCCACAAATGAACTCTCTTTCTTATCAAAAATGAACGTTTATTCCTCGTGTAATGCTTCTGAATTATTGCACTTGCCGTCCGTCAAAGAACCGAATGGTGCGTGAAGTCTGTTTGGCCTGCTCCTCGTTATGGGTCACCATCACAATGGTACGTCCGTCTTCTTTATTTAACCGGTGAAGCAACTCCATTACCTCAGCCCCCATCTTGGAGTCCAAGTTACCGGTAGGCTCATCAGCAAGGATAATCTCCGGATTACCGATAATAGCACGGGCAATGGCTACGCGCTGGCACTGACCACCGGAAAGCTGTGTGGGGAAATGCCGCATACGGTGAGTCAAACCGACTTTCTCAAGCACCTCCTGAGCCTGTTTCCGACGTTCGGAAGAGCCTATACGACGATATAATAAGGGAAGCTCTACATTGTCCAATACATTAAGAGAATTGATCAGATGGAATGACTGGAACACAAAACCAAGCGTTTTATTACGGAAGGCAGCCAGTTCTTTATCCTTCATCCCTTCCGTGTGTGTGCCGTTTATTTCGATTGTTCCGGTTGTAGGCGCATCCAGCAACCCCATAATATTTAATAGAGTCGATTTGCCACAACCGGAAGGTCCCATTATGCTAAGAAATTCACCGCGATCCACTTTCAGGTTCACATTCTCGAGAGCTACTGTCTCAATCTCGTTTGTACGATAGATTTTTGAGAGAGAAGTTAATGTAATCATAACTTTAATTTATTTAGATGATTCGTTTTGTTCCATTTTGGCTTATATGAACAAGACATGTCAAATGGTATGCCAAAAGAATAACATCCTCATAAATTGCACATTAAACTAACAGAAGGATGTCCGATAATGAACATACTGCCCGTTAACGAACTGCCTGATTTACTTATCCTCCGGAACAATCTCATTTAAGCAAGCCAATGCATTGAGTGTACGCGGATAACCAATGTAGGGCAACAATTGAGTAATGACAGTCAGCAACACAGATTTATCATTGCCAACATTTATATTGCCTTGAATATGGCCTTTGACCTGCGCCTCACAGCCACCAAGTGACACAAGGATGGCAAAAGTTAACATTTCACGCGTTTTTACATCCAGAACCGGACGCGTTTGATAATCACCGAAACAGTTGGCGGAAAGATATTCCTGAAAATGCAATTGTCCTTGGGGTGCGGTTTCATACATTTTGTCTATTCGTTCGCCAAAAATGGATTTCTGCAAAGCAAGTCCCTTCTCCATACGGTTTTCGGAAGTTATCACCGCCTGTGGCTCCAAAGGCAACTTCACTCCTTTTGACGACAAGAATCCATTGGCTATAGAAATCAATTCCGCAACCTTTGCCATACCCACATAAGGAACGGCATGATAAAGCACTTCTTTTATTTCAAGCGGGGTAACTCCGTTGACAAAAGCGGCCTGGAGTGTTTTTTGATACTCTCCCGCAGTGCTCATGGCAATGGTGGAAGCCATTGTAACCAAAATCCGCATACGAGTATCCAAATCACCATATTGCTGTGTTTCGCCAAAAGCAAAATTAGTGAATATTTCCTCCAGTTCGGGATCGGTCTGTGCAAGGTTGTTTCCGAGGTTGATAAACCTCGTCGTGCCATTGCGGGAAACACTCGTTGCAGCTATCCCTTGGGGGGAAGTTGCCTCAGCGTATGCCTGATCATCTACAGGTTCCAACCAAGTATTTTGGTTGGTTTCAGGATTACATTCGATGGCCAGATGCGAAAACCAACTGTCAGGGGCGGCTCCATGCCAATGCACTACATCCGGAGCTATCTCCACTACATCTCCGGGCAGTAACAGACGGGCATTTTTCCCTTTTTCCTGATAATACCCTCTTCCTCCGACAGCTATCAGGATTTGTCCGCCCGTATGGCTGTGCCAATTGTTACGGCATCCGGGCTCGAAAGTCACATTGCTGACAGGACAATTCAATTCATCATTCTGTGTCAAGCGTGCCAGATAGGACTGCCCTATAAAAAACTTCGCATATTGCACGTTTGCATCTCCTATGGGAAACACACTCGGATTTTGTAGAACTTCTTCTTTTTTCATATTCTGTGCATTTAAAGAATTTGTGGTATAGCACAGCAACGTTATCATTGCCGATGCCCATATAAAATGTTTCATTTTCATAAGATTATAAATTTATGATGCAAATTTAGGCACCTTTCCGTTCTCATCGTATACCCGGATTACGGATGTAATTACCTCAATTACGGATATTCTTACCCCTATTCCGGTTTTATTCCTCCAACCCATACTACATATGATGAAAATCCCTACATTTGTCACAGATAAATAACAATATGCCCTATGGAAGAAGTAATTAAGCTCAATTCGGTAGACCAGTATAACCAGATGTACGGTCTCGAAACATTGCACCCTTTGGTGACAGTAGTCGACTTGTCGAAAGCCACGTTGTTCCCCACACACTTCACCCTCAACTACGGACTGTACGCTTTGTTTCTGAAACAAACAAAGTGCGGCGATCTACGCTACGGACGGCAGATGTATGACTATCAGGAAGGCACAGTAACAAGTTTTGCCCCCGGACAGGTAGTAGAGGTAAAGGTGACTGACGGGATACGTCCGAAGTCACACGGTATATTATTTCATCCCGACCTGATACGCGGCACATCTCTGGGACAGGAAATCAAACAGTATTCATTCTTTTCATACGCTTCAAATGAAGCCCTTCATCTTTCGGACGAAGAGAAAAAGATCTTTCAGGATTGCCTGGATAAAGTCCAGTTGGAATTATCACGTCCGATAGACAAGCACAGCAAACGCCTGATTTCGAGAAATATCGAATTATTATTGGACTATTGCATGCGTTTCTATGAACGGCAGTTCGTCACACGTTCAAAAGTGAACAAGGACGTACTGGTGAAGTTCGAAGAACTATTGGATCTCTACTTCCAAAGTGAGCAGTCGCAAACCGAAGGATTACCCACAGTGAAATATTTTGCAGATAAGGTAAACTTGTCTTCCAACTATTTCGGCGACCTGGTTAAAAAGGAGACGGGTAAGACTGCTCAGGAATACATCCAGGGTAAAATAATAAATGTAGCCAAAGAAAAGATATTGGCTTCAGAAAAAACAGTCAGTGAGATTGCATATGAACTGGGATTCCAATACCCACAACATTTCACACGCATATTTAAAAAGAATGTTGGCTGTACCCCGACAGAATACAGGATAATTCAAGTATGATGGCCTCTTCCGGTAAAGAAACATTAGATATCAAAACGGTGCATCAATGCAACCGCTGCCTGGGATGCAAGACGCTGCATCCACAGGCAAGCATTATCCGTCTGGACCATACGAATGTGGAACAGCACAGCATTAAATTCGATTTTTACACAATACTGTTGATGGAGAACGACATAGAGGATTGCTGTTGTTGCGGACGCAAAGCTTATGACTATTCCAATGCGACAATGGTTTTCCTCCCTCCGGAACAAACCTTCGACATCCACAAAAACAGAGTACTCCCACAGCAGGGATGGTTACTGGCTTTCCATCCCGATCTGCTTTATGGTACCACACTTGAAAAAAACATTCAAGAATATACTTTCTTTTTCTACCGGAAAGAAGAGGCTTTACATCTGTCCCAACGCGAAAAGGATAAGATTATAGAATGCCTACGGGAAATGGACGAGGAATTACATCACCCGATAGACCGCCATAGCCAAACACTGATTTCACGATACATCGAACTATTGTTGGATTATTGTACCCGGTTCTACGAACGGCAGTTTATCACCAGGGAGAATAAGAATAAAGTGCTGCTCGACAAAACAGACCGTTTATTGGATGATTATATTTATTCCGGTAAGCTAAAGTGGGAAGGTCCGCCTACCTCCGCATATTGTGCTGAAAATTTAAAGCTATCCGTTGCCTATTTTGAAGATTTACTCACGTTTGAAACCGGTAAAACCTTACTGGAGTTCTTTCAGTTAAAAAGAATGGAAACCGCAAAGAGAATGCTACTTGATAAAGAGAATACAATCAAAGCAATAGCCGGTCAACTGGGATTTTCTAACACGCAGTTATTCTGCTTGTTTTTCAAGAAAATCACGGGAGTAACGCCCAACGAATACAGATATTCGCAGAACTGATATTTAAAAAAGTTATATACCGTCCAAAGTTTTTTGAAAATCATGTAAATGTGTCAAAACTCACCACAGAGAACACAGAGGAAAATTTAAGTCACTGCTGATCAATATAAATAATCTGTGTTACTTCATGTCTCCTCTGTGGTGGAGGTATTTGCCGACCAATCCGGTTACTCGTCCCGCAAAGCATCCGCAGGATTCATCCGTGCTGCTTTTGAAACCGGAATATAAGTTGCCACAAACGAAACTCCCAGAATCAGAACATACGAAATAACCGATACAATAAGGAAGTGCAACACCGGACGATTCTGTATATAATCCGGGTTCGGATTATCCGGCGGGAAAGCAAAGCCATTCAGATATACTATTTGAAGTTGTACCAATGCTCCTACTACAAATGCGATAGTCACCATCCACCAAGCTTCAAAAAGAAACTGCCGGATCAACCGGTGACGGTTAGACCCCATTGCCATATAGAGCCCTATTTCCTCCCGGCGGGCATTGCAACGCAGCCAAAAGGTACCCCCCATCCCCAAAAAGACACACAACAGAAAAAATAAAGCGAGAATGGTCTGCAACCGGATAGTCCCCGTAGTTCCCATATAATACTCAAAATTTTTACTTTCCGTCCTGAAATCCGTAAGCGATGCCAGATAATAGTTCCCGATCTGCATTCGGGGACGCATTTCACGTTTAAATGTCTCGGTGAAAACAGGTGAAGCGAGTCCATCACGCACCCGGAAACAAATCCGCACTCTGCCCGGAAGATGTTTCAATTCAGAAGTAGTCTTGAATATCAGAGGACCGGGTTGGTTATTACTTCTTATCTGTACGGGGGCGATTATAGCGGTCAACGGAAACTTACGGGTCGTATCTCCCCAATGCACCCATTTATTTTGCGGATATTTCTCGCCGAACAACTTCTCTGCGAGATCAGGAGTCAGGTAGATCCCCTGTTCTCCTTCCGCAAGTACCGGAGGAATTTGCCCTGTCCGTGCATCGTGTATACGAAAAACTCCAAAATAGTCGGTTCCGGAAAGGAAGGTCATCTGCTGTGAATATGCAAGAATCGTATCATTGAAAACCTGTCCTCCGTTCCAGCCCCCGCTTTGCGGATAAGAATTAAAAAGGCTGACAGTCACATTAGAAACACCCGGATAACGGCGTACCTGATCTACGATGCGCATAAAGTCAAGACGTTTCAACGAATCGGAAGCCATCTCCGGTTTATATTTGGTATGGTTAGTTGAATATTCACCTATACTGAGCAGGTAAGTATCGGTAAGATCATAATGATCGGGCAATGCCTTATCGGATAATAATACGTACACAGGGTCGACTACTCCCCATAAAAAATAAGTCACAACCACCAGTTCTCCCAGAATCCATCCATTGGCAGCACGCTGGTTCCACAACTGGCGGAGTATCATCATCAGGTTCATATCTTTTATCTTTTTTCGTTAAGCGAATATACAATATCTTTCTTCAAAGCATGTAAAGCCGGAATCAGAGCCGACAATACATTCAGCACCAAACTGACCATGAAGGTAATACCTATCACCACCGGATTCAGCAACATACCGGGAGTCAAGAAGCTATCGACTCCCTCGGGCATCACATCTACCGAGAAAGACAACAGGTCCGGAAGCCAGTTCCGGCCACAATAGACAATCAGATACGAAAGTAACAAACCGAACAGACCTCCGATGCCAGTAAGAAACAGATTTTCCCAAAATACCTGCAACAGAAGCGAAGTTTTGGAAGCACCGAAAGCCTTACGTATGCCCAATTCGGAAAGCTGGCGCTTCATACGTGAAGCAATCATTCCTGCCAGATTCAGTGCCGGAACAAATAATAAAGCTAACAGGATAGTGCCATACACTCGTAACAGCTCTCCCCAGTCGGGTGCCGAATTAGAATATTCATAAAAAATACTTTTCCAGTAAGATACCGGTTGCCCATGTAAATCGACACTGTATTTTTTCTGAGAATAATTATATTTGCGGAACACGTCACGTACCTCTGTAATTACCTTATCTTTAGCATCGACAGAAGGAGCCAACATATAGACATTCAGATCACCTACCAACTCATAGCCACCCTTATTATCCTTTATAATATCGGAATCAACCGTCAGTGGTAACCAAATATCCGCATACGTAGCAGGGGTAATGAAGGAAACATCTTTTACAACTCCACATACTCTATATTCATCGGAATCAAGAACAAAAGTACGACCTACCGGTGGAGTCTCTCCAAAAAGCTGGCGAGCCATTGTACGCGAAATGACAGCTTTTCGTAATCCGGAATCAAAATCGGCCTGACTAAACGGCTTGCCGTCTACAAAGGCAAATTGAAACACCTTCCAGAACCCGGCATCTACCAGCTTCACCTGTACCTCTTTCAAATCTCCGTCACCAGGCAATTCAAGTAATGATGTACTGCGCCCATCCATAGATGCCCCTACAGCCTCGGTACTCTTCAGCGGATAATAAAAACGCTTCACTGCCTGAAAGGATACGTGAGAACTGAACCAATTCTCCTGGTTTTTCTGCTCTACAACAGTCATTCCTTTACTGACCAGGATACGGTTCCGGTTCTCTTCGGGATAGACCGGAGCCATCTTGATGTAACAGATGATCACCAGGCTCATGGTCATGGCAATCCCCAGTCCTGTACCGAGTATGTACACACTACTGAATAAAGGATTCTGTTTCAGGAGTTGCCAGGCCTGTTTGAAGTATAATACCATCATAGCAATTTATTTTATTTATTGGTTATTCGTCCCGCAAAGCATCCACCGGATTGATGCGGCTGAGTTTGTGTGCCGGCATCCAGATTCCGATAGAAACAACAATCAACAGCAAAAGGTATACAATCAGGGAAACAGCCGCAAAATGCAGACCGAAATGGTTAATCCAATAAACAGGCATCGTCTCTTCCGAACCGGTACAGGTAGTATAGAGACCATCCTTCAACGCATATTGCAAATAGAGCAAGCAGCCTATCAACGTCCCCAATGTGGTCAGCACCCAACCTTCGTATAAAAGCAGGCGGGTGATATGTGAAGGATTACCGCCGAAAGAAAGCATGATGCCTACCTCTTCACGGCGCGAACGGGTCTGCATCCAGAAAGTTCCGGCCACTCCCAAACAAAGGTTCACTAAAAAGAATATACCTAAAGCCAGGTTCAGGCGATACTGGTTAGTGATACCTTCAGAAAACTCGTGTTGATCCTGAATGCTGCTGAAGGACCGTACAGACTTCACATAATAGTTGCCTACCGTCAGTCCTTTATCCATCCACTCACGGAAGTGATGCAGAAAAGCCTTCTCCGACAGATTGTCGTCTATACGAAAAGCGATTAACGGAAGATAATAGTACATATAATCAGGAAACTCTTCAAACACGCATAACTCTATGGGCATGGGTTGCATATAGCTCCGGTAACGAAGAGGGGCGATCACTCCTCCCACCCGATAGTCTTCATCATCTCCATTTTCCCCCAAACGACGTCCGTAAAGCGGTTTTCCATCCTTCAGCCGATACGCTACGTCCGCAGTCAATACCGATTCGGTCCAACGGAAGTCACGGTTATCCAATTGTACGGCCGTCATACCTTCGGCTCCCTCCATCCCCATGGTCCGGAAATAATCGGTGTGGGGCATGAAAGTAAGACGGAGAGTGCGGACTGGAATGGTATCGAACATCGTATTACCGTTACTCGTGGAATTCGATGAAGGATATTGGCCATTCAAGATGAAAGTAGTATACTTTACTCCTTCATAATGTTTCAACTTGTCGAGCAACCGCTCAAAATTGGCTTTACGCGCCAATGTATCATTCTCTTCGATATGGAATTGCTCCGATTCGGCAGGGAACGATGCCAACTGAAGCAAGAAAAGATGATCGGGACGATAGCCCTCCGGCAGATTCCGATCGTGTGTCAACACTACCAACGGATCGACAATCACCCACGTGACGATCGATACCAATATCAATTCGGCCAACAGCCATCCGTTTTTCCGACGACGGGCCCAGAGGTTCTTTATTATAAGTCGTATCATGATTTATTTCTTAGTGTTAAGTGAGTCAATAATATCGTTGTGCAACGAGCGCCATGTGGGCCACCAGGCAGAGAGCAGGTTCAGTATCAAACAAAAAGCAAACGTTACGCAAAACATTAAAGGACTGAACAGCATTTGCGGATTGATAGCCACATCGACTCCGTCGGACACAACTGTCGGATATTTGTCGAACAGGCTAAATACCCAATTACGCCCTAACACAAGCAGCCCCCATGAAACAATAAGTCCCATCAGCCCGCCGATGCAAGTAAGAAGCAGATTTTCCCATAACACTTGATTCAATAATTGTTTCCGATTGGCCCCGAACGCTTTTCGTATCCCCATTTCCGCCAGACGATCGTCCATGCGACTGGATATCATCCCACTCAAATTAATAGCAGGCACTAACAACAAAGCCAAAAGAGCTCCTCCATACAGTTTAATGACCGACATCCAATCAATCTCGTTCGTATTGCCCTCTCTGAACCAAGTCTGCCAATACGGATCCGGCTGATGAAAAATATCAACTGTATATTCTTTCTGGGAAATATTGTATTTATGCACCATTTCATTGACCTCCGCATACAGTTTCGGCATATCTTCTTTCTGGCGAACCTTAAAATAAACGATATAGGTACCGACTTTATGACTGCCATCATTGTTACTGTCATATCCTGGCAAGCAAGAATAGGGCATATAGATTTGCCCGTAAGATGCCGGCAACAGATAACTGCCCTCACGTACCACTCCGACGACTTTAGACTCTTTGAAATCCAGTTTAAACGTTTGCCCAACCACATCGGTCCTGCCGAAAATGCGGCGGGCCATCCGGTCAGAAAGTACTACATTACGGATTCCACTGGCTAAATCCGCTTCCGAAAAAGGCTTCCCGTTCAAAAATTCAAACTCAAATAACCGAAAAAAATTAGGATCGGTATACTTTACCAAAGCCGGTATCTGCTCACCTTCCCCGGCCGGTTGTATATAAGCCCCCTCCCGGTTCAGAAAGTGTTCGTTTACAGCGGTAACCAGCTCCGCTGATTTCAGTGGGTAGAACCACTCTTTCAGCATTTCATAAGAACAGAGATATGAATTTCCGCCTCCTTTCACATGCATGGCACTCACCCCTTTCATCCGCATCGTCACCGAACGGTTCACTTCCGGATAAATAGGAGCTATTTTAATATAATACACAATGGCAATAATCATCGTCATGGCAATGGCAAGCCCCGTACCCAGTACATACAGACTGCTGAACAACTTGTTCTGACGGATCAACATCCACGATTGTTTTAAATAAAGTTTTATCATAGTATGTAATTTTAATAGTTATTCATCACGCAAAGCATCTACCGGATTGATGCGGCTAATCTTCCGGGCAGGTATCCAAATGCCGACTGAAACGACAATCAGCAACAAGATGTACACCATCAGGGAAGTTGCCAGGAAGTGCCAACCGAAATGATTGATCCAATAAGCAGGCGAAGCCACTTCGGGTGACCATGATCCCCAATTTGTGGAGTATAGTCCTTCTTTCAAGGCATATTGCAAATAAACAAGGCATCCCAACAGCGTTCCGATTGTTGTCAGTACCCATCCTTCACCCAGCAGCATCCGAACAATGTTTTGCGGCCGGGCTCCGAATGAAAGCATAATGCCGACTTCCTCTCGCCGTGTACGGGTTTGCAGCCAGAACGTTCCGGCCACCCCCAGACAGAGATTGATCAGAAAGAACAAGCCCAAAGTTATATTTTTACGGTATGTATCGGTAGTACCGGCACTGAACTCCGACTGTTTACGCAAATCGGTATACGACTGCACCGAATTCACATATATATTTCCGGCTTTCAACTCCTTCCCCGTCCAAGGGATGAAGTGATGCAAAAACACCTCTTCGGAAAGACGATCCCCGATTCGGAAAACAATCTGGGGCAAATCCGAATAATACCGTTCGGGCATAACCGACAGGGGATTCAGACGGACCGGCTGAGGTTGCATATAGCTTCGATAGCGAAAAGGTTTTATCACACCCGCCACCCGATATTCGGCAGTGCTGTCGTTGTTCCATGTCGTCCGCCCGGTGAGAGGACTCTCCGGATGCAAAAAGAACTCCGACGTATTGGCTGTCAGCACATATTCATCTTTATCAAAGATACGTTCGTCCAGCTCTCCGGCCGTCATCCCCTCAGCTCCTTCAAACCCCATGGTCCGGAAGAAGTCCGAACGGTTCAGGAAAGAGATCTGCCATGCCGACATATAGGTAGAATCTCCCTTAAACGTCTGGGGAGAAGTGGTACTGCTACCGGAATAAGGCATTATACGATTGAAAAAAAACGTAGCAGACTCCACACCTTCATAATTCTTCACCTGTTGAAAAATGCGGCCCAGGTTTTCCCTGCGGGACAGGCTGTCGTCTTCTTCGGGACGAAACTTCCCGGATTTCTCCGGCAAAGTCGCCAGTTCAAGAACAAACAAATGATCGGAACGAAAGCCCTCAGGTAACGTACGGTCATGGGTAAGCACGACCAAAGGGTCCGCTATTTTCCAAGAGACAATACAAACCAATACAATCTCGGCCAATAGCCACAGGTTGCGACTGCGGCGCGCCCACAAGTTTTTCAGTATTAATTGATTCATGGCTATTTATATCTTTTCGTTGATGGAATATATGATGTTTTTACGCAGTGAATACCATGCGGGACAAAAAGCCGAAAGCAGGTTGAGCAATACACACGTACCGAACGCAAGGACAAACACAAACGGACTGAACAACATATCCGGACTTAGATTAACCTCCACTCCTTCGGGGATGGGTACCGGCCACGAATTGAACAAACCGAAAATCCAATTACGCCCCAACACCAGACCTCCCCATGACAACAGCAGACCGATAAAACCGCCTACACAGGTGAGCGCCAGATTCTCCCAAAGCACCTGTCCTAACAATACCGAACGATTGGCTCCGAAGGCTTTGCGTATCCCCATCTCGGAAAGACGTTGTTCCATCCGGCTGGAAATCATCCCGCCCAGGTTGATGGCCGGAACAAACAGGAAAGCAAGCAACAGCCAACCATGTATTTTGAATACGTTCGCCCAGTCAATCTCCGAATACCCCATTTGTTTAAGAGGATACTGCCAATAAGGAAGAGGCTGATTGTTCAAGTCTATTTCCAGATCGGGCTGAGAGTGGTTGAATTTATGAACCAACTCCTGTATTTCAGCACGTAGCTTCGGGGCATCATCCGCCCCAGGCAGTTTGATAAACACCTGATAAGGACCTACCATATTGGCCATTTTATCCCCCCGATCATAACCGGTTATACAAGTATAGGGCATATACACGTCGGCATAAGAGTCGCTGAGCATATAACTGCCGCTACGCACCACGCCCACTACCCGATAGTCTTCAAAATTCAGCGAGAACGTACGTCCCACCACTTCTGTGTCACCCAATATCCTGCGGGCACCACTCTCCGAAAGCACTACATTGTGGATTCCGCTTTCAAAATCGGCCTGTGAGAAAGCCTGTCCGCCCAGGAATTCAAACGGGAACACCCGGAAGAATGCAGGATCGGTCTGTTTCACCATTACGGGAATTACATTCCCACCATCTTCGGGCTGTACATAATTTCCCAATAACATACGTCCCAAAACGGCCGTCACTTCTTCCGCGTTTTTCAACGGATAGATCCATTCTTTCAGCATATGATAAGAACAGGAGGACTTGGTCATAGAATGTTGCTCGGTGTTTTTTACGGCTACCGACGTCAACACCATCGTCTGAGACCGGTTCGTTTCGGGATAGATAGGGGCGATCTTTACATAATACACAATGACAATAATCATTGTCATGGCAATGGCCAGCCCTGTGCCCAGCACATAGAGACTGCTGAACAGTTTATTCTGGCGGATCAACGCCCACGATTGTTTGAAATAGAGTTTTATCATGTCTGTTCGGTACTAAATTTATTATTCATAATGCAGCGCTTCCGCCGGCTGCAACTTCATGGCCCGACGGGCAGGCAACCACGTGCCCAACGCAATGATCAGCCCCATCAGCAACAGTACCCCACCAAAACCGACAGCAAAACGCCACCAGGAGAAAGGAAGATTGTACAAATCGGGAATTTCCATGTGTATCATATTGAACATGACAAACAGCACCAGCGGAGTTACGGTGGTCAGCAATAACCACCCCTCGGCAGTGAAGAACCATCCTACCCGCCTGCGTGTACTGCCCAGTGCCATCCGCAGACCGGTTTCACTACGCCGTTGCTCGATGCGTAGCCAAAAAGTTCCCGTAATGCCGAAAAGCACGTTCAGCAAGATGAAAACGGACAACAGAAGGTTAATACTGATTTTCCGCCATTCAGACCGCAATCGTTCACTGCGTTGTTGCTTCATATCCTTCATGCTGGCAACGTAGAGATTATTCTCCGTCAACTGGCTCTTCATCCGGTTTAGGAAAGTCCCCATCTGTTCCGGAGTCAAATCTTCTTTCATCCGCACGGTTATCTCCATATTAGCTACCCCGGAAGCATTCACCTGACGTTCCAGCTCTTTCGGTCTCATAGTAAAGAAAAGTTCGGGCTCCGGCTTCACAAACTCGGTCATACGAACCGGGACGGTCACTGCCGCAATGCGTATCTCCCGCATACTACTGCCGGGATAACATACTTTCTGTCCTACTGCCGACTCCTCACCGAAGAAATCTTTTTCCAGATCCGGAGTAATAAAATATTCCAACTGTTTTTTGTTCAATAATTCACTCAGAAGCTGCCCCTCGCGGCTCCGGATACGAAATACATCATAAAATTCGGGAGAAACGGTATATTGGTGATAGGATTGCTCTTTGAACTTACCGCTATCGGCCGTACAAGGCATGATCTGTGTCCATGAATTACCTCCGGAATAGGGTGAGGAATAGAAAGCAACACAAGCATTATCCACTTCCGGGGCACGACGCAGGCGTTCAAGGATCCGGGCCAATGCTTCGCCTTCGGTAGGAGCCTGAGTAGTGTCGCTGACATACTCGGCGGCATCTTCGGGATAAACATCAAACGAAAGCCGCCAGCAATTCGTGATATCATAGCCCAACGGACGGGAATAGGAATAGAACTGTACCACAAACATATCTACCAGATACCACAGCGCAACGAATACGACCAGAAGTTCCATCCATATCCAACCGTTAGAGCGGCGTTGGTTCCATATTATCTTAAATATTTGCTTTATCATAACGGGTCTTTGTTTTTAAAATTATTCCATATCATGCAACGCCTCTGTAATAGGCATCCGTGAGGCCCGCCAGGCGGGGATCGCGGCACTCAGCAAATTCAGTAACAGCGTGAAAAAGAAAGCTGCAACAAAAGTGAAGGGCTGTATCAGCATATCGTGTGTCAGAGCAATAGTTCCCGAAAAGAAAAACGACCTGCAAAGAGATAACAGGGCGTATGACAACACCAGTCCGATCAGCCCACCTATGCAGGAGATCAACAGGTTCTCGGTCATCACTTGCTCTACCAGCGAAAACGAACGAGCACCGAACGCTTTACGAACCCCAATCTCACTGCGACGTTTGCGAAACTGTGTCAGCGTTATACCTATTATATTCAAGGCAGGCAGGAGCAAAAGGAAAAGAACCGTCGCACCGGTAGTTTTAAACCATTCGCCCACTGTACCCCGATCGAAACCATTTGTACCCAGCACGGCCTGCCACTGGGTATAGGGAGAATACATATAGTCAAGTTTTGTGTTGGTAAGCGAAGCATTGAAAGCCGCCTGCAACTTCAGCATCTCTTTGCGGATCGGTTCGAAATCGGATGAAGAACGTGCCAGGATGCAGGAGGTAAACTCCCCCGTAGTTCCTTCGCAATAGTTAACATTTTCCTTTAATAAGGAGGAGTTGACCGTATAGGGCACCCATACATCTCCATAGGCGTTTTCGGCAGCTTGACTCACCTCTTTCACCACACCGCATATCTGATAATCGGCATAATTCATGCGTAAAGTCTGCCCTGTTGCTTCAACCGTACCAAATAACTTACGTGCCAGTTTATCAGAAATAACCGCTTGCCGTATACCCGATTCCCAATCGGCATGTGTAAAGGGGACACCGGAAAGAAAGGTGAAATCGAATACTTTCCAGAAGCCGTCATCGGTAAACTTAATCGTATATTTATCATAAAACTGCTGTCCGCGTATATTGACCGGAAGTTGTCTGTCGGTAAAAGCAGTCACTGCCTCGGGCGTCTGCAAAGGATAAAGACATTCGCGTACTACCTTGTGACTCATACCCCCATTATTGATGGGATTCCCGTCACTCCCGCACGCTTGCAGACTGTTTACAAAAAGGATGCGGTATCGGTTAGACTCCGGCGCATACGCAGAGAAATTTACTTGATAGACGAGGTAAACAAGCATCACTGCTGCCACCGACAAAGCGGTACCCGCTACAGAGATTCCATTTACGAAACGGTTCTCTTTCAGCAAATTATAAGATTGTTTGAGATAAATTGTTATCATAGTTTCACATCTTAAAAGGCACACAATCCACCTTTTAAACCAAAATTCCGTTGACTTAAAACCAACAAGCCTTTGGTTTAAACCCTAAGGTGCCTTGATTTAAAAAGTTTTTTCGGCGTATTATTTCACTTTGAGTTTGTTCTTATTTTTGTAGTTGGTCATGTCGCTGACCACCACCTTGTCTCCCGGATTGAGTCCGCTCACCACTTCTACAAACTCAAAGTTCGAATCGCCCAGCTGAACTTTCCGTTTTACGATTTCATCGTCCGAAGTCATCACGAACAGATCGTATTCGCCGCGGCCTACATAATAAGAGGCATTGGCTATACGCAACACATCTTCTTTCACGGCATTCATCACATATACATCGGTCTTGAGTCCCGAACGCAACCGCTTGTTATTATCTTCTTTCAGTTGCACGGAGAAAGAGATAACTCCGTTCTTTGAAAGCGGAGTGACACTGCTTACGGTCCCCTCGAGTTTCTCACTGCCCACTTTCACAATAGCCTTTCCGCCCGCTGCCACACGGTCGCCATAAGTATCGGCAATCTCGCCATCCACTTTAAAATGGCTCAGATCCGAAATGATAGCCACCTGCCCTCCCTGAGGAATCTGCGCACCGATCTGGTTGTTGATATAAGTAAGGATGGCTTTGCGCGGCGAACGTATCTGTGCATCGTCCAACGTACGCTTCATTTCGGCAAGTCCCTTACGGAACATGTTGAGGTCGAGTTCAAGCACTTTCAGGTCGGCGGCTGCTACCTGTTTCTCGTTGGCATATTGTTGTTTGAGTTGTTCCAATTCGAGGCGGGACGTATTGTAGCTCAATTCGGCCTGGCGTACCTTATCGGTCGTACCGGCTCCAAGACTGTCGAGGTATTGTTCGTTGCGAAGCTCCACCTTCATCCGCGCCAGTTTCATTTCCGACACTTTGATCTGCATGGCCATATCGCTCAATTTGGTCTGGCTGTTCACCTGCGCCTGATCGAGCTTATAACGTTTCATTTGCTCTTCATCCAGTAGTTTTTTATAGTCGGTTTCCGTACTTTGTAAGTCGAGTTTCAGGATGGGAGTACCTACATCTACACTGTCACCGCCCTTTCTATATACTTCCACGATGCGGGTGTTGATCGGTGAATTGATGATCTCTTCAAAAGCCGGAACCACTTTGCCCGAAGCACTGACACTGACCTCGATCGTCCCCTTGTCAACGGTAGACAACACGAGATCCTTCTTCTGTACTCCCGTACGCAACAACGAAATTAGTAGGCTAATGCCTACTATCCCGATAATACCGATGGCCGAAAAACGAATAATCTTTTTATTACGCTCTTTATTGCGCACCTCTTTTGGAATTTCTCTGTCCATATATAGTCAATTATAGATTTACAAATATTCTTTGTATTTCTATGATCAAACCTTATGCCAAAAAAGGAAAGTACTGTGTTTCAGCAGGAAGAAGAGAAACAGGGTGTCCGATAATGAACACCCTGTACAGTTTCGTAACAAAGCGTAACTGTGTTCTCTGCGGTGAAAAACACACGTTTGGGTGTAGCCATCCGGCAGAAAGGGTGTAGCCCTAATAGCAAAAGGGTGTAGCCATGCATAAAGTATGGCTACACCCTTTTGCTATTAATACATTTCTTATATACCGCAGCGGCAAAGTCTACCTCAGCCTCAACCTGTCTCCCACTTCGGGAACATAATCCCCGTCCTTACGGTTCATCTTATACAGGTTCTTCAACCGGATGGCATATTTCTGAGAAATGGTATGCATGGAGTCTCCGTCTTTGACGATATAAACCGTATAAGGTTTCGACGCTCTCTTTTTCTTCTCTTTCAGATAAATGATATCACCATCCATCAAGGTATAATCACGTTGCAAGTCGTTATACTTCACCAACTTCTTCCAACGGATATCGAACTCTTTACCCAACGACTTAAACGTATCTCCGTCACGGGCTACAATATAAGCGATACCGTTTGCTATGTAGACCTGATGCGGATTGAGTACCGTCGGTTCACTCTTTGACGAACTCCATCCTCCCTTACGGTCATATTTATAAAGGTCGTAGTCTTCAATAATCGTAATCAGACGGTTGGCATACGAAGGATCGGTGGCATATCCCGCCTTTTTCAACCCACGGGCCCAGCCTTTATAATCCGTTATCTTCAGTTTAAACAAGAAAGCATAGCGGGCACCGCGTTTCAGAAATGCCGAATGGTCCTCGTACGAATCACGGGGATTGCGATAAGCACGGAAGCATTCGTTACGGGCATCGTCGTCATGGCGTACGGTACGTCCATTCCAGCTACTACCGCATTTGATGCCGAAGTGGTTATTACTTTTACGCGCCAGCGTGCTCATACCGGCACCACTTTCAAGCAGCCCCTGCGCCAATGTGATACTGGCGGGTATCTTGTGCTCCTTCATTTGCTCTACAGCCAGGGCACTATACTTATTTATATAATCTACGTAACGGGAATTCCTGCGCTGCGCCTGGGCACCGACAGAAAAAGCAAGAACTGTAACTACGGCAATCAGCCTGAGAAGTTTGCTATTCATCTATTAATTTGTGTATGTTAGGTTATGCGGCACAAAAATCATAAAAATAATTGGGATTATCAATCTCTTTTCTAACTTTGTAACATGATTTGTAGAACTATAAACCACCTACCCACATGAAAGACCTGACTATTACCTCTGTAATTAAAGTATATGAATATGACGAACTCAATGACGCAGACCGTGCCTTATTGGATGATGCCATCGAGGCAACCCGGCGCAGCTATGCACCTTACTCGCACTTCTCGGTAGGAGCGGCAGCACTGCTGGCCAACGGAGTGATAGTGACAGGAACCAATCAGGAAAACGCAGCCTACCCGTCCGGACTTTGCGCCGAACGAACTACGTTGTTCTATGCCAATTCGCAGTATCCGGACCAGGCAGTGAAGACTCTTGCCATCGCCGCACGTACGGAAAAAGACTTTATCGACACTCCGATTCCTCCTTGCGGCGCCTGTCGCCAGGTGATTCTGGAAACGGAAAAAAGATACAAACAACCCATACGTATATTGCTTTACGGCAAAAAGTGTATTTACGAAATACAGAGTGTGGGACATTTATTACCCCTGTCATTTGACGCATCAGCCATGGAGGATTGATTATGATAAGAACTTACCAGACAAAACTGAAAGGTATGCTTGCATTGACCACAAGCTATCATACCGAAAAGAACTTGCAGAAAGAAAAGAGTTTGTATAAATTCATATGGGTACGCCAAGGAAGCATTACCCTGGAGATAGACCATCAGGAAGTGACACTGGCCGAAAACGAGGTGATCTCCCTCTCCAATCTCCAGCATCTGGAGTTCCTGTCCATCGATGGAGAGTATCTGACGGTGCTGTTCAACAGCAACTTCTATTGTATTTACGGCAATGACCATGAAGTGTCGTGCAGTGGATTTCTGTTCAACGGTTCTTCGCACGTGGTGAGATTTATGCTCAACGAATCGGAACGGCGGTCGATGGAAGATGTAGTGGGTTTGCTGGACCGCGAATTCACCGTATCGGACAATCTACAGGAAGAGATGCTCCGCATCCTGCTTAAACGTTTCATCATCCAGAGTACACGCATCGCCCGGCAAAGACTGAATATCACCCAGGAGAAGGAGTACAGCTTCGAGATTATCCGCCAATACTATAATCTGGTAGACGAACACTTCCGGACTAAAAAGCAAGTGCAGGATTATGCCGACATGCTGCATAAATCACCCAAAACACTCTCGAACATCTTTTCTTCCTGTAAACTGCCTTCGCCCCTGCGCGTCATCCATGAACGGGTGGAAGCAGAAGCCAAACGACTCCTATTATACAGTAACAAAAGTTCGAAAGAGATTGCTGATATTCTGGGATTTGAGGACCAGTCCTCTTTCAGCCGTTTCTTCAAAAACATGACCGGAGAAAGCCCTGTGCAATACCGAAATTCGGTAGAAGGGAAGAATTGACAATTCATCCGGCGATATTGCTATTTCCCGCCGATGGGAAAAACCGGATCTTTGCATCAGAAAGTTAAACCCATAAAAAGAAATAGCATGAAAGAGAAATTTATCACTCTGCTCACAGTAGCATCCGGTCTGAAAGGTTTCGGACTGAAATTTATCCGCGTAGCCATCCTCGTTGTTTTCGTTTGGATCGGCGGACTGAAGTATTTTCATTACGAAGCCGACGGCATTGTACCATTTGTAGCCAACAGTCCGTTTATGAGTTTCTTCTACGCCAAAGATGCCCCCGAATACAAGGAACACAAAAATCCGGAAGGTGCTTATGTTCCGGCCAACCGCGAATGGCACGAAGCGAACAGAACCTACACGTTCTCTTATGGACTGGGAGCTTTGATTATGTCCATCGGTATCCTGGTATTCTTAGGCATCTTCTTCCCCAAAGTGGCGCTTATCGGCGACACACTGGCCATCATCATGACACTCGGTACACTCTCCTTCCTGGTGACCACTCCCGAAGTCTGGGTTCCGAACCTGGGAAGCGGAGAATATGGCTTCCCGCTCCTATCCGGTGCCGGACGTCTGGTAATTAAAGATATCGTAATTCTGGCAAGTGCCGTTACCCTGCTTTCCGATTCATCGCAACGTGTACTGAACTCCCTCAAAAAAGCCGACTGGGAAAAACGGAACAAATAAGGGTTACGGAATGTTATAAACTGACATTAAAGATACATCCTTCTAAAAGTATAAGAATTATGAAACAATATGATGCCATTATTATCGGTTTCGGCAAGGGCGGCAAGACGCTGACCGCCGAATTAGCCAAACGCGGCTGGAAAGTCGCACTGATTGAACGCTCTGCCATGATGTATGGAGGTACTTGCCCCAATATAGCCTGTGTGCCTACCAAACGCCTTATCCACGAAGCTGAAAAGGTGAGTTGGCTCTACCCAACCAGTTACGAAAAGCAGGCCGAAGCTTATAAAGCCGCCATCGCACGGAAAAACGAAATGACAGCAGCTTCAAGGGCTAATATGTTCGACAAACTGAGCAGTCTCCCCAATGTAACCATTTACACCGGAATGGCATCGTTCGTTTCAAAAGATGTGGTGAAAGTAACCCTTCCCGACGAAGTGATCGAACTTCAGGGAAAAAAGATTTTCATTAATACCGGATCAACCAGCATTATACCGGCAATAGACGGGCTGAAAGACAGCAAACGGGTATATACCAGCACATCATTGATGGAACTGGATGTATTGCCCCGACATCTGATTATCGTGGGCGGAGGTTATATCGGACTGGAGTTTGCTTCCATGTATGCAAGCTTCGGAAGCAAAGTGACCGTGCTCGAAGGAGGTGACAAATTTATTGCCCGCGAAGACCGCGATATAGCAAACGCTGTAAAAGAGGCACTCGAAAAGAAAGGAATAGAAATCCGCCTCAACGCCCGTGCACAATCCATCCGCGATACAACGGACGGCGTAATCCTGACTTATACGGATACCGCCGGCGGTACATCTTCTGACATAGAAGGTGATGCCATCCTGGTAGCTACGGGACGCAAGCCAATGATTGAGGGACTGAATCTTCAGGCAGCCGGAGTAGAAGTGGATAGCCACGGGGCTATTGTTGTAAACGGTTATCTGCATACCACCTCCCCAAACATTTGGGCAATGGGTGATGTAAAAGGCGGGCTGCAGTTTACTTATATTTCACTGGACGATTACCGGATTATCCGGGACGACCTTTTCGGAAATAAAGAACGTACGGCCGACGACCGTAACCCGGTGGCATACTCGGTATTTATAGATCCGCCGCTTTCACATGTCGGGCTGACCGAAGAAGAAGCCATCAGACGGGGATATTCCTTCAAAGTATCACGTCTCCCGGCCTCAGCACTACCACGTGCACGTACTTTACAACAGACTGACGGTATACTGAAAGCCATCATCGACAGCCATTCGGGACGCATCATGGGCTGCACGCTGTTCTGTGCCGAATCTTCCGAAGTCATTAACATAGTAAACATGGCAATGAAGACCGGACAACATTATACCTTCCTTCGCGATTTCATCTTTACACATCCAAGCATGGGCGAAGGACTGAATGAATTGTTTTCAATAGATTAGTTTAACAAGAAGAGGGGAAAAGTTTCAGATTTTTCCCCTCTCTCTTTTGTAATTGCCGGAATATCTTCTATCTTTGCAGTCTAATTTCATATGTATACCCATGAGAATATCTAAGTAAGACAACACTTTCCGGTAAACATCACTTTTCACATATGCTTCTTTTCATGTATTGTTAAGCATCACGAATCCGTGTTGTTTAACCCCTATTGTGTTTGTCTCTCCCCTACCCGCTATCATCAACAGCAAGTATTTACTTTCAAACCAATAGACAAGTATGTGTATCCAAGTACAACAAATCACCTATATCCATCCCGATAAGGAAGTTCTTTTCCAAAATCTCAGTTTCTCTGTCAGCAAAGGACAGCAATTGGCTCTGATCGGCAATAATGGTTGTGGTAAGTCAACATTGCTGCAAATCATATCCGGACAACTGCAACCGTGTTCGGGAACCGTACTCCGTCCATTCGCTCTTTATTATGTGCCCCAGCACTTCGGACAATATGATAAAATGAGCATTGCCGAAGCCCTCGGGATAGACGGAAAACGAAAAGCCCTCCATGCCATTTTGGATGGAGATACTTCCATCGTCAACTTCAATATCCTCGATGACGACTGGAACATCGAAGAAAAAACCACAGCAGCTCTCAATGGATGGGGGCTCGGAACAATGTCTCTTGACCAGCCCATGCATACACTGAGTGGTGGAGAAAAGACACGCGTATTCCTGGCAGGCATCGAACTGCAGGAAACTTCCGTGATATTGATGGATGAACCTACCAATCACCTCGACAGCCAAGGACGCAACAAACTGTATGAATGGGTGAAGAAATGCCGTTCTACGCTGATTGTAGTCAGCCACGACCGCACTCTGCTCAATCTGCTTCCCGAAACCTGCGAACTGAGCCGTAGCGCACTTGTGTTTTACGGAGGGAACTATGAATTCTACAAACAGCAGAAAGAGCTTCTGCTAAGTGCTTTGCAACAACAACTGAATGAAAAGGAGAAAGAACTCCGGCAAGTACGGAAGCTTGCACGTGAGGTTGCCGAGCGGAAAGACAAGCAGAATGTACGGAGCGAAAAAGCGGCTCCTCAAAAAGGCATTTCCCGTATGGCCATCAATACCCTGAAAGACCGGGCAGAAAAAAGTACCACCAAACTGGCGGACATCCACCGGGACAAATCGGAAAAACTTGTCGCCGAACGAAGTCAGATACGCAACAGGTTGGGCGAAGTGTCACTGCTTAAAACCGATTTCAATGCTTCTGCTTTACATCCGGGAAAAATATTACTGACTGCCCGTGATATAAACTTCACTTATGAAGATTCGTTTTTATGGAAGGTTCCCCTAAGTTTCCAACTGAAAAGCGGCGACCGGATACGTATCGAAGGAGACAACGGGAGTGGTAAAACCACCCTATTGAAACTGGTCACCGGAGAACTATTGCCTGCTTCGGGTACACTGGAGCGCACCGGGTTCAGTTACGTCTATCTCAATCAGGAGTATTCCATCATTTCCGACGGGCTGACAGTGCTCCAGCAAGCAGAGTCATTCAACCTCCGGAACCTGCCGGAACACGAAATAAAGATCATATTGAATCGCTTTCTCTTCCCGGTGGCAAGTTGGGACAAACCTTGCAAACAGCTTAGTGGAGGTGAAAAAATGCGGCTCGCTTTCTGTTGCCTGATGATCAGCAATAACACTCCTGACCTCTTTATCCTGGATGAACCCACCAATAATCTGGACATACACAGCATCGAAATCATCACCGCCACCATCCGGAATTATACGGGTAGTGTACTGTTGGTATCACATGATGAATATTTTATAAAGGAGACCGGCATGAAAGAGAGTATCTTTTTATAATTTTGCACCGGTTAAAAAAGAATTATCCAAAATGACACATACAAAAAACAACCGATGGTTCATCTTCTACCAAGATCAGTTATTACTGGAAAAGACAAACAACGCTTTCTCCATCCCTTCAGGAGAAAGCGCCCCCATCGCCATACCGGAAGGAACAACCGTACACACCCTAACTACGCCCGATGGCATATCCGGCAAAAGTTTCTACATAGATTCTCCGATCACAGAAACACCGGAATATGTACAAATGGGGTTGCGCGCTTCTTATGATTACCTGCCGCTCGAACACTATCAAGCAGCAGGTAAAGCTCACGAAATCCTGTACTGGGACCGTAGCAACCGCTTTTGCCCCACATGTGGAACTCCACTGGTACAGAAAGAGCCTATTATGAAAAAGTGTCCGGATTGCGGTAAAGAAGTCTATCCCGCCATTTCAACGGCAATTCTGGTATTGGTACGCAAAGAAGATTCTTTGTTACTGGTACATGCCCGCAACTTTAAAGGTACATTCAATAGCTTGGTGGCCGGCTTCCTTGAAACCGGAGAAACCTTGGAGGAATGTGTGGAAAGGGAAGTTAAAGAAGAAACCGGACTGGATGTGAAGAACATTCAGTATTTTGGAAATCAGCCCTGGCCCTATCCGAGCGGACTCATGGTAGGTTTTATTGCCGATTATGCCGGGGGCAGCATTCGCTTGCAGGATGACGAACTCAGTTCCGGGAATTTCTATACAAAAAATAATCTGCCGGAACTTCCGCGGAAGCTAAGTCTGGCACGTAAGATGATTGACTGGTGGATAGCACAACAGTGAAAAAAAGACAAGCTACGAAAGGTACACCCACCACAAACGAACAACCAGGAACGGATAGAAAAGAAATCCGTTCTCAGCATCATAAACCTGTGTACCTATTCGTAGCCTGTGTTTTACAGTTAAACTTCTATTCAAAAATAGTCAGCTCTTCCAGCCCTAACTTCTCTTCCCAGTCACTGATGGTCATCTGGCAAAGATCAGCCGGTTTCATATCGACAGGGACAGCATTCTGGGCCAAATAGACAGCAGGAGTGCACGACAAAGCACAACCAACCTGATCGGGTTCTACAAACGTATATTTATAACCAATATAAATACGGTCGTAAATTACATCCTGATCCTGTCCGCAAAGTACAATGCTGTTGGTAGCTTTCCGGAGTATCCCTTCCAAAAAACCAATTGCTTCGCCTTCCGTTGTCGAATCATCCCCGTAAATTCCGGCGTCTTTCACAAACAGGCAGGCTCCTTTACTACGGTTTTTCAAAATAGCCAGTCCGATCACAGACCACACCCATGTGGGACCGCATGCTACAACCTTTCGGCTTCCTCCCGGCACATAAGCTCCGGGGAGTATGGGAAAACGACGCTCTTTGGCACGGCCGAACAAACGTTCGGTTGCCTCCAGCAACGGACGGATATTATAAACAGGAACGTCTACCCCTTCAGGCTGTGCCTGCATATAGATAGGCATCTCCTTTCTTTTGGCAATGTCATCGTGCATTGCCAGGTCAAATCCCCAGATAGCTCCATTTTGTCCACAAAATGAAGAAGCCTTCATCAAATTGACTTGTCCGAGATATGCGTCGTTTTTCTCACAGCGGTCCTTTGCTACAATCTTTTCAGTTATTGCATCAAGGTCTTTCACGTCGACTGTACCGACTGACAATTTCATTGTCGAAATATATCCTTCACCACTTGCAACTCCGGGATTCAAATATCCCATGCAAAATTCTTTACTTGGCCCTATAGCCTGACTAATCACATTAGAGGCATCATAACGGATGCCGGACACAAGATCTTTCATACGTTTTTAAGTTTAGATGTTGCAGTAAGAACAATATATTGCCAAGAATGATTAGCCTCTGCTCCATAAAGAAAGCAAAAGAAGACGAAGAAGACAAAATACTAAAAAATGTGAAGCTATCAATTTGGTAAGTTCAAACAGATATTCCAGCAATCTGCTTATCATTCAAAGAGTTCGTTTCAAGCAATTATCAAGTTTATATCAACTGTTTATCTTATAGATAGCATACTAACAGAATGTTTGTTTTAATGATGTGTTAAAGTTAATCATTTGGAACCAAACAATTAATTACGTAAACCAATAGTTAATGATTAATCAAAAGAAAATTAATATCTTGGGAAAAGAAAAACTAGGAACCCGGAGGGTGTATCGAAACTCACCACAGAGGATACAGAGTAACACTGAACAAATACCAAGTCACTGATTATCAACATTATTATTCTATAATAATCTGTATAATCTGCGGTGAAAAGAGTTTTGACACAGCTCCATCAAAACAAAATGTATTATGAAAGAACAAAATTTTATCCGATTTATGGATAGCATTATCAGCGAACAAAAAGCAGGTAATTTTCTCGGAACTGCCCATATTTATCAAGCCAGCCTGAATGCATTCGGAGCTTTCACAGGCAGCAAGAACATCCTGTTTCGTCAGATGACACCTGCATTACTAAAACGATTCGAACATTATCTCCGTCTGAGAGGAAATAGCTGGAATACCGTCTCCACCTATATGCGGGCCTTACGCGCTGTCTACAACCGGGCAGTGGACCGCCAACTGGCCCCCTACTCTCCCCGCTTGTTCAAACCTGTATATACTGGAACCCAAGCCGATGTGAAAAGATCTCTCAAAGCAGAAGAAATGGGGCTTTTACTGCAAATGAACCACACTGCACAGCATCCAGAAGCCATTTGCCGTGCCCACAAGATGTTTGTACTTATGTTCTTATTACGCGGACTTCCCTTTGTCGACTTGGCCTATCTGCAAAAGAGAGACTTAAAAGGAAATATCCTCACTTACCACCGGCACAAAACAGGACGCCAACTTACAGTAACCGTTCCTTCCGAAGCTATGGAGATTATTCTGGAATATATGGATACCGACCCTGACTCACCTTACTTGTTTCCTATTCTGAGCAAAAAGCAAAAAAGCCATATCAATTATCAAGAATACCAATATGCTTTACGTGCATTTAACTATCAGTTGATACAATTGGCGCATCTATTAGGAATTTCGAAAAACCTGAGTTCATACACCGCACGACACACCTGGGCTACCTTAGCTTACCATCTTGAAATTCACCCGGGCATCATCAGTGAAGCCATGGGACATTCGTCAATCAAAGTGACAGAAACCTACTTGAAACCATTCAACATTAAGAAATTAGATGAAACAAATGCTCATATTATATCATTTGCAAAAGAAGCATATACAGGACTAATACTTTGATTATCTGAACCATTACTTTATAGGTAACTCTTCTATAAATGCGCTACAAACATAAATCATTTTTCACAATAAAACAAATAAAATACGATTATTTATTAAAATAAGTCATTGAATCATCCCTTATAAAAGAAAAAGACGACTATAGTCTTTGGTGTACATTACATTAGTATCATGAATGCGCACAATTCGCTCATCCCGTTTTTAATCCCCAACGAGATGATCCATCTCCTATATGCTTTATGCTACATATAACCGGAATTTAATGTTAAAAACTCCTCTCAAAGACGCTTCTTATCGAAAAGCGGACTTCGATCCCGTTACCTATAAAGTAACGGTAGATAGAGGTATTACACAGATAGAGGAAAAGCCGCAATAGGCAAGAGAATACATTGATTTACTTACATAACATTTTTATTAACACTAAAAAAACAGAGGTATGAGAAAATGGACTTATCTCGTAGCTGCACTCTTAGTGGGAGGAGCAACTACAACGTTTACCGGATGTATCGATAATGATGAACCGGCAAGCATCACAGAACTTCGCGGAGCGAAAGCAGAATTGATTAAAGCAAAAGCAGCTGTACAAACTGCTGAAGCGGCTTACAAAGAGGCACAAATTGCTATCGTCAATGCCAAAGCCGCTTACCTGGAAGAAAAAGTAGCCCAGGAAAAGCTTAAAACAGAAGTTCAAGCAGCCAAAACAGAAGCGATGAAAGCCTATTGGCAACAAAAAGCCGAGAAAAGCGCAGAGTTATTCAAAGCTAAAATGCTTGAGCTACAAATTCAGACTGCACAAGCACAGGCCGCTTATGAAAAGGCAATGATCGATATCGAAGTGGCTTTACTTGGTTACAAAGATAATGCCTATGCTACCAAGTTGAACGAACTGCTATACACGCAAAGTTTTGCATATACTCCTAAAGAGATCACCTACGATGAAGAATCGGGGAAAATCAGTGTAGAAGATGGAGAAGAGACTACCGTAAAAGGCCTGATCGAACTCTCCGGTACATTAAGCGATGCTCAGGAAGAACTGGCTGACCTGATGAGACAGAAATCTTTATTAGAATTCAGCTATGATCCGGAAGCACTGATTGCCGGCGTTACCAACCAGATTGCCATTCAGAAAGGTGAAGTAAAAGGTATCGAAGAAAACCTGGCACAGCTGAAGGTTGTCGCAGAAATTCCATTGGATCAGTTTGAAGCCAAATACAAAGAACTTAATGATAAGAAAACGGATCTTGACAATAAAATCAATGCTATCGACTTATCGAAAGTAAGCGACGCCGATTATCAGGCAGCCGTACAACAGGTAGCTGAAGTGCAGAAAGCAAAAGAAGCAAAAGGTGAATTCACTTTCGATATTCCTGCTACCATCCAGGATGGATTTGCCGGAATGATTCTGGAAAAACAAACTTTGGACAACAATGACCTTGCCAATTCCTTTAGGCCAGCAATAAAGATAGATCCCGCAACCGGAAAATACTATTTTCCTGATGGGTTCCGCTTCTCTAAAACCATGCAGGAGAAAAGAAACATGTTAGAAGCTATCACTACTTTATTAACCGACAAAGTAAAGACCAGCGAAGAACAGGCACAGGCAAAACTGGCACAGGCACAAGCTAAAGTTGACTATGATGCGTTCCAAGCAGAGCTGACCAAGGTAGAGGGTACATGGACAAAAGCATCTGAAGCTTTTTATAAGGCAGTAGATGCAGGCAAGTATCTCAGTCAGGAGGGACACGACGCACGCAGCTTGATCATCGCAGATTATCAGACTTACCAGAAAGATTATGAAAGTGCCGCCGGAGATGCAGCTAAAGAAAAAGCTGCTTTAGACAAATTTATTGCTCAATACAAAACTTATCTCACCGCCAGAACCACTTTGGACGGACTAAAGCTGAAAGAAGAAACAGACATTACTAAAGATGCAGCCAAACTGGACGCATGGAAGGCACTTATCACTGAGAACAACGGAACAACAAGTTATGATGCCGTATTCGGTGTGGAGGATTTGTTTAAAGCTGAAGGTGGCCTCGCTGCCGATTTCGTCAAAGCAGCCAAAGCCGCCGGCTACAGTAACGAACGCCAAACTACAGCAGTTTACGCAGAATGGTTGGCGGCTTACAATAAAGCATTAGCCGAACACACCGGAGAAGGAGAGTTTACATTCGATCCTGACGGAATCGCCCTAACCCAGAACGGGCTGGCAGACAAAACATTTGGAGCAAAGAAGGAGTACGATGCTTTAACAGATGAAATCAACAATGTATCTGTATGGGCCGACCTGAACTCAAAATTAATGGCTATGGGTACCGACAATGATAAAGCAATCGCCGCAACAGATACAAAACTGGCAACAGCACAAATTACCCTGAACCAGATTACAGAGAAGTACGATGCGGAGAAAGCAAGTCTGGAAGTGCAGAAAGCCGGTTTGAATTGCATCTTAGGTACAATGAAAAAGGCTTTGCCTCAGACTGGTGATAATAATCAGCCATTGTCCACTTATGAGGATGCAATTAAATACCTGAAGAACGAAATAGCCAAAATCGAAGGTGCACCTTCTGAAGTTGACGACGAAAGTGGCAACATCACTGTAAAGAGCGGTACTCTGGCAAAGGCAAAAGCTGAACTGAATATGTACGATGCTTTGCTGAAAGCACTACAGGACGGTAGCTACGAACAAGAACAAGCAACAGCCATCAAACTTAAAGAAGCTCAAATCGATGCCAAAACTTTTGAAATCGAAGCATTGACGGTATTATTCAACAAGGCAAAAGAGATGAAAGATCAGCTTATCAAAACACTGACCGGAGACACTTCAGCCGAATAAATAAAAACTAAAGGAAAAAAGTATGATTAAAAAACTATGCATAATCCTTCTGACTGCATGTACTGTTGCGCCACTTATGGCGCAACAACGCAGCAGCAGTGACGATGCGTCGTTTGCCCCGGAAAAAGGTAACTGGCAGATATCCGTCGCATTAGGCAATTCACAGCAATTCGCCGATGGTATGGAATACTTGTTACCGAAATACTGGAACGGGACCGGAAACGCGCCGGGCATTGGCTTGGGCGATGATACAGGCAACAAGTCTGAAGATCCGGGCATGTATCTGAATCTGGGAAGTTGGAATAATAATAGCTTGGTCAACATCATCGGTTTGCAGGGAAAATATTTCCTGACCGATCGTTGGGACGTTAATCTGATGTTCAGCATGAACATTGGAGTCACCCCGAAAAAGGATTTCATTGAAGGCGACAATAGTGTGTCCGATATGCAAATCCCCGCTTCCAAATATGTAGAAGGACGGGTGAAAAACAACTGGATGGTAAACATTGGTTCAAACTATTATTTCAATACGAAAAACGAACGTATCAATCTTTATGTGGGTGGCCTTGTAGGCTGGCAAATGGGACGAATCGAAACGATGTCTCCCAACACGGGTGAAACTGTAAGCGACGGTGATGCAATAACTGACGATGACGATTTGAATGACGCAGAAACACTGCCTTTACAAGTATATATCCCTTCGACCAAAACCGGACAAATATTCGGATTACGTGCGGCAGCGGTAGCCGGCATCGAATACAGCCTGGGTAAAGGACTGGTTTTCGGATTTGAACTGCAACCGGTAGCCTATCGCTACGACATGATTCAGATTTGTCCGAAAGGGGTAGCCACTTACAAAGTGGGACATCATAACATAAACTTGTTTGCACAACCCAATTTGAAATTAGGATTTAGATTTTAAATAAGTCCAGATATTACGAAAAAATCACCCCGTCCTACCTTCGGGTATGTATGGGGTGATTTTTTACTTAACGAACATCACAACCAAGATGAAAAGAATAACAGCAGGAGGAATCATACTGGGAACCATCTTTCTGGCAGCATGCAACCATGCCCGACAGAACGGTAGCTATTATGTCAGCGGCATAGTAACCAACCCTCAAATGGAAGGCAGAACAATCTATTTGCAGGATGCTATCCACAGCACAACCCGATATGACAGTACACAAGTGATTGACTGTCGGTTTGCATTTGAGGGAAAAATCAATTCTCCCCAAGTCAGGGAACTATTTATTCAGGAAAATGACAGTGACCGCTTTCCTGTTACTCTCCCTATCGTTGTCGAAGCGGGAAAAATCAGCACGCAAATAGGAGACGTAGTCCAAGTGGAAGGGACCGCACTCAACACAGAGATGATGCAATTTCTTCTTGCCATCGATCAGTTCAGGGAACACGACTTCTCCGGAAAAAGTGTCCATGAAATAAAAGAAAGCTTTACCGGGCTATTGATGGAACAGATTATAAAACATGCCAGCAGTCCCATCGGAAAGTATATCTATGCGGCATACGGAAACAAGTTAAGCACAGGGCAAAGAGCTATCGCAAAAAAAAATCTGGGCATTAACTAAAAACCATACATCCGGGAAATACAGACGTGAGTTTCACCTAGTTCTCCGTCTGCCCGGATCTTTTAGTGTTGTGAGGGTGTGTCGAAACTCACCACAGAGGACACAGAGTAACATAGAGCAATTTTTAAGTTATTGATTATCAACATTCTTATTCTGTGATAATCTGTGTAATCTGTGGTAAAAAGAGTTTTGACACAGCCCCTTTAAAAGAATAATCCCAAAAGAAATGCCCCATCCAATTCAGGACAGGGCATTTCGATAATACTATAATACTATGGACACATTTATATTACCCAAAGTATCTGTTAAAAGAGTGCTTAAAGAAGTTCCTTAAATACCCAACGATTTCTTCACAGCCTCCACTTTTTCAGTAGCTTCTGCATCGGCAGTGGCAAAGCAGTTGCGGCATCCCATCTGGCCTTTCACTTCGATGTAGAATTTGATCTTCGGTTCCGTTCCTGACGGACGAACAGACACTTTACCACCATCTGCGGTGAAATATTGCAGCACATTCGATGGTTCCGGCATATCGATGTCACTTACATGACCTTCTGCATCTGTCTGCTTCAGAGTTTTATAGTCTTTTGACAGAATCACTTTCGAGCCACCCAACTCTTTCGGAGGATTAGCACGGAAGTTTTCCATCATGGCTTTAATCTCTTCGGCACCGCTCTTACCCGGTTTCACTACGTTTACAGTAAATTCTTTAGAGAATCCATATTCAACGTAAATGTCCATCAGCAACTGATACAGAGTCTTTCCATTGTCTTTAGCCCAAGCAGCCACTTCGGCAATCAGGCAGCAAGCAGAAACAGCATCTTTGTCACGAACAAAGTCTTCGGCCAGAAAACCGTAGCTCTCTTCACCACCACCGATGTATTTCTTCTTACCCTCACGTAAACGAATTTCACGGGCGATCCATTTAAAGCCGGTATAACAGTCGAGCATCTCAATTTGATTTTTGTCGGCAATCTTCTTGATCAGTTCGGTAGTAACAATGGTCTTCACACAGAATTCATTACCGGTCATCTTACCCAGTTTATTGTATTGAGTGATGATATAATACAGATACATCAGGCAAGTCTGGTTACCGTTGATCAATACCCATTCACCCTTATCGTCCTTGCAAGCGATACCTACACGATCGGCATCCGGATCGGAAGCCATTACAAGGTCGGCATCGATTTCTTTAGCCAGATTGAGAGCCATTGTCAGGGCATCCGCATTCTCCGGATTCGGCGAAACAACCGTCGGAAAGTTACCATCCTTAATCATCTGCTCGGGAACAGTGTATACATTTTCAAATCCCCACATCTTCAGTGCACGGGGAATCAGCATCATACCCGTACCATGAATCGGAGTGTAGACAATCTTCATATCTTTATGACGAGCAATAGCTTCAGGATCGATAGAAACGGTTTTCACCCTATCCAGGTATATTTTATCGACATCTTCCCCGATAATCTGAATCAGATCCGGATTACCCTGGAACTTAATGTCGGCAGCAGAGGCAATCTTGTTCACTTCGTCAATAATACCTTTATCGTGCGGAGCCAATACCTGTGCACCATCATCCCAGTAAGCTTTATAGCCGTTATATTCTTTCGGGTTGTGTGAAGCAGTCAGAATGATACCGCTCTGGCAACCAAGGTGACGGATGGCAAAAGACATCTCCGGAGTAGGACGCATCTCCTCGAACAGATATACTTTAATGCCATTGGCAGAGAAAATATCCGCAGAAATCTTAGCGAACAGAGAACTATTGTTACGGCAATCGTATCCTACCACAACAGAAATCTGTTTCAGATTCTTAAAGTTTGCGTTCAGATAGTTAGAAAGTCCCTGAGTTGCGGCTCCAACAGTATAAATATTCATACGGTTGGTACCTACTCCCATGATACCACGGAGTCCGCCCGTGCCAAATTCAAGGTCTTTGTAAAAGGCTTCAATCAATTCTGTCTTATCTTCGTTCTCCAACATGCGTTTCACTTCAGCCTGAGTTTCGGCATCATACGCCGGGGTCAGCCACTTCTCGGCTTTCTCAGTCACCTGTTTGATTAGTTCTTCATTCCCCATGGTTATATCTATTTTTAGAGATTAATAATTATTCTATTCAAAATACAAATGTAAAAGAATAAGTTTGAAATTCCTATCTTTTAGCGAGAAAACTCTCCGGAAGCGTTTATTCAGTCACTTTATAACGTTCGCCGGTTTGCTTCACATATTCCTCAAGGAATTCTTTTGAATAGCCCGGACGTACCACACCGGCGGGTTGGCCGATAGCGTTGCGCTCGAACTTACCGTCCTTCATCTTGCGGATGACACCGTCATTATACTTCACAATGATAAATTCTCCCAGACGTTTCCAGGTGTCGAAAGTGCTTTGCGCCGTCATGTTGGTATAATTGGTCAGAAGCGCCACAGCTGCTTCCGGATTTTTCTCGTACAGTTTAACGGCAGCAGACTCAATCCCCTCCTGCGCCTCGTTGAAGGTGGTTTCAAGTTCATTCTGTGTGGAACGTACATCACCGATCATCAAATCGTAACGGGGATATACCATATTAGCCACCCAGTTGAAAATCCAGAAAGCAGAATTCCATGAGAAAGTGATGTAATCGGCACCATCCACACGGGTATAGCATACCGGAACTTTGGTAGTACAGCAATATACGGGAGTGAAAACGGTCATGTTGGCATCATCCGTACCGAACCAGAGTACACCGCCTACTGCATCAGGCAGATTGGCACGCATCTGGGCCACAAAAACGAACCCACTCTGCTGTGTAGAAATAGGACGTTCGTTGAAGTATTCCTGATCGCCCACTTTAAAAGTCAGCGGAGAGAGGCGGTAAGGTGTTTTATAAGGTCCGGCACCAAAGTCATTGCTGATATCAAGAGCAGTTCCTTCATAATGGTCACGCATGGCATTCTTTACGTCCTGAACTGAAAGTTTGCGTTTCGGTTTCACGAACAAAGGCATCGGTTCGTTGGTCTTTCCCTGGATATAAGGCAGATAAGCCTCACCCTGATCGGTAAACATATTGAAATAGCTCCATACACGGGCCTCGCAAAAACGGCGGGCACCGAAATCAAGCGGCGCATAAGCATCGGCAAAACTGAAATCTTTATTCACTCCGTTGAAATATCCTTTTTCACGGGCAAAGGAAATGACATCGTTGGAGTACATACAGTTTGCCTTGTCATTCATATCAAACTGATGGATACGAGACTGGTTGGCATGTGCCGAGATGCAGTCATCGGGCACACGAACAGCTACCCAGACGGCTCCCCGTATGCCGGGCCCTTTCCCTATCATTTCCATAATCCATATTTCATTAGGATCGGCAATGGTAAATGACTCACCACTGCTATAATATCCATATTCCTGAACCAGCTCAGTCATCACCTTAATGGCTTCACGGGCAGTGCGCGAACGTTGCAGTCCTACGTAAATCAAACTTCCGTAATCGATAATGCCCAGTGTATCTACCAATTCAGGACGGCCGCCAAAGGTAGTTTCACCAATGGTTACCTGAAACTCGTTCATATTGCCGATCACATTATAAGTCTGACGCGCCTGCTCAATCTGTCCCAGATATTTTCCGGTATCCCATTCATGGATATCCATCATCGTACCCTTGGGATAGGTAGCTGCGGGATAATGATATAACTCGCCAAAGAGTCCGTACGAGTCAGCCGAATAGGAAACAATGGTCGAACCGTCGGTAGAAGCATTCTTACCGACAATTAAGTTAGTACAGGCGAAGGTTTCCGCCACTGCCGCAGTCAAGAGAGCGGCAAAGAGAAAGATTCTTTTCATATAATAAATTATTAATACAATATCTTATTCTGTTTTACCCGGATAATCTCCGGTTATTTGGTTTTGAAAGCTACCAGACGAAGGTTTCACGAACCGTTGTCTCGTTCCCGCAATCGTCCGTAGCGGTCATCTCTACCGTATGGCGTCCACCTTTCTTTACATATTCAGGATCGAGTTTACACTCCCAATACGATTTTGTCAGGTTAGGACGTCCGAACAGAGCGAATTTTCCATCAATCGTGCCACGATAAGACCGGATGCCGGTTTCTTTGTCCTTCAGCCGATAAACAATTTTCCCATTACGTCCCCAGACATTCTTGCCCACCGGAATAATTTCGGGAGGCACTGTATCTACTCCTACCGTATAAGTGCCCAATTCACGGATACGGGTTTTCATAAATCCACCCTCGTAAGTTCCTCCGGCACTATACATACCACCTTTGGGAGTAACACGAGCCACGTAATATTTCGTTGTATCGGCAACCGGCTGATGACGAAGCCCGATACGCAACTCACAGCCACCGTGCAACGGCACTTTCTCATCATTGAGCTGATAGGTGTAAGCAATTGCCCCGCTGTCGGAACGTACTTCATAATTGAGAGCCACATTGTCGTATAACATCCCCCGGGGGACGGTAAGGGTCAAACCGGGTTCTTGCAAAAAGTTCGTTTTGTCCCAGGCAAAGAAGTACTTCTCCCGATGTTCAGACGGCTTTATCGGCTGTTTTTTTCCACGCACCGTAAAGTGATAACGGGAAGTGTTGCCAAAAGCGTCTTTCAATTCATATTCGAACTTGTAATCCCGTTCTTCATTGATGGTCACCAATCCACGGTTATCATTCGAAGCCCGGAGCATACGCAGCGTATTGCCCGGATCAATAAATGATTTCATATATTGCCCGTAGGTCCAGGAGTTTATCATCCGGTTCTCATCCGGAGCAAAGCGATCGACCACACTGCGAAACACTTCCGTTCCATCTACCTTGAGCACAACGGTATGCACACCGTAACGATTGTGAACACCGTCCATGTAATCATAAGCCTTGATACCCGATCCGATCACTCCCCATGCCTCGATGGGACGCGTCCCATTGGGTTGGAAGGTTTGCCGCTCCGAACTGCCTTGCACGATTCCGGTTCCCGGCTGTGGAAACAACATAACGCCCTCAGCCCGGGGAGCAGTGGTATCTTTTATTTTTGATTTGAAAAAAGGCATCGGATCGACAGATTCACCGGTAGCGGTTTCCAGCAAGTCCAGATGCAGGTGCGGTCCGAATGAATAACCCGTATTACCGCTCCAGGCTATCTGTTGTCCCGCCTTTACCGGATATTCCCCCGGTTCGGGAACAATCTCTACTTCCCAATCTTCTTTTTCGTATTGAAGCTTCTTCACTCTTCGGGCAATGTCCGGCATAAATCCGCTCAAGTGCCGGTTAATAGTTGTATAACCGTTATTATATACCACATCGAGTACATGTCCCGAACCATTGGTGACACGAATACGTGAGATGTATCCGTCGGCCAGCGCGCGCACCGGTTTACCGACAACTCCCTGAGTCTTAAAGTCAAGACCGCCATGAAAATGATTGGCACGAATTTCTCCGAAATTACCGCTCAGAGTCAGTGTAAAGTCAAATGGAGGAACAAAAGCAGCCTGCTTCACATCTTGTGAATGTCCCTGAATGCTGCAGGCAAGCATCAGAGCAACTATATACTGTTTCATGTAGTTTGCTTAAAAATGGAATCTTTGCAAAAATACATTATTCCTGCCATATCAGAAAACAGAAAGATGGATTTTATTCCTGCCTGCCACGGCTCTTTCATACCGCGCCTTCCTCTCATACAAAAAATACGTTTCGATCTTCCATCTTCCACCTTTTAGAATGCATATCGTTGATTGTAAGATGTATAGATTGGTGGAAGATGCGGTTTTTATGCCATTTATCTTCCACCCCCATCTTCCATCTTCCACCCGCTGTTTTAGGGGGCATTTTAGTAGTAACTATTTGGAAAACAAATGGATATATCCAATTTATTATCCGTTCATCTCTCTAAAAGCATTTCATTTCCCTTACTCTCTTTAGTGCAAATGGTCGGATCTTTATCTCAGCCCGGGCATGCGGGCTCATCGGCCCGGGCATGCGGGCTCATCGGCCCAGGTATGCGGGCTCATCAGCCCGGGTATGCGGGCTGGGATAAAGAGTTGTATGACAATGGTTAATCTACTACACTTCTCCGGTAATAGCCAGCCGGATTCTTTCTTAAAAAAGAAACAACGAAGCACTGCTTCCGCATCGCTGTGTGCGAATGGAAGGTTTTGCGGGGGGGGGACAAGGGAGGAAGGCGGTTGTTAAATGAAAGAGCCGTGCCTGCACCTCTACTATCATTCTGCTGTAAAACATCCGTATAAGGATAACAACATAAGCAGAATTTTCTTACATTGTGCCATGTTTAACCCTTAATAGAGTAACGTTATGATTATCGGAGTACCTAAGGAGATTAAGAACAACGAGAACCGGGTGGGCATGACGCCCTCGGGAGTTGCCGAATTAGTGAAACGCGGACATACTGTATACATACAGCACACCGCAGGAGAGAACAGTAGTTTTCCGGACGAGGCATATATAGCCGCAGGAGCGCAGATCCTGCCCACTATGGAAGAGACGTATGCCGCAGCCCAGATGATAGTGAAAGTGAAAGAACCTATCGCACCGGAATACAAGCTGATCCGCAAGGGACAGTTGCTGTTCACTTACTTCCATTTTGCCTCCGATAAAGAACTGACTCTTGCCATGATAGAAAACGGCTCGGTTTGCCTTGCTTACGAAACGGTAGAAAAAGCTGACCATTCTTTACCCTTATTGATTCCTATGAGTGAGGTAGCCGGACGCATGGCTATACAGGAAGGCGCCCGTTTCCTGGAAAAGCCGCAAGGTGGAAAAGGTATTCTGCTGGGAGGTGTACCGGGTGTGAAGCCTGCCAAAGTATTAATTCTCGGCGGAGGCATCGTAGGCAGCAATGCAGCCCAGATGGCAGCCGGCCTGGGAGCAGATGTCACAATTGCGGATATCAACCTGGCCCGTCTTCGTTATTTGAGTGAAACACTGCCCAAAAATGTAAAAACCTTATATGCTTCGGAACTGAGGCTGAAGAAAGAGTTGCCGGACGTAGACCTTGTAATAGGCTCGGTCTTGATTCCGGGAGACAAGGCTCCGCACCTGATCACCCGCAGTATGCTGAAGATGCTGCAACCGGGTACAGTATTAGTGGATGTAGCTATCGACCAGGGAGGATGTTTCGAAACTTCGCACCCCACTACCCATAGTGAGCCGACGTATGTGGTTGATGGAATCGTACATTATGCCGTAGCCAATATTCCGGGAGCAGTGCCTTACACTTCTACATTGGCACTGACCAATGCCACTCTGCCTTATGTAACAGCACTGGCAGGAAAGGGGTGGAAACAGGCATGCAAAGAAGATCCGGCACTGGCTTTGGGATTGAATGTGGTAGAAGGGAAAGTGGTATATAAAGCAATAGCTGAGGTATTCGGGCTTAAATACGAGCAATTGAATTTAGAATAACAAGTAATACCACGGAGTAACACAGTTTCACGGAGCAGAATCATAAAAAGAAGAACTCCGTAAGACTCTGTGTTACCCTGTGGTGGAATGATCCGTTTATAACAAAAAAGAAGATACCTTGTCCGAAGCTCTGCGGTATCCCTCCAACAATTCTTTCATTACCTCGTCCACACTTTGCCTGCGGCGGAACAGAGCAGCCACCTGCCCTATCTCAAGCTCTCCTTCTTCCAGATCACCTTCGAAGATGCCTTTCTTGGCGCGTCCTCTGCCCAAAAGTTCACGGAGTTCTTCGGCAGAAGCTCCCCGCGCCTCAGCCACTTCCACCTTATCACGGAACGAATTGGTCACAAGACGGGTAGGCGCCAGTTTCTTCAGCAATAATTTGGTATCGCCTTCGTTCAACCGCAAACAATATTCCTTGAAAATATCACTTGCCGAACTTTCATCCGTCAAAGCAAAACGAGTACCTATCTGAACTCCTTCGGCCCCTAATGCCATCGTGGCAAAGATGGCCTCACCGGTACCAATCCCTCCGGCCGCAATCAAAGGTAAAGTAGTGGCTTCACGTACTGCAGGAATCAGACAAAGCGTCGTTGTCTCCTCCCGGCCATTATGCCCGCCGGCTTCAAAACCCTCAGCTACCACGGCATCGACTCCCGCCTCTTCGCATTTCATGGCAAACTTAGAAGAAGAAACGACATGTGCCACCGTGATGTCACGCTCTTTCAGCCAGCCGGTCCATGTCTTCGGGTTTCCGGCAGAGGTAAATACGATTTTAACCCCTTCTTCCACAATGATATTCATGATCTCCTCTATCTGGGGATACATCAAAGGAATATTTACCCCAAAAGGTCTATCTGTGGCTGCACGGCATTTACGAATATGTTCACGCAAAATATCGGGATACATCGAGCCGGAGCCTATCAACCCCAAACCACCCGCATTACTGACAGCCGAAGCAAGCCTCCAGCCACTACACCACACCATACCGCCCTGAATAATGGGATACTGAATACCGAAAAGAGAAGAAATTCTGTTCATAGTCATATCGTTTTTGAAAAAAGAAGGCAAGAATCCCCCTATTTATCTTTTAACAAATTCAATGTATAATCGGTTCAGGAAGCAACACCGTTGTCGAATCACCATACGCTTTCAGAACTTCCAGTGTACGCGCCCTCCGTTCACGTCCTTTTTTGTCCCAGAAATCTTTTGTGAAAATAGTCATCAGGTCAAGACCTCCGATAGTGCCTCCACTCACAGTTACTCCACTTTTGCCAAGCTTCATGGCAGAGGTATGCACCATGCTCTGCGTAGTCACCATCCTGCCATTGGCACGTTCGCCAAACAGATTATGCCGCAACCCACTGGAACGGATTTCCTCGTATGAACTGCGGATACCTTTATCGTATACATTTTTAGCCCAGTTGGAAGGAACGGTCTCATAAAACTCGACAAACGGATCTCCCCGCCACGTATCGGCATCCACCTGTATCTTTTTTTGGTAAATAGGGTCCCAGTTATATTTGGTATTGGCCGTATAAGGCCGGAGAGTCAACACAATTTTCTTTCTATCAAGCACTTGTGGAAGCGTCTCGTCCAATTTCAGACCGGGCTTCTCCTTCGACATTTTGGGAGCACCCGGCAAGCTGTTGAAATCAATCTGTTTCACAGCATCCATATTCAGCTTGATATCCTCTTGGCCGTTCAGGATGCGTTGCAGATTCAATGAATCCTTCGCAGTCCATTGGGCACGGGCTATCAGGACCATCGGACATAACCATATAAACAATATCAAACGCTTCATTCTTCTACACTTATTTAATAAGATGAAAGTACCTACTTCGCATGCTCCTGTCTTTGAATTCCTTTACGTGGCTGTTCATCGGGCATAAAGGATCACTGCCGCCCCTGAAGACAGCACCAGAAAGTCGATACGTTTCATCTGATTTAGTTTTTTACCACCAACGGTATCCACTCCCGCAAAGGGGCTCGTCAAAGCATGCGTCAATGGTCCATGCCGTACGAGGATACTGCCTGTTTTCCCACCAGCGACGATACCGGGCAGCAGCATCAAGTAACTCTTCATCGGTCAAGAAATAGATGCCCTCGTAGTTCTCGGCATTGGCTCTCACCATTTTGCAGCCAAACGACGCATAATGCCCTAACCGAATGGTTTCTACGATCCACAACATGCACTCGCCCAACCGGACCTTACCGCTATAGTAAGCAGATACCGGCGGAAGCGGAAAAGAAGCAACCTGAGTCAGGTCTTCCGCATAATTCAGCAATGCCGGAATATCCTTCTCCGTAAATTTAGGCACTTCTACAAAGCCCTTCGGGCTCTTGGTATTATAGTTCCCCGCTTTGAGTTGCCTTACGAAAAGGTCTACATCCGGGTTATTGTAATCTAATGTCTCTTCGCTGCAACTTACACAAGTAAGCAATGATAAAACAACCGTGAGCAGCATAAAAAATGTTTTTTTCATAACGTCCGTACTAAATGGTTAATAGGTCATGCGCAGACCGCAAATCAGGTTAAAATTCGTAGGCCGTGCCGAACGTACTGTTTCCAGCTTGGAGTCTGTCTTGAAATGGTGCGACACTCCCGGTTCGGCAAATAAAGCCAGTTTATCATTAATTTTATAGTTCACTCCCACTCCTGCGGTAAGGGCCAGTTGCACAGGCTCCTGTTTGAAGCTGTTATCGGGTGCTCCCGCTATGCACTTATCCGCAACTCCACCTACAGAAGCATATATATCCAACTTCGGCATTTCCGCAAGTGTCACGTTCAGTTTTACGGGAATTCCCAGATAATGCAAGTTCTGTCCGGCACGCAAACTGGAATATAATAAACCGGTTTCTACGGCTAAATGTTTATTTATTTTTTTCTCTACCGTCAGACCGACCGTAACAGGCATCTTATATTTACCATCTCCGGCAGGCAATGCGGTACCGACTGCCGCCTTTACAGCCCATGTCCGGGCTTTAGCGGTCATAGCCATATAATCGGAAGACGGGGATTCATCAGCAGAATTTGCCAAGGTCTGTCCATCTCCACTGGCCTGCCAATAGTTTTTATCCGGATGATTATTTTGTCCTCTGCGTGTAGTCGTTGCAGAGAAGCTGAATGACATGGAAACCGTAACCGAAACCGAATCATCATCTTCGTCCTGATATTGGGCCAGAGTACCGAAACGCTTAGGCGTCGGTTTACTCAAAACAGGCTCGGAATGTACGGGAGTGAAATCCTGTTTCACCACGTCACCATCCAGGTGAGTCGCATTTCCACTGACAACCGCTACCTGGGTAAAGGCTTCTTCTATCTCCTCTTTCGGAGAGAAGAACCAAAAAGCAGCCGATGAAGCAGCCAGTACCAGCAGTACGGAAGCGGCTGCCGCTACGCGGAAGAAAAACACCTTCCGACGATGGCAACGCACCATCACCTCAGAATTCAGTTCTTCCCAGAAACCATCCCGCACAGTCATCTCGGCGTTGCCGAGACGGGAACGGAACAGATCGGTTATTTCATCATTTTCTCTCTTCATGATTTCTATATTCTTTAATCCTTTTTGCCAATAAAAACTTTGCACGGTGCAACTGCGAAGTGGATGAATGCTCCTTGATACCCAACATTTCGGCTATCTCTTTGTGAGACTTTTCCTCAAACACGTAAAGGTTAAAAACCGTCCGGCAGCCATCGGGCAAGTCTGCGACAAACTTCATCAACTGTTCTTCGGATATCGGTCCTGCCTCCCCTCCTTCCGGAAGATCGGGAATATCAGGAAGCTGATCCTCGTGTATCACCAACTGACTGATCCGTTTTTGCCTTCGCAGGTAATCCAGTGCCTGAGTCACCATCACCCGGGTCACCCACGTTCCGAGCGAAGACTCACCACGAAACGAAAAGTTGGTGAATATTTTGATGAAACCGTCATGCAGTACATCGTGCGCCGCTTCCATATCGCCCGTATAGCGGAAACATACCGCCAACAATTGCCTCGAGTATAGGGTGTAAAGTTCCTTACGGGCCGAATCCTTTCCTGCCCGACAGCCCTTTATCAGTTCTATCTCGTTTTCCAATGTCAATTGTCTTTTTAAAATCGAACGTATGTCTGCGTCGTTTGTCTATTAGACGCAAGGATGCAACGAATGCTGCAAACAATAGTGCAAAAAGAAGTTAAAGAAACAATAAACGATGAATAGGCCTTTGCATCAATGCGTAGCCTGTTCATCGTTTATCGCTTAAGAACGTTTATCGCCGACCGTTCAAAATGTCAGCATGCCTTGAAACTCATATCGAGTCCCTTTACCGAATGGGTAAGGGCACCTACCGAAATAAAGTCTACACCACACTCGGCATAGTCACGGAGTGTATCGAACGTGATACCACCGGACGATTCGGTCTCATATTTTCCGCCGATCATCTCGACAGCTATCTTTGTATTTTCGGGAGTGAAGTTATCGAACATGATGCGGTCTACCCCACCGATATTCAACACCTGCTGAAGTTCGTCAAAATTGCGCACTTCGATTTCAATCTTGAGATCTTTTCCTTTTTCCTTGCAATATTCTTTAGCGCGGTTGATGGCCTTATCAATGCCACCGGCAAAGTCCACGTGATTATCTTTCAGAAGAATCATATCGAAAAGTCCGATACGGTGGTTGACACCCCCGCCAATCTTTACCGCCGCTTTCTCAAGCATACGGAGTCCCGGAGTAGTCTTACGGGTATCCAACACACGTGTTTTGGTGCCTTCCAGCTGCTTCACGTATTTGCGTGTCATAGTGGCAATGCCGCTCATACGCTGCATCACGTTCAGCATCAGACGTTCTGTCTGAAGCAGAGACTGAATTTTACCTTCCACAACCATTGCCACATCACCCGGCTTCACTTCGGCACCGTCGTTGATAAACACCTCAACCTTCATAGTCGGATCGAAACGGTGAAATATTTCTTTGGCAATTTCGATACCGGCCAATACACCGGCTTCTTTAATCAAAAGTTTCGATTTTCCCATTGCAGTGGCGGGAATACAGGAAAGTGTTGTGTGGTCGCCATCACCTATGTCTTCGGCAAAGGCCAGATCAATCAGTCTGTCTATTAACTCATTCATTGGTTTTATCTATTCTTATTTGATTTATAAAATATTTGTTCTGTACCCTGCGGAAAAAACAGTTCACCCGGAAATTGCCGTTAGCAGTGGTCAGGGTACCGATAATAAAACTCGACTCCTCTCGCTTACCTTCGTGATTTACATTAAAACCACTCACCTTGTTGCTATTAAAGAAAGAAGCAAGTGTCCCTTCAGCAGTCTGTTTGTCGACGCTTGTCGAGCGATTCTGAATTACCAGATCCACCTTCTCTCCCAAATACTTGTTCAGCTCTTGGGAGTTTCCTTTCTTAAACGCCACGACCACGCCCACCGGTATGTCCTGTGCGAAGAGCGAAGTTACAGCGAATACGAGTCCGGCCATCCATAAAAGTACCCGTTTTTTCATAATCACAAGTATTATCGATACGCAAAGGTAAGTATTTAATGCTAAAAACAACATTTTTTTCTTATTTTTGTGCAATAAACAAGAGTTTGCACTTGAATGAAAACAACCCTTATCGTCGTAGGACGGACTGTAGAGCAGCATTATATCACTGCAATTAACGATTACATAGAGCGTACTAAACACTTCATTTCTTTCGATATGGAGGTGATTCCCGAATTGAAAAACACGAAAAGCCTCACCCCGGAACAACAAAAGGAGAAGGAAGGCGAACTGATAGGCAAAGCCCTCCAACCGGGAGACGTGGTAGTGTTGCTGGACGAGCACGGAAAAGAGATGCGTTCGGTGGAATTTGCACGCTGGATGGAGAAGAAACTGGTAAACGTCAACAAACGCCTGGTATTCATCATAGGAGGACCTTACGGATTTTCACAAAAGGTATATGATGCGGCACACGAAAAGATATCCATGTCGAAAATGACTTTTTCGCACCAGATGATCCGCCTGATCTTTGTAGAACAGATGTATAGGGCCATGACCATACTGAACGGCGGGCCCTATCACCATGAATAGGGTTATCCCCTATTCATGATTCATCAACCGCCGGGCAGCCATCTCTTCATATTGCGTTCCGGGGCGACCATAGTTGGCATACGGATAAATCGAAATACCGCCGCGGGGTGTAAAGATACCGGTCACTTCAATATATTTGGGATCCATCAAACGGATCAGGTCTTTCATTATGATATTCACGCAATCTTCATGAAAAGCACCGTGATTGCGGAAGCTAAACAGATATAGCTTAAGGCTCTTGCTCTCCACCATCTTCACATCGGGCAGGTAACTGATACGTATTTCGGCAAAATCCGGTTGTCCCGTTATGGGGCACAAGCTGGTAAACTCCGGACAATTGAAACGTACCCAATAATCGTTCTCAGGATGCTTGTTATCGAAGGATTCCAATACTTCGGGAGCATAATCCTGCTTATATTCGGTCTTTCTTCCCAGTAAAGAAAGCTGGTCTTTCAGTTCAGTCATAATCTATTAATCATTTAACGGTTTCTTTTACTTAAATACTCTTCCAGCCCCTGTTTCCGCAATTTGCATGCCGGGCAGTGTCCGCACCCGTCGGCAGGAATCCCGTTGTAACAGGTCAGCGTCTCGTTCCGTACAAGATCGAATACGCCGAGTTCGTCCGCCAATGCCCAGGTTTCGGCTTTATCGATCCACATCAACGGTGTATGGATAACAAACTGTTCGTCCATCGCCAGATTCAGAGTGACATTCAACGACTTGATAAACGAGTCGCGGCAATCGGGATAACCACTATAATCGGTCTGCGAAACTCCGGTAACCAAGTGGAAAGCTCCCTGTTCACGGGCAAAGACAGCGGCAATACTCAGAAAAAACAGGTTACGTCCCGGAACAAAGGTGTTCGGGAACGAATCTTCCGGCTTGTCTTCGTCCATCGAGATGCTGGTATCCGTCAACGAATTGCTTCCAAGGCTCCCGATAAAAGAGGTGTCCATCACATGAAACTCCACTCCTGCCCTTTCGGCTATTCCCCGGGCCAGTTCTACCTCGTGTGCATGTTTCTGTCCGTACAGGAAACTAAGCGCATATACTTTGCTGAAATGTTTCTTCGCCCAGAAGAAACACGTTGTAGAGTCCTGTCCGCCACTGAACAGAACTACTGCTGAATCATTTTTCATCATTTATTTTCTTGAAAAAAGTGTTTTTAAGTTCTCCTTATTATATATCCTTTACCTTAAGTACATTATAGGAGATGTCGGTATCATAAACATCGCTCCCGTCAATTCTCTTAACGGCTTTCACGACACGGATGGTGATCGGAAGGATAATCACTTCGTAAAGGGACTTCAGCACAATCTGAGTGCCCATCATCACCAACAACTCGGGCCAGGCAATCAGTCCGCCGAATGCGATGGGAAAGAAGATCAGTGAATCGGCCGTTTCTCCCACTACCGTAGACCAGATGGCACGGGCAGAAAAATTACGTCCGCCACTGGCCACTTTCATTTTACTCATGACATAGGCATTGAGAAACGAACCGACCAGAAAGGCCAACAGACTGGCTACAACAATGCGGGGAGCCATGCCGAACACAAAATCAAAATGCTGTTCGCCTTCCCAGAAAGGTGCTGCGGGCAACGCCACGGCAATCAGCCCGAGGCCTACCACAAAGAAGTTCATGGCAAATCCGCTCCAAATAATCAGACGGGCCTTTTTAAATCCCCATACTTCGGCTATACAGTCATTGATAATATAGGATATGGGAAACACCAGCAATCCGGCAGTAACAGTGATACTGCCAACCTGAATCACTTTGGTTTCGAGAAGGTTTGCTGCAATCAGGCAGACGTTGAACAGAATGCCGAGCAACATGAAGGGTATAGATACTTTTTCTTTCATAATTCCTGTTTTTTACGTGGTGTTCTAGAATACACGACCGCTATTCACGGCATCATACGTTTACGGGCAGCAAAGGTAGCAATTCTTTTTTAATCGACAAAATAACAATATATGTAACGGGGCATTACATATATTGTTATCGCGATAACATATAATGTAATGCCCCGTCCGGGTACAACATAACAAACACTTAACACACTATTCTTTTTACTCTTGTCACAGAGTTGCAAAAGCCCATTCATACTTCCGGAAAATCCGGCATCGATCTTAATAAGCGCTCTTACGAGAAGTCTTTCAAATCCTGCTGTAATCTTTTGCGGATCAGGAACAGACGGCTCTTGATAGTCCCTACCGGCAAATCCATCTTCTCAGCTATCTCACGATACTTGAATCCGGCAACAAACATCAGGAAAGGCTTCTTCAACTCTTCGGGAACGGCATTAATCACCTTATAGAGTTCCTTCAGATCGTAAATTGTTTCAAAGCGGTTGCCGTCCTCACCTTCCGTCATGGTTTGCGCATAGAGATTATAGGTGGAATCGGTCATATCCACTTCACGTAACGACTTACGGTAATTATTGATAAAGATATTGCGCATGATGGTATACATCCATCCCTTGAAATTCTGGGTATGCACAAATTTTTCTTTGTTGTCCAATGCCTTCAACAGACAATCCTGTACCAGATCATTGGCCGACTCCCGGTCAGCAGTCAGTTTATAGGCAAAATGTTCCAGTTCGGGCTGCATAGCCACTATCTTATGGGTAATATTCATCTTTTCCATTGCTCTTCTTTCTTTCTGATTATCGAATATGCAAAGATTCGCATTTTAAACGGTCTGTCCTATAGCAATTCTTCCGCATAATTTGGCGATTTTTCCCTCGGCCCTTCAACCATTTCCCATTTAAGTTGTTCAATAGGGCAATTCACCTAAAACTTAACTTATAATGAAAACATTTTTTAGATCTGTAGCTATGCTACTCGGATTGGGACTCTTGCCTGTAGCGGCACATGCCCAGAAAAAAGTAATCATCGAAGATGAAGAACCGAACTCCGTGATGTTTGTATCGACCGACAAAGCCGGAGACGAGATTATCCGGATCATGAACGAGACGCATCTTCCGCGTTTCCAGGAACCGAAGGCTCCACGCTTCGTACTGACCGACCGGCAAGGAAAGTTCGCACTGGGTATCGGCGGATATGTACGGGCAACCGCCGAATATGACTTCGGGGGAATTGTGAAAGATGTAGACTTCTATCCGGCGCTGATTCCTAATAAAGGCTCTGCCGACCGTGCACGCAATCAGTTCCAGATGGATATCAGCACTTCGACTCTTTTCCTGAAACTGGTGGGACATACCAAACGTCTGGGTGACTTCGTGGTTTATACTGCTGCAAACTTCCGTGGAGACGGAAAGACTTTCGAGTTGCAGAATGCTTATGCTACCTTCCTCGGCTTTACTCTGGGATACAGCTATGGTAACTTTATGGACCTTGCCGCCCTGCCTCCTACCATCGACTTTGCAGGCCCTAACGGCTCGGCTTTCTATCGAACCACTCAATTGAGCTATATGTGTGACAAGCTGAAGAACTGGAAATTCGGCGTCGGTGTCGAAATGCCATCGGTAGACGGTACCACGAATCAGTATCTCACCATCAACACCCAGCGTATGCCCGACTTCACTGCCTCAGCACAGTATAACTGGAATGCCAACAGCCACCTGAAGTTAGCTGCCATCGTTCGCAGCATGACTTATTCAAGTTCCGTAGACAATAAGGCGCACTCAAAAGCCGGATACGGACTTCAAGCTTCGACTTCCTTCAACGTAACTCCGAAATGGCAAGTATACGGACAGGTGAATTACGGAAGGGGTATCGGACAATATCTGAACGACTTGAGCAACCTGAATGTGGATATTGTTCCTAACCCGGAAAAAGAAGGGCGCATGCAGACGCTCCCCATGTTGGGATGGTTCGCCGGATTGCAATACAACATCAGCAAAGATGTATTTGTATCGGGCACTTACAGTTTGTCACGCCTCTACTCGGAACACACGTATCCAAGCGATGTACCCGATATGTACCGGAAGGGCCAATATCTGGTGGCTAACCTGTTTTGGAACGTAACCAGCAACTTACAGGTAGGCGCCGAATATCTGAGAGGATGGCGTACGGACTTCAGTAGCAATACCCGTCATGCCAACCGCATGAACGCATTGGTACAATATTCGTTCTAACTTTTTATAAATCTCTCTGAACTCTAACGTAAAAAAAGTCCAAGGACGAACCCAGCCCCGTCTCTGTTATTACCCTACGGAGATGGGGCTAAAAATAAAATTTCACCACACAGGGATTATCATCTTCCACTCTTTTACTTAATGCCCGATATTCTCCCTCGGGAAGTATACTCTTATAATTTTCCAACTCCTCGGTCGGAACGATGCAAAGCATAAAGTCCTCAGTCACCACCTCCGGGCTGATCCGGATGCCCTCCCGTGTCTTCTCAAAATAAAAAACAACTCCATCCTTTTTGCGATAAAGAAGATTTGTAAGTTTCCTTTGGGGATAGGATGACATACTGAATAATTGCGCATAGTAGTATTTATCCGTCTGATATTGCTTGGTGAAATTAAAGGCTATCTTACCCGTTTTACGGTATTCCCTCAGCCGTTCTTCCTCTTCCTTGCGTGTATCCGGCCCTGAATTAAAATGATACTGCTCTATATTTATATTCTGTTCTCCCATATCCCAGCGATAAGCTACACGAAGGCTATCCCGTGTGATTTCGTAAACTTCTTCATAAAACGTAGGAGAAAAGTAGGCTTTACCCTGATAAGAATAAAATACATCCCAACAAGCCCAGTTCAGACAGAAGTGATCAGACCAGAACTCATTGATCAACTTCGCCGAATCGGGCTCCAACCGCATGACGCAAGCCCCGTCATCTTTGTTCAGTGCCGACCACGTCAACAGGTCACCGCCCGGAGTCAATCCTATCTTCTGGAAGTTTATCTTCTCCGGCAGTATCTTTTTATCTATAAACGAACCGTCCAGCCGATAGGTATACATCGAACCGAAAGGAGACAGCATATACACCAGTTTTCGTTGGTCATTAATGACTGCATCATAAATCTGTGAATATTCACCGGGACCTTGCCCTACTCTCCCGATAGAACGGAGATAGTTCCCTTTTTTATCAAAAGCCATCAACGTGATATGCCTGAAAGTAGGATAATCCTGAGTCAATATATAAGTAGTATCTCCGGAAACAAGCACTCTCAAAATTGTGGCCAGCAGGCAACTGTCCGAGGTTTCCAACGGAATCACTTCAACTTTAGAAAACAGTTCGGAAACGGAAACAGGAGTTTCTTTCAGCTCCACTTTCAGAATATCGGGCTCTTTCACGGGATTAGTCCGGCTGCAAGAAACGCATGCAAAGCTCAATGCAGCAAAGAAAAGAAAAAATGTGTCTCTCATATCTTTCGGGATTAGAACACAAAGATAATCTTAATATAGGAGGTTAAATGAAAAAGGACCGGATTATTTGAGTAATCCGATCCTTCTTGAGAGTTATATTAATAAAGATTAGTAGAAGCCTTGTATCAGAACTTATAGTCGAGACCGATACCGAATACTTTATTGGTACGAGTAAAGACATCCTTTCCGGAGATTCCTGTACCTCCATAATTAGGAGTCTCTTTGGTATATTTATCGTAATCAGTCCAGAAATAAGCAACGTTCAGTTTCAGGTTCTTCGCAATGTCGAATCCGGCACCAAAACCGTATGAATAAGAACTAACTGCAAAACTCATATCGCTCTGGTAATTATCACCTACACCATATTTGGTACGTTGCATACCGGCACTTACCTGGGCCCATTTACAAACATCCCATTCGATACCACCCAAATATTCGTTAGTACCTTGTTTGATGAAATGCTGTTTACCCATAGTCTGGCCGGTCACAGGATCTTTAGCATCGGCCATACGTGCACTGGTATCAAAGAAATGATGATAACCAACTGAAGCACGAAGTACCGGAAGAATTTCATAAGAAACACCTACTGTCAACAAAGCCGGAATATCGTGCGGAGTATTTACTCCATTCGCAAACAGCCCTGTATTATCTATACGAGTCTTGTTCTCTACATTCAGTTTGGTGTTGAACTCATATTTTACACCAATGTTCCACTTATTCATCTTAAAGTCCAAGCCCAAAATAGGAGTTACCCCCCAACCTGTCTGGTCGCAGTCCAACTCTTTATCAGCCGTCAATTCTGCAACACCGGTCGCTTTCTTTGCGATAGCATCATATTTTGCATAATTAACCATATCATTCGCTGCCAGATAAGCATCTGCAGCTGTTCTGGCTTGCTTGGCATAATCGCTGAAATATTTGTTCACATTTACCATTTCTCCTCCACCGATATTAGCTTCAATATTACGAATATGTCCTTCATATCCATTGCTTACGTAATTCATACGTACACCGGCAAATGCAGACAAGTAATCGGTGATTTTATAAGATGCTCCCAGTTGAAGACCAAAAATCATCTGCTTACCACGCATATAGCTGTCAACCGAGTATTTATTGGTACCTTCAAAGATATTAATCGGCAGAATGCCTCCGTCTACCATTTCTTTACCGGCAGCTACCATCATTCCGGGCACTACAGATACCAATGACTCGAATGAACCCAATCCCTCATTAAAGGTAGCCTTACCACCACCACCGGTTACTGCAAAATTCCCAGAGAATGCCCACTTATCCTTCTTATATACTGCAAATACACTAGGGATGAACGGAGCCGAAGCTTCACCTTTATATACTTTTGTAGCGTTTCCGCCAAAGCCTGCAAATGGAGCGAAAGTAGAAGTGATGGTTCTTGTCTGGAAAGCACTCTGTCCGTTGAGAGACAGATGAAAACCATCTTCCATGAAGGCGACACCTGCCGGATTGGAATATACTGCGTCAATTTGTGTAGAAGCATCACGAGCCAACATTCTCAAAAACAATACGTGCTGATTGGTATTTGTCAGGAGACCTCCCGCAAAAGTTGAAGTTGAAACGATTAGCAACCCGATGCTAATCAAGAATAATTTTCTCATCTAAATCTTTTTTAAGTTATTTCGGGCGCAAAGGTACAATAATATTGCACATGACGAATATTTCTGTGCATCTAATTACGTTTTCACCAACAAATTAATTGAAAACACAAACTGTTTCGATTGAAACGAACAAGAAAACATCATAAGAAAAGACACTCAGAAAGCCAAACATTACTCCATTGCTAAACGTTTTTATATTATAGAATATAAAATAAGAAAACTATGGCATATACAATCGCATTTTTTGGTACCAAACCCTACGATGAAGCTTCTTTCAACGAAAAAAACAAAGAATTCGGATTCGAACTCCGATTTTTCAAAGGTCACTTGAACCGGCACAACGTGCTGCTGACCCAAGGAGTGGATGCTGTCTGCATTTTCGTGAACGACACAGCTGATGCTGAAGTAATAAAAACAATGGCCGCCAACGGGGTGAAATTACTCGCTCTTCGCTGTGCCGGATATAATAATGTAGACTTAAAAGCCGCTGCCGAAAACGGAGTAACCGTTGTCCGCGTCCCGGCCTATTCACCGTATGCCGTAGCCGAATATACGGTTGCCCTGATGCTTTCACTCAACCGGAAGATTCCGAGAGCTTCGTGGCGTACACGGGATGGGAACTTCTCTCTGCATGGACTGTTAGGTTTCGATATGCACGGAAAAACAGCAGGTATCATCGGTACGGGAAAGATTGCAAAAATACTGATACACATCCTCAAAGGATTCGGCATGAACATATTGGCCTATGACCTATATCCGGATTATAACTTTGCACGGGAGAACCAGATAGTATATACGACGCTCGATGAATTATACCACAGCTCGGATATCATATCATTGCACTGCCCGCTCACTGAACAGACAAAGTATCTGATCAATGACTACTCGATCAGCAAAATGAAAGACGGAGTAATGATCATCAATACCGGACGGGGACAGCTGATTCATACCAATGCGCTAATCGAAGGATTAAAAAATAAAAAGATCGGTTCGGCCGGACTAGATGTTTATGAAGAAGAAAGCGAATACTTCTACGAAGATAAATCGGACCGTATCATCGACGACGATGTGCTGGCACGTTTGCTGTCATTCAATAACGTGATCGTAACTTCTCATCAAGCATTCTTTACCCGCGAGGCTCTGGCTAATATTGCAGCAACGACTTTGGAGAACATACGGGACTTCAAGAACCGGAAACCTTTAGTGAATGAAGTGAAACTGGGCAATGCTTAGAAAAGAGCAACACGAAAAAGTGATGTGTAACAAACAATAATGCCTGCCACTTCTTTCTCAAGAAACGGCAGGCTTAATCCAAGGGGGGGACCCGGATGAAATACATAATGTCCGGGATTACTATTTAGCATTCTCTATTTATGTGCCTTCGGTTCACCCTTTTTTCATCAGTATTCCACAATGCTCTCTAACAAAGGTTCCCCCTTCAGCGGAGCATAAATAGTTACTTTAGCAAAACCATACTTGGGCTCGCGGGTTACTGTTTTAGTCATACAGATGAAGCGGTAGTTATAGCCGCTTACCAGTTGTTTGGCAACCAGAAGTGGAGTGTAATCCACCCCTTTCAAAGTCATGCAGGTCTGGAACAATTCTTTATCCTGATCCGTTAACGGTTCAAATTCTCCCCAGCCTCCTGTTATTATATCCGCTTTCTCGGAAGTAACCACCGTATAAGGGAATACGTCTTCGTAAAGAACTCCCGTGACATCACGATAATAGGCAAACTGAATCTCTACCTGTCCCGGCTGCAAAAACTGGAAAGTAAAAGACTGTACAGACATTCCACCCAAGGTATCGGCATCTTCTGACAATTCCTCCACAAGGGCAACTCCACCAGTCAGGCGTACTAAAGCGTAACGATAACCAGTACCTGCATGTGAGGTACGTTTGATGGTGATTGTATCACCTACTTTGAATGCTTTCCTAATCATAACAATACGTGTTTTTTAAAAGATTAACTCTGTGAAATTTTCTAATAGCCTGATGCAGTGACCGGCCTTGCTGAGAATAATCTGCCGGGAGAAAACTCCCGGCAGATTTTGGGTACAGTACATCACCTAAACCAGATTCGTTGATGTGGTTCAAAGGTAAAGGGAAAGATTTACAGATCAAAATACTTGAAGTGGGTTATTCTCTCATTTTTTCACTCTTAGTCTCTCATTTTTTCACTTTCACTCAGTAATTTCCTTATTACTAACACGTTGTACTCCTACCTGAAAATCGGTAGGAGTCACCCCAAATTTACCGGAAAAGAGACGATAAAAAGATTGGGTAGACATTCCACACTCCTGGGCTATCGTGTCTACTGTATAATCGGGGTAATCTTTCAGCATCTTGGCAGCATACTCCAAACGAAGATTATTAATGTATTTTGAAAAACTCATTCCGGCATATTGCTTAAAAAGCGGCGCAAACTTATTCTTGGGAATGTAGATTGTCTTGATTAACTCCTCTCTCGAAAAGTCCGGCTGAAGATATAACTGCCGGTTAATGATTTCACGCTCCAGTTTGTCGAACAGCATTTTATCGTGTACCGCATTGTTATCTTCCGTCTCGGGCTCCGGATCGACAGGAACATCCGACTTTCCGGGCTCTTCTGCCTGCAATGCATTTCCATCTATATACGTCCGTACTTCCCGCTCTTTCTGTAACTGTTCTTTCAATATATGGTTCTCCTCTTTTTTCCGGTAGAGTTCTTCTTTGTGAACCAGCAAATCCTCGATGGTTCCTACCATTGCCTTATTCTTACGGCGTATGGTACGGTTATGTCGGATGGTTCTCCATAAAAGTACCCCTAACAGAAAAACAATACAGACCACAAATATCAGCAAGGCATTCCTCATCCGCATATCAGCGGCTTGCTGCTGAATAAACATATCCTTTTCATTCGTTTCATAAACCGCTGCCAGTTCCAATGCAGCACTTTTCTGCTCTCTGGCCTTAATGCTATCACGCAACACAGCCAGCTGTTCAAAATATCTTGCAGCAGTCCGGTAATCACCTTTATCCCGATAGGCACGCCCGAGGGACTTCTTAATGGTGACCATATAATAATTTACCGTATCTTTCCGCGTGACATATACCTTTTCACGAGCGGAATTCATGCGGATCACCTGATCATACATCTTCCGATCGAACAGATAAGGCATAATCAGGTAGTCATCGCGATCGTATTCCTTACTTACTGACAAAAATAGCCGGTAATAGCGGTCAGCCTCTTCCGACCGCCCCAACCGGAAAAGAACCACAGCGTAATGGGCGTACATTGCCTTTTTTTCCTTTCCGCTCAATCCCTCCATCGGTATCTCACTGCCGGTCTCTTCCGTCACAATCCTTTCTAATGCAGCCAGTGTTTTCAGGGCCTCTTCACTACGCCTGTCCGACTCCTGAAATATCAGCAAAGTATTGTAATTATAGCGCAGGTTATCGTACTTATATGGGTAATCTGTTTTTTCCATCATCGCTACCGCCTGCTCCATAAATTCATATCCCTTATCCTTATTACCCTGATAATAGAGCATCTTCCCCATATTAAACAGAGCAACGGACTGCATCGCTTTATCATCACACAGTTCAGCCCTCTTCAAAAGCAAATCCACATACTGTGCCTTTTTATTCTCATTGTGCAAACAGTCATAACACGAAATCATACGGTGCACCTGTTCCATATAGTTTTTATCACTATTGAGCACCGAGTCACTTTCCAAAGCACGCTTATAGAATTTCAACGCCCAGTAGTATTGCCCTACATTGAAATACAAATCGCCTTCCACCACATCCAAGCGGAACGGAGGAAGCGACTTCTGTTTCCTCAACTGCTCCATGATCTGCTGCGCTTTTTCAAAGTCGGAGAATGTATACTTATATACGTTGTCATCTGTAATCAAACTGTCTGGTAAAGAAAACGTTCCGGCGCAAACAGACACCGGAGATATAAAACAATGAAGCAGTACTAACAGAATAACATACAATAACTTTCTCATATCTTCTTACTATTGGCGGATTTTGGAAGCACAAAAATAAGATAATAATATTTTCAACAAAATTTTCTCCGGCTCATATTTACCGAACGCATTCAAATCTCTTCTGTTTACCGGATTTCAAGAGCCTGATTGTTTCTCTTCTGGAACCGCCTCCTTCCCCTTGTTCCTAATAAAAAAGTGAACGCTTCAAACCATTTATACTTCCCAATTGTTTGGCTTATAGAATACATTTTAAAAGAAAGGATACATTATGAAAAAGGTAGTTCACCGCTCGGATACCCGCGGACGATCTTTATATGACTGGCTTGACAGCCACCACAGTTTCAGCTTTGATGAATATTATAATCCCGAACGCATCCACTTCGGCGCTTTACGGGTGCTGAATGACGATCGTGTCGCACCGGGAGAAGGTTTTCAGACCCACCCACATAAGAACATGGAAATCGTCTCCATCCCCCTAAAGGGATTTCTGGCACACGGAGACAGTAAGAAGAACAGCCGTACCATCACTGTTGGCGATATTCAGGTGATGAGTGCCGGAACAGGCATCTATCATAGTGAAATGAACGGCAGCAAGTCGGAACCTGTGGAGTTTCTACAAATATGGATCATGCCCAAAGAGCGAAACACCCACCCACTCTATCAGGACTACGACATCCGGGGGTTGCTGAAGAAAAACGAACTGGCCCTAATTCTGTCACCGGATGGCAGTACACCAGCCAAACTGCTACAGGACACCTGGTTCTCGATGGGTGAAGCAGAAGCCGGTAAAACGCTTGAATACAAGATACATGGAACGGATACGGGAGTCTACGTTTTCCTCATCGAAGGAGAAATAAAAATAGACGATATCATCCTGACCCGCCGCGACGGATTGGGAATCTCTGAAACCAAAAGCTTTGAGATAGAAACCCTGAAAGACTCCAAGATATTACTGATAGAAGTACCGATGTAAATTTAAAGTAATTGCTTATGTCAACCGATCATACGTCCACACATCCTGATTCCCCTCTTCACGGAAGAGGGGCCGGGAGTGAGACTATCAACCTCGCTGCCATCCGGCAGGAGTACACCAAAGGCGGGCTGAAGGAAGGAGATCTTCCCGACAACCCGCTTTCTCTTTTCAACCGATGGCTGCACGAAGCTATCGATGCACAGGTAGAAGAACCTACAGCCATGCTGGTAGGTACCGTATCCCCCGAAGGGCGACCATCGACCCGTACCGTATTGCTGAAAGATTTGCATGACGGAAAATTTATCTTTTATACCAATTATGAAAGCCGTAAAGGCAGTCATCTGGCAAAGAATCCGTATATTTCTCTCTCTTTCGTCTGGCACGCGCTGGAAAGACAGGTACACATTGAAGGTATTTCCTCAAAAGTCCCTGCCGGTGAATCCGACGCCTACTTCCACCAACGCCCCTACAAAAGTCGCATCGGAGCACGCATCTCTCCTCAAAGCCGTCCGTTGAAGAGCCGGATGCAATTGATTCGCAGTTTCGTTGCAGAAGCTGCCCGATGGGTAGGCAGAGAAGTGGAACGTCCGGTACACTGGGGAGGCTATGCCGTCACCCCTGAACGAATCGAGTTCTGGCAGGGTAGAGCCAACCGACTGCACGACCGCTTTCTCTACACCCTCCAAGCGGACGGAAGCTGGCAGAAAGAGAGGCTTGCCCCTTGATATTTCCGGTTATTGTGCTTGCGCAACCAACAAATAATACGTAATATTGCATTCATAAAATACATCCGCTTATGATTCTGGATTATATATACCACAGCGGGTTTGCCATCGAAGCAGAAGGTGTAACCCTTATCATTGATTATTACAAGGACTCTTCGGAAACGGAACGAAATAAAGGTATCGTACACGACCGTCTGCTCCAACGACCCGGCAAGCTGTATGTACTTGCCTCACATTTTCATCCCGACCATTTTAACCGGGAAATACTGACCTGGAAAGAGCAACGTCCAGACATCATCTATATCTTCTCAAAAGATATCCTGAAGCATCATCGGGCACAAAGTGAAGATGCGATCTATATTAATAAAGGTGAGGAGTACGAAGATGATACACTGCGCATTCAGGCTTTCGGTTCTACGGACGTAGGCATCTCCTTCCTGATTCATCTGCAAGGGAAAAGCATCTTCCATGCCGGTGACCTCAACAATTGGCATTGGAGCGAAGAGTCTACCGAACAAGAGATACGCAAAGCCGAAGGCGACTTTCTGGCAGAAGTGAAATTTCTCCGGGAATCTGCTCCGGCCGTCGATCTGGTAATGTTCCCCGTCGACCGCCGAATGGGAAAAGATTATATGAAAGGTGCCCAACAATTCATCGAACGAATAAAAACTACTATATTTGTACCCATGCACTTCAGCGAAGACTACGAGGGAGGTAATGCTTTCCGGTCTATAGCCGAAGCCGGTGGATGCCGTTTCATCACCATCACTCACCGGGGCGAAAGCTTTGAGATATAACTAAATAAAACATACGATTATGAACAAACTGACACAATTTTTTCTCGTGTTATTTATGATTTGCCTGCCTGCAACCCTTTGGGCAGACAATGACAAAGATGATGATGACAGCAGATACCTTGCGGGCGCCGTGCCCGAAGTTGACGGACGGGTAGTTTTCAGCCGCGAATTCAGCATTCCCGGCATGTCACAAGACGAAATCTATGAACGGATGCTCAAGTGGCTTGACGGACGCATGGCCCAGAACAAAAACAATAGCCGCGTGGTATATAAAGACCAAGGTGTCATTGCCGCAACCGGCGAAGAATGGCTGGTATTCAGCTCTACCGCTCTTTCTTTGGACCGTACTTGGCTGACCTATCAAATCACCGTCAACTGCCAGCCGCAGAAGTGCACAATGGAAATAGAAAAAATCCGCTACACTTATCGTGAAAAAGAAAAATATACAGCCGAAGAATGGATCACCGATAAATTTGCTCTGAATAAAACCAAAACCAAACTGGTACGTGGTCTTGCCAAATGGCGCAGGAAGACGGTAGACTTTGCCGATAACCTTTTTGAAGAGGCAGCAAAAGCACTGAGCCAAAAACCTCAGGAAGCCGCAGCAGCAGAAGCCGCTCCGAAAAAGCCGGCAGTAGTGACCGCTCCGAAAGTTGTGGTAATCGGTGGTGAAAAAGAAACTGAAAAGGTAGAAAAAGCAGCTACGGTTACCCCCGCAATCCCTGTTACCCCTCCAAGCACAATGCCGGGCTATAAAGAGGTAGCTCCCGATCAAGTTCCTGCCAACGCCATCCAGATGGGTGCAGGCCGACTGGTGATCGCTATCGGCTCCGATCCTTTCAACATGACCATGATGACAGCTAACGCCGGAGGATCCATAGGAAAAATTTCCGGAAGCCCTGTTGTATTCAGTATCCTCTCGCCCGACCAGCCTTACGAGCAATTGGAGAAAGCAGAGACATATAGCATACGTTTCTATCCTACAGGACAAAGCGAGCCGTCTGTCATACTGGAATGTCAGAAGCTGCCTGCCCCGACACCAATGGAAGGACAGCCCAGAACTTATGCAGGTAAAATAACAAAAGCATTTATGAAATAAATCAGCCACCACAGATTACATGGATAAACACAGATTGAATTTTAATTAGATTATTAATATAAACAATCTGCTCTAATCAGTATAATCTGTGGTGCAACTTTATAAGTTCTATTTTAACCTAAAACAAAATAAACTTAGCAACAATGGAAATAAAAAGTAGATTTGACCACTTTAACATCAATGTGACTGATCTGGAACGCAGCATTGCTTTCTACGAAAAAGCACTGGGACTGAAAGAACATCACCGGAAAGAAGCCGCCGACGGTTCCTTTATCCTGGTATATCTCACAGATAGCACCACCGGATTCTTATTGGAACTCACTTGGCTGAGAGACCATACCGAAGCATATGAATTGGGAGAGAACGAAAGCCATCTCTGCTTCCGTGTAACGGGAGATTATGATGCCATACGCCAATATCACAAAGAAATGAACTGCGTATGCTTTGAGAATACTGCCATGGGACTGTATTTTATCAACGATCCGGATGATTACTGGATCGAAATATTGCCGGAGCGGTTCTAAAACGATAAACGACGCATGTTTCTAAACAATGAACGATAAACAGACTGCACATTAATATTGCAAACAGTTTATCGTTCATCGTTATTTACCGTTTATGTCTATTCGCCCTCTTTCGCCGGATTTCAGCTTTCATCTTGGCTGCTCCGGAACCATGGGTTCCCTTTATATAAGTTGTTTTTTTCGCTTTTGTTTTCACTTTATTTTCATCTTTTTTCGGGCCTTCTTTCTTTCCTTTAAAGACAATCCCACCCATAATTGCATCTTCTAAACTCATAATCTTTCCTTTCTTATTCTATATTTTCCGTGGACAAAGATACTCTTTTTCTGTGAATTCCCTATCTTTGCCCGCTGTAACAACTAAAAACCAATCAATGGATACATTCCTGCTCCCGGCAGAAAAAGACCCGATGGGTGCCGCCATAGCCGATTATTATCACAATCACAAGGCAGACAGACTGCGTGTATTTTCTTCTCAGTTCGATGAAGACGAAATACCCGTCAAACAACTTTTCCGCGAAGCCGGACAGATGCCCCTGCTCGAACGCACAGCTCTTCAAATGGCTACCGGAAGAATACTCGACGTAGGCGCCGGAAGTGGCTGCCACGCCCTTGCTCTTCAGAAAGCCGGCAAAGAAGTTTCTGCCATCGACATCTCTCCTCTGGCCGTCGAAGTAATGAAACAACGGGGAGTAAAAGATGCCCGCCAGATTAATCTGTTCGACGAACACTTTGCCGATACTTTTGATACCATACTGATGTTGATGAACGGTTCCGGTATCATCGGACGCTTGGAGAATATGCCTGTCTTCTTCCGTAAGATGAAACAAATACTCCGCCCGAATGGTTGCATCCTGATGGATTCAAGTGACCTCCGCTATCTGTTCGAAGATGAAGACGGAAGTTTCCTGATCGACCTGGCCGGAGATTATTATGGAGAAATCGACTTCCGCATGCAGTACAAAGACATTCAAGGTGATTCTTTCGACTGGCTGTATATCGACTTCCAGACCCTCAGTGCCTATGCTGCCGACAATGGCTTCAAGGCCGAAATGATAAAAGAGGGCAAACACTATGACTACCTGGCCAAACTGACTGTTGTCCCGTGACCGGGCAGGCATGAAAATTCCCGATAACCGGTCCTCCTAAAAGACTAAAACGGAAACAATAACGGCAACACGAACACCATCACCACGCCCATAGTGATCTGCAACGGAAGACCAACTTTTACATAATCCATAAATGTATAGCGTCCTGCCGGCATCACCAGTGCATTAGGCGGCGTGGAGAAAGGTGAAGCAAAACACATACTCGCCGCCACCGTCACGGCAAACAGAAACGGATAGGGACTCAGTCCCAACTGTACGGCAGAGTGAAGCGCAATAGGAGCAAGCAGCACCGCAGTAGCCGTATTGCTGATAAACATCGTCATCAGCGAAGTAGTGAAATAGATGCCTGCTAACAAAGCAAAAGGCCCGTAAGTACCCAGACCGTTCACCAATGATTGCGACACCACTTCCGAAGCCCCGGTTTTCTCCAATGCCAATGACATGGGCAACATTCCCGCTATCAATACAATACTCTCCCAGTTGATTGTTTTATAAGCTTCTTCCACATTGCGGAAACATCCGGTCAGCACCATCAGCAGAGCTGCGACAATTACTGCCGTCACAGGGGCCACCGGAATAAAGTCAAACATCATGGTTATAATCATCCCCAACATGATCAGTGCCGCTACCGGTGCTTTATGGTTCAAGGTCACTTTAGCTGCTTCAGCCAATGGTTGCCCCAGAACGACCCATTGCGACTGGTCTTCACCAAGCCTGGCAATGTTTGCCCAACTTCCCTGTACCAGCAAGACATCTCCCGAATGCATTTTTTCATCCTTCAGGTTCTTCAACAAGTAGTCACGCTTGCGCTGAATTCCCAATATATTAATACTGTAATTCTCCCTGAATCCGGAAGCTTTTACCGGTTTGTTTATCAAATTGGCAGTAGGCAGCAACAAGATTTCGGCAATGCCTATCTCCTGAAAATCGAAACCTTCATCCGTATTATGCAAATTACCTTCCGTCTTATGTGTATCCAATAAAGCCAGACGATTCTCACCGACAAAACGTTTCACGTTCTCAAACTCACCTAATACATAAAGAATATCTTCTGCTTCAATCAGGGTTCCCGCTTCTGCCATCTCCTGCTTTTTTGTCTTAAAAAAGTGTCGGGATGAAACCGATCGGCGACGCACTTCCAGAATTGTCACATGATACCTCTGCGGAATCCCTAACTCCTGTATTGTTTTACCGACAATTCCTGAAGATTCTTCGACCTCCACCCTATACAGGTTCTGTGATAACTGATATTCCCCCGCTAATTCCTGAAGCGACTTATTCTTATGCTTTCCCCGCGTTTCTTTATCTGTTTTCTTCGTCAGGAATATCTTGCTCAGCGGAATCAGCACAATCAGACCGACAGTAACACATACCAGTCCCACGGGAGTGAAGGTAAAGAAAGAGAGCCGTTCATATCCGGCTTCAATCAAGGCATTCTGTATCACAAGGTTAGGCGGAGTACCAATTAACGTCATCATACCACCCATACTGCTGGCAAAAGCAAGAGGCATCAGCAGACGGCTTACATTGATATTGGCACTCATGGCCATGCTGACCACAATAGGCAGCATCAACGCCACCGTTCCCGTATTGCTGACAAAAGCGCCGATAGCCGCTGTCACCAATATGATCAGTACAAAGAGTTTCAACTCGCTTGTTCCCGCAAACTTCAGGATACGGCTACTGATCATCTTTGCCAGCCCCGTTTGGAAAATAGCTCCGCCCACCACAAACAGACCGATCATCATGATAACAACAGAATTGGAAAAGCCCGAAAGCGCTTCCTCCGGAGTAAGGATATTGAAAAGTATTAATAATACCAGCGCACACAATGCCACTAAGTCAGACCGTACCTTTCCACTCATGAAAAAGGCAGCCGACAGTACGAGAATAATAATCGTTATAGCCATAAAATAAAAAGATGGGGTGATTCCATGTTAAAAACAAAAAATCACCCCTGCTTGTTCAACTTATTTCTTCAGCATTTCATCAATTTGATTTACCAGTGAAGTAAATTCCTCTTCGTTATACAAACGAGTCAACTTCACAATCTTGCCTTCCCGGTCTATCAGTACATTGCGGGTGATACCCGATTCACGCAATGCATATTTTGCAAATATATCCGCTCCCGGATCCAATCCCAACGGATAAGTCACCCCTACCGACTTACCAAATGCAATCACTTTGTCAAGAGGTTCATCACGATCAATACCGATCAAGGCAAACTCCGGATTGCTTTGATGTTTCAGCCAGATATCTTTCTCTATAAAAGGCATCTCTTTACGACATACTCCGCACCAACTGGCCGTGAATTGCAACATCACCACTTTGCCACGAAGTGCAGAAAGCTCTATCTGCTTTCCGTCTGTCAGAGTAATAGTAAAATCGGGGGCCATCTCTCCTACTTTCACAATATATCCTGTGCTGTCTGCCGCAACACTATCCGTTTTCACCACTACACTATCCGCAACAACGGTTGCTTTATCCGCTTTTCCCTGTCCGGAACATGCTGCCATACCCCAAAGAAGCAATGACAGACCACATACATAAAAAAAGTTCTTCTTCATACTTTTCTATAATTAATTGATTTGCAAAAGTAAACAAAGAATCCGATTTATCAAACACTATTTTTATGAAGCATTTTTTGCCAAAGTATTTGCAAATTTAAAAGTTTTTCCTACCTTTGCACCCGCAAAACAGAAATGACGCCTCTTTAGCTCAGTTGGCCAGAGCACGTGATTTGTAATCTCGGGGTCGTTGGTTCGAATCCGACAAGAGGCTCAATAAAAGAGAAAGGATCAGCAATTGCTGATCCTTTCTCTTTTATTGAATTAATTTCTTTCCGGAACTTACTCCCGAGCTACTCCTCCTTCTTCTTTCTCACGTAATAAGGTACAAAAACAAAAAGAAGAACTTCCCTCACTTTCTTCAAAAACGTATCTAACGAATGATGCTCCAAAATGTCAGAAATATAATTTTTAAATATTCCTTCACCGAACGATTACATATATATTTCATATTATACCGTATTTTATCGGGCATAATCTGTTCTATATATGCCTTGTCGGGATCCGAAGCCTTTCCAAGAATCGTATTTTCATCCACATATTCAATAGAAGCATAATCCGTAATTCCGGGACGTACGCTCAATACCTTTTTCTGGTCATCAGTATACAAATCCACATACTTACGAACCTCAGGCCGTGGTCCCACCAGACTCATATCACCTTTCAGTACATTGAACAACTGGGGTAATTCATCTAATTTATACTTCCGGATAAAATACCCGGTACGGGTTATTCTGGGATCTCTCCCCCCCACCGTTATCAGTCCCTTCTTATCAGCCCCCACACGCATTGAACGGAATTTATAGACATAAAAATCCCGCCCGTATTGTCCCACACGAAGTTGTTTATAGAAACCGCCTCCTTTACTTTCAAGGCAGATGGCTATATAAAGAAAGAGAAAAACGGGAGAAAGCAGAAGAATTCCCAAAAGGGAAAAAACAATATCAAAAAAACGAATCAAGAAGCTTATCTGTTTAGTGTTTGTAAATATACTATCTGTTTTCTGCGATTACGGTCGTATAGGCCGCCTTTACAGTATCAATAATGAAATTCAATTTTTCACTATCCAGTTGAGGATATATCGGCAATGATATCTCACCCTTAAAATTCTGATAAGCCTGTGGATAATCATTCATATCATATCCCATCGATTTGAAGAACGACAACATCGGCATCGGTATAAAATGTACATTCACAGCCACTTCACGTTTAGCGATCTCGTCAATCATCCGGTCACGTTGCTCTTCTGTAAAGTCTTTCACACGCAAAGCATAAATATGATAAGAGCTTTCCTTTTCTCCATCTACAGAAGGCGGCACAATAGCCCAGTCACAAGTCGAAAAAGCATCATTGTAAGTATTGAACACCCTTTTTCGCTCCTTCAGCAACTCCGGATATTCCCGTATTTGCGCCAGTCCGATGGCAGCATTCACATCGGCCATATTGATTTTCATTCCGAAACCGACAATATCATAACGCCATCCTCCGGCTTTAGATTTCGAAAAAGCATCCTTAGTCTGGCAGTTCAGGCTCATCATCCGGAGTTCTTTATACAGCTCTGCATTATCGAACGGCTTGGGCAAGTTCAAACAAATGGCTCCACCTTCGGCAGTAGTCACGTTCTTCACGGCATGGAGTGAAAAGATAGCCACATCAGTTTCGCAACCGGTACGCTGCCGGTTACTGTAACGTGCCCCCAAAGAATGGGCAGCATCATTCATCACCAAGATACGTCCTAATTTTTCTTGCACCGGAGATTCCGCACGGAACAATTTTATCATTTCAGATTCCTGTACCAGTGCCATGATCTTTTCATAATCGCAAGGAAAACCGGCAATGTCTACCGGGATAATTGCCTTTGTTTTAGCAGTAATAGCTTTACGAACAGCCTCTACCGAGATATTAAAATCCATTCCGGAATCCACCATCACCGGTTTAGCCCCGGCATGAAGCACGGCCAATGCCGTTGCACTATAAGTATAAGCAGGAACAATTACTTCATCTCCCTCCTTCACTCCCAGCCAACGCAACATCATAATAGCTCCTGATGTCCAGGAATTGACACAAAGTACTTCCTTTGCTCCCGAGAAAGATTTTATTTCTTCCTCCAAAGCCTTCACTTTCGGACCGGATGTGATCCAACCGGAACGTAACGAATCAACGACTTCGTTGATGACCGCCTCGTCAATATAAGGTGGTGAAAATGGTATTTTCATGAGTTATATATTTTATAAGAAAAGTAAAATTAACGAACTGTTTTGTAGATTATATCAAGAACTGATTTAGGCATTAATTTAGCCATAGCATACAGCAAAGCATAACAGTCTTCTTTCCATCCAAACCCCAACATTCTATTGACGCGACGACGTAAGGTATAAATAGATTTAGCATGTTTCCACCCCCGCCTTCTTTCGAAAAAGTTTAAATCTAATCTAAATTTGAATAAGTATTCGGGTACATTGGCAAATTTACATCCACTTTTAAAACCCTTAGCCCACATCATAGTATCTTCTCCAAAGTAAGTGTCTTCCGGATATAAACCAGCTTTCTCAAAATATGAACGCCGAAACATCACAGTAGGATGAATCATACAATCCCGCTTTTTAAATAGTTCCAAACATTCCTCATGGGTTGTCGGCATTTTTTTTCGGAAGTATTCTTTTCCCTCATTATCAATTTCTATTGCCCAAGTACCAAGACAATCAACATCTGAATGTGAGTCCATAAATGCGATCTGCTTTGCAAAACGTTCCGGTATGGAAATATCATCAGCATCCATACGAGCAATATAGGTACAATCCTCCTTTTTCAAGACAACATCTAACAACTCATTTAATGAATAAGCCAACCCCAGATTCTTTTCTCTCGTATTTATACAGATTTGTTCTGTTAACAAATTAGTTACATAGGAAGCTACACCATTTTCTATAGGACCATCACAAATAATATATAAATAAAAAGAAGTATATGTCTGATTAAGCAAACTTTCTATCGCTTCTTGAACTTTCAATAAAGTGTCTTTCGCATACAAAGACATGATAACATATAACATGAATATAATTATATAATATCTTTTTTAAATCTGTTAAACTTAAGATCATAAATTGAATACACTACAATCATAAAAGATGGAATGATACCAACGATACAAGACAATATAGCATTAAGTATATCCCTCTTCCTAAAGGAAGTCTTTGAAATATTCTTTTGAGCAAAAGCGATAGCTGTACTATATTTTTTCTCTTTTAAATAATTATATATAATTTCTTTCCATTGTGCCTGATAAATATCAGCCTGCTCTTGAGTCCCCAATATTTCGATATCAGTGGCAAACGTTTGTAACAACTTCCTCTTCACCTCCAACAAAACATCAGTACGAGGTGTATTTCTTATTCCATCAGCACAAATCACTACATCTACATAAGGAAGAATTTCTATTTGATAGAATCTAAATAGACGAATCAAAAACTCCCAATCCTGATGCCGCTTAAAAGAAATATCAAACAACCCCACCTTATTTAATATCTCCCTTTTAATTATTAAAGTAGAACCAGCAGCATAATCAATTTGTGCTGACAACAACTCATAACATGAATTAAAGCAGCCCACGTTTCGACTTACTTTATATATCTTATTTTTATATTTCTTTACGTAATTACAACAAGTACCACCACAATCTGCACTTGAATTTTGTAGAAAATGTATGGCTTCCTTTATTCGATCTTTTAAGAAATAATCATCATCATCAAGAAAAGCAATATACTCTCCTACAGAGTTTTGAATACCTGTATTACGAGCGGCAGAGCCATTCCGATTTGTTTTATGTTTTATATATTTAACTCTATAATCGTTAGCATACCTTTCCATATATTGGATTGTTTCCAATCGATATTTATCACCATCAGAATTGTCATCTACAACCACCACCTCTATATTAGTATAGCTTTGACCGAGTACACTGTCTATAGCTCGTCCCAACATATTGGGACGTTTATAAGTTGGAATAATGACACTAACCAATCCAGAAACCATATTATTCTTACAGCCGTCCATCAACAATTGCTCTATCTAAAAAACACTTTACATCAAAAACAACAGAAATATCATTACCAAGTGCTTTTATATCAATTGTTTTAAACTCATTATGTCCAACCGCCAATATGATAGCATCGTATTTTTTTTCATTAACATTATCAATCATACGAATACCATACTCTTCATACACTTTTTCTGCATTTGCCCAAGGATCATAAACGGAAATATTTTTAGTATACTCTAACAAAGTTGAATATATATCAACAACTTTTGTGTTGCGTATATCAGGGCAATTCTCTTTGAAAGTAATACCAAGTAGTAATATATTAGAATCTTTCACCAATACTCCCTTTTTATTCATCAACTTGATTACTTGATTAGCAACATAATCGCCCATACCATCATTTAATCGCCGGGCTGAAGACATTATTCTTGGTAAGACCCCATACACTTGTGCTTTTTGTATCAAATAATATGGATCAACGCTAATACAATGTCCACCAACTAATCCTGGTCTCAATTTTATAAAATTCCATTTTGACGAAGCAGCCTCAATCACATCATTGGTATCAATATCCATTGCATTAAATATTTTCGCTAATTCATTCATAAATGCAATATTAACATCACGTTGAGAGTTCTCTATGATTTTAGATGCTTCAGCAACTCTGATAGAAGGAGCTTTGTGTGTTCCATTTATCAAAACAGAATTATATACTTTATCTACTATGTCAGCAATTTCTGGAGTAGATCCGGATGTCACCTTCTTTATTTTTTCAACAGTATGTTCTTTGTCACCTGGATTTATTCTTTCTGGTGAATAGCCAGCAAAAAAATCGAGATTAAATTTTAATCCAGACACACGTTCTACAACAGGTAAACATTCTTCTTCAGTAACCCCCGGATACACAGTCGATTCATAAACAACTATGTCACCCTTTGAAATTACTTTTCCCACAGTTTCACTAGCTGATATCAACGGTGTTAAATCAGGGCGATTATTTCTATCGACCGGTGTTGGTACAGCTATTACATAAAAATTACAATCACGTATATCTTCCAAGTTAGAAGTGCATTTAAAACCACTATCTAAAGCTGCTTGTAACAAAACATCAGTAACTTCTAAAGTAGTATCATGCCCCCCCATTAAAGATTCTACTCGTTTCTGATTCATATCAAAACCTATTGTTTGATATTTTGTTGAAAATAAGCGAGCCAAAGGCAGACCTACATATCCAAGGCCAATAACAGCAATCTTCATAATATGATATTTATTTAAATAAGTTGAAATTCATAGAATAAGGAACCAAATCATACAAATGTCCATTAAAACAAATGGTACGGACAAGGTATAATAACAGCACTAAATGAAGGCTGAAATACATACCAATACGCATATGGACATTCTTTATAGATGATATAACGGCTGGAACCAATATGATATACACAAAGAAGAAATAACTATTCATTCGGAGAGTCATTTGAATAAGTACTCCATTAGATTGAAGTAACACTACTAATAATGACAAAAAACAAAAAAGATTCATATTCTCCATTATAAGCTTACTTTTAAAAGAATTAAGCTTATTCCAAAAGATGATAAATAAAATTGAAATGCCCGCAAAAATATAAGTGAATGAGCTTATATGAGTTTCTCGATCTCTTGTCAAATACACAATATATGGAGTATAGGAAATAAGTTTATCTATAGCCAAGCTACCCGCAATAGTCAACAAAAACACAAGTAATTTGCCTTTTATAGATATAGTCTTATTTAATATATAATATAAAGGAATAAAAACTAAAATCGATTCATGAAAGAAGAATCCTCCCAACAAAAGAGAAACGATATACTTAAATATTTTTTTTTGTTCAATATACTTTAATGCAACAATAAAAACAGCGATTGCTAAGTATTGCCTCATCCCATTAAAGGTTGCAATATAAAACGGAGAAATACAATAATAAATAAAAACTGAAATCCAAACACTGTAATTATATCGTTTAATAACATTATATACCAGTATTTGCATGACAACAGCCATTATAAAAAACATGAATTGATAGCTAGCCCCGATATATCGCAAAAAATCTAGAATCAAGTTAAATCCTAATTCTCGACTTCCATACCCCTCTTCAAGATTATATATTTTCACATAATTAATATAATCGACTCCTACATAATACCTAAACCCAGAGAAAATGGAAAAAAGAATAAATACACAAATTAGAAAAAAGCGATTTTTAGTAACACTTCCTAAAGAGCAAAAGACCAGTAAGAAAAAATATATAAGAAAATAAGGAAACATCGACCTTTACCGCAAACCTTTTATATAGTAATAAAACAAAAAAAGAGAAACTATACCTGACAAAATAAATGTAGCGCACAAACCATAAACAATTGCTATAACACCCCAATATTGATAAAATATAAGTGAGAAAATAATATATAAAAAGCAAAAAGCATAAGTATTATATCCATTCCACTTTGCTTTTCCAACAGCGAGTAATATATTTCCTAATGGATTCCGAAAAATATATGTAACAAATGTTGCAACCATAAACATCTTATACATATATACACAATCATTATATTGTGCCCCAAATAGATTCTCTACCACAAAATCCCCATATATAATCAATAATAAAAAGACTATAAATGAAATAGGAATTACCACTTTCAGATAGTTATAATAATATCGCTTTAAACAATTACTATCCATATAGTTCCTAGATAAATAGCTAAAATCAGAGATCATCAAAATTCCAGGTAGAGTTAAAAGATTAAAAGGTATTATAGTGGCAACCCTAAAACTTGCTATACTGTGTTCCGGTTCATTCAATATACCTAAAAGCAAAGGAGCAATAGAGAAAATAATCTGGTTAGCAATTGCACTAACACTTGTATGTATTCCATATCCCCAATATTCTTTTTTAGAAATCTCAATCGGGTTACTAAATTGTATATAAGAGATTTTTTTCCTAAACAAAAAGAAAGTCAATAACGGTGCTAATATAAGAGCAGTAATATAGCCATAGTTCTTAAAAAACAAAGTCAAGCAAACCGTCAGTAATAATAATATAACAGAATTGTACACGTTTATTTTAGAATAGGTTCTATTTAAATTTACAATTCGGAAATAACTACGCATTGTTTCTAAAATATAAAAGCTATACAATCCTAGACACATATAAACAATTAAAAGCCACTCATTCTTCATACCCTCAGGTAGAAAAAAAGAATAAACAACTATAATAGCAACAACAATTGAAGTATAGTTTATCCCAACCCTTTGAGTATAATAATAATACTGTTTTTTTTTCAAGAATGAATTCACAATTGAACCAAATCTTAACAACGAATAATTCCCTCCAAATCCTGCAATAACGATTGCTATGGCATATATAGACAATACGTAAGATAATATTCCGTAGTCTTCTTTAGTAAGTAATTGCACAACAATAATAGAAAGTAGTGCGGCACTTATCTTTACCAAAGCTGTAGAGAAAAAGACAGAAAAACCTCCTCTCTTGATAAAACCTGAAATAAAATCTGAATTAATTCTTTTCATTCAAAAAATCCAATTTATAAAAGGGGCTCTCGGAACAATATAACTGATCAGAATAAAGATTCTGTGCCATTTTTATATACTTAGAATTTATATTTGACATTGCATAATACATCTCTGCATACCAAGCTCTTTGTAAATCACTAGATTGGATGTAACTCAACAGAGATTTATTATTTTCAACAAAGTCAATAGCTCGTTCTAATTTATCCCCTATTTCATTATAGTTTAAAATACTTGTAGTTAGTATCTCTGTTTCCCTATTTTTTTTGTAGAGATTCAGCAATCGAGCAAAATCAACAATGTTGACTAACTGATAATCTATATGCCTATTTAAAACAGATAAATCCCTGGAAATAAAACCATTATTAAAAAAGACAGTAGGAAATACAAGTTTAAAAATTATAGGATGAACAATTTTTTCATATACGCAATCAATCAAAAAAGAATTATGTTGTTCTTTCAAAAATAAATTCAAGCAATAATTATCCATTGCCTGCAATTTATTCATCATTTTTCCTTTATTAGTTAATTCCAAAAGTTGATTTATGGAAATAAGACCTTTGTTTATCCAATAGTCTAAATCAAAGTTAAGAAGATGTTCTTTCCTATAGAATTTTAGTAATAGAAGTGTATTCAAAGAATCAATATGAGTATTCAAGGTTAAAGTATTCCTCCAACTCTTACCTGCCACTTTTGATCTAATATGTGAAAAGGGGGTTTTTCCACCATACTCACTTGAATCATGGCAAAACCAAATACCTTCTTTCCATTCAAAAAAATATTTAAATTGTTCATTTGCTATGATTCTGATATTTTTATCTGTATCAAATCCATCTTCACAAGCATACAACAGCGTTCTCAATGCAGAATTTGTCGAACGAAATTGTATATCATAATCTCCTGTAAAGCTACGATGCAATAGTTTTCCATTACCCCAAGTTATACGTCTATCAATGGCTTCTATTATTCTTAATTTATAATCAGAAAGAGATTCTTTTTGAGATTTCTCTATCTCACATAATGCATAAAACATACTTTCCCCACTCATCTCAAAACACCAATCGGATCCTAAACTTCTTGTAATTAGAAACTTTCCATCTAAAGTAAAAATCTGTTTAAATTCTTCGGGAAAACAGATATCACCTATAAGTGACAAACACATTCTTTTCATTTCAGCTGAGTATAAATAGTGTCCCTCAATTCATTTTGTCGTTCCTCAGTAATTATTTCACCTCTAGTAATTAAATCAATAAATTTCTCATTAGGAGCATAAAGAATTTTACGCTGCTCGCATTTATCAATATATTCACTAATAGTGGAAACAACTCTTGCAGGATTTCCTGCTACAACAGAATTAGAAGCTATGTCTTTAGTGACAACACTTCCTGAGCCTATTATCACATCATCACCTACTACAACTCCTGGTAAAATAATACTATTAGCTCCTAAAAAAACACGATTCCCTATTTTAGTCCTTTGTACTCGATACTTACCTGTATGCCAAAGAGTACTAGCATCATGTGCCAATATAATAGATCCTGGTGCAGAAATAAAATCATCACCTATTTCCACTAGTTCTGGAAATAATGTATCAATTAAAGAGTTACTGTAAAAACGTTGGCCATGCTTAAATCTCACTCTAGGAGGATAAATTAAATGATAGACCTTCTTAAAAACTTTCTTTATTATCATATCTTTTCATGTACAAATCCAGCCAATCGTGAATTACATTATTCCATCTAAACTTGTCTATTATTATATCTGAATTCTTACAAGTGAGCTTTTTATAAGGAACAAATTTGTTCAAAACATCATGTAATTCATTTGATATTAATTCCAAACAATCTATTTTCCTATAAAAAACGCCCCACTGATCTAAACAATCATAAGGTAACCACGAACCTGTTATAACTATATTCTGCGCACTTAAATGTTCTAACATCGATCCAGAAAGCATATCTGTAGGTTGTAGCTGAATAAAAATATCAGATGCAACTCTTAAATGTGCAATATCTTCATCAGACAAAAATTGTTCAATTACATTATAATGAAACTTCGAATTAAGAACTGTTTTTTTTATTATACCAATATATTCGGCATCTTTGGGATAGGTTACAGGTAAAAGAAATTCTACCTTATCATGAAAGGGAAACAGCAAAGGAGATCGTTCTATATTCTCTATAATATCAATATGATGTTGTAACCTACTAGCATTATATCCAATAGTTATTACTATTTTGTCTGCACATAATCCTATTTTAGATTTACTAATTCTTGCATTTGCACCACTCCTTAAAATCGAAATCAAACTTTCTAAAGGTTCCAACCCAAAACGACATAAAACGATCTTGGAAAGAAAAGAACTCTTTTGATAACAAGCTTTAAATTCTTCTATAACTTTATCCGATGCAATAGTTATATGATCTGCTCTATTAAATAGCACAGTCATATTTTTTTTCCTATCTTCCGATGCACGTAAAAAATCACTTCCCCATATTGAAACAATTAACTTTCCACGGATATATTTCGAAAAGAACCTAATATCTCGTACTATTATATTCTCAACATAATGAATATGAACTACATCATAAAAATCAAGTCTTTTAATATATTTACGAAACAATATATGTTGATAAAGAACTTTTAAGAAACGATTTTTTTGAAAAAAAGACGGTACTATTAAAGCATAAATATTATTATAAAATTTATCAGAAGGAAAAAAGAGATCTGAACTATCTTGAGAAAGAATATCAATTTCTAAATCTGAATTAAGATAAACTTTTTTTAGAGTCTTCACATAATTGTATATAAACTGATGACTTCGATTTCCAATTATTAGAACCTTCATGCCTATAATAATTGACTATTTATTAATAATTGAGAAATACTCATTCCAATTACCTACATCAATCCAAGATTTTTCACTAACAGGAAAAACCCCTATTCTTCTATTTTCTTTTCTTAGTTTATCTATTAGAGAAGTTATATGATAAAATTGTCCTTCTGGAATCTCATCCAATAAGTTGGGTTCAAGAATATACAGTCCCGTATTTATCTTAAAAGTCAAGTCAGGCTTTTCTACGATTGAATCTAACAGACCATTTTCCTTAGTATAAAGAACGCCATAAGCTATTGGATAATTTTTAAGAGCCGCAACAACAGTCAATTCATTTTTATTTTCTTTGTGATACTTCAGTATCTGACTGTAATCTTCATTAATTATAATATCACAATTGGACACAAAAAAGGTAGTGTGTATTTTATCTCTCATTAATGTTAAGCTACCAGCAGTTCCCAAGGGCACATTCTCTTGAAAATAGTTTATTCGATATGACGAATCTTTGAGAGTAGAAAAATAATGTTTGATAACATCTGCTTTATAATTTACAGAAACATAAAAGTTATTACTTCCACATTTAACAAAACGATCCATAATATCCTCCATAAAAGTTTTCTCTCCAATAGGGATTAATGGCTTAGGAATAATATTTGTTAACGGTTTTAAACGTGTTCCCTGCCCACCTGCCATAATAACTATTGGAAGATCAAACTGATCTATTGGAGCATTATCTTCATTGGGGAAAAGCTCACTCCACATTAAAACTTTAACAAGCCTCCTCTCGGTATTCAGAATTGGAATAAACTCCATTCTATAAGACATCATTAAAGTTCTGATTTCATCAAGGCTTAAAGTGTCGTCAGCAGTAATAATTCTATCTCGTAAAATATTCTTAATAGGCGTATCCAAGGATTTATTACCAATTATAGCGCGTTGAATATCTCCAATACTAACCAAACCGAAATATTCTCCTTCTGAAAACACTAATAAAAGCTTCCTGTTACATTTATCCATTTGCTCCAATGTATGCAATATGGAAACATTTATATCCACAATCAACTGTTGGTAATCCATTTCTTTAGTATCTATTAATACCGTTTCCTATATACTCTTAAGCTCCCTCCATTACTTGTACACATACTATTTGCTTCTATTACTCTATCAATGTAACATAATGCATCAATCTGACAATCATCTTTTATTTCAAGTCCTTGAAATACAAAAGAATTTGCACCAAATAAACATCCATTCCCAATTTTTACATTACCACTAATTCTGGCTCCCGGATTAAAGAAACAATCAGAACCAACAACGACATCATGCCCAATAGTCACATTGTAATTAATCAGATTTGAATTTCCAATAAGAGCATTGGAAGAAATAACAGCATTAGCAGCCAAATAATTACCCTTACCTAATATAGCTGAAGGAGAAATATAAGAAGATGGATGAATGACATTATCAAGTACACTGTTAAATCCACCAAAAAGATCAACAAACCGTAAGCGTAAAGTTCTGTTGGTAAATCCTATAATATAATGAGAAACCTCAATTGTAGATAATCTATCTAATAAAGACGAGTCTCTAATATAAGTTTGTAAAATAGGAGGTTCTTCATCTGATATAACGTTATAAACAGCAAAATATTTATCCTTAAAAAACTGATCTACAGTTTCTCGGATTTCCAAGGCAGTACTACTACCACCAACAATAAAAAGAGTAGGTTTCATCACTAAATAGTACCGTTATCAACAAATATATTTTGTCCTGTTATAGAGCAAGCTTTCTTTGATAATAGAAAAGCGACAGTTTCTGCCACAGAACGTACATCAGTAGCCTGTTTTAAAGAAGTCCTTTTGTAAATACGATCTTTCTGTTCTTCTGTTAAAGAAGAGCTCATCGCCGTTTCCATAAAACCAGGTACCACCACATTAGAACGAATACCTAACTGTCCCCATTCTCTAGCAGTATCTTTGGAAAATGCTTCTAATGCCCCTTTACTAGAAGCATACATAGATAACCCTTTATACCCTGTATGAACACTTATAGAAGATATATGTATTATACTTCCTTGAATATGATGTAATAACATATTACGAATTGCATATTTAGTCAACAGCATCGGAGAGAATACATTCACGTTATACATTACCCTTAACTTATCTATTTGTAAGTTGGTAATAATATCATCATAAGCCACAGCTGCATTATTTACATAACCATCTAATGGGACTGAGTTAGTAAGAAACTCTTTAAAAATGATCTTGTGAATATTGGTCGTATCTGAGAGATCAACACTTTTAAAAAAGAGTTTACTTTCATATTTTTCTTCAAGCATTCGGAATTCATTCGAATAACTACGAGAAACTCCATAAACAATATGTCCTTCCTCCAACAAAACTCTACAAATCTCAAGGCCCACCCCACGAGAACAACCTGTAACTAATATATTCATGTTCGTTTTAATTTTCCTGTTCTTGTTAATGCTATATTCTCCACAAATTTTATTTTACGTGGAATTTTAAACTCTTGTAACTTATCAGCCAACCAGTGACGAATATCCAATTCAGACAAACTACATCCCTCCTCAATCTTTATTTCAGCGCAAAGAATATTACCTAAAACAGAATTTGGTTTGCCATAAACAAAAGCCTGTTGAACACCATCAAATTGCATTATGACGCTCTCAACCTCTCCAGGATTTATTTTATACCCACCAACATTTATCAGTTCATTCTTACGACTTTTAAAACGAAATAATCCTTTATCAGAGTCAATCCATTCTATTAAATCACCAGAATGGTAATAATCTCCTACACATGAAAAGCTATCAGATTTACCCAAAAGAGAATTATGAATTAATAATTCTTCATCCTCAACTTTAATCTTATCCTTCAATTCGACTGGAATCTGAAACAAATCTCCTTTTGCTGCAAACAAAGAACCAGCTTCAGTTGAAGCATATATATTATTTATTCGAGCATTCGGAAATATCAAAAGCATTGATTCATAAAGTTTAGTATTAGATTTCTCCCCTCCTAAAGTCACTCTACACACTTCAGGATAAGATTTCTCTACTGGTAACAATAAACGATAAAAGGTAGGAGTAGCAGAAATATGAGTTACATGGTATTCCGAAAGCAATTCATATACTTCAACTCGATTTTTATTAAAAACATTTATTAAAGCATTTTTATTTGCAAAAGCCTGAAAAAAGACTTGCAAACCAGCCATGTGAGTCGGGTTAAAAGCAAAAGCCCATATTTGAGATTGATATTTAAAAGAAACTCTTGTCGAACGAGTCAACGTTTCAATAGTATGCACTACTTTTTTAGGCTGCCCTGTGGTACCAGATGTGAATATAGTTATTTCTGATTTTGAGGTTAAAACACTATTTATCAGATCATCTATATCTGCTTTATCATCAAAAAGAATATTCTTAGGCTTGTTTATATCTGTATTTTCTATTCCTTCTAATTCATTCATTTTAGTATCTGAGTCTAAAAGAATTAGAGGCTGATCGGAAATCAAAGATAAGATCATATTCAAAAAGAAATCATATAAATTATTCGTCTGCATCAGTGGAATGTATGACTTTGCTTCATTTATCCGTTGCAACAGATCTTCATAAGTATATGATTTATGTTGATCTACTAAAAACAGCCCCATATTAACGTAACTTCTCAATTATTTCACCAACAGTATTTACTAACCCATCCTCGAAAATATCAATATCAAATTCATCCTCTATTCGAACGGTAAGTTCTGCCAAATCAAATGAAGTAAATCCAATATCATCTCTTAAAGTATCACTTAAGTTAATAGCACTCAATTCTGACAAATTTTTAGCTTTCCTTATCCCATTGATAATAATTAAAATCTTCTCTTCCATATTTTTTATAATCTTACACTACTTGGTATATTCACTATTCTTTCTTCCAACCACACAGTATTCTCCAAACCATCCGTCTCACATCCCCGAAACATATCAAGTCTGTTCATCAATTCCCAAACGGGGCGGGTCATTACGCCATGATCGTTCGTATATTCAAGGAAAGACTGTTGGGCCCGACGGTCTTTCAGAAGTACAGCGTTCAACCAATAGTTAGAACGGCTGTTCGCAGGCTCAACAACAAACTCAACATCAGGAATACGAGAGAAAAACTCACGGTACCGTTCCGCTGTCTCACGTTTATTGACAACATACCTGTCAAGATTCTCCATTTGGGCACAACCCAATGCGGCATTGATATTAGGCATACGGTAATTGTAACCGATATGGTCATGAACAAATGCCCAACGGTGCGGAACTTTGGCCTGAGTCGTCAAATGTTTGGCAAACTTGCCCAGCTCTTCGTCCTGGAAAAGCAACATACCCCCACCACCGGTGGTGATCGTTTTATTACCATTAAAACTGATGGCTCCCACTCTTCCGAAAGTACCCGTATGACGGCCTTTATAGAAACTGCCGATACTTTCGGCCGCATCCTCGACAAGTTCTATATGATATTCGTTGCACACTGCCGACAATTCGTCAATCTTCATAGGATGCCCGAACGTATGCATAGGAACACAAGCCTTGATACGGCGTCCCGTCTTCTTATTATAACACTGCCCATTCCTTACTTCCGCATGCGTAGACAACCACCTTTTTACAGCAAGAGGAGAAAGACCCAAAGTATCTCTATCCACATCAAGAAATACAGGATGTGCGCCAATATAACTGATGGCGTTACAGGTAGCGATAAAAGTAAGAGCCTGAGTTAAAACTTCATCATCACGCTCAACACCGACAAGAAGCATACCCATGTGCAATGCATTAGTACCACTCACACAGACAACAGCTCTTTTTGAGCCGGTATAGGAAGCAACCTGCTCCTCAAAGCGATCGACAAACTTGCCCACACTCGAGACAAAAGTAGTATCAATGCATTCTGCAAGGTATTTTTTTTCGTTACCGATAAATAAAGGAGCGTGCAACGGAACAAATTCATCCGTACCAAACAAGCTATGGATGAAAGTAGTTATATTATTATACATACTTGTAAACATTACATTTTCTGATCCAGATTCTTTCCTTTCTCCACGTGTTCAAAATTGGGAAGGAATCTTTTAAGTGCAGTCACGATATCAGACTTATGGCAATCCGGAAGGGCAAAGAGGGACTCCAGCTCATCAAAGAAGGAATCCAATTCAGACAAAGGACGTTTACTGACATCCTCAATCACACCCAAAGAAGAAAAACGTTCCAGGTTCAACCGCTCACCGGGCACATAGAACTCTTCGTAGCCTTTCTCACCCGTGGTATCACTTTCAAAATAAACAACAGGATATATCTTGCTGTCATCCGGCATTTCGGCAGCATATCTTCTGGCTTCTTCATCTGTAGCACACTCTTTCTTTTCATAGCCCAGAGTGCGGAGGAAACGGTCACAGATAGAAGAAAAAGTGATCATCTTTTCCTCACCTAACTTTGGAAAGAAAATCTCTCCGTTATTCCCAAGAATACAGGCAAGCATACAGATCTGACCGCTTTCCTCAGGTGAAACGAAATAACGTTTCACGTCATTGGGGGCAGCCAAAGGCTGTTTCTTCATGATACGGTCAATAAAACCGGCCAATAAAGAGCCGTTAGAAAAGGCAACATTGGCAAAGCGGGCAGTAGTGACCTTAAATTTAGAGGAGTAGGCCATTATCATATCTTCCATGATACGTTTACTGGCACCCATTATATTCACAGGATTGGCAGCCTTATCCGTAGAAACACAAAAGAAATGACGGGGAGGAAATTCCGATAACAGATCAAGCAGTTTCTTGGCTTTGATTACATTATTCTCAATCAAGGCCTGTACAGAATATTCGTCTTTCTCACTCCGTACATGCTTGTGTGCCGAAAAATTGGCTACAATATCAAAACCCTGCTCCTTACGGAACATCCGCTCGAAGATGGGATCTGCAAAGTTCAAGGTATAAGTACGATACTCTTCCGGAATATGCAGCCCATAAGTGGAACGCAAATCACGGGTAAGTTCGGCCAATCCATTCTCGTTTAAATCGATCACAACAAGTTTAGAAGGCTTAAAAGGAAGAATGGCTTTTATATAGGAAGAACCGATAGAACCGGCACCGCCAATTACCAATAAACTCTTACCTTCAACCTCCTGGCGAAGACGATCACTGTTTGCTGCAATATCGGGAGCAAACATGCTGGAACGACGAAAAGTGATATTATCGCCAATAAAATTATCTACATTAAGCATATTTTATATTATTCATCAAAAATGCATATAATCAGTCTTCTATCTCGCTACATGGATAGCTATTCTCTTCCATTGTCTGCAATGTTTCCATCACTTCCAATTCTTCTTCTGAGAGCGCCCTGCTTTTCCAGCCATCCATTATTTGATGTGCTTCTTGTGCCAAATCTTCCTCGAATACCTCGCCATAGCAATATGTCAGCAATTGACATTTTAATAGAGAAGCGGGAAGATGATCTAACACAGCAAAAGAGCGATCTAAAATGCTTTGTATCTTAGATTCTTTGTCGCCATCATTGTAAATGGTAGCATTATAGCCCATTAACAGGGATAGACAAATCGCTGCTTCTTCCTCAAAAGTGGCACCTTTCATAGAGAAAAGGGTTTCGGACAAGCGAAAAACTTCGGTGTTCAGTTGACGGAAATGATCGGTATAGATGGGAGAGCCATCCGTACCAAGATAAAGCAACTCACGGGCAATGTGTTGCAGATTTTGGACTTGATTCATATAATTTTGAAATTACGAATTACGCTGAAAGAATACGAAGATAACTTTTAGGTACTTTGACGCTGGCAGACAGAACCCCATGAATGCGGATCACCACATAGGTGCGATTGGCAAGGCTGGATAGCTCACCTTCGATACCACAAAACTCTCCTTTGACAACCTGTACTTTTGTACCCACGGTAAGAGGAAGGTCGTCAAAAGTTACATTTTCCGGAGCTAAATCCATCACAAACTTAAAGTCCTCCATCTGCTTGTTGGGGACGATGAGCAAAGTATGGGTATAAAGATCCTTCATATAAAATAGAGGAACGTGATCATCCTTCGTGATGGACCAGGCACGCTCTTTGGTAGTCCGGACAAAAATAAGATTCTTGATAACAGGAACTTCTACCCTACGACGACGATATTTCAGTTGGCGAATGACAAATTGTGTAGGAAGAAAGTATTCTATTCCAAGCTTTTCTAAAGCATTACGAATAGCAAACTCCTGATCCTTCTTTGTCCGAGCGGCAAACCAATACTCCTGTTGTTCAGACATTTATTGTTGGAAATTAAAACTCGATAGGTTACTTTCGGGTGCGCTACGCGGTTTGGACGAGACATCTTTTCTCATTCAAACCGTAAGTATTTCCGAAAATATTTATAGTGGTAAAACGGACGAAATTGTTTCAAAAAACGTTCGTCATTTGAAACACCTTTTTTTGACCTTTTTGAAAAATCCCGTTCTTATGAAAAAAAATATAGATAAAAACACTATTTTTTATTCATAACCCCTTCATTATCAGTAGTGTGTTTTAGTAAAAAAGAGAAAAAAGCAATTTATTTATAAAAATATTTTGTTGTTATAAAAATGTGCCTTACCTTTGTGTTTATAAACGAACGTTTTTTGAAACAATTTCCCCCTATTTTTTCTATAAATTCTACATAACGCATATGTTTGTAGCCCCATAATAGGTATTCCACCCTCCTATCACTTACACACAAGATTTTCTCCTCTTACGCGCGCGTAAGCACATCTGCTTTTCAAAAAAATACAATATATTTGCCGGAATTATATAAATTATTCAAGTTTCGGAAGTGTAAACCCTCGTTTATAGTTGACAAAAAAGCAAGTAGCCCAACTTTCGCCCGAAAAGTCCATCCGTGAGGCGGAGAAGCGAATTTCAGACTTAACCATCTGAAAAACAACATCTTTAAAAAGTAAGATTTCTGTTCTTAAAAGCTTTGTTTTAACATAGAGTTAAAGCTTGTTCTTTGGATGCGAATAACAAATTCTTTAAATGCAAAAGATTTGTTATTTGCGCATAAGAATAAGACAGTCTAAAAAAAACGTTAACAATGTTAATTGAAGAAAGGTATAAGGATGAAGATACCGGTTCAGACGGCATAAATTCACTTCTAAGACTTGGGTGCACTCGGAGCAAATGCGATGAATGTATAACGGAAAGAGATTCACCACAAGGTTTCACAGAGTTTCACAGAGTAAAAATGATGAAGAATAAAACTCAGTGAAACTCTGTGAAACCCTGTGGTAAATCATTCTCCTTTTGCCTTCATCAGTTTTCCGGCTTTGAGGTCAATATAATAAAGCATTCCCCGGGCTATCTCCATACGCCCGATTTCCTTGTCCGGAAATTCGGCTAACAGCCCCAACAAATCGCCCGTCTCGGGGTCATAGCGCTGTATCTTCCCGCTCTTTTGTACTGACATCAGGAGCTCTCCGCCATAGGACAGCAGTCCCAAAGGCTGTATGGCGTCGTACTTAAATACGGCATCGGAAGTGATGTGTGTCTCTTCGCCGAACACAATCTCCATTTTTGAGGGAGTAAACACTTGCAGGCTTTTGTTGTACCAGTCGGTGAGGTACATGCGCCCGTTATGCTCCGCCATGCCATGAATGCGGGGCTGATAGTCATATCCGATTCCTTCGGGTACCTTTACCTTTCCGATCCAGGGGACACGAAACGCAGGCTCGGTAACAGCTTCATAAATCCAATAACCGCGAATGGTATTTTTATCACGCACCATCAGCCTATCGCCGCATTCGCGAAGACCGTAACAATGAGTCATGCTGTAAATATCGTCACCCCACTTTCCATCCGAACGCCCGATGGCATTGACGAACTGAAGGGTACGACGGTCGAAAATGTTGATACGGGAGTTGTACATGCCCACAAAAATATAACGGTCCGAAACAGCCATATCTCCTATCTCAGCGTTAAATGTCTCTTTAGTATCTTTCCGCATCCACGAATCGATGCGTCCGATCAGCTCGCCTGTCGTCAAGTTCAACAAAAGAACAGAACGGTCGGCGACATTATTGTTGGCAACAAATAATGTATCCCCTTTGACCCGTATGGACCGGGGAGTAAAATTGGCCGGAAGCACTCCGGGAATAATCACTTCGCCGGAATCGGTAAACGTGGTATAAACCGGTTCTTCGGGAGAGGTATTGCCTTTATCAGCCGGTTCTTCGTCCTTGGAACAGGATACACAACAGGCAGCAGACAGCAATAATAACAGATATAAAAATTTTAAATTCATGTTTACTTATTTTTTTGAATTTCATTCACTACAGGGTTTCACAGAGTCTCACAGAGTTTTGTACTCTATATTTTCACTCCGTGAGACTCTGTGATCCTCTGTCGTGAGCTTTTTTAGTCCAACTCGGATATTTCAACAAACATTACTTTTCCCTGTATCAGGCGCGGAGCGTTCGCGTTCCGACCTGAAAGATAGAACATATCGTTATGGAAAAAGAGGCGTCCCGGAGTACCGAATCCCATTCCTCCGGCAAAAGAAGAGTAAGCGTCCTTCTCCTCTCCGGTGAGGAGATTTACTCTTACGATACGGTTATTGGCACAGACAACGTACATTTCATCCTGAAAGAATCCCATACTCAACGGCTTGCTTTGCATACGGTAGGAACGGACAAAGCGGACCGGCTCTCCTTTCGTGGTGACGGTGGAGGGATCGATTACGAGGATACGCGAACTTTCATAGTCCGATACGTAAATAAGTTCCTTGTAACGTGCCACGGTCTCGAGGTTAAATCCATTGTTGGAAGTTGTGCTGTCGGTGTTCTGGGCAAACACGGGGACCTTGAAACGATTTTCCGGTGTACAGTCCGAAAGTTGTACCACCTTGATTTTTTTGTTTATCACGAATAAACAGTTTGTCACCGGCTACTTCGGCAGACTCGCATTGCAACAACGAGCTCGACTGCCAACCTGTACGCCCGATAGTGGTTACATACGTATAATCGTTCCGGCGAAACATGTCGATCCGGGAAGAGCGGTTCACCACAAAAATATAATCGCTGTTGACGGCTACATCCATCACTTGATTATCGAACTTTTCAGCTTTTCCGTCATACGTCCAACCTGTCAACGAGTAAAGCAATTCGCCGGTGGAGGCACGAACAATCCGGACACCATCCGATCCGTCGGCACGGTTGGCTATAAAAAGGGTATCACCCGAACGGCGCATTCCCACAGGATTATAGCTCTGTGTACCTACACCGATAGCTGCCGCATCCAGCTCTTTCTCAAAAGTCAGTGTAAGGATGGAATCGGTAGTGAAACCGAACCCCGGCATATTGTTTTTATCACATGCGGCAAAAGTGAGCAACAAAGTCGCCACTACCATAAAAATGCTGTATCTTTTCATCATAACTCTATGTCGGGATTATCGGCATCGTTGATACCGGGGTTATAATCATTGTAACTCTTGAATGGATTGATGACATAAGGCAACATCCGGTGTTTCATCATGTAACGATATACTTTCGGCACAATCTCGTCGGGCATCGATCCATAACACAAGCTGCTGGAATGGCCGTAACCCAGACAGTGTCCCAATTCGTGAATCCAGACATGAAGCACCCAATTGCAATCTATCGCTACCCGGTTCTGGTAAAAGAAGCCCGAAAGATATTCCTCACGCAATCCCAGTGCGTTTCCTCCGCCAAGTCCGGCGATTCCGGACCCGGTGACTACTCCGAACACCAGACTTTGCTTATTCAGAATGGATTTCAACAATCCCTCACGGTCAATCTCCTTCCCTGCATCGTTATGGATGCTACCTTTATAATTCATCAAAGAATCACGAAAAATTCCGGAACTGAACATAACGGCCATATTTACCGCTGAAGTGGCATAATAACGGGCTGCATTGGGCGTCATCACTCCCCAGTTACCACTACCGTATTTTCCCATCTGAATGCGGGTCTTCATCTTGATAGTTTTCAACATATCGAATACAGAATCGTTGCATGTAAGCAACAGTTCGTACTGATCGGGAGAAAGCAAAGCCAGATTGTTGACACGGACAGGCTTGCCGCTTTTGGAGGGATAGACTGCCTCGCCCATCTTCAGCGGAGAATCCAACCGGATGTTGTAAAAGCCCGGAACTTCTTCAAACTGCATCAGATGGATGGTATCACGCAAATGGGGCATCGTAAGCCATACGGAGACTTCTTTGAAATCGTGAGCCATACCATTGAACAGGCGGAGCTTTCCGTCTGTCATCGATACATTAAGCGGTTGGTTCACATAGAAGGCACGATCGGCCGAAACAATGTCATCAACGCTCTCACCATCTTCAAACATCTGTTCTCCCTGATTGAGAAACTCCTCTGCCGAAATTTTAGTCAAGGCAGGCGGTGTGCCAAAGGCATTGAGAATGTCGACGGTATCATCATCCTGGCAAGCAAACAGAGAGAGTGCCAGAAGCGAAATACCTAAAACTTTCTTTTTGTTCATAGTGTAGGGTTTATTTGTTTTTTGAGGGCGCAAAGATAATACAAAAAGGGAAAATGCAAATAAAGGTGTCCAAATACTGTCCGCCAATCGACAGAGAAACCGCATCTCAAATAAAAACAGGCAAATCTTATCCGATCCCAAACGATTCTTTGTAAATTTGCACATACTTATTTATTAGACAAAACATTATGAAAAAACTCTTTTTATGGGCACTGTCAGCCTTGTTAACCTTTCCGGCAGCTGCTCAGGACTTCGTCCCCGAAGCTTCGTTTTACGGCGAAAACTACTGGACTCCCGACACACTGGGTAATCACCGTGCCGTTGTTTCAATGAATACTCCCGCCACCGTAGCGGAAGCTTATATCCCCTGGCGCAGACGCGACGCCAATCCCGAACAGAAAGGGATTATTGTGATAAATGCTTCTACCGGCAAAGTAGTGGACAATGTACTTCCGGTGGAAATCAACCGTGAGTACGGACGTATCCGGTTCGATGCCAGTACAGGTACAGGGAATTACTATGTATACTATCTGCCCTACCATACATCGGGAGGTCCATACCCCAAAGTGAACTATCCGAAGCAACCTGACAGAGCCGACGCACAATGGAAAGCAATCTGCAGTTCCACTCCGGGAACAAAGGTGACCCGGGCCAAACTGGTCAGATTCGAGTCGTTAGGCAGTTTCAACAGCTTCTATCCGATGGAAATCATTGCCACAGCAAAAGAGAAACAGGCATTGGCAGAAGCCAATAGCAATAAACCGTTCCTGCTGCTGCCCGAAGACCGTAAGTTCCCTATCCGTATGTTCGACGATCTCTCGTACCGTCAGGTAACCCAAGGAGCCACCGGCGAATTTTTCGGTGAAGCAGACTTAAACGAATATTATGTATTGCAACTCGGACTATGGGCTTTCAAGAATCCGGTGAACGGGGTCAAAGTAACCTTCACCGACCTGAAAGGTAAAGACGAGATGATTCCGGCATCGGCCATCACTTGTTTCAATACGGAAGGGACCGACTGGATAGGGCGCCCGATGCATCCGGAAGTAAACGTGGGCAAGGGGCGTGTACAGCCGCTTTGGATAGGCATTCAGATGCCGGAACATGCCGGCAGAGGCATTTATAGCGGTAAAGCCATTGTCAGCGATTCATCGGGAGCCTCTCAGGAGGTAAAGATCACGATCAACCTGTCCGACAATGTGCTGGTAGACAAAGGAGACAGTGATTTGTGGCGTTTGTCGCGCCTGCGCTGGCTGAATTCACAATATGCCGTAAATGACCAACTGGTGAAGCCGTTCATTCCGATGACGGTGACAGACAACACAATCAGCGTATTGGGACGAAGCGTCACTGCCGGCGAACTGGGGTTACCGGCTTCCATCCGGAGTTATTTCACCGAAGAGATGACCTCCGTTGGCAAAGAAGCCAAAGACATCCTGGCAAAACCGATGGAGCTCGTCATCCGCCGGAATGGAAAGCAACTGCCCGTCACCATCACTTCACCGTTGAAATTCGGCAAGAAGGAAGACGGGATTGTTAGTTGGACAGCTGCCGGGAAGGCCGGATCACTCGATGTGACGGTACATGCCAGCATGGAGTTCGACGGTTTCATGAGTTATCAGATTAAAGTAAAAGCAACCGAAAACACATCGGTAGATGACATAGCTCTGATGACTTCCATGCCGGCAGCGACTGCCAAATATCGTTTGGGAATGGGATATGAAGGTTCTCTGCGTCCTAAAAGCGACCGATGGAAATGGAATGTGGAACGCAATCAGGAAGGTTTCTGGTTCGGCGACGTAAACGGTGGAATGCAATGCCTGTTCCGTGCGGAAAACTACCGCCGCCCGCTGAACACCAATTTCTACAAAATGCAACCGCTGAACATGCCGCCATCCTGGTTCAACGACGGCAAAGGAGGTATCAGCTACCGGGAACAAGAGAAACAAGTGAATATCGAAACCTACAGCGGAAAGCGGACCATGACCAAAGGAGAAGAACTGAATTTCGACTTCCTGGTGCTGGTGACACCTTTCAAACCGATAGACACCATGAAGCAGTGGACCGATCGCTACTATCACGGTTACCAGCCTGCCGAAAAACTGAAAGAGGGTGATGCGCATGCTTATCAGGCGGTAGACGTAGTAGCTGAAACCGGAGCGAACGTCATCAACCTGCATCACGGCAATGCAGTCAACCCGCATATCAACTATCCGTTCTTCCGTCCGGCCTTCATGAAGCAGTACGTGGACGAATCGCATGCCAAAGGTTACAAAGTGAAAATCTACTACACCGTAAGGGAACTGAACAATCACGCACCGGAGCTTTTTGCCCTGAAAAGTCTCGGACACGAGATCTTCTCTCCGGGCAAAGGAGGAGGATATGCATGGTTGCAAGAGCATCTGGACGGTGACTACATCGCCGCATGGTTTGTAGATGCCTACAAAGATGCAGCCATCGTGAATACCGGCATTTCACGCTGGCATAATTTTTACGTGGAAGGGCTGAACTGGCTGACAAAGAATGTAGGTATCGACGGTGTATATATCGACGACCTGGCTTTCGACCGCAACACCATGAAACGTATCCGCCGGGTACTGGAAAACAATCGTCCCGACCCGCGCATCGACGTTCATTCCGCCAACCAGTTCAATCCGGCGGACGGGTACATCAACAGCATCTTCCTGTACATGGAACACATGCCTTACCTGGACCGTCTTTGGTTCGGCGAATACTTCAAATACGAAAAATCACCGGAATACTGGCTGACAGATGTTTCGGGTATCCCCTTCGGCATGATGAGCGAAATGTTACAGGACGGTGGCAATCCTTACCGGGGTATGCTATACGGCATGACAGCACGCGAACCGATGGAGTCCGTCCCTTCACAACTCTGGAAGGTATGGGATGCTTTCGGTATCAAGGACAGCCGGATGATGGGGTATTGGGTATCATACAATCCGGTGAAAACAGGACGCAGCGATATTCTGGCCACTTCGTTTGTCAAAGATGGCAAAGTGATGATAGCCATTGCCAGCTGGGCAAAGAAAGACAGTGAGGTGAAACTACAAATTGACTGGGAGAAACTGGGGATAGACCCCGACAAGGCAAAACTGACGGCACCTGCTATCAAAGGTTTCCAGGAAGGATTCACACTGTCAGCCAAAGATAAAATCAAAATACCGAAAGACAAAGGCTATATCTTTATTCTGAAGTAAAGATAGATAAAATCAATGAAGGTGTGTCGAGAATGTCTCCATGCGGAATTGACATTTTCGACGCATCTTCATTTAAAATATGATTGACACCTTAGGGTTATATAATATTCAATATGAATTCAGACAGCAAAGCTCACAAAGCATATCCGAATTTACATTTTCACTTTTTGAGTATCCTCTTTAAGTAGTCGACATCCAACAATAAATTCACAGTCTCAAACTTTCCTTTATAGAATACAGCCCAGTTATTGAAAACGCAGGGCAATTCCTTTGCTTTTTGTAACGTATCCACTTGAATGAAAGATACGGGAACGTCATTCATTTCGCAATACTGTTTTATTATTTCAATGTTTTGACAGATATAAGGACATTGCATATCATAGTAAATCGTCAGTTCGTTGCTTTCAATCTCCTGCTTCTTTACATTTTGCGCAAACCGGGGTATTGTTCCGTCAAAAGAAAGCGCAAGCAATTCATATCCGTTATCAGTAGTATCAACAACTTCAAAACCGAACTTCTTCGCAAATGATTGGTCAGAAAGCCAGGATTTTTGTTTTTTTGCTCCCAGCATACAAATACCGGATTTACCCTTTGCTTTGGCATCAGCCAAACAATACTCCATCAATGACTTTGCATACCCTTTTCCTTTGTAACTACCTAAAACCCATAAGCAATATACGTAATAATAGTTATCACCGGTTATGGGGACCCAAGCTGTTTCAAGGGGAGCATATTCGATAAAAACCGTAGCCTTTGCATTCAATTTTCTAAAGACGTGACCTTCATTCAGCCGGTCAGAAAGCCATCGCCGCTTTGCTTCAATACCCTGATGTGGCTTTTTACTGCGGATAATGCAACATAAATGCTCACCGGCAAGGTTTTCTGTTGTCAAATTTACAAAATCAGTATCCATACGCACCCTCACTTTAAATTTAGATATTATCAACCAACTGACCGGGATAGTGCTACTTTATGACTATTATTAATAAATCACAAAGCACCAATGTAGTGAATTTAAATGAAGAAACTTCACTGAGGGCTTCCTTCATAAAAAATAATTTTATCACTGTCTTGGTTCTGCATAAACGATATAGCGTGCCGAATCGTCTTCGTCAAGTAATAAAACCGCATTGGCGTTATCTGTAACCCATATAGCGCACGGATAGGCATTCGGATATACCTTTTGCTCGGAAAACAGTTCCTTATATAATCGAAAGATCTTTTGCTTATCCTTTTTATCTTCGTAAGTAGGTTGCGAATAGAATGAACAGAAGTAGTTATAAAGCACATCATAGCTTTGGCTCAGATATTTGTCGCTTGTAACATTAAAGTATGCAACTTCCACTGATGGGACACCAGCATTAAACCGATAAGTAGTCATCAAATCAGGGTTACTGCCAATAACATCGGCATAAGAAGTCCACGCCTGTGAAGTATTAGTCACATCCTTCCAATTAAATCCCAGAAAATCTTTATCATTAATGATAGTAACCGAAAGTATGTCTTGGTAAAGCACCTTGTTATCCTTCCATGCTGTAAGGCAAGTTTCATAATCTCCGGGGAATATAAAGCAGTGCCCCCACTCCATAACCAGATGGCTCTTAACTACTCCTTCTCCACTTTCACGTTCATACAACCGATAGCTGCCTTTCTGTCCATTCACTGTCCAGACTATTGAATCGCATACCTCTGACAGTAATCCCATCGTTATAGATTGCGAACCATCATTTGTTAGATAAAAATCCATACGATCAAAAACATTTTTCCTATTCCCTTTTTTAAGTGCAAGGTGAGGCATCGGCGCTTTGGTCACTTCCACTTTTATCGTGGCAGTCTCTCCTGTTTCATGATCGGTAACGATAATATCGGTTTCTCCATCCCGCTTACCTGTAATTTTGATATCAGAGGCATATTCCGTATTTCCACCCCATGTATAAACAGCATCAGCCACTTCACCATCAGTTATATCCAATGTCGTGTTTTCATGGGCCGTCAGCTTTACAGATTCACTACCGCCCAATATGATTTTGCATGAATTTACAGTCAACTCCAAATGGCAGGCAGATTCCGTTTCTTCATTGTTGCAACCAATAAGATTAATTGTGCACAAGAACAACAGTAGTAGTTTTGATAACTTTTTCGTTTTCATTTTTTTATAGTCTTTTTTACCTTTCATGAAAGTACTTGCAAATATAAGAAAAATGCAATACACTCTACTATGTACTGCATTTTTATATGTCTTACGACATATTATACGGAAATATGGAATCCTCATCTGTCGGATATGCTCAAAGTGGTCCCCGAAACGGTCTCCATAAAAAAAAATCCCTTGAAAGCACTTGACTTTCAAGGGATTTAAAGTAATGTTCGAGGTTCCTGGCGGATTCGAACCGCCGTACACGGTTTTGCAGACCGCTGACTAAGCCACTCATCCAAGGAACCTTGTTTCTCGTTTGCGGTTGCAAAGGTAGTACAAATTTTGAAACTACCAAACTATCCGCAGCAATTTTTCTTTGTCTTTTTTTTCTTAGACGAACACTCTTTCCGCTTCTTCTCCATCATATCCTTTAATTCACAGCCACTTGCACAACTTGCACAAGGGTTATCATTTTCTTTCACACGACGAAAAAAAACATAAATACCATAGAGGATGCGGGCTACACACAATATAATCAGTAACCCGACAACCCATTCTTGCCAATTCATAAAAACAATCCTCCTATCTGATAAACGGCAAATGAAACAATCCATGCCAATGCTGTGGTATATCCTGCCGTAAAGATAGCCCACTTCCAACTACCGGACTCTTGCTTGATGGGCACCAACGTGGCAATGCACGGGAAGTAGATCAGCACAAACAGCATATAGCTGAATGCTGCAAGCGGAGTGATCGGAATCCGTTCGGCCAGACTGACCGCATCGGCATCGGCATCATTTGTATAAAGTACACCGAGCGTACTTACTACCAACTCCTTGGCACCCACACCGGAAAGAAGACCGATACTCAGCTTCCAATCGAATCCTAACGGCTCAAGTACAGGCTCCACTGCCTGACCTATCTGCCCGATATAAGAGTTTTCCTGCTGTTCCGCCTGGGTAGGATAAGCATTATGATCCGAATAATAGCCCAAAAACCAAATGATAATGGAAGCAATCATAATGATACCTCCCATCTTTTTGAGGTATTGCGCGCCTTTTTCCCATGTATGCCGGAAGATAGACTTCATAGTCGGCATGCGGTAAGGTGGAAGTTCCATCACGAACGGAGTATCATCTCCCTTCACCAGAAAACGGCTGAACAAACGAGCCATAACAACCGCCAATGCGATTCCGATAACATAAATTCCCAATAAAACCAAACTGCCATTATTAGGAAAGAAAGCACCCACCAATACCAGGTAGATAGGCAGACGGGCACTGCACGACATCAACGGATTGACGAGCATGGTGATCAGACGGCTCTTCCGGTTCTCAATGGTACGTGAAGCCATTATTGCAGGCACATTACACCCGAAACCCATTATCAAAGGAATGAACGACTTACCGTGCAAGCCCATCTTATGCATGATTTTATCCATAATAAATGCGGCACGGGCCATATAACCCGAATCTTCCATCAAGGAAATGCAGAAATACAATATCAAGATGTTGGGCAGAAATACAATCACTCCTCCGACTCCACCAATGATACCGTCAATCATCATATCCTTCAGCGGGCCCTCGGACATGTTATCCCGAATCAGGTTACCCATCACCTCGACAAGCCACTCGATACCCATCATCGGGTACTCCCCAATTACAAACGTACCCTCGAACATCAGATACATAAAAAGGAAGAAAATGGGATATCCCCAAATGCGATGGGTCACAATGGAGTCGAGCACCTTCGTTGTCTGTTCCTGCTCCAGATGATTGTCGGTGAAAGTTTCTTTCAACGCTCCACTGATAAAACCATATTTAGCATCTGTCAAAGCAGATTCGCTATCTTCGTTCATTGTCTCCTGTATACGCCGGGCCGCTTTATCCCGTTTCTTTTCCACCTCTGCGGCATTGGGCAGAGTATGAATGAAGCGTTCTATTTCAGGATCATTCTCCAGCAATTTGATAGCCAGATAACGGGTAGAATATTTATGGCGGATAAATTCGTTCTTTGAGATTTCTTCTTTCACCGCATCGATAGCCTTCTCCAAATCGGGGCCATGATTGATATGAATATGGCGGAATACTTTGCCCACCGGTTCTTTACCATGGGTATAGTCGGCAGGATGTTCGCCGTGATCCTTAAAGTTAGGCAGGGTCTGATGCCAATCCATGATTTCCTTAGCCACTTCCGGATGGATATGCCCTTTTTTATCAATAAAGTCGGCACCTTCGTAGAGATTGATAACGACATGGAAAAGACGGTCTACTCCGATATTTTTCTTGCAAACAGTAGGTACCATCGGAACACCGAACAAATTGCCCAGCAGGCGGTGATCAAGGGTATTACCGCTGGCTTCCAGCTCATCGTACATATTGAGGGCTACTACCATGCGTACATTCATATCGATAAGCTGGGTAGTAAGATAGAGATTACGCTCCAGGTTGGAAGAATCGACCACATTAATGATCACATCCGGCGTTTCATCAATGATGTGGCGGCGGACATAAATTTCTTCGGGAGTATAAGCTGACAGAGAGTAAGTACCGGGCAAGTCGACTATCTTGAAGTGATAACCCTGGAAATCAAAATATCCTTCTTTGGCATCTACGGTCACACCGCTATAATTGCCTACATGTTCGTGGGCTCCTGAAGCCAGATTGAAAAGAGAAGTCTTACCACAGTTCGGATTACCGACCAGCGCCACATTTATCGTACGCCGTTTTCCAAGGGCAACCCGCTTCAAATCTTCCTCTTTTACGTCAATATCTTCAGTCAATCCCTGATGATAAGCAGATTCCTGTGTTTGTAACTTAGCCTCCTGCTCGCTGATGATCTCGATCATATCAGCCTCCTGTCGCCGCAGAGAGATTTCATAACCCATTATTTTGTATTTGATCGGGTCTTTCAGTGGAGCATTAAGCAATACTTCTACGGTTTTTCCCTTGATAAAACCCATCTCCACAATCCGTTTACGGAAGCCGCCGTGTCCCAGCACTTTGACTATGACTCCCTTCTCACCTGTTTTTAATTCGGACAATCGCATAGTGTGTGTACCTCTAATTTTGGCGCAAAGATAATTCATAACTTTGTGGCATGCAAATTATTTAGATTGTTTTTAAATAAGAGAGAATTCTTATCCATATTGACAAAACTATTATCTTTGCAATATGATACAACATAGAATAGCACAATACATCGAAAAAGAGAAGCTCTTTTATCTGAATGACAAGGTATTGGTAGCACTAAGCGGCGGAGCCGATTCTGTGGCTTTGCTACGATTGTTGCTATCAATGGGGTACACCTGTGAAGCTACCCATTGCAATTTCCATCTGCGGGATAAAGAATCGGACAGAGATGAAGCATTTGTACGCCGGTTGTGCCATGAAGCGGAAGTACCTTTACATACCGTACATTTTGATACAATTCAATATGCCGCCGACAAACACATTTCTATCGAGATGGCTGCCCGTGAATTACGCTACGAGTGGTTCGAAACGCTCAGGAAACAGCGTGGAGCAGCTGTTATCGCAGTAGCTCACCATAAAGACGACAGCGTAGAGACCGTATTACTGAATCTGATCCGGGGTACCGGCATTAACGGACTGCTCGGAATCCGTCCAAAGAACGGAAACATCGTACGCCCTTTGCTTTGCCTGAGCCGCGATGAAATAATCGCATACCTGCAACGCATGAATCAGGATTACGTAACGGACAGTACCAATCTTTTGGATGATTATACCCGGAATAAAATTCGTTTGAACCTGTTACCTCTGATGCAGGAAATCAATCCATCGGTTAAAGAGAGCATTATCCGCACGACTAACTACCTGAATGACACGGCAACTCTATACAATAAAGGTATAGAAGAAGCACGGACACGCGTGCTGACCTCCGAAGGTATCCGGATAGAGGCTTTACTGCAAGAACCGGTACCGGGAGCCATCCTCTTCGAACTGTTGCATCCGCTCGGTTTCAACGCCGCCCAAATAGAAAGTATACAACAATCACTCGACGGACAGCCGGGAAAAGTCTTCATCGGTAAAGGGTGGAAAGTCATAAAAGACAGGGAATTGCTGCTAATTGAAGAAGATATAAAGGAGGAAGAAGCCAAACCACCTTTCCGTCTGGTTACGGAAGTATATGATTATACTCCTGAATTTATAATTCCCAAAGATAAAAAAACAGCTTGCTTTGATGCAGACAAGATGGATGCAGCATGGTGTATAAGAAAATGGAAACAAGGTGATGTGTTTATTCCTTTTGGAATGATCGGCAAAAAGCGTGTAAGCGACTATTTGACGGACCGGAAGTTCTCCCTGAGTGACAAGAAGAAACAATGGGTGTTGTGTTGCGGAGAACGAATTGCCTGGTTGATAGGAGAACGAACGGACAATCGGTTTAAAGTAAGCAACAACACAAAGCGGGTAATGATTATCCGAATCTCCCCCAAAGATATCAACTAAAAATCAACTGATTACATTTACCAAGCCCTTACCGACACATGTAAAAGCATTTACTCCGGCATATAAAAGCATTTACCCCGGCGTGTAAAAGCATTTACCCCGGCGTGTAAAGGCATTTACCCCGGTATGTAAAAGCATTTACCTCGGTGTGTAAATGATGACTACATCCGAAGCGCCACATGCCCTCACTATAGATGACGTAAGCTACACATCTGCCGGGCAAACCAAAAAACAGAGCCTCGCGACACTTTCTATCGGATAAATTGTATCTTTGTAAATCCAAATCTTGAAAGTAGAGATAAAAACGAACGGACGATAAAATAATAACTAACTAAACATGATTCATTATGAAAGGGAAAAAGAATCTTTTAATTCTATTCTCCTGTGTGTTTATGATCATCATCGCAGGATTATTCGCTTGCACACGCAGCGCTAAAGAAATTATTCCGTCTTCGGAATACGCTCCTTACGTCAATGCCTATACGGGCGGTGTCATTTCTCAATCTTCTCCCATACGGATTGAGTTGACGCAGGACCAGCCGATGGTGGACTTAAACAATGAACTAAAGGATAATCCGTTCCGCTTCACTCCTTCGATAAAAGGGAAGGCCTATTGGGTCAGTAATAATACTGTCGAGTTTCTTCCGGAAGAGGGACAACTGAAACCGGGAGAACTGTATCAAGGAACATTCCAGCTGGGAAATTTCGTTGAAGTGGATAGCAAATTGAAATCATTCGACTTCTCCTTCCGGGTACAGGAAAGCAATTTCACATTACATACAGCTCCGCTTGAAATAACCGCCTCTTCACCCGATAAAGTAACTGTGAAAGGAGAGATCCGTTTCAGCGATAAAACGACTAAGGAGCAGGTAGAAAAAATGCTTTCTGCCAGTGGCGGGCTGTCTTCTCCGACAGTCACCGTAGAGTCCACCTCCAATCCGTCAGCCTATAGCTTCGTCATCGGCAATATCCAAAGAAATAAACAAGACTACGAACTTGAAATCACAGCAGACGGAAAGTCCGCCGGAATTGACCGGAAACAAAGTGAAACAATCACTATTCCTGCCAAAGACAGTTTCCGCTTCCTTTCTGCCGAACGTATCGACCAACCGGAAAACGGAATACAAATCGTCTTCTCAGACCCGGTTTCGGATGCTCAGGATTTAAAAGGACTGATCGAAATACCGGAGATTTCTTCGTATATCTTTCAGGTAACGGATAACCGTGTGAATGTTTATTTTGAAGCCAGTCAGCTCAGCAAGCTTACACTGAAAATACACGAAGGCATAAAAAACAGCCAAGGAAAAGCACTGGGAAACTCACACTCTATCTCTTTCGGCGAACTGAGCCTGAAACCTCAGGTAGAAATAGCCTCTGCAGGTGCCATCATTCCCGACTCAAAAAACCTTGTCATTCCGTTCCGGGCCGTCAACCTGTATGCAGTAGATTTGCGGGTTATCCGCATCTTCGAAAACAATGTACTGATGTTTATGCAAAACAATTCGCTTTCTTCGGCCAATGAATTAAGAAGATCCGGAAGACTGGTTTACAAAAAAACATTGTTTTTAGGCAAAGATTCATCAAAAGACCTTCATAAATGGGAAAACTATTCTATTGACCTGGCAGGTCTGATCCATCAGGAACCGGGTGCTATTTATCGTGTCATCCTTTCGTTCAAACAGGAGTATTCGGCCTACCCTTGTGGTGGTGGTGAAAGCCCGAGAATGCAATTTTCCGAGGAAACCGAATCTTTGACCAAAGTCACATCCGGCACTCTTCCGGAAGAAGATGAAGCTGTCTGGGACAAACCCGAAACATATTATTATTTCAGCGGAAATGAAAATGCCGACTGGAGTCAGTACCGATGGGATGAACGGAACAACCCTTGTCATCCGTCTTATTACATGACATCTGACCGGATAGCCACCTGTAATGTGCTGGCTTCCAACATCGGCATGATTGTGAAACGCAATTCAATGAATAAACTTTGGATAGCAGTAAACAACATCTTGGATACCAAACCGGTGGAAAAAGCCCAAGTCACTGTTTACAATTTCCAGTTACAGCCTGTAGGCAAAGCAGTGACGGATTCGGAAGGTTTCGCCACAATTGAAACGAAAGGAGTGCCTTTCATCGTAGTAGCGGAATCAGACAAGCAAAAAGCCTACGTAAAAGTAGCAGACGGAGAAGAACAGTCCACCAGCCGCTTTGATGTGGGCGGCAAGGACATCCAAAAAGGCTTGAAAGGATTTGTGTACGGTGAAAGAGGAGTATGGCGTCCGGGAGACACTCTGCATATCTCGTTTATTCTGGAAGATCGTACCAAACGTATTCCGGACAAACATCCTGTAGCATTGGAACTCTATAATCCAAGGGGGCAATTTTATAGCAAACTTATTTCAACCAACGGACTGAATGGATTCTATACATTTAAGATCCCGACGCAGGCAGAAGACCCAACCGGACTATGGAATGCGTACATAAAGGTGGGAGGTACTGCCTTTCACAAAGCGCTTCGGGTAGAAACCATCAAGCCGAACCGCCTGAAAATAAACCTGAAATTGCCGGGAGAAATACTGAAAGCTTCAGATAAAGAAGTACAGGCACATCTTTCGTCAGCATGGCTGACAGGAGCCACTGCATCACGCCTGAAGGCAAAGGTAGAAATGTCTTTATCGAAAGTCAACACCCAATTCAAGAATTATGGAACTTACATTTTCAATAATCCGGCTACGGAATTCACCTCGGTAAGAACCGATGTATTCAGTGGTACACTGGACGAAAGTGGCAATGCCGGATTCATGCTGAAACTTCCTGCCTCGGAAAATGCCCCGGGCATGCTTCAAGCCAACATCACGACTCAGGTATTCGAGCCGGGTGGAGATGCCAGTATCCAAACTCAGTCTGTCCCCTACTCTCCTTTCCCGTCATACGTAGGTATCAACCTGAACCAACCGCAGGGCAGATATATCGAAACAGATAAAGATCATGTGTTTGATGTCATTACAGTCAGTCCCGACGGAAAACCGGTGAACCGTTCCGGGCTGGAATACAAAATATACCGCATCAGTTGGAGTTGGTGGTGGGAAAACGATAACGAATCATTCGAAACATACATCAACAGCAGCTCCATCAGCCCCGTAGCTACAGGACGACTCAACACAGTAGGCGGAAAGGGACAATTCAGCTTCAGAGTGAATTATCCGGATTGGGGACGGTATCTGGTTTACGTAAAAGACCGCGAAAGCGGACATGCTACGGGAGGTACCATCTATGTGGACTGGCCTGACTGGCGGGGACGTTCCAACAAGAGTGACCCGAGTGGTATCAAGATGTTATCTTTCTCCATCGACAAGGACTCCTACGAACCGGGAGAAACCGTAACAGCCATATTGCCGGCTTCCGCAGGAGGAAGAGCACTGGTAACACTTGAAAACGGTTCGTCCGTAATTCAACGGGAGTGGATTGAAGTATCGGGGAAGGAGGACACCAAATATCAGTTTAAGGTGACTCCCGAAATGGCTCCGAATGTTTATCTTCATATCAGCCTGCTGCAACCCCATGCGCAAACGGTAAACGACCTCCCTATCCGCATGTACGGTATAATGCCGGTATTCGTAACTGATAAACAAACGGTTCTTGAGCCGCAAATCAAGATGCCGGAAGTGCTTCGTCCCGAACAGGCATTCAACCTGACCGTAAGCGAAAGGCACGGTAAACCGATGACTTATACGCTCGCTATTGTAGATGACGGGCTGCTTGATTTAACCAACTTCAAGACACCGGATCCCTGGAACAGTTTCTATGCCCGTGAGGCACTGGGAATCCGTACTTGGGATATGTATGACGATGTACTGGGAGCCACAGCGGGAAGCTATGGATCGATGTTCAGCACAGGCGGTGATGAAACCCTGAAGCCATCGGACCAGAAAGCAAACCGCTTCAAACCGGTAGTGAAATTCATCGGTCCTTTCAGTATTGCCAAAGGAAAAAGCCGCACTCACCAGATCACTTTACCGATGTATGTAGGTTCCGTACGTGCCATGGTAGTGGCCGGTCAGGACGGAGCATACGGAAATGCAGAAAAAACTGCTCCTGTACGCACTCCGTTAATGATTCTTTCGACACTGCCACGTGTACTGAGTACCGGTGAAGAGATTGAAGTTCCTGTTAACGTATTCGCATTGGAAAACAGTGTGAAGAATGTAAACGTATCCATACAGGCTTCCGGTGCCGGAGTACAAGTGAACGGCAGCAAGCAGCAGACGCTTACTTTCAACCAAACCGGTGACCGGCTTATCTTCTTTAAATTAAAGACAGGTACGAAAACCGGGAAAGCTACCATCCATCTGGCTGCTAACGGTAACGGACAAAGTACCAAAGAAACAATCGAGATAGAGGTACGTAATCCGAATCCGGCAGTCACTTTGCGTGAGAGTAAATGGGTGGAAGCCGGAAAGAGTGAAGAGCTCCATTACCAGTTAAGTAACGGTTCGGAAGGAAACAGTATACAGTTGGAGGTCTCACGCATCCCGTCTGTCGACATAAGCCGCCGTTTCGATTTCCTATACAATTATCAGCACAACTGTACAGAGCAACTGACTTCAAAAGCCCTTCCGCTGCTGTTCGTCAGCCAGTTCAAAACAGTAGACAACGAGGAATCGGAAAAGATAAAAACCAATGTACAGGAAGCCATCCGTCAACTATACGGGCGTCAACTTCCCAACGGAGGCTTCGTCTATTGGCCGGGAGATGCCTCGGCAAACGAATGGATCACCTCTTATGCAGGTATGTTCCTGGTATTGGCACAAGAAAAGGGTTATGCAGTGAACAGCAATGTATTGAACAAATGGAAACACTTCCAAAAGGCAGCATCCCAGAATTGGCAACCCGTCACACAAGAGCAGAACTGGTGGCATTGGCAGGCAGACCTCCAGCAGGCTTTCCGCCTTTACACACTGGCTATGGCGGGATCACCTGAACATGGAGCCATGAACCGGATGAAAGAATTGCCGGCACTCTCGCAACAAGCCAAATGGCGTTTGGCAGCCGCCTATGCACTCAACGGCAAAGAGAAAGCAGCCGGTGAACTGGTATTCAGCGCTAAGACAACCGTAGAACCTTATTCATCGAATAACTATGTATACGGTTCATCCGATCGTGACGAAGCAATGATACTTGAAACCTTATTGCTGATGAACCGCCAGCGTGAGGCCATGGAACAAGCCAAAATCGTTTCACACAACCTGGCACAAGAGACATGGTTCAGCACACAGTCTACTGCCTTTTCATTGATGGCAATGGGACGTTTGGCAGAAAAACTGTCCGGTACGCTGGACTTTAACTGGACGTTGAATGGCAAACAGCAACCGGCTGTAAAATCAGCCAAAGCCATATACGAGGCATCACTCCCCACTTCACCACATGAAGGAAAAGTAATCCTGAAAAATAACGGGAAAGGATCTCTAAACGCAGATCTGATCACACGTACCCAATTACTGAACGACACATTGCCGCCGATGGCCAATAATCTACGCCTGAACGTAAGGTATTTAGACAATAACGGCTCGCCGATAGATACACGTTCTCTGAATCAGGGTACGGACTTTATGGCAGTGGTAACTGTAGCCAACATCAGTGGTACGACGGATTATACGAATCTGGCACTGACACATATCATTCCTGCCGGCTGGGAGATCTTTAATGAACGAATGGCAGGACAGATTACGACCTCTGCTCCTTATAGCTATCAGGATATTCGCGATGACCGGATACTGACCTACTTTAACTTACGGCAGGGACAAGCCAAAACATTTACCGTCCGCTTACAGGCGACCTATGCCGGTGATTTTGTTATGCCGGCTATCCAGTGTGAAGCGATGTATGATGCTAATGCACAGGCAAGGACACAGGCCGGAAGGACGCAAGTCATCAGGTAAAACGATCAAATAAAACCTGATGAACCGTATTCTTAAACCAGACAATCTTCCCCCCTCCCCACAAAGGAGGGGGTGGAAGAAATATTTCAAAAGTTGGTGGAAGATTTCTCTCTTCCTCCTACTTCTCCTATACTTATTTTGTCTTCCCCGGCAATTATTCACCTCTCCCTATTCTACTGTCTTGGTTGACCGTAATGGGGAACTTCTCGGTGCCCGTATCGCCACGGATGGACAATGGCGTTTCCCTCCGCGCGACAACACACCGGAAAAAGTAGCTACCTGTCTGGTTGAATTTGAGGACCGCCAATTCTACCGCCATTGGGGAGTCAACCCCTTGGCAATAGGCAGAGCCGCCCTGCAAAATCTCAGACACAAGCGAATCGTCAGCGGGGGAAGTACTCTTACGATGCAAACGATTCGGCTGGCACGGAACAAGCCGCGTACATTCAAGGAAAAACTGATCGAGATGATAGGAGCCACCCGGCTGGAGTTCCGTTATTCCAAGAAGAAGATATTGTCACTTTATGTTTCGCATGCCCCCTTCGGAGGTAATGTAGTGGGACTGGATGCTGCTGCATGGCGCTATTTCGGACACTCGGCAGAAGAACTATCCTGGGCGGAATCGGCTATGCTTGCCGTACTTCCCAACTCTCCCGCCATGATCCACCTTTCGAAAAGCCGGCAAGCATTACTTGACAAACGAAACCGACTGCTGACACACCTGCACCAAAAAGGTATTCTCGATACTTCCACTTATGAACTGGCTATCAGCGAGCCACTCCCCCAGGAACCTTTGCCTCTTCCACAGATAGCTCCCCATCTGACAGACCATTTCTATCAGACCCGAAATGGAGAATATTCCGTATCGACCATCGACAAGGGTATACAAACTCAGATAGAAAGTCTGGTAGAACGGTGGAACAGCGAATTCAAGCGAAGTGATATCCGAAATATGGCCATCCTCGTAATTGACATTCGTACCAATCAGGCCATTGCTTATTGCGGCAATGTACACTTCGACAAGAAAAAGAGCGGTAACCAGGTAGATGTAATCCGGTCACCACGCAGCACAGGAAGCATTCTCAAGCCCTTTCTTTATTATGCAATGCTACAGGAAGGAGAGATTCTTCCCAATACTCTGTTACCGGACGTTCCGGTCAACATTAATGGCTTTACTCCACAAAACTTCAACCAGCAATTCGAAGGTGCCGTACCGGCTTCGGAAGCCATCGCACGTTCGCTCAACATTCCTTCGGTCACAATGTTACAACGGTATGGAGTACCCAAGTTCCACAATTTTCTGAAGCAGATAGGGCTGACCACCTTAAACCGTCCCTCAGGACACTATGGACTTTCTTTGATTCTGGGAGGAGCGGAAGCTACCCTTTGGGATGTCACTTCGGCCTATGCCAATATGGGACGCAGCCTCAACGGACTGGTACAGGCCCCTTGTACCTTATTATTATCGGACTCCCTCTCCGCCCACCGATCTCCGGCCATCATTCAACATCCGCCATTCCAGCCCGGAGCAGTCTGGCAGACATTTGACGCCATCAAAGAAGTAAACCGCCCCGAAGAGATAGACTGGCGTACCATTCCTTCCATGCAAACCATTGCCTGGAAAACGGGTACCAGTTATGGTTTCCGGGATGCCTGGGCAGTGGGGGTAACTCCCAAATATGCCGTAGGTGTATGGGTCGGAAATGCTACGGGTGAAGGCAAGCCCGGACTGGTAGGGGCCCGTACAGCGGGGCCTGTCCTGTTCGATGTATTCAATCTGCTCCCCTCCTCTCCTTGGTTCGAGCGCCCACAAGGTAAACTGGTTGAAGCAGAGATCTGTCGGCAATCCGGACATTTGAAAGGACGGTTTTGTGAAGAAACAGATACCCTGCTAATTCTTCCGGAAGGCCTCAGAACGGAAGCCTGCCCCTATCACCACCCGGTCACCCTATCAGCAGATGAACGGTTCCGTATCTACGAAAACTGTGCTGACAGTGAACCGGTTGCCCGCCGAAACTGGTTTACCCTTCCACCCGTATGGGAGTGGTATTATAAACAGCATCATCCTGAGTATCATCCTCTCCCCCCCTTCAAACCCGGATGCGGAGAAGACCGTTTCCAGCCGATGCAGTTTATCTATCCTCCGATGGGAGCGCGGATCCATCTGCCTAAACAGATGGATGGTAACCAAGGACAGCTGACCGTCGAATTGGTCCACAGCCATCCCAACACAACTGTCTACTGGCATCTGGACGAAACCTACCTGATGCAGACACAAGACTTCCATAAATTCTCTCTACGCCCTGCTCCGGGAAAGCACTCGCTGACAGCAGTAGACGACGAAGGAAATACAATTTCAACAACGTTCTTTGTGGAATAGCCCCCAAAATGGTAACTTTGCGCCATGAAACAGATTTTGAAAGAAAATGGTGGATTACCGGCTTCAATACTTTGGACACTCGCCATTGTTGCAGGCATATCGGTAGCCAACCTTTACTATAACCAGCCCTTACTGAACATGATTCGCCATGAACTGGGCGTTTCGGAGTTTAAAACCAATCTGATCGCCATGGTGACACAGATCGGTTATGCGCTCGGATTATTGTTTATCGTTCCTTTAGGTGACTTATACCAGCGGAAACGTATCATTCTTACCAGTTTCTCCGTATTGATTCTCTCGTTGCTCGTCATCGCAATGGCTCCCAACATCCATATCATTCTTTGTGCTTCGCTTCTCACAGGTATCTGTTCGGTGATGCCACAAATATTTATCCCGATAGCCTCTCAGTTCTCGCGTCCGGAAAACAAGGGACGGAACGTAGGGATCGTAGTTTCGGGATTACTGACCGGCATCTTGGCTTCACGAGTGGTCAGCGGATTTATAGGAGAACTGTTTGGCTGGCGCGAAATGTATTATATCGCCGCAGGTATGATGCTGTTATGTGGCATTGTGGTCATGCGGGTATTGCCGGACATACGCCCTAACTTTCAGGGAAGGTATAGCGACTTAATGAAGTCTTTGTATTCATTATTGAAGCAATATCCCGAACTTCGCATTTTCTCTGTCCGTGCAGCACTTGCTTTCGGTTCATTTCTGGCTATGTGGTCGTGTCTGGCATTTAAGATGGGAGGTGCCCCGTTCTATGCCGACAGCCATGTCATCGGTATGTTAGGGTTGTGTGGCATTGCCGGTGCTTTGTCAGCTTCCCTCGTAGGAAAGTATGTACGGAGAGTCGGGGTCAGACGATTCAATTTCATCGGATGCGGACTGATTTTATTGGCTTGGTTCCTGCTGTTTGCAGGGGAAAACTCTTATTGGGGTATAGTTGCCGGCATCATTATCATCGATATAGGTATGCAATGTATCCAATTAAGCAACCAGACCCGCATCTTCGAACTCTGTCCGAGTGCTTCTAACCGCATTAATACGATTTTTATGACCACTTACTTCATAGGTGCCTCTACGGGGACGTTTCTGGCAGGAACATTCTGGCAGGCATTCGGTTGGCATGGAGTTGTTGGTACGGGAATAGCATTGACCATCGGTTCACTGCTGATTACTTTTTTCTCAAAACGATAATCCGAAGTCACCTAATAATTGTTATATAGACATGAAGTACGGAGTAAACAGACAAGTATTATTAATCACAGCCGGTATCGTCTGGATAATAGCGGGGGCCAATCTCCTGCGTATAGGTATTGTGACCTGGCTCAATGACTCACGCCACTGGCACTTCAAGGTAGGCGAAGCTACGGTTGTCTTCCTATTGTTTTTTATTCTCGTCTTCCGAAAGCTCTACTATAAACATACCCGCCGGATCGAACAAAAGAAAAAGGAAAAGAATTGCCCCTTCTCTTTTTTCGACGCAAAGGGATGGATTGTCATGTGCTTCATGATAGCGATGGGAATCACCATTCGTTCGCTACATCTGTTACCCGATACGTTCATCTCGGTTTTCTACACCGGACTCTCACTGGCACTTATGTTCACAGGGGTATTATTTATCCGCTATTGGTGGTGCAGAAGACAGGATATCTTGCAAAATTAAGAGTTATGAAAACGAACCTGAATAAAGAAATGAATGAAGAGTTTATCCGTTTCCAAAGAAACGAAAAAACCGAAAGCATCGTATACGAACGGCTGGCCTCTATTGAAAAAGACGAATCGAACCGCAGAGTATTACGCCTGATTTCAGCAGAAGAAAAGGCACATTATGCCACACTGAAGAAGTATACAGGAACCGATGTAGCACCCGACCGGATGCGTATAGCCAAATACTACTGGTTGGCACGGGTCCTGGGTATTACATTTGCAATTAAGCTGATGGAATCGAGCGAAGAGAACGCACATCATGATTATGCCAAATATACCGATTTTCCGGATCTCCAGCAGTTGGCCAAAGAAGAGGAAATCCACGAACAGAAACTAATCGGACTGATCAACGAAGAGCGGCTTGAATATATGGGATCGGTAGTACTCGGCCTAAATGATGCCTTGGTAGAGTTTACCGGAGCACTGGCCGGTTTCACTTTGGCATTAAGCGACTCCAGGCTGATTGCCCTGACCGGAAGCATCACCGGAATAGCGGCAGCTTTATCAATGGCTTCGTCCGAATACCTCTCGACCAAATCGGAAGGCGGAGAAAACAAACACCCGGTGAAAGCAGCTATCTATACGGGAATCGCCTATATCATCACGGTGGCGGCACTGGTTGCTCCGTTCATCCTGATTGAAAACGTACTGATAGCTTTAGGGGTAATGTTGGCCATGGCTTTAATGATCATCGCATTGTTCAATTACTACTATTCCGTGGCACGCGGAGAGAGCTTCCGCAAAAGATTTACCGAAATGGCGGTACTCAGTTTCAGTGTAGCCGGTATCAGCTTCCTGATAGGTTACGCACTGAAAACATTTACAGGAATAGATGCTTGAAAATAAAAAAGGAAAAGAAGAATCATGAAAAAAATCCCCTCGCCCCTTGTCTCGTTGATCCCCTTGATCGTACTGGTTGCCCTGCTATTTGCCACCATACGCACATTTGGCAGCGATGCACTCAGCGGAGGCAGCCAGGTGTCCCTCCTGACCACAACAGCTGTTTGTGTACTGATCGGCATGGGATTCTACAAGATAGGATGGAAAGACTTTGAACTGGCTATTACGAACAATATTACCGGTGTATCTTCCGCACTGATTATCCTCTTAATTATTGGCGCCCTGAGTGGTGCGTGGATGATCAGTGGCGTAGTTCCGACACTGATTTATTACGGTATACAAATCATTCATCCCAGTTTTTTCCTGACCTCTACCTGCATTATTTGCGCATTGGTATCGGTTATGACCGGAAGTTCCTGGACCACGATTGCCACCATCGGGATCGCCCTAATGGGAATCGGGAAAGCACAAGGTTTTGAAGAAGGATGGATCGCCGGAGCTATTATTTCGGGAGCTTACTTCGGAGATAAAATCTCACCGTTATCGGATACTACGATATTAGCCGCCTCGGTTACCGACACCCCCCTGTTCAAGCACATCCGCTATATGCTGATAACCACTGTGCCATCATTAATCATCACCTTGATAATCTTCACTGTAGCCGGGCTGTCACACAATGCCGGAAATACAGAACATATAGCAGAGTTCTCGGCAGCACTGGCAGGAAAATTCCACATTACGCCATGGTTGCTGATTGTACCGATAGGAACAGGCATACTGATTGCCCGTCGGGTACCTTCCATTATCACCTTGTTCTTGTCGGCAGCATTGGCAGGAGTATTTGCGGTATTCTTCCAACCCGATCTGTTGCAAGAAATATCCGGTGCTCAGAATTCCGAAGGCATTCAGTCCATCTTTAAAGGATTGATGATGACCCTTTATGGAGGAACCAGTTTACAGACAAGCAACGAAGCGCTCACCGAACTTGTGGCCACCCGCGGCATGGCGGGTATGATGAATACGGTATGGCTTATCATCTGTGCCATGTGCTTCGGAGGAGCCATGACTGCCAGCGGAATGTTGGGAAGTATCACTTCCGTATTTGTCCGCTTCATGAAAAATACGGTTAGCATGGTGGCTTCTACGGTCTGTTCGGGTATCTTCCTGAACCTCGCCACAGCCGACCAATATATCAGCATTATCCTGACCGGAAACATGTTCCGGGATATATATGAAAAGAAAGGTTATGAAAGCTGTCTGCTCAGCCGGACTACGGAAGATTCTGTTACAGTAACTTCCGTCTTGATACCATGGAATACCTGCGGAATGACACAGGCCACGATATTAAGTGTTCCGACACTGGTTTATCTTCCTTATTGCTTCTTCAACATTATCAGTCCGTTAATGAGCATTACGATTGCCGCTATCGGATATAAAATTGTGAGACGCAAGTGAACAATCTGAAAAGGGAGTTGTTCTTGGAATAAACGAACAACAGTTTTAAACCTAAACAAAAAAAAGTTATGAAAAAGTTTATTGCATTAGTAGCATTGGTATTAGTAAGTGCATCGACCATGATGTATGCACAAGAGTCTAACAGGGAGGTGCGTCGGGCAGACCGCAAGGCACAAAGAGACGCCGAAAGAGCCAGACTGAAAGCCGAAGAACAGGCTGCCGACCAAGTAGCGTATCAACAAGCCGTACAAGCTATCAAAGACAAACAGTTTGTATTGGAAGCCGACCAAGTGATTTTCAAACGTGGCCAGACCGCTTTCGTGTCGTCAAACACTAACTTTGTGATGCTGAATGGACAGAGAGCAACTGTGCAGGTGGCATTCAACACTCCGTACCCCGGCCCTAACGGAATTGGTGGTGTAACTGTGGATGGAACTACTTCGGACGTAAAAGTGACTACCGATAAAAGAGGAAACGTAAACTGTAACTTCAGCGTACAGGGTATCGGTATCTCGGCTCAGGTATTTATCACATTGACCAACGGTGGAAATAACGCTACTGTAACCATTAACCCGAACTTCAACTCCAATACATTAACTCTGAGCGGTAACCTCGTTCCGCTGAGTCAGTCGGATGTATTTAAAGGCCGTTCATGGTAATAAAAGTAACGAGTGGCCCTCTACTCGTAACTAATTCACATAACTCCGTTGCAAATCGCACAAAAAGTGTACATTTGCAACGGAGTTTTTTTATGGATAGATTATGAGAGAATATATCATCGCAGATAACCAGGACATCACGAAAGCAGGAATGATGTTTTTGTTAAGCAAGCAGAAAGAAGTAAGCCTGTTGCTGGAAGCCGACAATAAAATAGAGTTGGTTCAGCTATTACGCATTCATCCGCAAGCGGTGGTTATTTTAGATTATACATTGTTCGATTTTTCCGGTGCGGATGAACTGATTATCCTTCAGGAACGATTCAAAGAGTCGGACTGGCTCTTGTTCTCCGACGAATTGAGTATCGGCTTCCTGAGGCAGGTCTTGTTCAGCAGCCATGCGTTCGGAGTAGTGTTGAAAGATAACTCCAAAGAAGAAATTATGTCGGCTCTGCAATGCGCATCACGCAAAGAACGCTTTATCTGCAATCACGTAAGCAATCTGCTGTTATCGGGAAGCGGAAATACAAACACTGCTTCATCCGTGCATACTTTCGTGCCGCAGGAAGACCGTCTGCTTACACCGACAGAAAAAATAATCCTGAAAGAAATAGCTTTGGGAAAAACGACCAAAGAGATAGCCGCAGAGAAGAATCTGAGCTTCCATACCATCAACAGTCACCGAAAGAATATATTCCGTAAACTGGGAGTGAACAATGTGCACGAGGCCATCAAATATGCCATGCGGGCAGGCATTGTTGACTTGGCGGAATATTATATTTGAAAAAACGAAAGAAAGATTTTCGGGAGGGGCATCATCCTATTTCACCACTCCCGAAACAAATTCTGGATTCGGCATCGTAAATCACCCCGAACTGTCCCGGAGCAATTCCCTGTAATTTCTCGGAAGAGATAATCCGGTAACCGTCTGCATCCTGTATCAAACGGCCTTTGATAAACTCCGGTGTATGCCGGATCTTAAACGTAACGTCCTCCTCACCTGTCGAATCTTTCCACGGATTACCTGTGATAAAGTTGAAGTCTTTCATCCTGAATTCGTATCCGTACTGTTTATCAGCATCGTACCCATGTGAGACGTAAATAATGTTATCCTGAATATCCTTTTTCACAACGAACCAGGGGCCTCCCCCCAATCCCAACCCCTTTCGCTGGCCAATGGTATGAAACCAATAGCCGCGATGGGTTCCAATCTTTTTACCTGTTTCGAGTTCGATCACCGCCCCTTCTTTTTCACCCAGAAAGCGACGGACGAAATCGTTATAATTTATCTTGCCTAAAAAACAAATTCCCTGGCTGTCTTTCCGGCGGGCACTGGGCAACCCGGCCTTCAAAGCTATCTCGCGAACTTCATGCTTCATCAGTCCTCCTATCGGAAACAGTAACTTTGAAACTTGCAGATAATCAATCTGAGCCAGAAAATCGGTCTGGTCTTTTATAGGATCTTTAGCTGTACCCAACCAAGTTTTCTCCCCCAGTTGCAAAGTCGTAGCATAATGTCCGGTTGCCGTAAGATCGAAATCTTTTCCTACCTGCTGTTCAAAACATCCAAACTTGATCAGTTTATTGCACATCACATCCGGATTCGGTGTCTGTCCCTTCCGTATCTTCTCGATGGCATAAGCAGCCACATTATCCCAATATTCCCGATGCAGGTCCACAACTTCCAGTTCCAAACCGTAACGCCGAGCTATGGCAGTAGATAACTCGATATCCTCTTCGGCGGAACAATCCATGTATTCCGCTCCGTCCATCCCTATTTTTATGTAAAAAAGTGTAGGTTTATATCCCTGCTCACAAAGCAAGTGTACCACAACCGAACTGTCTACTCCTCCTGATAATAATGCTGCTATATCCATTTTTTAAATTTTCTCTAATGCCTGACGCAAGTCATCAATAATATCTTCAATATGTTCCGTACCTATCGAAAGTCTTACCGTTCCGGGCTTAATTCCCTGCTCCGCCAACTCCTGTGCATTCAGTTGCGAGTGTGTGGTAGTGGCGGGATGAATCACCAGCGACTTCACATCGGCCACATTGGCCAGCAAAGAGAATATCTGCAGACTATCGATAAATTTCTGCGCTTCCTCCGTTCCTCCTTTTACCTCAAAAGTGAAGATAGAACCTGCTCCATCAGGGAAATAACGCTGATAGATAGCATGATCCGGATGATCGGGCAGCGATGGATGATTAACAGCTGCTACCTTCGGATGGTTCACCAGAAAATCAATAACCTTCAAAGCATTGGCTACATGTCGTTCTACACGCAAAGACAAAGTCTCTAATCCCTGCAACAGAATAAAAGCATTGAACGGACTGATGGCAGCCCCCGTATCGCGCAACAGTACGGCACGTATACGGACAATATAGGCAGCTGCCCCGGCAGCATCTACAAACCGTACACCATGATAGCTTGCATCAGGTTCGGTCAGTTGAGGGAATTTACCGGAAGCGACCCAATCAAATTTACCGGAATCGACAATAACCCCTCCCAACGAACTGCCGTGTCCACCAATGAATTTAGTGGCAGAATGTATTACGATATCTGCTCCATGCTCAATGGGACGGATAAGGTAAGGCGTACCGAAAGTATTATCCACAATCAGCGGAATCCGATATTTATGGGCAATGGCGGCTACGGCATCCATATCGATAATATTGGAATTGGGGTTTCCCAGAGTTTCGATAAATATCGCCTTTGTATTTTCACGAATAGCCCGTTCGAAATTGAAAAGGTCGGACGGATCTACAAAAGTGGTTGTTACTCCATAAGTAGGCAGAGTATGTGCCAGCAAGTTGTATGTGCCCCCATAAATGGTCTTGGCAGCTACAATATGGTCACCGGAACGAGTGATATTCTCGATAGCATATGTCACGGCTGCGGCTCCGGAAGCAACGGCAAGACCGCCTACTCCACCCTCGAGAACCGCTATACGCTCTTCCAATACTCCCTGAGTGGAATTGGTAAGACGTCCATAAATATTCCCCGGGTCCTGCAATCCGAAACGTGCGGCAGCGTGGGCCGAATCCCGGAATACATAGGAAGTTGTCTGATAAATAGGTACGGCACGTGCATCGGTTGCCGGATCGGGAGTCTCTTGTCCAACATGAAGTTGTAAAGTCTCAAAATGTAATTTCTTCGTTTCCATTTGCTATCTATATTTAGAGTTTATTGTCAGTGTCCAATTTTTATATGTTGCAAAGATAGAAGAATCCGACCGGGGAAGAAATCGCACATTGAAGGCATTTTTATACCATAATCGTGGTAGATAAAGAGGTTATTAACTACATTTGCAGGCGAATAAAACATTATTGATATGAATAAACTTTTATACTGTTTCCTTTTATCATTTTCTGTCATGGCTGTTTCGGCATGTACCGATGATAAGGAAGAGCAGAATCTTCCCCCGGTTCCCGATTTCAACCAAATGACCCTGAAGGAAAATTTGCACAGTGACGGAGGCGATGTATACCGCACGGATACTTACGTATTCAATAACAATAAATTAACGACCCACACCACTGTACAGGAGTTCTACGGACAGAGCCTGACACACGAAGTGACTCTTTCCTACTCCGGCAACGAAGTGACGTTGACGGATGAAAACGGGAATACGGGTACCTATACTTTAGGAGATACGGGATATGCCACCGAATGCACTTATAAATTGTCCAGCCAGATCAGAAAGTATAAATTCACATATTCCAGCGAATATCTTACTCGGATCGACGAAGAAATAGACGGTACACCTTATTATTCTTCTGTGGAATTGGCATACGATAACGGAAATTTAAGCCATATCATAGCCAATGGCCAGCAAACCAATTATCAGGTAGGAAATACGAAGAACCTGTATCAGCTTCCCTGCCTACAGGTTTGTGATATTTACCCCCTGTCCCTCCACACCGACGCTATTTATGCCAGACTGTTGGGCACCCAGTCAAAGTATCTGATTATCGGAAACACTCCGGAAGGAAACGAGGAGGAATATACAAAATACACTTATGAACTGGATAAAGACGGCAAACCAACCGGAATCATAGCAAAGACTACCTCTACGGGTACTGTGATCGATATAAACGGTAATGCATACAATGAAACGAAAACAGATACGAGAACCATCAATATCAATATTGAATAAGAAGAACGGCTTTGCCTCTGCCCTCACGAAGTAGTGAAGTAATGCCCCATCCAAACCTACCCAGGCTTCATATACAGTGGGAGAAGAGTGGCACTTATAATCCCAGAATGCTCTTTATCACCTGTTCCCTACTTCTTGGCAAAGAACTTACTGAAGAAGAGGATTTGATAATCAATGGAATTATTCCAGTATTTCCCGTTATGTTCACCGGGACGGGTAATAAAATCATGATTGATCTTGCGCCCCAACAACCGGTTATGAAAGTCTTTGTTTACATTCAGAAAAAAATCATCTTCACCACAATCAATAATCAAAGCGAGATCGCCATTCTGAATTTTATCAAGTTGATTGACTACCGTATGTTCATCCCACACCTTTTTATTGGAAGCCATTTCACCCAACTGTTTGTTCATACTCCAATTCTGCGGAAAAGGGCGGATATCGACACCTCCACTGGTGCTTCCTGCCGCTCCAAACACATCTTTATGACGGATGCCGAGCCACATAGCCCCATGTCCTCCCATACTGAGTCCGGTGATGGCACGCCCCTTACGGTCGGCAATCGTTTTATAATTCCGGTCAATATAACTCACTAACTCCGAAGAAACAAACGTTTCATACCGGTACGCCGGATTCTTGGGGCTATCCCAGTACCAACTGTCTTTCCCGTCGGGACATACAAAAATAATCCCTTTTTCATCTGCGATTTCCGGTAAATTCGGTTTTATCTGAATCCAAGTCTTGGCATGGCCGCCATAACCGTGCAACAAATAGAGCACGGGACACTCCACTGCCTGTTTTCCAGAAGCAACATCAGGAGTCACTACCACTACTTGAACCTCCTTATTCATAGAGGGGCTCTTCACCATCAGCGTATCCACTTTTGCAGCGCTAAGAGGTAAAGCGAGTAAGAGCAGACAAGCCAAAATAAAGTTTCTTCTTTTCATTTTTAATCTATGTTTTTTAGAGTTTACCATTTTAATCCCCCACTTCGGGAACAACAGGATTGAATTCCGCAACCGGTTTCTCAAAAGCTTTTCCACAGTGGCTGCAAATATATTCCCAATGATTATCTCCCGGCGGAACACCTGCCAGCATAGAAGCGATGGCAGCGCTGATGGCTTTCATCCGGTGCTCCTTTTTAAGAACAAACCTAATTTGATCCGAACCGCAGAAAGGACAAAACTTCTGTTCTTCAGGAATCATCTGATTCTGCTGTAACAATCGCACGGCCGCTTCGTAATCACAATCGGCCACCAAAACATCTACTCCGGAGATGTCACGGACATAACCTCGCAACAATGTCGACATATTTTCATTATGTAACAGAGAGTCGATGCCTTCGTTAGCAAGTGCTCCCTGAATGATATGAGCTTGAACGGCATCATTACAAGTAATCAGCTTTATGGTTTTCATAATTTATATTTAAAACTTCCCCACAAAAATAGCAGATAAAAACGAGAGGCAAAACCTTTTTTATATAACTTTGCACAGAATTCACAAAGTATATCGAAACCAGGCCAATGAAAAAAACTGTTTTCTTCCTGTTTCTTTTGGGCTTGCTCACGGCAGCCGGTGCGCAACCAACGCACAAAATCAAGGGGACTGTAATTGACAAAGCCAGCCGTCAACCACTGGAATTTATCAATGTACTGATCTTGGGGCTGGGACGTGGAGCGGTGACAGATGCTGAAGGGCACTTCAACATCCAGGAAGTCCCCCCCGGTATTTATCGCCTTCAGGCATCTGCGGTAGGATATAAAACGGTACTTACCCCCGAATATATTGTCTCCACTAAAGATCTTACCATCCAAATCGAAACGGAAGAGAACCTGACCGAACTGGAAGGAGTCACAGTGACCGCCTCCCCCTTCCGGCGTGATCTGGAAAGTCCTGTCGGACTACGCATCATCGGCCTGCAGGAAATCGAGAAAAGTCCGGGGGCCAACCGGGATATTTCACGCATCGTACAGTCATATCCGGGGGTTGCTTTCTCTCCGGCAGGATACAGGAACGACCTGATTGTCCGGGGTGGTTCTCCATCCGAAAACCGATTCTATCTGGACGGAGTGGAAATACCTAACATTAATCATTTCAGTACACAAGGGGCATCGGGTGGTCCCGTAGGAATCATCAATGCCGACTTGATCCGTGAAGTGAATTTCTATACCGGAGCCTTTCCTGCCGACAAAGGCAATTCACTCAGCTCGGTGCTTGACTTCAAATTGCGTGACGGCGACATGGAACGCAATTCACTCAAGGCGACACTGGGTGCCTCGGAGGTATCTTTAGCATCTAACGGACATCTTGGTAAAAAGACTTCCTATCTCGTTTCAGTACGGCAGTCTTACCTCCAATTCCTGTTCGATATGCTGGGCCTACCATTTCTGCCTACATTTACAGATGCGCAATTCAAATTGAAAACCCGTTTCAATACGACTAACGAACTGACTGTACTGGGGCTTGGCGGCATCGACAACATGAAACTGAACACGAAACTTGACGGAGAAAAAGCCGAATATATCCTCAGCTATTTACCTAAAATTCAGCAGGAAACCTTCACACTGGGAGCGGTATACCGTCATTATGCCGGAGCCCATGTACAATCTGTTGTTATAAGCCACAGTTATCTGAATAACCGCAACACCAAATATCTGAACAACGACGAAAGTAGTGCAGAAAACCTGTCATTGAAATTACGCTCGGTGGAACAGGAGACCAAGTTCCGGATAGAAAATGCCTCGACGTTCGGAAACTGGAAAGTAAATTTGGGAGCTAACCTGGACTATTCTCAATATACCAATACCACTTTCCAACGGGTTTATATCGATGGAGGCAAGACCTTCGATTATCATACCTATTTGGGATTTTGGCGCTGGGGATTATTCGGAACCATTAGTTATGCTACACCCGACGAACGGTTTACCACCTCACTCGGAGTACGGACTGATGCCAACAACTTCTCTTCCAGCATGAAGGGAATGTCCGATCAGTTGTCTCCCCGCCTGTCACTCTCCTATCGGCTGACCGATGGAGTCTACTTGAGCGGGAATGCCGGACTGTATTATCAGTTGCCTCCTTATACCGGATTGGGATTCAAAGATAACAATGGTAAACTGGTCAACAAATACCTCCGTTACATGAGAGTCAGTCAGGAAAGCATAGGGCTGAGTTGGCGTCCGCGCAATACCTTCGAGTTATCTATTGAAGGTTTCTATAAAAAATATGATAAAATACCATTCTCTATTGTCGACGGGATACCTCTGGCCTGTAAAGGAAACGATTACGGAGTGATCGGGAATGAAGCATTAAGTTCTACCTCACAAGGAAGGGCATATGGAGCAGAAATACTGATGAAATGGCTGATAGCCCAAAAGCTGAATCTGTCCACTTCGTTCACGTTATTCAAAAGTGAATACCGCAACAACAAAGAATCCGAGTACATAGCTTCCGCCTGGGACAACCGATACATATTCAATATGAGTGGAACCTATAACTTTCCTCACAACTGGAGTCTGGGAATGAAGGTCAGTTGCATCGGCGGAGCCCCCTACACACCTTACGATATTGACAAATCCTCTCTGGTGACGGCATGGAATGCCCAAGGACGGCCCTATTATGATTACGGCCAATATAACACAGGACGCTTGCCGGCCTTTGGGCAACTGGATGTCCGCGTTGACAAAACATTCTATTTGAAACGCTGTATGCTCGGTTTTTACATTGACCTGCAAAATGTGACAAACAGCAAGTTCCGCCAGCCGGACATATTGATGAGTACGGGAGTCATCGAAAATCCGTCGGCTCCGATAGCCGAACAACGCTATAAGATGAAATACATCTCTCAAAAAAGCGGAACTTTAATGCCTACATTAGGAATCACATTTGAATATTAAACACATAGACAACTATATTATTAATTACAAAAACTTACTAAAATGAAAAAGAGAATTGTTTTTATCGCAGCACTGTTATGTGGAATGTGCTTCACGACTGCCTCGGCACAATTTAAAATCGGCGGTAAAAAAATCAATGTAGGCAAAGTGGTACAGGCAGGAAGTGACGCAGCTAAGGCAATCACGCTGTCGGATGCCGACATTGCAGCTATGAGCAAAGAATATATGCAATGGATGGATACCCACAATCCGCTGACAGCTGCTGACAGTGAGTATGGCAAACGACTGGAGAAACTGACCGGACACATCAAAGAAGTGGACGGACTGAAAGTAAATTTCGGCGTATACGAGGTTGTGGATGTGAACGCTTTTGCATGTGGTGACGGCAGTGTACGCATTTGTGCCGGTCTGATGGACATTATGACAGACGATGAAGTAATGGCTGTAGTAGGACACGAAATCGGACACGTGATTCATACAGACTCAAAAGATGCAATGAAGAATGCTTATCTCCGTTCGGCCGTAAAAAATGCCGCAGGAGCTGCCAGCTCGACTGTAGCTAAACTGTCAGATTCTGAACTGGGTGCCATGGCGGAAGCATTGGCCGGTGCGCAATACTCTCAGAAACAGGAGACAGAGGCGGACGACTATGGTTTTGAATTTAGCATCAAACATAATATCGATCCATACGCAATGTACAATGCATTGAACAAATTATTGGAATTATCGGCCGAAGCCCCGAAAGAATCCAAATTCCAGAAAATGTTCTCTTCACATCCGGATACAGCCAAACGCGTAGCCCGAGCTAAAGAAAAAGCTGACGAATACACCAAGAATAAATAAACCCGGATACAACATTTTCTGATCCTACATAAGGCCGGCCCCCACATCCGGAGGGTCGGCCTCAACTTTTTTTGAAAAAATTCATTAATAATTTCGATAGATTTTGCATGAGTCCGTACTTTAGTGTAATTTGCGGTCATGAAACTATTCACATCTATATGGAATTCTTAATCATTATTCTTTTACTCGTACTGAATGGTATTTTTGCCATGTACGAGATCGCCTTAGTATCTTCAAGTAAAGCACGCCTTGAAACCCTGGTAAGCAAAGGAAATAAATCAGCACGGGGAGTACTGAAACAATTGGAAGAACCCGAAAAATTTCTTTCTACCATCCAGATTGGTATTACGCTGATCGGTATCATATCGGGTGCTTATGGTGGAGTGGCCATTGCCGACGATGTAGTTCCCCTTTTCGCTATGATTCCGGGAGCCGAACCTTATGCAAAAGACCTCGCTATGATTACCACAGTAGTCATCATTACTTATTTGTCGTTGATCATCGGAGAGCTGGTTCCCAAATCCATTGCTCTTAGTAATCCGGAACGCTATGCAACCCTGTTAAGCCCCGTCATGATTCTGCTGACTAAAATTTCTTATCCTTTCGTATGGTTACTCAGCATCTCTACCCGCCTGCTTAATAAGCTGATTGGGCTGAAAAGTGAAGAGCGGCTGATGACCCAAGAAGAATTGAAAATGATTCTGCATCAAAGTTCGGAACAGGGAGTCATCGACAAAGAAGAAACCGAAATGTTGCGCGATGTATTCCGGTTTTCGGATAAACGTGCCAACGAACTGATGACCCATCGTCGCGACCTGATCGTTCTGCATACGACAGACAGTAAAGAAAAAGTCCTTCAGACCATCGAAGATAAACACTTCAGCAAATACCTGCTGATCGATGATAATACAGAAGAGATAGCAGGCGTCGTTTCTGTAAAAGATATTATCTTAATGGTAGGCACCGAACAGGAGTTTGATCTGAAAGAAATCACCCGTCCGGCACTATTTATACCGGAAAGTTTGTACGCAAAAAAAGTTTTAGAGCTATTTAAGAAGAACAAAAATAAGTTCGGAGTTGTTGTTAACGAGTATGGCAGCACGGAGGGCATTATTACCCTGCACGACCTGACCGAAAGTATCTTTGGAGACATTCTGGAAGAGGACGATACTGAAGAAGAGGAAATCGTTCGCAGACAGGACGGCTCTTTGTTGGTAGAAGCTTCGATGAACATCGGGGACTTTATGGAAGAGATGGGAATTCTCTCCTATGATGACATCGAGTCGGAAGACTTTACCACATTGGGCGGACTGGCGATGTTCCTGATAGGACGCATTCCAAAAGCCGGAGATATATTCATTTATAAAAACCTGCAGTTCGAAGTAGTGGACATGGACCGCGGGAGGGTCGATAAGCTGCTTGTCATAAAGAAAGAAGAAGAGTAGGAATAGCACTCACTTTTTATATTAATTTAAAGCACTTAACAATGAAAAAAGTAATTATGTTGGCAGCCGTTGTTGCTGCATTGGTATCCTGCCAATCAAAAGGAACAAAAGCTGAAGAAGCAGCCGCAGACAGTTTGGCAGTGGTTATGGAACCCACTATGGAAGAAACTCAGGTTTATGAAGGTGTACTTCCCGCTGCTGACGGTCCGGGTATCCGCTACGTGTTAACCTTGAACACACTGGCGAATGCGGCCGATACAACGTATACACTGGACGTCACTTATCTGGATGCCGAAGGCAAAGGTAAAGACAAAACCTTCACTTCTAAAGGAAAACCGGTGACAGTGGAGAAAACCGTAAAGAATAAAAAGAAAACGGCTCTTAAACTGAACCCGAGTGACGGAAGCGAACCTGTTTATTTCGTAATCGCTAATGATACTACCCTTACCCTGGCTGACGACAGCCTGGAAGTATCTGCCAGCGACCTGAATTACAACATCATTCGTGTAAAATAACACAGAAGTAGTTTAAACCCAAAACAAAAGCCACGCTATGTAATGTTAGCGTGGCTTTTCTCTTTAATTATAGAAATTACTATTTAGTCAGCTTCTCAAAATACGGCAAGCGCTCCAGCGGGACATCTATTGTTATTGTTTTCGGACCTTTAAATACCTTCCCTCGATCATCTCTCCATTTACCTTTGGGCAGCATCACCGTACGGCTTGTCCCGGAAGTCAGCATCGGAGCAACCAAGTATTTGTCACCCAACATAAACTGGTCTTTACAATCGATAAATCCTTGATGGGGATACTGGTATTCCATGTGCCGAACAATAGGTTCACCCGTTTCGGAAGCATGCTTTGCCAATCCCAGAATATAATCTCCCATTTGTTGGTGCAAATGGGCATACTTAGCACAAATCGCTACATTTTCTTTACTCAGGATGCGCCAGGGAGCCACGGAGAATTGCATCATCGGCATCAGGGCGTGTACCTGACAGGAGCGTACAATCAACTCTTCATCAAACTTCTTCACATTCAGAAAAGCACCAAACTGGCCTCCGCCTACCATGTCCGGACAAGTATAATAATGTCCCAATAATCCCGCAGCAGTCATATCGGGAATTAGCAACTGAGTCGCACGCCAGGAATAATCCTTATCGCCCAGCCTCTGTACCAATGCCTGACCACCCAACTTCCAGGCAGCACGCAATTCATTGTAGGGAAAGCTCAAACCTATCTCGGCCCATTTCTCCATAAAAGTATTCACATCGGCCTCTTTATCATGAAAAGCATATTCTCCTGTCATATAAGCAACGTCTCCACCATCAAATTTAAATCCGTCGATACCATATTTCTCCTGATTGGCTTTTAACTGTTCCTTCAGATGATTCATAGCCTCCGGATTCGTGGTGTCATAACAGGCACTGTAACCATTCCACCAATGGATGATGGCTGTACGTCCATTCTTATCTTTCAATAAATATCCCTTTGCTTCCAGTTCACGGAATTCAGGACTGTCCGGCGATACATAAGGAGCAACCCACAGCATTACTTTGAATCCCATCTTGTGCAGTTCGTCGGTCATTCCTTTCGGGTCAGGAAATCTTTCGGATTTGAAGTCAAAGTTACCATAATATCTCTGCCAGTTATCATCTACCATGAATACGCCTTGGGGAAATCCGTTTTCTACGGCTTTATGGGCATAATTCATAATGTCCTCCTGATTCTGATCATACATCAGTTCAATCCATGTATTATACTGTGGAAGAGAAAAGAAAGCAGGTTCCGGTATCTGTCCCGAAGGTGGAAAGTGTTTCGCCGAAGCTGCCAGTAAAGCTTCTTTCAGTGTATTCCCCGCTTTTACCGGTTCTATCTTTTCCGAATCCGAATAGATAATCAATTGTCCGTCTTTCACCTCAAAACAGAAAGATTTCTCGGCCCATATATATCGGCCTTCGGAAGAAAGCATGAACGGAACTACCTGATTATTCATATTATTGCGTGACATATCCTGCATCCGCAAATGATCACCAAACGGCATCTGGTTACCTAAAGCTACGAATCCTCCCCACCATCTTTCATTTTTCAAGGGTTCGATCACTGTTTTCATTTTTTCCTGTGCCACTGCGCCAAGCAGTAGTCCGAATGTTACGAGCAATAGTAAAGTCGCTTTTCGTCTCATGATAGTTAGATTAATATTAAAAAAATTCTCAAGTGGCAAAAATAGATAAAAAGGCAGAATTAATGGTTTACCGGCAAAGAATTATTTTTCCGGTCTATCTCTGCACGGATAGGACCCAAATCAATCTTTTCATAGCCAATACTCAAAAAAAGAAAGTTATTTCATTCTTTTATTCTATTTTTTCCTATCTTTATCAGACAGTTACAAACATAATCTTAAAAAAGATGGAACAAACATTTAAAGCAAGAAATCCCAAGATAGGGCTTTGGCTATTCGCTATAGGCATAGTAGCTTGCATTGTCATCAGTTTCATAACAATTCAGGCAATATGGATAGGCGCTGCATGCTTAGGTCCGGGTGCGACAATCTACTTTTCGCAAGCAACCAGTAGATACATCGTCAAAGAAAACGGAATGCTGCAAATTGTGAACAGCTTCCATCAAAAACGCTCTTTCAATCATATCACCAGTATTACATATACTCCCCATGCCTTGGGTATACAGAAAATAAAAATCAAACATGCCACTGGATTTGTCATGGTAGACCCGGAGTCACCTCAGGAACTGATAAAAGCCCTGCAAGAGGTAAATCCCGGCATGACAGTAAGGAACTTTACCTGAAACAAGATATAGCAGAAAATAAGAATAACCGTTTAACCAAGCTATAATAAGATGAAAACAACAAAAAAATGGACGGGATACTTATTCCTATGCCTGTTTTGTCTTCATGTATCTGCACAAAACAAAGACAGCCTTGTCCAAAAGTTGAGCCAATACGCCTGTCTGATAGAAAATTTCTCAAAACATATTCCACAGGAGAAAGTTTACCTGCAATTCGATAATACCAGCTATTATCAAGGTGATGATATCTGGTTTAAATGTTTTCTGGTCACCTCCGATCTATACCCGGCCACAAACCTGAGTAAAACTTTATATGTCGAATTATTGAATCCCGGAGGTGAAATAATCGACAAACGGATATTAAAAATAGAGAACGGTCAATGTCACGGAGATTTCACTTTAAACCAAATACCCTTTTATTCGGGCTTTTACGAGGTTCGTGCCTATACGAAATACATGCTTAACTTTGGGGAAGATATTATTTTTTCAAGACTTCTGCCGGTCTTCGACAAGCCCCAAACAGAAGGAAACTTCGCTGAAAAAGAGATGCGGAAATATTCAACAGGAAATTACCCGATGGAGCGCCCCAAACCGACAAAAGGCAAAAAAGTAAATTTAAAGTTCTTCCCCGAAAGTGGAAACCTGATTCAGGGAATAGAGTCACAAATCGCTTTCGAAGCGACAGATGCCTATGGCAACCCCATAACATTGAGTGGTACTGTTATCAACGACGAAAAACAGGAAACAGCCCATTTCACCGCAATCCATGACGGACGGGGAGTTTTCAATTACACACCTACAGGTGATAAACAAAAAGCAGTCGTCGAGTTTAATGGTAAAAAACACCAGTTTAATATGCCGGAAGCCCTGCCAGCAGGGTATGCGCTACATGTTGATAATCTGTCATACACAGACAGTGTGGAAATTGCTTTGCAAAAGAATCCCAATACTCCCGCCACTCTATTGGGATTAGCAGTTATCAGCGGAGGAAAGCTTCACAAGTTTTGTCTGATCGACGTTGAAGGAAATGAAATCATTCGCTTCAAAATAGATAAGAGCAGATTGACACCCGGAGTCTCCCGTATCGCGTTATTCAATGGTGGCGGAGAAGTCCTGTCCGACCGTTTGATATTCATTCACCCTCAAAAACGATTATCTATAAAAGCACGGACAGACAAAGAAACATACAATCCCTATGAATTAGTAAATCTGGAATTTACCTTAACCGGAGCTGAAATGCAACCGGTACAAAACACATTTGCTTTATCCGTAAGAGATGGCATGAATGAAGTGGAATCAGGACGCAATATGCTGACCGACCTCCTATTAATGTCCGAGATAAAAGGGTATGTCCGCAATCCCGGCTATTATTTTGAAGCGGAAGACGACACACACCGCATGGCAATCGATCTGTTATTGAGGATACAGGGTTGGCGCCGCTACTCTTGGAAGCAAATGACCGGAATTGAACCTCTCAACCTCAAATATGGTCCCGAAAGAGGTATCGAAACACGGGGCCAGGTTGTTTCTTTCGTCCGGCAACTTCCAAAACCCAACGTAGAAGTATCGTGCTTTTTGAAAAAACGGGGAGAAAATGAAGAAAACAGCAGCTTCATCGAGGCTATTACTACCGATAGTTTAGGACGTTTTTCACTGATATCGGATATCTATGGGAAATGGGACTTGATATTGGCAGTGACAGTCAACAGAAAAAAGAAAGATTATCGTATTCTATTAGACAGATTGTTCAGCCCTCCCCCCGCAAAATATCATTATGCCGACATGCAGGTGAACATCGCCAATACGAAAAAAGAAGAAGATACTATTCCGGATAAAGAAACAAATGTCTTGACAGAAGACGACATCGAAACCTTCTTTGCCGCCTATACAGATTCACTGGCTAAAGCAGGCAACCACGAAAAGAACTATCGATTGAAAGAGGTGACCATCAAAGCTAAAAAAAGAAGTAAAGAAAAAGAGATTTACGACAGTCGTTCAAAATCAATAGCTTATTATGACGTCCATTCTGAACTGGACGACATAAAGGACAGCGGAAAATTCATCGGTGACGACATACACGAACTGATGCTGAATATGAATAAGAATTTCAGCCCTGTCCCACAAAGGAATTATCTATATTACAAAAGTAAAATGCCGCTCTTCGTTATCAATTATGAATGTACCCGACATACTGAGATGGACTATAATAAATACAAATATATAAGGCTTGAAGCCATCAAATCGATTTATATTACTGAAAACCTTTCCACTATTTGCCGGTATGCAGACCCACGGCTTTCACCCTTCGATGTATCCGACTTATATGGTTGCGCCGTATTGATTGAAACCTATCCGGAAGGCAAAATACCGACAGAGGCAGGCAAAGGTGTCAGAAAAACATGGCTTGACGGATATAGTCCGGTCAAAGAGTTCTATCAGCCGAATTACTCCGCACTTCCTCCCGTTCCCGATTATCGCCGTACTCTTTACTGGAATCCCTCAGTTAGTACGGACAAGGACGGCAAAGCCCACATCCGCTTCTACAATAATAGCAGATGCCGGAAACTAAAAATAAATGCAGAAACCATCACGGCGGATGGGCTAATCGGAATATACGAGAATTGATTTTCTTATATACACTGAAATCTGTCTTGTATAAGATGGAAAGATTAAATTTATTCTTTGGCCCATCTCTGTACGCAGGATAATGGGGAGCAGGGGGCCAGACTTTAAGTTTATATGCCGGGCATAAATGAAGGGGTTGCAAAAATCGTTTTTTGCAACCCCTTCATTTATGATACAGTGATGTTATTTTTATTTCTTTGCCAGAAACTTCTTAGTCAACCATCTTCTGACTGGTTCATCATAGAACTTCAGGCAGAGATAAGCCAGTAAGATGTTTCCGAAAAATACAACCAATGCCATCGGCCACGCCTGTGAAAAGCTGAGTTCTTTACTCCATACCCACGCATAAAACAGATACATGAAAGGGTAGTGTACTATATACAACGGGTAAGATATGTTTCCTAAGAATTCACAGATTTTAGATGACTTTTTATCTGTTGTTTTTCCCGAAGCACCCAGATAGACAAGTAACGGAAAAATAATGATGGCACATACAGAATCATAAATACCATTCATCCACGGAAATTCACTACCACCGATATAAGGCATGGAAAGCAAAACAATAATTGCCAGACTGCATATCCAAAAGGCGCCTCTAACCTGAAGCGGTTTAAAAACACGCGTCATCAACAATCCGATAGAGAATGAAAACAATAAACGCAGGAAACCTCCGATCAGATTATAATCTGCCATTGACCATCCCACACCCAAGTGGCCATAACCGGAAAAATTGAATATGGCAAATGAAGCCAGTCCGATTCCGGCCAATACAACCAGCACCGTGAGAGCCTTCGTAGACAACTTGCGAATAAACAATGCATATAGTATGTTTCCGATATACTCAAAAAACAAAGACCAACTGGGACCATTCAAAGGGTACATCTCACCGTTTCCACGGACTTCGGGACCTGCCCCCGGCGCAACAGGAATCAAAAATATCCCCATAAGCATAGCCAACATTACCATCGAAATGGAAACCTGTGAACCATCCCACTTCTCACAACCCTGTATGCAAAACGTAATGCTACCCAAAACAGCTCCCAGAACCACCATCGGATGCAAACGAATTAATCTGCGTTTGAAAAAGTCTTTTGTTTTCATCGTTTTCCAACGGTCATCATAAGCATAGCCGATAACAAACCCCGATAAGATAAAGAAGAAATCGACAGCCAGATATCCGTGATTAAATCGCTGGTCTATGGGACTTGTTGCAAAACCTTCGAATATATGGTACCATATTACCATGAGAGCAGCGACCCCTCTCAATCCGTCAAGAAGTTCATAATGAGGTTTTGTGTCTAAAAATGCAGTAGTAGTTCCTTTTTGCATGATAATTTACAAATTTGTTTTTTGTTAACGGTTACATAATAATGCGGCAAAGTTACGCAACTTGAAAAACATAAAATTTGTTCTATGGCAAAATCTTATCGTATAAAAATCATTTTTGGGCCCTGAGACGACTAAGTGTAGAAAGCTTGATCCCCAGATATGATGCGATATATCCCAAATTAGCCCGCTGGCACACTTGAGGAAACTGCTGCTTAAACTCTTCGTAACGTTCTTTGGCCGGCAATGCAAGCCGTTCCTTATGTGAACGCTGCAAACGTCTATATTCATTTTGATGGATAATCCGTCCCCAGTTAGCCAATTCGATATTGGTTTGAAAAAACCTGTTCAAGTCAGCCAGTGATATTTTGTATGCAACAACGTCTTCAAGTGTTTCTACAAATTCTTCACTCAACTTATTATAATATAATTCATCCATGCTAAAGACAATTCCCCCTTCACAAGAAAAAGAAGTAGTTATTTCTTCTCCGTTCACAAGCCAGAAAGAACGGGTCATCCCTTTTTCTATAAAATAAGCGAACTTGCAAAATGTATTTTCCTTTATCAACAAATGTTTTTTGGGAAAATGGCATAAGGTCACACTCTCTTTCAACGCTTGTATTGTATCGTCAGAAAGCAGACACACAGAATTTATCTTATCTATAACATTCGTCATAAAGCTTCGGATAATTGAATATCTATAAAAGTCATTCAGACTAAGCCTTAAAATAGAAACACCCAACTTTACAGTTTGGACGTAAAGTTGGGTGTTTATCCTGTAGAACATTGATTATCAATGTTTCTTGCGGAGAGATAGGGTAATGAACCCATCTCCTTATGTCGCTTTAATTCAACTCTTTATCAATATGTCAATACCTTAGGGGGTACAATTTAGGTTTCAAAAAAGACGTTTATCTGTCATCCTTTGGCTGTTCATTGTCTGCCTAAAACTTCGGTTCAAAGATACAGCTTCCTTTTGAATTACGCAAATGTCTGAATATAAATATTTCAGCTTAGGTGTAAGGTGCAAGCTATATATAGATATATACTTGCACCTTACACCTAATTGTTAATCTAACGTCTCTACATGTTTGTTCCAAATAGACATAGCATCAGTAAATTCACTATTATCCCAATGGATTATCTTAGAGGTATATGATACAATTTTTTCCATATTCACAATATATTGGGAAATAAAGTTTGAAAAACCTGATTTAAATACTTTATTGTCTTCTAACTCTTTATGAAAATCAATAATATCTCTAAAAAGAGAATTTACATTAAGTATAATTCCTTTCTCTCTCCATATAGGAATATGGGAGAAATGATTTGTTATATTTAAGATAATGTTCAACAATCTTATTAAAGGGTGAGGATGGGAGTATTTATCAAAATACAAATCATACTCACTCGTAAAATTTATAATGTATTCTAAAAGACATACTCCAAATATAGTTATTGTTTTAGAGGCAAAATCTTGATTAATATCATTACCAAAAGTTTTATTAATATACTGATATATATGGGTTGAAATACATATAGATGAATATGTATCTGCATTAATTTCTAATTTATGTTTTATAATATCAAATTTATCATCGCCACCTATTTCTTGCAACTCTTGTTCTTTCGAAATAGTTGAAAATTGAAATAAATGAGCTAATTCATGATAATAAGTAAATTGAGTATTTATTTGAAATGCCAAATAACTTAGAGAACTATCAAACCTATCAACTAAATAAGGTTCTTTAGATGTTATAAAATCATTCAAGGCATAATTATATAAATATTTATCTATGCAGTTTTGAATTAGTCCAATATTAATAAGGATTACATTTTGATTGTTTTTTTTCCGTGCTTTCGCATTTATACTAAAATCATTGGAAAACAAGAATGAAGTGTGTGATATACTTTTTCTTCTGTAGTGAATATTTAGGTTCTCTCTACAAAAAAGATATAAAACTTTATATTGTTTTTCATGAGGAGTACCTTCAAAATCAAATATATCACCATATGGAACAATATTATGTTTTATTGCATAAGCGGCTTCTTGCTGGTAGTCTATTATTTTTTTTTGTTCCTTTTTATTTATCCCGTAACAATTAAGTTTAGTTCTCTTTCTGCTAGAGCCAACAAATCTTTTTCCTTTACGAGTCTTTCTATCTCCTTTTCCCATTATATTAATTTTTTCACAAAGATACAACATCTCAAAATATTAACAGGCTATCTTACTATGTAAAAACATAGCCACTTTTTCTATGCATAAAAAAGTCCTAATATAAATACTCCAGTTTTAGGTTACTCAACTTTGCAATTAGGTTGCACTACCCGATTCGTAAATTTGCAAAAATGAAGAAACAATAAACGCTATCAATAAATTGCAAGCCTTAAATATTGAGAATATTCAGAGCTTGCCAAACGATAAGCAGTGTATTGTTATTAACTTTGCAGAAACGATGAATATATGATGAAAAGCAATACTATTCACATTAAGAATATGGTTTGTAACCGTTGCATTATGGTTGTAACAGAAGCACTGAAAAGAATGGGTTTTACTCCACTTAGTGTTGAACTGGGGACAGCTATTTTGCAAGAACCAATAAATGCAGAGGAACGTGCTACCATAAAGCCTGTTCTTGAAGCATACGGATTTGAGTTGATAGATGATAAACGGATTCGGATTATCGAACAAATAAAAGTTGCGGTGATTGAATTAGTGCATTATAACGATAATTCGTCCAAGACAAGCCTGTCTGATTATCTTACGGATAAGTGCCATCACGATTACAGTTTCCTTAGCAAGTTGTTTTCTGAAGTGAATGGCATAAGTATAGAAAAATACTACATTATTCAGAAAATAGAACGTATAAAGGAGCTGTTGGTGTATGATGAATTATCCATTAGCGAAATTGCCGATAAACTTAATTACTCAAGCGCAGCACATTTAAGTACACAATTCCGTAATATGACTGGCATTTCTCCAAGCCAGTTCAAGCGTTTAAAAGAACACAAACTGAAACCTTTGGATGAAGTCTGAATGATATAAATCATATCCATAATTATGTAAGAGCCGGAAGATAAAAGCCCCCTACCTTTGCAACATATAAAAATCATCAATATGGAAAAAGGTAAGAACATAAAAAATACATATCCGTTTTTGGGTATGAGTTGCGCTTCATGTGCGGCTCGTGTGGATAAAACATTAAATGGTTTGCCGGGAGTATATCAGGCAACAGTGAATTATGCGACTGCGGTAGCACAGGTAGAATATAATCCGGAAGTATGTTCCGATGCAACGCTGCAAGCTGCCGTACAAGATGCAGGATATGATTTACTGGTTGATACCGGTGAAGACGCAGCCGATAAAGCGGAAGAAATTCGCTTGACAAGATACCGGAAGATAAAAGGCGTACAGTGGCAGCCCTGCTGTTATCTCTCCCAATTATGGTTATTAGTATGTTTTTTGAAGATATATCCTCTTTAAAATATGTAGTTTGGATTCTCGCCACGCCTGTGGTTTTCGGTTTGGGACGTGAATTTTATATCAATGCGTGGCGGCAATTAAAGCATGGCACTTCCAATATGGACACCCTTGTAGCTGTTAGTACCGGAATAGCCTATACATTCAGTGTTTTTAATCTGCTGTTTCCTGATTTTTGGTTGTCAAGAGGGATTGAACCACATATTTATTTTGAAGCGGCAAGTGTTATCATTGCATTCATCCTGTTGGGACGATTACTCGAAGAGCGCGCGAAGCAAAACACTTCAACTGCCATAAAAAAGTTAATCGGGCTGCAACCTAAGACGGTAACTATTATCGTAGATTCTGATGAACGTACCGTTCCGATAACAGCCGTACAAAAAGGTGATACAATTCTTGTTAAACCCGGAGAACGCATTGCAGTAGATGGCATGGTTGTTACAGGAGAATCATACGTGGATGAAAGTATGTTGAATGGCGAGCCTGTTCCCCTGCACAAGCAATCCGGCGAAAAGGTATTTGCCGGAACCATCAATCAAAAGGGGACATTCCGGTTTATTGCCGATAAAATAGGTTCTGACACGATGCTGGCACAAATCATCCGCATGGTGCAGGATGCGCAAGGCAGCAAAGCTCCCGTTCAAAAGTTAGTGGATAGAATAGCCCGATTCTTTGTCCCGGCTATTATCAGCATTTCGATTATTGCTTTTATTGCATGGATATTTTTAGCACCAACGAACGGCTTCACCAATGGATTGTTGGCAATGGTCACTGTATTGATAATTGCCTGCCCTTGTGCATTAGGCTTGGCTACTCCCACTGCCATTATGGTAGGCATTGGAAAAGGTGCTGAAAAAGGGATTTTAATTAAAGATGCCCAAAGCTTGGAGATTGCCCAAAAGATAGATACGATAATTCTTGATAAAACCGGAACTATCACATCAGGGCATCCGATAGTCGTTGAAAGCCTATGGGAAAACGACTTTGAACATAGCCGAAAAATACTGTACAGTTTAGAGAAGCTATCGGAACATCCTCTTTCGGATGCCGTAGTCAATACTTTGCAGAATGAAAAAGAGATTTCCATTGATAAGTTTGAAAACGTTCCGGGAAAAGGTGTAAAAGGTATAGTAGGCAGTCAGACTTATTACGTAGGCAACCTGTCATTATTGAATGATAACCATATTACGATAGCCAGTCATTTGCAGGAATTGGCAAACAAATGGACACAGGAAGCTAAAACATTGGTATGGTTTGCTGATTCCACACAAGCTATTGCAGCTATAGCCCTAACCGATGAAATTAAACAAACTTCGGCGCAAGCCATATCACAACTACAGGAAATGGGTGTTGAAGTGTATATGTTGACAGGAGATAATGCAAATTCAGCACAAGCCATATCTCGAAAGGTAGGAATAAACCATTATAAAGCCGGAGTGTTGCCGAACGAAAAAGCTCAATTCATAAAAGAATTGCAAGCGAATGGGAAAAAAGTAGGCATGGTGGGTGACGGAATTAATGATAGTGCGGCTTTAGCACAAGCGAATTTAAGCATAGCAATGGGGCAAGGCAGTGATATTGCTGTAGATACGGCAATGGCGACCATACTCTCATCCGATTTACTGAAAATACCGGAAACCATCCGGCTATCGCAATTGACGATAAAAACAATTTATCAGAATTTGTTTTGGGCGTTTATTTATAACTTGATTGGTATTCCCATTGCGGCAGGCATATTTTATTCAATAAACGGATTTCTTTTAAATCCGATGTGGGCAAGTGCTGCAATGGTATTTAGCTCTGTGTCTGTCGTACTAAATAGCTTACGTTTAAAAAGGAAAAGGATATAACAACTTAATAATCAATTCAAATACGTACAATGATTTTTAAAACGAATGCAAAGTGTGAGGGTTGTCTTGCCAAGATAGAAGAAATATTGCAAGGCAAAATAAGTAGAGAAGAATGGAATTTAGATTTATCTGATTCCAACCGTCCACTGACTGTAGCTTCCGATAAGCTGGCAGCAGATGATGTAGTAGAACTGATAAGTAAAGCAGGTTTCAAAATTGAGCAAATGGAATGAAAGGTATTGCTGACGAAAAAATAAATTATATCAGTACAGGACAAATAATACAGTTATAAGACATAACGATTTATTTTTAACTCAATTAATATTATACATCATGGATTTTTTAGAATTAACAAAAAAGCGTTATTCCGTAAGAAGCTATACTTCCCAAGAAGTAGAGAAAGAAAAGTTGGATTATATTCTTGAATGCGCCCGGTATGCACCGTCTGCCGTAAACAAACAGCCGTGGCAATTTATAGTGATACAAAGTGAATTGCAGAAAAAAAAGCTGCAAAAGGTTTACCCTGCCAAATGGTTTGTGGAAGCCCCCTTATATATCATTGTATGTGCTAATGATTCGGTTGCATGGACACGTCAGTATGATAATAAAAATCATGCAGATATTGATGCTGCTATCACTACGGAACATATCTGTTTGGCAGCAACGGAACAAGGGTTAGGAACTTGTTGGGTTTGCAATTTCGATATAGATGAATGCAAACATAGCTTGGGATTATCTGCTAATATTCATCCGGTTGCAATAATTCCTATAGGTTATCCAGTGGATTCCAAGTACAATCCAACAGCCCGCAAAAGCATTGATGAGATAGTAACTATATTATAATGTCATCATGCCATAGAAAGAGAGAAACAGGGAAATTACCCCCGTTTCTCTCTGCTTTTATAATGACCTTATACCGTTTCTATACTGCTTTAATTCTATTTCAGTACTTTGACGGATTGCAGCATCCAGTTCATTCAATATTCGGACTTTATCATCGGGAATCATACCTACAAAAGGTATTGTATTTGAAACTGTATTTCCCAATAAAGTTGTCCTTATGCTAAGGGCAGAAATAAAGGTTCTCAACTCCAACAGACGTTCCCGCTCCGATGCCTCAATAAATTTACCCTCTTGTATTTCCTGATAAAGTTCCGATTCGGGAAATACGGTCAAAGAAACGAAGTTTATAGTAAAAGGATGTAGCTGATTAAATATTTCAGCCGTATGGATTGCATTCTGCTGTCCTTTCCCCTTTCCCGCAAGCCCTGTCAGATAAACCAAATTATAACGAATATTGGCTTCTTCCAGCTTTCTGCACTGTTCCAATATATCTGCTGCCGTATTACCCTTATTCATTCTTGACAAAGTTTCATCATCTCCCGATTCCGTGCCAATACTAATACTGTCAAACTTTAAATGACGCAAGTTCTTCAGTTCTTCTACACTCTTGGATTTAATGTCTGCTATGCGGGAAAATGTTCCTATTGTTTCGCAATAAGGGAGATACTTCCGAATCAATAACCCCAAATCCAACAATCTGTTATAGCTCAAAGCAAAAGGATTGGCACCAGTCAGAAAGACACGTCTTGCCTTAGGCTGGTATTCCTGAATTATTTTCAAGTCTGATTCAACTTCCGAAACAGGGGATAATCTAAACTTAGTTCCATGATACAGGCTACAAAATTTGCATTTATGATAAGTACATCCTGCTGTTACCTGTAACAGTTGCGAACTTGCTTCATAGGGTGGTCGCCAAATTTGACCGTCAAAGTGCATTTTCTCTATTTCCATACTCTTAATTTTTATAAGTTTCAGTCCTTGCTAAATATTTAGAAAGACCGAAAACTTTGTATATTCAATATATTTAGTTACTTTTGTGCGAACAAAGTTACTAAGATACTTAGTATAAAAAAAGAACTTACTATTAAGTAAGACAGTTACGTAGAGGTAACTATTATTGATTGATAATGAATTAAATAAGAAAAAAAAGATGGATGATACTCATTATAGAGAAGCTATTTGTCCTGCCTGTGGAATAATTGACCGTTTCGGAGATAAATGGTCGTTACGCATATTGTTCCTTTTGCATCAGAAGGGAACCTTGCGCTTCAATGAGCTATTAAGAAACACTCCGAATGTGTCACAAAAGATGCTTGCTACAGCATTAAAGAAATTAGAAGCCGATAAGTTAGTGAATCGTAAACTGTACCCGGAAATACCACCAAAAGTGGAATACAGTCTTACATCGCTTGGAAAAAGTTTAATGTCGCCCTTAGATGGTATTATTCAATGGGCTTTGGAACATTCCGATGAAATTTTAGAACACCGTCAAAAAACGGAAAAACAAAAGAAAGTATAGAACTTCAATGTTCTATACTCTCCCTTTTATCATCTTGCATTCACATATTTATATGAGGATAACAAAATATTGTTATCTATAATTTTAGAACTCTCCAAATACCAATTTGAGCCAAAAGTTTCACCTATGAAACTGATACCTTTACCAAGCATAACAGGAATAGTGTAAAGGGTCAGACTATCCAGCAGTCCCGCTTGAATAAGTGTAGTCAAAAGTTTACCACCACCGACTAACAGCATATCATTATCACTTTTCATTTCATGTACTTTCCGAAGTGGAGTATCTATAAGAAATTCCACTCCACAATCCGGCGTAACATTTGCATCGTGGTGGGAAACTACAAAAGTACGTTTACTTTTATATAACCATCCACCCCAATGCTCAAATAAATAGGTATAAGTATTAGCTCCCATCAGCAAGCAAGTAGCCGCTTCGTATTCTTTTCCAATAAGCGATTTTACATTTGAAGTAATCCAGTCCAGTTCATTGTCCGATGTTGCGATAAAACCATCGAGAGACACAGCAATATGCGCTTTAATTTGTTTCATATTGTTAGGCATTAAACAGTTTATATTTTTACGGGTGACCCGTTTATAATCTTTATTCAAACTGTCCGCAAGTATCTCAAAAAAGAAGCGTGAACTCACACTGCTCCACTACGAGGTACTGGCATACCTAAATGACGAAACAGGCAAGCCCACGCTATGTTAAAACATAGCATAGACATTGCGCTGAAAATCTCGTCATTTTGAAAAGTGCCAGTTTTCGTAGTGAGATATTCGGCGAACGAATATGATATATATAAAGGCAACATCACAGGTTACTGTTCAATCGCCATTATCTTCTATGTAACTTTTGCAAAGTTAGCCAAATCCCTGAAAACTCCTATATACAAAACAAGAAATCCTGCCTTATCTTACGACAAAACAGGATTGAAAGCCATTAGAAAAGAAAAAATTAATCGGTTTTCTCCCGAATTAATTTGTGTACGTCCGTTGCACGGTAATAACACCTGCCATCCAACATAAGGAAAGGGAGTATTCCCTTTTTCCGATAACGGGTCAGTGTTCGGGGGGCTACTTTCAGAAGCAGGCACAAGTCCTGATTATCCAGCAGTTCTTCACCATCCAAACAGTTACGACCTTTTATAACTTTGTCCATCTTCTTGTCCTGCATATCGAACCTGTCCATGATACGTTCCATCCATGCAATAAAATCTTCTCTGTCTATATACATAAGGCTGTCTGATTAAATTAAACCAATCATAAAATAACTTTGGTTTGACGGGTCTTTGATGATAATGTCCCGTTCCCGCATAAAGCGGATATAGCTTTTGGCGGTGCGTTCTTTCACGTCCAAAATCTGTTGTATCTGCTCGCACAGGTCTATATAGGTTATATGTTCCTGCCTGCCGAACACGTCACGGGCAACCCCGACCAGTTCCTTTTCCTTGCGCTTCTCTTTTTCCTCTCGTGGCTTTTCTCCTTTGTAAAGGTGCATCCCGGCTGCTTTATCCCATGCGAACAGCATCAAAGGAACGTCCAACGGGCTACCATCCCTTACTTTCAGGGCTTTTACCACAGATTGTGTGGATTCTTCGTCCTTTTCGATGGAAAGGATAGTTGCCGCCTTACGTTGTAATTCCGAACCTAAATGCCCTCGCAGCTTCAATCCATTGGGTACAAAATGCAGCACGCAGAGAATACAGGTATTATAAATTCCTGCTAGTCGGTATAGTTCATCTATCACTGCCACACTTTCCACTTCATCATTGGCACTCTTTACAAGGTCGGCGATGCCATCAATAACTACCAACTGGATGCCGCCATACTGATAATAGAATTTATCCATACTTTGTACGATAGCGTGCAGGCGTTCTTTGCGGGACATACCCGTCAGACAGAATGCTTTCAGTTCTTCCGGTTTGTTTGATTGCTTGGCACGTGTCAGCAGGTTACTTACATTTTTGAACAGTTGTACTTCGGACTGTTCCGTATCATAGAGTAATACCGCTTTGTGTTTACTGTTGGCGGCTATCTGTATGCCGAGCGTATCTATTTCCTTATCCGGTTGGCAGATACAGCCCGCTAACATGGCAGCTATATAATTACTCTTTCCTGTTCCCTCGCCGCCTGTAATACCAAACAGGTTTCCTTGTGTCCCTAACGGAACATCTCCGGCAGAAATTATTACCTGCGCTTTTGCCGGGGGATTATTGAAGTCTATTTCGCACGATTTGAGCATAATCAATGTATCACTATATAGGTTATCTAAAAATTCGATAAACAATTTCAGGAAATTTTCACGGGTATTTCCTGCCTTAAAATAATCGGAAATATCTTTTTCCTCTTTTGTTCCAGGAAGCGGTAGAAGTAACCGTCTTATTCCAAATTCTTCCAACTGCTTTTCCTGTTTGCGTGCGCTTTCCTTTCCCGTCTTGTCAGTATCATATAATAAGATGATATGCTTAAAACGGAACGTCAATTTATAAATCAGCGTAGGCGGGATAGTCACCGTTTCACTGTTGAAGCAGATAGCATGAAAACCATGTGCCGCCAATGACATGACATCCTTTTCTCCGCCTGTGATAAACAGTGTATCACCCTTTGCGGGTAGCTGCTCCAATCCGAAACAATAGTTTTCCCCGAAATTGCCACCATAGAGGAAACGGGGTTTCGAGAACGGACGGTACAGTTTTATGTACCGTTTGTTCTTATACCCGTACATCGGTTCTGTTACGGATGAAGTATAAGTGAACGGTGTTCCATCCGCTGTTACGCTCTGAAAGTCCCGTAAGGAACACACCTTATAAAGTTCCAATACTTCCGGTGTAATACCATACTGCTGCCAGTACATCAATTCGGCAAGCGGGAATTTCTGTTCCCTGAACTGGTAGGGTTTGCTTTCCTTTTCAGGTGTTTCTTCCGGCATATCATTTATTATATGGGAAGAAGTACGGGTAACTGGTATCGGATTACCTGTTGCCAGTCCCAATCCCAAATCCCGGTCTATGGTTTCCAGTATTTCCACAAAATCCATTGAGTTGTTGCAGTCCAGCCCTTTAAGTTGCCCCACGAAAAAGAAACAATCACCGCTATAACTGTCGTTGCCGAAATCTTTCATCTTATAGATACCACTTCGGCGGTCGAAATAGATGTTACAGGACGCTTTGTTATCCTCATAAAGTGGGTTTAAGAAATTGCGTCCTATCCGCCAATTACCGGATATGTAATGCTTGAACACGGATAACCCATTATTTGTCCTTTCTAATATTTCTTCTTTCCTTAACATATAGCTGGTGGTTGGTTATCAGGTCATTAATACTGTCCTTATCTCGTTTAATCAGGCGTTCTTCCAATAATCGTTTTATTTCTCCAATCTTGTAGAAATAATGTCCCTTGATATTGGAATAAGTGACTGTCCCGGCTGCCCGCAAGCGTTGTAATGTCCGGTCACTGATTTTTAGAAATGTGCAGACCTCGTAACTATCCACCCAAATTTCATCCTCATTGGTACTTTCCGCTTCTGTGTGATTAAATATATAATCGGCAATAGCGGTAATCTTGTTGTCTAATTCCTTATAGGCTTTTGACTCAAATGTTATTATCTCCATTTCGCTAACTAATTGATTTGCGGCAAAGATGGCGGGTTTCAAAAGATAAAAATTACAAGGTATAACCAAGTTGGTGAATATTTATTTTTCTCTTTTTCAGTAGCAAAAGCAGGGTGTTATTACCCGAAAATGCCACATTTCATATCTAAATCGTATAAAAACAAAAACTACCAAGTTGGTAATTACTTGGTAGTTTTTATGTGGACTAAATATCTTTATTACAGTTCGTCCGATTCCATTCGCTTTAACAGTTGTTCGATTACTGATGTAAAAAAGGCAGTTCGATTTTTCTTTCTGCTTTTGAGAGTTAGATATGTTCGATAATAATCTCCTAAATCTATATCAAAAGCTGCTTCAATGAAAGCCATGATTTCTTTTATTGTCACATTTCCATTATTGAGTGTTGCAATAGCAACAAGTCCATATCCAAACTCTACTGCATCTGATTTAGAGCCAGTCCATTTCAGATTAAAGTCAGAAAGTGCCGCCCGTATTTTAGATATTTGCATTTTCCTGTCTAACAATTGTAATTGTCTATTGAGATATATTCGTAGCATTTCATTCGACAAAATTTTAGCTACTTTATAATCATATCCGGTAGAAAAGGCTGGGTCTTTATCTAAAAATGAGCTATCAACACACAACCTGAAATTCGCTTTATATCGAACAAAGTAATAAGAATCTAAGTGGGTTGCTTTCGAACGATAATATTGGTAGAAATCAAGATTTTGGTCAAAGAAATATTTCAAATTATCCAATTGGCAATGAAGATACTCTCGTTGTACATCATCACTGCCAATCGGACGTTTCATCTCAATTCTTGTTATTTTGTAAAAGTATAAATACCGACTAAGAATGTCTGGCTTTATATCTTTAAAGAAATGAATTTCTTCTTCTTCGTTCTGAAATTCATATTTTACAGTCATGCTCCGCAAGTTATCGAATAAAGGTCGTATGACATCTATCATATGCAAAGCATCCTCCACGCAGACATTTTCATCAATGCCAAGCAACTCCATTTCTTCATTTATTCGATGCAATATTTCATTGATATAATCTTGCATGATTGAATTTCGTTATAATCAAAAATTTGCATTTCGGGGTGTACGTGGAAACGGAATAACATCCCGAATGTTTGTCATGCCTGTAATAAACAGCATCAACCGCTCAAAACCCAATCCAAAGCCTGAATGGGGAACAGTGCCAAATTTGCGTGATTCAAGATACCACCACAGTTTTTCGGTATTCATATTCAATTCTTTCATTCGCTGCAACAATTTTGTATAGTCGGCTTCCCGTTCAGAACCTCCTATGATTTCCCCAATTTTCGGAAATAATATATCCATTGCACGAACTGTTTCCCCATCTTCATTCTGTTTCATATAGAATGCTTTTATTTCTTTAGGATAATCTGTAACAATCACAGGGCGGCGAAAATATTCTTCCACCAAATGACGTTCATGTTCAGCACATAAATCAATTCCCGGTTTTACAGGGTAGTCAAACTGACGCCCGGATTCTTGTAAAATCTCTATAGCTTTAGAATAAGGCAAACGCATAAATTCATTATTTGCAACGAAATGTAATTTATCCATTAAACCATTATCTACGTTGTCATTTAAAAAAGCTAAATCACTTTCGCAATTTTCAAGTGCATAACGGATTAGATATTTCAAAAAGTCCTCTGCCAAATCCATATTGTCGTTAATATCATTAAAGGCAACTTCCGGTTCAATCATCCAAAATTCGGAAAGATGACGGAATGTATTTGAATTTTCTGCCCTAAAGGTCGGGCTAAAGGTGTAAATCGCCCCCAATGCTAACGCACCGAGCTCGCCCTCTAATTGTCCCGAAACTGTTAAATTGGCTGGGGAACCGAAAAAATCATCTTTTAATTCCGTTTTGACTTCAAAGAGTTCTCCTGCTCCCTCACTATCCGATGTTGTTATTATAGGAGTATTGAAATAGAAGAATCCTCTTTCATTGAAATAACGATGTATGGCAAAAGCCATATTATGGCGCATACGAAATATTGCACCAAAAGTATTTGTACGTAAGCGTAAATGAGCAATATTCCGCAAAAAATCTAACGAGTGTTCTTTCTTTTGTAAAGGATATTCCTGTGGGTCGGCAGTGCCATATAAAACTATATTTTGGGCTATTATTTCTCCATGCTGCTGATTTCCAGTAGATAGTACAAACATACCATCTACCCGAATGGCACTTCCGGTAGTTACCAATTTAAGAAAATCTTTTTTTATCTTTTCATGTTCAGTCACAATTTGCAGATTATGAACAGTTGAACCATCATTTATTGCAATGAAACTAATGTTTTTACTTTGTCTATGCGTTCGTACCCAGCCGTTTACACTTACATTAATATTATAAGTAGTTGTTTTCAATAAATCAATTATTCTTATTTTCATAAAGTCATAATATTATAGTTTACAATGCCATTTCATTAATAAATATGGTAAGGAAGTTATTCGAGAGGAACTGGTTATTTATGAATAAGTCATAATTCAACTCAATATGAATATTGTTATCACTAATTGTAGGATGGTAAGACAATGTTTTGATTTTTACATTGAGTTCTCCATCTGTATTAATATAATCAGATTCCGTACATTCTCCCTTTATGAAAGACATTTCAGAGAACAAACTCCCACTTCGGTATAAACAAACAGATTTATTACTGATTACCAATTTGTTTTCAATGATATGTCCACCTTTACATAGTTCTCGATATTCAACAATATGCAGACCATTAACAATAGAATATTTTCCAATAGCATTAGTCACTATCTCGTCAATATAATCAGCATATTGTTGAACACCTTTTACTATAACTCTAATATCTGCTTTCATTAGATAGATTTTATAAATGTGGCAGATTTTCACGATAGCTTCTCAAATAAGCTTCGTCTTGCTCTGCTATTTGTTGTTTTAGAAAAGCAATCATTTTTTGTTTATCTGTTTTCAAATTGCCTCTAACCTGAATTAAGTTGGACGCCCCATCCGTTACAAATCGAGCATCAATTTTAAGATTTTCAATCAAAGTCTTCATTTCCTCCAACTTCTCAATTTCAGTTTCTTCTTTCCAGTTACCAGCCTGTATTTCCTTATACAGTTCCGAAGTCGGATAAATTGTAAGCATTGAAGATTCAATTATTTGCGGATGAAGCTGGTTGAAGATTTCTGCTGTTACCTTTGCACCAATCTTGCCTTTTCCACTACCATAAATTCCTGTCAAATAAAAGAAGTTATAGGTAATATTTGCTTCTTCCAATTTCTTACATTGCTCAATGATGTCCTTTGATAGAAATCCCTTTCTCATGAAAATCAAAGATTCATCATATCCGGTTTCAACTCCGATTGTAATTCCATCATATCCGAGTTCTCGCAATTCTTTTAATTCTGTAACAGATTTAGGGGTAATGTCCGTAATTCGTGCAAAACATCCTATACTCTGACAAGCAGGGAAGTATTGATGTACCATTTTCGCAAGTGTTTTAAGCTTATTCACACTAAGCACAAATGGGTTTGCACCTGTGAAAAACACCCTTTGTGCGTGTCTATAATAATAACTTGCTTCCTTTAAATCCGATTTTACCTCTTCAATTGGTGATAGCCTGAATTTGAAAGGTAAATCTTCGTATAAAGTACAAAATTTGCAGGAATGGTGAGTACATCCAGCTGTTACTTGAATGAGCATTGAGTATGCTTCGTAAGGCGGTCGCCAAATAGTTCCAGTGTAGTGCATAATTCTTTTTTTATTAGTTAATAATGTATTGTTAAGACACCAAACAAATATACCAATGCGGTAAACATGATATATTAAGTATCTTTTTCGATTGCAAAGATATAAATACACTTAGTATAAAAAAAGAAGTTACTTAAACGTTAGACAGTTACAAAGAGGTAACTATTTTTGCGTATCAGATAGTTACGTGCGAAAAAAAAATAAAAAAAGATGGGAATGGTATATTTATAGGGTGATGTAGAGAAGATTTATAAAAAGCACCCGGTGTCCCTCCGGGTGCTTCAACCACAAAAATTTCAATTATAAGTCTATCTATAATGAAACTTTCTGTGGCAAATATAATGATTTCCATCTTATTTCTTCGGTTTGCCTTTCTTTTCAGGAAACACGAAAGTAACATTAAACTGTTCGTCAAAGGCAAGTGAAGCGTCAAAGACTTTGCCGTTCTTGCTTTTAAAGCCTTTGATTAGCCCGGTTTTCCCGGTAGTCACCAGTTCGGTAATCTGTTTGTCCGTTAGCTGCTTGTCGCTCTTGTTGCGGAAGATGGTAACGGAACAATCCACATTGGAACATTTGGCGACTTTCGGATAGAAAAGGATGCGCCCTGTTTTACATTTCGGGCAGATACAACCACTACCCGAAGCGAAAGAAAGCTGAACGTCCAAAAGTTCAGCCGTGATTTGCCGTGCATATACTTCGATACCTTTGCGGAACGTATCGGGGTTCATTTCCCCGCTTTCTATTTTGGCAAGCGTGTTTTCCCACATACCCGTCATTTCAACGTCTGCTATCTTCTTGTCCCGGATGATGTTGTAAACGGCAAGTCCCTTTTCGGTCGGGACAAGGTTCTTTTTCTCCCGGACGATATACTGGCGGGAAAACAGCGTCTCGATGATGGCTGCCCGTGTTGCGGGTGTGCCTATACCCGTATCTTTCATGCTGGCTTTCAGGTCGGTGTTTTCCAGTTCCTTACCCGCCGTTTCCATTGAAGAAAGCAAACTGCTTTCCGTGTGCAACGGCTTGGGCTTGGTCTGTTTCTCCAGTAATTCAATATCGGAAAGCGGTAAACTATCTCCGTCCTGCATGGCGGGCAAAGTGGTGTTATCTTCCCCGTCCTCTTTATCGACGAATACGGCACGCCATCCGGCGGACTTGATTGTAGAGCCTTTGACCGTGAAAAGCGACCCTTCACATTCCAGCGTTACACTGGTAACGTCTTTGACGCATTTTTCAGAAAAGGCTTCCAACATCCGTCCGGCTATCAGTTCATAGATTGCCTGTTCGTCCGTTTCCAGTTTACCGGGCAGGTTTTCCGTTACTATCAGGGCGTGGTGGTCTGTTACCTTGCCATCGTTCACGGAACGGGAATTTAAGGCTTTGCCTTTTATCCCAGCGGCATATCCGGCAAAACGGGCGTATTGTTCCAAATTAACAAGACGTTCCGGGATTTCCTCGAACACGTCCTGTGAGATATAACGGCTTCCGGTTCGGGGGTAGCTGATTAGTTTACCCTCGTATAACTTTTGTGCGATGGATAGGGTTTTGTCTGCGGAAAAATTCAGTTTCGTATTCGCTTCTTTTTGGAGTGAAGTTAAATCATAAAGCAAGGGCGGTTCTTGATTCACTTCCTTACGTTCTACGGTTTTCACCTCTACTGTTTCCGCTTCCTTTATCCTTTGCAGCGTGTCGATGGCAGGCTGCTGCATATCGTACTTTTCTGTGGATAGTGCTGTAAAAGTTACATTGTCCTTAGTTGTCTGTAATTTCAGTTGCCAATACTTTTGCGGGATAAAGTTCTTATTCTCTAAAAAGCGGGTACATATCATCGCCAACGTGGGCGACTGTACCCGTCCCAAAGAAAAAATACCTTGTCCGGCTGCCACACTTAAAGCCTGTGTACCATTTATGCCAATTAAATAATCCGCTTCGCTGCGTGCCTGTGCCGAAAGGAAAAGGTTATCATAAAGGCTGCCGGCTTTCAGGTTTTGCAGTCCCTCACGGATTGACTTGTCGGTAAGGCTGCTTATCCATAAACGGACAAAAGGCTTGTTGCATCCGATATACTGATAGATGTAGCGAAAGATAAGTTCTCCCTCTCTCCCTGCATCGGTAGCGACAATTATCTTATCCGACTGGTCGAATACTTCTTTGATTACCTTTAGTTGTTTCAATGCGCCGGGGTCTGCCTTGTACCCTTTTTCCGCTTTCACTTGTCGGGGTATAAGTTGAAAACTATCCGGGATAATAGGCAGACTTTCCCGGCGGAAACTCTGTATGCCGTATGCTTCCGGCATTGCCAAACCTACAAGATGGCTATCTTTCAGGTAACGAGATACCCGTTACCTGAAAGATAGCCATCCTGTTTTTCACTCACTCCTAAAATACGGGCAATATCCCTTGCCACACTTGGTTTTTCTCCGATTACTGCAATCATTCTAATTTTGATTTTAATTGTTCCACTTCTTTTTGTCTTAGGATTTTCCGGTCATAGTAGATGTGATAACCATCTACATAAAATTGTCGGTTCTGCTTGTCTATGACTTCCCAGTCTGTTTTGTAACAGGCGAAAAAGAACAGGGCGAAACCGACAACCGGGATAAGGATTAATACCACTATCATCTTTTGCGCCCCCTGCTTTGCTTTGGTTTATCCGTCTGCTCCTGCTTCTCCTTTTTATCCTGCTTGGTCTTTTGTTTTTCAGTGGGCTTGTCCTGACCCTTTTTCAAGGGTTCTTTCACTTTCTTGGTGGCTTCGTTGGTCTTGCCCTCCGAATTGACCGCTACCTGTGTGCGGTTCTTGCTGGCGGGGGTAATTTCTTTCACGGCGGAACGGTCAAAGCTGGGATTGTCACTGTAAAAGCCTAACTTCTTCTTATCATGGTTCACCTGAATATAAGCATCATATTCGACCCCCCGCTTGTCTTTCAGCCCGGCAACAAAGATGGTTTTGTCATTGACTAAATCCTGCTGTTGCTGGCGGGATAGCTCTATTCCTGAAATGCTTTTGGGAATGGTTACACCGTCACTGGTGACAAGGCTGTTCTGTTGTTCCTGTTTCTGCCGTTGCTCCTGTGACTGTTTGGCATTGGGATAGATAAATTCCAGACTTTTCTTGTCCGCATTGACCTGAACGGTTGCGGAAAAGGGATTTTTACGGTTGGAAATCATATTTTCAAGGAATACCCCTTTTCCTTCCCGTAAGGCTTCCTTTTGTTCCTTGTTCAGTTTGACACCCTTTATTTCATCGGGTATTTGGACGCTGCTTGCACGCATGGAAACCAGTTCGTTTGTTACCTTATCCACACTGACGAAAGAGGGTATCATTTCTCCCGTGATATAGTTTTTCAGGTTTACTATCCGTCCCATGTTTCCCGTTTCAAGAAGATTGGCTTTATCCTCTTTGGAAAATTCATGTCCGAAGAACGGGCGTTCAAGTTCCGGCTTTTGTCGGATGCCGTGTATCGCCAAAACTACATTCCCGTCTTTGTCGTGCCGGAAAGATAAACGTGCGTCCAGTTTCATAATGGCTGAATTGTAGTTACCCGCAATGGTAAACGCTCCGGGCGACTTGTATCCCCTTAACATGGGTTCTAAAGCCTTTGCTTTTTCAAGCTGTTCTTTGGATAGCCCGAAATTCTTCAAGGCTTCCCAGTCCACTTTATCCGGGTCAATCACATACTTGCTTTTGTCGGGTTGCTGTGGTGCTTGTGCCGTTGCTCCCGTTTCTTTGGCTGGCTGCTGTACCTGTGGTTGTTGGGTTTCCTGCTGTTCTTTCTTGGCTTCCTGCTTCACGGTTTCAGGTGTTACCCGGTAACGCTCTATGCCCGCTTCGTTTTCAGGTGTCGGATGATTGAAGTTATCTCTGATTATTGGCTCAATTTTAGGAAGTTCAATCTTTGGGATTTTGAAGAAGTTAAAACGGGTCGGGTTCTTCAACTGGTTCATCATGTTGGAAAAGAAGTTGGAAAAGAAATCACCGTGACGGTCGAATTTCAGAAGTTCGCTGTTGTTCTCCGGTGGTACGGTTTGGAGTTCCCCGTTTTCATCCACGCCTTTTACTGCGCTGATTGTCTTTTTCTCCTTATCCAGTACAAGAAGAATATCCATCATCTGTTCGTCAGTGGTGGACTGGTTGGCTGTGTTAGCATCCATAACTTTTTGAATTTTAGTGAATAAATAAAATTTTCGGAAGTAAAAGTAAGGATGAAATAGAGTATATTTAAGGATTTGGGAATAGGTGGCTTCATTAGTCCCTGTTTGGCTTCATTTGTCTTATCATTGCATATAAATATGAATATGTAATAAAACGAATATTTTTTATTATATTTGCAATTGACAAGAAATAAGGCTATTATGAGTGAATCTTTATCAGACTACTTATATGCAGCAAAAGGACAAATGTATGGCTATTTATACCAAATAGACAGAGTTCTTTATTGGCTAAGTGTATCTCCCGAAAATTCGATTGTTTCAATCGAAACAGATGATGATGTTGTTATTCGTTTGCAACAAGGAGAGGATATTGAAACAATTTATGAACAAGATAAAGCAAGTATTAAAAAGAAATATCCCTTTTCAAATACTAATAAAAATTTATGGAAATCAATTACAAATTGGCTTACATTGATAAAAACAAAAAATATAGATGTTGCTAACTCTAAATTTTTATTAGCAACAAATGTATCATGTAAAGGAAATAGCATTATAAAAAGCCTTTCATCTGCTTCTGTGGATAAAAATATATATAATACAGCATATCAAGAACTAACAAACATAGCCAATAACAATAAAAGTAAAACTCTATTGCCATATATTGATAAATTTAAAGAATATAGCAAAGAAGATATTGTTGGCTTGTTGAAAAGGATAGAATTGTGTGAATGTCACAAAAATTATGATAGGCAAAATTTTATAGAACAGATTATCCAAAATCTTCATCTAAAAGATGATGAAATTCCATATTATGATATAATGAATTCTCTCTATGGGTGGATTGTAAATACTTGTCTCTCATTATGGGAAAAAGATTTAGATTCTCTATTTACCCCAAAAATGTTATGGAAAAAAAGAGATTTTTTAAAACAACAAATAGCTCTGAAGCCATTTATAGAACAAGCTACTGATTTAATACCTGTTACAAGCTATGAACAAGAAAAAGAAAAAGGAAGTACGTTTGTGAAACAGCTGGATATTATAGAGGTCGGTGAAGATGAAAAATTAAAAGCAATACAAGATTTTCTAAGGGCAAAACAAGAAAAGCATAAATATGCTTTAAATGCAAATATAACTCAATCACATATAATTGCATACGAAGAAAGTCTGAAGGAAAATTGGCAACAAGTTTTTTGGAAGCACAAACGATTAAATAAAAACACACCTGCTGACATTGGGTATGAAGTATATTGTGAAACGTTAAAATATAAAGGAAAACTTGCTGGAGTAGAACCAACATATAGTTATCTAAGCAATGGAAGTTATCATAAGTTAGCTAATAGTTTACTCATTGGCTGGCATCCTAATTGGCAAAATATAATAAATAAATATGGAACAAATATTGGAAATAGATGAGTTTATCCTTTTGCAAAATCCAATTGTAGGTAGCCATCTTATCTATCAATTTACAAAGGAATATTATTCTGTAAAAAATAGAGGTATAAAATTACCTTTTTCTTTTATGGTGCTCCCTATCGCATTTTCTAAAGACTTTTCTGATGAAATTTATAGAAGAAGCTATAAATTAGGAAGCATGATAAAGTCTCTAAATAACAATACCTTGAATTGGGATTCTCTACCTCTAAAGATGAAATCTTTTTCAGAGATAACTTTTCAATCATTAAATATTGCATTTTCTACATCTATATTATTTTATGACAAGGAAAATGCCGAACTTATACCCAACAGAGGAAAATCAATTCCTGATTCTTCTAAAAAACAAGATTATGATAAAATGTTGAAAACAGCACGAAGACTAGGACATTGGTTAGGTAATCTAGAAGATGAAGAAATATGTTCCTACTATAATATAACCTTTTGATATGGATTGTAAAATTAGCAAAATTATATTGTGGCCTAAGAACCCAAAAATGAAAATACGCATAATTCCTTTTGTTGCAGACTTTGTGAATGTAATTTCTGGTGATAACGCAAAAGGGAAATCAGCAATAATTTCGATAATAGACTATTGTTTAGCAAGTAGTAAATGCAGTATTCCAATCGGATATATAAGAGACTTGACTAGCTGGTTTGGGATTATTATACATCATAATGATGGAGAAATTCTTTTAGCAAGAAAAGAAGCCGGATTAGATATTGTATCTACAAGTATGTATATCCAACGTGGTAAGAAAATTGTAATTCCCCACGCAATAGAAGAAAATGCTAATTATAAAGATATTATATTAGAATTAAACAAATTAGCACAACTAACAGGCTTTGATTTAGGAGAAAAAAGTATTGCTCAACCAGCAAGTTTTCGAGATTTAATATCATTAAATTTTCAACCTCAACATTTAGTAGCTAACCCCTATGCGTTATTCTACAAAGCAGATACATACCAAAATAGAGAAAAATTGATTACTATTTTCCCTTATATATTAGGAATATTAAATGACAGGCTATTGAGTCTTAAAGAAGAATTGAAAGAATTACAGACACAAGCTAAACTTCTAAAAAAAGAGATTGAACAACGTAAAAATATTGCAAACACTTGGCTAAGTGAAGTTAAAAGTTACTATGCAATAGCCTATGAATTAGGTTTAACAGATAGCAAACTAGATGACATCGAAAATTCATGGTCATCAGAAAAATATGTAAACCAGTTAAGAAACGTTCTAAATAAAATAAATAGGAATGTTATACCAATAATAAAAGAGGGAGCATCATCGCAAATTAGCATGAGATTAGCAGAATTGGATGAAAAAGAATATCAAACAGCTATTTCTATTCAAGAAAAAAAAGAAAAACTACGCCTAGTTGAGAATGTTAAAATCAGCAATATTAATTATGGAAATGATATTCAGACTCAAAATGGTAGACTAGATGCATTAAGCTGGTTAAAAGATTGCTTTGATAATAATACATGTCCCTTTTGTGGTTCAAATAATACTTTAGCAAAAACATATATAGATAATTATTCTGCATTAAGTTTAGAATTAAATACTCTCTCAAGAAAAGTAACAGATAGTCATAGAGTTTTCACAAAAGAAATTTCTAATTTAAAATCAGACCTCAATAAATTAGAAACATTACTTAATCAAATTCGTATCGAAAAACAAACTTTATCCCAAGAAAATCAAGATTACCAAAAACAACATCAGATGCTAAATTCTATTTTTCGCTTTGGTGGAAAGTTGGAAGAATCACTGAAGAATTATGACAAAATAGCAAACAATGGAAGTTTATTATCAGATTTGAATGAGGTAAATAACAAAATATACAGCATAGAAAAAGAATTCAACTCTGACACTTTAGAGCAAAATAAGAAAAGAATTCTACAAAATATTAGCGATAAAATCAAATACTATGCTCGAATATTTGGAGCAGAATATTGTAACGACAACATATTATTCGATATAGAAAATTTAACTCTTCAATTCTCATCTTCGAGTAGAAAAGATTTTCTATGGGAAATTGGAAGTGGTCACAATTTTATGTCATATCACATCTCAACCATACTTGCTATACATGAATACTTGTTATCCACAAAAGAATATAACAAAGTTCCTAGTTTTATAGTTTTTGACCAACCATCTCAAGTTTATTTTCCTGAACTAAAGAACAAAAAGAAAGTAAATAATGAAGAAGCCGTATTAAAGGTGAAAAGAATTTTTCAAGTTTTAGCAGATTTCAAAAAACGAACAAACTCTCAAGTTCAGGTTATTATCATTGAACACGCAGGAGAAGCCACTTGGAAAGACTATGCAGACTGTATAAAGTTAATTAGAAATTGGCGTGGAAAGAAAAAAGATAATGCACTTATTCCTGAGGAATGGATAGAAGCAGGGGTATAATCCCCTGCTCATTTACTCATCTATTTTTATCAGGTGTTGCAAATCAGGGTCGTTCTTTATCCGTTCCATTTCGTCCGTGACAATCTGCTGGACTTCCTGCTTGACCCGGTTGTAGTTCGCCTGTATTTCTTCCTGCATCCAGTCGTTCCCGTCCTCGTCCCTAAAATCTATGATTTGGGGCAGTTTTTTGTAATTGGCGGTTTCCCTTTTCACTTGCTCGTTATCCACCACAATTTCCGCATGGAATATTTTTTGCTCTATCCTTTCATCGAAATTGTCACTGACCGCACCTACAAACATACCTTGTGTTAAGTTGGATATTTTACTGGATGGTATCAGGCTATCCATTTGCGTACTGATAGAGGTTGATTTATCATTCCGGTTGATAGTCATACTTTGCCGTTTTTGCAGTACCTTTCCGAAACGGTCTGAAAGCGTTTTTGCTGTTTCAGAAACCACCTGACCGGAAAAGATATTACCCACTGTATTTTCGATTACTTTGCTTTCTTTATCCCCATAATCCCGGCGTAACTGGCTGAAATCCTGAAAGCCCAAACAGACCGCCACCTTGTTGCTTCGTGCCGTTGCTATCAAGTTATCCAGCCCCCGAAAATAGATGGTCGGTAACTCGTCAATAATTACAGAACTTTTCAGTTGGTGCTTCTTGTTTATCAGTTTCACGATACGGGAATTATATAGTCCCAAAGCACAGGAATAGATATTTTGGCGGTCGGGATTATTGCCTACCACCAATATTTTAGGTTCTTCCGGGTTGTTTATATCCAATGAAAAATCATCACCTGTCATTACCCAATATAAGGCGGGTGAAATCATCCTTGAAAGCGGAATTTTAGCGGATGCAAGCTGCCCTTGCAACTGGTCTTGCGCATTACTTTCCCATGCGTCCATGAACGGCGACAAATAGTTTTCCAGTTCGGGGTAACTGGTTAAAATAGTGAACGTATCGGCATATTTCTTGTTCAAAAATTCAATGGCGTGCGGAAATGTACAATACTTGCCACCCTGATAGATTTTCAAAAACCAAATGATGGAAGCCAGCAGGATAATCGGACTTTCCACAAAGAAATCCCCCTGTTTGGTTATCCAACTCCTATTCAAATTTAACATGATTGTGTAACTGGCTTCGTATGCGTCCGATATGTCCGTCATGAATGCCGGATTTATCGGGTTGCATCGGTGGCTTTTGCGTGGGTCGTCAAAATTAATCATATAGAATTTAGGTTTTACCTTATATCCGTCTAAATGGTTGATTAGATGATTGTATGCTATCTCTGAAAGGTCAGGGAATTTGTAGTCATAAATATAAACAGCAAAGCCTTTTTCGATTTGCTGTTTTATGTAATTATTGACTATCGCATACGACTTTCCCGAACCGGGTGTGCCTAAAACCATGCTTGCCCTGAACGGGTTTACAACGTTTATCCACCCGTCATTCCATTTCTTCTTGTAGTAGAACCGTGTCGGCAGGTTGATGGAATACTCGTTTTCTATCAGGCGTGTTTCCTGTGCGAAACTTTCATTCTCGGTATTAAACACATCGTCCATCAGGTTATTTTTCAACAGGCGGGAAATCCATACTCCGGCAGCCAACAGCGAGAGATACCCGGCTGTCATGGTAAAGATATATAAACCTGTATTGGCTACCACTGGCAAGGGCAGAGCCAGCAACCACCAGTTCAGGAAAAACAAGATAAAACCGATTGTCAGGAACACATAAATCTTGTTCCATGTGATTTTTTCCTCTTTCACTCCCTTTGTACCCAAACAGGAAAGCGCAAGGAATACCACTGAAAAAAGTTTGGTATATAGGATATTGGAGAACAGCCCGGCGGTACGCTGGAAGTTCAGCAGGATTTTATCGACTACCCCGATATTGATACCCCATTCCCGGAATGACTGGTAACAAAACCAGTAAATGTTTATCACTACAAATAAAATACTGATTGCCCGCATAAAGTCCATGACCTTTGCAAGACCTCTCAAATCATCTTCATTCTGCATAATTGAAATTTTTATAGTTATTAAATACGTCTTTGTTTCTTCTTCTTTTTCTTCTTGGGTGGTGGAACTTGGCTGTTATCGGGTGGCGTATTGTCCCCACCGGATAACAAGCTGAACAGTCCGGCAACGGCTTTACCTGTATTTTCAAGGTGTCCGGTCGGGTTATATTCCAGTGTGTGTTCCTGCATTTCCTGTTTGCTGTTTCCCGCCAAAGTACGGGAGCCGGAAAACAGGTCATTGAACACATTGGCGGAAAAGTCTTTTCCCAACCGTGAACCGTTCAGGACGGTACGGTTTTCGTGGTCGATGAATGTTACACCGTATAACCTGCCTGTATCGTTCTGCCGGAAAAGTACATCTATACCTTTCTTTTTCAGTTCTTGTTCCAGTTCCTTACGGTTATGGGCGGATTTCATCACTGCGCCGACTGTCCGGCGGGTACGCTCTTTCAGGTTCTTGTCTTGAATGTCCTTTGTGGATTTCTTGATGTGCCGCTGGATGGCTTCGTAACCTACCGACTTACCCAAAGAAGAAGATTTGAACGGGTTTCCCTGCTTTTCTCCCTTGTCATTGGTCGCTGAATAGACAATGCCGTTATAGGGTTTGCCGTTCACTTCCCCTTTCACTTCCTCCGCTTGTACATTATATATAGATAGCAGGGCTTTGTACTCCGTGAAACTTTGGAAACGGTAACTGCTGGCAAGGGTTTTCACCGTATTGGATAACTGGTGCTTTACGTCCCCTGCCCGGTAGTCCACCTTTTTAAGTTCGGGGCGTTCGGCTGCCTGTTTCTTCTCTGCCGGATGCAGCCCGTACTTCTGTTCCAGTTCACGGGTGATTTGTTTGCTGCGGATATGCTCGAACTTGTCGTTTATCTTTTTGCCCGTATCATCCACCCGGATGGAAACGATATGTATATGATGCCTTGCAATATCTTCGTGCTTGTAAACCATATACGGCTGGTTGCCGTACCCCAACTTATCCATATACTCTTTGGCAATATCCGCAAGCTGGCTGTCTGAAAGCACATCGTCCGGGTGCGGGTTCAGGGAGATATGGATAATCGGTTTTTCCGTTTTCAGGTCTGCGGGCAGGTGCATATCGAAACATTCCATACAACGCCGGATGCTGAAATTCCCGTCCTCGCTCTCAAACATCCGGTTGCTTAAAAGTACCTTTCCCTGCTCTTCATCCACCTTGTTTTGGTTGTAGGAAAGCGCACCGAACAGGGAACTGCCTACGCTTATCTTTGCAACCATCTTGTTTCAAACTCACGGGTCAGTTCAATAATTTGGCGGTTCAGGTCGGCAAGTTCCATCGTTGCCTTTTCCAGTTTATAGAGAAATGCGAGGGCTTTCTTCTCTGAAAAATTGGTATTGAGAGCCTTTACCACCTGATTATAATTCACGGCAATACCCCTGTACTGGGAATATAAAGCGGTCAGCCGGGTATAATATTCTACTGCCGCCTTGTCGATTTTAATCACTTTGAACGGTTCGCCGAAGATGCGGGCGGTGATAAAATGCGCTTTGGTGCGCATACCGGATTGGTCGAACAATGCCAAAAAGCGGGCGTGGTCTATCGCATTGAAGCTGATAGAGTACCTGAACACTGCCGGGTATGCTTTGGGCTTGCGTCCTGCGCCACCCAGACGGGGCGCATTTTCATTTTTCTGTTTCATGTTTCATTTCTTTAAAGGGTTACGACTTCGGAGTGACCCTATCCCGGCTTCGTCCGGGCAAGGCGTTCAAAGCTGCTGAAAGAATTTCAAGCAGCTTAGAACACACCTTGCTATTTGCCAGTGCAAATAAAAATCCATCTACCGATGGATTGGAGTTAGCGAATATTGGAACGCTCCCGGCGGCGGGGGCTTGGTTAGCCTGACCGATACCTTTCGGTTGCAAAGTAACGGGTATTAAAAATGCTGTGAAATAGCAGGTTATAGGACAAATGAGGACAAACGGGGACATTTGAGGACACATCTCGAAACGGGTTGTTTTTCTATGTTTATTTGTCCCGGATTTAAGAAAGAAAGCAATATGGACGGATGGAAATATGTAACGGAAAGCGGACGGAAAGAAAGCGGTTTTGAAAACTTGAAAACAAGATTTCAAGATTGCAATCTTTCAAGAAAGCAGGAAAGCAAAACGGATGAAATGATTGAAAGCAAACAGTCTGCAAAGAAAATAAACTGTCTTTGTGGAATGAATGAAAACAAAGAAGCAAGAAAGAAAACAATCACTCCGGCTTTCGAGCTTTCAACATGGAACGAAAGAAAACCATCCGTCAATCTGAACGGATGGGATGAAATAAAGATGTATCACAAAAAACCAGTATTACAATGAAGAAAGAAACCTTGTATGTGGCTTTCTCCACCCAAAAGGGCGGGGTCGGCAAAACAACGTTCACCGTCTTGGTGGCGAGTTACCTGTATTACCTCAAAGGGTATAACGTGGCGGTCGTGGATTGCGACTACCCGCAACATTCCATTTCCGCCATGCGCAAACGGGATGCCGAACAGGTGAACGGCGATGAGTATTATAAACAGCTTGCCTTCCACCAGTTCAAGACACTGGGAAAGAAAGCGTACCCGGTGCTTTGCAGTTCACCGGACGAAGCGATAAAAACGGCGGATGAATTTCTTGCGTCTGCCGGGATGGATTATGATGTGGTCTTTTTCGACCTGCCCGGAACGGTGAACAGTGAGGGCGTTATCAACTCCCTTTCAGGGGTGGATTATATTTTCACTCCCATAGCCGCCGACCGGGTGGTATTGGAAAGCAGCCTTTCGTTTGCAGTGGCTATTCATAAACTGCTGGTAAAGAATGAAGCGTGCCGCCTGAAAGGGCTGCACCTGTTTTGGAACATGGTAGATGGGCGGGAAAAGACAGACCTCTACACCCTGTATGAGCAGACCATCGGGGAACTGGAACTACCCCTAATGAAAGTATTTATCCCGGACACCAAAAGGTTTAAAAAGGAACTGGATGCACAGCGTAAAACCGTGTTCCGTTCCACGCTGTTCCCGGCGGACAAACGGCTGGTAAAGGGCAGCAACATGGAAGAACTGATAACCGAAATCGCATACCTTATAAAACTGTAACGATATGGCAAAGCAAAGCGGCGGGAAACCGCAAATTGACGAAGATTTTATGAAAGAGATTATTTCACAGGGCTTGCCCGTGAAGAAACAGGAAACGCCAACATCGGCGGCAGTGGAAACCGAAGGGGAAACACCCGATAAGCCGGACAAACAGGAAACGGCAAAGGAAGAAAAGGCAGCGAAAGAACCTGCCCGCCGGAAAAAGAACGCTCCGGACGATTACCGGGAAACCTACTTCATGCGGGTGGACTTGACCGACCGCCAGCCGTTATATGTCAGCCGTACCACCCACGAAAAGCTGATGAAGATAGTAACCGTTATCGGCGGACGTAAAGCGACCGTCAGCAGCTATGTAGAAAATATCCTGCTCCGGCATTTCGACCAGTTTCAGGACGAGATAAACGAACTGTACGAAAGCAAATTTGAAAAGCCGTTCTGATATGTTGAAATGGTTTATTATCGGAACGCTCCTGTATTACGCCATCCTCTTATGGCGATACCGGGACAGTTTGGGAACATGGTTCATGGGTGGGAAAAAGCAACCGAAACAATCGGAAAGTAAACCGACCGTGAAAACCGGAAACGGGGATTCTCTTGTAGGGGCAAGCCGTTACCGGATGGGACAAATGAGGACAAACGGGGACATCTTAGGACACCTTTCAAAAGGGGTTGATAATGTTCTATATTTGTCCCGCAAAGTGATGAAACGGTGATTGAAACGTCTATCCCGCAAGCGATTGATACCGAGTTTGAAATGGAGTTTGAAACGGAAGATACGGAAGAAACAGACGTTTCGCCGGATGAAATCGAAGCGGAAGAAATCGCCTGTTACATGGGTGAGGGTGAGCCGGAAATGGCACAGGGTATCACGCTGGGAGAACTGGGGCAAATGGTACAGGTCATTCAGGTTAAGCAAGCACCGGAAAGAGAGGAACGGCAAGCGGTACAAACCATCTGCCGGACGGAAACAAACCTGTTTCATTCGCTCGTGGAACAGATTAACGGGGGCAGGTCACGGGTAGCGGAACTTTTACAAAAGCATGAGATACCCGTACCCGCCATCGTCCCGGCTGCCGGAAGTAATGAAATGGCAGCCTTTGACATGAACGATTTTCTTTAATGGTAAACTTTAAATAATAAGATGATGAAACAAAGAGATTACGGTTAAGACAAACCTTTCTGAACACTGGGGAACACTCCCCGCAACCACAAAAATTCAATTATTAATCACTCCACCGGACGGACTATCCACCCGTCCGGCAATTTTAAAATCAATGTATTTATAATGAAAAAGAAAGTTCTCTTTTCGGCAGTCGTGCTTTTGGCTGCATCCTCCGCTTTTGCGCAAGGTAATGGCATGGCGGGTATTACGGAAGCTACCAACATGGTAACGTCCTATTTCGACCCGGCGACAAAATTAATTTACGCCATCGGTGCGGTGGTCGGGCTTATCGGGGGCGTGAAAGTATATGGCAAGTTTAGCAGTGGAGACCCCGACACAAGTAAAACTGCTGCAAGCTGGTTCGGTGCTTGTATCTTCCTGATAGTCGCTGCCACTATCCTACGTTCATTCTTCCTCTAAAGAAACGGACTATGGCAGACTATCCGATTAACAGGGGGATAGGCAAGCCAGTTGAGTTTAAAGGGTTGAAAAGTCAATATCTTTTCATTTTTGCGGGCGGGCTGTTAGCCCTGTTCGTGCTTTTCATCATCATGTACATGGTAAGTATTAACCAGTGGGTGTGCATCATCTTCGGCGTTACTTCGGCAACACTGCTTGTATGGCTCACATTCCGGTTAAATGAAAAGTACGGGACACACGGGTTAATGAAATTGTCCGCACGCAAAAGCCACCCTTTCCATATCATCAACCGAAAAGCCATATCCCGATTATTCCATTTAAAACAAGCATCGAAATGAGAAATATATTAAAAGCTACTACGCTGGAAAACAAGTTTCCACTGTTCACGGTGGAAAACGGGTGCATCGTTTCCAAAGATGCCGACATAACGGTGGCGTTCCGGGTGGAACTGCCCGAACTGTTCACCGTCACGGCAGCCGAATACGAAGCGATACATTCCGCTTGGAACAAAGCGGTAAAGGTGCTGCCCGATTACAGCATCGTACATAAACAGGACTGGTTCATCAAAGAGCACTATGCGCCTGACATCCAAAAGGATGATTTGAGTTTCCTTTCCCGTTCCTATGAACGGCATTTCAATGAACGACCGTTCTTAAATCATACCTGCTACCTGTTCCTGACGAAAACGACAAAGGAACGCAGCCGGATGCAGAGTAACTTTTCCACCCTCTGCCGAGGTTTCCTTGTCCCCAAAGAGATTAAGGACAAGGAAACAGTTACCAAGTTCCTCGAAGCGGTGGGGCAGTTTGAAAGTATTATGAACGATAGCGGTTTCATTACCCTTACCCGTCTGACTTCGGACGAAATCACCGGAACAAGGGAAACGGCGGGTATCGTGGAGAAATACTTTTCACTCTCACAGACCGACACCACCACACTGAAAGATATTTCACTGGGTGCTGACGAAATGAAGATTGGCGACCATATCCTTTGCCTGCATACCCTTTCGGATGCGGAAGATATGCCGGGCAAGGTAGGAACAGATACCCGCTATGAAAAGCTATCCACTGACCGGAGCGATTGCAGGTTATCTTTTGCTTCTCCGGTGGGCGTGCTGCTCTCCTGTAACCATATCTATAACCAGTACATCTTCATAGACGACCATACGGAGAACCTGAAACAGTTTGAAAAGATGGCTCGCAATATGCACTCCCTTTCCAAATACAGCCGTGCCAATCAGATTAACAAGTCTTGGATAGAGGAATATTTGAATGAAGCACATTCACAGGGGCTTATCTCCGTGCGATGCCATTGCAATATCATGGCTTGGAGTGACGACCGGGACGAATTAAAGCACATAAAAAATGATGTGGGGTCACAGCTCGCACTTATGGAGTGCAAGCCACGCCATAACACCACCGACACGCCGACCCTGTTTTGGGCGGGAATACCCGGCAATCAGGCGGACTTCCCGGCGGAAGAAAGTTTCTACACCTTTATCGAACAGGCTCTTTGCCTGTTCACCGAAGAAACGAACTACAAAAGTTCGCTTTCCCCCTTTGGCATCAAGATGGTGGATAGGGTAACGGGAAAACCGTTGCACATCGACATATCAGACCTGCCCATGAAAAAAGGTATCATTACCAATCGCAACAAGTTCATACTTGGGCCGAGTGGTAGCGGCAAGTCATTCTTTACCAATCACATGGTGCGCCAGTATTACGAACAAAATGCGCACGTGCTATTAGTCGATACCGGAAATAGTTATTTAGGGCTGTGTGAAATGATAAATAGGAAAACGCACGGGGAAGATGGGATTTACTTTACCTATACCACTGAAAACCCGATAGCGTTCAATCCTTTTTATGTGGAAGATGGGGTATTTGATATTGAAAAGAAAGAGAGTATCAAAACGCTTATCCTAACCTTATGGAAAAGGGATGATGAAGCACCCACACGGGCGGAAGAAGTGGCTTTGTCGAACGCTGTAAGTTCCTATATAGAACTGATTACTAAGGACAGTTCGGTTACTCCCTGCTTTAATACGTTCTACGAGTATGTGAAAACCGATTACCGGGAACACCTGCAAGAAAAGAACGTCCGGGAAAAGGATTTCGATATAGATAACTTCCTGAATGTATTAGAACCTTACTACAAAGGGGGCGAATACGACTACCTGCTGAACTCCGACAAGGAGCTTGATTTGTTACATAAACGCTTCATTGTCTTTGAGTTGGATAATATCAAAGACCACAAAATTTTATTCCCGATTACTACGATTATCATCATGGAAGTGTTCATTAACAAAATGCGTAAACTAAAGGGTATCAGGAAATTAATATTGATAGAAGAAGCGTGGAAAGCGATTGCATCGGCAAACATGGCGGATTACATCAAGTACCTCTATAAAACCGTCAGAAAGTATTTCGGCGAAGCGATTGTAGTTACACAGGAAGTGGAAGATATTATTTCCTCACCCATTGTAAAAGAGAGCATTATAAACAATTCGGATTGCAAAATCTTGCTCGACCAACGGAAGTACCTTAATAAATTCGACAGCATACAGAACCTTTTGGGACTGACCGACAAGGAACGTTCACAGGTGCTTTCCATCAACCTTGCCAATCATCCAAACCGGAAATACAAGGAAGTTTGGATAGGCTTAGGCGGTACACAATCAGCCGTATATGCTACCGAAGTGAGTTTGGAAGAATATTTTACATACACCACCGAAGAAACGGAAAAGATGGAACTATTCGCCTTGTCCGAAAAGTTGGGCGGTAATCTCGAACTTGCTATCAAACGGCTTGCCGAAAGCAAGCGCAATCCTGAAAAATAATCAATTAACAATTTAAAAATCAATCAGTATGAAACATTTAAAATTCCTGTTTCCGGTGCTGTTATGCACCTTGTTACTGGGGCTTTCCTCCTGCAAAGAAACGAACGCCGACCGTCTTAGGGCGATGCGTGGTGACTGGGAAAGCGTGAAAAACCGTCCGGCGTTTACTCTCTTTGAGGAAAACGGGCATTACAAGGTAACGACCCGCAAAATGACCTACCGGGGGACTATCCAAACGGAAACCTATGAGATTTCAGAACAGGACGGAAACCTGTTCATCGAAACCGGGCTTTCCGTTCTGCTGACCTACGACAAGAAGAACGACCGGATTCTGCTTTCACCCGGCGGAGAATATAAACGGAGTAACCAATCCATAAAGAAATAAGCGTATGAGAACAAAGATTATAATGCTGCTTGTAATAGGCAGCCTGTTTACCGGAAAGGTAAACGCACAGTGGGTCGTGAGTGACCCCGGCAACTTGGCGCAAGGGATTATCAATGCGTCAAAGAACATCGTGCAGACATCATCCACCGCACAGAATATGGTAAAGAATTTTCAGGAAACGGTGAAGATTTACCAACAGGGTAAGGAATACTACGACAGGCTTAAATCAGTGCATAACCTTGTCAAAGATGCCCGAAAGGTGCAAAAGTCTATCCTGCTTATCGGGGAGATTTCCGACATCTACGTGAACAGTTTTCAAAAGATGCTTTCGGATGAAAACTATACACCGGACGAACTTTCCGCCATTGCCTACGGATATACCCAACTGTTGCAGGAAAGTTCCGATGTGCTGGAAGAAATGAAAAGCGTGGTGAACATCAACGGGCTTTCCATGTCGGACAAGGAACGGATGGACGTTATCGACCGGACGTATAACGCCATCAAAAACTACCGGGATTTGGTGAGTTATTATACCCGCAAAAATATTTCCGTTTCCTATCTGCGGGCGAAAAAGAAAAAGGACACCGACCGGGTAATGGCTTTGTATGGTTCGGCAGATGAACGTTACTGGTAACTTCTAAAAATAAGTAGTATGTTATTAGCAATCGAATTTGATAACCTGCATCAGATTTTACGAAGTCTGTACACGGACATGATGCCTTTATGCGTAAACATGGCGGGGGTAGCCAAAGGAATAGCGGGACTGGGGGCTTTGTTTTATGTGGCTGCCAAAGTATGGCAGTCGCTCGCCAGTGCCGAACCGATAGACGTTTACCCTTTGCTCCGTCCCTTTGTAATAGGCTTCTGTATTATGTTCTTCCCCACATTCGTACTGGGTACGATTAACAGCGTGATGTCGCCAGTAGTCAAGGGGTGTAACAATATGCTCGAAACGCAAACTTTCGATATGAACGCCTACCGGGAACAAAAGGACAAACTGGAATATGAAGCGATGGTGCGTAATCCGGAAACGGCTTACCTTGTTTCGGATGAAGCATTTGATAAACAGATTGACGAATTGGGATGGTCTGCCAAAGATATTGCCACAATGGGCGGTATGTATATGGATAGGGCAGCCCACAATATCAAGCAATCCGTCCGGGATTGGTTCAGGGAACTTTTGGAACTGCTCTTTCAATCGGCAGCCCTTGTGATAGACACTATCCGAACCTTTTTCTTGATTGTCCTTGCCATACTGGGTCCGATAGCCTTTGCCATCAGTGTATATGATGGCTTTCAGGCGACACTGACCCAATGGATAACAAGGTACATTTCCGTTTACCTGTGGCTACCCGTTTCAGACCTGTTCAGTTCCATTCTTGCCCGAATACAGGTGCTTATGCTCCAAAAGGATATTCAGGAGCTATCAGACCCCAATTTCGTACCCGATAGCAGCAATTCAGTGTACATAATTTTTATGATAATCGGTATCATCGGTTACTTCACTATTCCCACCGTATCGAACTGGATTATTCAGGCAGGCGGAATGGGTAACATGAGCCGGAATATTAACAGTGCGGCTAACAAAACAGGTAGCGGTGTCGGGGCAGTGGCAGGGGCAGCAACCGGGAACGCTGGCGGCAGGGTCGGCGGTAAACTAATCAAAAGTAACCAATAATTAAAAATCAAGATGGAATTTAAAAGTTTAAAGAACATTGAAACCAGTTTCAAACAGATACGGCTTTTCGGGATTGTGTTTGTCGTTATGTGTACCCTGATAACGGGGTATGCCGTTTGGAACTCCTACACGTTTGCCGAAGCGCAACGACAGAAAATTTATGTATTGGACGGTGGTAAAAGTTTGATGCTTGCGCTTTCGCAAGACCTGACACAAAACCGTCCGGTTGAAGCAAAAGAACACGTGAAGCGTTTTCACGAACTCTTTTTCACGCTCTCACCGGATAAGAACGCTATCGAAAGCAATATCAAACGGTCGCTGTTCCTCGCCGATAAGAGCGCATTTAACTATTACCGTGACCTCTCGGAAAAGGGATATTACAACCGTATCATTTCAGGCAATATCAGCCAAACGATACAGATAGACAGCGTTTCTTGCAATTTCGATGTGTACCCGTATGCGGTGGCTACCTATGCCCGCCAAATGATTATCCGTGAAAGCAGCGTGACGGAAAGAAGCCTTGTCACCCGTTGCCGGTTATTGAACGCCGTAAGAAGTGATAATAACCCGCACGGCTTTATGATGGAAAGTTTCGAGATAACGGAAAACAAGGACTTGAACACCATAAAGCGGTAAGCCATGATACGGAAAATTCTCTCTCCGGTTAATCAGGCGATTACCCGCATACAGGACTGGGCGGATGAAAAACTCCGCCGCCTGTGCGGGCGCATGACACCGGAAATAAGGCTGGCGGTAATCTTGCTTATGCTCCTGTTCTTCGGCGGGCTATCCATCTACTTTACGGTATCATCCATTTACCGGATAGGAAAAGAGGATGGCGAAACCATACGGATAGAACACATCAGGCAGTTGCAGCTACAAGGTAAAGACAGTACGAACATTTTTAATCAGTCAGACAATGGAAGAAAAAGAAGTGAAAAATGAAGTTCCCGCACCGGAAACGGACAGGAAGAAAGAATCTGAAAAACAGGGAAAGGAAAAAAAGGAACTGACCCCGCAGCAAATACAGCAACGAAAAAAGATGCTGATTTACCCGCTTATGGGACTGGTTTTCTTGGGGTCTATGTACCTGATTTTTGCACCGTCCGATAAGGACGAAGCAAAGGTGGAAAACGTGGGCGGATTTAACGCCGATATTCCGCAACCCAAAGGGGACGGGATAATCAGCGATAAAAAGACAGCCTACGAACAGGAGCAAATGGAGAACAAACAGGCGGACAAAATGCGCTCCTTACAGGATTTTGCCTTTTCGCTGGGAGAGGAAAACGGGAACGGGGAAGATTTGACCCTGATAGATGATGCTCCGGCGGAAAAACCGAAAACCAATGTAATAGACTTCGGGGCGGGTGCGCCGAACAATAGCCGCTCCTCTATCCAATCTTCGGCGGCAGCTTACCGGGACATGAACCGTCAGTTAGGCAGTTTCTACGAAACGCCGAAAGAGGACAAGGAAAAAGAGGAACTGAAACGTCAGGTGGAAGAACTCACTGCCCGGCTCGATGCGAAAGAAAACGGTGCGGGCAGCATGGATGAACAGGTGGCTCTTATGGAAAAATCCTACGAACTGGCGGCAAAATATATGAACGGACAGAACGGACAAAGCGTACCACCGCAACCGGGACAGATTGCACAGGTCGCACCGTCCGCACCTGTTCAGGGCAAAGGAAATGCCACACCTGTAAAATCGGTATCGGACAGGACGGTTTCAGGATTGCAGCAACCTATGAGCAACGCCGAATTTATCGCCGAATACAGCAAGCCACGCAATTACGGGTTTAATACGGCGGTCGGCAGTGGTTATTCGATGGGAAAGAACACTATCCGGGCGTGTGTTCATAACGACCAAACACTTATGGACGGGCAGACCGTCAAGCTCCGGCTGTTAGAACCGTTACAGGCGGGGAATGTGATTGTCCCGAAAAACAGCCTTATTTCAGGAAGTGCCAAAGTGCAGGGGGAACGGCTCGACATACTGGTGTCCTCGCTCGAATATGCGGGTAACATCATTCCGGTGGAACTTGCCGTTTACGACAGTGACGGGCAAAAGGGGCTTTCCGTTCCCTCGTCACTGGAACAGGAAGCAGCCAAAGAAGCGATGGCGAATATCGGTGCGGGACTGGGTACAAGCATTTCCTTTGCGCAAAGTGCCGGGCAGCAGGTCGCAATGGATATTACAAGGGGCTTGATGCAGGGCAGTTCGCAATACCTCGCTAAGAAGTTCAGAACGGTAAAAGTACACCTGAAAGCGAATTATCAGGTAATGCTTTACGCCAAACAACAGTAATTTATTTATCAACCACAAAAATTTCAATCCAAAATGAAAAAGTTAATTATCATGTTTGCCCTACTCTTGGGCGTGGTTTCAATGAAAGCACAAAGTAACGATTTGTATCAGGGCATTACTAAAAAGCTGCCTTACCGCCAAATGGTGACACCTTACGGCGTACAGGTGACGTTCGCAAAAACGGTACACCTTATTTTCCCGTCTGCCGTTAAATACGTGGATTTAGGCAGTAACTACATTATTGCCGGAAAAGCGGACGGGGCGGAAAATGTTGTCAGGGTGAAAGCCACAACAGAGGGCTTTCCCGGTGAAACCAATTTTTCCGTTATCTGTGAGGATGGCAGCTTTTACAGTTTTAACGCAAAATACGCACACGAACCGGAAATACTAAACATCGAAATGAAAGACTTCTTGGAGAATGAGGATACAACAGATTTCAGCCATACCCGGATGAATATCTATTTCCGTGAACTGGGTAACAAAAGCCCGCTTTTGGTAAAGCTGATTATGCAGTCCATCTACAAGAACAATGACCGGGAAATAAAGCATTTGGGATGCAAGCGGTTCGGGGTACAGTTCTTGGTAAAGGGCATTTATTCGCATAACGGGCTGTTCTACATACACACACAAACAAAGAATAGTTCAAACGTGCCGTTTGATACCGATTTTATCCGCTTCAAAATTGTGGATAAAAAGGTAGCCAAAAGAACGGCTATTCAGGAAACCGTTATTGACCCAGTACGGAGCTATAACGAGATACTGGTTATCGGTGGCAAAAGTACTGTCCGCACCGTGTACACCGTCCCACAGTTCACTATCCCTGACGATAAGATATTAGTTATCGAACTGGTGGAAAAGAACGGGGGCAGACACCAAACCATCCGGGTGGAGAACTCCGACATCGTGGCGGCAAAAGTGATTAACGAACTTAAAATCAAATGAACATGAAAAGGATATGCTGTATTATATCCCTTTTTGTGCTGTGCCTGACTTTCAACCAGGCACACGCACAAAGATGTTTGCCGGGAATGAAAGGTTTGCAGGTTACGGGCGGCATGGCGGACGGCGTTCACTGGAATAGTAAAAGCGATTTCGCCTATTATTTCGGGGTGGCTCTTTCCACCTATACCAAAAACGGGAACAGGTGGGTTATCGGCGGGGAATACCTCGAAAAGCATTACCCTTATAAGGATTTACAGATACCCGTAAGCCAGTTTACAGGCGAGGGCGGTTACTACCTAAATTTCCTTTCAGACCGGAAGAAAACCTTTTTCCTTTCGCTGGGCTTGTCTGCCCTTGCCGGATACGAAACAAGCAACTGGGGCGATAAATTGCTGCTCGATGGCTCGACCCTGACCGATAAGGACGGTTTTGTCTATGGCGGTGCGCTGACGCTGGAACTGGAGAGTTATATTACTGACCGGGTGGTGTTCCTGATTAACGCACGGGAAAGATGCCTGTTCGGTTCTTCCGTTGGAAAGTTCCATACACAGTTCGGTATCGGTCTAAAGATAATCATGTGATAAACTAACCTATTATATATAATGTATATGAGAAATGTAATTTATAAGATACTAACAGGGTGCTACATAGTGGCCGCCTTGTTATTAGTGAGTGCCTGTAATGACAACGTGGATATACAGCAGTCTTACCCGTTCCGTATCGAAACAATGCCAGTACCGAAAAAATTAAAAGTGGGTGAAACGGCGGAAATCAGGTGTCAGCTTTACCGGGATGGACGCTATGAGGAAACAGAGTACTTCATTCGCTATTTCCAACCGGACGGGGCGGGAACGCTGAAAATGTCCGATGGGACGGTTTTACTGCCAAATGACCTGTACCCGCTGCCGGGTGAAACATTCCGGCTTTACTATACCTCTGCATCAACCGACCAGCAAACGATAGATGTGTATTTTCAGGATAACTTTGGGACGTTGCATCAGCTTACATTCAATTTTAATAATGATAGCAGCAAAGAAGAAAATTAAACCTTTTTGTATGAATATGTTAAGAAACACTCAACATCTTATTGTTGGGTGTTTTTTTTGTGATTATCTTTGTGTTTTATTAGGTAGCTTAATATATTTAAATCAAAGTGCATATCATGAGAATAAAGGAACTTTCTGTTGAAAATTATAGAAACTTAAACTCTGCAACAATTGCATTAGAGGAATCATGCAATTTCATAGTTGGAGAAAACAATTTAGGAAAATCAAATATACTAAACCTGCTAAATATAATTTTTACACGTAGAGGGTTTGCTTATGATGACTTTAGTGATGCAAATTTACCTATAACAGTTAATGTGCGAATTAAACTTGCAAATGATGAAATTGGTCATTTTGAAGATTTATTTGATGTAGATGATTACTCATACATCAATATTGTTTGTAGACAGGTGTCTCCTGATGAAAATATGGAATTTTATCATTTAGAAACGGAAACATACATTTCCCCCTCTCTTATTAAATGCCTGAATTTTATATACTACGACTCGTTAAGAAATCCCATATCCGAAATTAGTTTTGACAGCAGCAGAGGTGTAGGACGCTTTTTATCAAGAATGATTAAAGATTATTTATCTGATAAAGATATTAATACTGATAGTTTGGTTGACACAGAATTTACTGGTGACTTGTTGGCTAATGTAAATACTAAATTAGGGAAAATAAAATCGTTTAAAGACCATGAAATAAAGGCAGTTTTAGAGGGCGATATTTCGCTATTGTTTCCAAAACTCATCTCATTGCAGGATAATAAAGGAGGTCCGTTATCGAAGTGTGGATACGGAATCCAGTTTTTATTATTGGTAACTTTATCCATCTTGGATAAGCTTCAAACAATTTCCGACCAACGGGGAGAAACTGGGGTTTTTGTTAATGAAGATACTGGTGAAAAGTCTATTTCAGTTGTGTTAGGACTTGATGAGCCAGAGATACATTTACATCCTTATATGCAACGTTCTCTTGTAAAGTATCTCAATAGAGTTATCAATAATGAAGATTCTGATTTAAGGGTACTAATAAAAGAGTTATTCGGGATTGATAGATTGGACGGTCAAATCATCATTGCAACACACTCCCCAAGTATTATTCTCAATGACTTTAAACAGATTATACGACTTTATAAAGATGGAATAAATACCAAAATAGTGTCAGGAACAAACCTATCTCTCGGAGAACAGCTTGAAAAACATCTATTACTTCACTTCCCTTTTATAAAAGAAGCCTTCTTTGCTCGCTGTGCTATTTTTGTTGAAGGAGATTCTGAATATGGTAGCTTCCCTTTTTTTGCAAAAAAATGTAATATAGATTTAGATGATTGTGGGATATGTATTATTCAAGCTGGCGGCGATTCTGTACTACAACTCATCCTGTTGGCTGAGAAATTCGGTATACCTTGCGTTGGAATTAGAGATAGTGATGGAGATAATACCCCAACAGGCAATCAGAATTTATGGAAAACGACAGAACGGGATTTTGAAGCCGAGTTAATGAAGCTGATTGATATGGGAAAAGAGACTGTTTTATACGATTTAGTTTGTGAATATGATTCTGTTGGTGCAGAACGAATAATGGAAGCCAAAGCGTTGAATAATAGAGCATTTAAAAAATATCATTATTTAACAGAGCCCATATCTTCAAACCTCAAATTATCGGAAATAGAGAAAACAAATATCATCAATCTTAAAGCCTACTATTCTACTTGGTTTGGAATTAATAAATCTCAACCTTTGGGACTTTTAATAGGAATGAAACTATCTAAGAGCGAAATTCCACAGATATATATAGATTTGATAGAACATGCTAAAAGTTTATGCTAATGATGTGTCACACAGAAATAGATATTATTAAATCTCGGATTGAAGAGAAGCATCAAGGAGATGAAAAACAATTAGAAATTATTTTTTCTCCTCACAAACGATTATTGGTTGAAGCTCCCGCTGGCTACGGCAAAACACATACAATGGTAAGCCGGATAGCTTATTTGATAGCAATTGGTAAGCTACCTGTTCCCAAAAGACTTCTAGCCTTGACTTTTAGTGTAAATGCTGCATATAAGATAAAAAAAGATGTGAGTAAAAACATCCCCGAATTATTAAAAGACTTAAGCAAGCAAGTAAAGATAAAAGAAAAAATATCTGTATCAAACTATCATGGGTTTTGCAGGAGTATATTAAAAAAATACGGTCATATAATACACTCTTCGCTGTCAAATTTAGACACATTACAATCAGTCGATGACAATAAACCCGATTTTATTATGAGATCATTTAATAATGTTCTTATAGATGAAGCAACTGTTTTATCCGACTTTAGTTCAGCCGTCAAAAATATTAATGGGAAGTATTTAAGAGAAAATATAAATAAGTATAATTCCATAGTTATTTCCAAGATACTGGAAAAGGATGCTATTCCGTTCAATGCAATTATAACGCTAACGATTAAATTATTTCAAGAACATCCCAATATACTAGAGTTCTATCAAAATTATTACACATCCATTCTTGTAGATGAATTTCAAGATACAAATTTACTCAGCTATTGGTTGTTGCATTTTCTAATAACAGATAAAACAAATGTTTTGTTATTAGGTGATTCATTACAGAGAATTTATGGTTTTATTGGTGCTGTACCTAATTTACTTCCACATGCAAAAGAAAAATTCAATCTTGAACTTATCTCATTAGAAAAAAATTATCGTTTTGCATCTAATGAGAATATGCTTCAACTAGATAAGATAATAAGACAAAACGCCATTACTCCTTTTGATAATCCCAATAGGCTAAATTCTAAAGTAGAGTTTAATGTCTACGATGACCAAGTAAAAGAAGCTTTGGAAGTCATAATTAAGTCACAAAAAATACTACATGAACACCCCTCTGCCAAAGTTGCTATACTTGCAAAGCAAAGAGGTCCCAACATCGAACATATAATTAAGACATTTTCTATTAATGATATATCCTTCTTTTACGGTCTATTTACCGACGAGGATTCTGAATATATAAAATTCAACAGAAGATGCCTTTATGAGTTTATCGAACTTTTAAAAGCAAATTCAAAAATCACTAAAAAGATAGGTAAAAAACACATTAGCAAAATACGAGAAATATATATTGGCAATGATTCTGCACTCATTAAAGCTCTTTTTGAACTTCTCGAAATTTTTTGGGTTCGACTCTTTGTCGATTATTCATTTCTATCTAATGAAGATAAAATCAACTTTATAAAAGATTCATTTGAGCATAACGGCATTAAGCAATATATGGAATTTTTGGATACGCAAATTATAATTTCAACAGTTCACGCAGCAAAAGGATTAGAATGGGATTATGTAATATTACCAGATATGGAAAAGGATTTATTTCCAAACTGGGGCGGTCTTTGCAATAAATGCAAGTGTGGAGAAAATTGTAATATAATAATCAACAGCAGTATAGAAAAAGCATTCTTAGAAGAGTTGAGTGTCTTTTATGTTGCAGTTACTAGAGCTAAAAAACAAGTTTTTTTTACAGCAAGTACTACTCAACTTACAAACAATGGAATATACAAAAAGAATTATAGTTGCTTTATGAAGTTGCCGGGAATCGAATATATTTCCCAATAAGCTAAAAAATGGTTTCTTTGCTACTTTCTTTCCCGCTCAGGCTCACGAAAGGAAATCCGGCTGGATTTCTCCTGCCGGATTTCCTTTCACTTTTGAGTTTTCAGCCATTCGTCTCGCTGTCGGCGACATTCTTCAAGCGTTTTAGCCAGTGTAGAAAACAGATTTTCGTTAAAATAGCGGTAATCATATTGATAATAAATTTGTCCCCTAAATGCGCCTAAACAGCATTTGACATATTTTTCCTCTCCCGGTGTTTGGGTAATGCTTACCCCGTTTTTGTTTAAAGTTTCCATATCGTTATAATTTATAATGAGTTATCAGATAATCAAAAGTGAAAGCAGCACAATGAAAATAAACGCCATACAAAGCAGGTAAACGGCAGAGATAAACAGCCGGAGAACGAACCGGATAATAAAAGAGCCTATAATTAGGGCTATCCATATTCCGGCGGTGCTGGTGGCTGCCTGATAGATGATAAAAGCAAGTATGAACCACCGTAAAAAAGTCGTTATCTTATTATATACTTTCATTGTCTTGGTGTGTTGTGGGTGGATTGCTCCACCCGGTTAGTAATCAGGCGCAACGGAAAACAAAACCGTTATCCATCCAGTAATCAGTCATAAACAGGTCACGGCAAAAGCCGGATAATCAAAGTAGGTCTTTGCGAACTCCGGCAGGTCGTAACATTCCTCTACAATTTCATAGGCGTAATCTTCCTCGTCTTTATATTCTCCCTGATATTCATCCTCAAAAGAAGAAATAAGGTCGTCCGCATCTTCTTCGCTTAGGTCGCTGTTGTGGTGGTCGCACCATACGAAAAACGCTTCTTGCTGGGTATCGCTTAGCTTTTCGATGGCATCCCGAAGCTCAAAAAACTTATCGGATAACCAACTTTCGGAAATCAGGGCTTCCGGGATATTCTCGTAATCCTGAAACATATATTCCGGGTCTTGCTCGTCCTCGTGCAGTTCCCGGCACGCTTCCATAAACTCGTCCTTGTCCGAATAGTCGGAAAGGTCTAACCACTTGCCGAAAAGTAACCCACTGTTATACTTGTTGTAAGTACCTACATAAACTCTTGCTTCTGATAATGTTACTGCTTCCATGACTTTTGAATTTTAATCGTTTACATCGCTTGTCGCCCACCACATAAATTTTTCCTTTAACTGAATGGGAACATTGTCTTTTCAAAGGTTCGGGAATGGTACAGGGCAAATTATTATTTATGAAATACTACCCGCAGGTGTGGAGATTTCTAAAAAATAATTTGAACAGTAACAGGCACGGATATACCTTTGACAATGTTCCAATCAGTTTTAGGGAAAATTTTTCTCTTGTTTAAGAGGATAGAAGTAAAAGCCTGACGGCTTTTTGTATTGGGTAATGAGAGAGTAAAAAAGGGCTTAGATAAGCCCCTCGTCTGCAAAACTGTAATAGCTTTCTTCTGTCAGGATGATATGGTCTAACAAGTGTAAATCCAAGACCTTGCAGGCTTCTTTTATTTTTGAGGTGATTTGTTTGTCCGGCTCACTCGGACGTAGGTTGCCCGATGGGTGGTTATGTGAGAGGATTATCCCCGAAGCGTGGACTTTCAAGGCGGTTTGCAGGATGATTTTCACGTCCATTACAGTTTCAGCTATGCCGCCTTTAGAGATAAGGGAAACGCCTAAAGCCTTGTTAGCCCGATTGAGGAACATTACATAACTTTCTTCGTGGTGTTCCATACATTCGATATAGAACGGTTTCAAATAAGAGTAGGATGTTTCGGATGAGAGTATTTTCACCCTTTCGGATGCTTTTACATTGTCTTTATAAGAGATAGTGATTTCCGGCATGGTAAATTCTGTTGTTTTCATGACTACTGAATTTTAAATTAAACAATAAGAAATTTTGCCGGACACCCACAGTTTGGCAGGGACTTCAACCATATCTTTTCAAAAAATACAACCCGTAGGTGTGGAGATTTTTTAGGAAACCGGAACGGCTCGGATTTGGTATTTGTCCCTGCCGGGCTGTAACTTTGCTAAAATTTGTGATTGAGATACATTACTTTAGGGAACTGAAAAAGGGGTATCACTGGTGACACCCCTTAGGCAACTGAATACCTTAAACCGTTATTCATCATAGGTTCTATATCCTATCGGTTTGCGTGGCTTCGGTTCGGGTTTGCTTAATAACTGGGTCAATGCTTGGTACACCTCGCTGAATTGTGCATCCGTGCTTTCTTCCAGTTCTTCAATACGCTTTAGTAATTCTTGATAACCTGTTATCATTTGACGTAAGGCTACAAATGCCCGCATGATGGAAATATTCACCTGTATGGCAATAGGGCTGCGTAGCACACCGGACAGGGCAGCTACTCCCTCCTGCGTGAAAACATAGGGCAAATATTTAGTATGTTTGCCACGTTTTGAACTGGTTTCTTCTTCCGTTTCATCAGGATTATTCTTTAAGGTCACAATTTGTGACCTTAAACATTCTACTTCTTCCTTTGTCAGTTCAAACATAAAATCACTTGGAAAACGTTCAATGTTACGTTTGACAGCCTGTTTTAAGGCTTTTGTTTCCACCTGATAAAGTGCCGCAAGGTCACTATCGAGCATAACCCGGCAACCTCTGATTTCATAAATCTTGCTCTGAATGATTTGTAAGTCCATAATGTTATTATTTAATGGTGAGTAATAAAAGCATAGGGGGGCTTATCACAACTTGTGACAAGTCCCCTATACTACTATTTCATTGATACTTCTTTGTAGATTTTTTCAATGCCGACAAACTTCTTGTCAAGCCCCTGCATATCGTTACTGATTTTATTATTGGTAATGCGGGCGTATATTTGTGTCGTCTCTATATTGGTGTGTCCCAACATCTTGCTGACTGTTTCAATGGGTACACCTTTGGCAAGCGTGGTTGTCGTGGCAAATGTATGCCTTGCAAGGTGAAATGTCAAGTTCTTTCTAATACCGCAAACATCTGCAATTTCTTTCAAATACGCATTAAGTTTTTGATTGCTGATAATAGGAAGTACCTTTCCATTCGGCAATTTACCTTTGTATTTTTCCAATATCATTTTAGGAATATCCAGCAAAGGAACATTCACGTCTGTATTCGTTTTCTGACGCTTTGTAATTATCCACAAATTACCGTCAAAGGACTTACGAATATTATCTTCCTTTAAGTTTGCAACATCCACATAAGCCAAACCACTGAAACAGGAAAAGATAAAAACATCACGCACCTGTTCCAATCGCTCGGAAACCATCTTCTTTTTAAGGATGATTTTTATTTCGTCCTCTGTCAAATACCCCCTATCCACTTTCTCCAAACGGATTTTATAATTGGCGAACGGATCGCCTATCAGAATGCCGTTATTACGGGCTATCAAGATAATGCGCTTGAAGAACTGCATGAACTTGGCAGTCGTATTATAACCACATTTACAGGTGGTACGCAAATATAACTCGAAGTCCGTAATGAACATCGGGGTTATTTCCTTTATAGAAATATCCGATATATTATATTTGCTTTGGATGAACTCGGCAAGATGGCGGCGGGTCACTTCATATTTGCGATAAGTGGCAATCGTTTTGGATATGCCGACCAACTGTTTCACATCGTCATTGTGCTTTTGGAAAAGGTTAAGGATGGTATCGTGGTTTTCGCTATGCCCTAAAAATTCATTCTTCACCTTTTCGGCGGTAACATAATTGTCACGCCTTTGCAGTTCGTGATAGAGGGTATTAAGGGATGCGTTTATATCATCCAGCAATCGGTTGATACGGGTAGCTTCCGCAGAACGCCCGGCGGCTTTGCCTGCCTTACCGTCCCAAAGTTTGGGTTGAACGTCCAGCTTGGAATTAAAACGGCTTGCCACACCATCAATCGTGATGCGGACAAAAATAGGGTAACTGCCATTGATTTTTTGCTTGTCCTTTTTCACAAAGAAAAGAACGGAAAATGTACTCTTCATAAACTCACTTTTTTAGGTTACAAAACTACGGTAATTAACTCAAAGTGAAGTTTATACAGGCTCGCCAAATAGCGACAGAAGTTCGCCAATTTCGGACTAAGTGTACCCCTTTTGGACTTTCAGTTGCCGGGGGTACGAGTTAGGTTACTAACTTTGTCTTTTAGGGTCTAAATGATGTCCGGTAGGGCAGACATAAGGGGATAAAAAAGTCCCACAAATCGTTGAATTTGTGGGACTTGTCTGCTTACTGTCCGGTATTGTCCGGTTAGTTCAGCGGAGAGACAGGGATTCGAACCCCGGGTACCTCGCAGTACAACGGTTTTCAAGACCGCCGCAATCGACCACTCTGCCACCTCTCCAAAACTACTTTTCAATAGTGCTTTTCTCTTAAAGCGCTGCAAAGGTACGAATCATTTTTTAATCTGCAAATTTTTCCGCAAAAATATTTGGAAAGAGTCACGGCTCTTTCATTTAACAACCGCCTTCCTCCCTTGTCCCCCCCCGCAAAACCTTCCATTCGCACACAGCGATGCGGAAGCAGCGCTTCGTTGTTTCTTTTTTAAGAAAGAATCCGGCCGGCTATTACCGGAGAAGTGTAGTAGATTAACCATTGTCATACAACTCTTTATCCCAGCCCGCATACCCAGGCTGATGAGCCCACATGCCCGGGCTGATGAGCCCGCATACCCGGGCCGATGAGCCCGCATGCCCGGACTGAGATAAAGATCCGACCATTTGCACTAAAGAGAATAAGGGAAATGAAATGCTTTTAGAGAGATTAACGGATAAGTAATTGGATATATCAATTTGTTTTCCAAATAGTTACTACTGAAATATACCCTAAAACAGCGGGTGGAAGATGGAAGATGGGGGTGGAAGATAAATGGCATAAAAACCGCATCTTCCACCAATCTATACATCTTACAATCAACGACATGCATTCTAAAAAGTGGAAGATGGAAGATCGAAACGTGTTTTTTGTATGAGAGGAAGGCGGGGTAAATGAAAGAGCCGTGGGAAAGAGTACTTCAACAGAGAGGAACACAACCTCCCTATAAGTAGGTATTTTTATGCTATTCAACATAAAATAGGAACCTTTTATATCCCTAAACCGAAAAAAGATCGTAAATTTGCACGCTCTAAAGGATAACTAACCACTAACTGATTAATTTTATGGAATTGAATAAGACCTTTAAAGATGGACTTTGGAGCAAGGAAATCAACGTCAGAGATTTCGTCAGTAACAACATTACTCCTTACGAAGGGGATGCTTCTTTCCTGCAAGGACCTACTGAACGCACTAAGGCTGTCTGGAACAACTGTCTCAAAGCTCTCGAAGAAGAGAGAAACAACAATGGAATTCGCGCACTTGATTACACTACAGTATCTACTATAACCTCCCACCCTGCCGGCTATATCGATAAAGAGAACGAACTGATCGTCGGATTACAAACCGATCAGGTACTGAAACGTGCCATCAAACCGTTCGGCGGAATCAATGTAGTAATGAAGGCTTGCCGTGAAAACGGAGTAGAGGTGGATGATAGAGTAAAGGATATCTTCACTCATTACCGCAAGACACACAACGACGGAGTATTCGATGTATACACTGATGAAATCCGTTCATTCCGTTCTTTGGGATTCCTGACCGGGCTTCCTGATAATTATGCACGCGGACGTATCATCGGTGACTATCGCCGCCTTGCCCTTTATGGTCTCGACCGTCTGATCGAAGCCAAGAAAGAGGACCTCCATAATCTTACAGGTCCGATGACAGAAGCCCGCATTCGCCTCCGCGAAGAGGTGGCCGAACAGATCAAGGCACTGAAAGAAATCAAGGTGTTGGGTGAATACTACGGTCTGGATCTCAGCCGCCCGGCATATACCGCACAAGAAGCCGTACAATGGGTGTACATGGCTTATCTGGCTGCTGTAAAAGAGCAGGACGGTGCTGCCATGTCATTGGGTAACGTGTCTTCATTCCTCGATATCTATCTGGAATATGAACTGAGCCAGGGAACTATTACGGAAACATTCGCTCAGGAGTTGATCGACCAGTTCGTTATCAAACTCCGTATGGTACGTCACTTGCGTATGCAGTCGTACAACGATATTTTTGCAGGTGACCCGACATGGGTAACCGAATCCATCGGAGGACGTTTCAACGACGGGCGTACAAAGGTCACTAAAACATCTTTCCGTTTCTTACAGACACTCTACAACTTAGGTCCGTCACCGGAACCTAACATGACTGTACTATGGAGTCCTGAACTGCCGGAAGGTTTCAAGGCATTCTGTGCACAAGTATCCATCGATACTTCATCCGTACAGTACGAAAACGATGACCTGATGCGTGAGGTCCGCCAATCGGACGATTACGGTATCGCTTGTTGTGTTTCTTACCAGGAAATCGGAAAGCAAATTCAGTTCTTCGGTGCCCGTGCCAACCTTGCAAAAGCATTGTTGCTGGCAATCAACGGAGGACGTTGCGAAAACACAGGCACTGTCATGGTAAAAGACATCCCTGTATTGACAGGCGAAACGCTGAAGTTCGAAGAAGTAATGGCCAACTATAAAAAGGTATTGGTACAGATCGCCCGTGTATACAACGAGGCTATGAACATCATCCACTATATGCACGATAAGTATTATTACGAAAAGGCTCAGATGGCTTTCGTAGATACTGATCCGCGCATTAACCTTGCTTATGGTGTAGCCGGACTTTCAATCGCTATCGATTCACTGTCTGCCATCAAATATGCGCATGTGAAAGCGCGCCGCAATGACATCGGCCTGACTGAAGGATTCGATATCGAAGGCGCTTTCCCCTGCTTCGGTAACGATGATGACCGTGTAGACCACTTGGGTGTAGACCTGGTATACTTCTTCAGCGAAGAACTGAAGAAACTCCCGGTATACAAGAATGCCCGTCCTACCCTCTCGTTGCTGACCATCACTTCGAACGTGATGTATGGCAAGAAAACAGGTGCCACTCCCGACGGGCGTGCCAAAGGCATCGCCTTTGCACCGGGTGCCAACCCCATGCACGGACGTGACAAGAATGGTGCGATTGCTTCGCTCAGTTCAGTAGCTAAGTTGCGCTACCGTGATTCACAGGATGGCATCAGTAACACATTCTCTATCGTTCCGAAATCATTAGGCGCAACTCAAGAGGATCGTATCGACAACCTGGTGACCATGATGGACGGATATTTCACCAAAGGCGCACACCACCTGAACGTGAACGTACTGAACCGTGAAATGCTACAGGATGCAATGGAACATCCCGAAAAGTATCCACAACTGACTATCCGCGTTTCAGGATATGCCGTCAACTTCGTGAAGCTGAGCCGCGAACACCAGCTGGAAGTTATCAGCCGAAGTTTCCACGAAAGAATGTAATTGAATGATAAACGTACACTCATACGAGTCAATGGGAACATTCGACGGGCCGGGTCTCCGGCTCGTCGTTTTCCTTCAGGGGTGTAACTTCCGGTGCCTGTATTGTGCCAATCCGGACACAATCGAAGCCAAAGGAGGTACGCCAACCCATCCGGATGAAATTGTCCGCATGGCTGTCAGCCAAAAAGCTTTTTTCGGTAAGAAAGGAGGAATAACTTTCTCCGGTGGAGAACCCACTTTTCAGGCGAAAGCTCTTATCCCACTTTTTAAAAGACTGAAGGAAGCTGGAATTCACATCTGCCTCGACACCAACGGCGGACTGTGGAACAATGATGTTGAAGAACTCTTGGGGTTGACTGATTTGGTTTTATTGGATATCAAAGAGTTCAATCCGGAACACCACCAGTCTCTGACCGGAAGAAGTAACGAACAAACACTGAAAACCGCCGCCTGGCTCGAAGCCAATCAAAAGCCATTCTGGCTGCGCTATGTATTAGTGCCCGGCTACAGCGACTTCGAAGACGATATCCGGCAGTTGGGAGAACATCTTGGAACGTACCGGATGATTCAGCGTGTAGAGATATTGCCTTATCATACTTTAGGAGTTCATAAATACGAAGCGATGGACAAAGAATATCTCTTGAAAGGAGTGAAAGAAAACACTCCGGAGCAAATAGAAAAGGCCGAAAAATTATTCAGGCAATACTTCCGGACAGTACAAGTAAATTAGCTTATCATTAAGAAGGGGGATGAGAGTGTATCGAAAGTCTTTTCAACACAGAGGACACAGCCCCATCCCCTTTATTTTTTTATCACTCCAGAGAGCCACCGCCACTCTGTTCAAACGCCACCGCCACTCCGGCTTATATCTGCCTTACTTTAATAAGTAAATCGCAATCCTGCCTGCAAATTAAAGTTACAAGGTGTTTCTTTTCGGATAGTCTGTATTTTCGAACCATCGTCAAAGAAATACGAAACTCCCGGTTCCACATAAAATCCCACATGCTCCGTTGCATTGAACTGAGCTCCTACTGCACCTGCTACAGAAAATTGCAGAGGTTTCACATTCACTTTATCGCCCGCCAGTTTTCCATATACGCATTTCTCAACCATCCCACCGGCAGATACATAAAGCGTAAAGTATTTCTTTTCCAGGAAATTCCAGTTTCCGCGTACCGGGATACCGATATAATGCAGTTTCTGAGTCTGCATCTTGTTATCTCCCTGTCGCTTGACATCGGAAGACAACAACGTATAAGTCAATCCGGTTTCTACGGAGAAACCTTTCGGAAGGGATTTACGTACGGACAATCCGAAACTTACCGGCTGATGATGTTCATAATCCATCACAGTAGTCGTACTGGACTTCAGATAAGGAACTCCCCCTTCAAACACAACTTCCTGATCTGCGGGAATATTCACGGCCCCATTCATAATTGTCATCAGGTCTACCCTGTTGCTCATTGGACGGGGTGCAAAACTTTCCGAACCATTCGTCGGAAGTCCTCCCCCATTGCCTACCCCTACTCCCATCGACCATTTTCCATTCTGCTTTGCAGAAGAACTCTCAATGGGCAACTGGTATTTGTCTTTACCGGATGGCCTCCGGGCCTCTTTCCTTTTTTCTATTTGTGAGGCAGTACTCTCTTTTTTCTCCGTTACAGCAGTTGCTTCAGACTGTGATTCGGCAGGCTTCTCCGCCACCACAGCCTCCGGATGTTTCTCTGCCCCCGGAAAGGCTTCCGGAGTGATCTTTGGATCATTCCCTTTCGCCAAATATCCAGAAGCGGAACTCACGTCTGTCCCTCCCGCCGGCTTCATTGGCTCGGACACGGCGACCTGTACATCCGGTAAAGCCGGTTCCGGCAATATATCCGGATTGACAGCCAATGAAGGAGCCGTCGCATAGCGAATTTCATCTGCGACCGGACTATCCAGGAAATACAAACTTACAGCAGTCGTCACCACCAACACTACGGCAGCCGCGGCAACGGCCCATCGGCGGTACGGATATATTCGTCTTTCGGTTACGGGCATCAGCTCCTTTTCCAGTCGTTCCCAACCGGAAGCAGGTATCGGCTCGGAATAATCCTCGAGCTTCTCTTTGAATGCCTTTATCCATTTTTCGTTTTCTTTCATCATTCTATTCTATTTTAGAAATCCCGGGTTCACTTGGTGTCCGAAGACATACGTCAACCGTTGATCATCAACCATTCCTTTACTTTCTTGGCTAATACACTCTTTGCCCGAAAAAGTTGTGAAGCCGAAGATTTTTCATTAATCCCCAACATCTGTGCGATTTCCTTGTGCGACTTATCTTCAAAGGTGTATAAGTTGAATACGGTACGATATCCGGCGGGGAGTTCGTTAATAAATTGCATCAGCACTTTCTGAGGAATCGCTTCGACAGCCGAAGCATCGGGTTCATCATAAGTTTCGGGAACTTCATCCAGTGCCATGGTTTGGTTCATCACATCGTTCTTTCTTAAGAACTGTAAAGCCGTATTCACCATTACACGCTCCATCCATGCTCTAAGAGAGCCTTCACCCCGCCAGGTAAACTTGTCGAAGGAGTCGAAAATTTTCAGGAAACCGTCGTGTACCAGGTCCTGTGCCATGTCTCTGTCTCCGGCATAACGAAGACAGACACCAAGCATGCGCCCTGCGTACTGCTCATAAAGTTCTTTGCGGGCACGATTATCTCCCTGCCTGCAACGTTCCGACAGCTCTAATTCATTCATTCTCCTAAACACGTGTTTACCTTATAAATGCAGCAAAGATAGAAATACTGCACTGAGAGAACAACTCTTTTATCACTTTTGTTTCTTTAACATTTTACGATGCAATATTTCACGGCTCCCCGCATTTCTTCAATACAGCGAAGAATAAATCTCAATGAATAAATAGGATACTAAAACCAACAGGAACTTATGAGAAGATTTAAATTAGTTACTTTTACCCTCATTCTGGCACTAATGCCCATCCTGCAGTCTTGTCTGGACAATGAAGACAATGATTATTGGGTCACTTGTCCTCCGGGTGGAATACTGGCCATCGGTACAATGAAAATTCCCAATGCGGACACCCCGAGGGATTTTTTTATTGCCCTGGACAATGGAAATAACGTATTCCCCGCAGATACGGCCGATATTCGCAACTGGAAATACACCGTCGCAGAAGGACAGAGGGTTTTTGTGGGTTACGTGAAGATGGAAGGAGAAGAAAAGCCCGGATATGAAAACGGTAAGATATTCACGATAGAAGATATACTGACAAAGGATATCATCCCGCTGACGGAAGCAACGGCGGACAGCATTGGAGACGACCGCATCAACGTCACGGCGCATGCACTTACAAAGGATTATCTCACCATCGAATACCAATATCTGGGCAGTATGGACGAGAATAAAAAGCACATGCTGAATCTGGTACAAAACAAAATTACAGGTCCTGTTGAAGACGACGGATATATCTGTCTGGAATTCAGGCATAACGCCTTTGACGACTCTCCCAGTAAACTGGGTTCAAGCCTCGTCTCCTTCAAACTGGCCAATATAGCCGATCTGTTGCCGACAGCAAAAGGAATAAAGCTCCGTGTAAACACGATTTATGACAACATACAGTATATCACAATAGATATCAATGAAGATAAGAACTTAAAAATAAAATCATTTCATTCTCAATAAAACAACAGAAGACACCTGCACAAATTTGACAAAACTAAGAATAATTCTGATATATAAAAGAAATAAAGCGGCGATGTTTGTGAAAATATCGCCGCTGTTTTTTTTATACCAGGCACTGAACAGCCTGTAAAGTAAGCATCTCTTTGGGGACTGCTGCCTGGATCTCTTCTTTCAATACTTGCAGCAGGCTGGTACGGATAAAGTCTTTTCGTGTAACCAGGACAATCTGGCGAGTGGGCCTTGGGATGGCAAACGGACGGACCAGTTCCTTCTGTTCTTCGCTCAGTTGCATCACTGCCAGCTCCGGAATAAATGTAATGCCCTTACCGCTCTCCACCATATGCATAAAAGTCTCCATACTGCCCAAGCGATAAGCCATTTGGCTGACCTTTACCGCTTCCATCTGGCAGAAACGGACCAACTGATCGCGAAAGCAATGTCCTTCGTCAAGAAGCCAAAGCCGCTCTCCGGTCACGTCGGACGTACGAATCACATCGTGTTTGAACAATGGTTCCTTTTTCGAAACGTAACCGAAGAACTGCTCATAAAACAAAGTCTCCTCTGTTAATGCAGCATCATCCAGCAGGCTGGCAATGATAGCGGCATCTGCTTCACCCGTCAGCAAAGCCTTGCGGATATCCGGTGTTTTCATTTCCATAACCCGTATATCAAGATCGGGGTATTTCTCCATCAGTTGCGGAAAAAAACGAGGCAAAAGATAAGGTGCAATCGTAGGCAATACGGCCAGCCGGAACGTACCGGACAAAGAATGCTGTTCCTCATTGATAATCTCCTTGACGCAGGTAGTTTCCGAAAGGATTTTGCGTGCCTGTTCCAGCACCTTCTTACCGATGGAAGTGGGACAAACCGGAGTCATACTGCGGTCGAACAGCTTCACTCCCAATTCGTCTTCCAGTTTCTGGATCATCGCACTCAAAGTAGGTTGCGTCACCCGGCAATACTCGGCAGCTTTTGCAAAGTGCCGGAACTGATCGACGGCCAGAATATATTCCAATTGTTGTATAGTCATCGTTCTCTGATTTATTAAAGATATAGAATCTATCAATGCAAAGATAGAAATTTTCAGTTTGACACGAATCATTTTGTGCCGTATCTTTGTTCCAGATAAAAAGAAGATATATAGTATTAACTCAAAAAAACAATAGCATTATGAAAACTTTAAATTATACACATTTGGATGAAAAGGGAGCTAACAACATCGTAGTATCATTGCAGCAATTACTTGCCGATTTTCAAATTCACTATGCAAACTTAAGAGGATTTCATTGGAATATCAAAGGACACGGTTTCTTCGTACTGCACGGTAAATTCGAAGACCTCTATAACGGAGCTGCCGAAAAGGTGGACGAAATAGCCGAACGCATATTGATGCTGGGAGGAACTCCCGCCAATAAGTACAGTGACTACCTGAAGATGGCACAAATCAAGGAAGTGGACGGAGTGAGCAAAGCCGATGACGCGTTGAATCATATTCTTGAAACTTACGGGCACCTGATAGCAGAAGAGCGTAAAGTCCTGTCTCTCGCCTCTTCACACAACGATGAGGTAACAGTGGCTATGATGAGCGACTATCTGAAGGAACAGGAAAAAATGGTTTGGATGCTGACAGCATACAACGGATAACTCCAAACAGGGTTACGCCCTTTTATCTAAAGGGTGTAGCCATACAGACAAAAGGGTGTAGCCATCCCGGCAGGATAGCTACACCCTTTCTCTTTTATCCGATTCAGATGATACTTGTACGTTTTGTAAATTCTATAATTTCCGGAATATATCCGAATGCAAGTCCCGTCACCGTATCTGCACATCCGTAATAGATGGCAATTCGTCCGGTCTCCGAATCATGAAGCGCCGCGCACGGGAAGCAGACATTAGGCACATCGCCCATGCATTCGTACTCTTTCTGGGGTGAAATCAAGTAAGGCCCCGAACGGAATTTCACTTTCCAGGGTTCATCAAGGTCAAGCAATGCGGAACCGAAACTATACACAAAACCATTGCATGAAGCTAATACACCGTGATAGATCAGCAACCAGCCTTCTGATGTTTCAATCGGAATAGGTCCTGCACCGATCTTGGTGCACTGCCAGGCACTGTCTTCAAACGGAGCCGGAGACATTACATGACGATGGCGTCCCCAAAATTCCATATCGGGAGATTCACTATAAAAAATATCTCCGAAAGGAGTATGTCCATTGTCGCTCGGACGACTCAACATGGCAAAACGGCCGTTTATCTTACGAGGAAACAAAACTCCATTCCGGTTAAAAGGAATAAAGGCGTTTTCCAGCTGATGGAACGTTACAAAGTCATAGGTATAAGCAACACCAATAGTAGGACCATGATAACCGTTGCACCAAGTCACATAATAGCGGTCCTCAATAAAGCAAACCCTGGGATCATATCCATAAACCCAGTTCCCGATCTCCGCATCGTCACATTGAAACTTCAACGGCTCTTCATTGATGTCCCAATGAACGGCATCTTTACTGAACCCCACATGCAGACGCATGCGACGGTTGGTATCATCACAACGGAACACTCCTGCATAGCCATCCTTAAACGGAACTACGGCACTGTTGAATATACTGTTTGAAGTAGGGAGCAAGTCGCGCGGAATAATCGGATTTGCCGAACAACGCCACACTACATCTTTGCATCCTGCCGGACGTTCTTCCCAAGGCATGGCCGGCAAAGCAGCACCTGCAATTTTAAATTCTTCCATGATTCGATTAAATTAATATTATGTATATATCTCATTTATATTGAAATTCTCTTTTATTTCTTCTTTCCGTCCGGATACGTAAAAGGTACCAGCCAAGTGACGACAAAAGCCGGTATGGTAGCGATCAGCACCCAGACAAAGAAATCACGATAACCCAGCCAGTCGCTCAGATATCCGCTCATCATCCCCGGAAGCATTACTCCTAAATTCATGATACCGGTGGCAAAAGCATAATGTGCCATCTGGTGTTTGCCGGGGGCTACTTGCTGCATCATAAAGAGCATTAATCCGACGAAACCAAATCCGTACCCCAAATATTCAAATACAATGGCCGTACCGATAATCAACAGGTTAGAGGGTTGGTAAAGTGCCAACAGGAAGTATACCAAAAACGGAATATTAAAAGCGCAGCACAAAGAAAACAAGGTCTTCCGAAGTCCGTAAGCCGAGATGTAATAACCCGCCAAGAGCGAACCGAGGATAAATGCTCCTGCTCCGAACGTACCGTATACCAATCCGATGTCCTGAGTACTAAGCCCCAATCCGCCATCTGCAACCGGTGCTTTCAGGAACAACGGTACAATCTTCAGGGCGTATCCTTCGGCAAATCGGTACAAAATGATAAAGACAATGTAGAAAGCAATATGTTTTTTTTGGAAAAAAGAACGAATAACTTCCCAAAGCACGTTCAATGCATCTCTCACCGTATTTACTTCACCGGAAGCACCTCCTCCCGAAGGCAGAATCCGAATGTGGTAAAGGCCGATCAAAATCATAATACCCGCACACATCAACATCACAATCATCCAGGCATGTACCACTCCAAATTCATCCTTCAGCATACCTGCCAGCCAAACCAAGCCTCCGTTGGCAAGTATCTTGGCCAGATTATAAAAAGCTCCCTGCCAACCGATATACTTGGCTTGCTGGGTAGCAGTCAGCTCCGTCAGGTATACTCCGTCACCCGCAATGTCATGAGTCGCACCACTGAGAGCAATGATCCCCATCAGAGCGATGGCATAACGAAAAAAATCGGGCAACGGCAGCGAAAGTGCCACCAACGCAAATGCCAGTCCGGTAATGATTTCTGTAGCGACAACAAAGTACTTCTTCGTCTTAAACATCTCCAGAAACGGACTCCATAAAGGCTTCAATGTCCAGGGAAGCATAATGAGAGAAGTCCAGAAAGCAATCTGTGCATTCGACACTTCCATATCGGAAAACATAAGGACAGAAACCATCGAAAGGGCCACAAACGGCAATCCCATCGCAAAGTAAACAGTAGGCACCCAACATACAGGGCTTATCGGCTTTTTATTCATCAGTTAGTTTTTTATAATAATTCCATCGGTTAACAATTCCAGTAAGCAAAGATAGGGGATATTAAAAACATAGCCCAAAATTACGACAAGAAGTTGCATTCACTACATAATAATACAACTGACTTCACAAAATCACTAATCCTTACCGGTTCTTTTTTTTGCTCTGTCGGGATGAAGTACACAAAAGAAGCACCGAAACCCCATGGCCCCGATGCTTCTCCCCCTTATCTACAATCTAAACACCTCTATTGCTTCACAAATAAATTTATTTCCGCAAATCCGGTATAACTATCCGGGCTCAGACAATCAATCCTGAACTCTTTAACATCCCCGATAGGTGGTTCGATGACTGCATACTGCGGCTCGTTTCCTTTAAAGCTCCTGAAAGTCAAAGTCCTCTGATAAGTCTCCCATTCTGTCGCTCCGTCTTTCCTGACTTTGATCTCCGCACTTTTCAGATTGTATGACGATCCGTAAGCACTCTGTTTAGTAACCGAAAATCCTGCCAAAGTAACAGGCCGGGGCAATACTGTATTCCACCAGCACTCTCCAGCATTGGCTACTCCCCACGAAAACCAAGATGTATTTGCTTCACCATCGATAGCCAGATGTGCACCATATCTGGCATCATCGTTTGCGTATGCATTACTGCAACTTACATCCCATGCACTGCGGTCCACTGCCGCCCAATCTGCAGGCTTCGTATAGCCGGTATAGAGTATGCTGGCATAAATCCGGATATAGACCGTATTCATAGATGTACTTACACCCTGTCCGTCCATACCGGTAACTTCTTTAAGCATCACCGGGAGTACGTATCCGTCAGGGTTGCTCAATTTCTCTATGTTCTTCAAAACCACACGGAAAGAAGACTCGGCCACAGTCTGTCCGGTTTTCAGAGTGGACTCTTTTTTCTCAATGTCATAATTATCTCCGGGCAATAACTCGCATTTCGTCTTCTTAGCCGAATTATAAGCATTTACTTTCAGGGTATCGATACCTAAAGTAGCGGTGACCTCCCGTGAAACGGGTTGTACGGCACACAGTTGTATTTCAAAATCAGAACGGTCAGCGGTAAATGAATTACTTACGCGATCTACCACTACTACAGCACTCATTTCAGCCCCCGGTGCTACTCCCGTTCTGATATATATTTTTTGATATTTGTTCATTTCATCATCATCGTTACTACACGAAGCCAATGATACAAACCCTGTTATCAAACAGATTAAGGTCACAAAATTCAAATGTCTATTCATATCTTATTCTTCTTTTACATAGTTATTGTTTATCAAAACGAACATGCTCTTTCCATACAAGGGTCCCTCCTGCCGTGAGGTCGTATCCGTGTCCGGTACAATCGGCAAAAGCATTTCCTTTGCCCTCGTCCATTTTCCAGTAGCCTATCAGGTTCGGATCAGCGGGTTTCACGGCAAAATACATGTTAGACTGAATTTGTGTCTGGCTGATCGCTGTCTTCCAAAGACGTACCTGAGCCATCTGGCAATTGTTCCGGAAGTAGCTGCCGCTTGAAACCATGTTCATCGTGTCGAACCGTACCGGGCCTCCTTTCGTTTGTAAAGTCACATCAAGCACCCCGTTAATATAAATCGATAACAATCCGGAAGAATTATAGACAAACGCCAGATGATACCATTTGTCTTTCTCAAACAAAGTCACCGTATTAACCTGACTTCCCAGCGTTTTCACCTGCAATGAATTATAAGGAATCATAGCGTCACCAAAACGGATATATACCTCATGGTCTTTGCTACCCGAATTGAAGATAGCCTGATTATTAATGTCAAAGCCATCCATTTGTACCCAGGCTTCAAGCGACCATTCGTTGGTTGTCACTCCCCACAAACCTTCTTTGGACGGTTTTACAGCATTTGTTGTATTCATAAACGGCACGGACTGTATCAGCGGCTTGTCCAGTAAAATAATAAACTTCGACGAAAGCCCGATCGTAGACACCGGTCCTTGAATTTCGGTGAGGGATACCGGAATGGCATAGAGTTCTCCGTTTTCATTCGAATAAGGTTTCACCTTAAATTCTGATGGTACGGCACTTACATCACCCGCCTGAATCTTTATCTCTTTATCATAAGAAAAATATTGTTCAGGAAGAACCTCGTACGAAGTTTCATTGGCTTCATTGTACTCTTTAAGAATAGAGGGGTCAATCGTCAAAACAGCAGTTACATCTCCGGCAACAGGCTGCCCCATGCGTACGGTCAAAGTAGTTGTGGTAACATTTTCAGGATCAACCGTAACCTTTGCCGAACCATTCTCGGATGCTTCATTCAGATAAATAGCATTGTCAATCACACGGTAATCGGCATCTTCGCATCCAGCCAGAATCATCGGCAGAACAACACAAGCAAGCAAATAAGATTTTATTGTTATTCTTTTCATAATCAAATTCATTTAAGTCATTTTACAGCGGGATTCATAATTCTGATTGCCTCACGCAAGTATTTGTATTCAACGTCGCCCGGATAATCATATTCCATATGATATGTCCCTACTCCGCCCTTTCGAACTTGTTTACCATCAATGACCGGAGTCCAGCGTGCCATTCCGGCAAGTGCCCGCATTTTATTTCCGTAACGATCTACATAATCGCCTCCTCCTGTCGGAGCATAGGATTCGAAATTTTCTGTGACGATGTACATATTAGCCACTTTTTCGGGAGTGAGTACCTCTTTAAAATTGGCAATTGTACCGGCCAGCCGCCTGTCAAGATTAGTATCGGAGTTACCCGCAAGGTTGGAGTATGCCTGCACGATGAAGTAATCAAAATAAGGTCCGGTTTCCGGATGAATGCTTTGTGGCTCACCATCGATCACAAGCAGTCGCCCCGTGCCCGATTTGGGTCCTATTCTCTCTCCTAACGCCTTTACGAAAGTGAGCATATTTTCGGGATAGCTGGCCAAATTTCCGGGAGATCCATAATTAGGTTCATAATCGATATCGAAACCATCATATCCATACTTATCGATGGAGTCACAAATGGCATTTGCATATTTTCTGATCGCGCCGTCGATAGCTTCCTGATCTCCATCTTTCCACCCCCAATATTCTTTATAATTCTCTTTATACTCTTCGGGGGTCAACTGATCGCCTACATTAGCTACGATAAAGCACATCAATGCACGCGTACCTTTCAGTTCTTTCACTTTTTTCTTATCCAGCATCCGGGCTTCATCCAGATTCTTCCAGTTTCCCCAGATGGAAACGAAGTCCACACTATCGGGAAGTCCCATCAGACTCCCCACCATCGAAGCTCCCACACCTGTCCAGCCTCCAAACCAGCCAAACGCAACCGAATGCTCCGAACGTTTATAAGCTCTCAGATTCTCGTAGTAGTCATTTCCCGGCATTTCAAAAAAATCCTCTGCTTCGGGTTTGGTCCAGTCACTGCAACCCAGAAGCATACTGACGAACAACGCAAAAACCACTATATTTAAATATCTCTTTTTCATTTTCTTTTCTCTTTTTAGCTTAAACATCAATTCTTTTTAGCCCACCAAAGGTCGGTAGCCCCAGTATCCGGGCCCCCCAACATTGAGACGGCTACCGAAACATTGGCAGCATTTCCCTGCTTCTCGGACAATGGGAAAGGCAAACGTCGCAATTGCCGGTTGGTGTCAATTACTCCGTTACTCAGATTGCTGACAGATGGAAACACTTCCGGATAACCTGTACGCCGATAATCGGCCCAACCTTCAAAGCCCAGAGGGAAATTGGCTATCCATTTCTGAGTAATGATACGCTCCAGTTTTTCTTCCGTAGGAGCACCTTCATTCCACGCAATCGTTATCTTGGTTTTCGGTGTATAATTGCATTTAACCGGGTTAGTCGGGTCGACAAAAGGTTCAGGCACTGCCACTGCATTTGCCAGATATTCTTCTGCTCCACCCACTTTCCGCTGGTCGAATGAAAGTTTAACGCCTTGTTCGTAGAAGTCACGGGCACTACCTCCCATATCCCAACCACGCAGAGCACCTTCAGCACGCAAAAAGGCTGTTTCAGCCGCACAGAACATCAACATATCGTCTTTCTGATCGTAATTGGGCATAGAGTATCCTGCATAAGTGGCCGGCTTCACTCCTTCCAATCCCGAACGCATACCCATATACGGGCTATTGCCTCCCAACTTGGATGTCGTGAAATAGACTGCGCTACGAGGATCGGAATACCCTTTCATGTAACTGGCAATAGTGGCATTGATACGGATTTCGCCCCAACTGGAGGCTACCAGCCACAGCGGATTGGGTTCGGCACCTACACCGACATATGCATTATTATCATTCGTATCTATCAGTCCGCGGGCACTCTTCACCGCTTCCTCAGCTTTCGCACGGGCAAGTTCGGGCGCCACATTACTGATACGGACAGCCAGACGCAATTTAAGCGAATTAGCAAAACGCATCCACTTATTATAATCTCCATTATAGACCGGATCATAGCCCTCCAACGGCTTCAATCCGCCGACCTCGTCTACAAATTCGCCCAATATCTGTACTGCATAATCCAAGTCTTCAAACATGTGTTTATATACATCTTCCTGACTGTCGTATGCAACAGCCGTTTTGCCATTGGCCACTTGACTGTAGGGAATGGGGCCGTAACAATCGGTCACACGCAACATTGTATTTACGCGAAGCAGCTTCGCCATTGCCCAATAGTGACCTTTTCCGCCGGTTGCCGTTTCCAATTTAAAGTAGTTGGAATAGAATTTCTCAAAAGGCGTATTGAAAGGAATCTGATTCCAGGATTCCGTCTGGTTGAATGTATTGAAGTTAGAACCACCCCATGAGTTAGCCATTGTCAGATAGCCGCTAAAAGGTCCCGCTACCATCTGGTCAATCATCTGATTGTCATTCTGCTGTACATTGATTCCGGTAGTAATCATTGTTGCAAACAGCATGGGCGGATTAAGTGAATGGGGTTCGTACGGATTAGTGTTGTATTCCTCAAAATTACTGGTACAGCAACACAAGAGTGGCGTGATAGCTGCGGCCAAAGCCATATTTAATATTTTATTTTTCATAATAGACTTGTTTTAAAATTGAAACTTAACATTGAAGCCAATATTACGTGTGCTCGGCTGCATAAAGTAATCTACCCCCTGATAGAAATTGCTGGTAGTAGAAGGGGTCATTTCCGGATCGAACGGGGCTTTACAATAAATCATCCAAAGATTCTTTCCTACGATACCTGCCGTTATGCCCACTTTATTGTTAAACCACTTACGAGGTAATGTATAACTCAGGTTCAACTCAGAAAGGCGTACGTTCGTCGCACTATAAGTGTAGTATTGTCCCAATCCTCCGGTAGAGCCTCCGATGGTTTGAAAATAAGACTTGGCATCTACGAATCCGTTATTGATCCACACTCCGCCGGCATCACGTGCATCGGCTGTAGCTTTGGACACACCGTAATAATCGAGTATACCCTGAGTGTTCGACACGCATAATCCACCGACACGCGCGGTCAGAACCACGCCCAGGCTAACGCCTTTATAAGAGAAGGTATTGCTGAATCCCATATTGAAATCAGGATTCATCGTACCTATTTTTTTAGGTTCGGCATAGTCCTGCACTCCGACTTTACCTGTCTGGGGATCTACCCAGATATTTCCGTTACCATCCGTACGAAGCCCTTTATCTACATACAGGTCCCCCATCGTTCCACCTTCTCTCAGGATGACTCTGGGACCATATCCGTCGGCTCCCAACACAGCCATACGCAACTCCGGCATATCGATGATTTCACCGGTTATCGGATTCGTCGCGCCACTGGCCAGACGTTTCACCTTATTACGATTCATGGTGTAAGTCAAGCTGCTGTTCCAGCTGAAATCCCTCCATGTATTATTATATCCCAATGCCAGTTCCAAACCATAATTCTGGATATTACCTGTCTGTACAATAGCCGAAGAATAACCGCTCGACGACGCCAGGGTGATGTTAAAGGTTTGGTTATACGTATTCGAATGATAGTAAGTGGCATCTATACTGAAGTGGTTCCATAATCTGGCATTTAAACCCACCTCCCACGAACGTGTGTCTTCCGGCTTCAGATTAGTGGCAGGCAAAGTTGTTGAAGAGCCCCACTGATGGGACTGTTCATTGAACTCAAAGCCGGGATTCGATAAATAACGTTCGAAAGACGAAGCCACCGAACTGTATGAACCACGCAGTTTCGCATAAGAGATGAACTCGGGCAACCGGAACATCTCCGACAGAACGACAGATCCGCCGATGGAAGGATAGAAGAAAGAGGAGTGTTTAGTAAAGGCAAGCTGCGACTCCCAGTCGTTCCGTCCGGTCAAGGTCAGATATGCCATGCTGCGCCAACCTAATTCTATATTCGCAAATACTCCCTGGGACTGATCATGATATCCGAACTGTTTGGGCTTATAATTACTTTCATAATTAATATTTCTCACTGTAAAGAAATTGGGTATACCGGCCAGATCGCCTTCATTACCCATTTGTTCATAAACCAAATCTTTAATAGATGCACCGATATTGGCATTCAGCGAGAAATCCCCTATCCTCTTATCGATATTTACCATAATATCAGCATATGTATTACGGTCTGTACGGTTCTGGTCCGAGTAGAAACCATTGGCTCCCGCAAAAGTAGTCAGGGTAGATGCATAACGCTCCTGAGTCAAACGAATATCCGAATTATCTACTTTAACACGGCCCGCAACGTTCAGCCAATCCGTAAGTTTATAAGTCAGGCTTGCATTGATCATGTAACGTTTCTTTTCTGTTTTACGGTTCATGCGTTTCATAATCCAGTACGGGTTTTGCAAACTCAGCCCCTGATGCCCGTAAGGCCAGAACTGCGCATTCACCCCACGGCTCTCGCTATAACGTTCGAACATACGGATCTCCTCAAAATTATCATTACGAGGAAACAGATATAATGCCGGCAACGGATTGAAATATTGTCCCTGTGCCGTTATATTTTTATCATTCTGGATGATGTAACTGGCACCGATGTCCAGAGTCAGTTTATCTTTCAGGAAAGTAGCCGTATTCCGGATTGAGAAGTTGTAACGGCTATAACTGTTATTAGGCAGGATACCGGTTGCATTCGTTGTTGAAGCCGATGCATAAGTCTGGTTTTTCTTTGTTCCGGTCGAGAAAGAGATGGCATTAATTACATTCACTCCGGTATTAAAGAAACGGGCAGGATCATAACCCTGTCTGGTTTTATTGCCCCAGCTTGCAAATTCTCCCGGATTATTTCCATACCGGTTTTGCATCTCCGGCATAATATACGCATCAGAGAACATGGTATTATTGCTGACTGTCAGAGTTGTCTTCTCGGCAGATCCCTTTTTCGTGTTAATCAATACAACTCCATTGGCAGCCGCATTGCCGTATAAAGCAGCTGCGGAAGGACCGGTCAGCATATTAATACTTTCAATATCATCCGGATTAAGGTCGGCCACACCGTCCGAACCACTCTGGGTAGCAAAGGAACCTTCGCTCTTGCCAAAACTGACATTGAACATTGGAATACCGTCGATTACATAAAGGGCATTGTTATCCTTTGTTATAGACTTAGTACCTCGCATCACTACCCTGGAGGCCGAACCGACACCACCGGCGGAATTGTTAATCGTTACTCCGGCAACTTTGCCCTGCAAAGAGTTAATGAAATTGGCATCTTTCACTGTATTGATGGCATCGCCACCCACTTGTTGCACATTGTAGCTCAATGCCTTTTGTGCCCGCTTGATACCTAAAGCCGTTACAACAACCTCGTCGAGCACTTCCGTGTCTTCTTGCATCACAATTTTCAGTGGCTTAGAGTCTGTCACTGTAATGACCTGCGAAGCATAGCCGATATAGGATATCTCGATGACATCTCCTTTGGCAGCCGATATTGAAAAGTGTCCGTTCATATCGGTGATTGTCCCGTTGGATGTTCCTTTCACCAGTATACTTACTCCGATCAATGGTTCGCCTTTAGCGTCCGAGACATTTCCCGTAACCGTAATTTTCTCCTGCTGAATAGCTTTATCCTTATCATTAGCTGAAAGAATGAGGTGTTTGTTCATAATAGAATAGGAAATCCCCGTCCCCCGAAGCAAACGATTCATCACAGACGTAATATTTTCATTAGTAGCTTTAACGGAAACGGGTTGATTGGGGTTAACATCCCTGGTGTTATACACGATAGATAATGAGGTTTGATGTCCGATTTCATCCAGGACATTACCTAAAGGGGCTTTAGTGAAGTCGATATTTACCCGGATATCTTGCGCTGAAGCAAAAATAAAAGCAGGCATCGACAATAGAAAAAATAGCAAGTACTGAAACTTGTGTTTCACTGATTTCTTCATCTTGTTCTTTTTTAATTAGAAAATGTTTTAGGTAAAAATTGAAAGGTTTAGCAAAAGAAAACTGCTAATTCATATTAAGGTTGGTTTTTAATTAAGGGTCCTTGTTCATCGTTACAGATTTTAGGGTTAACTATATTCACTTTTCTGCTAATAATACATTTCAACCTATAAGCATACTAAATCAAGAAGCGACTTTTTTCAAAAAAAGAATAAAAAAAGAATAAGAATACAGATTGAGAAATAAAAAAAGGAACCATTCCACATTGGAAACAGTCCCTTTTACTGATTTAGGTTATAATAATAAATCGCTATCTACCCACCTTGGGAGTCAATATTATGTTATTATCCTCACATTTATAATCAAAACGTTTGGTAAGAGCAAGTATAGAAAGAATTTGTCTGATATCATCATCCGTACTAAAAGTACAGGTGAAACGTTCTTTTTTCAACTGTGCATCAGAAATAATGAAATGTACATCAAAATGCTTTTCCAGACATTGCACAATCTCCACGAGTGTAGCTTGTTCGAATTTCAGTTTTCCGTTAATCCAAAGCAACACATCACCCGGACGGATCAGCCTCGGTAAGCATCAACTGCATCGTACGGATATCCACACTCAACGTTTGTCCCGGTTTCAGTAAGATCCCTTCTTCTTCGGACTGTCCCGGCAGCTGCACTTGCACCAATCCTTTCAATAAAGTCGTCACAACCTTTGCTTCGGACGAGCGTGCCCGGACATTGAATTTTGTACCGAGCACACAAGTCCTGACATCTTTACTATTAACAACAAAGGGTTTGTGCTTATTATGAGAGACCTCAAAATAAGCCTCACCATTCAAATCAACCAATCTTTCCCGCTTCCAGAAAGAAGGTTTATAAACAAGCTGCGTTGAAGCATTCAACCACACCTTCGTGCCATCCGGCAAAACAGCACGTGCCCGTTGACCGGCTTCCGTAGCAAAAACATATCCGTCAGACTTGCCGGAAGACATCCAATACAAAGCTCCGGTAGAAATCAGTAAACCGCACAAAAAGGCAGCCAAAGGTACTGCATAACGCTTCCATTTTGAAACACGCATTTTACCCACCGATTTTCTATCCGGCTCTTTCTGCTTCATCCGATCCTTCAAAGCGCTCAGTGAACTTTCGGTGTCCACCGCATCCATCACCGCTTTGCGCTCACCGACAAAAAGCATATAATATAGTTGTTCAAGTTGTTTTTTATGTTCCGCAGAGTCATGGTACCATGTCTCTACTTCCAGACACTCTTCAGCATCTGATTCTCCTTTCAAGTAGTTCAGTAGTTTTGTTTCATCCATTGTATTAACCAAATCTTTTATACCTATATCATACGTTGTTATGTATAATACATTTCAGAAAGCAAAGTTACTAAATAAAAACACAAACTTTTTTTCTTCGAAGAATCATTTTGTCAGTACCGAAAATTTAGCTACGTTTGTTCGCTAATAACAATGAAAAAAAGAATGGCACAGACTCTGACTAACCTAAACATAAATGATAATAATGCCGTTATATCAGCCTTGAGAGAAGGGTGCGAAGAAGTATTTGACAATGTTTACCGCCATTACTTTCGCGGACTATGCGTCTTTTGTTCTCAGTACGTCACACTGAGTGAATCGGAAGAAATCGTGCAGGACACCATGATGTGGTTATGGGAAAACAGAAAAACCCTCATTCCGGAACTAACCTTAAAAACTCTTCTTTTTACTATTGTCAAGAACAAGGCACTTAATAAAATCTCCCATTTCGAAATAAAGCGTAAGGTACATCTGGAAATTGCCGAAAAATATGAAAGCGAATTTTCTTCACCTGACTTTTATCTGGAAAACGAACTTTTCAGGTTGTATGAAGAAGCTTTAAGAAAGCTACCGGCAGAATTTCGTCAGGCATATGAAATGAACCGAAATCAACAACTGACTCATAAAGAAATTGCGGAGAAACTAAACGTCTCTCCGCAAACTGTCAATTATCGCATAGGGCAAGCCCTGAAAATATTGCGTTCGGAATTGAAGGATTACCTCCCTCTTATCATGCTGTTTCTATTTCTGCAAGGGCATAAATGAGATGGCTTGCCCACCACCGGCGGCCATGCGGATATTTATTGTGTCTCTTGCCGTCACCTCCCGTTCCGTAATCTGATATTCGGTCGGATTGGTTTTCCAGTCAGCCTGCTCGCCATCAGCATAGATTATTGCTTTATAAGTCTTCCCCTTTTCCAGAAAATCAAGGCTGACCGGTAAAGTCCGTGGTTCCTCATTCGTAGAAGCTCCCAAGAAATAATTCTGTTTAGCCTTGCGCACTATCACTACAAATTCTCCCGGCTCACCGGCCAATGCTTTTGATTCATCACAGTCCGGATCGAAATCACGAAAGAACTGGAAAGCAGGATGTCCTTCATAATGCTCGATCATATCAGAAGCCATCTGTAACGGGGAATATAAGATAACCCAATTTGCCAACTGTTTGGCCAGTGTCGTATTGACACGGCTATTGCCTTTATCCTGGTCATTCCACTTCTGACGTTTAGGAGAATCTTTCGTCTGTGTAAACAATATGTCGAAAGTACCCGGAGTATAATCCATCGGGCCACCCAGTAAACGGGTAAACGGTAGCATCTCGTGATGGGAAGGAGGATTTCCCTCACTCCAGGCATTCCACTCCATCCCACGAGCACCTTCACGAGTCATCATATTGGGCCAGGTACGGCGTATTCCCGTATCTTTGATAGGCTCGTGCGCATCCAAAGTCATATGGTAACGAGCAGCCGTTTCAACTACCTTTTGGTAATGGTTGACTCCGTATTGTCCGTGATGCGAATGTCCGTCGGGAAAAGCACCCGCATAACCGGTTTTCAGTATATGAATACCTTTTTCGGTATACCACTTGATCGCTTTTTCCATCTGGCGTTCGTAGTTGGGAATATTTCCTCCGGTTTCATGATGTCCGATGATCTGAACATTTTTCTCACGTGCATAACGGGCTATTTCATCAATATCAAAATCAGCGTACGGTTTGGTAAAATCAAAATTCTGCATACCACCCCAGCTCTCCCAGCCTTCGTTCCACCCCTCGAATAATACTCCTTCGATATTATTGTCATGAGCAAAATCGATATACTTTTTCGCATTAGCGGTTGTGGCTCCGTGACGGTCATCCATCTTCCAGGTTTCTACCCCCAGATGCATTCCCCACCAAACGCCAACATATTTAATCGGTTTAATCCAGTCGGTAGTTTCCAGTTTACAAGGTTCATTCAAATTCAGAATCAAGGATGAATTAATCAGGCCGACAGCTGCCGGAGCAATCTGAATGGTACGCCATGATGTCATGAAATTATTCCCTTTACGAGCCTTGATACCATCAGGCCAGGAAGCAAGTTCCGACTTTAGAGCATGGCCTCCATCCTGCTTTAGTGTCATCTCCGGAAAATCATAAAGAGCAGCTTCATGAATGCTGCCATATATCCCACCGGGAGTTTTGAAAGTGAAAGGAGTATTGGCATTCTTCACTTCACTGATCTTCTGTTCCGAATACAACAATTCATAGGTTTCGAAGCTGGCCGGAATTGACCAGGAAATTCCATCTTCGTGAAAGCGGAAAGCAGTCAATTCGTCGGTGACGAGCAAAGAGTCAACGCCGGGCACCTCATATTCATAACGAAAAGCTATACCGTCATCAAATGCACGAAAACGAAGAGTTAACTCTATATTGGCATCGTTCTTCAAGAAAACCGCCATTTCATTATAATGATTCCTGTTCGTTTTATTCTCTCCCCACGGTTGGGTCCAGGTTTCATCTTTATCTGTAAACGTAGTTTTCACGACACGAAATCCTTGATTAAGGTCGATCCCGTCTTTCGCCTCGAAACCAAGCGATGAGTTGTCCAACAAAAGAGTATCATTGACCGCCACCCGATAAACCATCTTTCCGTCAGGTTCTGTTGCAAAAGCCACCTTGATGTGTCCGTCCGGAGAGGATAACTCAGTCTTCGGAGTACAACTATAAAAACTCATCAGTATAAAAGCGACAAATAACAAATGCAAGTTTTGTTTCATGGTCATGTAATCTGTTTATGTGGTTTAGAATTCCAGGTCGGCCAAATGTGCGTTGTGATCAGACAAATAGGTAGAGTCTGTAATCGCGGAAGAAATAATTTCCGCATCCGCCACCTTTATTTGCGGAGTTACGAAAATAAAATCAATCTTCTCCCGCTCAGCCACCGGTACCCTTCCAAAATCATGGAAAGTATAGCTTTCTCCTGTCTGTTTCGCAGCTATCTTCCACGCATCTTTCAATACGAACTCATTGGATGTAATTGTTTTATAAGCTTCCCATTCCTCAGAAACATTAAAGTCTCCGGTCATCATAGAGGGGTGTGTACCGGCTATCTCTTTTATCTTATCAATAATAAGCAATGCACTGTTCCTCCGGGCTTCTGTCCCTACGTGATCAAAATGAGTATTTACCATCAGGAATTCTTTTCCGGTGGATTTCTCCTTCAGTTTAGCCCAGGTGGCAACACGGGTACAGGCAGCATCCCAACCAAGTTTACCGACACTATCCGGATGTTCGGACAACCAGAATGTATTGCTGTCCAGTAAGTCATATTTATCTTTCCGATAGAAAACCGGAGCATATTCACCTTGAGTTTTTCCATCCTCACGTCCCACGCCTACATAGGCATAATCGGGCAGTCCGGCCAACAAGTCTTCTAACTGATGATGTAACACCTCCTGCATGCCCAGTACATCCGGTTGTTTTTCACGGATAAACTCACAAACCCGGTCTTTACGGTATTTCCAAGAATTCAGGCTATCGCCCGGATTATCGTAACGGATGTTGAAGGTAGCCAAACGGACATGTGAAATCGGACTGGAACTGCAACCCGCCAGAAGCAGGGTAATAAAAGCTCCGATAAAAAAGTAAATCTTATTCATTAGTTTATATGTGTTGGTTATTAAATTTAAAGCCATTCCGTATATGATACAACTGAAAAAGAAAAAACACTTAACGCCCCACCTGATAAGTAGCAGCTAATTGCCGGCAACCGGCACGATTTATTTTCCCTGTTTCCGTCAAGGGTATAGTGCCCACTGAAAAAACCATTTTAGGCAACTGGTACTTGGTAAGAAGCTCTTTCATCTTCTCCTCCAACCGTTCCGTATACCCTCCATTTTCTATCAAAAGAACAACGGCCTCCCCTAATGCGGCATCGGAAACGGAAGTGATGGCAAAGGGAACATGTATCCAAGGACGCAGTATATCTTCCACCTGCTCCGCCTGCACTTTGATACCTCCGGTGTTGATGGTATTGTCTTTTCTGCCCAGGATAGAAAAGCTACCGTCCGAATTTATTTCCGCCACATCATTTGTCACCAAAATCGTATCGCAAACCAGCGGAGCATCAATAATCAATGTATGCTCGGGTGACAAAGAAAGTCGTACCGAAGGAAAAGGATAATAAAGAGTACTCGCATCCGGTCCGTTCAGCCGTCTTAAAGCAATATGCGACAGGGTTTCCGTCATGCCGTACGTAGAATACACCTTACCCGGTAATTGACGTATCTCAGCTTCCAGACCGGCATCTATCGCACCACCGCCAATTATAAGAATATCAGTCCGGCAGAGCCTTTCTCTTTCTGCGGCTATCTGCAAAGTATTGTAAACCTGCAGCGGAACCATTGCCGAGAAACGTAACGGCTGATCCAAATCCGCCATCGGATGACCGGAAGGAGTGCGGACAACCAGATTCAGCCCGGCAACCAAAGCCCGCACCACAACCATCTTTCCGGCAATGTATTGCAAAGGCATACACAATAGCGCACTATCCCCCCGCCGAAGCCCCAGATACTCACAAGTCAACCGGGCACTCTGCATCATCCGGTCTTTAAGGACCTTCATTTGTTTGGGTGTTCCGGTAGAACCGGACGTCTTTACAGTAAGATAAGGAGAATCGTTGAACCAATCGTCCAGAAAACGGTAGAGTTCACACAGAAATACCGGCGTTGCGTCTGTACAACTGGCAACAAGTCTTTTTACATCTTCCTGGGAAAGCAAATTGCCTTCCAGCATCAGCTGTTGTTCTTCCCGATTAAATATCATAAGTATTTCTTTTATTTACAAAACCATAAACAATCTTTTCGAATCTCAAGGGGCATTTCGATATTGTCTGTAAACAACAGTCCGGTTCCCAATCCCTGAGGCAGCGGACTACGGAAAGTAGCACACCATTGTGCAATAGCATTCAGTCCGATATTCGATTCCAGTGCAGAAGTAATCCACCAACCGATATGCTGCTTTTCCGCTTCTGCAATCCATTCATTACCACCACTGATTCCACCATGTAAAGATGGTTTCAATATAATGTATTGAGGACGGACAGACGTCAACAGATCTTGTTTTCCTTCGGGAGTATTACAGCCAATCAGTTCTTCGTCCAATGCAATGGGAAGCGGAGTGTCTGCCGTCAGGCGGGCCATTTCCTCCCACTGCCCGGCACGGATGGGCTGTTCGATGGAGTGTAGTTCCAATTCAGCCAACCTATTCAGTTTTTCCATAGCGTCAACGGGTGAAAAAGCACCATTGGCATCCACTCTCAACTCTATTTCCCTCGCCGAATAATGAGCACGGATATGCTTCAGCAGTGCCAATTCTTCTTCGAAGTTTATCGCACCTATTTTCAGTTTGATGCAACGGTATCCTGACTGCATCTTTACTTCGATCTGTTGCAACATCCTATCAAAATCGCCCATCCAGATAAGTCCGTTGATGGGTATACCGGTTTCTCCCCGGGAAAAAGGAGTATCCCATAATGCCCAACTCTGAGTTTCATAATGACGAAGAGCTGTTTCAAGTCCAAACAGAATCGAAGGATAATCACGCAAAGCTTCCGTATCCAATTTGCCTGTCTGCTCCAAACACCGGCAAGCATTGCAGAGTATTTGTTCATAATCCGGCAGGTCGTCACAACTCAGTTTAGGCAACGGAGCACACTCTCCCACTCCGACACGTTCCGGATACTCTGTCGTAGAAAGATAGATATACCAAACCTTCCGGGTAGTATAGGTACCGCGGGAAGTTCCTGCTGGCTGCTTGAAATGGAGGATATGGGGAATAATATTTATTGTATACATAGGAATACTATAAAGCAAAGGCCTCCCATCAAGAAGGCCTTTTTTACTTATGGGAACTTAGGATATTGCTTAAAATCTGGTTTGCGCTTTTCAAGGAATGCATTCTTGCCCTCCTGTGCTTCATCGGTAAGATAATAAAGCAGAGTCGCGTCACCGGCTAACTCTTGAATACCTGCCTGCCCGTCAAGTTCGGCATTCAAGCCGGCTTTAATCATGCGGAGCGCCAATGGACTGAGCTGCATCATCTCTTCGGCCCATTGGACATACTCGTCTTCCAGTTTTTCCAAAGGCACTACCTTGTTGACAAGTCCCATATCCAAAGCTTCCTGAGCATTATACTTGCGGCAAAGGAACCAAATTTCACGAGCTTTTTTTTGTCCCACCACACGGGCAAGATAAGAAGAGCCGAATCCTGCATCGAAGCTACCTACACGCGGTCCGGTCTGGCCGAAGATTGCATTCTCGGAGGCAATGGAAAGATCACATACTACGTGCAGTACATGTCCGCCACCGATAGCAAATCCGTTGACAGCGGCAATAACCGGTTTAGGTATCGAACGGATTTGTTTCTGTACGTCCAACACACTCAGACGGGGCACCCCGTCTTTACCGATGTATCCGCCTCGTCCTTTTACATTCTGGTCACCTCCCGAGCAGAAAGCTTTGTCACCGGCACCGGTCAGTACCACGACATTAATGTCAGGCTCTTCACGACAAATACGCAAAGCATCACTCATCTCACCGGTTGTGGTCGGTGTGAAAGCGTTGCGATAACGCTCGCGGTTAATTGTAATACGAGCAATGCCATTATAGTAATCAAATAGAATATCTTCATATTCTTTAATAGGAGTCCACTCTCTTTTCGTTTCCATCTTTATTCATTTTAATGGTTATTTCTTTAATAATTCCTGTACTTTCTTCTGGAGTCCGGGTGTCTTTACATTGGGGTTGTTCAACATTGCGATAGCGAAATTATCTGCCATCACCTCTTCCGGATCGATAACGTATCCGGTATTCCGCCCAACCTTATCAAAAAAGTCGGCAGCTTTCTGCAACGGATAAATAACTGTCTTGCCATTTTCCCGAACTGGTTTGAATGCTTTATCCAAAGGAATCAAACCGACATTGATATACTGATAGAACTTACCAACGGTATAGGGCCTGTTGGCATATATAACCATGGTACAATTCTGAGGTTTACCATCGATTGTAAAAGTGGCATAGCTGTCCCAACGGCTGACATCGGGATTGGAAATCCGGTATTCCCGAATATCTTCGGGCAATTCAATCTCTTTTGGCAGAATATTAAATTCAATAGCCTCGTACATTTTCTTTTTGAATCCGGGATTGAAACGTGTCAGGATATGAAAAATTTCATGCACCAACAGACGAGTATGCGACTGCTCGTTTCCCCGCTGAAAAGTAACGTCAGTCAGTGCTATCCAGTTACTGCGAGTATACCCTCCGGCTCCTCCTTCATCTTTCATTGTTGTTTTTACCAATACTATTTCTTTCGGGAAAGGAATCCGGTAACCATACTTACGAATCGTGTCATTCAGGCTTTTTCTGATCCGTTCAATCTGTTGCGCCTCCCGGGGAGTCCATTCACGAACTTCACCAATAGCCAGACTGACGAGATCTTCTCTTTTTCCTTCGGGATTCTCAAGACGGGCTGCAATATCAAACGGAGTCCAGTTACGCGTATAATGATCCTCAACCACTATCAGGCGTTTAGCTTCTTCGGCAGAGGCCAACCTAAAATCGATTGTATCTACATGAGCCGTCACCTCCTGTAATACGGTATTCCCGGGAGACATGGCCCCAACCTTCTCCACAAGTGGGCTTATAACAAACAGCAATAAGCCACCAATCAACATCACCCCTTGCTTAATCATAATCTTATTTTTTTAGTTGATGATAATAGTCTTTCAAAATACGTGCATCTTTATTCTTGTTTGTGAAAACTTCCATTAACACAGGCTGAGTCAATAACTCGGCTTGGGTGAAAACCTTCATTGCTTCGTCCAGCTGATTTTCATCCTGCACTTCCTGGTAAAGGAAGCCACGTTCTTCAGCCCACCCTTTAGCAGACGTCTTGTGTACGGCAGTCACAAAACGATGCGAAGTGCCGGACATTTCCAAGCCGGGCAGAGTATGAAAGATTTCTCCTCCCCCATTATTTAAGAGAAGTATGCGGAGATTACTTCCGAAATGATTATTCCACAACGCATTCATGTCATAGAAAAAACTCAGGTCCCCAATGACCACAAAATTCAACTTTCCGGAGGCAGCGGCATAACCGACTGCTGTCGATAAAGAACCTTCGATACCACTTGTTCCACGGTTACAGCAAACCTCTATTGTATCGGGTAAAGGGTATAGTTGAGCATAGCGTACAACCGAACTATTGGCCAGGTGTAAAGCACATGAAGCAGGCAAAGCCTTTATCAACGCTCCTATGGCAGACATCTCCGAATAGGGCAACTCTGGTTGGGGAAGTTCTTTGCAAAAATTTTCCCATTGCCGAGGATACTCTGGTGTACGGTTGTCCAGCAAGAAAGCTATTTTCTCAAGGAACTCAAACGGGTCCATTTCAATGACCGTCGTGAGTGAACCTTGGAACAGATCAATCACTTCACCATCCGTCGACACATGCCAATGCTCCTTGGGCGGATGTTGACGAAGGAATTTTTTCATCCGCTTGGAGACGATATGTCCTCCATAAGTGATTACCAGTTCGGGCATCATCTTTTCCTGCATTTCCGGAGACATGGCATATAAAGCAGCATCAAAATTCCGGATCGGAATACCGGGAACAGTCTGGTTACCCAAATGTTCGGTAAACCAAGCAAACTGCTTATACAGCATCTTTGAATATTTCTTCTCAAACAGGTAAATCAGATTCATCTGTCCGACAATTATCATGCGCCGGTTGTATTTATTAAGCCGATCAATCAGACCGTCGTAATCGCGATCATAAACATTCAGTCCCTGATAACGTGTTATAACACGCTCTTCGGGAAGAACATCTGCCGTAAACTGGAACAAAGGCTCCGAAACCGGTACATTAATATGCACAGGTCCTTTGCCATGGTGATTCAGTTCAAGTAATGCTTCGTTCAGCAAACGGTTACAATACCATTTGTCTTCGTCGGTATGTATCTCAGGCAAGTTCGCAGACATCTTCACCAACGACTGAAAGACACCCGGTTGCGGTAAAGTCTGCCCATCCATCTGGTTAATCCAAGCTGCGGGACGATCGGCAGAAATAACTACTAAAGGTACTTTCTGATAATAGGCTTCCGCCACGGCAGGATGCAAATTCAGCAGAGCCGTACCGGATGTGCAACAGACTGCCGCAGGTTTTCCGCCATGTAAGGCAAGCCCGATAGCAAAAAAACCGGCACTCCGCTCGTCTGTTACCGAATAACAGGTGAAATCAGGATGTCCGGCAAGTGTGTGTACAATCGGAGCATTCCGGCTTCCGGGGCATAAGACCACTTTCGTCACTCCGTGTGCCCGAAGCAACGCTACCAACTGCAATATGTTTTCCTTATCTGAATACATCGCTCTATTAAGTTATTTATAAAGAGTTCAAGTTCTTCATCGTCTGCATCTTCTTTTCAGTCTCTTGAAATTCATCATCCAATTCGGAAGATGCCAGTAACCCACCTCCGGCATAAAGTGTCAGAGTATCCTCTTTCACATTCATACAGCGTAGGTTGACATACAGGTCCGTCTTCCCCTCCGGTTTGAGCCACCCGATAAATCCGGAATAATAACTGCGGTCATAACCTTCATTATCGAGAATAAACCGATAGGCTTCCTCCTTGGGTAATCCGCACACAGCCGGAGTAGGATGCAATAGCTTCAACAAATCCCCCAATTTACGACTATCGTTCAGTGAGAAACGGAAATCGGTTTTCAGATGCGATAAAGCTCCGGCAAAAGCCGGATAAGGTCCCTTCTCCACCGGAGAAATACCTAACGATCGGAGTTGATTACGGATATATGCGGCTACATATTCCTGTTCCTCCCGGTTCTTCTCATCCCAATGCTGAGGAAGTTCACCATTTTGTAAAGACTGGGTTCCGGCCAATGCCACAGTATTCCACTCTCCCTTCTCACCCGATAAAATGATTTCCGGTGTACTGCCCATCCACACTCCCGTTTGCGGAGTATAGCAAAGATAGACATAGGAGTAAATATAACGCCTGCAAGCTTTATAGAAAGCGCTTGCAGGAGAGAACCCCGGTTCTTTCTTCACCGTCACTTTGCGGGACAGCACCAGCTTATCAAAAGTATGTGCCCGTAAAGCCCGGATAAAAATATCAAAACAGGCTGCATAAGCTTCTTTTGCTCTCACAGGCCGTTCGTTTTGTGCAGACCGGTTGCACACCTCTGTGCAGACAGGCTGCACACTCCTGCGCGGGCTGCCTGCACAGGAAGGAATTTCTTGACAGTCCGGTTGAATCAATATGATAGGACATTGCGGAGTAACCCGGAAAGGAGCGATAACAAAACCTGTCTGTCCGTTTAGTTCTTCCATTTCCCGAACCAAACGTACTTCTCCGTAAGTCTGCATCAGAAAGTGAGGTTCTTCTTCCCCCGGATTGCGATACATCGCAAAACTTCTTCCCTGCCGGATCAACTCATCTATAATCTCACAATTATTTGTTTCTTCTGACGTCATCTCTTCTTTAATATACTATTCACCACCCGAATAGAAGACACCAACTTGTCGGTCGACGTAAATACGTCCACATTCCAGACATGAGATGAACGACCTTTGTGGATGATGGTGCCGACAGCCCGCACCGTGTCTCCTTCGTGGGCAGATGACATGTGATTACCGCTGACTTGCATACCAACGACAATCTCGTCAGGCTGGCAAAGAATCATCGACCCCAATCCGGCTACAGTTTCGGCCAATGCCAGAGTAGCCCCTCCATGCAGAATGCCAAAAGGCTGTCGGGTTCGTTCGTCCACCGGCATGGTAGCCTCAACCCGGTCCTCGGACGCATAAGTATATTGAATACCCAGATTCCCCATCAATGCGTGACGAGCACGCTCGTTTAACTGATCAAGTGGAATCTCGGCAGGACGGATCTCTGCAAGAATCGCCTTTTCTACGGCAAGGGCAACTCCGTCTTCTTCGTTCGATGCAGTCACCACATCGGCACAAACTTTCACAGAGTCCTGGGCATTCCCCATGGCAATACCCAATCCGGCAAACTGTATCATCGAAACATCGCAGACACCGTCGCCTATCACAATCGTTTCTTCGGGTGTAATATCAAGGTGGGACAACAGTGCTCCCAAAGAGGTAGACTTATCGATACCGCAAGGCAACACTTCAAGAAAATAAGGTTCCGAACGGAATACATCGAGTGCACCGTTCAAACGTTTCTTCCAATGTTCTTCCAAAGCTACCAATGCTTCTTCATCATCACTGACCAACATACATTTGGAAGGAGCAAAATCTACAGCTGCCGAAAATTCGGGTTCCTCAATCAGCTCCATCCCATTGAGACGTGCTTCCCAAAGAATATGTTCATTATTAGCATAATCGGCAATCATCCGATCTTCGGTGTATGTAAAGATAGAAAATCCGTTTTTACGTGCCTTTTTCTCCAAATAGGGCAACATTTCCGGATTAATACGCCGCTCAAGCAATACTTCTCCATTTTTTGCATTAATAACCTGCGCACCGTTATAAGACACGATATATCCGCCATAGTTACCCAATTCCAGTTTTTTAGCCAATGGCAAAATCCCATAGGTAGGCCTGCCCGATGCTAAAACAAGATGTACACCCATCTGCTGCACTTTCAATAAGGTAGCGAGGGTACGTGGAGTAATCTCCTTTTCATCATTAAGCAATGTCCCGTCTACATCAAGGACTAACAATTTATACTTCATGACTTCGAGTTTTTGTTTAGATTACAAAGGTAAAATTTTTAAGGCAACATCGCCCCTTATTTAGGGAAAATTATACCATAAGAATGCGTTAACAAGGTGTTTTTATATTGTCAGAAAGAGAACAAACGGTGGACAAATTGCACTGTTCTGCAACCCGCCCACCGTCTTAATCCAATTTATTTCGTAAAGCGAATCAGAACTCGCTCGTAAAGTGGAACCTAATATTTTTGAAATCCATCTGTGCCATCTGAAGCACATAATTCGAATCGGCCAGAAAGACATCACGCCCTTCGCGGTCTTTGGCCATATACTGATATTTACGCTTTTTGAATGCTTCCAGTTCTTCCAGATCATCACTCTCAATCCAGCATGCTTTGTACAGACTTAATGGCTCCCAGCGACAAGAAGCATTGTATTCGTTCAACAAACGATACTGAATGACCTCAAACTGCAATTGCCCCACTGTACCGATAATCTTGCGGCCATTGAACTGGTTGACAAACAACTGGGCCACACCTTCGTCCATCAACTGGTCGATGCCCTTGGCAAGCTGTTTCTGCTTCATCGGATCGGCATTCTCAATATACTTGAACATCTCCGGTGAAAAACTCGGTAAACCACGGAAATGAAGCTGTTCGCCTTCGGTAAGCGTATCGCCAATTTTAAACGTTCCGTTATCCGGTAAACCGATAATATCTCCCGCCCAAGCCTCATCGATAGTTGTCTTACGCTGTGCCATAAATTGGGTGGGCGAAGAGAAACGCATCGTCTTGCCATGGCGCACATGCAAATAAGGCGCATTTCTTACAAATTTGCCAGAACAAATCTTGCAGAATGCCACACATGAACGATGGTTAGGGTCGATGTTAGCTGTTATCTTGAAAATAAAACCGGTAAATTTAGGTTCTTCGGGAATCACCTCACGTTCTTCAGCATGTACCGGACGGGGAGCGGGAGCAATCTCAACAAAGCAATTGAGCAATTCCTGCACACCAAAGTTATTCAAAGCCGAACCGAAAAATACAGGAGCACACTCTCCCTGCAAATAAGTTTCTACATCAAATTCAGGATACACACCTTCAATCAGCTCCAGATCACCACGTAATTTATCAGCCAGCGTATCACCAATCTGCTTGTTCAATTCCTCGGAATGAATATCCACTTCCACTTTTTCCGTTACCACCTGTTTAGAGGGTTGATAAAGATCGAGTTTCTGTTCGTAAATATTATAAACTCCTTTGAAACGGGCACCCTGTTCGATAGGCCACGACAATGGGCGCACCTGAATCATCAGTTCTTCTTCCAGTTCATCCAGCAGGTCAAACGGATCTTTCCCTTCACGGTCCATCTTGTTGACAAAGATAATCACCGGTGTATTCCGCATCCGGCAAACCTCCATCAACTTACGAGTCTGGGTTTCCACACCCTTCGCGCCATCTACCACAATGATAACGCTATCCACTGCCGTCAGGGTACGGTATGTGTCCTCGGCAAAATCCTGGTGTCCCGGAGTGTCCAGAATATTAATCTTATAGTCCCGGTAATCGAATTCCATCACCGAAGTAGTGACTGAGATACCACGTTGTTTTTCGATCTCCATCCAGTCGGAAGTCGCCGTCTTTTTAATCTTGTTACTTTTTACTGCTCCTGCCACCTGTATCTGTCCGCCAAACAACAACAATTTCTCAGTCAGTGAAGTCTTACCGGCATCCGGGTGTGCAATAATGGCGAAAGTGCGCCTTCTTAATATTTCTGTATTATCTGCCATATTTCAAGAATTGAGGATGAAGAATCACAGATTCTCCACTCTTAATTGATTAATGCAACGTTTCAGGCTTTCTTCCCAATGCGGGATTTCAATGCCGAATGTCTCTTTTATTTTCGTCTTATCAAGTACGGAATAATGCGGACGAGGTGCCTTTGCCGGATAATCAGCAGTATGCAATGGTTTCACCTTACATGAAGTGATTCCCGCTAAACGATGAATGGCTATTGTAAAGTCGTACCAAGAACAAACTCCCTCATCGCTAAAGTGATAGATACCACGGACAATACCTTTATTAAGGGCTGCAAAAATAGCCAGAGCCAAGTCATTGGCATAAGTCGGCGTACCGATCTGATCAAATATAACCCCCAAAGACTCACGCTCACGTCCTAAACGAATCATCGTTTTCACAAAATTGTTGCCATAGATAGAATACAACCATGCCGTACGGATTACCATAGCTTTTTCACAATGGTTCATCACGTTCTGCTCACCGGTCAATTTGGTAGAGCCATAAACTGAGGTCGGACAAGTGGGTTGATCTTCTGTGTAAGGGATATGGGCTGTGCCATCAAACACGTAGTCGGTAGAAACCTGAATCATCGCAGCTCCGTTGGCTTGCGCCGCCCGAGCTAAATATCCTGGTGCGACATTATTCAGTTTGTCGCAAAATTCAGCATCATCTTCCGCCTTATCCACCGCTGTATAAGCCGCACAATTCACAATGACATCAATTTTGTGTTCACTCACATAGGCATAAACAGCTTGTTCATCACAAATATCCAACTCCTGCACATCCGTAAAAAAGTACGTATGCTGCAGGTTTTCTTTGGCAAGCACCTGCATTTCATTGCCAAGTTGCCCGTTGGCTCCGGTGACTAATATATTCATTTCTATCTTATTTTGAATTCACCACAGATTACACAGATTAACACAGATATTTTAATTTAACTCGCAGTAAAATAAATTATTAATCTGTGAGAACCCGTGTAATCTGTGGTGAATCGTATTCATTTCTATTCCAATTTTAACTCTCCTTTTTTGTCCTTGTCGTAATAGTTAGCCAGCATAGACAGGAAACTGCTGATAGCCTCCATCGCCTTTGTAGTCTCCGGGCTGATAGGCTTCTTCTGCAAACGCAATAACATCATCCCATACAAAGCCTCGAAACAGGTTTCAAGTTCCGGTTCTTCCTTTTGACCGTTTTTATTTCGTAACTCTACAATGAAAGGCAGTGCTTTGAAGTAAGACGAACTATAGAAAGGAAACTTAGACGACGCCAGCAAAGCTGCATGCAGTTCGGTCAAGTTAATGATTACATTTCGGTTTATCTGGAGATGTCCTTTCTCACGGACTCCCTCTTCCCACATCATTGAAGCCAGATTAGAATACCATTCCGTCAACTCACGGCGTTCTTCATCGCCAATCTTGTAACGGGATATAATGTTCTCCTTAATCCGGTCGATATCACAATCATTGGCACGGATCAGATCTTCTACCTGCCACATATATATAAGGTACTCGGCAATATTCTTTTCTTTCAGTTGTTGCGCTATTTTCATCTTCTTTCTTTTCTCCTACATTAATAGATAGATTCCCCCAACAGAGTGAATATCAATCCAAACACAGACACAGCCATCACAATACTTCCGATCACCCGGTTCAGAATCCAGATGCCACGCAAATTGAATCGTGTCCGCACTTTATTGACAAAGAAAGTAATTCCGAACCACCATGCCAATGCTCCGAGAGCTATGGCCAGATAACCGGTTATCTCTTCAAAAACCAACACACCGGGTTGCACAAATGCAAAACGGGCAAACAAACCGATGAAAAGGAAAATTATAAGAGGATTTGAAAGTGTAACCGCAAAAGCGGTGATGAAATTGTGGAAATAAGAACCTTTATTGGCTGATACCGGACGGATGGATTGTACCGGGTTGCTACGGAATGTATATATACCAAAAACCAATAGCATAATGCTTCCGAGAAGCTGTAGATAAAAAATATTCTTATTGATATAATCGAACACGAAACTCATGCCATATCCCGTTAGAAGGGCGTAAGCAATATCACTCAACGAAGCACCCAGACCGGTAACGAATCCGTACCAGCGTCCTTTATTCAAAGTACGCTGAATACAAAGGACGCCTACAGGCCCCAGCGGTGCAGAAACCACAATGCCAATCACGAATCCTTTAACAAGTATATCAAGTATAGTCTCTATCTGAATCATTTCGCAAATATCGCATTTTTTTATGATATGCCAGTATCCTGTTAACGTTTTCTATCACAATTTTGCCCTATTAACCGGTATACATCTTCATTCTCACCTACCACCCATACCACATCTCCTTCTTCAAAAGGAATATTTACGTCAGGAGTCATCAAAGCCTCCCCTCCCCGCTCCACACCGGCTATCAGGCAATGGTACTTATCCCGGATACCTGATTCACGCAACGTTTTGCCCAAAAAAGCAGAATCAGTATCAATCAACAATTGTTTCAATGTCATTTCACTTTTCTCAAACACATCCCAATCGATAACAGAAACATGAGACATTTCCTCTGCAAATGTATTTAACTGATCATCAGTACCAATAACCTGTATCTTATCCATCGGGAATAAACGGACAGAACCTCCCGGAATGTTAATCCGACGCTTTCCCCGTAGAATAGAAACAACATGCACTCCATACTTTTTGCCCAAATTCAGCTCAAGCAATGTTTTTCCGGCCCAAGCCGATTCTCCGGGAATTTCAAAATCGGTCAGGTGTAAATCTCTCGACAACAAACGCCCGGCATAAGCCGGCTTTTTCTCCCCCAGGTATTCGGCACGCATATCACGGGAACGGAGATTTTGAAAAAATTTACGTTCTATCAAAATAGATTGTTTCTTCAGCTGCCGTGAAAGAACCATCAGGATTACCAGCAACAAGGCAACTCCGAACATCAATCCGACAGACGCTTTAAAGAGACGGGTAATCACGAACATGACAAACAGAACGGAAACAGCTACACGAAACACAATCGTAGAAACCAAAGGTCCCCGGTTGACACGGTTGTCATTCCACAAAGTCATGAATTCTACCGAATGGTTTTTCTTCACCATAATGGCCCGCAGGAAAGGAGATATACACAAAATAGTAAAAACAGCTCCCGCCAGTGGTCCCCAGATACCCGGAAGATGTTCACGAAACAAGGGCACCACAAAACGAAATGAAAGGGTAATCACAGAAATACTGACAATGGAGTAAACCACCAGAATCCGTGCCAAGGCAAACAGTAATTTCCGCCAAAGGCTTTCATGATTGACGGTCCGGGAACCGTTAGTATACCGCATCAGGAAACGTCGCCACGACTCGGGCAACTTACGGTCTACAAAATTTGAAGCCGGCTCGGCAACACGGATCATATAAGGAGTCAGAAATGTGGTGATAACAGAAACAGCAACTACGATCGGATATAAAAAATCACTTGTCACATGCAAGGACAAACCGAGAGAAGCGATAATAAAAGCAAACTCCCCTATCTGTGTCAAGCTAAAACCACACTGCATGGCTGTCTTTAAAGGTTGTCCCGCCAGCATAACGCCCATTGTGCCGAAAAAAGCCTGACCCAAGATTACTGCCAATGTAATAGCTATAATTGGAACTGCATATTCAACAATCATTGCAGGATCTACCATCATTCCCACTGATACGAAGAAGATAGCTCCAAACAAATCCTTCACAGGTTTCACCAATCGGTCAATAGATTCGGCCTCAATTGTTTCGGCAAGAATAGACCCCATAATAAAGGCACCGAATGCAGCAGAAAAGCCCGTATTGGCAGCGATAGCCACCATACCGAAACAGAGAGCCAGAGAAACAATCAGCAATGTTTCTTCACTCATCAATTTCCGACAACGTTTCAGAAATTCGGGTATGGCATAAATACCTACCACAAACCAAAGAATAAGGAAAAAAAGTAGTTTACCGATACTGCTCAACATCTCTGTTCCCTCAAAATTATTGCTGACAGCCATCGTTGAAAGCATCACCATCAACACAATGGCAAGTATATCTTCAAGAATCAGAATACTGAGCACCAAACCGGTAAATTGTTTCTTCCGCAACCCCAAATCATCAAACGCTTTGTAGATGATGGTAGTAGAAGACATAGCAATCATCCCGCCCAGAAACAGACTGTCCATACGCTGCCAACCAAAGCCCATCCCGACAGCAACCCCCAACAGAATCATACAGAAGATAATGGTACAGGCAGCAATGACAGCCGTACCTCCAACCTTCACTATCTTTTTAAAACTGAATTCCAGTCCAAGGGCAAAAAGCAAAAAGATGACTCCAATATCCGCCCAGGTTTTAATATTGGCTGTATCCATCACCGAAGGCGTATAAGGCATGTGTGGACTGGCAAGAAAACCGGCAACGACATAACCCAGCACAAGTGGTTGCTTCAGTTTCTTGAATAACAAAGTCATAACACCGGCACAAATCAAAATCAGAGCGAGGTCGGCTATTAACGTTGGAAGTTGTGACATTCGAATCGGATTTAAATCGAATGCAAAATTAATGTTTTCTACTAATTAAAAACAGAAAAACAATAAAATCACGTATTATAACCTGCTCATCTCACCTTCTATCTGCCGGGCTTTCGAACTTGCGAGCGAATGTCCCAATTGTGCAGCATGCTCAAAGCACTCTTTTGCTTTGTTAAGAATATAATATCTGGTGTTTTTAATGTTTCGCTTATCCTTCCTGCCTTTCACTTTTGGCAATTCTTCTACAACTGAATGCAGTTCAACACCTAATTTGTACCACATTTCCTGTTGCTTAGCCATCAGTTCCTGACTTTGGGCATCAATCGTTACCTGCTGATTAGCTATTGTGTTTTTCTGATTAGCAATGGTCTGTTGTTGATTCGCAATCTCTTGTTTGAGATTATTTATTTCAATTTCTTTTTGTTCTATAATACTCTTCAGGTTATCCATCGTTGCCAACAGATTCTTACTGCTGTCACTACGCTTCCCCTCGACAACGGTCAATCGTTTCTTCAAAATCTGGAGTTTCCGGTTAATCTCTTCAGCCTGGCTTAGTTCTCCGACCCCATGTTCTACATTCACACGTAAAGATTGCGTATTCCCGGCTATTTGGTTCAACTCTGTCACTACATTATTGATGATCTTACTTTTCTCTAAGTTATCTTCTATAACAGCAGCTTGCTGTTCATTTAACTCTTTATACTCAGCAATTTGAGCATCATACTTACTTTTAGCAACCATTTCTGTTGACGAGTTACTACAAGATACAAAAGTAAAAAACAGAAATGGAATCGAATAAATCATTTTGAAATTGTCCATGTCGTATGTTCATTTATAGTAAATACAACTTTAATTTTATCCAAATCTTTGTCATAATGAATGATCCCATTACCCAATTCCTCAGAAACAAATATCATTTCATCAGCGTCAAAACCAAGTTTGTACACTTTAGGTGAAGACTTGCCGGTTATCAATAATTGAAACGCACCATTTTTTATTTTTTTTATAATTCCACTGGATACCTGAACTTGTCCGGCAATAGATTTACTAACGGTATAATTCCCCTCAAGCCTATCCGATGTGACCAGTTCGGTTCTTGCCTCATTTAAATCAATCTCTTTTTTATCCGGCATAGGATTAAAAAACAATCCCATCAAAACAGTAATAAAAGCTATAATAAAAATGATAAGCAAATTAGTTATTAACGATGTCCTCCTATCTCTTTTTATTTGTTCAGGAAGTGTATTATTACTTACAACATGATAGATCTTCGCACATTGTCCGGCCAAAGGATAAATGGTTAAAGCAATGCCCATAATTATCAATGGACGCGGAATCAAAAATAAAGCTGCCATCGCCAACGAAACAATAGTCATGGTTTCCCGTTGGGAAACACGAGAAGTGAATAATTCGGAATATGGTTCAGAACTTTCTTCAACTTTGCTGAGATCCGCTTCATGCCCTATAACCAAAGTAGTCTTTTGAGCATCACTCAAATTATGATAAATAGCCTGTTGCTTCTCTGGTTCCAAGAGGCTATATAAAAATATATCTGATACTATATTACGTTTCAAAGCATACATCAACACAAAAAAGAACGCAGCCACAAAAGATGTTTTCAACACATAATCGGCAGCCGCTATCTGAAAATTTTCTATAAAAGGAACTCCGATGGCCTGTAATGCGATCGCATCTTCCATACGTCCGCTGGATAAAATAATAGCCGAAGCCGCTGCTGAAATAGAAAACAACAATCCTAATCCCCAATTGATAATCTTTTGAGACCAAATAAGGCCTATAACATGTTTCTGCAATAAACGCTTCACTACTAAAAACAATGCCCAACGACACAAAAGCATTATCAGACATACAAACATGAAGGTCAGCAGCCAAGATTTAAAAACATAGTACCCCAATGACGTTGTCTTCAGAATAGGAGTTAAAACACATTTTCCATAAAAGTTCTCCGAGGGAGTTCCTATGTATTCCAGGCAAGTAGAAATAGCCGATACGGCAGAATTTATTCGATATTTTTTATACGAAGGTAAAGCATTCAACTCTTGAATGCGAACTGATGTATTTTGTAAAAACAACGGAAGAGTTTCTTCTATACCTTTTTCCCGTATTTGTTTCTGCAAGTTTAAGTAATCGACTCCGGAAGTTGCGCCAGTCATATTACAATAAACCCGATACCGACTCCCCAAACGAATTTGAATCAGCTCCGGATTCCTGGACACAAGTACCAGCATTCCCCTACGTTTAAAATCTTTTGATTCAGATATTGAATCCACAAGAGCATCAAAACATTCGTCAGCATAAGCACCCATTTTAATGGGCTCTATGCTATCTGCCGCAAAAAGAACCGGAACAATTCCAGCAGGATAATCAAAATTCAAGAATTCCTCTTTTACTTTATTACTCAATAAATTACCGGTATCAAATACTTTAGGAGAATATAAACATTGCTCAGTATCATCTGAGCAAGCCGAGAGCAAAAAGAATGCAGAAAGAAATGATAATAACAGATATATTTTTTTCATATATAGAACTTTTATATTAACGTCAATTCCGGTTATTATTCAGTGAACAAAACATCCAATGCAGCTTATCCTGTATAAATCTCGTTTTTCAACTGATATTTGAGCAATAATAATGTCAAGCTTGACTTACTGTAATATCCTCGCATCTCCCCCAATATTCTTGTACCTATAATAAAGTAATTTGTTATGTAAGTGTAATACCCCTATAAAATTTTATTATCAAATATATCTTTTCTTTCTCTTATTGAATTCTTATTTAACGGATCCAATAGCGTTAGCCGTACAGTTAACATTATTTCAATAAGAGCGATTCTTCATTTAGTATCTTTTAGTGTAACAGCAAATATAGCGCATAGATTTATCATTTCAAATACTTAACAGAAAAAAATATTTCAAAATTTATCAATTACGTATTATTCATTTCACTATTTGCCACCATAAAACAATATTAAATACAGTTTTGTCACCAAAAACAGTGACACACCTATCACTATTTAATTACATCATTATTTCATAGAGAGTAAAAACTTCACATCTTAATCGATATAATCATTCTTTTCATTGTGATATAAAAGTGAATCAAAAATACAAATATATATTAATTCAAAGAAATCAATAAACGCAGAATATGGAATATAATGCAAATACGAGAGTTTATATGGATGTAAATAGTGATTATTTAGAGATAAAAATATTTCGTAAACAGAGAAGAAAAGAGCGGATGCATATTATAAAGAAAGCAGATCATTTAAAATCTGTCCGATACATATCCGCAATCAATGGTGTCCGGTATCTTACTTGCCCTAAAACAACTTCACACAATAATAACATGAAGTCATTTTAAGACGAGTCGGAATCAGGTTTCTTCCGCAAAAATACCGATATGTCCCGGCAACGCGATGCGTATGCACTGATTATCTTTTTTGTAAGGACACACTCATAAGTTGGAACGGACCATGTATATCTTATGCGAGCCCTGTCCCCGATAATCAATACCTGTTTCAGGTTGTTCGGTCCAGCGTTTCAACTCCCGTGCAGCCTTGTCACGCAACAACCCCGTCAAGCGACAATAATCCGCCACTTTCATAAAATGATTCACAGCCAGATAGTCCTGTGCCATCTTGAGCCGTTCCTGCTCTGAGTAGAATTGCGAAGAGTGCCTGAACTTCCATTCCGAACGCTCCAGCATACAGTGGTCTCCTGTTTCAATGATCAGTTGTTTGTCAGCACGAAAATTGATATTCTTTACACAGATGCTCATGGCATTACGTTTTTTACCACCTTTCTCACCACTCTCACGCTCGGCTCCGTCACGTAACCCCAGTGAAGGAGTAAAGATACCCAGTCCGTCGATTTTCACTGAATGTCCCTGCCCCATTTCATAGGCAATGGCCTGCGCCAAAGCCTTCGTCAGTCCGATGATATTCCCCGGGGTAAAAGAACTTGCATAATTAATGTGTGAAGCAATGTAATTTAAGTCTACTTGCCCGGACAGTTTCATGCGCGGGAAAAGAATTTTCTTGTCTTCCTCATTGGGAAGAGTCAGTTCTTGCATTTGATATTCAGCCATAGCTTGCAATGTTTTTAAAAGGTGAATAGAGAAAACCGATAAAGAGTGGGCTTGTCGGAAGTAAAGGTAAAAACTTGCCAAGTATGCCGGACAAAGTCGCTCCGGCTACTTCAGTAAATGGCCTCCCTTAGGCGATAAGTTCATCTTGCGTCGCAAGATGTGCATCTTAGCAGCTAAGATTTGCATCTTGGCCGCTAAGATATACATCTTGCCTGCTAAGATACACTCAATTTGCCTTATAAACAAACTTTAAGTACTACTTTCCTACATTTATCAGCTGCACTTTTGCATTTTCTTTTTTTATCCTTTATTCCTTTTTTTGTAACTGCTTGGTGTCTCGCCTATCTGCTTATAGAATACTTTAGAGAAATGGTATTGATCATAAAAGCCAAGTTGTTCTGCTATTTCTTTTATTTTCAAGTCTGAAAAGTCAAGTAACTGACAGGCCTTTTGTATTTTCAATTGATTGAAGTAATTTAAAGGAGTGTATCCGGACTTCTTTAAAAACACTTGTCCGAAATGCGAAGATGAGTAGTTGACACTGCCGGCTATATCATCCAGCGAGAGTTTCTTTTCGATATTCTTTCTCATATAACTGATCGCTTCCTGAGTGACATCTCCTTGTTTGGCCCGATTAATTTCTCTAAACTGTGAAACAAACTTGAAGGAAGCTATAAAATGCCATAGACACAGTGTAGTGTATTCCAGGTTTTCAATACTATATCCCATTTCCAGATTCTGGTAAATTTCTTCGAACAACTGCATCCGATCTTTAATACGTGCGTTGGGAGATTCATCTATTTTATGCAGTTTGTTGTAGAATGAATTAAACAAATGACTTTTTTCTCCGGTGAAATGCAACCAATATATACTCCATGGACTGTTTTCTGAAGCGGCGTAAATGTGTGGCAAGCCCGCTTCGATAATGAAGAATTGGTCTTTGCATACTTTCTGTCTTTGACCGTGAATGCTATACCAGCCCTCTCCCTCAGTGCAATATATAAGAATGTGCTGTTGCGAACCATATCTTCTGGCTCGATAGTGTCCGGTGGCATGTGGATAATACCCGATATCCGTTACATACAACAAATTAGTCAGCTCGTTGCCGACCAATATTTTTTTTATAGCTTCAGGAAGAACAATCGCTCTTTGATTGGTAAATCCTTCTTTTTTGCGTTCCATAGTTACACTCTTTTTGCAAATATACATCTTTATTATAAAACGAGATATTTTTCGACTCTTTTTATTGAATTAATCTGAAAACACTGGTTATTAGGGTATTTCTAAAGATAATCAATGATATAATCACTTAAAATTAGAGATTTTATACATCATAACAGTCCTTTCTTACATTTTCAAGGTTATATTTTCTTAGCTATTTTGCAATGTTGAAAGATCAGCTATTTGTAATATTTAAAATGTAATAATATGAAAAAACTACTATTTTCTTTATTGATCATTATTCTGTCGACATCATGTTCTTCTGAAAAGAAACAGTTGGATATTTCCGGAGAGTGGACTGTCAGGCTGGACAGTACAGATGTTGGAATAAAAGAATCATGGCAAGGCAACCTGTTTGAAACGCCCATGCAGTTACCGGGTACAACTGACGATGCCGGACTTGGAACCCTCAATGCCTTGGAACCTACACTGTCAAAACCCCAGTTATTATATCTCACACGTTTGCACAATTACGTAGGAGTTGCATGGTACTCAAGAGAGATCTCGGTCCCTGCCCAATGGAATGATAAAGAGCTGCTTCTGGATTTGGAACGAGCCTTGTGGGATACTCAGGTTTGGGTAGATAATAAGAAAGTCGAAGGACATGAAGAAAGCTTAAGCACGCCACACCGCTACAATCTGACTCCTTATATGACATGCGGTAAAAAGCATATTCTGACCATACGCGTCGATAATCGCAAGCGTTATGATATCTCCAATGGTATGGCACATGCATATACAGATCATACACAAATTAAATGGAATGGTATTTTAGGAGATATGACTGTCCGGGCCATGGAAAAAATACGTTTAGAAAGCATACAACTATATCCCGATGTAAAAAACAAACAGGTAAAAGCCGTTATTTCGTTTTCAAACAATACACCTGCCGCAGAACATGCATTGCTTTCGATGAAAGTATCTGCAAAAAACGGCTCTCAACAACTTGAAGAGCAGGTAAAAAAGATGGATGTGAAAGCCGGAGCCTCATCGGTTGAGTTGCTTTACAACATGGGAGATAACCCGATATTATGGAATGAATTTACTCCTGAAATGTATCAGGCTACGGTCACATTGGAGGCCAATGGAAGAGTATCAGAAATAAAAGAAGATTTCGGTATGCGCCAATTGGAAACAAACGGTGATAAAATGTTGATGAACAATAAACCTTTGTTCTTAAGAGGTACATTGGAGTGTTGCATATTCCCATTAACCGGAACTCCTCCAATGAATAAAGAAGGCTGGCAAAAAGTATATGCCGCAGCCAAAGAATATGGGCTGAATCATCTCCGTTTTCATTCCTGGTGCCCTCCCGAAGCAGCTTTTGAAGCAGCAGATGAAATGGGATTTTATTTACAGGTTGAACTTCCTGCATGGGTACTTACAATTGGGCAGGATTCAAGTGCCGTACGCTTTTTAAGAGAAGAAGCAGACCGGATTATCAAAAATTACGGCAATCACCCCTCTTTTTGCCTTTGGAGCCTGGGAAACGAATTGCAGGGAGATTTCACCATTCTGTCTGCAATGTTAGACGAATTGAAAGCAAAGGATAACAGACACTTATACGTAACAACTTCGTTTACGTTCGAAGGCGGACATGGCGGATGGCCGGAATCAAACGATGATTTCTTTGTCACGCAGTGGACCAATAAAGGCTGGGTACGGGGACAGGGAGTTTTCAATCAACTATCCCCTACATTCGATAAAGATTACAGTGAATCGGTTGCAGGTATACAGGTCCCTCTGATTACTCACGAAATAGGACAATATTCGGTTTATCCGGATTTAACCGAGATTTCCAAATATACCGGAGTTCTGAAACCCTTAAATTTTATGGCTGTGAAGAATGATCTTGAAAAAAAGAAATTACTTGATAAAGCACCCGATTATTTAATGGCTTCCGGAAAGTTAGCCGCAATCTTATATAAAGAAGAAATTGAGCGTGCATTGAAAACTGATGGAATCAGTGGTTTTCAATTACTTGATTTACATGACTTTCCGGGACAAGGAACAGCACTCGTCGGACTATTGAATGCCTTCTGGGAAAGTAAAGGAATTATCGACGGTAAAGCCTTCCGGGAGTTTTGTTCACCGGTGGTGCCGTTATTGCGCTTTCCTAAAGCAGTATATAAAAACGATGAAATGTTTCAAGCTAAGATCGAGTTATGCAATTACGGAAACGATATTCTGACAAACAAAACACTGCATTGGGATATTCTGGATAAAGGACGTTCTGTAAAGCATGGTGAAATACAAGTAGGAGAATTGAAATTTGGTTATAATGGAAAATTGGGTGAGATATCGGTACCCTTGACAGACATACAGAATGCTTCAAAACTGGAAGTGTGTGTAAAAGTAATCGGAACAGATTATGTAAACAGATGGAACATATGGGTTTATCCTGAAGGAGAAAAAGTAGAATGGGGTAATGTGAAATATACCCGTAATTATGATCAGGCCATGGCATGGCTGAATGAAGGGCAAAAAGTCCTTTTCAATCCGGATTGGAAAAAGATGAAAGGTATCGAAGGCAAATTCGTACCTGTATTCTGGAGCCCGGTACATTTTCCGAATCAGGCCGGGACAATGGGAGTATTATGTAATCCGGCTCATAAAGCATTGGCTGATTTTCCGACAGACATGCACACCGATTGGCAATGGTGGGATTTAAATAAGAACTCCAAAACCATGATAACAGATAGTATACAGGGAGGGACCCCTATTGTAGAAATGGTCGATAACTTTACTAATAATCGCCGTCTGGCTTCTTTGTATGAAGGCAAAGTGCATGGAGGCAAATTGGTATTAGCCACTTTCGATTTGCAATCTGATTTAGAGAACAGACCGGTAGCAAAACAAATGCTTGTTTCATTACTGAAATACATGAATAGCACAGATTTCGATCCTACAATCATTGAAAACTTTGAGGAAATAAAAGACATGTTCGATAGGAATTCGAAATAACCCGTATAGAAGAAAGGAACTGCGTTAGATTCGGAGATATAATCATTTTTGGCCAAACTTGATATACTTAATTTAATGACATTTATTTAGTTAACGTTAATTTTATGTGATTGGAAAATTAAAAACATGAAAAACATGAAAGTGAAAAACAATTGTAAGTTACTATTGGCTTTATTGCTGTCTGCCGGGTTTGCTCCCTCGGCTGTCTTTGCAACATCGGGCAAGCCTAATGTTGTAGTAAAAGAGACTTTTCAGCGGAAAAATACAATTTCCGGCAAAGTGACGGACGCCAATGGAGAGCCGGTTATTGGAGCCAGCGTCGTAGAAAAGGGAACCACTAATGGAGTCGTGACAAATTTAGAGGGGGACTTTTCTCTGTCTGTCCCGGATGGTGTGATAGTCGTAATTTCATATATCGGCTATAAGTCTCAGGAAATAAAAACGTCTCCGGGAAAATCGTATAATATTACTTTGAAAGAAGATTCGGAGGTTTTGGATGAAGTCGTGGTTGTGGGATTCGGTACCCAGAAAAAGGTAAACCTGACAGGGTCCGTCAGCGTTGTTTCAGCCAAAGAGTTGAAAGAACGTCCGGTGACCAATGCGGCACAAGCATTGCAAGGTATGGTTCCGGGACTACGAATCACACAGACGAACGGTAGCCTGGAAGATAAACCAAGTGTAAATGTTCGCGGTACTACCACTATCGGACAGGGAACCAGCGGTGAACCTTTGGTTTTAGTTGATGGAATGGAAGGTGATCTTAATTCCATTAATCCTCAGGACATTGCCAATATTTCTGTTTTGAAGGATGCGGCTGCATCATCAATATATGGTTCACGTGCACCATTCGGTGTAATCTTGATCACAACCAAATCAGGAAGCACGGAAGGCAAAACCCAGGTAAACTATAATAATAGTTTCCGCTGGGGAAACCCGATTAATATGAACCATATGATGAATTCGGTTGACTTTGCCAGTTGGATCAATGACACCAATACCAATGGAGGAGGTGGAACCTACATTACAAATGATCGTATGAAAAAGATTGTTGCCTATCACAATGCCAAACCTTACGGACCTGCACAACGTATCACTGACGATGGGACTATCTTGTACTCCCTCTTGGCCGGTGATAACGGATACTGGCAAGATGGCTATGTGACCGGGGTAGATGATATTGATTATTATGATATGATTTTTAAAAAGTGGACCTTCTCACAAGAACATAACTTTAGTGTCAATGGAGGCACTAAGAAGTTGAATTATTATGCTTCATTCAATTATCTGGACCAAGGTGGTTTTATGAATCTGGGAGAAGAGGGATTATCTCGCTACAATGGCACTGCAAAGATTGGTTCCGAACTGACTAAATGGCTCAAGTTTGACTATACAATGCGATTTACCCGGGAAGATTACAAACGCCCCGCAACAATGACTAACTCTCTATATTCGGACATGGCTCGTCAAGGTTGGCCTGTTTTACCTTTGTATGATCCCAACGGTTACTATTTTTATGCCCCTTCTCCCATATTGGGATTAGCGGAAGGAGGAACCGGTAAGATTCAAACGGATAACATGTATCATCAAGTGAGTTTTACTTTCGAACCGGTAAAAGACTGGATTACACACGTGGATTTCAATTACCGTATCAAGTCGGCCAATAACTACTGGGATAAACAAGTGCTTTACAACCATGATGTGGAAGGCAATGCCTATGCTTGCGACAAATATTCGAATGTACACGAAGATTATTATAAAGAGAATTATTATAATTTCAATATATATACCGAATACACACACCAATTCAACCAAAAGCATGATCTTCATGTAATGGGTGGCTTCCAGGCTGAAAATCTGAAACAAACTCAATTCGGTCTGCAACGTGACGGTATTATGTTTCCGAATAAACCTCAGGTAGACTTGACTAACGGGCTCGATTACGACGGGAATCCCATAACCCCATCTGTCAATGGATCCCGCAATGACTGGGCTACAGCCGGATTTTTCGGACGTATCAATTATAGTTATGACGGAAAGTATCTGCTCGAAGCAAATCTCCGTGCAGATGGCACATCACGTTTCCGCAAAGGCAACCAGTGGAAAACCTTTCCTTCTTTCTCTTTGGGATGGAATGTTGCGCGTGAACACTTCTTTGAACCTTTGAACAATATTGTCAATATTCTTAAGTTTCGTGCTTCCTACGGTTTATTGGGAAACCAAAATACAACGAACTGGTATCAGACTTATCAAACCATGTCGGTGGGTTCTTCGAATGGCGCATGGCTGATGAATGGCAATAAACCCAATACCGCTTCGGCTCCGGGACTTGTTTCGGCTTCATTAACCTGGGAGACAATTGAGAGTTATAATTTAGGATTGGATTGGGGAGTATTCAATAATCGTTTGACCGGATCATTCGACTGGTATATCCGCGATACAAAAAATATGGTTGGCAACGCTCCCGAACTACCGGCTCTGCTGGGTACAGGTGTACCGATTACCAACAATACAGACTTGAGAACCTCCGGATGGGAACTTTCAATCGGTTGGAATGACCGCTTGAATAATGGTTTTACGTATGGCGCGAAATTTAACGTCTCGGATGCCCGTACGAAAATCACACGATATCCGAATAATCCGACTAAAGCAGTCAGTACGTATATTGAAGGACGCTATACCAATGAGATATGGGGATATACTACAGTGGGACTTGCAAAGACAGATGAAGAAATGCAGGCCCATTTAGCAACAATGCCTAACGGTGGACAGAGCGCATTGGGTTCGGACTGGAAGGCAGGAGATATTATGTATGCAGATATAAACGGTGATGGTAAGATTTCCGGTGGTTCGGGGACACTGAATGATACGGGGGACTGGACTGTTATAGGTAATACAACTCCCCGTTATCTGTTTGGTCTTGATCTGAATGCTTCCTGGAAAGGCTTTGATCTCCGTATGTTCTTCCAAGGGGTTATGAAACGCGACTTCTGGCAAGGAAGTACTTATCTGTTTGGTGCAAGCAATAGCGGAATGTGGCATGCTACCGGAATTGAAAGTGTAAGTGATTACTTCCGTAATGATGATACATGGTCGGTTCAGGAGGGCTATCAGAGTCCTAATCTTAATTCCTATTTACCTCGCCCACTATATAGCAATAAGAATCTACAGACACAGACCCGCTATTTACAGAGCGCTGCTTATATTCGTCTGAAAAACTTACAGTTGGGATATACATTCCCTACCAGACTGACTTCTCGTTATGGAGTCCAGAATTTACGTATATACTTCTCCGGAGAAAATTTGTGGACCGGGACAAGCTTGGTCGATCAATTTGATCCGGAAACAATCTCCGGTGGTTCGGGAGGTAACGGTTATCCGTTGTCGAGAACTCTGTCATGTGGATTAAGTGTAACATTTTAATGGAAGATAACAATGAAATTAAATATTCTACGTTTTGTATCTGTAGCATTACTTGCTACCTCGGTTGTTGCCTGTGAAGATTTTTTAGATAAGCAACCTCCTTCTTATGTAGTTCCGGAAGATTATTATCAAACAGAAAGCCAGGTTCAGGCCATAGCCAATAAACTATATACAGATGTATTGCCCTCTCATGGCGGGAATTATGGAACTTTTGCCTACGATGTTCACACAGACAATCAGGCAACTTTTTCCGCAGACGGCAGATATGCAACAGATCAGTGGAAGGTTGGGCAAACCAACGGCAACTGGTCATGGAGCAATATCCGCAATATCAATTATTCCTTGAATACAATATTAGGTTATTATAATCAAGGAGGAATTTCCGGCTCAGAGCGCAATATTCGTCAATATATTGGCGAGATTTACTTTTTCCGCGCTTACGCATATTTTGATATGCTTCAAAAGTGGGGAGATTTACCAATCTTGAAAGAAGCTATGCCAGATGATGAAACAATCCTGGTAGAGGCCAACAAACGTAGCCCACGCAATGAAGTGGCCCGTTTCATTCTTGCAGATTTAGACAGTGCACTAATTTATATGAGCGACAATTTTGATGACCGTCGCAATCGCCTGTCTCCGGATGTAGCTCTTTTATTAAAATCGCGTGTAGGATTGTTTGAGGGCTCATGGTTGCACTATTTTAAAGGAACTGCCTTTGTACCGAACGGTGAAGGTTGGCCCGGTAAAGATAAAGAGTATAATGCCAACTACGAATATCCTTCGGGTAATATCGATAATGAAATAACCTACTTCTTTACAGTTGCAGCAAAAAGTGCAGAAACTGTTGCTGATAAGTACAAAGGACAATTAACTCAAAATACAGGAATGGTGCCTCAATCGGAAACGGATCCTGACAATCCTTATTTCAGCATGTTTGGCAATATCGACATGTCCGGATACCCTGACGTTTTGCTTTGGCGTGAATACAGCAAAGGACTGAGTATTGTGAATAACATCGAGGTTTCGGTTCAACATGGCAACTATGGTACCGGTTTAACCCGCAGTATGGTAGAAGGCTTTGTCATGAAGGACGGCAAGCCTGTTTATGCATCCCATGATGATTTTTCTTATGATGACAAAACCTTGGCATCAGTCAGAGAAAATGCAGATCCCCGTTTACACATATTCCTGAAAGAACCGAACCAGAAAAATTTATTTAAGAATATGGATGCTGAAGAGGAAATGGGAATGGAGTATGAACCCTATCCGGTCATATTATCGACAAACGAAGAAAAAGGCTATAGTACAGGATATGCAATTCGCAAAGGTGGTACATTCGATAAAAAGCTGTGTGGTAACGGAACCGGCTATACCGGATCAATAGTATTTCGTGCAACAGAAGCTTTTTTGAACTATATGGAAGCTGAGTATCAGTTGACGAAGAATATAGCTTCAGGAAAGATATTGGAGTATTGGAAAACCGTTCGTACAGCAGCCGGCTTCAATGGAACCGCTATTGACCCTCAAGTGACTATCGCATCCACCAATATGGAAAAAGAGAAGTTAGATTGGGGCGCATACTCTGCCGGATCATTATTGACTGACCCTGTTTTGTATAACATGCGTCGGGAGCGTCGCAGTGAATTAATGGCTGAAGGATTACGCTGGATGGATCTAATACGGTGGAGAGCATTGGAGCAGATGATGGTGGAACCGTATCATGTGGAGGGAATCCATCTTTGGAACACTCCGATGGAACAATGGTATGATGCCGGTCAGTTGGTTGCTGACGGTAGTTCATCGGCAAATGTCTCAAACGCCAGTTTAAGTGAGTATCTCCGGCCTTATCAGAAAAATATGGGATCCGGGAACTTATATAAGGATGGTTATATCTGGCATATGGCCCATTATTTACAACCATTGCCAATTAAACAATTCCTGTTGACAGCTTCTGACCATACATCCGTCCATTTATCTCCGCTGTACCAAAATCCATATTGGCCCACAACACCGGCAATGCCTGCAGAAAAATAAAAGGATAGTGATCAGTCTGATTGACTTTTCCTGAAATCAAGCTCCATCCCAAGCGTATAGATTATACTTTGGATGGGGCTTTTTTATAATAACAAAACCGGAACATATTTTCAAGAACAGAAATAACGATAAGTTATGGGGTATAAATTTTTTAATTGCTTGCGTCCCGATTTAAAGTGCTTACTTTGTGGTGTACTAATAAAAACACTATAAATAAATTCATTTATGTTAAGCGAAAAAAGAAACAGTATGCTTCACGGGGTCTTGTTAATAGCCCTGTTTTCATGTGCAGCCTTTTACATAGCCGACATGGAGTTCATAAAAAGACTCTCTTTCAGTCCGATGATCGTAGGTATTATTTTAGGTATGCTATATGCCAATAGCCTCAGAAACAATCTGCCGGAAACATGGGTACCGGGTATTCAGTTCTGCTCAAAACGTGTCTTACGGATAGGCATTATTCTTTATGGTTTTAAATTGACTTTTCAGGATGTGCTGGCAGTGGGGCTACCTGCCATATTTATCGATGCCATTGTAGTAGCTACAACTATTCTCGGAGGTATCTTAATTGGACGTATGCTTAAGATGGACCGTGGGGTCGCACTACTGACTTCCATTGGTAGCGGCATTTGTGGTGCAGCCGCTATTTTAGGGGCTGAATCGACCATCCAGACCAAGCCATACAAAACTGCGGTAGCTGTGTCCACCGTAGTTATTTTTGGTACTCTGTCAATGTTTATCTATCCTATATTATATAGAAACGGAACTTTTATGTTGTCGCCCAACGAAATGGGAATCTTTACCGGTGCTACGTTACACGAAGTTGCACATACGGTAGGTGCGGGAAATGCGATGGGAAAAGAAATTTCCGATGTTGCCATTATCGTGAAAATGATCCGCGTAATGATGCTGGTTCCGGTACTGTTGATCACCAGTTTCATGGTATCCAGGGCAGCAGTGAAAACAGGCGGACAAGGCGGCCGCATGAAAGACATATCCATTCCATGGTTTGCCATCGGTTTTCTGGCAGTTATCGGTTTTAATTCTTTTGATTTACTGCCACAAGGGTTGATCACTTTCATCAATAATCTGGATACTTTTTTGCTTACCATGGCGATGACTGCATTGGGAGCCGAAACCAGCATTGACAAATTCAAAAAAGCTGGTGCCAAACCATTTATACTTGCTTCCCTGTTGTATCTATGGCTGATTGCCGGGGGATATTTTCTGGTTAAATTCCTTGCACCTGTTTTGATGTAAAAAAGTACCTTCCCGGATTCCGAAATGCCTTCGAAACTTTTCCGGTTGAGTTTTTGCAACTTTGTTGCACCTGCAATCCGCTACCTTTGCATCATAAACCTAATAATAAACATGATTATGGGACAATGCAAATGTGAAACGAATGCAAATATGCAGGTCAGAAATTGCCAGGAAGCAAATGGCTTCATAAGCGAATATTGGCAAGTAATGCTTTCATTGGTGATGTTGGTAGCAGGCGGTATAATGAATCAACTGGATATTGCTTTTTTCAAGGAAAATACAGTTTCTTTGGTTTGGTATGTATTGGCCTATCTGCCTGTCGGCTTACCTGTGATAAAGGAAGCATGGGAAAGTATTCTCCAGAAAGATTACTTCAGTGAGTTTACGTTGATGTCAGTCGCAACATTAGGCGCTTTTTATATCGGGGAATATCCGGAAGGAGTTGCTGTCATGCTGTTCTATTCAGTTGGTGAATTATTTCAGGATCGAGCAATAGACAAGGCTAAACGTAATATCAGTGCCTTGTTGGATGTCAGACCCGAAAAGGCAATGGTAGTGAGAGGGAACGAGATCGTTACAGTCAATCCGAAGTCAGTCTTTATAAACGAAATTATCGAAATAAAAGCCGGTGAACGTGTACCGTTGGATGGAATTATGCTTAACGAAATAGCAGCATTCAACACAGCGGCCCTTACCGGAGAGAGTGTTCCACGAGATATTCGCAAGGGTGAGGAGGTACTTGCCGGTATGATTGTTACAGACAAAGTGATCCGGATGAAGGTGACAAAGCCTTTTGATAAAAGCGCATTGGCTCGTATTCTGGAACTTGTAGAGGACGCTTCTGAACGTAAAGCACCGGCCGAATTGTTTATTAGAAAATTCGCCCGTATATATACCCCTATTGTTATCGGCCTTGCCTTTTTGATTGTGCTGATCCCATATATCTATTCATTCATAAACCCGTTATTCGGATTTGTTTTTAATGATTGGCTGTATAAGGCATTGGTTTTTCTGGTGATTTCATGTCCGTGTGCATTGGTTATCAGTATTCCATTAGGATATTTCGGAGGAATCGGAGCAGCCTCCCGTTTAGGTATTTTGTTCAAAGGTGGAAATTATCTGGATGCCATAACCCGTGTCAATACAGTCGTATTTGATAAAACAGGTACTCTGACTAAAGGAGTTTTTGAAGTGGAATCCTGTGAAGTTATTCCAGGCGTTTCAAAAGAAGAACTGATACGTATAATAGCTTCCGTTGAGAAAAATAGTACTCATCCGATAGCCAAAGCTATTGTTAGTTATGCCGAAAAGAAAAAGATTGGCCTTACTGCTGCTGAGAATATAGAAGAGGTTGCAGGTTATGGGTTAATGACTGAGGTTGACGGAGAAAAAGTGTTGGTCGGTAACGCCAGATTGTTGTCGAAATATTCCATTGAGTTTCCGGCGTATATTCTTTCGATAACGGAAACAACAGTCGTATGTGCTGTCGGAAATAAATATATAGGTTACATTACATTGTCCGATGTGTTAAAGGACGATGCAGCAGATACTGTCAGATCACTTAAAGAGTTAAATATTAAGAATATTCAGATCTTGTCAGGTGATAAACAGAGTATTGTTAGCATTTTTGCAAACAAACTGGGACTTACCCGGGCGTATGGTGATCTGCTACCGGAAGGAAAGGTAGAGCATATGGAAAAGCTGAAGGAAAACAAAGATAACCGGATTGCTTTTGTCGGTGACGGAATGAATGATGCTCCGGTACTTGCCTTAAGTGATGTAGGTATTGCGATGGGAGGGTTAGGAAGTGATGCCGCTATTGAAACCGCAGACGTGGTTATCCAGACAGATCAACCTTCGAAAGTGGCGACTGCCATAAAGGTCGGACGTTGTACGCGCCGGATCATCTGGCAGAATGTATCGCTGGCATTTGGAGTAAAATTGCTGGTAATGGTATTGGGAGCAAGTGGTATTGCGACTTTATGGGAAGCAGTTTTCGCAGACGTAGGTGTGACATTGATTGCCATAGTGAATGCTATTCGTATACAGAAAATGATTAAATGAGAATGGAAAATTTGTGTTTGAAGATATTAGAACAGAGAGGAATAAAACCTACTGCCATAAGGATGCTGGTTTTAAAAGCTATGATAGATGCGGAACAAGCTGTTTCACTTCTTGATTTGGAGAACAAACTGGATACTGTGGATAAGTCGAGCATATTCCGAACGATTACCCTGTTTGTTTCCCAACATCTGGCACATAGCGTAGATGATGGTACAGGATCTTTAAAATATGCGGTTTGTGACAGTGAATGTACTTGTGCCGTGAAAGATTTGCATACGCACTTTTACTGTGAATATTGCCATAAGACTTTCTGCCTTGAAAACATTCATGTCCCCGTAGTAGATTTGCCTGAAGGATTTGCCGTACGAAGCATAAATTATGTATTAAAAGGATGTTGCGCGGAATGTGCGGCAGAGCTGAAAAAAGGCCATTAAAAATAAAAACGCATTGATATGATCTATCAATGCGCCTTCTTAAAAAAGGTAGTATAATTGTTATTACTTAATCAATTCCACAACTACTGCACGGTTCCAGTCATCATTTTCAAATTTAGTGCTGGTACCTTTGAATTCTGTAGTGATACGATCTTTAGCAATTCCGTACTTATTGACAAATACCTCTGTCACTGCATTGGCACGTCTTTCAGAAACAATTCTGTTAGCTTGTTCCGAACCACGTTTGTCGGCGTAACCAGTCAGACGAACACGGATTTCAGGATTTGCTTTTAAGAATTCAGCAATATTGAAGATACTTACTTCCTGTGAGAGTTCAATTTTACTGCTGTTGAACGGGAAAGTGATAGTACTTGGGAGAGCCTTGATTTCTGAATTATCGATTACGGTTTCTTCTTTGATAACCTCCGGCTTACGTGCTTTCAACTCAGCAATTTCGGCTTGTTGTGCAGCATTTTCTTTTTTCAAAGAAGTATAGTTTGCCTCTAAGTCAGAATAGTTGCTCTTAATTGCATTGTACTGACGTGAAGAGTAACCTTTCTTGAAACCGGTTTTTCCGAAACGGAAAGTAACGCCGGCTGTCAGCCCGCTGATTCCATCGTTCGGGAAACCGCCGCGAACTACCATATCGTCGTCTAAAATAGCTCCCTGGTATTCAACATTGATATCGAAACGCTTTGAAATACGGTAGCGTGCCTGAATACCTGCATTGATTGTAAATGACTGGTCACCTTTGCGGATGAATGCTCCACCGATACCTGCAAAAGGAACGATGTCAAAACGACGATTTTCTTTATAAGGAGCGAAGAAATTGATCAGTCCAAACATAAAGTCTGCATGAACGGCACCATATTGATAATGTAACATTGAATTAGCTCCAGATGTAAATCCATGCAATGAGCCACCTGTACCCTGCAAACGAACTCCCCAATAAGGGTTGAACCATTTACCTACCGAAAGAGTCGGCATAAAAGTTATAGTGTTTCTGAATTTTGCATCTTTAGAGTTTTCAGCGAAGAGAGACTGCGCACCAAAGTTTAAAGACATATACCAATTATTCCAAAATCCATTACCTTCGAAAGTTGTTTTGTACCCCGGAAGGCGTTCTGCATCATTGTTTTGAGCGAAAACGCTTGTGCTCATCAATGCTGCTAATGCAAACATAATAATACTTTTCTTCATTTTTTCTAAATTTTAAATTGGTTTGGTTAAACATTAATAGTTAATTATTCGCCAATAATTGTTTTATCGATCCGATTCATGTAAACCGGTTTTGCAAAAACAGCCGCAAAAATATAATTTATTTTTGTAGCTTGCAAATTTCCGCAAGCCTATTTCTGGGAAGTAAATTTTGAATTAAATGCAAACCTTTGTAAAATAGGTATTTATAATTGGAATAGAAAAAGAGCGTTTAGATCGCTTTGCAGAGCTATTCACATAAAATTGTTTCTCAGCAGATTATAATAATTAAATAGGTATAATACCAATATGAAGCTCTACAAACAAAATGAATGGTTTGTTAATTCCATATGTTCTGATTTTCATCTTTCATAACTTCTCTTATCAATCTCCACTTGAAGAACGATGCACTTACAATGTTTATATTTTAAAACTCACATTTTCTTAAGGTATTATGATTTGTCCTTTCTTCCATAAACTTTTTCTATTTCTATTAAGTTATTATAATCAAAAGATCATTGATATGAATCAGATAAGAATTAAACGTGTATATGAAGATCCTTCGGAACAGGATGGCTATCGTGTACTGGTTGACCGGCTTTGGCCTCGTGGAATGAAAAAAGAATATTTAAAGTATGATTATTGGGCGAAGGAACTGACTCCCTCTTCCGATTTGAGAAAATGGTTTCACGGAGATATCCCAGGACATTGGGAAGAATTTGCGGCAATGTACCGGAAAGAGCTTGAAACCTCCGATAAAGTAGCTGATTTTTTAGTCCGGATACATCCTTATAAAACAGTCACTCTTTTATATGCTTCTAAGGAACCGGTTTATAATCATGCCCGTATTTTACAGGCGTTTCTGGAGGATCGCCTGAAAAACTGATTTCTTATAGAAACCTATGCCAACACGAATCTTTTTTGTACTTTTGCGCCATCTTTTTAAAAACAACATCAAAAAAGAATCATATGGGAGGTTTTTTCGGAACAGTCTCGAAAACGAGCTGTGTGACCGATTTATTCTACGGCACAGACTATAACTCACACCTGGGAACAAAACGGGGAGGACTGGCGACATATAGTGAAGAACAAGGATTTATCCGTTCGATCCACAATTTACAAAGTTCATATTTCCGGACTAAGTTTGAGGAGGAACTTGATAAATTTAAAGGAAATGCCGGTATAGGCATTATCAGTGATACAGACGCACAACCCATTATTATCAATTCACATCTTGGCAGATTCGCCATTGTTACAGTCGCAAAGATCACCAACCTCAAAGAACTTGAAGAGGAACTACTCTCACAAAACATGCATTTCGCCGAACTTAGTTCGGGTAACACCAATCAGACTGAACTTATTGCTTTATTGATTATTCAAGGAAAAAACTTCGTTGAAGGGATTGAAAACGTATATAACCATATCAAGGGATCGTGTTCCATGCTTCTGTTAACAGAAGATGGAGTGATTGCCGCACGTGACAAATGGGGACGTACTCCTATAATTATCGGTAAAAAAGAGGGGGCTTATGCTGCTACCAGTGAATCCAACAGTTTTCCGAATCTTGATTTTGAAATAGAACGTTATTTGGGTCCCGGTGAGATTGTCCGTATGCACGCCGACCGTTTAGAACAACTCCGTAAGCCCAACGATAAAATGCAGATTTGTTCATTCCTTTGGGTATATTACGGCTTTCCCAATTCATGCTATGAAGGCCGTAATGTAGAGGAAGTGCGTTTCACGAGCGGAATGAAAATGGGAGAACAGGATAATTTTGACGCCGATTGCGTTTGTGGAATTCCGGATTCGGGTATTGGACAGGCGTTAGGTTATGCAGAAGGGAAAGGGATTCCTTATCATAGAGCCATTACTAAATATACTCCCACCTGGCCTCGTAGTTTTACTCCGAGTAAGCAGGAATTACGTTCTCTGGTGGCAAAGATGAAATTAATACCTAACCGTGCAATGCTTCAGGACAAGCGTATCATCTTTTGTGACGACTCCATTGTACGCGGTACGCAGTTGCGCGATAATGTGAAAATACTTTTTGATTATGGTGCAAAAGAAGTACATATGCGTATTGGATGTCCACCGCTGATTTATGGCTGTCCCTTTATTGGGTTTACTGCTTCAAAATCAGATATGGAACTGATCACCAGACAAATAATAAAGGACTTGGAAGGAGATGAAAACAAAAACCTGGATAAATATGCTACTACCGGTTCACCGGAATATGAAAAAATGGTAAGTATTATTGCTGAGCGTTTTGGACTTTCTTCCCTCAAATTCAATACGATTGAAACACTAATTGAAGCTATCGGACTGCCAAAATGTAAGGTCTGCACCCATTGTTTCGATGGCTCCAGCTGTTTCTAAGTAGCTATTAGTGACTAAATATAGAATAATGTATTAAAAAAGAGCCGTGAATTGCTTGGCAGTTCACGGCTCTTTTTTTACCTTTACAGGCGTGAAAAATAATAGATTAGCAAATTATTAATTCTTAATGATATGAATTTAGTAGAACGTTTTTTAAAGTATGTAAGCTTTGACACACAGTCGGACGAACTGACAAGACTTACTCCCAGTACTCCGGGACAGATGGTATTTGCCGAATATCTAAAGTCCGAATTAGAGTCTTTGGGGTTAGAAGATATAACATTGGATGAAAACGGTTATCTTTTTGCAACATTGCCGGCCAATACAGACAAGGAATTACCTGTTATCGGTTTCATAGCACATATGGATACGAGTCCCGACATGAGTGGAAAAAATGTAACTCCACGCATTGTAGAAAAATATGATGGTTCGGATATTGTACTCTGTACCGAAGAAAACATTGTGCTTTCACCGGCTCAATTTCCCGAATTGCTTGATCACAAAGGAGAAGATCTGATTGTCACCAATGGTAAAACCTTATTAGGAGCAGACGACAAAGCAGGCATTGCCGAGATTGTATCAGCCGTTGTCTATCTGCAAGAACATCCCGAAATTAAACATGGCAAAATCCGGATCGGTTTCAATCCGGATGAAGAAATAGGTGAAGGTGCCCATAAGTTTGATGTTCAGAAATTCGGATGTGAATGGGCTTATACGATGGACGGAGGAGAAGTCGGGGAATTGGAGTTTGAAAACTTTAATGCCGCTGCTGCCAAAATCATTTTTAAGGGACGTAATGTACATCCGGGCTATGCGAAACATAAAATGATTAACTCTATTCGCATAGCCAACCAATTCATCACCATGCTTCCCCGGCATGAAACTCCGGAACATACTTCCGGATACGAAGGATTCTATCATCTTATCGGTATCCAGGGGGATGTAGAGCAGAGTACTGTATCCTATATCATTCGTGACCATGATCGCAATAAATTTGAAGATCGCAAGAAAGAAATAGAGCATCTGGTAAACAAGATCAACGCAGAGTTTGGTAAAGGTACCGCCACTCTTGAGTTGCGTGACCAATACTATAATATGCGAGAAAAGATTGAGCCTGTGATGCATATTATCGATACTGCTTTTGCCGCAATGGAAGCTGTAGGCGTGAAGCCGAATGTGAAACCAATTCGTGGAGGAACGGATGGAGCCCAATTGTCATTCAAAGGTTTACCCTGTCCTAACATCTTTGCAGGTGGGCTGAACTTCCATGGCCGCTATGAATTTGTTCCGATCCAGAACATGGAAAAGGCAATGAAAGTCATTGTGAAGATTGCTGAACTTGTAGCTTCTAAATAATCATTATTTATATAATTCTTAAATTCTCATTTCATGAAAACCACTCCATTTACCGAGAAACATATCGCACTTGGTGCTAAGATGCACGAGTTTGCAGGATATAACATGCCTATTGAATATACCGGTATCATTGACGAACACCTTACTGTCTGTAATAGTGTCGGTGTTTTCGATGTCTCCCACATGGGTGAATTTTGGGTGAAAGGGCCTCATGCATTGGCTTTTTTGCAGAAAGTGACCTCAAATAACGTGGCAGCTTTAGTGCCGGGCAAAATTCAATATACCTGTTTTCCGAATGAAGACGGCGGTATTGTTGATGACCTGCTGGTCTATCAATATGAACCGGAAAAGTATTTATTGGTTGTCAACGCTTCAAACATAGAGAAAGACTGGAATTGGTGCGTCTCTCACAATACAGAAGGAGCCGAACTGGAAAATTCTTCTGATAATATGGCGCAACTCGCCGTACAAGGTCCGAAAGCTATTCAAGCTCTGCAAAAGTTGACAGACATTAACCTTTCCGATATTCCTTATTATACATTTAAGGTTGGTGAGTTTGCCGGTGAGAAAAATGTGATTATTTCTAACACGGGATATACCGGAGCCGGTGGATTTGAACTTTATTTCTATCCTGATGCTGCCATAAAGATCTGGAATGCCGTTTTCGAAGCAGGAGCCGAGTTTGGCATTAAGCCGATAGGACTTGGCGCACGTGACACACTTCGACTTGAAATGGGATTTTGCCTGTATGGCAATGATCTGGATGACACTACCTCTCCTATTGAAGCCGGACTTGGTTGGATTACTAAATTCGTGGATGGCAAGAACTTTACAAATCGCCCAATGCTTGAAAAACAGAAGGCTGAGGGCACAGTCCGCAAACTGATAGGTTTTGAAATGATCGACCGTGGTATTCCCCGACATGGTTACGAACTGGTAACAGCCGAAGGTGATAAGATCGGGATTGTGACTTCAGGCACAATGTCTCCAACCCGTAAAATCGGTATTGGCATGGGATATGTAAAGCCTGAATATAGCAAGGTCGGTACGGAGATATGCATCGATATGCGTGGCCGTAAGCTGAAAGCTGTGGTAGTAAAACCGCCTTTCCGTAAATAAACATTGAGAAAATAATAAGTTGAAATCCCTCTCTGCCTCAAAGGACAGAGGGGGATTTTTATGTAAGTACAGGGGGCACACTATCATGAAACCGGCCCCGCTGAATCAGATCAAGCGGATCACCCACCACGACACTTTATAAAAGCTCATCCAAATGATCCTTCCGTACATCCGCCAATGATAAAATCACTGCAAAACAGCTGCCTTTCCCCTTCTCTGAATGCACTTCTATACGCCCTGACAATCGCTCGATAATAACTTTAGAAATAGCAAGTCCGAGACCGCTTCCCTGTTCAAATTCGTCTGTTTTATAAAAACGGTCAAAAATCATCATAAGTTCCTTTTCATCGATTCCCTTACCGGTATCTTTTACATATATACAAACTTCATGATGTTCTTCGTCCACTTTGCATCCCAATATTATATGACCATTTTGAGTAAACTTATTTGCATTATTCAAAAAGTTGGAGATAACCTGAGTAAAACGGAAACGATCAATATGCACAAGTAAAGGAACCGGATTACCCAATTCAAGATGAAACTGCAAGGAAGGCTGAATTAACGGCTGATACGTCAGATAAATCTCTTTCATAATCTCTGTCATATCCCATTCCTTTATTTCGAAATCCAGACTTCCGGAGTCCAGACGGGATATTTCCAGCACATCATTAATAAGCTTCAAAAGCAATTCATTATTATGATTGATGATATCAAGCATACTTGCCTTTTCATCCGGATCTATCTCTTCGGAACCTTCGCCTATCAACACATTCGTAAATCCGACAATTGCATTGAGCGGGGTACGAATTTCATGACTCATATTATTAAGGAAAGATTGTTTCAATTCAGCTTTCTCAGCCATTTGTTTAGCCAGAATCAACTGATGCTCACGTTCTACCGCCTCCTGAATATTCTGCATGATACCTGCCAGCATCATCTCGCCTTCTACATCTTTCAGACTCCGGCAGCGCAATTCGTACCATTGATATTCTTCCGTTTCATCAAAACAAAAACGTGCCCGTTGTATTTGCATGCCCGGAGATTTGTAAAGTGCTCCGTAAAAAGAACTCAATAACTGAGAATCATCGGGATGTACATACTCTAAAAAGGTGCTTCTCTTAGCCCTCCTTTTTCCCATACCTGTCAGACGCGTATAATTATCGTCAAACTCAATGTCATCTCCCTGCATATTCCATAATGAAATCTGCCCTCCGTCGGCAGAAAGAGTCAACCGTTTGTGTGCTTCTTCCAATATTTGTAAGTTCTTACGTTCTATCAGAGAACGTCGCCGCGTACGCAACAGGCTGATTGATATGAAAATGAATGCAAGAATAAATAGCACACCCAATAAATAAACCTCCCTTCGGTAATGGTCATAGAACGGATAATTAATAATACGCACATCCTTTGCCACATTTCCAATATCATAACCATTATAGGACGAAAAGACACTCCAATCCAGCACATACTCTTTCTCCAGATCCCTTATCTTAGGCATACCTATTTTCTCTTTATTCATTAGCCGGACGGATAAACCGGTAACAGCTTGTGCAGAGATCTCTTCAGTAGCCATATAACCACCTACAATTTTACTCCCATCTCCAAATCCCTCGCGTACACAACTGAAAGAAGGTATATTCAGAGCATTTACTATCGGAAGCGATACCAGATCAAATTTATCAAGTAAGAATGCCTTCCTCTCTTGCTCACATTTCGAATTTTCCATCATAACAAGCAAAGAAGCACCTTTTATGTACCGGAAAGGGCAGAGGCTCACAGTCAGTTCCTCCTTTTCTGAATTATGATTTGCGACAGCAGGCATCAGACTGTAATACTCTATCATTTCTCTCATTTCCTTGTATTCATACTCCATAGAAAACGCTGACTTATGCCCCCAAATCTGCACATTCTTTCTGTCGATAACCCGATTCAGCAAGTCAAAAGATTTATGCCCAAGAGCAGTTAAATCAATATTATAAACAATCTCCATATTTACATGGGGTTGCAAAGACTTTATAAAATCCATATTGCGTTTAAAGTCCGGAGTATCTCTCAACACATATACCTTTCTGGATTCATACTCTTTTATAAGATTTTCATCAGGGAAATGCACGTTGCAGGCTACCACAGGAATAGAATAGAGAAGGCGATGACGGGTCGATAACAAAGAAAAAGCAGCTTGGTCCCCTACCGCTAAAATAAGATCTATCGGCTTAGTTTTCAGAATTTCAAGATAATTACCTATATGTTCCATTTCGACTTTCTGGTCGAAACGGTCACAATCAAGGTAAAATTCATCAAACACAGGCTCTATACCCTGCGCTTTAAACTCTTGTTTTACAAGTTCTTCAAAGCGTCCATGCCCGATTTTATCTTTTGAACAAGAATAAATAAGAGAAATGTTTTTTTTAATCCGATGATTTGTGACATACCACTGTTTGGAATTATACCCACATAAGAAGACCCCCAATAAAAGAATGAAGGCAAAAATGTATTTGCATTTAGGGTCTGTGAGTCTCATAGCTTATTTTCTACCAGTCAAAATAATATAATTTCCATCAATACGGTAATGTCTGATTATAAAATGGTAGCATTATTATACCTTTTTATTCACTCAGGTGTTCTGGAAATAAAAAGTATAAATAGTAAAAAGCCTACAAGTTGTGAACTTGTAGGCTTTTTATCCACTTACCATCCGATAAGTTTGCGGAGAGACAGGGTTTTGAACCTATAACTCTAACCGCTTATATTTCAGCTACTTTGCTTTCAAAATTTCAAATAGGTAACGAAACAGTAACGATTTTCAACCGTTAAGCCTGTCCAACTTTGACCGCTGTTTGTCTGCCTAACTTTCGGGTTCAAAGATACGGCATTCTTTTGAAACTCGCAAATATCTGATAATAAATATTTTTGGGTTAGTGCAAGGTGCAAGCTATATATATAAATATATACTTGCACCTTGCACTAAAAAAAAGCACTGGGGTACAAATGGTTAAAACAAAATCCGTATCTTCGTAACCGATTAAAAACAAACGTGTATGATAATAACTAACCGTGAAGAAGTAATAGATAAAGCGTTCGGAGTATTTGTCAGGATGAACTACGAGAAAGCAAGCATCATCACGCTTGCCAAAGCCTGCGGAGTGACAAAAACGGGCATCGTTTATTATTTTCCGCACAAGCTGGATTTATTCATGGCTGTGGCAGACAAATACGTGCTAAAAATGCACGAACCGGGAAACAAGTTTGCCGCTCCTGCCGATACGTTGGAGAAGTTCATCGGGCAATACGTGGCGGGGGTAGCCGCTTCCATGAAAAGGATTGTTGAACTGATTGACGATAATAGCAGCCCGCATGATTGTAGCCCTAACTTCTACTACTTTCATTTCCTGTCACAAGTGCGTATGTACTATCCGGGCATCAGGCAGAAAATTGAGAAAATCTACCGACAAGACTATGACCTATGGGAGAAAGTCATACAAAAAGCAAAAAACAGCGGGGAAATCAGAAACGACACGGACGTGAAGAAAACGGCTACCATGTTCCGGCAAATGTTTTTAGGACTGTCATACGAACAAGCATTTCTGAACGGTCTAAACGTGGACGAACTGGCAGAAAACTTTCGCTATATCTATTCGCTGCTTAAAGCCTGATACAGTTTTGTTTTTTTAACTTCTATTATTTTTGAACGTATGTTCAAAATGTGGCGTTTTTGTTTTATCTTTGGAGCATGAAGCAAAATTCAGCGACATGGATAAGGTTCAGAAACAAAGAGGAAGCATCGTGCTACACAAAGAAACAAGGGACGGTGCAGACTACATACGGATAGAATATGCGAACAGTCAGGCTGTAACCCAACTGCTCGCCCAAGACACGGGTATGGAAATGGCTGGCAACGGCTCTGCATACATGGCATCAGCCGCTTTCAGCCTGCCGGATTTCTACGACCGCTATTCGCCCCACGCCTATATTGATTACAGCCGGGTTTACGTGCGGCATCCCAAACCTAAAAGGGAATACACACTGCCGAAAGGCTACCTCGAACTGCTGGAACAGAAGCGTTACAGCCCCTCGACCGTCAAAACATACCGTGCCTATTTCAGCGACTTCATGGAATATCACAAGGGACGGAACATCGACCGCCTGAAAGTGCCGGACATCAACAAGTACATACTCTATCTTGTGAACGAGAAGAAAATCTCGGTGTCGCAACAGAATATGCGCATCAATGCTATCAAGTTCTATTACGAACAGGTGAAAGGCGGCAAACGGCAATACTACGGCGGTATCACCCGTGCCAAAGAGTACAAGAGCCTGCCCGAAGTGTTGAGCAAGAATGAAATTAAGCGCATCCTTGCACAAATTTCCAACATCAAGCATCACTGCATGATTTCGTTGGTTTACTCTGCCGGACTTAGAAGAAGCGAATTGCTTAACCTGACCCCGCAGGACATCAACAGTGAAACAATGTCGGTTCGCATTATGGGCAAGGGGAAGAAATGCCGTTATTCGCTCCTTTCACCCAAGTTGCTGGAAGAACTACGGCACTACTTCCGGGAATATCGCCCACAAAAATGGTTGTTTGAGGGCGAAACACCCGGAGAGCAATATTCGGCAAGTGCATTGGTGAAAGTGCTGAAAGAAGCCGCACATCGTGCAGGCATCAAACACCGTGTACACGTACACATGCTGCGCCACTCCTTTGCCACACACTTGCTGGAACAGGGAACAGACCTGCACACGATACAGGAATTGCTGGGACACAACGACATCAAGACCACAACCATTTATCTTCATGTGTCAAGTGCCCATAAAGCAAAAATCCCTAATCCTCTTGATACACTGGATAATTCGTGAGGTGCAGTTATAGAAGTGTAGGAACGACACCATAAGGTGCGGTTATAAATAAATTAATATTAAAAGGAAACACTATGATACCTGATAAATTGAAAGATGATTTTAATTCATTGAGAAATATGTTTGATGAATTGAAAAGAGAAATTGATAAGAATGTTGTAAAGGAAGAGAATTACAAAGGTGAGTTCTACGAAATAGCTCCTTATTCTTATCAAAGAAATAGGTTTAAGCAAGGGAAAATAGTTGGAAATGTAACTTCTCTTAAAACAACTAATAACCTATTTACTTATTATTTCGATGCAAAAAATCAAATTATAGAAATCCGAGAGGGGCTGGAACTTAAAAATCAATTCTATTATACCTTTTTCATTTACGAAAAGGAACTTATGGATACGTTACAACATTCATTTGATTATAAGCCTAATGGAGAATTAAAATTTATTATTCTTTCGACTGAATTATATTCTGAAACAATCTATCAGGAAACATAAATTTAATATTAACAAGCCGGGATAACGGACTAACGCCGTTCCCCGTCAAGCCATTATGAACAATTAGAGTACACGATATGAGAAATGAAATTTTACAGTTGAAAGATTTGGGTCGTATGCCTAATGAAAGCATCAATGATACAGAGAGTATTGATGAATTAGTAAATACTTATGATGCCTTATTAGAACAAATACAACTTCCCATATCATTTGATGAAGCTATGGTGTTGGTACAAATCTTTCCTGAAAATGCTTTTTATGATTTGCAGTGGAGTTTATTAAAACTTGTAGAGTCTGTTTGCGTTGATGATGAGAATAAGTATATTCAGTTAATAAACTCTTGCCCAAGCCAAGAATGGCGGGACACTCTAAATGCTCGCTATGCAAATTATAAAAGGCACAAGGGGTAAAGTAAGTTCATAACAAGCCGGGATAACGGACTAACGCCGTTCCCCGCCAAGCCATTATCAACCATAAAGCGCATAAATATGTACGAAGAATTTTTAGAAAAGAGCCTCAATAATAAGAGGCAGGCAGTAGATGATACTTTTATTGCCAAATACGCCGATTTGTCCTACCCCGAACTGAATACTTTATGGCAGGAAGTCGGGCTGGGCAGTTATTGTAATGGGCTGTTTAAGCTTATCAATCCGTCCGATTACCAAGATGTGATAAACTCCTGTTATGAGAAGGAAGATGACAAATCGTTTCTGCCATTCATGTGTACGGCTTTCGGCGATGTCTTTGCCTATGTAAAGAACCCAAGACTGAATAATTACGTTGTTTATCTGAATGTCAGATACGGAACATATTTAATACTTCCTGCCAATCTTCGTGCAATTTTTAATAAGGTAATGGTAAATCAAAGTTTCTTGAAAGGTTGGTTTGACTTAGAAAATTATCCTGTAATACAAGAGAAACTCGGAACTCCCGACAATGACGAATGTTTCGGGTATTCCCTACTGTTGGCTATGGGAGGAAGTGAGGACATTGAAAACATCAAGATAGTCAAGACTATTCCGTACATTGACATCTGCACACAAACAATCGGTGAATTTGAAGTTGCAGATAAATATTGAGTATAGAACTGGTTGATAACAACGCAGGATAACGGACGAGCCGTTCCCTGCTAACCATTACCAACAAATAGCGTACATATATGAATGATGTAACAAAAGTAAGAATAGTATATGAATGTAGCATAATAGGTATTGTTTTGCTGACATTCTTAAAAGGTATGTTCCCATACATGGGAGCATGGTGGCGAGTAGCCCTTATTGCTTCACTTGTAGGATTGTGGTTTTCACTATCTTATCTGAAACAGCATAATTATAAATGGGGGTTCAATTACATAGGAAATCATTTATACATTAACCTCTTATTGAAAGTACAGAAGTGGTTTCAGAACGCTACAATCATAGCCTTATTGATACCTGTATTCTTAAAAGACCTCTTGTATAATCAATATTGCTTAGTAGCATATATATTGCTTGTAGGTATGTTCTTGGGCGTGAAGCTGGCTACTTACACAGTAGAGTACGCTATATATAAAAGTAAATTCATTGGTAACAAGGAAAGATAACCCCTGAATGGTGTTCCTTTCCAAACCATTAGATGTAATTATATGACATGAAAATCTATGAGAATAAAATATTGAGAATACTTGGATTTATTTTTATTTGGATTTATGTATTCGGTGTGGGCATTTGCTTTGCTGCAAAATGGTATGCTATTGGAATATCAGGAGCTATCTTATTGGTTGTTTGGTTAAATTCCGGACTTATTGGTGATACTATTTATAAATATAGAGTAAAACAGGCTACAAAACAAATAAAAAGGTATGGAATACAATTATTTGTTGATTTAAACCAATGTAAAGTCACTACACAGAAATGGAATACCAAGAAATCAAGGATGCAAGAGCCTATCTTTCGGATATTCCATACATGGGAAACCCAATTTTGGAATGGTGTCAGTGGCTATTTATTCCCTGACATTTATCATAGTGAACAAATCGTGTCCACTACAATATACACCGTAACGTACACAACCAAATACAATGGAAAGACAAAAACATTTCGCAGTGATGTAATCTTGAAGGAAAAAGTTTCATTGGAAATACTATTGCAACACTATGAAATGACAACGATTTACATAAATCCGAAGAATGACAATCAATATTATTTTGATTTGGATTTTCTAAAATAGATACAGCTAACAACGCAGGATAACGGCAAGTCGTTCCCTGCTAACCATTAAATAAACAATGAGTTCGCCTACTATCTTTTATAATCTTGGGAAAATTACAGTTTGGCTTTGGTACAGACTGATTAAAAAGAAGAAATTCAAATACAAGGATATGATATTCCAATATCCGGGTTGGTTGTTTTGGGTTATCGGCTTGGGAATTGGAGTATTAATAATAGTATGCGGTTATTTTCTGCTTATCCGGCTTGAAAACCAAAGAACAATATGAGTAGCCTTATCACAGCAAAGAGATTTGGAAAAGTTCTAATATGGGTATGGAACAGATATATAAAGAAAGCCGCCATTCCTTTTGAAGAACTTGATTTCCATTACCTCGATTGGGCTTTCATTATTACAGGTTGTATCTTTTTCGGGGTTGTGGCAGGTGTTACCCTGCTTTATTTTGCTTTTATAAAACAATAGACTATTAACAATGAAAGCCCAACTAAAATACCCGATATTCAGCTTTGCCCCCAAAGGCAACATGATATACGTGTTTCGCAAGGAAGAACTGTACACAACGACCAATACCAAGTTGTTGAAGAAGCGGAAGAACTACATTGTTGTGGATGCAACCGGGACGAAATATGTTGAAAAGGGGGCGCACAAAGTGAAGTGGCAAGGGATGTTGGGATATTGTATCAGGATGCAGGGACGTGTGATTTCCATTGAATACGAGTACGGGGACAACCCCGAACCGTTCCCGTTACGGAAACTGCAAGAACTGGTAGCGGAACGATACCCCAAGACACGGTGGTTCAAGGAAGAATGCTGGAACAGCGCAGACGAGTTCCGGCAAGTGATTTTCGCCTGCAAGACCTTTGAGGAAGTGGCGGACATACTGATGCCCGAACGAAAAACGAGCGTTTGGCAACGCATTGAAGAATATTTCCTGCGGGCAGGTTTTCTTATGCTTGCCGCCATGTTCCTTTATCACGTGGTTTGGCGGCTAATCCAAAAGGTCTGGCTATGGGCTACCGGGTAACGTACAGGAAACAAATCAATTTATTCAGATATGGAACAACGGATTACACCACTATTGCTTCCCACTCCCGAAGCGGAGTTGGAAGCGTCCTGCAAGGAACTGGACGAAAAGGTAACATGGCTGCTGCACAACAGCCGGAAAATGGACAACTACTTGGAACTTGAACCGTTCAGCAAGGACGGGCGGCTGTGCGCCCACGTGTGCGACACGCTCAAAAGCCTGCCGGAAACGCCGACACTGGCGGCGTACAAGGACTACAAGGCAATCATCATTCTGCTGGGTATGTCCACCACACATTACGCCATACTGGACGAACTGGCGGAACAGCACCGCAAGCGGGACGACATACCCGAACTGACCGCCTACTGCGATGCGCTCCACTGGATGCGACCGGGACGGCAGTACCTATGCAACGTATACAACACGGTATGCCACGCTTTCCACCTGCTGCGGAGAAACCCGGTAAGGGACAACCGCCTGCTGGTGACGGAAAAGGAGCTGCGCCACGCCGAACGGATGCTGCCGGAACTGGGCAGGCAGACGTTCACCGAAATGGTACGTCTGAAAGGCTACATGGTCTATGATGCCGAGCAACTGGCGGACAAATGCGGCATGGAATACGGCTCGTTCCGGCGAAAGGTAAAGAAAATGACCGGGTACACGGCTAAGGAATGGGTGATAAAGGAACGGGTAAAAGACGTGGAACACTACCTGATGAACACAAACCTCACGCTTACCGAAGTGGCGTTCACCACCGGGTTCGCATCGACATCGAACCTGAACGACTTCTGCAAGGCTTACTTGCTGGACACACCGGGCGAGATACGCAGAAAAGCGCAGGAAACAAGAAAATGCACAGTTACAAGAACGTAATGTGAAAAATCAAGAATAAAACAGATTTTTTATGCCCGTAACTTTGTGCTTCATAAAAGATAAGCACAAGATTATGGAACATAAGATACCGTTGGAAACATACTTCGCCGGACTGCTTCAAAAAGTGGAATGGCAGATACAGGAATACGAGGACACCGCAGCGGACACGCTGACGCTCTGCCGCCTGTGCGTGGACTACCTGCAAGAGATACTGGGCGAACTCAAAACCTTTATAATCTCCTACCCGTTCGCCAGCACGGAAGAAGAAATACACTTCTTCAAGGAACTGAAACCGCTTTTAGCGAGCAAAATCATCTATTACAACACCGTTTACAAGATAGAGGTGCGCTTCCCCAGCGGCAGCGAGGACGTGCAGCGGGACTACCTGCTGTCGGAAACCGACCGGATTTCAAAGTCGTTCCAGCGGAACTTGGCGTTCTACCAGTACCACCGCACGAAAGCCACCTACTTGGACAGGCAGTATTTCATGCGTGGGAAGCCTGACATACAAATCATTGTGGACAGTTTCTATTACGAAACAGACCCACAGTTCAGCACCAGTCACGACTTCAAGGTAGCCAAGATTTTAGCCAACGAACTGCTGGAAATATACCTCACCAACCGACTGCACGAACTGGAACGCCGGGAACAGCGCAAGCGGGTGAAGAACGGCTTCACAGGAAAGGTGCTACGCTGGACGGGGACGAAAAGGGCGTTGGTGGAGCTTGTCTATGCACTGGACGCCTGCGGCTGTCTGAACAAGGGAACGGTTGATATTAAGGAGATTGTAGCCTATTTTGAATACGTTTTCGACATCGACCTCGGCGACTTCTACCATACCTACATGGAACTCAAAGCCAAGACCAAAGACCGCACAGGCTTCCTCTCCACCCTGAAAGACAGGTTGCTGCTGCGCATGAGGGAACAGGATTAGGCAACCGTTCTTTAACAAAATTTATTTCGCCACAGGTGGGTTCGCCTGTGGCGTTTTATTTTTCAGGACACCCGAACTTTGCGGCAAATCAATTAGTTACCATTATGGAAATAATAACATTCGAGTCCAAAGCCTACAAGGAACTGGACAACAAAATTACTGCCATTGCCGATTACATATTCAATCATGTAGAAAAGGCAAAACAAAGTGAAGAAGATATGTGGGTGGACAGCTACGAGGTCTGCACGTTCCTGAAAATAAGCGAAAAGACCCTGCAACGCCTGCGGGTATCGGGGACTATCGCCTATTCCAACATCAGGGGACGTTATTTCTACAAGGTCAGCGAGATACGCCGGATGCTGGAAGAACGTTTGATTAGGAGCAACAAAGAGAACATCGACAACCTGATAACCAACCACCAACTGTATGCTAAGGAAAGAGGAAATCTTAGAAAGAACAAGTAACGGGCTGGCGGTATTCAAACACTACCTGCCCGGAAACTGGCGCATAGGTCGCAACTTCCTTAACCCGCTGTACGAGGACAGCAAGGCTTCCTGCAACATCTACTTCGACCGCCGGGGCGGTATCTACAAGATGAAAGACTTCGGCAACGACAGTTACAGCGGCGACTGCTTCTTCCTCGTGGGGCAGTTAAAGGGGCTGGACTGCAACCGGGCGGCTGACTTCGTGGAGATACTGGAAATCATCGACCGGGATTTGGGCTTGGGGCTGGCTTCCGGCACTCCGGTTTCCGTTCCCCCGGCAACCGTCCGCCGGGCAGAGCCGGACAAACCCGAAGAAAAGCCCGAAAAGCCCGTCAAGCCCTACCAGTTCCGGGAACAGAAATTTCCGCTTGCCGAACTGGTGTACTGGCAACAGTACGGCATCACGCCCGAACTGCTGGAACATTACAAGGTCTGCTCGCTCCGGGAATACAACAGCGAAACGGCAGAGGGCAAACCGTACACCTACACTTCATCGGTGGCAGAACCCATGTACGGCTACAAGGGCAAACAGTACATCAAGCTGTACCGCCCGTTCTCCACGCCCCGCTTCCTCTATGGCGGCAGCTTCGGCGAAAACTACTGTTTCGGGCTGGAGCAACTGCCCGCCAAAGGCGACACGCTATTCATCACGGGCGGCGAGAAAGACGTGCTTTCGCTGGCGGCGCATGGTTTTCACGCTATCTGCTTCAACAGTGAAACGGTGACGATACCGCCAACGCTGGTTTATCGGCTGACGTTCCGCTTCAAGCACATCGTCCTGCTCTTTGACATGGACAAGACGGGCAGGGAAAGCTCACGCAAGCAGGAAAAACTATTGGAAGAATTTGGCGTGAAACGCCTGCTGCTCCCGCTTCCGGGAACGAAAGAGGAAAAGGACATATCCGACTACTTCAAAGCCGGGAACACCCGTGAAGATTTCCTGAAACTGTTTATCGAATTTTTAGACAACCTGTATAGCGACACATTGATTATGCTTAAATCATGCGAGATAGATTTCAACAACCCGCCCGCCAAAGCGCAAGAGATTATTTCGGCGGGTGACGTTCCGTTAGGAACACAAGGCAACCTGTTCGGCATCACCGGGGGCGAGGGAACGGGCAAGAGCAATTATGTAGCCGCAATCGTGGCGGGCTGCATCTGCCCGGCTGGTGCGGAAGTAGATACACTGGGCGTACAGATAACCGCCAACGGCAGGCACAAGGCGGTCTTGCTCTATGATACCGAACAGTCGGAAGTGCAACTGTTCAAGAATGTAAGCAACCTGCTGGCACGTGCTAAACAGCCGGACAAACCCGATGAGCTGAAAGCGTTCTGCCTGACGGGTATGTCACGCAAGGAACGCTTGAACGCCATTGTGCAGAGCATGGATAAGTTCTACTACCAGTACGGCGGCATCCAGTTGGTCGTCATTGACGGCATCGCCGACCTTGTTAAGAGTGCCAACGATGAAGCGGAAAGCGTGGCGGTGATAGATGAACTTTATCGGCTGGCTGGCATCTACAACACGTGTATTCTGTGCGTGCTGCATTTCGTCCCCAACGGTTTGAAGCTGCGGGGACATTTGGGCAGCGAGTTGCAGCGCAAGGCGGCTACAATCCTTTCGATAGAGAAAGACGATGAACCCGCCCAGTCGGTAGTGAAAGCCCTGAAAGTAAGGGACGGAAGCCCGCTGGACGTGCCGCTGATGCTCTTTGCATGGGACAAGGAAGCCGGGATGCACGTGTACAAGGGCGAGAAGCCCCGTGAGGAAAAGGAGAAACGCAAGGAAAGGGAACTGGTGAATGTCGCACGTGACATCTTCGGGCGGCAGACACGCATCACCTACATAGACCTTTGCGAGCAGTTGCAGCAGGTCTTGGACATCAAGGAACGCACCGCAAAGAGCTATATCCGCTTCATGCGGGAAAGGGACATCATCACCAAAGACACGGCGAACCAAAGCTGTTTTGTCATCGGTTCATATAATCTTCGATGGAACACAGGTTGTCCATAAACGTATGGATAAAACTTGTGTAATTCATGTGCTTGTGTCCTGCCCTGTTGTGAAACACGGCAGGATTTTTTCTGTTTGCACGTGAAAATTCAGGGTATTTGCTTAACTTTGCAGAAGTTACACGAAAAAAGTAACGGCAGTTGGACGGCGGTTGCCGGAATATTGCCTTTATATATAACATATACGTTCGCCGAACGTCCCAAAGTAGAAAACTGGCACTTTTCAAAATGTGGGGATATTCAGCGCAGGATATGCTATGCGTTTGTCATAGCGTGGCTGCACTGTTTCCACATTTGGGTATGCCAGTACCTCTACTTTGAAACAGCGTCATGCCACGCTTTCTTTTTGAGGTGGCGGCTAACGTGCAAAGACAGTAGGGATTTATATCACTTTAATACCTGACAATATGGAACAAATCAAAGCGCACATCGCCGTATCGCTGGACGGGCATACCGCCACACCGGACTATGAACTGGACTGGATGCCCCGTGAGGTCAAGGAACTGGCGGCAAGGGAACACGCCGCCGCAAGCTGCCTGCTTATGGGGGCGAACACCTACAACTACATCTTTGAACACTGGGGCGGGTGGCCGCACAAAAGCAAGCGGTCTTTTGTGGTGTCACACTACGACACCAACGTGACGCCGGACTGCGGCGTGGAGTTCCTGACCGAAGAACCGCTGCAAAGGGTCTATGAACTTAAACAGGAAACCGACATACTGGTGGTGGGCGGTGGTAAGCTGCTTACTTCATTGATTAAAGCCGGGTTGCTGGACAGCCTGACAATATACACCGTCCCGGTCATGGCGGGCAAAGGCATCGGCTTTATCGGGGAAACATTCGGCTCACATTGGAAACTCTCGGAAAGCAGGGTGCTGGATAACGGGGTGGTCTGTTCGACCTACCTGTTTGGCGGGAGCGTATAAAAAAATGCGCCCGGTTCCCGCCGGGCGCAACCACTAAAATTTCAATTATTATAAGTTGTAAAACCTATCACAATGAAATTTCAGTGGCAAAGATAGGCTATTTCTTCGGTTTCGCTTTCTTTTCGGGGAATGAAAAACCGACATTGAACTGCTCGTCCAGCAACAGCGAAGCATCGAAAGCCTTGCCGTTCTTGCCCTTGAAGCCCTTGATTAGCCCGGTCTTGCGTTTCGTCACCAACTCGACAATCTGCTTGTCGGAAAGCTGCTTGTCGCACTTGTTGCGGAATATGGTAAGCGTGCAATCCACGTTGGAACACTTCGCCACTTTCGGGTAGAACAGGATGCGTCCGCTACCGCATTTCGGGCAGGGGCAGGTTTCACCGCCCGCAACAGATAATTGTACCGAAAGCAGTTCCGCCGTGATTTGGGCGGCGTACACCTCGATACCCTTTCGGAACGTATCGGCATCCATGCTGCCCGCTTCTATCTTGGAAAGGGCGGTTTCCCACATACCCGTCATTTCGACATCGGCAATCTTCTTGTCCTTGACAATCTTGTAAACGGCAAGCCCCTTGTCAGTAGGCACAAGGTTCTTCTTCTCACGCACGATGTACTGGCGGGCGAACAGCGTTTCGATAATCGCCGCACGGGTGGCGGGTGTGCCTATCCCGGCATCTTTCAGGCTGGCTTTCAGTTCGGCATCTTCCAGTTCCTTTCCGGCGTTTTCCATTGCCGCAAGCAGGCTGCTTTCCGTGTGCAGCGGTTTCGGCTTGGTCTGCTTCTCCAACAGTTCCACGTTGAAAATCGGCAGGCTTTCGCCCTCTTGAAGTGGCGGCAGGCTGGCGGCTTCTTCGTCCCCGCCCGTTTCCTGCTCGCCGAACACGGCACGCCAGCCTGCTACTTTCATCACAGCCCCTTTTACCGTGAAGTCGGTATCTCCAGCCGACAATATGGCGGTGGTAACGTCTTTCACGCACTTGCCCGAAAAGGCTTCCAGCATACGCCCGGCTACCAGCTCGTAAACCGCCCGCTCGTCTTTGGAGAGTTCGCCGGGCAGGTTCTCGGTAACGATTAAGGCGTGGTGGTCGGTCACTTTGCCGTCATTCACGCTACGGCGGTTCAGGGGTGTGCCGTCCAGCCCGGCGGCATACCCGGCAAAGCGGGGGTATTGCCCCAGCAGGGCGACACGCTCCGGCATTTCATCGAAAACGTCCTCCGATATATAGCGGCTTCCGGTTCTCGGGTAGGACATCACTTTCTTTTCATACAGGCTTTGCGCTATGGAAAGCGTCTTGTCAGCCGAGAAGTTCAGCTTCGTGTTCGCTTCCTTTTGCAGCGTGGTAAGGTCGTACAAAAGCGGCGGTTCTTGGCAGGCTTCTTTCCTCTCAACGGATTTAACCACAAGTTGCCCGGCATCCTTTACCCGTTGCAGGGCGGCTATGGCTTCGGGCTGCTGTTCCCACTTGGCGGTCGATTGGGCGGTAAAATTTATTCCCCCGCTGGCGGTCGCCGCTTTGAGTTGCCAAAACTTGGCGGGTACGAAATTCTTGTTCTCCAAATAGCGGCTGCATATCATCACGAGCGTGGGTGTCTGTACCCTGCCCAGCGAGAACACCCCCTGCCCGGCGGCAACGCTCAACGCTTGGGTGGCGTTTATCCCTATCAGCCAGTCCGCTTCGCTGCGGGACTTGGCAGAGAAATAGAGGTTATCGTAACGCTCTCCCGGCTGCAAGTTATCCAGCCCCTCACGGATTGCCTTGTCGGTAAGGCTACTTATCCACAGGCGCACAAATGGTTTCCGACAATTCAGGTAATGGAAGATATAGCGGAAGATTAACTCACCCTCACGTCCGGCATCGGTGGCGACAATAATCCGGTCGCACTGGTCGAACACTTCCTTTATCACTTTCAACTGTTTCAGCACGCCGGGGTCTGCCTTGTAGCCTTTCTCCGCTTTCACCTGACGGGGGATTAGCTGGAAATCGGGCGGCAGTATGGGCAGGCTCTCCCGGCGGAAGTTCGCCACGCCGTAGGCTTCCGGCATGGCAAGCTGGATTAAGTGGCCGAACGCCCATGTCACCATATACCCGTTGCCGGAAAGATAACCGTCATTACGCCCGGTCGCACCGATGATGCGGGCGATGTCCTTTGCCACGCTGGGCTTCTCTGCTATCAATGCAATCATAATTCTTTACTTTTTAAGGTGGGTACTACATTTTCATTCCTCTGGACTTCTTGGGCTTGTCCGCTTTCAGGCTCTTGTCCTGCGCCTTGTCCTGCTTCTCTTTCTGCTTGGCGGTGGGCTTGTCCTGACCCTGTTTCAGCGGCTCTTTGCCCTGCTTGGTGGCTTCGTTGGTCTTGCCCCCCGAATTGACCGCTACCTGCGTCCGGCTCTCGGCGGCGGGGGTAACGTCTTTCGGCTGCACCTTGTCGGGGGATTTGCCCTGTACGCCGGGCTGCACATGACCGTTGAACTCAACGCCCTTTCCGTCCTTTATCCCGGCTACCTGCTGTTCTGCGGGCTGCTGTCCCTGCTGCAAGAACTGGACGGCGGCACGGGGCAGGAACTCCAAGCCACGCTCCACCGCACTGACCTGCAAATAGGCACTGCGCTTCGTGCCGTCCCTGAATTGCAGGTTTTCCATTTTCACCGCTTGCCCGGCTTCAAAGGCGGCTTTCTGTTCCGGGCTGACTTGCACGTTACAGATTGTATCGGGGCATTTCCATTTGTCAGCCCGCATGTATTCCAGTTCGTGCGTGTACCTGTCCCGGCTGACAAACACGGGGATTTGCTCGCCGCTTTTCGGGTCTTTGATTTCAGCGATGCCGCCCAAGTTGCCAGTGCCTTGCAAGTTGCCCTGTTCCTGCTTGGTGAACCCGTGTTCATGGAACGGGCGTTGCAACAGCTTTTCGTCCTGCTGCACGCCGTGCAGCTTGGGTATTACCGTGCCGTCCTTTGCCTGATAGAAAGAGAGCTTGACATCGGTAGGTTTGAGGTAGAAGCCGCCCACCGTCCCCGAAACGGTGTAGGTATTTCGGGACTTGTAGCCACGCATCACCCGGTCGAAGTCCTTCGTGTTTTTCAGGGTGTCGGCGGTGATGCCGACTTTTTTCAGGTTCTCCCAGTCGATTTTTGCCGGGTCGAAGCGGTAACCCTGCTTGAACTCGTGGAAGTCGGGCTTCGGAACTCGAAGCATTTCAGCCCGCTTGTCGCCCTCCGGTGTAGGGTTGCGGTGGTTTTCCTCGATTGCCTTTGCGTCCTGCTCCGCTTTGGAAGCCTTGACGCTGAACAGTTCCAGCCCGGAAGTGTCCTGATACTTGCGGTAGAAGTTGGAAATGAAGTTGCTGAACACATCGCTGTTCTTGTCCACCTGCATGAACTCGCCACCGTGTGTCGGCGGTACGGTCTGCAAATTGCCCTCCTTGTTGATACCCTTAACGGCACTCACCTTTCCCTGCTGTTTATCCAAGACCAGCAGCACGTCTTTTTCCTGCCCCTCTGCGGGCGGGGTCATTCTGTTTGCCATAAATAATTGGAATTTTAGTGGTTACGGGAATAGTCCCGCCCAAAGGTAGCGACTAAATATGCTATATTTGGACGGGCGGCAAGGGCTGTCCGAATTTGTCCTGCGGTGTCCCGATTTGTCCGGGTGGGATGAAATTCCGCAACCATTGGTTGCGGAATTGAAAAGGGCATAAAAAAAGAGAGTGAATGATTTCACTCTCTTTCGATGAACCCTTTGTGAACCCTTTGGTCGTTTTTTGAAATAGCTAAAACTCAAGTAATTTGCATATTTTGCAAAAGAAAATCATTCGAGTATGAACCATATGTGAACCCTTTAATGGATTAGCGGGGAACACTGTTTAAGCGTCATCGCGCTTCGTTAGTAATCTGTTATTGCACTCGTTTCAAATCCCCGATAGATTGGAGTGACATTTCTATGTAGGGAATAGTTTTTAGAATATGGATGTTATCTATTGCTTCTTTACCACCCAATGCCGATACAAGACATGGAGATTATAGAATAAAAATAATTCATCTTTCTTATTATCAGTCATTTGAATATTTTCTGTTTTTCTCTATTTTTGCCATTTTCTGTTATTCAGTACACTTTGAAATATCATTTTCTTTTGTACCTTTGCATCCGCAGAAAACAAAAGAAAATCAACTATTTAGTGTAATTACCCGGTTACGGCACCTAAATCGAGATAAAACCTCTAAACAATGGCAATGTTAGAAAATAAAACGAAAGAAAACCCCAAGCTGGAGCAAAATAAGCTCTCGGACGGTAGAATAAGCCTTTACTTAGAGTATTATTTCCTCCTCAAATTATTAAAAGTAATACTGTCAAAAAGAAATACCTTTTATTCTTACTCTTTTCGCCAGTACTTATATCTTGCAGTCAACAGAAAAAAGTTTAGTACGGTTTGGATATATAGACAAAAAACAGACTAAACTCCAAACATGGAAATTCAGATATTTTTTATACATTTCTCTTATATACAAATGATAGCCGAATTCAATTCATATATGAGTAACATAGACATAGACTTCTTCAAGGAGTTGTGTCTGAAACATGGAGAGTTACGACATTATAAAAAGAATGAGTTTATTCTCCATGAAGGTGATGCCTGTTCTTTCTTCGGGTTTATCTTATCAGGCGTAGTCAAATACAGTTGCACCAACCGGACAGAAAACAAGCCGTATAATGTCGGTTTTTCCTTTCCAAATGAATTTATAGCCGATTATCCCACTTGCTTATATGGCATGAAATCAGAATTGAATATACAGGCGATAATCCCGTGCGAGATTTACATCTGTTCTTCTACATTCTTACAGCAAAAATTCAAGGAAAATAATGAAAACCAACGGATAGCCCGTATTGCAGCCGAACAGATGTTTTTCCAATCATATTCACGTTATTTGGATTTATTCAGATTCACACCGGAAGAGCGTTACCTCCAACTTTTAAAAAAATGCCCTGCAATCCTTCAAATGGTATCACTAAAAGAAATAGCATCCTACCTTAAAATTACACCCATACACATGAGCCGAATCAGACGCAAGCAAAGTTTTGACAACAAAAAATAAACATAGGTTTAGAAATTTACATTCATAACAATATTCCAAGAGTATCTTAATCTGCCAAAGAATTCTTCTTTTTATCTTTGTCTTATCTTTGGTTGGTTCAACGAAGAGACAAAATAAAGATTGAATGAGTTAAACAAGAGATTAAAAAAAAGAATATGAAAACAAAAGAAATTCTTGGAATACTTATGCTATTCCTCTGTACATTCAGCTTTATAAGCTGCGACGATGATAATGAACAGACAAATGAATTAACCCCCGAAGCACTTTATCAGACTTCATGGCGTGGAACAGGGCATTGTGAGGCTTGGACAGTACAAAATATGGGGGTCGGTATGCAATTTGTAGATACTCGGAAAGGGAAAGTAAATTGGGAAGGTTACGATGAAATTGATATTACTTATACAATAGAAGGGAAATATATCACATTTAATAGCAATGCTTTATATTTGGGTGGAGCCCCTTGGATTATCAAAAGCTATACCCAAAAACATATAACCATTATACAGAATGAAATTAGTCCAGATAAAGAGAAAGTAGCTACAATTGAATTAGAGAAAATAGATTAAACTGAATCATGGGAACATTAAGTTGCATAAATGTATGCTACAACAGAACAATGAGAACCGTGAGATTTGCAAATTGAGCAAAGAAAGTCATAAATACCTTGTAAATAAAGGAAAAAATGCAGATTCATCTAATATTCCTTTATGTGCTATTATCGGGCTGGTCTATGGGCTGAAACACAAGGAAAAGAGATTCACCTTGTTCTTTTGTATAGGATTGGTTATTGGGTTAGGATGAGCAATTTATATGCTACTGCTAATAAGGTCAATGTAAATCAAAGGAATATGAAACTGAAATATATATTGAATGCTATACTATTTGTTTTGGCATTATCTTTTTTGTCTATGTGTATATTTAAGACTACAGAGTTAAGTTTAAAATGTATGCAATTTGCTGTATCTATCTCTTGTATAGGAGCAATGTTTTCTACAAAAAGATATAGATACATATTTGCATCTATTGCTTTAATCATTATAGGAATATCTTTTTCACTTTAAATGTCCATAATAACGATAATGATTTGATTATTGAATGGTATAATAATAGTCCAGTCTACAGATAGCGACTAAAAACGGGGGCAAGGGATGCCCGAATCTGTCCTGCGGAGCTTGAAATTATCCGGGTGCGGTAAATCTCCAACTGTTGGTTGGAGATTTAAAACGGGTACAGACCGAAGTTAATCGCTTGCTTTAAACGAGCCATTTGTGAGCCATTTGTATATATTGTTCTCGGCTTATAATCAACAGTTTTACAAAAATCGCATTATACTTGTGAGCCATTTGTGAAGCGTTTATGAAGCGTATGGCAAGCCTTTGATTGAGTTTCCGTTATTCTCCTATTATCAGGTGACACGACAAAAAGAAAACATCTTCGGCAAAATCTTTGTTATGTTTTTGCAGGTGATTACATAATATACTATCTTTGCATATAGAAACAAAGGACATAAATATGGCTTCATTCAGAAAAGAGATACTTGGGCAGATTGAACGGATAGATACCGGGCGTATATTCACGTTCCGGGATTTATCGTTTGAAACGGAAAAGACCGCCAATGTTGCGGTGCTGCTCTCCGAACAGAGCCGCAAAGGGGTACTGGTACGGGTTGAAAAGGGGGCGTACTACCGTCCCAAGAAATCAGTGCTGGGGCTGGGAAAGCTGCCAGTCTATCAGGATGAACAGTTCCGCTACCTGACTGAAAAACTGAACGGCTATATCACGGGGGCTTACATCTATAACAAAATGGGGCTGACCGAACAGGTTGCCACAACCATAACGATAGCCACTCCTAACCCGGTTCGCCGTTTCCGTTTCAAGAACTTGGATATAGAGTGCGTGAAAGCCTACTGCATGGACTACCCGGATGAAAGCCTTGTCCCGTACTTGCGGCTGCTCGATGCGATAAAGGACATGAAGCGCATACCCGGAACAACCGGGCAGGACATCTACAACCGGGTCAAGAGCCAATATTTCAACGGGTACAGCCTGCCGGAACTGGAAAAAATCGTATCTTTGGCGAAAAGTTACCCGCCACGTGTCAGAAAGGTGGTGGCGGACATACTGGGCGACATCAGACAAACCGTATTGCAAACAGAAATGGCAAAGACCATTCTTCCCACGACACGGTTCAACTTGGATTATAAAACGGCATAGGACAGAAATATGAATTTACATTCGGACAAGGAAGCGTTCAAGGAAATCATCGCACTGGCGGCTGAACATTTCGGCTACGAGCAGTCGCACGTGGAAAAGGATTACTGGGTATCGAAGATACTGCGGGATATTTCCATGTCCGAATATGCGGATAAGACCTACTTCAAAGGCGGGACTTCACTTTCCAAAGCCTACGGGCTGATAGAACGCTTCTCGGAAGATTTGGACTTGTTCGTGTTCACGGGTGACAAAGGTGCGTCCAAGCAGGCTGAAAAGACATTGAACAAGAAACTTTCCAAATATATAGCCGAACTTAACAGTGACATATACAAGGAAGATTTGTCGGAAACGGGCGGTAATTACCGCAAACTGTATTTCTCGTATGACAATGTATTTCAGGGTGTGGGACTAAAAGAGCATTTGGAAGTAGAGATAAAATCCTGTGACCTGCCGGACAAAAAACTGATGTTCTACCCGGCGGACAAGCGGGTTATCAAACCGATTGTGACCGCCTTTCTTGAAAGCATCGGGCAAGAGGAACTGATAAGCACCTACGGGCTGGGAAGTTTTGAAACGCAGTGCATCAATCCCCGAAAGACTATCTGCGACAAGGTTTCAAGGCTGGTAAAGCTGTCTTACAATGAGGATGCAGCCGCACTGCTGGCAAAGCATATCCGTGACGTTTACGACTTGTCGGCACTCTACCACAATCAGGGATATAACGATTACCTACATTCGGAAGATTTCTTGGATGCCATGTACCGGGTGACGATAGAGGACGGGCTAAACAAAAACTCCCGTTCGCACTTGTCGCTGGCTGATGCTCCGATATTCAAGGATGCCGAAGCGGTCATGGCGTTACCCGAAGTGGCTACGGCGTACACTACCGATTTGAAGAAACTGACCTTTGACAAAAGCAATATGCCGCCGATAGGCAAGGCTGTGGAAACATTGAAGAACCTGCACGAAATATTAGTGCGTTTTGAAGCCTACCGCACAAAAAAACAGAATGAAGAACAACCGTAAAGCTACATCGGCTGTTCTTCACTCCATACATTATATTATATACAGCTATTCTTCCTCTTTTATCAAATGGCATAGCTCCGGGTCGTTCTTAATCCGGGTTATCTCGTCCTCGACAATCTGCCGGACTTCCTGCCGGATGCGGTCATAGTTGGCTTGTATCTCCTCCTGCATCCGGTCGTTGCCGTCCTTGTCGGTGAAGTCGATTATCTGCGGCAGCTTCACGTAACGGGCGGTTTCCCGCTTCACCTTTTCATTGTCCACCACGATTTCGCAGTGGAAAATCTTCTGCTCTATCCGTTCATCGAAGTTGTCCGCCACAGCACCCACGAACATGCCTTGCGTGAGGTTGGATATTTTACTGGCGGGTATCAGGCTGTCCATTTGGGTACTTATAGAGGTGGACTTCTCCCGCTGGTTGATTGTCATGCTCTGCCGTTTCTGCAACACCTTTCCGAAACGCTCGGAAAGGATTTTTGCCGTTTCACCGACTACCTGACCGCTAAACACGTTGCCCACAGTATTTTGTATCACCCGGCTTTCCTTGTCCCCGTAGTCACGGGTAAGCTGGCTGTAATCCTGAAAGCCCAGCAGAACCGCCACCTTGTTGCTTCGGGCAGTAGCAATCAGGTTGTCAAGCCCACGAAAATAAATCGTTGGCAACTCGTCTATTATCACCGAACTTTTAAGCTGACCTTTCTTGTTTATCAGCTTCACGATACGGGAATTATATAAGCCCAGTGCTGCCGAGTAGATATTTTGGCGGTCGGGATTGTTGCCGACAACCAGTATTTTAGGCTCTTTCGGGTTGTTGATGTCGAGTGAAAAATCATCACCCGTCATTACCCAGTAAAGTGCCGGGCTTATCATCCTTGAAAGCGGGATTTTCGCACTGGCAATCTGCCCCTGCAACTGTTCAACTGCCGAACTTTCCCAAGCATCCACGAACGGGGAAAGATAGTTTTCCAGTTCGGGATAACTGCGTAAAATCGTGAAAACATCAGCGTATTTCTTATTTAGCAGTTCAATGGCATGGGGGAACGTGCAATACTTACCGCCTTGATAGATACGGAGATACCAAATTATAGCCGCCAAAAGAATAATCGGGCTTTCCACGAAGAAGTCGCCCTGCTTGCTTATCCAACTTCGATTGAGGTTAAGCATTATCGTGTAGCTTGCTTCATAGGCATCCGCAATGTCCGACATGAAACTGGCGTTTATCGGGTTGCATCGGTGGCTCTTGCGTGGGTCGTCAAAATTGATAATGTAGAATTTGGGCTTTACCTTATACCCGTCCAAGTGGTTAAGCAAATGATTATAAGCGATTTCCGATAAATCGGGAAACTTATAATCATAGCAGTAGAGCGCAAAACCTTTCTCGATTTGCTGTTTTATATAATTATTTACTACTGCGTATGACTTACCACTGCCCGGCGTTCCTAACACGATACTCGCACGAAAAACGTTTACAACGTTAATATAGCCGTTGTTCCACTTCTTCTTATAGTAGAACCGGGTAGGCAAGTTTACAGAGTATTCATTTTCGATAAGCCTTGTTTCCTGCTGGAAACTTTCGTTTTCCGTGTTAAAGACATCATCCATCAGGTTGTTCTTCAACAGCCGGGACATCCATGTACCCGCCATGAGCATACAGATATAGCCCGCCGACAGCGTGGCGATATAAAACACAGTGTCCGCCGTATGTGGCAGCGGAAGTTCCAGCAGCCACCAGTTCAGGAAAAACAACACGACACCCGCCACAAGACTGCAATGTATCTTCGTCCACGTTATCTTTTCCTCTTTCACTCCCTTAGTACCGATGCACGACAGGGCGAGGAACACCACCGAAAAAAGTTTTGTCCAAAGAACGGACGAGAACAGCCCGGTGGTACGCTGGAAGTTCCACAGTATCTTGTCTATCACCTCAAATGTCACTCCCCATTCTTTCAGGGTGGAGTAACAGAACCAGTACACGTTTATTCCCACGAATAGAATACTGATAGCCCGCATAAAGTCCATGACCCGTGCAAGCCCTCTCAAATCATCTTCCTGTTGCATGATTGTAATGTTTTTTAAGTTAGTCGATGCGCCTTGTGCGCTTCTTTTTCTTCTTTCTCTTTTGGCGGGCGGTGTCCTGCGGCTCGTCACCGCCTGATGCACCGCCGCCAAGCAATCCACCGAAAGCACCCAGCACCGAAGCCACACCCGGAACGATATCGGATTTCGGCGTGAAGCCCGGCTGTTCCTGATGCGTGGGCTGGTCTTGCTGTGGTGCTGACAATTCGGACTGGTGCATCTTTCCGGTTTCGCCCGAAAAACGTTCGTTGAACACGTTCGCCGAATACTCCTTGCCCAAGCGTGAACCGTTCAGCACCACCCGGTTGTCATGGTCGATGAACGTAACGCCATAGATGCGCCCGCTGTCATTCTGACGGAATACCACGTCAATGCCCTGCTTCTTTAGCTGCTGTTCCAGTTCCTTGCGGCTGTGGGCGGTCTGCATGGCAGTGGCTACAATCTTCCGGGTGCGCTCTTTCAGCTTGCCGTTCTTAATCAGCTCGCCCGATTTCTCCATTCTGCGCTGCACCGCTTCATAACCTACCGACTTGCCGATGCGGGAAGCCTTTACCGGGTTGCCCGCCTTTTCTCCCTTGTCGTTCATGGCGGAATAGACTATGCCCTGATAGGGCTTGCCGTTCACTTCACCCTTGACATCCTCGGCGCAGACGTTGTAAACGGCAAGCAAAGCCTTGTATTCCCCGAACGATTGGAAGCGGTAGCCGTAGCAAGCCGCTTTCACGGTGTTGCCGATTTGGTGCTTCACGTCCCCGGTGGCATAATCCACCTTTTTAAGTTCCGGACGTTCGGCACGTTCCTTTCGCTCTGCCGGGTGCAGGTTGTATTTCTTTTCCAGTTCACGGGTGATTTGCTTGCTGCGACGATGCTCGAACTTGTCATTCAGCGGTCTGCCGTTCTCGTCCACCCGCAACCCCACGATGTGGATATGGTGGCGGCCGATGTCGGTATGCTTGTACACCAAATAAGGCTGGTTGCCATAGCCCAACTTCTGCATATACTCTTTGGCTATGTCGGAAAGCTGCTGGTCGGTCAGCACGTCTTCCGGGTGCGGGTTTATGGAAATATGAAGTATCGGCTTCTTGGTGGATAGCTGGACGGGCATCTGCATTTCAAAGCTGCGCATACACTCGCCGATAGAGAAGTTCCCGTCCTCGCTCAACAGCATTTTGTTGGAAAAAAGCACCTTTGCTTCCTCGCTGTCCACCTTGTTTTGGTTGTACACCAGTGCGCCGAACATATTGCCGCCCGTGCTTATTTTGGCAACCATAGTTCCTTGCATTCATTGGTTAATGCAATAACTTGGCGGTTCAGTACCGCCAGTTCGGTGGTCGCTTTCTCCAGTTTATAGAGAAAAGCCAATGCCTTTTTCTCCGAAAAGTTGCCGTGTAACGCCTTTACGACTTGGTTGTAATTGACCGCAACCGCCCGGAACTGGGCGTAAAATTCGGTCAGCCGGGCGCAATATTCTACTGCCGATTTGTCCACTTTCACCACCCGGAACGGCTCGCCGAACAGCCGGGCGGCGATGAAACGGGACTTGCTCGTAACGCCCGACTGCTCCCACTGCGAGAGGAAGCGGGCGTTCTCCCGGTCGTTCAGGTAAAGGACATGGCGATGCTTCGCCGGGTCTGCGAGGGCGGGGCGACCGCCCTTGTTGGTTCTTCTTGTTTCCATGCTTCTTTGGATTAAAAAATTACGACTTCGGAGTGATTTTTACCCCCGCAAGGGGCAAGGCGTTTTCAGGCACGGAAAACGGTTTTGTATGCTACAAAACACACCTTGCTATTTTCTGACGAAAATCGAAATCCGTCACGGACGGATTGGGGTTAGCGTGGAACGGTAAGCCCAGCCATTCACCAGCCCGGTTTTACACCTGCGCCCCCGGCGGTTCGTTACTCCGCTGCAAAGTAACGGTGATTTATAATGCTGTAAAATAGGCGGTTGGTGGACAAAACGGGACAGCGCAGGACAAATCGGGACAAGGTTTTCAGGGGACGTTTTTTCTCCCTTTTTTTGCATCGGATTTCAAGATTGAAAGCAAGATTGAAAGAAATATTCCAATCAGGAAAGAATGATTGAAAGCAGGATTTCAATAAAACGTGATTGCAGGATTTCAATATTTCAAGAAAGAATGAAAGCTGGAAAACAAGATTGAAATAAAACAGTCTTTCAATATTTCAAGATTGCAATATGGAAACAAAGAAAGCTATATGGCTGGATTGATTGAAAGCAATAAATAAATCTATCAACCAATAATGAACGGAAGCAATATGGAAAACGAGAAAACACCCCTTTATGTCGCCTTTTCCACCCAAAAGGGCGGGGTCGGCAAAACCACCTTTACCGTGCTGGCGGCGAGTTACCTCTACTACCTCAAAGGCTACGATGTGGCGGTGGTCGATTGCGACTACCCGCAACACTCCATTGCCGGGATGCGAAAGCGGGATGCCGAGCAGGTCGGGGCGGATGAAGATTACAAGCGAATGGCGTATGAACAGTTCACCCGGCTGGGGAAGAAAGCCTACCCGGTATTGTGCAGTTCACCTGAAAAGGCGATTGCAACGGCTGACGAACATATAGCCGCCGGACACGTGCCGGATATAGTGTTTTTCGACCTGCCCGGCACGGTGAACAGCGAGGGCGTGATAAACTCCCTTGCGGGCATGGACTACATTTTCACCCCCATTTCCGCCGACAAGGTGGTGCTGGAAAGCAGCCTGTCGTTCGCAATGGCTATCCAAAAGCTATTAGTGAAGAATGAAGCCTGCCGACTTGCCGGGCTGTACCTCTTTTGGAACATGGTGGACGGTAGGGAGAAAACAGACCTTTACACCGCCTACGACAAGACCATTAAGGAACTGGAACTGCCGCTGATGAAAACCTTTATCCCCGATACCAAACGCTACAAAAAGGAACTGGTGGCGGATAAAAAGGCGGTGTTCCGCTCCACGCTCTTTCCCGCCAGCCGCCCGCTGGTAAGGGGAAGCAACTTGGAAGAACTGATAACCGAAATAGTGTACTACATCAAATTAAAATGATATGGCAAAGCAAAGCGGCGGGATGCCGAAGATAGACGAGGATTTCATGAAAGAGCTTATCTCGCAGGGTGTTCCCAGTAAAGAAGATAATAAACCGAATGATGCACCACATACCAATCTTGCATCACAAGTTACCCAAGAGGAACAGCAGACGGAAACGGTGCGGGTGGAGAAAACGACAAACCGCAAGCGCAAGGGCGGTTCGGGCGACTACCGGGAAACCTACTTTCAGAAAGTAGAACTGGCAGACCGACAGCCCTTGTACGTGAGCCGTACCACGCACGAAAAGCTGATGCGTATCGTGACAGTGATAGGCGGGCGCAAGGTGACGGTAAGCAGCTACGTGGAAAACATTCTGCTGCGACACTTCGAGCAGTACCAAGACGAGATAAACACCCTGTACGAAAGCAACTTCCAAAAGCCTGTCTGACTATGGTAATCTATTGCATACTTACCGGGCTTTTGGTGTACTATATTGCCCTATGGCTGTGGTATCGCTACACGGACAGCCGGACATCACCGGGCAGAACGGATGATGCGCCACTCCCACGAAACGGGGTTTCGGGCTACACGCTGATAGGTGAAAGCCGATACAAGGGCGGACTAATCGGGACAGCGCAGGACAAATCGGGACACATCCCGCAAGCGGCTGAAAATGATACTATTTTTGCGCCGCAGGCTGACGGACAGCCGGAAGAAAACATTCCGGAAGCAGCAGCCGAAGCGGAAGAAACGCCCGGTTACGAGAATGACGAACCCGACTACGAGGACGAGGAAATAGCCGGGTACATGGACGGTGACGATGATACCGGACGGGCTACGGGCGTGAGCTTCGATGAACTGGGCGAAGCGGTACGCACGGCGAACGCCGACAACCCAACCGAAGCGGAGAAACGGCAAACCGCCGGGACACTGGCAAGCATTGAGGGGACGAACCTCTACGATGCGGTGGTGGAGAACATCAACGGCGGGCTGGCAAAGGTGGCGGAACTGCTGGGACGCAACGAAGCGGAACTGGCTACGGCTGCTGTCCCTGCCGGAACTGGCGATACAAGCGAGGAACACGAAGCGTTCGACATGAACGATTTCCTATAATATAATAATGTATAAGCCTGACAGCATGAAACAACGGGATTACGGTTGATTGGCAACCTGAAAACCAAACAGACAAACGGGACTATCCCCGACCACTAAAATTTCAAATTATTCACCAGCCGGGAAAGGCGGACTATCCACCCGCCGCCCGGCATTAAAAACAAATCACAATGAGAAAGAAAATCTTCTTGTCGGCGGCTATACTTGCCGCCGTGGTAAGTGCCTACGCACAAGGAAACGGGCAGGCGGGCATCACCGAAGCCACGAACCTAATCACCGGGTATTTTGACCCCGGAACAAAACTGGTGTACGCAATCGGGGCGGTCTGCGGCTTGATTGGCGGGGTAAAAGTATATAACAAGTTTTCAAGCGGCGACCCCGACACCTCAAAGACCGCCGCCAGTTGGTTCGGGGCGTGCATCTTCCTGATTGTCGCCGCCACTATCCTACGTTCGTTCTTCCTCTAAAAAGGCGGCAATGTCTGAATATCCGGTAAACAGGGGTATCGGGAAGCCGGTGGAGTTCAAGGGGCTGAAAAGCCAGTACCTCTTTATCTTTTGCGGCGGCTTGCTCGCTGTCTTCGTGGTGTTCATCGTCCTGTTCATGGCAGGCGTGAACCAGTGGCTATGTATCGGTTTCATCGTGTCGGCTTCGCTGCTGCTCGTGTGGCAGACGTTCCGGCTCAACGCCAAGTACGGCACGCACGGGCTGATGAAAGCTGCCGCACGCAAAAGACACCCACGCTTCATTATCAGCCGAAAGGCGATACCCCGGCTGTTCAACTACAAAAGAAGAAAGGAAGAAAGAACATGAGGAATATGTTAAAGGCTACCACGCTGGAAAGGAAATTTCCCCTTTTGGCGGTGGAGAACGGCTGCATCATTTCAAAGGATGCGGACATAACGGTGGCTTTCAGGGTGGAACTGCCCGAACTGTTCACCGTCACCAGTGCCGAGTACGAAACCATACATTCGGCGTGGTACAAGGCGGTCAAGGTGCTGCCCGACTACTCCATAGTACACAAGCAGGACTTCTTCATCAAGGAGAACTACCAGCCCGACACCGAAAGGGACGAGCTTAGTTTTTTAAGCCGCTCCTTTGAACGGCACTTCAATGAACGCCCGTTCCTGAACCATTACTGCTACCTGTTCCTGACGAAAACGACAAGGGAGAGAAGCCGCCGACAGAGCGACTTCTCCACCCTCTGCCGGGGCAGGATTGTACCGCAGGAGATAGCCGACAAGGAAGCGGCGGCAAAGTTCATCGAAGCGGTCGGGCAGTTTGAAAGGATTATGAACGACAGCGGGTTTGTCACCCTTACCCGGCTGGCGGCATCGGAAATCACCGGGCAGGACGGAAAGGCGGGCATCATCGAGAAATACTTCTCGCTCTCGCAAACCGACACTACTTGCCTGAAAGACATCGGGCTGTACCCGGAAGAAATGCGGGTCGGGGACGATATACTGTGCCTGCACACGCTTTCGGACGTGGAAGATTTGCCCGGAAAGGTCGGGACGGACTGCCGATTTGAGAAGCTGTCCACAGACAGAAGCGATTGCAGGTTAAGTTTTGCCGCCCCGGTGGGCGTACTGTTGTCGTGTAACCACGTCTATAACCAGTTCATCTTCATAGACGACCACGCCGAAAACCTGAAGAACTTCGAGCAGACCGCCCGGAATATGCAATCGCTCTCCCGCTACTCCCGTGCCAACCAAGTGAACAAGGAGTGGATAGACGAGTACCTGAACGAAGCGCATAGCAAGGGGCTTATCTCGGTGCGCTGCCACTGCAACGTCATGGCATGGAGCAATGACCGGGAAGAACTCAAACGCATACGCAACGATGTGGGAAGCCAGCTTGCACTAATGGAGTGCAAGCCACGCCACAACACCACCGACACGCCCACGCTCTTTTGGGCGGGCATACCCGGCAACGAAGCCGACTTCCCCGCAGAGGAAAGTTTCTACACGTTCTTGGGGCAGGCTCTCTGCCTGTTCGTGGAAGAAACGAACTACAAGAGTTCGCTTTCGCCGTTCGGCATCAAAATGGTGGACAGGGTAAGCGGTCGCCCGCTGCACATCGACATATCGGATTTGCCCATGAAGAAAGGCATCACGACCAACAGAAACAAGTTCATACTTGGGCCGAGCGGGTCGGGTAAGTCCTTCTTTACCAACCACATGGTGCGCCAGTATTACGAGCAGGGTGCGCACGTGCTGCTGGTCGATACGGGTAACAGTTACTTGGGGCTGTCCCAGCTTATCCACAACCGCACGCACGGCGAGGACGGGATTTATTTCACCTACACCAACGAGAACCCGATAGCGTTCAACCCGTTCTATGTCGAGGACGGGGTATTTGACATCGAGAAAAAAGAGAGCATCAAGACCCTGATACTCACCCTGTGGAAGCGGGATGATGAAGCCCCCAAACGGTCGGAAGAAGTGGCGTTGTCAAACGCCGTGAGTGCCTATATCGAACTGATAGGCAAAGACCGTTCGGTAACGCCCTGCTTCAACACGTTCTACGAGTTTGTCCGGGATGATTACCGCCGACAGCTTGAACAGAAGAACGTCAGGGAAAAGGATTTTGACATTGACAATTTCCTGAACGTGCTTGAACCGTACTATCGTGGCGGTGAGTACGACTACCTGCTGAACTCCGACAAGGAGCTGGATTTGCTGCATAAACGCTTCATTGTCTTTGAATTGGATAATATCAAAGACCACAAGATTTTATTCCCGGTAACGACTATCATCATCATGGAAGCCTTTATAAACAAAATGCGCAAGTTAAAGGGGATAAGGAAGTTAATACTAATTGAAGAAGCGTGGAAAGCGATTGCATCGGCGAACATGGCGGACTATATCCGCTACCTCTACAAAACAGTCCGAAAATATTTCGGGGAAGCGATTGTAGTCACGCAAGAGATTGAGGATATTATTTCTTCCCCTATCGTGAAAGAGAGTATCATCAATAACTCGGACTGCAAGATTTTGTTAGACCAGCGAAAATATCTCAACAAGTTTGACAGCATACAGAACCTCTTGGGACTGACCGACAAGGAGCGTTCGCAGATATTGTCTATCAACATGGCGAACCACCCCGGACGGAAGTACAAGGAAGTGTTCTTCTCGCTGGGCGGCACACAATCGGCGGTATATGCCACGGAAGTTTCATTGGAAGAATATTACACGTACACGACCGAGGAAAGCGAGAAAATGGAACTGTTCGCCCTCGCCGACAAGCTGGGAGGCAACCTTGAACTGGCTATCAAGCGGCTTGCAGAAAGCAAAAGAAATCCCCAATCATCAACAACTTAAAAATTAGGAACATGAAATGGATTGACAATCTGATATACACGCTATTGTCCGCCTGCCTGCTGGCGGGCTGCGAGGACAGCGGAAGCAAGGAGCTGGAAAGGATGCAGGGCTATTGGGTACACGTCAGGGGACACCCGGCTTTCACACTCTCGGAAACGGGCGGCAGATACACCGTCACCCGGAAAGCGAATGTCAGGGGCAGAATACTGGAAACGGCTTACCCGGTAACAGAACGGAACGGCTGCCTGTTCATCGAAACGGGCTTCCGCATACAGTTCACCTATGACAAAAAGACCGACCGGATAACGCTCATGCCCGGCGGCGAATACAAACGAGTTACAAACCCTGAAAACAAAAGATAATGAAAAGAACAATTCTCCTTATGGCGGTATGCCTTTGCTTCATCGGCAAGGCATCCGCACAGTGGGTGGTGTCAGACCCCGGCAACTTGGCGCAGGGCATCATCAACACCACCAAGCAGATAGTGCAGACTTCCACCACTGCCAAGAACACGCTGGACGGCTTCATGGAAGCGCAGAAGATTTTCCAGCAGGGTAAAAAATATTACGATGCGCTCAAAGCGGTACACGATGTTGTCAAGGGCGGCATCAAGGTGAAGAAGTCCATTGAGCTGGTGGCGGAAATATCCGAAATCTACGTGCGAAACTATCAGAACATGCTGGCAGACCCGAACTACACGCCGGATGAACTCACCGCCATTTCAGCCGGGTACGCCAAGCTGCTCTCCGAAAGTGCGGACGTGTTGCAGGACTTGAAGAATGTAGTGAACGTGACGGGCATGTCGCTGACGGATGCCGAAAGGCTGGCGGTAATCAACAACGCCTATAAAAGCCTGCTCAACTACCGCAACCTCGTGAACTACTACACCCGAAAGAACATATCCGTGTCCTACCTGCGGGCGAAGAAGAAGAACGACACCGACCGGGTGCTGGCTCTCTACGGCTCGGCGGATGAACGCTACTGGTAACATATAAATCGGTATGCCTATGTTATTAGCAGCGGTGGATTTTGACAACCTGCACCAAGTGTTGCGGGTGCTGTACGATGAAATGATGCCCTTGTGCAGCAACATGACGGGGGTAGCCAAAGGGATAGCCGGGCTGGGAGCTTTGTTCTATGTAGCCGCCAAAGTGTGGCAGTCGCTCGCACGTGCCGAACCCATAGACGTGTACCCGCTCCTGCGTCCCTTTGCGCTGGGGCTGTGCATCATGTTCTTTCCCACGTTCGTGCTGGGCACTATCAACACGGTATTGTCGCCAGTGGTAAAAGGGTGCAACCAGCTTATGGAAACGCAGACTTTCGACATGAACGAGTACCGGGCGCAGAAAGACCGACTGGAATATGAAGCCCTGATGCGAAGCCCCGAAACGGCTTACCTCGCATCGGACGAGGAATTTGACCGACAACTGGAAGAACTGGGCTGGTCGCCCTCCGACATGGTGACTATGACGGGCATGTACATGGACAGGACGGCTTATAATATAAAGAAGTCCGTCCGGGACTGGTTCAGGGAGTTATTGGAAATGCTCTTTCAGGCGGCGGGGCTGATTATAGACACGCTGCGCACGTTCTTCCTAATCGTGTTAAGCATACTGGGTCCGCTGGCGTTTGCGATTTCCGTCTATGACGGTTTCCAAAGCACGCTGACCCGGTGGATTTCACGCTATATCTCCATTTACCTGTGGCTGCCCGTGTCGGACTTGTTCAGCAGCGTGCTGGCACGCATACAAACCCTGATGCTCCAAAAAGACATCGAGCAGCTTTCAGACCCGGATTTCATCCCGGACGGGAGCAGCACCGTGTATATAATCTTTATGATTATCGGCATCGTGGGCTACTTCACCATTCCAACGGTGGCAAGCTGGATAGTGTCGGCTGGCGGTACGTCTGCCTATAACCGCAACGTGGCACGGGCTGGTTCAATCGCCGGGGCTGCGGTCGGTGCGGCAAGCGGGAAAGTAACCGGGAAACTACTCAAATAACCAACATCAATATTTAGTATATGGAATTTAAGTCATTAACGAACATCGAAACGAGTTTCCGGCAAATCAGGCTCTTTGCGCTGGTATTCATCTGCCTGTGCGCACTGGTGACGGGCTTTGCCGTGTGGAACTCGTACAGCTTCGCCGAAAAGCAGCGGCAGAAGATATACGTCCTCGACAACGGCAAAAGCCTGATGCTGGCACTCTCGCAGGACATGGCGCAGAACAGACCCGTGGAAGCGAAGTCGCACGTGCGGCGTTTCCACGAACTTTTCTTCACCTTATCACCCGAAAAGGGGGCTATCGAAAGCAACATCAAACGCTCGTTGTTTCTCGCCGACAAGACCGCTTTCAACTATTACAAGGACTTGGCGGAAAAGGGCTACTACAACCGGGTGATTTCCGGAAACGTTACGCAGACGGTGGAGATTGACAGCGTGAAGTGCGACTTCGACCAGTACCCCTACAAGGTGAACACGTATGCCCGCCAGTTGATTGTCCGGGAAAGCAGCCTGACAGTGCGAAGCCTTGTGACCTCGTGCCGGTTGCTTAACGCCACACGAAGCGACAACAACCCGCACGGCTTCATCATCGAAGCGTTCACCATTACCGAGAACAAGGATTTGCAGACCATTAAAAGATAGCCTTATGGAGAGAAAACGAAACCACATCGAAAAGGTGCGGGACTGGGCGGACGACCGCCTGCGCCGAATGTGCGGACGGATTACGCCGGGCAAAAGGCTGGCGGTTATCCTCCTGATGTTCTTCTTTTTCGGCGGCTTGTCTATCTACATCACCGTTTCATCAATCTACAATATCGGGAAACGGGACGGGCAAAGGCTGCAAATAGAACACATCAGACAACTGCCGTTGCACGGCAATGACACAACCCAAAGTATCAACCCGTTAAACAGACCGCAATATGGAAGAAGTACAGAAGAATGAGAACGGCACGACCGCACCGCAGGCGGACGGGAAGCCGAAAAAGGAAAATAAGCCCAAACGGGAACTTACCCCGCAGCAGGTGCAGCAGCGCAGGAAAATGATAGTCTTCCCGCTGATGTTCCTTGCCTTTGCAGGGTGCATGTACCTGATATTCGCACCCTCCGGCAAAGAGGACGTGAATGTGGAAAGCGTGGGCGGCTTCAATGCCGACATACCCCTGCCCGCAGAGGACGGGATTATAGCCGACAAGCAAAAGGCTTACGAGCAGGCGGTGACAAACCGCAAACAGCAGGACAAGATACAATCCTTGCAGGACTTCGGTTTCACGCTGGATGATGATACGGAAGAACCACAAGAGGAAATCAACCTGCTGCCGGAAGAAGATCCGAAGCCACAAAGGGGCGGCGGTGCTTCTTCACGGGCGGCTTACCGGGACATCAACCGCCAGTTAAGCACGTTCTACGAAACGCCCCCTGTGGACGAGGAAAAAGAGGAATTGAAACGGCAGGTGGCGGAACTGACCGACCGACTGAAACAGCAGCAGAACGCCACGCCTACGGCTGACGACCAAATGGCACTCTTGGAAAAGTCCTACGAGCTGGCGGCAAAGTACATGAACGGGCAGGACGGACAAAGGGGGCAGATTGCCCAAATACCGACAGCCGGGCAGAACGGCGGCGGTATCGGCACTCCGGCTATTCCGGTGCAGGCTATCCGGGAAACGACCGTTTCGGGATTGCAGCAGCCCATGAGCGATGCCGACTTCATCCGGGCTTACAGCCAGCCACGAAACTACGGCTTCAACACGGCGGTAGGCACGGGGTACGCTATGGGAAAGAACACGGTAGCCGCCTGCATACACCAAGACCAAACGCTGGTGGACGGGCAGGCGGTGAAACTGCGGCTGCTCGAACCCATGCAGGCGGGAAATATCGTTGTGCCGAAGAATACCCTTGTGGCGGGGACGGCAAAGGTGCAGGGCGAACGGCTCGACATACTGGTGTCCTCGATTGAGTACGCTGGCAACATCATCCCGGTGGAACTCGCCGTGTTCGACACGGACGGGCAAAAGGGGCTTTCCGTCCCGTCCTCTATGGAGCAGGAAGCGTTCAACGAAGCTATGGCGAATATCGGAAGCGGGCTGGGTACAAGCATTTCCTTTGCCCAAAGTGCCGGGCAGCAGGTGGCTATGGACGTGACAAGGGGATTGCTGCAAGGAACGTCCGGCTACCTCGCCAAGAAGTTCCGAACCGTGAAAGTGAAGCTGAAAGCAGGCTATAAAGTCATGCTGTATGCCAAACAACAATAACCATTTTATCAACCGTTAAAATTTCAATTAGCAATGAAACAGATTTTTGGATTGTTCGCCCTCTTGCTGGGCGTGTGTGCGGCAAACGCACAAACCGCTGACACCGTGAAGTATGCGGCTGGCAACGACTTGTACCGGGGGATTACCCGGAAACTCCCGTACCGCCAAATGGTTACGCCCTACGGCGTGGAAGTGACCTTTGCCAAGACGGTGCATATCATCTTCCCCGCCGCCGTCCGCTATGTCGATTTGGGAAGCAACCACATCATAGCGGGCAAGGCGGACGGTGCGGAGAACGTAATCAGGGTGAAAGCCACGACAGAGGGCTTTCCGGGAGAAACGAACTTCTCCGTTATCTGCGAGGACGGCAGTTTCTTTTCGTTCAACGCCAAGTACGCCCGTGAACCGGAAATGCTCAACATCGAAATGAAGGACTTCTTGGAGAATGAAGATACGTCCGACTTCTCGCATACCCGGATGAACATCCATTTCCGGGAACTGGGGAATGAAAGCCCGCTATTAGTGAAGCTGATAATGCAGAGCATCTACAAGAACAATGACCGGAAAGTGCGCCACTTGGGTAGCAAGCGTTTCGGCATACAGTTCTTAATCAAGGGGATTTACACCTATAACGGGATGCTCTACGTGCACACGCAGACAAAGAACAGTTCCAACGTGCCTTTCGACACGGACTTCATCAGGTTTAAGATAACCGATAAGAAAGTGCCCAAACGCACGGCTATTCAGGAAACGGTACTGGATGCGGTACGCAGCTACAACGAGGTGATAGAGATTGCCGGGAAATCGACCGTGCGCACGGTGTACGCCCTGCCGAAGTTTACCATTCCTGACGACAAGCTGCTGGTCGTGGAACTCTACGAGAAGAACGGCGGGCGGCATCAGACCATACGGGTGGAAAACGCCGACATCGTGAACGCAGAAGTGATTGACGAACTAAAAATCAAATAGGGAATGAAAAGACACATCTTTATAATGATGCTCTTTGCGCTGTGCCTGACCTCGTTTCAGGCACACGCACAAAGATACCTGCCGGGCATGAAAGGCTTGCAGGTCACGGCGGGCATGACGGACGGGGTGCATTGGAACGCTGGCAGTGATTTCGCCTACCACATCGGGGCGGCGTACAGCGTTTACACCAAGAACGCCAACCGCTGGGTGATTGGCGGCGAATACCTGCACAAGAAGTATGACTACAAGGATATGCAGATACCCGTAGAACAGTTCACCGCAGAGGGCGGCTATTACCTGAAATTCCTATCGGACAGACGAAAGACCTTTTTCCTTTCATTGGGCTTGTCGGCTCTCGCCGGGTACGAAACAAGCAACCGAAGCGAAAAGCTGCTGCCGGACGGCTCTACCTTGCTGGATAAGGACTGCTTCATTTACGGCGGTGCGCTGACGCTGGAACTGGAAACCTACCTGACCGACCGGGTGGCTCTGCTGTTGAACGCAAGGGAACGGGCGTTGTTCGGCTCGGACATAGGCAAGTTCCACACGCAGGTATCTTTGGGACTGAAATTCATTATCAACTGACCGCTATATAATAATGTATATGAAGAATGTAATGTATAAAATCATCATGGGCTGCTACATCGTGGCCGCCCTCGTGCTTGTCACCGCCTGTAATGACAACTTGGATATTCAGCAGGCGTACCCGTTCAGCATCGAAACACTGCCAGTACCCAAAAGGCTGAAAGTCGGGGAAACCGCCGAAATACGCTGCCGACTGGTGCGTGGCGGCTATTACCAGCCGACTACCTATCAGATACGGTATTTCCAGCCGGACGGCAAAGGAAAGCTGGAAATGGATAACGGCACGGTGTTCCTGCCCAACGACCTTTACCCGCTGGAGAAAGAAACGTTCAGGCTCTACTACACCTCGGCATCGACCGACCAGCAGACGATTGACATTTATATCATCGATAGCTTCGGGCAGATGCAGCAACTTACACTATCATTCAATAATGACAACAGCGAAGAAGGAACGGAAACAATAACCCCCTAATAACAAAACGACATGGTAAAAATAGAATTGGATATAGAAGGCATCTCGTGGTACATAGAAACCACGTTGGAAACAGATACAGTTCCGGCAGTAGGTGACATCATCATTGTGGACAAGGACTGTATTTCCGAACGTGACAGTGCTGAATTATGGAAAACGCCGTCCAATCAGGTTTTCAAATGGGCGGACGAAGAAGATGATGCGCCCGTAATGGTATGGTTCGATTGCGAAACGGAAATGCTTGTCAATAAACGGACATGGAAATATGACATCGAGGAAGAAGAAACCGTGTGCATACTTGGTGTAAAATTTATTCACTATGAGGATTTATAGTTGCGACATCCGTTTTTATCATCCTCTTGGGAAACCGGGTATGGAATGATACGCAAAGCGTAAATATCGGGCAGACAGCCCGCCGGGAAGCATCGGCGGGCTGTTTCCATGATAGGGAAAACGAAAGGCTTCTTTGTTACTTTCTTCACCCGCTGGCAGGCTCACGGAAGAAAGTAACGGCGGCAAGCAGCCGCCGTCCTCTATCAACTGGTTTTAAGGCTCTTTATGGACGTGTATTTCTCTAACCACACCTTTACCTGCTCCATGTTATATTCGCCCGTGATGGTTGCCGTATGGTCGTCTATGGCTACAAACCGGACACTTTCATAGCTGTTTACCCAGCCTTGCAGGGAACAGACGCCCCACGTGTCTACATCTTCAAAAACACTGCGGTCTATCCGGCTGATTGGCTCGCCGAAAACTACCGTCATTATCTGAAAGTCCGGTTTGTCCTCCAACAGTTGCAAATGGTGCAGCGTGCCGAACTCGTCAATTTTGCGCCCCCACGCCCACACATCATTATACAAATCATCGCCCCACTGGTGCGGGTGGTCGAAACGGACTTTTACCTCTATGGTGTGTTCGTTTTCTTCTGTGTCCTCGATAACGCCCGTTACCATTAAGCCCGTAAAAATACACTCGCAACGCCTGCCGATAAGCTCCTTGTTTACTTCTGTCGTTTTCATGTCCCTGAAATTTACTTGTTTATTACTCCGTTCTTCTTCGCTACCCATTCGTCACGCCTGCGGCGGCACTCGTCCAGCGTTTTGGCTACCGTGCTGAAAAGTTCGCCGTCCGTGTGGCGGTAGTCATATTGATAATAAATTTGTCCCCTGAAAGCCCCTAAACGGCATTTCACGAACTTTTCTTCTCCCGGTGTTTGGGTGATGCTTACCCCGTTTTTGTTAAGTGACTGCATGATGTCTTATTTTTTATGGTTATAAACTTGGTTGTTTTAAGCGGGCAGGGCTTTGACACCCCGCCCGGATTGGTTGTTATGCCGCACGGAACACAAAGCCGTCATCAAACCAGTAATCGCACATGAACAGGTCACGGGCAAACTGTTTGTAATCGAAATAGGTCTTTGCGAACTCCGGCAGGTCGTAACATTCCTCTACAATTTCATAGGCGAAATCTTCTTCATCGTCATATTCCCCTTGATATTCATCCCGGAAATCACGTACAAGGTCGTCCGCATCTTCCTCGCCCAAATCATGGCTTTTATAGTTGCACCACACGAAAAAGGCTTCCTGCTCGGTGTCGCTCAAATCCTCCACCGCATCACGCAGGGCGAAGAAGTTTTCAGAAATCCAGCTTTCGTCGATTAAGCCCTCCGGCACGTTCTCCCAGTCCTGAAACATGTATTCCGCATCTTCCTCGTCCTTGTGAAGTTCCCGGCAGGCTTCATAAAATTCTTCCTTGTCCGAATAGTCCGAAAGGTCGAGCCATGCGCCGGACAATGAACCGTTGTTGTACTTGGCATAAGTGCCTACATAAACTTTTGCTTCCGATAATACCTTTGCTTCCATATTGCTGCAATTTTTTAAGTTTTTAATTTTATGCGGATTTGAGAGGTGAGGGAGTTGAAGTTTCACTGAACTTTTTTCCTGTTTCCCGTAAATCCGACTTTTTTTTTATGCGTCTTCCGGTCGGGTCGGTCGTTTTCGTTTCACATAGGCGTAAAAGGGTAGTGTTTAGAGTTTGCAAGGTTTTGGGCAAAAAATACCTCGCAAGGCAGGGAAGATTTTTTCGCCAAACCGAAACGGCTCGACCTTGCAAAATCGTGAAGAACACGTAACTACCTTTGCCTATTGAAATGATTAAAACGACTGTCCCGGCTGGGGGACTGCGTAAGAGGAAGATTTACAGATAGGGAAACAGGGGAAAAGTGCCTGTTCTCTTTCATCTTTTAGGGAACACTCCATGCGGGCGGGAAAGGCAAGGGTGTTGTGAGCTTGCTTGCAATACGCTTGTGCGGGTTTCCAACGGCTCTTTTCACGGAATACAGTCAGCCATGCCACGCACGGCTGGCGTTTCGGGGAATGTGCCAGTTGGAAAAGGATATAAAAAATGCGGGTAGTCGGTGGACTGCCCGCAAGGTGGAAGAATGTACTTCATTGGGATATAGTTTGTTAGGCGGAATTTCGTTACCGAAATCGTTACCTATTCGTTTTTGTCACGGTTATAGGTAACGAAACCTACCGGACGGCGTTCTTTCTGTTGTTTCGACTGGCTCAAAAGCTGGGTAAGGGCTTGGTACAGTTCGTTGAACTGCGCATCGGTGCTTACCTCCAGTTCCTCGATGCGCCTTGACAGTTCCTCGTAACCGATTGCCATTTGGCGCATGAGGACGAAAGCCCGCATGATTGAAATGTTTACTTCTATGGCTACCTTGGAGCGGAGAACCGAAGAAAGCATGGCTACGCCCTGCTCGGTGAAAGCCATAGGCATAGCAACGCCGAAGTTGTAATCAGGGGGTATCACATTTTGTGATACCCCTATGGATAACAGCAAGTTAGCTTCCTCTTGGGTGAGTACAAACATAAAATCACCCGGAAAACGCTCGATATTGCGCTTGACCGCCTGCTTCAAGGCTCGTGTTTCCACTTGGTAGAGTTCTGCCAAATGATAATCGAGCATCACCCGGCAACCTCTGACCTCAAAAATCTTGTTTTGGATAATCTGCAAATCCATAATCGTATATTTTAGGAGATTTAGCAATGTTGGAATAATAGCAAGGACTGGTCACAATTTGTGACCAGTTCCCAATAATCAAGATTACATGGCGACTTCCTTGTAAATTTTCTCGATGCCGACAAACTTCTTGTCAAGCCCCTGCATATCGCTGCCTATCTTGCTGTTGGTGATGCGGGCGTAGATTTGTGTCGTTTCTATGTTTGTGTGTCCCAGCATCTTGGACACCGTTTCAATGGGTACGCCCTTTGACAGCGTGGTGGTCGTGGCGAACGTGTGCCGGGCAAGGTGGAATGTCAGGTTCTTTTTAATACCGCATATATCGGCAATCTCTTTCAGGTAGGCGTTTAGCTTCTGATTGCTGATTACGGGAAGTATCTTCCCGTCCGGCAACTTGCCCTTGTACTTCTTCAAAATCATCTTGGGAATATCCAGCAGGGGAACATTCACGTCCGTATTCGTCTTTTGCCGCTTGGTGATTATCCAAAGGTTGCCGTCAAAGGACTTTTGGATATTCTCCTGCCGCAAGTTGGCGACATCGCTGTAAGCCAAACCGCAGAAACAGGAAAAGACGAACAAGTCCCTGACGTGTTCCAGCCGCTCGGAAACCATTTTCTTTTTAAGGATGAGTTTTATCTCGTCCTCTGTCAGATAACCCCTGTCCACTTTTTCCAGCCGGATTTTATAGCTGGCGAACGGGTCGCCCACCAGTATGCCGTTGTTACGGGCAATGATGATGATACGCTTGAAGAACTGCATGAACTTGGCGGTGGTGTTGTAGCCGCACTTACAGGCGGTACGCAAATACAACTCAAAATCGGTAATGAACATCGGGCTTATCTCCTTTATGGATATGTCCGATACATTGTACTTGCTTTGGATAAATTCAGCGAGGTGGCGGCGGGTCACTTCATACTTGCGGTAGGTCGCTATCGTCTTGGATATGCCCACAAGCTGCTTCACATCGTCATTGTGCTTTTGGAACAATGAAAGGATTGTTTCGTGGCTCTCACTGTGTCCCAAGAACTCGTTTTTCACTTTCTCGGCGGTCACGTAGTTGTCACGCCGCTGCATTTCGTGGTAAATGGTATTCAGGGAAGAACGTATGTCGTCCAAAAGGGCGTTTATCCTCCCGGCATCCCTGCCTTTGGCTTTGCCCGCAGCAATGCTCCAGTTGTCGGGCTGGATGCTCTGTTTCGTACTGAACTGGCAAAGTTTGCCGTCTATGGTGATGCGTGCCATAATCATAACCTCGCCGTTTTTCTTTTCAGAACCTTTCTTCAAATAAAAAAGAACCTTGAATGTCGATTTCATAACTCAAAATTTTTAGTTGCAAAATTAGTTTTTACCTCTCGTTTTCGAGTTATGCAGACTATGGACTAATATAGTCATTATCAGGTCATTTATGGACAAATCGTTACCGTTTTTGTCCGGCAGGGAATAGGTAACGATTTAGTAACGAAACTTTGTCTTTTACCGTACTTTTGAAGTCTTGGAAGCAGGACTTTCGGGCAATAAAAAAAGCCACAAATCATTGATTTGTAGCTTTTTGTCCGTTTGCTGACCATTTCTGTCCAGCACGTTCAGCGGAGAGACGGGGATTCGAACCCCGGGTACCTCGCAGTACAACGGTTTTCAAGACCGCCGCAATCGACCACTCTGCCACCTCTCCAAAACTACTTTTCAATAGTGCTTTTCTCTTAAAGCGCTGCAAAGGTACGAATCATTTTCAAATCTGCAAACGTTTCGGCATTTTTTTCGCGAAATAATCGTATTTTTGCGGCACATTTCAACTTAAAGCGTTATACAGATAAATAAGACAGTACATGATATATCCCCAGAATTTTGAGCAAAAAATAGGATTCGACCAGATCAGACAATTATTAAAGGACAAATGTCTCAGTACGTTGGGAGAAGAGAGAGTATCGGAAATGAACTTCTCCGATCAATTTGAAACTGTTGAAGAACTGCTGAACCAAGTCACAGAGTTTGTCCGCATCATACAAGAAGAAGATAACTTCCCGGATCAGTTTTTCTTCGATATCCGTCCATCATTAAAACGGGTACGGGTAGAAGGCATGTACATGGACGAACAGGAACTGTTCGACTTGCGGCGTTCATTAGAGACAATCCGCGACATCGTACGTTTTCTGCAACGGAACGAGGAAGAAGAATCCGACCACCCTTACCCCAGCCTGAAAAGACTCGCAGGAGATATTGCCGTATTCCCGCAACTTATCACCAAGATAGACGGCATTCTGGACAAATACGGTAAAATCAAGGACAACGCCTCAACCGAACTGTCACGCATCCGCCGGGAATTGGCTAATACGATGGGGAGTATTTCACGCTCGCTGAACAGCATCCTGCGTAACGCTCAATCGGACGGATATGTGGATAAAGACGTTACTCCGACCATGCGCGACGGTCGATTGGTAATTCCGGTTGCCCCGGGGCTGAAACGCAAAATCAAAGGTATCGTCCATGATGAATCAGCCAGTGGTAAAACTGTATTCATCGAACCGGCAGAAGTGGTAGAAGCCAACAACCGCATCCGCGAACTGGAGGGAGACGAGCGTCGCGAGATCATCCGTATCCTGACCACATTTTCCAATACATTGCGTCCTTCCATTCCGGAGATACTCCAATCGTACGAATTTCTGGCCGAAATCGATTTCATTCGCGCCAAAAGTTACTTTGCCATTCAAACCAGCAGCATCAAGCCCAGTCTGGAAAACGAACAATTACTGGATTGGACCATGGCTGTTCATCCACTGCTGCAATTATCCCTTGCCAAGCACGGAAAAAAGGTAGTTCCCCTGGATATAGAACTGAGTACCAAACAGCGCATCCTCATTATATCCGGCCCTAATGCCGGAGGTAAATCAGTCTGCCTGAAAACCGTCGGACTGCTGCAATACATGTTACAATGCGGTATGCTGGTACCCATGCACGAACGCAGCCACGCTGGTCTGTTCGGCAGCATCTTCATCGATATAGGCGACGAACAATCCATTGAAGACGACTTGAGCACTTACTCTTCCCACCTGACGAACATGAAGATCATGATGAAGAGTTGCAATGAACGCAGCCTGATTCTGATCGATGAATTCGGAGGCGGTACAGAACCCCAGATTGGCGGGGCCATTGCAGAAGCTGTTCTGAAACGATTCAACATAAAGCATACTTTCGGCGTTATTACTACACACTACCAAAATCTGAAGCACTTTGCAGAAGACCATGAAGGTGTGGTAAACGGAGCTATGCTCTACGACCGCCACTTGATGCAGGCACTGTTCCAACTTCAAATCGGTAATCCCGGAAGTTCTTTCGCAGTAGAGATAGCCCGGAAAATCGGTTTACCGGAAGATGTCATTGCCGATGCTTCCGAAATAGTGGGAAGCGAGTACATCAATGCTGACAAATACTTGCAGGACATTGTGCGGGACAAGCGTTATTGGGAAGGCAAACGCCAGACCATCCGTCAACGTGAAAGACAGATGGAAGAAACCATCGCCCGTTATCAATCGGAAATGGAAGAGTTGCAAAAGTCGAGAAAGGAAATCATCCGCCAGGCCAAAGAAGAAGCCGAACGGTTATTGCAAGAATCGAACGCACGTATCGAGAACACCATACGTACCATTAAAGAGGCACAGGCTGAAAAAGAAAAGACACGCCTCGTCCGTCAGGAACTGGCAGAGTTCCGCGAGTCGATGGACAGCCTGACTTCCAAAGAACAGGAGGACAAGATAGCCCGAAAGATGGAAAAGCTGAAAGAAAAGCAAAACCGGAAGAAAGAAAAAAAGCAGAATGTTCCGAAAGAACAACAAGCTGCACAGCAAACTCCCCAAGTAGCTCCCATCACCGAAGGGTGTCCGGTACACATCAAAGGGCAGAGTTCTGTCGGAGAAGTGCTTGAGATCAACGGAAAGAATGCAGTCGTAGCTTTCGGCAGTATCAAAACAACCGTAAAGCTGGAACGGTTGGAACGAAGCAATGCAACTCCTCAGAAACAGGAGCCTGCTAAAAGTACTTTTGTCAGCAACCAGACCCAGGACAGCATGTACGAGAAGAAGCTGAACTTCAAGCAAGATATCGATGTGCGGGGAATGCGGGGGGACGAAGCCTTACAGGCTGTTACCTATTTTGTGGATGACGCCATCCTGGTCGGTATGAGCCGGGTACGTATTCTGCATGGAACCGGAACGGGAATTTTGCGTACCCTAATCCGCCAATATCTGCAAACCGTACCGGGTATCCGTCACTTCGCCGACGAGCATGTCCAATTTGGGGGAGCAGGTATCACGGTAGTCGATTTGGCATAAAAGAACAAAGAATATGAAGAATAACCTGTTAAGTGAAAGATTAGTTTATACCGGTGAGAGCCAGACTCCCACTCACCTGCATTTGTGTACCTACAATGCCCTCGAAATGCAAGAAGTATCGGGCACCGATTTCCAGGCTGTAGCCAATGCGCTCAACCACGAAGAAATCAACTGGCTGCAGATACACGGGCTTCAGAATACCGAGCTCATCCGCGAAATATGCAGCCACTTCGAAATAGACTTTCTTACCCTTCAGGATATTCTGAATGCCGAACATCCCACAAAGATAGAAGAGCATGACAAGTATACGGTACTGATCATGAAAATATTCCGCTTCAACAACAGAGAAGAAACAAGCCCCGAAGATGAGATGGATGAATTGGAACAGCAACAGGTGTGTATCATACAAGGGAGCAACTTTCTGCTTACCTTTCTGGAAAATGAAACCGACTTCTTCGATGACGTTACCTCCGCCCTGCACAATGACGTACTGAAAATCCGGAGCCGGCAAAGTGACTACCTGCTCAGTGTTTTGCTGAACAGCGTGATGGGAAACTACATTTCCACCGTATCCACCATCGACGACTCGCTGGAAGACCTGGAAGAAGAACTACTCACCATCAGTGACGGAAACGACATCGGCATCCAGATACAGGCACTCCGCCGGCAATATATGCTGATGAAAAAAGCCATTCTTCCGTTAAAAGAACAATACGTCAAACTGTTGAGGGCGGAAAACTCCCTGATGCACAAAGTGAACCGTGCCTTCTTCAATGATGTCAACGACCATCTGCAATTCGTATTGCAAACAATCGAAATATGCCGGGAAACGTTATCGTCTTTGGTAGACCTTTATATATCGAACAATGATCTGCGGATGAACGACATCATGAAGCGGCTCACCATTGTTTCTACCATCTTCATCCCGTTGACTTTTCTTGTCGGTGTATGGGGAATGAACTTCAAGATTATGCCCGAATTGGACTGGCGGTATGGATATGTATACGCCTGGATATTGATGATATTGGTAGGCGCAGCCGTATACTGGTTTTTCCGTAAGAAGAAATGGTATTAAGTTACCAAAAATCTTGAAAAAACAATTACCTTTGCGCAACAACCTAATTAGCTAATATGAAATCAATAAAAGAACTCTATCGCATTGGAACCGGGCCTTCGAGCAGCCACACCATGGGGCCTCGCAAGGCAGCAGAAATGTTCCTCACCCGACATCCTGAAGCAGCATCGTTCAAAGTAACCCTCTACGGAAGCCTGGCAGCGACAGGAAAAGGGCACATGACGGATGTAGCCATCATCGACACATTGGAACCGACAGCACCGGTAGATCTTATATGGCAACCTAAAATATTTCTACCTTTCCACCCCAACGGAATGAACTTCATTGCGCTCGACGCTGATGGCAACGAACTTGAAAACTGGACCGTTTACAGCGTTGGCGGAGGTGCATTGGCCGAAGACAACAAACAAGCTTCCATTGAAAGCCCGGAAGTATATGGCATGAACAGCATGACCGAAATTCTGGATTGGTGCGAACACACCGGAAAGAGTTACTGGGAATACGTGAAAGAATGCGAAGATCCCGATATATGGGACTACCTGAGAGAAGTATGGAATACGATGAAAGAGTCCGTCCAGCGTGGTCTTGAACAAGAGGGAGTACTGCCCGGCCCGTTGAACCTGAGACGCAAAGCCTCCACATATTATATTCGGGCCACCGGATACAAAGCTTCCCTGCAATCCCGCGGACTGGTTTTTGCCTATGCACTTGCCGTAAGTGAAGAAAATGCCTCGGGAGGTAAAATCGTAACGGCACCAACCTGCGGCTCATGCGGAGTAATGCCTGCCGTTCTCTATCATCTTGCCAAGAGCCGTGATTTCAGTGAGATGCGCATTCTTCGCGCACTGGCAACGGCCGGACTAATTGGCAACATCGTTAAGCAGAACGCTTCCATATCCGGAGCGGAAGTAGGTTGCCAGGGAGAAGTAGGCGTGGCATGCGCAATGGCTTCGGCCGCAGCCAACCAATTGTTCGGAGGCAGTCCTGCGCAAATTGAATATGCCGCCGAAATGGGTCTGGAACATCACTTGGGCATGACCTGCGACCCAGTATGCGGATTAGTACAAATCCCCTGTATCGAACGGAACGCATACGCAGCCGCACGTGCACTGGACGCCAATCTATACTCGTCATTCACCGACGGAATACATCGCGTCTCTTTCGACAAGGTAATACAGGTAATGAAACAAACCGGGCACGACCTCCCTTCACTTTATAAAGAAACAAGCGAAGGCGGACTGGCAAAGGATTACAAGCCGATGTAAAAGGCCATTCTCCATAAAGCGCAAGAGGGTGTGCATGACTCACCACAGATTGCACATCCTCTTGTTTTTACTATTCACGTGCCTCGGTCGGCAGATTTAACCTTTAAGTTCTGGGCCAGTGAGTATCGTCACCGTTGGTCACATCTTTTTCGTGGAGCAAACCGCCACCTTCCGAAAAGTATAAATCAATCTTCTTACCCTGTTCCACGGTTACCACAAATTCCGTATAAGGTTCATTCGGGTATTCCAGTATCGCTACATCATCCACCACCCAATTGCTGTAACTCGACTCCATAAAAGCCGTCAGCACTGCCGGGGGCAGATTATTGATGCTGTTCAACTCGGTTTCCGTCATCAGCCAGGTGGCGTTGGCATCAAACCATACTTCCTTTTCTCTGCCGTCAGCCTGACAATCGGCTACGTAATAAACACCCTTCTGCTCCCACTTAATGGCAGTAGCATTGGGATAAAGCTTCTTCAGTGCATCCTGAATGGCCTGGCTCGGCGGAAGATATCCTGTATCGTCATCATCACCACACGAACTGAAAGCAAACACTACCGACAGCAGCATAGCTGCCAACAAACTAAATTTCAACGATTTCATAATCAAGGTCTTTTTTTAACAGGTTTATTCCAATTTATCAATATTCCGCTTTACGGAAACGGCCGTCTTTGGTAAACTTCAGACTCAAATCCGTATTAAGCTCGACTTCATAACCTCTGCGGTCACGTTCTATCTGAGTTACAAATTCAGAGTTATATCCATTGGACTTCAAATACTCCTTCACGAAGCCTGGGATAATCGATGCGGGAACAGCGGCTTTCTTACAATCCACTTCAATCCAGTTTCCCCGGTTATCGAAGTCGATCTCGGTTGCATTAGTCAACAATACATCGTACTTCTTTGTTTGCAGAATCTCATTTTCTATCTTAATATGCGAAATCTGCGGATTAGAAAAGTGCTGATTAATAAAGTTGCGTGCCGGAAGAGGCAGTGTCATCACGTCTTTCGTAATGATATCACCTGCAAACGCAAATTGAACGGCTATGATAGCCAAAACAAGAATAGATAGAATCTTTTTCATAATCGTTATTTTTAGTGTAAATAATAAGTTTCGGAATTATTTTACACTGCAAATAACGAGATAGAATCGGGAAAGATTTGGTAATAAACAAAAGGGTAAACTCTTTTTGTATTTTTTAACGGCCAGAAGTATCCTCCTCGTATACCTCTTCCAGAAGTTCTTCTTTCTTCATGCTGATCTTCCCATCGGTCGAGATCGTAATGGAGACGGGCACATACAAGTCCGTTTGAGGATAACAGATACTGGCGGCATAGACAAATCCCTCGGGAGTTGTTTTATCATAAGCAATTCCTTCCAGAATGGACTTTGCCATAAAGTCCTCTCCTATCAGAGACGCAAATTGTTTCTTGGTGAAAGTCCTGCTAAAAATACGTTCATTCCCGCGTGTCAGTCTCAGAACAATCTGATTGTCAACGTATGTATTTCCCATCTGGCTCACTACCCGGGGAAGTGAATCATTAGGGGTACGGGATATAAACGAATGGTACTCTTTGCCTTTGTATTTAATATCTATCTCACTCTTCCGGGCTGTCATCCGCTGCAAGCCATGTGCATCGGTGCTATCTTGCATCAAGACACGGATATCGCTCTGTTTCTTTTCAGCTGTACCGGAACACGCAACGATAACCATAAGCATTGTCAACCCAAGCAGATAAATAAGCTTTTTCATATTTGAATCATCTGTTTATTAAATCGTACGGCAAAGGAACAAAAAGCAGTGGAAATATACAAGTATTTCGGTAATTAGTAGCTGACAATTAGTGAGGAACCGGCGCCCTATACCGCTACGCCGGTCCATCACTGATCATCCATACTGAAATTTACTTTCTACCTCCTCTTTTCGGTCCGCGTTCGGCCTTCTGCTTGGTATAGGCCTCATACTGCTCCTTCGTCATTATTTTCTTCAGACTGGCATCGTAAGCCTCACGCGAAGCTTTCATCTCCTGTCGCATCTTTTCTCTGTCTTCTTTCGACATGCGGGGAGCTTTTCTTTTATCCTGTTTACAAGTGCAGCTGTCAGTAGCCTGACTCTGCCCCTCCTTACCTTGCCTCATTTCGGGTTTCATCTTTCCGGGACGTGTTCCCATCTTCTCCATCAGAGCCATATTGGCTTCCAACAGTTGTTTCTTCTGGGTTTCGTTCAAAGAGTATTCTTTCGCCATACGTTCAGTCATGCGCTCGGCACGTTCCTTCGGATCCATATTCTGACCACCTCTGCGCGGGCCTTGTGCCATCGCCATTCCCCCTACCATCAAAAGGGCCACTAACAAAAAACTTATTCTTTTCATTGTTCTTTTCTTTTTTAAATTATCAAATAATCATCTGTCTTTTTTGTTGCAACTGTCTATATGACTAAAAAGTCAGATAGAAGTTTAAACGTGAATACAACTTTAACAAAACGCAAACTTATTTCTATTTTGATTAGACTACACCTGTCTGCGCTCTCTTTGCTTTCATATTACCTTCTCTTCCAAGCACCCCTCCCTCCTCTTTCCACGGCGAAGGCTTTAAAATGCCGTTCTGTCAAATTGATAATCGAATGGACCCAGATTTGCTTTTTTCCGGGCAAGAATGCAGTAGAACGTTTTTTTCGTCTCCTTTCCCAGTCAGCCTTTTCCGTTTTATCACCTTTAATCTCTATTTTCAGGCAAGAGAACACTTATTCTATAAGAATAAGAACAAAAAGGGTATTATTTAAGTCCGGCACTTCCCTTTTATCTGTTTCGGCACCTTCATAATCAAAGGTCAACCAGAAAAAAATCTCTCTCTTTTCATCTCTCAAACGGGAACAATATATGTAATGAGAGAAAACATATAGAGATATTCCAAAAAGAAGTAAGCATTTTCTCAAGTTGCTTACGTCTTTCGGACCAAATGCTTACTTCTTTTTCCGGAAACACCGGCTCTTTTGGATGAAAACACCGGCTTTCGCGCCGCCCAAGCCTGCTTCTTGAGGAAGAAAAACTCAGTTTTTGCACTTCGCTCCCGCCGGTTTGATCCGAATCTCCAAAGGGCTTGTCAGCCAATCAGCGTTTTTACTTTCTTTCCGGAAGAGAACTAAAGAAATAAGTTACAATATGAACGTTCCGTCCTTATACCAGGCAAAAAACACATGGAGCTGCATACCCCATAAGATTTCATCTATCAGCCGATAAATATTATCAATGGGATTTTTTGCTGAAACGGGAAATTTTGCCATACTTTTGCAACGTAAACAAATAAAGAATGAATCTAAATAAGAAACAATTATGGAACCAATTATCAACTCACAGATGCCTGAATTCAAAGTACAGGCTTTTCAAAACGGAAGTTTTAAAACAGTAAGCAGCGAAGACGTAAAGGGAAAATGGGCTATTTTCTTCTTCTATCCGGCAGACTTCACATTTGTATGTCCGACAGAATTGGTAGACGTTGCCGAAAAGTATGAGCAATTCCAGGCCATGGGTGTGGAAGTGTACTCGGTAAGCACCGACTCCCACTTTGTACACAAAGCATGGCATGATGCTTCGGAAAGTATCCGCAAGATCAAATATCCGATGCTGGCAGACCCGACAGGCGTACTGAGCCGTGGCTTTGGCGTGATGATCGAAGAAGACGGAATGGCTTACCGCGGAACCTTCCTCGTAAATCCGGAAGGAAAGATCAAGATTGCCGAAATACAGGACAACAACATCGGACGTAATGCCGATGAATTACTCCGCAAAGTAGAAGCCGCACAGTTTGTGGCTACCCACGACGGAGAAGTTTGCCCCGCCAAATGGAAAAAAGGCGAAGCAACCCTGAAGCCGAGCATCGATCTGGTCGGTAAGATCTAAGCAGTAATTCTATGAAGACCGGCATCCCCCAATGCCGGTCTTTTTTACCCTAATCAATCTTCAATATAATGTTAGACTCAGCTATAAAAGAACAATTACGTACCATCTTCTCCGGATTGGAGGCGAAGTACACATTCGATATCACCGTCTCACCACAGCACGAAAGCCGCAACGAACTCCTGGACCTTCTGAACGACGTGGCATCTTGTTCAGAGAAACTATCTTGCCGGATCCATGAGGGCGAAGGACTGGAATTTACGCTTCTCAAAGACGACCAAAGGACGGGCATCACTTTCCGCGCCGTCCCCAACGGACATGAATTCAGTTCATTACTACTCGCCGTACTGAACGCAGACGGAAAAGGCAAAAACTTCCCGGACGAAGGGATTTGCAACCGGGTAAAAGCATTGAAAGGACCTATCCGCCTGACAACCTATGTGTCATTGACTTGTACCAACTGTCCCGACGTAGTGCAGGCACTCAATGCCATGACCACACTCAACGCCCGGATCCAGCACCAGACGGTGGATGGTGCCATCAATCAAGCCGAAGTAGAAGCCTTGAAAATACAGGGAGTTCCCTCTGTATTCGCAGACGGCAAACTGATTCATGTAGGCCGCGGCGACTTTGGCGAACTGTTGAGCAAACTGGAAGAACAATATGGAGTGGAACAAAGCGCCCGTGAAAGTTCTATCAGGAAGTATGACGTGATTGTAGTCGGTGGAGGTCCGGCAGGTTCCGCCGCTGCCATCTATTCGGCCCGCAAAGGCCTGAATGTAGCCGTTATTGCCGAAAGAATAGGCGGACAGGTAAAAGAGACGGTCGGCATAGAGAACCTGATTTCCGTTCCCTCAACCACCGGAAGTCAGTTGGCCGATAACTTGAAAACGCACATGGCACAATACCCTATCGACCTGCTCGAACATCGCCGGCTTGAAAAGCTCGAGCTTGAAGGCAAAGACAAAGTGCTCACAGCCAAAGGGGGCGAGCGTTTCTCTGCTCCGGCAGTAATCGTTGCCACCGGTGCAAGCTGGCGTAAACTGAATGTACCGGGCGAAGCGGAATACATCGGCCGGGGAGTTGCATTCTGTCCGCATTGCGATGGTCCGTTCTACAAAGGAAAACATGTGGCTGTCGTAGGAGGAGGAAACTCCGGAATCGAAGCTGCCATCGATCTGGCAGGTATCTGCTCAAAAGTCACGGTACTCGAATTTATGGATGAACTGAAAGCAGACCAAGTGTTGCAGGAGAAACTGAAAAGCCTGCCGAACATAGAAGTCTTCGTCCATTCGCAGACCACCGAAGTGATAGGCAATGGCGACAAAGTTACCGGCATCCGTGTCAAAGACCGTCAGACGGAGCAGGAACAGGTGATCGGGTTAGACGGCATTTTTGTACAGATAGGACTGATGCCCAACAGCGGTATTTTCCGGGAGACAGTAGAAGTAAACCGTCCGGGTGAAATCATAATAGACTCCCACTGCCGCACCAATGTTCCGGGGATCTATGCTGCCGGAGATGTCTCCACCGTTCCCTACAAACAGATTATCATCGCAATGGGGGAAGGTGCCAAAGCAGCACTCGCAGCATTCGAAGACCGGATGCGTGGGGAGATTTAAGACACAGAGTAACACAGAGCATTTATGTCAATAATCAATGACTTAAAATTCACTCTGTGTTACTCTATGTCTTCTGTGGTGAAACATCACTTCATCTTAAACGTTACCAACAGTCCTTTATGATCGGTCGGCCATACGTCCAGCGGGAGCAGGAATTTGTCTTTTGAAGTCTCCTGTACTCTCTGGTTACGTACGATAGAGCCTTTCGGACCAAAGATCACCGCTTTCTTTGCTTCAATATCCTTTCCCTGATAGAAAATAAAATCAATGCGGTCACGTTCGTCCGCTTTCGGTGCCCATGTCAGTTTACCGGGTTCTTTCAGCGGATTATCTGCCGGATATGTAAATCCCGGGTGAGTCAGCGGATTCGGGTAAATATGGCGGTATGTATCTATAAATCCGTCCTTCTCCAACAATGTTGTTACTGTCCAGGGAATTACGAGACCATTATGGTCGTACAGATTCTTGTTTTCCTCAATCCAGTCCAGATGTGAAGGTTCGTTGAAGTCACCGCCTACAATCACGCTATATCCGTTTGCAATGTCCTTTTTGGCCTCAGCGATAAACATCTTGATAGCGTCATCGCGTTGAGATGCCACATTCACTTTGAGCACCTCTTCCACAGTAGTCGGAATAGGTATCTCTTTCCAACTGGAACCGTCATAACCACGCACATTGTAATATGCACAATCCAGATAGTCCAAATGCGCCGTATAAACAGCCACTTTATGTCCGTCCACCGAGCTGGTCAGTTTATAGATACTTCCGTGATCTCCGTTTTCCGGAAATACAGTCAGTGAATCCGTAATCGGATGTTTGCTCAGCAAGCCTGTGTCATAAGTATAGAAAGAGTAATAATCCAGCCCTTTCTCTTTGAGAGAAGCCACAATACGGTCGTTGAAACGAGTGTTATGGTAATTGCGTACTTCACTGAACGTCACAAAATCGGGTTGCAAACGTACAATCTCGTTAACGATTGCATCATATCCTCCCGGAACCATTGTACCTTCCTGCCATACATTCCATTGCAGAACCGTAAATTCACCTTTACCTTTACTTTGCCCCACCATAGTTACCAGCAGGAAAAGCGTCATAAAAAAAATCTTTTTCATTTTATCCAATTTATATTATGTGCATTGTTTTTCTTCGGGTTGTGACAGTACTGTTTTACTTGAAAGCCTGTATCATCGGACGTCCTGTCCAAACTTGCGGCTGTTTCACTCCAAAAACATATCCCATCGTGGCGGCAGTGTCATATCGCATCATGCTTTTGTGCAACCTTTATTCTTTAGTAAAATCGGCAGGATAGGTCACTTGTTGTACAATCCCTTCTTTCAGGCGTATCCATGTACGGAAGCTGCTTGCGTTTTCATCCAACTCTATCACCCTCGCACCGTTTGTCAGATGGTTATAGACTGTATTACCGCCAGTATAACGTCCGTATGCCAGCAAGATGCCCTTCCATGACACAGCATAGTCGTCATCATGATCATGTCCCACAAATACACCTCTCACATCTCCCATCTCTTTCATGGCAGTAAACAAGCCCGAATTTAATTGGGGAGCACATGCTTTTTCTTTACGAATACCATAAAGTATTGCGCTTTCGGAAGAGGCTGCCTGATTATACTCCGGCAAAGCTATATGAAAAAATGCATACGACGAAACCGGAACGCCATTATTTTCCGCAGTAAACTTCTTACTGTTCTCACGATACCACTGAATCTGGTCAAATTTGATATAATCGTATCCGTTCACCCCTTTTATCTGTGAATAAGAATGGGAGTCGATGCAATAAAGAACCGTTGCATTGCGTTTTCCGTCCGACGACTTCACAGGCAGGATAAAATTGGTCACCCCCGAGATTCCCGGAGTGGTCTGTGTCAGGTTGTAAGGAACGGACTGGATAATCTTCAGCAGTTCTTCACGGGTCAACCCCTGCTCATTATCATGATTCCCGAAAGTTACGGCAAAAGGAATCTCTCTTTTAGATACCAGATTCAATACCGTACGCATCCCTTCTTCCGCGGGTTTGCCATAAATCACGTCACCTGTGAAAAGAACAAGATCGGGTTTTTCCAAATCCAGTACCTGATTGATACGCTCAACCGATATGTCCGAACGGGGGTCGTTATAGATATAATGAACATCGGTAAACTGGACAATCTTGAATTTACCGTCTTTGTTGAACCGGAGAGTTTGCTGCTGTGCACTTGCCAGCTGAAGGCTTCCCAACAGGATAGCCAACAATAAATAAATTTGTTTCATGGTTATGATTATTTGGGTATAAAGAAGGACGCACAGGATATACCTGTGCGTTTACCTTCAAATGAGTAATAATTTACTGGAGAATCCACATTAACTTATTCACATCGTCCGAACCGTTGTACTGACGCTGAACAGCTTCGTTGGCGTTATCCGGATTATAACTGAATTCAGCCTCCGGATACATCCATCTTGTAGGGATCTTATCCTTTTCTGTATTCAGGTTCGTATTCGGATTGATAGGCAATACCGGATATCCTGTACGGCGGTAGTCATAGTAAGCATCATACGGATGTTGCAGGAACGAGGCCAGATAACGTTGCAATAAGATCATCTCCAGATCTTTTTCCTTATCACCGGATAACTGGATGACCGGTTGTGCCAAGTATTCCTGTATATACTCTTGGGTAATGGTACGTCCATGGGTATACTCTTCCTTATCAGGCGTGTTGTCCGCTATAAAATTCATGCTGGCTTCTATACCTTTCTTATAATAAGTAGAAGCATCTCCCGAAATCCAGCCGCGTGCAGCTCCCTCAGCCAATATAAAGTTCTGCTCCGCATAGCTCAGGCGCATCAGAGGTTCCCCCTCCGGAATACGGGTATAGCGAAGGTTAGCCAGGCAGAATTCACCTTTTCCGTACAGGACAGAGATATTTGAATAGCTGTCCGAAGGATCTACCGAAAGATAAGCATCCCACTCGGACTCTTTCACCCCTTTGTCTATCTGGGCTTTCGAAGGAGAAGCATAATAGAACATGCGGTAGTCATTGAACTTTTTCAGGTTATCGATAATCACGCTCGACATCATCAGATAGTCAGAATGCTTGTTTTGTGTATAGTAGAACGGATAAAGCTGTCCGGCCTTATTAGAATATACCAGTTGGAAGTTATCTGCATTCGATGTCATCAGCGAACCCGAGGCAGCCAGTCGGGCAAAGCGTTCTTTCACTTTCAGGTCTGCGTCCGCCTCTTTCTTACACAAGTGGGTCAGTACCTTCAGTTCGAATGCAACCACGGTCTTTTTCCAGTTTTCAGTGTCACCGCCAAAGATAGGGTCACCGTCAAAGTCATCACCCGATGAGAATAAAGTGTAAGCCTCTTCCAAATCTTCCAATACCTGGCGCATCACCTCTTTCTGTGTATCGTATTTAGGCTTTTGAACTCCCTCTTCGCCTTTCAAAGCATCACTGTAAGGGATATCGCCTACTTCCAATGATTTATAGAACAGCTTATAGGCCTTCATAAACTTAGCCAAAGCAGCATACGAGTCCTTATCTCCATCATTGGCCGCATCAATCATCTTCTGGCAGTTTGTGAGAATGGTATAACCGTCAAAATCGGTTCTGCCAAACAAATTGTACTGTTCATCCGAAGCATTCTCCGACCATGCGATCTGCTTGCTCAGCATACTGTGGTATACAAAATTCTTTGCAGCACCCTGTTGTGTGATATTCAGGATAAGTTTTGTCGCCAACATGGGGGCTGTCACCTTGGTTGCGGCATCCGGGTTCGTATTCAAATCATCAAACTTGTTACAAGATGCCAGGATAGCGGCACTTGCTGTAAGTAAAAGCAACGTTTTATTTATTAGTTTCATAATTTCCATTTTTACAAATCAAACTTAACATTAAATCCGACATATCTCATAGAAGGTGAATTCAGGTCGTCCGAATCCACATCCGGGTCAGCATACTTAAACTCTTTCATCCAGATCAATAAGTTCTGTCCGATCAAACCGAGTGTAACGCCTTTCATATGCAGTTTATCACATACTGATTTAGGCATTGTGTACAACAATGAAAGCTCACGCAATTTCAGGAATGTACAGTCGTGAACGTTCTGGTAAACCTTGCCACCCGACCACGGATTGTAGTTCTTGATATAGCTTTCATACGAAACCTGTGTATCGTTCGGTGCAAACACACGCGTATCACTGATAATCTTTCCGGTTGTGTCGTATTCAACCTTACCCGATACCACTTTCACACCCTGGCCCACATAGTTCTTTTTGCCGTTCACCACTTCATCATAACGCCATTTGTTATCACTATCGGGGTGTACACCGGTGTTCCACATGGTCTGCTCCGTACGAGAATAAGCCATACCGCCTACACGTCCGTCCAGCGAGATTCCCAAAGTCCATTCTTTATAGCGCAAGGTAGTGCTGAGACCCCAGATCCAGTCCGGATATTCATTACCCATTACCGACTGGTATTTGCTTTGTACGGGATAACCGTTTTCATGAATGATGTTTCCCTGAGGGTCACGTTCCCAGTCATAGATGCCATACCAGTCCCAACGTTTACCGGCAGCTACCCAAGGTTTCTGTGTAGAGTACACCGGGTCAACCTTAGCATAGAAGTAACGGTCACGGGCCCAGTTAGCATTCACTTCCCAATTCCAGTCTTTTGATTGGATCAAAGATGCTGTCAACGAAACTTCCACTCCCCGACGAACCTGCTCTTCATCATAGTTCACCAATGTTTTGGTAAAACCGGACGATCCACTGATTGTAGCTTCACGTGTCAGGTTGTATTTCAGCTTGTTATAATAAGAAATATCAAAGCGCAAACGGTTGTTCCATACATTGAAAGCAGTACCGATTTCGTAAGAACGCGCAGCAGTCGGTTCAAGGGTTGAACTGCGAATCATTTCCGGATATACGGCAGTATTCATTCCGTCCCATACGTTGGTGCTTACACTGTAAGCCTGATTCGTATCATAAATGCCTAAGTCGCTCTTCGTTACAGTCCAGGCACCTCTCAGTTTCCAGAAGTTCAGCCATTCGGGCATCTTCAGCAACTGCGACATGATGATACTTCCCGATACAGCCGGATAGAAATAAGAACGTGTTTCCGAGGGCAAAGTAGACGACCAGTCATTACGTGCCGTAACATCCACAAACACGGTGCTCTTCCAGGAAGCAGAGAATTTTCCGTAAATAGAATTCACCTGTTTTTGCTTGTATGAACTTGAAGAAGCGATCGGGTCAACCGATGCCTTCAGCGAATAATAGCCCGGAATGCTCAATCCGTTACGGGTATTCGATGATATGGCATCATCATAGTAATAATAGATGGTACCTCCGACAAAACCATCGATGGCAAAATCGCCAAAACTGTGGTTGGCAGATAACAAAGCATCACCATTGAAACTGAATCCGGTAGATTTGGATGTATAGAAGTATCCGTTCTTGTCCCATCCGCCGCGGGCACTCATTGCGTTTTTCTTTTCCGTACGGCTGGCATAAGCATCGGCACCGGCTCTCATTGAGAAGTTCAGCCAGGGCATGATGTCATATTTACCCGACAAGTAAGTATTTACTTTATCATAATCATTCGATGAAGTCATTTCATGCGCCAGATAATAAGGGTTATCATACCACACGTCATTCATCCAATTCTGTTCTTCGTCTTTCTTTCTCCAATAGTTTTTATAGTCGCGCACATCATAATCGGTACCTGTCCATACCAACAGGTTGTAGATGTAACCGCCGCCGCCATAACCGGCTCCTTCACCATTGGGATAGAAACGCTTGTTGTAGATCGCGCCTCCTTCGAAACTCAGTTTGCCGAACTTCATGTCTCCACCTACCGAATAAGTAATCTTATTCAATCTCTGGTTCGGATATTGTCCCTTGTTATAAACATGCGACAAAGAAGAGCGGAAACTACCGTATTTACCGGTCTGGCTGATACTGATATTGTTATTGGTGATGAAACCTGTTTCCAGGAAGTTCTTAAAGTTGTCTTTACCTTTCGAAACCAACGGCATCTCTTTCCACTCATAAGTATACGGGTCATACTGTACGGCTGTACGGCCGATATCCAATTTATCACCCCAAACAAAGTCGGCAGCGGTATATTTACCTCCCTGACCGGTACTGTATCCGTGTTGCACTTCCGGCAACACCAGATAGCCGGCATTGAACATCGTACTACTGTTTACCGAAATATTCAGTCCTTCCTGGCTACCTTTCTTTGTAGTCACCATGATAGCTCCCGAACCTCCGCGGGCACCATACAAAGCCGATGCAGTAGCTCCTTTCAATACGTCAACAGACTCAATGTCATCCGCCGCGATATCATTCAGAGAGATATTGCTATACGGCACACCGTCCACAACCAATAACGGAGTCTCACCACGCAGTTTGAGGGTCGGAGCCGTATTGAACTCCGTACTGTTGGTTACGTTCAGACCGGCAACCTTACCGGTCAGTGAAGTAGCGATGTTAACAGGTTTCACAGTGGACAACTTACTTCCACCCACCTTCTGGACAGCGTAACCCAATGCCTTTTCTTCGCGTTTGATACCCAAAGCTGTTACCACCACTTCATCAAGCACTTCTGCGTCTTCCGCCATTTTAATTCTCAGCATGGTTTTTCCGTTCACCGGCACTTCCTGCTGTTGGTATCCGATAAAGGAAACGATCAGTACACCATTGGTAGGCACTTCCAATTTAAAGTTACCCTCCACGTTCGTAATCGTTCCGGTTCCCTGAGCACCTTTCAATTTGATGTTAGCCCCGATTATAGGCTCACCTGCGGTATCTACGATGGTTCCCGATACTTGAATTGTATTCTTTTTCTGTTGGGGAGATGCAGCCAAAGACTGTGCTTCAGCCTCTTTGCGTACATGAAGAGAAATATAATTATCTGCGAAATTATAAGAAATATTATTCTTAGAGAGCACCTCACTCAGTAAATCGGCCACCCTATGAGTACCCTTCTTCACACTTACCTGACGAGAAGCATTGATTTCTGCATCACTATAGATAAACAGATAGTCTGTCTGTCTTTCAATTTCCGCCATAAACTCCTTTAACGGAAGTTGGTTTCGAGACATGTTTACCCTTGCATTTTGCGAGCTTACACCGGCATGTGCCTGAAGGATAAGCAGAAATAATAGCAAGACTGTGCATTTCATAATTCGCAAGATTTGAATAATTTCACGTTGTTTAATTGCATAAGATAACAGCAATAAGTTTTTTTTCATACTTTTGCAATGTAATAAGGTTAATACTTTGTTGTTTTTTATTAGGACCAGCCAAATGTGTTGACTTTATCGGGAGGGAAAGGTGTACCAGACCATTTCCTCCTTTTTTTTCACTTCATACTGTTTTTCTATTTCATAGGCATCTGTCTTTAGTTAGAGTATCATCCGTATTTATCAATAAATAATAATTTCTTCTTCACTAACTATCTTGTATTTGAAAGGCATGGCACCTTGCAAAGCTTTTAAGATACTCTCCAAAGAATCACTTTGCCGGAATTTACCGGAAATGCGTTGGGTTACATTGACCGAACGTTCTATCTTGAAATTTACGTCATTCCATAAAGCGACGCTGTTCAGCACTCTCCCGAAAGGTTCCGACAGGAAGCTCACTATTCCGTTCTTCAGGTATTCTTCATTATCAAAGTCCGATTCCCGCTTCATCAGACGGTCTCCCCACAGCACCGCCTTCTCTTTGGGTTGCAGAAATACTTCATTCCTTATATCTGCCGGGTCGTAAATGTGAACACAGCCTTCTACAAGGTCCGTCTCAAATTCAGCACTATTCTTATAGGCCGATATATTGAATTTAGTTCCGAGCACTCTGACCCGATAGCCCTTGGCCGAAACGATAAACGGCTTTTCAGGATTCTTTGCCACATCAAAATAAGTAGCGCCATCCAATTCTACTTTACGGTCCGACTCATTAAAAGATGCCGACAGGCGGAGACTGCTGCAAGGACTCAGCCAGGCAACGGTTCCATCCGGTAAATCCACTTTTACCCGCTGTCCCTTGGGAGCTGTAATCATAGTATAGTTTTTACCGAATTCCTCTGACAAGTATTGCTTTGTGACATAGAAAGTACCTGCAATCAACACCGCAAAAACAGCGGCATATTTCAAAGATACGGTAATTGTCCGCTTCAATCTTTTACGAAACAGGAGTTGCGCGAAATGCTGCTTCCCTTTTCGGCTGACTTCAGGATCGTCCTGCCGGGAAAGTATTCCGGTCAACGCCACTACATTCTGCATCCGGAGAAATTCTTTCTTCAGAGTTTCATCCGTCTCTATCCGGTCGAAAAGGTCTTTTTTCTCCCGGTCAGTCATTTCTCCTGCAAAATATTTATCTATTAGTTCATTCATTTTTTAGGGTTTCTATTAATAAGGCGTAACAGCCTTTAAAATCCACTAAAAGAAAAACAACTTTTTTTCAAAAAACTTTTTTTCTTTGCAATCAGACCCGTGCAGCCAGAATAAAGCATCACAATCCCCTGTCCCGGCCTTTCATCGGTTCATACCTCTCCCTCTCCGGAAACCTCTTCTGAACAAGCCCATCACAAGATTAAAATCAAACACACAAAAGTCCCTGATCAAAGTTCGTCAGAATACTAAAGAAAATGGGATTCTCCATATCATACTGTCCATCTCAGCACTCAAGATGTGTATCTTAGCAGCCAAGATGCAGATCTCGGCAGCCAAGATGTCCATCTTAGCGGCTAAGATGAACTTTACATGCAGACCAGAAGATTTTTCAGTCATGACTTCACCACTTCATAAAGAAGCACATCCCATCAAGCAATGGACTTCTTAATGCACTTTCTCACTCTTAACGATCACCGCATTTGCCCGAAGACACCCTACTGATCCCAAACAATAAAACGGCCTCAGATGCAATTTCAAATGTCATCGACAGTTTGAAAAAGTCAGCATCTGCGGCCGTTTACAAAACCAGCTTTGTTCATGTGCCATTCTGTTTCCGGCACATCTCCCAAACGATTTCCTTATTTCTTCTTGATCTTCTGTGGAGGTACACCCTCAAAAGTCATCTTCACAGGTTTAATAAATCCGTCTTTGTCAAAAGTCATTTTGTCAATGCAAGTCGCGCGGTGATCGCGCGCATTATCATTCAGCGGACGACGATGATAAACAATATAATAATCATCCGACCCGGGAGCATGCAACACCGAGTGATGTCCGGCACTGGTTGCCACTGAAGAATCCTGCCCCAGAATTTTGGCTACACGTTTAAAAGGACCGAACGGAGAATCGGAAATAGCATAAGCTACAGAGTAATCAGGGCTTCCCCAACCTCCTTCACTCCACATAAAATAATATTTGCCGTCTTTCTTGAACATAAACGGTCCTTCGACATAATTTTCCGGAGTCACTTCTTTATAGATAGTACCGTCTTCGAAAGGTACCAATCCTGTAAAATCATCGTTCAACTGCACTACATTACAATGTCCCCAACCACCATAATACATATAATAACGCCCGTCATCATTGTACACAAACTGGTCGATCGGTTGCGCTCCATTCACTATCTCATTAATCAACGGCTTGCCCAGCAAATCTTTGTACGGTCCTTCCGGACGATCGCTGACTGCCACGCCAATGCCACCAATCTCTCCTTCGTGAACATCGTTCGCTCCAAAAAAGAAATAATATTTTCCATTTTTGCTAATCACCGAAGGAGCCCACATCGCTTTCTTAGCCCATTTAACGGCTGTAGTATCCAGAACCGAAGCATGTTTGGTCCAGTTCACAAGGTCTTTGGAAGAGAAACAATCAAAGAAAGTCTGTTTTTCGTAAACATCGCTCCAAGTTGGAAAGATCCAATAAGTATCATCATAAATAATGCCTTCCGGATCGGCATACCACCCCTGGAGTACAGGATTACCACTCGTGGCCTTATGGGCAGCCACTTTCTTTTGCTGTGCAAAGCAGCAAGCACCGCCCACCATCAGGACGATGCAAATAACTAAGTGTTTCATTGTTGTGTTTTGAATATAAAATAAGTAATTCCTAATAGCTTGACAAAAATAGGGATTCTTTTTCAGATAATGAAAACAAAAAGGGGAAAGTAGTCTTTCAGTTCTTCTTTTAACTTGCGCAATGCGATGGCAATCTGATTCTCAACCGTATTGGGAGAAACATTCAGCCGTATAGCTATCTCTTTATAGCGGAGATTCTGCAAACGGCTCATAATAAATATTTCACGGCAACGCTCCGGCAAGCGATTGATGGCATTATTCAATATCTCCTCAATGTCAGCATCCGAAAGGCGATCGTTGTCAAATGCTTCCAATGAATATAGTTTCAGTTGGAGTTCCCTGTTTTCTATCTCCGAAAGCGAACCTTTACGGATATCACGAACCATCTCTTTACGAAAATAGTCGATACAACGGTTTTTTGCCAATGTAAACAGATAGGCATTCAGGTTCTGAAGTGTTTCGATGATATCTCTGTGTTCCCATAAATAGATAAAGATTTCCTGGACAATATTCTCCGATTCATCCTCTGAAATCAGATACGTTTGGGTAAAACGCAGTAACTTCGGAAAATAAACATCATAAATTTCTGAGAAACCGTCTTTTTTCATACTATCATCTGTTGTAACTAAAGGAACGATAATTATTACACAGGTTGCAAAGATATAAAAAGATTTAAAATTCATTATTACAAATATATGAATATTACTCTTATCTTTGTGAAAAACTAACATAAATACAACATGAAACATTTAGCAGTCTATTTTTTACTGGCATTGCAAGGAGTTCTGTTCAGCCTTTCACTCTCGGCCGCAACTCCTCAGAACACAATAGCCTATTGTGATGGGAACGTACGTTTTAGCATTCTCACAGATGGAGTTATCCGTATGGAATGGAGTCCTTCGGGTACGTTTACCGACGCCCCATCATTTGTAGCAATCCACCGTAACTTACCGGTTCCGGAGTACACGGTACAAAATAAAAGTGCGGTGGTAGTGATAAGTACCGCCCGTATGAAATTGAAATATAAAAAAGGGAAAGGTCCTTTTACGAAAGATAATTTAACGATTACATCGGCCAAAGGAATGTTGCCCTTCGAGTGGACACCCGGTACAACGCAAAAGGGAAACCTGAAAGGGACGGACCGCACACTGGATGGTTTTGAAGGAAACCACAACATATACAGCCATCAGGACATGAAGCTGGAAGACGGTCTTCTCTCAACAGACGGATGGACTCTGATTGACGATTCAAAGAATTTCCTGTTTGATGATTCGGAATGGCCCTGGGTAGAGACACGTGAAAATAAAGACGGACAAGACTGGTACTTCATGGCCTATGGACACGACTACAAAGCTGCCCTGAAAGATTATACAGCCTTTGCGGGAAAAGTTCCTCTCCCACCCCGGTACGCATTCGGCTATTGGTGGTCAAGATATTGGAGTTATTCGGACAAGGAGATGCGGCAATTGGTGGACAACTTCCACACTTATAATATTCCTTTGGATGTATTGGTGGTAGACATGGACTGGCACTATACCGAACCGGGGTTCGGCGGATGGACGGGATGGACATGGAATCGCCGACTCTTTCCGGATCCTGCCAAATTCCTCGGTTATCTGAAAGACAATGACTTAAAGATTACCCTAAATCTACATCCTGCCGATGGTGTGGCCCCTTATGAAGAAAAATATCCGGAGATGGCACAATGGATGGGAATAGATACGGCTAAACACGAACCTATCCCCTGGGTAGTTTCGGACAAACATTTTATGAATGGTATGCTGAACAAGGTACTCCGCCCCATGGAAAAACAAGGAGTAGACTTCTGGTGGCTCGACTGGCAGCAATGGATGTATGACAAGAAAGTGGACAGCCTCAGTAATACCTGGTGGATCAATTATGTTTTCTTCTCGGATATGGAGCGTAACCGTGATACGCGTCCGATGCTCTATCATCGCTGGGGAGGACTGGGCAATCACCGTTACCAGATCGGCTTCTCGGGAGATGCTGTCATATCATGGAAATCGCTTGAATTCCAACCTTACTTTACTAACTGCGCCTCCAATGTATTGTATGGTTACTGGAGCCATGACATCGGTGGGCACATGTTCAAAGGCGGTGAAAAAGAAATACTCGATCCGGAACTTTTCACCCGCTGGATGCAATACGGTGCTCTGACACCCGTGATGCGAACTCACTCTACAAAGAATGCGGTCCTGAATAAAGAATTATGGAATTTCAAAGGGGATTATTTCGAAGCCTTACGTAACTCGATCCTATTCCGCTACCAATTGGCTCCTTATATATATACGATGGCCCGGGAGACTTACGATAATGGTATTTCTATCTGCCGCCCGATGTATTACGATTATCCTGAAGCCAAAGAGGCATACGATTTCAGAAACGAATACATGTTTGGTGACCAGATTTTGGTAGCCCCCATCACTACTCCCATGCAAAACGGACTTTCCACAGTAAAGGTGTGGCTGCCGGAAGGTAACGACTGGTTTGAATGGACAACCGGAACCTTGTTGAAAGGAGGACAGACAGTAGAACGCTCGTTTACACTGACCGAATATCCGGTATACGTAAAAGCGGGCTCCGTACTCCCTCTTTACAACCGGGTGAAGAATCTGAACAGCAATAACGAAGAGATCATCGTAAATGTATTCCCCGGAGGAAGCGGTTCGTTCTGTTTCTATGAAGACAACGGCAATGATAAATATTATGCCGACGAATATGCCCATACCCGGATGGCCTGTGAACGAAAAGATAATCTTTTAACCGTAACGATTGCTCCTCGGAAAGGCAGCTATCGCAACATGCCGCTTAACCGTCAGTTTAAGATAAAAGTATTAGGTTCCGCCATTCCGGAAGCAATTACCGTGAATGGAAGCAAAGCAGAATATGAATACATCGGCGATGAATTAGCATTACTGATCACTCTACCGGAAACATCGTGCAGCCAGGGAAACACGATAGAAATTCAATATCCGACTTCTATCCCGGAATTAAATGACGGAATGGTTTCACAATTCAAACGATTCAGCAAGGCTGTCACCGCGCTCAAATACCGGGATGCCGGGATCGTATTGACCCCTGCCATGGGAACAACCGAAGCGACCAGCATTGCACTGAATTACTCGCCCGAACGTTTTAACAAACTGATAGAAGCATTCAAAAGAAACTATAGTCAAATGCCGGAAATGCTCAAGGAGCAAAAACTGAACGAGACTAATACCCAATGGTTTTTGGAAACAATCGGCTGGAAAAAATAGAATCACTTACATCTTATATTTTTTCCCACGAAACATTGCAAATCCAAGTAAAACTGATATCTTTGATAGAAATAGATATCACCTATCCATGGATTGAAATTATCTATTTGACGAGTAAACAATTTAGCGCTACTTTTGTCAAGTAATAACACGGAAGAGGGGCTGTAAAAGACTTCACATCATTGAAAGCTTTGTTTCCGGTAAAAACCAAAACTATATGGAAAAGAAAAAACTTACAGCAGCTAATGGTCGTCCTATTGCCGACAACCAAAACAGCCAGACAGCAGGCCCCCGCGGGCCAATCATGCTACAAGATCCATGGTTGATTGAGAAACTCGCTCATTTCGATCGTGAAGTGATCCCCGAACGCCGTATGCACGCTAAAGGCTCCGGAGCTTACGGCACATTTACCGTCACACACGATATCACCAAGTACACACGAGCCGCTATCTTCAGCCAGGTAGGTAAACAGACAGAATGTTTCGTACGTTTTTCAACTGTAGCAGGAGAACGCGGAGCCGCCGATGCAGAACGCGATATCCGTGGATTTGCCATGAAGTTTTATACAGAAGAAGGAAACTGGGATCTGGTAGGTAACAATACCCCTGTGTTCTTTCTGCGCGATCCTCTGAAATTCCCCGATTTGAACCATGCAGTAAAACGTGACCCACACACCAACATGCGTAGTGCCAATAACAATTGGGATTTCTGGACCCTATTGCCTGAAGCCCTCCATCAGGTAACCATTACAATGAGTCCGCGCGGTATTCCGGCTTCTTATCGCCACATGCATGGATTCGGCAGTCATACTTACAGTTTCCTAAACGCTGAGAACAAACGTATCTGGGTTAAATTCCACCTGAGAACCATGCAGGGCATCAAGAACCTGACTGATCAGGAAGCTGAAGCCATCATAGCCAAAGATCGTGAATCACATCAACGTGACTTGTACGAAAGTATCGAACGAGGTGATTTTCCGAAATGGAAATTCCAGATCCAGCTGATGACAGAAGAAGAGGCTGACAACTATCGCATCAACCCGTTTGACCTTACCAAAGTTTGGTCGCACAAAGATTTCCCGTTACAGGATGTAGGTATCCTTGAACTGAACCGTAACCCGGAAAACTATTTCGCAGAAGTAGAACAATCGGCTTTCAACCCGATGAACATTGTTGAAGGTATCGGTTTCTCTCCCGACAAGATGTTACAGGGACGCCTATTCTCTTACGGCGATGCACAACGCTATCGACTGGGAGTAAACTCTGAACAGATTCCGGTGAACAAGCCACGTTGCCCGTTCCACGCATTCCATCGTGACGGAGCTATGCGGGTGGATGGCAATTATGGCTCGGCCAAAGGCTACGAACCGAACAGCTATGGTGAATGGCAAGACTCTCCGAATAAAAAGGAACCGCCTCTGAAGGTTCATGGAGATGTATTCAACTATAACGAACGCGAATACGATGACGATTACTATAGCCAACCGGGTGACTTATTCCGACTGATGCCTGCGAATGAACAACAATTATTGTTCGAAAATACTGCACGTGCTATGGGCGATGCAGAACTGTTTATCAAACAACGGCATGTGCGCAACTGCTACAAAGCTGATCCGGCTTATGGTGCAGGAGTAGCCGGTGCCTTGGGCATCAATCTGGAAGAAGCATTGAAAGAATAATTTTCCCTCTTTTTATATGCGCCTTAAATGTTAGACAATAACATTTATGGCGCATTTTTATATCAATGATTCGTCGTCTTCCGTTATTTGTCTATCACAATGCCTTCCACAATTTCTGGAAATCATTATATTTACCGTAGCATACCAATACGTCATCCGGACGAATCTTGGCATTCTCGGGCAATTCGTTCACTATCTTGTGCTCTACCAACGAAATGCCCAAGCAGTTCTTGATGGTATTGGAGCGTTTCAGTCCTATCAGCTTTAAATGAAACTCTTCATCCAGATTTAACTCATTGACAAAATAGCCTACAAATTTCTCGGGAACATTGAATTTGACTACATAGTATTCCGAATCTATCCGGAAAGTTTCCATCTTTGTACCAAAATCCAGCAACTGCACCAAACTTCGGGCGGCATCTTCTTCCGGAGTCAGTATCTTCTCCAGTCCAAATGCTTCAAGCACTGCTTTGTGTACTCCGTCGATGGCACGTGCATAAATATGTTGCACCTGCTTTTGCTTCAACATAGCCACCACGCGGATTGAAGCTCCGAAATTCTCACCAATGGCAACAATCACCATATCAACACTGTTAAGAGGCAAAACGGAAAGAGACTGCTCGTCCGTCGCATCGATTACAAAGGCAGTGGCAATCTTATCTTTTATGCTATCTACCCGTCCTTCGTCCAAATCGGCCCCTATCACCTCGTGCCCTAAGGCGGAAAGTTCCTCAGCCAGCACATGACCGTAGTTTCCAAGACCAATAATAATGTATTTCATAATAAATTCAACTGATTAGTTTATGATAATGTTATCGCTCGGATAACGGTATTTTGTATTCTTTTTCTGTTTCACGATGCCCAGCACCAGAGTGATAAATCCTACACGGCCGATAAACATAAGCAGAGATACCAGCAACTTACTTTCATCACACAGCAAAGGAGTGGCATTCAGACTGGAGCCAACCGTACTTAAAGCCGACACACATTCAAACGTCAGGGTCATGATAGACATCTTGGGTTCCAGTATGCTCAGAATAAAGACAAACACAAACAAGATTCCCAAAGAAACGACTACCGCAGCATTGGAACGTCGGATGGAGTCATGTGACAACTCACGGCCAAATACCTCCACTCTTTCGGTTCCTCTCAGCACAGCGATCAGGTTGAGTGAGGCAACAGCAAAAGCATTTACTTTCACACCACCGGCTGTGGACTGTGCCGCACCACCGATCCACATCAGGACTATATAAAGCATGATGGTTTGTATGCTCAGTGAAGTCAGGTCTACACTGCTGAATCCGGCGGTTCGGGGGCAAGTGGCATTGAAGAAAGCCTGTGTCCACTTATCGGCAACCGACATGCCTGCAAACGAATGATCCCACTCGAAAAAAGCAATGGCAAGCGTTCCGAAAACCAGTAGCAGAACAGTCATTATCAATACAATCTTAGTATTGAGATTGAACAGATGATGTACCTGATGATTGTCCCACTGGCGGGTACGGATCAGACGCCAGAAACGACGGGCATGGTAAACTATAATATCTTTAAAATTAACCAGAATCGGAAATCCGATTCCACCAAAAATAATCAGGAAAGACACGGTTATATACAGCCAGTTATGCTGGGTCATAATCATCGGATTGCCTAAATTACCGGGCAACGTAGAAAATCCGGCATTACAAAAGGCAGAGATGGAATGAAAGGCAGAAAAAGCCAGTTCATCCTGAACATCCATCCCCAGCGTACCATGTATACTGAACCAGATAGAGAGCATGCCTATCCCCTCAATGACCAATGTAAAACCTAATATGTACAATAAAGTAGAGAATAACGACCCCAATGAATTGGAACTTACCATATCACGTACGACCAACTGATTGTACAAAGAAGTATTTCCCATGAAGAACATGGCAAAGAAACTGGTCAGTGTCATCACTCCCAGACCACCGATCTGAATCAAAAGAATGATAACTGTCAGTCCGGCCGGCGTAAAAGTAGCGGATACGTCAACGGGAACCAACCCGGTTACGCAGACGGCACTGGTAGAAGTAAACAACGCGTCGACCCACGATAAGGTAACCCCCTCCACAGTACAACGAGGCAACATCAACAACCCCGATCCGATAAATATAATCACCAGGAAGCTGACAGCCAGAATCAAAGAAGGATTGGTTCTCCTGCCCAACAATCGTACCAGCCCATTAGACAAATTCAGTAAGGAGAAAAGCAACAGCAAGACAATATGGTAAAAGTAACCGTGCAGGAATTCCCACAGATGCAGAATAGCCCCTCCCTCCTCGGGCCGATGGAAGATAACAGGAATCAAAGTCAGATACAGTAACCAGCTCAGTATCCAGGCCAACTTCCGGAAATTCTTTTTCGTATCTCTATATTCAAGCAGGATATGCAGCGTAACGTCGATCAGGAATATAATCCAAACCGTCTTATAAAGAAGATGTATTTTCGTAACTTCATGGGCAGAGAGCGTAAAGCCATGTTCGTAAATCACTCCGACTATCAGCATGATGGAAGCCAGATAGGTGATAATTGCCATTAATCGTAACAAAAGTCGTACGTAAGGCTGCAACAATTTATTCTGGTACAAAAAGAATTTATGATAAATCTTCATCGGATTGCATATTAATAGAGTCGCACAAACTTAACTAAAATAACAAACATATCCGATTCTTTGTTGCTGAAATCATATAATTCTTAAAAATTATACTTACTTTTGGCATCAGAATAATCAAATAACTACAATATTATGAGCGACAAGAAAAAAAGGTACATACTGCCTGAAGAAGAAATTCCGCATTACTGGTACAACATACAAGCCGACATGGTGAACAAGCCGATGCCCCCGTTGCATCCGGGAACCAAACAGCCATTAAAGGCAGAAGATCTGTATCCGATCTTCGCGGAAGAGCTTTGCCGTCAGGAACTGAACCAAACCGACCAATGGATAGAAATACCGGAAGAGGTTCGTGAAATGTACAAATATTACCGCAGTACTCCATTGGTCCGTGCCTATGGGCTGGAAAAAGCATTAGGCACACCGGCACATATTTATTTCAAGAATGAAAGTGTCAGCCCGATGGGTTCGCACAAATTGAACTCGGCCATTCCACAAGCTTATTATTGTAAAAAAGAAGGTGTACAGAATGTAACAACTGAAACCGGTGCCGGACAATGGGGAGCTTCCCTGGCTTACGCCGCCAAACTTTTCGGTTTGGAAGCAGCCGTTTATCAAGTGAAAATCAGTTATGAGCAGAAACCTTACCGCCGTAGCATCATGCAGACCTATGGTGCCCAGGTGACTCCTTCGCCTTCGATGTCGACCCGTGCAGGAAAAGATATTCTGACTGCACACCCGAATCATCAGGGCTCATTGGGTACCGCCATCTCTGAAGCCATCGAACTGGCTCAAACTACTCCAAACTGTAAATATACATTAGGTTCCGTTCTGAGCCATGTCACCCTGCACCAGACCGTGATTGGCCTGGAAGCTGAAAAACAAATGGCAATGGCAGGTGAATATCCCGATATGGTGATCGCATGCTTTGGTGGTGGTTCCAACTTCGGTGGCATCGCGTTCCCATTCATGCGCCATAACATCCTTGAAGGTAAAAAAACACGCTTCATTGCTGCCGAACCGGCATCTTGCCCGAAGCTGACCCGCGGTAAGTTTCAATACGACTTCGGCGACGAAGCAGGATATACCCCACTGTTGCCTATGTTTACATTGGGGCACAACTTTGCTCCGGCCAACATCCACGCCGGCGGACTTCGCTACCACGGTGCAGGAGTGATCGTTTCGCAACTCCTCAAAGACAAACTGATGGAAGCTGTCGATATCAGCCAACTGGAATCTTTCGAAGCCGGATGCCTGTTCGCACAGGTTGAAGGTATTATTCCTGCTCCGGAATCTTGCCACGCCATCGCAGCCGCCGTTCGTGAGGCAAACAAATGCAAAGAAAGCGGAGAAGAGAAAGTGATTCTGTTCAACCTGTCCGGTCACGGACTGATCGATATGGCTTCGTATGACAAATACCTGTCCGGTGACTTGGTAAACTATTCGCTTACAGATGATGATATCCAAAAGAATCTGGATGAAATAGGCAATCTGGCTTAACCGTCGGATCCCATCAGAGCTTTTGCCCCATAACAATATATGTAATCACTCATTACATATATTGTTATGGGGCAAAACATATATTGTTACGGAAATGTTATCTTTGCATATGAATCAAAGAAAAGAATATGAAATATATCGGAGCACATGTCAGTGCATCAGGAGGCGTTGAGTTCGCTCCTGTCAATGCACACGAAATCGGGGCCAACGCATTTGCCCTCTTTACTAAAAATCAACGCCAGTGGGTCAGTAAGCCACTAACCGAAGATAGTATCCGTCTCTTCAAAGAAAATTGTGAGAAATTCGGCTTCGCCCCCGAATACATTCTCCCGCACGATAGTTACCTGATAAACCTGGGACATCCCGAAGAAGAGGGACTGTCCAAAAGCCGGGCTGCCTTCCTTGACGAAATGCAACGTTGCGAACAATTGGGACTGAAACTGTTGAACTTCCATCCCGGCAGCCACCTCAACAAGATACCGGTGGAAGAATGTCTGGATCGGATCTCAGAAAGCATCAATCTGACTTTGGAAAAGACCCAAGGAGTAACTGCCGTTATTGAAAATACTGCCGGACAAGGAAGCAACCTGGGAAATGAATTCTGGCAGCTGAAGTACATCATCGACCGCGTGGAGGATAAAAGTCGTGTAGGGGTTTGTCTGGACACCTGCCACACTTTTACAGCCGGTTATGACTTTCTGAATGATTATGATGATGTCTTCGGAGAATTCGGTGAAGTAGTCGGATTTGAATATCTGCGGGGGATGCACCTCAATGATTCCAAAAAAGAATTAGGTAGTCGAGTAGATCGTCACGACAGCATCGGTAAGGGACTAATCGGTTTCGCTTTCTTTGAGAAACTAATGAAAGATCCCCGTTTCGACAATATGCCGTTGATTCTGGAGACCATTGACGAAACACTGTGGCCCGAAGAAATAGCTTGGCTGAGAGAACAAGCTCAATAGATATTGGCCATACTTACCAAAGGTTCGTATAATTTTTCAATATCTTGTGCATCCATCTCGATCTGCACCTGATCCCCCGGAACAAGTTTTTGCTTTGCCGGGGGTATATCTTTCCGATCACGGTGTATATTGATAATCTCACAACGTTCCGGCAATAGTAATTCGCTTACCGTCTTTCCATCAAAATATGAACCACTCATCACTTCGACAGAAAGAGTATAGCGCTTCTCCTCCTGAAAGTCAGGAGAACTGATCATGTCATCATAAAGTGTTACATTAAACGGCTGGATCTGCAACATCTCCGTAAAATAGTAGGTCAGCCCTCCCACAACAATGGAGGGGTAGAAAACCTCCAGATGTCCTGTGATCTCGGTAATCAAAACGATTGCTGTCAAAGGAGTCCGGATCACCGCAACCAAAAAAGCAGACATACATATCAGCATGACATAGCTGATGTTTTCGTATCCGATAATGCCCTGACGTACCAGAATCAAAGCAACGATCTGCCCGATCAGTCCCCCGGTAACCAGAGTGGGAATAAAACTTCCTCCCGGCAATCCGGAAGAAAACGAAAGCACACTAAAAACAAAATGCAGAATCATCATCCCCACAATCCACATAATATGGGTGTCAGCATGCATCGCCTGCTCCAATAAAAATTGTTCACCTCCACCGGTCAGATTCACTTCCGTGAGTGATATTAAATAAGCAATAAACAGCAAATAGAGCATCTTCACATAAGCCGGATGCTTGATGGCCGGATAAAGTCGCTTAAACCAAACTGTAATAACCGAATAAATCTTACCGGATACGGAAATCACCGCAGCCAGCAATAAGAACAATTTGACTTGTGAAGAAAAAACCAGTCCGGGAGAAATAGCGTCAATCTGGAAATAAGGGTTAATGGGAAAGATCATACTCGCCACACCACCTGCCACCACTCCGGCGAGCAAAGTGGTTATGGCGGTCTTAGGTGCATCAAAACGTTCGATAGACTCAATGACCAATAACGAAGAAGCCAAGGGAGCGGCAAAAGCAGCAGCCAATCCGGCACCTGCACCGGCGGCAAGCAGTTGTTTTCGTTCACCGGCAAGCACCCTTCCCCATTTAGACACCAGACAACCGATATAAGAGCCGATCTGCACGGAGGGTCCCTCACGTCCCAAGGACAAACCGGCACTCAACGCCAACACTCCTCCCACAAACTTAGATACTAACTCTATAAAAGGATGCTTGTAGGAGATACGTCCGTTAATCACTCCACGGGTTTGAGGAATCCCCCCACCGGTGATCAACGGCATCTTTTTCACCAGCCACATCACAAATAAGAGGATACCCCATAAAGACAAAAAGATAGGAATATGCCAATACCAATGTGGCTGTGAATCAAAAAAGTTTCTACGAGTATTAAAAAAGAATTGTAACAGATAGTGATAGGGTACAGCAACAAGCCCTGTCAACAATCCCACGAATATACTGACAAAATAAAGACGGGCATCTATCAATTTCAGCTTCCATACCCGCCATTTCCTCATATCCTCTAAATCACCTGATTTTCCAAACATATCTCCGTCCGTTATACCGTTGCAGAGTACAACAATCCGGAGATTGCTTGGTTTCACCGGAATAGTTAAAATTAGTTCAAACAAATAAAGGCCGCCACAAGCACTCGTCTTGCAGCGGCCTTCTATATGTAGACCTATTGTTTAGAACTTACTTACTTCACTTCCTCAAAGTCAGCATCCTGAACGTTATCGTCTTGTTTGCCGTTATTTTGTCCAGCATTAGCCTGACCTGCGTTCATATCCGGACCAGCCTGCGCACCACCTTGCGCACCACTCTGAGCGTACATTTCAGCACTTGCAGCCTGGAATGCAGTATTCAGTTCGGCCATAGCGCTATCGATAGTTGCCATATCCTGAGCCTTGTGAGCATCTTTCAGTTTCTGAAGAGCTGTTTCGATCGGGGCTTTCTTATCTGTCGGCAACTTATCACCCAGTTCCTTCAACTGAGTTTCAGTCTGGAAGATTAAACTGTCAGCCTGATTCAACTTGTCGATCTTCTCACGTTCTTTCTTATCTGCTTCTGCATTAGCCTCAGCTTCTGCTTTCATCTTTTCGATCTCTTCTTTGCTCAAACCGCTGGAAGCCTCGATACGGATAGCCTGTTCCTTACCTGTAGCTTTATCTTTAGCAGATACTTTCAAGATACCGTTGGCGTCAATATCAAATGTAACCTCGATCTGAGGAACACCACGGCGTGCCGGAGCAATGCCAGTCAGGTTGAACTGACCGATTGATTTATTCTGTGCAGCCATCGGACGCTCACCTTGCAAAACATGGATGGTAACCTCGGTCTGATTGTCGGCAGCAGTAGAGAATGTTTCGCTCTTACGTGCAGGAATCGTAGTATTAGCGTCAATCAATTTAGTCATAACACCCCCCAGAGTTTCGATGCCCATTGACAACGGAGTTACATCCAACAATACCACACCTTTGATTTCGTCAGTCAGTACAGCACCTTGAACAGCGGCACCTACAGCTACTACCTCATCCGGATTAACACCCTTTGAAGGAGTTTTACCGAAGAAATCTTCAACCAACTTCTGTACAGCCGGAATACGTGAAGAACCACCTACAAGAATTACTTCATCAATATCTGAGTTACTCAAACCAGCATCTTGCATTGCTTTCTTACAAGGTTCAAGACAAGCCTGAATCAGATTGTGAGCCAAAGATTCAAATTTAGCACGAGTCAGAGTCTTAACCAAGTGCTTAGGTACACCACCTACCGGCATGATATACGGCAAGTTGATTTCAGTACTTGTAGAAGAAGACAGCTCAATTTTAGCTTTTTCAGCTGCTTCTTTCAAACGCTGCATAGCCATCGGATCCTGAGTCAGGTCAGCACCTTCGTCATTCTTAAATTCCTGAACCAACCAGTCGATAATTACCTGGTCAAAGTCATCACCACCCAAGTGAGTATCACCGTTTGTAGAAAGTACTTCAAATACGCCACCGCCGAATTCCAGAATAGAGATATCGAATGTACCACCACCTAAGTCGAATACGGCAATCTTCATATCTTTGTGAGCCTTGTCGAGACCATAAGCCAACGCAGCTGCTGTCGGTTCGTTTACAATACGTTTCACTTCCAGACCGGCAATCTGTCCGGCTTCTTTTGTGGCCTGACGCTGTGAGTCAGAGAAATATGCAGGAACAGTGATTACTGCTTCTGTTACTTCTTGTCCCAGGTAATCCTCAGCTGTCTTCTTCATCTTCTGCAGAATCATTGCTGAAATTTCCTGCGGAGTATATAAGCGTCCGTCTATATCTACACGCGGAGTATTATTATCACCTTTCACCACTTTATAAGGTACACGTGCGATTTCTTTCTGCACCTGATCCCAATTTTCACCCATAAAACGTTTGATAGAGAAAACTGTACGGGTAGGATTCGTGATAGCCTGACGTTTTGCAGGATCACCCACTTTACGTTCGCCACCATCTACAAATGCTACAATGGAGGGAGTTGTACGTTTACCCTCACTATTTGCTATTACTACAGGTTCGTTTCCTTCAAATACAGAAACACAAGAGTTTGTAGTTCCTAAGTCAATACCAATAATTTTTCCCATGATCGTTATTCTTTTATTTATTATTATTTCAGTTTCTTTTGTCCGGTTATTCCCGCACCCCCTTCAGGAGTTTGTCTCAAACGGACGACTATAAAAAAACAAACCTTGTGCCAAAAGGTTGAGTAAGATCGAAAGTGACAGGATTCTGACAGAAAGTCAGATTTTGACATTTTCATGTCACCCAAAGGATGAAAAAAAGTCAAAGTTACAGGGAAATAAAATAATAATTCCCCGCCCTGAAATGGACGAGGAATTATCGTTGAGATGAAAAAAGAGAAAGTAATATCTAAAGTCTTTCAATCCACTCTCCAGGTATGGTTATGCGAAAACATCCCATAGTATGAAAACGGATTATTATCCGTATTTCTGTTTCCGAAGTATCGAGTTCGCCCACCAGTCCATTTAAAGAACCTCCGGTGACACGAACCATAGGAGCCGGCTCCGGACAATCAGGTATCCACTCCACAGCAGTATCTATATGAGAAAACAATAATTGATAACTGTTCACCTGCCATTCCGGTATCCGATATTCCCATATATTTTGAGGAATAATTAATCCTTGTATTCCGGACAACTGCAAAACATCAGATTCTGAAGCCCAGATAAGAATGCAACGAGTTATCTGTGGTAACAATGTTTCCTTGGGACGGCCCTGCCATTGATAAGTAATTTTCCGCAATGGAAGATAATTCCGTACTTTTCGTTGATCCAGTTCTTGTTTTACACGTTGCTCTGCCCGCGAAGCTGTAAAAGCAAGATACCAATGACATGACTGTTTCTCCGCCATTTCGGGCTTTTCATTTATATTCATCTATCTCTTATTTTGTTAAACTCACCATAGAAGCAACCATTGCAGCAATAGAAGCCATGGAACTACTCATGCCTACTGCTCCGGACACAGTAGCTTTTTTCCGTTCTTCTTTAGTGGGAACGATTATTTCACACCCGGGCTCAATGGCATTTGCCGTATTGTGTCTTAATCGGGAAACAGTGCCATTCATATATACAACATAGGCACGTCGCTTCAAGGCCCGGTTGCCAAAGCCGCCGGCTTGACCTATATAATAATCAATTCCACTTCCTTTTTGATAAAGAACCGTATTGGGATACATCACAGCTCCGGTTATGGTCACAGTACTGACATATTTAGGAATAAAAAGTACATCTCCCTCACGCAACACCAAATCTTCATCGGACTTTGGTTTTGCTAATGCTTTTTCAAGTTCAATACCTACTGAATAAGTCTGATCGACTTCCAGAGCAGCCAAAGATACCGAATCTTTTCCGGTTCCCTTAACAGCAAACCGGACTGCATCTTGTTTTTGCCGGATTTCATCAGCTGTCATCCTACGCATCAGGCGTGCACCTTTTACATAGGCATCTTTCGACAATCCTCCGGCCTTAGCTATCAGATCACTCAACCGTTCATTCCTTTTAGTCAGCGCATAGTTGCCTGTGAATATTACTTCTCCATCAACCGTCACATTCGCCTGTTTCTGATAGCCCGGGCTTCTACGTATAAAAACCATATCATAAGGTTCCAATTCAAACACCCTCTTTGCTCCTATCAATAGGCCATTCTCCAATTCAACCGTAAAACTTTTCCCTATTACAGAAGAGGAAGAGGTGCTTTTAGCATCTTTAATACGCCGCGATACATCGATACGAACCGTTGAAGCTGATTCCAACAGACCACCGGCTTTTAAAATCAGATCCTGGATAGTCATATTTTTAGCAAAAGGAAAATATCCCGGATTTGCCACATCGCCATAGATAGCCAATGTTCCTTCCTTTTCCAGTTCCCGGATACTCGATATATAAAGTACATCATTTTTTTGAAGGGGTAAATCAGGAATACTCCCCTCCATCAGTTTCCTCAAATCAACAGGAATCATTTCATGTGACAGATCCTCACGCTCTCGCTTAAGCAACGCTCTATTAAGAAAAGCATCCCCACGAAGCCCTTCGGCCTGACATATCAGTTGTTTTATAGTTCCTGTCAAACTGTCCAGTTGATACATACCGGCACGATATACTGCCCCACGAACTTCCACTTTATTAGAGAAACGATCTAATACCGCCTCTACGGAAACTTCATCATCATCAGTCAGAATAAAGTTTTCATAATCCACTTTATCTACATTATATATTTGCTTCTCTCTTCCGCTACGACGCAATAAACGAACCGTATTCCGATAAGCATCCCCTGTAAAGCCGCCTGCATAGTTGATTAAGGTAGCCAGAGACTCTCCCTGTTTCATCTCATAAATCATCGGTCGTTTCACTTTTCCTGAAATACCGACCAGATTCTCATAAGGAGAGACCAGAATCACATCTCCTTCCGACAAACGGATATCATCTGCCAGTTTTCCCTCCATTATATATTTATATACATCCACATCAGCTACCTTTTCACCGTTCCGCACGACTTGAATCGTACGCAAGCTGCCAATTCGATTGACCCCTCCAGCCCGATACAAAGCATGAAACACTGATGCAAAAGCAGATAACCGATAGGTACCGGGAACTTCAACCTCCCCCATGACATTGACCATAATGGAACGTATCTTCCCTAATGTCACCTTGATATGTACCGATTCTCCGGAAATAGCTGCATAGATTTTACTGAACTCACGTCGTAAATGCCGCTCAGCCTCTTGCATGTTCATACCACTCAGATAAATAGGACCGATGTTCTCCACCACAATACTTCCTTCGGGAGAGATAGTCTCTCTTACCGTATTTTCCGAAGTTCCCCATATATCAATTATCACTTCATCTCCCGGTCCTAACATGTAGTTTTCTGGAGTAGGAATATTCAGATTAGGTTCAAATGACAAGTTCCGACTTGCAAATATATTGCGCCCAAAAACCTGAGTTTGTTTGCTCTGTCCTACTACTTTTTGCAGCTCTTCCTGTTGAGCCCTTACCCATCCAATAAATAAAAGATACAGTAAAAAGACTAATACTTTCTTGCCCATTTTCCTAAGTTATTCTATCAGATTATTTTTCTTCTTAAATCTCCGAAAATCATAAAGTATCCATATCAGACAAGCAAGCAGTCCTAATATTACACTTCCAAGAATCAATCCTAATAAAATCATAGTAGTTAGCTTTTAATATATTCTCAATAAAACACTCTTATTATCAACGTATTATATCTAAAAAAATGTGTTTTTAAACGTACGTTTATTTGTTCACAAAGATAAAGCTAATATTTAAATACACAAAGTGTTTAATAAAAAGACTTCCTTTTAACTTTCATTATTATTGAAATAACCTCATTCTCAAATCAATGTCTGTTCTTTTTCTTTTCATTTTATCTCTATGATTTTATAAATCTTTCCCTTTAACGAATCACTTGTTTTTAATGTGTTTTTAAACGTACGTTTAAAAACACATTTTCATCGGCTTTCCCTTTGCTCGTATTTACGGCATTTTCCTTATTAGGCAGACCTATAATCCGGAATAATCCTGTATTTTTGCACCACGACTAATCAATATTTAAAGTATGATGAACCGATCTTCTTTTATTCTTTTTGTACTAATATCATTTCTGCTCACTGCTTGCAAAGAAAAGCAGAAAGCAACACTCACTGTCGAAGAAGGTGTTCCGGCCCCTCTTTCATATGCAGAAGGATTCGAAATAACACATTCTCCTGAATACACTACAGTAACAGTATATAATCCCTGGAAACCGGGAGAGACCTATGATATCTATTATCTTGTGAAAACCGAAGATCAGCCTGTCCCTGCCAACGGTCACAAAATAGTGATCCCACTAAAAAGTATTATGACCAACTCAGCTACTCATTTGGGGTTTCTTGAACTTCTGGGGGAATTGCATAAAGTGACAGGGGTGTGCAACTCGGCCTATATTTACAATCCTACCATTCTGCAAGGTGTCAAAGAGGGTAAAATAAAAGATTTGGGCGATGCTTTCAATCTGGACATAGAAAACTTACTTTTATTACACCCACAGGCCGTAATGACTTCTGCCTACAATACCGAAGACGAAAACAGCCGACGTATGAAACAAACGGGATTGCCGATCCTATATAATATTGAATGGCAAGAAAAATCTATTCTGGGACGTGCAGAATGGATTAAATTTGTCGGAGCCCTTTTTGACAAAGAAGCATTGGCTGACAGCATTTTCGGGCAAATAGCAAAACAATACAATGAAGTAAAAAAGAGTGCCGAGAAATTTTCATATGCGCCTTCTATACTTTCCGGGCAAGATTACAGGGGAACCTGGTCTATGCCGGGAGGAAGAAGCTATAGTGCACAACTCTTCCGCGATGCAGGTGCCAATTACTATTATGCCAACGACACAACAGCTTCCGGTAGTATATCCAGCAGTATTGAAGAAGCTCTGATACATTTCAACCAAGCTGACATATGGGTAGGCGTACAAGCCAATACTTTGGAAGAGTTGGGACGAATGGACTCGAAATACAAACTATTCAAATCATATAAAGACGGCAATGTATACCATATAAACAAGCGGGCAAATGCTACTGGTGGAAACGACTATTGGGAAAGTGGAGTAGCTCGTCCGGATCTATTATTGAGTGATATGATCAAGATCGTTCATCCGACACTATTGCCTGACTACGAGTTAACTTACATGGATAAATTAAGAAGTGAATGAAAAACTACCGGCTGTTTTTATTATTAATCATATTATTAGTCATTGCTTTCATGGCAGATATTGCTATTGGGAGCGTCAACCTCTCCATACGAGACGTATGGGATACACTTACCGGAGGCAGTGATAATCTTATCTATCGTGAAATTATCATCAATCACCGACTTCCCAAAGCATTAACAGCTATTTTAGCAGGAGCATCACTTTCTGTTGCCGGAGTATTGATGCAAACTCTGTTTCATAACCCACTGGCCGGTCCTGACGTATTGGGAGTAACTTCCGGCGCCAGCCTGGGAGTAGCCTTACTCACTTTAGGCACTTCTTCGCTTCCTTTATGGCTTATAGCAGGATGGGGGCAAGTGACAGCTGCTATCATTGGGGCTATAGGAGTTTTATTATTGGTCATAATCGTTTCTATCAAAATACCTCAGACTGTCTCTCTGTTAATCATAGGCATGATGTTCGGCAACTTTGCCGGTGCCATCGTCAGTATCCTGCAAAGTATGAGCAATCCGGATACTCTCAAGCTTTTTATTACCTGGACCTTTGGCAGCCTCTCTTCAGTGGGCTGGGAACAGATGAGTGTGATGGCCCCTGTCATTGCCTGTGGAATTCTGACTGCATTGCTCTTGCAAAAGCAACTCAATATTTTGTTGTTGGGAAAAAACTATGCCAACGGATTGGGAGTCTCTGTGATCAGATTACGCCTTTGGATTATTCTGGCCACTGCACTTTTGGCCGGAACTTCGACGGCTTTTACCGGTCCTATAGCCTTCATAGGCATCACCATGCCCCATGTAGCCAGAGGATTGTTTGGGAGCCCTAATCACCGTATTATTCTTCCGGGCTCCATACTGTGTGGTGCCATTACGCTGTTAATTTGCGACTTAATTTCTCAAATGCCCGGAATGCAGGGCACATTACCTATCAATGCAGTAACTGCTTTGTTTGGCTCTCCAGTAATCGTTTGGATCATATTCCGCAACTCATATCTAAAATAAGAAGAACCATTATTATACTAAACCTTAGTTAAAAGATACAGAGAAGGGTGTCCTATCTGGACACCCTTCTCTGTATCTTTTAACTAAGGCACTTCTATTTTTTCACTAACACCATTACCAATGTCCCGTCTGCGTTATACAAACCAATTCCACCACCGGACAATACATCAAATGATTTCACCTCATTGATAGCCTTCATCACTTTACTTTCTACCTCCATGTCCGGACAAGCCATCATAGTAGAAATAACATTTGGGAAAGAAATAGAACGAGGATTTTCTTTATCAGTTTCAAATCCTCCATTAATCAGATTACATCCGGCATTTCCATGAATAGATTTCTTTTTAATGTCAAAACTGATAAAAGGCTGCTTCTCCATACCGGAAGGAATAGCCTCACCATTCACTTCCTCTATTTTCCATTCACCGTTCAGTGCAGACAACTTCACCGTAGATACTTTCTTCTGAAGGACAACTACCGGGCGACTGGAAGCATTACAAAGAGCCATGTTCTGTTTACCCAGCTTTTTATAACTCTTTACCTGTCCCAATGCATTCAGTACATTTTGTTCCGTTGTCATATCAGGACAAGCCATACGAGTACTTCCCAAACGACTCATATCAATAGTACCGGGTTTTGAATTTAGATCTATCGAACCCATCATACGATTACAGCCGCTGTTACCATATACTTTTCCAGTTGCTGTATCAAAACCGATAAACGGCAATTCCTGATTCTCTGCCGGAACAATAGCTGAACCGTTCACTTCAATAATGTTCCACTCACCATTTAAAGATGATAAAGAAGCGGTCTCTTTGGTTGAACCACAAGATGACATTGCGAATGCTGCACCTGCCATGCAAATTGAAAACAATACTTTTTTCATTGTTATACTATTTAAGTTAAATATTGGCGCAAATATAGATAAAAAATAATATAAAGTTGATACATTTGTCGAATTAAGATAAACAGAACAGACATACGAATAGTTCAACAAACAATATACAATCATGAAAAGACGTATCAGAACCTTATTACTCCTCCTCTTGACAGTCGCTTCGGCGGCAATTGCACAGAAAGATTATTCCGTACCCCTCTCTTCCCCCTTGGCTCCATCGGTTGATGAAGAAACGAATTTCATAACAACGTATTTTCCGATGAAACAATTATGTAAGTGGACACCTGGAATAAAATTTATGTTTGTTCCGGATAGTGGTGACGAATTCATCCCCATATTTTATTGTTACGAAAACGGGAAAGAAGTAGTTAACGACTTACTCAAAAATAAAACTGTAGAATATGTAGGATCAGAAGAAACAGAGCATGAAACATATATCGGTAAAATATATACTTCACGTTTCATTTTTGAATGTGAAGGTAAAAAATACTATTACGAAATGAAAGATACCAAACTAAACGATCTGTGTGATAAAGATCCTCGTGCCGGTATCAACGGGCTCGTCTACCTGCAAGATATAAATACTGCCAAAGAATTATTGATTGGAAAAACACTTTATACCCGGACTACCATAGTAAAAGTAGATGATGTCAGCAGTTACTCCGGATACAGAGAGGTCAGCATTCCCAAAGGCGAACCCGTGAAAGTTATGGCAATAAGTATTGGTAGCAAAGCTTTTCCTGTGAGAATTGTTTTTACTGACAGTAAAGGGAACACCTATTATATTGACGTAGCCATGTCCAGAACAAATTCCTGTATGGAACCTGAAGATTTTCAAGCAGAAAAAAGGATGAGCTACTTCCCCAACGCATTTTCTTTTACCAATCCGGACATTAAAGCCAAAGAGTCCATCCAATCTAAATATATCGGACAAGCCGTTTATCCCTTAAAAACAATACGAACAAAACAAGCAGATTTACTGCGTTATACTCCGTTACAAATCAAAGATGTGCAACCTGAAAAAACAGGAACGTCAGCTACACTCCTACTGGCAGATGTTTTGGGAACAACATACCGAATAAAAGTAGATTTGAGATATGACCCTATCCTTAGAAATGAAGATTTCATCGAAAATCTTTTTGAATTTGCCAACATACGAAAAAAATATCCGAACATTAGCGAAGCCAACTGGTTAATGCTTGCTAAAGGAGAAGTAAAACCGGGTATGACAACCGAGGAGTGTAAGTTGGCAATCGGCGAACCTATCGAAATCAGAGCCCGGACCGACTCTCGTTTTGAGACATGGTTATACAGAGGAAAAATACTGGAGTTTGAAAATGGTATCTTGCTTCGCGCCAAATAAAGAAACTTAAATCGGCGAATATTCTGAAATAATGCCGTATATTTGTTCCATCAACAATTCTTAAATTCTTAATTTAAAATTCTTAATTAAAGAAATGGGTAGAGTTCTTATTATCGGTGCAGGCGGTGTAGGTACCGTTGTAGCACACAAAGTGGCACAAAATGCCGATGTATTTACTGATATCATGATCGCCAGCCGCACGAAGTCAAAATGTGACGACATTGTGAAAGCCATCGGCAACCCCAGCATAAAAACAGCCCAAGTGGATGCTGATAATGTAGACGAACTGGTAGCACTATTCAACGACTTCAAACCGGAAATGGTTATTAACGTTGCTTTGCCTTATCAAGATCTGACTATCATGGAAGCCTGCCTGAAAGCAGGTGTAAACTACCTGGATACCGCTAATTATGAGCCTAAAGACGAAGCTCACTTTGAATATAGCTGGCAATGGGCTTATCACGAACGTTTCAAAGAGGCAGGTCTGACTGCTATCTTAGGTTGTGGATTCGACCCAGGGGTGAGTGGCATTTATACGGCATATGCTGCCAAACATTATTTCGATGAAATTCAATACCTGGATATAGTAGATTGTAATGCCGGAAATCATCACAAGGCTTTTGCTACAAACTTCAATCCGGAAATCAATATCCGTGAAATCACCCAAAACGGACGTTATTATGAAAACGGACAATGGATAACCACCGGACCCTTGGAAATTCATAAAGACTTGACTTATCCGAATATAGGTCCTCGCGATTCATACTTGTTATACCACGAAGAGTTAGAATCACTTGTAAAACACTTTCCAACTATCAAACGAGCACGTTTCTGGATGACATTCGGTCAGGAATATCTGACTCATCTACGTGTGATTCAGAACATCGGTATGGCCCGCATCGACGAAATCGATTACAACGGGCAAAAAATTGTTCCTTTGCAATTCTTGAAGGCCGTGCTACCTAATCCTCAAGATCTGGGTGAAAATTACGAAGGGGAAACCTCTATCGGTTGCCGCATCCGTGGCTTAAAAGATGGCAAAGAACGTACCTACTATGTATACAATAACTGTAGTCACGAAGCAGCATACAAAGAAACGGGTATGCAGGGAGTAAGCTATACCACAGGTGTCCCGGCCATGATTGGTGCCATGATGTTCTTCAAAGGCGAATGGAAGCGACCGGGTGTGAATAATGTGGAAGAGTTTAATCCGGATCCGTTCATGGAACAATTGAACAAACAAGGTCTGCCTTGGCACGAAGAATTCGACGGAAACCTGGAATTGTAATTAACATAATAATATGTCAATTGGCTATATGCCACCTTGTGGTAAGCTGATTGACATAATTTATACATTGGGAAAATCATCAAAGATGAATATAGGAGATAAAGCCCCTGAATTGCTGGGTATCAATGAAAAGGGAGAAGAGGTACGCCTCAGCAACTATAAAGGAAGAAAAATCGTCCTTTATTTCTACCCCAAAGATAGCACTTCCGGCTGTACGGCTCAGGCTTGCAGCCTGCGTGACAATTACGCAGAATTGCGTAAGGCCGGATACGAAGTGATCGGTGTTAGTGTAGACAATGAAAAGTCACATCAAAAATTTATTGAAAAGAATAATCTGCCATTTACCTTGATTGCCGATACTGATAAAAAATTAGTAGAGCAATTTGGAGTATGGGGAGAGAAAAAGCTATATGGCCGTGCCTATATGGGTACTTTACGCACTACTTTCCTGATCAATGAAGAAGGAGTCGTTGAACGAATCATCGGTCCGAAAGAGGTAAAGACCAAAGAACACGCTTCACAAATTTTATAAATCGATCATTATGGCAAAGAAAGAAGACGAGTTAAATTTTGAAACAGATAATAATAAAATGGCATCAAGCGAAAAATTAAAAGCCTTACAGGCTGCCATGGACAAGATAGAGAAAAGCTTCGGTAAAGGTTCTATCATGAAAATGGGTGAAGAAGTGGTAGAACAAGTAGAAGTAATTCCTACAGGTTCGATTGCACTGAATGCAGCATTAGGCGTAGGCGGTTATCCCCGCGGAAGAATAATTGAAATTTATGGTCCGGAATCATCCGGTAAAACCACACTGGCGATCCACGCCATTGCAGAAGCACAAAAAGCCGGTGGAATTGCCGCTTTCATTGATGCTGAACATGCCTTTGACCGTTTTTATGCGGCCAAGCTGGGAGTGGATGTAGATAATCTGTTTATCTCTCAACCGGATAACGGAGAACAGGCACTGGAAATTGCAGAGCAATTGATCCGCTCTTCAGCCATCGACATCATCGTAGTGGACTCCGTAGCCGCCTTGACTCCGAAAGCAGAAATAGAAGGAGACATGGGCGACAATAAAGTAGGTTTGCAGGCTCGATTAATGTCTCAGGCATTACGCAAGTTGACATCAGCAGTGAGTAAAACCCGTACGACTTGTGTTTTCATCAACCAATTGCGTGAGAAAATCGGTGTAATGTTCGGTAATCCCGAAACAACAACCGGTGGCAATGCATTGAAATTCTATGCTTCGGTACGTTTGGATATCCGCGGTTCACAACAAATAAAAGACGGTGAAGAAGTGATTGGTAAACAAACAAAGGTCAAGGTTGTGAAGAACAAAGTAGCCCCTCCTTTCCGTAAAGCAGAATTCGATATCATGTTTGGCGAAGGTATATCACATTCTGGAGAGATTATTGATCTGGGAGCCGATTTAGGAATCATCAAGAAAAGTGGTTCATGGTATAGCTATAACGACACGAAGCTGGGACAAGGTCGCGATGCAGCTAAACAGTGTATTGCCGATAATCCTGAACTCGCCGAAGAACTGGAAGGATTAATCTTCGAAAAACTGAGAGAACACAAATAACTCTAATCAATAGATAACGATTGGCTGTATTTCATTGAATGACAGCCAATCGTTTATCATATATCAATTCAGAGAATTCCGTTTTTCCAATGCCAACGGATAGTACTTATCCAGCAACATCGCCCACTCCGCTATAAGTTCAATTGGCATTCTCTGACCATTTTCATCACCAGACTCTGCAAATGTCCTTATCCGATCATCCAATGTAACCAAGCGCCGTATCTCTGGTTCTCTCTCACCTAATACCTCTACAATAATATCCAATTTCGTAATTTCACTTTCACTCATAGTATTTCATTTTAATTAAGGCATTAAAAGTACATCCTTTTCATCAAATATCTTCATATTACTTGCTCTTTTTTCTCTTTCTTTGTAACATAATTCGTCCCGCTACGTCTTACAAATATAAACATTGACAAAAACGAATCCATGGATGCTGAGAGTTTTAAAAAAGAGTTTCTGCCTTATCACCGCAAACTGTACCGTGTAGCTTACCGACTACTGGAGAATTCAGCCGATGCGGAGGATATAGTGCAAGAAGCCTACCTGAAGCTGTGGGATAAGCGGGAAGGACTGACTGTTATTAGTAATCCGGAAGCATTTAGTGTCACTTTGGTAAAGAATATGTGTTTTGATTTGCTCCGCTCAGGAAAGTACATATTGTCCCGACAAACCGTAGAACTGTCTGCCGTTCAGGATATTTCCCAGTCGGACAACCTGGAAGTACGCGAAGGCGCACGACAGGTAACAGATATCATAGCCCACTTACCCGAACAGCAGCAACGGATCATAAACATGCGCGATATCAAAGGCTGTTCTTACGAAGAGATAGAACAAGTTACCGGATTGAATTCTATTAATGTTCGTGTACTGCTATCACGAGCAAGGAAAAAGATACGTGAAGAATTTAATAAATGGAATAATTATGAAAGTCGAAGAAATTGAAAGGTTGCTCGCCAAGTTTTATGAGGGGACTACTACCGAGAGCCAAGAAGAGGCGCTGAGAGATTATTTCAGAACAACGGAAGTGCCCGAACATCTGCTGAAGGACAAAGAAATCTTTCTTAACCTTTACTTAAACGCAGATCATGATGTGGAAATTCCTGCATATTTGGAGGACAAACTAAACTTGTTGATTGATGAAATGGCCGAGAAAGAACAACGCTTCTTCCGCCCCAACAGTTCCAAGAACAATTGGCGCTGGATTGGAAGTATAGCAGCCACTATACTATTACTTGTCGGTCTTGGATATGGTATCGACAATCTGGGTAAAAATGTGTGTCCACCTACACCGCAAGACACGTTTTCTGACCCGGAAGAAGCCTATCGAATGTTTCAGGCGACATTACTGGAGATTTCCGTTAACCTGAACAACGGGTTCAATGAAGTGAAGGAAAGCCAAATTGACATGAGAAGAATACATCAAGAAGTAAAAAACGAAATAAAAAAATAAACGGTTATGAAAACAATGAAATTTATTCTGGTTTGTGTGCTGCTATTATCACCTCTCTTTTGTCAGGCACAAAAGAATCTGTTCAACAAATACAACGACATGAAAGGGGTATCATCAGTTTACATCTCTAAAGCAATGATGGAACTAAATCCGAACTTATTTATGAAGGACCTTTATATAGGTAAGGTGGCAGAACACTTGAATTCTGTTCAGGTCCTTTCTACGCGTGATAATAAGATACGTGAAGAGATGGCTAAAGATATTCGTTCTTTGGTGCAGTCATCCAAATATGAACTATTGATGAAACAAAAAGGGACAACTTCCGGTTCAGAAATCTATGTAAATCGTAAAGGAAGTAAGATAAAAGAACTAATTATGGTAATGGTCGGAGCATCTTCCCTAAAATTTGTATATATGGAAGGAGATATGACGACGGATGATATCAAAAAACTAATGTTGTATCAAAATACCAGTCAGTGCTTTATAATATCAGAAGATAGGCTCTATACCAATAATACACCTGTCATTTATGACAGCAAGAAAGATATAAGCAAACAAAAAGGTATGATAGAATTAAGCGGAACTTATAATTTGAACACTATAGATACAAATTATAGTGAAGAATTAAACGCTTTGAATGACGAACTAAAAAACCTTGGGAAAGAACTAAAAAACATAAGTATAGAGTAAATGATATAGGATATTTATTATATGTAAGAGGTACGATGTATTTAGACATCGTACCTCTTACATACAGTTCTGTTTATATTTAATCAGCACCAATAAATATATGCTAAAGTGCTCAGACTAATCACTGCCCACAAAAGTACTCCCTGTATCAAAGGTTTGATACCTACGGACTTCACAACATCCAATGAAAGAGAAGCCCCGATGAAAAACATAGTGATAGTTAAAGTTTTACGAGCCAATCCATTGATAGCTGCCCCCAATGCAGGCACACTACCCAACAAATAGGTATTCACAATCATAGCTAATACAAAGAAGAAGATAAACCAAGGAATGCTGATCTTCTGTCCTTTACTTTTAAAGATAAACGAAGTAGCAAATGCCATTGGAATAATCCAAAGGGCACGGGTCAATTTAATAGTAGTAGCAACTTTTAGTGCCTCCTCACCGTATGCAGCACCGGCACCTACCACAGAACTTGTATCATGAATAGCAATGGCAGCCCAAGTTCCGAACTCATGTTGACTCATATTTAAAGCATGTCCGATTACTGGAAAGATAAAAAGTGCAAGTGCGTTTAATATGAATATTGTAGCCAACGCTACAGACATTTCACTATCATTCGCCTTTACTACAGGACCTACAGCAGCAATGGCACTACCACCACAAATCGCCGTACCCGAACTGATAAGATAAGAGGTATTACGATCTACCTTCAGGAACTTACGACCAATAAACCACCCAATGATCAGTGTACCGATTACTGAAATAATAGTAAACTCCATTCCTTCTTTACCGGAAGCAAGTGCCGAATGCAAATTCATACCAAAACCTAATCCGACAACAGAGTATTGCAACAAATATTTGGATGTCTTTTTATTAAATTTCGGATGCGCCTGTCCACATGTCAATGCGAAAGCTAACCCAAGGAAGAGAGCTAATGGTGGGGTTACCCATGCAGAAAGTGCCTGCAATCCTGGAACATAATCCAACATTAGAAATAAAGTCAAAATAGAAAGTAAAGAAACATAGACCTTTTTATTGTTTGTCTGTAACGTTTTCGTAATAGCTGATACCATATCTTATTATCTTTTTTATTTTTCGGGTGCAAAGATACGGCTACTTATCGGTATATGCCAATTGCATCTAATTATGCTTTATAACTTTTTATTATGATGCATGGCAAACTGCATCAAAACCTGTGACAATCCACTCTCCTGCCCTTGGGGTTGGGCAAAACAGAATTCACGCAACATAGGCATGCCTTTGATTTCGATAACCCGGAAAGTACCGGAAAGTAATTCACGACTGATGGAACGGATAGAAACAATTCCCATACAATCTGTATGTTCCAGAAATAATTTGATACTCTCCGTACTACCCAAATATAAAAGCACATTCAAAGATGATAACTTTATATTATGTCCGGACAAAGCTCTTTCAAAAACATCCAACGTACCCGAACCTCTCTCACGAAGCACAAGAGGAATTCTGGATAAATCTTCCGGAGTAATTTCATCCGGTAATGAGAGCTTATTACCTGTGTGGACAACAGCCACCAATTCATCCTGCAAAAACGTAGTATATTTAAGATTCGGCAAACGAGAAATTCCCTCCACTAAACCTAAGTCAATGCGGTGTTCCTGCAAAGCTGCTTCTATTTCTCTGGAATTCCCATTCAGCAAAGAAAGATTCACCTGAGGAAATTTTGCTATAAAATTAGCCAATAAAGGAGGAAGCACATATTGCGCAATTGTAGTACTGGCACCTAACTTTAAATCACCTATATATTCATTATGGAGTAAATGCATTTCATATTCCAGCCGTTTATAATCCTCCAATATCTTTTCACTATGTTCTTGCAAAAGCTTCCCTGCCTCTGTCAAAGAAATCTTATTCCCTTGCCTGTCAAACAAGCGGGCCTGATAGCAAGTTTCCAATTCCTGAATATGCTTGGTTATAGCAGGCTGACTGACAAACAACTCCTGTGACGCTTTCGTGAAACTAAGGTTCTTAGCAACACTTAAAAATACTTTTAGACGAAAATCAGACATAAATATAAAGGTTTATTGTCTATATTACAATTCTTCTCCCCTGATTCCCAACGCTTGCATCAACGGATATGCAAGCATTTCCCATTGATGCCCTTCCAGCATTTCCTCCGGTTCATTCATACGAAACTGAATCGTTTTTTTATTTTTAATCTTTTTCAACCGATTCATTACTTTATCACCATATTCTTCATTAAAAGAGACTAAAATCAATTGTCTCACATCGGCAGAATCTGCAACAATATTTAATAAATCGAGATATAATTCCTCACGGGATACCATTTCCTCACAAGGCACACCGGCAAAAGAAAATTCTCCAAACTGACTCTTAAACGCTACACCATTCAGCTCTGTAGATAAATCAGATGGTACACAATTAGATAACCGGACGGAATTCTTATCGTATACCACTAATATTTGAACTTGATTTTCTCCTTCTGTTATGCCTGAGTCTAACGCTAAATAAGTTATCAATTCCGAAAGATCAATCTCTTGTAACTCACGCTTCAATGTTCGCTCAAAATATTTCTTCAGATCCGTTATAACTAAATTCAAGAACGCTGCATCTATCAATATCACATTCGAAGGGAACTTTATTTTTTCGTCCATATAGTAATTCCTTTATAATTATATTCAGGCTATAAAGATACAACATACTTCTAAAATGCCCTTGCATTCGGACACAATTTCCTTGTAAAAAGGAAAATATATGACATTTTGGCTTTTACATTCCTTAAAAAGCTGAAAAAAAGTCAGTTTTTAACCCATGGCAAATCTTTTGCGCCTTCAATAGTGTTATTGAAAATAAGAAAAAGAAAGGAGAATAAACGATATGAATTTCAACAATTTTACCATTAAATCACAGGAAGCTGTACAAGAAGCGATCAATCTGGCACAAAGCCGGGGACAACAAGCCATTGAAACAGCTCATATCCTGTATGGAGTGATGAAGGTAGGCGAAAATGTTACTAACTTCATCTTCCAGAAGTTAGGATTGAACGGCCAGCAAATCGCCCTTGTACTCGACAAGCAAATTGACTCTTTCCCAAAAGTTTCGGGCGGAGAGCCTTATTTGAGTCGGGAAGCAAACGAAGTCTTCCAGAAAGCAACACAGTATTCCAAAGAAATGGGTGATGAATTTGTTTCACTGGAACACTTATTACTGGCATTACTAACGGTAAAGAGTACTGTATCTACTATTCTGAAAGATGCAGGAATGACCGAAAAAGAACTACGCGGAGCTATTAATGAATTGAGAAAAGGAGAAAAAGTCACTTCTCAGTCCAGTGAAGATAATTATCAATCACTGGAAAAATACGCCATAAACCTGAACGAAGCCGCTCGTAGCGGCAAACTCGATCCGGTGATCGGACGTGACGAAGAAATTCGGCGTGTACTTCAGATTCTGAGTCGACGCACCAAAAATAACCCTATATTAATAGGTGAACCGGGTACCGGTAAAACAGCAATAGTTGAAGGACTGGCACACCGTATCCTCCGGGGAGATGTTCCTGAAAACCTGAAAGATAAACAAGTATACTCTCTGGATATGGGGGCACTGGTTGCAGGAGCCAAATACAAAGGAGAGTTTGAAGAGCGGCTTAAATCCGTAGTGAATGAAGTGAAAAAATCTGAAGGTAACATCATACTCTTCATCGATGAGATCCATACATTGGTAGGAGCCGGGAAGGGAGAAGGTGCCATGGATGCAGCTAATATCCTGAAACCTGCACTTGCCCGTGGAGAGTTACGTTCCATCGGTGCTACGACCCTTGATGAATACCAGAAGTATTTTGAGAAAGACAAAGCTTTGGAACGCCGTTTCCAGATAGTACAAGTAGATGAGCCAGATAATCTGAGTACAATATCCATTCTGCGTGGTCTGAAAGAACGATATGAAAATCATCACCATGTACGTATCAAAGACGATGCAATCATAGCTGCCGTAGAATTAAGCAGTCGATATATAACTGATCGTTTTTTACCGGATAAAGCAATTGACCTCATGGATGAGGCGGCAGCCAAACTCCGTATGGAGGTAGATTCCGTCCCGGAAGGATTGGATGAAATATCACGTAAAATCAAACAGTTAGAGATCGAACGGGAAGCCATTAAACGCGAAAATGATGAACCGAAATTACAAACAATCGGCAAAGAATTGGCCGAACTGAAAGAACAGGAGAAATCATACAAAGCAAAATGGCAAAGTGAAAAAAGTCTGATGGATATAATCCAGCAGAACAAAGTTGAAATCGAAAATCTTAAATTTGAAGCCGACAAGGCTGAACGTGAAGGAAACTATGGGAAAGTTGCAGAAATCCGATATGGAAAATTACAAGAATTGAATAAGGAAATTGAGGATACCCAGAAAAAGTTACATGAAATGCAAGGGGATACAGCTATGATAAAGGAAGAGGTAGATGCTGAAGATATCGCCGATGTAGTATCCCGCTGGACCGGAATTCCCGTAAGCAAAATGATGCAGAGTGAAAAGGACAAGTTACTTCATCTTGAAGAAGAATTACATCAGCGTGTTATCGGGCAAGATGAAGCCATTGCAGCTGTATCCGATGCCGTACGCCGCAGCCGCGCAGGATTGCAGGATCCCAAGCGTCCGATTGGTTCCTTCATCTTCCTGGGCACTACCGGAGTAGGTAAAACCGAACTGGCTAAAGCACTTGCAGAGTTTCTTTTTGATGATGAAACAATGATGACCCGTATTGATATGAGTGAATATCAGGAGAAACATAGTGTTTCACGTTTAGTTGGAGCACCTCCGGGATACGTGGGATACGATGAAGGAGGACAGTTGACAGAAGCCATACGGCGTAAACCCTATTCTGTAGTACTGTTTGACGAGATCGAAAAGGCTCATCCGGATGTATTCAATATATTGTTACAGGTACTTGATGACGGAAGGTTAACAGACAATAAAGGTCGCGTGGTAAATTTCAAAAATACAATTATCATCATGACCTCTAATATGGGTAGTAGCTACATACAGAGTCAAATGGAAAAACTGAACAGTGCCAACAAAGACGAAGTTGTAGAAGAAACCAAGAAAGAGGTAATGAATATGCTAAAGAAAACCATACGCCCCGAATTCTTAAACCGTATTGATGAAACCATCATGTTTCTACCACTAACGGAAAAAGAAATAAAACAAATTGTCCTGCTGCAAATCAAGAGTGTGCAGAAGATGCTTGCGGGTAATGGAGTAGAGTTGAAGCTGACAGATGCCGCTTTAGATTTTCTTTCACAAGTAGGTTATGATCCAGAGTTCGGTGCACGTCCTGTAAAAAGAGCTATTCAGAGATATTTATTAAATGATTTATCAAAGAAATTATTAGCACAAGAAGTAGACCGTAGTAAAGCAATTATTGTAGATGCACAAGGTGACGGATTGGTTTTTCGTAACTAAAGAATTGAGAATCTATAAACTATAGCGATCTGCCGGTATGCCTTATGGTATACCGGCTTTTCTCTTTCTTGAAAGTTCAATAAGTGATCCTCCTGACCTCCACCGGATAGGATGCACAATGAATAACAAGCACATACATGCCTCTTCTCGGCAATATAAAAGTAACACAATCTCCCGTTGAGTGAATCTTCCCTATTAACTCACCCTGCTCACTATACAGGTATACCATTGTATTAACTTCCAGACGTTCCAAAGACAAAACTCCGGTAGAATCGTCCAGTTTCATACAGATACCGCTATCTCTTGTTGCTTTCATGCTCTTTCCTTCTCTCCTATCACTCCCGGTTCCCTCGAAAGAATCTTTCGTATATAAAAAAGCGTGGGAACGTTGCAATTATCGTACCTGAGGCTCTGGACTGCCACTATTCAAATAATGTACAACAACCCACGCTCGATACTATATATTTGCATATACAGCAGAGCATGAGCGTTCGTTGCATTATTCCTGAATAGTGAAATTGTCCAGATTTCAAGTACAGAATAATATCTTAAAAACGCTTTTGTTCTTTTTGTGTAATATTCCTCGCAACACTGACTCTTCAGGTATCGACGGATTGCAACAAAGATAATTAAAAAGCCCTGAATACGACAAATAAGTTCTCTAAAATATTCTATGCAAATTTTATATAGTTATGCAAGAACAGCTTAAGGAGCCTTTTGTTTATTGGGGCATGATAAAAAATAAAAGCGCAATATTCCCCTTTCAGTAAGGGATATTGCGCTTTTAACTAAAAGAAACAGAATTAATTTTTATTCCGCCTCAGCAGCAGCTTCTTCACCAAATTCTGTAATTCCGTTAGAAACAAGAATATTGTACCATAAGATCAATTTCTTGATATCATTCACATACACTCTGTCACGATCAAAATCAGGCAAAACTTCAGCTAAATATTGGCGTAGTTGCTCGGGGGTAGCCTTCTTCACATCTATAGAGGCCATAGCTGCATTTTCCTTTTCTTTTATTGAACGCAATACGTCACGTAAAGGTACTTCCGAGTCGTTTGTGTACATTGCTATATCTGCCAAAGAGATAATCTTTTCATTACCATAAGCAGGAAAACGTTTCTTAGTCGCATCAATTGTTTCTACAATTAACATATTTTTCCCCTGCGAAATAAGCTTATACAATCCCGGTTTACCGGAGATAGACAAAATAGTCTTTAACATAGTATATTACTTTTATATTAGTTATTTTTTGCGGAGCAAAGGTAATGAATCTTTTGATATAGGAAAGCAATTAACTCTAAAATCTGTGGTATCAACGGTTTCTCATCATCATTTATTATAACGAAAGAAGCCTGTTCACACTTTTCTTCATCACTCATTTGGCTCCGAATACGTTGCATTATCTGTTCACACGAAGCATTGTCACGCCGAACTGCACGATCCACCCTTATTTCTAAAGGGGCATAAACCATCACAATATAATCAACCTCATCAGCAAACCCCGACTCTATAAGGATTGCTGATTCCATACCTATAATATCCATGCAACCCTTGTGTGAAGCCCATTGCCTGAAATGCTCTTTAACTCTCGGATGTATGATTCTATTGACTTGAGAAGCATGTATGGAGGAAGCAAAAAGGTATGAAGCCAATAAGACCTTATTTAATTTACCGTTTAAGAAAACCTCCTCTCCTACCAAGTCGCACAGTTCCTTACGTATAACAAGATCGGTCGCTACAATTCTCTTGGACTCTTCATCTGAAATATAGACAGGAATCCCCATTACTTCAAGTAGCCGTGAAACAATACTTTTGCCACTGCCTATCCCACCGGTTATACCAATTTTAATTGCCATAAGAAGAAACTTGTTCTATAAGAAAATCAACCTGCTCCGGATGAATGCGTATATGACTCACTCCACGTGGAACTGACTTCAATTTGACAGTATATTTATCAGTGCCCAACTTTAAAAGTTCTTCATAAGAGACATTTACAACAAAATCACTTGCCTTAATTTTGCGAAAACGGCTTAGTCCAACCTGAAATGTAATCTGGACTTTAGACGGAAAAGCTCTCAACACCTTATCTGCCGGAAAATTAATACCACGCAATGGTACTTCAACAGTCTTTTCCGTATATATATCCACAGGCAAAGTTAAATCAATCGCTCCGGGAACAAACTTAGCTCCTTTCACTCCGGCAAGCGCAATTCGTTGCCTCAATGTATCCGCTACATTCTCAAAGTTCACTTTTTGTGTATAGGCAGTTGTAATTGTATCCAATATAGCTACAGGAGCATATACTAAAACAGAATCCGGAGAATAAATGGTATCGGAAATATAGTATTGACGCCCTGCAGTAACTTTACCCTCTAATTTAACAGGCACCAGTTTCGACTTTCCGGTAGAATAAATATACTCCAAGGTATCTGGTTTGACAGAAAGCAGACGAGTGGACACATTGAGCTGTCCCAGAATCTTTTTCTCAAGTTCTGAAGTATAAATCTTCACATGATTATTAGGGGCCTTTGACTCAGAAAAATCGATATTTACCGGAAAGAAACTTTTGCCCAACATATAGTTCAGCAATACCGTACCCTTATCTTTTACTTTGATACGCAATTCAGAAGGAGGTTCAGAAGTTAAAACTACATGATTAGGTACTCCTTTCAGACGAACAGGAATTGAAAATTCTGCTTCATAATCATTATTTAATGTTTGAAGCAGCCAAAATCCACCTGCAATAAAAAAGAAAAATAAAAAAATTAAGAACTCTCTGCTCTTATCACTAAGCAGAAAGTCCTTAATCCTTCTTGATAATTTTAAATAAATATACTTTATGTTCCTACGTTCGAACATAGGCTTTATTTATTTTTAGTTCCTTATTTCGTAGCAGACTGGCTATTGGCAGCTGAAGCATCTGCAAAAATAGAGTTCTTATCTATCTTAATTTTTACATTAGAAGCGATTTCAAGAACAATATAATCATCATTGATTTCCTTAATCACACCATGAATACCACCAGCAGTAATTACATTCTGATTCACCTGGAGAGACTTACGGAAATTAGCGATCTCTTTCTGTTTCTTATTCTGCGGACGAATCATGAAGAAATACATGATAACAAACATTGCTATCAGCATAATCCACATCAAACTACCATCAGGGCCAGCAGCAGGAGCTTGAAAAAATACAGTTAATAGGTTCATAAAATAATCAGTTTTTTAGTTTTTTAATCTATTTGGACAAAGGTATTAGTTTTTTGTCAACTTACCTTCTTTTTTTAATTGATTAACTATTCCGTCCAATGTACCATTGATAAAGCTACCGCTCTTCACTGTACTATAGAGTTTGGCAATCTCTACATACTCATTTAACGAAACACTGACCGGAATGTTCGGAAAACTAAGAATTTCTGCCAACGCACACTGCATAATAATCACATCCATGAAAGCTACACGATCCAAATCCCAGTTCTTTGTGTTTTCACTGATCAGATGACGATAATAATCGGCATTCAGAATGGCCCGACGGAACAAGCGCCGTGCAAATTCCTGATCTTCATCATCTTTAAACTCAGGCAATAATGCCTGGTTAGCCCCTTGTTTTTCTTCAAAACGCTTGATAGTTTTCAATACAAATGTATCAACAATCTCTTTATCATCATTCCAATATAAACTCTGATCTTCCAACACTTGATCCAGCGAATCATTATTGAAAACAAACGTTTTATATAGTTTTCTCCACAACTCACGATCCATTTCATAAGATTTATCGGAAGAAGCCATATATTCTTTATATATATCGGATGCAATAATCTTCTCGTACAATTCTTTGATAAAGTCCTGATCGTTTGCCCAGGTTCTTTTCTGGTTAGCTATAAACTCGCTCAATTGTTTATTTACTTCAAGTTGTGCGATAAACTTATTTTCCACAAACTTCATGTTAGGATACAACTCTTCTTTTGTCGGCGCCAATTTAGCTTTCGCTGTGTCAATGCGTTTTTGTGCATATTCCGTCAAAGCAATCATAAGCATCAGCAAATAGTTGTATAAGTCGTAAGCCTTAGAGAGGCTAAAGAACAACTCTTTCTCCGCTGAGTCTAAATTTTTGCTGCCGTTTTGATAGTAAGCATACACTATCTGTATGATCTTTAGACGAATAAGAACTCTGTTAATCATAATCTTAATTAATACTGTTATTAACGAATTGCAAAAGTAGACATTTTTAATGAGTTTACGCAAATAAATCACATTTTTTAATGCAGTATTTCATTCTCTTTCCTTTTTCTTTTGACGGTTTAAAAAAAATATCCAATTTTGAAGCCAATTATAAACAGACCTAACAATATGGAAGATTTTAAAAAGAAAATAGGAACAGACATGAATGATAAAGAGATTGTATTCTCCAAATCGATTAAAGCTGGTAAACGTATATATTATCTGGACGTTAAAAAGAACCGTAAAGATGAAATGTTTCTTGCCATCACTGAAAGCAAAAAAGTCGTAATGGGAGAAGGAGACGATTCCCAGGTAAGTTTTGAAAAGCATAAAATCTTTTTGTATAAAGAAGATTTTGGTAAATTCATGTCCGGTCTTGAACAAGCGATCAGTTATATCAATCAGAATCAAGAATATACCGAAGAATTAGAATCCGGAAAAAAAATCGAATCTGAAAGCGAAACTGAAACTGCAGTTTTAGATAGTGAAATTAAAATAGATATTGATTTTGAATAATTAAAAACATCAATTCTTTGATATTTCAGAAAGAAAGTGTACTTTTGCACCGCTTTTTGCACATCGTGTGATAATCACATCGTGTGATGGTGAATTAAGCAAGCAAAATAACTTAATTTAGAGTAACACAAAAAATTTCAAGAAATGAGATCAATTGAAGTTAAAGGAACTGCAAGAACAATTGCAGAACGCTCTTCTGAACAGGCAAGAGCTTTGAAAGAAATTCGTAACAACGGTGGTGTACCTTGTGTACTTTACGGTGGTGGAGAAGTTGTTCACTTCACAGTGACTAACGAAGGACTTCGCAATCTGGTTTATACTCCGCACATCCACGTAGTAGACCTGATTATCGATGGTAAAAAAGTGAATGCGATTTTGAAAGACATTCAATTTCACCCTGTAAAAGATACTATCCTGCACGTAGACTTCTATCAGATTGACGAAGCTAAACCTATCGTAATGGAAGTACCGGTACAACTTGAAGGTCTTGCTGAAGGTGTGAAAGCCGGTGGTAAATTAGCATTGCAGATGCGTAAACTGAAAGTTAAAGCTTTGTACAACGTTATTCCTGAGAAACTGACTGTCAATGTATCTCACTTGGGTCTTGGCAAAACAGTTAAAGTAGGCGAATTGAGCTATGAAGGACTGGAACTTCTGAACGCAAAAGACGCTGTCGTATGTGCCGTTAAGTTGACTCGTGCGGCAAGAGGTGCAGCTGCTGCAGCAGGAAAATAATATCGCTATCCCTTTATTAGAGATATCATTCAAACGCAGATTAATGCAGATTTCACATCTGTGTTAATCTGCGTTTTTTATTTAAAACAAATAAACTGAAAGATATGAAATACTTAATTGTCGGATTAGGAAACATTGGTCCTGAATACCATGAAACGCGACATAATATAGGCTTTATGGTGTTGGATGCTTTGGCCAAAGCAAACAACCTATCATTCAAGGACGGTCGTTATGGCTTTACAGCTACCCTATCTGTAAAAGGAAGACAAATGATTCTGTTAAAGCCTTCGACATTTATGAATCTAAGTGGCAATGCCGTGCGTTATTGGATGCAAAAGGAAAATATTCCATTGGAGAATATGCTAATCATCGTTGATGACCTGGCTCTTCCTTTTGGAACATTACGTCTGAAAAGCAAAGGTAGCGATGCAGGTCATAACGGATTAAAACATATCGCAGCTATCTTGGGAACTCAGAATTATGCACGGTTGAGATTTGGCATTGGCAATGACTTCCCAAAGGGCGGACAGGTTGATTTCGTATTAGGACATTTTACGGAAGAAGACTGGACAACAATGAACGAGCGCCTGGAAACAGCCGGAGAGATTGCCAAAAGCTTTTGTTTGGCAGGAATCGACATAACGATGAATCAATTCAACAAAAAATAATAATTCATTTTCAATTTATAACCAATGCCTGAAGCAAGAATAGATAAATGGATGTGGGCAGTCCGCATCTTCAAAACCCGCACCATCGCCGCTGAGGCCTGCAAAAAAGGACGAATCAGCATCAACGGATCGTTTGTGAAAGCATCTCGTATGATAAAGCCAGGAGACGTAATTCAAGTAAAAAAGCCCCCCATTACATACTCTTTCAAAGTATTACAAGCTATCGAGAAACGAATCGGAGCAAAGCTTGTATCCGAGATGATGGAAAACGTAACGACACCCGATCAATACGAACTTTTGGAAATGAGCAAAATCAGTGGTTTCATTGATCGCGCAAGAGGCACCGGACGCCCGACTAAAAAAGACCGTCGAAGCATTGAAGAATTCACTACTCCGGAATTTATGGATGACTTTGATTTTGACTTTGATTTTGAAGAAGACAATAAATAAAAAATCCCCGATAGCCGTCACGGACACCGGGGAGGTATAAATAAATGGACTTATTTATTTATAAAATCACCCACCCGACCGATAACCTATCGGCCGGATGGAGATAGAGGTCAAAACTTAAATCCGATCTTAAACGTCGGAGCCGCCAAAACACTGTAGTTATGGCTGTCTGCCGACAGATCGCCAAGACCGGCTTGCGGATTATACGTAGTCTTGTTGTACGTATAAGCAAACGGATCGATCTGCGCACCGACGTAGAGGGCAGGAAGAACATAGTAATCGACACCGATAGTCAGGGCGCCACGAAGATTCCAGCTCTCGGCAACCGATTTGCCCATAGAGGTCTCTTCATCATACTTCATTTCATTTTCGCCGTAAGCAAAACCTATGCGAACACCTGTATACCACATCAGGTTAGGAACACGCTTGATGTTGAAATAACGATCAACACCTGCCGACACATTATAGGCGAACGACTGAGCACTGGCTACGGCACGGTAATTAGGGATTTCTCCCATATTCTCGTCTGCCGAGTTATTCATATTCGAATCGTCTATCGTGCCGGGAACAGCCGGATAACCGGGGTTATTCGTGAAGCTGACACCGCCACCCAAATTTAGTTTCCACTGATCTTTGAAGAACCAGCCCCCTTCGAAACCAACCATCAGCTTTTTGTCTGCCCAGTTGGTTGAGAGTGCTCTGACTTCATAGTCAGTCAGCAGCCCCGAAGGGGCTGTGACGTTTGTGTAACTATTGTATCCAACAGTAGCTGCTACCGTAAAGTCACCCTTCTTAGGAGTATTGTCTTTACTACAGTTCTGCGCATTCACTGCAAGACACATCATGGGTAGAACGGCCAACACTAAAAGTCTTTTTATTTTCATACGATACTTTTTTTGATTTGTTGTTTATTTGCCGTTACTATTGGCGATTATTTTGCTATTAAAGCATTAATCTGCTCCATAACTATATCCATAAGTTTCTGAATAGCATCGATCTGCGTTGTAAGATTAGCTACAGAAACCTCAAGACGTGCAATTTGTTGCTCACGATTCAAAACGCCATAAGTAGAATCTAAGTCTGCAATTTCTTTATTTAAAGTTGCATTGGCAGCTTCTAAAGTCCGAATTTCGGCCTTGGCATCTACCCCATAATTATTTGCTAAAGCAGATAAAGCAGAATAATTCGCATCAGCTACCTCGTAAGCTTCGTCCGCCTCGTCATACGCATCGCACGCAGCTACATAAGCCAAAACTGTTTCATTTGTCTTCAAAGCCTCAATAGCTTTATCATAAGCAGCAACATCTGCTCCCGACATTGAAGCAATCAACTCTATTGTCTCTTTCAATTCAGCAATGGATTCATTCTGTTCATTTATAGCATCCTTAGCTTTAGCAATACTAATGTTGGCAGCATCAATTTTTACTTGATCCTCACCGGCAGCTTTCAGTTCTTCATTCGCTGCGGTTAAATCAGCATATTTGGTTCCTGCGTCAGCCTTATCACCTGATTTGCCCAGAAGTTTAACAGCAGCAGCATATTCATTATTGAAATTTTGAGTTGCCTTTTCTTTAGCATATTCAGACTTCCAACTATAATAAGTAACAGATAAATCTTCTGCTATCTCTTTTGAACTTATTTCGATTGGCTGAATATATTCTCCATTACCAATGTACAACAGACCTGAATAGTAATATACACCAGTACCATCTATATAATCATATTCACAGCCTGTGATAGGAGTGGTAACACCAAAATTCTGCAATTGATCTATTATGGTACGAGCAGCAACCACAGTCTTCAAAGAAGATTCATCACTTGTAAAATCCGCAATAGCATCCCGATATGCCTTCTGTGCAGGAACTTTAGCTTGAGCGGCAGCTGTTGTTGCTTTTATTGCGTTATTTTTAATCTGCAGTGCCTCAAGTGCTTTATTTTGTAGATCAGCTTTATCCAAACCATCGTACTTACTATAAGCAGCAATTTTAGCATCATTCTGAGCTATATTAGCCAGTTTGATAGCTTTCTGCTTTTCAACTACTTCCTTATAAGATATAAGCCCGGCTTTATAATTAGCCAGAGTAACTGCATTTTGATCTCTTGTTTCCTGTAGACTACTCAACTGATAAGAGTAACCTTGATACTCACCGTATAACCCCTTCAATTGTTCATCCGCAACATTCAGGAAGTCTTGTTTTGCTCTTTCTTCATTAGCCTTAGCTGCCCATAAATCAGCATTTGCCTGAGCTATCAACCTCTCTTTGTCACGTTCATAGGCTTCTTGATCTTTTTGATTTTCAAATTCTTTAGCCGCAGCTTTTGCCTCAGTCAACCGTTTTTGGGCATCCTGAACGCCAGCCTGTGCATTAGCCAATGCAGCAGCACCTTTCAGCTGTTCTGCTTTTGCGTTACGCACCGCTGTTACCGATGCCGATTCGTCGTTGTCTACGCAAGCTCCCAGTGACAAAGCACCCAGGAGCACTGCAACCATCATGAGTTTCTTTTTCATAATCTCAAAATTTTAGTGTTAATAATAATAATATAAATGTTATGTTCCACTCTGTTTTTTCTTCTGTTACCAGAAGGGTGTTAGTGCACTCCTCTCTGTTATCCGCAGCAAATATATCCTAATTTATCTGATAAAACAAATAAATTATGAACAAAATACAGAAATAGACAGATATTCTTTTATGCCGATAAACCTAACTCTTCGGATTATGTTGTACTTTCATGCAAATGAAAAAAAGCAATATTTATATAGGTGAAATTATCAAGAATATAATGTCCGAGAGGCAGGTCACTAAAGCTGAACTCGCAAGAAGATTGGACGTTAAGCCTCAAAGTGTAGATTATCTACTGACAAGGAAAAGCATTGATACGGATACATTATATAATATTTCACTGGCGTTAGATTATGATTTTGCCCTTTTATATAGCATCAAACAAGAACAGATAAATTGTGATAACGAAGCTATCAGATATAAATTGGGAAATGCCAAAATTACAGTAGAAATAGAACTGCAGCAAGATGAAATTATCAAGCTAAACCTGAAAAAGAAAATAGCCGAGTTACTGGATGGAGGAGCTAATAAGTAGAGTTGTTTACACCTTATTATATATAGGGAACAAAAGCTATCAAAGCAAAGATATAATCACAACAGAATAATTTAACAATGTTAAGGAGAAAACAAAGATCGTTATTCCCTCTGTACAAAGAACAAATCTTTTAAATGCAAACAACTTGTTCTTTGCATTCAAAAAACAAGCTTTAACTCTATGTTAAAGTTAGCTTTATAAACATTCAACATTAGACTATTAATCACTTGATTAAAAACGATATAATCAATAAAGATAAAACAGCAGATAAAAATAGAAAGTCAAGAGATGACTCACTTAATTGATAATATAGTAACTATCAACAAAAGGAGTCCGGACATACATATTGTGTATCCGGACTCTTTTATTTCAAAAAAATAACCAAACTAACCTTTTTACCACTACCCCACCTTTATTTCCACTTTTTAAGTTCTTTTCGGTCGGCCGGAGTAGCTTCTATCAGACTGAGAGCGAAACCTCCACTACGAGCCAATTTAGTAGAGATCTTGGTTTTATTAGTCACTATACCTTTTTTAATCTCATAAGAGGTCGGATTCTTCTCATAATCCGCATCTTTCCCATCAGCATATAAAGTGGCTACATACTGTTTCCCCGGATCCAGGAAATCAAGAATGAATGTAGAAGTACGGGGATTTTCACCTGTAATACCTCCAACAAACCAATTATCGGTTCCTTTGGCCTTTCGAGCCACCGTGATATATTCTCCCGGTTCTGCTTCAATATATTTACTGTCATCCCAGTCTACTGCCACGTCTTTAATAAACTGAAATGCGTCCATGTGGCGCTCATAACTCTCCGGAAGATCAGCAGCCATTTGCAGCGGACTGTAAAGTGTAACATAAAGGGCCAATTGTTTTGCCAAAGTGGTATGCACAAAACTATGTTCACCACTCAAGAAAGACAATTGAGTGTCAAAAATACCCGGAGTATAATCCATTGGACCACCAATCAGGCGTGTAAAAGGAAGCAATGTAGTGTGGAATGGTTTATTCCCACCAAAAGCTTCATATTCTGTTCCACGGGCAGACTCGTTACCGATCAGATTCGGATACGTACGACACAATCCGGTTGGACGAACGGCTTCGTGAGCATTCACCATGATTTTATGATCGGCTGCCTTCTTCACTGCATAGAGATAATGATTATTCAGCCATTGCCCGTAATGATGCTCACCGCGTGGGATTATATTGCCTACATATCCGCTCTTCACAGCGTTGTAGCCGTTATCTTCCATAAATTGGTAAGCTTTGTCCATATGGCGTTCATAGTTACGAACAGATGCAGAGGTTTCATGGTGCATCATCAACTTTACCCCTTTATTCTTGGCATATTCATTCAACATTTTCACATCAAAGTCGGGATATGGAGTGACGAAATCAAACACATAATCTTTTGACTTGCCAAACCAATCCTCCCATCCTTCATTCCAACCCTCAACCAATACCTGGTCAAAACCGTGTTCAGCGGCAAAATCGATATAACGTTTCACATTCTCATTATTGGCACCATGACGCCCATTGGGCTTAGTCTTAGCATAATCGGTCTCACCCAACTTCACTGAATAAACGTCGTCAGTATAAGCCCATGTACTTTTACCCGTAATCATCTCCCACCATACACCTACATATTTGACAGGCTTAATCCAGGAAGTATCCTCCAATTTACATGGCTCGTTCAGATTTAATGTTAATTTGGAAGTAAGAATGTCACGTGCATCATCACTGACCATGACTGTACGCCATGGAGACTGACAAGGAGTCTGCATATATCCTTTATCTCCCTGTGCATCAGGAGTCAGCCATGATTCAAAAACAAAGTTTTTATCATCTAAATTAAGATGCATACAAGAGTAATCCACCAAGGCAGCTTCATGAAGGTTGATATACAATCCATCATCGGTCTTCATTTGTAAAGCAGTCTGAACCCCGGTAGGAGAAAAAGGAGTCTGGGAAGCATTGGGAGTCACAGCTGTTTTCATCAGGCCACGTATTTCCGAAAGCTTCGATCGAGTATAATCATATTCTTGTGTATCATAATCGCCCGGTATCCAGAAAGCAGTATGATCGCCTGTCATAGCAAATTGGGAATGCTCCTCTTTTATCACAAAATAATTCAGATTCTTTTGCTGCGGAAATTCATAGCGAAAACCGAGTCCGTCATCGTACAAACGAAAACGAATCAACATCTTACGATCCTGAGCTTTTTGGTCTAAAGTTACCGCAAGCTCATTATAATTGTTACGGATTTGCTTTACTTCTCCCCAAACAGGTTCCCAGGTTTCGTCAAAAGAAGAAGTCTTGGCATCAATCAATGTAAAACCATCCATCAGACCGGGATCATCTTTCAGTTCAAGGCCCAGTTTAGAAGGTTTAATCACTTCTTTACCCTTATAAGAAAGTTCATACACAGGCTCCCCTTTTCCATTCACCGAAAAGTTCAGTTTCAAGAGTCCATTTGGAGAAGTAATGCTTTCGGCCATTGCCACACTACTCACTAAAAGAGAAAGAAAAAAGCAAGCCAACTTAAAAGTCAGTTTATTCATGTTCTTCATGATATGGTTTAATATAAATTAGTAATCATGCAACAAAGATAAGCAAGAAGCAGATTCCGGTTCGACGAATAGAACCGAAATAAAGAAGATTTATCAGAAAACGTTTGCATAAACAGTTGACAGTGGTAACTTTGCCAACAAAACAAAAAAGATGAAAGAGATTATTTATATATTTATCGGAGGAGGCATAGGCAGTGTATCCCGCTATCTGGCACAAATAGCCGTCAACGAAAAACTTAGCCCTACTTTTTTCCCCTTTCCGTGGGGAACGTTTGCCGTGAACATTGCTGGGAGTTTGTTAATAGGATTATTTTATTCACTTTCGGAACGTCTTGATCTATCCTTCGAGTTAAGGCTATTTCTGACTGTTGGTTTCTGTGGAGGTTTTACCACATTTTCTACTTTGGCTAATGATGGCCTGAGTTTACTGAAAGGAGGCTTCTACGGCATATTCGCATTTTACACATTAGCCAGTATGATACTCGGGCTTTTAGCCGTATTAGGTGGAGGATACCTCGGAGAACATTTAAAACAATAGACTAATATATGAAACCAGCAATTAAGAAAGTCCAACCTGTTAAAGTCGTAGCCCCATTCATCAATGAGCAGTCCGAAAGCATCACTCCGCTCGATATTTTGGTGGATGAAGAGAAAATTTCTGATTTATATTTTTCTAAAGGAGTTGTCCGACAAGTAAATAAGCCCTATCTAAGTATTAACAATTGTACTTTCAAACAACAAATATTCAACGAATGCCAGTTGAAATCAGCCCAATTAACAGACATACGTTTTGAAAATTGCGACTTATCCAACGTGTCCTTTGCCGGAACTACTTTCTACCGGGTAGAATTTATATCATGCAAGCTCTTAGGAACAGGTTTTCCGGAAGCCACCCTAAACCATGTCCGGATGGAGCATTGTTATGGACAATACATCAATCTTTCCATGACGAAAATGCGAACCGTTCGTTTCAGCCATTGTGATTTTCGAAACGCCAGCCTCAATGACAGTAAATTAATACCGGCAGCTTTCGACAACTGTGAACTGCTTGAAGCAGATTTTTCGCATACGTCTTTAAAAGGTATCGACCTCAGGAGCTCAAGAATAACAGGCATTCAACTAAACATAGCTGACCTGAAAGGGGCTATAGTCAGTTCATTACAGGCAATGGACTTACTGCCTCTGTTAGGAGTCAAGGTTGAAGACGACTGAACTTTTCCACCTCTCTCTTTGTTTTATAGTATAAAAGCGATAATACTGATTTATAGGGAAAGAGACCGCACGGAATACCTATTAATAGTTATTCTACCGCTTCCCATAAGTGAGTACATTTGCAGAGACTAAAAAAACAAGAGAAACAATGAAAATAGAAAAAATTACAGGACGAGAGATTCTCGACTCAAGAGGTAACCCTACAGTAGAAGTAGACGTAGTATTGGAATCAGGCATCATGGGACGTGCATCCGTTCCGTCGGGCGCATCGACCGGTGAGCATGAAGCGCTTGAACTCCGCGACGGTGATAAACATCGTTACGGCGGTAAGGGTGTACAGAAAGCAGTAGAGAACGTTAATAAAGTCATTGCCCCACATCTGATTGGTATGTCAGCCCTCGACCAAATGGGCATTGACCATGCTATGCTGGCACTGGACGGAACAAAGACAAAAGCCAAACTGGGTGCAAACGCTATCCTGGGTGTTTCACTTGCCGTAGCCAAAGCAGCTGCCAATTATCTTGATATTCCCCTTTACAGATATATCGGCGGCACAAATACTTATGTTTTGCCCGTCCCAATGATGAATATCATTAATGGAGGATCACATAGCGATGCCCCAATCGCCTTTCAAGAATTTATGATTCGCCCGGTTGGTGCAAACTCTTTCAAAGAGGGACTGCGCATGGGTGCCGAAGTATTCCACGCCTTGAAAAAAGTATTAAAAGACCGTGGTTTGAGTACAGCTGTAGGTGATGAAGGAGGCTTCGCTCCGAATCTGGAAGGCACAGAAGATGCACTAAACTCTATCCTTGCCGCTATTAAAGCTGCCGGATATGAACCGGGTAAGGATGTAATGATCGGCATGGACTGCGCTTCTTCCGAATTCTATCATGACGGTATCTACGATTACACCAAGTTTGAAGGTGAAAAGGGTAAAAAACGTACAGCCGAGGAACAGATTGACTATCTGGAGAAACTTATCAACGAATATCCGATTGATTCCATCGAAGACGGTATGAGTGAAAATGACTGGGAAGGCTGGAAAAAATTAACTCAACGTATCGGTGACCGCTGCCAATTGGTAGGTGATGACCTTTTCGTTACTAATGTTGATTTCCTGGCAAAAGGTATCGAAAAAGGTTGTGGCAATTCTATTCTGATTAAAGTAAACCAAATAGGTTCGCTGACAGAAACATTAAACGCTATTGAAATGGCACACCGCCACGGATATACAACAGTCACCTCTCACCGTTCCGGCGAAACAGAAGATGCAACCATTGCAGATATTGCCGTAGCAACAAACAGCGGACAGATTAAGACCGGTTCGTTGAGCCGTTCGGACCGCATGGCGAAGTACAATCAGTTGCTCCGTATAGAAGAAGAATTGGGTGACCGTGCTGTATATGGTTACAAACGAATTACCGTAAAAGGCTAAATAAAATCATGATAAGCATAGCATGATGAAAGGTTAGTTATTTTTATAATGATTGAATGTAAATGTGAAAAGGAGGTTGTGTCAAATACGCTTTGACACAACCTCATAGTATACGTAAAGAACAAGAGCAACACCCTCTATTCGGTCAACAATCCTGCGAATGGAATAAAAGGAGTGTTCAGCAGGTGGTGGATGATCCGCTGCTCTTGATAAAATAGTTGGTTGCCTTTTTCATTTTAAACCACTATTTTTTTTGCTTTACCAACATGATTACAGGATTGTCTTCTTCATTCAACTTTGAAGCAATTTCTTTCAATTTGCCATCTTTCAGTTGCTCTTTCTTATAAATCTCAACAAGTCGGGATGCACTTAAACTCGTGACATTTTCGATATCGCGATTAATTGATTTCGCCGTCATAGCTACAGTTCTTTTTTCTGCATAGTCATCATTATATACGGCAACTTGAAATATGGCTTTTTCCTTCTTGTCGTACACCAGCTCATCTGTATAGAATCCGTTACCTTTTTCAAAGTTAAATACATTTTTAACGGTTTCCATAAAGTAATAACGGTCGGTATGAATACCCATATAAAGAAAAATTTCAGGCTCCATAGTATTTGCAGAGGGGGTTCTTACAATAAAGGGGCTTAATGTACCATCCGGTGCATAGTTATACAATGTATCGGCTGATGCATCTATAAGTGTCCATTTTCCGTTGCTTAGGCGTATTTGGTAAGAATAATTTGCTATAAATCGATCTCCATCAGTCACAATCGGTGTGTTAATCGTTTTAAAAGGAATAAAAATTTCCCGGGTGATACTTCCATCCTGTTTTGATATAAGAATATGGTACGATTTGTTTCTATCCTTTCCTTTATTATGATAATCTGACATATCATAACAGATCAAATTATGTTTGTCATAATCAAAAATAGATGAAACATCTCTACCAAGATTCAAACACCGTTTGAATTCTCCGTTAAGATCGTATACTAAGATTTTATTTCCCGGTGACTTTACGAATATTTCATCATTGCTTTCATCAAGAATAATCTCATTAATCCTTGCATATTCTTCTGCCCCTTGCCCTCGCCGATTTATCTTTTTTAATCCTTTACCGGTTTGCCTGTCAAAAATAAAAATATCCCCATCATTATTCCTATTGGTTACCAATAAGTATTCTTTTCCCACATCTTGTACTAAGCCTTGTGTAAGAAACTCATCTGTAGTTTCCAGCGCAACATATTCCACATTCATAAAATCCTGAAGAATCAATTCTTTTTTAGGATAGCTTTTCGAAACGTCCACGATGATTAAATCATCGTTTGATTGTTTATTTCTTCCACATCCTGTCAATACTACCAACAGAATGACTGTCAAAACTGTGTTTACTTGTTTCATCTTATTTGTTTTATTTGTTTTTTTATGTAACAAAGATTAGTACGATCAATAATTATTTTAAATTTTTCATATTCAATTCCTTTTAAGGTTAAGAAACGGGCTGGAGTGTTTCGGGGTAAATATACCACTATCTGATGTCTAAAGCAAGAAAAAAACATTAATATACAAGAAATCAAAAAGAATAAATTAAGCGACAAGATTCTATTATTGAAAGAATATCACAATATCGACTTCTCTTTTTTTCCATCATTCGAACTGTTCGAATTGAATAATAGATTACTGCCTTCGTCTGATTTCTATCTTTCTGCTTCAGAAATGCATAGGGTTGTATGGGTTGGTTATAAACTATCTTTTGAGATCTACATTCATTTCGTTATGAATGAAATACCGGTTATACCTGTAACATGTTCATTGTTATCGGAGAAATTGTTATCTGAAGGATTGGAATATGATCAGGGGGATAAAGAAATTCAGTAATATTGTACCGGTGGGGATATCATCGTTATTGGGTGGATGACGTATGATAGCCTTTTTATGTCTGAAAACGAGTAATGGAACTTGTTAATGGTTAACAATACAAGTGTGAAATGTTAATAAGTTATCGGTAACATTAAACCATGTTATAATAGAGCAGAATATCGTGCGTAAATTTGCTAATTAGTTGGGAATCGGTATTTTTGTATTGTGTTTTTTCATAAGTATTAGATTTAAGGTTAACAAAAGATTGGTTGCTCGGGACGAGTAGCCATTTTTTGTTTTATGCAGTAATGTGGTTTCGCTTCCGATGATATTTATTTCTTTAATTTCCCTGTTCCCTTTGTAATTTATAGATGGTTTTGAGAGCAAAACGACTTTTATATTGTTATTAGTGCAATATCAGCTATCTATAGGCTTGTTCTATTTACTAATTATTAAAGGAAACATTATGAAAAAGAATCTATTGTTTTTTGGAGCACTTGTGAGTGCTTTTCTGTTGGCCTCTTGTTCGGGTGGAAGCAAGAGCAAAGCTCCTGTTGCCAGTACGGCAGATATTGAAAATGCGACAGAGGTAATCAAATATTATAATACTTCTCTCGGAGTATTAAAAGATATGGTGAAGGAAAAAGATGTAAATGCCGTTTTGGATTATATGGAACAAAAAGGAAAAGTACCGGCTCTTACCGCCATCGCCCCACCGACAGTTGTTGCAAAAGATTCGGCGACGGTGATGAATCCCGGAGATTACTTCAATGGAGAAACCCGCCAGAATCTGGTGCAGAACTATGCCGGATTGTTTAAGGCGAGAGCAGAGTTCTACGCAAATTTCGATACCTATCTTTCTTACTTGAAAAAGAAAGATGTAACCAAAGCGAAGCAACTGTTAGAGGCGAATTATCAGTTGAGCACACAGATGTCTGAATACAAGCAGAATGTTTTTGATATTCTGAGTCCGTTTACCGAACAGGCTGAACAGGTGCTTCTGGCGGACAGTCCGCTGAAAGAACAGATTATGTCTGTACGGAAGATGTCTGCTACGATGCAGAGTATTTTGAACCTGTATGCACGTAAGCATATGATGGATGGCCCCCGCATTGACCTGAAAGTAGCTGAACTTACCAAACAACTCGATGCTGCTAAAAAACTTCCTGCCGTGAATGGTCATGAAAGCGAGATGAAGTCTTATCAGACTTTCCTTTCACAGGTAGAAATATTTATCAAACAGGTGCAGAAGGCTCGGGAAAAAGGAGAATACAGTGATGCCGATTATGATATGTTGACCAGTGCATACGAGACTTCCATTATTTAGAAAAATAGAATGAATATTATACTTTTCGATGGTATATGTAATCTCTGCAACGGGACAGTTTCTTTTATTGTAAAGAGGGATAAAAGAAAGCTGTTCCGTTTTGTTTCACTGCAATCTGAAGCGGGTAAAACTTTGTTGGGCCGGTATGCTGTTGAAAGTAGTAATAAGACTCTCTATTATTTTCGGAAAGGAGATTGTTATTCTAAATCTACGGCTATACTTTATATCTTAAAAGACCTGGGAGGATTCTGGCAGTGTTTTTATCCATTGATCCTGATTCCGGTAAAAGTAAGGGATGCATTGTATTTATTGGTTTCCAAATATCGGTATCGGATATTTGGGAAAGTAGATTCATGTACTAAGCCGGCGAGTTTTTCTGATGAAGAATCTAAAAGACCGGATTAATTTTAACTTATCTAAAAAAAATATATCTTTGTAGCAAAGATGTACATTTTTAAATGAAGAAATATGGATAAAGTAATTATTAATTCTTATGAAGATTTTGAGAAATTAGTGGGGCAGCAGATTGGAGTCTCTGACTATCTGGAGGTTTCTCAGGAACGTATCAACCTTTTCGCTGATGCAACATTAGATCATCAGTGGATTCATGTGGACACAGAGCGTACTAAGGTGGAGAGCCCTTATCATAGCACCATTGTTCACGGATATCTGACATTGTCATTACTTCCTCATTTGTGGAATCAGATTATTGAAGTAAATAATTTGAAGATGATGATTAATTATGGTATGGACAAGATGAAGTTCGGGCAAGCAGTACTGTCAGGTCAAAGTGTGCGACTGAAGGCAAGTCTGCATTCTCTTACTAACTTGCGTGGTGTGGCTAAAGCTGAAATTAAGTTTGCGATTGAGATTAAAGATCAGCCTAAGAAAGCACTCGAAGGTATCGCTATCTTTCTGTATTATTTTAATTAAGAAAAGAATATGGCATACACAAGTTATAGAAAACTGTGTATGCCATTGTTTTATACTTCATATTGCTTCGAAAGACAAAAGAAAATCCTTCCTGTAACATTGGTTACAAATTATTTGTTTTCTGTTCCCTACCTTTGTCCTCTGAATAATAAAAGAGGAAAATATGAAAGATTATAAACTTATGACAGTCGGCCAGATTGTAGCCGATCGTTTTGACCACGCAAAGGTATTCAATAAGTATGGCATTGATTTCTGTTGCAATGGAGATGTCTCGCTGACTGATGCTTGTGAAAGAGCCGGAGCAGGGGTGGACAGTTTGTTGGAAGAGTTGAGGCAAACGCAACCGAACCATTCTCCGATTTTTGATTTTAAAAGTTGGCCTATGGATTTATTGGTAGATTACATCCTGAAATTCCATCATCGTAATATCCGTTACCAGAGACCGCAGATTCTTCAATTGCTTGATAAAGTTTGTGAGGTACACGGTGAGAAACATCCGGAACTTCATGAGATACGTGGGTTGTTTCAGGAGTCCTGGATAGATCTGAATAATCATCTTACCAAGGAGGAAATGGTGTTGTTTCCTTATATATACGATTTGTTCGATGCAGTGACCCAACACCGCCCCGTTCCGCCTTTTCATTGTGGCAGTGTCAGTAGCCCTATTTCGGTAATGATGCATGAACATGATGCCGAAGGTGAACGTTTTCGCCGGATTTCTTTATTGGCTCAGGGATATTTAGTACCCGATGATGCTTGTGACACCTACAGGTTATTGTTTGAGATGTTGGAGACATTTGAGAAAAATTTGCATCATCATATTCATTTAGAAAATAATATTGTTTTTCCTATGGCTATAGAGCTACAGGAGAACTGTGAACGAATGTGTTAATTGTTAACGTTTTTAGCCTAAAGTATTAACAAAACAAGATCGAGTATTAAACGGTGTTATAATACAGGATATTTTTGCTCTGATATTTGCTAATTGCTTGAAATTCGGTATATTTGTATTGTGTTTTTTTCATAAGTATTAGATTTAAGGTTAACAAAAGATTGGTTGCTCGGGATGAGTAGCCATTTTTTGTATTCGATACTTTGGTTATTTATTCTTCAATTAGAGTATGACGTTTAAAATCTATATCCCAGTCCTATTCTCACAGTAGGATAGATGGCGGAATTGCCGTTGGAGGACTTTATATAACCGGCTCCGCCAGATAGATCGAAAAGAAAATGTTTCCATACGCGTCGAAATCCCCAATATGGGGTGATAACATATATATGCGCTGTTTTTACTCCGCTGCTGATGGCTATTGGAAAAGAATATCCGAAACAGGCAGATAAATACCCACCGGAATTGCCCCAAGTACGCTTGCCATTGCGATGCCTTTTCTTCAGGTTATAATAAAAACGTGGTTCTATGGCTAAATCTCCGGTTACTAAATGATAGTCTTTGGTGGCGATATGAAATTCGCGAAGTGATTCCATTTTGAGTTGCCATGTTCTTCCAAAAGCATAAGAAGCTCCTGCGCTAAAAATAACAGTACCTTTCGGAGCAAAAGCATATTCATAACTATATGCCAGTCCGATACCATTTAAACTGATACTGTGACCGGAGACGGTTTGGAATTGGGCAGATGCATCTGGTCTTTTTTGAGGATTGTGCTCAGCATGGATAGAGAGGGCGAATAATGTAAGTAGAATTGTGGTGATAAATAATACTTTCTGCATATGTTTTCTGTTTTGGGTTTTATAATTGATTTCTTGATTATAAAGACAGAAAAAAGAAGAAGATTCCCTATTCGAATGAAGAGAATAATTTAACGATAAAATACAGAATCTAAAGTTTGGGCCAGTAGCGGTGAGGAGATCTACCTAAACTTTAGATTCTGTATGATAGGCAAAGTGCTTGTTATTTACGGATGCATCTGACAGAAAGAGCTCTGTCTGTTATATTGCCGTCTTTTATTTCATTTGTAGTATGCAGCAAATAGATTGCTTTATTTATTTGATTTCCAGATGAATTGGTAGACCAGTATACCACCGTATATAAGCCGTTGGTATACCCGTTCTTACTTTTTAGAATATATCCTTCCGGCATTCCATTGAATCCTGTAGTGTTAAGTATAGGAAGCTTGTCACCGTTTTCATCGCTTGACCATGGCCCAGATTTCAGTTTAGAAGCATCATTGTTTATATATTGCTTTAGTTGTTCCCACTCGGTTTCGGTAGGAATATTCCATCCTTGGGGTGATAACTTGCCTGAAATAACAGCTTCAGAATTGTAAAAGTAAAAATTTTGAGGCGCATCTTGATATTTCCCGGTGTAATAGCCTGCTGTTGCCGTGAAATCCTTTTTCAAAGTAATTGTTTTACCGTCGGTATAGCGTGTCGCTTCCAAACTACGTCCCATCCAATATTGGATTCCTATTTTTACTATAGGATAAGTTTTGGTTTCCGTATTCCGTATATCTGTCAAGACATCTTCTTGCAATCGTACAGGTAGAGGATTTTCCGGCTTGGATATTGATATTGAGTTATCTTCGGCTATGTAGAAATCGTTGATGACGCTTTGATTTCCGGGCGTGTAGGCTAATACATTATTAACTTTGTTCCAAGAGACCTTGCCTCCGTGAACGGCTGCTGTTTCGTCAAGTAAACAAATTACCGTGCCGTTGTTTAAATCTGTCTTTCCATTTAGAACAGGATAGGCGACGATGGCTTGTGCATCGATATTGTCTGCCAATAGATACTCTTTACAGATCTCTGCTACCTGCGTCCCTTCGTTAATGGCTTTATATACATTACTCTTACTGAATTTCAGTGCAGCCAGGTGAATTATACCTGATGTTTCCTGAGCTGTCGTTTCACCCGACTCCCCTTCTGTCCAGTCTGCAATGCTATGATCGAAGTTATTGATTTGAATACCTTCGGATGATTTATAGATAATGCCTATGGAACAGCTTTTTTCACTGGACAGCTGAAAGTTGTCCGGAAATGGGCAACTATAGCTCTTTCCATCTATTTCCATATTTATGTAGTGACTGTCAGACTCTATTTTTTCGGGTATCAGTATTGCTTTTTTGCCTATAAGGGTATTATTCTCTATTTTCCATTCTCCATAAGGAATAATGCCGCTCGTTTGTCCCGATGACCCGAATTGGCCGGTGAGAAAATCATAAGATGCTTCCGAATGGAATCCGTTTAAGGATAAGGTAGGGTTATCAGCCAAGAGCTCTTGTAAGTCTTCTCCGGCTGCGGGTCTTATAATGATTTCCAGTTTGCAAAGTTTGTGTTTATATTCCATGGCAACCATGTTCTGGCTGGGTGTAATGTCATTGTTTACAGCGATCATAAAGTCGGAAAGTGATAGTCCGCCCACAGTACTTTGGTCGGTCCGTATCTGGACCTGCATTGTACTTTTGTCCGGTTCAATACCTGTTTCTTGAAAAGGATAATAACTGATGAAGTTACATTCTCCGTTTCCTTTAGGATAATAAATCGTTTCTTCCGGTTCGAAGCCGGAGGTTTGGGAACATGTGAAACGCATATTGTCAATGTATCGTTTCTGATTGATAGTTGATGGTTGTGTCAATACATACAAGCCAATGGCGTCCTTTTCTTGAAATTTGTTATCAATAACACGTGTGGGGTTGCATAAAATTTGTGTAGAAAGGCGGATAGGAATTTCTCCGGGAAGGGTTGTCGATTCTTCTGAAATTTCATTTACACAGGAAGTGCTGACAAGCAGGGGCATCATTATGAATTTTATCATAAAGGATGCAATTTTCATGTTTTTCATTGTAGTATATAGTTTAATTTGTGTTTTAGTTTCATTGTTTAACTATATGTTTAAGGAGTAACAAAGCTACTATTATTAATACAATTATTACTATGAATTATGATAATATTTTGTATTTATATAATAAATGTTTCACTACTGTTCCGTTAAAGTAAATAATAGTTCTTTGAAATGATTGAAATATAGTCGATTAAGTTATATTTTGAAATAAAACGGATTTGAATTTCTATTTTTGCAGCTGTAATGATGAATCAAGATAAATACACTTTTTCTCAACTTTTCCACTTTTTTGAACAGAACTCGGTTTAACAACTACGTTCGTAAGTACGATGTCAACCGTTATGTGAAGCATTTTACTTACTGGAACCAAATAGAAAAATCGCCAAGTTAGTATTTCTAACTTGGCGACTCTCACTTTTGCTCTTCAAGAGGGCACTGAAAAGCCATCTGTTTTTTCAGTGCCCTCGGAAATTTCCGGGCAGCTTTTTATTTTTCTCCGTTCAAACGGCGGAGTATTCTTACACAAGTTTAAAACTTACGTGTGTTCAGGTTCTTGTCGACCAAAACGCCATCAATAGCTTTCAGATCAAACTTCACGGCACGTTTCGCTTTCAGCTTCAGAATAAACAGATCGTTTGTTCCTTCAAGGGCTTCTTTAGCTCCAAGGTTAACGAATGTAGGATAGAGTGCTTTTGTACCATTGGTATGGAGTCTGTCGTAAGTCAGATTTTCCATTGCTTTAAGGTTCAAAGGTTCGACACCTACAAATTCATAATCTTGCTGATTGTATGGCAACGCAAAACTCAAGGCATTTACAGAACGGAGGTTGACACCTTTTACAAGCACTTCAACCACATCACCCTTACTGTAATTTCGTTTAGCCGTACTGATCTCAATAGTACCATCCAGTTTCTCAATCGGTTCATCACTGACACCATCTTCCAATTGTGTTGCCACAACAGAAATGTCATAAGCATCGATCAAACCATTCTGGTCGATATCACCTACGCTGATATAGCCTTCATAGTCGGAATCACCTTTTCTCAGACCGGTATAGTTGGTATACGAAGTTAAATCGTTATTATCGATCTTACCGTCGTTATTGATATCACCCTGCAAACGGCTCTCTGTTCCAGGAACTTTAAATACATACAATTCTCTACCCGAACCATAATTGTTCACACCTTCCGTTACAGCCAGTTTGATATAGCGTGCAGTCGGGCGCTCAGTAAATGTAAATACTTTCACATCACCATTACGTTTCCAGTCGATTGCTCCGGCCTCAGTCCAATTCTCTTTATCCATACTGTAATATACAGTACCTTTCAGAATCGTTCCGTTACCACCGTCGGTACGTGGCAGGTATTCGAATTTATCCAACTGGTTCACAGTTCTCAAGTCGATAATCATATCATATGGCAGCGCTTTTGCTCCATACTTCGTATGCCACATATCACCCAATTCGGCAAAGTCGAATAAACGATCAATATCAAATCCTTCCTGATTCTTCGCAGTTGTTTCACCCTTGATTCCGTGAAGAGCAAATTCCAGCGGGTTCGCTTTTGTCTTAGCGCTGAATTCAGCCCAATCCGAATAGCCATCCTTGTTTACGGCACGGATCTTGAATGCGTAGTCGGTTTCAGCAGCCAGCCCGTCAAACAGCAACTCAGTATCCTTAATTGTTGTATACAACATGCCATTGAACTCTATTTCATAGAAATCGGCATTCGGCACTTTGCTCCATGTAGGTTTCAAAGTGTAAGCTTCAATATTCTCGGCAGTAATCTGAGCTGCAGGAGCAGTCAGCGAACCGGACGTAACTCTGTAATTATCGGCAGGCGCATACTGGAAGCCTTCGATATTCATCACAACCTGATTTTTAGTAATGTCAGTAGCAGCCAACTTCACAAGAAGCTGAGGATTCTTAGTGATTACCTTCTTTTCAAATTCACTGCCTTTCGTAGCAAATTTATTCAGATTAGGAGCAGCATCATAGAAGTATACATTCTCACCTTTCTGGAAATCATCCATAGAGAGCACTTCGATCAACTTCACTTTGCTTTTGCCCACCTGAGCAGAAACTTTCTTTGGTTTGGCAGTAACGTTTACCCTAAACTCAGTAGCTTTCTCTTTTACAAAACCGTCGAAATCACCCTGTGTAGGACGAATAGAAATCTTCACATTGTTTTTCGAATCAACATTTGACTCAATGAAAGTTGTGGCACCTTTACCATCCTTATATGCTTCCGATACACCGTCATCATCATATTCAACAGTCATCATGTGCTTATACGGATAGATCTCGTAGATACGAAGTCCTTTGTTGATTTCAGCAACGTTATTGTTAGGATTGGTCATCGGGATAATAGCTCCGTTCTTCACAAATACCGGAAGTTTCCAGAGAGGAGCAGCAAAGTTGTTGAGTACACAGTTACCCTGATATTTTTCTCCGGTGAAATAATCGATCCATTCTCCTTCAGGCAGATAAATACCGTCACGGATATCATTCCCTTCAGCATCTGCTTTTGTGGCTTTATAGATAGGTGCTACCAGGAAGTCGGTACCATACATAAACTGATACTGCGTGGCTGTACCCAGAGTATAAGCATTCGGATATTCCAGGAACATAGCACGAATAAGCGGCATTCCGGTTACAGCTTCTTTCGCAAAACTATAAGTATAAGGCATCAATTCCGATTTCAGTTTCAGATACCAACGGTTGATAGAAGTGGCAGGTTCGCCCAAAGCATGCGGATATTTTTCGTTCGATCCCCATCCATCCATATTCAGCTGCATCGGAGTGAAAGTTTTCCACTGGAAGTCTCTGGTGTTGACAATCATATTCTTGCCGCCGAAGATACCATCCATATCCGAAGAGATGTTAGGCTGACCTGACAGACCTGAACCGATATAAGTCGGGATGTGGAAACGGATGTACTCCCATACACCGCCTGTCTGGTCGCCCGACCAGATTCCGGCATATCGTTGTGTACCGGCCCAACCATCGAGTGAAATAATGAACGGACGGGCATCATCTCCGTAATAAGGCATAATATGACCTACGTCTGCCACACCATTCAGTCCGAAGGAATATCCCCAGCCTACCCATGCAACGTCTGTTTTCAATACACGCACACCGGCATCTCTCACTTCCTTCACAATATCTCTTTGCAGCAATGCACTCACACCTTCTTTCGGATGCAAGTCAGACTGTGTCCACAAACCGATTTCGACACCATTCTTACGAGCATAGTCGCCCAGACTTTTCAGATTCTGGATGTTTCCGTCAAGGGTTTCGGTCTGTCCGTATCCGGCACCATATCCATCGTTTGGCAGCAACCAGCCTAAAGGCATGTCATGATTCTTATAGCGATCAATCACTGCACGGGCCGAGAACTGATAATTATTCTTTTCTCCGTTCAATGATTCCTTGATTCCACCATTATCTTTCTGGCTTTCCTTATAGCGTTTTCCGTCTTCGAACAAGATTCCTTTTTCGTCTTCCTTCCAGTAGTCACGGTTATAAGCATTCAAGTGACCCTGATAAAAACCGAACTTAGGCAACAACACCGGATTACCGGTCAATTGATAAAAGTCATTCAGAATCCCTACGGCACCATCACTAACCATATAGAATACATCAAGGTAAGGAGAATCGTGCGTAAGCTTCACTTTACCTTTTTCTTCCGCACCGAAATCATATTTACCCGGTTTGAAAGTATACCACATCATGCCATAGCCGTTAGTAGACCAATAGAAAGGTGTGGGTGAAGCTACTCCACCGTCTGTCCAGCTATTTTCGTTTACAATATTAATTGCTTTTCCTTTGTGCGAAAAACGTCCGTTCTGCACACCGCCGCCATAGAAATATTCGTTGGGGTTCTCTTTCAGAGTTACAGTAACTTTTCCTTTATCAAAAAGTACCGGTTCGGCTTCTTCAAAAGCTACGGCTTTCTTTTCCAGGTCGATCACTTTCATCAAAGAAGTATTCTTATCGATTTCCACCTTGATTTTCCCCGTAGTGATAGAAAGGAGATTGCCGCCATCATTTAAGTCGAGCGTAGAGACTGTGTTTCTGGGATTATTTACCAGAATTTGTGCTTCAGGTTTCGCTTCCGGATCACGGATGATTCCTCCATCATTGTCCTGAAATACTCTGAAGATGTTCTCTCCGTAGAAATCGAATGTCATTCTCTGGTTATTAGAGAACAGTACTTCAATCGTAGTCGGATTGATTTTCTTTGCACTAACGATCTTCAAGTTTTGTTGTGTCACCTCTCTAACGATTTCGGACCGATGCATAGCCTGCATAGGCGAACCGGAAAACATCAGAGGCAAAGCGAGAGCGAAGAGCACTGCTTTTCGCTGCTTACAATTACCAATTGCGTTCTTCATGATTTTTACTATAAAATTTCAACTAAATATTACTCCATTCTGTCAATAGATTGAATACGCAAAAATAGGCAAAAGTATTCAGAAAAGGCATATTCTATGAAAATAAATACAAGTAAATACACTTGCTTCCTATAATTCAAGAAACACCTTCACACTCTATGCCCGTTTCCTCCTAATCATCAATCGAAAAACATGAGGGTGTTTTTCGATTGATGATTAGAACATAAGACTATCCGGTCAGCAAGATAAAACACTTACCTTATTACCTAATCCAACAACCGGTTCGGAATAGCGGTACGTTACTTCCCAAAACACACATTATTTATAGAGGAAATTAGCCAATCAGAATGAAAATCTTAACTTTGCAGGACAAAAATGAAATCATATATGGAAAAGCTAAAAATGGAATCTGTGAGTATCGCAGAGGACAGCCTGAATAAAATAGCCGAACTCTTCCCGAACGTAGTCACTGAATCGATGGGTAAGGACGGACAACTACATAAAGCTATCGACTTTGATAAACTGAAATTCCTCCTTACAGCCAACCAAGCAGAAATGGGAGTGGTATATGATGACGACGAACGTTACGAATTAACATGGGTGGGCAAGAAGCAGGCGATAAGAGAGGCGGCGCATCCTATCCGCAAAACATTGCGTCCCTGCCCGGAAGAGAGCAGGAATTGGGAACAGACCCAAAACCTATACATCGAGGGAGACAATCTGGACGCAATGAAACTCCTGAAAAAGAGTTATGCAGGAAAGGTAGACGTTATCTATATCGATCCGCCTTACAACACAGGTAAAGACTTTATCTTCAATGATACATTCGCTCTTTCACAGGAAGAATCCGACGAGAAACAGGGAAGATATAATGAAGAAGGACAACGATTGTTTCAGAATACGGAGGCTAACGGAAAGTTTCACTCCGATTGGTGTAGCATGATGTATGCCCGGCTGATGCTTGCCCATACCCTGTTAAATGATAATGGCATCATTTTCATTTCCATTGATGATCACGAACTGGCAAATCTGATTAAAATAGGCAATGAAGTATTCAATGCTTCTAATTTCATCGATGTATTTAATTGGGCAAAGACGGAAACTCCGGAAAATCTCTCGAAAAAAAGCAAGCAAATCATCGAATACATCGTCTGCTATCAGAAGAAGAAAAACGACATGAAATTCCAGGGTCTGAAGAAGGAGTCGGTCAGTTCAAATGGTCTGTTGAATCAACCGAATTCCGTCGGCATTCTGACTTTCCCCGCCAACAAAGTAGTTACTTCCATCCCCGACGGAGTGATCAAAGCGGGCATGTACGGAACAGATGCGTATGACGTGGAATTACTGGAAGATACCACCGTACGTGACGGACTGTTTACAGCCCCCGTCAAGCTGAAAGCCAAATTCAAATGGAGTCAGGAAAATCTGGAGAAAGAGATAAAAAAAGGAACAACCATCAAAATACCGACTCTTAAGTTAAGTCCTTCGTACGAAAAACTGGAATATGACCCGGAAGTTCCACCCAACCTGATTAATTACAAAGTAGGAGTTGAAACTAATGAGCAGGCCGGTAACTATCAGCTACAGTTCTTTGATAAGAAAGTGTTCAACTTTCCGAAACCTGTCAGTCTGATTCAATATTTATGTGAGTTTATCGACACCAAAAACAAAGATTGTATTGTGATGGACTTCTTCTCTGGTAGTGGCACTACTGCCGAAGCGGTTATGCGGATGAACATGAAACCGCGTAAAAACAAGGTGAAGTACATTCTCGTACAACTGCCGGAAGATGTGACTGAAACAATAAAAAAGGCCAAGACTCCCAGTGAAAAAGAGATCATGCAAAATGCGATCGACTTTCTCACGGAAAAGCATAAAGCATTGAACATCTGCGAACTGTCCAAAGAGCGTATTCGACGTGCCGGAGACACGATTGAGGCGGAATGCAACCAACTTAAATTAAAGAACCGCCCGGACATCGGTTTCCGTGTTTTTCGGATTGCCGACAGCAATATGAAAGACGTATATTACAGTGCAGGGGAATATTCACAAAGTGATTTGTTTTATTTCACAGACAATATCAAAGAAGACCGTACCGGACTCGATCTGCTTTATGGTTGCCTGACCAACCTGGGACTATCCCTGTCACTCCCACACAATGAAGAGGATATAAATGGATATACGGTTTATTCTGTCGACAAGACCGAATTAATGGCATGTTTTGCAGAACAGATTCCCGAAGAAGTCTTCCGTGAAATAGCCGGTAGGCAACCACGCCGGGTCGTCTTTCGGGACGCCTCATTCCGTGATAGTGCCGATCGTATCAATATAGACGAGATATTCAAAACATTATCTCCCGGTACTACGATCGAGATTCTTTAAACAGAGAAGGAAGATATAGAAATGAAATTAAAATTCAAACATCAGAAGTTTCAGGAAGACGCAGCAAAAGCGGTATGTGATGTTTTTGCCGGGCAGCCATACAAGATGCTCGACTATCAAGTAGAGACCCGGAAGAAAGACGGACAGACCAGTTACGAAAGATTTACAGGATTCCGTAACCACCCTGTCGTACCCCAACTCACAGATGAGATGGTTCTGAGACATATCCAGGATATCCAGCGTGCCCAACAAATCAAACCGTCGGAAGCGCTGGAAGGGAAATACAACCTCACCATCGAAATGGAGACGGGTGTAGGTAAAACGTATACCTACATCAAAACCATCTTCGAACTGAATAAACGCTACGGTTGGTGCAAGTTCATCATTGTCGTACCCAGTGTTGCCATCCGCGAAGGAGTCCACAAAAGCCTGGAGATTATGAAGGAACACTTTGCCTCGGATTACAGCACCCCTCTGTCTTATTTCATCTACGACTCCAAACAGTTGGGTGAATTGAACGCATTTGTCACAGACAGCAGAATCCATGTAATGATCATCAATTCACAGAAGTTCAATGCTACGAACAAAGACGCCCGCCGCATCTACATGAAACTGGATGATTTTGGCGGCAGCTGTCCTATCGATGTGATTGCGCAGATGAATCCGATACTGATTATCGACGAACCCCAGTCGGTAGAAGGAGTCAAAACAAAAGAGGGATTGAAACGATTCAATCCCCTGTTCACACTGCGTTATTCGGCTACACACCGCGAACTCTATAACCTGGTCTATCGCCTGGACGCGATGGAAGCTTACAACCTGAAACTGGTTAAGAAGATTGCCGTCAAAGGTATTTCCATCAGTGGAACAACAGCCACTGAAGGCTTCGTCTATCTGGAAGGTTTAAACCTGTATCCGGACAAAAATCCGACTGCCAATATCGGATTCGAAGTAAAAAGAACCAAAGCAGTGAATCAGGTAGTACGGGCTCTGAAAGTAAATGATGACTTGTACGCTAAATCAAACCGTCTGGAAGAATACCGGAACGACTATGTAATTACAGATATCAACGGCGTTGAAAATTCCGTCACCTTCCGGAACGGCATCAAGCTTTATGCAGGTGACGTAACGGGTAGCGTCAACGAAACTCAACTACGACGTATCCAGATACGAGAAACCATCTTATCACATATTAAGAAAGAACAGGAACTGTTTGAGAAAGACATCAAAGTTCTCTCCCTTTTCTTCATCGATGAAGTAGCCAAATACCGCCAGTATAACCCGGACGGAAAAGGAGAATATGCCGAGATTTTCGAGCAGGAATATACCGATATCATAAAGCACTTGGACCTTTCGTTATTCAATCAGCCGGAATATATCAATTATCTAAAATCGACCGTGGCATCAAAAGCTCACGAAGGGTACTTCTCCAAAGATAGAAAAGGAAAGCTGATTGACAGTAAAACCGAGCGGGGAACCAAAGAATCAACAGATGAGGAGGCATACGATTTGATTATGAAAAATAAAGAACGCCTGCTTGACCGAAAAGAGCCGATCCGCTTTATTTTTTCACATTCCGCCCTGCGGGAAGGATGGGATAACCCGAACGTCTTTCAAATCTGTACCCTGAAACAAAGTTCGGCAGAGGTACGCAAGCGTCAGGAGGTGGGACGCGGGCTGCGCCTCTGCGTAAACGGACAGGGAGATCGCATGGACGCCAACGTTTTAGGCAAAGAAGTGCATCGTGTCAACCTACTGACCGTGATAGCCAGTGAATCGTATGAATCGTTTGCCAAAGGCTTACAGACAGAAATGGCAGAAGCCATAGCCGACCGCCCACAAAAAGTAACTATCCAATTATTCAAGGACAAGACTCTCCGATTGCCTAATGGTGAAACCATCATAGCAACCGAAGATATAGCACAAAGTATCTACGACTCTTTACTTGAAAACAAGTATATCAAGAAAGGAGAACTGACGGACAAATTCTATGATGACCGTAAACAGGGAGAAGTGATTTTCGACGATGAGCTCACCGATTATAAGGCGTCTATCATGACCATCCTAACCTCTATCTATAATCCAAGAGAGATGCAGCCGGACGATGCAAGGAAATACAACATAAATCTTCGGTTGTCGAAAGATAAACTTGAAAACAGCAAACTTCAGGAATTGCTAAAGCTACTATGCAGCAAGTCAACCTACACCGTAAAGTTTGACGAAAAAGAATTGGTAGAGAAAGCAATCGGGAGCTTAAATGAAAAGTTAAGAGTACCCCAGCTCTATCTTTCTGTCATTACAGGCCAAATGGACGAAATCAAGTCTAAAGCAACTTTGGTTTCGGGAGAGGCATTTAAAGTAGATCCCAATCAGGCGCACTATGAAAAGATAGATGCCATGGCAAACGATCAAGTAAAATATGACTTGCTCGGTAAACTCACAAACGCCACAAATCTGACCCGAAAGGCAGTTGCTCAGATTCTTGCCCGGATAAAACCGAATGTATTCGCCCAATTCAGAAATAATCCCGAAGATTTTATTATTAAGGCTTCGGAACTGATTAACGAAGAAAAAGCGCGTCTGATAGTACAACATATCGAATATAGCCCAATCGACCAGTACTATGATGTATCGGTCTTTACCCAGGCAGCTGTTCAAGGATGTTTGGGCGTAAACACAATGAAAGCAGATAAACATCTGTACGACCATGTGAGATTCGACTCTCGAAATGAAAAAACATTCATGGAAAAACTGGAAGAAAATGACGAAATAGAAGCTTATGTAAAACTACCCAACAGTTTCTATATCCCTACTCCAATGGGAAAATACCATCCGGACTGGGCCATCGTCTTCAAACAAAAGTTGTCGAAGTATCCTTATTTTATAGCCGAAACCAAAGCCAGCGATTCTTCCCTGCAAGACCGGGAAATAGAAAGGGCAAAGATAGAATGTGCCAAAAAACATTTTGCGAATGTAAACGGTGGAAAGCTTAAATATGATAAAGTAAGTTCCTTCGAGGAACTTTTGAAAATTGTCGCACAAGATCCCGTTTAAATCCAATAAAATAGCATGTTTCATTCTTTCCAGACCTCCATTGCCGGCATCGAATTGCCCCACTTGTTTACTTATCCCTTCCATTACACTCCTCATCCGTTATGTGTAATGGCAGCAGGAGAAGTACAGGCTTACATAAATAAACAGACAAGATGGAAAGAAGAATTGGACAAAGGAAAAATGTTCGGCGTATTGATAGTCCGTACTTCTAACGGACAAATGGGATATCTGGCTGCTTTCTCGGGTAACTTGTGCGGAAGCAATTCACACTCTTTCTTTGTACCACCGGTATACGATTTGTTGCAACCGGATGGTTTCTTCAAGATAGAAGAAGAACAAATCTCGGCTATCAACCGCCGAATCGGACAATTGCAAAACAGTGACCGGTATGTGAAACTCCAACAAAGGCTGGCGAAAGAAACAGCCTCATCACAACAGATATTGACCGAAGCGAGAAAGACTCTGAAAACGGCAAAAGAAAAACGGGAACAGCGCCGGCAGCAGCAACCGGATGAAGATGAACAAGCTGCCATGATACGTGAAAGCCAATATCAGAAAGCAGAATTCAAACGTCTGGAAAGATATTGGAAAGAGCGAATTTCCGAAGTGAAAGCAGAACTGGAAAGTATTTCATCGCAGATTGAATCTCTCAAAGCAGAACGCAAAAACCGTTCGGCGGCATTGCAGCAAAAGCTATTCCATCAATTCAGCTTTTTGAATGCCAGAGGAGAAAGCAAGAACTTGTGTGCTATCTTCGAACAAACCATTCAGCAGATACCACCTGCCGGAGCAGGTGAATGTGCCGCACCCAAGCTATTGCAATATGCTTACCTAAATGGATTGAAGCCCATTGCCATGGCCGAATTCTGGTGGGGAGAATCACCGAAAACAGAAATCAGGCGTCACGGTTATTACTATCCGTCCTGCAAAGGAAAATGCGGGCCCATTTTACGTCACATGTTACAAGGTCTGGATGTCGAACCGGATCCTTTGGCAACAGCCCCTGCCCCGCCAAAGGAAATAGAGATTCTCTTTGAAGACGAATGGCTTCTGGTTATCCATAAACCGGAAGGACTACTCTCCGTACCTGGAAAATCGGAGGAACTGTCCGCCTACAGTCTACTCAGAGCCCGCTATCCTGAAGCTACGGGACCGATGATCGTACATCGACTGGACATGGCAACTTCAGGATTGTTGTTGGTAGCCAAAACCAAGGAAGTACATCAGCACTTACAGGCGCAGTTTGAAAGCCACAGCATTAAAAAGCAGTATACAGCACTGCTGGAAGGTATCTTACCGACTGACGAAGGAACCATCGATCTTCCCATTTGTCCGGATCTTCTTGACAGGCCCAGACAAAAAGCAGACAGAGAATCAGGCAAAAAGGCTGTCACCCGATACTGCGTAATAGATCGCAAAAACGGACGAACCCGTATCGCTTTCTTCCCGCAAACGGGACGTACACATCAGTTACGCGTTCACTCCGCCCATCCGTCAGGTCTGAATTGCCCCATCGCAGGCGATGAACTCTACGGTAAGAGAGCGGAGAGGCTTTATTTACATGCGGAACGTCTGGAATTTACCCATCCGGTGTCCGGACAAAGAATATATATTGAAAAGAAAGCTGACTTTTAACAAATAACCAATGATAGAACAACCCCACATACACGAGTATGACGAGCTTCTTCAGGTTTGGGAGGAGGCAGTTCGCACTACCCACCACTTCCTGACCGAAACGGATATACAGTTTTATAAACCTTTGATCCGGAACGAATACTTTGCCGCAGTACAACTTTATGTCATCCGTGAAGATGCGGGAACCATCGCTGCCTTCATGGGACTGAGCACCGATTGTATCGAAATGCTATTTGTCAGTCCTAAGGCCCAGGAACAAGGCTATGGCAGTGAACTGGTTGAATTCGCCATCCGTGAAAAACACATTTATAAAGTAGACGTAAATGAACAAAACACGGCAGCATTAGGATTCTATCTACATCAAGGATTTGAAGTGACAGGCCGCGACGCGTTGGACGGAACGGGAAAGCCATTTCCTGTTTTACACCTGCAAATTCCTCCCGTCCGGCTGCGAAAAGCAAGGATCCAAGATATGGGTTTGCTGCAAACAGTGTTTACACAAAGCGTACAGAACACTTGTTCTGCCGATTATAATCACCTACAGATTCAAGCATGGATCGGACGAGGAACTCAACAACGTTGGCAGGAATTATTTCAAAGTGACTTATGTTTTCTGTTAGCAGAAGATATCAGACAATCACAAATAGCCGGATTCACCTCTATCAACCCTAAAGGGTATCTGCACAGCATGTTCGTCCATCCCCAATATCAGCATCGGGGTATCGCTTCCAGTCTGTTGAGAAAAGCTGAAGAGTATGCCCGCAATTGTCGCGCTGTATCGGTTCACTCGGAAGTAAGTATCACCGCCCGGCCTTTTTTTGAAAAACACGGATATATCACCGAAAAAGAACAAACGGTCGATGTGAACGGCATAGAAATGACTAATTTCTTGATGTATAAACGAATTTAACAGAACAGACTGAGATTTTTTTATAGCTTTGCGACAGATAACTATTTAAAATCAGCTCATGTTACAATCCAAATATCTGTTTCTTTCGCTTCTTTGCCTGCTGGCACCGCTCCGGCTTCATGCACAATTCATGGATTACGGGTCGGATCCCGCCCGGTTTAAATGGAACATAGCGAAACTGCCTCACTATGATCTGGTATACCCGCAAGGAAATGATTCAATGGCCTATCGATATGCTCTCTTTCTTGAAAATGTATATCCCCACATGTCCAAGACCATTGGAAAGCCGATCAAAGCCCGTTTCCCGGTCATTCTCCATCCGGCCAGCATGCAATCCAACGGAATGGTTTCCTGGGCACCGAGACGGATGGAACTGATTACAACTCCTTCTTCGGACCTAAGTACTCAAAGCTGGGATAAACATCTGGTATTGCACGAGTCGCGCCACGTATTCCAGACCGGAAAGGTGATGCATGGTATCTTCAAACCTCTTTATTATATAATAGGTGAACAGGCAGCCGGTGTGGCCTCCTTTTTTCTTCCGGTGTGGTTTCTCGAAGGAGATGCAGTAAGCACCGAAACTGCCATGTCAAACGGCGGACGGGGACGTCTTCCGGAATTCAACATGATCTATCGTGCCCAATTATTAGCAGGCGGAAAGCCTTATACTTTCGACAAGTGGTTAATGGGATCTTACAAAAATTATACAGGAACTTATTATGCATTGGGCTACGATATGGCTTCATATGCCCGCCAGCGTTATGGAGCTGATATCTGGGATAAAAGTACCAGCCGTTATGTCCGGAATTTATTATTTGAAGGCTCTTTCAAGCATTACACAGGAAGCAGTTTCAAACGGCTTCAGCACGACACATTCGATTTCTTGCGGAAAGAATGGGAAAAACAGGATACCTGTACACTTGTGCCCGACTACCTCTCTTCTACCTCAAAAACCTACACCTCTTATCGATATCCCCAATCGATCAATGACAGTGTAATTATTGCCGTCAAATCCGGACTGAAAGATATAAACTCTCTGGTAGCCATCAGCAACGGTAAAGAAAAGCATCTGAGTTATATCGGAAGTATCAATAGTCGTCTCAACTTCCGGAACAACCGGATTTACTGGAGTGAATTGGTTCCCGGGCTCCGTTGGACGCACGAGAACTATTCCGTTCTGAAATATTATGATTTGGATAAAAAGCAGATAAAAACAATCACCCCGCGCCAACGTTATCTGGCCCCGGCTATCGACAAGTCCGGTCGGACCATTGCGGTCTCCCGCCCCACTGTAGAAGGCAAAAACCAACTTGTATTGATAAATGCAGAAAAGGGAAAAGAGCTATCCTCTTTCGACGTACCTGACAACGCATTTATCAAAGAACTCACATTCGGAGAAGGCCTTGATATTTTCTCCATAGCCGTAACCGATTCGGGAACCAGTCTGTTGGAATTCAATCCGCAGTCCGGAGAGTGGAAGGAGTTGATAAAAACCACCTCGGCCAACATCACCTCTCCTACTTGGAAAGACGGAAAACTCTTTTTTGAGTCGGGAGCCAACGGCACAAATAATATCTACTGTCTTCATCTCTCCGACAAACAGGTTTACCGGCTGACAGCCGCTCGTTTCGGTGCATTCGATCCTTCATTTTCCCGGTCAGGCAACCATCTGCTTTTTGCTGATTATCAAGCAGACGGATACCGGATTGCTGCGTTGCCGACTGACAGTTTGCTATTTGAAAAGGCCGATTTAGCCCGTCCTGCTCCGATGCCATTCGTTGAAACATTGGCTACTCAAGAACAGTTCAACCTTGATTCTACCCGTCTGGATAGCATCGATTTCACCCCCAAACGCTATCATAAAGGTACACATACTTTCAAGATACACAGCTGGGCACCTTTCTATTATGATGTGGCCGAAGCAATGAACAGCAGTGCAAGTGATTTAAGTACAATTGTCAAGCCGGGAGCAACCATTATGTCACAAAATACACTGAACACTGCCATCATGCAGGCCGGCTGGTATTATGACGAAGGCTACCATCACGGTAAACTGTCATTCACCTATCAGGGCTGGTTCCCTATAATCAATCTTGCTGCCGACTATGGTGATAAGGCTTTCAATATCGGCTGGACCAAAGATGACAAAGGTCAGGATATCACCAAAGGATATTATCCCGGACGCAATCTACTGGAAGCGGAAGCGCGAGTTTACCTCCCTTTCAACCTGACACGTAACCAACGCATACGAGGCATACAGCCTGCTTTTACTTACTATTTCACAAACAATAAGTATCAGGAGTATCATAGTGGAAAGTATCGCAACTTCCAATACATTCTCCCGGAAATCCTATTTTATGATTACAGACGAAAAGCACAACGCGACATCCTTCCCCGAAACGGTTACCAGCTTCGGCTGCAATACTTGAAAACCCCGTTCAATAAGGAGAATTTCGGTAGTCTGTACGCTGCCCGGCTGACTACCTATTGGCCGGGTATCATCAGGAATCACGGATTGATGCTACGCTTGGGTTACCAATATCAAGACCTTGACAATAAATCACTGTATCTCCCCAAACATCTGCTGGAAAAGCCTCGCGGATATCATTTCCAATATCAAACCCGCCAACAATGGGCCTTCAAAGCAGATTATGCTTTACCCCTGCTTTCGCCCGACCTGAGCATCAGTTCACTGATTTACATACGCAGGCTGCGTGCAAATCTTTTTTATGACTTGTCACGCAACCAAGCCAGTCGCAAAAGCAACTGGAGCACACAAAGCTCTTACGGAGGCGATCTTATTTTCGATTGGAATGTGCTACGTATGAGTTATCCGCTCACGACAGGCGTACGGCTGATCCAGCCGATCGACTATGGAAAATTCCAGGTAGAAGCACTGTTTTCAATCAGCTTCTAAGATTGGGAACAAGCTACTCTACCTCAAAATCTTCCGAACTGAAGTTTCCATAACGCCTGCCGGTGATAGCGGTGAACTTCAGTACACAATAGTCCGGATCTGTAACGCCAAGCGGATAGTAGAGCGTATCGCCTTCTCTCCATATCATTTCTTTAGTGGAATTATCTGTAAGCACTTCCATCTTACCTTTCAGCATAACTCCCCTAAAAAAGCGAGAGTCACAGAAGTAGACACAAGCATGCTGGTTCTTCAGGTATTGAGTGGTACGCATAGAAGAGGTATTGGTGGTAAAATAAAGAATCCGGATACCTTCGCGCTTCCGGGGCTGTAACATTGCTTTAATATTGGGGAAGCCTTCTATATCAACAGATCCGATAAATGCGATCTTTTGCTTATCAATCAGATTCCCAATCGTTTTCTCTACATCTTTCATTGTTCTAAATTTTAATAGTTTTACACTGACACAAAGGTACAGAAAGAAAAAAGAGGGTATGTGACAGAAACAAAGGCAGAAATGACACTTTTTATGGTTTATGTCCCCTCCGGTAGCCCAAAGGAGTTTCTCCCGTATACCGGCGAAAACAACGACTGAAATAAGAAACCGTTTCATAATTCAGTTCGAAAGCTATTTCGGCAACCGGCAAATCCGTGTAAGCAAGCATCCGCTTTGCTTCTTCCATCACTTTATTCTGAATATATTGCTTGGCGCTTATCTGCATAGCGGTACTCACTATTTCATTCAGATAGTTAGGAGTAATACACAGTCTTCCGGCATAATACCGCACGGTACGGTATTCACTGAACCCACGGTCGACCAACTGTACAAACTGAACAAGATACGGACTGCGGCCTTCCTTGTTTATCCCTGCATCCGATACGGTCTGCACGTAAAAACGGTCAAGCAGCATCAACGCTTCATAAAGTTGCGCTCTCAACACATGAACGTCATTCTGTCTGAACAGATCAATCTCCTCCTTAATAGATTGCAGAAGTTGCAACATACGCAGAAAAGAGCGTTCCGGCAAATGTATTTTCAACGATTCCTTCACCGGATTGAAAAAGGAAAGATGCTGCACAAACAAAGAATCTTTAAAGAAAGAAGATAAAAACTCTTCTTCAAATATCAGAGCATATCCATTCACAATCGCATTTGTATCCCAGCTACGTATCTCTCCCGGCTTGGAGAAGAACACATCTCCCACACCGCCCCGGTAGGTATGATTATCAAGAATGAAACTTCCTTCCCCTTCGGTGATAAAGGTAATGTCATAATAAGTCAGGGTATGAACAGAACTTTTAACGACATATTTCTTTATATCTTTCAGTTCTACTATATCCACCAGCAACTCACTGCCGTACTTATTCTTTAAAAAGGTATATCGAGGGATAAGTTTTTTCATAACCTTGTCTTTCAAACTATCTGAGAGCGACAAATATACAAACTGTAAATGGATAAGCTCTGTCAGTCACTCATGAAATCATTCTGTCAGCTACAACATTATTATAAATAAGGTATAATCGTTATGTAAATACCCGTAATGATAGCCGAAGTGATTACTCCTGAAATGTTTGCACCCAGTGCATCCCCCAGGATGAAAGAGTTCGGATTATCTTTACTTACCAACTTTTGGGCAACCTTTGCCGTAGTAGGCACACAACTCACGGCAGCAATACCGATCACCGGATTATAGTTTCCTTTCTTTATGAAATACATGATGTAACCACCCATGATTCCCCCGATACCCGACAATAACAAAGCAAGCATACCCAACACCAAAAGTTTCAGAATTTTCGGATCGAGCAACAAATGGGCGTCACAGAGCACACCCAACAGTAATCCCAGCATAAAGGTAGAACCATAAAGCAACGGACCACTTACAAAATCATAGATATGCTTCATGCCGGACTCGCGTACAGCTACCCCTAAGAACAGAGAAAAGAATAGTGGAGAAGCAACCGGAAACAAGAAACACAGCACAGCACACAGAATAGCAGAAAAGGCAAGTTTCACTTTCGCGTCATAATTTTTAGGAGCTTTCTTCTCCACCATCTTGATAGCACGCAGACGTTTAGGAATCAACAGCTTTACCAAATAAGGATATCCCCCGTATGTTAATCCCAAATACAGATAAGCCACCACCGTAATAGGCACAAACAAGTGTTTGGCCAAGGCAAGCGAAGTAAACAGCACCATCGGTCCATCGGCTCCGCCGACCATTGCAACAGAAGCGCTTTCCTTTAAAGACAACCCCAGACCCGAAGCGATAGGCACTGTAAGAAAAGTCCCCAACTCAGCACAAAGGGCCAGGAAAATACTGGCAAACGGTTTCTGCAACAAGAATCCGACATCGAGCAACGTACCGATTCCCATAAACACAAAGCAGGCTATCAATCCGTTACTAAACGTCAATGTATATACCGGTTGCAGAAAGTCAATCTGCATCGTATTCATCAACGCGTCCGTATCCGATAACATAGGGTCCAGAAAAAGGTTCCCCAATGCTCCGTCGGGCATAATCAGTGTTCCGCAATTAATGGCTACCATCCCCAGTCCCATCGGAATCATAACCATCGGCTCAAGTACACCCTTCCAGCCCAGATAGATGAGCAGAAATCCCAAAGCTATTAAAAACATACGGGCACTGGCCAGAAACCATCCGCTGGCCATCATTGTTCCAAATCCCTGAAACAGGGTTCCAAAGTCTATACTTTCCATACTATCAAGATTTATTTGTTTTTATTGGTTGAAGATGCTTTCTTATTGTTCTTTTTGTCATGCTGTAACATTTGTTCTTCTTTGCGAAGAAACATGGATCTTGTATCTTCCGGATAAAAATAATCCATCAGTCCGCGTTCCGGCTCACCGGGACTGACACCGTGATAGAACCCGCGATTGTCTCCGGGATGTTTGGTGATGCCCCTGCTGAAGTCTTCACGCCCGTCACTCCCGTACTCCTCGTCGCTAAGGGCACTTTCGGTTATCAAGACAGCTACTTTCTGATGAAGTTTCCGAATACGTTTCAACCGGGCAAGCTCTTCCTGATGTGAACTGTAAAAAGCCAATGAATCAGCCGCAGAAGCAATCAGCTTTATTACTCCGGCAACGAAAAAGCCAATGACGAAGGTAAGCCCCATCATGGCAAAAGTGGATAACAATAAACTAAACATAACATGGTATGATTTTAGATTGAAAAAATAAAATGCAACGAATGCCGACTGCCGGAGGGAGACAAGACACACTTCCCCGGCATTTATCGGAACAGATAAATGGGGTTACCCAATCACTTCAATACGGAAGTGTGAAACCGAAAAGCTAAATCAGGATATGCCCTAACGAGTATACATAATACCCGCTGGAATATTTAATGAAGTTATGATTGAAATCCGGATAAGCATCTCCCTTCTCCGACTGGCGGATATGAAAGGTATTAAGCAAGCGGATGGCAGTCTGTAATTTAAGTTTTAATACTTTGGATGAACCGAGTTCCCGTGAAAAAGAACCGTGGGGAAGGATGGCATCACTCACTTTCGAGTCAGCCGTCTGGTCGTTGAATAAAGAGTGGTCTCCGGCACATTGCGATATAAAGGTTGCAGTAACTCCCGCAGGAAGTTCCGCGTTCTCTTCTGCAGGGGCTGTGCAACCGGCTCCATACATTAAGAAGATACCTATCAATATGCAGAATACGTACTTTATCATAGTGACCGCAAACGTAGTAATAAATTTGAGATAAAACAGGATTCGTTGTTTAATTAACGAATATTTTATAATGATTGTTCCCGGTACAGACAGATAAATGACAAAAAAAGCGGAGAATCATCCGATTCCCCGCTTCTTATTCATATAATATAGGTGTGTTTAATTACATGGTAACCTGCTTTGCAAGCAGTTTTTGAAGTTTGCCATTCAACAGCTGGCACATTGTTCCATTTCCCATTGCTTGGTAACGTTTGATACGGTACTGCAACATCATAATTTCATTTGCATTCTTTTTCATAATTTTGGTCCTCTTTTTTTGCTCCCCACGTTTTGAAGAGCGGTTTTACATCTTGTTTTCTTTATTAACACTGCAAAGATACGAAATGTTTTCGAAAACATGTTCTAAAACATAAGAAAAGTGTGTTATTAGTTGATTTTTCTTTTTATATGGGCAGATTTGGCAAGTGCATATTACAAATATATTGCATAACTTTGCGCTTTATCAAGAAAAACGACTATGCTAAAACGGATACCACACACATACACCATCATTTCTTCTGTCATCTTGCTCTGTGCAGTGCTTTCCTGGATCATTCCCGCAGGTGAATATGTGCGCGAGACCATTGACGTCAACGGCACTTCCCGCACAGTCATTATAGACCACTCTTTCCACCGGGTAGAACAGACGCCACAGACCTGGCAAGTGTTCAGTGCTCTTCTTGAAGGCTTCGAACGGCAAGCGGGAATCATCGCCTTCTTATTAATCATGGGAGGTGCCTTTCAGATAATGAACAGCAGCCGTGCCATCGATACCGGCATCTTTTCATTCCTGAACTTTACGAAGGGGCTTGAAAAGCACAGACTGATTAAATCATTGGGGGTAAACAATGTGGTGATTTCCTTAGTCATTATTCTCTTCAGCCTCTTCGGCTCCGTATTTGGCATGAGTGAAGAAACCCTGGCCTTTGTCATTATCATCGTCCCGTTGGCCATTTCGATGGGATATGATTCCATCACGGGGCTTTGCATGGTATATGTTGCTGCCCACATAGGTTTTTCGGGTGCCGTACTGAACCCGTTTACCATTGGCATTGCACAAGGCTTGTCCGACTTACCGCTATTTTCCGGATTTGAATATCGCATGCTTTGCTGGCTGATACTGACCACGGTCCTGATAGTCTGTGTACTCAGATATGCCGCCGTCATTAAAAAGCATCCGGAGAAATCGCCCATGTATCATGCCGATGCTTATTGGCGGAAACGGGAAGAAGAAAGCAACGGAGAGATATCCCGTGTCACGACTCGTCCGGCATGGATCGTCTACATACTGTTAATCATATCCTTGTGCCTGTTTTCCATCATTTACCCAACCAGTACTTTCGCAATAGGCGAAGCGTCTGTCACCTGCTATGCAGTGCCCGTCCTGTCTGTTTTGTTTGCCGCCTTCGGCTGGCTGGGTTTACGTAAATCCAACCAGTTCTTCATACTGACCCTGCTTGCGTTCACCATTCTTTTCCTGATTACCGGTGTCATGGGACATGGCTGGTATCTGCCGGAGATCTCCGCCATCTTCCTCGCAATGGGTATTCTCTCGGGATTTGCCAACAGTGAAAAAACAGATAACATCATCGGGCAATTCATGGACGGAGCCAAAGATATGCTATCAGCTGCCATCGTGGTAGGTCTGGCAGGAGGGATCATCCAAATACTGCAAGACGGACATATCATCGACCCGATCTTACATTCTCTGGCTTCACTGATGGGAGAAACCGGAAAAATAGTATCTTTGGGGGTGATGTACCTGATACAGACACTGATCAACCTGATTATCCCGTCCGGATCGGCCAAAGCTGCATTAACCATGCCTATCATGGCACCTTTTTCCGATGTCATCGGGCTTTCACGGCAAGCTACAGTAATGGCTTATCAGTTTGGTGACGGATTTACCAACATGATCACACCTACTTCCGCCGTATTGATGGGAGCCTTGGGCATTGCCCGCATCCCCTACGAGATATGGGTGAAATGGTTCTGGAAGGTACTTCTTTTATTCATCATTCTGGGAATGGTATTGCTGATCCCCACAGTACTCTTCCCTATGAACGGATTTTAGGAAATAAAAAAAGAAATCATAATCAAATATATAAACCAACAGCATTCACTCCTCCCCTCTCTCCGGGAGAGAAAAAGGAGCGAAGCCTTATTTAACAACAAATTGTATGAAAATCCTGACCCGCTTTCTAATTATCCCGATGTTGTCGGTTGCGTTTTTTTCATGCAGTGAGTCCCACTTCCTGAAAGATGAGACTTACCGTAGCCAAGTGACGCAAGATTTTGAAAAGAAGAAGCAACAGCTCCCTAACGGAGATCTGTTCGCAGTGTTTAATGAAAAACTCACCACTCCCGAACAGGAGGCCTTGATGTTCCTCTATGCCTATATGCCCACAGGTGACGTGACGGATTATACAGGTGACTACTATCTGGAGAATGTCAGACTCTCCGATCAGGCGCGTCGCGAAATGCCTTGGGGAAAAGAGATCCCCGATGACGTATTCCGCCATTTCGTACTCCCTATCCGGGTAAACAACGAAAATCTGGACGACTCGCGCCGGGTATTTTACAATGAACTGAAAGATCGTGTGAAGAACCTGTCGCTGCACGACGCTGTGCTTGAAGTGAACCACTGGTGCCACGAAAAGGTAGTCTACACCCCAAGCGATGCCCGTACCAGTTCCCCCCTCGCTTCGGTAAAGACCGCCTATGGCCGTTGTGGTGAAGAATCGACCTTCACTGTAGCCGCTCTCCGCTCGGTAGGCATTCCGGCACGGCAGGTTTATACTCCGCGTTGGGCGCATACCGACGATAACCATGCCTGGGTAGAAGCCTGGGTAGATGGTAAATGGTATTTCTTCGGCGCCTGCGAACCGGAACCGGTACTGAACCTGGGCTGGTTTAATGCTCCTGCCAGCCGTGGCATGCTGATGCATACCAAAGTATTCGGACGCTATGCCGGACAAGAGGAAATCATGTACGAAACTCCGAACTATACGGAAATCAATGTAATCGACAACTATGCTCCGACAGCCAAAGGCTCGGTATTGGTGACAGATGCCGAAGGGCAGCCGGTATCCGATGCCACTGTAGAGTTCAAGGTGTATAATTATGCTGAATTCTACACCGTAGCCACTAAACATACGGATAAGGCAGGACGCGCATCGCTGACTGCCGGCAAGGGCGATATGCTGGTATGGGCCTCTAAAGACGGACGGTTCGGTTATTCCAAATTGTCATTCGGCAAAGATAACGAACTGAAGATCGCACTGGACAAGAACGCCGGTGAAACCTATTCACTCCCACTGGATATTGTTCCTCCGGCCGAAGGTGCCAACCTGCCCGAAGTGACTCCGGAGCAACGTACTGAAAACGATCGCCGCATGGCACAGGAAGATTCCATCCGCAACGCTTACGTAGCCACTTTCATTACCGAAGAGCAAGCCCGGACTTTTGCCAAAGAGAACAAGCTGGATGAAACCGAAACAGTGCGCCTACTGATAGCTTCCAGAGGTAACCATCAGACTCTGACAGATTTCCTTTCTGCTGCCGTAAAAGCCGATAAAGCCGGTCAGGCCATCAGCCTGCTGAAAGTAATCTCAGCCAAGGACCTGAGAGACGTTAGTCCGGAAGTACTGAACGATCATTTGAACAACTCCGGTCTGCCCGGTTCCGAGGACTTCTACAGCAACGTACTGAACCCTCGTGTGGCCAACGAAATGATCACTCCCTACAAAGCATTCTTCCAGAAAGAGATCCCGGCAACTGAAGCGGAAGCTTTCCGAAAGAATCCACAGGCTTTGGTAGAATGGTGCAGAAAAGAGATCACTATCAACAATGAACTGAACTCACAACGTATTCCGATGTCTCCAATGGGAGTATGGAAAGCCCGGGTAGCAGACGAAAAGTCCCGTAACATTTTCTTTGTATCCATGGCACGTAGTCTGGGTATCCCCGCCTGGATAGACGAAGTGACCGGAAAAATTCAATACCGGAGTTTCAATGACAACGATCTAAAGAACGGTAAAGTCTACGACGTGGATTTTGAAGCAGCACAGCAGACACAGGCACCGACCGGAACACTCGTAGCCCGCTACCAGCCTATCCCTTCGTTGAGCGATCCGAAATACTATTCACACTTCACTCTCTCGAAATTCCGCAACGGGACTTTCCAATTGCTGAACTACGATGAAGGGGACGTAGATATGGGCGGCGGAGCCACCTGGTCGAACTTGCTGAAAAATGGCGCCCGCATGGATACCGGATACTACATGATGGTAACCGGAACCCGTATGGCAAGTGGAGCAGTGTTGGCCAACATCACTTTCTTCACCATCGAAGAGGGAAAGACAACAACTGTCGATCTGGTGATGCGCGAAAGTAAGGATCAGGTGCAGGTGATCGGTAATTTCAACTCCGAATCCACCTACCTGCCGATAGGAGCCACCGAACCGCAAAGCATTCTTCAGACTTGCGGACGGGGATATTTTGTAGTTGCCGTGTTGGGAGCCGGACAAGAACCGACAAACCATGCTCTCCGGGATATTGCGGCCCTAAGCAGCGAATTCGAAAAATGGGGCTGCAAAATGGTACTGCTTTTCCCTAATGAAGAACAATATAAGAAGTTCCGCCCGACAGAATTCCCGGGACTGCCCTCGACCATCACCTATGGTATCGATGTAAACGGAGCCATCCAGAAACAAATTGCCGAATCGATGAAATTGCCTAACAGCACCATCTTGCCGATGTTTATTATCGGTGATACGTTCAACCGGATAGTTTTTGTTTCACAAGGTTATACCATCGGACTGGGCGAACAACTGATGAAAGTGATACACGGATTGTAGCAAACAGATTCCGGCAGCTTTAAGGGCTTTTCCGGAGAAACCGGCAATTCCCCCGGATGCAACCGGGAAAAGCACCGGGAGCCGGTTGCTCCGAAAACGAATGAAGTAAGCACTTGCCGGAAACAGAGACTCTGCAGAAGCAGAACAGAGGCTCTATCCGTACCAAACAAAGGCTCTGTTTATAGCAAACAGAGCCTCTATACAGAAGGGGAGAAGTTTCGGCTTCTCCCCTTTCTTATATATCATAAAACGAGGACAGACATTCAGGCGGCTGTCCCGAGCCACCATACTATCCCCCAAATATAAATGTAGCCTTTATGGACATATCCCCCGGAGAGTAACTTGTTATTCCTATTTTCCCTTCATAAAAGGAACTCTCAACCACGACCGTTACCTTCTCCGTGTTATTTAATAACAGTGACACATCTTCTTTCCCATCAGCAGACAATTCTATATCAGGAACTATTTCCTGTCCGCGATATTCCAGAACTCCATCCGGAAGATAGCGGAAACCTGCAATATCCATCGAATATATTCCATAATAAATATATACTTTAGCATTATAATCCGGATGTATTCCGGATCCGTCGTTATATTTCACAATGAAGTTCGCGGTTCGTTCGTCGGTCGGAGGTATATCCTCCCTGTCTTCATCGTGGCAACTACAGAACAACGCAAATAGTAGCAAGAAGAGAATTGGACATCTGCTCAGGTTCATGATCTTTTATAATTTATTAGTTCTCAATGCCATATCACTCCCAAAGATAAGAAAAATAATACTAAACAGATACAATCACCCGACTATTTCACCCCCGCATCCCGATCTTTAACTATTTTCCCCAGTCACTGAACTCAAAACTCAATTGTTCCCACACTCCCCGATGCTCATTTGTCTCCTCTCTCGGATTCGACACCGAAAGCCCTATCAACCGAATGGGATGTTGCTCATACTCCACCTCTTTCAGCAACTGTTTGGCAAGAGGCAGAATTCTTTCAAGGCTCGTCAGTTCCTGAGCCTGCGTCATGCTCCGTGTGATCTGGCTAAAGTCATGAAATTTGATTTTCAGCGTCAGCGTCTTTCCCCGGAAGTCCTTCCGTTGCAACCGTTCCACAAGTTCCGTAGCTACGTGATAAAGTTCTATAATCACAGCCGATTTCACATGAATATCTTTCTCCAACGTATGTTCGCAACCGATTGATTTACGTATCCATACCGCTTCTACGGGACGGAGATCGACTCCTCGTGCAAAATCGTAATAGAGCAGTCCTACTTTACCAAACTGCCGTACCAACATTTCCGACGAACAGCCACGTAGCTGAAGGCCATTGTGAATACCCAGCAAATGCATCTTCCGGGCAGTCACCGGTCCTACTCCCCAAAATGACTCGATGGGCAGACGGGCAATGAAATCGAGCGCCTGATCGGGATGGATGGTACAGAGTCCGTCGGGCTTGCGAAAATCCGAAGCAATCTTTGCCAGGAATTTATTATAAGATACACCCGCCGATGCTACCAGGTTCAACTCTTCACGGATGCGCTGTTTAATAGCCCTGGCTATATCTACCGCCAGTAAAATTCCCTGTTTATTCTCTGTCACATCCAGGAATGCCTCGTCCAACGAAAGGGGTTCAATCAAATCGGTGTATTCATGAAAGATCTCGTGTACCCGGCGGGAAACCGATTTATATATGTCCATCCGTCCGGGAACGAAAATCAGTTGCGGACATAAGCGCTTTGCCTTCTGTGACGACATAGCCGAACGCACTCCGTACCGACGCGCTTCATAGCTTGCCGCCGCCACTACTCCCCGCTCCTCGGCATGCCCGACAGCAAGCGGTTTACCACGCAATTCCGGATGGTCTCTCTGCTCCACGGAAGCATAGAAAGCATCCATATCAATATGTATAATCTTACGTTCGCCCATTTCTGCAATAATTCTACATCGCAGTTCACATTTTGAGAAGCAAAGATAAGAGTTATTCTTTCAATCCCACTGACAGGATTAGTTAATAAAATGAAGACCGGCAAGGCACTCCCCCGGCCGGTCTCCCGTTAACTTACAAATTGCTTATATACTTTGTCGGTGAATCTCCGAAACGTTTCTTAAACACGATCCTGAAATATTTCGGATCACTGAATCCCGTCATGTCGGCAACCTCGGCTACAGTATATTTCCTACTCATCAGCAAGATCAGCGCCTTGTTAAGGCGTACACTACGAACATAGTCTGCGGGTGCATGGCCGGTTATCTCCTTAATCCTATTGTAAAAGCTCGAACGGCTCATATTCACACAATCACTCAGTTCGTCAATCGTAAACCTGGAATCGGTGAGTCTCTCTTCAATCAGGCTTCTCACCAGACTGATAAATTCCTGATCACCATCCGACAACGGCACATCGGCTTCGACGTCATCCGGAGCATCAACCCCTAATGTCAAACGGATATACCTCTTGCGGATAATCTCCCGGTTGGTAATCAGACTTTCAATCTCTGCTTTTAAGAACGAAATGGCAAAAGGCATTGTCACATAAAGATCGGCGTTCCGTTGGGTCTCCTTGCTGTCTTCGCCCGGTTTCACGAGCAATATCACAGGTACATGTGCTACCCTGTCATCCGATTTAATCCGGACAGCAAGTTCTTCCCCCGAAATTCCGACAAGGGCTGAAGAGGCCAGAACAGCATCGGGATGCTGTTCACATATAGTCGTAAAGGCCGTTTCCGCATCGCAAACCGATACAACTTCGTAATCCGGCATCAGGATTCGCACAAGATAATTACGTAATTCTTTATGGGTTTCGACCAATACCAAAGAACGTCCGTTGCGTCTCTTCTCCCGATGTTTCGGTAATGGAGTTTCCATTGCCGGCAACGTTTCGTTAGCCGGTAACAGTTCGCTGTCCTTGGTCGGAAATTCAGGTACGGAAAGCAGATCGGAAAGGTCGGAAAATTTCTCCGATTGCCGGATAGCAACAGGAAAGACTAAGATAAGAACCAGTTTATGCTCTTCTTTATAAGTAAATTTGATTTTGCCTTTATGCAAACAGATTAATTTGCGTATAAATAACCAACTCATGGTCTCGGCAGAGCCTCCCGAAACCAATCCCTTATAATTTAGAATTTTTTTTTAAGAAGTCCATTATCTTCAGACTCCAGCCTCAACTCCCAGTTTTGAGTATTGCACGATGTACTCAGAAGTATTTCCCCGCCCCTGTCTATACTGTCGGTAAAAGCCATCAAAAGGTTCCGGAGGATTGCAGCCATCTTCTCCCTATCCAGACACACGGTAACAAAAGCCGGCTCGTCCACCCAACGAAGCGTAATACATTTTTCGTTTGCGTAATCACTGAAACGGTTCACCGTCTCTTTGAGAAACATGGATAACTCATGATCGGCAAGAGACAGGCACCCGGGAGAAGCCGAAATACGGCTGATGCTTTCCAGGTCGGCCAGCAGATTGTTTACACCCTTAATCTGTTGCAATACGTTATTGACAAGTTCGGAAGACGATTTTTCATAAAGATACTCCAACGGAACCTTTATCAACGTAAGCGGCATGCAGAGGTTACGGGTAGTATTCATAAACAATTGTATCTTTTCTCTTGAAAGATTCCTGTCTTGCCAGATGAACCATGAACGAACAGCTAAAGACCCCAGCGTAATAGCCAAAACTCCATAACAAAGAAAAGCGCCATTTGTCTTCCAGAGCGGTTTACGAATCACGATATTCATATTCCTCTGTGCAAACGGACGTCCGTTGCCAATGGATATTGCCCGTACGGAGAAGACATATTCACCCGGAGCAAGGTTCGAAAAACGAATTCTATTCTCCGGCGACGGATTACTCCAGTCCGTATTATCCAGTTTCCAGCTGTAAGCTATATCCTGTATTTCATCGTAGCGGACGGCAGTAGCCGTAAACGAAAAAGTGTTTTCATCATGATCCAACTGTAAGGTAGCTGTATAATTCAGTGCTTTTTCTAACGGAGTATTTTCTGTTTCTACGGTCATATCCTTATCCAGCACCCGAAGCCCGTCCAGATAAAATCCCAGGCAGGTCTTGTGTAACGAACGAGGCTCTTGTTTGTCATAATCAATTGCTCCCTGGTATGTACCCAGTATCTGCCTGCCGTCTCCAATAAAAGCTCCCGACGTAATCCGGAGTCCTTTATTGGGAAACCGCCGAAACGAATGCTGTACAGGATCAAATGAAAAGGCAAACTGATCACTGCTTCCTATCAGCCGCTTCTTGTCATCCTCCCAAACAGCGTACACATTAGTAACTCCTGAATTTTTCACAGTATCCAGCCGGGATTGCTCCGGACGGTAGACCAGCAAACCGTTTCCTTCGGTTCCAATATACAGGCAATTGCTATCGGACTGATACAAGGCATGAATGTGCAGACCGGACAAGGATTTCACTTCTACAACACCATTATCATTGGGACAATAGAGAAACAAACCTTCATCCGTCCCAATCCACAACCGATCTTTATCCTTACGGCAAAGTGCATTGACCCCGGAAATGCGGGCATACGGAACAACCTGATTATTATTCTTCTTACGGATGATGTACAAGCCGTGTACATAGTTTCCGGCACATATCTCTCCGGGACCTGTTTCGCTAAGTGCAGTATACATCTGGCAAGGAAGATCTGTAACAATCCGTTCCCATCTGCCTGTCGACGGGTGAAAACAACTGATACCACGATCCGTCGCAAACCAGACATCCCCGTCCGAATCATGTAATACCGCATTTACCCGGTTGTTCGCCAATGAATGCGTATTTCCTGCCTGAAACCTATACCACTTATAATCATCCGGAGAATCCATATCAATCATTGATACGCCTTCCGGATAATCCGCCACCCAGATATGTTTCTGATCATCCACAAACAAATCGACAATCCGGTTCGTACGAATTGAATTACCATTCTCAAAATCGGTATGTACAAAAGACCTGATTTCCGGGTTAATAATGTCCATGCGATATAATCCCTCACCGTCCGTTGCTACTAAGACATTCCGGTCGTCCAATGTTCGCAAACTACTAATCCGGCTGTTCACAGGCCTGTCCCATGTATAAATCATCCGCTCCGACTTCGTGTCCCACACCATTAACCCTTCCGAATAGTCTGCGATAATCAGTCTGCCGCTATACGGATGAAAAAGCATTTCATGTATCCGGCGACATCTCTTCCCGGACAGTTCGCCGGATTGTTTTTCTATGGAATAACCCTTCATGGTTATCTCAGACAGGCCTTCATCCGAGCCCACGAAATACTCTCCCGGAGCTACTTCTACCATACCGGAAATCTGTTTCAGATTGTGATTCACCCGATAGAAAGTATTAGTAATTCCCCGATAAGCAATCAACCGGTTTCCAGCGGAAAACCAGATATGCCCCTGACTATCTGCACAGAGAAAGCGCACTGACGCCTTATCCTGGTTCGGCAGATGGTTTCTGCACTCAAACTTATCCAATGACGGATTATACGTCCATAAATCTCCGTTTCGGGTAACCGCCCATAACCCATTCTCTTTGTCCGTAAGCAGCCGGCAACAGCCCATATAATAATCCACAGTCTGTCCTTCGGCAGACAACTTATAGTGTTTCAGCTTCGTTCCATCAAACCGGCTTATTCCGGTATGGCTCATAAACCACATATATCCCAAGGCATCTCTCCGTATCTGATGCACTTTACGAGTATTCGTTTCACTTATTTCTACAATGTGTTTGCAAACGATGGCATGGCATAACGAACCATATATCATCATCATGAAGTATAAAATATATTTCATTCTTTTTGTTTGTTATAATTAAAATGGAGTAGTTTTATTAAAAGTGGGAACCCTATAGTAAGGTAGTCATGGGGGAAAGAAAAACACTACCTTCTGCACATCACGTGAGTAGGTGACCGGATTTGTGACGCTCCTGAACGCCTTAAATCCCTCCCTGTTGTCGTAGAGGATACTAACAAAACAATAGTAATGAGATGTTCACATCGTTTATCGGTGAGCAACAGGACATCAAGAAAGGCGACTCACATGAAAAATCAATCTGATCTACATTATAACGAGACAATATTCAGTTTGTTTCCCCAATATGGTTTTTATTAAGAAAAAGATAGATTGGCAAGGGCATTTACCGGAATATGAATAAACAATAAATATGAGCAGACAATAATTTCTTTAACCATACTTGGGATTAGACCGTTTCTCACTTGTCGACTCTCTATGACGAATTGCTCAGAAGTCAAATGTAAAGTGTTTATTTTAAAAGACAAAATAAAGTACCCGGACAAATAACAGCAGTTTAAATGCCGATAGGCAGCTACCTATCAACGACTTACGTTGAGAACGTAACAAATAACCCGGACAATCCGGATATTCTTAACAAAAAATCCCCCTGAACTTACCGGTTCAGAGGGACGTTTCTGTCATAAAGTGGAGCTGGAGGGATTCGAACCCTCGTCCAAACGAGGAAATCATAAGCTTTCTACATGCTTATCTTTGCCTAAGTTTTTCGTGCAGGAGCAGAACCAAAGCCATCAATTCCTGCCTTATCCTCTAAATTTTCATCCGAAGCGCAAGGCCACTTCTGACTATCCCCGATGTAACTGCACCACTGAACCGGAATGCTTCGGAGCAACAGCTTCCGAGTGATGTCTCGTCCTGGCACCTGGTGCCTGGATTAAGCTAATCTACTATGATTCGATTAAGCAGCAAGAGCGTAATTAGTTTCGCCAGATAAAATTTTGATAACTGAGATTAAAGTGCAAATCACCGACGCACTGCATGCTTACCCACCATTTCTGCCCGCTGTCAAAACCAGTCAACCCCTTTTGAGATGAGGAAGTGGTAACCACTTATGTGGCTGCAAAGATAGGGAATATTCATCATAAAGAAAGAAAAAGAGGATGGATTTTAGATATTTTATTCATTCCGGAAAGAAACACAGAAGATTATACTAACTTTGTGTTTTCAGAATATAACAAAGGTAACCAACAAACCCTCAAAATAACATCTATTTATTATGGTCGAAAAAATCATTAGTATCTGTGCAGTCGGCATGCTTGTAGCCAGTTGTTCTCCAAAGAAGACAACCGCACAGCCGGCAGATCCAACAACAACTGACAACGAACTGACTATGCTGGTAGGAACATATACTTCCGGCGACAGTAAAGGCATTTACACTTTCCGGTTCAACGAAGAAACCGGAGAATCGGTACCACTCAGTGATACAGAAGTTGCTAACCCATCATACCTCGTTCCGTCGGACGACGGAAAATTCGTTTATTCCGTCAATGAATTCAGCAAAGACCAGGCATCTGTGAGCGCCTTTGCTTTCGATAAAACCAAAGGAACGCTTCGCTTATTGAATACTCAGAAAACAATGGGGGCCGATCCGTGCTACCTGATCACCAACGGAAAGAATGTTATCACTGCCAACTATAGCGGAGGGAGTATCACTGTCTTTCCCATCGGAAAAGACGGTTCTCTGCTACCCGCCTCCGATGTAATCGAATTTAAAGGTTCCGGACCGGATAAAGAACGACAGACAATGCCTCATCTGCACTGCGTACGTATCACTCCGGATGGCAAATATTTACTCGCCGATGACTTAGGTACCGATCAGATACATAAATTCAATCTCAATCCGAATGCCAATGCCGATAACAAAGAGAAACTCCTGACAAAGGGTAATCCGGAAGCTTTTAAGGTTGCTCCGGGTTCCGGTCCCCGACATCTGATATTCAGTCCGGACAGCAAGTTTGCTTACCTTATTAACGAAATAGGAGGGACGGTAATAGCTTTCCGGTATACCGACGGAATGCTGGATGAAATTCAAACCATTGCAGCCGATACTGTAAATGCGCAAGGCAGTGGCGATATCCACATCAGTCCGGACGGAAAATATCTCTATGCCAGCAACCGCCTGAAAGCAGACGGAATTGCCATCTTCAAAGTCGACAAGACCAATGGTACCCTGACCAAGATAGGTTATCAGTTAACGGGAATCCATCCGCGTAACTTCATCATTACCCCCAACGGCAAATATTTGCTGGTAGCGTGCCGCGACACCAATACCATTCAGATATTTGAAAGGAACCAGACTACCGGACTATTGACCGACATCAAGAAAGATATAAAAGTAGACAAACCTGTTTGCCTGAAATTTGTAGACTAACAGAACAGGAACTTTAAGGAGAAACAGACAGTTTTACCTTGAAAAGACGAAAAGGAAGACGTTTTTTATTATTTTTGCATCACTTTTATTAACCCAAAGAGATTTCACAAATATGAAAAGACACGTCTTCCTTTTGGTAACCTTGTTTACCATGGGTACCATTACGGCCCAACAGCAACCCATTATTTCCCCAAACGACTCTATTTCTTCTGTAGTCCAACGCATCACCGGAAAAGAAAACAAAGGATTCTCCGTTCACATGAACCTGCAACTCTACACCTCATGTGCTGCTTCTTTTACCGAGAATGAATTAGAGGAGGTCGCTTTCAAACTTAATCGGTTCAAATTAGAAATTGTAGGAAATATCAACCAAAAGTTCTCTTACCATTTCCGTCAGTCTTTTAATAAATACAGCAATCCCTTTGTACTGGACAACCTGTCTTCTTCCGTAGAGTATGCTTATCTGACCTATCACCTCTCCGACCGCTTTTCCATCACCGCCGGAAAACAGTTCCTCATGCTGGGTGGCTACGAATACTATGTCAACCCGATTAAAGTGCGTGAGTTCAGTGAATTTAATAATTATGTCAACTGCTTTCTGGCAGGTGTATCTGCCACCTGGAATGTAACCCCTACTCAGGAATTGAACTTCCAGATAGTAAACAACCGTAATGGTGGGGATGAAGATACCTATCTCCACGGGCTACCGGCAAATGTAGAAGCTACCAAAGTTCCCCTGATCTCAACTATCAACTGGAACAGTTACTATCTGGATAAAGCCATCCAGTTAAGATATGCCGCTTCATGGGGACAGCAGGCCAAAGGAAGAAACATCCTGTATCTCACTGCCGGAAACGTCTATGAAAAAGGGCCATGGATCGCTTATGTAGATTTGATGTACTCCCGACAGGGGATCGACAACAAAGGCATTATCAGTGCCTTACCCCACACTGACCTGGAGAATCCACAAACGGCCCAATATACCGAATACTTCACTACCATTGCCAATGTGGACTACCGTCTCCATCCCAATTGGAATGTATACTTGAAAGGTATCTACGAAACCGGTAAGATTTATAAAACAAACGGAATCTTTGAGAAAGGCACCTATCGTCGTACCTGGTGCGGGCAAGCCTGCGTAGAATACTATCCGATGCGAAACAGCGAACTATTGATCTTCCTCCATTATCAGTACAAACGGAACGAACTCCTGAAAGCTGCCCGCCGTTTAGAAGCTATAGACCCGAATACACAGCGGATTTCGCTAGGCCTGGTATATTCCATTCCGGTTTTTTAATACCGGGCAGTTCATAAAGGAAAGGCGAAAGAGTTTTATACTTAGGGGGAACTTTTTCGCTTTTCAAAGCTTTCACAATAATCCCTTTCCCCTTCTTCGTACATTGCAGATAATCCTTGCGCAAAGTGCGTTTATCCATATCAAAAATAAGACCGGGATTAAAATGTTGCCCGTTAATCCGCGTTTCGAAATGCAGATGTTCCGTAGTAGCCCGCCCGGTACGTCCGGTCAGGGCAATAGCTTTTCCCGCTTTCACAGCATCTCCGCTTTTTACCAGATTCTTCACATTATGACTGTACACCGTTTCCAACCCATTGGGATGGCGAATCACAATCACATTGCCGTATGCACCATAAGGTTTTGCCATACGTACCACTCCGTCAAAAGCAGCGCGAATCGTATCACGGGCACAAGTTTTTATATCATCCCCACTATGTCCGCCACGGGTTCCATAACCGGAAATGACTTTACCTCCCGGCAAAGGAAAAGAGTAATTCCGAGACAGGGAATTCAGATTGAGCATGATGCAATTCTCTTTAGCAAAAAGTCCCGGTGTAGCCACCCGGACATGATTAACTTCCATATCCGAGAATTTGGTTTGTGCACTGCGTTGTGCACTCGTACACAACGAAAACAGAGATAAAATCAAAAAAGTGTGTATGTTCTTCATGGACGCTTGTTATTCAAAATAGGTGATCGTTCCTCCGTCCGATCCTGCATATCTTCGCAATAAAGTCTGTATCATCCCGGCAGCCTCCTGCAATCCTTCCTTCCCATTATAACCATTAACGATGGCTAATATATGAGTCGTTTCCAGATCCATCTTTGTCCGCTCATTATCACTGGTAGGTGTTCCTATTCCTCCCACGGCATCGCGGTATACCGGAAGTCCCTCTATGTTCAGTACTCCACGGCCAATACCTTCGAAAGGCTCTTCTTTTTTGCCTATCCCCAGCTCCAGATTGGTGCCCGCTATCTTATCCGCATCAAAACCACCTATCGAATGCCCGGTCCGGAGAGAAACCAGATTGATCAAATCGACCAGAGTATCAATCTGATACAAGGCAATTCCCCGCATTAGCCTGCGACGTAATGCTTCGGCCGATGGGCGATATCTTCCGGGGTCTTTTCCACACCGTTTGTAAGCCTCACGTGTGGCAGCTATCACTGGTTGTTTTTTAATATCTTCCAACTGGGTTGTTGTAGTGAGCTTTTCTGTAAAAGATTGAATCTCCTCCCAAAGTCCTTCACAATAAGAAGTGTTTTTCACTTCAGCATATACAGCAGCTCCTGCAAAAACAGGACATGCTTCTTTTAACTCTTTCGATATAGTAATGGTATACATAATAAATCAAAATTTTGTCCATCAGCAGTTTATCATAATACCCGATAGAATACGTCCGGACTTTATGCCTAATCTTCTCGCTGAAAAGAAATCTTCATAATGGATGTAAGTACAGATATCCGCTACTTCAATCTGAACTCCCGGCACACCAAAGTCTAATAGTTGCTGCCGGTTTGCCTCCCATAAGTCAATATGGTACTTATGGGTAACCGAATGTCGGAAAGAGATACGCGACATATCAAAACCATTCAAACGAAAAGCTTCATAAACTTCGTCCCCTACTTCGAATGATTGAATAGAAATACCCGGGCCGATACATGCAATCACATCCCGTCCCTCCGTACCAAATGCCGCCCGCATTTTCTCAAGCGTGTGTCCCACGATATACCCCACAGTTCCCCGCCATCCAGCATGTACGGCTGCTACACCCCCATGTACTTTATCATATAGCAGTACCGGAATACAATCTGCCGTTGAAATACCGATACAACAACCCGGTTCACTGGTAATCAATGCATCTATCCCGTCCAGCATTTCCTGTTGACATTCTATAGAAGTCTCCAGAAAATCCTTATTAATCAGAAGCACTTTTGTTCCATGCGTCTGGAAAGGGAGGATCAGATGTTTCGGTACTTGCGGTAGCGATTGAAACAATAAAAGCTGATTCTTTTTTACTTTTTCAAATTCATCCCCCGAGTAAGGAGAACAATTAAAAGAAGCATACGCTCCCTCACTATAACCTCCATGTCGGGTCGTCACAAAATGAGAAATGTTGGGGTATGCGCCCAACAGCCCATACCCCAACATTTTCTTATCGTCGGTGAGTGAAATCATTTATCTTCCCAATCTTCTTCTTCGTATTCGTAATCCAGATCATCTTCATCACTATCGTCCTCATACTCATAGTCGAGTTCTTCATCCTCTCCCATGTCTTTGAGTTCCTGTTGCAGTCTGCTGACATCCTTCGGACGATGCACAATAGCCTCTATTTTATTGCTCTCTTTATTCAGTTCCGTCCACAGAATATCCTTCAATACTGAGATACCCAGACCGGATACGGACGAAATGAACACATGAGGGATTCCCTCAGGCAATGTCGGCTCTATTTCATCCATCAACTCCTGATCGAGCATATCACTTTTGGTGACTGCGAGTACCCGTTGCTTATCCAGCATTTCCGGATTAAACGTTTTCAGCTCGTTTAGCAGCACTTCATAATCTTTACGGATATCGTCACTATCTGCCGGTATCATAAACAGTAATAAAGAGTTACGTTCAATGTGACGTAAGAATCGTAATCCAAGCCCTTTACCCTCACTGGCTCCCTCGATAATTCCCGGAATATCTGCCATCACGAACGACTGTCCGTCACGGTAAGACACAATACCCAGGTTAGGCTCCAAAGTAGTAAACGGATAATCAGCTATTTTGGGTTTTGCCGCAGAAATAGCCGACAATAACGTAGACTTTCCGGCATTCGGAAAACCAACCAGACCTACATCTGCCAACAGCTTCAATTCAAGGATCACTGTCATTTCTTGCATCGGTTCACCCGGCTGGGCAAAACGGGGAGCCTGACGGGTAGCTGTCTTGAAATGCCAGTTTCCCAATCCGCCTCGGCCACCCTTCAGGAGAATGACTTCCTGTCCATGTTCCGTAACATCACATACATATTCTCCCGTTTCGGCATTGTAAACTACCGTACCACAGGGGACTTCAATAATCTTATCTGCGCCGTCTTTACCAAAACTGCGGTTCTTGCTCCCCGATTCTCCATGACCGGCCATAGCATGACGGTCATACCTCAGGTGAAGCAATGTCCAGTAGTTCCGGTTACCACGCAGGATAACATGGCCTCCTCTACCACCATCTCCTCCATCGGGACCACCGTTAGGAGTATATTTTTCTCGCCTCATGTGCGTAGAGCCTCTTCCACCCTTACCCGAGCGGCAGTATATCTTTACGTAATCAACAAAATTCGATTCAGCCATAATCAATAAATTTTCAATGTGATCATGTGCCGACATACCCATAATCCATGCTATCATCTTAATGAGCACATCGGCACATATATAATTATAATGTATCTACCGCTTTACAAATATCTTCGAAGATACCTTCCATGGTTCCAAGACCATTGATATGCTGGTATTTGCCTTCGCCTTTATAATATTCTTTCAACGGTGAAGTCTGTGTATTATATACAACCAGACGCTTTTTGATAGTCTCTTCATTATCATCAGCCCGACCTGATTCCTGACCACGCTTAATCAGACGAGTCATCAACTCTTCTTCCGGAACATCCAGATCCAGCATCACAGAGATATCCTGTCCACGTTCTTTCAACATCACTTTCAACGCCTCAGCTTGCGGAATAGTTCTTGGGAAACCATCAAAAATAACCCCTTTACTATCCTTAAAGCTATCGAATACGCTTGCCAGAATGTCTACCATCAATTCATCCGGAATCAACTGTCCCTGATCAATGTAGCCTTTAGCTGTTTTACCCAGCTCTGTGCCGTTTTTAATTTCTGCACGCAATACATCTCCTGTTGAAATGTGGTTAATTCCGTATTTCTCTACAATACGTTCGCTTTGTGTTCCCTTTCCTGAACCGGGAGCACCGAAAATTACAATGTTCAGCATCTTGTTAATTTATAATTCTACATTTTACCATTACTGGTATACCTATTATTTATTTTATGTTAGTCTATAACTGTATAAATATCCGGATAATTACGCCCGAAACCGTCGTAATCGAGTCCGTATCCTACAATGAAATCATTGGGAATATTCATTGCGACATATTCAATATTCAGATCCACCTTAAGCTTATCCGGCTTTACCAGCAACGAAGCAATGTGGATTTCCTGTGGCCCGCGCGTTCCCAGTGTTTCCAGCAAACGCTGCATAGTCAGTCCCGTATCTACAATATCTTCTACGATAACAACAGTACGTCCCGCTATATCTTCATTGATACCGATCACTTCTTTAATAGTACCGGTAGACGATACTCCCTGATAAGAGGCTAACTTTACAAATGAAATTTCGCAGGGAATCGTTATATGTTTCAGCAAATCGGCAGTAAACATGAACGAACCATTCAACACACTGAGGAACAAAGGGTTCTTACCTGCCAGGTCACGATTAATTTCATTCGCCACGCGAATCACTTCTTTTTGAATCTCTTGTTCCTTGATAGAAACAGTGAATAGTTTATCTTTTATCTGAATGGTATTCATAACCGGTTATTTTAAAAAAGTTGGTTGCAAAAATACGATTTTTATTCCACTCCTTACACCATCTCCTGCAAATTCTTTAAGAGAAGCGGCAGAATCCCTCCGATATGCGAGGTGAGAAAAGCCATCCGGAAGCTGAACTAATTATTTCGATGGAATTAGTATTAATCGTCATCTGTCTTTTACCTATTTTTAGGTATTTCACACTCTTTAAGTACCCTATATCTTTGCTGCTCCAAAAACAAAGATTATGATAAGAACAAAATTTGCATTACTACTAACTTTTATAGGTGCACTCCCTTTAGCAGCACAGAATGTACGGCAAGAAAAGGATACAGTTTCTTATATGAATGATGATCCTTTCAACCTTGAACAAATTGTGGTTACAGCCACCCGAACTGAAAAAAAAACAAAAAATACACCGGTTATCACTCAGGTAATCACCGCAAAACAAATAGAAGAAAGGGGAACCGGTAACATCCAGGATCTCTTGACCCAGGAAGTACCCGGACTCAATTTTCAGGAAGTCGGTTATGGAACCAGTATCGACATACAGGGCTTGGGCTCCAAACATATCCTTTTCCTGATAGACGGTGAACGCATAGCAGGAGAAAACGGTGGCAACATTGACTATTCACGAATCAATCTTTATAATATCGACCATATCGAAATAGTCAAAGGGGCCTCTTCTGCCCTTTACGGCTCACAAGCTATGGGTGGAGTCATCAATATCATTACCCGTAAAGCCCAAAAGAAGTTTGAAGCCTCCGCAGGGATACGTTATGCGGGAAGAAACCAGCAAAATTATAAAGATACCCCCAAGGACCATTCACAATACAAGTACCGGACCCATTTAGATAAACCCAATCTGAACACCAATTTATCCCTTGGATTAAACTTAGGAAAATTCACGATGAACACCGATATACTTTATAAAAGTTTCGACGGGTATCAATTATATGACAAAAAGCCGTTGGTAAAATTCTTCCCGGCCTATAACACCACAATTACCGAAGAACTCAACACAACTCCCACCAGCATATCGGGATACGAAGACGTGCAAGTAACCCATAAAATGGATTATCGTTTCAGTAAACGACTGAAGGTCCAGTTAAAGGGAAGCTATTATATGCTAAACAAGTATGATTTTCAAGCAGATAACATTTTCGAAAAATCAGAAGACTATACTTATGGGGGCACAATAGACTATACGATTTCCGATAAATCGGCTCTGGTTGCTTCTATTCATGCCGACCATTACAATCGTTATGATAAATACGAATTGAAAAGCGGGCGTCGCCTTGAATATAAAAACAATATTATTCAGCCACGCGTCGTTTACACTACCACGGCATTGGACAAACAGACCATCACGGGCGGTTTGGAATTTTACAGAGAGTCATTGTTCAGTGATAAATTCGAAACCGGTGTAAAAGAGAACAAAAGCCAATGGTATGCTACCGCTTTCCTCCAGGACGATTGGAGTATCAACAAGCAATTCTCCGTTGTGGCGGGACTGCGATGTGACTATCATGAAAAATATGGTGCCAACGTCACTCCCAAAACTTCTGTCATGTATAAAGTATTCCCATTCACAGTCCGCTTCAATTATGCACGCGGATACCGTTCACCCAGCATTAAAGAACTCTATATGAATTGGGATCACCTGGGGATGTTCTGGATATATGGCAACAGTAAACTGAAACCTGAAACCAACAATTATATATCACTTTCAGGAGAGTACGTGAATAGTTGGATCAATATCAATACCAACATCTACAGTAACTGGTTCCGAAACAAAATAGAAGGAATGTGGAGTAATGACCAAACCGAACTCCATTATACTAATGTGGGGAAAAGTCATCTGGCAGGAGTTGAAACCATGTGCAAGGTACAGATAAACAGACACATCAATGTACACGGAGCTTACAATTACCTCTACACAAGCAAAGACGCTGACGGAGTCCGGTTAAGTTCTTCCAGTCCACATTCCGGCAACATCCGTGCCGAATACAATACACGTATCCCCCGTTATGCCACAGTTGTCAATCTGTCCGGCAATATCATGGGAAAAAAGAGATTCGACGTATTGGACGAACTCGAAATAGAGGGAAAGAAAGTAGAAGCCTACTATCAGGCTAAGGTGAACCCCTATTGTCTTTGGGATCTGACGGTGTCACAATACATCATGCAGAACCTGAGAATCACGGCAGGAATAACCAACCTGTTCGATTATACCTCAGACCGGGTAACTTTCAATACCTCTACCTCACCGGGAAGAAATTATTTTATCGCATGTAATTATACACTATAAATAAATTAAACTAAAACAAGTATGAACAACAAAAGCAAATTCAGATTCGCCATTCTATTATTTGGCGTACTATCAGCATTTATCAGCACCTCCTGCTCAGGTGACAATAACGGTTCTCTGCCCGACGATCCCTCACAGGGGGGAGGTGCTTTACCGGTAAAACAGGTAAGCCTGAGCCGGAAAACAGCATATGGGAACGACTGGATTTATTATTCACTTGAAAAAGGAAAAGAAGTAAACGTCAGTGAAGAAACCCATGCCGAAAATACAGATTGGGATATCGCATTCAACCGTTACAATGTGCGTACCAACAGCGGCGCGTCCGGTAAGGGAAAAGGCGGTGCTTTACTCACGAATATCAAAGATATGGCAGCCTGTACGACAGTTCCTCAAGGAACATTCACTGTCGATGCAGCCTATACCATTACCGCTCCCGGCACCGGATTTCCTCCTCCTACCATGGAGTCTACTGCCAACGAAGTACTTTGTAAAGCAATCACTTTTGCCGGCCCCCCTCCCACTTACACGCCAAGTGATTATGTATTTATCGTCCGCACAGCCAGTGGGAAATATGCAAAACTAAAAGCCAAAAGTTTTTATGATGACGAAGGCAATAGTGGCATTTATTCCTTTGAATACGCCATTCAGCCGAATGGCAGTACCAATTTAAACTAAGTAACAATCTCTAATGAAAAATTTCTGGAAGAAATACCATAAATGGGTAGGTCTGTTCTTTAGCTTCTTTATCCTGATGTTCTGTTTCTCAGGCATTGTACTCAATCACCGTACACTTTTTTCAAAAGTTGAAGTCAACAGAAACTGGATGCCGGAAAGCTATCACTACAGAAACTGGAATAATGGAATTATAAAAGGAACATTACGCCTTCCTGATGGGAAAATTCTGGCATATGGTAATGCAGGAGTCTGGCAAACAGACTCCTGTTTCATCACCTTTACCGATTTCAACCAAGGTCTGGTTCGGGGAATCGACAATCGCAAAATAAGTAATATCATCCGCCTTGCCAATAACGATATTTGGTGTGCCGGATTATACTCTGTCTATCTCCTGGACAAAAACAAATGGCAGGAGTATCCAATATCCGGAAACGAGGAACGAATCTCAGATATAACCCAACGCGGAGATACTCTGGTTGTGCTCACACGTTCTAATCTGTATACCAGTGTGTCTCCTTACCATCAATTCAGAAAAATAGAATTAAAAGCCCCCGAAAATTATTCACCGAAAACCTCCTTATTCCGTACCATCTGGCTCCTCCATAGCGGAGAGTTGTTCGGTACACCCGGCAAACTGGTAGTTGATTTTCTGGGAGTAGTATTAATCATTCTCAGTATAACGGGAATCATATATACTTTTCTTCCCTCATTCATTCGCCGAAGACACAGAAAAAGGCTCCCTGTCAAAACACAGGCAAAAGCCTTGAAAACTTCACTGAACTGGCACAATAAATTGGGTACATGGCTGATCGTACTGACCATATTGTTATCTGTTACGGGTATGTGTCTCCGACCGCCCTTAATGATACCTTTTGTTCTGGTGAACACGAACCCCATCCCCGGAACAACTCTTGATTCAGACAATCCGTGGCATGACAAACTCCGCAGTATCCGATGGGACGCATCAAAAAATGTCTGGTTATTGTCTTCGTCAACCGGTTTCTATCTTATAAACGACTTTACACTGCCACCGGTTAAATTAAAACGAACCCCACCGGTAAGTCCTATGGGAGTTAATGTGTTTTATCCGAAAAAACCGGACGAATGGTTAATCGGCTCTTTCAGCGGACTGTTTATCTGGAATCCATCTACAGGAAGTGTTCTCGATTATTATACAGGGCACCCCCCGGCAGCAACTTACGGGAGACCGCTCGGCGGCAGTCTCGTTAACGGATTCACCGACGATTTAATCACACGGGAGGTAATCTTCGAATACGACAATGGAGCACGCAATAAAGAGAATAATTTAGCATTGCCGGCAATGCCTGTTTTTATGCAACAGCAACCCATGTCATTATGGAATTTCTGCTTAGAACTCCATGTCGGTCGCTGCTATTCACCTCTCTTAGGTGTTTTCTCGGATCTATTCGTTTTTATCTCCGGACTTCTGCTAACGTTGATTCTCGTTTCAGGATATATCGTGTATAAAAGACACCATAGACGAAGTAAAAAAATAAGGATGCATTAATTGCATCCTTATTAAAACAGTTTATAGAAACCGGAAAAGTAAGTTATAGCTTATAGAAGGGATTATCAGACATATCCTCCAACTATGAAAGGATTAATAACGACCATATCCCCAATTATCATAAATATAATAATTATCTTTTAGGTAAAAGATGCAAGTGAAAATATTTGCTCATAAAAATAATATATATTCCACTCAGCAAGATGATACAACCCAATAAATACCAATAACCATAATCCCGGCAATATAAATACCCGATGATAATTACAAATTGCGCAATCATATACACCAACGATACTGCTACGTGCGGTATTCTCAATTCATTAGCCATAATCTGATATAAGTGTTTCCGGTGCGGCAGACCAATATTTTCGTGAAGCATCAATCGATGAATGATAGTCAACACACTATCTACTCCATATACAACAAGTAATACGAGCCAACTAAAATTCTCTGTTTTGATAATTAAACTTCCGATCAGAAAAAGGATCACAAAAGCTATACCGACCGACCCAACATCACCGGCGAAGCATCTCGCTTTCTTGCGAAAATTAAAAAAATTAAAGACCAATACTGCGCAAAGCATAGTATAAATAAAGTCCGTTTCAACAAATGGAACATATACCCTATTTATATAGGCCAATGCTATCAGAATGATCAATGAGTATCCGCCTGTTATGCCATTAATACCATCCATAAAGTTGTAAGCATTAATAATCCCAGTACAAATGATCAGGGCAACAAGGATTGTCCACCAAGGCAAGCTAAACAATCCCCATTGATAAAACATCAAAGCCATTGCCGTAAAATGAAAGACTAAACGCAATCCTTGCGAAGTAGAACGAATGTCATCTATAAAACTGATAAAAGTTATCAGACTCAAAGCCAGCATAAACCATGGATATTCAAAGTGGTTTGTGAGAAAATAGGCCAACACCCCAAAATAAAAGATGATCCCTCCCCCACGCAGTGTAATCCGGGTATGTGAACTACGTTCGTTAGGCTTATCGATAATGTTACACTTATCCGCAATACGGAAATAAAAAAGTTCTGCCAGGAATAGCAGAACTAAGATGATTAGATAGTACATAAATTATTTAGTTTCCTCAAATGAACGAATGGTCTTCATCAACCCCTCTTTGGCTGTCACAGGCATTTTATCAATCCCGAGAGCGGCTTTGATCTTAGCGTTACTTACTACATAATTCTCCGTCAGTTTACGAAGTCTTTCCGTATTCAAAGGTAAATGCAGCAGAGTACCCAAGCCGGCACATCCTTCCATAAGCCCTTTGTTCATCTTCCAGATATGCGGCTTTTTTCCCATTGCTTCACACATGATGCCAATCAGTTCATTCGTTGACAGAGCTTCATCATCTCCCATATGGTAGATGCCCGTAGGTACATCCTGATTCAAAAGCCCCTCAATCACATAACAAAGGTTATCGATTGAAGTAAACGAACGGCGATTATCAAAATCGCCAAGAGGCCAAGGGATTCCCTTCTTCACTACGTTATATAATAAATTTAAATTTCCCTTGTTTCCAGGGCCATGAATCATACAGGGACGAAGGATATATACCTGTTTATTCATAGCCGTCCTCCCCTTATCTTTCCCCAACCGCAAAGACTGATCCTCATCAATAGAAGCAGTTGGAAACATAAAATGCTCTTTTATATACTCTTCCGCCTTAATCTTGCTCTCCCCATAAGGACCAACCGGGGTCGGAATCACATCTTCAGTAAGTACGTCTCCCACTACGCTATCGGCAGCAGCTTTCACCGAACTAAAGAAAATGAATTTCTTGGCAGAAGACTCCAAAAAGAAATCGAATATCTTTTGAGTCAAACCGGTATTGATATCAAAATAAGACTGAGCAGCCGATTGGTTTTTAGTATCATGGGCCTTTCCGGCAAGATGAATAATGGCATCGAACTGGGGAAGAGTTTGAAAAGGGAAAGATGTGGGTTCAATATCTCTCCAAGAAAAAGTATTAACGACTCCATCTTTAGCAGGAAAAACAATATCAAGCCCATACAAAGTATGTTTATCTTTCAAAGCCCCAATAAAATTAGAGCCTATAAAACCATGAATTCCAGAAATAAGTATATTCATTTTTTTATAAAAATCAGTTCAAACACTTTTACTAAATATTTTAATAAAAGCAAGGGATAACAAGTCCATATTCCATTCTCCTTACATGCCCTTACTATCTCTTTATTCAATAAGATATTACTCTTAATAGAAGCTGTACTCACACCTCCTGTTCTCATTTTCATAAAATCCAAAGGCAAATATTTACTTTTTAACCGATGTACATATAAAAAACGAACAAGCAATTCATAATCAGCAGCTATTTTATAATTTGTTTTATAATAGCCAAACAGGTCAAAATATTTTCTATATGTAAAAAATGTTGGATGGGCAGGCATAAATCCGAATCGAAACAAGGATGGGACAAACCTTTTAGAAGAATAATAGCGAACTGTCCTATCCAAATTATCAGGGTTTACAAAACGTACATCTCCATAAATCGCCTCTGTTTCACCAACTTCAAACGATTGAGCAACTTTCTCTAAAACATCTTCTCTATGATAAAAATCATCCGAATTAATAATCCCGACAATATCCCCGGTAGACATTCGAATCCCTTTATTCATAGCATCATAGAGTCCCTTATCTTTCTCACTTATCCATTTCAAACGACCTTGAAATAGAGGTTCATATTCTTTAATAAGTGCAACGGTTTCATCATTAGACAAACCATCCACTATTATATATTCTATATCAGTATAAGACTGCGAAAGAACAGAATGAATCGTATCACGAAGCGTCTTAGCACTATTAAAAGTGACAGTAACAAGGGATATTTTCATAATTCAGAATAACATATCTTCTTGGTAGGTAGCAATGATCATTACACTAAAAGCTATTCTTCAATAATATAAACATATTTTTCATTACTCCAGGAATACGAGAAATTATAAACAATAAATTATATCCTTTACAATCTGAAAAATACATCTTAATATACATACCCCATAAATAAAATGTATTTTCACAAAGCTCCAATATAGATATCTTTTTTCTAGAAGCAGATCCTTTACGTATTCTCACCCAGTAAATTGACGCATTAGGACTTATCGTTAAATAAGAAACCTTATTTGTTAAGGATGTTATAAATAAAGCATCTTCTCCATTATTTATTCCAGTATTAAAACATCTATCAGAGATAATATCTTTATGAATTAGTTTGCCCCATGGAACTGATAATATGGAACGAAACCTATAAAATGAATATATATGAGTATTTTCTATAATGTTATTCAAATAATTATCAAGAAAAAATTTGGGACTTTTATCGCCGATGACAGTCAAAAATGATCGTACATTACAGATTGTTATACAGGATTTACTAGCATACTTTAATAAACCAGACAGATATTCTTGGGAAATAATATCATCGTCATCAATAAAACAGATGTACTCACCTTCTGCAATACTAAGACCTACATTTCTAGCATTAGATACCCCTTTATTCATTGAATACAAAATTCTAAAATTCAATCTATCACATTTGTCTACCAAAAATGATGATATTAAAGAATAATAAGGATCATAATCACCATTTAAAACTATAATTAGCTCAAAAAGAGACTTATCTAAAGACTGATTATATATAGAATACAAACAATCATAAATATAGTTTCCCGGATTATAGGTCGGCAAAATTATACTTACAGTATATTTAGACATCTTCTTTATATTGAATCAAGTAATCGGAAAAGCTAGAATATAAATGATACTTTTTTTTATCCAGCATCAAAAGTGAGCGAACCATATATAATTTATAGAGGCGAATAAGTTTATTTATAACTTTCTTCTTAGAAAAACCAAACTTATTGCATACGTATAAATATGACCTAAACCTCATTTTCAATTCTTCAAAAGTTTCCACACGTTCATGCATTGGGTGAATATAGCCAAGATTCCGATCATACTTAATTACATATTTTTTTAAACAGTATAATCGATAATGAATATCCATCTCTTCATTATACAAGAATATATTTTCATCAAAATACCCAATTTCATCTATTATTGATTTTTTAATAAAAAAACAAGCACCATGTATACAAAAAAGGTGAGATGAATACACATTTAACCAATGATATATCTTAAAATAAAGTAATCCTTTTATGGATGGAAAAATAGATAAAAAAGACTGTTTCCTCACTAATATAGACTCATATTGAGACATTCCCAATATACCTACATTTAAATTACTAAAATGGATAATAGCTTTTTCAAAAATAGGAAAAAACAAACTAACATCAGGATTCATAATTAATATTATAGGAGCTGTGGAGGCCTTTATACCTATATTATTACCTTGACCATATCCTCCATTCTGAGGATTACTTAATAATATCACTTTATTACCATATCGTCCGCAAATATCAGAAAACATCTGCAATTGATTCTGGCTATTATTATCCACAACAATGACCTCTATACAATCTTTAATATCATTATATTTAAAGACAGAATCTAAGCATCTAAATATAACATTTTCCGAATTGTAAGTGACAATAACAATCGATATTTTTTTTTCACCCATAAAGAACCCTATATATCAATAGAAAAGAAAAAGAAGTAGAAATAAAACTTAAAATAAAGACAGTAGATACTTTCTTGATTGAACTCATACATAAAAGAGTAAACAATAAAAAAGTTACAATAAAGAAAAAATCAGTTATCCTATATATCATTGAAATAGGGGCAAGAAAAGCACCAACTAATAACCCACAGAAGTAAATATTCAGTAATTTATAATAAGTTCTACTCTTATGAATTGGCCCTATAAGAAATAAAAGTCCCAAAACCAATTGAAAAATATATTTAAAAGACAGCTTATATTCTAATTCACTAAAAACATCCTCATAAAGAGAAAATTTACTAAATATTGTTCCAGAAAGCGTGCTCATTACTGTTAGACTACCAGTCACTAAACTCTCAACAAGAAGAACATTAATACGAGAAAAAAAAATTAAAGAACAAAAAAGCCAAACGAACAAATAGGTTCTACTAGACAATCTTACATTGAAAAATGAAACTATTATAATACAAAAGAACACGACCGATGACGTATGGAAAAAATAAGATATAAACAATACAAAAGCAAGAATAGCAAGATCGACTAATGAAATAGATTTTTTTAGAACAATGGCCAAAGCTTCTAAGTAAAGCCCCATAGCCAAAGCAGCTCTTATTGTAATAGCATTATAAAATATGCCATAGTAGGAGAAATATATAATTATCGAAAATAACAAAGGAAATTTAAGATTGATATTTTCGCAAAAAGCTCTATGAATAATTTTTCTAGTTGCATCAACTACTAAAATAGAATTAAGTAAAGCTATAGAAAAAAGATAAATTATCTTATTTCCTGAAAATAGCATTTTCAAAATATGAGTTAATAATTGAAAACCAATCTCATATGTATAATACAATACACTGGAGAAATCTCCTGGAGTAACAGTTTCATAAAAATTTAAATAACCACTTGTATCTGGGGTATTTCGACCTCTTATAGCTACACAAAAACACACTAAAAAAATATATATACTAATAAATATTTTTTCTATCTTAATCAAACGAAAGAATGACAAGAAAAGAAAAATATAAGAAACAACAAATAACAAAATAAAATTCAAAATAAATAAAAGATTTAAAAGGCTATATTAATTACAATTGAAACGCCCTTTTTAATTGTCCATAAGCTCTATCCCATGTAAATTCCTGTATCATTGTATATCCATTTCCTGCTAAATGTATTCTTAAATCATCATCCTCTATTAGTCTTATTACATTCATTGCCAACGCTTCATTATCTCCAACTGGAGATAATAATGAATTTTCTTCATGTTTACATATAACAGTATATCCTCCGATATCTGTACAAGCAATAGCACAGCCACACATCATAGCCTCAGGAGGAGTCAGACAAAAACCTTCGCTATAACTTGCGCCAATAAAAATAGCAGAATTATTATATATCTTATTAAGTAGTTCTCTATTAGGCTTTTGATAATATGTAAACCAATCTGGTAAATTCTTGGGTTTATCTGGAAAACCAAATAGATTAACATGAAGTTGTGGAATCCTATCCTTTACTCTGTTTAAAGCAGCAAAAGCGACATCACATCCTTTCAATTTACTAGTATGATAAAGCATAGAAACACAATATTTATCTTTGAACTCTATATCTTTTATCAAGCAAAAACACTTAAAATCAAAACCATTGTAAATCATAATAGCTTCTTGACCAACAGCTCTAACTTTATCCAACAGCCAAGGAGCAATAACAATCTTATTCATTTTGTATTTATATGACTCCCAAAGCCTATCCTCACATACAGCCCAAGTTTCATAACCTTGAATAAAATAATATTTTTGTGCTCTATCATTCGTATATTCATTTAAATATATAGCAGTTTCAACAGCTGTTGCAACATATACATCTGCATATGGAACATTCTTCTCTTTTAACGACCAAACATATTTCAATTGCACTCGCTTATCTAAAGGAAACCATGAATATGGCTCATATTTTTTAAATACGATATTTTTAATATAAAAAGCTAAAATACACAATTTATTAAAAAATGCATGTTTCTTAAACAATACTTGTGCTGGATAAACAATTGTCACATTATATCCATCTTGAACAAAACGATTAGCATATTCATATATAACTTTATATCCTCCAATCGGTACACTCCAAGCACCTGGAAACAAAAAAACGATGTGCTCTTTTGACATAATAATTATACTTTTTTAATATAAAATAAAAATTTAATTCTCGTAATTAAACTTCAATTTTTTGTTTTATATTTCTTATTATAATCACGATTCTTTTCAAGAGAGAAGGAAATATTACAATTTTTATTAGCATTTTTTCTTTAAAAGATAAACCACAAATACTTAAATGGCTAGGAGAATTAGCTAAATAATAAAGTTGTTTTGCTTTGGGGTTAAATACACATGCTAAATTTACAGCCAATGCAATATACAAATGATAGTTTATATACCGACATAGCATTTGGATTATGTCCTTATCGTCTGGATAAGTTGACACGATCAAAGCTGACAAAAAATATGCAACATCTAAAACACTATTTGCAGAAGATAATTGTCTTATGGAAGAGGCTCCTGTTCCATGTTTACGATACTTATAACCAACATATTCACAAAATGAAACCTTGTAATTAAACAGTAACATATTCTGAACAAAAACCAAATAATCCTCATTCATTCTAATGTCGTCCCGAGAATAAATATCATGAAAAGAAAATCTTTCACGCCTGAATAGTTTAGCACACAAACTTCCATTTCCCATCACTCTAAGGAATGATAATAATAAATCTCTCACAGAACAAACATCTTCCTTCTTAAACCATTGCTCAACTATTTCTCTATCATCGTAGTATAAAAAAATATTCGATACAACTAAATCACTTCTGCAATTATCGGAAGAATCCACTAAAGCTTGTAAAGTCAAAGGTTTAATTAAATCATCGGCATCTAAGAAAAAAAGATATTCACCAGCTGCCATATTGGCTCCAGTTTCTCTTGCCCGATTTTGCCCTTGATTTGACTGACAAATCAGCTTTATACGACTATGCAAGGAAGCATATTTAATTAATATATCTTTTGTTTGATCCTCACTCCCATCATCTACAAGAATCAATTCAAAGTTTCGATATGTTTGATCCAATACCGAGTCTATGGTTTTTGCAACATAGTTTTCTGCATTATATACAGGAACAATAACGGAAATCAAAGGGCTATAAGAACACATATAAAAATAAGTATAACAAAAAACAAACAAAGCTCAGGTCAATGATTGAGATAAAAAGGCAAAAGAATTCTTTCGTAATATTTCCAATTTTTCTCCAACGATATCATAGTTTATTATTTTTATCTGTTTATTATCAATCGCGTATTTCAATTCTTCAAATCCTAAAAACAATCTATCTTCTAATCCCAAAGATTGTAATAAAGAAGATATTCTCTCAAGACCACGTCCTTGATTAGCAATAACAAAAAATGTTTTTTTAAAAAGGATTGAAAATACCATTCCATGAAAGCTATCTGTAATCACAAGATTAGCAGACATAAAGTCTATCAACCATTCTTCTATAGATGGAACCATATAATCCTTCAAATGCAAAGAATAATATTTTATAAAATCTCTAAAATGTAAACGGCTATTTACTTTTTTCAAATTCAAGCCATACTCTTTTATAAGAATATCTACACACTTCTCTTTATTTTCATCAATATCTAGAATATATGAAATAGCCTGATTTTTATGTGATGGGGTATTTTTTATCAAATTCTGATAATCAGCTGCTGTTAATAATAAAGTGGGATCAATAACTTGCTTAGCCATTACTCCAAAGTTCTTAGCACAAATATTAATGCCAGAAAACTCACGAACAGATACAGCATCGAAACGTTGTAACAAATTAGCCAAAACAGTCTTTTTTTTAACTGTACATACGAATGAATCTATGCCAAATGAGGCTGCATAAGAAATTCTTTTTGTCGATTCTCCATTAACAAAATCCAAAAAATACCGTTCAATATCCTCTCCAACATAATCAAGTCTCCAAACTTGGTCACTACCAACAATAATAACATCGAAAGAATTTATATTATTCCACTGGATTGAACTCTTTATTTCTTTTGTTAAATTAATATGCTTTCTTGTAAATTTTCTAAAATTATATTGAGAAAAAGCTAATACAATCCTCTGCCTTAGCCCTCTATTAGAAAGACCCAATCGATGATTCAAGACCTTGGCATCATGCCCCATTCTCTGTAATATCGTTTGTAGGGCATACGCCTGAAGTAAATTACCATAATTATAGCCCAAAGGCAATGTTAATATTCCTATTTTTAAAACAATAGACATATATTTATAATCAAATTACACCTTAAACTCAAATTAGTTTTTCTTACATAAATGATATAATATACTTGCTAACCGGTATTTTATATTCTTTTTCTCAAGAGACACTGATATACATTTTTGTAAGCACTCTCCTTTGTACATTTTTGAATAAAAATATTTCATGTTGCGATGTGGAGTCACTGAAGCCAGCAGACTAGAGTTTTCCTGAAGTGCGTTTTCATATTTCTCCAACTTTCTATCTTGACAGAATTCTTCAAACCACGATTTAATTTCTTCCCTATTAATAAGTACTAAACTAACTCCTTTATCATCATCAAACGTAGGCAATATTTTATCTATCCCCCAAAAATCTCCTAATGTTATATCACTGCCACTTTTTCCACTTTTGAATTGACAACTATAGCATGAAGGTCGCAAATAGAGATTAGTTAAAAAGCCACGCATAAAAATATTTTCGTCAAGTGATTCTATTATTTTATTTTCATAAAAGGTCCCATCACGTAACGAAATAAAAAAAGAAAGAGAGAAACTAAACTTTTTCCATCCCAATAGTTTAGATCTAAATGAAATATTTTTAATACAAATATCTTTCTCACATACGGATATAGGAAATGTTTTATATTTTTTTATTTCATGATACTGCTGCAACTTTATTTCCTGTAAATATTTCCTCCAAACCAAAGGACTTGGTACGCCATGACAAATAAAATCAACAGTGAGTAAATTATCATATTTTTTCCTTAAATATTTTCTTAATCCCGCTATCTGACAAGGGGTACCTGTAAACAGAACCTTTCGTTTATTATCAAGGAAAAATTTTGCTTTTTCAAAAGCTACACCTATTTTACTTTGTACATACTTAGAACCCCGAAATAAAACAAGTTCATTTTCCCTTTCAGTATAATCATGTACAACCTCCCATTGTTCATTGAAACGAGCACCAAAAACCACCCCTCCTTCTCTCAATACTTGCTCAGCTATTAATGTAAAAATGCCTCCAGAAGAACTCTGAATACGAATCCTTTCATCTTTGTTTTTTGCTGCATATACATTTAATGGCTTTTTAGATTCGTTCTGGTTAATAATTGGACAAACCCTTTCACATAGATGACAATTAATGCAAACAGCCTCATCTACCCGAGGATACCAAAATCCACATTCATCCTCTTTCATTACTATACAACGTTGAGGACAAACTTGCGAACAAGCATCACAACCACAACAGTCTTTAGCTTCCTTTATATGAATCATTTTATAGTCTATCAATTAGCCAAATTATATACTTTTTTAGTAAACTATATCCGGGGATTCGATAACAAGTATAATCTACCACTTGAGAAAAAGAGAATGAATAATGAAAATCATTTTTTAATCTTCTTTTTAGGATATTCGCTTCTTCATTTTTTTTATATTTCAAACAAGTATCAAACTGTATAAGTAAATATTTAAGATGAATATTTTTAATATATGCCTCTTGTTTTTCTTCACATAAGAAAGTCATCGATTTTAAAGTCTGAACTAAAGTATTCTCATAAGACAAAAATTTACGACAAACATCTTCATAAGATTTATATTGACTTCGGGAGTGTGATTCTTTTCGACACAAAACATTATGTAGTTTTTCTTTTATTGTTAAACAACGATAATGGTACAATAAAGGAAGCATTAATTGCCAATTCTGCCCAGCATCTTTTTCTATATATATTTCCCTGTTTATTATACATTTATCTAAAACGACTGTTTTAACCATATAACCACCAGCCAAAAAGAAATAACCATTTCTTACATATAAACAATCTTCAAATAGATCTTCATTATAATGACTCATTATTTCAAATTCCCTAATAGTTTTTAATGTTTTATCATCTAAGTAATTAGGCAAGCATCGAACCATACCTACAGAGTCATCACTTCCCATCAATAAATCTACCATTTTAGATATAACATCATTTGTAGCATAAAAATCATCACTATCGGGCCATACCAAATAATCTCCCTTTATTTTCTTTAAGGCTCTATTGACAGCCACTGACTGCCCACTATTCTCCTGATATAAATAATGAAGGGAATACCCTTTATTATTAAATTTAGGGATATAGTTCATAATCACTTCTTTTGTATTATCTATAGAACCATCATCTACAGCATACATTTCGATAAAAGGGTAATTCTGAATTAATATAGAATCCAGTAGTCTATGTAAAAATCCACCAGAATTATAACAGGGAGTAATAATACTTACTAATTTATCCATTCTATTTAAACTTTTGCAATTTCATTTTAAAAAAAGATTGTTCTGATTTAGTCATAATAAAAAAATAAGTAATCAACAAAATGGAAACAGTAGACAATACTACTACAAAAATAAGACGCAACCACCCCTCATTAATCAGAAACATAAAAAAATAGATTGGGATAAGAATTGATAAAAAGATCAAAACACATTTACATACTACATGAATAAAAAAATATTTAAAAGAGAAAGACGGAATATATAAATGTAATGTCCAAACATTAGATAATAACCCACATATCACTGCAATTACATTATAGATATAAGCAGATTCAGGAGAGCCCCCCAATTTAAATGCAATATAAGAAATAGGAATAACAAGTATATAAAATGTACCATTAATTAAACTAGGACGCTTTATTCTCCCTGTTGCATGTATGGCACTGATAACAATTACAGATATATTTGCAAATAAATTAAATAAGAGTGTATATTGACATAATACAGCACTATATAAAGGTACCTCCTTTAACCATAATGACAACACAAAGTTCATTTCCAGTAAAAGAGGAATAGTAAAAATAAGCAGAAGCATAAAAGTATACACAGATGCTTTATTAACCAAATAAATAGTACGGGAATAATCCTTTATTGCATAGCTTTTTACTATTTGGGGACGAATTGCAGCAATAACATTATTAGCCAGTCCCATAACAGCAGATTGCACCTGTGTGGCTACACCACTAGCGGCATTTAATATAGTTCCAAAAAAAATATTTAGCAATATATTTACCCCTTGGGTACGAGCAATAACACTGGCATTTCCATATAAATCCCAACTTGAAAAACTAAGCATTGGATATATTTCTTTTTTATTAAAAGAAAAACTAAAATATGCTCCCCGTAAATTACGTACGCAATAAATACTATAGATTACAAATATTAATATTGTGACAATCAATAAAAGGACTCCATAAACAATTAATTTATCAGCTGGAATAATCACCAATAAAAATACTATTAATAATTTTAGGCATACATTTAATATCTCAACATAAGCATAAATATTCATTCTTTCATTAGCCATAATCAAGGCAGTATATGGTACTTGCAGTATAGTAATAAAACTACTAAATATCGTAATCTGATATATAATATTTGCTGCGAACATCCTATCAAAAGGAATGACTAACTTTGTTTGTAAGAACCATAAGCCAACAGTTTCTCCTAAAAGTAGTACACTTAATGCAATAATAAAATGTATAGTGATAGCCGAAGAAAAAACTTTCTGCAACTTCAAATAATTACCTTTTCCTAATTCAAAAGCTAAAAAACGAGAAGTTGCACCACTCATGGATGAATTCAAGAATGAAAACATTGAAATGACTCCTGCAACAACGTTATATATACCAAAATCTTCAATTCCCAATGTTTTTAATATAACTCTTGAAGTATATAATGCGACGCCCATATTAAAAAACATACGCACATAGAGCAGCAATGTATTTTTAGCTATACGCTTATTGTCATTCTGAGTTTTCACGATTTAATATATAATATTATTGAGATTTTATCTAAATCCAAAGAGATAATTCTCTTAAATAAAGATGATTACGATCCTTCTTTGAAAGTGAAATTTCATCTTCGCCTATTCTCCATTCGATTCCTAAATCCGGATCATTCCAAGCAATAGCTCCTTCTGCTTCCGGATGATAAAAGTTATCACACTTATACTGAAAAATCACTTCTTCGCTCAGTACACTAAAGCCATGTGCAAAGCCGCGTGGAATAAAGAACTGACAGTGGTTATCTTCTGTAAGCTCTACTGATACATGTTTTCCAAATGTAGGTGACCCTTTACGAATATCAACGGCTACATCAAGAACAGCCCCCTTAATTACCCGCACTAACTTGCTCTGAGCAAAAGGAGGTTTCTGAAAATGTAAACCACGAATAACACCATAGCTCGACTTAGATTCATTATCTTGTACAAAAGTAGTTTTACAGACTTTTTCTTCGAATTCTCTCTGATTGAAAGATTCAAAGAAATACCCACGATCATCTTTGAAGAGTCGTGGTTCAAGGATCACAAGTCCTTCAATAGCTGTTTTTATTATATTCATCGGGAAGAAGTTATTTTATAGATAGTTCATCTATGACCTTCAACAGATATCGTCCATATTGATTCTTAAGCATTGGCTGTGCCAATGCTTTCATCTTTTCCGGAGAAATCCAGCCCTTTCTTAAAGCGATCCCCTCTAAACATGCAACTTTTAAACCTTGGCGTTTCTCAATAACCTCAATAAAAGTACTTGCCTCAGATAAGGAATCGTGTGTACCTGTATCAAGCCATGCAAATCCCCGACCTAATAATTGAACCTTCAATTCCTTGTCTGATAAGAACCTCTGATTGACAGTCGTTATTTCTAACTCGCCGCGAGAAGAGGGTTTAATACTCTTTGCAACCTCAACTACCTTATTAGGATAGAAATATAGTCCTACAACGGCATAATTAGATTTAGGTTTCTGAGGTTTTTCCTCTATGCTGAAAACATTCCCATTTTTATCAAATTCTGCCACACCATAGCGTTCGGGATCACTTACCCAATAGCCAAAAACGGTTGCTTTACTTTCTGATTCTGCAATACTAACAGCCTCACTTAACATTCGCGTAAATCCTTGCCCATAAAAGATATTATCACCTAAGATCAAACAGACAGAATCATCTCCTATAAATTTTTCTCCTATGATGAATGCTTGTGCTAAACCATCAGGCGAAGGCTGTTCTGCATACTCAAACTTCACTCCAAAATCAGATCCATCACCCAATAAACGTTGAAATCCAGACAAATCATCGGGAGTAGAAATAATCAAAATCTCCCGTATACCTGCCAACATCAGTACAGAAATAGGATAATAAATCATGGGTTTATCAAAGACGGGAAGTAACTGCTTACTCACTCCTTTAGTTATAGGATATAGCCGTGTCCCTGAGCCACCTGCTAAAACAATGCCTTTCATTATCAAATAAATCCCTCTATATTTTTCTTAACCTCTCCTATCAGCTCCTCATCCCCCATCTGCTCAAAGCACTCCAACAGTAACTGACATTTCAAAACAGAGGCAGGAAGTTTTTCTAAAACAGCCATTGAACGATCCAATAACTCTTGAATAACCTGTTCATTCTCTGCGGAGACATTAAACAGCATGGTATTGTAACCCTTGAACAAAGTGACAAGTATTTCTGCTTCTTCTTCGGGAGATTCCCCCTTCCGGAGAAGAAGATCGGCACACAAATTACGGAGTTCCTGGTTTAACGCAGTAAGTTCATTCACATAGACAGGAGTACCGTCCTCACCATACTCCAGAAGCTTTTTCACAACAGAGGACACAGAGTTACACAGAGAATTTTTCATTTTAAAAAGGAATGAATTATGATTCGTCGATTCTTTCTTCGGTTTTTGACTTATATAAAAGAGAATTGTATCTAATGACGTAACGGGACATTACATATATTGTTATCACCCGTTACATATATTGTTATCGCCATTACATATAATGGCATTTTCTTTACATTTATAGTTTTTATTTATCCTTTCGGACGTAACTGGCCGGAATAGTCACCATGGCGCTACCGAACATATCGATACGCACTAAAATGTGATATTTATTATTGTAACGGACCAACTCACCACGCAAGCCCTGCAAGTCACCTTTAGCTACTACTACACGAGTTCCCTGAGGAATGGTTTCACCGGTCAGAATAACTTGATCATGGGAATAATCGAGCATATAACGAAAATCAGCCATCTGCCTATCAGGAATACAAGTGGGAGCTCCGGTAGAACGATCGCGAAGGAAATCGTATACATTCAGGGTATTTCGTACGGCAAACATTTCCTGACGAGAGATGTGAACAAAAACCATACGGGGCAAGAGAAGGCGCTCACGCTCGATGCGCTTTCCTTCACGTTCGATGACACAATTTTGAACAGGGAGAAAAGTATCTACTTCCTGTAACTGAAAATAATCCCGAACTTTACGTTCCGAATTAGTTCGTGTCAATACGACATACCAATGTTTATCGTTATCTGTTGCCTCCAACGCTGCGTCCGTAAGAATAAGTTTGAATAATGAGTAGAAATGAAAATTTGTTAAAAACAGAAATTCTCAAAAAAAGGAATCTGATTCTCAACAGTTTACAAATTAAGTTTTTTAATGATTGGATATAGAAAAAGTATTCGCATCAGATTTGAGAACCATCTGATACGTTGAATTATTTTATTTGAAATATATATTCGATTCAAAAAAGAGTATTCACACGCATATATATTTTCGGTTGCAAAGGTAAAACCTTCTTTCGAGTCTCCAAAACTTTTCACAGATTATTTTCACAAAACATGGCTATACCCATGTAAATCAAAAGTATAATTCAAATCTTCATAAAGAAGGGAAGTACTATAATATATGTATTATAGAAAAATATAAAAACAAGCATTTAATTAAGTAACAAGAAGTATTAATGCTAACTTGATAAATTGACAACTTCATATTTTAAATGTAAAAGGATGATTCTACCTGAACTAAACAACAAACATATAATCATCTGATTTCCTGCAAACAGGGTATTAATAAAATGATTATAGGAAGTTAACTTTAACACAGTGTTAAAGTTAACTTCGTAACCATAGGATATTAACTTCATAAAAATACGAAGTTAATAAGTTATCGGCAAGCAATTAAACTTCTCTTCTTACCATTAACATTGTTAATACATTCAGTAGTAAGCTAACCATCGGTATCCTTTACAACTGCATCATTTTCTTATGCCCTATTATACATAATTCCTCTTTTCTGCGGCGGTACATGGCTATATTGGTAAAACCGGCATTAACAAGAATAGTCTTCAGCTGATCATCGGAATACACCACCATTCCTTCGACACGACTGGTCCATACTTCATTCGTCGGATCACTCATTTCACAACAGATAAGAAATGCTCCGCCAGGCTTCAAGACACGTGCCACTTCAGTAAAAGTATGCTGTAAGTCACTCCAGAAGTAAATGGTCTCAAAAGCGGTGACCACATTAAAACTGTGATCGGAATATGGAAGTTGATCGACACTCCCCTGCTCTACAAAACAACGTGTACCAAGTTGCCTTCTGTTTCTTTTTCGTGCAAAAGCAACACTTTCCGGTGAAATGTCTATGCCAAAAGCCTTACCTTGCGGGCAATATTTGAGGATTTGCGCCAGGTTGGCACCACCACCGCAACCTATATCAAGCACGTTCCATCCCTGATGCCACTCCATACAAGACATTCCCCAATGAGCCAACGAAGCATGTCCCTGATTCATTCCCCAGAGTATCATTCTTCCAAAGAATCCTTCGGGTTTACGGACATTCTGCAAGATTCTGTTAATAAGGCTTTTCCTTTTCATTTATTATTTGTTTTGGTTTCACAAACAAAGTTACAGATTCCATATAAACAGGCAATACCTAAAAGTAGGGAATTTATTCGATAGAAGCACAGTATGAATTTCGTTTCTATTTCATAAATATTACATAAACATTACAACATAACTCTTTCATTATCAATATCTATTAATAATAAATATTCATATATTCAGTAACAGGTCTGTAATACGAGGGACCTATTTTTGCGCCAGAAAACAACAAGCAGATGTTATGGACAATGTACAACAAGTAAAAACTAATTCACAAAAGAAACTTTCCGATTTCCTTTTCATTCTTTGGGCAGGTGGTGCTGCATTGCTCTCCTACTCACTGGTTTATGCACTAAGAAAACCTTATACGGCTGCCGGATTCGATGGACTTGAGGCATTTGGAATGGATTATAAAGTAGTGGTCACTATCGCACAGATATTAGGATACGTACTTTCCAAGTTCATTGGGATCAAACTCATTTCAGAATTGAAACGGGAAAACCGGATGAAATTCATCCTGATCTCCATTGTACTGGCAGAAGCTTCGTTGATACTGTTCGGACTACTACCTGCACCTTATAATATAGGAGCTATGTTTCTGAACGGTCTTTCATTGGGATGTATGTGGGGAATCATTTTTAGTTTTATAGAAGGACGCCGCATGACGGACATACTCGCCAGCTTGTTGGGTGTCAGTATGGTTATCAGCTCGGGAACAGCTAAGTCCGCCGGCTTGTTTGTTATGGACACTTTAAACATAAGTGAATTCTGGATGCCGACTCTGATCGGAGGTATTGCTTTACCCATACTCGCCCTATTGGGTTATTCTCTGAACCGGCTCCCACAACCCACGGCCGAAGATATCGCCATGAAATCGAAACGGGAAACACTGAACGGCAAACAGCGTTGGGATATCTTCAAGAATTTTATGCCTTTTCTCACCCTGCTCTTCATTGCCAATGTAGTATTGACAATCTTAAGGGATATCAAAGAAGACTTCCTGGTGAAGATTATCGATGTATCCCAATACTCTTCGTGGATGTTTGCTCAGGTAGACAGCGTAGTAACTATCATTATCCTTGTCATTTTCGGGTTGATGGTTTTTGTACGAAGCAACTTGAAAGCATTATCGATATTACTGGGATTGATCATCATCAGCATGGTAGTGATGACAGTGGTTTCATTTGGCTACGAACAATTGCAATTAAACGCTATTGTCTGGTTATTCATTCAGAGCCTCTGTCTTTATCTGGCTTTTCTCACTTTTCAGACCATTTTCTTCGACCGATTCATCGCATGCTTTAAAATCCGGGGTAATGTAGGTTTCTTTATTGCCATGAATGATTTTCTCGGTTATACGGGTACGGTTATCGTATTGGCTGTCAAGGAATTCTTTTCACCTGACATTAACTGGACTACTTTCTACAACCTGATGGCCGGCTATGTAGGAGTGATTTGTTTTGTCGCTTTCGTATGTTCATTTATCTATCTGCACCAACGTTATCGTAGAGAGAACTACGGAAAAACAGGCGTATTCAGAAAAAAAGAAGAAGAAAAAGAAGTTCCTGATTTCGTATATTAATTGCTATCTTTGTGGGTCAAAAAACTTAAAATAAAAGTTCACCATGAAGATTTTTCCAAGTAGCAGCATCAAAAAACTGGATGCTTACACCATAGAACATGAACCGATTGCATCGATCGACCTGATGGAACGGGCAGCGCAGGCACTGACAAAAGCCATCACTGAACGTTGGGACATCACAACTCCTGTCACGGTATTTGCGGGACCGGGTAATAACGGCGGAGATGCCCTTGCCGTGGCCCGCATGCTGGCGGAAAAGGAATATAAGGTTGAAGCCTATCTGTTCAACCCGAAAGGAGAACTGTCAGCCGACTGTCAGACCAACAAAGAATTGGTGGAAATGATGGATAATGTGAAGTTCAGTGAAGTAAGCACACAATTTGTACCTCCTACCCTGACAATGGATCATTTGGTAGTGGACGGACTTTTTGGTTCGGGACTCAATAAACCGTTAAGCGGCGGTTTCGCGGCTGTAGTGAAATATATCAATGCATCACCTGCTACAGTGGTTGCTATCGACATCCCTTCGGGATTGATGGGAGAAGAAAACACATTTAACGTAAAAGCCAATATCATCCGTGCCCATCTGACACTGAGCCTGCAATTGCCCAAACTGGCTTTTCTCTTCGCAGAGAATGCCGAATTCGTTGGTGAATGGAAATTGCTGGATATCAACCTCAGCCATGAAGCCATCGAAGAAACAGAAAGCAATTATGCCTTATTGGAAGCAGAAGAGATACATGCTTTGATCAAACCCCGCAGCCCCTTTTCACACAAAGGAAATTTCGGACACGCCTTGCTGATTGCCGGATCGTATGGTATGGCAGGGGCTTCAGTGCTGGCGGCCCGTGCCTGTATGCGTTCGGGGGTAGGATTGCTGACTGTACACGCACCCATGCGTAACAATGACATCCTACAGATTTCCGTCCCGGAAGCAATTGTCGAACTCGATGCCAGTGATTCCTGCTTTGCTTTTCCCACGGATACAGATGACTATCAGGCGGTAGGTATCGGTCCGGGAATCGGACGCTCAGAAGAAACAGAAGCCGCATTGCTCGAGCAACTCAGTGGATGCCAGACTCCTTTGGTGCTGGATGCCGATGCACTGAATATATTAGCCAACCACCGCCATGCACTGACCACGCTCCCCAAAGGCTCCATCCTGACCCCTCACCCCAAGGAGCTGGAACGTATGGTGGGCAAATGCCAGAATTCGTACGAGCGACTAATGAAAGCTTGTGAACTGGCTCGTACCGCTAAAGTACATATTATATTAAAAGGAGCTTATTCAGCAATTATCACCCCTTCGGGCAAATGTTATTTCAACTCCACAGGTAATCCGGGCATGGCGACAGCCGGAAGTGGAGATGTGTTGACGGGTGTCGTACTGGCTTTACTGACACAGGGATACCCGGCTGAAGAAGCAGCTAAAATAGGTACTTACGTACACGGTCTGGCCGGCGATTTCGCACGCAAAAAGCAGGGCGTTATCGGTATGACAGCCGGAGATATTGTCAATTATCTGCCAATGGCCTGGCGTCTGGTAAGCGAATAAAGGTTAACAACTTATGATTTTCCAAATAACTTCATTAACTTTGTTTTTTAAACCAGTTAAAATAAACCGGAAAATGAAAAAGCTAATTATACTGACAGGACTGTTACTTTCTGCCTCGGCATATGCCCAGACAGAAGTTACAGCAGGAGTTACCCGGGGAAAAGATTACGGGGTGACCTATGCACTTCCTAAAACAGCAATCGACATTGAAGTCAAAGCCAATAAAGTGACATACACTCCGGGAGAATTCAGCAAATATGCCGACCGTTATCTGCGGCTGACCGATGTGTCGGGAGAGCCTCAGGAATATTGGGAACTGGTCAGCGTCAAAGCCAAATCTGTCGGTATCCCCGATAGTGACCATACCTATTTCGTCAAACTGAAGGATAAAACAGTGGCTCCGTTGATAGAGTTGACCGAAGACGGTATTGTTAAATCGATCAATGTACCGTTAAGTCCGAAGAAGTCTGCACCTATACAACCAGCCACTACGCTGAGAAAAAAAGTAAATCCACGTGATTTTCTGACAGAAGAGATTCTGATGGCAGGTTCTACAGCTAAAATGGCTGAATTGGTCGCCAAAGAAATCTACAACATCCGCGAAAGCAAAAACGCCTTAGTACGCGGACAGGCAGACAACATGCCTAAAGACGGAGAACAACTGAAGATAATGCTTGCCAACCTGGAAGAACAGGAAGCTGCCATGACCGAAATGTTCTCAGGTACACTGAATAAAGACGAGCGGATATTTACTATCCGCCTGAATCCGGAAAAAGAGATGGATAACGAAGTGGCCTTCCGCTTTTCCAGGAAACTGGGTATAGTTGCCAATAATGACCTGGCAGGAGAACCGGTTTACATTACTCTGAAAAATCTGAAAACAGTCAATGTACCGGAAGACGATGGCAAAAAGAAAGTAGACGGCATAGCTTATAACGTACCCGGTAAGGCACAAGTGACGCTTATAGAAGGAAAAAAAGAATGGTTTAACGGTGAACTTCCCGTTACACAGTTCGGAACAATTGAATATCTGGCTCCAGCTCTTTTCAATAAAAAATCGACCGTACAAGTTACTTTCAATCCGGCTACAGGAGGATTGATTAAAGTAGATAGGGAAGAAGGAGAATAAAACTGATAAAAAAACTCCGGCTGATCTATACAGGTCAGTCGGAGTTTTTTTATTTTCTTAAATTGTGCTTTTCAAACACCGTCAGTTCGTAACCGCTAATTTCACAAATCCGTCCTTCTGCAACTGGGTGATATAGGCAGTAATACGCGATTCGTAATTTTCTTCGTGATCGAAATGCTCTGCAAGTTCTTCAATAATCTGGCGTACGGTCCGCTTCCCGTCAATTAACTCCCATACGGCAGTACCATGTTCTTCCAGCCGGACATGAATATCCGGAGACATTCCTTTGGGCAATAAAAAACGCCGCATCCATTCATATTTAAACCGGGGGAAAGCAATGGTAACGGTACCATCGCTTCCCTTTTCGGCTGTAATATTCTCACTACGGAAAGGAATTACATCCAGAAGATTTATTTTCTCTTTCGCGTCTGCCATATTCTGTTATTTCTTAATATTCGCTTCCTGCAATCCGTATCCCTTCTTCTTATCTTCAGCTTTCAGCATCAAAGCCACAATCAGTGCCAAAACACCAAAACAAGCAAAGATAGACATAGGCAAAGTATAATCATAGGTCTGTGCACCATCTACAACGGGACCTTTGCAATAAGTATTCAGTACCCATCCGATCAACAAAGGAACACCCATCAATCCCCAGTTCTGTACCCAGAAAATCAGGGCATAGGCTGTACCCAGTTGTTTCTCCGGAATAATTTTCGGAACAGAAGGCCACATGGCCGAAGGCACCAGTGAGAAGGCAATACCCAGAATTATCATAATTACAGTGGCAAACCACCATACATTAAGGATAGGAAGCGCAAACAAAGTATGTACGCCAATCAACATAACGGCACCGATAATCATCAATGTAGCTCCCTTACCGATACGGTCATAAAGAGTACCAAACAACGGAGTCAGGAAGATGGTCCCTATCGGTAGTAATCCTGGGATATTTCCAGCCAATTTAGGATCTACGTTATACTTCTGCACCATCAAGTCGGTTGCATATTTAATAAAGGGGAAGACAGCGGAATAGAACAATACACACAATAAAGCAATCAACCAGAATCCCTTATTAGTAACAATAAGCATAACATCCTTCATACGGAACGGTTCCTCCGGTTCTTCTCCCTGAGCATCTAAAGAAGCATCAAGTTTCTTATCATAAAAGGTATAGATAAAGAAGGCGATAGTACCGATGCACAGCATAATCAGACACAACAAAATAGGCATCGGAATATTGGTATGGAAACTGCCACTTTCATCCGTATAGCCAAAATAATCGGCAATAGGAACAGTAAGTACCATTGCCAAAGTAGTACCGATACGCGCGGTTGCCATCTCAAGTCCCATGGCTAAAGCCATCTCTTTGCCCTTAAACCATTTTACAATAATCTTGGAAACCGTGATACCTGCAATCTCTACACCTACACCAAAGATAGCATATCCTAAAGCAGCCAGAAAGACCTGAGTTTTGAAGCCCATAATCAAAGCGCCTTCGGGGAAAGTTGTAGAAATAGCATAATATTTCAGTCCACAACCCAGCACCATCAGTATACAGGCTCCCATTCCGGTGAAACGAACTCCCATCTTATCGAGAATGATACCACCAAAAATCAACATCAGCAGGAATACATTAAACCACCCGTAAGCGCTGGTAAAGAATCCATAATCCAAACTATCCCAAAGGAGCTCTTTTTCGAGCATGGGTTTCAAAGGAGACATTACGTCGGTAAGGAAATAGCCGCAAAGCATAGTAAAAGCGACCAGAGCGAGCACACTCCAACGAAGTGTTTTGGAGTCACTCAGTTTGTTTCTCAATTGTTCTGTCATTGTAATATTTAAACTCAGAAGTTAGTAAAAGTGTTATAGCGAACAAAGGTAACTAAATCCGCCTTGTATGCCTAACAAAAAGATACATTTTACGGCTAAAAACAAGTGAAGCTGCAAGTTTCGGTTTGAAATTGCAGCTTCACTTATCGTTTCTTAAAAAGAATCTGTTGTTAGTTTGCCGGGGTTGCCGGAGTTTCCGTTGCAGGTGCTTCAGCCGGAGCAGCAGCATCCGTCTTCGGTGCAGTAGTACCTACAGGCAGGTTATACGGGTTGGTCTGTTCTTCCTGCTGAGCCTGTTCCATGATGACATCTTGCGTTTTAGAAGAAGAAGTCGGAACAACATAAGCAGTAGCAATGCTCATCACAACCATAAATGCAGCTAAGCCCCAAGTTGCCTTTTCCAGAAAGTCTGTAGTTTTGCGTACACCCATAATCTGGTTAGATGACGAGAACCCAGAAGCAAGACCACCGCCTTTTGAGTTCTGAATCAACACAATGAAGCACATCAGTATGGCTGCAATAACCATTAAGATAACTAATAATAAGTACATTTTGTTATTTTGATTTAGCGTTAATAATCAATTTCTCTAAAAATCTGATTTGGTCTGCAAAGTAAGCATTTTTTTTTGGATATTTCAAACTTAATTTTTTAATAATTTCAAGTGCCTTGGAATATCGGTGCTGTTTGACATATATTTTGGCTAATGTTTCGGTAAAACAGCTATCATCTTCATCTTCTTCATGATGCGCCTCCCCCTCTTCTTCCACGGGAAGCGTTTCATTGTTAGCTGCGGGCTGCAGACGAATGGATGTTTCTCCCTCACTTCTCTCGATAAAGCCATCGATCAATTCATGCCCACGAAGTTTCGGAATCTCCGACTGTTCCGGAGCGGAATCTTCTTCATCTTCCTGTAACAGATAAGTAGTATAATCCGTTGAATAGTCCAGAGTCGTCTGCCCGGAAACCTCTTCAGGCACAGTGGCCAAAAAAGCATCGATCAGGGAGAGTGTACGATCCAGACCGGGCTCTTCCTCCAACACTTCTGCTTCGGAAGGCATATTCTTTTTACGGGGCTTCAAAATATACCTCTCACCTTCAATCAGATAAAACAGCTTCCGGCGATCTGCCACATATAATATGGCTTTACGAAGCTCCGCACCGAAAGAGATATCGTGTAACAGATAAAGATTTTTAAGATAGAGTAAACGCAGCGACTGGAAATAAGGATAGCGTGTGACAAGTGTCCGCAACTCGTACAAAGTATCTTTATTCAGCGTTTCAGGATGCTGAATCCATTGTTGTAAATTAGCAGAAATCATCCCAATTACCAATTTGCTACCGTTGCATTAAATATTTGATCTGTAATCTCTTTGGTCATCTCCGCAATCAGTCCGTCCTGAACAGCTGTCAGTAACTCTCTTGAGTCGTAGACACGGAAAGCCGAGAATTGCTGTTCGAAGTCCTGCTCATGGTTCGTATTATTCACAAAACGAACATTTACCGTAATCGTCAGCTTCGTTTCAGAAGAGTATCCATCGGCCGAAACAGCTTGGTTATACTGGTTGTATCCGGTGATTTCTCCATCAATCTGAAGGTCGGCATTATTATTCACCAGCTTCAGGCGAGTCTGGCGAAGGAAGATATCTTTCAGATCTTCATTGAATTTAGTACCTAACGGTGCATAAACATAGTCCGACTTTATAGGAAAGTCGGCTATAGAAATAGTCTTTACCTTATCGTAATTGATATTACCACCATTAAATTTATAAGAAACAGTACACGAGATGCCCACTACCAGCGTGACAACCAGTAGTGAGATTCGCATTATCTTTTTATTCCAATCCATATTCTTTTATTTTTCGGTAAAGGGTACGCTCAGAGATATTGAGGTCCTTTGCCGCACTTTTTCGTTTGCCATGATGTTTCTCAAGGGCTTTACGTATCATTTCTTTCTCTACCTCGTCCAGCGAAAGAGACTCTTCAACATACTCTTCGGTATCCTGTATGTCATCGTCATCGGGACAATTAGGCTTGACCGGATGGATCAGGGCAGGTACAGAAGGCGGAGGCGTCACAACAGGAGCCGGGGCATAAAACGTACCAACATTGGAAGCTACAGCTCCGCGTTCGGACATGATTTCGTGCACAAGCTTTTTCAGTTCGGTCACATCCTGCCGCATATCAAAGAGAACCTGATATAAAATTTCACGTTCACTTTCAAAACTCTTCCCGGCTTTTACACCGAACAAAGCCGGCAGTCGTTGTGTATTCTGGGCAGGCAGATAGGTCCGCAAAATAGAAGCATTGATTTCACGATTTGTCTCAATGATAGAGATCTGTTCCGTGATATTCTTCAATTGGCGCACATTACCCGGCCATGAATATGACAATAAAACCTGTTTGGCATCTTCGGTCAGTTGTATCGCAGGCATACGATATTTCTCCGCAAAATCACTTGCAAATTTGCGGAACAGCAACAGCACGTCTTCTCCACGTTCCCGCAAAGGAGGAATCTGGATGGGTACCGTATTGAGACGGTAATACAAATCCTCACGAAAACGCCCTTCAGCAATGGCTTGTGTCAGATTGACATTGGTAGCAGCCACAATACGGACATCTGTTTTCTGCACTTTGGAAGAACCTACTTTTATAAACTCTCCGCTTTCAAGCACACGAAGCAAACGCGCCTGAGTAGGCAAAGGCAACTCCCCGACTTCATCCAGAAAGATAGTCCCGCCGTCGGCCTCGCCAAAATATCCTTTCCGCTCACCAATAGCACCTGTAAAAGCCCCTTTTTCATGCCCAAATAGTTCCGAATCAATGGTCCCCTCAGGAATAGCACCACAGTTCACGGCAATATACTGGCCATGTTTACGACGGCTATACTGATGAATAATCTGAGGAAAGCTTTCCTTGCCGACACCACTCTCTCCGGTTATTAGCACGGACAAATCGGTAGGCGCTACCTGTATGGCAACATCTATCGCACGCGTCAAGGCTTCAGTGTTACCAATAATACCGAACCTTAGTTTTACTTGTTGTATTTCCGCTTTTGTCATATTCGCACTAAACTCCCTTCCTGATTAAATATCGTCATCTACTGTATCGAGCTTCAGTTTATCACTGTCGTCTCTTTTTTCGTAATATTGTTTACGCAACGGATTGGCATGTGCTGCCTTTTCACGCTGGCGGTTACGGAATACATCAATCGCTACATAAATGGCTTGCCGGAATGAATCTTCACAAGCAACCCCTTTTCCTGCAATATCATAGGCTGTGCCGTGTGCCGGAGAAGTGCGTATCACAGGCAGACCTGCCGTATAATTCACACCTTCATCCATGGCCAATGCCTTGAAAGGTGCCAGTCCCTGATCATGATACATAGCGAGCACTCCGTCAAAATGGGTAAAATTACCCGATCCCATAAAGCCGTCAGCCGGATAAGGACCATAACATAAGATTCCTTTAGCGGCCATCTCCTGGATAGCCGGAGAAATGATCTCCTGTTCTTCCGTACCGAGCAACCCGTCATCTCCGGCATGTGGATTCAGTGCCAACACTGCAATGCGAGGTGCGCCGATTCCAAAATCCTGTTTCAACGAACGGTTGAAAATGACAAGTTTCTCCTGAATCAGCTCTTTGGTTATCGAAGAAGCTATCTCCCGAACCGGAATATGGCCGGTCACCAAAGCCACACGGAAATCCTCCTTCATCAGAATCATCAGAGATTTCGAACCGTCTCCCAAACGCTCTTCAATATATTCAGTATGTCCGGGGAAAGCGAATCCTTCGGACTGAATTGTATGCTTATTAATAGGAGCTGTCACAATGACATCAATCAACCCTTCCCTGAACTCCTCTATCGCTTTTTCAAGTGCCCCTAAAGCTGCTTTACCGGCCTCCGGATCGGGTTTTGAAAACTCGACTTTCACTTCGTCATCCGTACAATTGACTACACTCAACCGATTGTGTGCAGCTTCTGCAGCAGTATTGACAATACTGAAGTTAGTAGGCAGATCGAGTGATTTACGGTGATATGCAGCCACCTTCGGCGAACCGTAAATGACCGGTGTACAAAGTTCCAACATGACGGGGTCGGCAAAAGTCTTCAAGATTACTTCGTATCCTACCCCGTTTATGTCTCCCTGAGTGATACCAATTTTTATTTTGTTATCTTCCATTTTGTTATTTGTTAGTTTTCTCCTCCTGCTCTATGCCCATCGGAATCTGCTCCTGCTTCTTCTCAGTAGGAAGTTGCAAAGTATACAGAGATGCTTCCAACATGCGCATCAGGTTACGTTTCAATTTATCTGGTGAGTAAATAAATACCTCTACAGTGACAATACGATGGTTAGCCTTGTCCAGACGAGTGTGCGAAACAAACGGACCACCCATGAAGTCACCCTTCATACGCCAAAGCCCACGTGCTTCCATTGTATAGTCGCCATGAATATCGATTGGACGAACCTCGACTGTAGTCGAGTCTGTCGACATATACATACCTTCTTTAGCTCCCGGAATATTAGCTTTCATCACAGAATCGCGTTTATGGATGAAAAACTCTTTCGTAAACGTATCCTTATCGGTATACGGATAAGAGTAGATCACAAAATTCTGATCAGCGGAAGCTGTATTCGTACCTGCCCAGAAGAAATCCTCTCCAGTCTTTGAACTGCCCAACTCAGCCGGAAGCCAGATGTCGCTATCGAACATACTGTTAACCTTCTTCGAAATGAAATCATTGTGGTTTTTCTCTAACAAGGAAATCTGGCGATTCATCTCGGCACGGGTAAAGAAGTCGATAATTGCTTGCTTGTTTTCATTCACAAACTTTTCAAATGTGGCTTCGTCCGGAGCCTGAATAGTCAGAATCATCTGGGGAGATGCATATACATCCTTGGCATACTTAAATTTAGGCTGACTATAGATGTCCTGTATATCTACGATAATAATATTACGTACCAGCTTCAGGATAGCATCGAAATTGTTCGCAGAAGTAGACATGATTCTGAACGAACGTTCCGATTGCGGAAGTCCGGGTACATCTGTATCAAGCACATTGTACAAAGCTCTACCGGCAGGACGCTCCCACACAGGATTATCAACGACCACCAGGATTTCGTAAGCACGTCCGCTGGAAGTTGGAGTAAACACACTTTTCTTGCCGCCTTTACAAGAAAACAATACTACTGCTACAAGAGCCATACTGAGGTAAAACAGGTACTTTTTCATATGCATCAATTTTAATGTTTTCACAAAACTACGAAATCACCGTATACATATAGTCTACAAAGCTGATAATTTATATTAATTCTTGTCACTCTCTTCCTGCTTGGCAGTCGATAACATACCACAGGCAGCAAAAATATCTTCTCCCCTTGAAGCGCGAATCGTAGTAAACAATCCGTGCGACGTCAGATAATCACGAAATGCCATCATAGTCTCCATATCGGCACCTTCAAGATCCACTCCGGGAATGGCATGAAAGCGAATCAGATTCATCCGGCAATCAAGCCCACGAAGTAACTTTACCAGCTCTTTGGCATAAATCAACGAATCATTGACGCCTTTAAAAACAATGTATTCAAACGAAAGTCTGCGTTGTTTACTAAAATCATAGTTTTTTAACAGATCGACCATCTCTTTTATCGAGAAGGCTCTTTCGGCAGGCATCAACTCTGAACGCTGTGAAGGAAAGGGAGAATGCAGGCTGATGGCCAGATGGCACTCGCTTTCTTCAATAAAACGCTGTAGTCCCTTCCGTAACCCCACCGACGACAAAGTTATACGTTTTGGACTCCAACCGTATCCATACGAAGCTGTCAGGATATGCAATGCTTTTAAAACTTCATCCAAGTTGTCAAGCGGTTCACCCATCCCCATCATAACGACATTGGTCAACTTGTCCCGCTCCGGCAATGCCGCGATCTGATTTAAAATCTGATTGGCAGTCAGACTTGCTGTAAATCCTTGCTTGCCCGTCATGCAAAATTTGCAGTTCATTTTACACCCCACCTGGGAAGACACACACAGTGTCGCCCGGTCTTCATCAGGAATATATACCGCTTCAACAAAATGGTTCTCTCCCACGCGATAAAGATACTTCACCGTACCATCTATGGAGTACATAGCATCCACGGGTGCGACTACTCCCAAATCGTACTCGCCTTTCAGCAATTCTCTATGCTTCAACGACAAATTAGTCATTTCGTCAATAGAAGTCACTTTTTTATCGTACAACCAGGAAGCTATCTGTTTGGCCGCAAAAGCCGGCATCCCCAAGTCTTTGGTAACAGATTGCAATTCGGTAAGAGTCATTCCTAAAAGCGGATATTTGGGCATATTTACTACAAATATTTATTTATTCATGCAAATGTAAGGAATAAAAGTTGATTTTTGAAAAGAGAAAGGACAAAAGTTAATAAGAAGAAGGAAAGAGAGAACAAAAAGAAAAGGCCATTCCACAAGGAATGACCTTTTATCTATAAAACTATTTTTAATAAAAAACGAATCTTGTTTTTAGAAGAACAGGTAACGCTTGTCTTTTACATCACCTTTCAGATAAAGATCGTTCATGAAACGGGCAGCCAGACGGGCATGCATATTTTCCAGAGTAACCTCCTCTGCCTTGGCATCGAATGTTTCATTCAACTTATCTTTGGCATATACCTGCAATACAAATACACCGCCATTACCTTTGATAGGAGCGCTCAGTTTATTAATATCGGCTACCGATGCATAAGCACCTACCAGCGGTTCGCTACTACGCAAAGCAGCTACATAGGCAGGAGCCGCAAATGTTACGTGTTTCACAGAATCGCTCACTGCATTGGCCATTGATTTATACTGATCGAAAGAAGTTGCATTGGCAGCCTTCATGTCAGCCATAATTTTTTCAGCCTTCTTATCACGAATGATTTCTGCTCTTAACTGATCCTGAACCTGAGCCAAAGGACGATAACCTTCTTCGATCACGTTAACCAAGCCGACAACCAACATACGATCGCTCTCACCACATTCATACAAACCGGAAACTTCACCGGGTTTTGCAGCAAATGTCCATTTCAGAGCTTCTTTGGTTCCTCTGATACCACCGATTCCGTGTTCCGAGCTATACAAATCATTTCTTTCAAGCAATTTATAACCTGCTTCTTCAGCATTAGCCGCCATCTTTTCTACCGTCGGATTGGCTGCGATAAACTGACTGAAGTCATTATATGCCTTATTATAAGTTTCTTTGCTGAAGTCAACTGCGCGTTTGATTACGGCAACTTTATATTTATCTTTCACAGCTTTCTTGTCAGTAACCTGCAAAATGATGTTACCCTGTCCCAATGCTACATTAGAGAGTTCGTTCACTCCCAGGTTGTTGATCGTGGTGATAAACTTCAGGTTGTCACCATCAATCTGTGCATTTTCGTAGTTAGCAGAAGAAATCCAGTTGGATTCACCTGTCTGTCCATACTTTTTAGCCAAAGCGGTGAAGTCGGCCCCACCTTTAATTGCTGTATAAATACTATCAGCCAAAACTTTTGTTTTAGCAGCATCTTCAGCATAAACCTGAATCTGACGGAACTGTACAGAATCGGCAGCAGCCACTTTAGACAAAACCTTGAAAGAGTTAATGGTATTATCACCGGCATTATAATAAGGACCATATACCTGTCCCACTGAAGCTGAATCCATCCGTGCAACTACATCTGACGGAAAAGCTCTTTTAGTATAATACAAATCAACGTAAGGATATTCAGATCCTGTCGAACGGATGAAAGTAGTATAATCACCATTAGCAGTAGCCAACTGATTTGTATAATCAGTCACTTCCTGCTGAATAGCCGCTTTATCTTCCGCACTGGCAGTCACCTGTACGTCGATATATTTGATATTGCGTGTTTCAACATATTGTTTGAACTGTTCTTTCTTCTTATTATAGAGATCTTTCAGCTCTGACTCTTTCACTGTAATGGTAGAATCAACAATTGAAGAATAAGGCACAGCAGCCAACAGTACATCCGATTGGTTCACTCTTGCATCGAAAGCATCTTGTGCTTCAACCGGGTTAGAGAAAAGAGCCTTTGTCACCAATGCCTGATATTTTTCAGCCAGACGGCTCTGAATCAGAGTTTTTTCAACGAATGACCAAAGTTTATGCATGCCTTCATAGTATTCTACATATTGAGACGGCATCTTAGTTTTGTCCATTTTAGAATAGTCAGACAAAAATTTCTTCAACATATCTTTATCGAAAGCACCCGTTTGCGGATTGCGGAACGGAGTCTGTTGCAGCAACGGATTCACACCTTCGTTGATGATAGACTGAATTTCAGCCTTTGAAACTGTAATCCCCAGCTTCTTCGCTTCTTTTTCAATCAGTTTATTGTTCACGTAGCTACGCCATACTTCGTCTTTCACCTGATTGGTTTGTTCATCGTTCAATGAACTCATTCCGCTGGAGAACTTGATGACTTCAGTATATTCTTCTACCATATTCTGGTAGTCCTGAGCAGAAAGAGTTTCTCCGTTGACTTCGCCTACATCATGCGACTGGTGTGGCTGGAGAACTTTCCAGGCATCGCCCGCAATGAAAGCAAACAAAGCCAAACCAATAACGATCACCAACAGGGGTCCTTTGGATCTAATGTTTTGTAATGTTGCCATTTTGATTAATACGATTTATTTGTTATTATTATTTTCTTCATCTTTGGTTTTAGCGCACGAAGATACAAAAAATGCTAATATGCATCTATTTATTAGCTAAAAAATTACAGTTATCGATCATTATTCCATCACTTTCAGCCGAACAAGTTCGATTTTCGTTGCTGTAACCTTAATTATTTTAAACTGATATTTACCCACGGATACCAATTCGTGCAATTTTGGGAAACTCTGATACTGATTCAAGATTAATCCTCCCACTGTCAGATAGTCATCGGACTCCGGGAGGTCCAAATCGAAAGTTTCATTTACTTTCTCTATTTCAAGACGGGCCGAGAGCACATATTCATGCTCTCCGATTTGCTTGCAGATATAGGAAGTATTGTCATGTTCATCCTCTATGTCACCAAAAATTTCTTCAACAAGATCTTCCAGACTGACAATGCCCGAAGTTCCTCCGAACTCATCCACTACTACGGCAATAGTCTTCTTTTGCTGCATAAACAGTTTCATCAGCTTATGGGCAGCCATTGTTTCGGGCACAATAGGTACCTCTTTCACATGGTCGCGCCAGTCTTTCGGGTTACGGAACATTTCCGACGAATGAATGTACCCCACGACATTGTCTATGTTTCCGTCATAAACAATTATTTTTGATATTCCGGATTCCACAAACCGGTTTTTAAGTTCCTCAAGCGAGGTATCCAATGCAACGGCTACTACTTCCGTACGGGGAACAATGCAATCTCGTATTTTAACCGTCGAAAAATCAAGAGCATTCTGAAAGATTTTCACTTCTGTATCCAGGGTCTCTTCGCTTTCGGCATTATCTATACTCGACTGGACAAAATAATCGAGGTCTACTTTTCCAAAAGCTTTTGCCGAAGCCTCCTTATTCACTTTCATCCCGAACAGGCGAAGGAAAAGATAAGAAACTCCCGACGAGAATTTGGATATCGGATAAAGAATGATATAACAGATAAAAAGAGGAAGCGCACATACGTTCAGAACCAGATTCGGATTGATCTTAAAAAGCGTTTTTGGCAAGAACTCTCCTGTTACCAGGATAATCAATGTAGAAATAACGGTCTGTATCAATACCATCACAAAATGATTGGTAATCCACCCGGCCAGCAAATTATCACCGATAATCTGTGCCATCAATATACCATAGATAACCAAAGCAATGTTATTCCCGACCAACATGGTAGAAATAAAATCATTCGGGTTCCGGAAGAAAAGCGAAAGAATACGAGACGACACTCCCCCTTTCCGATCCATTTCAAAACGAAGTTTGTCTACCGAAACAAAAGCAATCTCCATACCGGAAAAGAAGGCGGAGAATGCCATGGTTATCAACAGGTAAATAATGATACTCATAACTAATTTACAGAATCTGTTTTTGCCTTTTCAGCATCTTGGTCAACATAAAATATACCGGCAATATTGTGAACAACCGGCTTCAGAAATCGGTCATCCGACTCAAAACCATATCCGGTTATCACCTGATCGGGCTGCTCCATCTGGACAAATTTGTCGGTATATACTTTCTTGGTGGCTTCATTCCAGTATAATAATTCGGTACTGACATGATCTCCTTTCAGACTTTTAATGTCTACATTCCCAATAAGCTTCCAAAGCCGGTCACGGTCGTAATAATAAGCCGTATCTGCCTTTATACTTGCATCTACATGAAACAAGGAGTCGAACTGCTCCAAATAAATTCCTTTCTCAAAGGCCCAATACGAGGGTTTCTTCTTGTCAAAAATCAGCCACTCTTCAGTATTGACCCGATAACGCGTAACTCCGGAATCGGATATAAGAGTCGTCACCCCTCGCGTGTCCATGACAGGCAGGGAATCCCGTTCGGTAATGGCATCGGCCATTGCCTTATTTCTTCCGCCACAGGAAGAAAATAAAAGAAGCATAACAATTGCCCCGAAGACAATTGTTATGCTCAAACTTTTATTTAATAAACTGTTACTTTGTTGTCGCAACATAAATTTATCTGATCGTTGTAGTCTCTCCAATCCAGCCACCGATAGTGATGCGGTCACCAGCTTTGTAACCCAACATGAACAAGTCTTTAGCCTGCGGAGTATAAGCGGAATATCTACCGATCATTTTGTTAGCCTCTTCTGCAACACTCGGATCTACAGATTTAGCTTTCTGCAACTTATCAATAACCACAAAATAAGTACACTTATTCAATGCTGATTCATCACTCCAATTTGGACTCATTGCATACAGGTTAGCAATAAGGATATAAGGAGCACCGTAGTTTTCATTGAAACTGATTGCTTTCTGAGCATATGATCTTGCCTGAGATAACTTCTTAGCAGTAGTTAAAACACTGGCAGCAGCATAAGCTTTTTCCGCTTTCTTCGCATTATCCGTTTCCAGATTAATCGCTTCATCAAAGAACTTCACAGAAGTTTCAATATCCCCCTTCTTATAAGCTTGGTAGGCACATCCTGTAGCAGCTTCAGCTGAAGGCTCTATTTTATACACATAGAATGAAGCTTGTTGATAGGCTTCACTATCTGTACATTTCATCATCTTCATAATGTCGATAACTTTCTTTAAATAAGCCAGATCTGTCTGATTAGCTTCTACTTTGGGAGCATAGATCGCTTGCAGTGATTCACAATCGGCTGTACCGCTATTGATGAACAGAGCTACCAGATTGTCTTTGATACCAGTAAGCGCTTTCTTTGTACTCTCTTTATCAGCAGCAGCTATGGCAGCGTCCACATATTCGGATGCACTCAGGTAATCCTGAATAAACTGTTCTTTGTGGGCAGGATCTGTTTTCAGTTTATCATGTGACATTTGCAGGAAGTAGAATATAGTAGCTCCCGAAGATTCACCTTTTACAGCATCTACCGACTTTTTCAGCCACTCATAAGCCTGGTTTACATCCATTTTAGGAGCAAAGGCAATATAATCAACAGCCTTGATCCCCAAAGCTTCGTCCTCTGATGATACTTTCACACCTTTTCCCAAAAATTCCTGAGTATACTTCATACGAAGATCATGGGTATTCATCAACTCGTCAAAATACTGTTTGTATTCAGCAGAATTTCTGTCTTTGATCTGTCCCAGCAACCCTTTCAGAATTTTATAACCGTCTGTGAAGGTATAGAAACGAAGAGTCGGACAGTTCTCCAAAACAGCTTTCCACGGAGTATAGGCATCTTTAAAGTTGCCTGCTTTCACCGCTTCGTGAGAAATACTACTGTTCGAATTACAATTAGCGTCGTCCTGTGCTACCACAGTTGTTGCTCCCGCCGAAAGAAACAACACAGCCACAAGCGTTTTAATTTTCATTGTATCTAAATTTTAGTTGTTATATAATACCGTCTATTCTTTCTGTTATTTTACTTTACGTTTGAAGAACCAGCCTTCATTAAAGGTAATTCCAAGACTCAACCGCAATGTATTTTCATCTACCATACCAGCTCTCAGTCCGTGTACTTTAATGTATTGGGCTGAAACATTGATTAGCGAACGTGACCCCGGAAGCGGTAACCCCAAACCGGCTGTCACTCCATACTCACGAGAAGCTCTCTCCCCCCCTATCTTATAGTAGGGTTCCGAATAATATCCGCCAACACGATATTTAATATGTGCCAGATAACTGCGTGAAAAACGATTCGGCATATATTCGGCACCTACTGAAATTTTCATTGCATCGCAAAAGGCGTTAGGTTGATTCATATAGGTTACATCTCCCCATTTCTGCAAATTAAAATCTGCACCAATGATCAGACGTTTGTCATATTCGTAGGTGAGTCCCACTCCAAAACTGTTTGGTGTCCCATAGGTGGCCACCGTATCGATAGTGCTCACCGCAACTGTCTGGTTACTATTGGAATTGGTAAGTGTTGCCCTTTGCACATAAGCTTCATTATGCAAATCTTTTTTAGGTGAGAACACAACTCCTAAAGTAACAGCATGTTTTCTGCCAAACTGTTGTGTATACTGTGCCCCAAAATCCAATTTATAGTCGCGAACGGACAAATAATCAACATTTTGAAAAGCAAAAGCATTTTCATTATTCGGGAAAGCAATGCGTGCCGTACGTGTTATTTCACCCCAAAAGTAAGACACGTTCGCACCGACAGACAAATTTTTAAGCACTTTCACTCCAAAACCTACATAAAGCTGATGCAACCCGCCGTCTCCGGAAAATGTAGTCACATTCTGCGCATCTTCCGACGCAACGTCTTTATCTGCTTTTGCCATGCTATAGCCGACACTCGAATAAGGCAACAAACCAATACTCATGGCTATCCATTTTTGCAAACGGAACTGCATGGCGATGTAGTCAAAACTTGAATTTTTCGCATTCAGCTTTGTTCCTTCACTACTGAAGTTGGTATTTTGCATCGAAAACCCTCCGTCGAAAAGAAAAGTCAACGAATCAATCGCTGTGTAAGAAGCAGGATTTAACGGATTAATATGTGATCCATTGCGCAACCCATAAGCAATCCCTCCCATTGCTTTACTATTTGCAAATGACTGATCAGCCAACTGACCATAACCATATCGTGTATAAGGAGAGTTTGTATTATTTTGAGCGATTGCCACTCCGGGTAATAATATCGTGAGCAGAAGCGCACAAAGTGTCTGTTTATATCCTACCATTATTATAGTTTAATATTCTATTTAATCCTTTCAACACTAAAAATCTATCTGCAAAGATGACACTTTTTAATTTCGTATCAAAAGAAAAATCATCTCCGCCCGTTAAAAAAACCAAAAGTTCAGGATATTTATGCTTCATAGCCGTAATATACCCTGCAATTTCGTATTCTATCCCTTTTTTCACTCCGGAACGAATGGCTGTTTCAGTATCTTTTCCCATATCCGGCAGGCGTCCTTCCGCATTGATCAAAGGCAAACGCCCGGTGAACTGATGAAGCGCTTTGAGACGCATCCATAATCCGGGCGAAATATTTCCACCATGATATTGCCCCAAAGAGTCAATAAATTCATAAGTGATACATGTACCCGCATCAATCACCAGAATGTCTTTACCGGGAAACTGATCGTTGGCCGCTACAACAGCAGCCATCCGGTCATAGCCGAGAGTTTCAGGTGTTTCATACAGATTCGTTACCGGAAGCGGCGTATTGCAATTCAACCATAAAATGGGTACAGGGAGCTTACCCAACTGAGCCAACACACATTCGTTTAAGTCTATAACAGTGGCAACAATTGCTTTTCGAACATTATATTTGCTGCAAACTGCCTCTAAACAATCCAGAGATTGATTAGAATCGTAAACAACTTCTACCATAGAAGTTTGGTCAAAAAGCGCTACCTTGGCTACTGTATTTCCAATATCGATAATTAAGTTCACTTTCTCTCTGTTTGAGGGTGCAAAGATAAGGGATAAAATTTATTTGCATACTGAAATAAGAAATAAAAAGCATTGGGAGGCAAAGAAAAGCCCCCAAAAGACGACTTGACGAGCTATCGAAGAAACACGTTTTAAAACAGAAAACCCGCCTGAAAAAACACACGAAAAGGAAGGCAGAAAACCCAAAACCAAACATCCAGTTTTCACCATTGATTAGCAACGCCTTACGTATGTATAAAAACCCAGAAAAACCTACAATACAATACAGAACAATACAATACAGAACATAACAATAACAGAAGAAACAAGATACCGCCGCTGCCGATGCCATCCCCGGTAAACTTATCACAAAAAGATTTGTAGCCCGGCGCTCCGGCCCCGTAGCCCGGCGGTCGGATGTATGCAGCCCGGCGCTCCGCAATCTGTAGCCCGGCGCTCCGACACAAACAGCCCGGCGGTCGGGAAAAAGTGACAGATTTATTCACTTAATCGAGTATTTTATCCCGCAAAAGCAGTATCTTTGCCACATGAACTCAAAGTTGCGACATTTGCTCCTGATATTTTTTTCTTTCTTCACCATCCTGACATGGGGAACAGAGAGTCCATCCTCGCCTGATTCTGTCCGAATCAGCCTGCTGACGTGCGCTCCGGGGGAAGAAATCTATTCGTTATTCGGACATACTGCCATCCGCTATGAAGAACCGGCACGGGGTATCGATAGGGTGTACAACTACGGCCTGTTCAGTTTCAACACCCCTAACTTTACGCTACGTTTTGCACTCGGCAATGCCGACTACCGGTTGGGAGTGGAAGATTACCGTCATTTTGCCGTCGAATATGAATACTTCGGACGCAGTGTATGGCAGCAGACGCTCAATCTGACAGCCGAAGAACAACAACAGTTAATCACCCTTCTGGAAGAAAATTACCGCCCGGAAAACCGGATATACCGCTATAATTTTTTCTACGATAATTGTGCTACCCGACCACGGGACAAAGTGGAAGAGAGCCTGCAAAAAAGTGGCAGCCAACTGCTCTTCAGCAATACATATACCGAAAATAACGAGACTAAATCTTATCGAGATATTGTTCACCAATACACGAAAGGACACCCCTGGGCACAATTCGGAATCGACTTCTGCATCGGCAGCCAGGCCGACCGCCCCATCAGCGAAAGACAAATGATGTTCTCACCATTCTATCTGATGGATGCTTTTGACAAAGCGCGCATCGTTAACGCATCCGAAAACAGACCGTTAGTGACCGCCACTCAAAAAATTATCGACTGCGAACCGGACGTATCCGCACCTGCAGAAAGTGACATCTGGGATACACTTACCCCCATCCGCCTATCTCTTCTGTTTTTTATCGGCATCGGCATAGCTACGGTCTATGGCCTGCGAAAAAAGAAAAGTCTTTGGGGACTGGATATAGCAGTATTCGCCGCAGCAGGTATCGCAGGATGCATTATTGCTTTCCTTGCTCTTTTCTCCAAGCATCCCACGGTGGGGGCGAATTACTTGTTATTTGTCTTTCACCCGGGACATCTGCTCTGCCTCCCTTTCTTCATAAACGATGAACGGAAGCAGCGCAAAAGTAGGTATCATCTGCTGAATTGCATGGTTTTAACACTTTTTATAGCGTTTTTCCCTGTAATACCACAAAATTTCGACTTAGCAGTATTACCTTTGGCACTCAGTTTGCTGATACGTTCTGCAAGCAACCTTATACTGACATACAAAAAAGCTAAATGAAAGGACTATTAACCTCCATACTGACCGTACTTACTTTTACCGGGCTGCAAGCCCAGCCACTTCCCACTACTCCGAAATTAGTGGTGGGACTTACAATCGACCAGTTACGTACGGACTATCTGGAAGCTTTTTCAACTTTGTATGGCGACAAAGGCTTCAGGCGGCTTTGGAAAGAAGGACGCGTATTCCGGAATGCCGAATATACTTTCTGTGGCACAGACCGCGCATCGGCCATCGCAGCCATTTATACAGGCACCACTCCTTCGGTCAACGGAATCATCGGTAAACGCTGGATGGATGTGTCGATCCTGCGCACCGTGAGTTGTGTAGACGATCCTTCATTTATGGGTAATTACACGAATGAAAGTTCTTCTCCTTCACATCTCCTGACCTCAACAATTGCCGACGAACTCAAAATAGCTACCCGCAACGAAGGATTAGTATATGCTATCGCCCCCTTCCGTGACGCTGCCATTCTTGCAGCCGGACATGCCGGAAATGGCGCATTCTGGCTCAACAATACTACCGGAAAATGGTGCGGAACAACTTATTATAGTGAATTTCCATGGTGGGTGAGCCAATATAACGATCGGAATGCCGTAGACTTCCGCATTGCCGATATGACGTGGACTCCTGTCCACCCCATGCAAAATTACACATTCCTACCCGAATGGAGGGACGCAGCCTTTAAATATAAATTTGACGATGACCGCATCAATAAATACAAACGGCTGATTACAAGCCCTTTTATCAACGATGAAGTTAACTTGCTGACCGAGGAGCTTCTGGACAAGAGCACAATGGGAAAAGACAATACTCCCGACATGCTCTCACTCACCTATTACGCCGGCAATTATGCCCACAAGAGTGTACAGGAATGCGCTATGGAGATGCAGGACACCTACGTTCGCCTCGACCGCAGCATTGCTTCTTTACTGGATATCATCGACAAGAAAGTAGGCTTACAGAACGTTGTCTTCTTTATCACTTCCACCGGATATACCGATACTGAATCGGCAGACCGGGGACTCTACCGGGTTCCGACCGGAGAGTTCCACCTGAACCGTTGTGCGGCCCTGTTGAACATGTATCTGATGGCTACTTACGGTCAGGGACAATACGTGGAAGCCTACTACGACCAGCAAATTTATCTCAACCATAAACTGATAGAAGAAAAACAACTGGATTTGGCAGATATTCAGGAAAAAGCCGCTGAATTCCTGATCCAGTTTAGTGGGGTAAACGAGGTTTATTCGGGTAAACGCCTGTTATTGGGGGCCTGGACACCGGACATCTCAATGATACGGAATGGTTTCCACCGTAAACGCTCGGGCGATCTGTTGATCGACGTATTGCCGGGCTGGACCATCGTCAATGAAAATACATCCGACCATAAAGTGGTCCGGAAAGCACATATTCCGTCTCCGCTTATTTTTCTGGGCAGTGGCGTAAAACCGGCCGTAATCAACACGCCCGTAACCGTCGACCACATAGCTCCTACCGTAGCTCACATCCTGAGAATACGGGCCCCGAACGCATGCACTGCAACTCCGATTACCGACATCCGGTGACACTTTCCACACAAAAAACAGTGTGCAAAGCGCAAATAAATCAGCATTTTAATGTAACTTTGCGCAGTTGAATCAATTTAGTAAATAATAAACATAAATAATAGATAATGGGATTTAATGAATTTTTAAGCTCGATTTTCGGAAACAAATCCACACGAGACATGAAAGAAATTCAACCCTGGGTAGACAAGATCAAAGCCGCTTACCCAGAGGTTGCTAAGCTTGACAATGACGGCCTCCGTGCAAAAACAGAGGAACTTAAAGAATACATCCGCAACTCGGCAAGCAAAGAACGTGCTAAAGCTGACGAACTCAGAGCAGGCATCGAAAGCGTGGAACTGGAAGACCGCGAAGAAGTATTCGCTCAGATCGACAAAATTGAAAAAGAAATATTAGAGATATACGAAAAAGCACTTGACGAAGTATTGCCGGTAGCTTTCTCCATCGTGAAAGAATCTGCCAAACGTTTCTCTGAAAACGAAGAAATAGTAGTTACAGCTACAGATTTCGACCGCACCCTGGCGGCTACCAAAGACTTCGTGCGCATCGAAGGTGACAAAGCCATCTGGCAGAATCATTGGAATGCCGGTGGAAATGACACGGTATGGAACATGGTTCACTACGACGTACAGTTGTTTGGCGGTGTAGTACTGCACAAAGGGAAAATTGCCGAAATGGCGACCGGTGAAGGTAAGACTCTTGTAGCTACGCTTCCCGTATTCCTGAATGCTCTGACCGGAAACGGCGTACATGTAGTAACCGTGAACGACTATCTGGCTAAACGTGACTCCGAATGGATGGGACCGCTTTATATGTTCCACGGACTCAGCGTGGACTGCATCGACCGTCACCAACCCAACTCTGACGCACGCCGCCAGGCTTATTTGGCAGACATCACTTTCGGAACGAACAATGAATTCGGTTTCGACTATCTGCGTGATAATATGGCTATCAGCCCGAAAGACCTTGTACAGCGCCAGCACAACTATGCCATCGTCGACGAGGTGGACTCGGTATTGATTGACGATGCCCGTACTCCGTTGATTATTTCAGGTCCCGTGCCCAAAGGCGAAGACCAACTCTTTGAGCAACTCCGCCCATTGGTAGAACGCCTTGTGGAGAAACAGAAAGAGTTAGCAACTAAATACTTATCGGAGGCTAAGAGACTTATCAACTCGAATGATAAGAAAGAGGTGGAAGAAGGATTTCTCGCTCTGTTCCGCAGCCACAAAGCACTGCCTAAAAATAAGGCATTGATCAAATTCCTCAGTGAACAGGGAATCAAAGCCGGTATGCTGAAAACGGAAGAGATCTACATGGAGCAAAACAACAAACGCATGCATGAAGCAACAGATCCATTGTACTTCGTGATTGACGAAAAGTTGAACAGCGTAGATCTGACAGATAAAGGTGTAGACCTGATCACCGGTAACTCGGAAGATCCGACTTTATTCGTATTGCCGGACATAGCCGCCCAACTTTCGGAATTGGAAAACGAACATGGATTGAGCGACGAACAAAAGCTTGAAAAGAAAGATGCCTTGCTGACCAATTATGCCATCAAGTCAGAACGTGTACACACCATCAACCAGTTGCTGAAGGCATACACCATGTTCGAAAAGGATGATGAGTATGTGGTAATCGACGGACAAGTGAAGATCGTTGACGAACAAACAGGACGTATCATGGAAGGCCGCCGTTACTCAGACGGACTGCATCAGGCCATCGAAGCGAAGGAAGGTGTGAAAGTAGAAGCTGCCACACAAACTTTTGCCACCATCACTCTGCAGAACTACTTCCGTATGTATCATAAACTCTCGGGTATGACTGGTACGGCCGAAACAGAAGCCGGTGAGTTGTGGGACATTTACAAACTGGATGTAGTCGTGATTCCGACCAATCGACCGATTGCCCGCAAAGACATGAATGACCGCGTTTATAAAACAAAACGCGAAAAGTATAAAGCCGTAATCGAAGAAATAGAACAACTGGTACAGGCAGGACGACCGGTATTGGTGGGTACTACTTCGGTAGAAATCTCCGAGATGCTGAGCAAGATGCTGACCATGCGCAAGATCGAACACAACGTATTGAATGCGAAACTTCACCAGAGGGAGGCAGACATCGTTGCTAAAGCAGGTTTGAGCGGTACGGTAACCATTGCTACAAACATGGCCGGTCGTGGTACGGACATCAAGCTGAGTCCTGAAGTAAAAGCAGCAGGCGGTTTGGCAATCATCGGTACCGAACGTCACGAGTCACGTCGTGTAGACCGTCAGTTGCGCGGACGTGCAGGACGTCAGGGTGACCCGGGTTCATCTGTCTTCTTCGTTTCACTCGAGGACGACCTGATGCGCCTCTTCTCTTCCGACCGTATCGCCAGCGTGATGGATAAACTGGGATTCCAGGAAGGTGAAATGATCGAGCACAAGATGATCTCCAACTCCATTGAGCGTGCACAGAAAAAGGTAGAAGAAAACAACTTCGGTATCCGTAAACGTCTGTTGGAGTATGACGATGTAATGAATAAGCAACGTACGGTTGTTTATACCAAACGCCGCCATGCGCTGATGGGTGAACGTATCGGAATGGATATCGTTAATATGATTTGGGACCGTTGTGCCGCCGCTATCGAGAACAATGCAGACTACGAAGAATGTAAGCTGGACTTGCTCCAAACGCTCGCAATGGAGGTTCCTTTCACAGAAGAAGAGTTCCGCAACGAGAAAAAGGATAAACTGGCAGACAAAACATTCGATGTGGCAATGGCTAACTTCAAGCGCAAGACAGAACGTCTGGCACAGATAGCCAATCCGGTGATCAAGCAAGTGTACGAGAACCAAGGACATATGTACGAAAACATCCTGATTCCGATCACGGACGGAAAACGTATGTACAATATCTCTTGCAACCTGAAAGCTGCTTACGAAAGCGAATCGAAAGAAGTAGTGAAATCATTCGAAAAATCAATCTTGCTCCATGTCATCGACGAGTCTTGGAAAGAAAACTTACGTGAACTGGACGAACTGAAACATTCGGTACAGAACGCAAGTTACGAACAGAAAGATCCGCTATTGATCTATAAACTGGAATCGGTGACTTTGTTTGATAATATGGTAAACAAGATCAATAATCAGACTGTATCCATCCTGATGCGTGGTCAGATTCCTGTAGCCGAACCAACTGAAGAACAGCAAGAAGCGGCCAGACGTGTAGAAGTACGCCAGGCAGCTCCGGAACAACGTCAGGACATGAGCAAATATCGGGAACAAAAACAAGATCTGAGTGATCCGAATCAGCAGGCCGCTGCCCAGCAAGATACGCGCGAAGCCGTGAAACGTGAACCCATCCGTGCCGAAAAAACAGTAGGACGCAATGATCCCTGCCCATGTGGAAGCGGAAAAAAATATAAAAATTGTCACGGACGGAACAGTTAAGTATATAAAAAACCCGTAACTCCTTAATAAAAGCCTTGAACGGTTAAAAACTGTTCGAGGCTTTTCTATATTCAATCAAAATCGTATTTTTGTTCTTTCAGAAAATTAAAAAACAGGCTATGACAAAATATCCGTATATTCTGCTCGTATTGCTCCTTGTGTCTTTCAGTTCCTGCCAGACTGTTGAGCAACTTTCCATTGATTATATGCTCCCTGCGGAAATCAGTTTTCCTAACGAGTTGAAACGGGTGGCAATCGTAAATAATGTCAGTGCCACACCTGATAATACCTTACCTCCCAAAGAAAATAAAATAAAAGATAAAAATGAACTCAGCCGGGCAGTATCCTATCACGACGGCCAGCCCGTGCTCACTACCGAGGCACTGGCCAAAGCCATAGCTGAGCAGAATTATTTTAACGAAGTCGTTATTTGTGATTCGGCTCTGCGCGCACGGGACTTCAGACCTCGTGAATCAACTCTCAGCCAAGAAGAGGTCCGGACCTTGACACAGACTTTAGGTGTTGATTTCATCATTTCACTTGAAAACTTGCAAATGAAATCAACACGTGTTTTCAGCTATATTCCCGAATGGAACACCTATTATGGTACATTAGATACTAAAATCTATCCTACGGTGAAGATTTATCTTCCGGGACGGAAAAGCCCGATGGTAACGATCAACAGCAACGACAGCATTTTTTGGGAAGAGTACGGAAATACCGAAGCGTTTGTCCGCTCACGTCTCCCGGATGACAAACAAATGATTCGCGAATCCTCTGAGTTTGCCGGTAGCATCCCGGTAAGCAAGATACTGCCGTACTGGAAAACAGCCTATCGTTACTACTTCATCAATGGCTCGGTAGCAATGCGCGATGCAGCCGTCTATGTGAAAGAAAATGAATGGGACAAAGCATCAAAACTTTGGGAACAAGCTTTCGAAGCAACTAAAAATGACAAAAAGAAAATGCGTGCAGCTTTCAATCTGGCCCTATACCACGAAATGAAAGATAGTGTGGAAGAAGCAGAAAAATGGGCTATCAAAGCACAGGAATTTGCACGTAAAATAGATAAAATCGATTCACTGAAGAGCAGTGATATAGACTTTAGCAGAATTCCCAACTACTACCTGACCAGCCTTTATGTGAACGAATTGAAGGAAAGGGCCGAGGGATTAGGCAAACTTAAAGGCCAAATGAGTAGATTTAATGATGATTTTTAAAGAAATCATGCAAGGGTTCTTATTTTTTTTATACCTTTGAGCTAAATAAAAAGAGCTAAAAGATATGAAACTTAGTCAGCAGTCACAAGCCATTATCGAATCTGCGATTCAAAAAGCAATTAACAAATATACCTGTGGATGCGAACAGACCATCGTCACAGATATCCATATTCAACCGAACCAAAATTCCGGTGAGCTTTTCATCTATGATGATGAAGATGAAGAATTATCCAGTGTAACCATTGATGAATGGATAGCCTACGAGGGAGATGACTTTTACGAAGATGCTGAAAGAATCTTCCGCACCATGCTCTGCCGTATGAAAGAAGGTGGAAGTTTCGATAAGTTGACTATCCTTAAACCTTATTCTTTCGTATTGGTAGACGAAGATAAAGAGACGATCTCCGACCTTTTGCTTGTAGACGATGATACACTGTTAGTAAATGATGAACTTCTGAAAGGGCTGGATAAAGAACTGGACGATTTTCTGAAAAACTTATTGGAAAAATAGTTCCGCCCCCTCCTTGTGATATAACTGAAAGAGGCTATCCGAATAATTCGAATAGCCTCTTTTGGATTGGGTTCATGACAGACATATGGATAATCAATACCTTGTCACCTTGTCCAAATGCGCCTTCAGGTATTCAAAACGATTGATTAGTTCACCCAACTTCTTAGGGTACTTCTCTGCCAGATTCTCCTGCTGACCGATATCCGATTTCAGATTATAGAGTTTATAGCCATAGCCTAAACCGATAAAGTCACCGTCTTCCTTACTATAGGGATTATAATAAGGGGGAATCAGCGCCCAGTCACCCTGACGATAAGCATAATTGAACATCCCTTCGATCACTAACTCTTTACGCCCCTTTTTACTCTTACCTAAAAAAGCATCCATCGTATTCTGACTATCCACTTCATCAGGATAACTTTGTCCCAGAAGTGAAGCAAATGAAGCTAATAGATCCATCTGGCAAACAAATACATCTGATACCTGAGGCTTCACCCTGGCCGGCCAGCGAAGCATAAATGGTATACGGGTTCCCCCATCAAACATGCTTGTTTTACCCCCGCGTAAGGGCCCGGCTATTTGGTGATCACCCACCAATTCAACAGCATCATCTTTGTAGCCATCATCAAGTACCGGACCGTTGTCACTTGTCAGAATCACGATGGTATTCTCTGCCAATCCCAGTTTATCCAATTCTTTCAGAAATTGATCTACACACCAATCAGCTTCCAGAATCACGTCGCCACGAGGCCCCATACCCGACTTCCCGACAAAACGTTCGTTAGGCACACGAGGTACATGCGGTTGATGAAGTCCATAATAGAGAAAGAAAGGTTTATCCTTGTTTTCATCAACAAATTGTTTGGCTTTATCCAGAAATAATCCTGCCATTTCTTCATCTTTCCACTGTGCCGCCTTACCGCCTTTCTGGAAACCAATACGAGGCACCCCATTCACGATGGAACCTGCATGCCCCACACTGGGGTGCATACGCAACAACTCCGGATTGTCTTTACCGGTGGGTTCGCCAGGGAAATTTTTCCGATAATCCACATAAAGAGGGTCATTCGGATCCAGCCCGACCACTTTTCCATTTTCCAGAAAAACACAAGGAACACGATCATTCGTCGCTGCCTGAATGAATGAATAATCGTAACCGATCTCGGCAGCACCGGGATGTACCTCCTTATTCCAATCTACATGCCCGTCTCCCAGACCGATATGCCATTTACCGACAGAACCGGTAGTATACCCTGCCTGCTTCATCAGCTTTGGCAATGTTATCTTCTGTGGATCAATAATCAACGCGGCATTACCCGGCAAAATCTTAGCTTCGACATTGCTCCAGGGATACTTCCCGGTCATGACCGAATAACGGCTCGGAGTGGACGTAGCCGCGGTACAGAATCCCTGTGTAAACCGAATACCTTCATTGGCTATACGGTCCATGCCCGGAGTCTGTATTCGATGGGCACCATAACAACTTAAGTCTCCGTATCCCAAGTCATCGGCAACAATCAGGATAATGTTGGGCTGTTTTTCTGTTTGTTCTTGTGCAGACTGCGGCGCTCCGGCCAAAGCAGTAGCCGGCAAAGATACCCCCGCTACCACCCCTAAGGTACAGTTTAGCAATTTCATTTTTTCGTTTGTCATATTAAATTTGTTCAAGAGTAATTTCTGATGAGGTCAATGGAGCCTGAGTACAAAGATAGGCAAGAATCTTGTTCTGTCATGAAAATAATGAAATTAAATATAAAGCACATCTAAAAAAGATGCCGCCTCAACGATATTATCATTAAGACGGCATCCTGTTTCTGCCAAGAAGTTTTCTAAGGTTTCAGATTTTTCATCCGGACATGCCTTAATATATTCTGTAATTCAAAAACCCGCTCCGGATATAAAGAAGCTTCGTTCTTCCGTTCCGCCACATCATCTGCTACATGATATAATTGGGGGGTACTCAAATTACCGGTTTCTATTTTAGGTCCCCAGGTAATCATGGCAGGTCCGTCATTCGGCTCAATATACTTCCAATCTTTGGTACGGACCGACAAAGTGTGATTTGAAGCCTGCTCTATCACCCATGGACGATCGGACTGATTCTTGCCTAACCAAGTATCCAGAAAGTTAAAACTGTCAGGTGCCGCTCCTTTGGGTAGCCCTGCTCCAACCAATGAAGCCAAAGAAGCAAACCAATCAATTTGTGAAACTAAAGCATTGGAAACCTCGGCTGAAGCAGCTCCCTTCGGCCACCGGACAATAGCGGGAATACGGGTTCCACCTTCAAAAGCACTGTACTTATTACCACGTAACGGTCCTGCGGGACTATGCCCGTTCAGCAACTCCTCTGCCCGATCCTGATAGCCATCATCAACAACCGGCCCGTTATCACTGGACAGTATAATGAGGGTATTTTCTGATAATCCCAGCTTATCAAGCGTATCCATAATCTGACCTACACTCCAGTCAAACTGGACTATTGCATCTCCGCGCAATCCCATCGGATTTTTACCACGGAAGCGATCGTGCGGAAAACGAGGGACATGAACATCGTTCGTCGCAAAATACATAAAGAACGGCTCGTCCTTATGCTCACGAATGAAACCTATGGCATGTGAAGTTATCGAATCAGCAATATTCTCGTCTTTCCACAAGGCCTTGCCTCCCCCTTTCATATATCCGATACGACCAATGCCATTGACAATAGCCATATCATGTCCATGGCTTGACTTCAGATTGAACAACAACTCCGGGTGATCCTTTCCCAATGGTTCTCCTTCAATCGGTTTACGATAACTGACCTCAATCGGAGCAGAGGGATCATAATTGGCCACCTTACCATTTTCTATAAAAACACACGGAACACGATCAGCGGTTGCAGCCATTATATAGGAATAATCAAAACCGATATCTCCTAAAGCAGTCGGCAACGGAGCATTCCAATCTTGTTCCCCATCCTTATCTCCCAATCCTAAATGCCATTTGCCGATAGCAGCAGTAGCATAACCGGCGTTTTTAAACATGTCAGCCATCGTATAACGCTCGGGGCGGATAATCATCCCTGCATTGCCTGCCGCAATATCCGTGCCCGGACGACGCCAGGCATACTCTCCGGTAAGCATGGAATAACGGGATGGGGTACTTGTAGCTGCTGTAGCATGGGCATTATTAAAGCGGATCCCCTCAGCTGCCAAACGATTTACATGGGGTGTCTGCACATTCTTTGCACCGTAACATTCCAAATCACCATAGCCGAGGTCATCAGCATAGATAAACACAACATTGGGGAGCTTCCGATCGTTAACTTTTTGTTGGGCTTTCCCTCCCTTCTGACCGGTAGCAGCCATCAGGCATGCTACCGGAGAGAGACAAGCCAATAATACATATTGTCTCATTGCTTAAGCTATTAAATTAGTCGCGTAAATTAGGATTAATATTCTGTTCAGACTGTGGAATCGGCCATGTATAATCTGTCGGATTGCGGAAAGCACGTTTTCCAACATACCAACGGCACTTCCCTGTCGGATCAACCTCCTTGGTCGTTGTTGCATACTGAGTTGAATTTGGATAGGGAGCACCCCATATTTTCTGGGACAACACTTCATGTGCAATCCCCCATCGCATGATATCCCAGTAGCGAATACCTTCCATAGCCAACTCAATGCGACGTTCGTGACGCACGATCTCACGAAGTTTAGCCGGATTCACTTCGGTAATAACAGGCATCTTCACACTGGCCCGACCTCTCACTGCATTGATTGTCTCGTCCAATGTTCCCTGAGTGATCGTTTGATTATCTTCAACCAGACATTCCAGATATCCCAACAACACTTCGGCATAACGAATAATCGGAGTCAGTCCGTTTGCGCTCTGTACATCGTTTATAGGTGTCGATTCTTCAAAATATTTCCTCATCATAAAGCCGGTTCTGGAAGCCTCGCTCGTATAATCGAGCTTCTCTTTCTTGGCTGCACTATAGTCAGGACTCATCTTATACTCTGTACCCATAAAGATGGCACCATTATAGTAAATTGTATAATCCAGACGCGGATCGCGATCCTTTCCTAAATTAGACGGGTCATATCTCGGATCATCATAGCTGAAAGGAGTTCCATCCTTAAATTCATACGATTCGTATAAATCAGCAGCCGGATTGACCAGGCTCCAGCCCCCGTCTTTGGCAGAAAGTGCATGCTGCGGCAGACCGGTACCCAGATAGTTTTCCAGATACTGGATGTAGAAAATATTCTCCTTGTTCGAAGTTCCGGTAGAAGGATAAAACAGATCCTGATAGTTGGCGTTTATCGCATTATCTCCCAATTCCATAATATCGTGGAAAGCCTTTGCTCCACTTTTCCAATCTTTCTGCAACATGCAGGTACGTCCGAGAAAAGCAAGGGCCGCCTGTTTACAAGCACGTCCTGCTTCTCCCGCCGGAATGGCGGAGAAACGGGGCAAATCGGCCGCAGCTGCAGTAAATTCGGTTACACACCATTTCAGGATATCGGCTTGTGAAGTCTTTGTCACATTGTTGGCTTCTTCACCCGTCAGCACATTCTCTACCAAAGGAACATCCTTGAAGTAGCTGGCAAGATAAAAATACTGGGTTGCACGTAAAAAGCGGGCCTCAGCAATCATCCGTGTCTTTTTTGCCGATTCGGAACTATTCTGAATGCCAACAAGAAAACGATTGCAGTAACCTATTCTCTTATAAGACGTTTCCCAATATCTTTTAATAAATGCATTATCAGCCGTCAAATTACCACTTGAAATCTTGAAGAAAGGATTATTCTCCCCCCGACGGTCAAAAGCATTATCCGAAAGATGCTCCATCATAATCATTCCGTGATAGGACCACCAATCCGAAGGGTTATACTCTACGCCGTCTGTCAGGCTTCCTCTATAAAGAGAAGTCAATGCCAGTTCCGCATTCGATTCGCTATTCCAAAAAGTCTCTTCAGACAAGTCTGTCAGTGGATAGCGCTCTAAATCACAAGCTTGAAACAGTCCTGCCGCCAATGCCAATGCTACTATATATTTTAAACTCTTCATCTTACATCAAAATTTTAAGGTTAAACCAAACGTATAAGTTGACAGAATAGGATAATAACTACCGTCTGTATTAATTTCCGGATCCCAGCCTTTACGATATCCGCTGATGGAGAATGGATTATCAAGTGATATATAAAAACGAAGGTTGGAGGAACCGAACTTCTGAGTTATATGTTTGGGCAATGTATATCCTAACTGGATATTTCTCACTTTGAGATAAGAGGCATCCAGAATCCAGAAGTCAGAACCCAGCGTATTGTTGCTACCCGCATTCGACATCACCTCGAGACGGGGATACTTAGGATACCGGTTCGACTGATTATTCGTCCAGGTCTCTTCTGCCTGCCATTTCTGGATATTACCTTCCTGGAAGAAAGCATAACCGGCATAATTAGTCAACTGTCCTTTTACTTTGGCCACTCCTTGAAGCAATATATTAAAATCGAATCCTTTGTATTCGGCACCCAATCCTAAACCAAATGTATATTGAGGTATCTTCGATCCCAAATAAGCTTTATCGGCTTCATCCACCTTTCCGTCACCGGAAATATCCACATAACGCAAATCACCCGCTTTGGAGTTAGGAGCAATCTTACTCTGATCATGCCATTCTTTTACTTCTTCATCAGTCAAGAATACGCCATCCGTCTTATAACCGTAAAACATATTCATCGGATAACCCAGGAACAGATTGCTACCATTACCTATCATTCCACTCTTTTGCTCCACATCTCCTACACCCAGACTGATCACTTTATTCTTGATAATGGAAAAGTTTCCGTTAACATGATAACTAAATTCACCAACCTTATTCTGGTGCCCTATTTCAAACTCCCATCCCTTGTTTTCAAGACTTCCCGTGTTGACTTGCGAAAGTGCAAGACCGAAAATAGAAGAATAACTTGCGCTCGGTTTATACAGGATGTCTGTTGTCTTACGATAGAAATAAGCTGCATTAAACGTCAGTTTGTTCTTCCAGAAAGCAGTCTCGATACCGACATCCGTAGTACGGGTCTTTTCCCATTTTAGAGTCGGATCAACATAGGTAGTCACTGCGGCACCCTGAGTATAAACACCCCCGAATACATAGTTCATTGCTTTTCCAAGAGCATAAGTAGACTGATAAGGATAGTTACCAATATTGTTATTACCCAGAATACCGTATGATGCTTTCAGCTTCAGATTATCAATAAAGCTCAGTGACTCTGCTTCTTTGAAAAATTGCTCCTCCGATAAACGCCATCCTGCGGCAACAGATGGAAAGAAACCAAATTTATTATCTGTCGGGAAACGGGAAGAACCATCATAGCGCATCGTGGTTTCAAACAAATAGCGTTGGTCATAATTATAAGTCAAACGTCCGAAAACAGACATAATGGCCCAATCATAGCCTCCACCGGAATTGGTTTGCCCATCAGCTCCTCCGGCGTTCAGGTAGGGGACTTCATCCGATGGGAAATTCAGGCGGCTTCCTCCTACGGTTCTCTGCGATTCATCTTCCCAAGTATAACCGACTAATACAGACAAATCATTCTTGCTGAATTTCACATTGTAATCTGCCAATGCCTGAAACGTTTTATAGACCGTTTTATACATGGTATCCGACAGAGAAGAAGGACCCAACTTTTTACCGCCTGTAATCTCCATAGCCGAACGATAGTGACGGATCTGCTGACCGGTATAATTATATCCTCCGATAGCTTTCAAAGTTAAACCTTTCACCGGTGTAAACGCCAACTCTACATTAGAACGGAATTTATCAAAGTTTTCATCATAAAAAGAACCACTATCCAACCATGCCAACGGTGTACCAAGCACCTTGGGTCCTAAACCGTACGAACCATCTTCCAATTTGGTAGCCCACAATCCTGGGAAACGAAGTGCATTGCTTGAAAAAGCTTTAAATCCTGCAGAATCCATTCCACCCGGAGTAGAAGGCTCGCTTCTTTTTGAAACGACACCGCCTAAACGTGTGGTTAATGTAAGGTTTTTAGCCAATTCTGTCGTCAGATTCACTCTGCCGTTATAACGATCATAGTGATTGTGTTTCATCAATCCGTTCTGTTTTACATAGCCAAAGGAAACCATATATTGTGTTTTATCATTGCCTCCGTTCACAGTCAGTTCATGTCCGGTTTGCAGCCCTTTGTTACCCAATAATTTGTCTAGATAGTGTTCATTAGGATAATTGTACGGATCGGAGCCATCTTTATATTTCTGAATCTCTTCTGCCGTATAAACCTCCTTGCCCATTGCTTTATTGTACAGTTCGGCATACTCCCACGAATCACACATTTCAGGTAATTCAGTAGCCTGATTAAATCCGACATAACCGTTATAACTTACGGTAACCTTACCCTTTTGACCACCCTTGGTTTTCACAAGTACAACGCCGTTCGCAGCACGCGAACCGTAAATAGCAGCAGAGGAAGCATCTTTCAAGATTGAAATACTCTCAATATCAGCTGGATTCAAATCATTCAAGCTACCGGGAAGTCCGTCAACCAGCACCAAAGGATCGGGGGTTGCTCCAAAAGAACCGACACCACGTACACGAATTGTACCTTGATCTTGTCCGGGATTACCGCTCGATTGTGTAATTGTTACTCCGGATAGTTGTCCGGTCAGCATATTCGAAACGCTGGGAGCGGTTCTGGATTCAAGTTTCTTACTATCCACCGCAGCAATCGAACCAATCACGTTCACTTTCTTCTGTGAACCATATCCAACCACGACCACCTCTTCCAAAGCCCGGGTATCTTCTTTCATCGTAACACTCAATGGTTTTCCCGAAACAACTTTCAGTTCCTGAGTCTGATATCCGATATAAGAAATCTCAATCACCGCTTTCTCCGAACTCACTGATAAGGAGAACTCTCCCTCTAAATTAGTTATGATACCGTTTGTTGTCCCTTTCTCAACGACACTGGCACCAATCACCGGTTCTCCGTTCACATCCGTCACTCTTCCCGAAACTCTTACCGTTTGTTGTTGCTTCGATGTCATTTCGGTAGATAAAATAATCTTTTTATCCAAAACGGAATACTTCACATTAGTCCCTTCAAAGATTTCATCCAGCACTTTAAATATATCACTCTTGTCAACTGAAACGGAAACCATCCTTTTCAGGTTAACATGTTTGTTATTAAAGAAAAAGCCAAAGCCCGATTGCTTTTCTATTTCTTTCAGAACTTTCTCTACAGTTTGATTATGTATATCAATACTGATCTCCACCTTTTGTGCAAAAACATCTGTGGCATGCACAAAACTCATAGAGCAAATTAGGAATAGAATAAATAGTCGCATAGTTCTTGGTATTTTATTCGAGGTCAGCCAAAGCGAAGACTTTACCACCCGCAATAATTGGATGCTAAAATAATTTTGCATAATTTTGTATTGACTTAAAGTTAAAAAAATAGTTTATCTTAGCTTGTCGCTAAACAAGCTCAAAAGGTTTACTCTTTTACGTATGGAAGGATACGCCAATATCTTTCCGTACGTTTTTAGTAGTTCAGGGAGATTTGTTTTTCATAAGCATTTCTTTTAAGGGTTAATTAATAAATTTCAATTTTACTCCGTTCATCCTGAATATCAGGACTCTCCAGGTATCTCCATTGTATCTTGGACGAAATTTTAAAATATTCCAATATGCGTTCAAGCCGTTGTTCGGTGAATGTACCCGTAAACGCATTTGTTTTTAAACGTGTATTCTTTATAATGAAAGTTACATTAAAACGTTTTTCAAGCATTCTCAACGCTACTTCCAACGGCGTATTACTGAATATGATCTTGCCATCTTTCCAGGCGGTTTCCGACAAGCCAGATGTAGCATATAGCCGCACATCACCGCTTGTCGAACTATAAACAAGCTTTTGTCCGGGTTTCATAACAACTTTCTTAACCCGATAATCTCTATCATTAAAATGAAAACAAACATGTCCTTCTACCAACGTGGTCGAGACGTCCGGTTCATCTTCATAAGCCTCCACATTAAAATGGGTACCCAATACTTCTATCTTTGATGCATGTGGAGTAGAGACGAAAAACTTCTTTTTTAAATCTTTTGCTACCGCAAAATAAGCCTCTCCCCGCAACTCCACATCTCGTGTATCACCTTCAAAAAAAGTTGGATAACGTAAAGAAGATTCCGAATTCAGATAAACAACCGTACTATCTGGTAGTACCACCGAAGTTGTCATTCCCGGATTCGTCTTAATCTCAAGCATCTGACTCAAGACAGGTTTACTATTGTTCATGTATTGCACCACAAAAGCTATAAACAAAGGAATGAATAAAACAGCAGCGGTACGTTGTATCCACTCCCACCAAGTTGTTTTCTTTACAACCATTCTACTCCTAACCTTATCCAAGGCCTTCTCCGTATCCACCTTACGCATTACGTTAACTGTATCTACAGCCAGATAAAGAGTATTCATCTGATCAACCATCTTCCGGTTCTCTTCCGATTCTCCTATCCAGGCTTCCACCTGCCTGCACTCTTCTTCCGTAGCCAGTCCTTCACAATAGCGAGGTAGTAAATGGTCTATATCTTCTTGATTCATATTTATAACTCAACTCTTTTATTAATAAGACAGGTGGGAAAATAGGATTCCTAAACTTAATTCCATTTTTTTTTTAGAAAATCTTTGTTTTAATAAGAAAAGACTATCTTTGTATATAAATTCTTAGATCTATGAAGCCAAACCGGACAAGAGAAGAGATTTTATTGCTTTCCAAACTTCAACAAGGGGATAAAAAGGCTTTTAACGCCTTGTTCAGAAAATACTATCCAACGTTATGTGCATACGCCCACCGGTTTGTGGATTTGGAGGATGCGGAGGAAATTGTACAGGATGTGATGCTTTGGCTATGGGAGAATCGTGAGATATTACTTATTGAATCATCACTAAGCCAATATCTGCTAAAAATGATATATCACCGTGCATTAAACCGCATCGCGCAGAAAGAGGTAAAATATCGCGCAGATACACTATTTTATGAAAAAAATCAGGCAATGATTTACGATGTAGACTTCTATCAGATAGAAGAATTAACAAAACGGATTCACACAGCCATAGCAGCGTTACCGGAATCTTATCGAGAAGCATTTATCATGCACCGCTTCAAGGATATGAGTTACAAAGAAATTGCAGAGCTCCTTAATATATCTACTAAGACCGTAGATTATCGTATACAACAGGCACTGAAATTACTACGCAAGGAACTCAAGGAATTCTTATCATTGGCATTAATTTTTCTGGCAGCGTAGTTCGCACAGACGAAAGATAGACATTATAAAAGGAGGCAGAGTTACCGAATAAAAAGAAGGAGTTGTGTCAAAAGTCTTTTCACCACAAAGGACACAGAGTAGCAGAGATTATTCACATTGATCATCAACGACTTAAAGACACATCTGTGTTATTCTGTGTTCTCTATGGTGAGTTTCGACACCCCCTCCTTTACACATGCACTGTTTATTCTATCGTAATATCAAACTGATCATAAGAATCTGTTCTCCACGATTTATCGCAAGTCAGAGGAGAGAGAGCAAAAAGAGGAGAGAAAGTCTTGATTTTAATCGTTTTTCCATCAGGCATAAATTCCATAATTCTCAGCCACCCGTCTCCACCGTTACCAAACCATTGTCCATCTGCTGTCTGTGCATTGAACATCATTTGAGGAACATTTTTACCGGATGCATTTTTATCAATCCGGAAACTGACATTATCCTTATAATCGGCTATCTCACATTCGTGTCCACAAATCACCATACAAATATTCTTTGAAGGATAAACCAACTTGTCCCAAATAACTTGTCCATAATTGGCAGGTGTCATTTTATAATTCTCTTTTTCAATTATTTTTCCTGTCCATGCCAGATATGAATGCGTCAACAATATCACCTTATGATCCTTATAGCGAGGTGAATCCACCACTTTCTTCGCCCACTCCAAAGCTTCATCACGAGGAGCAAACTCCAGAGAAACAACTAAAATCTTACCCCAGGTATCAGTCACGAATTCATAAGCAGCATTTTCCAGTGTTGGTATGCCCTGATAGTTATTTCCTACAGCAACCAGACTTTCTCTCCAACAAGAATTTCTCTCTGAAGGAAAGTAATCAGGAAAATGACACAAACGATTTTCTGCTTTTTGATATCCATAATCATGATTGCCGGTACAAATCACATAAGGCAGCTTTCCGTCCAAGCGCTCAAATGCACGCGAGGCGGCACGCCATTGTTCTTCACTTGTCTGATTCCCGTTCACTCCATCCGGAATACGGATTTCATTCTGCTCCACCAAATCACCGGTACAAAGCACTCCTTTTATATTCAGAGACTCAATGCTATTAGCCACCCATGCTGTCTGCAACTCAAAAAGAGGTTGGTTGGCATCGAACTTTGTATAGCTCTGTGGATCGGGCAACAGAATCATTGAAAAAGAATTTTTATCGGTAAGTTTTGCACGTACCGGATAAACTTGCGCAGAAACAAATAAAGTCTGCATACAAAGAATAAAAGCTAATAAGTAGTTTTTCCTGTTCATAAGTATTACATTTAAATATTTCAAATAAAATTAAGTAGCAAAGATATAAATACTCACTGGCAATAACCCCTGTATCCTCCTAATTATTTCAGAAGAAAAGTGGCCATTACAGCTTTATGATCCGTCGGCCACACCCCTAACGGGGTTATAAATAAATCTTTGCTTCTCTCCTCTATACGTTTACTGCGGACAATCGATTTTGAAGGTCCTACCACAGATACATCCTTCAATTTCAATTTTTTGTCAGGCCTGAAATAAATAAAATCAATACGGTCCCGTTCATCAGCGTCAGGTGCCCACGACAGCTTTTCTACAGCTATACCTTCATTATCAGACGGAAAAGTAAATCCCGGATGTGTGATCGGATTAGGATATTTTGTCCGGTAGGCATCTTTAAATCCCGCATTTTCAAGGAGAACGGAACAATCCCACCGAACTACCGTCCCGTTATGATCCCACAATTTCTTCGTATTTTCGTTCCAGTCCAAATGTGAAGGTTCATTGAAATCACCGCCTAATAAAACAATATTCCCCTTTTCTTTCCGGGCATCTTCTATCACATGACGAATCGCTTCATCACGCAAAGATTCATTATTGGCTTTCTCAATCACCGCTACATCCAGTACCGGTGCATCCAACTTTTTCCATGTAACGCCACTATATCCTCTTGGCAGATAACAGGCATAATGTGTATAATCCAAATGTGCGGAATATACAACAACATCTCTTCCATTAATGCGTATGCGGGCTTTCAGTACGGAACCGGCATCATCTTCCAAGGGACAATTAGGAGCCTGTTCTTCAATTTTATATTTAGATAAAATACCTACATCCAACTTGCTGTTTTCACCATAATATCTCTTTCCACGTTCTTCCAAAGCCTGTAGTATACGCGAAATAAATTGTTTTCCATGATAGTTTCTCACTTCACTAAACATCACGATATCCGGCTCCAGACGAGCCACCTCGTCAGCTATTGCCTCAAAGCCCCCTTTCACCATGGTACCTTCCTGCCAGATATTCATTTGGAGGACTTTAACTTCGTTTCCCTTGCCATAAGCCATTACAGTAGATAGCCATAAGACTATACTTAATAAACTATATCTCAACATCATATTAATAAATGTATTAAAAACCAGAGGAGGTGCGAACAGAAAGCATTTCTCTCCATTCTGCACACACCTCTTCTAAAACTCTATTTTATTGCAAAATCCACATCAGTTTATTAACGTCATCTACTCCCCCGAATTGACGTTGCAAAGCCTCGTTCTGATGCTCCAGATTATAATCAGACTCTGATTTCGGATACATCCAGCGCATAGGCAGTCTGTCATTCATCGTATTCCGGTTGGTTGCAGGATTAATCGGTAATATCGGATACCCTGTACGACGGTAGTCATAATAAACATCATACGGATGTTGCATGAACGATGCCAGATAACGTTGTGTCAATATCTTCTCAAGGTCTCCCTCTCTCTCACCACTTAACTGTATAGCCGGTGTTTCAAGAAAAGCCGCAATCGCTTCCTGCGTCAACGGATGTCCATGATGATAGATCTCTTCATCCGGAGTATTAGCAGCTATAAACTCCATGTGAGCTCTGATTGCCTTCTTGTAATAAGTAGTTGCATCACCCGAAATCCATCCTCTCACGGCAGCTTCTGCCAGAATGAAATTCTGTTCGGCATATCCCAATCGGACAACCGGTTCTCCGGAAGGATAATCAGTATACCGCGCATTAAATCCAGAATATTGTTCTGTGGCATAAGCCTTCTCTATCTGCTCAAAAGGCAATGACGGATCAGTCCCGATATAAGCATCCCAACTGTCAGCGGTCACTCCTGCATCAAGTTTAGCCTTTGCCGGTTTGGCATAATAGAACATACGGATATCTCCGGTTGCCTTAAACTTATCAATCAGCATAGTAGAAAGCATGGCATAACCGGCGTGTTTAGTATTTGTGTTATGGAAAGGATATACAGTATTCGCTTTATCCGCATATTTCATCTGAAGATTATCATCGTTTGATTCCATTAAGCTACCCGATGCCACGATCCGGGCAAAACGTTCTTTCACATTCAAATCTACATCACTCTCTTTCTTCGAAAGATGCATCAGAACTTTCAACTGAAATGCTGTAGTCGCTTTCTTCCATTTGCTGATACTACCTCCCAGAATCGGATCACCATCAAAATCTTTAGCTGAGGAAAATAATTCGTATGCTCTTTCCAGATCACTCAAAACAAACCCCATCACTTCCTTTTGGGTATTGTATTTAGGGCGCACCAACCCTAATTCACCTTGCAAAGCCTCCTCGTAAGGAAGGTCACCCATTTCCATCGACATATAGAATATTTTGTAGGCCTTTATAAAATGCGCCAGACCATCGTATGCATTCACATTATCATCCGTAACAGATTCGACCATCTTCTGTGCATTAATCAGTGTCGTGTATCCTCCGAAACCGGAACGTCCGAACACATTATACTGGTAATCTTCCATACTTTCGCCCCATGCCATCTGTTTGGCAAGCAGATCGTCATATATAAATGATTTACTGGCACTGGACGATGTAATATCCAAAAGTAATCCGGTCGCCAGCAGTGAAGAGGTAACCTTAGTGGTTGCATCGGGATTTGTGTTGATTTCATCGAACTTATCGCAAGAAGCCAGCAAGGTAGTTACCAATAACAACGATATGTATTTATTAATTCGTTTCATATTATTCTATCTTTTAAAAATCCAATTTTACATTAAAGCCTAAATAACGGGTGGACGGAGAACTTAGGTTATCTGAGTCACTGTCGGGATCGGTAAAGCGGAACTCTTTAGTCCATACAAACAGATTTTGTCCGACAAAAGCCAGTGTCAAACCTTTCATATGCAGTTTGTTGCAAACAGACTTAGGCATCTGATAGCTCAGCGAGAGGTCACGCAGTTTGAAGAACGTCTCGTCAAATACATTCTGACGTGTCACGGTACCTATATACGGGTTAGTACTTTTCATATACGACTCGTAAGATACTTGTACGTCGTTCGGAGCAAATACTCGATCGTCATGGATAATTTTTCCGTTCGAATCGTAATCTACACTCCCGGAAACGACTTTCACTCCGGTACCTACAAAATTGGTCTTCTTATTCACCACTTCATCATATCGCCACTGATTGTCCGAATCAATATGTGCCCCCGAGTTCCACATCGCCTGATTGGTTTTCGAGTGTGCCATACCTCCTACCCGTCCGTCAAGTGTAAAGGAGAGAGTGAAATTCTTGTAAGTTATCGTATTCGTCCAGCCCCATATCCAATCAGGATATTCATAACCGATAACCGACTGGTAATCGCTCTGTTTAGGATAACCATTGTAATTGATAATATTTCCTTGAGGATCGCGTTCCCAATCGTAAATTCCGTACCAATCCCAACGTTTACCGACAGCTACCCAAGGCTTCTGTGTAGAATATACCGGGTCTATTTTGGTATAATACCAACGGTCACGTGACCAGTTGAAAGCCGACTCCCAATTCCAGTCTCTTGTTCTGATAATATCGCCTGACAGGGTCAATTCTACCCCACGACCCACATATTCTTCATCAATGTTGATCAATGTAGACGTAAATCCGGAAGAGTTGCTGATGCCGGCACTACGAGTCAGATTGTAATAGAGCTTATTATAATAAGTAAAGTCTACTTTCAGACGATTTTTAAACATATGGACTGCCGTACCGATTTCATAAGAACGTGTAGCCGAAGGTTTCACCGCAACACCACGGATAGATGTGGGATAATATGCAGCACTCTCACCATTCCACAAATCGGTAGACACACTATAAGTATTGTTAGTATCATATACTCCCAGGTCACTCTTAGTTTGTGTCCATGCACCTCTCACTTTCCAGAAATCAATAAATTTAGGCATTGGGATAAACTGCGAAAGCACAACACTGCTGGCCACAGACGGATAGAAATAAGATCGTGTCTCCGACGGCAAGGAAGATGACCAGTCATTACGTCCCGTTACATCCAGAAATAAAGTACTCTTCCACGAAACAGAAGCTTTTGCATATACACTGGTCACCAGTTTTTTAGTAATACCACTGGTTGTTTTCAACGGGTCTACAGATGATTTCAATGAGTAATATCCCGGAATTTTCAGACCATTTTGTGTTTCAGCCAAAATATTATCACTCTTCCAGTAATAAACGTTTCCACCCACGAAACCATCGACATTGAAATTACCGAATTTATGATCGGCAGACAGTATCAAGTCATTGTTTAAACTATATCCGCCTAAGCGTTGCAGACCATAATAACCCTGTTTATGCCAACCACCCACAGCACTTACAGCATTCCGCCACTCTTTTTTCTGTGAATACGAGTCCAGCCCCGAACGCAGTGATAAGTTCAACCAAGGAGTAAAATCATAATTGGCAGAAAGATATCCGTTAATCAAATCATAATCGCTTGAACGCGTAATTTCGTTCGCAATGAAATATGGATTATCATACCATTTGGTATCCATCCAGTTCTGCTGTTCATCCTGTTTAATCCAGTAATTTTTATAGTCCCGTATATCATACTCAGCCCCTGACCATACCAACAAATTATAAAGGAAACCACTTCCACCATATCCGGCTCCCATATCGTTGGGGTAGAAACGTTTGTTATAAGTCAGACCTCCGTCAAAAGAAAATTTCTTCCATTTCATATCGCCCGATACTGAGTAAGTAATCTTATTCAATTTTTGATTCGGATACTGCCCTTTGTTATATACATGGGTCAATGAAGTACGTACGCTACCATATTTACCTTTCTGGGATACACTTACATTGTTGTTTGTCACCAAACTCAATTCTTGAAAGTTCTTTAAGTTATTTCTACCTTTCGAAACCAAAGGCATATCCACCCATTCGTGAGTATACGGATCATATTGCAATGCTGTACGTCCGATGTCCAGTTTGTCTCCCCATACATATCCTCCGGTGGAATAAGTCCCCTGCGACCCGGAACTATATGAAGTTTGTACCTCCGGCTTTCTCAGATATCCGGCTGCAAACATGGTACTGCTGTTTACAGTCACATTCAATCCTTCTTCCTTACCTTTTTTAGTGGTAATCATCACTGCACCGGCACCTCCACGGGCACCATAGAGTGCCGAAGCCGTAGCTCCTTTCAGGACATCAACCGATTCGATATCATCAGCTGCTATATCATTCAATCCCACATTACCATAAGGTACACCGTCGATAACTAACAGGGGGGCAGATGCACGCAACGAGAGTGAAGGAGCTGTATTGAACTCTGTACTGTTTTTTACATTCAATCCGGCAATCTTGCCCGTTAACGAAGTAGCAACATTCACTGTTTTTACAGCAGCCAGCCGATCTCCGTCCACTTTTTGCACGGCATACCCCAGAGCCTTCTCTTCGCGCTTGATACCTAATGCCGTTACAACAACCTCATCGAGCAGTTTCGTGTTCTCGGCCAACCGAACAGTAAGTGAAGTATTATTACCCACAGGAACTTCTTTGGTGATGTACCCGATATACGAAATGATAATTGAGCTTTTAGTTCCTACAGAAAGACTAAAGTTACCGTTGACATCTGTAATCGTCCCGTTTCCGGAATCCTTTTCTTTAATATTAGCTCCGATAATGGGTAAACCGGCCTCATCAGTAACCAGTCCCTTTATCTTTTTAGTGGTCTGCTGTTGTGCAGCAGTCGTTTCCAAAATCTGTTTAGGAGACAGGATAATACTATTCTCCAATATTTTATAACCGATATCCGTACCGGCAAACAGCTGATTCAAAACTTGGCTGATCTCTTTTTGAGTACTTTTAATAGTCACACTCCGAGAGATATCCACCTGCTTATTATTATAGAAAAAGTGGTATTCCGACTGCTTCTCTATTTCATCCAGCACTTTCTGAAGACTGCTGTTGCTGACATTCAATGTCACACGTACTGACTGGCTATAACCCTTAGCCGCAAATGCCATACTGGCAAAGACAAACAACATGATCGCTGATAGTTTCATACACAAAGGTATTTTTTTCAGAAGCGAAAAGATATTCTGCCTCCCGAAAAATTGGAAGTTTAAGTAAATTGTCATAGATTTGTAGTGATTTTGATTTAAAAAATTCTATTAACCGCACAACTTGTCGCCAAACAAGCGGACGGTGGACTTTCATACAGGAAAATACGCCAATATTTTCCTGTATGTTTTTTTGTTTTAAGGTGGACGTGTTGTCATAGGTATCAGATTTTAAAAGTTTAATATTCAAATGGTCAATATAGCTCTATTTTCATTTTCTGCTGTATTGTCTGCTGTGTGTTATGTTCCAGTTCTATAAATCTATACTGTATGCCCGAAGCAAGCCTGAAGTGTTCAAGAATCAGAGGTAAGTGCTGTTCGCTGAATACTCCGGTAAATGAATTTCCATAAAGAGTAGAATCTTTTACGATAAACTCCACATGAAACCGCTTGGTAAGTATTTTCAAAGCCTCAGACAGCGGGGTATTCCTAAATACCACCTGACCGTCTTTCCAGGCCGTATAAGTTTTCACATAAGGTTTGTCGGTCCTCACTGTACGTGTTTTCGGATTATAGATAAACTCCTCATCAGGCTTCATCACAAAGGTCCGTTGCTTGTCACCCTCACCCAGAAATGACAATTTCACAGAGCCCGATACTAAGGTAGTTCTTACCACACTGTCCGTCCGATAAGCCTCTATATTGAACTCCGTACCCAAAACCTCAGTCTGAATACGGAAAGGCGTATTAACAATAAATCGCTTACTTTTATCTCTATGCACCTCAAAGTAAGCCTCTCCATCAAGTTCTACGTTACGTATATCTCCTGTGAACCTGGTAGGATGTTTAAGTGAAGATCCCGAGTTCAGCCAAACTTTAGTTCCATCCGGCAGATTCGCTTCAGCAACCATACCGGGATTTGTCCGTATCTCCACATACTCCACGGGGGAGTTTTTCAAAATCAGATAAAGGGTGGTGGCAAGCAGCGGCAAAGCTAAACAAGCAGCAATACGCTGCCCCCACACCATCCATGAAACTCTATGTTGATGTTTGTGTATTCGGTCCTTTACCTGATGGAAAGCCCCAACAGAATCTACATGCTTCATGTAGTTCAATGTATCGGCTGCCCGGTAAAGCTGAAAAATATCCCGTGCTGTCTTCGTATTCTCCTCCGAAGTAGCGATCCACTCTTCTACCTCCTTTTGTCTGTCAGCAGGAAGCTCCCCGGCAAAATAGCTTAAAAGAATTGACTCATTTATGTAATAGAATTCATCCATAATTCGTGCTTTTATAGATAAGACGAATGAAATCAGAAATCTCCTAACCTAAAAACGTATTTTTTTTGAAAAAAATATTATTTTTGCCCAAAACGAGGGTTTACATGCACAACAATACATCGCATACAACAAGCGACGAAATTCTTTTTTATCAGATACAACAGGGAAATGAAGACGCATTTGAAGCGCTGTTTCTCCGGCACTATCCCGCCTTGTGCGCTTACGCCAAGCTGTTTGTGGAACCGGACGACGGACAGGAGATTGTATCGGATGTAATGGTCTGGCTTTGGGAAAATAAAGAGATGCAGGCATTTGAAACTTCTTTGAAAAGTTACTTGTTCAAAGCTGTTAAAAATCGTTGCCTGACTCTTATCAATCGGAACGAAGTCAAACAAAGAATCGAAAAGATGATTTTCGACAATCTCCAATCACAGTATGATGATCCCGATTTCTACGTCATGCAAGAATTAACCGAGAAAATAGAAGAAGCTTTGGCACGACTCCCGGAAAATATCCGCGAAGCATTCGAGCTCAATCGTTTCCAGAATCTGACCTACAACGAAATAGCCGAACGCTTAGGAGTATCTCCCAAAACGATAGATTACCGGATTCAGCAGGCACTGAAACAACTGCGCATCGATCTGAAAGATTATCTGCCCGTCCTGCTATCCTTCCTGCTGCGTTAAAACAGCGGAGCATTCAGCAAATACTATACAGAAGTCCGGTAGGGTAAAGTAAACCAAAAAAGAGAGCCTTTACCAACCTCGGAGGTAACCCCGATCTCACCTCCCAGTTTTTCAATAATCATCCGGCTGATAGATAGTCCCAGCCCGGTACCTTGTATAAAAGGATTATATTTGACAAAACGTTCAAACACATGCTCACACTGTTCGGTAGACATGCCACAGCCTGTATCAGACACATAAAAATATAATGTTGCGGCATCTTTCAACCGATATCCCATCCGTATCTCCCCTCCGGAAGTGAACTTAATCGCATTGGTCAACAAATTAATAATGACTTGTGTCAGCCGATTCTTATCAGTATATAAAATACATTGGGGCAATTGTTCGTCAAAAGTTAGAACGAGTTCTTCCGATTTGATACGCAGTTTACCCACTTGTTCTATCTCCGACATCATTTGATTGACATCCGCACGGGTTATATGAAAATCATACATTCCGGACTCGATCTTCGACATGTCCAGAATATCGCTGATCAGTTGAAGCAGAAGATCTGTATTGGTTTCAATGATATCGGCATATTCTTTCATCTCTTCTTTATCTTCTACCTGCGAAAGCAGGTTTGAAAAACCGACAATAGCATTCAGAGGGGTACGTATTTCATGACTCATATTCGCAAGAAAAGCTGATTTTAATTGATTAGCCTCCTCCGCTTTCAGACGTGCCTCTTCCAGGCGTTGATGAGTTTTCTTAAGAATATGAATATAAAATCCAATGGCACCTGCTACCAGAAGCACAACAAATACCGTTAGTAAAATCTCCTTTTTATACTGCTCAAAGAAACTCATAGGAAGATTGACATATACAGCCCCTTCCGGATAAAGCGAAACAGGGATTTGGTAGGACTGCAAAGCCGGATAACAAAGATAAGCGGCCGGCTCACCCCCTAATGCAGACGGAATTTCGCGGGGTTGCTCTCCTTTCAACACACGTTCAATCAGTTGCAATAATGAATCTCCGAATGACTCCACCGATACATAATACCCTCCCGCAAATGTGTTATTGGATAAATCCTCAGCAGCCAGCAAAAACAGGGGAGAGTGCACAAATCGGGTAATAATCTCTTGAATATGATCAAACAAATAGTTATTGTCGTCTTGGTTATGCGATTCAAACCACGAATAATAAATCAATCCGGTGTTTTTATCATATCCGCTCAAAGTATCGAGCAGCATTTCAGTAGAAATATTTTTGGTTGACAACTGCTCCAGACTCAGCTCCGGGAAGTATCTGCCCACAGCCTGACTGACATCACCACGAACTGCCTCACTGATATATCGGTCATCGGATATAAAAGCAACTCGTTTCATCCCGGGCATCACTTGCCGCATCAGTTCGATAGTCTCTTTTACATAATACGTTTGCCCCAATGTAGTCACATTATATCCTTTGCGCCATTCTTTAGCCGGAACGGTATTGGTATCAGTCAACGGTTCGTGAGACAGCAAAACATCAAGTGTTGCCGGCAAGCGGTCCCGGGCATTAGTAATGATGACCGGCACATCTCTCCATTCATCATCAAAAAGCTCCCGACAGACAATCCATCCCGGGTCACCTATAAAAACAACCAATCGAGGAGGTATATCATGCTTTCGACGTAACTGTTCTACAATTGCAGTTGCCTCTTTACGGCTACAAAGGGCTGGTACAGACAGAGATTCAGCCGTTACGGCAACATCTTCCTTCTGCAATTCCTGATGTACATACCAATATATACTTTTTGCCCAGGGAAGATTAAAGTTAATAGAATTCAGAAACAACACATCTCCACCGGACCTGTCCTTGTGAGCCGATAGCCGACAGTTCATTCCTCCCAACAGAATCAGAAGGAAACAGAAATATCTGAATTGCATTTGTTTCATTTGTAACGGTCGATTGCTAAAATCGGTGACAAAGGTATCATTATTATTCGTATACAGAAAAAGGCACCCTATTATTTTAGAGTGCCCTTTTATATTTATCTTCTAAAAAGATCTTCTTACGCGTTTCTCAGAGATGCAATACTCTCTTTGAGCGATTTAATGATACTTTCGGCATCAGCCTGTTTCTTGCGTTCCATTTCAATAACGGCAGCCGGCGCATTACTCACGAATTTCTCATTGCTGAGTTTCTTCAAAACGCCCTGCAAGAAGCCCTCTTTATGTTTCAGTTCGGCTTCCATACGTGCTATCTCAGCTTCCACATCGATCATATTACCCAAGGGGACTGCAAACTCAGTCGTTCCGATCATGAATGAAGAAGCTCCGTCAGCTTTTACATCCACTACCTGAATAGCAGACAAGTTACACATTTTAAAGATAACAGGGTTCATTTTCTCTACCGGGTTTACTCCTACCACTTGTAACTCAAGCGGTTCTTTCATTGCAATATTCTTTTGCAAACGGATGGCACGCACACTACTGATTATCTCTTTAGCCGTTTCAAATTGTTTCAAAAACTCCTCGTTCACTTCTCCGACTTCTGCCAACGGTTCTACCATCAGACTTGCCCCCGGCTCACGCTCACGCAACTGCTGCCACAATTCTTCCGTAATAAATGGCATGAAAGGATGGAGCATAGCCAACAGACGTTCGAAAGCACTCAAAGTCATTGAATAGATAAATCCGTTTACAGGTTGTCCATAAGCAGGTTTCACGATTTCGAGCAACCATGAAGAAAATTCATCCCAGAACAGTTTATAAATCAGCATCAACGCTTCGCTCAAACGGTACTTGCTGAATAAATCGGCTACCTCAACTGCGGCAGCATCCAGTCTTTGGTCAAACCATTGTACAGCCAGGTGTGCATCCGCCGGAATATCGATTGTTCCCATTCCATTCTCCCAACCTTTCACCAGTCGGAAAGCATTCCATATTTTATTGCAGAAATTACGTCCCTGTTCGCAAAGTGCATCATCAAAAAGAATGTCGTTTCCGGCAGGAGCCGAAAGCATCATCCCCATACGTACACCATCTGCTCCGTATTTCTCTATCAACTCCAACGGATCCGGTGAGTTGCCGAGCGACTTGGACATTTTACGTCCCAATTTGTCGCGGACAATACCCGTAAAATATACATTTTTAAACGGCATTTTACCTTCATACTCATAGCCTGCCATAATCATGCGAGCCACCCAAAAGAAGATAATATCCGGACCGGTCACCAGGTCACTGGTAGGATAGTAATAGTTAATTTCTTCGTTACCCGGATTATTGATGCCATCGAACAAAGAAATAGGCCACAGCCAAGAAGAGAACCAAGTATCCAGACAATCTTCATCCTGACGAAGGTCAGCCATTGTCAGATGATCGTTGCCTGTTTTTTCTTTAGCCAGTTTCAATGCTTCTTCGTCAGTAACGGCTACTACATATCCGCCTTCCGGAAGGAAGTAAGCCGGGATGCGGTGTCCCCACCACAACTGACGACTGATACACCAGTCTTTGATGTTCTCCATCCAATGACGATAAGTATTTTTATATTTGGCAGGATAAAACTTAATCTCATCCTTCATCACCGGCTCAAGGGCAATCTGAGCCAAATGCTCCATCTTAAGGAACCACTGCATAGAGAGTTTAGGCTCTATCACTACATTGGTACGTTCAGAATAGCCGACTTTATTGGTATATGCCTCCGTCTTTTCAAGTAATCCGGCGGCTTCAAGATCTTTCTCAATCTGTTTGCGAACTTCAAAACGGTCCATACCGATATACATACCGGCAGCTTCGCTGATAGTCCCGTTATCATTGAAAATATCAATACTTGGCAAGTTATACTTCTCACCCAGCATATAGTCATTCACGTCATGTGCCGGAGTCACTTTCAGACATCCTGTACCGAATTCGATATCTACATAATCATCCTCAATCACCGGGATGACACGGCCTACCAGCGGAACAATAACCTTCTTACCTTTCAGGTGCTGATTTTTCGGGTCATTCGGATTGATACACATAGCGGTATCGCCCATAATCGTCTCCGGACGAGTAGTCGCAACAACGGCATAACTGTCTTCACCCTCTACCTTATATCTCAGATAATACAGCTTTCCATGCTCCTCTTTGTAAATCACCTCCTCGTCAGACAAAGCTGTCAATGCCTTCGGGTCCCAGTTTACCATACGCACGCCACGGTAAATAAGTCCCTTCTTGTAAAGGTCTACAAATACTTTCAGCACACTTTCGCTACGCTTTTCGTCCATAGTAAAAGCAGTACGGTCCCAGTCACAGGATGCCCCCAACTTACGGAGCTGTTTCAGGATAATCCCACCATGTTCATCTGTCCATGCCCAAGCATGCTTCAGAAACTCGTCACGAGTCAGATCAGTCTTTTTAATACCCTGTGCAGCCAACTTATTCACCACCTTTGCTTCGGTAGCGATAGAGGCATGGTCGGTTCCCGGCACCCAACAAGCATTCTTACCTTCCATACGTGCACGACGAACGAGGATATCCTGAATGGTATTATTAAGCATGTGTCCCATATGCAGCACACCGGTGACGTTAGGCGGCGGAATAACGATGGTGTAAGGTTCACGTCCATCGGGTTTCGAACTGAATAATTTATGGTCCAGCCAATACTGATACCACTTTCCCTCCACGTCAGCAGGGCTGTACTTACTTGCTAATTCCATGTTGTATATATCTATTTTATTAGTTTATTGCGAAAGATTGGCGCAAAATTAATAAAAATAAGTAGAATATAGGGACAGGAATATGTACTTTTGTTCCTCGAAAGAAAGAAGTAGCAATGAAAAGCAAAAAGCGAGTCATACGGTACTCTGTTTTAGGAACTTTAATTATCCTTGTCTGGGTCACTCAGGCGATCCCGGCAATGGGGGAAGGATATGCACACTCGGTCTATCCTGTTATCTCGTACGTCCTGTCCGGTTTTTCCAATTTCTTTCCTTTTGCTTTGGGTGACCTGTTCATAGCATTCAGTATTACAGGGATTATTCTTTATCCGGTATACGCACGCATCCGCCAAAAGTTAAGTTGGAAAACAATCCTGAGAAGGGATACGGAATATCTGGCATGGATCTATGTATGGTTTTACCTGGCATGGGGACTCAACTATTCGCAAAGAAACTTCTACGAGCGTACAGGGATACCATATATTACCTATACTCCGGAAAATTTTGACCACTTTGTAAACCAATACATCTATTTACTGAATGAATCATACGTTCCCATAACCCGGATCGACAAGGAAACCATCTGTAAAGAGGCAGTCAGCCAGTACAGTCTGATCAGTGACAGTCTCGGCGTACACCATCCTCCACACTCCATGCCACAGGTCAAAACAATGTTGTTCACTCCACTTATTTCAATGGTAGGAGTAACAGGAAGCATGGGACCGTTTTTCTGTGAGTTCACGCTGAATGGTGACTTGTTACCTCCACAATATCCGGCAACCTATACGCATGAACTGGCCCACTTATTGGGTATAACCAGTGAAGCGGAAGCCAACTTTTACGCCTATCAGGTCTGCACACGTTCTACAAATAGAGAAATCCGCTTTAGCGGTTACTTCTCTATCCTGGGACATGTGCTTGCTAATGCCCGCAGATTGATGACAGAAAATGAATACCGGGAATTATTCAGTCGGATACGTCCGGAAATCATCGAACTCGCCCGGAAGGATCAAGAGTATTGGATGGCTAAATATAGCCCGTTGATAGGTGATATTCAAGATTGGATATATGACTTATATCTGAAAGGAAACAAAATAGAAAGCGGACGGAAAAACTATTCGGAAGTCATCGGTCTGCTGATTTCATACAACGAATGGAAAAAAGAATCAAATAAAGAATAAACATGCATACAAGAGAAGAACAGATGGAAGCCTTCGGGCGCTTCCTGGATATACTCGACGAACTTCGGGTAAAATGTCCCTGGGATCGCAAACAGACCAACGAAAGTCTGCGCCCCAATACTATCGAAGAGACTTACGAATTGTGCGACGCATTGATGCGCGATGACAAAAAAGATATTTGTAAAGAGTTGGGAGATGTATTGCTGCACGTGGCCTTTTATGCAAAAATAGGCTCAGAAACCGGTGATTTCGACATGAAAGATGTTTGTGACAAACTCTGCGAAAAACTGATTTTCCGCCATCCACATGTTTTCGGAGAAGTAAAAGCCGACACAGCCGGACAAGTATCCGAAAACTGGGAACAGCTGAAACTAAAAGAAAAGGACGGAAATAAAACTGTATTAAGCGGAGTCCCTACTGCCCTACCCTCACTTATCAAAGCTTACCGGATGCAGGACAAAGCACGTAATGTAGGATTCGATTGGGAAGAAAAAGAGCAAGTCTGGGAAAAAGTCAAAGAAGAAATTGCAGAATTTCAGGTAGAAATAGCCCATATGGACAAAGATAAGGCGGAAGCCGAATTCGGTGATGTCATGTTCAGCCTCATCAACGCTGCCCGTCTCTACAAGATCAACCCGGACAATGCCTTAGAACGTACAAACCAAAAATTCATCCGCCGATTCAACTATCTGGAAGAACACACCATTAAGGAAGGCAAAAACCTGAAAGAGATGTCTCTCGCAGAAATGGATGCAATCTGGGATGAAGCCAAAAAGAAAGGACTGTAAAAAGTCCTCTCTCCTCTAAAAGGATAATACCAAAATTCCACTGCAAACTAACGGATTGCGCAGAGTATGTAATTGACGGATCAATAAATATCCCCAATTAGTGTTTATCTGTGCAATCCGTTAAGTCTGTGGTAAATTCTCCCGCTCTTGCAGGAAAGCAATTTTTCATTCTATTTTTTCTTTCCTTTGTTATCACGAACCCCTTTCAACAACTCTCGGTGAAAACGCATTTCCGCTCGCTGTATCAGATAAATTTTCTTACACGGAAGTATCTTTTTAAACTTCTCAAAATAAGTTTTATCCAGACGGTCTGAAGCAATACGGGCATCGTATACCCCTTCCAATATTTCTCCATATTGTGCGTCAGTGGTTTTATCATCTTTGCCACTACGAAGCAACTTCCAGGCCTCGTCATTCAGTTGTTTTTTCCGGTCCTGTAATTCAAAGTAAACCGGGAAGAACTTTGCTGCCTCTTCCTTAGTCAAACCGGCTTTTTCTGTTATAAATGCTCGTTGTTTGGCCCTGAATTCTTCGGGTGACAAATGTTGGTTAGGATCTCCCATGGCATTCAGTGCCGGGATACAACTACAAACTATAATCAATAGAATAATCAGTTTCTTCATTTTGCTTTATTAAATCAGTTTAGTTTACTTATTCAGCTGTAGCATCACTGAGATAGACGTACAAAGAGTAATCGTCCAGCATCGAGCGATCCAGTGCTACATCAATATATTCATCCGAAACAACTTCGGTTCCTGCATCATTTGCAGTCAGTTGATCATCCACCGTTGCCGGCTGGTGATTTGAAGAAGCCACACGGATAATCAATGCAGCTCCTATAAACATAGCCGCCATATAGAATAAAGGTTTCACCCTAGTCCACATTGTGGGTTGCTTCACTTCTTCAAAAGCAGGCTTCTCTTTTTCCGGAAGTTTACCCATCACCTCTGAAGTCAAGTTTTCAAAGTATCCCTCAGGTACTTTAAAAGAATTCTCCCTCCCCACTTTCTTCAATATGTTATCTTCTTCTTTCATACGTTCTTCTCCTCTCTTCTTCTTAGACATTATGCATATTAAAAGGTTTAATCAGCCTCCTCCAAAAACTTCTCGATTTTTTTCACGGCATGGTGATAAGAAGCTTTCAGAGCCCCCACCGAAGTGCCGAATATCTCCGACATCTCTTCATATTTCATTTCCTGATAATATTTCAGGTTGAACACCATCCGTTGCTTTTCAGGAAGGGTCAGCAATGCCTTCTGAAGCAATAACTCTGCCCGATCCCCCGAGAAGTAAGGATCGCTCTCCAGTTTCTGAGTCACGTCGGCCTCCGGATCGTCAATGGCAATTGTATTCATAGCCCGTTGTTTATTCAGGAAAGTGATACATTCGTTCAGGGCAATACGGTAAAGCCAGGTAGACAGCTTTGCCTCAGCCCGGAAATAGTCAATGTTTATCCATGCCTTAATGAAAGTATTTTGAAGAAGGTCATTGGCATCGTCATGTGAAAGTACCATCCGCCTGATCTGCCAGTATAATTGTTCGCTATACTGCGAAACGATCTGCTCAAATCCCTGCTTCTGTGTCCTCTCATCCTGAAGGAGTGCCAAAACCTCTCGTTCATTATAAGGGTTCATAGGTTCGTTTGTAATTCGTATATGTTATTTTAGACAATTCTATTCAACAAAGGTTTAATCGATCTCCCGAAATTAAAGACTTATACACAAGTTTTCTTTTGCAAGTATAGTATCCGGAAAGATAGCCGAAGCTTCTTTCAGCAAAACATTTTCATCTTCGTAGCGGGCAGAGAAATGACCGATCACTAATCGCCGTACACCAGCTTCCACAGCTATCCGGCCGGCTTGGGCGGCTGTAGTATGGTACGTTTCTTTAGCACGTGCCAGTTCCGATTCGGCAAATGTAGCCTCATGAAAAAGCAAGTCAACACCTGAGATCTGTTCCGCAATCTCCCGCCGGAAAATCGTATCCGAGCAATAGGCATACCGTCTGGGAGGATCCGAGGGGCGGGTCAAGCGCACATTAGCAATCACTTCTCCTTCCGGAGTTATGTAGTCTGCACCGTTCTTTATCCGATTCAGTTCATAGACCGGTACTTTATAGAAATCGATCATATCACGGATAATATGGTTCGGCCGGGTCTTTTCCGCAAACAAAAAGCCACAACAGGGAATACGGTGCTGGAGCGGGATGGTGGTGACTGTCATCGAACGGTCTTCATAAATCACCGACGCTTGTCTGGTGTCAAATTCATGGAAAATGACTTTATATGCCAACGTATGGCAAAAGAAATTAAGCATAGGAGCCAATAACTCCTCCAATCCTTTTGGAGAATGGATATGTAACTCTGCCGTGCGCCCCAATAACCCGAAAGTGGAAATAAGCCCCATCAATCCGAAGCAATGATCACCATGCAGATGCGAAATGAAGATATGGTTCAGCCGCGAAAATTTCAACCGCGACTTACGCAATTGCATCTGTGCCCCTTCTCCGCAATCGATCATAAAAAGTTTATCACGCAAGTTGACTACCTGCGAAGTGGCAAAATGCCGGGTAGTAGGCAATGCGGACCCACAACCCAATATATGTAATTCAAATTTTTCCATCTTTCAAACTGTATTTGCAAAGATAGACAATTAAAGTTCAGCGCAATGATTCAACATACAAAAAAATGAAGGGTATCCCATTGAATGAGATACCCTTCTATATCAATCTATGAAAGATTTGAATTACTTCTTACCTTCCAGCTGTTCTTTCAAAGCAGCCAAAGCATCGATATCACCCAAAGTAGTAGAAGCAGCCTGATTTTGGATAGCAGGAGTTTCTTCTCTCTTAGAAGATTTCTTTGCGTTAGAAGCAGCTTTCTTCTCAGCTCTTTCTTCCGCCTTGGCAACATCTTCGAAAATGCGGCTATGAGATAGGATGATTCTCTTAGCGTCTTTGTTGAACTCGATTACTTTGAATTCCAGTTTCTCGTCCATCTGAGCCTGTGAACCGTCTTCTTTAACGAGGTGTTTCGGAGTAGCGAAACCTTCAACGCCGTAAGGAAGAGCAACTACAGCACCCTTATCCAACATTTCGATGATTGTACCTTCATGTACAGAACCTACAGTAAATACTGTTTCAAATACATCCCAAGGATTTTCCTCAAGTTGTTTGTGACCAAGGCTCAGACGACGGTTTTCTTTATCGATTTCCAGTACCTGAACTTCAATATCAGCACCAATCTGAGTAAATTCTGACGGGTGTTTAACCTTCTTAGTCCAAGACAGGTCAGAGATGTGGATCAATCCGTCAACACCTTCTTCGATTTCTACGAATACACCGAAGTTAGTGAAGTTACGAACCTTAGCAGTATGTTTAGAACCTACAGGATATTTTTCTTCGATAGTTTCCCAAGGATCTTGTTTCAGTTGTTTGATACCCAAAGACATCTTACGTTCTTCACGATCCAGAGTCAGAACTACAGCTTCTACTTCGTCACCGACTTTCATGAAGTCCTGTGCAGAACGCAGGTGCTGTGACCATGACATTTCTGATACGTGGATCAGACCTTCAACACCCGGAGCGATTTCGATAAATGCACCGTAGTCAGCCATAACCACTACTTTACCTTTCACTTTGTCACCTACCTGGAGGTTCGGATCCAAAGCATCCCATGGATGCGGAGTCAGTTGTTTCAGACCCAAAGCGATACGTTTCTTCTCGTCATCAAAGTCGAGGATAACTACGTTCAACTTCTGATCCAGCTCAACCACTTCCTTCGGATCGCTTACGCGGCCCCAAGACAGGTCAGTGATGTGGATCAATCCGTCTACGCCACCGAGGTCAATAAATACACCATAAGATGTGATATTCTTAACGGTTCCTTCAAGAACTTGTCCTTTTTCAAGTTTACCGATAATTTCTTTCTTCTGTTGTTCCAGTTCAGCTTCGATAAGAGCTTTGTGAGAAACAACCACGTTTTTGAATTCCTGGTTGATTTTAACAACTTTGAATTCCATTGTTTTGCCAACGAATACATCGTAGTCGCGGATCGGTTTCACATCGATCTGAGAACCCGGCAAGAATGCTTCGATACCGAATACGTCAACAATCATACCACCCTTAGTGCGGCACTTGATGTAACCCTTGATAATTTCTTCATTTTCCAGAGCAGCATTAACGCGATCCCAAGAACGGGTAGCGCGGGCTTTTCTGTGAGACAGAACCAACTGTCCTTTTTTGTCTTCCTGGTTTTCGATGTATACTTCTACAGTGTCACCTACTTTCAGATCAGGATTGTAGCGGAATTCATTCAAAGGAATGATACCGTCTGATTTGTAACCGATGTTCACAACAACTTCACGTTTGTTCATTGCGATTACAGTTCCGTCAACAACCTCACGGTCATTTACTTTGTTAAGCGTACCGTCGTAAGCTTTTTCAAGTTCTTCGTGGCTGGCACCAGCGAAGCTCTCGCCGTTTTCATACGCATCCCAGTTGAAGTCTTCAATAGGAGCAACGTTCTTTAAGTTTTCCATTAATAATTAATTGTTTAGTAATTCTTTAATTAAATAAGACATTATATTGATTATATAAATCGGGCGCAAAGATAGAACTATTTTCTTGAATTAGAAAAGAATAGCAAAAAAAATATCAAAAAGAGCTACAATCGGTACGTCTCACATCAAGCTCTTTAAAGCCGCGATAGAATCGGATACATATCGGTTATCCGGTTCTATGGAACGCCAGTAACACAGATTGCCCAATAAACGCTTCAGATAAACCGGATCGGTGGAGCCAATATGCTCCTGATGACTGGCCAATCCTTTTGTCAGGACGTAATGCACATTCTTACGGATCTCCCTCTTTTTAGTTTTGGGAATTGTCATCTTCGTACCCGAACTAACTGATACTCCAGTGATTATCTTACGTTTATGTTCAGGCAGAAAACGGGTTTTCTTCACATTCATCGTAAACCCTTCCTCCCTGATAACCTGATCAATCCGTGACAAGACTTTATCCTTCGGCAGAAAATCTCCCGAAAAGGTCAGGTCATCGGCATACCTCGTATAGACCAGCCCGTATTCATCAGCTAACGCCATCATTTTTTTATCCATCGGATAAGCAATAATATTGCTGAGAGCCGGACTTGTAGGCGCACCCTGCGGAAGGTACCTGTTACAGCAGCAGAGTTCCGCCAGTACTTTCGCTATAGGATGTGAATATCCCATCTCCCTGAATGTCGCCCTCACTCTGGGCGAACGTATGGAAGGGAAAAAGTCATGAAGATCTACTTTCAACACATTTTTTCGTCCCAAATGAACCCGTGCATTATCGGATACAGATTTACCAGGACAGAATCCGGTAACAGCAGGATGCACATTGGCTAACAATAAAACTCGTTGGTAAATGGTCTGCTGCATAACTCGCAACTGACCTTGGGGAGCTGTAATGATCCGGACACCTCCGCTTCTCTTCTTTATATAGAACTGGGTGTATTGCCTCGGAACATAATCCAGCACCTCTCTCAACGTGTCTTCTTTGACTCCAAGTAAACTGGCACACCAACTGACAGCTCCGGCATCGAACCGCTTTGAGCCGAAAGCCACGGCTTTCCTACCAAAAATATTCTTCAGGGACGAAACAGTTTCCTTCTTCTCTTTAGCATAAGGATTCTCACCGGCATAGTTTCCGGCTTTCCATCTTTTATATCCTTCCTGGCCTTTATTTGAACGAATGATACTAAAAACCAGCCAACCGGTAACGACAATCACAATAGCTAAAAGTAGTTCCATCCTTATACCTTAATTAATATATAGAAGCAAGTTAAAAAGAGGATGAGAGTATTTACTTTTCTTTATTATGAGTATCTTAATAAAGAAATCCAGAAAGGCCCTGAATTCACGAGGCGACTGCACCTCTTTTTTGCTAAATCTTTATCTCATCCTCTTACGGGCAAAGATAAAGGTTTTCTCCTCCCCGACAAATAATAACAAGAATAAAATTAGCGGTTGAATAACTCAAACGTAAATTTACAGCCAACCTCGGTATACCTCCAGTTCTCACTTCCTACGAAAACGCCGAAATCGAAAATGTGAGTGCCGATTCCATATCCCAGTTCAATATAAGGCTGAAGATGGGGTACCGATAATATACTTGCATACAACCGTTCGTTTTGCACATAGCGTGTATACTTGATCAGATGCTTTAGAAGTAAAAAAGGAGCTTCATAGGTGAAATGCCCCCGTATGTACTTGCGTGAAGCATTGTACCAACGTCGGTCAAGAAGCTGAAATACTCCGCCAATTTCATCATTCCAACCTTCAGGAAGATTGCTACGGGTGAAATTATTAAAGTCAACAAAATACATTTCTTTCTGGTTAGTAAACATACCGAAACCAAAACGATAATAGATATTACGCATCAGTCCCAAAGGGATATGGTGTTGCAGGTCAAACTCCAGACGTTCATATTGCCCGGTGCTGCCAAACACCCCCTTGATACCCCTCTCCCAGTCTATTGAAAAAGTGGGGTATTTAGAACGCAGGTTGATCTTACGATGGCCGTTCATATAATAGTAAAGGCAAGGGGTCCACTCCAACCGGACCCGGGGAGCAAAGCTTAAATAGGTATTCCTGATTTTTCCCTGAATATCTTCGTTGGGAAGCTCCAGGCTCTTGGTCAGTGGAACCAACCTGGAAGGTTTCACGGCTTTTCGTCTATGGGTGGAAAAGCCCACACTCAATTCCAATCCATTAATAATTTCGATACTGTGCCTGAAGTTAAAGTATAAGTCATAGAAATAATCCAGATGAATCTGGTTGAAATCGAATACACTATCCGGTATGGCCTTCAGGTCATCGAGCACATCACTGCTGTAAATCCGGTTTCCGTTACCAAAGTCCACGTGGAAGGTCCCCATTTTCTCGGGTAGATAATTAAATTCGGAATTGACAGACCAATAAAACTCCTTGCGCGTAAAGTTGTAACCCAACTTAGGCACCACACGCAACAGCCGGTCGTGCTTAAAAAGCCGGTTGTACTTAAACGATTGCCTGTAAGAAAGCCCGTTACTTCCACTGTAACTCAATAAGAAAGGATTGATTATGGGCGAGCACTTCACACTTCCCAAATTAGACAGATTCAATTTATAATCACTGATCAGCACATCTCCTACCTGTCCCCAGAACACCTGGCTCTTACTCTTTGGCTTGATATTGCGCTGAATGGTGTCTTTACGCAGCGCATCTTCCTCGTACAATTTACGCTCACTTTCCGACAAGGGAATAGGCCGTAATGTTTCAAAGTAGGCACTATCCGTATGATAAGAAGCAGTCTCACATTGCAGGTTGTAAGAGTCTGAAAGATCATATTTACTTTTTCCTTTTGTCCTTGCCCTCACTTTTTCTTTCCATTCATTCTGGTTTTCTTCAAGTACGATGTCATGGTAGTTGAGTGATGCCACATAAACCCCGTTGATACGATTACCCAAGAAATTAAACTGTCCCTCGACATTGTAGCTGACAGGCAGAAATTCATCATCTTCTCCAACTCCTCCCATCTTTATCAGACAACTGAACAGCAAAAGCTCCGACCTGCCGGAAAATCGTATCTCGCGGACACTCCATACATCACTGCTCACAATCATATACCCCCCCACCAACTGGTCGCTTTTGCTTTTGGGGATAAACCGTATCTTATACTGCCGGTTATCTGTCCCACCCATAATGGAATCAATCAGATACTTATAATACTTCCGTCCATTTTTGGCCAAGGGCGAAAGCAACCGATCATAAAGCAGCGTAGACGAATAGAGGTTGATATTGAAATACTCCAGCATACCCGGCACTCCCCGGCTATTGTGTACCGTACCTACAGAGGCTTTCACTTTTTGGTCATAAATATTAGGAGCCGTAAAATGCAGGTCACTATATGTTTCCACCATATACTGGCGCACTCCTTTCTGAAGACGGAACATGGAAGGCACATACCGGAGAATAAAATTTTTGCGTTTGATGTCCATCGTACCTTTTATATAGAGGTCGGCTCGGTAGTCGGTCACCAACTTTTCATAAAACGGGGCAAAGGTCATCACATTATTTAAAATGGAATCGGCAGAAATCGGACGTTTGGTCTGAGGATCAAGAACAACGTTAGCCACTCCCTTTTGTGAAAAAGAGAGCAAGACAAGCCCAAACACCCATATCCATATCTTGTATCTCAAATAGTAATCTCCTTTATTCAAGGCAAATATAAAAAAAATCCGATTATACGACTAATAAATTAATGATTTATACGAATCCGATCTACCTTCTTAAAACAGGGTGTCATCTTAAAAAAGAGACTAATTATAGAAAATACCCCTATAAAAATAGGGGTTATCTCAGAAAAAACACATAATTTTGCGCCCAACAACCGATAAAAAAGGCACCATTATGTCAAAAATGAGATTTTTCGCATTACAAGAGCTATCTAACAGAAAGCCCTTAGAAGTTACCACTCCCTCAAACAAACTATCCGATTATTATGCCAGCCACGTATTCGACCGCAAGAAGATGCAGGAATATCTTCCCAAGGAAGCATACAAAGCAGTGGTAGACGCTACCGAAAAAGGTACACCCATCAGCCGTGAGATGGCAGACCTGATAGCCAATGGTATGAAAAGCTGGGCTAAATCGCTCAACGTGACACACTATACACACTGGTTTCAGCCACTGACGGACGGAACTGCCGAAAAGCACGATGGCTTTATCGAGTTTGGCGAAGACGGTGAAGTCATCGAACGCTTCTCCGGAAAATTACTGATCCAGCAAGAACCGGATGCTTCTTCCTTCCCCAACGGCGGAATCCGAAATACATTCGAAGCCCGCGGATATACAGCATGGGATGTATCCTCACCGGCTTTTGTGGTAGACACCACTCTTTGTATTCCGACAATCTTTATCTCCTATACGGGCGAAGCGCTCGACTACAAAACTCCGTTACTGAAAGCATTGGCCGCCGTTGACAAAGCTGCCACCGAAGTGTGCCAGCTTTTCGACAAAAACGTAACCCGCGTATTTACCAATCTGGGTTGGGAGCAGGAATATTTCCTGGTCGACACCTCTTTATATAATGCGCGTCCTGACCTTCGACTGACCGGACGTACCCTGATGGGACACTCTTCGGCTAAGGATCAGCAATTGGAAGATCATTACTTCGGCTCCATCCCTCCACGTGTCACAGCCTTTATGAAAGAGCTTGAAATAGAATGCCACAAACTGGGCATACCGGTGAAAACCCGTCACAACGAAGTAGCTCCCAACCAGTTTGAGTTGGCCCCCATTTTCGAAAACTGCAACCTGGCAAATGACCATAACCAGCTGGTGATGGATCTGATGAAGCGCATCGCACGCAAGCATCATTTCGCCGTACTCTTCCACGAAAAGCCATACAGCGGTGTCAATGGTTCGGGTAAACATAACAACTGGTCGCTTTGTACTGACACAGGTGTCAATCTCTTTGCACCGGGCAAGAACCCAAAAGGAAACATGTTGTTCCTCACCTTTCTGGTCAACGTGCTGATGATGGTTCACAAAAATCAGGACCTGTTGCGTGCTTCGATCATGAGCGCCGGAAACAGCCACCGTTTGGGAGCCAATGAAGCCCCTCCAGCCATCTTATCCATCTTCCTGGGTTCGCAACTGTCGGCTACTCTGGACGAAATTGTCCGCCAGGTGACCAATTCCAAAATGACTCCGGAAGAGAAGACTACCCTGAAACTGGGCATCGGACGTATCCCCGAAATCTTGCTCGATACTACCGACCGTAACCGCACCTCTCCATTCGCATTCACCGGAAACCGCTTTGAGTTCCGTGCCGCAGGTTCATCGGCCAACTGTGCCGCTGCCATGATTGCCATCAACGCTGCCATGGCCAACCAGTTGAACGAATTTAAAGCATCGGTAGACAAACTGATGGAAGAAGGCATTAGCAAGGATGAAGCCATCTTCCGCATCCTGAAGGAAAATATCATCGCCTCCGAACCCATCCGTTTCGAAGGGGACGGTTATTCGGAAGAGTGGAAGCAGGAAGCAGCTCGTCGCGGACTGACAAACATCTGCCACGTACCGGAAGCCCTGATGCACTACATGGACAACCAATCGAGAGCCGTACTGATCGGTGAACGCATCTTTAACGAAACCGAACTTGCCTGCCGCCTGGAAGTGGAACTTGAAAAGTACACCATGAAAGTACAGATCGAAAGTCGTGTATTGGGTGACTTGGCCATCAACCACATTGTCCCCATTGCTGTCAGCTATCAGAACCGCTTGCTGGAAAACCTTTGCAGAATGAAAGAGATCTTCCCAGCAGAAGAATACGAAATCATGAGTGCCGACCGGAAAGAGCTTATCAAAGAAATCTCGCACCGTGTGTCTGCCATCAAGGTACTGGTACGCGACATGACAGAGGCCCGCAAAGTGGCAAACCATAAAGAGAACTTTAAGGAAAAAGCATTTGCCTACGAAGAAACCGTACGTCCCTATCTGGAAAGCATACGCGATCATATTGACCACCTGGAAATGGAAATCGACGACGAAATCTGGCCGTTACCGAAGTATAGAGAACTACTATTCACAAAGTAAGCCCTATACTTTATAGAATAGGACTCTGTCAAAAGTCTTTTCACCACAGGTTACACAGATTATCACAGATTATCAATACTGATAATCAATGACTTAAAATTCACTCTGTGTTACTCTGTGGTGAGTTTCGACACACTTTCTTTTTTTATTTATAAATGTTCCACTACAAGCACTAATTCCTTCACCTTAAAACATCCCCATGTTTTACCATAAAACATCCGGATGTTTTACACAACAACATGGGGATGTTATCATCATAAACACCCGGATGTTTTAGATATAGAGATCAAAAGGTATACAAGGAACAGCCAAAGAATGCAATACAAAAGATACAGAGTTCACAGGCTTTTAATCATTTATGAATATATCTTCAAAAATATAGTTTCACTGTGCCCTCTCTACTTCTGCAATGAAAGAAATAAACCCTGCATACATCTGTGGAATCTGCGGTATTGCAATACCAACATGGCAAACTTTTCCCAAAACTATTCCGTTTTTCATTTTTTCTTTCTACATTTGTGCTTTATAACACAGTTTTGCAGCAGTCATGGTAAAGATGAATTTGTCAGAAATAAACGTTCCCGAACGTATTGCAGAGATGTGGGCTCCTCTAAACGCAGAGCAGAGAGAGTTCCTGGCCAATAATTTCACTCTTCAGAATTACAAAAAGAACGAAACAATCTATTGCGAAGGCGAATCGCCTGCCTATCTGATGTGTCTCCTTAGCGGAAAAGTTAAAATCTACAAAGACGGTGTAGGAGGCAGAAATCAGATTATCCGCATGATAAAACCTACGGAATATTTCGGTTACCGGGCTTATTTTGCCAAAGAAGACTATGTGACCGCCGCTTCCGCATTCGAACCTTCAACTATCTGCCTGATTCCCATGAGTGCCATCATGACACTGCTCGGCCAGAACAACGACCTGGCCATGTTTTTCATTCGCCAGTTGTCTGTTGACCTCGGTATTGCTGACGAAAGAACTGTGAACCTGACCCAGAAGCATATCCGCGGACGTCTGGCCGAATCGCTACTCTTCCTTAAAGAGAGTTACGGACTGGAGGAAGACGGCTCTACCCTGAGTATCTATCTGTCCCGTGAAGACCTGGCCAATCTGTCGAATATGACAACTTCCAATGCCATACGCACGTTGTCCAACTTCGCAACCGAACGCCTGATCACCATCGACGGAAGAAAAATCAAGATCATTGACGAAGAAAAGCTTAAGAAGATCAGCAAAATCGGTTAAGACGCTTCGTCACTATTTAATAACTTAACACATATTTATCAGACCATGAAAAAAGGAATTACTCTTCTTCTTTTGTCTCTACTTTTCATCGCCCCCGGATGTAAACAGTCAAAAGAAGCCATCGTGAACGAGTACAATATCGTTCCGTTGCCCAACCAAATGATTCCCCAACAGGGGCGATTTGAAATAAGTAAAAAAGTAAGAGTCATCACTACTGCTTGCACACCGGAAGTACAGACCATTGCCGACAGCCTTATCAACCGATTGAAGTTGACGTCCGGAATCACAATGAAACAGACTTTCGAAAACATAACGGACGAGCCCGTCATCCGCTTTGTCCCCCAGGACGGAATGCCCGAAGAAGGATATAAACTCTCGGTCACACCGCAGAATATCACTCTCAGCGCCTCCACCCCCAAGGGATTTTTCTATGCATTACAGACCCTTTACCAATGCTTCCTCCCGCCGTATATGGCACAGAGAAAGTAAAAAACGCAGAATGGTCAGTGCCGGCTGTCGAGATAGAAGACGCCCCGCGCTTTGCATACCGCGGTATGATGCTGGACGTATGCCGCCACTTCTCTCCAGTGGAATATGTATATAAGTTCATTGACATGCTGGCCATGCATAAAATGAATACCTTCCACTGGCACCTGACCGATGATCAGGGATGGAGAATTGAAATCAAGAAATACCCGAAACTGACCGAGATAGGCTCCAAGCGCAAAGAGACACTGATAGACTATTATTATGTGAACTATCCGCAAATATTCGACGGCAAAGAGCATGGCGGATATTATACACAGGAACAGATCAAGGACATTGTAGACTATGCTGCCAGTAAATTCATCACTGTAATCCCTGAGATCGAAATGCCGGGACATGCAATAGCTGCCATCGCTTCTTATCCGGAGCTTTCGTGTACACCGGACAGTACATGCGATGTGACGGGAACCTGGGGCGTATTCGAAGAGGTATTCTGTCCTTCGGATACCACTTTCGAGTTCCTTGAAGGAGTGATGGACGAAGTAATGGATCTCTTCCCAAGCAAATATATCCACATAGGCGGTGACGAATGTCCGAAAACGGCCTGGATCAAAAGTGAATATTGCCAGTCACTGATTAAACAACTGGGACTGAAAGACGATGTCACTCCCAACGTTATTGACGGGAAAAAGCATACCAAAGAAGAGAAATTACAGAGTTACTTCATTACCCGCATGGAGAAATACCTGAACAGCAAAGGACGCAACATCATCGGGTGGGACGAAATCCTGGAGGGCGGGTTGGCCCCGAATGCTACCGTCATGTCCTGGCGGGGAGTAGAAGGCGGAATGAATGCAGCCCAAGCCGGTCACAACGCTATTATGACTCCGAATCCATACGCTTATCTGGATCAATATCAGGAAGAACCGGAGATAGCCCCCGTTACTATCGGTGGATATAATACACTTAAAAAGACCTACAGTTATAACCCGGTACCGGACGATGCAGACGACCTGGTAAAAAAACACATCATCGGAGTACAAGGCAACATTTGGACCGAATACATGCCGAGCGACAATAACCGCGACTATCAAGCCTTCCCGCGCGCAATAGCTATTGCCGAAACCGGTTGGACACTGAACGCAAACAAAAACTGGAATGACTTCTGCCAGCGCATGGTTGAAGATTTCCGGCGAATGGACGTGAAGAATGTAAAAGCCTGCCGTAATTTCTTCGATGTGAACATAAATACTCATGTAGACGAGAGTGATACGCTAAAAGTGATACTGGAAAGCTTTTATCCCAATGCGGAAATTCATTATACAACAGATGGAAGTACTCCAACCGTAGAATCGGCCCTCTACAATCGCCCTTTCACCCTCTCGGGCGAAATTGAAGTGAAAGCAGCCGCTTTCAAAGACGGACAGATGCTGGGCAAGGTCACCGGAAAGAAACTGTACGGCAACCTGATCAGCGGAAAGAGCTTCACAGTCACTCCGGCCATTGGAGGTGCCAAAGGCGACATCTTTGGTGAAAATGACGTTCTCGGCACGGACATAAGTACCTTCGGGCTTACCAACGGTAAACGCGGCAACACCGCCTCTATGACTCCGTGGAGCGGATTCCGGATGGATGATAACTGCAAAGAGATGGTATTCATCGTCGAATTCGATGAGCCCACTACTGTCAGCAAAGTAGTCTTCGGTTCGCTATACAACCCTGCGTCAGTTATCCTCCCTCCGAGTGTTGCCACCATCGAAACCTCTTCCGACGGACAAAAATACAGCAAAGTCGCAGAAGCTTCCTTCAAACGCAACTATCCGGAAAGAGGCAGAAAGGCATTTACAGACACCTTAGCCTTCGAACCGAGAGAAGTAACCTATCTCAAAGTCACCCTTCAGAATGGCGGTACTTTGCGAAACGGCATCGACTTCGTAAAAGACCCGGGCAGCAAAGAGGTGGTTCAGGCAAACCTGTATCTGGACGAAATTGAAGTATACTAATTTGTTTTTCCATCGATTGACGATTACATAAAAATAAATAATCCCAATTATCTTCTTCTCAATGTAATCTGTTAATCGGTGGTGAAATGAAAACTACCGGAAAAAGAACTTCATCTATCCGGATAAGTGATAAATATAAAACAGAATCAAGCCTGAGATGACTCTGATACAACATATAGAATTGAACAAGACGAATTTGTAGGGTGCCATAGGGGCTTGATCTCGCAAAATCAATAAAGAAATAAGAAGTTATAAAAAAACTACCGGACGCAACCAGCTCTCTCTTATTAAGCATGGTTGCGTCCGGTATATTAATAAACAATATCTTACGACTATCAGATCAATCCCTTCTCCGACAGATAACGCTCAGCCTCAATGGCAGCCTTACAGCCGCTTCCTGCAGCAGTAATAGCCTGGCGATAGTGTGAATCGGCTACATCGCCAGCCGCAAACACTCCGGGAACCTTGGTACGGGGACTATCACCGTCAGTGATGATATATCCCACCTCATCAGTATCCAGGTAAGGTTTGAAAATGTCCGAATTAGGCTTATGACCGATGGCAAGGAAAAATCCGTCGATAGGCAGCGAATAACGTTCTTCGTCCGGTTCTTCCCAACGTTTTACGAGATTCATACCTTCTACACCGTTATCTCCAAAGAGTCCGACTACATTATGCTCGAAAAGGACTTCAATCTTATCGTGCTTCATCACACGCTCTTGCATGATCTTTGAAGCACGAAGATAGGGCTTGCGTACAACCAAATAGACTTTAGAAGCGAGTCCGGCCAGATAGATGGCTTCTTCGCAAGCGGTATCGCCACCACCCACAACAGCAACTACCTTTTTGCGATAAAAAAATCCGTCACAAGTAGCACAAGCACTGACCCCCATACCGGCATATCTCTTTTCATCATCCAAACCTAAGTATTTGGCTGTGGCACCAGTAGCGATAATCAATGAATCGGCTTCAATTACTTTTTCACCATCAATCGTGATTTTGTAAGGAGCTTGGCCAAGGTCGGAAGCAGTAGCGATTCCAAAACGGATATCGGCACCGAATCGTTCGGCCTGTGTACGAAGATCTTCCATCAATTGCGGTCCGCTGATTCCCTGAGGATAGCCCGGGAAATTTTCTACATCGGTAGTCGTGGTCAACTGTCCACCCGGTTGTATTCCTTCGTAAAGCACCGGTGACAAATTTGCACGTCCTGCATAAATAGCGGCTGTATAGCCGGCTGGTCCTGAACCTATAATAAGGCATTTAATTCTTTCTGTTTCCATATTCCTATTTTACATTCTACGATTTATAATAAACGATCGAAGTTACTCCTCTTGACCTATCGGAGATCGATCACCTCGGCATGAGGATAGAGCTTCTTATCAAACACAAACATACTGTCGGCATATTTCAATCCTGCCTGATAGCTGGTCACCGTGATTTCGCTACGGCTCTTATCACGTTGTTCCATCAGAATGAAGAGTGGCTGGTAAGTGTCTTTACTGACATAAAGCACAATTCGTGATAAATCCCGTTTCTTGTCGGTAGCAGTCAGCACCACTTCATAAATCGATTTGCCACCAAAATTCTTCAGTGTTCCAAGCTTATAGCTGAAACCATGGCGATAAATCTGCAAAAGTGCGTACGGATTAAGACTTTGCAGTTCGACTCCGGTTGGATTGCTGATATTGACCTCGTCACTACCTGCCAGATAACTCCATTGGGTCTTGCCATCAAACCACGTGGTACCATCGTCCGTTTTCAGCACGAACTTCTCTCCCCTGAGTTCAATGACTCCGGCAGATTGTCCCGCCATCCGGCCTTTATTGAACACCGTCACGTTGAATCCCGCACGAATACCCCCTGCTTTCTCAAATGTGGCTGCCGTTTTATCAAGCACAACCTTTGCCTGCATTTGTTGTTGCGCAAACACAGGCAAAGTCAGTAAAGCTATCCAAATGCTAATTATAATCTGCTTCATTGTATACACTCATTTAACGTTTGATTATTGAATATTGTTCAAACGCATTTCAAGGTCGTTCTCGTCAACACAAAGTACGTCGCGCGCCTTGCTTCCTTGCGAAGGACCCACAATGCCGGCCTTTTCAAGCTGATCCATCAAGCGTCCGGCACGGTTGTAGCCAATGGAGAATTTACGCTGTATCAACGAAGTTGACCCTTGCTGATGAATTACGATCAGGCGGGCAGCATCTTCAAACAAAGGATCGAGGCGCCCCATATCGACATCTCCCAGATCGCTTCCGCTGTCTTCACTCACATATTCGGGCAGGAAGAAAGCGGTAGGATATCCTTGTTGGCGTGAAATATATTTGGTAATTTCTTCCACTTCCGGCGTATCGATAAAAGCACACTGCACACGCACCGGATCGGCCCCTTGCAAGAAAAGCATATCACCACGCCCAATCAGTTGATTGGCTCCCGGACGGTCAAGGATGGTACGTGAGTCCATCATGGCCGACACACGGAACGCAATACGCGCCGGGAAGTTGGCTTTGATAGTACCGGTAATGATATTTGTAGTCGGACGCTGGGTTGCAATAATCATGTGGATACCTACGGCACGTGCCAACTGCGCAATACGGGCAATCGGCAACTCGATCTCCTTGCCGGCAGTCATGATCAAGTCTCCGAACTCATCGATGACTACCACAATATAAGGCATAAATTTATGCCCTTTCTCCGGATTCAGGCGGCGGTTGATGAATTTCTCATTGTACTCTTTGATATTGCGTACATGTGCCATTTTCAACAGATCGTAACGACTGTCCATCTCTACACAGACTGAGTTGAGGGTCTGCACCACCTTGGTCACATCGGTGATGATAGCATCCTCACCATCGGGAAGCTTCGCGAGAAAATGATGCTCAATAACAGAATAAATACTGAACTCTACCTTTTTAGGATCCACCAGAACGAACTTCAGTTCGGCAGGATGCTTCTTGTAGAGCAATGAAGTGATGATGGCATTCAAACCGACAGATTTACCCTGTCCGGTAGCACCTGCCACCAGCACATGAGGCATTTTGCAAAGATCTACCATGAATACCTCGTTCGTAATGGTCTTACCAAGCGCAATGGGCAAATCGTAAGTCGATTCCTGAAACTTCTTACTGCCGATGATGGACTGCCCCGAAACAATCTTAGGATTTGAATTAGGTACCTCGATACCGATTGTACCTTTTCCCGGTATAGGAGCTATAATACGGATACCCAAGGCAGAAAGGCTTAAAGCGATATCATCTTCCAACCCACGAATCTTTGAGATGCGCACTCCCTGTTCCGGAGTGATTTCGTAAAGAGTCACCGTAGGACCTACCGTAGCTTTAATCGTACTGATTTCAATACCAAAACTACGCAATGTATTAATGATACGGTCTTTATTTGCGTTCTGTTCCTCCATATTGATGGTAGGCTCACTATTTTCATAGTGCTTCATCAAATCGATAGTAGGGAAATGATAGTTTTCCAGATCCAATTTTGGATTATAGGGTTCGGTTTCCGTTCCCTGATAACTTTCGTCATCGGCAGCAGCCTCTATTTCAAACTCAGGCCCGTTATCTGCCGACTCTGCCCGAAAAGGGGGCACAGGATCAGGAGTTGTCTGTTCGAAAGTCATGGTGACATCACCATCGGTTGCCGTATTTCTGCTTTCCGTAACTATTGGAGACTCAGAAGGAGACTCGACAAGCAGATCGGATACGGTAGGAGTTTCCACCTTCTTCACCGGTACCTCCTGACGGAAAGTGCGATTAACATCGAATTCCACTTCCTGAGGTTTCGGATTATCATATTCACGGGGATCGGAATCCTGCTTCACCTCTGAATGTTCTTCTTTTTGTTTACGTTTCAGGAAACTAAGAGTGAAAAGCTTACGCAACCAGATGACTGTGCGGGCACTCATATATATAAGAAAACAAATGCCTGTCACCAAAAGAATAAGCCAAACACCGGGAATACCGACCTGCGAAATAAGCCAGTTACTGATATTATATCCATGCAATCCACCCAGATAAATGAATGAATCCTGATAATGATCCATAAAAATAAAGCCCAGGAAAACGGAAAACCAAATGAGCAACAGCGTACATCCGATGAACCACTTCCAAAGACGCACCACACGCACACGCATCAGCTTCAATCCGGCTACAGCCAGATAAACCAAAATAAAGAAAGAGGAGACACCAAAACAGTCATTGATCAGATAACTTGCCAGCTGAGCTCCCCGGGAACCTGCATAGTTTTTTACATGATTATTTACAGCAGCAAGATCCTGGGCATTCCCGCTATCAATGATACTCTGGTCGGCTGCTCCGGTGAAAAAGAAGGAGGTAAAAGCCAGCAACAGATAGACTGAAAAGATGACCAATACCAATCCGATCACAAAGTGGATTGTTTCGTTTCTGAAGAAAGCCAAGTACTTATTTGTGGAAGCCGGCTTCTGTTCTGCTTCCTTATCTGATTTCTTTTTTGCCATGTGGATGAAGAATCTTAAGCTATATGATTAATGATGCAAAAGTAGTAAAAAAAAGAATTTCATTGGACTACCCACAACTTTTTCTTACCTTTGCGTTTCAATTCAAGCTGATATGAAAAAAGAAAGCCAAGTAATATTTGATAAGAATGTGATAGAATTCGTTACGGTAGCTGCCGAGTTCTGCGCTTTTTTGGAACGTGCCGAAGGCATGAAACGTAGTATGTTTGTTGACACCACCCTGAAAATTCTTCCTTTACTTTATCTAAAAGCGTCCATGCTTCCAAAATGCGAAATGATAGGCGACGAAGCACCGGAAACATATGTGACGGAAGAAATATACGAAGTGTTGCGCATCAACCTGGCATCCGTATTGGCGGAAAAGGACGACTATCTGGAAGTATTCCTGCCCGACATGGCTTACAGCGATGAACCCATCAAAAAGAATATTTCGGAAGACCTGGCCGATATCTATCAGGATATTAAAGATTTTATCTTTGTATTTCAACTGGGATTGAACGAGACGATGAATGACTCCCTTGCCATTTGCCAGGAAAACTTCGGACTCTTGTGGGGACAAAAACTGGTAAATACCATGCGTGCCCTGCATGACGTGAAATATAGTCCGAAGGCCCGGGGAGAAGACGAAGAGGAGGATGAATACGAACCCGAAAACAATGAAGACTGTCACTGTGAAGATGACGACTGCCATTGTCACGATCATGGCTGTCATTGCCACGACGATGAATAAACGAATATGATTTTAAAAAGAACCATAAGCAAAGAAGAGGTGAAGGAGATGCCCAAAGCGGCATTCCCCGGACGGATTCATGTAATACAAACTGAAAGTGAAGCGGAAAAAGCAGTGGCTTATCTGCAATCCCAGGCAATTCTGGGCATCGACAGCGAAACCCGTCCCTCATTCACCAAAGGACATTCCCATAAAGTAGCATTGCTCCAGATTTCATCTGACGAATGTTGCTTCCTGTTCCGCCTGAACATGACCGGGCTGACCCAACCCATCATAGAGTTGCTTGAAAATCCGGAAGTGATCAAAGTAGGACTCTCGTTGAAAGACGACTTTATGATGTTGCATAAACGGGCTCCTTTCAACCAGCAGGCATGCATCGAGTTGCAAGAGTATGTCCGTCCGTTCGGCATTCAGGATAAAAGCCTGCAAAAGATATACGGTATCTTATTCAGGGAAAAAATCTCAAAATCACAACGTCTTTCCAATTGGGAAGCAGATGTACTGACGGATGCCCAAAAGCAATATGCAGCTACAGACGCATGGGCTTGCCTCAACATATACCACCTACTGCAAGACCTAAAGCGTACGGGTAATTACGAACTGGCCCCGGAAGAAGAAACCGTAGAGACGGTGAAAGCAGGTTCGGATCAATGATAAAAATAAAAACAACATAATAAATATGCATAAAGTATATCTTAAACCCGGCAAAGAAGACTCACTGAAACGGTTCCATCCCTGGATTTTCTCCGGGGCCATTGCTCACTTCGACGGCGAACCCGAAGAAGGAGAAGTAGTGGAAGTGTATACCTCAAAAAAAGAATTCATAGCTAAAGGGCATTTCCAAATCGGAAGCATTGCCATACGTGTTCTTTCCTTTAAACAAGAAGAGATCGACCATGACTTCTGGAAACGCAAGTTGGAAGTGGCTTATGACATGCGACGCAGCATCGGCATCGCTACCAACCCGACTAACAACACTTACCGCCTGGTACACGGAGAAGGCGATAACCTGCCAGGACTTGTTATCGATGTTTATGCCCGGACCGCCGTAATGCAGGCACACTCTGCCGGCATGCACGTAGACCGCATGGCCATTGCCGAAGCATTGTCCGAAGTAATGGGCAACCAGATTGAAAACATCTACTATAAATCGGAAACGACTTTGCCATTCAAAGCGGACCTTTTTCCGGAAAACGGTTTCCTCAAAGGAGGAAGTAACGACAACATCGCTCAGGAATATGGATTAAAGTTCCATGTAGACTGGCTGAAAGGACAAAAAACGGGATTCTTCGTAGACCAACGCGAAAACCGTGCTTTGTTGGAACGTTATGCCAAAGACCGTTCGGTATTAAACATGTTCTGCTACACCGGCGGATTCTCCTTTTACGCCATGCGTGGAGGTGCCAAACAGGTACATTCGGTAGACAGTTCTGCCAAGGCCATTGATTTGACTAATAAAAATGTAGAATTAAATTTCTCGGGTGATACCCGTCATGCGGCTTTTGCAGAAGATGCTTTCAAATATCTCGACCGCATGGGCGACCAATACGATTTGATCATTCTCGATCCGCCGGCATTCGCCAAGCACAAAGACGCATTGCGCAACGCCCTCCAAGGTTATCGCAAACTTAATGCCAAAGCATTTGAGAAAATCAAACCGGGCGGTATCCTGTTCACCTTCTCTTGTTCACAGGTAGTGACCAAAGATAATTTCCGTACTGCTGTATTCACAGCAGCAGCCATGTCCGGTAGAAGTGTACGCATACTGCATCAGTTGACTCAACCAGCAGATCATCCGGTAAATATCTATCATCCGGAAGGAGAATATCTCAAAGGATTGGTACTGTATGTCGAATAATCGCCTTAATAGCATAAAAGCAGAAGCTACAAAGTTAATATGAGTTAACAAATAGAAGATTTTCACCAAATCATTATGTTCTATAACATAAAACCCTTTATCTTTGCAATGTGTTTTTCATGGTATTAGATTTAAGGTTAATAAAGATTGGCTGTCTGGGATAGATAGCCTTCTTTTTTTATATACCCTTTCCTTCTTTGCATTTCCAATTTTCTTTTGCTATTTTTCCCTTTCTTCCTCCCTTTTATCCCGTGCTTTTTCCACTCTGTCAACTAAAAATATTATATTTGCAGCTGATCTGCCATATATTGGCACGACGGGAAACACATCAATAAAGTTATGAATATAAAAAATCGTTTGATTATTATGAACTTCCTGCAATTCTTTGTATGGGGGTCGTGGTTAATTTCATTAGGTGGCTATATGGAAAGAGGCCTCCATTTCGAAGGTGGACAAATCGGAGCTATCTTCGCTACAATGGGAATCGCATCTATCATCATGCCGGGAATAACCGGTATTATTGCCGATAAATGGTTCAACGCCGAACGTCTTTATGGTATTTGTCATTTATTAGGAGCCGGCTGTTTGTTTTACGCATCCACCGCTACCGACTATAATCAAATGTATTGGGCCATGTTACTCAACCTGATGGTTTACATGCCTACCCTTTCCCTTGCCAATACAGTTTCATATAACGCACTTGAACAATATAAATGTGATTTAGTAAAGGATTTCCCGCCTATCCGCGTATGGGGAACCATCGGTTTCATCTGTGCCATGTGGGCAGTAGACCTTACAGGATTCAAGAACTCCAGTGCACAACTTTATGTAGGAGCAAGTTCAGCCTTACTTTTGGGGATATATTCTTTCACGCTGCCTCCCTGTCCACCGGCGAAGAATGAAAATAAAACTTTATTGTCTTCTTTCGGACTTGATGCCCTCAGCCTGTTCAAAAGAAAAAAGATGGCTATTTTCTTCTTTTTCTCCATGCTATTGGGTGCGGCATTGCAAATTACAAATACCTATGGTGATGCATTCCTGGGTAGTTTCGCCAAAATACCCGAATTTGCAGATTCCTTTGGTGTCAAACACTCGGTAATTCTACTATCTATCTCACAAATGTCCGAGACCCTGTTTATCCTGGCCATCCCCTTCTTCTTGAGACACTTCGGAATCAAGCGTGTCATGCTGATCAGTATGTTCGCCTGGGTATTCCGATTCGGGCTGTTTGGATTCGGTGATCCGGGTGCGGGCATCTGGATGCTGATTTTATCCATGATAGTATATGGTATGGCATTTGACTTCTTCAACATTTCCGGTTCTTTATTTGTTGAATTGGAAACAAAACCTGAGACAAGGGCCAGCGCACAAGGCTTGTTCTTCATTATGACAAATGGACTTGGAGCCGTCATCGGAGGATATGCCAGCGGTGCTGTAGTGGACGCATTCTCCGTATACGAAAACGGAATGTTGGTAAGCCGAGATTGGCCGACCATCTGGTTTATATTTGCAGCATACGCACTGGCCATCGGCATTTTATTTGCCGTTGTTTTCAGATACAAACATCAACCGGGAGAACTTAAGAAAGTGAATAATTAACAATGGATAAGAAAGTAGAACTACAGGTATTGAACATTTCTAACAGTCAGGCGCAGGTGGGTGCCTATGCAATGGTACTGGGAGAAGTAGATGGCGAACGGCAGTTACCTATCATAATAGGACCAGCCGAAGCGCAAGCCACAGCCATTTGCCTGAAAGGAATAAAAGCCCCTCGCCCGCTGACACACGATTTATTTTACTCGTGTCTGAATGTTCTGGGAGCATCTTTGCTCCGGGTACTGATTTATAAAGCAAAAGAAGGTGTCTTTTATTCGTATATCTACTTTAAAAGAGACGAAGAGATTATCCGGATAGACGCACGTACTTCGGATGCGGTAGCATTGGCCGTGAGGGCAGATTGTCCCATATTTATATACGAATCTATCCTTGAACGCGAATGCATTCGGATGACAGACGGTGCTGAACGTCCTGATTCACCGGAAGAAGATGATAACTCACGTACGGAGGCAGTCAGCATCATTTCCCTTGAAGAAGCCTTAAGCAAGGCCATTCAAGAAGAGAATTATGAACTTGCCGCCCGACTGCGTGATGAGATAAACCGACATAAATAAAAGATATGCACGTATTTTATACCCCTGATATACAAACCAATGCTGAGCTTCCGGAAGAGGAGGCACAGCATTGCGTGCGTGTGCTCCGTCTGACAGCCGGAGACGAAATCACCCTGACCGACGGTAAAGGAAACTTCTATCGGGCAGAGATCAGTGCAGCAACCAATAAACGTTGCCTGGTGAATATTAAAGAAACTATTCATCAAGAGCCTTTATGGGAGGGCCATCTGCATATTGCCATGGCACCGACCAAGAATATGGACCGTAATGAATGGCTCGCTGAAAAAGCGACAGAAATAGGTTTCGATGAATTGACGTTTCTGAACTGTCGCTTTTCCGAACGAAAAGTGATCAAGACGGAACGTATCGAAAAGATATTGGTATCGGCCATCAAACAATCATTAAAGGCACGCTTGCCCCGGTTGAACGAAATGACTGACTTCAATTCGTTCATTGAAAAAGACTTCTCAGGACAAAAATTCATAGCCCACTGTTATGAAGGAGAGAAACCTCTCCTGAAGGATGTACTGAAAAAAGGAGAAGATACATTAGTATTGATCGGGCCGGAGGGCGACTTCAGCGAAGAGGAAGTGAAAAAAGCCATCGAAAAGGGATTCATCCCGATCAGTTTAGGCAAATCACGATTACGAACAGAAACGGCGGCATTAGTGGCTTGCCATACAATGAATATGTAATTTACAGAACTAAATATATAGTAATTATGGTAAAACGAATGATTTCCCGACTTTCGGTACTGGGAGTACTGATTGTTTTCATGGCAGCCTGCTCAAAGAAAGCGGAATATATCCATGTGATTCCTGCTGACGCTTCGGCTGTTGCCTCCGTCAATCTGAACACGCTTGCCGACAAAGCCGGCCTGAATGATAAAGAAAACGAAGGAATGAAACAAAAAATGATGGAAGCCCTGAAAAGCGGAATGAATGCGGCCGCCTTCCAGCAATTGGAAAAGATAATGAAGGATCCTTCCCAATCGGGTATCGATATCAAGGCCCCCGTCTTTGTGTTTACTTCCAAAACGTTCATTACCCCCGCTATGGTTGCCAAGGTTAGCAATATCGACGACTTGCGTGCTTCTCTTGACTTAATGGCCAAAGAGGGAATCTGCCAGCCGATAGCAGAAGAAGACGGATATAGTTTCACTACTCTGCAAAAAAACAGCCTGTTGGTTTTTAATGAAAACGCAGCAGTCTTGACAGAAGCCTACGGAACTTCACAAATGGATGTTGCCAAACAAACCATCTCTACTTTATTAAAACAGACGGAAGAGAACAGTATCATGAAGAACAGCGGTTTCAAAAAGATGCAAAATCAAAAAGGGGACATTAACTTCTTTGCTTCAATGGATGCTGTTCCTAAGATATACTCGCAACAAATCAGTATGGGGCTTTCTTCACAACTCGATCTAAGCGAAGTAATGGCCGTAGGCAATCTCAACTTTGAGAAAGGAAAGATAGCTCTGCAGATTGAAACTTATTCGGATAACGCCGAAACAGACGCACTGCTAAAGAAGCAGGCTCAAGCTGTGAAAAAGCTAAATACAACTTTCCTCCAGAATTTCCCGGAATCGACTCTTGCCTTTCTAAACATAGGAGTCAACGGGGCAGCATTCTATGACCTATTGCTCAACAACGAAGAATTCCGCAGAAACGTTTCACTTGCAAAAGCCGAGGAGGTGAAAAGTTTATTCGCATCTTTCGATGGTGATATCTCTATCGGTCTGATTAACGTAACCATGAACAGTGCACCCACTTTCGCTGCTTATGCCGACGCAAAGAACGGAAATGCCTTGAAAGCATTGTACGATAAAAAGAAAGAATTGAAATTAGGTAGAAATGAAGACATCATCCAACTGGGCGAAAATGAATACGTTTATAAGTCCAACACCAATAATGTGTTCTTTGGCATCCGTAACAAACAAATGTATGCCACCAATGACGAGCTCCTCTACAAGAATATCAGTAAGCCGGTAGACAAATCAATCAAAGATGCCGGATATGTATCGGATATGAAGGGCAAAAATGTGTTCTTTGTCATCAACATGGATGCCATTTTAGATCTTCCTGTCGTGAAAATGATAACCGGTTTCGGTGGCGAAGAATACCAGACTTACTATAAACTTGCTTCACAGATTTCTTATATTGAAGCATTCAGTGACAGCGAAGGTAAGACTGAAACAGCCATTCTCCTGAAAAACAAAGATGTCAACGCTTTAAAACAGATAGTAGACTTTGCCAAGCAATTTGCCGGCATGTAACCTTCAGCGTATGAACAGCATTCACTTACAGCAAACACTTCCCCAAGTGTTTGCTGACCGTAACTCGGTCATTTCGGATGTATGGCATCAAGACCTCTTTTTCCATAAAGGAAAATCTTACTTGATCGAAGCAGCATCCGGTACCGGAAAATCATCGCTATGCAGCTATATCTATGGCTACCGAAACGACTATCAAGGAATTATCAATTTCGATGAAACCAATATAAAAGCATACTCGGTGAAGCAATGGGTTGAACTCAGGAAGCATTCACTGAGTATGCTATTTCAGGATTTGCGCATTTTCACAGAGCTGACTGCCATCGAAAATATCCGGTTAAAGAATAACCTAACCGGATATAAAACCCGGAAAGAGGTATTGGCATTGTTCGAAGCACTGGGACTTTCGGACAAGTTGAATGTAAAAGCAGGAAAACTATCTTTCGGACAACAACAAAGAGTGGCGTTCATCCGGTCACTTTGTCAACCCTTCGACTTTATTTTCCTGGATGAACCCATCAGCCATCTTGACGATGACAACGCACATATCATGGAAGAGTTAGTGACGGGAGAAGCCAAGAAACAAGGGGCGGGTATCATCGTGACGTCCATCGGAAAGCATATCGAGTTAAAGTATGACAGAATATTAAAATTATGAACAACTTAGTCTGGAAGCTGCTCCGTCAGCATATCAGCATCGGTCAGTTGACCGGTTTCTTTTTTGCCAACCTTTTCGGGATGGTCATTGTGTTGCTCAGCGCACAATTCTACAAAGATGTACTTCCCATCTTTACCGAAGGGGATAGTTTCATGAAGAAAGATTATATTATTGCTACCAAGAAAATCAGTACATTAGGGACTTTCGCAGGTAAGAATAACACCTTCTCCCCCGAAGAAATCGAGGAACTGAAACAACAGTCATTCACCCGAACAGTAGGCGCTTTCACCCCTTCGCAATTTAAAGTATCCGCCGGTCTGGGAATGCAGGAAGCAGGAGTACACCTTTCTACGGAAATGTTTTTCGAAGCCGTTCCTGACGAATTCGTAGACGTCAACCTCGACAAATGGTACTTCGATGAAAATACCCATACCCTCCCCATCATCATTCCACGCAATTATCTGAACCTGTATAACTTTGGTTTTGCCCAAAGCCGAAACCTGCCTAAACTCTCGGAAGGCCTGATGAGTCTGATCCAGATGGACATCCTGATGAAGGGGAATGGACGGGTAGAGCAATACAAGGGGAATATCGTCGGCTTTTCCAACCGGTTGAACACCATTCTGGTTCCACAATCGTTCATGGATTGGGCTAACAAGAACCTCGCACCGGATCGTCAGGCAGATCCTTCACGACTGATTGTTGAAGTAAACAACCCGGCTGACGCCTCTATCGCAAAATATTTTCAGCAGAAAGGTTATGAAACGGAAGACGGGAAACTGGATGCCGGTAAAACGACTTATTTCCTGAGACTGATTGTGGGTATCGTTCTGGCTGTGGGACTATTCATCAGCTTGCTCTCTTTCTATATATTGATGCTCAGCATTTTCTTGTTACTGCAAAAAAACACCACCAAGCTGGAAAGCCTGCTTCTGATAGGATACAGCCCTTCGAAAGTGGCACTCCCCTATCAGACCCTGACAGTAGGACTTAATATTGTAGTGATGTTATTATCCATAGGAATTGTTTCGTGGACACGTGCATCTTATCTCGAAACACTAAACTCACTTTTCCCACAGATACCCTCCGGATCACTTTGGCCCACATTCACTATCGGCATATTGCTGTTCTTACTGGTATCATTCATCAATATCATTGTTTTGAAAAAGAAGATGTTATCTATATGGATGCACAACGCATAAGAGAGATTAGGACATAAAAAAAGGAGCAACGCCTTGCTCCAACCTTTGTTAACCTTAAATCTAATACTATGAAAAACACATTGCAAAGATACGCACTCTTTGGTTATCTGCAAATAATACAAGAAAAAAAGCATGTTTTATAACACCATTTAAGAGTTTAACATCTGCTTTTCACTTCCTTTTTCATATCTTTGTCCAATCATTAATAAAGTTATGACCATGCCGGACTATGATCTGATTGCCATACTTGGCCCCACCGCTTCAGGTAAAACCCCTTTTGCTGCCGCATTAGCTGCAGACTTAGATACTGAAATCATCAGTGCCGATTCACGCCAGATTTACCGGGGAATGGACCTCGGAACAGGCAAAGATCTGGAAGATTACACCATCAACGGGCAGCAAATTCCCTATCACTTGATCGATATTGCCGACCCGGGTTATAAATACAATGTTTTTGAGTATCAACGTGATTTCCTGACAGCTTACGAGACTATTAAACAAAAAGGGCGCCTTCCCGTTCTATGTGGAGGTACGGGACTGTATCTGGAATCGGTACTGAAAGGATATCGCCTGATTCCCGTCCCCGAAAATCAAGAATTGCGCACACGTCTGGCGGAAAAATCATTGGAAGAACTGACCGGCATATTAAGCCAGTATAAGACACTTCATAACTCGACAGATGTAGATACCGTTAAACGGGCAATCCGCGCCATCGAAATTGAAGAATATTACGCAAAGACGCCGATAGAAGAAAGAGAGTTTCCACAACTGAACAGCCTGATTATCGGAGTGGACATCGACCGGGAGTTACGACGGGAAAAAATCACCCGCCGGCTGAAGCAAAGGCTGGATGACGGCATGATAGAAGAGGTACGCCGCTTATTGGCACAAGGAATCCATCCGGATGATCTGATTTATTATGGGTTGGAATACAAATACCTGACTCTGCATGTTATTGGGAAAATGACGTATAAGGAAATGTTCACGGGCTTGGAAACTGCCATTCATCAGTTTGCCAAACGGCAAATGACCTGGTTTAGGGGAATGGAGCGAAGGGGCTTTACCATTCATTGGGTAAATGCTTCACTTCCGATGGAGGAAAAGATTAACTTTGTAAAGCAGAAACTCAAAGAGTTTTAGTAACTTTGGCGAAGTTCTTAACAGCCTTTGCTTTGTTCATCAACTCGTCCCGCATATGCGGGACGAGCTAAAGGACGAGGGAAAAGCTAATAAATAACCAATGTCAGACGGTTAAAGTACGGTAAGTCCGTTGTTAATAAACGAATGATCTACCGCTTAAGCAAGAAACCGGTTCGCTGACAGAGAGATTGAATTAGAAGTACGAAATAATAAATGTAAAATCCATGAGCGTAGAACCTGGGAAATGGGGTGTAATCTACAATCCCAAAGCAGGCACACGAAAAGTGCAGAAACGATGGAAAGAAATTAAAGAGTACATGGACTCTAAAGGAGTGTCATACGACTATGTGCAGTCCGAAGGTTTCGGTTCAGTAGAACGACTTGCCGGAATTTTGGCCAACAATGGTTACCGAACCATCGTAGTTGTGGGGGGAGACGGTGCACTGAATGACGCCATCAACGGCATTATGAGCTCGAATGCAGAAAAAAAAGACGAAATAGCCATTGGTATCATCCCTAACGGAATTGGAAACGACTTTGCCAGATATTGGGAACTGAACCTGGAATATAAGCAGGCAGTGGACTGGATCATTAACAACCGCCGAAAGAAAATAGATGTAGGTTACTGCAATTTTTACGATGGCGAGAAGCATCGGCGACGTTATTTCCTGAATGCCGTTAACATAGGGTTAGGGGCACGTATCGTAAAAATCACCGATCAAACCAAACGTTTCTGGGGCGTAAAGTTCCTCTCCTACCTGGCAGCTCTTTTCCTGTTGATATTCGAACGTAAGCTATATCGCTCACATCTCAAGATTAACGACGAACATATACGCGGCCGGATCATGACAGTCTGTGTAGGAAGCGCTACCGGATACGGACAAACTCCAAGCGCTGTTCCTTATAATGGCTGGTTAGATGTATCAGTCATCTACCGTCCTGAGTTCCTGCAAATAATATCCGGACTTTGGATGCTTATCCAGGGACGTATCCTGAATCATAAAGTCGTGAAGTCTTATCGCACCCGGAAAGTAAAGGTATTGCGTGCACAAAATGCCGCAGTCGACCTTGACGGACGTCTCCTGCCACGTCATTTTCCCATCGAAATAGGAATTATTCCGGAAGCAACTACATTGATTATACCCAATTGATAAAATATAAATGTTATGATAGAACAACTGAAAAACAATAAGACGGGAAACTTCTTCCTATTGGCCGGACCATGCGTTATCGAAGGTGAAGAGATGGCCATGCGAATTGCCGAAAGAATAGTAAACATCACCGATAAACTGGGAATTCCTTATGTATTCAAAGGTTCATATCGCAAAGCTAACCGCTCACGCATGGATTCATTCATGGGAATTGGTGATGAAAAGGCATTAAAGGTTCTCGAAAAAGTGCACAAAACCTTCGGAATACCTACCGTAACAGATATTCACGCTGCCGACGAAGCGGCCATGGCGGCCAGTTATGTAGATATTCTGCAAATCCCGGCCTTCTTGTGCCGACAGACGGACTTGCTGGTGGCGGCAGCTAAAACCGGAAAAACGATTAATATCAAAAAAGGACAGTTTCTCTCCCCACTCGCCATGCAATTTGCAGCCGACAAAGTGATAGAAGCCGGAAACAAGAACGTGATGCTGACTGAACGTGGAACAACATTTGGTTATCAGGACTTGGTGATTGATTACAGGGGTATACCGGAAATGCAATCTTTTGGTTATCCGGTCATTCTGGATGTAACCCACTCATTGCAACAACCTAATCAGACAAATGGAGTAACGGGAGGAATGCCGCAATTGATTGAGACGGTGGCCAAAGCCGGTATCGCTGTCGGTGTCGACGGACTTTTCATTGAAACGCACGAAAATCCCACAGTAGCCAAAAGTGACGGTGCCAATATGCTGAAGCTTGACCTATTGGAAGGATTATTGACTAAACTGGTGAAAATTAGAGAAGCGATTATGTGATTTACTTCCCGGCAATGCGACTGATAGAAAAAACAGAAACAAGATTATTCACCACAGAACGCACTGAAAGCACAGAATCTTGTATATAAAAACATCAAAAACGAGAGTGTGATCAGTGTATGCTGCGGTAGATAGAATTCAAAAACAGTATAGCAATGAAACATTTATTCCGTGGTTTACTTTTCGTTGCAGTCATCCTGTGCTGCAACTTCCAGCAGGCCTTTGCACAGCAAATGCCGCCCATCCCTATTGACAAGAATGTACGTATCGGAAAGTTAGACAATGGTCTGACTTACTATATCCGTAAGAACAATCTGCCCGCCAACCGTGCCGACTTCTACATTGCCCAGAAAGTGGGCTCTATCCAAGAAGAAGAAAACCAACGTGGATTGGCACACTTTCTGGAACATATGTGTTTCAATGGGACCACTCACTTCCCGGGTGATGCGCTGAAACAGTATCTGGAACGTATCGGAGTAAAGTTCGGTGAGAATCTGAATGCATATACTTCCATCGACGAAACGGTTTACAACATCTCCAATGTACCGGTCAACACTCCCGGAGCAGTAGATTCTTGTTTACTGATCCTCCACGACTGGAGCAATGACCTGACCCTCGATCCGAAGGAAATTGATAAAGAACGAGGTGTCATCAATGAGGAATGGCGTACCCGTATGAGTGCCATGATGCGTATGCAAGAGAAACTTCTACCGATGATGTATCCGGGCGATAAATATGCCAACAGTTTCCCCATTGGAACCATGGACGTAGTGATGAACTTCAAGCCACAAACACTGAGAGACTACTATGAAAAGTGGTACCGTCCGGACCTACAGGGAATCGTCATTGTCGGTGATATCGACGTAGATGCCGTAGAAGCCAAGATCAAAACAATGTTCGCCGATATTCCGGCACAGCCGAATGCCGCCGAACGCATCTATTATCCGGTTGCCGATAATAAAGAACCGATCATCTGTATCCTGAAAGATAAGGAACAACCTCATGTACAGGTTCTTCTTTTCAATAAGCACGAAGCAATTCCTGACAATCAGAAAGGCAATGTGGACTACCTGATACAGCAGTATGCCAAGGATCTGATCAGCAGTATGCTGAACGCACGTTTAAATGAATTGGCACAAACGGCTAACCCGCCTTATATCTATGCCGGAACGCAAGACGGCAACTTTTTCGTATCCAAAACCAAGGATGCCTTTCTCGGAGTTGTGGTCTGCAAAGAAGACAGCATAGATAATGGTATCGCCACCCTGCTGCGCGAAATAGAACGTGCCCGCCAGTTCGGCTTTACCGAAACGGAATACAACCGTGCCCGTGCAGAATACTTACGCCAATTGGAGTCGGCTTACAACGAACGGGATAAACAGAAAAATAATAAATATGTGGACGAATATGTCCGTCACTTCCTTGATAACGAACCAATACCGGGTATTGAAAACGAATATACTTTTATCAATCAGATAGCTCCAAATATTCCGGTGGCAGCAATTAACCAATTGATGAAAGGTCTTATTACGGACAATAATCAGGTAGTAGCTCTTTTCGCTCCTGAAAAAGAAGGTCTGAAACTGCCTTCCGAAGCGACCATAAACAAACTGCTGAAAGATGCAAAAGCGGAGAAACTGACTGCTTATGTAGACAAGGTATCAGACGAACCTTTGATGGCCGAAGCTCCGAAAGGGGGGAAAATTGTTTCCGAAACGAAAGATGATATCTTTGGAACAACTACTCTGACTCTATCTAACGGGGTAAAGGTAATTATAAAAAAGACCGATTTCAAAGCAGACGAAATCCGTATGAAAGGTGTCAGTCTGGGAGGCAGTTCTTTATTCCCCGATTCGGAAATCATTAATATAAGTGGTCTGGATGCTGTCGGCGCCGGTGGCTTAGGTAACTTCAGTGCGGTAGATCTTGAGAAAGTGCTTGCCGGAAAGAAAGCATCGGTCAATTACAATATCTCACTCACGACCGAAAACGTTTCAGGAAGTTGCTCTCCCAAAGATTTTGAAACGATGATGCAACTCACTTACCTCACATTCACCGCCCCGCGCAGAGACAACGATGCATTTGCATCTTATAAAAGTCGTAGTAAAGCCACGTTAAAAAATCAGGAACTGAACCCGAATGTGGCATTCAACGACTCCATTCAGGCCGGTGTTTATATGAATCATCCGAGAGCCAGACGCATAAAAGCCGATATGGTGGATCAGATGGATTACAATAAGATTCTGTCTATGTATCAGGATCGTTTTAAAGATGCAAGCGACTTCACATTCATCTTTGTCGGTAACGTAGACGTAGAAAAGATGAAACCGGTCATTGCGGAATACCTGGGTGCACTCCCTGCCATCAATCGTCAGGAGACTTTTAAAGATAACAAAATAGAAGTGCGTCAGGGTGTTTACAAGAACGAATTCACCAAGAAACAGGAAACGCCCAAAGCTTCGGTATTCGTGTTTTATAGCGGAGACTGCAAATATGATCTGAGAAACAACCTTCTGCTCGGCATGACAAGCCAGATACTTGATCTGGTTTACACAGAAAAAGTACGTGAAGACGAGGGAGGTACCTATGGAGTATACGTAGGTGGAAGGTTACAAAAATATCCCAAAGAAAAAATATTTTTGCAGATTATCTTCGATACAGCCCCCGACAAGAAAGAGAAATTGATGAAAATCATCTTTGACGAGATAACCGACATAGCGAAAACCGGTCCGTCAGAAACCAACTTGAATAAGGTGAAAGAGTACATGCTGAAAAAGCATACCGAGGACCTGAAAGAGAATAGCTACTGGTTGGGAAGTATCGACGAATACCTGTATACCGGCGTTAACCGTGTGAATGACTACGAAAAGATAGTCAACAGCATTACGGTAAATGATATTCGGAAATTCGCAGACGACCTGTTCAAACAAAAGAACGAGGTGGAAGTGACAATGGTCAGTGCGGAAAATAAATAATCAATCCTAAAAGCAAAGAGCATCAAAAAATCTTTTCCACCACAGATTTCACAGATTAGAATCACAGTCATTCAAAATCCGAGAATGAAACTCAGACAATGAAAACCGGTGTAATCTGTGGTGGTTTTGCTCTCCCCCCCTCCCTTAAACTATAACAAACTATGCTATTCAACGAATTGCGTCGACACGGCAAACTTGCTGCCAAACGGCATCCGATGTACGAAAAGAATAAAATCGGCAAATACATCATGTATGCCTCCTTTATTTTCTGGGGTGCTTACTTTATATTTATTGGCATCGGTCTGGCAAAAGCCATCAGCACAGAAGTTCCCAATATGGAAGCCTATCATATTTTGAACAGTGGACTGATATTTGCGCTTGCCCTGGACTTTGTAATACGTTTCCCCTTCCAAAAAACTCCTACACAAGAAGTAAAACCTTACCTGCTACTTCCGGTAAAACGAAGCCGTATACTCGACTTTCTGCTTCTCCGCCACGGGCTCAGCTCTTTCAATCTTATCTGGCTGTTCCTGTTCGTGCCGTTCGCAGCACTCACAGTCTTTCCTTTTTATGGAATATCAGGAGTTCTCACTTACAGCATCGGCATTTGGTTACTGATGGTTTTCAACGGATATTGGTATCTGCTTTGCCGTACGCTGATTAACGAACATATTTGGTGGGTGTTACTTCCCATCGTTGTCTACAGTGGAATTGCCATCGCTATTTTTATTCCCAAAACGGAATTTATAAGTGACTTTTTCATGAACTTGGGAGAAGGTTATATCGAAGGAAATCTACTTGCTTACCTGGGTACATTGGCAGCCACTGTTCTGATATGGTGTATCAACCGTAAAGTGATGACCGGTTTAATATACAACGAAATCAATAAAGTAGAAGACACAAAAGTAAAAACCGTATCCGAATACCGTTTCCTGGAACGTTACGGAGAGGTGGGCGAATACATGCGCCTGGAGTTGAAAATGCTCCTACGAAACAAACGCTGTAAGGCCTCACTCCGATCGGTAGCAATGCTCGTAATCATCTTCTCCATCATACTGAGTTTCAGCAGTACGTATGACCACATGAAGAGTTTTGTCCTGGTATACTCTTTCCTTGGATTCGGTATGGTGATTCTGATACAACTTATGGGATTTGAAGGAAACTATATCGACGGACTGATGACTCGCAAAGAATCTATCAAAAGCCTGTTGACAGCCAAATATTATATCTATAGCTTGGCGGAAATCATTCCGCTGATCCTGCTGATACCGGCTTTTGTGATGGGAAAAGCCAGCCTGCTGGGTGCTGTCGCACTAATCTTTCTGACAACAGGTCCCGTCTATTGCATCTTGTTCCAACTGGCGGTATACAACCATAAAACCGTACCACTCAATGAAAGCATCACAGGCAAACAAAGCACGAATAGCGGAATGCAGATGCTAATCAGTCTTGGAGTTTTCATCGTACCAACCACACTCTATGGTACGCTCCCCATGCTGCTGGGACAAACATGGGCCTACATTGTTATATTAATCATCGGATTAGGCTTCACCCTGACCTCCCCTATGTGGATAAACAATGTATATGTCCGTTTCATGCAACGCCGCTACGAAAATATGGAAGGATTCAGAGATAGTAAATAACGATTCAATATTTATCAAACAAAAAAGAATATGATTACCATACATAACCTCCGAAAAAATTTCGGTACCCAAACAGCTATCGATATCGATAGCTACACAATCAATCAAGGAGAAATGATTGGCCTGGTAGGTAACAATGGAGCCGGAAAAACAACTTTATTCCGTTTAATGCTGGATTTGCTGAAAGCTGACTCCGGAGAGGTCATTATTAATGACATCCATGTGAATCAAAGTGAAGACTGGAAAAGTTTCACCGGTGCATTTATCGATGATGGTTTTCTGATCGGCTACCTGACTCCGGAGGAGTATTTCTATTTCATCGGCAAAATGTATGGACTGAAAAAAGAGGAGGTGGATGAACGTTTGACCGCTTTCGAACGTTTTATGAACGGAGAAGTACTGGGGCAAAAGAAGTTTATCCGTAATTTTTCCGCGGGAAATAAGCAAAAAATAGGAATCATATCGGCCATGTTGCATTATCCCAAATTGATAATTTTGGATGAACCATTCAACTTTCTCGATCCGAGTTCGCAATCCGTAATCAAGCACCTGCTGAAAAAGTATAATGAAGAACATAATGCCACAGTCATCATTTCGAGCCATAATCTGAACCACACGGTAGATGTTTGTCCCCGCATCGCAGTACTTGAACACGGAATTATCATCCGTGACATTGTGAACGAGAATAATTCGGCTGAAAAAGAACTGGAAGATTACTTTAATGTAGAAGAATAAAAACGTATGAAGAGACATCTTTTTAATCTGTTGCTCCTTACTGCTTTGGTTGTCAGCCTGAGTGCTTGCCGTACTTCTGTCCCCAGACTTGATTATAAGGCACTCGCCCGCGCTTCTGTACGCCTGGGTGTGGACATCGGAATGGAAGATAATCACAAACTTTATCTGGAGGCGGCCCAGTGGATAGGTACCCCTTACCGGGGAGGTGGGGAGACGAAACGTGGTACTGACTGCTCGGGAATGACTTGCCAGATTTATAAAAAGGTGTATCACATCAAACTGCAACGAAGTACAGACGGCCAGAAGAAAGAGAGCAGCAAAGTTGCCCGGCGGAATCTTCGGGAAGGTGATCTGGTATTTTTCAGCAGCCGGAAATCGCGCAGAAAAGTGGCCCACGTGGGCATCTATCTCAAGGATGGAAAGTTTGTTCATGCCAGCACCAGCCAAGGGGTAATTGTCAGCAGCCTCAACGAGCCCTATTACCGTACCCATTGGATATCGGGAGGCAGAGTGCGCAAATAAGCTTTATTGAAATAAAAAAATCACTATCTTTGCCGAAAATTCCGCAAATGAAATACACGGTTTATTTATTCGACTTTGACTATACGTTAGCAGACTCTTCACGCGGTATCGTAACCTGCTTCAGAAGCGTGCTCGAGAGACACGGCTACACCGGTGTCACCGATGATACCATTAAACGTACCATTGGGAAAACGCTTGAAGAATCATTCAGCATCCTTACAGGAATTACTGACGCCAGTCAACTGGAAGCATTCAGACAAGAGTATGCCAAAGAGGCAGATGTATATATGAATGCAAACACCATCCTTTTCCCGGATACTCTCCCCACGCTTACGTACCTGAAAAAACAAGGGGCCCGTATCGGAATCATTTCAACCAAATACCGGTTCCGGATACTGAGTTTCCTGAAAAATCACATGCCGGATGATTGGTTTGACATTATTATCGGAGGTGAAGATGTGACACATCATAAACCCGATCCTGAAGGTTTGTTACTTGCCATTGACCGATTGAAGGCATGCCCCGAAGAAGTATTATACATCGGTGACAGTACAGTGGATGCAGGAACGGCCGCCGCTGCCGGAGTTTCTTTTGCCGGTGTTACCAGCGGTATGACCACTGCCGAAGAGTTTCAGGCTTATCCCTACGACAGAATCATCAGTTCCCTTGGTCAGCTAATTTCCGTTCCGGACGACAAAGCCGACTGTTCGCTCTGAGCAATCAACCGGATGTTATCCATTCGCCGAATAACGGTGCAAAAAGAAAGCAAACATCTGTTTTTTATAACAGAGTCCTTGTCCGTTTCCAATGCTCGGAGAGAAGAAAAAAGCCCAACGGAGGCTTAAGGGGCCGGAGAGCCGGGCTTCCGAGGTTGAAAAGCCGGGCTTTTTGCGAAAAGAAGCAGGCATTTTAGCAGAAAGAAGTAAGCATTTACCCGGAAAGAAGTAAGCATTTACCAAAAATGTCCTTGTGTTTTGAAAATATCTCCTATTGTTTTCTCCAATATCTCCTATTGTTATTCAAAATCCGGCTTGAAAGGAAAACTCCATCTTCCGGTTGGCACCCGCAGGCAGAGCTTTCTGGAATGACAGAATAACCGGGATACGATCCCATCCGCAACACTTTCACCGCCATCAAGACATCTTTTCTTTCCTCATGCATACAATCAATCAAAAATCCAAAGAAATATGTCATCAGAAAAATCCTGTAGAACGCGTTTTTTCATTCGGGCAAGCGTCCCCGTCCGAAATAAACGATTCTGAGGAGTTCCGATTATCAAAGTGACAGAATGAATAAAGTCATATTCCATTTAGTAATCAACCTTCTAACTGCCCTTGCCTGAAAGAAGAAAAAGAGTAAAATAACATACTGCACAACAAAAAAGAAAAAGAAAAACTTGTCCGAAACAAATAAAAGCAGTAATTTTGTGCCCTGATTATTCCGCACCGGGTTTGAGCAAGTGTTTTTTAAGTGATTAAAGACCACCCGACGGAGCTAACTTACATTTATTTATATAAGATGTACGCAATTGTAGAAATCAACGGTCAGCAATTTAAAGCTGAAGCTGGCCAGAAATTGTTCGTTCACCACATTCAGAATGCAGAGAATGGTGCAACTGTAGAATTTGACAAAGTTCTTTTGGTAGACAAAGACGGAAACGTTACTGTAGGTGCTCCTACTGTAGACGGTGCAAAAGTAGTCTGCCAGATTGTTTCAAGCCTGGTTAAAGGTGACAAAGTACTTGTTTTCCACAAGAAAAGAAGAAAAGGTCACAGAAAGTTGAACGGTCACCGTCAGCAGTTCACAGAGTTAACAATTACAGAAGTAGTAGCTTAATCAATTTTTAAAAGTAAGAAGAAATGGCACATAAGAAAGGTGTCGGTAGTTCTAAGAACGGCCGCGAATCACAGAGCAAAAGATTAGGCGTTAAGATATTTGGTGGCGAAGCTTGCAAAGCAGGTAACATCATCGTTCGTCAAAGAGGTACTGAATTCCACCCGGGTGAAAACATCGGTATGGGTAAGGACCACACTCTTTTCGCTTTAGTAGACGGAACTGTAAGTTTCAAAGTAGGTAGAGAAGACAGAAGATATGTTTCTATCATCCCTGCTGAAGCAACAGAAGCATAAATTTCCGGAGTTTAAAGGAAATTGTAAGAAATTGAAGAAAGAGATGCAATCGGTTGATTGCGTCTCTTTTCTTTTTTATACAAGACGTATCCTCTTATCTTATTTTTATATATCTTTGTAAACTCAAAGAAGAAAGTTCATAAATAAAGTATAGATATGCTTACCATTAAACAAATTACAGAAAACACAGATGCGGTAATCCGCGGTCTGGAAAAGAAACACTTCAAAGGGGCCAAAGAAACAATTGCCCAAGTGATTGAAGTGAATGACAAAAGACGTAATACACAAAACCAATTAGATAAAAACCTGGCAGAGGTAAATTCGCTCTCGAAAACCATCGGCCAGCTAATGAAAGAAGGAAAAAAGGAAGAAGCCGAAGCTGCGAAAACCCGTGTAGCCGAAATAAAGGAGACCAACAAAACACTACAGGCTGACATGGATCAGGCGGCCAACGACATGCTGAATCTGCTGTATACTATTCCCAATATTCCTTATGACAGCGTACCCGAGGGTGTTGGCGCCGAGGATAATGTTGTAGAAAAAATGGGAGGCATGGAAACTCAACTCCCAACAGATGCACTTCCTCACTGGGAGCTGGCTAAGAAATACGACCTGATCGATTTCGACCTGGGTGTAAAAATCACCGGTGCAGGTTTTCCGGTATACAAAGGTAAAGGTGCTCAATTGCAGCGTGCACTGATTAACTTTTTCCTGGATGAAGCACGTAAATCGGGATATACTGAAATCATGCCCCCAACGGTTGTCAATGCAGCTTCCGGTTACGGAACGGGACAACTTCCGGACAAAGAAGGACAAATGTACCACTGCGAAGTAGACGATCTTTATTTGATCCCGACAGCCGAAGTTCCGGTAACCAACATCTACCGTGACGTGATTCTGGATGAAAAACAACTTCCTATTAAAAACTGTGCTTACACACAGTGCTTCCGCCGTGAAGCCGGTTCCTACGGTAAAGATGTACGCGGCCTGAACCGTCTCCACGAATTTTCTAAAGTAGAATTGGTACGTATAGATAAGCCTGAGCACTCCCGCCAGTCACATCAGGAAATGCTGGATCACGTTGAAGGTTTGCTCCAGAAGTTAGAACTTCCTTACCGCATTCTCCGTCTTTGTGGCGGTGATATGAGTTTTACCGCCGCTCTCTGCTTTGATTTCGAAGTATACTCCGAAGCACAGAAACGCTGGCTGGAAGTCAGCTCCGTATCCAACTTCGATACTTACCAGGCTAACCGGTTGAAATGCCGTTATCGCAGCGGAGAAAAAAAGACCGAGCTTTGCCATACACTGAACGGATCAGCGCTGGCGTTACCCCGTATCGTAGCAGCCCTGCTGGAAAATCATCAGACCCCGGAGGGCATTCGGATCCCGAAAGCATTGGTTCCTTACTGCGGATTTGACATTATCGATTAAAAACAAAACAAGATAAAAGAGCAACTCCGATACAGGGGTTGCTCTTTTTTTACCTTAAAACACATTTTTACTAACCTCAAAACTCCTATTTTATGAGCTCTACTCAAAAAAACTTTGCTCTGCCGTTAGCATTTATCGGCATCATGTTCTTTGCCATCGGATTCGCATTAGGAATTAACTCCGTTCTGATTCCGGTTTTACAAGGTTCTTTAGGCATCACTTCCGCTGAATCTTATCTTATTATCGCAGCTACTTTCGTACCTTTTCTTATTTTTGGTTATCCGGCTTCGATGACTATCAAAGCTATCGGGTACAAACGTACCATGGCACTCTCATTCGCCATGTTTGCCATTGCTTTTGGTTTGTACATTCCATCTGCCAGTCAGGAAAGTTTCGCACTTTTCCTGGTAGCATCTTTCGTTAGCGGTACGGCAAATGCATTTTTACAAGCATCTGTCAATCCGTATATCACTATCCTCGGTCCATTGGACAGTGCCGCCAAACGTATCAGCATCATGGGCATCTGCAACAAGTTAGCATGGCCGATTCCTCCATTGTTCCTGGCCTTCCTGATCGGTAAGGAAGTCAGCGACATTACCGTATCAGACTTATTTACTCCGTTTTATGTAATCATCGCCGCCTTCATCTTATTAGGAATCATCTCGCTGATGGCTCCACTGCCGGAAGTAAAAGCAGCCGGCGAAGACGACAGCGAAGGTGGTGCAGAGGCTTGTCCGTATGCAGCCGGCAAAACGTCTGTATGGCAATTCCCGCATCTGCTGTTGGGATGTCTTGCACTCTTCCTCTACGTAGGTGTAGAAACGGTTTCATTGGGTACTCTTGTTGACTACGCCAACAGCCTGCATCTGGAAAACGCAGCAGCTTATGCCTGGATTGCTCCAATCGGAATTGTAATCGGATATATCTGCGGCATCATTTTCATACCTAAATACCTCAATCAGGCTACAGCATTGAAAATCTGTTCCATTCTTGCCATTGCAGGTTCTATCCTGGTAGTATTGACTCCGGCTGATATCTCGATTTACTTCATAGCATTCATAGCATTGGGATGTTCACTGATGTGGCCTGCACTTTGGCCGCTCGCCATGGCAGACTTAGGCAAATTCACCAAGGCCGGTTCTTCTTTGTTGATAATGGCTATGGCCGGCGGTGCTGTCATTCCTACCCTGTTCGGATATATCAAAGACATAGCAGGAGCACAAAATGCTTACTGGATCTGCCTCCCCTGCTTCCTCTTTATCCTCTATTATGGAATGGCGGGGTATAAAATCAGAACAAAATAAACAAATATACTCACCTTGAGGACAAAGCCATCCCTTCAAAAGGATGGCTTTTCTTTTGTTATTTACAAATTAGCAGTATCTTTGCACACTAAGAACATTCTGATAGCAATTACGTAATAAATCCAACAAATTAATTAGATAATGAACAAAATCATTAGCAAAGAACATTTCTCGGAGAAAGTATTCAAACTTGTAATTGAAGCTCCGTTGATAGCAAAATCACGCAAGGCTGGTCATTTCGTGATTGTGCGTGTCGGTGAAAAGGGAGAACGTATGCCACTGACCATTGCAGCCGCCGACCCGGAGGCAGGAACCATCACACTGGTTGTTCAGGAGGTAGGACTCTCTTCTACCCGCCTTTGCGAACTAAACGAAGGAGACTATATCACTGACGTAGTGGGCCCGCTGGGACAGGCTACGCACATTGAAAACTTCGGAACCGTTGTATGTGCCGGAGGAGGTGTGGGAGTTGCTCCGATGCTACCGATCGTACAAGCGCTTAAAGCAGCCGGCAACCGTGTGATCACTGTATTGGCCGGACGCAGCAAAGAACTGATTATTCTTGAAAAAGAAATGCGCGAAAGTTCGGATGAAGTGATCATAATGACCGATGACGGATCATATGGCCGCAAAGGTCTGGTTACAGAAGGAGTAGAGGAAGTGATCAAGCGGGAGAAAGTGGACAAATGTTTTGCTATCGGCCCGGCTATCATGATGAAATTTGTTTGTTTGCTGACGAAAAAATACGAAATTCCGACCGAAGTATCGTTGAACACAATTATGGTGGACGGTACCGGAATGTGTGGTGCTTGCCGAATCACCATCGGAGGAAAAACCAAATTCGTATGTGTAGACGGTCCGGAGTTTGACGGTCATCAGGTGGATTTCGACGAAATGTTGAAACGCATGGGCGCTTTTAAAGCCATTGAACGTGAAGAACTGCACAAGCTCGACGAATGTGAAGCAACTAAAACCATAGACGAAAACGGACGTACCGCTCCTTGGCGCGAAGAACTCCGTAAAGCAATAAAAGCAAAAGACCGTGCAAACATCGAACGCTGCAAAATGAATGAACTCGATCCGGAGTATCGTTCACACAGCCGCAAAGAAGAAGTTAACCAGGGATTAACTAAAGAACAGGCAGTCACAGAAGCACAACGTTGTCTGGATTGTGCCAATCCAGGTTGTATGACCGGTTGTCCGGTAGGTATCGATATTCCCCGTTTCATCAAGAACATCGAACGTGGAGAAATTCTTGAAGCGGCTAAGACACTGAAAGAAACCAGTGCCCTGCCTGCCGTATGTGGCCGTGTATGTCCACAAGAAAAACAATGTGAGTCAAAGTGCATCCATTTGAAAATGGGTAAAGAAGCTGTAGCCATCGGTCATCTCGAACGGTTTGCCGCCGACTACGAACGCGAAAGCGGACAAATCTCTGTTCCGGAAATTGGTGAGAAGAACGGTATCAAAGTAGCTGTCATCGGTTCAGGTCCTGCCGGACTGTCATTTGCCGGGGATATGGCCAAATACGGATATGATGTAACTGTATTCGAAGCGCTGCACGAAATCGGCGGTGTACTTAAATACGGTATTCCTGAATTCCGTCTGCCCAACAAGATTGTAGACGTTGAAATAGAGAATCTTGCCAAAATGGGGGTTACTTTCATCAAGGATTGCATCGTAGGAAAAACAATCGGTGTGGAACAATTGGAGGAAGAAGGCTTCAAAGGCATTTTTGTAGCTTCCGGTGCCGGACTCCCTAACTTCATGAATATACCGGGAGAAAATTCTATCAATATTATGTCTTCCAACGAATATCTGACTCGCGTAAACCTGATGGATGCGGCCAGTCCCGATTCCGATACTCCGGTAGCTTTCGGTAAAAACGTTGCTGTAATTGGGGGTGGCAACACCGCTATGGACTCTGTCCGTACAGCCAAACGCCTGGGAGCAGAACGTGCCATGATTATCTACCGTCGTTCGGAAGAAGAAATGCCGGCACGTCTGGAAGAGGTGAAGCATGCTAAAGAAGAAGGGATAGAATTCCTGACCCTGCACAACCCGATCGAATATCTGGCTGATGAGCAAGGACGTGTGAAACAAGTGGTTTTACAGAAAATGGAACTGGGTGAACCGGATGCTTCAGGGCGACGCAGTCCGGTGCCCATTCAAGGAGCGACAGAAACCATCGACATCGATCTTGCCATTGTCAGCGTAGGCGTGTCACCCAATCCCATTGTTCCCAGCTCTATCAAAGGTCTGGAATTGGGACGTAAAGGTACGATTACCGTTAATGACCAGATGCAATCGTCTATCCCTACCATTTATGCAGGAGGAGACATTGTACGCGGAGGGGCTACCGTAATCCTTGCCATGGGAGACGGACGCCGTGCTGCAGCAGCGATGAACGAACAGTTAAGCTCTAAATAAAGAATCGGAAATCTGCGTTGGTAAGTAATCTACGGTTCGTGATCTCACAACCAATTGCTTACCGACCGCAAATAGACTCTTTGGGCAGAAAGTAACATCAACACGGATCTACCCAATAAAAAAATCCCTGCTAATATTCTGATATTAGCAGGGATTTTTTATATTCTTCGGTTGAACGGTTTCTTACTTCACCACACTGTTTGTAGTTGGATCTGGAAAAATCACCGTTGGTTTAAATGTCTTTGCTTCCTCAAAATCCATCAACGCATACGACATAATAATCACAATGTCATCCGGTTGTACTTTCCGGGCAGCAGCACCATTCAAGCAGATTTTACCTGATCCGCGTTCACCTTTGATAATGTAGGTCTCAAAACGCTCACCGTTATTATTATCAGCGATGTATACTTTCTCACCGGCAATCATATTGGCTGCATCCAGCAAATCCTCATCAATCGTGATACTACCCATATAATTCAGATTGGCTTCCGTAACACGGGCACAATGAATTTTCGACTTCAACACTTCAATCATCATAAGGACTTCGTCTTTTTTAGTTTAAGATTCTTTGTATTTAATATTATCAATCAGTCTGACATCTCCACAGAATACTGTAATACAGCCTACTGCATAGGATGTTTGGTCCCAATTCCCAACCTTCTGCAAAGTGTTTCCATCTACTATCTCAAAATATTCCAGGCGTAATCCCGGTGCAGCAGCAATAGCATCTTCCACAAACTTTTGCGTTTCGCTCACTGTGTGAGTGGCTGCAAAGGTACGACTTTTAAATAAGGTCTGAGATATTTTTAATGCATTTTCACGTTCTTCTGCCGACAGTCGCGCATTCCGGCTGCTCAAAGCCAGCCCGTCCTCTTCACGGACAATGGGACAACCTACAATTTCAAGATCGAACTGCATCTGGCGAACCATCTCATGGATGATGGCCAACTGCTGAAAATCTTTTTCACCAAAATATGCGCGATGTGGTTTTACTGCTTCAAACAGTTTACTTACGATCTGGCATACCCCATTAAAGTGGCCCGGACGGAAAGCCCCCTCCATCACAGTATCCAGAGGAGCATAACTGAATTGGCGAGTATCCGGTTCCGGATACATTTCTTCCACCGAAGGAGCAAAAGTATAAGTCGCTCCGCAAGCCTCGAGTAATTTGCAATCGGCATCCAACGTACGGGGATACTTTACAAGGTCATTTTTATCATTAAACTGGGTAGGGTTCACAAAAACACTCACCACCGTTACTTCATTCTCGTTTACACTACGTTTTACAAGAGATGCGTGCCCTGCATGCAAAGCACCCATAGTAGGTACCAAACCTACCTTTTTACCCTGGGCTTTCAAAACCGACAGTTCAGCCTGCAAGTCCTTGATCGTATGTATTACTTTCATTTTAATTGGTTTATGATTCTTAGTCGTTTGAAAAACGGTGCAAAATAAACCATAATTTACCATATAAAGAAGAAATATCGTAAATTAATGCAAAAGATACCGAAGTAGGAACCTTAACAACCAGACGGTTTACAACTGAAAGACAAGCACTTAACAATTCATAAGGAATTATACCGCCCGAGAACTTGCTTTAATGCCCGTTTTTTTTTATATCTTTGCAGAATATTTACGAGAACGATTGTTATTATGACAAAGGCTAACAAGGTTTTATTTATTACACAAGAGATTACTCCTTACGTTTCAGAATCCGAGATGGCCAATATAGGCAGACATCTACCACAAGCTATCCAGGAAAAAGGCAGAGAAATCAGAACATTCATGCCCAAATGGGGAAATATCAACGAACGCAGAAATCAATTGCACGAAGTGATACGACTCTCCGGTATGAACCTGATTATCGATGACACCGACCATCCTCTTATCATCAAAGTAGCTTCCATCCAGTCAGCACGTATGCAGGTTTATTTTATCGACAACGATGATTACTTCCAGAACCGGCTACAAACAGCAGACGAAAACGGAGTAGAATACGATGATAACGACAGCCGGGCTATTTTTTATGCAAGAGGAGTGTTGGAAACGGTAAAGAAACTGCGTTGGTGTCCGGATGTGATTCACTGTCACGGCTGGATGACTGCTTTGGCTCCTTTATACATCAAAAAAGCGTATAAAGACGAACCTTCGTTCCGTGATGCGAAAGTGGTATTCTCCGTATACGAGGATGATTTCAAAGGTACGTTCAACCCTGATTTCGCAACTAAACTGATGCTGAAAGGCATTAATAAAAAGGATGTGGCTACTTTGAAAGAGCCGGTAGATTACGCTACACTTTGCAAATTGGCTGTTGATTACTCAGACGGAGTAGTACAGAATAGCGAACATGTAAATGAAGAAGTCATGAACTATGCCCGTCAATCGGGTAAATTGGTTCTTGACTATCAGGCTCCCGACGCTCTTGCAGACGCTTGCAACAGCTTCTACGATCAGGTGTGGGAAACTGAACAAAAATAATAAGAACCAAGATACGACGATCATGAAAGCAAAATATGTATGGGTGGCACTGATTGCCTTGACTTTCTTCGGGTGTGATGATAATACAGGTACTCTCGGACTGGGAATGCTTCCGGAAAGCGACCAAAATATCAATGGAAGATACACCACTTACGAAGTAAGTACAAATTCTATTTTATCGGGTCCTGTTTATGCAAAAACCAGCGTAGGTTATGTCGGTAAATTCACCGATAAGGAGTTCGGAGATTACGAAGCCAGTTTCCTCGCACAATTGAATAGTCCGGATGGGATTTCCTTTCCCTCGGTTTACGATCCGGAAACCAATCCCAAAGGTGTTATGGCAGGAGACTCTATCCACACTGCTGAATTGATATTGTACTATCAAAGCTATTTTGGCGATTCTATAAGCCCGTGCCGTATGACTGTGTACGAACTGGACAAAAACCTAACCCAGAATTATTATACAAACATAAACCCATTGGAATATTATAATCCGAACAACTTACTTGCGCGGAAAGCCTACACTGCGGTCGATCAATCACTCAGTGATTCCATCAGAAAAACTGAGAATTTTTATCCCAATGTCCGTCTGACTTCTGAGGAGATTACTAATTTAGGTAAAAAGATTTATCGATTAAACAGAGATCATCCTGAATATTTCAAAAGTTCGGAAGCTTTTATCAACAATGTGTTCAAAGGTATTTATGCCAAAAATGATTATGGTAACGGAACAGTTCTTTATGTTGACCAAATCAACCTGAATGTCGTGATCAGGTGTCACGAAAAAGACAGCGTAGGAAACAACCTGAAGAAAAAAGACGGTACGGATTCTCTGTACTACACAACCCGTACTTTCGCTACAACCAAGGAAGTTATTCAAGCTAACAGTTTCAGTACTTCTCAAGAAAAGTTACAAAAGTTTATTGACGAGCATCCGGACTGTACTTATCTGAAATCTCCGGCCGGCATTTTCACTCAAGCTACATTGCCGATCAATAAGATTTATGAAGAATTAAGTAATGACACCATTAATGCAGTGAAGTTGACTTTCAATAGCTATAATCAAGTAGATAATGGGCAATTCAGCATGCAAGCACCTACATATGTGCTGTTATTGCGTGAAAAAGAACGGCAAAGTTTCTTTGAGGAGAATAAACTTACAGATAATATCACTTCTTATCTGGCGGTACACAATGCAACAATTAACAGTAAACCTACAACCAATCAGTATGTGTTTACCAATCTGACTCGTCTGATCAACACTTGTGTCAACGAAAAGCTGGAGGCCAAGAAAAAAGCTGGAGCCAGTTGGAATGAAGCAGCTTGGGAAGCTGAAAACCCGGATTGGAACAAAGTAGTACTCATTCCGGTACTTGTACAGTATGACAGTTCTTCCAACAAGAACATGATCAGTATTCAGCACGATTTACAACCGGGATATGTAAAACTGGAAGGTGGACCTGGCATAAATAATAATGGTACAAAACTGAAGTTAGAAGTGACATACACCAACTTCAACGGTAAATAATAACAAGAGATTTTCATTATATAATCAGGGCGGTGTGAATAGTTTCCCTTTACACCGCCCTGATTGTTTTCTATACGCCCCCTTCCTTTTCATTAATTCTGAGATGAGACAAAAATCTAATCATCAAATGCCCCTTCTATAAGAAAAAAGGGTGGAGAATGTAAATCCTCCGCCCTCTCTATTTGAAAAGCTTTCGCTAAAGCAAACTTGCACTATATTCAGTCTTCTTTCTTTGCAGCTGTCTTCTTTGTTGCAGGTTTCTTTGCTGCTGCCTTTTTAGGAGCAGTAGCTTTGGGTTCCGCTTTTGCTTTGGTAGCTTTTGCTGCCTTTGCTTCCAGTTTATCAACCTCCTTATGCAACTCGGCAATTTCTTCTCCCTGATTCTTGATCGTTGTCAACAATGAATTCAACTCTTCATTGTCAATATCTTCAGGATAGAGAGAATTTACACGCTTAATGAAATCACCCAAAATATTCATATAGTTGGTAAACGCATCATAAGGAGAATCATAAATACCACGATTCAACCCTACACCGGTATTCTTGGTAGTCATAAAGCGGAAGTTATTGCTGGCCTGCAGATAATCCCAATCTTGCTTGATACGGCGATCATCACAGAGATGTACACGCTCGGCCACACTATATAACTTATTGAAAGCTTCACGCTGCAGGACATTACCCAACCAGCTGCTGGTATCTCTTTCTTCATCCACCCATGACATCGGATATGGTACGTCCAATTGAGAAACTGATTTCAATTTTGAAACAATCTCCGATGGGGTAGAGAAAGTAATTCCTTTTTCTTTTGCACAATACGGAAGAGCTTTCAGGAATTCCAAGATATTGGATGATAACGGCTGAGCCAGCCCCAGTGCCTTCAGTTCCATAAAGATATTGATAACTTGTTCTTCTTGCGGCAAAGCATCGATCCAACCAATATATTTATCAGCGAATAACGGATACTCGCTCCAATCGGAATTAGAGAAGCGCAGGCTGATATCATCGGACAACTTAAAATCTCTCAACAGCAGTTTCAGGCTGGGAGCCTGATTGCAATGGTATACATAATGCGGGCTCTTCCAACCCAATATGTGTTTAGCGCCTTCAGTCAGCATACCTTTGAAACCCATGCTTGCTACCGTAGCTCCTATTTCATCCGAATAGATCAGACTGGAATTGCGGAACACTTTCGGTGCTTTACCAAACATCTGTTTCATCTTGTCGCTCTGACGCATCACTTCTTCACGGAAACAGTCTTCATTGGCCAATGATGATAACCCATGGGAATATGGCTCGGCCAAAAATTCGCAGCAGCCTGTATCGTTTAATACATGTAACAAGTCAATTACAGCAGGTGCATGAATTTCGAGTTGTTCCAATGCTACTCCCGAAATAGAAAGAGCTACTTTAAAGGCCCCCCCGGAATTCTTCACCATTTCAATCAATGCATTGAGAGCCGGAATATAAGAACGTTCGGCAACCTCATTTATACCTGTCTCATTGGCATAATCATCATAATAGTAATGATCGGCACCAATGTCGAAGAAGCGGTAACGTTTCAGATGAATAATTTGATGTATCTCAAAATAAAGACAGATTGTTCTCATATCTATATTGTTTTATTGTTTTCCATAATTTTTTATAACCTCGTCGTAGATGCCGCGAACTTTGTAGCCTACATTCTCCCACTTAATTTCATCCACCTCTTTCTTACCTTCATCACGGAGATACTCGTACATAGCCGGATAGGTACAGATAGAATAGATAGCATCCGCCATAGCATGTATATCCCAGTAATCGGTCTTAATACACTTTTCCAAAATCTCGGCACAACCGGATTGTTTGGAAATGATGCTTGGCACACTACACTGCATAGCCTCTAACGGAGAGATACCAAAAGGTTCGGATACCGAAGGCATAATGTATACATCACTGGCTTTTAGTACCTCGTATACTTGTTTTCCTTTCATAAATCCCGGGAAGTGGAAACGGTCCGCAATCCCCCTTTCAGCAGCCAGACGAATCATCTGATCCATCATATCACCGCTACCGGCCATCACAAAACGTACATTCCGCGTACGCTTCAACACCATTGCAGCTGCCTCCACAAAATATTCCGGTCCTTTCTGCATCGTGATACGTCCCAAAAAAGTGACAACCTTTTCTTTCGGATTCTTATTGGGTACAATATCTTGTATCTCTTGTGATAAAGGAGAGACTGCATTATGCACTGTCGACACTTTCTTCGGGTCTTGAAAGTATTTATGAATCACTGTCTGACGAGTCAGTTCACTCACACACATGATGTGATCGGCGTGATCCATACCATTTTTTTCGATGGCATATACAGTTGGATTCACATTGCCACGACTACGGTCGAAATCGGTAGCATGTACATGAATCACCAATGGTTTACCCGATACCTGTTTTGCATGTATTCCTGCCGGATAAGTTAACCAGTCATGTGAGTGGATGATTTCAAACTCCTGCTGGCGTGCTATTACTCCTGCCACAATCGAGTAGTTATTGATTTCTTCGTGCAGGTTATCCGGATAACGCCCAGAGAACTCAATACATCCCAGATCGTTTGCATTCAGATAATTGAAATCAGCATAAATATGATCGCGCAGGTCAAAATATAACTGGGGATCCATGTACGAACCGACACGTCCTTTCACATAATCCCAATCTACATTCCTCCACACAATCGGTGTACTATTCATACCGATTATTCTCAGGAAACTTTGGTCTTCATCCCCCCAAGGTTTGGGAATACAGAACGTAATCTCCATATCCTCTTGTTGAGACATCCCTTTCGTCAAACCATAGCTGGCAGTTCCTAAACCTCCTAAGATATGCGGGGGGAACTCCCATCCAAACATTAAAACTTTCATCTTCGTCCCTCCTCCTATAAATTATATTTAGACAACAGCTTCAAGATACGCAAAATCTCTGCCACATTCATTGCAAACGATACCGCTCCTCTACCTTTGAAAGGCGGGTTTCCATCAAACAACTCAGGCAGTGAACCAACGCAATGGCTGGTCATCTCGTCTTCAAAGCCGATTAACTGGCGTTCTACAAACGAGATACCGCTCATCTTATAGATTCGCAAATAAGCCTCCATGTAGAACCCCATCAACCACGGCCAAGCCGTACCTTGATGATAAGCATAGTCTCTCTGGATCTGAGGACCCACATAATTCGGATTATATCCGCCGCTCTTCGGACTCAATGTTCGGAGTCCCTTCGGAGTAAGTAATTCCTTCGTCACAATATCGAGTACCTGTTTTTTCTGTACCCGATCAAGAGGAGAATAATCGAAGGCAACCGTAAATATCATGTTGGGACGTACGCTCCAGTCCATCATATTTCCGTCTACATAATCCAACAGATATCCATATTCATTGCGGAATACTTCCACAAACGATTTTCCAGTTACTTCAGCCTGTGCATCCAGCGAGTCGGCCAACAGTCCGTTACCACCCTCGCGAACTAAATCGGCAATAAACCGCAAAGCATTATACCACAAAGCATTTATCTCTACAATATAACCCGTGCGTGGAATAACCGGACGCCCGTTAACCGTGGAGTTCATCCATGTGATCGCCCTATCTGCACCATTGGCATAAAGCAACCCGTTTTCGTGCAGGAACAGATTATCATGTTTACGCTGACGAATAAAATCAATGATTTCTTCTAACAAAGAACCATATTTAGCACGACATTGTTCACGACTTGTCTCCTTTGCATATTGCTGCAAGGCCCATACAGCCCACAACAATACATCCGGATCATCCATCTCGTATATCTTGCAGCCAATCGGTTCACCTTTAATATAGTTGCCAATCGCTTTACGGGCTGTCTCCATCACATCTTCAAATTCATCTGTCTCGTCCACAGCAAGCGTCAATCCCGGCAAAGCCACGAACATATCGCGGGCACGGCATTTAAACCAGGGATATCCGGCCAGAATATAATGGTCATCTTCCTGCTTATTATGGAATTGATGGGCAGAATTCTTCAAACAGTGATAGAAGCTATCACGCGGCGTACGGTCGGCCACTTCCGCATCAAAAGTTTGCTTTAGTCGACGTGGAGAAATTTCTGAAATACCGGCAGAGAAAATAATACTCTCTCCTTTCTTTATATCAACTTCGAAATATCCGGGAACATAAAGGTCTTCATTGAAGTCATATCCTCTCTCTTGTTCTTTCGGATATTCAATTCCTCTATACCAATTCGGATCAAAGTGGAATTCATTCTTCTTATTCAATTGCATGAACAGTTCCGGATATCCGGGATACATACAAGTTTTAATGCCGTTCTCTACCAATTGATAGTCACGGCTCGCCTGCGAATTCTCATGTGTATATTCGCGTACACTACGGAAAGCGAGGAACGGGCGGAAGCGAAGAGTGGTAGCAGAGTGTGCATCGACCAAGGTGTAACGGATCAGGATCCGATTCTCATGATGTACAAAGATTTTTTCTTTACGAAGTATGACTCCTCCCACACGGTAAGTTGTTGCCGGAATATGTTCGCAGTCAAACTCACGGATATACTTATGCCCATTCGGACTAAAGTGATTTCCTTGATACTTATGCAATCCCAGGTTAAACTCCGCACCGTGTTGAATTACCGTTTCATCCAAAGAAGACAGCAGCACATGATTTTCATCGTCCAGATTGGGTACGGGAATCACCAGCAATCCATGATATTTGCGTGTGTTACAATCTACAATCGTTGTACAATGATAAGCTCCTGATTTATTCGTCCGGAGAATCTCCCTTGGTAAAGATTCCTCAAGATTTATCATCAGAGTCTTGTCAAAATGTAAATAACTCATAGTTGTGCATTATTTAAAGGTTAATTATTTCGGTTATCATAGTATATAATATAAGTATGATGCCCAAAAATACGAATTAAAGGTAAAAAACAAAATAAAAAGGAACTTTATTTTTTATTTTCAAGGCAAATATTCGTAGCATTGTATAAAATTTAAAGAAATATGCCAATATGAAGTCAGATGTTCGACGAATCCTGATAGCGATGGTGCTTCCTATGTTCCTAATTTTTATCCTTTATACAATAAAAGTTTTAGAGGTGGGCATGGACTGGGACTTTACCAGATTAGGAGTATACCCATTGTCAAAAAAAGGGATGTTTGGTATTTTCGCGCATCCTCTTATACATAGTGGCTTCAAACATTTACTGGCCAACACTTTACCTCTATTCTTCCTGTCATGGTGTCTTTTTTACTTTTACAGGAACATTGCACCTCTGATTTTTTTTATCATCTGGATAGGATGCGGAACCATCACGTTCCTTATCGGTAAGCCCGGTTGGCATATCGGGGCCAGCGGCATTATTTACGGTTTGGCTTTTTTTCTTTTCTTCAGCGGACTCTTACGAAAATATGTCCCCCTGATTGCGATCTCTCTTTTAGTAACCTTCCTCTATGGTGGACTGGTGTGGAATATGCTTCCTTATTTCGCACCATCGGGTACTTCGTGGGAGGGACATCTGAGTGGAGCTGTCACCGGTACCATCTGTGCCCTTGCTTTTATGAATCATGGTCCACAAAAGCCTGAACCATTCGCAAATGAAGAGGAAGAGGAGGAGGTTGCCAATGAAGCAAATGAAACCGATAACGACGAAATCAATAGCGACGAAACGGACCAAAAAGACACAGAGTGTGAAAAAGAATAGTTTTTCACCCCGGTTTCTACAACAGATTAATGGGGATACCTATTACTTCTGTAATGCAGCAATCAATAATGTGATATTGGCGGTAAACAATCTGACAGAAATAGCCAACAGAATGATACCAAAGAATTTACGAATAATATAGATGCCTCCCTTGCCCAAAAAGCGTTCCACACGTCCTGTCATACTGACAACGAAATACACCCACAACATATTCAGGATCAAAGCGATCACAATATTGATACTGGCATATTCGGCCCGCAAAGAAAGCAATGTAGTAAATGCACCGGCACCTGCCAGCAGAGGGAATACCAAAGGTACAAGCGTAGCCTCTTTTATCGGTCCCTGGTTCTTAAAGATTTCCACATCCAGAATCATCTCCAAAGACATCAGGAAGATAACAAATGCTCCCGCCACGGCAAAGGACTCAATATCAACATGGAACAGTTTCAGCATAAAGTCACCGGCATAAAAAAAGCCAATCATTAATGCAAACGAAATAACGGTCGCTTTCGTAGCATTCACATCTTTTCCCTTCTCCTTCAGATTGATGATAATAGGAATAGAACCAATAATATCAATCACAGCAAAAAGCACGATAAACGCACTGACCATCTGTTGAAAATTAAAGTTTGCAAACATGACTTCCTCCTTTTTCCCGCAAATATACTTCATTTTTATGCATCTCGCAAGAGATTGTTTTAGGTAATCACTACCATCTTTAAGAAATAATAAAAAAAACAAAAAGAAGGGGAAGATGGTTTCAGTCAACCCCTATTATCGTTACATTTGCCTTCAAATTAGAAGATTACGATATATGGAAACCATGTTCGACACCTTGTTACAACTCCCCCTGTTTCAGGGACTTTGTCATGAGGATTTCACAAATATATTAGAAAAAGTAAAACTTCATTTCACCCGTCATAAAGCAGGAGAACCGTTGATAAAAAGTGGTGAAGTATGTGACCAGTTACTTTTTTTGCTAAAAGGTAAGCTCTCTTCCGTCACCGTATCGGAAGACGAGACACTGACTGTCATAGAGTATTTCGAAGCTCCTGCCGTATTGGAACCTTACTCCATGTTTGGAATGAACACCCGGTATATATCTACCTACATTCCTCATAATGAAGAAGCACAAATGGTAAGCATCAGCAAATCATTCGTTATGGGTGAACTGTTCAAATACGATATTTTCCGCCTCAACTATATGAATATCGTCAGCAATCGTGCACAGAACCTTTACACTCGTTTGTGGGATAGAGCTCCCAAGGACATTGAAGATAAAATAATACGTTTCATATTGGCCCATATCGAAAGAATGACAGGTGAAAAACTGTTTAAAGTGAAAATGGATGATCTGGCACACATACTGGATGATACTCGCCTGAACGTATCAAAAGCCCTCAACGGATTGCAGGAATTAAATCTGCTGGAACTCCACCGGAAAGAAATCCGCATACCCGATTTAGCACTCCTGACAGAGTGGAACGAAAAACGATAAAGAGCCGGTGCCAATCCCTCTATCAGTCGTTTGGTCCCACCTTTGTCATTATCCTCACACTATCCTTGCGAACAGTTGCTCTACAGGCATTGTGCTCCGACAAACGATAAACCACGATTTGCCTGTCGAGTCTCTGAAAAACGAGTCCCGATCCTTCTAAAACCTTCTCCATCACTCTTTGGATAGGTTCTTCCGAAACACAAATACTTATTTCCTTATGAATCTCGGTGTCTATATCGCAAGCCCACGCAAAGACAAAATCACTCTTTTGCTCGATTTCATCAAAAACCCGGATGATCGGCACACGTCTCAGATTAAAAGAAAATTTCCAGTCCGGCATCTTAACATCCTCTGACGATAAAGCTGCCCCATTACAGCACATAATGAAAATAAAGCCAAACAATACTCTATATTTTATTCTCTGTTTATCAATGTTTTCAGTTCTTACTATACGTTCTCTTTTCATGCTTTGTTCCAGTTGTTATAATACTAATTTCAGGCCATTGCATCCCTTCCCGGAGGGCATAACCATGCTTCCCGGCTCTGATATGTAGTCGTGTGTGTAAGTTAGAGGAAGGATATCACTCTATCCTTTTTGTGGGGGTTGTGTGTGTGCGTGTGTCATAGTGTTCAGTGTCATTCCATAGGCTCTACCATTTTATGGGTTCTCAGATATAAAAATAGTCCGCTCTTCTTTCCTGTAATCAGTAGAATACAGCAATGATATAGTCGTCAATACATTATCAATATTATCGGATAAATAGATCTTTCCCGAACATCTCTTACCGGTCAGTTGCTTCTTGTCACCAAAGTTAAACGACAGATTATAATATCGTCCTATCCGATTCAGTACATCCACCATATTGGCATCATCCAATTCCAGATAACCTTCCTTCCAACAGGTATATCTGGAGGCACTAACTTTTCTTTTTTCACATTGCTTCCCATCGTAGAGCACTTTTTCATTTGCTTTCATGCGTATCTCAGGACCGGACTCCGGCCGAAATCCGACTATGCCGTCCACAAGTACACACGAAGGAACCGCCTCGTCTTCATAAGCCGATACATTAAATCGGGTGCCATATACCTGCACATCGAAATGTGCCGTATGCACTATGAAAGGCTTTTTGCTATCTGCGGCTACTTCGGCATACATTTCGCCTTTCAGGCTCACTTCCCTCTTCTCTCCCGAGAAATGGGTAGGAAACTTAAGAACAGAACCGGAATTCAACCAGATTTCTGTTCCGTCCTCCAGCTTCACCTTCGACCGTTTACCGTAAGGAACCACCAACTTATTGACCTCATTCTGTTCCATCCTGATCTTTTCTTGCCCGCTGTTGGGGTGGTAGACCATGGCTGATCCATCCTTACTTAAGAGCAGGTGTACATTTTGCCGGAACGAAGTTATACTGTCGCCACTTACCAGACGGATATCTTCTGATTTCAAAGGTTGCCATACAATCTCCGCTTTTTGTTCAGTAACAGGCGTTACCGGTTCCACTCTCTCATAACGATTCAAATAAGAAATGATTCCTAATGCAATAACGATGCACACGGATATACCATAATAAGCGCCCCTCCTGATGGTTCGTTTCCGTCGCAACATGCGCAGAGAAGCATGGATCCGCTGACGAAGACGCTCATGATCATCTTTCGAGAGGCGCTCCCTGTTCATCCGAACGCTCTTGAATTTTAACCACTGGAAGAATTTCTCTTCATCTTTCAAAGGATCAATATGTCTGCTATCCCGCTTCGTTTTTTCCATTCAGAATAGGTGCTTAAAGAGTTTAATAACACTATTGTCTGCATAGAACACGAACGGGCACAGGTTTCATACCCACTTTTCCCGAATAAAATTTAAATTGGTGCCTTATTTAACCAACATTAATAGAAAGCAAGAGATAGAAGAGCACTAACGTATTATTGTGCTTCAGTTTAAGTAAGGTCCGATAGAGCAGTTTACGACAAGCAGGAACACTGATTTGCATGATCTCCGCAATTTCCTCATAGGAACATTCCTGCATGTAGCGTAAATAAATAATCTCGCGTTGGCGTTCGGTCAGCACACTCAGAATTTCATCGACTTTCTGTGACACTTCCGCCTGTTCTTCCGCCGCGATCATTTCATCCTCCACGGTGATTTTGATTCTGTATGGAAGTTCATCGGTAATCTCACCGGTAAGAACCTCCGAATAGTTTCGTTTAAGTTTATAGGTGTCAATCAATTGGTTTCGCAGGGCACGCAACAAGTAAAATTTAGGATTCTGTATCTCCTGAACATCCTTCTCACGAATACATACCCTGCAAAACACGTCATGAATGGCATCCATCGCTGCCTGTTTATCAAACCCGAATCCTAAAGCATACGAAAACAAGTCGTCGACATAGTCTTTATACAGACTATCAACCGTATGTTTCGTTCTCTCTTTTTCTTCCAGGTTTTCTTTTTTGGCAGCATTGTATAAAGTTTGTAAATGATAAATTTAGCTTTTCAGAGCCTGTATGATATCTTCCAGCAGGTCATCAGTCCGTTCCAGCCCCACCGAAAGGCGAATGGTTTTCTGACTGATGTCCATATCCCGGCGCTGCTCCTCGGTAAACGAACCGTAGATTGTGCTTGCCGGATGGATAGCTAACGTTTTATTATCAAATAAGTTCGTGGCCCTACGTATGATTCTCAACCGATTTATGAAACGAAAACATATTTCACGCGATGGAAGGTCGAACGTCAACATCGCGCCCGGAAGAGAACCAAACTGCCGGGTACTTAATTCATAAAACGGATTGGTCTCCAAGCCGGTATAATTCACCGACTCAACCTCCGGCAGTTCTTGCAAACACCGTGCCAGTTTCAAACATGTTTCCGCCTGCCGGGCAAACCGGACTTCCATTGTTTCAAGCCCGAGTGTCTGCATATAAGCTACCTGGGGAGTCATGTATGCTCCGAGATTACGATGAATCTCCCTACGGAGTTTGGCGGTAAAAGCCTCCTTCCCGGTATCTGTACTCAAAGCTGCCAACTTACCGGAATGCCCCCAATCAAAGGTGCCATAGTCAATTATCAGTCCTCCAATGCAGGTAGCACCTCCCGAAATATATTTCGTACTGGACACAATCTCAATATCGACTCCGAAATCCGCCGCACGAAACACATGGAAAGGAACCGCCGTTGTATCTGCCAGCAATGGTACTCCGGCACTATGAACAATACCGGCAAGGGCTTTCAAATCGGCCACTTCCAGCTGCGGATTGGTAATAACCTCCAGAAAAAGCGCACAAGTATTTTCATCGATCTGCCTCTCCACTTCTTCAAGGCATGTCAGGTCACAGAAACGTACTTCTACCCCAAAAGCTCCTAACGTACTTTTCAGGAATGAATAGGTATTGCCGAATAAATGCGCCGAAGTCACGATATTAGCTCCTGCACTTGCCAAAGTGATCAGAGCATTGCTGATGGCAGCCATTCCGGAATTCAACGCCGTCACGCTCAGCGCACCGGTCACAGCCTGTACACGTTGCTCGAAGTACTGCACCGTAGGGTTTGTAATTCGTGAATAAGCATGTCCGGCTGTCCGTCCACAGAAAGCAGCTTCCATCTCTTCAGCAGTTTCAAATTCATAAGCAGCAGTATGATATACCGGCATGGAAAGAGAATGATGTGCATCCTCTTTCTCAAAAGGAGTATGCAGTATTTGTGTCTCGAAACTATTTTTTTTCATCCTGAAAGTCTTTTTATATAAATTCCACAAATTATGCTATTGTGTCATGCTTCTTCCCGTATGCCTGCTTTATCTGATCCAGTGCCTGCTTCAGCACACTCCGCGGACAAGCCACGTTAAGACGCATAAATCCTTCTCCCTCTTTACCAAACATTGCACCATCGTTCAGTGCCAGATGTGCATCATCAACAAAGAAACTTACTAATTCTTTCTGCGACAGTCCCAGTTCGCGACAGTCCAGGAAAATCAAGTAAGAAGCCTGGGGACGAATCATCCGTATTGCAGGGATATTCGCTTTCAGATACTCGTCCGTAAAATCAATATTTCCCTGAATGTATTCCAACACCTGATCCAACCACTCCGTTCCATTACTATAAGCAGCGGCCACTCCAAGATAAGCAAACAAATGTCCTTCACTGAACTCACTGGCCTCCATATACGTCTGGAAACGACGACGAATGTCTTCATCCTCTATGATACAGTACGAACTGGCAAGTCCTGGCATGTTGAAAGCTTTACTGGGCGACATAAACACGAGTGAATTCCGACGGGCTTTCTCCGATACCAACGCAAAAGTGGGATGCGTATATCCGGGCAATGTCAGGTCGGCATGGATTTCGTCCGAAATGACCAAAACCTGATTATCATAACAGATTTCCGCAATCTCAGCCAACTCTTCCCGGGTCCATACACGTCCTCCCGGATTATGCGGATTACTAAGGATCAGTATTTTGCATCCTTTCACATCGGTACGGAAACGTTCGAAATCGATCTGATACTGTCCATCTTCCAAAACCAACGGGCTATAGACCACTTCCCGATGATTATGTTCCGTTACCAGAAAAAACGGATGGTAGACAGGAGGCATCACCATCACCCGATCGCCCGGAGCAGTGAAACATTGCAAAGCAAAAGCCAGTCCACGCACAATTCCCGGAGTAAATGTCAGCATCTCCCGGGTAATATTCCACCCATGGCGTTTCTTCTGCCAATTGATAATGGATGTATACCAGGCTTCGCAGGCAAAAGTGTATCCCAACACTTCATGATCCAACCGGCGACGGATAGCTTCTATCACAAAAGGTGGAGTACGGAAATCCATGTCGGCCACCCACATCGGAAGCAGGTCATTTCGTCCCCAACGTTCCGGCACTGCGTCATACTTCACCGAGTCTGTCCCCCGGCGTTCTATCACTTCATCAAAGTTATACTTCATAAGGGTTCTCTTTTTAAGTTCAGCCTGCAAATGTACAATTCATCTGTTTCATAATGAAACCAAATGAGCTATTTTAGCAGACAGCAGTTAAAATTTACCATCATTGTGCTATTCAGTTACTCTATATCAGGCTTTTTCAGTACATTTGTGCTCCATTAAAGAAAAGACGTATGATAAAAGCCCTGTTTTTTGATATAGACGGGACGTTGGTTAGTTTCAACACGCACGAAATTCCTTCGTCTGCCCTCTCGGCCATAACCGAAGCCAAAGCTAAAGGAATTAAGATTTTCATTGCTACCGGACGTCCGAAAGCGATTATTAACAACCTGTCGGCCCTCCAGAAACAAAGTTTGATAGACGGTTACATCACCATGAACGGAGGATACTGCTTTGTAGGAGATGAAGTGATTTACAAACATTCCATCCCGGCAGAAGATGTCAAGACACTTGCTGCCCTTTCGGACGAGAAAGGTTTTCCCTGCATCTTTGTCGCCGAACATACCGTAGCCGTCTGCAACCCCAACGAACTGGTAAACCAAATTTTCCACGAGTTCCTGCATGTAGACATCCTACCCGTTCAGACTACTGCCGAAGCTACCCAAACCGAGATCTTCCAGATGACCCCGTTCATCACCACCGAAGACGAAAAAAACATATTGCCTTTACTCCCGCACTGTGAGTCCGGACGCTGGTTTCCGGCATTCACAGATGTTGTGGCAAAAGGTATCCGTAAGCAAAAAGGGATAGACGAAATCATCCGCCATTTCGGCATCCGCCTGGAAGAGACAATGGCATTCGGCGACGGAGGCAACGACATCAGCATGCTGCGCCATGCAGCCATCGGAGTGGCCATGGGCAATGCAAACGACGAAGTCAAAGAGGCAGCCGATTATGTGACTGCATCGGTGGACGAAGACGGCATACAAAAAGCATTAAAACATTTCGGTATCATCTGACGTGGAATTTACTATAGACACCGGCAATAAAGAATTTCAGGATGCACTGAACCTGATTCAGTACACCCGGCAATCGGTTTTCCTCACCGGAAAAGCGGGGACGGGTAAATCGACTTTCCTGAAGTATATCTGCAAGAACACCAAGAAAAAGCATATCGTACTGGCCCCCACCGGCATCGCCGCCATTAATGCCGGTGGCAGTACTTTACACAGTTTCTTCAAGCTCCCCTTCCATCCATTGCTGCCCGACGACCCCAACCTAAGCCTGCAACGGGGACGTATCCACGAATTCTTCAAGTATACCAAGCCCCATCGGAAGCTGTTGGAACAGGTAGAGTTGGTCATTATCGACGAGATATCGATGGTGCGGGCAGATATGATTGATGCCGTAGACCGCATCCTGCGAGTATACAGCCGCAACCTGCGTGACCCATTCGGCGGGAAACAGGTTTTACTGGTGGGCGATGTATTCCAGCTGGAACCGGTGATCAAAGGAGACGAACGAGAAATTATCAACCGCTTCTATCCCACTCCTTACTTTTTTTCGGCACGGGTTTTCAACGAAATAGAGTTGGTATCCATCGAATTGCAAAAGGTATACCGGCAGTCGGACGCGGTTTTTGTCAGCGTACTCGATCACATTCGCAGCGGAGCTGCCGGAGCCGCCGACCTTCAGTTGCTCAATACCCGTTATGGCGCTCCCATCGATGCCTCGGAAGAGGATATGTACATCACCCTTGCCACCCGTCGCGATACGGTGGAAACCATCAATGACCGACGGCTTGCCGAACTCCCCGGAGATCCGGTAGTATTCGAAGGCGAAATCAACGGAGATTTTCCCGAAAGCAGCCTGCCGACATCCAAGGACCTGACTTTGAAACCCGGAGCACAGATCATCTTTATCAAGAACGATTTTGAACGCCGCTGGGTAAACGGGACCATCGGTGTAGTAAGCGGAATCGATAACGACGGTATCATCTATGTCATCACCGATGACGGTAAAGAGTGCGATGTCCACCGTGAATCATGGCGAAACATTCGCTATAAGTACAATGAAGAAAAGAAAGAGATCGAAGAAGAAGAGTTAGGCACCTTCACTCAATATCCCATTCGGCTGGCATGGGCCATCACCGTACACAAAAGTCAGGGATTGACCTTCAGTCGCGTAGTTATCGACTTCACCGGCGGAGTGTTCGCCGGAGGACAGGCATACGTAGCTCTCAGCCGTTGTACCTCGCTCGAAGGCATTCAATTAAAAAAGCCTGTCAGCCGTGCCGACATCTTTGTCCGTCCCGAAATCGTAAGTTTTTCCGGAAGGTTCAATAACCGGCAAGCTATCGACAAAGCTCTGAAACAGGCACAAGCCGATGTGCAATATGCCGCAGCTGCCCGTGCTTTCGACAAAGGAGATTTCGAAGCGTGTCTTGAACAGTTTTTCTTGGCCATCCACTCCCGTTACGACATAGAAAAGCCTACCGCCCGGAGACTGATCCGCCGGAAACTGGGTGTCATCAACCTGTTGCGTGAACAGAAAAGGAAGTTACAGGAACAAATGGCCGCACAGCAAAAAAGTCTGCAAAAGTATGCGCGGGAATATCTGCTGATGGGCAACGAATGCATCACCCAGGCACATGATACCCGGGCTGCACTGGCCAATTACGACAAAGCAATCGAACTGTATCCCGAATACACCGATGCATGGATACGGAAAGGAATCACACTTTTCAACGAGAAAGAGTTCTTTGATGCCGAGAGTTGCCTGAACCGGGCAGTCAGTCTTCGTCCGACAGATTTCAAGGCACTCTACAACCGGGGCAAACTCCGTCTGAAAACAGAGAATACGGAAGGCGCCTTGGCCGATCTCGACAAAGCAACTACCTTGAAACCGGAACATCCGGGTGCACACGAACTTTTTGGAGATGCACTGCTGAAGGTGGGGAAAGAGACAGAAGCGGCCATACAATGGCGAATCGCAGAGGAATTACGAAAAAAGAAGAAATAAGATAAGTTCATTTCTTCAATGGTCTTGAAGTCGATTCACCACAGAGTAACACGGAACTTCACAGAGTTTTAATCTTTTATTATAGGTACTTAAATTTTCTGTGAGACTCCGTGTTACTCTGTGGTGAGCTTAACTTGCTCCTATCCAAACATAATCCATCATCACCTTGGACTTCTCGTCTTTTATTATTAACTTTGTTATCACTATCAACCTAACAACCAGTGCAATTATGAAAAAAGGACTCAAAATTACAGCAATCGTCATCGGTGTCATCCTGATACTGATGTTACTCCTTCCTTTTGCCTTCCGCGGCAAAATTGAAGGTATCGTAAAAACCGAAGGAAACAAAATGCTGAACGCCCGGTTCGATTTCAGTAGCCTCGACATCAGCCTGTTCCGTAATTTCCCGAAAGCTTCCGTTACCCTAAACGATTTTTGGCTGAAAGGAACAGGAGCGTTTGAAAACGACACGCTGGTGAAAGCCGGTGAAGTTACTGCCGCCATTAACCTGTTTTCGCTCTTCGGAGACAGCGGATACGATGTTTCCAAAGTATCTGTCACAGATACCTGGCTACATGCCATCGTACTTCCTGACGGCAAAGCCAACTGGGATATCATGAAACCCGATTCAGCCACCGTCAGCGAGACATCGGAGAGCAGCGAATCTTCTCCCTTCCGGATTAAACTTCAGCGCTTTGTTATCAAGAACATGAATGTGGTGTATGACGACCGACAGTCCGCCATGTATGCCGACATACACAATTTCAATGCGCTTTGCTCGGGCGACCTGGGCAGCGACCAGACTTTGCTCAATTTAGAAGCAGAGACCGAAGCCCTGACTTATAAGATGAACGGTATTCCCTTCCTCTCACAAGCCAACATCTATGCCAAAATGGATGTGGACGCTGACCTCGTACATCACAAATTCACACTGAAAAAGAATGAATTTCGCCTCAACGCCATTAAGGCAGGCATCGACGGATGGGTAGAACTGAAAGATCCTGTCATCGACATGGACCTGAAGCTCAATACCAGCGAAGTGGGCTTTAAGGAAATTCTGTCCCTGATACCAGCCATCTACTCCAAAGAATTCAAGAATCTGAAAACAGACGGAACCGCTACCCTCGAAGCCACGGCAAAAGGAGTATTGCAAGGTGATACCGTCCCCCGGTTCGATGTGCGGTTATCAGTAAAGAATGCCATGTTCCGTTATCCGTCCCTGCCGGCAGGAGTCGACCAGATCAACATTGACGCACAAGTACGTAACCCGGGAGGTAATATCGACCTGACAGAAATCAACATTCGTCCTTTCAGCTTCCGTCTGGCAAACAACCCGTTTAGCCTGACTGCCGATATAAAGACACCGGTCAGCGATCCGAACTTTACAGCCGAAGCAAAGGGAGTGCTTAATTTAGGAATGATCAAGCAAGTATACCCGTTGGACGACATGGAACTGAATGGCACCATTCGCGCGGATATGAAGATGGGCGGACGCCTTTCGTACATCGAAAAAGAGCAATATGACCGTTTCTCCGCATCGGGTACCATCGCCCTTAGCGACATGAAACTAAAAATGAAAGAGATACCTGATGTAGAAATCAGACAATCACTGTTCACTTTCACTCCGAAATATCTGCAACTCAGCGAGACCACAGTAGTTATTGGCAAGAACGACCTTACCGCCGACAGCCGGTTCGAAAATTACACGGGTTATGCTCTGAAAGGCACTACATTGAAAGGTACATTGAATGTCCGGTCGAACCATCTCAATCTGAACGACTTTATGACAGCCTCAACCGATACTACCACCCAAGCGGCACAGGCAGTTTCGCCCGATGAAGCAGCCAGCCTGATAGAGGTTCCACGCAATATCGATTTCCAGATGGATGCCAACCTGAAAGAGGTATTGTTCGACAAGATGGCCTTTACGAATATGAATGGAAAACTGGTTGTAAAAGACGGAAAAGTGGATATGAAAAACTTGTCGATGAACACCATGGGAGGCAAGGTTATTATGAACGGATATTATTCTACCGCCGACTTAAAAAAACCGGAGATGAATGCAGGGTTCCGCCTGGAGGGACTCAGCTTTGCACAAGCCTACAAAGAATTGAATATGGTACAGCAAATGGCTCCTATTTTCGAGAATCTGAAAGGAAACTTCTCCGGCAACATGCATGTGCAGACTTTGCTCGACAACCGGATGGAGCCCGTCATGGATACGATGCAAGGCAATGGCAGCCTTTCGACCAAAGACCTTAGCCTCAGCGGTGTAAAGGTCATCGACCAGATAGCCGATGCCGTGAAGAAGCCTGAACTCAAAGAAATGAAAGTGAAGGACATGACGCTGGACTTCACCATCAAGGAGGGAAGGGTGTCTACCGAACCGTTCGACATTAAGTTAGGAGACTATGTGATGAACCTTTCAGGAAGTACGGGACTTGACCAGACCATCGACTACTCGGGAAAAATCAAGCTACCGGCATCAGCGGGTGATATTGCCAAACTGACTACACTCGACCTGAAAATAGGAGGCACTTTCTCTTCGCCCAAAGTTTCACTGGATACGAAAAGCATGACCAACCAGGCAGTGGAAGCAGTCACAGATAAGGCAATCAGCGAAATAGGGAAAAAACTGGGACTGGATTCGGCAACTACGGCCAATAAAGATTCCGTGAAGGAAGAAGTAAAGGAAAAAGCCGTAGAAAAAGCACTTGATTTCTTAAAAAAGAAGATTAAATAACGAACAATTATGATACTCAAACTTTACGAGAAAAACAATAATCCCCAGGACCTGCAACGGATTGTGGACCTGCTGAATGACGGGGGACTGATTATCTATCCCACGGATACCATGTATGCCATCGGTTGCCACGGCCTGAAGGAACGTGCCATCGAGCGCATCTGCCGGATTAAGGAAATAGACCCAAAGAAAAACAATCTCTCTATCATCTGCTACGACCTGAGCAGTATCAGCGAATATGCCAAGGTAGACAATAACATCTTCAAACTGATGAAACGCAACCTGCCCGGTCCCTTCACCTTTATTCTGAACGGAACGAACCGGTTGCCTAAAATCTTCCGTAACCGGAAGGAAGTGGGTATCCGCATGCCGGACAACCACATCATCCGGGAGATCGCGCGTCTGCTGGATGCTCCGATCATGACCACTACCCTACCTCATGACGAACACGAAGACATAGAGTATATCACTGACCCGGAGCTGATAGACGAGAAGTTCGGTGACCAGGTAGATCTTGTGATCGACGGAGGAATCGGAGGAATCGAACCTTCGACCATCGTAAACTGTACTGACGGAGAGGTAACCATCGTCCGGCAAGGCAAAGGGGAACTGGAAGAATCCTGACCCGGGCAAACAATTTTCAAATACACGGTGTTAATATATAAAACCTAAACAATAGTATTTGATTATGAAGAAAGTATTATTCCTTGCATTAGTACTGGCCATTGCCACCGCATGCAGCCAAACAAAGGAGTCGTATCTGGACGGCTTCAAGCTTTTTGTCGAAAACGTACAAAAAAACGCCCAGGACTATACAAAAGCCGACTGGGAAAAAGCTGACGAGCAATTTACGAAGCTAAAAGACAGTTATAACAAATTCAGTGAGCAAATGACCTCGAACGAAAAGGACGAGATAGTAAAACTGGAATCCACTTATGCCGCCCTGAAGCTGAAGAAAATAGGCAATGACTTGAAAGAGGGTGCCAGAGACGCTTTTGAGAAAGCCAAAGACACAGCGAAGGATGCAGCAAAAGACGTGAAAGAAGGTACCCAAAAAGCTGTGAAGAAAGGCGAGAAAGCAATGGAAGGGATCAAAGACGGTCTGAAAGATTAGCCCCGCCCAACCGGGCTTCATGTATCAGACCGATAAAAAGAAGAGGATAGGCCGAAAAAACGATTGACCTATCCTCTTCTTTATTTTTATGCTTATGTATTACTTCAGCAACGATTGCGGATCGAGATGATCTGCTTCGATGTCCTTGAAGTAACGGTAAGTACCTACTTTCAGTTCGGCAGTAGCAGCATCGTCACAAACGATGATACCCTTCTCGTGCATCTGTAACGCACTGATAGTCCACATCTGAGTAATAGCACCTTCTACGGCATGATACAATGCACGTGCTTTGTTGTGGCCGTTTACGATAATCATCACCTCACGGGCAGAAAGCACAGTACCTACTCCGACTGTCAACGAAGTTTTGGGAACCTTGTTGATATCATTATCGAAGAAGCGGGAGTTAGCGATAATCGTATCCGTAGTCAGTGTCTTCTGACGAGTGCGAGAGCTCAGTGAAGACCCCGGCTCGTTGAAAGCGATGTGACCGTCGGGACCAATACCTCCCATAAACAGGTCGATACCACCATACGATTTGATCTTCTCTTCATAACGTGCACATTCAGCATCCAGATCGGCAGCATTCCCATTCAGAATGTTCGTGTTCTCCGGTTTGATGTCGATATGGCTGAAGAAGTTGTTCCACATAAAAGAATAGTAGCTTTCCGGATGTTCCTTCGGCAGTCCCACATATTCGTCCATGTTGAAAGTAACAACATTCTGGAACGATACGATTCCTTTTTTATTCAGGTCGATCAGTGCCTTATACATACCCAGAGGAGATGATCCGGTGGGGCAACCCAATACGAAAGGTTTTTCCGGAGTAGGATTGGCAGCTTTGATCTTAGCAGCAACATAATGTGCCGCCCATTGAGAAACGGACTGATAGTCCGGCTGAATGATTAGTCTCATGTTCGATTGTTTTTATCAGGTTAATAAATTAGGGGTAACTTATACTCTGTCTTTTTTTAAACGGTCGGCCATGGCACGTGCCAGATTCTCACACTGTTGATAGGTGATATCATTCATGGCCTGTTTCATCTCTACAGGGTCACCGACCAGTTCGAATTTACTTTTTTCGGCAAACTCGGCCATGCGTTTCACGGCGGCACCGGCCCATGTGAACGAACCGAAATAGCCCAGATAACGTCCTTTCAACTCACGTACCAGTATTTTGGACAAAAGCGACTCTATTTCCGGGAAAATCTGGTTGCTGTAAGTCGGGCTACCGACAATCAATCCTTTGTAACGGAAGATATCGGCAAGGATATAAGAAGGATTGCTCTTGCTGACGTTGTGCATCACGATGTTTTTAATGCCCTGGGCCGACAGTTCGGCAGCAATGGCCTCCGCCATCTGTTCGGTATTTCCATACATGCTTCCGTAAGCAATCACCACACCTTCGTCTGCATCGTAACGGCTCAGTTTATCGTAAATGCCTACCACCTTAGTGATATTTTCGGTCCATACCGGACCGTGTGTAGAGCAAATGGTCGAAATGGGAAGTCCTCCCAGTTTTTGCAAAGCTTTCTGTACGGGCGAACCGTATTTTCCGACGATATTGGAATAATAACGCACCATTTCGCCCCAATAGTGATCGATGTTCATGCGTGTATCCACAAACCCGCCATCCAGCGTACCGAAGCAGCCGAACCCATCACCGGAGAAGAGTACACCATCCGTTTCGTCAAATGTCATCATCGTTTCCGGCCAATGCACCATCGGAGTAAGGTAAAAACGCAGTTTATGACGTCCGAGAGCAAGGAAATCACCATCTTTTATCAGATATTGCTCGCCGGTCACACCATAGAAGCCTTCGATCATTCCGAAAGTCTGCTTATTGCCAACGATTACAATGTCGGGATAGTGCTGTTTAATCAATCGGATAGAACCTGAATGGTCCGGTTCCATATGATTTATAATCAAATAGTTGATAGGACGGTCGCCTATGATACTTCTAATTTTACGAAGATATACTTCGAAATAGCAAATATCCACTGTATCGATCAGTGCCACCATTTCATCATCAATCAGATAAGAGTTATATGAAACTCCATAGGGTAAAGGCCACATTCCCTCAAAGAGGTGCCTGTTACGGTCGTTAACTCCCACATAATGAACGTTTCCTTTAATTCTTGTTTTCTGTTCCATTCTATATTTTAGTTTAATTAATTACGGGGCACGAGTAACAACACCCAACGGCACTCTAAACTTGCAACTCGTAACTCGCAACTCATTCGCTTCGCAAAAATAGTTCTTTTTTTCTAAACCCAGTATGCCTTTCCCTGATAAGCACCTCTTTCTTTCATTCTTTTTTGCACGCGGGCTGTAAATTCATAATTCTTCAATCCCCAGTCGGGTGCAATCAAGAGTTCTTTAGGTGATTGTGAAACAAAACGTTCGAGTATCAGGTCGGGACGCAGATGTTCCACATAATCGATTACCAAATCGATATACTCGTCGACACTAAAGAGATGAAAATCTTCGGGATGGAGTTCAAACTCACGTGCCATTTTCGTGCCACGTATCAGCTGCAACTGATGCATCTTGAGAGTAGTCAGGGGCAAACGTGACAACTCTGCCGCCTGGGCAATGATCTCTTCGCGGCTCTCTCCCGGAAGACCGAGAATGACGTGTCCCCCGGTTAAAATACCACACGCTGCGGTCCGGTGGACAGCTTCTACCGTATCGGCATAGGTATGCCCCCGGTTAATGCGTTTGAGTGTAGCATCCCGGGTGGTTTCAATGCCATACTCCACCAAAAGGAAAGAGTGTTTATTCAGCTCTTCCAGATAATGCAGCAGAGGATCCGGCATGCAATCGGGACGTGTACCGATGACCAATCCCACTACACCATCTACGCTCAGAGCTTCTTCGTATTTCCGTTTCAGTCCTTCAAGTTCGGCATAAGTATTGGTATAAGCCTGAAAATAGGCCAGATATTTCATATCCGGATATTTATGGGCAAAGAACTGCTTCCCCTCTTCAAGTTGCCGGGTGACGGATTTCTCCGTTTTGCAGTATTCGGGATTGAATGTCTGGTTATTACAATATGTACAGCCTCCCAGCCCCTTCGTTCCGTCCCGGTTGGGACATGTAAAACCCGCATTGAGAGATATCTTCTGCACCTTGTAAGGAAAATATTTTTTCAGAAAGAAAGTAAACTCGTTGTATAAAGGCATCGGAGCCGATTCAGTCATAGAATATTATATTTTTGCAATTAGTGCAAATATAATAAATCTATTCCGGCTACCGGTCCTTTCTCCATAAGATTTTTATGAAAGGGTGTAGCCATCCGGAGGAAAGGGTGTAGCCCCGGGCACAAAAGGGTGTAGCCATCCGCTTCGTATGGCTACACCCTTCCGTTTATTCCCAGATAGGAGTTATTATAGCTCCAGCCGTTCTTTCAGCAGCTTATATCCGGAATTACTCACTTTCAGCTTGACCCCATTTTTCAGTAAGAGTTGATAGTTCTCTTTCCCGAAGAGTTCCACCCGTGATATTTGTGTCACGTTTACTATCGTAGAGCGATGTACGCGCACAAATCCGGCCGACGGCAGATGGGCATCGAAGTACTTCATCGTCTGCTCTTTGACATATTGTCCCGAAGGGGTCACTAATGTGACGTAATCGCCACATGCCTGTATGTACAGCAATTCGTCGGTACAGATCAGGTGAATATGCGTACCGTCTTTCACCGTGATGCGGTCAATGCATTCCGCCTCTTCCGGCGACGCTTTCTCTTCGCGGCATCCGGCCTGCTTCAGTTCTTCACGAAGGGCTTCTTCTCTTGAAACAGCCTCTTCTAATATCTCCTCCTGAACAGTGCTCAACGACTGTAAACGATACCACAACATCATCACTCCCCAAGCCAATGCTCCGAACAGTATGCGGAAAGGGAGCGTCTCTCCGAAAGACGCATAGACTTGTCCCAGGTTCTGTTCCATCACATATTGCACGGCAAAGCCTCCCGCCAGCCAAAAAAGCAGCGCCAGGGCGGCTATCAGCAGATCTGTTTGCAATATGGAGACGAGGCCGATGACATACCATGCCAGATAGGCCAGGAGGCAAAGCAAACCGACGGATAAAAAGCCGTCTATTGCAGCCGGAAGCGTGTCGGCCCCGGCATAGCCCCAAAGTAATGCTGTTTGTATCCCTGCTGCGGCAACGGCCAATATCAATGCCGTCATCCACCGTCGGGAAGATTCTTGTATAGGATGTATATCCATGTTTTATTTTCAACTTTTTATTTCAATACCTCCGAATGTCAAGTCGCCCCGGATGACCAATATCCGGTTCTGGTCGATCACACCTCCACCAAAACGTTTGTCTTGACATCCGCCCAGGCAGGTGTTACACCGAAACACTACTTTCCAATCGGAAGGAACATAAATTTCTATTCCACCAAATGTACAATCAATATCGAGAAACGTTTCACCTTCGGGAAGGGTCGTACGCCGCAGGTCAATAATCGTCCCGCCAAACGAATTCTGTATCGTCCCGCCTTTAAAGAATTCATCGAGCACCACTTGTCTGATACCGCTGAAGGTATTCTCCGAGTGAAGCACTCCATCCGTAGAGTTATATTGGCTGCTGGCAAAGTTTCCCCTCCGCATCCGTTCGTGCCGGGCACGTTTCGGCCTGAATAAAAAAGCGAGTCCAATAACAATCAATATAATCGGGAAAAGAGTGATATGGACTCCCGCCGGAAACCATCCCAGATGCGGGCTTATTAAATAGGCCCCGATGCCAACCAGAATCAATCCCCGCAGAATCTGACGGCGTAGCATCAGGTATACTCCCAAGAGAATCAGAAGCATTTGCCAGGACACCAATAGGTCAAACAGGGCATAAGTAATCCATCCCAGATTACGGGCCAGTAGAAGCACTCCTGCCGTTATAAAAATAAAGGCAATAAAAAACTTACCGTATCTCCGAGCGGGAGATGAAAACTCTTTCTTTTCCATATATCATTTCATTGTTAATTATTTCATTTAATCTTCGTCCACAAAGATAGGTCATTTGCCACCACCCGGAAAGGCTTTTTCGTCAATAACGGTAGCAAAACCGATGAAAGGGGGATAACTCCCGACAAATCCGGAATCATTTCTCACCGATTGCGCACGATCTGAACTGATATATTCATATATCTTTTTTTGTTAGTATTTATTATATGGCCCACCAATCGACTTCAGTCAGTTTTTCGAACACGCTCAAACACCCATGAATAAAGGGATACAGCACTGTTTGAGAGGTGGCTCGGAGGCTGGCCCACTTTCCGTGTTTCCAACGTCCGGGACGGAGCCTCCGTTTCTGCTCTCCGGAGGCTCTGTCTGTACCCGGAAGAGCCTCTGCCCGGAGCCAACAGAGGCTCTGTTTTTTTCGTTTCCGAACGCTATTTCACAGATATTTTAACCCTCTCGTTTTGAAGGCTCACCGTTTATCCTTACCTTTGCCGGCACTATAGAAACAACCTAAAAATCATCTAAAGCCAATGAAAAGAAAATTCATTTTTCTGTTTTTCTGTCTGTGTTGCCTTGCCGGCTTCGCACAAGGAGGCAAAGCGCTCGACCTGAAAGAGATCAACTCAGGCAAGTTCAGTCCCGAAAACATCTATGGTGTGGTTCCCATGCCGGACGGCGAACACTACACACAAAGAAATGCCGAAGGCACACAAATCGTGAAATATTCCTTCCGCACGGGTGAACCGGTGGAAGTGGTATTCGATGTGGCCAAAGCTCGCGAATGTCCTTTCAAGAAATTCGACAGCTATCAGTTTTCACCGGACGGATCAAAAATTCTGATTGCAACGGAAACAACCCCTATCTACCGTCACTCTTATACGGCAGTCCACTATCTGTATCCGGTGAAACGGAACGATAAAGGGGTTACTACCAACAATATCGTAGAAAAACTCTCGGACGGCGGCCCGCAGCAAGCTCCGGTATTCTCACCGGACGGCAATCTGGTGGCATTTGTCCGCGACAATAACATCTTCCTGGTGAAGCTCCTGTATGGCAACAGTGAATCGCAGGTGACGGAAGACGGCAAACTAAACAGCGTGCTGAACGGTATTCCCGATTGGGTATATGAAGAAGAGTTCGGTTTCAACCGTGCCCTGGAGTTCAATGCCGACAATACCATGCTGGCTTATGTCCGCTTCGACGAGTCGGAAGTGCCATCATACACCTTCCCGCTGTTTGCCGGCGAGGCTCCACGCAACAATGCGTTGCAGGACTACCCGGGCGAGTATACGTACAAATATCCCAAGGCAGGTTATCCCAACTCTAAGGTATCGGTACATACGTTCGACATCAAATCAAAAGTGACCCGTCAGGTAAAACTGCCGATAGACGCCGATGGTTATATCCCACGCATCCGTTTCACACAAGATCCGAACAAACTGGCCATTATGACGCTGAACCGTCATCAAAACCGCTTCGACATGTATTTTGCCGATCCCCGCAGTACAGTATGCAAGCTGGCTTTACGTGATGAATCTCCTTATTACATCAACGAGAACGTATTCGACAACATCCGGTTCTATCCGGACAATTTCAGTTTTGTAAGCGACAAGAGCGGATATCCGCACCTGTACTGGTATAGCATGAACGGCAATCTGATTAAGCAGGTGACCAGCGGCAATTATGAAGTAAAAAGCTTCATCGGATGGAATCCGGATACCAACGAGTTCTATTACACCAGCAACGAAGAGAGTCCGATGCGCCAGGCTGTATACAAGATAGACCGTAAAGGCAAGAAGGTGAAACTGAGCAATCAGCAAGGAACCAACAGCCCGATCTTCAGCAGTTCGATGAAATATTTTATGAACAAGTTTACCAGCCTCGATACTCCGATGCTGATTACACTGAATGACAATACGGGTAAAGTATTGAAAACTCTGGTGACCAATGATAAACTGAAAGAAAAGTTAGCCGGATATGCCATACCGCAAAAGGAATTCTTCACTTTCAAGACCACAGAGGGAGTAGACCTGAACGGATGGATGATGAAACCTGTGAACTTCGATCCCTCAAAACGCTATCCGGTACTGATGTTCCAGTATAGCGGTCCGGGTTCGCAACAGGTTCTGGACAAATGGGGAATCAGCTGGGAAACATACATGGCAAGTCTTGGCTACGTAGTGGCTTGTGTGGACGGTCGCGGCACAGGAGGCCGTGGAAGCGAATTCCAGAAGTGCACCTATCTGAACCTGGGCGTAAAAGAGGCAAAAGACCAAGTGGAAGCTGCCAAATATCTGGGTGGCCTGCCTTATGTGGACAAAGGACGCATCGGCATCTGGGGATGGAGCTTCGGCGGATACATGACCATCATGAGTATGAGCGAAGGTACACCGGTATTTAAAGCCGGAGTCGCTGTTGCCGCACCTACAGACTGGAAATATTACGATACTGTATATACCGAACGCTTCATGCGTACTCCGAAAGAAAATGCCGAAGGCTACAAAGCTGCCTCAGCATTCAGCCGTGCAGACAACTTGCATGGAAACCTGCTTTTGGTACACGGTATGGCAGATGACAACGTTCACTTCCAGAACTGTACCGAATATGCCGAACACCTGGTACAGCTTGGAAAACAGTTCGACATGCAGGTATATACCAACCGGAATCACGGCATTTATGGCGGAAATACCCGAAACCATCTGTATACGAGGTTAACGAACTTTTTCCTGAACAATTTATAAGAAACCGCTTCAGGAGGCTGTATCAAAAGCCTTTTCACCACGGAGTAACACAGAGTAGCACAGAGTTTTTTTACTAATCATCAACAATTTAAAGTATACTCTGGTTACTCTGTGTCCTCTGTGGTGAGCTTTGAGACAGCCTCTCTATCATTAAACAAAACAGTACTATCATATGGGAAACGATCAACGGGTACGCAAACCCGAATGGCTTAAGATCAGTATCGGAGCCAACGAACGCTATACGGAAACCAAACGTATTGTCGAATCGCACTGCCTGCACACCATTTGCAGTAGCGGGCGCTGCCCCAACATGGGCGAGTGCTGGGGAAAAGGTACGGCCACGTTCATGATTGCCGGTGACATCTGTACCCGCAGTTGCAAATTCTGTAATACCCGGACCGGGCGTCCTTTGCCTCTGGACCCTGACGAACCGTTGCACGTTGCGGAATCGGTTGCCTTGATGAAGCTCTCACATGCAGTCATCACATCGGTGGACCGCGATGATTTACCCGACCTGGGCGCCGCCCATTGGGCGCAAACAATTCGTGAAATCAAACGCCTGAATCCGGAAACGACCACCGAAGTACTGATCCCCGACTTCCAGGGACGCAAGGAACTGGTTTCCCAAGTGATAGAAGCCGGTCCGGAAATCATTTCCCACAATATGGAAACCGTAAAACGTATCAGCCCACAAGTGCGTAGTGCGGCCAATTATCACACCAGCCTGGAGGTGATCCGTCAGATAGCCGAGAGCGGTACAACAGCCAAATCGGGTATTATGGTCGGTTTGGGCGAAACTCCTGCCGAAGTGGAGGAGTTAATGGACGACTTGATTGCCGTCGGTTGCAAAATCCTCACCATCGGACAATACCTGCAACCGACCCACAAACACTATCCGGTTGTGGCATACATTACCCCGGAACAATTCGCCATCTATAAAGAAACAGGGCTCAAAAAGGGATTCGAACAAGTAGAAAGCGCACCATTAGTACGTTCATCATATCATGCGGAAAAACATATCCGATTTAATAAGAAGTAGTAAGAACATAACAGGCTCCTTGTTTGTTTTACAAGTAAACGGCAAAATAATACAATAAAAAACATATGGGTAACAAAGGAGTACTTTCTTCCGCATTTAATATGTCATTGGGCTTTATCCCTGTTATTGTTTCCATCCTTTTATGCGAATTTATAACACAGGACATATCAATCTATATCGGTACAGGTATCGGACTTATCTTTTCATACAGGTCCCTGTCCCGTAACGGGGCGCGTATACCCAATTTTATCCTTTATATCTCTACGGGAATTTTGACACTATTGACTCTGGCAAGTCTCATTCCCGGAGATTTTGTCCCGGTAGGAGCTTTGCCCCTGACACTTGAAGTCAGTATACTGATTCCAATGGTTATTCTTTTCTTACACAGGAGAAGGTTCATTAACCACTATCTGCGCCAGAGTGCCCAGTGCAACCGCCGACTGTTTGCCCAGGGAGCGGAATCGGCTGTCGTATCGGCACGGGTTGTTTTGATTCTGGGTATTCTGCACTTTGCCGTTATCAGTCTGACTATCCTGATAGCACACCCTCTCACTCCGACTTCCACGCTGGTGCTTTACCACATATTGCCGCCTGCCATATTTATCCTCAGCATTCTGTTCAACCAGATAGGCATCCGTTATTTTAATCATGTAATGGCCCATACAGAATATGTGCCCATCGTCAACACCCGTGGCGACGTCATTGGAAAAAGCCTGGCCGTAGAAGCCATCAACTACAAGAATGCTTATATCAACCCGGTAATACGCATTGCCGTCTCTACCCATGGCATGCTGTTCCTTTGCAATCGTCCGCAAAGCTGTATTCTCGACAAGTTCAAAGTGGATATACCGATGGAATGTTATCTCCGGTACGGAGAGACGTTGACCGAAGGTGCCAACCGCTTATTGAGTAATGCTTTCCCAAAAGCATCGGATCTGAAACCTACATTTACCATCTCCTATCATTTCGAAAATGCACAGACCAACCGTCTGATTTATCTGTTTATTGTCGAAATGGAAGATGATTCTATCCTCTGCGATCCACGGTTCAAAGGAGGAAAACTGTGGACTTTCCAACAGATAGAACACAACTTAGGCACTCACTTCTTCAGCGAATGCTTTGAGTTGGAATATGAACACCTGAAACAGGTTATTGGTATAAGAGAAAAATACAAGGTATCTTAGTCAGGTCGGGCACTTTTCCCTGCCACTCTTTGATGGTCTTGGTGCGGATGTACTCACCCTCACAGGTGATATTAGCTGCAATGCAAAGACGTGTTTGCGGACGGCAGTTATGCAAAATATCCTCCACCATCTTATTATTCCGATAGGGCGTTTCTATAAACAGCTGTGTCTGATGTTCGGCATATACCCGTTGTTCAAGAGCTTTAAGCTTTTTGGCACGCTCAGCCGGCTCTATAGGCAGATATCCGTGAAAGGCAAAGCTTTGTCCGTTAAATCCCGATCCCATCACAGAAAGAATGATAGACGAAGGGCCCACCAACGGCACTACCTTCAGGTTCTTACGTTGCGCAATAGCCACGACATCGGCTCCCGGATCGGCAACGGCCGGACAACCGGCTTCCGAAATCACTCCCATAGACAATCCACCGATCAACGGTTTCAGGTAACCGGAAATATCTTCAGGAGAAGTGTGCTTGTTTAAGGGATAAAAGGTGAGCGAATCGATGTCAATCTCACGATCCACCTTTTTCAGGAAACGACGGGCCGAACGGACATCTTCGACAATAAAATGCTTGATTCCCAGAATAATTTCTTTATTGTAGGGTGGTAATACAGACTCGATGGGAGTGTCGCCCAATGTAACGGGCAAAAGATAGAGAGCGGTATCCATGAACAAGGGATTTTTATAATAAGAATTTTACGGATTAAAACGAGATTCGGTGAACATACGTTCGTAATCGTTCATTTCGAGCAATTGCCGTAAGGTTGTTTTTTTATGATGTTTCATATACGAAGTGATGATTTTTGTACCAATCCAGGTACCCACCATCGAAGGCGCATTCTCGCCCAGAGTATTAGTGAAAGGAGCCGGACGGGTATATTGGCGTACCACCATCGGATCTGTTGCATGCAGATGATCTTTTTCAAGAATATATCTCCACATCTGCTGCTGGTTCTCTTTGCACCATTCTCTCTCTACATCCGAATAGCCCAATGCTTCTTCCGAAGAGGAATAATCCAACAGGTGCTGCACCACATAATTAATTTTACCGAAGTGCATCATCACATCGAGCAGTGTACGGGAGTAATCCATCGGGAAAGGATACTGGCTCATCAGATAGTACACCAGACAATCGGGTACAATCCGGTCGGGACGCATGGTGCGTCGCTGATAACCATAATAGAAACGCTTGTAAAGCGGATAATCTTCACCCATATACTTGTCAAGGCTGATGCCCAGTACGCTGTCGGACAGAACGATGGATTCATTGAATGCCGAAATTTGTGTGTATATCATGGGGATCATAATATCCGGCACTTCCTTTTGCAGTTTCCCGAAGCCTTTGGTCAACTCTTTCTCGACAGATCCCAATTCGGGATATCTGGTTTCCACATCCTCTATCAGACGGATCAGAGTGGTGTCCGAATAGAATGTTTTCAGTCGCTGGAATATATGATCGTCACTTACCTGCCCGATGGCCAGTACATCTTCAATCAGCAGTTTAGTAGGCAGAGAATATTCCAGATTCATTTTTTGTAAAGCAGAAAAGCTGTTGAAACGAACGTATTCGTCCAACAGCTTATCATATCTGACTACGGAAATCCCCTCTTCCTCCATTGGGTCTGCGACAGGCTCTGCCTTCCCCACCCGGCAGGATGCGAAAAGCAGACTTAGCAAAACAAGGAGAATATAGTTCTTCCGTATTTTCATTGCCTTAACCGTAAATGATATTACCGTTTTCGTCTTTATATTCGTCCAGACCCTTTTCGTAAGTAGCCATCGCCCGAAGACTCATACCAACACTCGAGAAACCACCATCGTGGAACAGGTTCTGCATGGTCACCTTACGGGTAAGATCAGAGAACATTACGATGCAATAATCTGCACACTCGTCGGCAGAAGCATTGCCCAACGGAGACATGCGGTTGGCAAAATCGTACAGTTTATCCATGCCCTTCACACCGGAACCGGCTGTGGTAAAGGTAGGCGACTGAGAAATCGTATTTACACGTACATTGTGCTCACGACCATAAATGTAACCAAAGCTGCGGGCAATAGATTCAAGCAATGCCTTAGCGTCAGCCATATCGTTGTATCCATAGAAAGTACGCTGTGCAGCTACATAACTCAATGCCACGATAGAACCGTATTCGGCAATTGCGTTTTGTTTCTTGGCAGCCTGGATCATTTTATGGAATGAAACAGCTGAAACATCCAGGGTAGTGTTCAACATATTATAGTCGAGATCATCGTAAGTACGTTTCTTACGAACGTTCGGTGACATACCGATAGAGTGCAATACAAAATCAATCTGACCACCGAGAACTTCCATCGAGCGTTTAAATACGTTCTCCAAATCTTCTACGTTAGTGGCATCTGCAGCAATCACTTCGCAATTCAACTTCTCAGACAAAGCAGAAACCTGTCCCATGCGGACAGCAACAGGAGTATTTGATAATGTAATAACAGCACCTTCTTCAACGGCTCTTTCGGCTACTTTCCAGGCAATAGACTGCTCGTTTAATGCACCGAAAATAATACCTCTTTTTCCTTTCAACAAATTGTAACTCATACCTTTTAATGTTAAATTAGGTTGCAAAGATATAGATTTTCTGCATAAAAGCATGAAAAGTGTGCAAAGAAAAGACCGAAACCACAAAAAATACACTAAAATAGGGTATTTATTACATATAACAGCCACTCCTGTCACTACAAAGGCCGGATTATTAAAGCAACCGTCTGTCGCCTTAAATGACGGCAGCATTCGTCGTTAATGCCGGTTGCATTTACAGAGTCTCCTGCCCTGTCCATATCAGTAGTCCATAAGAGCAGATATATTATTCACAATTGTTTATCGGGATTGAAGATCAAAGAGATCGGTCGTGGAAACAAAGAAAGAGAAGTAAATCAAGAAAAATAAAAAAATAGCAAAGTTCTGATGGTACTTTACTATAACTGCTTTTCGCCATCAATGGGTTTTCTAATATTAAGTTAATAAACCCATTTTATTCGTAACAAATAGCTACCAACGGGACAAAGATAATAATATATTTTAATAAATCACAAACAACGCTTCTATTTTTTCAAATATATCATAAAAAAACATTTCGTCTAAGATATAATAACTCACTTATTTAAAAAAACAGGTAGACCTTTGGTAATTTAATAAATTAAAGTTATAAGGACTATTACAGGCAACCGACATTCACTATAATCAACTAATATACAACAGATAGCAGTTTTAGCGTTCAACACTTATCCGCACTCCTTTTACAGTATTTCTGTTTGTCATAATCAATTAAGTACCATCAGAACTTAATAGAAACTTGAAATTAGAAACAATTGTAAACATATGTCATAAATCACAATCAATACAACAACCCTAATAAAGAAGCTTATGAAATAAAACAGAGAAAAGACTTTAGCACAGATTCCGAAGGAACCGATTCCCCGGAAAATTTAAGAAACAAACTATTCAAAATGATGTTTAACCGAACAATTTAGTGTATGACAGAAAAAACTAACCTGTTTCCGAGCCTAATCCGGCTTCGAGAAACAAATCGCCTGAAAATGGCAATCGCTGCTTCTATCATGCTATGGTGCGCAACACCGCAGCAAGCAGCAGCCAATACTTACGAAGAACACGGAATTGAAACTGTACAGCAGGCCAACACCAAAGTGAAAGGTACAGTAGTGGACGAAACCGGAGAACCGATGATCGGTGTATCCGTTAAAGTCCTGGCAAATAACACAGGTACGATTACGAACCTGCAAGGGCAATTCTCTATCGATGCCCCCAAAGGAAGCAACATCGAAATCTCGTTCATCGGCTACAAAACCGTTACAGTAAAAGTAACCGGCGCTCCTATTAACGTTACCATGAAAGAAGACTCGCAACAACTGGATGAAGTGGTCGTTGTAGGTTATGGCTCACAGAAAAAAGTCAACGTGACAGGTGCCGTAGGTATGGTCAATTCCGAAGTGCTTGAGGCACGTCCGGTACAAAATGTATCACAAGCCCTGCAAGGTGTGGTACCGGGTTTGAACCTCTCGGTCAACAACGGTGGGGGTGCACTGGATAGTGAAATGAACATTAATATTCGTGGTACAGGTACTATCGGTGACGGTTCCGGTTCATCTCCATTAATATTAATCGACGGTATCGAAGGTAGCCTGAACACGGTAAACCCCAATGACATTGAATCTGTATCAGTGCTGAAAGATGCCGCATCAGCCTCTATCTATGGTGCACGTGCGGCATTCGGCGTGGTACTGGTAAAAACAAAAAGCGGACAGTCGGGAAAAGCAAGAGTTACCTATTCCGGTAATGTACGTTTCTCGGATGCAACCAATCTGCCTGAAATGCTGGACTCTTATACTTTTGCACAATATTTCAACCGTGCGGCATTAAATCACAATGGTGGAGCAGTTTTCAGTAAAGAGCAGCTGGAACGTATCAAGGCGTACCAGGATGGTACCCTTAAATCATCGGCGACCTTTGACGAACAGTCACGTAACTGGAACTACTATACAGGTTCAAATGCCAATACAGACTGGTTTAAGGAAGTATACGAAGACTGGGTTCCTTCCATGGATCATAACATCAGCATCAGTGGTGGTACGGATAAAACCCAATATATCGTCAGTGGAAGTTTTCTCGACCAAAAAGGCCTGATACGCCATGGGAAAGATACTTTCCAACGCTATACCCTGAATGGTAGAATAACAAGCAACATCACAGACTGGTTTACATTGGGATATTCAACAAAATGGACACGCGAAGATTTTGAACGTCCAAGTTATCTGACAGGACTGTTCTTCCACAATGTGGCACGCCGCTGGCCAACTGTACCCGTATATGATGACAACGGGTACCTGACCGGACCTTCTGAATTGATTCAACTGGAAGACGGAGGTAGGCAAATTAATCAAAAAGATCTTTTCACCCAACAATTGCAACTGACCTTCGAACCAATCAAGAATTGGAAAATTTATGTAGAAGGAAGTTTGCGTGTGACTGCCAATAACCAACATTGGGAAGTACTTCCCGTCTATCAACACAATGTAGATGGCGAACCGGTAGGTATGACTTGGGATGCAGGTGTGGGCAGTTATCCGATCGGCGGTTCAAAGGTATCTGAATACGCATATAAAGAAAATTATTACTCTACTAATATCTATTCGGATTACTTCAAGCAATTGGATAATGGGCACTACTTCAAAGCAATGGTAGGTTTCAACGCCGAATTGTACAAAGACCGTAGCGTGAATGCAGACAAATCGACCTTGATTACCCCTTCTGTACCGACTATCAACACGGCAGTAGGTGAACCCAGCGTAGCAGGCGGATACAGACACACTTCAGTAGCCGGCTTCTTCGCCCGCTTGAACTGGAACTACAAAGACCGTTATATGCTGGAAGCTAACGGACGTTATGACGGTTCTTCACGCTTCATAGGTGACAAACGCTGGGGCTTCTTCCCTTCTTTCTCCGGTGGATGGAATATCGCCCGCGAAGCATTCTTCGAAGAGGCTGCCAACAAGTTGAATATCGGAACCTTAAAACTAAGAGCATCGTGGGGACAGTTGGGTAATACCAATACCAATGATGCCTGGTATCCTTTCTACCAGACTTTACCCCAGGGACAGAATTACGGTTGGTTAGTGAACGGCACACGCCAGAACTATGCCAGCAACCCGGGTATCGTGAGCAGCGAAAAGACTTGGGAAACCATCGAGACGTGGGATGTGGGTTTAGACTGGGGATTACTCAATAACCGCCTGACAGGGTCATTCGATTATTTCGTACGTTATACTTACGACATGATTGCGACTGCTCCGGAACTTCCATCAATTTTAGGTACAGGTGTTCCTAAAATCAACAATGCCGACATGAAATCGTATGGCTTTGAGTTAGAAGTAGGATGGAGAGACAGAATCAAAAACTTCTCTTACGGAGTAAAATTCGTACTCTCGGATGCACAACAGAAGATCCTGAAATATAATAATCCGGATAAAAGCCTCAGCAATCCCTACTATGAAGGACAAAAATTAGGAGAGATCTGGGGATATAAAACGATCGGCATTGCACAAAGTGATGAAGAAATGAATCAGCACCTTGCCAACGCTAAACAACCGATGGGCCAAAAATGGGCAGCAGGTGACATCATGTATGCCGACCTCGACAACAGCGGTTCGGTAGACCAAGGCAACTACAAAGTGGGAGACTCGGGCGACTGGCAGATAATCGGTAATAACACACCTCGTTTCAACTACGGTATCACAATAGATGCCGCTTGGAAAGGTTTGGATTTCCGTGCTTTTGTGCAAGGTATCGGTAAACGTGACTACTGGCTGAATGGCCCGTACTTCTGGGGATTCTCCGGAGGCGGCGAATGGGCTTCTGCCGGATTCAAAGAGCACTGGGACTTCTGGCGTCCGGAAGGCGATCCTTTAGGAGCCAACACCAACGCTTATTTTCCACGTGTCATCCGTAATACATCAAAGAACCAACAACGTCAGACACGCTACTTACAGGATGCTTCGTATTGGCGCCTGAAAAATATCCAGATCGGATATACATTGCCCAAAGTATGGACAAAGAAAGCGGGAATGGAATCAGTACGCGTCTATGTATCAGGCGATAATTTACTGACTGTATCTGATATCACCGGAGTATTCGATCCGGAAAATCTCGGAACACAATGGACTGACCCGGGTAAAGTATATCCGTTACAGAAAGTGATTGCAATTGGTTTAACCGTAAATTTCTAAAAAACGAATCATTATGAAACTAAAAAACAGAATCATACAACTATGCGTACTGACAGGGGGAGTATTACTTTTCCCTTCGTGTAATGACTTTCTGGACAGAGAACCGCTGGATCAGGTTACGCCAGAATCTTATTTTCAGAATGCAGACCACCTGGCAGCCTACAGTATCTCACAATACCAAAGCTTGTTCTCAACACATGGCGGGTTCAATGCAGGTACCGTGAATAACGACGGAGCTACCGATAACATGGTTTCAGGTGAAAGTAGCGGAAGCGGAGTCCAAAACTACTATACCAAGGATGTATGGAAAACAGAAGCAGCCAATGGCAACTGGGATTTCTCTTTCTTCCGTTATTGCAACTACTTCTTTGAGAAAGTACTTCCCAAATATGAAGCAGGCGAAATATCGGGTAACGCCGATGACGTGAAACATTACATCGGTGAAATGTATTTTATCCGTGCATGGAAATATTTCCAGAAGCTAAGATTGTACGGAGACTATCCCATTATCACTGAAGTATTGCCGGACAACGCAGAAATACTGATAGAAAAAGGAGTGCGCCAACCACGTAATAAGGTGGCACGTTTTATTCTTGAAGATCTCGACAAAGCCGCCGAATATATGCATGACCACGGCTTTGCAGGCAATAACCGCCTGAATAAGCAGTGTGCATTGTTAATCAAATCGCGTGTAGCTCTCTATGAAGCCACTTTTGAGAAGTATCATCAAGGGACAGGACGTGTACCGGGTGATGCTAACTGGCCCGGCAAACGGGTTCATCCTGACTATAAATATGATGCTAACACAGAAATAAACTTCTTTCTGGATGAAGCCATGGCAGCTGCCGAACAAGTGGCTGATGTCGTCAAACTGACCGCTAACAGCGGTGTATTCAATCCGGCAAACGATAATGATATTTCCGGCTGGAATGATTATTTCGATATGTTCTCCGCCGAAGACATGAGCGGATTCGAAGAAGTACTCTTCTGGCGCGACTACTTCTCCGGCGATTTTACCATTGCGCACGGTGCTACAGCCTATATAGCTTCAGGAGGAAATAATGGAATGCTACGTAATTATGTTCAGTCTTTCTTAATGAAAGACGGCATGCCTTGGTATGCAGCTACTGCCGCATGCCCCTTCAAAGGTGACCAACGGGTAATGGACGAAAAAGCAAACCGAGACGAACGCCTGCAGCTCTTCCTGTTCGGCGAAGAAGATATGATACCAGCTGTATCGAATGCTACAACCAATGCAATGAAGACATATCAAGAATCGGATTATCCCAGGATAATTATAGCAGAATCAGAAGTTAGAGATTTGACTGGATACCGCATTCGTAAATGTCTCTCCTACGACCAGAAACAATACGTTTCAGGACAAGCACAATCAACAACCGGTTGCGTTATCTTCCGTGCAGTTGAAGCATACTTGAATTATTTGGAAGCCTATTGTCTGAAAAATAATGGAAATATTGCAGGCAAAGCTGCCGAATACTGGAGAGCCGTACGCATTCGTGCAGGGGTTGATCCGGATTTCAATAAAACCATTGCTGCAACAGATCTGAGCAAGGAAAACGACCTGGCTAAATATAAAGGTGAAAACGAAATGATCGATGCAACACTTTACAATATCCGCCGCGAACGCCGTTGTGAGTTTATTGGTGAAGGTATGCGTATGGACGACCTGATCCGTTGGAGATCATTAGACAGATTATTAGTTGAAAGATTCATTCCCGAAGGATTCAACTTCTGGGGAAGCGACGCTTACAAACGTTATGAAGGAGAAGATGCTAAATTTGAATACATCGAAGGTCCGGATAATGCAATGGCTAATGTTTCGTCCAGAAAGTTATCCAATTATTTACGTCCATATTCGGTTGTAAAAAAGAACAACGAAATATATGACGGCTATAGTTGGGCTAAAGCACATTATCTCTACCCGGTACCTATCCGGCAAATAGAGTTGTTATCCCCGTCAGGTGATATATCTTCGTCAGTTATCTATCAGAACCCATATTGGCCTGAAGAGAGAAATGCACAAGCTGTAGAGTAGATATATCTATTAAAAAAGTATTGATTTTTAGTATAATAATAAGATGTTGCGGTAAGAGATTTATAGCAACTACATAAGGTTTAAAAAAGGAAAAAAGGGAAGGGAGGTCCGTGAGGATGTCCCTTTTCTGTTAAATCATAATCGCATTGTACGTACATCAAAAAAGGAAAGCCGCCCGAATTTCTCCGAACGGCTGTCTTTTATATATACCATCTTCAAATGGCTTATTCCCATTCAATCGTTGCAGGTGGTTTTGAACTGATATCGTAGGTTACACGGTTTACACCTTTTACCTTATTTATAATATCATTTGACACTTTACCGAGGAATTCATAAGGCAAATGCGCCCAGTCGGCTGTCATGGCATCTGTTGAAGTCACAGCACGCAAAGCTACCGCACGCTCGTATGTACGTTCGTCTCCCATTACTCCTACAGACTGAACCGGAAGCAAGATAACACCTGCCTGCCATACCTGATCGTATAATCCCCAATCGCGTAAACCTTGAATGAAAATATCGTCAGCATCCTGCAAGATACGCACCTTTTCGGGAGTAATATCACCTAAAATACGAACCGCAAGTCCCGGCCCCGGGAAAGGATGACGGGTAATCAAGTGCTCGGGCATACCTAACTCACGGCCTACACGACGAACTTCATCCTTGAATAGCAAACGAAGCGGTTCACAAAGTTTCAGGTTCATCTTTTCAGGAAGTCCACCCACATTGTGGTGACTCTTGATAACAGTACCGGTGATGGAAAGAGACTCGATACAATCCGGATAGATAGTACCCTGAGCCAACCATTTCACATCTTTCAGTTTATGTGCCTCTTCATCGAATACATCGATAAAGCCTTTACCTATAATTTTACGTTTGCGTTCGGGCTCGGTTACACCTTCCAGTTCTGAGAAGAACTTACGGCTGGCATCTACACCGATCACATTCAGTCCGAGGCATTCGTAATCATGCATTACATTCTTGAATTCGTCTTTGCGGAGCATACCGTGGTCAACGAAAATACAAGTCAGATTCTTACCGATGGCCTTGTTGAGCAGCACAGCGGCTACTGAAGAATCAACTCCTCCGCTTAAGCCTAATACTACTTTGTCATTGCCCAACTGAGCCTTCAATTCGGCAACAGTACTTTCGATGAACGATGCCGGGCTCCAGTCCTGCTTGCATCCACATACATCGACAACGAAATTACGAAGCATCTGTGTACCGTCCTCACTGTGGAAAACTTCCGGATGGAACTGTACGCCCCACACTTGTTCACCTTCCACCTGATAAGCGGCAATAGCCACTTTGTCTGTAGACGCAATCGTTTTAAAATTCTCAGGAACAGCAGTAATGGTATCACCGTGGCTCATCCATACCTGCGTACCCTCTCTCACACCTTTGAACAACACATTGTCCTTGCAGAAAGAAGTCAGGTGAGCACGTCCATACTCACGGGTACCTGCCGGTTCTACTTTGCCACCATTGGTATACGCCATAAACTGTGCACCATAGCAGATGCCCAGAATGGGGTATTTACCTCTGATTTCGCTCAAATCAACCTTGAACGCACTCTCGTCATACACGGAGAAGGGGCTTCCCGACAGAATCACTCCCTTGACAGTTTCGTCGTCTTTGGGGAACTTGTTATAGGGGACAATCTCGCAATACGTATCCAACTCGCGCACCCGGCGACCGATAAGCTGCGTGGTCTGTGAACCGAAATCAAGTATTATAATTTTCTCTTGCATATATAGATATGTTATGAATTTGGCGCAAAATTACTGCTTTTCTTTCAATAAATCACGTATTTCAGTCAACAATATCTCTTCTTTTGTAGGTGCGGGCGGTGCAGCAGGAGCAGCAGGCGCCTCAGCTTTCTTCTGGGTCAGCTTTGTAATCAGTTTAATAAATAAGAATATAGAAAAAGCGATAATAAGAAAATCGAAAGTTGCTTGCAGAAAGTTACCATAATTCAAGGTAACAGCAGCCGCAGTTTCTTTCCCATCGGCTCCGTACTGCGCAGCTTTCATTACCCATTTCAAGTCCGTAAAGTTCACTCCCCCAATGAGTAACCCCAGGGGAGGCATAATGATATCGGCTACAACCGACGAAACGATTTTGCCAAAGGCACCACCAATAATCACACCGACAGCCATATCCACCACATTCCCTTTCATGGCGAAAGCTTTAAAGTCTTGTAAAAAAGTACTTTTTCCCATCTTTTTTTATATTTAATATGAATTTAATATGCGAATATAAAAACATTTTCTTACTTTTGCACCGCATTCTAATGAAACAAATGCGAATTTAGAAAAGTATTTGAACAAATATTATAAAACCCTTAAAAGTTTAAACAAAATGATTAAAGTAGGTATTAACGGTTTTGGCCGTATCGGACGTATGGTATTCCGTGCAGCAGTTAAGAACTTTGGTAACGACATTCAGATCGTAGGTATTAACGACTTGTTGGATGCTGAATACTTGGCATACATGCTGAAATATGATTCAGTACACGGTCGTTTTGAAGGCGAAGTTGCTGTAGAAGACGGTGCTCTGATTGTAAACGGAAACAAAATCCGTCTGACTGCAGAGATGGATCCTGCTAACTTGAAATGGAACGAAGTTGATGCTGACGTTGTAGTTGAATCAACTGGTTTCTTCCTGACTGACGAAACAGCTCGCAAACATATCCAGGCTGGTGCTAAGAAAGTTATCATGTCTGCTCCTTCTAAAGACTCTACTCCTATGTTCGTATATGGTGTAAACCACACTTCATACGCTGGACAGGACATTATCTCTAACGCTTCTTGTACTACTAACTGCTTGGCTCCTATCGCTAAAGTATTGAACGACAAGTTCGGTATCGTTAAAGGTTTGATGACTACAGTTCACGCTGCTACTGCTACTCAGAAAACAGTAGACGGTCCTTCTAAGAAAGACTGGAGAGGTGGCCGTGGTATCCTGGAAAACATCATCCCGTCTTCTACAGGTGCTGCTAAAGCTGTAGGTAAAGTATTGCCGGTATTGAACGGTAAACTGACTGGTATGGCATTCCGCGTTCCGACTTCTGACGTTTCTGTAGTTGACCTGACAGTTGTTTTGGAAAAAGCTGCTACAATGGAAGAAATCAACGCTGCTATGAAGGAAGCTTCTGAAGGCGAATTGAAGGGTATCCTGGGCTACACTGAAGATGCAGTTGTTTCAACTGACTTCCGTGGTTGCGCTAACACTTCAATCTACGACTCTAAAGCAGGTATCTCTTTGGATTCTAACTTCGCTAAAGTTGTTTCTTGGTATGACAACGAATGGGGTTACTCAAACAAAGTTTGTGAAATGGCTCGCGTTATCGCTGCTAAATAATCAAGCTAAGATACAATATATGGAAAGCTGTTTCGGGAAACCGGAACAGCTTTTTTATTTTACAGCTCACCCTAAAAGACGTACGAAGACACGGAATGCTTATTTTACAGTTCTGCACTTCTCTCCGTCTCCCATAGCAAAAACTACAGTGAAACACGTTAAATAAGAAGAAAACTATACGGAAGTCTGTGATACTCTGTGGTGAAATTTGTAATTTTGTAAATGTAACATTGATATTACTTGATATGACAAATATAGCAAATGCACAAAATCCATTCTTCGAGAAATATACAACTCCGCATGGAACCGTTCCTTTTGATAAAATAAAAACAGAACATTATGAACCGGCCATTCGCGAAGGTATCAGCCGTCAGGCAGCAGAAATAGATGCCATCGTCAACAATCCGGAAACTCCCACATTTGCTAACACCATTCTGGCCTACGAACAGTCCGGAGAATTACTCGACCGGGTAACAACCGTATTCGGCAATTTACGCAGTGCCGAAACTAATGATGACTTGCAGCAGATTGCCCAGGAAATGATGCCGCTGCTAAGTGAGCACAGCAATAACATCAGCCTGAACGAGGCACTGTTTGAACGCATCAAAGCTGTATACCTGCAGAAAGATTCTTTAGGACTGACCCCGGAACAAATGAAACTTCTGGAAAATGCCTATGACGGATTCATACGTCGCGGAGCCAACCTACAAGGCGAAGCCAAAGAAAAATACCGTGAATTAACCAGAGAGCTGAGCAAACTAACGTTGGACTTCAGCGAAAACAACCTGAAAGAGACCAATAACTATCAGCTGGCACTGACAGACAAGAGCCAACTGGACGGTCTGCCTGAAAGTGCTATAGAAGCCGCAGCCGAAACAGCACGGGAAAAAGGAGTGAATGGATGGGTATTCACACTGCATGCCCCCAGTTACATCCCCTTTATGACGTATGCCGACAACCGCGATTTACGCCGCGAACTCTATATGGCCTACAATACGAAGTGTACGCACAATAATGAATATAACAACCTGGAAATTGTAAAAAGGATAGTCAATATCCATATGGAAATCGCACAATTACTGGGTTATGACAATTATGCAGAGTATACACTGAAGAAACGCATGGCCGAAACCAGCGATGCTGTATATACCCTTCTCAACCAACTGCTGGATGCTTATACTCCCACAGCACGCAAAGAATATGAAGCAGTACAGGAGTTAGCCCGCAAAGAGCAGGGAGACGATTTTGAGATAATGCCCTGGGATTGGAGCTACTACTCCAACAAGCTGAAGGATCAGCAATTCAACATCAACGAAGAGATGCTTCGTCCCTACTTCGAACTGAACAAAGTGAAAGCGGGAGTCTTCGGATTAGCCACTCGATTATACGGAATCACATTCCACAAGAACCCCGATATTCCGGTATATCATAAGGATGTGGACGCTTATGAAGTAATGGACAAAGACGGTAATTTCCTTGCTGTGCTCTATACGGATTTTCACCCGCGTGAAGGTAAACGCTCCGGTGCCTGGATGACAGAATTCAAAGGCCAATGGATAGAAAGCACAGGCGAGAACAGTCGCCCGCACGTATCGGTAGTGATGAACTTCACCAAGCCGACAGAAAGTAAACCGGCTTTGTTGACTTATGACGAAGTAGAAACTTTCCTTCACGAGTTTGGACACGCTTTGCATGGAATGTTTGCCAACTCAACTTACCAAAGCCTGAGCGGGACGAATGTTTACTGGGATTTCGTAGAACTCCCCTCACAGATTATGGAAAACTTCGGCATCGAGAAAGAGTTTCTTCATACCTTTGCCAGCCATTATCAGACAGGAGAGCCTTTGCCCGACGAATTAATCCGGAGACTGGTAGATGCCTCTAACTTTAATGTAGCGTATGCCTGCCTCCGCCAAGTCAGCTTCGGTCTGCTGGACATGGCATGGTATACCCGCAACACTCCATTCGACGGAGACGTAAAAGAGTACGAACGCCAGGCATGGTCCAAAACACAGATACTGCCTATGGTACCGGAAACTTGTATGAGCACTCAGTTCTCACACATATTTGCCGGAGGATATTCGGCCGGATACTATAGCTACAAATGGGCGGAGGTTTTGGATGCGGATGCGTTCTCTCTGTTCAAGCAAAAAGGAATCTTCAACAAAGACGTAGCTGACTCCTTCCGAAGTAACATCTTGTCGAAAGGAGGAACAGAACACCCGATGGTACTATATAAACGTTTCCGGGGACAAGAACCTACCATCGATGCATTACTTATCAGAAACGGAATAAAAAAATAGAAAGATATGAAATATAAATACTTATTATTACTACTTTTGATGCTCCCTTTTGTATGCGGATGCAATGATTCGGACGATGTGAATGGTATCTTTACCGGAAAAGTATGGAAACTGACGTACATAACCAAAAAGAATGATCATAAACCTTATGATTTCTGGGGTGACAAAGATAAATACGAGCAGTCCATCAAGAATTATATCAATAAGGAGGGTGCATACACCATCAAGTTTGAGGGAGAAAACATAGACAATGTCATCAGCGGAAAATTTAACGGAACGCTTCTGACACATACCTATACAGGAACCTGGAGCGCCAACGGTGAAAGCAATGCCTTCTCCGCCTCAGTAAAAGGTTCTGAAAGTGATCCGTTAGGATTCAGCAACAAGTTTGTCGAAGGACTCAACAGAGCTACTTCGTATAAAGGAAATTACGACAACCTTTTCATCTATTACAAGGATGAGGGAGGCAGGGACTTATGTCTTGTATTTCATGTTGATAAATAATATAGCAGCGAATGGACACAGCAAACAGAAAACAATCAGATTTAGACAAACGTTATATCCGAATGGCTGCCATCTGGTCGGAAAATTCTTATTGTCAGCGCCGTAAGGTTGGAGCGCTGATTGTCAAAGATAAGATGATTATCTCGGACGGATACAATGGGACACCATCGGGCTTTGAGAATATTTGTGAAGATGATAACAATGTGACTAAACCCTATGTCCTGCACGCCGAGGCCAACGCCATCACCAAAATAGCACGCTCCAACAACAGCAGTGACGGAGCCACGATGTATGTTACAGCTTCGCCTTGCATCGAATGTGCTAAACTCATTATACAGGCAGGCATCAAACGAGTGGTATACTCCGAGCACTACCGCCTGGAAGACGGAATAGAATTGCTGAAACGTGCAGGTATCGAAGTCGTTTTCGTCGATACAAGTGAAAAATGAAACAACATACATAAACAACTGACTACAACACAGCTCTACCCTGCAGTTTGTCGTCTGTAGCCAATAATGATTAAAGATATGAGTACAAAGAACTCTTCACGATTTACCCCTGTCATCATTGCTATCAGTGTGGTAATCGGAATTCTGATAGGTACATTTTATGCCAAGCACTTTGCCGGCAACCGGCTCGGCATTATCAACGGATCTTCAAACAAGTTGAATGCCCTGCTACGCATTGTCGACGACCAGTACGTGGACACTGTCAACATGACCGACCTCGTGGAGAAGGCAATGCCACAGATTCTGGCAGAGTTGGATCCCCACTCCACCTACATCCCGGCACAAAATCTGGAAGAAGTGACATCGGAACTGGAAGGCAGTTTCAGCGGTATCGGTATCCAGTTCACCATCCAGGACGACACCATACACGTGAACAGCGTTATTCAGGGAGGTCCTTCGGAAAAAGTAGGACTGATGGCAGGTGACCGCATCGTAATGGTGGACGACAGTTTATTCGTAGGGAAGAAAGTGACCAATGAACGTGCCATGCGCACTCTGAAAGGCCCGAAGGGTACTCAAGTGAAACTGGGCGTGAAACGTGCTACAGAGAAAGAACTTCTGAACTTCACCATCACACGTGGTGATATTCCGCAAAACACCATCGACGCAGCTTATATGCTGACAGATGACTTCGGCTATATACAAGTCAGTAAATTCGGTCGTACCACACATGTGGAACTACTGAACGCTATTGCTCTCCTGAATCATAAGAACTGCAAAGGGCTGATTATCGACTTACGTGGCAACACAGGAGGATACATGGAAGCCGCAGTGCGCATGGTCAACGAATTCCTACCCGAAGGTAAACTGATCGTATACACAGAAGGACGCAAATATCCTCGTGCCGACGAGTTTGCCAACGGAACAGGCAGCTGCCAAAAGATGCCTATCATCGTACTGATCGACGAAGGTTCGGCTTCAGCCAGCGAAATCTTTACCGGTGCTATCCAGGATAACGACCGCGGTATGGTTGTAGGACGCCGTTCGTTCGGCAAAGGTCTGGTACAGCAACCCATCGATTTCAGCGACGGCTCAGCTATCCGCCTGACCATTGCCCGCTACTATACTCCATCCGGACGCTGTATCCAACGTCCTTACCAGAATGGCAAAGACCGCAACTACGAAATGGATTGGCTGACGCGTTATGAACATGGAGAATACTTCTCGAAAGACAGTATCAAGCTCGACGAAAATCTGCGCTACTCTACAGCTCTGGGACGTCCGGTATACGGTGGTGGCGGTATCATGCCAGATGTATTCGTTCCACAAGATACAACGGGTGTTACTTCATATCTGACCGAGGTACTGAGTAAGGGACTTACCATTCAGTTCACGTTCCACTATACGGATAACAACCGCGATAAGCTGAAGAAATATGAAGATGAAGAATCATTGTTGAACTACCTGCGCCGCCAGGGACTGGTCGAACAGTTCATACGCTATGCTGACAGCAAAGGAGTCAAACGGAGAAATATTCTGATTCAGAAATCATATAAGTTACTGGAAAAGAGCATTTACGGTAATATCATCTACAATATGCTGGGAAAAGAAGCCTATATTCAATATCTCAACCAAAGCGATCAGACTGTGAAAAAGGCTGTCGAACTACTTGAGAGCGGAGAAGCATTCCCCAAGGCTCCCGTCAGCGTAGAACCTCAAAAGGAGGAAAAGAAAGATGGAAAGAAAAAAACAACTGCGCAAGTGGATAGCACAGGAGAAGAAGAAATACTCCGACTCTACGCTTAAGGCATTGTCGGAGAAGGTGCTAACCACCCTTGAAGCATACCCTGAATTCCAAAAAGGGCATACCATACTGCTCTATCACTCAATGAAGGACGAAGTACAGACTCACGCCTTCATTGAGAAATGGAGCCGGTCAAAGAAAATTATACTTCCCGTAGTGATAGGTGACGAATTGGAACTACGTGTCTACACAGGACCTCAGGATCTTGCCATAAGTTCGTATGGCATTGCCGAACCGACAGGAACACGATTCACCGATTACCGAGCGATCGATCTGGCAGTCATTCCGGGTGTCGCTTTTGATCGGCACGGACATCGTTTAGGGCGCGGCAAAGGTTATTATGACCGTTTACTCCCTCAGATCGCGGCACCCAAAGCCGGAATTTGTTTCCCGTTTCAATTGATTGAAGAAGTTCCTGCAGAAGAATTTGACTTCCGCATGGATACCGTCATAGCACAATGAAAACGAATTATCATACACATACCACTCGCTGTATGCATGCCGTAGGAAACGACGAAGACTATGTGCGCAGCGCTATCAAAGGTGGTTTTCAGGAACTGGGCTTCTCTGACCATAGTCCGTGGAAGTATCATACGGACTTTGTATCAGATATACGTATGCTGCCAGAGGAATTACCGGAATACGTAGAAAGTATCCGCGCCTTGAAAGAAAAATACCGCAACCGGATCAGTATCAGAATCGGATTGGAATGCGAATATTTTCCCGAATACACCCATTGGCTGAAAGAAATCATTAGAGAGTACCGGTTGGACTACATCCTTTTTGGGAACCATCATTACCACACCGACGAAAAGTTTCCATACTTCGGACACCACACTACCAACCGGGACATGCTCGACCTCTATAAGGAAAGCTCTATTGAAGGAATGGAGAGCGGACTATTCGCCTATCTGGCCCACCCCGACCTCTTTATGCGCTCCTATCCGGAATTCGATACACATTGTACCAGCATTAGCCGCCACATCTGCCGGGCTGCGGCACGACTGAACATCCCGTTGGAATACAATGTCGGTTATATGGCCACCAATGAAGCCCGGGGAATAATGACCTATCCCTGTCCACAGTTTTGGCACATTGCGGCCAATGAAGGATGTACAGCCATCATCGGACTGGATGCACACAACAATCTCGATTTAGAAAATCCGGTCTATTACGACCGGGCTTGCAAAGAGCTGAAAGAGTTGAAAATGCCGGTCATAGATACCATTCCATTCCTGGAATATTAAGCAAACAACGTTTCACTGAAACAGAGGCTTTATCCACTCCGGACAGAAGCTCTGTTAACCAAGAACGAAGGCTCTGTTTGTATCAAACAGAGCCTTCGTTCTTGGTAGAGATAACGGCTGTCAGCGAAAAATAATATTAGTAATCACCGTAGCACCGACTTTCTGGTTAAGATTACGAACCAGCAGTTCCCTTCCCATCATCAACTCCTGACGAAGGGCAGCAGAAGTCAAATGCACATATAATACTTGATTACGAATATATAAATCTCTTGTATACGACATTATGGTAGGTCCCAACACTGTTTCCCAAGAATCCAGCAAACGCTGTTCGTTCAGTGGAGATTCCAGACTCTCTTGACGTAGATATTTCTGAATCAGTTTGCCAATAGGCTCCGCATCATTCCGTTTCATTGGTCTTTTTCCTCCATTTCATTAATTGCCCCGTTTTCTACACGGAACATTTTATAATCACTGCCTACCTTATATAATATACGATCCAAATGCTCACGATTTGTATCCGTTATAAAAATCTGCCCGAAATTGTCACCCGCTACCAACTTCACGATTTGTTCTACGCGCGAAGCATCCAGCTTGTCGAAAATATCATCCAACAGCAACAAAGGCACCGTGCTTCCCGTACGTTTCAGAAAATCAAACTGGGCAAGCTTCAACGCTACCAGATAAGTCTTGTTCTGCCCCTGTGAACCTTCCCTTTTAATGGGAAAGTCACCCAGTAACATATTCAACTCGTCCTTATGTATCCCCCGGAGTGAATATCCCATAATCTTATCCCGTACCCGACTCTCCTTCAAGACTTCAAGCAGAGCCCCCCCCCTTGCATGTGACTCGTAAGTCAGCCCTACCTGCTCCTTATCCTGCGAGATATACGAATAGAATGACTGGAATATAGGGATAAACTCACTGATGAATGCCTCCCGCTTCCGGAACACCACCTCACCGGCCTGTGCCATCATTTCCTCCCAAACCAAAAACAATTCTTCTTCCACCGGCTGTTCACTCTTCAGCAGCGTATTTCGTTGCACCAATGCTTTATTGTAACGGATCAAAGCATCCAGATACTCTTTGTCATACTGTGAAATAACCACATCCATAAACCGGCGCCGCTCGTCACTACCACCGGCTATCAATTCAGAATCGGCCGGCGAAACCATTACCAAGGGAATAAATCCGATGTGATCCGACAAACGGGAATATTCTTTCTTATTGCGTTTGAATTGTTTTTTCGACCTGCGCTTCATTCCACAATAAATCTCCTCAGGCGTTCCGTCCATCGCCTCGTAGAACCCCTGAATCACAAAAAAGTCCTGTTCGTGACAAATATTCTGCGAATCAATCGGATTTCCGGCACTTTTACAAAAAGACAGAAAGTAGACAGCATCGAGCAGGTTGGTTTTTCCCATCCCGTTCTGTCCGAAAAAGCAGTTCAACTTAGCCGAGAAATTCAGTTCCACCTGCTCCAGATTCTTATAATTCAGTATAGATATACGCTTCAGTATCATGTATGCACATTGAGTTTGGTTACAAAAGTAGAAAGATTTTCGGGGTTTTAGGCCGTAAAACAAAAAAAGATGCCTCTAAATTTCGTTTATATATATAAAAAAACTACTTTTGCTGACCAAAATATCCAGTTGAAAAAATAACAAAAAGAATCATATAAAAATGGCAGAACAAAAGAACCACAACAACGAACTGAATGTGGAAGATGCACTGACACAGTCGGAAGCATTTCTTGTTAAAAACAAAAAAGCAATCATTGGCGCCGTTGTAGCCGTAATCGTAATCGTAGCAGGTGCAATCCTCTACAAGAATTTCTACGCAGAACCTCGTGAAGAAAAAGCACAGGCTGCTCTTTTCAAAAGCGAACAGTACTTTGAGCAAAGTGCATACGAACAAGCACTGAACGGTGATAGCATCGGTTCTATCGGTTTCCTGAAAGTAGCCGATCAATTCAGCGGAACCAAAGCAGCCAATCTGGCAAAGGCATACGCCGGTATCTGCTACCAGAATTTAGGTAAATATGAAGAAGCCATCAAAGCACTTGACGGTTTCAGTGGAGACGACCAAATGGTAGCTCCTGCCATTCAAGGTGCCATTGGTAACTGCTACGCTCAGTTAGGTCAGCTCGATAAAGCAACTTCCGCTCTTCTGAAAGCAGCAGATCATGCAGACAACAGCACACTGAGCCCTATCTTCCTGCTCCAAGCCGGAGAAATTCTGATGAAGCAAGGCAAGAACGAAGAAGCAGTAAAAGCCTTCACCAAAATTAAGGACAAATACTTCCAGTCTTATCAGGCAATGGATATCGATAAATACATTGAGCAAGCTAAACTGCTGAAAAAATAATAACGGGGTATACACCTTATTATATAGAAAGCTACCCAAACCAATCTGGGTAGCTTTTTTTCACCAACCAAAAATATATAGATTATGGCAACAGCATATCATAACTTATCTGATTACGATTTTAATTCGGTTCCGAATGCAGAAGAAATGAAATTCGGTATCGTTGTTTCCGAATGGAATGCTAACATCACCGGTGCCCTGCTGGACGGAGCTGTGAAAACTTTGAAGAAACATGGAGCCAAAGAAGAAAATATCCTGGTAAAAACAGTCCCCGGAAGTTTCGAACTTACCTTCGGCGCTAATCAGATGATGGAAAATAGCGATATAGATGCAATTATTATCATTGGTTGCGTAATTAAAGGAGATACTCCACATTTTGACTATGTTTGCATGGGAGTGACACAAGGCGTAGCGCAACTGAACGCAACTGGCGATATACCAGTTATTTACGGATTAATTACCACCAACACTATGGAGCAGGCAGAAGACAGAGCCGGCGGCAAACTGGGTAATAAAGGAGACGAATGTGCAATTACTGCAATAAAAATGATCGATTTTGTTTGGAGTTTAAATAAATAGTTGTATCTTTGCATCGCAATTGAGAAACAAACCTACTTAAGAGAAAGCAAAGGGACTCAAAAGCAAACAAAAGGGCAAATACCAGAGTGGCCAAATGGGGCAGACTGTAAATCTGCTGTCTTTCGACTTCGGTGGTTCGAATCCATCTTTGCCCACAAAAATTGCGGAAGTAGCTCAGTTGATAGAGCATTAGCCTTCCAAGCTGAGGGTCGCGGGTTTGAGCCCCGTCTTCCGCTCTAAAGAGAATCTGAGAAATTAGATTCTCTTTTTTTATATATAACCCTAACATCCTAACCACATATGAGAACTCCTTCACAAACACATGTGCTCGGACTGGCACATCCTCCCATACCCATTGTGCGCCTTGCTTTCATTGGGCTTGGCAATAGAGGTGTATTGACTTTACAGCGTTATCTGCAAATCGAAGGAATCGAAATCAAAGCACTTTGCGAAATCAGGGAAGGTAACCTAACTAAAGCGCAGAAAATTCTCCGGGAAGCAGGCTATCCCCAACCGGATGGTTATACCGGGCCGGATGGATGGAAACAAATGTGTGAACGGAATGATATTGACCTGGTGTTTATCTGTACCGATTGGCTGACACATACTCCCATGGCAGTTTATGCTATGGAACACGGTAAACACGTAGCTATCGAAGTTCCGGCAGCCATGACCGTAGAAGAATGCTGGAAGCTGGTAGATACAGCCGAGAAGACAAGGCAACACTGTATGATGCTTGAAAACTGTTGCTACGATCCATTTGCATTGACCACACTGAATATGGCACAACAGGGTGTATTCGGAGAGATAACGCACGTAGAGGGAGCATACATACATGATCTGCGCTCTATCTACTTCGCCGACGAAAGTAAAGGAGGATTTCACAATCATTGGGGAAGGAAATATAGTATAGAGCATACCGGTAACCCCTATCCTACTCACGGCTTAGGCCCCATTTGCCAGGTACTGAATATTCATCGGGGAGACCGCATGAATTATCTCGTTTCATTATCGAGTCTGCAAGCCGGCATGACGTCGTACGCCCGTAAGACATTCGGAGAAAATTCTCCCGAAGCCCATCAAAAGTATCGGTTGGGAGATATGAACACCACCTTGATTCACACAATGAAAGGCAAGAGTATCATGGTTCAGTATAATGTCGTCACTCCACGCCCGTACAGCCGCCTCCATACAATCTGTGGTACGGAAGGCTTTGCCCAGAAGTATCCCGTTCCCTGTATCGCCCTTGAGCCCGATGCAAGTGCTCCTCTCGAAAGAAAAGCGCTTGAAGATATTATGGAACGCTACAAACACCCTTTTACAGCTACTTACGGTGCAGAAGCCCATCGGAGAAATCTGCCCAATGAAATGAATTATGTCATGGATTGCCGTTTGATTCATTGCCTGCGCAACGGGCTCCCATTGGATATGGATGTATACGATGCCGCCGAATGGTCATGCATCACAGAACTAAGCGAGCAATCGGTATTAAACGGTAGTATTCCTGTAGAAATACCGGATTTTACAAGAGGAGCATGGGAAAATAATTAAAACTATATAAAAACAAGAAAAGGGACCGGTTTTAAAACCGATCCCTTTTTTTCAACCTTTAATTAAGAGATATCTGTGTTAAATTAATATCCCGGGTTCTGATCGCCAGCCAATAGCGGATTTAAGTCAATGGCTGTTTGCGGAATTGGTTTCAGACGCATACGAGAACTCCATTTCATTGTAAGTTCCGTATCACCGTCAGGAGTCATGATGGGTACATTGTTCATGTGCTCTTTCCAGTAATCGTCACTATAACGAGTCATATCATCACCACGGAAGCCTTCACCAGCCAATTCAATACGACGTTCGTTCTGAATCAGTTTTAAACCTTCTTCTTTGCTCAAACCAGAAGGAACATCCGGCATACCACAACGGTCGCGCAACTGATTTAAAGCTGCTTCTGTTGCAGCATCATACCCAGTAGTCTGTGTATGCGCTTCAGCATAAATCAATAAAATTTCAGCATAACGGATACAAGGATAATCACCGGTTGCCTGTCCATCGCCATTAGCATCATTTTCCAATGAAAGCATTTTGCGGAAGTTAAATCCGGTCTTTGATTCGTTATTACCATTCTTTATCCATTCATACACAAACTTATCGCCATAATTAGATTCATACCAACTCTTGAATGGCATCAAGATAGAAACATACATACGGCTATCACGGTTACGGAACTCCTGAATATATTTATAATTTTTCAATGTTCCATTCTTTATCTTTTCCTGACAGAAAGCGATAAACTTAGCTTCTCCTTCGGGTTTTTGATAAGCATCCAAGTCTGCCTTAATCTCGTTGTACGCTTTAGCACGTTCTTCCGGAGTAGGCAACTGCGGTACACTGTGGCCATCAACTCCCCAATAAGCATCTACCAGATTCTGTGTCGGAGTTACAGAAGACCAACCACCCAACTGATTCGGACGCATACTTGTATAACGAGTCATATCTTGATAATCCCAACTGGAAGCAGCATATTGACGAGTCATAATGTATTCGGGATTATCCGGATTAGCATTTTCTGTATGCCACAAAGCTTCATAATTAAACATACCCTTAATGAATTCGTCTTTATCGATTCCTTTTTCTTCAAAATCAATATACAAACTCATTTCTTCTGCCTCTTTCTTCTGTGCTTCCGATAAAGAAGAAATCTTGAACAAAGAGAAACCTCCCTTATCCATCACTTCTTTGGCAGTAGTTTCTGCTAAAGCGTAGTCTCCAAAATACAGAGCCGCTCTTGCTTTCAATGACAAACAAGCATATTTTGTGATACGTCCCTTTTCATTCGGATAACCACCGGTATATTTCTCAGGCAATATTGCAGCAGCCTCAGTAAGTTCTTTCATAATAAAATCACGAATCACACTTACCTCGTCACGCGGAATATTAGGCGAGTTATAATCCAGCACCTCAGTAATCAAAGGCACTTTACCGAATGTCATAGTCATGCCCAGATAAGTCCATGCACGCATTGCACGCACCTCTGCCTTGAATCTTTCTCTTAAAGATTCATCCATCTCACAATTTCCGACTTTCTGCAAAAATAAATTCTCCTTACGAATTGTCTCAAAGTTCCAGCCTTCGTCATATAGAGGGCTAAAACCATCTTGCTGGAATATCTTTGCCTTAGACTCGTGTGCATATTGGCAATATACATCATCCGAGTAAGCATCTCCGTAAATACCGATACCCGGAATTGCTGCAGAATAAATTGAGTTCAGATTATACCAAGCATCTTTTTCAGATGTCCAATATGTCTCGGCGGCAATATTAGCAGGCGGCTCCACTTCCAAGTCGCAACTACTAACACTTACACTAACTAAAGTGCAAAGGAATATACCCTTGAATAATTTATTTATAGTTTTCATCTTTTATAATCAATAATGTTAGAATGTTAGATTTACACCAAAAGCAATCGAAGACGTACCACGAGTATTAACGCCGCGTCCTGAAGCTGTTTCAGGGTCGAAATCTTCCATACGGTGGTCAGCACGAATAGTAAACGGATTCTCGGCCGCAACATAAAGCTTCAATGCCTCCAGGCTCAACTTCTGCAATACCGGCTTCTGGAAAGAATATCCGAAAGTTATATTCTTGATGCGGAAATAATCGGCATCGAACAACCAGTAGTCAGAGAAATATTGGTTATAAGTTGAATGTTTACTTGTACGGGGATAAATGCGCGGATAAGCTGCATTCGGATTAGGATTATCTACCGTCCATCTCTTCAAATGATATTTACGCGGGCTTGCATAATCCGAGAATGCCCAAGCATTTTCCATGCTGAAGTTTACTTTTGTACCGGTAACTCCCTGACCGAACATACTTAATTCAAATCCTTTATAACGGAGATTCAAATTCACACCATAAGTAATATCAGGTACATCACAACCAATATAAGTTCTATCCTTATCGGTAAGTTTACCATCACCGTCCAAGTCTACATATTTAATATCACCAGCCTGAGGTACCAAACCATCAGTGATGTAATTACCAGCATCAATATCCTCCTGAGTCAACAAACCGTCAGAACGATATCCATAGAAGGTACCGATTGCATAACCAACCTTCTTAATCCACGGACTTTCAATAATCGGGTCATTAGCTCCCAGGTTGGTAACCTTATTCCAGTTCTTACTCATGTTAAAACCAACTGTATACGCAAAGTCACCCAGAGTTTTATTATGTGTAATGCTCAGTTCCAGACCTTTATTGCTTACCGTACCAATATTTTGTGAAACCTTGAAATCAGAGCCGATACCGATTTCTTTCGGACTCGGATATGACAACAGGATATCATCTGTCTTTTTGTTATAATAATCAGCTGTAAAGCTCAACAGGCCATTGAAAATATCAAAATCCACACCGATATCAGTGATAGTAACAGTTTCCCATCCCAAAGTCGGATTGGCTGGTTTAGATTCTACGATACCCGAAACAATGACATCCTCAAAGTTATAGTTACCCCCTTGTTGATAAGAAGAGAAATAATCATATTGACCTACGTTATTGATGTTACCCAACTGTCCCCAAGATGCACGCACCTTCAAGTTATTGATCCAGTTGATATCTTGCATGAATCCTTCCTGATTAATACGCCAACCTGCAGAGAATGAAGGGAAAACGCCCCAACGATTATCCTTATGGAAACGAGAAGAAGCATCAGCACGGATGTTGGCCTCCAATAAATAACGATCCATAAATGAATAATTTACACGACCAAAGTAAGACATCAACTTGTCTTCGTTACTTCCACCTTCAGCATAAGTATCATCCGGTGCGCTTGAACCACCATTCATGTCTGTCATACCATTAGTCGGGAATTTCAGACGATATGATTTTTGTTTCTGATATTTATAATGTTCATAAGATACACCAGCCAAAACATTCACATTATGCTTTTCGTTACTCCAAACGTAATTGGCCAATGCATTATAAGTAAGGCGACTGTTTTCTTCCCAGCTGTATTCCATCTTAGAGTTGGTTACATCTGTACCATTCAGCTCAGTACCGGTCTGAAAATCCTTAATTTTATTCTTATTTGCAGTATAAGTCTTAGATTTATAATCCCAGGCTTTATAAATCATTTCACCAGTCAATACCAATCCTTTTACAGGTTTAATATCTAAGGCCAGATTTATCAAAGTATTTTCAGTCTTGCTGTTCGACCATCCTCCTTCTTCCAAACGGCGTAAAGGGTTACGTTCCATGTTTACTGTTGCAGCAGGCTTTCCACCTTCATAACTACCCCATTCACCGTTACTATGGCGAGCAACATAAGTTGACGGGATTGTCAGCAAGTGTGTATAAATAACCCCTCCCTTGTCGTTATCAGAAGTACTTTGGATATAATTGATATTAGAACGCATTGTCAACCAAGACTTAATATCCGAAGAAATGTTGGTAGTCAAGTTATAACGTTCACTTTTTGCACCAGGAGTAAATTTATCATCATACATATATCCTAATGAAGTGAAATACTTCACTTTATTACCACCACTAAAGCTTACAGAATGTTTCGTCATGACAGCTTCATCCTTCAATACTAAATCATACCAATTCGTATTCGGGTACATATCCGGATTAGAACCATCACGGAACATTTGTATCTCCTTATCAGTATAAGGAAGCGTGCTTGTATTCGGGTTTTCATTCAGAGCAGCTTCATTGCTCAAGCGTGCGTACCATTCAGAACTCAATACATCGGGTGTATAAGTTGCCATCTTCACTGCAACCGAACCATCGTAACTGATCTTCAAATCACCTTCTTTACCACCTTTTGTTTTTACCAATACAACGCCATAAGCTGCACGAGAACCGTAAATTGCAGAAGATGCCGCATCTTTCAGAAACGAAATACTTTCTATCGAATTCGGATCAAGGCTTGAAAAGAAAGAAGCATCAGCAATTGCACCGTCAATAACAAACAAAGGAGAAGAAGTTCCCAAGTTACCGCGACCACGCATATTGATTGATGGAGTAGATCCCGGACGAGATATGATGGTTACTCCCGGAACCTGTCCTTGTACAGAAGCCAATACGTCTGTATTTACACGTTCTTTCAATTCATCTGCTCCAACAGAAGATACTGCACCTGTCAGGTTGACCTTTTTCTGAGTACCATAACCAACAACTACAACTTCATCCAAAGTTTTTGTATCTTCCTTCATTATGACATTGTAATTGTTAACTCCCGGCTTAAGTACGATGGTCTGAGGTACGTAACCGATATAAGTAATCTGAAGTTCCTTACCGGCAGTATTCAAGGTAAATTCACCTTCAATGTTAGTGATAGTACCATTAGAGGTAGTACCTTTTTCTACTACAGATGCTCCGATGATGGCTTCACCCATTGCATCTTTCACGACTCCGGTAATTTTTCTCTGCTTCTGCTGTTGAACAGCCTGCACATCCTTAGCAGCTGCAGTCACAGTAGATACTACGATCTGATTATCCACGATCTTATAAGTGTATCCCGAATTCTTGAATACTTCGTTCAGTACAGTTTCGATCGGAGCATCCGACACATTGATGGATACTTTCTTGTTCAGCTTTACCTGATTGTCATTGTAGAAGAAAGTATACTCGCTTTGTTTTTCAAGTTCACGCAGTACACTCTCGATGGATACGTTTGTCTTCGTCATTGAAATCTTTAGTACTTGAGCGAAGGCACTCACAGGTACCATAGCTATCAGGCTAACTGCCAAAGCAAAAGCCAGATGCTTTTTCATTCTTTGCGGACTAAACCACCGCATGTTGCATTTTCTCATAAATACGATTAATTATTAGATTGTAATTTTGATTGATAAAGTGAGCACAGGACACTTCTAAAGCATCGCTGCACCAGGTTAACGTCATTTACGGTTTCTCTCTCATTCTTTTCTTTATTAATTTAGGTTTAAAATTTGATGTTTGGTATAAGTTCTAAACGAACTTGGGCAGAAGAGATGTAAAACCGGTTATCACCTGAATGGCTATAAATGAGGAAATTGCAGTTCTGAATATCATAAATTGGGACATAAAAAAGCCCGCTCATGTATTACCATGAACGGGCTTTAACCCTCAATAAATAATGTGTGTTAAATTAATATCCCGGATTCTGATCGTTTTTCAACAATGGATTCAAGTCAATTGCACCTTGAGGTATAGGCATAAGCATCAAACGCTCATCCCAAACTTTGTTGATCACAACATATCCGTTTGGAGCATAAGAAGGACCATTCATAGCCTTGCTGCAATAGTCGTTTCCATAGCGGCGTATATCATCAAAACGATGGCCTTCTGCCGCTAATTCAATACGCCGTTCATTACGTACAAAAGCCAGAGCTTCTTCTTTAGAAGGCATGGAAGTCGGTACATCCGGCATACCACAACGATCGCGCAGGTCATTCAATGCTTTCTGTACTTCTGTATCCCATCCGGAGTTCTGGATACGTGCTTCTGCGTATGTCAGCAATACTTCAGCATAGCGAATCACCGGATAATCTTCTTCAGCAGTCCAAGTATCATAAGGATCGAGAGTAACCATTTTACGATAAAAATATCCCGTCCATGATTCATTACCATCTTTATTTATCAGATCCGGATCCCAACGGAAATAGAATGTGCCTTTAACAGTTTCATGCCATCCTTTGAAAGGGAACATCATAGATACATATAAACGACTGTCACGATTGCGGAATTCTTTCATATAGTCGTATTTCATAATATCCGTTTGCGGAACTTTTTCAATGAATTGAGATTGGCTCATATCTTTAAAGTCTTTCCATATTTCGGCATAACGTTCTTTACGCTGTTCCATAGTGATGTCATTACGCATTGTTTTACCATCCACATCCCAGTATGCGTCAATTAAGTCCTGCATCGGTTCATAAGAACAGTATCCGTCGTATTGAGAGAATGATTTGGGTATGAAATATGTATATCTTGTCCAATCATAGTTGTTTGCATCAGCCATGTACTCACGTGTTACAATATACTCCGGATTGGCGGGAGATGCGTTACCTTTGTGCCACAATGATTCATAACTGAACATACCTTTCACGAATTTATCTTTATCGATACCTTTGGCTGCATAATCAATATAAGCATCCATTTCATTGGCTTCTTTTTGTTGCACTGTGGTGAGTGACGACACACGGAATAGAGAATGATGTCCTTCAGAAATGATTTTTCCGGCAGATGACTCTGCTTCGGCGTAATTTCCAAAATACAAGGCGGCACGTGCACGAAGGGCCAGAGCACCGGCACGAGTGATACGTCCTGTTTCATACATGTAGCTACCGTTATAACTATCAGGAAGGATTTCCGCTATTTCTGCCAATTCGTCAAGAATGAACTTCCGGACAGTTTCCACTTCGTCACGTTTAACATTCGGTGCGTCATAAGCTAAAACGTCCGTAATTACCGGAACTTTTCCGAATTTCGTGGTCAAATCAAGATAACTTAAAGCGCGGAAAAAACGTGCTTCTGCTTTCATGCGTGTTTTTAGTTCATCACTGACTGCACATTTATCTACATTAGCAATAAAGTTATTCACTACACGAACGGTACCAAAATAGTAGCTTCCATATCCATTGGCTGTGCTTATACCGTTTTGTTGTACCATTTCGAAGTTTCCTTCCCAAGGTTTGTGGCTATGTGCATTATCTGTACACAATTCATCCCAAATGTCTACACCATCCAATGTAGAATAGCAGGTATTTAAAGCATACCATGCATCTTTTTCCGTTTGCCAAAAGTTTTCTGCTGCAATGTCAGCAGGTGGAACCACATCTAAATCGCAGGCTGTTAACGCTCCTGTGAGACATAATCCCAATGCAATTTTTCTTATATTGTTTTTCATTGTGAATTCTATTTTTTAATGAATGATTTTAGAATGATATGTTTACACCAAATGCTACCGATTTGGTTCCCAGCGTATAAATCACACCACCGGCTGTTTCCGGATCAAAGTCTTCCATCTTTTTATCAGCACGTACTGTGAACAGGTTTTCTCCTGTTACATATACCTTCAATGACTGCAATCCCCAGCTCTTCACTGTGGCAGATGGTACCGTATATCCCAATGACAAAGTCTTGAAACGGAAATAGTCCGAGTCAAACAAATGATAATCACTGAAATTACGATTATAAGTTGTGTGTACACTACTTGCCGAGTAGAGACGAGGATAAGCAGCATATGGATTTGGATTCTCTTCTGTCCATCTCTTCAGATGGTATTTTCTTGGGTTATCCTGACCATGGTAGAATGGGTGAACACCATATACGTCAAATGCTACCTTAGTTCCACTGATTCCTTGTCCAAACATACTGAATTCAAAACCTTTATATTGTAGACTTAAGTTTACACCATATGTGAAGTCGGGCACATCTTTACCAAGAATAGTACGATCTTCGTCTGTGATCTCCTGTTTGTACTCGATGTCACGTTGAGGAACAAATTTAACATCACCTGCATTAGGTACTACTCCACTTAATGTGTAGTAATGCCCGGCATCAATATCAGCTTGAGTATACAGTCCGTCTGTTTTAAATCCATAGAAAGAACCGATTGATTCCCCTTTTTTCAGGATATACTTCACGATATAACTGCTGGTCTGAATAATATTGTCCGAACCGCCTAAGTTGGTAATTTTATTTTTATTGGTAGCAATGTTAGCTCCGATGCTGTAGTTAACAGCTCCAATCTTGTTACGGTGATTCAAGGCTAATTCGAAACCTGTGTTTTTCACTTTACCAATGTTTTGTGAAGGTGCAGCTGTGATACCGGTTTCTGTAGGTACATTATATCCCAACAAAATATCACTTGTGTTTTTGATATAGTAATCAGCTGTTACACCCAGAAGTCCATTGAAAATGTCGAAATCCAAACCAATATCAGTTAAAGCAACTTTTTCCCAACCGAGCGTTTCATTAGCAGGTTTGGATTCACCGATACCGATTACGGGCGAATCACTGAAATTATAATGGTTTCCACTGCTGTAATTCTGAAAATAATCATAATTTCCTACATTGTTTATATTACCAAGAGTACCATAAGAAGCTCTGATTTTCAGATTATTGATCCACTCGATGTCTTTCATGAAGCCTTCTTCATTCATTCTCCATCCAGCCGAGAATGAAGGAAAATATCCCCAACGGTGATCTTTGTGGAAACGTGAAGATGCATCTGCACGCATGTTTACTTCCAATAAATACCGATCCATCAAAGTATAGTTAACACGAGCAAAATAAGACAACATCTTATATTCTGATGAACCTGCACCATTGGTATAGCCTGCTCCCGACGTAGAGCCGGCTTCCATATCTGTTAATGCGTCAGATGGAAACTCTTCACGTGATCCTGCCAGTCTTTCATATTTATAATGCTCGTAAGATGTACCTACCAATGCTCCTACTGAATGTTTATCATTCGACCAGTCATATCTGGCTGTCGCCGTATAAAGCATTGTATTTGTACTCTGCCAGTCCATACTCATTTTATTTTTGGTTACTCCGGTTCCAACTATTTCTTCTCCGGAAAAGTAATTTATGGCATTAGGTTGTAAGGCGGTGTAACTTTTGCTCTTATATTCATATCCTTTGAATACACCTTGTCCGCTAATAATAAGCCCTTTTACCGGTTTGATATCAAAACCGAGATCGTACATGGTATTTTCACTTTTTGATTTACTCCAATCCGATTTGCTCAATGCACGGAGTGGATTGTTTGTGATGAAGCTACTTGTTGCTGATTGACCTCCGTTCACAGTTCCCCAATCACCATTTGACTGTTTTGCAACGAATGTAACCGGTACCATTGAGAAACTGGCCAATGAAGGTGCGCCACAATCACGGTCGGAATCATTGCGGATATATTTTACTCCTGCCTTTACAGTCAGCCACTTGGTGATATCTGAACTCAGATTGGTATTCAAGTTGTAACGTTGGCTATCTTGTCCGGGGATCATGTTGTCTTTATACACATAGCCCAAACCGATAAAGTAACGTATCTTATCTGTTCCACCACTGAAATCCAAGGAATGCTGAGTGGTCAGTACATTTTTGTCTAATATCAGATCATTCCAATCTGTGTTTGGATATAAGTCTGGTTTAGAACCATCTCTGAAATAGCCAATTTCTTCCTCGGTATACCCTTGGTATTTTCCACCTTTTGGATTGGAATTGTAGAGAGCCTCATTGTACAACTCTGCATATTGGGTAGAATTGACGTACTCCGGTTTGTAAGTAGGGTTACTCAAACCTACGTAACCACTGTACGAAACGTTCATTTTATCATTTTTTCCCTGTTTGGTAGTTACCAATACTACACCATAGGCCGCACGTGAACCGTAAATGGCCGATGAAGCAGCATCTTTCAGGAAAGAAATAGATTCGATACTATTTGGATCAAGGTTAGAAAAGAATGTGGCATCCGCAATTGCACCATCGATTACGTAGAGAGGTGACGAAGTTCCTAAGTTACCACGTCCACGGAAGTTAATACTTGGTGTTTGTCCGGGACGTGAAATAACGGTTACTCCAGGTACTGTACCTTGCACAGCCGACAACACGTTCGTCTGTACGCGGTCTTTGATTTCATCAGTACTAACCGAAGCTACCGAACCGGTTAAGTTTACTTTCTTTTGTGTACCATAACCTACCACTACCACTTCGTCCAGAGTCTTGGTATCTTCCTTCATTGTGATACTATAGTTGGTTACTCCCGGATGAATTTTTACGGTCTGTGGCATATAACCAATATAGGTTATTTGCAATTCATTACCTGATACTGTTAACTTGAAACCTCCTTCCATATCAGTAATTGTACCATTACTTGCCGATCCTTTTTCTACAACAGAAGCACCAATAATCGGTTCTCCGGCAGTATCTTTCACTTGTCCCGTGATACGTACACTTTTCTGTTGTTGGAGAGAGGATGTTTTAGAAGTTTCTATCTTTGCTGCCGAAACAACAATCTGATTATCTACTATTTTATAAGTATAACCGGAGTTATTAAAAATCTGATCCAATACTTTCTCAATAGGTGCATCCGTAACATCTACAGAAACTTTCTTACTGAGTTTTACCTGATTGTCATTGTAAAAGAAGGTATACCCACTTTTTTGCTCTAATTCCCGTATCATATTTTGAATAGAGACATTAGTCCTCTTCATGGATATTTTAAGAATTTGGGCATAGGTAGTGACAGGCACCATACAAACCAGACAGATTGCCAAAACAAACGCCAGTTGTTTTTTGACTTTTTGCGGGTTAAACCACCGCAGATTGCATTTTTTCATAAATACGATTAATTATTAGATTGTAATTTTGATTGATAAAGAGGGTACATGATTCTTTTTGTACCAACGTACCTCGGCTAACTAAGTTGTCATTTTTCTTTGTGCATTTCTTTCTTTTTATTTAGGTTTAAAATGATGAATTTTCCAAGTTCCGTATGAACTTGGTATAAGGGCAATTTCAAAAAGACAACTAATAATAATCGTATTACATATAGAAAGAGGCTTATCTATTTAGTTATAGATAAGCCTCACATTTTTATTAAAAATCTATTGAAGTACGTTTCGTCAAACGCTTCTAATTACTGGTAGGATTCTGTGTTAAGGTTCCGGGATAAGAATTAATAGCACTTTGTGGAATAAAATAAATAACCCGATAGTCTGTAGCAGGAATTTCAAGCATGGCATCATGTACTCCGGGATATTTGCGAGTTAATGTTTCACAATTGCGAAATACATCATAACTACGTTCTGCTTGATAGGCCAGCTCTAATTGTCTCTCTTTTTCTATTCGCGCCTTAGCGTTGGAAGCATTTAAGTCATTATAACCTCCGCCGGGTAAAGAGCGTTCACGAATGATATTCAGATCTGCTTGTGCATGAGGATAATCACCTTTTTTGGCATATGCTTCTGCGCGATTCAAGTAAACCTCGCCTAAACGAGAGATGACAGGAGAATGTAATTGAGATTCAGCTTCTCCGCTTGCAGTTCCTTCATTCGAACATTTGAGAATATAGAATTTGGGTTGCCCGCTTGAGAGTTCTATTTCATAATCAATAACACCGTGATAGATTTGACCGTCTGAATAGCTGATTGAATATTTTTCTTCACTACTGTTTATTAATGACAATGTGTAATTAGTTTCCCCCTCTTTACAAGTTACAGTGTCACCTCTTTTAGAAACGGGCAATTGTACATATGTATATCCTGTATGTATGTTGTTTTTGTTGTATACATTCTTTATGAAACGGAATACTTCAACATATTTACCATCACTATCCGTGATGTAGCTTGGTGAAATGAAATTTGCTCGTGCATCTACAATCTTTTTCTTGTCAGGACGCCAATCGTTACGTCCCTGTTCATTTAATAAATCCATGTATTTGGCACTCGCATACATTTCTCCCCAGCCTTGCTGTCCAGCATAAGAATACATTCCACCAATAGAATTCCAATAATCCGGCTTTTCTGATGCCATGATTTTTACTACAAAAATAGATTCTTTATTATTTTCCGGCATGAATGTATTATATCGCATAAAATTTTCACGGGAGAGCAACTCATATTTCAGTCCACCTTCATCAGTGGTGCTTTCAATGACTTTAGTTGCATAATCAATGGCCAACTGGGCATTTTCACTATTGGGTGCTTCATAAGTTCCACTCATAAATAAATAAATACGAGACAACATGGCCCATGCCGCTTCTTTAGATGCATATGCAGGACCTTCTCGTTTAGTTTCTCCATTTTCCATCAATCGGGCCGCTGCTTTCAGGTCATCAATAGCTTGTTCATAAGTATCTTGAACAGTCGAACGATCAGGAAGATTAAGATTATTCACATCGTCTGGCGTACCGTTTACAATAGGGACTCCCATATGTCCTTCCGGCTTGTCCCAATAAGGACGTCCGAAAGCACGTCCAAGATAAAAATACATCATACCACGGATATAGTAGCATTCACCCAGCTGATAATCAATGGTTTTGCTTTGTCCTTCATCAATCATTTTAATAATATTCGAAGCTTGTGCAATAGCTTTGTATCCGGAGTCCCAAAAGCTTTGTAGACGATAATTATCAGCATCGCGGGAATAAGAAATAAAATCGAAAAAGGCATCCGTTGATGATTTATCTTTCGCCATATTATCACCCGCATATTCCCCTAAACGATGCATAGGATCCGACCAACTTTTTAATTGTGCATAGCATCCATTTACAAGTGACTCTAATGAAGAGGTAGGATCCTGAGTTATTTGTTCGGCTGACATTGAACCATAAGGAAGTCTGTCTATGTCACAAGCGGTTAAAGTGGCAACCGCACATAGTAGAGTTATTATTTTTTTCATATAATCGTTACTTTTAGAATGTTAAATTAAGCCCAAACATAAATTTACGTACAGTTGGATAAACCGAAGGTAATGCAGTACCTATTACAGAACCATCACTGGCCGGAATTTCCGGATCTACGCCTGAGTAATTTGTAACACAGAACAGGTTCTCTCCAGTGAAGAAAATTCTCATATTATTAATATAATATTGAGGCAATTTTAGGTTGTAACCGATTGATAATGATCTCAATTTAAGATAGTCATTTTTTTCAAGATAGCGCGAGGAAGAACTGTTCGACTTACTCGTATTACTATAAGAAGCCATCGGATGTGTAGCTATATCTCCCGGTTTTTCCCAACGATTCCATCCCTTTTGAAGTTTCATTTGATTTCGATCGTTATATGCTCCGTCTGAATCATATTCCTGGCGAGAATAATTATAGATTTGCCCTCCTACAGAGTAGCCAAATACTGCATTCAGATCAATATCTTTCCAGCGGAGTACCGTACTAAATCCTCCAAAGATGTCTGGAGATGAACTTCCACATTTCACTTGATCAGCCTCAGAATAATTACTTGTTTTCTGACGTGATAAAGTTCCATCTTCATTTTCTACGGTTTTATACCACTGAGGTGCCCCATTTTCCGGATTTACACCTGCCCATTCTTTCAGATAATAAGTATCACATGGATAACCTGGCTGTAATACTCTTTTGGCTGTACCTGCAATCGATGTTCCATCTGAAATAATAATTGGCTTTTCTACAAATTGTCCCTCAGCGTTCTTTGTCTTATAGAGTTTCTTTAATTTGTTCTTATTATGTCCCAAGTTAATTTCTATATTCCAATCCCAGTCTTTCGTACGGATAATATCACCGCCAATGGACAATTCAAATCCTTGATTTTGCATTTCACCAATATTCTTCCACATACTTGTCACTCCTACTAATCCGGAAATGGGTACTGCATATAGAATGTTACTTGTGTACTTATTATACCAGTCAAAACTTGCTCTCAACCGATTATCAAAAAAAGCTACGTCAACTCCGGTGCCTGTAGTATAAGTCTTTTCCCAAGTAAGGTCTTTATTGCCCAATTGTGATATCAAGGCTCCGGATTCTTCGTTATATTTAGAAGATACTGAATAGAGATCGTATTGGGGATAAAGTGAACTTGGTCGGTTACCCACCGAGCCATAAGATATACGTAATTTCAATACATCAACCCAAGAGGCATGAAACCATTTCTCACGATTAATGTTCCATCCGGCACTGATAGAAAAGAAATTTCCATATTTTGCATTATCTCCGAAATTAGAGGCTCCATCGCGACGGAACGATAGTTGTGCCAGATATTTATTATCAAAAGCATAGTTTGCATTAAATAAAAGAGACTGTACCGCCCACTCACTAATACTACCACCAACTTTCTCCGGTTTAGCTACCACGTCCAATACTTCGAAACCGGGAATAAATCCTATTCCATACATATCTGTTGCTTTGGCCCAATAATCGTTGAATTCATAAGCAGCCAACGCATTTATTGAATGTTTACCAAACATTTTGTTAAAACGTATGATATGGTTAGAATAACGACGTACAGTGGTAGTTTGATATTCACGCATACGCCCATCTACTCCCTCTCCACTACTTGAGCGCGGATCTGTATATTCACTGTAATTATAGCCTATGTATTTATAGTTATTGACGGATGAAAAACTCAGCCAGTCAGTAATTCTAATATCAAAATCTAAATTACCCATAAATTCATAATTGGTAGAGTTCGATTTATTCCACTGCAGATCGTATAGATAATTGCTATTAGAACTGTTCACCCATCCTGTATATCTATTGGGAACCAAATTCCCTTCTTCATCAAAAGGACTATCCCATGGCAGTCTTTGGAACATGGAAGTTACATCATACTGTTTATCTTCAATATCCCGTCGCGATCCTGCCAGTGCAGGTTTTATACTCAACCATTCAAAGGGGTTATAGGTTGTTTTTAACCGGAAGTTATATCGTGTGTAATCATAGCCTTTCACTGCTCCTTCTTCATCATAGACACCGATGGAAAGGAAAGATCTGATTTTCTCATTACCTCCGGATAAAGAAACATTGTAATCTTGGGTAACTCCTGTTTGGGCAGCCAAATCAAACCAATCGAAATTACAATTTCGCAGTTCATCATTATAACGTGAAAAAGTAATCGCTTCCTGATTTGAGAATGATTTATAGTAATCATATAGCTCCGCTCCATCCATCATTTCCATATTTCCTCTCCCTAACTTACTGATACCAACTTTTGCGGAGACATTTACTGTCATCTTTTCTGCTTTACCATTTTTGGTTGTTACCAGAATAACGCCGTTGGCTCCTTGTGAACCATAAATAGCAGTAGAAGCAGCATCTTTTAGGATAGTCATTGTTTCTATATCACTTGGATTCAAAGCACCGGCATTTGAACCAACAATCACTCCATCAATAACCCATAATGGAGCAGTGGTCCCACTTAAAGTTGCTTGCCCACGAATCACGACAGCTCCTCCTGACCCGGGTTGTCCCGACCCTGGAGCTACATATACTCCCGGAACCTTTCCGTTTAACATATTTTCTACTGAAGGGGTAGTAATATCTTTTAGTTTATCGCTCTTAACTGTTTGTAGCGCACCAGTCAAGCTCTCTTTCTTTTGTGTACTATACCCAACTACCACTACTTCATCTAATGTTTTGGTATCTTCCTTCATTATTACATTATAAGAGCTTACCCCCGGTTTGAGATTAATGGTTTGAGGAATATATCCAATGTAACTAACCTGGAGTTCATTGCCTGTTACTATAAGAGAAAATTCGCCATTCACGTTAGTGATAGTCCCGTTTGAAGAAGAACCTTTTTCTATTATAGATGCTCCTATTATAGGATCCCCTGCAATATCTTTTACTACACCGGTCACTTTTTGTTGTTTTTGCTGTTGAACCGTTTGTTGCGCAGTTGTGGTGGGGATTGTATATATAACAATTTGATTCTCTACTATTCTATAAGAGTACCCGGAATTTTCAAATATTTGATTTAGAACAACTTCTATCGGAGCATCTTCTACATTTATAGAAACCTTTTTATCTAACTTCACTTGATTATCATTATAGAAAAAAGTATATTCACTTCCTTTTTCTAACTCTTGTAATACCGATTGGATAGAAGTGTTACTCTTTTTTATTGAGAATTTGAGTACTTGTGCAAATGTGCTGATAGGTATTGCACAAACTAAACTAATAGCAACAGCAATTGCTATTTGCTTTTTTACTTTTTGTGGATTAAACCACTTTTGATTGCATTTTTTCATAAATACCATAATTATTAGATTGTAATTTAAATTTAACAAATGATAGGCGTTGCCCTTTAAGAATCCCGTGCTTGATTAACATGTTTCACTGTTTTTTCCATTTTTCTTATTTGAATCTTTTTAGGGTGTAAAATCGTGTTCTACTTAAGTTCTTCGAGAACTATTGCATTTTTATTCTTTATTTATTTTTATTATAGGGTCCTGTTTACATTTTGATTATTTCATGCTTTTTTATCATTTTGTATTTTCTATCTCATCTGTATTGCTGGTTTTAGCACCCGAACCAAAGATCTGAGGAAAAAAACAGCTGTGTTGCTGTTAGAGAAAGTTATATTTGATAGGATAAAGCCTCCAATTTTGTGTATTTGCTCGATAAAACAAACGATATAGCTCTTTAATGATATGTATTAAGTGAATTAACGATGATTTATGATAGTAGAAATGTAAACGGGAAAAATTAGTAAATAGCTTCTTAAAGCAGATTTTTGAACTCTAACTTTTTAAGATGTTAACTTCGTACAAATAAAGAATTAAGGTTTTGTCAACAGGATATTAACTTCGTACAGATAGAGAATTAATTTCGTATATTCAGGAAACGAATAAGATCCTGCAATAAAATGTATTTTTACTTAAAAGGCAATTTTATATTGCATGATAATAGTATTTTTATTCAAGAAGAAATTATTATAGCATCTTTTTAAAGAAAGTCTGAGTTAGCTAAATATAAAGATCCTCTCCCTTATGTCAACCTAAAATGAATTTTACTATCTTTTTTATATTTCTATAATCATTATTATTTAAACACATCTTTTTATATTCAAATACGCTCATTTGCTATAAATCCTCTATTTTTATTTTAAAATTTGTATTGTTTCTCCCTAAAAAATTGTATGTTTGCACATCACACCGATAGATTTATGACCGAGAAAGAGCTTATTGTATCATTAAAACTGGGGGACGAAGCTGCATTTACTGCTCTATACAGAATGTATTGGCCTAAAGTTCACAACTTTTCCCGTTTATACCTATCTTCTATGGCCGAAGTAGAAGAAGTGGTACAGGAGGTCTTCGTAAAATTGTGGGAGGCACGTATCTTCTTGAAAGAGAATGAAAGCTTCAAAGGATTTTTATTTATTATAACCCGCAATATAATTTTTAATCAATTTCGTAAAAGTTTCAATGAAAATGCGTATAAAACGACTATACTCAGTAGTGCAGAAGTTGAATATGATATTGAAGATGAAATGGATGCAGCCGATCTTCAGGCCTATATAAAGAAATTAATTTCTGAACTGACGCCTCGGCAACAAGAAGTATTTCACTTAAGCCGTGAAGAGCACCTTAGCTATAAAGAAATAGCTACTCGACTGTCTATCAGTGAGAAAACTGTAGAGCGACATATTAATGAAGCCTTAAAATTTTTACGTAAAAACATCTATTTATTTATCATATTTCTTTCTCTATAATAATAAGGTATAGAGAGCTTATTTCATGATTTCCCTTTTATTTTAAAGATTTTAAATTTTCTTTGGGGGATGTTATGGTGTTGCGTGTATTTATAAATAGATAGGTAATAAGAAGGTAATAAAGATGAAACAAGCGACAAAAGGAAATAAGAATATAATAAAGAAGCTGCTGACCGATGGCCTATCGCCGGAAGAGCGAGAAAAACTTAATAACTATAAATTTGTGAATCAGGCAATTTATAGTCAATGGGAACAGACTTCTGATATGTATACCGATGTCGATAAGGAAGAACGAATGCTAACAAACGTTATGCACCAAATAAAGAAAGGAAAAAGCGGACGTTTTAGGCAAAGCCTACATCGGTATAGCTGGGTAGCATCCATAGCATTATTGCTAATTTGCGGAACATTATCTTTAATGTTATTATCCAGAAAATCAGATCCAAAAGTTTGGTATGTTCTGAATTCAGGACGCCAATCCATGGATTCAGTGAGACTGGCAGATGGTACATTGGTGATGTTGAATGCTGGAAGTCGTTTGACATATCCTAAAGAGTTTTCCGGAGAAAAGCGGGAAGTAACTCTTTCAGGACAAGCTTTTTTTAATGTTCATCCGGATAAGGGACATCCTTTTGTTGTAAAAACCAAGAATATGGATGTTACAGCTTTAGGGACAGCATTTGAGGTTTTTAGTTTTGATGGTGACGAAAGTGTAGAAACAGTATTGCTCAATGGCAAAGTTAGGGTAGAACCTAAGGATAACAAAGAGCAAATTAAAGGAGAATACATTCTTCGTCCGAATGAAAAATTGACTTGCCAAGCAAACGGTGATGTGCGTATAGATCATGTAGATGCTAATTCATATTCTGCTTGGCGTATTGGAGGACGATTGAGTTTCAAGAACGAAACATTGGCCATGATTTTACCTCGTTTAGAGAAATGGTATGGTCAAAAGATCGATTGCTCACAGAAAGTGGCTGATCATTATCGCTTTACATTCACATTGCGAAATGAACCATTGGATCTGATTCTGAATATTATGTCGCATAGTGCGCCATTAAATTATAAATTAATAAGCAATGACTACTATGTTCTCGAAGAACTTAAGTAGAACACGATTTAAGAAATAAAAAAATAGTAATAAAAGCTAAGTTCATACGGAACTTGGAAAACAGGACAAAAGATAAGATTTATACCAAGTTCGTTTAGAACTTATACCAAACATCAAATTTTAAACCTAAATTAATAAAGAAAAGAATGAGAGAGAAACCGTAAATGACGTTAACCTGGTGCAGCGATGCTTTAGAAGTGTCCTGTGCTCACTTTATCAATCAAAATTACAATCTAATAATTAATCGTATTTATGAGAAAATGCAACATGCGGTGGTTTAGTCCGCAAAGAATGAAAAAGCATCTGGCTTTTGCTTTGGCAGTTAGCCTGATAGCTATGGTACCTGTGAGTGCCTTCGCTCAAGTACTAAAGATTTCAATGACGAAGACAAACGTATCCATCGAGAGTGTACTGCGTGAACTTGAAAAACAAAGCGAGTATACTTTCTTCTACAATGACAATCAGGTAAAGCTGAACAAGAAAGTATCCATCAATGTGTCGGATGCTCCGATCGAAACTGTACTGAACGAAGTATTCAAGAATTCGGGATACACTTATAAGATCGTGGATAATCAGATCGTAGTATCTGCGACGAAAGAAGCGACAAAAGACGTACAGACAACTCAGCAACAAAAGCAGAGAAAAGTTTCGGGAGTTGTAAAAGATGCAATGGGTGAAGCCATCATTGGAGCATCAGTAGTAGAAAAAGGAGCTCCTTCTAATGGTACTATAACAGATATTAACGGACAATTCAGTCTGACAGTAGGCGGCAACGAATTACAAATTACCTATATCGGTTATATGCCTGAAACAGTATCGTTGAAGCCAGGTGTTACTTCTTACAATGTTACCATGAAAGAAGATACAAAGACCCTTGACGAGGTAGTTGTAGTAGGTTACGGCGTACAGAAAAAAGCAAATTTAACAGGTGCAGTATCATCCATTAATGCTGAAGCACTGGAATCTCGTTCTGTATCAAGTGTTTCTGCAGCAATGGCTGGAACAATGCCGGGTGTAACAGCTATCCAATCTTCCGGTGCTCCGGGATTACAAACCGGAACAATTACCGTACGTGGTAAAAACTCGGTGAATGCGGCCAATCCGTTAGTCATCGTAGACGGTGTACCGGGTAGTATGAATACCATTGACCCACAGGATATCGAAAGTTTGACAGTATTGAAAGATGCTGCTTCTGCCGCAATCTACGGTGTACAGGCTGCCAACGGTGTAATCTTGATTACAACTAAAAAAGGTAAGAAAGGACAAGATGCCAAAGTATCCTATTCGGGTAGTGTAGCATGGGCAACTCCTACAACAAAACTAAACTTCCTTGGTTCGGCAGACTATGCTATGCTGTACAATGAAGCTGTAAAAAATGAAAATCCCAATGCCGCCCTTCCGTATAGCGATGAAGATATCGAGCTTTTCCGGAATGGAACTGATCCAATCGGACACCCCAATACAGACTGGTATAAAGAGACATTTAAAAATTTTGCATTTGAACAACAACACAATTTCTCAATCAATGGTGGCTCTGAAAAAACAAATTACAGTGCATCGGTTGGTTATCTCTATCAAGGTGGTTTAACAAACGAAAATGATTATAATCGTTTCACCGGTCGTATCAACGTTGAATCAGAAATCAGCAAATGGTTTTCTGCCGGACTGAATGTATCCGGATATAGAGGAACACGTGAGGATGGAGCTGTCGGATTTGCTACACTGATGAGTGAAGTGACCCGTAACAGCCCGACACTACCGGTTTACAATGAAGATGGTACATTTAATTATAGCGGAAAAGCCAATCCGGTAGCAGAATTAGGAAGAACCGGTTTTTATCGTCAGATGGACCAGCAGTTGAATGCTATCCTACATGCAACCGTACACATCTTACCGGAATTGAGCGTTAAGGGATTATTCTCTGTACGTAATGATATTCGTAACATCGATTACTTCAAGAAACATTATTCATATGGTACCGGATCAAATATTTCTGATTCTGGTTTGAGAGAAGGATACGATAAATATTATATCTGGAACGAATATACATCTCAGTTGTTGGTGAACTATAACAAAACGTTCAAGCAACATACTATCGGTGCATTGTTTGGCTTTGAGCAGTGGGAGCAACTTTATAAATATACAGAAGCCACACGTAAGGGTGGTGGTAGCGATGAACTAACAGAGTCATTGAATACACTGGATAAATCATCTCAAACCAATTCTGACGGTGGCACGGAGTTAGCCCGTCGTTCATACTTTGGCCGTATCCAATACGATTACGCTGACAAATATTTATTTGAAGCGAATCTGCGTGCAGATGCTTCTTCACGTTTCCCGAAAGATAATCGTTGGGGTGTATTCCCTGCATTCTCTGCCGGATGGAGAATCTCAGAGGAAAACTTTATTAAAGACAATCTGAACTGGATGAGTAACTTGAAGTTACGTTTAGGTTGGGGTCGTACCGGTAACGAAGAATTGAGCGATATCTACCCTGCAGTAGCGACTTATGCTTATGGTTCTTATATGTTTGGTAATACATTGAACACAACCGCCTATGAAGCGAGATATGTAAACAGTGCACTTCAGTGGGCCACAGTTACTAATTACGAAGTTGGATTAGACGCAGGATTCTTAGATAATAAACTTGGATTTGAACTGTCTGTATACAAGAAAAAAACAGATGACATGCTATTGAAACTTCCGGTACAGGGTATTTTAGGTATGTCAGCACCAGTTCAGAATGCAGGTAGTGTAGAAAATACAGGTTTCGATTTGAACATTTTCCACAATAACCGTATCAATAAAGATTTCAGCTATGCTGTAAATTTAAATCTGGCTTATGTAAAAAACCGTATCACAAACCTTGAGGGTACTGAAGGAGAAGATCCTGACAACAATAAATTATGGCGTTTAGAAGGTTATCCCATCGGTTCATTCTATGGTTACAAAGCAATCGGTTATTTCAATACTGAAGAGGAACTGGCCAACGAACCGAAACGTACAGGAACAGAAAAATTGGGTGATATCAAATATGCTGATTTGAATGGTGATGGTAAAATTGATGCTGCGAATGACCGCACAGTGATCGGTCAAAACTTCCCGAGCTGGACAGGTGGTTTAAGCATTAACCTGTATTGGAAAGACTTCGACTTCTCTGCTCTGTTCCAAGGTGCATTCGATGTCGATAAATACTGTGAAGCCGAATCTTCATACGCATTCTATAATGGTGGTAAAGTGCTGAAAAAACACTTAGATCGATGGACTCCGGAAAATCATAATGCCAGCTATCCTCGTATCACAAAAGATTCACAAACTAACTTCGTAACTTCTTCTTTCTGGTTGGAAGACGCGTCTTATGTACGTTTGAAGAATGTGTCATTAGGCTACAATCTGCCTAAGAGTTGGCTGAACAGAATTGGCGTTAGCAGAATCAAAGTCTATGTAGCTGGTGAAAACTTACTGACATTCTGTGGCCTTGAAGACATTGACCCGGAAGAATCAAGTACACGCGGATGGTCATATACCAACGTGAAGAAAGTTTCATTAGGCCTAAAAGTTTCATTCTAAATCCCTCAATACTATAAAAATATGAAAAAGAATTACTTATATATATTTGCAACAGCCCTTATAGTAGGGTTCAGCTCTTGTAGCGACTTTCTGGATCGCTATCCTCAGGAAGAGCTTTCTGATGGTAGCTTCTGGAAAACGCCGGATGACGCAAACAAAGTAGTCTCAGACCTCTATGGCTATCTGTCTACATGGGATCAAGACAACGACATTAATTCAGACAATGCCACAATGGGTATCAAATGGGCTGCAGGTAATATTTCCAAAGGAATTTATGACCCGGCAGACCAAGGTTGGAGCGGTGATTATGCAAATGTCCGTCAGTGTAACCTGATTCTTTCAAAAATAGATGAGATTCCTGATTATCCTGAAGCAGATAAAACCAAAGCACTCGGACAGGTATATTTCTTCAGAGCGTATATTTACTTTAATCTGATCCGTTCATTCGGAGACGTTCCATACATTGATAAACCTCTGGACTTAAAAGACATGGAAGGAATCACACGTATGCCAAGAGCAGAAGTATATGAGAAAGTCATGGCTGATTTTGACAGAGCAATTGCTGCCCTTCCAACAGAATGGCCTGCTTCTGACTATGGACGAATTACTAAAGGAGCCGCTATGGCAATGAAAGCAAGAGCTGCTTTATACTACGGAAATTGGGATGTAGCTGCCAAAGAAGCCAAAAATGTAATGGATTTAGGCTTGTATGAACTTTATGATAAAGACAATACAGGCAAATATGCTGAACTTTTCTGGGAAAAAGCCGATGGTTGTGACGAATTCATACTTGTTACCCAATTTAACTACCCGGACAAAACTCACTACCTGATGGGTTGGGAATGTTTCCCTACAAAAGGTTGGGGTGGCATGAACCCCACTCAAAGTCTGGTGGACGCATTCGAAGATAGTGAAGGCGCTCCGATCAGTAAATCTAAAATATACGATTCAACAGATCCATTCAAAAACCGTGACCCACGTTTGGAGGTAGACATTTTGCACGATGGTGAGGAAATGTATGGCGTAACAATAAAAGTCGCTCCTTTGGCTTCAAGCGGTAGCACAGGCATCAACCAACATAATGATGCTACAGAAACCGGATATTATGGCCAGAAATGGCTGGACCCAAGTTTAGATCCTCAGTCTGATGGCTGGAACATGGGTAAGGACTGGGTACATATCCGTTATGCTGAAGTACTCTTAACTTATGCTGAAGCCATGAACGAACTTAAGGGGTTGGATCCGGCTGCATTTGATGCCGTCAATCAGGTAAGACGTCGTGTAGGTATGCCTGAACTTCAGAATACGGATGCCAGCAAGCCTACTTATTGTGCTACTCAGGATGATCTCCGTCAACGTATCCGTAACGAATGGCGTGTAGAATTTTGTCTGGAAGGCGGAAAACGTATGTGGGATATCCGTCGTTGGGGAATTGCCAAAGACGTATTGAATGCACCATTCGAAGGATTGAAATATAAGATTGTAGACAACCCGAATGATCCCGACAAAAAAGTAGATGGTGGAAAAATGTGTATCCTTTATCAGGGAGAACCGATTAAGTTGGTAGGAAGCAGATACTCGGACAATAACTATTTGTTCCCTGTACCGCAAAGCGAAATTGACTTGAATCCTGCTCTAACACAGAATCCGGGTTATTAATAATAGTGTTTAGACAATGGGGGCATTCCAATCAGGGAGTGCCCTCATTTCTCTTATTATCTTGCATCTATACTTATGAAGCGGTTACCATACCTACTTTTTTTACTACTTTTCATTACCTATTTCCTTTGTTACCAAGGGGTACTTTCACATGTGATTTATTATCACGAACAACACCATTTGTTCCTGTTCTCTAAAGAATACTTCTTCAAACAAATTCATACGGAAGGGTTGATCGCATATCTGAATGATTTCATCGTTCAATTCTTTTATATACCCATATTGGGGAGTGCAATATTATCCGGGATATTGGCGGGAATATATCTGTTGACGCACTATTCTTTCAAAAAAATAACAGGACAAACAGACCTGTTACAATTATCCTTGGTTCCCTCTATATGTCTTTTCATTTATACAATGCCTGTAGATCATTCATTAACACCTGTCGTGGGAGTTTTCTTGGGGCTTTTGTTACTTGCCGGAATTAATCTCTTCATAACCAAACAATGGAAATGTTTCATCCGCATTCCATGGATTAATGTTCATGGAAATAAAAAGAATATGGCAATTTCCACAATTTTTATAATCATATATGCCATTGCCACATGTTATATATTCGTACAATCATATAATATGCCGGAACGCATCATGTTGATGGCTGAGAAAAGCGTAAAAGAGAGAAATTGGGAGAACACATTGACACAAACAGAAAAATATATAAATTCAGGGAGAACCAATCAACTGATCTCCTATTTTCACAACCTGGCTTTATATCACACAGGAAAACTACCTTACCACCTATTCGATTATCCACAAAAATTAGGAGTCAAAAGTCTGTACTTCCCATGGAACAGTGACAGCCGTGAAAGCGAATATGGACATTTCATTTATGAAGACCTGGGATATATCAACGAGGCACAACGGTGGGAATTCGAATCGATGGTTGTCTGGGGAGAGACCGCTCCGCACCTGATTAACCTGGCACGGTATAACATAGCCAATAAACGTCCCAAAGTGGCACAGAGGTTTATCAACCTGCTTAAACAATCTCTTTTCTACAAGAAAGAGGCCGAAGCATTGGAGAAATGGCTACCGACAGGAAATGTTCCCGGGTTGAAAGTATCACCCGGCAAGACCTCCAACACACCTGTACGATTCGCGAATGTTATAAATATAGGACCGGAACTGCAATATCTGTGCGAACAAGACTCAACAAACCGGATGGCTTTCGAATATCTGATGGGTAACTTACTGTTGAGCAACAATGTCATACGTTTTGTGAATAACCTGAAGTTCATACATAATTTCGATTACCCTCAAATGCCACCCGCTTACGAAGAGGCACTCTATATCTATAAATTAGGAGTAGGCGAAGAAACTTTTTCAAAATCAGGTTTCACTGTAAGCGAACAAACCGAAAAACGATTCCAACAATATTATGGTTTATATAAAAACAGAGAAATGCAAAGGTTGAAATCGGAGTTTGGAAACACCTATTGGTACTATCTGAACTTCATCAGTCCCTATGGAGATAAAATCATTAAGAATTAATCTGCACTGATATGAAAACTACCTATATTCTTTTTATAATGGCTCTTGCCTGGATACTACAAGCCTGCACGGAGCAATGTCAAAGGCCGGACTTATATACAGATAGTATTCCCTGTATATACCCGGATTATACAGGAGTCACATTCCCGGTTAATATTGCTCCGCCAAATTTCATTATCAAAGAAGAAGCTGATGTTTTTCAAACAGAAATTGGTGTAGAAAAAGTGACAGATATTCTATATACCAGCAAGCAACCGGAAGTGATTATCCCATCCAAAGCCTGGAAAAAACTTCTCCAAAAGGCAGCCGGAAAGGAAATATTCATTCGCATCACCCTGCTGAAGGGAGGAAAATGGAAACGGTATGCGGATATCAAGGATACCATATCGAATGAACCGATAGATGAGTATCTGGTCTATCGGTTACTCTACCCGGGATATGAACTCTGGAACGAGATGGGAATCTATCAACGAAACCTGACTAATTATGAGGAAACTCCCATAGCGGAGAATAAAGCATTTGAAAAACAATGCATAAATTGCCATACGTTCAACCGGAACTCGCCCGAAACCATGATGATACATGTACGTGGAAAATCGGGAGGAACGCTGATATCAAAGAATGGAAAAGTAGAAAAAGTCAATACAAAACCGGAAGGGGCCAAGAATGGAGGAACCTATGCAGCATGGCATCCTACAGGGCGATATATTGCTTTCTCTATGAATGAGATACAACAGTTCTTCCATTCATCGGGACAAAAACCCATCGAGGTGTCAGACCTGGCCGCCGACTTGATGGTATATGACACGCAAAAGAAAACGTTCCTCACGGACTCCCTGATTTGTGGGGATAAATACATGGAGACATTTCCGAACTGGACACCGGACGGGAAAACGCTGTACTTCTGCCGTGGAAACGCTTATAAAGAAAAGATGCCGCTGGACAGTATTCATTATGACCTATGCCGGATTGGATTCGACCCCGAATCAGGTAAGTTCGGGAGCTTGGAGTGTGTATATAAAGCTTCGGGACAGGGGAAGAGCGTGTCTTTTCCAAGAGTTTCTCCGGATGGCAGATACCTGATGTTCACTCTATCTGATTATGGTAACTTTTCTATCTGGCATCCGGAAAGCGAGCTTTGCCTTTTAACGATAGATACCGGAGAGATACGGCTTTTAAACGAAGTAAACAGTGATGACGTGGAAAGTTTCCATACCTGGGCGTCATCCGGAAAGTGGTTCGTATTCAGCAGCAAACGACTGGACGGACTTTGGGCACGACCATTCTTCGCCAGTTTCAATCCGGAAACAGGAAAAGCGGGAAAACCGTTTTTATTGCCACAGAAAGATCCGCGTTTCTATGATACGTTTACTAAAACGTATAATTTACCGGAGCTGATTAAAGAACCGGTGCGTAACGGAAATGAACTGATAAAAGCTATACATTAATTTAACACACTTTACCCCGAAAGAGAGGGCTTTCCATTTTGCAGTAAGCCCTCTTTTTTAGAACTTTGCGACATCACTCAATAAACATTTAATTCAAAGAAAACACATGAAAAACATTTTCCTTACCTTAAGTTTGGCTATCGGATTGCTTTTACCTTGCAATCTGTATGCTCAAAGCCAATATCCGTTCCAAAACACGACATTATCTACCGAAGAAAGAGTAAATGACCTTATCGGACGTATGACCCTTGAAGAGAAAATAGATTTGCTTGCCGGATACAACGATTTCTATCTGCACCCGTGCGAACGATTGGGAATACCGGCATTCAAACTGGCTGACGGTCCGCTGGGCGTTGCCTCCTGGGGATTGTTCGGACGTGCTACCGCATTTCCATCGGCACTTTCTCTGGCTGCCTCATGGAACAAAAATCTGGCAGAAAAGACAGGAGCCATGTATGCCCAGGAATGGCGTGCGAGAGGTATTCATTTTCTTTTAGCTCCGGGAGTAAACAACTACAGAGCTTCCAAAGGAGCCCGTAATTTCGAGTATTTCGGCGAAGATCCCTACCTGACATCCGAAATGGTAGTCCCTTTTATTAAAGCGGTACAAGACGGAGGAGTAATCGCCACCATAAAACACTTCGCAGCCAACGATCAGGAGTTTGACCGCTATACAGTCAGTACGGAAGTATCCGAACGCGCGCTGCAGGAAATTTACCTTCCACCTTTTAAAGCTGCCGTACAAAAAGCAGGTGTCAAAGCCGTCATGACAGGTTACAACTTAGTGAACGGAATACATTGTACTGAAAACAAACATCTGATCGATATTTTAAAGAAGGACTGGGGTTTCAAAGGCATGTTGATGTCAGACTGGGCATGTACCTATTCCGCTGACAATGCCGCAAACTACGGTTTGGATCTTGAAATGGGCAGCAACGACTGGTTCACCCGCAAAGAACTTCTCCCACTTATTAAAGAAGGAAAGGTTACAGAGGAAGTGATCAACGATAAAGTACGCCGTATTTACGGAGCCTGCATCTCAATGGGATTTTTTGATCGGCCTCAGCAAGACACCCATATCCCGACTTTCAACCCACAAGCCAATCAAATGGCATTGAATGCCGCCTGTGAAGGTATCATCCTGTTAAAGAACGAACAAAACACATTACCCATCCGCCAACCTAAAGTAATTGCCGTGATCGGTCCTACAGCCAATCCGGCGATTGTTTCAGACAGAATATACAATGTCAACAGCATTGTGTATGGCGGAGGTGGAAGTTCTAAAGTTCACCCCTGGTATGTCGTTTCAGCATTAGAGGGTATCTGCCAGGAATTCCCGGAAGCAACTGTATATTACACCGAAGGAATATCCAACCAGTTCAAACCCCGGTTGTTCCGTAACAGTAAGTTCCGTACCAAAGATGGTAAACCCGGACTGGAAGCCAGTTATTATGCATTGTCATCTGACAGTTCTGCTATGCTCTCCGACAAAATGATCCAGCAACAGGCAGTAGCTGCCGGAAGAACAGTAAACAGCAATCAACCGGGCAACACAGCATCCGGAAACGGTAAAGATGAAAACGGACTGATCATTCGCCGTATCGACCGCACAGTAAATTACGAATGGTGGGGATACCCTTTCAACGAGAGCAAATTGGGAAGTGACTACCGGATATGTTGGGAAGGATACGTGGATGCCGAGAAGACAGACAGCCTCCGGTTCTTTGTCGATGCACAAGGAGCGTATCGCCTGTGGATAGACGGAACATTGGCATTGGACGCTTCCCAGTCTCAATCGTTCGACGTACGCAATATTGCCGTTTCAGTACGGAAAGGAGATGCCAAACACGTTCAGCTGGAATTCTGTAACCAACGCAGCACCCCGGCAGAGATCCGGATGGGATATGCTTATCAAAGCGACATTGACTTTTCTGAAGCAAAGCGACTGGCTGAGAAAGCCGATCTCGTGGTGTTCTGTGCCGGATTGGACGGAAGCATCGAACTGGAGGGGCGCGACCGACCGTTCGATTTGCCTTATGGACAAGACCTGCTAATCGAGGAATTGATTAAAGTAAACCCCAAACTGATAGTAGCCATTCATGCCGGAGGCGGAGTGAACATGACCCGGTGGATCAATCAGGTACCCGCTGTAGTACATGCCCTCTATCCCGGGCAGGAGGGTGGACACGCATTAGCCCACATTCTTTCGGGCAAAGTAAATCCGTCAGCCAAACTCCCGTTCACAATCGAAAAAAAATGGGAAGATTCGCCGGCATACGGGCACTATGATGAAACCCGAAAAGAAAAGAAGGTATATTATACAGAAGGAATCTTCACCGGTTACCGGGGATACGACGAAAAAGGTATCGAACCTCTTTTCCCATTTGGATTCGGACTCTCGTATACCACTTTTGATTATACGGACCTCAATATCCGTATTACAGATAAAAAACAGAAGAAAGTCACAGTTTCGTTTACCATAACCAATACCGGGCAGCAAGACGGATACGAAATTGCCCAACTTTATGTACATGATATACAGTCTAAAGAGCCCCGTCCACAGAAAGAATTAAAAGGCTTTGACAAAGTATATCTGAAGGCAGGAGAAAGCAAACAGGTAGAGATCGAACTGGATGAAGACGCATTCCGGTATTTCAATGCCCGACAAAACCGTTGGGTATTTGAGAAAGGAGAGTTTGAAATCCTGGTAGGTGCCTCTTCCAGAGACATCAAACTGACAGGAAAGATCAAGATATAATCTTTATCAGTTGACGGGGAAAAGCGATAACCGGCTTTCCCCGTCAGCCTGATCTCTTCTATCCTTTTTTCACCTTCTTATATTCTCTGGGAGACATACCCATTATCTGGCTAAACAGCCGTGAAAAGTAATAAGCATCTTCAATACCTACCCGATAGCATACCTGATTCACTTTCATATCCGTAAAATCGAGAAACTGACAGGCTTTCTGAATCTTGATCTGATTGAAATAACTCAATGGTGCATAGCCCGTACGTTTCAAAAATAAATTAGAGAAGTACGAAGGCGAATATCCTGTATAATCTGCCAACTCGGCTAAAGTCAGCTTCTTACCCAAATTCTCCTTCATATAATGAATGGCTGCACTAACGGGATCTTCCTCACCCATCAGGCGGTGTTCTGAAAAAGCCTCCCGATACTCCCTGAGATAACGTAAAGAACCCAGATAATGATGAAATACAGAGCTGGCATACGAAAGATTCTCCAGACTGTACCCCATTTTCAGTACCCGAAATATTTCCTCAAACAATTCTGTCCGGTAACTGATTCGCGAATGCATTCCCGGCTTTATTTCCGTGAGCCGGCAAGTTCGGTGCGTACAATAGAGTGAAGCCAGTGTTCCCCCGAAGTGAATCCAATAAATTGTCCATGGTTCTTTTTCATCGGCGCCATAGGCATGAGGGAGTCCTGCCGGAAGTATGAAGTATTGATTGGGAGCTACCGGGTGCTTCTGCCCATCCAGGCTGAACCACCCCCTACCCTCCGTACAATAGATAAATACATATTGGTCAATCGGAACATCCCGTTCCCGAAAATGATTATAAGCCTTTGGATAATAGCCTATATCGGTAATATACAGTACAGAGGTCGCAGGCTCTGTCTTCATGCGTTGTACAATGGCCGGAGGCAATACCAATGCCTGTTCGCCGAGAAAACCGTCTTTTTGTTTTGCCATACTAACAGATTCATAGATTCACGTCACAAATATACATATAAAAAAGAAAGATAGTCCATCTTTTTAGCTGGTTTCTCTATTTATTTTCACCTCCAAACCCGCTTACTTTGCATTAATCATTTAAACCATTTAATAACATGAAACAGACACAAGGCTATTTACTACTAATCTGCATCGTCTCAGCTATGGGCGGGCTGTTGTTCGGCTATGATTGGGTTGTCATCGGTGGAGCTAAAATCTTCTACGAACCTTTCTTCGGAATTGAAAATTCAGCAGTTCTACGCGGCTGGGCCATGAGCAGCGCATTGATAGGCTGCCTGGTAGGGGCTTTGCTATCGGGTGTCTGGAGTGACAAGTACGGACGTAAAAAGATGCTCATCATAGCCTCCTTCCTGTTTGCGCTTTCAGCTTTAGGTACGGGAATAGTCGATAGTTTTTCCTATTTTATCTTCTATCGCATTGTAGGAGGACTGGGTATCGGCATCGCATCCAACGTTTCCCCCGTCTATATCGCAGAAGTTTCCCCTGCCCATGTACGAGGTAAATTCGTATCACTCAACCAGCTTACCATCGTATTAGGCATTTTACTGGCGCAACTGGCAAACTGGCAGATAGGAGAATACTATACACACGGTTCCGACGTACTGAGTGACACCAGTATAGAGTGGGCCTGGCGATGGATGTTCTGGGCAGAACTGATTCCGGCAGGAATCTTCTTTCTATTATCATTCGTCATCCCTGAAAGTCCCCGCTGGCTGGCTACTGTCCATCAACAGGAGAAAGCACGGAAAACACTGATGCGCATCGGAGGAGAAACCTATGCCCGGCAGACCCTGGAAGAACTGACACAAGTAACCCGGGGGCAAGACGGAAAACAAGATTACGAATGGAAAGCTGTCTTTCGCCCGGAAATGCGCAAAGTGCTGATCATCGGCATCGTCCTGGCTATATTCCAACAATGGTGTGGCATCAATGTAATCTTCAATTATGCACATGAAATCTTTTCATCGGCCGGTTATGCCGTTTCCGATGTGTTGATGAACATTGTAGTGACCGGAATCACCAATGTGATATTTACCTTCGTAGCCATCTATACAGTGGATAAATGGGGACGTCGCACCCTGATGCTTATCGGTTCTGCCGGATTGGCACTGATTTACCTGACACTGGGAACTTGCTACTTTCTGGATGTAAGCGGTCTGCCTATGCTCCTGCTGGTAGTGCTTGCCATTGCCTGCTATGCCATGTCACTCGCTCCGGTAGTCTGGGTGGTTTTATCCGAAATTTTCCCCGTGAAAATACGAGGTATGGCCATGGCCCTCTCCACCTTCTTCCTTTGGGTAGCTTGCTTTGTACTGACCTATACCTTCCCCGTTTTGAATGAAAGTATAGGTGCCGAAGGTACTTTCTGGCTGTATGGTGGCATCTGTCTGGCCGGATTCCTGTTCATACGCCGGAAGCTGCCAGAAACCAAAGGGAAAACACTGGAAGAAATAGAAAAAGAATTAATCAAATAATCCATAAAATAAGATGAAAGAGAATGTAAAAGTATGGGAGGAAGACATCCTGCTCCCTACCTATGGCATCGGACGTCCCGAAAAGAACCCGATGTTTCTGGAAAAGCGTGTCTATCAAGGCAGCAGCGGAGTAGTATACCCGTATCCGGTCATCGAGAAGATTGAAGACACTTGTGAAGAGAAAAGCTATCATGCCGTATGGTTGGAAAATGAATACCTCAAAGTCATGATTCTGCCCGAATTAGGAGGACGCATCCAGATGGCTTTCGATAAAATAAAGCAACGGCATTTTATTTATTACAACCACGTGATAAAACCGGCTTTGGTAGGACTGACCGGTCCCTGGATTTCAGGGGGCATTGAGTTCAACTGGCCTCAACACCACCGCCCCAGCACATTCCTGCCGGTAGATTACAGCATTGAACAATGCAAAGACGGAAGTGTCATTGTATGGGTAAGCGAACGGGAACGGATGTTCGGCCAGAAAGGGACAGCCGGATTCACACTCCGCCCCGGCCGGGCCGTACTCGAGATACAGGGAAAAGTTTCTAACCCGACTCCTCTGCCACAAACTTTCCTGTGGTGGGCCAATCCGGCAGTAGCAGTCAACGCAGACTATCAGTCTGTATTCCCCTCGGATGTTAACGCCGTATTCGACCATGGAAAGCGGGATGTATCCCGTTATCCTATCGCTACCGGAACCTACTACAAGATGGACTATTCCGCCGGAGTGGATATTTCAAGATATAAAAACATCCCTGTACCGACTTCCTACATGGCAATCCGGTCCGAATACAACTTTGTGGGCGGATACGAAAACGACACCCAGGCAGGTGTTCTGCATGTTGCCAATCATCACATATCTCCAGGAAAGAAACAATGGACGTGGGGAAACGGAGATTTCGGACAAGCATGGGACCGCAATCTGACGGATGCCGACGGACCGTATATAGAGCTGATGACAGGAGTCTATACAGACAATCAACCGGATTTCAGCTGGCTGCAACCCTATGAAGAGAAGACTTTTACACAATACTTCATGCCCTACCGGGAACTGGGAGTTGTGAAAAACGCCTCTTCGGAACTCCTGATGAATCTGGAGCCCGAAGGAACAGAGAGCAGGTTAAAGCTCTTCGCTACCTCTGCCCAACAGGGATTACACATCGTAGTCCGGAAAGCAGGAAACATCTGTTTTGAACAAACCTGCGACCTCTCTCCGGAACAAGTGTTCGACAGACTGGTCCCCGTCAACGACCTTAGTGAAACAGAAGTCATCATCTACGGTACCAACGGACGGGAGAAGCTCAGTTGGAGGGCTGAACCGGAAACTATCAAAGAGGTTCCGGAAGCAGCCCGACCCGCCCTCGCACCGGAAGAAATTAAAACAAATGAGGAACTCTACCTGACCGGACTGCATCTGGAACAATACCGACATGCAACTTATTGTCCGACCGATTATTATTTGGAAGCACTCCGCCGTGACAATGAAGACGCCCGTTGTAACAATGCCATGGGACTGTGGCTTATACGCAAAGGACAGTTCGCGCAAGCAGAGCCCTACCTGCGGAAAGCGATTTCCCGACTGACCGAGAAGAATCCTAATCCGTATGATGGTGAAGCTTTCTACAACCTTGGGCTTGCGCTGAAATTCCAGGGAAAAAACGATGAAGCATACAATTCATTCTATAAATCGTGCTGGAACGCGGCATGGCAGGATGCAGGCTATTATTCACTGGCTCAAATCTCCGTTTCACGCGGCAACTGGGAAGAAGCTCTCGGAGAAATTGAAAAATCCTTATTACGCAATTGGCACAACCTGCGCGGTCGCCATCTGAAAGCAATGATCCTCCGCCATCTTGAACGTCCGGAGGAAGCTCTTGCCTGGATAGAAGACTCCCTGAAAATCGACGCATTCAACTTTGGCTGCCTGTTCGAAAAATATCTGATAACCCGGGAAGAAACCGTACTGTCCCAACTCCGACACCTGATAAAACGCGGCGCACCCGACTACGAGGCATTAGTGCTCGACTATACCTCTGCAGGACGATTTGAAGAAGCACTGGCCGTTGCCGAGTCGGCTATCGGCCAACCCATCGGCGAACAGACTCTGCTGCACTATTACAAGAGTTGGTGCCTGATTCGTTTAGGAGAAACAGACAAGGCGCGAACAGCCATCAGGCTTGCTGAAAAAGAACCGGCCGACTACTGCTTTCCCAATGCCCTGGAAGCGATAGAAGCTCTTCAGTGTGTGGCTGACTTTATGGGAGAAGCCCCGAAAGCCCTCTATTATTTGGGAAATCTTTGGTATGACAAACGCCAGTATACCCCTGCCATCGCAGCTTGGGAACGTTCTTCGCGTGAGGACGAAACATTTCCTACCGTATGGCGTAACCTGGCTCTGGCCTACTTCAACAAATTGAATCGCCCGGAAGAAGCCGTCCTCTTGCTGGAAAAAGCATTCCGCTTGGATCCGACCGACGCCCGCGTACTGATGGAACTCGATCAGCTGTATAAACGGCTGAACCGCCCGCACACAGAAAGAATGGCTTTTCTGGAACAATATATGGATATCGTAATAACTCGTGACGATTTATATCTGGAATATGTCACCCTGCTGAACCAGACCGGACAATACAGGGAAGCCATCCGCCGGATCGATCAGCGAAAATTCCATCCGTGGGAAGGCGGTGAGGGAAAAGTTCCCGCACAATATCAGATAGCCCGCCTGGAACTGGCAAAGGAACTGATCGCGCGTAAAGAATACGATGAGGCACTCATCCGGATAGAAGAGTGCTACGCATACCCACCACATCTGGGTGAAGGCAAACTCCCTGGAGCACAGGAGAATGACTTCAATTATTACAAAGCCTGCATCCTGCAACAACTGGGCAAACAGAAAGAGGCACACGACCTGTTCCTCAAAGCCAGCATGGGAGACAGCCAGCCAGCCGCTGCCATGTATTACAACGACCAAAAACCGGACAAGATCTTCTATCAAGGACTTGCATTCCGAAAACTGGGACAAGAGAAAGAGGCACGCAGCCGCTTCAACAAATTAATCACTTATGGAGAAGAACATCTCTTCGACATATTCCGGATGGATTATTTTGCCGTATCTTTACCCGACCTTCTAATCTGGGAAGACGATATGGATAAGAAGAACCGCATCCACTGTAACTATCTGATGGCTCTGGGACATCTGGGACTGGGGAATACGGCAAAAGCCGAACACTTCTTTGAAGTAGCCGCTTCGATGGATAACAATCATCAGGGGATACAGATTCACCGGAAATTAATGAATATATAAAAGAAATGAGGCCTCACCACAGATTACACAGATTAGTACAGAACATTTAATCTTACCAATCAAAAAGAAATAAACGATTAATCCGTAAAAATCCGTGTAATCTGTGGTGAATAAAACCATACAATCATGAAAAAACCAAATCAAAACACCCGACATCGAGCCATCCTGATCCTGACCGGATGCCTGCTCGCCATGGCCGTTATGGCACAATCGACAAAAAATGATGTCCTCGACCTGTCAGGTATGTGGCGCTTTCAACTGGACCCGATGGGATTCGGCAAGACTCCCGGCTCCGAGCTCTATCTGGACAAACTCTCGGAAACCATCATGCTGCCCGGATCGACGGACCAGGGTGGCAAAGGAATCAAAAACACCGCACGTTATGTAGACCGCCTGAGTCGAAAATTCGAGTATCAGGGGGCTGCCTGGTACCAACGGGAAGTAGTGATCCCCGAGGACTGGTCCGACCGTGAGATTTACCTGAAACTGGAGCGTTGTCATTGGGAAACAACTGTCTACGTAGACGATAAGGAAGTAGGTGTCATGGAGCACCTGAGTACTCCAAACACATTCGTACTGACTCCGGTGCTCAGTCCCGGCATCCATACGCTGACCATCTGCGTAAACAATACACTCAAATATCCAATGGATCAGTGGAACCACGGAACTACCGAATATACACAAACCAACTGGAATGGAATAGTCGGTGACATTTCACTGTATGCCAAAGAAAAAGCGCACATCCGCCGGATTAATGTATATCCCGATGTGACAGCAAAAGAAGTGGAAATAGCAGTACAACCCGCCCCCCTGAAGCACGGGCAAACGGGAACGCTGGAGCTATGTATCCGGGAGAAAGGGGGCAAAGTGATAGTTCGCCAGAGCATGAGTGCAGACAGCCTGCAGGCACATGCCGGCATTCGGCAAACCCTTCCGATGGGTAAACAGGTGAAACTCTGGGATGAATTTACACCTTATTTATATGAGCTTGAGGCCAGCTGGAACGTAGATGGCAAGACAGACACCCAAACCCGGACTTTCGGCATGCGGAGTGTGGAACAAGGCAAGCATCACATCCGTCTGAACGGAAGAGACATTCACTTGCGCGGAGTGCTGGACTGCGCGGTTTTCCCTCTGACCGGCTATCCGTCGACAAACGTCGATGACTGGAAGCGTATCTTCAACACCATCAAGGAATATGGAATGAACCACGTACGTTTCCACTCCTGGTGTCCGCCGGAAGCCGCATTCGAAGCGGGCGACGAAACAGGCATGTACCTCCAGGCCGAACTCCCCATGTGGATCAAAGACGTGGGCAAATATCCTGCCCGACGCGATTTCTTCGAAAAAGAGATGTATGCCATTCTCGACGCTTATGGCAATCATCCCTCTTTCATCCTGATGTGTAACGGAAACGAAAATGAAGGTGATTTTGCCGTATTGGAAGATCTGGTGAAAAAAGCACAGGCTTATGACAACCGACGTCTTTACAGCGCCTCAACCGCCCGCACACACACTCCCTCGGATCAATATTATGTGTCGCACGTCACTTCGAAAGGATGGATCACCGTATACGAAGGGAAACCCTCGACTGACTGGGATCGTTGCAAGGAGTCGGACATCGATGTTCCGGTGATTGCCCACGAAACGGGACAGCGCTGCATGTACCCCAACTTCGAAGAAATAAAGAAATATACAGGCGTAGTCGAAGCACGCAACTTTGAAGTGTTTCGCGAACGACTTGCCAGAAACGGCATGTTGCATCAAGCCGATGATTTCTTCAAAGCAACCGGAGCACACACAGTGCTGCAATATAAAGAGGTGAACGAATCGTTGCTGCGCACTCGCAATTCCGGTGGGTTCCAATTATTGGGACTGGCCGATTTCCCAGGACAGGGCAGCGCTTTTGTCGGTATCCTCGATGCCTTTTGGGAAAGTAAAGGCCTCGTATCCCCCGAAAAGTTCAGAGAATCGTGTGCCCCTACCGTGCTTCTGGCACGCCTGCCCCAACGTACTTTCAAGACCGGAGAGAATCTGAAAGCAAAGATGGAGATTTACCATTACGGCAAGAATGCCCTGAAAGACCGGAAACTGAACTGGACATTGACAGGAGAAGATGGAACCGTGTACCGTAAGGGAAGCCTGAAAGTAAAAGAAATACAACCCGCCACGGTAGATTCGCTTGGGATCATCGAATTATCTCTGAATGGTGTGGAGAGTGCCCGCAAGCTGACACTGAAGGCTGAATTGGGAAGTTGTCGCAATGAATGGGACGTATGGGTATACCCCGAACAGCCAAAAGTTGAAGAGACTAACTTTATCTACACCCGTACCTGGAATGACAAGACCAAACAGTGGCTCGACGAAGGAAAGAGCGTACTGTTGATCCCCGAAAAGTGCCAAGGACGCAAAGCACACTTCGCCAGCCACTTCTGGAATCCGATTATGTTCAACTGGAACCCGATGATCGTAGGTACACTGATCGATAACGAGCACCCTGCTTTCCGCGATTTCCCCACGGGAAGCTATGCTGACTGGCAATGGTGGGATATCCTTAACTATTCGACAGCTCTGGAACTGGACGAACTGAAAGAAATCACTCCACTGATACAAAGCATCGACTCTTATGAAACCAACCAAAAGCTGGGAATCTCGTTTGAGGCGAATGTAGGAAAAGGAAAATTGTTCGTGCTCTGCGCCGATCCTGAAAAGAAAATCGGTGAAAGGCTTGCCATGCAGCAGTTGCTCACCTCTGTCCGGAATTACGTTTCATCCGATCGTTTCAAACCGGAAAGAAGTTTGCCTGTCTATCAGTTGGACGCACTCTTCGCTCCGGCAGCCGAAGAGAAATCCGGAAATAAAGGAAGCAAAGCGATCGAACTGTTGTTGAATAAATAATACCGTCCGACAGCCGCCGGACCCGTTTATATCCGGACGAAGGTTCGCCGCATAGCCGGAGCATAGACTAAAATTTATTAAAAGAATAGCAGCCTCCCTATGGTGACTGCTATTCTCTTTGTATTCATTATAATAGCACAAGTCTGAAAGTAAATCATCGTAAACCATTCTTTTTTAATATTATGAAAATCAAACTACTATTGCTACTTTGTTGTGGTCTGTGGGGCAGTTGCAGCTCGTACGACTACTGCCCGGTCACTCCTTCGGAGAGTGACCTTGTATTCACCGGACTTGCCCGATCGTGGGACGAAGCGATGCCTCTGGGCAACGCCACCGTCGGCGCACTGGTATGGCAACGCGACTCCTCCCTGCGCCTGTCACTGGACCGGACCGATCTATGGGACTTGCGCCCGGTAGACAGCCTGTCGGGAGATAACTTCCGCTTCTCCTGGGTAAAAGAGCACATCCGCACAAAAGACTATCTGCCCGTACAGAAAAAACTGGACTGGCCTTATGACATGAACCCTGCCCCATCCAAAATCCCCGGAGCCGCAATCGAGTTTCCATTGGAAAAGATAGGCGCTCCCACCCAAGTACGACTTTATCTGAATAATGCCCTGTGCGAAGCGAACTGGGCAGACGGAACACAGATGCAGACTTTTGTTCATGCCACCGAACCGGTCGGATGGTTTGTATTCCGTAACCTGAAAACTCCGATAGAGCCGTCTATCCTTACCCCCGTATACAATAAAACGAAACCGGACGGCAGCCTCGATCCGGTTTCGGGACAGGATCTCCACCGACTGGGCTACCAGCAAGGAGAGACAGTCCGCGAAGGCAACCGGATCACCTATCACCAGAAAGGCTACGGAGACTTCTGGTATGACGTAGTAGTGTGTTGGAAACAGGAAGGAGAAACCCTGTACGGTACTTGGAGCGTCACCTCTTCCCTATCCGGCGAAAAAGCAGCCGAAAAAGCAGAAGCCGCCCTGCAACGTGGATTAAAACAGGATTATCAGGCACATCTGGAATATTGGGACAAGTACTGGGCACAATCATCCGTTACTCTGCCCGACTCCATTTTGCAAAAACAATACCAGAACGAGATGTATAAATTCGCCTCTACCACCCGCGAACACTCCTATCCCATCTCCCTGCAAGCCGTATGGACAGCCGACAACGGAAAACTCCCTCCCTGGAAAGGGGACTATCACCACGACCTCAACACACAGCTGAGCTATTGGCCCGCCTATACGGGCAATCACCTGACGGAAGGCATGGGATACCTGAACACCTTATGGAACCAGCGGGATACATACAAGCGCTACACCCGCCAGTATTTCGGAACCGAAGGTATGAACATACCGGGCGTCTGCACCCTGACAGGAGAACCGATGGGGGGATGGATACAGTACTCCATGTCGCAGACAGTGGCTGCCTGGCTGGCACAGCACTTCTATCTGCACTGGAAATATTCGGCAGACCGCACCTTCCTCAAAGAACGTGCTTACCCCTTCCTTAAAGATGTGGCAATCTACCTGGAACAAGTCTCCGAAGTCACCCCCGAAGGAGTACGCAAACTGGAATTCAGTTCAAGTCCCGAAGTATTCGACAACTCCCTGCAAGCATGGTTCAGCGACATGACCAACTACGACCTGGCAATGATGCACTTCCTCTTTAAAGCAGCCGCCGAACTGGCTCACGAACTGAATCTGACAGACGAGTCGTCCCACTGGGCAGCTTTAGAAGCCCAATTGCCGGACTACGATGTGGATGAAGAAGGTTGCCTCACCTTTGCCAAAGGATATCCTTACAATGAATCGCACCGCCACTTCTCCCATGCCATGGCCATTCACCCGATGGGACTGATAGACTGGAGCGACGGAGAAAAGTCACAACACATCATACGGGCCACCCTGAAGCGGCTCGACGAAGTGGGGCCGGACTACTGGACAGGCTATTCGTACAGTTGGCTTGCCAATATGAAAGCCCGGGCATTCGACGGCAAAGGTGCGGCACAGGCCCTGAGAACCTTTGCTGAATGTTTCTGCCTGAAAAACACCTTCCACGCCAACGGTGACCAGACCAAAAGCGGCAAATCCCGTTTCACTTACCGCCCCTTCACGCTCGAGGGTAACTTTGCTTTCGCATCGGGCATCCAGGAGATGCTGTTGCAAAGCCATACGGGCACGATACGCATCTTCCCCGCACTGCCCGAAGAGTGGAAAGATGTATCGTTCGAAGGACTGCGTGCGATGGGTGCATTCCTTGTCTCTGCACAGATGGAAGGCGGAGAAATCACCCGTGTACGTATCTATTCGGAGAAAGGCGGCATGTTGAAAATAGCCCGCCCCGGCACACTGAAACCGGATAAAAACTATACGTTGTCCGGTCCGGATATTCTCAACATAGATACTCAGGCAGGCGAATGGATTGAGTTGAAGCCCTGATACATTCTGACAAGAAGGCAGCAATGTATATTTATTATCATTTTGTATTTTCTACCCGGTGTAGCCTGCGCTATATCCGGGTAGTCTTCTTTCCGATGAATAATATCACCCTCTCCGGCGATTACATTTTTTCAGGTTATCACCCTTTCGGCTGATTTCGGATCAGGGCACTATCCTTTCTGGTCCAAACATTACATTATTTCTTGCTATGCCCCCGAACAGGAACATTCTGACACTCTAACGGCGGTAGCCTGCACCGGGCTAAAAAATAAAAAGAAAGCCGAATCAGGATAACGATTGCTCTCTTCCTCCCCAATGCCGCCTCGGTTTTAATGAAACGGAGCCTTGGTTTTAAACCAATGCCGCCTTTCTTTATTAGAAACGGAGCCTTAGTTTAAAAGCCTCAATGCATATATATAGAAGAATCCACGCCATCTACGCATACTTTTGCGGTTCATATTCATTTTATATGCAGTTCTGCTCTCCGGTTCAACTATTTCACACCGATTGCAAGTCAACAAAAAACAGGATATACTATCAGAATCATACTATTCAGAACATTCTGCTTTCAAAAGTAAAAAGCGGCTTTAAGGTTTATCATTTATTAAAATATTATAAAATTAAGCTATAACACAGAGGGTCACTCCCCAATGATGTGTATTTATAGCGTATATCAAAAAGTAAATTATTGCTCGAGCGACCAAACGAAAGAAAAGAATCTCATAACAAAGAAACAGAAGAATGAATAAAAGAGTTGCAACCCACAACACACTACACGCTGCATTATATACCCCGGAAAAACATTGCACTACCGGGTTCAAACAACTTGTAAAAGATGACATTACCAGGATTTTGCAGAAAGCAAAACCAGCCTGCTGCAGAGATGGCATCTTCCATTCAACAACGGAAGTGACCGTCTCTGCAGGCTGACAGGATTTATCCTGTTATAATAACAACCGGAATATCTATGAATTAAAGATGTAACAGAGAACGTTTTAATCGTATAAAAGATAAGAGTTGTGAAAAGTATTCTTATCTTTGCACGAGAAATGAAACACTATTATTAACAACAATTTTATTAACTAATCAAATCTTATCAAACATGTTTAAACATCTAAATGCCCTGTTTATCGGACTTGCATTGTTTGCTTGCACTTCGGGTGCAGTAGCACAAACCATCAAGCCTATCGAGACTCCAGTGCCTGTACGTCCCGCCGGACAAAAAGACGTAGTCGGACTGACTGCTCCTAAACTCGACGTGGTACGTGTCGGATTCATTGGCTTGGGTATGCGTGGACCGGGTGCAGTAGAACGCTTCACTCACATCCCCGGAACACAGATCGTAGCCCTTTGCGACCTTATCCCCGAACGCGTAGCCGGTGCACAGAAAATCCTGACCAAGGCAAGCCTGCCTGAAGCAGCTTCTTACTCCGGTAGCGAAGATGCCTGGAAAAAACTTTGCGAACGTAACGATATCGACCTCGTTTACATCGCGACTGACTGGAAACATCACGCACAGATGGCTATCTACGCCATGGAACACGGCAAGCACGTTGCCATCGAAGTTCCTTCGGCAATGACCATGGACGAAATCTGGGCGCTGATCAATACCTCTGAAAAAACTCGTAAACACTGTATGCAGCTTGAAAACTGTGTATATGACTTCTTCGAACTGACTACACTGAACATGGCTCAGCAAGGCGTATTCGGTGAAGTGCTTCACACAGAAGGTGCTTACATCCACAACCTCGAAGACTTCTGGCCATACTACTGGAACAACTGGCGTATGGATTACAATCAGAATCATCGTGGCGATGTATATGCCACTCACGGTATGGGCCCGGCTTGCCAGCTGCTCGACATTCACCGTGGTGACAAAATGAACTACCTCGTATCTATGGATACAAAGGCTGTCAACGGTCCGGCATACATCAAAAAAACAACCGGCAAAGAAGTAAAAGATTTCCAGAACGGTGACCAGACTTCTACACTGATCCGTACGGAAAAAGGTAAAACGATCCTGATTCAGCACAACGTAATGACTCCGCGTCCTTACAGCCGTATGTATCAGGTAGTAGGTGCCGACGGTTATGCAAGCAAATATCCTATCGAAGAATACTGCATGCGTCCGACTCAGATCGCTTCAAACGACGTACCTAACCACGAAAAGCTGAACGCACACGGCTCTGTACCCGCTGACGTTAAAAAAGCCCTGATGGATAAATACAAACACCCGATCCACAAAGAACTGGAAGAAACAGCTAAAAAAGTAGGTGGACACGGTGGTATGGACTACATCATGGATTACCGTCTGGTTTACTGTCTGCGCAACGGTCTTCCTTTGGATATGGACGTTTATGACCTTGCAGAATGGTGCTGCATGGCCGACCTGACCAAGCTTTCTATCGAAAACAGCTCTGCACCGGTAGCTATCCCTGACTTCACTCGTGGAGCATGGAACAAGGTGAAAGGTTACAGACACGCTTTCGCAAAATAATAAAACCTCTTTTTGACACGGGTTTCACGAGTCCTCCGGCAAGTAGTTCGCTACGCAATGCCGGCCGGTTCATGAAATCCGTGTCCGATTATAAGACTACACAACCCATCCATGAAGATGAAAATATCAAAGCCCTCTAAACAGGGAGTAATCAGAGAAACGAAAGACTACTTAATGATTGCCTTGGGAATGATCCTTTACGGCATCGGTTGGACTCTCTTCCTGCTTCCTAACGACATCACCACCGGTGGAGTACCGGGCATTGCCTCTATTGTTTATTTCGCTACCGGATTTCCGGTTCAATACACTTACTTCGCCATCAATGCTGTATTGCTGATGGTATCCCTCAAAGTGCTGGGATTTCGATTCAGTCTCAAAACCATATTCGGTGTATTCACTTTAACCTTCTTCCTGTCTATCATCCAAAAACTAACGGCGAACGTAACCTTACTACACGACCAGCCGTTCATGGCTTGTGTATTGGGTGCCTCTTTTTGCGGAAGTGGCATCGGTATTGCTTTCTCGGCCAACGGAAGTACCGGAGGAACAGATATCATTGCGGCTGTTATCAACAAATACCGCGACATCACTCTGGGAAGAGTCATGCTGATCTGTGACCTGATCATCATCTCCTCCAGCTACTTCGTATTGAAAGACTGGGAAAAGGTAGTTTACGGATATGTGACTCTTTATGTTTGCAGCTTTGTGCTGGACCAGGTGGTGAACAGTGCACGACAATCCGTACAATTCTTCATTATCTCCAACAAGTACGAAGAAATAGGCAAACGCATCAACGAATATCCACACCGGGGAGTAACCGTCATCAATGCAACCGGGTTCTATACCGGCAAAGAGCAGAAGATGATGTTCGTCCTGGCCAAGAAACGGGAATCAACCATTATCTTCCGGTTGATAAAAGACTGTGATCCGACTGCTTTTGTTTCGCAAAGCGCAGTGATCGGTGTATACGGAGAAGGCTTTGATCATATAAAAGTTAAATAAATTATCATTCTAATACCCTCGAAACATGAAATTAAGACTATCTGATACCTTAAATAGCCTTATGCTGGGTGGCCTCCTGATGGCCTCCGCTTTTGCTTCGGCCGGCAATGAACCGAAGAAGCCTTACTGGCAAGACGTACAGGTAGTAGCCGTAAATAAAGAATACCCCCGTTCTTCATTTATGACCTACGAAAACCGTGCAAACGCCTTGACCGGAAAGTTCGAAAAAAGCAAATATTATCAACTTCTGAACGGAACCTGGAAGTTCTACTTTGTAGATTCATACAAGAATCTGCCGGCTAACATCACCGACCCTTCGGTGAGCACAGCCGACTGGACAGATATAAAAGTACCGGGCAACTGGGAAGTACAGGGCCATGGCGTGGCTATCTATACCAATCACGGTTATGAATTCCAGCCCCGTAACCCACAACCTCCGACTCTACCGGAGGCCAATCCGGTAGGTGTGTACCGTCGTGACATCGATATCCCCGCCGATTGGGACGGACGTGATATTTATCTTCACCTGGCCGGTGCCAAATCGGGCGTATACGTGTACATCAACGGGCAGGAAGTGGGTTATAGCGAAGATTCCAAAAACTCTGCGGAGTTCCTGATCAACAAATTCGTGAAACCCGGCAAAAATGTACTTACTCTAAAGATTTACCGTTGGAGTACCGGGTCTTATCTGGAATGCCAGGACTTCTGGCGTATCAGCGGCATCGAACGTGATGTTTTCCTCTATTCACAACCTAAAGCCGCGTTGAAAGACTTCCGCGTGACATCCACCCTGGACGATACATACAAAGACGGTATCTTCAAACTGGGTGCAGACCTGAGAAATAACGGTTCGGCTGCCAGCAACATGGCTCTGGTATACGAATTGCTCGATGCCAAAGGTAACGTAGTAGCCACCGGAGAAAAAACTGCTGATGTAGCTGCCGGAGAAACCCGCACAGTATCTTTCGACCAGACACTCCCGGGAGTCAAAACCTGGACTTCGGAAGCTCCTAATCTTTACAAGCTGGTGATGACCGTGAAAGAAAACGGTAAAGTGAACGAAATCATTCCGTTTAACGTGGGTTTCCGCCGTATCGAAATCAAACCGATCGAGCAACTGGCGGGTAACGGAAAGCCTTATGTATGCCTCTTTATCAATGGCCAGCCGCTGAAACTAAAGGGAGTAAACATCCACGAACACAATCCGGCTACCGGTCACTATATGACCGAAGAGCTGATGCGCAAAGATTTCGAATTGATGAAACAACATAACCTGAATACGGTCCGCCTATGCCATTATCCGCAGGACCGCCGCTTCTATGAGTTATGCGACGAATACGGACTTTATGTATATGATGAAGCAAACATCGAAAGCCACGGCATGTACTACGACCTGAAAAAAGGTGGTACGTTAGGAAACAACCCCGAATGGCTGAAAGCACATATGGACCGCACGATCAACATGTTCGAACGTAACAAGAACTATCCGAGTCTGACTTTCTGGTCACTGGGTAATGAAGCCGGTAACGGTTACAACTTCTATCAGACCTACCTTTGGTTGAAGGATGCCGATAAAAACATCATGGACCGTCCGGTAAACTACGAACGTGCCCAGTGGGAATGGAACTCCGATATGTACGTTCCGCAATATCCGGGAGCACAGTGGCTCGAAGCCATGGGTAAACGGGGCAGCGACCGTCCGATAGCCCCTTCCGAATATTCACACGCAATGGGTAACTCGAACGGTAACCTCTGGGATCAATGGAAAGCAATCTATAAATATCCGAACTTGCAGGGTGGATACATCTGGGACTGGGTGGACCAGGGCATTGACGCAGTAGACGAGAACGGACGTCACTTCTGGACATACGGTGGTGACTATGGTGTAAATACGCCGAACGACGGTAACTTCTGCTGCAATGGCATCGTTAGTCCGGACCGTACACCGCATCCGGCAATGGCTGAAGTGAAGTATGTTCATCAGAACGTAGCTTTCGAACCGGTGGATCCGGCCAATGGAAAATTCCTGGTTAAAAATCGTTTCTACTTCACAAACCTGCAGAAGTATATGATCTCGTATACCATTAAAGCAAACGGAAAAACGGTGAAAGGTGGTAAAATGTCAGTCAATGTAGAGCCACAGGGAAGTAAAGAAATTACTATTCCGGTAAGCGGACTGAAATCGAAACCGGGAACCGAATACTTCATATACTTCAACGTAACTACGACTGAACCGGAGCCGTTGATTCCGGTTGGACACGAAATTGCATACGAACAGTTCCGCCTGCCGATTGAACCGGGTGAACGTACTTTCGCTACCGGTGGTCCAACTCTGAAAGTATCGGCAGAAGGCAACGAACTGAGTGCTTCCTCTTCAAAGGTAAGCTTCGTATTTGATAAGAAAACCGGCTTGGTTTCTTCATATAAAGTAGGCGGAACCGAATACTTTAAAGATGGTTTCGGACTTCAGCCTAACTTCTGGCGTGCACCGAACGATAACGACTATGGCAACGGTAACCCCAAACGCCTGCAAGTATGGAAACAATCGAGCAAAAACTTCAATGTAGTAGACGCCAGCATAGTAATGGACGGCAAAGATGCCGTATTGACCGCCAACTATCTGCTGGCTGCCGGTAACCTTTACATTGTTACATACCGCATCCATCCTTCGGGTGTAGTAAAGGCTGATTTCACTTTCACTTCTACCGATATGGAAGCTGCCAAAACCGAAGCCTCCGAGGCAACACTGATGGCTACTTTCACTCCGGGAAGCGATGCGGCGCGCAAGGCTGCTTCTAAACTGGAAGTACCCCGTATCGGTGTACGCTTCCGTCTGCCTGCAGAAATGAACCAGGTAGAATACTTCGGACGCGGACCGGAGGAAAACTATGTGGACCGTAATGCCGGTACCCTGATCGACCTCTATAAAACAACCGCCGACAATATGTACTTCCCATACGTACGTCCGCAGGAAAACGGCCATCATACCGACACCCGTTGGCTGACCCTGAATAAAAAAGGCGGTAAGGGACTGACGATCTATGCAGACAAAACAATCGGCTTCAATGCACTGCGCAATTCGGTAGAGGATTTTGACGGAGAAGAAACCGTATCACGTCCGTATCAATGGCTGAACCGTGATGCCGGTGAACTGGTTCACGATGAAAGCAAAGCCAAAGATCAGTTGCCGAGAAAGACACATATCAACGATATCTCACCGAGAAACTTCGTTGAGGTATGTGTGGATATGAAGCAGCAGGGTGTGGCCGGATATAACAGCTGGGGTGCACGTCCCGAACCGGGCTACAACATTCCGGCAAACCAGGAATACAAATGGGGATTTACAATCGTACCAAGATAAACTAACTTAAAAATAGAAACCATGAAAGATTTACTGAACATCGTATCTAAATTCAAAGTACAAGGCACTGTAAGCGAAATCAAACCACTCGGCGCCGGACTGATTAACGACACTTATAAGGTAAACACTACCGAAACAGATGCTCCCGACTATGTGTTGCAACGTATCAACCACGCCATTTTCCAGAATGTGGAAATGCTTCAGGACAACATCGCTGCTGTAACCGGACACATCCGCAAAAAACTGACGGAAGCCGGAGAAACAGATATTGACCGCAAGGTACTGACTTTCCTCCCGACAGAAGAAGGCAAAACATACTGGTTCGACGGTGACAGCTACTGGCGTGTGATGGTATTCATCCCCCGTGCCAAAACTTATGAAACAGTAAACCCGGAATATTCATATTATGCCGGAGCTGCTTTCGGTAACTTCCAGGCAATGCTGGCTGACATCCCGACAACACTGGGTGAGACTATCCCCGATTTCCATAACATGGAATTCCGCCTGAAGCAACTTCGTGAAGCTGTAGCAGCCAATGCAGCCGGACGAGTAACTGAAGTACAGTATTATCTGGACGAAATAGAGAAACGTGCAGACGAAATGTGCAAGGCCGAACGCCTGTATCGTGAAGGCAAACTGCCGAAACGCGTATGCCACTGCGATACGAAAGTGAACAATATGATGTTCGACGAAGATGGCAAAGTGCTTTGTGTAATCGACCTCGATACAGTAATGCCAAGCTTTATCTTCTCTGACTACGGTGATTTCCTGCGTACAGGAGCCAATACCGGAGACGAAGACGATAAAAACCTGGATAATGTCAACTTCAACATGGAGATATTCAAAGCATTCACCAAGGGATATCTGGAAGGAGCCGGTTCATTCCTCACTCCGATCGAGATTGAGAATCTGCCTTATGCAGCAGCTCTCTTCCCTTATATGCAATGTGTACGCTTCCTGGCAGACTACATCAACGGAGACACTTATTACAAGATTAAGTATCCCGAACATAATCTGGTTCGTACAAAAGCACAATTCAAGCTATTGCAAAGCGTAGAAGAACATACTCCCGAAATGGAGGCATACATCAAAGAGTGTCTGGGATAAACCTCCCACCTTTCCAGGTGTAAACAATTGAACGGCGGAGAAACGGTTTCAGTTTTTCCGCCGTTTCTTTTTCCATATACTCCGGAGTAGTCAGAGTAAAAGTCAACGTCTCATCCTCTTTAGAAAGCTCCGCCTTCATCAAAGTCATATCGGCTTGCAGACGGGCATCGATAAAATCGTAATCAGTAGAGTCGGAAGAAGTAAAGAAATTATCTATATGAGGCTCTGAAGGCAGAAACCCATCGGCAGGAAGTTCTTTCCAATCGGTGGTATAGAAGCGGATATGACTGTCGCATGCCGGAGCACAAACAGTAGAAACAGCACAGACCACTTTTACACTATCGTTCAGCGGTAACAGTTTCATCTGCCAACTGCTCGCATCAGACATTTTAAGAGATATATAATCGGGACTTAATTCCGTCATTTCCGACTTACCCCCGAAACGGTTGGTCACCTGGGCCTTCATCTTACTTTCGATGAAATCGATACAATCTGCACGGTTCACCGATGTCAGCAACGGACACAGTGAGTCAGGTATATTCACGAACACCGTTTTGGCCTCCTGCGCTTTGACAGCAAAGGAAGAAAAAATACCCAGAATAAATACCAGGAGGGTAAGAGTAGAATTTTTCATATCTGATAATCTTGTTTCTTTACGTTCTTATTTAGTTCCCAAATATAGGAATATCATTCCGATTAACACCAGAATAAGGTCAATCGCCTTGCTTTTTAAATTCTTTTCACGGAACATCATAGCACCGAAAAGGAAAGATACGATGACGCTTCCTCTCCGAACCATCGAGACAATCGAAATCATCGAATCTTCGTAACTCAATGCATAGAAGTAAACAAAGTCCGCAGCGCAGAGGAAAATGGAAATAAAGATGATGGCCCAGTCCCAGCGGAAGGGTGTGGACGACTTACGTTTGGGCCACCAGAGCAAGGCAAGGATAGGACACATGATGAACACCTGATAGACATTATACCACGACTGTACCACCATCGGGGGCAACTGCTTCATCAGATACTTATCATACAATCCGCTTACCGCACCTGCTACGGCTGCCAACACAATAAAAAGAATCCACTTGTTATGTTTAAAGTCAATCCCTTCTTTCTTCCCCGAACGGCTTAGCATAAAGAAAGAAACTACAGCCAGCAACACACCGATCCACTGATAGAGATTCAGACGCTCGCCAAAAACCAGCATGGCTCCCACAAGCACCATTACAGGGCGGGTTGCATTAATGGGACCTACAATCGTAATAGGCAGGTGTTTCATCCCGAAATAGCCGAGTATCCACGAAGAAAGTACGATAAAAGACTTGATAATGATAAATTTGTGTACTTCCCACCCGACGACCGGTACATCGAACATAGTACCCTCCAGCACTCCGGGGACAAATGCCGACAACAAGATGAAAGGCAGGAATATAAGACTGGAAAAGAGCGTATTGAGAAACAAGACAGGCAGAACCGCATTGTCCTTTAACGACTTCTTTTTAAACACATCATAAAAGCCCAGCAAGGTCGCTGAAAGAAAAGCAAGGAGTAACCACATAACAGAGTTTATTTAAAAAGAACTCATTCAAATATATCTTGAGGATATTCTACATTCACCAGGAAAAGCGCATTGCCGGGAGCAGAGGTTCCGGCTTTACAACGGTCTTGTTGCTCGATTATTCTACGGAAGTCATCTACCGACAACTTACCTCTGCCTACTTCCAATAAAGTACCGACGATGGCACGTACCATGTTGCGCAGGAAACGGTCGGCCTGAATGGTAAACACCCAGGTATATTCATCCTCCTGTGTCCATTCGGCATGCATAATCTTGCAGATGTTGGTCTTTACATCCGTATGCAATTTACTGAAACTGGTAAAATCCGTATAATGAAACAAGGTCAGAGCGGCCTCGTTCATCTTCTGAAAGTCGAGCGGATTGTGTATCCGGTAACGATACTGGCGATTAAAAGGATACTTTACGGTAGTGATATAATATTTATAAGTACGGGCTGTCGCATCAAACCGCGCATGTGCGTCCGGCCTTACCCGGCAAACTTTATAGACTGAAATATCCTGAGGTAAAAGACGATTCAACTTCTCGGTTACCTTATCCGTATCCAGCACCTCTCCTTCGTAATCGAAGTGAGCAACCATCAGCGAAGCATGTACCCCGGCATCTGTCCGTCCCGCCCCAATCACTTCCGTATCTCTCCGTAAAAAAGTGGCAAGTGCCTTCATCAGGCATTCCTGTATACTGATACCGTTAGGCTGAATCTGCCATCCATGATAATGGGTGCCATCATAGGCCAAATAAATAAAATATCTTTGCACGCTCATTCCGTTCACTTGGTTTTTGCGTGCAAAGATACTGCTTTAATTGATAAGTAGGGATTGATACTTATCAATAATTAATTGCTTTACTTGATCCACACATTGATTATCTCACCGATATACATCTTGTGCAAAGGTTTATCCTTCCATTCTCCTTTCAATTCCGGACTATCAAAAGCACCGGAAGCAATCGGCTGGGAGAGCATTTTTTTGCATTCTATAATCATCCATGCTTCCGAGAAAGCTTTACTGCCCGAAGGAGTAGTGAGAGGAGTCAGTCCGGCGCCTTTCACCTTATCAGTATCACCTCCACTATGGCTTCCACAATATTTCAGAGCATCCCGATAAGCTTCCGTATAAAAGCTGATAGTATATGTGTCATTCTTTTCCATCAACTGATAAGTATAACGCGTAGGATAAATGAAACAAAACGAAACCGGTTTATTATAAAGATATCCCAATCCGCCCCAACTTGCCGTCATCATGTTATATTTTTCTTCCGTACCGGCTGTAATCAGCATCCAGTCCTCAGAAAGCATCTTAATGATATTGCCCGGGATCTTATCCGCAGAGATGCGTTTGTAGCCTGCCATGGAACCGTCCGCAGCAGCCCCCGGAATTTCCCGGCTAAACTCTCCCGGAACAACTTTCGGTTCTTTGGCTATGAGGGGAACCAGCGCCTCCGTTCCTCCCAACGCCTTCGCTGCCTTTTCCGTCAGGTCATCAAACAGATCGATTGTTTTGATACGGAGTTTTCCATACTTGGCAACCACTTTTGTTTTGGCTTTATTCAGTCCCGCCTCATCTGTTATCCAGTCTTCGGCCTCCATTTCTTTATTGTCACCATGAAAATAAGAAATGTTGTACATCTCCATCTTGCAAGATCCATCCAGACAGTTCATCACCAATCGATATTTGATGGTAGCACGATCCAAAAAGAAACTGTTGGTTGCAGATAGTTGAAGATATTCTTCACCCAGACATGCAATCTGCCCTCTTTCCTTATCAAAATAGGCAACTCTGCCCTTTTGTCCTTTTGAAGGTGCAAAACGTTTCTCGGCCCACTTCAACAAGACATCATAAACTTGTTGTTTTGATAACCCGGGAGCCAGAATATGTTCTGTAAAGATGACCTTTCCATTAACAACCGGCACTGCACCAGCCAAATATTTACTATTGTCTTCCTGCGCCCAAAGAAGTATAGGGAAACAGATTAAAAGGGATAATAAAATTCTCTTCATACGTTTATAAGTATTTTACAGAGTCCCTACTTTACTCTGAAATCTTCACGTTTGTCACCCGTTCAAGCAAGAAACGGTTTTTATTCCAGTGGAAAGGCTTAAATTCTGTATTGGTTTTAATCACATTGTTGCGGAATATCAACCCGTCTACTGACTTTGCATAAAGAATCGGTGCGTCAAATGTATCGAATTCATTGTCCTCAATCACAATACCTCCGTCTTTACCACCATGAAAATACTTCTGTTGATCTTTCAAATTAGGTATTTCAGGATAAATAGAGATAATTGCATTGGTAAACTGGAACATGTTGGTAAGCGCATTGATAAAACGATTGCGGCGAATGGTAACATCACGACAAGCACCTGTCTCGAACCAGCCATTGCAATCGCCACACAATAAAATAGCCGTACCGGAGGTATGATCAAACAGATTGTCTTCTACCACTGTTTTTTTAGGAGTGCTGAACAGTGTACCGCGAGCACGGTTATTGCGAATCGTATTGCCGGCAAACAGCACTTCAGGAGTCCATGTCAGGTTTTCAATCCCAAAACCACTTTTTTCATTGATAGTCGGATCAATAGGATCTTTAAAAGTAATGCTGAACTCACGGGCTCCCGATATTTCATTTTTATCATAAGGACGAATTGCAGTAATCTGGTTTTGATTGCCAATCAACTCCATTGTTTCAGAACGTACAAACTGAACATCATCCCCCGGACATCCCCATTCGAAACCCCAGGACTGATCGTGCATATAGCGTCCTATCAACGTATGATCATCTACCCGCTTGATTACTTTCAGATAAGTTCCGTGTACATTAATGGCGTCATCCATCATTCCTTCGTACAGGCCATTCTTCGAAATAATCTTTCCCTTACATCCGGAGAAGTGAGTGGCATCTGCCTGCGTTGTGAAATAACGAGGATCATTATCGCCTTTCAGACAAACCCCGAAACCATCGAGTGTAATATCTTCGCAAAGCTGTGCCAAAAGTCCCATGCCTTCGGCATAATGCACTTTAACATTAAGCAAAGAAGTATTAATGTCATGTGACATGAAAATACCGGGAGTAGGACGTCCCCATCCACGCATGGCTACTACCGTGCCAGGCACCAGACGCGCATCTTTCCATTTCGGAGAACAGATACGGCGGGGAGCCACTTCGAAAGCTCCTTTGGTAGGACAACCGATATCACTGGTGTTGTATACGACATGTTTTGTTTTACCATCGAAAGCAATTCCCCAAGAGTATCGCATTGTCCAGCCTTCACCCAGTCCTTCAAATACAGAATCCTTACTTATACGATAATCCACCCACGATGCAGGTTCAAAAGTGATTCCTTTTTCCGGATCATTCTCTATCACTTGCACCTGAGCAATATGAGGCTGTTCAAAATCAATACTGAAGTTCTTCAGTACACAATTCTCCGAACGGAGCAAAGAAACCGGAATCATCCTTCCATAAAATACAAACTCGGAACCTTGTCCGTCAATAGTCAGGTTCTTCATATCTTCCAAGGCAATGCCCACCTTTTTGGGATTGTCCTGATCGTGATTGGATATATAATATTCGCGTACATCCGAACCGTTTTCATGGAAATTGTAGCGTCCGGCAGGAAAACGAAGTACCACTTCTTCACCATTACGGCATTCAGCTTTAATCTTAGCTATGGCCTTACGCACAACAGGTGATGCGTTTTTCTTACTATTGGCTTTCAAACCAAACTGGGAAATGTCGTAAACACGTTCTTGTGCACAAACATCCGACACGGATAAAGAGAGCAGCAGACTCAGAGTAAAGAGTAGGATTGTCTTCATAGTTTTTTCAATTTCTGTTTAATAATTAGGGTACAAATATACATTCATTTTCCGATTCTTCCATTTTTTTGTTAGTTTACCTTTGCATATAAAAACCAAAGATGTATATTTGGGGACTATATCTATAAAATGATCCATTAAACACCTATTGCCATGAGTAGTAATATTTTCCTAACCATTGCTATTGTCACGACAGGCATTTTTGCAGTACAATTCATCCTATCCGTTTTTTTTGGTGATTTCGACGCAGATACGGACATCGACACTGATATCAGCAGTGTGGTTTCCTTTAAAGGATTGACCCACTTCGGTATCGGATTCGGCTGGTATATGTATCTGCAGCACAACACCGAAATACAGACTTACCTGACTGGATTTGTCATCGGACTGATATTTGTATTTGCCGTCTGGTTTTTATATAAGAAAGCCTACCAGCTGCAACAGACCAATCACTCGGAGAGAACAGAACAATTAGTAGGAAGAGAATGTACCATTTACTTCAAACAGAACGAAAAAAAGTATACCGTACAAGTCAGCCGGGATGGTGCCATGAGAGAAATTGATGTTATCACGGAATCAGGTAAACCCTATCAAACCGGAGATAAAGCAACGATCACCTCCTACAAGGACGGAACTTTATATATCCAATAATTAAAAACTCAAAAAAGAGAACTATGACCCAAGAAATGATGATTATGGCTGCCATACTCGTGGCGGTAATCTTAATTACATTTATCGGTATCCTTTCACGCTACCGGAAATGTAAAAGTGACGAAGTATTAGTAGTATATGGTAAGACAGGCGGAGACAAAAAGTCTGCAAAACTATATCACGGTGGTGCCGCTTTCGTATGGCCTATCGTACAGGGATATGAATTCCTGTCGATGAAACCGATGCAGATAGACTGTAAACTGACAGGAGCACTTTCCGCCCAAAATATTCGTGTGGATGTACCGACTACCATTACAGTAGCTATCAGTACGGATCCCGAAGTCATGCAAAATGCTGCCGAACGTATGCTGGGGCTGACCATGGACGATAAACAAAATCTGATAACAGATGTGGTTTACGGACAGATGCGTCTGGTTATTGCCGACATGACAATTGAGGAGTTGAACTCCGACCGTGATAAATTTCTCTCTAAAGTAAAAGATAACATTGATACAGAACTCCGCAAATTCGGTTTGTACCTGATGAATATTAACATCAGCGATATTCGCGATGCTGCCAATTATATCGTCAATTTAGGAAAAGAAGCGGAAAGTAAAGCTCAAAACGAGGCACAAGCCAATATTGAAGAACAGGAAAAACTGGGTGCTATCAAGATTGCCAACCAGATTAAAGAACGTGAAACCAAAGTGGCGGAGACTCGTAAAGATCAAGATATCGCCATTGCGGAAACCAAAAAGCTGCAAGAAATCTCCGTAGCCAATGCCGATAAAGACCGTATCTCCCAGGTAGCTATCGCCAATGCGGAAAAAGAATCGCAAGTGGCTAAAGCAGAAGCAGAAAAGAATATCCGGATAGAGCAGGCCAATACCGAAAAGGAAAGCCGCATTGCAGAGTTGAACTCCGACATGGAGATCAAACAAGCTGAAGCACAAAAGAAAGCTGCCATCGGACGAAACGAAGCACAAAAAGAAATCGCGTTGTCTAACTCCGAACTGGCCGTAACCCAAGCCAATGCCGACAAACAAGCCGGTGAAGCTGCAGCCAAATCGGAAGCAGCCGTACAGACAGCTAAAGAAATCGCTCAAAAAGAAGTGGAAGAGGCAAAAGCACGAAAAGTAGAATCATCTCTGAAAGCAGAAAAAATAGTACCGGCAGAAGTTGCCCGCCAAGAAGCTATTCTGCAAGCAGAAGCCGTAGCCGAAAAAATCACCCGTGAAGCAGAAGCCCGTGCCAAAGCAACACTGGCACAGGCAGAGGCAGAGGCAAAAGCGATTCAACTGAAACTCGAAGCAGAAGCAGAAGGTAAAAAACGCTCGTTACTGGCAGAAGCAGAAGGTTTCGAAGCCATGGTGAAAGCTGCCGAATCAAACCCGGCTATTGCTATTCAATACAAGATGGTAGATCAGTGGAAAGAAATAGCAGGCGAACAGGTAAAAGCCTTCGAACATATGAACTTAGGCAATATCACTGTATTCGACGGAGGTAATGGAGGCACAAGCAATTTCTTGAACACATTGGTAAAAACTGTCGCGCCAAGTTTAGGAGTATTGGACAAACTGCCTATCGGAGAAACGGTTAAAAACATTATTCACCCGGAAGAAAAAGACAAGAAGGAGGAAAAAGAAGATAAAAAACAGTAAACAACAATGAACGATAAACGATGAACAGGCTGCGCTACTTCTGCGAGTCTTTGTTCATCGTTTATAGTTTACCGTTTATCTCGTTGTTATATGAAAACATCCTTGTTTCAGTTCATACTTTATATAACATTTATCAGCCTTGCGAACATCACGCAACACTTCAGCCAACACTAACTTTAAGGTATCGGCACTTACATCCTGAAGAGGACGTCCCTCCTCATCTTCTACTTTCTTAAACCGCTTCCAGCTTACATCGAATGTTGTTCCGTAGAAATGACATGAGTTTTTTGACGCATTGCCATTCCGGCGACGCAAACGTTTTACATCATTCTCTGTCCGAAGCACAGATGTAACAATGATCTTATTCGGATTGAGTCCTTTGGCAGTCAATGAATCTAAAAAATTCGCTCCAATCGTATCGAGTAATGCACTGGCACGCGGTACTAAATAAGGAATGGAATGAGTAAGTGAATCCACTGCATAAAATTCATTATCAGTAATGTGAACCAGTTTTCCATCCATATTTTCCGCTTCTTCACGCGAGGCTAACGGAGTAATTCCCCAAGTATGGGCCGCTTTTAGCTGCACATCATTCAAATCCCCGAATGAACGTTTATAACTTACCACTCCCTTGATGTTACGCGGTTCGTTAAGTTTAAGAGACATATCTTTCTTTTTGCAACCTGCCAGAAAAACCGGGGTAAAACATAAAAATACAGAAATAGTAAATAGATACCTGTAGTTGGATAAATCCATAATTAGCCTTTTTATAAGTTCCGAGGGCACAAATATACTGGAATTGTCTTTCTCAGGAAAGAGCATCGCAAATTAATTCGGCAAGAATCGGCAAAGTATGAGAACGATTCATTAAATTTGCAGTCCATTTCACAGCGTATGCGTGAACCTTTAAATTGATTCAATGATAGAAAAGCTGATAGTTCTTGAGGATATCGATCCAGTTATCTTTTATGGCGTAAACAACGCTAACATACAATTAATAAAAGCTTTGTATCCAAAGCTGCGCATTGTTGCCCGAGGCAATGTCATTAAAGTACTAGGCGACGAGGAAGAAATGTGCGCTTTCGAAGAAAACATCACCAAGCTTGAAAAATATTGCGCCGAATACAATTCACTGAAAGAAGAAGTCATTATCGACATTATAAAAGGGAATGCGCCGCAAGCCGAAAAAGCAGGCAATGTGATTGTATTCAGTGTCACGGGAAAACCCATTATTCCACGCAGCGAAAATCAATTGAAGCTGGTAGAAGGATTTGCCAAGAACGATATGGTATTTGCCATCGGACCTGCAGGTTCGGGCAAGACCTATACGGCCATAGCCTTAGCGGTTCGTGCACTGAAAAACAAAGAAATAAAGAAGATTATCCTCAGCCGCCCTGCGGTAGAAGCCGGTGAAAAGTTAGGTTTTCTGCCCGGAGATATGAAAGATAAAATAGACCCGTATCTGCAACCTCTTTATGATGCTTTGCAGGACATGATTCCAGCTGCCAAACTAAAGGAATACATGGAACTGAACATCATCCAGATTGCCCCATTAGCCTTTATGCGCGGACGTACGCTAAATGATGCAGTCGTAATCCTGGACGAGGCTCAGAATACTACCACGCAGCAAATTAAAATGTTCCTCACCCGTATGGGAATGAATACCAAGATGATCATCACCGGAGATATGACCCAGATAGACCTTCCGGCTTCACAAACATCGGGGTTGGTGCAGGCATTGCGCATTCTAAAAGGAGTCAAAGGAATCAGTTTTGTTGAACTGAATAAAAAAGACATAGTGCGCCATAAGCTGGTAGAACGGATTGTAGACGCTTACGAAAAGTTCGACAAAGAAAAGAAAATCGAACGGGAAAAGTTAAACGGCGAGCGGCTCACCATAAGCAAAGAACGGCAAAACGTTGGTAATTTGTAATTCATAATTATATAGAAGTATGAAAGCATTAACAAAAACAGATTTCAACTTTCCGGGACAGAAAAGCGTGTACCACGGAAAAGTACGTGATGTGTACAACATCAATGGCGAACAACTCGTAATGGTAGCTACCGACCGTATCTCGGCCTTTGATGTAGTATTACCCGAAGGCATCCCTTATAAAGGACAAATGCTGAATCAGATTGCAGCTAAATTTCTGGATGCCACAACAGACATCTGTCCGAACTGGAAAGTCGCAACCCCGGATCCAATGGTTACAGTAGGAGTGCTTTGTGAAGGTTTCCCGGTAGAAATGATCGTGCGCGGTTATCTTTGCGGAAGCGCATGGCGTGCCTACAAAAGCGGTGTACGCGAAATCTGTGGCGTAAAACTTCCTGAAGGTATGAAAGAAAACCAGAAGTTCCCCGAACCCATCGTGACTCCAACCACAAAAGCAGAAATGGGACTGCATGATGAAGACATCTCCAAAGAAGAGATTCTGGCCCAGGGATTGGCTACTCCGGAAGAATATGCTACACTTGAAAAATATACATTGGCCCTGTTCAAACGCGGAACTGCAATTGCAGCAGAACGCGGTTTGATTTTGGTAGACACCAAATATGAATTTGGTAAACACAACGGTACCATCTACCTGATGGACGAAATCCACACTCCGGACTCAAGCCGTTACTTCTATGCCGACGGTTACCAGGAACGTTTCGAAAAAGGTGAAGCCCAAAAGCAACTCTCCAAAGAATTTGTGCGTGAGTGGTTAATGGAAAACGGATTCCAGGGTAAAGAAGGACAGAAAGTTCCTGAAATGACTCCTGCCATCGTAGAAAGTATCAGCGAGCGTTATATTGAATTATTCGAAAACATCACTGGTGAGAAATTCGTTAAAGAAGATACCAGCAACATCGCTGAACGTATCGAGAAGAACGTAATGGCATTTCTAAAATAAGAAGCCCGAATCAGAAACGAATAAGATTCACCACAGGGTATACAGAGTACACAAACATGGTTTTGAAACCCAAAACCGTCCACTTTTGTAAACCCTGTGGTGAATAAAACTCTGAATGAAAAATGAACTACCCACAAGAACAAATCAAACCTTATAGCAATGACGGGAAAAAGAGCGAACAGGTAGAACAGATGTTCGACAACATTGCCCCTGCATACGACCAACTGAATCATACCCTTTCATTAGGGATTGACCGGAGTTGGCGACGAAAGGCAATCAATTGGCTCAAACCTTTCCGCCCGCAACAGATAATGGATGTGGCAACCGGTACCGGTGACTTTGCCATTCTGGCATGCCGCGAACTGCAACCCGACCAGCTGATCGGAACAGACATTTCTGAAGGAATGATGAATGTGGGACGTGAAAAAGTGAAAAAGGAAGGTCTTTCCGAAAAGATATCTTTTGCAAAGGAAGACTGTACCTCCCTCTCGTTTGCCGACAACCGTTTTGACGCTATCACTGTCGCTTTTGGTATCCGCAACTTTGAAGATTTGGATAAAGGGCTTTCCGAAATGTGCCGTGTCCTCAAACCGGGCGGGCATCTGGTAATCCTTGAGCTGACAACTCCGGATCGATTTCCGATGAAACAATTATTTTCCATTTACTCAAAAATAGTCATTCCAACCCTCGGCAAACTATTATCGAAAGACAACAGTGCTTACAGCTACCTGCCTCAAACAATCAAAGCATTTCCCCAAGGAGAGGTTATGAAAAACGTTATCTCGCAGGTTGGCTTCAGCCAGGTACAATTCCGACGGCTGACATTCGGCATCTGTACACTTTATACGGCTACGAAATAAATATTAATTTAACATCTTCCCCCTTTATGCAAAAGTATGGTTTAATTGGCTATCCACTGAAACATTCGTTTTCTATCGGCTTTTTCAATGAAAAGTTTAAGTCTGAAGGCATAGACGCCGAATATGTCAACTTTGAGATTCCTGAAATCAACGATTTTATGGAAGTGATCGAAGAAAACCCCAATCTGTGCGGACTGAACGTAACAATCCCTTATAAAGAGCAAGTCATCCCTTTCCTTGACGAGTTGGATAAAGACACTGCCCAAATAGGTGCAGTCAATGTTATTAAAATTGTTCGTGGTCCTAAAGGAAAAGTAAAACTGACAGGATATAATTCTGACATAATAGGATTCAGCCAGTCCATTCAGCCATTGTTGCAACCTTATCATAAAAAAGCATTAATCCTGGGTACAGGCGGTTCGTCCAAAGCAATCTATCATGGCCTGAAGAATCTGGGAATCGATAGTATATTCGTGTCCCGTACCCAAAAAGAAGGCATGCTGACCTACGAAGAACTGACTCCGGAAATCATGGCAGAACATACAGTGATTGTAAACTGTACACCGGTAGGTATGTATCCGAAAGTAGACTTTTGTCCTGCCATTCCCTACGAATTACTGACACCAAACCATTTATTGTACGATTTGTTATATAATCCAAACACCACTCTTTTCATGAAAAAGGGAGAGGAGCATGGGGCCGTAACCAAAAACGGTCTCGAAATGTTATTGCTGCAGGCATTTGCCGCATGGGAAATATGGAATAAATAATGAAAAAAGGAATCAAGATAAGCGTCGTTATATTATTGCTGCTGCTTACCGGATGTACGATAGGCGGAAGTTTCTTCATGCTCAACTATTCGCTCCGCCCGGAAGCGAAGATACGTGCCAAGAATGCCGATTCTTATCCTTTCATGTACGAAAACTATCCGTTTTTACGTCCTTGGGTGGATAGCCTCAATCAGGCTCATGCACTTCGGGACACTTTTGTTTTAAATCCGGAAGGCATCCGCCTGCATGCTTATTACATCGCAGCCCCGCAGCCGACCAAAAAGACAGCGGTCATTGTACATGGCTATACGGACAATGCAATCCGCATGTTCATGATAGGCTATCTATACAATCGCGACCTGCAATACAATGTGCTTTTGCCCGACCTGCAACATCAGGGAGAGAGCGGTGGACCGGCCATTCAAATGGGATGGAAAGACCGTCTGGACGTAATGCAATGGATGCACATCGCCAATGAGCTTTATGGTGACAGTACTCAAATGGTTGTACATGGCATTTCAATGGGAGGGGCCACCACAATGATGGTATCCGGCGAAGTACAGCCCTACTTCGTGAAATGTTTCGTTGAAGATTGTGGTTACACCAGTGTCTGGGATGAATTCTCGCACGAACTGAAAGCAAGTTTCCACCTTCCTTCATACCCATTAATGAATACCACCAGCCTGCTGTGCCAGAAAAAATACGGATGGAACTTCGAAGAGGCTTCATCATTGAACCAGGTTAAAAAAAGCCGCCTGCCGATGTTCTTCATTCATGGGGACAAAGATACGTACGTGCCCACATGGATGGTTTATCCTCTTTATGAAGCCAAACCGGCTCCCAAGCAGCTTTGGATTGTACCGGGAGCCGCACATGCCTTATCTTATAAAGAGAATAAGGAAGAATATACCCGGAAAGTAAAAGAATTCACAGACCGCTACATTCATTGATATGAAACAGATACTCACTTATTTACTTTTCGTGTGGATATTCCTCCCACTGAAAGCACAGGAAAAGATATACACCGTAGAGAATATCCCCAAAGTACATTTGCAGAACAAGATGCAATATGTCTGTAACCCTGCCGGCATCCTGTCACAACAGGCTTGTGACGAAATGGACTCGATGCTGTATGCTCTGGAACAAAAAACAGGTATCGAGACTGTAGTTGCCGTAGTACCTTCCATCGGAGATAAAGACTGCTTTGAGTTCTCCCATCAATTGCTGAACCAATGGGGAGTGGGCAAGAAAGGAAAAGATAACGGACTGGTCATCTTACTGGTCACCGATCAGCGATGTATACAGTTCTATACCGGCTACGGACTGGAAGGTGACCTGCCGGACGCAATCTGCAAACGCATACAAACCAAGGACATGATCCCTTATCTCAAAAAGGGAGACTGGAACCGGGGAATGGTAGCAGGAGTACAAGCAGTATGCCGGCGTCTGGATGGCTCCATGATAAATGATGATAAAGATACCGGAGAAAAGGGGATATCCGCCTCCATGCTTCTCTTTGCTATTTTAGGTTTCATTGTGGTGGCCGGAGTGGTAGGTATACTGGCTGCACGGGCAAGTACCCGTTGCCCAAAATGTGGAAAACATCAACTTCAACGGAGCGGTACGAACTTAATATCGAACCGCAGCGGAGTAAAGACCGAGGATATTATTTATACTTGCCGCAATTGCGGACACACCGTAGTCAGGCGTCAACAATCATACGATGACAATTACAGGGGACGTGGCGGAAGAGGCGGAGGTCCTTTCATCGGAGGCTTCGGAGGGGGAAGTTTCGGAGGCGGCGGAGGCGGCTTCGGTGGTGGAAGCTTCGGAGGAGGTTCGGGCGGAGGCGGAGGTGCCGGCTCACGTTTCTAAGCAACCCAATCATTCTATTAGTCATTAATCAGTAATCAAAAAGAAACAATATGAAAAAGTCAGTTATTATCCTTATTGCCGTAGTGGCAGTTATCGTCATCTGGGCCATCAGTGCCTACAACGGACTGGTATCCATGGACGAGAATGTAAGCAGCCAATGGGCTAACGTAGAGACACAGTATCAACGTCGTGCCGATCTGATTCCTAACCTGGTCAACACTGTCAAGGGATATGCCTCACATGAAAAGGAAACACTTGAAGGCGTAGTGGAAGCCCGCAGCAAAGCGACTCAAATCAAAGTAGACGCTAATGACCTCACTCCGGAAAAGTTAGCCGAGTATCAGAAGGCGCAAGGAGCAGTCACTTCTGCATTGGGCAAGTTGCTTGCCATCACCGAAAACTACCCGGACCTGAAAGCCAACCAAAACTTCCTTGAATTGCAGGCACAACTGGAAGGTACGGAAAACCGCATCAACGTTGCCCGCAAAAATTTTAATGACGCTGCGCAGGCATACAATACCTCTATCCGTCGGTTCCCGAAAAGCATCTTTGCTTCCATATTCGGTTTCGAAAAACGTACTTATTTCGAAGCAGCCGAAGGCACGGAAAAGGCACCGGAAGTAAAATTCTGATAAGTCACGCAAATCCTTTTCACCAGAAAAGATTGTCGATACACAATACCCGATGAATAAAGTGGGAAATAACCCTCAACAGGGTATATTTCCCACTTTATTCATTCATATAATCTGCTCCGCAGTCACCCTCTCTCCGTCCCGCTCTCACCTCCCCCACTCTTTTCTTAAACCTTGTTCCAAAGTACTTCAAATACAAAATGATATTATTCCGTTTAAAGTACTAAAGAACTAAAAGGAAACTCGTTTCAAACAATAATTAAAGTTCATCTCAGGTGCTACGATGTATATCTTAGCGGGCAAGATACATATCTTAGCCGCCAAGATGTCTATCTTAGCAGCTAAGATAAAGAATTTCATATGAAAAAGCTCTTTTTACTAAAGGTCCGGCAAAACTTTCACCAAAACTTTTTCGTGCTTTGGGCTTTAACTTCGCAGCGAGTGTATGTAAGTCCATTTGCCTGATCTGCACTAACAACAGATTGAAGGGCGGATTGCAAAGCACTTTTGAACTTTTCATTTCAAACTTCCAAATTAAAAACGGACTCTCTCCCTGTCGTATTACTCCATCGTTATATCCGCCAATTTGTTGGCTATAAGGAAAAAAAGCAGTACTTTTGCCGTTGTATACAAAATCCAAATAACTCATGAGTAATCAACGATACATGATGCGAGGCGTCAGCGCATCAAAAGAAGATGTGCACAATGCCATCAAGAACATCGACAAAGGAATTTTTCCACAAGCATTCTGTAAAATAATCCCTGATATTCTGGGTGGAGATCCGGAGTATTGCAATATTATGCATGCTGATGGTGCAGGAACCAAATCGAGCCTGGCCTATATGTACTGGAAAGAAACAGGGGACCTCTCCGTGTGGAAAGGGATTGCCCAGGATGCACTGATCATGAACATAGACGACTTGCTTTGTGTGGGCGCAGTCGACAATATTCTGGTATCTTCAACCATCGGACGCAATAAACTTCTTATTCCCGGAGAAGTAATTTCCGCCATCATCAACGGAACAGACGAACTGTTGGCCGAACTCCGTGAAATGGGAGTAGGTGTGTATGCCACCGGTGGTGAAACAGCCGATGTGGGTGATCTCGTCCGTACCATTATCGTAGACAGTACGGTAACCTGCCGTATGAAACGGGCAGACGTTATCAACAATGCCAATATCCGCCCGGGGGATGTTATTGTAGGCCTTGCCTCACACGGACAAGCCACTTATGAAAAAGAATACAATGGCGGTATGGGCAGCAATGGGCTGACTTCTGCCCGCCATGACGTTTTTGCCAAATATCTGGCAGAGAAATATCCCGAAAGCTATGATGCAGCAGTGCCCGAAGAACTGGTTTATTCGGGCGGACTGAAGCTGACAGACGCAGTAGAAGGTTCTCCGATCGACGCGGGAAAACTCGTCCTCTCTCCCACCCGCACTTACGCACCGGTAGTGAAAAAGTTGCTCGATGCGCTACGTCCTGAAATTCACGGAATGGTACACTGCTCGGGTGGTGCACAAACCAAAGTGCTGCATTTCGTAGGCGATGTACGCGTGGTAAAAGACAACCTCTTCCCCGTGCCCCCATTGTTCAGAACCATTCAGGAACAAAGCGGAACCGATTGGGCAGAAATGTATAAGGTATTCAACATGGGCCATCGCCTTGAAGTATACCTTTCACCCGAACACGCGGCCGAAGTTATCAAGATCAGCGAATCTTTCGGTATCCCTGCACAAATCGTGGGACGCATCGAAGAAAGCGATAAGAAAGAACTGATTATCAAGAGTGAGTTCGGAGAATTCACTTATTAAAAAACGAACAAGATCCATCACAGAGGACACAGAGAGCTTGCAGAGGCACTACACGCACTTACGAAAACCTCTGTATCTTCCGTGACGGATAAAATTCGCAGCTCATTTAACTCCTAAATTTATGGCAGACAACAATAGTATATTAGAAAAACTCGACGGTCTTGTTGCCCGTTTCGAAGAGGTGTCTACCCTTATTACCGACCCGGCAGTGATTGCCGACCAGAAACGATACGTAAAATTAACCAAAGAATACAAGGATCTGGACGATTTGATGAAAGCCCGTAAAGAGTACATGCAACTGCTGGCCAACATTGAAGAAGCTAAAGACATTCTCTCAAACGAGTCGGATACCGATATGAGAGAAATGGCCAAAGAGGAAATGGACAACAGCCAGGAACGCCTTCCGGTATTGGAAGAGGAAATCAAGCTGTTGCTGGTACCGGCCGATCCTCAGGACGGTAAAAATGCCATTCTTGAAATTCGCGGAGGTACAGGTGGAGACGAAGCCGCCATCTTTGCAGGCGACCTTTTCCGGATGTACGCCAAATTTTGTGAAACAAAAGGTTGGAAGATGGAAGTATCCAGCGCCAATGAAGGTGCTGCCGGCGGATATAAGGAAATCATTTGCAGTGTTACCGGCGATAATGTATATGGCACATTAAAATACGAATCGGGTGTACACCGTGTTCAACGCGTGCCGGCAACAGAAACCCAGGGACGCGTACATACCTCGGCAGCCTCGGTAGCTGTACTTCCCGAAGCGGAAGAGTTTGATGTAGTGATCAACGAAGGTGAAATCAAATGGGATACTTTCCGTTCGGGAGGTGCCGGCGGACAAAACGTAAACAAGGTTGAATCGGGCGTCCGCTTACGTTACATCTGGAAGAATCCCAATACGGGAGTAGCAGAGGAAATCCTGATCGAATGTACTGAAACCCGCGACCAACCTAAAAATAAAGAACGTGCTTTGGCGCGCCTTCGTACGTTTATCTACGACAAGGAACATCAGAAGTATATCGACGACATCGCATCCAAACGTAAGACAATGGTTTCGACGGGCGACCGTTCGGCCAAAATCCGTACTTATAACTATCCCCAAGGACGTATAACCGACCATCGCATCAATTATACCATCTATAACCTGGCCGCCTTCATGGACGGAGATATTCAGGAATGCATCGATAAGTTGACTGTGGCCGAAAATGCTGAACGTCTGAAAGAGAGTGAATTGTAACGAGAAGGCAACTTCAATCGTAAATCGTAAATTTGTAAATAAAGAAAGATGAACAAGCAACAATTATTTGAAAACATCAAACGTAAAAAATCATTTCTTTGCGTAGGACTCGACACAGATATTAAAAAGATACCCGATCATCTGTTGGATGATCCGGATCCCATCTTCGCTTTCAATAAAGCAATCGTTGATGCAACAGCAGACTATTGCATCGCTTATAAACCTAATCTGGCTTTCTATGAGAGCATGGGCGTAAAAGGATGGATTGCTTTCGAAAAAACTGTAAATTACATCAAAGAAAATTATCCCGACCAGTTTATCATTGCTGACGCCAAACGCGGTGATATCGGAAATACTTCAGCAATGTACGCCCGCACCTTCTTCGAAGAACTCGACATCGACTCTGTCACTGTAGCTCCTTATATGGGAGAGGACAGCGTTACTCCGTTCTTATCTTACGAAGGGAAATGGGTAATTCTGCTGGCTCTGACTTCAAACAAAGGCTCACACGACTTCCAACTGACGGAAGATGCCAACGGCGAACGCCTTTTCGAGAAAGTATTAAAAAAATCACAGAAATGGGCCAATGATGAACAGATGATGTATGTTGTGGGCGCTACTCAGGGACGCGCTTTCGAAGACATCCGTAAAATTGTCCCCAATCACTTCCTTCTGGTTCCGGGTATCGGCGCTCAGGGAGGTTCTCTTGAAGAAGTATGCAAATATGGCATGAACAGTACCTGTGGACTCATTGTGAATTCCTCCCGCGGAATTATTTATGTAGATAAGACCGAAAATTTTGCCGCTGCCGCCCGTGCCGCTGCCAAAGAAGTGCAAGAGCAAATGGCAGAACAGCTGAAAGCTATCTTATAATGCCTCACGAACGGAAGATAATCAACGATCCGGTATTCGGGTTCATCAACATACCAAAGGGGTTGCTGTACGACATCGTACGGCATCCCCTTTTGCAGCGTTTAAACCGCATCAAGCAAGTAGGGCTTTCATCCGTAGTCTATCCCGGTGCACAGCACACCCGGTTCCAGCACTCTCTGGGAGCTTTCCACCTGATGAGCGAAGCTATCACGCAACTGGCCTCCAAAGGGAACTTCATATTCGACAGTGAAGCCGAAGCCGTACAGGCAGCCATCCTTCTGCACGACATCGGCCACGGGCCTTTTTCGCATGTTCTTGAAGACACCATTGTCAAAGGAGTATCCCATGAAGAAATCTCCCTGATGCTGATGGAACGGATGAACAAGGAGCTGAACGGACAACTTAGTTTAGCCATTCAGATATTCAAAGACGAATATCCCAAACGCTTCTTGCACCAATTAGTCAGCGGACAACTGGATATGGACCGTCTGGATTACTTGCGCCGTGACAGTTTCTATACCGGAGTTTCGGAAGGCAATATAGGTTCGGCACGCATCATCAAAATGCTCGACGTAGCAGACGACCATCTGGTAGTGGAGTCCAAAGGAATCTATTCCATAGAAAACTTCCTTACAGCACGGCGACTGATGTACTGGCAGGTTTACCTGCACAAAACGTCAGTGGCCTATGAACGGATGCTGATCAGTGCCCTGTTACGTGCCAAGGAACTGGCTTCGCAAGGAGTGGAACTGTTTGCCTCGCCGGCGCTGAAATTCTTCCTGTACAACCACATCGACCCGGAAGTATTTTACAATAACCCTGACTGTCTGGAAAACTTCATTCAGTTGGACGATAATGATATCTGGACGGCTCTTAAAGTATGGAGCACCCATACGGATAAGGTTTTATCAACATTAAGCCTGGGTATGATTAATCGTAACATATTCAAGGTTGAGATATGCGCTGAACCTATCAGTGAAGAGCGAAAAAAAGAATTGACTTTGCAGATCAGCCAACAATTAGGCATCACTCTTTCCGAAGCAGACTATTTTGTCTCTACCCCCAGTATCGAAAAGAACATGTACGATTCGGCAGATGACAGCATTGATATTATTTACAAAGACGGAACAATAAAAAATATTGCAGAAGCATCGGACATGCTAAACATTTCATTGCTTTCTAAAAAGGTAAAGAAATACTATATCTGCTACTTGCGTTGGGATAGATAAGTATAAAATATTCATCAAAGAGTAAGGATATATAAAAAAAAAGTCCGTTATTTGCGTACTAATTAAATTTTAAAGTAAGATTATGGAGTTCTCGGCTAAGCAAATTGCAGCATTTATCCAAGGGGAAATTATAGGTGACGAAAACGCTACTGTACATACATTCGCAAAGATAGAAGAAGGAATACCGGGCGCTATCTCTTTCCTTTCTAATCCGAAATATACACCTTATATATATGAGACCGAAGCTAGCATTGTATTGGTGAACAAAGATTTTACTCCCGAACAAGAAGTAAAAGCAACATTAATCAAAGTAGACAATGCTTACGAGAGCCTTGCCAAACTGCTCAATCTATATGAGATGAGCAAACCCAAAAGAACCGGTATCGACCCACGTGCCTATGTAGCGGAAACCGCTAAAATAGGAAAAGACGTATATATAGCTCCTTTCGCCTGCATAGGCGACCATGCGGAAGTAGGAGATAATACGGTTATTCATCCGCATGCCACTGTAGGCGGTGGTGCCAAAATAGGCAGTAATTGTATCCTATATGCCAATGCAACAGTATATCATGATTGCCGGGTAGGAAACAATTGTATCCTGCACGCAGGATGTGTGATCGGAGCAGACGGCTTCGGTTTCGCTCCTACCCCGCAAGGATACGAAAAAATTCCTCAAATCGGTATCGTCATTCTTGAAGATAATGTAGAAGTCGGAGCCAATACCTGCATAGACCGCGCAACCATGGGAGCGACCGTGATTCATAGCGGAGTGAAATTAGATAATCTGATCCAGATAGCTCACAACGACGAAATAGGTTCGCATACCGTAATGGCTGCCCAAGTGGGTATCGCAGGTTCTACCAAGGTAGGCGAATGGTGTATGTTCGGCGGACAAGTAGGTATTGCCGGACATCTCAAAATAGGCAACCAAGTAAATCTGGGAGCTCAATCGGGTGTACCGGGGAATATAAAATCCGGTAGCCAACTTATCGGAACTCCTCCTATGGAACTAAAACAATACTTCAAAGCATCCATCGCACAAAAAAGCCTTCCGGAGATGCAGATCGAATTACGCAATCTCCGCAAAGAAATAGAAGAATTAAAACAACAATTAAATAAGTAACCAATGCTGAAACAAAAAACTCTGAAAGATAGCTTTTCACTGAGAGGAAAAGGTCTTCACACTGGACTTGACCTGACTGTTACGTTTAACCCTGCCCCAGATAACCATGGCTACAAAATACAGCGCACGGATCTGGAAGGGCAACCCATTATCGATGCCGTAGCTGATAATGTAGTTGAAACGACAAGAGGAACCGTGCTGTCAAAAAATGGAGTAAAAGTAAGCACAGTTGAACATGGAATGGCAGCCCTCTATGCTTTGGGCATCGACAACTGCCTGATCCAGGTTAACGGACCGGAATTTCCGATTCTGGACGGAAGTGCACAATATTATGTACGAGAAATAGAGAGAGTAGGAACCGAGGAGCAAAATGCTGTTAAGGATTTCTATATCATTAAATCAAAAATAGAGTTTCGTGACGAGGAGACAGGTTCATCCATCATTGTATTACCCGATGAGAATTTCAGCCTGAACGTACTGGTTTCTTACGATTCGACCATCATCCCGAACCAGTTTGCAACACTGGAGGATATGAAGAAATTCAAAGAAGAGATCGCCCCCAGCCGTACCTTTGTATTTGTACGTGAAATCGAACCTCTGTTGTCAGCCGGACTTATCAAAGGAGGCGATCTGGACAATGCCATCGTTATTTACGAACGCGAAATGTCGCAAGAGAACTATGATAAGTTAGCCGATATTATGGGTGTTCCCCATATGGATGCCAAACTACTGGGATATATCAACCATAAACCGTTGGTATGGCCCAACGAGTGTGCCCGCCATAAGTTACTGGACGTAATCGGAGACCTTGCTTTGATTGGTAAACCGATTAAAGGAAGAATCATCGCTACACGCCCGGGACATACCATCAATAACAAATTCGCACGTCAGATGCGTAAAGAAATCCGCCTGCATGAGATACAGGCACCGACCTATGACTGTAACCGAGCTCCGATTATGGACGTAAACCGTATCCGTGAGCTACTTCCTCATCGCTATCCGTTCCAGTTGGTGGATAAGGTGATCGAAATTGGTGCCAACTACATCGTAGGTGTTAAAAACGTAACCTCCAACGAGCCCTTCTTTCAGGGACATTTTCCTCAGGAACCGGTAATGCCCGGTGTATTGCAAATAGAAGCAATGGCCCAAATCGGCGGACTACTCGTTTTAAACTCAGTAGACGAACCGGAGCGTTATTCTACTTATTTCATGAAAATCGATGGAGTGAAGTTCCGTCAGAAAGTAGTACCGGGTGACACCCTGATCTTCCGCGTAGAGTTGTTGGCTCCTATCCGCCGGGGAATCTCGACGATGAAAGGCTATGCTTTCGTTGGCGAAAAAGTAGTCTGTGAATGCGAATTCATGGCACAAATAGTAAAAAACAAATAATTTATAAGCATGATAAGTCCCTTAGCGTATATTCATCCCGAAGCAAAAATCGGTGAAAACGTAGAGATTGCTCCGTTTGTTTACATTGATAGAAATGTAGTCATCGGAGATAACAATAAAATTATGGCTAATGCCAACATCCTGTACGGTTCACGTATCGGAAACGGAAATACAATCTTCCCGGGAGCCGTTATCGGAGCAATCCCCCAGGATTTGAAATTCAAGGGTGAAGAGAGCACAGCCGAAATAGGTGATAATAACCTGATTCGTGAAAATGTGACCATCAACCGGGGTACAGCTGCCAAAGGCAGAACCATTGTAGGCAATAATAACCTGCTGATGGAAGGTGTCCATGTAGCTCACGACGCATTGATCGGTAACGGCTGTATCATTGGTAATTCTACCAAAATGGCCGGTGAAATCGTTATTGACGATAATGCCATCATCAGTGCAAATGTATTGATGCACCAGTTTTGCCGGGTAGGCGGATACGTGATGATCCAGGGAGGTTGTCGTTTCAGCAAAGATATTCCCCCATACATCATAGCCGGTCGCGAACCCATCGCTTATAGTGGAATCAACATCATCGGACTCCGTCGTCGTGGTTTTTCAAATGAAGTTATTGAGAATATTCATAATGCATACCGCATCATTTACCAAAGCGGACTCAACACATCGGATGCCCTTGCAAAGGTTGAATCAGAAATACCCGCCAGTCCCGAAATAGAATATATCGTTGATTTTATTCGTAACTCGGACCGGGGAATCATCAGGTAAATAAATAGAAATCAATAAGAAAAAGGAGGATGCCCGGAAAGCATCCTCCTTTTTTGTGGAATAAACCCAGCCATCTTATTTGCAATCTTTCGGTTTTTTATTACTTTTACGCCATCAATAAAACAGTAACAACTATGATATACAGATTTACCATTATATCTGATGAGGTTGACGATTTCGTCAGAGAGATACAGATTGACCCGGAAGCTACTTTCTTCGATTTTCACGAAGCTATCTTGAAAGCAGCGGGTTACACGAATGACCAGATGACTTCTTTCTTTATCTGCGATGACGATTGGGAAAAAGAGAAAGAAATTACTCTGGAGGAAATGGACAATAATCCGGAAATGGACAGCTGGATAATGAAAGAAACCCGCCTCAACGAACTGATTGAAGACGAAAAACAAAAACTGCTCTATGTATTCGACTACATGACGGAACGTTGTTTCTTTATCGAATTATCCGAAATCATCACCGGAAAAGAAATAAAAGGTGCCAAATGTACCAAAAAGTCAGGTGAAGCTCCTAAGCAAACAGTAGATTTCGAAGAGATGGCTGCCGCAGGAGGCTCACTCGACTTAGATGAGAATTTCTATGGTGATCAGGACTTCGACATGGAAGATTTTGATGCAGAAGGATTTGATGTTAACGATGGTGCATCTGGTGGTGGAGGTTCATACGACGAAGATAAATTTTGAATAATATGCCCATGTGACAATACACCTGCCGACCACGTTATCATATTGCATAGCAGGCGACATATTGTCACATGGACACATTATCACATTACTAATCGTTATGACTGCCAAAACTTTAATCGTACTTATAGGGCCTACAGGCGTAGGAAAAACGGAGTTAAGCCTCCGTATAGCAGAACATTTCAAGACGAGTATCATTTCGTCTGATTCCCGGCAGTTATACGCCGAACTTAAGATAGGAACAGCAGCTCCAACCCCGGAGCAATTAAAACGGGTTCCACATTATTTTGTAGGTACTTTGCAACTCACCGATTATTACAGTGCCGCCCAATATGAAACGGAGGTAATGTCTCTCCTTGAACTTTTATTCAAACAGCATGATGTCGTTCTCCTCACAGGAGGTTCTATGATGTATGTAGATGCCATCTGTAAAGGTATTGACGATATACCGACCGTGGATACGGAAACCCGCGAACTTCTGCTACATAAATACGAAACAGAAGGACTGGATAATCTCTGTGCCGAACTGAAATTGCTGGACCCGGAATATTATAAAATTGTAGATTTAAAGAATCCCAAACGAGTCATTCACGCATTGGAAATCTGCTACATGACAGGAAAGACTTATACCTCCTTCCGCACCCAACAAAAAAAAGAACGTCCTTTTCATATTCTGAAAATAGGATTGACTCGGGATCGTGCCGAACTGTATGACCGTATCAACCGCCGCGTAGACCAAATGATGGAAGAAGGCTTACTGGAAGAAGCACGTTCTGTATATACCCACCGAAATCTAAACTCTTTGAATACTGTTGGTTATAAAGAGATATTCAAATATCTGGATGGAGAATGGGAACTACCTTTTGCCATTGAAAAGATAAAGCAAAACTCACGTATCTATTCACGCAAACAAATGACTTGGTTTAAGCGGGATAAAGAAATCCAATGGTTCCATCCTGAACAAGAGATAGAAATACTATCGCACCTCCACTCTCAATTAGATACTTATAAATAGCAGATATATTCTTAAAGAATAGAGAAAAGAAGCCGAATAAAAAAAGAGCAAAGCAAGTGTTATTATAAAAAAATTAATATATTTACCAACATAGATAATAATATTAATCTTTTAAAGTTAACACTATGCAAAAACGCGGTATCGCAGCTACTGCTTTGTGCGCAATCACTACAATTGAGTTTAATCTTAAAAACCAAAAGCAGGATATAATTTTAGCCAATATTGAGGCACTGGCACAAACTGAATTTGATTATAATAATGGTGCTGAAAGAAGAATAATGGACTCTTTCCAAAGTGAGCCTGTTTATCAAGTAGATGTAAACGGAAACAAAACTATAGAAACAATTTTTGTTTATACGGAAACGAGTTGTTATGGCAGCGGTATAATCGCATGCGAATATGATTTTAGTGCAGACATTAGTCAAAGACCTCTTTAATATGAAAAAAAAGATATTTTTCTCCGGCTTCCTATTGATGACAATGTTCTGTGGATGTATGACCCAGAATGAAATAACAAGCTCGATTGCAGAGTTAGAAACAGTAGAGAAATCAGTGAATGACACTCTTTTTCTACAAAATCCGCAGGTCTTCTGCCTGGAAACAAAAGACAATGCATTGATAAAACGCATTAATCGGGTAATAGAGTGGAAAAACACCTATTATATTTTAGATAAATCCATGAAGCAAGTGTTGGCTTTCAATGACAAAGGCAAACATCTATTTACCATACACCGTGTAGGAGCAGGTAAAGGAGAATATGGAAGTATACTGGATATAGCCATAGACAGGCAAAATGAAAATTTAGTATTCTTAGCCGACCCGACCTCACTGATATATTATGACTTGCAAGGGAACTTCATCAGAACTACAAAACTACCAGGACACTATCATTCAATAGCTATTGATAACGGAATGATATACTTAGAAAATGCCACACTTATTAATAATCAGTTATCCACATCATCCATCACAGTAATAGCCCCAAACGATCAAAAGACTGAATTATTAAAACCACTCCGAGAAATAGCTCCTTATTGTTTTATCGGAGGACATCAACTGGGCGGAACAGCTCCTGTTGTATTTACCAGAAAGTTTGATGATACGATCTATCAACTGGAAGACGGGAAAATAAATCCTTACTACTCCTTCAATTTTATGAATGAAAGCTTTCCGGAAGCAGCCAAAGACAAAGAATACACCTGCCGCGAACTTAATAAGTTCACATGGGACCGATATGTATATTTAATGACTAACGTGACAAACGCCCCCCAATACTTATTATTCAATACGAATCTATTCGGTATATATGTATTTGATAAAAATCAAAACAAGTTATTGAAATACAACAAGATATACAATACGGAATACCAAGCAGACTTGCACCAATACATACCGGTAGAAGGAGCCAATAACCGAGTATTCTTTACGGTTTCTCCCACGACCCTGTTCAGCCTCAAAGCTATAGTTGACAATCATCCGTCTTTCAAAAACAAAATGTCCGATAAACTATATAAATTGACAGAATCATTGGATAGTGACTCTAATCCGGTGATTTTTAGCTATCAGGTAAAATAAACCGCATCCCCAAACCCCACCGATTGAGGGTGTGTCGAAACTTTTATTCACCACACTCTCAGTCGGTGACAGCAAAAATTCTATCTTTCTTTTATTTCTCCAGACCGTCTAAATCAATCTCTACGATCACATCCGTTCCTTTGCCCGGAACAGAACTTAGAGTCAGAACTCCTTTCAGATTTTCCACACGCTCCTTTATGATAACCAGACCAATTCCCGACTTTCCGGTTTGTTGTTCAAAGCCTTTGCCATTGTCAGCTATTGTCAGCTTTATCCTGTTTCCCTCCCGAACAAGAATAATCTTAATATGAGTGGCCTGCGCATGTTTCAATGCATTGCCTGTAGCTTCCTGTACAATTCGATAAATCTCCAATGCTACTTTCTGCGATAAATGATCGAATCCCTCCTCCGGTTCAAGCACCAAAGTCAGTTCGGTCTGTCCCGATTGATTACGCTGATAGACATAATCCTGAAGAATCTCAGACAGGGAAGCATATTTAAAGACAGGCGGCATCAAATCATGTGAAATTCCCCGCACTTCGGTTTGCAAAGCTTGTAATGTATCCAAAACCTCTTCCCGACTACTCGTCCCGTCAGCAATTTTCATTTTAATGGCCAGCAACTCGTTCGAAACATTATCATGGAGTTCTTTAGCCAGACGGTTTCGCTCTACCTCCAGGCCCTCAAGATAATACTGCACTTTACGCTGTTGTGCCTCATGCACCAAGGCTTGAAATTCGCGTTCTCTCTCTTCCAGTTTTGCCTTCTGCAATTCAACCGTCAATTCCGTTTCCTGTTGTTTCAGCTTGGCAATCTGCAACATCCCCTCATGAATACGCTGACGGGAACGATAACGTATCAGCAACAGAACAATCGTAATCAGCGCCAATACAATCAAGGTAACAGAAAGAATATTAATCCACTTGTTCTTTTCATTGATGGCCGTAAGTTGCTTCACCACCCTCTCTTTTTCGTCCAGACTATATTGTGCCCGTAACTTCTGAATAGTCTTACTACTATTTTTATCAAACAACCGGGTTTCATACTTCAATGAATTGCGGGCAGCCTCCAGAGCTTTATTATAAAGTTCCTGTTTTTCGTACACTTTGGCCAATAAGGTATAGAAATCAATCAAAGAATGATAATAATCCACCTCCTGCTCTTCATTCATTTTTTTCAGTTCATGCAATCCATCCTGTAGATGTTGCTCGGCCAATTCATAATCCGCCTGATAATAGGCAATCACCCCCGAAACATAGCTAAGTGACACGTTTGCATCGATCTTCTTAGGATTCATCAGTTTTTTACCCGTTTCAAAACATTGTTCCGCTTCCTTTATCTTACCGGCCTCACTATAGACAACTGCCTGATGCAAATAATTATCGGATATAACGTAGCCCACATCATATGGATTCTCGGTTGATGTGTATACCTCAAAGGCTTCCTGATTGTATTTTGTCACAGAATCCAACAGATTCATCCGATGTTCATTTTGATATAAAGCATAAAAATACTTTGCTTTTATGGTCAATTTCAATATCTGCTGAAAAGGAAAATCCACCGGCAGATCTTTCATCGCTTCGGACAGATCATTCAACCCCTCATCATCTTGCCACATGGAATAAATAATAGAAAGATCATAATATATTTCCGTCAGAATTGCCGGCTTCACCGCATTACGATTAAAATAATCAGCAGCCTGATAATAATTTTCATGCGCTTTCTCCATCTGATTTTTATCAGAATAATAGATACCGGCAATATAATGCATCATACCGGCAATATTATTGTTTTCAAACTTCCCTTTGTTCATAAAAGCACTATCCAGATAGTTTTTAGCTTCAGCCATGTCTCCGAGCTGATTCTCAAACATCGCAACAATTGAATAAAGGCGGGTAACAACCGCTTTATCTTCCACCTCTTTGGCTTCGGGAATCAATTGCTTCAGTACGGCAATCTGATGTTCCCGCGAAAGATATGCGATATCTCCGGTCATATAATAACGTTCCATCAAAGGAATCGTTTTATCTTTCATCAGATTCATAATTGAATCATACTGTACAGTATCGTCTTGTGCATTGACGGCTACAACGTAGCAAAATAAAAATAAGAAAACAGATAGTAGTTTCTTCATAAATAAATAATAGTTAAAGTGTAATCCTCTGACATTTTCTTTTGTCACTCTGCCAACCGAAGGTTAAGCCTTGTGTTAGTCACAAAAGTACAAATAATATAGTTGGAGCAAATTAAAATCAAACATAATTTCAATAAACAGATATGCCGATGGAGCCTGCACATATCTCTTTGCAGTCCCCATCGGCATATCTGTTTAGTTGGAATTATACCAATAACAATGATTTCAGTCTTCCGGATTCAATATCACATTTACTTCCGACGACACAGCTGTTCTAACCGGTTTCATACCCAAGCACGAAATGTGAAGCATCGCACTTCTGGGAGCCGAAATAACAAAATGTCCGTAAGCGTCAGAAACGGTTCCCAAAGTAGTACCTGAAATAGATACAGATGCCCCCACTATCGGGTTATTCAAATGATCCTTGATCGTTCCTGTTACTTTTACCAGTTCATCCGAGTTCATGGTAGAAAAATAAAGTTTATTTAAATCATTCGCATTTTCTCCTTTCAACGTAATCAAAATAACACCATGTTCGGCTTTATCTCCATAGATCCTTACCGACTCTTTATCTTTCAGCACACTGATGGACTCAATCATATCCGGATTGATCGCCTCCATTTGTTCGCCGGTTATCTCTTTTCCATCCACCATTATCAACGGTTGAGGCTGAAAATCGACCCGTCGGGTTGCAAACGGAGACAATCCATTTCTTTTCAATCCATCCGAGATAGTAACTTTACTTGAAATTGATACTGTATCCAACTGTGACACTTCAATGACCACCTTCTCCAGAGCATTCTTTTTCACCGTGTCCACTGCTACCTCGATCGTTTTTTCCGGTACTTTTTTCTCCACTATCTGCTTTAAATCATTAACTTTGACGGCAGAAATCTCTTCCATCTTACCGGAGATTTCCGGACGTGCAAATGCAGTCACAGCAATGGCGGCCAAAGGAAGTACATACAAATACTTCAATCGTGCCCAGGGATTTGATTTTTCTTTTAACATCATAGTGATACGTTTTTTAAGTTTACTGTGATTAAAGCTGTTGGCCATAGAGTAGAGCCTTGTGCCAACAGCTTTCTTTATCAGTAATAACTGATATTGCTTAGCATTGACACCCTCCCTTATCACCGTTTCATCAGCCTCGTATTCATGTATATTCTGCAGTTCCTGCTTCAACAGCCAGGAAGCCGGATTAAACCATTGAAAGAAAATACAAATGTCCGCAATCAGCAAATCGACAGAATGCCGGTTACAGATATGAGCCGTTTCATGGATTAGTATTTCTCTACCGTCTTCTTCTAAATCTTTCTTAGAAATAACAATGTATTTCATCCAGCTAAAAGGAGAAATTTTGCACTGATGAACCACTAAAGTTATTCCATTTCCCATCCTTTCTTTCTTGCCCGACCTCAATAATGCCAGCAAACGGATCAGGGAATAAAGATGACGGCACACAAAAAAAAGAATACCTGATAAATAGATTATCAAAATGATCTGAATACCCGATACAGATGCCCCTTCTGCCTGTGTCACCTCAGATGCCGGCATATCTGCCATCATCAATAACTGTTCGATAGTAAGCATTGTCTGATGCATTTCCGTCTGTTGGGTAGTAGTCAACTGAATCAGAGGCAGCAGCAGTGACAGCAACAAAAGAGCCAACAGAGCAATTCGGTTAAACCGGTGGAACGTCTCCTTACTCAGCAGTAAACGATAAAACAGATAAAAACCCGCCAAACAGGCAGATGACTTCAGTATATAGACAAAAAAGACTCCCATATATTCATTATTTAAGATACGGTTCCAACTTCATTTTACTCATCATTTCCCTGCTCCACCTCCTGAATCAGTTTTTTGAGATCATCGAGTGAAATATCTTCTTCCTTCACCAGTGACGAAACGGCACTGAGATATGAATTATTGAAATATTTACTAATCACACTCTTCAACGTACGTTTACTGAAGTCGGACTCACTGACAACCGCATAATACTGGTAAGTATTGCCATAAGTATGGTGTGCCAGAAAACCTTTCTCTTCCAGTCCACGCACAATAGTAGACAATGTATTAAAATGTGGCTTCGGCTCATCATAGAATGCTAACATTTCTTTCACAAACAAAGGACCTTTCTCCCAGAAAAATCCCATAATTTCCTCTTCTTTTGCTGTTAATCCTTTCATAACTTTTCTTCTTTTGCATGCAAATAACGAAAAGATTTAGTTCAAAAACTAATTTTAGCAGTTAATTAAAACTAAAGGGTTACCCGATAAATGCGTAACTGAACCTGCATTTAAATGGAATTGATAATCAAAAGATTATATTTACCTGAATTTCGCTCCCGATGTAAAGCCATTTACCCGGGCATGTAAAAGCGTTTACCTCAGCATGTAAAGCCATTTACCGCGGCATGTAAAAGCATTTACCCCGGCTGGTAAACGGAACCGGCATTCAAGGTTACGGATGTCCACACATGGAGTTAGCGTCAAGACAACGCCTTCTTCGGATAAACCAGATTTTGACAATGCATGAGAAAAACCACACATTTGCCGGATGAACCGAAATTATCATGTACCTTTGTACCTCTGTTATAGAATTACTTGATTATGAACCTGAATACTCCGGTAGAAATTCCATCTGGATTCATCCCCATCCACCATGCACAGCGACTGCTGATAATGGGTTCCTGTTTTGCAGAAAACATCGGAACCTTACTTGCTGAAAATAAGTTCCAAGTAGATATCAATCCTTTCGGTATCCTATACAACCCATTGTCCATCTCAATGGCCTTGCGTGAAATCATTCGTAAAAGGCTGTATGAAGAATCCGACCTTTTCTCGTATCGTGAGTACTGGCACAGTCCAATGCATCACGGCTCTTTCTCCGCAGCCACTCCGGAAGAAGTTGTACGGAATATACGGGTCCGCCTGGAGCAAGCACACAAAGAAGTGAAACAACTTGACTGGCTCATGCTGACCTTCGGCACCGCATACGTATATGAACAAAAAAAGACGGGGAAGGTAGTAGCCAATTGTCACAAATTGCCTGAAAAGGATTTCGTACGCCGTCGTCTGGAGACCGATGAGATAACAGAAGACTATATCCAGTTACTGGACGAACTGATTTCACTGAATCCAAAGATCAAAATATTGTTCACAGTCAGCCCCATCCGTCACGTACGCGACGGAATGCACGCCAATCAACTCAGCAAAAGTGTATTGCTCCTTGCCATCGACCGGCTGATGCAACGTTACCCACAAGCCACTTTTTACTTCCCTTCTTACGAAATAATATTAGACGAGCTCCGGGATTACCGTTTCTACGCAGATGACATGGTACATCCGTCGTCATTGGCCGTCAATTACCTCTGGGAACGCTTCTCGGAAACATTTTTCCGTCCCGAAACGCAAGCACTGATTAAGGAGTGCGCAACCATACGGAAAGCCATTGCACATAAACCTTTCCATCCCGAGTCAGAAGAGTATAAAAGATTTTTAGGACAAATTGTGTTAAAAATAGAACGACTTAACGAAAAATACCCGTACTTAGATTTCGAAAAAGAAACAAACATGTGCCGACTGGCGCTTCGATAAATGTGCAAATATGCCAATGCTTTATTATTATGTCATATACAATTGAATCAATCGTTGAAAAAATAGGTGCACGGCGTCTGGGAAACAAGCCTGCTACCATCGACTGGCTACTGACAGACAGCCGTTCGTTATGCTTTCCGGAAGAGACCCTCTTTTTTGCCATTCCTACCAAAAGGAATAACGGCGCACGCTATATCCCTGATCTCTATGAACGGGGAGTCCGCAACTTTGTAGTAACAAGCGAGGATTTCAAGGGGCTCACCATGGATAGTGAACAGCTGAAAGTGACAATGGCTCAGGAATGCAATTTCCTTATTGTCCCCAATACTTTAAAGGCACTTCAGAAACTGTCCGAACAACATCGCGGCTCTTTCCAGATACCTGTAATCGGCATCACGGGCAGCAATGGAAAAACCATCGTCAAAGAATGGCTGCACCAACTGCTCAGTCCCGACCGGGTAATCGTACGTTCGCCACGCAGCTACAATTCACAGATCGGCGTACCGCTGTCCGTCTGGCAGATGAACGAAGAGTCCGAATTAGGTATCTTTGAAGCCGGTATTTCGGAAATGGGAGAGATGCGTCCATTACAGAATATGATCAAACCGACTATCGGTATCCTGACTAACATTGGCGGGGCACACCAGGAAAATTTCTTTTCATTGCAGGAGAAGTGCATGGAGAAACTGAGTTTGTTTAAAGACTGTGACGTCGTCATTTACAATGGTGACAACGAAATGATAAGCAATTGTGTCGGAAAGTCGATGCTGACCGCCCGTGAAATCGCATGGAGCATGAAGGACATCGAGCGTCCGCTCTACATCAGCAGGGTGGAGAAGAGAGAAGACCATACCGTCATCTCCTATCGCTATCTGGAGATGGACAATACATTCTGCATCCCCTTTATCGATGATGCTTCCATAGAGAACTCCCTGAATTGTCTGGCCGCATGCCTGTACCTGATGGTACCCGCCGACCAAATCACCGAACGTATGGCACGTCTTGAACCCGTAGCCATGCGCCTGGAAGTAAAAGACGGCAAGAACAACTGCATCCTGATCAATGACAGCTACAACTCAGATCTTGCTTCACTGGATATTGCCCTCGACTTCCTTTACCGCCGTTCACAATCAAAAGGTTTGAAACGTACTCTAATTCTCTCAGACATTCTGGAGACCGGGCAAAGCACAACAACGCTCTATCGCAAAGTAGCACAACTGGTTCATAGCCGGGGCATCGAGAAGATTATCGGCGTAGGAGCTGAAATCTCCTCGTGTGCATCGAAGTTTGATATAGAGAAATATTTCTTTCCCGACACAAAGGCACTTTTAGCATCAGATGTCATAAAGAAGCTCAAAAATGAAATCATCCTGATAAAGGGTTCCCGCAACTTCAGTTTCGACCTCGTATCGGAGGAACTGGAACTGAAAGTGCACGAAACCATCCTGGAAGTCAATCTGGGTGCAATGGTAGCCAATCTGAATCATTATCGTTCGATGCTCAAACCTGAAACCAAAATGGTATGCATGGTGAAAGCATCGGCATATGGAGCCGGTTCATACGAAATAGCCAAAACCCTTCAGGAACATCACGCCGACTATCTGGCAGTAGCAGTAGCCGACGAAGGTTCCGATCTCCGCAAAGCCGGTATCACAGCTTCCATCATTATCATGGACCCGGAACTGACAGCGTTCAAAACCATGTTCGACTATAAACTGGAACCGGAAGTATATAACTTCCACCTGCTCGACGCACTGATTAAAGCTGCAGAAAAAGAAGGCATCACCAACTTCCCGATCCACGTAAAACTGGATACGGGCATGCACCGGCTCGGATTCGAAGAAAAAGATATCCCGCAACTGATTCGCCGGCTGAAGAATCAGAATGCCGTGATACCCCGTTCGGTCTTCTCACATTTCGTGGGAAGCGATTCGCCCCAATTCGACGCATTCACCCGTCAGCAAATCGAACGATACGAACATATGTCGACTGAGCTGCAAGAAGCATTTCCACATAAGATACTGCGCCATATCTGCAATACGGCGGGTATCGAACGTTTTCCCGGAGCACAATTCGATATGGTGCGGCTGGGCATCGGATTGTATGGTATCAGCCCCATTGACAATTCAGTCATCAACAACGTAAGTACACTGAAAACAACCATTCTCCAGATACGTGATGTAGCGGAGGAAGATACGGTAGGATATAGCCGCAAAGGACATCTGGTTCGTCCTTCGCGCATCGCTGCAATCCCCATCGGATATGCTGACGGTCTGAACCGCCATCTGGGATGCGGGCACGGTTATTGCCTCGTCAATGGTAAAAAAGCTCCATATGTGGGTAATATCTGCATGGATGTATGTATGATAGATGTGACGGATATCGATTGCAGAGAAGGTGACCAAGCCGTGATTTTCGGTGACGAGCTGCCCATTACCGTTCTTTCGGATACCCTTGACACCATTCCTTACGAGGTACTGACAGGTATCTCAACCCGGGTAAAGAGAGTATATTATCAGGATTAAACTCTTCCACGGATTCCTCTGGACACCACAAGTCCCCGGAATCCGGTAATTAAAAAGGGATAAACCATCAGGGGGCGCATTGAAAGTCTTTCCACCACAGGGGATACAGAGTAGCACAGAATATTCATATTGATAATCTATGATTTAAAATTTATTCTGCGCTACTATGTGTCCTTATGGCAAGTTTTGACATAGCCCCTCTTTTCGTTTTTATCGCTTCCGTTTTCGCTTTTATGATTCCGCTCCTTCTATTTTCATCCAAAAAAATCTATCTTTGCACAAACTAATACAATGATGTTATGACAAACCTGTTATTATTGGGATTTATGCCCAGCGGCTCCGAATGGATTATCATTTTGCTGGTTATTCTCCTGCTCTTTGGCGGAAAAAAAATTCCCGAACTGATGCGAGGTCTCGGCAAAGGAGTGAAAAGTTTTAAAGAAGGCGTAAATGAAGCCAAAGAAGAGATAAACAAAGCTAAGAACGAAATAGACGAACCTTCAGATACGGAGAAGAAAGATAAATAATTCTTTTGCTCTCTCCATCTTTATCTTTGCATAATGGCAGAAAACAAAGAGCTGACTTTTTGGGACCACCTGGACGAACTGCGCCGGGTACTTTTTCGGATGATTGCCGTTTGGTTTGTACTGGCTGTGGGATACTTCATAGCCATGCCTTATCTGTTCGACTCTGTGATTCTGGCACCCTGCCATAACAATTTTATCTTTTATGACCTTCTCCGCGAAATAGGGCGTACATTCAATCTGACAGACGAATTCTTTACCCAAGACTTTAAAGTCAAATTGGTCAATATCAACCTGGCTGCCCCCTTCTTCATTCATATGTCCACTGCTTTCTGGATGTCGGTGGTCACTGCTATGCCCTATCTGTTTTTTGAAATCTGGCGTTTTATCAGTCCCGCTTTATATCCCAACGAACGAAAAGGAGTGCAAAAAGCACTTACCATCGGTACGGTTATGTTCTTTATCGGAGTCCTGCTGGGCTACTTCATGGTCTATCCTCTCACTCTACGCTTCTTATCCACTTACCAACTCAGTGCTGAAATCGAAAACCAGATTTCTCTGAATTCCTATATTGACAACTTTATGATGTTGGTATTATGTATGGGATTGGCTTTTGAACTTCCGCTATTGACATGGTTACTCTCTCTGTTAGGGTTGGTCAACAAATCGTTCCTTCGGAAATACAGGAGGCATGCCATCGTTGTAATTGTAATTGCCGCAGCTGTAATCACTCCTACCGGCGACCCTTTCACACTCAGTGTTGTCGCCATCCCGCTCTATTTGCTCTATGAAATGAGTATATTGATGATTAAAGACAAAAAAGCGGCCAGTTCATAGAGCTCTACGTTTTATTGCCAACCATCATCAGATGTTTCCATCTACATTTTTGTCCATCCGCATGAGATTCCGGGAATTATCATGTATTTTTGCTGTATGGAAAATGAAGTGAACGAATCTTTTGAGATCCTGCTTGCAGCTTGCCAGACCACAAACGACAATCTGGCAATGGCTTACAAACAGTTACGTGACCTGCTTGAACGATTGTGCCGGGCGCAAATGCAGGATGAAAGCCTTCAGATGACTGACCTCTCAGCACGCATCAGTTTCGTATCCGCACGAGCCGGCCTGACGGTTGTCGAACAAAACCGGCTGCACACTTTCCGGCTGACCTCGAATGCCATTCTTAACCGCAAGGAAGAACCGGTACGCGAAAAACTGCTGCGAGATATCAAGACACTTGCTTTCTTTATACGCAAACTTTATGAAATTGAGATTCCCAGTACGCTCTATCGCCTACTGCCTCGTACCGATGCAACTTATATCGTGGCTCCTCCGGCTAAGAAACAGGTAAAACGAATGCGTGTATGCTATCAATATGCAGACGAACAGTATCTTTATGTTATTCCGGTCGATGCGCTTGCCGATGAGTTTCTCCGGGTACGCTATAACGTTCCTCAAATCAACGAGGAATTTGCGCAGACTTGTGAAATTCTATGGCACCATGCCCAACTCAATCTGCTCGACGTAGCTATTGACGAAGCCGGCATTCTGACCCCTTCGTTCATTGTACTTGAACCGGACTATCTGATCGATATCAGTTCGTTAGCCGAATGCTTCCGCGATTACGGACATCATCCTGCCAACTATGTATTGGCACGCCTCCAGCCCATTGAGAACGCCCGTCCGCTACTTCTGGGAAACATTGCCAACCTTTTTCTTGACGAATGGATTCATGCTGAAGAGGAACCGGACTATAGAGAATGTATGCAGAAAGCTTTCCGCCGTTACCCGATTGAGCTGGCAGCCTGTGCCGACTTACGCGATAAGGAGAAAGAGCGTCAGTTCTTTGACGATTGCAAACTACACTTCGAACATATCCGGGAAGTGGTAAACGACACTTTCCATGCTCCGGGTTACGAATTGGACAAGAGGGACGCTGTGCTTGAACCTTCTTACATCTGTGAAGCACTCGGTCTGCAAGGACGACTGGATTATATGCAACGGGACATGTCGTCCTTCATCGAAATGAAATCCGGAAAAGCAGACGAATACTCTATCCGCAACAAAGTAGAACCGAAAGAAAACAATAAAGTACAGATGCTGCTTTACCAAGCAGTGCTGCAATATTCTATGGGGATGGATCATCACCGGGTAAAGGCTTACCTACTCTATACACGCTATCCCTTACTCTATCCGGCACGTCCGTCGTGGGCAATGGTACGCCGCGTCATCAATCTGCGCAACCGGATCGTATCCGATGAATACGGAATCCAGCTACGAAACAGCGTGGAATATACTGCTTTAAAACTCCAGGCCATACAGTCCGACGTACTTAATGAACGAGGATTATCCGGCCGTTTCTGGGAACAATATCTCCGCCCTTCCATCGATAACCTATCGCAGAAACTGGGTTCACTCACCTCGTTGGAACGGTCGTACTTCTTCGTACTCTATAATTTCATAACCAAGGAGTTATATACTTCCAAATCTGGAGATGTCGATTATGAAGGCCGCACCGGTGCAGCTGCCTTGTGGCTCTCCACTTTGGCAGAGAAATGCGAAGCCGGGGAAATTCTTTATGACCTGCACATCAAAGAAAACCATGCAGCGGACAAACATAAAGCACATATTCTTCTTTCACAAAAGAAGAAAGAACCTTTGTCTGAAGAGACGAAAACATCCCCGGAAAAAAACGAGCCACAAGCCCTGCCTAATTTCCGCCAGGGAGATGCCATTGTTCTCTACGAGCGTAACAGAGATGAGGATAACGCTACTAACAAAATGGTATTCAAAGGCAATATCGAATCCATCACAGAAGAAGAGATAGGTATCCGCCTGCGCTCCACTCAGCGAAACAGTTCCGTACTTCCTCCGGACAGCCTTTACGCAATCGAACACGATACCATGGATACCACTTTCCGAAGCATGTATCAGGGACTGTCAGCTTTTGCTTCAGCAACAAAGGAACGGCGTGATCTATTGTTGGGACAACGTCCGCCCGAGTTTGACTCCGGACTGGACGGACACATTCTTTCCGCCACCGATGACTTCTCCCGGGTGGCTCTGAAAGCACAGGCTGCCAAAGACTATTTCTTACTGGTAGGTCCTCCGGGAACCGGCAAAACTTCGTGTGCCCTGAAGAAAATGGTAGAAACCTTTCATAGGGAAGAACAGGCGCAAATACTTCTCCTTTCATATACTAACCGGGCTGTAGATGAAATCTGCAAAGCCCTTTCGTCTATCCACCCGAAAGTCGATTTTATCCGTGTGGGCAGCGAACTTTCATGTGATGAAGCCTATCGCGACCACTTGATTGAAAATGAACTATCACACTGCTTCCGCCGGTCCGAAGTAACCGAGCGCATCAGTCACTGCCGTATCTTTGTAGGGACAGTGGCCTCCATTTCCGGTAAGCCCGAACTCTTTCGCCTGAAAAAGTTCGATGTAGCCATCGTGGATGAAGCCACTCAAATTCTGGAGCCTCAACTGTTGGGCATCCTCTGTGCCCGCAGTGAAGATGGAGAAAATGCCATTGGCAAATTTATTCTGATCGGTGACCATAAGCAGCTACCTGCTGTCGTATTGCAAAATACCGGACAATCGGAGATTTATGATGAGGAGCTACGTGCCATCGGACTGAAAAACCTCAAAGATTCTCTCTTTGAGCGCCTCTATCGTACCGCACGTACATCATCAACCGATCTTCTCCCTTCTGTTTCCTCTTCATCACCCAAAGGACATCGCTCCTTCGATATGCTTTGCAAGCAGGGACGGATGCACCCCGAAGTAGCCCTTTTTGCCAACCGTGCTTTTTACGAAGGGCGGTTGATCCCGGTGGGACTTCCCCATCAGGTTGAAACCATAGAAGGAATGTCAAGAATAGTCTTCCTTCCTTCGGAAGCAGAACCACAAGGAGCTTCGGCAAAAGTCAACCACTCGGAAGCATGTATCACAGCCCGGCTTGCAGCAGACATTTACCGGCAATATGCCGGGACTTTTGAAAGTACACGCACCTTGGGGATCATTACCCCTTACCGAAGCCAGATCGCTTTGATTAAAAAAGAAATTGCCATGTTGGGAATCCCGGAACTGAACTCAATTCTGGTAGATACCGTAGAACGTTTTCAGGGAAGCGAACGAGATGTCATCATCTATTCATTCTGTGTAAACTACCCCTACCAACTTCGCTTCCTCTCTAATCTGACAGAAGAAAATGGAGTCCTTATAGACCGGAAACTAAATGTCGCGCTGACCCGCGCACGCAAGCAAATGTTCATTACAGGAGTGCCCCGACTGCTTGAACAGAATCCAATTTATGACAGTTTGATAAAATTAATAAAACAGCGAGAGGCATTATCTTAATTTTGCAGTCCTTAGCTTTTATTCTTTCTTTCTGAACTTCGTTAACACCTCAGTATATCGCAAACCGCTATATTTGCACTACGTTTTTTTCATAGAGATTTAGATTTAAGGTTAGAAGAATTGTGGAAGTCGTGAGACTTCCCTTTTTTTCATCTTAAAGTTTGCTTTCTTTTTGAGCTAAAGCATAAAAAGAAAGTAAACCCAAAAAGCCGCTTCGTGAGAAGAGGCTTTTTTTATATCCTATCGTCAGAAATCACCACAGAGGACACGGAGGACACAGAGTTTTAATTTCTTGCTTAGTATATTAAAGAAAATATTCTCTGTGTCCTCCGTGTCCTCTGTGGTGAATCAAATTCAAAGCAGTATAAAATTATACACTTACGGGATGAACCCTAACGCAATCATTCCTCCCATACCAGATAAGCTGAAACCAGCCAATGGTTCAGTTTATTCCCATCTACAACCTGAGCCTCAGGAATACTGACCGTAAAAGTGTGCTTGCCGGGAGTAAGCGTACCAATAATTGCCTCTTCGGGCACAACGTCCGAACCGGGACACCAATTGGAACGGGAAAGATCCGAAGAAGCCAGCGGCTCTTCCACTTCTTTCTCTGTATACCCCTTTTCACCGATATAAGATGCCAAACGTTTGATCAGCCAAACACCGGTCGCCGGATTGAAACGCCGGAAAGAAGCACAATCATCACGCCAAGGAACAAAGTTGAGCACCTCTTTCCCATCAACAGAAATAATGTTACGCTTTTGCACAAATTCGTCCCCACCGCTATGGCCACCATGTCCGGTCACTATATATTTAAGACGGATATTTTTTGCTCCTTTGGGAACTGTAAAATCAGTAGATACATCCCGACGGGCAAAAATATCAGGATAGCTCTGTCCCATATAATAAACGGTATTCATCAACGGTTCTACATGGCGTTTCGGAAGAGCGTCACAAGTAAGGCGACTTTCTTTCACGTCAATATCCGCACTTACCAGATAACCTTCAGAAGTCCAGGTATCAATATAAATACCGACATAAGCCTCTCCTTCAAGCAAAGGATAAAGATCGGTAATATCTTGTTGCCAGGTAACATTGCTTTCCCACTTAGGGATATAAACCGGACGGCGTTTGCTGCTCAGTGAATCATTGTTATTACTATAGTACCCCACACCGAATGGAGTCATAAAACGCATCAACTCTACTGTAGGCAAATAGTCTTTTCCGGAAACGATACCTACCATTTTTTCCAGCTTCAAGCTATCTACCGGAGGAAACTTCGCACCATCACGAGCGATTGTCAGCAGATTGACAGCTGATGACTTGGGCAACACAAAACAAGAACCCGACTTATCCCAGCGATCACCGTTGGAAGCAAGGGTAATCTTTAGGTTCACCGACACATTTCGTTTGTATGCAGGAAGAGTTATCTTCTTCAGGATGATACGCCCATTGACCAGATGGTATACACCTGACTCATCCGCCCCGTTATAATTATTAGGATACGTATCAGGAGAGAAACGTACATTCACATTTTCAAATACTGGAACGTGAAGGTCGCCTTTGGCAGGCAGGTTCTTATGTCCTCCCGCCCAAAGCTGAACAGAAAGGAATAGAAAAACGAATAAAGAAGTTAATCTGAAATTCATAAAGGTTTATTTTTTTAATTACTTTCAATCACTTGCCCCACTCCACGATAAAGCTTGATAGGACCATCGAGTAACACAGCAATCACAGTGATCTGTTCATCCTGCACACGTTCGGGAATATCGATATAGAGGTTTCCCGGCACCTCACTCCAATAGTTCTTGTTATAAACCTTGTATGGCAACATAGCTCCGTTGCCCACTACCCATACACGGTTCACCTTATTGACAAGCCCTTTCACCTCAATCGGGCCGTTTGGCTTATAAGGTAAGTAAAGGTAAAGAATATCGCCTGCTTTATTCAGTGTGGTATACCCTTGAAAATGCTCACATGGAATACCGGCACGCGTCTCGTAGATAGCTTCCTTATGCTTCTTCGTCCAACGTCCGAACTCTTTCAGAACAGCAATCTGTTCAGCAGGAATAGTTCCATCTTCTTTCGGTCCTATATCCAGAAGCAGATTACCACCCATGCTGAGGCAATCGACAAAAGTACGCAGCAGCATGAACGGAGTTTTATAATTGGTATCAGCATGTTGATAGCCCCACGAATCGTTCATGGTCATGCAAAGTTCCCAATATTTATCTGCAGGGCGAACCACAGGAACTCCTTGCTCGGGTGTGGCATAATCACCATATCCCTGAATACGGGAGTTTACTATAACATTCGGATTAGTGGAACGCAGCAAATTGATGATCCCTTTCGAATCCCAGGCTTCAGCGGTTTGTTCCCAGTCTCCATCGAACCAATAAAGATCGGGCTTCCAGGTTTTATTCAGTTCAGAAAGCTGTCCGAAATTGAAGTTAACAAACTTAGCCCAACGATCCGGATCGTTTTTGTAACGTACTTCCGTGCGAGTTTTATTAGGATAATCGGGATGCGACCAGTCAAGCAGCGAATAGTAAAATCCAAGTTTTAATCCTTGTTTGCGCACCTCCTTCACAAAAGGAGCAATCAGGTCACGCCCGGCAGGAGTGCTTTTCACGGTACTCAAGTCACCCACCTTCGTATCCCAAAGAGCTACACCATCATGATGCTTGGTAGTGATGACGGTGTAACGTGCACCACTTTCCTTAATCAGTTTCACCCATTCCTGAGGATTGTAGGCCGATGCCGTAAATCCTTTCTCCTGAGCCATGTACTCTTCATAAGGAAGGTAATTGTTGAAAAATGACCAGCTCTCAGATACTCCGTTCACAGCATAGATTCCCCAATGAATAAAGATTCCTAACTTGGCCTGGGAGAACCATTCCATTCTTTTCTCTTTCTGAGCAGCCGTTTCCTCAGTAGGAGTCGTTTGGGCGTTCAGCCCAAACCCTAAGAGAAACAAGGCAATAAGGGTAATGATCAATCGGTTGTTTTTCATTTTATTTTAATTATGTTTTGTCTCAATTAAGGCAAAGATAAAATTTCTATCTTGAAATACAAAATAAAAGGAAAAACATAAAAATTGAACCGCACATCCTCTGCCTATACCACAATCCGGACCGAATCCGGAATCAGCACCCTGAAGTTTTCATATATTATTTACATTTCAAGCTTCATTAAAGTCTATTTCGTATTGGAAGTACTCTAACGCATCCCAAGAAAGTAAGTCCGGTCTATTTTCAATTCAAACGTAGTTCCTATTTTTTAGTAAGACAAACCGTGTGCGAAAACAACATTTATTGTGTTCGATAACGCATTTATTCTTCCTTTTTATAAATATATCATAAAATAATCTCTGAAAGTATGAAAATAAGTAGCCAATATCATTGGATAACATCAAATAATGCGTATTTTTGGCTCCGAAACAAAACCGGAAAATTTTAAATCAAATAGTATGAATACACTCCAAAACACTGTGGGGAAAATGACAAACTACAGATGGACAATTTGCGCCATGTTATTTTTCGCGACAACAATAAACTACCTCGACCGCCAGGTGCTATCGTTGACCTGGGATGAATTTATCAAGCCCGAGTTTCATTGGGACGAATCACATTACGGCATTATAACTTCTGTGTTTTCCATTGTATATGCCATTTGTATGCTTTTTGCCGGTCGGTTTATCGACTGGATGGGTACTAAGAAAGGCTATCTCTGGGCTATCGGTGTATGGTCGGTAGGTGCCTGCATGCATGCATTTTGTGGAGTTGTGACCGAAGAGTATGTAGGTATGCATAGTGCAGCCGAACTGATAGCGGCCACAGGCGATGTAGTGGTAATACTCGCCACTATAAGCATGTATTGTTTTCTGGTTGCCCGCTGCATCCTGGCACTTGGTGAGGCGGGTAACTTTCCGGCTGCCATTAAAGTAACGGCCGAATATTTCCCGAAAAAGGATCGGGCGTATGCCACTTCCATTTTCAATGCCGGTGCCTCTATCGGCGCTCTGATTGCTCCTTTAAGCATTCCATTACTGGCCAAAGCCTGGGGATGGGAAATGGCGTTTGTTATCATCGGTGCCCTCGGTTTCATATGGATGGGGTTCTGGGTATTCATGTATACAGCTCCTTCTAAAAGCAGATTCGTAAACAAAACAGAACTCGAATATATCGAACAAGACAAACAGGAGAACGGAACAATACCCGCAAAAGAAGATAAGGAAAAGAAAGGCATGACTTTCCGGCAATGTTTTATGTATAAACAAACCTGGGCTTTTGCATTCGGCAAGTTCATGACGGATGGAGTATGGTGGTTTTTCCTCTTCTGGACACCCTCCTACCTGAGCACTCAATTTGATATAAAAACCTCCGAAGGATTGGGTCGGGCACTGATTTTCACTCTTTACGCAATTACAATGCTGTCCATCTATGGTGGAAAGATTCCCACGATTATCATTAATAAAACGGGACTAAACCCGTATGCAGCCCGCATGAGAGCTATGCTGATTTTCGCCTTCTTCCCTCTGTTGGTACTACTTGCCCAACCACTGGGAACCATCTCCCCCTGGCTTCCGGTTATCATGATCGGTATCGGAGGTGCTGCCCATCAATCCTGGTCCGCCAATATATTTTCTACTGTAGGTGATATGTTCCCCAAAAGCGCTATCGCCAGCATTACCGGTATCGGCGGCATGGCAGGTGGAGTGGGTTCTATGATTCTCCAATATTCAGCCGGTAAGCTGTTTGTACATGCAGATATAACCCAAATGGTATTTATGGGCTTCATCGGTAAACCGGCCGGGTACCTTATAATTTTCTGCATCTGTTCGGTAGCCTACCTCGTTGGATGGATTGTGATGAAGGCATTGGTTCCCAAGTATAAACCCATCATATTGGATTAAAAACAAGCACATAGCAGACTGAAATAAAGAGTTAATTCTTCCCCCCCTGTTCAGGAACGAAGAATTAACTCTTTATTTACTTTCCATGTATTTTGAAGGAGGTACACCAAACTGTTCCGTAAAGTGCTTTCTCAACGTCCGGGCATCGCTGAATCCTACCATTTCGGAGATTTCCTGAATGGAATAACGATTCTCCATAATCAATGAAGCAGCTTTACTTACCCGTATACTTCGAATCATATCGACTACAGATAACTCACTGCGCTGCTTTACCTTCCGGTACAAAGTAGGCTGGCTCATGTGAAGTTGCTCGGCCAGCATCTTGACATTAAAATTATCATCAGACAGATTCTTCTCAATCACATTAATAAGTTTCTGCATAAATTCGTCATCTGCCTCTTCATCTTCAGCCGGCTCCTGCTTCAACATCAAAGCTTTGGTATAAATCCGTTTCAAGCGTTCGCGTTGAAGAATCAGATTCTCCACTTTCGCTTTCAACACTTCCGGATTGAAAGGCTTCATCATATAGTCGTCCACCCCGCAACGAGAACCTTGCAGTACATCTGCATCTTCTGCCCTGGCTGTCAACATCAGGATAGGAATATGGGCTGTCTCTTGTCGTTCGCGTATCTCCCGGCAACAAGCAAATCCGTCTTTGACTGGCATCATCACGTCCGAAATAATTAAATCGGGAATTTCTTTTGTGGCAACTTGAATACCTTCTTCACCATCGGCAGCCTCAAGTACCGTGTATTTTGCTACAAACAAGGAACGGATATACTGACGTACATCTACATTGTCTTCAATAATCAGAAGCGTTTTTTTAGTGACCGGAACCTCCCCTTCTGTGTTTTCCTGTACGGACAAGGGTTGAAATTGCGGCTCCATTTCATGTTTATGATAATCCACCACTTCGTATAAGTCACCGATAAAATGAGATTTACCTTCCGGTATCAATAGAACAAACGTAGAACCTTTCCCAGGTTCACTATCAAGAGTGACTTGTCCATGATGCAGATCCATCGTATTTTTCACAATCCGCAATCCAATACCGACTTTGGTCGAAAAAGCCGGTGAATTATCGCCGGTGATGAAAGAATCAAAAATACGTTTTTGCAATTCATCCGGAATTCCCGCTCCCGTATCTGATACTGTTATCCGGCAAAAACCCTTTCCATCCCGCTCCATGCGGGTCAGAGAAAGCAAAACTTCTCCGTTTGGCGAAGTATATTTAAAAGCATTGGATAACAGGTTACTGACTGATGAAGTTATTTTCTCCGTATCAATCCAGAGATAAACAGGATCATCCGGGAGGTGTACATTGAACGTAACCCCATTCACTCCTGCCATTTGGCGGAATGACTCAGCTACCTCCTTTACTAATCCTACAATATCCGCCTCTGATAAACGGAGTTTCACCATTCCGGCTTCTATTTTCTGTACATAGAGTAATTGATCGACCAGCGTATGCAGGGAAGCTCCGTTTTTATACATGGTATATAGTTTGCTATATAACGGATCGGAGGCTTTAATATACTGCAACAGCTCTTGTAGAGGTGAGAGAATCAAAGTCAATGGAGTACGCAATTCATGTGCGGCACTTGTAAAAAAGTTCTCGCGCTCCATCCTGATCTGCCGCTCCTTTTCACGCTCCAGATTTACCGTCAATAGTTCATGCTCCATTCGCATCTCATGTTCCATGCGCCTCTGACGAAGTTTAACCAAACGGATCAAATAAGCCACTATTCCAACTAATAATAAGAGAATTAATAATCGGAAAGGCAATGTACGACTCCAATGTGGCAAAATATGTATCTGGAGCAAAGTCACCTTTCCATTCCTTCCGTCAGGATAGATACTTTTCACCTCAAATGTATAATCTCCCTCTGGCAAATTTGTATAAGCCGCTTTCTCTCCATCGTTAGAAACCAACCATTGCGTCTGATAAGGCAATAAGCGATAGTTATATTTCTGCTGCTCTTCAGCATAAGAAAGATTATTGAAAGTCAAAGCGAAATCACGATTCTCATTGTTTAAAGTAACCGAACCTGTATATGAAATACCTTCTTTCAACACTGTCTGCTCGTTGATTTTATCACCAATCCCAACAGAACGGTTATCTACTTCAAGTTCTGTAATAAAAACTTTATCTCCAGCAAGACGCACATCTACATTATCCGGATTAAAATAGGTAAGTGATTTATTATTGCCGAAAAATAACGTTTTATCGGCGAGCAACGCAGAGCGGTTACTACCACTAATATAATAATTATAGAAAAGATGTTGATGCCGACTGTAACGAGAAACGCCCGAATTACTTCCCAGCCAAATATGCCCTCGGTGGTCTTCGACCAGGCATCCGATGAAATTACTACACAACCCGTCGCGGGTCGTATAGTATTCTCGTATCGCATCTGTTTTTGGGGAAAGAATGGCAAAACCATCCATATAGCCCACATATACATTGCCATCGGAAGAAACCAGCAAAGAACGGACTGAACTATTTTTAATATTCGCAACCTTTTCATAGCCTATTTTTATGCTCATCTCACCTTCGGAATCGAGCTTCAGTTTACAGACTCCTATATTACTTGTGCCCAACCAGATTGCTCCATCCTTCGTTCCGACAATAGCCCGCACGTGAACCTTGGTAGAATCCTTAAAGGCCTTCTCAATTGAGATTTTCTGGGAGACCCCGGATTTAGTGTTCAGCTTCCATACTCCATTATTGGTACCTATCCATAAACATCGGTCAGCATCCATATACAATGCCCATACTGCGGCTACATTAACTCTCCCCTTGTCTTGTAAAGATCGCAGCCGAAACTGCCCGGTCGCTCCATCATAAAGAGTCAATGTCCCATCACTGTTTCCAAACCAGAGCGAACCCCTATTGTCTTTCATGGCACAAAGGACAGTATTTTTTTTCCGGACTTCAGGAGTGCCGACAGTAATGAAACTCATTCGTCGTCCCAATTGAAAAGGTTGCTCACTTTTCATAATACCTTGATGGAAAGTAGCCATCCAGACATATTTCCTGCCATCCATAACAATACCACAAACTTCATTATGCCTCTCCTGATGAAACTGGTTATAAAACTGTGACCTCAAATCAGAATACATCACTCCCCCTCCATTCGTACCTATCCAGACAATGCCATTGGGATCATAATAGGCTGATATCATTCTCGTCTCCAAACTCCGGTGAAGTTGCGAAGCTGTATTATTGTATATTTCAGTAGTCATCTTTTCCGGGTTATCTTTATCTTGTAATAATAAAGTATACCCACTCCAAGTTACAGCTAAATAACGATCGTTTTTAATAGGGACAACCCGAAAAACATCAGTATGTGAAAGACTGTTTTCTTTATTATTTTCCTGATAGGTAATTCTGTCTGCATGCCCGGAAGCAACATGATAACGTAAAATGCCCTGCCCGACAGTAGAAATCCAGACGATTCCTTTATCATATAATACAGAGGTTACATCCCAAACTTTATTTCCCCATAAAGACACCTTTTTAGACTGCTCCAAAGATTCAGGGCGAAACAAAATTAAAGTTCCCCGTCCCGTAATTAGACATAAGGTTTTCTGACTGTCAGCATAACACATTGCGTAAAAACTATCAGTAGAATCAATCAGGTCTTTATACTGTTTCTCACATTCTAATTTTATCAGAACAACCTCTCCCTTCTCATTCTTGACCTCTTTCTTTGTATATAAATATAATGTATGCCCTGAAAACGCCCAAAAAGAGTTGTTTTCTGCAGGCATGATGTGAGGGATACATATACGACTATGATCTGTTGCATGAACAACCGGTATAAATGTCTCTGTTGTCCGGTTAAAACAATATAAAATATTTCCGGCAATGACTCCTAAATATTGATCGGACATTTCTACGATCTCCTTCACATGCATATATGCCTGTGAAGGAGAGAAATTCTTTATTGACTTACCGTCATAACGGCTCAAACCATTATTAGTCCCAAACCACATAAACCCATCCCTATCTTTATAAATTGAGGAGATGGTATTATCTGCCAATCCATCTTGCATAGTTAGCAGACGAATATCTTTATCAAAAAAAGCATAACCGGAAACAATCGGGTAACTACATACAAACAGAATCAGTAAAAAGAGATTTAGCTGCTTCATCATAATATCAATTTACTGCAAATAAACAAAATAAAGACTAAACATACAAAAGAGATTTGAAAAAAACACGCCATTGAATTAAACGTGTATGCTGAATGATACAAGCGTGTCCCTCCGCAATCTGCCAATCCCAGTAAATTTGCCATGTAATTAAACCTTATGTATAACTTTAAATAAGAAACGAATGAAAAAAATTTCAATCTTATTCATGTTGCTGCTCGGCATCACTTCATTGCATGCACAGCAATTCAACATTACGGGTACTGTGATTGACAAAAAGCTCAATGAGCCAATCATCGGTGCCACTGTTCAAGTAAAAGGGACAAACAACGGAACCGTCACAAATCTGGATGGTGAGTTCGCCCTAAAAAATGTTGCAAAAGGAAGTGTATTAAACGTGTCTTATATAGGATACGTAACTCAGTCAATTTCCCTCAATGGTGCCCAAACATCTTTCAGGATTGAATTAAGTGAGGATTCAAAAACACTTGATGAAGTAGTGGTAGTCGGTTTTGGTACCCAAAAGAAAGTAAACTTAACCGGAGCCGTTGCCAGTGTAGATACCAAAGCACTGGCTTCTCGCCCGGTATCACAGGTGGGACAAGCCCTGCAAGGAGTAGTTCCGGGATTAAACCTGTCCACCCCTGATTTAGGAGGACAGTTGGGACAAACAATGAACGTAAACATCCGTGGAACAGGTACCATTGGTAAAGGATCAAGTGCCTCACCACTTATCTTGATCGACGGAATGGAAGGTAACATGAACAATCTGAATCCGGAAGACATTGAAAACATCTCTGTACTAAAAGATGCCGCTTCTTCTTCCATTTATGGATCACGTGCCGCATTCGGTGTTATCCTGATCACCACTAAAAAGGGTAAAGCGGGTAAAATGCAGGTAAACTACAACAACAGTTTCCGCTATTCCGGACCAACTAATCTTCCTAACCAAATCGATTCGTATCGCTTTGCCAATTATTTCAATGAAGCATCTATCAACCAAGGTGGTAGTGCAATATTTGATGAAGAGACCATAGACCGTATCCAGAAGTATATGGCAGGTGAAATTACAACAACTACCATAGCTAACGGCAACAATTGGCATTTCCACGAGAAAGCCAATGATAACGTAAACTGGTGGAAAAAGCATTTTCAATGGGCCTGGTCAAATGAACACAATATCAGCCTGAACGGAGGTACAGAAAAATTGCAATACTACGTTTCGGGCAGTTACCTGAATCAGGACGGTAACCTCCGTTACGGTAACGATAATTACAAACGCTATAATGCAACAGCAAAAGTAAATGCGCAAATTAATAAATACGTAGACTTCAACATAAACACCAAATTCGTTCGTTTTGATCTTGACAATCCTATTTATCTTGAAGAAGGTGGACTCCTTTATCATGATATTGCCCGCATGTGGCCTATGATGCCTTTTAAAGACCCGAACGGCTATTATATGAGGAATGGTAAACTCAGCCAATTGACTGACGGCGGACGTGCCAAAACACACAATGACAATATTTACCTTCAGGGACAATTGGTGATTCACCCTATGAAAGGTTGGAATATCTATGCAGAAGCAGGAATGCGGGTTATCAACCAAAATAAACAAACAAACCTAAACCCCATCTACGAGCACGATGTAAACGGTAACCCGTTGGCATTGGCTTTCAGCGGCAGTTATTCTCCAGGATCCTCTTTTGCACGCTCAGCCTACCAAAATAGCAATTTTTACACAACAAGTGTATATACTGATTACACATTACAAATAAAAGACCATTACTTCAAGGCATTGGTCGGAATGAATACCGAAGAATATATTTATCGCGAACTCGCAGCCCAGCGTCCTGATGTAATCAGCAGTCTTGTTCCGGAAATCAGTGCAGCGACAGGAGAAGACAAGATTAATAGTTCCAAATACAATGACTGGTCCACAGCCGGATTCTTCGGACGCCTCAACTATGCTTATAAAGACCGTTATATGGCTGAAGTAAATGTTCGTTACGACGGTTCTTCCCGCTTCTTGAGAGATCAGCGCTGGAACGTATTTCCTTCTTTCTCTTTAGGATGGAATGTAGCCCGTGAATCATTCTTTGAACCAATCAACGATATTATTGGCACACTGAAACCTCGTGTTTCATGGGGTATGTTAGGTAACCAGAACACAGACTCTTACTATCCGTTCTATCTGACACAAAGTGTAACAGCCAACGGTGGCAACTGGTTAATGGACGGCAGCAGACCAACAACAGCCGGAGTTCCCGGAATGGTCAGTAGCACACTTACATGGGAGAAAATCTATAATACCAATTTCGGTATCGATCTCGGCATGTTCAACAATCGTCTGAACATGACTTTTGAATACTTCATCCGCAGAACCAAAGATATGGTAGGACCGGCAGCCGAAGTAGGTGCTATTTTAGGAACTTCACTACCCAACACCAACAATGCTGAATTAAAAAATAAGGGATGGGAACTACAGGCTAACTGGAGAGATAATATCGGAAAAGTAAACTATAATGTAGGATTCAATCTTTCTGACAACCGTGCCAAAGTCATTTCATATCCTAACGCTTCTAAAGCTCTGTGGGATGCAAACGGCAACGCCCTTTATTACAATGGAATGACTATCGGAGAGATATGGGGATACGAAACCGAAGGTATTGCCCATACAGATGCTCAAATGACGGAATGGTTGGCTAACAATGACCAAAGTAAGATAGGTTCTGCCTGGGGAGCAGGTGATATTATGTACCGGGACCTCAATGGCGATGGCGTAGTAGACAAAGGAAATAGTACAGCAACAGATCATGGTGATTTAAAGAAAATCGGGAACAGTACTCCCCGCTTTCGTTTCGGATTGAGCTTAGGAGCTGACTGGAAAGGCTTTGATGTCCAGATGTTCTTCCAAGGTGTCATGAAACGTGATCTTTGGTTGAGCGGTCCGATGTTCTGGGGAGCAGACGGTGGCGAGTGGCAATCTGTAGGTTTCGACGAACATCTCGATTATTTCCGTCCTGAAAACACAACTTCTATATTCGGAGCAAATGTCGATTCATACTATCCCAAAGCATATCTGGGTGATAAAGGAAACAAAAACAAGCAGACTCAAACACGCTATTTGCAGAACGGTGCTTATATGCGTATGAAAAATCTGCAAATCGGATATACATTCCCCAAAGCCTGGATGAATAAAGCAAAAATTGAAAAGCTCCGTGTTTATGTCAGCGGTGAGAACTTATTTACAATTAGTGGTATCGCCGATATGTTCGACCCTGAAGCAACTGCCGGTAACGGATTCAGTAACGGAAAGACCTACCCATTGTCAAAGACTATTTCATTTGGTTTAAATATAACTCTTTAAAAAGCAAGTATAATGAAAAAGAATCTATTATATATTTTTAGTTTAGCAAGTGTTTTATGCTCTTGCAATGATTTTCTCGATAAAGAGCCATTGGATGCCGTACCTACCGACAAATATCTGTTGGCAGAAAGTGATTTGGCGGCTTATTCGGCTAATTTGTATGACCAACTTCCATCCCACACTCCGGGACAATACAGTATGGGAGTATTTGCTACTGATAACAACAGTGATAACCAAGCTGCAAGTAACCCCAACAGTTCGTTTGTAAAAGGAGAAACTCGTGTAGCTCAAAGTGGTGGCGCCTGGGATTTCGGTAAAATTCGAAATGTAAATTACTTCATCAACAAAGTACGCCCTCGCCTGGAAGCTGGCGAACTAAGTGGAATGGAAGCTAATAACATGCATTATCTGGGAGAGATGTATTTCTTCCGTGCCTACATTTATTACACCAAGTTAGTTGCTCTCGGAGACTTCCCTATCCTAAAACAATGGATTTCGGAAGACTATGAAACGGTCAGGGAAGCAAGTAAACGTCGCCCGCGTAATGAAGTGGCACGCTTCATTTTACAAGATCTGGATTCTGCTTACTATTACATGAAAACAACTGCTCCTATGAGTAACCGTCTAAACAAAGATTGTGCTGCTTTATTGAAAAGCCGTGTAGCTCTCTTCGAAGGCACTTGGGAAAAGTATCATAAAGGAACTGCCCGCGTTCCGGGAGGCCCGGGATGGCCAGGAGCAGAAAAGGATTATCTGAAGGATTTCACGATTGACATCGATTCTGAAATCAAATTCTTCTTGACAGAGGCAAAAGAAGCCGCCCAAATTGTTGCAGATAAGTATCCGTTGTTCAATGATTATCCGTCACTATTCAACAGCCAATCATTAAGCAATGCTTCGGAAGTATTACTGTGGAGAGCTTATGATGCCAGCCTGACTCCTTCTGTGAATCACTTCGTAGTAGGATATATTCAGCGTAATGGAGGAGGTAACACCGGATGGACACGCAGTATGATCCAAACTTACCTGATGGAAAACGGATTACCTATTTATGCCGGCAATTCCGGTTATCAAGGAGATAAATCTTATGAAGCAGTTGCAACCGACCGTGACCCACGTCTGACATACAATACTTTATTACCTGGTGATCTATTATCAGAAGGAGGCAGCAATATCGAATATCTGGTCAAAGGATATGGCTATTATTACCGTGCACCAATTGTACTTGGACAGAATGAAAACAAATGTCCTACCGGCTATTCTGTAAAAAAAGGACTGACAACAGATGCTGCACAAGGTCCGACTCTGCCTTCAACTACAGCATGCGTTGTATTCCGGGCTGCAGAAGCATACCTGAATTATATGGAAGCAGATTATGAACTGAATAACTCACTCGATGCCAACAGTGATAAATACTGGAAAGCCCTCCGCAGCCGCGCAGGAATGGATACCGATTATCAGAAAACAATCAATGCGACAGATTTGAGTAAGGAACTGGATTTTGCCCGCTATTCCGGTTCAGAGTTTGTATCAAACACTTTGTATAACATCCGTCGGGAACGCCGTATTGAGTTTGCAGCCGAAGGGCTTCGTCTGAACGATCTGAAACGCTGGCGCTCACTGGATATGATGCAAAATTATCATGTTGAAGGATTCGATTTGTGGAGCGAAAACTATCAACGCTACACAACTCCCAATCCGGCACCAACAGCAGACGTCACTCTCTCTGTTATTAACCTGATAGAATCAGGGAACGCCAATGCCAATGTGTCAGCAAAATCAGAAAGCCAGTACCTGCGTCCTTACCGGATTAATACAAATAACATAGCCTATAACGGCTATAACTGGAACCAGAATAAATACCTGAATCCGATAGCCTTCGACCACTTCCGTCTGACAACAGCAGAAGAAGGGTCTACAGACTATACCACCTCCACAATTTATCAAAATCCGGGATGGAAGATAGAAACCAGCAGTCTCCCCGATGGAGATTAGTTTTCAGTAGATTAGATATCCGATAACCAACAGGACCTCCTCAAAAAAGTGCGGGGAGGTCTTGTTTCTTTCACCAAAAATTGTATTTTTATAGAAAAGATGTAACTTTACAGCATTATGAAAAAGATTATCCCTCAAACACTGCTTACCTTGCCTATCTTGGCCACAGGACTACAGGCACAGGAAAAGCAAACTCCCCCCAATCTGGTCTTCATTATGGCCGATCAATATCGAGGAGACGCAATGGGATGCATAGGCAAAGAGCCTGTACAAACCCCCAGTTTAGACCAACTTGCTGCCGAAGGTATCAATTTCACCAATGCTGTCAGTAGCTATCCGGTGTCATCGCCTGCGAGAGGAATGTTGATGACCGGTATGTACCCCATCTCCAGCAAGGTAACCGGTAACTGTAATTCTGCCACAGCCCCGTACGGAGTGGAACTCCCACAAGACGCCCGGTGCTGGAGTGATGTACTTAAAGATCAGGGATACAACACCGGATATATCGGAAAGTGGCACCTGGACGCCCCTTACAAACCCTACGTAGATACTTACAACAACCGCGGAAAAGTGGCATGGAATGAATGGTGTCCGCCCGAACGTCGCCACGGTTTTGAACATTGGATAGCATACGGAACGTACGACTATCACCTTAAACCCATGTACTGGAATACAACTGCCCCACGGGACAGCTTCTACTACGTCAACCAATGGGGACCGGAATATGAAGCAGATAAAGCCATCGAGTACATCAACGAACAAAAGAACAAGAAACAGCCGTTTGCACTGGTTGTATCAATGAATCCGCCCCACACGGGATACGAACTGGTACCGGACCGATACAAAGAGATATACAAAAATCTGGATGTAGAAGCTCTCTGCAAAGACCGTCCGGATATTCCGGCAAAAGGCACGGAAATGGGAGACTACTTCCGTAACAACATCCGCAATTACTATGCCTGCATCACAGGGGTAGACGAAAATGTAGGACGCATTATCGAAGCATTGAAACAAAATCATCTGTTCGATAATACCATCGTGGTCTTCACTTCCGACCATGGCATCTGCATGGGTGCTCACGAAAATGCCGGAAAAGATATTTTCTACGAAGAATCAATGCGCATTCCGATGATCATCTCCTGGCCGGATCAAATCAAACCCCGCCGGGATGATAAACTGATGATTGCCTTTGCCGACCTATACCCTTCTCTACTTTCTATGATGGGATTTCAAAAGGAAATACCCTCTACCGTACAGACATTTGATTTGGGCAACGCAATAATAACCGGAGAACCGAAAGAGATTGTCCAGCCTTACTACTTCGTGAAATATGACAATCACGCAACCGGCTACCGCGGGCTACGTACCGACCGATATACTTACGTGGTTCATGCCACCGATGGTAAAATCGATAAAGTGATCCTTTTCGACCGTAACAACGATCCGTATGAAATGGACAACATAGCCAACCAACAACCCGAACTGATACGGAAATTCAGCCGGCAGTTGCAAGCATGGCTTACCCAAACCAATGACCCATTTGCAAATTATATAACCCCTTAACCACCATGAACAAACTTAATTACACCCTACTCTTACTCTTTTTTTCTACCTATTGTGTGGCTCAACAAAGTAACATTCCCGTGCCCAAACCTCTTCAAATGAAATGGCACGAGGCTGAAATGGGAGCTGTGTTCCACTATGACCTTCATGTATTCGACGGAATACGTTATGGACAAGGCAACAACCGTATCAACCCGATAGAAGACTACAACATCTTTAATCCGACCGAATTGAACACTGACCAGTGGGTACAAGCAGCCAAAGCCGCCGGATGCAAATTTGCCGTACTTACCGCAACCCACGAAACCGGTTTCGGGCTATGGCAAAGTGACGTAAACCCATATTGCCTCAAAGCTGTGAAATGGAGAGACGGAAAAGGAGACATTGTCCGTGATTTCGTAAACTCCTGCCGCAAATATGGATTACAACCCGGAATTTATATCGGTATCCGTTGGAACTCTCTGCTGGGTATTCATAACTTTAAAGCCGAAGGAGAAGGTGAATTCGCCCATAACCGCCAGGCCTGGTACAAACGCTTGTGCGAAAAGATGGTGACAGAACTTTGCACCCGATACGGTGACCTTTATATGATCTGGTTTGACGGTGGAGCAGATGATCCTCGGGGAGACGGTCCGGATGTAGAGCCGATAGTCAATAAATATCAGCCCAATTGCCTCTTCTACCATAACATAGACCGTGCCGACTTTCGTTGGGGAGGTTCTGAATCGGGGACAGTGGGATATCCTTGTTGGTCTACCTTCCCGGCTCCCTGCTCACATCACAAAAGGATAGAAAGCAATGTCAACCAACTTGAGTTGCTGAAGCATGGCGACAAAGACGGAAAATATTGGGTACCCGCCATGGCCGATACTCCCCTGCGAGGAGCTAACGGACGTCATGAATGGTTCTGGGAACCGGATGACGAAAATAACATTTATTCGCTGGATGTGTTGATGAATATGTACGAGAAGTCCGTCGGACGTAATGCGACCCTGATTGTCGGACTGACTCCCGATCCGACTGGCCTGATTCCCGCAGGTGACGAACAACGCCTCAAAGAGTGGGGTGAAGAAATCAACCGCCGTTTTACTTCACCTCTGGCACAGACTTCAGGACAAAAGAAGAGCCTGACTCTGAACCTGAAATCCAAGCAACCGGTCAATTACTGCATTATTCAGGAAAACATAAAAAACGGAGAACGCATCCGCCAATATAAAATCGAAGCTAAAGTAGACGGAAAATGGAAAACCGTATGTACCGGAGAATCCGTAGGGCACAAGCGGATTGAGAAATTCGATCCCATTGAAGCAACGGCATTACGGCTGACAGTGCTGCAATCCATTGCCCTGCCCGACATTACAAACTTCAGTGCTTTCTCCGTAAATTAACCACAAGAATGAAGAAACATTTCATCATGAGTTTGCTTGCTTTAGCGGGTATGGTCTTCTCCGGAACGACCATACTCGCACAAAGCACGTTTATCTATGAAAAAGGTAAATCGTTCAAAGATGTAAATGCCTGTCAGATTCCGGAACCTCTCCGGATTGACGGGACATCTGCGCCGATCATGTACACAGAAACGGTTCCCGACAATCAATCTACTCTTTGCTACAACATTCAGCTGCCTGCTTATGTACGAGGTGCATTTTTCAGCAGAGACTCCCGTCCCGGCGACTTCGAGTGGCCTAATAACACCAACCGGCTCTTGCCCTGGATGTTCGGTCGGTTGAAAGACCTTACACAGGAAAACTACCCCGGTATTCCTTCAAATGCACGTCCTTCCACTTTGGGAGACGCATTGTTACTACAACTGGCCGATGGCAATTACCTCTTCGTAAAAGCTCTGTCCGGAGATAATAGTCTCAGTTGGTTCCAGATAAACAAAGACGGTTCCCTGAACCTCTATGTATCCACACTCGGATGCGACCGCCTCTCGGGTAAAGTGCCGGTAGCATTAACTCAAAATGCCGGCAGCATTTATCAGGTACTCCGTCAGGCTTACGAAACACTGATAGCAGACCATAAAACTTCCGCACTGCAAAAGCGTACGGACAAAGAGTATTTCGAAGCACTGAATTACCTCGGATGGTGTACGTGGGAACATTATCACTACGATATTGACGAAACTAAAATACTGAATGATCTCGATGCCATCGAAGCGTCCGGCATTCCCGTACGCTACGTGCTGATCGATGACGGTCACATAGCCAACAGACAGCGCCAACTGATGAGCTTCGTTCCCGATCCGAAGCGTTTCCCTAACGGATGGAATAAAATCATGGCTCGCAAGAACAAAGACAGAATCCGCTGGATGGGATTATGGTACGCCCTTTCAGGATACTGGGCAGGAATATCTTCCGACAATGACTTCCCGGCAGATATAAAGCAAAGCCTCTACACGTTCAACGGGAGCCTGTTACCCGGCAAAAGCCCCCGGAACATCGATAATTTTTACCGGTACTACGTACGTTCGCTAAAGAACAACGGATTCGATTTTCTCAAAATAGACAATCAGGCGTTCACCTTATCTCTCTATATGGGTGGGACAGAAGTTGTCCGGCAGGCTAAAGAATGCAATCTGGCACTGGAAAGGCAGACACACGACCAACAGGTAGGGCTGATGAACTGCATGGCACAAAACACTCTCAATACTGACCATACATTGTATAGCGGAGTAACCCGCGTCAGCATCGATTACAAAAAGTATGATGAAGACATGGCTAAATCCCATCTTTTCCAATCGTACACCAATACCCTGTTGCAAGGACAGACAGTGTGGCCGGATCATGACATGTTTCATTCCAGCGACACGATCTGCGGCAGCCTGATGGCACGATCGAAAGCCATCTCCGGCGGACCGGTTTATCTTTCGGATTCACCGAAAGAATTTGTCAGTGAAAACATCTTCCCACTGATTGACAACAACGGAAAGATATTCCGTCCGGCAGCACCTGCCATACCGACTCCCGAATCAATCCTTACCAACCCGTTACAGGATGGAAAGGCATATCGGGTATTTGCTCCCACGGGAGATGAAGCAGTAAGCATCATCTGCTACAATCTGAACACTTCTTCCAAATACCGGGAAGTGACAGCCGGAATTGCCAAAGAAGATTATCTGTTACGAGAAACCCTTACCGGAAAACCGGACATGACCTCCTCCGGACGGATACTCCTGTTCGACTGGAAGGCCCGGACAGCCACCGAACTGACTTCGGCATATCCCGTGAAACTTGAGGGATTTACAGACGAGCTGTTCCATTTATGCCCCATCCGCAACGGTTGGGCCGTAATCGGCATACAAGAGAAGTATCTGTCTCCCGCAACCGTAGAGATCCTCTCCTCCACACCGGACCAACTGACTCTCAATGTACTTTGCCCCGGAACCTTAAAAGTATGGGCAGAGACTTCCGGAGGACAGGAACTAAGAAGTATCCGGATCAAAACTCCCGGAGAAATAACCCTCAAAAAGTAATACTCTAAATATATATCACGATGAATAAAAAACTAATCATTCCCTTCGCACTGGCTCCATTGGCTGCCCCTGCTCTGCAAGCACAGAGCCAACAGTCCGACGGACGCATGGACACACGTCCCAACATCATCCTTTTCATGGTGGATGACATGGGGTGGCAGGATACCTCGCTACCTTTCTGGACACAAAAAACGCACTATAATGAAGTGTACGAAACCCCTAACATGGAACGTCTTGCCAAACAAGGCGTAATGTTCACGCAGGCCTATGCCAGCAGTATCAGTTCGCCTACCCGCTGCAGCCTGATTACGGGAACGAATGCCGCCCGTCACCGGGTGACAAACTGGACCTATCCCAAAGGTCAGCAAACAGACCGTCCGAGCGATGTATTCAATGTAGCGGACTGGAACGTTAACGGTGTTTGTCAGGTCCCCAACATCGACCATACTTTCCAGGCGACCTCGCTGGCAGAAATTCTGAAAGACAATGGCTACCATACGATTCATTGCGGAAAAGCACACTTCGGCGCAGTGAATACTCCGGGAGAGAGTCCTTATCACATGGGATTTGAAGTGAACATTGCCGGACATGCAGGAGGCGGACTGGCCAGTTATCTGGGTGAAAACAATTATGGAAACCGGACGGACGGAAAGCCGAATCCTTGGTTTGCCGTTCCGGGACTGGATAAATACTGGGGAACAGACACTTTTGTAAGTGAAGCACTGACTCTGGAAGCCATAAAAGCACTGAACCACGCCAAAGAATACAATCAGCCTTTCTTCCTTTACATGGCACACTACGCCATTCATGTTCCCATCGATAAAGACAAACGTTTCTACCAAAAATACATCGACAAAGGACTGACTCCTAAAGAAGCCGCTTACGCCGCCCTGATTGAGGGTATGGACAAGAGTTTAGGCGACCTGATGGACTGGTTGGATAAAAACGGAGAAGCAGACAATACCATCGTCATCTTTATGAGTGACAACGGAGGATTGTCCAGCGAACCGGGATGGCGTGACGGCAAATTACATACGCAAAACTCTCCACTCAACAGCGGCAAAGGTTCTGCTTACGAAGGCGGTGTGCGCGAACCGATGATCGTACGTTGGCCCGGTGTAGTGAAACCGGATACCAAATGTGACAAGTATCTGATTATCGAGGATTTCTATCCTTCCATTCTTGAGATGGCACAAGTGAAGCATTACAAAACTGTTCAGCCGATTGATGGTATCAGCTTTATCCCGCTATTAAAGCAGACAGGCGACCCTTCGAAAGGACGCAGCCTGTATTGGAACTTCCCGAACCATTGGGGTAACGACGGTCCGGGTATAGGCCCGACTTGTACGGTACGTAAAGGAGACTGGAAGTTGATTTATTATTATGAAAACGGTAAGAAAGAGCTGTTCAACATTCCTCAAGATATAGGTGAAAAGAATAATCTGGCAGCCCAGCATCCGGATATCGTAAAACACCTGTCAAAAGATCTGGGTAACTATCTGCGTAAAGTCGGCGGACAACGCCCATCGTTCAAAGCCACCGGAAAACCATGCCCCTGGCCGGACGAAATCAAATAACCGCGCGAATAGACGCAACTTTATAAAAGAGGAAAACTGAAGCCCCGTAGGACCTTCAGTTTTCCTCTTTACTTATTAAACAATAGACAAAACAGCTTCCGCCTTATCCACTATAAAATCAGGACAGAACGATTCAAGCTCCGTACGGGGGCGGAATCCCCACGTGACTCCACAGGAAGTAACCCCGCTATTGATAGCCGTCTGCATATCTACTCCCGAATCGCCGATATACAATACTTCTTCTTTCGGTACATCGGCTATCTGCAGGATATCATATACCACAGTGGGATCCGGCTTTACCTTCACACCTTCACGCTGGCCAAATACGGCAACGAACCGTATCCCGGGGAAATAATGTGCAATCAGTTTCTCGGTGGCTGCCTGATATTTGTTGGAAGCCACGGCCAATTTGTGGCCTTTATTCTGCAATGCTTCCAGTAATTCCGGAATTCCCGGGTAAGGACGACTCTCGTCAGCATTATGCCGATCGTAGTGCAAAAGAAATTCTTTACGGACACGGAGCACATTCTCTTCCGTCTTCTCTCCTTCGGGCAATGCACGCTCAAACAACTTATTGATACCGTTGCCCACCATAAAGTTATAGGAAGCAACTTCGTGAGTAGGGTATCCCAAAACTTGCAAAGCATGATTCGTACTATGTGCCAGATCGGCGATGGTATTCAATAAAGTACCATCCAAATCGAATATTATCAGTTTTTTCATCTCTTTATATTTCTATGTTTACGACAAAGATACGGATAATCCAGCGCTAACTTTACTGTCATCCCACCGACAAGCTTTATAATAATTGTTAACGGGAAGACGACAGTGACAAAAAAGGGATTGAATTTTGAGGGATAAGGCTCTTATACACGTATTTATTAGTAACTATCTATTTATTCTGATGCTTTAAAAACACATCTGTATGAAACAGCCGATAAGACAACGATTAGAATCATTGGACGCTTTAAGAGGACTGGACCTCTTTTTTCTGGTGGCATTAGGCCCCTTGTTAAGAACTTTAGTCAGAGCCATAGACTCTCCCCATCTGGATGGAGTAAACTGGTGCCTGCGACACGTCGACTGGATCGGCTTTTCCCCGTGGGATTTAATCATGCCCTTATTTCTTTTCATGTCCGGAATCTCTATCCCATTCGCTCTATCCCGATTCAAAGGGGAGGCAGACAAGAGTAAACTGATCTATCGGTTATGCAAGCGAGTACTGTTACTCTGGATTTTCGGCATGATGTGCCAAGGTAACCTATTGTCTTTTGATCCCGATCATCTGTATCTGTATACAAACACTCTGCAATCCATCGCTACGGGATATATTGCTGCTGCCTTATTGTTTCTCTATACCGGCAGAAAAACTCAAATCGTTCTCTGCGTTGCATTGCTACTCATTTATTGGGCTGCCATGAAGTTCATCAGCATCGATGGCTACGGAGGTGGCAATTATACTCCCGAAGATAATCTGGCAGAATGGATCGACCGGACTGTATTGGGACGTTTCCGGGACGGAGCTTCCGTAGAAAACGGAACCATCATTTTTGCTGAAGGTTACTATTATACATGGATACTGAGCAGCCTGAATTTTATAGTCACTGTAATGACCGGATTGTTTGCCGGTTACATTGCCAAAGATGCAACAGAAGGTAAACATAAGCTTCGGTTGTACTTTGGCATCGGTGCAGGCATGGTTCTCGCAGGCTGGACATGGGGACTCGTATTTCCAGTTATCAAAACCATATGGACCAGTTCGATGGTACTGGTCAGCAGTGGTTATTGCTTCCTGCTGATGGGACTGTTTTATTACTGGATCGATTATAAACAACACCGCTCTCACCTGACGCTGCTGAAAGTATATGGAATGAACTCTATCCTCGCCTACTTGCTGGATTGCATCTTCGATTTCCGATGCATAGGAAATTCACTGTTTTATGGGCTCGAACCTTATATGGGTGCCTACTATCCTGTATTAATTTCTTTAGTCAGCATATCTATCGTATATGTCATCTTATGGCTGCTCTACCAACGCTCCATCTTTTTGAGAGTATAGAGAACTAAGGACAATAACTTCGTTGACAGGCCAACACCGCTATCATAATATTTGTTAACAGGGATACGGAATCAGTCCGGAAAACTTCTTTTTCAAAGAAAATATTTTAAGTTTGTGAAATAGCACCCCAAAGGGAAGAATATGAACTTAAAAAAAGAAAGGAGATGCCTATGGGATCAAAGAAAACTGACTTAATGCGTATTTCATATTTTGTAGTCATCGTGATACTGGTATGCCTGATAGGTAACCTCAAAGATCTTTGGCTGCAATCGTGGACCGACCTGATCATCTATCTGATAGTTCTGTTTGCCGCCGCCGAATGTTTGTTCAGTACGTTCGCACGTATCCGTGCCGCCGGAGAGCGGAAACAACCCCGTTGGCTGACTTCTGTCTCCTTGCTGATTTACGGAATCTTTTTCTTCGGAACTCTATTTTTTATCGGAGATTTCTTAATAAACAAGTTATGATAAAAAACAATCTATTCAAAGGGATGTGCCTGTTATGGCTACTGCTGGCGGCAACCCCTGTATTGCAAGCACAGGATCGTATGCAACAGGCATCCGAACTGCTCGACCGACTGATTGCAGGTAAAGGAGACAGTGTGTATGTGCATCTGGACGATAACATCCGGAAAATGCTTTCCGTTGAAATGCTGAACGGACTATTCAAGCAATTGGAACAACAAGTAGGTAAGTACCAGTCGCACGGAGAGTGGAAAAACGAACAAATAAACGGTATGACTATTTATTACTGCGACGCTAAATTCGAACGTATTCCACTACGTTTTCTCACAGCATTCAATCCGGACGGAAAGGTGAATACCATTCGTTTCGTACCTGTTCCGGCTACAAATGCCACTCCCCCGACAGCATCGGTACAAGATAAAATAAAAGAAACAGACATACAAATTTGTACGGGAAGCTTTAAGCTTCCCGGCACACTGACTCTTCCTAAAAAGGGCAAAAACCTGCCGGTAGTCATTTTAGTACATGGCTCGGGTCCCAACGACCGCGACGAAACGGTAGGAGTCAACAAACCTTTCCGGGACTTAGCGTACGGATTGGCCGAGCGCGGAATAGCCGTGATCCGTTACGATAAGCGCACCAAAGTGTATGGAGCCGATAGCGCGCCTGCGGGCAAAGAAATTACTTTCGATGAAGAATCAGTAGATGACGCCCTTTCGGCAGTAAAGCTTGCCGAATCAATACCGACTATAGATCCCGGACGAATTTACATCCTCGGACATAGTCTGGGGGGAACTCTGGCTCCCCGCATCGCCCAATGTAGCGATAAAACTCCGGCAGGAATTATTTTACTCGCAGGCGCCGCCCGTCCGCTTGAAGATCTGTTCATAAGTCAAGTAAAATATCTCGCCTCTGCACTCCCATCCACAAACGATATTCAAAAAGACATAGCTCAGTTACAAAAACAAGTGGACAATGTGAAAAAGCTGGATACAGATACGTTCGATATCACCATTCCTTTACCCATGAATCTTCCACACGCTTACTGGGCATTTGCCAATCAATATAAGCCTTTGGAAGTAGTTCGCAAACTGGCTCTCCCCATACTCGTCCTTCAAGGCGAACGTGATTACCAGGTCACCATGCATGATTTCGATTTATGGCACACCGCTCTGGCAGGGAATCCCAAGGCAATGTTTAAAACCTATCCCCGACTCAATCATTTATTCCAGGAAGGAGAAGGTAAGTCAGTCCCCCTTGAATACAGCCGTCCCGCCCCTATTCCCGCTTATGTAATGGATGACATCGCAGCTTTCATCAACCACCCCCCAAAACGATAGTTACCGGATTCCTCTGTATCACCCGCATATCACGCACATACAGTGGCTAATCAGGAATAGGGGAATGAATAATCATCTCACCATTCTTTCAGAAACAGATGATAGTAGAAACAAGGATATTTCGTTTATCCGTATAAGTACCTCTATACCTCATCCTTGCAGGACAACCCTCCAATCATTTTAAACCGGCTTCAGAGTCCCCGGTGCAACATTGCAACACAAAACCGGTGTCCGTTAGCAAAGCCTTAATATCATTGTGACTTTGACAAGTATCGTCTATAATTTCAAGCGGATAAATCAGAGTACAGAAAAACGAAGGAACGTATTATCCCTCTCGATATCAACAATTTCAAGACCTTCATTCTTTAGTAAGCAAAAGGTTTGATTTAACATTATGTTAAAACAAGTCTTTTGTCTGCAAAGAACAAGCCTTTTAAATGCAAAACACTTGTTCTATGCAAACAGGAAGAAAACATTTTTGAAACAGCATTAACAATGTTAACAAAAGAAGATACCACATTATAAACCATCCCACCATCCGCAAGTTTATCGGTCCGCCTCTCTTTCCGCCCTTACCCATTAAATTTCCAATCAAAAAGATGCTCCTTCCGCTTTCTTTTACTAAATTTGCATTTAAATTTGCCCGAATCATGAAGAATGAACCAACATATAGCTTGCTAAACACTATCAATTACCCCGAAGACCTGCGCCAACTCAGTGTAGATCAGCTGCCGGAGGTATGCGATGAATTGAGGCAAGACATCATCAAGGAACTATCGTGCAACCCGGGACACTTCGCGGCCAGCCTCGGTGTAGTGGAACTGACCGTAGCACTGCATTATGTGTACAATACTCCTTACGACCGTATTGTATGGGATGTAGGCCATCAGGCTTATGGACATAAAATACTGACCGGACGACGGGAAGCCTTCTCTACGAACCGTAAACTGGGCGGAATCCGCCCTTTTCCCTCACCCGAAGAAAGCGAATATGATACATTCACTTGCGGACATGCCTCCAACTCCATCTCGGCAGCGCTCGGCATGGCAGTGGCAGCTGAACGAAAGGGAGAACGGGACCGCCATGTAGTAGCGGTAATCGGCGATGGATCCATGAGCGGCGGACTGGCTTTCGAAGGTCTGAACAATGCTTCGTCTACCGCAAACAATCTGCTGATTATACTCAACGATAACGATATGGCCATCGACCGCAGTGTAGGTGGCATGAAACAATACTTATTTAACCTCACTACCTCGAACCGCTACAATCAGTTGCGTTTCAAGACATCACGGTTGTTGTTTAAAATGGGTCTGCTCAACGAAGAGCGACGGAAAGCCCTGATACGGCTGGGCAACAGCCTGAAGTCACTGGCAGCCCAGCAACAGAACATTTTCGAGGGAATGAATATCCGTTACTTCGGCCCTATCGACGGGCACGACGTAAAGAACATAGCCCGCATCCTGCATGACATCAAAGATATGCAGGGACCCAAAATCCTGCATCTACACACCATCAAAGGAAAAGGATTCGGTCCGGCAGAGAAACAGGCCACCATATGGCATGCTCCGGGTAAATTTGACCCTGTAACGGGAAAACGGATTGTAGCCAATACAGACGGAATGCCACCGCTTTTCCAGGATGTGTTCGGTCATACACTGGCGGAACTTGCAGAAAAGAATAAACTGATTATGGGGGTTACTCCCGCCATGCCAAGCGGTTGCTCAATGAACATACTGATGGACCGCATGCCGGACCGCGCTTTCGACGTAGGCATCGCCGAAGGACATGCCGTAACTTTCTCAGGAGGTATGGCCAAAGACGGCCTGTTACCTTTCTGCAACATCTATTCATCGTTCATGCAACGGGCATACGATAATATCATTCACGACGTAGCGATACAAAAACTGAACGTAGTGTTCTGCCTCGACCGCGCCGGACTGGTAGGTGAAGACGGACCGACACACCACGGTGTGTTCGATATGGCCTATCTGCGCCCTATACCCAACCTGACCATCTCGTCACCAATGGACGAGCACGAGTTACGCCGCCTGATGTATACCGCCCAATTGCCCGACAAAGGACCTTTCGCCATCCGCTACCCTCGTGGACGGGGTTCACTCGTAGATTGGGAATGCCCGCTGGAAGAGATTCCCGTAGGAAAAGGACGCAAACTGAAGGACGGAGATGATCTGGCGGTAATCACGATTGGTCCTATCGGCAAGTTGGCTGCCCGTGCCATCGAACGTGCCGAAGCCGAAACAGGTATTTCTGTGGCACATTATGACCTGCGTTTCCTTAAGCCGCTCGATGAAGAGTTACTGCACGAAGTAGGTAAAAAGTTCCGCCACGTCATAACAGTGGAAGACGGCATTATAAAAGGCGGTATGGGATGTGCCGTACTGGAGTTCATGGCCGACAACGGATATTATCCCGAAATCAGGCGTATTGGTGTACCGGACAAGTTTATTGAACACGGATCGGTACAGCAACTCTATCACTTGTGCGGGATGGATGAAGAAGGCATTTACAAGGCAATTACTAAAAACGAATTACGGATGGACGCTCCTGTGGAAAGGTGCATGACTGCCCATTCTTAATCTCCGAGAATACGCAATAGAACCGCAATTTGCAATCAAAATGAAGATAATTATTGCTGGTGCCGGAGCTGTAGGCACACACTTGGCTAAATTACTCTCACGCGAGAAACAGGATATTATCCTGATGGATGACGACGAAGAAAAACTAAGCACACTCAGTTCGAACTTTGACCTGATGACTGTCACGGCCTCTCCTTCATCCATCTCCGGCCTGAAAGAGGTAGGCATCAAAGAGGCAGATCTCTTTATAGCCGTCACCCCCGACGAGAGCCGGAACATGACAGCATGTATGCTTGCCACCAATCTGGGAGCCGAAAAGACAGTAGCCCGCATCGACAACTACGAGTACTTGTTGCCGAAGAACAAAGAGTTTTTCCAGAAATTGGGCGTCGACTCACTGATTTACCCGGAGATGCTGGCTGCCAAGGAGATCGTATCGTCCATGCGCATGAGTTGGGTACGCCAATGGTGGGAATTCTGCGGAGGCTCACTGATCCTGATCGGTACAAAGATGCGTGAAAAAGCTGAGATACTGGACGTTACACTGGCCGAGCTGGGTGCACCGGACATCCCCTACCACGTGGTAGCCATCAAACGAGGTACTGAAACCATCATTCCCCGGGGAGACGATACCATCAAGTTACACGATATCGTTTACTTCACCACAACCCGGAAATACATCCCTTACATCCGGAAAATAGCCGGAAAGGAAGAATATGCCGATGTACGCAACGTCATGATCATGGGTGGCAGCCGCATTGCCGTCCGTACGGCGCAGTATGTACCGGATTACATGCAAGTGAAAATCGTAGATAATGATATTAACCGTTGCAATCGCCTGACGGAATTACTGGATGACAAGACAATGATCATCAACGGAGACGGACGGGACATGGACTTGCTCATCGAAGAAGGGCTAAAGAATACGGAAGCTTTCGTAGCCTTGACCGGCAACTCGGAAACCAACATCCTGGCCTGCCTTGCCGCCAAACGCATGGGAGTGAGCAAAACTGTGGCCGAAGTCGAAAATATCGACTACATCGGTATGGCCGAAAGTCTGGATATCGGTACGGTAATCAACAAGAAAATGATTGCTGCCAGCCACATCTACCAGATGATGTTGGATGCGGACGTGTCGAACGTGAAATGCCTGACCTTTGCCAATGCGGACGTAGCGGAATTCACTGTACCCGAAAACGCAAAAATCACCAAAAACAAAGTGAAAGACCTGGGACTGCCCAAGGGGACTACCATCGGCGGCCTGATCCGCAATGGTGAAGGTGTACTGGTTACGGGCGACACCCTTATCCAGGCAGGCGACCACGTCGTCGTATTCTGCCTGAGCATGATGATCAAGAAGATAGAAAAGTACTTTAATTGATGGTATGATAAACTCCAAAATGATATACCGCATTACAGGTTTTCTCTTGCTGATAGAGACCGCCCTGTTACTCTGCTGTGCGGGCGTTTCGCTGATTTACGGTGAAGACGACCTGAACAGTTTCCTATTGTCGGCAGGATTGACCACTCTGGTCGGTATCCTCCTGCTTGCCGTCGGAAAAGGAGCTGAAAAACAACTCAACCGACGCGACGGATATGTCATTGTCAGTGTGGCATGGGTCGTATTCTCCCTCTTCGGAATGCTCCCGTTCTACCTTAGCCATTACATACCAAGCATTACCAACGCCTTCTTTGAGACAATGTCAGGATTCAGCAGTACCGGAGCCACCATTCTTGACGACATAGAGGCACTGCCCCACGGACTCCTTTTCTGGCGAAGCATGACACAATGGATAGGCGGACTGGGTATTGTCTTTTTTACCATTGCCGTACTGCCCATTTTCGGAGTGAGCGGCGTACAGCTTTTCGCAGCCGAATCGAGCGGACCAACTTACGATAAAGTGCACCCCCGTATCGGCGTGACGGCCAAATGGATATGGACGATTTATGCCGGACTGACAGCCATCGAAGTAATTCTGTTGTTATTCGGCGGCATGGGATTGTTTGACAGTATCTGCCATTCGTTCGCCACCACAGGTACAGGAGGCTATTCCACTAAACAAGACAGCATAGCTTACTACAACTCACCTTATATAGAATATGTAATAGGCATTTTTATGTTCCTGTCCGGAATCAACTTTACGCTGCTTCTATTATTATTTACCGGCAAGCTGAAGAAGGTATCCCAGAATGCCGAGCTGAAATGGTACGTCATGTCAGTGATTATCTTTACCGGATTCATCGCAGCGGTACTTTACCGTACTACTTCAATGGGCGCAGAAGAATCATTCCGTAAAGCTTTCTTCCAAGTAGCTTCGCTTCATACTTCCACCGGATTTGTAACGGCCGACTATATGCAATGGGTACCTGTACTCTGGGGAACCCTGACTGTCATTATGCTGATAGGTGCCTGTGCCGGAAGTACCACAGGTGGTATGAAATGCATCCGGATGGTGATTCTCACCAAGGTATCACGGAATGAGTTTAAACACATCGTACACCCGAATGCAGTGCTCCCGGTCCGGGTGAACAAACAGGTCATCTCCCCTTCCATACTCTCGACGGTACTGGCCTTCTCGTTTCTATATGCCGTTATCATCATCATCAGTGTACTATTGATGATGGCAATGGGAGTAGGCTTTACCGAATCCATCGGTACGGTGATTTCAAGTATCGGCAATATGGGTCCCGGACTGGGTAGCTGCGGCCCCGCTTATTCATGGAACGGACTTCCCGAACTGGCAAAATGGTTGTTGTCATTCCTCATGTTGCTGGGACGTCTCGAGCTGTTTACCGTACTGCTTTTATTCAGTTCAGATTTTTGGAAAAGGAATTAGAAACAAGAGGATAACCTCATTTGTTGTATAATATAGAACAATATATGATTTATTAAAAAACCTTTTTTGTCACATGGAGTTTGCAAAAGAGATGAAATTAAATTCTATATTTGCAACCGTTTAAGGAATAGAAATGAAACAAAGCTTAAAATATTATATACTGATAGCGCTTGCCGTGCTGCTTCATTCGGTAACGATGAAGGCGGCAAATACCTCTTATATAATAGAAGATCCGGATCAGGACGAATGTTTTATTTCACAAGCCGCTCCTGCAAACCGGAACATTCTGGAGCGATTCCATTTTTATTGTACCATCATGCCCTGCGAAATGGGTCATGCAGATATTTCTCATGTACCAACGGATAAAAGCTTTATCCGTCCCGAAACGGTCTTCCATAAATACAGAATGAGAAATAATCCCTTATCAGATCATTCAATCTATTCACATACATACAATCCGTCGGATCCACTGACCTACTATGTCTACGGATTAAGGAAAATCATTATTTAGGAAAGCTACAAGCTACGAACAGCGATGCCATTTGTGAACAGATTCACTTGTGTCCTGTAGCTATCAACCCCTTTTCAATCAGTTGTCACTCAGAGGTGTGACGATTTATTGCATCTTTCAGATTATTCAATCTAAACATACTATTGGATTATGAATTTTACATTGTTAGTTGTCGTTCTGCTGACCGCAATTGCCTTTGTCGGTGTGGTGATAGCCCTTTCAAACGCTATCTCACCACGATCGTATAATGCGCAAAAGTTCGAAGCGTATGAATGTGGTATCCCTACACGCGGTAAATCATGGATGCAGTTCCGCGTAGGTTACTACCTGTTTGCTATCCTGTTTCTGATGTTCGACGTCGAAACGGTATTCCTGTTTCCCTGGGCAGTGATTGCCCGCGATCTGGGACCCCAAGGATTAATTAGTATTCTCTTCTTTTTAGTTGTGTTGGTTCTGGGCCTTGCCTATGCCTGGAAGAAAGGAGCACTGGAATGGAAATAATGAAAAAGCCCAAAATAAAGTCTATCCCTTATGAAGACTTCATCGACAACGAATCGTTGGAAAAGATGGTCAAAGAACTCAATGAAGGCGGAGCCAACGTCTTCGTGGGAGTGCTTGACGATCTTATCAACTGGGGACGCAGCAACTCGCTGTGGCCGCTTACTTTCGCAACCAGCTGTTGCGGTATCGAATTCATGGCACTGGGTGCCGCGCGTTATGACATGGCCCGCTTCGGGTTTGAAGTAGCCCGTGCCAGCCCGCGACAGGCCGACATGATTATGGTATGCGGAACCATCACCAATAAAATGGCCCCGGTACTGAAGCGTCTGTATGATCAGATGGCAGATCCCAAATATGTGATTGCCGTAGGAGGATGTGCAGTGAGCGGCGGTCCGTTCCGCAAGTCCTATCATGTGGTAAACGGAGTAGACAAGATTCTTCCGGTCGATGTATACATTCCCGGATGTCCGCCCCGTCCCGAAGCATTCTATTACGGCATGATGCAACTACAACGCAAAGTGAAGATAGAAAAATTCTTCGGAGGAGTAAACCGGAAAGAGAAGAAACCTGAGAAGGAATAAACCCAGATGCATCACAGATTCGCATTAATCATTAAAATATGGAAGAAATAAAATACATAGAACCCGCAGCACTACACGACGAGATGCTGCGTCTGCGTAACGAAAAGCAGATGGACTTTCTCGAAAGCCTGACAGGCATGGACTGGGGAGTGGCAGAGGAAGGCGACGCACCGAACGTAACCCGGGGACTTGGAGTAGTCTACCATCTGGAATCGACCGTAACCGGCGAACGCATCGCTGTAAAAACATCCACAGATAACCGCGAAACTCCGGAAATCCCTTCCGTCAGTGACATCTGGAAAGCGGCCGACTTCAACGAACGTGAAGCATTCGACTATTATGGCATTGTATTCATCGGACATCCCGACATGAGGCGCCTTTATCTGCGTAACGACTGGGTAGGATATCCGATGCGTAAAGATAATAATCCGGAAAAGGATAACCCGTTGCGTATGGACAATGAAGAGACCTATGACACCACGCAGGAAATAGAACTGAACCCGGACGGAACTTACCAAACCCAGGAGAATGTCATCTTTGATGACCGTGAATATGTAGTCAATATCGGACCACAACACCCGGCCACCCACGGAGTAATGCGTTTCCGCGTATCGCTTGAAGGCGAAACCATCAGGAAACTCGATGCCAACTGCGGCTACATCCACCGGGGAATCGAGAAGATGAACGAAAGCCTCACCTATCCGCAAACCCTTGCACTGACCGACCGGCTCGATTATTTAGGAGCACACCAGAACCGCCATGCCCTTTGCATGTGCATCGAAAAAGCAATGGGAATCGAAGTCAGCGAACGTGTGAAGTACATCCGTACCATTATGGACGAACTTCAGCGTATCGACTCCCACCTGCTGTTCTATTCGTGCCTCGCGATGGACTTGGGAGCACTGACCGCTTTCTTCTACGGTTTCCGTGACCGTGAGATGATTCTGGACATGTTCGAAGAGACCTGTGGCGGACGTCTGATTATGAACTATAATACTATTGGTGGGGTACAAGCGGATCTACACCCGAACTTCATCCCGAGAGTGAAAAAATTCATCCCCTACATGCGTGGCATCATTCACGAATATCACGACGTATTTACCGGCAACGTCATTGCCCGGCAACGCCTGAAAGGTGTAGGCGTACTGAGCCGCGAAGATGCTATTTCCTTCGGATGCACCGGTGGTACAGGCCGTGCCAGCGGATGGGCATGCGATGTGCGCAAACGTATGCCTTATGGTGTATATGACAAAGTAGATTTTAAAGAGATCGTTTACACCGAAGGTGACTCTTTTGCCCGCTACATGGTACGTATGGATGAAATTATGGAAAGTCTGAACATCATCGAACAGTTGATAGACAACATTCCGGAAGGACCGATACAGGAGAAGATGAAACCTATCATCCGGGTGCCGGAGGGAAGTTACTACACTGCTGTCGAAGGCAGCCGAGGTGAATTCGGGGTATTCCTCGAGAGCCACGGAGACAAGACCCCCTACCGCCTGCATTACCGTTCGACGGGACTGCCGTTGGTTTCGGCTGTCGATACCATCTGCCGGGGAGCCAAGATTGCCGACCTGATCGCCATTGGCGGAACGCTGGACTATGTGGTGCCGGATATCGACAGATAAGTAAATAGTAAATCGTCTAATCGTAAATATAGCATATGTTTGACTTTAGTATAATAACAAGCTGGATACACCAGACTCTGACCTCCGTCATGCCGGAGGGGCTGGCTGTATTCATTGAATGTGTCGTAATCGGGGTGTGCATTGTGGCCCTGTATGCCATACTTGCCATTCTCCTTATTTATATGGAGCGTAAGGTATGCGGTTTCTTCCAGTGCCGTCTGGGACCGAACCGCGTAGGAAAGTGGGGAAGCATCCAGGTGCTCTGTGACGTGCTTAAGATGATGACCAAAGAAATCATCGAGCTGAAACACTCGGATAAATTCCTCTATAACCTGGCTCCGTTCATGGTGATTATCGCTTCGTTTCTCACCTTCTCCTGCCTGCCCATCAGCAAGGGGCTGGAAGTGCTGGACTTCAACGTGGGTGTATTCTTCCTGTTGGCGGCTTCGAGCATCGGTGTGGTAGGTATCCTGCTGGCCGGATGGGGCTCGAACAACAAGTTCTCACTGATCGGTGCCATGCGAAGCGGTGCACAGATCATCAGTTACGAACTGTCCGTGGGACTCAGTATCCTGACGATGGTGGTACTGATGGGTACCATGCAGTTCTCTGAAATCGTAGAGAGCCAGGCCAACGGATGGTTTATATTCAAGGGACACATCCCGGCGGTGATCGCCTTCATTATCTACCTGATAGCCGGAAACGCAGAATGTAACCGCGGCCCGTTCGACCTTCCCGAAGCGGAAAGTGAGTTGACAGCGGGCTACCATACCGAATATTCGGGTATGCACTTCGGATTCTTCTACCTGGCCGAGTACCTGAATATGTTTATCGTAGCCGCCGTAGCTGCCACTATCTTCCTCGGAGGCTGGATGCCGTTGCATATCGTCGGTCTGGACGGATTCAATGCCGTAATGGATTACATCCCGGGCTTCATCTGGTTCTTTGGCAAGGCATTCTTCGTGGTATTCCTGCTGATGTGGATCAAGTGGACTTTTCCACGTCTGCGCATTGATCAGATATTGAATCTGGAATGGAAATATTTAGTGCCCATTTCGATGGTCAATCTGGTAATCATGGTATTAATCGTAGTCTTCGGACTGCACTTCTAACCCGGAGGACTGAAAAATGAAGAATGAAGAATATACATATTTAGGTGGCCTGATGCAAGGCATCGGCTCCCTGCTGACGGGTATGAAAACCACCATCAAGGTGTATTTCCGGAAGAAAGTAACCGAACAATACCCGGAAAACCGTGCAGAACTCAAGATGTTCGACCGTTTCCGCGGTACATTGACCATGCCTCACAACGAAAACAATGAGCATCGCTGCGTAGCCTGCGGACTGTGCCAGATGGCATGTCCGAATGATACCATCAAAGTGACCAGTGAGACCGTTGAAACGGAAGAGGGTAAAAAGAAGAAAATACTGGCAAAGTATGAGTACGACCTCGGCTCGTGTATCTTCTGCCAACTATGTGTCAATGCCTGCCCGCACGACGCAATCACCTTCGACCAGGTATTTGAGCATGCCGTATTCGACCGGAGCAAGCTCATCCTGCAGCTCAATCACGAAGGCAGTAAAGTAATCGAAAAGAAAAAAGAATAAAAGAATAAAAGAATATGGGACTTACACTTGAAACAGTAGTATTCTACTTTCTGGCAGTGTTCATCATTGCCATGTCCATACTGACGGTGACTACACAACGCATCGTACGTTCGGCCACCTATCTGCTGTTTGTGCTTTTCGGCACAGCAGGCATCTACTTTCTGTTGGGGTATACTTTCCTCGGATCGGTACAGATCATGGTCTATGCCGGAGGTATTGTGGTGCTCTACGTATTCTCCATCCTGCTGACGAGTGGAGAAGGCGACTGGGCGGCTCACCTGAAACGGAGTAAATTCCTGGCGGGACTCGCCACGACCATAGTAGGCGCGGCACTGGTGCTCTTTATCACACTGACCCACAAATTCGTACCGACAAGCGATCCGGAACCGGTAGAAATCAGTATCAAGACCATCGGGCATGCACTGCTAAGCAGCGGCAAATATGGATATGTATTGCCTTTCGAAGCAGTCAGCATACTGTTGCTGGCTTGTATCGTAGGCGGATTATTAATTGCACGTAAAAGATAGAAAGATATGATGATACACATGGAATATTATCTGGTGGTTTCTACCATCATGATGTTTGCAGGAATATACGGGTTCTTCACCCGGCGCAACACACTTGCAATCCTGATCTCTGTGGAACTGATGCTGAATGCGACCGATATCAACTTTGCCGTATTCAACCGTTTCCTTTTCCCCGGAGAGCTGGAAGGATATTTCTTTGCCCTGTTCTCCATCGCCATCTCGGCTGCGGAAACAGCTATCGCCATTGCCATCATGATTAATATTTACCGCAATATACGCAGTATACAGGTAAAGAATCTCGATGAATTAAAATGGTAGGCAGAGCATACCTCCTGCAGTATAAACATAGTATAATATACAACAACAGATAGATTATGGAATATACAATTCTGATCCTTCTTCTCCCTTTCCTCTCCTTCCTGACAACAGGGATAGGAGGTAAGTGGATGAGCCACCGGACAGCGGGCACCATTGGCACGCTGGTATTGGCAGCGGTGACCGTACTTTCGTACATCACGGCCATACAATACTTTTCGGCTCCCCGCCTGGCGGACGGAACGTTCGCCACGCTCATTCCTTATAACTTCGAATGGCTTCCGTTTACGGAGACACTGACATTCAACCTGGGCATCCTGCTCGACCCTATTTCGGTAATGATGCTGATCGTGATCTCCACTGTCAGCCTGATGGTACATATCTACTCCTTCGGCTATATGAAAGGTGAACGAGGATTCCAGCGATATTACGCATTCCTATCCTTGTTCACCATGTCGATGCTCGGACTGGTAGTGGCAACCAATATCTTCCAGATGTATTTATTCTGGGAACTGGTAGGTGTATCTTCTTATCTGCTGATAGGCTTCTACTATACCCGCCCGGCAGCCATTGCCGCCAGCAAAAAGGCGTTCATCGTAACCCGCTTCGCCGACCTGGGATTCCTGATCGGTATCCTGCTATACGGATATTACGGAGGTACATTCGGCTTCACTCCCGACACAGTTTCGATGTTGAGCGGTGGCGCCAGCATGTTACCTCTGGCCCTCGGACTGATGTTTGTCGGCGGTGCCGGCAAGAGTGCCATGTTCCCGCTGCACATCTGGTTACCGGATGCCATGGAAGGTCCGACTCCTGTCAGTGCATTGATTCATGCCGCTACCATGGTGGTAGCCGGTGTCTATCTGGTGGCACGCATGTTCCCTCTCTTCATCGAATATGCACCGGACGTACTGCACCTGATCGGATGGGTGGGCGCTTTCACTGCATTTTATGCAGCCAGCGTGGCTTGCGTACAGAGTGATATCAAGCGTGTACTTGCTTTTTCCACCATCTCACAAATCGGCTTTATGATTGTGGCATTAGGTGTCTGCACCTCTTCCGACCCGCATCACGGAGGACTGGGCTATATGGCCGGCATGTTCCATCTTTTCACACATGCCATGTTCAAGGCATTGCTCTTCCTGGGTGCCGGCAGCATCATTCATGCCGTACATTCCAACGAGATGTCCGCCATGGGCGGACTCCGTAAGTACATGCCGATTACGCATATCACCTTCCTGATAGCCTGTCTTGCCATCGCGGGTATCCCTCCGTTCTCAGGTTTCTTCTCTAAAGATGAAATTCTGGCAGCTTGCTTCCAGTACAGCCCTGTGATGGGTTGGGTGATGACAATCATCGCGGCTATGACTGCCTTCTATATGTTCCGTCTCTACTACGGCATTTTCTGGGCCGGTGTAACGCCCGGACAAAAGTCGGCAAGCAATGGAGTAAGTGACGCACACACTCCACACGAGTCTCCCCTGACCATGACTGTTCCGTTAATCTTCCTGGCTGCCGTCACTTGTGTGGCCGGTTTCATTCCTTTCGGACATTTCATCAGTGCCAACGGTGAATCGTATACCATTCATCTGGAAACTTCAGTGGCCGTCACCAGCGTAGTGATTGCCGTGGGCTCCATCGTTCTGGCCACTTGCATGTACCTGCGTCCGCAACAGCCATTGGCAGATAAACTTGCCAAACGGTTCGCCGGACTGCACCGGGCAGCCTACCACCGTTTCTATATCGACGAAGTATATCAGTTCATCACGCACCGCATCATCTTCCGTTGCATCTCTACGCCGATCGCTTGGTTCGACCGCCACGTAGTAGACGGATTCTTCAACTTCATAGCTTGGGGAACCCACGCCACAAGCGACGAGATACGGGGACTGCAAAGCGGACGTGTACAGCAATACGCTTACGTATTCTTGCTTGGAGCATTGATACTGATCTTAATATTAATCTTATAAAGCACAAAAGATATGAACTTTTTATCCTTATTCGTACTCATTCCTCTGCTGATGCTTGGCGGGTTATACCTTGCCAAAGGCATTAAAGCCATCCGTGGAGTGATGGTAGCGGGAAGTACAGCGTTGCTTATCCTGAGTATTGTGCTGACGTTCCTTTATTTAGGCGAGCGCCAGGCAGGAGCCACAGCCGAAATGCTGTTCCGTGCCGACACAGTATGGTATGCTCCCCTCCACATATCCTATTCAGTAGGAGTCGACGGAATATCGGTAGCCATGCTGCTGCTTAGTGCCGTCATTGTTTTCACCGGTACCTTCGCTTCCTGGAAGCTGCAACCGCTGACCAAAGAATACTTCCTGTGGTTCACACTCCTGTCGATGGGAGTATTCGGATTCTTCATCTCCATCGATCTGTTCACCATGTTCATGTTCTACGAAATCGCGTTGATCCCGATGTATCTGCTGATCGGTGTATGGGGCTCGGGACGCAAGGAATACGCAGCCATGAAGCTGACCCTGATGTTGATGGGTGGTTCGGCTTTCTTGCTGATCGGTATTCTGGGCATCTTCTTCGGTGCCGGCGGGACGACAATGAACATCCTCGAAATAGCCCGGCTGCACAACATCCCGTTCGCACAACAGTGCATCTGGTTCCCGCTCACCTTCCTGGGATTCGGCGTACTGGGCGCACTCTTTCCTTTCCACACATGGAGCCCCGACGGTCATGCCTCGGCACCGACTGCCGTCTCCATGCTGCATGCCGGCGTACTGATGAAACTGGGAGGTTACGGATGTTTCCGCATCGCCATGTACCTGATGCCGGAAGCTGCCAACGAACTGGGCTGGATCTTCCTGATCCTGACAGGTATATCGGTTGTATACGGTGCCTTCAGCGCTTGTGTGCAAACCGACCTGAAGTATATTAATGCCTACTCGTCAGTGAGCCACTGTGGTCTGGTGCTCTTCGCTATCCTGATGATGAACCAGACAGCCGCCACCGGTGCAGTGCTCCAGATGCTCAGCCACGGGTTAATGACAGCATTGTTCTTCGCCCTCATCGGTATGATATACGGACGTACACATACCCGCGACGTACGCGAGTTGAACGGACTGATGAAAGTGATGCCGTTCCTCAGTGTCTGCTATGTAATTGCCGGACTTGCCAACCTGGGACTTCCGGGACTCAGCGGCTTCGTAGCCGAGATGACCATCTTTGTCGGTTCATTCCAGAACTTCGATGTGTTCCACCGCACACTGACCATTATCGCTTGTTCATCCATTGTCATTACTGCGGTCTATATCCTCCGGCTGGTAGGCAAGATTCTGTATGGGACTTGTACCAACAAGCATCACCTGGCACTGACAGACGCAACTTGGGATGAACGCTTCGCCGTTATCTGTCTCATTATTTGTGTTGCCGGACTGGGTATGGCTCCTTTCTGGGTAAGCCACATGATCGGCGAAAGTGTATTGCCCGTTGTTTCACACTTAATACCATAAAAAGAAGATGGATTATTCACAATTTCTATATATGAAAGAGGAGCTATCGCTGATAGCGGTTATCCTCATCCTGTTTGTGGTCGACCTGTTTACCTGCCCGGACCATAAAGGCACGGCTCCCAAACTACCTACCAGGTCGCTTACCTTGCCGGCTGTCATCCTGCTGACCATCCACACCGTAATCAACCTCTTCCCCGGAGCTCCGGCGGAGGCTTTCGGCGGAATGTATCAGTATGCACCGATGCAAACCATCATCAAAGCAGTGCTCAACGTAGGTACTCTCATCGTGATACTGATGGCCCACGAATGGCTGAAGCGTGAAGACACCAGCATCAAGCAGGGAGAGTTTTATGTCCTGACACTCTCCACCCTGTTAGGTATGTATTTCATGATCTCTGCCGGACACTTCCTGATGTTCTTCATCGGGCTGGAAATGGCGAGTATCCCTATGGCCGCACTGGTGGCATTCGACAAATACCGCCACCACTCCGCAGAAGCAGGTGCCAAGTATATCCTGACAGCTCTGTTCTCAAGTGCCTTGCTGCTGTTCGGTCTTTCGATGATTTACGGAACGTCAGGCACTCTCTACTTCGATGACCTGCCCGGGCACATTACAGGTAACATGCTTCAGGTCATGGCTTTCGTGTTCTTCTTTGCCGGCATGGGATTCAAGATCTCCCTGGTTCCCTTCCATCTCTGGACCGCCGACGTATACGAAGGTGCACCTACGGCCGTGACCTCCTATTTAAGTGTGATCTCCAAAGGATCGGCAGCTTTCGTGCTGATGACCATCCTGACGAAAGTATTTGCACCGATGACGGCACAATGGCAGGAAGTACTGTTCTGGGTAACTATTGCCTCAATCACCATTGCCAATCTCTTTGCCATCCGCCAGCAGAACCTAAAACGTTTCATGGCATTCTCAGCCATCTCTCAGGCCGGATACATCATGCTGGGTGTCATAGGTGGCAGTGCGATGGGAATGACCGCCCTGGTTTATTATGTACTGGTTTACCTGGCAGCAAACTTAGGTGTGTTTGCGGTTATCTCGATTGTGGAGCAACGTAGCAACAAGGTAGAAATAAACGACTATAACGGACTGTACCGGACAAACCCCAAACTGGCTTTCATCATGACACTTGCCCTGTTCTCACTGGCCGGTATCCCTCCGTTTGCGGGTTTCTTCTCCAAGTTCTTCATCTTCATGGCCGCATTCAACAGTGGGTTCCATTTACTGGTATTCATTGCCCTGATCAACACAGTAGTTTCACTCTACTACTACCTGCTGATCGTGAAAGCCATGTATATCAATCCCAACGAAGAACCCATCCCCGCTTTCCGCAGTGACGGTTATACCAAGTTAAGTCTCGCACTTTGTACATTGGGCATCATAGCCTTAGGTATCGCAAGCTGCATCTATCAGGGAATCGATAAGTTTGCTTAACCATATTTCACCACAGAGGACGCAGAGGACACAGAGAAGGAGATAAAGATACGTTATCCATTAGGATAATAATATCTTCGGTTTCCCTCTGCGTCCTCTGTGTCCTCTGTGGTGAAATGTCTTTTGCTATGAAAGCCCCTATTTCGGAATGGTGAACCAGAACCGGGAGCCCTTTCCCTCTTCCGAATCCACTCCTATGACTCCGCCTAACTGCTCTACGATGCTTTTGCAGATGGAAAGCCCGAGGCCGGTTCCATGAATAAAGGTGTTCAACTTGACGAAACGCTCAAAGATATGAGGCAGTTGCCCTGCGGGAATTCCAATTCCCGTATCCCGCACATAAAACTCCACGCACTCTTCTTTTTCTTCGTATCCCACGCGGATACTGCCCGATGAAGTAAACTTCAAAGCATTGTTCACGAAATTAGAGATAACCTGATGCAGGCGGTTCCGGTCACTCACCACGCTGCATTCCGACGGATGCGGATCAAAAACCAACTCAACTCCTTGTGGTACCTTGATCTGGGAACTGCGGACAATATCTTCACAAAGCATATTCACATCCGTCTCGCCATAGGTGAATTCAAATGTCCCCGCCTCTATTTTCGACAGGTCTAAAATATCAGAGATCAGCTGTAACAGCAAGTCGTTATTCTCTTGTACAATCTTAATGTATTCACGACGTTCTTCCAGATCTTCCGTATCCACCAGCAACCCCGAGAAGCCGACAATCGCATTGAGCGGTGTACGTATCTCATGACTCATATTCGCAAGAAAAGCACTCTTCAGGCGGTCCATCGTTTCAGCTTTCTCTTTAGCCTCGATAAGCATGGCTTCCGTCTCTTTCAGTTCGGTAATGTCATAGTTAATGCCGATGATCTCTATCTCCCCGTTATCCGGTTCAAACTTGGTAACCACCACATTCATGCGCACCCAGTTCCACTCATCGGCAGTGCCGGGCTTCAACACACGCATTTCGCTACGGAAATCCTTCTCCTCACCCTTCAATACCTTTTCGTAGAAATCAACGACTTTCTGCCTGTCTTCCGGATGCATCTTATCATAGACTCCCACAACCGACGACAGCGGAATATCCTCAGGCTCGCCCATATTCTTATACCACTGTTTGATGGCATAACCACGTTTGGTAAGCAAGTTCAGTTTAGCATACCCCACCTTTGCATAGTCTGATATCAGCAGGAAGAAGTTCTCAAAATCACGGATACGGTTAATGGCGTCGATACGCTCCGTATTATCGATATTAATCAATACATATCCGTTGAAGTTCCCCTGACTGTCAAACAGCTTACTGACCTTTGTATAGAGTTCAATCATCTTCTGTCTATCCGAGTGGAAATAGTCGCCTGCCCTCTCAAAAGAGTAATTCAGCCTGAAATCCACCAAATCCTCGTTCCGCACCCGTTCCCTGATTTCAAGAGGCACATTCGGGTTCTCAAAGAAGCTGACACCTATTACATCCGCTTTATCCTTCACCCCAAAGGTCTCCATGTCCCAGTTGTTCAAATCGAGCAGATAGCCATCCTTATCATAAAGCTCCACTCCGGCAGGAATATTGGCAAAGATACTCTTGAAGAGCTTTTCGCTGCGATCCAAAGCCCTATGGGCACGTACTGTCTCCGTAGAGTCCAGAAACAAGGAAACCACCTCGTCTTTCTCCGGAGAATATATGATGCAATGGGAACTGCGCTGGGAGCGATCAAAGAAGACATCCGTCTCTTTATGCACATTATCTTCAATAACGTCCACCAGATAGTCTATTGGTGCTTTCGTATCTGCATACAGTTCACTACCCAGACGCCCCACATAATCCGAAAGAGGCAATCCGATCAGTTCCGAACTCAGATCATTGGCATCGGCTATCCGGTAGTCGCAAGGTTTCCCGCCGGCATCCCGGATGATAGACATACGCACATATCCCATCGGCATGAAGCGGAACAGGTTACGCAAGAAAGAACGTTCGCGGATGGCATCATCTTTTGCTTTGCGCAGTTCGATGCAGATACTGATTATATTGGCCAAAGACGACAACCACTGGAAATCTTCATTACTCCAGTTGCGGTAATTCTCCACAAGGTCGATTCCCATATATCCCCATACATGTTCGCCCGCTATCAGCGGAGTGACCATCAGCGACTTGATGTTCTGGCGGCTGAGGATGGCATATTCGGATTTCGCATGTTTCGGAAGCTGATCCAATGAATCCAGTATCACCGGCTTACCCGATAAGGTCTGACTCGTCCACCAGGGCAAACTGTCGGTAGCGATGCGTTGCAGGCTTTCAATCTCCGCCGGCACTCCCTCTGCCACCACTTCATAGGTACAGTCCTGATAACGGTAATATTCATCATACTCAAAGATATACACCCGTCCGCCACGAAAAAGGTCGAGGATATCTTTCAATATATCCATGATACAAAGGTCCACACTGTCATCTTTCAGGAAGCGCAACAGCGAATGGGAAATGGAGTTCTGACGATACAGCAAATCGTTTACACGCTCCAGGATACGTTCTGAGGTTTCATTGGGAGCCTCTACCCGTTGTATGGTACCGAAGGAAATGATCCCCCTGCCCGGCACTTCCTCCCGATTGCCCAGGCGTGTATGCAACCAGATGATTCCCTCTTTGGAATAAATGGGAAAGGTCTGTTCATAAAACTCCCGGTGTATAGAAGCATTGAACTCCCGAACTATCTGTTCCTGATAGTCCTTCCGTACCCGTTCTCTGAAATCCATAAAAGAGATAGTATTACCTTCCAGTCCTAATAAATCACATAGATATTCTGAGCATAAATAGTGTCCGGCTGTGAAGTCAGCTTCCCACCACCCGATCTGTGCCATGGAGGCCATTCGCCGTAACCGTTCGATATCGTTATCCATAAAAGTAGTTTACAGGGGTATATGTTTGTCTGCTGTAAGTATGCAAAATTAGAAAATTATCCATTTCTATCAAGAGAATGGATTAAATATTTGCGGTAACGGTGCTCTAAGAGTATTGCAGGGGAAAGAATACACAGGAATGTAACACAGATGTTAACGAATCGTATAGTGCATGTATCACCCCCGTAACCTGAATCCCGCAACTTTGCACCGACAGAAAAACGTAGATAAAAAGACATGAAACAACGAATCGGGAGACTTCTCTCCACCCTTCTTCTCACTACATTTTCCTTGGGAATCACAGCAGGTGTCATCAAGGGAACCATCATTGACAAACAAACCAAAGAACCGCTCACGGGAGCTACCGTACAGGTTACAGGTTCCGCCACCGGTGCCGTAGCCGATTTAAACGGTAATTACACCCTTACACTGAACAACGGCACTTATACCCTCGAAGTGAAATACATAGGATATAAAACGTTCCGGATGAATGAAGTGAAGATAAAAACCGATGCGACACTGAACTTCGAACTGGAAGTGGATGCACAAACGCTGGATGCCGTCACCGTAGTGGCCCGCAAGAACCTGGAAGGTGAAAAGGCTTTGTTGCAGGAAAGACAAAAAGCAACGCTTGCCATCGAGAACATGGGAGCCAAGGAGATGACTCTCAAAGGTATATCGAACGTACAGGATGGGGTTAAAAAAATAACGGGAATCTCCATTGCCAGTGCCGGACAACTGATTGTGCGCGGACTGGGAGACCGGTACAGCACCACCACCCTGAACGGGCTGCCCATAGCTTCGCCCAATCCGGACAACAAGCTGATCCCGCTCGACCTCTTTCCGGCCTCTACCGTAAAGAACATTACGGTCAGCAAAGTATATGCCGCCGGATCTTTCGCCGACTATTCGGGTGCACATATCGACATCAGCACCAAGGAGAATACCGGAAGTGACTTTTTCTCCATCGGCTTCAACGTAGGCGGACGCTTCAACACCATCGGAAAAGATTTCTATTACAGCGACCGGAAGGGGGGACTCTTCAGTACAGGCAACCTAAAGAACAAAGACCGGATTCTGGCTATGGGTAAAAGCGAGTTCCGCGATTATGCCCGCAACAATGATCCGTTCGGTACAAACTTCGCCATCAGCAAGCACCGTTCGTTACCCGAGTTCGGCGGTAACCTCGGAGGAGGCAAGAGATGGACTCTGCCCAACGGCAACCGCCTGAGCCTGCTCGCCTCGGTAGGTATCAGCAACGAAAACCAGATTCTGAAAGATGCCTACGTCACTACCATGACGGCACAAGGCACGCATCTCGATAAGTTTAATTACGACAGCTATTCCAGCGCATTGAAAATAGCGGGACTGGGCAGCATCGGATACTCGTTCCGGCAGGCCGACCACATCAACTTTACCCTGTTTTATGCCCGCAATGCCATCAACGACTACATGGCACGCGAAGGGATCGATGCAGAAAAGAACAACATTACGTCGAGCAACAGCGTATTTCATGCGTATTCACTGCTGAACAACCAGTTGATGGGACACCATGAGCTGACCTCTCAGTGGGATGTAAACTGGAGTGCTTCCTACGGGCTGACCAACAGCGATGAACCGGACCGCCGGCAGGTTGTCTTCTTCCGCAATGAAGGAAGCGACAAGCTGAACCTCTTTAAACTGAACCAGACCACCAACCGCTATTTCGGAGAATTGCAGGAAAAGGAGATTGTAGGTGACCTGCGCACTTCGTACAAATGGGGTGACGCGAACCTCATTCGTGTGGGAGGGACTTACAAAAGCAAAAAACGCGACTTTGAAAGCGTGAACTTCTATTATGACATCAATGCCCTGAATGCCGATGTCACCAACATATACGATACCAACGGATACCTGAATCAGGAAAACATAGCCAACGGAACGATAAAAGCCAATATCGACGCACAACCCCGTTACAACTATTACGCCGGCATGGATGTATGGGCAGGGTTTGCCGAAATAGAATATTATCCGGTTGAATCTCTGCTGGTCAACGTGGGGCTGCGCTACGAGCAAGCCAAGCAATGGGTACGCTACTGGACAGACGGAGGGCAGGAGAAGAAGACGAACCTGGACAAAGGTGATTTCTTCCCGGCACTGAACCTGAAGTACACCATCGACGAAACCAACAGCCTGCGCCTCTCCGTATCACGCACCGTCACCCGGCCTTCGTTCATCGAAATGGCCCCGTTCCTCTACCAGGAGTCCTACGGAAGTGCCTACATCCGTGGTAACAACGAGCTGAAGAATGCTTATAACTACAACATAGACCTGCGCTACGATTTCTTCCCGAAACGTAACAATGGCGACATGTTCTCCGTTACCGGTTACTTCAAGAAACTGAAGTCGCCCATTGAGCAGACCCAGGAGTCTTCGGGCGGAACAGTGATCCGTTCTTTCCGCAACGCCGAAGACGGAATAGCCACGGGAGTGGAAATCGAGTTCCGCAAAGAACTGTTCAAGAATCTCCGTATCGGTGCCAACGGCTCATATATGTATACAAACGTCATCCTTCCTGAAGGCGGGGTATATACCGACTCGGAACGCGCTCTGCAGGGAGCCTCCCCGTTCCTGATCAATGCCGATATCAGCTACACTCCCCAATTAAGGGGAGAAAGCGACCTGACACTGGCACTGGTTTATAATGTGCAAGGGCCACGCATCGAGACAGTAGGTATCTACGGAACAGGCAATATCAAGCAACAGACCCTGCACACGATGGACTTCATAGCAAGCTATGCCATCAACAAGCATCTAAACCTGCGCTTACAGATGAAAGATTTGCTGAACAGTACCATCCGTTTCAAGCAGGAACTACCGGCAACGGGACAAAAGGTGGAAGTAGAATCATTCCGTCCGGGAACAAATGCGGAGATAGGAGTCTCGTACAGATTCTAAGGCTCGCCACAGGGAGAGACAGAATCACACAGAGTATTTATATTAATAATCAAACAGATAGTATAAACCATAAACAGTATGAAGATGAAAATGAATTATCTAAAACTCAACTCTTGGGCCGTAGCAGCCCTGATGGGAATGTGTTCGCTTGCAGCTTGTAGTGACGACAACAACGGCGAAGGTGGCGGAAACGGCGAAGGCGAAGAAGTGGTAGCCAACAACGGAACACTGAAAGGAAGCGTAGACGGATCAAAAACCGTGATCCTGACCAAAGGCTACAACTTCTCCCTCGACGGAGAATATATCATCAAAGCCGGTTCTACCCTGAAGATCGGTGAAGGTGTGACAATCAGCGCCAAGAGCGACGATGCCACCATCGACTACATCCTCGTGGAACAAGGGGCCAAGATCGAAGCGGTAGGTACTGCCTCTGCTCCGATTATCATGACCTCCGACACCAAAGAACCCGGAGCATGGGGCGGTATCCATATTTGCGGTAAAGCCCCGATCAATATCGGATCGACCGGTAAATCGGAAGTAGGAGACGCTACTTACGGTGGTTCCGATCCGGCAGACAACTCAGGTATCCTGAAGTACATCCGCCTGGAATACGCAGGTTATAAGTTCACCACAGAAAAAGAGTGTAACGGTTTCACCTTCTACGGTGTAGGAAACGGCACTACCCTCGAATATCTGGAAGCATACAAAGGTACGGATGACGGTTTCGAATGGTTCGGAGGTACGGTCAATGCCAAGTATCTGGTATCGGTAAGTAACAGTGACGATTCTTTCGACTGGACAGAAGGATGGAGCGGAAAAGGTCAATTCTTTGTCGCCTACCAGGAAGATCCCGCCACTTTGGGATATACATGTGACTGCCTGATCGAAGCCGACAACTATGACAAGAACATGGATGCCACTCCGATTTCATGCCCCACACTGGCTAACCTGACACTGATCGGGGCCAACAATGACGAAGGTAAAAGAGGCATCCGCCTGCGTGCCGGAACTCAGGCCAAAATCTACAATGCTCTGGTTACAGGCAAAGCCAATAACCTGACTACCGAAACAGAACAAACCGAGAAGTACTTGGTGAATGGTCCTTCGGTATTGAACTACATCGCTATCGCGGGAGATATCAAAGCCAGCGGTGACGGCGGTTACTCTTCTGCCCTGTTCACAGCCGCAGAGAATCACAATGCCATCAACCAGACTTTCAGCTTCAGCAACACCTTCATCGGAATCCAAGAAGGAGGAGCCGACCTCTCGGCAGACAGCTTCTTTGAGAAAGCGGCTTATAAAGGCGCAGTGAAAGCAGACAACGAATGGACCAAAGGTTGGACAAAGTTATAAATCACATATACACTCACAGAATGAAGAGGTAGTGTCGAAACTCTTTTCACCACAGAGTAACACAGAGCATCACAGAGTTTTTCAGTAATAATCAACAATTTAAAATTGTCTCTGTGTTACTCTGTGTCCTCTGTGGTGGATTTTGACACATTTACCTGTTTTTCAAACTATGAACAGATACAGACTAAGGATTATCGCACTGACAGCACTGGTTTGCCTGACCGGCAGTAGCTGTACGGACGACGAGAACGGCGGACAGGGTAACAACATTGTTTACGGTGAAAACATCATCGGAAACGGAGAACAGACCTTTGAGATAAAAGATCATCAATACCTGAAACGAGGCACTTACCTGATGAAAGGTTGGTGTTACGTCACATACGGCTCCACACTGACCATTGAGGCAGGCACCGTCATCAAGGGCGACAAAGAGACCCGTGCCGCCCTGATCATAGAACCGGGCGGAAAGCTGATAGCCCAAGGAACAGTGGATGCACCGATTGTATTCACTTCCGAAATGCCTGCCGGAAAGCGGAAACCGGGCGACTGGGGAGGGCTGATTCTTTGTGGCTATGCCCGGAACAACGAAAACATCATGCAGATAGAAGGAGGTCCGCGCACCACGCACGGCGGTCCGAACAACGCAGATAATTCGGGCATCCTGAGTTACGTCCGCATAGAGTTTGCGGGGTATCCGTTCAAGAAGAACCAGGAGATTAACGGAATCACTTTCGGCTCGGTAGGAAACGGTACGCAGATAGACCATCTGCAAGTATCCTATGCCAATGACGATGCTTTCGAATGGTTCGGCGGAACGGTCAATGCGGAATATCTGGTGGCCTATCATTGCTGGGACGACGACTTCGATACAGACAATGGTTACAGTGGTACGTGCAAGCATCTCTTGGGTATCCGCCATCCGCGAATAGCCGACATCACAGGTTCTCATGCCTTCGAATGCAGCAACAACGGTACAAACAGCCCGGCCACTCCCACCACAGCCGCCACCTTTGAAGATGTCACGATCTATGGTCCTGCCTCGGGAGACGCTTCATTCGTAAACCGTCCCGACTTCATCAATGGCGGCGGACTGCGACCGGAGAATGAAAGTATGTTGGGATTGTTCGGTTCGGCACTGTATCTGGGGACCAATACGTCAGTAACCTTCCGGAACTGCCGGATCAACGGATATCCGTCGGACATAGAAGGGACACCTGCCGTAATGGAAAATGTAGTGTTCAGTGAAAAGGAAGAAATCAGCTATCCGGAGTGGACAAAAGGATGGTGTAACTTTAATCCGCAGGAAACGGAGTATTGAATTCACCGGAATGAGGTGAATCAAAACCCTTTTCACCTCTGTGTTACTCTGTGTCCTCTGTGGTGAATCTCGGCACACTTCCTGCGGTTTTGACATTCTGTCAAAATGATACTTCAATCCTCTCAGATTGCTTTCTTTCGGCCCGTCATAAAGCCGCAGGACTAAAATCGCCTTCTATGGCGATCGCTGTTTTTACTTTTATCACCCGAACAGCCGATGGACGAACAAGATAACACCGTTTCTGCAAAAAGCAGGACCCATAGACGGGAATTGCCCCAAAGATCCGTTTCTTTGTCATTTCCACTTCGTTCGTTCCGGAGTAGCAACCAGGAGAATTCCACTCTCTTTTGGAGCTCCGATCGGAAACAATAAGAGTAATCCGGAAAAACATTAGGAGATATTTCAAAAAGAAGTAAGCATTTGCCCCGAAAGAAGTAAGCATTTTCGGCAAATGCTTACTTCTTTTTCCGGAAAGCCCGGCTCTATTCTCTCAACACCCCGGCTTTCGGAGCCTTCAAGCCCGGCTTTCCAGCTTCCAAAGCCCCTTTGAGGAAGGCTTCTTCTTCCGGATCTATCAAAAAAAAGAAATGCGCTGTTTGGCAAACAGCGCATTTCATATCTTTTAGAAAGCGAAATAGAATAAATTCTATCAAAACGATTGATAACTGGAGTTATCGTTTCCGGCTACTGCCATACATTCCATCTCGATCAGCCAGGTAGGGCGGCACACGGCAGCGGCAACGAACTGTATGGGTATTTGCGGAAAGCGTTCGGCAAACATAGCCCGGACAACCGGATAATCGGAAGCGTCACGAAGATAGACTATTATTTGCGCCACATCGGCAAAACCTGCCTTACCTTCTTCAAGCAACTTCTCCACATTCTCCCACATCCGCCGGGTCTGTTCCCGGACATCGCCTACATGAACCACTTCACCGCGATGATCGATACTCGCCGTACCGCTGATAAAGAGATGACAACGGTCACCATACTCTACGGAAGTCCCCCGTTCGAAAGTCACTCCATACAAGGCTGTCGGGCTGAGGTGAGACAGCGCATGCAGGTAAGTCACCTGTCCCGGCTGCAATCCTTTCACCGCATAGGCATCGAGCAGCACATGTATCTTCGGATCGGCATGCCGCCCCTCTATGCCGGTACTGGCTATATAATGGGTCGATTCGGTCAGTCCCTGCCCGACAAAGTTTTCACGGCGCGCCTTGACAATGCCCGCATAATTCACATCCACGTTCTGCACAAAGATCCAGGTACGGATGCAATCGGAAGCCAGCGTACAGCCTTTTCCGGTCAAATCGGCTTCGTAAGATTTTAACAAGGTTTTCATCTGCTGCTCCGAATTACCGCAAGGCACACCCGCACCGGCTGTCCAGTAATGCTTATAAGCGGCGTTCCGTTCGGAGGTCAGATAGACCCACAAAGCAATCTTACTTCCATCCAACGGAGGCTGTTGCACAACCGAGACAGCATACGATGGCTCTTCCTGCAAAACAGCTTGCAAAACCTCCCACTGATTGGCGGCATCACTCAGAAAGTAACGGCAAAACGCCGGCACCATTCCCCTGAGTTTTATCTTCCTGCCCAATGTCTTATGATATGCTTTGCAAATAGCCGTCAGCTGCTCTTCATAATTCCCCGCTTCCGGATCGACATGAAACATCAGATGCGCCTCCTTCGTTTCTCCCTCACCCCCAAAAAGGGAATATTCAACAGTAGTCTTTAAATACTCTATTCTATGTTTTCTGTATTCCATACTCTTACTCATCTTTTATTTCACTTTAACTCGCTCCTTCGACATCAGCCCTTTGGCTATCTCCCGCTTGTCCCATTGCACCGGAGCGGATACAAACTCAGGAACATTATACGAATAGATCAATTGGTCATAGAATGTATACGGATCTTGCTGCGGCAAAAGGAAAGGCTTGCCGATGCGTCCCTGATCATCTACGGAAGCAAGATAGAGCCGGGTATACAGTCCGCCATCCCTCCGGCTGCTGAACACAAACCAATGTGAATTGCTGCTCCAGTTGTGATAACTTTCCGTGTCGTCACTGTTCACCTCCTCCAGGTTGCGGAAGGTCCCGCTTCTCAGATCCAAAAGCCAAAGATCGGCCTCCTTATGCCAGATGGAGAAGTTTCCATAATCCGAAAGCGTAAACATCAGATACTTTCCGTCGAATGAAGGTTTGGGAAAAGAAATGCTTTTATCCAGTGTACGGGCGGAGATTAATGTATCGATCCGTTCGCCAAATGTTCCGTCTTCCGGATGGAAAGCAATACTGCACAAGCTGTATTTCACCTCTTTATACCGGGCAGGCATCTCTTTCTGCTTCGCCGAACAGAAATAAAGTGTCCGTCCGTCGGGCGAGAAGGCGGGAAATGTTTCGAATGCGGCGGTACTCAGCAGAGGAGTAGTCAGTATCCGATGTGATTGCGGATGGTAAACTACCACATCCGAAGCCTGGTCAAAAACCTCGATAGGCTTCTTCCCTCCCAGATGGAAAGTCTGGTTGGTCCGGTTCACCGAATAAGCGATGTATTCGCCCGAAGGATGCCAATAAGGATAAACACAGGCAGAAAGCTGTCCGTCAGCTTTTGTATCGAGGAACTCGCTCTCTCCACCGATGGTCATCACCGTAGCTCCGTGTCCGCCTCTGACATGCAGGCTGGACGGATCGGGGTTCGTCTGATTGAAAGCATGGCAATTGACGCAGGCGGCCGTCACCTGAGTATTCTCAAACAAAGGAGTCTGGCGAAACGTAGAAAGTTCGCGCTCATAAATACCCATCTTGCTGTATATTTCGTATCCCGGTGCAAGCAGGCGGTACACCAATCCGTAATCAATGGGAAACGGGCTGATATAGAACGGGAAAGACCGATACGCTTTCCATTCTCCGTTTTGACGGATACATACTTTCACTTCAAGGCTGTCCCCTTTATTGTTCTCCAGCAACTCGCTCCATTTTCCGGCAGGGATCTCCACAGATTCTCCGCTTGTCCGGATGGGATCTCCTTTCTTTCCGGAAATCACGACATCTACCGCCTCCGCCCTATCGGCAGTCACACGGAAGTTGAGCGGTGCAATGGTAGCGGGAATCGTTACCCCCGCATAGTCGGGCCATATCGGAGGAAGTGCATCTACCGGAACGGGCGATACCACCTTTTGCCGGCAGGAAACCACCGTTAATGATAACAGCAGGATACCTAAACACTGTTTTATCTTATTCATAATCTTTTATCTAAAATGTACATAGAACCAGTAAGTATCTCCAAACCGGGGTGCCAACGCCTCCTCAGACCGTGTAGAAGTGTAAATGCGCGCATACTCCCGCAACCGCTCTCCTGTCTCCCGGTTAATCTTCCAGGGGATTTCCTCTCCCGGCGTATGCTTCTGCATACTCCAGCCAAACAGCAGTGCCTCCTGATAACTCTTCGGTATCGAGCGGTAGCCCAGTTTCTCTCCCAAAGGATAATAGTGAACGAATCGTCCCATGTCTTTCTTCAGCAGGGTAATGCCCATCAGATATTCATAGGCCATCCGGTTCTCCGGATTTGCCTGCAACAACAATGACAACGTCATCTCCGGTTCTGCCGGATTGAAAAACAGGTCGGTTTGCGGGGTGAGTTTTCTCAGGCGTCCGTACTCGGGATGTGCATCGATCCGCGCCTCATCGTCCAGACAAGCCAGCATCTCCGTGGCCCAGTCTTTATAAAAAAGGGTATGTTGCAGGATACGCAGATATTTGCCTGCCACTTCATATCTTCCGTTTATCAGATTTGTTTCGGCAAGCCGCTTAAAACAGCGGACACTCTTCTGATAATCGGGGATGGCCTCCATCGCTTCAAAGACAAGTTGTTGGGCTGTGTTCACCATTCCCAGGTAATAATAGGGTTCGGCAGCTACCAAAGGAATTGTAAAGTCATTGACAAACGACATGAACAGCCCCTCTTTTCCACGCTGGCGATAGTGAAACATGCGGTCGGCCAATTGCCCCTTCATCCCTAAGGCAAGGTTGAGGCAGGAAACCGCCATGGGAGTATCGGGCAATTTCTTCCCGGCCAGGGCAATGATACCGTCCCAATCCTGCATACGTACGTGATAGTCGTAGGCCATTACTGCCTCTTTATTCATCGCGATGCTGCGCTTGCCAAGGAGATTCATGGCCAACAGCATCAACAGGAACTGCCCCGTAAGGGCCACAACGTAACGTCCCCGGGTAATCTTTCCGGGCAGGCGGGCTACTAACGGTGGAACCAACACGAGAGCTATCCAGGCAACCACTTGTGCTTTCGGAAAGAATAAAGGGAAACGATAACTCCCGATTCCCCACAACAAGCGGTCCATCGGATAAGGAAACAACCACCGGGAGGCCCAGATTGTGACTCCGGCAACAAGAATCGCTCCGCCTGCCGGAAGCCATAAGGAAGAGTGCTTCGTGCCGAAGCGCCAAAACTCAACCATCAAAGCCAGCGGGATGAACAACCAGGCACAACCTCCCGCCAACATATAGAGTACCGGAATGCCTGCCCAAAGGGAGATACGGCGTACGACAGGATTGGAAATACAGGTATATCCCGCAACTGCCCCCAACACCATGCAAGCGGAAAGGACTCCCGAAAGAAGATAGTTCTCGTCACAAAGAAGAATAAAGAAACACAAAGAGGGCAGCAGGGTAAGCGGATACCACAAAGAGCACTCTCCCATACGTCCGGCAATAAATGCAACCAAACGTTGCATGCCCCACAATACACCTGCTAAGACAGCGGCTCCCGCCCACGAATAATAATAAAACTGAGTGAGGAAATTACCTAAATAATCCGCCACTCCACCGGGATGGGATACCCGTTCGACAAAATACCCGGACGTGAAAAGAAACATCTGGAACTGTTCCTGATAGTGCAGATGATAAGGATAATATACTCCAAAGAAGATAAAGACACCTGCTCCCAACAGGATGGAGAGAAGCAGGTTCACTCTCTTGACGTGTTTGTTTTTCATATTCGCTAAATTGTGCCCAAAAGTACAAAAAGTTTGGAAAACAATCTAACGAAAGGGGAAACAATGCGTTTATCCGCCCAACAGCTCAATGCACATACGCCCGTTATGATAAGGGCATTTCCAGAATCCGGCTTTGTCATCATCCCGGTTGACAGTGCCGTCGGCCCGAAGGCTCCAGAACCATTCACCGTGGACATCGTCAATCAGATGTTGCCTGATGAATCGCCAACAGACCACGGAACGCTGTAAAGCTTCGCAATCACCGAAATAGCGGAACAGGTTATAGTATCCGGCTACGGTTTCGGCTTGTACCCACCAATGACGGTCGCCATCCACATGTCCCGTAGCGAGGTTCTTTTCATACACCATTCCTCCGTCGGGAGTGAAACCTTCGGATGCGGCCGCAGCGATCTTCTTCACAACAGGTTCCACTTCGGCAAGGAGTTCGGCGTCTCCCAGTACGCGGGCAGCTTCGTGCAACAGCCAGGAGGCTTCAATATCATGCCCGTACGAAATAACGGCATATTTACTTTGCCAGTCATCATCAAAAAAGAGTCGCAGATGGAATGTATCGTTGTCCAATATCTTCTGCATAAAAAGTTCTATCAGGTTACGCAACTGCCGTTTCAGCCCCTCGTCTTTCCAAACCCGGTATAAGTTGGTATAAGGCTCAAGGATGTGCAGATGGGTATTCATCGTCTTGCGTTCATTGGCATCTTTCTCGCTAAGGCGCATATCGGCTATCTCGTTCCACTCCCGGGTAAGCGCTTCACAGTAACCGTTCTTTATTCGGTCGAAGCTATGGGACTCTATGTCATAGAACAAACGGACGGCATACTCCAATGCTTCCGGATCTCCGGTGGCCCGGTGATATTCGCTCAGACCATAAATGGCAAAACCGATGGCGTAAATCTGTTTTTTGGTATCCAATGGCTCACCCCTGTAATCAAGAGACCAATAAACTCCTCCGAACTCCGGATCATAAAAACGGTCGATAAGGTAACGTTCGGCCCGGGTTGCCATCTCTTTGTATTCTTCTTTGCCCAACAGGCGGTAAGCGGCAGAGTAGGTCCACAGAATACGTGCATGCAGAATGGCTCCTTTCTCTGCCTGAGGCATCCGTTCTTCCTGTCCGGTGATACGTCCGTAAAATCCACCGTTTTCTTGATCCACCATCCGTTCCATCCAGTAGGGAAGGATGTGGGTGGTGAGTTCTTCCAGCATTTCCTGTTTAAGAATCTTGTCCATAGTATTTTGAATCATGATTGAGCAGTTTGTCTTTTCTTCTCCAATTCCGAGGTCACCTCTTTCATTCTCTTCTCCGACAGTGGGTACATGCTGATAAAGATAACAGACAGTACCGTCCCGACGGCCGGCAACCAACTGAGAAACATCTTAATTCCGTGAATGGCTTCTACACTCTGCACCTCGTTGGCACGAAATCCGAAGTAAGCCAGTAGCCAACCGGTCAATGCACTTCCTATGGCCCATCCGAACTTCTGGCTCATGGACGAAGAGGAAAAGATCAGCCCCGTAGCCCGGTTGCCTGTCTTCAGTTCGGAATAGTCGGCACAATCGGCGTACATCGACCAGAGCAAAGGGAAGATACTTCCGGCACAAATGCTGATGAGTACCTGGAAGACAAAGATCAGAGCGATATCTCCTTTTCCGAACCAGTAAAAAATGACGGAAAGTATGGTAGCCAGGCTCATGGCTCCCATATATGTATTCTTTTTGCCAATGCGGTTGCTGACCGGTGCGGCAAGAATCACCCCCACGATATTGGCAGCCTGCCCCACTGCCAGGTAAAGCCCACTCAACACAAAAGAGACCCCGAAGAGGGAGACTGTTGAATAATCCTCTTCTACCACAAAGTACTTAAAATAATAAACCGTAGCTCCGTCACGGATGGAGTTGAAGACCAGGGCCGCCACTCCGGCACCCAGCAAGATCCACCACGGGCGGTTGTGAAGCAGATCCCTCAAGTCATCTTTCAGAGAGCCCTGCACTTCCCGGATCGGTTTCACCCGTTCACGCGTCAACGCAAAACAGAGATAGAACAGAACCGCACACATCACAGCGATCACCACTACACTCAACATCCAGCCACGCTGTTCATCCTCCGCACCTCCAAACAGATTTACCATCGGCATGAACAGCAACAAAGCGATGAAACTGCCGATATAGGCAAAAGTCATGCGATAGGTGGACAACGTGTTCCGCTCTTTCGGATCGGGACTCATCACTCCCAGCAGAGAAGCATAAGGCACATTGATAGCCGAATATACCATCATCATCAAAGAATAGGTGATGTAGGCATAGACAAGTTTTCCCGTATCGCTCAGCTGCGGAGTGGTGAAGGTAAAGATACCTATCAGCGCAAAGGGGACAGCAAGATACAGCAGGTAAGGACGAAACTTGCCCCAGCGGGTCTGGGTACGGTCGGCAATCACTCCCACAATAGGGTCGAAAGCCGAATCCCACACCCGGGTAATCAGAAACATGGTTCCTACCACAGCGGCCGGCAGCCCGAACACATCGGTGTAAAAAATCATCAGATAAGAACCGAACAGTTTCCAGAACATGGATGAAGCCATATCGCCCAATCCGTAGCCGATCTTCTCTTTCAGTGTAATCATGGTGGTCATTCTATTCTTGGTTTTCTTATTTCATCAGTTTCAGGTTCCGCTCAATCAGGTTTTTGAGTACCTCCACCGAAGCCGAGGAACAAAAACCGTCCTGAGGGGTATGCAGGCAATAGTCCACCAACCGTTCGACAGTCGAGGTGGCCACGTGCATCCGGGTATCCGACGAGGCATAGTAGATAAACACTTTCCCGTCATCATCGGCTATCCAGCCATTCGAAAAGAGTACATTCGATACATCACCGACGCGCTCTTCTCCTACCGGAGCCATAAAGTAGCCGCCCGGAGAGGCTATCAGCCGGGTAGGATCTTCCAACGAAGTCATATACATATACAGCACATACCTCAGTCCGGCGGCACAATTGCGTACCCCATGAGCCAGGTGAAGCCATCCCTGAGGGGTCTTGATGGGATGCGGCCCTTCACCGTTCTTCACCTCTTTGATGGTGTGGTAATAGCGTTTGTCGATAATCTTCTCTTCACTCACCTCTGCATGAGTCATGTCGTCAATCAGTGCCCACCCGATACCTCCTCCGCTACCTGTATCTATGAATCCGTCTTGCGGACGGGTATAGAGTGCATACTTTCCATCCACAAACTCGGGATGAAGCACCACATTGCGTTGCTGGCTCTTTGTTTTCAGATCCGGCAAACGTTCCCAATTTTTCAGGTCTCTGGTGCGAGCGATACCGGCCGTGGCAGTAGCCGACGACAAGTCACCGGCAGGAGCATCATCATCATGCCGCTCGGCACAGAAGATGCCGTAAATCCAACCGTCTTCGTGGGCGGTGAGACGCATATCGTATACATTGGTTGCCGGAATCACATCTTCGGGCAAAGTCACCGGATATTCCCAGAAACGGAAATTATCAATGCCATTCGGGCTTTCGGCAACAGCAAAGAATGATTTGCGGTCGACTCCCTCTACCCTCACCAGCATCAGATATTTCCCCTCCCACTTAATGGCCCCGGCATTCAGCGTTGCATTCACGCCGATACGCTCCATCAGGAAAGGGTTGGTCTCCTCATTCAGGTCGTATCGCCAAAAGACAGGCGTATGCGCAGCGGTCAGCACAGGATAACGGTAACGCGTTATCACTCCGTTTCCTTCTTCTATCGGTTCGTTCCTGCGTGTTAACAGTGCTTCATGCCCGGAGAGCAATTTAGCAACTTTATCATTAAACAGACTCATAATGGACAGTGTTTTTATCGTTATTTATTTGATTTTCTATTTATAAAGGTCTTTCACGTCCGAGACAAACAAAGTTTTCGGCTCACGGTAGAACTTCACAAAGTCATCGGCAGACACCTGCCCGGGATAAGGAGCATAATAGTGATTCACCCGTTCACGTGCATTGCGCCATACCAGCACATAACTGATAGGGTACTTGCTGATTACCGGATAGAGTGTCTGTGTCCACCAGGTAGAATCGGGAATAGCTTCGAAACCGGTTTCGGTGATGGCGATAGGCTTATTGTGCGACTGCCCCACTTCTGTCAGGATGGCAAGTGACTTATCCAGTTGCTCCATATACTGCGTCCGGTCGAACTGGTAGGTGTCAAAGCCCACCAGGTCGATGATGTCATCTCCCGGATAACGTTCCAGATAAGCTACCGAATCCTTTGGTTCCGATCCCGGGGAATAAGCATAAAGCAAGTTCTTTACTCCTTTGGCATGCATACGTTCATACGTCATCCGCCAGAGGGCTTTGTATTGTTCAGCCGTACAAAGGTTTTGTCCCCACCAGAACCAGCTTCCGGTATGTTCGTGCCAGGGACGGAAAAGAACCGGTATCTTTGTCCCGTCTTCTGTTTCCAGAGTATTCATAAAGGCCGCAACGGCATCGAGCCAACCCACGAACTTGGTGTGATGTGTTCCACCGGGAAGTATGGAGGCAACGACCGTCGTGTCACTCACATCCCATGCGTCTTTGCCGGTCGACGGATTGTCGAGGTGCCAGCTGAAAGAAACCATTCCTCCACGCTTGTACTGGTTAATCGTTTCCTGCCGTATTTTACGGAACTGCACATGATCCAGACTTTTCTCACCTTCCAATTCTATATGCCCCAGATCGAACGACATAACCGCAGGATAGTCACCGCACACACTTTTCACGTCACTGCGCCCTTCGTCACCTTCCCAGCCCACACCGTAAAGCGGATCGTCATGGTGACCGAACATGAATCCTTGTCCGGGAATCTGCCGGAGATTATTCAATAAGTTCACCGTTTCCGCTGTACGCAGGGTATCAGCAACTGTTTCCGACCCCGTTTTCTTTCCCGAAGGAGAACAGGCACCCAATCCTGCCATCAGCAGTGCACCTGTAGCCAATATCTTTATTCTCTTAATCATAAATCGTTTATTTAGCAATGAATACTTCACAAAAGTAGGAGGGATTCCCCCCGGAAACAAGTACAATATTATCCAATACTGGTATTATCATTCAGCTCCCCTTATTGTATTTCTCTACAGCCAGATAAAAAGCCTGAATGTTATCAAAAGGTACTTCGGGCGGAGTGTCGCAACCGGTAGAGACAATAAAGTTAGCGTATCCGGCTGTACGGCTCAGAAGTTCTTCTGTCTGCGCGAAAACTTCTTCGGGAGTTAACATCCTGAATACGCCCACAGGGTCCAGATTCCCCATCACCCATACATCCGAAGGGCACTCGCGGAGAGCGGCAAGCATATCCGCTTTATTACCGAAATGATATCCTTGGGCACCGGTAGCCAGCATAGCCGGAGTACAATGTCCCGTATTACCGCAATTATGCAGGATAACCGTAAACGAATCGTCCTGCACGGCATCGATAATGCGTTTCACGTAGACAGACGAATATTGCAAGCAATCTTCGTTCGAAAGAAGCCCCGCAGCCGGTTCCGCCATAATGACCCCGGCTACCCCGGTCTCCTTAATGGCAAGACAATAGCGCAGAATGAACTCCGTACATTTTTCAAGCAATAGCCGGGCTGTTTCGGGTTCTGTATAAATAGCCATCATGATTTCCGTCATATCATACAGACGTCCTGCCAAAGAGTAAGGACCGATACATCCCGCCAGCACGGGCTTATCTATCCCTTTTGCCGCCAGGCGGTCGGCCTGCAAGTATTGAGGCACACGCCCGGATTCAAGTGAAGGAACCTGCAAGGCCTCTACATCCGCATATCCGGCAAGCAGGCGCCCGGACACGCTGGGTACTTCATTGGAAGACATACTGAGTTGTGCTCCAAAGGCTTCTGCCTCTACTGTAAGATCCATAATGGTGGTACAAGCCACCGATTGCGGAAAACATTCATTCAAGGCACGGATGGCGTGATAATGGATTTCTCCGTTCGTTACGGCATCCAGCACCCGTTTACCCAGTAACTCGATGCCCGGATGGGTCATGATGGGCATTGCCACCCGTTTCTCTGATACTAATTTATCTTTTATATATTGTGACAGTTCCATAGCATTCTATCTTTTTAGTTTATTTCTGTTTTTATAGCAATCGGCTTTGCCGCACAGTTCGCATCCATATTTCCGCTTGACCATGCGGGGACCATAAGCAAGAATACCGCTGACCGACTTAATGGGTGACATCAGGGAAGAATCACTCAACCGAATCCCACAAGGAGATTCGGGCAGGCAACTGAAAAGTAACTGTTGCTGTGTGACATGCCACCCGCAATAACCGGGACTGTAAGGATGGCTCACCCCATAGCCTAAAGCGAACATCTGTGTTTCCACCTTCCGGCACACCTCACGGACGACAGCTTCGGCAATCGCCGAACCATAGGCATCCAGAAGAAACTCCCGCAGAATGTCACCCCGGGCGCACATCTCATGCTGAAAAGCCTCAAACTCACGCCCCGCAGTGGCCACAAAGAGCGCATAGCCCGCAGCATCTTTCAGATAGGGAGTAATAACGGCTCCCGTCTTCAGGCAAATCCCATTCACTCCCACTTCGCAAGTACCGGCCGGTTCGGAATCGAACAGGATATACAGAAACCGGGGGATACAAATGCCGGCAATCTCTTCTTCGAGTGCACGGCACATTGCCCGCATCTCTGCGTCGGGCACGTAACCGGCACCCATCGAAAGACTGATGTCCTCCGGATCGAGCCTCAACGAGGTGAAAGGCAGGCATCCTTCAACGATATGGGGATTCATAAACATGTTCAGCAGGCGTTTATCAACTTTTTAGCCACGATTACGGCTGCATTGGCATTACTGGTATAGGCATCGGCACCGATAGACCTGGCAAAAGCATCGCTGACAGGCGCACCTCCCACCATCACCTTCACTTTTCCCCTCAATCCGGAGGTTTCAAGGGCATCGATTACCTCCTTCATATAGTTCATGGTAGTGGTGAGCAACGCGGACATACAAATGATGTCTGCCTTGTTCTCCAGTGCCGCAGAGATGAATTTGTCACTCGATACGTCTACTCCCAGGTTGATGACTTCAAATCCACACCCTTCAAACATGGAGGCGACCAAGTTCTTACCGATATCATGCAAATCTCCCTTGACCGTACCAATCACAATCCTGCCGATGTACGAATCGGCCTTTCCCTGCATCAGTGGTTTGAGTATATCGAGGGCACCACGCATGGCACGTGCGCTCATCAGGAGATTCGGCACAAACACCTGTCCCGATTCAAAACGTGCACCGATGGCTTCCATGGCCTTGATCATATATTCATTGATGATCTCCTGAGGTGCAACTCCTCCGGCAACCGCTTCTCTGGTAACGCTGACTGCCTGTTCCAATTTACCCGCCAAGATGGCTTCATATAATTCATTGAGGTTATTCATGGCATTTATCATTTATAAGATTAAAATGTATATATGTACTCTTTCCCAACGAACCTCTGACATAGATTCATTGCATTGATGTATCCTCATCCGGCAACAGTTGCCGGCAGATTTTCATATTGTCAATAATTATAGCCCCACAAACGGTCCTCAGCGGAAATCCTTTAAAGCATCGAACATCGCAACTACATTCTCGACGGGAACATTGGCCTGAATGTTATGGACGGCATTAAAAACAAACCCTCCGTCACGTCCCAATATCTCACACTGCTCCTTTACATGGCGACGTATCTCGTCCGGAGTACCGAAAGGCAGTATCTTCTGCGTGTCGACCCCTCCTCCCCAGAAAGTCAGCCGGCTGCCGAATTCCTCTTTCAACCTCCGGGAATCCATGTCTTTGGCATTAATCTGAACCGGATTGATAATGTCGAATCCAGCTTCGATCAGCCCGGGCAAAATGGGAATGATAGCTCCGCAAGAGTGCTTGAATATTTTCCAGGTGGTATGCTGATGTATCCAGTCGTTCATCCGCCGATAGTGCGGCAACCAAAGTTCGCGGAAGGTATCTATGGAACAAAACTGCGACTCTTGTGAACCGAAATCTGTACCACATGTCAGCACCACCTCTATTTTATCTCCGAGTGCAGCCCAAAGTTTCTCATAATTAGCAATGGCAATATCAATCTCTTTCTCAAATACCTGATGCAGATAATCCTGCCGCATGGCTGTAGACATATACCACTCCACCACACTCCGGATCCCCTTCGGCTGCTTCAGCCCCATACCGGGAACAAAAGCAACGTCTCCCAAGGCTGTGCCTCCGAAACTGGCCACGACGGCCCGGCCGGTCTGATATGCTTTATTTGTCTCCGAACGGTAATAAGCCAGATCTCCCTCCGTCAACAATCCGAACTCTTCCACATTGTCTTCCGGATTCAGCTGTTCTTCGTCAATGGGGTGCTGACGCTCGATGGCATTAATAAAATAGCATCCTTTGGGCATCACGGCACTGGGGGGATAGCTTTTATCTCCTCCGGCATACACATAAACATCTCCTTGAGCATCGGGAGTAAGATCCATCGCTTCAGGCACCAGCACCAGTTGTCCCCAAGGTGTTGTCTGTTCACGCATACGGGTTACATCCAGATCGAAAATATCTTTAGGACCTCCTATACCGATACAGTCCACCCCGATCTTTTCAGCCAGTTCCGCATCTACTTCCCCTAACATTTGAAAGGCATCCACAATCTTTACCGGCCGGGGTTCCAGCCCATAATAATTCCTCAATGCTTCTACAATGCGGCAATGAATGCCTGTAACCGCTGTTGCACCGAAATCGACCGGTACACTACCTGTATTCCGGTGATTGAGTGCACTGCGCACTTTATCTCTTGATCCGTTCATAGCATTTACATTTTAAAAGTATATTTTCGGTTTATCTCAAATTCCTGCTGACAGGCAATGTCTTCGGAAGAGCCTCCTGCCATGACTGTAAAACGTCCCGGTTCCACGGCCCATTCACCGTCCCGCATATACAGGGCCAACGACTTCTTGTCGAGAGTAAAAGTTATTTCCCGGGTCTCACCTGCTTTCAGGCGTACACGGCTGAAAGCACGCAGCTGTCTGTCAGGAGTTGTAAAGCTGCCGACTTCATCCCGCAGATAAAGCTGCACCACTTCGTCACCATCCACTGTACCCTGGTTGCGTACAGTTACCGATACATCTACCCGGCAGTGATTGCTTTCTTCACTCACCCGAACCTTCATGCCGGTATAGGAGAACATCGTATAGCTAAGGCCATAGCCAAAAGGATAACGGGGAGTACCCGCCTCTTCTATATAGCGACTGCGATTTCCCTTACGTTTCGTATTATAGTATACCGGAAGCTGTCCGACCGAACGCGGAACGGAAAGTGTGAGACGACCTGCCGGATTGTAATCGCCAAATAGCACATCTGCCACAGCATTTCCTCCCTGCATACCCGGATACCAGGCATCAAGAATTGCATCTGCTTCCTGAATGACTCCCTCCATCAATAACGGGCGCCCTTTGATCAGGACCAATACCATCGGCTTACCCAATTTGCGAACCTCTTCCAGCAATTCCAATTGTCTGCCCATAAGATGAAGTGTGGCACGGTCATATCCCTCTCCACTTTCCATATCACTGACCCGGTTTGCAGAGACCTTGGCGGCTCCTGTCTCTTCATATTCCGAAGAAAAATCCCGGGCACTCGATCCTCCTACTACCATCACCACGACATCGGCACTACGGGCAGCCTCTATGGCATCGGCAAATCCGGTACGGGAAGAATCCCGCACGGCACAACCTTTGGCATAAAGCACACGGGTGTCTTTAGAAACTTTTTGCCGGATGCCCTCCAGAACAGTCACCACAGAACCGTCTGCCTGAGGGGCTGTATAGTCACCAAGCATATTATAACCATTATCGGCATTGGGACCTATGACGGCAAGGGTACGAATATCCTTCTTCAACGGTAACAGCTTGTCTTCATTCTTAAGCAGAACGATTGACTGACGGGCAACTTCACGAGCCAGTCCGATATGCTCGGGAGAGGCGACCAGTTGTGCCGGACGCTTATCATCAACAAACGGAGCATCAAACAATCCCATGTGGAATTTGAGAAATAATATGCGGCGTACCGCCTTATCTACTGTCTCCATAGCGACATCTCCTTTTCGAACTGCGGCAACCAGTTGTTCCGCATATACATTCGTCCCCAGATCACTATCCACCCCGGCATTCACAGCTTTCACGGCTGCTTCATAGTCACTGCCTGCAACTCCGTGTTCCCGTAATCCGCCAATAGCATACAAATCGGACACGACGAAACCTTTGAATTGCCAACGGTCTTTCAAAATATCTGTCAGCAAATAGCGGCTTCCGGTACACGGATTACCGTCTATTTCATTATACGAACTCATCACCGACAATGCTCCTACCCCTACAGCTTCACGAAAAGGAGGGAAAATAGCTTCTTCCAGTTCACGTTCGCCCAGATGGGCAGTACCTCCGTTGTGTCCCCCTTCGGTCCAGCCATACGAGGCAAAATGCTTGAGAGTGGCAATTACGCTTTTACGCCCCCTTAGTGTGTCCCCTTGAAAACCGCGAACCAAAGCAGCTCCCATCACTCCATTCAGATAAGGGTCTTCTCCGTAAGTCTCTTCCACACGTGACCAACGCGGATCGCGGGCTAAATCGAGTACCGGCCCATAACCGATATGCGCTCCCTGAGCACTTGCTTCGGTTGCAATAATACGCCCCATCTGCCGGATCAGCTCCGGATTCCAGGTACTGGCCTGACCAATGGAAGTGGGAAAAACGGTTGTACCAATCGCCATATGTCCATGAGGGCATTCTTCCGCCAGGAACAACGGAATGCCCAAACGGCTATGCTCCATGACAAAAGCCTGAAGACGGTTGGAGGCGCGGGCAGCCAATGAAGGATTGAGGCCGGTATGCAGTGTGCGCTGTGTCCATGGATCGGCCCGCATAAAGCCCCAGAGTGCCCCGATATGATATTCGCTGATTTCCTTTTCCAACCGTGCAGTCAGGCGAATTTCCTCTCCCACCCGTTCGTACATCGGCCACCCCAATGAAGTAAGCATCTGGCCTACCTTTTCTTCCAGCGTCATCTGTGACAGAAGGTGCTCCACACGCTCTTCTACTGGAGCAGAGGGGTTTTCATAGGTATCCATCTGCCCGTTCTTATTCAGATCATAAAAAAGGAGCCGCGTTGCTTTATCTTTTTTCTTCCCGAACGTATCCTTGCCATGGATCGGGCATACGGGAATCACTCCCAGCAACAGAATACACAGTAATTTCATTTTCATTGTTTCTGAATTATCTGGTTAATATCATTTACCGTCTCTCTAATCATATCCACTGTCGAATCCGTTGCATAAACCGAATTCAACCCTTGTTCTTCCTGCCCGGGATCTCCCATGTAGTCATCTCCTTTTTCCCAGAAGAGGTGGCGGGGTTGTGCAAATCCACCCCATGCCCAGAAATTACATCCTTGAAAAACACCTTTCCCGGCAGCATGCTTTTTGACGATATCAAACACTTCCCTATAATAAAGGTCTCGTTGGACAGTCGGACTGTCCGAGGCAAACTTTACGCTGTCTCTCGGCAAACCGAACTCTTCAAGCACCAACGGCTTGTTTATCTTATGAGCCTCTTGAGCATGTATGTCAATATAAGAGCAAGTATTATTTATGGCCTGTCCGAGAGTGCCCGGAATATCTTTCTTATCGATCCATCCCCAATTGTTCGGCCAGATATGAATCGTGGCATAATCGATATTGGCATCGGCATGAATGGAAGTCCAAAGTGAAAGATCTCCTTCACAACCGGCCATTCCCTCCGATCCGACCGAGACCAGATGATTAGGGTCCAATGATTTAATAAGTGCCGCACAATCCGCAATCCACGCCGCAAAACTTTCCTTATTCTCCTCACCGAACGGACGGGGCTCATTTCCTATCTGCCAGGACATGATCGCAGGATCTTCACTGTATTTCTTTCCCGTGTACCGGTTGACACGATTCACGACGTGGGTGACATGATTCCGGAACAGACGGTGTGCTTTTTCAGACTTAGCGTATTGTGCCACATAACCGGAGAAAGCATCCCACCCGGCTATATTCGGCATCGGTACCTCACCGTGTCCCGCCCAATAAAGGTATTGGGAATATCCGCCCGACCACTCCCAACTATTGTTCAGGAAAAGCACAGCATACATATCCCGTTTGCCCAACTCCGATAAGAAATAATCGAGTCCGTCGAGAATAGTATCGTTATATACGCCCGCTTCTATCTGAAGCGCAGGTTCAGCTTTTGTCGGGATACCATCTTTTCCATCGGCCCCGACAAGAACACGCAGGTTATTGATTCCATGGGCTTTCAGGTGATCGAGTTCACGAAGCAGCCTTTCACGATTACCCCCCTGCCCCTGTGACCCCAATATGGCTCCATACCAGAAATTGGTCCCAATATAATAGTAAGGTTTTCCATTCACCGTCAGACGCCCGTCTGACACACGGACAAAAGGATCGGAAGAAATCCGGGGAGAAGTACATGCCCCGAACACGACCAGCAAGGTCAGTAGTATACTCGATAGGGTTTTCATAATTATCAGATGTTTTATTTATAAGATTCTTTTCACTCTGTAACTGATATTGCAAAGATAAGCGTCGTCCGCATATATACCTAATACTATCTTAGCATTCCATGATATTATTATAAGCAGGTTAAGGCCAAGTATAGAAATCGGGAATCTCATCTGCAAAAAGTATCAGGGAATCTTCCTTAAACCGGCAAAAATCGGTTGCAGCCGGATGTCCTTTATAAGGAGCAAACCCGGACCAGCTACACACATAGTTCAAAGCTACTCCTTCCGAACGCAGGATGGACAACAATTGCGTATACCACAACGAGTCACGGGTCTGTGTACCGGTCTCGGTAATAGCCGAAAGTTTTGCATGCTGCCGGGCATACTGAGTCAGTATACGTGCTTTTAAAACAACCAGAGAAGTGTCTCCTCCATCCGGACGAAAATCCCAGTAATTATCCATTCCTACCACATCTACATATTCATCTCCCGGATAGCGTTCCAGGTATTCGGCTTCGGTAGTAAAGCCACAATCAGGAGAGAAAGCATACAGAAAGTTATGTACCTGCAGAGAGTCCCTGAGGTAAGTGACCGTAAACCGATATAATTCTTTAAACTCCTCAACCCGGCAATGATTTCTGCCCCACCAGAACCAGTTGCCATCAAACTCATGCCAGGGACGGAATATAATGGGAATCAATTCTCCGTTGTCGGCTTTTGCATTGTGGGCAAAGTCGGCAATGATTTTCAGGTCAGCCTTAAATATAGCATGATGGGAACCTCCCGGTAAGATATGGCGGACCACCCGGGTGGTATCATAAAAGTTTCCACCGGTCACCGGATTGTAATAATGCCAGCAGAATGTAATCACGTTACCTCGGTTATATGCAGCATGAAACTTCTGCCGGATGTAATCCGGGTCTTTTGTTTCCCAACTACGGGGATTTGTAAAATGAAGAAAATCAAAGCTGGCCAAAGCTGGATAAGTTCCCGTCACATCGTATGCGTCACATCGGTTCGCTTCATCCCGCCAGCGTGTGGTATCCGAGTCAAACCCATCCATTTCATAATTATGTTGTCCGTAAACAACCTGTTTCCCGGTCAGTTGGCGCAAGTTATAAAACAAAGCTGCCGTCCGTTCAGTTGCGCCTGAGTCAACCAGCATCTGTCTGGTTTCTGTCAGCAAATTCCTTTGCGGGGGAACACAGGACAAGATGCAGACCACAGTAGCAATGTATATTCCAATTCTTTTCATTGATAATCTATTTGAATGATATCTGATGCCTCACTTTCACAATCCCACCGTGATACGGAAGTCAGGCGATAATAATAAGTCCCTTTTAAAGGAGTTCCGTCAAAATCGAATCCATTATCGGCAAAGGTGCATGTATTTCCAGCTACAAACGTCACAAACGTACCTGCCCCGACTGCAAAATCAGGAGTCTTAGCACGATAGATGCGATACATTTCCGCATTTTCCGTACAAGTCCAGTACATACGGTTATTATCGATTTGTTTTACCACCGGAGGTATCGGTTTATCATTCCCCTGTATTCCCGTCACCACTACCGTATGATTCCGGAACGGAGCAGAGGCCGGATAAAAGGAGATATTGTGAGAATCGGAAACAGAAATATAGTATTCTATTCCTTCTTCGGTAATCCCGGAAGCAGGCAACGTCAATGTGAAGACAGCTCTGACCCGGCGTTCAAACGGCAACTCTTTCCATACTTTATCTCCCGGTTTCCGATAGTGAAGTGTTCCGGATACAACTTCGGGCAACCGGTCTTCAACCACAGAAAACCGGATATGCAACGGAGCTCCCTTCATTACGGAAGTCACCGGAGAATTAATAACAATAGCCGGTGCTTCACGATCTGCATTTCCAGCCGGACACCGGGCAGGTATTCCCAAAGGACTCTTATGCCCTTCAACATCCACCGTGTACACCGAATAGACAGCAACTCCATGAAATATATCCCGATAGCATGTCACACCGGCTGCCAATGTATCAATCTCTTCTCCATTACGACAAACAACAAAAGCCTTTGCCGCCGGTTCTTCATTACGCCAACTGACCAATGCTCCCTCACGAGTTCCCTTGGCTGTGATATGCGAAGGTGCCTGTACCCGCTGTTGCTTACGAAGTTGATTGATTTTCGCTACATAATTCTGTTTGACAAATCTATTCTGAGTACTCATGATATTCCCGTAGGACGAAATATCCTCGATACGATACAGGAAGCTGCGCGCCCATTCATCCATCTTTCCGGGTAAATCATCCCACCGATAAGCTTCAAAACCGGCATTCAACGCAATGTGGCAAGCAGCACCCTGAATGCGCGCACGCAACCGGGAAAGACGCAACCTCTGAAGTGCATCCGGAGTAACCGCCATACAACTATCAATGGTTTTCAATTGTGCTTCAGCTAATTTTTCCGCCCCGGCTATCACATCAAAAGGTTGAAAACGAATATACAATGTATGAATACCCTTCAATCCGCTCATCGGAACCGTCAGCGTTCTCCAAGATTGCCACCCTTCCGTATTCTTTACCTCAAACCGGGCGATAACAGGGCCTTCCAGACGGTCCAGACAAACAGTGGCAACCCCACCCGAAGATGCAGAAGCGACCCGAACGGACATCCGCTCAGGACTATTACTAAAATCAACCGCAGGATACTCCAACCAGTCATCCGCCATAATATACCCTACACACTCACCACCTTCATCACAAGGGGCATTTTGGGTACCTTTCTTCTCTTTGTATCCGGTAGCTTCTATCTTTACGGTTTCTCCATTTTTCCCGATAAAAGCCATCGAACGAAGGTTCATCAACGGATAAGTATGCACCACCTGATTAAATCCGGGTGTTTCCTGACACTCGCCAAAGTCAGTGGCAAAAGGCTCGTTTTGATTGATAATACCGGTAATGGCATCGGCTGCATTTTTCCCGTAACTGGCACATGCAAAATCCCGATATACCTTCTCCGAAGAATCCAGTACTTCACGCTTATACCAAGGGGCCTTACTGATATACCACATTTTAGGAGAAATAGCGTCGGCCAATCTCCACGTCAGTGCATAAAAACCATTCATATTGGGAGAAGCATCTCCAAAGGCCCGGATGGTTTCCGAAAGATCCACATTATAAGGATAGTAATATTCAGAACTGTTAAAATCCCGTTCCAACCAGGGACATCCCCAGTATTCACGACTGCCATACACACTTCCCGGTTCGAACGCTGCCGAATAATAAGATATGGGAGCACAAATAACATCTTCGGGCAGACTATTCACTGATTCCGGGGTCAGCCCCCACCCCGATACAGCTATACGGGTAGAAGGCGACATCCGCTTCATCTCTTCATAGAATCCATCAAAAACTCTCCGCCAGCGGGCATAAAAAGCTTCATTCTTCTGCCCTTCAGACTGGAAACAAAGCAGATAATCCAGTTCCGGATATTCACAGGCAATTTCTGTAACCTGTGCCTTAATTACTTCTCTATTATCCGGCTCAGTCTGATATTCCGGCAAGAGGACATCGATATCCAATCCTAAGCCTATTTTCACACCACGCAAATGTGCATAAGCGATCACCTTGCGGAATATAGTTGCTCCTTTCTCTTTGATCTGGCTATTCGTCAGCGTTTCATTATGTAACCCATAATCAGCTCCAAAATCATAGTCATCATAAATCCCGGATGCTCCAAAAAGATATTCATTGACATCCCATCCGGGGCAACACCATCCGTGTCCGGTCTTTATGGTAGGCATCCATCCACGTGACAAATGACCTTTATACTCAAAATTATGAAACAATTCATTATGCCCGCAAAACCCGTTATAATTATGAATCATAATAAAATTCATCCGCATCCGCGCAGCCTGATCTATGATGTAACGCCAATCATCCCATGAATAAATCGTAGCCGATTGCGGAAAATTAGTCCAGGGAAGAAATCCGCGAACGGTCATTGTCGGCGTACGTTCATCCCGGATAAACGGTAACTTTGTCTGCGGCTTTTTTTTATCGGGATACACATCCCCGTTCATATAGAAACGCATTCCTAAATGATCCTCCAATAACCCATATACGCCATAAAGCAGTCCACTGGCATCCGCACCGGCAATAACCACCAGTTGCCTGCCTTTTTCCTTCACTGTCCGAATGACATACCCCTGTGCTCCGGGCACTGATGCCAGAGACAGCACTCCATTGTCTTTCCAAGAAGTCATCAACGGATGATCCAGTCTTGTAAGCACAAATTCCGTTTTCCTGTCCGGCACCTCTCCATGTCCGACAGATAATAGCCGCCCGGACAACTGATAGTAATATCGTTGAAGCTCTGCTGCCGCATATTCTTCGACCGGTGTACCCGAAGTAACCAATAAAATCTGTGCTTTGATTGTCGATGCTGTCATTGCCAGAATCAAAACAGCCAGCAGGTGATATGCCATTCGTCTCATTTCTATTTTATTTTATTTTCCAGATAAGTTTTAAGTTCATTGTATTCACGCCACACACGCTGGTTCAAAGAGCTAAGAACGCCCAGTTCTCCACGTGAATGAACCCGTTTCACATAAGTATCGAACATCTCTTTGATTGGTGCTGAAAGCAATAACCGATATGCATCCGCATATTCCTGTGAAGCATCTATTTTCTCACCTTGCGCTTCTTTCTTCTTTAAGGTAAAAGCAGGCATCATAGCCTGATCCACCTCTCCCAAGAGAAGTTCAAAACGAAACATTGCTATGAAACGTTCCAGATTATCCCGCTGCTCCCCTTTTAACTTTTTCAATAATGATTCTCCGGAAGACACCAGTTCTTTCCGTATCCGCACATTATTTTCGTCCAGCAGTCCCCATTCCGGAGTATAGGCGTAAAACTCCGGCGAAGGCACATTCCCCTGAATTTGTTTCCGATCCATTCCGGCAAGCAACGGGGTCATTTTTTTAGCCGCATCTTTTCCGAACTCCTCCGTCAGAAATCTGTCATACAACTGCTCCACACTTTCTTTGGCATCTTTATCCGAAGCAAAATGGGCAAACGTTCGGAAATTAAAACGAGGTTCCTCCGTACGCCAGTGGATAGCAACCACTCCGTCCAGATTCTGTTTAGCGGCAAGTTTCACATGTTCACGCATCATATGGACCCTTGGCTGAAAATGCCACAACTGGTGATCGCCTTCCAACCAGGGAACTGCCCATACATTACGGTTCCGGGCAATCTCTCCCAGAAACTCCGGTTGTGGACTTTTCCCCAGATCCGGATTGAGACAACTGAAAATAATATCTTTGGGCAAAGCTCTGTCCAATCCTTTCAGCAATGAAGGTAACTGATGTCCCCCTCCCCAGCCACCAAGGATCAATTTGGCATGCGAACCTTTTGATTTCAGATAATCATAAGTCAGTTTCATATATTCCAGTGCCCACACTCCGACAAAACGGGCCGATGAATCGGCCGCTTCCTCAAAGAAGCTTTCATTTTCCCGATAAGCACGGGCAAAAGGTGCATTCCGCAATGCTTTCTGAGTATCGACTCCCATAAACGAATGTTCATTCAGCCACATCCAGATGTAATCAATATCCGGATAAGCTTTCAGGATATCATCAATTGCAGCATAATGTATCTCGGCTGCTATCTGGCTTTTCGGATTCGGAATCATATTCGATTCACCCAGCCAATAGAAACAGTCTCCGGCTACATTCAAAGAAAAGTATTCGGGAGGAATCACTCCGAATTCAAATCCCATAGCCATACGAATTCCCCGTTCATGTGCCATTTTCAATACATCACGCATCAGCCCCTGGGCCTTTTCGTAATGCTCCCGGGGAGAGTACGAGGTAACCGAACCGTCATTACCGAAAGCTTCTGCCCCTGCAGGTAAGTGGAATGCTTTTCCCGTATCATAAGCAAAGTCTTTCACAGCCATCGGCAGATAGCCCCAACGTGCAGTCAGAGAATTATCAAAACAGGCTTGAGGAAGAATATTCTTATATTCTATTTTTATCATAGGTTCCACATAAGTGGCATAACGCTCACCACCCCCCGTATAATTGTGGAAACCAATGAAGTTGATACCATTTTTCTGACATTCATCCAGATAATTCCGGTAATCTGACAAGTTCCATGAAGTAGGTCCTGACAAGAAATTATGCCAGGGAAGTACCCCCCTGATATTAAATTTCTCCTGTGCCTGTATCCCCAGACAGAAGAACAAACCGATAAACAAATATTGAATTTTCCGCATTGTCATTCTTTTTTTATTCATATTGCGGAGTGAGTTAAAAAGAGGGATAGTTATAAGAAAACTGCCCCTCTTTTACCAACTCTACCCTACATCAGGCAGTCAATAAACTACCTTTCACTAAACACACCTTAATCTTTGGGAACAATACGGAAATTATCAAAGCAGATATCCGTATCTTCCGCCAACCCATTACCCATTATTTGTAACATAGAAGTATTAGGCAAATCTCCCTTCCACATATCTGCTAAATCAATCGTAACTGTTTGCCATTCACCATTTGTCTTAAAAGGTAAACTTGGAGAGAAAGGAGCCCAATCATAGTTTATTTGTTCAAAATAGAAACGAATTAATCTTTTTGTCAAAGGCACCAGTGTACATACTTCAAACTTAAACCAATAGCCTTGTGGGTTTTCCAATACTTCCTGCCAATAAGTCACATTTTTCTGCGCAATCCCTGTAAAATCATTCCATGCCCAATCATCGGCATCGTCTTTACTCAGTTTAAAATGCGAGTATTGACCGCTATAAGGTTTAGGTTCAGGACCAGACGATACATAATTCGTACCACCGCCCCAGCCATCATACGGATCAAAATCACAAAGCATATTTCCCTTTTCCATGTATTTTCCAGATACAACAATCTCACCTTCTATCGGACTAATTAACCGAATTTTGCTTCCAGGAACAGCATCTTCAGGCAACTGAAAATAGATGGTATCAGCTGTAGCTCTGGTTATCACCATTTCTTTGTCACCCAAAAATAGTTTTCCGGATTCTGGAGTAATTCCATAGATATCAAAGAAATCTCCCACAACTTTCATTGTTTCACCTGCTGGAGTAAACTCATTATACATACCATCAACTCTTAAATCCGGAATAAAGACCGAAACAGGAGTAGTTACCGTTGCTTGGTCCGACATCAGTGTTATCAAGTTATTTACTTCTCCAGGAATAGTTCTTGGAACAGAAAAAGTAATCTCTTTAGGTGTAATATATGCATTATCCAAATCGACCACAACATCATTAATCAGAAGACTATTCACTGCATTGAGCCCTGAGCCCTGCACAATAATATATTGCCCTAAATCAACTTGTTCTATGGCTTGCTCACGATCGGACACCGCAGACACCCGGGTGATAGCCAAAGGAGCATATTCCACTTCATCGTCTTTACATGATGTAAACAGCCCACAGCCCAGAATCACCCATGCTAATAAAATATATCTAAATGTTTTCATTGTATCTTCAGTTTTAAATGTTACGAATATATTCATTACCATCCCGGATTGTTGACATCAATCTTGTCATTAGAGTTTACCTCACTGGTAGGTATCGGATAAAGAAGATTCCGCTCCAAACGACGCTTAGTCACGTTATGCTCATCCATATCGATAGCATTCATCACATCCAGATAGATCCCCCAACGGAAAAGATCGTAACGGCGATCTGCTTCATAAGCCAATTCACGAGCCCGCTCTTCGAGCACAGCCGAACGGAATTCATCTTGATTCATTCCGGAAAATGGAGTAGCATTAGCACGTGTACGAATCCTGTTTATTTGTCTGTAAGCTTCAGCATCCGGACCAGCATTCAGTTCATTGACTGCCTCAGCATAAATCAACATAATATCCGGCAGGCGAAGTAACGGGAAGTGAAAATCACTTTTTTCCTGTTTACGATCCGAGACAAATGTAAATTTAGTAAGCTTTGCCAAAGTCCATCCGGGACCTTCATGATAAACTTCAGTACCGTCAAAAGCATTTCCCTGGCTATCGTAAACCTCCTTATTCTCTACTTTATCAGCATACCAACGAGGATAATAGTTATAAATGACTTTTCCATTAAATATACCATCCGATGCATATCGATGAATAACTCCGTCAACAATACGTTTATCTTGCTCTTCGAAAAGCAGATACCAGTGATCGCGCATACCATACCAGTTACCATCCATGGTACCGTCTTCTTTAAAGATACCTACATAATCCTGACAAATAGTATTTCCAAAATCTTTATCACCACTGATAGCCTGTGCCATCCAAATATGTTCTCCCTTATTACGATTACCGATAGTCCATACATCCATATAATTATCAAATAAGGTATATTCGTTTATCACCTCCCATGCTTTATCACGTGCCAACGCATAATACTTAACCGGATCAAATCCCTCATAACCAGCAACAGTTTTCGCAATATGTGTGATAGGCTGTGGTTCAAATACATTCGGATCTCCTCCTTTAACCACAATAGGTACACCTGCCATCGCACCGGAAGCCATGGTAACATATACTTTTGCCAACAAAGCCTTTGCAGCTCCGCTTGAAGCATGTCCCACCACAAAACCTGCATCATCTTTTGAATACATGCCTTCAGCTTGTTCCAGTAACTCAATGATATGTGCATATACATCCGGAACCGATGCACGAGGTTGGCTCATAGCTTCCCCTTCCGAAATAGACTTCCGGAAAATAGGTACAGGACCATAATTTCTCACCAAATTAAAATAAGCCCATGCTTTGAGGAAACAGAGTTGAGCCAAAGCATCCTGTTTACTTTCTTGACTCAGATTATTCATCGCCGAAATTTTGGATATACTCAGATTTGCACGATGAATCAATGTATAGCTACCTTGCCATAAATGGTCTATTCCCCAAAATCCCAGTGGATTACCAGCTCCCACATTACCAAATGCCCATGACGCACCCGATGCATAGTCACAATCCATATTGGTCAGATAAAGATAAGATCCTGGAGCGATAAAACTAGTGATCACTGTATTATAAGTTCCTGTTACAAGCTGTGAAGCTGCACTTTCACTGTCGCCCAACTGCTCAGGCGATACGAAATCATAGGCCTTTTCATCCAGTAAATCATTGCATGAACATGCCAATAAGACTGTCCACAACAATAAAAACGATTTAAATATTATTTTTTTCATGACTTTTCTTGATTTGAGTTAAACATCAAAATGTACATTGTAAACCAAATGAGAAAGTGCGACTGCTTGGATACGAGAATAAATCTACACCACGGCGAGAGGCATCACTTCCGAAAGAGTTTACATCCGGATCATACCAGCTATATCCCGAAATGGTAAATACATTACTAACAGAAGCAAACAGATTGATCGATTCGATTCCTTTGAATGGAGAAACCAATTTATAACCCAGATTAATATTCTTCATTCTCAGATAAGATCCATTTTCCACATAGCGATCCGATAACTTCATCGTTCTTCCATAACCTGCATATGCTTTCGGCCATTTGGCATTCTCCCGATTCTCGGGTGTCCAACGGGATTCATATATATTTTGAGGAATATTACCAATGCCACTCATAGTCACTTCAAGCAAGTTTGCATTAAAAATATCACCTCCAACACATCCCTGCAGGAAGAAACTCAAAGAGAAGTTTTTATAATTAAAATTGTGGTTCATACCAAACGTAAAGTCCGGATTCGTATCACCAATTATCTGACGATCGGCATTCGTAATACCAGCAACTCCATCAAAATCCTTATACTTCACCTCACCTACCATCGCTTTACATATAGCCTCTGACTGTTCTGCATAAAACGGATCAGCTCTCACCTCAGCTATATTATCATAAAAGCCGTCTTCCACAAATCCATAAATGGTTCCGATCGGCATTCCATTACGTTGCAAGAACACATTATCAGCCTTACTCCATCCCTGGGCGAACTGATCGCCTGGAAGACCACTGATTTTATTACGATTAAAAGAAATATTAGCATCAAAATCCCAATTGAAATTCTTCCCAGTGATTGCATAAAATTTTCCCGTAATTTCAAGACCTTTATTGGTTACGTTACCAAAATTTGTCGTCATATTTGAAAAACCTGTACTTTGGGGTATCTGTATATTCTGTAACAAATCAGATGTTTTCTTATAATACAAATCAATAGTCAGATTAATTCTATTCTGGAAGAAACCCATATCCACCCCCACATTATACTGACTGGTAGTTTCCCATTTCAAGTCCGGATTGGCCGGTCCTCTCCAAGTCAAATTGGCGAAGCCACTGGCAAGTGCACCGTTAATTGGATAATTAGCCACAGTCAGATAGTCACGGGTAGCATATGCCCCAATCGCCTGATTACCTGTCTGTCCGTAACTTGCACGGAATTTCAGATTACTAAACAAATTCAGGTCCTTAATAAACTGCTCTTCCGATGCTCTCCAGGCAATAGCACCCGAAGCAAAATTCGACCATTTGTTACCCGGTGCAAACTTACTGGAGCCATCCCGACGGAAAGAGGCAGTAAACAGATACTTATTCATCAGGTTATAGTTAGCACGTCCCAGAAAGGAGACCAAAGAAGTCATTCCACGTCCGCTGGTCGGCTTCTGAGGATTCACAGCAGCACCCATATCAAAGTCTTCTGTCAAGTCTTGCGGAAATCCGGTAGCTACCATTGCTTTGTTACCATAATCCCCTCTTTCATAAGAGAAAGCCGCAACCACATTCAGCAAATGATTCTTGTTGAAAGTCTTATTATAAGTTGCCATCGTTTCAAATACCAGATTCTTCGACCAATTATCAGCTTTCGAAGCATAGCCGTTTGTCGGATCTTTACCTTCCACCGTCTCTCTGTTATAGTACACATCACGTTCGTTTATATTATAGGAGAGACCCACATTCTGACGAACTTTTAGATCTCTATACGGAGTAATTTCTACGAAGGAAGAAGAAAAGAAGCTATTCGTTGTCAGCTCATCTTTAGCGGCACGTGTATATACATAAGGATTTGAAGAGAACCAATTCAGCTGAGCATTATTCGTTTCATCATTCAATGGAGCAGTAGCCGGATAAAACAAAGTACCACGAATAATACCGTCACTGACAGAGTTTGTCTTAGCAAGTTTATTCAATGAATTAGTAAAACTCATATTCGTGCCTATTTCAATCCATTCGTGTACTTTACGCGCCACATTCGCACGAAATGTATATCGTTTGTACCCTGAATTATGAATGATACCGCTCTGATCCAGAATATTACCGGAAATAGCATAATACCCTTTATCATTCGAACCGTTTACGCTCAGATTATACTCTTGGGAGAACGCTGTTTCAAACACTTCATCCTGCCAGTTTACACTCGGATATGCGCCATTCCGATAATCTTCCGGTCCCGGAGAATAAACCGATTCACCGGTATTCGGATCCACCATAGAAGTACCCGGATAGGGAATAAGTTCTTTAGCATTTTCGTATTCATTGAACATTTTTGTGGCTTCATTCCTATACATCGCATATGCATATCCATCCAACATATCCAATTTCTTCACTACTTTCGATATTCCGAAATTAGCACTGAAGCTGATATTGTCTTTTCCCTTCGCACCACGCTTGGTGGTAATCAACACCACTCCGTTCGCACCGCGTGATCCGTAAATAGCCGTAGCTGAAGCATCCTTCAGGATCTCAATAGACTCGATATCCGACGGATTAATCGTCGACAACGGATTGGCCGTCTGCATCATACCATCTTTACCTGTTCCGGGCATTCCACTACTGGTAAAAGGAATACCATCTACAATGTAAAGCGGTTCTGTAGAAGTTGAAAACGAGTTCGCACCACGAATCTGAATACTCACGCCTGCTCCGGGAGCACCATCATTCTGGTTGACCTGCACACCTGCAATACGCCCCTGAAGTCCCTGGTTGATACTGATCGGATTGGTTTTCATCAAGTCTTCGCTTTTGATACTGGTGACCGATCCTGTCAAGTCGCTCTTCTTCATTGTACCATAGCCTATGACTACCACCTCATCCAGCAGTTCAGTATCTTCCTTCATTGTCACATTGAGTATTTTCTGTCCGGGTTTTAAAGTAATCTCCTGTTCTTTATACCCCACACACGAGAAGACCAGTACATTCTTGCCACTCGGAACGTTTACACTGTATTTACCGTCCACATTGGCAATAGAACCGGTTCCGGCACCTTTGACCAGTACATTGGCTCCAATCAATGGAGATCCATCGTTAGCATCGGTGATTACGCCTGTAACAATGGTTTGCTGAGCCATCATATGGCTGCTCATCAAGAGCGCCATCAGAAACAACATCATGTTCTTCATACTATTACACTGATTTAAAATGATTAATTTTGTGATAATGCAAAAATAGAGTCAACCGGAAGAACAAACAAGTATGATTTTATCATTCACTTATGCAATTCAGACAAACACTCTTTATTTCTTTTCAGCCTTCAATGCATCCGTTATTCTACCATAGTTTATCTAAAAGACGAAATCGAGACTTGTTTTATCCCAATATCGGAGAACTTTCTCAAATGTAAAATTAGTGCAGTTATCATTAACAATCCAGTATTATTTTATCCGATAGTGATACAATCAGCACACCCTTACATCAGAGAACAAGTACATAAAGAAATTACCTTCAAACAATCTTTCCTTAAAAAAACACTACTACCTCAGAACCTGTAAAAAACCAACCTTATTGTGTCTTAACCTCAAAACCTTTCGTAACACCCTTTGCCAGTCCCGGTTGTCCGGAACCTATAAACAGCGTATACTTTCCGGTAAGCATCCTCCAGTTTCCATTTTCCCAGACCGACAACTCCCGGGGAGGTATATTAAATTCAACTCTCTTCTTCTCACCCGGAGCAAGTTTCACCTTTTTAAACGCTACCAATTTTTTCAACGGATATGTATAGACAGGAGTATTTTCTCTGGAAACATACACCTGGACGACTTCTTCTCCGGTCCATTTACCGGTATTGGATAATTCAACCGAACATTGCAACCTTGCGCCCGATTTCAAGGTATCACTTCCTTGTATACCATCGAACCCAAATGATGTATAACTCAACCCATGACCGAAACCATATAAAGGATCTTCCTTCATATAACGATAAGTACGCCCTTTCCACATATCAAAATCCAGGATATCCGGCAACTGATCTTCCGCCCGATAAATAGTCATAGGTAACTTACCCGATGGATTTTCGTTCCCAAACAATAAATCGGCCAGGGCTCTACCGGCTTCCTGCCCGGGGTACCAGGCCTGCATAATCGCCGGTATATGCACATCCGCCCATTCAGAAGTTAGCGGATTTCCCGAATGGAAAACCAATACGATCCTCGGGTTCACTTGATAAATAGCTTTCAGCAGTTTCTCCTGTTCTTCCGGTAAATAAATAGAAGTCATATCATGATTCTCTCTTGCCATTTTTTCATCACTTCCCAAAGCTACAAGCACCACATCCACTCCTTTTACCGCAGCCACAATAGAATCCCTGGAAGCTCCTATACCGTTCAAATAGTTGACTTTTCCTCTTTTACCCATCAAATCTTTCACCCCTTTCAAAAGTGTAACCGAATAAGGAGGCTGCCCACTATATCCACCTAAATAATTATGATCGGCAAACGGGCCTACTACAGCTACCGATTTAGTCTTCTCCTTACTTAAAGGCAACAGATTTTCATTTTTCAATAGCACAACCGACTTGACAGCCGCTTCATAAGCAAGTTCCGCAAACTTCTTGCCGGCCAATAACTTCTTATCGTAATGATTATAAGGCACAAGTTCCATCGGATCAAATTCTCCCAACTTAAACCTCGCGGTCAGCACCCGCGTTAAAGCCTGATCAATAGTAGCTTCCGAGATTAGGCCCTGTTTCACTGCCTGAACCAATTTCTCTTTATATGTAGTGCCACATTCCAAATCACACCCACTGTTGACACCCAGCGCTGCCGCTTCCTCCAACGAATTCACGACCCTATGCTGCCAATTCATCACCCCAATGGCCCCGCAATCAGAAACTACAAATCCGTCAAATCCCCACTCTTTTCTCAGCACTTCACCGAGCAGCCAACGGGAGCCACTGGGAGGCACACCGTTAAAAGCATTATAAGCCGTCATTACCGACTGCACGTCTGCCTCTTTCACGCAAGCTTCGTAAGCCGGAAAATAATATTCATACAACTGTTTCGTCGGTATTTGCGAAGAGCTGGAAAAGCGATTGTTCTCTTCGTTGTTAGCCACAAAGTGTTTGATTGTTGCGACAGTTTTCAGATAAGCCGGATGATCACCCTGTAGCCCCTTCACAAAGGCTACTCCAAGCCGTGAAGTCAGATACGGATCTTCACCATAAGTCTCTTCACTTCTTCCCCAGCGCGGATCACGAGCCATATTGATAGTAGGCGACCAGTAAGTGAGCCCCTTTCCTATTTCCAGATATTTCAGTCGCGCCTCCGTAGAAATAGCAGAAGCCACCCGCTTTACCAATACCGTATCCCAGGTAGAAGCCAGATTAATAGCCTGTGGAAAAACAGTCACTTCACCTGCACGAGCCACTCCATGGAGACATTCATTCCAATAATTATAAGCAGGAAGGTTCAGCCTGGGGATGCTATCACTTTCGCTCACGAGTTGAGATACCTTCTCTGCCAGTGTCATCTGTTGGATGAGTGTTTTCACGCGAACGGCAATCGGTTGCGACAAATCTCCGATAATCCTCTCTTTCACACCGCGGACTTCCACTTTTCCTCCTGCATTAAAAGCCGGACAATCCTCACACCCTCCATTGTCTTGAGCTCTCAACATTATACCGGCAGAAAGTAGAATCCCTATCATTACTATTTTTGTTTGCATGTCTTTCATATTCTATCTCCACTGTTTTTAGTTCATACGCTTTTCAATAATGCAAAATTATCGGGATTCCATCAAACCATCCAGTATTATTTTATCCATTCATAATACAATTATTATTTTGATAACTTATGTTGCTTTATAAATCCATTATCTTTGCACATAGTTAATCCTCAAATACTCCAGAATATGATCAATCCTATTTATTCAGCAGATAAGGCGAGATACTCCGGTGGAATGAAGTATCGCCGTTGTGGCAAAAGCGGTATACTGTTACCGGAAGTTTCCCTGGGCCTCTGGCATAACTTCGGTGATGTAGATACATTAGCCAATAGCCTTCGAATGGCTCACTTTGCATTCGACAAAGGCATCACACATTTCGACCTGGCTAATAACTACGGTCCCTCTTACGGCTCAGCCGAGGAGACGTTCGGGCTAATCATGAAGAAATCCTTTATGCCCTATCGTGATGAGCTATTCATATCCACCAAAGCCGGGCATGATATGTGGGAAGGTCCTTACGGGAACTGGGGCTCCCGAAAATATCTGATGAGCAGTCTCAACCAGAGTTTAAAACGCATGAATCTGGAATATGTAGATATTTTCTATACCCACCGTTACGATCCCGAAACCCCACTTGAAGAAACTCTTCAGGCACTCGTCGACATTGTTCGGCAAGGTAAGGCCCTCTACATCGGTATTTCCAAATACCCCAAAGAAAAAGCAGAGTTTGCCTACCGATATCTGGAAGAGCGAGACGTGCATTGTCTCCTCTATCAGGGACGATATAACCTGTTTAACCGTGAACCGGAAGCACAAGGTATCCTCCGGCAAGCCCAAGAGAACGGTACCGGCTTTATCGCCTTTTCTCCTCTGGCTCAGGGTCTGCTCACTAACCGATATCTAAATGGAATTCCTGAAGATTCAAGGATAGCCCGCGGAGGTTTCCTGAAAAAAGAACAACTGACCGATCAAGTATTAAATAAAATCAAAGCATTGAATGAAGTGGCAGGCAGTCGCGGACAAACCTTAGCCGAAATGGCATTAGCCTGGATATTGAAAGATGATCTGGTAACCTCCGTCATTATCGGCGCCAGTTCCGTCAGTCAACTGGCAGACAACCTGAAAGCGACGGAAAACTGTAAGTTCAGTCCGGACGAGCTGCAACGTATCGGGAGCATTCTTCAATAAACTCTTTTTCATCACAGATTAACAGATCACACAGATGTGTAATATTCAGATTATCAATCAGATTAATCTCTTCTCTGTGTTAATCCGTGTAATCTGTGGTGAGTTTTGAAACAGCCCCTGTCAATGACGACTTCTCTGCAATCATCTCTGCCTAAAACCCTTCAATATTCAGCAACCACTTCCACACAGGTACAACATCTATTAATATTCCAGCAATCTCTACTGTCCTTTCGTTGTCATAAGTCACTATAATGAATTTCTCCACATCAAAGCTATTTGCGATTTTTACCAAAGCCTTAGTTTCTCGCTCAAAAGTAGAGCTATCGGAAATACTAAACGAGGCTTGCACAGCCATCTTCTGCGACGGAAGATAGAAGTCCACCTCAACGTTCTTATTATAATAAGATAGTTCTTCATTACCGTACCGCTTCATCAATGCCAACGCCACGATATTTTCCAATAGCTTAGTCTCCGGATCTGCCAAAAAAACATTCAGTAGCCCGTTATCACAAAAATATCGCTTTTGAGATATCTCACGATCACTCAACGAGTCCGTAAAATTAGAGATACCAAAAACAAGATAGGCATCTTTCATATATCCAATGTAATCCGCAATCGTATTTCGGCTCACCTTAGCTCCTGCAGAACTTACGATATGCTGTAATCGACTTAAAGCTATTGGCTGCATTACACTTTCGGCCATTTTTTTAGCAAGCAAACGGATAGCATCCGCATTGCGGATCTCATTCCGGCTAATAATATCCCCTAGAAGAATCTTTAAGTATAATGAGTTTATCCAACTTCTTTTATCTCTCAAATCAAATGTTTCAGGAAATCCGCCAAAGTGAAAGTAATCATCAAAGAGCTTTGCAACTGTAATCCTCTCATCAGAATATTCCCAATTTTTAGAAAGCTTGACTCCCTTGTAGGTCAGATATTCCGAAAACGAAAATGGGTAAACCTCCTTGATGATAAATCTGCCTCCAAGTGTTGTTGCAATATCCCGACTCAACATTTTAGCATTACTTCCGGTAATGTATACTCTATATTTGGAGTCTGCTAAACGTCGGGCAAAATGTTCCCATCCTTCAATATTTTGTATTTCATCCAGGTATATCAATGGCCGTTTATTTTCGTATAATTCACGATACGACTCAAGAAGTAGATTTAGCTCCTCCATTTGAATGGAGGATATTCGCTCGTCCTCAAAATTGATGTATAAGATATCTTCAATAGTCGCTTTGCCGGATTTTATCATTGATTGAATATGTTGGAACATCAAATATGATTTTCCGGCACGACGAAGCCCTACAAAAACATAGTTGCAGACTTCCTCCAAAAAGATGGGTCTTTCTACTAATTCAGTCGTAGCAATCTCCTGTTGCTTTTCACTGATTATGGTTTTAATGATTCTCTTTTCCATGAAATCGCTCTTTATACAGAGCAAATATAAGCAATTTCCGTCAGTATACAAAGCATAAAAGCAATTTTCTTAATACGACCATGCGTCTTATATCATCCTGAGGGAGGATATCCCTCCTTAGCTAGAATCAGAACTCTTTTTCACCACAGATTAACAGATCACACAGATGTGTAATATTCAGATTATCAATCAAATTAATCTCTTCTCTGTGTTAATCCATGTAATCTGTGGTGAGTTTTGGCTCTATTATTCAACCGAAACGATCGGTCAGTTATCAGAGCAGTCCCTGCCCTCCTATCACTCCGGCAATGGCGCTTGCCACAGCTATAATCACCTTTAAAAGGATATTCCAGCTATTCTTCTTCATATATTTATCTGATTAAAGTTATTATGCAGTCGGATCATCCACAATGTCTCCATCACCATTTCCAGAGCCATTACCGCCCGAAGTGCCGATACCGCCTATCTTCTGAAACTCAACACCCTGAAGCAAAGCACGGGTAGTGCCAATAGCGGCAGGCCGGGTATATTCCGGTGTGAAGTGACAGAGAAGAGCTCCCACCTGGTTCGGATTGACATCCTCCTCTTTGTCTACTCCCCTTCCACGGCTACGCGCCTTCATCGTAAAAGTACCCAATCCTTCCAGGCGTACCGTCTTACTGTTCAATAACTCGCTGCGCATTGCCGTCATTAAGTTCCGGACCACATTATGCACATCACCCGGAGTCAATGACGACTTCTCCGCAATCATCTCTGCCAGTTGCTGGGTGGACACCGTTTTACCTATCTTCACCAGATTCAAATGCCACTTCTTGTCACCGGCCTTAGTTGCCATGGTCGATTGCACTGCTTTATAAAATAAAGTCATATTCCTAATCTCCTTTTCTTCATGTTATTACTACTGATTTTATTCACATTTCGTTGATCAACGCCACAAAGGTGAACATTTACAGGAAGATGACAAAGGAAAACAGGGCATCCGGAACCGATCCCTCAGGGAAAGTTATAAGTATCATATTATCAACAGTTTCAACGCATGTACAAAACCTAATCTACACCGGCCTTCTCTGACAGTTCCACCTGTATTAGTCCGGTTTCCCTACGCATTTGTTTTACGTATTCTGCTATCGTTTGATTTTCCATATTATACCCGTTGAGGGACAAGTATAATAAAAGACTCCCACTTTTATACCCGATATGGTATAAAAGTGGGAGCACAGTATTTATTTATACCCCAACGGGTATACTTTTACATATCTTGTCTGATCGTATCTACTACTCTCCTGATATCTTCATCCGTCAATGTCGGTCCTGAAGGCAGACAAAGGCCGATATCAAATAAGTGTTCACTCGTACCGTTTCCATAGAATGGAGCATCTACAAATACAGGCTGAAGATGCATAGGCTTCCATAACGGACGAGTCTCTATATTCTCGGCATCCAGTTTCAAACGAATGTCCTCACGAGTCTTACCGGCAACACTCGGATCAACCAGGATACAAGTTAACCAGAAATTTGAATCAAACCTCCCATCAGGGTTTTGAAGAACCGTTATACCGGGAACGTCCTTAAGCAACTCCGTATAAAGAGTATGTATAGCCCGTCTTCGGGCAACATGTTCATCGAGGACAAACATCTGCCCACGACCGATACCCGCACAAATATTACTCATCCGATAGTTGTAACCGATGTGGGTATGCTGATAATGTGGAGCGGCATCACGAGCCTGCGTAGCGTAGAACTTTGTTTGCCGGGCCTCTTCCTCCGTGCGACAAATCAGAGCCCCTCCACCGGAAGTGGTAATCATCTTATTCCCATTGAAAGAAAGCGCTGCCAGTTCGCCAAAGGTTCCACATCTCTGTCCGTTCAATTCCGAACCCAACGCCTCGGCAGCATCTTCCAGAACCGGAATCCCATAACGACCGGCAATCTCCATGATCTCGTCCATCTTGGCAGGCATACCATAAAGGTGAACCGGAATAATCGCTTTCGGAAGCTTACCCGTCTTGCGCAAACGGTCCTTTATGGCCTCCTCAAGCAATACCGGATCCATATTCCACGTATCCTTCTCACTGTCAACAAAAACAGGTTTGGCCTCCAGATAAGAAATCGGATTGGCAGAGGCGGCAAAAGTAAAACTTTGGCAGATCACTTCATCACCGGGTTTTACATCCAGAAGAATCAAGCCCAAGTGAAGTGCAGCCGTTCCAGCACTCAAGGCCACCACATGGCGGTCTTCATGTAAGTATTCGGCCAAAGATTGCTCAAAAGCATCCACGTTAGGCCCCAAAGGCACAACCCAGTTCGTATCAAAGGCCTCTTTTATAAAGTCTTGCTCACGGCCACCCATGTGAGCAAGCGAAAGCCAGATTCGCTTATTCATAACGAAATTATCTATGTTTATTGTAAGCACTCAATTTAGGGCATACCCCTTTGAAAGAACACATTACTGTGCCCTAAACTGAGTTTTGTTAATAAATTAGTTTTGAATTTAACATTGGCTTGGAGCCAAAGTGATTTTATCAGGAACCATGTTAACATAATCCCTGCATCCGTTAAAGATATTTTTGAAAAAAGTTCCGATGAAGTTCCAAATAGAACTACCATGAAGCTTTGCCGTTCCAATCACACTGCGATATGTAGCAGCCATTTCAGCACCAGCTCACTACCGTAATGAAGTGAATTGTTTCGTTGAGTAGTCAGCTTTCGAATGGTGCGCTCAGCAAGACTGTTGTCTATCGGAAGTTCCCCATCATCTAAGAAAGCAAATATCTCTTTCCAGAATCGATTCAGATAATTAAGAGCTTCAATATAATACTGACTTCTATATTCTGAATCCTTTGATAGCTCACTATCCAACACCACAGCTTTACATAATTATAAAAATTTGTTCACAGCGAAGATAGACCTTTCAATCAATAGCCAATTTTTGACTGCTTACAATTATGCGATTTCCTCACATAGTGGGGAATAAAAAGAAAAGAAAGAAGCTTATAAATCTTTTCCAAGTATTGTGTAAATAATGATTTTGATGTCATTCCAGAAGGACCAATTATCCAAATATTCTATATTGATTCTCACTTTATCAGGGAACAGTACTTCATCATTATATTTTTGAGGGTTTTCCTGTTCTGCCAGAAGTTCTTCTTCATCCCTATATTTCAGGCTGGCCGGTCCAGTGATTCCTGGTTTCAGCAGGAGCATTCTTCTATCATCACCTTCTAATTTGTCCGCATAACCGGGAACATCAGGACGTGGACCGACAAAACTCATATCACCTATCAATACATTCCATAATTCCAGCAATTCATCCAACTTATATTTCCGTAACTTGGCCCCCAAAGGGGTAATACGGTTTTCTCCTCTTACAGAAACGGAACTTCCCGAATGGCTGACAGTCATAGATCGGAATTTGTACATGGTAAACAATTTCCCGTGTCGTCCGACCCTTCTCTGCTTGAATATCACAGGACCACCGGGCATCTTGATGCGGATCAGAATACCAACTATAATCAAAATAGGAAACAAGAAAATTAGACCGAAAAACGAAGCGGTACGGTCAAAAATGGATTTTAGGAACATGTACTTATAATATCTACTGAACCTTACTTATTTCTTTGGCAGGAACACCAACCACTACAGAATTATCTGCAACAGATTTATTTACCAAACTGCATGCTCCCACAACGGCATTTCTTCCAATTACTATCCCATCATCACTACGGGCAATTATAGAAGAGTTCATACCAATATAAGCACCATCTCTTATAACCAATTTGTTATGACCTTGCTTTCGACCATGACAAGCAAAGAATACTCCATAAGAAATAATTACATCATCACCTATTTCAATCAAATCATAACACATGTCATCCAAATAACAACGCATTCCGATAAAGGTGTTTTTACCTATTTTATAACCGCACCATCTATAGCATTGTACTCTCAAATTAGAAAAAGGAATGGTAGGTATCAATACTGCTGAAAACCATTTCCTTATTGGCTTTAAAATTATTGTCAATAAAGAATAGTAACAATAGTAAGGAGGAGGTTCCTTATAAACTTTACGCCATAAGTAAGAGTAAAAGGTCTCTTTACGTATATTAGTCATCATTCAAATTCTTTTTAATACAGCATGCAACACATACCCACAAAAACAATACATCGCATATAAAACAGACAATCCCTCAATCTTTCGATATACTTTCCAGACATCCTTTGCGGCTTTCCATTTTTTTGCAGTATTGGAAGTTGAAACCAAGCGATAGCCTGCCAAAGTCTCCTTCATGCCATATGCTTTAAATCCTCGCTTCATAATCAACAGCCACAAGGCCATATCGTGGCTGCTTTTTATTAAAGGCATTCTAAAGTCACCGGTCTGTTTCCTGTCAATTATTACTGTCAGACAGCCAATTATCGTATTTCGCAAGTATTGATGATAAGTCAAAGAAGTAGGAACTCTCACAATATTCCCTATTTTTCTTCCATCCTCTTCCATCACATAATAATTAGAAAATGTAAAAGCGTAAGAATTTTCTTCCATAAAAGCCAACTGCTTCTTCAATTTATCCTCCTCCCACACATCGTCACTATCCAAAAAAGCGATATATTGCCCTTTTGCCTGTCCTATAGCAACATTCCGGGCAGCGGCTGCCCCTACATTCTTTTCTAACGGAAACAACCTGACCCTTTTGTCTATATCAACAAACTTCTGTGCTATCCTTACAGAATTATCCATTGAACAGTCATCCACTATTAATAACTCCCAGTTCGAATATGCCTGTAAAAAAACAGAATTAATACTTTCAGCAATAAACCGTGAAGCATTATACGATGGCATTATTATAGATACCAGCCCCTCTGTCATAACAATTATCCTATTTTTAAGTAAGCAATACCTCCCAATTCCGAGGCACTAAATACATTTCTTCCGTCTATCAGTACCTGCATTTCTTTCATAGCCTTCTTTGTGACTCCCCAGCTTGGCATGCGGAACTTTTTCCATTCTGTTACATGAAAAATATCATCCGCATCAATCACTGTATCATACATATTCTTCCCGTATGAGATCACACCCCAATACGTCGTTTACATTCATCCATTGCCACCGGAACGTATGCACAAATCTCACAGCCTTCTTTCAACAGACTATCAATCAACACCAATGCTGGTGCCTCTCGTATGTCATCAGCTTCAGGCTTGAAAGCAAGTCTCCAAATAGCTACCTTTTCCCTTTTATATCCCCATTAAAATAATTCTCAAATTCCTCAAATAAAATATTCTTTTGACTTTCATTCACTGCTTCCACTGCATTCAGTACCCTCATATCATATCCGTTCTTCACAGCAGTTTTTATTAAAGCCTTCACATCTTTCGGAAAGCAAGAACCACCATAAGCACAACCTAGGTATAAAAATTTACGACCTATACGGCTATCCGCACCATATTTACATTTGCCCCTACTAACTCACATAAATTAGCAATGTCATTCATGAAACTAATACGGGTAGCCAACGTTGAATTAGCTGCATATTTATCCATTTCAGCCGAGGAAATATCCATAAAATCACACCGGAATTATTCAATAGTCCATAATTATTTTCGCTACCATACAACGAACTTGGTATAATTTGCTCCTGACTCTTGGTAGAATTCCTCCAAATCCATACCATTGGTACAAAGCTCGTAAAGAGTTTGCACTTTCTTGAAATTTGTTTTGTAATTTAGCATTTTCCTTATTCTTTTAGGTTATGACGCAAAGGTACTGCACTTTTACCTATCAAAAAAAGGTGGTAAGTGGGGACATTTACGAAGCGATTGAGTTCTTATCTATCTTTCGCTTCGATAATCACTGTTCCAGACTCAAGTACTTCGAGCGAATACCATTGACCAGCAGATATCTGAATGGTATTTCTATTATTTCCTTAATTTTCGTGAAACATCTCAACCAGTTTCTGTTAAATACAAGTTCTTATTTTACCCACCCAAAACTCTTTAATTCATGAGCAAATATCTTGCTATATTCATAGGCTCCTTTCTCGTTCATGTGTGAATTATCTTGAAAATAAAGATAATTACCGCAAAACCCCTTTTCCTTAATATGTGATATAAAGGGAACACCGTATTTCGTTGCAATTCTACGAGCCTCATCATAATAACAAGATTCTAATGGTATGTACATTGGACTAACGACAAAAAGAAAGGGAATATCAAGGTCTCTACATTCTTGTACCATTTCTTCTAATAAAATAGACTTTTTCAAATCTACAACAGGCGGAGTGGTGTCTAGTTTAAAAGTTGTACCTTGTTTCATTGTTGTATGCAAAGGTGCAAATCCCTTAAGGTTGTCTCTATATGTTATATTATCCAATAGATATGCGATAGATGCAGAGTTTTCTTTATACAGATTAGACCTGAGGGTTAAACGGGTATTTTTATCTACAAACCGATCAACAATGTTTTTAACATTGGGTTCGGCATAATAAGGTTTCAAATATCTTAAATACTGCGTATAACTAATATCCATCAAGTAGTCATATCCTGGTGTTACTTCATATATAACCAGTTTTGGGTTATATCTAGAAAGAATCATCTTTAACCTTGCAGCAGCAAGAATGGACCCATTACCTTCTTCTCCGCAATTATAACAACTCATTTGAGTAGAATCTTCAATCACTGTAGGCATGTAGTGATGAATAGCACGCGATGATCCTAAAATAATTATATCATCAGTACATTCTTTCATAATATGATAGTTGTTCTGGGTACTCCCTCCTTTTGCGTTTTTTTTAAGTGTATCGAAAACGAGCCCAGAAAAAAAGTCTATGAAAACAAAAAGAAAGACAAAAGAAATTGCTTTTATAATAAACTTTTTCATTAACGTTAGAAACTTACATATATAAACTGAGAATTATCATGTACACCAAACAGCACAAAGCCTAAAGCAAGGAATAAATAAGTCGCCCATCTTATCACAACATATTCTTCTGCCTTTCTTAAAAATAATGGGCAATACTCTTGTATGAATTCAAATATTATTAAAGGAATCAAACCCAACACAAGATATGCCAGCATTACAACTCCAACCATATTAAAATCGAAATGACAAAATGAAGATAATATTTTCTTAATAAAAGCCATAGAATCAGACAATGATGGCATTCGAAAGAAAATCCATGCAAAATTAACCAGTAAGAAAGTAACAATTATTCTACAAAATCTCAATAATGTGAGATGATGCTTTATTTGTTTCAACTCTTTCTTAATTATATCACCAAACAATGCTTTTTCCATAATCTGGAATAGACCATGAAGCGCACCCCATACTATGAATGTCCAATTTGCACCATGCCAAAGTCCAGACACAAAAAAAGTAACTAAAATATTAAAATAGTTTCTTATTTTGGAACAACGACTTCCGCCTAGATTTATGTATATATGAGATGTTAGCCACCTTGTTAATGAAATATGCCATCTTCTCCAAAACTCAGTTACAGAAGCTGCCAAATAAGGCCTTTTAAAATTATTTACAATTTTAAAACCTAATAAACTAGCAACACCTACTGCCATAAACGAATAGCCAGCAAAATCCGCATATATCTGTAATGTATAAAGGATACTAGCTAACAGACAATTGATAGCAGGGAAACTATCTATTGCCGAATATACAGAATCTACGTAAATACCTGCTCTATCTGCGATTACGGATTTTATAAATAGCCCCCACAAGAGAAAAAGTAAGCCATGACGAGCTTGTATATAATCAAACTTCTGTTTCTTTTTGAATTGAGGCAAAATATCTTTTGCAGTGCTGATTGGCCCAGATGTGATTTGAGGGAAGAAACTTACAAAAAGTGCATAATCTAGGAAATTCTTTTCAATTGGAACACGCTTGTGGTAAACATCCAGCAAGTAACCAACGGCTTGGAAGGTAAAAAATGAAATGCCTACAGGTATAGCCCAGTTGAGCCCTGGTAATTCGAAGTGCAAGCCAGCAGATTCTAGTAAGGAGGTAATACTGTAATTAAGGAAATTATAATACTTATAAACCAACAATGGGAGCAAACCCAAAATAGCAAAGCACCAGCAAAGTGCCTTCTTACGCTTTGAACTATAATCATCTAAACCGTAATCCTCTTGCACAAGAACTGCCCCCCCCATATAGGTAATAGCAGTAACTCCAAACAATACTAGAGCAAACGATGGTTTCCAATTAAGGTATAGTAGATAGCTTACTAATAATAGAAAAATATTCCTTATCCGTATCAATTGAGTGGGTACCAGCCAATATAGTATGAAAATAACGAGAAATACAACAGCAAATCCGAAAGTGTTTATCAACATAATTTATTATCTTCGAGAAATTTATGGTATACAGATAATGTTTGTCTAGCGGCATTATCCCAAGAATATAGTTTTTTTAATCGTGACAAATGTTTTCGCATCTCCATTTCCGGCAAATCTTGATTAATGTATTCTTGGATCCTATGCTTTAACGATTCGGCATCATTTGTCTTGAAAAAGAAACTCTTCGCAATAGCATCATCTATATCTACTGACAATGTTTCAACAAATGATGGCAAATCTGCACAAATAACTAATTTCTCAAAATATATACTCAACAGTAATACTCCACTTTGAGATATGGCACGATATGGCAGAACAATGATATCAGCCTGTTGGATTCTCGTATGCAACACTGTTTCCTCAAGAAAATAAGGCGTCCAGTTTGCCATATTGAATGTATCTTTTCTATCTATTTCCTCCTTGTATCTTGCACTCACCTGCCCAATTAGTTCCAATTCTATTTTATCTCTGTACTCTTTACCAAGAAGATTAACCGCTTCCACCAATAAATCTGTACCTTTGTAATATGAATGCAGCCCAAACTGTAAAATTTTTATCTTGCAATTATTCCCGTCACCAATATAACTATAACCAGAATTAGGTACAAAAACGCCATGCCAGCAAACGTTTGTTTTGTTATAATCAATTCTAAATGTTGCACATAATTCTTTTCTACTTACTTCCGTATGTACAATAAATGAATCCAAATACTTTGACACGGTCATGAATCTTTTTTCATACGATTTCTTTTGAGTATTGCTTATATTGTGAGGATACAAATTATGGACTGTTAATACGAAAGACGTATTCGGACTTAATATTTTCATTATCTTTAACACATATCGCTCAACTCCACAAAATTCCAAAAATGGAAGCCATTGAAAATGTAAAATATCAGGATGTTTAACGATTACAACACTAATGACAATCAAGTAATTAACTAATCCCTCAAACAATTTCAGAAGTCGTTTGATTTTGCTTGTACTACTTTTATATTTTTTAGGTATAAGACAAGCCAAACCCTCGGAGGGAAGCAATAAACGGCAATCAAAAGGCAAGGCTTTCAAAGCATTATAAAGAGCCTCATCGTATAGAGGCACTTTACCTGACAAATCTACAATATATGCCATATTATCTAGGAGGAGCTAATTTCCTTTTTTTAAAGCTTAGAAAGAATTTATAAATATTATCTAAGCATTTCTCAATCAAATTATAAAATGTAGGATACTTCATGTCTATAGAACGAATTCCAGAATACATTCTTGATCGCATCCTTTTTACTTCCCCTCCTGTTATAATCTCATTTATAGGGGATACATATCTTACAGGATTTTGTAGAATACTTTCAATTTCAAGTGTTATAATCGGATTATCCTTTAAGCTGTAAAAAAACTCTTTTTTAAGCAAAGGGAAATCAAAAAAACGATCATATAAATAATGAAATATCTTTGCTTCACGAATGTAACAGAAACAATACCTTCCCTGACAGTTCCATTTACCATCCAGAACATGAATCGGGTTATTGAATTCTTTATTGACACAAGCTAAAGACGGCTGATCAAAATAAACGTTTCGCCCCACACCTTGTTTCCAACGTTTTAACCAAGATGCGAAGAACTCTCGATTAAATAAAGTATCTTTTACTAGCATTACTCCGCTATTAAAATACTCATCTGAATTATGCGGATTCCCACCTAATCGTCTCATCGTTTCAATATGATTTACTCGCCCAAAATCATCCTTAAAAGGCCTATTTCGCTCGTAAACAGCAGCTAAGTCATACTCGCATCTATCGATATCACTCAGATCACCAAGGATAATTGTATCCGTATCAATATATAGGAAATCACCATCTACATAGTTACGCATATTAGTTTTTAATATACGAGATTTCTCTTTATTACTCAGATTTTGGTCTAGGTCTATCACAACTGGCTCTGAAATAAGAGAAAGGAGTACTGCTCGCTTATCTTTCAGACCATAATATGTTAGATTATCCATTAAAACTGTAATATTTGTTGAGCCATTTGTACGAAGAAGTGATTGTATCGATAGAAACGTTTGTTCCCAAAAAATATCATTTTCATTGCTTACAAGCACATATAATACTTTTGTTCTCATATGATGTAATATTAAAAACCATAATGGTCATAACCACGTCCAAAAAGCCAAGTTTTATAAGGTAAGACTCTATTGGTTTCCGCAGCGAACTGATTTAGCAATAACAAAAAAAGCACAAAGCTAGCAACATAAAGCATAATTTTGAATTCTTTTCTCTTACCGAGAGACGGTATACTTTCTATTACACGTGGAAAGAAAAGCATAACCGTAGCATTCATATAGAATCCGATGCGGGATATTGCAGGAAGCCAGAAAACGCCCAAATATAGAATCAAGGCTCCCACATTTAAATTAAAATATAATTTACTTAACTCATCATCCTTTAGGTATTTTCGGAACTTAACATATACACCAATAACGGCAAGAGCCTTAAGTACATTTAAAATCGAGATTCTGCCTGTATCATAAACGCTATCCTCATAGCTTTCATAGAATAGAAAAGCATAGGATCTTAATAAAGGTTGCAAGGAAATCAATAAAATAATAAACAGACAAATAGGCAGTATATGCTTTTTCGTTAGTGTTATCTTATTTGCTAAATAATAAATAGGAATACAAACAACAGCACTTTTATGAATAGTTGCAGACAGCAGAACTATTATTATAAACCATATGTATTTTCTTTTTATTATAAGAGGCAATGTACATAGAACTACGGCTAAAGCAAAATAATTTCTGATTGTATTAAACGTTATAAAATAATATCCCCATGTCAGGAATATGTAGACACTCATAAATTTATTTGTGCTCTGTCTCCAAATAGCCAATAAGTAAAAAAAGACTGTCAAAACGGCAAAAACGATTATTACAAAGCGAGGATTGGTATCATATCTTTCCAAGAATAAAACAACCCATTGAAAACCAGGCTCCATATACGTTAGTTTACCCATTTGGATACGTTCAATATGGAGGATATAGCTATTATAGTCGCATCCACAATCGTCTCGGATAGCTGAAAAAAAAGCGAGAATTAAAAAAGATACAAAAAAACCACTTGCCCGTTTATATGATTTTTTTTTACAAGCTAATAATCTTTGTTCTCCTCTAGTTGCTATATGTAGATAAAAGCAAACTACAAACAAAAGAGCTATATAAATCATTGTTTATATTGGTATGGGGTTAGTTCCATATACATAGAACAAAGTCTTTCGGAAACATTTGACCATGAACATAAAAGACGAACTATAGGTTTATTTTTGGCTGCACAATCTTTTTTATTCTTAATGTCACTAATTACACTAGTTAAATTTCTCGTTAGCTGAGACTTCGATGTTTCCGTGTAATCTATACCATATTCTGATTTTAAGAACTTATAGGGCAACCATTCGCCAATTATAATAATATTTCCTGTGTAGAAATACTCCATAGTAGAAGATGAAAAAGAATCAGATATTTGCATATTTATATAAATATCTGAATTCATACGCAATAATGCCAATTCTTCTAAACTTAACAAACGTGTCATACAAGTATAACTGAAGTTCACAGAATCAAGTTCTTTCTCAACATCTGCCCTAACAGAATCGTCTGATGCATATGTCATAGGAAAGACAACATGTATTTTTTCTTTAACAGAATCATCAAGCATTTCTAACGCTCGAATCATCAATTCATGCTGCTGTCCTTTACGGGCATTATATCCACAGGTGATTATTATTTTGCCATCAACATTGCAACCATAAAATTTATTTCTATCTATACTTTTCCTTGTATTAACAAGTTCATCTATTTGATTAAACAACCCTATACCATAATTGCATACCTTTATCTTGGTTTTATAATCATTATAATAATTAAGGAAATCATTTTTTACATTTATAGTCTCCAGATGGATAGCATCTATTAAATCAATATATTTTCTTCTTCTTTCCTTTGTTGAATCACTCACACGATAGAAATCAGACCCCCAAAAAGAGATTACTTGCTTTATCCCAACATTTTTCCCATATACAATTAATTTATCATAAATAACATCAGAATAGAAATTATAATCTACAACATCAAAGTCCCCAAAAATAGAACCTATTGATTTAGATAGAAGATAGTATGAGTGGAACACAATTTTTTGAGCAATTGGAGAATGCATAATTAGGCGCCACCGTTCAAGATGGTTTATAACTGTTCTAAACTCAGCACTATCTAACGTGTAATAATCCCAAGTATTCTTATTTAAGGCAAAAGTTTTTATCCCCTTAAAATGCAAATTATCAACACACCCCTTAATCAATGAAGCCTGGTTCTCCGTTGGATACAATATTAAGACTTTCATCCTATCTAACATTAATCATTCGCAAATACTCAGGCCATTCACCCATATCTCTCCATGCGTGTTCGCTTACAGGGAAGCAACCGACACGACCTCCACGCGCCTTCACCTTCTCCATGAGATGGGTGATGTGGAAAAACTCGCCTTCAGGAATTTCATCAATCAATTCCGGATTGAGGATATACACACCAGTATTGATCATATAGGTCTGCTCGGGTTTCTCCTTCAGCCCTGTCATAAGGCCATTCTCTCCGGTCTCAATCACACCGTAAGGGATGCGGATGCTCTTGACTGCAGTAACTATGGTAATATCATTGTTGTTTTGCTGATGGTACTCATATACGTCACGATAGTCCTGATCAATAACTATATCACAATTGCTGACAAAGAAAGGTTTGGTAATCTTCCCCTTCAAAAGTGATACACTACCGATAGTCCCTAGAGGTTTAGTTTCCTCGAATAACTCGATGTTATACTTGTGGTCGAGTTGGTCAAGGTAGAAACGCATCATGTCGCTCTTGTAATTAACTGACATGTAGAATTGCTTGCTGCCAATACTCTCAAACTGATCCATGATTTCCTCTAGGATAGTTTTGTCTCCAATTGGAATCAGAGGCTTAGGGATTACATTAGTTATAGGTTTTAGACGTGTACCTTTGCCTCCTGCCATGATGACTACAGAAAGCTCTATCTTCTCACGATTTTCAGCGATTGTAGTTTCTGTGAAGACATCATGCCAGAACAATATATCTACAATTTCGCCATTGTCATTCAGCACAGGCATACAGTCGATGAGCTCTGCCATCATGACCTCCTTGATATGCTCTATCGAATCTTTATCAGAAGCATAGATTTTATTTCTATCCAATATGGTTGAAACAGCATCAGTAAGGGTTGAATGACGGATGATTGCACGCTGTATGTCACCAATGGTCAAGATACAATCAAACTTATCTCCGTCAAAGACGAAGACAAGTTTGGTGCGATGACCATCCATTTTTCTCAATGCAGAAATAATGGTGTCATTGACGCTTATTATTTTATTTTGAATCTTAGATGTATTATTCATGGAAATCCTCTTTCCTATTTCTTACAGTCTTACACTTGACGGAATATTAACCACACGATCGGCAAACCAGATGGTGTTCTTGAGGCCATCGTTCTCGCAATGCTCGAACATTGGCAAACGGGTCATGAGCTCCCAAATAGGACGGGTCATGACCTTGTTGTCATTGGTCTGCTGCAGGAAGTCAAGTTGTGCTTCCTTGTCCTTGAGGATCACTACGTTGAGCCAGTAGTTTGAGAAGCAGTTCTCTGGTTCGTTGAAGAACTCAATATCGTCCACATTCTTGAAGAACTCAGCGTATGCCGCTGCCACTGCACGTTTGTCGGCAATGTAAACATCAAGGTTCTCCAACTGAGCGCAACCAAGGGCTGCATTGATATTAGGCATACGGTAGTTGTAGCCGATGTGGTCGTGGCGGAACTCCCAACGATGTGGTACCTTAGCTTGAGTGGTGATGTGCTTGGCATACGCACCCAACTCCTCGTCATTGAATAGCATCATACCGCCACCACCAGTGGTGATGGTCTTGTTGCCGTTGAACGAAACTGCAGCTACCTTGCCGAATGTACCGGTGTGCTTGCCATTGTAGAGCGAACCGATAGACTCGGCTGCATCCTCCACAAGTTGAATGTGATACTCCTCGCAAACAGCTGCCAGTTCCTCTATGCGGACAGGATGTCCGAAAGTGTGCATAGGTACACAAGCCTTCACTCTGCGACCAGTGTTCTTGTTGTAACACTGGCCATTGCGAATCTCTGCATTCTTGGCAAACCACTTCTTGATAGCATCAGGCGAGAGTCCCATGGTGCTCTTATCGACATCAATGAACACTGGGTGCGCACCAATGTACGAGAGGGCGTTGCAGGTGGCAATGAAGGTAAGCGCTTGAGTGAGCACCTCATCGTCACGCTCCACGCCCGAGAGCATAAGCGCCATGTGGAGGGCATTGGTACCACTTACACAAACAACTGCACGCTTACATCCAGTGTAGCGAGCCATATCATCCTCAAAACGATCAACAAACTTGCCCACTGACGACACGAAAGTGGTGTCAATACACTCTTCGAGATACTTCTTCTCGTTACCAATGAACTTTGGAACGGCAAGGGGTGTGAATTCCTGGTTGCCGTAAAGATCTTTTATGAAGTTAATTATTTTACTATAGCCTGCCATAATGATTACATTTTCTGATCCAAATTTTTACCTTTCTCCTCGTGTTCAAAGTTAGGGATGAAGCCCTTGATTGCGGTTACGATTTCTGCCTTTGTGAAGTCGTCCTTGTGGAAGATACCCTCTAATTCAGTGAAAAACTCATTGACCTCATTCATCGGTCTGCGGGTGCTTTCGCACACCACACCAAGGCTAGTGAAGCGATCCATGTCAATCTTCTCTCCTGGTACATAGAACTCCTCGTATGCCTTCTCACCAGTGGTGTCACTCTTGAAGTAAACCACCGGATAGGTATCGGAATCGTATGGCATCTGAGCAGCAAACTTCTTTGCCTCGGCATCAGTGGTGAACTCCTTCTTGGCATAGCCTTCCTCCTCAACAAACTTGTCGCAGATGGTTGAGAAAGTCAGCATCTGTTCCTCGCCCAATTTAGGAAAAAAGATTTCTCCTGGTTTGCCTAAGATGCAAGCCAACATACAGATCTGACCGCTCTCCTCAAGCGATACAAAGTAGCGGAGAACATCGGATGGAGCAACGAGCGGCTGCTTCTTCTGGAGGCGATGTATCCAACCGTCAGGTAATGAACCGTTGGAGAAAGCCACATTGGCAAAGCGTGCGGTAGTGATCTTAAAATATTGGTTGTATGCCATCACGAGATCTTCCATAATGCGCTTGCTGGCACCCATGATGTTGACTGGATTTGCAGCCTTATCGGTTGACACACAGAAGAAGTGCTTTGGTGGATATACAGTCAACAAATCCATCAGCTTCTTTGCCTTGATATCGTTGTTCTCGATAAGCGCCTGCACAGAGTACTTATCCTTCTCGGAACGTACGTGCTTATGGGCAGAGAAGTTGGCAACGATATCAAAGCCCTTCTCATCACGGAAGATACGCTCGAAGATTGGATCGGCAAAGTTGAGAGTGTAGGTGCGGAACTCCTCAGGCACGTACATTCCGTCAATAGAACGGAGGTCGCGCGTGAGTTCGGCAAGCCCATTCTCGTTAAGGTCGATCACAACGAGCTTGGCAGGTCGGAATCGACAGATAGCACGAATGTAGCTGGAACCAATGGAACCTGCTCCACCAATGACGCATACTGACTTACCCTCAATCTCGCAGGTAAGCATCTCTCGGTTTGCCTCAATGTCATCCTCGAACATACTGTGAGGACGCATAATGACATTGTCGGCTATGAATTTGTCAAGTACAAACATTGTCTTTAACTATTTAGGAAAGAGGCAATCTTATTCACCACTTTGTATAATAGGTATTGATTATTTCTAATTAAATTTATTTGAAGCCTTGAAAAAAAACTAAAGTACACATAATTGTCAATCTCCGGGAAAAGAGTGCAACATATCTTTCTTTCATTTTTTCTCATAAGAGGATAGTACTTCAATACATGAAGTTTACCTCTCATTATTGCGTCTAAATAGCATATAGAATCAGGTTTATCTTTGAAGAATTCTGTTTGGATTTCAAATGCCTTCTTCATATCCGATACAGCTTTAATTTTTTTTTGGGCTGAATAGGAGTTAATATTTGCCGTGTTGTAATAGTATACAAAATCAGGAATATAGGTTGTTTTTTCAGAATTGTATAAAAGTCGAGGTGTAGCTACATAGTCTTCACCGTCATCCAAGCCTTCCTCAAAATATGAAAATCCTTGTTGTCTGAACAATGTCGATCTATACAATTTTCCCCACAACGCTACATGCTTCTCTATGCTTAAGCTTTTACATATGTCGTCTATTTTATCTTTCGGAAGCTCTCTAAATACCTTTTCCGGCTGAATATCTCTTGCATCATTAAAAAAGTTACCAATTACTACATCTGAATTTTCCTCAATGGCGCTTTTGATAAGGATTCCTATAGCATGAATAGGTAAATAATCGTCCGAATCAACAAATGTAATAAACTCTCCTGTTGCATTCTTTAATGCTGTTATTCTACTCGCTGCTAAACCGCCATTTTTCTCATGGTTTATTATCTTGATAAATTCCTTTTTTTCTTCATATTCTTTAATAAGTTTGTTCAAGATGACCATACTGCTATCCTTAGTACAATCATTTACAAATATATATTCAATATTTGTAAATGATTGTTCGAGCAAGGATCTTACACATCTTTCTATATATTTCTCAACTCCGTATATAGGTACTAAGATTGAAACCTTTATATTTTTAGCTTCCATCGCAAATATTGTTGTTTACAACTATTTCCTTATCTTATTTTTTATAAAATCAACTATTCCAATTCTGTCATCAAGGTATTTAATGGAATAAATCAATAACAATGAAAGAATAATGATTTGCAACAAAAAGGAAACCATGATATTTTCTTGGAATGAGACTATAATAAGTACATAAAATAGGAAAGCAACACAAATATACTGAAGCAATAACCTTGTGCCTATCCTATATTGATACCTCCTTTTAGTTGCAAATAATATCATAATGGAATACAACAGATTAGTTACATTTACACTCAATGCTAATCCGATTAGGCCTCCATAAATATAGCCAATTAAATACGATATTAGTCTTAAAAAACTACTAAGAACTCCCTCATAAAAGAAAAAAAACTTTTTATCGCCCTTAGCAAAAGAAATATGACCAATTGGATACGAAAAAATTTGCATTAATGAACCAACGCATAATAATTTAATAACACTTACTATTATGAGAAACTCATTGGTTAGGAGAATCTTAATAATTAAATTAGAAAATACTATCATTAGTGCTAATATGGGAGTTCCTAAACCAAGCAATACTTCCGACTGTTTATTTACAGTGCTAATCATTTCTTCACGATTATTACAGACTTTTGCTAATCTAGGATAATAGTCAGCATTCATTGCTGCAAAAATTAGGGATACAGACTGGGTAGTTATATTTACAGCAGCTTGAAAAAATCCGATATCCTCTACATTGCCGAATCTTGTAATTATGGTATTGATAAAATAGTTAACTCCTGTACCTATCAAAACACTAATCGTAAGTACAATCCCCATTGAGACCATATCTTTACCCTCACGTAATGACTCTTTTATACTTAATTTAGTAGAAGGTAGTTTCATACGCTGGACTGGTATTCTTACGCAAACCATACACACTAAAGAAGTAATAATAATATTGGGTACAATACCATCAACACCCCATAAATAGTATAAACCAGCTGATACGACTAATCCAAGAATTGAATTTGTAATAGAAACTATTGCTAATGTTTTTAGTTTCCTAAAGCCCTGTAATATGGCAATATAATGTTGAAACTGCAATTGAAAAAGGACATACAAAGACAAGAACCCATAATTGATTGTATAATCATAGCACTTAAAAGACAACAGACTCAAAATCGGGCTTAAAAGCAATGTAATAACAACTCCTAATCCATAGGAAAAATAGAAGCAGTTATTAATAACGGTTAATCGATGCGCAATAAGTTTTTCATCGCCAGAGGTAGCTATTGATATATTCCTTACAGAGGAGTCTTTTAATCCAAGTCCAGCAAAGTTTTGTATAAAAACCAGGGAAGATGTGTAAAGGGAGTTTATACCCATTCCCTTGGCACCTATAAGTATGGAGACTAATTTTAATCTTATTAACCCTACCAGCACCTGGATAATCTGGGTACCACCAAATATAGCAGTTCCTTTGAATATTTCTTTATACGAGGAAGCCATTATATAAACAATAATTTAGCACGGATAATTAAAATATGTATAACCAATTTCAATCCATACCCCTTAGCATACTTTATTTGAAATCTTTTAAGAGTATCTTTTATGAGTCCACAGCCCTCGTTAACAATGTTCTTATTATTTCTATTCTTGTTATCTCCTAAAAATCTTAGCATGCTATTTATCACACCTACAGTGCTTCCACACAATCTCTTGTATTCGACAGATCTTCCATAATTCTGACCAATAAAAGGAAGCAAACCTCGAACGGTATTTATCAAATATTTTTCTCTATTAAAATTTCGCGATTTCCCGACAGAGTTTGGATTATAAAGATATAAGTAATCTGCCCTACAAAAAGCAACTTTTTTGCAATTAAGGAGAAACAACCTACTATCATATTCATCAGTAAAATCTTCGAAATTTGGATCAGCAACAGAATTATTACATAATATTTGTTTTCTCATCAAAGCACCATTTATAGCAAATTCCCACTTACCTATAGTATGTGAGACAGCTTCTTTTCCATTATAGATTTTAGTGTAATCGAAATTATCTACTGGGCACTTCATGTATATTTTATCCTCTGTATCAAGATGCACCATAGTTGTACCTACAAAATCAGCATCAGTTTCATATTGCCTATTCCAAACATTTTCTACATAATTCTCTGCTATAGAATCGTCAGAATCAACAGGAATAACGAACTCACCGTCAGCCCTATAAAAACAATTGTCTCTAGATTGTTTTACCGTAGGAACGTGTTCTATAGTATATGCTTTTATTCTTGAGTCTTCATGAGCATGTTTTTCTATAATATCCCAAGAGTTGTCTATTGAGCCATTATTTACTACAACAATTTCCAGATTTGGATACTTTTGAGCTCTCGCACTCAAAATACATTTATCTATAAATTTAGCTGTGTTATAAACAGGGATTACTATTGAAATTAAAGGTTTTTCCATTATCCTATATTTAAATTGTCTTCAACCAATCCATGGTAAATTTTGTTCCTTCAGCAAAGCTTACTTCAGGAATGAAACCACAATCGTTTTTGATCTTTTCAATAGAGAATGTGTCCAATGGCATATTTGTACCTGTGAAAGGAACATCTCCAAACAATGGTGTACTTTCAGGACCACACGCCCCTACCATCTCCAGAATGAACTCTTTCAGTGGTTTTGCATCGCCAGAACCAATCATATACTCACAATATGGCTTACCTTTATCTGCTACCAGATAGAAAGCCTTGGCTACATCTGTCACATACACAAAGTCGTAATTCTGTGTAGCCGCTGTAAACTGGAGTGGTTCACCGTTAATAATTTTACGAAGAGTCGAGTTCACGAATCTTGGTGAGAACTCGCCCACACCATAGGTATTCGTAATCATAGACCACACCAATTCAATTCCGCTATTTACGGCAACAGCCTTACACATACAATGTGCAATGTGCTTACCCATGCCATAGATATAGCCCATTCCTGGTTTGCTTCCCTGTGCATGTATAGTAGCCTCAACCTCATACTCCATGATAGAACCGGCACACACAAAACGTGCACAACCTAGTTCCTTTGCAGCCTTCATGCACTCAACAGTATTGAGTGCATTCTGCATCTGGAGTTTGTAATCAAAACGAGCATCTCCAGCAGAACCTGCCCATGCGAAATGAATAAAAGTGTCATAAACACCCTTCTCGATACCATCAAGCATATCCTTGGTATCAGAAATGTCACACTGCATGTATTTGAGATTAGGATGTTCTTCCAATCTGCGTGCTGACGGACCCCTATAAAGAGCTAGAACAGTCTTACCCTCATTCAGAAAATGCTTGACAGTATAACTTCCAACAAATCCGTCAGCACCTGTGATAATTACATTTTTCATTATGCTGCGAATTTATGTGTTGACTTAATACTGTTTAATATAGCGTATGTAGCTGAAGTCTTTTTGCAGTGTATACAATTGATTATCAACGCTTTACCTTACACACGCGACATTTGTATTATCTTCTGATAACCAATGGATTGTATTCATTATACCTGTATCAAAATTTGTTTTAATATAGTTGCCAATAGCCTCAACGAGATCTGAATTATCAAACATCTCCATTGAGTACTTGATGCCATCATCAGGACGGATACCAATACCTACCTTGTCGGCAAAACCTGCAAGTTCGCCAATGCGAAAAAGATAGTCCTTCAAAATGCGAGGATTGCCAGAACCGATGTAATAGAAAGATTTCTTGGTATCGTTTACTCCAAGGCGATAAACAGCCTCAATAAGGTCATCCACATAGATGAAGTCGTATGGTTGGAGAGCAGGACCGAAGGTTGCTTCCTTACCTGCCATCAGCTCGCCAAGGGTATAGCTTACAAGGTTACCGGTCTTATTGCCAATACCATAGATGTTTGAGAACTGCATCCAAACGAAAGGCAATCCGATATTCTTGCAATAGTCCTCAACAATCAACCGACAAGCGTGCTTTGCCACACCATACATCATACCGCCAGAAGTCTTCTCTAAGTCAGGAAGGCTATAGGTTGCATTCTCTGCCACTGTACCTGCACAGAGGAGTTTCTTTACACTCATCTGCTTGCATACATTAGCACAATCAACAGCCATCTGAATGTTGACAAGCTGAACCGTCGGATCTGCCTTTTCTGCACCATTCACACCCCTCCAAGCAAGGTGGTAGAATGCGTCATACTCACCAACAGGAATCTTGTCTGCAAGGGTTGCGTCAACACCAGACTCTATCTTTGTAATGAAACCTGATTCTGGCAATCGTGGAAGTGCAAAGCTCATATCCACAGCCAAGACCTTGACACCTTTATTAATAAGTATCTTGATAAGCGAACTGCCTATAAAGCCATTGGCTCCAGTTACTATAGTACTCTTCATTTATTAAACTAGTTACACATTGAAGTTGTACTCAATCTCGTCTATTTCCTTGCGATCGCCTTCAGATGGGGCGTGTACTTCAGGTATCAAATCCATCAACATAGATGTCTGCTCTGAATCTGCTCCTGCAAATGCCATCCACAGTCCAGGTGCTACAGTGAGACGCTGGTAGTTGCCATTTGGTGTGAGAAGCACCTCCTGGAACTCGCCCTTTGTTGTACTACCTTCACGATCATCAAAGATAACGAACTTGACAGCACCACTTACTACCACAAGGTTAAGCACATACCGATTATGACGCTTCCAACCTTTGACAGCATGAGGTTTGACCTGAGTAAAGTAAGCTTCACCAAAGCCTACAAATCCTTCGTCTGTAGCTTTGAAAGCATGCCAAAGGTCACCATTTGGCACGCTTATCTGCTTCAGCGGATGTAAAGAAACACCTTCTATCATAATGCCCACTCCAAATTCTGCTTCTTTGCAGCCTCAACATACTCGTTGATCTGCTTTTCGGTAAGTGCAAACATATCCTTGTCTTTCTCTACATAGAAGGCACGATACCACTCGGCTATGAAGTTAACGCACTCCTCATAGTGGAGGGTTGAATGCCAGTGAAGGCATGCCAAAGCCTTGTCGCAATTCAGTTTCAGGAGAGTTGCCTCCTCGAATGGAACATTGCCTGTAAGCTTTACAACCTTATCCTTGTCAAGCCCCCAGAGAGTTGCCAAATCCTGAACCAGTTCGAATACAGTCTTGGTCTGTTCTGCACGAGGGCCAAAGTTGTATGGCTCTCCATTCACGCTCTTGCCTTCAGCAAGGTACTGAGCCAAAGTAAGATATCCCGAAAGTGGTTCGAGTACATGCTGCCAAGGACGAGTAGCCTTTGGCGAACGGATCTCAACGGTCTCATCCTGTGAGAATGCCTTCACGCAATCCACAATGATGCGATCCTTTGCCCAGTCGCCACCACCGATTACGTTACCTGCACGTGTCACACCAAACTTGATGTTAGGCATCTTCTTGATGAACGAATGCCAGTAGCTCTTGATGACCAGTTCGGCAGCACCTTTCGAACCCGAATAGATGTCCTTGCCACCCATGCCGTCTGTCTCGCGATAACCCCAAATCCATTCTACATTGTTGTAAGCCTTGTCAGATGTGATGAGGATGCAGGTACAATCCCAGTCGATTTTCATAATTGCCTCACAAACAGCAGCTGTACCCACGATGTTGGTGGTCATAGTATCAAAAGGTTCACGATAGGAAGTAAGTACCAGAGCCTGAGCAGCCAAGTGGATGAGGAAGTCAGGACGAACCTCCTGCACATATGCGTTGAACTCCTCCTTGTTGCGGATGTCGCCATAATGCTGATGAATCTTCTCCTCCAACTTCAGCGTCTCGAACATTGATGGGTTGGTAGGCACACTCAGTGAGTATCCAAACACATCTGCTCCCATCATGTTGAACCAAGTTGACAACCATGATCCCTTGAAACCGGTGTTACCAGCTACCAAGACCTTCTTACCATTGAAAATGTTGTTGAATGCCATATTTTGTTTCTTTTATATATACTTATTTAGCATAATCAGGAATCTCTGGGATAGTACGTTCCCACTTCTTCCAAGGTGCTTTATTCTCCGCAAGCAGCTTCTCTAACATTGACTTCTCGCGGATGTTATCCATACACTGCCAAAAACCTGTATGAACATATGACATCAACTGTCCTAGATTAGCAAGTTCTACCAAAGCGGTTTTCTCGAACACACATGAATCTCCGTCTAGCAAGTCAAAAACCTCTGGCTGGAGCACCATATAGCCTGCATTAATAGGCGCACCATCACTTGCATTCTTCTCACGGAATGCACGTACAGCCTGATCCTTGGTGATATCCAGCACACCTTTATCCTGGACCATCTTGACAGCAGTGAGGGTTGCGAGCTTACCGTGTGACTTATGGAACTCAACGAGTTTGTCAATCTCCACATCACACACGCCATCACCATAGGTCATCAAGAATGGCTCGTTGCCCACGTACTTTTGGATACGCTTAATACGTCCGCCAGTCATGGTGTTGTAGCCTGTATCGACAACAGTCACCCTCCAAGGTTCCATATTGGTTTGGTGAACGGTCATCTCGTTCTTACCATTACGGTAATCAAAGGTCACATCAGAGTTATGCAGGAAGTAGTTGGCGAACCACTCCTTGATATACTCCTGCTTGTAACCGGCGCAGATTATAAACTCAGTATGTCCGTAATAGGCATACTCCTCCATGATATGCCAGAGGATAGGCATACCACCGATCTCAATCATCGGTTTTGGTTTGAACTGAGATTCCTCAGATATGCGGGAGCCGAAGCCTCCAGCTAAAAGGACGACTTTCATATAGCGAATTAGGGTGTCCAATTTGATGTACCCACTTTCTAAACCAAAACCTCTTGAAATGCGCTTGCATAAAGGCCTTGCGATAGTATCCTTGGGGTACTCTTCAAATATCTTTGTTTTATTCGATCTTTAATTGAACTCCAAGTCAGAACAAGTTAATTAACAGTTATTTATAATATATTTAAACGATTTGTTTAAACCGAAAAGCGGGAACATCAGTTGTAAGCGCCCAAAACATGGTATACACCTTTCAAGCGAGTGCCGGTAGGCACTCGTCACTTGTCTTGGATATTAAGTTTTAAATTGTTTTCACTAATTCGTTAGACATATTGTCATGGGAAGTAGGTTGTCATTATCCGTTCGCCTCTTCCTGATCTCTGTCATATACTTGCAGAAGAATGAGCGGAAGCTGATTCTGGCCTGCTTGCAAGTTTCAATAAAGGTATTATAAACGGTCGATCGTAAAGCACCTTTCGTGCTACAGAAAAACAGGCTGTTTTTTCTCTGGATAGTCATCCTCGCGCTTATAAAGTTTGGATATCTGCTCCAAGAAGAAACGGGCCTTTTCGCAACCTTGATTATAGGCATCCTTGAACTTATTCCGAGCATGGGCAAGACAGCATAAATGCTCCACCTCCATCAGTTCGTCATCAAGATACATATAGACGTTATAACCATCGCTCTGCAAGGACTTGATTTGCGCATCGCCAAAAAATCCTTCAGCATGCTACGACCACGCCCACCCTCGTGCTTATTACCCAACTCGTCTAGGCGATCTTCATAGAAGAAAATTACAATACCCGCTTTCTTGTTCACAAGGCACCACATATAGGTCTTCTTATGACCGAAGTGGGTTTGGTAGCGACACCAGGTTTCATCAACATTCACATGATAACAGTTGAACAGAAGATACGATAATAAAGAGGCGGTGATATGAGTACCGGGGACTACCTCATCGTATAAAAGAGCCTGATTGTCACCATCGCAAGGAAGATATACCTGTTTGATACTGCCATCGGGATATTTCACTTTCAGAACCTCAAAATGATGTTCTTCAATCAGATTGACAACCGTACGGACTACTTTGGGCTTCATCACTTTCAGAATCATTGTTCTGGATGGTCATTATTAACCACACCCAGGCGTTCCTCGAGCTTCTTATTAGAACGAACCAGCTCGGCATTTTTCTTTCGAAGCTGATCTAATCCATCGGACATCAGAGCCATACGTTCAAACATTTTACTTTGCTCCTTGGAAGTAGACTTAAGCTCCGATAAATCAGCTAATACACAATTCATCTGCTCCTGCTTCTCTTCCAACTGACATAGAAGGAAGCGTACGTAACGCCTCATTTCATCGGGTTCCATATCGCCACATGGATCGGTAGAGGCAGAAGAAAGGTTCAACTCCTGCCTCTCAAGATAATCGCATTAATATTCGGGTATGTAATTCTTCTTGATCCATGCCCTTTTTTAGACATGAAAATATAAACATCGCCCTGAAGAGGATCACGGTAATAACGTGAACGGATGATCTCAGAGACACGTGGAGCCTTGCACCGCATATCGTGAAAAGTAGGAAGATAATAGAAATTCTTCAAACCAAAGTAGTCCAAATTGTTTTTACGGATATCCAGACCATCACGAGTCTGAATACCTTTGGGCTCACCCTCAGTCTTGTAGAGAAACCATAACTTTTCAAAATCACTGCTACTGTACATAAAATTATTTTTTAAATGTGCAGCAAAGGTAAAATCTAATCGGAAACAAGTCAAGACGTCATTTTTAGACGCTGCCCAAAGTGTCTATGCATTCGAACGACTAATATTATCTAGAAGATTTTAGTCTCTACGGAAAATATCACGTGTAAATACCTTCTCCTCCACATCATCCAAGCAAGCGTCGTAACGGTTGGCGATGATGGCATCACTCATCTCTTTGAATTTGGTCAAGTCGTTCACCACCGTGCTGCCAAAGAATGATGTACCATCTTCGAGCGCAGGTTCGTAGATGATGATCTGAGCCCCTTTGGCCTTGATACGTTTCATCACACCTTGTATGGAAGACTGGCGGAAATTGTCGGAGTTCGATTTCATCGTGAGACGGAACACACCCACCACGGTAGGTTGTTCCCGCTGCGCATCCCACTGGCTGGAAGCGGTGTAATAACCGGCTTTCCGCAACACCTGGTCGGCGATGAAATCCTTACGGGTGCGGTTACTCTCCACGATGGCCGACATCATGCTCTGGGGGACATCCGCATAGTTGGCGAGCAATTGTTTGGTATCTTTGGGCAGGCAGTAACCGCCATAGCCGAAACTCGGATTGTTGTAATGGATACCGATACGGGGGTCGAGTCCCACACCTTCTATGATGGACTGGGCATCCAAGCCTTTTACTTCAGCGTATGTGTCAAGTTCGTTGAAGTAGCTGACACGGAGGGCGAGATAAGTATTGGCGAAAAGTTTCACCGCTTCCGCTTCCTTGATGCCCATAAAAAGGGTCGGGATATCTTCTTTTATTGCTCCTTCTTGCAGCAAGGCTGCAAACGTTTTGGCGGCTTGCACGAGCATGGGGACATCGGTTACTGCCCGGATGGCTTGGTTCTCAGCGTCAAAACAGCTGCCGTTCATCATCTTCGGAGAGCCTACGATGATGCGGCTGGGATAGAGGTTATCGTAAAGTGCTTTGCTCTCGCGAAGGAACTCGGGAGAGAAAAGCAGGTTGAGACGTTTGGCGCCACGCTGTGCGTACTTGACGTAAAGACTGCGGCAATAGCCCACAGGGATGGTGGATTTGATCACCATCACGGCATCGGGATTAACACGGAGTACCAAGTCGATGACATCTTCTATGTGATGGGTATCGAAATAATTCTTTACCGGATCGTAGTTCGTGGGGGCGGCAATGACAACAAAGTCGGCATCCGCATAGGCGGAAGTCCCATCAAGGGTAGCCGAAAGACGTAATGGTTTCTCTGCCAGATACTGCTCAATATAATCGTCCTGAATAGGAGAAATCTTCCGGTTGATCTTATCGACCTTTTCGGGAACGACATCGACTGCCACTACTTCGTGATGCTGTGACAGCAACGTGGCAATGCTCATTCCAACGTAGCCCGTTCCGGCTACGGCTATTTTGATATCTTTAAATTCGCGCATAAGGACTGCTTATTTTTTATTCACTTTCTATTCTTCAACATACTCCCACGGATAAGGATTATCCACCACAGTCTGAAACTCGTTGATAGCCTCTTGCTGTTCAGTAGTAAATGACACTGAATCCCAAGAAGCGATAATTGCACGGGCTTCGTCGGCCAAAGGCTCGTCGAATACCTCACCATAGCAGGCAGTAAGCAGGCGGAGCTTCAATAGCGAAGCGGGAAGAGTATCGAGGATATCCCAGCAACGATCTAATATTTTCTGGATATGTTCGCGCTTTTCTCCGTGGTCGATGAACGATGCGTTGTAGCCCATCAGAAGAGCGAGACAGACAGAGGCCTGCTCTTCAACCGTAGAACCTTTGATACCGGAATTATACAATGTTGTGGTCAAGCGGTAAACTTCATTGTTACGGCGGGACAAGTCATCGCTGTAAATGGGACTCCCGTCCATGCCCAAATACATCAGGTCGTGCGCGGCACGCTGAAGGGAAGCTACTTCTTCGGAAAGAGTCATAATAAATTTGAATTATGAATTATTTGATTACTTCTATAAGATCAGGGTGAATAGTGGCCATGGCAACAGCTATGACACCTTGTATGGCAATGACCACGCGACGATCCCGGGCGCCTTTCACTTTCAGGAAAACACCTTCCTGACCCTCGAAGTCACCACCCGTGATACGGACTTTGGTTCCTTTGGACAGGTTAAGTTCGTCGGGTTGAAAATATAGGAGGTGGTCATTGTAAGTGCCGGCTACAGCGATGAAACGCTGCATTTCATTGTCGGGGATAATTATCTTCTTGCCGCTACGGGTATCGGTGATATATTGCAAATAAGCAACCATAGACTTGACGCGCTTCACTTCGGAAGGACAAGCGTGAATAAAAATCAAATTGTGAATGATAGGAACCAGGACACGGACTTTTTTTCCTTTCTTCATACTTATCTTGTATTGCATGGGGACAAAACAGCCCAAGTTCTCTTTCGCAAGCAACCGCATAGCGTCAGTCTCACGACGGTAGGTGGCACGCATAGCGAACCATATTGCAGTCTCTTTCTCCACTTCCATTATACGATTATTTCAGAAAAGGACATTCCTCTAGGGCTTTGAATTTCTTGCACACACTTGAAATTCAATCACTTGCGAGTACTTTATATAATATACGGCAAGTTTTGTACTCTCTTGCCACGGTTTCTTGCAGTTACTCATTACCTGTCTGGTAAGAAACTATAAACAAACGAATTACACTAAAAAAACGTGTTTTTAAACGTTCGTTTATTTGAACTCTATTTTTGTATTCATTTTTTCATTATCGAAACATAAAAGCAGACAGATAAAAAAGAGATTTTTATTCATAGGTATCTATCTAATAATTAATATGTTAAAATAGATACCCAAGAGTGCAAATCATTTTTTTTATTAAACATTTTGCTATTATGAAAATACCCCTTATCTTTGCGTTCAAATAAACGAACGTCTTTTGAAACAACCCTATTTTACCAAACTATCGCATTATAACCCAACAACTTACTACTCCAATAAAAATCAAACAGCACATTTTATCCTGTATTTGCAAGTTTACTAAATTTTTCGTCCATACCTTTGCCATATTTTACACAAATAAAAATCACTAAAATTAAAAAGAGTATGAACTACGAAAACAAACAACAAGAAGAAAAAAAAGGAACTCAAAAAAAACAAAACAGACAACAAGCAAACTTTTGACAATAAAAGACTTAAATCAAACAGGGGACGAAAAAAGGAGAAACCCATACAAGGGATTGTTTTGAAACACTACGAATGCTTAAAGCTACTAATCACACTCTATCAAAATGGAGCAATGGGTATAAAAAAGGAGACATCACAAATTGCGTTAGCCCGATATATAAATGACAAAAAACTATTAGGGAATATTCGAAACGGAATATTCATTCCATTGAAGCTCAGCACCATTCTAAAGGAAATAAACACCATCTGGAACGAAACATTACAAGATAAATCCATTGGCATAAAATAGACAAGAAAACACACCATGAATTATTATACTCCAACTTAATCGGCAAACACTCTACCTTCGAGCCGTAAACAATTTATAAACTTTAAAATCGTATATGTATGAAACGAAAAAAAAGGCCGGCATCACAAAGTGAAGCCATGAGACTAAAATGGAAAAGACGTATCGTATTCGAAAAAGGATACACCGAGTCGTGCGCCGAATGGATGGCGGAACGCCTGGAAGCGTTATTGGATCACATGCAATATGGACATGCGGCAGTGGCTTACCGAAAACAGAACGGGAGTTTCCAACTGGCGAAAGCAACACTGATTTATTACGAAGCGGGGTTCCATAGGGAATATGATCCCACAGAAGTAGAGGGGGCGGTTGTGTACTGGAATGTGGACGAACAGCGATGGACGACGTTTCAAGTGGAGAACTTCATGGAATGGAGACCGATCGTATAGAGTGGTCACCACGGAATTACACGGATTTTCACAGATGAATTATTTCTATTTTGAGGAATCAGGAGAAAACGTCTTTGGGGATCCAGTGTAATTTGTGGTAAATATCTTATTGAAAGTACAAACAACTAATCTAAAAAACAATATGGCGACAACATACGACGGGATCAACTATTTCCCAATAGGCGTAAATTTCATGGAAGAGAACGCAATGGAAGTGATAGAAGCAAAATACGGAATAAAGGGCCCGGCAATCGTGCTGAAGCTGCTTTGTAAAATATACAAGGAAGGATACTACATCCGTTGGGATGAAGAACAGTGCCTGATTTTCGCAAACAAAGCAGGGAGGGAAGTGCAAACAGAAGAGGTGAAGGGAATCATCAAGATTCTGTTCATCAAAGGGATACTGGACGAAAACAGTTATCGGGAAGACGGAATACTGACTTCGGAAAGCATACAAAAGGTATGGCTGGAAGCTACGAAGCGAAGGAAAAGAGAACTGTCGGAGCTCCCCTATCTGATAGTAAAACCGGAAAAGGAAAACGGAAAACCCGATGCTCCTTCTACACCACAGGAAACTCAGCAACCGGAGCTGTTCAAAGAGGAAAAAACACCTGTTAACCCGAAAAACGTAGTACATCATGTAGCCGTTGACGCAAAAAATACATGCGATTCCAGACAAAGTAAAGTAAAGGAAAGTAAAGGAGAGGAAAATAAAGAATTACCCCCCTCAGCTCCCCCCAAGGGGAAGGAGGAAGAATGGAAGGAGGATTCTGCTTCTCTTCCGATACCGGGATACGCCTTCAATACAATGACGCACAATTACTCGGGACTGATAGACACGCTAAAGAGATTGAGCGTTACCGACACCGGGGAAGTAAACTCCATACTCAAGCTGTCGGACTATGGGAGAAAGGGAACGACGGTATGGAAACTGATTGCAAACACTTGCTGGAGCGATATAGGGGCCAAAGGAAGATATCTGATAGCGGCGCTAAACAAGGCGAAAAGAAGATAGCAGGGAGTGTCAGTCCCCGATTTGTAGTTGACAAAAAAACAAGTATACAGGCTTTTATCCCAAAAGGGATTCAGTGAAACAAAGAAGTAAAGAGTGTGCTTAACAAACTAAAACACAGTGTTTTTAAAGCACAAGATTTCTCTCGCCCAAAGCTTTGTTTTAACGCAACGTTAAAGTTTGTTCTTTAAATGCAAATAGCAAGTGTTTTAAATGCAGAAGGCTTGTTATTTGCACACAAGAATAAAATAACGGAGAAATGGCGTTAACAATGTTAATTGAGGGCAAGTATTCTCACATAAGATTATACCAGTTTCTTTTTCTTCCTGTAGTTTTCACGAAACTCTTTGGGTGAACATTCTTTCTTCTTCTTGAAAATCCTATTGAAATTAGAAAGATTATTAAACCCGCATTCATAACAGATTTCAGCAATAGACATAGTAGAATCAACCAGCAGGCGGGCAGCAAACCCCAAACGAATGTCAATGATATAGTCCGAAAGATTCTTACCGGTACGCAATTTAAAGAAGCGACTGAAAGATACCGGAGTCATTCCTACCATATTGGCCAGCTGATTCAGGCGGATCTCTTCCTGATAATGGGCATTAATATATTCCTGCACCTTCTGTACGCGACGGCTATCCGAATGAATGCCGATTTTAGCAAAAGAAGAACTTGACAACGTACGAGCCTCTTCGTTGAAAAGTGACAGTTCGTAAAGGATAGTCAGGAATTTGATAACAGCATAAAACCCCTGTTTCTCGGATGCCAGGGTATCGAGAAGGGGATAAATTTTCAGGATGGCGGACATCGGAAAACAAAGACCTTTCTGAGCTTTCTCAAGCATATCACGAATGGAATCGAACTGATTCTTATTGATAAAGCTTTTAAAAAAGAGATCGGAGGAAAACTGGATCGTTATTTCACGGATCTCTTTTGAATGGCAATCGTGCTGCTCCCATACATGTTCCAGGTCTTTTCCAGTAATCAGAACCAAATCATAATCACTGATCACTTCTGCCGAATCGCCGACAATGCGACGTACTCCGGCGGCTTTCTCCGTAAAGTTCAGCTCAAACTCGGCATGGTTGTGAATGGGATAGGTAAACTCCGTTTTATACCGTTCGGCAATATAAAAACAATCCTTGTCAGACAACGGAGTGATCTCCCGGATAATGTTACTTTGTAGTGCATTCATAGCTAATATAGTATTATTAGCTACAAATATAATACACTTTTTTAATTTCTTCTACTCCACTCCCTAAAATCTTCTCCCGTAGGATTCTGGAATACACGTAATCCGAATTCCGGAATAATAGCAAGCAGATGATCGAATACATCGGCCTGGATTCCTTCGTAAGGTACCCACTCTTTCACAGCAGAAAAAAAGTAAAGTTCGACCGGAATACCTTGTTCGGTGGGCTGAAGATAGCGTACCATGCAAGTGAGATTTTTATTCACGTCGGGAAGACTTTTCAGGTAGTTCGTCAAATAGGCGCGAAACACACCAAGATTGGTCTGGCGTCGCCCATTGACCAAAATAGAGTTGTCTATGTGATGTTCTTTATTATACTCTTTCACCACCTTCTCGGTCTGCTCCACATAATCGGTCAACAATTGGATTTTCTTATATTTAGCCAGCATTTCGGGGGTACAGAATCTGACACTGTTCATATCGATATTGATAGAACGCTTCACACGCCGTCCACCGGACTCCTGCATACCCCGCCAATTCTGAAAAGAATCGCTGACCAGCAGATAGGGAGGAATGGTAGTGATGGTATTGTCCCAATTGCGCACCTTCACTGTATTGAGCGTCACTTCAATCACCGTACCGTCGGCTCCGTATTTGGGCATAGCAATCCAGTCACCTACTTTCAGCATATTATTTGCAGAAAGTTGGATGCCGGACACAAATCCCATGATACTGTCTTTAAACACCAACATCAGGATGGCAGCCGAAGCACCAAGCCCGGTGAGCAGCACCATCGGAGATTTATCTATCAATACACTGATAACAACAATTCCTCCAATGAAAAATAGTATCACTTGCGCTGTTTGCAACAAACCTTTCAATGGTCGATCACGAAACTGCTCTCGCTCACTGTATACATGATAAACAGCCGACAGAAATGCGCTGATAAAACGTAGAAAAACCGCAATGATATAAATCATGCAGATACGACGAATAAAATCGAGGGCACTTACATTTGGAATTGCCAAAGGAATCAACACATAAATAATAATGGGGGGGACAAGATGACTGAGATAAATCAGTACTTTACGGTCGAATACAATATCATCCCAGGTTGCCTTGGTCTTTTTCACTAATTTAGCAACCACTTTCAAAAGGATATGACGGCAAATAAGGTCAGCCAGAAAGGCAACACCGATAATCAGTATCAGTGTTATAATAGGACCTACTTCATTGCTGTTAAATCCCCAGGAAACGAATAAGTTATTTATCTTTTCGGTTATTTGTTCCATATAAAAACTCTTTAATATCTTCTTTCAACCATTGATAGAGGTATAAATCTTTGTATGCACTGTTTTTGCGGAGCATTACTTCCACATTCACCTGACTGTTCTGATAACAAGTCAGTTCGTTATGAAATTGTTCATTGTGTTCTGCCAACTTCTTGATTTCCTGTTCACGCTCGCGCCTTAAAGCCGTACAGACGGGAGTCAGCACTTTCATCACTACATTATCCATAATATGATGCCCTTGAACAAACAAATAAGTAGTATCAGGAAGTACTCCGAGCCTTTCAAGTTCGGCCGATAATCTGTCAATCTCTTCGAGCCCCTGCGGAAAGCGTGTAGACAATTCGGACAACTTAGCTGTAACCGAACGTCTCACCACTTCCAGAGAACGTTCCGGATGTCTCAGGCTAACATCGTGCAAGCGAACACAGCCATTAAACTCACTCATGGAAAACGTATAAGTATCATGGCGGCGATAAAACCAGACAGACCATAGGAAAAGCGGATAAACGATCCGGGAGTATCGCTTCATAAACTCGTTGAAATCAATGAGGTGACGGTCATTCAAAGTTGCCTGTACACAAACCTCATGCAGGCTGTCGGCGTAACAATGATAGTTCTCAATGGCATAGGCATAGGTCTGAAAAATATATTTGTTACGGTTAATCTTACGCGAGGTGGAGGTAGCTCCCTGCAACAGAAAGTCATAGTCGCTATCTACGCAAGCAATCAGGCTTTTCCCGAGCTCAGCGGTATTGAGGGTATTCATCAACACCATCTTCTTGCCTTTGGCCAACGATGTTGCGGAAGGAAGCATCACTTGAAAATAATGTTCTTCGTCCTCAAACTCTTCAAGCAGGGTACGCCAGAAAGCTACATCATCATAACTCTCAACATAAGCAACGATTCGGCGGCGTGCCTTTTTAGAGTACAACTTATGGGCTGCACTGAAGTAGGAAGAGGTCAGATTATCTTTAAGACTAATTGCCATAGGTCGTGTTTGGGTTAAATGCTATTTATAACTGGTTGCAATATCACTTACTTCAGTCACAGCATCGAGCCATCCCTCCATGATGACTGCAGGCGAATGAGTGGTAAGTATAATCTGTACATTCGGATTCAGTTCACGGATCATCGCAATCAATCTTTGCTGCCATTCGATGTGCAATGAAGCTTCGGGTTCGTCCATAAACAAAACGCAATGGGCATTGTCCTGTACAAGTACGGTAAGCAGGATCACCAACATCTGTTTCTCACCGGAAGAAAGCTTATAAGGAAACAGAAGTTCACCATCCTGATAAAAAGCAATATCATTGCGTTTACGGTCTATTTTTTTACGGGTATAGCTGAACAGTTCATCAACCATATCTTGAAAACGGCGCTTGGCTACTGAAAGAGTAGCTGCTTTGCCGCGCTCTTCTTCGTTATTACTACTCAGCAGATCGATCATCTTATTGCCGATATTGACCTGGTAGTCAAGGTAGCGGCGCTGTAACAGGTAAAGTTGCCAGTCGAGCTCGGATTTCACATTTTTATCTGCCATACGGGCTGTGAAGTCTCCCATAATAAGCGGACGATCGTAACTGCGGATCACGTCATACGGAATGTAAGTAGCTTCCGGATTATCAAAAAAGACACGTACCCCGTTTTTTTCATCGCTCTTTACTTCACCTGATAACTGTTCAAGATAACCGACCGATCGATTCAGGATAGTAGTTTTTCCTACTCCATTGATACCGGATAGTATATTGACATCCGGACGAAGGTCCCAGACTATGTTGAACCGGTCCCATAATCCGTTTATTTCGATTCGTTTGATATAATTGGCTGATAGTTCCATAAATGGTTGCATTTAAATTAAACAAATATAGAAAATTCAAACGATAAATTAGTTACTTTTGCATCAGTTTTCAATAAAGGTAACATTCGGTATGGAGATTGATAAGAATCTGAAAGGACATGCACTGGCATTTACGGCCAACGTGATGTGGGGATTAATGTCCCCTATCGGCAAATCGGCATTGACAGAGTTCTCGGCACTTTCGGTAACCACCTTTCGCATGGTAGGGGCGGCAGCAGCTTTCTGGATACTTTCCGCTTTCTGTAAACAAGAGCAGGTAGGACACCGTGACATGTTGAAAATTTTCTTCGCTTCTCTATTCGCCCTTGTTTTCAATCAGGGAATATTTATATTCGGCCTGTCTCTCACTTCTCCGATAGACGCATCTATCGTAACAACGACTTCACCTATCATCACCATGATTGTGGCAGCTATCTATCTGAAAGAACCGGTTACAAACAAAAAGGTATTGGGAATTTTCATTGGAGCAATGGGAGCATTGATCTTGATTTTAAGCAGTCAGGCGACAAGTGCAGGAGGAGGAAGCATCTGGGGAGACTTACTTTGTATGATCGCCCAACTCAGCTTCTCTATCTACCTGACCGTATTCAAAGGATTATCCCAACGCTATTCGGCCATCACAATTAATAAGTGGATGTTTATTTATGCATCTATATGCTATATTCCTTTTTCTTATCAGGATATAGCGGGCATCGAGTGGAACAGTATTTCGACCGCTGCCATTTATCAGGTACTTTATGTGGTACTATGCGGAAGCTTCATTGCTTACATCTGCATCATGACTGCACAAAAACTGATGCGCCCTACAGTAGTAAGTATGTATAACTATGTGCAACCCATTGTTGCTTCCATAGCGGCGATCTTAATGGGAATCGGAAGCTTCGGCTGGGAAAAAGGAGTTGCGATTGCATTGGTATTTCTTGGAGTCTACTTTGTGACTCAAAGTAAATCGAAGGCAGATTTGGAAGGTGTGTCATAACTCACCACAGATTACACAGATTTACACAAAATGATTTTAATCTACTGACAACCAATAATAATTATCTGTGTAATCTGTGGTGAATACGAATTTTGACACCTCTTCATCGTTATTTCAGATCTTCGAAATAAGTATCGAGTAAGCTCTTGGCAGCAACAAAAGAGGTGAGATTTCCCTTGAGCACCTGTTGCTCCTTTTCTTGCAACATCGATTCAATCTTGGCATTGTGATAAAAACTGTCACGTAACTGTTCATTGATGCTCTCATACATCCAGTATTTGCTTTGTTCGTTACGACGATATTCAAAATAGCCATTACCTTTCACAAAATCGATGTACTCGTACACCATATCCCATATTTCCTTTACTCCAAGATTATAGAATCCCGAATAAGTAAGTACACGCGGTGTCCATCCGGAATCCGGAGCCGGGAAAAGATGTAAAGCATTACGGAATTGCGCAGCCGCCAACTTGGCTTTGTCAATGTTATTGCCATCAGCTTTATTTATCACAATACCGTCAGCCATCTCCATAATCCCTCTTTTGATACCCTGTAGTTCATCTCCCGTACCGGCCAACTGAATCAACAGGAAAAAATCGACCATTGAATGAACTGCCGTCTCACTTTGTCCCACTCCTACCGTCTCCACAAAGATCTTATCGAACCCTGCAGCTTCACATAGAATAATCGTTTCACGAGTCTTACGGGCCACTCCTCCCAACGAACCGGCAGAGGGACTGGGACGTATAAATGATTTAGGATGTACAGAAAGCTGCTCCATACGGGTTTTATCACCCAAAATACTTCCTTTGCTGCGTTCACTACTCGGATCAATAGCCAAAACAGCTAACTTACCTCCTTTTTCAAGAACGTGTAATCCAAAGACATCAATCGAAGTACTTTTACCGGCTCCCGGCACACCACTGATACCTACACGAATCGAATTACCGGAATAAGGCAGACATTTTTCAATGACCTCCTGTGCGGTAGCCTGATGTTCGGGACGCACACTTTCCACTAAAGTTACAGCCTGACTCAGAATCGTCACATCCCCTTTGACAATGCCCTCCACAAACTCATTAACCGACAACTGGCGTTTTTTTACTTTTCGCTTCAGATAGGGATTTACAGATGACGGTTGTTCAATGCCTGCATTCACAACCAAACCTTTATATGCTTCGTTATTTTCAGGATGTTCCATGGCAGATATTAATTATGTGATTCGTTACTCGTAGCTTTTACATCGATCTCCACTTTCGGCTGTACCGGATCATTGGTGATCATCAGAATTCGCAAGTGTCTCTTCTTCTTTCCAAGATTCTTTTTCAAGACAGTCACTCTCAGGCGGGTACTTTCGCCCGGCTGCAGTATAGTTTTCTTCAAAGCAACACCTACCGCAGGATTGAATACTTGCAGTTTACTGATCTGCAAAGGAGACTTACCTGTGTTAGTGATAACAATGTCATGTCGGGCTTTGTTTTTCTTAACCAAAACCCGGCTTAAATCAATCTTGGATTCGGACAGACGAATAGCAGGAGCTAAAGCTTTATCTTGCTCGGTCATTCCTGAAAAGTCAGGAAGAAGTATTGCTGACACGGGGATTTCATTTTCCTCACTCACTTTATCACCGGCAAAGCGAGCCAGATAAACAGAAGACTGAGTCAAACCTAAATCCATCAGTTGTTTGGTATCAAGTGTCAGGGTAATGGTTCCTTTCTTACCTTTCAAAAGGACGGTAGGATTAGTTTCCATTTTCAGATAAGGCGGAAGATGCATCAATACAGGTTCGTATGGACGATCGGAAAGATTGACTACCCCCAACGTAATGACCGGTTTTTCTCCGCTGTGTACATCAGGAAAATCTATATCTGTACGGTCAATCCGGATTTGTCCGATTGCATAGGGATGGGTTTTAGTAAAATCCTTGATCTCCTGAACCACCTCTCCATCGAAGTTCAAATAAACCAAACCAGGCTGCGCATTGCTGTAAATGCCGATCGATTTATTGAAATGCCCCAACGCTTTTGCATCAAACGTAGCACTAACCGTTCCTTTTTCTCCGGGAGCAATCGGAGTTTTCGTCCAGTTAGCAACCGAACAGGCACAAGAGGTAGTAACATTAGTCAGTACCAAAGGTTTATCACCAGTATTGGTAATAGTATACTCTACAGAAACCGGACGCTTCCATTCAATCTGTCCGAAATGATGGGTCTCCTTATTAGAAGAGATACGAGGTTGAGCTACAGCCGATAAAGTAATAGTAAGTAAAGTAAATATGAAGAGTAAACTACGTTTCATTCGTTCCTATTTTATTATTGTTAGTTGTTTAAAGTACAAAAATAGGAGTTTTCGTCGAGAATCTGCCACTGATTACATATTTTTAAGCACAGGACATAGTGGCTTTACTCAAAAAAACAGGGGCTGCATCAAAACTCACCACAGAGGACACAGAGTAACACAGAGACGATTTTAGGTTGTTGATTATCAATAAAAAGACTCTATGATACTCTGTGTTACTCCGTGGTGAAAAAAATTTCGACACACCCTCCTGAAAATATTTAATTTTATTTATTGAGATATGTTACAGCGAAACGAAGCTGAGTGGGCTGCATATTCGGGTGCATAGGCACTCTGAATAGTAGCAATTCCTGTTTCGTAACTTCCTGCACGATCGACACGGTAACTATACTCTAAAACATAAGTTCCTTTATTCAAGGTATCGAAAAAGAAATCAGTTGAAGCATCTTTTACTGCTACATAACAACCGACATCACCAACATTGCGATATCCGGACAGGACTTCAATCGGTTCGAGACAGGCAGCGCGCTGGTCTTTCAACTGTATAAAATCCATCGTACGGTCAAGACGGACAGTCAGACGGACTACCACTTTATCACCAACCTTTAACTGAGTCTTACCAATAATCGGTTGCAACTGACGATTGTTATGAGCAATCGTTTCCACATATAATTTCTTATCTACATCCAGACCGCTCCCTTGGCGAACTACTTTATCAAGACTCTCTTCAAACTGTGCATATACTGCTCCCCAGGCAATACCCGGATCTCGTTTTTCAACAATAATCTCAGCGGCATCTACGGTCTTTCTGTCCGTAAAAGTCTTTTTGATATAACCTAACCCCGGAACAGTCGTCTTAGCAGGACTTATCGTTTCCAACACTTCATTGCCAAGAACAATACGGACATCTCCTTGATTATCCAGTAAATTAGTTCCATTGTAAAGCAGAGCATAAACAGCATCTGCAGTAGCTACCGGAGAATCCCATTGCTGGGTCTGTTTCTGCTTTAAAAGCCACATTTTCATTTCTTCAACAACCTGTGCATCCTCTCCCACTCGTTCAAAAGCTTCCATTACATCCACATGGGCAGGTACTTTCAGGTTATTCCAAGTATATGGACTGTCGGCTGTATCAAAAAACATACCCTGGTCATCTGTCCGAGTGAGATATTCTTTAAGGGATGCCATAAACTCCTGAGCCTCTTTCACCTTGCCTACTTTCTGCAAGATAATGGCCGACCAAGCTTTTTCGGTTACAGACTGCTGAGACAATGACGGAGCTACTCTCGAAAGGAAATAGGTATATGCTTCTTTCATGGATGCCGGCACTTTTTCGTCAGAAATAGCAACCAGATAGAGATACTTTAATGCACTTCGTGAAATTCCTTGTGATTTACTGCCGTTTTTTTCGGCTTCACGAATAGAACGATATTCCTGTAAGGCCTCTTTATGAAGATAGTTGAAAGCCGACCGTTGCATATTCAAGGCTGCGCCTTCCAATGGTTTTCCTGTAAGCAGGGCTATACGTGCATTCTGCTCCACAATAAAATCGGTAACAAAAAGACTACCGTTCATTCCTTTATACCAACTCCACGAACCATCAGGTAATTGGAGTTCCTGTAGTTTCAGTAAGGCTGCTGCATTATTATTACGGATATTATTCAAATCGAATAGAGTGGCAATGCGTTCTTTTTGTTCGCTTTCCGAGGTAGCTTCCATCACCCAGGGAGATTCGGAAAGAAGGATATTCTTCACTTCCTGATTCTTTTGCAAATTACTCAGGAAAGTTTCTTTGGTGCCTCCCCCGAGTTTCCAACTGTCAAAAATAGCTCGAATACGTGGTTGGGCATTCATTATGTAAGAGGCCATTGTGTTGGCATACCAGGAAGTAGCCCATGAAATGGCATCATCATTTCTGGGTTGCGACAACGCTGGCAATGCTTGTACGGCATACCAAGCCGGATTGGCAGTAAATTCAACGGTTAAACGCCGGTTGGTTGCAGTCTTGCTATGATGATTGAAAAGGTCTGCTAAAGAGAAAGTACGCGTTTGTTCACCACGGACAGGCATAGGCAAGGTCTCTGTCAGATTCTCTTTATTGCTGAGAACCGGAAGCAGGTGTTGTTCACCATCGCTGAAATTGCCTCCTTCGGCTATCATCCGGCACCCCAGAACTTCATATTTATCAGTAACCGTAAACAGGAAATCCACCCCGACAGTCTGTCCGGGCCCGGCATTAAATTTCTTTTGCTGGGTAGATATCACCTGATCCGTCATAGGATTGAAAAGCACAAGTTTCACTGTACCCGACATGCTTTTACCTGTGAGATTGCTAACAGAAGCAGCGATGGAAGTATGGTCTCCCACCCGGACAAACCGCGGCAGATTTGGGGTAAGCATAAACTCTTTACTGGTAACAGCAGTAGCATTTATCTGACCCGTCATCATATTCTGTGTGTGGGCATAACCACGGAAATTCCAGGTCGTAAGGCTTTGCGGCATACGGAAAGAGAAGCTGACCTCACCCTGAGCATTAGTATGAAGTTGCGGATAGAAAAAAGCTGTTTCAGCAAAGTTGGTACGTAACTCTATATCTGCAGCCCTATTCACTGCCGAATGGTCTGCCTGATTTACAGCCCCCGCGTCTTGTGAAACAGAAATCATTTCGGATTCAAAAAGAACATCGTCTGCGGCCTCGCTTTTCATTTGTTGTTTCATAGCTCCCATTCCACGCATACGAGCATAACGGGTAACCGGAGCGGCATCATTGGTTATCGACAACACCTCGGCAACAGCATATCCGACAGGAGGTAATACAAAATGATCGTAACTGAAAGAAGGTACTTTCAAACTACGCTGACGGAAACCAAAATAGAAATAGTTCGAATCTGCATAGTCCCTCCTCCAATGGGAAACAGGAACGGAAAGATGATAATATAGCTGCAGAGACTGGTCAGCTTTCCAGATTTTATCCAGTGAAGCATCGTACATGGTAGCCAACATCTCGGCCAAAACCGGTGATCCTTGTGGATTCCGGATCGTCAGCTTCCATTCCTCTTCCTGTCCGGGACGTAATTTGTCACGGAATACATCCCAGCGTATATTCAAAGTATAATCGGGCAAACGCTTTGTCAGACTTACTTCCTGTTCGTAAACTATTCCTTTACGAACAAATGCAAAAGTAATGCCCAAACCATTTCCATAAGCCTCCCGATAAGGGTACTCAAAACGGACAAGCGAATCGGACAAATGAAGAAGTTTGCTCTCCAGATGCTTGTTACCACTGAATACATCCATAAGTACATAAGCATCCTTTTCGGAAGTTCCAAAGTAGAATAGTGCAGGATGTTCTGCATCAAACCGGGTATTTACCTCATAATACCATAAAGGCATGGACACCGGTGGACGTTTATCATTCAAAGCGAAAAGGATCACAACCTTTTCCGTTTCTGATTTACGTCCCTGGGCATCCGTCACAGAAGCTACAAGTTTATAAGCACCGGAAGGTAGTGTTTTCCAGTCGGACAATAACGTCTCTTCATTGGATCTGAACGAACCTGAAAGGATTGCCTGAGCAGAAACCTTCTGATCTTTCACAGCTTTGGATTCCTCATAACCTGAAATAGAGAACAATTGGTAACTGCCTTCGACGGCAACCGGTTTACGTTCCAGATTATTTACCTGAAAAGTAGCTTTTATGGAATCGTCTTTACAGATAAGTCCGTTTATATCGGCAAATAGCAGCAAGGAAGTCTTTCCGGCCCGCAGGCTGATTTCCGAAGTCTGCGTTTCGCCCGCAACATTCATGACCGAGACCTGTACTTTATAGTCATAATAGGAAGAAGTGTCATCACCATCGTCAAGGTCGGAGCCTGAAGTATCGGGTTTCAGGTCAACAGGGAGCTCAAAATTTCCATCTGCCCCCAGACGCACGGTGTCAGAAGCCAATATGACGGGATTCACTCCCCACATCCGCCAGGAACAAAGGGAACGGGTTATGGTATAAGTAACCGGAATATCCTGTAAAGGCACACCGCTGAAAGTCTTGACATTCCCTTTCAATTCGACACGGTCCCCTAAACGATAACTTTCAGTCACCGGCTCAAATGTAATGTCAAATGTAGGACGTTTATAATCTTCCACCCTAATGGTACGGAAACCGTTTTGAGTATTCAGGCTGAAAATGCCGTTCAAACAAACGGATGGTAATACGAATTCAGCAGTAAAAGAACCGAAATCACCGGTACGCAGCTTCTTTATACCCACTTCCTGCCCATTGGCATCTGTAAGTGTCAGTGTATATTCTCGCCCGGCAAGCACATGGGCAGAATCCGGGTATTGTTCATAGGCAATTCCTTTCACATAGACAGTCTGTCCCGGACGGTAAAGAGAACGATCGGTAAGCAAAGTTACGGCAGAAACCGGCTTTGTATCATCTGTAAAGTTATAATTCCCACCCCATAAATAGATTTGCGGCATAGCCGTATCGGCTCCTTTGGCAGCCGTCAGGTATCTGTACTCTCCTGATGAAGCAAACTGTGCTTTCCCTTCAGCATTAGTGGTAGCGGTCAGAAGCTGTTTGTTCTGTCGGTCGAAGACTGAAAGCAGAACCCCCTCTATAGGCTTCCCACTCATATCATCGAGTACAGCTACCTCACTTAGCTTGGAAGGCAAAGAGCGGGTCAGCACTTTGAAGCGGGTGGAAGACAGAAACTTCGCAGAATTAGAACGAACCTCAGCATCCGGAACAATACGGAGGGCATAGAGGCCTGTTTCAGGAGCTTTCATATGAAATATAGAGTCTTGCATTTTATAGTCACCAGACGGGAAAAGGACATAATGCACCGACGAAAGCAAGCGCCCATATTTCTTTAAGAATGTTTCATCAGGTACTTCCACTGCATTGGGGCGAACCGGCAAATTGATCGCATACAACTGAACTGCGAAACTCTTCAGATTCTTAAAACTGACTTTCAAGTCGAATTCCTCACCGGGATAAACCGCTGACGGGGTCTGCACTGTAAAATCCGGGCTCAGGATATCCTGCTTCAGCTCTCTCAAGGCATTAATACGGTGATAAGCCGGATAGCGGGAAATAGCCTCATCACACAATTGCAATCCGGAAGCAGGTACACCGGCATTCACCGCCTCCTGGGCCTTAAGTAAATAAACCTCGGCACAAATGTCACGTGACTGGTTCTCAGCAATCAGTTTATTCAATGCTGCCAGATAAGGATCTTGCGTCAGCCCGATTCTACCTTCGGGAGCATGATAAGGACGAAAACCGGGATCGGTGCGCCTTTTCCACTGCAGATAATCCAAGTTAGTAAGCAACAGAGCGTCCGGATTATCGGTCCGGCGATATGAATCCATCATGTGTCGATAAATCCCTTCGATACGTGCATTTATCAGAGAATCACTGCCCAACCCGGATAAACTCTCTAATGAAGCAATGGCACGGGAAGCTAAAAGATGATACATATCATGATGATAATAATCACTTGTTACCCCCAGCTCGACAAAAGGAATGTAACTTCGGGATGAAGTATCGAGCAGTAACAAGGAATCCTGAAACGTTACGGCTGTTTCTGACATCACTTTCGTTACAAACTGATTTTTACTCCACTCCCGAATATCATTTGAGGGAGTCACTTCCTCCAAATCTGTACGGCGGTTTAGTTTCCAACGATTTTGAGAAGCATAATCGGCATACATACTGCCGATAAGCGAATGCAGAACCGCACGGTCCAGTGGCTTATCTGTAGTTTTCACCCACTGCTCTAATCCGTTCAACGACACATAGAAACTATCCGGAGTGATCTCTTCCCTGAATCTCATCTGCCAGACATAGGCTTTCAGCATTTGAGGAGAGTTCTTCTCAATTTCAGCTTTCTTATAAATTTCACCGGTCAACCGGACGATAGTCTCGGGCAGGCTTTTCTGTTGGGCCTGCTCCACTTGCTTCCATAACTTATCGTATGATTGGGCATGTGTCCATGACATCATTCCCATAGAAAGTAACACGATAATACAAATTAGTCTAATCTTCATATCTTAAAAGTTTAAGTATCAATACATAATTAACAAAGTAACAAAATAAAGTTTAAAGATTTGTTCTTTTTCTTATAAAAAAAGAGAACAGATCGGGCATATTTCCATAACCAGCATGAGCAAAATTAAGGTCTTTTAACACAAAACTGAAAACGACAAGACTTTTTCAGTTAACTTTGTAATCGCAACCATTAATCTAATCACAAACCAACACACAACATCTTATGAAAAACAGACATTACTTGAAGTATATGCTGGCGATTACCGCATTATTATTCAATGGAGAAGCAATCTACTCACAAACCCATCCGATAGAAAGTTATCTGAAAGCGGCAGGAGACCATGCAACCATTTATAATGGTGAAATAGAATTTACGTACAGTCTTGCTCAATACGAAAATCTCCCTTATTTTCAAAGTGACGAATTTACTTCCGGAGAGATCATCTTCAGAGGTAACCGGTATCCGGGTCTGGCCCTTCACCTGGATTTGTACAAAGACCAACTTTCGGCTCTGAATCCCGGTAGCCGTCATAGCATTATTATTAATAACGAAGGAATCGAACAGGTAAAACTACACAATGCTACATTCATCTACTTCCGTCCAACGCCAAATACAAATCTGGACAAAGGATTTTACGAATTACTGCACAATGGAAAAGAATTGAGACTATTGGCACGCAAAAAATATTATATTGCTCATATCAGTGCGGAAAAAATAATAAAAACCGGCAAACACCAGACTGAATATTTCACGTACAAAGCAAAATATTATCTGGAGTACAACGGAGTATATTATTCCGTCAGTAACAAAAAGACGTTTGCCAGGATCTTTCCGGAACAGCGTAAACTGATAAACCGCTATGTACGAAAACAGAAGCTAAACTTCCGTCATGATACTGACGCCTCACTGACAGCCCTTACAAACTATTGTGAAGAATTGATAGCCCCCAAACAGACACGATGAAAAAGAATATATACCTATGGATGCTGCCCCTGTTATTCTGGTGGCCGCAACAAGCAGTGGCACAACAGCCGCTCTCACTTCCTGCCGACAGTATAACCATTGATACCCTACTGGAATCAATGGAGAAAAATACATCCTACAGAATTTATACTACCATTGACACCTCCTTCAAGGTATTGGTAAGAGGAAAGACTACGCCTTTACAGCAGTTGAAAGAAGCACTGGCACCGACACCCTATAAACTATCGGTATATGGGAACATTTTATTCGTGCTGAAAGAACAGGAGCTTATCACACTATTGCCTCCCACACTGACAGGCGAACCGGAAAAAGATGAAGGTTACTATGGGGATGTATATACTTATCTGAGAGACGAACCGGAAAAAGCATCTTCAGAAAACAAAGTATATAATGTAGGAGATGTACGGATCAAACAACGCCCCCGGAAAGCAACACTCAAAGGGCAAGTGACTAACTTTAAAACCGGTGAGCCCATGATCGGTATCAATCTGATTTTAAAGGACCCATGGATAGCGACAACAACAGACGCAAAGGGTAACTTTACCCTTGAGCTTCCTACCGGACATAAGCAATTGGACATAAAAGGACTGAATGTAAAAGATACGCGACGTCAAATCATGCTTTTCAGTGACGGAACACTCAATATAGAACTGGAAGAGAGTACACATATGCTGGACGAAGTAACCATTACTTCCGGACGCATACAGAATGTAAAGAGCACACAGCTGGGAGCTGAGACTTTGCGCCCTACACAGCTGAAAAATATCCCAATGGCTTTGGGGGAAGTGGACATTCTGAAGATGGTACAAGCCTTGCCGGGAGTAAAAACAGTAGGTGAAGCTTCAAGCGGATTCAACGTACGTGGCGGAGCTACCGACCAAAACCTGATTTTACTTAATGACGGAACCATTTATAACCCCAACCACTTATTTGGCTTCTTCGCCGCTTTCAATTCGGACATGGTGAAAGAGGCCGAAATATATAAAAGCAGCATCCCCGCACAATATGGCGGACGTATCTCGTCTATTCTGGATATCACCGGCAAAGAGGCCAATAAAGAAAAGTTCACAGGTTCGGCGGGTATCGGACTGGTGACAAGCAAACTGAATCTGGAGATTCCGGTCATCAAAGACAGGACATCTGTCTTACTAAGCGGACGTACTACATATTCCGACTGGATTATGAAACAGCTTCCGGAAAAAAGCGGTTACAAAGACGGCACCGCCGGTTTTTATGACCTGGGCGCCATTGTGGCACATAAGTTCAACGATAAACACAGCCTTAATATTTACGGATATTATAGCCATGACCGCTTTGCTTTCAACTCAAACGAAAAATACGGTTACAACAACCTTAATGCCTCAGCACGATGGAGGGCTGTATTTAATGAGAGACTGGTGGGATATTTCTCGGCCGGATACGATCACTACGACTACAATAACCGGGAAACAGTCAATGCCTCAAGCGCATATAAGCTATCGTTTGACATTAATCAATATTTCGTTAAGGCAGACTTTACAAACAAACTGACCGGCAATAATACATTAAACTTTGGTTTTAAATCAATGCTGTACAATATCAATTCGGGAACTTACGAACCTGAAGGAAGTGAATCACTGGTGAAAAAGGATGCTTTGCAAAAAGATAAAGCTCTGGAAACGGCGTTCTATTTGGGTGATGAATGGGAAATCACTCCAAAACTGTCTGTCAACGCAGGAATCCGCTATTCGCTATTCAATGCGTTAGGCCCACGTTCGTATTATAAATATGAACCGGGTACGCTCCCGCACGAATCGACTATAACAGATACTATCACTGCCGGAGCAGGAAAAGTGATGAAAACCTATCACGGACCCGAATTCCGGCTATCCGCACGATACTCCTTCACGGATGATTTTTCAATTAAAGCAGGATTTAACTCGATGCGGCAATATATACATAAACTGTCGAATACTGTCATCATGTCGCCAACCGACACATGGAAACTGAGTGATGTCAACATTAAACCCCAAAAAGGTTGGCAAGCCGCGGCAGGACTTTACCTGAATTCTCCGAACGGTATCTGGGAATACTCAGTGGAAGGTTATTATAAGCGGATGTCCGATTATCTGGACTATCGCGGAGGAGCCAAACTGCTAATGAACCACCATATTGAAACTGATGTTATCAACACGCAAGGACACGCCTACGGTGTGGAACTGCAGGTAAAAAAACAGGTTGGAAAACTGAACGGTTGGATGAGTTATACCTATTCGCGTACTTTCTTGAGACAGAATGACAAACGGATCGAAAAACCGGTAAACAACGGTGACTGGTATCCTACGGAATATGATAAGCCTCATGATTTCAAGTTTGTAGGTAACTATAAATTTACGCACCGCTACAGTATGTCGATCAATGTGGACTACAGCACAGGACGTCCGACAACCATTCCTGCCGGACAATATTATGATGAGTCGACACAATCGATGCGGGCTTATTACACGGAACGAAACTCATACCGTATACCGGACTACTTTCGTACAGACATCTCTTTCAATATAGAGCCCAGCCATCACCTGACGCTACTAACGCATAGTTCTATTTCTATCGGAATATACAACGTCACCGGAAGAAAAAATGTTTATTCCATTTATTATGTGTCGGAAGAAGGTCAGATAAAGGGGTACCAGATGTCTATCTTCGGAGTGCCGATTCCTTTCATTACATATAACATAAAATTCTAACACCATGTTGAAATCAAAATATATTATCTATCTATTGCTACTCTGCCTGACAGGTTGTGTCTCCGAATTTAACGCACAACTTCCCACTTCCGACGAAGAACTGTTGGTAGTGACCGGCGACATCATTGCCAATACGGAAGTCGTATTTTCATTAAGTAAAAGTGTCCCACTGTCCGAAGAATCCCCGGAAAACTATCGAGACATTGAGGCCAAAATCATTGTAACCGGCAGTGACGGCTATCGGAGTAATCCCGGTAAGGCTATCGGAGAAGGCAAATATCAAATCAGCATCGGGGAATTACAGAACAACGTATCTTATGGAGTAGAAATAGAATATAATGGAGAGATTTATATCTCTTCTCCCTCCGAACCGATGGAAACTCCTGAAATAGACAGTGTTTCATGGATACAGCCCGTAAAAGAACAGCCACTGACCATCCGGGTATCTACACATGGTGATCCCGGAAAAGCCCAATATTACATGTGGAATTACAAAGAAGACTGGGAGATTAGAGCTAATTACATGACAACTTGTTACTTCGATCCGGAAACAAACCGCATTTACGAGGACAGCAGTTACCCTACCTTCTATTGCTGGAAAAAAGAATTATCCAGAAATATATTGATCAGTTCAACCCAATCACTGAAAGAGAACCGGATCATAAACAATAAGCTGTTTGAAGCACCGGTAAAAGGAGATAGATTTACAGTGTTATACAGTGTACTGGTACAACAACGGACACTGAGTAAAGCAGGGTATGAATATTATCTGAATGTACAACAGCAAAATGAAGACATGGGAGGAATCTTTACTCCACAACCTTCCGAAGTTCAGGGAAATCTCAGTTGTACCACTCAACCTGAGCGAAGAGCCATCGGCTATGTCGGGGTTTACAAAAACATAGTCGAAAAGAGAATCTATATTCGCCCCAATGACATAGAACGTCCTCCCCGATACACAGATTGCGAGGAACTGACGGACGATGATCTGAACGAAATGGGCTACAACACCTATCTGACAAGATATCTGGCTGGCTATCGTCCTGTTGGAACAGGTACACACATCGATAACTGGACGCTGCAAAGATGCACAGAATGTGAATATAACGGAGGAAACAAAAACAAACCTTCGTTCTGGCCCAACGATCACCAATAACTTAAAAAGAAAGGAGACAATCATGAAACGAATCTTCACACTATATTTCTTTGCATTGTTTTGTCTGATTTCACAGGCACAGGAAGAACTATACGAACGGGTGTATGTACATACGGACAAAACGTGTTATCTGGCCGGCGAAGAAGTTTGGATCAAGTTTTATACCACTGACACCCACTTCCAACCATCTTTTTTCAGCAAAGTGGGATACGTAGAAATATCAAATGCCGAACGCCCACAGGCCCAGTTAAAATTAGCACTTGACAATGGCAGTGGTTCGGGAAAAATAAAGATTCCGGCTGATGCTCCCTCAGGTATTTACGAGTTAAGCGGATATACCCAATATATGAGAAATGAAGGGGAAAAAATCTTTTTTCGAAAGCAGATTGCCATAATCAACACTTTCCGGATTGCGGAATCTGACCCGATAACATTAGCCGATTCTACGGAAACATACCCGAAAGAAGTACCGGCTATGAACGGAAACATTCGTATAAACACTTCCCGGCCGTCGTATAGTATGCGCCAACCTGTAGAATTGACCATCAATGGCCTGCCCGAAGAAGTATCCGACCTTATCGTTTCGGTAAGCCGTAATGATTCACTGGTCATACTTCCACATCACGAAAAATCTGTCTGGAGACAGCAAGTTACCAGTACGCCCGGCACATTCTCCGGTCAATGGGTACCGGAATATGAAGGACATATCATCCGCGGACAAATACAAACTCCCGAAGGAGAAACACTGAAACAGATACAGAATAAACATGTGTCAGCAGACATCGCTTTTGTAGGTAAAGATATCCGGTATGTACAAGGACAAGTAGACGTTGAAGGGAATGCACGATTCTACACAAGCAATATATTTGGAATCAATGACATAGTGGCTGCCGCATGGGGAGCTAATGGAGAATCTTACCAAATGAATATTTTATCGCCTTTCTGTGAGAATCTGCCGAAAAATCTCCCCCAACTTAAACTCTATCGAAATAAAAAACGATTATTGGAAAGAAGCATAGGCATACAGCTACAACAAGTTGTCATGCTCGATTCTCTTGACCATGGTATCCCTCTGCAATCTTGTTACGGGCTCCAACCTTATCTGAACTACAATCTGGATGAATACACAAGATTCAGCACGATGACAGAAACCTTTGTAGAATTTGTACGTAGCGTGATAATACGCAAAGTGAATGGTAAGCGCAGGCTAAAAGTACTCAAAGAGGGAGAAAAAAGATTCAATGTCGGAAATACATTAGTGTTATTGGATGGTGTTCCTATTCACGATCACGAAGATATTCTGAAGTATAACCCCAAATTGGTGAAAAAAATCGATATCTATAACAGCCGCTATGCTTTTAGCGGTGAAACATTCGAATGTATGATTTCCCTGACCACGCAAAAAGGAAACCTGCCTTCCATACAGTTAAGTGACGACTCGCAACTGACAGTATATGAATGTCCTCAATTGCCCGTTGCATTCAGCATGCCCGAGTACAAAAACGAAGTTGACAGAAAATCACGCAAACCGGATTTCCGGCATACATTATACTGGAACCCCTCCGTAAAAACAGAAAAGGGAAAAGCTACCACACTCCTTTTTTACACATCCGACCTTGAAGGAGAATTTAAAGTAGTGGTGGAAGGCTTTACGCACCAAGGAGAAGCAATCCGAGGTGAAACGAGTTTTCGTGTAGGAGAATGACCCTCGCAGTCCAATGGGTGAAGTAACTCCCCAATAAAAAAAGTGGGGAACACTTTTATTTAGTGTATCCCCACTTCATCATTTCATTTCTGCCGGCTTCTCTTAAACATCTTTCCAGCAGATGCATTACTACTTTTTTCATTGCTTCAAATACTAATAATAATTACCTTAATTAATAAACACACATCGAAAACCTAAAGGGGAGAATGCTTAAAGCGTTACATATCCCCAGATGTTAGGATTGGCATTTGCCAAATTCTTTAATAAACTTCTTACAATCTTCATAATCTTTTTACCTAAAAAAACTGTTACCTAAAAACTACGTTATCCTAATTCTTATGTTTTACAGCACAAAAATAAGGCCTAAATAGATACGTTGTACTCAAAAAGGGAAGAAAATATGTTTTAAAACATATTTCTTGATATATATCAAGAAAATCGGTTTCTATTGGCAATCATATGACAAAACCGGACATAAATAAAGTCAGAAAGGCAGGTTGCCATTGACAATTCTGCATTTGGATGACAAGTCGTCATGAAACAGGAAAACAAAAAGAGATCCTTAAAAAAGAAGAGAGGCAAACGCTTGTAACGCTTGCCCCTCATTCGTATATTCGCTGATGAACCTTTATTTAATCGGTGTCTGTTCTAATGTAGCAACCAGAAAATCATAGAATTTCTGCACAGTCGGAATCAAGGCTCTTTCATCAGGAGAGTGCGGTGAACGCAGTGTAGGGCCAAATGAAATCATATCCAGTCCAGGAATAATAGCCCCAATGATACCGCATTCCAACCCGGCATGAATAACTTTCACTTCCGGCTCTGTACCAAACTGCTTTTTATAAGATTCTTTCATTGCATGCAGAATCGGAGAATCGATGTCGGGTTGCCATCCGGAATATCCTCCCGTCATCTCCACTTTCATACCCGCCATAGAAAAGCAACATTCAAGGCTGGTAGTCAGACATTCTTTCATGCTGTCGCTGGAACTACGTGCCAGAATCTTGAAAGAAGCTTTTCCACCACCAATATTAATGATTGCCAGATTTGAAGAGGTTTCTACTGTATCGGGAATTGTAGGAATCATTCGCATCACACCATTCTGACAAGCAAAAATAGCATCGATCAGATTATCCTGAATCTCTTCAGGTACTTCTCCTGCAGGCAGTTCTACCCGCTCGGCAGTGAAGCTGATAGGAGTTTCGATTGCTTTATACTCTTCATTGAAAATATCTTCGCAATACTTCACTAAACCCAATAGTTCTTCTTCATTTTCAGCGGGGATAGTTACTACTGCATGGGCTTCACGGGGAATGGCATTCCGCATATTTCCACCTTCCCAAGTTGCCAGGCGAGCTTCATAACTTGCTACAGCTTCACGCACAAAACGTACCAGTAATTTGTTGGCATTGGCACGTCCCTGATTGATTTCCAGTCCGGAATGACCGCCACGAAGACCTTTCAAACTTACCTTAATGGCAATATCACCATCTTCCGGAGCCACTTCCTTATACTCAAGAGATGCGGTAACGTCCATACCACCGGCACAGCCGATGTAAAGTTCACCTTCGTCTTCAGAATCGAGATTAAGCAGTATTTCTCCATTCACAGTACCCGGTTTCAGACCAAAAGCACCAAACATACCTGTTTCTTCATCCTTTGTAATCAAAGCTTCCAACGGTCCGTGTTTCAGATTCTGATCTTCAAGAACAGCCATGATAGCAGCTACTCCCAAACCATTATCGGCTCCAAGTGTAGTACCTTTAGCTTTCACCCATTCACCATCTATATAAGTTTCAATCGGATCTTTCTCAAAATCGTGAACAGTATCATTGTTTTTCTGTGGTACCATATCCATATGTGCCTGAAGGATTACTCCTTTTCTATTTTCCATCCCCGGAGTGGCAGGTTTACGGATAATCACATTGCCGGCTTCATCTACAAAGGTTTCCAAGCCGAGACCTTTACCGAAATTTACCAGAAACCCGGTAATTTTTTCCATATGTCCCGACGGACGCGGAATCTGCGTCAAAGAATAGAAGTGCTTCCATACATTTTGTGGAGCTAAATCAAGAATTGTGCTCATAAATGAATTATTTATAGGTTTTAAATCAATTTCTAAAGGTCAAAGCTACTAAAAAGAATGGAAAAGAAAGAATTACCGGAAGAAATTCAAATAAAAAAAGTTCAAAAACCGGATTTACAGATTAAATATGTATAGCAATAACACACATATTGTTTTAAGTCAGCAAAGCGCATTTCCTGAAACACAATTGTTATCAGCAAATATTATTTTCGTCGGAGAAAGGAAATAGCCGCCAACCCGTAAATGCCTAATAAAACGACCAATAAGGTTTGAATGCCATGAACGATCAATGCAAATATTCCGGCATCTGTCGCATTTACCCCATAAAGCATCATCATGGTGATCACTGCAAAATGCCACGGACCGGCTCCATTCGGAGTAGGAACAATTACGGCAAATGTTCCTCCGACAAACATGACCAATGCAGCAAGAAGTCCCAGATGTGCCGTAAAAGCAAAACAATAGAAAGTGAAATAAAAATGGAGAAAATAGCTGAGCCAAATCAAAAAGCTATAAAGCAGGAAAAGCGGAAGATTTTTCACATTCCGCAGTGACATAATGCCTTCACAAACATTCAGTACAACTCCTTTCACTTTCTCGAAAAAAGAAAGGGTACGAATCAAATAATAAAATAGCACAACAACTCCTATTCCACAAAACAGAATGATATAGAACCAAACAGACGTAAGTAAATGCATCAATGAAGGAATCTTCGTACCGGTTTGTTCAAGAAAGGTGACAAATACAGGCATTTGCAACAAAACCGTGACACCGGTAATCAAAAGAATAGTCAGTGTATCTACCAGACGTTCGGTTACCACAGTACCTAAAGATTTAGCAAAGGAAACATCATCGTATTTTGCAAGTATCCCACACCGGCTCACTTCCCCTACCCGCGGCACCACCAAACTGGCTGCATACGAAATGAAAATGGCATTGACGCAATCACTTCTTCGGGGAAACGCTCCCAAAGGTTCCAGCGTCTGACGCCAACGCCAACCACGAAACACTTGTGCCGATATGCCGAAAAGAAGTGAAAAAGCCATCCACCACCAGTTTGTGCCGTGTTGCAAAACCTCCGCGGCTTTTACAAAATCGAAGTCACGATAGACCCAATATAAGATAAAGCCTCCCAAAACCAATGGTAAGATAAGTTTCAGTGCCTTTTTTATTAGTTTCTTCATCCCTAATTCTTTATTCTTCATTTAAAAGAATTACCTTTGTCTGCTGCAAAAGTAGTTATTTAGTTGATAAATGAAATTAGTAAAGCCTAAAAAGTTTCTCGGGCAACACTTCCTGAAAGACCTGAAAGTGGCACAGGACATTGCCGATACAGTAGATACATTCCCCGAACTGCCGATTCTGGAAGTTGGGCCGGGAATGGGTGTGCTCACTCAGTTCCTTGTCAAAAAAGAACGGTTGGTAAAAGTGGTGGAGGTCGATTATGAATCGGTAGCCTATCTGCGAGAAGCCTATCCGTCACTGGAAGACAACATCATCGAGGATGACTTCCTGAAAATGAACCTGCAACGTTTATTTGGCGGACATCCGTTCGCATTAACTGGAAACTATCCTTATAATATATCCAGCCAGATATTTTTCAAAATGTTGGATAACAAAGACCTGATTCCTTGCTGTACAGGAATGATCCAAAAGGAAGTAGCCGAACGCATTGCGGCCGGGCCGGGCAGTAAAACATATGGCATTCTCAGCGTTCTGATACAAGCCTGGTATCGGGTAGAGTATCTTTTCACTGTAAGCGAACATGTGTTCAACCCACCTCCAAAAGTGAAGAGTGCAGTCATACGAATGACACGTAACGAGGTACAAGACCTTGGTTGTGATCCGAAGCTATTCAAACAGGTAGTGAAAACTACTTTCAACCAGCGTCGAAAGACATTACGAAACTCCATCAAACCGATCTTGGGTAAAGATTGCCCGTTGACAGAAGACGCTCTATTCAACAAACGCCCTGAACAACTCTCGGTACAGGAGTTTATAGACCTGACAAACCGGGTGGAACAAGCGCTGAAGTCCCCGATAGAAGCAACTTCTCAAAAAGAAATTCCCAATGGGGAAGCCGGATTATCGGACTGAACAAACGTAGTATACTAAACGTGACTTCCTCGATTTACGGGAAGCAGGTAAGGATGTAATTATGAACGAAGAATACATTGACAACGTAAAAGAGCTTATCGGAGAAAAAGATGCCGATAAAGTAAAAGAGCTTCTTATCGATCTGCACCCTGCTGATATAGCGGAGTTGTGTAACGAATTGAATCCGGAAGAAGCCCGCTTCGTCTATCGATTACTTGATAATGAAACTGCCGCGGACGTACTTGTAGAAATGGACGAGGATGTTCGTAAAGAGTTTCTTGACATCCTGCCATCAGAAACCATTGCCAAACGTTTCGTTGACTATATGGATACGGACGATGCCGTAGATTTGATGCGCGAACTGGATGAAGACAAGCAGGAAGAGGTACTTTCGCACATTGAAGACATCGAACAGGCAGGAGACATTGTCGACCTGCTGAAATATGACGAAAATACCGCCGGTGGTTTGATGGGTACGGAAATGGTGACCGTCAACGAAAACTGGAGTATGCCCGAATGCCTGAAAGAAATGCGTCAACAGGCAGAAGAACTTGATGACATCTATTATGTATACGTGATAGACGATGACGAACGTCTTCGCGGAATATTTCCACTGAAAAAGATGATTACGTCACCCTCTGTATCCAAAGTAAAACATGTGATGCAGAAAGACCCTATCTCCGTACACGTAGACACACCTATCGATGAAGTGGCACAAATTATCGAAAAGTATGACTTGGTTGCTATCCCGGTTCTCGACAGCATCGGCCGGTTGGTAGGACAGATTACCGTCGACGACGTCATGGACGAGGTTCGTGAACAATCGGAGCGCGACTACCAATTGGCATCCGGTCTCTCGCAGGATGTAGAAACGGACGACAATGTACTTCGTCAGACTACAGCCCGCTTGCCCTGGCTATTAATCGGTATGATTGGCGGCATAGGTAACTCTATGATATTAGGTAATTTTGATTCTACTTTCGCCGCACATCCCGAAATGGCTCTTTACATACCGTTAATTGGCGGTACAGGTGGAAATGTGGGAACCCAGTCATCGGCACTTGTCGTACAAGGCTTGGCAAACAGTTCTCTCGATGCTAAAAACACGTTCAAGCAAGTCAGCAAAGAAGCTGTAGTTGCATTGATTAATGCCACAATCATCTCTTTACTGGTATATACCTATAATTTCATTCGTTTCGGTGCAACGGCCACTGTTACTTATTCGGTATCCATCAGCCTGTTTTCAGTAGTGATGTTTGCCTCCATCTTCGGTACTCTGGTTCCAATGACACTGGAAAAGATGAAAATAGATCCTGCTATAGCTACAGGGCCGTTTATTGCCATTACAAATGACATCATTGGTATGATGATGTACATGGGAATTACGGTGTTATTATCGTAAAAAACAGCTATAATGAAAAAAAATAAAGGAAAATAGTATGAAGTAATCATTTTATTTCATTAATTTGTGACCTAATGGATTTAAGGACAAATCCTGTTTTCCTAAAAACGAATATACAATGATGGACTCTCATGACACTAACCAACCTTTGAAACAAGGGGAATTAGAAGAAGAAAAAAAAGCAGTTGAGGTTTCTGAAGAGATTACAGAAACTCCGGCTGAAGAAACGATTGCTGAAAAATCAACCGAATCAGGTTCAAGACTGAACACTAAAGAAGAAGTGCTGTCCCGATTAAAAGAAGTTGCCCAAGATGCTGAAAATGCAAGTAAACAGGAGCTGGATGGTTTAAAGCAGACTTTCTATAAAATTCATAATGCCGAACTCGAGGCTGCGAAAAAGTTATTCGTAGAAAATGGTGGTGCCGAAGATGAATTTATTGCACAGCCTAACGGTGTAGAAGAAGAATTCAAAAGTTTAATGGCAGCCATCAAAGAGAAGAGAAGTGCTTTGGCTGCTGAGATTGAAAAACAGAAAGAAGAGAATCTTCAGGTCAAGCTGTCGATTATCGAAGAATTAAAAGAACTGGTGGAATCACCCGATGACGCCAATAAATCCTACAATGAATTTAAAAAGCTACAGCAACAGTGGAATGAAGTAAAGCTGGTACCACAGGCTAAAGTAAACGAGTTGTGGAAGAATTATCAACTGTATGTTGAGAAGTTCTACGATATACTAAAACTGAATAATGAATTCAGGGAATATGATTTCAAGAAGAATCTGGAAATCAAGACACACCTTTGTGAAGCTGCAGAGAAACTGGCCGACGAACAAGATGTAGTCTCCGCTTTCCATCAATTACAGAAACTACATCAAGAGTTCCGCGATACCGGCCCGGTTGCCAAAGAATTGCGTGACGAAATATGGAACCGCTTCAAAGCTGCCTCTACTGCTGTCAATCGTCGTCATCAGCAACATTTCGAAGCATTAAAAGAGAGCGAACAGCATAATCTGGATCAGAAAACAGTTATTTGCGAAATAGTAGAAGCAATCGAATTCGATCAACTGAAAACATTTGCTGCATGGGAAACCAAGACGCAAGAAGTAATCGCCCTGCAAAACAAATGGAAAACAATCGGTTTCGCTCCACAGAAAATGAACGTGAAAATCTTTGAGCGTTTCCGTAAAGCTTGCGACGAGTTCTTCAAGAAAAAAGGAGAATTCTTCAAGTCTCTGAAAGAGGGTATGAATGCCAATCTGGAAAAGAAAAAAGCATTATGTGAAAAGGCAGAAGCTCTGAAAGATAGTACCGACTGGAAAGAAACAGCCGAAGTCTTGACTAAACTACAAAAAGAGTGGAAAACAATCGGCCCTGTTTCTAAAAAATATTCGGATGCAGTTTGGAAACGTTTTATCACTGCATGTGATTACTTCTTTGAACAAAAGGGCAAAGCCACCTCTTCCCAACGTTCTGTAGAACAAGAAAATCTGGAAAAGAAAAAAGCAATCATAGCCCAATTAACCTCAATTGACGAAACAACAGATGCTGATGAAGCAAGCAAAGAAGTTCGTGAATTGATGAAAGAATGGAATAATATCGGGCATGTTCCTTTCAAAGAGAAAGATAAGCTTTATAAGCAATATCACGGTTTGATTGACCAGCTTTTCGACCGATTCAATATCAGTGCATCGAACAAGAAACTGAGTAATTTCAAATCTTCTATCGGTAATATTCAAAGTGGAGGTTCGCAATCTATTTATCGTGAACGCGAAAAATTGGTTCGTACGTACGAGAACATGAAAAACGAACTCCAGACCTATGAAAACAACTTGGGCTTCCTCACTACCTCTTCCAAAAAAGGAAACAGCCTTTTGACCGAAATTAACCGTAAGGTAGAAAAGCTCAAAGCTGATCTGGAATTGGTATTGCAGAAGATAAAGGTAATTGATGAATCAATCAAAGAAGAATAAAGGAAAATAATTTTTAGTTCTATGTAAAGCGAATCAGGAGGCATAAGCCGCTTTGATTCGCTTTTTTTATATACGAAAATTAGAGATAGGAAAGAATACCAACAAAGAGAGCGAAGTTTTATATAAAAACTTCGCTCTCTTTGTTGGGCTATCTGGACTCGAACCAGAAATGACAGGACCAGAATCTGTAGTGTTACCATTACACCATAGCCCAATGTCGCTTAACGATTCACATCCTTTGTTTCTCGTTTGCGGTTGCAAAGGTACAAAGTTTTTTTTAATCACAAATACTTTTCGCTCTTTTTTTGCAAAAAAATATCTAATACGCCGGATTCCAAAGAGATGCATCCCTAAAAAAAAACAAAAAATGAAATAGATTTAGCATATAACTTTCCTTGATACAATAAATCAGCGTATATTTGTAAAAAATATCACGTTTATGACAGGAAAACAAAGAATGCCCCTTCCTTGTTATAAACAGAAACTAAACATTGATTATTTAATTTCAACCTATAAATGAACGAAACGAAAGTATTAATAGAAAAGATAACCGAAGGTATACAAGAAAAAAAAGGTAAAAACATTGTCATAGCAGATCTGACAAACATTGACGACACGATATGCCAATACTTTGTAATCTGTCAGGGGAACTCCCCCAGCCAGGTCGTTGCCATCGTAGATTCCATAAAAGAATTTACCCGAAAAGGTGCCGGCACTAAACCCTCTGCCATCGATGGACAACGAAACGCAGAGTGGGTAGCTATGGACTTTTCTGACGTATTAGTACACGTATTCCTGCCGGAGGCCAGAAACTTTTATAATTTGGAGCACCTGTGGGCAGATGCCAAACTAATTACTATTCCCGACATTGATTAATCTATCAGTATGGACAATAACAGCAAGAAAACCAACAATAAAGTAAATATGCCCAAGTTCAATCTGAACTGGATGTATATGATTATCGCCCTGATGCTTTTAGGGCTGTATTTCGCTAACGGAAACAGTTCTGTTAACAAGAACATCTCTTATGATGAATTCCAACAATACGTACGTGACGGGTATGTCAGTAAAGTGATTGGCTATGATGACAACACAGTTGAAATTTATATTAAGCCACAGTACGTAGGAGCTGTATTCAAACAAGATTCTACACGTGTAGGCCGGAATCCGATGATTACCACCGAAGCTCCTTCACGCGAAAATCTGGATAACTTCCTGCAAAAGGAGAAAGAAGAAACACACTTCGACGGTTCTGTCAGCTATGATAAGAAGAAAGACTACTTCAGCGCAATACTTTGGAATGTGCTGCCTATTGTCTTTCTGATTGCCTTGTGGATATTCTTCATGCGCCGCATGGGCAGTGGTGCCAGTGGTGGAGCAGGTGGCGTATTCAATGTAGGAAAATCGAAAGCACAGCTCTTTGAGAAAGGTGGATCCATCAAAGTGACATTTAAAGATGTAGCCGGACTGGCAGAAGCCAAACAGGAAGTAGAAGAGATTGTCGAATTCCTGAAAGAACCCCAGAAATATACGGATTTGGGAGGTAAAATTCCTAAAGGCGCCTTGCTGGTAGGCCCTCCGGGAACAGGTAAAACATTGCTTGCAAAGGCTGTAGCCGGTGAAGCCAATGTACCTTTTTTCTCTTTGGCCGGTTCCGATTTCGTTGAAATGTTTGTCGGTGTAGGTGCATCCCGCGTACGCGACCTTTTCAAACAGGCTAAGGAAAAGGCTCCCTGTATTGTTTTCATCGATGAGATTGATGCCGTAGGACGTGCCCGCGGCAAGAATCCTGCGATGGGCGGCAATGACGAACGTGAGAACACGTTGAACCAGCTGCTAACTGAAATGGACGGTTTCGGCTCAAACAGCGGTGTTATTATTCTGGCAGCCACTAACCGTGTGGATGTACTCGATAAAGCATTACTCCGTGCCGGACGATTCGACCGGCAAATTCATGTAGATTTACCGGATCTCAACGAACGTAAAGAAGTATTTGGTGTGCATTTGCGCCCCATTAAGATAGACGATACAGTAGATGTAGATCTGCTTGCCCGCCAGACTCCCGGATTTTCGGGAGCTGATATTGCAAACGTATGCAACGAAGCAGCCCTGATAGCTGCACGACATGGAAAGAAATTCGTAGGCAAACAGGATTTTCTGGATGCTGTAGACCGTATCATCGGTGGACTTGAAAAGAAAACCAAAATCACCACGGAAGCCGAACGCCGCTCTATTGCTTTGCATGAAGCCGGACACGCAAGCATCTCTTGGTTATTGGAATATGCCAACCCATTGATTAAGGTAACCATCGTTCCTCGTGGACGCGCATTGGGAGCTGCATGGTATCTGCCGGAAGAAAGGCAAATTACCACCAAAGAGCAAATGCTCGATGAGATGTGTGCCACTCTGGGCGGACGCGCAGCAGAAGATCTCTTCATTGGCCGCGTATCCAGTGGAGCTGCCAATGATCTTGAACGTGTGACCAAACAGGCTTATGGCATGATCGCCTACTTGGGAATGAGTGAAAAGTTGCCGAACTTATGCTATTATAATAATGATGAGTATTCGTTCCAACGTCCGTATAGCGAAAAGACTGCCGAACTGATTGACGAAGAGGTGAAAAGAATGGTTAACGAACAATATGAACGTGCCAAACAAATCCTCTCGGAACACAAAGAGCAGCACAACGAATTGGCGCAGCTACTGATCGATAAAGAAGTAATCTTTGCCGAAGACGTAGAACGTATCTTCGGTAAACGTCCTTGGGCTTCCCGTTCGGAAGAGATCATGGCAGCCAATAGCAAACAAGAAAATACCGCCCACCCTACGGATGGAGAAGATACCGATACTCCACAAGCAACAGAGTCTCAAGAAGACAATGGGCAACAAGAACCGGCGGCATCACAAAACTAAAAATGTAACAGCACCTTGAAGAACAACTTTTTACAACGCGCCATAACAGGAATATTATTTGTAGCCATCATAGTGGGTTGTATACTGTACGATCCACTGGCTTTCGGAACACTTTTCGTTATTGTCAGTGCTTTGACCATACGTGAGTTCGGTCATCTTGTCAATCAATCGGGAGAAGTAGCCATCAACCGGACCATCACCATGCTGGGAGGAGCTTATCTGTTCCTTGCTCTCATGGGATTCTGCATCGATGCTGCCGATTCCAAAATATTCATTCCTTATCTGGTATTGCTCATTTACCTGATGGTAAGCGAATTATACCTTAAGAAAAAGAATCCGGTACTCAACTGGGCTTATTCCATGTTGAGCCAGATGTATATCGCTCTCCCTTTTGCTTTGCTGAATGTACTCGCTTTCCAGAATGATCCGGAAACAACCAGCGTTTCTTATAATCCGATATTACCGCTTTCTATATTTGTATTTCTATGGCTGAATGATACGGGCGCCTACTGCTTCGGCTCTCTGTTTGGCAAGCATCGTTTATTCGAACGTATTTCTCCGAAGAAGTCATGGGAAGGTTCTATCGGCGGCGGTATCGTAGCCATTGCCGCTTCGTTTGCATTTGCCTATTTCTTTCCGGTCATGACTTGGGCTGAGTGGGCCGGGTTGGCACTGGTCGTTGTTATTTTCGGAACTTGGGGAGATTTAACAGAGTCACTTCTGAAACGTCAATTGCAAATTAAAGATTCTGGAAGCATTTTGCCGGGACACGGTGGTATGCTCGATCGCTTCGACAGTTCGCTTATGGCCATACCGGCAGGAGTTGTCTACTTATATGCACTGACCCTGTTCTAAAATCGATAAAAAAATAATAGCCGCAAATAAAAACGGGCTACAAACGTAAAGCATCTCGCAGAATATAGCGAAACTTCCGTTTGTAGCCCGTTATTTACAACTCACCCTTTTTACATTACCTGAACTTCGTTTGAAAGCTCTATATTCTTTGCACCCTCGGGTATCGGCTGTTCTTTTACATCAAAGACTACCTCAACTTCTCCGTTTTCAACAGAATTCAGTTTCACTTTAATGCCTTTCTTACCGGTCAGATCCAACGAATTCAAATTAAAAGATACCGCACCGTTTAAACAACGCTTAGTCACATCACCATACGTATTATAACGATATTCCAAATGGATATACCCGTCATCACCATCTTTAGCCATGTTTCGCGTATCGCGAACCAGACTGAAGCGATGTTTTTCTCTGGCCGGTAAGCACTGGCGAAAAATGATGTTCAGATATCCGCCTCCAATCCACATCATATCTTTATATACAAGAACAGGGTCATTGCCTATTTCCGCTTCATTGTCGGCAGTCAGGTCCTCTATTTGTTTGGTCAGGACGTCATAGTTACACTCTACTTTTACCCCATGATCGTATCCTTCATAATTATCATAAAGAGGATTGAAATAAGTAATCACACGCTGTCCGTCTATCGGCCTATAGCCCGGAATCGCGGTCGCAGCAGGCCAAAGACTTCCCCAATGGTCGGCATTCAGTGCATAAGTATCGCCACCGACTACCCGGACTGTAGCCCAGTCTCTTGCTATATCGCCCAATGAATAACCGTCACCGTCATCACACGACTGCAATGCCGGCAGTATCAGCGTCAGCATTGCCACCCAAAGTAGTTTAACTCTTTTCATATCTATTCTTAATTTATTCCTTTTACCCTATAAATAAAAAAACCGGGCATTTACTGCACCGGTTTCTGTCCTATTATTGAATAAAAAACTATTTTTTAAGCAATTTCACCATTTCGCGTGCAGCATGCCTCGGGGCTCCTGCCGGTCCGAGCAACCGTGCCATTTCTTTATAACCATCCAACATTTTCCGTCGATAGTCTTCTTGAAACAACAAACGTTTCAGCTCGTTCCGCATATTCTCCACCGTCATCGTATCAGCCACCAATTCCCTGACTACTTCCCGTCCGGCAATCAAGTTGACCAACGAGATAAACTTCACCTTCAAGATATGTTTCCGGAGAAAAGACACCAGCTTCCCTACGGGAGTATGATAGCAAACCACTTGCGGTACGCGGAAAAGTGCCGTCTCAAGAGTGGCAGTTCCGGATGTCACCAAAGCGACATCCGCCTGTTGAAGCAAGCGGTAAGTCCGGCCAAAGATTACTTGCAGATTTGTCCCTTTTACGAATTCAGCATAGTATTCCGGAGAAATGCCGGGAGCGGCAGCCAGCACAAGCTGATAATCCGGAAAAGCCGAGGCTGCCCGGATCATATCGGGGAGATTATCCTTAATCTCCTGCTTCCGGCTTCCGGCAAGCAAAGCAATGATAGGCTTATCCGCTAACTCATTATCACTGATAAAATCGGCAAATGTTTCCGGATTTGCAGCCTTGAAAGCGGTAACTTCATCCACCGTCGGATTACCAACGTAATGAATCGGGTATTGATGCCCCTCAAAAAACTCAACCTCAAAAGGGAGAATGGAGAAAAGCTCATCTACATCTCTTCTTATATTTTTGATGCGATATTCTTTCCATGCCCAAATCTTGGGAGAAATATAGTAATAAACCGGAATCTTCGTTTTCGCATGCACAAACTTGGCAATATCGAGATTAAAGCCCGGATAATCCACCAAAATAACAACATCCGGCGCCCATGCCACGATGTCCTCCTTACATCTCTTCATGTTGGCAAAGATGGTTCGCAGATGCAGCAATACAGGAATAAAGCCCATGTAAGCCAGCTCCTTATAATGCTTCACCATCGTTCCTCCTACAGCAGCCATCATATCACCGCCAAAGAAACGGAATTCAGCCCGCGGATCCTCCTCTTTCAGTGCAGCCATCAAGTGAGAAGCATGCAAATCGCCCGAGGCTTCGCCAACAATCAGATAGTATTTCATAATTCCCAGGATTTCAATTCGTCCATAAAATGATAAGCAGTCATATCCACTACCGTCGGTGTGATGGCTACATATCCGTTGGCCAACGCCCAATGATCGTTCTTCTCGTTCTCCGGTTCGTGATCGATAAACTCTCCGGTCAGCCAATAATAATTCGTATCGTCTCTCCGTGGACAGGCCTGCCACTCTCCGCTCCAGTGCCCTTTGGCCTGTTCGCAGATTTTCACTCCCTTCAGTTCCGGAGTATTGGGAAAATTCACATTGAGGCAAGTCAGTGGCGGAAGTCCCTTCTCAAGAACCATTGCCGCTATTTTCCGCACATAAGGTCCTGCAGCATCAAAATCAGCTCCGGGGTCATGGTCACAAATAGAAAACCCGATAGAAGGAATTCCGTTAAGGCAACCTTCGATTACAACCCCCATCGTGCCGGAGTAGTGTACATTGGTAGCAGAATTGTCACCATGATTAATCCCACCGACAACCAGATCGGGTTCACGGTCAAGTATCTGATTTCGTGCCAGTTTTATACAATCGGCCGGCGTACCAGAACACTTATAAACAGTCAACCCCACATCTTTTTTCAATAACTGATAATGCACCGGCTGTGTCACCGTCAGTGCACATCCACTGCCGGAACGGGGAGCGTCAGGAGCCATTACTACGATTTCGCCCAGCGGACGAAGAAATTTAATCAGTTCACTAATACCTTTTGCCATAATACCGTCGTCATTGGAAACGAGGATCAAAGGCCTTTTATTTTCCATACAATCTTACCTTATCTATTATTTTATGTTTTCGAAATGCACAAAAGTAGCAAAAAGAACTTGTATCGACAACAGAACCAAATAGGAAAGCGAAGGTCTATTAATATTGTATTCACAGCAGATAAGAAACAAGAGTGTAAAACATCCGGATGTTCTTCACAATAACATCCGGATGTTATTAGATATAACATGGGGATCTTGTTATCAAAAACATGGGGATGTTTTATCAGCTAACTCTTAATGGAAGTCTTGAAACCATCTGATGGTTAGCCATGCAGACTACCCGTTTACAAATCTTAATCTTCTGCAAGTGAGTAAAAAAAGGAATTGATATTCAATTTTAATACGTATATTTGCGAGCTAAAAAGAGAAAAAATGCCCGTATCTCGCCTGGCAGTTATTAACAAAACAGGTGACTTATCAACAGATTAAGCAAAGTTTCTATTTTTTAGTAGGCGCTCTGAGGATTTATCACTTATTTCGCTGCCAATAAATTTAGATAATATGGGAAAAATAATTGCTTTGGCCAATCAAAAAGGTGGTGTAGGAAAAACAACGACTACGATTAACCTCGCAGCTTCGCTGGCTACGCTTGAAAAGAAAGTACTGGTTGTTGATGCAGACCCACAGGCAAATGCCTCTTCCGGATTGGGAGTCGACATCAAGCAATCCGAATGTACTATCTACGAATGCATTATCGACAGAGCCAACGTACAGGACGCTATTCATGACACTGAAATTGATTCGCTGAAAGTCATTTCATCGCACATCAATCTGGTAGGCGCCGAAATTGAAATGCTAAATCTCAAAAACCGCGAAAAGATACTGAAAGAAGTGCTGACTCCGTTAAAGGAAGAGTATGATTATATTTTGATAGACTGTTCTCCTTCGCTGGGATTGATCACAATCAACGCCCTAACGGCAGCAGACTCGGTGATTATCCCCGTACAGGCAGAATACTTTGCCCTCGAGGGAATCAGCAAACTGCTGAATACCATCAAGATTATCAAATCAAAACTGAACCCGGCACTCGAAATAGAAGGCTTCCTGCTGACGATGTACGACTCACGCCTGCGCCAAGCCAACCAGATCTATGACGAAGTGAAACGCCACTTTCAGGAACTGGTGTTCAAAACCGTCATCCAGCGCAACGTGAAGCTCAGTGAAGCACCCAGTTACGGACTGCCCACTATCTTATATGATGCAGAATCTACCGGAGCAAAAAATCACCTGGCACTGGCTAAGGAACTAATAAGCAGAAATAGTAAATAAACGAAGATATGGCAACACAAAGAAGAAATGCATTAGGCCGCGGGCTCGACGCCCTGCTCTCCATGGAGGAGGTGAAAACCGAAGGTTCTTCGTCTATTAACGAAATAGAACTGTCGAAAATCTCCGTCAACCCCAACCAGCCGCGTCGCGAATTTGATGAAACGGCACTGGAAGAGTTGGCCGATTCGATCAGGGAAATAGGAATTATCCAACCCATCACCCTGCGCAAAGTCTCGGACGACGAGTACCAGATCATTGCCGGGGAACGTCGCTACCGCGCTTCACAGAAAGCCGGACTGGATACGATTCCTGCATACATCCGCACAGCCGATGATGAAAACGTGATGGAGATGGCGCTGATAGAAAATATACAGCGCGAGGATCTTAATTCGGTAGAAATCGCACTGGCTTACCAACACTTGATAGAGCAATATGACCTGACACAGGAACGGTTAAGTGAACGTGTCGGCAAGAAACGCACAACCATTGCCAACTATCTGCGTCTGCTCAAATTGCCTGCACCGATACAAATGGCATTGCAGAACAAACAGATAGACATGGGACATGCCCGGGCATTGATCACACTGGGCGACCCGAAACTACAAGTTAAAATTTTCGAAGAAATTCTGGAACACGGATACTCTGTCCGCAAAGTAGAAGAAATAGTAAAATCACTGAGCGAAGGAGAAGCCGTGAAGAGCGGAACCAAAAAGATTACCCCGAAGCGGGCCAAACTGCCCGAGGAATTCAACATGCTGAAACAACATCTATCGGGATTCTTTAACACCAAGGTACAACTGACTTGCTCTGAAAAGGGCAAAGGGAAGATCAGTATTCCTTTTAGTAATGAAGAGGAACTGGAACGTATCATGGAAATCTTCGACTCACTGAAGAAATAAATGACGAAAAAAAGTAAAACATATCAGCTATACATTGCCCTGCTTCTCTGTTTCTTTCAGGTAGCAGGGATTGATGTGTATGCACAGGAGCCTGTAAAAACAGTCCAGGATTCCATCTCTCCGGTCCGCGAGGCTCCTAAAGCACGGGCACGCCGCCATCGTGAACCGGTAGTTTCTTCGCCGGTCGCCGACAGTGTAAAAGTGGATAAAGCGGTTATCCTCCCGCCGATAGACAGTTTGGAAAACCGGAAACCCGCCATTGTTACGGCAGACAGCCTCGAGGAAGTCAACCGGCAGAACCTGGAAAAGATAGAAACACCTGTCATTCCGTCAGTCGTAAAGACAGATAGCCTGCCGCCTCCCATCATGCCTAAAAAAATGTTCGTACCTAACCCGACGAAAGCAACCTGGTATGCCATCGTGTTTCCGGGTGGCGGACAGATATATAACCGCAAATACTGGAAACTACCTATTATATATGGTGGATTCGCCGGATGCGCCTACGCATTAAGCTGGAACGGGAAAATGTATAAGGACTATGCTCAGGCTTATATGGATATTATGGACAATAATCCAAATACGAACAGCTATCAGGATTTACTTCCGCCAAATCACAATTACACCGATACCCAGCTGAAAGATATACTCCGCAAACGGAAAGATACGTATCGCCGCTATCGTGACCTCAGTATATTCGCTGTCATCGGCGTATATCTGATTTCCGTTATCGACGCCTATGTAGACGCGGAGTTATCCAATTTCGACATATCACCCGACCTAAGCATGAGGGTGGAACCTACTATTATAAATAATAACCCGTTACAACCCGGCAGTAAGTCGGTAGGCGTGCAATGCAGCCTCAGATTTTAACCCATGAAGATTGAACAAATAAGAATGAAGAAATTAGCAAACTATTGCCCCCTGATTTTATTGTTTTTGTTTGCCACCCCAAAGGTAAACGCACAGAGTGTAGACGTAGTGATTCGCGACAACGGCAAAGAACGCCAGGAAAGCATCGAGCTTCCGAAAAGTATGACTTATCCCCTCGATAGTCTGCTCAACGACTGGAAAGCCAAAAACTACATTGACTTAGGAAAAGATTGCAGTACGGCGGAAATCAATCCGTTGTTCAGTGACTCCGTATATATCGACCGCTTATCGCGCATGCCGACCGTAATGGAGATGCCATACAACGAAATCGTACGTAAGTTCATCGATATGTATGCCGGCCGCCTGCGAAATCAGGTATCTTTTATGCTGAGTGCCTGCAACTTCTACATGCCTATCTTCGAAGAAGCTCTCGATGCGTATAATCTGCCATTGGAGCTGAAGTATTTACCTATCATCGAATCGGCTCTGAACCCGTCGGCAGTATCACGCGCAGGTGCAGGAGGTTTGTGGCAGTTCATGATAGGAACCGGCAAAATGTACGGGCTGGAATCGAACAGCCTGGTGGACGACCGTCGTGACCCGATAAAGGCAACTTGGGCAGCAGCACGCTACCTGAAAGATCTATATGATATTTATCATGACTGGAATCTTGTGATCGCAGCATACAATTGCGGACCGGGCACCATCAACAAAGCCATCCGCCGTGCAGGAGGAGAAACCGATTATTGGAGCATCTATAACTACTTGCCCAAAGAAACAAGAGGATATGTACCGGCATTTATAGCAGCCAACTATGTAATGACCTATTACTGCGATCATAATATCTGTCCGATGGAAACCGATATTCCGGAAAGTACCGATACGATTCAGGTAAACAAAAACCTTCACTTCCAACAGATTGCCGACTTGTGCAATGTTCCGATGGATCAAATCAGAAGTCTCAATCCACAATACAAAAAAGAGATAATTCCGGGTGAAAGCAAATCTTATACTTTGCGCCTTCCACAAAACGCCGTAAGTTCGTTCATCGATCGCCAGGACACTATTTACGCCCACCGTGCCGACGAATTATTCAAAAACCGGCGTACAGTAGCCATTAAAAATGACAGTCCTGCTTCCAGAAGGAAAGGTAGCTCTGCCAAAGCAGGCAATGGTACACCCACATATTATAAAATCAAAAATGGAGACACCTTGGGAGCTATTGCAGCAAAATATGGTGTACGCGTAAAAGATCTTCAAAGTTGGAACGGACTGCGGGGAACTAACATTTCCGCAGGAAAACGTTTGAAAATATACAAATAAATCCCCTTTCGCTTGCCTGATGTTTAAATTTGATTATTTTTGCAGAAAAGGAACGAAAGGACTAAATTATGGACACTGAGAACCAGAAAGAAATAGCTGAAGAGCAAATGATTGAACAAGCTTTTCAAGAATTGCTGAACGATTATCTTGCTACCAAGCACCGTAAACGTATTGAGATTATAACCAAGGCCTTTAATTTTGCCAATCAGGCACATAAAGGCATCAAACGACGCTCCGGGGAGCCTTATATCATGCACCCCATTGCCGTCGCAAAAATCGTATGCAACGAAATCGGGCTTGGTTCGACTTCCATTTGTGCTGCCCTTTTACACGATGTCGTAGAAGATACCGACTATACGGTAGAAGATATCGAAAACATTTTCGGAGCTAAAATCGCACAAATTGTCGACGGGCTAACTAAAATTTCCGGAGGTATCTTTGGTGACCGCGCTTCGGCACAGGCAGAGAACTTTAAAAAGCTCCTGCTCACCATGTCCGATGACATTCGGGTGATCTTAATCAAAATAGCCGACCGTCTGCACAACATGCGTACCCTCGGCTCTATGTTACCCAACAAACAGTATAAGATCGCAGGCGAAACATTGTATATTTATGCACCTCTTGCCAACCGCCTGGGACTGTATAAGATCAAAACAGAGCTGGAAAACCTCAGTTTCAAATATGAACATCCTGAAGAATATCAGGAAATTGAAGAAAAGCTGAACGCAACAGCGGCCGAACGTGACAAGGTATTTAATGAATTCACCGCCCCGATACGAGAGCAACTGGATAAGATGGGGCTAAAATACCGTATCCTGGCACGCGTGAAATCAATCTACTCCATCTGGAACAAAATGCAAACCAAGCATGTTCCCTTTGAAGAAATTTATGATCTGCTGGCTGTACGAATTATCTTCGAACCACGCAATATGGAGGAGGAACTGAATGATTGTTTTGACATCTATGTCTCAATCTCTAAAATCTATAAACCCCACCCCGACCGCCTGCGCGACTGGGTGAGCCACCCGAAAGCCAATGGATACCAGGCACTGCATGTCACCTTGATGGGAAACAACGGACAATGGATCGAGGTCCAGATACGTAGCGAACGGATGAACGATGTGGCCGAACAAGGATTTGCCGCCCACTGGAAATATAAAGAAGGAGGAGGCAGCGAAGATGAAGGTGAATTGGAAAAGTGGCTGCGTACTATTAAAGAAATACTCGACGATCCGCAACCGGACGCCATCGACTTCCTCGATACAATCAAATTGAATTTATTTGCTTCGGAGATTTTTGTCTTCACTCCGAAAGGAGAGCTTAAAACCATGCCACAGAACTCTACTGCGCTGGATTTTGCATTCTCCCTGCACACAGATATAGGAAGCCATTGCATCGGCGCCAAAGTCAATCATAAACTAGTGCCCCTAAGCCATAAATTACAAAGTGGAGATCAGGTGGAGATACTGACATCCAAGTCGCAACGTGTACAGCCACAATGGGAAGTATTTGCCACTACTGCAAGGGCAAGGGCAAAGATTGCAGCTATTCTGCGTAAAGAACGAAAAACCTTCCAGAAAGAAGGAGAAGAATTGTTGAACGAATTCTTTAAGAAAGAAGAGATCCGTCCGGAAGCAGCTATCATCGAGAAGTTATGCAAACTGCATAACATGAAGAATGAAGAAGAATTCCATGTAGCCATCGGCAACAAAACCATCGTATTGGGAGACGCCGACAAGAATGAACTGAAGGAGAAGCAAAGCAGTAACTGGATGAAGTATCTGACTTTCTCTTTTGGCAACAACAATAAAGACAAACAGCAGGAAGAAAAAGAACCGCAAGAAAAAGAGAAGATTAATACCAAACAGATTCTTAAACTGACGGAAGATGCCCTGCAAAAGAAATATATCATGGCCGAATGTTGTCATCCCATCCCCGGTGACGACGTACTGGGATATATGGATGAAAACGACCGCATCATCATCCATAAACGCCAATGTCCGGTAGCGGCTAAGTTAAAAAGCAGTTATGGCAACCGTATCATTGCCACAGAATGGGATACACACAAGAAACTTTCTTTCCTGGTATATATTTATGTAAAAGGCATAGATAATGTAGGATTACTGAACGAAATCACGCAGGTCATTTCACGCCAACTGAACGTTAATATCCGAAAGTTGGACATGGAGACCAATGACGGCATTTTTGAAGGAAAAGTACAGTTATATGTGCACGATGTGGAAGACGTAAAAGCCATTTGCAACAATTTGCGCAAAATTCCAAATATAAAGTCAGTGACACGTGTAGAAAACTAATGAACCATCAGCGATGAACGATAACAGGAGTGCCAACCTGCGTTCATCGTTCCTCTCCGTTCGTCGTTGAAAATCTATCAAGGGCATTCCTCATTCCAAGCAGTTCTTCTCTAATCTGCTTAAGACGATTGATAATCTCAAAGTTCCGGATTGTTGCCTCTCTATTATCTTTCAATTTTTGGCGGGCTCCGGGTAAAGTCATCCCCCGTTCCTTCACCAAGTGATAAATCAGACGGATGGTTTCTACATCCTCTTTCCGGTATTGGCGTACCCCACGGCTACCCTTTTTAGGGGCAATTTGCGGAAACTCCTTCTCCCAAAAACGAAGCAACGACTCATTGACATCGAACATCTGGGCAACTTCACTGATAGAGTAATATAATTTCAGATCCCTTTCTGTATTTTGCATAATTCTCTTTTTGTTTAGTCAAACACTTTACCGTGGTTGGCGGCTATCTGAATCATACGTTCATAATCTTCCGCACTTAAATCCATGAAGTAATAATTAACCGGATTCACCACTTGCCCCTTGACATGCACTTCGTAATGCAAATGCGGTCCGGTGCTCTTTCCGGTGCTTCCCACTCCGGCAATCACCTCACCGCGTACCACTTTTTTACCCAGTTTAGTACGAAACTCCTGCAAATGAGCATAACGGGTACGATACCCGAAGCCATGATCAATCTCAACAGTATTGCCATAACCGGTCTCCCACCCCATTTTCACCACTGTCCCGTCACCAGTGGCATACACATCCGTCCCGGGATGAGCAGAAAAGTCCATACCGGCATGAAACTTCGTCGTTCCGTAAATAGGGTCGATACGTGTACCATAGCCGGAAGCTGTCTTCCGAAGATCTTTATTAGATATCGGCTGGATGGCAGGAATACACTTTAACATCTGGTCATGATTTTTACACATCGCCACCACGTCGTCAAACGACTTGGATTGTATATAAAGTTGCTTACTCAGCACGTCCATCTTCTGAGTCGTATTAACCACCAGTTTTGAGTTGGCCATATCCATCAGTTCTTCATAACGGTTCGTACCGCCATAGCCCGCCTGACGAATGGCCGGTGAAACGGGATCGGCCATAAAAATGACCCTGTAAAGGTTATCATCACGTTGCTGAATGTCCTGAAGCACTCCCATTGCTTCGTCAAGACGACGAGAAAGAACATTATATTGTGCCAAAAGTTGGCTATTCTCTTTCCGCAACTCCTTCTCTGAAGGAGAACCGAAAATCAGTAACAATATAATGAAACTGCCGGCCCCCAGCCCCATCCCGATAAAAAGACGGCGGAGAATGCTCAATGCCCGTTGTCGGACAGTCGGATAAATCCGGTCATAAGTCTGCGTTTGCGGATTATAGATATAGTAAACTTTGCGCATCTTATAAATATTTCGCTTGTTAATACGGCAAAAATAATAAAAACAAGCTATCTTTGCACTGCTTTTTTCAGAATATTAACCTCAACAATAGATATATAGAAGTATGTTGACTGCAAAAGAAACCAGAGATTCGTTTAAGAATTTCTTCGAGTCAAAAGGACATCAGATTGTTCCTTCGGCTCCGATGGTGATTAAAGATGACCCTACCCTGATGTTTACCAATGCAGGGATGAACCAGTTTAAAGATATTATTTTGGGTAACCACCCGGCGAAATACCACAGAGTCGCGGACTCGCAAAAATGTCTTCGCGTAAGCGGAAAGCACAATGACCTTGAAGAAGTGGGACACGATACGTATCATCACACCATGTTCGAAATGCTGGGTAACTGGTCATTCGGCGATTATTTCAAGAAAGAAGCCATCAGCTGGGCATGGGAATATCTGGTAGATGTATTGAAGCTGAACCCGGAACACCTGTATGCCACGGTGTTCGAAGGAAGCCCCGAAGAAGGGCTGGAACGTGATAACGAAGCAGCTTCCATCTGGGAACAATTCCTTCCCAAAGACCATATCATCAACGGCAACAAGCATGATAACTTTTGGGAAATGGGTGATACAGGTCCCTGCGGTCCTTGCTCGGAGATCCACATCGACCTCCGCCCGGCTGAAGAACGTGCTAAGATTTCAGGACGCGATTTGGTGAACCATGATCATCCCCAGGTAATAGAAATCTGGAACCTCGTATTCATGCAATACAACCGCAAGGCCGACAGCAGCCTCGAACCGCTACCGGCAAAAGTTATCGATACCGGTATGGGATTCGAACGTCTTTGCATGGCTTTGCAAGGTAAAACATCCAATTACGACACTGACGTATTCCAGCCACTGATCAAATCAATCGCTCAAATGGCGGGAACAGAATATGGCAAGAATGAACAGAACGACATCGCTATGCGTGTGATTGCCGACCATATCCGTACTATCGCTTTCTCAATCACCGACGGACAATTGCCGTCGAATGCCAAAGCCGGTTATGTGATTCGTCGTATCCTCCGCCGTGCCGTTCGCTACGGATATACATTCCTTGGACAGAAACAAGCGTTTATGTACAAATTGCTTCCGGTTCTGATTGACAGCATGGGTGATGCTTATCCGGAACTGATTGCTCAAAAAGAGTTGATCGAAAAGGTTATCAAAGAAGAAGAAGAATCATTCCTACGCACTTTGGAAACCGGTATCCGCTTGCTCGACAAAACCATGGCGGACACAAAAGCCACCGGAAAAACAGAAATCAGTGGCAAAGACGCCTTTACGCTGTATGATACGTTTGGTTTCCCGCTCGATCTGACAGAACTGATTCTGCGTGAAAACGGCATGACAGTGAACACAGTGGAATTCGACGCCGAAATGCAACAGCAAAAACAACGTGCACGCAACGCCGCTGCCATTGAAACAGGCGACTGGATTATTTTGAAAGAAGGCACAACAGAATTCGTAGGGTATGACTATACAGAATATGAAACCTCTATTCTGCGTTATCGCCAGGTGAAACAGAAAAATCAGACTCTGTACCAAATCGTATTAGATTATACCCCGTTCTATGCAGAAAGCGGTGGTCAGGTAGGTGACACCGGTGTATTGGTAAGTGAGTTCGAAACTATTGAAGTGATCGACACTAAAAAAGAAAACAATCTCCCGATACACATAACAAAAAAACTTCCCGAACATCCGGAGGCTCCGATGATGGCTTGTGTAAACACCGACAAACGTGCAGCTTGTGCAGCCAATCACTCTGCCACTCACTTACTGGACGAAGCACTCCGTGAAGTATTGGGAGAGCATGTTGAACAGAAAGGCTCCTTGGTTACTCCGGATTCTCTGCGCTTCGACTTCTCTCACTTCCAGAAAGTAACGGACGAAGAACTCCGCAAAGTAGAGCATCTGGTAAACGCTAAGATACGTGCCAATGTTCCATTGCAGGAACATCGCAACATCCCTATCGAAGAAGCTAAAGAACTGGGGGCAATCGCCCTGTTCGGTGAGAAGTATGGTGACCACGTACGTGTTATCCAGTTCGGCTCATCCATTGAATTCTGTGGAGGTACTCACGTTGCTGCTACCGGAAACATCGGTATGGTAAAAATTATCTCTGAGAGTTCAGTAGCTGCCGGTGTACGCCGTATCGAAGCATATACCGGAGCCCGCGTAGAAGAAATGCTGGATACGATCCAGGATACTTTGAACGATTTGAAAGCTCTTTTCAACAATGCTCCCGACCTTGGCGTAGCCATTCGTAAGTATATCGATGAAAACGCAGGGCTGAAAAAACAGGTGGAAGACTTTATGAAAGAGAAAGAAGCCGCCGTCAAAGAACGCCTGCTGAAGAATGTACAAGAGATTAACGGCATTAAAGTCATTAAGTTCTGCCTGCCGATGCCTGCGGAAGTAGTGAAGAACATCGCTTTCCAACTCCGTGGCGAAATTACAGAGAACCTGTTCTTTGTAGCCGGAACAGTTGATGCCAACAAGCCAATGCTGACGGTCATGATCAGCGATAATCTGGTTGCAGGCGGATTGAAAGCAGGTAATCTGGTAAAAGAAGCTGCCAAACTGATTCAAGGTGGCGGTGGCGGTCAACCTCACTTTGCGACAGCCGGCGGTAAGAATCCGGACGGACTGAACGCTGCTGTTGAAAAGGTACTGGAACTGGCAGGTATCTAAAAAGTCCCAACTCTCCACGAGAAGGGAACCACGCTGTCCGAAAGTTTCCATATAAAGCTGGAAGTCAGATCAAACCTCATAGTCTCCCGAGTAAAGAGCCCGGTATTGTGCCGGGCTCTTTCTATTTCATTCCCCCTTCATCGGACGCAAATATCATAAACTCACTTTATCCAATGGCAAAGCATTATTTACCTACTTCATAAGTATATATCTTATATGGCTCCTGTGTATTCAATGCATACAACCGACCGTCGGGAGAGACAGTAAAATTATCATAGATTTTATCAAATAAAAATCTCTTTTTCAGTTTTCCCTCCCAATCCCATACTTGCAATTCCGGTATTGCTCCTTCACTATATATTACTTTCTCAGTAACTTCTTGATAAAAAAGAACGTAAATTGCATCATCAGTAGCCACAGTCTTGCGCCAATAAGGATACACACTTTGTTCCCTGAACTTTTCATACGTATTATGTCTGTCCGGAATATCCTGCAACCTGATTTCCTGCAACAGCTCTCCCTTTATACTATACTTCCGTATAAGATTATGATACAAATAAAAATCCAATATAACCTTCTTTCCCATTTTTCCCGCTGTAAACTTATAATCGAATTTTGCTTGCTCCATCTTCTCTAAATCCGTAGAAGGATAATCTCCAAAAGGGGTAAATTCCCCTTTAGAATATATGAAATGCTCTTTACCCGAAGCTCCGTCCGTTTTGCCGCTCATGATATAATGCCCATGATCCAATCGAACCAGCTGATTTATTGCATCCGAAACGGCTATCGGAATATTATTTAGTATACAAATGCCCCTGTTTTCAATCTTGATTTCTCGTTCTATATCAGAATCTAAGATAAAGAAACTGGAATCGGAGCTTGTAAAGTAATCAGCGCGGGGACGAATCAGCTCATTGGGGCCTCCGCCTATATACCCCGATGAAAACTCATACTTCAAGCTGTCTGACGTCCAGAAAGAAAGTGTCGGATTGTTTTTTACCTCAACCAATATCAAGTGATGATCAAAATAAAAAAGTCCGCGCGGATATAAGATATTGGTAGAATCTAAGTCAAATTCACGAAAAGAACAGAGTCCCAACTCCGCATCATTCAAACTTATTTCCTTAAAATGGGGAGAGGAGCAACCTGAACATAATATCATTGGCAATATACATGCCCAAAAACAAATATATTTCATACAATTTCTTTTTGAGGAAGAAAAAGTGTTTTTTGATGTAAATCACCTTTTTCCCAAAATTAGTTTTTCATAGTCCTGTTACTATGGTTGCAATAATAGCAAGAATAACCCGGAAAAGCAAGAATTATCTTTTTTATTCTACTCCCACTACACAGCTCTTTCATTTACCCCGCCTTCTTCTCATACAAAAAACACGTTTCGATCTTCCATCTTCCACCTTTTAGAATGCATATCGTTGATTGTGAGATGTATATATTGATGGAAGATGCGGTTTTTATACCATTTATCTTCCACCCCCATCTTCCATCTTCCACCCGCTGTTTTAGGGGAAATTTCAGTAGTAACGGTTTGGAAAACAAATGGATATGTCCAATTTCTTATCCGTTTATCTCTCTAAAAGCATTTCATTTCCCTTACTCTCTTTAGTGCAAATGGTCGGATCTTTATCTCAGCCCGGGTATGCGGGCTCATCGGCCCGGATATACGGGCTCATCAGCCCGGGCATGTGGGCTCATCAGCCCAGGTATGCGGGATGGGATAAAGAGTTGTATGATAATGGTTAATCTGCTGGATTTCTTCGGTAATAGTCGGCCGGATTCTTTCTTAAAAAAGAAACAACGAAGCACTGCTTCCGCATCGCTGTGTGCGAATGGAAGGTTTTGTGGGGGGGCAAGGGAGGAAGACGGTTGTTAAATGAAAGAGCCATGCTCCCACTATTACAATAACGGAGAAGAGTGGGCAGACTCAGCCTCATCCGAGATTCTTTATCGCCCGAAATTCTTTTGGAGAGATACCTGTATTCTTCTTAAAGAAATGTGTCAAATAGGATTGATCCGGAAAATGCAGTTGCTCAGCTATCTCTGTTACAGATAGACGGGGTTCATTCAACAGTACCTTTATTTCAGCCACCAACTGTTCATCAATAAGCTGCTTGGGTTTCTTTCCATCTAAATGCCGAACTGTAATTTTATGCAGGTAACGAGACGATATACAAAGTTTTCCGGCATAAAAAGCGACCTGATGTTCATGCATACTATATTCGCGGATCAATTGCATAAACCGGTGGCAGAGTAATTGAGTACGGCTATATTGCTTGCTGACAGCCAACTTTTCCGGAATCGTATTAAACAGCCACATGAGCAAACTTTGCAAAAAATTGTGCTCTTGTTGTCCTCTGAACTGCGGCATCGGTTCGGTAAACAACATTTGTGCCATATCCATCCACAAATTGATCTGGCGCCAAGTCTTCTGACTTCGTTCGTCAGCAGTATGACGGTAACAGGGATGTTCGTGAGTATAATTAAAGTAGGGTGTATCAATAGGTAACATGGCATTTAGAAATGCTTCTTTAGGAAACATCAACATTTTCACCTGCAAATCCTCGGAAGCTTCAAGCACTTGCAGCAGGCTACCGGTCAGGAAGATCAGTTCTGTTTGTTCATTAAATATATATTTCTGCACACCGGTAGAGACAATGGCTTCCCCCCGCGTACAAATCAGATAGATACCACACCGGAAATGATATGGAGTCGATATCAAAGAAGTCAGATCGGTCTCTTCATATCGGATCGTTTTCGTATCGGCAAGCAATTGGTCTGTTTTCATAAAAGTCTGTTTTAGGCAACAAATGTAGGTTTATTTTTTGTATTCGGACTATTTTGTTCTGAAAACAACATATTTTGTACAGATTAGCCTACGTCCGGTTCCTAACAAATGAAGTAATTTTGCGACTGTATTGATCAAAGAGAATAGCAATGACTGACAGACAGAATTCCAGACGGTTCTTATTATTATTTTTAGGTGTATTAAGTGCCTTCGGTCCTTTTATAATGGATATGTATTTGCCTACCCTGCCGGCTATGGCAGATTTTTTCCAGACTTCATCTTCCATGGTACAATTAGGACTCACAACCAGTATGATTGGTTTGGCTGCCGGACAATTAATCTTCGGTCCCCTGAGTGACAAGTACGGACGGCGTTCTCCATTACTTCTGGCTATGATTCTGTTCCTGCTCGCTACGCTGGGATGTATCTTTTCACACACCATTTCACTATTTGTGCTATCCCGATTCTTACAAGGCATTGCCGGAGCAGGTGGTGTCGTGATTTCCCGCTCCATAGCTACCGACGAGTATTCGGGACACCAACTGGCCGGTATGCTCGCCATTATCGGGGGAATAAACGGAATTGCTACAGTCGTTGCCCCCATCGGAGGAGGTATTCTGGCCCAGATAACAGGCTGGCAAGGCATCTTTATCTGCTTATTCCTTATGGGAGTGGCTCTCCTATCCGGAAGTCTGCACCTGAATGAGTCACTTCCGACAGAACACAGACAGGCTGTGAGTTGGCAAGCCCTATACCATCGTTTTTGGGAAGTCCTCCGCAACCGCCGTTATGTAGGCTACGTCCTGCAATATGGCTTTACCATGGGAATATTGTTTGCCAATATCTCTTCTGCACCATTCATCATGCAGCAACACTACGGACTCTCTCCCCTATCGTTCAGCCTCTGCTTTGGAATCAATGCGATAGCAATGGTTATCTCTTCAGCAATATCGATAAAATTGCCTACTATGGAACGGGCTTTATATATAGGAAGCCGGGGCATGTTGTTAGTATCTGCGCTGTCAATGGTGCTCTTGCCTCTGGGTTGTGATTTTTGGATCTACGAGTTATTGATCTTCGCTCTACTCTCCATGATTGGCATGACTTTTACGGCATCCAACACGTTAGCCATGGAGTGTGAGCGACGGAATGCAGGCATTGCTTCGGCACTTTTGGGAGCCACCGGGTTTGCATTCGGAGGTATCGTATCGCCCCTGGTAAGTTTAGGAGATATGATGACCTCTACCGGAATATTGTTTTTAGCAGGTTCTGTTTGTACCTATGCGTGCACGCGATATGTATTGTCACGATCCGCTCAGCCCTCCGGACTGCTATATCATTGAAAGCTTTCACATTCAAATATCTTTTCCTGACAAACGTCAAAAGGAAGTTCCAAATCCAATACGACTTACAGAAGATAAAGTCGAAGCGTAGCATAAATTACAATTCACCTATAAACAGACCTTTAACTGCCCAAACATTAGTTTAAAAGCAAAAGGTCCTTCCTTTAAAACCAATGCCCCTTCGGTTTTAAACCAATGATTCCCTTCCTTTAAACCACCTATAGGAACTCTGCACAAATCACACTTATACATTCGATCGCCCAGGGGGAAGAAGTACTTTATCTATACATATCTATTTTCAAAACACAAAGAAGAGATAACCGAAACGGAAAATGTATTGTCTACACTCAGCAGTTTAGAATAGCAGTCCTCCTACCCCGTAATAACGAGCCGAAAAACAAAAAGACGAATCAATCCACACATAAGTTCTTTCGTTTTACATTTATATTCTCTACCTTTGTACACTGAATCAATCAATTACTAAAATTCTAACCCAAGCCGCATGAAAGCATTTTTTCATTTATCATTTATTCTTTTATTCGTATTCACAGCCTGTACGTCTGCCCCCAAGCAGACAACCACTGATTACACACAATATGTAAACCCATTTATCGGAACAGACTTCACCGGTAACACATATCCCGGAGCGCAAGCACCTTTCGGCATGGTTCAGCTTAGTCCGGACAACGGACTGCCCGGCTGGGACCGCATTTCAGGATATTTCTATCCCGACAGCACAATTGCCGGGTTCAGCCATACTCATCTTTCGGGTACGGGAGCCGGAGACTTATATGACATTTCGTTTATGCCTGTCACCTTGCCCTACAAAGAAGCAGAAGCTCCGTTGGGCGTCTACTCCAAATTTTCCCATCAGGACGAAAGCGCCACGGCAGGATATTATCAGGTACTGCTGAAAGATTATGGAATCAATGTAGAATTGACAGCCACCGAACGGTGTGGCATTCAGCGTTACACTTTTCCCGAAGCGAAAGCCGCTATCTTCCTCAACCTGAAAAAGGCTATGAACTGGGACTTCACCAACGACTCTCACATAGAAGTAATAGATTCGGTGACTATTCAGGGATATCGCTTTTCCGACGGATGGGCACGAAATCAACACGTATACTTCCGCACCCGCTTCTCCAAGCCTTTTGCTGCCGTACAGATGGATACTACCGCCATTATGAAAGACGGTAAACGAATAGGTACCGCTACTGTAGCCCGTTTCGACTTTGACACGGAAGACGGTGAACAGATTCTTGTCAATACAGCACTGTCAGGCGTAAGCATGGAAGGTGCCGCCAAGAACCTGACAGCTGAAGTGCCTGAAAATGATTTTGAAAAATACCGTGAGGCTGCCCGTGACAACTGGAACAGGCAGCTCTCTAAAATAGAAATCAAAGGTGACAACAAAGACGACCGGGTAAACTTCTACACTGCGATGTACCACAGTATGCTTGCCCCCACCATCTACAGCGATGTGGACGGTGCTTACTACGGACCGGATAAAAAGATACATCAAGCAGACGGATGGGTGAACTACAGCACTTTCTCACTGTGGGATACATATCGTGCCGCACATCCTCTGTTTACGTATACCGAACCGGAACGAGTGAACGACATGGTGAAATCATTTCTTGCATTCTACGAACAGAACGGGCGTTTACCGGTCTGGAACTTTTATGGAAGTGAAACCGACATGATGATCGGTTATCATGCTGTTCCCGTAATTGTGGATGCTTATTTAAAAGGTATAGGCAATTTCGATCCCGAAAAAGCACTGGAAGCCTGTGTAGTTACCGCCAATCTGGACAACTATCGCGGAATAGGTGCTTACAAAAAACTGGGCTATGTCCCCTTCAATGAAAAAGACAGTTATAATGCCGAAAACTGGTCATTGTCTAAAACACTGGAATATGCCTACGATGATCACTGCATAGCCCGTATGGCAGAAAAACTGGGAAAGAAAGAGATTGCGGACGAATTTTATAAGCGGTCGCAGAATTATCGCAATGTGTATAACCCTGCCACCTCGTTTATGCAGCCACGTGATGACAAAGGAGAATTCCAGAAAGGCTTTGAAGCAGACGCTTATACTCCTCACATCTGTGAAAGCAACGGCTGGCAATACTTCTGGTCAGTACAACACGATGTAGACGGACTGATCAGCCTGGTCGGAGGAAAAGAACGCTTTACCCAAAAGCTGGACAGCATGTTCACCTTCCATCCCTCGGCTGATGACGAACTTCCTCTGTTCAGCACCGGAATGATCGGACAATACGCACACGGCAATGAACCCAGCCACCACGTCATCTACTTATACAATGCAGTAGGTCAGCCTTGGAAGACTCAGGAGTATGTAGCCAAAGTGATGAACGAACTTTATCAGAACACTCCTGCCGGACTTTGTGGTAATGAAGACTGCGGGCAAATGTCTGCCTGGTATGTATTCAGCGCTATGGGATTCTATCCCGTCGATCCGATAAGCGGTAAATATGAGATAGGCACTCCCCTTTTCCCGGAAATACAAATGCACCTCGGCAACGGAAAAACATTCACTGTCAAAGCTCCCGCAGTCAACAAGGAAAACATTTATATCCTGTCAACCAAGTTGAATGGGAAACCCTATGATAAGAGTTATATTACACATGAACAGATCATGAGTGGTGCAACCCTTGAATTTGAGATGGGAAAAAAGAGGTAATCTGTAGCTAAAAAGATGGACGATACATTTGACATAACCTACAAAGCACTGTTTCGCAAATACTATCCGAACCTGATATTCTACGCCACCCGCCTGGTGGGTGACGAAGAAGCAGAAGACGTGGTTCAAGACGTATTTGTGGAACTGTGGAGACGAAAAGACTCCATGGTGATAGGTGACCAAATCCAGGCCTTCCTTTACCGGGCGGTATATACCCGGGCGCTGAATGTGCTGAAACATCGCAGTATAGAGGATGGATACTGCGCCGCTGTGGAAGAAATCAACCAGAAACGGGCTGAATTCTACCAACCGGACAACAACGAAGTTATCCGGCGAATAGAAGACCGTGAATTGCGGAACGAAATCTACGAAGCCATCAATGAACTGCCGGACAAATGTAAGGAGGTATTCAAACTGAGCTACCTGCACGAAATGAAAAACAAAGAGATAGCTGACGTAATGGGAGTATCTTTACGCACGGTAGAAGCCCACATGTACAAGGCGCTGAAGTTCTTACGCAGCCGTCTTAGCCATTTATGGCTTTTATTCCTATTATTTTTTATCAAATAGATAAGTGTTTTTAAAGAATTAGTTGTTTCTATTATATAATGAAAAAGAAAAGATGAATAATCTGAGCGAAGAAATATTGATGAGATATCTGACGGGCGAATGTTCTGACGAAGATTTTGCCAGAGTAAACGCTTGGATCAAGGAATCAGATGACAATGCCCGCCGACTTTTCCGGATGGAGGAGGTATATCATCTGGGCAGACACGACAGCTTCCCGGATCAGAAAAGAACAGCCCGGGCAGAAGCACGACTATGCAAAAAGCTGGCTCAGGAGGAGGCACATAGCCGCAAGGTTATCAGAATGCACCAATGGATGCGATATGCAGCCATCATCATACTGGCTTTGATGGTCGGTGCCGGAGGTGGATATTTATATTACCAGGCTGACCCCACCCGGGATATGATAACAGCTTCATCTACGGACGGAAAAGTGAAGGAAATAGTACTGCCCGATGGCAGTAAGGTATGGCTGAATCAGTCGGCAACGCTGAGGTATCCACGAGAGTTCTCCAATACCGAAAGAGATGTATTCCTTGACGGAGAAGCCTACTTTGAGGTCACTAAAAACCGCCAATGTCCTTTCATCGTAAAAAGTGAAGCGATGCGCATCAAAGTATTGGGCACGACTTTCAACTTCAAGTGTGACAAAAGCCACAAACTGGCGGAAGCGACATTAATCGAAGGAGAAATAGAGGTTAAAGGCAACAATGAGGAAGGAATGATCATCCTTTCGCCGGGACAAAAAGCCGAACTGAATAAAACAACCCGCCGACTGGTAGTGAAGCAGGTAGATGCCAAACTGGATGCCGTATGGCACAATGACCTGATTCCGTTTGAACAAGCCGACATCTTTGCCATCACCCGGACACTGGAACGTTTTTATGATGTGAAGATCATTCTCTCACCCGATATAAAGTCAGACAAAACTTATTCGGGTGTACTGAAAAAGAAAGATAATATAGAGTCTGTACTCCAATCACTGGACAACTCTATACCAATCAGTTATAAGATCGTGGGAGATAATATTTTTATTTCTTCACGTAACAAGTAAACAACTAATTAAAATAAACATATAGTACCATGAGATTTAGAACATTCCTGGCGGGATGTTTAGGAGGCTTATTGTCTCTGAACTCCTGCACAAACTCGCCGGACATGACTGATTATGCAGCCTATGTCAACCCATTTATCGGTACCGGCGGACACGGCCACACTTTTCCGGGCGCTATCCTGCCCCATGGCATGATTTCACCCAGCCCGGACACCCGTATAGATGGGTGGGACGCTTGTTCGGGCTATTACTATGCAGACTCTACCATCAACGGATTTTCACACACCCACCTGAGCGGAACCGGTTGTTGTGACTATGGGGATGTGCTGCTGATGCCTACGGTAGGCGAACAGAAATATCTCCCAACAGGTTCACAGAGCCAGAAGATGGCTTATGCTTCCAGTTTTTCACACCAGAACGAGACTGCCGAACCGGGCTATTACTCCGTTTTCCTGGACACCTATCAGGTAAAGGCCGAACTAACTGCAACCAAACGGGCAGCCATCCACAGATACACTTTCCCGGAAAGTAGAGAAGCCGGATTCATCCTCGATTTTGACTATAGCCTGCAACGACAGACCAATAAAGAGATGGAGATAGAAGTCATCAGCCCTACCGAAATTTGTGGACGAAAGAAAACAATGTACTGGGCCTTCGACCAATACATCAACTTTTATGCAAAATTCTCAAAACCTTTCACTTACACACTGGTAACCGACTCGATGGCGCTTGACGAAGGAGGTAAATTACTGCCGACCTGCAAAGTACTGCTACACTTTAACACGGCAAAAGACGAACAAGTATTTGTAAAAGTCGGAATATCCGCCGTGGATATAGAAGGTGCACGCAAAAATGTGGAAGCAGAAATACCCGATTGGGACTTTGACGGAGTACGTAAGGAAGCACGCAAAGCATGGAACAAAACTTTGTCGAAGATAGATATCACCACGAATGACAAGGATGATAAGACCATTTTCTACACCGCACTTTATCACACTGCCGTCAGCCCAAACCTGTTTACAGATGTAGACGGACGCTATCTGGGCATGGACCTACAAGTACATCAAGGTGACACGCTTAATCCGATGTATACCATCTTCTCACTGTGGGATACTTTCCGTGCACTTCATCCGTTGATGACCATTATCGATCCGGACCTGAACAATGACTTTATACGTTCTCTGATCAAAAAGCAACAGGAAGGTGGGATTTTCCCGATGTGGGACATGGCTTCCAATTATACCGGTACAATGATTGGCTACCATGCTGTTCCTGTTATTGTAGATGCGTATATGAAAGGTGACCGCAACTTCGATATTCAGGAGGCTTATCGTGCGTGTGTACGTGCGGCTGAATATGATACGACAGGAATCAAATGTCCTGCCCTGGTGCTGCCTCACTTGATGCCGAAAGCAAAATATTATAAAAACTCGATCGGTTACGTGCCATGCGACCGCGAAAACGAATCGGTTGCCAAAGCATTGGAATATGCTTATGATGACTGGTGCATTTCAATCTTTGCCGATGCACTGAATGACTATGACACCCGGGATAAATATGCCCGCTTTGCGAAAGCTTATGAATTCTACTTCGACCCGGAAACCCGTTTTATGCGGGGACTGGACAGTAAGGGGGAATGGCGCACTCCGTTCAACCCACGTTCATCTACTCACCGCAACGACGACTATTGCGAAGGAACTGCCTGGCAGTGGACCTGGTTTGTCCCCCACGATATCGAAGGTTTGGTGAAACTGATGGGAGGTGAAGATGCCTTTGTCGGCAAACTGGATTCTCTGTTTACCGCCGACTCCTCACTGGAGGGCGAAACGATCTCTTCGGATATCAGCGGACTGATCGGCCAATATGCACATGGAAATGAACCAAGCCATCACGTGATTCACATGTACAACTACGTGAACCGCCCATGGCGAACTCAGGAATTGGTAGACAGTGTATACCGCAGTCAATATGCCAATACCGTAGACGGACTATCGGGTAATGAAGATTGCGGCCAAATGTCCGCTTGGTATGTACTGAACTCCATGGGATTCTATCAGGTATGTCCTGGTAAACCGGTTTATTCCATAGGACGCCCTGCATTTGACAAAGCTGTGGTCAATCTGCCTGATGGAAAGAAATTTATAGTAATAGCCAAGAATAACTCTAAAAAGAATAAGTATATCAAAAGCATGAAGCTGAACGGGGAACCGCTGGAAAAGCCTTTCTTCACACATGATGACATTGTGGCGGGAAGTACACTGGAAATTGAGATGACAGATCGGCGACCGCAACCCTAATCTCTCTCAGGAAGAGGGAACAGAGAGGGTGTGTCAAAACTCACCACAGAGGACACAGAGTAGCACAGAGGTGATTTAAGTTACTGATTATTAGCAAAAAGCTCTGCGATACTCTGTGTTACTCCGTGGTAAAAAGAGTTTTAACACAGCCCCATGTAATCATAGTAGATAGAAATTACATAATATTCATTTAATAAAAAAGGTCCGGGGCTATATCAAAAGCCTTTTCACCACAGGGACGCACGGAGTGTTCATATGAATCATCCATGACTTTGCGTTTGCCCTGTGTCTTCTGTGGCAAGATTTGACACGTCTCCGAGACCTCTTATTCACACCATGAAAAAAATTCTTTTGACCGCTTGCCTTGTAGCTTGCTCATTGATGGCTAAGGCCAAAGACTGGACCCAATATGTTAACCCCTTGATGGGAACACAGTCCTCTTTCGAGTTATCAACCGGGAACACCTATCCCGCCATTGCCCGCCCGTGGGGAATGAATTTCTGGACACCACAAACCGGTAAGATGGGAGACGGATGGCAATATACGTACACAGCCAACAAAATCAAGGGATTCAAACAAACCCATCAACCCAGTCCTTGGATCAACGATTACGGACAGTTCTCCATCATGCCCATAACAGGCAAACCGGAGTTTGACGAAGAAAAACGTGCCAGTTGGTTCAGTCACAAAGGCGAGGTTGCCACTCCGGCCTATTATAAAGTATACTTGGCCGAACATGATGTCGTGACCGAAATGACCCCGACGGAGCGTGCAGTCCTGTTCCGCTTCACTTTTCCCGAAAACGAGCATTCGTACGTTGTTGTAGATGCGTTCGACAAGGGTTCTTACGTAAAAGTAATTCCGGAAGAAAATAAAATCATCGGCTATACCACCCGTAACAGTGGCGGAGTACCCGAGAACTTCAAAAATTACTTTGTCATCGAGTTCGATAAGCCTTTCTCTTACAAAGGCACTTTCGCTGATAAAAAACTGGAAGAAGGCAGTCTGGAACAGAAAGCCGATCATACCGGAGCTGTCATCGGTTTCCGCACCCGGAAAGGCGAAATCGTACATGCCCGCATAGCCTCTTCGTTCATCAGTTTCGAACAAGCTACTCAGAATCTGCAAGAGTTAGGCAACGACTCCTTTGAACAACTGGTACAGAAAGGGAATGATGCCTGGAATCATGTATTGGGCAAAATAGAAGTAGAAGGCGGCAATCTGGATCAGTACCGTACATTCTACTCCTGTCTTTACCGTTCTCTCCTGTTTCCCCGTAAATTCTATGAACTGACAGCGGACGGTCAACCGATTCATTATAGTCCCTACAACGGTCAGGTGCTTCCCGGATATATGTACACCGATACCGGATTTTGGGATACATTCCGTTGCTTGTTCCCATTCCTGAACCTGATGTATCCTTCGGTAAACAAAGAGATACAGGAGGGACTCATCAACACGTACAAAGAAAGCGGCTTCTTCCCGGAATGGGCAAGTCCCGGACATAGAGGCTGCATGGTTGGCAATAATTCGGCATCAGTATTGGCAGATGCTTATCTGAAAGGAGTGAAGGTAGATGATGTGAAGACCCTGTACGAGGGATTGATTCACGGTACGAAAAACGTGCATCCGGAGGTCTCTTCTACCGGACGTCTGGGCTATCAATATTACAACAAACTGGGGTATGTCCCTTATGATGTGAAAATCAATGAGAACACCGCCCGTACATTGGAGTATGCCTATGATGACTGGTGTATCTATCAATTGGGTAAAGCATTGAACCGCCCCCAAAAAGAAATCGAACAGTTTGCCAAACGTGCCATGAATTACCGGAATGTATTCGACAAAGAAAGCAAACTGATGCGTGGCCGCAATGAAAACGGACAGTTCCAATCACCGTTCTCTCCGCTGAAATGGGGTGATGCTTTTACAGAAGGCAACAGTTGGCATTATTCCTGGTCGGTATTTCATGACCCGCAAGGCCTGATCGATCTGATGGGAGGTAAAAAGATGTTTATCACAATGCTCGATTCCGTATTTGCCGTTCCGCCGGTATTCGATGACAGTTATTACGGACAGGTGATTCATGAGATTCGTGAAATGACAGTGATGAATATGGGCAACTATGCGCATGGCAACCAACCGATACAACACATGATTTACCTGTATAACTATGCCGGACAACCTTGGAAAGCACAATACTGGCTTCGTCAGGTGATGGACCGCATGTATACTCCGGGACCTGACGGCTATTGTGGTGACGAGGACAACGGACAGACGTCTGCCTGGTACGTATTCTCCGCACTCGGATTTTATCCCGTATGTCCGGGTACAGACGAGTATGTCTTAGGAGCTCCCCTTTTTAAAAAGGCAACTCTGCATTTTGAGAACGGCAATAACCTCGTGATAGATGCACCGGATAACAGTAAAGAAAACCTGTACATTGAATCGCTCCGTATGAATGGAAAGGAATCATCACGGAACTATTTGAAGCACGACGATTTGCTGAAAGGTGGAATCCTCGAGTTCAAGATGGGATCACAGCCTAATCTCAACAGAGGTATTAGCGAAGAAGACGCTCCGTATTCATTCTCAAAAGAGAAATAAGCAACTCCACTTGTCTTAGAGGCAGTCGATCCACCTCCATTTAAATGGTGGATCGACTCAACCCAATGGGAATGCCCCTACTCATTAGGCTGAATATCCTCCTACTCATTAAACTGAGTCGCCCCATCCCATAATAAAGGGGAGAAAAGCCCCCTTCGAAAGTCCCTCCTAAATAAATCTCAAAAAAGTCAGCAACTGAAGTAAGTGTTTCTTTCGGGATACTTGTTTTATTAACATCAAGGGCACAAAAGCCACTTGATTTATATTATAAATACCATGCTTAAACCTTGTATGTTTTTAAAGTTAACTAATTAATTTAATTATAGTCAATGAAAAACAAAACTCTGTTTCAAAGACCCAAGCTGCTCAAAGCATCGCTGGTTATTCTTTTGGCTGCTGCTCCTATTCAGTGGTCATTCGCACAATTCACATTTTCGACTCCCCGCACTACATTGGGGCAAGTGATCAAGACAGTGCAATCCCAATCTAAGTATCAATTCTTTTATGACGATCAATCGTCGAACATGCCGATTGAGAATCTGGAAGTAAAGAATGTAAGTCTGGAACAACTGCTGAACGCTGCACTTAAAGGCAAAAACCTGACATACAAAATCGAAGATAACATTGTTTATCTGTCTCAGGCTGCCAAACAGCAGGATCCGGCACAAACCTCGGTCAAACGGCAGGTCAGCGGTACGGTTGTAGATGCCAACGGCGAAGCACTGATCGGTGTAAACGTATCCGTAAAAGGTACCAGCACAGGAGCCATTACCGATTTGGAAGGTAAATACACCCTGACGGTCAACGATCCGAAAGCTGAAATCGTATTCTCCTATATCGGATACAAACAACAAGTACTGCCCGCAAAGGAAAGCATCCTGAACGTAACCATGAGTGAAGATACCCAGATGATCAGTGAAGTGGTTGTGACGGCTTTAGGTATCAAACGTGAAAAGAAAATGTTGGGATACGCCGTACAGGAAATCAAAGGTGACCAACTGAACCAGACCGGAGACCCTTCGGTTACCAGTGCATTGCAAGGTAAAGTAGCCGGTCTGCAAATGAACACGGCCGGTACAGGTCTTGGCGGTTCTACCAAGATCACGATTCGTGGTAACTCTTCTCTGGCTGACAACAACCAACCACTCTGGATTGTAGACGGTGTGCCGTTTAGCGATAACAATAACTCGGATGCTACTTACTACGGCGGCGTTGACCGCGGTGGTTCTTCCGTCGATATCAACCCCGAAGACATCGAATCGATTTCTGTACTGAAAGGTCCGAATGCCGCCGCTCTTTACGGTTCACGTGCCGGTAACGGTGTTATTTTGGTTACTACTAAGAAAGGTAGCAAGAAAGACGGTTTCGGAGTGCGCTATAGCGGTAACTTCACTTGGAGTCAAGTAGCCGAAACCCTCGAGATGCAGGATCGCTATGGACAGGGACACATTGTGACCCAGGATGAGAACAAGAATCCGCTGTCTCAATATTACGCGAAATATGATCCGACAGACTCCTCAAGCTGGGGACCGGTATTGGACGGAAGCATGCAGAAAGCCTGGAACGGCGACACATATGCTTTCTCCAAATACGGAAACAAACTGAAAGATTATTTTGATACCGGCTTCGCACAGAACCACAATGTATCTGTAAGTAACGTTACAGACAAATCACATTTCCGCGCTTCTTTTGGTAGTTCAAACAACAAAGGCGTATTCCCGAACGAAAAACTGAACCGAATCAACCTTGACCTGAATGCCGGAATGGAAATGAACAAGTATCTTTCTATGGATGGAAAGATTTCACTTTCACGCACCAAAGCAGAAGACCGCCCCTATTTCGGTACATACGGAGCCATCGCTCAATTGATGGGTATTCCTAACAATATCCGTCTGGACGATCTGAAACAATACTCCACAGCCGACAATGCACACGTGAACTGGACAGGTCCTACTGCCGGTATCCGCAATCCTTATTACGTTCTGAACCAACGCCACAACTCTGACGAACGTTGGAGAGCCTTCGGTTACTATGGAATGAAAATCAACTTTACCGACTGGTTGCACCTATCCGCCAAGTATGCATTCGACTATTATCGTACCCGAATCGAAGAAACTAATGCGGGTGACGGTATCAACGGCGAAAGCAGTATCAAAGATATCACAGACGATGAAATGAACCGTGAAGAACAGAACTTCTTCGAATCGAACGCGGAAATTGTATTGATGGGTGACAAACAATTGACGGACAATTTCCGTCTGGGCTTCACTGTAGGCGGTAACTTCATGTACCAGAACTACGAGTCACTGAATGCCGGTGTACGCAATATGCTTGATAAAGGGCAGTGGATTTTCAATGCAGCCAATATGCTGAACACAGCGGGAGAAACGGGCCATGAACGTGCTACTAACTCTGTCTTCGGATCTCTGCAACTCTCCTGGAAAGAGTATCTGTCACTGGACCTGACTGCCCGCAACGACTGGTCGTCCACACTACCAAAGAAGAACAACTCTTTCTTCTATCCGTCTGCCAATTTGAGTTTCGTCGTGTCTGATTTTGTCCGTTCGCTGGACAAGACATTACCAAGCTGGTTAACTTTTGCCAAAGTACGTCTGTCGGCAGCACAAGTAGGTAAAGATACAGATCCGTATCAACTGTATAACACCTACGGATTCAAGTTCGAAAAGGGTGAACTGATCCCAAGCAAATCGAACGTGAAGATGAATGACCAACTGAAACCGGAAATCTCTTCATCCTACGAAGCAGGTCTGGATATGAAGTTCCTCAACAACCGTCTGGGATTTGACTTTACCTATTATTACAGCCGTACGAAAAACCAGATCATGAAAGTGCCTGCCGCAGCTCCTTGGAGTGGTGGGAAATGGGTAAATGCAGGTTTAATTACCAACAAAGGTTTCGAAATGATGATTTACTCGACACCGGTACAACTGAAAGACTTCTCTTTCGACTTAAATGTCAATCTGGCCAAAAACGTATCGAACGTAGAGAAACTGGCTGAAGGTGTAGATTACATCTATTTCAACGGTGACTCTAACTTCCCGATCAACGTAGGTGCACGTCCGGGTCATAAACTGGGTGAGATTTATGCTAAGACCCTTTACAAACGTGACGAACAGGGCAACATCATCATCAACAAAGAAAACGGTCTGCCTATGACTACTACTGACGCTGACGAACGCCTGGCAAAACCCATCGGAAATATCCAACCCAACTTGCTGATGTCCGTATCTCCGTCATTCACCTACAAAGGCTTTACACTATCGGCCATGTTCGATATGAAATTCGGCGGTGACATCATCTCTATTTCTGAAATGAACGCTACAGGCTCAGGTATGGCCAAACGTACCATGAATCGTGGTGAAAGCGACAACTTCATGATGATATTCCCCGGAGTATATGAAGACGGAACGCCGAATACCCAAAAGATTTCAGCTTCCAACTATTACGGTGCTTTGAACGCGGAAGACTTTATCTATGACGCTTCTTTCATCAAACTGAAAGAATTGGCTATCGGCTATACGTTCCCTAAAAGCATGTTGAAAAAGACACCGATCAACTCGCTGAATGTATCATTCGTGGCACGCAACCTGGCTTATCTGTTGAAACACACTCCGGGAACAAGTCCTGAAGGTGGTTACGATACGACCATGTTCTCACAGGCCATCGACTTTATGGCCGTACCTTATACCCGTACATTCGGATTCTCAGTTAACCTTGGTTTCTAATTTTATAAATAAAGATATAGTATGAAATTCAAAATATATAAATCACTTGCCATGTGCACCCTCCTCTTAGGACTGGCTGCATGTAATGATTTCGAAGAAATGAATACCGACCCCTATGCGCCGGTATACGATCCGGAAATAATCGGTGCCACCCCCGACGGAATCGATATTGACTACGAACTGACACCAAGCGCGCTGAAAAGCCTTCAAGGAACGGAAAGTGCCATCGGTTCAGTATTTGCCAACCTAACTTACGAAGGAGTGTATAACGACTATCAGGTTACTACCAATCTGACCCATGACATCTACGCCGCTTACTTTGCAAACAATGTCAGCGGATTCGTAACCAACTCACCTACTTACGGATATAACGACGGATGGTCCAAAAAACGTTGGGAACACTTCTACGATAATCGTACAGTAGAAGAGTACAGCCAGTTGATCAAAACATTCTGGTTCTGTGGAAAGGAACGCTATCATAACGCATTCTATATCACCCGCATCTACTACGCATTCCTAATCTCTATGCAGACAGACACTTATGGAGCCATTCCATTGGAATACTACGTAAAGGGTGCAATGCCTACAGACGAAAAAGTGAAGTATATGGATCAGAAAGATGTATATGACGTCATCTTTAAGATGCTTGACCAAGCCATCACTGCACTCCATAACACCCCATCTACCGCACAATACAGCTTGGGTGAAAACGATAAGTGCTTTGGAGGTGACAAAGACAAATGGCTTCGTTTTGCCAATACCCTTCGCTTACGATTGGCACTGCGTGTATCGAATGTAGATCCTCAACTGGCTAAAGAACAGGGTGAGAAAGCAATGACTGATCCTGCCGGATTGATGCAAAACGATGACGACAACATGAAGCAGACTCCCAAGTATTCATACATAACGGGTGGCAACGAAAACATCTACACACTTCTGTACAACTGGAGTGCCAACGTAGTGTTATCCAAAGAAATGGAAAGAGCTTACAAAGAACAATCCACCATTCTCGACCCGCGTTGCGAAATCTTGTGGTGGAGACCGACTGCCCTTGAAAATCTTAATCTAACCGAACCCAAAGAGGATATGACGAAAGATTTCAATGGTTGTGAAAATGGTGAAACTTCATTGGGAGGTAGCTATACAACCACTTATTCTCCGAGTCGCGTATTCATCAAGCAAGACCAGAAGAAACTCGACCGTAAACATTGGTGGTGCTACGCACGTGAAATTGTATGGCTGGGTTACTCCGAGAGTTTATTCCTTCGGGCAGAAGCCGCTCTCCGCGGATGGGCAGGTGCAAATGGAACAGCTGAAGAATTATATAAGGAAGGCATCGAAGCTTCCTTCAACTACTATCAGATTGGCGCTGACGAAGAAGGTCAGGAGAAGATCAACAAGTATATGGAAGGACTGAAAGGATTACAAGCTTTCAAGAGTGGTGACAGAGAAGCACAACTGGAGCAGATCATCACCCAGAAATGGATTGCCGTATATCCGAATGGCAATGAAGGGTGGGCAGAGTTCCGCCGTACAGACTATCCCCGCTACATGAAAACACCTAAAGGAGGCAACAACTCAGGGGGTGAAGTCGCAAACGGCAAGTTCATCAAACGCCTGAGATACCCGGATAGCGAAGTGTCCAACCCGAACCGTCCGAAAGATGTAGATACACAAGGAACTCGTTTATGGTGGGACGTAGCCGACACCAATGATGATGGAGGCAATTACGTTACTCCAAACAATTTCCGCTAAACAACGAGATTAATATTCATGCACTGACAATAGATTAGGTTACACAAGAGAAACAGGGAGCCCGAGATGGGTTCCCTGTTTTTATGTATACTCCTGTCACTCTATTTGTTCTTTCGGATAATTCACCAAATAGAGTGTCTTCGATGCACGTGTGAAAGCTGTATATAGCCAGCGGAAATAATCCGGCGTCAGATATTCATCCGACATATACCCCTGATCGAGAAAAACATTCTGCCACTGCCCGCCCTGTGCCTTATGGCAAGTCACTGCATAAGCATACTTTACCTGCAAAGCATTGTAATGCGGATCTGCTTTCATCTTTTTCATTCGCTCCCGCTTGACAGTAATATCCGCATAGTCCTCAAGTACGGAATAAAAAAGCCGGTCATTTTCTGTTTTGGGCAAGGCAGGGGCATCCGAATGGAGTGTATCCAGCAACAAGTTTGCTTCAATTTCAAAATCATTATAATCCGGGAATGAAAGAACCACTTCGGCAAACCGAAAACCATACAGTTCACGAGTACGTCTCACCCGGCGAACCACGGCAATCTCTCCGTTCGCTATGAAATCCATTTCTTTATACCTCTCAGTCCAGTAATAATTATTCTTCGCTATCATTAGCAAATCACCCGTATTCAGTTCATCTTCCCGGTAAAGAATCTGGGCACGTATACCTTTATTATATATATTGGCCCGCTTATTGGAACGACATACCACAATCGTCTCGTCCATGCCATCTTTTTCGTAACATCCGGTCAGGGTCTCAATCAGCTCGTCACCGGGTACTACCTTTATATCCGGAAATCCACTCACTTTTATCTTAGGCAACGAGCAACACTCCTCTTCAGCAATTAACCGGCGTATTTGAGTCGCATTCCATAATATACCAGATGCCTGTACCTGACGCACCACTTGTGTCAGATCGACCTCTGTCACATTCAGTCCGTATCCTTTCAATGCCTCTGTAACAAGTGCAGGACTTTGCTCTTCCCCTACCGGAGGCAGCTGGGCTGTATCTCCCATCAACAGCAAACGGCATCCTGCACCGGAATAAACAAACTCGACCAGATCATCCAAAAGCCGCCCCGTACCAAACATAGATCCCGACAAACCTTCATTCGAAATCATGGAAGCTTCATCTACAATATATAATGTATGGGTGGTAAGATTATCATTGATTGAAAAATTACTTACTTCATTCGAAAATGACTGCTGCCTGTATATCTTTTTATGAATGGTAAAAGCAGGATGTCCCGCGTAAGCAGAAAATACCTTAGCTGCCCTCCCCGTAGGCGCCAGCAATACTGATTTCTGTTGTAACTTATCCATCGCTTTCACCAAGGCTCCGACAAGAGAAGTCTTTCCGGTTCCTGCATATCCACGAAGCACAAAAACCGTCTCATTAGCCGTAGAAAGTAGAAACTCTGAAAGAGATTTTACAGCTATTTCTTGCTCAAAAGTTGGCTGATAAGAAAAATTTTCCTTAATTTGCCGCTCTAAATAGTTATTTATCATTTTTGTACGAGAAAAAAGTTACAAGAACTATCGTTAATTAGATTTATTTATTTTATTTTTGCGCTACGAATATAAACTAAAAAAAACATATTTATCATGAAAACAGTATTTAATATCGTACTAGGTCTATGCGTAATTGCTTTGGTTTACATTTGCTATGCCAGCATCATGGGTCCTATCAACTTCGAAAATGCTAAAAAGCACAGAGACAAAGCAGTTGTTGCCCGCTTGATCGATATTCGTAAAGCTCAGGCAGAATATCGTAATATCTACAAGCAGTACACTGCAAGCTTTGACACACTGATCGATTTCGTTAAGACACAAAAGATTCCTTTCGTATCTAAAGAAGGCGTATTGAGCGACAAGCAGCTGGAAGACGGTATGACTGAAAAGAAAGCTATGGCTATGATCAACAAGGCTAAAAAGACTAACAACTGGAAAGAAGTTGAAGCTGCCGGCTTGATGGGCTTCAAACGTGATACAATATGGGTTGCCGTAACAGATACTATCTACGATAAGTCATTCAATGCAGACTCTTTGAGATACGTTCCGTTCGGTGGCGGTGCACAGTTTGAAATGTACACCAGAAACGATACAACTAAATCAGGAGCTCCTATCTTCCTGTTCCAGGCTAATACTCCGTATGATGTATACTTGAACGGACTTGACAAGCAAGAAATCGCAAACTTGAAAGATGTTCAAACCAAACTGGGTAAATATCCAGGCTTGATGGTAGGTTCTATTGACACTCCGAACAACGGCGCAGGTAACTGGGAATAATCCGAATATGCCCGATAGAGCAATTGCAGAAACGATTGACTTTAGTAAATCGGAACAATATACATTGTCCATCCGTCTTAGTACGGATGGATTTTCTTTTTCTATCTACAATCCGATTCACGATAGTTCGCTCTCTTTCTTTGAGAAAGAGGTCGAGCCTTCATTATCTCTTACAGCCAACCTCAAAAAGGCTTTTCGTGAATTAAACTTTCTGAATCATACTTACAAACGGGTAAACATCCTGATGGCGGACAAACGTTTCACACTAATCCCCCTTGAACTGTTTGAGGATGATCAGTCCGAAATGGTATTCTACCACAACCACACTCCCAAAGAAAATGAAACAATAAAATACAATATTTTAAAAAAGAATAATGCCGTAGTCATCTTCGGTATGGACAAAAGCACTTATCAATTCTTGTCCGATCACTACCCTGAGGCAAGATTTTATTCACAGGCAGCCCCATTAGCAGAATATTTTTCAACAAAAAGCAGATTAGGCAACAGTAAAAAGATATATGCCTCTATCCGCCACAATGCCATCGACTTTTTCTGTTACGAACGCGGACATCTGCTTCTTGCCAATTCATTTGAATGTCGCAAAACAGATGACCGAATCTACTATCTCCTCTATCTTTGGAAACAACTGAATTTCGACCAGGAGCGAGACGAACTTCACCTGACAGGTGTATTTGACGATAAAGAGAAACTAACGCAGGAATTACGTAAATACATTCAACAAGTATTCATAATGAACCCTGCAAGCAATATTGACATGCAAGCCTTATTAACATGCGAGTAATCAGCGGAATATATAAAAGAAGAAGATTTGATGTGCCCAGAACATTCAAAGCACGTCCCACAACAGATTTTGCCAAAGAAAATCTGTTTAACGTTTTATCCAACTACATGGACTTCGAAGACGGCATTGTTGCCCTTGACCTCTTTGCCGGTACAGGCAGCATCAGCATTGAACTGGTGTCACGCGGTTGCGACCGTGTCATCAGTGTAGAGAAAGATGGTGCCCATCATGCTTTTATCAGTAAAATAATGAAGGAAGTGCAGACGGATAAATGCCTGCCTATACGTGGAGATGTATTCAAATTCATTAATGGCAGTCATGAGCAATTCGACTTTATTTTTGCCGACCCTCCTTATGAACTGAAAGAACTGGAAACAATCCCGGATCTGGTTTTCGAAAACAATATGTTGAAAGAAAACGGACTTTTTGTCCTGGAGCATGGCAAAAAGAATAACTTTGAGGATAATCCCCATTTCATTGAAAGAAGAGTATACGGTAGTGTAAACTTCTCTTTTTTCAGATAAACTGCAGAAGATACACTTTACAGCAAAGGAGCGAGCAAACGGACTACAGACTCCATCGCTTTCTGCCTCCAGGAACGCTTCTCCCAGTTCTTCAAGAAGATCTGGGTACTTTCCCGTTGATCCTGTAAAAAGATCTCCCGCATCTGTAGGGCAGTCTCCATATCGTACATAAAGGCATTTACTTCGAAATTGTGTTCGAAACTGCGAAAATCGAGATTGGTAGACCCCACGGTTGAAAGCATATCATCTGAAACCATCAATTTGGAATGCAGGAATCCCTTTTTATAAAAATAGACCTTGACTCCTGCCCGCAAAGCATCTGCCAGATAAGAACAGGAACCTAAGTGCGTCACTCGGTTGTCTGCATGTTCAGGCAACATCAACCTGACATCTACCCCGGCTAATGCCGCAGTCTGCATAGCAACCAGTATCTGTTCGGTAGGCAGGAAGTAAGGAGTCTGCATATAGAAATATTTCTTGGCACCGGATATGGCAACCGTCAATCCCTGCATGATTTCTTTCCAAGGGCCAATCGGTTCACTCGTTACAATCTGTACCAAAGAGTTGCCACAGGCCTCTATCTTAGGAAAATAACGTGAAGCCGTAATCAAGGTACGATCCACAAAATACCAATCCAGCAAAAAGGCAGTCTGCAGACCATGTACAGCCTTTCCTTCAAGCATTATATGCGTATCCCGCCAAATTCCCCAAGAGAAACCGCGCATATAGCGTTCGGCAAGATTCATTCCTCCTACAAATCCGATACGACCGTCTATCACTACAATCTTTCGGTGATTACGATAGTTGACCTTACTCGTAAATAGGGGAAAACGTACTTTCAGAAAACTCCGCACCTCAATTCCGGCATCACGCATCTCTTCAAAGAATCTATGAGGAACGTGCCAGCACCCTACATCATCATAAATCACACGTACCTCAACTCCCTCGCGTGCCTTCTCTATCAATACATCACGCACCAGACGCCCCACCGGATCATCTTCAAAGATATAATATTCCATATGAATATGGAATCTGGCCTTTTGCAGCTCTCGCAATAAAGCCTGAAGTTTAGAATATCCGCCGGTATAAATATCCACCCGGTTTCCTTCGAACGGAAAGGCTTGGTTCGTGTTCTGAAACAGTTGTATCAGACGGGCATATTCTTTCGGCGTTTCACAGCAGTTCTGTGCCAGATACTCTGCCATCGGCTTTTTGAGCAATCGATTGTAACTTTTCTTACCGATAATCTTCTCACGCCGCTGGCTACGCCCGAAAAAGAAATAGAAAACCAACCCTACAACCGGAAGGAACATAAGGATCAGAATCCATGCCATTGTCTTTACCGGATTACGATTGTCGAGAATCACGATGACAATCGTACCGATAATAGCCCCGAAATAAATAATATCAAAGGCAACGGTAGCTATTACGCTTGCTATGTAGTTCCAATCTATCATATTCACCCTCCGCGTATTATACAAACAACAAATGTATGGAAAATATCGGATACGGACAACAACTGTCCCGATTCAAAACGACAATCCCTCCGAACAGATGCAAAATTAAAGAGATTTTGCAATCTATCCGGAGGGAGTTATCAGGTCAGTCTTTTATTAAAAATGAGGACGTCCGCCTCCAAAACCGCCGGGACCTCTACCGGGTCCGCCAAATCCTCTACGTCCGCCGCTATTCATCATCTTTTCACGGGCCGCTTTACTACCAAAGATATTCAGGCGATAAATGAAGTGTACCATACAGTAACTATTGATACCATTATATTCGGATACCGAACGCATATCGGCTGTCAACGAACGGCTGATGTTGCTCTGCTGCCTAAGGATATCATATACTTCAAAACTGATAGTACCTGCACCTTTCAGCAACGACTGCGCAAGTTGTGCATTCCAGATCAGTTCATTACGATTCATACTCGAATCACGATAACCACGACGGCTTTGATTAGTGATGTTAGTAGCCAAGGTCATCTTCCAGGGCATCGTTATATTGGTACTTGCTCCATAAGAATATGTATAAGGTTCCTGATTATTCTCCGGACGGAGTTTATTACGTTCTGCTGTATAATTGATTGAACCATTCAACGAAAACTCGAACCAGTCATTACGATAAGAGCCTGTAACCCTCTCGCCCAACATCAAACCGGTACTTGTATTTCTATCATTGTTTTTCGTATCCTGATTGTAGAGGAACGCTACATTATTCTGATAATTGATGTTGGTAAAAGTATTAATCGTATACTTCTTGTTCCTCAAAGCTGTATTGAAACCGAACAAACCAAAAGCATTCCAGTTACCGTTAATATTTTCCGGACGCGTAATCAAACCACCGGTTTCTTCATTATAACGAGTACTATTGCTGATACTGTTCTGTGTAGCAGTAAAGCTGAAATGGGTCATAATTCCACGCTGTTTCTCTGCATTGTATGTATTGTAGAATAAACGCATCGTATGTGCAAAAGAAGGTTTCAACCCGGGATTACCCATACGGATATTCAATGGGTTTGAGTTGTCGGTTATAGGCAACAGATTCTCCATAGTAGGTTGACTGCTACGTCCCCGGTAGGTAAAGCGCAACTGACTCACCTTTGAGAAACGGAAGCGTAAATCCATATTCGGTGCAAAGTTAAACACAGTACGTGTCGTATCGATCATATAGTCTCCCTTTTTATAGGACAAAGTGGAATTCTGCGGCTGGAAAGACATACCTACATTCAACTGATACTTCTGACGAATGAAGCGTAAACCCACTGAAGCATCATGGTTATAGTAACGATATTCGGCATTCTTACTCAAGCTGTCCACTGCATGAGCTTCGTATCCGGAAGGAAGGGTCCCCCCGATAGTCCAATCGGGATAATCCAGTAAATCGAATGTAGTCTTGTCACTTTTACTGTATTTATACTGGAACTGGTAGCTGAATTGTAAGAAAGTAGCCTTTGCAATCGGTTCGCTATAAGTCACTTGTGCCGTATAGTTATAATTGTGTGTAGGAGTTGTAATATACTGATTACGATACAAGATGGAGTCACCCCCCAAATGATTCAACAATTGGTAATAACGTGTTTCGGATTGCGTATATTGGTCGTTATCATTATCACCATAACCGAAAACCCCACGGAAAGTCAGGTTACGTCCTTTATTATTCAATTTCCGGTTAACCTGCAAAGTGGCATTTCCCGACAGACTATTCCCCTTGGACAGCGAAGCACTGTTGGTAGCATTTACACGGATATCTTTCAGCGGATCATCGGAAAGATTGTCAAAATTCAGATAATCATTCGGATTTGCCACCAGATTGAAAGGATCTTCATTAAAGGTTCCCGACTCCGAAAGAGAAGCATTGTTGGTTCTTCCATAAGAAAAATTCGGGCGAAAAATAATATTTGTCAGCGTATCTGGTTTCCACTCCATACGGAAGTCGGCATTCACATTTGTCCCCTTATTCCGGTTCTTATTATTCGAATTAGAATATGAATTACCATTCTGAAGGAAGCGTTCGGAAGAGTTGATACTCGAAATATCTCCATCCTGGAAATTATAACGTACACTACCTCCCAGTTCAATCTTGTTGGTCTGAGTGGCAAAGGTAGCTCCTAACATTTTAGTGGCATTCAAGCCATTGTTGCTCCGCCAGCGCGGCCCTCCACCTCCACCGGAGAAACCCTGATCGTTTACATTGTTTGCCGAACCAATAATCGAAAACTGAGTATTATCAATAAAGCGATTCAACATCATTCGTCCGGTATAACGGTCCTTAGTACCGGCTCCCAGATCTGCATTGCCAAACCATCCTTGATTCATTCCTTTCTTCACGGTCAGGTCAAGCACCGTTTCCTCTTCGCCATCGTCAATACCCGTCACACGTGCCAAATCTGATTTTTTATCATAAGTTTTCAGCTTATCGACCATGTCTACAGGAAGATTCTTTAAACCGGTCTTTACGTCTCCACCAAAGAATTCCTTACCATCGACCATAATTTTTTTCAGTTCTTTCCCATTGATTTTGACATTACCATCATCATCTATTTCAGCACCCGGAAGCTTCTTAACCAACTCCTCCAACATAGCACCCTCAGGCGTACGATAAGCACTGGAATTATACATCAACGTATCTTCTACTACCGTCACCTGCGGAGCTTCGGCCACCACAACTGCTTCTTTAAGCATAACAGCATCGGTTGCCAATTCGATATTTCCCATCTTTTTGGCAGGAACATTAGCCGTCAACTGAACGGGGATAACTTTTGTGATGTATCCGATAAAAGATACTTTAAGCAGATATTTTCCCGGTTTCTGCTTGGATAAAGAGAAGTAGCCTTGTGCTGAAGTGGTCATACCCGCTACCTGAGCACTGTCGGGGAGAGATAATAACTGCACGGCAGCGAGTTCGACCGGTTCTTTCGTACCGGCCTCTATTACACGTCCCGATACGGTTACAATTTTGTTTTGCGCATAAGTGGATAGGGTAACTGTCAGCAGCAACACCATCCAGATCAATAGTTTCTTCATTTGCCTGTAGGTTGAATAATAACAATCGTTTGTTTGACAACCTTTAAGGCAAAAGGTTTAATTTAAACACGATTATCTTTTAAAGATTTTATCGACTTGTGCCTTTTTCATACCAAACTCAAGACAGAGCACATTGATAATGAGGAAAATAAGAAAGGAAGAAGTATCAACTGTCATGATATCTCCCGTTGCCACCCGATAAAGCATCCCCCCAAATAAAAAAAGTACTGTCAAAAAGATGGCGTTACGAGTCGCCTTGTTCCGTATAATCTCCGTTTCACGCCCTTCATTACGCGATAAAGCAAAGAGAATCATCACTGCTCCCAACATCATCAGCAGCTTGGTGCATTCCTTATAGAATAACAAGTTACTGTCTGTCACCATTCCTTGCATCACTAACAGGAACGGAATGAATAACGATACAAAAAGAATCACATATCCTAACGGACGGCAGAATACAGGTAATAATGCTTTCATTTTATCTAAAATTAATGTCACAAAGATAGCTTTTTCTCATAAACGAAACTCTATGTTTTACATTTTTAAGTGCTAAGTTTCACTATTTATCTCCGAACCCCTATCTTTGCAGTATATAAAAAAACATCGAACCATTATGAGTAAACAAGAAGTCATTCTTTGCGAGAATCTGGAAAGCAGTATAGGACGTGCCGTCGAAAACTGCCCACACGACCGCCTGTTCATTCTCACCGACGATCATACTCACCGTCTCTGTCTGTCACAACTGATGAATCTGCCGTTCCTGAAGGATGCGGTTGAAATCACTATCGGAGCCGAAGACGTTCATAAAACACTTGAAACACTGGCCTCCGTTTGGCAAGTGTTAAGTGAAAAAGGTGCTACCCGCCACTCACTCCTTATCAATCTCGGAGGTGGAATGGTGACTGACTTAGGCGGATTTGCCGCTGCCACATTCAAACGCGGCATCGCTTACATCAATATTCCCACTACCCTGCTGGCGATGGTAGACGCTTCTGTAGGCGGAAAGACCGGAATCAATTTTAACGGGTTGAAAAACGAGATAGGTGCCTTTGCACCGGCATCCAGTGTATTAATCGAAACAGAGTTCCTCCGTACACTCGATGCACACAATTTCTTTTCCGGCTATGCCGAAATGCTGAAACACGGACTGATCAGTAACACTGCTCACTGGGCGGAACTACTCGCATTCGATACAGAAAAGATGGACTATCGATACCTGAAAGAGTTGGTGGGACGTTCCGTACAAGTAAAAGAAGACATAGTAGAGCAAGACCCGTTTGAACACGGTATCCGCAAAGCGTTGAATTTGGGACATACCGTAGGACATGCTTTTGAAAGCCTGGCTCTTGCCGAGAACCGTCCGGTCCTCCACGGGTACGCCGTAGCCTGGGGAATTGTTTGCGAACTCTATCTGTCACATTTAAAAACCGGTTTTCCGAAAGACAAGATGCGTCAGACCATCCAATTCATAAAAGATAATTATGGCGCTTTCACGTTCGACTGCAAACAGTACGAACGCCTATACGGATTCATGCAGCATGATAAGAAAAACAATGCAGGTGTCATAAACTTCACGCTTCTGAAAGAAATCGGCGATATCAGTATCAACCAGACAACGGACAAAGATACTATTTTCGAAATGTTCGACTTCTACCGGGAGTGCATGGGTATGTAAAGCAGGCATCGTGACAGAGGTATCCACTTCCGATCATGAATAAATGAAGTACCACATAAGAAGCATAAGACGAATCGGCAGGTTGCGAAAATCACAACTAATACGAATGACCACCCGCCTTTACAATCCCAAGGGGTATCAGGAAATATTAGCATAATGCATTATTAACTAATCATTTAAATGGATAGTGATCTGTTCCCCAAACCTTTGTTTTAACATTGTGTTAAAACAAAGGTTTGGGGAATAAAAGACTTGTTCTCTAACGTCAAGAAACAAATCTTTTGCAAAGAAGAGTTTTATTATCTCATATTCAGATTAACAATGTTAATGGATCGTTTCACCCAAAGACTCTACTCTCTGGGCATGAAAAATGCTATAAAGGAGAAATAAATCATCCGAATATTTTGCTTATTAAAAATAAAATTCTACTTTTGCACTCGCAATTCGGGATGTAGCTCAGCCCGGTAGAGTACGCGTCTGGGGGTAATGAAATGAGCAAAGATTAAAAACATTGCAATATAATATAAGTCAAGGAGTTAAGCTAATACTTAACTCCTTATTTTTTACCTGCGAATAAAATTCGATTAAAGTTTTCGGACAAATTGGTGCAAATACATCCAAAAAGTCACTCAATATTCCTTTTGTATTTATTTGCAATGCTGGATAGAATCAGAAGGCTTCAAATTAAGAACTTCCTCAGCCTCCTCACATCCAAGGTCAGCAGCTTCTTGATAGAAACTATATGCTACTTCTAAGTCAATATCCTCACCATACAAACCTTTATGGTAAATTTCCCCTGTTAAATATAGAGCATCAGGGCTTTTTCTTTTACTTAATTCATACAAAAGACTTAATGCACTATAAATACATAATGGCTCATTTGACTTTCCACCATAACGAAATAGATTGTAAGCTTCCCATAGTGAGTCCTCATTATCGAAAAACTGCCAATCATCTATAAAAAATCCTGTAGCTTTCCACGGGTCTTGCTCTAAATTACTGTTTCCATACATGTAAAGAAACCCAAGTGTACTATAAGCTATAGGATGTCCTAATTTTCCTGCTTGCTCAAGGTAAGATATTGCTTTATTAGTGTTTTGTGGCACTTCTTTTCCTTGCAGAAACATCATTCCTAATTCAAAAGCAACATCTGAGTCTGTTTTGGCTTTCTCAATAAAACCAAATAAATCGGTTTTGACTATAGTCCCAGTAATAGTACTGGTTTTTGCGGTATTTGAATCCATATTTTATTATATTTTTAATGAATACTTATAATATTGTTATCTCGTTATTACAAGATATAAATGTCATAAGGACGCTTGTTCCGTCACGGATTAAATTACTCTTAATACTTAAATAACCTGCTCTCATGTTTTCTATATTTTTGTTATTCTGGTCGTATAACGAAGAATTTGAAACCGAGTTTATCAATTTATAGTTAATTTTACAGCAATGGAATATAAAATATCTTAAGATGTTGTTTCGGGAATAACATTGATTCTAATGGAATTGTTGTAACCCATTTGCATTTGGGATTGTTCGACAGGAGTAATGGCTAATTCTTTTAAGCTTCTATTAGAAACAAACCCATTATAACAAATAGGGTAGGACAACCATTGCCCTACCCTATCTTATACGCTCCGTTAGAAACCTCTAATTAATATATTTCCCTCTCACTTATGTACACTAAACCGAAATATGCTATCATTTACAAATATATAATCAATGACAGAAGTTCCTCTCTCTGTTATATCCGATTGGATTTTATTTAAGATAACTAAAGGTAAATCCTCCTCTTGCACCTTCGTCTTATAAAACCCCGTTCCTTTATAGTACACAACCTCCGATTTCTTTTTCTTGATAGTAATAGTATGCCTTCCACATAACATTTGATGTTTAAACTGTTTTTCAAAGAAGAACCCTGTACCTGCTTTATAATAAGTTACTCCGTTTAGTGTATAAGAGGAATTAATACGAGGATTATACTGTCTATACAAATCATTATCCAAAATCTCCGAATCTATCTGTACAGGTTTACATTCTTTTGGATTTATATACAGAAGTAGCTTATAATCCGTTGTAACCTCATCCCATAACAAGTGTGTTATCCTCTTTTGTGTACCAAAATCATAGCTGGAATCACCAACTCTATTTTCACGTATCTTATAGAACTCTATTTCATATTGTTTTATGCTATTAGTTATTTTCCAATCATCTATTGAAGCGTGTGTTGATTTTCTATTCTCCATTGAGGACAAACAACTTTCCAGCAGTTCCATATCTTTTGATTTCTTTTGAGATTCAGCTTCCTGTCGTTCTTTTTCCTGCGTCTTTAAAAGTTCTTTTTCCTTTGCTGTCAATATCTTCTTAAATAAACAGTCAAACATCACAGAACCATCTATGTTAGAGATAAAACTAATCTTCATGCCATATTCAACGTCCAATGGAAAAGAAACTACAACGAAATATTTTCCCGATTTGTTAACCCAAAATCGTTTCACATGGGACGTTTCAGATATCATTTGTACTACATTATAAGTCGCTTTGGCATTCCCTTTTGACTTCAATGTAAAGCTTACTATCTTATTTGATTTATAAGTGAGAGTTGCCGCCTCCACTGTAAAGTTCTTATTGACATTGTACCCGTCTTTATCTGTTGATTGGAAAATAAACTTTTGAGGGAATACACATTCATACTGCTCGATTACCGTCTGTCCGGAAATAAATAATGTCTGCAATAATACAATGACAATCATTAAAACCCTTTTCATAATACTGTAGATTTGCTTCCCACAGCCCCGATAGGAAAGGTTTATATAAAAGGAAAAGCGTGGGGACTGTTAGAGTTATCTGTTTTAGAGGCTCTGGTAAACCCGTGGTACAAGATAAAACGACACCCCACGCCAAACTATATATATCACTGATATATACAAGATTAGCATGAACGTTTGTATCGTCTATCCCCGTACCACATGAAATTTTACCAGAATTTCTAAAAACGGGATAAAGCTAAACGCTTCCTTTGACTAATATGTCACCGACAGGTTTTTCAACCTGTTAGTGCGACAAATGTAATCAATTTCCAGCGTTCTACAAACGTTTTTCGGGATGCCGTGGAACAAATTTACTCATTAATTGATGCTTTACAAGGCGGCATAAAAAAAAAATTACTGCAAATCTCGTTATAATTCTATCGCATTATCTTGTTTTTAATTCAAAGTCAATGGCAATATACTTTTTATTACTACTTTTGCGTTGAATATATAAGTGAAATATGAAACAGTTTACAACTACACATAAACTATTTTTAGGAAAGTCTCAGGATTTAAGTAAAATCCCAGATAGTTCAGTCCAATTAGTCGTTACTTCTCCTCCATATCCTATGATTGAAATGTGGGATGATATAATGAGTCAACAGAATCCTCAAATAAATGAGGCATTGCAAGACTATAATGGCAATTTAGCATTTGAATTAATGCACAAAGAACTGGACTTAGTATGGAATGAAGTTAAAAGAGTGCTAATTCCCGGTGGTATTGCTTGTGTCAACATAGGAGATGCGACAAGAACTCTTAATGGAAATTTTGCCTTATACCCTAATCACGCTCGCATTCTTTCATATTTCATTTCTAATGGTTTCGTCAATTTACCTAACATTATATGGAGGAAACAGACCAATGCACCAAATAAATTTATGGGCTCTGGAATGTTGCCAGCAGGTGCATATGTTACATTAGAACACGAATGGATATTAATATTCAGAAAAGGTGATAAAAGAGAATTCAAAACACCAGAAGCAAAGCTAAAACGTAGAGAAAGCTCTTTCTTCTGGGAAGAAAGAAACATATGGTTCTCTGACATATGGGACAATATTAAAGGAACAAAACAAAAGATGGATAAAACTGATAGTCGGGCAAGAAGTGCTGCTTTTCCTTTTGAAATACCATATAGATTGATAAATATGTATTCTTTACAGGGAGATACAGTATTAGACCCATTTATGGGTACCGGAACTACTTCTATAGCTGCAATTGCTACAGGAAGAAATAGTATTGGATATGAAATATATAAGGATTTATTAGACTTTTGCAAAGAAAATATTCTATCTTATTCTACGGATATGATAAATGAAGGAATATCAAATCGATTAAATCGTCATAAAGATTTTATTACAGAGAGAGCCATAAAATCAGAAATAAAACATTTTAATTCCAATCTCCAAATACCAGTAATGACATCGCAAGAAAAAGATATAGAAATTTCTTATGTCACTAATATTTCGTTAGGTAAAAATGAACTAATCAAGGCAAAATATTCAAAAATAATGCCTGTTAATCATTTTTGTGACAACAGGCATATTACTCAAGGTCAATATTCCTTATTCTAATTCAAGGTTTTACATTAACATGGGGTAAAGTTGATTTATTGGTAGGATTTTTACTATTCCAAGAATCCAATAAATTATTTCTTCTATCGCAAGTACCTTGTGCTCTTCCTTCCAATGAATTAAGAACTTCTTCAAGCTCTTGCAGAGAATCCATAATCCAATAACCAGAACTACTACTGCCAATTAGTTCTCCATTATCAATAGCCATTCTAATAAGGGCTCGAAGTTCTTCTTGATTGGGAGCTGGAGAGAATCCCATCCTAATAGCTAAGTCAGGAGCATTAATAGCATTTGACTTGCCTTTAGGAATTTGAGACATTAATTTAGTAATGTCAGCAGATGTAAATTGTGCCATATCCTATATTTTTTTTATTTCTGAAATAATCTCTTCAATATTTAAAAAAGTCTCATTTTCATCATAATAAAGATAAAACACAGGATGTTCCCATTTACTATTAGCAATACGGTTATAAGCAATCACTTCTCTTCTCATCATTTTAAAGGTTGCAGGTTTAACTTGAATTCCTGCTATAGTTTGATTGTTTTTGCTTACTATTATATCAATTCTTAGTTCTTCATCCATATATCCTGTAGCATCACAAAACTCATATTGTGATAATCGTTCAGATAGCTCCTTTTTTGCCCTATTTTCAACCAAGTCTCCTTTTAATGACTGAACTACAAACAAATCATACTCCCACTGCACACATTCTTGCAAAGAAAATTTATACTCTCCCCAATACTGAAACTGGGATTCATATAAATTCTTCCCAAAGGATTCTACGCTTCCTTTACTTTTAATTCCACATTCACATTCATTTTCGGAATGCCATTTAATTAATTCCACCAATTCATCTTTACTTTTGGGCTTATGGTATCTTATAAGCTTCATAACAGCTACACTTTTATAAGGTGCTGAAATTCCCATTTTCCCATTAAGTTCATTTAATGGACCTCCTGTGTATGCCATATTTTAAAAATTATATTCGATTACTAATTCAGATTTCTTTTTCTCATAATATATTATAGGAACATCAATGTGTTCAGACAATTCATTCATTGTTTTATATGTAATAGGTTTGATACTTACAAAACGAGAACCAATCATCCCATCTATACCTTGAGCTTCTTCTTCCGGAGTAGCCAATCTATATTCCACCTGCAATTCAGCAGAAACCTTCTTTAGAATAGCCTCTTGGAATTTTAATCCTGCATATGTCTTCACAACAACAAGCTCTTCAACCCATTCCCGAATCATCTTCTTATCAATCAAAACGATGCTCTTCTTTAGTTCTTCAACCATATTAAAGACTCGTTCAGTCGCCAAATCAATGGCATCTGGATATCGATTCAGATACCATGATTCCCACTCGTTCATACTTCCACTTCCAAACTCTTGAATAAGCTCACTCATCTGCCCTACAATACGAGGACGAGTACCTTGAGCATTTTGATTTGCCAAGTTCATTATTTGAGTAGAATATTTAGGATATTCATATCCTTTTCCCGACAATAACTCTTGAATTTCAGTATTAGGTATTTTTATTTTCATATCTGTTGTTATTTACTCATTGATTGATAACAAAGATATGGATTTTAATTCAGAATGTGATCTTTACAGACTATTTTTTTCAACATCTATAAAACAATCACTTTGTTTATAACTATTTCTATGAATCCATGATTACGATAATCCAGTCTTTTTAGTGTAACTTTCTGGTCTTCTATTGACTACATTATACAAATTCTGCTTTATTCTCTTTATTTATTACTTTGTATCACTATTATGCAAGTAGATTTAAGAGTGTTACATCCTCTTTACTTACCACCTGCATTGATTCTATCGACCGAGCATAACCGCCTTATCACATAGAATTAAGCAACCTCGTATTAGAGTGTATAAGCCATTATTGTATTCCGCCGAATACTTTTATTGTGTTTGATAAGTTTTTGGCTGTGCGCCACCAATAGACCCCTAATTTAAAAGATAAGGCTTGATAATCACCCGAAGAGTAAACTTTGGAAGTGGAGTTCACACCCTTTGATGATTACCAAGCCTTACTTTCTTAGAGAGAGGACTAACAGGCGGTATTGAATATTCGTTGTTCCTCCGCGATGCTCATCCTGTCTGCCGACTGCTCCAACAGCCAAGCAAGATATTGTTCTATTTTGTCTGTTAACTCCACCGTGAGATTAGGAAGTGTCAGATGCTGTTTTCCCCACTCCAATGCGTCTTGAATCTTTTTTTGTATCTGCCCATGCAGAACACGGTCGGCTGGCTGCGGATTTGCCCGAAGTTTAAACAGGACATGCTTCACATAATAAGACATGTTTTGGTCGGCATTTGCTATACAAATACACCACTTGGCAAAGTCTTTGGCGCTCTCAAAAATATGGTAATCCACATCCCAACAGTCATTCGGTAGTTTCACCATATCTTCATAATATCCAAACCACTCTGCAACCAGCGTCCAAAATACCTGTTTACTCCAAAGTTCCTCTGCTATTATATCCCTGCCAAACAATTTATCAAGTCCTTTCTTATAAAATGTCACTTCATACCTCAATAAATTTCTTGGCAGGTTCTCTTTTCCATATTTAGGCAGCTCACGCTTCTTCTTTGCCTCCTGTATCTTGTCATAAAACTTACAGCGTACCTCTTTATTATCCATGTATTTAGTACCACTCCATCCATTTGGTCTAAATGCTTTCATGGCATCCAACTTCTGCATATACATAATAGGAGGCTCTTTCATACTAAAGTTATGTGCAAACTCCGCAGACTCCACCACTGCCTTATACATGGGTACGCCTAAATCCTTGCTTAACTGCATAATAACTATCTTCACCTCCTTTAATGATAGGGTCTTTAGGTTATGCCCCCACAGACATTTAGGAAGACTGCCCTCGAATGACACATACGTTTCAGTGGCTATGACTTTACGTCCAAGCCATAACCCACTACCTCCTGTACCATCAGCAAAGTAGGACTGCACAACTATGCGTTTTAATACCGACTGCCAGTCGTACCCTGTTGGTAGGTCATATAGCATTAATTTGATTTTGTCATACATGACTATAAAATTTAGATGTATATAGAATGTTATACAAAATTGAGCTTATTAACTATTTACGAAGACGCGCAACAAATCCTAACTCCATGCTTTCAATGAATTCCTGCTTAGTTTCTTGCCTTTTAGCCATCATCCACGTTATTATTTCATCACGCTTAAATCTTAGTATTCGCCCACTTTCCGCACGATAACAAGGTATTTCTTTATGGCTTGTCAGTTTATAAATTGTATGTTTAGACTGCCCAATCAACTCACTACAAACATCAATACCAAACATCTCCGGATAATCTTCTATCCGTTTTAGCCGTCTATTGGTCTTCTGTTTTTCGTTTTTCCCCTCTGACGATACTACTCCCAGCATAGTACAAATTATTTCCCGTAGCGACCTTATTTGAGCCAAAACATAATATTCCCACTCGTTTCTTAAAAACTCCATGTCATTATACAACCATGCGCTTTCCACAGAATCACGATGATGTTCATTAATGAAACCGTACTTTGCTATTGCTTCATATAGGAAGTCTGCCACCAAACCTGTCTTTCCCTCTTTTTGCAAATAGACTTCCTCATTGTAGGTATCATCCAAATCTTGCCTACTCATACTCATCCCTCCTTGAGTTACAGACTTTACCTTTACTTCATAAGTAGGAATAAAATATCTGCTTTTCCACACAGTAACAACTGAATCAACCTCCTTTAATGCCTGCCGGAGCTTTCCTTTATCTCCATCAGTCAATCTTTTTATATAGGTGTATAACCAACTCTCACAGACTGCTGCTTCCCCTCTGAGCGACTTGTTAATCAAGTCACCCAAAGGCATATTGTAAGTGATGAACATAATTATAACATTTTTGCGACTTTATCTAAAACACTTGTAGAGAAACCTGCAAGATATGTAGCCGTTGTCGTAAGATTACTATGCCCCAGGGCTTGGCTTATTATCTCACGGGGAATATCATTGCCCTGTAAGGTCATAGCCATTGTGTGCCGTGCCGTATAAGTAGTCAATGTCAATGAAATACCTAAAGCCTTACCCAGCTTTTTCAAATTGGCATTGATACGTTTGTATCGGCAGCGTACATGCTCGTACAATTGCTCACCATCATACTCTTTGGTTATGATAGGAAGTAAATACTCGCCCGTTTCAGGGGTGTTTGCCTTAAACCACTCCAATTGCTCCTTTATAGCAGGAGTGACGAATATTTTTATCGGCTTTACATTTTTGGCATTTTTCGTCTTTTGTCTCTTATACACGATATGCGCTCCTGTTACCAGCATTTCAATATTGTTTATTGTTAGATTTGCCATGTCAACGAAACTCATACCAAAGCAATAGTAAGAAAAGAGGTATATCCGACGGGCACGCTCCAATACAAAATTTTGTTGAGGCGAGTTCTTTATCAACTCCAAGTCCGTTGGCAGTAAATAGCGTTTTGCCGTTTCTTCTGCCAATTTGTTTATTTCAAAACCACCCTTACCAAACGGATAGGTGTTGTTTGATGCTGCTTTTTCTTTAATGGCTTTATTAATTACAGCACGCAATGTCTTTAAAGTGTGCATACGGGTATTTCCACAGCAACCATTCTTTTCCATAGCCATATTTAAGCGATTAATGTATTTCACGTCTATTTCTGAAAACAAACGTTCTTTTGCCTTAGAGTCATATTTGCAGAACAGGTGCAAGTCACGTTCATAAACCTTTCCATTGCCGATGTGACCTGTAGCCTTTAAATCCTCCACCTGCCTCATCCAATAATCATAGATTTTTCCTTGTCTCGAAATTCCCAAAAATTCTTCTTCAAATTGGTTTAGTGTCCAATCCACTTGTGCTTTCATAAACTTATTCACCACTTCATTTTTACGTTCCTCACAACTAATCAACCAGTTGTTATACGACTCATAGTTGGGGTTCATGCGTTTATCCCTTTTAAATCGGCCTGCGTTCTTATCCCACTCATTTTCAAAGGCGGACAAATTTAAATAGATGTATTTTAGTTTGCCATTTTTGGTGATGCGTAAGCAAACGGGGTAACTTCCGTCTTTTCTTTTGTTGCTCGTGTGAATCACAATACGAAATTTTGCCATAATCTTCTTTTATTTTTTAAGTGAACAATATAGTTATCTACGAGTGCAACGTAAAAACTCAATCTGCGATTAAATTTTTGACGGCTAAAATTAACTATTTAGGATTTATTAACAATGAATACACGGAAGGTTTCTTGCAATATCCTCCCAACTCATATTAATAATCGGAAATGTAGTAGTAGAATAGACCTCCGTTTTGTATTTATCTTCGATTAAAGTTTTATTAAAGTTTTGGAGCAAAATAATCCTATTCCATACAAAAGGAGATAGGTTAAATACAAATGACTGAGACAAAACAAAAGTCTAAACGGATAAAGTCCTCTTTAGAAACAATCCAAAACAAGAGTAGAAACAGACACAATAACACACTAATAATGAACACAATACAACAACACAAGCAATTTCAGCACAACAAAAAGTATCTGATTTATTTGCTTATTTAAAATAAAGCAGTACCTTTGCATCCGCAATTCGGGATGTAGCTCAGCCCGGTAGAGTACGCGTCTGGGGGGCGTGTGGTCGCAAGTTCGAATCTTGTCATCCCGACGAATTGAATGAAATAAGGAGTTAAGAATCAAACTTAACTCCTTTTCTTTTTATCTGATAGTTTGATTCCCATTTTCACTGTTACAACACCTACACTGCAAATAGAGAAAAAGCAGAACGTTGAATATTCAATGCAATTCCCCTGATTATTTCCACATGTTACTCAGTATCTCAAGTTTTTTTCTATCTTTGCCCCAAATAAAACAGCATCCGGAAAATAAACGGGGTATGTCCACTATAAATGGATACTTCGCATAAAAACACAAAATAAAAATCGTCTTATTAACAAGAAAACTCAAACAAAAATGAAACGCATTGTTTTTTTAGATTATGTACGCGTATTCGCGTGCTTCCTCGTTATGATCGTACACGCCAGTGAAAATTTCTACGGTGCCGCCGGATCCACAGATATGGCCGGACCACAGTCTTATCTACCCAGTGAAGCAGACCGGCTATGGGTAGCTGTCTACGATGGCTTTTCACGCATGGCCGTGCCGCTGTTCATGATTGTCTCAGCCTTTCTTCTTGCGCCGATGAAAGAAGGACAGACCACATGGCAATTCTACCGCCAACGCTTCATCCGCATCGTACCACCATTTTTCATCTTCATGATACTATACAGTACCCTGCCAATGTTATGGGGGCAGCTAAATGAAGAAACCTCCTTAAAAGATCTGTCACGGATATTCCTGAACTTCCCGACACTGGCCGGACACCTGTGGTTCATGTACCCTCTGATCAGCCTTTACTTATTCATACCCATAATATCGCCATGGCTGAAAAAAGCCACGGCAAAAGAAGAACGTTTCTTCATCGGATTGTTCTTATTATCAACATGTATACCCTATCTAAACCGTTGGTGCGGTGAAGTATGGGGACAATGTTTTTGGAACGAATACCACATGTTGTGGTACTTCTCAGGTTACTTGGGCTATCTTGTACTGGCACATTACATACATGTCCATCTCACTTGGAACCGTTCCAAACGTCTCACTGTAGGAATTATTTCAATGGTCGCCGGAGCAATATTAACCATCTACTCTTTCTATGTCCAAGCCATACCCGGAGAAATTCTCCCTACACCCGAAATAGAAATAGGATGGGCTTTCTGCACAATCAACTGTGTGCTTCTCACAGCGGGTACATTCCTTCTTTTTACATGTATAAACAGTCAAAAAGCCCCACGGCTCATTACAGAAATATCGAAACTCAGCTATGGCATGTATCTTATGCACATATTCTGGCTCGGGTTATGGGCTACAGTGTTCAAACATACACTGGCACTTCCTACTGTCGCTGCCATACCATGTATCGCTGTCAGTACATTCATCTGCTGCTTCGTAACTGCAAAGATCATCTCATTCATCCCGGGCAGTAAATGGATAATAGGATAAATATCCGCTATCGGAACTGTTATAAAATGGAATATAGCAAATACCATAGGATACTGAATCAGACAACTAATAATCAGAGACATACGTTCCTCTGAATCAGATCAGATTTTTTAATGTAGAAACAAATAATAGTGAGCCCCTGTCCAGTATATTCCGGACAGGGGCTCAACTCTGAATATATAAAGATAAAAAGTATAAATGCCCCTATCGTTTAACAGCCCTCAATTCGTGCTTGATATAACGACGTATCACCCGGTATCTGGGATGCAAGGCATGGAGTGGACGAACAGAATTATGACTGATCCAGAACAGCATCAGGCAAAACAGACTGATCAGCGTAAGCCATCCGTACAGCTCTTTCATGGAAACCATCAGGGCCTGTTGTTGTAAGATGCCGGATAGTTGCCCTAAAGGGATGTGGCTTGCCTGTGGATGAACTGCATCCAGTGCACTGCCCAGCAACATCGTATTCTTCTTCATCACCACACTCAAGGCTCGCTCGAGAACGGCCGCACCGAGTGCTCCACCAAAACTGGCACTGACAAACGCCTGGACAGACACCGCTTCAAAAAAGTTCTGAAACGGCACACGTGAAAGTGCTGTAATAAAACAAATGGCAATGATCACATATCCGAAACTACGCAAAAAAAGAGGAAGCATCAAAACCTCCTTGGACAAGCCGTAGTCGATAGTAAAATAAAACATCATCAAATAACCGGTGATAGCAAGAAATGCAATGACGGTCATCGTCCGATAACACCATTTACGGCGGGAAAAGGTATAAAACGTAAAAACACTGCCTACAACCGTTCCCAATAATAACATCCAATTGAGCGAAATCACATTCAAAGAATCATAACCAAGCACAGCTTCCATATAGATATGTTCAAACAAATGCGAAGGTGCCAATAAGATATCGACGACAATGTAAAGCAGAAATGTGAGATAAACCGCTTTAAACCGCCAGGTAGCCAACGCAATGAACGGGTGACGAATGAAAGAAGCCCGCCACAGGTTCAATAACAGGACTGTTATTCCTCCCACGGTTGCCATCCGAATGTAGGCTGACTCATACCAATCGTAATGTTCGCCATACACACAGACAAAGATTATGCATAAAATCACAATCCCCCACATCAAAGCGCCCAGCCAGTCAATGCCGAAGAGTGGTAACTTTGGCATCGAACGGTAATTGCGGAACAGAATCATAGTCGCTATCATCACAAGCAGCAATAAAGCAATAATCAACCAATGCATATATTCCCATTTAATCCAGAAAGCAGTATAAACGGTTATCAGTCCTGACAGTTGAAGACAGCCCTGCACCAACAGATAGATATAACAGAAGAAGACAGAAAGATCTCTCTGAGGGGTAAGCCAAAGCTGGATGGTAGAGTTACATTCAAAGGTAGCCCACATCCTGAAAATTCCACCAAAGAAACAAACCGTCACCAATAGCGGCACACTGCGGGTATACATACATATCAGATTACACAAAATAATGGCAATACCACATGTCAGGAAAGTGGTTTTCGAAGGAAAACGGAACTTCAGACGGAACATGATGGCAAACGTCAGCGACATCCCTACCAGAGAAGCATAACCCGCCATCATAATATCTTCCTGCATCAATGCCGTCGAGCCGACCATCTCACTGACTGCGGCCAGATAGACACCTCCGGAGAACTGGAAGATGATAACAAAGAGGATTACAATCCACGGCCTCAGCTTCTCCGGTACAAAATCACGCATTGCCGGAATGGCAAAAGGAGTTATTTCATGCATACTTTAATAGTTTACCACACATTCCACATTCATTCCGGCACGCAGACGCTTCATGTCTTCGGGTTTGTTTCCGTCCGAAAACTCGATACGTACGGGAATACGCTGCTCTACCTTCACAAAATTGCCTGCAGAATTATCCTGCGGAAGAAGAGAGAAACTTGCCCCCGTTGCCTGCGAAACAGATTTTACCACCCCTTTAAACACTACTCCGGGAATAGCATCTACTTCAATATCGACCGGATAACCTTCACCAATATGGGTTGTTTGGGTTTCCTTATAATTAGCAACCACCCATTTATCGTTTTCGTCTACCAGATTGACCAATGTTTGTCCGGGCTGTACCAATACACCTTCCTGGATCTCTTTTCGTCCGGTAGTTCCGTCGCAAGGAGCCGTAATCACTGTATACGAAAGGTTTAACCTGGCTATTTCCAGAGCTGCTTCTGCCAGTTTTATACCGGCTTCGGTCTGTTCCAGGCGTTCCGTCTGCTCCTGCTTGACGAGTGCTGTCGACTTTTTCTGACGAAGTAACAGTTCGTAACGTGCTTTCGATGCTTCAAAATTTGTTTTCACCGCATCGTATTGCTGACGGGTAACGGCATCCCGTTCCAACAAGTTCTGATAACGTTTATATTCGCGTCCGGCATTATCCATACGTATTTTAGCCTCCTGAATGCTGGCATCGGATACGGAAATATTGTTCTGAATGGTATGGATGGACGAAGTCATCACGGTCTTACCCGATAAGGCATTCTGATAATCAGCCTCTGCCTGTGCCAGTCTGAAACGGAACTCGGCATCTTCTATCAAGGCCAGTGTATCACCTTTATGCACCGTCTGATACTCCGTAAAATAGATTTTCCTGATGAAACCCTGTACCCGGCAGTTGACGGGTACGATGTGTTGACGCACCTGTGCATTGTCCGTAAACTCCACGTTTCCCCAATGGATAAAACGAGAGCAGACCCAACCGAGGGCCAGAAGCAACACGATAATAACAGAGATATTAAACGCCAGTTTTTTAGTTTTCTTATTCATAACGATTGATTTTAGATAGTTCCGGAGATATACAGAAGTTTATAATAATTAAATACAATATTGATCTGTGCATTTACCAGTTGCACCTCGGCAGCAAGTTTTGAGTTACTGGCATCCAGCATATCGGTGATCAGTACCATATCATTTTTATAACGGTCACGGATAACGGCATAGTTCAGATTGGCGAGTTCCACACTTTTCCGCTGGGTATTCAGTTCCACATAAGTTTCCAGATATTTCACCTGTCCTGCATTGACGGCCAGTTCGGTTTGCTCTTTGGCATCTTCATACTGCTCTGTACTCCGCCGGATGGCAAACTTATCCCGGGCAACGGCCTTGTCAGCCTTAAACAGAGAAGAGAAATTATACTTCAACCCCACTCCTACATACCAATAGTTAAGGTTCTTATTGATGGGAGGAACTTCGATGGTAATAGGTCCATCCAGTTTGTTACCGGCAAACAGAGCAACCTTCGGGATCCGCTCCGATCGGGTAATCTTCTGCTGATGCCTGCTCATTTGCACTGCAAGCGACATCTGTTTCAATACGGGAGAGTTCGCGTAAGCGGCAGTAGTCCAGTTCTCTTTAGCTTCAACAGGCAGAGCTTTCGAAAGAATGGTAGTGTCCGGCTGTATACTGACATTTTCCGGCAGCCCCAGGCTGGTGGTCAAATTGTTATTCAGGATGGAGATTGTATTTTCAATCTGTGTACGGGTCAATTCCAGATTGGCCAACAACAACTCGTATCGGGTGATGTCGTTTTTCAGAACGACTCCTTCAGCCTCCTTCGCGTGGAGTTCCCCGATAACCTGTTTAGTCTGTTCAATATTCTTCTCATATACCTGTAACATGTTCTGTTGTTTGAACAGGTCCAGATAATACCCAATCAGCAGAAAGCGCACCTTATCGCGGCTTGTATCCAGATTCAGACGGGCCATCTCTTCCTGCAAACGGGCAATGGCAATACTATTCGTGATGGCTCCTCCCGCATATACCACTTGCGTGGCTTCTATTGCAAAATTATTGCCATAATGCGGCATTGACGCATTGGACCCATTCGAAAAATTACGGTCTGTCAGCAATGCATCTCCCAGATAGCTGAATGACAAAGAGGCCTCAATCTCGGGCAGACGGGCATTTTTAGCAACCCTCACGCCTTCGTGTGCTTCACTGATACCGGTTGCGCACGGACGCAACGATTTACTGTTCTGGTCGGCAAGCGAAAACATCTCTTCAATGGACATGGTTTGTCGTGCCGCTTCCTGAGCATACACGCTCAAGGGACATAATGACGCATAGAGCATCATTATGAACAAAGTGAATTTGTTCATACGTTGTTACTTATGAATTTTAAGAAATAATAAAATGTAAAGAGGAAAAATCAGGTAAAGGGACTTACCTAATCCGAATTTTCTCTTCCCCACTGATGGAAGAGTGCAAGTTTGGTTAGTATACCTTGAAAGGACTCAAAACGGGGCTTTCTGTGTTTCTGTTTCATTCGTCTCGTGGAACTTTATGCTCCATCCGGGGGACAAAGTTACAAAAAAACAAGATTCAGGTGGCAACGGAAGAGGTTATTTTTTTCATACAGCCTCTCCGAAAACCAAGAGAGGGAGCCAGGCACGCAGCCAAACTCCCTCTCTTTATTCAGATTAATGTCTTATTTCTTATAGACTTTCAGATTCGTAATCTTGCTATCAAACTTCCCGGCTTTCTCTAATGGGAAAACCAAAGTACGGACATAATTCATAGAATCCTTTCCGGCATTATAGTAAAGTTTCTGAGTATTCATTTCCTCTACCACCTGACCGTTGATAAGTAAACGGGTCGACTTATTATCACCACTGATACCGATGGTTGCTTTCTCACCTTTGTGGATACGGTGACTAAATGTATTCAAATAACCGTCGCGGGCAAAACCTAACATACCACGAATCGGATCGGAGAGATAGAATACGGCATCGGGCGAACGGAACAGTTCTGTACCCTTTGCTTCGTCGGCTCCGTCAATATCGAATGTCACCAGATAGTCGTATCCGATTTCGCGATGGGGTGTCTTGCTGCCCGGGGCAACAGAGGCCTGCTCGTATACCAACCCCGGTGCTGTACCGATACGCCCGAGTTGGTTCACACCCGGAGCCTCACTGATGGCATTACGTTGTTTGTCGAAGTCGGCATAAGGAACAGACGTATCTTTTCCTGTCCACATCTTCACAGCCAAAGTCTGCAAAGCCGGATAAACGCGGTGGTGAATATCTTTTGTCGAGATACCGTTGCCTACATGGTCGTTCCATACGGCAAACATACCACCCAGGACAGAAGGATCTTTCTCCGGGAAAACTGCTTTGCCGATGTGTACAGGAGTCCAGTTCTCATACAGATACTTCGTGTTCAGGTAGTCATAATAGTATCCGGCAGCCGGAACGATGTATACCAGCCCATCAGGAATACTGATCAGCTTATATCCCTGTTCGATCATATCTTTCGGATTGGCATAGCCATTGTACCAGGCACTCATGATCACATTCTCCGATTTCACCGGTGTATCACCTTTGGCATGTGTCAGCGCTCCCCATACGCAAGCCTGTTTGCCAAAACTCTCTACATAACGGATATAGTGGTCGGTGAAAGCACGGAACTTCTCTACCACATCTTTCTTTTTATTAGAATATTCGTCAGTACCGATATGCACTTTCTTTCCACGGAATACCGGTTCGTCTCCTTCCAGATACTCCTTAAAGAGACCATCCATAAACTTATAAGTTTCAGGATTGAACAAGTCGAGGTGATCCATGCCATATTCTTTGCTGCCGATCTCCGGTTTATAATGTGTAAAGGCAAGAGTATGTGCCGGAGCATCGATCTCGGGAATGATCTCTACATAAAGATTCTCGGCCAGTTTTTGCAAGTCGATAAATTCACGTTTAGTGTAATATCCGTCTTCGGCAGTCAGTCCGGGATACGTATCCGACTCCAGACGGAACGCAGCATAAGTCTTCGACCAATCATGTTCAAAGTACTGTTTAAAGCCATTATCATTCAGGTGAATCTGCAAAGTATTCATCTTGTAATAAGCCATGATCTTCACATAGTCCTGAAGGAAAGCAAGAGGAATAAACTTACGTCCGCAGTCTATCATGAAGCCACGCACGGCGTAGTCGGGAAAATCGCGCAAAGTTCCTTTCGGGAACTGGTGGTTTTCACTTTGTTCCGCAATCTGGAGCAAAGTACGGGTTCCCCAATATACGCCTATACTTTCGGGAGCAGTCAGCAAGATACGGTCGGTTACTTTTACCGTATAACCTTCTTTACCCAACTTTTTATCTGCGCGGATAGCAAGGATCACATCGCCGGCTCCGCCTTTGCCCTGTACCACTTCGGGTTTATAGCCGAACATTGTTTCACAATCATCGGCCAGCATACGGGCTATGCGCAACAGTTCCGGCTGATTGGCGGGACAGACAATCTTTGTAGCTTCGGTAGGCACAAACGCTCCTTCGGCACCTTTCCACTCTTTCAGTTCGGGAATCACAAAAGGTTTGGGATTAACAACTGCACTGATGCCGGGACAAACCAGGCATAATGCCACAAGAATCATAAAGAATCGGTTAACAAGTTTCATATCGTGTCGTTATAAAAGGGTTAATTCAACCGGACATCCGATTGCGGAACCAAAAGTAATGTAAATCTATCGATTGTACAACATTCTGTTCAAAATAAAAGAAAGTTGGCACCCCGGCAGACAAAATTACATATCCGCTGAAGTGCCAACGCGGGGTCTTTGTTTCCGCTGAAACGGTGACCTCATCACAAACAAAACAAACATCAAGCTGATGGCAAACACCAACTTGCTACAGAAGTCCTTTTCAGGGAACCTCACGGCCTCTCATCCGTAGATCTTAAATAAGTTTACCGGACAAATCGGGGAGAGTAAACCAGAAAGTCGATCCTTCTCCTACCTTTGAATCTACCCCAATTGTTCCGTGCAATCGGTCGACAATGATTTTGCAAAGGGGCAATCCGAGTCCCAGCCCCTGCACAAAGTCGTCAAGTTTCACAAAACGTTCAAATATAAGTTCCTTTTTCTCTTCGGGAATACCACATCCGGTATCCGTCACGTAAAACCAGATCCGGCCTTCCTCTTTCTTCCGATAACCTAAACGGACCGTTCCTTTCAACGTGAACTTTATGGCGTTACACAGCAAATGCTCCAATATCTGTATCAACCGGCCCCGGTCTGTGTAAATATGCGCCCCAAGTTGCTCTCCGTCCCAAGCCAGGACGAGGCTACGTGATTCCGCCTTGGGCCTGTATATCTGTTCAATCTCCTCCATCAACGGGTCAAGGAGAACATCCGAACCGGCCATATCCATCACACCCGACTCAATGTTAGAGAGGTCGATCACATCGTTCATCAGCCGCAAAAGATGTTCCGTATTGCTTTGTATCAAGCCGATATATTCCTGCTGCTCCTTCTCATCGTCCACAATGGAAAGAAGGGATGCAAAACCGACAATCGCATTCAAGGGGGTACGTATCTCGTGGTTCATGTTGGCAATCAATGCCGACTTCAGCCGGTTTGCTTCTTCCGCCCTTTCCTTGGCGGCTGTCAGCTCTTCTTCCAAGGCCTTCCGTTTGGAAATCGACATCAGCGAACCTTCTACCGTCAACAACTTGCCATTCCCGTCGTACTTACCGGGGATGGCATGCATCTCCAACCACTCCAACACCAGTCCTTCTTTCTTTTTGGCCCAGAAACGAAGTTCGATAACTACTTTCTTGACTTTGCCATTCAGCAATTCGCGACAGGCCCTGACCACACGGAAGCGATCTTCCTTGTATATGCCCTCGTAAACACGCGTAATAGAAACCGGGAACAAGTCATTATGAATAATCTCCCACCCTTCGGGATCGTCCGACGGACGGGCATCAAACCAGACCATACGTTCCGCCAGTTCCCATTTCCATGGGAAAACCTCTGCAACCCCAAGTGTCATCAGCAGCTTGCGGTTCACTTCATTCAGCATCTGCTGAGTCCGCAACAGTTCGGTTTGTTCTTTTTGTTTCATTTATGCGTTATTTATTGATACATACGATATTCTGTGAGTGTCATCCCGGTATGCTTCCTGAAAAAACGTCCCAATGACGACTGATTCGCAAAATTTGTCTTGATGGATATCTCCTGTATATTCATGGTAGAGTTCTTCAACATGGCTTTGATCTCTAAAATGGTATACTCTACAATCCAGTCTTTCGCCGTCTTTCCGCTTGCTTCTTTTATCACCATCGACAGATATTTGGAGGTGATACACAATTTGTCGGCATAAAAGGCGACATCTTTATGTTCTCTGTAATGCTGCATTATCAAACAAAAAAAATCATGCGCCAACTTGCTCTTACCCAAGTCCGACTCTCCCTTTGCCAGATGAGATTTGCCATAATAATCATTGTAGATATCCAGATAAAAAATCCTTAATAATAGAAGCACGGACTCTCTCCTGAAAAAGTGGGTAGGATCTTTGGCCCGTTCTGAAAGCGATTCATAAAAACGCTTGAACCGTCCGGCCTCTTCTCCGGTCAGTTCGTACCAGTAATGGCTCCTCATATAAACATAGAAAAGAGGAGAAAAGCGACTGAACCCACTCAACGTATCATCAAAGAGTGCACGGGAGAGCACGACTATATCACAAAGAAAATCACTGCTCAACTCGGTTATCGAAACCAATTGCCCGGGCAGAATAACTGCCAGCTCGTTCTTCGTAAGAATGTGGATATTGTCAAAGATACAAACCTTGGCGGTCCCTCTCAAACATAAAATAATCATTCCGGCTTCAGTGTAGGAAGGAGCAGAAGTCACACGAATGTGCTTCATATTCTCACAAACCATAAGTTCATCCCCCAATAAAGTCGTGGCATAACTATCTGTTATCAATTTCTCACTATCCCTGTTTGGCATCAGAATTCTTTCATTGTTGATACAAAAGTAAAATAACTATGCTAACCCCGTTACCGCACAAGACTTTTGGTATCATAATACGGAAATATGGGGGCTCTTCTTGACATTTTTTTATAAACAAAATGTCTATAAGCCTATAAACAACCTATTCCGCATCTGTTTGTTCGCCCTGTTAATGTATATTGGATTCCGTTCATATCTTTAATATTTTAAGAAAGGGATAGGGACGGAAAAGAATAGATTTCCTATTTTTGCAACCAAATATAACTATAGCAACAAAGATCATGCGTTATCTACTCTCAGCGCCTTCGCACATAAAGGCCACCATCCAGCTTCCGGCGTCAAAAAGTATCAGCAACCGTGCGCTTATCATCCATGCACTGTCGAAGGGCAATGACGTGCTTTCGAACTTGTCCGACTGTGACGACACGAAGGTCATGGTCAAGGCTCTGACAGAGGGCGGGGAAGTAATCGACATCCTTGCCGCCGGAACGGCCATGCGCTTCCTGACAGCCTATCTGAGCAGTACGCCGGGCACTCACATCATCACCGGGACGGAACGGATGCAGCAGCGTCCCATACAGATATTGGTGAACGCCTTACGGGAACTGGGAGCCAATATCGAATATACCCGCAACGAGGGTTTCCCGCCCCTGCGGATTGAAGGGGCACCGCTGGCCGGCAACGAAATTACACTGAAGGGCAACGTGAGTTCACAATACATTTCGGCCTTGCTGATGATCGGGCCGATCCTGAAAAACGGTTTGCAGCTCCGGCTGACGGGTGAGGTCGTCTCGCGCCCGTATATCAACCTGACCCTGCAACTGATGAAGGACTTCGGTGCATCGGCCCGGTGGACGTCGGACCAAAGCATCTCGGTCGAGCCACAGCCTTACCGCTGCGTCCCGTTTACTGTAGAGAGCGACTGGAGCGCAGCCTCTTACTGGTATCAGATGGCTGTCTTGTCTTCCGAAGCGGATATTGAACTGACCGGACTGTTCCGCCACAGCTATCAGGGGGACAGCCGGGGAGCGGAGGTATTTGCCCGGCTGGGAATAGAAACCGAATATACGGAAGAAGGCATACGGCTGAGGAAAAACGGCAGCTGTGTCAAACGGCTGGATGAAGATTTCGTCGACATCCCGGATCTGGCGCAGACGTTTGTCGTGACTTGTGCATTACTGGATGTCCCTTTCCGGTTCACCGGGTTGCAAAGCCTCAAAATCAAAGAGACAGACCGCATCGAAGCTCTTAAAGCGGAAATGAAGAAACTGGGGTATGTGTTACACGACGAGGACGACAGCATTCTGTACTGGAACGGCGAACGCATAGAGCCGCAGGCATGTCCCGTCATAAAGACGTACGAAGATCACCGCATGGCCATGGCTTTTGCCCCGGCAGCGATTCATTATCCGACAATACAGATCGATGAGCCGCAGGTCGTATCCAAGTCATATCCCGGATATTGGGACGATTTGCGCAAAGCCGGTTTTGTGATCGAGGCGCATGCCACAGAAACAAGCAGCAAACAGTAAGGTTTAGATTATCTTATAAAAACAGATCATCCAATCCCGTTTCTCCTACCCTCCGGACGGCAGACACAGAAAGCTGAATACGGAGACGTCTCCAGCCCCATCACAGAACACCTCCCAAGGTCGATTCCGGGAAAAAGCAAACCCTGCCTCCGCAAAGTTCCGACTTCGGGAGGCAGGGTGCAATAACTTTAAGAATAATCAACATCAGGAGCTGCAGAGCGGTTTCCTTTGCAGCCGGACCGATGTTCATCATCTCAACGGCTCCATCCGGAAGGAATAGCTGTAGACCGTATCTTTCCGTATCTCATAATGGGGACGGGGTCCGGGTCCGCAACTGGCGTTGCCCAATCCCCGCTGAATGCAGTCCAGATTGAGAACAACCTCCGCACGGCGAATGTCCGGCAAATCGTGCCCATACTTCACTTGCCACAGATCTTTGTCCGTATAGTGCTGGGCACTGAAGTCAACCGTATCCGTTGCGGTGATTTTGAGTCCTTTGCCCCGGTCGTCGGTCAGTGACAACCAACGGGTATCCGTGCGTCCGCCCATTGTCTGCGCACGCGCATAATGTTCCGCCATATCCGTGACAGTCGTTTGGTAACGCCCGACATAGGCGGCATTCTTCCGGTCACGGTAATTCTCCATTGGGCCGCGGCCATACCACTCGACTTGTTCCAACGAGGGGTTGAGGAACATCTGCAAAGCCAGACGGGGAAGGTCAAAGTTACTACTTGTTGTAAAGTCGGCTGCCACATCGACCACACCATTACTGTAAACCTGATATCTGACGGTATAAGGAACGGTTACTTTCCCTACTTTCACTTCTATTTCCGAAAGGATGGATGCCGACTTTCCGTCCTCTGCCATCTTCCAGTCAAAACCACGCAGCGCGATCACCGGCTGAATCCATTCACGAGGATCATTGTTAATAGAACGATACCAGTTCAGTGACGGTCCTTGCTGCCGATGTATCAGGTTCTGCCCGTCATATCGGAGAGCAATCATCATGCCGGTCTTCGAATCAAACGACACTTCGGTTCCCGGAGCACGGAAACGGATATACTGCCGCTCTTCTATGACCTGCAAAGGCTCTGAAGGTTCCGACATTTCGGATTTGCGTTTCTTCTCCTTCAGCAAGAACTGCTCCGTTGCCACTACATGTCCGGCTTTAGCCCATACGCAGTCACTTTTCAGTTTCACTTCCAGGTTAATGTGATAATCGGCATCTTCTGTCAAGTGGCGGAGGAAAGGGATATGAATCGTGCGGTGCTCGCCCGGCTTGCCGTCAGGCAACCCGAACTCCTCTTCTGCCACAGGCACCCCGTCTTTGAGGATGACATAACGCAGGTTGAAATGACGCATATTCAGGAATGAATAATGATTGCGCAACCCCACATTGTTCTCTCCCACTTCTTCAAAAGTCATATATTGGTATACCTTTTTCACTTCCCATAACTTAGGAGTTACCCTACGGTCGGGTGTCACCAGTCCGTTACAACAAAAGTCATTGTCGTTGGGACGATCACCGAAGCTGCCCCCGAAATAATAACGGTCCGGCGCTTCTCCGGGTTTGTTGATGCCCTGGTCCACCCAGTCCCAGATGCAACCTCCGATCATGCGTTTAGACTGATTGGCAATGTAGTCCCAATATTCTTCCAGGTTACCGACGGCATTTCCCATGGCATGTGCATACTCACATAGAAAGAAAGGTTTATTGCGCGGCTCGTTGTCCTGAGCTATCATACTTTCGATGGATGGATACATCCGTGAGTCCATATCGGCAACGTCATTCATTCCTTCATAATGGATGAACCGTGCGTCAATCTCTTTGGCAGCCTGATAAGCAGCCTCGAAATTGGGTCCTCCGCCCGATTCATTCCCCATCGACCAGAAGATAACGGAAGGATGATTCTTATCCCGTTCCACCATACGTACCACCCGGTCGACAAAGGCTTCTTTCCAACTTTCCCGCTTGGTCAGCATCATGTTGCCATGACATTCCAGATCGGCTTCGTCCATCACGTAAAGTCCATAGTGGTCAAACAGAGCATACATCTTCGGATCATTCGGATAATGACTGGTACGAATGGTGTTCAGGTTGAAACGCTTAAAGAGAAGAATATCCTCTATCATGCTTTCTACAGGCACCGCTTTACCGAAACGGGGATGAATGTCGTGACGATTGGCACCCTTGAACAACACCAATGCATCATTGATATACACTTTATTGTCACGTATTTCAATTTTGCGGAAACCATATTGTTGGGTAGTTGCCTCGAGCACCTTGCCGGAAGCATCCAGCAATTCCAGATTCACAGTATACAGATAAGGTGTTTCGGCGCTCCAGAGTTGGGGATCACGAATACTTGCTTTTGCAGGCAGACAGATCTCTTTTCCGGCAGCCAGATTACCGACCGCAGTTGTAAACGTACGCAAAGTTTTGCCATCGGCATCCAGCAGCCCTATGCGTACGGAGGCATTCACAGCAGACTTGCCATAGTTCTTCACGTCTGCTTTGACACATAAGTCGGCCTTGTCGAAACGGTCACTGATGACAGAAGTAAGATGCACGTCGCGCAGGCGAAGTTTCGGAGTCGCCACCAGATAGACATCCCGGTGGATACCGCTCAGGCGGAACATATCCTGGTCCTCCAGATAACTGCCGTCACTCCAACGATACACTTCGACCGCCAATATGTTTTTACCCGGCTTCACATACTGTGTGATGTTGAACTCGGCATCATTGTTGGCACCCTGGCTATACCCGACTTTCTTACCATTGATCCACAGATACATAGCACTGTACACTCCATCGAAGTGGATAAACACTTCTTTATTCTTCCAGTCGGCCGGCAGAGAGAATTCCCTCCGATAGGAACCTACCGCATTAGGCTCTTTCTCTACCGTATATCCTCTCTGTCCCTGTATAAAGGGTGGATTGTTGCGTATCGGATAGGTGATATTGGTATAGATGGGGGTACCGTATCCCAGCATCTCCCAATTGGAAGGAACCGGAATCTCTTTCCACGCAGACACGTCATAGCCCGGTTTATAGAAATCCACCGGACGTTCGGAAGGTTGCTTTACCCAATGAAACTTCCAGTCACCATTGAGCAACAGATAACGGGAAGAGTGATTGCGTATCCAAGGACGGGTGTACGAAGGATCGCCCTTCATCTCTTCCGTATCGGCAAAGGGGACAAACGTGGAACGCCCTTCTTCTTTGTTAACGGCAAATATCCGTTCATTCTCCCAGTCATTATCACTCCGGGTTTTAAAAGCCTCAGCCACCACTTTCAGATTCGATTTCACGATTTTCCATTGCTGGCTTATTTTCTGCGCATCTGGTTTGAGCTGGTAAACCGGCTCGGCCACAAGGCCGGCATCCGGGAAGCCCAGATTATAACCACTCGCTACACTGGTGAACAAATAATTCCCATTGGGTAAAGCCGTGATACGCCATTGCTGATTGGGATTTTCTTTATTTGGGTCCCATTGGATAACCGGACACTCCTTGCTCCCATTGCCGCTATTGTCGATTCCCAGTTCAGTGAGCGGACTGACAATGGAATAGCAGCCGTTACCGCAAGGAATCAGATTCCAGACCTGCGACTCTTTATGGGGTTCCTTTTTAGAAATAAATATCTTACCACCTAAATCCAGACTCTCCTGATTGTCCAGGACAAGCCCGTTCTGGGTATGGATCTCGTAGCTTTGCTTCGGATCGAACTCCTGGGCACGAACCATTCCTACTGTCGACCACAGAGCAACGCTTACCAGAAACAGATGTTTAAAATTTAGCATACTATTGATATTAAGAAAAGGCAGGGAAGAAAACCAAGGGCTGTATCCGCCAACAAAACGTATGTCTGCCTGTGTGATACAGCCCAAACCTATATTCAACCCAACTACCTATTGTTTTTACTGAAATAAAGCCGATTGTTTGTACACTCCGAATGTATGGATAGCAGGACAAGCAAATCCGTCGAGGATACGAAGGCGCACTTGTCTGGCCTTCACCGGTTCGAAACGCACGATCCATTTATACCCCACCGTCTGCTTATCGGTTGCTTCCGGTATCGGGGTCCAGTTACGGCCATCATTGGAGTACTCCACACTCCACTTCGTCGTGCGGTGTCCCAGTTCTATCACTTCCTGAATCATCAGGCAGTCAAACTCCGTCTGCCGGGGAAGGGTGAAAACGATGTCTGAGGTCTTGGCTCCGTCCCTTCCGGCAAAATAAGTTTCCTTATTGTTGTCCGTCAGGAATTCCGGACGGAATTTACCTCCGCGTCCGTTCGTTGCTTTCACCTTGGCCTTAGCCAGCAGATTGTTCCCGAAGGTTTCGTCCAGCCCCTGCTTCAGCAATGCAGCATGAAGTGAATCGGTGGGGTGAATCAGTCCGCGGCGATCAGGTGGGAAGTTGAGCAACAGCACGCTGTTATGCCCTACAGAGGTACAATAGATGTCCCAAAGCTCTTTGACACTCTTCACACGGCTGTCTTCTTCGGCATGATAAAACCAACTGGGACGAATGGATACATCAGTCTCGGCCGGGATATAAGCGTCGCCGCCTTTTACTCCCTCGTTCAGTCCTTCGTAATTTTTCCACTCATCTTTGATGCAGACAGAGTCGGTAGTCGCCCAGCAAGGATCACCGGCTTTACCCGATTCGTTCCCCATCCAGCGCACATCTGCAAAAGGATACGAGTTCTTGGTTCCGAAAATGACACAGTCCGGCTGCTTCTCGCGCACAATCTTATACCAATGCGTATAGACGGGAGTGGTCAGCTCGTCTGCTCCGGCACCGTCCCACCAGGTTTCCCAGACTTTTCCATAGTCACCCATCAGTTCTTCCAACTGGTGACCATAATACTGCTTGTACTTCTCCGTAGTATAAAGCGGAGAAAGATGCTCATGCCGGTCGTGCGGTCCCAAATAGATTCCTGCTTTGATGCCATACTCTTCGCAGGCATCTACAAATTCACGTACAACGTCTCCCTTTCCGTTTTTCCAGGCGGAGTTCTTCACACCATAGTCCGTATATTTACTGGGCCAAAGGCAGAAGCCGTCGGCATGTTTGGCAGTGATGATGGCACTGGGAATGCCCGCCGACCGGAGGGTACGCATCCACTGTCCGCAATCGAGAGCCGTAGGGTTGAAGATAGCTGCCGGAGCACGTCCGTCACCTTCGTTTACATACTCCTCAAATGTGTTGATTCCGAAATGGAAGAAAGCGATCATCTCACGGTTGTACCACTCCACCTGGCGTGCACTGGGGGTTAGTCCGTAAGGTTCCGGAGCCTTCTGTGCCGATACGGGTACCGCCACGGCAGCGATTCCCGCTGCTAAAAATAAATTTCTTAAATTCATGTATTCGTCTGTTTTAGATGTTCGTTATCAAAATAAATTAAGTTCGCTGACCGTCACATGCGGTCCGCCGTTCACGGCCGTAATGGTCACCTTCAGATAGCGTCCGTCTACGGCATCGGGCAAGAAGGACCGGAACTCACCCTGTGCCGGGATATCTTTAAACTTGGCGGCGACTGTCCAGGTAGCGTTGTCTTCGCTCACTTCCACGGTCACCTCTTTCGGACCGTCATAGCCCTCTTCGCGTGCCTGGCAGGCAAATCCCTGAATATGGGTGGTTTTCTTCAGATCAATGACAATCCAGTGAGGCGGTTGGGGGTGCTGGTTGCTCCAGTCGGTTCCCCAGAAAGTATTCAGATCGCCATCCAGACAAGCCTCTTTCAGCCCGCTGTGCCCCCAGTCTCCTTCTTTCGGTTCTTCGGACGAAGCGCTCAGGGCTTCCCATCCGGTGCGGTCGAGCAACTCCATATTGCTGGCATCCATCGATCCTCTGAAGATGAAGTAGATGGTCTGGCAACAGTCATCGGCAACAGCTCCCTCTACCGAAGTAATGCTCACGGGCAACAGATACTCTTTAAATGCCTCGATATTACCTTTCGCATGGACTGTGATTACGGCTTCTTCGGACTTCGATGTCCCGGCTTTGACCAGTACTTCTCCGGTCAGGTCATACGCAGCTTCAGGCAGCAGTTCATACTCGGTTCCGTTCTTCGTATTGTATTCGTTCACTTTGTCCGGATCGGCTTGCAGGTGCACCACAGCATCATTGGGTAACCCATACTCCGTCAGTTGCGGATAAGTTTCAGGAGTAACGGCAACGTTGAAGGTCTGTACATAAGGCTCGTCTTCAATGTAAAAATTGGCTTTCACGGCAGTTCCCGCGTCCGGAATATAAATGGTCAGGTCACTGTCATTGTCACTGCATCCCACTGTGCAGCAGAATCCGGCAGCCAGAATGGCTGCCTTCAATATATTCTGTTTCATGATTCGTTTCGTTTTAAGTAGTTATTCCCAGCCGGGATTATTGGGTAACAGGTTCGGATTCATCGTTGTCTCGTCGATAGGCAACGGATGAAGATAGAGCTTATCGTCCCATTTACGGGTCGATCTGTCCGGATAAACAATCAACAGATTGTCCTCAGTCAGCTCCCGGGAAAAAGAATCGTACTGCTCTTTCAGCTTGTCCGATACTTTCATTCCGAGCATACTCTTGGGTGCTTCCAGCAACTTACCCGCTTTCCAACGTACAATATCATCCCAACGGAAACCCTCGCCGATCAGCTCGACCGCACGTTCGCGGCGGATCTCGTAAAGCAATGGAGAAAGTTCATAACCATAATCCGGCCAGTTCGGGTCGGTAAAGCCGACATTCACTTTCAGGTGCGGCATCTCTACACGATCTCTGAGTTCGTTGATGGTCAGGTCCAATACATCTTGAGTACATTCACCCAGTTCGGCCTTTGCTTCGGCATAGTTCAGCAACACTTCGGCATAACGGAAAATAAACACATCCAGTGTAGACTGTCCGATGTTCCACTGTTCCGGATCCGTCGAGTGATACTTCATTACATAATATCCGGTGGTACAATATTTGGTATCTATGACCGGAAGAGCATTAAACTGGCGGGTGCCGTCACTCAGCACCTTGAAAGGAAGCTCCGGATTATCAATAGTCTGGCGCAAACGCGGATCGCGCTGCATCAGTTCGTCCATCGGCATATCTGCCTCTTCGTATTCCGGACTGACAGCAGTGGGCAGACCGTCGGCACACAGGTATTGCTCAAACATGGCACGGCTCAAACCTGTATACGACTCTTCCATCTGGCGGGTATTGTTGTGCATCAACAGCTTGGTAATATAAACCCTCGGCATGATGCACTCACTATTGGAAGATAAATCTTCCTGTACAAACAGGTTATAATAGTCCAGAGTGGGGTTGTCGGTCTTATAAATCGCGTAGCCGCCTTCTTCAATCACTTGTTCCGCAGCCTCGGCAGCTTCACGGTATAACTCTTCATAATCGCCCAACCCATGATATTTGCGGAAAGACGCCTCGTACAGGCAAGCTCTCGATTTGAAAGCCAGCGCGGCATACTTGTGCATGTTACCGATCTTCGTTTCATTGGGTTTGGGAAGGTGTTCGATGGCAAAATCGAGATCTTCCAGGATGTGTGTAAACACGACTTTCCGCGAATCGCGCCCCTTATACAGTTGCTCGGAGTCCATCTGCAATTCTGTTTCATACCAAGGTACATCGCCGAAACGCTTCACTTTGTATACATACTCCCAGGCACGGAAGAAACGAACCACAGCCACCGAACGGTTTATCTGTTCCTCGTCACCTTGCACGCGTTTGTAGCGGTCCATAAAATAGTTGCAGGAACGGATATTTCCCCAGTCTCCGCTTCCCCATCCGCCACCGGAAGTAGGAATCGTTTCAAGGTTGAAAATCCAGGTCTTCGGTTTCTCGTTCACGTAACAGTCCGATTCGTCATCGGCACCGGGGCCTTGCGCTCCCGGCAGGATTCCGTAAAAGCCATTGGCATAAAGTTCGAGGTCCTGCACACTTGTCCAGAATTTAGGGTCGGAGAGAGAATCCTCAGGATACAGGTCCAGCAGGTCAGAGCAAGAGGTGAACATAAAAGTACATGCCACTGACGCCATCAGTAATATCTTATTCTTTTTCATAATTGTTATCGTATTAGAGGGTAATGTTTAATCCGAATGAAACAGACTTGGTCAGCGGATAGGTGCTGAGGCTCACTGTTTCGGGGTCGTATATGTCAAACAAGTGATCGAACGTCAGCAGGTTTTGTCCGCTTACGTAGAAACGTACATGGTCTATCTTCCACTTGCCCAGCAGTGCTTTCGGCAGCGAATATCCCAATGTAATGGACTTCAGGCGCAGATAAGCGGCATTCTGAAGGTAGCGGGTCTGCGTTTCGCGGTTACCGGTCACGTTGTCATAAGTAGAGCGGGGGAAGTAAGCATTGCGGTTATCTTCCGTCCATGAATCGAGTGCATGCTTGAAAGGTACGTGCCACTCGTTGCCGAAGCCCCAGAACTGGTTACCTCCCAACACTACATCCTTTTTACCGATACCCTGGAAGAATACATCAAAGTCAAAATCACGCCATTGCAATCCACCCTTAATACCATAGCTGTAACGCGGTTCACTGTTACCGATTATCCTTTGGTCACCCGGATCATCAAGCGTATTCTTTCCTTTATTTATCTTGCCGTCACCGTTCAGGTCTTTGTACTTCACATCGCCCGGATACCAACCACCGCCGTAGATTTCCGACTGGTCGGCATGGGCATTTACTTCTTCTTGTGACTGGAAAATACCTTCGGTAACCAGCCCCCAGATTTCGCCCCACTTCTTGCCAACATAGTGGGTTGAAAGCAGATTCTGCGGATTGTTGAACTTCGTGATCTCTGCCTGATAATCGGACAGTACGAAGCTTACATCATAAGAGAAATCCTTGTTTACGCGGTCTCTCCATCCCATTGAAAGTTCCCATCCGGTTGTTCTCAGATCGGCCGTATTGGCTTGCGGCGCGCCTGTACCCAGCACTGCGGGAAGGGGTGTACCGTTAGTCACCATATCGAGTGTCTTCCGCATGTACCAGTCGAAGGTTCCGTAAAGACGGTTGTTCAGCAATGCCCAGTCCACACCTAAGTCTATCTGGCGCACGGTTTCCCATGTCAGGTACGGACTGACGATGCCGCCGGGACTCACACTGGCTATTTTCTTTCCGTCTACCAGATATCCCATCTCGCCATTGGTACCCATTGTGGCTATATAAGGATAGTCGCCGCCAACCGACTGATTACCCAACGAACCATAAGAAGCTCTGAGCTTGAGTTCGTCCACAATCTTCTTGGCCGGTTCGAAGAAAGCTTCGTTCGAGATTCTCCAAGCTGCCGAAACGGACGGGAAGAATACGAACCGCTTGTCTTTAGGGAATTTGGAGGAACCGTCATAACGTCCGTTCAACTCCAAAAGATAACGTTCGGCATAATTGTAGTTGATGCGGGCAAAATATCCCATAGTAGCCCAGGAGTGCTGGCCGCTTCCATTGTACTTCTCTCCGTAGGCCTGTCCCAGACCGGGGAGGTCATTACTGATAAGGTTTTCACGCTCGGCATTGAACCAGCGGTAACTTTTGGTTTCATAATTATATCCCAGCAACAGTTTTATGTTGTGTTTGCCCAAGGACTTGGTGTAGTCGGTATAGGCATTAAACGTCTGATAATAGTTATCGTCGGTAGTAAACTTCACACGGCTCGGAGTGGTATGCGGAAATACGGTTACGATATCCGGATTGGCGGTATGTTCCAATATCTCCTTGCCATGCTGTTTCTTTGAGAGGATATACATGTTATAGGTATAATCCACATTGATGGTCCAGTCTTTCAGGGGAGTGATTTTCAGACCTCCGGTCAGCCAAAGGTCGTTCTCTTTGTTCTTACGCTCGCCGGAGATGGACTGAGTGGCTACCATATTGGTCCAACTGCCCTGTCCGGAAAAGTTTCCGTCCGGATGGTAAACCGGCATCATCGGACGAAGGTCGGCACCGTAGAAAGCACTGTTGATCTGTGCCGTCTCGTCACTGTTATTGCTTCCGTAGGGAGCATCCCGGAAAGTATTGTTATAGACTGTTTTTAACCGAACCTGCAACCAATTGGTGATGTCCGAAGTCAGATTCAGGTTGACATTGAAACGGCGGTACTTGTCGTCGTAATGTTTCAGCGTTCCTCCCTGATCGAGGAATCCTACCGATCCATAATAGGTGGTCTTGCCCGATCCTCCGTTGAGTGACAGCGTGTATTGCTGCATCAAAGTATGATCCTTGATGGTTTCGTCTATCCAGTCGGTGTTACCGCAATACAGATACTTGTTGGGATTGGACGGGTCGATGAATACCGGCAGATTATGCTTCGGGTCGGTATAATAAGCATAGATATGATCCATGTAGTTCTTATCATAATAGTCGCCTCCGCCGGAGTTACGATTGGTCAGATTATGGAAATTGGCAAATGTCCACGAATCCATGTACTCCGGTTTGCGTGTGGGGGAATTGACCGACCAGTTGGACGAGAACGAGATCTTTGCTTTCTCGTCTTTACCCTTCTTTGTCGTAATCAGCACTACGCCATAGGCTGCCTGTGTTCCGTAGATAGAGGCGGAAGCCGCATCTTTCAATACCGAAACACTTTCCACATCGGCCGGGTTAATCATATTGGGATCCATCTGCACACCGTCGACCAACACCAAGGGGCCGGAAGAGTTGATGGAGGTAGTACCACGGACATTGAATCCGTATCCTTTGCCCGGTGCACCGTTATCGGCAGAAATATTCAGGTTACCGATCATACCCTGCAATCCCTGGCTGAGGTTCGTGATAGGACGGCTTTCGAGTGTCTCCGCCGAAACACTGGCTACGGCTCCGGTCAGATTCGCTTTCTTTTGCGTGCCATAACCCACCACCACTACTTCGTCCAGTGTTTTGGTATCTTCTTTGAGGGTGATCTCCAGATGGGTCTTTCCGGTAACGGTTACAACCTGTGTTTCCATCCCGATAAAGGAGATTTCAAACTGTTCACCCTGATCTGCGTCAATCGAGAAGTTACCTTCGATGTCGGTAATAGTTCCCCGACCGGGAGCACCTTTGATCTGCACAGAAGCTCCGGGCAGGGGGAAACCTGTGTCATCGAGAACACGGCCGGTTATTTTCTGTTTCTGTTGTGCTGCCTGCACCACTTCGGCAGGTTCTGCATTGTAGTTTTGAGAAGCAAGGCAAGGTTGAAGTCCCATACCCGAAAGAAGGACAAACATCCCCGAGGCCCTTACGGCTCTTTCTACTAATTTTCGTTTTCTCATAATAATAACAAGTTAAAATTAACATTAGGAATCAAGCAAGGCGTTGCTGACTCTTTTTATTTAAAGACGAAAGCAAATGTATCTCTATGGTCTTAAGAGAGGGATTAAATAAGGGTTAACGAAGCAATTAACCTCGTGTATTTCTTGTTAACCCCGCGCCACAGTGCTCCAGACACAGAATCCTCTAAGTTAAAATATGCACAAAGGTAGCATAAAGAGACACCAAGCTATCAGAAAGACAGTAAAAAGCCTTTTTCACTGACTGTACCCTTTACAGAAAAGGAGCAACCGGAAGAAACATGCAGGCAAAACCGGGCAAATGGAGGTGAAAAGCCGGGCTTTTTCTCCTCGATAGCCTTGATTGGGAGTGAAAAGAGCCGGGCTTTTCCGAAAAAGAAGTAAGCATTTGGTCGAAAAGAAGTAAGCATTCCCGGAAAATGCTTACTTCTTTTTCAAATATCTCTATATGTTTTGGTCGATAACATATATTGTTACGGAGACAGAGGGTCTACGGGAACTATTTTACTTCTGGTTGGATGACTGGGAGAAGGCTTCACGAAGTATCGAAAGGACAGGTATTCCACCATTAAGCGGACAGGCGGTACGGGAGGGCATCGCTTACGTTTCTCTACTGATTGAAAACAGGCAGAATTACTGCCGGAAAGATAAACAGATAAACGAAATGGCGGCGTTTTTTCGCCCCCGCCTTGTCCAATGGCCGAAATAACGAAAACTGGGAGGCTTTCGTTAGCATTTTGACAAATTGGCAACGGGACAATACTTAAACTTTGATGTCGGCGAAAGCAATGCTGTATTCCTCGTTCATCATCCGCTTATAATCCTTTGTAAACGCGGCATAACGCCTGATGGCCTCTTCCGGATTATTCTGTTTCCGAAGGGCGCAAACCGTGTAGGCAAGTGCCATATCCGACAAAGGATCGGCTATGAAAAGGATGTTACAAAGACGGATGACGATACTGAACCGGGCATCTTTGTAAGCAAGTTCCAGCTGTTCGGGCAGCAGAGAATGAATCAGAGATTCCACCTTCTGTTTATAATAATCGAAGAGATCGGATTCGACAGTAGATATGAACTTGCCCCGCAGAAGTATTTCCAACCATTCGGCACGGATGGCACCGGGACTCTCCTTCTTTTTCTTTTCGGGAGAAGTAAGAGCAATCAGACGGATATAATCGCAATAGAACTCTTCGCCAAACACCAGGCAGAAGTATCCGTTGCGGAATACAAGCTCGATACCGTCTACATCCTGCAATATCTTTCTCAGATGATTCATGGCTACTCCCTTCAGGTTCTTCACGTTACTATCGGGTTTGTCCGGCCAGAATATCTTATTCATATCCGATGAAAGCACCCCTCTCTTCCCCACACTGTTCAACAGAATATATAAAAAGAGAACACGCAGCTTAGGACTGAGCATATAAGTTATATCACGCCCGGCATTGTCGAGTATGGTAAACATACCAAAAAGAAAAATCGCATTCTTATCGGGCGGCAATACAGCCGGCAACTCATCCCACTCAGAAGGTTCTTTTCCAAGTTCGGATTCCTCGATCTCAGGCAGCTCCATAACCGAAAGTTTCGGGGCACTCTGCCCTCTTTCGGGAAGAACCCCGGCAGATGTTTCCTCCGGGGATGCCGCATTCCGTTTCCGCCTGTAACGTACGATTCCCCATACACAGGCCATCAAGAGCAATACCCCGCCAACGATTCCCCCGGTCAGCCTGTTGTTCAGAGTGGTCCGCATCCGGCTGTAATATTCCACATCGGCCAGAGTCACCGGCGGAGCAGCCAGAGAATAGAGGCGGGTAGTCACCTGACCGTGCTTCTCGAACTCCTGAACAGAGCAGTAGAACTCGCCGAGTTCTTCATTGAAATAAAGATTGGCATTGGTGGCAATCTCTTCCGAAACAATGGGAATGCTGTCTCCCACCACTTCACACTCTCCGTCACGGACGGACAAACGGTATAGTTGCAAAGTGGAATTGGGCAGATATTCCGGATACCCCAACAGGAACAGGTATTTTTCATCGGCAGAGAGTATCATATTGCGTGGGACCACCCGGTTGACCGCCGGTGCTTTCACTTCCCAGAGTTTCCGTACCGAACGGGTGTCCATATCCACCCGGTACAGATCGTACAGATAGTTGCGTCCCACATTCTGATCACCGGCTTCATTGCCCATGCCTCCATAAAGGTAAACCCGTTTGTAATCGCGGCTGACGGCCATACCGGAAAAATAGCGGGGAGTTACCCGGTCGCCCGAGAAAGTCAGTGTATCCCAGCGGCAAGTTTTCAGGTCGTATGCAAGAAACGTATTGCTATACCTGCGGCTTCCGTAACCGCCAAACAGAAAGAATTTCTTTTCGGCCGGATGAAAGAATCCGCTATGATGATGGAGTTGCTGACAAAGATAATCGGTACTGGCGGAACGCCACTCGTTGGTGGAAAGATCAAGTGCCGCCACCATGGCATCACCGTGCGAGTCGGCTACTTCGTAGGTATACAGTTCGCGGGAAGCCTCATCCAGGAAGTTCATACCCAGACGAAGCTGAACCGGCAAAGGATTCTTATAAGGCACCTGTGACAATTCGTGGGTATAGAGGTTGAACGTAGACAGAGAGTCCTGATTAAAGAAAAGAATCTCCTGATGTGTTTTGTCAAAGTTCAGACCGGAGGGTGTGGAAGAGTAATCCGTAAAAAGCTCTTTCCAATAGTAGGACTGATTGATAAGCCACATGGGGTTGGTAACCCGTCCCACAACATGTCCCCGGCTGTCGTGTACATCTTCTCCGCTACTCTCGTTCAAAGGGAATATCATGATCTCTTCTCCGTCGGTAAGCGACAGGTTACGGATGGCATACGAAGCCACGTCCAGAATGTATTCACATTTACCGAAATAAATATGCGGAGAGAAGCCGCCTTTCTCCAATCCCAGATTAGAGATCTCTTTGCTTTGGCTGCCAACGGTTATCCGGGCCTGGTCTTTGTGTATGTCCAGCGCAATGGAGACGGGCAACCAACGATGGTCATAATCTTCTTTATTCAGTTCAAAAGTACAAAAGATACGTTTGCCGTCTTCGTTAAAAGAAAAAGAACAGCGGTCACCGGGTTTATGAAGATAGGTGAAGCTATAGGTCTTTCCGGCATCCCGGTCTTCCAGATAAAGGATATAACCGGGACTCTCCACATTCCGTACCAGATAGTCAAAAGAGATGCAGAAGGTGTTGGTAAAGGTACGCTGATGTTCCTCGCGCAGGACAGAATAAGTGGCACGCTCACTGATCCGCTTCTCATTTCCATAGAAAAGAAGTCCCTGCGGGAAACAATCGGCTATACAAAGCCATATCATTCCGATAGCAAACAAACATCTCAACCTTCTCATATACTGTTCTTCGATAAATGCGTCATCCGTTCCATAGTGCAACAAAAATACGAAAAATAATAGAAATGGCAAACGTATACCGGGATTAGTGCCCCCGGGAGTAAGAGTAAGGCAGATCCGTCTTCAGGGTGCCACGGCGGAGATCGGGCACACTATCCATGGATAATACCAGTTCTCCTCCGGAAATAAGTTCACGGTGAGTCAGGAAATTACGGGTAAACTCGCTGCCATTGAGCAAGGCTTTTCCGATATAGCAGTTTGCGGGACTGTTTCCCTCTGCCTTCACAATGAAATTTTTTCCATGGGGCAAGTGTAACGTCAGTTTAGGGAAAAGCGGACTCCCCATCGCATATTCCGGCACACCGGGACAAACAGGATAGAATCCCATGGCCGAGAAGACATACCAGGCAGAAGTCTGTCCGTTATCCTCATCACCACAGTAGCCTTTGCTGCCGGAGTTATAGAGTTTCCCCATCACTTCTCGAACATGTTGCTGGGTCTTCCAGGGCCTGCCGATATAATCGTATAAATAGATGGCATGTTGCACCGGCTGGTTGCCATGTGCATATTGTCCCATATCAAGGGCTACCATCTCGGCTATCTCGTGGATAACAAAACCATAGGTGCCGTAATTGTAGGTGTTGGGAGCTGTAAACATGGAATCGAGACGGGCTGCCATCGATGCGTGCCCTCCCATCAGTTGCGACAGCCCTTCGGGATCGTGAAGAACGCTCCAGGTCCAGTGCCAGGAACTTCCTTCTGTGAAGGGACCTCCCCATTCTGTTGCATCAAAGCGGTCCCTCCACCGCCCTTGGGCATCTTTCGCCCACATAAAGCCATGTTCGGGATAATAAAGATTCCGGTAATTCAAGGACTTGCGATAATAACTGTCGGCAATCTCCTTCTTCCCGATGGAAGCGGCAAAGCGCGCTACACACCAGTCGGCATACGCATATTCAAGGGTTTTAGCGGTAGCCTCATGCACTTCGGGATAAGGAACATAGCCTAAACGATCATAATATTCAAATCCGTCACGGCCCACCGAACTGATCTCCGGATGCACGGCCCCAGTCTGATGGATCATCGCTTCAAGAGCTTTCTCCGGATTAATGGTACGAATCCCTTTTGCCCAAGCGTCTGTCAACAAAGAGATGGAGTTATTGCCAATCATACATCCACGGTGGCCGGGACTTGCCCACTCGGGCATAAAGCCACTTTCATCGTAAGCATTGAGAATGGACTGGGTAACCCTTTCGGAAACCTCCGGATATAATAAGGTGAACAAGGGATGGACTGCACGGAACGTATCCCAAAAGCCATTGTCGGTATACATGTAGCCATCGTGTATTTTTCCGTTATAAGGACTGTAATAAACCGGTTTCCCCTGAGCATCGAACTCATAGAACTCACGGGGGAAGAGCAATGTCCGGTAAAGACAGGAATAGAAGGTGCGTAGCTGCTCTTCACTGCCGCCTTCCGCTTCAATTCGTCCCAGATAGCTGTTCCACTGTTTTCGTGCTTCTTCCTTCACCTGGGCAAGGCTCTTTCCTCCCACTTCCCGGCTGAAGTTGATAAGTGCCTGTGAGGGACTTATAAAAGAAGATGCCGTACGGACGGTCAGCCTTTCCCCCGCCGGAACGTTAAACTTGAGGTAAGCACAGGTATAATCACCCTCTACCGTCTGTTGGTGATGCATCAGCGTATCCCCGTCGTATACTCCTTCTTCTGTAATGGGATGGCTGAACTCTATCCGGAAATAGTTGGCAAAATTATCGGGTACTCCGCCATTATGATTACGTGCCACACCGGTTACACACCGATTCTCCTTGTCAATCGCCAGAGCACTTCCACCATCATAAGCATCTACCACAATATATTGGTCGGACTTCTCCGGGAAAGAAACTTCAAATACCGCTCCGCGCGAAGTCGCGGAAAGTTCCGTCCGGGTACCATCCGCAAACGTGACACCATAACTATAAGGAGTCGCTTTCTCCTGAGTGTGTGAGAAAGGCACGGCCCGTTCTTTATGATTCAGCTTCAGTTCGCCGGACAACGGCATGATAGAGAAAGTTCCGTAATCGTTTATCCACGGACTGGGTTGGTGGGTCTGGCGGAATCCCCGTATCAGGCTGTCGGTGTACATATACATCCAGCCACTTCGATTCTCCCCGGTTTGCGGACTCCAGAAATTCATTCCCCAGGGAACTGCTACGGCAGGATAGGTGTTCCCATGCGAAAAGGCATAAGTAGACTCTGTCCCCATCAGGGGATTTACATAATCGACAGGGCTGAAAGGTACTTTTTGTTGTGTACACGAAGCCAGCAAAAGGGCTGCACTAACGATAAGGGTAATCGAAATATTCTTCCTCATAGCTCAGAAATTGAATTTTAAACAGGGTAAAGGCTTATTTACCCTTTGCATTTAATTTATGCTGCGAAGCTAATGAGGAAGGGTTAGAAGGAGGGTTAATTCCCGGTTAACCCTCCAGAGAAAAGTCATTAACCGGGATTATTTTCTTCTTACAACCTGCAAATTGGATTGCCGTGCATAACCGATCCGGAAATTCAGGGGCTTGGGATCGCCCAACTGATAGGCATCTCGCAACTCCGGCTGAGAATATTGCGAGAAAGCTGAGATAGGTTTATAAAAGGTACCGTACAAAGTAACCGTCCACATCTCCGGGTCGAAACAGGACAACGGGATGGAAGAGTCGTCTTGTATTACGGCAGATGATTTCCTGAGAATCGTTTCACGTATACGGGAAAAAGAAGGCTCATGCATCAGGTACGAAGCCGACTTGACGAATGTTGCGGTAGCCTCCGTATCAAAACGGTCCATAAATGCCTGTAAAGGCTTATTGGCTTGCAACCCCTCGTTACTGATATCGGTACAGAAATAATAAAGAGTCTGTAACCGGGAAGTGCCCGGACGGAAAAAACAAACTTCCATTCCCGTACAATCTCCATTCCGGATGGTATCTCCTTTCCCGACTTCAATAAGATCTCCGGCTTCTGATAACCGGACCTCCTTAATACTGACTATCTTCCTGTTTCCCCTGGCCATCAACAACGAATAGATGGGAACTACCCCGTCAATGGTATCATTGGCCAACTCTTTGTCCATATCATTAAAAAAACTCAGGTTGAGTACATCCGACACAGCGTTTTGATACAAACGGTAGGTTTCGGCAGAAGGGTGTTTCACCTTCGGCGCACTACCGGCGGGTTCCAATCCGATCAGCACATAAGTATCCATTTCTGGAAAGAATGCATTGGCAAACAGAAAGTCAGGCCCCCCAAACGGATAGAACAGTGTATGGCAACGGGCGTTGATATCTTCCAGTTCCGTCTGTGAGAAAGCTACCACGCGGGGAGCCGTCTGCTGAAAAACGTTCCATATCTGATCCATGTAACGGGCATGGTTCTTCCATTCTTTCGTCTGGGTCAGGGCATAAAGCTTCCCGCTTTCTTTATCAACCGGCAAGCCGGCAAGCACACAAGACGCGTCATTCAAGACTTTATCGGGAATCAACTTCACTGAGTCATTGGACGCAATAGCCGTTCTGGAAGTTTTTTTACCTGTATTGCCGGAAGGAGCCGTTCCTTGGCAACAAGTAAGCAAACACCCCAACATAAAAGAGAGTAATCCGATTCTTACACAATTAGTTAGTTTAGTTTTCATTTCATTCTTAATAATCCTTTTCGTTTGCCAGATTCCAGACATTAAGGAAAGAGGCTTTAGATATTTCAACCACTTTATCCCAATTCAGGCGGTCGGCATGATCGGAAGGTTGATGGTAATCGGGATGTCCATCCGTATGATACCAGATGATGGGAATACCGACTTTGGCAAACGATCCGTTGTCACTTCCTCCCACCGGTTTGTCCCAAGGACGATAATTGGGTTCCAACTGTAAACCGTACTTTTTAATGTCTTCCTTCAACCAGCGGCCGAAAGAAGGATTGGCCTCAGTATAGAAATAAACCACATGCTTAGGTTGTTGGGGATTATTGTTACGACCAATCATATCAAAATTCAGATATCCTTTTATCTGCTTGATGAACGGACACTCCTGCACAAAGTATTTCGATCCGAGGAGTCCCTTCTCCTCTCCGTCCCAAAAGGCAAAGATCACATTCCGTTCCGGCTGCTGGCCACTTGCCACAAAAGCCTTGGCTATTTGCAGTACGGCCGATACTCCGGAAGCGTTATCATCGGCACCATTGTAAATCTGGTCGCCGTCCAGGGCAGGATCAATACCCAAATGGTCAAAATGCGCACCGACAATCACATACTCATCCGTCTTCTTTCCGGGAATCATACCCAATACATTATTCATTGACAGTTTCTGATGTACCACTTGTTTCAGTTTGGCTATCGAGTCCGGATGCACTTCCAGACGTCCCTTCTGCTGGCGTTCCTTGCGATAAGCATCGAACGGCTGATAGTAGCTTTCACCCAACGGGCGGACTCCCATCTCTTTCAGTAGGGAAACGATGTACCGGGCAGCCACACGCGAACCGTGGAATCCGGCTTCACGTCCCTGTAATTCATCATCGGCCAAAAAGCCGATATAAGCCTCGGCAGCCTGACGGTTAATACTTTTCAGCCCCTTTTCGACCGGGGTCTGGGCACACAAAGTAGTGGCGACACACCACATAAAGACAGTAATCAGGTGTTTTCTTTTCATGATCGGGATGTTTCTGTTTTAGTTCATTTAGCACATTGCAAGGACAAATATACGGAATAATACAAATTAATAAGTACCTTTGCGAAAATTTGATTCGTAATTATGTGGATACTTATAGTTGGTCTGGTGTTGCTCGCCATCGTGGCAATGATTGCCGGGTATATCCGCAACAAAAGGCTGCAAAAGAAAATAGATAACGGGGAACTGGACAGCTTCCCGGAAGTAAAGGAAGTCGACGTAGAGTGTTGCGGACAGCATGAAGTTTGTGAACGGGACAGTTTGCTGGCTGCCGTCAGTAAGCAAATAGAGTATTACGACGACGAAGAACTGGATACATTTATCGGCAGGGCCCCCGAAGAATATACACCGGAAGAAGCTGATAAATTCCGTGATGTCTTTTATACCATGCAAGACACCGATGTAGCCGGATGGGTACGCAGCCTGCAACTGAGAGGAATCAGCCTTCCCGATGAAATAAAAGATGAAGTCTTTCTGGTAGTAGGCGAACGGAGGATACATCCTTAACCCGCCCGTCTGCCTCACGTTCCTAACAGCTGAACCGTATGGATTTACTACAATATACCTTTTTTCAACACGCTCTCCTGGGAAGTCTTCTGGCAAGCATTGCCTGTGGCATTATCGGTACGTATATCGTCACTCGCCGCCTGGTATTTATCAGCGGAGGTATCACCCATGCCTCATTCGGCGGCATTGGACTGGGACTGTATACCGGCCTCTCTCCCATTCTTTCGGCAGCCGTCTTTTCCGTCTTATCGGCTTTCGGAGTAGAGTGGCTCAGCAAACGAAAAGACATGCGTGAAGATTCGGCCATTGCCATGTTCTGGACACTGGGTATGGCATTGGGAATCATGTTTAGTTTTCTGTCCCCGGGTTTCGCTCCCGATCTTTCGGCCTACCTGTTTGGCAATATCCTCACCATTACACAGACCGACTTGCTGATGCTGGGTATTCTTGCCATCCTGCTAATCCTGTTCTTCACCTTGTTCATCCACCCGATTATATACATCGCTTTCGACCGTGAGTTTGCCCGTTCACAAGGAATCCCGGTAGTAGTATTGGAATATATCCTGATGATGTTCATCGCCCTTACCATCGTTTCCTGTCTGCGCATGGTGGGGATTGTACTGGCTATTTCGTTGCTGACCATCCCACAGATGACGGCCAATCTGTTTACCAACAAGTTTAAACGCATCATCTGGCTGTCGATTGCCATCGGTTACCTGAGTTGCCTGGGAGGTCTGCTGATCTCTTACCGCCTGAATGTGCCTTCGGGAGCATCCATCATTTTCTTCTCTATTCTTATCTACATTGCATGTAAAATAGGAAAGAGCCTTTTCAGAAAGAAACAATAAAAACAACATATAAGTATGGAAATCAAGATTCAATCACTGGAACAGATTCACGAAGCTGCCCGCGAGTTCATCTCTGCCATAGGCGATAACACAGTCTTTGCACTCTATGGAAAGATGGGGGCAGGTAAAACGACTTTCGTCAAGGCACTTTGCGAAGAGCTTGGAGTGTCGGATGTTATCACTTCCCCAACTTTTGCCATTGTTAACGAATACCGTTCGGACGAAGGCGGAGAACTGATTTATCACTTCGACTTCTATCGGATCAAAAAGTTGAGCGAAGTATATGACATGGGGTATGAAGATTACTTCTACAGTGGTGCACTTTGTTTCATCGAATGGCCGGAACTGGTAGAAGAACTGTTGCCGGGAGACGCCGTAAAGGTTACCATCGAGGAACTTGAGGATGGAACAAGAAAAATAGTGATTAACGACTAATCATCCGAGCAATGGCCCCTCAATATTTTGTTCAGGGAATATTTGCCATCGCAGGGCTTACCGCCCTGCTGGCATCTATACTCAACTGGAACTGGTTTTTCACTGCCCAAAATGCACAACTGATTGTACGGAATGTAGGCAGAAAACGCGCCCGGCTGTTTTACGGACTGCTGGGAATCATCATGATAGGTATGGCTGTCTTCTTCTTCCTCAATACGCAACCTGTATCAGAGTAACTGACGGGATTTCATTTCCAGATATTTGTTGATCACATCAATTGACAGTTTATCAGGAGTTGTAAGCAGCGAATAAATGCCATGCTGCTTCAAAGTAGACACAATCAGTCGCTTCTCAAACGCAAACTTCTCTGCGATAACATGTTGGTAATACCCTTCGGTTGTCTCCGGTTTCCCGGCAATATATTCTTTCAGGTCGGCATCCTCAAAGAATACAACCAACACCCTGTGCTGTCTGGCCAGTTGTTGCAGGTAAACCAGTTGCCGGTTCAGGCTGGTCATGTTACTGAAATTGGTATAGAGCATCAGAAAGCTACGTTTATTCACATGCTTCCCTAAATGCACACAAAGGGCGGAAAAGTCCGTTTCACCAAACGTTGTTTCCTGTTTATAGAGATTCTCAAGAAGAGCCTGCATTTGTCCGACTTGCTTGGAAGCAGGGACGAACGTATCAAAATGCTCGTTGAACGTCACCAACCCGGCTTTATCGTCTTTTCGCATGGCTACATACGAAAGCACCAAAGAGGCGTTGATGGCATAGTCCAGCAACGTCATACCACGAAAAGCCTGCTGCATCACACGCCCTTTATCAATCACGCTGTATATCTGCTGACTGCGCTCGTCCTGATAAACATTGACCATCAACTGATGGCGGCGTGCACTGGCCTTCCAGTTTATAGTACGGTAATCATCTCCTTTTACGTATTCTTTGATCTGTTCGAATTCCGTCTGATGTCCTGCCCGACGAATACGCTTGATGCCTAATTCGGTCAGATTATCACTTATCGCCAGCAATTCATATTGATGAAGCATCAGGTAAGAAGGGTATACTTTGACGGTTTCGGACTTACCACACGTAAACCTTCGGGATATTAATCCGATCCGGGTGGTTGAGAAGACACGAATAGATCCGAAACCGTATTCTCCCCTATGGGTCGGACGTAGTTGATATGTCACTGTCTTCCCTTCGTTAGGCTGAAGAGACAGTTCAAAATGAACGTCTCTCTGTTGAAATATGACGGGCACTTCATCGATCACTACCAGATTCACGGGATAGGGATAACGGCTTTCGATACGTAAACTGACATCATTATCATCTCCGTTAGAGAAACGCCCGGCGCATTGACGGAAGGCCCGGATACCGTTGGTACGATACAACAGATACCCGTCGAAGGCCAGGGCGAGCAATAGCGCAACCAACCCTAACTGCCCGATGATGAACATAGAGCCGAACAGATATCCGCCACCTAACAACAGGATGACGACAAGGACGAATATGTAAAAACGTTTGGTCAGGAACATAATTATTTAGGTACTTCCACTTTATCAATCAAGCGCTGGGTTACCTTGACTGGCGAATATCCTTCCATTTCGGCTTCTGCCGTCAGAATCAGGCGATGCTGCAAAACGTAGGGAGCCACAAACTTAATGTCTTCCGGAGTCACAAAATCACGCCCCTGCAAAAGTGCATAAGCTTTGGCAGACTGCAACATAGCTACTGAAGCACGGGGAGAGGCTCCCAAATAAACAGCTTTACTGGTACGGGTCTGTTGGGCAATCAAAGCAATGTACTGAAGCAGAGTCTGATCCACGAATACCTTTCCCATCAGCCGGCGAAGAGAAAGCAGCTCCTCACTGGTAATCACCGGCTTTATCTCCTCTAATTTCACCAATGCAGCATTGGTATGGTGGCGTTCCAGAATGCTGACTTCTTCTTCAAGCGACGGATAATCCATGGTAATCTTCATCAGGAAACGGTCAAGCTGGGCCTCGGGTAACTTATAGGTTCCTTCCTGCTCCACAGGATTCTGTGTAGCCAGAATGGTATAAAGTTCTCCCATCCGGTAAGTCGTTCCGTCAATGCTGGCTTGACGTTCTTCCATTACTTCAAAAAGGGCAGACTGGGTTTTGGCAGGAGCACGATTGATTTCATCTACTAATATAACATTAGCAAAGACAGGTCCCCGATGAAAATCAAATTCATTGGTTTTCATATTGAAGACGGTCGTACCCAGAACATCACTCGGCATCAGGTCGGGAGTAAACTGTACACGGCTGAAATCAGCATCTATCAGGCGCGCAGTAAGACGGGCAAGTAAGGTCTTGGCTACTCCCGGCACTCCTTCTATCAAAACGTGACCGTTAGCAAGAATAGCCGTCAACACCAGGTCGACAGTACGTTCCTGCCCCACAATAACGGAAGCAATCTGACTTTTCAGTTCCTGTATCTTCTCTGAAAAAAGAGTCAAATCGGTACGCGGAGCTTCTTCTCCATGCATATCATTCATATTTTCTTCCATATTCTTTTTATTTATCAAATTCATATTTCTTTTCTTTCCAGCTATTTTTCCTCCGCCAAAGGATCAAGATCGAGGCTTTTCTATCTCATTCATTCCATCAATCAGGTCTTTCATCAATGTCTCTCCGGCCTCCTGTTCCCCACGTACCACAGGACGAAGTTTACGGAAAAGATTTCGGACTTTCACCTCTTCATTTCCCGTCTTCCGCGCAATCCGGCTGCACAAGACATCATCATTACCGTCATCTTCTACATCCACCTGTATGTTCCGCCGCAAGCTCTCGGCAAAATAAGTGAACTTTTTACGTACAAGATCTGCATGATTCTTTTTTTGATAATAAAGTATGCCAATCAACTCCGTAAACTCAAGGTTACGGTTGGCCGGCTCACGAATCACCGGAATGGCCCTTTGCCTCCTACGGGCAGTAAACACCATGAACAGCACCAATACCGACATTGTCAGATAGAGTGCCCACTTCAGAGGACGTTGGGAAAGAAAGTAGCGGAAAGGAGATTCTTCAATCTGCGCACCGGCACCATAAGCCTCGGTACGAATTACGGGCAACCCTTTCAGATGTGAAAGCAAACGGAAAAGATAGGCTGCATTATCGCCATCGAGCATCCCATAGTTAGTGAACAGCAAAGGCGTAGTGACCAAGACAATCTCTCCCCTCCCGAACGGACGGCTGATAGCCACAGGCGGAAAGCAATCCGGTAAACTGTCATTGAACATCTGCATGGAATCGATCCGGCTCGTAGCCAACGGCAGAGACAACGAATCATACTTCGTGAAATAAATACCGCATAAATGCGGATAAAAACGGAAAGTACGCTTATCGTATACCGCCGAATCACCGATCCAGAACACACTGTCACGTTCCAACAGATCGGCTGCATATTCTTTTAACCGCCTCGGATTGAAATAAGCATACGAATTATTGAATCCCAATGTATCAGCCAGTAACGGACTAAAAGAGGAACTGGCTATCAATATCTTGTTTCCCCTACGGGCCAGATCGAGTAAAGCACTGACATCCGCCTTCACCAAATCCAGATGCTGAGTAACGACAAGAATACTTTTCCGGGGGCTGCTGTCAGCAGCAAACTGATAGAATGTCCTGCGCGAAAGTGAATATCCATCCGGAAGCGAAGACTTTAAAACATCATCAAATACAGCCCCTCCCAATGGCTGGTGATCATGTTGCCCGAAAGTCGGGTTCCAGACAAATTTCTTCGGCAGGTGATACTCAACCACAAACATGATCAGCAAAAAGAGAACTATCCCAATGATAAACCAGCGGCTACCTCTCATTCGATACCTCCTTTCCATATCTCGGTTTGCAAGGACAACAATTCCTCAAACAGTGGCTCGGATGCAGCAAAATTGCCATAACGCACCCTCAGGAAACCATTTGTCAAACGCCTGAAAGAGCTGCGAAGTGCTTCCTGTTTTACCTCATAAATATATTCTGTAGGAGTTTTATAGGGCTGCCAGTCTATCCGCCCCTCATCACTCAATAGTTTCAAGGTTTGCAAATAAAGCAAACGAATGGATTCCCGGTAATCTTTACGTTCCATGGCACGCTTTATCTCAGAGTCAAAATCAACCCCGTAAATAGTATCTTCATGGACACTGTAGTTCACAGGCCCCCTGCGTGAACGCATAAAAAGCTCGGGACGTTTTTTATAAACAAACCAAAGGATCAACAACAAGATCAGAATGGCAATGACAACCAGAATAATACCGGAATACTCCTCCGCAAAACGACTTCCGAAAATGGCGCGCAGTAACTTAGAAAGCTGCATACTGAGCCAGCCGAAGACATCAATCTCAGGTGTTATCAGTTCCCGGTTGTAGTCATAAGCCGGATTGGACTGCCAAAAGGCAACTCTTACGGTATCACAGACCAGAGTATCAGCTTGCAAAGTCATCCAAAGAGTTTAATCAAAGTTGCTCAAATTTATCTATCTCGCTTTCTACCGAAATACTGTCTACCACTTCACTGGCATGCCCATATTGATATACTATACCAATTAAAGAAAATATCATAGAAAGATAGGCTCCAAAAGTTTGGATAATGGCCAGCAGATAGACCATAAAACTATATCCGGCGGAAATAGTTAACTCATTCTGTGTATCGCTCAACATAAAGAAGTATTTCACAATAGTAGCAATGTACCACGGAGTCGTAGTAACGCCCTGCAATACACTGGAGATCAATCCCATGACTAAGGAAACGCCAAAAACACCTCCCCATGTGGCAAACCCCAGACGGAAAGTTTTCTGGAAAGCAGCAAAGATGCCGATCTCCTCAAATAAGTAAATTGGAGTAAACAAGGCCAAAGGCACTGCACAGGCAATCAGCAGCGGAATAGTAAGCAAAAGTGTAAATGGAGAAGCTGCAACCAGAATCCCTATAACAATACTCACTGCTATAATCAGAACTATATAAAACAGTACCATAACCAGCAGACGTTTTATATTCTTGAACAGAAAAGGCTTCAGATCGGCAAAAGTGACACCTGCCAAACGTTCTTCACGCTGATTATAAATCTGCATCAATCCGTAAACAATGGAAGTCAGTAAAATAGATCCTACCAAATAACAAAGAAACATCAATCCGTAATTGACCCAAAATTGTGCACCTATCGCTTCCAGAGGATTGGCTCCGGTCTCTTTGGCAGCTGCAAAGCCCATTGTTCCCCCCATGATTCCATTCATGCTGATAGCCTGAATCAGACATAATGGCAGAATCAAATAGGTACTGAACTTCAACATCGGCTTCCAGTTCTCTTTTATAAAGTCCATGGTGGCATTGAGTTTGTCACCAAAAGGACGCTTCACATATAAAGCAATTTTAGGTTTTTGTGATTCCATGATTTTTTCTATTTGGTAAATAAATATAGTAATAGATAATAAATGCCAGTGATAAAAGAATAATGCTCAACCGCAGAAAGTCAGGCAATTCAGTATGGCGTGTGATAAACCCCTCAATGAATCCGGCCATAACAAAGACAGGAACCGTACCCACTATAATCTTTAGTCCTTTCTTGGCTCCGCGCATAAAAGACTCTTTGCGGGAGTAAGTCCCGGGAAACAGCCATCCGTTTCCCAATGCCAATCCCGCGGCACCGGCTACGATAATAGCCCAGATTTCCAAAGTTCCATGCAGCCAGACAGCAAGCATCGATTCTCCCAACAGGCCATGCTTAAAAAAGAAGGTCTGAAAGGCCCCGAGCATTACTCCGTTATTAAAAAGTAACCATCCTGTCCCAAAGCTGGTGAGCAACCCCATTGCAAAGACATTGAAAGAAACCATGATATTATTCAAAGTAATGCCCAAAAACATAGGAACTTCATCCGAACCGTTGTATACAGCCATCGGTTCACCACGCGCTATGTTATCGAGCGTCATATCCACATAACCATTCCCCAGAATCAGACGGACGAAGTTATCATCATTCGCTGCTGAAACAATACCCACCAATACACTGGCCAAAAAGATCAGAGCCGAAATCAACAGCTCTTTACGAGCATGGTACATCGTTTGTGGAACCTCTTGTGTCCAGAAAGTAAAAATACGGGTCCATTTCTCCTTCTTATTGCGATAAAGCACATTATGGAGGGCCGAAGCCAGGTTATTCAGATAAATAGTAATGCGGGAAGACGGATAATGAGTTTGCGCAAATGCCAGATCGGCAGTAAGTTCCGTATAAGCATCGGCAAGACGGTCGGGAGTCAGTTTATCTGCCTGCTCCACCACCTTCTCTGTCTCTTTCCATTTTTCAATGTTCCGACGTATAAACGTTACCTCTTTCATTTAACTCGTTGAATTCCGGATAAGTTTTGTCCGAAACCGGAAGCAAAAGTAAGAGAATTATGATATATTTGCAACCGAAACCAAAAAATGTTTAACCAGAAATGGCAGAATCGACTATCATCACAGGACAATTCGTACGCATCAGTCAGGTACCCGCCAGCCTTGGCGAACGGATATTGGCTCGTATCATCGATTATTTCCTGCTGTTTATCTACATTCTTGCCACTTCTTATGTATTGGGGAAACTCAATATACACGCTTTTTCCGGAAGTACTTTTTTCTTGTTGTTCCTGTTTATCTATCTGCCCGTACTATGTTACTCGTTACTTTGCGAAGTTTTTAACCAAGGACAAAGTATCGGAAAAAAGGTCATGAATATCCGTGTGGTAAAAGCAGACGGTACGACACCCAGCCTGAGTGCATATCTGCTAAGGTGGTTGCTCTATGGGATAGACGTAACTATTACCGGAGGATTGGGGGTACTGGTCATACTATTAACCAAAAACAGCCAACGTTTGGGCGATCTTGCGGCAGGAACAATGGTAATTAAAGAGAAAAATTACCGCAAAATACAAGTAAGCCTTGATGAGTTCGATTATCTGACCAAAGGATATCACCCCAGTTTTCCATTAGCCGCCGATCTGTCCTTGGAGCAAATAAATGTGATCAGTAAGGCGTTAGAACTGCATCATAAGGACCGGGCAAGGCATATCTCACAACTGGCACCCAAAGTTCGTGCACTGCTTTCTGTAGACCAAACAGACGTAAATGATGAAAAGTTTCTTCAAACCGTTGTAAGAGACTACCAATACTATGCGTTAGAAGAAATTTAGTAGATCTTATTTCGTAAAAACAGAGTAAGCCGGACTTTTATTCATCCTATTTTCAGGCAGATATCCGGACTCCTATACACATCCGATACTTCCGAGGGCCGAAAAACAAAATGTATTTTTAGCAGGAGGAGAGGAATCAAGACAAAGTAAACTATCATACATATATGCAACAAAAGAGCGTGCAGAAGTGTTTCTGCACGCTCTTTATCTTTTGGTTTACGAAGACTGGCTTATTCCACCTGTCCCAGAGAATTTCCGTATTCCATTTCTCCCTGCACCACAAACAAGATTTCTTCCGGGTCGTATTCACCCACTTCATCTTTCTTGGCTTCTTGCACGATATATTCCACTACCTGCTCCAGATCGATGTCTACATAACCGTCAGCATCGGGCTGAGCATCAAGGATTCCGCTTTCAGAGTAATACTCATCGATCAGATCGAGGAAATAATATAACTCGTCTTCTGAGAATTTATCCTTCAACTCCTGAGGCAAATAGTTCCGGATGAACTCGATGGTCTTTTCATCATCGGCATCACTTAACAAAAAATCGTCTTCCAGTCCCATAAACAAATATTTTTAATGAAAGTATATTATAATAATTTCTCAACTTTCTCTACGAATGCAGGTTTAGCTACGGCACCGACTTGTTTATCCACTAATGCTCCGTCTTTGAAGAAAAGAACCGTAGGAATGTTACGAATACCGAATTCTGCAGGAAGATCAGAGTTTTCATCTACATCACACTTACCCATAATCACTCTTCCTTCATATTCTTTAGCTAACTCGTCGATGATAGGACCTACCATCTTACAAGGCCCGCACCAGGGAGCCCAAAAGTCAATAACAACCGGTGTTCCTTTTGCAAGGATTTCCTTAAAGTTGTTGTCAGTAATCTCTAAAGCCATTTCTTTAATTATTAATTGTTAGTTATTAAGTATCCATCACTGTTATGGGGCAAAGATAATCAATTTATATGAAACGCAAGTTCGGGACGTTCCTTTAAATAGGAAATTAATTCTCTACCTACCGAAAGTTTAACGGGACGAGAAATCAAGTCTACATACATCTTTCCATCCGTATCTGTTACCTTAAAATAAAGTTCTGTATTTCCTGGAGACTCTTTCGTCAAAGTGGCAAGTTCCGTAACCAAGTTCGAATTAAGTTCGGCAAGCGGAATCAGAATTGTAATCTTCTCTACCAGTTGTTCCTTGACGTCGGGCAGCAATTCCATCGAAGTAATCTTAATATCAAGTTCATCGGGACGCCATTGTTTAGGCTGGCAACGAGCTTTGATAAACAGAAAAGTCCCTTCACCTAAATAGCCTTGAAAAGTAACCCAATCGTTTCCGAAGAAAGGTATCTCGGCAGAACCGGAGTAATCTTCTATTTTGGCTATGCCATAAGGATTACCATTCTTACTTATACCTCGACGCACGCTGGTAACAATACCTCCCATCGTTATTTCTCTTCCTGCCAAAGCAGCTTTATCATCAAGTTCGATCATACGGGTATTGCATACATGTTCCAACACAATGGCATATTCATCAAGCGGATGAGCCGACAAGTAGATACCGACCAATTCTCTTTCTTTATTTAACCTCTCCAAATCATTCCAACGTTCTGCCGGAAGAATTTCGGGAGTCGCTATGTCAATCACATTGTCTCCTCCGAATAATGAATTAACGGCAGCAGCTTTATCCGCCTGATAACGGTTACCATAACGCATCAATGTTTCAAGAAAAGTTTCGCCTTTGGCATTCACCGCAAAATACTGTTCACGTTTCAGCTCAGGAAAACTATCGAATCCGCCCGCAAGAGCCAGACACTCCATGTTCTTCTTATTACAAGCATTCAAATTGACACGCTGAACGAAGTCGAAAATACCTTTAAAAGGACCATTTTCCCTTCGTTCCTCCATGATGCTTTGCACAGCAGCTTCACCGACTCCCTTTACAGCCCCCAGCCCGAAGCGGATATTTCCATTCCGGTTTGCCGTAAACTTCAGGTTACTTTCGTTCACATCCGGACCAAGCGTCTGCACTCCCATTGCTTTGCACTCGTCCATCAGTTTGGTGATATCAGTAATATTCGACAAACTTCGGCTCATGACAGCTGCCATATATTCAGCCGGATAGTTAGCCTTCAGGTATGCTGTCTGGTATGCAACCCAGGAATAACAGGTAGCATGTGATTTATTGAACGCATACGAAGCAAACTTCTCCCAGTCCGCCCAGATTTTCTCAAGTACCTTCGGATCATGCCCGTTTTTCCTTCCACCTTCAACAAACTTAGGTTTCATGTGATCCAGCTTATCACGCAGTTTCTTACCCATCGCTTTACGGAGGGCATCCGACTCCCCACGGGTAAAATCGGCTAAAAGACGTGACAGAAGCATGACCTGTTCCTGATAAACCGTAATTCCATACGTATCCTTCAAATATTTTTCCATGACAGGAATATCATATTCAATAGGCTTACGTCCATGTTTACGGTCGATAAAGTCAGGAATATAGTCCATTGGACCCGGACGATAAAGGGCATTCATCGCGATCAGATCCTCAAAAGTAGACGGCTGCAACTCACGTAAGTATTTCTGCATACCGGCAGATTCAAACTGGAATGTACCGATAGTCCGTCCATCACTATAAAGTTTATAAGTTGCAGGATCCTCAATTGAAATAGAATCAATATCCAGTTCCATGCCTTTACTCAGACGGATGTTTTCGACGGCTTCTTTGATAATAGACAAAGTCTTCAGCCCCAGAAAGTCCATCTTAATCAGTCCGGTATCTTCAATCACCGAACCTTCATATTGGGTAACCAGCATCTTCTCGCCGGTCTCCTTATCATCTGCCGTACTGACCGGCACCCAGTCCGTAATATCATCACGGCAAATAATGGTACCACAGGCATGTACACCGGTTCCCCGCACGTTTCCCTCAAGCATTTTGGCATATTTCATCGTATCCCTTACCAATGGATCAGGTGACGCTTCGGCAGCCTGCAATTCGGGCACATATTCTATAGCATTCTTTAAGTTCAGTTTTTTATCAGGAATTTTATCAGGAACCAGTTTGGCCAAACGATCCGATTCGGCAAGCGGAAGCTTTTGTACACGTGCAACATCTTTGATAGCCAGCTTTGTTGCCATAGTACCATATGTAATGATATGTGCTACCTTCTCCTGCCCATACTTCTCCGTCACCCAACGAAGCACTTCGCCACGACCATCGTCATCGAAGTCAATATCAATATCCGGCAATGAAATACGGTCGGGATTCAGAAAACGCTCAAACAGCAAATCGTATTTAATAGGGTCTATTTTGGTGATCTGCAAACAATAGGCCACGGCTGACCCAGCAGCCGAACCACGTCCCGGTCCAATGGATACCCCCATATTACGTCCGGCAGCAATGAAGTCCTGCACAATGAGGAAGTAGCCCGGAAAACCCATCGTCTTCATAATATGTAACTCAAAGACCAAGCGTTCCTTTACTTCCGGTGACAACGGATCGCCATAAAACTTCTTGGCTCCGTCGAAAGTCAACTTCTTCAGGTAATCGGCCTCCAGCTTGATACGATACAGTTTATCATATCCTCCCAAACGTTTTATTTTATCTTTAGCTGCTTCTTCACTCAACACCACGTTGCCATTTTCGTCTTGGGTGAATTCATCAAAAAGATCCTTTTCCGTATATTTTTGCCGATACCCTTCTTCCGTTCCGAAATCCTCCGGAATAGCAAAAGTAGGCATAATCGGTGCATGATCGATCGAATAATATTCTACCTTATCCAGAATTTCTAAAGTATTACTTAATGCTTCAGGCACGTCGGCAAAGAGTTCGTTCATCTCTGCTTTCGTTTTCATCCATTCCTGCTTAGTGTAATACATCCGGTTGGGATCATCAAGGTCTTTTCCCGTACTCAGACAGATTAGCCGGTCATGGGCTTCAGCATGCTCTTCGTTGACAAAATGAACGTCATTTGTACAAATCAACTTGACATTATACTTTTTGGCGTATTCTATCAAATGCTTATTCACATTCACCTGCAATGGATATGCTTCATGATTAGCTTTCGGCACCGTTGCTTTATGACGCTGCATTTCCAGATAATAATCGTCCCCAAACAGATTCTTATACCATTGAATAGCTTCCTCTGCCTCCGCCAACAATCCCTGAGTTATCTTTTTGGGAACTTCACCACCCAAACATGCCGAACAGATAATCAAGCCCTCATGATATTTCTCCAATTCATTCCTGTCTGTACGGGGGCGCATATAATAGCCTTTGGTCCATGCACGTGAAACCAATTTGATCAGGTTATGATACCCCTTCTCGTTTTTGGCGAGCACAATCAGGTGGTACCCGCTTTGATCGGGTTTTCCTTCCTTTTTATCCATAGTCCGGCGGGCCACGTACATTTCGCAACCGATAATGGGCTTGAACAACCGCCCCTCCGCCTCCACTATTTTAGCTTTACAATCAGCAATCTCAGCCTCTTTATCCGCACAGTCCACTTCACCGGCCTCAATGGCTGCAATCCGTTTCTTCAGGTCCTTGATTTCTCCTTTCGGACCCCCGTTTTTCTTATTCACATAGTTCGTAAACTCTTTGATGGCGAACATGTTTCCATGGTCCGTAACGGCAATACCTTTCATTCCATCCTTTATGGCCTTATCGACAAGCGCACTGACACTGGCTTGGCCATCCAGAAGAGAATATTGCGTATGGACGTGTAAATGAACGAAATCCTGCATAGTTATAGGTTGATAATTTGAAGCCATAAAATTACAATGTCTGTAGCTACTAACAAAGATAAACTCCAAAAAGTTATCAACATAAGTCATTTCTATCTGCAAATGCTTGCTGGATTTTTAAAATAAGTATACTTTTGCGGATAATTATCATTAAATAGCGCAAATGGGTCGACTTAAAAAATTAAAAAAGATAAGAATTCACCGTGAAGGAACACATATTTTATGGGGTAGCTTTTTTCTGCTACTAATTATAAATGCAGCCCTTTACTGGGGAATTGATTGTAAAATACCATTCTACCTGATGGCTTTGGTCAGTGTTATAGTCTATCTGTTGATGGTTAACTTTTTCCGTTGCCCGATCCGCCTGTTCGGACAAGATACTGAAAGGATCGTAGTTGCACCGGCCGATGGGAAAATCGTAGTTATTGAAGAGGTAGACGAACATGAATACTTTCATGACCGCCGGATCATGGTATCCATTTTCATGAGCATTCTAAACGTACATGCCAATTGGTACCCGGTGGATGGAGTCGTCAAAAAAGTCTCTCACGAAAACGGCAAGTTCATGAAAGCATGGCTTCCGAAAGCCAGCACAGAGAACGAGCGTTCAATGGTTGTTATTGAAACTCCCGAGGGTGTAGAGGTCATGGCACGGCAAATAGCCGGTGCAATGGCACGCCGCATCGTAACATATGCCGAGCCGGGTGAGGAATGTTATATTGACGAACATCTGGGCTTTATTAAATTTGGTTCCCGTGTAGATGTATATCTGCCATTGGGCACTGAGATTTGTGTTAGTATGGGACAATTGACAACCGGTAACCAAACCGTTATCGCCAAATTAAAATAAAAAACGAACAATGGCAAATGCTATTATCCGCCATATACCCAACACAGTGACCTGCCTGAATCTATTTTCAGGATGCATTGCTTGTGTTATGGCCTTTGAAGCCAAATACGAATTGGCTGTCACTTTTATCATCTTGAGTGCTGTCTTCGATTTTTTCGATGGTATGTTGGCACGTTTGCTTCATGCCTACTCTCCTATTGGTAAAGAATTGGACTCTTTGGCCGATGATGTCAGCTTCGGCGTAGCTCCGGCTATACTTGTTTTTTCATTCATGAAAGAACCCGGACTTATGTATCCCGACTTTCTGGCAGGCGTAAAAGAGTATATTCCTTATCTGGCTTTTCTTATTTCGATATTCTCAGCTCTCCGTTTGGCCAACTTTAATGTAGACGAACGCCAAACGAGTTCCTTTATCGGTCTTCCTGTCCCTGCCAACGCTTTATATTGGGGTGCACTTATTGTAGGAGGCAAAGAATTCTTACTTGCTCACTGCAATGTTATATACCTTATTATAATGGTAATGCTTTTTTCATGGTTGTTGGTAGCTGAGATCCCCATGTTCTCCCTGAAATTTAAAAATCTTTCTTGGAAAGACAATAAGATTAGTTTCATATTCCTGATAGTCTGCATTCCACTGTTGCTGTTCTTGGGTATCAGCGGATTCTCAGCGGTTATTGTATGGTATATCATTCTTTCACTTTTAACAAGAAAAAATAAATAAACAATCCTTCTGGCACGTTTGTTGTACTACAAATTTTAAACAATGCATAAAACAAATAGCCTATGTTTCACATTTTAGGATTTTTATTCATTATCGTTATCGCCGTTATCATTATCGGACTGGCCCTTGTAGGAAGTGTGTTAAGAGCCATCTTCGGACTGGGGAAACGCTCATCTGCCTCCGGTTCCGGAAGCCAGAATTCGACACACAGTAATTCGGGGCAAAGATACTATCGTCCGACACAAGCTAACGATAAAGAGGAAATCATTACTGAAACCGGAGCTAACAAGCACAAAAAACTTTTTGATGACAATGAAGGAGAATATGTGGATTATGAAGAGATAAAAGATTGATAATATAAAAATTCACCTTCTTTTAGACGCAAAAAAATCTTTCATCAGATTGGCACATTCATCGGCGAGTATCCCTTTGACAACTACAGTTTTGGGATGAAGGGACTTTGGAGCATATCTCTGGTACCCCCTTTTTTCGTCTTCAGCACCAAAAACCAATTTACCAGTTTGTGCCCAGGCAATAGCACCGGCACACATCACACAAGGTTCTACAGTAACATACAACGTACATTCATTCAGATATTTTCCTCCAAGGACATTGGCTGCCGCAGTAATAGCCTGCATTTCGGCATGGGCTGTCACGTCATTCAATGTTTCAGTCAGATTGTGTGCACGAGCAATGATCCGCTCTTTACATACGACAACTGCTCCCACTGGGACTTCTCCACGTTCGCCGGCCTTAGCAGCCTCAACCAGAGCTTGTTTCATAAAATAAGAATCGTCCAACATAATCTTAACGCCGCATATCGTGTTCACCAAAAAGAGTCGGATAATCCTCCTCCATATTTTTATGTATAAACATGAGAATCGTTTCACGAAGCCAACGCGATTTATTCGTTATCTTATACTTATCCAGATAACGATCTACAATCTGCTGCTCATCTTCGCTTAGCAATATACTCATCCTGCGTTCCCGTTTAGGTTCGTCAAGAGTTGCCTTATTACACTTTTTATCTCTCTTTCTCATATTCTTTGCAAATTTACTTTTACTTCTGTAATTTCAAAGAAGAAAAAGAGTAAATTTGCAAAAAATAGTATGCTAAAATTATATGGCAGAACATAATCTGTTAGGAAAGGCCGGAGAGGATGCTGCTGTTCAATATCTGGAGCAGCACGAATATACCATTCGTCATCGGAATTGGCGTAAAGGACATCTGGAACTGGACATTGTGGCAGCCAAAAACGGTGAACTGATAATTGTGGAAGTAAAGACACGTACCGACACGGACTTTGCATTACCTCAGGATGCTGTTACTCCACAGAAAATCAGGCGAACCGTAATCGCAGCCGATACATATATTAAGCTTTTCCAAATAGACGCATCTGTAAGATTTGATATTATTACTGTCGTAGGTAAAGTAGGAAATTTCAGAATTGAACATATAAAAGAGGCGTTTTACCCGCCATTATTTTAAATAGTATGAATATAGAATCAGCCAGAGAATACTGCCTTCAGAAAAAAGCAGTCACCGAATGCCTCCCATTCGATGAATACTCACTTGTACTGAAAGTGATGGATAAAATGTTCGCACTAATCGATTTGGAAGGAGCCAATATGATTGCTTTGAAATGTAATCCTGATTATGCCATCGAACTACGTGAACATTATTCAGCCATCGAAGGTGCTTATCATTTCAACAAAAAATATTGGAATCAGATTTTCTTTGACCGGGATGCCGACGATAAATTGATAAAACAGCTGATTGACCATTCTTACGAAGAAGTATTGAAGAAATTCACTAAAAAACTACGTGCCGAATATGATGCCCTTCCCTGAGTCTTTTCCTGTACCTTTGATTTATATCGAAGAGACAGACTCCACCAATCATTATTTAAACGATCTGTGCAATAAGCAAGATGTCAGTGAACTAACCACAGTAGTAGCTAACTACCAAACCTTGGGCAGAGGACAGCGAGGAAACAGTTGGGAATCGGAGAAAGGTAAGAATCTAATGTTTAGCTTCGTACTTTATCCCATTTCTTTAGAAGTCCGCAAACAATTTCTCCTATCTCAAATCATCTCTTTATCCATTAAGGAAGAACTCGACACATACGTTAAAGATATCTCTATTAAATGGCCGAACGATATCTACTGGAAAGAAAGAAAAATCTGCGGAATATTGATTGAAAATGATTTGATGGGAGTACATATCAGCCAAAGCATTGCAGGGATTGGCGTCAATATTAACCAGGAAGAGTTTTTCAGCTCCGCCCCCAATCCTGTATCACTTAAACAAATCACCGGCCAAACTTACGAACTCTCCGGAATATTGGCAGGAGTTATGCAACGAATCATGGAATATTACAGCCTGCTTCAAAAAGGGGAGCACACTTACATAACCCACCGGTATCAGAAGGCGCTTTTCCGAAAAGAAGGTATGCATAAGTATTCCGATGCGAACGGAGAGTTTATAGCCAGAACCATAGAAGTTGAAGCCGACGGTCATCTTGTTTTGCAAGACGATACAGGCAAAATACGCCGATACGTATTTAAAGAGGTACAGCACATTTTATAATACTTCTTCTTTTTTAGTTTAAAACATTACCTTTGCAATATTGTTTTAAATATAAAAACATTTAATTTATGAAAATCAGATGCCTACTGTTAATATCCATATTAACACTACTGTTTGTCAGTTGTGAAGACTCCAATACCGAAAATAATTCAAAACTGGAGTTGTCGGAGTCGTTTTTTCAAGATATTGACAGCGATGGAGTTACTCTAACCGTAAATATCACCAGTAGCGATTCGTGGGTAGCAGCAAGTTCTTCAACCTGGTGCAAGCTCGTACCCAATAAGGGAGCAAGCAATCAGCCACTCGGCATTGTTGTAGAAGCTAACCTTGAAACGGCTGAAAGAAGTGCAACGATTGCGGTAACTTCCAGTGGAATAAAAAAGGTCATAACCGTCACACAATTGGCAGCTGGACATTCAACCGATCCCGAAGCGTACCACTATGAACTTCCCATAATCTTCCACGTGCTATATAAGAATAGTTCAGACCCCAAACAGTACATTAGTCCAAACCGTTTAACTGACATATTAAAAACGGTCAACAAACTATATAAAGATAAGACCCAAAGTGTAGATATGAACCTAACCTTTACACTGGCATCTACAGATCCCAATGGGAAAACATTAACTTCTCCGGGAATAGAATATATACAATGGAAAGACGACTACCCCATTGACTGTGATAAATTCATGGAAGATGACACAACAAAAGGTGGAGTGGGATATGTAAATTATCTATGGGACCCCAACCGATACATTAACGTGATGATTTATAACTTTACAAATGACCCGCAGTCAAATACTACCACCTTAGGAATCTCTCATTTGGCATTCACAACTACAGGCAGCAACTCTCTGGAGGGGCTTAATGAAACAAAATATTCTTACTTGGAATTAAAGAATCTGAGTTTTCCGTATTGTGTCTCCATTAATAGTCTCTTCATTGACCAGCAATCTACTTCCACAGCCTACAACACTACTGACATTACAGTGACACTGGCGCATGAGTTGGGTCATTATTTAGGACTACACCACGTTTTTTCAGAAGATCCGGAAAGTAGTTGTAAAGATACAGACTATTGCAAGGATACACCCAGTTATGATAAGGATGCTTATGATATGACATATCAGTGGGCAATGGCAGGTAACATACCTGAGAAAGAGCTTTTTGCTTATCTTGTCAAACGCGAAAGTTGTGACGGTGCCCAGTTCATCTCCCATAACATTATGGATTACTCCGTCAGTTACTCCGACCAATTCACACAAGACCAATGCAACCGCATTCGTCATGTATTGACATATAGTCCGCTGATACCCGGACCTAAAAAAGAGCAAGCAAATACCCGAGCAGCTATCGGAGAAGTTCTTAAACTACCTATACGCACAATCAAATAATAGAAAAAGAGGTGAACAGATAGTTATCTGTTCACCTCTTTTTCTATCAACTGTATCTTATCAAGCGTCTTCCTTGCTTCTGTCGAAGGAAACCGGCTCACAACTTTCAGCAGATACTCTCTTGCTTTTCCGTATCCGTTACTCATCACCCGGCTTAAACCATCACGATAACGGGCATACTGCATACGTGTCGGAGCAGCTATCTTCTTATATTCATTCTCTATCCGTTGCTTCTCACGTTCCGCTTTCAAATATAAGTAGTTACCTATAAAAATATTGGCAGCAAGGTTATCAGCATCCAGCATCAACACTTTCTGATAAGTCTTCAAAGCCTCTGCTTCCTTACCCCGGCAAACTTCCATTTCGGCACAAGAGACAAGACAGTTTACATCGTTCGGTGATTTTTGCAGCAATTCTTTATAAAACAGATACGCCTTATCATAGCTGCGTGACTTCTTATAGAATGAAGCCAGCTCATTAGCAAACTTCGAGGCTACATCTGTATTCTTATCCACCCCGGTCCAGTAAAACATCTCGGCCTTTTCCACATTCGTATTCACGGCCTGACGGAACAGACTAATAGCTTGTTCCCACTGTTTATTATCAATGGCGGCTGATACTCTCTGCAGCATTTCTCCTGCCGATTGTGCTGAAAGCGCAAACGGAAGCGAAAACAACATGGAAAGAAATAAAGTCAGAGCTTTCATCTTATTCATACTTATTTAGTTAGGTTCCTACAAAGATAGAAATTATTCCGACTCACCGGTCGCTAAAAACCAATTAAATAACGTTATTGTTCTCTTCATTTTCAGATTCACCTTTTTTCGTGTAACTTTGCCCGTCCATGGATAAAATCTTTCATCTCAGCAGTGGTAACAGACGGATTCTGCAAATAGCCGTCCCTTCCATCATCTCCAATATAACCGTTCCGCTATTGGGGCTGATCGATGTTACTATTGTAGGTCATCTGGGGTCAGCAGCCTACATTGGTGCCATTGCCGTGGGAGGTATGCTGTTTAATATCATTTACTGGATATTCGGTTTTCTGCGGATGGGTACCAGTGGAATGACTTCTCAGGCATACGGCAAGCGCGATCTTGACGAAGTGACCCGACTCCTATTACGGTCGGTCGGTGTAGGACTGTTCATTGCTCTCTGCCTGATGCTTCTGCAATATCCCATACTAAAAGCGGCATTTACTTTTATCCAAACCTCCGATGAAGTGAAACGCCTTGCTACACTTTATTTCTATATCTGCATTTGGGGTGCTCCCGCCATGTTAGGGCTTTATGGCTTTGCCGGATGGTTTATCGGTATGCAAAACTCCCGTTTCCCGATGTACATCGCCATCACTCAAAATATAGTCAACATCGCAGCCAGCCTATGCTTTGTCTATCTGTTGGGTATGAAAGTAGAAGGCGTTGCGCTGGGTACTCTGATTGCCCAATATGCAGGTTTTTTCATGGCATTCCTGTTATGGCACCGATATTATGGGCAACTGCGAAAACGCATCCAGTGGAAAGGCCTGCTGCAAAGACAGGCCATGTATCGTTTCTTCCAGGTAAATCGTGATATCTTTCTACGTACTTTATGCCTGGTGGCGGTAACGATGTATTTTACCTCTGCCGGAGCAGCACAGGGAGAAGTTGTCCTGGCCGTAAACACACTACTTATGCAACTTTTTACTCTGTTCTCATATATCATGGATGGTTTTGCTTACGCAGGCGAAGCATTGGCAGGACGCTATATAGGCGCCGATAACCGAACGGAACTTCACCGCACTGTCCGCAGATTATTTGCCTGGGGTACCGGTCTTTCAATCGCTTTCACCCTACTTTATGGCATAGGAGGACAATCATTTCTCGGCTTACTCACCAACGAAGCGTCTGTTATCAATGAAGCAGAAACCTATTTCTATTGGGTATTGGCTATTCCTCTTGCCGGATTCTCGGCATTCCTTTGGGACGGCATCTTCATTGGTGCGACTGCAACACGCCAAATGCTCTATTCCATGTTTATAGCTTCGGCCAGTTTCTTCATTATCTATTACACATTTCATAACTCAATGGGTAACCACGCTTTATGGATGGCATTTATCGTCTATCTCTCTTCACGGGGATTCATACAAGCACTGCTCGCCAGAAAGATAATGCAACAAAAATAACTCTCAAAAGAATCTCGCTTTAAAACTATTCGTTTATCTTTGCAAAAAAAGAAATCATTAACAACCAACTCGTATGGCAAAATACAAAAGAATCCTGTTGAAGCTCAGCGGTGAGAGCCTGATGGGAGAAAAGCAATATGGCATCGATGAAAAACGATTGGCCGAATATGCCGCACAAATCAAAGAGATTCACGAACAAGGCGTACAAATAGGTATCGTCATCGGTGGTGGCAACATCTTCCGCGGACTGAGCGGAGCCAATAAAGGTTTCGATCGGGTGAAAGGCGACCAAATGGGAATGCTGGCCACTGTTATCAACAGCCTTGCACTCAGCTCGGCATTGGTTGCTGCCGGGGTGAAAGCACGCGTACTGACCGCAGTACGTATGGAACCCATCGGTGAGTTTTACAGCAAATGGAAAGCCATCGAATGTATGGAAAACGGCGAAATCGTGATCATGTCGGCAGGAACAGGAAATCCATTCTTCACTACCGATACCGGCTCTTCCCTCCGCGGCATTGAGATAGAAGCAGACGTAATGCTGAAAGGCACCCGTGTAGACGGTATCTACACTGCTGACCCGGAAAAAGACCCGACTGCTACAAAATTCGACACCATCACTTACGACGAAGTGTTGAAACGCGGATTGAAAGTGATGGATCTCACAGCTACATGTATGTGCAAGGAAAACAATCTGCCCATCGTGGTATTCGATATGGATACGGTAGGTAACCTGAAAAAAGTAATCACAGGAGAAGAGATTGGCACATTGGTACACAATTAGTCAATTCTCTAATCTGAAGAAATACGAATGGGTTAATAAGTGGACAGGATACGTTCAGTTATTAACCCATTCTTCACTTATTCTTATAGGGATAGTTGCAGATAACCAAAAAATAATCTACTTTTGTTTTCAAAATTAATCAAAGTGCCAATTTTATAAAGACTTAATAAGATGGTAGACGTAAAAACGATTATCGAAGAATCACAAGAGAAGATGGATATGGCAGTGATGTATCTGGAAGAAGCACTGGCACACATCCGCGCCGGAAAAGCAAGCACACGCCTGCTGGATGGTATCCGTGTAGACTCTTACGGAAGCATGGTGCCCATCAGCAACGTAGCTGCCGTAACCACTCCCGATGCACGCAGCATCACAATTAAACCTTGGGATAAAAGCATGTTCCGGGTTATTGAAAAAGCCATTATCGACTCCGATCTCGGTATCATGCCGGAGAATAACGGTGAAATTATCCGCATCGGCATCCCCCCTCTTACCGAGGAACGCCGTAAACAACTTGCCAAACAGTGTAAAGCTGAAGGCGAGACAGCTAAAGTAAGTATCCGCAACGCGCGCCGCGACGGTATAGATGCACTGAAAAAAGCTGTAAAAGACGGTTTGGCTGAAGATGAACAAAAGAATGCAGAAGCTAAACTGCAGAAGGTTCATGATAAGTACATCGCCAAGATTGAAGAAATGCTGGCTGAAAAGGACAAAGAAATTATGACCGTATAATTCTAAATTACAAGTTACGAGCTACGAGTGCAGTGCACAAGCACAGCCTCTCCAATCTTTCTTATAGCTCGTAACTTGTAATTTGCAGTTTATAAAACATGAAGGGATTAGTAATAAAGAATACAGGTAGCTGGTATCAGGTGAAAACCGATGACGGGCAGTTGGTTGAATGCAAAATCAAAGGTAATTTTCGGCTGAAAGGCATACGGAGTACAAATCCCGTTGCCGTAGGTGACCGTGTACAAATCATACTCAACCAGGAAGGAACGGCCTTTATCAATGAGATAGAAGACCGGAAAAATTACATCATCCGCCGTTCATCGAACCTCTCCAAACAATCGCATATTCTTGCAGCCAACCTCGACCAATGTATGCTGGTGGTGACTATTAACTATCCCGAAACTTCAACCACCTTCATCGACCGTTTTTTGGCGTCGGCAGAAGCCTACCGTGTACCGGTGAAGATTCTTTTCAACAAAGTGGATGCTTATGATGAAGACGAACTGCATTATCTGGACAGCCTCATCACCCTCTATACCCAAATAGGTTACCCTTGTTTTAAAATATCCGCACTGACCGGTGAAGGAGTCGATGCCATACGCGAGGAACTGAAAGGCCGGGTAACTCTCTTTTCCGGACATTCGGGAGTGGGCAAGTCAACCCTCATCAATGCCCTTGTCCCGGGACTGGAAGTCAAGACCGCAGAGATATCAGCTTATCACAACAAAGGAATGCACACCACCACTTTCTCCGAAATGTTCCCCGTCCCCGGCAACGGATATATCATCGACACACCCGGTATCAAAGGTTTCGGCACTTTTGATATGGAAGAGGAAGAGATAGGCCATTACTTCCCCGAAATATTCAAGACTTCGGCAGACTGCAAATATGGAAACTGCACACACCGTCAAGAACCCGGTTGTGCTGTTCGGAAAGCGGTAGAAGAGCACTACATCAGCGAATCACGCTATACTTCCTATCTGAGTATGCTTGAGGATAAGGAGGAAGGAAAATACCGTGCGGCATACTGAATCTCTGCTATTTTTCAGAGAATATTCTTTATTCTATTTTAATGCTTCACTTGGCAAAGCAACTGCTTCTCCTACAAAAAATACGTTTCGATCTTCCATCTTCCACCTTTTTCCACTTACTCCATTAATAATCAATGCAATGACATGGTGGAAGATCGCATTTTCAGCCTGTTTATCTTCCACCCGCATCTTCCATCTTCCACCCGTTAACTTGAGCGCCATCCAATCGTTAAGACACTGATAAGCAACACTAAGGAACGTATTTATTAACTGAATACATTGTTTAGAGCATTGTGCTTTCCTTTACTGTTTAGTCGAAAATGATCCGTTCTTCATCCCATCCCCGCTACCCGGGCTCATGAGCCCGTATACTCGGGCTTATAAGCCCGCATACCAAGGCCCATGAGCCCGCATACCAGGGCCGGAATAAACAAACAGAGATTCATTATAATAATTTTGGATACAAACCTTTAAGACCAAAAACAAATACCGTTGGTTAGTTCGTAATCCGCGAAGAAGAAAAGAACCGTCGCACTTTATCAGGAGGATGATTCGATGACTGTTACAATAAGTCCTCACCCTTTTACTGAAAGGATATTGGGGCTTTCATATACTGAAAACATAATCAATAAGACACCTTAACACAAAAAATAAATCTATATTTTAATTTCCCGATTAAACCTTTTCCCACCCTCTTAGTCTAACCTTAGAACGGACATATACTAATACTAAGACATGGATAAAAAGGTTAAATGGGGCATCATCACATTGATTGGTGCCGGACTGATAGGCTGGGGTATCTACTCTCAGCTTCCTAAAGCAAATGAAGAGTTGGCAGCAGCCGACAAAGTGATGGCTGGCAAGCAGATCAACAAAAGAGTTCTGAATGTAAATGCCAAGATCATAAAGCCACAATTGCTGACAGATCAGATTCAAATTAGCGGCAGCTTGATGCCTGATGAAGAAGTGGATCTTTCTTTCGAGACTTCGGGAAAGATCGTTGAAATCAACTTTGACGAAGGCAGTGCCGTAAAAAAAGGACAGCTATTGGCGAAAGTAAACGACCGTCAGTTGCAGGCTCAGTTGCAACGCCTCGTAGCTCAGTTAAAGCTTGCCGAAGATCGTGTATTCCGTCAGAACGCTCTGCTTGAACGGGACGCTGTCAGTAAAGAAGCCTACGAACAAGTAAAAACGGAACTGGCTACCCTCAATGCGGACATCGACCTGGTGAAAGCTAACATTGCCATGACCGAACTTCGCGCTCCTTTTGACGGAGTAATCGGGCTCCGGCAAGTCAGTGTCGGTTCATATGCCTCACCAACCACTATCGTAGCCAAACTGACGAAAATTATTCCTTTGAAAATAGAATTTTCCGTACCAGAACGTTATGCAAGCCAGGTAAAGAAAGGCACCAACCTCAACTTCGAACTGGAAGGTAAATTAAGTTCTTTCCCGGCAAAAGTATACGCAACCGAGTCAAGAATCGACCAGTCTACCCGTACGCTGACCGTTCGTGCCCTATATGCCAACAGTAACGGCGCACTGCTCCCGGGACGCTACGCCAGCATTCAGCTGAAAAAAGAAGAAATCCCAAATGCCATTGCCATCCCATCCGAAGCGATTGTACCGGAAATGGGTAAGGATAAAGTATTCCTCTATAAATCGGGCAAGGCTGAACCGGTAGAAATAACCGCAGGCATTCGTACCGAAGCTGAAGTGCAGGTGATAAAAGGTTTGCAGATGGGTGATACCATCATCACTTCGGGAACCCTTCAACTCCGTACAGGATTACCTGTCACACTGGATAATATCAATTAACTCCCGACCGCCTTATGAATATATCCGAATTAAGCATACGACGGCCGGTACTCTCAACGGTATTGACCATCATCATTTTACTCTTTGGACTGATCGGGTACAACTACCTGGGTGTCCGGGAGTATCCGTCTGTAGATAATCCTATAATCTCAGTATCCTGCTCCTATCCGGGTGCTAATGCCGATGTAATCGAGAATCAGATTACCGAACCCCTGGAACAGAACATCAATGGTATTCCGGGTATCCGTTCGTTGTCCAGCGTCAGCCAGCAGGGACAAAGCCGTATCACGGTAGAGTTCGAGCTGTCCGTCGATCTGGAAACAGCAGCCAATGACGTACGCGACAAAGTATCCCGTGCCCAGCGCTACCTGCCGCGCGACTGTGACCCTCCTACTGTTTCGAAGGCAGATGCCGATGCTACTCCTATCCTGATGGTAGCTCTGCAAAGTGACAAACGCTCCTTGCTGGAACTCAGTGAAATTGCCGACCTGACCGTAAAAGAGCAATTACAAACCATCTCCGACGTAAGTAGCGTTTCCATTTGGGGAGAAAAGCGCTACTCCATGCGCTTATGGCTCGATCCTATCAAGATGTCGGGTTATGGGATCACCCCTATCGACGTAAAGAATGCAGTAGACAAAGAAAATGTCGAACTTCCTTCGGGCAGTATCGAAGGAAATACGACAGAGCTCACCATCCGTACCTTGGGATTGATGCACACCGCAGAAGAATTCAATAACCTGATCATCAAAGAAGAGAACGACCGTATTATCCGTTTCAGTGACATAGGCCGCGCCGAACTGGGGCCGGCCGATATCAAAAGTTATATGAAGATGAACGGAGTACCGATGGTAGGTATCGTCGTAATCCCACAACCCGGTGCCAATCATATCAAGATAGCCGACGCAGTGTACGAACGCATGGAGAAGATGCAGAAAGACCTTCCCGAAGACGTGAAGTATTCTTACGGATTCGATAACACCAAGTTTATCCGTGCATCCATCTATGAGGTAAAAGAGACGGTTTATGTAGCCTTCATCCTGGTTATCATCATTATTTTCCTTTTCCTGCGCGACTGGCGGGTGACGCTGGTTCCCTGTATCGTAATCCCGGTATCACTGATCGGTGCCTTCTTCGTCATGTATCTGGCGGACTTCTCCATCAATGTACTCTCCATGCTGGCGGTCGTGTTGGCGGTAGGTCTGGTGGTAGACGACGCTATTGTGATGACCGAAAACATCTATGTACGCATAGAGAAAGGTATGCCTCCGAAAGAAGCCGGCATCGAAGGAGCAAAAGAGATTTTCTTTGCCGTCATCTCCACCACCATTACGCTGGTAGCCGTGTTCTTCCCCATCGTCTTTATGGAGGGTATGACAGGACGTCTGTTCCGTGAATTCAGTATTGTAGTTTCCGGATCGGTGATTATCTCTTCATTCGCAGCCCTGACCTTTACTCCGATGCTTGCCACCAAACTGTTGGTAAAACGGGAAAAACAAAACTGGTTCTATATGAAAACAGAACCCTTCTTCGAAGGAATGAACCGTCTGTACAGTCGTTCACTGGCTGCTTTCCTCAACAAGCGCTGGATTTCCTTACCTTTTGTAGCCATCACAATCGGTATCATCGCTTTCTTATGGAACCACATTCCTGCAGAAATGGCTCCGCTGGAAGACCGCTCACAAATAAGTATCAACACCCGTGGTGCTGAAGGTGTGACATACGAGTACATTCGTGACTATACGGAAGACATAAACGATCTGGTAGACTCGATCGTACCGGATGCAGAGTCGGTAACAGCCCGTGTATCGAGTGGTAGCGGTAATGTACGCATCACGCTGAAAGATATGAAGGATCGTGACTATACACAGATGGACATTGCCGAAAAGCTATCGGCGGCAGTACAGAAAAAGACGATGGCGCGCTCGTTCGTCCAGCAATCGTCTTCTTTTGGCGGACGGCGTGGCGGCATGCCCGTACAATATGTGTTGCAGGCTACCAATATCGAGAAACTACAGGAAGTACTGCCTAAGTTCATGGCCAAGGTATACGAAAATCCGGTATTCCAGATGGCGGACGTAGACCTGAAATTCAGCAAACCGGAGGCACGTATCAATATCAACCGCGATAAAGCCAGTATAATGGGGGTAAGTACCCGCAACATTGCCCAAACCCTGCAATACGGATTGAGCGGACAGCGTATGGGATACTTCTATATGAACGGTAAGCAATATGAAATCTTAGGAGAAATCAACCGTCAACAACGCAATACGCCTGCCAACCTGAAAGCAATCTACATCCGCAGTGACAAAGGAGACATGGTACAGCTTGACAATCTGATCGAGTTGACTGACGGCATCGCACCTCCCAAGCTGTATCGTTACAACCGTTTCGTGTCGGCTACTGTTTCCGCCGGACTGGCGGAAGGCAAGACCATCGGACAGGGACTGGACGAGATGGACAAGATAGCCAAAGAGACTTTGGACGACACGTTCCGTACGGCACTGACCGGTGATTCGAAGGAGTACCGTGAAAGTTCTTCAAGCCTGATGTTTGCCTTTATCCTGGCCATTGTGCTGATTTACCTGATCCTGGCGGCACAGTTCGAAAGTTTCAAGGATCCGCTGATCATCATGCTGACTGTACCTCTGGCCATCGCCGGTGCACTGGTATTCATGTACTTCGGCGGTATCACGATGAACATCTTCAGTCAGATCGGCATTATTATGCTGATCGGTCTGGTAGCCAAGAACGGTATCCTGATCGTGGAGTTTGCCAATCAAAAACAGGAAACAGGTGAAGACAAACTGACAGCTATCAAGGATGCGGCATTGCAGCGTCTGCGTCCCATCCTAATGACAAGTGCTTCTACCATCTTAGGATTGATCCCGCTGGCGTTCGCCTCAGGTGAAGGTTGTAACCAGCGCATTGCAATGGGTACGGCTGTTGTGGGAGGTATGTTGGTATCTACCTTGCTGACTATGTACATCGTACCCGCTATTTACAGTTATATTTCGACGAACCGAAGTAATAAATTAAAGAGAGAATGAAACAGATTGCCCTATTTATCATAGCATTGTGCTGCACCCCTTTGGGTCTGCAAGCACAACAGCCACAAATTTATACTCTAAAATCCTGTCTGGAGTACGGCCTCCAGAATAATTATTCCTTGCAAATAGTCCGTAACGAAGAGCAAGTAAGCAAAAATAACGCTACGCCGGGTAATGCCGGCTACCTGCCTACCCTCGACCTAACGGCCGGTTATACAGGAACTGTGGACAATACCAACACCAAGGTCCGGGCTACCGGGGAGTCGGTAAAAGAAAACGGTGTCTTCGACCAGACCGTTAACGTGGGGCTGAACCTGAACTGGACTATCTTCGACGGCTTCAACATCACTGCCAATTATCAAAAGCTGAAAGAGTTGGAACGACAGGGAGAAACCAATACCCGTATTGCCATCGAAGACCTGATAGCTAACCTTGCAGCCGAATACTACAATTACGTTCAACAGAAAATCCGCCTTCAGAACTTCCGCTACGCCGTATCCTTGTCAAAAGAACGCCTGCGAATCGTGGAAGAACGTTATCACATCGGTAACTTCTCCCGCCTGGACTATCAACAGGCCAAAGTAGACTTCAATGCTGACAGTGCCAAATATATGAAGCAACAGGAATTGCTGCATACGTCGCGCATCCAGCTGAACGAACTGATGGCCAATGAAGATGTGGACCAGCCGATTGTGATAGAAGACAGTATCATTAAAGTTAACGCAGGACTCCGGTTCGAAGAATTATGGAACGCCACTCTACTGACCAACGCTTCATTGCTGAAAGCCGAACAGAACAATACACTCGCCATGCTGGACTATAAAAAGGTAAACTCTCGTAACTACCCATACCTCAAAATGAATACCGGATATGGCTATACTTTTAATAAATACGACATTGCCTCCAATAGCCAAAGAGGCAATCTGGGCGCCAACTTCGGGGTAACAATCGGATTCAATATCTTCGACGGAAACCGCCGTCGCGAAAAGAACAACGCACGTATCGCCATCAAAAACGCCCGTCTGCAACGGGAGCAGCTGGAACAAGGACTGAAAGCGGACCTTAGCAATCTGTGGCAAGCCTACCAGAATAATCTGCAAATGCTGAAACTGGAACGGCAAAACCTGGTGGCTGCCAAAGAGAATCACGAGATAGCCATGGAACGATATATGTTAGGAAACCTTTCGGGTATCGAAATGCGTGAAGCACAGAAGAGTCTGCTGGATGCGGAAGAGCGAATTCTGTCTGCCGAATATGACACTAAGTTATGCGAAATCTCCCTGCTACAGATCAGTGGGAAAATAACAAAATATCTGGACTAAACGTACACTTAGCCCTTCTCCTTACAACATTCGGGGGTGTGTCAAAACTTACCACAGAGGGAAAGACTTTTGACACACCCCCGCCTTTTAAACCGACGGAACTGTTTGTTTTAATACAAAAGAAGCCTTGTATCGCCCGTTCAGATTGCTTATCTTTGCAGCCAATCCAATCACAAGAGTACGGCGGGCAAACCAAGCGATATTTCCCACGACTCTTTGTGTACCACGTACAACTAAGTAAAAAAAGAAACAGAAAGATGGGATTATTCATAAAGAAACCCTTTGAAGCCCTGTTGGCAGAGGCCAATGCGTCAGGAAGTAAATCATTGAAACGAGTATTAGGTCCCTGGAGTCTGGTAGCACTGGGTGTCGGTGTCATTATCGGAGCAGGACTCTTCTCAATCACCGGAACCGTAGCAGCAGGCTATACAGGACCGGCCATTACACTTTCATTTGCCATTGCCGCACTGGGATGCTGTTTTGCAGGACTCTGCTATGCGGAATTTGCTTCCATGATTCCGGTTGCCGGAAGTGCCTATACCTACTCATATGCCACCATGGGTGAACTGATTGCCTGGATCATCGGTTGGGACCTTGTCCTTGAATATACAGTAGCGGCTACCACTGTCAGTATCAGTTGGAGCAGATACCTCGTGGTCTTCCTTGAAGGGCTCAACATACATCTTCCGCAAGCACTAACCGCCTGCCCGTGGGATGGAGGAATCGTCAATATCCCTGCATTCCTGATCGTGGTACTGATGAGTATCTTCCTGATTCGCGGTACGGAAGGCAGTTCCATCTTTAACGGTATCGTAGTATTCCTCAAAGTATCGGTGATCGCTATTTTTGTCGTATTGGGCTGGAAATATATCAATGCGGATAACTATACTCCATACATTCCCGCCAATACAGGCACACTTGGAGAGTATGGGATTTCGGGTGTCTTACGCGGGGCAGCTATTGTCTTTTTTGCTTTTTTAGGATTCGATGCCGTCAGTACGGCCGCCCAGGAAACAAAGAACCCGAAACGAAATATGCCGATCGGTATCCTGGTATCACTCCTTGTTTGTACTGTGCTCTATATGTTGTTTGCCCACGTAATGACGGGAGTTGCCCACTACACCGAGTTTAGCGGACAGCAGGGCATTGCACCGGTAGCTATTGCCATCGAACACATGGGGCACACCGATGCGGCAGGCATCATCCATCCGGACTATCCCTGGTTGAACCGTGCTATCGTTCTTGCCATCCTGTTCGGTTACTGTTCTGTAATTATGGTCACTTTATTGGGACAAAGCCGCGTCTTCCTGAGTATGAGCCATGACGGACTGCTCCCTCCATTCTTCTCGCACATCAATGAAAAGTTTCGCACACCGGCACGCAGCAATCTCCTGTTTATGCTGATAGTAGGTTTATTGGCTGCATTCGTCCCGGCACGCCTTGCAGGAGAGATGACCAGCATCGGCACACTGATGGCTTTCACACTGGTATGTGCCGCCGTATTGGTAGTACGAAAGACCATGCCGGATATCCCCCGTTCTTTTAAAACTCCGTTTGTGCCACTCGTCCCGATTTTAGGAATACTCACCTGCCTGTGCATGATGCTTTTCCTTCCCGCCGATACTTGGATACGTCTGGTATTGTGGATGCTCATCGGGTTGGATATTTACGTTGGCTATGGTATGAAGCACAGCAAACTGGAACAAGGCGTGAAAAACCGCCGGGGACAATCGGCACTGAACATGATCGGTATCGCACTGTCTGTGCTTTGTGTCATCACCGGGCTATGGCACCAGCAGACGGTGGGTTGGGACGAAAGTAAAGTATTGCTGATAATCTCGTTTGTTTTCGCATTTACGCATTGTGCATATTATATGATGCGTATCTGGAAAGGGACAGCGAAGCAAAAATAGTCTAAAAACGAGTTCACCACAGATTACACAGATTATCTACGTAATAAATAATCTGTGTAATCTGTGGTGAACTTTGCGATATACTATTCCACCGCTTGCATCACCCGCTTCGCTGTTTCAATGCAATCTCCTTCAGCCTCCGCCGAATAGGGATTAGTGGCTTTGGTCCAAGGTTCTTCCACTGCATAGAAATCAATTTTCTCCGGGGTTTTACCTTCCAGTTTCTGAGAGAGAGAATCGAAATAAAGCTTCCAACGCATATAATAGAAATCCTTCAGTAATCCGTTCCACTCTTTGTGAGCATAGTCTCGGAGGCCACCGTAATCGGCTGCATTCCGATTGCCCCAGGTCGTAATCTGCACACGGGCATTCCACTCATACAAAGCCTTCTCTGCGGATGTACCACCCAACGCCCGCGCCTCTTCAATCCACTTTCCTACGCGAAACTCCGGGCGGGTACCCAACAACTGATCCTGCAACAGAATCAGGTTCAGGAACTTCTGAGAAGCCATTCCGAAGAGTTCTTTATCACCACTCCGGTAAGCAGCGGTAACCGCCTTCTGCATCAGCCTGCCCTTCTCTGCGAGTGCCTGCCGAACGATATCCACCAGATCGTACTCAAAATTATTGTTTCCTTTATAACGATCGGCCACAGATACCATCAGGCGTGCAGCCTCAATCACATCTTGCGGACGGTAGTAATCTTTCATTTCCGACCAGCTGGACACCTGGTACACATCTTCCGCCGGACGTGCACAGAATACGGATTCGTGTGTACCTTGCTGCGTCAGGTTCTTCGGTGAGTTATAAATGGAGTTCGCCAGTTTGGTCCAGGCAGCCTGTACCACCGGATCATCTGCACCGTAACGTGCTTTCACATACTCCTTCAACCATTCCTCTTTCGTAAACCGCTCTGCACGCCAAGGCAGTTCCATCACCAGTTCGTACATCACAGGATTATTCTCTATCCCCTCAGGGGTCATCCCCACACCTTTAAGTGTAGAACCTGCGTGCGGATCGGCTTTAGCGAGATAAAAATTATCGATCACATTATCCATCTTTCCGTGCAGTCCGACATTACCACCGTAGTTCAGCAACATACAGTATACCCAGTCATGCTGTCCATATCCGTTTTTGCGATACCATTCGGAAGTAGAATCTCCCCACTGCGGACGGCATTCACTGGTCAGGTCGAGTATCAGCAAGTCACCGGCCCCCAGATTCTCAATCATCTTCGGACGTGGATTTGCCTGCCATGCCTGCGCCACCCAAACCGCTTTCGGATTGGCCTTCTTCATGGCTTTCATCACAGCCTTACCTGCCGCATCGAGATCCACGCCTGCCGTATTGCCTCCTTCATGGAAGGGGTCCATGGAGTAAAAGTCAGCTTTCCCGTATAGTTTCTCAAGCTCTTTATAGTAGAGAGAAGAGATTTCCTCAAAACGCGGGTCGCTTGGTTGCAGGAATGCCGGACGGCGATAGCCACACCATGTTCCCGGATCGGATACGTTCAATCCGAGTTTCTCTTTCGCATTATGGGGCACCATGCCGCAATAACCCGGAAGGACCGGTTCGATGCCGTATTCACGCATACGCTTCAGGATTTTCTTCTGTAAAGCAATCTGCTGTGTATACCAGCTATCCGGATTAGGTCCGCCCCAGCCTTCAAGGTTATTCATCAGCCACCAGGCAAAAAAGCCCGGACCGGATATGAACTCATTTATTTCGGTTTTGGTATATCCCAACTTATCAAGCACGTTATACCACACAGCCTCTGCCCCGGTCACAGCCAAAGGGATATTGATGCCGTGCAAAGCCATCCAGTCTATTTCTTTCTCCCATCGGTCCCAATCCCAGAAAGCCATGGAATAAGAAAAAGTACAATAGTTCAAATCATAACGGTAAGGCAGGGTCGTTTCTCTCCGTTCTTTTTTTGTCACCGGAGGAAGCACAGCCGGCAGTTTTGCCTGCATTCCGTTCCAGGAAAGGTGGATACCGGCATAATACTTCAGATACCAATTCAACCCGGTAGCGATGCTCACGTAATTGTTTCCACGGATAACGACTTTATCACCCTTCTGATCGAGTTCAAAAAAGTCGGTACCGGACTTCACTTGCTCGATAATAAACTTCTTCGAAGCTCCTTTGTCTATGCGCTCCAACAAGCCGGTCACCGGAGAAGCCATTGTCAAAGAAGTAACACAAAGTAAGATTGTTAATAGTATTGATTTACGATTCATAAATAATATGCTTTAATTACTGTTTTATCCCATAATCCATTTCGCCTTCTTGCCCAGCACACGATAGACAGCCCACACAATCAGCCACGAAACACCAAATGCCATGACAGACGCCACCGGTATCTGAATGCCCAGAGGCACACCCAACGTACGTACCAACAGTACGGAAGGACCGGTAAAGAAATAGTGTATCATATAGATACCAAAACCACACAAGGTGAGATTGGCAAGCGCTTTCTTGATTCCCTCCGAACGGAAATTTACTTTTTTGCAAAGCATAAACACCGGGATGGTCATCATCACTACATTCAGCGAACAGTAAGTGAAGAAGAGCTCAAGCATCTCGTCACTGTATTCCGGCAAAGCCGTGATGTAACGGAAGCCAAAGAAGGTAACGGCATATCCTATCACAAACATTGGCAGACCGATTGCCAGAATCTTACCCAACTTCCAGTCAAGGTTACGCAGATAGTGTCCTAATAACAGATAGCCATTGAAACCGGCAAAGTAATAAAACATGCCGAACGCATTCCATGAACAGGTTCCCCAAAGATATTGCGCTACAAACTGATTGTAGTACGGCAATAACAGAGTGACAGCCCATGCACCGAGAAACCACAGCTTCGCCTTATCCGATGCTTTCTCCACCCAGGCAGAGAAGACGGGAAGATAAAGATATAAACCGATCAACAGGTAAATATACCACATGTGTACATCTACAATGGAGAAATTAAAAGGAATCTGAGCAATGTAATCCAAAGAGATGGACAGCGACTGGCGCATCACTTCCTCCCCCGAGTAAGGGAAAAAGTCGAGAATAATTTCGGGCTTGATGCCCAACAGACCGGTAATCCAGGGAAAAAGGTTGTAGATGACCGACCAGATGAGGAATGGCCATAAAACACGGGGGATACGTTTCTTATAAAAGACAGAGACTTCGCCGCGCACCGGCAGAAGCAGGGCTCCGGTAATCATCACGAACAGCGGTACGCAAGGACGAAGCAATGCTCCGTAGATGGCACCCCAAAGTTTGATTTCGTCAATATTAGGGGCAGTGCCCGGATAAAAGTTGAAAGGGTCCGTGCAGTGGCAACAGACAACGGTAAACATGGCAACGAAACGGACAACGTCCAGCCAGACAATGTGTTGAGGATTTTTCTGTAGTTCCATCGGGGAATTGTTTTTACTGATAATGATTAAGGTGTTTATAATAAGAAAGGCATCTGTATAACACAGCATACAGACGCCTCTCACTCGAGTTAACATGATAAATAACCAATATTAATGACCACTCACCATATTCTTATTTGTTGCTGCAAGAGCCGCAACGGGGTTTAATTTGCTTGAAGAAGTCGTTGCCCTTGTCATCTACAAGAATAAATGCGGGGAAGTCTTCTACTTCGATCTTCCAGATAGCCTCCATACCCAATTCCGGATATTCCACACATTCGATGCTCTTGATATTGTTCTGGGCGAGGATAGCAGCCGGGCCACCGATTGAACCGAGGTAGAAGCCGCCATGTTTCTGGCAAGCATCAGTCACCTGCTGGCTACGGTTACCTTTTGCCAACATCACCATACTGCCTCCATGTTCCTGGAACAGGTTCACATAAGAGTCCATACGTCCGGCAGTAGTCGGTCCCATAGAACCGCAAGCCATACCGGCAGGAGTTTTGGCCGGACCGGCGTAGTAAATCGGATGATCTTTGATGTACTGAGGCAGATCTTCACCACGATCCAGACGTTCTTTCAGTTTGGCATGAGCGATGTCGCGACCTACGATAATCGTACCGTTCAGTGACAGGCGTGTAGCCACCGGATATTTAGTCAGCTCCTTCAGGATATCTGCCATCGGCTGGTTCAGGTTGATCTTTACAACATCACCTTCGCCTGCGTTACGCAATTCTGCCGGAATCAGGCTACCCGGATTAGAATCGAGTTTCTCGATCCAGATACCGTCTTTATTGATCTTACATTTGATGTTACGGTCGGCAGAACAAGACACTCCCAAGCCCACCGGACAAGACGCACCGTGACGGGGCAGACGGATGATGCGTACATCGTGTGCCAGATACTTACCGCCGAACTGCGCACCCAAACCTATCTTTTGAGCTTCTGCAAGTACTTCTTTTTCCAGTTCTACATCGCGGAATGCACGACCATATTCGTTACCGGTAGTAGGCAACTCGTCATAATAGTGAGTAGAAGCCAGCTTCACGGTCAACAGGTTCTTCTCTGCCGAAGTACCTCCGATTACGAATGCAATATGATAAGGAGGACAAGCCGCCGTACCCAGTGTCTTCATCTTTTCAACCAGGAACGGAACCAGAGTACCCGGATTCAAGATCGCTTTTGTCTCCTGATACAGATATGTTTTGTTGGCAGAACCACCACCTTTGGTCACACACAGGAATTTGTACTCCATGCCTTCCGTAGCCTCGATATCGATCTGGGCAGGCAAGTTACACTTCGTGTTCACTTCGTCATACATATTGAGCGGAGCGTTCTGTGAGTAACGCAGGTTTTCTTCCGTATAGGTTTTATAAACACCCAGTGAAAGAGCTTCTTCATCGCAATAGCCGGTCCAGACCTGCTGTCCTTTTTCACCATGAATGATGGCCGTACCGGTATCCTGACAGAAAGGAAGCACGCCTTTGGCAGCCACTTCAGCGTTGCGCAGGAAAGTCAATGCCACGTACTTGTCGTTATCACTTGCTTCCGGATCGCTCAGAATCTTTGCCACCTGCTCGTTGTGTGAGCGGCGAAGCATGAAAGATACGTCACGGAAAGCGGTATTGGCCATAGCTGTCAGACCTTCTTTCTGTACCTTCAGCACAGGTGTTCCTTCGAACTCGCTTACTGACACATAGTCTTTGGTAAGCAGATAATACTCGGTTTTATCTTCCCCATGTTCTAACATAGGTTGATACTTAAACGGAGGTGTTGCCATATCTCTTTATTTTATTACGTAATGTTAGTTAGTGAGGCAAAGGTAAGAATAGTTTTCCAAAGTATGAATAAAGTGGTGAATTTTGTCAAGAGCGGATTTACTTATTATTAACGTTCGGAGAGCGTTTCTACGAAGAAGAAGAGACCGCTCCGGAAGAAAGGCTCATTTCTGTGGAATGCAACCGTCTGTCCGGGCAAATGCAACCGTCTGTTTGGGCCGAAGCAAGGCTCTTCACATCACGGAGCAACGGTCTCGAGGGCATGGAGAGCCGGGGAAAGAGCAGAAAAGCCCCCGGCTCCGGGACACCGGGAGATAAGGGTACAAAAAAAGAGGAAGCTTTGCGGGCTTCCTCTTCTACTGCATTCTAATTTGAATATAAGTAATGAATCTGTTGACAAAGATACAACATCGGACAGGCAAAGTCAAGCATTCCGGGAATTATTTTAATCGTTTTCACGATACAGGGAATAGGCAGCCTGCAATATCTTGTTCTTCAAAAGCGGTGAATAATCCGGATGGGCGTCCAGGAAACGCACCACTTCTTCATAAGCCGGGCGGCTGAGATGATTGCCCAACAAGGCCGAGGCCCAGTTTTTCGGAAAGAAAATATCTCCTGTGCGTTGTACTTCCTCCAGCACCTCGAGTCCCGGACGGATGTATTTCACCGATTGCTCCTCGCGCAACGGATGGTTCAGATAACGTATCACGGCAGCCGTCCAAGGCTCTATCCGCCGGTTTTCCGCTACAAGCAGGCTGTTGAACAAAGTATCGAGCCGTGCGGTATCGGATACGACCGCCCGTGAAATAAAATCGAACTGGCGCAGACGGTCCGGATCATCAATCCGTGCCCGTTGTGTACGTAATATCTGTTCACTTTCGGCAGGCAGGCGGATGGCAAGTTCGTAAGCCAAAGTTGTGTAATCCTGTTGGTTCAACCGTTTGTCCGATTGCTCCTGCCACAAGGCATAAAGTTCCTTCACCATAGGTTGTGAAGTCGCATTCTGCATAAAATAACGCAGCAACTGCACCCGGCACGAAGGCAACGGATGATTCCGGCTGATGGCGTAGACCCGCGCCTCAACCTCTGCTATCTGTGCCGGAGCTACCCGCCGCATGGCACCCGCCAAATAACCACTCACCGTAGACGCCACCAGAGCGTTCTTTTCTGCAGGAAGCCCTGCCAACAGGCTGTTTGTCCAGTCGTCCGCCGAAATATGTTTAGCCAAGTAATTCTCATAAAGTGTCATCAAGAGTGATTGGCGTGCCGTATCGTCTTTTACCTCCCACCAATGTGCCAACAGCCACTTCAAAGCAGATTCGTCGGGAACGAACAAGCCATAACCTCTGCCATCGGTATTGGGCAACACCAACGAAGGTACAAAAGGAAGCTGTATCCGAACCAAAGTATCCGTCATATTCACCCGCCACACCGAATCGCGCTCTCCGCAAAGAGTGACGGCAAAACGCTGCGGCCAAAGCAAACCACGGTTATAAGGATCACTCTGACGGACCTCCAATTCTTGTCCATCGATCCGGAAGTTCAGCGTAGGCATTCCTTTCCGGTTCACCCACACATCACTGAAGGTTGCCAAATCTTCGGACGCCTTGCCGTCTAAAATGCGAATCAGATCGTCCCAAGTGGCATTAGCGTACGAATAGGTTTTCAGATACTCCTGTATACCACTCCGGAAGTTGGCTTCACCCATCCTGTCAACCAGTTTCTCCATCATCACGGGAGCCTTGTTATAGATGATCTGCCCATAGATCAGCCCGGCATTACGCAGATTATCAAGTGGCTGCCGGATGGCATTTGTCCCCAAAGTACGGTCCTCGGTAAGAGAAGCGGCATTAAAAGTCTTGAGCTTATTCAGGGTATGATTGATCTCCGGAAACAAGGGTTCGACAATCCGGGCAGCAAAATAATTGGCAAAAACTTCCTTGGTCCATACATCGTCAAACCAATCCATCGTTACAAGATCGCCAAACCACATGTGAGAGGTCTCGTGCGCAATCAATTCCGCCCGGTTCAACTCCTCGTCCGGAGTGGGATGTTCGCTCAGGAAAATCCCGTTATCATTATATAAGGTAGCTCCTGTATGTTCCATTCCGCCAAACTGAAAACCGGGAAGAACGATGAAATCATATTTGGCAAACGGATATGCGATCCCTGTATACTCTTCAAGCCAGTGAAGTGATGCCATGACTTGTCTGAAAACAATATCCAACTGTGCTATTTTCTTAGGGTCGGTCTCACGATAATAGGCGGCGATGGTACGCCCGTCCTGAGTATACTCCTGTCGCTCCAATTTTCCGGCCACAAACGAAAAGAGATAAGTACTGAGTGGTTCGGTCGGTGCAAAACAAACGGTTTTACGGTCACCGGCTACTGTTTCACTCCGGACGTATGTGTTGGAAACAGCTTTCCAGTCGGCCGGAACCTCAAGCTTTAAAGTAAACTCGGCTTTTAGGTTGGGCTGCTCAAAGCAAGGGAAGACGGTACGGGCACGGTCGGGAACGAGCAACGTATAGAGGTATTCATCGTTCCTGTTCAGCGACTGATTGCCGGCAATGAAACGAATCTGTATGTCATTCGCCCCTTTCGCTGTCAGCGAAGCAGGCAGAATAATGTGTTCGTTCTCAAAGCGCACATCACTTACCGGTTTTCCATTGGCAATGACTTCTTTAATTTTTCCACGCTCCTCACGAAAATCAATCAGGACTTCCTGAGCGGCAGCAAGGTCGAAGCGCAAGGTGATATCACCGTCAATAGGTGTCTCCTTCTGCCGTGGAATGCTGAAACTGAGTTCATACTTCAAATTCTTAATCTCGGCTTTACGATGATCGGCAAGCTCTTTAGAAACACCGGCATCATAAAAACGAGGGTTCTTCTCTGCTGTCCGGCAACATCCGGTCAGCAGGAAGAACCCGATCATTCCAAATAAAATGTGTATTTTCATAGCAAATATATTGTAGCTCGTAATTCCGTCACGCCAGTTGCCCGATACGGTTAATCAGCTCCTCACCCAGAGCAGTCTTATCATCAATGTGTTGCAGCACGGCAGTGACAAACGGATTACTCTCAAAATCGCCACGTACCTGACCGAAATCCAGCTTCATTTCATCGCGTGAGCCGTCGGCACCAAAGCCCGTCATAGACGAAAGTGAGAATTCCTTGCGTGCGTCATCATACACCATGCGGTCCAGTCCGACCACTGCTTCACGCCAAGCACGGACGATAGCGATAACATCTTTTGCTGTAATGGTTTCGGGGTTCAGACCATAAAATTCCTGTATCTTATGGTAAGCCCACGTCCATTCGTAAGTATAATAGTTATCGTGCATCTCGGCAAAACGGGCATTCATACTCTTCAAACGATCGATCTCACCACTTTCGATACCGGTAATCAGTTTTTCCACTTCACTTTTCGGAGCAATCAAACCGGCAATATCCACCCACTCGCCTACTCCGATTTCGGTATCCGGTTTCAGACGCCGGCGTATCTCTTCATTATCTTTGAAGTTAATCCCCTCAAGACGCTTAATGATGGAATTACCAAGAAACTTATGGATAGCTATTTCGTAATAGCGTATGCCGCTATTCAGCGAAGAGTTCTTGATTTTTGCACTTTGGTAAGAATAGATCTCCGATGTCTCGCCGGACACCCGCTTCAGCTCTTTCAGTATAGAGCGCCCCTTGAACATCTTCTGGATAGTATATGGACTCAGAAGGTTGTAGTTTATATAGTCCAGGCGGTTCGGGTCCGTACGTTTGTCACGCTTCGGCCACTTCTGGGCATCGCGGATAGTCCCGACACTGCGCAGATTGACTCCCGGCACCAGATAAGTCGTATTCTGCTGCTCGATCAGGTAAGAGAAAGGCAGGTTCGAGGTATCGGCATGATTCACATGACGCCCCATCACCAATGAAAAAGCCCCTACACGCGCCGGCCATAAAATGTATGAATCGGAAGTAGTCTTAGCTCCTCTTTCCAACGTCCCCTGATGAATCGGTCCCAGTTTATACATATGATTACTCTGGTTCGACCCCGAGCCGGCATTCATAAACGAAAACATACCGGCTATCAGCAAGGTAGACTTATGATGGGTTACGGTATACGGACCGGCAAAGATGGCACATGCTTCACCGTTCTCTCCCTGGCAATTACTGAAAAACAGGGAATCGGAAGCAGAGTAGTTGTGTCCCAACTGACAGGCTTGCCCAACGAAGCAACGGGTCAGCATAGCTCCATCGTCCACATAAGAACCGGAGGAAATAATAAAGTCATCGCAAATGACACCATGCCCGATATGTACCGGAGCGGCTTCATTGCTGTTGATACTTCCGTTGTAAAGACGGCAGGTTCCGCAAATCCGGCAATGATCGCCAATACGCACATTCTTGATAGAACCGGTATTGAGAATCATCACATGGCTGCCGATGGTCCCCATCGCAGAAGCATGCTTGTTGGAGTAATAGTCAGTGATCGCCTTCATCCGGCTGATCAGTTCCGGACGGTGCCGGTAAAGAGCCAGAATATAAGCTTGATGAGCAGATAGTTTATCATTGATCAACACTTCGCGACCTCCCGTTTCGTTCAGCACAGCGGCCTCTACTCCATTACCGAACTGAGTCAGACCATCCACCAGAATAATATCTACATTCTCAATGAAAGTGTCGTTTCCTATCTCGTAGTTGGCAATGTAATTCTGGATATTCTCAATGCAACAGTTGTCGCCCACAATTACATTGTGCAAGGTGACATGCCTCAGCCCGGAATGTTTCCTGATTCCTCCCGGCAAGATAAAGTCCGAGTGGAAAACGCCCAGTTTCACCTCTCCCGAGAAACGGGTGTGATGCACAAATTCGGTTGTGAACTCTTCAGCGACCGCAACATGGTTCCAGTCATCAGCCAGACACGACTGGCTCTTCAACTGAAGAATTTCATCTTCAGTCAGTCTACGGTAAGTCTTTCCCATAATCCTCTTATTACAAACTACAAGTTACTCTTCGTCGTCGTAGGTCTGATAGAGAAAGTCGTTATAGGGATACTTCTGCACGTGCAATTCTTTCACTCGCTGATAAACCACACTCTTCAGTTCGTCTATATTGATTTTCTCACGGGCGGAGATGAACAGACAGTTATCTTCCATCTTAGCCATCCATGTTTTCATCAGTTCTTCGAGTGTCAAGTTCTCCTTTGTTTTGGGGGTAAGGTCGTCCGGCGCCTTTTCTACATAGGTATAGGCGTCTATCTTATTGAATATTAAAATCATTGGTTTTCCACCTCCACCGATGTCGGCCAGTGTTTTATTCACCACCTCTATCTGCTCTTCAAATCCGGGATGCGAAATGTCCACAACATGAACCAGCAGATCGGCCTCACGTACTTCGTCGAGGGTAGACTTAAAGGAATCCACCAGGTCAGTAGGTAACTTACGGATGAACCCGACCGTATCGGAAAGCAAGAAAGGCAAATTATCGATAATCACCTTGCGTACCGTCGTATCGAGTGTGGCAAACAACTTGTTTTCAGCAAAGACTTCACTCTTCGCCAACAGATTCATCATGGTCGATTTGCCCACATTGGTGTAACCTACCAAAGCTACACGGATCATGCGTCCACGGTTCTTACGTTGGGTAGACTTCTGCTTATCTATTTCGGCGAGACGCTCCTTAAGCAGTGACATACGGTTAAGGATGATACGGCGGTCCATCTCCAACTGAGTTTCACCCGGACCACGAAGACCTACCGAACCTCCTTTACCACTTCCGGAACCACCACCCTGACGTTCAAGGTGAGTCCAGAGACGTTGCAGACGGGGCAACATGTATTTATATTGCGCCAATTCTACCTGAGTCTTGGCATTAGCCGTCTGGGCACGCATGGCAAATATATCAAGAATCAGTGAAGTACGGTCCAGTATCTTCACTTGCAGTTCAGCTTCGATGTTACGTATCTGCTTGGCCGAGAGTTCGTCATCAAAGATGACCATTCCCACTTCCCGGTCCTCTTCAGCCTCTGTTCTTATATATTCTTTAATTTCTTCCAGTTTTCCTTTTCCCACATAAGTCACCGAGTTAGCCGTCGGCAACTTCTGCGTAAACCTTTTCACCACTTCCGCCCCGGCTGTCTCAGCCAGGAATGCCAGCTCGTCCAGATATTCATTGGTCTTGCGTTCATCCTGTGTCTGAGTGATGAGACCTACCAGAACAGCAGTTTCGACTTTGGCTTCGGATATTACAAATTCTTTCATTCTACTTTATACCTTATTATAATATGGCGACAAATATAGCTATTTTCGTAACATACTAAAAGAAAAAATCGCCCAAGTGTTTCTACCTGAGCGATTCTTTATTATTTATTGACTATTTATTTATTAATATCTTTATTCAGCAGCAACTCAACCTGAGGTATCGGCCAAGTATATTTTTCATCGGACGGACCCACATTAATTGTTTCATTCGCACCCACCTTAATGAAACGTTCCCCACGTCTCATAATATCAATACCACGGATACCCTCGCCTATAAACTCAAGGCGTTTCTCGTTGTAAATAGCTTCTTTCAGTGCATCACCCGTTAAGTTATCGATCTTCAACGGATCCGTAGCTGCATCTACCGAACGTCCTCTGACTTGTTTCAACAGGCTTTTGGCAGTAGCTTCACCTCCGGCCTTGTTGGCATAACATTCGGCAAGGTCGAGCAAAGTTTCGGCATAGCGGAAAATGGGCACCCACTGCAATTTAGTTTTTGCATCCGTAAACTTCAACAACAAGTCTTTCTCCCCTTTAAAGGCGATAATACGCTTGTCGGTAGCCAACGAATAATCAGGCTTTGACATAATTCCGCTTTTCGTATCAATCAACATGATCTTACCATCATAATAATATTCTGCCAACGACTGCTGTGTATTCGGGATGTTGGTATCAGCCATCGGCAAAGAGAAGATGCTCTCCTGACTGAAATACGGGGCCTTATAAATCAATGTTACGTCTTCCGGCAAACTATATCCGGTCACTAACTCTCCGGCTGCAATGGCTTTGTCCCATTCGTTCATTGCCATATAAACTCTCATCTTAAGCATGTTGGCAGCGGCCTGAGTAGCATGTGTAACTCCTGCATAGGTATTCACTTCGGTATCCAATGCCGAAATGTTTTCCAGATCAGACAGAATGTGGTCATAAATCTGCTTTACTGTAGAGCGAGGCATATTGTTATTTTCGGTTCCGGCCTCGGCAGTAAGACGCAACGGAACAGATTTTGCATCGGGATTTACAGAATATGGAGTCGGATACAAATTATTCAGATAATAGTATGCCAAAGCTCTGACAAACTTAGCTTCCTGCACATAGCGGTCATAATTTTCACCGGCAACTTCTTTGGCACCTTCAAGAGACTGGAGGAAAGTATTTACTTTATTGATGGCCAGATAAGCGTATGTCCAGGTGTCAGCATTCTCGGCATCCGTAATGCCCACATTCATATTATAGGTATTGAACAAAGTCACCAAGTTGTTGGAGATATTGATAACATCATCTCCCCTATTGTCAAACACCATATAGGACTTACCTCCCATCAAAGACTTAGTCCCTGTGTTCTTGATTGCAGCATACAAGCCGTTCAGAGTAGCCTCTATTCGGGTAGGGCTTGTGAAAATATCGTTCTCGTTTACATATAATGGAGGCTCCTGATCGAGGAAGCTGCTGCTGCAACTACCTAAAAAGAGAGAAGCGCATAATGTCGAAAATATAATTATCTTTTTCATTGTAGTTTCTTTTATCTGTTAATATAAAACCATATTAGAATGTCAGGTTCACACCGATTGTATACGTGCGTGCCTGAGGCAAAGTATTCTTATCCGTACCACCGGCTAAAGTAGCACTTTCTACATTGGTAAGTGTTTCGGGATCCATGCCGCTGTATCCTGTAATCACAAACAGATTCTGAGCCTGAACATAGAGACGGAGCGCAGAGATTCCTACCGCTTTCGACCAGTTCTTTGTATTGAACGTATAGCCCAGTGACACATTCTTCAGACGCAAATAATCTCCTCTTTCCACTAAGTCGCTGATAGGCAATGCCGAACCATTAGAATAATTATCACCGTATATCGGCATAGGATACTCTGCATGGGTACGTTCCGGAGTCCAATACTTATTATAAACGTCTTTAGAGTTATTCCAGTAACGCATATCACTCACACTGGCTTTGGTTCCGTTATAAATCTTATTACCTCCCGAGAATTGGAAGAACAAAGAAAGATCGAAACCTTTATATTTAAAGTTATTGGTCCACCCACCGTACCAGGTAGGAAGTGTATTTCCACAATCAACAGGTTCAAATTCACCGGCATATTCTGTTCCGTCTTCATAGAACCACCCCCCTTTTTCAAACATCAGTAAGGTTCTGTCACCTTCCGGAGTGATAAACACTCTACGACCCGATTTGGGATCTACTCCGGCAGTCGGGTACAGATACAGACGTCCGATAGACTTTCCGGGTACTGTGATATTCGTAATTTCTAAACCGCCATTATCTCCTTTAAGAATATTCTCCACGCCATCAGCCAGTGAAATAACCTTATTCTTGTTAGTAGTGATGTTAAAGCTCGTTTCCCAAGTAAAATCACTGTTTTTTATCACATCGGCAGAAACGGTCAATTCAATACCGCTGTTCCTCATCTTTCCGGCATTAGTGGTAATTATATTGCCCGGGATACCTTTAGAAGGTGATTGGGGCACATCCAGAATCAAGTCGGAAGACTTCGTATAATAGTAGTCAAAGTCTACATTGATCCTATTCAGCAATCGGGCATTGAAGCCAATGCTATATTTCTCCGAAGACTCCCATTTCAAGTTCGGGTCAGCAATCTGAGCCAAACCATATGTACCATTTATACCATAATTATAACTTGAATAAAATGACTTTGAAGCATAATCGTAAATATCGGTGTTACCAACCACACCATAGCTTCCCTTTATTTTCAAGTCATCAACCACGTTGCGTAAAGGCTGGAAGAAAGCTTCTTCAGAGACACGCCATGCAGCAGAAACTCCTCCGAAGTTACCCCAACGATTCTTCTCACTCAAAGCAGAATAACCATCGCGACGGTAGTTAAGAGACACGATGTATTTAGAAGCGTAATCATAGTTGATACGTCCGAAATAAGAGACCATGGTATTGTTGGACAAGCTACCACCGGCAGTTGCCGAACCAAAAGGTCCCTGAAATACAATGAATTTATCATCCTGTAAATCTTTACGCTGTGCAGTCCAACGAGAGTTATTTCTCTCGGATGCCTCCGTACCGGCTAACAAATTAAAATTATTCTGTCCCAAAGAAAAGCTATAAGTTGCCGTATTTGTCCAGGTCCATCTGTTATTTTTGGTGTTATAAGCATTTGCCAGACCTTTACTGTTCACACCATCTCCATGCAATGGAGACCAGAAACGCTGTTCCTCGATACGGGCATAATCCACACCATATTGGGTTTTCAATGACAATCCCTTAACCGGAGTTGCCTCTGCATAAAATACACCAATGAAACGGGTTACATCAGAACTCAAACCATTGCCTAAAGATAAAATAGCCGCCGGATTAGAAAAAGTACTAAACACAGTATTTCCTCCATAACCCAGACCTTGAGCTAAATAATAAGGAGTACCATCTTCATTGTACATCGGTAAATTAGGGGCATTGATCAATGCCAGACGCGGGAACCCTCCAACGGCAAAGTTAGAACCTCTACGGGCAGCATCTACATAAGAAGTTGTCCCGGTTGTTACGTTGGTGTTCATTCCTACTTTTAACCAGTCAGTAGCCTGTACGTTAATGTTAGCCTTCACCCCTAAACGGTCATACTTGTCGCCTTTTACAATCCCCTCCTGAGTTGTATAGTTACCAGACAAATAATACCGCACTTTATCCGATCCGCCACTTACGGCAACAGAATGACTTTGTGACAATCCGTTCTGGAATGCAGCATCTTTCCAATCTGTATCTACATAGTTGCCATTGGCATCTTTCATCATATTGAATGCTTTGTTACCATAAGGAGAAACATAACCGGCAGTCAGTGACAATTCATCCGTCCCATAACGGTTCTTTACAGCCAAATTCTTAAAGTCCACGTATTCCTGAGCATTCATCATTTCATAAAAATCTGTCGCATTTGAGAAACCCACAAAACCATCATAGCTCACTTTGACTTTACCACTTTGACCTTGTTTAGTAGTAATCAAAATAACCCCATTCGCAGCACGCGAACCATACAATGCAGCCGCAGCCGCATCTTTCAAAACATCCATAGACACAATATCAGCAGGATTAATATCGGCCAATGCATTGGCATTAGCCAAATAAGAAAGGTTACCCGATTCAATGGGCACACCATCGACTACATATAAAGGAGAAGTTCCGGAAGTGATTGAGTTCACACCACGCACTCTCACAATCGGAGCCTGTCCTACACCGGCCGACGGAGTAGTGATACTGACACCCGATGCACGCCCTTGAAGCATCTGATCAAAACTTACACTCGGTACATCTTTCAAAGCATCTGCCTTTACAGAAGACACAGATGCAGTCACAGTACGTGCACTTTGTGTTCCATAAGCTACTACTACCACTTCATCAAGTGCCTTAGAGTCAGTCTTTAATATCACTTTGATTATCGGTGCAATTGCTACCTCAGCAGTCTGCATACCGATATACGAAATCTGCAAAGTCTTTGCAGAACTGCAGTGTTTGCTAAAACGCTTATAATGTGCATATTACACAATGATATTGAACTTAGTAAAAAGAAAAAAAGATTTATTAAAACGCTTATTATCAAAATGCTACAAATCTTCTATTTTATTGAGAAGCTCAAAATGAAACACTTCATATATCTTACAATAATCAGATAACACATTGATTATCAGCATGAATAAGATTCTGCATTCTATTTCCTATTCTACTACATTTTTCCTTTGTACTAATTGACTATTTGCTTTATATAGATATTTTATTCACCTATCAATAGTCGAAATTTAGAGTAGTGTCACATTCACAGATCGCATATAAGATAAATATTTTTTAATGTGTCTTTCATTTGTATCTTGAAATAAACGACATTTTTTCTTTGAAAAACAGTTTGAGTTACTTTTGGCTAATATACAACAAATGTCATAATGAAACTCAATAGGAAGTTCCATTATTGTGAAATAAAAAAGGCCACTCCCTTTAAAGAAAGCAGCCTTTTAATTACATGATTAATCCACTATTAATATCCGGGATTTTGTTGAGCTCTCAAGTTTGGATTTACATTTGTTTCATCAACAGGAATCGGGAGTATAGCTCTAAAGTAAGTTCGGTCAAAGCTTTGCGATTCTTTAATTAGTGAATAATGATACCCCTTATCTGCTTCATCTTTATAGCGAACGATTGTTTCATTATTGCGTAATGCATCGAAGTAACGTTGACCTTCACCAATCATTTCTTTTCTTCTTTCAAGAATGATTCTTTCTACTGTAGCATCTGCTTCCGAAACAGCCTTAGCTTCCGGATTCGCTCTCAGAATAATTTCATTCAGGTATTTAGCAGCTTTATCCTGGTGTCCCCCAAGCTTAGCCGCCGCTTCTGCAGCGCTCAAATATACTTCCGAAAGACGAAGTAAAGGCAGATTATTTAAACGCATTTCACCTACGTCGTCCTTATCAGCCGGGAATTTATTAATGAAGATTTTTGCATCGCCATATTCTTCTTTAAGATCTTTATCATACTGAGCCGGCAATACCATACCTATACGAACATCTTTAGGATCCTGACTCAGCATAGCCATAAAGTTTTTTGTTACTATTGCATCCGCATATCCGTTCTCGTTCAGCAAATAAGCAATGCCATTACGGTCAGTCCAGTCATCATTACTTGCATTTATAACTTCGAAAATCATTTCGTTCGTATGTGCTCCATTGTTTTTATACCATGCATCTACATATTCTTCATTAGTCCAAAGTTTATATGGAGAGTTGGTTATAATATCTTCAGCAACTTTAAGTGCATTCTCGTTATCACCTTTAGTCAGATAGACTCTGGTAAGCAAGGCTTTTGCTGCCCATTCATTGATATATCCCTGAGTCTTGTCTTTAGCAAGATATCCAGAATTAATAGCGTCAGTCAAGTCTCTGATGACTTGCGTATAAACTTCTGCTACTGTATTTCTGGAAGGCAAATCATTTCGTTCCAAAGGTTTCAAGATAACCGGGACACCCAAAGAAGCTCCGTTATCGGCTGTATAAGGCATACCATAGATTCTCACTAAGTCAAAATGAACCAATGCCCTGACAACTAATGCTTCTGAATATATTTTACCTATTTGTGCTTCTGTTGCGTCAGTCACCTTTTTTTCGTTAATTGCTTGAATCAGACGATTGGCACGGCGAACTACATTATAAGGTATATTCCACATATTAGGAGCATCATCCACAGTATAGCGCATCTCATAGCATGACGACGAACGCATACCCTGAGTTCTGGCTTGCATATCCTCAGCACGGACATCTCCATAATAAAACATACGGGCACCGTAATAGCTGGTGCTATTAGAGTTTCCCTGAATACCATCATACATACCTGTACGTGCAGTCAGAGCATCATTATAGTTTGTAATTGCATCTTCTGATGGAATTCCGTCAGCAGGTTTTCTATCCAGCCAATCATTCCCGCAGGAAGACAAACTTAGGATAGTAGCAACCAGTGTTATTGATTTATATATCTTTTTCATAAATTCTTTTTTCATAAATTGTTTCTACTTGATTAAAAACCGATTTCAATACCAAATGTAACAGTTCGAAGAGCCGGAGTCTCGAATGTACACAATCCGTCAACCGGAACTTCCGGGTCAACATACAAACTCTTTTTCTTCCAAGTTAGCAGGTTGTTTCCTGAAACATAAGCTCTTAATTTACTGATACCTGCTTTAGACGACCAGTTTTGCGGTAAAGTGAATCCCAAAGTCATATTCTTCACACGTAAATGATCTGTAGACATCAGCCAACGCGAAGAGGCTTTATTAGTGTTACCGTATGCAAATTGTGGCAATTTGGCATTATCACCTGTTTTCTGCCAGGTATCTTCCATCTTGTAATAAGCAGGAACATTACCCACATAATTATAAGTACCTCCATTGGATTGTAGCCAGGTAGCATAATCATAAGCATGTCCGCCCAAAGAGTAAGTCAGGGTTAAATTGAAATCAATAAACTTCCAACTGATATAATTGGTCAAACCACCTTGTACTTTAGGTTCGATAGAACCGATAATCGTTTTATTAGCAGCAGCAGAATTTGTTGTTGTTTCACGGCTACCATCTTCACCGTTTATATAATACAGTTCTTTACCTGTTTGAGGATCAACACCTGCATATTCATAGGCATAGATAGAATAATATGGTTCACCCACACGGTGGATAGAAACCCCATCAATGATTTCCTGTTGTTCGCCATCCAACTTGGTCAGCTTATTCTTATTATGTCCTAAGTTCAAGGAAGTAGTCCAGAAAAGGTCCTTGTTCTGGATGTTGGTAGACTTCAATTCCAATTCAAAACCACGATTTCTCATTGAGCCAACATTCACAAGCATATTAGCAGTACCCGCACTATTGATTACACCGACTGCAGCAGAAATCGGTTTATCCATTAAGAGATCTTTTGTCTCACGGTTATACCACTCAGCAGAAATAGTCAACCTATTGAGTAGTGTAAGGTCAATACCGATATTTGTGGCATAATTCTTTTCCCATTTCAGATTCGGATTATAGAAACGAGCTTCTGACGAACCACCATTTCCATTATAATTATATCCAAATTCATATACCCCCATATATCCGTAATAGTCTTTGGGCTGTGTACCATTTACACCGTAAGAAGCACGGATCTTAGCATCAGTAATAACATTGGATAATGATTCCATAAATGCTTCTTGTGAAAGTCTCCATGAACCTGATACAGACCAGAAATTGCCCCAACGACTATCTCTTGATAAACGAGAACTTCCATCACGACGGAAACTACCACTTACATAATATCTTCCGGCATAATCATAATTCAAACGTCCTAAATAGGAAGTCATTCGATAACTATTAATGTTACTGGCACCTCTTGAAACACCTGCATTTGTAATCTCCGGTAAGTAGGATGGATAAGTATTACCATTAGTATAGGTATAATCGTATTTGTAATCCTCCGTTTCAAATCCCAACAGTACATCGATATTATGGTGTTCTGCAAATGTCTTGTTGTAAGTTAACTGAGTTTGAGTATTCAACTTGCTTCTGTTCATCATATAGCGTTGAAACACCCCTTTTGAAGAACGACCATCATTGGAACGAGGATCCCACCATACACGATTGTTTGTCTGGTTAAAATCATAACCCAAAGTTTCTTTTATATTCAAATTATCCCAGATATTCCATGTTGCAGCCAATGTATTCAAAGTACGCACAATTGTACTACGATCATAATTATACGTTGCAGTCTGAAGAGGATTGGCACCATTCAAAGCAGGGAAACTCGTACTAAATGTACCATCTTCATTATATGGGAATGTAGAGGGAGAAGCTGTCATAGCCAGACACATGATGGGGCTTGAGAAACTAGTCCCTTCCGAGTTTACTTTTTGATTTGAATTTGTAAACATCGTACTTGCCTCAATTGTAACGCGGTCTGCCGTATGACTCATATTTGCACGTCCGGTGATACGCTCGTATCCAGACTGTAGTGTAATACCTTCCTGTTTGGTGTATCCAAAAGAGGTATAGAATTTAGTCCGCTCATTTCCTCCTTGAGCATTTACTTCATAATTTTGGTGAGAACCGTTTCTGAAAAGAATATCTTCCCAATCAGTATATCCGCTCCAAGGTTTTGCAGCATATTTATCAATATTATTATCTGCATAGTTCGTGGCATAAGCTTCATCCTTTCCAGAATTTAAAGCATAGTTTTTAAGACCCATATATAGGATATCGCGTCTATCTTCACCATTCAGAATGGGACGATAATCAATAGCTTTGTTGGAGAATCCCCAGTCTGCCCTCACATTGAGTTTCAATTTTCCTGAAGCTCCCTTTTTAGTAGTAATTACAATAACACCGTTTGCTGCGCGTGAACCGTAAAGTGAGGCAGCCGCTGCATCTTTAATTACCGTCATCGATTCGATATCATTACTGTTGATGGTGGACAATAAGCTATTACCTGACTGAGAATAAGTGAATTGACTTGCGTCACCAGTCATTACAGGTACTCCATCAATGACGTATAACGGATCATTGCCGGCATTAATTGACCCCATTCCACGAATACGTACAGATTCAACAGCACCCGGTTGTCCGGAAGTAGACGTAATCTGTACACCGGCAACAGAACCGGCTAATTTATCTTGTACACTTAAAGAAGGAACATCCTGAAGTTTCTCCGTCGTAATACTTGATGCCGCTCCCGTAAAAGATGATTTTTTAAATGTACCATATCCTGTTACAACGACTTCGTCCAACACTTCCGTATCAGGTTTTAGCGTAATCTTCATAACAGGCTTAATCGCCACCTCAACAGTTTGCATACCAATATACGAAATCTGCAAAGTCTTTGCAGAACTATAATTGTATTATAAACTGTTTATTATCAGTATTTTATAAAATACACAGAGAACTTGTGCTTATACGACAATATCAATGGATATATGTTTGAATATCAAATACATATGATAACAATACTAACAATAAAAGTTGAATGATTCCTATATCGATCTCCCACTATTGTACACGTAATCCGCTTATTGTAAGTGAAATATAGATTAAAAAGTATACGATTGAAAAAAGAATGTTATACTCAATAGTTCCAAACGAAAAAAAAAGTCATAAAGCAGTCTATTATTATTTTACATAAACGGTTTAGAAATGAAAAAGGATAATTACTAATTTGATATTTATATAAAAACAGAGAATGCCAACCTAAATTTCCTTATAATAGGATTAATAAACTTATATATTTAATAAACAGCCAATTAAACCGTTCACATTTTGCATGTAGGAAGTTAGTTTTAACATGATGTTAAAACTAACTTCCTACATGCAAAGAATTAGTGATTTTCAATCAGAAAACAAGTTCTTTATAGAAGCGGTACTTGCGAACTGTGATTCGTGTTAACAATGTTAATAGCCAATATATCTACGTAAGGCACAAATCTCTGTTACATGTAAGATACTTTGCGATTATTTTTAGACTTTTCTAAGTCTCGTACAATAGTTATGTCCATTATATTAGTATAAACTTGAGTTGTCTTCACGCTTTTATGTCCCAATAGCTTTTGTACAGTAGTAATATTGACTCCACTGTATATTAATAATGTAGCATTGGTATGGCGAGCGGTATGGAACGAAATACGTTTATTCAACCCTGATAATTTTGCTATGATCAATAATTCCTTATTCACATTTGAATTATCTCTAAGCTTAAAAAAATCAGCAAGATTATCCTGATATTTATTCAAGACTTCTATTCCTTTTCCCTCAAATAAAAGATAAAGCGGAAGGCGTACTTCCGTATTCGTTTTCACAGATTTATAAATAAGCCAGGTTTCCTGATGCATTTTCACTATGTTTTCAGGGGATAAGTTGGTGAAGTCAGAATATCGTAATCCTGCATAACAACAAAAGAGGAAAGCATCTTTTGTCTTTTCCAGTTTCATAAACCGACCATCCAATTCCAAACTTTCAATCTTTCCTAATTCTTCTGGAGAAAGGTGAGTATGGCTGTTTTCGATACTTTTAATTTTATATTTTCTAAAGGCATATTTCTGTATCTCCATATATTCTTTATTTATGGCTACATTGATATGTCTTTTCAAATGTTTCATGTGCTTCGCAATGGTATTGGTGTGATACCCTTTTTGCTGGAGGTAATGATCAAATGAGGATATAAATTCAAATGTCAGATCTGAGAATGACACATCTTTCTTATAGCCTCTCAATAACTCCAAAGTTGATAAATGGTTACGTTTGGTACTCTCCTTCAATGAAGATTTGGCTATTTCGTTGCGGAAGAACGCAATAAACGAAGTTCCATCATCCTGACTTTCCATTGAATTTTTTAGTGAATCCAATGAAATTTGTTTTCCCTGTTGCCACAATCCCAGTTCTTTCTTCTCTATTTCTGCCATGAACTCATAGAGCATGTGATTGATAGCATCCGCATTAGGGTGGTTTTTAACCATCCTTTTCTTGAAATCCCATTGGTCAGGACTCAAGTAAACCTTGGTAGAAAAATATTTCTTCTTCCTATTTAAGTAAGCCTCAACCTGTACCAACGCCATCCCTTTTTTGTTCAGGCTCTTTTTTCTATTATACACTAAACTGTAAATAATTTTATCCATTTCCTTTATTTTTAATTAATACTATGGACAAATAAGACGTGCATAGACTCAATATTAGAATTGAATAAGATTTAATATCTGCTAAAACCTGCTATTTTTTATATAGAAATAACTAATTTGTATTTTTAAAAAGTGGCTAATTTATATTTATAAAAACTTCCTTAACAGAAAAACGAGCACTATTTTTGCTCATATTAAGCCTTGAATATACAAAAATGGACCAAAATACATATTATTAGCACCTGCAACATGTTAGCAATACAAACCTCGTTTACGTTTTTTAAGGCGTATTTCTATGTTATTAGACATAAAATTGCGCATTTAGATAACGATTTGTTATATTTGCAAGGTTTTTTTATAGAAATAATTGTTCGTTTCATATTTCTTAATATATTTGCATTTTGTTAGAGTAAAGAAACAATTAATGTAAAGTTAAACTTTAAGAGAGAATTTATGAAAAGAAAATTAATGCTGTTATTGACTTGCCTTTTTATAGGTATAGGTCTAGTAACCGCCCAAACTCAGAAGGTAACAGGTGTTGTTATTTCTGAAGAAGATGGGCAACCAGTTGTTGGAGCCTCTGTATTAGCTAAGGGCACCACTGTAGGTGTTATTACTGATCTAAATGGTAAATTTACGTTATCTGGTATACCAAGTTCTGCAAAGACTTTGCAGATTTCGTATATCGGTATGCAGACTGCTGAGGTAGCAATTGCACCGATAATCAAAGTGATATTAAAGACTGATGCTAAGGCACTTGACGAAGTCGTAGTAACAGCAATGGGTATCTCAAAAGAGAAAAAAGCGTTAGGGTATGCCGTACAGGATGTGAAAGGAGATAAGCTGACTCAAGCATCAAGTAGTAACCTTTCCAGCGCTTTACAAGGTAAAGTTTCAGGAGTAGAGATCTCACCGTCATCAGGTATGCCGGGTGCCTCTTCCAAAATGACTATTCGCGGATCACGCTCGTTTACAGGAGATAACACTCCCCTGTATGTTGTGGATGGTATGCCTATCTCATCATCTACAGACTTGGATACTTTCAACTCTGTTACAGGCTCTGACTATGCAAACCGTGCGGTAGATATCGACCCGAATGACATTGAAAGCATCAACATCCTGAAAGGTCAAGCTGCTTCTGCTCTGTATGGTATGCGCGCATCAAATGGTGTGGTAGTAATCACTACCAAGAGCGGTAAAGGTGCACGTAAAGGTAAACCGGAAGTTACCATCAACACTGGTTTATCATTCGATAAGGTTTCTACTATGCCGGATTTCCAAAAAGAATTCGCACAAGGATTTAATGGTGCTTTTAGCCCATCAGATTCTCGTTCTTGGGGCCCTTTGATCTCAGAACTGGCTAACGATCCCAAATATGGTGGTAATACGGATAATACCTATACTCAGAAATACGGTAAACATCAGGGGCAATACTATGTAGACCAGCGTGCCAAAGCAGGACTGGACCCATGGGCCACTCCTCGTGCATATGACAATGCTAAAGATTTCTTTAATACAGGTGTAACGTGGAACAGCAGTGCAAACGTGGCACAAAGCCTCGATAAAGGAAGTTACTCTTTGTCTTTAGGAAGTACTACTGCAAACGGTATTGTACCTTCTACAGGTATGGATCGTTATAATGCAAAACTAACTGCACAAGCTCAATTGAACAAGAATTGGTCTACCGGTTTCAATGGAAACTTCGTTTATTCTAAAATCAAAAAGCAAACCGGTGCCAACAATGGTATCCTGGCAACTGTATATGGTGCACCGTCCAGCTACGATTTAGCCGGTATCCCATCACACATTGATGGAGATCCTTATACACAAAACACGTATCGTTCGACAGGCGGTTTCGATGGTGCTTATTGGGCCGTTGAAAATAACTCTTTTAAAGAACGTACTCAACGTTTTTTTGGAAATGCATTTGCTAAATATTCTACTGATTTCGGTACAGAAAATCATAAACTGGATGTAAAATACCAGTTAGGTACCGATGCTTATACCACTAACTATACCGATACATGGGGATATGGACACTCCAACGGAACAGGTAGCATTGAAGAGCAGAGCGTTACAAACAATGAAATAAATTCATTGTTAACTGTTACTTATGACTGGAAAATCACTCCGGAACTTGACTTAAATGTATTATATGGTAATGAATTAGTCGATAATTCTTCAAAATACAAATACAACCTCGGAAATAACTTCAATTTCCCAGGATGGAACCATATAGCTAACGCATCAATCTATTCGTCTACAGGAACCTACCATCGCGAGCGTACCGTTGGTAACTTCGGTAACATTTCATTAGCATATCGTAGTATGTTGTATTTGAATGCTACTGTTCGTAATGATATTGTTTCATCCATGCCACGCAATAACCGTTCATTCACTTACCCTTCCGTTTCTCTTGGTTTCATCTTTACCGAATTGGAAGCACTGAAGAATGATGTTCTGACTTATGGTAAAATTCGCGCTTCTTATGCAGAAGTAGGGCAGGCAGGTACTTACTATCCTTCTTACTATAAAACTCCGGTCTATGGTGGCGGATTCTCTTCAGGAACTCCTATCCAGTATCCTATTGGATCGATCAGCTCATATATTCCATATTACAAAATTTATGATCCTAACCTGAAACCTCAGAACACCAAATCATACGAAATCGGTGCAGACTTCAGTTTCTGGAACGGTTTAGTTTCATTGAACTATACATATTCACGCCAGAATGTAAAGGATCAGATATTCGAGGTGCCTTTGGCTACTTCTACCGGATATAGCGAATTGATCACAAATGGTGGATCGGTACATACAAACTCACACGAAATCACTTTGAGTGTAAATCCGATCCAAACTAAGAACTTCAACTGGGATTTTGCATTTAATTTCTCTAAAATCGACAACTATGTCGATAAATTAGCTCCGGGTGTATCAAGCATCATGTTAGGAGGTTTTGTTGATCCGCAAGTACGTCTGAGTGCCGGTGATAAATTCCCGGTTATCTATGGTACAAGCTATCAAAGAAACGAGGAAGGCCAGATTGTTGTAGATGAAAACGGTATGCCGACATTAGGTGAAAACAGAGTGTTGGGAAGTGTATCTCCTGACTTCAGACTGGGCTTCAATACTACTTTTGAATTTTATAAGTTCCGCCTCTCTGCAGTACTTGACTGGAAGCAAGGTGGATGTATGTATGCCGGTACTGTGTCAACACTCGACTATTATGGTGTAACCCAGAAATCAGCAGACTATCGTAAAGCTGATTACTTCTACTTCAATAAACCGGCTGTAAAACAGTTGGCAGATGGTTCTTACGCACCTAATGACATCAAAATCAGCGGTGAGAACGCTTATAATTACTTCGACAGATTGAGTACGATCTCTGAAGCCGGAGTATACGGTTCTTCATTCCTGAAATTACGCGAAATCGCTTTAAGTTATCCGGTACTGGATAAGTCATACTTAGGCGTAACAGTAAACGTCTTTGCACGTAACTTATTGCTTTGGTCAGAAATGGATAATGGTATTGACCCTGAATCATCACAGGGAAATAACAACATGGCTGGTGCTTTCGAACGCTTCTCGCTCCCGGGAACATCAAGCTATGGTTTTGGTATTACAGTTAAATTCTAAAAAGGACAAAAATGAAATCAATATTTAATTTATCAAAAGGCATATTGTCTGTGGCATTGATTTCCGTTGCATTTGCTTCCTGTTCGGAAGATACAATGGATCGTATTAATGAAGACAAAGACCACACAACCAGTGTACCTGCCAAATTCATCTTGGCTGACGTAATCACTGCAACTGCATTTAGCAATATCGGAGGCGACTTTAATACATATTATTCTACCTACGTAGAGCATATGGTTGGAGTAGACAATCAATTGGCAAATGCGGAAAAGCGTAACGGAGAGCCTTCGGCATCTTCTACTTTTAACAATGTATGGGGTAATTTATACTCTACACTGAAGAATGCACGTATCGCAATTAACATAAGCTCAAATGAGGTTTCAGCCAATTATACAACCAAAGGTATTGCCGAAGTATTGGCCGCAATCAATGCAGGACTGATCGCAGACTCATTCGGTGACACTCCTTTCAGCCAGGCTGCCCTTCCGGAATTAGTCAATGGACAACCCCAGTTTATGACTCCGGAATTAGATAAGCAAGAAGCTATTTATACTACCATTATGGAATATTTGGATGCAGCAATCACTGATCTTCCCAAAGGTGACAAAAGCGATGAAATTGGTGAGTATGACTTCATATATAAAGGTGACGGAGAAGCATGGTTAAAACTAGCATACGGCTTGAAAGCTCGTTATACAATGCGTCTGTTAGCTCGTTCTTCTTCAAAAGAAGCTGATTTACAAAAAATTTTAGAGTACATAGAGAAATCATATACATCTATTCAGGATCAAGCTGCTTTCTCTATTTATAGTGCAACAAACTTAAACCCGTTATTTGACTTCCAGTGGAGCCGTGACGGATTGGCTGCAAGTAAAAGCTACGCTGATAAACTAATAGAACGTAAGGATCCGAGATTACGCCGTATCTTTTGCATTGGACAAGGTAAGGTAACTGGAGAAGAAAAAGCTGTGTCCATCCAAGTAACCGGTGCAGATGACCCAAGATTCCTTATGGCCGATAACGGTACGGCAGAGTCTGTTAAATATGAATATAATACTCCTATATTCGTATATTCGCAAACATGTCCAACCTTATTAATGAGCTATCATGAATTACTTTTCCTGAAAGCTGAAGCATTGGCTCGCTTGAATAAGACCAATGATGCGGCAGATGCTCTGAAAGATGCTATTGTTGCAGCCATTGCAAATGCAGAAACAGGTGTAACAGCTGCACTTAACGCTCCTACAGTAAAAAGTTACGGAGGCGTTAAAGAGACTACCAAAGCTATCACAACTGCTGAAGCAGAAGAGTATTTCACCAACAACGTAAAACCATTATTCGATGCCAATCCTGTAAAAGAGGTAATGGTACAGAAATATATTGCATTCCTTGGAGCCTTCGGTGAGACAACAGAATGCTATAATGATGTACGCCGCCTCAAAGCAATGGGTGAGGAATATATCAAACTGGACAACCCTTACAAGTTCCCACTTCGCGCACCTTACGGAGCAGATGATGTAAGTGCAAATCCGAACGTAGAATCTGCATTCGGAAACGGCCAGTATGTATATACCGATCCGGTTTGGTGGGCCGGCGGTAGCCGCTAATCAGCATAATGCTTTCTAAAGTATTTATCAAACAATAAAGAGAATGCCCGGATTTACATATAAAACGTATCCGGGCATTCTTCTTTTTCTGAACGAATCAGTATCTGATTTATAGCAACCCTTCTTTCAAGATACCTACCAATATCGGATGCAATCCACTAACAAAACATTCAACAGCAATCACCATCAAAATAAGTCCCATCAAACGCATCATCACGTTATTTCCGGTCTCCCCCAACACTTTAACTAATCGGGTAGACGCACGCAGAATCAAGAAGGTAATAAAATAGATCAAAGCAATAATGCCAATTAACGTTCCTTTCATTTCAATAGTATGGGCATCCTCCATCAAAACAATGGCATTAGCTATCGCCCCCGGACCACAAAGCATAGGTATGGCAAGTGGAGTGATCGAAATATCGTCAGCATAGGTTTTAATCTCTTCATCTTTCAATTTCATCGGAGTGTACCGTGCCTGCAACATATCAAAGCCTATCTTGAAAATAATCACTCCACCTGCAATACGAAATCCGTTGGTCGAAATACCGAAGAATTTAAAAAGGAATTGCCCTGCAAAAACAAATACCATTAAAGTGATAAACGAGACGAAAGTGGCACGGCGAACAACCGCTTGCCGCTCTTTATCAGTCATACCATGAGTCATGGTCAGAAAAACGGGCATTGTACCCAACGGATTAGTCAACGTAAAGAAAGAAGTGAAACAGAGTAAAGCAAAAGGCAAGAGAGTGTCCATAGTTGTATTTTTATGCGTTCTATATTGAACGCAAAAATACAATATATCTATAAATGTTACAACAGTTCCACCAACTCTTTCAAATCAGTCATTGAATAAGTAGGACGGAAAGGAAAATCAGTGCGTCCGGACACATTATAATAAGCCTGATGCATTCCCACTCCATGAGCACCAACAATATCAGCTTCCCAACTATCCCCAATCATTAATGATTCACGTAGTTCCGATTGTGTAGCCGACAAAGCAAAATGAAAAATTTCCGGCCAAGGCTTCATCACTCCCAGATCTTCCGAAAGAATTATTTTATCAAAATATGTATCAATGCCTGCCGAACGCATTTTACAGGATTGCAATTCCCTGAAACCATTTGAAAGAATATACAAATTATATTTAGGTGCCAAATACGAAAGTACCTCTTCCGCATACGGCATTAGCCTCCTTTTAGTAGGAACTATCAAAAAGAAATCGTCAGAATAACGTTTTGCAAGCATTTCATCGTCAACGCCAACAGCTTTCAAAGGATATAAAAAACGCTGTCGATTCAACTCTTCTTTAGTCACCTCCCCGTTTCCATATTCTACCCACAACTCCACATTCCTCTTTTGGTAAAGAGAATAAAAATGGGAAAACGAATCGAAATACCTTCCCAATCCATATTTATCGTAAACTTCTTCAAACGTATCATACGCATTTTGGGAAAAGGCCCAGAGAGTATCATCTAAATCAAAAAACAGGTTTCTATATTTCATATTAATATATCAGGTACATTTCAAAAAAGAGAGCACGGATTACATACTGTGTAGTCCGTGCCCTTATCAGTTACGTTTGTTTTATACTACTTATTTGACCTGGATTACCAGATATTTAGATACACTCCAGAATTCTTTCGGATTCGTGATCTTCAAAGTCAGCTGACCTTTATCATCTTTAACCAGCTCGTAAGATTTAGCCGGATGAGTAGTGAGCAAATCAGCACGTTTAGAATATAATTTAATCTCTTTAGTAGTACGGATATCGATCTGAGTAAAATAATCCTTGTTGAAATCCGCACTCTTCAGCACATCCCCTTTTTCAAGAATCTTCTGAGATTTAAGTTCCGATTTAGTACCAAACACAAACCATGCACTATTGATGGCCTTATCCTGTTCTGCTACGGTCTTTGCCTTGGCTTCATTTTCAGCAGCCAATGACTCTTTATCGGCAGTCAGTCCGGTTACTGCAGCATCCAACTCCTGAATACGGATATTCTTAGAAGCTAATTCAGCCTGAAGTTCTTCGATACGCTGAGTTTTAGCAACCAACTCCTGAGTCAAAGATTCAACGGCTTTTTTCAATTGTGCCGAATTATTCTTACTATTCTTCAGCATAGCCTGCAACTTAGCGATCTGTGCCTTGTTTTCTTCCATCTGTTTCGTGATGAATTCAATATCAGATGCTATTTGTTGTTTTGCGGTTGCAGAATTCTCAGAGATAGTGCCACGGGTCAAGTCAACACGGCTTTCAGCTGCGTTTATTCTACGAAATCCTTCCTGAACTTCGTTGAAAGTACCCATCATTTCGTCCAATTCGGCATTGCGCTGGGTCAACTCCATCAAAAGAGAATCATTTTCTGCCTTCAGGTCCTTACTTCCACCACCCAGGCCGTTACACGAAGCCAACATAGCTGCGCATACTAATAAAACTACTAACTTTTTCATACGATTACGTTTTACGTTTTTAAATGAAGTTATTATTAATCGTCTATTCCTGCAAGTACAATCACAATCTCTCCCCGGGGTTCGGTAACGGTAAAGTGTTCTATCAATTCACTCAAAGTCCCGCGAACCGTTTCCTCATGAATCTTTGAAATTTCACGGGACACAGATACCTGACGTCCGGAACCGAAATATTCGGCAAACTGTGTCAATGTTTTCAGCAAACGATGTGGGGATTCATAAAACACCATTGTTCTGTGTTCATCCACCAACGATTTCAATTTTGTCATACGCCCCTTTTTCTGAGGGAGAAAACCTTCGAAACAAAACTTTTCGTTAGGCAATCCCGATGCTACCAACGCCGGAACAAAAGCTGTCGCTCCGGGCAGGCATTGTACTTCGATACCATTGCGCACACATTCACGAACTACCAGAAAACCCGGATCAGAAATTCCCGGTGTTCCGGCATCCGAAATCAAAGCAATGGTTTCTCCTGCCTTTATTCTATTAACAACACTCTCCACCGTTTTATGTTCATTAAACTTATGGTGGGATTGCATCACGTTTTTAATCTCAAAATGTTTCAGCAAGATTCCGGAAGTACGGGTATCCTCCGCCAGAATCAAGTCGACCTCCTTCAGGACTTTAATAGCCCTAAATGTCATGTCCTCCAAATTCCCGACCGGCGTCGGTACCACATATAGTTTTCCCATATCCTAATAATCGCGTTTTATATAAAGTACTTTTTGAGAAGTTCCACTAAATCAGCTTTAGCTTCATTTTCCTCTTCCACCTTTATTTTAGAAGATAAGAAAACAAGAGCCGCATCCAGTGAATGCATCTCCCCAATCTGTTGCAACACATGATTCATTTGCTCCATGCTTCCCCCAAACAGTTCACGGGAAAAGCGAAACGAATCATTCAGACTGATTGAACGGCGTAAATCTCCAGCTGTTTTAATCCGCTCGGCCAAAATAGGTGTAGAAGCCGTATTGGTTTCAATCTTCATAGATACTTCAGCCGATTGTGCCGGTTCTACGGTCACTTCAGGCAATTCCAATTGTTCAGATTCCGGCATCTCCGGAGCCTCCGGAACTATTACAGGCTCTTCATCTTTCTCCGGGTTACCCACAACTATTTCTTCTTCTTCTTCTTCTTCTGCTTCTTCTTCTGCTGCTGCTGCAGACACAGGTTCCGGCATTGGATTTATAATCCGGTCAGGAAGTTCGTTTTCCGGTAGTGCTCCCCGATCCAACTGTTCCAGTAAGATGTCCAACCGGCCACGCATTTGCACAATATTTCTCTTTGCCACTTCACGCAAAGCAGAATCCGGTTTACGCGAAACGGCCTCCATCAGGCATTTAAGTTCCTGAATATCCAATTCTATATCGTTCAACAATGCTTGCATATCTACATCTGAATTTCTTCTTGAATGACTTCGCAAATGTAGAAATAAATAATGAAAAAACACCGAGAAGCCAATAAAACTATTACTTTTGCAACCAATTATAACATACATCAGCATGGTATTATTTTCAGAAGATCATATACAAGAGACGAGAAGAAGAGGAAGAATTGAAGTAATTTGCGGTTCCATGTTTTCAGGAAAAACCGAAGAACTGATCCGTCGCATGAAGCGGGCCAAGTTTGCCCGCCAACGCGTAGAGATATTCAAACCTGCCATTGACACACGCTATTCTGAGGGGGACGTTGTTTCACATGACAGTAATACCATTTCCTCCACTCCCATCGACTCTTCAGCCAGCATACTGCTTTTCACATCCGAAATTGATGTGGTAGGCATTGACGAGGCACAGTTCTTCGACAGTGGTTTAATAGATGTATGCAATCAATTGGCAAACAACGGAGTACGTGTCATCATAGCCGGATTGGACATGGACTTCAAAGGCATACCGTTTGGTCCGATGCCGGCTTTGTGTGCCATTGCCGACGAAGTATCCAAGGTACATGCCATTTGTGTAAAATGTGGACAATTAGCCTCTTTTTCACACCGTACGGTGAAAAACGACAAACAGGTGCTATTGGGTGAAACAGCCGAATACGAACCTTTATGTCGGGAGTGTTACCAGAAAGCCCTGCAAGAGGACAAAGAAAAATCATAATGACCTCACGGTAGCAAAGCCCGGACATTTCCGGTGAGGTCGCACATCAAACGTCAGATTATTATGGAAAGGAAAAAGATTACATTTGATAGTTTCATACGTGGTTCCATCTGCTGTGCGCTCATTGTGGGATTACTGATACTTTTTAAAAGGCTCAGCGGCGTACTGCTACCTTTTTTTGTGGCATGGCTTATCGCTTATATGATTTATCCGCTCGTCAAATTTTTCCAGTATAAATTACGCTTTAAAAGCAGGATCATTTCTATTTTCTGCGCATTGTTCAGCATTACCATAGTAGGAATTGCCATTTTTTACCTTTTAGTGCCCCCAATGCTTGCCGAAATAGGACGAATGAACGATCTGTTGGTTACTTATCTGACTAATGGTGCTTATCGTTCCGGAACAGTGCCTCCTACTCTTTCGGAATTTATCCACAGACATATCGACCTTCAGGCACTGAACCGAATCTTAAGTGAAGAAAATATAATGAATACCATTAAAGAGACTGTTCCTAAACTTTGGGCACTCGTTGCGGAATCTATTAATATTCTGTTTAGCGTATTCGCTTCATTCATCATTTTATTATATGTGGTATTCATCTTGCTCGACTATGAATCCATCGCAGAAGGATGGCTTCACCTATTACCAGGCAAATACCGTACCTTTGCATCCAATCTGGTCAATGACATACAGGATGGAATGAATCGCTATTTCCGCGGCCAGGCACTTGTTGCCTTCTGTGTCGGCATCTTGTTCAGCATTGGGTTCCTGATCATCGACTTTCCGATGGCTATTGCCTTGGGACTTTTCATCGGTGCCCTCAATATGGTTCCATATCTGCAGATTATCGGTTTCTTGCCTACCGTCATATTAGCAATCCTAAAAGCTGCTGATACCGGTGAGAATTTCTGGGTAATCCTGGCAGGTGCCCTCGTTGTTTTTATTGTTGTTCAAGCCATCCAAGATGGTTTCCTTGTCCCAAGAATCATGGGAAAGATCACAGGGCTCAACCCTGCCATCATTCTTTTATCTCTTTCCATCTGGGGATCCTTGCTCGGGATGTTAGGTATGATCATAGCACTCCCGCTCACCACCCTAATGCTCTCCTATTATCAACGTTTCATCATCAACAAAGAGAGAATAAAATACGACACACATGAAACATCTGATAATCAGAAGATAGAAGGAGATGACGAAAAATAAATAAAACTTTTTTCACCCAAAAGCTTGCAGATATAAAAAAAGTCACTACCTTTGCACCCGCAATCAGGAAATAACTGATACGCAAATAAGGATTGATTCGCTAGCTCAGCAGGTAGAGCACAACACTTTTAATGTTGGGGTCCTGGGTTCGAGCCCCAGGCGGATCACATAAGAACAAAGCCAAACGGCGACAAAAAAGAGACAAGTCCTACAATATCAACGTATTGTAGGACTTTTTTTTATGTTTTAGTCTTGCCTGAAAGACAAAAAAGGGGCACGAAAAGACACACTTTAGTATCCAAATCGTACCCCCTTCCCCAAAAAACGATTAGGGGGTACGATTGTCGGAAAATGGCTTACTTTTGACGTGATTTGTCTATACTCTATTTATCTCATTTACAGTGATTAAAATTAGTTTTGCAATCTAAAAAAGTGAGATTATGAAAAATGAAAAGAGTACATTCAGCGTATTGTTTTACCTGAAAAAAGACAAGATGAAAAAGAATGGTTTAGTACCCATTCATGCCCGTATCACAATCAACGGCAAACAGACCCAATTCAATACCAAGTTAGAAGTCCTTGAAACTAACTGGAAATCCGGCAGAGCCATAGGTAAATCAATGGAGATACAAAGGCTTAACTCCATGCTGGACGACATTAAGGCAAATATCCGTTCCCACTTCCACAACCAATTAATGCGGGATAGCTATGTTACCCCCGAAAGCGTGAAAAATGCTCTTTTGGGAAAAGAGGAAGAAGCCAATACCATCATTTCTTTTTTCACCCAGCACAACGACCAGTACAAGAAAAAGGTCGCAGCAGGTGAAGCGACCCCCAAAACGTACAGCCGATATGAACTGACAAAGTTACGCCTGATAGAATACATGAAAGATGAATATCGTGTATCAGACTTACCGATACGTCAAATTAATAAGGTATTTATTGAGAACTTCTATCTATATATAATAAAGAACCACGATTGTTCACCCAATACGGCAATGAAGTTTATCCAACGTTTCCGTACAGTGGTAAACTTTGCACAAGCTACCGGATTAATTACTGCTGACCCGTTCGCTCATTACAAACTTAAATTCGAGTATATCGAAAGAGGGTATCTTGACAAGGACGAAATAAGCAGGTTATGCAACAAAGAATTTGCTTCAAAGAGATTGGAACAGGTACGGGATATTTTTATTTTTAGCTGTTATACCGGACTTTCATACGTGGATATATGCGAATTAACCCGCAGCGACATCCGTATGGCATTCGATGATAATTTGTGGATTATAAAGAAACGTCACAAGACAAAAGTAACATCAAACATCCGTTTACTGGATATTCCGAAAGCTATCCTGAACAAATACGAGGGAAAACTTAAAAACGGTCAATTGCTACCTGTTATCAGCAATCAAAAAATGAATGATTATTTGAAAGAAATTGCTACGGTATGCGGTATTGACAAGAACGTCACATTTCACCTTGCAAGGCACACTTTTGCAACGACCATTACTTTAGCAAATGGTGTACCCATCGAAAGTGTATCTAAGATGTTGGGACACACCGACATTCGCACTACTCAAATCTATGCTAAAGTTATAGATGCGAAATTAAGTAACGATATGGAATTACTGGCACAGAAAATTAATACGAAAAAGGTAACTGCTGCCATATAAAAGATTAGGAACTGGTCACGATTTGTGAGCAGTTCTAAAGATAACTTATCACTTAACAACTTAAAATATTGAATTATGGATTTACAAATCATTCAAAACAAGATTTATGAAATTAGGGGTTGCAGGGTTATGCTCGATAGCGACCTTGCGGCACTTTATCAGGTGGAAACAAAAGCGTTAAAACAGGCTGTTAAACGTAATATAGAACGTTTCCCCGAAGATTTTATGTTTGAACTGACAAAGGAAGAAGTCGAATGTTTAAGGTCACAAATTGTGACCTTAAAGAATAATCCGGATGAAATGGAAGAAGAAACCAGTTCAAAACGTGGTAAGCATACTAAATATTTGCCCTATGTTTTCACGCAAGAGGGAGTAGCCGCCCTGTCCGGTGTACTGCGCAGCCCTATTGCTATACAGGTGAATATTTCTATCATGCGGGCATTTGTAGCCTTGCGTCAAATGATTACAGGTTATCAGGAACTCCTAAAGCGCATTGAAGAACTGGAAGAAAGTACGGATGCACAATTCAGCGAGGTTTACCAAGCACTGACCCAGTTACTAAGCAAACCCGAACCAAAACCACGCAAACCGATAGGATATAGAACCTATGACGAATAACTGTTTAAGGTATTCGGTTGTCTAAGGGGTGTCACCAGTGATACCTCTTTTTTAGTTCCCTAAAGTAATGTATCTCAATCACAAATTTTAGCAAAGTTACAGCCCGGCGGGGACAAATACCAAATCCGAGCCGTTCCGGTTTTCTAAAAAATCTCCACACCTACGGGTTGTATTTTTTGAAAAGATTTGGTTGAAGTCCCCGCCAAACTGTGGGTGTCCGGCAAAATTTCTTATTGTTTAATTTAAAATTCAAGCGTTATGAAAACAATCGAATTTACCATGCCGGAAATCACTATCTCTTATAAGGACAATGTAAAAGCATCCGAAAGAATAAAAATTCTCTCTTCTGAAACTTCTTATTCCTACCTGAAACCGTTCTATGTAGAATGTATGGAACACCACGAAGAAAGTTATGCAATGTTCCTTAATCGGGCAAATAAGGCTTTAGGCGTTTCCCTTATCTCTAAAGGCGGTATGGCTGAAACAGTAATGGACGTGAAAATCATCCTGCAAACCGCCTTAAAAGTCCATGCTTCGGGCATAATTCTCTCACATAACCACCCATCGGGCAACCTACGTCCGAGTGAACCGGACAAACAAATTACCTCAAAAATAAAAGAAGCCTGCAAGGTCTTGGATTTACACCTGTTAGACCATATCATCCTGACAGAAGAAAGCTATTACAGTTTTGCAGACGAGGGGCTTATCTAAGCCCTTTTTTTGTTACTGGCAACAAAAACACAATATCCTACTTTTAAAATAAAACCATTTTTCCAGTTTCTCTTATTGTAAATCTTCCTCTTAGGCAGTCCCCAATCGGAGCAGTCATTATCGTATCACATAGGCAAAGGTATTTCCGTGTTCTTAACGTCTTTGCAAGGTCAAGCCCTAAAGGGTTTAAACAAAAATCTTCCTGTTGTACTTCGTCCAAAGAGTATTTTTCTTTAAAATCTTGCAAAGCCTAAACACTACCCTTTAAAGCCTATATGAAACGAAAACGACCGCCCCGACCGGAAACGCATAAAAAAAAAGTCAGATTTACGAGAAACAGGAAAAAAGGTTATGAAACTCAACTCCCTTACCTCTCAAATCCGCATAAATTTTAAAAGACACAGAATTATGGAAGCAGTAACATTATCAGAAGCAAGAGTTTATGTAGGTACTTACAACAAGTATAACAACGGTTCACTTTTCGGCAAATGGTTAGACCTGTCCGACTATTCGGATAAGGACGAGTTTTTAGAAGCGTGCCGGAAACTGCACAAGGACGACCAAGACCCGGAATTTATGTTTCAGGATTACGAGAATATCCCGGAAGCCCTGATTTCCGAAAGTTGGCTTTCTGAAAAGTTCTTTGAGCTTCGGGATGCCATCGAGAAACTAAGTGAAACCCAGCAGGAAGCGTTTTTCGTATGGTGCGACCACCACAACAGCGATATAAGCGAAGAAGATGCGGACGACCTTATTTCTTCCTTTGAGGACGAATATCAGGGAGAATATAAAGACGAGGAAGATTACGCCTATGAAATCGTAGAGCAATGTTACGACCTGCCGGAGTTCGCAAAGACCTACTTTGACTATTCAGCTTTTGCCCGTGATTTATTTATAACTGATTACTGGATGGATAACGGTTTTGTTTTCCGTTGCGCCTGATTACTAACCGGGTGGAGCAATCCACCCGCAACACGCTAAGACAATGAAAGTATATAATAAGATAGCGACTTTTTTACGATGGTTCATACTTGCTTTTATCATCTATCAGGCAGCCACCAGCACCGCCGGAATGTGGATAGCCCTAATCATAGGCTTTTTTATTATCCGGTTCGTTCTCCGGCTGTTTATCTCCGCCGTTTACCTGTTTTGTATGGCGATTATTTTCATTGTGTTGCTCTCATTTTTGATTATCTGATAACTCATTATAAATTATAACGATATGGAAACTTTAAACAAAAACGGGGTAAGCATTACCCAAATACCGGGAGAAGAAAAATATGTGAAATGCTGTTTAGGCGCATTCAGGGGACAGATTTATTTCCAGTATGATTATCGCCATACAGATATGGAACTGTTCAGCACAGTGGCTAAAACGCTTGACGAATGTCGCAAACAGCGGGATGAATGGATAGCGAAAAAAGAAAAGAAACAATAACAATATAAATAAGTACATTTATGAAAACGACAGAAGTAAATAAAAAGATTATCGGCAGACGTTGCAAGTGCATATTTACCGGATTGTTGGTAACGGGTGTTATCGAGGACACCACAGAGGATAAATACACGGTCAGCGTGAAAGTACGTTTTGACACGCCGCACCAGTGGGGTAATGAACTTTATTCTTATGACTGGTCTTTCGGACGGAAAGCAGATGATTTCGGTTCATTGAAGTATTTGGAACTACTACCCGACAAAACAACATTCGATGCAATGATAGTTACTTTCAGCAAACCCATCGACACGCTGAACGGCATTTTTGAGGACGTGAAAGCATGGGGTGTCTGTTCCCTGAAAGGGTGGATAGATAGCTATGAAAGCACCCGTTTTACGCCCATAGACGTAGATAAGGCAGTTATAACGAGCGAATATAACATGGAATGTGTCAAAGAGTGGTTGGAACATAATACACCTGTAAAGAACATTATAATCGGTTAATAAAGAACGGCGGCAAATGCCGCCGCTACTTTCTTTCTGTGAGCTGAAGCGGACAAAGAAAGATAGCAAAGAAACCTGTTTCCATTCCCTATAAAAAAGATAACCCGCCGGGAAATACCCGCCGGATTATCTACCATAACATTACGCATAACGTATCATTCCAATTCTTCGCCCCATAGTTCTTTATCGGTTGGAGCGTGTTTCATTTCATACCAGCACCAGCAACCAGCCAGCAGGTAAAAAGCAGCCAAAGCCACAAGGAATTTATCTATCATACGGATAAAATACATGAAACTCAATATCATTCTTCATGGAACAGAAAGATAACTTTCAGAATGCACACCATTTCTTCATCTTCGGAATCAAATTTCCAAGTCCGCTTTTTTACAACCATTTCCGTATCATAGTCGAAATAATTCAATGCCGGAGAATCATCTTCTTCATCCGCCCACTTGAAAACCTGATTGGACGGTGTTTTCCTTAATGCTACCCGGTCAGATGGTGAAATGCTTTCTTTATCCACTATCACAATATCACCGACTGCCGGAACTGCATCCGTTTTCCATGTGGTACTTACAAAAAATGAAATACCGTTTATATCCAATTCTATTTTAACCATGTTCTTTTTGTCTTTAATTGTTTTCTTCTTCCTTACTGTTGTCATTGTTAAATGAAAACGTAAGTTGTTCCAATTGCCCGAAGCTATCCTGAAAATACACATCTACCGTCTGTTGGTCGGTTGATGTAGAGGTATAGTAAAGCCGGAATGTTTCGCCCGGAAGCGGGTACAGGTCATTCGGCAGTAGAACCGTCCCATCGGACATTTTCAGCGTTCCCGCCCCGTCCGGCTGGAAATAACGGATGAAATACTTTGTTTCCTCATACCGCCCGTCCCGGTGAAGCTGACACCTGATTTCGGCGGTTTCACCCACCTTTAATTTCTTCGGTACAGGCATCGTTTCGATACTGAACGGGTAAGACTGCTGTATATCCACGCTGTCATTACACGCACTCACTAATAACAAGGCGGCCATTACATAGCAGCCTATCAAAATACGGCTTAAAATCTTTCTCATATACATTATATATAATAGGTTAGTTTATCACATTATTATCTTTAGACCGATACCGAACTGTGTATGGAACTTTCCAACGGAAGAACCGAACAGGCATCTTTCTCGTGCGTTAATCAGGAACACCACCCGGTCGGTAATATAACTTTCCAGTTCCAGCGTCAGCGCACCGCCATAGACAAAACCGTCCTTATCCGTCAGCATCGAGCCATCGGGCAGCAGCTTGTCACCCCAGTTGCTTGTTTCGTATCCGGCAAGGGCAGACAATCCGAGCGAAAGGAAAAAGGTTTTCTTCCGGTCGGAAAGGAAGTTCATATAGTAACCGCCCTCACCTGTGAACTGGCTTACGGGTATCTGTAAATCCTTATAGGGGTAATGCTTTTCGAAGTATTCCCCGCCGATAACCCACCTGTTCCCATTTTTGGTATAGGTAGAGAGAGCCGCCCCGAAGTAATAAGCGAAATCGCTTTTACTGTTCCAGTGAACACCGTCCGCCATGCCGCCCGTAACCTGCAAACCTTTCATTCCTGGCAGACATCTTTGTGCGTGTGCCTGGTTAAAAGTCAGGCACAGCGCAAAAAGGGATATAATACAGCATATCCTTTTCATGTTCATTTGATTTTAAGTTCGTTAATCACTTTTGCCGCCACGACATCCGAGTTTTCCACCCGGATAGTTTGGTGTCTGCCCCCGTTCTTTTCCACCAGTTCAATAACCAAGACCTTATCATCCGGTATGGTGAATTGCGGGACGGTGTACACGGTGCGAACGGTACTCTTGCCGCCGATAACCAGTATCTCGTTATAGCTCCGTACCGGGTCAATCACCGTTTCCTGAATTGCCGTTCTTTTGGCTACTTTCTTATCCACAATCTTGAAACGGATAAAATCGGTATCAAACGGCACGTTTGAACTGTTCTTTACCTGTGTGTGGAAGTAAAAAAGCCCGTTATGCGAATAAATGCCCTTTACCAAGAACTGCACCCCGAAACGCTTGCATCCCAAATGCTTTATTTCCCTGTCATTGTTCTTGTAGATGGACTGCATAATCAGCTTTACCAAAAGCGGGCTTTCGTTACCCAATTCACGGAAATAGATATTCATCCGGGTATGGCTGAAATCCGTTGTGTCCTCATTCTCCAAGAAATCTTTCATTTCGATGTTCAGCATTTCCGGTTCGTGTGCGTATTTAGCATTGAAAGAATAAAAACTGCCATCCTCACAGATAACAGAAAAGTTTGTTTCACCGGGAAAGCCCTCTGTCGTAGCTTTCACACGAACAACATTTTCCGCCCCGTCCGCTTTTCCGGCAATAATGTAGTTACTGCCTAAGTCCACGTACTTCACGGCAGACGGGAAAATGATGTGTACCGTTTTGGCGAATGTCACCTGTACGCCGTAAGGTGTCACCATTTGGCGGTAAGGCAATTTTTTAGTAATGCCCTGATACAAATCGTTACTTTGTGCTTTCACTGAAACCACGCCCAAAAGCAGGGCAAACATGATAATTAACTTTTTCATTTGGATTGAAATTTTTGTAGTTGATAATTGATACATAGTTATTGTTGTTTGGCGTAAAGCATCACCTGATAGTTCGCTTTCAGGTGTACTTTTACCGTTCTGAACTTCTTAGCGAGGTATTGCGAACCGCCCTGCATTAAGCCCCTTGTTATATCCATTGCGACCTGCTGCCCGGCACTTTGCGCAAAGGAAATGCTCGTTCCCAGCCCGGCGCCGATATTCGCCATCGCTTCTTTTGCCGCTTCCTGTTCCAGTGACGAGGGAACGGAAAGCCCCTTCTGCCCGTCACTGTCGTAAACGGCAAGTTCCACCGGAATAATGTTACCCGCATATTCAAGCGAGGACACCAGTATGTCGAGCCGTTCACCCTGAACTTTGGCACTTCCCGATACAAGGCTGTTTTTCGGGACAATCACATTACCCGCTTGCAGGGGTTCTAACAGCCGGAGTTTAACCGTTTGTCCGTCCATAAGTGTTTGGTCATTATGCACACACGCCCGGATAGTGTTCTTTCCCATCGAATAACCACTGCCGACCGCCGTATTAAACCCGTAATTGCGTGGCTTGCTGTATTCGGCGATAAATTCGGCATTGCTCATAGGCTGCTGCAATCCTGAAACCGTCCTGTCCGATACCGCTTTTACAGGTGCGGCATTTTCTTTTTCCTGAATGGGTGCGGTAGGTATCACTTGCGCTACTTGTTCCTGCTGTCCGCCGTTCATATACTTTGCCGCCAGTTCGTAAGACTTTTCCATAAGAGCCACCTGTTCATCCATGCTGCCCGCACCGTTTTCTTTCGCATCGAGCCGGGCAGTGAGTTCTTCCACCTTACGTTTCAGTTCTTCCTTTTCCTTGTCCTCTTTCGGCGTTTCGTAGAAACTGCCTAATTGACGGTTCATGTCCCGGTAAGCTGCCGCTGAAGACTGGATAGAGGAACGCTTATTATTCGGCGCACCCGCCCCGAAATCTATCACGGCGTTTTTCGGCTTTCCTGCCGGAGCATCATCTATCAGGGGCAAATCTTCCCCCTTTCCGTTTTCCTCTCCGAGCGAAAAGGCAAAATCCTGTAAGGAGCGCATCTTGTCCGCCTGTTTGTTCTCCATCTGTTCCTGTTCGTAGGCGGTCTTTTTATCGCTGATTATCCCGTCCCCTTTGGGCTGCGGAATATCGGCGTTAAATCCGCCCACGCTTTCCACCGTTGCTTCGTCCTTTTCGGACGGTGCAAAAATCAGGTACATAGCCCCCAAGAAAACCAGTCCCATAAGCGGGTAAACCAGCATCTTCTTTCGTTGCTGTATCTGTTGCGGGGTAAGTTCCTTTTTCTCTTTTTCTTCTTTCTTCCTGTCCGTTTCCGGTGCGGGAACTTCATTCTTCACTTCTTTTTCTTCCATTGTCTAACTGATTAAAAATATTCGTACTGTCTTTACTTTGAAGTTGTAACTGCCTGATATGTTCTATCCGTATGGTTTCGCCATCCTCTTTGCCTATCCGGTAAATGGATAATACCGTAAAGTAGATGGATAACCCGCCGAAGAACAGGAGCATAAGCAGGATTACCGCCAGCCTTGTTTCCGGTGTCATGCGCCCGCACAGGTGGCGAAGTTTTTCATCCGCCCAGTCCTGTACATGGGTAACAGCCTGATTCACCGGAGAGAGTATTTTCCGTATCATGGCTTACCGCTTTATGGTGTTCAAGTCCTTGTTTTCCGTTATCTCGAAACTTTCCATCATAAAACCGTGCGGGTTATTATCACTTCTTACAGCGTTCAATAACCGGCAACGGGTGACAAGGCTTCTTTCGGTCACGCTGCTTTCACGGATAATCATTTGCCGGGCATAGGTAGCCACCGCATACGGGTACACATCGAAATTGCATGAAACGCTGTCTATCCGTATCGTTTGGCTGATATTGCCCGATATGATACGGTTGTAATACCCTTTTTCCGAGAGGTCACGGTAATAGTTAAATGCGCTCTTATCGGCAAGGAACAGCGACCGTTTGATATTGCTTTCGATAGCATTCTTATCGGGTGAGAGCGTGAAAAAGAGTTCGTGGAAACGTTTCACGTGTTCCCTTGCTTCAACCGGACGGTTTTGCGAGAGGTCTTGCGAAAGCGCAAGCATCAACGATTTGCCACCGTCCAGCACATAAATCTTCTGCCGTTGCGCTTCGGCAAACGTGTAGGAGTTCCAAACGGCATAACCTGTTATCAGGGTACACATCACGACAAACACAATACCGAAAAGCCGTATCTGTTTGAAACTGGTTTCAATGTTCTTTAAACTTTTAAATTCCATCTTGATTTTTAATTATTGATTACCTTTGATTAGTTTACCGCCGACCCTGCCGCCAGCGTTTCCGGTTGCTGCCCCGGCTACCGCACCGACACCGCTACCCGCTTTGTTAGCCGCACTGTTTATATTCCGGCTCATGTTACCCATTCCACCCGCCTGAATAATCCAGTTCGATACGGTGGGGATGGTGAAGTAACCGACAATGCCGATTATCATAAAAATTATGTACACGCTATTGCTGCTGTCCGGTATGAAATTAGGGTCTGATAGCTCTTGAATATCCTTTTGCAGCATAAGCACCTGTATTCGGGCAAGAATGGAACTGAACAGGTCGGAAACGGGCAACCACAGGTAAACGGAAATGTACCTTGTTATCCATTGGGTCAGTGTCGCCTGAAAGCCATCATACACGCTGATGGCAAAGGCTATCGGACCCAGTATGGCAAGGACAATCAAGAAAAAGGTTCGGATAGTGTCTATCACAAGGGCTGCCGCCTGAAAGAGCAGTTCCAAAAGTTCCCTGAACCAGTCCCGGACGGATTGCTTGATATTATGTGCCGCCCTATCCATATACATGCCGCCCATCGTGGCTATGTCTTTGGCAGACCACCCCAGTTCATCTATCTGCTTGTCAAACGCTTCATCCGAAACAAGATAAGCCGTTTCCGGATTGCGTACCATCGCTTCATATTCCAGCTTGTCCTTTTGTTCCCGGTAAGCGTTCATATCGAAAGTTTGCGTTTCGAGCATATTGTTACAGCCCTTGACTACTGGCGACATCACGCTGTTAATCGTACCCAGTACGAATGTGGGAAAGAACATAATACAGAAGCCAATCACAAAAGGACGGAGCAAAGGGTAAACGTCTATCGGTTCGGCACTGGCGAGCGACTGCCATACTTTGGCAGCCACATAGAACAATGCGCCCAGTCCCGCTATTCCTTTGGCTACCCCCGCCATGTTCCCGCATAACGGCATCATGTCCGTGTACAGACTTCGTAAAATCTGATGCAGGTTATCAAATTCGATTGCTAATAACATACTTGTCTGTTTTTAGAGGTTACCAGTAACGTTCATCCGCCGAGCCGTAAAGAGCCATTACCCGGTCGGTGTCCTTTTTCTTTTTCGCCCGCAGGTAGGAAACGGAAATATTCTTGCGGGTATAGTAACTTACCAAATCCCGGTAGTTCCTGATGGCGTTATACGTCCGGTCGATTACGTCCATCCGTTCCTTGTCCGACATGGAAAGCCCGTTGATGTTCACCACGCTTTTCATTTCTTCCAGTACATCGGAACTTTCCTGCAACAGTTGGGTATAGCCGTAAGCAATCGCCGAAAGTTCGTCCGGTGTATAGTTTTCATCCGAAAGCATCTTCTGAAAACTGTTCACGTATATATCGGAAATCTCCCCGATAAGCAGGATGGACTTTTGTACTTTCCGGGCATCTTTGACAAGGTTATGCACTGATTTTAAGGCATCGTAATATTCTTTACCTTGTTGGTAAATCTTTACCGTTTCCTGAAAATTCTTTATCATATTCTGTGCGGTGGATGATGTCTGTACGATGTTCTTTGACGCATTGATAATCCCTTGCGCCAAATTACCGGGGTCACTCACCACCCACTGTGCACTTACCTTTCCAGCAAACAGGCTGCATACTACGAGCAGCATTATAATCTTTGTTCTCATACGCTTATTTCTTTATTGGTTGTTTACTCCGTTTGTATTCTCCACCGGGTGAAAGTAGAATCCGGTCGTTCTCTTTGTCGTAGGTCAGCAAGACGGAAAGCCCCGTTTCGATGAACAGGTTTCCGTCCTGTTCTGAAATCTGATAGGTTTCCGTTTGGACAGTCCCCCGGTAGGTCTTTCGATAGGTCGTTACCCGGTAATGCCCGTTTTCTTCAAAAAGGGTAAATGCCGGACGATTTTTTACACTTTTCCAGTCGCCACGCATCGCCCTAAGACGGTCGGCGTTCGTTTCCTTACAGGAAGAAAACCCCAGTAACAAGGTGCATAGCAGCACCGGAAACAAGAATTTTAAATGTTTCATACTGATTGATTTTTAAATTGTTGATTGATTATTTTTCAGGATTGCGCTTGCTTTCGGCAAGCCGTTTGATAGCCAGTTCGAGGTTGCCGCCCAACTTTTCAGACAAGGCGAAAAGTTCCATCTTTTCCGTTTCTTCCGTTGTGAACGTGTAATATTCTTCCAAACTCACTTCTGTGGCATATACGGCGGATTGTGTACCGCCCAAGCCTATCCAAACTTCCTTATATTTCCGGTTGGGATGGTTGGCAAGGTTGATGGAAAGCACCTGTGAACGTTCCTTGTCGGTCAGTCCCAAAAGGTTCTGTATGCTATCGAATTTATTAAGGTACTTCCGTTGGTCGAGCAGTATCTTACAATCAGAATTGTTTATAATACTCTCTTTTACAATGGGTGAGGAAATAATATCTTCGACCTCTTGGGTAACAACAATCGCTTCGCCGAAATACTTTCTAACCGTTTTGTAAAGGTATTTTATGTAATCCGCCATATTCGCCGATGCAATCGCTTTCCACGCTTCTTCTATCAATATTAATTTCCTGATACCCTTTAGTTTACGCATTTTGGAAATAAATACTTCCATGATGATAATCGTAGTAATCGGGAACAGGATTTTGTGGTCTTTGATATTATCCAACTCAAAGACAATGAAGCGTTTATGCAGTAAATCAAGCTCTTTGTCGGAGTTCAACAGGTAGTCGTATTCGCCCCCTTTGTAGTAAGGCTCTAATACATTCAGGAAGTTATCTATATCAAAATCCTTTTCCCGGACGTTCTTTTCTTGCAGGTGCGCCCGGTAGTCATTCCTCACATATTCATAGAACGTATTAAAGCAGGGAGTAATCGAACTGTCCTTAGTAATCAGTTCGATATAGGAACTTACAGCGTTTGACAAAGCCACTTCTTCCGCCCGTGTGGGTGCTTCATCGTCTCTTTTCCACAGGGTCAGGATAAGCGTTTTGATACTCTCTTTCTTTTCAATATCAAATACCCCATCTTCCACATAGAAAGGATTGAACGCTATCGGCTTTTCGGTGGTATAGGTAAAATATATCCCATCTTCCCCGTGCGTTTTTCGGTTAATCATTTCACACAGCCCCAAGTAACTATTTCCGGTATCGACCAACAGCACGTGTGCATTTTGTTCATAATACTGGCGTACCATGTGATTGGTAAAGAATGACTTGCCGCTACCACTCGGCCCAAGTATGAACTTGTTACGGTTGGTAATAATACCCCGCTTCATGGGTAAATCTGAAATATCAATGTGCAACGGCTTTCCTGTGACCCTATCCACCATCTTGATACCAAAGGGAGAAAGTGAACTTTTGTAGTTCGTTTCTTCGGTGAACAGGCAAAGAGCCTGTTCGATGAATGTATAGAAACTTTCTTCCGCCGGAAAGTCCGCCTGATTGCCGGGTATTCCCGCCCAAAACAGGGTCGGCGTGTCGGTGGTGTTATGGCGTGGCTTGCATTCCATAAGTGCGAGCTGTGACCCCACATCATTTTTAATGTGCTTTAATTCGTCCCGGTCGTCACTCCACGCCATGATATTGCAATGGCATCGCACGGAAATAAGCCCCTGTGAATGGGCTTCGTTCAAATATTCCTCTATCCAAGCCTTGTTTATCTGATTGGCACGGCTGTATTTGGAAAGGGAGTGCATATTGCGAGCCATCTTTTCAAACTGTTTCAAGTTCTCCGTATGGTCGTCAATGAAGATATACTGGTTATAAATATGGTTACAGGAGAGCAGCACACCCACCGGGGAAGCAAACGACAAACGGCAATCGCTCCGGTCAGTGGATAGCTTTTCATAACGGGTATCTGTGCCTACTTTTCCCGGCATATCTTCTGCATCCGACAGGGTATGCAGGCAAAGAATATCATCGCCAATCTTCATTTCGTCAGCACCCAGTGAAATATCTTTCAGTGTGGTGGTGTCGGTCTGTGAGAGTGAAAAGTATTTCTCCACGATACCCGCCGTTTTCCTTGTCCCGGTTATCTCGTCCGAAGTCAGACGGGTAAGGGTAATGAAACCGCTATCGTTCATAATGCTTTCAAACTGCCCCACCGCTTCGAGGAACTTTGTAACCGTTTCCTTATCCTTTATCTCTTTGGGGACAAGGAAGCCCCGGCAAAGAGTGGAAAAATTGCTCTGCATCCGGCTGCGTTCCTTTGTCGTTTTCGTCAGGAACAAATAGCAGGTATGGTTCAAGAACGGTCGTTCATTGAAATGGCGTTCAAAGGAACGGGAAAGGAAACTCAAATCATCCTTTTGGATGTCAGGTGCATAGTTCTCTTTGATGAACCAGTCCTGTTTGTGTACGATGCTATAATCGGGCAGCACCTTTACCGCCTTGTTCCAAGCGGAATGTATTGCTTCGTATTCGGCTGCCGTGACGGTGAACAGTTCGGGCAGTTCCACCCGGAACGCCACCGTTATGTCGGCATCTTTGGAAACGATGCACCCGTTTTCCACCGTGAACAGTGGAAACTTGTTTTCCAGCGTGGTAGCTTTCAATATATTTCTCATTTCGATGCTTGTTTCTGATTTTTAGTGAATAATCGGGATATGGCTTTTCGGTTGATAATATGGAAAGGGTGGCTTTTGCGTGCGGACAATTTCATCAACCCGTGTGTCCCGTACTTTTCGTTTAACCGGAATGCGAACCATACCAGCAGCGTTGCCGAAGTAACGCCGAAGATGATGCACACCCACTGGTTGATACCTACCATGTACATGATGATGAAAAGCACGAACAGGGCTAACAGCCCGCCCGCAAAAATGAAAAGATATTGACTTTTCAACCGCAGGCTAAGCACCCGGCGCCTTGCCGTATTTCTACGGTAGGTTTCCAAGAACTCGCCTCCGAACCGGACTTACAGGTCTCCCTGTATCCGGCTCTCCACTAACATATTCAGTCTAATTTTCCATCATGGATTTTATTGTGACAGGGAATACATACTGCCAATGTTTTTCTCTGACGTCCAATCATTTGGATTTCCCAAGGCTTCTTACCTTGCAGGTCTTTGAGGCGTTTGACATGATGTACTTCAATATTACCCTCTGCGCCACACAACTCACATTTTCCGGCTTGTAGCCTTTGAATAAGGCTTGAAACCGTGGTATTGAAAATTGTGTTGGCTACAACATCACAACTCGCATCCATTGCGGTTATTTTGCGCTTGAAGCTGCCGTTGAAAAAGACTCTCGTTTTCTTCCTGCCTTTCTTGTCCTCATAGGTCACAGCAAAGTCCTTGTTTATGCGGTACTTCGCAATGATTTTGCGGGCTGTCGTGCTGTACTTTCGTGCAAAAGTCTTATACATACTATATTGCATGATGTACTTGAAAGAATTGAGATGTGAACTGTTATTAGCTATTGAGAAATAGTTTGCAAAACCTCGGATTTCTCTGTTGTAGGCATCCAGTATTTCAAGGTCATCCAAATGAATCAATTTCGTCCGGCTTGTAGATTTCCATCTTGCTTTGCCCTCGAATTGTTGAATCATCATTGCTTCGTAGTAAAGAAGTTTATCCCGCATTGTGGACATAGGAACTTCTAAAACAACCTTTTTACCGTAAGCCTTAATAAGAACTCCCGACTTCTGCCCCCTTAACGCCTTATCCGAAAATGGTCGGACATAGATTTCATAGCCGAGGAATTTAGCCTTTTTATTGCCGTGTGTGATTAAAGTCTTTTCTTCAGAAAGCGATAATTTCAGCCTTTCGTAGAGGAAATTCTTAATATCCTCCTTAATGGCTTCGCAGTCCGTTTTACAACCTATCACTCCGATAATAAAATCATCAGCGTACCTTACGTACTTAATTCGTCTATATCCCTCGTCCATTTCATCGACAGAGGGTAAGTGCATTCTGTTTCTCTGATGTTGCTTTATAGCATCAATCAGTTCCCTCCGAGTTTCTTTGTCCTCGGTTTGCTTCAACTTTGTGCCGAGCCACCACATCTTTCCGGAATGTCGTTTGTACTCAAGGTTCATTGCCCGTTTTTCACCTTTATCGAATTTTTCGGCATACTCTTTCATGTACTTGTCCAACTTGTCAAGGTAGATATTAGCCAGTATCGGGCTAATAATTCCACCTTGAGGTGTTCCGCTGTACGTTTTGTGAAAAGTCCAATCTTCGATATAACCAGCTTTGAGAAACTTCCACATTAGCCTGATAAAGCGGTCATCTGCAATGCGTTCTCTTAAGATTCCGATTAAAACATCATGGCTGATGTTATCGAAAAATCCCTCGATGTCGCCCTCGATAAACCACTTGGCAGCAGTGAAATTTTTCTGTACCTGTATTAATGCGGTGTGGCAACTGCGTTTGGGTCGAAAGCCGTGCGAGGTGTTTTCAAAACTCCCCTCATAAATTGCTCCCAACATCATTCGTAGTACCTCTTGCACCAATTTGTCGTTGAATGACGGAATGCCGAGCGGTCGCATTTTTCCATTTTTCTTGGGTATATACGTCCTTCTCGCCGGTTTTGGTTGATACGTTTCGTTTTTAAGCGCATCAATCAAATTTTCAATTCGTTTCAGACTCATACCGTCAATAGTCTGACTGTCTGAACCCTTTGTCATGTTTCCCTGCCTACCTTGTATGTTATGGTAAGCTAACAAAAACATATCCGAATTGAATAGAACCCTGTAGAGCCGTTCAAACTTGTAGTCCGAAACTTTGCTGTGCTCTGACAGACTGTTTAATACTCTTTCTGGATTTCTCATAATGTCTCTCACATTTTCCGTTAATTGTATTAATAAATGTTAGCTGCCACCCTTCGCCATGTACGAGGCTTTCCCTCGCTCGGACTACTACGGTGGCTCCGTTACCATACCGGATTTTCATAGGTCTCAAACCTAATAGCCTTTCGGCGTTCCGGGTTAGGTAATCCACGTTTAATTCTATGGCAACATAGCTTTGATAGATTGTCGGATACGACTTTCGTCCGTTACTGCTTATGGCAGTTGTGCTGTAACCTGTTCTGCACTCAACCCTCAAAGGTCGAATCAAGCGTGTTACAGTATGGCGTTTATAGTTACCTTCCGCCATCGTTTCGAGTTGTACCACTTGGACTATCGTTTAATCAATCCAGATTTTATCCTCATATCTATCTTTCATCTCTTGATTCAGTCGCATACTTGGTAACTGTATGACTTATCAATTATATCGGCATGCTACACTCCCCGTCTGGTTTTCCTTTCGGATAAGCCGATTGATGATAGGCTATCGAACACTCGCCTAACGTCTTGCTATTGACGCATTTGCCAAAGAACCATTACGTGCGCAGCTTTAAATTCAACTGGCTTGCCTATTCCCCTGTTAATCGGATAGTCTGCCATAGCCCATTTCTTTAGAGGAAGAATGAACGTAGGATGGTGGCAGCCACAATCAGGAAGATACATGCACCGAACCACGAAGCCGCCGTTTTACTGGTGTCAGGGTCGCCACTGCTGAACTTTCCATACACTTTCACGCCGCCAATCAAGCCGACCACCGCACCGATAGCGTAAATTAACTTTGTCGCCGGGTCGAAATAACTGGTTACCATGTTGGTAGCTTCGGTAATACCCGCCATGCCGTTACCCTGTGCAAAAGCGGAGGATGCAACCAAAAGAACGGCTGCCGAAAAGAGAACTTTCTTTTTCATTATAAATACATTGATTTTTTAATTGCCGGACGGTTGGATAGTCCGCCCGGCGGAGTGATTAATAATTGATTTTTTGTGGTTGCGGGGAATGTTCCCCGTGTTCGGAAAAGTTTGTTTTTAACCGTAATCTCTTTGTTTCATCATCTTACTTATTTAAAGTTTACTATTAAAGAAAATCGTTCATGTCGAAGGCTGCCATTTCATCATTTCCGGCAGCCGGAACAGTGGCGGGTACGGGTATCTCATGCTTTTGTAAAAGTTCCGCCACCCGTGACCTGCCCCCGTTAATCTGTTCTACCAGCGAATAAAACAGGTTTGTTTCCGTCCGGCAGATAGTCTGTACCGCTTGCCGTTCTTCCATTTCGGGTGCTTGTTTCACCTGAATGACCTGTACCATTTGACCCAGTTCCCCCAGCGTGATACCCTGTGCCATTTCAGGCTCACCGTCACCCATGTAACAGGCGATTTCTTCCGCTTCAATTTCATCCGGCGAAACGTCCGTTTCTTCCGCATCTTCTGTTTCAAACTCCATCTCAAACTCGGTTTCAATCGCTTGCGGGGTATCGGCGTTTTTTTCATCTGCCAGCTCGTTATCAAGCGTTTTCGTTACCGTTTCCTCGCTTTGCGGGACAAATATAGAAGCATTATCAACCCCTTTTGAAAGGTGTCCTAAAATGTCCCCGTTTGTCCTCATTTGTCCCATCCGGTAACGGCTTGCACCTACAAGAGAATCACCGTTTCCTGTTTTCACAGTCGGTTTGCTTTCCGGTTGTTCCGGCTGCTTTTTCCTACCCCTAAACCATGTTCCCAAGCTATCCCGGTATCGCCATAAGAGAACGGCGTAATACAGGAGCGTTCCGATAATAAACCACTTCAACATATCAGAACGGCTTTTCAAATTTGCTTTCGTACAGTTCGTTTATCTCGTCCTGAAACTGGTCGAAATGCCGGAGCAGGATGTTTTCTACATAGCTGCTGACGGTTGCCTTGCGTCCGCCAATAACGGTTACTATCTTCATCAGCTTTTCGTGTGTGGCACGGCTGACATATAACGGCTGGCGGTCGGTCAAGTCCACCCGCATGAAGTAGGTTTCCCGGTAGTCACCCGGAGCGTTCTTTTTCCGGCGTGCAGGTTCTTTCAATGCCTTTTCTTCCTTTGGCTCTGCCTTGATTTCCGGTTTATCTGCCGTTTCCACTGCACCCGTTTTATCATCCGGTTTATCCGGTGTTTCTATTTCCGTTTTCACCGTCACCGATGGCGTTTCCTGTTTCTTCACGGGCAAGCCCTGTGAAATAATCTCTTTCATAAAATCCTCGTCAATTTGCGGTTTCCCGCCGCTTTGCTTTGCCATATCGTTACAGTTTTATAAGGTATGCGATTTCGGTTATCAGTTCTTCCATGTTGCTGCCCTTTACCAGCCGTTTGTCCGCCGGGAACAGTGTAGAACGGAACACGGTTTTACGCTGTGCGTCCAGTTCCTTTTTGAATCGTTTCGTGTCCGGGATAAATACTTTCATAAGGGGTAGTTCCAATTCCCCGATAGTCTGTTCATACAGGGTGTAGAGGTCTGTCTTTTCCCGTCCATCTACCATGTTCCAAAACAGGTGCAGCCCTTTCAGTCGGCACGCTTCATTCTTTACCAGCAGTTTATGGATAGCCACTGCAAACGAAAGGCTGCTTTCCAATACCACCCGGTCGGCGGCTATGGGGGTGAAAATATAATCCACCCCTGAAAGGGAATTGATAACACCCTCGCTATTTACCGTTCCGGGCAGGTCGAAAAAGACCACATCATAGTCCATCCCGGCAGACGCAAGATATTCATCCGCCGTTTTTATCGCTTCGTCCGGTGAACTGCAAAGGACAGGGTACGCTTTCTTTCCCAGTGCTTTGAACTGGCTGAAAGCAAGCCGTTTGTAATACTCATCACTGTTCACCTGTTCGGCATCCCGTTTGCGCATGGCGGAAATGGAATGTTGCGGGTAATCGCAATCCACGACTGCCACGTTATACCCTTTGAGATAATACAGGTAACTTGCCACCAAGACGGTGAACGTTGTTTTGCCGACCCCGCCCTTTTGGGTGGAGAAAGCCACATACAAGGTTTCTTTCTTCATTGTAATAATTCTTTTTTGTGATATATCTTTATTTCATTCCATCCGTACAGATTGACGGATGGTTTTCTTTCGTTCCATGTTGAAACTCCGAAAGAGAGAATGACTTCTTTTTTTCTTTCCTTGTTTCTTGCTACCTTTCTACAAAGACAGCTTGCTTTCTTTGCAGACAGTTTGCTTTCCCGATTGAATGACTGTTTTCTTTCAATCATTCCATCTGGTTTTCTTTCCTGCTTTCTTGAAAGGTTGCAATCTTGAAATCTTGTTTTCAAGATTACAAAACCGCTTTCTTTCCGTCCGTTTTCCGTTACGTATTTCCATCCGTCCATATTGCTTTCTTTCTTAAATTCGGGACAAATAAACACAGAAAAGTAGTCCCTTTTGAAAGGTGTCCTCAAATGTCCCTGTTTGTCCTCATTTGTCCTATAACCCACTATTTCACAGCATTTTTAATACCCGTTACTTTGCAACCGAAAGGTATCGGTCAGGCTAACCAAGCCCCCGGTGTCGGGAGCGTTCCAATATCCGCTAACTCCAATCCGTCCGTAGGCGGATTTTTATTTGCACTGGCAAATAGCAAGGTGTGTTCTGCGCTGCTTAAAATTCTTTCAGCAGCTTTGAACGCCTTGCCCGGACGAAGCCGGGATAGGGTCACTCCGAAGTCGTAACCCTTAAAAAAATGTAGCATGAAACAGAAAAATGAAAATGCGCCCCGTCCGGGTGGCGCAGGACGAAAGCCCAAAGCAGACCCGGCAGTGTTCAGGTACTCTATCAGCTTCAATGCGATAGACCACGCCCGCTTTTTGGCATTGTTCGACCAATCCGGTATGCGCACGAAAGCGCATTTTATCACCGCCCGCATCTTCGGCGAACCGTTCAAAGTGATTAAAATAGACAAGGCGGCAGTAGAATATTATACCCGGCTGACCGCTTTATATTCCCAATACAGGGGTATCGCCGTGAATTACAATCAGGTGGTAAAGGCTCTCAATACCAATTTTTCAGAGAAGAAAGCACTCGCGTTTCTCTATAAACTGGAAAAGGCAACGATGGAACTTGCCGACCTGAACCGCCAAATTATTGAACTGACCCGTGAGTTTGAAACAAGATGGTTGCAAAGATAAGTGTAGGCAGTTCCCTGTTCGGTGCGCTTTCCTACAACCAAAACAAGGTCGATGAAGAGCAGGGAAAGGTACTTTTAAGCAACCGGATGTTCGAGAGCGAGGATGGGAATTTCAGCATCCGGCGATGTATGGAATGTTTCGATATGCACCTGCCCGCAGACTTGAAAACGGAAAAACCGATTATCCATATCTCCCTGAACCCGCACCCGGACGATGTGCTTTCCGACAGCCAGCTTGCGGATATTGCCAAAGAGTATATGGATAAGCTGGGGTATGGCAATCAACCGTATATGGTTTACAAGCACGAAGATATAGCAAGACACCATATACATATCGTTTCCATCCGGGTAGATGATACGGGCAAAAAGATAAACGACAAGTTCGAGCATATCCGCAGCAAACAAATCACCCGTGAACTGGAACAGAAGTACGGGCTGCATCCGGCAGAGAAGAAACAGGCAACCGAACGCCCCGAACTTAAAAAGGTGGACTACCGGGCAGGGGACGTAAAGCACCAGTTATCCAATACGGTGAAAGCCCTTGTCGGCAGTTACCGTTTCCAAAGTTTCACGGAGTACAAAGCCCTGCTATCTATATATAATGTACAGGCGGAAGAAGTGAAAGGGGAAGTGAACGGTAAACCTTATAACGGTATTGTCTATTCGGTAACCAATGACACAGGAGAAAAGCAGGGAAACCCGTTAAAATCTTCCTCTTTGGGAAAGTCGGTAGGTTACGAAGCCATCCAACGACACATCAAGAAATCCGCAAAGGACATTCAAGACAAAAACCTGAAAGAGCGCACCCGCCGGACAGTCGGCGCAGTGATGAAATCCGCCCGTAATCGTAAGGAACTGGAACAAGAACTGAAAAAGAAAGGTATAGATGTACTTTTCCGGCAGAACGATACAGGCAGGATATACGGTGTAACATTCATCGACCATGAAAGCCGTACCGTCCTGAACGGTTCACGGTTGGGAAAAGACTTTTCCGCCAATGTGTTCAACGACCTGTTTACTGGCTCCCGCACTCTTACTACGGGAAACAGCAAAGCGGAAATGCAGGAACATACGCAAGGGAATAACCCGACCGGGCATCTTTCAGAGGGGACGGGTAAAACCGTTGCCGGACTGTTCGGTTTGTTATCTGGTGGGAATGATACACCGCCCAATAACAGCCAAGTTCCGTCACCCAAGAAGAAAAAGAAGAAGAAACAAAAACGTATTTAGTAATCCTAAAAATTCAATTATGCAGAACGAAGATGATTTAAGAGGACTGGCAAAAGTCATGGACTTTATGCGGGCAATCAGTATTTTATTTGTAGTGATAAACATTTACTGGTTTTGTTACCAGTCGTTCCGGGAGTGGGGTATCAATATCGGGGTAGTCGATAAAATCCTGCTGAACTTCCAGCGTACCGCCGGGCTGTTCTCCAATATCCTGTACACCAAACTTTTTTCGGTGGTGTTCCTTGCGCTTTCCTGTTTAGGTACAAAAGGAGTGAAAGAGGAAAAAATCACATGGAATAAGATTTATGTGTTCCTGACAATCGGTTTTATCCTGTTTTTCCTGAATTGGTGGCTGTTGGTTATGCCGTTGCCACTGGCGGCAAACACGGCATTGTATATCTTTACCATGACAGCCGGGTATCTTTCCCTGTTGGCTGCCGGAGTATGGATTTCCCGCCTGTTGAAAAATAACCTGATGGATGACGTGTTTAATACCGAGAATGAAAGTTTTGCACAGGAAACACGCTTGATAGAAAACGAGTATTCCATCAACCTGCCGACACGGTTCTACTACAAAAAGAAATGGAATGACGGATGGATAAACGTTGTAAACCCGTTCAGGGCAAGCATGGTTTTAGGTACACCCGGTTCGGGAAAATCGTATGCGATAGTCAATAATTACATAAAACAGCAAATCGAAAAAGGCTTTGCTGTTTATATTTATGACTACAAATTTCCTGACCTTTCAGAGATAGCTTACAATCACTTAATCAGCCATTTAGACGGGTATAAGGTGGAGCCTAAATTCTACATGATTAACTTTGACGACCCACGTAAAAGCCACCGATGCAACCCGATAAATCCGGCGTTTATGACGGACATATCAGACGCATACGAAGCCAGTTATACAATCATGTTAAATTTGAACCGCAGTTGGATAACCAAGCAGGGAGATTTCTTTGTGGAAAGCCCGATTATCCTGCTCGCTTCTATAATATGGTTTTTGAAAATCTATCAGGGTGGCAAGTATTGTACATTTCCGCACGCCATTGAATTTCTGAACAAGAAATATGCCGATACGTTCACAATTTTAACCAGTTATCCCGAACTGGAAAACTACCTTTCACCGTTCATGGACGCATGGGAATCGAATGCGCAAGACCAGTTGCAGGGGCAGCTTGCAAGTGCTAAAATCCCGCTTTCAAGGATGATTTCACCCGCCCTATATTGGGTAATGACAGGTGATGATTTTTCACTGGATATAAACAACCCGGAAGAACCTAAGATATTGGTAGTAGGCAACAATCCCGACCGCCAAAATATCTATTCCTGTGCTTTGGGACTGTATAATTCCCGTATCGTGAAACTGATAAACAAGAAGCACCAACTCAAAAGTTCCGTGATAATTGACGAGTTGCCGACAGTATATCTTCGGGGACTGGATAACCTGATAGCAACGGCACGAAGCAACAAGGTTGCGGTCTGTTTGGGCTTTCAGGATTTCAGCCAGTTACGCCGGGATTATGGGGACAAGGAAAGCAAAGTAATTGAAAATACAGTGGGTAATATCTTTTCCGGTCAGGTGGTTTCTGAAACGGCAAAAACGCTTTCAGACCGTTTCGGAAAGGTACTGCAAAAACGGCAAAGCATGACTATTAACCGGAATGACAAATCAACCTCTATCAGCACGCAGATGGATAGCCTGATACCACCCAGTAAAATATCCAATCTCACACAGGGTATGTTTGTGGGTGCGGTCAGCGACAATTTCGATGAACGGATAGAGCAGAAAATATTCCATGCTGAAATTGTGGTGGATAACGAGAAAGTGAAGCGGGAAACATCCAGTTACAAGAAACTGCCCCAAATTATAGATTTTAGGGACGAAAACGGGAACGACCGGATGCAGGAAGAAATACAGGCAAATTACAACCGGGTCAAGCAGGAAGTCCAACAGATTGTCACGGACGAAATGGAACGGATAAAGAACGACCCTGATTTACAACATTTGATTAAAGATGTTGAAGAATAAGCATTTGCCTTTCTTTAAGAATAGTATTATTTGTACTTTTGGAGAAATTATAAATTTACTAATTATGGATGAAAGAAATTATGTTTTATGCCAAGATATAAAAGATAGAATATCTAAAAAGTTTATAGAGAATGGATGGATAACAGTTAGTGATATTGGAATACATTCTGCATTAGTAACAGATGAAAATGTATTAGAAGTATTGGGTAACTATTGTTGGGATTTACCGCGAGGGGATGGAATGCCGGGTGTTTCTGTAAGGTATGTAAATAAAAAGCCTATTGTGAATTATGATAGATTGGGACACAATAAATGTGAACCTTTTGTTTTTTATAGGGATGGTTATGGTACACATCCATCTTATATTGAACTATCCGAAGAATTTAGATTGTATCATAATTTGCATGAAAAATACATTTCAGAAGAAGAAAAGAACTATGTTGTTATGAATAATGGTTCAGAAGAGGTCGTAGCAAAACTATCTAAAATATCATTATACATCAAAGCTAAATATGTAAAGGATTATCTTGCGATAAGAAAAATTAATCTATTAATATTCTTTGATATAGAAAATTACGGTTCTTCAACGTATTCAGAACTCAATATTATTCCTGTTAATAATCAAATAATAAAGGAAGATAATTATATATATAATTATACGAATATGTTTGAGTATTTTAATGAAGAAAAAAAATCTTGTGGTTGGATAATGGGGAAATGTGTTTTACGCTACGAACAAAAGACGGACTATGACCCTTTTGAACGTGATAATAATCAATATTTAGATTATATAATTGGATATGATGATAATGGAGAAGAATTACTACATACTTGCAATAAGGATTTTCTATCAAATTACTTCGTTCAAAAAGAAAATGAACCGTTAGAACTAACGCCTGTATTTTTTTCTAAAGATGTATTAAATAAGTATTATAACAACCCCAATAAATACACAGTTAGTGATGGTCTTATTACTTGTGATGGTTCATGGAGTTTAAAGGTTGATAATAATTGTAAAGAGTATGTTGTTGTAATGTTAGTTGATTTAGGAACATTAGATTATAAGGAACAATCCTATTGGAAAGGGTTTAATATAGCTCCACCCCATAAAGGATGCTTAAGTTATACAGCTTATCAACGATGGATTAATGGAGTTTGGTGTAATCCCATAAGCCCTGATTTTGTATTTAAGCAGAAGTATAAATCTTTTAATAAGAAATGGCATGAAATATACGGTTGGTATTTGTTTCTACCTCTAATAAATGAAGATGAACATAGATTTAAAACATTACATTGCTTGACTACTTTAGATAACGAGCAGGATTTTGACGAGCAAATTTTATCTTTAGTAAAATTATTTATAGACTCTCTAAATCAGGAAGAATTAATAAAAAATGTCTGTATTGAGAAAAAAGAAGTAGTAGATTTTCTAAAAAGAAAGAAGTTTGATAGTTTGAAAGATGTTAAAGCTGGTATAGATAAATTTGAGCTATTTATTTTGTCCCAAAAATATCCAATTCCTGATATGTTTAACTTTTTAAGGAAATTGCAGGATTTACGCTCTCGTGATGTTGCTCATAGAAAAAGCTCTAATAAAAGTAATCGAAAAAGTATAGTTGATTTTTTTAATTTAGAAACTAAGCCTAAACAACAAATACTTGATGATATTTTTAAAGATGTAATAGAGACTATTTCAACATTAGAAGATTTGTTTATAAATGAAAACCCTAAAAATATAATACCGAAAAAATAGTTTTTTTTGTGCCATAATAAAAAGCAATCTCATTGAGGTTGCTTTTTTTATATACTTCTGTGTAGACTAATGAAGCCAAACGAGGACAAATGAAGCCACCCGTTCCCAAATCCTTAAATAGACTCTATTTCATCCTTACTTTTACTTCCGAAATTTTTATTTACTCACTAAAATTCAAAAAGTTATGGATGTAAACACAGCCAACCAGTCCACCACTGACGAACAGATGATGGATATTCTTCTTGTACTGGATAAGGAGAAAAAGACAATCAGCGCAGTGAAAGGCGTGGATGAAAACGGGGAACTCCAAACCGTACCGCCGGAAAACAACAGCGAACTTCTGAAATTCGACCGTCACGGCGATTTCTTTTCCAACTTCTTTTCCAACATGATGAACCAGTTGAAGAACCCGACCCGCTTCAACTTCTTTAAAATCCCCAAGATTGAACTTCCCAAGATTACACCGATAATCAGGGACAACTTCGACCATCCGACCGCCAAGAATGAAGCGGAGATAGAACGTTACCGGGTAACACCCGAAACGCTGAAACAGGGGGTGAAGAATGAACAACCGAACCAAACACAACAGCAACCGCAGCAGGAAGCAACGGCACAAGCACCGCAGCAACCTGACAAAAGCAAGTATGTTATCGACCCTGACAAGGTGGACTGGGAAGCCCTGAAAAACTTCGGGCTTTCCAAAGAACAGCTTGAAAAGGCAAAGGCTTTAGAACCCATGCTAAGGGGGTACAAGTCACCCGGTGCGTTCTCCATCGTAGGAAACTACAATTCCGCCATTATGAAACTGGACGCACGCCTGTCTTTCCGGCATGATAAGGACGGGAATGTGGTTTTGGCGATACACGGCATCCGCCAAAAGCCGGAACTTGAACGCCCGTTCTTCGGGCATGAATTTTCCAAAGAGGATAAAGCCAATCTTCTTGAAACGGGCAATATGGGACGGATAGTGAACCTGAAAAACTATATCACGGGAGAAATGATACCTTCTTTCGTCAGCGTGGATAAGGTGACAAACGAGCTGGTTTCCATGCGTGCAAGCAGCGTCCAAATCCCCGATGAAATAAAGGGTGTCAAACTTAGTAAGGAACAGCAGCAAACCTTACGGGAGGGAAAGGGTGTATTCCTTGAAAACATGATTTCCAACCGTAAAAATCCTTTTTCCGCAACCGTTCAGGTCAATGCCGACAAGAAAAGTTTGGAATTTATCTATCCCAATGCCAAACAGTCACAGGAGCAACGGCAGAAACAGGAACAGCCGAACAACCTTGTCACCAGTGACGGTGTAACCATCCCCAAGAGCATTTCAGGAATAGAACTGACACGCCAGCAACAGCAGGATTTAGTCGATGACAAGACCATCTTTGTTGCCGGGCTGAAAGACAAGAGAGGGGTCGAATACGATGCTTATATTCAGGTGAACCATGACAAGAAGAAACTCGGCTTTTACAGCGACAATCCCAGTTTTGACCGTTCCGCCGTGAAAGAGATTACTCCGGCAAGCAAGAACCGCACACAGGTAGCAGTCAATTCGGAGGGCAAGACCAACGAAGCCACCAAGAAAGTGAAAGAACCTTTGAAAAAGGGTCAGGACAAGCCCACTGAAAAACAGAAAACCAAGCAGGATAAAAAGGAGAAGCAGGAGCAGACGGACAAACCCAAACAAAGCAGGGGACGCAAAAGATGATAGCGGTATTAATCCTTATCCCGGTTATCGGTTTCGTCCTGTTTCTCATTGCCTGTTACAAAACGAACTGGAAAGCCATAGACGAGCAGAACCGACAATTTTATGTAGATGGCTATCACATCTATTATGACCGGAAAATCCTAAGACAAAAAGAAGTGGAACAATTAAAATCGAAATTAGAATGATTGCAGTAATCGGAGAAAAACCAAGTGTGGCAAGGGACATTGCCCGCATTTTAGGAGCGAGTGAAAAACAGGATGGCTACCTTTCAGGTAACGGGTATCTCGTTACCTGGGCGTTCGGCCATCTTGTAGGATTGGCAATGCCGGAAGCCTACGGCATACAGAGTTTCCGCCGGGAAAGCCTGCCCATCATCCCGGAGAGTTTTCAACTTACACCCCGGCAAGTGAAAGCGGATAAGGGGTACAAGGCTGACCCCGGAGCGTTGAAACAGCTAAAGGTAATCAAAGAGGTATTCAGCCAGTCGGACAAGATAATAGTCGCTACGGATGCAGGAAGAGAGGGGGAACTTATCTTCCGCTACATCTACCAGTATATCGGATGCAACAAGCCCTTTGTCCGCTTATGGATAAGCAGCCTTACGGACAAGGCAATCCGTGAGGGACTGCAAAACCTGAAAGCCGGTAGCCTGTATGATAACCTTTTCCTTTCGGCACAGGCACGCAGCGAAGCGGATTATTTAATTGGCATAAATGGTACACAGGCTTTAAGCGTGGCAGCCGGACAAGGAATATTCTCTTTGGGACGGGTACAGTCGCCCACGTTGGCTATGATATGCACCCGCTTTTTGGAAAACAAGAACTTTGTCCCGCAAAAGTATTGGCAACTGAAATTACAGTCGGCAAAAGACAATATCTCTTTTTCTGCCCTATCCGTAGAAAAATACGATGCACAGCAGACCGCCATCGACACACTGCAAAGGATAAAGGAAGCGGAAACGGTACGGGTGAAAACCGTAGAACGTAAGGAAGTGAACCAAGAACCGCCGTTGCTCTATGATTTAACCACGCTGCAAAAGGAAGCGAATACAAAATTGAATTTCTCCGCAGACAAGACATTATCCATCGCACAAAAATTATACGAGGGTAAACTTATCAGCTACCCCCGAACCGGAAGCCGTTATATATCACAGGACGTGTTCGAGGAAATCCCGGAACGTCTTGTTAATTTGGAACAGTACGCCCGCTTTTCCGTGTATGCCGCAGGGATGAAAGGCAAAGCCTTAAATTCCCGTTCTGTGAACGATGGCAGGGTAACAGACCACCACGCTTTGATAGTAACGGAAAATCTGCCCGGCAAGATGGAAACGGACGAACAGGCAATCTATGAACTGATAGCCGGACGGATGTTGGAAGCCTTTTCTGAAAAATGCGTCAAAGACGTTACCAGTGTAACGCTGGAATGTGCAGGGTCGCTTTTCACGGTCAAAGGGTCTGTAACCAAATCTGCCGGATGGCGTGCCGTATTCGGCGAAAAAGAGGACGGGGAAGATAACGCCACTTTGCCTGTGATGCAGGACGGTAACAGTCTGCCGCTTTCCGGTATTGAACTGTTGGAGAAGCAGACCAAGCCCAAGCCGTTACACACGGAAAGCAGCTTGCTTTCTTCGATGGAAACGGCGGGTAAGGAACTGGAAAACGCAGAACTAAAAGCAAGCATGAAAGATACGGGTATCGGCACGCCCGCAACACGGGCAGCCATTATCGAAACGCTGTTTTCCCGCCAGTATATCGTCCGGGAGAAAAAGAACCTTGTCCCGACCGAGAAAGGGCTTGCTGTTTACAATATCATCCGGGACAAGAAAATAGCGGACGTGGAAATGACGGGTATGTGGGAAAATACGCTTGCCAAAATAGAAAGCGGGGAAATGACCCCCGACACGTTCCGCAAAGGTATCGAGGTGTACACAAGGCAAATCACGGCTGAACTTTTGGACGTTCAGCTTTCTTTTGCTTCGGGTAGTGGTTGCATTTGCCCGAAATGTAAAACAGGACGTATCTTGTTTTATCCGAAAGTCGCCAAGTGTTCCAATGTGGACTGTTCCGTTACCATCTTCCGCAACAAGAGCGACAAGCAGCTAACGGACAAACAGATTACCGAACTGGTGACGACCGGGAAAACCGGGCTAATTAAAGGCTTTAAAAGCAAGAATGGTAAAGTCTTTGACGCTTCACTCGCTTTTGACGAACAGTTTAATGTTACTTTCGTGTTTCCTGAAAAGAAAGGCAAGCCGAAGAAATAAGCTGGAAATAGCTATATTTGCCACAGAAAGTTTCATTATAGATAGATTTATAATTGAAATTTTTGTGGTTGAAGCACCCGGAGGGATACCGGGTGCTTTTTAATTACTCTCCTTTATATTGGTAGGTCAGGCAAACTACCTGATTGTCTATCACCCGATGTCCGGTCAGTTCCCACTTCGACCCGAAAGTCTTTCCTATGAACTTGATACCGTCCCCCAACATGACAGGGACAATATACAGCGTTATTTCGTCCAGCAGGGACGCTTCAATCAGCGAGGTTATAAACTTACCGCCGCCAATGACCTGAAGATCCGTTTCCGAACTTGATTTAAGTTCATTGATAGCCCGTAAAGGCACATCGGTAAGAAAGGTAACATTATCTTTACGAGTAACATTGGTGTCGTAATGGGACACTACAAAAGTCTTTTTACTTTTATACGGCCATCCGCCCCAATTCCTGAAAATCATATTATAAGTATTCACCCCAGCAATAAAAACAGAGGGTATTTCATAGGCTGCCGAAATCTCTTTCTTTATATTTCCGGGCATCCAGTTTAAATCTCCATCTTTTCGGGCTACAAATCCATCAAGAGAGATTACAATACAGGTTTTCAAATGTTTCATAAGTTGGTATCTAACAGTTCATATTTGCAAACTGTTCGCCAGTACATCCAAAAAAGAAGCGTGAACCCACGCTATCCCGACACAGAGGCACTGGTATACCTAAAAGACAAGATAGGCAAGTCCACGCCGTATGCACATACAGCATGAAACATTGCGCTTTGGGTCTTGTCTTTTTTGAAAATTACCAGTTTTCTGTGTCAAGACGTTCTGCGAACGTTATGTTATATATAAAAGTGAAGTTCTTTAACTTCAACTATTATCGTCTAATATGAAACTGTTGCAAATATACAGAAAGTCCCGGATATTCCCGAATCGGAAAAAGAAAATCCTGCCTTATCTCACGACAAAACAGGATTGAAAGCCATTAGAAAAGAAAAAATTAATCGGTTTTCTCCCGAATTAACTTGTGTACATCCGTTGCACGGTAATAACATCTGCCATCCAGCATAAGGAAAGGGAGTATTCCCTTTTTCCGGTAACGGGTCAGTGTTCGGGGAGCTACTTTCAGAAGCAGGCACAAGTCCTGATTATCCAGTAGTTCTTCCCCGTCCAAACAATTACGTCCGTTTATCACTCGGTCTATCTTCTTATCCTGCATATCGAACCTATCCATAATACGTTCCATCCATGCGGTAAAATCGTCTTTGTCTATATACATAAGGCTATCTGATTAAATTGAACCAATCATAAAATAACTTTGGTTGGACGGGTCTTTGATGATAATATCCTTTTCTCGCATGAAGCGGATATAGCTTTTTGCGGTGCGTTCTTTCACGTCCAAAATCTGCTGTATCTGTTCGCACAAGTCTATGTAGGTGATGTGTTCCTGTCTGCCGAACACGTCACGGGCAACCCCGACCAATTCCTTTTCTTTGCGTTTCTCTTTTTCCTCACGGGTCTTTTCACCCCTGTAAAGGTGCATTCCGGCTGCTTTGTCCCACGAAAAGAGCATTAAAGGAACATCCAGCGGGCTGCCATCCCTTACTTTCAGGGCTTTTACCACAGACATAGCCGGGTCTTCGTCTTTCTCTATCGAAAGGATAGCAGCCGCTTTGCGTTGCAGTTCCGAGCCTAAATGCCCCCGGAGCTTTAAGCCATTGGGAATAAAATGCAGCACGCAAATGATGCAGGTTTTATATATTCCTGCCAGTCGATACAATTCATCTATGATTGCCACGCTTTCCGCTTCGTCATTGGCACACCGCACAAGGTCAGCAATACCGTCTATCACCACTAACTGAATGCCATCGTACTGGTAATAATATCTATCCATGCTCTGAACAATGGCGTGAAGTCTTTCTTTACGAGACATACCCGTAAGGCAGAAAGCCTTAAATTCATCAGGCTTGTCTGTTTGTTTCGCCCTTTTTATCAAGTTAGTTACATTCTTGAACAGTTGTACTTCCGATTGTTCCGTATCATAAAGCAGGACGGCTTTATGTTTGGTATTTTCGCTTACATTGATACCCAGCGTATCAACCTGAACATTTGCTGGGCGGATTGAACCCGCCACAAGTGCAGCCACATAATTACTTTTCCCTGTTCCCTCTCCGCCTGTGATGCAACACAAGTTCCCCTGTGTTCCCAGTGGAACGTCACCCGCCGAAATAATTTCCTGCGCTTTTGCCGGAGGATTATTAAAATCAATCTCACACGATTTAAGCATAGTCATTGTTTCATTATAGATTGTATCTAAGAAGTCGATAAATAGCTTGATAAAGTTTTCCCGGCTGTTGCCTGCCCGGAAATAATCGGAAATATCCTTTTCCGTTTTAGTTCCCTGTAAAGGCAGTAACAACCGTTTCACCCCGTATTCACAGAGTTGTTTCTCATGCTTCTTTGCGCTTTCTGTTCCGGTCGCATCCATATCATAAAGCAATATGATATGTTTAAACCGGAACGTAAGTTTATAGATGATATTCGGCGGGACGGTTACCGTTTCACTGTTGAAACAAATCGCATGAAATCCCTTTGCAGCCAGTGAAAGGACGTCTTTTTCTCCACCTGTTATAAACAGGGTGTCGCCTTTGCTGGGTAGTTGTTCCAGTCCGAAACAATAATTCTCGCCGATGTTACCGCCATACAGGAAACGTGTTCTTGAAAACGGTCTGTACAGTTTGATAAAGCGTTTGCTTTTATACCCATAAATGGGTTCTTCCTTAGTGGAAGTATAGGAAAACGGATTACCCTCTGAATTTTTACTTTGGAACTGGACGACCGAACAGACTTTATACTGTTCCAGTATTTCAGGGGTTATGCCGTACTGTTGCCAGTATTCCAGTTCGGAAGCGGTAAATTTCCTCTCCTTAAATGTGTACGGTCTGCCAGTACATTCTACTGGAACAGGCACAGGCTTTTCCTGTTCTTTAAATGGTTGGGGTAGAGGTATCGGATTACCCTCTGAAATCCCCAACGACAAATCCCGGTCAATAATCTGCAAAATCTTGATGAAGTCACCTGAATTGTTACAATCCAACCCTTTGAGCCTGCCCACGAAAAAGAAACAGTCACCGGAATAACTGTCATTCCCGAAATCTTTCAATTTATAGGTATTGCTCCGGCGGTCGAAATAGATGTTACAGGACGCTTTGCTGTCCTCATACAACGGATTAAGGAAGTTACGACCTACCCGCCATGTACCAGAAATGTAGTGTTTGAACACGTTCAGACCGTTATTTGTCCTTTCTAAGATTTCGTCTTTCCTTAACATATAGCTTGTGGTTGGTTATCAGGTTACGCATACATTCGTCATTGCTCTTTATCAAACGGCTTTCCAGCAGCCGCTTAATCTCTCCGATTTTATAGAAATTGCGTCCCCTGATGGTAGAGTAAGCAATTTCTCCTTTGGAGCGGAGCCGTTGCAGGGTACGGTCACTTATTTTCAGGAAAGTACATACTTCGTAACTATCCACCCAAATATCATCTTCATTCTCCTTACAGTCGTCCTGACGAGAAAATACATAATTGGCAATCACATTAATCTTTGCCATCAATTCCTTAAAGGCTTTTGTTTCTACGGTTATTACATCCATAATTATACTATAATTGTTTGGATGCAAAGGTGCAGGCTTTTCATAACCTAAACTTACAACCTATTTCCAAGTTGGAAGATTTATTTTTTGAGGTAAAATATAGGAAAACAGGGATAATAATAGGCTTTTGGATAGAATTATACCTTTAAAAACAGGAGATACAAAAACAACCAAGTTGGTATGAACTTGGTTGTTTTTGTTTAAAGGTTATCATCTTCATCCATCTTTTTAAGCAGGCTTTTTATTAAGCTGTTTAGAAAAGAAGTCCGGTCTTTTTTTCGGTCTTTCATGGTTATGTAAGTTCGGTAATAGTCGCCTAAGTCGATTTGAAACGATGCTTCCATAAAAGTCATAATTTCTTTTATATCCGTTTGTCCGTTATTCAGGACACCTGCCGCATAGATAGCGTAGCCTAATTCTACGGCGGCTATTTTTGTTGCAGTCCACCGAAAAGGGTGTTCCGGTAAGAAAGACCGACTTTTTGCGATGATTACTTGCTTATCAACCCCATGTAGCTTTTTATTCAGATAAATACAAAGCATGTCATTCGCTAATATTTGTGCTGCTTTGTGGTCGTAACAAGTGGAAAATTCCGGGTCACGGTCATAAGGTACACAATTCGGACACAGCTTAAAATCAATATGCCCCCGTACAAAATAATGATTGTCTAAGTGGGTCGCTTTAGAACGGTAATATTGGTAAAAATCCAAATTACTTTCAAAATAGGAAGTCAATTCATCCAATCTGTCGTTATAATACTTTTTTAAGACTTCAATACTTCCATGTGGTTTTCGCATTTCGGTATTGTAAATCTCTGTAAAGTATAATAATCTACTCAATACTTCCGGTTTGATGTGTTTGAAGAAATAAATTTCTTCTTCCTTGCTACTGAAAGGATGATTGACAATATATGTCCTCAAATCTTCGAGTGACCGTTGCAGGAACTCTACGACATCGAGAACTGCCTCTATTGAAATATTCCAGTTATCAACATCTATTTTTTCATAGATAGCACAGTCTATGTTTCTTATAAATTCTTCAAAATCGATTTCATTGTTCATGTTATAACGGTTGTCTTAATGCCGAAAAATGTATCTTTATTCTGACTTTTGTAAAAGGCAGAATGCCGGAAATGTTAGAAACAAACATTTCCAGCACCAAGCCTTTTTGCGATAAAGTTAGATTAGGACTTTTGTCCTATTATTATTTTGTAGCCGGAAACCAGCTTCGTGTATTATTGGCAATCCTTACTAACATCAACATTACCGGAACTTCAACCAGCACACCAACTACCGTAGCCAATGCAGCCCCGGATTGTAAACCAAAAAGAGAAATAGCCACAGCAACCGCCAATTCAAAGAAATTACTTGCCCCAATCATTCCGGCAGGTGCAGCAACATCATGGGGTAATTTCCACCATTTTGCCCACCCGTAAGCAACGAAGAATATCAGAACCGTTTGCAATACAAGCGGAACTGCAATCAATAAGATATGCAGGGGATTGTTCAATATCGTTTCTCCCTGAAATGAAAACAGGATAATAAGCGTTAAGAGCAGTCCACCTACCGTATAATTATCAAATTTCTTAATAAATACGTTATTGAAATAGTCCACTCCTTTGCGACGAATAACCATTATACGGGTAATAACCCCGGCAGCAAGTGGTATCACAACAAATAATACTACGGATAACAACAGGGTGTCCCACGGAATAGATACGCCGCCAACCCCTAAAAGGAAAGCTACAATAGGCGCAAATGCTACTAATATGATTAAATCGTTTACCGCAACCTGTACCAGCGTGTAAGCGGCATCGCCTTTCGTTAAGTAACTCCACACAAATACCATCGCCGTGCAGGGTGCAGCCCCCAATAATACCGCCCCGGCTAAATATTCTTCGGCTAACCCGGCAGGTATAAAGGCTTTGAAAACCACATAGAAGAATAAATAAGCTATTCCGAACATGGTAAACGGTTTTATCAGCCAATTTGTAACGCACGTAACTATTATTCCTTTCGGACGCCTGCCTACATTCTTAACGCTTTGAAAATCCACTTTTAGCATCATCGGATAAATCATCAACCAAATCAGGATAGCCACAGGTATAGACACATTGGCATATTCAAATTTGCTTAATGTTTGCGGAATTGCCGGAAGCCATTGTCCCACAGCAATTCCAATAATGATGCACAAGGCAACCCAGATAGTCAGGTATTTTTCAAAAAATCCAATTCCTTGTTTCTTTTCCATAACAACAACTATTTAGCTTAATTGTGGTTTTAATTCGTTCAGGTAGAAGTCATAGAAACGGGCTTTTATTTCATCCCGTACCCGATGAAATTCACTGTTTATAAACTCCGGCGTTCCGGTTGCTTCTGATGGGTCGTCAAATCCTATATGCAGTCTGTTTCTTACTTTACCCGTAAACATCGGGCAGCTTTCGTTTGCCCCACCGCAGACCGTAATAACATAGTCCCATTCCTGCCCTGTATATAGGTTTACACTTATAGGGGTATGGTGGGTTAAATCTATACCCATTTCATCCATAACCTTTACCGCCATCGGATTGACCTTTTCAGCAGGTTTTGTTCCTGCTGAAAAGACATTCAGTTTATTGTCAAATGATTGCAAAAAGGCATGTGCCATTTGACTGCGACAGCTATTCCCTGTACAAAGAATTAAAATCTTCATGTTTTTAATTATTTTTCCAAGCTATCAGGGCAGCATTTCCCTTTGACAATTCTTCTACTTTCTTAATCCAAATCAATTCATTTTGCGCCTTTGCCCGCAAGAAAGAATTTTCGGTGTCAGTTAATGACAGGCAAGCATTTACAACCCACCATTTATTATTAATCCCGGCACGTTGTAAATCCATTTGCAAACGTTCGGCTTCAAATACGGGTGTTGCTTCGGGCAGGGTCACAATAACGACTTCCGTTTCCTGCTGATTTCTTAAACGTGGTAACAGTTTTCTTACCGAAGCGGGAGTATCGCCATGTGTACGTTGCACTTCTTTATGGTAACTTTCCGTTGCATCCAGCAATAACAAAGTGTGTCCGGTAGGTGCGGTATCAATTACAACGACTTCATTTTCCGCTTTATCGACAATTTCAGCGAAAGCCCGGAATACTGCGATTTCCTGCGTACACGGTGAACGTAAATCTTCCTCTATATATTCCATATCTTCGGCAGTCATTGTTTCCGCTGCTTTACTGCGAACCTCGTTTTTATAGGCTTCCAAAACTTCCGCTTCATCAATACGGCTTACTGTAATGCCCGCCTGAACAGCAAGGTTATAATTCAGATGGTTTGCCGGGTCGGTGGTGGTAAGATGTACCTTTGCGCCCAGTTTTGTTAATTTCAGGGCTATTTCAGTGGCTAAAGTGGTTTTTCCCACGCCGCCTTTTCCCATAGTAAAAACAACCCTTTTCCCTGACTGATAAAGGTCGTTTACCAGTTCATCTAACCCTTTGGCATCGGTAATCCGCTGATAATTCGCATCATTTGTTAAATTATCATCGTGAAGCATCCGGCGGATATTCGCAATATTAGATAAATTGTATGACCGTAAAGGAACATAATAAGACGGATATGCCAGCAGTTCCGCAGGGGTCTGTTTCAGGGCGTTTTGCTGTCTGTCATATATTTGTTTCGATACGCTGTCGGCTTCATCTAATTGCAGCAAAAGCCCGTTAATTACCAATAGCTGGTTTTTAATTCCCAGTAATTGCAATTCGTGTGAAGAACGTGCGGCTTCTTTTAATGGTGCGATTTCGGGACGACTAACCAACACTAAGCGGGTTGCGTTTGCATCCGAAAGTGTTTCAACAGCTTGCTTATAGATGCCTTTTCGTTCTTCTAAACCGGATAATTGACCTAAGCAAGATGCACCGTGCGTACTCTCACTAATAAATGTACTCCACGCTGATGGCAGTTGTAACATTCGTAACGTGTGTCCCGTAGGGGCTGTATCAAAGATGATATGGTCGTATTCCTTTGCTTTATTGGCATCCGTGATAAAATCGGAGAACTGGTTAAAAGCCGCAATTTCTACCGTGCAAGAGCCTGAAAGTTGTTCTTCCATATTCTGAATAACACTTTCGGGCAGTTGTCCCCGAAAAGGAGCGATAACGCTTTCCCTGTATTCGGCTGCGGCTTGTTCCGGGTCGAGATTAACGACTGTTAAGCCGGGGACTTCTTGAATATCCGTGCCGTGTCCGTTCAGTGTTTGATTAAACACGTCTTGCAAGTTGGAAGCCGGGTCTGTACTGATAAGAAGTATTTTCTTTCCATTATCTGCCAAACCTACCGCAGTAGCACAGGCAATAGAAGTTTTTCCTACACCGCCCTTTCCGGTAAAGAAAAGGTATTTCGTCAAATCTATATCTGATAAATTGAATGTTTTCATTTTTATATAATTAGCTGGTGAATACTCATTTTACTGGCATAAAATCCAAATTGATACCTGTCCATTCACTCATTTGTTTGGTGGTAGGATAGGTTTGTGAAACAGCGATTTCTCCGTCCACTAAAGTAATTGGCAAAGCATCCGCCCCATGTTTTTGCAGATACTCATTTACCGTTTTATTACTTACGTACACTTGCGGTTCGTCACGTAAATTGTGGCGGGTAACGATGATACCCTGTTTTTTCAATGTTTCAATAACCACTGCAATACGCATTAATTCCGGGTCGATATTTGTCCCACAAAGACCCGTAGGGCAACACATTGCCGGGTCGAAAATTTCTATCTTTTTCATACTGTTTTTATTTAAAATGATACTCTATGTTTATTTATAGATAAAAGACTACTGCATAATAAATTCCTACCGCAATAAAGAGGATGGCAACTATTTTACGAAACCATTTCTCGAATATTTGCATCCGGTTATAAAACTTACCCAGTCCGGCAACACTGTACGCTAAAATCCATGCAACAAGGATTACGGGCAATCCCGTAGCAATGGCGTAAATTACAGGTAAGAGATACCCGCCCGTTTCTGCTGCTGACAAGGGCATAAGCATACCGAAATAAAATACTCCACTGGTAGGACAAAAAGCAAGGGCGAATAAAATCCCCAATAGCATAGCCTCCCAACCGCCTTTAGTCCTCTTTTTCAAACTTTCACCGCCGATATTGATTTTCGGCAAATTGAGTTTTATTATATCGAGCATAAATATTCCAATGATGATTAACGCCGGAGCAATCAGCATTTCCCCGTATTTGCTTACAGCTTTTTGAACCATAAACATACTTGCCCCCTCACGGAGAATAGGAATAAGGATAAAGCCAAGAACTGTATAGCTTACTATTCTGCCGAAAGTATAAAGCAATCCGTTTATAAATATTCGGTGATGGTTTTCTATATCCTTGCTAATAAATCCTATTGCCGTTATGTTGGTCGCTAACGGGCACGGGCTGACTGCCGTTAAAATCCCCAATATAAAAGCTGTAATAGCAGGAATAGAACTGTTATCTAATAGCGATTGAAGAAAATCCATCTTACAACTGTTTTAACAATTCGTCAATCTTGCTTTTAATTCCCTCTTTAAACTTGTCCGGTGCATTTTTCGCATTGGAAAAACTAAACTCGGTCATGTTGTTTACATTCTCTTTGCCGTCTTTCCAGCCGTTTACGAACAAAGACGACCATGTAACTTCGTACTTGTCTGCAATCGCTTCATTTTCTTTCTTTGAAATATCTATCACCTTGTAGATAATTTTACCGTCTGCTTTTTCTTTGGAATAAAGGCTATCCAAAAGGGCTACTGTATTTGCTTCTATCGCCCGGCAAGTGATACACCGTTGCGCTCCATGAAAATAAAGAACTTCTATGCGGTTAGACTGTATTTCTTCCGCTTGGTTTTCTCCGGTCTTTTTCTTTGAACCATTACCACAGGAAACTAAGACCAGCATTGCAATCAGTAGATAAAATAATTTTCTCATAGTTCATTTTTATTTTGTTATTAACTCTTTCACTTCTGCAAGAGATAACTTTTTTCCGGCTGATACGACTTTCTCGTCAATCACCAAAGCCGGAAGCCCTAAAATGTTATACTCCATGATTTTCAATAAATCTTCCTCTTTGATAAGGGTTGCATCGCAACCTAATTCTGAAATAGCTTGTTTGGTGGTTTCGTACAAGGCTTTACAGCTTGAACACCCAGTTCCTAATACTTTAATTTCCATTATCATTTTACTTTAAAGTTAATATAATAATCGTAATTCGTAGAACTACGAACATTAATTCCAAAAAAAAGGTACTGCTATTCACAGCACGATGTACCTTTACATTTGCAATCCCCTAAAAAAGCTGCAAACAATTTTCGGGCAAGTTCCCAATTCTCACGGTTTATACAATACCGGACTTTTGGCGTTTCTATTTCTCCCTGAATTAACCCTGCTTCTTTCAGTTCTTTCAAATGCTGCGAAACGGTTGCTTTAGCGATAGGCAGTTCTTCGTGAATATCACCGAAGAAGCAACTATCTTGTTTTGCCAAAAAAGCAAGAATAGCCATTCGTGCCGGATGCCCCATTGCTTTGGCAAAACGAGCAATCTGTTCCTGCTCTGCTGTGTACTGTTTCTCTTTCACTTCAATTCTCCTTTCTTATTTGTTGTTCGCAAAACTACGAACAATATTTTTAATAGCCAAATTTTACGGCATATTTTTTTCGGATAGGTGCAAGGTGCAAGTATATATCTATATATATAGCTTGCACCTTGCACCTAAGTTGAAATATTAATAATCAAACACTTGCATAATTCAAAACGAATGCGTACTTTTGAACCCAAGATAAATGGAGACAGACATCTGCCAAAAGCAGACAGAAACGCATAAAAAAGTCAGTGTCCAAATCGTACCCCCTTAAAAGGGTAAAGATAGATAAAATATTGATATTTAGGACTGTGAACCGGATGGGTTAAAGACCCAGGCGGATCACGGAAACAACAAGAAAAATCAAGCAAATCCCTGATAATCAGACATTATCAGGGATTTCTTTTTTCTGGCAGGTAGCAGAAAACAGCCGTTTCAAGCATATTATCGGTGGATAAATCGTGGGACTAAAATTTAGTTCAAAAAAGTCCCACGAATTTGCATATTTCTCACTGATTCATAGTCTTTTGCATAGAATTACTTTGGAAGAGAATACATAGTTTTGTAACTTTAAAAACGATGTAAAAATGGCTCGAAAATCATTTTCTGTATTGTTCTTCATCAAGAAAGGCAAATTATTAAAGAACGGAGAAGCACCCGTGTGCATGAGAATCACCGTAAACGGCTGTATGGTAGATATTTCTATCAAAAGAAGCTGTCCCGTAAACCTATGGAATCAGGCAAAAGAGAATTCAAAAGGCAAAGACCGTATGTCGGTGGAACTGAACCACTACTTAGAAATTACACGTTCACACGTACACCAAATTTATAGAGAACTGGAAACTTCCGGCAAAGTTATTACTGTTGATCTTGTGAGAAAGTTGTTTTATGGTGTGGACGAAGATAACAAAACGCTATTGCAGGTATTCAGAGAGCATAACGAACAAAGCCGTAAGTTGATCGGCAAAGACTTTGTAAGTAAGACCGTTCAACGGTATGAAACCACTACCCGATATTTGGAGGAATTCATTAAGAAAGAATATCAGCTATCGGATATTACTCTAAACAACTTGGAAGCTAATTTTATTTCTAAGTTCGATGCTTTTTTGAAGATTGAAAAAGGTTGTGCGCAGAACTCTGCTATCACCCGATTGAAGAATTTGAAGAAGATTATCCGCATTGCTTTAGAAAACGACTGGATAAAGAAAGATCCGTTTGCTTATTACCGCTTCAAACTGGAAGAAACCGATCCTGAATTTCTGACAATGGACGAGATTAAAATCATTCTCGCTAAAGAGTTCACAATTAAACGAGTAGAACAGGTACGTGACGTTTTTGTCTTTTGCATTTTTACTGGCTTGGCGTTCAGCGATGTGAAAGATTTATCACCCGAACACTTGGTAAAAGACAACAAAGGGGAACTTTGGATAAGGAAGAACCGCCAAAAGACCAAAATCATGTGTAACATTCCTGTGTTACCTGTGGCAGCTTCCATACTTGATAAATATAAGGACGTGGCAGAGTGTACCGGAAAACTATTGCCTGTATTGAGCAATCAGCGCATGAACAGTTATTTGAAGGAGATTGCCGATGTGTGCGGAATTCATAAAAATCTTAGCACACATACCGCCCGTCATAGCTATGCCACAAGCATTTGCCTTGCAAATGGCGTGAGTATGGAGAATGTTGCTAAGATGTTAGGTCATGTAGATACAAGCGTAACAAAACACTATGCAAGGGTATTGGATCAGAATATTTTCAAGGATATGCAAAAAGTAAATAGCTGCCTGTCGGAATTGGCTATATAATAGAGGCAGTAGCCAATATAGAAAAAGGATTGGGAAGAATGAATTTCATTTTCTCAATCCTTTTCTTTTATAGTAAGTTTTCCAGAACTCAATATGAAGCATTGACAAAGGTAAGTTCCGTATTTAGCCTGTTCAAGTCCGAGCCTTCGGTTTAGATGAAAATCTTCCTCTCACTATGTTCGAGCGTATTTTCATCTAAAGACTTGCACAGACTAAATACTTCACTGGAAAAGTCAATGATTCAAATTAAATTCCGAAAAACAATGTTTTTGGGCTTGGCAGGTTACTCTTTCCAACTTTCAAAATAGTGCTTTTGGAGCAGTTTATCAATATCACTCTGACGGTAGATGATTTTACCTTTTATCAGGATAAAGGGGATTAGACCTGTATCTCTCCACTCTTGCAGGGTTCGCAAACTGACATTCAGTTTCTTGGAAACTTCATTATTAGAAAGAAAGCGTTCCCCATTCAGGTAGGGCTTGTAATGCTTGACTATAGATTCAATACTGTTCAGCATCGAATCAAGCGAGGAAATAAACTCTTTAACTTGCGGGGTATCTTTATTTATTAGTTCCATGATTGAAAGATTGTTTTATTGAAATATTGATTTCAAGATAGCTGGCTGGTTACGCAGATAGTCACCCAAAGATGAAATGTTAAGTACATCTTTTGCCGGATCATAATCTACATAGAGCCGTTTGGATGCAGTGGCAATAAAATACTGGCTACCATCTCGCTGTATCTCATAAGTAGCGGGTGAAGCCTGTTTTGTGGTTTCCGATACATATATAATAGAGAGAACATACTCTTTATCATTCCGGTAGATGATAACCGTAGGATTCAGATTAACGCTTTCCCATGTGCCGACAATAGAAAACAGGTTGAAGGACGGGTAATCTTCTTTAGTTCTATTCATAAGGCATGGTTTGTTTGGATGATTGATTCTGTATTTCACTGTCCGCAATAATTCTTTCAATATCGGAAGACTTATAATAAATCTTGCTGCCGATTTGAGAATAAGCCAGCCGTCCACTACTTCGGTAATATTGCAGTGTTCGCTTGCTAAAGCCTAACAACAGACACACTTCCTGACTATCCAGCCAGTTTTCTACTTTCTGGGTATGAGTGCTGCACAAACTTTCTATTCGTTTGGCAAACTCAGTGAACCGTTCGCAGACATACGAAAAGGTTCTCTTTTCAATGGTTACTACTTCCATACTTTCTCTTTTAAATGGTTTATAAAACGTGTTGATTCTATTTTCATCGGCAAATGAAAGAAGAATCAAGAAACGTTTTAAAAACTGTCTGGAAGTGGTGAGATTTGACTATTGCTGGCTTCTTATTGAAATAAGAAAACAGATAAATAGTATATATGTTATCGTTGAAATATATTAGATTAAGAATAGATACGCATCATATTGTCTTATTACTTTTTCTGAAACTTGAAGGACTACAGCCTTTGTTTTTTCTAAAGAATTTACTCAAATGGCTTTCATCGGTAAATCCTAGTTCTTCGGCAATCTCATTTATTCTCATTTGACTATGTAACAATCTGCTTTCGACCAATTTTAGTTTATAGCTTAATATGTATTGCTGCATTGTTTCGTTGGTGTGTTTTTTTATATAACGTCCCAAGTAACTTTCAGATATACCAAAATGCTGACTGATTTCTTTTGCTCTAATTTTACCTGTTTGATAGATATTTGCTTGGATATATTGAAGAATATCGAGAGACTTATCATCTGAACATTCATCGACTTGTTGAGGTAAAAACATAGCTATATTTCTTGCCACAACAATAATTATAGTATTTATCAACTGCGTGATAATCTCTTTACTATAAAGATTCCTATTTACATACTCCCGAATAATTGCTTCAATCATTGGTTTCACTAATAACTTATCCACCTTATTTCTAAGAATGCAGCCCGGTTGATGATTTGCATGTTGCAAAATAAATTCTAATCTCTGGATATTCTCTGAACCAAATATGGCTGAATGTATATAGATGTCATTAAACTTGATGTTAATGAATTTTGTAGTTGTGTGAATCTCAAAGGAATGAGAATCATTTGGAGTTATCAAGAACAAGTGTCCATCATGATATGGGAACATACTATTGTTAATCCATTGAATACCTGTTCCTGTTAAGATGTAGACTAGTTCAAAAAAAGTATGCTCATGCTCAGTTAATAACGATTCACTATGCTCGTTAAAGCTGATCTCAAATGGTTGATGAAGATTTTCTTTTTTCATACCTCAAATATAACACATAAAGCGGAATTATACCAATATGGCGAAAATATATACCTATATTTAGAACAAAATAGGTATAACTTTGCCATAAATCAAAATTAGATTACTTATGAACTTTTTAGAACTATCAAAACAACGTTATTCAGCAAGAAACTAAGTATTTTTAAAAGATGTACAAAGATAACGCAATCATGTTAAAAATCAAACAGTTATAAAACATATTTTTAGCAGGGAGGCAAAAGGAAAGCAAAAAAAAGCAGGTTTGGAAAGGAGTTAGGTTACCAAATCGTAACTTCGCCAAATATGCTATAAAAAGAAATGTAATATATTATATTTCAGTCTATTGCTTATTTTTGCATAGTATCAGATAACTCAACAGAAAGTAAATTTGTAACTAAAAAGAGTTGAGTTATGCAAAGCACATTCAAAGTATTGTTCTACACCAAGAACCAGTCAGTAAAAAATGGTAAGGCCCCGGTAATGGGACGTATCACAGTCAATGGAACCCAAGCGGGTTTCAGCAGTAAAAGAACAGTGTCCCTTTCCTTATGGGACGTAAAAGCCAACCGTGCGAAAGGCAAATCTGAGGAGGCACGCATGCTGAATCAAGAACTTGACAACATCAAGGCGCAGATAACAAAGCACTATCAGTACATCTGCGACCATGACAGTTTTGTTACGGCCAAGAAAGTATATAACCGCTATGCAGGTTTCCCAGAGGAATGCCATACTCTTATGGTGCTCTTCAGAGAACAGCTTGAATCGTATAAAGAAAAGATAGGTAAAGGAAAGGCGGAAAGTACTTACCGTGGATTGATTGCCGACTACAAAAGCCTTTTGCTTTTCATGAAAACCAAAAAGAACATCGAGGATATAGCTATTGACGAGCTTGAAAAGTCGTTCATTGAGGATTATTACACATGGATGCTCGGCACGGCAGGTAATGCGAATGCCACTGCTTTCAACCGTGTCAATACCCTGAAATGGCTGATGTACATCGCACAGGAAAAAGGTTGGTTAAGAGTTCATCCTTTCACATCCTTCGAATGCAAGCCGGAATACAAGAAAAGGTCTTTTCTTACTGAAGAGGAATTGCAGAGAATCATCCACGTGGATCTGAGATACAAACGCCAGCGTGCCATGCGGGACATGTTTCTCTTCATGTGTTTCACCGGTCTTGCATATGCCGACCTCAAAGCCATTACTTACAACAACATCCATACCGATTCCGACGGAGGCACATGGCTGATGGGCAACCGTATAAAAACCGGAGTGGCCTATGTCGTGAAGTTATTACCCATAGCCGTTGAGCTTATTGAGAAATACAGGGGTGTGGACGAGAAGAAGGATTCCCCCGATTATGTTTTCCCCGTAGGTGAATACAACACGATGCTCCTCAGCCTCAGAATCATCGGCAAGAAGTGCGATTGCCATACCGAAGTCACCCCGCATATCGGACGTCATACATTCGCAGTTCTGGCCATTCTCAAAGGGATGCCGTTGGAAACCCTGCAAAAGGTGTTAGGTCACAACTCCATCCTTTCCACACAGGTATATGCCGAGCTTATCAATCCGAAAGTGAGCGAAGATACCGACAAGCTTTGCGAGAAGATAGGCCATGTTTACAAACTGGCCGTCTAATACCGACCAAAAGGAATGCCCCTTCAGCCGGTAGGCCGGAGGGACATTCCTTTTGTCTTTTCTTTATTTCCTGAACCTTCGGAAATCCCGATAGTTCTTTTTTAACACCTCATACAGTCCACTTTCGGGATAAAGAATCTTTCCACCGATGGTAGTATAGGACACCATGTTCTCGTCACGCAAGGTTTGTAGCGTCCGCCGTGAGATGTGCAGCCTCTCGCACACGTCATCTCCTGTCAGGTAATGCTCATACGCAATTGTGGGACGTATCCTTGCCATGGCTTCCTCAGCCGCCTTACCCGCTCTCCTTATCCATCCGGTCAAATCCTTGAACTCTTCCGAATCCTTTGTGATAATGTCCGCCATAGCCTATTTCCTTTTTATAAGTCCTTCACTCAATATCTCCTGAATATCCGTTTCCCGATAGAAGAATTTCCCGCCTATGTTTGAATAAGGGATAAGGCCGTTATCCCTGTATTTTTGCAGGCATCTCTTCGATATTTTCAAAGCCAGACATACCTCTTGCACATCCAATCATTTATCCGGTGCAGGTGGGGCAACCTTTTTACGGAAGTCTTCCAACTGTACTGCCAGTAGGCTGAACTGTTTCCTCATTTCCAGATACGCACTCGTTTCAATAATAGTCAGTTCCATACATGATGTTTTTAGTTTATACATTTTAATGTTTTCTCCGGCAAAATAAGGCATACTCTCCAGTAAAAGCAAATGTGTGGAATCAAAGTCGGATTTTGTCGTGCATTGTCGCAACGGTAAAGTAAATGGCATGAAGAAAAGCTTGCCCCCTCCATGCTTCCACTTTTTTTACTGAAGCTGAAGAAACTGTTTACTAGATACCACAAGTAGATGGTGCGTGCTTTCATCCCTTTTATACAGCCCGGGAAGAAAAGTGTATTCTCATCCGTTGCCATAGCAGACATACGCTAATTCTTATTGTCTGTTGAAACGGGGAAGTTACCCGGACTGTCCGGTGATGCAACCAACGGTCTGCCCCATCTTTCAATAATCCCATAATTTGATTCTCTTTGCATAACTTAATACCTGTAAAGAAAATACATCATCTGACAACCCACAATAAAAAGGAAATCCGAGTCGGGCTTTGGCGTCCGTTGGCATATGACTTTTAAATTAACCGTTTCTCTAGCATCCGGTTATAACTTAGACGCAAGGAATCAATAAATGGAGTAGTGTCTGTACAACGGTCAAATACTTTTCCCCGTTTGGTATATAGTGCATTTATTTTTAGATGAAACATGTCCTCAAAAGCCCGAATTACACTTATCACAGTCCGTTTGTCACCATTTCTCGAACTTATTGCACCGGCAGCCATCAACGCAGCCACCAGTTCAACCAAATCACTGTCTGTACCGTTCCAAGTCAACATGACAACAGATTTATTTTCTGCATCTTTTATTATTTCAGATTTCAATTCGGGGATAATATTCCCATATCTGAATAACTCTTTAACCATTTCTATCTCTGCATCGAGAAGAGATAATGCTTTACCGATAAACACATCGTACAAAACATTCCTTTTCCCAAACATTTGCTCCGATGCAATTTGCATAGAAACCAATTCTATTTTGGTATAATTCAAGCGACGTAACTTCAATATTTGGTTCTCATTTTGTGGAAGTTCTCCAAGCAGAGTTACAAAATTATCATAAGCGGCAGGCAATTTTTCCACCGCTTGTACCATACCTTCCAAGTAGGAGGAAAATAGGTTGAAAAGGAGTGCACTTGTTAATGTTTTCATCACATCACATTTTAGGTTTTACAAATCATCATCTCCGCGCTAAATCATCATACTCATATTAAGTGCAAGTATTATACCATTAAACATATTATATTTAAATGCTTATAATCAAAGGTATAATAACAATAAAAAAAGTATTTGTGCAATATAAAATTGTGGAATGTATATAATTCGTCCGAAAATCGGACAATTCCTACATTAGTCTATATTTCTTCAATTTAAGATAAAGTGTACTCCGACTTATTCCCAATAGCCTTGCTGTTGCTGTGCGGTTATTATTTGTTGCCTCTAATGCTTTCACAATATTATTCCGTTCTGTTCGTTCATTTTTCAGTGTATATTCTTTTAGTCGCTCGTTTGAAAGAAGTCCTATATCTTCTGCCGTTATCCAGTCATCTTTTGCAAGCAAAACAGCTCGTTTAACTATTGCTCTCAATTCTCGTATATTCCCTGGCCATGAATATGCTTTGAACTTTTTTTGTGCTTCCAGATCAAATCCTTTCACACTCTTATCTAATTCTTGGTTAGCTATATCCAACATAAATTCAGCCAATGGTACAATATCATTCAAACATTCAGCTAAAAGAGGTACTTGTACAGGAAACTCATTTAACCTATGAAATAGATCTTCTCGAAATTTTCCTTCTATTATTGCTTTTTCTAAGTTCTCATTCGTTGCTGCTATCAACCGTATATCAGCTTCTATTTCTTTTTGGCTGCCTATAGGACGATAATGCTTTTCCTGCAATGCACGTAGCAATAGCATCTGTACATCCATGTTTAGGTTACCAATTTCATCTAAGAACAATGTCCCATGACTAGCTCGGGCAAACATGCCCCCTTTGTTTTCTATTGCACCTGTAAAAGCTCCCTTTACATATCCAAATAGTTCTGATGCGGCAAGTTCTTTCGGTAATGTTCCACAATCTACAGCAATGAACGGTGCATCCGAACGTTTGCTGAGTGCATGAATATGTGAGGCTACCCATTCTTTTCCAGTACCAGATGCTCCTCGTATTAATACGGTCATATCTACTGGAGCTACTAATCGAATATGATATTGTAGTTTTAAAAATAAAGGACTTTGCCCCATATAAAATTCCTGCTTCATTTTAGTATTTCTTTTTTTGCGTCCTAACACATCATTGATAATACTAAGTACTTTTTCTGTTTGAATTGGCTTTTGAAAATAATTTTCGGCTCCTTTCTTTATAGCATCCACTATCTCTTGTATATCAATATGCTCTGCCATAATAAAGAATGGAATATAATACCCTTCTATTTTCATCCATTCCAACAGTTGTATGCCGTGGCTTTTTTCAATTTTAGAATTTGAGAATACCATATGTACTTCATTCTTGCATAAAAAAGATTTTGCTGCATCCATTGATAATACATAATAAGCACCTATATTATTATTCTTTAACCAACTCACAACAGTATAAGCATATGCTCGGTTATCTTCAACCACTAATACGACTCCCATCTCTGTCTTTTCTATTTAATATATGGTTTTACTTATAAAATCCATTATTTATATAGAAATAATATGCTCTTTCCCTTTATCTGTCATATATCCCATAAGCATGGATTTAATAACGAAATTAGAAAGACCAGGAGTCTTTTCTTTTTGAGGGTAAATAACACCATTTTTAATATTTTCCAACCGAATACTCAAAAATGCAGAGAATAGAAACGTATCGCAATCCTTTACACATAATCCCAAATGAATACATTCCAATAATATCTCATTGAATTTAATTCTAAGTATTGAAATATAATGATCTAACTTTTTATTGCATGAAGGGAATCTCTTTAAATCTTTGAAGAAAGATGGATGAAAAGAACTTAAATAGCGAATGGAGTGTAAATACAGTTTGGACATAAATTTTAATGGAGAATTCATTTTATACTCCAATCTATCCACTGTTTCCAGTTCCTTTTTCATTTCATATTCTATACATGCAACAATAAATTCCTCTTTACTTGGAAATTGTTCGTATAATGTACGTTTGGACATGTGTAAAAACTCTGCGACATCATCCATACGGGTTGCTCTGATTCCTTGATGGCGGAATAATGACACCGCAGCATCAAATATATACTCCTTATTCATATACTTATATTTTATTTAAATTTCATTTCTATTTTACTATACTTTCTTTTAACAGAATGGAGGGTTGTATGCCAAAATACGCCTTAAAACTACGGGAGAAATGTGAGAAACTTTCAAATCCTAAATCCAATAGAAATTCTGACGGCTTGATTTTCTTTTCTTTAATGAGTACATAAGCTTCTTCCAGTCGCTTTGTCAACAACCATTTTCCGGGTGTCGTACCAAACACTTTTAAGAAGTCTCTGCGGAATGTAGATAAGCTACGTCCGGAAGCCTGCGCCAGTTGTTCCAATGGCAGGTTATCCTGATAGTGACACTCCATGAAATCTTTCAGATTAATTCTCTGTAGGCTGTTCATACGAGAAAACCAATTATGTAATCCTGGACGGAGATAGGTCAGGACATTTATGCACTCCTGTATCTTGAGATAAGTCAATGGTTGGTTAGCCCGGAAATTATTATCAACACCGGCTTTAATGCCTGATATCAGACCCTGAAGGAGTACATGATTGGCTACTGTCATTACATTTATATCTTCATTTTCCACTTCTTTTTCTGCATCTGTCATAGCCGGAGACGCGGCACGTAACAGATATTCTGTTACAGCCTCTTCCGATATGCGGATATGTACTACTTGCATGGAACTCTCCGTGTGAAATGAAATATGTTCGTTACGTGCCAATATCCAGCCGAATCCTTTGCTCAGCGAGTGATTAATCCCCGACACACACATTGTTCCTTCTCCCGAATAGACATATGAGAATAAGAAATCATCAAATTGGAATTTCATAGGCTGCCCTTTGGTGAAACTCATTTTATACATAATGGGATAGTCTGGAATCATTTTATTTTTCATTTGTGAATCTCCTTTATTGTTTGGTTACCTTTAAAGTGATATGCGAGGTTGCAATATGATTGCAAAACCATGTACCGATACAACAAGCAACGATGATAATGCCGGTTGTATAGAGCATATTTCCCAATCCGGTTAATGGAGAAAGCACTCCACCGAACAGGAACATCAAAAATCCAAGTAATGCAGATGCATTTCCAGAGTTCTTTCTCTCCAAATCAAGAGCAAGTGTTGTAGAACTTGGCAATATTATTCCCAAGAAGAGCATAAAAACAAACAGTGATAATTCCACCGGCCACACGGAAGTGGAGAAAAATAAAGCTGCGGCTACAAACAAACTCATTATCCCGAATCCAATAGAACCTACACGTAATGCACCGGTTGCGTCATGAAATAATGAAACCATCAGACTGCCCAGCATTATGGCTATCGCATTGGTGCCGAAACACAGGCTGTACGCCAGCGGGGACATGTTAAAATGCTCCTGAAAAATAAAGGGAGAAGCAGCAATATATGTAAACATCACTCCCATAGCGAACGCTTGCACCAATACATAGCGCATAAACTGGGCATTTTGAAACACAGGTATATAGTTCCGAAATGTGGCAAACACACCGCAATGTTGTTGCTGCTCGTTATTCAAGGACTCTTTAAAAAAGGCCAATGCCATAATCAATAATATGCCTATCAATACCAATATCCAAAAAATACCTTTCCAGTCAGTCACTTCCAATAAAACACCCCCCAATACGGGGGCACAAACCGGGGCAATGCCTTGCACGGAGCTAAGCATGGAAAAAAAGCGGGTAAGCTCTCTCCCTTCGTAGAGATCCGTGGCGATGGATTTGGAAATAACCACTCCACCGGCTCCAGACAATCCTTGTAACAATCGGAAGAAGATAAATACATATATATCCGAAGCGTATAAACAACCTATTGTGGATATACAAAACAGGACAAGGGAGGCCATTAATGGTTTTTTACGTCCGTACTTGTCACTCAATGGCCCGATAACCAACTGCCCGACGGCCAGTCCAACCATACTAAAAGTCAGGCTAAGCTGTACGAGCGATGCCGTGGTATCAAAATATCCGGCCAGCACCGGAAGGGCAGGCAGGTAAAAGTCGGTCACAAACGGACCGAAAGCTGAAACAATCCCGATAACAACCAGGATATACAGTTTTGAGTTTAAGGTTTCTTTCATCATAACTTATTTATACTTTTATTTTCTGCTGCAAAGTTCATAACATTCTGTCACATCCTTTTGTCCATTTCCATGTCTGGATTGTCCGGATAGTAACCAAATATTGATTAGAGAAATCTATTTTAGTCTGACTTTCTCCTGCAAACGGCTTTGAATCTGAGAGACAAATTTGTTATTGTCCATTTCGTGATATTTGCAAGCAGATAAACAATAATCCGTAAAATCCTTTTATATTTGTATGAACTTACTTATATTATACTCGATGCCAATTAATAAAGATATGACAAACAAGTTTGGAATATGTCCTTCCACCGGACATTTATCCGTATTATTTCCGGAAAAGGAAGCGGAACGTACTCCCTCAAATAAGATTTTTCTCGCTATAGTCTTACAAGGTGGAGCCATGATTGAAATTGACGGAAAGAACCATTTGATACATACCGGGACATTGATATATCTGTATCCAAACCATCTGGTCAGACAAATATCCCATACAGAAGATTTGCTACTTGAATATCTTTGGTTCGAGTTTGAATTCCTCTCGGATTTTCCTTTATTACTAAAGGCGGATATTTCAGAATATGTAGGAAAAAACCCTTGCTTACAGCTAAAAGATAAAGAGAGGCAACTGGTGAAGAAATACTATGGCCTGATAACTGAACGTTATCAGGAAAGCAATGAGTACATTGCCATTACCAAAGGATTGCTGTTTTCCTTTATTCTTGAAATCAGCAGGCTATATTCCGGTAAAAATGTGTCGGTATCGAATACACGACAAGACGAATTGACAGATCATTTCTTTTTTCTACTCCATCAGCATTACAGGGAAGAACGGTCTGTTTCATTTTACGCCGATAAATTATATATATCGGACAAGTATCTGATGCGTGTACTGAAGAAATCCACCGGACAGACTTTTCATTTTTGGGTAATTGAGTTCATTATGCGTGAAGCCAAGCTGTTATTACGTTCAACGACCATCAGTATTACCGAAATATCGGAAAAACTGAATTACCCGAACCCTTCATTCTTCTCCCGCGTATTCCACCAGTATGTGGGAATGACTCCAAAAGAGTTCAGGAATCAGTGACCCTGAAATATTCTATCGTCATAGACTTCTAAAGGCAAATGGCTTTGACATTTACAGACAAGAACTAATTGTCCGAAATGATGACTTTTGCTACCGTAAACAATTAAATATTTGATAATATATGGTAGCAAAATGTTTTAAAAGAATCTTGCTCCTTCTTTTTATAACAGGAGCGATACAGGCCAATGCCCAGGAGAAAAAGAAAAGTGAATTGCAACAATGGAAAGATTCCGTTGAGAATGCACGTTTAATAGCCAGACAGGAACGGCACCTGATGGATTCAGTTGTCCATATAAAGGCTGAAAATGCTTTGCAGAGGAAAGAGTTTGTACTGGAAAGTGACGAACTGACACTAAAGCATGGTAAACATGGATATGTAAATTCTACCACCAACTTCATTGCCTTGCATGATGGAAAAGCGACCGTACAAATCTCACCGTTCCAGTCAGGCGGTGGTCCTAACGGGGTGGGTGGTATCACAGTGGAAGGCACTCCGACCGGATTGAAAATAGAAACAGACAAGAAAGGTATCACCCGCCTTTCCATGAATGTCACCGGAAATGGTATATCGGCACAAGTTACAGTGACACTCAGTCCTTCGGACAACCGTGCCACAGCAACGATTATCCCTAATTTCAATTCTCTCAATGTTACATTGGACGGGCAACTGGTTCCGTTCAAGGAAAGTTCCGTATTTAAAGGAACAACTTTCTGATCATTAAACAAACTAACCAAGAAAAGTATGACAGCTAAATTGTACATAGGAGTATTCATGCTCCTGGCAGGAACCCTATACTCCTGCCAAAAAGATGAAGAAGTGAATAAACTGGATGCTGACTATCACGTAATGACTGATTATGATCCGGAAACGGATTTCAGCCAGTTTCAGTCATATTACCTGGCAGACAGTGTTCTGTTCATCGGAAAAGATGAGAAACCGCAGTATCTCGACAGTCTGCAAGCCGGACCAATCCTAAACGCCTGTCACCATAACATGCAAGAACGGGGTTACAGTCGTGCGGCAAGCAAGGAAAACGCCGACTTGGGATTACAAATGACATATATTGCCAGTACCTACCATTTTGTGGGATACACCGCTTCACCTTATTGGTGGTGGGGATTTTCCGGTTATTGGAGTCCTTTTTATTGGGGTAATTGGGGATACTGGTATTATCCGTATCCGGTCAGCTTCAGTGTCAGCACAGGTGCACTGCTGACGGATATGTTGAATCTGAAGACCGAGCAAGGCGCAGACAAGCGCTTGCCTGTTGTATGGCAAAGTTATCAGACCGGTCTGTTACATAACTCCGATGTCCTCAATATAACATTGGCGGCACGTGGAATAGAACAGTCTTTTAAACAATCGGAATATATTACTAACCATTCAAATTAAGGAGATAATATCATGGATGCTAAAAGAATAAGAAAAAACACAACTGGATTATTGATGTCATTGGTACTGGCCTTCTGCCTGATGCCACATGTTGCCAAATCCCAAATAAATCCGAGAGCTTACTATCAAATCGGCTGGCAGTTTGACTTTCCTGTCAATTCCGGATTCACCGACAAAATGAATGACCTGGGACTTTACCTGGATGCCGGTTATTACCTGACCCCAAACATTTCGTTGGGAGGTTTCATTAACCTGAATACACGAAGCGAGTATGTCCCCCGGCAGACATTTACCGAAGGTACTACTTCCGTAAATACTGATCAGGTACGTTCTTCCATCCAAATTCCATTCGGAGTATCACTGCGCTATCGCTTTGCATGGAGATCACGCTGGCAACCATATATCGGTGCCAAATTAGGTGTAAATTACCTTGATGCCGAATCTGTTCAACAGTTGTATTTCTATAATGACAAGTCGTGGGGTATCTATGCCTCTCCGGAAGTAGGTGTCAATGTGTTTCCATTCAGACACAAATATGTGGGAATCAATCTTGCAGCTTATTACAGTTATGCGGATAATCGGGGCAAGATATTCTATCATGATATGGATGGTATGAACAACTGGGGTATCCGTGTGGGATTTACATTCTGAATATATGGACCGTTCACTTATACATAGACTCATTTTTGCCGCCTACATATCAGCAGTGCTGGCATTATGTTTTGCCGATTCAAATCTGGATACTGTTACCGGAAGTTACATTAATTATATCAATACTTCCGTAACAGTTTGTTCGGGATTTGGAAATGACAAAATCGTGCATCTGCTGATGTTTTTTCCATTTCCCATATTGGCAATACGCGCATTTGGGAGAAATAAGAAAAGCCTGCCGCAGTATATGGTATCTATTTTGGTCACATTACTTGCGGGCATACTGACCGGAGGAGTGATAGAACTGCTACAAGGGGTTTTTGGCTACAGAAGTTGTGGCATAAAAGACTTTTGTGCCGATTGTTTAGGTACATTACTCGGTGCAGCATTGACTTTGCAATTATTTGTTCTCAACAAGATCAAAAGACAAACAGTTTTGTTTTGACTGGCTTCCTTCATCGGATAAAGGAAGGATATTCCAAATCTTTTAACTCAGACGGCATCTTCCGAATCCTACCGGGTGGAAGATGCCATTTATTTTGCAGGAAAATTACCAAAAAGTCCTTTCAAGATATAGTATAAGGCAGGTAATACATTTCTTCAGTAAGTACATTTTCAATAGGTTTCATAAAAATATGGCTACTACACACAAGATATACTGTTTGTTTAATTCATTGTATAGCGTTCAGATATGTTTATATATCTTTAGTCCAACCAAGTTTACCTTCAGTTCATTTGTTGTTGCCTATTTCTCATTAATCCTTCAGTATCTCTATAAGTATTCTTAAAATGGACAATAAAAAGTTCCCGATTGTATATTATAGATACAACCGGGAGTGAGGAGAATTTATGAAACGGGGTTAGATAATAAAGAGTACGAAGGCAAGAATATTACCCCTTGTTTTCTCCTATATGTATATCCGCCACTTCCTCTGGCAGCAATTCGCCAATAAAAGCAAATGTGCTTCCTTCATATTCCGCAACAGCTTTATTGTTTTTCTTGTTCAGTTTTATTTTGAAATCTTTAGGAGTACCATCCAGCAGTGTTGACAACATGCATGTTACATTACCACGTTTGTCAGTTTCTACATTGCAGGAGAGAATATCCATCTTCATTGTTATGCCCGATATGGGGGTACTGTCACCTTTTTCAGCAGGAGGAGCTATTTGCAGCAATCCTTTATTCCCTTTTACGGCAAGGAAATTTGCTGCCGAATCAAGTTCAGCTGTTGCTCTTGTTTTAACCGAAGCCATATCATGAGCCTGAAGTACAAAGTCACACCGGTTCAATGCTTCGACTGCACCCTGATGAGCAATCTCTTTACTTACAGGTTTCTTTACCTCGGTCGTATCTGTCTTTACTTTGACCGTATCATTTTCCACTGTTTGAGCCTGTGCCATGAACATTGTGCCAGACAATGCGATAATAGCTAAAATCAAATTCTTTTTCATATTCTTTTTCTTTTAAATTGAACACTGCAAAGATGAAGGATTTGAAGCGGAATTATTTGTCCTGTAAGTTCAATCTTATTTGATTTATAAGTTCATGTTTCTATTTTCCGGCTGACTTTCTCAGGCAAACCTACTTGAACTTATCAGACCAATCCTTCCCAAGTTTTTAGTCCACTTTTGCACCAACGTTTTTGAGAGCTTAAATGAGAAGGCGATTACATTATTAATAATAGAACATTTATGAATAAGAAACTTTCAATTTTAACAGTATGTACTTTCGGAGTATTTGGTAGTATGTCTGCACAGCATCAACCCCAACTGGGGAAATCTCCTATAAATGAAATTATTTCCGCCATGACCATTGACGAAAAGGTTGCTCTGTTGGTTGGCTTCGGCGATGAAGATACACCCGACAGTATTCCTTCCGCTACCATAGGCTTTACCAAAAAGATCGTACCGGGAGCGGCAGGAATCACCCATGCCATCCCCCGTTTAGGCATCCCGTCCGTCGTGTTGGCTGACGGGCCGGCTGGACTTCGGATTGACCCGAAACGACCGGGGACAGACAGTACTTTCTACTGCACGCATTTCCCCGTAGCCACGTCGCTCGCTTCCACATGGAATGCACCATTGGTAAAGTCAGTAGGAAATGCCATAGGTAACGAAACCCTCGAATATGGTGTGGACATCCTGCTGGCTCCTGCCACCAATATCATGCGCAACCCGCTCTGCGGACGTAACTTCGAATATTATTCCGAGGACCCGATACTTGCTGGAAAACTCACCTCTGCCATGATTCAGGGGATTCAGCAAAATGGTGTGGGCACTTCAATCAAACACTTTGCCCTGAATAATCAAGAGACAAACAGAACGGGGAACAATGTTCTTGTCTCCCCCTATGTCATGCACGAACTTTACTTGAAACCTTTCGAGATAGCCATACGTGAATCCACTCCGTGGACAGTAATGAGTTCCTATAATAAGGTGAACGGTGAATATGCCTCAGAAAACAGTCTATTGCTCGATTCCATTCTTCGCCGGCAATGGGGATACAAAGGTCTGGTCATGACAGACTGGTTTGGTGGACAGGATGCCGTAAAACAGACGGTTGCAGGAAATGACCTGCTGATGCCCGGTTTGAAAAAACAGCGTAAAGTTCTTAAAGATGCAGTTGAAAATGGGAAACTCTCTACCCATATTCTTGACAGGAACGTACAACGAATACTGGAACTGATTGTCAAAACACCCCGTTTTCAACAATATGACTATACGAACGCAGTTGATTTGGGGGCAAATGCCCGCACCAGCCGTATGGCAGCCGCAGAGGGGATGGTGTTGTTGAAAAATGACAACCTGACACTCCCTTTGGATAAATCCCAAACAGGCCGTATAGCCTTGTTCGGTATCTCTTCTTATGATTTCATACCCGGTGGTACAGGCAGCGGAGATGTCAACCGTGCCTACACAATTTCTCTGGCAGAAGGTTTGAAACAGGCGGGGTTCCAGTGGGATGAAAAACTGGCCGAACTATATGATACATATATCAAGAAAGAAACCGATGCCCTTCCTGAAAGGCAATTTGACGATCCGGTGCAGCGTATTGCGGAAATGGAACTTTCCGATACGCTTATTCAGGCACAAGCCTCTTGCCAGGACATGGCGGTTGTAACTATCGGACGTATTTCCGGAGAATTTCATGACCGTAACCTCACTGATGATTTTTTACTCTCGCAGACAGAACAGAAACTGATTGAGAATGTATGTACCGCTTTTCATCAGAAAGGGAAAAAAGTAACAGTAATTCTTAATACCTGCGGCGTATTAGAGACATCCTCATGGAAGGAACAGCCGGATGCCATACTTGTAGCCTGGCTTGCCGGGCAAGAAGGCGGGAATGCCGTAGCCGACATACTGACCGGGACTGTTACCCCATCAGGAAAATTACCCATGACATGGCCCGTCAATTATGAGGATGTTCCGTCAGCTTCCAATTTTCCGCTTGCAGGACACAAGGAAAGCATAGACAGTACCCGTTATGAAGAGGGATTGTTTGTTGGTTACCGCTACTATGACACTTTTGGCAAACCTGTGTCTTACCCATTTGGATACGGTTTGTCTTACACGACATTTGACTATGGCAATCTAAGCATTGAAAAGAAAGAGGACGTTGTTGAAATATCCTGCCGAATAATCAACTCCGGAAACAAGGCCGGTAAAGAGGTGGTCCAGGTGTACGTGTCTTTTCCTGATAAAAACGAGAACTACCCGACAAAAGAACTGAAAGGATTTGCCAAAACACAAATATTGCAGCCGGGAGAAACAGAGACCGTGACCGTCCATATTCCGCTGTCTTATTTAAAACGATATGATGAAACAGCCGGCTGTTGGAAACTTCCACAAGGCACATTCCGGTTCTTTGTCAATAGTTCTGTTGAAGACTGCCGGCTGACAGGAAAATATAATCTTTAATTGCTCCATTAACTAACATTGTCAGATAATGAAAATAAAATCAACATTCAGATTTACAGCAATGATATTTCCGGCTATGAGTATTCTATTGCTGAGTGCATGTGGTGGGAAACAGGAAACAACCAGCTCTTCCACCCAATACGAAACAATGACAATCGGTCGTACCTCACAAAGACTTGACAGCCGTTATTCGGCTACGCTACGTGGAAAGCAGGATGTGGAGATCCGTCCGCAGGTATCAGGTACCATTACCGAACTTTGTGTGGAAGAAGGTGCTACAGTGCATCAGGGACAAACTATTTGTATCATAGACCAGGTACCCTATCAGGCTGCTCTGGAAACCGCTGAAGCGAACGTGAAAGTGGCCGAGGCGAATGTGGCAACCGCCCGTATGACTTCGGAGAGCAAGACGAACCTGTTTCATAAGAATATCATCTCTTATCTGGAGAGACAAACCGCAGCCAATACGCTGCACGGTAATGAGGCCGCACTGGCACTAGCACGGGCTGAACTGAAGAATGCACAAAACAATCTTTCCTATACTGTTGTGAAGAGTCCGGTAGATGGAAAAATCGGTATGATTCCCTATAAAGTGGGGGCATTGGTCAATCCTTCCATTGTCACACCGTTGACTTCCGTATCGGACAATTCCGAAATATACGCTTACTTTTCCATGACAGAGCGGGAGATTCTGAATCTTTCAAGGCAGTCGGGGTCATTGGAAAAAGCCATTGAGCAAATGCCGGAAGTGGAACTGATACTCAGTGACGGCAGCAAATATGCCTACAAGGGAAAGATAGATGCCGTAAGCAGCATGATAGACAGTTCCACCGGTGCCATCAGTTTACGTGCCACTTTCAGGAATGAGGAGCACGTCATTCCGAGCGGTGGTAGCGGAACGCTCATTTTTCCGTATGACATGACAGACTGTATCGTTATTCCCCAAGCTGCCACTTACGAGGTACAAGATAAAGTATATGTGTATAAGGTGGTAGATGGAAAGACCGTAGAGACCCTGATTGCCATCTTCCCGATAGACGACGGACAGAACTATATAGTCAGCGACGGTTTGCAGGAAGGCGATATCATTGTGACCGAAGGAGTGGGAACGTTAAAGGAAGGTGCGGAGATCAGCGTTTCCACACAGGTGTCTAACCCTTGAAAATATCTGAATTATGAATGTACAAAGATTTATAGACCGTCCCATACTGTCCATCGTCATCTCCGCCACCATTCTGCTGATAGGTTTTATCGGGCTTTCATCCTTACCGGTAGAGCAATATCCGGATATAGCTCCGCCTACGGTTATGGTATCCGCTTCCTATACCGGTGCCAGTGCGGAGACTATTCAGAAATCGGTCATTGTACCTTTGGAAGAAAGTATCAACGGTGTGGAGAATATGACCTATATGACTTCCGAAGCCACCAATACGGGAGATGCCACGATTAATGTCTATTTCGAACAAGGTACAGACCCTGATATGGCTGCTGTCAATGTGCAGAACCGCGTGAGCAAAGCTACCGGTCTGCTTCCATCGGAAGTGACACAGATTGGAGTTACAACTATCAAACGACAAAACAGTCTGTTAAAGATTTTCGGGTTGTACAGTGAAGACGACAAATATGACCAGACATTCCTGAACAATTACATGAAAATCAATATACAACCTGCATTATTGCGTATTGCCGGAATCAGTGAGATTGTGAACATGGGTGCCGATTACTCCATGCGCATCTGGCTCAACCCCGAAGTGATGGCGCAATACAAACTGATACCTTCCGACATTGAAAAAGTGTTGGGAGAACAGAACTTGGAGGCTGCAACTGGTTCGTTGGGGGAAAATTCCAAAAACGTACACCAGTATACAATGAAATACAAAGGGCGGCTCGAAAAACCCGAAGAGTTTGGAAGTATGGTTATCCGGTCGTTACCCAACGGAGAGGTTCTCCGTTTGAAAGATGTGGCAACCATTGAGCTGGGTGCACAGAACTATGTTATCAACGGACAGATAGACGGGCATCCGGCAGCCACTTGCATGATATTTCAGACGGCAGGTTCCAATGCCAATGAAGTAGTGGGTGATATAAACGATTATCTCGAAACCATAGAGAAGGAACTTCCAAAAGGTGTCAAAATTGCCCATCTGATGAGTACAAAGGATTTTTTGGATGCAAGTATCCATGAAATCATCAAGACGCTGATAGAGGCTATCATATTGGTCGTACTCATTACATATGTTTTTTTACAAAACCTACGCTCTACACTAATTTCATCGGTAGCTATCATTATCTCTCTGGTGGGTACGTTTGCTTTTCTCGCCATAGCTGGATTCAGCATCAATCTGTTGACTCTTTTTGCCCTCGTACTGGCTATTGGCGTAGTCGTGGATGATGCCATTATTGTGGTAGAGGCTGTCCAGGCAAAATTTGACATCGGTTATAAATCTTCCTATTTGGCCTCTGTAGATGCCATGCGTGAAATTACATCGGCAATTCTTACCTGTACACTGGTATTTATGGCGGTATTCATTCCCGTAGCGTTTATGGGCGGAACGAGTGGTACATTCTATACACAATTCGGTGTGACTATGGCGGTGGCGGTGGGTATTTCGGCTGTCAATGCATTGACACTTAGTCCGGCATTGTGTTCGCTCATTATGCGCCCCAAGTCAGACGGAAAAGTCAGAAAAGGGTTCTCCGAACGGTTCCGTATGGCATTCGAGACTTCGTTCGGCCATCTGCAAGCGAGATATAAGACCGGTATCATGTTTTTTATCAAGCACCGCTGGCTGAGTTGGGCGTCACTGGGAAGTTTTGTCATATTGCTGACTGTGTTGATGAATACGACCAAAACCGGACTTGTTCCACAAGAAGATGTAGGCACCGCTTATATCGATGTGATTACTGCACCAGGAAACTCTATCGAAGAAACCGGACGTGTCATGGACAAGATAGAAGAACAGATAAATGATCTTCCCCAAATAGAACATTATTCCAAGATAGCCGGCTCAGGTATGACTTCGGGCAAGGGTTCGTCATACGGTATGTTTATTCTCAAACTGCGGCATTGGGATGAACGTCCGGGAGAAGAGAACAGCGTGGAGACTTTAACAAATACCATTTACCAACGAATCGGAGACATAAATGATGCGCAGGCATTGGTTTTTACTCCACCGATGATTCCGGGATACGGACAAAGTAGCGGATTCGAATGTTATATACAAGACAAGAAAGGCGGTTCACTGAACGATTTATATGAGGTATGCCAAAAATTTATAACAGAACTGCGTAAACGTCCGGAAGTGGCGGCGGCACAGACCGCTTTCAATATCAACTTCCCTCAATATCTGGTGGATGTGGATGCGGCGAAATGTAAGAAGACGGGAGTTTCTCCCAATGATGTGCTGGATGCTATGGGTGGTTATTACGGTGGTTCTTATGCTTCCAACTTCAACCGGTTCACGAAGCTCTATCGGGTTATGATACAGGCTGATCCAAAGTATCGCTTAAATAAGGAATCGTTGAAGAACATATTTGTCCGGACAGAAAATGGTGATATGGCTCCGCTCAATCAGTTTGTGACTTTAACAAAGGTATATGGAGCTGAATCTGTTGCCCGTTTTAATCTGTTCAGTAGTATATCAGTGAACGGTTCAGCCGCAGACGGGTATTCTTCGGGCGATGCCATCAAAGCCATTCGGGAAGTGGCAGCAGAGGTTCTTCCGTCAGGATATGGGTATGATTTTGGTGGCATCACCCGCGAGGAAGCCGGAACGGGAAATAACACCATCATTGTCTTCTCCATCTGTATTGTGTTGATTTATTTAGTTCTTTGCGGATTATATGAAAGCCTATTTGTACCATTTGCCGTTATTCTTTCTGTTCCGTTCGGATTGGCGGGCAGCTTTATCTTTGCCCGAATCATGGGATTGGAAAACAACATCTATTTGCAAACCGGATTGATTATGTTGATTGGACTGTTATCCAAAACAGCCATCCTTCTGACGGAATACGCAACCGAACGAAGACGGCTGGGATTAAGTCTCACTTGGTCGGCACTGACGGCGGCTATGGTACGTTTACGTCCTATTCTTATGACTGTCTTTTCCATGATATTCGGCCTGTTGCCTCTGATGTTTGCGACGGGTGTCGGTGCCAAAGGAAACAGTTCTTTGGGTTCTGGAGTTGTGGGAGGTATGATTATCGGAACACTGGCGTTACTGTTTGTTGTTCCGGTATTCTTCATCGCCTTCCAATGGATAGAGGAAAAGGTCATGGGCAGAAAGCCTAAGGAAATACAAGCAATGCATCAGAAAAATTAAATATATAAAAGTATGAAATATAAAATTGCCATTTATTTGTTGGCGGCCTGTTCCTTAAGCAGTTGCCACATTTATAAATCATATGAACGTCCTGAACTGCCAACTGACAGTTTGTACCGTAAACCGGATATTCCGCAAGTGGACACACTCAACTTCGGCAACCTTTCTTGGCGTGAGGTATTCACTGACCCCAAATTGCAGAGTCTGATTGAAAAGGGACTGACAAACAATACAGACTTACGGATAGCCCGCTTACGCATCAAAGAGGCAGAAGCAACATTACTGTCTTCCAAACTTGCTTATTTGCCGGGAATCAGCCTGGCTCCACAAGGGACTGTTTCAAGTTTTGACAAACAAGCGGTTACCAGATCCTATCAACTTCCCGTTACCGCAAGCTGGGAAATAGATATTTTCGGCGGATTACTCAATGCCAAACGCAAAGCAAAAGCGGCACTTGAACAGAGTGAGGCATACAGACAAGCCGTGCAAACCCAACTGATAGCTTCCATCGCCAATAGTTATTACACTTTGCTGATGCTTGACAAACAGTTGGCTATAAGCGAGGTGACAGCGGAGAACTGGAGAGAAAGCGTCAAGACCATGCGTGAGATGAAAGAGGCGGGTATGACGAACGAGGCTGCCGTTACTCAGAGTGAGGCCAACTATAGGTCGGTAGAAGCCGATATTCCTGATTTGAAACGTCAGATTAGGGAAATAGAAAACGCATTGTCAGTCGTGTTGGGGGATAATCCCCAACATATAGACCGGAACAAATTGGAGAACATTCCGCTACCTACACGCTTTTCATCGGGCGTTCCTCTTCAATTACTCTCTAATAGACCTGATGTGAAACAGGCAGAAATGTCATTGGCGATGGCTTATTATGGAACTAATGCCGCACGTTCGGCATTTTACCCGGGCATTACGATAAACGGAATTGCCGGATGGACAAACAACGTGGGCGAAAGTATTCTTAATCCAGGCAAATTTCTGCTTTCCGCTATCGGTTCATTAGTCCAACCTCTATTTAATAAAGGTAAAAATATTGCCAACCTTAAAATTGCTAAAGCACAACAGGAAGAAGCGTTACTTTCTTTCAAACAAAGTCTGCTCAATGCTGGAGCGGAAGTGAGTGATGCACTCTATATGTTCCAATCTGCCGGAGAAAAGGGAGTACAAAGAGAAATTCAAGTCAGTTCTTTGGAAAAATCTGTTGATTCCACCACGGAATTATTCTTACTTGGAACTTCCACTTATCTCGAAGTATTGACGGCACAGCAAAGTTTGTTTAGTGCACAGCTTCTACAAGTCAGTGACCGGTTTGAACAGTTACAAACAGTGATTAATCTTTATCATGCTTTAGGAGGAGGATGGAAAGATGATACATCGAAGGATGCTAATCCATAATAAATAAAAGAATACATATGAAAGTCTTAAGATTAAACATTATCTATACGAATCAAAAAATGTATAATGTAAACGTTACAAATATAATATTACCAGGAAAAGATGGCCCGTTTGCAATTACTTCCAACCATAATTATGTCGTGGCCACTCTTTCAAGTGGTGAAATAAGATACATTTCAGAAAATGGTGAAGAAAAAAAAATAAGTATAAAAGGTGGTTTTGTGGAATTAAAAGATAAGATTATCTCTGTATGTGTTGATTTGTAAGGTATGAATAATATAATCATTTTGACATAATTTTTCCGCTCAACGAGTACATCCTTTTATTCAAGCAATTATTCTATTATGATTTCATATAGAATAGTTGCTTTTTATATCATTGATTCTTTTACAAATAAAAAGATTACATTTTAAGCATCTATATATTTAAATAATTAGAGTTGATATATTTTTTGCGATAATCATCATAAAAGCCATTGAATACAGCCCGCCCCGAATCCTGCCGCATTTCAATTCTCTTTTTCCCATATAACGATTTTCCCGTTTTTATTTATCCCGTCAGTGGCTCCACCTTGCGTTGTTCAGGGTGCGAAGCTACGGACGGGTCCCCTAAAAATCTGCAAGCCCGCTTCGCGCCCTGCGGGTTTTGACGAAAATTTTTCAATCCGTCCAGCCGGGCGGTTGAAAATTTTTCACCAAAAGCCTTGCATATTTTCTCCCCGTCCGTATCCGCCCCCTGAAACGAGCAAGGTGAAGCCACCGACAAGGCATAAAAAAAAAGTCAATGTTATGAAAAAGAGAATTGAAATACGGCAGGATTGGAAACGAGGCTTCGGCTCCGCTCCAACCGGCATTAAAAATTAGGTGAAGTGGTCGCTGGTCGGCTTCGTGGTCTATGTGGCAGTGCGTTTCGTGTGTGCCTTTCTTGGTGGTGTGGCGATTGGTTTGGGTGGTTGGTTGCCCATGTTGGCAGTTTTGGCGGTGGTGGTTTTCCTCATCCGTGCCGTGTGGCGCATCCTTTCCCTTTGCGTGACCGCTCTTCTCATCCTTGTTCTTTGCGTGATACTCTGACAGAATATTAATCATTTTAAAATTAAATCATTATGACTAAAGTGTATTTATTAGGAGCTAACAGAAGTTACGAAAGAAGCGTTCAGGCCGTTTCAGTCAATCAAGTGGTAGTATTGGAAGGCTACAGCTATGTCGTGTATGAAGTAACCCGTGACAAGTGGGGAATAACCTATCATCTTGTCAATTTGCGGACATACGAGTTTCACACTTCCGACCTTATCCGCCCGTTGTCGGAGAAATTCGGGATAGGCATCTATTACGATGATGCGAACCCCAAGTTCTTGGATCCGTTGGAAACAGCCGCTTTACTCACCAAGGCAAAAGAGAAGAAAGCCAAAGAAGAAAAGAAAGCGAAGGAAGCAAGGGAGGAATACGGACGTATCGCCAAAATCGGTGCGGAGCGTTTGCGCCCCCTTGTCCCGACGGATGCAAAGGCGGTCATTATCGGCACGCTACGGGTAAGCGAGTGCGACAGCTATACGGACTATTACGACTACAGTATAGCAAGAACCGTCATTTTAGGCTTTTCCAAGCATACACGCAACCTCTTTTCGGAAATGCGCAAGCATGCCGCCAATTTCGAGGGAACGGCCTACTTAGCGGAATATAACGCAGATTACGAACACCGTGAAAATTACAGCATGGGGGACGGCATGTATTTGGGCAAACACAAGTACAGCGGCTGGACGGTTGAGAAAGAGCCTATCTGTGACCTTGAAAAGTTCATAGAACGGTATGCGCATACCGCAGGGGATGAAGCCAACCTTTGCATGAAAGCACCGCAGAGGGAAAACGAAGCGCAACAGCCGACAGCAACCGCAGACCTTTCAGCCCTCAGTCTTGAAATCGTGGAATACAGCGAGAAGGCGATTGCCGTATTCGGTGACACCAAGCCGATAAAGGACGTTCTGAAAGGCTTGAACGGTCTGTTCCGTGCGAACCTCACCTATAAGGGCGAAAGGCGTGCAGGGTGGATATATTCCAAGAAGCAGGAGCAGAAAGTAAGGGAAGCACTCGCCACGTGCATCCGCGTATGACAGCATGAACGGCAGGGCGGAACAATCCGCCCGCCTATCAAACGGCAATTCAATTAATTATCAACATTCAAAAACTTATCATTATGAAGACGAACAAGAAAGTACAGAAGAACAGCGTACAGAAATCAGAGAAAGAAAATGCAGTAAAGGTGACCGCTTTGGCAATCATCCCGAAGCCGATGACGCTACTCACACCGCAGGACGTGCCCACGGCTACGGAAGAAGCACCGCAACAGGCCACGTTCAAGACACCGCTTGCAACGGCCACAGCCGAGACAGACCTTGACATTGCCACCGTACACCCAAGCAGGGACAACCACCGCAAGACGTTCAATGACGCATCATTGCAGGAACTTGCGGAAAGCATTCGGGAAGTGGGAGTCTTGCAGGCCATTGCGGTACGCCCACGCACTGAGGGCGGTTATGAAATCATTTACGGCGAACGCCGTTACCGTGCCTCACTGCTTGCAGGAGCAAAGACCATAAAGGCAGCCGTATATAATAATGTAACGGACGATGAAGCGGAAGACATGTCGTTAAGCGAGAATTTGCAGCGTGAGCAGGTACGCCCCACCGAAGAAGCGAGAGCCTTCAAGCGGTTGCTTGAAAAGGGACGGTATGATATTTATTCTTTGGCGGGACGTTTCGGACGAAGCGAGAAGTATATCTATACCCGATTGAAACTGAACGAACTCTATGCGCCTATCGGTGAATTGTTGGATAATGAAACAATCACTATCAGCGTAGCCGAGGAAATAAGCACCTATGAACCCGATATCCAAAAGGACGTTTACGAGAAGCACCTCAAAGAGGGTAACGGTGAGGACTGGACGGGATATACACTGAATCTCTTCAAAAGGTACTTTGAGAAATACTATACCACCGACCTTGAGCAATACAAGTTCGACAAGACGGAATGCAAGGCATGCGTACACAACGCAGCCAATTACAATCTCTTTGCCGAACATAACGGATGCGGACACTGTACCAACCGCAAGTGTCTGGAAGCCAAGAATGCCGCCCATGTGGCAAAAGAGACGGAGAAACTTTTGAAATCCGATCCGAAATTGGTTGTCGCACGCCCTTACTACGGAAGCCGTAACGATATGGCACTACAGAAATTGGACAAGAAAGGGCATGAAATCAAGGAACTTGACTACAACGTATCGGCAAGGGAATTCCCCAAAGCACCCGAAGCACCGAAGAAAGAGCAGTTCACCCAAACGAAAGAGTACGAACAGGCGGTGCAGACATTTGAGCGCAGAAACGAGGAATACGCCCGAAAGGTGGAGGAACTTGGCCGCATGAAGGAGGAAGGCAGGATAAAGACCTATGTAAGGGTAGGACAGACAGAACCCGAACTCTGTTACGTGGAGATAAACAGGAAGGAAACCGCCCCCGTCACTATCGGGACATTGCAGGAAAGGGACAAGCGTTTCAAACAGCTTTCCATCGAAAAGACCGTTGCCGACACGAAGAAGATTGTCCGTGAGAACGACTATCCCGAAAGCCCGTTCACGCAGTACGAGGACGGTATGGTTTATTTCGCCATGCTTGCCCAACTTCAAAGGAGACATTTCCCGCTTTTCGGCATCAAGGACCAGCCTTTCGCATTGGACGAGAAACAGCGGATGAAAATCGTTGCCCAATTGACGGACGCACAAAAGACGGTAATCAAACGGGACTTCATCAGCCACTTCCTTTGTGAGAACGGCTACGGAGACAACAACGCATCCAAGCTGTTGAGGGACTTCGCAAACATGCACTTCCCCGACCGGTACGGACTTGCCAGAGCCACCCACGAGGAGGAATATCAGAAACGGCATGAACGTTTGGAGGAAAGGATAAAGGAAATGAAGAAAGCGGAAAAGAAAGCAGCCAAGAAAGCGGAAAAGCAGACGGACTGCCACGTACCTAATAACGAGAAAGCCGCTTGAATAAGAACCGGGGGGGGAGGGAAAATTCCCTTTCCCCCCTCTTTTTCCAATACAATATCCTCAAACATTATGGACAAAGAAGATATTTTATGCATAATCAAAGAATGTGCATGTTCTCTTGCAGAGAAGGAACTGATAGACAAATACGGGAAACTGCCCGAACAACTCATGACCCAAAACGGGACATACTGTATCAAGTATCAAGATGAATTCAACAAGCAATACGACAAATACGAAAGTCTGCTTGTCCGATTGTCGGGAAAGAATGTCAATGAACTGTTTCCCTGATAAGAATGACCATGTGCCGGAAACAACATCCGGCGCATCTTTTTCACCGCCCCCAAGGGAACAGAGGGCAGGGCCGGATGACCCCACCCACACCGCCACCGTAAAACCTTTTAAAATACCGGTATATGAAGTATATAAGAACAGCCCCTAATGTGGAGTATTCCACCGACAGGGATTTTTTCCTTGAGAATCAGATTGTCTGCATTGTAGGCAGGGAGGGTACGAAGTTTTGCAGTCTGATAGAGAACCGTCTGTTCATGCGTTCCCAAAGCCGCCATATCAGCAAGCGGATGCAGATGCATATCATGTGTGAAATCCACGAAGACATCTGCCGCCTTCACTATGGCGGCGAGCCGGTGGAATGACCTGCCACACTCCACACCTGAATACTCTCTCTTAAAAAATCAGATAATTCTTATAGTATTTTTCCACTAATACGATAATAAAAGATTTATTGATAACCAGATGAATAGCCGTTTATTTTTTCAGTTATCCGTTCTGTTGTCTGTTTATCCGGTTAGCTATATAGCTATCTATCTATTCAGCTACATAGCTAAATAGCTATGTAGCTATGTGCATATTCAAACGGCAGCCCACATATCCATATAATCATATATCCATTCGGCCGGATATTTGCCTGCTTATTCGGGTAGCTATCTTAATAATTGCCTGAACAGCAATTCAAATACCAGACCATTTACTTATTCAAACGGATAATTGAATAACTGTCCGGCTATAAATAAGCCTTAAAAGAGTATCCATAAAGTATTCCCTGATTTCAAAGTCATTCATTGGCGGGTGTTGGCGGGAACCGCCATAATGTGCGGATAGAAAAAACTCCCTACCTTTGTCGCCGGGAGAACGCAGCCCGTTCTCGGCAGAGAACGTAAGACAATCCTTCAGACCTTTAATCCGGCACAGCCGGATTTTAATATGCGTCAGCATACAGCGAGGTGTACTTTCAGCGGTTGAAAATATTTCTACCCACTGAAAGTCTCGCCCGAAAGGTCTTTCGGAGGCAAAGGTTCTCCCAAGTCGAACCTTTTAAAATTTTCATGTTATGAAAGATGAAACAAGAATCCGTAACGCCGCAGGGCGCAAGGTGCTGGCAGACCCGCGTACGCACCGCTACTACCTTTGTCTCAATGACAGTGAGAACGAGAAGTTTCTCACTATGTTCGAACAGTCCGGCATGAAGAACAAGGCCGAATTTATCTTCGCCCGTATCTTCGGTTGAGAGTTCAAGGTGGTGAAAATTAACAAGGAAGCGCAGGAATACTATGCCCAGCTCACCGCTTTCTATCAGCAGTTCCGCCGTATCGGGAATAACTATAACCAATGTGTAAAGGTCATTTATACCATTTATGGAGAAAAGAAATCGCTTGCGTTTCTCTACAAACTTGCCGAAGAAACCCGTAAACTGGAAGAAGTATGCAGGCAGGTTATCGAACTGACAAAGCGGTACGAAAAGGAGTATCTTACTAAAAAGGGATAACATCATGGTACCGAATACATAAAGGAAAATTGGCATCGTGACATTGTCCCCGACCAGCTACAACAAGCAAGACATGTACCGTCCATGAAAATTATAATGCCGGCAAAGGATACCCAAGAAATATCGTAACGCTTCCCCCATGGCACATTGCGGTCCCCCTGGAAGCTGCGCAAGCTTCACTTCCGCAGTTTGCCGCAAAGATCCATAAAAAAAAGACAAAGACACGGACGGCACCTGGATAAATCCAGACTGCCGTTTGTGCCCTTGTCTTATAGACTATAATACAAATATTAATATCTTTATTTGACTTCTAATGGAAGTCCCAATTTATCAAATAATATTTGATTACGCTTTCTTGCATCATTTTTTACTTTTTCGAAAGACATTACTTCTATATATCCATTGTATCTTCTGGATTTAAATGTATAATAGCCTTGTCCATCAGGAGTTTTATAGAAATCTCTTCTCTCTAAAATCTTTACCAATGTTGGGGTTAAATCACTTATTATATAAATATAGAAAGGAGTATCTTTTGTTATAATAATAGTTCTACCTTTACGGTTAGTAATTTTGCCTCCTAATAAGTCCTCCACATAACGTTCGACTTGGTCAATAGGATTTTTTGCTTCATCATTATCTATATAATTATTTCTTTCAGGCTTTTTAAATTCGATTATAGTAATTGCATTATAAGGAGCTTCCTTTTCTGTCGCAAAAGCAAAAGCATTAGAGAATATCAACATATCCGGTCTGTCATCAGGATTTTCTGAAACTTCTATATTTTCCATGGCATTGAAAGTTTTATCAGATGCTAAATATGTATGATATGACAATTTTTCGTCAATCATCCACAAATTCTGTTTGTTATATGGGATAATATCAGAGGTAGTCCGAATAGGAAAAAAAAGACTATGAACAAGATCTTCATTGGCATATTTATCATGATCTCCTTCTTTACTAATTAGAAAATCTAATAAATCAATAACTGATTTTCTATGGATTATATACCTGGCTAATTCCGATTGACCAATATCATTGAGTTCTGTTAGATATCCTTCGTATAGTTTATGATACTCATCCAAATTTGTAATGTCTTTTTTCTTTTCAATCAGTTCAATTCCTTGTTTTTTAACTTCTGTTTTCCATTCTGATTCTATCTTATATAACTCTATATCTAAGCTTTGTTTAGACAAACCAGCTTGCAGTTTCTTAATATTCTCAGTTTTTCTATTTAATACAGCTCTATATTGAGGTAATTCAGCCTCTATCACTGTACGATATGTTTCTACTTTCAAAGTTCTGACCTCATTTATATAATCTGAAATCAGGTTTTCAATCGTTTTTATTGCATGGCGTCGTATTTTCGATAAAGAAATTTCTGTAGAATCAAAGATTTCATCACTATCTTCATCTTCCGCTTCATTTATTGGAAAGTCAAAGTTCGTTCTTTCATTATTTACAGAGTTATCTAATAAATCACTAACAATAAAGGCAGCATAATAAAAAGGTTCAGTGCCATTATCCGATATCGGTTTTTTACCTAATTCAATAATTTTTTTCCCTAACCACTCTTCTATTACACTTCTATTGTGGGCACAAAAGTGTAACCTATGGCTTTTTGAAGAGTTTGATTCTGACAAATAAACTTTAAAAACATCATCTCCTATTACAAATTCATCGTCTTGAACTTTGTTTCTAAATGAACCGGCATATCTATTGTTTAGGTCTATCTGATCATTATTTTGATTTCGAATAACGATATGTGGCATTTGATTAGTTATAAAATATAACTGAAAATGGGTAATAATGGCATCTGCTATTTCAATTATTTTTTTTGTAGTATTTCTCTGGAACTCCAATGCAAAGTCATGTAAAGTACATATTGTTTGATATCTGTGAATAGTCGCATCGGTTTCCTGGTAATTTTCAAACCCTTGTTTTGTGTTTTTAAGAGATAATCCTCTCTGTTTGAATATTCCATTTTCAGAGAAGGTACTAACAATTTCCAACCACTTAAATGCTTTCAGACAAACAAAACGTCCCACCCCCTTTCCGCCAATTTCTAATTTGTGATCAGAATCAGCTTCTGTAAAGGAAATTAAATTATCTTCATTAAGTCCAATTCCATTATCTTCCACAATAATGTCTTTTATTGGATAATCGTCATTATCAGGAATAGAAGCTAAAGTCTCAGGCTGTCCATTTCTTATTAAAGTAATTAGAATCTTTCCACTTTCATCGTCACCCAGCAAATGTGCCTTTCTACGTTCAAAAATAGAATGTATAGAATTACTTATCAATTCAAACAGAGGCATCAATCCCTGTTTTCGGGATAAACTTGTGTTCCTAATTTTATTAGCGATATTACTTTTAGCTATTATTTTTTCATTATTCATGGCATAATCTGTTGAACGATAGTTTATTTATTGCAAATCTACAAAAACTTTTTTAGGATATTACAATTCATAAGTTAGAATACGCATAATCATTTTTTAGTTTATAACAAAGAAAAGGCTATAAAATAGGCTGACATTCAGTGAAATACCTAATTATTAACCATGTAATTTTACTTCTATATATCGTCCTCAAATGAAATCCTCTATCTACCTATTTAACGTGAGTTCGAAATAAAATCAAAAAATAGCAAGCTGTCCGTCATTGACAAAATTTACGTCAATGGCGGGCTTCTTTTCAAAAAAGCAGTATGCCGCGATAGCCGACAAGGAGTTGGCTATAAAGTTACTGAATGAACTATGTCTTGAGTGTTCAATCTGTGCGATGTTCTTCAGTTCGTCATTGACCGTTTCAATCAAGGCTTTTTTTCTTAGCAAAATCTTGTCGGCAATACTCATCAGTGAGTTCCTCATATTATTTTTAACTTTAGTAACAAGCTGTATGCCATTAAGGAAAAGGTTTTCAAACAGAGCCTGATCTATATATCCCTTGTCTGCACATAGTTTTCCTTTGATGTTTTCCAGAAACTTACCCTGTTTCAACGGTTCCCGGTCATCCACGTTTCCAGGCGTGAACATGAAATTGAGGATCTCTCCTTTGTCATTGATTATCAGATGCAGCTTGAATCCGAAGAACCATCCCATAGAACATCTTCCACGCTCGGCAAGCCCTTCAAATGTCTTATGAATCAAGATTCTTTGGTTACGACATACACATAAGGGAGTGGAATCAACGAAACTGATGCCGGTACAAGTTCCCAGCAGTACTTTTTTGATGAATATGGTCATGGGAAGCAATACTTCCTTCTCCAGTTCCACAAAACGGTTATAAGAAACCTGACGAGGAAAAAGGTGTTTCAGATGTTTACAGACATACTCCTTGTAGTAATGCTTGAAACAACGGAAACCACCGGAGTGAAACAGGATTAGAATAACCATAATCTCTGCATCACTCATACAGTTGGGTTTGTTACGATGCATGGTCTTCTTATCCTTAATCATATATTTTTCCTGTTGCAATGTAAATTCCTTGCAAAAATCATCGGCCATACAATAAATCTCTGTAACTTTAGACTCTGGAAACATAGTGGTAATCGTTTAAATGTTATAATTCAGCACTATAAATTTAATACTTTTATCGCTATGTTTCTAATTATAAGTGAAATATATTTATTCTTATTTCGAACTCACGTTATTTATTCTCTTGCTGTCAATCTAATCCTTTAGATTAATTATATCCATGATTGAGTAATGCCTTGTGCCGTTTTCCTCTTCCGCAAAGCGCAGATGTCCGTTCAGATGCTGTTTCTCTATTACAGCTGGTTTAAGTCCTATCAATTCACATACCTCATCCGGCAACATGGACAATTCTATACTGTTGTCCTCACAGATATTTTGCAACATGACCAGCATGTTGAGGAACCTTTTGTAACTTCTCACGAGCGCAGCCAACGAACTGCTTTCAATATTGAGTATCTTTCTCATAATCTTTTATTTTTAGAGTGTTCTTCCTTTTCCTGTAACATGGCACACAGTGCGTCCGAGCCGCGGTAGTAAATCTTTCCTTTGTCGCGGTGAAAGAGTAACGCACCGTCATTACGACGCTTTAAAAGTGTCCTGTCGAACATCTTGGTCAGCAGGCGGACTTCTTTGAATCCAGAATCTTACTGTCCGGCAGGTTTTCGAAACTGGGTGAGAGCAGTTTCTCAATCCTGTTCACTCTGGCAAAGATAGTGCCCAACAGATGGGTAACTCTGGCATCCAGTACGACTTTTCTGTTATTCATATTGACCTTGTTTTTATCGTTTATGGTGCAATATTACAGAGTTGTTGTGAGGTCATTGATTCTCAACCGTTGAGCAACCGACAAAGGGGTACAAAAATAGTCAGAGGGCAATTCTGGTTATTCCAATGGGAAGAGAGTTATGCGCAAATATTGTCTAAGATATTAATAACCAATATTATATGTGAAATATATCTGAATAAATTTGGTTATATTACAACTATTCACTATATTTGTACATAGTTATTTGAAATTATGCAAAGCAATGTAACTGAAAGCAAGACTTTTGCTACCAAATCGTTACCTGCATCTTTAAATATTTCTATAAAATAATACAAATCAAGAAGTTACATCAAAACTCTTTGTTTCTATAGGCGAAACTACTCTTCTGATATGATTGAGCAAGCAAAACTCGACTACATTTTAGAATGTGCCCGTTTTGCTCCTTCTGCTGTAAACTATCAACCTTGGCACTTTTTTGTCGTAAAAAGTAATAAACCCAAACTACTGATTCAACAATCTTATCCACGTGAATGGTTTACCGAAGCTCCACTCTATATTGTAGTTTGTGCTGACAATTCAATTTCTTGGGTGAGAAAATCAGACAATAAGAACCATGCAGATATTGATGCAGCAATAGCGACTGAACATATTTGTTTAGCCGCAGCAGAACAAGGATTAGGTAGCTGCTGGGTATGTAATTTCGATCCTGATATGCTAAAGGATAATCTTCATTTATCTCCCAATATGTACCCTGTGGCAATTATTTCATTAGGTTATGTAAAACAACCACCTGAAAAATCATCTAAACGAAAAGATATAACCGAAATAGTTTCAATCTTATAAACGTAACAATTATGAAAACAGAAATGGAAAAATGTCTGGCTGGTGAATGGTATGATTGTCATAACCAAGTTTTCTTGGATTTAAAGCCCCGAACACATAAGTTATTGATGAAATATAATTCATTACCTTATGAGAATAAAGAAGAAAAAAACAGCTTGCTAAAAAAGATGCTAGGTAGTATCGGAATGAAAGTTTCGGTTGCCAGTCCATTTATTTGTGATTATGGCTGCAATATACATATAGGAGATAATGTCACTGTAAATACCGGTTGTACCTTTGTGGATTGTAATAAAATCACTATCGGAAGTAATGTTCTTATTGCCCCTAATGTTCAGCTTTATACAGCAACTCACCCTATTGATTTAGATGAACGGCTAGCGCCTGTTGAAACAGAAGATGGAATAAAACGAGTTCGCCGCACTTACGCTTTGCCTATTACAATTGAGGATGGATGCTGGATTGGTGGAGGTGTAATAATCCTTCCCGGAATAACAATTGGGTACGGTAGTGTAATTGGAGCAGGTAGTGTTGTTACAAAAGATATTCCGGCAAATAGTTTAGCCATTGGAAATCCATGTAAAGTGATACGTCAAATCAATCAAACTAAGAAACTATGATAAAATTGGTCGCTTTTGATTTGGATGGTACAATTGCCGATACAATCCCAATGTGTATCGAAGCCTTTAAGCAGGCAGTATCTCCCTATGCATCAAAAATATTGTCAGAAGATGATATTGTGAAAACATTCGGACTTAATGAAGAGGGAATGATTAAAGAGGTCGTTTCAGAAGATTGGGAAAAAGCTCTGATTGATTTTTATGTGAAATACAAAGAAATGCACACAGTCTACATTCAACCATTTGCGGGGATAAGAGAATTGATAACAGAATTGAAGAAGAACTCAATTATTGTATCTTTAATAACAGGTAAAGGTCAAAGGAGTTGTGATATTACGCTTCACCATTTTGAAATGGAAGCTCTTTTTGATAGTATTTCAATCGGATCGCCAGATAGAAACACAAAAGCGGAATCAATGACGGAACTAATATCAAAATATAATACCCAACCAGCAGAAATGGTATATGTTGGAGATGAATTTTCCGATATTACCGCTTGTAGTAAAGTTGGAATACAATGCTTATCTGCTGCATGGATAGCCTCACTCTCAAAAATGAAGAAATTAGAAAAGGAAAATCAAGGATATGTGTTTAGTTCTATCAAATCACTTCATTCTTTTCTAAAGAAAGAAGCTCATTTAGTTTAGATTCATATTCGTAGATTGATTTTAGTATTTTCTGGCATAATGGATATTTATTGGTAATATAAAAGCATGAAATCAGACGTTAAGTCTTTCTATATAATACTTACCATTAAAATTATGCTTATGAATGTATTGTTAAACATGAGGATGTTCGGACTATTCTCTGAAACCTCACAAGAAGTAACTAATAATGAAATGCAAGAAGCCTATGGCGAATTTGTTGAACAGATTAGAACTATAAGTAATGGAAATGATTATTCAACTACTTATCGAATTCTTGCAGCTACCCGTATCGAGATAGCTTTACTTGAAACAATACCTCTTTACGGGCAGGGGGAAAAATGCGCTTAAAAAGCTGTTCATACAAAAGGTACAGGCTACTATTACCGCAGAAATGGAACTGCTGAATCTAAAAATTCAGTACCCCAGCCAATTTCAAAATAGAATAAGCAGCCTTCCACCTTCACCACTCTATTTGACCGACAATACCAATCTAGTTGAAATCATGGAGTTGATTAGTGGACTATTCCTATCACAAAGAGTAGTAACCCATGCCGGAACAAAATCACCATTAACAGAAATTGGGAGAGCATTTGAACACCTCTTTAATATCAAATTAGGAGATGTTCACAAGAAACACGAAAGCGTCATAAAGCGCAAGCCATCTAAAGTAACTGAATTTTTAGATACACTTCGCAAAGCTATTGCCGAAGAAAGTAAAAAGAAAGGCTATCTATAAATCAAGAACTTACCAACAATTGTTAGGGGAGTAGATATACTACACCCCTAACTTATTTGCATCCATTTACCGTACTTTGCTTCATCAATCGATTGAAAATAATAATGTTGAACTAAAAAATGAAGCAAAATGTATATAGACAATGAAAACTTTGAGAAGTGGATGGAAAAGCTATCTAAAAAGCTCACCGTAATCGGACAAGATTTGAAATCTCTTATCAATACTGATACAGTACTAGATGATAATGAGAAGATTCTTGATAATCAGGATTTAGCTTTTCTCCTGGAAGTATCTTTCCGAACTCTTCAACGCTATAGAGTAAATAATCAACTTCCTTATTTCACTATCGGAAGGAAAACCTATTATCGGGCTGTAGATATTCGAGCTTTTGTTCGTGAACGTGCCGATTCCCAAACCTACAAACGGTTTGCAAAAGACAATCAGTTGACAAATCAGCCCTGATAGCAAAATGCAGTAGAAGGAAGAAGCCTGTGTGCGGGCTATTTCTTTGTGTTGTCACCTCGATTTAACAGAAACTGCTTCACCTATCGGTTCAGCCCGTTTCACTAAATCGAGCAAGAGGGAACTGGACAAGTCCTGTTCTTCCCTCTTGCCCTGCGGGGCAAAGCCTTCGGCTTTAGCGTGTTACAAGAACACGTTGTAATGACACCAGTAATAAGCATTTTCTTTTCAACACTTATTATCAGGCATTTATCTATTCATATTTCTATAAAAAAGTAATTATCATGCTAAATAACAGTCGAAAAACGATTTTCACTACCATTTCCATAGACAAGGAAACGGCAGCTTTGGTAGAGAAGATATGCAAACGCTATTCACTGAAAAAGAGCGAAGTTGTAAAGTTGGCATTCGGGTATATTGAAAAGGCACATATCAACCCTTCCGAAGCACCTGAATCCGTAAAATCGGAACTGGCGAAAATAAATAAGAGGCAGGATGATATTATCCGCTTCATCCGACACTACGAGGAAGAGCAACTGAATCCCATGATACGGGCAACTAATTCTATCGCTTTGCGCTTCGATGCTATCGGCAAAACTTTGGAAACTCTTATACTCTCCCAACTGGAAGCTAACCAGAAGAGACAAACAGCTGTACTGAAAAAATTGAGTGAACAGTTCTGCAATCATGCCGATGTAATCAATCAGCAGGGCAAACAACTTTCGACACTCTATCAGATACATCAACGGAACTATAAGAAGCTACTCCACCTGATACAACTATATTCTGAACTCTCCGCTTGTGGTGTGATGGATAGCAAACGGAAAGAAAACCTAAAAGTAGAGATTACAAACCTGATAAATACATAGGCTTATGCACATAGATTTTGCTCCACCCTCAAAAAGGACATACAGCAATACAGGAAGTAGCCGACAACTGGCAAGTTACATGGAACATGAAGATTTGGAGCGTATAGAAAAGGGAATCTATACCGATGGATTTTTTAATCTGACGAAGGATAATATCTATAAATCGGTTTTGATAAAGGAAATAGACAGTAATATCGGGCAACTGCTGAAAACAGATGCTAAATTTTACGCTATCCATGTCAACCCATCGGAAAGTGAGCTTTGGGCAATGGGTAACACCGAACAGGAACAAGCCGAAGCGATGAAACGCTATATTCGTGAGGTATTTATCCCTGAATATGCCAAGAACTTCAACAAAGGACTATCAGCATCGGATATAAAGTTCTATGGCAAGATTCATTTTGACCGTAGTTGTTCTGATAATAAACTAAATATTCACTGTCATTTGATTGTGAGCCGAAAAGACCAAGCCAATAAAAAAAAGCTATCACCACTTACCAATCATAAGAATACCAAGAACGGGATAATCAAAGGAGGTTTTGACCGTGTGAACCTGTTCCAACAAGCGGAACAGGGCTTTGATAAACTCTTTGGTTACGACCGCCAACATTACGAATCGTTTAACTACCACAACACAATGAAAAACGATTCTATCTCTTCACAACTTGAATTACAGACGCAAACTTTTACTGGTGAAAAGAAAAAAGATATATTCCAATCCACTGAAAAAGAAAACAATATTTGTTGCAATCTTGATAGCAAGATGGAAAACAAACATTCTAACAATCAACAAAACAACAATGGCGGTGATTCCTTGTTATCTATCTTTTCATTGGGAGTAGACTTTACATTGAGTTCTACATTAGAAGAGCAAATGCCTAAACCCAAAAAGAGAAAACAGAGAAAGCCCAAACGGTAAAAGTATCTGTTCAAATTTTAAAAGTATTATAAGGAGAGATACTATATTTTGCATACATAAAATCTCAAATCCAGCGAGAAAGCGGAAAACTTTCTCTATATTTGCATATAATTGAAATAGAATTAACTTACGTTTATGATTAATAGTCAAAATATACCCCATTTAATCAAATATATGGGAGCCAAAAGAGAAATATTGGAATATGTAACAGAATCAATTCAAAATCTAAATGTGAATTCCGAATGGCTATGTGACTTATTTTCAGGAACATCTATAATTTCCGCATCTTTAAAAGACGAATATAATATACATGCAAACGATATACAGCAATACTCAGCCATATTTAGTAATACGTATTTGCTAAATCTAAATCGTTTAATTCCGCCTCTACAAATACAGGAGATTGAGAAACGTGTTTGTTTTTTAGTCGCAGAGTTCAAAGAACGATATCCTCAATTAGAATTTAATTATACCCAAATCACCAACTATAAAGAGTTACAGCAACTTGAGAAAGCTCAACAAGAACTGATTAGTTTTGATTTTGGAATAGGTTTTAACCTATTCACAAAATATTATTCTGGTACATATTGGTCATTTGAACAATGTGTATGGATAGATTCTATTAGAGCAATAGCAGAAGATTATATTGGTACACCTTCGTATTATGCAATATTATCATCCTTAATCTTTTCAATGTCTTATGCATCACAAAGTACAGGTCATTTTGCGCAATATCGAGATGTTACTGAATCTAATATGAATGATATTTTAATATATCGTCATAAAAATATATGGAATTTGTTTTCTAAAAAATTTGAAGAGTTAATTTCCACATTAAATATAGAAACTAATTTTGAATATAAAGTAACATCACTAGACTATATGGATTGTCTTCGAGTAATAGAAAAAAATTCTATCGTTTATGCAGACCCACCATATAGCACGGTTCATTACTCAAGGTTTTATCATGCTATAGAAACTTTAGTCCGATATGACCACCCCATTATAAAGTATAAAGGTCGGTATAGGGATGATCGGCATCAATCCCCTTTTGATAAGAAGAAAGAGGTGAGAAATGCTTTCAAATTATTATTTGAAGGGGTTAAAAATAGGGAATCCCATTTAGTCCTAAGCTACAGCAATAATGGAATGATTAGTCAAGAAGAAATATTAAACATTGGGAGTTCAGTCTTGGGAAAAGGATATAAATGCGATTTACAATCAAGGGAATATATTCACAGCAAAATGGGACGCTCTGATGAAAACCAATTAGATGTGAATGAGCTTATTATATCTTATAAAAAAGTATAATCATGGATTCTATTCAGATAGATTTTACAGAACTAAGGACATCATGGACTAAATATGATATAGTCCAAGCATTAGATGTTATATATAGTGTTGATACTATACAGAAATATAAGAATAAGGAAGCAAAAATTAATGAAAGAATTTTGCGTTCATTTCTTGGTATCAACTCTCTAGATGATCCAATTCCTGATTATTGGATTGAAATTCAAAAATATCCAATAGAAAAGAAAATATTTTCATTACTAGCTCTGATCTTTACTCATGGAGGGGTTGTAAAAGACTTTGCAACTAAGTATTCAAAAGATAACATGAAAGGTGTCTTTTATATTGATTCTAAAGACAAACAGCTTACTAATATTCGCAGTGCTTTAGTGGTTGCAGAAGCAACAGAACCGACAAATAGGAGAAAAAATGAAGTACCTTATGACTTCTCCGTTGCATATTATAATCCTAAAGTTGGAAAATTATTTAAAAAAGTATTATTAGAAAGGTTTTCTAGATTTACAAACAAAGAACTCTCGAATGATGAGTTTTATAGTATATGTGAGAAAAATGAATTTCATAAAGCTTTAAGTTTAACTTTTGATCAATTCAAAACATGGCTTGAAGGATATAGCTTTAATGCGTGCTATGTTAAAGAATTACATATCAGGAATTTTCTATCAATAAAAGAGCCAGTAGATATTGACCTAGAAAAATCAAAAGAAATATATTTTCTTGGAGAAAATGGTGACGGAAAGTCACTTATAATAATGGCAATATATCTTGCTTTTAACGGAAATTATATCAAATATAAAACTGAAAAGCGGGATACAGGAATTGCATCCGATATATTGGATAATAATAGCGATCTATATGGTATTGATGAGTGGGGGCATCAATATAATATTTCTAATGCAATATATCTTGATAATCTTTATGCTTATGGTACACATCGCGGAAGATATAATGCTGATCCTTCTGAAAAATATGGTTTCATGTCATTATTCAATAATGATCTTACACTAAATAGCCCAGAGCAATGGCTGAAAAATCTAAAATTGGAAGAGGAACAAGCTGAAGAAAATAAGCTAAAAATAAAAGTTGCAACTAAACAATTAGAAGACATTCTATTTAATTTACTCGAAAGAAACGTTAAAACTCACATTGAAGGGAGTAAGGTTTTTTTTGAGGAAAAAGGATGTTTCCTAGGTATAGATCAATTATCAGAAGGATATAGGAGTATCATTATTTTTGTCTGTGATTTGTTGTATCGTTTATATAAAAATAATAGCGACGATATATTCAAAACGAAAGGTGTTGTTTTAGTCGATGAAATAGATCAACATTTGCATTTAAAATGGCAAAGAATAATTGTTAGTAAGTTACGAAATATATTTCCAAATATACAGTTCATATTTACGACGCACAGCCCTACAATTATTCAAGGTGCATCAGACGATTCTATTATATTTAGAACATATAGAGTGAACGGCATAACAAAAGTGAGTGAACCCTATTATAGAAAGGACTTAGATCATCTCATGATGAATACTTTAGTAACTTCTTCTCTGTTTGGATTGGAAGATTCCAGATTAGACACAGATGATAATAATTCCGATACTAACGACACTTATTTATTGTATAAAATAAACAAGAAACTTATTTCAAAGTTACAAGAACAAAAAGAAAAAGGTAAGAATTTTATTAGTGAGAACGAAATTGACTCTTTGATAGATAGCATTTTAGAAGAATATCAAAATGAAGAAGATCAATAAAGACTTAGCAGTAATACCACCATCACTAGTTATTGGTGATGATAAGTTAACACACCAAAGGAGATTAGAACTAATAGCAAAGAAACATTATATTAATGAAGCACCTTACAATGATCGATATAAAACTGATGATATTAGAGATAGATTAGTGCTTATATATAACAACAAATGTGCTTTTTGCGAACAAAAGGTTGAACAATATCATATTGAACATTTTAGACCTAAGCAAATTTACTACTGGTTAGCATATAGTTGGGATAATCTTTTATTAGCGTGCCACTATTGCAATAATTATAAAGGCATAAACTTCGCAATAAAAGGAAAGCGAGCTAAATGCCCTAGTACAAAAAATTTAAAAAGCATCAATACTATATCATCCAACAAATATAATCTTCAAGAGCAACCAAAGTTAATAAATCCAGAGCAATCAGATCCAAGTCCTTACTTGATATTTGAAAGAGATGGGAAAATAACTTCTGATAACGAAGATTATAAATATACAATAGAAACATGTAGAATAGACCGTAAATATTTAAATGATAGTAGAAAAAAAATTATTGATAAATTTAAGAGAGAAATAATTTCAGAGCTTGTTCATAATTCAACTCCAGAAGAACAAAAGCAGGCTATAAATATATTGGTCAGACGTTTTGTTAATGAAGCCAATGATAATGATAATGAATTTTTGGCTTTTCGTAATTTTGCAATTGGACACAATTGGTTAAATGATGTAGTAAAAGAGGCTATTACTACTTTATAATAATTATAATGCCTATATGCTCTCGAAATTTGATAAATCAACAAATATGTTTATCTTTGCACCTAGTATTCTCCATGAGCAAACTACCGCAAAAGCACGTAGCAAATCAGTGGGTTAAATCATGGGATATGCTTGAAACTAAAAATATAAAGTTTTAAATATCAGCGTGGTAACTCTGTCAAGAGAATCCCAGGCGGATCACTCAAACAGCCTCAGAATCAATTCTGAGGCTGTTTGATTAATACCCCTCTCCCAGTTATCAACAAGTTCCTTATTCACACCTGTTCATAAAACCTGCTTACTACAAAACAAACCACAGATAGCCAGATAATTATCCTGTTAATAACTTCGTTCAAAAGCTGTTCAATAAGAAAAATAAAAGGGATTCTCTCTGTATACTCTGTAGTGAAAAGGAAGCTAAGAAGCAAGTTCTTAAATAAGATACTACCCGTTCCAAAGTGCTAAAGCATTAAATGAGAAACAGAGAAAGAAAGTAATTTAAGTTCATCTTAGCAGCCGAGATGTGCATCTTGACAGCCAAGATCTATATCTTAGCGGCTAAGATGTAAATCTCAGCTGCTAAGATGAAGAAAGTCAGATGAAGAAAGCTACTTTCCAAAGGGATGAAAAGAACTTTAGTCGAAGTGCTTCTGGATTTAGTATCTAACTTCGCTATGAGTGTATTTAAAGCCATTGACAAGTTTCCACCAACAACGAATCCAAAAAGATGTCTCAAAGCAGGCAACGACTCTCTATGAAGTTGTTCACAAAGCCTATTTAAAAAGAGATACCACCTATATATCAACAATTTATCCTGTTAATAACTTTATAGAAAATTCTCAGGATCAAAGAAAAGCAAAGTGGATATCGGCACAAAAATACGATCTATTCCGATAATCAGCAGATTATCTTTCGTACTTTTGCCCCTTCAGCGGTTAATGCATAGGTGAAATGCAGGGCAAGATGTATAAACAGAAACGATTAATAATTTATGAAGGAGAATGTTTACGATAAAGAATCCTTCTTTGAGAAATATGGCGAGATGCTACGCTCAAAAGAAGGGTTGAAAGGTGCGGGAGAATGGCCGACACTGGAAAAGATATTACCTGATTTTGAAGGGAAACGGACACTTGATTTGGGATGTGGCTATGGATGGCACTGCATGTATGCAGCTTCTAAAGGAGCAAGCCATGTGGTTGGTATTGATTTGTCTGAGAAAATGCTACAAGAGGCTGAAAAAAAGAAGGAGTCCGACAAAATAGAATATCACCGGATAGGGATAGAAGACTATGATTATCCGTCGAATCGCTTTGATGTAGTTGTCAGTTCACTGGCTTTACACTACATTGAAAATTTAGAAGAGATATTCCGAAAGGTGTACCGTACATTAGCCCAAGGAGGAACATTCGTGTTTACAATGGAACATCCGATATTTACGGCACATGGAACCGAAGATTGGTTTTACAACACAGCAGGAACCGCACAGCACTGGCCGGTAGATCATTATTTCACTGAAGGATACCGGGAAACCTCTTTCTTGGGAGAAACGGTAGTGAAATTCCATCATACTTTAACTTCCATATTGCAGGGACTATTGCAGGCCGGATTTACCATAACCAATGTGATAGAGCCTCAACCGACTAAAGAGATGCTGCAAAAGATCAAGGATATGGAAGAAGAATTGAGACGGCCTATGATGCTGGCTGTTTCTGCCGTCAAAGTCTGAACAAGCAAAGGGAGCAAAACCTGCGCAAACTTTCATAGACCAGACTTCATATACGGATTTATCCCAATGATATTATCGTGTAAATCTGCTGATAAAGGAAGTTTTTCTCAAACGCTTTTACCATTTATTCCGTCGGACGACAATCCCGTCGTTACCTCAGGAGGCGCCCAAACGGCTGCACCTGTATTCCAGAGGGGTCAGTCCGAACTTCCGTTTGAAGGCCGTAGAGAAATGGGCATGATATTCATAACCGACACATGCCCCGATCTCTTGTATCGTCTTACTGCTATCCAGCAGATAACGACAGGCCATCTCCATACGATAATCAAAGATATGGCCGAACACGGTGGTACCAAATACCGTTTTGAAACCTCGTTTTAAAGTACATTCGTTGGTACCTACCCGCAATGCCAACCGATGAAGCGAAGGGGGATTGAGATACTCCTGCTCAATAATGGCCTTGGCATGATGCATCTTATCACACTCTATCCCGACAGAACACGAACAATGAAGACACTCCTCTCCTCCCCGCCGTGCGAGAAAAAGCGAAAGAATTTCCCTAATCTTGGCATCCACATACATAAGTGCCATATTCCCATTCAGCTGTGAAAGCTTAATATCACTCAACGCTTTATAAATACCGGTACAAAAAGGGCGATTTGTCCGATATGCCCTGTAGAGTCTATCACAAAAAATAGTTTCGATATCTTCATTACCAAACAGATCGGGATATTGTCCGGCAAGTTCACGGATATAATCGTTGGAAAGCATAATCTCCATCATGTGAAACGGCGTATGCTTAGGGAAACAGACGCATGAGTCTATCCCATCACATTGCAGGAGATTGGCATCTCCTTTGTTCCACTCCTCACTCCGGGTAATAGGGTCATAAAAGCAAGTGACGTGTCCGGCTAAGGCGGCACAAAACCAAACAGCATGATATTCATCGGCCTGTGCATACATCTCAATGGACTCCTCACATGATATATGATGTTCCATAATCGAAAAAAACGGAGTACATATTTCTTCGAATGTCGCTTTCAGATACCCATTGTCAATCCGATAACTATTTCTTTCTGTCCGGCTCTCTCCCGCCAGATTCTGTACGGGCCATTCCAGCATCATTTCATGCAAATCATGTTTCATTAACCGAGTTGCCATCATTATTCCTTTAAGTTAAAGTCAAGTTCCTTTTCGCGTAAGCAGTAAAAGCCGGTAAGGCTCTACTTTTGTCTCCAATTGGAGAGTAGATACAAAATTACAATAAGCCACCTATCGGCACAATCCCCATTAATAGGTAATTCTCCACGAATAATAAACAACAACCGGAAATATAAAAGCAGAAACTAAACATGAAAGTAAATTTATCAGGAGTTCCCGAAACTCTGTTTATAACCTTGCGAATAAGGGCTATAGAGACAGTAAAACCCAACGGCGCTATCAAAGACCCTTATGCCATAGATATACTCCACCGAATCGAACTGGCAAGTTCTTCGAAAGACAAAGTTTCGGAAGGTTCGCAGGTGGGCACAATTGCCCGTACCCTCGTATTGGACGAAATCATCCTCGACTTCCTGTCGAAACACCCTAAGGGAGCTACCGTCGTAAATCTGGGATGCGGACTGGATGCACGCTGCAAAAGACTTCCATTGCAAAATTGCCTTTGGTTAGACATCGACGTAGAAGAATCCATCGGGTTACGAAAACTTTTCTTCAAGGAAACGGATAATTATAAAATGATCGCCCGGTCGATGTTCGATGATTCATGGATGAACTCTGTTCCCAGAGGTCTTCCTCTGCTGATCATATCGGAAGGAGTGATGATGTACTTCAAAGAAGAAGATATCAGAGAGTTAATTTACCGGATCGGACAACGCTTCCATCATGCGGAAATGGCATTCGACGTAATTAATACATGGACAGCCCGGAACTACAAATGGCATCCGGACGTAAAGAAGTATAACGCACCATTCCGATGGGGAACAGACAACGTATATGATATGGAAGACTGGTATCCGGGACTACACGTGATTAAGGAATACCTATATATGGACCGCTTAAAAAAACGATGGCCTCTGTTCTTCAAAGTGATGCTCCCACTATTCCCATCTTTACGGAAATCATCCCGGATAGTACATATGAAGTTCCAACAACAATCATCTAAATAAGGAGAACAGGATATGAGAAATAAAATCTGTGTTTTCATCATCACTCTGCTCTCACTGTGCAGCGGCCTCCCGGCCCAAACACAACCGGGCAAACTGAGCGGAGTCATCATCGACACCAATGACGAGGAAATACTCCCGGGTGCCAACATATATATAGAAGCACTGAAGAAAGGCGTCTCGGCGGATAAAAACGGGGAGTTCCTCATCGAAGCTCCTGCGGGACGTTATTCGGTCACTTTTTCATTTATGGGATATCACACCCGGAAAGAGGAAATAACGATTCCGAATACCAAAGGTAAAAAGCTGGTTATCCGCCTGGAACCGGAAGCTCAGTCACTGGGTGAAGTTGTCATCACAGCCAAAAGTGAAGCCCGCCAACTGCGCGAGCAGGCCATGCCTATGTCGGTAATCAGCATGCAACAACTACAGGGAACGGTCAGTAATGTGCAAGATGTCCTGTCGAAAACCGTAGGTGTAACCATCCGTAACACAGGAGGTGTAGGCAGTGCGTCCCGGGTATCGGTACGCGGTCTGGAGGGGAAACGAATCGGTTTCTTCATTGACGGAAGCCCGATGAATGATAATTCGGACTTCATCGACATTAATGACATACCCGTGGAGATGATCGACCGAATTGAAATCTACAAAGGAGTGGTACCCGCAAGGTTTGGCGGATCGTCCGTAGGCGGAGCTGTAAACATTGTCATCAGGGAGTATCCGCCCAAGTACCTCGATGCCAGCTACAGCATCGAAAGTTTCAATACCCACAAGCTTTCACTGGTAACCAAACGGAATATTGCTTCTAAAGGACTGGAATTCGGAGGCGGGGGATTCTATACCTATTCTGACAACAACTATAAGATGGAATCTCCCTTCGAAGAGGGGCTTGTCATTAAACGCAACCACGATAAATTTAAAAAGTTAGCTGTTGCAGGTAGTCTGAAAGCACGTAAATGGTGGTTCGACCTGATTGAGTTTGAACCTGTCTTTATGCACACTTTCAAAGAAATCCAAGGAATCGAATATAATATTGAAAAAGCCCACACTTACTCTGACGCTTTCCTCTTTGCCAACAAGTTGGAGAAAGAAAACTTTCTTGTCGAGGGGCTCGATATGGAATCGAATCTGGCCTATGCTTATACGGTATTTCATATGGTGGATACCGCCGCATATCGGTACAATTGGGACGGTACCACTTACCCCGCCGTATCCGAATATGGAGGGGAAATAGGCAAATGGGCTTCAAACGCCAGAAACGAGAAACATACAATCACCCACAAGTTACACCTGAACTACGTTATCAACAACAACCATTCTGTTAACTTCAACTCACTGTTCAGTTATGCCTCCGGACATCCTAAGGATGACCTGAAGGACAAAGTTGTCGGTTATAAAACCAACTTCAAAAGTACGATGATGAGTTGGATTGCCGGAATAGGATACGATTTCCGCACGAACAATGATATTTTCCTGAACTCACTTAACGTGAAGTATTATACATACGGCATGAATACTCACATGAGCAGCATTATGTCATCGGAAGCAGAAAAAGTAGACATGCTGAAACGGGATTTCGGTATCAGCAATGCCCTCCGTTACAGATTCACTCCGGACTTCATGGGTAAGTTTTCGGTTGGATATGACGTACGCCTGCCTGCCGAAAGTGAACTTTTGGGCGATGGATATGCAGTCGCTCCTTCCGGAAATCTGCTCCCGGAACGGAACACAAGCATCAATCTGGGGTTCCTGTTCGACCGTACCAGAAAGTCTGCCAGTAATCTTCAACTGGAGTTGAACACTTTTTATGGGTATCTCGAGAATATGATACGGTTTACCGGAGGTTATCTGCAATCGCAATACCAGAATTTCGGGAAAATGCGCACTTTGGGAGCAGAAGTAGAGGTGAAAGCGGACCTTACCCACTGGCTTTACGGCTACTGCAACATGACCTACCAGGATTTGCGGGATGTACGAAAGTTCGAACCGAACACTCATGTCCCCAACCCGACCAAAGGTAGCCGGATGCCTAACATCCCCTATCTTCTGGCAAACGCCGGACTGGAATTTCATAAAGAAAATCTATTCGGAAGCAAAATGCAGAATACCCGCATCTTTACGGACGGTTCTTTCGTTGAAGAGTATTTCTACGACTTTGAACAAAGCCGGTTCCAAGAGCGAAGAATACCACGCACCTTCTCTGCCAACGTCGGAATAGAGCATAGCTTCATGAACGGACGGTTCATCATCACAGCACGGATAAACAATCTGACTAATGCCCGGATGATGTCCGAATTCAACCGTCCTCTACCCGGACGCAATTGGGGAGTAAGGCTGAGATATGTATTGAAATGAAACAAGATTATTTATTAAAAAACCAAGAGAACTATGAAGATTAGAAATCTGACACTGGCACTTGCCGGTGCTGCACTTGTATTTTCGGCATGCGAAAAGGATCCTGACCCTAAAGTCCCGGCCGACAATGCTAACATCGCCCTGGCAACTATTCTGCCCAACCCCGATGGTATGACGGGAGCCGCTTACCTGCAGCTGATCCGTGATGAATTTCCGCAGAACACCAACAATAACAACGGAATTCCCATTCCCTACGGAGGAGCATATCCGATTATTGAAGGAAACGACATCTTTGTATTCCCGGGATACATGGGTGACAGTAAAAACGAACTGGTGAAATACACAAGAGTCAACGGCCGGTTATCAAAGACAGGAACAATGAAATTGCCTCCCAACTCTTCGGCCACCAATATTGTTTTCGCTTCTGCTGAAAAAGCCTACCTATCTATGGCAGGACTGGGCAGGATCGCTATTTTCAACCCTATCACCATGGTCCAGAAGGGAGAGATCGATCTGTCTTCTCTCGGAGTGTCCGACAATAATCCGGACCCCTCTGCCATGTTGTTGCGCGACGGACTTTTATACGTAGGCCTCAGCCAGATGGTGGGCGGATGGGTTCCTCCACAGGACCGTCCATACAGCGACATTGCCATTATAGACACTCAAACGGATAAACTACTGAAAATGATTACAGACAAAACCAGTGGTATCTCCATGCCTACCCGTCCGATTGACCGCTATTCAATCTTCATGGATGAAAAAAAGGATATCTATATTTCGTGTGTCGGTGCCTTTGGCATGGTCAAAGGTCATAATGCCGGAATATTGCGTATCAAGGCAGGAGAGACTGAGTTCGACCCAACGTATCGCTGGACCATTACGGGAGCTGACATCAGCGGAGAAGAAAAAACTGCGGGATTTATCTCTGCCATCCGGTATGTAAACAATGGAAAAGCATATGCTTATATCAATATGCCCGGTTACTACAAGCCCGGAGAACAAGGACATACCGCCATCGCCGATCTCGCTGTAGAAATAAACCTATACGACCGGTCCATGAAAAAGATCAAGGGACTCGACCTTTCCAATGGTTTCGGAGTCATGCTTGCCCTCTACAAAGGAACTGTGCTGATAGGTAACTCTTCGACTAAAGCGAAAGGTATCTACTCTCTGGACATACAGACAGGTGAGGTGTCTAAAGAACCCATATTGACCACAGTAGGTAATCCGATATTATGCCACTATTTTGATAAATAAAGACCGATGCCTTTCATGGTTCTAATAAACAAGGGCTCTTCTTGCAGAATAAACAGAGTTACCGTATCTTTGCAGCCGTTTAAAAAAGAATGATTATGGAACTTCCAGAAGACCCGATGATGTTGTTCAGCGTCATCAACATGAAACTCCGCGATTGTTACAAATCGCTCGATGAACTATGTGACGATATGAATGTCAATAAAGAAACACTGATTGGCAAACTGGGATCGGCCGGATTTGAATACAATGCCGAACAGAATAAATTTTGGTAAAACAGGCATCCCCCTGCTTTAATTCCCGTAACCTTGTAATTCTTATGTCCGGTGGATAATAAATGCTTCGGATAGTAGATCGGAATACAAGACGGGGAAAACATAATTCACCACAGAGTTCCACAGAACGAGCTTAATCTATCGATAGCTAAGATATTTATTTGTGTAAATCCTGTGTAACCTGTGGTGAATACGAGTTTCGATACACCTCTTTTTATATCTCTATTCTCAACCCAATAATTGATTCTTATTTATTGGTAAAACGGAACCAGTTAAAGTCGGCATATCCGTCTTCACCGGCTTTATTTCTGGTAAAATTAAATAAAGCAAAGCGATTGGCTGTCCAGACCAGCCCAAGCCCCATATTAAGATCATTACCTATCGGAATGAATGTTTTCCCATCAAGGCTATAATAGAAAGTAGCACGGAAGTTCACATCCATCACACGGGCACGTACCCACAATTTATTTCCCGTAAAGTTGTCGATGACCTCAATATTCTTACCGTCATTACACATCACGATTCTTTTTATACCCTCCGACTGTTCCACACCGACATAGGCATAAGGAAACTCGAAAATTCCAAATCCTGCCACATTTCCATCCTTTAGTCCGGACACGTCGATTTCGACCGTTGCCTCGGACGAAGGCCCCTGCACACGCTGTGTCAATGTATTACGAGCTGTTTTCAATGAGTCGGCATATGAAGCTTTCAGCCTCATGTAGCCTTTCCGTTCCTTCAAGGACCATCGGGTATTGTCCGGATTATGATTCCACTGCCATTGCAGCCCGAGTACGGGAGTATTAAATTCGTCCGTTGTAGCAGGAGAAGCAAACGGATATGCTTTACCTACTTCCGGTTTCGGATACGTAATGGCATCTTTACCATTTCGCCCCAACATGGGCCATCCGTCTACCCACTCTACAGGAACCAGATGGGGAACACGTCCGATGGGCCCTCTGTCCTGCATAATGATAAACCACCAATCACCATTCTTAAGCTGTACCATCCCTCCCTGATGCAAACCGTTGGGAGGATAAGAGCTACAATCATTCATAATTAATTTATGTTCGTAAGGACCATAGATATTGTCGGAACGCAAACAAATCTGCCAGCCTTCGGTTCCGCCTGCCGGGCAAGTGATATAATACTTCCCGTTTATCTTATAGACGTGTGCACCTTCCATACCATATCCTCCTCCAAACTCGTGAGCGTTCTTGAACCTCTTTTCCCAGATTTTCACTTTTTCTCCTTTCACAGATTTGGCATCCGCATTCAGCTCCGTGACATAAAGCGTACCCTGTCCGTGGACGACATAAACTTTTCCGTCATCATCAAACAGTAATCCGGGATCGTACAGATATTCAGGAAAGATTGTACGCTCCCAAGGACCTTTCACATCATCGGCAATACAGATTGAGAAGTGTCCGGGACCTTCCCCCTCCCATGAAGGGGTGCAGAAGCCCACATAAAACTTACCATTGTGATGACGAATGGTAGCCGCCCACGATCCCCGAAGATAACGGTCACCCCCTTTTAAATCATAGCAGGGATGCTCATCATAACGCTCTACCGCATATCCGGCCATCTCCCAGTTTACAAGATCCTTTGAGGTAGCAATAGGGCAACCGGGAACATAGTGCATACTGGTAGAAACAAAATAAAAATCATCCCCTACTCGAATGACATCGGGATCAGGCCAGTCTCCCCACATTATAGGATTTGTAAATGTCCCGTTTCCATTATCCGGGTTCCACACCGAAGTTTGTGCACCGACACTGCAAAAAGGCAGCACCAATGCGATCATAATATAAAAAACTCTTTTCATCTTTGTACTTTTTTTATTGGATACATTCAGCATCTTCAACATAAGGAGCCACTTCTGCCCCAAACAAACGGGCACCTTTATTTTCAGATTGGCGCAATCCCAACACTATCACATTCTTTTCACCGGGACGTAGCCAGCATTCCGGAAGATAGAACTCCCGTTGCGGGCCCTCCTCCCAATAGCGTCCGATGTTATGTCCGTTCAGCCACATATAACCGGTACCCGTAGCATTTACTATCAACTTCCAAGGTATCCGGACAGAAGGATCATTCCGGGGCATATCAAACTCAAGACGATACCAGGTAAGCAATGCATCCCGTCCGACACCGGCTTCAAGAGTTTCTGTAATCCTTCCTTTACGGACTAAAGGATAATCTGCAGGAAGCTCTGCTACCGACCAGCCCTCCGTACTATCCGGTTCTCTGTTCCAGCCCTGACAGATTCCTCCCAGATCGGCAGAGACCTCCCAGTTTATTTTTTTAATCACTTCGAATTCCTGTTTCAGGCGGACAGCCTTAAGGAGGCCTCCTGCCCCACTCTGGTTACTCACCACAATAGCTATCTCATTGTCGCCAGGTTTGACGAATGGAGCAACATTCACTACATAAGGCTTATCCCATTCTTCGTGCGTACCCACTTCCTTACCATTCACCCACAAAGTTCCGGCATCATCGATACAGCCAAATTCCAGAACAGTCATTCCTTCCCGAATCATCTCCGGTGTCCACCTAAGGTGTGTACGATAAACTGCACTTCCGGCCTTCTCCTGCAAAATCCAGGCAGCAGGCCATTCCGGCTTTTCAAGTCCGGCTATCTGCAAAGTGGCCAGATTGTCAATGGTCCGTTGATCGAGCCGTATTCTTTCCCAGCCCGTTTCTTCGGCAAGCAAGGCAGACAGCGGTTCCTCTTTATCAATGGTTCTTACTTCCCATTCCTCTACCGGCAAAATTCCCGTCTGTTTACGACCGAAACCGGCTTGCCGGAGTCCGCTCAACTCTTCCATCGGACGGTAACCATGAGCATGTCCCCGGTTTTCGTAGATAGCAACCACTTCGTTCATTCCTTTATGCAACAATCCTGAAACGATAAAGGTGTTATCCAATTCGTCTCTCGACACCCGCTCGGCAAACTTTCCGTTCACTTGTACGTAAACCGGGTCACCAGTGAAAAGCTCGAACACCAACGAACCGTAAAGATCTACTTCCTTTTGAGTGAGGTTCACCCGGCTGCGATACATAGAATAACGGCAATCGTTCACACCCAATTCGGGAAGCGATACACCTTTGCGCAAAGGCTTCCAGTCACCACGAAAATCTTCGTCTTTTCGCCATACTTTCGTTACTGATATGGCGGCAGGAAGTGCAACCGGACGTGCCGGCAATACCTGTTCACGGGGATACCATTCGGTCGAAGTGCCTCCGGGAGAAAGTACCAGTAACTTACTGTCAAGCGCCCCCAACCGACAATCTATCCGCATCGGCTTTCCTTCTATAGTCAAGCTGACTATCTGACGGAATTCTTGCTTTTTATCACGGTTCAGTAAGAAAATAAATAAAGTTCCGTCCGTAGCCCGGCGTACCCCCATCGTCAGATTATCATTTCCTTTCATCTCAAACGGTACAGACTTGCTTCTGACAAGCCGGCTTCCAAATTTACCGACCACCTCACCGATTCCTTTCACAGCAGCATATTTCTCTCCAACGCCTCCGGTTTCTTTCAAAGGAGCTCCATAATCGTAAGTGGTAGTCATACGTCGTGCTCCCCAGCCGTCAAAATGTGTCCCACCGAAAAACATATAGTAATTCAACCCGGTAGAACCTCCTGCCATTGCCATCAATGCCATTCCCCGGGCATGCCGTCCGTCCAGATAGCTATCTTCGCTCAAGCGTCCGCCAACCGTAGAGAACCACCCTCCCTGCAACTCACACACAAAGGCAGGAGCATTGGGCTGTTCTGCTTTCAGATTTTCAATACGTGACTTGGCTTCATGCATATTCCACCATACATATTGATTATCCATATCGAATAACTGACTGATCACCGGATCGTGCGAGCCGCGAACTTCGGGAGTTACGCAAGTGAAAAGGGGAACATCGATACCATTCCGGATACAAGCATCTGACAGTACACGCAGAAATTCTTCTTTCTTCTCAGATTCCATATCAAAATAGATATATTCATTTTCAAGCTGCACCATAATGATTCCTTTCTCTCCGGGTTTCTTATGTGTAAGCTGTTCATCACAAAATACCCGGCAAACAGCATTGTACCAGTGTTCAGACCATTTCATATGTTCGGGATGGTTGCTCCGGAGCCAGAAACTGGTGTCATAACTGTCCGGGCAATATTTAGCCAACCAACGGGGATATGCCCCTCCCGCCCATTCGGCACAGATAAAAGGGCCAGGACGGACAATGGTATAAAATCCGAACTCCTCGTGTGCCATACGCAGCCATGCTTTCAGATCATCAAAGTCAAATTGTGAATAATCATCTACATTCTTAGGCATATTCCGTTCGTGCCAATTCCAGGGCACATAAGTTTCCACTGTATTAAACCCTGCTTCTTTGATCTTCCTGAAACGGTCACGCCACAACTCTTGCGGACAACGAAAATAGTGGAATGCAGCACTGAGTATAAAAATATCTTTCCCTTCGATTGTAAAGCAATCTTTGTCGTATCTCACCCGGTCGGGATGGAAAAACTGTTTCTCGGGCAACTTCTGAGCCGTTGCTGAGGAACACACTATCATCCCCAATAGGACACATAATAACCAATTCTTAGACGGTTGTTTCATCTGATTTTCAATAAAATTTAAGTTTAAAACGATATTTCATATTATCTCCAAACCATTGCGGATAATTCGTCCCCCATAGAGTATTCAATAAACAGAAATGGATACCGGCATCGGGGTCTGCAACCTTATTGTCGAATGACAATAAATCACGATTATTAAACGCCACCAAAGGAGCATCCAAAGACTCAAGACTCAATTTTCCCTTTCCACTGGAAAAGAGAACGTCTCCCGTCACTCCGTGTATCTGCCTCGCTCCGTTATAAACAACATCTTCCACATCGACACGCTCTCCCATCTTATCAACATAAACTTTCGAATCACAGGCTTTTGGAAAGAACGAAAACCAAACAGCTTCCGGAACACGATTCTTCGGTTTATCAAACCAATTGATCTCCACCTTGATATCAGGTGAGTCATACGGGAATACATATATTATTTCAACATACTCCGGTGCACCATAAACAGGTTCATTCAATTGCTGGCGAATCCGGACAGTGGTCTGTCCGACCTCCTTTTTTATCCGGATATCCGATGCCTTATAATTCCATATCCCATGGGTAACAGACAGTTTATCGAGCCCGGGCTTTCCATAATCCGCCAACATCCATCCTTCCGGATTCTTTGGACAATACCTATCAATAAAATGTGCAAAATCGGCTCCGGAATAACGTTGATAGGCAAAGTCCCCCCAGCCCTGCGTATCATCTACCCAAACAATGCCCTTTTGTTTATCTTCCAGATAGCATAGTGTACCATTCTCCTGATTGAAAGCAAACCGAAAAAATGGGGTATTTATCTTTGCTTTTGAACGGTAGGAACGGAAATCAGTATCTTGATTTTTCACCGGAACCAGTTTCATGAGAGCTTGCATCGCTTCGTATTGCAAGGCCGGAGTGAGTTTGGATATAGCCTGATAAATATATTCTCTCTTTTCACTCCAGGAGCGTTCGGAATACCGGGCTTCTTCACTGTCCAGAAAGGAAGGGTAAAGATCGAACTGATATTTATCAAAATTCCTCAAATACCACTTTACATCCACTCCCCATGTATGCTCAGCCATTAACAGCAAAGGAATACAAAACTGTGTATCCATTTCACTATTAACCTTTAGCTTACCATCCTGTATCCATTGATTACGTAAACGCATTAACTGACGGAACTGAGCCACTTTCATAGGATCACTGCCAATACCATATATCCACGTATCTCCCCACTCTTGAGTAACGACCGGCAGACTGTTCTCAACTTTACTCAATTCAAGAGCTACTTCATTCAACGAAGACGGTATGATCCGGGCTGACGGATATTTTTGCTTTAAGCCGGCATAGATTCGCTTAATCTCTTTCAAGGAATGTGGTCCATGATTGTCATGAGTGAAACAAAAAACCGCAGCAGTTTTTGTTCCGGGCAGATGCACCGGTTTGCCATAGTCTGATTGATAGATTACATTAATGGCATCGCCTTTAGCATTCTTCCAGCGAAATATCTCCGGAAATCGTGCCACAGCTGCACCCGGATTTGTCCCTACATGCAACAACTGAATCCCATTCCGCTTTAAGACAGAAATAGCCCCCCTCGTGACACCGGGTACATCCGTTATTTTTGCAGCAATCGTTTTCCGACCAAAAAGCAGATCCAGTTTTTTCGAAATATTCAATGCTGCGGACAGCATGGCACTATCACACAATTCAACCTGCATTGTGAAAGGCATTGCGTGCCAGGTAAAGTCTCCCCGGCCAATAGCTTCCTTCATTCGTTGTCCATTTTTATTTGAAGCCCTTTCCAAATAATTCCAGATAAGCCACGACCCACAAGTCCAGGGATAATCAATCTGTGACAACGAATCTTTCATAATTTCTTCTGACAGATTTAAAACTGCCGGAATGAAATTATAGGTATAGGTGTCAATCACTTTAGAGCCCCAATCAGTAAATCCTACATCTAAATGGGTCTTGAATATTACGTACACCTTTTGTATATCCGCATCCTTTACCGGTTCTTTCTCAGCACACAAACATTGTAGCGAAGCAAACCATCCTAAAAGAATATATAAACAAAAATTTTTCATGGTAGTAGTCTCTTTTTATATTCCAATTATCAATTTACTTATAGATTGTGACTTCAGCCAGTCCGGCTGCTCCTTCCGAACTTTTCTCAATGGTGATACGCATATATTTTAGTTCCTTACCGATCTGCACCGGCTTAAAATCCCACCCCGTACACTCACGTTCATACAGAAGTTCCCAATTTTTTCCGTCGATAGAGGTTTCCACTTTATGTGTATAAGTGGAACTATCCTTCTGAAACCGGATACGGCTTGCAAACACTTTCTCGGATTTATCCAGTTCAAGCGTTACTACTTGAGGCTGAGTTTCATTGTCAGCAATCCACCACGAAAAATCGTCTCCATCTGTAATGCATGCGGCTGTATAACGTTTCTGTTCCGAAGTGGCTTCAACCCGCACTATTTTCAACGGAGTTTTTGTACGAATTATATTTTCCCAAGCAGTTGCCTTCACAACTGCTCCTTCCTCTTCATTTCCGATATAGGAAGCATGTTGTCCCTCAGGCACATACGCTCCGTTATATCTTCGGGTCGTAATCTCCCGGCTATCTCCCTTAAGCCCATCAGCCGAAACCGAAACATGAATTTTACCCGGACGACAAGTAGTCCGTATCAGTGTGTATCCGATTCCACCCTCTACTTGCTGAGGATTAACCCCGATACGCTCTATACCATCCCCTATCAGACTCCCTTCGCCGGATACGGATATATATATCCTGACATCTGAAGTATTAACGGGAGTTCCATACGAATCACAGATCTTAAAATAGACAGGAATCATATCCGAACCATCCGCTATGGGTTGTATTCCATCTTCTTTCAACCAGATTTCAATCTGCCGGGGTTGTCCGGGAGTACGCACACTGTGAGTTGCAACCACCTTTCCGTCTACCAGTCCTTCAGCAACTAATTCACCGGCTTCATAGGTTCCGGCATCGAAGACATAACAGGGACTTCCCCCTTTCTCCACAATAGGATGATAAAACGAAGTACGCTCTATGCGCGTCTGTTTACCTATCAGTTGATGATTACGAAACAACCGGACTTCATCACAATTGGAAAATACGGTAATCTCTTTCACGGATGAGACATAACGCGGAGCTGTATTCTGTGACGCGATAAATACCATCGGTCCGTCATATAATCCGGGTTGGGATATATCCTTATCACGCATACTCTGCATCATATAATAACTGAATTTGGGATATCTATTCATATCGACCATTCCACAAAACATAGTTTCCTGCTCTGCTCCACGTGCATAATCATTATAACTCCACAAAAAATGTCCCCCCATCCGTGGATTTGCGTCAAGCATGCACCAGTCAAAGTATCCATGTCCGTTAAGCTGCTGAAAACGTCCCCGGCACTGCTTCAATTGTTCCTCTTCATTCTCCATTAGGCTCACACGAGGTTTTTCTCCTACGCCGTCACCCCACTCACGACAGAACAGTGGTTTCACCGCAATCTGGTCTTCCGGATAATTACTCATCACATCCCCATCTTTCGGGAAACGGGATACCTGTTTATAAAATACATCAAAATAATCAACCCGGTCCGTATGTCCGAAGTAGTCACCGGCAGTATACATTTGGTCGCCGGGATATTCGGTATGTGCAATGGCATGTAATTCCCGGGCCACTTCCGCCGGATAACGGCTCTCATTCAAAGCTGTTTCCCAAAGAATTACCGAAGGATGATTGCGATCCCGACGAATCATCTTTTTCCCGACTTCATAGAGACGGGAAATAAATACAGAATCTTTATTAAAATACTGCCAACCGGGAATACATTCCACAACCAATAACCCATATTTATCACAAGCAGCCAAGAAAGCAGGATCTTGTGGATAGTGAGCTGCCCTGACGGCATTACAGCCCCCGCGTTTCAAATCGATCACATCTCTTTCTTGCATGGAGTTGGAAGCGGCATCTCCAATATAGGCAAATGCCTGATGACGATTTGCTCCACGCAAATAAAGCGGTTCACCGTTTATGAAAAATCCCCCGTCACGGGTGTAAGCAATCGTACGTATACCAACTGCCTCAGCGCAATGATCTGTCACTTTATCATTTTCAATAACCGTACTTTCTAATTGATACAGATCGGGAGTATATGGATGCCACAGAAAAGGATTGTCTATCTTTAAATCTTGCTCGATATGAAGAGCCTCACCGGCCAACAAACGAAAAGAGTCTTGTTGGCAAGCTACCACTTTACCGTTTTTATCAATCATCCGGGTACGAAGCTGCGCCTTCCGGAGATATTGACCTTCATTTCTGATATGTGTTTTTACATGAGCAACAGCTCTCTCTTTTTCAACTATCGGATATGTGACGAAAACTCCGCCACCGGCAACTTCATCCTCTTCTAATGCATGAGTGATGTGAAGCGGATCGGCAATAATCATTTCCACATCCCGATAAATACCACTGTAATAATAAAAATCCATTCCTCCCTGTGGCTTACCGGGAGGTGTAAGCGGATCATACTCTGCTGAAACTCTGACAGCCAACAAATTATCTTGATTCCAATTAAGATAGGAAGTGAGATCTGCCACAAAACCAATATATCCACCTCGATGAGTATATACTTTTTGCCCGTTCAGAAATACCTCACAGGCGTTCATCACTCCTTCGAACGAGATACTGATCCTTTTATCTTTGTATTGTGACGGTACCTTGAAAGTGCGTCTGTACCAACCTATTCCATCATAGATAATATCCCCGCCACAATGTTTCTTCTCTAATTGCATAATATGAGGAAGGGTAGCGGCTATCCAGCTGGAATCATCTAAATCAGGATATTCACCATTTACAATATCCCCGCGGTGAAAGGCCCAACCAAGATTCATGTTCAGCGAAATTCTTGTCTCCACTTCCCCCGCATAAAGCAGAGAAAGTGGAAACAGAATAGCTAAACAAGAAAAAATAATCCTATAATACAATCTTTTCATCTTCACAAAAAACTTTAATCATTTGTAATCCTTTCGCTTCAAACTCAATAGGACCCGGACAATAAGTTATCTTACTCTTACGTCTTTTACCCCAGTAGTCCTCCTTTAACGACACAGGTAGTCCGCCCATTTTGTCAAAAGCTTGATTTGAAATAATTGCATATCTCAACTGTCCAACAGTAGGAATAACCCGTTTTTTTTCTTTCTCCCAACTTTCGGGAACATCTATTTGTAAGTACCAGCCATCCTCACATTTCCTTATCCCAACCAGATGTTGAGTGGTATCTACTGCACACATAGTCTCATGAATGGATGGTATAGCCCCTGACCAAAACACGTTATCCTTCATTTGCACTGGCAAACGACACTGATCATAAGGAGTCAAATCTGTCCGCATGAAAATATTGTTGAAATAGGACACGTTGCCGCAAGGACAATCATGAAATCCGATAATAGATGTACCATGCGGCTCTAAATAAGGGGGCTCACGCTTATCAACGCTATCAGTAGGCCAAATCTCCCAGGCAATCAAGTTATTGACGAACGCAACTCCCTGCGAAAGTCTAATCTGCGCCAGTTCCGGAGATAAAAACAAGTTATGATCTATCAGTATGGGACCATGATTCACTTCCAAAGAAAGATCTTGTGTCTGGTTGTCATGTAACAGATTACCTTTTATCCGGGTTCCCTGTGCCATCCAATCAAGCCAAATTCCTCCTTCTGTCCGATAGATATGATTCCCGCTTATCATTACATCCACTGCAGCATGCAATTTTATTCCGGCTAATTCGTATCCCCAAAAAGTTTCCTGTAACCCGATATCATGTATGACATTCGTTTCTATTCTACTAAAAACAGCTCCAAGACTTCCGGCTATTCCAGCTTGACCACAATAGGAAATATGGTTATTCCTCACCAAATGGTTACCAATCCGCTTTTCATCCCAACCATTTTCAAGTGCCCGTTGGGTAGTTTGTATATAGCCTTCAACAGATTCGGATTTATTATCCCATTCATCTCCATATTTTCCCAGTGTAATGCCGACACACTTGGAATGGCTTATCGTATTATTTTCTATTATCCACCCCTTACTCCAATGTGTACCCACCAATCCTATCTGTTCAGCAGTCGGCGGTACCCATGGAGTAGCGGCATGGCTCATGCGAAATCCGCGCACAACAATATAATTGACGAATGGCTTTTCCGGATAGAACACAGCTTGCCGAACATTTATTTCGGTCAATTCTTCATTCGGGTCTTTCTGACCGAAATTAGCCCACAAATAAGTTGTGTCTTTAGTAACTTTACAAAACCACAGGGCACTATCTGTCTTGTTTAATAATACATTTTCCAGTCGTGGAGCTTCCGTAAGCGCCCGATCATTCAAATAAACTTCTCCGGTATGTGCCCATTTACCTTTTTCAAGCCAGTCTCCTTTCAAAGTATCAGCATAGGGATTGAACGCAGCGAATATATTATTCGAGATTGCTACACTCCAGGTAGTATTACTCAGCCTTTTCCAGTTTTTAATTCTCTCCGAACCTTTGATTTCCACATACTCTCCTCCGGCAGCCTGATAAATAATAGGTTTATCCGCTGTTTCCCCTCCAACGGGGGGATTCACCCATTCCCGATAGACCCCCTCATGAACAGTAATGACATCTCCCGGCCGCGCAATATTGGCAGCAGCCTGTATGGTCTTTAAAGGCCGGGCTTCCTCTCCTCCATAAGAATCATTACCACGCGAAGAAGACACATGAATTTCCCTACCCGACGGGCATGATTCAACACAATTCGAGTAAACATCTGTAGTAACAAAGAGTGCAAACAATAATATTGCACTCTTTGTATATAAGTATTCAAGGTTCCCCATCCAAATCAATAATTGGGATTCTGTACAATTGCCGGAGTGGCATCGATCACTGTCTGCGGAATAGGCCACAGATAATGCTTTGCCGGATCAAATTTCCGGTTCTCAACAAAAATCCGTTCATTTGTCAATGAAAGGGCACCGGTTACAGGATCGACCGTTCCAAGTAAACAACCGTATACCTTACCGTTCAACACTTGTTCACCGATTTTCCAACGGCAAATATCGAACCACCGAAGTCCTTCCATAGCAAGTTCCACACGTCTTTCTCTTCTGAGTAATTCGCGCAACTTCTCCTGACCGGTATATCGGGTTCTGTCTACAACCGGCATTTTAGCACGGGTACGTATGTCGTCCAAAATATCGTAAACGGAATTATCAATCTGATTCAGCTCTATTTTACATTCGGCATACATCAACAGCACTTCTGCATAACGCATGACAATGGCATTCATGCCACAATCCCACATATCCGCATAATCAGACAAATCGTCCACATATTTACGAACCAAATATCCTGTTTTAGAACGTCCGTAGGGAGCATAATAATCTCCATTCGGATCTTTCACATCAATTGGGTCGTAACGTTTTCCTTCGTATAGATTTCCCGGAGCTAATATGGTAACAGCCAAACGAGGGTCTCTGTGCAAGTAAGGTTCTTTCGGATCATATACCTCAGACTCTTCGATCGTTTTTCCATCTTCACACTCAAAAGCATCTACCAGTGATTGAGTAGGATTGATAGAACACCATCCACCCACACTGGCCGGAGGCAATACTCCTAAAACCCAGTTACCATACAAGCTTTCTACATATTGTATATCCAGAATAACTTCCGAATTATTTTCATTCGCAATCTTAAACAAACCTTTATAATCGGGAAACAGTTCGTAGCCCAATCCCATTACTTCGCTACAAGTAACCATACAATCATCATACTGGTGTTCGAACAGTTCCAGACGGGCTTTCAGTGTCAAAACTGCGCCACGAGTAATACGTCCGACATCACTTCCGGAGTAAGATTCGGGAAGTTGCGGAGCGATCTCTTTCAGTTCATTCAAGATAAACTCAACCACTTTCGCTTTCTCGGTACGTGGTAAATTGGCATTTTTAATTTCAAGTACGGAAGTTACCAACGGCACATCACCATAATGTGTCACTTTCTGAAAATAATCCCACGCACGCAGAAAACGTACTTCGGCTGTCAAGCGTTTGCGTAAATCTTCATTCATTTCGGGGCGGTGGATATTCTCCAGGAAATTATTATAGCGAACCATGTTCCCATATCCCATATAACTATAACCCGGATCGGTAGGGGTCGCTGTTCCTGCGGCCTGTACCGCCCAGCCTTCCCAAGTAAAAGGATTATAAGCATTATCCGACGCACAGTCGGCATAAATCACTTCATCCATAGAAAACCAACCATTATAACATCCTGTAGCTGCGGCCATGGCATCTTTTTCAGTTCTCCAAAAGGCTTCGTTTGAGGGTTTGTCCAAAGGATTCCGATCCAGAAAATCGGTACTACATGCCGAGAACAAAGCGGCAAATAACAAACTATATATTATCTTTTTCATACGTATTATCTATCAGAAAGTTATGTTTAAACCAAATGTATTTGTTTTGACTTGAGGATAAGAGCTTCCTCCTTCGGGTGATTCCGGATCGAAACCTTTATCAAATTTGGTAAAGGTAAGCAGATTCTGCCCGCTATAATAAACTCTGATTCGTGAAATTCCCATTATATTACACCACTCTTTTGGAAGTGTATATCCCAACTGGAAGTTCTTCAAACGTAAATATGAAGAGTTGACAATCCAGAAAGAAGAGGGATTATAGATACTGTTGTTCTGGCGATAAGAAGAGAATGCTCTCGGGAATTTTCCATTCGGATTGGTTTCGGCATCCCAACAGTCACGGTACATATAAGACGGCTTACCTTTTGCTCCGATCATTTCGCCCACTACACCGGGGCCTGCAAGATACCCTTGCACATCAGCAGCTCCCTGGAACAGGAAAGTAGCATCAAACCCTTTCCATTCAGCAAACAGATTCAACCCGAAAGTCCACTTAGGCATTGTATTACCGATATAAACACGATCCTCTCCGTCAATTTTTCCATCATTATTGATATCGCGGTATTTGATGTCACCGGGTGCAGTTTCGGTACCGGGTATCGTAGCACTATTGGCAACCTCTTCTTCTGTTTTGAAAAGTCCTTCCGCAATGTATCCTCCGATAGAATTGATGGCATAACCTTCCTGATTAAAATACTTACCGCTCCAGATGCGTGCTCCGCCATTCTTCAGGTCAAGTACTTCATTCTTGTTATATGCAGCATTAGCCGACACCTGGAAGTTCCAGCCATGAGTATTCAGTTTATAGCCTGCAGTCATTTCAAAACCGGTATTTTTTACTTTACCTGCATTCTGGTAAGGAGCATTCAGACCGTACAAGGTGCTCACTGGCAATTTCATCAGAATGTCATAAGTCAGTTTACGGTATCCTTCAATAGACAAAGTATACTGATTGCCCAAGAATCCCATATCGAGTCCGAAGTTCAATGTTTCTGTGGTCTCCCAAACAAGGTTACGGTTAGCACCATCTACCGGAGCCACTCCCTGTACAACTGTTCCACCGAAGGAATAATTGGCTTGATCAAGTACAGATTGATAAGAATAGTAAGAAATAGCCTGATTGCCCAGAACGCCCCAACCTCCACGCAGCTTCAGATCGGACAGTACATTGCGGGTTCCTTCCATAAACGGTTCATTGATGATTCGCCATGCCCCCGAGAAAGAGGGGAACACACCCCAACGGGAGTCTTTAAAGATGCGTGAAGTTCCGTCACGACGGATATTTGCCTCTACCAAATAGCGATTGTCATAGTCGTAAGTCAGACGCCCGAAGAATGAACGCAATGCGTATTCATTGGCTGAGCCATTGGCTGTCTGTCCATCAGGTGAACCGGCATTCAATTCCCAAAGATCATTGTTCAAGAAATTTTTCCGGTATCCCTTAGTCCAGTCCTCACGGTAATATTCCTGTTCGTATCCCGCCAGTGCACCTACAGTATGTTTTCCAAACGTATTGTTATAACTGACCAGTGTCTGTAAATTCAGTTTCAGCCCATTCTTACGTTCATCAGTCTGACTGTTAGGTCCCTGATATTTTGTAGGCTCTCCTGTTTTCCAGTTATAATACTGGATATCCTTAATAAACTTCTCGTCGGAGATCGATTTATATTCATAACCCACGATTTCCTGAATCTTCAATCCCTTGACCGGTTCATAGCTCACATTTCCGATGGCTCTGGTGATGTGTTGCTTGGTAGTACGCAAGTTGCCTTCCTCGATAAAAGCCAACGGGTTACCGTCATTGGCATATCCATAATATCCGTTTGAATATTTATAAGGAATAAAAGGGGCGATCTGGTTGATTTGTGAAAAGATATTAGACATCTCACCGGTAAAACCACTCACAGGTTCCTGTGCCTCACCATACGTGAAAGAAAGGTTCATCCCTGCTGTAAACTTTCCCATCTTGGCATTCATATTACCCCGTACCGAATAGCGATCGTATTTAGCAATATCGATAATACCGTCCTGTCCCAGATAACCGGCAGAGAACATATAAGTCATCTTATCCGTACCTCCCGAAATCTCGGCACGGTGGCTGTGTTGCAAACCGGTTTTGTAGAATAGCCCCTGCCAATCCGTATCGGGATAGTTGTCAGGATCTGAACCGTTTCTGAACTTTTCAATCTCTTCGTCCGTATAAATAGGTTTCTTACCTTCATTAACCATGGCTTTATTGTACAGCTTTGCGTATTCCCATGAATGAAGATATTCGGGAAGAGCTGTAGGTTTCTGCCAGCCCACATAGCCATCATAACGTAGAGTAGGTGCTTTATCACCTCCCTTTTTAGTAGTAATCAGGATAACTCCATTTGCCGCACGTGAACCGTAAATAGCTGCTGAAGAGGCATCTTTCAGTACTGAGATATTCTCGATATCGCTGGGATCTACCTCATTGATACTGGATACGGGTAAACCATCCACAACATACATCGGATTAGAGTTATTTAAAGTCCCGACACCACGCACACGAATGGTTGTATTGTCACTTCCCGGCTGTCCGGTTCCGGAAATGACAGTCACACCGGGCAATAACCCTTGGATGGCATTCGATACGTTAGTCACCGGACGGTTTTGCAATGATTTGGAATCGACAGCAGCAACTGCTCCCGTCAGATTCACTTTCTTCTGAACACCGTATCCCACAACTACCACCTCTTCCAGGGTTTTGGTATCCTCCTTCAGAATGATGTTAAACGTATCCTTCCCTTTTGTCGAAACATCTTGTTGCAGATAGCCGATGTAACTGACAGTCAAAGAAGCATTCTCCGGAACTTCCAGCGTAAACTCCCCATCCAGATTTGTTATCACCCCATTGGTGCCTGCTCCTTTTTCAACAACATTGGCTCCGATGACAGGTTCCCCCATAGCGTCCTTCACCACTCCAGATACCTTCTTCTTCCGGGAACCGGGTTGTTGGTCCGTTTTCTTTTCAATAAAATAAATCTTATTATTTCTTACCTCAAAAGTAACTTTCGTTCCTGCCAATAGTTTTGTCAACGCATCCTCCAGAGTGGCATCTTTCAACTGAATGGATACTTTACGGTTTACGTTGATCAATTGATCGCTGAACACCAGCCCTAACCCTGTCTGGCTTTTTATAGAAGACAGTACCTTCTCTACCCTCTCATTATTAAAATTTAAAGAAACTTTTTGTGACCATGCCGAAACAGTAAAGCCAAATAAAAGAACTCCTAAGAGCAACAGCATTTTCGTTCTGGTTCTTGTTTTCATTTCATACAGTATTAAATTAATTATTTTTATAATTTATAAAAAGGCCTTTCTATATAGGCTAACACACCATCCCAAAGAAGGTATGAGTGTCATTTTCATTTTTCTGCAAAAAATGGTGCAGAGAAATGATAAGTCTTGCCTTCACGTAGCTGTAATCGTGTTCTCCGATCCCCATAAACTACTTCATAGGATTCGTTTTGCCGTGCATGCAGGACGGCTTCCACCAGCTGTCCGGATTTCCACGTAATATCCAATGTGTGTCCACCATACACCTGTATCCCTTTTATGCAGCCATCGGCATATTCATGAGGCCAAGCCGGCAGTAGTTCTATTTTCCCCTTTTCCGTATAAACCAGCATTTCCATCAAAAGACGCGGAAAACTCAAAACCGCATCCAGATTGTAAACCTGATGCTCGGGATCATGCGAGGTAACCAGTCCGTCATATAAATAATGGCGGCGGCAAAAGCGGTCCAGATTGGTCTTCACTTTCTCTATATCTCCCAACCGTACAGCCTGTAGTGCCACATGGATTAGTCCATGAGCCGAACCGGTATCGAAGGCAAAACGCTTGTCCAAAGCTACACTTGCCGCTTTAATAAGACGGGAATCTCCTTTTGACTTACCCAACCGGGAACCGGGAAACACCGGATATAAGTGTGAAAGATGTCTGTGGTTATACACATCCGGATAATGGGGATCAATCCATTCGGCCAATGCCCCATCGTTATTTATCCGATAAGCCGGCAAGCGTTGCAGATAATGACTCCACCGTTCCAGTTCTTTCTTATCCACACGGAACTTATGCCCCATCTCCAGAAGCAGGCCAAACACTTCTCTGGCAATGGCAACATCCATCGTAGCATCTTTGCTCAGCCAGGTATCAGTTCCGGGAGATGCGTTTTCCGGTGAAACACTCGGACAGATATGATAAAGGCTGTCACAGCCCATAATAAGATAATCTTCATAAAAACCGGCCATCTCCCGATAGAGGGGGAATACGTGTTCTTTTAGGAAGGTCTCGTTACCGGTCAGCATAGCATACTCGTAGAATGGCCGTATATTCCAACCGGCCCCACCTGCCCAGAACATCCAGGGGAAAGATCTTCCGAAATGGGTCAGATATCCGTTTTCCGGATCATTGTAATGGGCTACAAGAAAGCCCCGGCATCCCAAGTAGTTTTTCGCATTCAGTCTCCAACCCGGCAATAGATTTTCGACATATCCAATATAAGACTCCGCACATTCATGCAAGTTGCCCATAGATGCTGCCGAAATAGCTAAATTAATATTTGAATCCCAAACAAATCCGCCAATCCATCCGGGTTTCCAGCCTCCTCCCCAAATTCCTTGTAAGGGAGGCGGATATTTGCCGGACGAAGAAATCAATAGATAACGGCCCATTGCGTGGATCTGCTCTAAAAACAAAGGAGTAACCCCACATTCGTGAATCGTCGAAAGCATTTTCTCAGTCGGAACGGTCTTCCAGTCGGACGAACATCCCAGATCTAACTGCATGCGGCGGAACATTTCCCCATGTATCCGGCTATGAGGTTTCAGCAACTTACCATAATCAAGCGGCAAACCCGACAGTTCTTTTTGTACGGACGAACGCACGGATAAACGGGCCTCCTTCAGAGGAGTGATCCTAATGAGCACCAACACCTCTTCAGCGTCCGTTATCCGTAAAGAATCTCCTTCAGCCGTCATACTTCCTCCCTTAACCGTCACACGGGCTAACCCTTCATAGCCACCGACATCATATTTATAGCCGGCACGATAGGATAACCAACCCGACACGGCTTCTGCTTTCACCGATGAGAAAGCACTGTCCAAGTTATGATCAAAGTGCATACCTTCACGCCCAGGAGTCTCTTTCAGACTCAGCACCAGATTCATCTTATTACCCTCATCGGCTTTCAAGCGGACCACATTCACATTATGCTCCCTGGACGAGAACACAGATTCCGTCACCTTCCCGTTTTCGTACCAGGAAGTGAGCACTTCTCCAGTCTCCAGGTCGAGCTGCCTTCTATACTGCTTTTCGGTTTGTAAAGGTATACCCGTATGCCGGATACACAGGTCGAAAGCTGGATGAGGAATCAAAGGCCAACGTTGGCGGGCTCCCATGGCAACCAACTGGCAATCAGCTTCGCTCGTCATCAACGCATCCGCGGCATCACTTTTTCCTGATTCCATCAGACTTCGTACTTGCGGGAGCAAAGAAGCGGTGCAAGGAACCGCCACTTTATTGCGGTCCCATCCCCTTATAAATAATTCTTCGTGGACACAGATAATCCTTTCTTCTCCCGGCTGTCCCATCACCATTGTTCCATGACTTCCATTACCGGTAACGAATGCATCCTGCCAGGATGCAGCAGGTTTTTCGGACCAAACTACCCATCGTCCGGACGAATTTAGAAAAGATGGATGGCTCTTAATCCCATGAGTAAAGGAAAACGGGAGACAGGCCATCAACAAAGTAAACAAATACTTCATATAAACACATAATCATTGTGATATCTTTATGTACAGACATCTGGTTCATATTCAAAATAAATATTCCGAAAGGCCTTTTTAGTACACATAAGCTAACACCTCACCCGAAAGAAAGTATGAGTCTTCTGTTTCAGAGTACATCTAAAAAAATAGATGCAGTCCCTTTTGTCTGGTCTGCATCTATCTATATGGGAATGATGAAATCCATCTATTCTTTCTTCAAGACTTCGAACACCCCGTCTTCTGTTTGTGAGAAACGTATCCATGAAACCGCCTCCAAATCACGCAATACATCATCAACGTTCACTTTGCTGGTAGACAGAGTAAACCTGTTATTCAATAAAGTAGAATCACGCACAATGAAATGAACATCATACTGCCGTTCCATCACTTTTATGATCTCTTTCAGCGGAGTGAGATAAAAGTTCAGGCTATTGGAACGCCAGGAAGAGATCTGGTTCATATCTTCCGGTTCGGATATCTGGCAACGTCCGGACTTTCTGTTATATTCCGCACTTTGACCGGGTACAAGAGGATACTCCTTATGCTTCGAATCCTTTAGCAGAACTCCGCCCTCTTCCAGTGTCACCCATACATTCTGCTCTGCAGGATATGCCTTCACATTAAATTTGGTTCCGGTCACCTTCACCTCGATTCCCTTCAAATCGACAATAAACGGACGGTTCTTTTCTTTGGCTACCACAAAATAGCCTTCTCCCCACAGCTCAACACTACGATTGAACAGCCCAAATTGTTTGGGATATCGCAAACGAGTATCCGAGTTCAACTGTACGACCGTACCATCCTGCAAAACGACCTGCATCTGTTCACCGCAAGGAACCTTCAGTTCAGCATACTCCGTAGCAGAGAATACACCGGTTCTGTCGGCCAGAAACCAAAGCGACAAACTGAGAAAAAGGAAAGGGATCAACACGGCCGCCGCTATCAGTCCGCGACGATAAGATATTGTTTTTTTCTGTGGTTTGATCTCTCCCATAAAGCGTTGCCGCATCCGTTCTTCCGGCACCGGATGGTCCAGCCAATCCAAGGCCTGCTCTTCCGTCAACCGCAAAGATTCATTTTCCAGCCGTTCCGACAGATAGCGGCTACCTTCCTCTGTAGCAAACCATTCCGCCACCTTTCCGGCCTCCTCTGCAGAAGCTTCATTATTGAGCACCTTATCTATAATCGCATCATCTATTTTCATTTCTACTTTTCTTTATCTACTAATAAAAACACTTCACCAACTTAAAAGTATGAGTTGACACTCACCCTAAAAAATGAATCCACAATACATGAAGTAGTACAATCAACGATTCTATTTCCGCACGAAGTATCTTAATGGCCTGGGTATAATGTGATTTTACGGTAGGAACCGTAATGTGCATCTCGTCCGCTATTTCCTGATTGGAAAGCCCTTTCTCTATTTTCAAACGGCATATTCTTTGCTTTTGAGGGGGGAGTTTGCCGATAGCGGCCCGGAGATGCTCCCTGAAGTCTTTATCCTCAAAATCTTTCAGGAAACCATCATCGGCTTCTTCGTCTTTCTGGGCCATTTCATAGTGTTTCTCGAAAACAAGATTACGATGTCGTAATTCATTCAGTATGTAGTTCTTTAAAATAGTAAATAATAAACTCCGGATTCCGGACTGAAAGTCAAACCTTTCCCGCTGTTCCCACAGTTTCATAAAGGTATATTGTACGGCATCTTCGGCTTCTTCACCGGATTTGAAATACCGATAGGCCAATGCATACAACAAGCGATTGTACTGCCGGAAAACAGTAACGAAAGCATGCTCGCTACCTTTACGGAGTTCTGCATACAGTTTCTGGTCAAAGTCTAAGAACTGATTCATTATCGAATATTCCCCACTTAAAGATTTAAGGCAAAATACAGAGACCGCAAAGATAAGAAAAAACAGATTGAACCTTATCCTCTTTCAGAATGTTTTATCTGTAGAAATTTAAAACAACAACGGTTATGGAAAAATATCTTATTCACAGTAATGAGCTTCACCTGATCGATCAAGAAAGAATCCACCAGGCAGTAGAACAGATGGTAGAGTCATTGGATATGGCAGCCGGATCTACATTCAGTTTCGATCTTTACAAAGTGGTGGAAACCTATTTCAAGGATTTGGATAAGCGGAGAGAGATAAACCATCTGTTAGGCATCACAGACAACACGTATGATCCGACAGAAGATTTTGGAGTGTGTTAATCGGTTAAATATAAATCTTGAAAAAGGGTGGTTACCTCCGACGAAGTAGCCACCCTTTTTGTATGAGTTATCAGTTGGGTGCCTGATGAACTGTGAGTTGAGGGAAGGGGAAGTTAATGCCTTGTTCGTTGAATGTAGCATAAATCGCCTTGTTAATATCGAAATATACTCCCCAATAATCGGCACTGTTCACCCAGACACGGGCCACCACGTTCACACTGCTCGCATCCAGGGCATGAAGAGCTATAAAGGGAGCAGGATCATCCAGGATACGCTTATCGGCAGCCAGCACCTCACGTACCACCTTCTCAACCTTATTATAATCTTCACCATAATCCACACCAACAATCCACTCTACCCGCCGGGTTGTCTGATTGCTGTAATTAGTCACGACCCCACTGCTCAGTGCACCGTTCGGAACATAAATCAATTTATTGTCGGCAGTGGTCAGGATGGTGTGGAAGATCTGGATTTCCTTGACAGTACCGGAAACGTTCTGTGCATCTATCCAGTCGCCCACCTTATAAGGCTTGAACAGCAGGATGACCAGTCCGCCGGCAAAGTTCTGCAGATTACCCGAAAGAGCCATACCGACAGCCACACCGGCAGAAGCCAGCAGAGCGGCGAACGAAGTGGTTTCCACTCCTAATGCACCTACCACGGAAACAATCAGCAATACGGTGAGAAGGATATTAACGAGGCTCCTTACAAAAGTTTTGATACTGATATCGACATTTCTCTTATCCATAAGACGCCTTACAAGTCGGTTCAGCATCCGGATCAGAAAACGTCCGACCAGAAAGACAATCACAGCCTTCAGGATGTGACCTCCGGCCTGTATACCCGAATCGATCAACTGCTGGGTAACCAGAGCCAGTTTATCCAGCCCATCGGCCTGTGCAATGGCCTGATCGAGCTTATCGGCCGCCACCTGCAGAGAGTCTGCCACTTGTTGCGTGGCTTGAAAGAATAGTAGCATAATAGTACAATTTTAAAAGTTTTTCATTTAATAACAGCAGACAAAGCTACAATGTTTTTATCAAATAGCGAAGTGTTTCTTGCTTAACACGCCCAAAAAGCGTAAATTTGCCACCGATTCACTGAGTAGGGGTGCCTTAACATGACGGGCTGAGAACATACCCTTTGACCTGATCCGGGTAATGCCGGCGTAGAGAAAAATAAATTAGCAACATGAAAAAGATGATTTTTGCCGGCTGCCTGATAGCCGGAGCAAGCGTCTTCGCGCAAGCGGGCGAGACAGACAGCTTGAAAGTAGTAAACCTGCAAGAGGTGCAGGTAGTATCCACACGTGCCACTTCGAAGACTCCCGTAGCATTTACCAACGTGTCGAAAGAGGAACTCAAAAAGCAGAACTTCGGGCAAGATATCCCGTATCTGCTCAGTATGACACCTTCGGCACTGACCACCAGTGATGCCGGAGCAGGCATCGGCTATACCACCCTGCGTGTGCGCGGAACGGACGGGACACGTATCAACATCACCGCCAACGGCATTCCGATGAACGATGCCGAAAGCCATACGCTTTTCTGGGTGAACATGCCCGACTTTGCCTCATCGGTGAAGGATATACAGGTGCAACGCGGCGCGGGAACTTCGACCAACGGTGCCGGTGCTTTCGGTGCCAGCGTGAATATGCAGACGGAGGGGATTTCGATGAAGCCGTATGCCGAACTGAATGCTTCGTACGGAACCTTCAATGCGCACAAAGAAACGGTAAAATTCGGTACCGGACTGTTGAACGACCATTGGGCCTTCGATGCCCGCCTGTCCAACATCGGTACGGACGGATACATCGACCGGGCTTCGGTAGACCTTTATTCTTTTTATGCACAGGGGGGATATTTCGCCGACAACACTTCGGTGAAGTTCATCACTTTCGGCGGAAAAGAGAAAACGTATCATGCCTGGAATTATGCCAGCAAGGAAGAAATGGAGAAGTACGGACGACGTTTCAACTCGTGCGGCATGTACACGGATGATGACGGCAACATCCGTTTCTACAAAGACCAGACAGACAACTATCTGCAAATGAACTACCAGCTCTTACTGAACCACACTTTCTCGCCGGAATGGAACCTGAACGCAGCACTCCATTATACGAAAGGAGACGGATATTATCAGGAGTATAAGGAGGACCGGACACTGAAGGAGTATCGCCTGCCACCTTTCATGCACGATGGCAAAGAGGTGGACAAGAGCGACCTGATCCGTCAGAAGAAGATGGACAACCACTTCGGTGGCGGCGTGTTCTCGGTAAATTACCAGAACGGAAAGCTGAACGCTTCACTGGGAGGTGCGCTGAACCATTATGACGGATGGCACTTCGGACGGGTGATCTGGGTGAAAAACTACATCGGCGAACTGCTCCCCGACCACGAATACTACCGGAATAAAGCGAAGAAGACGGACGGCAACCTCTATCTGAAAGCCAACTATAACCTGGTGGCGGGGCTCAATGCATACGCCGACCTGCAATACCGCTACATCAACTATAAGATAAACGGCGACAACGATAAGTTTGACTACAACGCGGACGCCCTGCAAAAACTGGCGGTAAACGATCACTTCAACTTTTTCAACCCGAAAGCCGGGCTGAACTGGGACATAGACGCCAACAACCGGGTTTACGCATCGTTCTCCATCGCCCAGAAGGAACCGACACGGAACAACTATACCGACGGCAACGCGGACGAGTATCCAAAGGCGGAAAAACTGCTCGACTATGAGTTGGGATATACCTACCGGAACACTTGGCTGAGCGCCGGAGCCAACTTCTACTATATGGACTACAAAGACCAGTTGGTACTGACCGGAGAGCTGAACGAGATAGGCGAGGCTATGGCGCGCAACGTGCCCGACAGTTACCGGATGGGAGTGGAACTGATGCTGGGTGTGAAGCCCTGCCAATGGTTCCAGTGGGACATCAATGGTACACTGAGCAAAAACCAGGTGAAAAACTTCACCGAAAAGCTGTATGAAGACGAATGGAAGAATCCGATCGAGGTCAGCCACGGAAATACACCGATTGCCTTCTCGCCGGACCTGATCCTGAACAACCGCTTCTCGTTCAGCTATCGGGGATTCGAGGCCGCCTTGCAATCACAATACGTCAGCAAGCAGTACATGAGCAATGCCAGACAGGCTGACCAGACGCTGGACGCCTATTTCGTGAGCAACCTCAACCTGGCTTATACCTTCAAGCTCCCTCACGTAAAGTCGGTTACGGCAGGATTCACCATCTACAACCTCTTCAATGCCGAGTACGAAAACAACGGATATGCAGGCAGCGGTTATAAGATAGTAAAAGGAGAGGTAGAGCGCTACAACTATGCCGGCTACGCCGCACAGGCCGGAACGAATGTAATGGGTAACATTTCCATCCGCTTTTAAGCCATGAACTACCTCGAAATCACAGGTACCCTGATCGGGCTGATTTATCTCTGGCTGGAATACCGTGCCAGCATTTACCTCTGGATTGCGGGCATCATCATGCCTGCCATCTACATCTTCGTCTACTACCGGGCGGGACTGTATGCCGACTTCGGAATCAACATCTACTATCTGCTGGCGGCCGTTTACGGATGGATTGTCTGGATGCGGGGTGCCGGCCGGGAGTCGAAAGCCGAACTCCCCATCACACATACTCCGCCGGAAAGGTATCTTCCGCTGACCGCGGTATTCTTAGCAGCCTTCCTCGGCATTGCCTGGATACTGATCCGGTTCACGGACAGCAACGTACCCTGGCTCGATTCGTTTACCACGGCACTGAGCATCATCGGCATGTGGATGCTGGCGCGCAAATACGTAGAACAATGGTGGGCATGGATACTGGTCGACGTGGTATGCTGCGGACTCTACATCTACAAAGAGCTTTATTTCACATCCGCCCTTTACGGACTTTACTCAATAATTGCTATCTTTGGCTACTTTAAATGGAAACAAATGATGCACTATGAAAGTAAATGATATCGATATGGATGCCGTGATACTGGGCAACGGCGAATATCCAACCCACTCCATGCCCGAAACCATGCTGATCATGGCTCCCTATGTGGTATGCTGTGACGGATCGGCCGATGAACACATCCGCCGGGGATTCATCCCGAATGCCATCATCGGTGACGGGGACTCCCTCTCGGCGGAGAATAAAGACCGTTTCAGGGAAATATTCCATCAGATAGACGACCAGGAGACGAACGATCAGACCAAAGCGGTCCATTTCCTGCTGGACCAAGGCAAGAAGGTGATCATCCTTGTAGGCGCAACCGGCAAACGGGAAGACCATACATTGGGAAACATCAGCCTGCTGGTGGATTATATGAAGGTGGGAGCACAGGTGACGATGCTGACCGATCATGGCATGTTCGTTCCCGCATCGGGACGGAACACTTTCAAATCACGCCCCGGACAACAGGTCTCTGTCTTTAACTTCGGTGCCACCGGACTCAGAGGAGAGGGATTGGTATACCCGCTCAGCGACTTCGACAACTGGTGGCAAGGGACACTGAACGAGGCGACAGGTGACGAATTCACGATCCATGCGGAGGGAGACTACCTGGTTTATCTGAATTACTGAGAGGTTTCTCCTTCGTTTCCGCCACCTCGACCAGATAGACACTGATGCATATCATGCCGATGGCAATGGTCTGCGCCCAGCTGAAGCGGTCCTGCCCGACCAACAGGGAAACGATGGTGGCCACCATCAGAATCAGATAACCATAAATGGCGACTACGGTAGTCTTCAGATATTTCAGTCCTATGGGCACCAGCAGATAACTGACGACCGTAGGGAAAATCAGGACGAACAGGAGAACGGACAACGGAAACCAATGCACCGGTCCGGAAAATACCGGTGCGTGAAAACCGGTGATGGCAGAGACCAGAATGCTCGAAAAGGCTGCTCCGGCAAAGGTATACTTCAGCACCGTAAACATTCCGACCGATTTCAGGATACGGTTGCTCGCCACCAGATAGATGGCATAGGCAATCGAACTCAACAGGCACAGCACGTTCCCCGTCAGGGCGTCCGAAGCCAAGTCGTCACTCTTTTGTGCCAGGATACAGAGGATGGCCCCGCCGAGTCCGAGGGAGATGCCGGCAACCTTCAGGACGCTGATTTTCTCTTTGAAGAAGACAACGGCGATGACAAACACCCAAATGGGCTGGAGACTGGTGAAAATGGAACTGGAGACGGGGGTCGTCTTACTCAGCCCCACCAGATAGAGAAACATAAAACCGTAAATGCCCAACGCACCAAGGAGGAAAAGGTAGATCTTTTCTTTGCGGGTAGAAGTCTCGGGCTTGACAAACATTCCGATGATCCAGAAAGCAACGGCGGCAAACACGCACCGGAGGGCCACTCCCGAAAGAGGGCTGACCCACACGGGAAGCAGGTATTTCAACGCATTCATATTCAATCCGCTAAAGGTTTTGGACACCACCATGCTCAGATTGGCCTCCACTTTTTTATTCTTCATCATACACGAGGGGTTAGGTTTTATTGGGGTACAACAAAAGAGGCAGCGGAAAGTTCGGGAAAAGGCCCGGAGCGGGAAGCGGATTCCAGTTATTTAGTTTTATACAAGAACCGACTTTCACCCGCATGTGGAACGAAAAAAAACCGCGTGCGCGCGGAAGCGAATCCGGGGGAAAAGCCGGCGGCGGGGGAAAAAGCATATTTCACCACCGAGGGCACAGAGCGGCACAGAGTATTCACGTCAATAATCCATGACCTAAATCGTCTGCGTCACCCTGTGCCCTCATGTGTCACCCTGTACCCTTAGGGGTGAGTTTCTACCTGCCCAGCAGGTAGCTCTTGAAATCGGCAAACTCCTTCGTCATCGGCAAGCTTTGCTTCTCACCTTTCATAAATGCCCGGAGTTTGGCAGGTATCTCGACCTCAGTACCGATGATGGCCTCAACCGTCTGCAAGAATTTTGCCGGATGGGCCGTCTCCAGGAAGACACCTGTCTCACCCGGCTGCAAGCCCTCTTCCAAGGCACGGAAGCCGCATGCACCGTGGGGATCAAGCAGATAGCCGGTCTCCTGCCATACGGTTTTCACAGTCTCACGGATCTGCCCGTCGGTATACGTCGCACCGGAAATCTCGGCTGCGACAGCCGCATGCGAGTCACCATACAGATCGAGTACACGGGCAAAGTTACTCGGATCGCCCACATCCATCGCATTGGCAATGGTAGCAACCGACGGACGAGGATTGTACTGCCCCGTCTGCAAGTATTGATAGAAAATGTCATTCCTGTTATTGGCAGCGATAAAACGCCGGATGGGCAACCCCATCTTCTTACCGAACAAGCCTGCCGTAATGTTTCCGAAGTTTCCGCTCGGCACGCAGATGACGGCATTCGCTGCCCGCCCCGCCCGTTTCAACTGTGCGTAAGCGTAGAAGTAATAGAAAGCCTGCGGCAGGAAACGGGCCACATTGATGGAGTTGGCCGAAGTCAGCAACAACCGCTCGTTCAGTTCACTATCCATAAAGGCCGCTTTCACCAGCGCCTGACAGTCGTCGAAAGTGCCGTCCACTTCGAGTGCCGTGATGTTCTGCCCCAGCGTAGTGAACTGTTTTTCTTGTATCTCACTCACCTTTCCCTTCGGATAGAGCACATACACATGGATGCCTTCCACTCCCAGAAAGCCATTGGCCACGGCACTGCCCGTATCTCCGGAGGTAGCCACCAGCACATTCACCTGCTTCCTGCCTTCCTTGCGGATAAAGTAGCTCAGCAAACGGGCCATAAACCGTCCGCCCACATCCTTAAAGGCAAGCGTGGGACCGTGGAAAAGCTCCAGTGAGTAGATGTTGTCCTTAACCTGTACCAGCGGAACATCAAAGTTCAATGTGTCATAAACGATCTCTTTCAATATTTCCGCCGGGACATCTTCGCCAAAAAAGGCATCCGCCACCCGATATGCGATCTCCTGAAAAGAAAGGCTGTCTATCTCGTCGTAAAACTCCTGCGGCAAACGCCGGATGGTCATGGGCATAAATAAGCCCTTATCGGAAGCAAGCCCTTTTACCACTGCTTCTTCAAGTGAAGCAAGCGGTGCCTGCTTGTTTGTGCTATAATATTTCATAGATACTTTTATAATGATTATGCGCTAAATGTTTCATTTCCGTTTCACCACAGATTACACAGATTTTCGCAGATTAATAATATAGATCGTTGATATTTAAGATTAAAAGTTCTGTGTTAATCCGTGTAATCTGTGGTGAACCGTATTCGCTAATGATTCATAAACTCTTTAATAAACTCATCCTCCTTCATCAGTCCGTAGCTGCCCTCCACGGCTGCTATCTCGTCGAAGGTCTGTACGCTGTCCGGTTCGATGCCCGGATACCAGATGAAGAACGGTACCGGTTCATTGGTATGCGTGCGCAGCTCGCAAGGAGTGGGATGGTCGGGCAATACGGCGATGGCCACCGGTTCGTCCCAATCCTTCACCGCCTCGTAGACAGGGCCTACGGCACGGCTGTCCAGGTTCTCGATGGTCCGCAACTTCAGTGCCACGTCACCTTCGTGCCCGGCTTCGTCACTGGCTTCGATGTGCAGATAGACAAAGTCATCCGTCCTCAAGGCTTCCAATGCGGCGGCCACCTTATTCTCATAGTTGGTGTCGTACAGTCCCGTCGCCCCTTCCACCGCGATGCGGCGCAGTCCGGCATAATATCCGATACCGTTGATCAGATCGACAGCCGAGATTACGGCTCCCCTCTTCACTTGCGGAAATGTATCGGACAGACGTTCCATCTGCGGACGATAACCCGAACTCCACGGCCAGATACTGTTGGCAGGGTCCTTGCCTTCGGCCATCCGCTTCAGGTTCAGCGGATGATCCTTCAGCAGTTCCTGCGACTTCAGGATCAGTTCGTTGAGCAAGCCGGCTGTCTCTTCGGCCTCCGGCACCAGCGGTTTCACCATCAGCGGACGGAAAGGCTTTAAAGGCACATCGTGCGGCGGAGTGCAGTCCAACTGCTTGTTCCCCCCTTTCACCACCAGCAAATGGCGGTATTGCACACCGGTATGGAACCGCACCCGGTCGTCACCTAACTTCTCCTGAAGATATTGAATCAACACATCCGCCTCTTCCGTGGTGATATGCCCGGCCGAATGGTTCTTCAGGATATCCCCTTCCGTACAAATCAGGTTGCAACGCATCGCCATCTCGCCCGGCTGCAGATCTACACCGATACTGGCGGCCTCAAGCGGCCCGCGCCCTTCGTATACCTGCGGAAGATTGTATCCCAAAACCGACATGTTGGCTACTTCACTTCCCGGATGAAACCCGTCGGCTACGGTCACCAACCGTCCGACCCGTCCCATGCGGGCCAGTTTATCCATATAAGGCGTTTTTGCATATTGCAGGAGCGTCTTGCCTCCCAACGATTTCACAGGCCAGTCGGCCATTCCATCGCCTAACAGGATGATGTGTTTCATAAGCTTCTTTTTATACGTTTGCAATACTCATGATGTCGGCAAACACACCGGCGGCTGTCACTCCGGCACCCGCACCGTATCCCTGAATCATCATCGGGTATTCCTTATAGCGCTCGGTAGTCAGCAGGATGATGTTGTTGCTGCCCTCCAGTCCGTAGAAAGGATGGTTGCGGTCCACTTCCTGCAAGCCTACGGATGCCTTACCGTTTTCCAGCTTGGCAACGAAACGCCAATGTTTATTCTCGCTTTCGAGCACCTTGCGGCGGGCTTCGAAGTCAGCATCCAGACTGGGTACCTTCTTCCAGAAGTCTTCCAGAGAACCTTCGAAAAAGTCGTTCGGCACAAACAGGTTCTTTTCAACCTCTTCCTGCTCCAGCTTATATCCGGCTTCGCGGGCCAGGATCACCAGTTTACGGATCACATCCTTGCCACTAAGGTCGATACGCGGATCAGGTTCGGAGTAGCGTTCCTCCTGCGCCATCTTGATGGTACGGCTGAAAGGCACATCGGCACTGATCTTATTGAAGATATAGTTCAGTGTGCCCGAAAGGACGGCTTCGATTTTCAGGATCTTGTCACCGCTATGTATCAAGTCATTGATGGTATTGATAATCGGAAGTCCGGCACCCACGTTGGTTTCAAACAGATATTTCACACCACGCTGACGGGCTATCAGCTTCAGTTCGCGGTAGTTCTCGTAAGCCGACGAAGCAGCGATCTTATTGGCCGCCACCACAGAGATGTTGTGTTGCAAGAAGTCCTTATACAAAGATGCAATGTCCGGACTGGCCGTACAATCCACAAATACCGAGTTGAATATGTTCATGCCGATAATCTCTTCGCGGATAGTGTCCAGCGAACTGTCGGTTCCTTTCTCTTTCAACTCCTCACGATAGTTGCCCAAGTCGAATCCGGCACGGCTGAACATCGCTTTCGTCGCATCGATGATACCCACCACATGCAGTTTCAGCCCATTCTCCATCATCAGTTTCTTCTGTTGCTGGCGTATCTGTTCGACAAGGCTTCCACCCACCGTACCCACACCGCAGATAAAGAGGTTGAGCACCTGGTATTCCGAGAGGAAGAAAGAGTCGTGGATCACGTTCAGCGATTTACGCAGTGATTTTGAATCGACCACAAACGATATATTGGTTTCGGACGCTCCCTGCGCACAGGCAATCACATTGATGCCATTCCGTCCCAGCGTGCCGAACAGCTTTCCGGCAATACCCGGTGTATGTTTCATATTCTCACCTACGATAGCCACGGTAGCCAGGTTCTTTTCTGCCTGGATAGGCGAGATCTCACCCATCTCGATCTCTTTGGCAAACTCTTCGTTCAGCACCTCACAAGCCAGATCGGCATCGGCATTACGCACACCGATAGAGGTACTGTTCTCTGAGGAAGCCTGCGAAACGAGGAACACACTGATGCCGTTCTTTGCCAACGCCTTAAAGATGCGGTAGTTTACACCGATCACCCCCACCATACCCAAACCTTGCACCGTAATCAGGCTCGTGTCGTTGATAGACGAAATACCTTTGATGGCCTTGCTCTTCGTATGGTCTACATGCTGCTTGATCACCGTTCCCTGCCCATCCGGATTGAATGTGTTTTTAATCAGAATCGGTATATTCTTGTGACACACCGGATAGATGGTAGGCGGATAAACCACTTTTGCACCGAAGTTACAGAGCTCCGTCGCTTCAACATAGGTCAGCTCACTGATGGTGTAGGCCGTACTGATCACCCGCGGATCGGCAGTCATAAAGCCATCCACATCTGTCCATATCTCCAGGCTATCGGCACCGAGGGCTGCGGCAATAACGGCGGCAGTATAGTCGGAGCCACCGCGTCCCAGATTGGTCACGTCTCCCGAAACCTTATCAGAAGAAATAAATCCCGGTACGAGTGATACCTGTGGAATCTCTTTGAAAGCCTCCCGCACCAACCGATTGGTCAGTTCCGTATCCAGTGTATGCTTATTGTGTTTCTTTTCTGTCTTGATAAAAGTGCGTGAATCGAACCACACAGCCCCCTGAATCAGCCGTGACGCAATCAGTGAAGACAGGCGTTCACCATAGCTGACAATGGTATCGGATGTTTTCGGAGAAAGGTCTTTAATCAGATAAATGCCCTGAAAAATATCTTTCAGTTCATCAAGCAATTCATTCACCTGATAGTGCAACAAAGTTTGAGTTTCTCCGGCAGGAATCACTCCCTTTACCATTTCTTCGTGACGGCGTACTATTTCCCGATATGCCCCTTCGTAAGCTGCATCGCCCGTGGCGGCCATTCGGGAAGTACTAATCAACTGGTCAGTGATCCCGCCCAATGCGGACACTACAACGATTACCGGCTCACCGGCAGACTCTACGATTTTCTTTACGCTTAAAATGCTGTTCACGGAACCTACGGACGTTCCGCCGAATTTCATTACTTTCATGCAGATACTTATTTAATGGAATGCTTTGTACGCTCCTTAAGGCATACAAAACCACTTTTGTTGATACAAATAATAAAATATAAAATTGAGTTTTGCTTACTTCCTGTAAGCGTGAATCACGTAGATACACATCATACTATATATTAACCCCTAAGGGTCATCCCCATTGTCCCCTGTGTCCCGATCATCAGGATACACATCGATGTGACTGTATGTGGATAGTAATGCATCATTGTCTCTGTTTCTACTTTTGATTTTGATAAGATGTTGCAAAAATAAGAATAATTTCATTCAATCTATCACTTTTTGCGATTATTTTGCGATAAAAATACAGATAAGCTCCGAAAGAGGATAAAAAATGTAGAATAGCAAGCTCCATGCCGTCCTCTTTCCATCTTACCGGGAACCGCTTCCTTCTTTCTATCGCCTCCTGTTTATGGCAAATTCCATAAAAGAAAAAAGTTAAACCGGACTTATGATGAAATAAAGAATCAATATTATTGCCTTTTATAAATTATTGATTATTTTTGCACTCAGTTTAAAGAGCGTTGATGTATCTTTTAAACTAAACATATTTAAGTAGTTAGAAGCGTTTACCATATTATTCTTGTCAAAGGAAATCGCCAATTTCAGAGGAGTATAAGAATAATAGGCAACAAAACGCTCATGCTCAATGTATATCCTTCAATAGTATATAGTTGGGCGTGGGCTGTTGTCTTTATTATCTATACTCAGGCGTTTGGCGATGCCTCTTTGACAGATAACAGCAACAGTTCCCACGCTTTTTTTATTTACTCAAACGCCGGTTCGGGGAATGACGGGCAGCGATATACAATGATGAAAGAAACCGTATGGACAGCGTTATTTTGGTGCATTCTCTGCACATCATGTTCCTCAAGCAAACGAGTAGCTTATTTACAGCAGTTAGGTACGGAGCAGAACAATGTTCCTGTAGAGTTCAATGCCCGTATCATGCCGAAAGATTTGCTTACGATTTCCATTAGCTGCTCCGAACCGGAAGCGGCCCTCCCTTTCAATTTAATAGTACCCACATCACAAAACGAGCTTAATACCACCAACTCGACGAGCCAACCGATCCTGCAAAACTATCTGGTGAACAGTGAGGGAAGGATTACCTTACCCGTACTTGGAGAGTTAAAGGTAGAGAGAATGACAACCCAGGAGATTTCGGATATGATCGCCGAGAAGCTGAAACGCTATCTGAAAGAACAGCCCATTGTTACGGTGCGCCTGGTGAATTATAAAATCTCCGTAATCGGAGAAGTAAACCATCCCGGCATATATACGGTAAACAATGAACAGGTGAATCTTCTTGAAGCAATAGCAATGGCAGGTGACCTTACCATCTATGGCAAACGGAACAACGTACGCATCATCCGCAAAGAAAACAACCGGCAACGATTAATCACCGTCAACCTCAATGATGTAAACGTCATCCACTCTTCCGATTTTTATCTGCACCAGAACGACATTGTATATGTGGAACCCAATAAAGCCAAAACACAGGGAGCCAATATCGGTTCTTCCACCAATCTGCTGATTTCTATTACATCTATATTAATATCAATGGCCGGACTGATTGTGACCATATTAAGATAACAAAACAAATTACGCCCCATGGAAAACGAACAGAAACAACAAGAACAGGAAATAGACTTAATCGAACTATTCTATAAAATCATAGTACACTGGAGGTGGTTCCTGATAGCAATCGCTGTCGCACTGACAGGCGCATATATCTATGTACACATCACCACACCGGTATACCAGGCTTCAGCCTCGGTAGTGATCAAAGATTCTGAAGGAAGCGACAAAGCAATCAACGATCTGTTTAATCAAGTATCTCCGTCCAATATGGCGGCAACAAATACTCAGATAGAAGACGAACTGGAAATATTGCGTTCAAGATCCATATTATTGCAAGTCATCAACGAACTGAATATGCACACGAGCTATAGAATAAAGGAAGGACTCGGATATACGGAGACCACCACCCCTCCCATCAGCGTGACGTTGGAGAAAGCCGCAATGGATACTTTACAGGAGGCACTGCTGATACAAATAGAGAAAATGGGCGATCATTATGAAGCGCGGAGTGCCCTGCATGACATTTGCCTGACAGAATCTTTCACCACCTTTCCCGCAACCATAAAGACTCTGGCAGGATTATGTACCTTGGAGTTACTTCCCAATAGAACTTTCGACCGGACCGTCAAGGTAAATATCTGCCGGCCGACAGACGCAGTAAACCATTACTTGCAAAAGCTGACCGTTGCCACAACTTCGAAAAAGACATCCATCATCAGCCTCACTTTCAAGGATACAGATAAGAAGCGGGCAGAAGCATTTCTTATCAAACTAATAGAAGTCTACAACCGCGATGCCATGAACGACAAGAATAAGGTAACAGGAAATACATTGATCTTTCTGGAGGAAAGGCTGGACAGCATCAGCCGTGAATTGGGATTTGTAGAAAAACATCTGGAACAGTATAAAGAAAAGGAAAGACTGATCGATCTTAAAACGAACATGGATCTCGACTTGAACACCAACAACGAATACGAAAAGAAACTGCTGGAAGTGGAAACCCAATTGAACATGACCACCTACATCTACGATTATCTGAAAGATGAACAGTATCACTTCTCCCTATTGCCGGTAAATACCGGGATTTCGGACATGGAATTGATGCGTCTGATTAACGAATACAATAAGGAACTACTGGAACGTGAACGCCTGTTGAATACCATGAAGCCGGACAATCCTACCATCGTAAACCAAAATATAAACATCACGGCTTTGCGAAAAAACATCTTGTCATCTGTCACAGGAGTCAAAGAGGGACTCGAGATTGCCCGCAAGGATATCATACGCAAGACGAACTATTTCAATTCACGTATTGGCAACATGCCCAAACAGGAGAGAGAGTTCAATAACATAGACCGCCAACAGCAGATCAAGGCTAACCTGTATCTGATGCTATTGGAACGGCGCGAACAGGCCACCATCTCTTTGGCGGCAACCATAAATAAAGCAAGGGTGATCGACGCACCGTTAACCGCCGATGCTCCCATTGCGCCCAAGAGTCCGATGATTTATGCAGGAAGTTTGTTTATGGCTTGCATCATGACCATAGCACTGATTCTATTCAAAGACATGTTCCGTACCAAGATTTCATCAATATCCGAGGTAGAAGCCATACAACTTCCCATAGTAGGGACGATTCCCCTCGATAAAGAACAAATCGGTGTGACCGAAGGCAAGAACGGGCTTATGGAAGAGTCTTTCCGCCGACTGCGAAGCAACCTGCGTTTCTTGACGGAAAAAGGAGACGAGAAGTGCATACTCATTACCTCGTCCACCAGCGGAGAGGGCAAGAGCTTCATCAGTATCAACTTAGCCCTTTCCTTTGCTTTTCTCGGATGCCGGGTACTCATTGTCGGTTTAGACATCAGACGCCCCCGGTTAGCAGAGCATTTTCATATTCAGAACCGGCAAGGAATAACGAATTTCCTTGCCGGAAACGAGGTAAAACCGGAAAGTATCATTTATCCATCGGGAGTGCACGAACTGTTATCCGTGGTCCCATCGGGTCCTGTCCCTCCCAATCCGGCAGAACTCTTGGAAAGGGAAAGACTGAAGGATGCCTTTACTTACTTCCGGAAGCACTTCGACTATATCATTGTAGACTCAGCACCTACCGGCTTAGCCAGTGATACGCTGAGCTTAAGCAAAGTGACGGATTTCACACTATACGTTTGTCGCATAAATTATACCTACAAGAGTGTATTGCCTGAGATTGTGAATACGGAACGTACAGGACGGTTAAACCACATTTCACTGATTGTAAACGGTGGTAATCTGTCAGAGAAGAAATACGGATACGGTTACGGATATGGATATGGACATACCCATTAAACGTATCATCAATAATACCAACTTTTCATTTCATCTTTTCAAAAGAGAATGCTGTTACGACGGCAGACGTAAACTCTGCACAAACGGCATTCTCTTAAAACCACCCTCTCTTTTTCTTTTTCAGGACATCATCTCCTGAAGCATAAATGTCCCGGTACGTTTTGTGTTCTTTTATCATCCGGTATACAATACCCCAATCGAGCAGTCCTCCCACATTACGGTCGTCAATAAAGAGATCGGCTTTCAGTTTCCTGGAGAATCCGTCATCCTGAAGTTTTTGTTCGGGGTACTCCTTGTTAACGGCATAAAACTCCACCCCTCTTTCTTTGCACCATGCCACGGCCTCGTCCAGTAGTTTGCCTTCGCGCACACTCCATAAAATAAGTCTGTGGTGCTCTTGTTGCAACAGCTTCAAGGTTTCCACCGCAAAAGGAATTTCATTACCAATGCCGGGATAGCGGTCCGTCACTATCGTTCCGTCAAAATCAACTGCAATCGTCATAGTGTCATGCTTTTATAATTATCCAAACAAAGATAATATTTACCAATCGAATTTACTCAAAACCTACAGAATAAAATAACAGCACCCAGTATCCAAACAGATCCGCCGGCAATAAAAGAAGCAATTATCTTTTTGTCAAAACGATATTCCTAAGAGCTCAGAATCCATTATTCCGGGCACAGGATAAAGAATGGTTCAAAAAACACCGTCATTTCGTTTAAGACACAATCAGATTGATACTGAAACGCGTTTTTCTCAAACAAGAAGAAAGTAAAGAATCCTTTTCTGCCCGATTCAGACGGATATAGTTACCAAATACCATCTTTTCAACAGCTTCAGCCCAATCAAGATCCATAACCAACCAGCGCTACAAGAAGTACAATCTCTCCCCGGCAGAGGCTCTCTTTTCAGGAAACGAAGCCTCTGCCGGCAGGAAGTTGACACTCTACTTGCACGAAGTTAACATTGTGCCGTCACGAAGTTAACATCCTGCCGCTATGAAATTAGCATCTTACCGCAACGAAGTTAATAACCTGAAGCCCTAAAACCGAATAAACTAACGACGGAAATGCGGAATATGCAGTTATTTGGGAATATTTATTCAAGTTCCATTTCCGAAATGCAATCTTATCGCACAAAGCTTGTCAGCGAAGCCGGCCAATAGGCGACATTGAGTCAGCAATCCGTTCATTTCGCTGACAATCGGCCAGATGCTTTATCCAAAAGAATAACGGCTTCCCGGCATTCAAAAGTCAAAAGCTATATTCTGTTTGGCAGAAAAAGACGAAATGCGTAACTTTGAGACCTATTTATCAAGAGATCAATGGCAAAAGAGAAAACCGTTTATGTATGCAGTAACTGCGGACAGGAATCACCCAAATGGGTGGGCAAGTGTCCTTCGTGTGGCGAGTGGAATACTTATGTAGAAGAAATCGTACGCAAGGAGGTTCCGAATAAACGTCCGGTATCGGGCATCGAATCGCCTAAAGCCAAACCTGTCACCCTGAACGAGATCGAAGCGGACGAGGAACCCCGCATCGACATGCACGACGAGGAGTTGAACCGGGTACTGGGCGGCGGACTGGTGCCAGGATCACTGGTGCTGATCGGTGGCGAACCGGGTATCGGAAAATCGACCCTGGTACTTCAAACCGTGCTCCACATGCCCGAACGCAGGATACTCTACATCTCCGGAGAAGAGAGTGCAAGGCAACTGAAGCTCCGCGCAGACCGACTGACACAAACGTCGAGCGACTGCCTGATTGTGTGCGAAACGTCGTTGGAGCAGATCTATGTGCACATTAAGAATACACGTCCGGACCTGGTAATCATCGACTCCATACAGACCCTGTCCACCGAAAGCATCGAGTCTTCGCCGGGAAGTATCGCGCAAGTGCGGGAGTGCTCGGCCTCCATTCTCCGTTTTGCCAAAGAGACGCATACTCCGGTATTACTGATCGGGCATATCAACAAAGAAGGCAGCATTGCCGGTCCGAAGGTACTGGAACACATCGTAGACACCGTGCTCCAGTTTGAGGGGGACCAGCATTATATGTACCGCATCCTGCGCAGCATCAAGAACCGCTTTGGCAGTACGGCCGAACTGGGTATTTACGAGATGCGGCAAGATGGTCTTCGCCAGGTCAGCAACCCATCGGAGCTGTTGCTGTCGCAAGATCACGAAGGCATGAGCGGGGTAGCCATCGCATCTGCCATCGAAGGAGTCAGGCCGTTCCTGATAGAAACACAGGCACTTGTCAGTTCTGCCGTTTACGGCAATCCGCAACGTTCGGCAACCGGATTCGATATCCGCCGCATGAACATGCTGCTGGCTGTGCTTGAGAAACGTGTCGGCTTCAAGTTAGCACAGAAAGATGTCTTTCTAAATATTGCCGGGGGGCTGAAGGTGAACGACCCTGCCATCGACCTGGCTGTTATCAGTGCCATCCTTTCATCCAATATGGATGCCGCCATCGAACCGGAAGTCTGTATGGCAGGTGAAATCGGGTTGTCCGGTGAAATCCGTCCGGTAAACCGAATCGAACAACGTATCGGTGAAGCCGAGAAGCTTGGATTCAAACGGTTTATCCTGCCTAAGTATAATATGCAGGGAATCGACATGAAGAAGCTGAAGATAGAACTGGTGCCGGTGAGAAAGGTGGAAGAGGCGTTCCGGGGACTCTTCGGATGAGTTCACCACAGATTACACGGATTAACACAGATTATCAAGATGGAGAATATAAACGAACTATCATATAAAATCATAGGATGTGCCTATGAAGTTCACAAGACTTTAGGAGTGGGACTTTTAGAAAGTACCTATGAAGCATGCCTATGTTACGAGTTCGATAAAGCAGGTATAAAATATGAAAGACAGAAAGAACTACCTGTTTATTACAAAGAAATGAAATTAGATAACGGGTATCGCATGGATATACTGGTAGAGAGGCAGATTGTTCTTGAGCTTAAATCCGTAGAAGCCTTACTCCCCATTCATACGGCTCAAATAATGACCTATTTAAAATTGTCCAAACACCATTTAGGACTATTAATCAACTTCAATATAACAAACCTTCAAAACGGAATTAAACGGTATGTTATTTAAAATAACAATCTGTGTTAATCCGTGTAATCTGTGGTGAACCTATGATACAAGAATACCAACTACGAATCCTCCCTGAAATTGCCGCCAACGAGCAGCAACTCAAGACATACCTTTCTCAGGAGAAAGGGCTGAACCTGCGTGATGTAACCTCTCTCCGCATACTGAAACGGAGCATAGACGCCCGGCAACGCACCATCTTCGTCAACCTGAAAGTGCGGGTATACCTCAATGAAATGCCGACGGATGATGAATACGAACGTACTATATATAATAAGGTGGAAGACAAGCCACAGGTAATTGTTGTGGGCGCCGGACCCGGCGGATTGTTTGCCGCACTGCGACTGATAGAACTGGGGCTGCGTCCCGTCGTCGTAGAGCGTGGCAAAGATGTACGCGAGCGCAAGAAGGACCTGGCACAAATCAGCCGGGAGCACCGGGTAGACCCGGAGTCGAACTATAGTTTCGGTGAAGGGGGAGCAGGCGCTTACTCGGACGGGAAACTATATACCCGGAGCAAAAAGCGGGGAAACGTGGACAAGATACTGAACGTATTTTGCCAGCACGGGGCTTCCACCGCCATCCTGGTGGACGCCCATCCGCACATCGGTACGGATAAACTGCCACGGGTGATAGAGAACATGCGTCATACGATTATCGAATGTGGCGGTGAGGTGCACTTCGAAACCCGGATGGACGCACTGATCATCGAGAAGGGGGAGGTGAAAGGCATTGAAACCCAGACGGGCAAGACATTCCTCGGACCTGTCATTCTGGCGACAGGGCACTCGGCACGGGATGTATACCGATGGCTGGCGGCCAACAAGGTGCCCATCGAGGCGAAAGGCATTGCCGTCGGGGTACGCCTGGAACATCCGGCAGGACTGATAGACCAGATCCAATACCACAACCGGAACGGGAGAGGGAAATACCTGCCGGCAGCCGAATACAGTTTCGTCACACAGGTGGAAGGCCGGGGGGTATACAGCTTCTGCATGTGTCCGGGAGGATTTATCGTACCTGCCGCCAGCGGGCCGGAGCAGGTGGTGGTCAATGGAATGTCGCCCTCCAACCGTGGCTCCCGGTGGAGCAACTCGGGCATGGTGGTGGAGATACAGCCGGAAGACATCATGAACGACGAACGGTTAACGACGAACGATGAAGCAGAAGGGAGCCATCCCGAACTGGCGGTGCTGCGCTTTCAGGAAGAGCTGGAGCGCCAGTGCTGGCTGCAAGGAGGCAGACGACAGACGGCTCCCGCCCAGCGCATGGCAGACTTCACACGCAGGAAGCTGAGTTACGACTTACCGGAATCGTCGTACAGCCCGGGGCTTATCTCTTCTCCGCTGCACTTCTGGATGCCGGAGTTCATCACCGGCCGGCTGTCACAGGGTTTCCAGCAGTTCGGACGCAGCAGCCACGGATTCCTCACCAACGAGGCGGTGATGATAGGCGTAGAGACACGGACTTCATCGCCGGTACGCATCGTGCGGGACAAGGATACATTGCAGCACATCACCCTGCGCGGACTCTTCCCGTGCGGTGAGGGGGCCGGTTATGCGGGGGGCATCGTCTCGGCAGGAATCGATGGAGAACGATGCGCAGAAGCAGTAGCACAATTTATGAATCAATAGGACTTATGATGAATCACCAACCCGAAATAGCCATCGTAGAGGCGAACACCCTCACCAGCCTGGGACTGAAAACAATCCTGGAGAGGATGATCCCCATGGCAGTCATCCGCACGTTTCCCGGTTTCGGCGAACTGATGGACGACACGCCGGACATGTACGCTCATTACTTTATCTCCGCACAGATATATGTGGAGCATAATGCTTTCTTCCTCCCCCGGAAACGGAAAACCATCGTACTGGCGGGAGACAGTCACCAATTCCAGCTTTCGGGCGTCCCGATACTCAACATCTACCAGACGGAAGAGGGGTTGGTGAAGGATATCCTGAAACTCCACCAGCACGCGCACCACGACGGTTATCCGGTGAAGGACATGCCTCCTGCCCCGCCTGCCGCCACCGGACACGAGCTTTCGGCACGCGAGATCGAGGTGCTGGTGCTGATCACCAAAGGGCTGATCAACAAAGAAATCGCCGACAAGCTGAATATCAGCCTGACTACGGTGATCACACACCGGAAGAACATCACCGAGAAGTTAGGCATCAAGTCGGTCTCCGGACTGACCATCTACGCGGTGATGAACGGATACGTGGAGGCGGACAGGATATAAACCGGGAATTCACCACAGAGGACACAGAGGGCACAGAGGATATTTTGAGTTATCGATTGCGCTGTGGGCGCTGTCCGCCTTGTCCGCTCTGTGTACCCTATATACACTACCCTATATTTCACTATATACCTTACTCTGCGCCCTCTGTGTCCTCTGTGGTGAATCCGATATATCCTAATAAATGAGGATTGCCGTTTAACATTTTTTGCTGCATCTTTGCAAACGAATCAATGAAAAGATACAGTAAATGAAGAAAAACAGCATTCTTATTGCTCTTGCCCTCTTTTCGGCCAGCGGAACATGGGCCGGGGAGCTGCCGAAGGACACACTGAAGGTGATAGACGTAGAAGAAATCGTAGTCATCGCCGCTCCGAAAGAAAACCGCAAACTACGGGAACTGCCGACCGCAGTCACCATGCTCTCGCAGCAGGATATGCAGGCCAACCAGGTAAATTCCATCAAAAGCCTGACTGCCCTTGTGCCGAATATCTTCATACCGGACTATGGTTCCAAGCTGACTTCCGCCATCTATATCCGCGGAATCGGCTCACGCATCAACACGCCTTCCGTGGGGTTGTATGTGGACAACGTACCTTATATCGACAAATCGGCGTTCGACTTCAACTACGCCGACATCGAACGCATCGACGTGCTGCGCGGTCCTCAGGGGACCCTCTACGGGCGCAACACCATGGGCGGACTGATCAAGGTGCACACAAAATCGCCTTTCAGCTATCAGGGCACCGACCTCCGTCTGGGTGCCGGAAGTTACAACAATTACAACGCTTCGGTGACCCACTACCATCGTGTATCGGATCAATTCGCTTTTTCAACGGGCGGATTCTACGAATACGGCGGCGGATTTTTCAAGAATACCTACCTTAACAAAAGAATAGACAAGAGTCAGGCAGCAGGCGGACGGTTCCGCGGCATTTACCTGCCCGGCGAGAACCTGAAGCTGGACCTGAACATCAGCTACGAGTACAGCCACGAAGGGGGATATCCGTACTTCTACACAGGAAGAGTGGACCCGGCGGAAAGAGAGGACGATCCGCGAAAAGAACGAATCGGCAAGATCTCGTACAACGACGAGAGCACCTACCGCCGCGGGCTGCTGAATGCGGGAGTCAACATAGAGTACCAGGCGCAGAAGTTCATCCTGAGCGCCGTAACCGGATTCCAGAACCTGAACGACCGCATGTTTCTCGACCAGGACTTCACGGAGAAGAACCTGTTCAACCTGATTCAGAAACAGAAGTTGAACACCCTCTCGGAGGAAGTGATGCTGAAATCGAAACCGGGAAGCAACTGGCAATGGACTACGGGCGCCTTCGGTTTCTATCAGTGGCTGAACACGGACGGACCGGTGATATTTAAAGAAGACGGGGTAAAAGAAGTGATAGAGGGAGGCGCCAACAAGGCCTTCGCCAACTTAGGCCCCAAAGCCCCCCGGATGGCGCTGACGGTGAACAACCCGACACTCCGCGTCAGCGGCAACTTTGACACTCCGATACTGAGCGGAGCGATCTACCACCAGTCTACATTCAACAACCTCTTCACCGAAGGGCTCTCCTTTACCGCCGGCCTGCGACTGGACTATGAAAAGATATCGATGACGTACAACTCCGTCAGCGACCCGATGGACTTTGATTTCAGCATCAGCATGCCACCCATGCTGAACCTGAAGGACCAGCACATGAAGGCTCCGGCATCCTTCAAAGGCAAGCTGAAGAACGATTACCTGCAATTGCTCCCCAAATTCGCCCTGCAATATGAATGGCAGAAAGGGAACAGCGTCTATGCCACGGTTTCACGCGGCTATCGTTCGGGAGGATACAACGTGCAGATGTTCTCCGACCTGGTGCAGAGCGAACTGAAGAACTCGATGAAAACCGCCATGATGGAAAGCGACGTGTTCAAGAAATACGCCGGGATGATCGGCCAGATGATGCCCGAAGAGAAGATCGACGTGAAGGCATCGACCACGTATAAGCCCGAATACTCGTGGAACTACGAAGCGGGCGCGCACCTCACCCTGTGGGAAGGCCGTCTCTGGGCCGACCTCGCCGCCTATTATATGGATACGCGCGACCAGCAGATAGCGCAGTTTGCCGAAAGCGGACTGGGACGCATCACCATCAATGCCGGCAAGAGCCGAAGTTATGGCGCCGAAGTCGCCCTGCGCAGCAGCCTGACAGACGCGCTCAGCCTGAACGCTAACTACGGATATACGTATGCCACGTTCACCGATTACGTCGTCCGCCAGAAAACGGAGGACGGCAGCCTGCAAGAAAAAGAGAACTATAACGGCAACTACGTGCCTTTCGTCCCCAAACACACGCTCAACGTAGGCGCGCAATACATCTTCCGCATCGCTCCCCGCCACTGGCTGGACCGGGTACAGGTGAACTTGAACTACAACGGTGTCGGACGGATCTACTGGACGGAGCAGAACAACGTCAGCCAGTCGTTCTACGGAACCCTGAACGGACGTGTCAGCCTGGAGAAGGGAAACGGACAGATCGGATTCTGGGTACGCAACATACTGGATAAGGAATATGCCGCGTTCTATTTCGAATCAATGGGCAACGGATTCATGCAAAAAGGCCGTCCGGTGCACTTCGGAGTAGACGTGCGCTGCCGGTTCTGACGCCGAAGCCTGCACCTCCGGAAGGACGCCCGAAGGGGGCGGAAACAACGGTGCACCGTTCTTGAGGAAACGGTGCACCGTTTGTTTAAGAGCGGTGCACCGTTTTTCCGACGGCGGTGCACCGTAATTTTGGCTGCGGTGCACCGTAGTTTTCACTGTTCTCACCACAGAGGACACAGAGGAGTTTTTCTCTCTCTCTTTTCTCTGTCCTCCACCCTCCAAGGGCGAGCGGAATTAAAACTCTGCGTCCTCTGTGTCCTCTGTGGTGAGAAGATCTTATTCGTTGATCGCCCCGCAATGCGGGCATACCCCCTTCTCCCGGAGTTTCTGCCCACAGTTTCCGCAGCGGTATTTATAGCCGGAATTCCTACGCACCTTCTTCACAAAAAGCCAGATGAAGCAAGCTAAAAACAGGTAACCGATATAAATGTGCGTGGTCAGGATGAAGAAGAAGTAGCAGAAGATGCAGCAAGACATCAGCCCCAGCAAATAGAAAACGGCGGCGGCAGGAGTGAGCTGGCGGAACAAATCGTCGAGCACGGCCAGCGTGACGACAATAAACAACCAGATGCTCAGCAGAAAAACCGAAAGGATGAAAGGCACCTTGAACGGCGAAAGGGTGGGATTAAAGTAGAAATGCTCCCAGGTATCGGGGACAAACACCTGCATCGTCTCGTAAACCGTAGCACTGAACGCCATCAGCAGACAGAGGAAAAGGGGATAGACGCTGTCGATATCATTGAAGTAAACCATCTGCAACTGCTTCTTCATGAAAGCACGGAGCAGGTAGGCCCCGACAAAGAGGGCGAAAATGATGACGAAATACGAAGCGTGAGTATTGCTGAAAAGGTGGATAAACTGCGAAATACTATCGGTGGGCACGAAGGAGCGCACCAGATCACGGTTGCGCACCCACCCCTGGACGTCCTGCGAGTGGGCCAGCTTCACCCATACGCTGTCCACGCTGTCCTGCGGATGAATGGAGAACTCTGCCACGACCACCCGGTCACCCTTGTTCAGACTGACATAGGCATCCTTCACCGGAAGATATTCCAACCGGACGGAGTCGTCCAGCACCTCCAGATTCGTGTTCCAGGTATAATGGTACCGGAAAAGATAAGCTAAAGAGTCCTTTGTTTTCTCCCCCAGCCCCTCGGCAGTGAGATCGGGCGGTGAATAATGGCAGGCCGCCAGCAGGAAAAAGCCTATCACAGCATAACACAGACGCGCGCAGAGCCCCTTCATTTTCATAAGGCACTCACTTTCATCTGGCAGTTCCGGCAGTCAAATTCCAGGCGGAAGCGTTTGCCGTCCGTCGATACCAGATAATAAGGTTCACGATACGGAGAGCGTTCCCGTTGATGAACCGGACACCAGCCCATGCTGTAGCGCAGGCAATGTTTGCAGAACATCAGCACCGCCTTCTCCACAGGCGTCTGTTCAAAAGCAGGAGCAATGCTTGCCACGCCATGCCCGGCATAAAAAGAGGCAGCCCGCGCATTCATCACATTTCCCAGATAGGTCAACGTCGTCTGCGGAAAAGCATGAGTCGTAGGCCTAAGCACCGCCAGCTCTCTCCGGTAGTTGATACGGCGGGCGGCAATCAGTTTCTCAATCGCCTGCCGGCGGAAATCGGCCAATACCGAAGCAGGCAGAAACCAGTTCTCCGTGAAGTCGATGTCGACGCGTTCCGCTTCGAAAGGAGTATTCCCCAACTTAGCCAGCTGCGTCTTCAGGTTCTCTTCCTGTGGCGTACGCGCCGGCTCTTTCGCACGCGGCAGCGACAGGGTCACACGGTTATCATCCTCATCCGTCAGCGTCAGGGCGAATCCGAAGGCAGTGTCCGCCAGCCGGATGGCCACGGCCATCTTGCGTTCGGACGACCGGCGGGCGAGTATCTTCTCAAACTCCTGGTCGAAGTTACGGTACAACACCGTTCGGGGCTTGATGCGGGGCATCTCCTGCGGATAGAGCTTATTGCCCTCCACACGGTTGATGCGGAAACCTTGCAGTTTGCCTTGCTCGTCAATGTAGCAAACACCGTCACCGTTATTGAACGACTTCAATCCCGCCACGGTCAGATAATTCCCCCTGGCCTCTTTCATCGTCCCCATCTCCTCTCCTAACGACTTGGGGGTGTCGAACGAAAAAACATCCCTGGTGCGCCCGTGCAGGAAATAATGCGTAAAACCACGGCTGAAACTCTTGTCCAGCTGAGGCTTGAAAGCGTAACGGCAACTGCCGGAAGAAGCACGCACATACTCCTTGCGGCGGGCAAGGATGGCATCCAGCTTCTGGCGGTAGGCGGCCGTCACGTTCTTTACATACGAAACGTCCTTCAACCGGCCTTCTATCTTGAAAGAAGAGGCACCGGCATCGAGCAGAGCCTCCAACTCCTCACTTTGGTTGAGATCCTTGAGTGAAAGAAGATGTTTGTCCTTCGCAATCACCCGGTCGTTCGAATCGACCAGGCTGAACGGCAAACGACAGAACTGGGCACACTCACCCCGGTTGGCACTACGCCCGAAACAAGCCTGGCTGACGTAGCACTGCCCGCTATAACTTACACAGAGCGCTCCGTGCACAAAGATTTCCAGAGGCACGTCGGGACAAGCCTCGTGTATCTTGCCGATCTCCCGCAACGAAAGTTCACGCGCCAACACCACTTGGCGGAAGCCCGCATCGGCCAGAAATCTCACTTTCTCAGCCGTACGGTTATCCATCTGCGTGCTCGCATGCAACGGAATGGGCGGCAGCTCCAGACCGGCGATTCCCATATCCTGCACAATAAGCGCATCCACTCCGACACGGTACAGGGCCCGGATCATCTCCTCCGTCTCCTTCAGTTCTTCATCTTTCAGGATCGTATTGACCGTAACATAAATCCGCACATTATACAAATGGGCATACTCCACCAAAGCGGCTATGTCCTCCAATGAATTGACCGCTGCCGCACGGGCACCGAACTTCGGCGCACCGATATATACGGCATCCGCCCCATGATCAATGGCAGCCATGCCGCATTCCAGGTTTTTGGCCGGAGCCAGCAATTCTATCTTACGTTGTTTTATCATCTGATATCTTCAATATTATAAGGAGTCTCCTGATAGACGAAATAGTTCAGCCAGTTGGAGAACAACAAGTTGGCATGTCCGCGCCAACGTACCAGCGGCCCCTTGTCCGGATCATCATCTACATAATAATTGCGAGGAACCTCGATAGGCAGACCTTTCGACACATCCCGGCGGTATTCCGTATCCAGTGTCAACGGCGAATATTCCGAGTGCCCTGTCACAAAGAACTCACGCCCACCGCGAGCCACCACCATATACACTCCCGAATCGTCCGACTCCGAAAGCAATGTCAGTTCAGGCACCTTTAGTATATCTTCTTTCCGCACTTCCGTATGCCGGCTATGGGGAACATAAAATTCATCATCGAACCCGCGGAAGATGGGATGCAACGGAAGCAACGTGCGATGTTTGAAAATGCCGAACATCTTCTTGTCCAGTGCATACTTGGGCACACCGTAATGATGGTACAGACCGGCCTGCGCGGCCCAGCATATATAGAGCGTAGAGGTGACATGGGTACGTGCCCAGTCAAATATCTCCGTTATTTCGTTCCAATAATTCACCTCCTCGAAATCCATCTGCTCTACCGGCGCACCGGTAATGATCATACCGTCGTACTTATCGTCCCTCATCTTGTCGAAGTCAGTATAAAATGTCTTCATGTGTTCTATCGGCGTGTTCTTCGAAGTGTGGCTCTTTATCTTCATAAAAGATATCTCCACCTGAAGCGGAGTGTTCGAGAGCAGACGCACCAAGTCTGTTTCTGTCGTAATCTTCAACGGCATCAGGTTGAGGATGACAATGCGTAGCGGGCGGATGTCCTGTTGTGTTGCGCGGGAGTTATCTATCACAAAGATATTCTCCTCTTTCAATAGTTCTATCGCAGGAAGCTTATCGGGTAAATTTAAAGGCATAATTGCATACGTATTTAATAATCAATGCAAAAATAGTGTTTTCCTTATTTAGAAGATATACAAATTAAAACATTTTAATCAAAATCGATACCAACTAATGATTAAAAACTCTATTTTTGTACCTACAAATTAGTACTAATAATTAAAATATCAAACAAAATGGCTTACGTAATTAGTGATGATTGTATTGCTTGCGGAACTTGTATTGACGAGTGTCCGGTTGGCGCTATCTCTGAAGGTGATATTTATTCAATTGATCCTGAACAGTGTACAGACTGTGGTACTTGCGCAGATGTATGTCCTTCTGAAGCAATTCACCCAGCTGAATAATACAATCCCCCAAAACAAGATAAAGGCTGCTTTCCTGATGGAAAGCGGCCTTTATTGATTTTTACCCCTACCCGGGTATTGAAACCGGATACTCTTAAAAATAAAGAAGGATGCATCTTTTCACCGATACATCCTTCTCCTTTATCTGATTGGCAGAGTCTTATTTCAGCTTAGCCAATGCTTCTTTGATGCGACGGATCGCTTCAACTATATTTTCATCGCTGGTGGCATAGCTCATACGGATGCATTCCGGAGCACCGAACGAAGTACCGCCTACGCAAGCTACATGAGCATCCTCAAGCAGATACATCGCCAGATCATCCGAATTCTCAATCTTACGATCCCCAACAGATTTGCCAAAGAAAGAACTGCATTTAGGGAACAGGTAGAAAGCGCCTTCCGGCACATTCACCTCAAATCCCGGAACTTCTTTCGCCAACTTCACAATCAGGTTACGACGACGTTCGAAAGCCTTACGCATCTCTTCCACCGGAGCCTGAGAACCTGTATAAGCAGCCTCAGCAGCCTTCTGAGAAACTGAGCAAGGACCCGAAGTATACTGTCCCTGAAGTTTATTGCAGGCTTTCACAATCCATTCCGGACCGGCAATGAAACCAATTCTCCATCCGGTCATCGCATATGCTTTTGACACACCGTTTACAATCACCGTACGTTCTTTCATCTCGGGGAACTGAGCGATACTCTGGTGTTTTCCGATATAATTGATGTGCTCATAAATCTCGTCGGCAATGACGATAACCTGCGGATACTTAGCCAATACGGCTGCCAGACCGGCCAACTCTTCTTTGCTGTAGACAGAACCGGTCGGATTAGACGGTGAGCAGAGAATCAAAGCTTTGGTCTTCGGAGTGATGGCAGCTTCCAGTTGGGCAGGAGTGATTTTGAAATCCTGTTCGATACCGGCAGTAACAATCACTGGAGTACCTTCGGCCAGTTTCACCATTTCCGGATAGCTTACCCAGTAAGGAGCAGGCACAATCACCTCATCACCCGGATTTACCAACACCATGATGGTGTTACATACAGATTGTTTTGCACCATTTGCACAAGAAATCTGAGCGGCTGTATATTCCAGACCGTTTTCTTTCTTCAGTTTCTCTACGATTGCATTGCGCAAAGCCGGGTAGCCCGGAACCGGAGAGTAGCGAGAGAAGTTGTCATCTACCGCTTTCTTGGCAGCTTCTTTGATGTGATCGGGAGTATTGAAGTCGGGTTCTCCCACACTGAGGTTAATTACATCAACACCCTGAGCTTTCAGCTCAGCGCTTTTTTGCGACATAGCAAGAGTCGCCGAAGGCGACAAGCTGTTCAAACGGTCTGATAGTTGGTTCATTTCGTATCTATTTTATTGTTGTTGAGTGAATTTGATTGCAAAATAAACTATAATATTTGATATATGAAAGCAAATAGACAGTTTACTTATTAAAATGAAGCGTATGCCCCATCCGCTCTTTCTTTGTCTTCAGATAACGTACATTATAAGGATTCGGCTTAACCTCTATTCCCACGTTCTCGGTAATCTCTAACCCATAGGCTTCCAGACCAATACGTTTCACCGGATTATTCGTCATCAACTTCATCTTTTTCACTCCGATCTCACGCAAAATCTGCGCACCGACCCCATAATCACGTTCGTCGGCATCAAAACCCAAATGGAGATTGGCATCTACCGTATCATATCCTTCTTCCTGGAGTTTATAAGCGGCAATCTTGTTCATCAAACCGATACCACGACCTTCCTGATTCATATAGACAATTACCCCTTTTCCGGCAGCTTCGATCATCTGCATAGCTTTATGAAGCTGCTCACCACATTCACAACGGCATGAACCGAAAATATCACCAGTCATACACGAAGAGTGCACACGTACCAGAATCGGTTCGTCTTTGTCCCACGTTCCTTTTATTAATGCAATGTGCTCCATCCCGTTCGATTTCTGACGGAAAGGTATCAGACGGAAATGTCCGAACTGCGTAGGCATATCCACTTCCACTCCTCTATCAACAATCGACTCCATCTGAAGACGGTATGCGATCAGGTCTTTGATGGAGATTATTTTCAATCCGAAACGACGGGCCACTTCCACCAATTGGGGCAGACGAGCCATGGTTCCGTCTTCATTGATGATTTCAATCAAAGCGGCAGCAGGATACAAACCGGCAAGTTTAGCCAAATCGACACTCGCCTCGGTATGTCCAGCGCGACGAAGGACTCCACGCGAACGGGCACGCAGAGGATTGACATGCCCCGGACGTCCCAAATCGGAAGGTTTTGTCTTCGGATCGGCCAAAGCACGGATAGTCATAGCACGGTCGTGCATGGAAACCCCCGTCGTGCATCCCTCAAGTAAATCAACAGTAACCGTAAAGGGAGTCTCGTAAATTGAAGTATTGGATGACACCTGCATATCCAGTTCCAACTCGGCACAGCGTTCTTCCGTGATAGGAGCACAAAGTACGCCACGACCATGAGTCAGCATGAAATTCACTTTTTCCGGAGTAATCTTTTCGGCAGCGATAATGAAATCACCTTCGTTTTCACGATCTTCATCATCTACCACAATTACGAAATTACCCTCTTTGAAGTCGGCTATCGCCTCTTCGATGGTATTCAGTCTTATTGGTTCCATACTCTTATATCTTAATTTTTGTTATTAATATCCTTTATTGTAAGTTCTACGTCCCGGTTCAATGCAATTATCCGTTCCATATCCTTATTCAGGCGTATACGGAAAGCCCAGATACGGAAATAGAAAAATAAACCGATAGGCATCAAAATTCCAATTGCCATATTAAGCCAATAATTATGGAACGGACGCACATGTGCGTTTACAGGGATAATCGGATATTTCTCCAGCTTCTGAAGCAATATCAACGAACGGGTATTGGACATCTCATCTACCAATGACTCCATGCGGTTGTTAATCTCAATGATCTCCTGATCCTGACCGGCAGTCATCCACAAACTAAAATAATTAGGAGCTTTAGACAACCGGTTCTTTTCCATATAGTTTTTACACTCCTCCGAAAGTGCATCCAGATCAGAGGGAAGGCGCCGATAATCCGGATCATGAATAATCACCTCCTTCTTTGACAGATGGCGGACACTGCGCACACCGAATACTCGCTTAAACCAAGCAATATAAACATCAGTATTCAATACCACAGAATCTTTATTCGATTTATAAGTCAGGAAATATCCCAGCGGAGCCAGAATGGCGGAACTCATCCACATCCCCATCCATACAATCCACTTCCCGTCGCGAGCCATTTTATAGCCTGTATTATCAATAATATAATAAATGATAAAGGTAAACACGGAAACAATAACCGGCATACCCAATCCACCTTTGCGGATAATGCCTCCCAAAGGTGCGCCAATAAAGAAAAATAAGAGACAGGAAAGAGAAATTGTGATTTTCCGATGCCATTCTATTTTATGTCTTCGTATGCTAAGATCATTCTGAGCCATTGTAAAGCTCTTAAACCCCCAATCACTCGACAGATTCTCCGTACGGCCAACGGCTGAAGCTATGATCTTCTGCTTATTCATCAAGGTAGCAACTTTAAACAGACTATCCACATTGTAATCGCCAATGCGCGCTTCCTCCATCTTCAGGGTATCTTCCTTGGTCAGTCCGGCCGCAGTGCGATACGGCCCCTTACTTGCTTCAATGTAATACTGCCTGCCGATACTATCGGCCAATACAGTCATCGAGTCGATGGAAGCCTGTATTTTTATCATATCTTTGGTGGTAGACTGATTGCTCATAATACTGGCATCAGCCATATTAAAGTCCGAATCGAACTGAATGATCGTATGTTTCTCCCGGAAAGATTCCCGGCGATAAGGAACATTCTTCGAACTCATGCTCTGTGCCTTCAGATTCTCAAACATCTCACCGCTATACAGATGTAGATAAAGATGCTGCTTATCGGCTGTCATCTCCAGACGTCCCGAATCGGCTACAATAATACGTGCATTATCAAAGTTATTGGAGAAATCATAAATAATCACATCGTAGAGCATGCCCGTCTTACGGTCTTTTCTTTGCACTTTCAAATTATAACCATCAATTTCATCATAAAAAACTCCTTCGGGAATATCTACCTCAGGAGATTTCTGCTTCATCGAAATGAGCAAAGTGCCCAACTTGGCTTGTGCCCGCGGCCCTATGACATTTTGGAAATAGAAGGATACACAACAAATGGCGAAGACAAGGACAATGAGCGGACGCATAATTTTAAGCAGCGAAATGCCTGCTGCCTTCATGGCGAGCAATTCAAAACGCTCGCCAAAATTACCAAACGTAATTAAAGAAGCCAACAACACTGCCAAAGGCAGAGACATCGGTACCAGACTCAACGCAGAATAAAAGAAGAATTGAGCCAGTACACTCATTTCTAACCCTTTTCCCACCAATTCGTCTACATACTTCCACAAAAACTGCATCATGAAGATGAAGAGGCAGATGAAAAATGTACCGACAAAGAGTAATAAAAAACTCTTTATTATAAAAATATCTAATCTTTTTATGCGTAGCATCTTAATAGTTTCATGCAATTAAGATACAAAATTAGCACAAAAAAAGGAGTGCAAAAAATTTTTGGTTGAAAGTTAACTAAAAACCGCATGTTCTACGTAACTTACTCACTTGGGAATCCCACAATTCCTTCAAATCATCAACCTCTTCCGGATCAGAAAAGTCACTAATTTCAAGCACATAATCGCCCGTCAATTCATTATTACTCATTTTTATTTCAAAATACTCCCTTTCATTTTCGTCATCAAGCCAATGGAAACGAATAAACGAATAGGCCCGAATGGCAACAATAGTTGCCTGACGCTGTTCGGTTTTACCCCAACAAAAAGTCACTGTTTTATCATCTGATACTACTTTGTCTGCAAACCAGTCCTCCAAACCGGTAGGTGTGCTTATTGCTGACCAAAGAATATTTTTAGAAGTCGCATTCAGAAGATATTCCAAATGTATTTTCTCCTTTTTCATAGCTTTATTATTGATTGTGTGTGCCAAGATAAATACTTTTTTCTAAATACAAGGCATAATTAATTCACTTTCTTCATTACATCTCTTCTTTCAGAGTCAGAAATAGCCTGTTCATCATACTTTCAGAGATGTTTTTTTTAAGTTAAACACAAAAAAGATAGAAAATGTTTTGGAGATTTAAAAAAAGGCTCTATCTTTGCACCCGCAATCGAGAAACAATGGCGGGATAGCTCAGCTGGTTAGAGCGCATGATTCATAATCATGAGGTCCCCGGTTCAATCCCGGGTCCCGCTACCAAAAGAAAATTAGCGTTTAGGAGGCTTCCACTCTTGGGCGCTTTTTTATTGCACGACACGCTGCTCCCCTCATACATTCCACTCAGTTATCAACAAGGTTATTAACAGGTATCCACTAAAGTTATCAACAGGATAACAAAATAAGCTTCAATTGATTACAAGTTTACATTCATTCTATTAACCATTACTTCAAACAGGCTATCAACAAGGGAAAATGATAATGTTTCAACTATGTAAGTCTATTTACTGAAATGAGGTAAATACAGGAAGTCTGAACAAACAATCTTATCGAAAGGTTCAACCACCTACTTTTTTTATCAAAGCACATATACTTATTAAAATAGCAAATATCCCCGCTAAACCTTATAGGAGAAAATTGGGGAGTAAAAGTTCTGACACTACTCCATAAGATTAAAAATCAAGTAATTATAAGCATTAGTTACATTCCTGCAAAAGGCTTGTTTTAACAGTACGTTAAAACAAGCCTTTTGATAATAAAGAAGAAGTCTTTTGTGCACAAAAGACTTCTTCTCTGCAAATAGAAAAAAAACGTTCTGAAAAAGGCATTAACAATGTTAATAGAAAAGGGCTACGCTCCTATCTATTTTCAGATCCCGGCAAGCCGTATGCTCCAATCGAGATTCACAGAAACGTAACCTTTTGGGGCTTGAGAAGTTATTTTAAGTTCAAATTACTCCTTACCGATGTGATTGCTGCATTAACTGGTGTAACGGACTTTTGAGTGCAATAATCAAACTCTGCAGATTTGTCGCCGGTAAATGATTTCCATTTTAGTTTTAATTTGACTGTTTTACCATTTGTATCCGGCAGACCATCCAGTTTAAAAGCGACCAGACCATCTCCCATCGTACCATATGTGTCTCCGTACGCATGATGACGGAATTCTACCTCATAAGGATTCTCCGGATTCTGGCTTAACAATAAATTTACGAAATGGGCTTTATGATAGTCTCCCCACGTTGTTCTGAAACGTAGAGTCAAATAACCATCTTCTGCAATAGTCACCCAATCATTCACAATTTCGACTGGATCCGTGCCATATACAACATCATTTTCCGTCCCCAGATCAGGTGCAATCGATTTGGTCAGAATACTATCTATCCAGTTCACCTGTATGGCCTTATCATATTTTCCACCTGATTCATCCAATTCATCATAATTCACCAATGCCCTTACTTCTTTCTCGCCAAAAGGAGAAGAGGTCATATTAGTAGGCAACAATGTCGTACTATCATTCAACTGTAAAAAGCATGAACCATCAGTCGCGTTTTTCACTGTTACAAGAGCATTAGGAAATCCTCCTACATAATAGTACTTATCATTGTCATCCAGACAAGACTGTAAACCGGCAGAACAAACAACCGCCATCGCAATTATAACTCCTTTATTCAAGAATGAACAGACTTTCATAATAGATTTCATTTTCATTAGACATTCAAAATAGGTTCTCTCTATTTATAGAAATAAAACAATTCCGAAAAGCCTGCATCCAAGAATGTTAATTAAAAATAATATCAATGGCAAAGAGTACTTTCAGGTCCCAAATATGATCTTTTGAGACCGCCCATATCAATTACTATTTTTTGATGACAAGTTCATCACTTACATCATTAAGATAAGTATTCCTATGGGTAAGCCAAAGTTTCTCATAAAAACAGTTTCTTCAAAAAACATCCCCTATATTCATAAAACGAAACATATCACACATCTCGTTTTATGAATACAGGGGATCAATGAAAGTTATCGAATAATTAATAACCGGATTGCCCAAAGGCCCAATCACAGTATCCTTTGGGTAAAGAGCGGGATTTGCCACCAAAAGTCACAGAGAACGGTTGTTTTAAGTTACAATGCAGATTCACGATTTGTTTTTCGTCTGCCTTTACTGTCAGTGTATTACCTTTTCCGGATACACGACAATTATATCCAACCACCTCACCATTTGGACGTTCTATCACAAAAGCATTAGTCAGTACCGTCTCACCAATACACTTAAACAGTTCGTGCACATCATTATCCTGAGTATTGACTGTCTGCCAATCGCTGATCATGTTTACATATTGTTCGCCAATAACAAACTTACGGGTATCATATAATTTGGGATGCGGATTGCCAAAACTAAGATCTGAAAAGTTCAATTTTGTATCAGCACTGCATGCCTGCTCTACTTCAAGGTGTGGATCAACAACAAAAGCCCAACGCAACTGTCCAGTCTTATAATCAATCAAATTAGCAAAAGCCCCCATTGCATTAAATGTCTGTTCCAACCATTTTTCGTCACCTGTCAACAAATAGGCATAATAGGTAGCATATGCACGCCATCCGCTCCAACCATGTGGCGAATTAAACATATTCGGTAACATTTGCACATCGTATTGCGCTTCCCAATAACGCATAGTACCTTGCCGGCGACGTCCATCAGGAACACGAAGCTGAGTCAGACAATCGTGACTATTAAGAATCTTCAGCATTGCATCAGTATAATATTTACGTGTTTCAGCATCTTTTTCAAGAACCCCCATCATACCGATCTGTAAAGCCGAACAAGAAATCATTCCATCCTCAAATGTCAGCTCTCCTTCTGTCTGGAAATCACCTTGTGATGCAACCAATTGGTCGATTGCCTTTTTGGCAGATAAAAAATGACGTTCGGCACAATCTTTCCAAAACGGATCTTGCTCACCCTGTTTACGTTCAAGAACGGCAAGTTCTAAAACACTTTTAGCAATATAAATAACACTGGTATAGACTGTTCCGTGATTATAATAGGCTCCGTCATCACGCTGAGAAGTCCGAATCATCCAGTCAGCCAATTTCGATGCTTTCTTCAGATCCTCCAAATTTCCCTGTGCCTCATACTTATCTGCCAACATCCCAATTGTAGTGGAAGTATTTTGAATACGAGTTTTAAAATACAATGGCTCCACTTTTTCCGGATCATGCAATTTATTGTAGAGCTGATCAAAATAATCACTCAATTGTTTATCCAATGTTTTATCCGGAAAATAACGGGCGGCCAGAAAGGCCGAATAGAACCCATACCAACTTTCGGCATGTGATGTGGGTTTCTGATGATAACGGGCTACATTCTCACGTGCCTTTTTCATCACCCACTGCCAAGGATGATGCACCGTCCATACTGCTTCGGCAACCTTATTGCCCGAACGGACGGAAAGAGTATAAAGTCCTGCATCTCCCAGTTTAACCTTTCCTATCCAACGTTTACCCTCCGCTTTAGTCAGTACAACAGGTAACTCTGCCCCCGCATCATTAGTTACTTTTACCTCTGGAGTATCCGCTGTAAGCATGAATGACGCTTCCTCATGCGCAGCATAAGAGGTCTGACGAATATCAATCAAAGGAATATCTGCAGCTTGTGTTATAGCATATTCCAAATTATCCAGCTTCCCCACATTGATGAACAGGAAGGTCCACTCTTTACTTTCGCCTTGTTTCAACTCATACAAATCTTGCGGATGACGAGCCGGTAAAGGTAAGGCATTCAACAAGTCAAGATTTAGCGATTCAATGCGATGCCCCATGAACCAAAACGGTGCCGGATCCTGATATCCCAAATTATAGTCCACACTCCAAGATGCTACAGGCTGTTGTGACACAAGTCCCAATGTATGTCCGGAAGGAGTCTGCAGATACCCGTAAAAATGAGTCTTTTCATTTCTCATCAAAGTTGGAAAATATTTACCGAACCAATCCGGATATTTGTCCATATATGTATCGATACCTAACTTAAGCCCTGCCTTCTGAGGTTGAAAAGGAACTGGTGACTCGTTAGTCAACTTCACCCTCAATGCAGGTTGCCCATGAACTTTTGTATAGGAAATGCAGCAAAGCACCCCGTCTATTTCGCTGCGATAGGAAGCATATCCATCCGGAATCCAAGGCGCACGTATCTCTTTTCCCTCGCGTTTAGCATAGAAAGAGGGGCCGGCATGATCGCCCTTACGGAAAAAAGGTACTGTATCATTTCGTTGTTTATTTTTAAATATTAGTTGTTCCGCACATCCGGTTTCAGAAATTCTCCATTCCCAACCAGGGTGTTTCAAAACAATTTGTGCCGGAGTCATTGGACTGAAAATCAACATTCCGGATAATAAAACGGCTAAACGTATTCCTTTAAAAAGCATAATCTGTTTTTTCTATTCTAATTGTGAAAAAACGGATCCCGGCAATTTAAAGAATCATAAGATGCCCCATGACAAATTGCGGAATCCGTTTTGAATAAATTTATAATAATCTCTTAATAAGCATTAGTACCCCTCATTCTGAATAACCTGTCCACTACTTTCGGTAATGACACTCTGCGGCAACGGCATCAGGTTCATATACTCTTTTGCAGTAGTAGATCCCTTATACTTGATAGCATAATCAATATACAATCCATAACGAATCAGATCACTACGACGGCAGCCCTCACCCCATAATTCATGCCCACGTTCTTTAAGAACAGCTCCAAGAAAATCGTCCAGTGAGGTAAAATCACTCAACTGATAAGCAGTCAATCCTGCACGTGTATGTACATCATTCAGACGGTCCACAGCTTCCTGAGTAACCGCATTATTACTACGTGCCAATGCCTCAGCCATCAGAGTCAATACATCGGCATAACGGTAAACAACAACATCTACTTCACTGCTTTCACTGGTTTGTGTCGGATCTTCTCCATACTTGATGGGCAATGCACCTTTATCCAGATACTCGCCCGGATTAGTTTCATTGTATGTCACCCCATCTGTTCCTACATATTCACTACAAATAACTTCCAGACGCTTGTCCTTAGGATCGAAACTGTGGTAAAACTGCCATGGCATACGATAGCCATTCCATTTTTGGATATTGGGATTAGTTGTAGGATAATTACTTGGCAACACATGTGCATGCCACATTTGCTCATTTACCCCTCTGGTTTCAATACATGAAAAGATCATTTCATCATTGCCTTCATTCTCTAAAGTAAAGATGTCCTTATAATTAGCAACCAACGAATACCCACATTTCATAACTTCTCTTCCACATTCCACAGCTTTGCCCCATTCTTTTTCATGCATATAAAGTTTCATCAACACTGTATATGCCAGTCCTTTGGTAAATCGTCCGAAGTTCTCATCAGACTTGCTATATTTAGCAGGAAGTACTTCAGCTGCCGCTTTCAAATCATCTTCAATCAACTTCACTGTTTCCTCTTTTGAAGAACGAGGTACAATGACCTTCTGGGTAGGATTCTGTAAAACTTCTAATGAAGGAATCTGAATAGGGCCATACAAGTCGTAAAGAATATATGCTAACCAGCCACGTCCACAACGTGTTTCGGCAACTAAACGTGTTTTTTCCTCTTCTTTCATATCAATACCAGAAATACGGTCTAATGTCAATGTCATCTTTCCGATATGATTCGCCCACGTACCATAAAAAGAAGTAGGGATATCAGAGGTAGCAGTGAAATTCAACTGTAATACAGCCGGCCACCATGAATCTCCCCATTTACAATCCAATAGGTCGGTAGACATATCTGTATTGGAGGCCAGACCACCTTTAGCGCATTGAAATAATCCGCCATATCCATCTGCACGGAACGGACCGTAAGCTGCTGCAATAACCAGTGCATCTGCATCATCTGCATTAGTTGGAAATATAGTTGTATTAATAGAGTCGTATGATTCGGATTCCAGGTTAATGCAAGAATCCAATAAACCAATCACTGCGATAAACAGGGAAAATATATAAATTATCTTTTTCATATCATTCTTTATTTTTTATTGCTTAGAAAGTAATATCCAGACCAATACTAAAACTGCGCACATTAGGATATGCCCAATAAGAATCATCCGTTTCCACATCCAAACCATCATACGGAGTAATAGTAAACAAGTTGTTTACATCAGCGTAGATACGTACATTGGAAATCAGCTTCTTTGCCGATTTAACAGGCAATGTATATCCCAATGTAATATTACGGCAGCGAATAAACCAGCTCTTTTCCAGAAAATAGTCTCCATATCCATAATTACTCATATATTGAAAATAACCCGGCATCTTACCCGATGTATTATCATGTGACCACACATCTTTAGCCGAAGTCGGCATGTTATAGCCACGATATAAGTTATTCACTCCAGTCATTGTACCTGAACCAACAATCCAATAATCTTTATAAGAACCACTCTTTAATAAATCCAGCTGCCCATAGAAGTAAACATTCAGATCGAAATTCTTATAACGGAAAGTATTATTCAATCCCAACAAATACCCCGGATCACTGCAACCTTTAAATACAGCATCCGCATAATCAATCTTTCCATCCGGCTTTCCAGTCCTCAATGGAATGCCATGTTTATCGGTTTTATAAGTTCCGTCTGCATTGTATGCATATCCATCAATATCTTTTAATTTCACCTGTCCCGGTAGGGCTCCCGGCATCCAGGATACTTCCTCTCCCGGCTGAATCAACCCGTCAGACAGATACATATAGTATCCCCTCAACGGAGCATTATACATATCGTATGGGTTCGGGCTCCAGCTCTCGTCACGTTCTTTCCATTTATCACGATAGAATGAGAAGGTGAAATCGGTATTCCAGCTAAAATCTTTTGTATCAAAGTTCTTTGTATTGACTGTCAGTTCAAATCCTTGGCTTTGTGTTTTACCAATATTGGCCGCAATTGAACCTACTTCATTATATGAAAGCACACTGCGGGAACTAAGCAAATCAGAAACTACCTTATGAAAGTATTCTGCCGTTACATTAAAACGGTTGTTTAAGAAGCCCAGATCCAATCCTACATTCCACTCGGTCGTCGTCTCCCATTTTAAATCCGGATTACCGATCTGACTGACATAAACTCCTGTATATTCTTTATTACCGAAAACTTTATTATATCCAGTACCATAATAAGTGACTGATTTATCTCCAATATTCGAGTTACCTGTTTGTCCGTAACTTAACCTTAACTTACCGTTAGATAGCACTTTATCCAAATTCAAAGACCGGGCAAAATTTTCCTCCGTAAATCTCCAACCCAAAGCGACAGAAGGGAAATATCCCCAGCGGTTATTTTTTGCAAAGTTAGAGGCACCATCAGCACGAAGAGTGGCAGTCAGCAAATAACGATCTTTATAGGTATAATTTACACGACCGAAGAAAGAAGCCATTTCGCTTTTAGAAGCGGAAGAACCAACCCATGGTTTCTCATAAGTACCTGCACCCAGATTATTAAACAGAAAAGCATCCGTCAAAAACCCCTGGTTACCGGCATTCAGATATTTGCTGGTGAAACGCTGGAAAGAATATCCAACCAAAGCATTCAAATTATGGTTACCAAAACGCTTTGCATAATTGGCTGTCAGTTCCAGCAAATAATCAGATCTGTCATATTGCCCGATATCTGCACGTCCATCTGCCTTTTCTCCATAAAGAGTTGTTTTGGGCATATAGACTTCACGACGCTGGTAGTTGCGGTCAATGCCGAAGCTCGCTTTTAATGTGAGTTCATTAATAGGTTTAATTTCAACAAACGGAGTAGCCAACAAACGTTCTTTAGTCGTTTGGTCACTAATCTCAAGTAATGAAACAGGGTTTGGAATATAAGCAGCTTGTTGATTCAAACTGTAATCACCATTTTCATCTTTGACCGAAAGTAGAGGACTAAACTGAGCTGCCGACACTAAAATACTGGCATATTCATTTTGCCCCGCTCCCAACGGAACATTGTCCAAGGTATTACGGCTCACAGTCAGGTTGATACCGACTTTTGCATATTTACTAAGTTTCTGATCCAAATTAACACGCCCGGTATAACGCGACATACCATTATTCTTCACAATACCCTTCTGATTAAAAAAGTTACCCGAAATCAGATATTTGGTATATTCTGTACCTCCATTGATAGAAATATTATGCTGTGTCTGAAAACCGGTACGCGTAATGTGATCATACCAATCCGTATCGTTCACCGGATTCGCAATCTCCGCATCCGAATATTTTGGACTATATGCACTGGCGACATCCGATTCACTCTTACCGCCATAAATACCAACTTTATTGTCATACATCCATTTTTCCTTGAACCAGCGGTTAGACTGAATCATAAAATCCTGTGCATCCAACATTTCATATTGGGTAGCCATGGTCTGTACAGTAGCCGATCCTGAATAGGTAACTTTGGGTTTCCCCTCTTTTCCCCGTTTAGTCGTAATAATAATAACACCACTGCCTGCGCGCGCACCATAGATGGCAGTAGAACTGGCATCTTTCAATACTTCAATTGATTCTATATCATTGGGATTAATAGAGGCCAAGATATTATCAGTTGTACCATTATCGCTGTTATAACCGACACTGACATTTCCCGCATTACTTACAGGAAATCCATCCACAATAATTAACGGATCATTACCTGCACCGGTCGAAGCAGCTCCACGAATACGAAATGTTGTACCCCCACCCGGCTGGGCACTAACTGTGTTTACTTGCAATCCAGCAGCCTTACCTGCCAATGCATGACTTACCGTAGAGATTGTACTTAAGGGAGTATCATCCATCTTCACTGATGCTACAGCTCCGGTCAGGTCCTTTTTCTTCATAGTACCATAACCTACGACAACAACTTCATCTAAAGTTTTAGTATCTTCCTTCAGCGAGATAGTTAATTGATTCCGGTTTTTTACAGCTATATCCTGCTGTACATATCCAATATATGTAACCTGTAATACTGCGTTATCCGGCACTTCTAACTCAAAATCTCCATTGAGATTGGTAATTACTCCTGTTGTCGTACCTTTTACTAATACATTTGCTCCGATAATCGCCTCGCCACTGGCATCTTTTACAACTCCTTTCACTTTCTTTACCTTTGAAGCAGGCTTTTGCTCCACCGGCACAATAACGATGTAGTTGCCGTTCTTTTTGTATGTATAACCCGTATCTTTCAGGATGGTTGCCAATATCTCCAAGACTTCAGTTTCTTTCTGGTTTAACGAAACCTTACGGGAGACGTTCAGGTGTGAATCATTATAAGCGATTTTATACTTCGAAGATGCTTCGATCTTCTCAAACGCTTGTTTCAATGATACTGTTCCATCCCGAAACGTAACTTTCTGGGCATGTACTTGCAGAGAACCCGCCAACATCAAACCAAGGCAAAAGGTTGCCACTCGGATTGACCGATTTTTGTTCATAATATTATTTTTTTTAGTTAAACAATAGCCGTCCTTTGGCGACTTTTACAATAGGACAGTCTGTTATTTAACTACACCCAACGACAAAAAGTTAACAAAAGCTAATATTTAAAATCTTATTCGATATAAATATCTTTCCCCTCTATCTGATATTCAAGTCCCGGAATCATTTCTTTGATCAGCATCATTACATTTTCTATCGACTCATTAGGATAAAAATGAATAGTCAGATTATTGGATTGATAAATAGAAGTCTGTAAATGTACCTGAACCGAATAGGCGCGTTCTAAGGTCTGCATCACTTCTTTAAACGGACTACTACTAAAATACAAACCTCCATCTCTCCAGTCAGAATAATCAGAAGCTTTTACCCGTTTTCGCTCTATATGTCCAGTAGACGGGATATAAACGATTTGATCATCAGGCTCCAGTAAATAGGATGAATTGGAACGATTCAGCAACATACGAATGGATCCTTCTTCCAAAGTTGTCACGACCTTATCGATATTAGGATAAGCATTTATATTGAACTCCGTACCAAGTACACTGATTGAAATAGAGTTCGTTTTCACAATGAAAGGACATTCTTTATTTTTCGTTACTGAGAAATAACCTTCACCGGCCAGATAAACTTCACGTTCATCTCCAATGAACGAAGATGGATAAACCAACAGAGAACCGGAATTGAGCCAAACTTTCGATTGATCGGGTAAGATAATTTGTTCCCTCTTCCCATTATTAACATAGTATTGGATGAAGGTCACATTACTGAGTTCATTCTTGATAGTAAGAGTTTCTGTATATAAATAAGCAGAACCGAATAAAAGCAATAGAGGGATGATGATAGATGCAGCAACCCAAGTCCACCGGGGAATACGGAAACGCGGAGAGTCCGCTTCCAACTTCACAGAGCTTCCTCCAATCTGTTGTTCCAGCTTCTCAAACGCTCTTAATGTTTCGTGTTCATCCCCTTCCGGGAAACCGATCTGTTCCCAAATACCAGACAAAGCCTCCTCTTTCTCTTGCTTGCTGTTTGTGTCGGTTAATCGTTTATACACTCTCCCCGCCACCTCTTCCGATGCCGGATGATGGAAAAAGTAAGTGATTATATTTTTTAAATAACTCATTCTATTAGTAATTTATAATAGGACGTATAAATCCGAGTTTATCCCTAACCGTATTAACATAAATAGAGAAAAATAAAGAGTAACAAAGCATTTTTCAGTTCTTTCAATGCCAGGTTAAGATGGTTCTCAACTGTTTTTTTACTTATCTGCAACTTTTCCGCTATTTCTGCATTGGTAAGCCCAGCCTCCCGGTTTAACCGGAAAATCGTTTGCCGTTGAGGAGGCATGTTCTCTACCACCATATCAATCAATAATTGCAAATCTTTGGCAACTAACTCTTCGTAAGGTGTAGTATCCGTAGACTCTTCCACTGAATCAGCCCTTTGATCATCCTGACGATTCTGCCTGGAACGCAAATAATTGAAAGTTGTATTTTTAGTCAAAACATACAGATAAGTACCAAAGACTTCCACTTCACGAAATCGTTCCCGATGGGTCCACAGCTTAAGAAAAACCTCTTGTGCCAAATCTTCCGTTTCACTCTCTGATTTAACCAATCCCATAATAAAAGAGCGCACCTTTGGATAATAACGCACAAACAATGTCTTAAACGCTATATGGTTTCCTTGTGAGAATTGGACGACCAGCAATTTTTCATCTGCGATTTCAGAATGCATTATTATACCTCGCTTAAAAGATTAACTTAGACAAGTATCAGATTATATATCAATACGCTGACAAAAATAACAAAAAAAGCTTAATATAAAGATGTTATAAGTTGTTTTTTCCGGAAAATGCCCTACAGAGCCACAAGTTCACCTCTGTCATTTACAATCATCATCAAGCCTTCAGTCTCATCACGAAGCAGCTCCCCTTACCCAATTCGCTCTGCACGGTCAACGTACCTCCATGTGCTTCTACAAAGTCTTTTGAGATAGACAATCCTAAACCACTCCCCTGCACCTTGGTGCCCGGCACACGGAAATAACGATCAAAAATACTTTGGTGATATCGCGGATCAATACCCTTCCCAAAGTCCTGGACATAGAGTTCGATATACTCTTCTTCACGCCGTGCACCAATCACCACCCGTCCATTCTCTTTAGAATAGCGGATTGCATTGCTCAAAAGATTAGTAAGCACCCAAGCTATCTTTTCACTATCCACAAATAACTTAGGTATCTTCTCTTCAGGGTACTCCACTTCTATCTGTATATTGAATTTATCGGCCTGTACCTGATTGGCCTTAATGGCATATTCAATCAGTTCGATAGGTTTTGTAATTTTCGGCATCATCTGAAGTTTACCGGCTTCCACCTGAGTCATATTCAGTAATTCTCCGGTAATATCAAGCAAACGTTGGCTGTTATCCTTTATATTCTTTGACAGCTGTTCTTGTTCTCCATTCAGAACTCCTACCCTCTTGTCCTCCAATAGCTGAAGGCTCATCATAATGGCAGAAATGGGGGTCTTCAGTTCGTGAGAAATAGTGGAAATGAAGGTTGTTTTTGCCGAATCGAGTTCCTTAAATTCTGTGATATTTTTCAGCAAAATGACGTCTCCCAAATTACGGGCTTCTCCTTTTTCTGCCTCTGCATTCTCAATCGGGATATAAGAAGCCTGGAAATAACTTTCTTTATTATCCGCATAGATTTTCAAGGGTTCATTCTTTTCGCCGGGAGTCACCAGTTCACGTATCAGTCTGCGCAGCAGATCATTCTTCAAAGAAAGTTCCTCAGCCGAGTGTCTAATCACATTCTCACGCTTCATATTGAGCACATTCAGTGCTTCATTATTAATAAAAAGAATTTCCCGTTCGGTATTCAGCCCGATAATCGGTTCATGGATACTATTGACTACAGCCTCAAGAAATTTTTTTGCAGAAAGAATATCAGCTAACGTACTGTCACGATATTCTGTCAGTTTCTCTGCCATACGATTAAAACTATCGGAAACCTCCCTGAATTCTTCATACCCCTTCATATCCAATCTCTTTTCATAATTATGATTGGCTATTTCCAGAATTCCACGAGTCAGTTCCTTTACCGGTCTATTAATGGAGCGGGGTAGCCAAATAAGCAGAACCAACCCCGTCAAGATACAAATACCACCCGTTATGGAAATCCATAAAAGAGCACGTTCCAGAGCAGGCATAGCAACCGGACTGTCGGGTTCCGTAGCCGTCAAAATCTGAAGATTAACCACTGAAAGTGTTACCAGTAAAATGATCATTCCGGCCAATATTCCAATGCCGAAAAGTAATTTGGTTTTTATATTCATAATCGATAATGAGACTAAATCATTTTTTATGCAAGTATAATCAAATCTACGTTCGCTTGTGCCAGATTATTTAAAAATCTGCGATATTTCAATATTCCGCACACAGCGCCGGGCAATCGGAGGAAAGGGGATCCCATACAAACAGTGGATATTTGTTTTTCTTTGCAAACCTGTACAATGCTCTGCAATACATCTCTCGACTGCACCTGAACCACTTCTCCCCCCAACTCAGTCACCAGTTTAAAATGATTCAGCAAATGACGCTGACTGGCCAGATCGATACGCTCCATGCTCTCTTTGGGAGTCTGTACATAGAGTGCTACAAACGAGGTGTTGTACCGGGTAGCCAAACGGGCTGCTTTCCGTATAATACGCCGGGGAGCCTTTTCCTGACTACTGATGCAAGCCATAAATTTTTCATGACGAACCCCAAGGCCAATGCTCATCACAACTTCATTTTCCACTTTCTTCTCTACTCGCAATGCGACCTCTTTCAAGGCCAATTCACGGAGTTGCAAAATGTTTTCAGTCTTAAAAAAGTTATTGAGTGCGGTCTGAATCTTCTCCGCTTTATATATCTTCCCCGCTTTAAGCCTGGTAATCAGTTCTTCGGCTGTGAGGTCAATATTCACGACCTCGTCAGCCTCTTGAAGTACGCTATCGGGGATACGTTCCCGAACTTCAATGCCTGCTATATCCTGCACTTCTTCGTTTACACTCTCAATGTGCTGGATATTGACTGCCGAAATCACATTAATGCCTTCATCGAGCAATGTCATCACATCCTGCCAACGTTTCTCATTTAGACTTCCTTCCACATTAGTATGTGCCAGCTCGTCCACTATCACAATTTCGGGATGAATACGGATAATCGCCTCCAAGTCCATCTCCTCAAGCTCTTTCCCTTTATAAAACAGTTTCCTACGCGGAATAACCGGCAAGCCTTCCAATACGGCCTCCGTTCCGGCACGCCCGTGTGTCTCAATATATCCTATCCGGACATCTACTCCACTATCAATCAAATCATGTGCTTCCTGAAGCATCCGGTAAGACTTGCCTACACCGGCAATCATACCGATGTAAACCTTGAACTTACCACGACGTGATCTCTTTATCAAATCGAGGAAATGCTGTACACTCTCTTCTCTATCCATATTTATTCATTTTTTATACTGCATAACCCGTAACAGTATCACTACTGCTACGGGCCGGCTAACAACTTCATGAGTTTTTAAGTTATATCTGATTTCACGGTTTTAAAGTGATACCAAACACCAAATGTGCATCTTCCATACGAGGATTCCAAACAGCCTGTGCAAATATAGGCAAAGCAAACGTATCATTGAATCTGATCCGGGTAGTTCCTTTCAAAGCAACATTGGTCACAGCAAATCCATCACAATTGTACTGAGGAGCCGCATAAGGGACAATACCGCAAGTTGCGTTCAGATCTACCATCTTTACACAGAAAGGATAATTAAACTCGACATAAGACGAGTAATTCTGTTTGCCTTCCGCATTCTTATCTTGTCCGGCAAACATGGTATACCATGCTATAGATAAAGGGAACTTTTCAGACTGGACGGCATAAGTAAGTCCTGCTTCAAAATGGTGAGCGGTTTCATGACTTTTAAAATTAAAGTATTTACGCGCTCCCTGTCCTGCCCACCATAAATCTGCAACTGAAAAAGTCAATCCGGAATTACCTAAAGTATAGGCAGCAGTCAAATCTATCTCTTTGGCAGCAGCTCCGGCCGAAGCGGAAGTCCCGTCAAAATCTGTAGATCCCCATGCCGTCAGCGAAAAGCCTCCGGCACTGAAACCCAGAGTCGGCTGAATACTGACCCCTGTCTGATACATTCCACGCCAAATGTAAGAGCTTACCAGATCGCCCTGAACATTGAACTGTTGAGCATTTGCATTTATGCCTCCCCAAAAACACATAGCCACAAGTGCCAGTGATGTTAAAATCGTGTTTTTATTTATAATATTTCTCATATTCATTTCCTGTTTACTTTTGTCTCTTCAAGAGCTATATTCAATTTTAATACATTTACTTTCTCGGTTCCGAATACCCCTAACAATGGTTTTTCCACTGCCTTATCTACAATCCTTCTGACTTCCTCTACATCCATTCCTCGTGCTTGAGCGACCCTTTTTACCTGCACATAAGCACTCTGAGGAGTGATATCGGGGTCCAGTCCCGAACCACTGGCCGTCACCATTTCGGCAGGCACATCTTTACGGGACAAGTATGGATGGTGAACCAGAAAAGTGTCGATACGGGATTTCACTTCTGCCAGATATTCCGGATTGGTAGGCCCTTTATTACTACCAGATGAACTGGTTGCATCATAACCGTCACCTGCACATGAAGGGCGTCCCCAAAAGTAAATATCCTCCGTAAATTTTTGTCCGACATTGGCGGCGCCGACCACTTTACCGTTCAATGTCACCACCTCCGCATTACCCTGATTGGGACCGGCTACCCGAGCAAACAACCATAACACGAGAATATAGAACACTGAGAAGAATACACAAAACACAAGCGTTATCTTGATAGATTTTAATAATGTTTTCATTGTTTGAATATTTAGAAGAATAAACTGACTACCAAATCGATTAACTTGATTCCGACAAAAGGAACTATCACCCCTCCTAACCCATAAATCAGCAGGTTACGACGAAGTAGTGCCGATGCTCCGATCGGTTTATACTGTACTCCTTTCAAAGCCAATGGAATTAAGATCGGAATAATAATAGCATTGAAGATAACAGCCGAAAGGATCGCACTTTCCGGACTGTGCAGATTCATGACATTAAGTGCACCGAGTTCTGGAATAGCCACCATAAACAGGGCAGGCACAATAGCAAAGTATTTGGCCACATCGTTTGCAATAGAGAAAGTTGTTAACGTACCGCGAGTCATCAGCAGTTGCTTTCCGATTTCCACAATCTCTATCAACTTCGTCGGATCGTTATCAAGGTCGACCATATTACCGGCTTCCTTGGCCGCCTGGGTACCACTGTTCATTGCCACACCGACATTAGCCTGTGCCAGCGCAGGAGCATCATTCGTTCCGTCGCCCATCATAGCCACCAACTTACCTGACTGTTGTTCCTTACGGATATATTCCATCTTATCTTCGGGTTTCGCCTCGGCGATGAAATCATCTACTCCTGCCTTCTCTGCAATATATTTAGCGGTCAGGGGATTGTCACCGGTCACCATCACCGTTTTCACTCCCATCTTTCTCAAGCGCTCAAAACGCTCTTGAATTCCCGGTTTGATGATATCCTGCAACTCAATAACCCCTGTTACCTTCTGGTCGACACACACTACCAGCGGTGTACCGCCATTACCCGAAATTTCAGCTATCACTTCTTCTATTTCTTTCGGAAATTTATTTCCTGCAGCCTCCGTTATTTTACGGATTGCATCGAAAGCCCCTTTACGGATTTGTGTACCATCGGACAAATCAACCCCCGAACATTTGGTTTCGGCAGTGAACTGAATCATGCGTGCACCGGTCGTATTAAGACTCCGCATGCGTACCCCCGATTCACGTCCTAACTCTACGATGGACTTACCTTCAGGCGTTTCATCCGAGAGGGAAGCCAGCAGACAGGTCGTAATAAACTCACGCGGACCGACTCCCGGTGCCGAATGGAATTTTGTCGCTCTACGATTACCAATCGTAATGGTACCCGTTTTATCTAACAGCAGAGTATCAATGTCACCTGCCGTCTCAACAGCCTTACCCGATTTCGTAATCACATTGGCACGCAGTGCACGATCCATACCGGCAATACCGATTGCAGAAAGCAGTCCCCCGATAGTAGTCGGAATCAAACAGACAAACAGAGAAAGAATAGCTGCGATCGAGATGGCCGTTCCAGGATGCTCAAGACTGGTATAATCAGCAAACGGAATCAGAGTGACGCAAACGATGACAAACACAAGTGTAAAACCGGCCAACAGAATGGTCAAAGCTATCTCGTTCGGTGTCTTTTGTCGGCTGGCACCTTCTACCAAAGCAATCATTTTGTCGAGAAAACTTTCACCGGGCTGTTGTGTCACCAATACCTTGATGTGATCCGAAAGCACTTTAGTTCCACCGGTCACCGAACTCTTATCTCCACCTGCTTCACGAATCACAGGAGCAGATTCACCGGTAATGGCACTTTCATCAATCGAAGCCAATCCTTCGATAATCTCTCCATCGGCAGGAATCGTATCGCCTGCCTCACACACAAAAACATCTCCCTTTTTCAGCATTGAACTGCTCACCGTCTGAATCTTGTCACCCATCACCAGTCTGGCAGGAGTTTCCTCACGCGTCTTACGCAGGCTATCCGCTTGTGCTTTGCCACGGGCTTCGGCTATCGCTTCGGCAAAGTTGGCAAACAACAAAGTGATAAACAAAATCAGGAATACACACAAATTATATCCGAAAGCACCATACTCCGAAGTGAACAGAGAGAACACCGTCACCACCAACATAATAAGGGTAACTATCTCTACTGTAAACATGATCGGATTCTTTACCATCATTCGCGGATTTAACTTCACAAACGATTGCTTGATACTTTCCATTACTTGCTCCTTTTGAAACATAGAAGCTGACATTTTATTTTTCATAACTATATTATCCTGCTATTCTTATAAACTTAAATGTTCGGCAATCGTACTTAATGCATGCACAGGGAAGAAAGACAAGGCTGCAACGATAAAGATAACAGCGAAAGTCATCATGGCAAAAGTCGCAGTATCCGTTTTCAATGTACCGGCACTTTCGGGAATAAACTTTTTCTGTGCCAAAAGTCCCGCAATGGCTACCTGACCGATAATTGGAATAAAACGGCTCAGGATAAGCACAATCCCACATGTCCAGTTCCAAAAGTAAGTATTATCACCCAACCCCTCAAAACCGGAACCATTGTTGGCTGCCGAAGAGGTATATTCATAGAGTTGTTCGCTGAGCCCGTGGAAACCGAGGTTATTCAACCAGCCTCCTTCACTCTCTACAAAATCGGGATGATGTGTATAAACGTAACTTGAAATGGCAGTAAACACAAGGATAACAAACGGATGGAGCAAAGCAACGAGAGTTGCAATCTTCATCTCCCGGGCTTCTACCTTCTTTCCCAGAAACTCAGGTGTACGTCCCACCATCAAGCCACTGATAAACACGGCCATAATAATGAAAGTATAATAATTCATCCATCCGACACCGACACCACCAAACCAAGTGTTAATCTGCATATTCAGCATTTCGACCATTCCACTGAGCGGCATAGTCGAATCGTGCATGCCATTGACTGATCCGTTAGAGGTAACCGTTGTAGTAACACTCCACAATGCTGTGGCTCCGGCCCCAAGCCTTACCTCCTTGCCTTCCATCGCACCATGATCCTGAGCAACTCCCATCTCATCGATACGTGGATTACCTCCCATTTCCTGCTGAACATTAATGAAAACTCCGGCCAGATAAGCAAACAGCATCACTCCAAAGATGCTATATCCCAACTTTCTGCGATTGGTATAGAAGCCCAAAGCCAACGCCATTGCCATCGGAATGATCAAGATTGACCAGCATTCAACCATATTAGTCAGATAAGTAGGGTTCTCCAGCGGATGTGAAGAATTAACCCCGAAGTAACCGCCACCATTGGTTCCCAGTTGTTTAATAGGGATAATTGCAGCCGCAGGTCCTTGCGATACCATCTGCTCCTGTCCCTCCAGGGTAGTCACCTTCATCTTACCATCAAATCCCATCGGTGTTCCCTGCAAAATCAGGACGAAACCGACAATCAACGAAAGAGGTAATAAAATACGTGTACAGCTTATTACCAGGAAATGCCAGAAGTTACCTATTGTTCTGGTGGATTTGGCAGCCATACTTTTCATGATACCGGCCATAGCGGCCATCCCTGTAGCAGCAGTGATAAATTGGAACAGCATAATAACGAACAGCTGGGTAAAATAAGTCAATCCGCTCTCACCACTATAATGTTGCAAATTGCAGTTTACCATGAAACTGATGCAGGTATTGAATGCTTGATCGGGTGTCTGAGGTCCGTTACCATCGGGATTGAGTGGCAGCCAACCTTGTGATACCAGCAGTACCATTCCCCATACAAACCAGAAGGCATTCAAAATCAACAAGGCTTTGAGAAACTGTTTCCAGTTCATCTCCTCTTGCGGATTTATACCGCATATCTTATAAATCACTCGCTCTACAGGAGCCATAAAGTCCGACCAAGTCTTCTCTCCCTTATAAACCCGGGCTATGTAACGTCCCAACGGATAAGCTAAGACCACCATTAGGACGATTTGCACCGCCACTCCTAAAATTTCTGTATTCATTGCTTTACTTCCAATTAAAACTTCTCAGGCCGAATGAGCACATACGCCAAATAGCCGAAAAGTGTAATACTTATTACAAATAGTGTTGTGTACATAAACTTAATTCTCCTCTCTCTTTAAATTGTTTCAAACCAATCGACACATTTCCAAAACAGCCAGAAGCAGACGATGCCGCTCAACAGGCAGAAAATAAATGAAACTGTTATTCCCATGTTCTTTACCTTTTAATTAGAATGTTTATATTTCTGTTTTACCTGAAACAATTAATGCCAAATGTGTGCCAAAAATGAAGAGAGTTAGCATAATCAACTAACATACAGACAGATAAAACAAATAGGGTATCCTCGTCAGTGCAAGGATACCCTATCATTTTGAAAAGGTATGTTTTATTTTGAAAGGGAGAAAAGCATAAACCCGGGCAAGCAAGTATATTCCTGTCCGCTCAACTGCCAAGTTTATATTCTTCTATTTTCCGATATAAGGTAGTTAATCCGATTTTCAGCAAACGTGCCGCTTCAGTCTTATTCCCTTTGGTATGCTCCAATACCCTGGCAATATGCCTGCGTTCCATGGCTGAAAGTTCAAAGCTGCCCGGCATTCCTTCATCAGACTTTTCATAATGGCTGTTCTGTATTTCAAGCGGAAGGTCGTCTACATCCAGACAATCACCCTCACAGACAATCAGACTTCGTTCGATGGCATTACGCAATTCGCGGATATTGCCTTTCCACGGTTGTTGACATAAAGCCTCAAGATAAGCAGGCGTAATAGTACCCACCGGATGTGAAAGCTTCTCCGAGAAAGAACGGACAAACGATTCAGCCAGAATCTTAATATCCCCCGTACGTTCACGCAAAGGCGGAAGATGTACCTGAAATACAGAAAGGCGATAGAACAAGTCCTCACGGAAGCGTCCGGCTGCTATCTCAGCAGGTAAATCCCGATTCGTAGCAGCAATGATGCGTACATTGATGCGGGTAGGCTTCGTATCTCCTATCTTGATATATTCACCGGTTTCGAGGATGCGCAATAGTTTGGCCTGCAATTCAAAAGCCATCTCACCAATCTCATCCAAAAAGATTGTTCCATTGTTGGCTTCCTCAAAAAGCCCCTTCTTATCTTTCAACGCACCGGTAAACGAACCCGCCTTATGCCCAAACATTTCACTCTCCAGCAACTCTTTACTGAATGAAGAGCAATTGACCGCTACAAAATTCTGCTGCGACCGCTTGCTGTTATAATGTATCGACTGGGCAAAGACCTCCTTTCCGGTCCCTGTTTCACCTGTCAGCAACACAGGGACATCAGTCACTGATACTTTACGTGCCAGTGACACCGCTTCTTTCAGTGCCTTCGATTCGCCAAGTATAGTGTCAAACGAATACATCAGTCCGACTTTTTTCTCAAGCTTATCCAAACGGATATTCATTCGCACTTTCTCTACAGCACGACTAATGAGAGGAATGATCTTATTATTATCATCTCCTTTTGTAATGTAATCGAAAGCTCCGTTCTTAATGGCCTGCACACCGTCGGGTATGTTACCATGAGCCGTCAGCAGGATGATTTCTACTCCGGGTGCTTTTTTCTTTATTTCCGTCACCAGGTCTACCCCGTTTCCATCCGGAAGAAATACGTCACACAAAGCCACGTCGGGCATTTGAAGTTCCAATTGTCTGAGCGCTGCCTTGCAATCGCCGGCCTGGCACACTTCATAACCTTCAAGTTCCATCATACGGGCCAGCAGACCACGAATCTGAACTTCGTCATCTATAATCAGAATTTTACTCATGTCTGATAAGTTAAAATGTGAACGGTAAAAAACAGGGTGTGCAAATATAATGGTTTTCTACTACAATGCAAATGATCGGACTGTGGAAAAAAACAACCTTCAATGCACGGCTCTTTCATTTAACAACCGTCTTCCTCTCATACAAAAAACGCGTTTCGATCTTCCATCTTCCACCTTTTAGAGTGCATATAGTTGATTGTGAGATGTATAGATTGGTGGAAGATGCGGTTTTTATGCCATTTATCTTCCACCCCTATCTTCCATCTTCCACCCGCTGTTTTAGGGGATATTTCAGCAGTAAAGGTTTGGAAAACAAATGGATATATCCAATTTCTTATCCGTTAATCTCTCTAAAAGCATTTCATTTCACTTACTCTCTTTAGTGCAAATGGTCGGATCTTTATCTCAGCCCGGGCATGCGGGCTCATCGGCCCGGGCATGCGGGCTCACCGGCCCAGGTATGCGGGCTCATCAGCCCGGGTATGCGGGCCGGGATAAAGAGTTGTATGACAATGGTTAATCTACTACACTTCTCCGGTAATAGCCGGCCGGATTCTTTCTTAAAAAAGAAACAACGAAGCGCTGCTTCCGCATCGCTGTGTGCGAATGGAAGGTTTTGTGGGGGGGGGACAAGGGAGGAAGGCGGTTATTAAATGAAAGAGCCGTGCCTTCAATGGCATATACTTTGATCTTTCATTCATGACATAGTCCCTGAAAATTCGTCTAATCTGCCTTACAAATAGTACAGCAGCGCTTTCAATGGGCAAGATACAGCCGGAACAGGTACTTATATTCCCTCCCATTTTGATAAAAACAACCTAAAATGGAAAGGGGTAACGAACAAAGAAAATATATCGTATAACTCAAAAACAAAAAAATGAAGATCTACAAATTCGGTAATATTCCCACTGGTTCAATCCGGGGAATGCAGGAAATGCTCCAACTGGTCAACGACAGTACACCCAAAATAATCGTTCTATCTGCCCCTACAGAAACTACGGAGCATCTAACGAAAATAGCAGCACATCTTTTCAGCAGAGATACAGAACGGGCGCATGACGAAATAAGCAAACTGGAATTCAGATTCATTGATTTCGCTAACGAACTATTCAACGACGAGTCGATCAAACAACAAGCTGTTGACTCCATCATCGACCGCTTCCGTACCTTATGGAACTTTACCCGGCAACGTTTTACATCGGTCGATGAAAAAGACATATTGTCGCAAGGAGAATTCATAAGCAGCATGCTGTCAAGCCTTTATTTGAAAGAACGGGGAATCAATAATCTATTGCTTAACAGTCTTGACTTTATGCGATTGACTCCGGAAGGAGAACCTGACTTGGAATACATCAATAAAAAACTGCACACATCCATGGAAGACAACAAACACATCAACGTGTTTCTTACCCAAGGACACCTCTGCCGGAATGCTTATGGCGAAACCTGTTTTCTCAAGCCGGGTGGAGACGATGCTTCTGCCACATTAATCGGAGCTGCCCTACGGGCCGAAGAAATACGGCTATGGATAGGTGGTAATGGCATACACAGTTGTGATCCGCATTTCGTGAAACATCCGGCTATGGTTACACAACTCAGTTTCGACGAAGCCGAACGATTCGCCCATTGCGGAGGAACGGGATTCGATCCCTGCTGCATTTTCCCGGCAAGAGAAAACAATATACCGATACGCCTGTTCTGTTCAATGGATCCCACGGAAAAGGGTACTCTGATTTCACACATACAGAGCGGAGAAAGTATAAAAACCATTACTGCCAGAGACGGTATTTGTTACATCAGATTCCAGTCGAACCGGACATTGCGTCCCTACTTGTTCATCAGCAAGATATTCGATGTTTTTGCAAAATACCACACTCCCCTGTGCCTTTTTACTTCGTCCGGCTCGGATGTATCCGTCGCCATCAACGATAAAGAACATCTACCAAATATCCTGCATGAGCTTTCGCGATACGCAACTACGGTAGTAAAGGACCGTATGTGCATCCTGTCGGTCATTGGAAACATACAATGGCAATATACCGGATTGGAGACCCGAATCCTAAACGCTCTGACAGCCATCCCGATTCGGATGATTTCTTATGGTAGTAATAATAACGACGTTTCTCTTGTTATCAAAGCAGAAGATAAGAAAGAGGCATTGCAACTACTGAACGATACCTTGTTTAAGCCTTCAGCTACAATGGTCTCTCATACATGTGCCCCGACATTAAACCGCAGTAAGTGGAACAACACGGACAAACCATCTTTTCTTCTAAAGAAAAGTTGACTAATATAGGGATATTGAGAATACGAATATCCTCATGTCTGTCCACAGATAATAACGGGATAAAAGAGCCGTCTTTCAAATCAACCATATCTCAGTAAGATAAGAGAGCGGATGCCGGATAATTTCCTGTACATCCCATGAACCTTTTGAAGCCTATAAACGTTTATTTCCAAAGGAAACTATTTTAAAACGAAAACATATTCAAATGAAGATCATTATTATTGGAGGCGTAGCGGGAGGAGCTACTACTGCGGCTCGCATCAGACGTTCGGATGAAACAGCAGAAATCATCTTACTGGAAAAAGGAAAATATATATCTTATGCCAACTGCGGACTACCCTATTATATAGGTGACGTTATTGAAGACCGCGAGAAGTTATTCGTGCAGACTCCTGAGGCTTTCGGAGTACGTTTCAGAGTGGATGTACGTACCGAAAATGAAGTTATTTTTATAGATCGGAAAAAAAAGACAGTGACCGTCCGCCTTAAGAGTGAAGACACTTACGAGGAGAGTTATGACAAACTGTTAATATCCACCGGTGCATCTCCTGTACGCCCACCATTACCGGGCATTGACTCAAGCGGTATCTTTACTTTGCGGAATGTAGCAGACACCGACCGCATTAAAGCATACGTCAACAGTCGGCCTCCCCGCCGGGCTGTCGTGATCGGAGCCGGATTCATCGGACTGGAAATGGCAGAAAACCTGCATGCATTAGGAGCACAAGTATCTATTGTCGAGATGGGCAACCAGGTGATGGCACCTATTGACTTTTCAATGGCGGCACTGGTTCATCAACATTTGATGGAGAAAGGTGTAAACTTATATCTGGAACAGGCTGTGGCTTCGTTCGAACAAGCAGGCAAAGAGGTGAAAGTGATCTTCAAAAACGGACAGTCTATTCCGGCGGATATTGTGATCCTCTCCATCGGTGTACGTCCGGAAACTACACTGGCACGGGCTGCCGGGCTTACAATCGGCGAAGCGGGTGGCATCGCAGTGAACGACAATTTGCAGACTTCCGATGAATCAATTTATGCCATCGGTGATGCCATTGAATTCCGCCATCCCATTACGGGCAAACCCTGGCTGAACTATCTTGCCGGACCAGCTAATCGTCAGGGACGTATCGTTGCCGACAATCTGCTGGGAGCGAAAATCTCTTATGAAGGAGCCATCGGTACATCCATCGCAAAAGTATTTGACATGACGGTAGCCTCTACCGGCCTTCCCGGCAAGCGGCTGAGACAAGCGGGCATCTCATACGCTTCTTCAACAACACATCCGGCTTCACATGCAGGATACTATCCGAACGCTATGCCGATGAGTATCAAGATAACTTTCGATCCTCAAACAGGCAAGTTGTATGGCGGGCAAATTGTGGGATACGATGGTGTGGACAAGCGAATCGACGAACTCTCACTCGTCATCAAGCACGGGGGAACGATCTATGACCTGATGAAAGTGGAACAGGCATATGCCCCTCCTTTCTCTTCGGCAAAAGATCCTGTGGCTATTGCCGGTTATGTAGCCGAAAACATCATCCTTGGCAAAGTGAAACCCATATACTGGCGTGACCTGAGAGACATCGAACTGAAAAACGTATTCTTGCTGGACGTGCGTACACCGGATGAATTCGCACTGGGTTCGCTGCCGGGAGCGGTCAATATCCCGTTGGATGAAATACGCGACCGTATGGACGAAATACCTTCTGAGAAACCCGTTTATACTTTCTGTGCCGTAGGGTTGAGAGGGTATCTCGCTTACCGTATCCTGATTCAGCATGGTTTCAAAGATGTATATAATCTTTGCGGCGGACTGAAAACATACCGTGCAGCTACTGCTCCTATCATCCTGCACGAAGATGAAGCAACGGAAAACATGTCTATTACTCAAGAAAGTCAGGTAAAGCAGCCTGCCTCTGCTGAAAAGATGCAGGCTGCACCCGTTGCAATGTCTAAAATCATCCGAGTGGATGCCTGCGGATTACAATGTCCGGGCCCAATCTTGAAAATGAAGAAAACAATGGATACACTCGCCCCGGGAGAACGAGTGGAAATTGTAGCTACAGACCCGGGATTCTCACGAGATGCCGCAGCATGGTGCAACTCGACCGGAAATAATTTCATCTCAAAAGAGAGTGCAGACGGGAAGTCGGTAGTAATTATTGAAAAAGGAGAGCCCAAAGCCTGTAGTCTCACTACAACGTGTGACAGCAAAGGAAAAACGTTGATTATGTTCAGCGACGATCTGGATAAGGCGCTTGCTACTTTCATCCTGGCCAACGGTGCGGCTGCGACCGGACAGAAAGTGACTATCTTCTTTACCTTCTGGGGACTGAATGTGATTAAGAAACTTCATAAACACAAGGTAGAGAAAGACGCTTTCGGCAAGATGTTCGGAATGATGTTACCATCGAGTTCACTGAAACTGAAGCTGTCGAAAATGAATATGGGAGGCATGGGCGGAAAGATGATGCGATACATCATGCACCGCAAGGGCATCGACTCACTGGAATCCCTGCGGCAACAGGCATTGGAAAACGGTGTGGAATTCATAGCCTGCCAGATGTCGATGGATGTCATGGGAGTGAAACGTGAAGAACTGCTCGACGAAGTTACGGTAGGTGGAGTAGCCACTTACATGGAGCGTGCCGATAATGCTAACATCAATTTGTTTATTTAATAAAGAAGTATGAATACAATATGTAAAATGCGCGATATCTACAAAGCTCTCTCTGTATTCGAAACAGCATTTGAGGAGATGTATGCAATATCGCTTAACGAAGCAATGGTGCTATGTGCGTTGCGCGAAGCCGGAAAAGAGATTACATCGACCGCCATATCCGAACGAACGGAAATGGCTCCGTCGCATACCTCGAAAGTCATCCGTGCGGTAGAAGATAAAGGACTCATCCGACGTGCATTGGGTGAGGTAGACAAACGTCAAATGTATTTCAGCCTGACAGAAGCGGGAAAGAAGCGTTTAGACGAGCTGGACCTGGACAAAGTAGAGGTGCCGGAGATATTGAAACCGTTGATGTAAGTTTGTAACATCAGAGATCACCACAGATTACACTGATTATCTGTATGGGCAATAATCCAGTTGTTTTTCATCTGTATAAACTTGTGTAATCTGTGGTGAAAACGCCCCTGTAACTTTTCTATTCATTTACAGAAGGGTAAGAATGGAATCACTCTTCCAACCATTCTTTTATCAACTCGATAGCCTCCTCTTTCTCTTTTTGAGGTAAAGTGCCGATACGGGCCAAATGGCTTCCGTCTGGTTGCACAAAGACATGAATATTCTTTTTTCCTTTCAGCCAAGTGACACCTGCTGCCGTCCATGGATCATTCTGCCCATAGATAAAGATCATCCTCGGATCATTTTTCTTTAGGAAATGAATTATTTTCCGGCTCAGAGTCTTATCAAACTTCATATTGCCGAGTTCTTCAGGAAGCATCAAACGCTTCAAGTAATCTTTACTGGTTTTAATGGTAAGATATTTTTTGAATGGACGGATATCATACCCATAATACCCCAACTCGCGGGCAGCTTGGACAAAGAAGGAAGTATTGGCACCCTCTTCCTCAAAATAAGACGGTTCGCTAATTGCAAGCAAATGTTTAAAGAGTTCGTCATCCGAGGCCGTAATTGCAGGAATCTGATCGACCGGGGTCCCCCATTGCCAGATAGAAAACGAATATTCGAGTACTGAATAATCATAAATCTCTTCTACAGGAACGCGGAATTTATATTTCTTTCCGGCACAATACTTCTCAAAACGAGGTAGCAAAGTAGGTTTACGCTTCAACACTTCCAACTGAAAATTTTCAATTTTCTCACGAGCCTCAGGAGTAGATACCATCTTTAAAAATGGTTCGTGACGCCCGTCTTCGACTCCATAGCAGAGTGGAGCCACATACGGAACAGAGATATCCACATCTTCGGGAAAGAAAGTCCGATAAAGCATCGCTGTCTGTCCTCCCTTACTGATGCCGGTAGCAATCCACTTACCGGGATAGATGGAGCGGAAAGCCTCGCGCACGGCATGTAAATCTTCAGCAGAGTTCTCGGCTGTCAGATATTGCCAATCTTTAGGAGTAGGAGTCGATTCGAGGAAATAGCGATACTCCACAAATATCATATTGGTATTAAATAGTTTTGATAGCTCTTCCCGGTAATTGATTCCCAAAGCATAAGAAGCGCCATAACCTTCGGTAACCATCACAGTAGGACGATCGAATCCGACATGGGAAACAATAACACGCTGACTGAAAGAGCCCTTCTCTGGATGATGATGATCTAACGGCTGGGTGAAATAAGCCACATATTTCTCAACAAACTCTGTAGATTCCAAGGGTTGGGTCTTGGTGATTTCGGTAATCTTACCCAACTTATCCAATAAAGTTGTTTGGGCGGATAGAGACAAAGATGTAGCAAGCAAAACGAGCCAAAGAGAAAATGTCTGGCAGATGCGTAGGTTCTTCATATTTATTTCGGTTTTAATTTTGTACAAAGATAGATCTTTCACCAAAGGCTCCAAGTAATCATACTGCATTTTAACATTATTCTTTGCGAACCTTTTAACAAGAGTCTTGTTATTTTCTGCAAACGCCTTAAGGTACCAGGGCAAGATTTTTTTTAATAACCTAAACATTATAAAGATATGAAGAGATTAATTCCCATCTTATTGGCGGTCTTTGCATTCGCAGCTTGCGAAAAAGACCCTGACATGGACAAATTGGACAATGACTATTTGGTTTATACCAACTACGACAAGAAAGCTGACTTTAAACAGTTCAGCACGTACTACATCCCTGACAGCGTTCTCGTAATAGGAGATAAAAAAGATCCGGAATACTGGAAAGGTGAAGCAGCAGCAGCCATTATCAATGCATACAAAGATAACCTGAACAGCAAAGGTTTTGCTTATACTGACAATAAAGATGCTGCCGATCTGGGCGTGCAGATTAGTTACGTTCAGAGTACTTATTACTTTACCGACTACGGACAACCCGAATGGTGGTGGAACTATCCCGGCTATTGGGATGCACCTTACTGGGGTAACTGGGGCGGTTGGTACTATCCGTATGTTGTGAACTATAGCATTACAACCAACTCATTCCTGACTGAAATCATGAACCTGAAGGCCCCCGAAGGTGATAATCAGAAACTTCCGGTTCTGTGGAGCAGCTTCCTGAGCGGTCCTGCAAGCTATTCCGGCAAAGTGAACCAGACTCTGGTTGTTCGCGCAATCAATCAGTCGTTTGCACAGTCACCTTATCTCACTAACAAATAATTTAATTAAGAACCGTTATGAAAACAATGAAATATATTTCTCTTAGAGTACTGGCCATAGCGGCCCTTGCTCTGGCCTTTGCCATGCCGGCCAAGGCACAGTTATCAGATAATGGATACGCTAACGTGGACTGGCAGTTCAACGTGCCATTGAAAAATCACTTTGCCGATAAAGCCAGTGGATGGGGTATGAACTTCGAAGGCGGTTATTTTGTAACCCCTAACCTCGGACTGGGTCTCTTTATGAACTATAGCAGCAATCACGAATACTTCCCACGCGCAACTTTCCCTGTGGGCGAAGGAACCGTGAATACTGACCAGCAGCATACCATCTTCCAGTTACCTTTTGGTGCCGCCGCACGCTATCAGTTGAATCGTGGGGGAGCATGGCAGCCTTACTTTGGTGTCAAACTGGGTGCCAACTATGCGAAAGTACGTTCTAACTACAATATGTTCGAAACCCGCGACAATACTTGGGGATTTTACGTATCACCGGAACTCGGTCTGAACGTTTACCCTTGGGCATATGGCCCGGGCCTGCACATCGCTGTTTATTACAGCTATGCTACCAACAAAGCCAACGTGTTGACTTACAATGTAGACAAACTGAACAACTTCGGATTCAGGGTAGGTCTTGCTTTCTAAAAAGAGCAGAGGTACCTGACTATATATACATAAAGGGGCTGTTATATCACATAACAGCCCCTTCCTTTTAAAGCAATACATGCTTGCCTTTCATTTTGACAACTTTATCAATCACTATTTATCGAAATAAAGGCCAATTAGGATCTTCTGTATGAGCTTCTTTCATAATTGTCTTCAGCTCATCCGCTTTCTTGGGGAACAGGTTCAGCACGTTGTGTTTCTCTGACGGATCCGAAGCTAAATTATACAATTCGTAGTAGGGTTTGTTTCCACGTATATTCATATGAACGAGTTTCCAATCGCCTTTGCGGACAGCCTGGCGTCCGTTCATCTCAAGAAATTCAAAATAAAGATATTCGTGCTCTTTCTGCCCTTTGCTGTTTTGCAACAAAGGAAGTATGCTGACACCATCCATATTCCGAGTATCCACTTTCGGATCCAATACTTCCCTGAAAGTAGGCATCAAATCCCAGAATGAACACATGAAATCGGTTTCCGTATTTGGCTGTACACGTCCAGGCCACGATATAATCATAGGTACACGAATACCACCTTCATATACATCACGTTTGTATCCGCGCCAGATACCATTACTGTTAAAGAAATCCGGATCGGCACCGCCCTCCATGTGAGGACCATTATCACTTGAGAAAATAATAATGGTATTATCGTATACTCCCATATCTTTAAGTTTCTGTACAATCTGCCCTACGTATACATCCAACCGGTAAACCATTGCAGCAAAAGTAGCATGCGGATAGAACTGGGTACAATATCCCCCTTTACGAAAACCGGGACTGCCGGGCTCTGCTCCACGATAGGGTTTTTCCGGGTATTTCCCCCTGAACTTCTTGATAATACTATCTTCCGGTACTATCAGTTCGGCATGCGGGATAATAGTAGGATACCACATAAAGAACGGTTTATCTTTATCCTTAGCTGCTTCATCCAGGAAAGCCAATGCTTTAGAATGAATCAGATCCTGCGAATAAGTTCCCTTTCCGTATTGCACGTTTAAATTGTTATCCGGCAAATCGACACGTTTATCATTATCCCACAAATGGTCGGGATAATAACTATGGGCGAGCAACTGGCAGTTATATCCGTAAAATTGATCGATTCCCTGTTTGTTAGGATCACCCGCCGAACCGATGTAGCCAAGCCCCCATTTGCCAAAGGCACCTGTACGATAACCTGCATTACGAAAATCATTAAAGATGGTCTGTGAGTTTTCCGGTAATGGGAATTGTCCTTCCGGAGCAAGCTCTTTGTTCCCGCGAATAGCTGTGTGCCCGCTATGGGTTCCGGTTATCAGGCACGAACGCGAGGGAGCACTAACCGTTGTTCCCGAGTAACATTGGGTGAAACGCATGCCATTCTGTGCCAATCGGTCGATATTAGGGGTTTCGAACTTCTCTTGCCCATAGCAACCCAAATCTCCGTACCCCAGGTCATCAGCCAGTATAAAAACAACGTTAGGGCGGGTTTGCCCCTGTGCTTTCTTTTTCTGTGCCAACGTTTGTTGTGTAGAAACCATCCCTACGAGCAATGCACTTCCGAGTAATAATTTCTGATTCATGATATGTATTTAAAGTTTTCAAAACAGAAGGAAGAGGGCGCTACTAAAGCCAGTTTCGCCACTCTTCTTCTCTCATTGTTTAATTTAAAAGAACGGATAAAGATCTTTCTATTCCCAGCCCGGGTTTTGAGTCAGATTAGGATTAAGCGCTATTTCTTCCAACGGGACTTGATAGAGATAATATTTTTCAAGCCAGCCTTTTCCTTCTTTCAACGGATCGTTGAACAAATAGATATAACCTTCGGTCATAGATCCATTTGCCCCATCCGATGTTCCGGTCATTTCGTTAAGCAGTGTCAGTGAGCTGAGTTCGCTCTTCGAAATCCACATACCTTTCTGCTGCATATTCACAAACCAAGGAGCCATTCTCCAACGACGTACATCGTAGAAACCGAATCCTTCTCCCATCAGTTCAATAATACGTTCACGACGGATCTCCCACAATACCGGATCAACGAGAATTCCATTATCATTTCCCTTCGGATAATATTTTCCACGATTCGGATCAAAATTAGCATCAATCTGCGCCACTACCATATCGGCCACACCGGCACGTTTACGCAATTTATTGATTGTCTCGTCAGCAATTGTCTGTGTGAACTGGTTGGTCTCAAACATAGCCTCGGCATAGTTCAGCAAAACCTCTTCAATTTTAAAGACAGGTTTATCGGCAGTGTTCACTTGGGCATTGTTATAATTTTCTTCCCAGTTATCCCAGTTTTTCCATACATAATATCCCGAACGGCAAGCAACATAAGCATGTGGTCCATATTTCTTTCCTTCAATCGTATATTGTGCGCCTCCCTGCAAATTCGGAACGCGGCGTACCAATGAAGCACTCCAGTTCTGTCCCGGTAAACGTTTCATACCGATACCCGGATTGCTACACGACTCATTCGCTCCCATGATGTCGATATATTCACGGTCGGCGGGATCACTGGTATAAGACCATGTAGCATAATCTCCCTTACCGTCTTTCACTTTATAAGGAGGCATGATGGTATGATACATACGCGGGTCACGGTTGCGGAAAGTAGAATAAATATCTTTGTCTCCCTTATACAAATCTGAGTGAGAAATAGTTTTTCCATCTTTACACAAATACAGGTCCACTGTTCCCTGATGCATTTCTATGTCGTGCGAAGAAGTATGTTCATAATAGCACGAGTGTCCCGGTTTTATTGTTTCCAGCCACTGCTGATACAGAATAACGCCTTGTACCTTACTCAGATCCTCTGTGGTCCACATCTCACCATATCCGGCTGCCGGTTGTCCGTCAGTTCCATAATATAATGTCGGATAGTCTGCCATCAACAGTTTGGATACACGGATACACTCAGTGAAATACTTATCATAACTTCCCAGTTCATGATATTTACGCCAGGTAGCTTCACGCAGCGTGAAACGTGAAAGAGCTGCACGCACACAGTCGCGATTGATGGTATTCGAACCGTCTTTTTTCTCGTAAACCGATGCATCACCGATATTCTCTTCAGCCCATTGTAAACGCTCCAGCACTTTATCGGCTACTTCAAAGCGTGGCATACGGGTACCATAAGCCTCTTCTGAGGTTTCATCCAGTGGTTTATCAATCCAAGGCACATCACCGAAACGATCGATAAGCTCCATATACCAGAATGAATGAAAGAAATATCCGACGGCTTTCCAGTGATTCTTTTCAGCTTCCGTCATATCAGAAGCATCCACATGTGAAAGCATCAGGTTAATACGGCGGATAAAGGTGGAAAAATTCCATCCATTACCTGATGTAGCATTAGTCACCGTTTGGAACGCATATTTATTCTGGCTGCTGGCTCCGCGCTGATTCAGATATCCGGCATACACATCACCCAAGTAATGAGAATTACGCCCGATTGCAGTGGTAGAAGTAGCAATGTTCGTATTAGAAAACATTTCATAACATGGCCACATAAAGGCCTTAAAATTGTCATAAGATTTGAAGGCATTTTCTTCCGTCAGGCTGGTTACAGGATATTTCTCCAGGAAACTATCGTTGCATCCCGACAGCATCATCCCCGCGAAAAGGGTTAAAAACAATAATATCTTTTTCATATTCGTGTATCAGATTAGAGTTTATAATGTGACATTTATACCGAATGAAACCGTGCGGAATGCCGGATAGTTCCATTCTATTCTTTCCGGGTCGATACCCGAAGGCAGAGAGGTGAAAGTAGCTACGTTTTCAACACTGACAAACGCTTTCATTTGTGACAGGAAGATCTGAGACAGCCACTTTTTGGGCAGGTTATAGGACAGAGTAATGTTCTTGATACGGAGGTAAGAAGCATCGGACAAATATTTGTCGCTTTGACGAAGATTTGATCCTGAATTACCACGGTTACCATACAGACGGGGATACTTAGCATTCGGATTAACTGCTGTCCAGTCACCGTTATCCGGGTCTTTCGGCTTCCAATAGTCATCCAGCCCATCGAATAGAGGAATAAAGTTATCACCGTTCATCGGGAAAGTCAGAACATTCGAGATCCAGTAATCACGTTTTCCGGTTCCCTGCAAAATAACATTCAGGTCGAAACCGGCATAGTTGGCTCCCAGATTAATACCATACTGATAACGCGGAGTCGTATTACCAATCACTTTGCGGTCACCCGGATTATCGAATGTGTTGTCACCGCTTGTAATAACATTAGTAGAACTTTCATCATCACGAAGATTTTTGAATTTCACATCACCCGGGCGGACGTTATAACCATTAATCGAAGTTATGCCTTCCTTCAGTTTCCAGGACGAAGTATCTTCAAAATCATCTACTGTATAATAGCCGTCTGCTACATAACCCCATATTTCACCCATCACCTGTCCGGGATAGAAACTGCTTAACAGTTTAGTGGCCGCATTGTCATCGTATTTGGTAATTTTCGACTTATAATCAGAGAGGTTAAAACCAAGACGATATCCTACTTTACCGATCTGGTCGCGCCAGTTCAGGCTCAGTTCCCAACCTCGGGTACGCATATCGGCCGTATTTTGGTAAGGAGCACTGGCACCTACAACAGCAGGCAACTGTACGCCCGGAGCAAGCATACCGTTAGTATTACGCTGATACCATTCAAATACACCATTCAGGCGATTATTGAATAGATTCACGTCCAGTCCGACATTGACCGTACCTACTTTTTCCCAGGTAAAATTCTGGCTTACCAATGCAGGCAACGAGCTGATAGAGGTAACATACGTATTATCGATAATCCAGGAGGTAGACTTATTGCTGACACTCATGGTCGGAGTGAATGTATATGGATTCACATTCTGGTTACCAATAACACCATATGATGCACGGACTTTCAACCCATCCAACCAGTTACGTGTAGACTCCATAAACTTCTCCTGTGCTATCTGCCAGCCGGCTGACACTGAAGGGAAGAAGCCAAAACGGGAACTCTTCGGGAATTTGGAAGAACCGTCATAGCGCCCGTTTACTTCCAGCAAATATTTGTCCTGATAGTTATAGTTAACCCTGAAAAAGCCACCACGTACAGCATACTCACTATATGAGTCAGTAGTCTTGATGGTTCCGGTTCCGGAGCCCATTGCCGGCACATCAATCACAGCTTGATTGTATGAGTAGGCATCCAAAGTCTCTTGATAGCTCGATTCCTGATTGAATCCGGCCATTACTTTAAAATTATGACTGCCAAAGTTCTTACTATACGTAGCATACACGTTGATAGCATTATAATTCGTATGCTGTTTGTATTTTCTCAGATAATCGTCTACAAAAGATTTAGAGCTTCCTCCCTGGATAGTGGTATAATCATACTGCCCTGTATACCAATGATAATCATAAATGTTTTTATCGAACGTATACTCAAATACTGCTTCCAGCCCTTTAAGCGGTTTCAGAATGGATTTCAAGAAGATACGTGGATTATCATTATTGTTGTTTACCGGGTTCGACAGTAAAATCTGATTCCGCGGGGTAAACAAAGGAAGGTCTTCGTTTGCCAAAGTATTAACCGATGCTGGCAAATCTCCTTCGGGATAGTATGAAATCAAACGGGTGTTATACACACCACCCATTCCACCAGGTGAAGTTTGCAAACTGTGAGCATAGCTCATTGTCACTTCCTGAGTAAACCAATTAGTCACATCGGCCGAAATAAAGGTGTTGATGTTCATACGCTCAAACTTATCACGATCGGATATCAACACACCATCGTTTGAAGTATATCCTCCCGAAATACGATAACGGAGCTTGTCCGTACCTCCGGAGGCCGAAATATTATGGGTCATCTGGAAGCTGGTCTCCATAAAGTTTTTATAGAGGTCTTTCTCATTCAGATAATAAGGTACACCGGATTCATCCATATAGATACCATCACCTACCGTATTGAAAGCAGACGGATTTTTCTGGTATTCACTGAGATACTCCATCCATTTACTGACACTTGGCGAACCGAGCGACCAATAAGCATCCGAATATCCGCAATCCAGATAAGCTTGCAGATAATCCATCAACGGAGCTTGCTTAGGCAGGTTGACAGCTGTTCCGAAAGCAAAGTTATTATTGTAATTCAATGAGAATTTAGCGGCACCTTTGGGACGTTTGGTTGTGACAACAATTACACCACCGGCAGCACGTGCACCATAGATTGCCGCAGAAGCAGCATCTTTCAATACACTGATTGACTCGATATCTTCCGGATTGACCATGTCAAGATCACCTTCCACATTATCGATCAGTACCAGTGGCTTAATGGTATTACCATATGAACCGTCCGAGTTCTTGACGCCGACAGAATAGGCACCACGAATCTGGAAAGATTTACTTGTTCCGGGAGCATTACCTCCGTTAGAAACAAACAATCCCGGGACAGCTCCCTGAAGAGCATCGGATGCATTCAAGATAGGACGGTCACCTAATACCTCATCCATTTTGACTGAAGATACGGCACCGGTCAGATTCGCTTTCTTCTGAGAGCCATAGCCTACCACTACCACTTCTTCCAGTGCTTGGGTATCATCCATCAATATTACTTTGAGTGAGCTCTGATTGGTTATCTTAATATTTTGCGTTATGTATCCTATATACGAAATACTGATTACGGCATTGCCCGAAACAGAAAGAGAGAATTTACCATTAATATCGGTAATTGTACCATTGGAAGCATTACCCTTTTCCAAGACAGTAGCACCAATGACCGGTTCACCGGCAGCATCGGTTACAGTACCGGTAATCTTCCTTGCTTGCTGAATGGCAGCAACAGACTGGTTCTCATAAGTCTCTAAAGACGTAGCGAACACATGGTTCGGAGAGAGTAGGCCGGCAGAAATGCCAAGTCCTATCAGAACTTAAAACAATATGTAATCATCCATTTTCATTTTATATTACTTTTTGATTCATATTGGGGAAACATTCACTCCAACAGGGGACTTCTTTTATATTATTTTTTAGTATTGTTTATTGTATTTATAAAAAATAGAGTTAACTTTGTCTGCGAAAGTTAAATCTAATACAGGTAGAAAAATAGGATTAGGATAGTAAACAAACATATATTTAACCGATTCCAAACAGATCCTATATTGCTATCTCAAAACCAATTAAATATTAATACTTATGAGAAAATGTTCCCCAATTTCCCCTAACTCCTTTCGGAAAGTTCTGATAGAACTTAGAAGAGAATGCTCTTTTTACTATTGATTTTAATACTTTTCTCTATCCCACACCCATCTCAGGCTAAATTATTTACATTAAAAGAATGCCATTCACATTTGTCAGAAGCTATCACGGTGGAGTTATAGTACTAAATAAAAATATCAAAGCACAAAACATCATGAATCATAAAGCATTATAAATCAAATCTCAGCGAGGTACATCCTCACCAAGAGTTGACTTATAACACGCTGGCATATGTAATGATTAATTCTACTTCATCGCCTCATAAATGGTTTCCTGAATTTTTTCCCGTATTGCCATTTTAGATAATTTGTTAACCCAAGCATCGGGATAGGTACGATTGCTCAGAAACACATAAACCAAACCATTATCCGGATCTACCCAAGCACAGGTTCCTGTAAATCCGGTATGCCCATATACAGAAGCAGGAGCAGAAACAGCACACGGACTTTTACTTTCATTCACCACATCCGGCTTATCAAAGCCCAGACCACGGCGGCTGATTTTAGATTTATCGGTAGTGAACAAAGCACAAGTCTCTTTACTTAAATAACGTCGTCCATCCAGCTCACCACCATTAAGTAACATCTGATAGACCTTGCCAACCTCACGAGCTGTAGAAAAAAGTCCGGCGTTTCCTGAAATACCTCCCTGAAATGCGGCCGACTCATCGTGTACAAAACCTTGCAAAGTGGTCTTACGGAGGAAACGGTCTACAGCAGAAGGTACAATCTCTTTCTTTTCGAAGTAGCGCAATGGCAAATATGCAGTACGCTCCAGCCCCATCGGTTTGTAGAATTCCTGCCACAGATATTCATCCAATGGTTTACCACTTAACTCTTCTGCAAGCATCTGCAACAAGATAAATCCGATATCACTGTAACGGTAGTTCTTATCCTTTAACGGTACTTCTGCAATTTTTCTCTGCATCTCTTCCCTGAACGACTGATTCAACCATAGACTATCGCAAACCTGAAGGATACAGTCTCCGCTTTTCGTCTCGGCTGCCATCCCTTTATTGAACCGGAACCTCGGATTTCCCCAAGTACGAGCACCTAACCGTACCGTATGCAACGCATCCTTTGACTGCTTGAACAACGAACCTTTATAACTTTTCTTATCAATAGCTTCCTGATAGAAGACTAATCCGGAAGGTAACCCCGATTGGTGCAAGAGTAGTTCACGAATGGTCAGATTCTCCTTATTCGTCTTACGCAAGAAAGGCAGATAATCAGACACTTTATCAGTCAGATTAAAGCACCCTTTATCATAGAGCTTCATTACAGCCAACAATGTACCTGTTGTTTTTGACAGTGAAGCCAGATCATAAAGATCGGTCGGTTTCACTTTTTCACTATGCTTATCTGTATGGTGCCCGAAACATCGGTCATATAAAGCCTTACCATCCTTCATTACCAGTATCTGGCAACCGGGATAAGCTCCTTCTTTAATACCTTCCAAAGCAATTGAATCGATGCGACTTAGCACTTCCGATTTCAGACCATATTCTTCGGGTACAAAATGGAAAGGCGTATGCGGCGTGATCGTCACTCCCGAACCGGCAGAAAACAATCCACCCACACTGGCAGACAGCCTTCCGTCTGCTGTCGCTTTGCCAAAAAGTATATCAGCCACACGTTCCTGAACATCATCATGAGGAGCATGAGCCAGTACCACAGCCTCAGCCGCCGATACAGCCCGCTGGATCTGCAACATGGATTTAGCCGGAGTATAGAACACATAAATTGCAGGAGCTTCCGGAGCAAACCGGGCAAAAAATGATTGGTAAGGAGCAAGGCGTTGCTCGGTAACAGTAACAATAACGCGGCGATAAGCAGCAAGAGAATCACGCAGTTTCTGCTGTTCGACCTCCGGCAAATCTTTACGCAATTGAAAACGCGTAAATGGAATATACTTCTTTATTTCGCGGTCAAAAGGTTCTGTTTTCCCGCCATCACCGACATTCAATATAGCTACCTCTTTCAGGTCGGGATGCAGAGGCAATACGCCTCCTTTATTATTCAACACTGTAATTGCAGCCAGATTTAGCCTGCGAATCAAATCACGTGTTTGAGGCGTATTAATACGAGACCCCAACCCCGATAGTCTCACAAAAGGTTTATCCTTTAGACCTAAAATGTATTTATAAGTGAGTATTTTCCGACATTTTGCATCAATTTCCTCTTCCGGAAGTTCTCCTTTTTCCACCGCTGCCAATACAGCATCTATCTCTTCCTTTAGCCTGCGGGGAGCCAATACCATATCATTTCCGGCTTTCAAGGCTTGCAGACAGACACTCTGATTACCGGAAACCCCTTTCATAGCAAGCGCATCCGTAAAAATAAGTCCCTTAAAAGCCAATTCCTCGGTCAGCAAACCATAAACCACATTGCGCGATAAAGATGAGGGCAATCCACCGATTGGTTCGATTACAGGAACCTGTAAGTGCCCCACCATCATACCACTGACTCCGGCACGGATAGCCTCTTTAAACGGATATAGTTCTACACTGTCCAGACGTTCACGTGTAAAAGGCAATACGGGCAATGCTTTGTGTGAATCCACGTCCGTATCACCATGTCCCGGGAAATGCTTGCAAACCGAAAGGACTTTTCCACTCTCCAGCCCCGAAGCATAAGCAATTACCTTGTCGGCTACCTGCATCGGATCTTCACCGAACGAACGGGTGTTGATAACCGGATTATCCGGATTGATATTTACGTCAGCCACCGGAGCAAAATTCACCTGTACTCCCAGTTCACGACACTGGCGAGCCATTTCCCGTCCATACTCATAGATCAGCCGATTATCCTGAATACATCCTAATACCATATTTCTCGGAAAAACAGGAGTACCGCGTAAACGCATGGAAAGTCCCCACTCACCATCGAAGGTTATCAGCAACGGACAGCGTGCCATCCGTTGCGCTTCGTTGGTCAGTGTAGCTTGATTCTGTATCTTTCCACCGGAAAAGAGTAATCCACCGACTTTATAGGTATGAACGGCATCACGCAACAACTGCATATTCCGTTTGGTCTGCACAGGTGCAATGGTATAAATGAACAATTGGCCAACCTTTTCTTTCAAACTCATCCGCTTGTAAACAGAATCGACCCAGTGACGGCATTTTTCGTCCTGAGAGGCCTGATAAAGCAATAAAGGTTCTATAGGAGCAGATACACCGGGAGGAGCATGAAAGTTCTCACCAATAGGAGTATCTTTTAAAGTAGGAGTTTTCGCCCCTACCACAAAAAACGCTGATACGACTAAACCAGCAAATAAATATCTTCTTTTCATTCTATATTGTAAAAAGCCATTAGCTATTCTGTTGTATATAATGACTGATAAATCACTTCCTGTATCCCTTGCCTAATCTTCATGCTATTCAACTTTCCATTCCAGGAATCGGGACAGAGACGGTTACTCAGAAAGATATAAACCAAGTCATTTTCCGGATCCACCCAAGCACAAGTACCGGTAAATCCAGTATGTCCGTAAACAGAGGCCGGTGCCGAAGGTGCACAGGCATTTGCTTTCGGATCATTCAAGTTAGGCTTGTCATATCCTAATCCACGATGGCTGACAGCAGATTTTCCCATAGTAAATGCACGGCAGGTTTCCGATCTGAGATAACGCTTCCCGTCCAGTTCGCCTTCATTGAGAATCATCTGATAGATCTTTCCAAGTTCGCAGGCTGTCGAAAATAATCCGGCATTGCCACTCACGCCTCCCATAAAGGCAGCCGCTTCATCATGCACATATCCGCAAAGGTTCTGCCGACGCAAATAATCATTGGTAGCAGTCGGCATTACTTCTGTTTTCTTATAACAGTTTAACGGTTGGAACAACGTACGTTCTAACCCCATAGGTCGATAAAACTCAGCAGCCAAATAAGCATCGAGCGTTTGACCGGTTATGGATTCTACCACCTGCTGTAACAGAATAAAGCCGATATCACTATACACAAAACGTTTACGATCCAGTTCCGACTGAACAATACTCTTCATCATTGCGGCTTTAAACTTTCTGTGCAGCCACATTCCATCGGCTATTTTCAACGTATGTTCCGGCGTTTTTGTTGCAGAGACGAGCCCTCTCCTGAACTTGAAATCCGAACAGGCATAAGTATATTCCCCCATACGGGTATGATGCCATTCATCCACAAACCCTTGTGTAAAAGGACCGGTTACTGAATATTCATCGATTGCGTTGCGATAAAAACGGATATAGGGAACCAAGCCGGATTCATGCAACAATAACTCCCGAATGGTAATATTCTTTTTGTTCGTATTCCGTAAAGCAGGCAAATATTTAGAAGCAGGATCAGTCAATTTCAACTGTCCCTGATCATAAAGTTTCATCACAGCCAATAGTGTAGCGCTTGTCTTGGTCAAAGAGGCAAGGTCAAAAAGATCGGTCGGACGTACCGGGGTACTATCCGTATCGGAATGAATGCCGAAGCATTTATCATAAACAGGCTGTCCATGTCGCAATACCAGTACCAGACACCCGGGAAATGCTTTGGCAGCCAATCCGGCAGATACTACAGAGTCTATACGATGAAGCCGGTACGATTTCAATCCATAATCTTCAGGAGCCGTACCGGCAGTCATGCCGGGCACTATATCTACACCTGAACCGGCAGCAAACGTCTCTCCGATACGCATAGACAAACGCCCTGTCGCCGAAGCTTTACCCAATACCACATCCGCTACATAACGTTGCAAATCCGCTTCATCGGAATGTGCCAGTACAACAGCAGCCGAACGGGCAACAGCCTCTTCAAGTGTCACCAGGGTCCGGTACGAAGTAAAGAAAGCATAAACCACAGGAGCCTGGAGATTGAGGTCTGTAAAGAACGGACGATATTCTTCCGCTTCTTTATCTTTTATCGTCATACTCACAATGACCCTCCGATGTTTTCCAAGTTCTTTTGCTATCCGTTTGCGTTCTTCCTCTCCCGTATCTTTATCCATTCGGAATGTTTTCAATGACAGTCTGGTGCGTAACTCTTCAATGAACAAAGCATCACTACCTTCACCACCTACCGTCAATACAGCTATTTCATCTTTAGTAACAAGAGGTAGAATCCGGAAATAGTTCCCCAGTACGGTCACTGCTGACGTGCGGAGTTTTGTCAGTAAAGCCCGTGCCTCAGGAGTGTTGATACGATCACTCAACCCATCTACTGAAATCACAGGACGCTTATTTAATCCCAAACGGTACTTATAAGTTAAGATCCTGCGGCATTTTGCATTTACTTCTTCCATACTGAGCCGTCCTTCCTTAATGGCTTGCAGAACATCCTGCTGTGCTTTCTCTATATTTTGTTGCACCAATACCATATCATTGCCCGCCTTCAGAGCCTTCACCGTCACATCCGGTTCGCTTGCTACTCCTTTCATGGCAAGCGCATCAGTAAAGACCAAGCCATTGAATCCCAGCTCTCCTCGCAGCACATCTGTCACAATGCTACGCGACAATGAAGAAGGAGTTATACGATCAGGTTCCAGAGCCGGAACCTGCAAATGCCCTACCATAATACCACCTAAACCAGCCCGAATGGCCTCTTTAAAAGGATATAGTTCCACACTGTCCAGACGTGCCCGATTGTAATAGACCGCAGGCAGCGCCTTGTGAGAATCTACGTCCGTATCACCATGTCCGGGAAAATGTTTGGAAACAGACAAGATACCACCACTCTCCAATCCACGCCCATAAGCTATCACTTTCTCAGCCACCGCTTCCGGGTTTTCACCAAACGAACGCACATGGATCACCGGATTATCAGGATTGGTATTGACATCCGCATCCGGAGCAAAATTAACATGTACACCCATCTCCCGGAATTCACGTGCCACTTCCTGACCGTAGGCCTCAATCAGTGCATTATCACTGATGCAACCCAATGCCGCATTACGCGGAAACACAGGCGTATTCTCCAATCGCATAGATAGTCCCCACTCACCATCAAAAGTGATCATTAACGGAATTTTCGACCGGCTTTGTGCCCGGTTGGTCAATTTCGCCTGACCTTCTACCGTTCCTTCGGAATACAGGAAAGCACCCACTTTCAACTTACGGGTCAGTTTATCCACTAATTTTTCAGTATCTTTATCTGTCCGTGGAGCCAGGGTATAAACAAATAATTGCCCGACCTTATCCTTCAGTTTCATGCGGGAGAGCGTTTGCTCTACCCATTCATTGCAATGTACATCTTCCTGTACAGGTAAGAGTCCTGCTGTTTGCTGAGCCCAAAGAGCACCCGCACCCAGCAGCAACGCAGCGGTTAGCAGTTGTTTTAGCATAGTTTGTTTGGGGGTATTTCAAAAGGGAAAATCCCTCTTATTTCTTATTTTCAAGTGTCAAGTCCATCTGTCCTACATAGATCCCGCTCTTACCGGTATGCATCAATGATACATTTTTGCCATCCATATTAAGAAGAGTCTTCGGTCCTTTCATAAAGGTATGCGAGTGCCCTCCGAGAACAACATCTATATTACGGGTTTTAGGAATCAACCGGTTTTCATCATATTGCACACCCAAGTGAGAAAGACAAACAACCACATCACAACCCTCTTTTTCTTTCAAGACAGCAGCCACTTCATTTGCCGTAGCTACAGGATCATTATAAACGACTCCCACACATTTATTGGCCTGAACCATGCCTTCAAGTTGGCAGCCCAATCCCAAAACACCAATCTTAACTCCGTCTCTCTCGATGATTACATATGGTTTCACCAAGTCTTTAAGCACTGTGGCACTCACATCGTAGTTGGCACATACCACCGGAAAGTCGGCCATCCGGAACAAACGTGCCATATTATCCAGATCGAAATCAAATTCATGGTTGCCAATAGTCATGGCATCATATTTCATTTCGTTCATCATCTTCACTTCTACCTCACCCTGAAACATATTATAATAAGGGGTCCCCTGTGATATGTCTCCGCAGTCGAACAATAACATATCAGGATGTTCCTTACGGAACTCTTTCACAAATGTAGCGCGACGTACAAATCCTCCCTTATCATAATTCCGGTCACCTTCCTGATTGATAGGTTCCAAACGGCTATGCACATCACTGGTCTGCAACAGGATCAGTTTTTTATCCTGTTGGGCAAATGCTGAAAAAGAAAAAAAGAAAATGAAAAAGAAAGCCAGAAAATTCTTTTCCATAAAACTAAGAATATATTTATTATTGGTTGGGGATATCATAATTCACTGAATTTTATCATTTTACATTCTATTATACCTTTACTTCACGGTGATTCTACCATCCAGTGCCGAAGTTATCTTCTTTCCGGCAGCTGTTTGTTGTCTCACATAGTCAAGAAAGAGTCCGCGTAATGTTGCTCCTTCCGGACATACACGTTTCTCCGCTTGCAAGAAAGCTTCCATGCTTCCGTTACCGTCAGCCAGATAATCAATGGTCGCCACCGTATAAAGTTTGTTGTCATCAATCGGCCGGCCGCCCACTGTAGCGTTCAGTAATTTTCCATCCTTAGTGATTTCCATCCGGATACCACTCACTCCTTCTCCCTTCAGCGAAGCAATACTTGTGAGCAATGCTTTCAGGTGTGTTCCCTTCATCGTCATTACGCAAAGTGAATTTTCGAATGGCAATATCTCATATACCGTTCCCACCGTAATATCCCCGGCAGGCAAAATATTACGCAATCCGCCCATATTCACCAATCCCATGTCAGCCGGCTTATCCTGTACTTTCACCGCAGCCTGGCGCAATACTTCCGCAACAAGATTGGAAAGCAGACTTTCGGGATGACCTTTGTCCATCTTCTGCTCGCTGGTGCCGATTACCTCATACATCATGTTGTCTATCTTCTCTTTGTAAGGCTTTAATATTGCCACGGCATCTGCATCGGGATGAGCATCCCATTTAGCGTCAATGTCAATCATCCTTCCTTCTACCTTGGCAACCCGATAATCGGCTTTTGCCATTTCGTGCGTCGACTGGCAAGAAGTAAATGTCAGCAACCCCGCCAGAATTACTCCTGAAATAATCTTTGCGTAATTTTGTTTCATATCCTTAAGTACTTAATAATGCTACAAATATACAAAAACATTTGGCTATCCGGCAAATAATTCGTTACTTTGCACCGCTTTCGCGCAATCGCTGTCAGGAGAGAGTTGCCTGGTATGTTGCGTTGTAACGATAAAACAATTTAATAATAAACAACAATGGATTTAATTAAAATTGCAGAAGAAGCATTCGCTACCGGAAAACAGCACCCGAGCTTCAAAGCAGGCGACACTGTAACAGTAGCATATCGTATTATCGAAGGTAACAAAGAACGTGTACAGTTGTACCGTGGTGTTGTTATCAAAATTGCAGGTCACGGAGAAAAGAAACGTTTTACTGTACGTAAAATGTCAGGAACTGTAGGCGTAGAAAGAATTTTCCCAATCGAATCACCGGCTATCGACAGCATCGAAGTGAACAAGGTTGGTAAAGTACGTCGCGCTAAACTGTACTACCTGCGTGCTCTTACTGGTAAGAAAGCAAGAATCAAAGAAAAAAGAGTTAACGGCTAATCAGCCTTACTTTTCGATTCGAAATAAAAAAGAGGGAATCTTCTGGCAAGATTTCCTCTTTTTTATTTCGTAACACAATTATCATTCCTACCTTTCGCGGCACAAGCACTTATACAGTATAATCACCGAAAAGCTTCCGATAGTCTTCATGTGTGGAAATCCAAAAGAAACAAATAGCCCCCCCTTACAGCATTGGAAGATGATAAAAAAGGAATCCGGCAAAAAGATGCTAAATCTTATAAAATGGAATCATTATACTCTCTTTTCAATCGATTTGCTAACCACCCCTTTCTTAAACAAAGAGCTTCTGTAGATCTTTCTTGCATAAAAAAGAATAAAAAAAGAGTATTCATGCAGAACTTGATCACTTTGAGAGTATATATACGGAAAAAGACGAAAGAGATTATTAATTTCTTCCAAGTCTTTTGTTAATAACGTCCGAGTCTTTTATTAATAAAGTCGAAACAAATCATTAACTTCTTCCAAAGAGGTTATTAATAGTCTAAAATCAAAGTCATTTTTCACTTATTAGCTCCGGTTGGAGTGAGGTATCCCAAGTACCATTTCGAAGTTAGACTACAAGATTCGCTATCATACAAAACAGAATAAAAGAACTTTTCTTTCTTCCGGCGAGGATTAAGCTCAATAAGACATCTTTTTGACCTGTCGGGAGTCTGCTAAAATTCATTTTTCCCACCGGTTCCCAACAAAGATCGGAATATGCCCGCCCTGAACCGATAGAAAATACAAAATGACATTTCTGACAAAACGATATTGGAGTACATCCCGAAGTTCCTGCCCACACAGACAAAAAAACTCCGGAATTGCTTCCGGAGCTTTCAGCTAAATAATCACTTTCATTCGCTCTCAGTCTCTCAGGTCTTTCAACTCCCAAGCCAATGCACTGGCACCCAATACGGCAGCATCGGAGTCTTTCAACTCAGAAACGAGCAATTTTGTTTTGCCTTTGTAAATGTTCAGAAGATTATTTTCCATGGCTTTTGTAATCGGCTTCATGATATAGTCGCCCGATTTTGCCAAACCACCGAACAAGATAATAGCTTCGGGACTTGAGAAAGCAATAGCGTCAGCCAATGCCTCACCCAGAATATTACCTGTAAATTCGAAAATCTCCTGAGCCAGCTTATCTCCCTGTACGGCAGCATCGTATACATCTTTCGATACAATGCTCTCTGCCGGGATATTGCGCAACAAGCTGGCATCGGTACGTGCAGCGAGGAATTCGCGTGCAGTGCGTGCCACACCTGTAGCCGAACAGTATGTTTCCAGACATCCTTTACGTCCGCAACCACAGATACGTCCGTCACGACGAACGATCACGTGACCGAGTTCTCCGGCAAAGCCGTCATGTCCGTAAACCACTTGTCCGTTGATAACAATACCACTACCGACACCTGTTCCCAGAGTAATCATGATAAAATCTTTCATACCGCGAGCAGCCCCGTAAGTCATTTCACCCACAGCGGCAGCATTAGCATCGTTTGTCAAGGCTGTCGGAATGCCCAGACGTTCCTCGAACATAGAAGCTAACGGCAATACACCTTTCCAAGGCAGGTTAGGAGCAAACTCAATGGTTCCGGTATAATAGTTTCCATTAGGAGCGCCAATGCCGATACCCTTTATTTTATCCACCCCGCCATTTGCAATGATCAACGGCAGAAGATTTTTGCATACTTCATCTGCATATTCTTCTACTGTAGGATATACCTGAGTTTTCACTGCACCGCTTGCTATAATAGTTCCGCGCGCGTCAACAATTCCAAAGACAGTGTTTGTTCCGCCAATGTCAATACCCACTACGTAGGGTTTCTCCATGCTTGAATTCATGATACTCTTATTTAAAGGGTTAGTTAATATTAAATGTTTATTGCACACAAATTACGTAAAGAAGATTGAGTCTACAAAATCTTTTTTTAAAAAAGTTCACTTCGTTTGCAACTTTTCGTATCAACCGTGCGTCTAATAGAACAAATCATAAGAAAATTGAAACTAAATAGATGAAACTGTGATACACTTAAAAGACATTAACAAAACCTACAACAACGGAGCCCCCCTCCACGTACTCAAGGGCATCAATCTCGATATCGAGCGGGGTGAATTCGTTTCCATTATGGGAGCATCAGGTTCCGGCAAATCTACTTTACTTAATATATTAGGTATACTGGATAATTACGATGACGGAGAGTATTACCTCAACAATGTGTTGATTAAAAACCTGAGCGAAACTAAATCCGCGGAGTACCGCAACCGGATGATCGGTTTCATCTTCCAGTCGTTTAACCTGATTTCATTCAAAAACGCAGTAGAAAACGTTGCACTACCTCTATTTTACCAAGGAGTAAGCCGGAAAAAGCGGAACGCAATGGCTATGGAATACCTCGACAAACTGGGGCTCAAGGACTGGGCACACCACATGCCCAACGAAATGAGCGGCGGTCAGAAACAGCGTGTAGCCATCGCCCGTGCCCTGATTACACAGCCTCAGATTATTCTGGCTGACGAACCTACCGGTGCACTGGACAGCAAAACTTCAGTAGAAGTCATGCAAATCCTGAAAGACCTGCACAAGACCGGAATGACCATTGTCGTAGTAACCCACGAAAGCGGAGTTGCCAACCAGACGGACAAGATTATTCACATCAAAGACGGTATTATCGAACGGATTGAAGAGAACCAGAATCATGATGCCTCACCATTCGGCAAGGATGGATATATGAAATAAAAACAAATACAAATATGATTGACATTTGGCAAGAAATATATGGCACCATCAAACGGAACAAACTTCGTACGTTCCTGACCGGATTTGCCGTAGCATGGGGAATTTTCATGCTGATAGTGCTATTGGGAGCCGGTAACGGGCTGATCCATGCTTTTGAAAAGTCATCCTCCGCACGAGCACTGAACTCCATCAAAATCTATCCGGGATGGACCGGAAAGCCCTACGACGGACTGAAAGAGGGACGACGCATTCAACTGGATAACAAAGACTTGAATTCTACCATGGAACATTTCAGTGACAACATCATCAGCGTAGGTGCCAGTCAATGGCAGAGCAATGTGAATCTGAGTTACGGACAGGAGTACGTTAACCTTTCATTGGAAGGGGTATATCCGAACTTTACAGAAGTGGAATCCGTAAAATCGACAGAGGGACGGTTCATTAATGATATCGACCTCAAAGAACGGCGAAAAGTAATTGTACTACATACCAAAACGGCTGAGATCCTTTTCGGAAAAAGCCGAACAGAGCCTATCGGAAAATTCGTAAATGCCGGTGGAGTTTCTTATCAGGTAGTAGGACTTTACACCGATCCGGGTGACCAGGGAAGCAGTGAAGCATATATTCCCTTCTCAACCCTACAGGTGATTTACAATAAAGGCGATAAACTAAACAACCTGACTTTCACGACCAAAGGGCTCACCACGATGGAATCGAATGAGGCATTTGAAGCAGCCTATCGTAAAGTGATGGGTGCCAAACATCGTTTCGATCCTTCGGACAACAGTGCACTATGGATATGGAACCGCTTTACCAACTATCTGCAATCTCAGAATGCCATGGGTATCCTGCGCACGGCCATCTGGGTGATCGGTGTCTTTACACTGCTGAGTGGCATTGTGGGTGTATCAAATATCATGCTGATCACAGTGAAAGAGAGAACACGCGAATTTGGGATCCGCAAGGCATTGGGTGCCAAGCCATTCTCCATCCTGTGGCTGATTATCGTAGAGAGTGTAACCATTACGACCCTCTTTGGATATATCGGCATGGTAGCGGGAATCGCAGCTACCGAATGGATGAATAAGGTGGCCGGAGAACAAACCGTAGATGTGGGAATGTTCTCGGAGACGGTATTCCTGAATCCGACGGTAGATATCAGTATTGCCATACAGGCCACATTAACCCTGGTAATCGCAGGCACATTGGCAGGATTCTTCCCGGCCAAAAAAGCAGTAAGTATCAGACCTATTGAAGCACTTAGAGCAGATTGATTATGAGAGTAGATATAGACACGTGTGAGGAAATCCTCGTCACGATAACAAGAAACAAAACACGAAGCCTGCTGACGGCTTTCGGAGTATTCTGGGGTATCTTCATGTTGATAGCCCTGATGGGGGGCGGACAAGGGATGCAGGACATGATGCAAGCCGAATTCGAAGGATTTGCCACCAACTCGGGATTCATGGGCTCCCAGAAAACAGGGGAAGCTTACAAAGGATTCCGTAAAGGGCGCTACTGGGATATCGAGAACTCGGATGTAGAACAAATCCGTGAGAAAGTAAAAGATATCGATGTTATTACCCCATCGATAGCCCGCTGGGGCTCGACGGCCATTTTCGGAGAAAAAAAGTATGATTGCAGCGTAAAGGGGCTCTATCCGGACTACGCCAAGATTGAAAATCAGGATATGGCTTACGGAAGATTCATTAATGATGTGGACGTACGCGAAGGACGCAAAGTCTGCGTGATCGGCAAACGCGTTTACGAAAGCCTTTTCAACCCGGGCGAAGATCCTTGTGGAAAGTATGTACGGGTAGACGGAATCTATTACCAGGTGATCGGTATGTGTGTATCCGAAGGAAACATAAATATTCAGGGACGGGCTTCGGAAGCTGTTGTATTACCTTTTAGTACCATGCAACAAGCCTACAATATGGGAAAACGTATCGATGTGATATGCTATACCGTGAAACCCGGGAAAAAAGTAAGCGATCTGGAACCGGAAATAGAAAGCATCCTGAAAGAAGCACATTATATAGCACCGGACGATAAGCAGGCAGTCATGAAGCTGAATGCGGAAGCCATGTTCTCGATGATGGATAATTTGTTTACCGGTATCCATGTACTGATCTGGATGGTGGGCCTGGGTACTTTGCTGGCCGGCGCCATCGGTGTATCGAACATCATGATGGTAACGGTAAAGGAACGAACCACGGAAATAGGTATACGACGTGCCATCGGTGCCCGTCCGAAAGATATCTTGCAACAGATCTTATCGGAAAGTATGGTACTGACTACCATAGCAGGCATGGCCGGCATCTCTTTTGGAGTATTGATCCTGCAATTGATGGAAATAGGCGTTAACTCCGGTAAAGACCATTATTCTCACTTCCAGGTCTCCTTTGGCATGGCTATCGGAACGTGCCTGTTACTGGTGACACTGGGATTACTGGCCGGGCTGGCACCGGCTTACAGGGCAATGGCCATCCGTCCGATAGAGGCTATCAGAGATGAATAAAGTACAGCCTCTCCCCCCACAAAAAGCAGAAAAGAGACACAGTCAAGTATAGAAAATAACAATTCAAAATATAAAACAAGATGAAAAAGTATCTGAAAATCACATTACTGGTAGTGGTAGCCGCCATCTTCATTGGGACATTCATATTCCTGTACCAGAAGTCGAAACCCCAAACAACTGTATATGAAACTGTCACCCCGGAAGTTGCCGACCTGGAAAAGACTACAGTGGCCACCGGTAAAGTAGAACCACGAGATGAAGTACTTATTAAACCACAAATATCCGGTATCATATCCGAGGTATATAAGGAGGCCGGACAAACCATCAGACAAGGTGAAGTGATCGCAAAAGTGAAAGTTATTCCGGAACTGGGCCAGTTAAACTCAGCCGAAAGCCGTGTGCGCGTAGCAGAAATCAGTGCAGCTCAGGCAGAAACCGACTTCGGACGTATCAAGAAGCTTTATAATGACAAACTAATCAGCAAAGAGGAGTTCGAGAAGAGTGAAGTGGATATAAAGAAGGCACGCGAAGAATTGCAGACAGCAAAAGATGCATTGGAAATCATCAAAGAGGGGATCACCAAAAACAGTGCATCGTTCAGTAGCACACTGATCCGTTCGACCATCGACGGACTGATTCTGGATGTACCCATCAAAGTAGGTAACTCCGTTATTATGAGTAATACGTTCAATGACGGTACGACTATCGCCACGGTAGCTAACATGAATGACCTGATTTTCAAAGGTAAAATAGACGAAACAGAGGTTGGACGTATCCATGAAGGTATGCCGGTGAAACTGACGATCGGTGCTTTGCAGAATCTTACATTTGATGCCGAACTGGAATACATTTCTCCGAAAGGTGTGGAAGAAAACGGAGCCAATCAGTTTGAGATTAAAGCGGCCGTTCACGCACCGGATTCAGTACAGATCCGTTCCGGATATTCTGCCAACGCAGAAATCGTGCTGCAACGTGCACAGAAAGTTTTGGCAGTTCCCGAGGGCGTAATCGAATTCAGCGGTGACAGCACGTTCGTATGGGTAATGACCGATAGCATTCCCGAACAGAAGTTCGAACGTCGCCAAATCAAAACCGGTATGAGCGATGGTATCAAACTGGAAATCAAAGAGGGTCTGACCGGAAAAGAAAAAGTGAGAGCTTCGGAAAAGAAAAGTAAATAAGCCTTTATATATAAAAGAGGTATAAAGAAAATACGAATCACCAACAACGCATAATATGGGAAACAAAATATTAATTAATTTACTGATACTGACCGGACTGTCCACTTACGCTGCACAGGCACAGGAAGGATGGACTCTACGTCAGTGTATCGATTATGCCATTGAGCATAACATCAGTGTGCAGCAAACAGCAAATTCAGCCGAACAAAGCAAGGTGGATGTAAACACAGCCAAATGGGCACGCCTGCCCAACCTCAGCGGTAGCGCTTCGCAAAACTGGAGCTGGGGGCGCACGGCATCACCCGTAGACAATACCTACAACGACATTAACAGCGGTAGCAGCAGCTTTAGCCTGGGTACGAATATTCCCTTATTCACCGGTCTGGAACTACCCAATCAGTACGAGCTTACGAAGCTCAACCTGAAAGCTGCAATAGAAGACTTGAATAAAGCGAAAGAGGATCTGGCCATCAATGTCACTTCTGCTTATCTGCAAGTACTCTTTAATCTGGAACTAAGTAAAGTGGCCCAGAGCCAGGTAGGCCTCAGTAAAGAGCAACTGAACCGTATCACCCGCTTGCATGAAGTAGGAAAAGCCTCTCCTGCCGAGGTTGCTGAAGCCAAAGCACGTGTTGCACAAGACGAAATGAGCGCTGTGCAGGCAGATAACAATTACCGGTTGGCCTTGCTCGACCTAAGCCAATTGCTTGAACTGCCAACTCCGGAGAACTTCGCATTGGCTGCCCCGGATACTGAGTTGGAGTTTTCTCCACTTACTTCACCGGACGATATTTATAATCAGGCCATGTTATACAAGCCCGGTATCAAAGCAGCCCAATACCGCCTTGAAGGTAGTGAGAAAAACATCCGTATAGCTAAAAGCAGCTACTATCCTCAGTTGTCCTTCTCAGCCGGATTAGGTACGAATTTCTATACAGTAAATGGTAGTGCCGGCTCAAGTTTTGGTAATCAAATGAAGAACAACCTGAATAAATATGCCGGATTCAGTTTGAATATACCTATATTCAATCGTCTGGCTACCCGCAACCGTGTACGTACGGCACGCCTGCAACAGACCAATCTGGCACTGCAATTGGACAACAGCAAGAAAGCACTGTACAAAGAAATCCAACAAGCATGGTACAATGCTGTAGCCGCCGAAAGCAAGTTTAAGTCAAGCGAATCAGCCGTAGAGGCCAACCGGGAATCTTTCCGTCTAATGAGTGAGAAATTCGATAATGGAAAAGCAACTTCGGTTGAATACAATGAATCTAAGCTGAATCTCACCAAAGCATTGTCCGACCAGATTCAAGCCAAATATGATTATCTGTTCCGTACAAAGATACTGGACTTCTATAAAGGACAGCCCATTGATTAAGAAAAGAAGTTATTATTATTGTAAGTGATAGGGGGATGTGTCATTATTCACCACAGAGTAACACAGAGTTCCATAGAGAGAGCTTAATCTATTGATAGCTAATGATATTTATCTGTGCAAACCTGTGTAGTCTTTGGTGAATATAAGTTTCGACACACCCCCCTATCTTTTTTACCCTGTTGCCCGCACAAAATAAAGGGCGAAATTCACATTCCACCCTTTATCAATCAAAATTACAATCTAAGAGTAAGTTACACCACGACCGGACAACTCACCCGTTTATCCCTGTACAAGTAATGTGCCAAGCATACAACTATCTAATTATCAGCATATATATAAAACAAAGAGATGTTCAGCAACGGACATATCACTTCCATTAGCGGACATTTTATATCAGAAAAAAGGAAAACACACACCTTTTAATCCTCTTTTGCTTTTTTTTTTCATACCTTGCAGCGCATTTAGATAATACAGAAAAATACCCAGGTACGGAATATTAGGATGGACGACTTAAATATCAACAGTTTTAATGCTCTCTATACTCTCTACTACAGAAAGTCTTTCTTGTTTGCCAGATCGTATGTACACGACGAACAGGCAGCAGAAGACATCGCTGCCGAAGCCCTGATAAAGCTATGGGAGAAGCTGAAATCTGATATTATAAATTCTCCCCAGGCTATGTTACTCACTATCCTGAAGAACAAATCACTGGATTACCTGCGTCTGGAACAGAACAAACTGAACGCGATGTCCGAATTGAGCGAACTTTGTGTCCGTGAACTGGACATTCGTGTATCCAGTCTGGAGGCTTGCGACCCATCGGAGATTTTTTCTGCCGAAGTTAACAAAATTATTCAGGCTACTTTACGCTCACTTCCGGAACAGACCCGCCTGGTATTTGAGAAAAGCCGTTTCGAGAACAAGATGAATAAGGAAATAGCTGAAGAACTGCACATTACAGTTAAAGGAGTGGAATATCACATATCGAAAGCACTCAAAGAATTTCGAGTTTCACTCAAAGATTATCTACCTCTTTTTTACTTCTTTTTCTATTTTCACTAAAAAAAATGAAGAAACTGATTAGGGTTACATTCATTTCTATCGTCTTATATATGTAACGGATCGAAAAACGTTCATCAAGAACTCTTAATAAATTATGAATCAAGAGATACTCAACAGATATCTTGCAGGAGATGCCAGTACGGAAGAAAAACAGATGGTAGCGCAATGGTTGGATGCCGACCCACAACACATGCGCGAATATCTGGCCTTGAGAAAGTTGTACGACATCACTCTCTGGCAGGAAAAACAGGCAACAGTCATAGAGGGAAAGAAACGGTTTACACTCCCCTTCATCCGGGAGATCATTAAAATTGCCGCTATCTTCCTCATAGCAGTTACCTCTGTTTATTTCCTGGCGCCGGAAAGAGGGAAACAGACCCCGGATCTGAGAGCCATACATGTTCCTTCGGGACAACGGGCAGAACTGACACTGGGCGACGGAACACGAGTATGCCTGAATTCAAATTCGACACTCACATTCCCCGACCGGTTTGACCGGAAAGAGCGCAGGGTGACATTGGATGGTGAAGGGTACTTTCAGGTAGCAAGAAACGAAAAAAAGCCCTTTATCGTGCAAGCCAAAGAATATGAAGTAAGGGTACTGGGTACGGAATTTAATGTGATGATGTATAAAGACCAGGATTTCTTTGAAACGGTGCTCCTAAAAGGTTCGGTTGAGGTGAGCGAGACCACTACCGGTAAGAAAGTAAGACTGCAACCCAACGAACGTCTGTTCGGCAAAGCCGGTCAGCTCCGGAAAGAGAGTATCAGCGAATGGAACCGGGCATTGTGGATGCAAGGAATCCTCTATTTCGACAACACACGTATGGATGAAATCATCCGCCAGTTAGGTCTATATTACGATGTAAAATTCGTCTTGGAAAAAGAGTCACTGGCGAATGTACGGTTTACCGGAAAGTTCCGTATCAGAGATGGTGTGGAACATGTGCTGAAAGTACTTCAATTGAAATGTAAATTCACCTATAAACGCGACGAAGAACATAATACCATTACTATAAACTAAAAACCAAGTATTAACTTTAAATTAAAAACCGGAACAAATGAAAACATAAGAACAAAAAGAGCCGAAAGTGGTGGCACACTTCCGGCTCCGGGTTAACAATACCCCAGTCTGCGAAAACTTAGTGAGTATTAATTAACACAGTGTACAAATGTATGAAAAACACTCTGATAAAAACAAGTAAAATCGTAAATAAATCAATTTCACATACTATGAAAATGATAGTTTTATTCCTTTTCGTTTTCATTTCAGGAGTATTCGCCAACAATGCGAACTCTCAGGAAACAAAGGTATCTATCTCGAAAAACAACAAACCAATCCGGGAAGTCCTGAGCGAAATAGAACGCCAGACCGACTATCTGTTCGTATACTCCGAGAAAGAAGTCGATGTCAATCAGCACACAACCGTAAACGTAAAACAGCAACGGGTAGCCGAGGTGCTCTCTTCTCTATTCCGTAACACCAATGTAGGCTATGCCATGGAGGGCCATAACATCATGTTGATGGCAAAAACAAACCAGACAGACGCTTCCCTGCAAAAGCGTATCATCACAGGAGTGGTGAAAGACATCAAAGGAGAAACCATCATCGGTGCCAATATTATGATAAAAGGTACCGCTACAGGCGTGAGTACCAACATTGACGGTGAATTCTCCATCGAAGCGGCAGTTGGTGACGAACTGGTGGTTTCCTTCATCGGTTATCTGACTCAAACGGTTAAAGTAGGCTCTCAGAAGACATTGAACATCAAGTTACTGGAAGACAGTAAGACGCTGGAAGAGGTTGTCGTGGTGGGCTATACCGTGCAAACAAAATCGGCCGTAACCGGCTCAGTGGCTGTTGTGAAAGCCGATAAACTGAAGGACGTAAACACACTGGAAGTGGGAAACATGCTTCAAGGAAAGGTTTCGGGTGTATATGTCTCCGGTTCATCCGGCGAGCCGGGACAGGCCAGCAAAATCCGCATCCGCGGTAAAGGCACGCTGAACTCGTCAGTCTCCCCGCTTTGGGTAGTCGACGGTGTGATCGTAGGTGAAGATCCGGGACTGAACCCGAATGAAATAGACAACATCAGCGTATTGAAAGACGGCTCGGCTACGGCATTATACGGTTCGCGTGCTGCCAACGGGGTCATTGTAGTTACGACTAAAAGAGGTGAATACGATGCCAACAAATATAGCATTTCGGTGAATGCCGGTGTATCGCTGCTCTCGACCGGACGTCTTGAAATGATGAATTCACAGGAGCTTTACGACTACCAGAAGTCCTGGAACAATCAGTCATGGTTCACGGAAGAACTGCTGAAACACAACACGGACTGGTTTAAAGAAGCTTCCAAACCGGGATTATATACCAACGCAAACATTACCTATACCGGAAGCAGCGGCCGCATGCGTTCGTTCGTCATGGCAGACTATTATCGCGAAGAGGGTGCCATCAAGGACTTTACACTGGACCGCTTCACTTTCCGCTCCAACAACGATGTGAAGTTTACAGACCGCTTCACGATGTCAACCAAGATTTCGGGTTCGTTGTCACGCACAGACAGCCAACAGCGCAGTGTGTACAACACCTACCTCTATCTGCCCTGGGATTATCCGTACAATGAAGACGGCTCCATCCGCTCGGGACAAGAGCAGGACTGGAGAGGGCGTGACGGGATCAACGACATGTATGACCTGCAATGGAACTGGGGCCGTTCAAAGAAGCTGACGGTTGACGGGACCATCAATTTCAATTACCAGATTACGGATTGGTTGCGCTTCGAATCGAACAACTACATCCGTTACATCAGTAACCGCTCCGAAAGCTATACGGACAAGCGTTCGCGTTCGGGACAATCGGACAAAGGCTCTCTGTCAAACTCCAATTCGTTACTGACCAAGCAGTTCACCAACCAGATGATACGTTTTGAAAAGTCATTCGGCAAACACAAGGTAAACGCATTAGGAGCTTACGAATACACCCGCCACTTTTATGAATCGACTTCTGCCGAAGGAAGAGGCATCCAGCCGGGCAGAGAGATTCTGGATGTAACGACCGGAATCAAATCCATCGGTGGATACAAAGATGCCATCGCCACTCAATCGGCCTTGTTCAACGCTAACTATGATTATGACAACCGCTACATGGGACAAGTGTCTTATCGTATGGACGAATCGTCTTGTTTCGGTAAAAACAACCGCATGGGGCACTTCTTCACAGTCAGTGGTGGCTGGAATATCCAGAACGAGGTTTTCTTCGAGTCTCTCCGTGAATCCATCGACCAACTGAAAGTGAGAGTGAGTTACGGTTCTTTGGGAAACACTCCCGGAGCATACTATGGTCATTATCCGCTCTATTCTTCAATGATGTACAATGATGAAGTTGCCTATTTCCCCTCACAAATGGGAAATGCCGACCTGTCATGGGAAAAGTGTTACACTACCAACATCGGTATTGACGCACGGTTCTTCGACCGTTTCGGGGTTACCATCGACCTGTACAACAAAAACACCTCGGACTTATTGTACTACGCCCCGCTGCCCAATATATCGGGTTATACGGGACAATACAAAAATGTAGGTGCCATCAATAACAAGGGTATCGAGATCAGCCTCAACGCAGATGTCATCCGTACGTCCAAATTCCAATGGACCAGCGATTTCAACATCGGATTCAACCGGAACCGGGTAACCGAACTTTATGGAGGTAAACCGGAACTGAAGGGTCTGAAACGTCTGGAAGAGGGACGGGATATGGACGAATGGTACCTGAGAGAATGGGCCGGCGTAGATCCTGCCAACGGTTCTCCGCTGTGGTATACCACCGACGAAAACGGCAACCGTGTCACCACCGACTCTTATAATAAAGCCGACCGCGTATACTGTGGTTCTGCCGCACCGAAGTTCACCGGCGGATGGATGAACTCGTTCACTTACAAAGGCTTTACGCTGACTGCCAACTTCGACTTTGTATATGGCAACCTGCTCTACAACCAATCCCGTGAATTGCTTGACTCCGACGGTGCCTATGCCGACTACAACTCTATGAAGTTGAAAAGCGGATGGAAACGCTGGGAAAAGGAAGGAGACATCGCCACGCATCCGAAAGCCATCAACGGCGGTAATAAGAACTCCAACAAATCGTCTTCACGCTATCTGGAGAAAGGCAACTACTTCAGCCTGCGCAACCTGTCACTGGGATATTCCATACCGGAAAAGCTATGCGGAAAACTGGGATTGCAACGGGTCAACGTCTCTTGCAGTGCCGACAACCTGTTCACGTTTACTCCGTTCTCGGGTGTATCTCCGCAACTGTCGGACAGCAGCACGGACGGCTATGCAGGTACCATCTATCCGTTGAGCAGAAGAATCGTGTTCGGTCTTAATGTTTCATTCTAAAAAATCACGTCATATTATGAAAATCAAACATATCGTATCTTGCTTATTCGTTTCTCTGATCGGGTTCTCGGCCTGCTCCATAGAGGAACTCCCCTATAACCAGCTGACGGAAGACGAACTGGACGGCAGCTATGAATCGTTGTTGTCTGCCACCCGCGGCAACTATGCCGTATTCAAAAAAACCGCTTTCCACCAGGGATGGCACTATGCAGGCGAACTGGCCAGTGACAACGTGTCATTGAGCGGTGTATCGTCGGATGCCTTAATGTACATCTACAACTATCAGCGCATCACGGACAACTACCACATGTCCAACATGTGGGGATGGGCCTACCGCTCCATCATCAACTCGAACAAGATACTTGAGAAGGCACAAGAGGGGGAAAGCAAAGAGATGGATCAGCTGATCGGTGAAAACTACTTCCTCAGAGGATGGCTGCAATTTGTACTGGTCAACGTCTTCGGACGCCCTTACAACCAATCGCCGGAAACCAACCTGGGGATTCCCCTGAAACTGACGGCGGACGTAAACGACTATCCGATGCGCTCTACCGTGAAGGAATCTTACGAACAGATCCTGAAAGACCTGAAGAAAGCGGAAGCCCTGTTGAACTCGGAATCGAATATCTACGCCGGCCCCAGTGCCGCCAAAGCGCTACTGTCACGTGTCTACCTGTATATGGGCAACAATAAACTGGCTGCCGAATATGCAACGGAGGTGATAGAAAGCTCGGGACGCACACTATTGGAAGGAGAAACGTATGCCACAGCCAATGTACTGGTGCCCGAGGACAATCCGGAAATCATCTTCGCCATCCGTTGCACCAAAGATAAAGACGACTACGGCTGGAACTCCATCGGAGGCTTTTATGCCAACATCGACGGTGTGGGTTGGGGAGAGTTGTACGCTTCCGAACCACTCCGGGATGCGTATGCCGAATATCCGGAAGATCTGCGCTCACGCTACATCGTTCCACAATATCTGAAAGACGATGATACGGGCGAATATCGCAAAGAGTTTATCTACATCGAATCTTCCGAAGAAGACGGAGTGCCCAGAAAGTACTACCGCTGGAATGAAATCGTGGAAGAAAACGGAAACTATCGCATCAAAGACGCTTATCTGTCGAAGTACGAATACAAAGACACACTGGCCATGAAGCAGGATGCCGGAGGCTATTACGTGGAATCGAGACTGAAACAGGGTAAGGATAACCCCAATCCGGGCACGTACGAAAAGCATTACGTAACCATCCAGAACCTGATGGCAAAACGCAACGACTACCCGAAGTACTATGTATACAAATGCTCCAAGCAGGAGAACCAGCCTCAACTGTGGTCGCCAACCGTTCTCCGCCTGGGCGAGATGTACCTGAACCGTGCGGAAGCGTATGCAAAAGAACCGGCACTGGGCGATGCTTTGGCAGACCTGAACGTGATCCGTACCCGTGCACACATCCCGGCACTCACGGCAAAAGAGATGAAACCGGGCAAAACCCTGCTGGAATACGTGTTGGAAGAACGTCGCAAAGAGCTGGCCTTCGAAGGTCATCGCCGTTTCGACATCTTCCGCAACGGACTGACGATGAACCGCAGTTATCCGGGTACTCACGACCGTGGCGCCGCAACCTCGGTTCGCCTGACCATTTCTGCCGATGATCCGGCAGCAATCGAGTTCATCCCGCAACGTGAGATCGACTCGTATCCGGGAGTACTGGAACAGAATCCATAAAAGGAGAATCTTATGAGGGACCCTCGTCCGAGTATACGAGGGTCCTTCGTCCGAGTATGCGAAGCACCTTCGTCCGAGTATACGAAGCACCCTCGTCCGGGTATACGAAGCACCCTCGTCCGGGTATGCGAGGGTCCCTCGTATGAAATGAAAATACAGCCTGAACAGTTCAATTAACGAAAATAAAAACGACATGAGAAACATCCAACGAACCATTCTCCGGATAGCCGGGCTACTCTTCTGCCTGCCGTCCTTCTGTTCAAATCCGGTAGTTATAGGCAACAGCCGGTTCACGTTCATCACCGACCATCTGGTGCGTATGGAGTACGCACAGCAGGGACAGTTCCTGAATGACTCTACACTCTTCGCTGTCGACCGCACTCCCAGATGTACCGACGTAAAAGTGGAGAGAAAAGAGGGCAACCGCTACGTAATGACCACCCCCGTCCTGCGCATCGAGTACTACAACGACGGATTCCCCTTCGGGCAAACCAACCTGTTTGTCTACTTCAGAAACGGAGACGCACCCAAAGAGACGCGTTGGTACATAGCCAGCCGCCAAAGCCGGAACCTGCTGGGACCGGTGACCACGCTCGACGATGTAGACGGCCCCATCGACCGACAGGAAGGATTATTGAGCCGCGATGGATGGTACCTGATTAACGACACCGGTAAAGAAATCCTGAAAAACGGATGGGTCACCGAACGCGACCGCAGCCATGTACAGGATTTGTATCTGTTTGTTTACGGCAATGACTATAAGGCAGCCCTGAAATCGCTTCAGGCAGTCAGCGGTCCGTCACCGATGACCCGCAAATATGTACACGGTTCCTGGTATTGCCGCTGGTGGAATTATACGGACGAAGACTACCGTCAACTGGTACGTGAATATCGCGAACACGACTTCCCACTCGACATCATGGTGTTCGACATGGGATGGCATACGCAAAACGCCAAAGTGGGAACCGGACATGCCGGCACACGCGGCTGGACGGGTTACAGCTGGAACCGGAAACTGATTCCGGAACCGGAGAAGCTGATAAGCGACTTCAAAGACGACCATATTTACGTGGTACTGAACGAACATCCGCACGACGGTATCCGCCCGCACGAGGACAGCTACAAAGCATTCATACGTGACCTGGGAGCAGATACGCTGAAAACCGGCGTACCCTTGTTTGACGCAGGCGACCGCAATTATATGAATGCCTTCATGAAACATGCCCATCAGGAAAGCGACTCCATGGGTGTAGCATTCTGGTGGCTCGACTGGCAACAAGATTATCTGTATCCGCTGGTACGGGGTACAAACATGAAACACCTTCCCTGGCTGAATCACATTTATTATAACTACTCGGCCGGTAACCGCCTCCGCGGCGCAGGATTCAGCCGTTGGGCAGGTTGGGGAGACCATCGCCATCCGATCCAGTTCTCCGGAGATGCCGTGGGCAACTGGGACTTGCTCCGCTTTGAGGTCGACCTGACGACTACCAGCGGCAATGCGGGCTGTTTCTTCTGGGCACACGATCTCGGTGGATTCTATGACGGAACCGATCCGGAACTCTATACCCGCTGGACACAATTCGGACTGCTGAACTCTTCACTCCGCATCCACTCGGTATATGACAAAAAACTCGACCGCCGCCCCTGGCTTTGGGGGACAGAGGCAGAAAAGGCCATGCACAGGATTTATCACCTGCGCTCGCAGCTGATGCCCTACATTTACTCCTCCGTCCGCCAGTGCCATACGGATATGTTGCCGCTCAACCGGGGAATGTACATCGAATATCCGGAAGAAGAAAAAGCCTATCAATATCCGGGACAATTCCTGTTCGGAGATCTCTTACTGGGTGCCCCCATCACTACAAAGGGCAAAGGAGAGAAGAAAACAGCCACACAAGAAGTCTGGCTGCCGGGCGGAACAAGCTGGTATAACTTCTTCACCGGCGAGAAACAAGAGGGTGGACAAGTCATAAAGACAGAAAGCCCACTGGACGAATTCCCCTTGTTTATCAAAGGAGGCCATCCGCTGCCGATGCAGCCATATACGGAAAGAATGTGCTCCACCCCGCTCACCGAACTGACCGTGCGTTGCTATCCGGGAGAAGAGGGAGCGGACAACACTTACACCCTGTACGAGGATGACGGACTGACGCAGGATTATCTGGCCGGCAAGTATGCCACCACCCGCCTCAACTATCAGAAGACCGGAGAACAAACAATCATCACCGTGTCGCCGGCAGAAGGAACCTATGAAGGGCAGCCCCGGAAACGTGCTTACCGGATTGAACTGCCGGGAGTCACGACACAAGCCCGCATACAGGTGAACGGTAAAAAGGTAAGAGCCACTCCGGATAAGGAATTAAACGGAATTGTAGTGCAAGTCAAGGTTACGGACATCCGTAAACCGGTTGTAATCAAGATACAATAATAACACGAGGATGTGCCGGGAACCCGTCAGGCTGTGGCAGGCTCCCGGCACACCCTCTATATCCGATTACTGCATTCCGGCAAGTTCTCTCTTCACAATCCAGTATCCGACCCTGGACTCCGAAATACCCGGCTTCACTTTATGGTTACATACCAGTTCGTCATCTGTTATGGCAGATTCCAGGTAATAAAAGCAACAAGAATCGTCTCCATCCAGCCTCCGGGCCAGTTCTATGATATGCGTGGATATCAGGAAACGGCTGTGCACCTTCCCCCTGAGCACTTCGGTCACGGCTACCGATGCTTCAAAAGCATCCCGTGCATTGGTCCCCCTGAACAATTCGTCGAACAGCACAAAACAATGGTTACCTTCATTAATCTGTTGCAACACCTCTTTCACCCGGAGTACTTCCGCATAAAAATGACTGCGCCCATCCCTTAACGAATCCGGAAGATTGATAGAAGTAAAGATACCATCAAACACCGGACAGACCATAGAAGAAGCAGGCACCGGAAATCCGGCATGAGCCAGCCATACGGCGGACGCTATCGCTTTCAAGGTCGTGGATTTACCGGCCATATTTGATCCTGTAAAGATACAGATATTCCCATGCTCCATATCCCAGTCGTTCTTCACCGCATCTTTCACCTGAGGATGGTAAAAGTCACGAAGCACAAATTTGCCATCGGTCGTAAACGTAGGAAAACACCATCCTTTCGCAACAGCCGTACGGTGCATGGTACGGATGGCATCCAATTGATATACAATCGAAAGAAGATCAGCAATGGTATGGTTGCGCCGATAGCGGAAAATATAATCCAGTCGGTCGGTCCGGTAAAAACCGTCCTCCTGTCCGCAGGATTCTACCATTTTGCCCAACTCCGTAGCCTGATAAGTCTCCAGGACAGTAGCTACCATGCTGCGGATTAACCGGGGAGAAAGTTCGGTCACATGATCCGCAAAAATCTTCAGTTCCAGCAAGACGTTTTCAAGCAACTTTGTTCCTCTCTGAATGATATAGCGTTCGGGAGTACTTCTGAACAACCTGAAAGCACGTGATAAAACAGATTCCAGATAAGTAACCCTTGTCGGACGGTCTCCCTGACTAAGATAAAACTCTATAAAATCCAGCTCTTCCCGACAAATACGTATTTCGGGGAAGTCCGGACACCGGATTGCCTCCTGCCTTTCATGCAGCATCTGCCAATCGGATATGGGATGGGTTGCCCAATCTTCCAGACACCTCTTTCCTCCGTCACTTTCCGTCATGTCAAAGAGAGAGAAAAGAGTTTTCTCGCCATACGTACTCTCCATCACTCCTAAGTCATTGAGAGTCTGTCTATCTGTTCGTAGTTGTTTCACGGTATCTCATATGATCGATTTCTCAAAGATAGAATATTTTTCCGGAAAGAGCATCATCCATCCTCCCGGAATTGTATAACTTTGCAGCCGATAAATCCGTAGTTTACATATCATAATGGGAAAATATCGTACGAAAGGGAGCATCGCTCTCATCATTACAGGAAGTGTCCTGATCCTTGTTCTGACAGGTTTATATTGGGGACGCAACGGAATTCTCTGCCGAATGGTTGGCAAGCGGATACTGCGCACCGAACAAAAATACGGATTATCCATCCGCTACGATGCCTTGCGAATGAAAGGGCTGAACGAAATCGAGCTGAGCAATCTTTCCGTAGTCCCTGACAAGCGGGACACCCTCCTCACCCTGCATGCCCTGAACATGCGCCTCAGCTTCTGGAAACTGCTACGCGGAAAGATCGAAGTACGCAACGTAACCGCCGACCGGCTGAAAGTTTCATTCATCAAAGCAGACAGCACAGCAAATTATGACTTCCTCTTCCTGAAAAAGGAACAGGAGGTACCGGCCGGTTCGGCACAAGCCGACTATGCCCACAGAGTGAACAGGATACTGAACCTGCTCTATGGTTTCTTACCCGAAAACGGAACACTGCGTCAAGTCGACGTCAGCGAACGGAAAGACCGTAACTTCGTAGCCATCCGCATCCCGCAATTAAGCATACGGCAAAACCATTTCAACTCCGATATCGAAGTACAGGAAGATTCGGTAAGACAACACTGGACCACCTGTGGAGAAGTAAACCGAAGCCACCACACGCTAAAAGCCGAACTTTATGCACAGCATAAGGAGAAAATCGCCCTCCCCTATCTCAAACGCCGTTTCGGTGCGGACATTCGCTTGGATACCCTTACCTATAGCCTGACTGAATCGGAAGGAAACAGCGGTCAGATTATACTGACAGGACAAGCAGCAGTCAACGGACTTGAAGTGTATCACAAAGCTCTTTCCCCTCAAACAGTCAATCTGGACCGCGGACAAATATCCTACCGGGTTCTTGTGGGTAAAGAGTTCGCCGAACTGGACAGCACAACCTTGGTGCAATTCAACCAGATGCAGCTTCATCCTTATCTGAAAGCTGAGAAGAGAGAACACCAATGGCACTTCACAGCAGCTTTAAACAAGTCCTGGTTTCCGGCAAACGAACTCTTCGGCTCGCTCCCCAAAGGATTATTCAGCAATCTGGAAGGGATAAAGACGGACGGCGAACTGTCCTATCATTTCTTGCTGGATGTGGACTTTGCCCTACCGGACAGCCTGAAGCTGGAATCGGAATTAAAGGAGAGAAACTTCCGCATTGTGAAATACGGAGCCACAGACCTTGGTAAAATGTCGGAAGAGTTTATCTATACGGCTTACGAAAACGGACAGCCGGTACGCACTTTCCCTATAGGCCCCTCTTGGGAACATTTCACGCCACTGGACAGCATCTCCCCACTATTGCAAATGTCTGTGATGCAAAGTGAAGACGGAGCTTTCTACTATCACCGGGGCTTTCTTCCCGATGCCATGCGTGAAGCATTGATACAAGACCTGAAAGTGAAACGTTTTGCCCGTGGGGGAAGTACCATCACCATGCAGCTGGTAAAAAACGTATTCCTGAACCGGAACAAAAACATCGCCCGGAAACTGGAAGAAGCCCTGATCGTCTGGCTGATAGAAACGGAACGTCTCACTTCCAAAGACAGGATGTACGAAGTATATCTGAACATAGTGGAATGGGGGCCGCTTGTCTACGGAGCACAGGAGGCTGCTGCCTACTACTTTAAAAAACGCCCGTCTCAACTGACAGCCGAGGAGTCCATCTTCCTGGCATCCATCATTCCGAAGCCCAAGCATTTCCGAAATTCGTTCACCGGTGACATGAAACTGAAAGAAAACCTGGAAGGCTATTATCGATTGATAGCCGAACGACTGGCAAAAAAAGGAGTTATCAGCGAAGCGGCGGCGGACAGTATCCGCCCGGAGATAAATGTGACCGGCGAAGCAAGGAAAGACTTGGAGAGAGACAGCATACAGTAATTTATCAGATACCAAAAGCAGAATAGGGGGGAAACTCACCACAGAGGACACAGAGGACACAGAGTGAATTTTAAGTCATTGATTAGTAAAGTTGTTAATCTGTGATAATCTATGTGGTGAAAAGGCTTTTGACACATCCCCATCCTAACTGATTTATCTGCTAAGAGAGCATTTACCGACACAGAACCGTTCTTTTTTTGTTAAGTCCCCCTATACAAAGGGTATTCAGCAAACAATTCCACCGCAAAAAGTGTTTCATTGTACATTTTTTAGCCGTTTGCTATGGCAATTCAGAAATTATCACCATCTTTGTGGTGAACTACAACATTCTCTCGCTTGGAGAGCAAGACATAGAAAGCATTCTTTGTCTAACTTTAGCTACGGGCATAATTTATTTATGTCCGCAGCTTCTGGATAAAAGACGGCTCTGCCCCCGTGTCTGATACCGTAATGGGTCAGCATATATGCTTTTCTTGCTCTGCAATGGAATGATGTAGTTCAGCGGGTCAGCAGGGCCGTTCATTTTTCCCTGCCCGATATACGTTTGAGCTATGGGCAAACAATCTACTATCAAAATCTTGTCTTTCCACCGGCGCAGAACCAACGCAAACGGTTGGTATCGGTTGGATTTTATTTTTCAGCGAGGTAAAAAGATTCTGCATTATACACTCTCTACGCGGGATTATGAATATTCAGAGTGTTTCTGTTCACCTTCCCATATCGAACGTGCAGACATGATTGTCTTTGTAGCCGAACTTCTTTTAGAAATTCATAAAGTGAAATATTCGTGCCTGAAACGTACACCAAGCCAGGCGTATGCCACTTCCAAATATATATCCCGGATCAATCAAATATGCAAAAAGAACCATTATCACAAAACGCCTGTCATTATAGACGGGCTATAGTACTTTGATCTTTCATAATAAATTCTCTTTTATAATTGACTTTAAATCTAAATCCGACTCACCAAACCAGTTAACTCGTCGAACCGCTGCCACTCTACCCCCCGGAGGACAGCGGTTCTTTTTCTTTCATTTAACCAGTTCACATGAATCGTTTCTCTATTCTATTTCATATTTAATCATCTAATTATCAATATTTAATCATTCATGTCGGTATCTTTATCTCGTCCCGTATACCCGGAACCGGATGCAGATTGCACCATTTCCGGTTAAACAACAAGGGAAAACGAAATGCTTTAAGAGGTGTATTTGCTTAAGAAAGGCGTATCTTTCGGCTGATGACCAGCATTTTACGCCTTACTTTTGCCTTAAAACAGTAGGTGGAAGATGGAAGATACGGGTGGAAGATAAAGGGCTGAAAAATGCGATCTTCCACCCGGATATTTCTTTGATTATTAGAGTGATAAACGCAAAAAGGTGGAAGATGGAAGATCGAAATGCAGACAAATAAGATTCGTCGAACTGACGTTATTTATCCCGGCTCCCTCTTTCCGACGAGCGGGAAGAAGAACTACGGCTACTGCCTGAAGCAGAATTTCCACTGCTGCGTCTGCTTGAAGAAGAACGCTCAGAGACTGAACTTCGGGTGCCATTATTACTCTTCACCCTCTCCTGGCTCCGGCTACTACTGCGTCTGCTATCCGTACGTTCAGGAGTCACCCTATTAGGAGTTGCTGAACTCCTCGGAGTCACCCTGTTTTTATCTCGTGAGGCAGAACTTTCCCTCCGCACATCATTCCTCCGCACATCATCTCTCCGTGCCGAATTAGGACGTATAGTTACCGTACCGAAATCGGAACGACGGTGCGTGTTATAATTCCGGTGATCTCTTATGCTGTGGGAACCGGAATAGAAATCATGCCGGTAACGTCCGCGATAATAGCTGTTATGATAGTGCGTACGATAGTGTCCGCCGCAATAACTGCTATAGTGGTAAGGCTTTCCGAAATAGAAGTGGTTATGGTTTGTATACCGGATATAGACCCGGAAGCTCCAGCCTCCGCCATTGGCGTAAATCGGGCGATAGAAATAATCCACCCCTATAAAACGCCGATACTGTGAAGCAGTCAGCACCCATCGTAAGTCATCGTTACGAATATCCAACGTGCGATAGTATTTATCGAGCGCCCACTCTTCTCCCCGCATCACATCGTCCATCAGATAACGGATGGAGTAAACAAAATCATAATTGATTTCGTATACATCATTATATTGTCCCGTACTCAGGTTCAATTCATAGGCCATCTTGTCGGTAAGGAAACGAGTCTCCTTACGAATGCGGCTATTGCTCATGGCAGCCATGCTCACACTACTTACAGCAGTGATTCCGATGGCCAGAAAGAATATCAGTACTCGTTTCTTCATATCTCAAGTCTATTTAGTTCTATTATAATTCTTCACAAAATCCTTCACAGTACTCCGATTCGACAGGAAGTCCAGTTCATCTACTGCTATGGAGAAGTTATCTTTATCCACTACACTCGGGTAAAGTATCTTCAGCACCTTAGTGCGGTCATCATCAAAGCTATAAAGTTTTATCAGTCTACGGCATTGCTCTGAAGTAAACCCGGTAGAACTCGCTGCTTTTTCGATAAAGTCCGTCCTGTCCGAGTCGAATGTTTTACTCTTTGCATCATTCAGGAAGCGGGCAAATTCGTCATTTCTCATTGCCCTGTAGCTATAGGAATGCCCCACTTCCGAAGCGGAAACTGTACCGCCAATACCTAAAGAGAAAGATGGAGCGGGAGGAACAGTGGGTGCACCGTCCTTGAACGAATCCAGCCCTACGACACGGTTGTCTATAAAGTTAACGCAAATCACCGAAGGCCCTGCTTTGGAAAGGTACCCGCGATATTCCCACTCTTCCATGCCACCATCAAAGCGTCTGTAGTTCGGTTCTCCAAGAATGGTTTTCACCTCTTGTTGCGTCATTCCTTTCTGAATCCCCATCAGTTGGCTGTTCCTGAAATCTGCCAACAGGCTGGCACAACTACTCATGACAACGAGCAAGAGTAGTATTGCTGAAACATGTATCTTTTTCATAATTTATATAGGTTTTAGTTACGTTGACTATGGTATTTTCTCACAAATTCGTTCATCTTATTCTTATCGGACTGAAAAGTCAGACTCTCAATAACCAGATAAAAATTCGGTTTATCAACAATCCGCGGATACATGGCCTGCATCAGCTTTATTTTTTCACTGTCGAAACTGAACAACTTAACCAACTGGAGGCATTGATCGGAAGTAAAGCCGGTAGAGACAAGGGTAGTCTCGATCAGTTTATTGCGGTCAGAATCGAAAGGCTTATCTTTCACTGTTCTCAGAAAGCGGTCGAACTCTGCACGGTTCATCACCACATCATATCCGTATCCGGGACGCCCCTCTCTACCTACCCGGATATCCCGTATGTTCATACCGGGATTTGACACCCATTCCTGAAACAACAAATCTCCTTTTACACTCTGTCCGGTGCGCGGGATATAGCGCGCGGCATATACCTCTATGCGGTGTCTGCCCGAATAGTTGGCTATGAAGCAAGTCTCTGTCGGCGTGCATATCTGTTCGCCATCCATAAAGACAAGAATCGCCTCACCTGCACTCTGGATATTTATTCCGCTGATTCTTCCGGCTTGTGCCATAAATGCAGCGAACAAGAAACAAAGGGTTATGATTACTTTTCGCATATCGTTTAGTTTTTATTGTTTTTAATATCACAAAAATAGGATGAGGAAACTCCCCACCCTAATGATTCTGTCTATTCATACGTAGGGTTTTCCCTATTCAGTTTAGGGACGAACCAACTCGATTCCGTCTTCGTGGAGCAGGATCAGACGTTTCTTATATAAGTCGCCAACGGCTTTCTTGAATGTCTTCTTACTGACGCCGAAAACATCGTAAATCTCTTCGGCGGGGCTCTTGTCATTCAATCCGATCCGTCCGCCGTGGTCTGCAATATAGCGGTAAAGTGTTTTTGAGAAATCATCAACTTTCTCAAAACCCGGTTTCTGGAGAATCAGGTCTATCTTGCCGTCTTCGCGTACCTGCTTAATATATGCTTTCAGCGTATCGCCCGTATGTAAGGTCTGAAAGATCTCACTATCATACAGCAAACCACTGTACATATTCTCAATGATCGCCTTAAACCCAAGATCCGTCTTCTGCCAGATAAGTATGTTCACCTCTTCGCCCGGCTGATAAGGAGCTTTCTCTTTGGACAAATAGCGGTCTACCTTGGCTGAAGCTACGATGCGGAAACTTTCATCGTCAATGTAGGCATGAATGACGTATTTATTCCCTACCTGCATCTTCATCTTCTGCTCACTGAAAGGGACAAACAGGTCCTTCATCAGTCCCCAATTGAGGAAAGCTCCGAACTGATTGACCCAGGATACCTCCAGACAAGCAAACTCGCCTACTTGTACCAAAGGTGTCAATGTAGTGGCTATTAACCGTTCTTCATTATCCAGATAAAGGAAGACGTTCAACCAGTCTCCCACCTTACAATCTTCGGGCACATAACGGGTAGGCAGCAGAATTTCGCCTTCTTCTCCGCCATCCAGATACATACCGAAATCTACCTGCTTGACTACCTCAAGCTGGTTGAATTTTCCTAATTCAATACTCATAATCTTCATTCAGTTTGTGACAAAGATAAATAAAAAACAGACGTAAGAATAATAAGCCGTCGAAAAACATATCGCTGCATCTGTTTGTTATCATCCGCAGACGATAACTTTTCATTATAGCGCAAAACTTTTTTCGATAAACAACCTGCGTTTAAACGAGTTATCTTTGCACCGGAAACAAGAAACAAAGCAATTGTCGAATTAAAAAAAGATATAAATTATGGAATTCTTAACCAACGAAAAACTTACGATCGTAGGAGCTGCCGGAATGATTGGCTCTAACATGGCACAGACTGCCCTGATGATGAAACTGACTCCGAACATTTGTCTGTATGATCCTTATGCACCCGCTTTGGAAGGTGTAGCCGAGGAGCTGTACCACTGTGCGTTCGAAGGCGTAAACCTGACTTACACTTCAGATATCAAAGAAGCTTTATCAGGTGCGAAGTACATTGTGTCATCCGGTGGTGCCGCCCGTAAAGCAGGCATGACCCGTGAAGACTTGTTGAAAGGTAACGCAGAAATCGCAGCCCAGTTTGGTAAAGATATCCGCCAGTATTGCCCGGATGTGAAACATGTGGTCGTAGTGTTCAATCCTGCCGATATCACCGGACTGATTGTATTGCTCTATGCCGGCTTGAAACCGTCACAGGTATCCACACTGGCCGCTCTGGACAGCACCCGCCTGCAAAACGAACTGGTGAAGTACCTCCATATCCCCGCATCCGAAATTGTAAACTGCCGTACATATGGCGGCCACGGAGAACAGATGGCCGTATTTGCTTCTACCACTAAAGTACAAGGTGAAGCGCTGACCAAGATCATCGATACTCCACGCATGCCTATGCAGGATTGGGAAGATCTGAAAGTACGCGTTATTCAAGGTGGAAAACACATCATTGATCTGCGCGGACGCTCTTCATTCCAAAGCCCGGCTTATCTGTCTATCGAAATGATCGCGGCAGCCATGGGCGGACAACCTTTCCGCTGGCCGGCAGGCACTTATGTATCTGACAAGAAGTTCGACCACATCCTGATGGCAATGGAAACTTCCATCACCAAAGAAGGCGTTAGCTATAAAGAAGTACAAGGTACTCCTGAAGAACAGAAAGAAATGGAAGAGAGCTACGCTCACTTATGCAAACTGCGTGATGAAGTGATAGCTATGGGTATCCTTCCGGAAATCAATAAATGGCACGAGCTGAACAAGCATATAAATTGATGACATCATACAAAGTTTAATTAGTTGGAATACTGCCTGTCTGCCATATGCGGATGGGCAGTATTTTTAGTTTTATCCGGAAAACATCGACTTGGGCGACCGCCTCAGTAACACTGATAACCAGCAGATTATATTTACCTGAATTTCCCCTTTCTATGTAAAACCATTTACCCCGGCATGTAAAAGCATTTACCTCGGTATGTAAAGCCATTTACCCCGGTACGTAAAAGCATTTACCCCGGTATGTAAACGGAACCGGCATTCGACGTGACAGATGCCCTCCCATAGGGTACGCACTCCAATGACGCATTCTCCGAATAGAGCTATTTCCCTTTCTCTATATCAACTCCCGTCCCTGCGGGACAGAGAGCTGAAAAGCCTTACTTTTGTTTACTGTCATCGGCCGCCTCCAACTGCTTGTAATATTCTTCTTTCTCTTTATTCTTCTTCTGAATCAGACTGGTGACATAAACAGTAAAAATCGGGAACATCATCATACCCAGTGCAGCCAGCAGCACCGAGAGTACACGTCCCGTCACGGTGACGGCAATGATGTTGGAACCAACCGTAGTCACATCCATAAATGCCCACCAGAGCGCATCTCCGTAACCGGTCACCAGCGGGTTGACTTTATGCTCAAGCACAAAGAAAGCCAGACTGGAAAAATAGACAGTGGCAAGCAGCATAGTCAAATAAGAGACAAACAGACCGGAAGCCTTATTATAAGTGAGCCAACCTACCACAATGGCCATCGCATACCCACCCCGTACTAAGGGAACGAAACGAATCATATAAGTCACTTCGGGAGAGAAAGTCCATCCCATATACGATATAATATTCTGGTAGGGTATCGCCACCAGCAGGAAAATGAAGTGTGTACTGAGATAGTGCCATTTGTTTTTCGAAAGAAACAATTCGAGAATAAAGTCGAACAGGAACAAGACACAAATCCACAACTGGACTTTCATATATACCGACTGAGTATAAAAAGGGATGCCCTTGAATGTATCAATCGAAATACTGATGACCAGAAAAAGAGAAAGCAGCAGGATGATGACATGCAGAATGCCGTAGATCCCTTTCTTCCGTAAAGAAAAATCAGAAAGAGCCATTTTCATAAGCACTGATATTTTATGGGTTATTTTTAATTATGCAAAAGGAACAAGAGTCATACACGATTTGTTTGATATCGAATCAAGATCAGGAGGAAAACCGGTTTTCTCACTCTTGGCCGATGTTAATTAACCAAGTTTGACGTTAGTAAACTGAAACATCTTACGTTAAACGTTGTTATAGACACTGACTTAAAAATATTTTTCACTTAAAACCTTAACTTATGGCAAATATTAAACAAGCAGTGAAACTGGGGGTATTCACCCTGGCGATCATGAACGTAACGGCAGTAGTATCCCTACGTGGACTTCCTGCCGAGGCCGTATATGGAATGAGTTCGGCCTTCTATTATCTTTTCGCAGCTATCGTATTCCTTATTCCGACATCACTCGTTGCGGCGGAATTGGCTGCCATGTTCCAAGACAAACAAGGTGGTGTGTTCCGTTGGGTAGGCGAAGCATACGGAAAAAAATTAGGATTCCTTGCCATCTGGGTACAATGGATTGAAAGTACGATCTGGTATCCGACTGTATTGACATTCGGTGCCGTATCCATCGCTTTCATCGGAACAAATGACGCACATGACATGACACTGGCCAGCAATAAATACTACACACTGGCCGTTGTGCTTATCATCTACTGGCTGGCTACCTTCATCTCACTGAAAGGTATGGGATGGGTAGGTAAAGTAGCTAAAGTAGGTGGTATGGTCGGAACAATTATTCCGGCTGCCCTGCTGATTATTCTGGGTATTGCCTACCTGGCATCCGGAGGTCATTCCAACCTCGACTTCCACAGCAGTTTCTTCCCCGACCTGACCAACTTTGATAACGTGGTGTTAGCAGCCAGTATCTTCCTCTTTTATGCCGGTATGGAAATGGGCGGTATCCATGTAAAGGATATGGAAAACCCGTCAAAAAACTATCCGAAAGCTGTATTTATCGGTGCATTTATCACCGTAATCATTTTCGTATTGGGTACATTCTCACTGGGTATCATTATTCCGGCCAAGGACATCAGCTTGACACAGAGCTTACTTGTAGGTTTCGACAATTACTTCAGATATATCCATGCCTCCTGGTTATCACCAATCATCGCCATCGCCCTTGCATTCGGTGTGTTGGCAGGTGTATTGACATGGGTTGCCGGTCCGTCAAAAGGTATCTTTGCCGTAGGTAAGGCCGGTTATATGCCTCCGTTCTTCCAGAAGACCAACAAACTGGGTGTACAGAAAAACATTCTGTTCGTTCAGGGTGGTGCTGTTACCGTATTGAGCCTTTTGTTTGTGGTTATGCCTTCCGTACAGAGTTTCTATCAGATTTTGTCACAGTTGACAGTTATTCTTTATCTGGTGATGTACTTGCTTATGTTCTCCGGCGCCATCTATCTGCGCTATAACATGAAGAAGGCCAACCGCCCGTTCCGTATCGGTAAGAAGGGTAATGGTTTAATGTGGATTGTAGGCGGCCTGGGCTTCCTTGGCTCATTGCTGGCATTCATCCTCAGCTTCATTCCGCCCAGCCAGATCTCTACCGGCAGCAACACTGTATGGTTCTCAGTATTGATCATCGGCGCACTGGTTGTAGTCATTGCTCCGTTCATCATCTACGCAGCAAAGAAACCATCATGGGCCGACCCCAACAGTACTTTTGAACCCTTCCACTGGGAAGCACAAGCCAAACCGCAAGCAGCTCCCGTTACTGCAACAGTATCCGGCCCGGCTGTAAGCGGTGCTAACACTTCCACCAGCACTACTTCTGCACCGTCAGCAGGTTCTGCTCCTTCTGATAAGGACACTCCGCAAAAGTAAAGTTAAAAGGAAATATCTATCTACCTGAATGAAAGAGGTTGTATCCGGAGATTTAATCTAAATTCTACCGGATACAACCTCTTATTTCTTTGGAGAAACCATTCAGGATGTCAAAGGAAGAGTAAACCTTTATTTTACTGAAAATGACTACATTTAAAAAAACCTTTCCTCCTAATAATACAGATGGCAAGTTATGTCCCCAATTAACGCCCTGTCCTATGTATAGAAACGTATCAATTAATGTCATTTTCATCAGAAATGTATATTATATCCATCTTAAAATCCGGAAGAGAAAGATGCTCTTCACCTCGTTTGAGCAAATATTTTATATTTTCTTTGCCAAACTATTGCAGTATTAAAAATTATACCTATCTTTGCACCCGCAATCACAAAGGTGCCATAGCTCAGTTGGTAGAGCAAAGGACTGAAAATCCTTGTGTCCCCGGTTCGATTCCTGGTGGCACCACTTTGCAGATAGCGGAATGTAGCGCAGTTGGTAGCGCACTACGTTCGGGACGTAGGGGTCGGGCGTTCGAGTCGCCTCATTCCGACATTCGCATAGACAAGCCGTTCAAATTGAGCGGCTTGTCTGTTTTTTTAGAGGAATAATTGAATTATATTAAAAACAACAGTTTTCCTAATCTTCCTTTCCATACAACTATCCACCTCCCAATCAGTTCTGATTCCATAGAAATATATCTTCACCTTATTTATATATCGCTTCTAATCAGAATTCAGCAATTCATAAAAACTACATAACCATTCAAGCATAGATATATTCATGCTACTATTTCTGCATATTTCCACAACATATGCTATGTTTATGTATAAAAAGAGTAAAAAAACAGCCTTTTATGCATACTATTTCCAAATTATTGCATACTTTTGCGCCATTCTTAGAATAATTATACAAGATGAAGAAGAAAGCAAACCGGTTAGATGCCATAAAAATGATTATCTCCAGTAAAGAAGTAGGTTCACAAGAAGAACTCTTGCAAGAATTAGGACAGGAAGGATTCGAACTGACACAAGCCACTCTTTCACGTGACCTGAAACAACTGAAAGTAGCCAAAGCTGCCAGCATGAATGGCAAATATGTATATGTATTGCCCAATGACATCATGTACAAACGGGTTGGCGACCAAAGTGCCAGTGAAATGTTAATGAATAACGGATTCATCTCCCTTCAGTTCTCCGGAAATATTGCAGTAATCAAAACCCGCCCCGGATACGCGAGCAGCATGGCTTACGACATTGATAACCGTGAGTCGGATACCATTCTGGGAACGATTGCCGGAGACGATACCATCATGCTGGTGCTGCGCGAAGGAGTGACTCCCACTGCCGTACGAAGTTTCTTGTCTCTCATTATTCCGAATATCAACTAACTAACAACAATTATACTCTACACTAAATCAAAAATGGACACTCAACAAATAGATGTTATGGTAGCCGACGCCTCGCATGAGGTTTACGTTGACACTATTTTGGAAACAATCAGAAACGCAGCAAAAGTACGCGGAACCGGAATAGCAGAACGTACACATGAGTACGTAGCCACCAAAATGAAAGAAGGAAAAGCAATCATAGCCCTCAGTGGAGATGTGTTTGCCGGATTTACTTATATTGAATCATGGGGAAACAAACAATACGTTGCTACATCGGGATTGATTGTACATCCCGACTTCCGGGGATTAGGATTGGCCAAACGTATCAAACAGGCCTCTTTTCAGTTGGCTCGTCTACGATGGCCGAGAGCTAAAATATTCAGTTTGACCAGTGGTGCGGCCGTGATGAAAATGAACACGGAACTGGGATATGTACCGGTCACATTTAATGAACTGACCGATGACGAAGCTTTCTGGAAAGGATGTGAAGGTTGCACTAACCATGAAATCCTGGTGGCAAAGAATCGTAAATTCTGTATTTGCACCGCCATGCTATATGATCCGGCAGATCCGCATAACATTAAAAAGGAACAAGAAAGAAATAACATTTAAAAAATACAGCACTATGGAACAGAAAAAGAAAGTAGTGGTTGCATTCAGCGGAGGTCTCGATACCTCGTTCACTGTAATGTACCTGGCTAAGGAAAAAGGATATGAAGTGTACGCTGCATGCGCCAATACAGGCGGTTTCAGCGAAGAACAACTGAAGCAAAACGAAGAGAATGCCTACAAACTGGGTGCTGTGAAATATGTCACCCTCGATGTCACTCAAGAATACTACGAAAAGAGTTTGAAATACATGATATTCGGCAACGTACTGCGTAATGGCACTTACCCGATTTCTGTTAGCTCCGAACGCATCTTCCAGGCACTGGCCATTGCACGTTATGCCAAGGAGATTGGTGCAGAAGCCATTGCACATGGTTCTACCGGAGCAGGAAACGACCAGATTCGCTTTGACATGACTTTCCTTGTCATGACTCCAGGTGTAGAAATCATTACGCTGACTCGTGATATGGCCCTAAGTCGTCAGGAGGAAATCGATTACCTGAACAAAAATGGTTTCGAAGCCGACTTTACGAAGCTGAAATACTCTTATAACGTCGGATTATGGGGTACTTCCATCTGCGGAGGAGAAATTCTGGACAGCGCACAGGGATTGCCCGAAACAGCTTATCTGAAACAAGTCACCAAAGAAGGTAGCGAACTACTGCGCCTTGAATTTAAAAACGGTGAGCTTCATGCTGTAAACGGTGAAGTCTTTGAAGACAAGATTGCAGCCATCCAGAAGGTGGAAGAAATAGGTGCAGCTTACGGTATTGGTCGTGATATGCACGTAGGAGATACCATCATCGGTATTAAGGGACGTGTTGGATTTGAAGCAGCTGCCCCGATGCTTATCATCGGCGCACACCGGTTCCTCGAAAAATATACGCTGAGCAAATGGCAACAATATTGGAAAGACCAAGTAGCCAACTGGTATGGCATGTTCCTTCACGAAAGCCAGTATCTGGAACCGGTAATGCGTGATATTGAAGCAATGCTACAGGAATCTCAGCGCAATGTAAACGGTACTGCAATCCTTGAACTCCGCCCCTTGTCATTCTCTACCGTTGGTGTAGAGTCACAAGACGATCTGGTAAAAACCAAATTTGGTGAATATGGAGAAATGCAAAAGGGTTGGACAGCCGAAGACGCTAAAGGCTTCATCAAAGTAACTTCTACCCCGCTACGTGTTTACTATGCTAACCATAAAGACGAAGAAGTATGATAAAAGCAGGAATAATTGGCGGAGCAGGATACACGGCAGGCGAACTTATCCGCCTGCTTATCAACCATCCCGAAACCGAAATCATATTCGTTAACAGTACCAGTAATGCCGGAAACAAAATTACCGATGTGCATGAAGGACTTTACGGAGAGTGCGATCTGGTCTTTACCGACGAACTCCCGTTAGAAGACATCGATGTGCTTTTCTTCTGTACCGCCCATGGAGATACAAAGAAATTTATAGAAAGTCACAACATTCCGGAGGATCTGAAAATCATTGATTTATCAATGGACTACCGCATTGCTTCACCGGATCATGACTTTATTTATGGCCTGCCGGAATTAAATCGCCGTGCAACCTGCACAGCAAAACATGTAGCCAATCCGGGATGCTTTGCTACTTGTATCCAATTAGGATTACTTCCATTGGCAAAACATCTGATGCTAAACGGAGATGTAATGGTAAACGCTATTACAGGAAGCACAGGAGCAGGAGTAAAACCTGGAGCCACCAGTCATTTCAGTTGGCGAAACAATAATATGAGCGTGTACAAAGCTTTTGAACACCAACACGTTCCCGAAATCAGGCAATCACTGAAACAATTACAGAATAGTTTTGATTCAGAAATTGACTTCATCCCTTACCGGGGTGATTTTCCCCGCGGTATTTTTGCTACTTTAGTCGTAAAAACAAAGGTAGCATTAGAGGAAATTGTACGCATGTATGAGGAATATTATTCCAAAGACTCGTTTGTACACATCGTAGACAAAAACATAGACCTGAAACAGGTAGTAAATACCAATAAATGTCTGATTCACCTGGAAAAACACGGTGATAAACTATTGATCATTTCTTGTATTGACAATCTGTTGAAAGGTGCATCCGGGCAGGCAGTCCATAACATGAACCTGATGTTTAATCTGGAGGAGACGGTAGGCCTGCGCCTTAAACCCTCTGCATTCTAAAAAGCAATGAACCTATTTGACGTATATCCCCTTTTTGATATAAACATAGTAAAAGGAAAAGGTTGTCACGTTTGGGATGAAAACGGCACGGAATATCTGGATCTCTACGGAGGACATGCTGTCATCTCGATCGGACATGCTCACCCGCATTATGTTGACATGATTAGCAAGCAAGTGGCAACACTGGGCTTCTATTCAAATTCTGTAATCAACAAGTTACAGCAACAGGTAGCCGAACGTCTTGGAAAACTATCCGGATATGAAGATTACTCCCTATTCCTGATCAACAGTGGTGCCGAAGCAAATGAAAATGCACTGAAATTGGCCTCGTTCCATAACGGACGGACCAAAGTAATATCTTTCGGCAAAGCTTTTCACGGGCGTACTTCGCTGGCGGTAGAAGCTACAGATAATCCTAAGATTATAGCTCCGATCAATGCCAACGGGCATATAACCTACCTTCCGCTAAACGATACGGAGGCGATGAAAGCCGAACTGGCAAAAGGAGATGTTTGTGCTGTCATTATTGAAGGCATACAAGGAGTAGGCGGTATCAAAATACCAACAACCGAATTCCTGCAGGAACTTCGTAAAGCCTGCACTGACAACGGCACAATCCTGATCTTGGACGAGATACAAAGCGGTTACGGACGTAGTGGCAAATTCTTTGCCCACCAGTATGCCGGAATCAAACCTGACATAATCACTGTTGCCAAAGGTATTGGAAACGGATTTCCCATGGCAGGAGTACTGATCAGCCCGATATTCACACCGGTATATGGCATGCTCGGGACTACTTTTGGTGGCAATCATCTGGCTTGCTCCGCTGCACTGGCGGTGATGGATGTCATTGAACAGGAAAAGTTGGTAGAAAATGCAGCCGACATCGGTACCTATCTGTTAGAAGAATTGAAAAAATTCAGAGAAATCAAAGAAGTTCGCGGATGCGGACTTATGATCGGAATGGAGTTCGACCAACCGGTAAAGGAAATCCGCAACCGCCTGATTCACGAACAAAAAGTATTTACCGGTGCCAGTGGTACGAATGTAATCCGTTTGCTACCTCCTCTCTGCCTCAGCAAGGCAGAAGCCGATGAATTCCTTGTCCGGCTAAGAAAAGTACTCGGTTAATAATCAGCATCCTTATAAGGAAAGTGAAAAAGTGAAAATACCTGCCACGTTTGCTCGTATTTTCACTTTTTACTTATACCTTTGTCAGAAACAGACTAAATAATTATAAAATATGAAAGTAGCTATCATTGGTGCAGGAAATATGGGAGGCTCCATTGCCTGCGGACTGGCAAAAGGCAAGCTGATCTCGGCTTCCGATATTATAGTGTCCAACCCCAGTGCCGGAAAACTGGAAGCGTTGAAAAAAGAATTCCCTTCTATCACTACCACTCGCAATAATGCAGAAGCTGCTATCGGTGCTGATATTGTGATTTTGACCGTGAAACCCTGGCTAATCAGAAGTGTGCTCCGCGAAATGAAACTAAAAAGCAAACAGATTCTCGTTTCCGTTGCAGCCGGAATCAGCTTCGAACAATTGGCGCATGATGTCGTTGAACCAGAGATGCCCATGTTCCGTATTGTCCCCAATACAGCTATCAGCGAACTACAAAGTATGACACTGATAGCTTCACGAAATGCCGGACACGATCTGGAAACACTGATGGTCAACCTCTTCAGTGAGATGGGGATGGCTATGATTTTGCCTGAGGACAAGCTGGAAGCAGCTACTGCTCTAACCTCTTGTGGCATTGCTTATGTACTGAAATATATTCAGGCTGCTATGCAAGCAGGTATTGAAATGGGAATCCGCCCGTCGGATGCCATGGATATGATTGCGCAATCTGTAAAAGGGGCTGCCGAACTGATACTGAACAACGATACCCATCCGAGTGTAGAGATTGACAAAGTGACTACTCCCGGTGGAATTACAATCAAAGGTATCAATGAGTTAGAGCATAATGGATTTACCTCTGCCATTATTAAAGCAATGAAAGCATCAAGATAGTGATTATCTAATTTTAATCACAAAAAACAAAAACATTAATCACTAAACACTAAATTTATATGGACGACCAAATTAAACAAATAGCAGAACGTCTGCGTGGACTACGTGACGTACTTGAACTGACAGCTGAAGACATCGCCCGTGATTGTGAGATTTCAGCGGAAGAATATCGTCTTGCAGAAACCGGAGATTACGACATCTCAGTAAGTATGCTGCAAAAAATCGCACGTAAATACGGCATAGCTCTTGATGCTCTGATGTTCGGAGAAGAGCCTAAGATGAGCAGCTATTTCCTGACCCGTGCAGGTAAAGGAACCAGTATAGAACGTACAAAGGCGTATAAATACCAATCATTAGCGGCGGGCTTTATGAACCGAAACGCCGACCCGTTTATCGTAACTGTCGAACCAAAACCGGACAACGAACCGATACACTATAATAGCCATGGCGGCCAGGAGTTCAACTTGGTACTTGAAGGTCGCATGATGATCAGCATAGATGGAAAAGACCTGATACTAAACGAAGGAGACAGCTTGTACTTCAACTCAAAACTGCCCCATGGAATGAAAGCACTGGATGGAAAAACAGTGCGCTTTCTGGCAGTAATCATGTAATTATTTAAATGAAGAAAATGATAGATAGATTTTTATCGCAAACTTCCTTCAGTTCACAGGAAGATTTTGTCAAGAACTTAAAGATAAATGTTCCGGAAAACTTCAACTTCGGATACGATATAGTAGATGCCTGGGCTGCTGAACAGCCAGACAAACCGGCTTTGTTATGGACCAATGACAAAGGTGAACAACGCCAGTTCTCTTTTGCGGATATAAAACAATATACAGATCAGACAGCATCCTACTTTCAAAGTCTGGGCATCGGACATGGTGATATGGTCATGCTGATATTGAAACGACGTTACGAATTTTGGTTCAGCATCATCGCTTTGCATAAGCTGGGAGCCGTTGTTATCCCTGCCACCCACCTGCTAACCAAGAAAGACATTGTATATCGCTGCAATGCAGCCGATATAAAGATGATCGTAGCAGCCGGAGAAGAGGTTATTACTAAACATATCATAGATGCCATGCCGGACTCTCCTACAGTGAAACATTTGGTAAGTGTTGGCCCTGAAATAGCAGAAGGATTCGAAGATTTTCATCAAGGCATTAAAGATGCAGCCCCTTTCGCTAAACCGGAACATCCCAACTCCAACGATGATATCTCTTTGATGTACTTCACCAGCGGAACGACCGGTGAGCCCAAAATGGTTGCACATGATTTCACCTATCCGTTGGGACATATTGTCACCGGTAGTTTCTGGCACAATCTGAAAGAGAACAGCCTTCATCTCACCATCGCTGATACAGGTTGGGGAAAAGCTGTATGGGGAAAGCTGTACGGACAATGGATAGCCGGAGCTAATGTTTTCGTCTACGACCACGAGAAGTTTACTCCAGCCGACATATTGGAGAAAATACAAAACTACCATGTTACTTCACTTTGTGCCCCTCCCACAATCTTCCGTTTTCTGATTCACGAAGATCTGACCAAATACGATCTTTCTTCCTTGGAATATTGCACGATTGCCGGTGAAGCATTAAATCCGGCAGTATTCGATACATTTAAGAAACTGACAGGCATCAAACTGATGGAAGGGTTCGGCCAAACGGAAACAACACTAACAGTTGCCACCTTCCCCTGGATGGAACCGAAACCGGGAAGCATGGGAGTCCCTAACCCCCAATATGATGTTGACCTGATAGACTATGAAGGCCGTTCGGTAGAGGCTGGCGAACAAGGACAGATTGTTATTCGGACTACTAACGGTAAACCGTTGGGACTGTTCAAAGAGTATTATCGCGACGCTGCGCGTACACACGAAGCATGGCATGACGGCATCTATTATACAGGTGATGTGGCCTGGAAAGATGAAGACGGCTATCTTTGGTTTGTAGGGCGTGCCGATGACGTAATAAAAAGCTCCGGTTACCGTATCGGACCGTTTGAAGTAGAAAGTGCGCTGATGACCCACCCTGCTGTAGTGGAGTGTGCCATCACTGGTGTACCCGATGAAATTCGAGGGCAAGTGGTAAAAGCAACTATTGTGCTGGCAAAAGATTATAAAGAACGTGCAGGTGAAGAATTGATAAAAGAACTCCAGAACCATGTGAAAAAAGTAACGGCTCCTTATAAGTATCCACGTGTCATTGAATTTGTAGATGAATTACCCAAAACTATCAGTGGCAAAATCCGGCGGGTGGAAATCCGTAAGAATGATGAGAAATAGCCCAATTATACAAAATTCGTACATAAAATATTGATCAAACCAACAAATCAGCAAACGTTTGCAACATAAGTGCTATAATATGAACTAAAATTGCTCTTCTGAAAGAAAACAACCTGCTATATTTGCAACATATTCATTTAATAACTAAAAAGCAAATGGTAGTAAGTAGAAAGATTTCTCAGGTTGAAGTATTCGCTGGTAGCCCATGGGAAGTGGCAAGTGTGAGAACCCTTCTAAAGGCTGCATCTATCGAAGTGGTGATGAAGGACAAAGGAATAGATTGCATACTGCTTTCTGTCCCCTGTGAATATTACACTGCAGCAATGCGGGTTATCAGCAACAGAATAGCTTCATAGGTTTGTTAGATTAGGTTTGATTAGGGACAAAAGCCGGAATGATTCGTGTTACATTCCGGCTTTTTATTTTCAACGCTTCTTATGATTATTATCACATCTTCTAAATAAAAACAATTTTCTCCAAGCATGAAAAAGATAATCATTGCATCCGACTCGTTTAAGGGTTCCCTATCATCCGCTGAGGTAGCTGTATCTTGTGAAAAAGGTATTCGAAAAGTATTTCCGAAATGTGAAATCATAAAACTCCCTATAGCGGACGGCGGAGAAGGAACAATTGAAGCACTGGTCAGTGCAACAAATGGACGGATACATTCGTGTCACGTGCACGATCCATTAATGCGGTTAATAGAAGCCCGGTATGGCGTTTTGGGAGATGGAGAAACTGCTGTCATCGAAATGGCAGCCGCGAGTGGACTGACATTGATTGAACCCCATCTGAGAAATCCGATGAAAACAACCACTTATGGTACAGGCGAATTAATACAGGATGCTTTGGAACACGGTTGCAGGAAATTTCTGATAGGAATCGGAGGTAGTGCCACCAATGATGCAGGCACGGGAATGTTGCAGGCATTAGGCATGAAGTTCCGGGATATAGCCGGGAATTTATTAGGGTATGGAGGAGAAATACTTCAAAAGATAGAGATGATTGATAGCAACGATTTCCCGGAAGATAAACTGGCAAAGTGTACATTCACCATCGCATGCGATGTAAACAACCCATTTTCCGGACCACAAGGGGCCGCATTTATTTTTGCTCCCCAAAAAGGAGCCGATGCAAAACAAATACGCATATTAGACACAGGACTGAAGCATTTCGCACAGTTGATTGCCCAAACCCTATATAAGGATATTGATGCTATCCCTGGAGCAGGAGCAGCCGGAGGCATGGGTGGCGGTTTTATGGCCTTCTTCAACGCTCGGTTATCCCGGGGAATTGATACTGTATTGGATGCTCTCCATTTTAATGAAAAACTACAAGGAGCCGATCTTGTGATTACAGGCGAAGGGAAAATGGATGCCCAAACTATAATGGGAAAAGCCCCTATGGGAGTTCTCAAAGCAGCCCAACGAAAAAATATTCCTGTAATTGGTATTGCCGGATGTGTGGATGAAACCGAATTGCTGAATAATGCAGGTTTTCTGGCTGTATATCCTATTGTAGAAGGTCCGGTTTCTCAAGAGCAAGCTATGGAAAAATCAAGGACCTGCAGCAACATAGAGAGAACTGTCCATCAATGCATGCGAATGTTATCCTTATTGCATAACTAAACGGCATATAGATAACATCTCCATGAATAAAGTAAAAGCTCCATAAGTTCATTACTTATGGAGCTTTTTAGGATGCAACTATAGTACTCGAAGCGGGACTTGAACCCGCACAGCCGCAATGGCCAAAGGATTTTAAGTCCTTCGTGTCTACCATTCCACCATTCGAGCATCCTTTCAAAGAGAGCGGAAAACGAGACTCGAACTCGCGACCCTAACCTTGGCAAGGTTATGCTCTACCAACTGAGCTATTTCCGCGTTTTTTCAACGGGTGCAAAGATAAGTAGTTTCCTGCTTTCTGCCAAACTTTTTCCAAAGAAAAAATTCTCAAAGAAACGGAAAACTATTTTTATCATAAAAGCTATGTAAAGATAGAAGTTATCTTCACATAGCAATAATCTATCAAACACGCCCTAACAAGGTCTTTTCAGCCTGTTCCATGCTGTAGAAATTAAAGCCTTCCACTACATTTTGCATCAAAGCGGATATCTCATCATTACAAAGATTACCAATACTCCCTTCATGAGTATGATGCACCTTCTTATTATGCGAGAAGTTACCAGCTTCAATATCCAAGCCTACTTTTTTATAAGCATCCCGAAAAGGCATACCTTCACGTGCAAGGCGATTCACTTCTTCTACACTAAAGATAAAAAGATATTTATCATCATCAAGAATATGTTCATTCACCTTAATTTCATTCATGATGTATGTAGTCATCTGCAAGCAATCTTTCAGTTCTTGAAAAGCCGGCAAGAAAACCTCCTTGATAATTTGCAGATCACGAAAATATCCAGAAGGCAGGTTATTGGCAATCATCATAATTTGCTGTGGGAGAGATTGCAACTTATTACATTTAGCTCGTGTTAATTCAAACACATCCGGATTCTTCTTATGCGGCATGATACTGGAACCGGTAGTACATTCATCCGGCAGTTTCACAAAACCAAAATTCTGGCTATTGAACATACAGGCATCGAAAGCCAATTTTGAAATGGTTCCTGCAATTGTTGCCAGTGCAAAAGCGACGTTACGCTCCATCTTGCCACGTCCCATTTGAGCATAAACTACATTATAGTTCAAAGAGTCAAAACCAAGCAACTGGGTAGTCATCGTACGATTCAAAGGAAATGAAGAACCATATCCCGCAGCCGATCCCAAAGGATTACGGTTACACATCCTAAATGCAGCTTGCAAAAAGAGCATATCGTCCACCAAACTTTCGGCATATGCCCCGAACCAAAGGCCAAATGACGAGGGCATCGCAATCTGCAAATGAGTATACCCGGGCATTAATACATCTTTATATTGTTCACTCTGACGAATTAAAACGTGAAAGAGTTGCTCCACCGCCTCTGCCACTTCTTTTATCTGTGTGCGGGTAAAAAGCTTTAAGTCAAGTAATACCTGGTCATTACGTGAACGACCACTATGAATTTTCTTACCCACATCTCCCAACCGACGAGTCAACATCAACTCCACCTGAGAGTGAACGTCCTCAACTCCTCCTTCTATTACAAACTCACCTTTCTCGGCAGAAACATAAATATCTTTCAATTCGGCTAACAATAAAGATAATTCATCTTTTGTCAATAAACCTATGCTCTCAAGCATAGTGATATGTGCCATTGAACCAAGTACATCATGTTTAGCAAGATAAAGATCCATCTCACGGTCACGACCAACGGTAAAGCGTTCTATATCCTTGTTTACCTCAACAGATTTCTCCCAAAGTTTCTGTGCCATATTCTTTAATATTGTATCATGGATAACATATCAGCCATCTTCTCCAGTCCTTCCTGTAAAGGCTTCTGTACCATTGCTTTCATAAATGGATTAATATCCAACCCAATGGTTATTTTAAGTTTACATTCTTCATCGGCTGAAGATACAATCTGAATCCACATATTAAAAGGCAGAGGAGAATTAATCGTCTCAAATTTAATACACTTACAGGGCTCACGTTCAATAATCTTAAGGGTTAGCTGTCCCACCGGATCTACATTGAAACTAAGTGTATCCGTATCAAAACTCATATCTTTCACTTTGTCTTGTGGTAAACGGTCCTTTATGGATTCCAGGTTACTAAGGTCCGCAAGTTTATCGTACACACGTTCCTGGCTATAAGGTATTACCTTGACACTACTCTCAAATTTAGTCATCTTATTCTATCTTACTTATAAAGAAAAAAGAAGAACAATCCGAACAAACTCTGTCCGAATGGCCCTTCTTTCTATATTTTAATCATCAAAAAAATCAGTCTTATTTTCCGGTTTCCCAATGAGCTGGATCCTTGCGCCATTCGTTTAACGTTGCAATATCTTCTTCTTCAATGTAACCGGTACGCAATGCAACATCCAACACTGCTTCATAATTAGTCAACGTTACCAAAGGTACTTTAGCATCTTTAAAAGCCTGTTCGGCAACCGGGAATCCGTAAGTATAGGCAGCTACCATACCAATTACTTCACAACCATCCCGACGGATAGCCTCTACGGCTTTCAAACTACTTCCACCGGTAGAGATTAAATCTTCTACTACAACGACTTTCATACCCGGACGAAGTTCGCCTTCGATAAGATTCTCCAAGCCATGGTCTTTAGGGGTAGAACGGACATACACGAACGGAAGATTCAATGCATCAGCTACCAAAGCACCTTGAGGAATAGCACCTGTTGCAACTCCGGCAATGGCATCTACCTGTCCGAAACGTTCCAGAATCAGACGTGTAATTTCGAACTTAACAAAACTACGAAGAGAAGGATAAGAAAGGGTTTTACGGTTGTCGCAGTAAAACGGTGATTTCCATCCGGAAGCCCATGTAAACGGATTTGCCGGTTGAAGCTTAATAGCTTTAATCTTCAACAACTTCTCGGCGAATAATCTCTCTAAATTTTTCATAACTAAACTAACTATGATAATTACAGGATGCAAAAATACGGAAATGGAACGAGACTAAAAAGAAGAAGCCGTATTATTTTTTTGTTATTTGTCACTTACTCTTCTTCCACTTGCACACAACGGCGGATATCATCCATTTCAAATCCTCTGCTCATAGCAAAACGGATCAACTTCCCATTCAACTCGAATTCATCTTTAGCGTGTATACTTTTACGTTTAGCAGCCATCAAATCTCCCAAAATAGCAAGATACTCTTCCTGATCAATGTCATTCAGGTATTTATAAGACACTTCACGAGATATCTTTTTCATGTAAAGTGCTTGAGCAATCTTCATTTTACCCCATTTGGCAAAACGAAACTTATCATTGACAAATGCCCTACAGTAACGTTCTTCATCTATAAACTTCTCAACCACAAGCCGATCAATAATCCGATTGACCGCTTCATAAGGCAAGCCCCACTTCTGTAGTTTTTCACTCACTTCAGCTTTACAATGCTCGGCTGCAGAGCAATAGCCAGCCATGCGGTTTAACGCATCTTCTTCTGTTATTATATTCATCGTTTAGCAGTTACAATTCGATCATTACCCGATATGTCTTTTATCAAACGAAGGTCTCTATATCCCTTTCCGCCAAGCATTTGCAAAACTTCTTCACCATACGCCCGATTTATCTCAAAATAGAGTTTACCATGCAGACTTAGCATCTCTCTCCCCAAAGAGGCAATACGCCGGTAAAATAATAAAGGATCATTATCCGGAACAAACAGAGCCAGACCGGGCTCCCAATCCAAGACGTTAGGTTCCATTTCATTTTTTTCGCTCTCTGTCACATAAGGAGGGTTACTTACAATAATATCATATCGTCTGTCTCCAGAAAACTCCGTAGAAAAGACATCCACTTTCTCAAAATTCACTTTAGTTTTCAGTTCCTGATTGTTTTGCCTGGCAATGGCAAGTGCATTTTCCGACACATCCCACGCCGTAACCTCCGCTCCAGGAATATGCTTAGACAAACTTATAGCAATACACCCACTTCCGGTTCCTATATCAAGCAGACGGACACCTGTAGCAGACTCTTTTACTATTAAATCCACCAGTTCTTCAGTTTCGGGACGAGGGATCAGGACTCCCGGAGCTACCCGGAACATGGATCCGTAGAAATTTGCCCTTCCCTGAATATACTGAATTGGCTCGTTTTTCTTCAACCGTTCAACAATGCTTTCTAAATCACGCTGTTCGTTTGCAGATAAAATTATATCTTTGCCCAAATAATAGTCAATAGCATCCTGCCCCAGCAGATCACAACAAATCATTTTTGTGAGGCTCCTGAGTTCTCCCGGTGGATAAATATGGTGTAAAGACTGGCGGATATAAGTGGTGACGCAGTTCATTCTCATTATTTTGGGGTGCAAAAATACAAATAATATAGCTATAAGCCTAAAAGATGGAAGAAGAAAAATACATGAGACGTTGCATCCAATTGGCAAGAAACGGTCTTTGCAACGTATCTCCCAACCCAATGGTGGGGGCCGTCATCGTATGTGATGAACAAATCATCGGCGAAGGTTATCATGTCCGTTGTGGAGAAGCCCATGCCGAAGTCAACGCTATCCGTTCTGTTAAAGACTCCTCTTTACTGAAACGCAGTACTATATACGTAAGCCTTGAGCCTTGTTCCCATCATGGAAAGACACCTCCCTGTGCTGACCTAATCATAGAAAAGCAAATTCCCAAAATCGTAATCGGTTGCCAGGACCCATTTTCCAAAGTTGCGGGTAAAGGCATCCAAAAATTACGGAATGCCGGACGTGAGGTCATAGTGGGAGTCCTGGAAAAGGAGTGCCGCGAACTTATACGGAAATTCATCACCTTCCACACCCTTCATCGCCCTTATATTGTTTTAAAATGGGCAGAATCGGCTGATGGCTTCATCGACTTAGAGCGTACAGAAGGACATCCTGTGCTATTATCCACTCCCCTCACTTCCATGTTGGTACATAAAAAAAGAGCAGAATCGGATGCTATCATGGTAGGTACCCGAACAGCATTATTAGACGATCCGGCATTAACTGTACGTCACTGGTACGGGCATAACCCGGCACGCATAGCTCTGGACCGTAATCATTCGCTTCCTCAGACTTCACACCTTTTGGATGGCAGTGTGCCTACACTCATTTTTACGGAATGCCACCGCCCCGGTAAAAAGAATCTGGAATATATCCCCTTGGACTATCAAACAGATATTCTGCCACAAATACTGGCAACCCTCTATCAGCGTAATCTACAATCCTTGATGGTCGAAGGAGGCAAGATATTGCTGGAATCATTTATCTGCTCCGGAATATGGGATGAAATTATTATAGAAAGAAGCGACAAACGGCTTTATTCCGGTGTTAAAGCACCTGAAATAAGCGATAAAATTAGTTATTCAGAAGAAAAACATTTCGCTACAACCTTCAGGCATTACTTAAAGAGAAATACCTAAATTCGCAGCATTCAGGGAGTTTTATATCGACAAAATCGAGCAGATTATCTATAATTTTATATAAAACTTCCCTTCAATGTTCAATATAGAGAAAAATGTTCCTATTTTTGCAACTTGTAAATAAACACAATCTTTCAAATGAGAATAAAGTTTTTATCAGTAATTGTAAGTTTCTTCCTTGTATCGTTTGCCGTTACTTCGTGCCTTGACACTGAAGAAATTGAATACAGCCCGGATGCTACCATACATGCATTTGCACTTGATACCGTACATGGGGTAAACTATAAATTTACAATAGATCAATTTGGGCCTGACGGAGTTGGACTTATTTATAACCAGGATTCACTGCCTGTGGGCTCCGATACAATTATTGACCGTATTCTTATAAAGACATTGACCACAGCGTCCGGAATAATCACGGCTAAAAACGCAGAGGGTCAAGACACCTTGTTTAATTACTCTGACTCTATTGACTTCAGGGGCACTATGGAAAAGCCCATGAGAATAAAGGTATGGGCCGCGGATATGCAATATACCAAAGAGTACACCATTTCAGTGCGCGTACACCGACAGGATCCGGACTCCATGAACTGGACTAAAATGACAGATAACTTCGCTAACTACAGCGGGTATCAGAAGTCCGTAATTCTGGGTGAAGACATTCTTGTGTATACAGCAAACACTACTGCCTACAAATCATCAGGAGACGTAATCAACAAAGGAAGAAGTTGGACACAGGTATCTGTTACCGGTCTTCCGGAAAACATAAAACTCTCTTCCCTCATTGCCTTTGGTGAAAAATTGTATGCCACAAACGGTGAGAAAGTATATGTTTCTTCAGATGGGGCATCATGGAGTCTTGCAACCGATTTGAATAAAAACGGTAAAGTAGAGATGCTGATCGCTCCTTTCCCCAAGAATGAGGGCAATCTGCTGGATATCTCCGGAATTGCCGGTATTATTAATAATGGTAGTCAATCTACATTTGCGATAAGCAATCCTGAAGCAACCACATGGAATATCAGTTCAGAAGAAGTCGGATCTGACTTCCCGCTGGATAATTTGTCAGCAACTTCTTATCTCAATGCTACAGGAATACAGACGATAGCCGTAATGGGCAATAATCGCAATGCAAGCGATACAACTTCGGTGGCCTGGAGTTCACAGGACGGTTTACTTTGGATTCCTTTAAAAACGTCATCGACCACTGCCTATTGTCCGAAGCTCGACAAACCGTCTTTCTTCTATTATGGCAACGCTTTCTGGGCATTCGGAGGAAAGTTCGAAACGATCTACACATCGGAAGCAGGACTTGCCTGGTATAAAGCCGATAAGAAAATCTTCTTACCGACTGAATTCAAAGACAGAGGGAACAACTACTCTACTGTAGTGGACAAAGATAACTTTATCTGGGTAATATGGAGTAACGGCGATGCCAACGAAGTATGGCGTGGACGACTTAATAAATTTGGTTTTGCCAGACAGAACAAATAATTAAAGAAATGTCCTATAAAGAACAAATAGATTTAAACCGGATACCTAAGCATGTAGCCATTATCATGGACGGTAACGGACGATGGGCCAAACAACGCGGACGCGAACGTAGTTTTGGACATCAGGCCGGAGCCGAAACTGTGCATATCATCACTGAAGAGGCAGCCAGGTTAGGAGTCAAATTCCTTACCTTATATACCTTTTCAACCGAAAACTGGAACCGGCCATCGGACGAAGTCGCTGCATTGATGAGCCTCCTATTCGACTCTATCGAAGAGGAAACATTTATGAAAAACAATATAAGTTTCCGTATCATCGGAGACATCAACAAACTACCCGAAAATGTACGGAAGCGCTTGAATGCCTGTGTCGAACGTACTTCCAAAAACACAGGAATGTGTCTGGTACTTGCCCTCAGTTATTCTGCCAGATGGGAAATAACCGAGGCCGCACGGCAGATTGCCACATTGGTTCAGAAAGGAGAAATGACTCCTGAAGAAATTACTTCGGAAAGCATCCAGACGCATCTGACAACCAATTTCATGCCCGATCCGGACCTCTTAATCCGTACAGGCGGAGAGATTCGTTTAAGCAACTATCTACTTTGGCAATGTGCTTATTCGGAGCTTTATTTTTGTGAAACCTTCTGGCCAGACTTTAAGGAAGAAGAATTGCACAAGGCTATCTGTGACTACCAGAGACGCGAACGCAGATTCGGAAAGACCAGCGAACAAATCAGTTAACTCAAAACTTAATTATAACATAAATGCATTATCGTATTTCCTTCATATTCGTAACGTTTATCAGCCTGTTTTGCTTTGCATTGCCGGGCGTAGCACAAGATGCTAACACTGACGAATCAAAACCCGTTATCATGTATTCCGGGACACCGAAAAAATATGAAATAGCCGACATCAAGGTCGAAGGTGTCAAGAACTACGAAGATTATGTTCTTATCGGACTGTCCGGACTTTCTGTAGGACAAACTATTACCGTACCGGGTGATGAGATCACGGGGGCAATCAAACGCTACTGGCGTCACGGTCTGTTCTCCAACGTATCAATCACAGCCGAAAAGGTAGAAGGCAATAAAATCTGGCTGAAGATCAGTCTGACTCAACGTCCGCGCATTTCAGACATACGTTATCACGGTGTGAAAAAGTCGGAGCGTGAAGACCTACAGACCAAACTGGGTATGATAAAAGGCAGTCAAATCACCCCGAATCTGGTGGACCGTGCAAAGGTTTTAAGTAAACGCTATTTCGACGATAAAGGATTTAAGAATGCAGAAATAACCATCACTCAAAGAGATGATCCTGCAAATGAAAATCAAGTATTGGTCGACATAGATATCGATAAGAAAGAAAAGGTAAAAGTCCATGCCATTACTTTTGCCGGTAACCATGCTATCAAAACATCGAAGCTGAAACGTGTGATGAAGAAAACAAACGAAAAGGGAAAACTGCTGAACTTGTTCCGCACCAAGAAGTTTGTTAATGAGAAGTATGAAGAGGACAAGCAACTGATTATTGATAAGTACAACGAACTGGGTTATCGCGATGCACGTATCGTGAAAGACAGCGTATCCAAATTTGACGATAAAACGGTAGATGTATACATTGAATTGGAGGAAGGCGATAAATACTACCTTCGCAACGTAACATGGGTGGGTAACACTCTTTATCCCTCAGAACAACTGAACTTTATGCTCCGCATGAAGAAAGGAGATGTATACAACCAGAAATTGCTGAATGAACGTTTGTCAACCGATGAAGACGCTATCGGTAACCTCTATTACAACAATGGTTATCTGTTCTACACGTTAGATCCGGTAGAAGTGAATATCGACAACGACTCTATCGACTTGGAGATGAGAATCTACGAAGGCCGGCAAGCCAGCATCAATAAGATCAAGATCAATGGTAATGACCGTTTGTACGAAAACGTTGTTCGCCGTGAACTCCGTACCCGCCCGGGCGAGTTGTTCAGCCGTGAGGACCTGATGCGTTCTATGCGTGAGATCCAACAAATGGGACACTTTGACCCGGAAAACATCAAACCGGATATTCAGCCGGACCAAGTGAACGGAACGGTAGATATTGCCTATGATCTGGTATCCAAAGCAAATGACCAGGTAGAGTTCTCTGCCGGTTGGGGACAGACGGGTGTTATCGGTAAATTAAGTTTGAAATTTACAAACTTCTCTTTGGCAAACCTATTGCACCCGGGAGAAAACTATCGTGGTATCCTGCCTCAGGGCGACGGACAGACACTGACCATCAGTGGACAGACCAATGCACAATACTATCAGCAGTATAGCATTTCGTTCTTTGATCCCTGGTTCGGAGGTAAACGTCCGAATTCATTCTCCCTGTCGGCATTCTTCTCAGTTCAGACTGATATCAGCAGCCGTTACTATAACTCAAGCTACTATAACAATTACTACAACAGTTATTACAGCGGCTTAGGCGGTTACGGTATGTACAATTATGGTAACTATAACAACTACGAAAACTATTATGACCCTGACAAGTCAATCAAAATGTGGGGTCTGTCAGCAGGTTGGGGAAAACGCTTGAACTGGCCAGATGACTACTTCCAGCTTTCAGCCGAGCTTTCTTATCAAAGATATATCTTGAAAGACTGGCAGTACTTCCCGGTAACTAACGGTAAATGTAACGACTTAAGCATCGGCTTGACATTGGCCCGTGCTTCTTACGATAACCCGATTTATCCGCGTAGTGGTTCAGACTTCTCTCTGTCTGTACAGTTCACACCGCCTTACTCACTGTTCGACGGAGTAGACTACAGTAAATATAACGAGTACAACCAGAACGATATGAACAAAATGCACAAATGGGTAGAATACCATAAGTGGAAGTTCAAAGCAAAAACATATATTCCGTTGCTGAACCCGACAACCGTGAAAAAGACTCCGGTGCTGATGACACGTGTGGAATTCGGTATATTGGGCCACTACAACAAATATAAGAAATCTCCGTTCGGTACATTTGACGTCGGTGGTGACGGTATGACCGGATATTCAAGCTATGCAACCGAGAGTGTCGCCCTTCGTGGTTACGAAAACAGTTCGTTAACTCCGTACCGTGGACAGGAAGGATATGCCTACACTCGTATCGGATTTGAATTAAGATATCCGCTGATGCTGGAAACAAGTACCAATATTTATGCGTTAACATTCCTGGAAGCCGGTAATGCATGGCATGATGTGAAGAACTTCAATCCGTTCGACCTGAAACGTTCGGCCGGTGTAGGTGTCCGCATCTTCCTCCCGATGATCGGTATGATGGGTATCGACTGGGCATACGGTTTCGACAAAGTACTTGGCGACAAGAGCGCAGGCGGAAGCAGATTCCACTTCGTATTGGGTCAGGAATTCTAATTGTTTCATTAAAAACTAAGCGTTATGAAAAAGTCTGTTCTATTTATCATCTTGCTGTTTGCCGTAGGTATGACAGCTCAAGCACAAAAGTTTGCTCTGATCGATATGGAGTATATCCTGAAGAACATTCCGGCTTACGAACGTGCCAACGAACAATTGAACCAAGCCACCAAACAATGGCAGGGTGAAGTCGAAGTATTGGCAAAGGAAGCACAAACCATGTTTAAAGAATATCAAGCTGCATCTGCAAAGCTGACGGCTGCGCAGAAAACTCAAAAAGAAGATGCCATCGTAGAAAAAGAAAAGGCTGCCTCAGAGTTGAAACGGAAGTACTTTGGTCCCGAAGGCGAGCTTTTTAAGAAGAGAGAAGAACTGATGAAGCCCATTCAGGATGAAATATACAATGCAGTAAAAGTAGTAGCCGAAGAAAACGGCTACGCTGTAGTAGTGGACAGAGCCTCAGCTTCGAGCATTATTTTTGCCACTCCGCGCATTGATGTGAGCAATGAAGTGCTGGCGAAATTAGGATATTCAAATTAATTTCATACATTTGCAGCCGATAACTAAAAAGTAATCATTCAAATAAATAATAGAACTATGCTTAAAAAAATTGCACTTTTAATGATGCTGGTACTCCCGATGGGCGTATTCGCACAAAATCTTAAATTCGGTCACATCAATGCAATGGAAATTGTTTCGGCTATGCCGGAATACACCAAAGCACAATCTGAATTGCAGGCATTGAACAAACAACTCGGACAGGACCTTCAGAGAACTCAAGAAGAATTCAACAAAAAATATCAGGAGTTCATGCAGCAGAAAGACTCTCTTCCTACTGTGATTGCAGAAAGAAGACAAAAAGAGTTGGAAGACATGATGCAGAGACAAGAACAATTCCAGGCTAAGGCGCAACAGGATATGGAGAAAGCCAATAACGACCTGATGGCTCCGGTATACAAGAAGCTGGACGATGCTATCAAAGCAGTAGGCGCAGCAGAAGGTGTTATCTACATTTTCGACATGGCACGTACTCCGATACCTTACGTTAACGAAAATCAGAGCATTAACCTGACTCCGAAAGTAAAGACCCAATTGGGCATTAAATAAGAGTCGGAAGCTATAAAGTTACGAGCTACAAGCTACAAGTACTATGCGGAAAATACGCTACGACTTGTCACTTGTAGCTCGTAACATTTTAACCCATCTCCGTTATGAAACAATCCCTTTCCCAGAAACCCGGTCCTATCGGAGTATTCGACTCCGGATATGGCGGACTGACCATCCTGAGTAAAATCCGGGAGGCTCTTCCGGATTATGACTATATCTACCTGGGCGACAACGCCCGTACCCCTTACGGTACCCGTTCTTTTGAAATCGTATATGAATTTACCCTGCAGGCGGTTAACAAACTGTTTGAGATGGGTTGCCACTTAGTGATACTTGCCTGCAATACAGCTTCGGCCAAGGCATTAAGAACCATACAAATGAACAACCTTCCGGATATCGATCCCAGCCGAAGAGTCCTGGGAGTCATTCGTCCAACGGTAGAGTGCATCGGCAGCATAACCCAAACCCGCCATGTCGGAGTACTGGCCACAGCCGGCACCATCAAATCGGAATCGTATCCGCTCGAAATACATAAACTCTTTCCGGACATAAAAGTAAGTGGAGAAGCTTGCCCAATGTGGGTACCTCTGGTCGAAAACAACGAAGCCAATGGTGAGGGAACCGACTTTTTCATCCGTAAATACATCAACAACCTGCTTGCCAAAGACGGACAGATAGACACTATCATTTTGGGATGTACCCACTACCCGCTGCTGCTGCCCAAGATACAACAGTTCGTGCCCCAAAGTATGAAAGTGGTTGCACAGGGAGAATATGTAGCCGCCAGCCTGAAAGATTACCTCTACAGGCACCCCGAAATGGACCGGAAATGCACTCGGGGAGGCAGTTGCAGCTTTTGTACCACAGAAGCCGAAGATAAATTTATTGAATCGGCCTCAACATTCCTCAACCAAGACATTACGGTACAACGGATATCTTTGGAATAATCTATATGTAAAACAACATTATCCAGGTTCTTTTTGTTATATTTGTAGGAGATAACCACATAATATCCCTACCATTATGAAAGAAGATAAAGACACCCGCTTAGTAGAAGTCTTCACCGGTTCGCCTTGGGAAGCAGAGTTTACCAAAGGATTACTTGAAAGCAATGGAATAGAATCCATTCTGAAGGACGGAGGCGGCCTTGCGGCTCTGGCACCTTACTACATCGGACAGGAAATAGCCGTCCTCGTCAATGAAGACGACTACGAGCAGGCTATGGAAATAGTGAGAAACCGGGAAAAGGCGAACGAATAAATCACCAAACATTTTTTCTCCTCCCACGCAGACATGTCCGTCAGGCATACCCACGTGGGAGAGGTATGTACTACCGGCACCTAATCCCTCTCTTTAGGCACCCGGATGATAAGACCTTTCATTTAATGTACCCCTTAGGTTACATTTCGACAAAAATCCATATATTTGTGCTTTCAAATCGTTAGCATAATGAAAAAGGAGTTTACACGAATAGCTGTAAAGGTGGGAAGTAACGTACTTACCCGGCAAGACGGAACGCTGGACGTCACCCGGATGTCTGCCCTAACCGACCAGATAGCTGCCCTGCATAAAGCCGGAATGGAAATCATTCTTATCTCTTCGGGGGCTGTCGCCTCAGGACGAAGTGAAATACGCACCCTCAGGAAACTCGACAGCGTTGACCAACGCCAGTTATTTTCTGCTGTAGGACAAGCCAAACTCATCAACCGATATTACGAATTGTTCCGTGATCACGGCATCGCCGTAGGCCAGGTACTCACCACCAAAGAGAATTTCGGTACCCGCCGGCATTACCTCAACCAGAAAAATTGCATGACGGTAATGCTCGAGAACGGAGTCATCCCCATTGTCAACGAAAACGATACCATCTCCGTCACCGAACTGATGTTCACGGACAACGACGAATTATCGGGACTCATCGCCTCAATGATGGATGCGCAGGCTCTTATCATCCTAAGCAATATTGACGGCATATACAACGGTTCTCCTGCCGATCCGGCTTCATCCGTGATACGGGAAATAGGGCAAGGGAAAGACCTGACAAACTATATCCAGACCAGCAAATCGAGTTTTGGGAGGGGCGGTATGCTGACTAAAACCAACATTGCCCGCAAAGTGGCAGACGAAGGTATTACCGTAATCATTGCCAACGGCAAACGTGACAATATACTCATCAACCTGACGGAACATCCGGAAGAAACCATTTGCACCCGTTTCATCCCCGCCCCACAGCCGGTGTCGAGCATCAAGAAATGGATAGCCCACAGCGAAGGTTTCGCCAAAGGAGAGATACACATCAATGAACAAGCCTCCGAAGTTTTGAACTCGGACAAGGCAGTCAGCATCCTTCCCATCGGAATCACCCGCATCGAAGGGGAGTTTGAGAAAGATGACATCGTGCGGATCATCGATAACCGGGGCGTTCCCATAGGTGTGGGCAAAGCCAACTGTGACTCGACACAAGCACGGGACGCCATCGGAAAGCATGGAAAAAAAGCAGTGGTCCATTATGACTATCTGTACATCGAATAAACGAATTGCGTATGAACCTGAATGATACATTTGCTGCCGTACAAGCAGCCAGCCGTCGTTTAGCATTATTGCCCGACGAACAAATAAACCGGATATTGAACGCCGTAGCGGATGCTGCTTTGGCACAAACGCCGTATATCCTTTCCGAAAACCGGAAAGACCTGGATCGGATGTCACCCGACAATCCGAAATACGACCGGCTGAAACTGACCGAAGAACGGTTGAAAGGAATTTCCTCCGACATACGGAACGTAGCGACACTCCCCTCACCGCTGGGCAGGATCCTGAAAGAAAGCATCCGGCCCAACGGAATGAAGCTGACAAAAGTAAGTGTGCCCTTCGGAGTTATCGGTATCATCTACGAAGCACGTCCTAACGTCAGTTTCGATGTCTTTTCGCTTTGCCTGAAAAGTGGTAACGCCTGTATTTTAAAAGGCGGTAGCGATGCCGACTTTTCGAATCGCGCCATCGTAGAAGTGATACATAATGTGCTCCGGCTGTTTGATGCAGACACCCACACCGTCGAGTTGCTGCCGGCTGACCGCGAAGCGACCAACGAACTTTTGCATGCCGCCGGATATGTAGATCTGCTTATTCCCCGCGGTAGCAGCAGCCTGATCAACTTCGTGCGGCAGAATGCCACCATACCGGTGATAGAAACAGGTGCAGGCATCTGCCATACATATTTTGACGAATACGGAGACACTACTAAGGGAGCAGCCATCATTCACAACGCCAAAACACGCCGTGTCAGCGTCTGCAACGCACTCGATTGTGTGATCATTCATAAGAGCAGATTGTCCGACCTGCCTGCGCTATGCGAGAAGCTCAAAGCAAGCAATGTGATTATCTACGCTGATCCGTTGGCTTATCAGGCACTTGAAGGACATTATCCTGCCAAAGGATTGAAACCGGCTACACCCGAAAGTTTCGGGACAGAGTTCCTGGACTATAAAATGGCGATCAAGACAGTCTGTAGTTTTGAAGACGCACTCGGACATATTCAAGAGTACAGTTCCCGCCACAGCGAGAGCATCGTCACTGAAAGTCGGGAACGCGCCGCCCTTTTTACCCGGATGGTAGATGCAGCATGTGTATATACCAATGTATCTACGGCGTTTACCGACGGAGCACAATTTGGGTTGGGAGCAGAGATCGGCATCAGTACACAGAAGTTGCACGCCCGTGGCCCGATGGGACTGGAAGAGATCACTTCCTACAAATGGATCATTGAAGGTGACGGACAAACGCGCCGATGATCTTTATTCAGGCGAAATCCGCAAAATAACCGGTTCAAAACTTGACTTTGCCCCCGGATTATGCTATCTTTGTAAATACAATCATACATTACATTCTATTTAGAATGCGATAAAAGGGAGAGGCCGCTGCCTCCCCCTTTCTTTTTTTCAAAGGCTGCATTTCCGAAAGACAGAGCCGGTGTTTCCCCTCAACAGAGCCGGTATTCCGTGCCGGAAGAGCCGGTGTTCCGGCCCGAAGACGGTTGCTTCCGGAGCCGGAGACGGCATCTTCACCTTATTATCGCGGTTACATCCGGCATAACTCCTCCGCGCAAAATCCGAAAAGTATAAATAGTTTAATCCGGCAAGGCCTCACGTTAAAGAAGTGTAAACTTGCTCTTGACAAAACAAAGGGCAAATATGCAAATTATTAATAATACGAAAACAAAACGCTTTGCTATTCCTTATAAAAAATATTATATTTGTAAATGAACCCCTAACCCATCCCATTATGAAGCAAACAGCCCATATATACTTGTTCTCCCTCCTCTTCCTTTTCTGCGCATGCAACAGAGAAAACAAAACAAATCCGCTACAGCCCGAAACGGTTGCTGTAGCAGATTCACTGGAACAAACACCTCCCGAAGAGAAGCCCAAGGCTATCTCGGCAGAGCAGATAGAGATTGTGAAAGACCTGCTCTACGACAAATATACCCTTGAAGATACTTACCCATACAAAGATACCACCCGCAGTTTCCAGTGGGATAAGATCAAAGAACGTCTGGCTCTGCTCGAAAATATCCAGCAAGAGCCCTCTCGATGGGGTATCCTGCAAAACTATAAGAATCGGAACGGTGAAGCCCCATTGGTGCGCCACTACAAACGGAATGCTTACAAACGCATTGCCGACACCCTGGGCATAGAGCGTTACCAGTCCGTTCCGCTCTATCTGCTCACCGATACACTGGTACCCGAACGTTATGGAGAAGACGGTTCGCTGGTACGTTTTCTGGCAGACGGAGAAAAGTTCGTCAAGGTATCTCCCATCTACATAGGCGAAGAGTGGTATGTACCCAAGAAATACGTCAAAGTACTCCCAGATACGACCCGTTTCACCAAAGCAATCATGATAGACCGGAGAGACCAGAACATAGCAACACTGGAACAAACCGGCGAGGCCCGATGGGCTGTACGCAGCATGAACCCCGCCACCACCGGACGACACCGCCCGCCGTATGCACAGGAAACCCCGTTAGGCATCTTCGTATTGCAGGAGAAAAAAGCACGTATGATATTCCTCAAAGACGGTTCTACCGCTACCGGAGGCTTTGCACCTTACGCAAGCCGGTTCTCGGACGGAGGATACATTCACGGAGTCCCGGTAAACGAGCCACGCAAAGCACTCATCGAGTACAGTCCGTCACTGGGCACCACCCCCCGTTCGCACATGTGTGTACGGAATGCCACCTCACATTCGAAGTTTATTTTCGACTGGGCACCTGTAAATGAGACAATTATTTTTGTTTTGGAATAGAAATCCGTATCTTTGCGCCGTTATTTTTCTCTGTTTCCTATGCAAAAAGTATTTCTATTTCTCCTGTTGTTTCTTCTTCCTTTGGCAGAAACACCCAGCCGTGTACCGGTCAGTGAACCTGTATCCGTTGCCTCCACTCCCGAAACGGACGAAGTGGATCAACTGTTCGACGATATGCACCTGGATGGTATCGTAAGCTATACAGCCTTCCGTCAGGCAGTCACCGGCTACCGGAAAATCGAGCAGAAAAGCAAGTCTATCATGACGCTGATAGACTTTTCTAAACCATCTACCCAGAAGCGCCTCTATGTGCTCGATATGAAGAATAAGAAATTGCTTTATACCTCTGTCGTATCACATGGCAGAAACAGCGGAGAGAACTATGCAACTTCTTTCTCCAATAAAAACGGTTCATACAAAAGTTCACTTGGCTTTTACCTGACAGAAAATACATATCAGGGGCGCAACGGCTACTCTCTGGTACTGAACGGACTGGAAAAAGGAATTAATGACCAAGCCAAACAACGTGCCATCGTGATGCACGGCGCCGCTTATGCCAACCCTAACATAGCCGCTTCTGCCGGCCGCCTGGGACGAAGCCTGGGTTGTCCTGCCCTGCCGCAGGCACTTGCCAAACCGATAATCGACACGATTAAAAAGGGCAGTGTGCTCTTTATCTATGCCAATAATAAGGATTATCTGGCCAACAGCACTTTCCTGTCCCCACGGCAAACGGAGTATCTTTCATGGGCACAGTCTGCCAATTGAAAATTTTATCATACCTTTGCGGAAAGGTATATTCATTCTAACAAAGACAATTATGAAGAAATTTACTTGCGTACAAGACATCGGCGACCTGAAATCAGCCCTGGCCGAATCATTCGAGATCAAGAAAGACCGGTTTAAATATGTAGAACTGGGACGTAATAAAACCCTGTTGATGATCTTCTTTAACTCCAGCCTCCGCACCCGCCTCAGCACTCAGAAAGCTGCGCTTAACCTGGGTATGAACGTAATTGTGCTGGACATCAACCAGGGAGCCTGGAAGCTGGAAACGGAACGTGGCGTCATCATGGACGGCGACAAACCAGAGCATCTGTTGGAAGCCATTCCGGTCATGGGATGTTATTGCGACATTATCGGTGTACGTTCGTTTGCCCGCTTCGAGAACCGCGAGTACGACTATAACGAAGTAATCATCAATCAGTTTATACAACATTCCGGACGCCCGGTATTCTCCATGGAAGCGGCCACCCGCCATCCGTTGCAGAGCTTTGCCGATCTTATCACCATCGAAGAATATAAAAAGACTGCCCGTCCGAAAGTAGTAATGACCTGGGCACCGCATCCGCGTCCATTGCCACAGGCGGTCCCCAACTCGTTTGCCGAATGGATGAATGCCACTGACTATGAATTTGTCATCACCCACCCTGAAGGTTATGAACTCGACCCGGAGTTTGTAGGAAACGCACGGGTAGAATATGACCAGATGAAAGCATTCGAAGGAGCCGACTTTATATATGCCAAGAACTGGGCAGCCTACACAGGTGACAACTACGGACAGATTTTGAGTACAGACCGCAACTGGACCGTAGGCGAACGCCAAATGGCCGTAACCAACAACGCCTACTTCATGCATTGCCTTCCGGTAAGACGGAACATGATTGTGACGGACGATGTTATCGAGAGCCCGCAATCCATTGTGATCCCAGAAGCTGCAAACCGCGAAATATCAGCAACAGTAGTATTGAAAAGACTGTTGGAAAATCTATAATAACAATGAACGATCAACGATGAACAGGGTTGCACATGATTGCTGTTCATCGTTGATCGTTATTTCTCTACTTTCTCTCCCGCTTCCTGCCAGGCATTAAATCCCTTATCCAGTTCGTAAACTTTATAACCTTTCTCACTGAGGATGACAGCCGCTTTCTTGCTGCGCTTACCACTACGGCAATACAAAGCTACCGGCTTATCTTTCTGAAGCGTAGAGTCTGCCATAGCGGCAAACGAATCATCAAGCACATTGATATTGATAGTCCCCGGGATATGGCCTTCAGAGTACTCGGCCATTGTACGGACATCCAACCGCTGTACGCTCTCGTCCTGAATCAGTGAAGCAAACTCCTTTACCGGCACTGTCTTGAAATCCCCTTTCGACTGCTGGCAAGAAAAGAGAGATGACAATAAAAACCATATTCCCATAAGCATTGAATTCATTTTCGACATATAATTTAGTAATTGTTTGATTCTATAACGACGTGAGTTCAACAGGATTTAATCGTTTGATTATTTGATAAATAACAATAATACCCGCAAAGTTATAATGCTTAATTATAACATTTTCAAGTCTCTTATCGCTATGTTTGCTGAAAACAAAGTTATTGAAATATTCTGTTTAACAAATGATTTCTGTTAGTTTTTTGATACCCTGTTGAAAAATATAACATAAATTCTGAAACACTTCTCAAAAGCAGAAATATCACCAAAATCCAAGAATGCCGTAGGTGATTCAATTCTCATTATGTTTCATACCTTAGATTACAGACGTTTGGAACATTATTATCAGCAATATGTATACACACATTTGACTCACCTGTTTCTCCATCTGATTTCCTATGATCATTATCGAAAACAAAGGACATATAATCAAAAACTCCTCAAAAAGTTGTTTATTAACTGAATACAATTGATTACCCTACTCAACAGCAACACACCGGAGAACACCTATGAGCATTCACGACAGAATATTGCTCAAGAAAAAATCTATCACCGAAACTATCAATGATGAACTAAAGAACATCGTCCAAATAGGGCATTCCAAACATAAGCTTTTCAAATCTTGTTGTAAATCTACTGAGCAGCATTGCTGCATATTGTTTCTTTCCCCAAAGTTGATTGTCAACATCGAAAGAGATGTCAATAATTCGATTACCATATTTTAACAATACCCATTGTGTTTACATCAAGTTATCCCATAATAATCAAGAAGTTAGGAAACAATATTTAATTAAAGCCCAATATATTATATTACAATTTTACAACTCAGAAATTATTCCTCAAACAAGTTCCTAGAAATATCGTTTTTTCATTGTTTTCAGATAAATATCTGTATAATTAGGGAATTTTTTTTTCAGGTATAAAAAGATGTTGGACCTTTCCATTTATCAGCAAAAAATAACATACATACATGGAGCCTTCTATTTTTAATCCACTTTTTTTCTTACCAAGATTTATTGTCCCTTCCTCACTAAATTTCATTTTAGGATTAAAATCAGAAGTTAAAAACCATACACATTGCCCCATATCAGTAGGCTCAAAGGACTCTTTTATCTTATTTAAAGCATACTCAACACAAATGCCACATGATTGAGCAGAATAATAGCAGACAAATACTGTATCTAAATGAATCCAAGGCAAATCTAACTCTAAACCATTATTCATACTGGCCTCATAAATATTATCCTCAATATACATTCTCTCTATTCCAAAGTCAGGATTATCTTCTTCTTTTGGTTTCTGAGTAATATTTGCGCACATAAATAATATTATAACTGTTATTATTAAAATCGAAAAAGCCATCAAAAGGCCAGAAAACAAAATCACTTTTATTCTCATTTCTGTCATTTAAATGTATATTTAATTATTATTGGATTATCGTCAAAAGTTACAGTTTCAAATTTCAATCGGTCTCTACTATTAAGTACATCTGGATTCAATGCAAAATTTAGTTCCCGAGGGCTTACATAAAAGTAGAGATAATTATTATCCATTAAAAACGGGAAACAGTCACACCCCTCCTTCAAAGAATTAAATGTGAGACAGGTCCCTTCTTTTTTATTTAATATCAAATGGTAATATCTCTTCTTCAGTCTAAAACGAGTTATATAATAATCAGAATTCTCACCATAAGCTAAAAAACATGTTGCATAATGGCTACTTACGTTACGACTATGATTAACATAAAATTCGATCGACTCCTCTTTAAGAGTCGAAATATCAAAATTATATTCCATAAAATTCCATTGAAATCTAGGTTTCAGAGTTCCATCTTCACAAATGGTAAATACATCGCCATTATAAGCTTGCACAAAGCAAACAGTATCATTATGCATATAAAATGGACTATAAGAATGATGATAAGGGGTATTAGTAAAAATAAAACTTGGTACATCATAATTCTCAGAAGTTATTTTTTTCTCTTTTATATCATAAAGCATAATCTTATTACCTTCTTTTGTGTTACTAAAGAAAACATATTTGTCGGGAGATAAATTTGCAAAATAGTTAATAGAATGTACTGTTTTGGGTAAATTTACACGCTGCTTAAAAAATTCCCCAGAATGATCATAAATATTAATATATCCCATAGCAGACATTAATTCCAAATTTTGGTTATAAGGATTAAAACTGAAATCATATAATAAAGTATACTCTTCTGGAGCAGAGCCTAATTTATTAATCTTATCTAAATATTTGCCACAAGAGTCAAATTTAAAGATTGTATTTTGAGTGTAATCTAAAACATAATAATTTCCATCATTCACTAAAATTTTTCTTAGAGGATAGCCTAATGCAGACTCCTCAGTCATCTCTAAAGGAATTATTTCCACCTTAGAAAAAATATCATAGATAGAAACTACATTATTTTTATCTATATTTACTGTCTTTATGCCCTTTACATCTCTTGGAGTGATTGTAGACGAACGCCTACATGCTGCAAGTCCCATTGCTATAATAATAAAAACAAGTATATTTTTCATAATTTAAGCCTCAGAGAAATAAATATTAAAACAATTTGAGTAAAAAGCTATAATACATTAGCACATTGTATATTAACACTTTTTACTCAAATTCATAGTTTCTGCTCTCAAAAGTTATACATAACCCTCAAAATCATTTTATATCGATACGTTTAGATCCCCCCTATTATTGTACAAAAATTCACCAAGTTAACATACCAAGAACTACAATAGTCGCTTTGATATCCAGTAAAAGTACAAAAGAAGTAACAAGTACCATATAATCCCTCTTGATATCCCATTTTGAAACAAGTACCAGAACTACCTCCACTACAAGTTACTTCAACAGGGCCAATAACCTCAGCATAAGATAGCTGTTCCACGCCAACCAAAGAAAACAAATCGGAATTCACATTCTGAGTTCTTGATATAGAGACTCCCAATGTGATAACCATAATAAATAACAAAACACTCCCCAATAAAATGTTCTTTTTCATAAGCTTCTTTTTTAAGATTAATCAAATATCGTTTAATGGTCACAATATACACATAAATAAACTAATAAAATATTATATAAAATAATATTTTATTAGTTTTAATAAATTCTCAAGACATGGTGAAATGAGAACACAAAATAAGAATAATATCTAAAGTCGTTTAATAACAAAAACGCTTTCCAATATCACTTAAATATACTCCACCCAATACAATCATACACATCTCTACAGAATTAAATAATAAATTCAAAACACAACTTTTTAGTAATTAATGATTAGTGACTGGGTACGTACTCAAACTGATAGGTCTTCACCTTCCCGTCATACGTATGCAAGCTGAAATAAATCATTGCCGGTTCGGCAGCACTTGCCGCATACCGGCCCAACGGTACCGAGACATAAGCCCGCTTGGTATAGGCTTCCATATCTCCTCCATTATCATGATAGAGCATCAAACGGACAGTTAACCGCCCTGTTACGGCATCCCTCACAACGGACTCTTCAATGAAATGGAACCTGTGTTTCTCACTTTGTGCTTTGATGGAGAGGGTCATATTCAGAAAATCACGCCCCATCCAGATACTCAGCACATCAACCGGGTCCAGTTTCAAACCATTTCCGAACTCCGCAGCGGGTACCGGGGCAGGAGATACAGTATTGGCCAATGCATAAATCCGCACCTCCTTCTGCCCACCGGCGGACGAGATTACTTCATAATTACTCACCACGCGGCTACTTCCATTCGGGAATAATTCCGTCCGGGTGCGGTCTTCTGCCACCACCAGACGCTCTCCCTTATCCGTTACCAATGTTTGCAAAGTACCGTCTGCTCCCGCCTCAGCGGTCAGAAACTCCAGTTTCACAGGAGGGTAAGAGACTCCCTCTTCTTCATTACAGGAGATCAGGAAAGCAGAGAGCAATACAAGTCGGGCGATATGCAGCACCCATATTCTCATTGACGTGCAGCTAAGTAATTCACAAGCGGATTAGCATACATCAGCAACAACTTTTCACGCAAGAATGGAATATCCTTATCGGGTATCTCAATCTTTCCAAGCTGTTTCTCCATATAGGCTTCGAAACGTTGTTTGTCGGCCAATGTATAATGGGACTCAAAATCATTTTTGCCGGTCAGCAAGTCATGAGCCACATAATTGCCCGGGTAGAGTCGATAATTGCCATGAATGCGTTCGTCGATCCATGTAGAGATGCGTGTAAACAACTCAGGCTTAGGCAAAGAACGATCCACTGTCGAAAGCAAATCATTGAGGCAGGCCCCGGTCTGGAAGTGTACCTTACCTTTATAACCAAACAGACCGGTCTGCATATTTTTCAGATCGTCTTCCATGGTCTTCTTATACCCCTCTATATCACGTTTCAACTGGAACTCCTGTGCTTTCAGGTAATCGCAAGGATCATATTCGTAAGAAATAGCAAGAGGAGCAATATTCATCTCCATCAGACGATCCACTACATCACCCTCTCCACCCATCGCAAGCATCTTGAGCACACTGTCCTGAGTGCGGTCATTGGAGTCCTTGGCACGTCCTTCACGCTGTGCAATCCAGATGGACTGGTTCTTTTGACCAATCGTATAGTGCATATAACGGGACATACGTGCCGATGATTCAAGCATTTGCCGCATAGTCAGTGCGCGCTGTACGATAAATGATTTATTGACCCGGACAAACTTTTTGATCCACGGATAAATCAGCAGGTTATCACCAATGGCAATTTCCACCGTATCCATCCCCTGGTCGACTAACAGTACCGACAAGAAGCCGGAATCGAGGATTATATCCCGGTGATTCGAAATGTATGTGTATGCCTTACTCTTGTCCGGAATAGCCGTATGATCTAATGAGATACCATCAGTACACTCCCCCGCCAGTTTCCACAGCAGACCGTAACAGAAGGTCTTCTGAAATTCCAGTTTCGTTTTGCAGGCACGCATCTTTTGTGCCAACATCTCAAAGGGAACATCCGGTATCACCCCGGCAACCACTTTCTGAAAAGCCGGATCGGCAATCAGTTCTTCGAAAACTCCGGGGAGCTCTTCGTCGTTGTAAGGACGGATTTCATCAAACTCGGTTGTATTCATAGCTTTCATTCTTTGTATAAGCTACGAGAGCCACGCTATCTTATACCACACCAAACTTGCGGTTTGTGCAGCCTGTAGCCCATTGCTCACAGCTTACAGTTAAAATTTATTCTCAATAATATCAGTCATTACATCTTTTATATCCATTCCGGCAGCACGCACCTGTTGGGGAATGAAGCTGGTAGCGGTCATACCCGGTGTGGTATTCACCTCCAGAAGATTAATCTTTTCACCTTCCGTAATGATATAGTCTACGCGGATAATGCCCGAACATCCCAATATATCATAGATAGCCGAAGTCAATGCCTGTACCCGTTTGGTCAGTTCTTCCGATACACGTGCCGGAGTGATTTCGTCTACTTGTCCGTTGTACTTCGCATCGTAATCGAAAAACTCATTATGCGTCACTACCTCAGTCAACGGGAAAACGACCGATTTTTCTTTCGTCTTATAACAACCGCAAGTCAATTCTGTTCCGGCCATAAAAGCTTCTATCATTACCTCTTCCGCTTCGCCGAAAGCTTTAGCGATGGCTGGCTGAATTTGTTCGCGCGTTTTTACCTTTGTCACTCCAAAACTGGACCCCCCTAAATTGGGTTTGATGAAGCAAGGCAGACCGATCTTCTCTATCACATCCTCATCGGAAACAGTCTGTCCCTGACGCAACAACAATGATTCGGAGATACGTACGCCAAATGCCTTGAGATACTGGTTGCAGACAAACTTATCGTAAGTGATGGCAGCAGCCAATACACCACAACACGAATACGGAATGCGCATCATGTCGAAATACCCCTGCAAACGTCCGTCTTCACCCGGCGTCCCATGAATGGTGATATAGGCAAAGTCGAATACAACCTTCTCCGCCCCATTCATAAAACTAAAGTCGTTTCTGTCTACCGGCGTTTTACTTCCGTCCGGCAACTGCACTTCCCAGCGACGGCCTTCCATTTCTACGATGTACAAATTATACTTCTCCTTATCAATGAAGGAGTAAATGCCCTGTGCACTACGCAGGGAAACTACGATTTCGGAGGTATCGCCTCCTGCCACGATGGCAATGTTGCGTTTCATTCTAAATCTCTGTTGCTAATATAGCCTCGCCACTTCTCTATCAACCGGGTCATATCATCCGGCAACTCCGAAGTGAAATGCATCTCTTCACCAGTGACGGGATGCACAAACCCCAGCGTCATGGCGTGCAAGGCCTGCCGCGGACAAGTGTCGAAGCAATTGTTTACAAATTGTTTGTATTTACTAAAGTGAGTTCCCTTCAGGATTTCGTGACCGCCATACCGTTCGTCATTAAAGAGTACGTGACCGATATGCTTCATGTGTACGCGTATCTGGTGCGTACGCCCTGTTTCAAGAATACATTCCACCAGAGTGACATATCCCAGACGCTCAAGTACCCGGTAATGGGTGACAGCATGTTTTCCTTGAGCCGGGTCGGGCATAACGGCCATTTGCATCCGGTCTTTCGGATTACGGGCGATACTCCCCACGATGGTACCTTCGTCCTGATCGACAATTCCCCATACGAGTGCACGGTATCTGCGTTTGGTAGTCTTATTGAAAAACTGAATGCCCAGATTGGTTTTGGCATCCGGAGTTTTAGCAATGACCAGTAACCCCGAAGTATCTTTATCGATGCGATGTACCAATCCCACATGAGGGTCGTTAGCATCATAGTCCGGATTATCTTTCAGATGCCAGGCGATGGCATTGACCAATGTACCATGATAGTTTCCGTGTCCGGGGTGCACAACCAGCCCGGCAGGCTTGTTCACCACCATCAGGTATTTGTCTTCGTAGACAATATTCAAGGGAATGTCTTCAGGAATAATCTCATTATCGTAGCGGGGACGATCCATCATCACCGTAATCACATCCAGCGGTTTCACCTTATAGCTACTCTTCACGGGCTTGCCGTTAGCCATGACAAAACCGTCTTCAGCAGCCTTCTGTATGCGATTGCGCGAAGCATTGACGATGCGTTCAAACAAATATTTATCTACCCGGACCATCGCCTGCCCTTTGTCCACTACCACACGGAAATGCTCGTAGAGCTGGTTCTCGTCACCTACAGGTTCTATATCATCCAATTCGTCCTGTTCAAGTTCGTCAGGCAATTCTTCTATCATGCGTTTTTTCTACGTATACGTTTCTTACATTAAAACCAGGAATCGTCTTCAGTCCCGGAATCATCAGCAGAAATGGCAGCATTTTCTACCATATCGACCGAATCGGCTCCGGCAGATTGTACCCCGTCACCCACCATCAGAGTCAAAGTAGCACCGATAGGAGCTTTATCTCCAATCTGCAACTGGTGTCCCTGATAAATGACACCATATACCCAGTCCTTCTCTCCGCTCACCATCCGGTTCTCGGTCAGCTTAAAACCAGCAGCCATTAACTTTGCCTGTGCCTGACGCACGGAGCTGTTATCGGCCACATCGGGCACTACGCACAAAGGAGTACTGAGTGTATTTATTGTGAGGTAGATCGTTCGTCCTTCTTTCACTTTCTGCCCGACCGACGGATTAAGATCAAGAATGATGCCGGACGGTTTGTTCTTTACATAATTGGAATCGGACACAACATAAGTCAGTCCCTGATCCCGGAACATCTTTTCAGCCTCGCTTACAGACATCCCTTTTACGTCGGGCACCACTACAGCTTGGCCATGGCGTGTGTATATATCCAATCCTTTAAGTGCGCCGAACACAATGAGCACAGCCACCACAACCATGGCTATGATGTTTACCCAGAAGAATCTATTGGCTTTGAAAGAAAAAAATTCTTTTATCGTCATAATTATAAGCTGTTAATCCGGACAAAGATACTATTTTCGCTACACAGTATCACAGAGTTTCACTGAGTTTTTGATAAAAGCTTATTAAAACAAAAAGAAGCAAAGGAATCTTCCTTCACTTCTTCTTATTCGTTTGCTATGGCTAATACTTATGCCTTCACTCCGTTGTATTCGTCAGAAACAGTCAGTTTCTTACGACCTTTAGCGCGACGCGCAGCCAATACTCTACGACCGTTAGCTGTAGCCATTCTCTCACGGAAACCGTGTTTGTTTTTTCTCTTTCTGTTAGAGGGTTGAAATGTTCTTTTCATTACTGTATCTTGTTTTATGTTATTATTTCTACGGATTCGGGCTGCAAAAATAGGCACTTTTTTTAAATAAACCAAGAGTTAAGTCATTTTTAGTCAAAACATTTTGTGTTTTTTGCCGATTTAGATTACTTTTGCACCCGAAAAGGTTCGAAGATAACTCAATAACAATCTATAAAATAAAGAATATCAAGTATGATTAATGCTCAAGACATCAAGAACGGAACTTGTATCCGCATGGATGGCAAACTGTATTTCTGTATCGAATTCCTCCACGTTAAACCTGGAAAAGGTAACACTTTCATGCGTACTAAACTGAAAGATGTGGTAAGCGGATACGTTCTCGAACGTCGCTTCAACATCGGTGAAAAGTTGGAAGATGTACGTGTAGAACGTCGTCCCTACCAGTTCTTATATAAAGAAGGTGAAGACTATATCTTTATGAATCAGGAAACTTTCGACCAACACCCGATTGCCCACGACTTGATCAACGGTGTAGACTTCCTGTTGGAAGGTGCCGTTCTGGAAGTAGTATCTGATGCTTCTACTGAAACCGTACTTTACGCTGATATGCCTATCAAAGTTCAGATGAAGGTTACTTATACAGAACCGGGCATGAAAGGGGATACAGCTACTAACACATTGAAACCGGCTACTGTAGAATCAGGTGCAACCGTTCGTGTTCCGCTATTTATCAACGAAGGCGAAACAATCGAAATCGATACTCGTGACGGCTCTTATGTAGGTCGTGTAAAAGCATAAACAGGTTAACTGCCGAAAAAAATGTGGTTTCTATCCCTTACGGGAATAGGGGCCGCATTTTTTTATTACCATCCATGACGGTTATCGAAAAATAATGGCATATATTTGCAAGTCAACAACCGATTATCATTAAACCTATGCGATACTCCGTTATTATCCCCGTTTACAATCGTCCCGATGAAGTGGACGAATTATTGCAAAGCCTCACTACCCAACATTTCAAGGATTTCGAAGTCATAGTGGTAGAAGACGGATCATCTGTCCCTTGCGAAGCGATAGTAAATAAATATCAAGGGAAACTGGACATACATTATTACGCCAAACCAAACTCCGGCCCGGGACAGACCCGTAATTACGGGGCCGAACGCAGCGGAGGGGACTACCTTATCATATTAGATTCGGACTGTATCCTTCCCGAAGGATACTTCGATGCAGTGGAACAGGAACTTTCTGCCACCCCGGCCGATGCCTTTGGCGGACCGGACCGGGCACATAGTTCTTTCACTGATATACAGAAAGCGATCAATTATTCGATGACTTCTTTCTTCACTACCGGAGGCATACGCGGGGGTAAAAAGAAAATGGATAAGTTCTATCCGCGAAGTTTCAATATGGGTGTCCGCCGTGAAGTCTATCAGGCATTGGGAGGTTTCTCTAATATGCGCTTCGGCGAAGACATCGATTTCAGCATTCGCATTTTCAAAGGAGGATACCGATGCCGTCTCTTTCCCGGTGCCTGGGTATACCACAAACGGCGCACAGATTTTAAGAAGTTCTTCAAGCAAGTACACAACTCCGGCATTGCGCGTATCAACCTCTATAAAAAATATCCCGAATCGCTGAAAGTCGTCCACCTGCTACCGGCTGCATTCACATTAGGAGTTACACTTCTGCTATTATGTACTCCCTTCTGCCTGTTCAGTCTTGTCCCGATTCTGCTTTATACATTGCTGGTCTGTCTGGATTCTGCGCTGCAAAACAAAAGTTTACGCATCGGCATCTATTCCATCGCTGCCTCTTTCATCCAACTTATCGGATACGGAACGGGATTCTGGCGTGCCTGGTGGGAACGCTGTGTATTGGGAAGAAACGAGTTTGAGGCTTTCCGCAAGAACTTCTATAAATAAAAAAAACTGTCTTTCAGTTGTTGATATAAAAAGAATACAAACACTCTCTATCCGACTTATGAAAAACAAACAAAAACTAAACATCAACCAGTGGTCCAAAGCCGATAGGCCACGCGAAAAAATGATGGCAAAAGGTGCCGAAGCATTGAGCGACGCCGAGCTATTGGGCATCTTGATAGGTTCGGGCAATACGGAAGAGAGTGCCGTTGAACTGACGAGAAGGATACTTGCCTCTTGCGACAATAACCTGAATGAACTGGGAAAATGGGAAGTACGGGACTTTTCCTCGTTCAAGGGCATGGGACCCGCCAAAAGTCTTACTATCATGGCAGCTCTTGAACTGGGGAAAAGGCGCAAACTACAGGAGAGCAAAGAGCGTGAACAAGTCAGATGCTCAGAGGACATTTACAGGCTGTTCCACCCATTAATGTGCGACCTACCACAAGAGGAGTTCTGGATCCTACTTTTGAATCAGGCATGCAAAGTAATCAGCAAATTACGTATCAGTACAGGGGGGATTGACGGAACATACGCCGATGTACGTACCATCTTGCGGGAAGCCCTGATAGGACGTGCCACACAGATAGCTCTGATTCACAATCATCCGTCGGGCAATGCAAAACCAAGCCAGGAAGACAAACGCCTGACGGCAGCTATACAAAAAGCGTCGCAAACAATGAATATTACCCTGACGGATCATATCATTGTCTGCGACGGTTGTTTTTATAGTTTTGCTGACGAAGGGCTTATCTGATTCGTCTCCGGCAACTGACTCCGGAAAATTAAAGCTGTGTTTCTCCCTCGATGTAATTCTCAAGAAACAGGTTCTCACCATCAAACACCGCATAGGAGAAATAATTGATCCAGTCGCCCAGAATAAGTATACGTGCGGTAGCACTTAACATCAAGTCAAGTTCAATGTGACGGTGACCGTAGATGAAGAAGTTTATATCGGGATGATTTTTCAGATACTCCTTTGTGTAAAGCACCAAGAACTCCTTATCTTCACCCATATAATCAGGCTCTTTCCCCCCTTCACGTTTCAATCGGCTATGTTTGGCCCAATTCAGTCCTAAATCCATACTCCAACGGGGATGAATGGCGGAAAATAAAGTCTGCAACGTACGACTATGGAACATCGTGCGCAGTAACTTAAACTTTTTGTCCGGATCGCCCAGTCCGTCACCATGCGCCAAATAGAACTCTTTCCCATAGATTTCCGTAGTCACCGGCTCACGGTGAATCGTCACCCCACACTCCCTGGTCAGGTAATCGCCACACCAAAGATCATGGTTGCCCGTAAAGAAATGCACCTCTACTCCCATATCAGTCAGTTCAGAGAGTTTTCCTAAAAAACGGGTATAACCTTTGGGCACCACCAAACGGAACTCATACCAAAAGTCGAACATGTCACCCAGCAGATATACCGCGGCAGCTTTATGTTTAATGCTGTCGAGAAAATTGACCAGGCGCCGCTCCTGTGTACGTCCGTGCTCTATGGCACGTGAACCCAAGTGGGCATCAGAAAGGAAATATACGTTCTTCATACTGTAAGAATGGATCGTTTAAGAATAGAAGTAAAACAGTAACGATTATAAAAAGCCCAGTTCCAGTTTAGCCTCTTCACTCATCATATCTTTGTCCCACTCCGGCTCAAAAACCAGATTGATAGTGGCGGAATTCACTCCCTCAATTGACTCTACTTTCTGCCGCACATCTTCCATAATGAAATCTGCCGCAGGACAATTAGGAGCGGTCAGGGTCATATCGATAGAGACCTCTCCCTCTTCGGCGACGTCTATCTTGTAGATCAGTCCCAGATCGTATACGTTTACCGGTATCTCGGGATCGAATACGGTTTTGAGCATATCTACTATCTTTTCTTCTATTTCAAACTTAGTCATTTCTATATTTCTTTGAAAGTTTACAAGACAAAGCTAAAGAAATTCTTTGAAAGATAGAGAATATTGAGGATAAATTAACGTCAACGAGGCAAGTTCATTACAAAACACACAGAGTACACAGAGTTTATTAATACGTATATCAACAAATCCTCTGTATACTCTGCGTGCTCTATGGTGAACTTATCTGCCGTTTACTTATATCCGCCCGCTTTTGCAATGCGTCTCGGAATCTCTGTATTATCCATTTTACCGATGAACAGATCAGAACCGGCACCGATAGCAAACACCGGCACATATCCTGCAGAATGCCCACCGCTGGTCCAGCCTACCATAGCGATCTGATCCATCACCTCTTTGGCTTTGGCTGCCATCGGTTCAGTCTTGGCATACATACTCTCGGCAAATTCTACTTTATTTTTCACGAATGACTTTTCATATTCGTCACGCAGTTTCTTTTCCTGCTCCCACGAGATAGGAAGTACAGACCAGAAGCCCATCTGTTCGGACAACAGATTTTTAACGTCTTCCCAAGCCACATGGTTGTTCTTAGCTTTGCGCAAATCACTGATCTTCTTAGACAATTCTTCAGCAGATGCCTTCTGGTTTTCAAGTGCTTTAAGATTCAGAGCGTATCTTCCGGTTCCCAATGCCATACCACCTGTCTCATGATCGGCAGTTACTACAATCAGGGTTTCTTTCGGGTGTTTTTTGTAGAATTCATAAGCAACTTTGATCGCATTATCCATATCGGCTACTTCGTGGAACACTGTAGCAGCATCATTTCCATGGCATGCCCAGTCTATCTTACCACCTTCTACCATCAGGAAGAAACCTTTATTTTTTCCTTTGGTCAGAAAATCAATCGCGCTTTCCGTTATCTGTGTGAGGGTTAAGTCACCTTCTTTACTGTCGATAGCATAAGGCAAAGAACCCGCATCGGCACCTTCCTCCTGAATCAAAATCATCTTACCGGCTGTGGCAGCTTTAGCCTTATAATCGTTATATCCACGGGCAATGGTGTAACCGGCTTCTTCAAACATCGGGAAAACGCTCGGAGCTTCTTTTTTGTCGTAAGTAGTAGTCGGTTTCAGGAAACCGGCACCGGCATAAAAGTCAAAACCGGCTTTAGGAAGATCGGTAGCTATTTCATAATACATATTACGATCCGGCTGGTGTGCATAGAAAGCAGCAGGAGTAGCATGATCGACGCTTACACTGGTAGTAACCCCAACCTTCTTGCCGGCTTTCTTAGCTTTCTCGGCAACAGTCTGTAAGGGATTCTTCTGATCATCCATGCCAATAGCACCATTATAGGTCTTTTCACCGGTTGAAAGGGCTGTCCCGGCAGCAGAAGAATCTGTCACAGAGTTGGTAGCAGAAAAAGTAGTAGCCATCGTTCCGACGGGAAACCGGGTGAAAAGCAAAGGCTCCACACCAATGCGCCCTTTCTGGATTTCGGCACGGTACATCTCCGTACCATTTACTTGGTTCACACCCATTCCATCACCAATGAAATAGAAAACATATTTTGCCTGAGCATTCGCAATAACTGCCACACAGACAAAAAGAAAGAAATAAAAAAGTCGTTTCATTCTTGTATCATTTAAGTTTATTTGAGTTAGTGATAGCAAAGATAAAACTTTTAAAATGAAGAAAAGGAGAAAGGGATATGAATATTCTGTTAAATAGCTCGTCCCCGGCTGCTTAGCGCTCAAAAACGGATTGCCTCCCTCCACACCCAAACTATATAAAAAGCCGGAGTACAGAGAATAAATCTCCGCCTCCGGCCTTTCCTCTATATTACTTATCAACCTTTATTTATCCAGGATAGCCATTGTATCAGACGCAATCAGCAATTCTTCGTCTGTAGGGATCACCACTACCTTCACTCTTGAGTCATCAGCTGAGATAATGGCCTCTTCGCCACGAACCTTATTCTTTTCAGCGTCGAGTTTCACGCCCAGAAATTCCAGTCCTTCACAAACACCGGCACGGCAAGTTGCCTGATTTTCACCGACACCACCTGTGAACAGGATAACGTCTACGCCTCCTAAAGCAGCAGCATATGCACCAATATATTTCTTAATGCGGTAGAAATACATCTGTTCTGTCAAGATAGCCTGAGGATCACCTTTTGCAACGGCAGCCTCCAAGTCACGCATATCACTTGAACCGTTCATCATACCAGCCACACCGCTTTTCTTATTCAACAGGTTGGAAATGCCTGTAGTTGTCAAGCCTTCCTTATCCATAATGAATGTTACAGCTCCGGCATCGATATCACCAGAACGGGTACCCATCATCAAACCTTCCAACGGTGTCAATCCCATAGAGGTATCGATACATTTGCCATCTTTGATAGCGGCGATCGAACCACCATTTCCGATATGGCAAGTAATCAGTTTCAGTCCTTCCGGTTTAATCCCCAGATATTCGCACACGCGCTGTGAAACGTAACGATGGGAAGTTCCGTGGAAACCATAACGACGTACACCGTACTTTTTGTACAATTCATAAGGAATAGCATACAGGTATGCATATTCCGGCATGGTTTGGTGGAATGCAGTGTCGAATACACCGATTTGCGGAACATTCGGCAGAATAGCCGTAATGGCATCAACTCCTTTCAGGTTAGCAGGATTGTGGAGGGGAGCCAGATCGTTGCAGGCAGCGAAAGCTTCAAGCACTTCTTTAGTCAGTAATACTGATTTACTGAAGCGTTCACCCCCGTGTACCATACGATGACCTACGGCATTGATCTCTTCAAGTGATTTGATAGCGCCATATTCCGGGCTTACCAAGGTATTCAGGATGAACTCTACCCCTACAGTATGTTCCGGAATATCCTTCTCAAGGATTTTCTTCTCACCGTTGGGCAAAGTCAGTTTCAGGAATGAATCTTTCAAACCGATTTTTTCGATTCCTCCCTGGGCAATCACTTCTTTGCTGTCCATATCGAACAGCTTGTATTTGATAGATGAACTACCACAGTTCAACACTAAAACTTTCATATCTGATTTTCGATTTAATTATTTACCATTCTTTGCAGCAATCGCCTGATTGGCTGTGATTGCAATCATTCTGTATACGTCTTCAATAGAACATCCGCGTGAAAGATCGTTTACCGGGCGGGCAATACCCTGAAGAATCGGACCTACAGCATCGGCATGTCCCAAACGCTGCACCAGTTTATAAGAAATATTACCAACTTCCAGACTCGGCACAATCAGCACATTTGCCTCACCGGCAACCGGAGAACCGGGAGCCTTGCTCGCACCTACCGAAGGAACCAGAGCGGCATCCGCCTGCATTTCACCATCGATATTCAAATCGGGTGCCATCTCTTTAGCTAATTTCAATGCCTCTACCACCTTGTCCACATTTTCATGCTTTGCCGAACCTTTAGTAGAGAAACTAAGCATTGCTACTTTCGGATCAGCTATTCCTGCTACCGCCTGAGCAGTACGCGCTGTACAAACGGCAATCTGTGCCAGTTGTGAAGCGTCCGGAACCGGAGTTACAGCAACATCCCCCATCACCAGCAGACCATTCTGACCGCATTCCGGTGCATGTGTCAACAGCAGCATAGCACCCGACACACATGTAATCCCCGGAGATGTCTTTATAATCTGGAGAGCCGGACGAAGCACATCTCCCGTAGTATTACGGGCACCCGCCAATTGTCCGTCAGCGTCACCACTTTTAATGATCAGACAGCCCAGATACAACGGATCGAGTACCAATTTACGGGCTTCTTCGATAGTCATACCTTTTTTCTTACGGAGTTCGCACAACAATTGCGCATATTCTTCTTTCTTCGGATGATTCTCAGGATCAATAATAGTGGCCCTGTTGATATTTCCGAGTCCCCATTTGGCAGCGGCAGCATTAATTTCTTCCGGATTACCCAAAAGAATCAAATCTGCAACTTCATCTGTCAAAATCTGATTGGCAGCTTTCAAGGTACGTTCCTCTGTACCTTCGGGAAGGACAATGCGCTGGCGATTAGCTTGCGCACGCGCAACGATAGAGTTAATTAAATTAAGCATAGATATTTAATATTGTATATAAATTCAGTAGGGTGTGTTATTTCACGCCGCAAAAGTACACAATATTGCAATATCAACATTGCAATTCGGGGTATTTTTTACCCCGAACCTGCAATTATTATAATATTTAACACTAACGGATTATTTCCGGAGCTACACTCTTGAAACGATCCATACACATTCCTATCGGTGCACCGATATAAGTAGGATCACAAATAAGATATTTTTTACCATCCAGCAAGATGTAGTCACCCGAGATTTCTTCGTTGAACCGGACAGCCGAAGCGATATGGTTCGGATAGTCGAGCAGCACAGCGTCCAATCCCATCAAGTCTTTCACCAGATTGGAGAACAAGATGGCACGGTCCTCACAGTCACAAGCCGGATAATAAAAGTTCTCATCCATGAAGAAAGGCTTTTCATAGCCAAATTGTTCACCATCTGTCTGATATTGAAATGAATTCTGTACAAAATCAATCAGAATGTTCGCAGCATCCTTCTCTGATTTTCCCTTTATAGCTGTCTGCAAAGACGGATAAAGGGCACTCTTCAACTCTTTGCTCATGGGTGTTTTATAGTAGACAGCAACTTCACATTGCGGATAATCTTTATAAAAGTCCATCAGGTTCTTATTGACAACCGCATTGATTTGAAGAAGAGATTTTTCCGAAGGAGACACTGTTTTACCTAACTCTTGCATACCGAACTGTGGCACAGCGTTCAAATCCATACACACCAGATTCTTGGCATTGGCAAAATCCTGACTGTAGGTATAAACAGCCATCGAACCGCCCTTATCTGCTTCAAACACATAGTACTTGACGCCCTTGAAAGTAATATACGGAACACCGAATATAGTTCCTGCCGGAGCCACCAACAACTTCAGCTTATCGTTTATTTTAGACAGACGCACCTTATATCCACATTTATTGAGAATAAACATCTGTAAAAAAGCAACATCATCTTTCCGGACAGCACCACACATTTGTACCCCTAACTGTTTAATGAACAGCAAGAATGCCCAGTCGTTCATCCGATGCTCATTCTTCAAACGGACGCAATCGTTAATCAATTGTTCGTGATCGGCTTTACACAACCGGCTCCAAGCAGCCGCAACTTTACTCTCGCTTGTCCCCCCCAGTACAAAGTCTTCAATAATATCCGTAGCCACCTCAAACTGAGTACCATAGAACTCAATCACATTGCGACGGGCCGAACTTCCGGGCAGCGGAACCGGGATATCAACTTTCACAGGAGTATAAGGTTTACCCGGTACATAGACACCGGGTGCCGGCTTATCTGCTACCGCAGGCAGATCCGGCTTTTTAACTTCCACATTTACTTTATCCCCTACTCCCGGTTTATCGGACACAGGTATTTTGGGAGCCGCCGGCTTAATCTCTACCGGAGCAGGGACAGGTTTCTTTTTATCGAAAAGTGTCGGTTTCACCGGTTCCGGTCGTGTCGGCATTGAATCCCCCACAGAGGCATTATACTTTTGCCACGCTTCCTTCAGAAATGTGGCAAACTCTTCGTCTGCTTTATTTTTAAAGTCTTTATATTCTTTCTGCTGTTTCTTTTGGAAATTATCAAACTCCTTCTGATAGTTCACATCCTGTGCCATAGCAACGGATGGAACCAGAAAGAGTGACGCAAAAACGAAAGAAAAGTAATATTTCGTTTTCATCATAATAAGTGATTAATGATTAACGGTCAGTAGTTCGGGAACCACTATTTTATAAGTACCATATCATAAAAAGCACAACGCTGAACTGCCGGAATAGAGTACACCCACTCTAATACATTCTGATAAGTGACCTCTTTAGTAAACGGAATATCCTCTTTAGTTGCCACCATCATCATATTTATCTTCTCGCTCTCCTTGTTATGCTGTTTCTCCATACGATAGTCCACAGCATTACTGAAAGGAATCGAATATTCTTTGCCGGCTTTCAACAACGTATTGGGTTCGTAACTATTAGGATAAAGCAAAGCTCCCCCATTACTGTCGAACCAGAAAAACTTCAAGTATGAATCCGTACCATGTACAGTCAACTTACAGTGAAACACATCCCCCTCACGATAGAGTGTCTCCACCCCTTTCACTTCGAGAGCATACGAACTGTCCGGTTTATCCTCTTTCTGCACTTCGGCATCGATGGTTACTACCTTATACAAGCTGCGTGTATCTGTGTCCCAAACCTCTTCTACCTTTTTATTAGTAATATTCACCATTCCTCCGATAGCAAGCACATTCATTTGCGAATAAGCTTCGTGAAGCTCCTGTCCGTCTTCCTGGGTAATCTGCCCAAAAACAGACCACACATTCTCCATCACGCCCGCCTTTTGCAAAGCAGCTTTCTTTGCTTCCATAAAAGCACGCTCTTCCGCCTGCTTCAATGTGATGTCATCGCTGACCTGCCAACGCCCTTGTACACCTTTCACTTTTACGGGTTTCTGGGCATAAAGAGCGCTGGCAGCGGTCAATAAAAGTACAGCTAAAATTCCTAATAGCCTGTTTACGTTCATTCAGTTTGCCTTTTTATATTAAAACTCACTGAGCAAGTTTATCCAGTTCTTTAGCCAGTTCCGGTGATTTTTTAGCCAATTCTTCGCTAAGCGCTTTGACAGCAACTTTGTTTGCCGCCTCCAGACTGTAACCAATGGTAACCATTACCTCAACATTTTTATTTGGCAATGTCCTGTACACTTCCACCAAAGGAATAGTGCGCCCCAACGTTCCGCTGATAATACTTTTTCCGGCAGCTACAGCACTCGACAGGCTGGCCGCTTCTTCCTGTCCCATATCGTCATTGGCAACTTTCGATTCAATCAGTTGAGTCACCTTTGTCTGAACCTGTCCGGCAATGTCAATCTTAGCAGTATTGGTTGCCTGCATAGCCGCAGCCGACTGATTTCCACCAATCACTCTTGCAGTTGCTATATACCAATATGGATTGCCATTCATATCGATTTCCATCTGTTTTTCCCATGAATTTTCCAGCTGTTTGTCCAACGGCAATTTTCCAACCGGAGTCTTGAAGCCTTCTTTTGCCAGTGCTTTCGCCTCTTTGCGGGCTTCTTTAATCGCTTTTTTCTGCAAATCTTTGTTGATTACTTTTTCGTCCTTTTGAATTGCTTTATAAGCCTTACCTGTCGCTTTTTCTTGTGCAAATGCATTTAAAGAAATCATCATTGCCAGTGTTGCAAAAACACTGATTAATAAACTCTTTTTCATGTCAATTCTGTTTTTAGTAGTTAATATTCGTTATGTATATTCGTTTTTCATTTTGCAAAAATAGATAAAGTAATCCATTTCGTTTACTTTTTCTTGTTTTTTTTGTAGTTGTCCACTGTTAAAAAAGAATCTTCGTACCATATTAGTTGATACCCTAACTCTATTTTTCATAACTTTGCAACGTTTTCAAAATTCAATAGGTAATAGTATGATACGTCAGTGTGCCATTTTATTTGGCTGTTTGGCTTTGGGTGAATTGATTGTTTATCTCACGGGGATTAAGCTCCCGTCCAGCATCATCGGGATGTTGCTGCTCACCCTTTTTTTAAAATTAGGTTGGATCAAATTGCATTGGGTGCAAGGAATGTCCGACTTTCTGGTTGCTAATCTTGGTTTCTTCTTCATCCCCCCGGGAGTGGCCCTGATGTTGTATTTCGACATCATTGCGGCGCAATTCTGGCCGATTGTGATAGCTACCTTAGTCAGTACCCTGCTGGTGCTTGTCATCACCGGATGGGTTCATCAATTAACACGTAAACTCAAATGAACTATTTAGAAAATGAATTTTTCCTGTTGGCAATCACTTTTGGGATTTACTTCTTTGCCAAGCTTTTACAGAAAAAGACAGGAATTCTGTTGCTAAATCCGATCCTGTTGACTATTGCAGTCATTATTATCTTCCTCAAAATAACAAACATCTCTTTTGAGACTTACAATCAGGGTGGACATCTGATTGAATTTTGGCTGAAACCGGCAGTCGTAGCACTTGGAGTTCCTTTATATCTGCAACTTGAAACCATAAAAAAACAGCTGCTTCCCATCATTCTGTCCCAATTGGCCGGCTGTATCGTCGGTGTGATATCAGTAGTATTGATAGCCAAGTTAATGGGAGCCTCGCAGGAAGTAATTCTGTCACTTGCTCCTAAATCGGTAACCACTCCGATTGCTATGGAAGTCACTAAAACATTGGGGGGAATTCCGTCACTGACAGCAGCTGTAGTAGTATGTGTAGGTCTGCTGGGTGCTGTATTAGGTTTCAAGACCATGAAAATCATGCACGTAGGTAGTCCTATAGCTCAAGGACTCTCCATGGGTACGGCCGCACATGCCGTCGGCACCTCAACGGCTATGGACATCAGTAGCAAATACGGAGCTTATGCAAGTCTTGGCTTAACGCTCAACGGTATATTTACCGCATTGTTGACTCCAACTATTTTACGAATGTTAGGCATTCTCTAACAAAATCGTTTTATCTTTGTTATATATAAACAGTTAATTAGGAAACAAAAACTTTATGATCGCATTCAAAGATATAACGATCCAGGATAAGGATACCATCACAGCTTACACGATGAATAGTTGTCGCCGCAACTGCGACCTATCTTTTTCAAACTTATGCAGCTGGCGGTTCTTGTATCACACCAAGTTTGCCATAGTCGACAATTTTCTGGTTTTCAAATTTTGGGCCGGTGATGAACTGGCTTATATGATGCCTGTCGGTGAAGGAAACCTCGAAAAGGTATTGAACGAACTGGTTGAGGATGCCCGGCAGGAGGGCGAACCTTTTTGTATGCTGGGTGTCTGTTCGTGTATGCGCGAAGACCTTGAGGCTATCATGCCCGGTCAGTTTGGATTCACGGTTGACCGTGATTATGCCGACTACATTTATTTGCGCAGCGATCTCGCAACACTGAAGGGAAAAAAATTCCAGTCAAAGCGGAATCACATCAACAAATTTCGCAACACATACCCTGATTACGAATACACTCCGATCACCAAAGACAGAATTCAGGAGTGTCTGGAACTGGAAGCAAAATGGTGCAAAGCCAATGACTGTGACCAGCAGGAGGGAACCGGAAACGAGCGCCGTGCTTTGCTCTATGCCCTCAACCATTTCGAAGAGTTAGGATTAACGGGAGGTATCCTGCATGTCAATGGTCAGATTGTAGCTTTTACTTTCGGCATGCCGATCAATAAAGAAACCTTCGGTGTACATGTGGAAAAAGCAGATACGAATATTGATGGAGCTTATGCCATGATCAATTACGAATTTGCCAACCACATCCCCGAACAATATATTTACATCAACCGTGAAGAAGATTTGGGAATAGAAGGGTTGCGTAAAGCTAAGCTCTCATATCACCCGGAAACGATTCTGGAGAAATATATGGCTTGTTTGAAAGAACAACCTGTAGAAATGATAAAATGGTAGCATACTGATGATAAGAGAACAGGTAAAATCATTATGGAAATTGTGTTTCGATGATAGCGAAGCATTCATCGAACTCTACTTCCGGCTTCGTTATAACAACGAAGTCAACTTAGCCATCCAAAGTGGCGAAGAAGTGATTGCTGCGCTCCAAATGCTCCCTTATCCCATGACGTTTTGTGGTCAAACCGTGCCTACTTCATACATATCCGGCGCATGCACTCATCCCGACTATCGAAGCAAAGGAGTGATGCGCGAACTACTGTCACAAAGTTTTGCACGTATGCTCCGCAACGGTGTCCTGTTTAGTACGCTTATTCCCGCTGAACCCTGGTTGTTCGGTTATTATGCAAAAGCAGGTTATGCCCGGGTTTTCCGCATCTCTCACCAATCCTTCTCTCTTTCAGAATTACCTGCCGATTCGGAAACGGGCAGCATTGAGGAAGTTACAGAATACCAAGAAGATGTTTATCAATATTTGAACGGCAAATTATCAGAACGTACCTGTTGTTTACAACATACGTCCACTGATTTCAAAGTAGTTCTTGCCGATCTTGCCTTGACACAAAATACCGCTCTCGTAGCCCGAAAGGACAATCGAATAACGGGTATAGCTGTTGTCTATAAACACGATAATACCTCGTATATCAACGAGTTATTTGCTGACAATGAAGCTGTCCGGGCACAATTGCTCTGCCGGGCCGGGCTAAGGAATGGCACCGACCGGATCATTCTTCAACTTCCTCCTGTAGCCTCCCTGCCCAACGAAACATTAGGAATGGCACGTGTCATTGATGCCCGGACAGTTCTTCAGCTCTACGCAGCCAGTCATCCGGAAATAGAAATGAACATTGAACTGACCGATGAACAATTGTCAGCCAATAACGGATATTATTATCTTTGCAATGGAAAGTGCATGACCAGTGAGGTCCGCTTACCGGGAGCACACACCCGAATGACCATCGGTGAACTATCAGAAAAAATACTGTGCGAGATGCAACCGTATATGAGTCTGATGATGAACTAAACCTTTCAGTCCTAAGGAATATAGCTAATAAAACATCAATTATCTCATATTTCCTTTTCCGGAAACAACCTCCTCATACACCATCGCACACCCGACTTTTATAAATCAAACGTAAAAGTTTGCCTTCCATTTTTATAGATAAAAACCTGTTCTTCCCGTCCTTTGGTACAGTTTCTCAACCACAATAAGGCATTCTGTGGAACTAAAAATTCAATTTTTCTTTCCGTCGCCACTTTCCTGCCTAATGACTTCCATCCATTGATTCCGTCTTGATAGAATAACTCATAATTATCCCCGGGCCAAATGTAATTATCATCGTTACGCGGAGAGAAAACAATTCTTTCAATCGGCATACTTTCTCCCAGATCATAGGCCAGATAAGAAGATGTATCACGTGCCTGAAAATAAGTCAATATATTGCCATCTGTAACATACTCTAATTTTGCAATCGGTTCTATACTGTTTATCCTCCTCAACCGAATCTTCTCCTGACACAGTGAATCCTTAAATAGTGCCAGTTCCGCCAACTCCATTCTTTTCCCTGCCGGAGCAACATACCGCACATACCTATGCTTCTTTCTTGAAGGCGGAGTTAATATGCAATAATTAGTGGTAAGCGTATCCTCAAATTGCCATAACAGATCTGCATGTATAAATGACAAATCACTGGCAGCTTCAATCTTTGCCCCTATAACTGCTCGATAAGCCCATTCCGCAATTGTCTTTTGCTGAGGCATTTTCCGCCTTAATATAGCTTCCTTCATCAAATCGATATTGGGTTTCAGCAAAACAAACTCACCTCCCCTTTTAGATATGAACGGATATCCCGCCGGATAAAGTTTTCCTCCATCTCCCTGATAAAGAGTCTGATAAATCACATCGGGTTCTATATCCCGGAAAGTAACCTTACCCGCATTACCAAGTGCCATATCTACAGGAATCCATCCGCCGGGACTGAATATCCCTAAGTAGATGTATTGCTCTCCAGGTATTTGTATCGGTATTGTCGTATCATTGCTTCCAAAATATTCAGATGTCACATCTTTCACAAATCTATTTCTAAACACAGGATACAACCGTTTATTGCCCGAAATCCCGGAGATTTTCTCAGGTTGTACGCCCAAACAATAGCGATACACCTTCCCCTTTTTCCTTCCGTCATGCCGTAAGGTATCACGTGACGCTTCAAACTCATTAAATCCGAATTGAAGAAAAGTTCCTGTTGTGTCACGCAACATCGTCCAACAATGATAATGTTGATAATCGGGTGAATAAACAAAATAGTCGGTCGCAACAGGAATTCCACAAGCACGCATAGCATATATTGTCAGGTCGCATGCTTCACGACAATAACCAATCCGATTATGATAAAGAAAAACAGCATCCAAGTGAGGTATCCGAAAATCAGTATTGTAGATGTAATACAGCTTTCTCAGTTTCCCGTCAATGATCTTAGAAGCTTCAATAACATCATCCCCCTTATAAAGAGAATCGAGTAGAGTTCCATAATCTTCATAATACAATTTACGCCAATCCGATAAAGGTTCATCGGCTATTCTGTAAGGTAATATCAGTTCGCAAAAATCATCGAACGGCAAATTTCTATTCCAAGGATATTTCCTCCAAACTTCAAAAGCCAGGTCTATATTATCTATCAAATATTCCGCTGTTATCACTTGGGCGTCATATATCTTGGAGAGAGAGTCAAAGGAAATTCTGTTCCATTTATTCTTCTCCCTTTTAGATATAGGACGCCCTTCACAAACCCCAACTAATAAATGGTGAATAGAATCAAGTTCATTTCCTTCATAAGAATACCATCCCGGCATATTACGAATTAAAAAACGAGCTGCCTCCAATTTTTCCGGATCGGTTCTATAATGTTCTAATACCTTTTCAAGCTCCACGCAATTATCGCCGGCAAATTCCAAAGCATATTCCAACCGCCTATCTTTCTCCGATTGACAAGCTGCCAAAGTTAAAACTAACAGGATAAACAGTATATATTTCATAGTTAAAACAAATGCTTATTTTCTATTCAGACTTATTCTTTCTAAGATATTCATGTTTTAGGATTGAATTTGACATCGGAGGCAATCCTATTATTTTAGTTGATGAATTCATAAGCCTGTGTTAGGAACCAAGAAATCATCCAGGTCTAAATAAAGCACGTCATCTATTTGGGGATTTGTCACATATAATCTATTTCGGATAGGATCTATCCACATCTGCCCAATGCTATAATCCGTCTCTATTTTTTGTACCAGATTCCCATCCCAATCATATACATGAATGATATTCATGTGTGGAGTCTCAAAACGTTCCCAACGCTCTTTTCCCCAATATACTGCATATATGTAATTGTCATCCGCCTGAACCCTTGTAAAATACGACTTTATTTTTTCATCACTTTTAAAAACAGAAAAGTCCGGTTCACCTTCCAAGCGATAGCCGCTCACATGACCTGTTTCAAGATCCAGAATATTCAATTGCGCAAGATGAACCATAGCTTGCACCACTTTAGTTCCATCCGGTTTAATGGCATCATTCGAGTAGAAAAAAGACTCCGGCAGAATGGAAGCTTCATCGTTCCTTATCGACTTCTTATAGCTTGAAAAGCTCTTCAGCAACTTATTCGTGTCAAGTGTCCGTTTTTGATAAACGGGCAAAGTAGCTTCTTTATCATTAAGCGGGAACGACTGTAACTCTGTAATTAATGTATTTTCATCCTTCAGAAACATCAAATAGTATGGAGCACCTCCATTCTCCTCTCTCCAGGGATAGGAGATTTGCTTATCCATAACAGTGGTGTCCCGCTTGATCGACTGAGTTATATTCCAGATAAATAGCTTCTCTTCATTAGGAGCGAACAGTAGAGTTTTCAGATCCCCTTTTTCTTTAAAGAAATGAAAAATCGGACCCAAAGCGGCAACTTCCCCAGGACCACTTCCTCTATAACAAAAAGTGCCTATTTCTTTTCCGGTGTCTATATTAAATATATTATAAAAGCGATCCGGTAATTTAGGATTCATAAAAAACATCAGTGAGTCGTATGTGGATAGCCATCCAAAATTCGCTCCATCCAATGGAAGTATTTTCAATGTAGCTTTCTTCGTGTCTTTGATACTATCTTCAATCGTTTGAATTTTACCATTGAAGTATGCGGTGTCATCATTTTCATGACAACTAACGCAAATATTCAATATTAGTGCAAGACTAAATATCACTTTAATGATATGCATATTTTTAATTTAGTTTATATTGTGATTATTATTTGAAACAAAATAAATCAGTAGCTCTTCCAACTGTTTTTTTATCTCAAAAATAGATGTGATTTTCTCGTGCCTCTATTTGAACGAAATTTATAGGGAAGCAAGAAACCAATATCTACTTTTGAGATAATTATCTAACTAAAGATCAACTTTATTTAGTACACCGATCCTGCTTATTATCATCATACCACCCAGACTCCATTGAAGATGGACATGGATAGATTGTATTTTTATCAGTTTTACTATCGCAAAAATATTTATAACCTCTTTTTGTACTCCAAGTATCTTCCAAATAACAATAGCCGGCATTAGTTCCTTCGCCATCAGCCAATGCTTCTACATTTGCCATAGCTACATCTGACAACTGGATTGCTTTTTGTGTTTTATACACATTATAACCAGTAAACGACAGAACCATCACTGCGACGAACGCAATCGTAATTTTCATTCTTGTTTTCATTTTATTTTCTTACTTTAGTTGATTATCTTTTTATTTATTCCGCTTATCATTTCCACGGAAAAGCAACCCAATTGCCTTCTAAAGCAAACTTTTTCCATAGGCTAACGTTCTCCATAATTTTTAAGATTAACTATTAGTTTTCTTTATCAACTGCATTACCCCGAATCTTCAAACGTATTGGAGAGGTGGAAGTATTACAATATACAGTAATGGTCTTCTCAAAATGTTCGGGATGCTCTGCATGGTAAGTAACCTGAATATCGGCAGATTTCCCCGAAGACACAGGCTCCTTGCTATAAGCAAGATGTACACCCACACGAAGTATTTATGTCCTCGATAATCAGAAGATGATTGCCAAGATTCCGCAAACTAAAAGTAGCGGTCTGGGGAGTTTTCCAATCAAAATCGCCCATTTCATCGATAAAAGTCGGATAAAGGAATCAGCCCTTCGTCAATCAATGTCTATACACATACATCAATACATGAGACTGCACTATCCAGAAGAGAGAATCAAGTTTAGCATTCTATTTAGAAAGCGTTTGAATTCTTCTTCCGGTATCTCTTTATTGATTTTTAAGTTTAACCTTTTCATTGATTCCCATCTTGGTTCTATTTCGCTAACTTACTAACAGACAATCATACCTTCTCATACCCCTAATACTCATCTTAATCTCAAAAGACTAAGTATCGCAGTTTGCTCATTTATCTCCTGTTGCTGATAAGCGGACGGAAATGCATCATCCGGAAATTCATCCGTATAAACTGTGACAAATGTATTAGGGATATTAGATGAAACCGGACGTCCCATTTCCGAATATCCCGGAATATCCATCTTTGTCAAATTTCCTTGCTCTATCCGTCCATCCTTCTTAAAATAGACAGACCACATCCCTTTATTGGGTGAATTAAAAGACCAAAGAGAGAAAACAAGATTCTTCCCATCCACCGTGAAAAGACTGTATGTACACTCCTCTTTCGTCTCGTACAATTCCCGGTCCGAGCAGTAAAAATCCGCCAACATAGGCAAATTAGACTTCTGCCTCATGGTTCTTACCACTGTATCATTCACAGCATCATATTGATAATAGCTTCCATCCACCGGATTATAAATTTTTATGGTTCCATCCTCTTGAGCACACAGTGTATTCCAAGCAGAATGCACATAAGGAATCCCCTTTTCATATTCTAACAAATTCTTCACTCTTCTCCCTTTCTGATCCAGAATCCAAAGTCCCTTACAATTCTCATCTTCAGAAGGACGATGGCAGAGAAAACGGCCATCCGGCAACTCAACAACATCATTGAAAACAAGAGAATAAGGGAAGCTCAACGAATGACGAAATTCTCCATCAAAACCGTAAGAATAAATAGTCCGTTTACTCATATCACAGACATAAACACAATCTTTTCCTACGAAAAAAGAGTCCATCTCTCTATACTCTCCCGGTCCCTCACCCCGCTGACCAATCGTATTCAAAAAAGTACCATTCTTATCAAACCGGAATGCCATTTCTTGCTTTCTATCCGAAATGTAATAACAAGAATCTTTTGAAATTACATTATCGACCATACCCCAAAAATAAGGAGAAGGTAATTGCAGCCTGACAGACTCAATGGTGTCCACCAATACAGACATCGGCAGATATGGATTAGAGACAGACAGATCAATTACTATATCTCTCTCTTCCAAAGATGTTTCTCGATGACAGGCTATCGCACTTCCAACGAGTAATAATCCCAATAAAAATTGATTCAGTTTCTTCATAAATATTGTTTTAAAAAAACTGATCAAAAGTTGAAAAGGCAACCATATATTAATTTATAAACACCTTTATGAAAAATAATTATTATACTATCCAACTTCTGATCAGCCTCACAATAATCTCTTAACAACGAGCTAATCCTTTAGCACATCCACTATATTGACTACTACATTTTTCACAACAGGGAATTTTTGTTGTACCAAACATTCCCGGTAACCAATAATCTCTAGAACTCAGATAATAATAAGGTTCCAGAGTCGTATCAATATTTCCATGATCACTATTTCCTTCATTCTGAGCCAATGACTCAATATTTTGTAATACTAAAGTTGATACGTTTTTATCCTCTTTGTTCGCTTGAACATGATAAATACCACACAGCGAAAAAACGCTTAAACATATCACAAATAATAACTTTACTTTCATAATACACTTTTATTTATCGTTAAACAAATAGTTAGTTCTCACTAACTCCATATATTCTTTATTTATCTTTTGATTAACAGTTGGATCTCCAATATAAATAATCCTATTGTTAGAATCCAACAACCAAACATGAGAATCATTATCTGATATTTTATTCATACTTCTAAATGTGTTATTAGTATCAATAAATACTGGAGTCATAAATTGATGAGATCTCAACATCACGTAGACATCATGCTGATAAATAGGCTCTAACACAAAAACAAAACCAACTTTAAAAGATGTGATAGAATCTACTTGTTGAATCAATTCTTGCCATTTAGCCACATCAAACTTACAACTTATACATTGTTCTTTTCCAATTACAAGAACAATCTTATATGGAAAAGAGCTATAGTCATATACCACTGAGTCTCTCCCAAATAACAAAAAATCACTTTCCGAAGGTAAACTTATTTTTTTGCCGTGCCAGCCTTTTACATATTCCATATCTTTCTTTGATTTACTTGTACAAGCGTGCAAAGAAAGCAATAAAAACAACAACGGTATAAAGAAAAAAATATTATAACCCTTCATAGTAATAAATAAAAAGAAATGAAAAAAAGATCGATAATAAGCACTCCAATAATTTCCCGCTTATCATTTCCACGGAAAAGCAATCCAATTGCCTTCTAAATCAAACTTTTTCCATAGGCTAACGTTCTCCATAATTTTTTAAGGTTAACTATTAGTTTTCTTTATCAACTGCATTACCCCGAATCTTCAAACGTATTGGAGAGGTGGGAGTATTACAATATACAGTAATGGTCTTCTCAAAATGTTCGGGATGTTCTGCACGGTAAGTAACCTGAATATCGGCAGACTTCCCCAGAGACACAGGCTCCTTGCTGTAAGCAACAGATGTACAGCCACACGAAGCATTTATGTCCTCGATAATCAGAAGATGATTGCCAAGATTCCGCAAACTAAAAGTAGCGGTTCGGGGAGTTTTCCAATCAAAATCGCCCATTTCATCGAGGTTTTTATCCAAAACCACTTTTGTTTGAGAAGAGGTAGCGACTCCGGTTTGCTGTCCGGTAATAATTTGCAAATAAAGGTCACGCACCTTTTTATTATGGACAGGATTACCAATCGCAATCACCCTGTTCTGACTATCCAAAAGGAAAGTTTGAAAGTTCACATCCGAAGGAAAATGATTCAAAGCATCAAAACCTCCCTTTTCATCGATAAAAACCGGATAAAGGAATCGATCTCTTTTCAATAGAAAAGAGATTTCATTTTTGTTTTTCGGATGGAAAGCAAAGAGAAAAGATACCTTTCCATTGGCCATTGTGTCGACCATAGAAATGAAATATTTCCATGTAGGAAGTTGCAATTTACAACTGGTGCAGCCCACCGAATCCACGTAAGTCATTATGGTATATTCATTTTGGGGAAATGAATAACCGGCACTGTCCTTTCCCAAAACATTGAATGTCATATCAGCGGGATAGACAATCGTTCTACCTTCCCATTCGTGGATCAAACGGGATATTTGCTGCTCTTTGGTCTCTTTACAAGAGCAAAAAAGCAAGAACAACACAATAAACCAATAATTATGGATAGCTCTCATTATGAGAATCTTAATCTAAACTATTATACATGTAATAGCCTTCTACCTTTGCATAAGCAATGGGACATTCGATTGAACCTATTCCATAGCAAATATAGTTGAAACCTTCTTCACCCTGGGCCAGAGCTTCCATATTTTCCAGCATCAAGGAGTTAGAAATTTCCTTGACATGAGTACTCTTCCAATAGCTAACAACAGCGATGGAAAACAAAACCAATACAACAGATGTAACTTTTAGCTTTTTCATATTTTTATGCAGATATAAAATTATACTGCAAAGGTACGCTTATCCCACACAAGCACTGCAATAAAAACACTGAGAAAAAAGCTGAGAACGCTGATATTTCACTATCAAGTGGCTTTAGGGACCAATCGATACCCCATTTTTCCTTTTGTTTCTATCAAAACAGGTACATGAAAAGTTTCCAGTTCTTTTCGTAAATCACTAATAATCCTGTTCTTTTTATCGCTTGTGGGAATATCTCCTAAAGCGATCCATAAAGCCTTTTTTATCTGCTCATTTGTCAATTCATAATCAGGTGATTCCAAAAATAATTTCAACAAATCAGAGAGTTGAGAACGCAATTTATAAACAGTCTCTGCTTTCGACAGGCTTTGGGAGGAATAGCAAAATCCGACATCGCCCAAAAGCCAAACTCCCTCCTCCAGATTCTGGATAAAAGGAATCTTCTTCCGGATAAAAAAACATAAATACAAATTCTGCAATTTACAGTTCACCTTTTGATATACGCATCCATACAAAAGTAAAACGATCAGGCTCAAATGGATTATAATAACTTTATGATTCCAATTAGCACCCCCAAACGCATCGGATATGGTAGAAGTAAAAAAAGCATTTATCCGCACTTCTTTTTTCACTCCTACATGAAGGCACATCAAAGTATCGGCAAAAGTGCTTAAAGTAGAGCAAGATGAAGAATCTGTTCTATTCTTTCCATACGTCATAACTTGGAGAGCCGTTTTACCCTTTACCCCAATGAGATTTAAGACATTTCTCCAATATATATCTAAAGAATCAGCATTAAGAGGACAACGATCTTTTAAAATAGTTTGTTTTATCATACTCTCAGTAGAAAAGTCCAAAGAATCACAATGCATCTCTTGAAGCCCCTCACAATCTTTAACCCAAATTTTCCTACCAACCGCTCGCCCTTTTGAAGAAGTAAAAAAAGGAATCTCAGAATGCGACAACCGATGTTCCAATTCGTTATCAACGGCTATCAAAAGCGCATTTTTTGCTTTCTCGCGAGTAATCATGTCACCGTCCTGATAAAGATTAACAACCAATGAAACAATCAACAGAACTAAAACAATTACAAAAAAACAGCTATGATACTGAGAGGTTTTCATATTGTACTATTAAGATAACGAACAACAAAAATACTCTTTATTAACAAAAGTTCCAAGCAAATCATAAATTATAACTTCTCAATACCTTTCCCCCTGCACAAATAAGGAAGAGACCAACTTGATTTCCCCCATATCATAAACCTTTATGAACAAGATAATTACCATTTTTCATACGATCTTTACTCCGGCCCGCATACGTGGGCTCATGGGCCCGCATACCGGGGCTCATCGGCCCACGTACCCGGGCTCATGGGCACAGACATGCGGGCCCGGATAAGATTCAGACCATTTTCGCTAAAGATACTAAGGAAAACAAAATGCTTTTATAGGTATAAACAGAAAAAACAGCCCACCCATCATGCTATATATAAATAGATTACGCTTATTTCCTTTACTAAAATGAAGGGTGGAAGATGGAAGATAGGGGTGGAAGATAAAAGCCCTTAAAAACAGCATCTTCCACCCGCTAAGAGTCTGTTTATCAGAACCAAAATTCTTAAAAGGTGGAAGATGGAAGATCGAAATGCATTTTTTGTATGAGAGCGTGATATTTAGCTTTCCTTTGTCAGCAGACTTTCAAGTTCTTCAGCACTCTGGCGAAGATAGAACTGTCCGCGCCATGCTACAGAAATTGCTCCGGTTTCTTCGGAAACGATAATGGCTAAAGCATCCGAGACTTGAGATATGCCCATTGCTGCCCGATGACGGAGTCCCAGTTCTTTGGGTATATCCAAATTATGTGACACAGGAAGAATACATCCGGCAGCTTTGATACGCTTCTTACTGATTACCATTGCACCGTCATGCAAAGGACTGTTCTTAAAGAAAATGTTCTCTATCAGGCGCTGGTTGATATTGGCATCGATAATCTCACCGGTACGAATGACATCGTCAAGAGGGACATTACGTTCCATCACGATCAAGGCCCCCACCTTCTGCTTTCCCATACTGATACAGGCCATCACGATGGGCATGATATCATCATGCTGAAGTTTTTCTTTTTTATTTCCGGTAAGGAAACGTACCAAGGCACTGGCATGTTGATGCGAACCGAGCGTGAGAAGGAAACGCCTGATCTCATCCTGAAACAAAACGATCAGTGCCAATACTCCCACGCTTACCAACTTATCGAAAATAGAACCGAGGAGTTTCATCTCGAGCACTTGCGAAACAACCAGCCAGATAAGGATAAACACCAAAATACCGGTAAACACATTGATAGATCCGGAGGCTTTCATCAGCTTGTATGTATAGTAAAGCAGGAAAGCCACCAACAGGATATCAATAAAATCTTTTATGCCAAATTCAAAAAACACGGATTAAAATATTAAGAGTTAAATATTCGGATATCAGGAATGAAACGATACGCTTTTCAGTTTTTCAATCAACCGGACCGCCTCCACTGCTTCACGTACATCATGGACACGTAGTATATCGGCTCCCTTCATCAATGCCACCGTATCGAGCACAGTCGTCCCGTTGAGTGCCTCTTGCGGAGTAGCTCCGAACAAGCGATAAATCATCGATTTGCGCGAGACTCCTACCAACAAAGGCAATTCGAAGATACCGAACTCCTCCAGATGTGCCATCAGTTCGTAATTATGCTCCAGTGTTTTGCCAAAACCGAAACCGGGATCAAGAATAATATCTTTCATCCCCAAATCACGCAACTGCCGGACTTTCCGTGCAAAATACATAAAAACCTCTTTCAACAAGTTTTCATAGTGGGGTTCCTTCTGCATGTTCTGGGGAGTGCCCTGCATATGCATCATGATGTAGGGAACGTTCAGACGGGCTACGGTTGGGAACATCTGCTCGTCCATCTCACCCGCCGAAATATCGTTGATAATGGCGGCTCCATACTCCTCGACACACTGCCGCGCCACTTCGGCACGGAATGTATCCACGGAAATAATAGCATCCGGGTGATTACGGTTCAATATTTCCAGCCCGGTACGCAGCCTTTGCATCTCTTCTTCCGGTGAGATATGCTCGGCATTGGGACGTGACGAATAAGCACCGATATCAATAATTGATGCACCTTCATCCAATATCTGACATGCACGCGCAGCGATCTCGGCTTCAGTCCGGCTACGGCTGCCTGCATAAAAAGAATCGGGCGTGACGTTGAGTATTCCCATGACCTGCGGAGTGGAAAGATCGAGTAAACGTCCGTTTACATTCAGACTTTTGAGAATCGTTGAATCCATTTTCTGTTTTTACAGTTGATTGTCGCAAAGATAAAGAAAAATAAATGTCCCTATGCTATCTGCACACTAAAAATAAAGTTATCTTTGCAGGTATCAAGACTACTGAAACAATGTTTATCAAATTATGCCGTCACATCATATTACCTATACTGGTTTTGTTCTGCTTTCAATATCAGACAAGAGCTGAACACACGCTTACAAAGACGGACAGCGTTTTGCGTAGCTACTTCTTAAAATGTAAGGCAGAAATCAACAGTCCGGCTTTCCTGCAAATAAACGATACCCTTGCCCGCCTGTCAAAACAGAAAAAGGACAGACACATGGAAGCTGTTGCCGCTTCGCTGAAGCTGGACTATTATTATTATAAAAATGATCTCGACAGCATTCTGATTGAAGTAGAGAACGTGAAAAAGATAAGCAAACAGAACGGGCAGTTGAAATACTTCTATTTTGCCTGGGGAAGCCGGCTGATTACTTATTACATAAAGCAACATCAAACCAGTACGGCCATTTATGAGGCGCAAAAAATGCTCCGGTCGGCCGAAGCTGATAATTTCATCCCCGGAATCGTACAGTGTTATCGGGCATTGGGAACCATTTATATGACTCAGTCGAATCCCAAACTGGCATATGAGAATTTCAAAAAACAAATAGAGCTTATCGAGCAAAACGGAATAGAAGACATTAACCTGCCTACCCAATACGCATCGCTTGCCCAGTGTGCCCTTGAATTGCACCAACCTGAGGATGCCAAAAAAGCGCTGGACGAAGGAAGCAAAAAGATAAAAAGTGCCTATCAGAATTTTACAATAAACAAGGCTTACATTCTGTACTACATCGAAACGAAAGAATACGATAAAGCGAAGAAAATACTTCGGAAGATGGAACAACTATTCGAAGAAGACAAAACACTCACCATCTACAGAAACGGATTATACTATGTACAGACTGAGTATTACCTGGCTACCGGAGAATATAATAAAGCGCTCGAAGTGATCGACCGGATCAAAGCCGACTCTCTCTTTTCAAACAAATACTTGAACTACAGCATCACTCAAAAAGAAGGAAATATTTACTGGGCAATGAACGATAGAGCACGGGCGGCCCAATTTTACCGGGACTACATCCTGGCTACAGATTCGATACGCACCCAGGAAATACAGAACTCTACCAGTGAGTTCTACGCCATCCTGGAGGTAGAACAGTTACAGAAAGAAAAAAGCGATTTGCTGCTTCACATGCAAGAGGAAAAGCTACAGACTATTTATACAATCCTGATCTCACTCGTTGTCGTCCTGTTAGTAGTAGCAATGATGTTCTGCCGCATTTCTAAACTGAATCAGAAATTAAAGAAGTCGGAAGCAATTGTGGTACAACAGAACAAGGAATTGACAGAAAACGGTGAGGAGCTGCGCAAAGCCAAAGAACGTGCGGAAACTGCAAGCCAGATGAAAACAACATTCATCCAAAGTATGTCACACGAAATACGTACGCCGTTGAATGCGATTGTAGGATTCTCGCAAGTACTGAGTGCTTACTTTAAAAACGAAGATGAAACAAAAGAGTATGCCTCTATCATAGAGACAAGCAGCACTAACTTATTGCGGCTTGTGAGTGACGTACTCGACATTTCGTATCTTGATCAGTCGGAAGAATTGCCATACAATAAACCCGACGACATCAACAATTGCTGCCAGACAAGTATCGAGCGGTCAAGAGATTCTGTGAAACCGGGGGTCAGCCTTTACTTTGAACCACAATGCAGACAGCTCACCATATTGACTAATCCGACAAGAGTAGCGCAAGTACTGACCCATTTGCTACACAACGCAGCTAAATTTACGGATAGAGGAAGCATTATTCTGGCCTACACTATAGCGGAAAGTCCAAGCCGGATCATATACACCGTTACCGATACGGGAAAAGGCATTCCTGCAGAACAACAGGAATATGTATTCGAGCGTTTTGCCAAACTGAACGACTTTTCTCAAGGTACCGGACTGGGACTCCCGATATGCCGTATTATCGCAGAAAAGTTAGGTGGCAGCCTCATCATAGATAAGGAATATACAGGAGGATGCCGTTTTATCTTCACCCTTCCTTTGATCCGGGCCAATGTGTGAAAAGAAAAAGGTTGCCCCTCAGGCGGAAACCGCCCTCGGAGCAACCTAAACAAAAAAACGGTAAAGCGTTACCGCTACTACTCAACAATGGTTACTCTTGCACCATTGAATACATTCAACCCCAACTTGTTCATGATGTATTTAATGGCCAACTGTGCTTTCACAGAGTTGCCCGAACCATCCAAAGGAGGTGCAAAGGCAGAAATACCGAATACGCCCGGCAATACCCCCATCACACCACCACCTACACCGGTCTTGGCAGGAATACCGGAAGTATACATCCAGTCACCCGAATGTTCGTAGAAACCTACGGTGGCAATCATAGAAGTGATTTTAGGAGTCAGTTCGGCATCGAACACCTGCTTCTTGGTAACAGGATTCACACCACCATTGGCAACCGTACCGGCAGCCACCGACAACATCTGTGCAGTAACTCCCAAAGAGCACTGACGGGTATAGAGGTCGAGCGACATATTCGGATCATCATAGATGCGGTTATAATTCTTCAGCAGCCAGGCAATAGAACGGTTGTTGAAGTTGGTAGCTGTTTCCGACTTATAGAGTTCTTCAATCAGCTGTGGAGCAGAGCCGCAAAGATCGGTAATATTCTGTACAATCGCATCCCACTTCTTATCGGAATTACCAACCGGCGTCACCATGGAACAAGCAGAGATGGCTCCGGCATTGACCAACGGAGTAGACGGATGATCATTTTCCAATAAGATGGCGATGATAGAGTTGAAAGGCAGTCCGGTAGCATCCGCTCCAATCATTTCCAACACCTTCTGCGCCCCGTATTGACGGAGAATCAGAATGGCTGTATGTACTTTAGATACGGATTCGATACCGAAACGATAGTCAAAATCCCCTACGGTAATAGTTTGACCATTCAGCAAACAGACACTGATACCAAAAAGGTTCTTGTCAATATTAGCAAGATAGGGAATATAATCGGCATTCTTACCACCGGTATTACCCTTGACTTGCTCATAAGCCTGTTGTACTACCTCTTTTATTTGGGAAATAGATATTTTTTTGTCCATACCAATAATGTTATTTATTTCTTAGCAACTTGCGGTTTACCGGTATGATTAAACACTTTGGTTTCTACCGGCAGATTCTTTTCCTGGGCGATACGGGTGGTTGTCGGGTATTCCAGTTTTTCAAGTTCGGTAATAGCATTCTTGATATCTCCCAACAGCATATCGGCCATGTCCCGGCTGAATCCCTGACGAACTACCACACGCATAACCACATAATTCTCCAGTTTAGAAGGCAGTGTATATGCCGGAACCATCCAGCCGTGCTGAGCCAGTTTATCCTGCAAATCATAAAGAGTCCATTTGGCGTTCTTTGCATATTCCGGTTTCATGTACCAGATAAACAACGGGTTCACTACATCTTCAGAGTAGTTGACAAACGGAGCCATCTTAGCGATCTGGCTGTGGATATATTTAGCTATTTGCAGAGAGTTATACTGTACTTCCTTGTAACCCTGGAATCCTAAACGGATAAATTGATAATACTGTCCCAGAATCTGAGCAGCCGGACGTGAGAAGTTCAAACCTACCTGAGTAATGTTAGCTCCTAAATAGTTTACGCTGAAAGCCATTTCTTCGGGCAGATATTCTTTACCTTTCCAGACAACCCAACCTAAACCCGGATATACAAGACCGAACTTATGACCGGATACACTGATAGAGAGTACCCATTTCAGGCGGAAGTCCCACTTGGTTTCCGGATACAGGAACGGAAGGATAAAGCCACCGCTGGCGGCGTCTACGTGAATAGGAATGTCATAACCGGTCTTGGCGTTATAAGCATCGAGGGCTTTGTCAAGCGCTTCAACGTCGTCATTCAGGCCTGTCCATGTAACACCCTGGATAGGAACTACACAAATTGTATTTTCATCACACATCTTCAAGGCTTCTTCCGGATCGAGTGTGGTCTTGTCCAATGTCAGAGGAACCTGACGCATCTCAATTTGCCATAACTGCGCAAATTTCTCCCAAACTACCTGAAAGCCGGTTGAAATCACAAAGTTTGGTTTGTCAAACGGTTTGCCCTGTGCCTGACGTTTTTTACGCCAACGCAGCCAAGCTGCAACACCACCCAACATACAGGCTTCTGAAGAACCGATAGCCAGCGCACCTGTCTTCCAGGTATCTTTCTCCGGAGAATTCCACAAGTTGGCTACAATGTTGATACATTTACCATTCATTACGGCAATACGCGGGTATTCTGTCTCGTCAATATAGTTGATATTGATAGCTTCATTCATCAGCTTCGTTGCATAGTCATCCATATAAGTAGTCACGAATGTAGCAAGATTCAAACGGGGCTGAGTTTGAGCAAAAGTTTCGTCCTTCACCATCTGGTAGGCGATTTCCGGAGTCGTAGGTCCATCAGGTATTTTCTCCACCGGAGAGGGTTGCAACATTTTGTTTGAACCAAATACATCGGTTTTAGCATCACCTTTTCTGAAATTTAAATCTTCCATAATTACTCTTATTTTTAATTAGGTTTAGGCGATGGGGATTTTCCCCGTCGAATTTCCCACAACAACATCGAAAGGATATGAAAGTTCTTCGGTTTTACATTATTTGGCGTTTATTAAACACACTTTCTGCTGCTTAGATGCCGAACATTCTGACGAATCGTTTGTTCTTCACACACCTAAACTTTATAATACCTATACAACTATGCGTATTCAAACTGGTCAAGGGACTATACCCCTTATCACCCTTATCGGCATCTGGTCTATCTCGGCCCTGAATGCCCTACCCGGTCTGGCGGTTTCTCCTATTTTGGGGAAGCTATCCGTCATCTTTCCACACTCCACCGAACTGGACATACAGATGCTTTCGTCTCTGCCCTCACTACTGATTATCCCATTTATCCTTCTGGCGGGCAAACTGACCGAACGGGTCAATTTCATACATCTATTACAAGCCGGGCTTGCCATCTTTGCCTTAAGCGGAATACTTTATCTACTTTCGGGACAAATGTGGCAACTGATTGCTGTAAGTGCTTTACTGGGAGTAGGATCGGGGCTGATCGTTCCGTTGTCCACCGGCCTGATCTCAAAATACTTCACCGGTTCATATCGTGTGAAACAGTTCGGATTAAGTTCCGCCATTACGAATATAACCCTTGTGATAGCTACGGTGGTCACCGGATATCTGGCTGAAGTCAACTGGCATCTGCCATTTGTGGTCTACCTGTTGCCGATTGTCTCACTTATCCTGTCAGTATATCTGCAACGCAGCATGGCAAGCGAAGGAAGCACCTCACTTACCAATGATAAAGATACGGCAAGCCAAGAGGAGGATGTAGATACGGGAAACAGTAAATACGGCATTCATATCCGCCATCTTGCAGGAATCATGTCTGTTTACGGGCTTGCCACTTTCCTGGTACTGGTAGTCAGTTTCAACCTGCCGTTCCTGATGGAAGAATATCATTTCACCAGTGGTAACTCCGGCATTATGATCTCACTCTTTTTTCTGGCCATCATGGCTCCCGGCTTCTTTTTAAGTCGCATCGTTGGTACACTGAAGGAGAAAACTAAATTCTACAGCTTCCTCAGTATCGGCATCGGGCTGGCACTGATCTGGATCTCACCCAAGGAATGGATGATAGCTCCGGGATGTATCTTGGTAGGATTGGGATACGGAGTCATTCAACCTGTTGTCTACAATCAGACAACCCACACGGCAATCCCCCGCAAAGTGACATTGGCATTGGCATTTGTGATGGCGATGAATTACCTCGCCATCCTGTTGTGCCCTTTCATTATCGATTTCTTCCAGTCGACCGTGTTTCATATCAAATCCCAACAGTTTGCTTTTGTATTCAATTTATGTATCAGCATTGTGATGCTCGTCATTTCTTATACCAAACGAAATTCGTTCCTGTTTAATGATAATCTGAAATAGAAAATGTAATTTTGCAGCAACAACAGAAGAGGGTGTTACTAAAGTCTGTGATGAGCTTTTGCAACACCCTCCGTAAAAACGGATTATTATGAAACTTTCTGCTCTCTACCAGATATTCCTGGATTGTGCCGTAGTGACCACCGACAGCCGTAACTGCCCTGAAGGTTCACTGTTTATTGCCTTGAAAGGCGAATCGTTCAACGGAAATGCTTTTGCCGCCCAGGCTTTGAAGGACGGTTGTGCCTATGCTGTGGTGGATGAAGCGGAATATGCTCCGGAAGATAATAAACACATCATACTTGTGGACAACTGTCTGCAAACCCTGCAACAACTTGCCAATTACCATCGCCGGCAGTTGGGTACGAAGGTGATCGGTATCACCGGAACCAACGGTAAGACGACGACTAAAGAATTGATTTCTGCTGTTCTGGCGAAAGCCCACAATGTGCTTTACACGGAAGGTAACCTGAACAACCACATTGGTGTACCGATGACCTTGCTTCGCCTAAAGGCGGAACACGACCTGGCAGTGATCGAGATGGGGGCTAACCATCCGGGAGAGATTAAGTTTCTGGTACATATTGCTGAACCGGATTATGGAATCATCACCAACGTGGGTAAGGCCCATTTAGAGGGTTTCGGTTCATTCGAAGGAGTGATTCGGACAAAAGGGGAATTATATGACTACCTCCGTGAGAAGGATGATTCTACCGTATTCATCCACCATGATAATGTTTATCTGATGGACATCTCACGGGGGCTGAACCTGATTCCTTACGGAAGTGAAAATTCGCTGTACGTCAACGGCCACGTAACCGGTAATTCTCCTTACCTGACTTTCGAATGGAAAGCAGGCAAAGATGGAAATTTACATCAGGTACAAACACAACTTATCGGTGAATATAACTTTCCGAATGCACTGGCTGCCGTCACGATCGGACGATTCTTTGGAGTAGAATCCTCAAAGATAGATGAAGCTTTGGCCGGATATACTCCCCGCAACAACCGTTCGCAACTAAAAAAGACCGCGGATAATACACTGATTATAGATGCTTACAATGCCAATCCGACCAGTATGATGGCCGCTCTGCAGAACTTCCGTAACATGACTGTGGAACGGAAAATGCTGATATTAGGTGATATGCGCGAGTTAGGAGCAGAAAGCGCAGCCGAACACCATAAAATCGTAGAATACCTGCAAGAGTGTTCGTTTGAAAAAGTCCTGCTGGTAGGAGAATTATTTGCATCAACCAATCCTCCCTATCCTACATATGCTAACGCACAGGAATTAATAAAGGACTTGCAAACGGAAAAACCCCAAGGCTACACCATCCTGATTAAAGGCTCAAATGGCATTAAGCTAAGTACGGTCGTAGAGTTCCTATAATAAGTTACTTTGGATCTACCATCCGTGGACGAACCACAAAATACCCTATCAGACTGGCCAATACCGCTCCTGTGGTATTGGCGGCAAAGTCCAACCAATCTCCTCCGCGATAAGTAGTGCAATATTCCTGTAGCAATTCTACACATCCACTGAATAATACAGGACAAACGAAAGCTCCTACCCATGCATGCCATATCGGGGTATGATCTCTACGGTGTGCCCGCAAAAACTCCAGCCACAACATACCGGACATGCCGAAGTACATACAAATATGAACAATCTTATCGATATTAGGAATTTTACTGATCTCCGTTGAAGGAGGTTTAAAGAACGATAAATAGATGACCGCAAGAATAATAAAGAGCGATACGGGATATTTCTTAATATAAGATAGCATACCTAAATAAATTACAGATGAGTCGCAAATATAAGGAACATTTTCTATATTTGCACGTTTAAAACAATAAAATCTATCGAATTGTAAGATAACATACGCTTTCTATGACAAAAAAAGACAGAGGTAATTTTGGTAGTAAATTAGGTGTGATATTAGCTTCTGCAGGTTCAGCTGTCGGGCTGGGTAATATATGGAGATTCCCTTATGAAACAGGTAATCATGGAGGAGCAGCTTTTATCCTTATTTACCTGGGATGTATCCTTCTACTGGGGTTACCTATTATGATAGCCGAATTCTTAATCGGACGACACTCACAAGCCAACACCGCCCGTGCCTACCAGATACTGGCTCCGGGCACTCAATGGCGTTGGGTAGGGCGAATGGGAGTTTTGGCAGGATTCCTTATTCTTGGCTATTACTCCGTAGTAGCAGGATGGACATTAGAGTATATATTTGAGGCTGTCAGCAATAGTTTTGCAGGTAAAACTCCGGCAGAGTTCATCTCTTCTTTCCAAAGCTTCTCCAGCAATCCCTGGCGTCCGGCCTTGTGGCTCACTCTGTTTTTACTCGCTACCCACTTCATCATTGTAAAAGGAGTGGAGAAGGGTATCGAAAAGTCATCCAAAATTATGATGCCGACCCTTTTCATCATTATTCTTGTATTGGTGGGATGTTCCGTCACTTTACCCGGAGCAAGCAGAGGCATCGAATTTCTACTGAAACCGGATTTCAGCAAAGTGGACGGTAACGTGTTTCTGGGAGCTATGGGACAGGCATTCTTTTCGCTTAGTCTGGGCATGGGATGTCTATGTACCTATGCTTCTTATTTCAGCAAAGACACCAACCTAACCCGGACTGCTTTCAGTGTAGGCATTATCGATACATTTGTAGCTGTACTGGCGGGATTTATCATCTTCCCTGCGGCTTTCTCGGTAGGCATCCAGCCGGATGCAGGTCCAAGCTTGATCTTCATCACCCTGCCCAATGTATTCCAACAGGCTTTCAGTGGAATACCTGTCCTGGCATACATCTTTTCGGTGATGTTTTACGTATTGTTGGCATTGGCGGCCCTTACTTCTACCATCTCGTTGCATGAAGTAGTAACGGCCTACTTACACGAAGAATTCAACTTTACCCGGGGAAAAGCGGCCCGGTTGGTGACTGCCGGTTGTATTCTGCTGGGGATACTCTGTTCACTCTCTTTGGGAGTTACCAAAGATTTCACCATATTCGGATTAGGCATGTTTGACTTATTTGACTTCGTGACCGCCAAACTGATGTTGCCGTTAGGAGGATTGCTTATCTCCATCTTTACCGGATGGTATCTGGACAAGAAGCTTGTCTGGTCGGAAATAACCAATAATGGTACACTGAAAGTACCTATCTATAAACTGATTATCTTTATTCTGAAATATGTAGCCCCGATTGCCATTTCAGTAATCTTCATCAATGAACTGGGGCTGCTGAAATAAAAATGTGGAAAGACTTCTTTTACTTTACACGTACAGAACGGCAAGGTATCCTGATACTTGCCGTTTTGTGTATACTGGTATTCATTGGCGGATGGTTGATACCCGACAAAGAGAATACCGCCACGAACGATACTGAGAAATTCAAAAAGGAATATGCAGAGTTCATGGCCTCCATACAAGAGAAAAAAGAAAGAGGATATACACACAACAGCCACTTCCGGCGCCGACGGGAAATAGTTCTGACACCTTTCGATCCTAACACAATAGATTCTACAGGATTTCTCAACTTAGGGATTCCTGCATGGATGGCAAAGAATATACTCAGATACAGAAATAAAGGAGGAAAATTCCGCCGGGTAGAAGACTTCCGGAAAGTATATGGATTGACACAAGAACAATACGCCACTCTCCAGCCTTATATCCGTATAGCTCCGATCATAGAACAAAAAGATACATTTCACCTCTACATCCGGAAAGCGGAGAAGGATACACTGAAAGACTTTAAATACGAGGCCGGAACAGTAGTCGAACTGAACCAGGCAGATACTACAGAATTGAAAAAGATTCCCGGCATCGGTAGTGGGATTGCGCGTATGATAACAGGATATCGCAAACGATTAGGTGGATTCTACGATATAGCCCAGTTGGAAGAGATACATCTCGATGTGGATAAACTCCGTCCCTGGCTCTGTGTGACAGCCGGAACGACTCAACGAATAAACCTCAACAAAGCCGGCATTGAACGACTCAGAGCTCATCCCTATATCAACTTTTATCAAGCCAAAGTAATCGTAGAATACAGAAAGAAAAAAAGAACATTGAAGAGCCTGAAACAATTATCCCTTTACGAAGAATTCACGACTCAGGATCTGGAACGGATCAGTCATTACGTCTGTTTTGAATAATCAGATGATCTTTCCATCCACCATATGAATCGTACGGTCGGTGATTTTTGCTAATGTTTCGTCATGTGTCACAATCACAAAGGTTTGTCCAAACCGGTTTCTCAGATCAAAAAAGAGTTGATGCAATTCTTCCTTGTTATGGGTGTCCAGACTTCCCGAAGGTTCATCGGCCAGAATAACCGCCGGCTGATTGATCAATGCACGAGCTACAGCTACCCGTTGTTTTTCTCCGCCCGAGAGTTCATTAGGCTTATGTGATGCACGCTCCGTCAATCCCATAAAATCAAGTATCTCCATGGCATGTATAGAAGCTTCTTTGGTAGACACACCCGCAATAAATGCAGGGATCATCACATTTTCCAATGCCGTGAACTCAGGCAGTAATTGATGGAACTGGAACACAAAGCCAATGTGTGTGTTCCGGAAAGCAGAAAGTTCCTTCTCCTTCATCTTGCTTACGTTCGTACCATCAACATTTATCGTACCTGTATCCGGACTATCCAAAGTCCCCATAATCTGAAGCAGTGTGGTCTTTCCGGCTCCGCTGGGACCTACGATACTTACTATCTCTCCTTTGGCTATCTCCAGATCTATCCCCTTCAACACCTGCAACGAACCGAAACTCTTGGTTATACCTTCTAAATGAATCATAATCTTACAATCTTTTTATAACGTACTCTGCCAGATAACAGCCAAACACAGCCGGCATATAACTCACTGTTCCACAAGTCGATTTCTTATTTCTCTCGTCCTCCGTCAGCAATACTGCTTTCGGATCGGCTTGTTCCGTACTAAAGACGACGGGCAACTTACGTTTCACTCCCATCTTTTGCAGACGTTTGCGGACAGCTTTGCTAAGACCGCAATGATACGTATCCCAAAGATCGGCAAAACGCACCTGAGTGATATCACTTTTCGCTCCGGCACCCATACTCGATACTATCTTTATACGGCGCTGAAGAGCGTGATAAATCAAGTAACACTTCGGACTGATGGTATCAATGGCATCAACTATAAAATCGTATTTTGAGGCATCCAGCAACTCCGGTATATTTTCGTCTTTCAGATAAACAGGCAATACGTTCAACTCTATCTCCGGATTAATATCCCTGAATCTTACTTCCAGCACCTTTGCTTTCTCCATACCCAAGGTGGCATGCGTAGCCGGTAGCTGGCGGTTGATATTAGTAGGTTGCACAGTATCGGCATCCACTATCGTCATTCGGCCTACACCTGCACGGCAAATCATTTCGGCCGCATAAGCGCCTACTCCACCTAACCCAACAACCAACACATGTGATTTTCTTAAACGTTCCGTTTTCTCTTCTCCTAAAAGAAGTTTAGTTCTCTGCTGCCAGTTTTCCATCAATTCTTTTTTAACCATTTATAGAACCATTTACCTACCTTATCGTAATGCTGAGATTCGTTGTACCCCCGTGGATCAGAAAAAGAAACTATCTCCTGAGGCTCGCCAAACTGATCGGGATACAGGATGATCAAGCTGTTGTTAGAAAAATATTTGCTAAGCTGGTTGGGTAACCGCTCAAACGCAGGATCATACGAAATAGATCCGCGCCGCGCACTGATAATCACTAACAAATGATCAAAATTCACTTGCCCGGTCAGCAAAAGCAGGTCGTCCCATTCATCCAGTCTGGAAAATTCGGTGGGAGTACTTCCATACTTCTTCTTCACTAACTGCTGTAACCGCATCAGGGTCTGCTCATTGGCAAAGAAATGTACCCGACAACCCAACAGACTTCCCATACGGCAGAAATGTTCCACCCATTTAGAGAACCCGGTCTCGTATTCAGCTTTTGGGGGTACGGCAATAATGATCCGCCGAAGTGTATTGACCGGCATAAGGAACTTGGCAATAATCACTTCCCGGTGAGTACCTTTCAGCAAACTCTCAGCCAGATTACCAAAGAATGAATCGACAATATTTGCCTTACGGTGCAGACCGATTACTACGTCCGTCGCATCATACTCTTTAATGGTATGGATAATGCCTGAAGCAATATTAAGGTCGTAACGACTCACCATATTAACCGAAACATCGGCAGCGGCAGCAATCATTGCTGCTTTTTCCAGATTCCGTTTACCCTGTAACTCCTTATTTTCCGAGTTGTTATTATCATTAATTACGTTGAGTGCAATCAGTTCTTTCTTCTGTTTGGTATCTCTGATAACCAATGCGAGGTTAATCAGCTCTTCAATAGTATCCGGATTCGCTACCGGAATCAGGATTTGTTCCTGTTCTGTTCTCTCCTTGTTATCTTCGAACTGCATCTCTTCATGCAAAGCGAAACGTCGTGCAGAGCGTTCGGTCACAAGTGAGCTGATTACGCATGTAAAGAGAATCATCACCACCGTACCGTTCAGCACATCGTCATTCAGCAAACGTTCTCCATTCTCCATTATAATGCCATGCCCTATCAGTACTGCTGCCAGAGTAGCAGCCGCCTGCGCATTGCTCAAACCGAACATCATGCTCCGCTCATTGGGCTGCATACGATAAATCTTCTGTGTAATCCAGGCAGCGAGCCATTTACTCAAAGTAGCGAATACGGTCATCACTACCGCAACCTTTAAAGCTTCGCCTCCGGCAAACAAAGTGCGGACATCGATAATCATCCCCACACCAATAAGAAAATAGGGAATAAACAAAGCGTTTCCGACAAATTCCAAACGATTCATCAAAGGAGAGACATGCGGAATGAGACGATTCAGTACCAACCCTGCAAGGAAAGCCCCCAAAATGCCCTCCATGCCAACAAACTCCATCAAGCCGCTACCCAAAAACACCATTGCAAGTACAAAAACAAATTGCATCACGCTATCATCGTACTTACGGAAAAACCAACGGCCGATACGCGGAAAAAAGAATACGATCAAAAAACTCAGGAATGCAACCTTTGCCACCAGCAGAATCCAGAACATGCCGTCGACAGTCCCTTTATACATACCTCCAATGACAGCCAGAATAATCAAAGCCAAGGTAACGGTTACGGCTGTCCCTCCAATCGTTATATTTACACTTCTTAGCTTAGATAGGCCATAACGACTGATAATGGGATAGGCAATCAATGTATGGGAAGCATACATGCTGGCCAAGAGCACAGCTGTGGTAAATCCATATCCCAACAACTCCATACTGCTCCATACGCCCAATGCCATCGGAATAATAAATGTAAACCATCCAAAGACCAGCCCTTTGGTCCGGTTCTTCTTAAAATCTTCCATGTCCATCTCTAACCCGGCCAGAAACATGATATAGTAGAGTCCCACTTTCCCAAACAGCTCAAAACTACTATCCCGTTCGAGAACATTGAAACCATATTCACCAATAACTACCCCGGCCAGAATCATACCAATGATATGGGGGATATGCAAGCGTCCCAGTATCATCGGCGCAAATAGAATAATGATCAGAACCAAGAAAAACACCCATGTAGGGTCTGTTATCGGAAGTTGTAAACTGAGATCAAACCAGTGCATATATCGGGATTTTTGTATTTAACTGCAAAATAACAAAAAAGTTATCACACCGCCAATTCATTAGGAAAGAGATTTTCAATGAGAAATCTTCTCCCTAAAATGCTTATTATATTGCAAAATGTTATAATTTTGCAGCCAAATCCTTACGATTGATTTAAATTGTAGAGGATGAGTATTCACATAAAACAAAAGAAAAAGATGAAAGTAGCTATTGTTGGCGTAAGCGGAGCCGTAGGACAAGAGTTCCTGCGCGTGCTCGATGAGAGAAATTTCCCGTTGGACGAGTTAGTTTTGTTCGGCTCTAAACGTAGTGCCGGGACCAAATATACTTTCCGCGGTAAACAGATCGAGGTCAAACTTCTGCAACACAACGATGACTTTAAAGGGGTGGACATTGCTTTCACTTCGGCCGGTGCAGGCACATCTAAGGAATTCGAGAAAACCATTACCCAATATGGTGCGGTAATGATCGATAATTCCAGCGCTTTCCGTATGGATACAGATGTACCTTTGGTGGTGCCCGAAGTGAATGCAGCCGATGCTAAAGATCGTCCGCGCGGCGTGATCGCTAACCCGAATTGCACAACCATCCAGATGGTTGTCGCACTGAAAGCCATCGAAGAGCTTTCTCATATAAAAACCGTGCATGTATCTACTTATCAGGCAGCCAGTGGTGCCGGCGCAGCCGCTATGGACGAACTTTATGAACAGTATCGCCAGGTTTTGGCCAATGAACCTGTCACTGTTGAGAAGTTTGCATACCAACTGGCTTTCAATCTGATTCCTCAGATTGACGTATTTACAGAAAACGGATATACAAAAGAAGAAATGAAGATGTTTAACGAAACCCGAAAAATCATGCATTCTGACGTAAAGGTTAGTGCTACTTGCGTACGTGTTCCGGCACTTCGTGCACATTCCGAAAGCATCTGGGTAGAAACAGAACGTCCTATTTCCGTAGAAGAGGCTCGTGAAGCTTTTGCCAAAGGCGAAGGATTGGTACTTCAGGACAATCCGGCAGAAAAAGACTATCCGATGCCGCTGTTCCTGGCAGGCAAAGACCCTGTTTACGTTGGCCGTATCCGCAAAGACTTGACCAATGACTGCGGACTGACTTTCTGGATTGTAGGTGACCAGATTAAGAAAGGTGCCGCACTGAACGCTGTTCAGATTGCCGAATACCTGATTAAAGAAGGAAATATCGGATAAGCCAAAATATTCATATCAAAAAAGGGGAAGCAATTGCTTCCCCTTTTTATTTACTTATTCTCCCAACCGGGAGTTTGACTCAATTTATAGCCTTGATCGGCATACTGATCGATTTGTGCTTTGCCCACAGGAGCCAAATAACATTCATCGCCAAACACATCACGGGCTACCGCCTTCAGCGGAACAAAGAAGCCAACCATATCGTCAGCATTACTACCATCATAAGTAACCACGGTACCGTCCATCTTGCGAACCTGATAAGCGGTATACTTTCCGTCTTTACCCTGTTCCAGATATGAAGGAAGTTCTTCTTTCAGGTTAATCCACAATCCTAACATTGTATCCGGGTATTTATTATTATCCATATAGTCGAGTTTCTTCCAACGTCTGATATCGGCCAAACGAGTATGCTCGTATACAAATTCCATACGACGTTCACGACGGATCTCCCAAATCAAAGCAGGCACATCGGCATCACGATCGGGTGCAAAAGCTTCAGTGATATCGGCAAGTTTCATCGGAGCTGTTTTCTGTACCCCTTTAGCAATAGCCTCAGCGTCGAGATCTCTATTACGAATCGCATTGATTGAAATATCAATATCACCTTGTGTGACTGCCGCTTCTCCCATGATTGCCAACTCTGCTTTAGCTTCTATCCAGTTCAAAAGCACTTCGGAATAACGCATAACAGGAGCATCGTTGGTGTTGGTCATGCTTCCGTACTGAGGTGGTATAGTTGCAGCATTCCAGTATGTTGGCCCGGTGCGGTCGATAAATTTGCAAGCGTATAAAAGCGTACTGGCCTGTACTCTCGGTTCATCCCAGAAGGTAGCTTCAAAACGGGGATCACGGGTTTTAACCATGTGTTTGATATCCAGTTTCGCGGCATCAGGCACTGCTGATGCTTCATACGGTTTACCATCATTACATAAGAATGACTTAGCCAATGCCAGATTAGGAGACGGGGACTGCCCCTCGTAACCATTCGAATAAGAAGCCACATGATGTGTCGCATTCGCAGCATCATAGTGCCTGTACATCAACATCTCTTTGTGTCCCTTCAAGTCCTGAGAACCGAACAGGCTTCTGAAATCTCCGGAAATCGCATATTTCCCGGTACCAATCACATAATCACCCGCTTCCTTGGCAAATTCCAGATATTTTTTTGCCAATGCCTGATCTAAATTATGATATTTCTGCCAAGTGCCTTCATACAACATAATCCGGGTAATAAAGCCGGCTGCTATGTCTTTATTCAAATACATCGCACCGTCTGACAAACGAAGATTCTCAAAAGCAAACTTCAAATCATCATAAACTTTCTCCATGACTTCAGCTCTCGGCGTCCTGTCTTTATACATTTGAGCTGCGTCTGTCTCCACAAAAACCTTATCAAAATAGGGGACGTCTCCAAAAGACCAGACCAAACGATGATATTCGAATGCCCGGAAGAAGCGGGCAACCCCCATCCAGTGATTGTATGCTTCTTCTGTCAGATTTACTTTGCCATACATATCAAGTCTGTCGATCATCGTATTAATTTTACGTACCCATGCAAAATTCCAAGTTGCACTTCCATACTTAGTCAACCAAAGGTCGCTACCGGTAGACAAGCTGCTCGATCCCCTGCTGGACGGAACGGCATTTTCCATCACAGACTGCTTCCCTGCCCATGCGTTATCATCCGAGAAATAATATCCACGCAACGGAGCATAATCCACTCCCCATGTATTGTTATAGCCAACAAAGTAATTAGGATAACATTCATTGGCATACAGACGGAAATCTGTTTCGCTTCGCCAATAGTTCGTATCAACCGGTTTCGTCAACTGAGGACGGTCTAACACATCATCGCAACTGGTGAAACTCAGTGCGGCAAGTGAAAGTAAAGTAAATATATATTTTTTCATATTGTTCTTTATTTTAGAAATTCAACTGAATACCAACGGACAAGCTCTTAAAAGTAGGAGTTCCGACACCGGTACGACCCGAATTATAATTATCTGTATTAAACATCGAAAATCCTTGTACCTCTTCCGGATCGATAGGCAGACCATTCAAATTATCCCAAGTCACAAAGTTCTCTAAAGACATATAGATACGCGCTTTCTGCATCCGCACTTTTCGTAGGATATCGGCAGGTATGGAGTAACCTATCGTGATATTTTTCATTCTCAAATAAGACATATCGAGAAGGTAACGCGACTGAGTTACCATATTCAAAGAGTTATTGGAACCGGCTAAATTGTAAGGACGCGGATAAAAAGCATCAGTACGGTCTTCCCGCCAATAATTTCCGGCAATAGCCTGAGGCATGGCACCATCCGAAGAGTTATATCCGGCAATGGCAAGAAAACCATTACCCCAAACTTCGCGTTTACCAACACCTTGGAAGAATACAGAAAAATCAAACCCCTTATAGTCGGCTCCCAAACGGAAACCATATTCATAGCGCGGAGTGGAATTACCGATTACTTTACGGTCACCCGGATCATCGACTGTTCCACTTCCGGAATCGATCAATCCGTCGCCATTCAAATCAGCAAATTTTACGTCACCCGGACCAAAAACAAAGTTGCCACTCTGCAAAAAGTCCTGATAAACAGGATTATCCCCTTTCAGTTTATTCACTTTTTTAGCACCTTTAGTTCCCTGAGCAACCTCTTTACCATTCAAAGCCCAAGTTGTTACAATCTGATCTCCATTATATACGAAATCATCTTTCTGATATAGACGTTCCGTCTGATATCCCCAGATCTCTCCATACTTTTTACCAACATACCAATCACTAACGACCCGGGTATCACTATATTTTGTAATCTCTGTTTCAGCATCAGACAGGGTAGCCATCGCATTTATACCTAATCCGTTAGAAAAACGGTGATTGTAATCAAGTGCGATTTCCCATCCTCTGGTTCTCAAAGAACCAAAATTTCCTTTCGGGGCTCCGGTACCAAACGCCAAAGTAACACCGGCACCCGGGACAATCATATTTTTTGTATCACGTTGATACCAGTCAACAGTTAAACCGAGTTCGCCATCCAGAAAACGTGCATCCAAGCCAACATCGACAGTCTGAATGTCCTGCCAAGTGATGTTACTTGCCACTGCACTGGGTGTACTTACATAAACCAGCTTATTTCCACTCTCGTCCAGCCAATTCAGTTGACCGGTAGACATGGTGGGGATATATAAAGAATTGGATACAGTCTGGTCACCGATAATACCCCACGACCCTCTGAATTTCAATGATGTGACAGCAGGTTTCATCCACTGCATGAAAGCTTCTTCACTTGCACGCCATCCGGCTGAAAAAGATGGGAACCATCGCCATTGCAAGTTATCCGGAAATTTGGAAGTTGCATCATAACGGAGATTAGCCTCCAATAAGTATCTATCCTTTAAAGCGTAATTGATACGTCCGAAGAACCCGAGTTGACCCTCCCAATCGTATCCTCCACTTGCCTCTTGTAAACCTACAGCGAGGTCAAACTGTGGATTGGTAATATCAGATAAGTCACCTTTCCGCGACCAGTTGTATTCTTCATCATAAGTCACCCGGTTCATGCCGACCAAGAACTTAAACGCATTATTCTTATCCACTTTCCAGTCATATGTAGTAGAAATATTCCAAGTGTCCTGGTTCGTTGTCTCAGAACGTCGATACATATGGTCGGGATTCGCTCCATGAGCCGTATACTCTGTCATACCTAATTTATAGGCAGGCATTGCTCCCGGAGTTCCGGCAGCAACTGTTTCACCGGCTTCATTGACATAAATACGATTACCACTGGCATCATTTTTAGCTACTGCTCCACCCCATGAATTAAGAGCTGTATAGCGGGTACCAGGAGTTTTAAGTACATATTCATTGGCAGCATGTGTATAGTCAATATCCAACTTCCAGTTTTTCATAATATTGACCGTAGCCCCTACGTTTACATTTATATAGTTGTATGCACGTGATGCCGTATTGGCTTGAGCTACTTCCGAATGCGGGCTGCGGATAATATTTCCTTCATCATCATACCCCATCGGCATGTTCGGTCCCCAGCGGTATAAATACAACCAAGGATCAGCAGTAGTAGAGGAGGTAGCATAGGCGTATCTCTTTTCACGTTTAGAATACATGGCTCCAGCTCTCACTGTGACATATTTATTAATATCGGTACTGATTCTCAAAGAACCATTATAGCGCTTAAAATCATCATCTTTCGCCGGTTTCATCAGTCCTGTTTGATCCAGATAACCGAAGCCAATATTATAAGTCGTACGTCCGCTTTTACCATTAACCGAGAGATTATGAGTCATTGAGGGAGTCCACTCTTTAATCATATAATCATATGGATCGAAAGTTCTCAAACCAATCTTACGGTTATTAGCGTCTACATACCAGTCACGACCATACACGTAAGGATCATTAGGACCTAACTTGCCACCATACTTTTGGTCCCACTCTTTGGCTTTGACAAGACCCTCTTCAGTAATCTGAACAAATGCACCGGCTACGGTTCCTCCCACACGTTTAAAAGCTTCGACCGAATACTCCAAGGCATCAATGCCTCCCATCTCCATTTTCTTGGAAATATTCTGCCAAGAAAAGTTTCCGGAGTAGCTCACATTTATACTTTCCTGCTTAGCTCCTTTTTTAGTAGTAATCAATACAACACCAAACGCAGCTTTTGCACCATAAATAGAAGATGCTGCCGCATCTTTCAAAACTGAAATAGATTCAATATCGTCCGGATTGACCATCTGAATACTTGGAATCTCAACATTGTCCATTAAAATAAGCGGAGCGGAACCTCCGTTAATAGACCCAATCTGGCCACGGATCTTCATGGTAGGATCCGAACCAATTTCTCCACTCGGGATTACAACAGAAAGTCCTGGTGTCGTTCCTTGCAAGCCACGTCCAACATCCGCAATCGGACGGCTACTTAGTGTTTTATTCACATCTACTGAAGCCACTGCACCTGTCAGGTTCTCTTTCTTTTGAGTGCCATAACCTACAACGACAACTTCATCCAAAAGCTCACTGTCTTCTGTCAAAATGATTTTCATTGTTCTTGTAGCTTTCACTTCATGTGGCTTATAGCCCACAAATGTGACTTTCAAGACAGCCCCGGGTTTAACATTTAAACTGAATTTGCCATTAATATCTGTAATAGTACCATTTGTTGTCCCTTTCTCTGAAACACTGGCACCAATAACAGGCTCTCCGTTTGCATCAGTCACTACACCACTAATAGCTTGCGACTGTAATTGTTCTGTCACTTCATAAGCACTGCCGGAAGCAGTTGAAGCAGCCACCGCATTACCACTGCCTATAAACAAAGCAGTTATTGCCACGGCCGTAAGGAGCTTGCTGTTTGCTAGTCCTCGTTTCTTGCGATCTTCATTCATAAAAGATAGATGATTAAATTGTTTGTTAATCGATTGATTTCTCAAAATGCAGGTAAGGTAAAATTAGGAAGTGGGAATCATCCCACCACAAGAGGTTGTTTATTCATCATAGGCTTCTTGTCATTTAAAGGTTTTAATTTTTATATTATCTCTATTATTGACTGAGTTAAAGTTCCATTAGAACTTTGGTTTTCGCCAGTTTAATTAATGTCAATTAGCTTTATGGTTCTTTTAAGAGATAAATTGTCCATTATTAACAAAGGTTCAAAACCCTTCCGAGTTTCATCATAGCAAAGATATATATTATTTTAATATCAAGAACAAATATTTATTATATTTTAGATTTATATCTATATATTCACATAGAGAGTGATATGACTTTAAGAGTTTTGGCTCATACTGACAGATAAAAATGCGGTATTTAAGAGTTCGAAACTATTATTTAGATATAGCTGTGTATTTTTAAGGTTCTTCAATGTTCATTGAATGAAATTCAATTAAGCCATTCATTGGAGTTTCTTCTATAACGTCAATCTCCACTCCAAATTCTCTGGCTACTTTACGCAAAGTATCTGAATACGCATAGGCAAGTGATCCTACAAACCGAATGGGATAATTCATATAATCGTATTGGCACACGCTACGGTTAAAGAAGCTTCGCAGATTATTGGTTAACAAATTATATACGTATTCATTGTCCATATAATCTCCTAAAAAATATGCAATCGTACCTAAAAAACGGTTAGGGAAAGGTAAATTATATACAGATTCCATCACATCATTGGCAGATATGCGAAATTTTTCATGGAATTCACTCGCCAATTCTTTGGGAGCTAATCCTTTAAGAAGATCAGCTAAAAATAGTTTTCCGAGAACAGCTCCACTGCCTTCGTCACCGAGAATATATCCTGCAGCTTTCACATTTTTGACAACGATTTTACCATCGTAAAAACATGAGTTCGATCCGGTACCTAAAATACAGGCAATTCCAGATTCACATTTGAATAGTCCTCGAGCCGCTGCCAACAAGTCACTTTCAACTTGGATAGGAGTTTTAAACTGTGCTACTAAGGAAGCACCTAAAATGTTTTTCTTTTCATATGAACTACATCCGGCACCATAATAATATACTTGGTCCAGTTTCTTTTTGAAGAAAGACTCCGGTAATCCCAGTCTGACACTTCTGCTAATTTCTCTTCTGGTCTGAAAGAAAGGGTTTAACCCCTCGGTAAACACACGTTGTACGAGATGATTGTCTTCAACCAATGCCCACTCTGTTCTTGTAGAACCACTTTCCGCAATAAGTTTCATTTCGCAGTTTTTTTTGATTTGGATACAAATATATAACATTTTTTGTAATTTAATTTATTTTGATCGGAAAGTTTTTCTATAACGCAATAACCACCCCAAAACTTTATTTATAGTTGGTAGAAAAATCCATGTGTTTTTTCTGCATATGCCGAATATTTGAGATCGTCAAAAACAATATTATTTAATATACTCTTTTATCCATAACCTAATATCCGAGAATCTTTTATATATATAATAATGTGATGATTATCTATATGCAATAGAAGTCATCAGTTCATTAAAAGACACTTTGATTTAACATAACATTGATGTTATGACTTATTTTAAAACTATCAATATCAAAAAACAGGTTGCCAGATACTTACAGGACCTGTGTTGGATTGGACGCATATTATTAGTGCCAATTAGAAGATTCACTACCCAGAACAGATGCAGATATATAAGTACACTAATTTTCATATAAGTTCTAATGGAACTTATCAGGAAGTTGGCATAAAGAACATTGCCTCATATCCTCAAGCAAACAGTAAATGACTAAACCAACAGTTCTTATACCCGTACAGAAGCTTTCCTTAAAGCAAATACTATCAAAGGATTAACTTCAAATGCCAACTATATATTTAACCTCAATAATACAGCCATTAAACCAGTAGATTGCCGACAGTGTATTGAAATTCCCAGGGAGAAAAAAATAAATACTTCTTCCCCCAACAGAAGTCAATGAAGATACAGAGTAGATCAGAACTCAGTACGTGACAATTCTCATGAACTAAATGCCCCAATGAAAGAAATATATCCGGCTATGTGAATACATTTTATGAACAACTCTTAGGATATGATAATGGCACAGGCTGCGGAGAATTATACTTTAAGACATTATCAATTGCGTAAAATCCGCAATTAGGCCTCAACATCCCCGGTTGGTAATCAGGGATACTCAGCAAAATACAAAGCCCATTCTATTCCTATAACGATTTGAACCATAGAAATAGGAAGAGTTTTATATTTTACCTTATAGCTTCAGACAAAGATTCAATTTGCAAATTATTGATTATAATATAAAATATATCTGAATATATGTTTTTGATATTAAAATAAAGACTATCTTTGCTACAAAGAAATTCCTGCTAATACTATTTTTATGAAAAAGATCCTACTTATACTCACTTTATTATGCAGTACTCTCTTTTGTCAGGCACAAAAGAAGGAGGTAATTGTAGGTGCCGAGCAAACCAATGAATACTTTCCTATCCTGAAAAATAAGCGAATAGCTATTTTTTCCAATCATACCGGAATGATAGGAAACAAGCATCTTCTGGATGTTTTGCTGGAAAACAAGTTCAATGTAGTCGCTATTTTCTCTCCCGAACATGGTTTCCGAGGGAATGCCGATGCCGGTGAGCATGTATCCAGTACAGTAGATTCAAAAACAGGAGTTCCCATTCTTTCTCTCTACGATGGAAAATCCAAGAAACCCAGTGAGAGTTCCATACGAAAGTTCGACATATTGATTGTAGACATACAAGATGTAGGGCTGCGCTTCTACACTTATTACATATCCATGGTACGGCTGATGGATGCCTGTTCTGAATACAACCGCAAGGTTCTTATCTTGGATCGCCCCAATCCGAACGGGCATTATGTCGATGGACCGATATTGGATATGAAATATAAATCAGGAGTAGGCGGATTACCTATTCCCATTGTACATGGAATGACACTGGGTGAGTTAGCCCTGATGGTCAACGGTGAGGGTTGGTTGCCCTCCTCACGGACTTGTGATGTGACAGTCATTCCTTGTAAGAACTACACTCACCAGACGATGTATCGCCTGCCCATTCCTCCTTCACCTAACCTGCCGAATATGAAAGCGATCTACCTATATCCTTCTACCTGCTTCTTTGAAGCGACCCCGGTAAGTCTGGGACGTGGGACCAGTTTACCTTTCCAAGTTTACGGACATCCTAATATGACCGGATATAACTACAGTTTTACTCCTCGGAGTGTCCCAGGAGCAAAGAACCCACCACAACTCAATAAATTGTGTCATGGAGTAAATCTAAGCAATCTCAGCGACGAAGATATATGGAAAAAAGGAGTAAACCTAACCTACATAATCGATGCCTATCGTAATCTAAATATGGGGGACCATTTCTTCAGACCATTTTTTGAGTTGCTGATCGGTACGGACTATGTACGTAAAATGATAGAAGAGGGCAAAAATGCCGACGAAATAAAAGCAAGATGGAAAGAGGATGTCGAGAAATTCAAAGTACAGCGAAAGCCTTATCTACTCTATCCAGACAATTGATTAACTCTTAACCGGAAATATTATATTCATTAATCTGAAAAGCATGACACCTATAGCGGTATTAATCACTATTGCTGCTTATTTCCTGATATTGTTTACCATTTCATACATTGCAGGAAGAAAAGCTGATAACGAAGGATTCTTTGTGGGTAACCGCAAATCGGCTTGGTATGTGGTAGCCTTTGCCATGATTGGTTCCAGCATATCCGGAGTCACCTTTGTATCGGTTCCCGGCATGGTTGGAGTCAGTAATTTCTCATATTTGCAAATGGTACTTGGTTTTGTAACCGGACAAATCGTTATAGCCTTTATTTTGATACCCTTGTTCTACCGGATGAATTTGGTATCCATTTATGAGTACTTGGAGAGCCGTTTCGGAACCTCTTCTTATAAGACAGGAGCATGGTTTTTCTTCATCTCCAAAATGCTGGGAGCAGCTGTACGGTTATTCCTCGTATGCCTCACATTACAATTTCTGGTTTTCGGACCTTTTCACATGCCTTTCATCCTGAATGTCATTCTCACAGTAACATTGGTCTGGCTCTACACATTCCGTGGAGGAGTGAAATCATTGATTTGGACTGATTCACTGAAAACATTCTGTCTGGTAGTATCCGTCGTATTATGTATTTACTACATTGCCACTGATCTGCGGCTCAGTTTCACAGAGATGATTTCCAGTATCTCCGACAGTTCCCTGTCACGTATGTTCTTTTTTGACGACGTAAATGACAAACGTTACTTCTTCAAGCAGTTTCTTGCCGGTGTGTTTACAATGATAGCCATGACAGGACTCGACCAAGATATGATGCAACGTAACCTAAGCTGCAAAAACTTCAAAGACTCACAAAAGAATATGATTACCAGCGGCATCTCCCAATTTTTCATCATCCTCTTATTTCTGATGCTGGGAGTACTGCTCTACATCTTCACGTCACGCCAGGGCATCACAAATCCGGCAAAAAGTGACGAGCTTTTCCCTATGATCGCTACAGGTGGATATTTTCCAGCCATTGTGGGCATCTTGTTCATCATTGGGTTGATTTCAGCAGCTTATTCCGCAGCAGGATCAGCCCTGACAGCACTGACTACCTCGTTCACCGTAGACATACTGGGAAGCAAAGGGAAAACAGAAAAGACTGTACAAAAGATACGTAAACGAGTACATATCGGCATGGCGGTCGTGATGGGAATTGTCATCTTCGTATTCAATCTACTGAATAATACCAGCGTTATTGATGCTGTCTACATCCTTGCCAGCTATACATATGGCCCTATTTTAGGCCTGTTCGCCTTTGGCATTTTTACTAAAAAACAAGTACGTGACCGATATATCCCCCTGGTAGCCATCCTCTCACCCATCCTCTGTTTCATTTTGCAAAAGAACTCGGAGACCTGGTTCAATGGTTATCAATTCAGTTACGAACTACTGATATTTAATGCTTTGTTCACTTTTATAGGACTATGCCTCCTGATTAAGAAAACCAATTAACTTAACACCACAATGAAACCAATTCGCACTTCCCTGATTCTGCTGCTTGCAGCCGGCTTATTCCCACAAGCCGCAGCAGCGCAAGACCTGCCCAAAGACCTACGGTCCCAAGTAGGTGAGCTCCTGAATGAAACTGCCCGGAAAGAAGTTTCTATCGGGAAAATCCTTATCGATTCTATCAGTATGGAAAAAAACGAACTGATATTTTTCGCTAACATGAACTGTTCATACATTCCTTTCCGCGAAAACAACGTAGCCGAAATCTATCAGAGCGTAAAAGCGCTGCTCCCCCCAGAGTTGAGCAAACGGAAATTACAGATCCGGACAGACCACCATGCCATCGAAGAACTGATCCCCCTGGCACTTCGAAGTAAAAAGGGCAAGATGAAAACTCTGACATTCAGCCACAAAGTAGACAACCCCCTGATTACCCGGTTATCTGCTCCGTATGCCCCCACAAACGGATTACAGAACCGGCACATCGCTTTATGGCAAAGTCACGGCTTTTATTACGAACCGAAGCTAACCCGTTGGGAGTGGCAGCGTGCACGTATTTTTCAGACCGTAGAAGATCTCTACACTCAAAGCTATGTACTCCCTTTCCTTGTTCCGATGTTAGAAAATGCCGGAGCGACTGTCCTTCTTCCTCGTGAAAGAGACTGGCAGACAACTGAAATTATTGTCGACAACGATGGATGCAGAGACGGACACTCAGTTTATACAGAACAAAACGGCAGTAAGGCATGGAGCAACGGAGCCAAAACAGGATTCGCCCACCTGAGGGCAACGTACAAAGACTTTGAGAATCCCTTTTGCGAAGGCAGTTACCGCCAGACAGAAACGATTAAGAAAGGAACTGCAAGCATTGCCGAATGGATCCCCGAAATTCCCCGGTCAGGCCGATATGCTGTTTATGTCTCCTATAAAACGGTGGACAACAGTACAGACGATGCCCTATACACCGTCTATCACCAAGGCGGCACATCACAGTTCAAAGTAAACCAGCAGATGGGAGGAGGAACCTGGATCTACTTAGGCACTTTTAGTTTCAGTGCAGGCAAAACCGATCATAAAGTCGTCCTCAGCAACCAATCCTCCAAAGCGGGCCGTCTGGTGACAGCCGATGCTGTAAAAATAGGCGGTGGTTATGGAAACATCGCCCGCAGTATCTCTGAAGAAGGAGGTGTAGATTATCCCTATGAGATCAGTAACTACCCTCGTTTCTGCGAAGCAGCACGCTACTGGATGCAATGGGCAGGCATACCGGATAGCGTTTACTCAGACAGTCGCGGTAAGAACGATTATACCGATGACTATAAATCACGTGGAATTTGGGTGAACTATCTCGCCGGAGGTTCGGCTGCCAACCCCACTGAAAAAGGACTGAATATTCCTATAGACATGGCTTTCGCCTTCCATTCAGATGCCGGCACCACCTATGGTGACACCATTATCGGCACATTAGGTATTTTCCAAACCTCTGCCTATGACGGGATATATGCAAATGGCACTTCACGGTATGCCTCCCGGGACTTGTGCGACCTGATACAGTCCAACATCGTGAAAGACATCCGCACTTTGCATGAACCGGAATGGACCCGCCGCGGAATGTGGAACCAGTCCTATTATGAGGCCCGTGTGCCACGAGTACCAACCATGTTGCTTGAGCTCCTGTCTCACCAGAACTTCGCCGACATGCGTTACGGACTGGATCCTCGTTTTCGTTTCACCGTCAGCCGTGCCATCTACAAAGGAATGCTGCAATTCCTCTGTTCCCAATATAAAATGGATTATGTGGTACAGCCTTTGCCCGTCGATTCTATAAGCCTGCGCTTCATAGAGGGCAACCGGATAATGCTTTCATGGCAACCGGTAGACGATCCGCTGGAACCTACCGCAAAAGCAGACCAATACATCGTATATACCCGCATTGGAGAAGGAGACTTTGATAATGGCGTGATCGTAGACACTCCGGATTACCAGACAAACATCCCTTCAGGCGTAGTTTGCAGTTTCAAAGTAACCGCCCTCAACAAGGGAGGTGAAAGTTTCCCGTCCGAAATTCTTTCTATCGGGAAAGCCCTCAACGAAAAGGGAACAGTACTGGTAGTGAACGGGTTTAGCCGAGTCAGTGGTCCGGCAGACTTTACGGCAGATGCAGACACCCTGGCCGGATTCCTTGACGAACTGGACCACGGAGTACCTTACCAGACAGACATCAGCTATATTGGTCCGATGAAAGAGTTTCGTCGACAGATCCCATGGATGGACGACGACGCCTCCGGATTCGGCGACAGCTATGGTACGCACGAGACAATGGTAATTGCCGGAAACTCATTCGACTATCCGGCTGTACATGGAGAGGCGATTCTGAAAGCAGGATATTCATTTGTATCGTGTGGTCTCACTCCCTGCTCTTCACTCAAGAAGAAAAACGGGAGAGATAGTATCGCCAACCAGACGGATGCTGCGTCAGGGGGCATTCCTGTCCTGCGGATGAACGACTACAAATACGTAGACCTGATTTTGGGTAAACAATGTCAGAGCAAGATGGGACGGGAAGGAGTAAAACCATTGGAGTTTAAGACTTTTAGCGAAGAAATGCAGAATGCCATCTCAGATTATTGCCGGACAGGGGGTAATTTCTTCGTATCGGGAGCCTATGTAGCATCGGACCTATGGGATAATCGTTTAGCGAAAGCGGACGAAAAAGACAAGAAGTTCGCGATGGAAGTATTGAAATACAAATGGCGCACAGGACAAGCCGCCCGTAACGGAAAAGTGAAAGGCGTTGCTTCCCCATTCCCTGCAATCAAGGGAAATTACACATACCATCAGGAGTTGAATCCGGAATCGTATGTCGTAGAGTCGCCCGATGCCATCGAACCGGCCGTCCGGGGAGCATTCACCGTATTGCGATATTCGGAAAACAACCTGAGTGCCGGTATAGCCTATAAAGGAGATTATAAGACCTGTGTATTGGGATTCCCGTTCGAATCGGTACGTACCCCCGAAGAGAGAGAACAGTTAATGAAAGCCATACTGGCTTTCTTTGAACAATGATAACACAGGTGGAGTAACTGCACGTATAGGGTGCATACCCTCATCAAGGCAGCAACCGTTCCACTGACAAGAAACTGAAAAGTGTAGTAATAATAAATAAAATCATCATCTATGAATAGAAGGCTTTCTATATTCGTAATCATTTTGTTTTTCCTGTTGCCTGCCGCCGTGCAGGCACAGGCAACAGGTTCTTTCCGCTTTGCACAACTGACGGACATACACCTCAGTCCCAACAACCCGAAACCGGCAGAAGATTTGAAGCGTTCTGTCGAACAGATTAACACCACGCCGGGAATAGACTTTGTATTAGTCACCGGAGACCTCACCGAAGAAGGTGACCGTGCCACCATGTTGCTTGTAAAGTCCATACTCGACCAGTTGAAGGTGAAATACTATGTCATACTGGGTAATCACGAAACCAAATGGAGCGACTCCGGATGCACCGCGTTCAGCGATATTTTCGGAGGAGAGCGATTTGAATTTGAACACAAAGGCTTCCTGTTCCTTGGATTCAATTCCGGTCCGCTAATGCGCATGGCCTACGGGCATGTAGTGCCGCAAGACATCACATGGATGAAACAGGAAATGAACAAAGCAGGGAAAGACAAGCCTGTGATTCTGGTCACCCACTACCCCATGCTGGATGGAGATGTTGACAACTGGTATGATGTCACCGATGCCGTGCGTCCCTACAATATCCGCACCTTTATCGGAGGGCACTATCACCGTAACCGTCTCCTCTCGTACGACGGGATTCCGGGCATTCTCACCCGCTCGAACCTGCGGGACAAAGATGGCATAGGCGGTTATGGCATATTTGATGTCACTCCGGATTCTATTATCACTTACGAACAGCGTATCGGTGAACCGATGAAACGGTGGGCTGCCTTGTCACTCACTAAACCTTATTACGACCGTTCCGGAAAAGCAGTGAAATATCCCAGTTTCGCGGTGAACGAAGAATATCCACAAGTGAAAGCAGACTGGTTAGTGCAGACCGGAGCCGGTATTTACTGCTCACCTGCTGTCTGGAAAGACAAAGTCTATGTCGGTGACGACTTGGGTTTTCTGACCTGCTATACCTTGAAAAGCGGACAGAAATTGTGGAATTTCCAATCCGGGAAACGTATTGTAGGCACTCCCGATGTAGCCGACGGAGTCGTCGTCTTTGGCTCTGCCGACCATAACATTTACGGTCTGGATGCCCGAACCGGTAAAGAACGTTGGCGGGTGACCGCAGGAGAACCGGTATTGGGAGCCGTAACCATTGAAAAAGGAGTTGCCTATATCGGTGCCAGCGACTCCACCTTCCGTGCCATCCACATCAAAAGCGGAAAGGTGTTGTGGAGCTATGCCGGCATCAAGGGCTATGTTGAGACAAAACCTCTGATAGAAGGAAACAAAGTCATATTCGGTGCATGGGACAATACGCTCTATGCCCTTGACAAGACTAACGGCAAGGAACTCTGGAAATGGACCGGAGGACTCACCCGCATGCACTTCTCACCCGCTGCCGTATGGCCGGTAGCTGCACACGGAAAAGTATTCATCACCGACCCGCAACGTGCCATGACTGCCATCAACCTGGAGACAGGAGAAACTGTATGGCGTACCTTCCAGTCGATGGTACGCGAAACCATCGGATTATCCGCCGACAAAAAAAGGATCTATAGCAAAACAATGAATGACAGCGTAGTCTGTTACTCCACCATCGGAGACGTCCCGAAAAAGCTCTGGGCCTCTAATGTCGGTTTCGGCTATGAACATGCCCCATCCATGCAGATGGAAAAAGACGGCGTAGTGTTCAGTAGTACCAAAGAAGGACTTATCTTTGCACTGGAAGCAAGCACCGGGCAGGTACTGTGGAAACATAAGATCGGTAATTCACTGATTAATACCGTGATTCCCGTCAGTCGCCACCAGGTACTGTTTACAGCTACCGGCGGCGAAGTGGGAAGACTCAACTGTTCTCCCCTCCCGCAATGAGGAGAATAGAGAGGTTCATCCGGTAAATGCGTAGTTTAATAAATGACTCTATTTATCAACGCGTTACATTTACCGGCTTTTTCGAACGGATGTAAAAGCATTTACCCCGGCGTGTAAAACCTTTTACCCCGGCATGTAAAGCTCTTTACCCCGGTATGTAAATGGAGTGAGCATGCGGAGTGAATGGAGTGATCGTGAAAAGAAACCAACGCTTTATTCCGGTTATCGGAATTACGCATCTATCGGATGAATGAAAAAGAGACTACCTGCCTTAGTGACAGGCCGGAAGACAATAAAGAGAGAAAAAAATGAAATAATAACAATAATAATCGGCAGTATCCCTCCTCCCCTCCAATGTAGGAGAGATTGTGGGAGAGGCCGTCAATCGCTTATGGAATCAACAATCAATTGCTTCATCCCCTATGCGGGAGTGGCACAAGCAGAAAAAACAGTTCAAGGATTACAGGCTACAGATTTAGTGAAGAAAATCTACCTCCTCGCCACCTCTCCCGACATCGATCCACTGCCGGGATGCGAACTGCTCTATGTGGACAAACTCACTGACAGTGCTGCCATGTACGCCATTGCTGAGCGTTCCGATGCAGACTATGCATTACTCTATACCAAACATACCACACTCGAGTTGGGCATGTTCGCACTCGAACGGATGATTCATATCGCCAAAGACTCGGGAGCCGGCATGGTATATGCCGACCACTATCAGGTGACGGAAGGTAAGCAGAGCAATGCCCCTGTCATCGACTATCAGTTCGGAAGCCTCCGTGACGATTTTGACTTCGGCTCTGTACTCCTATTCAAGGCCTCAGCCCTGAAAGAGACTGTCAAGAGGATGAAAACCAGTTACGACTTCGCCGGTCTCTATGACCTGCGCCTCAAACTATCGCAGAAATATCCGCTGGTACACATCAACGAATATCTCTATTCGGAAATAGAGAATGATACCCGCAAGAGTGGTGAAAAAATATTCGATTATGTAGACCCGAAAAATCGTGAACGGCAGATCGAAATGGAAGCAACTTGCACCGAACACCTGAAAGAGATAGGCGGTTATCTGAAACCGGAGTTTGAAAAGATAGAGTTCAGTGCCGATAACTTTGAATACGAAGCTTCCGTGATAATCCCGGTACGTAACCGCATCCGCACCATACGCGATGCCATCCGTTCGGTGCTCAGCCAAAAAACAGAATTCAAGTTCAATCTGATCGTTATCGACAATCATTCTACCGACGGCACTACCGAAGCCATCGACGAATATAAAGAGGATGACCGCCTGATTCACCTCATTCCCGAGCGTAACGATCTGGGTATCGGCGGTTGCTGGAACCTGGGCGTGTACCATCCCCTGTGCGGCAAGTTTGCCGTGCAACTGGACAGTGACGATGTATATGCTCACGAGAGAGCGCTGCAACTGATGGTCAATGCCTTCTACGAACAGAACTGTGCCATGGTAGTAGGCACCTACATGATGACAGACTTCGATATGAACATGATTCCGCCGGGCGTCATTGACCATAAAGAGTGGACCCCGGAAAACGGACGCAACAATGCGCTCCGTATTAATGGTCTGGGTGCTCCCCGTGCATTCTATACACCGATGCTCCGCGAAGTGAAAGTGCCCAATACCAGCTATGGTGAAGATTACGCATTGGGACTGAATTTCTCACGCCGCTACCAGATCGGCCGTATATACGAAGTTGTCTACCTCTGCCGCCGATGGGACGATAACTCGGACGCCTCACTCGACATTGTGAAGATGAATGGACACAACCTTTACAAAGATCGCATCCGTACCTGGGAATTGCAGGCACGGATCGCATTAAACAAAAAACAAAGATGAACAAGGAATTACAAAACCTGCTGAATGAGCAGCTCACCTCGTGGGAAATGGCGCAAAAGAATTACGATGCGTTGAAGCGTGTACGTGTAAAAGAGGTAGAAGTGAATGGCTGTCTTTACAAAGTGCAGTTCAACCCGGCACGCATTGTTTCATCGGCAGCCAAAGTAGACAGCAAGTCGATTCAGGAACGTAAGTGTTTCCTGTGTCCGGCCCATCTTCCGCCAATGCAAAAGGGGATTCCTTTCGGAAACCATTATCAGATATTGGTCAATCCGTTTCCCATATTCCCCAGGCACCTGACAGTTCCCGAACTACAGCACGTCGATCAGCGCATCTTGTACCGTTTTGCTGATATGCTCGATCTGGCTGATTGTGCGGAAGATTATATTGTCTTCTACAACGGCCCCCAATGTGGCGCATCAGCCCCCGATCATATGCATTTTCAGGCCGGTAGCAAAGGCTTCCTTCCCATCGAACAAGAATGGAAGGAGAAAAGGGCAGAGAAAATAATTACCAATGAAGCTGCCACTCTATGGGCACTGGACGACTCTCCCCGTACAACACTCTTAATTGAATCGGAAAGTAAAGAGGCAGCCGTCACACTGTTCAACGCCGTATACGGAGCCATGAATCTCAAATCCGGCGAAGAGGAGCCGATGATGAATGTATTGGCATGGAAAGAACGAGGCAAACAGATTGTCTGTATCTTTCCCCGCGCCAGACACCGCCCTGCATGTTATATGGCCCAAGGGGATACCAATATACTGATCAGCCCGGCTTCAGTAGATATGGGTGGCGTTTTCATCACCCCATTGGAGAAGGACTTTGAGAAAATCACAGCAAATGATATTGCCGACATTCTCAGTGAGGTATGCTTGAAACCGGCAGACTTCCGTGCATTGATAGAACGCATAAAACAACGATCATGAAAGAACCTAAAGTACAGGTCGGCATTTTGTCCGAACCTCAAATCGAATTCATACTGCTGAACTCTTACCATATCAAAGGAAAAGAGATTGCCGGCAGACAGGTCGTGACCTATGTTGACGGACAAATCCGCTGGCAAGGACACCTTTATGACGAATTGCTGTTTGAACCCATGCACGAAGAAAGTGATGCTTTCGAATTACTGAATGTCACCATCGGCATTAACTTCCATTGGGAACGGAAAGAAGACCAACGCTTTATGGGAGCATTGAAAATCATTGTCGAGAACGAAAAACTGACAGGGATCAATGTAATTCATGTGGAAGACTACCTGACCAGTGTCATCTCATCGGAGATGAGTGCAACGGCAAGCCTCGAACTGCTGAAGGCCCATGCAGTGATCTCAAGAAGCTGGTTATTGGCCCAAATTCATAAGAACAAAGCAATTACGGCATCTCAAAGCCTCTATTCAGCTTTCACACAGACCGGCCAGGAGCTTATCAGATGGTACGACCGTGAAGATCACACCCACTTCGACGTTTGCGCCGACGACCATTGCCAGCGCTACCAAGGCATCACCCGTGCCTCAACCGAAATGGTGAGGCAAGCCATCGCTGCCACCCGCGGACAAGTACTTATGTGGAAAGGAAACATTTGTGACGCCCGTTTCTCAAAATGTTGCGGCGGTGCTTTCGAAGAGTTCCAATATTGTTGGGAAGGTATCAAGCATCCGTATCTTTCCAAGCAAAGAGACAGCAAAACAGGATCCGGACTGCCCGATCTACGGGTAGAGTCCGAAGCCGACCAATGGATTCGAACCTCACCCGAAGCTTTCTGTAACACAAAAGACAAGAAAATATTGTCTCAGGTTTTAAATAACTACGATCAGGAGACCACCGACTTCTATCGTTGGAAAATAGAGTATAAACAAGACGAACTTTCCGAGCTTATCCTGAAACGTTCGGGCATTGATTATGGACAGATACTCGACCTGATTCCGGTGGAACGGGGAACCTCCGGACGGCTTGTCAAGTTAAAAATCAGAGGGAGCAAACGGACCATGACTATCGGTAAGGAACTGGAAATACGCCGTACACTCTCTACATCTCACCTTTACAGCTCCGCTTTCGTCATCGACAAGGCAGATATCGTGGATGACGTACCGGGACGGTTTATCCTCACCGGTGCCGGATGGGGGCACGGAGTAGGACTTTGCCAAATAGGAGCAGCCGTCATGGGCGAACAAGGTTACCCATACGATACTATTTTATTGCATTACTACATCGGTGCAACGATAGATAAACTTTATTAAACACACACTCTTATCATGAAAAACAAGACCATATCACCATGGGCATGGATTCCGACCCTGTACTTTGCACAAGGATTACCTTATGTAGCCGTAATGACTATTTCGGTAATTATGTACAAGAATCTGGGTATCTCCAACACGGATATTGCACTCTACACCTCCTGGCTCTATCTGCCCTGGGTCATCAAACCCTTTTGGAGCCCGTTTGTCGACTTATTGAAAACCAAGCGCTGGTGGGTAATCAGCATGCAGTTGCTGGTTGGTGCCGGACTGGCAGGAATCGCTTTCACCATACCCATGCCAAATTTTTTCCAGACCACCCTTGCCATCTTCTGGCTGGTGGCCTTCAGTTCGGCTACGCATGACATTGCTGCCGACGGATTTTATATGCTGGCACTGAACGTACAAGACCAGGCACTTTATGTAGGGATACGCAGTACTTTCTATCGCATTGCCACAATTGCCGGACAAGGTTTGTTGGTGATGCTTGCCGGCGGCCTGGAAATATGGACAGGCAGTATTAAATACGGATGGAGCATCACCTTCTTTATCCTTGCAGGACTGTTCCTTGCTTTTTGCCTCTACCACAAATGCGTATTACCGAAACCTGACAGTGACAAAGCAGTAGTAGGTGAGAACAGCGCAAGCGCCATTTTCAATGGATTCATAGAAACCTTTGCCTCTTTTTTCCGCAAAAAACAGGCTGGAGTAGCCATCCTCTTTATGCTATTCTATCGCTTCCCTGAAGCACAGTTAGTGAAGCTCATCAACCCATTCTTGCTCGATCCTGTCGAGAAAGGCGGATTAGGACTGACTACCGCCGAAGTAGGATTGGTTTACGGAACCATCGGCATCATCGGACTGACATTAGGAGGCATCGTCGGCGGTATTTGTGCAGCCAAAGGAGGACTGCAAAAATGGTTGTGGCCAATGGCATGGAGCCTGTCGCTGACCTGCCTCACCTTTGTATATCTGGGTTACTTCCAGCCACAGAACTTTGTGATCATCAACCTGTGCGTATTTATCGAACAGTTTGGTTACGGGTTCGGATTCACAGCCTATATGCTTTACTTGATTTACTACTCTGACGGAGAACATAAGACGGCGCACTATGCCATCTGCACTGCTTTCATGGCATTAGGCATGATGCTGCCGGGCATGGCCGCCGGCTGGTTACAGGAACTGATCGGATACGAAAACTTCTTTATCTGGGTAATGGCTTGTTGTGCCGCCACAATTGCCGTATGTGCCTTCATCAAGATAGACCCCGATTATGGGAAGAAAAAAGAGAATATTGCCGAGGAGAAGAAATAAAGTTACTCCAGGCATTGGTAGGATAACTAAAAAAAGATAAGATTATGACACATAAAAGAAGTATATTGAGACTTTTGCTCATTCTTTTTATCCTTGTTTCCAATACTCCCCTTTCCCAAGGGATGGAACCAGGTGTAAAACCTCCGGGAATCCGTATCAAAACAGGTATTGAAGTCCTAAAAGAACAAAACTTCAAATGTCTTGAAGGAAAACGTGTAGGACTGATCACCAACCCGACCGGTGTAGACAATCAGTTGCGGTCCACTATCGACATTCTTCATGAAGCGCCCAATGTCAACTTAGTGGCTCTGTACGGACCGGAGCATGGTGTACGGGGTGATGTGCATGCCGGCGACAAAGTGGATAACACGAACGACCCCACTACCGGACTACCCGTTTATTCACTCTATGGCAAAACGCGTAAACCGAGCCCTGAAATGCTAAAAGACATTGATGTATTGGTATATGACATACAGGACATCGGCTGCCGCTCGTTCACCTATATCAGCACCATGGGAGTGGCTATGGAAGCTGCCGCCGAAAATGGTAAAGAGTTTATTGTCCTTGACCGCCCCAATCCGATAGGCGGATTAAAAATAGAAGGGAATCTCGTAGAAGATGGATACATATCTTTTGTCAGCCAATTTAAAATTCCGTACCTTTACGGACTTACTTGTGGCGAGCTTGCACTGATGCTCAATGGAGAACAAATGTTGGGCAGGCCATGCAACCTGCATGTTGTGAAAATGAAGGGGTGGAAGCGAAAAATGGATTATGTACAGACAGGACTCCAATGGATTCCTTCGTCCCCACACATCCCGCATCCGCATTCCGCTTTCTTCTATCCCGTTTCGGGGATACTCGGCGAACTGGGCTATATGTCGATTGGTGTGGGTTATACCATTCCGTTCCAAATGTTTGCCGCTCCTTGGATAGAGGCAGACAGATTGGCTGATAACCTGAACCGTCTGAACCTGCCGGGAGTGATATTCCGTCCGATGCACCTCAAACCCTTCTATTCGGTAGGCAAAGGGGAACATCTGCAAGGCGTACAAGTACATATTGTGGACTTTAATAAAGCTGCACTAAGCGAGATACAGTTTTACGTGATGCAGGAGATAGCTGTACTCTATCCGGGCCGGGCCGTATTCGACCATGCCGATAAAGGACGTTTCCGTATGTTCGATCTCGTCAGCGGCTCCAAAGAAGTACGCGAACGTTTCAGTCAGCGCAACCGCTGGGAAGACGTCCGCGATTATTGGTACAAAGACGTTGACGACTTCCGCCGGCTGTCGAAGAAGTATTATTTGTATAAATAAAAACTGGGACCGAGGAGTGCCCGACAAACAAAGAAACAATGAAAACGGAAAGAAACTATGACGAATTCCTGCGAGACATCAGCCGATTTATCCCACAGGATAGAATATTTACCGACGAGCTCCATCGCCTGGCATGGGGGACAGATGCGGGTTTCTACCGACTGATTCCTCTAATTGTAGTTAACTCGATCGACGACGATGAAGTATTCGAAATGATCTATCTGGCCGACAGATATAATATACCGGTAACTTTCCGCGCTGCCGGAACCAGTCTTTCGGGACAGTCCATCAGTGACTCTGTTTTGATTATAGCCGGCAAAGGCTGGGATCACTACGAACTCTCACCCGATCACGAACAGATTTACCTGGAGCCCGGTATCATCGGACAACGGGTAAACGAGATCCTCGCACCTTACGGACGTAAATTTGCTCCCGATCCGGCTTCCATAAAAAGCGCCATGGTAGGTGGAATCGTAATGAACAATGCTTCGGGCATGAACTGCGGAACACATGCCAACAGTGATAAGATGCTGCTGTCGGTACGTATCATACTCCCTGACGGCTATTATCTTAATACCGCCAGCCAGGAATCCCGAGAAAACTTTGAAGAAGATCATCCCGATTTCCTCCGCCGCATCTGCGAGCTACGTGACCAAGTACGTAGCAACAAAGAACTGAGTGCACGTATCCGTTATAAATACTCAATCAAGAACGTAACAGGGTTGAATATTCTTCCCTTCCTCGTATACGATGATCCGTTCGATATTATTGCCCACCTGATGGTAGGCTCGGAGGGCACATTAGCTTTCCTTTCCGGTGTGACTATGAAAACGGAATACGACTATCCGCACAAGGCAAGCGCCATGCTCTATTTCAGCGACATCAAAGAAGCATGCCGTGCAGTGGTAGCCATGAAAAAACTCGTCAACACAGATGGGGAGTGGATTGTAAAAGGTGCGGAACTGCTCGACTGGAAATCCCTGGCTTCTGTGAATGATCCGACGGGAGAAGGGCTAACAGCCGTATTGACCGAAACCAAAGCACGCACACAGGAAGAGCTCAACCACAACATCACTGTCATCGAAGATACATTAAAGGCATTTAAAACCTACATCCCGGTCCACTTTACCGACCGTCCCGAGGAATATTCCAAATATTGGGCAATCCGTTCGGGCATTTTCCCCTCTGTAGGAGGAACCCGTCCTCCGGGAACAACCTGTCTGATTGAGGATGTGGCCTTCCACATTGAAGACCTCCCCGAGGCGACAGCCGAACTGCAACAGCTCATTGCCCGGCACGGATACGATGACGCCTGCATTTACGGTCATGCGTTAGAAGGCAATTACCACTTCATTATCAACCAGTCATTCAGTAATGAAGTTGAAATAAAACGGTATGAAGCCCTGATGAACGACATAAAAGAACTGGTAGTGGACAAATATGACGGCTCATTAAAGGCAGAACACGGCACAGGACGAAACATGGCTCCGTTCGTAAAGCAGGAATGGGGAGAAGAAGCTTTCGCTATCATGAAGGCGGTAAAACAACTCTTTGACCCCAAAGGATTATTTAATCCGGGTGTTATCTTCAACGACGACCCTCAATGCCATATCAAACATTTCAAGCCTCTCTCACCATTGGCAATAGGAGAAGGCTCCGAAGTGACACACCAGATAGACCGGTGTATCGAATGCGGATTCTGCGAAGTGAACTGTCTCTCGTGCGGATTCACGCTCTCCTCACGCCAGCGCATTGTCATACAGAGGGAAATCTCACGCCTGAAAAAAAGCGGAGAAAATCCGCAGTTACTGGAGACACTGTCCAAGTTATACCGGTATCCGGGTAATCAGACCTGTGCCGGTGACGGCCTGTGTGCCACGTCTTGTCCGATGGGTATCAATACCGGTGACCTGACCCACCTCCTGCGTCAGGCAGAGCTACCGTCCAACAGCACCGGTTATAAGGTGGGAAAATTTGCCGCCAATCATTTCGCAGGAATAAAAAATGCTCTGCGACCGGTACTGTCACTTGCCAATACGACACACAGCCTGCTGGGAACTTCCAGGATGACTTCCATTACTCGAAAGATGCACAACGTATGGGGACTTCCGCAATGGACACCGGCCATGCCTATGAGCTATAAGATACACAAGAAGGACAACAACAAGGCACCGGATGCAAAGAACAAGGTGGTCTACTTCCCCAGTTGCATCAACCAAACTATGGGATTGGCAAAAAATTCTCCCGTAGAGCAACCTTTGGTTAACAAAATGCTCTCTCTGCTTCAGAAAGCGGGATACGAAGTCATCTTCCCGCCCAAGATGGAGAAACTCTGTTGCGGAACCATTTGGGAAAGCAAAGGTATGCTGGATATAGCCGACAGCAAATCGGCTGAACTGGAAGCCGCCTTATGGGAGGCCAGCGAACAGGGACGGTATCCGGTACTTTGCGACCAGAGCCCTTGTCTGCACCGTATGCGTGCCACTATCCAAAAGATGAAGCTATACGAACCGGCTGAATTTATCTATACGTTCCTGCGGGATAAACTGGAATTCACTCCCACAAACCGTCCCGTAGCCGTACACATCACATGTTCCATGCGTAAAATGGGATTGTCGAATACACTGATTTCACTGGCCGGACTATGTTCAACGCAAGTGCTTGTTCCGGAAGAGGTGGGTTGTTGCGGCTTTGCCGGAGATAAAGGATTCACCCGGCCGGAACTCAACACTTATGCTTTACGCAAACTGCGTCCGCAACTGGAGAAAGCAGGAATCAGTATCGGCTATTCAAACAGCCGCACCTGTGAAATCGGTTTAGCCACTAACACCGGCATCCCCTATGTATCGATTGCCTATCTGGTGGATCAGTGCACTCGTCCACGTGAAACAAAAGAATAACTTAACACTTAAATAAGAATGCAATGAATCAAACAGCCAACAAACGTCTACTTGCCCTCGATGTGTTGCGGGGTATCACTATCGCAGGAATGATTATGGTCAACAATCCCGGCAGCTGGAGCTACGTATATGCTCCTCTCGGTCATGCGGCATGGATCGGCCTGACTCCGACCGACCTGGTCTTTCCTTTCTTCATGTTCATCATGGGTATTTCCACCTATATATCATTAAGAAAGTATAACTTCGAATTCAGTCATTCTGCAGCCTTGAAAATACTTAAAAGAACCATTGTGATCTTTGCCATCGGTTTGGGAATCGCATGGTTCTCCATGTTTTGCCACACTTGGAATTCACTATCCGGCGAAGATATTCCATTCTTCTCCCGTCTGGGGGAATCAGTCTGGACTTTCGGTCACATTCGCATCCTGGGTGTCATGCAGCGATTGGCCCTCTGCTACGGCGCAACGGCTATCATCGCTTTAATCATGAAGCATAAATACATCCCATACCTGATAGCCGCCTTGCTAATCGGTTACTTCATCATCCTGATCACCGGAAACGGATTTGAATACAACAGTACCAACATCCTGGCGGTGGTGGACCGTGCCGTATTGGGCGAGGCACATATGTACAAAGACAACGGCATCGATCCGGAAGGTGTATTAAGCACCATACCTTCGATAGCCCATGTGCTGATAGGCTTCTGCGTAGGCAAACTGCTGATGGAAGTAAAAGACATCAATGAAAAAATAGAACGCCTGTTCCTGGTTGGCACTATCCTCACCTTTGCGGGTTTCCTGCTCAGCTACGGCTGTCCAATCAGCAAGAAGATCTGGTCACCGACATTCGCGATTGTCACTTGCGGACTGGCATCCAGTTTCCTGGCACTCCTCGTATGGATTATCGACGTAAAAGGTTATACACGATGGAGCCGGTTCTTCGAATCGTTCGGAGTCAACCCACTATTCATCTACGTGACCGGAGCCGTTCTCTCTATTCTGTTGGGCAACATACTGATACCTTATGACGGTCATACCATCAGCCTTCACGGATTTGTGTATAAGATCATCCTCCAACCCCTGCTCGGCGATTATCCCGGTTCTTTAGCATTCGCCATCTTATTCGTAGGGCTGAACTGGTGTATCGGATACATCCTGTATAAGAAAAAAATATATATAAAGATATGATACTAATAGCAGACAGTGGTTCTACTAAGACCGATTGGTGTGTAGTAGAGCATGGACAGTTAGTCCAGCAGATTTTTACGAAAGGCACTAACCCTTTCTTTCAGTCTGAAGAGGAAATCAGTAATGAAATAGCAACCGCCCTGATTCCTCAATTAAAGACAAACAAGTTCGAGACTGTTCACTTCTATGGAGCCGGTTGCGCTTTCCCCGACAAAATAGAAACGGTGCGCAAAGCCATAGCTGCGCATCTGCAAGTAAGCGGAGAGATTGAGGTCAGTACGGACATGCTTGCTGCCGCCAGGGGACTGTGTGGCCATCAACCGGGCATCGCCTGCATCATGGGCACAGGATCGAACTCTTGTTATTATGACGGTAAAAACATAGTCAGCAATGTATCGCCATTAGGATTTATTCTGGGTGACGAAGGCAGTGGAGCGGTTTTGGGTAAGCTGCTGGTAGGCGATATCCTTAAGAATCAAATGACTCCGGGACTTAAAGAAAAGTTCCTGGAACAATACAACCTGACGCCTGCCGAAATTATCGACCGGGTATATCGCCAACCGTTTCCAAATCGTTTCCTGGCAAGTTTCTCTCCATTCCTGGTCGAACACCTCGATGAACCGGCCATACGCGAACTGGTTCTGAACAGCTTTAAAAAGTTCCTGAAACGCAATGTAATGCAATACGACTACCAGCATGCCCGGGTCCATTTCATCGGTTCAGTAGCGTTCTACTACAAAGAATTACTATCGGAGGCGTGTAAGGCAATGGAGATTCACCTGGGAACGATTATCAAGAGTCCGATGGAAGGACTGATTAAATTTCACGAGTAACGTATACGAATTATAGAACAAAAACATGAATAGTAATATAGAAAAATCAGATAAAACATCCTTCGTCAAGATTTCCGAGCAGCCCTCGCTCTACAGTGATCTTGAGAAGAAGTCGGTCCGCGAAATACTGGAAGATATCAATACCGAAGACCAAAAGGTGGCTCTTGCCGTACAGAAAGCTATTCCTCAAATTGAAAAGTTAGTCACACAGATTGTCCCCCGCATGAAACAGGGGGGACGCATCTTCTACATGGGGGCCGGAACCAGCGGACGCCTCGGGGTTCTCGACGCTTCAGAGATCCCTCCCACTTTCGGGATGCCTCCCACATTGATCATCGGACTGATTGCAGGCGGAGATACCGCCTTGCGTAATCCGGTGGAAAATGCCGAAGACAATACCACCCGGGGGTGGGAAGAACTGACGGAACATAACATCAACAGTAAAGATACCGTCATCGGTATTGCAGCCTCAGGTACGACTCCCTATGTGATCGGAGCCATGCATGCGGCACGCGAGCACGGCATCCTCACCGGTTGCATCACCAGCAACCCGAACTCGCCGATGGCCGCAGAAGCCGATGTACCCATCGAAATGATTGTAGGCCCCGAATATGTAACAGGCAGTTCGCGCATGAAATCAGGAACAGGGCAGAAGATGATTCTGAACATGATCACAACCTCGGTTATGATTCAACTGGGACGCGTGAAAGGCAACAAGATGGTCAATATGCAGCTTAGCAACCAGAAGTTGGTGGACCGCGGCACACGCATGATTGTCGAAGAACTCGGGTTAGAATATGACAAGGCTAAAGCACTGTTGCTGATGCACGGTTCCGTGAAAAAAGCAGTAGATGCATATAAAGCCGGATAACAAAACCGAACCCTCCTAAACTTACAATACCATGAATACGAAAAACAAAGTTCACTTCTCCCCCATCTCCCTGCAGGAAAGAAAAGGGACGAAATCTCTGCTCACCGCTTTGGCGCTTCTGTTCTGCAGTCTGCAAGCTGTCGCACAATCTCTGCCACGCGTTGCCCCCGAACAAGTAGGCATGGATTCTCACCGTCTGTTGCATGCCGACGAGGCTATTCAGAAGGCGATCCTTAACAAAGAAATACCGGGAGCCGTACTCGCCGTGGTCCGTCATGGCAAAATGGCCTATCTCAAGGCTTATGGTAACCGGCGGATCTATCCCAATATAGAACCGATGGAGATAAATACCGTCTTCGATATGGCTTCTTGCAGCAAGCCGATGTCAACTGCTGTTTCTGCCATGATTCTGATTGAACGCGGACAACTGCGCCTACTCGATCGCGTCAACCTCTACCTGCCTGACTTCCGGGAATGGCAGGGAGAGAACGGAGAGAAACAGGACATCCGCATTGTAGACCTTATGACTCACACTTCGGGCCTTCCACCTTACGCACCGGTAGCCGAGTTACAGAAAGAGTACGGTTCACCCAATCCGGAAGGGCTCATGAAGTATATTTCCACTTGCAAACGCGACTTCAAGCCTCAAACGAATTTTCAGTATAGTTGCCTCAACTATATCACCTTGCAACATGTCATCGAAGTCATTACCGGACAAAACCTGCGGGACTTTGCCAAAGAGAATATCTTCAATGTCCTGGGCATGCAGCACACCGATTATCTGCCCACTGTACAGCAGAAAGACGGAAAATGGATAAATACCGTAGATTACCCCTGGATGGATTTGATTGCACCTACCGAGAAACAAAAAGACGGAAGTGTACTCTGCGGACAGGTGCACGATCCGTTGGCGCGCATCCTGAACGGAGGAATCTCCGGCAATGCAGGGGTCTTCTCGGACGCCAATGATATAGCCGTTCTCGCAGCTGCCTTGCTGAATGGGGGCGAATATAATGGTCGCCGTATTCTCAGCCCACTGGGGGTAAAAACCATGCGTACCGTTCCCCGCGAAGTAGCCGGACTGGGACGCACTCCGGGATGGGATGTCTTCTCAGCCTATGCCTCAAATCATGGCGACCTCTTCGGCCCGAACACCTTCGGGCATACAGGATATACGGGTACTTCCATCCTGATTGACCCAGATAACGACACGGCTGTCATCCTGCTCATCAACGCCGTGCATCCTGAAGACGGACACAGTGTAGTCCGCCTCCGTTCGCTGGTTGCCAATGCAGTAGCCGCTTCTATCTGCCCGCCCGCACAAGTATATACGGATCATTATTACAAACGTTTCCTGGAATTTGAAGCAGATGCTCCCATCGGGCCGAAGGATATCGTAATGGTGGGCAATAGCCTCACCGAAAACGGCAGAGACTGGAGCATACGCCTGAATAAAAAGAATATAAGAAACCGCGGAATCATTGGTGACGAAGCAATGGGAATTTACCAACGTCTTTTCCAGATATTGCCCGGCACTCCCCGGAAGATTTTCCTGATGGCAGGAATAAACGATGTGTCACACAACCTGAGTGCCGATAGTGTGGTAGAACTGATTACTCTGGTCATAGACAAAATACGAACCGGATCACCATCCACCGAACTCTATCTGCAGAGTCTTTTACCCATTAATGAATCGTTCGGACGATACAAAACAATGACCGGTAAAACCGACCTGATACCCGAAATCAACAGTAAGTTGGAAGCACTTGCCAAAGACAGGAAAATACCTTTTATCAACCTTTTCCCTCTATTTACGGAGAAAGGTAGCAATGTGATGCGGAAAGAACTGACTACGGACGGACTCCATCTGACGGAGGAAGGCTACAAGATTTGGAGCAAAGCATTGAGAAGGGTGTGTCGAAACTCACCACAGAAGGCACAGGGTAAATTTTAAGCCATTGATTATCAATATTGATAATCTGTGGTGATCTGTGGTGAAAAGACTCTTGACACAGCCCTTTCAAATATATTCTTTAAGTGCCGCCATATCTTCCAGCGTCACCACTTTCTTATTGATTGAAATCAGGCCCTCCTTCATCATCTTATTTATTTCTTTCGAAAGTGCAGGGCGGGTTACCCCCAGATATTCTGCCAACTGGACCTGATTATGCTCCAATATAGCCGTATTCGGAGAAGTCTTATGCTCCATGAAGTAATAAACCAAACGGCTGCGCAGCATCTTGTAAGAAAGAATCCTCAGACGGGTGACCGTACACTTGTTACAATTGCCTGTGACACACAGGAAACGGTGCAGTAAATCGGGTACGGAACTGATCAACTTAAAAACGGAAGTACGGGTAGCCATCAGCAAAACAGAATCTTCGCTGGCAGTAAACGTAGCAGGCAAGAGATTCTTATCGCCAAACAGATGGGGTGTGGCAAAAGCACGGGGAGCACGGATATCTTCTACCTTCACCAGATTTCCTGCCACATCAACGATATTGACCTCCAGTTCTCCCTTCAGCAATACATACAAATGATTGCAATAGGTGTCCTGCTTCAATACGACCTCTTTCCTGGCAACCTCGTACACCGAAAGTTCCAGTTCCAAAGGCAGCCGACGTTGCAAACTGACATCCATATCCTTAAATAAAGATATCTGCCACAAGATTTTTTGATATTCGTCTGTAAACTCTACTTTTACCACAATGCTTGTCTTTTTAGCAAAGATAGCATTTTCTCCCGTACCAATCCTACCACTTGGTAAATAAAATACGCGGATTGATGTTCAGTGTCAGCCATCCCCAGTCCTGCCAGCTCTTATGGCTGCCACCTTTTACAATGTCCATATATTTAGTTCCAAGCATGGTCGAATAACCGGCTGTCAGTTTTACATCTTTCATCAAAGTATAATCTACCTGCAAATCGAACTCCGATCCCAGACTACGTCCTTCTTTACCGTCTGTGGCCGTTACGTCATAAGTCGTAGAAAAATGGTGATAATTCAGTGAGAACCCTATCTTTTGGGTCGGCTTGAAGTCAACACTGAGTATTTTGTCCCACAAACCTTTGTTATAAGCCGATGCATAAAAATAATCCATTCCTCCATAGAATTTATGATGTGTCCCGTAAAGCGGATCAAAAGTAGTTACCTTCTTACTGTCGGGATCTCCACTCAGGTAGTCCGTGCCGAGGCTTACACTCCACTTTGGATCAATCTTATACCCGGCTTTCAAGCTGAACATATAAGCAGATACCTTCTTGTCGGCTTTGTTTTTACCCGACTGGTAATAGACACTACCGTTCAGCAACCATGCCCCGGGTGTATACACCAGATAAGTACCCATCGTCTGCATATTAGCAGTTTTACCCTTTTCTTCCGTCCCTGTTTCAAATCCGGTATTCATAAAAAGCAGTGAAGCAGTGAAATCTTTAGCCCACCGGCCATTATACCATACCGTTTGCATGGTTTTATAAGGCTGTCCACCGGGAGCATAATAAGTGCCACCATAGGAGCGATCTTCATTATTCTGATTAAAAGCCAGTATCAAATGCAACTTGTGCATCTTGCTTTCATACCCCAATTTCAATGCATCGTGGAAGCGTCCTGCCACATTCCAGTCCAGTCCGCCAAGCAGACGCTCATCATCATACGAGAGTGGCTGACGCCCCAACTGCGCAAACAGACCTTTTGAAAAATCAAGCCGTGCCCAAGCTTCGTGCAAAATAAACCGTCCGTTTTTATCGATCTGCGGATCCTGCCCCCACACCCCTACATGCTGTGCAGCAAGTTTCATTTGCAGGCGATCGCGCTGATAACCTAAGGATAGCCGTGCCCGCTCGTTGATAAAGAAAGTCGGACTTGCGCCTTCGGGACGGGGGTTCAACACTCCATTGCGGTATTCACCACGAGTACGTATTTGTGCATCAATTGTAAACTGATTCTCCTTTTGTTGCTGTGCAAAGGCGGACAGCGGTGCAAAAAGCATTGCTGCCCAGATTAGATTCGTGATTCTCATAACTCAATTAGTAATTAGTAGTTAGCGATTTATCAATTCAAATTATACGTATGTACGCTGGTTCCCTGTGCCGATGGCAGATAATTAATGCCATACCAACACATTTGCAGCAATACAAAACAAATGAGGAGCCCGACAAGTGCCACACGTACTTTTTGCCGCCTGTTCATCCGGTAGTGGATATAACAGAGATAGCCTATCCACGTGGCTGCCGCCCAGGTTTCCTTCGGATCCCAACTCCAGTAATGCCCCCAGGCCTCTTTAGCCCACAAAGCTCCGAACAACATTCCCAATGTCATGAAGGATAGTCCTACATTGACCAAATTATCACACAGTTCCATCTCACGTTCTTCGGTAGCTTTTTTCTTGATCCAAAGCAGGTATACCGCCATAACGGCCGCTGCGCCCAACATAGCATAAGCAAACATATATACAATGACATGCGGTGCAAACCAAGGACTTTGCAAAGCAGGCATCAAGGTTTTATTATGTATCTCGGGTTTAAACAGGTTGATACAGATGAATACAAGCGAAAGAACAAAGCTGAAACTCAGAATCCACTTATATCGCCAGCGGCTATAAGTGATGATGCCCGCCAAAGGTAAAAAGAAAGAATACCACAATCGGGTTTCACCCATTGTACGCATCGGAGGCCGTTCCAATGAAATCCACATCCCAAGGATAAAAGCAAAAAAGACGGCCAGTCCTGCCAACGTGGCTGCATAAACAACAAACTGGCGTTTCTCTTTCCATGCGGCAACGGCACCGATAGCCCAACACAGAAGAGCTGCCATGGCAAATATCACAAAATGATCCCAACTCATACGTTGTCCTCCTTTCTTTTCTGTGACAGGGCGAACAGGCAGACAGCTCCGGCTATCATCATCCAGATACCGGTATAAACCACCGGTAACCACGGATCACGAACCAGTTCAAACACGCTTATATCGCTCCAGCGACCTTTCGACTCGTCATAACTTAACTGATATATTTTCCATCCCTCCAACTCAAAAGGTTTATTTACCTCAATCGTGGCCGAATCACGGCGTCCCGACTCTGTATAAACTTTCACCTCGGATGCAAAACGGCGAGGTTCACGCTCGGGCATTACCAAACTGGTCTGATCGTCGAGACGGATAGCCTTATAAGGAAACATAAAACTGCCACAACTCACCCATCCTTCATGTTTCCGGCCTGTTTTATCATTCACTGCCGTCAGATAGACAGCATAAGCAGCTCCCATTGAAGGAAAGTCCACAAAGTTCAAAGTATCCTGAGTCGCTACACTGGCTGCCAAAGGGAGTTTCTTCTCTATGTGAATTTCCCAATCGAGCAAATGCCCGACATGAAAATCATCTTCAATCAGCAGGTTTTCCGGCTTCCCGACCGGCAGTGCTTTACCTGTTTCATTGTCAATCAACATCAATTTCGGGGGATATTCATCGATCGTAAAGTTCTGAAGCTCGATAGCCAAAGGCAGCTCCCGCATTTTCTGATTTTCATCGGAAGCCCGCCATTCGGCTTGTCCTATCTTTGTAGTCATATGCAGACGCTCCATATCGGCATTTCCCAATACAGCTCCGGTCAGTGCAAGGAAAAGTCCCAGATGGTTCAGCACAAAAGGAACGTCCCGCCAATGGAAATGATGAATCCGCCGAATGGTGGTCAACCCCAACAAAGTGACCATCCAGAGGAACAACAGCACAAACGAACAGGCGGACAACATTTGCGAAAATCCCAGCCAGTTTTCAATACCGGACAAAGGTATATCGGACTTCACCTGGCGGATCAGTCCCATCACTACAGTGAGCACGGCCACTGACACCATGGATGAAACGGCAGCCTGACAGCTCCCCATCCACCGGATAAAATAACTCTTTTGTGAAAAGGTGTAGGCCGATAACAAGATAACGACATATAACAACCCTACACACACATTCACAGGGTAAGAAAGAATGGAAAGCGTGCACTTCCCCAACGTCATTTGCAGGAAAATGCCTGTCAGAAAAAGTCCGCCACAGATGGCGAACCCTTCTTTATATCCCCAAGGTTTCTGCCACATAGTTTACAGTTTAGCCAGACGACCGTTAGCCTTCGCTTTCTCCAACCATTCGGGTACTACTGTTTTCAGGAATTTATCTTTCGCTTTACGCTCTTTCTGCATATCGAGACCGATATACTGCTGCGCTTTCTCTTTAGTCGAAATATCAGGCATCGGCACATCGGCTGTATAGCCATGCTGAGCCAACACTTTTGAGATGGCAAGACGGGCCTGCAAAGCTTTATCAAGTCCGTGTCCCAGAATGCGCTGTATCTCTTGCGGAGCATGGAACGCACCACCGTGTGAAGCCACACCGAAATCCCATCTCCACTGGGCCTGGCGAATCAACTTCAACGCCTCTGCCATCTGAGTATCCGTCGCACCTTTATCCCAGGCGAATTTAGCTTCAATATGCGCTTTAGCCAACTCCTGTTCCAGACGGCCACGAATTTCATTCGCTTTACGCTGACGGTCATATACATTATTCCGCAATGTCTCTTCGCTCTCACGATGACAAACCTGACAAGTCCGGTCGATCATAGCTAACGGACTCTGAATGTGGTGATCGCTGAATTTCATGCCTCCCTCGCTTTTGTAGGGCATATGACAATCGGCGCACGACACTCCGCGTTGGGCATGAATTCCCATCTGAGAGATCTCGTAGTCCGGATGTTGTGCTTTCAGTATACGGGCTTTGCTCAGTGCATGTGTATAATCGGCAAAGTCGGCCTCGTCATAGTAGGCTTCCATATCTTCTACCGAAAATCCTTTATCCCAAGGGAAAGTCAGGTATTTGCCATCTCCCTTGAAATAATATTCCACGTGGCATTGTGCGCATACCAACGAACGCATTTCCTGCGGAGTCGCTTTATCGATATCTTTCCCCTGACGGGCAAATGCCTCGCGCAAAGCCGGACGGCTAATATGAAGTTTCATATTCGTCGGTTCATGACAATCGGCGCAACCTATCGGATTGACGATCTCACTACCGAAAGCTCCCCACTTATTATTATAGAACGAATCCACTCCAATAGCTTCCATCATGCGAGGAACGTCCGGACTCTTACAAGTCCAGCAGGTAGAAGGTTGCGGCCCGCTTTTATCATCCATCGGCGCACCGGTACGGAGTGAATGTGTAATGTCCTCAATAGCATGCATATGTCCCCTCGGAGTCGAATAATCTTTTGAGAATGCATAGCCGGCCCAAAGCACCACCATCTCGGGACGTTGTGCAAGTACATCTACCGCTTCGTTACCGTTAAATTCACTCTTGAAATCGGTCTTAGCCGTTTCTTTCCATGTTTCATACTCACGTGGGTAGTTATCCCCAAACACTTCGTTTCGTGGTTCTATTCCGGTAATTTCCACCCGTTTGTTATTGAAAACGCTTACCGTCTCTGCCCGGCGTTCCATCAGCGCCGAGACAACAAGCCCAAGCACAAAAACGACTACCATCGCTCCGCAGAACAACAACCATCCTTGCCATGATTTCAGTTTCTTTTCCATAATTCTGTTATCTTGATTTTCTATATTATTCGATCATTTTTTTCAACCATTCCGGTGTAGGAGAATCCGGATAAGGGACTAACGCATTAGGAGTGGATGCGACACTGTTACTTCCTCCATGCGGTACGTCCCGATGACAGTCCCAACAAGCTTTCCCTTCACCTACCTGAGACATCATATAATCTATCCGTCCTGTACTTACAAATTCAGTGTTCAGTTGTGTATGACAACGAATACAATTATTCATAATCACCTCCGAGCTTTCACCATTGGCACGAACCACATCTTTTTCTCCATGGGTGAGGAATACGGCAACATGACGCATACCGTCCATTCCCTTGAATACCCATTTCTTCACTGCATTTTCGTGTGGTACATGACAGTCATTGCATGTAGCATTCCTGCTATGCGAACTATGAAACCACGTCGCATAATACGGTCCCATGATATGGCAATTAACACAAGCAGCCGGATCATCGGTCAGATAGGTATGTGCCCGAAGCATATAAAGGGTCAGAGCCCCTCCACCTACAATCACACCTGTTATAATGATCGCAAGTACTCTCCACTTACGCGAAGGGAGTAACCATTGGATATATTCTTTTACCTTCATAGTATGTATGCTATGTATTTATGCAAAGAAAGGGATTTCCATTTAAAAAGAATGTAATCCAGATTACATTTGCGAAAGAAAAATAACCCATGCTAAAAAAACAAAAGATAAACAAGGGAGAGATAAGGCAGGGGCTTCTTAATAATCTGGACAGGGCTGATTCATTTTCTTACACTTACCGGATATTGTTTTAATAACAAGTTTCAAGACGTGGGTACGGTGAAAAGACTTTTCCATATACTTCAACCCCACCTTTTTATCTTCCGGAGAATATTTATCAAGCAGAAGTTCCAATGCCTTTCGCTTCTCAGTTTCTTCTAACTGACAAATCATAGTCCCATTAATCACGATACTTTCATACTCGGTACTAAATTGATTGGAAACAACGCGCGTGCGTCCTACCACGCAAAACGATGCCTGATTACAGTCTTGAAGTATACAAAGCTTACGCCCTTCGGGAGCACAATGAAAATAGATAGACTGTTGTTTATCCCATACATAATTAATGGGAATGCCATAAACACCTTCTTCAGGTGAAGAAATAGATAACACTCCATATTCTCCATTTTCAAGTAAACTCATTGCTTCATCTTCCGATAAAAGACGGTCCTTCCGTCGGATTAAATCGTTGATATATTCCATTCTATCAAAATTTAAAAAGTAATATCAATTATTATTTTTACAAAATTTGTTACCTTTACCTTCCGAATAAGCAAAAATATAAAGATGAGACAATATTTACTAAATATAATACTGTTATTTTTAGAATTCACTATCATTTATTCTTGTTCACAGCATCAACAAATAAACAGAACCATCTTTCTGGCAGATTCCATTATGGAATATCAACCCGATAGTGCGTTTAAATTATTAAAAACAATAAATCAAACAGATTTATCTGTTTCAGAAAACGCAAAATACGCATTATTATTAGCACAAGCACAGGATAAAACCGACCATCAATTAATCAACGATTCATTAATTTTGATTGCTATAAACCATTATGATCACTTATCAAAAGATAACAATAAAGCAAAAGCATACTTTTATTTAGGACGATTTTATCAAAACAATAATGATTATGCAAAAGCCATTAACTCATATCTCATTGCAGAAAAAGCAACATCAGACCATGACACATTATTAACTTTGATATACGATAATTTGGGTACATGCTATAAAAACCAAGATTTTTATGACAAAGCTTTAGAAGTATATAAAGACGCATACTACATTTATAAACAATACAATAGCAAGAATATCCTATATCCACTTCGAGGAATGGCAAGCATATATGCTATTCAAGAACAGTTTGAGAAAGCTCTTAAATATTACCAAACAGCTCTCACCATTGCATCAAGTACCAATGACTCTACATGGCAGTCTATCTTATTTTGTGATATTTCCCGGATTTATGACAATGAAAACCTCTATGAAGCGGCATATAGTTATATAGTACGCTCTATTCAATATGCTCCACGCAGTAGCGATCTATCTGCCATGTATTTTTGGAAAGGAGAAATATTACACAATCTGAATCAATTGGATTCTGCTTTTTACTATATCAATTTAGCTAAAAAAAGTTCAGACTTAAATACACAGGCATCGGCATACCAAGCTCTATATGAAATAAAAAAAGAACAAGGAGAATTAAATGATGCAATTCTATACAATGACACGTCTCTCATTCTATATGATTCTATACAAGATTTAAACCATAGTGCAGAAATAAGTCACATACTAAAGCAACATGCGACAGAGACATTACAACAGGCCGAAGTTATAAAACGGCAAAAGCATGCAGCTTTTCTTATTGTAACTACATTATTACTCATTGCGTGTATCACATTTATCTTTCTTTATAAAGATAATAAAAGAAAAAAAGTATACATTAAAATACAATGTGAATTAAGAAATAACCAAATAGAGAAAGATGAATTAAAAGAGAAAATCAAAACGCTGATTGATAGTAATACATATATTGCGGAAAGGAATAAAGAATTAAAAAAAGAAGAACTAAAGCAGCAACAAGTTGAATTATGGAAAAGAACACTTCAAATATGTACACGACTGTTTCATACTTCCACATCATATAAAAAATTACATGCAATAGAAACAGCCAAATTTAAAAAAGAAAAAGAAGAAAAACAGAAAGAAATTAATTCCATACAGAAAGAGATAAACGAAGTTTTCATCGAAGCAATTCAGGATTTACGAGAACAATATCCAAAACTAACACAAGAAGACCTCTTCTATTGCATTCTACAATATTTGCGTCTATCTACCTCTACAATCAAATTTTGTATGAGAGTTGAAAGTAACCAGGCACTCACCCAAAGAAAGTATCGCATAAAAAAACAAATCAGTCCCCAGACTTTTTCTATAATTTTTAATGAGAACTCTCCTTCAGAAGGAATTTTATGACCTTTTATCATACGGTTCCTCCTCCTTGTTATATCAAAATTCGTAAACAGCTGATTATCAGTGATCATAAATCCTTCAATTGTTATCTCACATCAGTATCATCACTTGGGCATTGGACTATCTTTGCAGAAACATAAATTCATTTATCATGAAAAAGTTAACCTGTCTAATTACCCTATTCTTATTCATTAGTGTTGGCTATATAAATGCAGAAACAATGGCCTCAAGAAAGAAAATTAAAATGAAAGTAGAAACTCAGCACCATCAACGTTCTCTGCCCCCACCTTGTCCCGCAGAAGCTTTTATCTGTGGAAATACGGTTGATCTTATTTTCAGAGAAATAAATAAAACTGCAGTTGTCACAATTATGAATTTAGATACGGGAGAAGCCATTCATTACAATGTTTCAACAAACGATTGTAGTATCTCTATAGATTTAGGCAACAATCAAAGTGAATCAAACTATAATATTGAATTAATACTGGATAACAGAGCATATACCGGAGAATTTACAACAAATGAAATCTGAGATTTTATTTTTAAATAATAACAAGCTCTTTCTCTCAAAGAGCATAAATCTTTATTATATATGAAAACCATATCTAAATTATTTTTGCTATTTTCAATTATTCTACTTTCATCATGTGATGAAACAGAATTGGATCAAACGGTGACTAATCAAGTAAATCCGCAAAAAGAAGAAGATTCCAGAATTGTATTCAATAGTGCAAAAGAGTTTTATAACACCCTTGACACACTATCTTACATGACTTATGAAGAACAAACAGAATGGGTTCGTGCCTCGGGTATTAAATATCCGCTATATACAGACCTTGAATTTTGCGAAGATGAAATCATGGCAGAAATGCCGAGAGCATTTCAAGCACTATTCAACCATAAAATGGAAATGCAAATAAATGATACCATAATTGCATTTGAAAAAGGAAATATGTACGTGAAATCAATTAAAGGAAAGACATTGACTGTCCCACTTTTATATGGGCAAGTAGGAGTTAACCAAGAAGAATCAGAAATAACAACAAGAGCGATATACAAAACACAATATGGAAAGATTGGGACATCATATCAACATGAATTTAAAATACCAGGATCCAAATTCAGATACAAATATGTCCATGAACTTAAATCGGTCATTATTCGCGAAAACCTCCCACCCCATACCACATGGAGTAATCTTTTCTTGGTTTTAAAGTTAGAATGGAAAGGTAAGAAGAAATGGAAAGTTGCAGAAAAAGAAGAAAGGAACATCTCCATAAACTTCAATGTGTGTAAACGTAACTTAGGAAAAGTAAAACTCAATCAAGAGATCCGCATAGACGTTCAAAACACAACCTCCCAATCGCACTCCATAAATATAGAAGGTTATATTATTCATGAAGTAGTCGGAATACCAAGCACTAAAATGTATAATGGATGGAGTTACCCATTAGTAGAATGGCAACCTCAATAAAAAGTCTGCCACACAGTAAGAATATCATAAAACAAACCCTAAAATAACCTCTCCTGATTATTGCATTAATAATCAGGAGAGATTAATCATATCCTATTCATTTACAATTTTTTGTAATTGTATATCGAAAATCAAAGTCGAATATCCTGGAATATCTCTATCCCCTTTTTCACCATACCCCATTTCATAAGGCAAATATATAGTCCAGTGTTGTCCTACACGCATCCGTTGTAGAGTCTCTCCCCAACCACTAATGACAGATATATACTTTGAAGTTTGTGTAGTACTCTTAAATGGATCTACATAACACTTCAAAGGTACATCAAAGTCAAGATTCGGCTGACTACCAGTAAAATTACCATCAAAAGATTCCCCAAAAATATAATAACCACGATAGAATACTTCGACAGAATCCGTATAAAGAGGTTTATCGCCCAATTGTCTATCAGCAGGTGTTTTATCTTTATAGTAAATTCGCAACTTAGGATTTATTTCCGGTGCAAAAGCTTTCAGCTCGGGATCCTTCTTGTCATCAAATACCGCCTTCAAAGAATCAATATATCCTTCATTACGTGCCCTCCAATTATCAAACTTTGTAGCTTCTTTCGTCTCTTCACAAGAAACAAAGATAAGGGCCAGTAACAGCAACGGTAATAAATAGATTTTTTTGTTCATTCGCTAAAGAGTTATTGGATTGTTTTCAACAACGAGGTAATACTTACCCGGTCGGCAATGATATTATTCAATTCAGAGATTGCCACACGTTCCTGCTCCATAGTGTCGCGGTTACGCAGTGTCACACAATTGTCTTCCAATGTCTGATGGTCAACAGTCACACAGTACGGGGTACCGATGGCATCCTGACGACGGTAGCGTTTACCGATACTGTCTTTTTCATCATACTGACAATGGAAGTGGAACTTAAGATTGTCAATGATCTCACGAGCCTTTTCAGGCAGTCCGTCTTTCTTTACCAACGGCATTACAGCCAACTTCACAGGTGCCAATGCAGCAGGCAATTTCAATACGATACGACTTTCACCGTTCTCCAGCTGTTCTTCACAATAAGCGGCAGACATAATGCTGAGGAACATACGATCGACACCGATCGAAGTTTCGATTACGTACGGAGTGTACGATTCATTCAACTCGGGATCGAAATATTTAATGCTCTTTCCAGAGAACTTCTCGTGCTGGGAAAGATCGAAATTAGTACGAGAGTGAATACCTTCTACTTCTTTGAAACCGAATGGCATCAAGAACTCAATATCGGTGGCGGCATTCGCGTAGTGAGCCAATTTATCGTGATCGTGGAAACGATAATGATCGTCACCAAAGCCCAGTGCCTTGTGCCACTTCAAACGAATTTCTTTCCATTTCTTGAAATATTCCAATTCGCTGCCCGGACGAACGAAGAACTGCATCTCCATCTGTTCGAACTCACGCATGCGGAAGATAAACTGACGGGCTACAATTTCGTTACGGAAAGCTTTACCGATCTGAGCGATACCAAAAGGAACTTTCATACGACCGGTCTTCTGTACATTCAGGTAGTTTACGAAAATACCTTGCGCAGTTTCCGGACGAAGATAAATTTTCATGGCTCCATCGGCAGTAGACCCCATATCGGTAGAAAACATCAGATTAAACTGGCGGACTTCCGTCCAGTTCTTGGTCCCGGAAATAGGACATGCTATTTCTTCGTCGATAATGATCTGGCGAAGTTCTTCCAGATTGTTATCATTCAGTGCTTTTGCAAAACGTTCGTGCAATGCATCACGCTTTGCCTGATGTTCAAGAACACGGCCATTCGTGCTGCGGAATTGGGCTTCATCGAAAGCTTCGCCAAATCTCTTGGCAGCCTTGGCTACTTCCTTATTAATTTTATCGTCGTACTTAGCCAGTTGATCCTCGATCAGTACATCGGCACGATAGCGTTTTTTAGAGTCTTTGTTGTCAATCAACGGATCATTGAATGCATCCACATGTCCGGAAGCCTTCCAGATGGTAGGGTGCATAAAAATTGCAGAGTCAATGCCGACAATGTTTTCGTGCAGCAGCACCATGCTGTCCCACCAGTATTTTTTAATATTGTTTTTCAGTTCAACACCCATCTGTCCGTAGTCATACACTGCGCCCAATCCGTCGTAGATATCGCTTGAGGGGAACACAAAACCGTATTCTTTGCAATGTGATACTAACTTCTTAAAAACATCTTCTTGTGCCATCGTCTTATTTTCAATTTAGTCATTTACAATTTACATTTCATACATCTGCCTGTAAGCCAGACTCAGAAATAATCTGCAAAGTAAATGATTTTTTTCAATTAAATTCGTATTTTTGCCTGCACATCACCCAATAATGATGTAAAAAAGATAATTTGTTGTTAAAACCAGAGGGAAATTTGATTTTATGAGCGAAGAGAACAACGAGATTACGGAAGGACATTCTGACTATAAGCCGGCGGACTCACATAACGAAAGCATTAAACATCAACTTACAGGAATGTACCAGAACTGGTTTCTGGACTATGCTTCATACGTTATCCTCGAGCGAGCCGTGCCCCATATCAATGACGGACTGAAACCGGTGCAACGCCGCATCCTGCACTCCATGAAACGCATGGATGATGGACGGTATAACAAGGTGGCTAACATTGTAGGACATACGATGCAGTTTCACCCCCATGGCGATGCATCTATTGGTGACGCATTGGTACAGTTGGGACAGAAAGACTTATTGGTCGACTGCCAGGGTAACTGGGGTAATATCCTCACCGGTGACGGTGCGGCCGCTCCCCGTTATATCGAAGCACGCCTGTCAAAGTTTGCACTCGATGTAGTGTTCAACCCTAAAACAACCGAATGGAAACTGTCGTATGACGGACGAAACAAAGAACCTATCACCTTGCCGGTGAAGTTCCCACTTTTGCTGGCACAAGGAGTGGAAGGTATCGCCGTAGGACTTTCATCCAAGATCTTACCACATAACTTCAACGAACTTTGCGACGCTTCCATCAGTTACCTGCGAAACGAAGAGTTCAAACTATATCCCGACTTCCAGACCGGAGGTTCTATTGACGTGTCGAAATACAACGACGGTGAACGCGGTGGAGCAGTAAAGATACGGTCTAAAATCAATAAAGTAGACAATAAAACACTCGCCATTACCGAAATTCCTTATGGCAGGACTACGACTTCGGTCATCGACTCCATCCTGAAAGCCGTCGACAAAGGAAAAATAAAGATACGCAAGGTAGACGACAACACAGCAGCCAACGTAGAGATCCTTGTCCATCTGGCTCCGGGCACTTCATCGGACAAAACAATCGATGCCCTCTATGCTTTTACAGATTGCGAAGTAAGCATCTCGCCCAACTGTTGTGTGATTGATGATCAGAAGCCTCACTTCCTCACCATCAGCCACGTCCTGAGAAAATCTGCCGACAATACATTGTCCCTGCTTCGCCAGGAACTGGAAATCAAGAAAGACGAACTACAGGAAAGCCTGCATTTCGCTTCTCTTGAAAAGATATTCATTGAAGAGCGCATTTATAAAGATAAAGAGTTCGAACAGTCTAAAGATATGGATGCCGCCTGCGCACACATCGACGAACGGTTGACTCCTTTCTATTCGCAATTCATACGTGAAGTAACGAAAGAAGACATCCTCCGCCTGATGGAAATCAAGATGGGACGTATCCTGAAGTTCAATTCCGACAAGGCGGAAGAGGCTATTGCCCGCATGAACGAAGACATTGCCGAGATCAACAATCATCTGGCCAACATCGTGGAGTACACCATCCAATGGTACCGGATGCTTAAAGATAAATATGGGAAAAACTTCCCCCGACGTACTGAGTTGCGCAACTTCGACACCATTGAAGCCGCCAAAGTGGTGGAAGCCAACGAAAAGCTCTATATCAACCGTGAAGAAGGCTTCATCGGAACGTCATTAAAGAAAGACGAATTCGTGGCATGCTGTTCGGACATCGATGATGTGATCATCTTCTACCGGGACGGGCGTTACATGGTCACTCCCGTAGCCGACAAAAAGTTTGTGGGCAAAAACGTAATCTACGTCAATGTATTTAAGAAGAATGACAAACGCACCATCTACAACGTAGCCTACCGCGACGGTGCAGAAGGAACACACTATATCAAACGGTTTGCAGTCACTTCCATTGTACGCGACCGTGAATACGACGTGACACAAGGTAAACCCGATTCACGCATTTCTTATTTCAGTGCCAACCCCAATGGTGAAGCTGAAATCATCAAGGTCACCTTGAAACCTAATCCTCGTGTACGCCGCATCATCTTCGAGCGTGATTTCAGTGAAGTGACCATTCGCAGCCGACAAAGTCAAGGCGTCATTCTGACACGTCTGCCGGTACACAAAATTGTATTGAAACAACGGGGAGGCTCTACACTGGGCGGACGTAAAGTATGGTTCGACCGCGATGTGCTCCGCCTCAATTACGACGGCCGGGGTGAATATTTGGGTGAGTTCCAGAGCGACGACAGCATCCTTGTTGTGCTGAACACCGGAGAGTTCTATACCTCAAACTTCGATCTCAGCAATCACTACGAAGATAATGTGAGTATCGTCGAGAAGTTCGATGCCAACAAGATATGGACGGCTGCGCTTTATGATGCCGACCAACAGAACTATCCGTACCTGAAACGTTTCTGCTTCGAAGCCACTGCCCGCAAGCAGAACTATCTGGGTGAGAACAAACATAACCGCCTGATTTTACTGACGGATGAGTATTACCCAAGATTGGAAATCATCTTCGGAGGTCACGACAGTTTCCGCGAACCTGTTGTCATTGATGCCGAAGAGTTCATTGCCGTCAAAGGTTTTAAGGCCAAAGGGAAACGTCTCACTACTTATACAGTAGAGACCATCAACGAACTGGAACCAACCCGTTTCCCGGATCCGCCACAAACCACGGATGATGAAAACACGGATGAAGAACCGGAAAATCTGGACCCGGACAATGGTAAAACAGAAAACGACATACTCGATGAAATGACCGGACAGATGAAGCTGTTTTAGCACAAGTCCAAGATAAAACTGCGTATGAAAGTAAATACAAGTATATTGCTATTATTAATGATAGCAATCGCTCTCCCTTCTTTTGGAGGGAACGGAAATGGTAACGGCACAGACTCACTTCAAGCTACCCGCTATGTGACACGTGCCACCATGTACGGTGTGGGATACACCAATGTATTCGACACCTATCTTTCTCCGCAGGAATATAAAGGTATCGAATTTCGTATCTCACGCGAAACAATGCGTATGACCGCCTGGGGCGATGGCAATGTCTCGGTACAGAACTTTTTCCAGGCAAACCTGGCATATACTCACAACCGGGTAGATAACAACAATACATTTGCCGGATTAGTGAATTGGAACTATGGACTGCACTATCAGTTCCGCATAACAGACAACTTTAAGCTGCTTGCCGGAGGAATGGGAGATTTCAACGGCGGCTTTGTCTACAATCTGCGCAATACCAACAATCCGGCCTCAGCCCGTGCTTACATCAACCTGGACGCTTCGGGAATGGCCATCTGGCATACAAAAATAAAAAATTATCCGTTGGCATTACGTTACCAGGTTAATCTTCCGGTAATAGGGCTCATGTTCTCTCCCCATTACGGGCAATCTTACTACGAAATATTCACACTCGGACACGCCAGTGGCGTAGTCCGTTTTACTTCTCTGCATAATCAGCCGGCGTTACGACAGATGATATCAGTCGACTTTCCAATCAGATATACCAAAATGCGCCTTAGCTATTTGTGTGATCTCCAACAATCCAAACTGAACGGAATCAAGACACATACTTATTCACAAGTTTTCATGGTGGGATTTGTACACGATCTGTTTCGTATCCGAAATAAGAACGGAACTCCCCTGCCACCTGCCGTCAGAGCCTATTAAAACAGAAGTGAATCATGAAGAATCCTCCTATCCATAGTATCCTGCAACAAAGCTTCTGCCTGATTTTCTTTCTGGCTCTCCTCTCTTCCTGTATCCGGGAAGAAGAGTATGCCAACGATCCACAAGGAAACTTTGAGCAGTTATGGAAAATCATCGACCGGCAATATTGCTTTCTCGATTACAAACAAATCGACTGGGATGATATCTATACCCAATATCAAAAACGTATTACCCCGAATATGAGCAACGAAGGGCTGTTCGAAGTTCTGAGTGAAATGCTTTATGAATTGCAGGACGGGCATGTCAATCTGGCTTCGGCTCACAACGTGTCTTATTACGACGCCTGGTATCAAGATTATCCCCGTAACTTCCGTGCAGACCTGGTTGAAGATTCCTATCTGGGCCGTGCCAGTACGGACTATCGTACGGCAGCAGGCCTCAAATATAAGATACTGAAAGACAACATCGGCTATATACGGTATGAAAGCTTTGCCGACCCGATTGGCAACGGCAACTTGGACGAAGTGCTCTCCTACCTGGCCATATGCAATGGACTAATCATCGATGTGCGCGATAATGGTGGTGGAAACGCGACAAATTCCGCCCGCATCGCTTCCCGATTCACTAACGAAAAGGTTCTGACAGGATACATCTGCCATAAAACAGGAACCGGACACAACGACTTCTCTAAACCCTATGCCATCTATCTGGAACCGGCCAATGGGGTACGCTGGCAAAAGAAAGCAGTCGTGTTGACCAATCGCCGTTCTTTCAGCGCAACCAACGATTTTGTCAACCACATGCGTTGCCTGCCCAATGTCACCATCATCGGAGATAAAACCGGAGGAGGATCGGGTATGCCCTTTACCTCCGAATTACCCAACGGGTGGAGCGTACGTTTCTCCGCCAGCCCGCACTTCGATGCGGAGATGAAGCACATCGAGTTCGGCATTGAACCGGACATTCAGGTAGATATGCTGCAAGAAGACGAAATGAGAGGAAAAGATACACTGATAGAGATCGCCCGCAGATTCCTCAGTAAATAACCTTCTGGTGTCTCACAACATGCCGGTTCGAGCCCTGTCATCCGAAAAGCCGGTATATCTCACCTCCCAGAAAGCATTAACGCGGATTCTGCACCATATTCGGGTTAGCATCTATCTCCGCCTGCGGAATAGGTAATGCTACCCGCGGATCAGACGGAGCAATAACCGCAGCAGCCGCTACAGAAGGCAAATGCCAACCACCGGTACGATTTACAGACAAACCATTTCGCATGGCATCAAAGAAAGCATGTCCCTCTCCTACCAATTCCTTACGGCGTTCTTTCAAGATACGCTCCAGGCTCAACTCCGACTCTTTTACAGACTTCGCCGGATTAGCACGGCTCACGATGGCATTAAGGCAATCCAAAGAAAACTTTAGGTTTTCTGCTCCCCCTAACTTAAAGGCAGCTTCGGCAGCATTCAGGTAAACTTCGGAGAGACGGATAATACAGATGTCATTATCCTGCGGATTATCCCCCGTCTTGCCCGGATACTTATTCAGATATTTAGGATGCCCCTTGGAACCTTCGGGCAATAGGTCCTCTTCCGGTTTCTCCGGCAAACGATTCAATGAATGACGCACATCATCCGGATCTTCTCCCAACAGATCGAGGAATGCTTTGGTCAGTACAAGGTTGTTCCAATCCTTCACATTATCGGCATAAACCATCGGAGCACCTTCACCTCCCGTTCCGCCATCAGGCTCGGAAAGAGTGTAGTAAAACTCAAACAGTGACTCAGAATTGAAGTCTTTTCCCCATACAGTAGGATATTCATCGTGTGTGAACAACTGATACAATCCACCGTTATTCATCACTTCCTTGGCCAAGGCGAGAGCCTTTTCATTATCATTCATATAAAGATATACCCGTGAAAGTAATGCTTTGACACTCCACACATTAAGATAACCGTTTTTCTTATCAGCGGAAAGTGCCGAGAGTTTCAGTGCACCTGTCATATCGTCTATCACCTGCTGATAGCATTCGGCCACCGTATTGCGGGCAGGCTGGTGAGTAGGCAAAGTTGTTTTAATCTCAATAGGTACTCCCAAAGAAGTACCATTGTTCAAGGTATAGGGCATAGCAAACAGACGGGTGAGATCGAACAAAGCCAGTCCGCGCAAAGCAAGCGCTTCAGCTTTGATACAGTTGAGAGCCACAACATCATCGGTAACCACCGCACCGGATTCTATTCTTTCCAGCAGACTATTTGCCTGATGAATGACACTATAAGGCTGATTCCATACACGGGTAATATTCAAGGCATCATCGGCCGTGACATTGAACTCATAATAAGGTGATACACGTTTTCCGGCTCCCTTGCTGACACGTGCTTGAACATCTTCACCACGGCAATCGGCATAATAGAGATAATTATCACCATAATAACTATGTGAAGCGGCAATGCGATAAATGCCGTTCAAAGCTATTTGTGCTTCCTCAAGTGTACGGATGGCTTGCGGAGTAGTCACAGAGGTAGATGGATTTAAATTCAGCCAGTCGCCGGAACAAGAAGAACCCACAAGCGACATAGCGGCAAACATGTATATAAGTGTACGTTTCATATATCTGAATATTAATAATGATGAATGATTTAGAAAGTTATCTCAACCCCAAAATTGAAGGTACGCATGGGAGGAGCCTCACAGAACACCTCACCATTAACCGGTACTTCAGGATCATACTGTTTCCATTTGGCCCATGTCAGCAGATTACTTCCTGAGAAGTAGACACGTGCATTCTCTATCAGTGCCTTTTGTACCCATCTGCTGGGAAGTGTGAAACCGAGTGTCAGATTCTTGAGGCGGATGTGATCGGTACTGTGAATATAGCGGGATGAATTTTGTGGACCGGCTCCCTGTTCCAATACAAAACGAGGCACATCAGTTCTATCTCCCGGCTTCTGCCAACGGTCCAAAGCATATACAGGCAGGTTGTATGACTTTTCTTTGCTGCCGTCGGTTTCTATCAGAGTACCTGTCTTGTCAAAAGAATATCCTCCCAACGAATAGGTAAAGGTAAGTCCCAGATCAAACCACTTATAAGAAATGATATTAGTGAACCCTCCCGATATCTTAGGATCAGCAGATTTATACGGAATAGCTTGCGCTTTAGAAGCATCGTCAGTCATCTCTCTATTATAATTCCCCTGTTCATCTTGTGTATTGAGATAATAAAGAGCTTTCCCGGTCGACGGGTCTACTCCGGCAAACTCTTTCACGTAGAAACTATTGTAAGGAAGACCTATTTTATGAATAAACCAGGAGCCCTCGACAGATTGCTTTATATCTCCGTCCAGTGCCACGATTTTATTACGGTTATGTGTTAAATTCAGCACCGATGTCCAGTTGAAGTCAGGACCGGCAAAGTTAATCGTGCGCAGTTCGAACTCCACCCCTTTGTTGTTAAGCTGACCGATGTTTGCAAGATAATTCAGAAAACCGGTAGTGGCACTGATAGGGCGATTATAAAGCAAGTCCTTTGTATCGCGGTTGTAGTATTCGAGATTCACAAAGATACGGTCAATAAAAGTCAGGCTAAGCCCAATATTCAGGTTATAGTTCTTTTCCCATTTCAGTTTGGGATTGGCTTGGGCAGACTCATATGAACCTGCTGCCCCCATGTAGTTCTGCCCGTAGCTGTATAGCCCCATATATCCGTAAAAAGCTCCCGGCTGATTCCCATTGACACCATAAGAAGCACGGATTTTCACATCGTTCAATACCGGCTTCACAGCCTCCATAAAAGGTTCACTGCCCAGATGCCACATACCGGAAACAGACCAGAAGTCTCCCCACCGACTTTCCGGAGCAAGACGGGAACTGCCATCGCGGCGATAACTGCCTGCAATGTAATAACGATTATCGTAATCATAGTTCAAACGGGACAGGTAAGAAATCATTCTGTATGCCTGTGTAGAAGAAACAAAGCTCTTCAGCACAGCGGCATTATCCGGCTCAAGCAACACATCCGAGGGGAGTTTAGCCTTCTCTCCCATAGCTTTATCACTCTGATAGCTTTCCAATTCATAGGCAGCCAAAATGTCAAGGTGATGTTTAGCGGCAAATGTGTGGGTATAGTTGAGTGAAGTAGACGACAATAGCTTACCATATTCGGTAAATCCCTTTGAGGTCTGAGCATCACTTCCGCTCTTGGGACCTGCCCCGCTAAGCGGATTCAAATAGCGGGAATCTTTCTGTACAGTATAGTCATAACTCAGGGTCTCTTTCAGTTTCAATCCTTTGATGATATCTACCGAAGCATAACCGGTGGAGAACATACGTGTCATACGACTGCGGTTATAGTCGGTACGGATGTCACGAAGCGGATTCACATTGGTTCCTATATAAGACCCCACATAGTTGCCCGAAGCGTCACGCACAGGCATGGAAGGTGTGGCAGACACAGCAACACAAAGGAAGGGATTGATATTGGAACCGCGCTCCTCGTTCATCTCCTGACTTATTTGGGTGAACATCATGTTACCTCCTACCTCGACACGGCTACCCATTTTATGTGTCATGTTCAGGCGGGCAGAGTAACGGTCCAGATTAGAATTCTCGACCAAACCTTCCTGACGGTTAAAGCCGAGAGAAGCATAAAAAGTAGTGCGCTCGTTACCTCCGGAAGCACTCACCTCGTAGTTTTGATTATGAGCGGTTCGGATCAGTTCTTTCCTCCAGTCCGTATATCCCAGTTCCGGTATCCCTGCATATGTATCAATATTGGCGTTTGCATATGCTTCGGGAGATTGGAGTCCCTTGTCTACTGCAGAGTTGTAAAGACCTTCATAAATCATTTCACGGCGTTGTTCACCGTTCAATGTGGGACGGAAGTTGACAGCTGCATTAGAAAAGCCTCCGCTGGCGCTCAAAGTAACTTTAGTCCGCCCTACGGCTCCTTTTTTGGTAGTGATCAGAATCACTCCATTCGCAGCACGCGAACCGTAAAGAGAAGCGGCGGCGGCATCCTTTATCACTGTAATATTCTCGATATCGGCAGGATTAAGAGTACTCATCACATTTGTTTTGGCATTATTCATATAGGCGGCATCAGCCCCCGTACCGGCTCCCATACTGCCGGAAGTGACCGGTATACCGTCAATCACAAAAAGAGGTTCATTGGATGCATTGAATGAGCCCATACCACGGATACGAATACTCTGGTTAGCTCCTGGCTGGCCGGAACCGGAAGTAATATTTACCCCCGTGGTCATACCTTGCAACTTCTGTTCTACAGAAAGTACCGGTACGTTTTTCAGCATGTCGGCCCGTAAGGTGTTAGCTGATCCGGTAAAGGATGACTTTGAAAAATTTCCGTATCCGGTCACCACAACTTCATCCAGATTAAGTGATTCGGGCTGCAACACCACATTCAAGACTCCATTCTTCGGCACTTTGACCTCAGACGATTTCATTCCTATATAGGATATGACAAGGATTTTATCTGATGGTTCTATTTTCAGAGTGTAACGGCCGTCCATATCCGTTACCACTCCCCTTCCCGGTACCCCTTTTACGGCAACCGTAGCTCCGATAAGCGGCTGTTTATCCTCCGATGACGTCACTAAACCTTTTATTTCCAACTGTTGTGCTTGCACATGTATACCACACATACACAACAAGATAATCAACACTGTTTTCAAACTTCTCATTGGCTAATCATTTTAAATCTACAAATACCTATTTGCACTTGTACTCCAATAATTGTACCTCAAAAGTATTGATGAAATCAATAAAGTCTAAACATCAGTAAATAAGAGTATTAAATATTCAAGAAAAGCTAAAAATGAAAAGAAGGGTTGTAGAACTGCTCCACAAAGATGTGGAACTATTCTACAACCCTCTTGACAAGAGCCCCTGAGAGGAAAAGCTACATTGATAGAGATCGCCCGCAGATTCCCCGGTAAATAACTTTATTGCTTATAAATTTGTAAAATCGGAAAAAGTATCTATCTTTGCAGCGCAAAACTCCAAACGAGTGAGCATTTAGTGAGCGGATGTGGCGTAATTGGTAGCCGCGCCAGACTTAGGATCTGGTGTTTCGCGACGTGTAGGTTCGAGTCCTATCATCCGCACAAACTTTCAATGTTGTATAAAAAGCCTGCTAAAACAATTGTTTTAGCGGGCTTTTTCTTTAAACCCGCAACATACTACCCAAATGAATAAAAGGAAAAAGAGACGCACCAGCGAAAAGATGCGGAGATATAATATCAGCTTAAAACGTCCCCAAGAAGAATTTTTGGAGATGGTCAAAGAATGGAAAAAATGCAGCCCGGAAAGAGAAAAGCAACGCAGAAAGGAGGCCAAACGAGAAAAATGGAAAAAATGGCTGACATTGAAAGTATTCAGAGAGTATGACATAGTAATGCTCTGTATTGCCGGTCTGATATTGTCCCTGACTTTTTTTATTTATGGAATGTTCCTATGTATTATAGGACTATTTACGATCTCCCACACAGCAAGAGCCATTCAACCACTCCTCAATGGCATTTTTATGACGATAACAAGTGGCATAATTCTTACCTGCCTCTGCCCCATTTTGAAAGATATCATTGTAGCTATCTACAAAGATAAAAAAGAAAAAAGAGAAAGAAATGAGCAAAAGAAAAACACCGGGAAATAAATCAATGTAAGGCCTTCTCATACGAAAAATGCATTTCGATCTTCCATCTTCCACCTTTTAGAGTTTATTACCCTAATAATCAAAGAAATGACCGGGTGGAAGATCGCGTTTTTCAGCCCTTTATCTTCCACCTGTATCTTCCATCTTCCACCTACTGTTTTAAGGCGAAAACGCTGCACAGACCATTGATTATCAATCACAAACCATCTATTTCCTAAGCAAACACACCTCTTAAAGCATTTTGTTTTCCCTTCGTGTTCAACCGGAAATGGTGCAATCTACATCTGGTCCCAGGCAGGTGTGCCCATGGGCCCGTGTACCCGGGACCATAAGCCTGTATACCTGGGCTTATGAGCCCGGGTGCCCGGGCCCGGATAAAGATACCGACACGAATGATTAACCACTTATAATTAAACAATTAAATATGCGATAAAATAAAGAAACAATTCGTTTTGATTGGTTAGATTACAGTTCCTGCCAGCTTTGAGTATGCTTCTCATCTCCTTGTACATAATAGTATGCAGGAGTTCTTCCTTCCGGGAAAGTAGGTTCAAACGGTTCGGGGCAATTTTCCACCGGCGTATTCAATGGAAGTATATCCACTTTCCCTGTTTTTGTTATGCCATAGATTTCTTCTATCCTAAATAAGATTGAATCACCGTTCATAATAGGATACTTCCCGACACATACACATCCGGCATAGTAGTCATCTTTTAATTTACAATGAACACTATAAGTAGTCCCCTCGTTTATTCGAATTACTCCGGTCAATGTGTATTGCCCTTCGGATTTATTCTGTGTAGAAATGATTAGCCAATTGGGATATTCATATTTATTTGCAGATATATAATCACATAAAACCACAGGGTTTTCTTCCGACAATATAGTTCCATCATTATCTGCAAATACACTATCCTGTATTCCGAACAACTTTCCTAACCCTTTTGAAGTGATGATGTACTCCTCCCTGTCAGGTTCGGTAAAGTCATTCCATTCTTTTTTAGTCCTATATTTCATTCCTAAAGCAACCGTAGAAAAGTCTTTAACTGTATTTTCATTAAGAACATCTTTAATCGTGTCACTGGATGCAATGTTCTGAGTCAAAGATTCCGTAGTCTTTAACTGCCTGTTATCCACAGGATCGCTACAGCTAAGCACGACTATTAAGAGAATCAGACAAGCACTAATTTTATTCATTTTTCCACAAGTTTTTTCTTCAAATACAGCCATGAATCAGCACATATCTGTAGCGAACAAATATACATCAAAAATTAAAAAGGGTAATGTGTCTGATAAATTATTCGTGCTCTTGTATACTAAAGAAAAAGAACCGCTGTCCTCCGGGGGGATAGAGTGACAGCGGTTCGGCGAGCTAACTGGTTAGGTGAGCAGAATTTAGATTCAAGGCCAATTATAAAAGAGAATTTATTATGAAAAATCAAAGTACTATAGCCCGTCTATAATGACAGATGTTCTGTGGTAACGGCTCTTTTTGCACATTTGGTTGATTCGGGGTTTATATTTAGAAGTAGCATAGGCATAACTTGGGTTGACTTTCAAGCGAGAATATTTCACTTTGTGGATTTCCAAAAGAAGTTCGGCCACATAGACAATCACTTCTGAACGTTCGGCAATGCAGGGGGAACAGAAACTTTCTAAATATTCATAATCCCGGGTAGAGAGTGTATAATGCAGAATCTTTTTACCTCGCTGAAAAATATATTCCAACTTATACCAACCGCTTGCGTTGGTTTTGCGTCGATGGAAATACAGAATTTTGATAGTAGATTGTTCGCCCATAATTCAAACGTAAATCGGGCAGGGAAAAATGAACGGCCCTGCTGACCCGCTTGCGTTATGTAATTTCGATGCAGAGCAAGGAAAAGCATATGCTAACCCATTACGGTATTAGTCCCGGGGGCAGAGCCGTTTTTATCCAGAAACTGTAGGCATATAAAATTATACACCTACAGTTAGTGTAAAACAAAGAAATGCAGTCCCTTTATTCTACATCAAAAAAATCACATAACGCATTACAAAGATGGTGATTATTTCTGAAATACCATAGCAAACGGACGAAAAAAGTATAATGAAACACTTTTATTGATAGGATTGTTTACTGAGCGCCATTAGTATAGGGTGATTTAACGAAAATAGAACGGCTCTGCTGACCCGTTGCACTATAAGACATCCGATGCAGAAACAAAGAAAGAAAAATATACCGACCTATTACAGTATCAGACACGGGAACAGAACCGTTTATCTAAAGTTTTAAATAGCTGTCTCTCAGCAGCCGCCAAGTAAGCGGCAAGACCGACGCCACTGGAAACACACAAAGGTGCACATAATTTCCGGTATCACCAGCGCAGCCCCTACACATTTTTTTCCTTTTTTCTTAAACATCCATCAGGACACGGACGGGCAGCCGGCAATGAATTTCGGCAGAAAATACCGGACGACGCAGGAGCGCAGGATATTTTGTGCTGAAATAGCGTAGCGGTCATTGATGAATGAACGGCTGCGACCTATCTTTGTGCATGAAAAGAGGAAAAATACCCCTCTATCGGTTTCCGTCATTTTCCGGGTTAAAGATGTAGTTGTATTCGCTGATCGTCATACAGTCAAACGGCGGTTCGGGTTTGAGTAGTGTCCGCATGGGTGTAATCAGAGCTTGCGTGCTGCGTATGGAATCGTCTACTATACTTTGATATTCCCGGATAATTTCTTGTTACCCTATAATGGCATATATACTGATGATCCATGTACTAATCACCAAGCAGTAAGCGGCTTTGTGTGGTAGGCCGAAAAAGTTTTGTTTGCCGTAATTTTCCATATAAACAGATTTAAAGAGGACGTGCCCGAATTAGTTAATATAACGGCAAAGAGGTAAGCGGCATCAAACCAAGCAGAGCATTATAAAAACTAAACGGACACGCTTATTGAGTTGTATGGATACAACACAACCAGTCCGTTTAGTCTATGCTCTGCTATTGAAAAAATTGCCGCTTTTTCTTTGCGCTTCGACTAAACGTGATAAAAACAAAGTGCCCTCTCGGTAGAGAGCACGGAACAAAGATACATAAAAATTTGTAATTACTGAACTTTCTGCTTGCTTATGTGTCATTTATACATTACCTTTACGTAATGAAAAAAGTAAGGAAGGTTACTACGTATAAAGGATACTTTGAGGATTTTTTCGGGAAACAGTCACGAAAAGTCCAAGAAAAGATAGCCAAAATTTTAAGTTTAATAGAATCCGTAGAACGTATTCCGACAACGTATCTTAAATATATGGAAGGCACTGACGGATTGTTTGAGATACGTGTTTCCCTGGGTAGTGATATATTCCGGGTATTTTGTTTTTTTGATGATGGGAAGTTAGTTGTGTTACTTTCGGGCTTTCAAAAAAAGACACAAGGAACCCCTAAAAGAGAGATTGACAGAGCTGTCCGATTGATGGCTGAGTATTATGCAGAAAAAAAAGAGGAGGGAAAGAGATGGAACTCAAATCATTAGACCAAATTAAAGACGAGTATTTCGGTGTAAAAGGTACACCAGATCGTGATCGTTTTGAACGTGAGTTGGAAGCTTTGTGTATTGGCGTTCAAATCCGCAATGCCCGTCAGAAGAAAGAAATGACGCAGGCACAACTGGCCGAGCGCATTGATAAAAAGCGTACGTTTATCTCTAAAGTAGAGAATGACGGAGGCAACTTGACACTAAAAACCCTGATAGATATAGTTGAACGGGGGCTTGGCGGTAAACTGAATATCGAAGTAAAAATTTAAACGGTTTCGCCCGGATGATGGAAACATCACCCGGGCGAATTGTTTATGCCCGGTCCATTCAAAGATATATATAAAACATACAACTTCTATCAAAAATCTATTAAAGTATTGACATCTTTATAGATAGCTGCCACAAGCTTCCGCTTTATTGCTGGTAGCGTGTGGATTCGGTCACATCTTTCACACACCGCAAAAGCCCCTGCCCCTTTTTCCGTGGAAATCCGGCAGTCCGCGGACCACTTCCCGTATAGGAATCCCCCGAATAAAAATCAAGCATCATAGCGAAAGCATTTGCTGGAGTCGTATTAGGAGAAGTATTCGACGACCAGTATAATTTATTTAAGTTATAAGGTGTTGAAGCCGTTCCCCCAGGCCACACATAGTTTATATTCGCAATATTATTGGTCAGAGTGCTAACATCTCCCCACAATGGGAGCACTCCGGGATATTGTTCACTCATACGGGGATATCTCGGTGTTGAGATCGTTACATTCGATCCGCTTCCACTTACTGCATATGTATAATTCGGATTTACAGGAGTAGTACCGCCAACTCCTGCACCCATAACCCAAAGTTGTGTCAATTCGAGTGAAGTCGGAACGCGCCAGGTACCCAAGTCCTTTTTATCGCTCCGCTCCGAATAGGCATTACAACCGGTACGAGTCGTATTTACTGTTGGAGTAGCAGGGTCAGTTCCTGAAGGAGTTACATACCCCAAAGCTTCATACCAGTTCATCGTGTAGCGTGTAACTGCATTGTTTATTACCGGATTTCCATTTTTATCACAATCGTTTTTCGCTACTCTGATAAGGGTATAAGGTTTGCGCACCGTGTGATAGTTGCTTGTGAGGGCCGTATAAGGTTCTCCCGTACGAAGTGATATGGATACTACACCACGTGGCTGAAATCCTATTACTCCTCCATAATTCCACATTTCCTGATTTACAATAACGGGGAATGCCCCAGTCTGAAAATAAGGATAAGTCTTTATATTAGGAGCTATCTGCAACGGATAATAAACAGGACTTGTCGGGGTAGACAAACTGGCTACCGGGAACGGGTAAGTACGATCCGGCTCCATCAGACAACGTGAATATCCTTGTGTGCTGATGCTGGTATACGTCTGAGCTTCACCATAGTTGGCGTATGATATAGCACGAGCATACTGGTTTGAGTTGCTTGTTCCGCCAATCAACTGTGTCGAACTCCAGAATAGTCCGGTCGGATAAGTACGGGCATTGAAATAAATACTTATCATCTGGAGCTGGTTCTGAGAAGGTAAATAGTAGATGGTTTTCGTTACAGCATCAAGTGTTATACCATTTTCGCCATTCAACCTCCAACACTGGCGGATGGCAGTCTGATTCTGTGAGGTACCATTAAGATAAGTCACTCCGCGACCTTCTGAATACTCACTATCGGGATGGAGATTAGCATTACTGGAAGCAAATGTCACCAAGGTATTTTGATAAGGACTTTCGATACTCCAAAAACGAGAGTCCGAAGGATCAATAGTATACGCGAATCCTCCTTTACCCCATGGGTAGTTTTCGCCATTGTGAGTAATAAGATCAGTCACTATGCGCCAAGACACCTCGTCAGCTCCTCCTCGCCCGGTCAGTGTAAGAGTAGCCTGATACCAGACATTACGCTTCACATCAAAATTATTCCAATGGTTCCCGTTAATATTAATTCCCAGATAAACACGATAGGTTACCAGTCCGTCGCGTTCTCCCACAGGCAAAGTAGTGCGATATTCACAGACGACTTCTATGTAAGAGCATTGTGCAGGCTGGAGTGGAATCTGTGTTTTTGACGAAGTGCATTCTTCACCCGGCACGTTGGTTGGCAACGTCCTTGTTCCCTGCATGTTTTCTACCATATATAGCGGAGTGGCATAATTGTGAGGAAGATTGTTTCCAGTAGGATCCACAGGCTCCAGATTACCGTCGTTCACCGTGATATTATCACCGTTCACAAAAGTGGTAGTCGAAGCAGTAGGTGCATTCGCAGCAATATAACTATACACCATCGGTACATTCTTCAACTGGATAGAACGTACTGTGACAAGCGTACTTGACTCAAGCCCGCTTTTATCAATTACGACAGTCACCTTAGCGGTCAGCCGCTCAAGACTGATAACACCGAGAGCATACGTTCCATTAGTGGTTCCCGGAGTAATATTGATTACTTTCGTATCTGTAAGGGCAGACATTACGACACGTCCTCCAGATAGGAAATCCGTTCCGGATGACATCGTTTTTTTCAGATTATTTAAATCGGTCAGATTAGTCACCGTACTACCGATCGACACCCCTGCATTCGCAATAAAAGCAAAGATACGACTCCCCGAAGAGCCACTTATCAACATGGGTATTGAAAGGTTTGACATCGCTGAAGGGGGAAAGTATTTGAATGATATGGCCTTTCCATTTGAAGCATCAAAAATAAATGCATTCAGATCATATAAACTGTTCTCGTCCGTAGCAGCAGCCAATGAACGTGTTGATACCGAACGCCCGTCAACAGCCAAATTGAAGGTATAATCAACATCGACTGATTTATACGGGATATCTTCCCCATATTCCGCCGTACAAGATGTGGTGACTATGATAGTGAATAATATACTTAATATCTGTTTCATAAATATGAATATTTTTAGTCATCTACAGGAACAACAGTATTTACTTCCCAGCCATTTATTGATACGGATATTACTAAATCATTATCTTCCCTATTAAAATTCACTTCGAATACAAAACTGTCTTCTCTATCAATATCTTCCTGAGAAGCATATTTGGGGTTCGATAAGATGAGTTCCGTTATATCCCGATTAAAAAGATATCCGGAAGTTACAGGATGTTTAATAACCAGCATTGGCTTATAGCCAGCCATGAGGCGCATGGTTTTTAACTCGCTATTGATCGTATCGTTCGTTACAGACGTGCTATGGGGTATATATTTCAATGCCTGATGTAAAGTATCTATACTATTATCACTTTTATACCTGCCGTTTTTGGCAGTAACATATACTTCAGGAATAATTGTCGAACGTGTCAGAGAATTCAGACCTGATATCTTTATTTTTATATTCTTTGTATCTTTCATTAAATTGACATTGGTAATGTCCGATACATTATAAGTGGAAAGAGCATTGGTTATATATCCGGCATAAAGATCACCAGGGACCGACTCAGGTACAAGGTATCCGTCTGTCCCTTCTTTATTTTTTAGCATGACACGGAAATCGGCAACAGTGGTTATTTCCGGCTGAAGCTCACCATAAAACAAATTTGTCTCCCTATCCACCCAGCCTGCGGAAAAGGTGTTAAGATTATCACAAAAGACGATAGCCTGGTAACTTCCTTCAGGCAGAGGGATAGTCATGATATACTTACTTATCAGCTTATCACCGGTTTCCAAATAACTCCCTATATACTTGCCTTCAGCATCAAAAATATAAGCTGCCACCTGATGTACTTCAGATCCGAACAAATCAGAATTCTGATTATTTAATGTATATCGGAAACTGAGCCGCAACGCACTAGTAATACAATCAGAAGTATCCTCCCTTATACACGATTGCATAAAAAAGAGAACGGTGAGAATGACAATTTTCACAGATATACATCTCATAAGTCGTCCGCATTTAATCTCCTCCGTATGTTTTATACGGAGAAGATGTTTGAAATAAAAATATTACCACACCGGATTAATGGTGTTTATCACCCAAGGTTTCACAGTGACACTGCATGTTACTGAAATATTGCTATCGTAAGGCTTACCAGTCGCTTGCGTCTGATTGAAAACAAGATTATTAATACGATACACATTACCACGTTTAAACTCCAGAATATTATCATTAGTCGTACTATCTTTATATTTGGAGACTACAACATAAAGAGTAGTTGCCCCTAACGGGTTATTGACATACTGAACCTCTGTTAATTTGAGAATGATATGCGGAATATCACCAACCGGCGTAGTTTGTCCTGATGCCGGAACCGTACTCGGACATACCTGATAAGCCCATGCCGGTTTAGGAGTAGTAACCGGAGGAACAATTGTTGCTCCATTGGTTACATCCGGATAGAAACTCAATCCGGAAGTAAGAGGCGTACAATAATCCACGAAAGCATTGGCAGTCCAGTCACTGGGTGCTGTAGGAGAGCCACCGGAAAAATGAGGAAAGTTCACATTACCAGTAAAGTAAGTGGCATAGTCGGTCGCCCACCCTGCTTGGTTAACAATATTTACAGGAGCATTTAGATAAGGAGTACCATTCAACAAAACATACTGATTGACATTGTTAATAAACACACCTGACAATTTATAACTGATAATATCCGTACTGATTGGAGAACCTACGGTAACATCCTGACAAGTCACTTGTCCCAACTCTATACGGGCTACAATAGGACTTATTTCTACTGAAGTCGTGTAATTATTTCCACTACTTTGCGTAAAGGCCGAACTCAATCCGGACATAGGCACGTTCTGAGCATTTCCTTGTAAACGATCCAGGCGTAGTCTGGCATCAGCACTTGTCGTTCCCTCGACAGCGGGAAATACCTGACCGACATCTGTTTTAATATTAGCCATAAAATAGAGATATTGTGCGGAACTGGGCACACCGCTGATAGTAACCCCTTTTCCACTTGTCGCAGTAGAAGAAGTGTTGGCCAATGTAGTCACCTCAGCTGGTGTCAACTGGCGTTGGAAAATACTGGTATAAGTATTATCGAGGAAATAGAGCTTTCCAGAACCCAAAACAGCGTATTCGCTTGCTCCTTTTTGCCCATTAACACCTCTGGAGAAAGCACTTTGCCCTACATTCAGAGTCACATTATTAATACCTGCTAAAGGTATGTCTTCTGTTGTTTCCTTATCATCACAAGCAAACAGCGCACTGACTAACATTGCCAGTAAAATCGTTTTTTTAATCATAACTATTTTTTTATGAGTTTATAATAGAGATTTCGCCATTTGAACACCATCTATCATGAAAAAGTTTTCTAATATCATTGCTTATTTTATCCAGCCTAAACAATTAACAATTAGATAATAGACGCAACTCGAAAAGCTATTCAATTAAAGCACATAATTCCATACAATTATATAAAATCCAATAGCCATCATAAGGTAAATATATCATAATAGAAACTTCTTCTACATTAGTCGGATTCCAAGTCCGATATATGTTAAAAGTGCAGGGAGTTTGAATCCGTTCACATCTTTTTCGACATTTATTTGTTTCATTGGGTACTTTTGCCGTCGATATAACTATCGAGTATCTGAAAGAGAGCTGGCAGAAGGTGTGTTAAATCAAAATAGTTATACAATGGTAAAATTTAATGCAATGAAGACTAAACCTTTACGACCTCTTCGGCAGAAGAGAGCCTTATGGCTAAAAAGTGTATTTGTCCTGACGTGCCTACTGCTGAGCGCATCGGTAGCCATGGCGCAAACCAAAACAGTAACGGGTACTGTTACAGATTCAACCCATGAGCCCCTGATCGGCGCATCTATTCTGGTAAAAGGGACTTCTACCGGAGCCATCACCGATATGGATGGCAAATACTCCATCTCGGTAACGCCCAACGATGTACTCGTATTCTCGTATGTAGGATATGAAAAGCAGGAAATCAAAGTGGGGCAGCAGACTGTGATTAATGTCACGCTTAAAGACGACTCCCAAATGCTTGCCGAAACAGTAATTATCGGTTATGGTAGTGCCAAGAAACGTGACCTGACCGGTTCTATCACCAACATCAAGGGTTCGGAAATAGCCAACAAACCGGCCACTAACCCACTATCATCCCTACAAGGAAAGATTGCCGGTGTGCAGATTGTCAATTCCGGACAGGCAGGTGCCGATCCCGAAATCCGTATCCGCGGCACAAACTCCATCAATGGTTACAAGCCGCTGTATATTGTAGACGGACTCTTCAATGACAATATCAACTTCCTGAACCCGGAAGACATCGAATCGATGGAAGTATTGAAAGACCCCTCTTCATTGGCTATCTTCGGTGTACGTGGTGCCAACGGCGTGATCATCGTAACTACCAAACGCGCCAAAGAGGGACAGACGCTGGTCAATATCAACACCTCTTTCGGATGGAAAACCGTAGTAGACAAAATCAAAATGGTGAATGCGCCACAGTTCAAGGAACTCTATAACGAGCAGATGGCGAATCAGGGAAACACCCCATTCGACTTCAGCAACTGGAACGCAAATACGGACTGGCAAGACGAAATATTCCAGACCGGATTCATCACGAACAATAATATCAGTATCACAGGTGCTTCGGAAAAACATAGTTTCTATCTCGGTGTGGGCTACTCGCACGAACAGGGAAACATTAAGCATGAGAAGTATAGCAAAGTGACGATCAATGCAAGTAATGATTATAAGATCACCAAAGATATCAAAGTGGGATTTCAGTTCAACGGAGCACGAATGCTCCCGGCCGACAGCAAAACGGTTCTGAACGCAATTCGCACTACTCCTGTAGCTCCGGTTTACAACGAAGAATACGGTCTGTATACTTCATTGCCGGAATTCCAGAAAGCACAGATGACCAATCCGTTGGTTGACGTAGATCTGCGTGCCAACACCACCCGCACCATCAATTACCGTGCATCGGGCAGCATTTACGGTGAAGTGGATTTCCTGAAGCATTTCACATTCAAAGCAATGTTCTCCATGGATTATGCCACCAATGACAGCCGGACTTACAAACCGATCATTAAAGTATATGACGCAACCGTAGCCGGCAATGTGGCTACACTTGGAACGGGAAAGACGGAAGTGAGCCAGAACAAACAAAACGAAACCAAAGTGCAGAGTGACTATCTGCTGACATACCAAAACAGTTTTGCCGATGGTACACACAACCTGACCGCTACTGCCGGTTTCACAACCTACTACAATTCACTCAGCGGACTGGATGCTTCGCGCGGACAGGGTATCGGGCTGGTGATTCCGAATAATCCCGATAAATGGTTCGTCAGCATTGGCGATCTGGCTACCGCTACCAACGGAAGTACACAGTGGGAACGCACCACCGTGTCCATGCTGGCCCGTGTGATCTATAATTATAAAGGAAAATACCTGTTCAACGGCTCATTCCGTCGTGACGGCTCATCGGCCTTCGCATACACGGGCAACCAATGGCAGAACTTCTACTCTGTAGGTGCCGGATGGCTGATGACTGAAGAGGAGTTCATGAAAGACATCACATGGCTGGACATGTTGAAACTGAAAGGTTCGTGGGGCACATTAGGTAACCAGAATATGGATAGGGCTTATCCGGCAGAACCGTTGTTGGAGAATGCTTTCGCTGCCGTATTCGGCAAACCGGCTATCATCTATCCCGGATACCAACTGGCTTACCTGCCCAACCCGCGCCTCCGCTGGGAAAAAGTAGAAGCATGGGAAACCGGATTCGAGACCAATATGTTCCGCAACCGCTTCCATCTGGAAGGAGTATATTACAAGAAGAATACCAAAGACCTACTGGCTACCGTACCGGGATTGTCGGGAACCGTACCGGGTATCGGAAATCTTGGAGAAATAGAGAACAAAGGTATCGAATTGATGGCCTCCTGGAGAGATCAGATCGGCGACTGGGGATATTCTGTCAGCGCGAACCTGACCACTATCAGTAACAAAGTGAAGAGTCTGGTACAGGAAGGATACTCCATCATCGCAGGCGACAAAAGCCAGAGCTACACAATGGCAGGCTATCCGATCGGTTATTTCTACGGCTACAAAGTAGCGGGCGTTTACCAAAACCAAGCCGAGATCGACGCTTCACCGGCGAATACACTGGCAACCGTCACACCCGGCGACCTTAAGTTTGCCGACGTAAACGGAGATGGAAAAATCACACCGGACGACCGCACGATGATCGGTGATCCGACACCGGACGTAACATACGGCATCAGCCTCGGCCTTTCATATAAGAACTGGGAAGTCAGCATGGAAATGATGGGACAAGGCGGCAATCAGATTTACCGTACCTGGGACAATTATAACTGGGCACAGTTCAATTATATGGAGCAACGTCTCGACCGCTGGCACGGAGAAGGCACATCGAACACGCAACCCCTGCTGAATACAAAACATGCCATCAACAGCGAGAACTCCGAGTACTTCATCGAAGACGGCAGCTTCTTCCGTATCCGTAACCTCCAACTGGCTTATAACTTCGACAAAACCTTGCTGGCGAAAATACGCATGCAGGCTCTGAAGGTTTATGTCAACATACAAAACCTGAAGACGTGGAAGCATAACACGGGCTATACACCGGAAATCGGCGGATCGGCCATTGCCTTCGGAGTGGATAACGGAACATATCCGGTACCGGCAGTCTATACATTTGGTATTAACTTAACATTTTAACGAAGCAGAGTATGAAACTAAATAAATACATCCTACCCATTGCATTAGCCGTATCGGCTCTGAGCTTCAGCAGTTGCAACGATTTTCTGGACCGTCACCCTCAAGGGCAGTTCACCGAAGATGATAATCCCGGAGCACTTGCCGAAGGAAAAGTCTTCAATATCTACACCATGATGCGTAACTATAACATTACCGCAGGTATCCCGGCCTTTGCCATCGAATATTTCCGCTCGGAAGATTCGGAAAAAGGAAGTACGGCGAGCGACGGTGCCGATCAGGCTGCCATGTACGATGATTTCCAGTACAATACCAATAACGGACTGATCAAAGCCTACTGGAGCCAGAATTACGCTATCATCTATCAATGCAACGACGTGATAGAAACCATCGAGAAAGGTAACCTGACAGAAGAAAATGATCTCCGGAATAAGGGAGAAGCTCTTTTCTTCCGTGCTTACTGTTACTTCAACCTGGTCCGTGCATTCGGCGAAGTGCCGTTGGTCACTTTCAAAGTGAACGACGCCTCGGAAGCCAATGTACCGAAGACCACCGCCGAAGAGATCTATAAACAGATCGACTCAGACCTGACACAGGCTGAAGGGCTTTTACCCCGTCAATGGCAGTCTGCCTACCTGGGACGTCTAACCTGGGGAAGTGCCCGTGCACTGCATGCCCGCACGTATATGATGCGTAACGACTGGCAGAACATGTATACTGCCTCAACCGATGTCATGAATTCCGGACAATATAATCTGGACACCCCTTATGACGTTATCTTTACCGATGATGGCGAAAACAGCAGTGAGTCGGTATTTGAGCTGCAATGTGCATCGACTGCCGCCCTGCCTGCAAGTGATAAAATAGGCAGTCAGTTCTGCGAGGTACAAGGTGTACGCGGCTCCGGCCAATGGGACCTTGGCTGGGGATGGCATATGGGAACCGAACTGATGGGTGAAGCATTCGAACCGGGTGACCCGCGCAAAGACGCTACCCTGCTCTACTTCCGCCGTTCGGATGACGACCCGATCACTCCTGAAAACACCAACAAGCCTTATGGAGAGTCTCCGGTATCACAGGCCGACGGGGCTTACTTTAACAAGAAAGCTTATACCAACCCGGCACTTCGTGAGGAGTTTACCCGTCATGGTTTCTGGGTGAACATCCGTATCATCCGCTATGGCGACGTAGTGCTAATGGCTGCAGAATCGGCTAATGAGTTAGGTAAAACAGGCGAAGCATCGGGTTATCTGGAAATGGTACGTGCCCGCGCCCGTGGCAACAATCCGGACATTCTGCCCAAAGTGACTTCATTGGATCAGACCGTGTTGCGTGATGCCATCCGGCATGAACGACGGGTAGAACTCGGATTGGAATCGGGACGTTTCTACGACCTGGTACGCTGGGGTATCGCTTCGCAAGTGCTACATGCTGCTGGCAAAACGGGTTATCAACCCAAGAATGCCTTGCTACCACTTCCACAGGACGAGATAGACAAATCGAAAGGCGTATTGGTACAGAACCCGGATTATTAATCTCAGAGTTTCACCACAGATTACACAGATTATCATAGATATATTAAGTGCAGATTATCAACCCAATGGATCTCTTCTCTGTGATAATCCGTGTAATCTGTGGTGAACTCTTAACCATATACAGTTATGAACAAGAAATATTCTTTACTCATTCTGCTTGCACTTTTACTCCCGTTGGGGCTGCAAGCGCAAAAAGCTCCTCAGGACATGGACCGTTTCCTCGACAATCTGCTGAAACGGATGACCCTGGAAGAAAAAATAGGGCAGCTTAACCTGCCGGTAACAGGTGAAATCACCACCGGACAAGCTAAAAGCAGCGACATCGCCGCCAAGATAAAGCGAGGTGAAGTAGGTGGACTCTTCAACCTGAAAGGGGTGGATAAAATTCGTGACGTACAGCGTCTGGCTGTAGAAAATTCCCGTCTGGGTATCCCTCTGCTCTTCGGTATGGACGTGATTCACGGCTACGAAACCATCTTTCCTATCCCATTGGGGCTTTCGTGTACCTGGGATATTCCGGCCATCGAAGAATCGGCACGTATCGCAGCCATCGAAGCAAGCGCTGACGGCATCTCGTGGACTTTCAGTCCGATGGTAGATATCAGTCGCGATCCACGCTGGGGACGGGTATCCGAAGGTTCGGGCGAAGATCCTTTCCTCGGAGCTCAGATTGCCCAAGCCATGGTACGCGGATATCAGGGAAAGGATATGCGCCGTAACGATGAGATCATGGCTTGTATCAAGCATTTTGCCTTGTATGGGGCAGCCGAAGCCGGACGGGACTACAATACCGTAGACATGAGCCGCCAACGGATGTTTAACGATTACATGCTCCCCTATCAGGCTGGTGTTGAAGCTGGAGCAGGCAGTGTAATGGCTTCATTCAACGAAGTGGAGGGTGTGCCGGCAACTGCCAACCGATGGCTGATGACCGATGTGCTGCGTGGAGCATGGGGATTTAACGGATTCGTAGTGACAGACTTCACCGGAATCTCTGAAATGATAGAACACGGGATTGGCGACCTGCAAACCGTATCGGCACGTGCCATCAATGCGGGAGTAGATATGGACATGGTCAGTGAAGGCTTCGCCGGCACATTGAAAAAATCGATCGAAGAAGGCAAAGTATCGGTAGAAACCGTTAATACCGCTTGCCGCCGCATTCTGGAAGCCAAATATAAACTGGGATTATTTGACAATCCTTATAAATATTGTGACCTGAAACGTCCGGCACGTGACATCTTTACCAAAGAGCATCGTGCCGTAGCCCGGAGAATTGCCGGAGAAAGTTTCGTACTACTGAAAAACGGACAGCTCTCTCCCGGTTCCTCTCCCCTTCTCCCTCTCTCACCCACCGGTACCATCGCAGTGATAGGTCCCTTGGCCAATACCCGCTCGAATATGCCGGGTACGTGGAGTGTGGCGGCAGTTCTGGACAAGAGCCCATCTTTGGTAGAGGGATTGACCGAGTGGGTAGGCAATCAGGCAAAGATTCTTTATGCCAAAGGCAGTAACCTGATAAGCGATGCTGCCTATGAGGAAAGAGCCACCCTGTTTGGCCGTTCGCTGAACCGCGACAACCGTACTGACAAGCAACTGCTGGACGAAGCGTTGAAAATAGCTTCACAGTCGGACGTAATCATTGCCGCGCTGGGCGAATCATCGGAAATGAGCGGCGAAAGCAGCAGTCGTACCAACCTCGACCTGCCGGACGTACAACACACACTCCTGGAAGCCTTACTGAAAACAGGCAAGCCGGTAGTTCTCGTACTCTTCACTGGCCGTCCGTTGGTGCTGAACTGGGAGCAGGAGAATGTACCCGCCATCTTAAACGTATGGTTTGGAGGTTCGGAGGCAGGCTTGGCTATCGGCGATGTACTGTTCGGAGCAGTGAACCCAAGCGGCAAACTCACCATGACTTTCCCGAAGAATGTAGGCCAGATTCCGCTTTACTATGCACACAAAAATACAGGTCGCCCGCTCAAAGAAGGCAAATGGTTTGAGAAATTCCGCAGCAACTATCTGGACGTAGACAATGATGCACTTTATCCGTTCGGATATGGATTGTCGTATACCACATTCCGCTTCAGTGATGTCACTTTAAGTCAACCCTCCATCGGGATGGACAATCAGTTGGTAGCCTCCGTCACCGTAACGAATACCGGAGACCGTGCCGGCAGTGAAGTAGTGCAGCTCTACATCCGTGATCTCGTAGGCAGTGTCACCCGCCCGGTAAAAGAGCTTAAGGGATTTGAAAAGATCTACCTGCAGCCCAATGAGTCGCGTACTGTCCGTTTTACGATTGCTCCGGAAATGTTGAAGTTTTACAATGCCGACCTGCAATTCGTAGCCGAACCGGGCGATTTCGATGTGATGATAGGACCTGACAGCCAGAACGTGAAAACGGCACGGTTCACGTTGCGTTGAATCGGATACACAAGGGAATAGAAATGAATTAATCTCACCACAGATTACACAGATTAACACAGAATTTTAATCTTAAATATCAACGGGATAAATGATTAATCTGTGAAAATCCGTGTAATCTGTGGTGAAACCAAAACCATTACAAACAAGAAATCATTATGAATACCCAACTTGTCACTCACAACAGCAAGCTCCTCTTCTTCCTCTTCGCTCTTTTTCTTCTTGTAGCTTGCAAGCCAAAGGATAAACCTTCTTCTGCCGCTACCCTGACAGACGATGCCCTGATGGATACCGTCCAGCGACGAACCTTCAATTATTTCTGGGAAGCAGCCGAACCCAATAGCGGACTGGCACGCGAACGCTATCATATGGATGGCGAATATCCGGCCGGAGGTCCGGAGATTGTTACTTCAGGAGGAAGCGGCTTCGGCATCATGGCCATACTGGCGGGTATCGATCGTGGATACGTCAGCCGGGAAGAAGGGCTGCGCCGCATGGAGAAAATAGTCCGTTTCCTGGAAAAGGCGGACCGCTTTAAAGGCGCTTACCCACACTGGTGGAACGGTGAAACGGGACGTGTGCAACCTTTCGGACAAAAAGACAATGGAGGCGATCTGGTAGAAACAGCTTTCCTGATGCAAGGTTTGCTGGCCGTACATCAATACTATGCAGGAGGTTCAACCGAAGAGAAAGCTCTTGCGGCACGTATCGATAAACTATGGCGGGAGGTAGACTGGAACTGGTATCGCCGTGACGGGCAAAATGTGCTTTACTGGCACTGGAGTCCGGAATATGGTTGGGAAATGAACTTTCCGGTACACGGCTACAATGAATGCCTGATTATGTATATCCTTGCCGCTGCTTCTCCTACTCATGGAGTGCCGGCTGCGGTATATCATGAAGGATGGGCACAGAATGGCGCGATTGTTTCTCCACACCGGGTAGAGGGTATCGAACTGCATCTCCGCTATCAGGGTGGAGAAGTCGGTCCGTTGTTCTGGGCGCAGTATTCCTTCCTCGGACTCGATCCGGTGGGTTTGAAAGATGAATATTGCCCGAGCTACTTCAACGAGATGCGAAATCTTACACTGGTAAACCGTGAATATTGCATCCGCAACCCCAAACATTATAAAGGTTACGGGGCTGACTGCTGGGGGCTGACCGCCAGTTATTCCGTGGATGGATATGCTGCCCACGGCCCGTTGGAACGTGATGACCGGGGAGTGATCTCTCCCACCGCCGCCCTCTCTTCCATCGTCTATACACCGGACCAGTCACTGCAAGTGATGCGTCATCTGTATCAGATGGGAGATAAGGTATTCGGTCCTTACGGATTCTATGATGCCTTCAGCGAAACCGCGGACTGGTATCCGAAGCGATATCTGGCCATCGACCAAGGGCCGATAGCCGTAATGATAGAAAACTACCGGACCGGACTTCTATGGAAACTTTTCATGAGTCATCCCGACGTGCAGAACGGATTGAAGAAACTTGGATTTAACGTAAAGAAATAAATGATAAAATCAATATTTATCACCTTTTGTACTGTCCTCCTCTGCTGCAAGAGTGTTGCAGCAGAGGTACAAACGCCACAGGATTCTGTACGCTTCAGCGAATATCTTCCTGTCCGCCACACGGATCCGGTTACATGGGTAACCCGATACCAAGGAGAAATAGACCGGTACCAAACAGAAAACCGGACATTGAAAGATACTTCTTGCGACGTTCTCTTTTTAGGCAGTTCTTCCATCAACTTGTGGGATAACATTTACCGGGACATGGCCCCACTGAAGATTCTCCGCCGTTCATACGGTGGTGCCGCCTTACGAGACATGCTTTATAATTACGACGTGATTGCCCGGGGATATCACCCGCGCAGTATCGTGGTTTATGTAGAAAATGATCTTGCAGGTACCCCCGAGGATCTGACTGTCGGAGAAACATTCGACTTTTTTCGTTTACTGACCAATCGGCTGCAACGGGACTATCCGGATATTCCGATATTCATTCTCTCCTATAAGCCTTCGCTCGCACGCAAGGAGATGATTCCGAAGCATGAAATCATTAATACTTTGCTTAAAGAGTATGCTTCGAAGACGGACGGACTCACTTATGTCGACGTAGCCTCTTGCTTGTACGGTGCAAACGGAGAACTGCGAAAAGATATCTTTAAACCGGACGGCCTGCACATGAATCAGAATGGCTACGATCTCTGGACCGCTATCCTGAAACCGAAAATACAGGAAAGCATCCGATAAACCTACGATTTCCCCCACAAGCCTCCCTATCTGTTGAATGGTAGGGAGGTTTATTTCTGTTTATATACTTTTTTCATAGAGTTGGTATACTAAATCTATCTGTTATTTATATATTTGCGTTTATAAATACGGAATAACTATGAATAAACACAAATTAGCCTTTTCTTTTATCGGCATTTTCATCGTTCAATTATCATACGCCGGATATTTTAAACACATAGGTAGAGAAGAAGGTCTTTCGCAATCGTCTGTTATGGCTATCTATCAAGATAAACTGGGTAGAATGTGGTTTGGTACACGTGAAGGGGTCAACATCTACAATAGTGATAGGATGACGGTTTATAAAGCATGGATCCAGAACGGGAATCAACCGGATCAGAGAGTTCTGATAGGGAATGAGGTGAGCGCCATTACTGGAAGTCAAAACGGAGATGTGTTTTTAATTGTTGATCGTGCTTTATTGAAATACGATATTCGTAAAGAGACTTTCGAACGTCTGCGTCAAGGCTCTGTCTATGCTCTAACATCTCATGCCGGTGAGATATGGTGTGCCGGGCACGACTCTATTTTCCGATACAATCCCCAAAACAATCAATTAGATTTTCAGCAAAAAACAGGTATACCATCCATCAACTATCTGATGACAGATGGCAACAGATTTTATATCGGTGCCAAAGAAGGCCTATATACGACAGAAAATAAAGGAGCGGTTCAATGCCTGATCCCCAAAGTAGATGTTTACCGTATTTTCCAAAGTTCCAGTCAGGAACTTTGGGTAGGTTGCCGTACACAAGGGCTATACCATATCAACCGAAACGGACAAATTAGCCGCATTCCTTATGACCCCTCATCCCCCAAAGGCATTTCCAGTGAACAAATACGTGAATTTGTTGAAGATCAGCAAGGGAATATCTGGTTCGGAACCTTCGACGGTTTACAAAAATATGATCCACACACCCAAACCTACAGCCTCATCAAGCAAGAACAACGCCCGGGAGGACTCAGCCATTCTTCTATATTTTCGCTCTATCAAGATGTACAAGGCACTATCTGGATAGGTAGTTATTATGGAGGAGTCAACTACTTCAACCCGGATAACAACACATTCAATTACTACACTTATAATCCCGATCGCAGTGACTGTCTCAACTACCCGTTCGCCGGGGCCATGACCGAGGACAAAGATCATCACCTATGGATATGCACCGATGGTGGCGGATTGGCATGTTTAGACCGCCAAGCGGGGCATTTCAGGACTTACACTGCCGGAGGACCCAACTCTCTGCCCCACAACAATCTGAAGAGTATTTGTTACGACCCTAAAAGAGACTGCTTATATATAGGTACGCATATGGGAGGTCTTTCCCGGCTCGACCGCAAAACAGGACGTTTTTACAACTACCTCAATTACTCCACGAAAGGCAAAAAAGAGCCCAATGATGTTATTTTCCAAGTATCTTTCTATAACGACCAGCTAATCGTTTCCGCACGCAACGGAGTTTTCTCCATGAATCCCGATACGAATGAATTCCGCTTGCTTTATGACGGATATTACTATCAAACTTTCACCATTGACCCCAAAGGCTTTCTCTGGTTGTCGGCAGGTACTAACTTATATAGTATAAACCTGAAACACCCCGAAGAAGTTAAATCATTCAGCCTGCCTGCATCCATTGGACAGTTCGGCATCAGCAAGATTTTGAAAGGTAACAATCAATATCTTTATATCGCCACTTTAGGTTCAGGACTTTTTTGCTATAACGAACAAACTCAGACCTGCATCAACTATACTCCCGAACAGAACCAACTACTTAGCAATTATTGCTATAATCTTCTACAGACTTCGACAGATAACATACTTATCACAAGTGATCGGGGTATCACACTATTTAATCCAACCACCGAATCATTCCGTTCCATTGAACTGGATAACGGACTGTCCCTCTCATCCATCATTAATGGTTGTGGTGTATGGATGTGTAGTGATCATACAATATTTATCGGGGGTACAGGAGGGCTTAGTTCTTTTCTGGAGAAAGACCTGAACAAAGAATATCCCAAACCTAAACTCTATTTTTCAAGTTTATCCGTCAACAACGCACGGATAAGTCCGGATGACAAAAGTCGTATACTGACAGAAGGGCTCCCTTTTGTCCGGGAAGTAAATCTAAATGCCGCTCAAAATAACCTGACTATTGAGTTTGCTTCTTCCAACTATGTGGATATACTGAATAATACTTGGTATGAGTATCAGTTAGAAGGTTTTGACAAGCAATGGTCACTCACCTCACAAACAAGCCTGAAATACACTAATCTGGATCCTGGAGACTACGTGCTACACGTACGCCAAAAAGGCAACTCGCTGAAAATGAGCAAAGCACAAGAAATCTTATTACAGATACATATCAGCACTCCCTGGTATCTTACTTGGTGGGCATGGCTCAGTTACATCACCATCAGCATTTCAGTGACCTACTTTATATGGCGCGAAAAAAGTTCCAGAAGAACTTTGGCGATATTACGGCAAAATCCCTCTTCTCTCACCTATCATCAGATTCTTTTTAATCCGGCTATTTAAATAGACCATGAGTCCATATTGATTAAATAGTTTCTTTACGAGCATAAATTTACTTTCAGATGTTATTAACTTAGGTCATTTAAGATTTTCCTGTTTAGCTCCTTTGCGATATTCCATCGGAGTAACGTTATATTGGTTTTTAAAACAACGACTGAAATAGCGCGGAGAACCGAAACCTAACCTATCGGATATTTCTGCTACCTGCAAATAAGGTTCGTTCTTCAACATCAGTGATGCTTTTTTCAATCGGTGATTTAGAATAAATTCATTGGGTGTCATTCCTGTCAATGCTTTGAATTTTGTGTGCAACAACGTCCGTCCCATTCCAAGTTCCTGACATAATATACCAATATCAAAATCCTCATTATCAACATACTTATCTACCACTTTGATTACTCTATCCAAGAAACTTTTATCTATCGGATTAGCAGCCAACAGGTTGACTTCCGAAATCTGATCTTTAGCAAAACGGCTTTGCATCAACAAGCGGTTACGGATCAAATTATTGCAACGGGTTATTAAGATTTTTGCATTGAATGGCTTGGTGATATAGTCGTCTGCCCCACGACGTAGTCCTTCAATATTTTGATCTACAGTGTCAAGTGCAGTCAACAATACAATCGGAATGTGACACAGGTTTATGTTATTCTTTATTTTCAGGCACATCTCCGTTCCTGTCATTACCGGCATCATAACATCACTCACTATCAAATCGGGAACTTCTGCAAAAGCCTGTTTTAATCCCTCCTCGCCATTAGCTGCCGTCACCACCTGATAAAGTGATGAAAATATTTCTTTGAGTACATGCAGAAGTTCCACATTATCTTCTACCAACAGAACTTTCCGTTTCCCTTCCCGCCCATCTATCAAGGGAGTTTCGAACATAGAATCATCCTTTTCCATAAAGTTCTCATCCGGTATGGTACTCTCTTGTATCATAGGCTCTTTTTCTGGAGATTCCAGAAAAACGACTTCAGTATCCTTTTCAAAACAAGCACGAGTTTTAGGTAACTTCACAATAAAACAGCTTCCTTCATTTAACTCACTTTCTACCTCAATTGTACCATGATGTAGCTGAATAATACTTTTCGTTAATGCGAGTCCGATACCAGTGCCAACATGAATCGCTTTATTCCGATTGTCCGCCTGATAAAAACGGTCGAATATCCGCTCCTGTTCTTCTTTACTAATGCCATTTCCGGAATCTTTAACCGCAATAATTACCTGATCCGGCGTAGTAGAGGTCAATATATTTATTTCTCCTTTATCCGGAACATGTTTAAAAGCATTCGAAAGCAGATTAAACAGAACCTTTCTCATTTGCCAGTCATCTATCCAAATAAATACATCCTGTTCCAGTAGCTTCAGATGATAAGAAATAGACTTTTGAGAGGCATAAGCTGAGAAAGACAGATAGACCTCCTCCAAAAATGTATTCAGACTTTGTTCCGATAGTTTTAATTGGATATAGTTTTGATCGAATTTCCGGAAGTCAAGTAATTCTGAGATTAGGAGTTTCATTTGTTGGGCATGCTTCCTTATCCTGAAAATACTGTTGTGCAAAGATGGAGGTATTGTATTCTTCTGTAACATAAGTTCTACCTGACTTATAATGAGAGTTAAAGGAGTACGGAACTCATGGCTCACGTTGGTAAAGAATCGTAATTTAGCTTGATTCATTTCTTCAATATGTTCCTTTTCAATACGTTCTTTCTCCAACGACATCGCCAAAGTTCTTCTGGAACTTCTACTGAGTTAAGAACAATTAGTGCCTATACTGCGAACAAAAATAGCATAGAGAGGTCTGCTTCACGACATAGTCCGATTCTTTCATTTGTTTTTTGTAAAGTTTAATAGTATACGGATCATGAAAAAGAACAAATTATGCCCAAGATTCCTATTCAATTTAGCATCTTATCACAAAATTTTGTACATAAAACCATATGGAAAACACGGATTAGGACAGCTTCCCAATAGGCTCTGAATAATTAGTGCCCCTATTGAGAATAAAAGTATCACATCGGATCAGATCAGTTACCGTAGTTTTGCGATGTATTTAACACTTTTATTAACTCAATCTAAAGTATTATGAGAAAAAGCAAATTACATTTGCTACCCTTATCTTCTAAAAGGGTACTTGTAAGTACATCGTTAATAATGCTTTTAAGCGGTAGTGCCTGGGCTGTTTCTTCACAAGAGACAGTTGAAAACGGAGATGCGATCACAGCAGTCCCCCAACAGCACAGAACGATTAAAGGTATTGTAAAAGATGCAAATGGAGAACCGATTATCGGAGCTAACGTCATTGTAAAAGGTAATAAAACTATTGGCGTCATCACAAACCTGAACGGAGAGTTTAGTCTCGAAGTACCGTCCAACGCAACACTGCAAATCTCTTACATCGGCTATCTCAATAAAGAAGTCAAAGTAAGTGGCAACCAGGTGTCTTTCAACATCCAACTGGAAGAAGACAGCAAAACACTCGACGAGGTAGTAGTGGTAGGGTATGGCACACAGAAGAAAGCAAATTTAACAGGTGCCGTATCTTCCGTTGATTTTGAAGAACAAACTAAATCACGCCCCATTACGACAGTATCTTCGGCATTAGCCGGTCTAAGTCCAGGACTTCAAGCCAGTTCAGGCTCGGCAATGCCGGGAGAAGATAACACAACCCTACGGGTACGCGGTAACGGTACAATGAATAATGCCTCACCTTTGATTATCATCGATGGCATGGAAGGTTCATTGAATGCCATTAACCCTCAGGACATAGAAAATATCTCTATTCTAAAAGATGCAGCTTCTTGTGCTATTTATGGTGCCCGTGCTGCCAACGGAGTCATCTTAGTCACAACAAAAAGCGGCGATCGCGACAAGATACAGGTAAACTATAGTGGACGCGTCTCTTTCAACAGCCCGACACGCATGATAGAAACTATGAGCAACTATGCGGATTATATGGAATTAATGAACGAATCTTGCGAAAATGTTGGCTCCGGAACTCTTTTTGACCAAAAGTATATCGATTTGTGGAGAGAGAAATCAAAAGATCCCAATGGAGTAAACGAAAACGGTGTTCCTAATTACATCGCATACCCAAATACCAACTGGCTGAAAGAGCTATACTCAGGAGGTATGATACACGAACATAATCTTTCGGTTTCAGGAGGATCCAACAAAATTCGTTTCTTATTGTCAGCCCGTTATCAGGATAATGAAGGTATTGTAGACAATACAGCCAACAAAACCTACTCTGTACGTGCCAATATTGAAGCCAACCCAACTCAATGGTTGACTTTAGGTACGCGCACTTATGCCTCACAAATGGACCGTGAAGTGGGTGACTTTAGCAATGCCAATACTTTCCTCCGACAATCTACAGCCGGTACTTATCCTGAATGGAACGGAAGTTTCGGCTACCCGGAATGTCCGGACGAACGTGCAACAGCCAATAACCCACTATATAAACTGGCACGGAATGATGGCTTCAAACGCTACAACCGTTTCAACACGACCCTGTTTAGTAAGGTCAAGTTCTTTAAAGATCTAAGTTGGGATTTCAACTTCAATTACAACCGTTACATCTACGAAACCCGCCAATGGGGAGTACCCGCTTATCAGACACGTTTCAGTGACGGGGTAATTGTCGATGGTATCACTCCTCCTTCTCAATTAAGCACAAGTTTCGGTTATGAATCCAATTATTCTTATACATTGGAAAACCTGTTAAACTACCATCACACATTTGCTCAGAAACACGACGTATCCGCATTGTTAGGTTATCAGGAATTCTACAAGAATTACTATACTGTAGATGCCGCAAAGAAAGGCTTGATCGACGAATCACTGAACCAGTTTGATGAAGCAACCGAAATGACAAGTACCAAAGGTGCAACCCAGGATTATGCCACACGTTCTGTATTCGGACGCGTGAACTATGCATATGATTCCCGGTATTTATTTGAGGCGAATTTCCGTTATGACGGATCCTCACGCTTCCATAAAGATCATCGTTGGGGATTCTTCCCTTCCTTATCAGGTGCATGGCGCATCTCAGAAGAAAGCTTCATGGAAAATACCCGTGCCTGGCTGGATAACCTGAAAATCCGTGCATCTTGGGGTAAATTAGGTAACTCTGAAATTGGTAACTACGAATACATGTCGGTATACAGTACCACCAACGCAGTATTTGGAAATGCCTTAAATTCTGCACTGTATATGGGTGCCATCGCCAATAGCTTACTGCAATGGGAATCTACCACCTCTGTCAACTTTGGTGTTGATGTTAATTTATTAAAGGACCGTCTGAGCATAAGTGCCGACCTGTATCAGAAGAAAACCGACGGTATCTTATACCGCCCAACTATTCCTTATGTATTCGGAACAATGACTGCCCCCCGTCAGAACCTCGCCAAAGTGAGCAATAAGGGAGTTGAGTTATCACTGGGATGGCGTGATAACATAGGAGGGGTAAGCTACTCCATTAACGGCAACTTCTCATACAACAAAAGCAATATAGATGCCTATAACGGCTCTTATGAAAGAACATGGGTAGAAGATCCGAGTAACAAACTGACCGGAGGTAAATGGGAAGATAATATCGGTAAAGTGTCCAGTGGTGGCACAACCCCCATTGTTGAAGGCCGCATGATGAATGAATACTATTTACGGAACGTTTATCATGGCAATGGCTCTTACTACAATGCGGATGGCAGCGTAAATCCTCAAGGAGGACCTAAGACCGGTATGATCCGTACAGAAAAAGATATGACATGGGTAAAAGACATGATCGCAGCCGGATATGAATTTCAACCGGGCAAGACGGTTGCCAAAAACAAGATCTGGTATGGTGATTACATCTATGCCGACTCCAATAATAATGGAGTATATGGTGACGATAACGACTATACTTTCCAAAAAACATCCAATAAGCCCAAATACAATTTCGGTTTTCAGGCCTCTGCCGCATGGAAAGGATTCGACCTCTCTATGGTATGGGCGGGAGCTGCCGGATTCAGCATATACTGGGGAGCAACCACTGGCTATAATGCCGCATCTACAGAATGGGGTAGCACCATCGCACAACGGATTGCCGAAAACCATTATTTCTACAATCCCGAAAATCCGGATGATCCACGTACCAACATCAATGCGAAATATCCGCGTATGGCTTATATAGACGGCTATGTACAAAATCGTCATGGAAATACAACTTTATGGCTATACAAAGGTGATTATATCAAATTGAAGAACCTGTCTTTAGGTTATACTCTACCGAAAAACTGGGTTTCAAAAATCGCTATGCAGAATGCACGTGTTTACGTTTCAGCTGAAAATCTGCTGACAATTACCGGATTTGAAGGCCAAGACCCGGAATCTGCTACCGGTATGGGCTATTCTCCGTTTAGAACAATTGCAATAGGTGCCAATATAACATTCTAAATAAATCTTGAAATCTTATGAAACTATTAAATAAATTATTCATATTAACAGCCACAGCAATTGCTATAAGCAGTTGCCAGGGAGATTTACTGGATACAAAGCCATATGATAAAGCATCATCGGGCAGTATGTGGAGTAATGAAAACTTTTGTACTATGGGAGTAGCCTCTATCTACGCCACCCTGCGCGAAGGGTATGTGGCAAAAGAGGCTTATCTAATGGAGGCATTCAGCGTGGGTGCAACCTGTCGCGACAACGATTATCCACTGCTGGCCGGTACAGCTTCTATCGGTTCCGGAATATTCTCAGACTATTGGAAACAACATTATGCAGGTATCTATCGTGCCAATGATGCCATTGTACATCTACCCGACGCACCGATAAGTGAAAGCGTAAAAGGTAAATTATTATCCGAAGCAAAAGTATTGCGTGCGTTTTATTATTACAAGCTGAATGCAGTCTTCAGGGGTGTTCCTTATTATGATACGCCTATGGAACTTGATCAAGCAGACAAACCACGTGAAAGCGAAGAGAATATATGGAATTTCTGCATACAAGATTTAACCGACGCAATAAATGATCCGAATTTCCCCGACCGTATCGCTGCCGGTAAAGCAGAATGGGGTCATGTCACCAAATCAGTGGCTTATGCACTGCGTGGCAAAATCTATCTGTGGGCCAAAGAATGGAGTAAGGCGGAAGCAGATTTCCGTAAAGTAGGTGAATTGGGACATTCATTATTTCAGGATGGTTACAAGCAACTCTTCAAGGAAGCTAATGAACAGAGTGATGAAGCTATCTTCTCTTTGCAGTGTATCGATAACAATGGCAGCACTTACGGAAATTCCATGAGCTTCCGTTATGGCGGCCGTACTACATTTGGTTCTTGCTGGAACACCATGTTGGCCAGTGTGGATTTTGTAGAAACCTACGAAAATATAGACGGCAGTAAATTTAACTGGGATGAATACATTCCGGGGTTCTCAAGCTTAGATATTAAAGACCGTGAAGTATTCTTCTTGCGTAATACTGATCCGGCAACAGTAAAAGCACAGTATCGCGAAATCGGCTTTGACGGTACGGAAGAGGCATTGGACGATATGGTAAAAAAAATAAAAGCAAAAGTAGACGGACGTCTGGAAAAGCTGAGTGACAAGGCAAAAGCATTCTATCTGCCGGCAGGAAACGAGGCCCGTATTAAAGCTGCTTATGACAGCCGAGATCCTCGTTTAGCCCAGACTGTCATCACTCCATATGCTACATATGATGGTTCCGGAAACAGCGTAGACCACACCTTCACTTCACGCTGGCCTTATTATGGTGCCGACACCGATTATCCTTATGACTTACGCACTGACACCCAGAGCCATTTATACTATTTGTTCCGCAAATTTGTTGCCGAAGGTTCAAGTGAAATGACCAATCGCGAACAATCTCCGATTGACCTGCCAATTATCCGCTACGCAACTGTCGTCATAGGATTGGCTGAAGCATTGAATGAGCAGGGTAAAACCGACGAGGCCATCGAATGGTTGAATAAAGTACGCCAACGTGCCGGTGTTGCACTGTTGAACAGCAATACTGCCACTATGGTCCAGGGACAGGAAGATATGCGCATTCGCATCCAGAATGAATTCCGCTGGGAAACAGCGGGTGAAGGGGTTGACTTTTACGAAGAACTCCGTTGGAAAACATGGAAAGAAAGTAAGTTTAATAATGCTGATGGTACAGCCGGGATGAAAGATGTATGGGGTACTGTCACCTATCCTTATACATGGGGAGGAGACCAATATTATGTATGGCCAATCCCAAAACATGAAACTGATATGAATAAATCACTGACTCAGAACTCGGGCTGGAATTAAACAAATACGTTTAAGCTACTGATTCTTATAAACCAAAGGGGTGTGTCAAAACTCTTTTCGCCACAGATTACACGGATTATCACAGATTATCAACATAGATAATCAATGACTTAAAATTCACTCTGTGTTACTCAGTGTCTTCTGTGATGAGTTTCGACACACGCCCTCTATTCCATCTGAAAAGAAAGTTCTAAATAAACTCTCTTATCGACTTTTCCTCTTTTGAGGATTGACTCCCTCAAATATCCAACTAAAATAGAAAATTTATATAGCATTAAGAACCATTTAGTAAGATGAAATAGCAATAAATTTTGTTACTTTGCCTACGTTAAAATCTTAATTTTATTACGATGAAGAAATTATTAATATTCACTCTCTTGCTATGCTGTACTGTAAGAGCCCTCAGCTATACAGAACGGAACTATCTTCAAAAACAAGCCAGCGTAAGCAGTTTGCAGGAAGTGCTTATATTAAATCAACAATGGGTCACTTATCCTGCCTATACCGACCGAACCGGATGGGACACTTTTTTAGGCTCTTTCAAGAATGAATGTATCCTTCGCGGAGAGAAGCAGCTGAATTATCAATGGCAGGTTGTGAAAGCTACTGATTATATGGAATTTGAACGCAGCGGCAACCGTAGCGTTATGGAAACTCCCTTCGCCAACAATAACAATGCCATAGCCGACCTGCTACTCGCTGAACTCGCAGAAGGGAAAGGACGATTTATCGATCAGCTGATCAACGGTGTATATCATTCCTGCGAGATGACTTCCTGGGCATTAGCCGCCCATTTGAATGCACAACAGTCTCACCGCTCACTACCCGATTTTAAAGAAAACATCATAGACCTGACAGCAGGTGACCTGGGCTCTTTACTCGCATGGACCTATTATTACATGCATCAAGAATTTGACAAACTCAATCCTGCCATATCCGAACGTTTACGGCATACGCTCCAACAGCGTATACTGGATCCTTACATGAATAACGATCACTTCTGGTGGATGGCAGTGGACTATAAACCGGGAATGATGGTCAACAACTGGAATCCTTGGTGTAACAGCAACGCCTTAATGTGTTTTATGCTGCTTGAAAATGATAAAGAAATGTTAGCGAAGGCAGTATACCGCAGTATGGTTTCGGTAGATAAATTCATCAACTATACCCATACCGACGGTGCATGTGAGGAAGGTCCCTCCTACTGGGGACATGCCGCAGGAAAAATGTTTGATTATCTGGAATTACTGTCAGCCGTTACCGGAGGAACTGTCTCCATCTTCGATAATCCCATGATAAAGAATATGGGCGAATATATATCACGTTCATACGTGGGCAAAGGATGGGTGGTTAATTTCGCTGATGCCTCGGCGAAAAGCAGTGGAGACGCTCCCTTGATATTCCGGTATGGCAAGGCTGTAAACAGTAACGAAATGAAAGGATTCGCTGCTATGATTAACACCAATAAGCTTCCTTCCGGACGCGATATATACCGTACGCTTGCTGCTATAAAAATTGCGAACGAACTAAAAGAAACTCAAGCGGCACATCTGACTCCCCCATTCTCCTGGTATCCGGAAACCGAATTCTGCTATATAACTGACAATAAAGGAAACTTCCTGGCCGCTAAAGGAGGATATAACGACGAAAGCCATAATCATAATGACGCAGGTACCTTCTCATTCTGGATAGACCAAACTCCTTTTCTTATTGATGCCGGAGTAGGGACTTATACACGCCAGACATTCAGCAAGGATCGCTACACCATTTGGACCATGCAGAGCAATTATCACAATCTCCCCCTGATTAATGGCGTCCCCCAGAAATACGGAGCAACATATAAAGCAACACAAGTACAAGCTGACAAAAGGAAAAACACATTCACAGCCAATATAGCGACAGCCTATCCGGCCGAAGCAGAAGTGGAATCATGGATACGTTCCTATTCACTTCAGAAAGGACAATTACGGATTTCAGATTCTTTCCGTCTGAAGACAGCCAAACAGCCCAATCAAATCAATTTCATGACATGGGGGCAGGTGTGTACGGAAATACCGGGAAAAATTCAATTGGAAGTAAAAGGAAAGAAAGCCGTCATAGAATATGATAAACAACTGTTCGATGTGAAAACAGAAATAATCCCATTAACAGATCCCCGGCTATCCAATGTATGGGGTAAATCGATTTGTCGCATTACACTCACAGCAACAAACATTTATAAAACAGGAAATTATTCTTTTACCATAAAAAAACAATAAAACATGAACTTAAAACCCTTATTGGGAGCAGCCTGCGCAATGATATGTGTGGCTTGCTCAAGCCACAAACCCACAGTACCGTCTTTTATAACAGAAAATGTAGAATTTGCCAAAGCACAACTCGGTTTGGCCATCGACACCATCGAGGCCAGCGGAAAATGTCTCAATCCTGTAACTCTCAATAGAGATGGATCTGTATATTACTGCGGATATGCCGATTGGCGCAGTGGATTTTTTCCCGGTAGCATCTGGTATCTGTACGAACTGACAGGTGACACCAGCTACCTCCCACTGGCCAGAAAATATACTGAAGCCATCCGCCCGGCCGAGCACCTGACTTGGCATCACGATATAGGATTCATCATTAATTGCAGTTTTGGTAACGGCCTGAGGCTCGCTCCCGATACAGCTGCATATAAAGACGTAATGGTACAGGCAGCCAAATCACTTTGTACGCGTTTCCGCCCCAATGCCGGAGTCATTCAAAGCTGGGATGTAAAGGGTAATAGCTGGCAAAGTGAAAGAGGCTGGGAATGTCCGGTTATCATTGACAACATGATGAACCTGGAACTTCTGTTCGAAGCAACCAAACTATCCGGTGATTCCACTTTCCATAAAGTAGCCGTAGCACATGCCGACCGTACTCTTTCCGAGCATTTCCGTCCTGATGGAAGTTGCTATCACGTAGTGGACTATAATATTTCGGACGGCTCCGTACGCCATAAACAAACAGCACAAGGATATGCTGATGAATCGGTTTGGTCACGCGGACAGGCATGGGCCATCTACGGCTTCACTATTTGCTATCGTGAAACGAAAGACCGCAAATATCTGGATCAGGCACTGAAAACATTCAATAGGATGAAAAATGATCCGCACATGCCCGAAGACCTAATACCTTATTGGGACATGGACGCACCCAATATACCCGATGAACCCCGGGACGTCTCTTCCGCATCCTGCATCGCTTCTGCCCTGTACGAGATCAGCACATATGACGTCCCCGATGCCGCTTCCTACAGGGAATATGCAGACCGCATCATGCATAGTCTCGCCTCACCTGACTATCGGGCCACATTGGGCACTAACGGCAATTTTATCCTGATGCATAGCGTAGGCAGTATTCCGCATAATAGTGAAATCGACGTACCTCTGAACTATGCAGACTACTACTTTCTGGAAGCCCTGAAGCGTAGAAAAGATTTAGATAAATAATTTTATTATAAAAAAGTATCATGAAAACACAAGTGTTTAAATTAGCCTGTTTAATTATCTGTTTATTAACGATAGTTCCCAATTGCCATGCCGGCAGCAAGTGGAAAGCCAAACATGTAGTCTTGATTGGGTTGGACGGCTGGGGTTCCTACAGTGTAGAGAAAGCGAATATTCCCCATATCAAACAATTAATGAATGATGGTTCTTACACACTGACCAAACGCTCTGTACTCCCTTCGTCCAGTGCAGTGAACTGGGCATCTATGTTCATGGGAGCAGGCCCGGAGCTACACGGATACACGACTTGGAATTCAAGCACTCCGGATCTTCCTTCGAAAGAATTAAGTAAAGATGGCATTTTTCCAACTGTATTCCAATTGCTCCGCGAAGCTGACCCGAAAGCTGAAATTGGCACTCTCTACGAATGGATCGGCATCAAATACCTGGTAGATACGCTGGCAGTAAACAAATACAACCAAGGGATTAACTACGAAAAACATCCTACGGAACTATGCGAAACAGCCGTGAAGTATATTAAAGAGAGAAAGCCGGCTTTGACACTTATCGCTTGGGATAATCCGGATCATGTAGGACATAAGGAAGGACATGACACACCGGCTTATTACCAGAAGCTTGAAGAAATAGACGGATACATCGGCAAAGTGATTGACGCGGTGAAAGAAGCCGGAATGCTGGATGAAACGATTTTTATAGTAACATCCGACCATGGCGGAATCAATAAAGGGCACGGAGGAAAGACAATGCTGGAGATGGAGACTCCGTTCATCATCTCGGGGAAAAATATCAGGAAAGGGCATGAGATTCAGGCCAGCATGATGCAGTTTGACGTAGCCGCTACCGTGGCTGCCATTTTCAAACTGAAACAGCCACAAGTATGGATCGGAAGGCCTATAATGGAAGTATTTAAGTAAAAAGGAATGCTAACAAGTTAAAGACATAGGATGAAACGAACCAACAGACCATTATTCATTCATAATACAGCAAGAGGGAGAATAAAGTTTCTTCTTCTTGCTCTATTTGCTTTTCAAGGCTTACAAGCACAAAAGCTATTCCCCGCTCCTTCTGCGATAGAGACACATAAGGGTACATTCTCTTATGACGAAGTTTCGGCTGAGTGTGTACGAACTACTATCTCTAAGTCTCTGCCTGCCATCGGTACAGCATATTCGGATGAAGCATATCAACTGGAAATTACGCCGGATTCTATCTTCATTGATGCCACTTCTGAGAAAGGCGCATTTTATGCCGGCCAGGCCATCAGACAACTGGCACAGCACGGACGGGGCAAAATCCGCTGTTGCCGGATTTACAGTTCGCCACGCTACGCATGGCGCGGATTTATGCTCGATGAAAGCCGCCACTTCTTCGGCAAAGAGAAAGTAAAACAATACCTCGACTTGATGGCGAGGCTCCATCTCAATGTATTCCACTGGCATCTGACAGACGAACCGGGATGGCGCATTGAAATCAAAAAATATCCTAAGCTGACGGAGATAGGAGCCGTCGGTAATTGGCATGATGCCAAAGCAGCTCCGCAGTTCTATACACAGGACGACATCCGGGAGATCGTGGCCTATGCAGCCGAACGCCAGATTATGGTGATTCCGGAGTTCGATATGCCGGGACATGCCACGGCAGTCTGCCGTGCCTATCCGGAGGTATCGGGGGGAGGTGAAGGACGCTGGAAGCATTTCACATTCCATCCTTGCAAAGAAGAAACTTATCGTTTTATCAGCGATGTGCTCGATGAAATAACCGCTCTCTTTCCGGCTCCCTATATCCATATCGGAGGTGACGAAGTGCACTATGGTAACCAGAACTGGTTCACAGATCCGGATATCCAGAACTTCATAAAGGAAAAAGGGCTGGTCAATGAAACCGGACTGGAGCATTACTTCATCCGCCGTGCCGCCGATCTGGTAGCAGCCAAAGGCAAGAAGATGATCGGTTGGGACGAAATAGTGGATGCCGGTATCTCCCCCTCGAAAGCACTGGTAATGTGGTGGCGTCACGACCGCAAGTACCAGTTGCTGAAAGCACTTGAACAGGGCTATCAGGTAGTGCTGACTCCGCGCCGTCCGCTGTATGGCGATTTCGTACAGGATGCCTCACATAAAGTGGGACGCTATTGGGATGGATTCAATCCGCTGCAAGATGTCTACGCTTTTCCCGAACCGGTCAGTCATCTCTTTAAAGGATACGAAGATCAGATACTGGGTATGCAATTCACACTCTGGACCGAACGGATCGCGGATGCCAAACGACTGGATTTCATGACCTTCCCGCGTTTGATAGCCTTGGCAGAATCGGCATGGACTTCACCCGGCGCAAAAGACTGGAGCCGTTTCTGCATGCGGTTGCCGTCCTTCCTGGACTATCTGAAGGAACAAGGCATCTATTATTTCGATGTGATTCACCCACAAGAAACTCCCGAACCGGGCGGACCGGAGAAAGCGGACGTATTACAAAACGGATAGGGAAATACAGATGATCTCAATAATAACATCATTAATCAATACATAATCAAGAACATATGAAACAGCAGAAATGTAACTATTTTCCCTCCTTATGGCGGAGGGGCCGAGGAAAAGATTTAATCCCCTTTCTTCTCCTACTTCTCTTCTCTCTCTCCCTTCACGCCCAGCGTCAGGATATTCTACTCAACAATAACTGGAATTTCCGTTTCTCGCATCAGGTACAGGGAGACACCCGCAGGGTAGACCTGCCGCACACCTGGAATGCACAAGATGCGCTTGCCGGCAAAACAGACTACAAACGGGGTATCGGGAACTATGAAAAAGCTCTATATGTTCGTCCCGAATGGAAAGGCAAGCGCCTGTTTCTTCGCTTTGAAGGTGTGAACAGTGTAGCCAACGTGTTCATCAACCGCAAACACATTGGCGAACACCGGGGCGGATACGGAGCCTTTATATTCGAAATCACAGACTTAGTGAAATACGGAGAAAAGAACTCCATTCTGGTACGTGCCAATAACGGTGAGCAACTGGACATAATGCCACTCGTAGGCGACTTCAATTTTTACGGGGGAATCTACAGGGATGTACATCTGCTGATTACGGACGAGACTTGCATCTCGCCTCTGGATTATGCTTCACCGGGAGTTTATCTGGTGCAGGAAGCCGTCAGCGCCCAAGAAGCAAAAGTATGTGCCAAAGTGAACCTGTCCAACCGAGCAACCGATGGAGCGGCCGAACTTCGGATCCAAGTGACGGACGGCTCTAAAGTGATTTGCAAAGAAAACCGGAGCATATCGCTGAAACAGGGGACCGATATTCAGGAACAGCTTCCTTTACTGATTCAAAAACCACGTCTTTGGAATGGTTGTGAAGACCCGTTTATGTATCAGGTCACTGTCAGCCTCCACAAGAACGGTAAACAGATCGACAGTGTAACACAGCCATTAGGTCTACGCTATTATCATACCGATCCGGCTCAAGGATTCTTCCTGAATGGCAAGCATCTGCCACTTCATGGGGTATGCCGCCATCAGGATCGTGCCGAAGTGGGTAACGCACTCCGTCCCCAGCATCATGAAGAAGATGTGGCACTGATGCGCGAGATGGGAGTCAACGCCATCCGCCTGGCACACTATCCGCAGGCAACTTATATGTACGATTTGATGGACCGGCACGGTATCGTCACTTGGGCTGAGATTCCGTTTGTCGGTCCCGGAGGATATGCGGATAAAGGTTTTGTCAACCAGCTTTCCTTCCGTGAGAATGGCAAACAGCAACTCATCGAACTGATTCGCCAGCACTACAATCATCCCTCTATCTGCTTCTGGGGCCTGTTCAATGAACTGAAGGAAGTCGGGGACAATCCTGTAGAGTATATCAAAGAACTGAATGTACTGGCGAAACAGGAAGACCCTACCCGTCCGACAACTTCCGCCAGCAACCAGAACGGTGATTTGAACTTCATTACCGATAACATTGCCTGGAACCGTTACGATGGTTGGTATGGAAGTACTCCGAAAACATTGGCAACCTTTCTGGACCGTACACACGAGAAATATCCCGAAATACGTATCGGCATCAGTGAATACGGGGCAGGAGCCAGTGTCTACCACCAGCAGGACTCGCTCAGGCAACCGTCCGCTTCGGGATGGTGGCACCCTGAAAACTGGCAGACCTACTATCATATGGAGAATTGGAAAATCATAGCCGAACGTCCGTTCGTATGGGGTACATTCGTTTGGAACATGTTCGACTTCGGCGCTGCCCATCGTACGGAAGGTGACCGCCCGGGTATTAATGACAAAGGTCTCGTCACCTTCGACCGAAAGGTGAAGAAAGACTCCTACTACTTCTATAAAGCAAACTGGAACAAACAGGAGCCGATGATTTACTTGGCAGAGAAGCGATGCAGGCTTCGCTATCAACCGGAGCAGACTTTCATGGCATTCACCACTGCCCCGGAAGCCGAACTGTTTGTAAACGGTGTCAGTTGTGGCAAACAAAAAGCAGACACTTACTCAACAGTTGTATGGAAAGGTGTCAAACTGAAGGCAGGAGAAAATACCATCCGTGTAACTACTCCGGGGAAAAAACCACTTACGGACGTAGTGGTAGTGGAATATAAAGAAGACGGATCGCTTCAATGAAACGGATCATCTTAATTATTGTATGGGGATTGCTGGCCGGAGGATGGCCGGCAGTCCCCTGTCTTTGGGCACAGTGCCGGCCAGGAACTGCCGACCGGGATGTCTGGGTAAAGACACTTGTCCGCCTGGCCAATCCGGTACTCAGTAATCTGGCTAACGAAACACTGAAGAAAAGAATGCCATACCAATCGCTTGCCCCCGACCGGCAACGTTTCTCTTATCTGGAAGCAGTAGGACGTACAGTTTGCGGCATGGCTCCATGGCTGGAATTGGGAGCGGACGATACGCCGGAAGGACAGTTACGCAAGAAATACATCGAGCTGACTGTAAAAGGAATCAGCAATGCCGTTAACCCCTCCTCACCCGATTACCTGATTTTCGGAGAACCTTCGCAGCCCTTGGTAGATGCCGCATTCCTGGCAGAAGGATTGCTGCGCGCCCCCAAACAGTTATGGGGTAATCTCTCTGCACCTGCCCGCAAGCGGGTAGTGACGGAGTTGAAGCGAAGCCGTGCCATTAAACCCAACGAAAGCAACTGGTTGCTGTTTGCCTCTATCATAGAGGCTGCATTGCAAGAATTCACCGGTGAGTGCGATACGGTACGCCTTAACTACGGAGTACGCAAGTTCAGGGATCTTTGGTATAAGGGAGATGCCCAATACGGTGACGGGGCTGACTTCCATCTCGATTATTACAACAGCTTTGTGATTCACCCCATGCTAACTGACATATTAATCGTCATGCAAAAGCACCGGATGCCGGGAGCTGAATTTCTGAAAGTACAGCAGAAACGCTTGGAACGCTATGCCGAACAGCTGGAACGGTTTATTTCACCGGAAGGAACTTATCCGGTAATCGGACGGTCTATCGTGTATCGTACCGGAGTATTTCATGCGTTAGGACAAGCTGCCCTACTACATCTGCTTCCCGAACATATTGCTCCCGCCCAAGTACGTTGTGCAATGACCAAGGTCATTGAAAATCAGTTTCGGTCAGCCGACAATTTTGACGCAAACGGTTGGTTAAGGATAGGTTTCTCCGGTAATCAGATAAGAATGTCGGAAAGCTACATCAATACGGGAAGTACTTATCTGTGTCTGACCGGGTTCTTACCACTGGGATTACCTGCTGACGATGCCTTTTGGTCAGCTCCTCCCGCCGAATGGACCAACTTGAAAGCCTGGTCGGGGAAAGAGGTGCCGGCAGATCATTCATTATAAACCGGCAACCGGACGAAATGGGGTGTGCCGGAACTCGTATTCACCACAGATTACACTGATTTACACAGATAAATATTCAGTAGTTATCAATAGATCAAGTTCGCTCTATGGGACTCTGTATTACTCTGTGGTGAATAATGACACATCCCCATTCAAAAACAGAAAGGTGTAGCTACCACTGCGGATAGCTACACCTTTCTGTTTTTATCTTTACCAGAAGTCCTGACTCTTAGTTAGCACCGCCTTGACCACCCTGGCCACCGCCACCTTTCACATCATCATTATTGATACTGCGGGCAGCTTTCTTCACGCTGGCTTTCAACTCACCGATACGATAACTGAGGCTGACACCAAAGCTACGGCTCGGATAGCGGCTGCTATTCTTAGACAAGAAGTTTTCACCGATAGTAGTGTTGTTGAACGAACGATATTTCTCGAAGATATTGCTAACATAAGCACTTACCGTAAAACGATCTTTGATGAATGAACGGTTCACACTCAGGCTATAGTAATAGTAACCCGATCCCTTACCCTGCAAGCTAATGTAAGGAGTACTTCCTCCGGCATTCAGACTGGCGCGTATTTTCAATGGGAAAGTATGCTGAATGCCGCCATACATAGAAGCGCTCCATCCATAATTATGTAATCCTTGGGCCGGACTCTTAATATCAGCGTAGCTACCATCACCATTCAGATAGATACGAGTATTGGGAGAAGCATTCCAGTTAGCATAAAGGCTCAGACCTGTATTACGGTTCTTACCGATATTTTCGTACGTGCTGTACAATGCACCTTCGGGAGCATGATGTCCTCCGGGGAAGTCCTCACCGCCTTTACCGATCAGACGGCTCACCCGCTCAATACCATTGTTTCCAAATGAGTGACGCAAAGAAACATTCACATTGAACTTCATACTGAACATACTATAGCTCAGATTGAACGAGTGGCTCTTTTCACTTTCCAGATTCGAATTACCCTGGCTGATAAACATCGGGTTACGGTCGTCAAAATAAGGATTCAAGTTCCAGATACCCGGACGCCAGATACGCATGTTGTAACCACCACGCAAGTTCTGTGTCTTACCAATCTTAATACCCATCGTAACAGATGGAACAAAATCATTATAGTTGGTGCTGAAATCCGCTTCCGGACCGATAGCTCCAGCCAAATATTTTACATCCTGAGCGGTATATTCATAACGTACTCCCGGTTTAAAAGAGAAGCCCTTATAACGAAGAGTGTATCCTAAATAAGCAGCAAGAATGTCGTTCATATGCTTGTACTTACTGCTACGGTCGTTGTTGTATTCATAATCGTCGGTTGCCCCTTTAGCTTCGAACAACTTATTATCACTTAAATTATTACGGATAATATATTTGCCACCTACTTCTATCGTATGTAACTTTCCGATAGGGGTGGTGTAGTCCACCTGGAAGGTATGTTCAGTAGTATTCGTTTTTCCATCCGAGTGAGAGTTGTTTAATAGGAACTTCTCAATGATTTCCAATTCAAAAGGATCCTTTATATCTCTATACTTAGTGTAGTAATCCGAATTCTGGGGTTGAGTACTGATCTTGTAGGAAAGAGTAATCATACGGTCCTTATTCTTTTTAGACGTACGCTGGTAGTCGACATTACCCCGCATCGAATACCACGAACCGCTTCCATCACTCAGAGAGCCATATTGATAAGCCAACACATCTCTGTTTGCATTCCACATCGTAGTCAGTCCGTCACTGTTATTATCATTACTACCTCCATACATACCGAAAGAAGCAGTCAGCAGGCGTAATGTATCAATTTCGTAACTGGCTTCCAGATTACCGTACTGGAAACTACCGTCATAATCGGAAGTACTGTTTGATTCCAGATATTTCTGATCTTCCGAGTCAAAGTTTTCACGGAAACTATTTGAGTAGCTCTTCGGAGTTGTATTATAATTGTAGTTATAGTTACCGGTCAGAGTCAGTTTACCCGACTTAATAGTGGCATATCCGCCCGCACCGGCACCACGGTTACTGCCACTGGCACGGAAAGTAGCGGTATACCCTTCAAAGCCACCGCCTACAGTAACGATATTCAGGATACCGCCTACACCTTCTGCATCATATTTAGCTCCCGGAGAAGTGATTACCTCGATATGCTTAATTGTATTAGCAGGCATACTTTTGAGCACATCTTTCGGATTATTGCTCATCATGTTATTCGGCTTACCGTTTACATGGATTTTAAAACTGCTGCTGCCATTCACCTTAATGTTGTCTTCACCGTCCACTGTAACCAACGGGACTTTACGAAGCATTTCCATCACTGTGTTGGTCTTTGAGTCCGGGTCGTCCTCAATGTTATATTCAATCTTGTCCACATCCACCTTTACCAATGGTTTCTGGGCAACGATCTCTATGCCCTTCAGTTCGTTAGTAGCCTCGGCCATATTCAATTGTCCGAGGTCAATTACTTTATCTCCTGCCTTTACGGTGAAGTCTTTCACCAATGTCACTTTACCTACAGATGAAAAAGTAGCGACATAGTTTCCGGGAGCGACAGTCAATTTTTCCTGGAATTTACCATTCAAGTCAGTTACGGCCATTTTCAAAGCTTTTTGGGGAGCACTCTTTTTCACAATTTTGATCGTAGCATAAGGTTCTCCCTCTTGCGTCAGCGAGTCAAGAAGCACGCCTTTCAATGTATAAGATGGAGCTGCTGTACGTTGCTGGGTTTGCTGAGGTTTCTGCTGTTGAGCATACATCATGCCGGATGTTATAAACATCAACAGCAATAATAGTAGTAGTTTGTTTCTCATGTGAAGTTATGTTTTAGTTTATAGTCTATCAGACGCAAAATCATAGTATTTGTTACAGATTGGCAACGAAAATATCGACTTTATATTCGTTTACGAAACCCTCGGAGTTAAGAAAGGTGAAATAGGGCAATTTTTATTCTTTTTTATCAGAAGTTGTTCGATAACGCACATTAAATCAGATAAAAGAAAAAAAGTACGACAACATTTGCCGCAATCACACAGCCGAAACCGCCTAATATCCATGAGCGCAACTTACTCTGTTTACCCGAAAAGAAAAGTGCATAACACATATTCACCACAATATTGCTGATAATGGCCTGCATGGTACAAGCCATCACAACAGTGGCCGCCACACTCCCGGTTCCCTGCAATAAGTTCAGGATGAAAGGAGTGATATCACTGAATCCGGACACAAACGATAATAAGTTCAATCCTCCGGTACCGGCATAAATCAATGTGTAATGTGTCAACACAGTAAAGATAACGAATAGTCCGGCAAAAATCAGTGCTACTTTGAACTCCAAAGGGTTACTGCTGTCATCCTCTTCTTCCACAAGATCAGCACCAGGCGTCCGTTTCCGCCGGCAGTGGATAAACCAGGCAACGCCGGCTGCAACAGCAGCCATAATCAAAAGATAAGGATAGATAGAGGCAAAGATGGTGGAACTGAAAATAAGAATTAAAATCATAAAACGCAGAAACATCATACTCACAGCCAACAGCATGGCAGCAACGTATTCGGGTGCTTCCTGCGAGTGGATATTCCTGCTTTTACGCGCCAATACTGAAATAGTGGCCGTACTGCTATACAATCCACCGATGATACCGGAAACCAATACTCCCGATTCACGAAAGACATATCGCTTCAACAAATAAGAAAGGTAAGAAATGCCCGAGACAACTACTGTAGCCAGCCAAATGGTATAGGGGGTCAGATTGATATCCGGAATGATATTCTCATTGGGCAGCATGGGGAGAATAATTCCACTGATAGCCAAAAATTTGGCAAGTGTGATCATTTCATCGTTTTTCATTCGCTGTGCAATCTCCGTAAAGGTATGCTTCAATTCAGTGAACAATAAAACGGTTACAATCACCATGACATAAAACCAGGAGGGCTGTGTAGAAACAATAGGAGCAATGCAATAAGTGATCAGCGCAATGATGATGGTCGTCACCCCGAATACGTGAAACTGGGCTTGTTTTACGTAATAGTTCAATCCCAGAAGCATACCGAGTATCAACCCGCCTCCCATAAAGAGCCGCATCTCTTCCGGATCGAGGATATACAAAAGGTACCCTAACATTCCAATAAACGTAAAGGTGCGGTCCGTACCGAAAAGAGTGGTTTCTCCTTCACGCTTCAGACTGATCTTGCGTTGCGAGAGTCCTATTAAAAGTGAAAACAAGGTGACCAGAATAAAGGTCACCAGCTTTTCCGGCAAGTAGTTGTACAGTTGTTCCATATATCTTTATTCTTGAGCCCGTAACTAAAGAAACAAATATACGGATTATTTGTTAGCTACGGCCAGGTAGTATACGGTTTTTTCATTAACTGGGAATTATAGTAGCGAACATCCCCAGTTACCTCTTCCCCGATAAAGTCAGGTTTTACAAACATTTCATCCTCTGCCCCCAATTCAACCTCAGCTACTACAAGTCCTTCATTCTCACCGTAGAATTCATCTATTTCGAATACGTGTTTCCCGCAACGAACCAGGTATCGGGTTTTATCGATCACTCCCGGTTCACAAAGTTTCATCAGTTCCTCTGCCTCAATAAGCGGCAGTTCTTTCTCCCACTCATAGCGGCTCAACCCCGAAGCATCGGAGGCTCCTTTAATAGTCAGGTAACCTTTTCCATCGCGGATACGTACCCGGACCGTTCTTCCACGGGCACTGCTGATATAGCCCTGAACAATGCGACTCTGCGCAAAAGCCTGTGATTTATAGTCTCCTTTAACGAGAAACTTACGTTCTATCTCTTGTGGCATATTTAAAAATTCAATTGTATACGGAGTCCCAGAATGCCATATGCATTCCCCCCCTTCCCCAACGATTCGTCTACTTCCTCGGGTTTGTAAGCAATCTCTCCATTCGATTTATACCCCACCGCTGCCTGTCCGAAGGCATTGGCATATTTATCATTATCTACATACGAATAGTTAATCTGGAATTTAAGATTCCGGGTAGCATAATAATTCACCCCAAACGTCCATCCGTTGGCCGATCCGCCCATCACCTCTGTTCCGTTCAGGTCGATACGGTCAAAACGGGCTGCCAGTTCTATGTCGCCCCAACTACGCCCAAACGACGGCTGCGAAAAAGCGCCACGTGATTTACTATACCGCTGCTGTCCGCCAAACAGCAGATAAGCAGCCTGTACATAGAAACCATTGAACTTCTCCGTCGCTAATCCTTCCATACGCACTGTGTTGTTCATAATGTATTCTCCCTGAAAACGAAACCCTCTGTAGAATCCGGCCAACTCGGCACCCGCCAGCCAGTCGTGACTGACCGAGGCAATAGGCGACGTATCCAGAAACTTGATTTTATTGATATAAGACAGCGACCTTGTACTGTATCTCACCGTATTTGGCATCAGTGAACCAACCGTAGTCTTCGGAGTGCGATAAGATGCAGCAATTCCCAGATGAAAGCCTTTCACTTTATCTGCCGAAACAGGTTGCCAAACCGCACGGGCAGTCACCGATATTCCTTCATCTTCTCCGGCTTTGTTGTTACTTTCAGAATAATCTTTTTCTTTATTACCTTCAATTCGCTTGAAATGTACACCTGCTACCCCCAGGAACTGGTCATGTTCCCAAGTTCCCTGTACGCCAATATGATATTCAGGAGCAAATGCCGATACCACATTCGCTTTCTCCATAAACCATAAATCGCCCGAAGAAGTCATTGCAGCCATCCCAAAACTCTCTTTAAAATTACCTGCCCTAAAGTAGAGCCCGTTGGGAAAAGCATATTTAATGAAACAGTCTTTTAACGAAAATCCGCCATCGGTCAGATCCATCTCTATTTTACCGGATAATCTTTTACCAAATGCAGCAGTGGCACCTAAACGTACACGCCTAAATCCGGCACCATTGCCTATGGGCTGGTAATCCTCTCCAAAAAACACCGCTCCATCTGCCTGGATACGGCCATTGAAAGTCAGTTTAAACTTATTGTCCTCCGAACTGAAGGTTAATGATTCTTTCTTCACCTCAGGAAGAAAAGATTTAGACTCCTGGGCAGAAACCATCCCCAGACAAGTAATTGAGAAGATAGAAAAAATAGTAATCAGTTGCTTGTTCATCCGTCTTTTTAGTGATTTGCGATTAATTGGCAGTGATTAGCAGCTAATAACCGGTGATTAGTACAATTCATCTATACGGTACTAATCACTAATTGTCAGTCACTAATCACTCACTCTTAGCCCAAAAGAGAAAAACCGATAATCATAGCCAATGCCAGAATGACCAGCGAGACAAAAACTACCTTAACAACCTTTTTGGCTTGTTCTTCTTCTTTCTTGCTGTGTGTTACTTTTTTCTTATTCTTACTCATAATCGTTAGCTTTAAAGTTCAACGCTAACAAAGTAAGAACAAATCTTTTAACCAGCCAAAAATATGGAGAATAAAATGATGAGCAAAGAAAGGAAATAAAAAAAACATCCTCCGGGGCAGAAAATCCCGGAGGATGTTACAATTCTGTTATGTTTAAGCCTCTTCGGACGAAAATTCCATCAGATAAGCCTTGATAAAGCCTTCTATTTTACCATCCATCACTCCGTTTACATCAGAGGTCTGGAAGTTGGTACGATGGTCTTTTACACGACGGTCATCAAATACATAGCTTCGTATCTGCGACCCCCATTCGATTTTTTTCTTACCGGCTTCCACTTTGGCCTGTTCGGCCATGCGGTGCTGCAATTCTTTATCGTAAAGAATAGAGCGCAACTGACGCATCGCATTCTCCCGGTTCTTAGGCTGGTCACGGGTTTCGGTATTCTCAATCAGGATTTCCTCTTCCTCTCCGGTATAAGGATCCTTGTACTGATAACGCAAACGAACGCCGGATTCCACTTTATTTACGTTCTGTCCACCGGCACCTCCCGAACGGAAAGTATCCCAAGAGATACAGGCCGGCAAAATATTCACTTCAATGCTATCGTCCACCAACGGAGTGACAAACACGGAAGCAAAAGAAGTCATGCGCTTACCCTGCGCATTGTAAGGGGAAACACGAACCAAACGGTGTACACCGTTTTCACCTTTCAGATATCCATAAGCATAGTCGCCTTCGATCTGGATGGTACAGGTTTTAATACCCGCTTCATCACCTTCCTGCAAGTTGGCCATGGTTGCTTTATAACCATTGGTCTCGGCATAACGAAGATACATACGCATCAGCATCGATGCCCAGTCCTGACTCTCCGTGCCACCGGCACCGGAGTTAATCTTCAGCACGCAACTCATCTGGTCGGCTTCATCACGAAGCATATTCTGCAACTCCAGGTTTTCCACATGTTCCAGAGCCTTTGCATACGCCTCGTCCACCTCCTGCTCGGTGACCAGTTCGTCTTTATAAAAATCGAAAGCCAGTTCCAGTTCGTCTGCCAGTGTTTTGACTTCGTTGTAACCGTCAATCCACTTCTGTAATCCTTTCACCAGTTTCATTTGTGCTTCGGCCTTCTTCTGGTCATCCCAGAATCCCGGAGCCTGTGTTCTCAATTGTTCTTCTTCGACCTGAATTTTCTTCCCGTCGATGTCAAAGATACCTCCTCAGCGCATCAGTGCGCTCTTTCACGTCTTTAAGTTGTTCAATAGTAATCATACTTCTTATTTATGGTTTTCGTTAATAATGGGGAGCAAAGATATACAAAATTTCGTGTTCTTACTCCTCATACATTTTATCAATTACCTCTTTATAATTGCGTGCCACTACCGGACGTTTCAGTTTCAGAGTGTTAGTCAGTTCTCCCTTTTCCATACTGAACGGTTCAGGAAGCAATGTGAAACGTTTAATCTGTTCGTAGTGGGCAAATTGTTGCTGCAACGTGTCAATACGTGCACGGAACAAAGCAATAATCTTAGGATGCTCCAACAGTTCGGTCATGTCCTTGTATTCGATACCTTTCTCTTTGGCATACTGTTTCACAAAGCCGTATACGGGTACAATCAGCGCAGATACAAATTTACGCTGGTCGGCAATAATAGCTATCTGGTCGATATAACGGTCAATAACCAATTTGGTTTCCAATGCCTGGGGAGCAATGTATTTTCCATTCGATGTTTTGAACAGATCTTTGATGCGTTCCGTCAGATACAACTGACCATTTTTGAAATAGCCGGCATCTCCGGTATGGAACCATCCCTCTTCATCAATAGCAGCTGCCGTAGCTTCCGCTTTCTTATAATATCCCTTCGTGATCGTTTTTCCCCGAAGCAGAATTTCGTTGTCTTCCCCGATCTTTACCTCTACCTCCGGCATCACTTGTCCTACCGAACCGATGTCATAACCGGTCTTCGAAGTACACGAAACAGTCGCAGTAGATTCCGTCAAACCATATCCCACCAACATATCGATACCTACGGAATGCACAAATTCACAGATTTCATCAGGAACAGCGGCACCGGCCGTCGGGAAGAAGTTACCATTCTCTATACCGATAGTCTTTTTCAATAAGGCATAAATAGTCTTTTCGTAGAATTTATATTTCAGCTGAATCATTTTGGGAGGCGTCTTACCTACCCGCAGATACTCAAGATTGTGGATACGCCCTACCTTGATGGCATCCAGCATCAACATTTTCTTGATACCGGTAGTCTCGGCAATTTTCTCCTGGACACCTGCATATACTTTTTCCCAAAAACGGGGTACACTGCACATCAACGTCGGACGAATTTCTTTAATCGTCGTCTGGATGTCGGCCGGACGGAGATTGATACATACCTGTACTCCTTTATGCACACAGAGATAAGTCCACGCCTTCTCAAACACATGGGTCAGAGGCAGGAAGTTCATCGAAACGTCCTTGTCGGTCATATCCACCAAACGAATATCGTGAATGCGGAATGCTTCCAGATAGCAAGAATGATGTAACATCACTCCTTTGGGCTCACCGGTAGTACCGGACGTATACAATATATTTGCCAAATCATCGGCACCGGCACGTGCCGTACGTTCTTCCACCACTTCGTTGTGCGGCAAATCTTTTCCTTTGGCCAGAAACTCGTCAAAGTAGATGGAACTCATATCACGCGGATCTCTTACTACTGCCGGATCGAAAATAATTAACTGGGTAAGTGAAGGGCAAAAGCCAAATACGCTGAAAGCAGCATCGTATTGGAACTGCTCTCCTACAAATAAGAAACGTATCTGTGCATCATTGATAATGTATTGTGCCTGTGCCGGAGAGCTGGTTGCATAGAGTGGAATCGTCACCGCACGATTAGCAAAAGCGGCAAAATCCGTAAACAGACATTCCGGCTTATTTTGAGAGAAAATACCGATGTTTTCTTCTTCCTGTACCCCCAGTTCCACCATGGCATTGGCGGCCTGCCTTACAGTTTGCGAGAATTCATTCCAAGAGATAGGGATCCACTGTGCCTTCTCATAGTCACGGTATTTCAGAGCTGTCTTGTCGCCATACTTTTCAGCCTGACGATGAACCAAGACAGATAAATGATGATAAGTCATATCCTTTGTTGTTAGTTATTCGTCTGCAAAGGTATCGTTTAATTTGGAATTATCAGGTGTGAACACTGAATTATTTTGCTTAACAGAGTCAGGCACTTAGCCATATAGTACCTGATAAATAGTTGTCTGACAAACTGAAAGATTCAAGTATTATTTGTACATTTGCATCCGTTCAAAGCAAAAAAAGAAATGATAGACGAATCCATTACATCCGAAGCTGTCGGCTTGCTGAAATCTCTGATCAGCATCCCTTCGCTCAGCCGCGAAGAAGAAAAAGCAGCCGATTACCTGCAAAACTATATCGAGGCCGAAGGTATGACCACAGGCCGTAAAGGAAACAACATCTGGTGTCTGAGTCCCATGTTCGACCTGAAGAAACCGACAATCCTGCTCAATTCCCATATCGATACCGTAAAACCGGTCAACGGTTGGCGAAAAGATCCGTTCACTCCTCGCGAAGAGAATGGGAAACTTTACGGATTGGGCAGCAACGATGCCGGTGCAAGCGTAGTGACACTCTTACAGGTGTTTCTGCAACTATGCCGCAGGCAACAAAGTTATAACCTCATTTATCTGGCATCCTGCGAAGAAGAAGTATCGGGAAAAGGGGGTATCGAAAGTGTATTGCCCGGACTTCCTCCTATCAGTTTTGCCGTAGTGGGAGAACCTACCGAAATGCAACCTGCCATTGCCGAAAAAGGGTTAATGGTACTTGATGTCACTGCCATCGGAAAAGCAGGACACGCAGCCCGTAATGAAGGTGATAATGCTATATATAAGGTATTGGACGACATTGCCTGGTTCCGCGATTACCGTTTTGCCAAAGAATCGTCTCTGCTGGGCCCTGTCAAAATGAGTGTCACGGTGATCAATGCCGGTACACAGCACAATGTCATCCCCGACCGTTGCAATTTCGTAGTGGACGTACGAAGCAACGAACTTTACTCCAATGAAGAACTGTTTGCCGAAATACAAAAACATATTTCCTGCAAAGCCGAAGCCCGCTCATTCCGCCTTAACTCTTCACGTATCGAAGAGAGTCATCCGTTTGTACAAAAAGCAAAAAAACTGGGACGTATACCTTTCGGTTCCCCTACCCTTTCTGATCAGGCGTTAATGTCTTTCCCTTCGGTAAAAATGGGTCCGGGCCGTTCTTCGCGTTCACATACAGCCGATGAATATATCATGATTAAAGAAATCGAAGAAGCATTGGAGTTATACCTGAAGATACTGGACGGCTTGGAAATCTGACCCTTCCGTCTGTAGTGCTGTCGGCCGGTGGAACAAATTCGTGCAATGTATCAGCTATTTCCAGACCATAAAAGGTTCTATAACTTCTCATCAATTATATTCTACTTGTCATTCTGACAAGTAGATCACTCGAAGCCATGCAGGCAGAGGCTTTAGGAAACAAAGGTCCTTTGATTAGGTTCCGGCTGATAAATAGAAGGTTATAAGTGTTTATATCACATTGAAGGAACACTTGTTTTAACGGTCTGTTAAAACAAGTGTTTTGATTGTAAACAACAAATCTTTTACATGCAAAAGACTTGTTGTTTACAATCTGTCAGCAAAACTTTCCGAAGTGGCATTAACAATGTTAATTCCCATAACGATAACTTACTTCCCAAGCACGACAATCGTATACGAGTAAGCAGGAAACGAATAAGTAAAATCAGATCCGGCAGCCTGCATCCAGATAGCTTTCGGAAGAATCCGGGTCGGCGTATCGGGAAGATTTTCGTCATTCAGTTCTCCACTCAAAGTATATATTTCCATATTTCCCTCCGGAATGAAACCGGACAAGTTTATCTGGCTCCGCCGTACCTCAGGTGAAGTGTTCACAACATGCAGAATCACTTCATCACGTGCTTCATTCGTTGTGGCTGTCACATCCAGTTCTCCTTTCACTTCACTCCACAAACGTAACGGATGGTGATGGGCAGCAGACATCTGCTGTGCATAGAAAGTCGGCATTCCCCAAACCTGTCCCGGTGTGAAAAATACCTGCCCCTGATCCCAACCATTGTCATTTTGCAGATAGGGTTGAAGGGCATTGGCCGCACAGGTAGTCAGGATGAAGTCACCATGGCGACGAACTACATTCTGAACGGTAGCATGTACAATGGCACGCTGAATGTTATGCAGGTTTCCATTTTCTTCAAAAATGGCACAACGCATCATTGTATTCGGATTCCATTTCAAGAACTTGGCCTTCATATCCGTCAACTCTCTGTCTATATTCTCACGGCTACCGAGATCATCCGTCCAAGGGTGATAATCCCAATAAGCAGCTTTTCCGTCAAGGGCTTTAAATACTTTTTCCATGTTAGGCGATTCGGGACGCCACCAGGCAGAATGAATAAATTGCACCTCCGGATCTTTGGCATGAACCGCTTCATAGATATCATTAAAACGATCAATGTAATGCTGATACTCTGCCTCGATATCCCCCCAGATGACCTCTTCGTTTCCAATCTCCAGATACTTCAATCCGTAAGGTTCGGGATGCCCGTTCGCGGCACGCTTCTTCCCCCATTCCGTATCTACCGGCCCGTTCAAGTATTCAATCATGTCCGCCATATCCTGCGCCGGCTCTTCTACATTCACTGCATAAGCAGGCACAAACCCTGCCTTCTCGCAGAACCGGAGGAAATCCTCGATACCGAAACCGTTAGTCGAATAAGTATACCAGTGGCCTTTATAAGGCGGACGCAATGCACGATCACCAATCATATTCTTAAAACGGTATTCGGGAGCATTAACCATCGTACCTCCATAGCGCAGGAAACGCAACCCCTGATCCACCATTGCCTGCCCGATATCATTACGCAACGGCAACCCACGAAACTGCCGGTCGGCACCGTTCATCAAAGTGACCATATCTACCAGAAAACGCCCTTTCCCCTTCAAATAAATGGCAAAGCGTGCGTTTTCATCGGTCTTGTCCGGAATCAACTCAAATGTATACTTTTTCCAGTCGCCGGACTCGGTACGGATACACTGTACAGCATATTCTTTTTCACCATCCACGCTTTGAAGGGCTACCCATACTTCCGCCTTCCCTTTCAAATAAAGGCTACCGGTTTTCTTCTCACCCTGACGTACGGAGATCCCCCAGCGATTCAAACTCCGGTTGGCAATGCCCACTTTACCGATACCTGCCAGACACTCTACTTGCTGAGCATAGTGTCCATGAAAAGGTTTGTCCGCAACCTGTTTATATGAAGCGGCCGCATTCAGATCTGCAAAAGCATCCCACATGCCACTGACCTGTGGTGCCGATCGGGTTAACAGCTTGACAGGAGTACCATCTCCGATGGTCAGGTTACGGAAAGATGCACCGGCACCCCAATTGCGGAAAGCGACCTTTCCATTACGTAAAGTGGTAAGATGATCTTCGAAACGCAATACTTCACGACTGTTCAGCAGAATCACCAGTTCATCACCCTCCATCTTCACTTCCATACGATTCCATTGCGACGGATCTACATCTACCGGAACTGTTTTCAGTTCCTGCCAGTTGTGCAGATGCTTACCTAACAGCACGCGTTTGCCATCGGCAAACAGGCTGACTTCGTATCCATCAAAATTATCCGCTCCACCTCCGTATTCACCGACGCGCAACAAAAGTCCCGCATTATTGGCAGACGAAATGTCATCGGTAAATTTTATATCGACTCCGACCCTACCGTCAGAGAACTCCGCATCATCATAAACCAATTTCGCCCCCGGATGCGACGATACGGAAAGTTGATCATCTTGCATCTTCCATACCCCTTCGCACCGGGTAAACCCGATAAAGTTATCCATGGAGGCAGGTTCCTCAAAGCTCTCGCCAAAAATCTGCTGATCATAAATTCCCCCATAAATCTCATGATTTACATCTTCCATGCAAGCTCCATATAAATAAGGAGTTATTTTATTTTCGACCTTACCCGCATCCACTCGGATCACAGCGTCCTGTGCCGCTACTACCGAAGCAGACAATATCAGAGCTAACAAACAGTTTACCCTCATCTTACAATTGTGTTTATGTTCGTTCGCATTATTTACTTGCCGGAATCCAAACCGCATAACCCTTATCCTGGCGATTGCCCAAAGCATAATAAGGAATAGCCATAACCGGTACTTTCTTTCCTGTCTTATCCAGTGCCTGACCTTTAATTACATTGATTCCATTCAATAATCCCTTTTCAAAAGTGATCGACAGGGGAGAACGCATATCAACCTTCAAATCAGCCAAACCTTCATTATCACATCCTTCCAGACAATATACAAAGGGACCGGCGGCAATGGCTACTTTGTCCTGTAAATCCGCCACTGCTTCATTGGCTGTCACCAAACGCGGCTGAACGGGTAGTATCAGCTCAACTTGATCCCCCTTTTTCCATTTCCGTTGAATTTCGGCATATCCTTTGAATATTTTTAGTGGAACCGACTTACCGTTTACCTTCAGGCTTACGGCAGACCGTACCTCCGAACGATACAGGCCATAAGGATTCTCCACACCTTGCGCCCATCCCGGGATACGCACTTTCAATATAAAAGTCTTCTCTTTTTCGGGTTCAACGGTCATGGTGACAACACCCTCCCACGGATAACCGGTCTTTTGCGTCAAACGTACCCGGTTCCGATCCGCCAGAGTCATTTCCGTTTCGCTACCAACAAAAAGGTTCACATAAACGTCACTTCCCTTCTGCGAGTAGATAAATCCGGGCATTGCAGACATCATCTTAAGGAACATTGGCGGACAACAAGGACAATCGTGCCAGCTCCAACGGGCATGCTTAGCAGAGTTCAGCGGATTCTGGTAAGTGTATTGTGTGCCGGAAAGAGAAATACCTGTCAGGACGTTATTATATAAGGTGCGTTCCAATTCGTCCATATACTTGGCATCACCTGTCAGCTCGTTCATTCTTTGACTGAAGAAACCGGCACCGACAGCAGCACAAGTTTCCAGATAAGCATCTGTAGGCAGAAAGTAATCGGGTCCGAACTTCTCGTCAAAGTGAACAGCACCTACTCCGCCAGTGATGAACATACGCTTTCCAATCATATTATCCCATAAACGACTAACGGCAGCGATATATTCCGGTGAATGATTCTCAAGTGCGGCAGCCGTTGCTCCGGTAGCAAACAAAGTAGCACGAACGGCATGTCCTTCAATAGTCTTCTGTTCGAAAAGCGGAATGGAATCTTGTGCATAGTCCCCCCATGACGGACGGGTATGATTCCCGAATTCGGGAGCTTCATATTTCCGGTCACGTATCCATTGTTCGGCAGACGGATTACCCCATGTACCCCACAAAGGGAATCCACAGTGATGTCCTCTGCCTTCGATCCAGAATTCGGCCAATTTGAGATAGTCCTGCTCAGCAACCGGGACATTGATTTGCTTTTTCAGTTCCGGATTGTTTTTATAAATGATATAAAGTTTCACCAAAGCCTCTTCCGGACCGGAATGGGCCGGAACCACATTCTTTTTAGGGAAAGCCCCCATGTATCCAGCCATCAGATTGGCACAGCGGGTTGCCACTTCCAGCAACTTCGTTTTTCCTGTTGCATTATAATAATGTATCCCTGCTTCCACCAGCATACCGGCATTGTACACATCGTGTTGCCAACGAAGCATTCCTCCCCGTTCTCCCCACTGATGGTCAGCTTCCATCAGTTGAGTATAAGTATCGATATAACCATTGGGCTCCGATGCCTGTGCCTTAGCTATTCGGTCGATATATCCGTCGACACGTTTCTCCAAAGCAACATCCGACTGTCTTGCCATCAAGTCTGCCACCCCACGGATTGTTTCGTAAACAAGTCCGTCAAACCAGGGAGCACCTGCATGCTGACCGATATTTCGCTCACCCTTTGCCACACGGTCAAAGTTCTCAAACGTATTACAGAATTTTCCCGGATGCTCCAGATGCTTCCCTTCAAACTTGTCAAAGACATCATTCACCGTCACCTTCTGCCAAAGATCCAATTTGGGTTTCCAAAATGCATCTTCTATTTTCACCTGACTTACTTCCGGAAACTGAATGCCGAAACCTCCTTTATCAGACGACTTTGCCGTCAAACTTCCGGTCGCAGTCATTGCAAGCAACACCGGAAACATAAATCTGTACGTTCTCATTGTTTTATTTATAGTTTGTTGTTTTCCCGTCTTTCTTTCTTGCTTATGAATCTTATGATCCAAGCAACAGTGCAAAGATAATGAAAGCCATCAAAACTGATACGAACTGGTCTGTATTTTTATTATGTTACAAAACATATACTATATCCGGAGAATATCCATAGCCTTTTACGTTTTTTATCCTATCTTTGCAGCACCAAAAACAAGAATATGAAAAGGAATGAATCAAAATACAAACAAGTAGTAAATCACGTTATAGACGGCATCAACAATGGTAGTTATAAAAAAGGAGACTGGATTCTCTCTATCAATGAATTCAGAAAGAACTATAATCTATCCAGAGATACGGTATTCGCAGGTTTGAGCGAGCTTAAATCAAAAGGAATTATCGATTCCACCCCGGGTGTAGGTTATTACATAGCAACAACCCGAATTGCGCAAAAGCTAAATGTATTCCTCCTTTTCAACGAATTCAACGAGTTCAAGGAAGATCTTTACAATTCATTCATGTCTTCCATCAAAAAGACCGCAAACGTAGATCTCTATTTTCACAACTATAATCGCAAAGTCTTCGAGACGCTCATCAATGAAGCCAACTATAAGTACACCACATATATCCTGATGCCGGGCAAGTTCACCAACATAGCCCCACTATTGGAGAGCCTATCCGGACGGGTCTTCCTACTCGACCACTTTCACCCGGAACTGGCAGGCAAATACTCCTCCGTTGCACAGAATTTCGAGAAAGACACTTACGAAGCTTTGGTACACGGACTCCCGCACCTGAAAAAGTACGACCACATCATCATGGTCCAGAAGGAAGAGAAAGAGCCTATCGAACGATACAACGGTCTCTGTACTTTCTGTGAGGAACATCAGTTTACACACGAATATACCGACTCCGTAAGGGACCGGATGATCAAGAAAGGGGAAATATTTATGACTGTCAACGACCGGGATTTGGTAGATCTGCTTAAACAGGCGCAACTACAGCAGTTTGTTCCCGGTAAAGACTTCGGTATCATCTCTTACAACGATACTCCGCTGAAAGAGATACTGGCCGGAGGTATCACTACTTTATCCACCGACTTCAAGCAAATGGGGCAAACCATGGCTTCACTTCTTACGCAGAAAGAGATAAAAACCATAGAGAACCCCTGGGAACTGAATATCCGGCACTCACTTTAATGAGATGATCTCCACAAAATTACCGTTCCGGTCGAATCTGACTTGCGAACCGTCACTCAGTTTGTATACCCAACCCTCTATGCTGTAAGAGCCGAGATACATATCCAGGTCATTGGGATAATGATAACGCATATACCTGTACACCTTCTCTGAGGCGCTCAACTCTATCTTTTCTTTCCCAAGAAAATCTCCCTGTGAGTCGAACATCAATCCGTCTCCGTTGGTTAGTTCCACCAAATAGGAAGCTGCCACCGAACGGTCTACCCGTGTGATTTCAGAGTTCGAATATCCCGAAACATAATCGGTAATCTTTTCCGGCAACGATGCCACGAGCTTCTCCGGAAACGCAAATCCGTTTCCGTCTATATTAATCCATTCACTGGCATCTTCGTTAACAAGCATATTAAAGCCGTTCGGCAGGCGGACGGTAAAGTTGAGCACATCCGAATGCAGCGGATGACTGATAGAGATGGAACTCTGCTTACCGAAATACTCTTCTGCAAGTGCCTGTGCCGACATCAGAGGTACCTCTATCGGTTTATTCTCGGGATCGATAGTCACATACACAGTCTTGCTGACCTGAATTGTATAACGGGTACCCTCCAGACGAATGAAGGTGACTTGTGCATTCGGATAGTTCCGGTGCAAATCTTCCGTCACTTTCGCAGGTAATGTTTCCAGAATCGAAGTCGGCAACAGTTCGGTTCCTCCATTCACTTCCGTCCACTCTCCCCTATCATCAAGCACGCATTTAAATCCGTTCTCCAACCAGAAAGTATAACCGGCAGGAAACTCCCCGTCAGGTATATGTTCAATCACAGCCTCAAAGGTTCCATCCGGAAAGTATTTTTCAGTAAACTCCCGCACCGGTTGCGGCAATGAAGATTCACCTTTTATATCCATTTCATATCCGACACAGGTTTGGTCGTAGTAGAATGCTACTTTCTTGCCACTGTTCAATAACACACATTCTCCGTAACAGGTGTTCTTCACACCGACAAACGGATCATTAGAGAAGTGTTGTTTTACATATGCGATGACTTCTCCAAAAAGGGATTGAAGTGATTCGGGCAAGTTTTGATTTGGAACCATCAGACTCTTCCATCCTCCATTTTCATTAAATTCCACTTTCACCTCATCGGGAAAAGCAACCCGGTAGAGCAACTGATCATTCTCCTGCCCGGTCATCGTTCTTTCTATCTTCTCCGGAGATTGTCCCGGAAAATAATTAGATAAAAAGAACTGCGCAGTACCTGGCAGCTGGTTTATTTCAATCTCCCCGGATGGTTCATTATCTTCCGAACATCCCACCACGGAAAAAGGCAGGCAGAGCAAGAAGCATAAATAAAAGACGGAATAAAAAGTCTTCATAGTCATGTGGTTTTATGTTTCAGGCAAAGTTAAAGGATAGTGCTGAATATAAGCACCTAACAGAGTTAAACTTCATTAAGAGGAAGGTCAAACTTCAACACATCACTCCCTCCCTCTTCCGTTATATTCAGTCCCAATACATATCTGCCGGATGGATCAACAGCAATTCTCTCCAATTTTACATCTGTGTGATAAATGGCAACCGGAACACCTTGCCAGGTAAAGACCATAATCTTTGATTTACCCGAAGTACCCGGGAAACCGTTATAAAGGGCATAAAGATAATTGGGGGTGCCACAAAGAGAAATGAAATATTTAGGTGCATTCGGAAAATCAAGAAACTCAGGATCATAGTCCGGGTATTTCAGCTCTTTCCCTATTACTATTTCTTTCATCAGATTTCCTTTTAAATCATAAAAACAGAGAGAGTTCAGGTTCAGCAATCCCGTACAAACTGCCTTTGCATCTTGATTTACCATTAAACAGCTCTCGTATAGATAAGATAAATGTCCTTCCGGATATCCGGACTTAATATCACGATGATAATCCACTGTCTTAACCCGGGCAGTATGCTTATCATAAATGAAAAACAAACCATGCTGCATATCTACATCAATGCCATATACACAAGAGTCTGTTTCATTATAATCCCTGACTACAGGCATCTCCGGCAATTGTTGTGCCTCAACAACAGAAACAGCGACAGGACCGGGAGATGCTGCCGAATGAATCGCAACAGTCTTTTTATTCCAACTATTCAATTCAATGAACGATAGTTTTCCCTTGCCTCCCCTGCCTATCGACTTCTCAAAAAAAGGAAAAAGAAAATCATCCGGCCCCTCTCCTTTCATCCCCAATCCGACAAAAGCAGGAGGAACTGTAACTGTGAAAATCTTTAATAATGTATCATTACGTGCGTCCAAAAAAGCACAAAAAGAATCAGTTACACACAAATCATAGAAAATATTCAGTCCTTCTTCTTCCGACAAGAAGATTTCGTGTTGAAGAGTATCCGTACACGTATCGGAAATATACACAGTTAATTTTTCCTGCTCCGATCCGCAAGAGATCATCACTATCGCTGCCAGACATATCAATAAGAGTTTAACCATAATCGCGTCTAAAATGAAGAATGTGTATTTTCTTAATACTGCCCTTTAAAGTTATCGCAACAAAGATAACAACCTCAAATCAGAATTACGAAAGAAACAAATGAAATCTGCTCCTTTATAAATTAGTTCGGCATCAAAAGAAACATGCCATATAGCTTTTTGACAGTTTGCTAAACAGCCCTTCTCAGGTTCGATTATTTCAGTACATTAGCCAGGTTCGTACTAAAAATCGTCTCCATTTCATTTTTCTGTTTATCATATTGCAGGAATCCGGACGTTTTCACAACACAATGAATGCCCAAAGGGGGAACCAAGAGCACTCATGTTTGTTTTTCGTAAAAAGAAAGTGCTTTTAGAAAGTCAGAGAGGGATCTCCTGTACTTGTCAACCAGAAAAGAAAGGAGGAAAATAATCTCTCTATTCCGGAACAATATATGTAATCGGGCAAAACATTAGGAGATTTTCAAAAAAGAAGTAAGCATTTTCGGAAATTGCTTACTTCTTTCAGAGTAAATACTTACTTCTTTTGTGCCGGATGCTTACTTCTTTTCCGGGAAATGCCGGCTTCAGTGTCCCAAAAGTCCGGCTTTTCATTGCATTTACCCCGGTTATCGCCCTCCTATCCTTCCGGTTGAACAGAAAGAAAGGAAGAGGCAGTTATCAGAAAAAGCATTTCAGTTACTTTTTGAAAGCTGATACAGGAAAACAGGATCATATTATCAAATCACTCTCTCTGCTTTACTTTACCAGCTCTGCAGTAATATAATCTTTGCTAATGCGCATACGGTCCACACCATTCACCTTTTGAAAGCTGACAGAACCAATATACATTCCACGCGGATGAATATGCTCTTTATCCTTATGTGCATGATAAACGATACGAAGTTTACCCTCTTTATCTTTGAACATAGCGCTATGCCCTACACCCTGCAAAGTACCGGGGTTCTGCAAAATAGGGTTTTCATCATATTTGGTCCATTCGCCCATTATATCGGTTGCCGTAGCACAGCCTACCCCATAGAACGGACTTTCAAAGCTATTACCGGAATAGGTCATATAATACAGCCCCTTGTGTTTAAGCACATAAGAACCCTCGTTGACCCGGGGCCAGACTTCTTCCCATGCTTGGGACACATGAATGCAAGGACGCATGGTTTCTGCTTTGATCGTCATATAATCATTTTCCAGTTCGGCTACCCACACGTTGTTGCCTTCGTTGAACCGGACAAAGAAAAGATACGGCTTCCCGTCATCATCAATAAACAACGAACTGTCGATCATTTTCTCGTCAGCTATCATTGGTTTCTTTTCCTTCTGCCTGAACGGTCCTACGGGTGAATCGGAAATCGCTACGCAGATGTGTTCGTCCGCCGTATAATACATATAAAACTTACCATGGATCTCATAAATCTCAGGTGCCCAGAAGCGGCTATCCGCCCACACATCTTCTTTATTCAGTGCCAGCCCATACAGTTTCCACCGCTTCAAGTCCTTTGAAGTATAGACTTCAATGCCATCTGCCGCATGCGTTCCATAGGCATAATAAACGCCGTCGTGCAACAGAATGAATGGATCACCCAATGGAACCGACTCTCCCATAGCTTTCACTCCGGGGATGTCCGGCTTTTCAGTAACTCCTGTATACGAACAAAACGTAATCAGTAATCCCAGCAACATTGTCTCGCCAATAATCATTTTCTTTTTCATAACTGTAAGGGTTTTGAGTTTAATTCACCACGGAGGACACAGAGAACACAGAGTTTTAATCTCTTGTTTATTAAGATGTCTAAGAGAAAGATATTCTCTGTGTCCTCTGTGTCCTCTGTGGTGAATCGTATTCGTTTCTGATCAGTATTAAGCCAACCGACTATTTTCTTCGGCGCTTATTAAACTGAAACCAGTCTAACTTCAACAGGTTATCGGTATCAATCTTACCTTTAGTTTGTGTATGTGTTGTGGTATGAACATAAGGAATTAAAAAAAGGCATAAGGATATAGAATCAGACCTGTCGGATCCTATGTTCCTTATGCCAATACAACTAAAAACGCTTGTGATTATTTGCCGTTGTCAACCGAGAACTTGAATATACAATGACTGTTATATTTCTCACCCGGGCGCAACACAGCCGAAGGCCATTCGGGCTTGTTCGGTGTATCGGGATATTTCTGAGTCTCCAGACAGACAGAAGCACGTTGATTGTAAGTAATGCCTTTCTTTCCGGTCAGCGAACCATCGAGGAAGTTGCCGGCATACACCTGAATACCCGGTTCGTTGGTATATACATCGAGTACGATACCTGTCTTGGGCGATTCGAGAGTAGCAGCTTTCCGGGTAATATCTCCCTTGGCATTCAGCACCCAGTTATGATCGTAGCCATTGCCATTCTTCAACTGAACAAAATCAAAATCGTTGATACGTGCACCAACCGGAGTCGGTGTGCGGAAGTCCATCGGAGTACCTTCCACTGTCACAATCTCACCTGTAGTCATAAAGGTGCTGTCCACCGGAGTATAAGAATCGGCGTCGATAGTCAGCAGATGATCTGCGTTGCTGCCGGCATCACCATCCAGATTGAAATAAGAGTGGTTGGTCATGTTGACGATAGTCGGTTTGTCAGTTTCGGCTTCATACTGAATATCGATCGCATTATCGTCTGTCAGTTTCATGATTACTTTGCAAGTAATGTTACCGGGGAAACCTTCCTCACCGTCTTTTGAGCGATAGGTCAGTTCAAGTTCCTGAGGACCGGTCTGAAGAGCATCATATACCTGATACTGGTATCCCTTCGGACCACCATGCAGGCAATGTCCGTAGTTATTGCGCGGCAACTGGTATTCAACACCATCCAGCGTAAACTTTCCCTGATTGATGCGATTGGCATAACGGCCTATGCTCGCACCAAAATCCGAAGGTTTGCTGATATAATCCTGAATGGAATCGAAGCCAAGTACCACATCACGCATCACCCCGTCTTTACCGGGAACCATCACCGAAACGATGCGTCCGCCAAAGTTAGTGACGCAAACCTCCATGTTGTTCTGATTCCGGAGTACGTATAAATCGGTTTTCTTTCCGTTCACTTCAGTCCGGAAGTTACTCTTCACCAAACCGGAATCCGTAGTAGTCTGTTCTGTCTTTGCACAACCGGCTACAAAGAGGGCACCAAGTGCCCATACAGCTAATTTCTTCATGATTAAACTGTTTTGAGTTCACCATAGATTACACAGATTTCCACAGATTAATAAATTGTCCTATTGAAACTTTATATCAAAAATTCTGTGGTAATCCGCGTAATCTGTGGTGAATCGTATTCTTTTCTGTTTCGTTATATTCTTATTGTATACTATTCAGCATATCCACTTTACCTTCGTTCACCAGTTTCAGGATCAATTCGCCGAACAAAGTGTTCTGCCACGCAAACCAGGCACGGGTAAATTTCTCCGGATTGTCTTTGTGGAACGATTCGTGCATAAAGCCTGTACCCGCATCCGTATTCATCAGCATTTTAATGCACGACTTGATTTCTGCATCGTCTTTGCTGGTGAAAGCCTTCATCATGATACTCATAGGCCATACCATATCGTAACCGATATGCGGTCCGCCAATGCCTTCGCCTGCCTTACCTTTAAAGAAGTAAGGATTGTCGAGGCTCCACACAAAGCGACGGGTATTCTGATAAATCGGATCGTCCACTGAAACATCGCCCAGATAAGGCATAGCCAGCAAACTCGGAACGTTTGCATCGTCCATCAGCATATGGTTGCCAAAACCGTCTACCTCGAAAGCATAGATCTTTCCGTATTTGGGATGATTGTAAACAGCATATTTTTTCAAGGCTGTCTCCACTTCATCTGCCAAAGCCTTACATTCGTTGGCCAAAGCGGTCCTTTTATTTACCGTTGTCAGAATCTCGGCTGCCTTACGAAGCGAAGACACGGCAAAGAAATTCGAAGGAACCAGATATTGCAGTGTGGTAGCATCATCCGAAGGACGGAAAGTAGAAACAATCAGTCCGACAGGTTTCACCGGGTTACCCAGTCCGTCGTTAGTCACCGTGTCGAGTGCACGCTCTGTCTTACGCTGGAACTTATACGGGCCTACACCGTCTTTACGCTGTTGTTCTTTAAAAGTACGCAATACATTGGTAATCGCCTGTATCCATTCTTCATCGAAGATACTGGCATCACCTGTTGTCTTCCAGTACTGATAAGCCAGACGCAAGGGATAGCAGAGTGAGTCGATTTCCCATTTACGTTCATGCAGTTCAGGCTTCATGTCCGTCAGGTCACTCATCCATTCGCCGCCTTTAGGACCGTCATTGAACGCATTGGCATACGGATCGATATTGATACACTTGAATTGGCGGTTGATCACTCCGGCAAGCATTTTTTTCAACTCCGGATCGGAGTTGGCGAGCTGTACATAAGGCCATACCTGGGCGCCCGAGTCGCGAAGCCACATGGCATGAATATCTCCGGTATAAACAAAAGTATCGGGTTTGCCGTCCTTGCCCATACGAAAGTGTACGGTGGTATCCAGCGTATTCGGAAAACAGTTGGTAAACATCCAGGCCAACTTCGAATTACGCAACAGTTTCTGTACGCGGATAATTTCATTTTCTACTGCCTGTGAACGGAACAGACGTTTAGCCGGTTCCGGACGGTTGTCTTTCTGAATAGCATCTGCCACACAAGTATAATGTGACAACATACCTTCTGCCTTCAGAACCGAAGGTACACAGAGCAATGCCGCAGTTACGACACATGCCCCGATCATTTTCTTTGAGTTTTTTTCTGGCATAATCTTGATTGGTTTATATAAGTTATCTTTTTTGCAGCCTCAACGAACTTCTTTAGAAAACGAATATGGAAAATCCGATTCACGCACTCCGCGCTGTTTGTTGGGAGTAGACGACATTTTCATCGTGATCTTCGCACCGTTCATCAGTTCTTTATGTGTCAGGTAATTGCGGGTTAACGACTTACCATTTACAGTCATCGACGCGATGTAACGGTTTTCATCACTATTACCCGGTGCACTGATTACCACCGTCTTGCCATTTTCGAGATGCAGTTTCATCTGCTTGAAGTACGGTGTACCCATCACGTACTGATCCGTTCCCGGACATACGGGATAGAATCCCATTGCAGAGAACACATACCAGGCCGATGTCTGCCCGTTGTCTTCGTCGCCGCAATAACCGTCAGGATTGGGTGTATAGAGTTTATCCATCACCTCACGAATCCAATGCTGCGCTTTCCACGGTTGTCCCGAGTAATTGTACAGATAAAGCATATGCTGGATAGGCTGGTTACCGTGGGCATACTGTCCCATATTCATGATCTGCATTTCACGGATCTCATGAATCACACCACCGTAATAGCTGTCATCAAATACAGGAGGCAGGATAAACACCGAGTCCATCATTTGGTTGAATCCTTGCTGTCCGCCCATCAGATCGATCAGTCCCTGAGGATCATGGAATACGGACCAGGTATAATGCCAGCTGTTTCCTTCGGTGAAAGCGTCACCCCACTTCAGCGGATTGAATGGTGACTGGAATTGTCCGTCCTTATTCTTGCCACGCATCAGCTTATGTTCTTTATCGTACAGGTTCTTATAGTTCATGGCACGCTGTGCATAGACAGCTATCTCTTCTTCGGGCTTATTCAGCGCCCGGCCCAGTTGATAGATACACCAGTCATCATAAGCATATTCCAGCGTACGGGCGGCATTCTCGTTAATACCTACATTGTAGGGTACGTAGCCCAGTTTATTGTAATACTCGTAACCGAGACGTCCGGTAGAGGAAACCTGCGGATGAACTGCATTCGCACCATGCTTCACTGCCTCCCAGAGGGTTTCTATCTCGTATCCTTTCAGACCTTTCAGATAGGCATCGGCCACTACCGAAGCGGAATTGTTTCCTACCATACAGCCTCTGTGACCCGGGCTTGCCCATTCGGGAAGAAATCCACTCTCTTTATAAGTATTCACCAATCCTTCTTGCATCTTTTCGTTCATCGAAGGATACATCAGGTTGAGGAACGGGAACAGGCAACGGAAAGTATCCCAGAAACCGGTATCGGTAAACATATAACCCGGCAAGACTTTCCCATTGTAGGGGCTGTAATGTACCGGGCTTCCTTTGGCATCCAGTTCATAAAAACTTCTCGGGAAGAGTACCGAACGATACAGACAAGAATAGAACGTGCGGAGATGATCCATATTATCGTCTTCCACCTCAATGCGTCCCAGCACCTTGTTCCACTCCTGGCGTCCTTTGGCAGCAACAGCTTCCAGATTGTCTTTGCCCAGTTCTTTCAGGTTCTGTTCAGCCTGTTCGGGACTGATGAAGGAGGAAGCGACACGCACGTTTACCGTTTCTCCACGACGGGTGGAGAAACCGATAATACCACCGGCATGTTTATCTTTCGATTCCAATTCACCCGGACAGATATTACCGTTGGTTACTGCCGCAGTGAAAGTGAACGGTTTATCGAAAACCAGTACAAAGTAATTTTTAAAGTTCTCGGGTACACCTCCACTGTTCTTGGTCGTGTATCCGATGATTTTATTCTCTTCCGGAATCACCTTCACATACGAACCGTTGTCGAAAGCATCTACCACCACATAAGAGTCATTGCTTTCAGGAAAAGTGAAACGGAACATAGCCGCACGGCTGGTCGGAGCAATCTCGGTAGTTACATCATGATCGGCCAGATATACTTTATAATAATACGGTTTGGCAACCTCAGCTTTATGTGAGAACCAGCTTGCGCGCTGATCCTGATCGAATACCACCTTTCCCGTAACAGGCATAATGGCAAACTGCCCGTAGTCATTAATCCACGGGCTGGGCTGGTGAGTCTGTTTAAACCCTCTGATTTTATCAGCATCATACGTATAAGCCCATCCGTCACCCATTTTTCCGGTTTGTGCCACCCAGAAGTTCATCCCCCAAGGCATGGCAATAGCCGGATATGTATTTCCGGTAGACAAAGCATGTTTTGACTGGGTACCAACCAACGGACTCACATAGTCCACCGGCTCTGTTGTATTCTTTGCAAAAGTACAAAGAGCAGTACCCAGTACGCCAACAAGTAATAGCGCTAATTTCTTCATGATAATAATGGTTTTAAATTCACCACAGATTACGCGGATTAACACAGATTCTTTAATCTTCAATATCAATGGGAAAAATGATTAACCTGTGAAAATCCGTGTCACCTGTGACAGAATCTTATTTTTTCAACTTCTTCTCGAGCATCTTGATATAGTATCCGCCTACTACCGAACGAGCCTGGAAACCTCTCTGGTTGGGACGATCGGTAAATACCCAGTCAGACATCGGTACACGGTCGGTAGTCTCGTTCATGAACAGGTAAACCGGGTCGATAAACTTCTCGAATGTGGCTTTATCCGGTGCCAGTGTAGCAGTCCACATAATCCAGTCGGTCTTGGTATAAGTTTCACGGTTATCCAGCGGCAATCCATATCTGTTCTGCTTGCCAAGATAGTAAGCTATCTCTTTCTGTGCAACTGTTTCAGGGAATATCTGCAGATTCATCAGTTTATCCCATACCAGATTGTACTTCTGGCTCCAAGTTCCGGGCTTGTCAAAGGTCAGGCGGTAGTGATCACCGTCATCTGCCATCTTCACCCATTCGGCAGCCATTTCTTTGGCTTTCTGTGTATATTTCTCAGCCACTTCTTTCTTGCCTAACTTATCAGCCAGGTAGCCATAAGACGCTACACCCAGAATGGCTTTGATAGACAGGTTGGCGTTGTGTGCAAAGTGTCCGGCAAAGTCGTCTGTACACAACTGGGTATCCGGATCCAGACCGTATTCTGCCAGATAATCCGTCCAGGTGGTCAGTACATCCCAATGTTTCTGAGCATAGTCGGCATTCCCCTCAACAGCAGCGACAGCAGCAGTCAGTACCAATATATTTCCCGATTCTTCTACCGGCATATCGCCGCCGTATGTCTGACCGTTAGCCAACGGATAAGTACCTACATCATGTGCTGCAAACGGCTTGTTCCATTTTCCACTTTCGCTATAATAAAAGATGTGGTTCATCAAACCTTTTGCCAATTCCGGATTGTACATAAGGAACAAAGGAGAAGAAGGATAAGTGATGTCTACCGTACCGATTGAACCATTGCTGAAGTTTTCTTTTGAAAGGAACAACAGGTCCTTGTTCGGAGCTTCCACCAACTTATGGGCAGCGATAGCCTGGCGATAAGCCAGCGCACAGAGCTCGGCATATTTACGCCCACCGGCCTCGGTGGCTTCTTTCATCAGATTGGCATCGAATGCGGCACATTTATCCATCAATGCATCGTACTCTTTATCGGCTTTTGCAAACTGTGACAGAATGGTTTCGGTTCCGGTACGATTCCAGTACGGACGGAGGTTCTCACCAAAATACTGAACAGAATATAAATCATCGTATCCCAGGAGCAGATGTCCTTCTGCTTTCTTCGTTTCACCCAGTGAGCGAACCAATGCCAACTTATCACTTCCATCGGTTTTCGATGAAGTCAGTTGTCCGTCGATGAAGCTCTTTCTCAGTGTTTTTCCATCTCCGGTTGCACAAGTGCTGTTTTCCTTGTCAGCAGCCAGATAGAAATATCCCCAGTCAATGCGGACATCATCGCCTTTTTTACCCAATATTTCCTGATTGCGGCTTCCTGTCTTGAGGTATACCAAATCACCTTCGGTAAAGCTTTCGGCTACGGCTTCTTGATGAGGTTGGTCGAGTGCCCACTGCGGACCGGCTTCAAAATAAAGTTCTACGTTATGTGTTTTTCCATCATTCGAAGCTACTTCATATGTAAGGTAGTTCACCGGACGAGCCATCAAATCGAGATTGTCCATAAAGAGAGGTGAAGTGAAGATAAGTTTCAGATCCACCGGTCCACAAGTAAATTCGTAATTGGTCTGCATTGCCTGCACATCTGCTGATTTCTGCACGGCTGTCTGAGTAAAGTTCTGTGTATTGTCCTTCTCTACCAACAGACCGCAATCGATCAGACCGTTGGCAACACGGTTGTTACAGTAAATTGCAATCAGGTTCTCTCCCTGTTTCAGTGCGGCCACAGCCTCTTCCGGCAATTTGGCAAGCATGTGTTTTTTAGCCGAGTTACCGGTATCCACCACCTTCACGCCATTCACATAGATGATGGCGTCATCGTCGTGAGAATATTCCAGATATACATTTTTACCTTGCAGGTTGTCTTTAATATCCGCTTTACGGCGTATCCAGATATACTCTTCTCCCCATTGGGTTTTGGCTGTACTTTCATTTTCCATAGTACCGAAAGCACCCTCGCCTTCTTTCCATGCAGCATCATTAAAATCGGCATTTTGCCAGCCGTCAGCCGGTTTCGTTGTTGTATACTTAGCTGTCCACTTGCCCTGTTCCGAGGTCTTTACCAGCGGAAGCAGCTCCAGTTCTTCCGTTCCCATGAAACGGTAAATCTGTCCGTCTACCTTGGCAACACCCAGGAACGGGAAATCCTTACCCGTCCAGTGTTTCACCGGTCCGTCATACAGATTATCCGTAAACGACCAGGCACTGGTATAAGGGTCAATTGTCACCAACGGATAAGCCGGCGCACGCAACTCATTTTTGTCACTCTTGATGTCCTGCGGTGCACCACAACTGCTCAGCATGGCGGCTGCACCTAAGAACAGAGTCGATAGTTTAAGTTTCATAACTTCAGATTCTTTTTTTATAGTTTTTACCATTCAATATCTACTTGCACGCCGGCGGGATCATTCTCAAACCTCAACAGCAAGGTACCCGAACGCTCTTCCCACAATTTTCCCGGTTCAAGTTCTTCTTTCCCGTTCACACAAACCCGTCGCGGTTGTTTCGGAAGAAGCACTCTCGAAACATTGGTTGTATGCAACGGGCTTTTCGCAACAAATGAATAACTGCGTTTTCCTATCTTTTCATCATATATCCGGGAAGCACCGCAAAGGACTTTTGCCTTTGTCCCGCCCGGAACCCGATTGACATTATATAAATAACCCTGTTCACCGGGACGAATTGCTTTACGAGTCAGCACCGGAAGATCTTTATCAAACAGATCGATATATAATCCCGAAAGTTCCATCGGAGCATCAGAGACGCTTTCGTTCAATACGGCAGCAATGGTATAGGGTCCCCGTTCAAGCAGGAAACTATTTTTCAGTTCTATTTCTTTCTTGGCAGTCTTTCTGTAAGCAGCCGAAACCGTGTCAAAATATCGTTGGTCATTCCCACTTTTCAGCACAAAATGTTTCGGATCCTCACGCAGGACGGTCACTGTTCCTTTCCCACAAGAATAAGTCCCGTTGACAGGCGACTTATCCAGTCCCAGCTTTTCGAACAAATGTTCCGAAGGGACTTTATACCGGTTACCATTGGAGTTCCACCATTCCAGTACTGACTGATAGGGGTCAATATCTTCACCACAATAAATCAAGGCTCCCCCTTTTTTCACCCAGGTTGCCAGGAAATCATGGTAACGGGGTTCCATCGGCTTCATATTCGAATAAGACATGACCAACACTTTCAACCCTTCAAACGTCTCCTCAAACGGAGTATTCTCCATATGTACCAATTCTACCGGTATTCCCCTTTTAAGTAATGGCAAGGTCTGCCCATAAAAACTGCTGAATTGCGGATCGTCATAGCCATCGTGGTCGGGAAAGCGCTGGAACATCAGTGAATTTGCCATCAGCACTCCGATGCCGTGCGTACCGCTTACCCGGGTTTCCGAAGTCCGTATATCGTTCAGCGTATTTACCATAATCTGCATTTGTGTAGAGTAGTCACGCGGAATACGTTCTTTCCGGTCTGTCCCCGCCACACGATACAATCCCTGATAAATACGATCCGGCCAAGGCATCACCTCGTACGTGTCTACTGTCGGATACATCAGTTGGGCAGCAAAAGTAGCCTGATAGTTTATCTTATAGTCAAGCCAGTCCTTCGCCCGATCTTCAATAGGGTCCGTCAGAAAATACATCTTACGGTTCAACGGAGCCGTCATCGATTTCATACATCCATATTCGAGAAAAGCATTCTCAAATACCCGCTCCTTCTTCACTCCGTTATAATAGTTCGGTTCGCGGGCAGTTCCTGTCCAGACTTGTGCTATATATCCATCTACACAATCCAGCGAAGCCAGACTCGCTTCGGGGCTTACAATCTGCCACGACGTATAATTGACCAGTGAATGTGTAGGCACAAAGCACTTCACATCCAGCCCCTTCGATTTTCCATATGCTTTGGCATACGTAAATATCTCGTTAAGAGCGTTATAATAAAGATAATATTTCAGTTTATTCGATAAGTACGTATTCTCAGGAGATTCCTGTTGATCTCTCCAGGGAAATCCGTAAAATTTCTGCCATTCGGATTTGAAAGCTTCACTATATCCGCCCCGCATCCAAAATTCCGGTTCTTCCAGATAAATAGAAGTAATGCCCGCATCGATCACCCGTTTGATCTGCTTTTCCTGCATGTAACGGATAAAGCTCTCGGTAGGTACGATATAAGGAATCAGGTGCCCGTGTGCAATTTCCCGTCCTTCGCGGTCACGCTGCCCCTCTTTGAGGTGATCTTTCACCCCATCCCATTTTCCAAGAAAATAATCCTGATAATCTCCCCAGGCCACCCCTGTCATAAACTCGGCCCGGTATCCTTTGTCTCTCCACGATTGTACGCGTTGCTCAAAAGTAACGCCTTTCTTATCCAGCGTTCCGTATACCATCACGGCATCGGCACACACATCTGTTTCCGGTTTCCACGGCTCTGCTGTCTGGAAATTCGTTTTTGTGCCTGTGGCGGTTTGAGAATAGACGCCGCCACAGGCCAAAAACAAACCAATCAAAACTAATACCCTCTTACTCATGTGTTTGTGTTGTCACGTGTTTGTGTTGTTATTTGAATGGAGAAATCACTTGCATCAAAGCGGGACATCCGCTGGCATCATAGCTTTCCATCACACCTGTCGGACAGGGTTTGGCTGCATCTTTGAATGTCACGTTGCGTTTCACATCCCGGTTGTTCCACGCCACGTCTATGTTGTGGCGTAACCAATCCATATACTGAGGCTGATTGCCATCTTCTATCAGGCGAATGATATACTGTGCAAAGATGGCGGCATAAATGCCTTGTTCCACTCCGTTCTTGAACGGCAGCAGTCCGTCAGAATCACACATCTCGTTGCGAACATAGTCCGCAGCCAGAATGGCATCGTCCAAGTAAGACTTTTCGCCGGTTGCTTTGTAAAGCATCACTGCCGATCCGATGAATGTAGCCTGATTATAAAGTTGGGTTGTCCAGTCAATATCCATACCATTCTGTCTCTGGAAATGATAGTGCATATTGTCTGCTATACGACCTTTCTCTTTATCGAAGAAAACATCCCTCGACCATGCATATACGTTTTTAGCCTTTCCCAGATAGTCGGGATCTTTGGTTACATTATAAAGAGTCATGGCACCTACTGTAGTCGGATAGTTGATGCAAGCCATCTTGCCATCGTGCTTGAAATTCCACCACAAGCCACCCCGCTCTTTATCGTACGACTCTTTCCAGACATGGTAGAATCCCGAAGAGGCATGTGCCAGATATTTCGGATCATCGGTGATTTCGTAAGCACGCGCCAACGAAATAATCCACCACATCATATCGTCATAAATAAACCATTCTATTTTATTGTCCCAATTGTATTTATCGTATTGTTCGTATCCGCCTTGATACACCTCTTCTATCAACTGGCGATATTCAGGAGCCTTCGTACGTTTATACGCATTCATAATCATATCCCAATAGATAGCCTGTACCCAGATGGCAGCTCTTCCTTTCATATCCGAAGAAATGGCATACAGTTTCATCTCCGGATTATAAAAAGTAGAATGAAAAGCATCGATTGCCGTCGTTGCGTCTTTCTTCGTAAAGTGCTTCAGTTTTCCATCCCCGGGCTGAGCAGCCCATGCGAGTGTACAGGGAAGAATTAATAAAATAGTTACCAGGGTCAGTACTTTGTTTTTCATGTCTTTGCCTCAGATTTTAAATTTTGATGTTACAAAGATTGGGGAAATATTGGAGAAAGGAGGATAATTATTATTCAATAAATAGCAAAAACTGACCAAAAACAAGGGATAGAACACTTAATATCAATATTGGAACATTTGTAGCAGGCTTTTGACCTGAATTTATTCATTCCATATTCTGCGTGACCAAGAAACACATTCAGCAATATGAAAAGAATTCATTTGTAGTTCTCGCTATGCCGTCTCTCATACAAAAAATGCATTCCAATCTTCCATCTTCCACCTTTCAACGATTATCATTCTAATAATCAGCAGGATGACTTGGTGGAAGATCGCGTTTTCAGCCCGTTTATCTTCCACCTGTATCTTCCATCTTCCACCCACTGTTTTAGGAGAATAATTCAGAATAAAGAACTGATTCACAAAGAATAAAGTCGAGTTTTCTAAGCAAATATGCCGTATAAAGCATTTTGTTTTTCCCTATTACTTAGCTGAAAATGGTGCGATGTTTACCCCGTCCCGTATACCCGGGCCCATGAGCCCGCGTGCCTGTGCCCATGAGCCCGCATACCCGGGCCCGTCAGCCCGGGTATGCGGGACGAGATAGAGATAACGGAATAAGACGTAGCATATCGGTATACAGACCATTAGAAGTATAGCGGAATACTGATGTTTACCCCCTTATTTGTGCCGGATAACAGGGGCTTTTGCTTGCAACGACGGTGTATCCCCCTCTACAACAGGCCACCCTTTTTTCCAGTTTACACGGTCGAGCATCAACACTCTTCCTTCAGGATTGGCTACACTGACAGCGTGATAAAACATCCAATCCGCTCCTTTATCATCTGTTACGATTTCAGAGTTATGCCCGGGGCCCACGAATGCTGCATTTTTATCAATCAGCACTTCGTGATGATTCTCCAGCATCGATACCCCTTTTTTATCTACGTAAGGGCCGAATAAGTGTTTCGACCGCCCCACCACTGTGGTATAGGTGCTCTTTAACCCTTCACAACAGCGACCAATGGAAGCAAACAAATAGTAGTAACCTCCCCGCTTGTGAATATAAGTTCCTTCATAGGCTGTGCCTGCCACCTGCTGTGGTTTCATTCCTCCTTTCAGTGAAAGTCCGTCATCACTCAACTCGGCTCCATAAATGCCATGAAAACTCCCCCAAAAAAGATATTTCTTGCCGCCATCTTCTATATAGAAAGGATCGATACAGTTCTGAATTTCGATTTCGTTACTGCGGAACAGTTTCCCATGATCGGTAAAAGGTCCCTCAGGTTTATCTGCCGTAGCCACACCAATCCCACAGGTCCACTCTCCACCCCAAACAGACATGGAGTAATACATCACATACCGATCACCGATTTTATTTATATCCGGCGCCCAAAGATTTCCTTTCGGCTCGAATGTAGGGCGGGTTTCATTGGTAAAAGCCGTACCCACAAAGCTCCAGTTTACCATATCTTTCGATCGGTGAATAGGGAGATTCCGGATATTTTCCGTTGCATACAGGTAATAATAACCATCATCTGCCTTGATAACCGTAGGGTCGGGAAGGCTGTAATTAATAACGGGGTTGGAATACTGCTGTGCAATGGAAGGAACACAGAAAGAAAAAACAGTAAAAAGGGAAAATAAAAGTTTCTTCATGCTGAATATATAAATTAAGAAAAGTCCCCTTATTCAGTTTATCAGAAATAAACCCAAACATAGGAGACTTTAATTTTAACCAGTTATCAAATTATCTTTCTCTGATATAATAATACCGAGTTTCATATTTAATAGTAGAGCTACTACTACTCTCATTGTAACTGGTACTTATGGTAAAAGCTTCAGTATTGATCTCATCAGTTATAATTTCTCCTGTCCAACTATCGGCTGTATAAAATAAACGATCATCTGGTACAATACCATGCCCATGACAGTTGATCTCAACATGCCCTCCTCTTTTAGTCATAATCTTTAGTTTTCTTTGAGAGGAATCTAAAAGTTCAATAGAATAAAAAAGACCAGATCCACTCTGTCCCGCAGCTTCTAAATAATACTCAGTAGCTGTCACTTTATTCGTGCTACTTACTTCTGCTACTTCATCCTTCGATGTATTAGCCATTACATTTGTCATACCAAAGAATGCAAATGCCAACATTGCGATAAAGAATTTCTTGTTCATAATACAATTAATTTAAGAGTTAATAAAAGGTTTATTGAAAAAGAAAAAGGTATCAGGAAAGCCCGATACCCTTTTCCCTATTAAACATTGATATGAATTATTTCAGTCGGATTACTTCAGAGTAAATTCCTTGATCAGAACCTTTTGGCCATATACAAATACGGCCGAAAAGAGTACCTCTTTTCAAAGCTGTTTGAAACATTTTATTGTCTGTATAGTCCTTAGGAGTAAACTCATAGCGTGCACCTGTTACATTTATTTCAGCCATTTTGGCACCATCTGCATCATCAAAACGATCAACATTATGTTCACCATCATTTATGTATTGAGTTGTTCCTAACATAAAGAAGACACGGTCTATTTCTTTCCCCGCAATCTTTTCTACATTGAAGGAAGCTGTCACTACATTACCATTCAGTTTCATCTCAGCATTTCTGACCATGTAATAAGGAACGACCTCTACATTTTGTACAGTATTACCAGAGACAATAACATTAATAGTATCGCGGCCTTCTTCTGACCAAGGGCCATTACCACTTTTGGTGATCAATTGATACTCACCATCAAATAAGCATGCGGAATAAGCTCCGTCTTGATTTACAAAAACTTCAATCGGATCATGCTTTTCATAACCACGCTGATAAAGGAACAATCGGACCGCCTCATTTCCACGTAGTTGCAAAGCCTCTCCTTCATAAACGACCTTTCCAGTCAGCATTGATTCCGGAGCATCATAATTATCCTTTGTACAACTGGTAATAACTATCATTACCAATAGTAGTGCTGAAAAAATTTTGGATATTGCTTTCATTATTTCTTTCTAATTTAAGATTATTGATACGGGTTCTTCACCAGTTTCGGATTGTTATTCAGCCAACCATTATCTAACTCAGCATAATAATGTTTAGGTAGACATTTCAACGGATTTCTATAATAACGATTCATGTTTTCTTCAAAGAACACCCATTTTCCATTCTTATCATCGTCAGAGACAACTAAGAAAGGCCACAAGCCACGGCGTGTAGCCGTGATATCCATTTCTGAGCCTGTCCAGATCTTATCAGCTTGACGCCAACGTTTCAAATCCCACCAGCGATGGCCTTCAAAGGCAAACTCTACTTGATTCTCATGCATAATCTGTTGATGGTTAACAGAAATCAATTCTTTAACACCTGCTCTGGAACGTACTGCATTTATATATTTCAAAGCAGTAGCATCACTTCCACCATTAAGTTCATAAGCAGCTTCTGCAGCTATCAAATAAGCCTCAGAGAGACGGAAATAAACATTCCACATTTCAGATCCACGGTCGGTTCCCGCAGAAGTCGTTTTATCAAGATATTTACGGATATAGAAACCTGTACGATTACATTCACGTTGGTCATTACGAACCATCGGACCATTCAAGGCTGTAACATATCTTCCTTGATCATCTTTTTCTCCAAGGCTCTGACCCAATTTCTGTTCCCACTGTCCATCAGCGTTTTTAATCCATTGCCCTGTTTGCAAAACGACAGTTTTATCTCTAAAAGAAGAACCAGGATAAAGAATCGTTCCGGCTAAACGAGGATCGCGACCTTCAAATAAATCTTCGGGATTAGTATAAAATTTAGGATCATCCTTTGTACCAACATCAAACTTAGCCCCTTCTCCCGGAGTATCTGTAGCTATAGGTTCAAAAGCTTCTACCAGATTTAGTAATGCAGATAAACGGCTATTTCCTCCATCTTCGGCACCATCATGGGGCTGTACTGACTTGGTATAACCATGAGTTTGTCCCGGATAAATATAATCACGTGACCAAATGACTTCTGTATTGCCATTTTTTTCACATACAGCCTTAAAGAAGTTGTCTGCTTTCTCTTGCGGAGTAGCATCATCAGCAACTCTCATCAAAGAATATTTTCCACTATTGATAACCTCTTCTGCAGCAGCTAACGCTTTCTTATAATAATCAGTTGCTTTCTCTGAAGAGATACCTACTACTCCTGTTTCCGGATTCAACAATGGATAATCGGCAACTGTATTGTATCGGGCAATAGAACCTGCATAAACAGCTGCTCTTGCTTCAAGCATTTTTGCGGCCCATTTAGTTGCACGAGCTCCATTCTTTGAAGGTTCGGTCGGCAACATTTCCGCAATGGCCTTACACTCTTCTATAATATAATCATACATTTCAGACTCTGTTGCACGAGGAACCTGAAGAGTAGTAATATCCATACCAGAAGTATAATCGTACACTTCATCGCCTACAATCGGCATTCCTCCCAAAGTACGACAAGTACAGAAATAAACCCATGCACGTATAAAACGAGCCTCTCCTTCCATAGGAGTTTTATCAACTTCAGACAATGCGGTCGATTCTCTCAATCCTTTTAAGAATTGGTTGATATTACGGATCAATGTATAATCATATGTACGCCACCAGTTACGATCAACTTCCTGATCATCTTTAGTATCATAAGTAATGGCCTCATCCAACAGAGCGAACCCATCCGTATCTCCTACATGTTGGCCTAATGATATACGTTCATAGAAATTAGCCAATACAGATTTTGTCAGATTGACATCTCCATAAACTTGATCTTCCGTCATAATGCGATCTGGCTTTTGGTCCAGAAATCCACTACAACTACTTAATGCCAGTGCACAAGCAGCAACAGCTATAAAATTTCTCTTTTTCATTGTTTGCTAAAATTTGAGGTTAATACCAAGATTTATAATACGTGGCGTTGGGTAAATCAAGCCATTATCTTTAGAACCTTCCGGATCAATAATAGGTACATTAGTCAATGTCAACAGGTTGGTTCCAGACAAATATACACGCAAATTACTAATACCCGATTTTGCTAACAAAATTTTCGGTAAAGTATATCCGAACTCCAAATTACGCAATTTGATATAACGTACATTATGCAGCCAGAATGTACTCTTTTCATAAGCAGATACTTCAGCATTATTCATACGTATCAAAGGATATTTACCAGGAATCAACTCACTATCAGCATCCCAAACATCTGCTAAATGCCAAGCATCCTTCAATACTTCATCGGGACTATTTCCATCATTCTGGAATGGACGTGCTGTTTCCCATTTTTGCATCCATGAAGTCATTCCGGAACCTGTCCAGTCCATCGAGAGATCAAAGCCCTTCCAACTAGCAGATAAATTGATACCAAAGTTCAGGTTAGGAGTTCCATCCTGTCTGTAACCAATAGGACGTTCATCCATAAAATTAATAACACCATCGCCATTTACGTCCTTGTAGATGATATCACCCGGCACAACTGTACGATTACCTTTACGGTCAATATCTACCGGATAAGTCGCTATCTGCTCCCAATTTTCAAAGCGTCCGACAGCCTCATATCCCCAGTTTATATAACCTACACGATGCCAAATACTATTGCGATATCTATCCCAAGAGTTACTGCGACGATCATCATATTGTTCCCAATCATAGAAACGAGAATAAGTCACATTAGCGCCAGCGCTATAATTGAAATCATTGATATTATCTGTCCAACGCACCATTGCATCATAACCAATATGGAGATCTGATCTCAGATTCTCTTTCGGCAATCCAAAACCAACCTCAGAAGGTAACAATACATCATAACGTGATTCCGGGATACCTGTACGTAATCGGCGGAAGAAGTCAAACTGAGCGGTCAACCGATTATTGAAGAAGCCCATATCCACACCAATATCCAATATTTTGGCTTTTATCCATGATAATGTCTGATTGGGCAATCCACGAGGAGCAGATCCTACAACATACTGTCCGTCGATAACCGAACCTCCTTTATTGTAGTCATAACCGGCCAAATAATCAAATGCAGAATAATCACTTACATTATCATCTCCTACTACACCATAAGAACCACGAATCTTAAAGTCAGAGAAAATATTTGCCAATTTACTCTCTTGCCAGAATTTTTCCTGAGAAATTCTCCATCCTAAAGATGCTGAAGGGAAGAATCCCCAACGATTTCCCGGACGGAACTTCCAAGAACCATCCCAACGACCAATAAATTCAATTAAATATTTATCAGCATAACTATAATTGATGCGTCCTAAATATCCCATTCGAGCTTGGGTATCATTTCCGTTATCATTAAACGTTTTAATTTCTTTAAATTGAATCAAGTTCAAATTATTAGCTACCGGACTTGAGATTATATTGAAATTCGGACTCTTGCGCTGAGAAGCTTCAAAACCGGCAATAGCATTAATATAATGATCCCCAAACTTACGATCAAAATTCAATTGGAAATTAGAGAATAAATCTTCATTTCTATGACGAATACGTTCACGATAAGGAGTATTCATTGATTCAGCTACTTCATAAGTATCATTAGCCTGATTATATCGATACAATTTAAAAGGATATTCATGATTTTCCATTTCTCTATAAGCGAAATAGTATCCCACCATTCCCTTGGCCTTCAATCCTTTCAGTAGTTCGTATTCTGCTGTAGCCTGCATTTGAAGCACACGCCAATCATCCGTCATCTTACCAGAGTTCTCATAGTTCAAAAGGGCAAAATTGGTATTAATATCTGTTGAGACCTTTTGCGGATAAAGAGGATTATCATTCGCGTACGGCCCCATTGTCGGCCAGTTCTTCAAGTTAGAATACAAAGGAAGATCATAATCATCACCTCCCGGAACTCCAGGATTCTTACGTGATTCGATACGACCATTCATACTTGCTCCAATCTTAAAACGATCATTGACTTTCATATCAATATTCATCTGAACATTGGTACGTTTGAATCCACCATAATTACGAACTGTGGCATCTTGATTGATATGTGACACAGATACATAATAGTTGGCTTTATCCGAACCTCCGGAAAAGTTAGTATTTACATAATATTGTGGAGATGTCTTCCAAATATAATCTCCCCAGTCAAATCCTGTATAACCTTTCTCCGTACCAGCCATCCACTTATCATAATCCTCTCTTGAGAATTTACGTTCTCCATCAGTTCGGCCGGCCCAAGTCTCAGCAGCTGTATATGCATTTACATACGTTTTAGCATCAGCGGGTTGAATCCATCTTGAGTTTTTCTGCCAGCCATAATAAGCATTGACAGAAACTGTATTTTTACTCTTCTGTTGTCCTTTCTTAGTAGTTACCACTACTACACCATTAGCAGCACGAATACCATAAATAGCAGCAGAAGCATCTTTCAATATTGAAATGTTTTCAATATCATTAAAGTCCATATTATTAAATTGCCCCTCATCCGACTGCACACCATCAATCACAAACAGCGGGGTACCCATATTACGAATCTGCAATGCAGTAGAAGCACCAGGACGACCATCTTGCATACGAGTATTCAGACCTGCGATCTTACCAACCAATGCTCCTGAAGCAGTAGATGCAGCTGAACGCTCGATATCCGTTGATTTAATCGCAGAAACGGCACCTGTCAAAGTAGCTTTTTTCTGTGACATACCGAAACCGGTAATAACGACTTCATCGAGTACTTTTGTGTCTTCCTGTAGAATTACTTTAACTGTGTTTGATGCGCCTACGTTTACTTTTTGTGTTGTGTAACCAATAAATGAGATTTCAAGTGTAGTTTTAGGGCCGACACTCAGCGAGAATTCACCGTTCATATCGGTGATGGTACCAGTCGTGCTTCCCGGCTCTTTTACATTAGCACCAATTACCGCTTCGCCATTGGCGTCGATAACTATACCCTTTACGGTCCGTTGTTGTTGAACGGAGTTCACAGCCCATACAGTTTCTGCTGCCGGGTTTTCGGCGCTGGCGAAACTGTAGGCACTTGGCAAAAGCGAAAAGGCAGCCATACAAAGTGGTATGCGCCACATTCTGCTACGACTTGCGAGCCAAAACATTTGTTCTTTTTTACGCATAGTACATAAATTTAAAAAACAGGTTCTATAAATCTTTAATGTATAAAAGCATCGTTATGGAAATAATCCCCGGGATATAAGACGGGATGTATTTCATAGTATAGCTCTTACGGTTTCGAAACATTGCAAAGGAAAGTTATATTTAGCTAATAAGACGATAATTTTCGTTCAATAAACAACAAAATCTGTTCTTTTTCAATATTTCAACCCTATTCACAGAGCCTCAAAACGACATCTGAACAGATTCTGCTATTTATTGAACAGTATTTTTCATCTCCTTTCTACGAATTTGGTCACCTTTGTATAATTCCTCATTTATTAATTAAATAATGTATTAAGCAAACATGAAATTACACATTGCTATGCTGGCAGCTACCCTGCTGTTATCCGGAGGAGCCTCGTACGCCCAAGGGAATAAACAGGAAAAAAAGGCGAAAGCCTACATGGTGGCAGATGCCCATCTGGACACTCAGTGGAACTGGGATGTACAGACTACCATTAAAGAGTATGTTTGGAATACGATCAGCCAGAACCTGTTTCTGCTGAAAAAGTATCCGAACTATGTGTTCAACTTTGAAGGCGGAGTGAAATATGCCTGGATGAAGGAGTACTATCCTGCACAATACGAAGAAATGAAGAAGTACATCGGGGAAGGCCGCTGGCACATTTCCGGAAGTAGCTGGGACGCAACGGACGCTCTGGTACCTTCGACTGAATCGTTCATCCGCAATATTATGCTGGGACAACAGTATTACAGACAAGAATTCGGAGTAGAAAGCACGGACATCTTCCTGCCCGACTGTTTCGGATTTGGCTGGACACTGCCTACCATCGCTTCACATTGTGGACTGATTGGTTTCTCTTCACAAAAGCTGGACTGGCGTGTGCATCCATTCTATGGTAAGAGCAAGCATCCGTTTACAATCGGCTTGTGGAAAGGAATAGACGGATCGTCTATCATGCTGGCACATGGATATGATTATGGCAGAAGATGGAATGACGAAGACCTTTCAGAAAACAAACAACTGAAAGAGCTGGCAGGCCGTACACCTCTTAATACAGTATACAGATATTACGGTACAGGCGATATCGGCGGATCACCGACACTGGGGTCCGTCCGATCTGTGGAGAAAGGGCTTCAAGGGAACGGTCCGGTAGAAATTATCAGTGCGACCAGCGACCAGCTTTATAAAGACTACCTTCCTTATAAGAATCATCCCGAACTACCGGTATACGACGGTGAACTGCTGATGGACGTTCATGGTACAGGATGCTACACCTCTCAGGCTGCCATGAAATTGTACAACCGCCAGAACGAATTGCTGGGAGATGCTGCCGAAAGAGCTGCCGTAACTGCCGAATGGCTGAATCAGGCCAAATACCCGGGAAGCACCATCAATGAAGCATGGAAACGCTTCATTTATCATCAGTTCCACGATGACCTGACAGGAACCAGCATACCGCGTGCCTACGAATTCTCATGGAACGATGAACTGATCTCACTGAAACAGTTCTCCAATGTACTGACTTCCTCCATCCATGGCATCGGCAAAGAATTGGATACACGGGTTAGCGGTATTCCGGTAATCCTTTATAATGCACTGGGATTTGTGGTTACAGATATTGCGGAAATAGAACTTGACCTTCCGAAAGCTCCCAAAGGGATAACGGTGTACGATGAAAAGGGCAAAAAAGTATCGGCTCAACTCATTTCTTATACCGACGGAAAGGCACGCATCCTGGTAGAAGCAACAGTTCCGGCTACAGGATATGTGGTATATGACGTACGCACATCGGGAACCGCCACAGGTGATGTTGCCCCCAACGTCAATACTTTGGAAAACTCCCTGTATAAGATTACATTGGATAAAAACGGAGATATCGTCTCTCTGACTGACAAAAAGAACGGCAAAGAGCTGGTGAAAGCCGGGAAAGCAATCCGCCTGGCACTCTTCACTCAAAATAAGTCGTACAACTGGCCGGCATGGGAAGTGCTGAAAGAGACAACTGACCGAACTCCGGTTTCGATTACGGATGATGTAAAAATGACTTTAGTAGAGAACGGAATCTTACGTAAATCGCTTTGTATAGAGAAACGTCATGGAGAATCGGTATTCCGCCAATATATACGGCTATATGAAGGCAGCCGTGCAGAACGCATCGACTTCTATAATGAAGTAGACTGGCAATCGACTAACGCACTGCTGAAAGCCGAATTTCCTCTCAACATTGAGAACGAGAAAGCTACATACGACTTAGGTATCGGAAGCATCGAACGTGGAAATAATATCGAAACCGCTTATGAAGTATATGCACAATATTGGGCCGACCTGACCGATCGTGACGGAAGTTATGGTGTATCGGTGATGAACGACAGCAAATATGGATGGGACAAGCCGGATAACCATACGATCCGCCTCACACTGCTTCACACACCGGAAACACGCAACGGTTATGCATATCAGGATCACCAGGATTTCGGACATCATGTGTTCACTTATAGCCTCGTACCACATCAGGGAAAGCTGGACAAGCCCGGTACTGTGGAGAAAGCTGAGATACTGAATCAACAGTTGAAAGCCTTCCGTACTGAAAAGCACAAAGGAAATGCCGGAAAATCGTTCTCGTTTGCTTCTTCGGACAACCGCAACGTACTGATCAAAGCACTGAAAAAAGCGGAAGAAACCGATGAGTATGTAGTGCGCGTATACGAAACCGAGGGTCGGAAAGCACAGAGTGCCACACTGACTTTTGCCGGTGAGATCATCAGTGCCAGCGAAGCCAACGGTACGGAAAAGGCAATCGGCGATGCAACTTTCGAAGGAAACAAATTGCAGGTAAACATTACTCCTTATTCTGTAAGAACTTACAAGGTTCGCCTCAAACCATCGGGACGTGAGGCATCTCCGATCGAATATGCCGCTTTACCGCTTGACTACGACCGCAAATGTGCTTCTTATAATGAATTCCGCGGAGAAGGCGACTTCGAATCGGGTTATTCTTTTGCTGCCGAGCTCCTGCCGGATTCACTGATAGCCGGTCAGATCACTTTCCGCTTGGGAGAAAAAGAGATTGCGAACGGAATGACTTGTGAGGGTGACACCTTGCAACTGCCTGCGGGAAACAAATACAACCGTCTCTATATCCTCGCCGCCTCTACCGAAGGAGACAATCAGGCCGACTTCCGCATTGGCAAGCAGACCGCTTCATTCGTTGTGCCTTCTTATACCGGCTTCATCGGCCAATGGGGACATAAAGGACACACCGAAGGATATCTCAAAGACGCCGAGATTGCCTATGTCGGTACACACCGCCATGCATCCAACGGTGATCAGCCTTATGAATTCACTTATATGTTCAAGTTTGGTATGGATATTCCGAAAGGAGCTACCAGTGTAATCTTGCCCCGAAATGAGAAAGTGGTTTTGTTTGCTGCTACCCTGGTTACCGAAAATGAACCGGCTACAACCGTTGCCGGCACTCTTTTCCGCACCAATAACGTAGGCAATGCAGCCACTGCCGGAGAAGGTAAGGAAGTAGTACGCGAAAATATCCTGAAAGGAGCTAAAATCATTGCTTGTTCAGGATACACCAACGACGAAGAAAAACCGGACTTCCTGCTGGATGGTAAAACGGATACAAAATGGTGTGACGTTTCACAAACGCCGAACTATGTAGACTTCGATCTGGGTAAAGCACAAAACATCAGCGGTTGGAAGATGGTGAACGCCGGACAGGAAAGTCACTCATACATCACCAATGGTTGCTTCCTGCAAGGGAAAATGAATCAGAGTGACGAATGGACTACTCTGGATGCTATCGACGGTAACCATGCAAATGTCATTTCACGTCCGCTGAACTATGACGGAAAAGTACGTTACATCCGTCTGCTTGTGACCCGTCCTACACAGAGCACCGGAGGCAGAGATACACGTATCTACGAACTGGAAGTTTATAAATAATGCAAATCAGTAGTGGAAGATTTGAAATTCAACTACTAACTTGCATAAACAAAGAAATAAGAAGAGTGGCTAATGGTTATGTACTGTCAGCCACTCTTTTTTCACATAACTCCCCTCAGAGTTTGATTTGCCTTGACATATCCCTGAATTTCAGTGCATCCTTCCTATCCAAGTTGGCCAACCTTGGTGAGTTAAGCAGACTGGGCCTACGGCCAGCATTGATTCACACCCAAACATCCTTATTAGTTAATTAGTTAGGAGCTCCAATGGAGTATCTTCTATAGGGAAATTAAGAAAGGGTTGTGTCCAAGCCGAACAAGCTTTGGATACAACCCTTAACAGTAAACTCTATTATATACCGGTTCTTATTATTTCTGCATTTTATCCATCAATACCTTCATCCAATAGCCACCGATTACAGAGCGTGCCTTGAAACCGACAAATTTACCACTATCGGTATAATGCCAGTCGCTCAGTGGAACGCGTGATACGGTTTCGTTGGCATACTTATATATGGGAGAAATGAATTTCTCAAAAGTCGCTTTGTCCGAAGACATGGCAGCACTCCACATAATCCAGTCGGACTTAGTATATTCTTTGCGGGAATCCAACGGGAGACCATAAAGATTTTGTTTGGTCAGATAGTAAGCGACTTCTTTCTCCATCACATTGTTGGGGAAGAGGTGCAGATTCCACATTTTGTCCCAAATCATATTGTATTTCTGACTCCAGGTATTCTCACGGTCGAAAGCCAGACGGTAATGATCGCCTTCGCGTGCCATTTGTTCCCATTTGGTGGCCATGACTTTGGCTTTAGCGGCATACCGGTCGGCTACATCATTCATACCGAGCATACGGGCCATTTCGCTATAACCGGCTACTCCCATGATGGCTTTTACCGAAAGATTGGCATTGTGTGCCCAGTGCCCGGCAAAGTCATCGGTACAAAGTTGATTTTCGGGATCTTGTCCGTATTCTACCAAATAATCCGTCCAGATAGTCAGTAAATCCCAATACTTCTTGGCGTAATCGGCATTTCCTTCTACTTTGGCAATAGCAGCAGTCAGGACCACCATATTTCCACCCTCTTCAATCGGCATATCTCCTCCGTAAACCTGTCCGTTCGCAATAGGATATGTACCTATGTCATGAGCCGGGAAAGGTTTGTTCCAACGTCCGCTGGCACTGTATTCAAAAATACTGGTCATCATACCTTTCTGCAATTCGGGGTTATAAGCCAGGAAGAGAGGGGCAGACGGATAGGTAAGGTCGACGGTATTGATACAACCGTTACTATTGTTCTCTTTAGAGAAGAAGAGCAAGTTACCATCCGCATCCTTGAACAGCTTATGGGCGGCAATCACTTGGCGGTAAGCGAGCGCACACAGTTCAGAGTATTCTTTGCCACCTGCTTTTTCTGCATCGTTCAGAATCATTTGGTCGTAAGCGCGACAGCGTTCCATAACAGATGCATAATTGGCCTTGGCACGTTCGAAGGCATCAAAGATAGTCACTTTACCGTCATGTTTCCAGTAAGCCATACGAGGCTGGTAGAAGTATTCAATAGCTGAGATATCATCATATCCCAACATCAGGAAGCCGGATTTGCCATCGGCACCTACTTTGCCCAGGTTATCGGTATAGGCCATAGCCGGCATCTGGTCGGCACGACGGGTCACGCATTCGGCTTGCGTGGGCAATAAAGTACCCTTAGTCGCAAATTCGTTCTTCATGCCATAATAGTTACCCAGGCTTACAGCCGTATTGGCACCTATATTTCCGGCCAGATAAGCATATCCCCAGTCAATGCAGATTCCATCTCCTTTTCGTCCGAGGATAGGCTGATCGATGGTTCCCGCCTGCACATAATTGATACCGTTACGACGGATCACTTTCGAACGGGTAGGTTGCGTCAGTTCATTGATGGCAAGCTGTGGAGTGGTCTCTACATACATCTGCACATCGTGCTGTTTTTTATCCAGCGAACGAACGCGGTAAGAAATATAATTAACGGGAGTAGACAACAAATCGAGGTCGTCCATCATCAAAGGTGCGGTAAACACCAGGTCCAGTTCCACCGGACCGCAAGTAAACGTGTAGTAAGTTTGTGTGGGGAGTACGCTTACCGATTTCTGGACGGCTGCCGTCTCAAAGCCCGTCGTCTGTTTGTTCAGGCGATAAAGGCCGAAATCTACATAAGCACCTCCTGTTGTGTTGTGACAGTGTGCGGCAAGTACGTTTTTTCCTTTTTGCAGCTTCTTCTTGGCTGCGTCCGATAGTTCGAGTAATACGTCGTTGTTCCATGAATAGTCCGTAGCAACCAGCTTTTCACCATTCAGGTAGAGTTCGAATACATCGTCGTGCGAATATTTCAGATAGATGGTTTCTCCGTTCAGGTCGTCATTGATCTGAAATTCACGACGAACCCAGATATCCGGAGTAGTCCAGCGAGTCTGGACACGAGGCATATCGGGAGTACCGAAAGCACCTTGTCCCTCTTTCCATCCGGCAGCATTGAACGAAAGGGTATTCCATCCCGCAGCCGGCTGGTCAAAAGTATAACTTCCCTGCCAGGTATCGGTATCCGTCATCGGAACAAGAGTCTCAAGGTTCAACTTATCTTTGCCCATAAAACGATAGGTTTTCCCATCCACACGTATGGCACCCAACAAAGGATGTTCCGTTCCGGTCCAATGCATCGTGCTGCTTTCATTCAGTGCATCTGTGGGCGACCAGATGGACAGATAAGGGTCGGAAGTGATGAGAGGCACTGCCGGAGCACGCAAAGCTACATTTTTACTCGCTTTATACAAATCGGCTGCCTGTGCATTACATAGCATACCGACTGCTAAAGCCATTGCAAATAGTTTTTTCATTATTTTATTTATTTGTATGTTTCACTCAAAATCGTATCCTTCAACAATCTATACCTTAATCAAAAACTTGTGTACCTATCGACACCCTACTCTAATCACTTATTTAAAGAATTGCATATCTTGGTATTGATAGCCTTCACCTGGGCTTCATTCACCTTAATCACCTTACGGTCATATGTCATCAGTCCGTTCACTTCCATTTCCACATCAGTGGTCTGTGTGTAGACAGCAGCCGAGAAACCTCGCTGAATCAACCGGTACAATTCATTGCCGTACTCAACATATTGTTTCGTTACTTCCTCCGGAGAATTGAACTTTACGTATCCCCAGTTGTGATTCGGTTCCCAAAGGTGTTCGTTTAATGCCAGTCCGATACCACCATATTCACCCAATACAGTAACACGTCCGGCATCATAGAAGTCGAGGGACGGATTGGGATAATGATGCAAATCGAGAATGTCACCACAAGGGAAGTGATTACCGCCACTTGCCGGGTTCACCAAGCGTGAAGGATCATACTTCTTTGTCCATGCCGCAATATCTTCGGTCTTGAACTGTCCCCAACGCTCATTGAACGGAACCCATACACCGATGCAAGGATAGTTGTACAAATAGTCCATGATCTCTTTCCACTCTTTACGATAAATCTGTTCCGACTCTTCACTACGATTCAGCTCGTTACCCGTGAAGTAATTATACATCTGCCATTCCGGCTCACGGTCACCGTTCGGCATATCCTGCCATACAATGATACCCAGTTTATCGCAGTGTGTATACCAACGTGCCGGTTCCACCTTCACATGCTTACGGATCATATTGAATCCGAAGTCTTTGGTTTTCTGGATGTCATACACCAACGCCTCGTCTGTCGGAGCTGTATACAACCCGTCGGGCCACCAACCCTGATCGAGCGGACCAAACTGGAACATATCTTCATTATTCAGTTGCAGACGTACAATTCCGTTCTTGTCACGACGGGTAGAATATTTACGCATAGCTGTATAACTGTCTACTTTATCAGTCACTTTACCATTATTCAACAGAGCTATCTGCATGGAATAGAGAGCCGGAGAGGCAGGACTCCACAATTTTGCATCGGCAGGCATCTGAATGTCGATGGTCTGGCCATTCAGTCCTTTTCCGGTAGCAACCAATTGTTTGCCATCGAACACTTTCACTTCAATAACTTCGGAAGGACAACCGGTACTGGTAGCAACATCTACGGTCAGTTTCTTTCGGTCGATATCCGAAGAAGTACGAACATTCGTTATATGACGTTCGGCCACAGGTTCCATCCAAACAGTCTGCCAGATACCTGTCACGGCCGTATACCAGATACCTTCGGGACGGTTCACCTGTTTGCCGCGAGGCTGAGGTCCGCGGTCTGTCGGATCCCATACTTTCACTACGAGCTTATTGTCTCCCTTAGCAGCCAAAGCAGCTGTAATGTCAAGCGAGAAAGGAGTAAATCCGCCGGTATGCTGCCCTACTTTAATATCATTCACCCAAATATCGGCTTTCCAGTCTACAGCACCGAAATTCAGCATCACCTTTTTACCTTTCCAAGTGGCAGGTACAGTGAAGTTACGCTGATACCAGAGTTCCTCATCGGGACTTACTTTCTTACCAACACCTGAAAGGCTGGACTCTACGGCAAAAGGAACCAGGATCTGTCCTTCATAAGCCGAAGGAACGGCTCCCTTTTCTGTGATGGCATAATTCCACAAACCATTGAGGTTTTTCCACTCTCCCCGTTCCATTACCGGACGCGGATACTCGGGCAGTACATTCTCAGGATTTACCTGTTCAGCCCACTTTGTCTTGATTTTGTCTCCTGCCGGTTTCCATTGTGCAAAAGCGGAAGTAGCCATCGACGCTGTCAGAACTGCAATTAAAATGCTCTTTTTCATTGTCTTAAAATTATGTTTAACCTATTGATTACGCAATACGTTCCCCGGGGCAGGTAGTCGGCTACCTGTCAAACTAAGGAAAAACGTTCTAAATAACTATTTTATTTCAAGGGAATACCCGAAGGCTTCGGCAAGGCGACTCCTGCACGAACCGGAATCCCTAAATCGGGCATTCCGTTAGCATCCCATCCTATTTTCTGTATCCGCGGATTGCGGGTCTCAGGACTACCGGTATCTCCGTTGGTTACCTGACGGGCATGGTAAATCATATACCACTCCGTGCCATCGGGCGAAGGAACAAACGAGAGACCACCCGGACCGTATACTTCGTTTTCCAACGATTGCTGGAATACCGGAACCGGACTTTTTGTCCAAGAGGCCGGATCGAGCAGATCACTTTCGGCATCGGCAGTCAGCATTCCGATGCAATAATAAGGTGACCATGAACCACTGGCGGCATAATAGAGAATCAATGTCTTATTATCCTTCGAATGGAAGAACTGAGGTCCTTCATTCACATAAATAGGATAAGCCGTACGGCTACCATCCGGATTTACCCACTGGCGTTCCCACTCATATTCGGGTCTGGATATCAAGACACGAGGAGAGTCAAGTGTCCACGGGTCTTTCATCCGGGCAATATAGATACATTGAGTTTCAGCATTGGTTCTTCTCTTGGGCCAACCGGACCAGGCTAAATAACGAACTCCCTTATGTTCGAAAGTAGTGGCTTGTATACCCCAATTCCATTCGGGATTGGTCATAATGCTCCCCTTCATTTCAAATTTACCCTGCATGGGATCGGGAGAAGAGTTTTCAAGTACGTACAACTGATGGTTGTCCGTATTGCCATCATCGGCAGCATAATAAATATACCATTTATCATTTATATAATGAATCTCCGGTGCCCAGAGGTGACAACAATTGGACGGATCTTCCGGACGCCACACCATTTTACAAACAGAGTGAGCCATATCGGTAATGTCAGACGTTTCCCAAAGCAGGATTTTATCTTCTGTCCCATGTGTATAATAATACTTGCCATTATGGAACAGAGCACTCGGATCGGCTCCTTCCGGAAACAAAGGATTTACATATGTATCCTTTGCTGCACTTACCGACCTCTGTTTCTGCCCGCCGTTCTTGTTTCCACAACCGGCGCAGAAGAATAAGGTAGTAATAAATAGCAGGTAGATCTTTGTTTTCATAGCTTTTCGTTATTAAGATGCTACAAAGAAAAAACATTTTCGTTGAATAAAGGGATAAATACTGCTCAATAAACAAAAGAAACTGTTCTTTTTATGCTCCTATTGTTCACTGAACCTGTATTTCACATCTTATTGGTCAGTAATTGCTATTTATTGAATAGTTTGTTTCACACATTTCATGCAGAATTCACAAACTTTGTAGCATGATATCAGACGAAGCTACTGATTTGTATCGAAATAACCCCTAAATAATAACCATAAGTAAAAACACCCAAACATGAAAAAGATGAAAAATCTGAAAGGAGGCCTGGCAGGAATCCTGATTACCGCCGGATTACTGGCAGCATCGTGCACTTCCGATCAATCATCGTCGGCAGTAGCTATAGTGAATCGGCCCGACTGTGCACAAACCAACGTAAATTATGTAGGAAACCGCCTGCCACTGAAACCGATGAACTTCATTAAACTACCTGTAGGAAGTATCCAACCCGAAGGATGGTTAAAGAAATATCTGGAACTACAGAAAGATGGACTGACGGGGCATCTGAATGAAATCAGCGCATGGCTGGGTAAGGAGAACAATGCCTGGCTGACCCAAGGAGGAGACCATGGATGGGAAGAGGTTCCCTACTGGCTGAAAGGATATGGAAACCTGGCCTATATATTAAAGGATCAGAAAATGATCGACGAGGCCAAGATATGGCTTGAAGGTGCATTTGCCAGCCAACAGCCTGACGGATATTTCGGTCCTATCAACGAACGAAACGGAAAAAGAGAGTTGTGGGCACAGATGATCATGCTCTGGTGTCTTCAATCCTATTACGAATATTCAAATGATCAACGGGTTATTGACCTGATGACCAATTACTTCAAATGGCAACTGAGTGTACCGGATGAACAGTTTCTGGAAGATTATTGGGAGAACAGCCGTGGCGGGGACAACCTGTTAAGCGTATATTGGCTCTATAACCGTACAGGAGATCAGTTCTTACTGGAACTGGCTGAGAAAATACACCGTAACACAGCAGACTGGACCCGTCCGTCGGCATTGCCAAACTGGCACAACGTGAACATCGCGCAGTGTTTCCGCGAACCGGCTACCTATTATATGATGACGGGAGACTCGACCCTGCTGAAAGCATCTTATAATGTGCACAACCTGATCCGCCGTACTTTCGGACAAGTGCCGGGCGGTATGTTCGGTGCCGATGAAAATGCACGTATGGGATCAATTGACCCGCGCCAGGGAGTAGAAACCTGCGGATTGGTGGAACAGATGGCCTCGGACGAGTTGATGCTGTGTATGACCGGCGATCCTTTTTGGGCAGAACACTGCGAAGAGGTGGCATTCAACAGTTATCCGGCTGCCGTAATGCCGGACTTCAAAGGTTTGCGTTATATCACTTGTCCCAATCAAACTGTCAGTGACTCAAAGAACCATCATCCGGGCATCGACAACCGGGGACCTTTCCTGGCAATGAATCCCTTCAGTAGCCGTTGCTGCCAGCACAATCATGCACAGGGATGGCCTTACTATGCCGAACATCTGATTCTGGCCAGCCCGGATAACGGTATAGCAGCCGCTATGTATGCTGCCTGCAAAGCAACAGTGAAAGTGGGTGACGGAAACGAAATAACTCTTCACGAACAGACTAACTATCCTTTTGAGGAAACGATCCGGTTTACGGTAAATACTCCGAAAGCAATAAGTTTCCCCTTCTATCTGAGAATTCCTTCATGGACAGAGGGTGCGACTATCTTTGTTAACGGCAAAAAGGTAGCGGCCAACCCCGAAGCCGGACAATATGCCTGCATCCATCGCGAATGGAAAGACAATGACCAAGTGGAAATTCAGCTGCCGATGCAACTTTCGATGCGTACATGGCAAGTGAACAAAAACAGTGTAAGCGTAGACTACGGTCCGTTGACAATGTCACTGAAAATTGACGAAGATTATGTGAAAAAGGACAGCCGCGCTACGGCTATCGGTGACTCTAAATGGCAGGAAGGCGCCGACGCCAGCCAATGGCCGACATACGAGATCTATGCAAAAACTCCTTGGAACTACGCATTGGTACTCGGCAAGGACAAACCTTTGAAAGACTTTAAAGTAGTACGCAAAGAATGGCCGGCAGATAACTTCCCGTTCACCGTAGCAAGTACACCGATTGAAGTAAAAGCCATCGGACGGAAAGTTCCTTCATGGATCATCGACCAATACGATTTGTGCAGCGAACTCCCTGAAATGGATGCACCGAAAGGAGAGAAAGAGGAAATTACACTGATACCGATGGGAGCAGCCAGGCTGCGTGTTTCCGCTTTCCCGAACACCAAAGAATAAAACTTTCTGTACCCAAACATTAATAGAAAAACACTCATGAAGAAAAAGAATACGTTTACATATCTGCTTATCGGACTGGGCCTCTGCTTCTCTTCTTTAGGAAGCGGGCTCCGGGCCGATACCCCCGAAAATTATACCAACAACCGCTATCCGTTGGTGCGCAAACCTTTTATGGAACTGCCATTGGGCAGTATCAAAGCTAAAGGATGGCTGCAGGAAATGCTGGTCAGGCAGAAAAACGGGGCTACCGGACAAATGGATAAACTGTATCCGTTAGTGATGGGCGAACGCAATGGTTGGCTCGGCGGCGACGGTGACCAATGGGAAAGAGGACCGTATTGGATTGACGGATTACTCCCACTGGCATACCTTCTGGACGACGCACAGCTGAAGGCCAAAGTACAACCCTGGATAGAATGGGCTTTAAATAGCCAGCGGGAAGACGGATTCTTTGGCCCGGCCAAAGACTATCCGGGAGAAGCCGGCATACAACGGGACAACTCACACGACTGGTGGCCACGCATGGTAATGTTAAAGATACTTCAACAATATTATTCCGCCACCAATGACCAGCGGGTTATCCGGTTCATGACCAACTATTTCCGCTACCAACTGAAAACTTTACCGGAAAAACCACTGGGCAACTGGACCTTTTGGGCAGAATTCCGTGCTTGTGATAATCTTCAGGCTGTGTATTGGCTTTATAATATCACCGGAGATTCGTTCCTCCTTGATCTTGGCAAACTGATCCATAAACAGAGTTTTAGTTTTGTAGACATGGTGAACCGGGGTGACCTGAGACGCATCAACACAATTCATTGCGTCAACCTGGCGCAAGGCATCAAAGAACCTGTCATCTATTATCAACAAGAACCGGACAAGGCATATCTCGATGCAGTGAAACGTGCTTTCAGTGATATTCGCCAGTTTCACGGTCAGCCCCAGGGAATGTATGGCGGTGACGAAGCTTTGCATGGCAATAATCCAACTCAGGGTTCCGAACTTTGTTCGGCAGTGGAACTGATGTATTCGCTGGAGAAAATGGTAGAGATCACAGGTGATATCGATTTCGCCGACCATCTGGAACGGATTGCATTCAATGCACTGCCTACCCAAATTTCTGACGATTTCATGACGAAACAATATTTCCAGCAAGCTAATCAGGTAATGGTGACACGCCACCGCCGCAATTTCGATCAGGATCATGGAGGAACGGACAACTGTTTCGGACTATTGACAGGATATCCTTGTTGCGCATCGAACATGCACCAAGGATGGCCCAAATTCACGCAGAGCCTTTGGTATGCCACACCGGATGGCGGACTGGCTGTTACAGCATATGCCCCATCGGAGGTGACGGCCAAGGTAGCAGAAGGCTGCATGGTGACTTTCTGTGAAGACACTTACTATCCGATGGATGATAAAATCAGTTTCACACTCCAATCTATGGACAAGAAACGGAAAGAAGTCAACTTTGCCCTTCAGTTACGCATCCCCAAATGGTGCAAACAAGCCGATATATCAGTCAACGGCCAGCTTCTTCAGCATGTGGAAGGTGGACGGATGGCTGTTGTAGACCGTATCTGGAGAAAAGGAGACCGCGTGGAACTACACCTGCCGATGGAAGTCACTGCCGATACCTGGTATGAAAATTCGGTAGCCATTGAACGTGGCCCATTGGTATTTGCCCTGAAGATGGAAGAGAAATGGGAAAAGAAAAAGTTTGAGGAACCTTGGTACGGCCCGTATTATTATGCAGTGACTCCAACAGAACCATGGAATTACGGTCTGGTGGACTTCAACCGCAGCAAAGCGAATGAACATGCCCGGGTAACGATTCATCCGGAAAAGCAATCTTCCATATTCCCCTGGAATAAAGAAAATGCTCCGATAGAGATACGGATGAAGGCAAGACTAATACCGTCATGGAAACTTTACAACGAAATGGCAGGGCCTCAACCCTATTCTTTCTGTAGTGGAGGTGAGGGACCGGAAACGGAGATCACATTGATTCCTTACGGATGCACTACCTTAAGAATAACGGAATTTCCGGTAGTAGGAGCTTCCCATTGATTTCCGCAACAAACAGTGATAACAAAAACAACTTAATATTCACACATAAGCCCTCTTTCCTCTTCTCCCTGTAGGGAGGGATAGGGGGGAAAGAGGCTTCAAACACACAATTACAATGAAAAAACTTTTAGCAGCAGCAATGCTATTCATGCTGAACAGTTGGTCTTGTTTCAGCGCAGATACTCCGCGAGCGGAGTATCCCCGTCCACAGTTCGAAAGAGAACAGTGGATCAACCTGAACGGTACCTGGACATTTGATTTTGATTTTGGAAAGTCGGGAAAAGACCGCCGCTTGCAATCGGCAGAGAAATTTGATAAAAACATTACGGTACCTTTCTGTCCGGAAAGCAAACTCTCGGGAGTGGGCTATACCGATTTCATCGAACAGATGTGGTACCAGCGCAACATCACCATTCCATCGGACTGGAACGGAAAGAAAATCTTCCTGAACTTCGGTGCCGTAGATTATTGCGCAGAGATTTTTATCGACGGTAAGTTCGTACAGCGTCACTTCGGCGGTTCATCTTCGTTCGCTGTAGACCTGACCCGTTATGTTACACCCGGAAAGACTCATAACCTGGTAGTATTTGTGCAGGACGACCTCCGCTCCGGACTCCAGACCGGAGGAAAACAATGTGGTAACTACTATTCGGGAGGTTGCTCATATACCCGTACTACCGGTATCTGGCAAACCGTATGGATGGAGGCCGTTTCAGCCAATGGACTGAAATCGGTATTCGTCCGTCCGGATATCGACCAGAAGCAGCTGGTCATCGAACCGGAGTTTTACAATGAATCAGCCAACACATTGGAAGTCACTCTAAAAGACGGAAACAAAACCGTGGCCAAAAAGAGCGTAAACTGCGCCAATAGTTCAGTGGTGGTTCTGCCGGTTAAGAACATGAAGCTGTGGTCGCCGGAATCTCCGTTCCTGTACGACCTCGTTTATCAGGTAAAGGATACCAAAGGCAACGTAGTGGATGAAGTAAAATCGTACGCCGGTATGCGTAAAGTACACACAGCCAACGGACGTTTTTACCTGAATAACCAGCCTTATTTCCAGCGTCTGGTACTCGATCAGGGATTCTATCCGGAAGGTATCTGGACAGCTCCAAGTGACGAAGCTTTGAAGAACGATATCGTACTGGGTAAAGAAGCCGGTTTCAACGGAGCACGCCTCCACCAGAAAGTCTTCGAAGAGAGATATTATTACTGGGCCGACAAGTTAGGCTACATCACTTGGGGAGAATCGGCAAGCTGGATGCTGGATGTAAACAAGGAACTGGCTGCCCGTAACTTCCTGGGCGAATGGAGTGAAGTCGTAGTCCGTGACCGGAATCACCCTTCGCTGGTGACCTGGACTCCTTTTAACGAAACCTGGGGTGGCGGTCCGGATGCTTATGTCCGCCTGATCCGCGACGTATACAACATCACGAAAGCCATCGACCCGACCCGTCCGGTAAATGATGCCAGTGGTGACAATCACGTGATAACAGATATCTGGAGTGTACACAACTACGAACAGGATCGTGTCAAACTGACGGAGCAGTTAAAGATGGAAGAGGGCAAAGAGCCTTATCGTAATGCACGCGACAAAGACTTTCTGGCTGTTTACGAAGGACAACCTTACATGGTTGACGAGTTCGGAGGTATCCCCTGGATGGCAGAGAAAGACCGGAAAAACTCATGGGGATACGGAGGCATGCCGGAAAATGCAGAAGCATTCTACAAACGTCTGGAAGGTCAGATCGATGCCTTTATCGACTCACCGCACGTGACGGGATTCTGCTATACACAGCTGACCGACGTGGAACAGGAGAAGAACGGTATCTACTATTACGACCGTACTCCCAAACTGGATATGAAACGGATCAAAGCTATCTTCGAGAAAATAAAGTAAAGAAGGGAGCCTCGCACCCGGGGATGTACCAAAACTCACCACAGAGGATACAGGGTAACACAGAGTGATTTCTAAGTCACGAATGGTTAACATGAATAACCTGTGTAACCTGTGGTGAAAAGGTCCTTGCACCCCGGGAAGCTCTCGACTGCAATCTACAATTTTACTGTTTATGCGAATCAGTAGTTGAGTTATTGTCAAGTCGCACAACCCGCTCACCGGATTAACGCCTATGAACACCGTGCCACCTGCCCGACCACCGATCGCCATTATTTGAATATAAGTATGAGAAAATCATTCATTGCCCTCACCTTCTTGCTGGTTCCTGCCTGTTTGTCGGCACAGTTGGGAGGTAAAGTCTACCTTCAAAGAGCCGATTCACTCCTCCAACGGGTACTGTCTCTCTATGAGGTAAAAAAGTATGGATTGCTGATGGAAACTTATCCACGAAATCCGAATCAACAAATTACGTATACAGCCAACACCGGCTCAGAGGTTACCCAACAAGAAGTATCCTTCTTGTGGCCTTATTCGGCAATGGTGTCAGGCTGTGTATCGCTCTATAAAACATCCGGCGACAAAAAGTACAAGAAACTGATGGACAAACAAATCAAGCCCGGACTCGACTTGTACTGGGATACTACCCGCCAACCGGAGTGTTATCAGTCTTATCCCGCCTTTGCCGGCCAGAACGACCGTTACTACGACGACAATGATTGGGTAGCGATTGACTTCTGCGACTATTACGCAGCCACAAAGAATAAGGAATACCTGAAGAAGGCCATTGCCTTGCACGCTTACATCTATTCCGGATGGTCGGACGACCTGGGAGGCGGTATCTACTGGTGCGAACAGAAAAAGGAATCAAAGAATACTTGTTCGAATGCTCCTGCAACAGTTCTCTGCATGAAGCTCTACAAGCTGACCAAAGAGAAAAAATACCTCGACCAAGCCAAGGCAACTTACCAGTGGACACGTGATAACCTCCGTGACCCGTCTGATTTTGTCTACTGGGACAATAAAAATCTGCAAGGAAAAATCGGTTATGCCAAATATACGTACAACAGCGGACAGATGATCCAAGCAGGCGTATTGCTCTATCAGGCTACCGGCGACGAACAGTACCTGAAAGACGCACAGCAGACGGCCAAAGGTGCCTGCCGGCATTTCCTGAAACCGCAGCCTACGGTAAAAGGGGAAATGAAGTTCTTTCCGTCAAGTCCGTGGTTTAACGTCATCCTCTTCCGTGGCTTGAAAGCTCTTTACGAGGTTGATAAAAATGATACATACGTGAAAGCCATGATAGACAATGCGGACTATGCCTGGCAGTATACCCGTGACGAAAACGGACTGCTGAACAATGACTGGTCGGGCAACCGTAAAGACAAGTTCAAAAGCTTGTTGGAAAACTCCTGCATGATTGAGTTGTATTCGGAAATCAGCGAGCTCTGACGCCATCGGCCTACCACAGAGTTCCACAAAGTTTTAATCTCTTGTTTAACTAAGAAATAGATTCCCTGTGGGACTCTGTGCCCTCCGCGTGGTTGACCGATTCACGTTAAAATAGCCTAAACTTGCCCCTCTCCGCCTTCAGCCCCCTCAAAAGGTATCTATATTTGTAACGTTGTTGTAAACCCCAAGCCTATGAAACTCATACATATCCCGTTGCTCTTGCTGGCACTCATCTGCTGTCCGGCTTGTCAAAACAAAAAAGCTCCCGTATCCAAGGAGGTCCCTTCCGGAGCCACCTATACCAACCCCCTACTGCCCGTGGGAGCAGAACCATGGGCTGTTTTTCATGAAGGCAAGTATTACTATACACAAGGAGCCGAGAATAAAATCATCCTTTGGGAAACGAATGATATCACCGATCTGGAGCATGCAACCCGGAAAGAGGTGTGGATACCGAAGGAGGTATCCAGCTCGTATCACCTTTGGGGACCGGAAATACACCGGATTGACGGAAAATGGTACGTATACTTCGCCGCGGACGACGGCAATATGGACAATCACCACATCTATGTGATCGAAAATGTCTCAGCCAACCCGCTGGAGGGTGAGTTCGTGATGAAAGGGCGGATCAAAACGGACAAAGACGATAACTGGGCAATCCATGCCAGTACGTTTGAGCACCGGGGTGAACGCTACCTCATCTGGTGCGGATGGCCCAAACGACGGATCGAGACCGAAACCCAATGCATTTACATAGCCAAGATGGAGAATCCATGGACACTCTCGTCGGATAGGGTGATGATTTCGGAACCGGAGTATGAATGGGAACGTCAATGGATTTCGCCCGACGGCAGTAAAACTGCCTATCCGATCCACGTCAACGAAGCCCCACAGTTCTTTGAGTCGAAAAACAAGGACAAAGTGCTGATATACTACTGTGCAAGTGGAAGTTGGACCCCTTATTACTGCATCGGACTGCTGACTGCCGATGCCGGCAGCGACCTGACAGACGCAGCATCGTGGAAGAAGCTGGACACGCCTGTCTTTGAACAACAACCCGAAGACAGTGTCTTCGGACCGGGCAGCCCTTCTTTCGTACCTTCGCCGGACGGAAAGGAGTGGTATATGCTTTATCATGCCCGAAGAATCCCGAATGACGCTCCGGGCGCAACAGACTCACGCAGTCCACGCCTGCAAAAAATAAGCTGGGATGCCGATGGAATGCCTCTCCTGGGAAAACCTCGCAAAGAAGGGATTAGTGAGAAGTGAAAAACACCTCTCCGCGCGATATTTAATTTATAAAAATTAAGAATCATCCCGACTTCTATCTATAAAAGCGGAACAGGGGGTACCGCTACTCCCCGCTCCGCTCCGATCACTCTTTCTCTCTCCAAAACGCCCCAAAGCAACCTTTCTGAAGGATTCGGATTTACGCATAGACAGAAATAAATCTGCGTATATGCGGAAACTTGCCTGCGCATATACGTAAATCCCCCCTTCTCCGGGAGGTCTCCGAAAGGCCGGACCAAGCCATCTTTCAGCAAATATTTTCGTAAAATATTATTCATCGCAGAAGATGATCAATGATAATCCTTGGGCAACACTCCAAACTGAATCTTAAAGCATTTGGCAAAATAAGACGAAGAACTGAAACCAATCTGCTCACACACGTCAGTAATGCGTACCCCGTTTTTCAATAATTCGGCAGCCTTGTTCAGGCGGATCGTCTTCAGATAGTCATTGGGCGGCATGCCGGCCAGTGCCTTTATCTTGCGATAGAAGTTGGAACGGCTCATATTGAGGGACTCCGCCAATGTGTCGACAGAGAAATGCTCATCAGAGAGCTGCGCCTCAACAGCTGCCCGCACTTTAGCCATCAGTTCGCAATCTTTCTGCGAAACGGAATATTCTACGAGACTGACGGGCGAAGCTCCACTGTTGCCGGACAATTCGGTCATCATTTTATGGAACGACTGGCGCAACTTCAGCAGGTTTTCAATCTGTTTGTGCAACTGGCGGATGGAGAACGGCTTTTCGATATACACGTCCGCTCCATACTCAAAACCTTCAACCTTAGCTTCCAACGTAGTTTTTGCCGTCAGCAGGATGACAGGAATATGGGAGTATTCAATATCTGTCTTGACTTTAGCCGTCAACTCCAAACCATTCATCTCAGGCATCATCACGTCGCTGACAATCACGTCTACCGTTTCATTGGCAAGCACTTCAAGCGCCTGCCGGCCGTTCTGGGCTTTCAGGACTTTAAACCAGGTGCTCAGTGACTCCCGCGTCAGATTCAACAGATCTACGTTATCTTCTACCAGCAGGATGGTAAACTTACTGCCCGGCGCCTCGGCAACCGATTCTTCGGCAACCGGATTCTGACTTTCCGGTATCAGCACTTCGGGCTCTTCAGAAGCCACCTCCTCACCCCAAGGCAAAGTGAGCACGAAAGAAGAACCGCCATACACGCTGTCCTCAAGACTTAACGTACCATGATGTGCTTCGGCCAACGACTTGGAGAAGGCCAGTCCGATGCCTGTACCCACCGCACCCGACTTACCGTCCTTCACCTGGTAGAAGGCCTCAAACACTTTCTGCTTCTCTCCATCCGGAATACCCGGACCGTCATCGCTCACCGAAACCCGGAAACCTTCACCGGAAGATGCCAATTTAATGTCGATACGGCTCTGGGCATATTTCACCGCATTACCTATCAGGTTGACAATAATCTTACAGACCTTTTCGCGATCCACCGAGGCAAAGATCTCACCTTCCGGGAGATCAAGCATCACCGAGATGCCTTTCAGTTCGGCAGGGCTTGTAAACTGCCCATAAACATCGCTTACCAGCTGATTGATATCGCACTTTTTCAGATTCAACTGTACTCCGCCGTTCTCCATCTTCTGAAAATCAAGCAGTTGATTGGTGACTCCCAAAAGGTAATTGACATTCCGGTCGATCACCGACAGGTACTTGGCATCCCGTCCTTCCCGTTTATCTTCCAGCAACCTTTCAAGAGGAAGACGGATCAGACTCAACGGGGTGCGGATTTCGTGCACCAGATTGATGAAGAAACTAATTTTTGATTTGTAGACTTCCTTCTCCTTCGCAGTCTGATACTCTTCCATCCGGTGTTTGTACTTCTTCTTCACATGCCGGTTCCATCGCCAGCCTGCATAATAGGCAAGTCCGATAAGAAGAAGCGTATAGATGCAGTATGCCCATGTAGTCAGCCACCATGGAGGCGTGATTACAATCAGGAGAGAGGTAGTCTGGTCATTCCACTTATGATCATTATTCGAGCCTCTTACTTCAAACACATATTTGCCAGGAGGCAAATTGGTATAAGAAGCCGTATTCAGTTCTGAATTGACCACCCACTCTTTGTCCACCCCTTTCAAGCGGTAGGAATAACGGTTCTTCAACGGATCTTCGTAACTCAAGGCAACGAAGCTAACTGAGAAAGTATTATATTCGTAAGGCAACGTAATGGTCTTGGCACGATAAAGAGGCTCTTCCAGATGAAGAATATCCTGTACCACCCGTTCATCTGTCGTATAGGGCAGACGTATTTCGGTGATATATACAGAAGGGATGTACTGGTTATCCATGAACTGGTCGGGAACAAAAGAATTGAACCCACTGATTCCGCCGAAATAGAGCTTGCCGCTTGCCGTCTTCAAAGATGACTGGGCAGTGAACTGGTTACCTTGCAGACCGTCATTGACCGTGAACTGGCGGAAATGCTGCTTGGTGATCGGGTTAATCGTTATCAGTCCCGCATTGCTTGATATCCAGAAATCGCCCGTCTTATCCTGCTCGATGGAGTAGATGACCCGATTGGGCAATATGGTATTGTCCGGATCAAAGTCAACGAATGTCTCCGTCTTCGGATCAAATGAACAAAGTCCTCCACCGTTCGTACCAACCCACATGGTACCTTTCAGGTCCTCAAACAGTGTAATCACGGAATTGTTGGTAATGGTAGTCGAATCATTCCTTTCGTGCTGGAAATGTTTCCAGTGTCCGTTCCGTGTGTTAAAGCGGAACACTCCACTGTTGGATGTGCCAATCCACAAATTGTCATACATGTCCTCCAGAATATCGACCACAGATACCATCGATCCTACCGTAGTGATGGTTGAAAAGTTATCTTCCTGAGGATTGTAACGGCACAGGCCCCAACTGGTCCCGACAAAAATATCTCCGCTGCGATCTTTGTAGACAGCCAGAACATCGTCACTGCAAATCGTGTTCGGGGTGTCCTGCAGATGATTGTACGACTTCACATGCCCGGTCCGGAGGTCGAGTACCTTCAACCCTTCGGCATAAGTGCCTATCCACAGACGGTCACCATCCAGCAACAAAGAGCGTATGTCATATTTCTTGTCTGCTTTCCCACCGATCGGATAAGCGGTCAACTGATGAGTGGACACGTCGAAGAAACATAAACCGTCGCGGGTACCCACCCAGATATTTCCTGCGGCATTCTCACAGAAAGGACCTACCACTTTCCCGGCAGTTACCCCCCCATCCCGGTAGACAGGAGGATAATAGTCGAATCTTTTGGTAGGTTTAGCCAGATAATTCACTCCTCCGAGATTGGTCAGTACCCAGATTCCACCTTCCGCATCACGCATCATCGCATTGATCGACTGGTCACTCAGGCTTCTGGGATCTGACGGGTTATCGATCCGCGAAAAAGTTTTATCACGCAAGTCAAAAAGGTAAAGCCCGTTGTCAGTGCCTACCAGAAGTTCTGTTTCCGAATAACTCAGCAGGCAGCGGATAACACCGAAATTCAGATGGGAGGCATTATAACTGTCCAGCTTTCCGGTGCGCTCGTTCAGGCAATACAGCAGATTGCTTCCGGCTCCGAACCAAATATCGCTGCGAATATCGAGCAAACAGTTAATGCGATAATTATCGGGATTATTCCCCGCGGATAAAAGAGGATAAGACTGTAGAAATTTGCCGCTCTCATCGAAGCAAAGCAAGCCCTCCTGTAAGGAAGAAGCATAAATGTGGCGGGAGTTACTTTCACAGACATCCCATACAAAAGAAGTCTGAAGGCTGTTTTGTGTCAGCACATCGGTCTTGGGATCATAGACAAACAATCCCTGCCCCAGAGTGGCAATCCAGATCAATCCGCTCTCGGTCTTTATGATTTTCTTAATCTCACTGCTGATAAAGACTCCATAGCGGGTTTTCTTGTCGAAATAGCTGAAACGGTCATGTTCCCGGTCATAAATATAAAGTCCCCAGTTGGTTCCCACCCATATATTCTGATTCTCTTCCTCAAAAAGCGCCTGCACAAAGTTATTCTCCAACGAGAACTTATCATTCAAGATATTCCTGTAAACCTTGTTGCCCCGCCCGTTATAACAATTTAAACCGTCGCTCGTGCCCAGCCAAATAAAGCCATAGCTGTCTTGCATGGCACACCAGACTGTGTTATGTGATAATCCGTCTTCTACCTGATACTTCTTAAAAGAGAAATAGGAGAATGCCTGCAACGGTGTTATCCCAAAAGCAAATAAAGTAATTAGTAGAGTGATGATTCGCATGTGTTGTATTCATTTAAGATTAAAAAAAACGACTTGTTGTTATGTATGTGCCTATTTGCCCAATGAAAGCGTCACCGGTTCAACCACGGTTCGGGGTTCAACTTATCCCTCTCTCTGCGCAGTTGGAAATGAAGGACAGTCCGCCCATTGTCACTGCCATCTGAGAAAATCGGACCGATAGCCTGCTTGGTGGTTACCGTATCACCGGATTTCACAGAAGCAGACGAGAGGTTACAATATACCGAAATGTAATCCCCGTGACGTATCAGTACATTAAAAAGCCCGTTCAACTGGAACACGGCTGCTACTTTACCATCGAAGATAGCACGTGCCTGTGCACCCGGCTTGCCTTGTATATCAATTCCTTTATTATCGAGTTTCACATTACGCAATCCTTCCACGGCATATTGTCCGTAATGGCTGGTAATGATGTAAGGACCTGTGATAGGCATCGGCAGTTTGCCCCGGTTGCTCACGAAATTACCCGAAAGTTCCCGGTCGGCCTTACTCATAGTGAAACGTTCCAGAGGCGCCGCCTTTTTCTTTGCCGGAGCAGTGCCGCTTCCCGTTGAGGAGGTCTTGTCCTCTTTGGCAGCCGCTTTCCGGCGGGCAGCTGCTTCCCGGCGAGCTTCTTCTTCGGCACGCTTGCGGGCACGCTCTATCTCTTCTGCAATCAGCTTGTCGATTTTTGCATTCAGCTGGTTAGCCTCACGCCGTTTTTTATTAATTTCGTTTTGCAGCCCCTTCTGTTTCTTCTGAAGGCTGGCCACCATCTCACGTTTCTCTTTCTCCTGTGCTTCCAGTTTAGCCTTTTCGCCCTCCCGTTCACGCAACAAGTTTTCTTTAGCGGCTTTCACCTGCTGAAGTTCTTTCTTCTTACGGTTCACCTGTTCCTGTTTCTTCAAGATCTCTTCTCCCTGCAGACGTTGATAAGTGGCATATTCTCTCACATAACGGAGGCGCCGGTAAGTCTGTCCAAGGCTTTTCGCAGAAAAAATAAACATCAGTTTCTCTTCAACCGATTTATTTTTATACAAGTACTGTACGGATGACTCATATTTCTTCTTTTTATCTTTCAGGTCACGCTGAAGCCCTCTGAGCTGACGCTCCAATCCGGAGATTTCTCTACCGACAGCCTCTACGTCATTGTTCATGGCAATGATATAGCGCTTTCTCTCCTCTATCTGCCCGGTAAGGGCGGCAAGCCCGTTCAACTGACTGCCTACATCTTTCTTCGTATTCTTCAGCAATGACTCAGTCTCCGCAATCTGTTGTTGCAAGGCACCACGCTTACTCTCCAGCTCCTTAATCAGTTTATTGGACTGAGCTGAAACAACAGTTGTCAAACAAAGACAGCTTACCAGAATCAAAAGAAAGCGGTTCATAGTTTCATCAGCATTTTTAGCAAGTCTTCTAATGCCACCTGAGTATACCTGGATGATACCTCGGTGGGGATTAATTCAAATTCGGCGGTCGAAAAATCAGACAGTCTCACTTTGGCTTTCTCCAAAGAAGGAATCCCCAGTTCACGTCCTGTAAGCTCTTTCTTCTCTCCCGGAAGGGAAGCTTTGAACAAAAGTTTCTCTAACCGGTCGAAATCGGCATTCTCAGGCAATAACTCTTTCAGTTCATCACGGGTTGCCCGTACATAACGTTTATTCATACGGTCTATCAGCAATACTTCATCCGGAGTGACCTCCATGCGCATTACTTCCGAACGGAACACCGGCATCAGGACAGACAGCTGAATCCGTTCGCCACTTTTCATTTTCATACTGCCACTTACAGTAATACTGCCGTTTTTGTTAGGCACTGTCAGCTGCAGCTTAGACGAAAGGTAAGCCGGTTCCACCGGTGCGGTCTTGACAACCTTCGATGTTTTACAACCCGCAAGCAGCATTACCAAAAGTAGTAAAGGCAGCAGGTATGACTGTCTGATAACAGATTTCTTAAACATACATCCTTTCATTCCGCAATGTATTTCTTCTTTTCTATTTTCTGTTTAAGTGTTTTCGATTCAGTACCCAGTTCGAGTGCTTTCTTCCAATATTTCAAGGCACCTTCTACGTCACCGGTCATAAAATAGATATCCCCGCAATGTTCAAACACCACGCTGCTCTCTTCTTCCGGTTTGGTATTCTTGATGGCATCGTCAATATAGATACGGGCCTCAGCATAGTTTCCTTTCTCAAAAAGAATCCAGGCATAAGTATCCAGATAGGTCGCATTACTCGGTTCGGCTTTTACGGTTTTATAACTCATCTCCTCCGCCTTATCGAGATCCCTGCGCTCTACCGATAAATAATAAGCATAATTATTTAGTGCACCGATATTGGACGGATTGTATACCAAAGCCGAATCATATGCTGCATACGCCTCCTTCATCAACTTTTTGGTATGATATACATCACCCGTAATTGTATAGAAATCGGAGACCATTTGCTTGTCACTCTCCGGAGTGACATGTTCCAGTGCTTTCAGGCTGACTTCCAGTACATCGTCCCAACGTTCGGCCTGATTATATGCAATAGCCAGATAAAAATAAAACTCCAAGGCATCCGGAGTTGCTTCAATCCCCGGCTCACAGATCTTAATCACCTGTTCATAATCATTCTTTCGGATGGCGGAACCTAATAAAGTCATGCGTGCAGCTTTATTGGTAGGATCTATCTGTACTACTTGCTCCAATACCGGAATAGACTGTGCCTCCATCCCTTTGGATAGTAGATACTGTGCATAAAGCATCGGAATTTGCGCGTCGTCCATATCCATTTGCATCATCCGGTCAAACAGTCCGATAACCTGTGTACTGTCTTTTCCCTCCTGTTCGCTCTGGACGATAAACTGCCTCATCACATTCACCTTTGTATCCGAAGGAACTTTCCGGTTCAGTAGCAAAGTATCCATCTGTTGTTCAAACAGTTCTTTCTGTCCGGTCTGCTCGTAATACGAAGCCAATGAAAACAATGCCATCGGATTGTCCGGTTCTGCGGCAAGTACTTTCTTATAAGTATCATAAGCTTCCTGCTTCTTGCCATTCTGCATATAGACATCGCCCAGAATCACCTGATAGCGGTAGTCCATCGGATACTCATTGACCAGGCTCTCTATTTCTTCAAAAGCCTTTTTGTCATCCTTCATTTGCAGATAGATACGAAACTTCTCCATTGTAATCTGCTCATTCTTCCCCATTTTTTCCTCTATACGGTTTAGGGTAGAAATAACTTTGCCATAGTCTTCCTTCTGATTATATAAATCGAGCAGGTTGAACAACGGATCTTGTTTAGCGGGAAAACGTGTCGCCATCTTTTCGAGTATTCCGATCGCTTTTTCTTTCTGATCCTGCTGTTGGTACAGACTGGCCAATGCCTGACTATACCAATAATTATCAGGAGCATAAGCAACTGCTTTCTCCAATGCTTCCTGCCCCTGCGCCACTTGTTTAAGAAAAAGATAATACTGGGAAATCTCGTATAGAGCTGCCGAACCGGTTGGATTAATAGCCAAACAATGTTGTAACAGGTCGAAGGCGGCCGTATACTCCTTTTTCACTTTCAGACGTGATGCTTCAAGAAAGAAATAGTCATATTTACGTTGCTGCTCCGGAGCGAGTTTTATCTCCTGAACGGTAGCTTGCCCTGACGGTTTCTCCACCTTACGGGATGAACCACAGGAGGCAAACAGAAGCAACAGCACTCCGAAAAGCAATTTATCTATCTTCATTTTACTACAATTATTGATTCAATCGAACTTCTATCCTCTTCCGGTATGCCCGAAGCCACCTGCACCCCGTTCCGTTTCGTCCAAGATCTCTACTTCTTGCCACATCGCCTGCTCATGACGTGCAATCACCATCTGTGCAATACGTTCCCCATCTTCAATGACAAACGTCTCAGCCGAAAGATTCACCAGGATAATACAAATCTCCCCACGATAATCGGCATCAATTGTTCCGGGAGAATTCAAGACAGTAATCCCTTTCTTCAAAGCCAGTCCGCTCCGAGGACGAATTTGCGCTTCAAATCCCTGTGGAAGAGCGATAAACAGTCCTGTAGGAACCAGACACCGTTGCATCGGCTCTAAAGAAATCGGTTCGGAAATATTAGCGCGGATGTCCATTCCTGCAGAAAGTTCGGTTGCATATGCCGGAAGCGGATGCTTCGATTTATTGATTACTTGTACGTTCATATTCAGTATGTTTACTATTTAACGGGCGAAAATACGCAATTTGAGCCTAAAATTCATACTTTTGCAGTTAAATAATGTGCAAATACCCAATTGTAAAGATCATGATGGACTGGAAAAGATTGATTTCAGCTAAACGTTTCGGCATGGAAGAGTTTCACGAGGAGCGTCAGGAAAACCGTTCGGAATTTCAGCGGGACTACGACCGCCTTGTTTTCTCTGCCCCTTTCAGAAGGTTACAGAACAAAACACAGGTTTTTCCGCTCCCGGGCAGTATATTTGTTCACAACCGATTGACGCATAGCCTTGAAGTATCTTGCGTGGGACGCTCTTTGGGCAATGATGTATCAAAAGCGATCCTCACACGGCAACCCCAATTACAAGACTCTTTTCTGCCGGAGATAGGCTCTATTGTTTCTGCCGCCTGCCTGGCACACGATTTGGGTAACCCTCCCTTTGGACACTCCGGCGAAAAAGCGATTTCCACTTTCTTCTCGGAAGGTAAAGGAACACGGCTGCAAGATCAGCTTTCACCGATGGAATGGGATGATTTGACACATTTTGAAGGAAATGCCAACGCTTTCCGCTTATTGACACACCAGTTTGAAGGACGCCGGAAAGGGGGATTCGTACTAACTTATTCTACCCTGGCTTCTATTGTCAAATATCCTTTTTCATCGAGCCTTGCAGGAAACAAGTCCAAGTTCGGTTTTTTCACGACCGAAGAAGAAGGATTCCGCCGCATCGCAACGGAACTGGGACTTATCCAGATTAGTGATCAGCCATTAAAATACGTACGCCATCCATTAGTTTACCTCGTAGAAGCAGCCGATGACATCTGTTACCAAATGATGGATATCGAGGATGCCCACAAGTTGAAAATCCTGACTACGGAAGAGACTAAGGAGCTGCTTCTGGCTTATTTCACAGAGGAACGCCAATCACGTATTCGTAAAACATTCAACATTGTCAACGACACAAACGAACAGATAGCCTACCTCCGTTCTTCTGTCATTGGCCTGCTGATCAAGGAATGTACCCGGGCATTCTTAGATAACGAAACCGAAATCCTTTCCGGCACATTTGAAGGACCTCTTATCAAGCACATCTCGGAGCGTCCGGAAAAAGCATACAAACATTGCTCGGAAGTATCGTTTAAGAAGATTTACCGTTCACGGGACGTACTGGACATTGAGTTAGCAGGTTTCCGGGTCATCAACACGCTCCTTGAATTAATGATAGATGCTGTCACTTCGCCGGAGAAAGCCTATTCACAGCTGCTTATTAACCGCGTATCAGGGCAATATAATATAAAAGCGCCTGCACTCTACGAAAGAGTACAGGCGGTGCTTGATTATATTTCGGGCATGACCGATGTCTTTGCCCTGGATCTTTATCGTAAAATTAACGGGAACAGTCTTCCTGCGGTGTAACCACTTTCGGAGTGAAAACTTTATTTACACCGGAAGTTATCTGGCAGTCTTCCGGATCGTTCTTAACAAACGATTCGATGTGACGCATGCGCTTTTCTTCAAGAATTTCGTCTACAGCAATCAGGATACCGGTTTCCTCCACATCTCCAAATCCATAATTAATAGCCGTGCCAAACATACGCATAGTCGGGCTCAGACTCATATAAGCATTTACCAGAGGGGGGATATTAAAGCCAAGCTTACGGATCTCACCGTTCAGTATCCGATAATCATCTTTAAATGAATCTTTGCAGAAGATTCTCGCCAGTTCCGCCTCTTCTGTTTCCATCTCAAGCGGTTTCATCGGGGTAATGAGTCCGTCTTTATCCCCAAAATGTTTCTTCAGGAAATACAGAATCATGTCTCTCCCCTGACGGTGATAACTGGGATACATGGTTACTTTACCAAAGAAATATTTCACATTCGGCATAACTACTGTCAATGCTCCCAATCCGTCCCACAAATTATCCAAGGCAAATAATCCCTTGCTTCCGGCACGGGTTGACTGATATTCCAACGTAACGAACGAACGTCCAAGTTCAATAGTCGTAGGCAGGAACTCCTTCACAAATTTATCCGAGAAATTAAACATGTGTGAAGTAGCGAGAACCGGCGCACCATGCTCGTCAAAACGTACGTCTGTCCCCAGAATGTACCGATAACCTCCCAGAATTTCTTCTGCTTCAGGATTCCAGACAATCAATTGTTTATACGGATTCTCCATGGTGTCATACTCATCGATATCCATCGATAATCCCGTACCGCCTCCTGCTGCCCGAAAAGCAATCTCACGCAAACGCCCGATCTCCCGCATAATATTGGGAGAATCCTGATAAGTAATAATGTATATCTGGTTATTACTCTTATTGGTCATACGTAGCCGCTTGTCTTCAGTCAACTCAGCTTTAATCAGCTCCTTGCTTACCGGTTCAATAACTTCTTCCATATACTTTGTTAGTAGTTGTTCCTTAATCTGTTACAGTTTATACACGATATCTTTCACATACTGTGCCCACTCTGCCGGAGTTTTCGATTTATCGAAAGTCTGCCATGGAATGGGTTTACCGAAAGTGACAGTAAATGTTTTATGACGATTTTTCAGCATCTCGTCTGCCAAATAAAGCATAGCAATATTGAATTTGATCCCCAGTGTCTTGCAGACATTAGCCAAATTATAAAAGAAATCAGAATTACGACCCTCAAAATGGACAGGAACCACATCACGCTGGAACTGGACACTTTTTACGATAAATGTTTTCTTCCAGTCAGGGTCCCGGATCACTCCATTCCGACGCCGGGAACAGAGTCCCGCAGGAAACATAATGAGTTGGTCATCCGACTTGAATCCGGCTTCTACCATCTTCGGAAAATCTTTGGCCTGCTTGCCCGTTTTATTAATAGGAATACACAAGGGTGCCAATCCGCGAAGATTCATCAACAAATCATTTACCAGATACTTCACCTTCCCGTCAAAACGGCGTCCCAAAATATACCCGAGAGAAACTCCGTCCTGTCCTCCCAACGGATGATTGGACACAAACGTATATAAACCATCTTTCGGAATATTTTCCAGTCCTTTCACATCCAGCTTTGCATCCAGAAACTCAAGACAAGCCTCCAGAAAATCCACTCCCACTTTATCTTTTGAGTCGCGCAGAAAAACGTTTAGTTCCTCCTGATGAACGATTCTCTTCAGATAGGAGACGACAAACTTTGGTATGTACTTGGAGTGCTTCGGAGCTTTCGTCTGAAGTATCTTATCAATATCTATTAAAAATAAAGAGTCGTCAGCCATTCTTTTTAGATGAAATGATTGCGCAAAATTAACTGTTCTTTTTTATTAATCGCAATAAATCGGTAGAAAATACAGATTTTGTCCTATCAAAAAAAGAAAAAGAAGGCGATTTATGAGAAAATGGAGAAGAAAAAAGAGAAGAAAGAGTGCTAATAATCAAGCGATAAAGAACAATACACAAAAGAGGGCCATGCCCGAAGACGGGAGTTTAAACTTCCCATCCGTCGGTATGGCCCTGTCCATATTCAGGTTCAGGTATTCCACTTAATCATGGTGATGCTCACTCTCTACACCGCCTGTCGTACTTAATACGATATTACGTGCTACGTAAGTTTCATTACCAGACCGGTCCAAACAGTATACCATCAGATGATAATTTCCCGGAGTGGCATCTGCCGGTATCTTAATGTCATGGTTATGTACACGCGCCTGTTTTTGGCCTGCCTTATCCGTATATGTTCTCTCAAAAGCAAAAGGTTTGGTTGTTCCTCCTTCTGAAGCCCTGGTATGCGAATGGCCGTCAAAATTATTATGAATATTAATCTTATAGGAAGCAATTGCTTCGTTATCAGCTATATCCATCTCAAAATGCACTCCGTTAGCATCTCCGATCTTCAACACTGCACCTTCTTCAGGTTCCAACAGATTAATAACGGGCTTTACCGTATCGCCTTCGTCATCTTTTGAACAGGACACAAACAAGAAAGAAAAAGCCATCAGGCCGATTATTGATAAATAAATTCTGGTTTTCATTTTAATAAACTTTTAAATGGTACTTTAATTAAAATCTGAAAGTTACGTCCCGGTTCCGGGATTTCAACTTTCCGGTAAAAACTAAGGTGATTAAGATATCCGGTATCGGATAAATTCCGACCCGATAAAGTAATTTCTGCTAATACACCTCCCATTCGGAGATTGGCGGATATCCCGGCATTCAGTAACTGTGCTCCGGGAGTAGGATCCTCATTCCGTGCTACCCGGTGTTGTGCGGCAATGTGCTGCACCTCACCATAAATACTGAAGTTTTTATACCTCCACGTCAGCGTATTGCGAAGGGAAGCCGGAGGGGAAAAACTCAGGGGAATATGTTCGTCACAATTATAAGTATAGACATATTCTCCACTGACACGATAGTTGAAATGACGTAAAAAGTCAATTCCCACTGTCGCCTCACCACCCGCAAACAACGCTTCCGCACCGGTATAACGGTAAATCTGTCCGGCATGGGGCAACACCGACCATTCTCCGGTAGGCCGAAGAAAGATGTAATTGCTGAACCAACTGATAAATGGCGAAAAATTGACCGATAACGGACCATTCTCATAGGTATACGAGACATCCAGTTGCCAACCACGCTCGGACGAAAGAGCCGCATCTCCCTGTTCATGACGGAAAGTGCCGTGATGAACACCGTTCGATGCCAGTTCATTGGCCCCCGGCAAGCGGAAACTATGCCCGATATTCACTTGAAGCATGTGTCCTCCGGAAGGGGTCCACACCACTCCCAGCGAACCGGAATAATCACCAAAATGGCGATGGACAGCATAGCTACGCCACTCATATTTCCGGATAAAATCATCATCATATCCCTGCTCCCGCAGATAAATCGCAAGATAAGGATCAGTATAAGCAGATGCATCTATCTTTCCGTAATCATAGCGAAAGCCCCCACTGACTGACAAAGCAGGACCCGGACGGTAAGTTGTCATCCAGAAAGCCCCTGTGGTGAATCTCCGGTAAGCAGGCAAAAGGAATGAATATCCGGAAATAGTATTCCTCTGATACTGTATATCCCAACCTGCTATATGTTGCCACGAAGCAGCTCCAAACAACTTCAACTTAACAGCCGAACTATAAGTATTCAATATAAAAGCCAACTCTTTGTCAGGATCCTTCTCCGGAACAGGCTGAGTATCATAATGGGTATGAAACCGGCTCCATTCCTCACGATGATTCTTCTGATAGCCGATATCCCATATCAATGCCGATCGATCCCACAAGAAGCTCTGCTGGGCAGATACCTTCAGATGGTTCACCTGACTGTAAGGTAGTTCTATATTGCGGCTGCTCCCGTCATCCTGCAAACGCGATATATCAGGAATACCGTGTGCTCCGGGAAAGAAACCGGTTTTCTGAAAAACATTACTTACTGAATAGGAAGACTTGTATCGTCCATACCTGAAACCGGCTGTCCAACTGACATCTCGCTCAAAACCTGCCGTATTTTTCAGTTTCCGGTGATAGACAGGCATCCGTTGGGTAAGATACACAATGGTATCTGCCGGAATACGATAATCGCCAAAATGCTGCTCCGAATATCTCGCCCAGGTATACCAGGCGTCTTTCTTTATTCCAAGCATCAGCGAGCCTCCCAACGTTCCGTTTACAGATTTTCCCAGCAAGTCCGCTTCACCAAACAACTGGTTACTGGTGGGTAATGGTAATGGAGCCAATTCAATAGCACCTCCCATAGCATCACTGCCATAGAGCAGTGAAGCAGGTCCTTTACGAATAGTCACCTGTCCTGCATTGAATGCATCCAGTTCCAGCCCATGATCGGCTCCCCACTGTTGTCCCTCTTGCTTGATTCCATTCTCTACAACCGAAATCCGGTTGAATCCCATTCCCCGGATCATCGGCTTAGAAAAGCCCGAACCGACATCCATCGAATGTATTCCCGGAATCGTTCCAAGAGTCTGTATCAAGTTGCCAGTGAAGTGTTCACGCAAAAACTCCTTTCCTACCACCTCCATATGCCATGTCGAATTCTTATTCTTCAGATGTCGGTAACTCTCCGTCACCACCACTTCGGATAAGGACACAGCTTTCAGTGAATCGGGCTCCTGGGCATGCAAGGTAGAGGTTAAACACAATCCACCCAGCATACCCGAAATAAATCCGATACGCATATTTAATCGTTTTAGTTAGATAAAACTGATAAACGGGCAAACAACAGATATCTGCCCGAGAAATTATACGATATGACGAAAATTGGAAGGAGGTCCGCGAAGATAATGCGGATAAAAAGCAGTAGCAAGCTTCTTATCCTGAAAAGTTCCGGTCTCCCATCTTATATAGAAAGGTATATAAGTCAAAAGAGCAGGAGACGTCTCGATGAATGGAGAAAGCATGAATTGGCAAATGGGACAGGTGTCACATGCGTGATGTGTTTTCCCGGGCTGCGTATTTGTGCAGGTTGCCGATGTTTCATCGCAATGATTATGAAAAACCTTCACGACGGACAAGGGCATGAATGTCATCAGCAACATCCATGCAAGCCAAATCCTATGTATAGTATTTCTCCTCATGCCCATTCATATTTAAACCGACGCAAAGATAGAAAACCTCTTGTCTCAAAAACACCCAAAAACTATCAAAATACACCTAAAAACTATCATTTGACAGTTTTCGCCCTGTTTTAAGCCTAAATTTCCCCCATCACAATTAAAAAAATGCCGTAAACTTGCATCATCGAAAAACAACGAATATTCACAATTTAAAAAGCAACGTTATGAAAAGTTTAAGCTTCAGAAAAGATTTAATTGGAGTTCAGGAAGAACTACTTCGCTTTGCATACAAACTAACAACCGACCGTGAAGAAGCAAACGATTTGTTGCAGGAAACCTCTCTTAAAGCGTTAGATAACGAAGATAAATATACTCCCGACACTAACTTTAAAGGATGGATGTACACTATCATGCGCAACATCTTCATTAACAACTACCGTAAAGTGGTACGCGATCAGACTTTTGTAGATCAGACCGATAACCTCTATCACCTGAGCCTTCCGCAAGAGTCCGGATTCGACAGCACCGAAAGCCGTTATGACTTGAAAGAAATGCACCGCATTGTCAATTCATTACCCAAAGAATATAAAGTACCTTTCTCCATGCATGTTTCCGGATTCAAATACCGAGAAATAGCCGAGAAACTGGACCTGCCGCTCGGAACAGTAAAAAGCCGCATCTTTTTCACTCGCCAGCGTCTACAGGAAGAACTGAAAGACTTTAGACAATAGGCCACATACATTGTCGATTTCAATAAATCATTTTAGTGCAGATTTTTAGTTGTGTATCAAGGAGCAGGAAGAGAGATTCTCTTTTCCTGCTCCTTTTCTTTCGCACCATTTGAAACATAAAACAAAGAAACGTCCCATATTTCCTTGCTAATATTCTCACTTTAGCATATCTTTGCTTAAAATTTATGATTAAAAACATCCGGATGTATTAATATAGAACATCCGGATGTTATTCTATAAAAGACCCGGATGTTTTATCCATAAACATCCGGATGTTTTTAATCATTAGATATAGATGTTATAGATTAACACAATAAGAGAAAGACAGAGAAAGTATACACATAAAAAAAACGAAGTACTAATGTCCATCAACTACGCAGTCACTAAGAAAGTAGACAAAAGTAAAGGTGTCGTCAAAGAACGTTATTATGCCACAACACGAGCTTTACAGAAAAAGCCTGTAAACAGTGTACAGATTGCTAATCAGCTCGCAGAAAGAAGTTCTCTTCAAAACGGAGACGTACTCTCTGCACTTACTCAACTATCGGACATTATTGCCGCCCACTTGAAGGAAGGCCGCACCGTTTCTATCGATGGATTGGGCAATTTTTATCCCAGCATCACCAGTGAAGCGGTGGATAAACCGGAAGAATGTACCGCCAACAAAGTATGGGTATCCCGCATTTGCTTCAAAGCCGCCCCGACTTTCCTGAACAACGTGAGGAAAACCGATTTTGTCAGTCTGCAACTAAAATACGGACGGAAGCCCACAAAGCCACAAAACGGCTCCGGGAAGGATACAACCGACTCTATCCCCCACCAGCAAAGCATCTCCGAACATAATTCATTATCAGACGAATAAGCAATTAACAATCGGTTGAAAACTTCTCCGAAAGTTTTTGGTGGAAAATTGTGGGGAATTGTGGGGAAATACCTACTTTTACGGTCGCTTATTATAATAAGGTGAAATGATACGTTTTTTAGGCAATATTGAAGCTAAGGCGGACGCGAAAGGAAGAGTTTTTATCCCCGCCCAATTCAGACGGCAGCTACAAGCCGGTTCTGAAGACAAGCTCATCATGCGCAAAGACGTATTTCAAGACTGCTTGGTACTCTATCCGGAAGAAGTCTGGAATGAAGAGCTGAATGAACTCCGGCAACGACTAAATAAATGGAACGCTAACCACCAACTTATCTTCCGCCAATTCGTCAGTGATGTAGAAATTATCACGATAGACGGAAACGGGCGGATATTAATACCCAAACGCTATCTGCAAATAGCCGGCATACAAAGCGACGTGCGCTTTATCGGTGTAGACAGCAAGATAGAAATATGGGCTAAGGAACGTACGGAAATGCCCTTTATGCCCCCCGATGCATTTGGTGCAGCCCTGGAGGAAATTATGAAAGAAGAACGGTGAACAACGAACAAAGAGGTAAAATGAAAGAAGAAGAAACAACATATCATGTACCGGTACTGCTGAAGGAAAGCGTAGATGCCATGAACATTACCCCGGACGGGACGTATGTAGACGTTACCTTCGGCGGGGGAGGACATTCCCGCGAAATACTTTCGCGTCTTGGAAACGGCGGACGCCTGTTGGGTTTCGATCAGGACGAGGATGCCGAACGTAACATTGTAAACGACCCGCACTTCACTTTTGTACGGAGCAATTTCCGTTATTTGCATAATTTTCTGCGCTACCACGATATTGAAGGAGTAGATTCCATATTGGCTGATCTGGGAGTATCTTCACATCACTTCGATGACAGTGAACGGGGATTCTCTTTCCGCTTTGACGGAAAACTGGATATGCGCATGAATAAGCGTGCAGGCATCACAGCGGCCGATGTGGTAAATACATACGAAGAAGAACGCCTGGCAGATATTTTTTACCTATATGGTGAACTGAAAAACAGCCGCAAACTGGCTTCCGTCATAGTCAAAGCACGCAGCGGACAGAAAATAGAAACGATCGGTGAATTTCTTGAAGTAGTGAAACCGCTTTTCGGACGCGAACGCGAAAAGAAAGAATTGGCAAAGGTATTTCAGGCACTCCGCATTGAAGTAAACCAGGAAATGGAAGCACTGAAGGAAATGCTGATGGCAGCAACAGAAGCATTGAAGCCAGGAGGACGGCTGGTGGTAATCACCTATCACTCTTTGGAAGATCGCATGGTGAAAAACATCATGAAAACCGGTAATGTAGAAGGTAAAACAACGCAGGACTTTTTCGGCAACCTGCAAACTCCCTTCCGCCTGGTAAACAACAAAGTAATTGTGCCCGATGAAGAAGAGATAGCACGCAATCCGCGTTCACGCAGTGCCAAACTGAGAATAGCCGAAAAGAAGTAAGAGAACAGAGTGAAATAAGAGAAGTGAAATGGAAGATAAAGAAGCAAAAAAGAAGAAAAGCAATTCCCTGAAAAGTATTCTGGGAGGTGATATTCTGGCAACGGATTTTTTTCGCCGCCAGACTAAATTGCTGGTACTGATTATGGTGCTTGTCATTTTCTACATTCATAATCGTTACGCAAGCCAGCAACAGCAAATCGAAATAGACAAGTTGAAAAAAGAGCTGATTGACATCAAATACGATGCACTGACCCGAAGTTCGGAACTGATGGAAAAAAGCCGCCAGTCACGAATAGAGGACTATATATCCACCAAAGAAAGTGATTTGCAGACATCGACCAATCCACCTTATTTAATCAGAACGAAATAAAAGATGGCTGTAAACAAGAAAAATATAATGACCCGTTACTTCTTCGTCATCCTGCTGATGGGATTGATTGGAGTAGCCATTGTTGTCAAAGCAGGCATCACGATGTTTGCCGAACGTCAATATTGGCAGGATGTGGCCGACCGTTTCGTCAAAGAGAATGTAACGGTAAAGCCCAACCGCGGAAACATCATCTCTTCCGACGGCAAACTAATGGCCAGTTCGCTGCCGGAATATCGCATTTATATGGATTTCAAAGCCGGTGGAGTAAAGAAGGACACCATGCTGATGAATCATCTGGACGAAATATGTGCAGGACTCCATAAGATATTCCCTGATAAAAGTGCTTCGGAATTTAAAGCGCACCTTAAAAAAGGACGGAAACAGGGAAGTCGCAACTATCTGATTTATCCAAAACGTATTTCATACATCCAATATAAAGAAGCCAAACGCCTGCCGGTATTCAACCTGAATAAATACAAAGGCGGTTTCCACGAGTTAGCTTATAACCAAAGAAAAAAACCTTTTGGTTCACTTGCAGCCCGCACACTGGGGGACTTATATGCTGACACCGCCCAAGGTGCCAAGAATGGCATAGAGTTAGCTTTTGACTCCATACTGAAGGGGCATGACGGGATTACCCACCGGCAAAAAGTGATGAATAAATACCTGAATATTGTAGATATTCCTCCGGTAGATGGTTGTGACCTTCTTTCTACGATTGATGTAGGCATGCAGGATATTTGTGAAAAGGCCCTGACCGATAAACTGAAAGAGCTGAATGCCAAAGTAGGAGTAGCCGTATTGATGGAAGTAGCGACCGGAGAGGTTAAAGCCATCGTAAACATGATGAAAGCCGGAGACGGCAACTATTATGAAATGAGAAACAATGCCATCAGTGATATGCTCGAGCCGGGTTCTACCTTTAAGACAGCTTCTATCATGGTGGCACTTGAAGACGGTAAAATCACACCGGAAGATGTAATAGACACAGGCAATGGTGTCAAGATGATGTACGGTCGTCCCATGAAAGATTGGAATTGGCGCAAAGGCGGATATGGTCCATTGACAGTTACACAAATACTGGAAGTATCTTCAAATGTGGGTACATCCAGCATTATTGATAAATATTATGGTAGTAACCCGCAAAAGTTTGTCGACGGACTGAAACGAATGAGTATCGATCAGCCTCTCCAATTGCAAATAGCCGGAGAAGGTAAGCCTAATATCAAAGGTCCGAAAGAGCGTTACTTTGCAAAAACTACTCTGCCGTGGATGAGCATCGGCTATGAGACCCAGGTACCACCGATGAATATCCTTACTTTCTACAATGCCATTGCCAATAACGGTGTTATGGTGCGTCCCAAATTTGTGAAAGCAGCCATAAAAAATGGTGAAATAGTGAAAGAATATCCGACAGAAATTATCAATCCGAGAATCTGTTCGGAACGGACCCTGAAACAAATACAGGAGATTCTTTATAAGGTTGTGCATGAAGGTCTGGCAGCCCCGGCAGGCTCCAAACAATTTGCCGTTTCGGGTAAGACGGGTACGGCGCAGATCTCACAAGGTGCTGCCGGATATACATCGGGAGGAGTGAACTATCTGGTCAGTTTCTGCGGATACTTTCCCTCAGAAGCTCCAAAGTATAGCTGTATCGTTTCCATACAAAAGCCAAATCCTCCTGCCTCCGGAGGCTTGATGGCCGGTAGCGTTTTCAGCAAAATTGCCGAAAGAGTGTATGCCAAAGACCTACGTTTGGACATTCGGAACGCAATCGATACCAATACGGTAGTGATTCCCGATGTTAAAGCAGGCGAAATGACAGAGGCCAGACAAGTATTGGAAGGATTGAATATTCAGACTCAGGCAGAGTTTAAAACTAAAAAGAATAAAGAAGTTTGGGGACATGCACAGGCAGCTCCCAAAGCAGTGATCCTGCAGGGAAAGGAACAATTACGGAACTTTGTACCCAGCGTTATCGGCATGGGAGCCAAAGATGCTGTTTACCTGCTGGAAAGCAAAGGATTGAAAGTGGCTCTGTCGGGAGTTGGCAAAGTGAGAAGCCAATCGTTGCCCCAGGGTACTACAATAAAGAAAGGACAAACCATCAGTATCCATCTGAATTGATTATTATAGATTAAGGTATGAAATTAAAAGAGATTCTAACATCTATCCATCCGGTAAAAATAACCGGAAATCAGGATATCGAAATAACCGGAGTTGACATCGACTCCAGACAGGTAGGGTCCGGCCATTTGTTTATGGCCATGCGCGGTACACAAACCGACGGACATGCCTATATCCCGGCAGCAATTGAGAAAGGGGCCATAGCCATTCTCTGCGAAGAGTTACCTGCAGAACTAAACGAAGAAATTACCTACATTCAGGTAACCGATAGTGAAGATGCTGTTGGTAAAGTAGCTACGGCTTTCTATGGAGACCCGACTTCGAAAATGGAACTGGTGGGTGTCACCGGTACAAATGGAAAGACGACGATTGCCACCTTATTATATAATACATTCCGGTATTTCGGTTACAAAGTGGGGCTTATCTCTACGGTATGCAATTATATAGACGATGAAGCCATCCCTACCGAACACACTACTCCTGACCCGATTACGCTGAACCGTCTTTTGGGACGTATGGCAGACGAAGGCTGCAAATATGCTTTCATGGAAGTAAGTTCGCACTCCATCGCGCAAAAAAGAATCAGCGGACTGAAGTTCGCCGGCGGCATCTTTACGAACCTGACACGCGATCATCTGGACTACCATAAAACAGTAGAGAATTATCTGAAAGCAAAAAAGAAATTCTTCGATGAACTGCCTAAAAGTTCTTTCAGCCTCACCAATCTGGACGACAAAAACGGACTCGTGATGACGCAGAATACGAAGTCGAAAGTATACACGTATTCTCTCCGCAGCCTGAGTGACTTCAAAGGGAAAGTACTGGAGTCACATTTTGAGGGAATGCTTCTTGACTTCAACAACCATGAGCTCGCAGTACAGTTTATAGGAAGATTCAATGCTTCGAATTTATTGGCCGTATTCGGCGCCGCCGTTTTACTGGGTAAGAAGGAAGAGGAGGTATTGGTTGCACTTAGTACGTTGCATCCTGTTGCCGGACGTTTCGATGCCATACGCTCTCCGCAAGGATATACAGCGATCGTAGACTATGCACACACACCGGATGCTTTGGTCAACGTCTTGAACGCCATACATGGAGTGCTTGAAGGAAAGGGCAAAGTGATTACTGTAGTCGGTGCCGGTGGCAACCGGGATAAAGGCAAACGTCCCATCATGGCAAAAGAAGCAGCCAAGGGAAGCGACCGGGTTATCATCACCTCAGACAATCCACGATTCGAAGAGCCACAGGACATCATCAACGACATGTTGGCCGGACTGGACAACGAAGACAAGAAAAAAACACTGAGCATTGCAGACCGTAAGGAAGCTATACGCACAGCTTGCATGCTTGCTGAAAAAGGAGATGTGATTCTGGTTGCCGGAAAAGGACACGAGAATTATCAGGAAATCAAAGGAGTGAAACATCACTTTGATGATAAAGAGGTTTTAAAAGAGATTTTTTCATTGACTATTTAACGGACAATGATTGAAGTAATTCCGATGCCAAATGCCTGATTCCTTCAATCGTAACCCATAAATCGTCTCATTGTAAATAAAGTTATGTTATACTACTTGTTTGAATGGCTACATAAACTCAACTTTCCGGGTGCCGGAATGTTTGGGTACACCTCGTTCCGGGCATTGATGGCTGTCATCCTGGCGCTACTCATTTCCAGTATATGGGGAGACAAATTCATCAATCTGCTGAAACGGAAACAAATCACCGAAACGCAGCGTGACGCTAAGATCGATCCGTTTGGAGTTAATAAAGTAGGCGTACCCAGTATGGGAGGTGTGATCATTATTGTAGCAATTCTGATTCCCTGTTTATTACTGGGAAAACTGCATAACATCTATATGATATTGATGTTGATAACTACTGTATGGCTGGGATCTTTGGGGTTTGCGGACGACTATATCAAGATATTCAAGAAAGATAAAGAAGGCCTCCATGGCAAATTTAAAATCATCGGACAAGTAGGACTCGGGCTGATTGTCGGACTGACTCTATATCTGAGCCCTAATGTAGTAATCCGCGAGAATATAGAGATTCAGAAATCAGAAAACGAAATCGAAGTGATACATGGCACCCACGACCTGAAATCAACCCAGACCACGATTCCATTTTTCAAAAGCAACAACCTGGACTATGCAGACCTTGTGGGCTTCATGGGAGAACATGCCCAAACGGCCGGATGGATTTTGTTTGTCATTATCACTATCTTCGTTGTAACAGCCGTATCCAACGGCGCCAATCTGAATGATGGTATGGATGGTATGGCAGCAGGCAATTCAGCCATCATCGGACTGACACTGGGTATACTGGCCTATGTATCGAGCCATATTGAATTCGCCGGTTACCTGAATATCATGTATATTCCGGGAAGTGAAGAATTGGTAATTTTTATATGTGCCTTTATCGGCGCATTAATCGGTTTCTTATGGTACAATGCTTATCCGGCACAGGTATTCATGGGTGATACAGGCAGCCTGACCATTGGAGGAATCATCGCAGTATTTGCTATTATTATCCACAAAGAATTGCTGATTCCGATTCTCTGTGGTATATTCCTGGTTGAGAACCTGTCAGTACTCCTGCAACGCTTCTATTATAAAGCAGGCAAAAGAAAGGGGGTAAAACAACGTCTTTTCAAACGGGCACCGATACATGACCATTTCCGTACTTCGATGAGCCTGGTGGAACCGGGATGCAGTGTGAAATTCACAAAACCGGATCAACTGTTTCACGAATCCAAGATTACAGTCCGCTTCTGGATTGTAACCATCGTGTTGGCAGCCATTACGATTATAACACTAAAGATAAGATAACCCAAAGTGACAGGTAACAGGCTACAAGCTACAAGTGCCTGCTGCCGATCACTGAGTATGAACCTCAAACTTGTAGCATAGAGACAAAGGATTTACCGACCGTACACAAAACTCCGGTTGATAAACCATAACTAAAAATCATGAAAAGAATTGTAGTATTAGGAGCCGGTGAAAGCGGTGCGGGAGCAGCCGTTCTGGCAAAAGTAAAAGGATTCGATACTTTCGTATCGGATATGTCTGCCATCAAGGATAAGTATAAAACTCTCCTTGACAGCCATGGCATTGCCTGGGAGGAAGGCCGGCACACAGAAGAACGGATTCTGAATGCAGATGAAGTGGTGAAGAGCCCCGGAATTCCTAATGACGCCCCCCTAATTCTGAAATTGAAAGAGCAGGGTACGCCCATTATCTCTGAAATAGAATTTGCCGGCAGATACACTGATGCAAAGATGATCTGTATCACCGGTTCGAACGGAAAAACAACTACGACCTCACTTATCTATCACATCTTTAAAAGTGCCGGATTAAATGTGGGACTTGCCGGCAACATTGGTAAGAGCCTGGCATTACAAGTAGCGGAAGAGGAGCATGACTATTATGTAATTGAACTGAGTTCATTCCAGCTGGATAATATGTATAAGTTCCGTGCGGATATTGCCGTGCTGATGAATATCACACCAGACCATCTGGACCGATACGATCACTGCATGCAGAACTATATCAACGCAAAATTCCGTATTACACAGAACCAGACATCAGAAGACGCTTTTATCTTCTGGAATGATGACCCTATCATCAAACGTGAACTGGATAAACACGGCATCTGTGCCCATCTGTATCCATTCTCGGCAATTAAAGAAGAAGGGTCTATCGCTTATGTAGAAGACCATGAAGTAGTGATTACCGCACCAATTGCCTTCAACATGGAGCAGGAACAATTGGCTTTGACGGGACAACATAACCTTTATAACTCTTTAGCTGCCGGGATTTCTGCAAATCTGGCCGGCATTACCAAAGAGAATATACGAAGGGCGCTCAGCGATTTTCAAGGGGTAGAGCACCGTTTGGAAAAAGTAGCACGTGTACGGGGGATTGATTTTATCAACGACTCCAAAGCAACCAACGTCAACTCTTGCTGGTACGCTCTGCAAAGTATGACCACCAAAACAGTGTTGATCCTCGGGGGTAAAGATAAAGGGAATGATTATACGGAAATAGAGGAGCTGGTTCGGGAAAAATGCTCGGCATTGGTTTACCTTGGATTGCACAACGAAAAACTCCATGAGTTCTTCGATCGCCTGGGACTTCCCGTAGCAGAAGTACAAACCGGTATGAAGGATGCTGTAGAAGCAGCCTACAAACTGGCAAAAAAAGGTGAAACGGTATTGTTAAGCCCGTGCTGTGCTTCATTCGACCTTTTTAAGAGTTATGAGGACCGTGGTGACCAATTTAAGAAGTATGTAAGAGAATTATGAAATAAGAGTCTCTGAGCTTTAAAAAGGCAGGACTCCTAAGAGCTAAAAACTAAAAGCCGTGGATTTATTAAAGAACATATTCAAAGGTGATAAGGTAATCTGGATCATTTTCCTTTGCCTCTGCCTCATCTCTATTATAGAGGTGTTTAGTGCTGCCAGTACACTGACTTATAAAAGTGGTGATCACTGGGGACCCATCACACAGCATTCCATCATCCTGATGATCGGCGCAATCGTGGTGGTTTTGATGCACAACATCCCTTATAAATGGTTTCAGGTGTTCCCGGTCTTCCTGTACCCCATTTCGGTAGTGCTGTTAGCTTTCGTCACATTGATGGGAGTCATCACAGGCGACCGTGTAAATGGGGCTGCCCGCTGGATGAGTTTTATGGGATTACAGTTTCAACCTTCGGAACTGGCCAAGATGGCAGTAATCATTGCGGTTTCCTTTATTCTTTCCAAAAAACAGGATGATGAAGGAGCCAATCCAAAAGCCTTTAAATATATAATGATACTGACCGGACTGGTGTGCATGCTCATTGCTCCGGAAAATCTTTCGACAGCTATGCTGCTGTTCGGGGTCGTAGTATTGATGATGTTCATCGGGCGTGTCGCCTTCAAAAAGTTAGCTATGTTATTAGGCGGACTGGCACTGGCTGGGTGTCTGGGAGTAATCTTTCTGCTGGCCATACCTAAAGACACCGACATTCCGTTCCTCCACCGCTTTGATACCTGGAAAAGCCGTATCACCAACTTCACTGAGAAAGAGGAAGTACCGGCTGCAAAGTTCGATATTGACAAAGATGCCCAGATAGCCCATGCACGTATAGCCATTGCTACCAGTAACGTGATAGGTAAAGCTCCGGGAAACTCGATTCAACGCGATTTCCTAAGTCAGGCATTCTCCGATTTCATTTTTGCCATTATCATTGAAGAGTTGGGGCTGGTAGGAGGAGCCTTTGTGGTTATTCTCTACATCTGGCTGTTGGTTCGAACAGGCCGAATCGCCCAGAAATGTGAACGTACATTTCCGGCATTCCTTGTCATGGGAATCGCCTTGATGCTGGTATCACAAGCCATATTGAACATGATGGTAGCTGTCGGTTTGTTTCCTGTCACAGGACAGCCCTTACCACTAATCAGTAAAGGAGGTACAAGTACCCTGATCAACTGCGCCTATATCGGAATGATATTGAGTGTCAGCCGTTATACCGCTTATCTGGAAGAGAAAAAAGATAATCCCGCTCCCCTCCTTACCGGAGAAGAAGGGAGTGAAACCGTTGCAAGCGAAGCCCAAACAGCAGCTGAGCCTACAGCGGAAGTCTTAAACAGTGATGCTAAATTTGAAGAGTGATATGAATAAGGAAAATAATAAAGAGGGACGGAATGACACTTTAAGGATCATCATCAGTGGCGGTGGTACCGGAGGACATATTTTTCCGGCTGTATCCATTGCAAACGCCATAAAAGAATTACGTCCCGATGCACAAATCCTGTTTGTAGGAGCCGAAGGAAGAATGGAGATGCAACGAGTACCGGATGCAGGCTATCAGATCATCGGATTACCCGTAGCAGGATTCGATCGCAAACATTTGTGGAAAAATGTTGCCGTATTACTGAAATTGGCACGCAGCCAATGGAAAGCGCGCAGCATTATCCGTCAGTTCCGTCCACAGGTAGCAGTAGGAGTAGGCGGATATGCAAGCGGTCCGACATTAAAAATGGCCGGAATGATGGGTGTACCCACCTTAATACAGGAGCAAAACTCATATGCCGGAGTAACCAACAAACTATTGGCAAAGAAAGCACGGAAAATCTGTGTAGCATATGATGGGATGGAAAAATTCTTTCCGGGCAGCAAAATCATTATGACAGGCAACCCGGTACGTCAGAATCTGTTAACGGAGAAGCCGGAACAAAAACAAGCTATTCGCTCTTTCGGACTGGATCCGGAGAAGAAAACCATTCTGATTCTGGGGGGAAGCCTGGGCGCCCGCACAATCAATAATACATTGATTGCCGGATTGCAGCTGATTCGTCAGACTAAAAATGTACAATTCATCTGGCAAACAGGAAAAATCTATCACCAACAAGTAACGGAAGCCGTAAAAGTTGCCGGAAACATTCCTAATCTGTATGTGACAGACTTCATTAAAGATATGGCTGCCGCTTATGCTGCTGCCGACTTGGTTATTTCGCGTGCAGGTGCCGGCTCCATTTCCGAATTCTGCCTGTTGAATAAAGCAGTTATCCTGGTTCCGTCTCCCAACGTAGCAGAAGATCACCAAACCAAAAATGCATTGGCATTGGTGAACAAACGAGCTGCCATCTACGTAAAGGACGCAGAAGCGGAAGAGAAATTATTATCCGTGGCATTAGAAACCATAGCAGATTCCGGAAAACTAAAAGAACTTAGTGAAAACATCGCTCACCTGGCCCTACCGGATTCTGCCATCGTGATAGCAAAAGAAGTTATAAAATTAGCACAACAGCCATGAACATAGAAACTATTCAATCTGTATATTTTGTCGGTGCAGGAGGTATCGGAATGAGTGCCCTCGTACGCTATTTCCTTTCTAAAGGGAAGGTAGTGGCAGGCTATGACCGTACCCCCAGTGAACTGACTCAACACCTTATAGAAGAAGGAGCACAGATTCATTACGAAGAAAATATCAATCTTATCCCGGATGCCTGTAAAGACCCGGCCACGACACTGGTCGTTTTAACTCCTGCCGTACCTCAGGAACATGCCGAATTGACCTACTTCCGTGACAACGGATTCGAAATACAAAAACGTGCACAAGTATTAGGCACCATCACCCATTCCAGTAAAGGGCTTTGTGTAGCCGGTACACATGGTAAAACCACTACATCAACGATAACGGCCCATCTGCTTCATCACTCGCATATAGGCTGCACTGCCTTTTTGGGAGGTATTTCCAAAAATTATGGAACGAATCTGTTACTCTCTCCAAGCAGTCCGTATACCGTAATCGAAGCTGACGAATTCGACCGTTCATTCCACTGGCTGTCTCCATATATGTCTGTCATTACCGCAACCGATCCGGATCATCTGGATATTTATGGAACCGAACAGGCTTATCTGGAAAGCTTTGAGCACTATACCACATTAATCCAGCCGGGAGGGGCACTGATCATCCGCGAAGGCATTTCTCTTCAGCCTAAAGTGCAAGAGGGTGTCAAGATTTACACCTATTCACGCGATAAAGGAGACTTCCATGCTGAAAACATTCGCATTGGAAACGGAGAAATCTTCATCGATTTTATAGGACCGGATATTCGCATCGACAACATTCAGCTGGGAGTGCCCGTAAGTATCAATATAGAGAATGGAGTCGCTGCCATGGCACTTGCCTATCTCAATGGAGTGACCGCCGAAGAAATCAAACAAGGAATGGCAAGTTTCCGAGGTGTGGACCGTCGATTCGACTTCAAGATCAAAAACGACCAGATCGTGTTCCTGAGTGACTACGCTCATCATCCCTCCGAAATCAAACAGAGTGTGATGTCCATGCGTGAACTCTACCGGGATAAAAAGATCACCGCTGTTTTTCAGCCACACCTCTATACCCGTACACGGGACTTCTATAAAGAATTTGCCGATAGCTTGTCGCTACTCGACGAAGTAATACTGGTAGATATCTATCCGGCGCGCGAACAGCCTATTCCAGGGGTAACCAGTCAACTGATATATGATAACCTACGTCCGGGTATTGAAAAAAGCATGTGTAAGAAAGAGGAAATACTCGATGTGCTGAAAACGAAGCATATTGAGGTGTTGATCACGTTGGGAGCAGGAGACATAGATAGCTATGTCCCGGATATTTGTGAACTATTGACCCGAAGGATAACTCCATCGGACAATTAATTTGTAAATCGTCAAAACAATAAATTTCCTCATGATAAAAAGAATCCTTCTGACCATCGTCATGTTACTTCTCATAGCCTATCTCGTAGCGGCTGTGACAGTATTCAACAGCAAACCTGCCCATCAGGTCTGCCGCGACATGGAATTAGTAATAAAGGATACGCTCAATGCCGGTTTCGTCACTAAAAACGAGGTAGCTGCCATCCTGCAAAAGAAAGGCATTTATCCCGTTGGAAAGAAAATGGACCGCATTCACACCAAAACGCTGGAAAAAGAGTTGAACAAGCATCCGCTGATCAATGAAGCACAATGCTATAAAACTCCAAGCGGCAAACTTTGCGTGGAAGTGACACAACGTGTACCGATTCTCCGCATCATGAGCAACAATGGTGAAAACTACTATCTGGATAACAAAGGTAAAGTGATGCCTCCCGATGCAAAATGCGTAGCACACCGGGCAATTGTCACCGGAAATGTAGAAAAGTCGTTTGCAATGAAGGATTTATATAAGTTTGGTGTATTTTTGCAAAACAATCCGTTCTGGGAAGCCCAGATTGTGCAAATAAACGTGCTCCCCGGGAAAGAGATCGAATTGATTCCCCGTGTAGGTAATCATATTATCTATCTGGGCAAGTTAGAACATTTTGAGGATAAACTGGGACGATTGAAGACCTTTTACGAAAAAGGGCTGAACCAGGTGGGATGGAACAAATATTCACGCATCAGCCTGGAATTCGGTAATCAGATTATCTGCACAAAAAAGAAACAATAATTCGTAAACAGCTAAACGTACCTTTGTGTTAAAGAGATGAGTCTATAATACAAAAGGGAATAAAATAGAATTTTATATGGCAACAACAGATTTTATCGCCGCTATTGAACTGGGTTCATCGAAAATAGCCGGTATAGCCGGAAAGAAGAATAGTGATGGAAGCATACAGGTATTAGCTTATGCCAGGGAGGATTCGTCTTCATTCATCCGGAAAGGAGTGATTTACAATCTGGATAAAACGGCACAGAGCCTGACCTCCATCATCAATAAGCTGGAGGGTGCTCTCAACAACTCAATTGCCAAGATCTATGTGGGTATCGGGGGGCAATCGCTCCGTACGGTACGCAATGTAGTTAGTCGCGATCTTGAGGAGGAGACCATTATCTCTCAGGAATTAGTCGACTCCATCTGTGATGAAAATCTTGAGATACCACTGATCGATATGGATATACTGGACGTTGCTCCGCAAGAATACAAAATTGGAAACAATCTCCAGGCAGATCCCGTCGGTGTGGCAGGAAGCCATATTGAAGGACGCTTTCTGAACATTGTGGCACGTGCTTCGCTCAAAAAAAACCTGGAACGCTGTTTCGAACAAGCTAAAATTGAAATAGCAGATTTATTGATCTCCCCGCTGGTTACTGCAGATGCAGTGCTGACGGAAAGTGAGAGACGTTCCGGCTGTGCACTGATTGATTTCGGAGCCGACACATCGACTATTTCCATCTATAAGAATAACATTCTCCGATTCCTTACCGTACTGCCATTAGGAGGAAACAGCATTACTCATGATCTCGTTTCCCTTCAGATAGAAGAGGAAGAAGGCGAACGCCTGAAAATCAGATATGGTAACGCCTTTTACGAAGAGGAAGAAGGCGAAGAACCTGCTACCTGCCAACTGGAAGAAGGAGGTAGAACCGTAGAACTCGGCAAACTGAATAATATCATCGAGGCGCGTACTGAAGAAATTATTGCAAACGTATGGAATCAGATTCAACTTTCAGGGTATGATGATAAACTGTTGGCCGGACTTATCATTACAGGAGGAGCCTCCAATCTGAAAAACCTGGACGAAGCTCTCCGTAAACGAAGTAAGATAGAAAAGGTGAGAAGCGCACGATTCGTACGCAACACCATTCATGCAGACGAAGATGTTGTGAAGAAAGACGGTACACAGAACACCTTATTCGGACTGCTTGCTGCCGGCAATGAAAACTGTTGCCTGCAAGAGACACCTGCTCCCCAGCCGCATGTACAACCTCAGCCTCAACCCGAACCGGTGAATATGTTTGAAGAAGATGAGAGTCTGAAAGAACAGGAAGCCGCTGCACGTGCTGCCAAAAAGAAAAAAGAGGAAGAGGAAAAAAGACGGAAAGAAGAAGAAAAGCAACGTAAACTGGAGGAGAAAAAAAGAAGAGAAGAAGAAAGAAGAAACAAACCGAATTGGTTTAAATCGACTTTCGACAAACTTTCTAATGAGATTTTCTCCGATGAAGATATGAAATAAAGTGATAATTCATAATACAATATAATATGGACGAGATAGTACAATTCGATTTCCCTACAGATTCGCCGAAAATCATTAAAGTGATTGGTGTAGGAGGTGGTGGAGGTAACGCCGTCAACCACATGTACCGGGAAGGCATACACGACGTGACATTCGTTCTCTGCAATACCGACAACCAGGCATTGGCTGAGTCTCCTGTACCGGTCAAACTGCAACTGGGACGTTCCATCACGCAAGGACTCGGTGCCGGAAACCGTCCGGAGCGTGCACGTGATGCTGCCGAAGAGAGCATCGAAGACATAAAAAACCTGCTGAATGATGGTACCAAGATGGTATTTATCACTGCCGGAATGGGCGGAGGTACCGGAACCGGAGCAGCCCCCGTCATCGCCCGTATCGCTAAAGAGATGGATATCCTGACTGTCGGAATCGTTACCATCCCTTTTATCTTTGAAGGCGAAAAGAAAATTATCCAGGCTCTGGATGGAGTAGAACGCATTGCCCAACATGTAGACGCTTTGTTGGTGATCAATAACGAACGCCTGCGTGAAATTTATTCCGACCTGACCTTTATGAACGCATTCGGCAAGGCAGATGACACACTGTCAATCGCAGCCAAAAGTATTGCCGAAATCATCACCATGCGGGGTACGGTAAACCTGGACTTCGCTGATGTGAAAACAATCCTCAAAGACGGTGGTGTAGCCATCATGAGTACCGGATTCGGTGAAGGAGAAAACCGCGTAACCAAAGCAATCGACGACGCACTCCATTCACCGTTACTCAATAACAATGACATCTTCAATGCGAAGAAAGTCATGCTGAATGTTTCGTTCTGTCCTGCTTCCGAACTGATGATGGAGGAGATGAATGAAGTGCACGAGTTTATGAGCAAATTCCGCGAAGGTGTAGAAGTGATCTGGGGTGTGGCTATGGATACCTCACTGGATACGAAAGTGAAGATCACTGTGCTTGCTACCGGTTTCGGTGTGGAAGACGTACCAGGTATGGACGACCTACACGAGAAACGCAGCCAGGAAGAAGAAGAACGTCAGTTGCAGCTGGAAGAAGAGAAGGAAAAGAACAAAGAGCGCATTCGTAAAGCATATGGTGAAAGTGCCAGTGGCATCGGAACGCGCAACCTGCGGAAACGCCGTCATATCTATCTCTTCAATCCGGAAGATCTGGACAATGATGATATCATCGCCATGGTAGAAGACTCTCCTACTTACCTTCGCGACAAAACGACTTTGGGTAAGATCAAAGCAAAAGCCGCATTGGAAGAAGAGATAGCTACTGAAGAAGCTATAGATGACAGTGGAGTTATCACATTTTAATAAATAGCTAAATATATCGATCATTAACCCGGATTTACCAATTATAAACCGTAAATCGTTAAATCATAATATAACATAACATCATGGATTTATTCGAAAGAGTCAGCGAAGACATTAAAAACGCAATGAAAGCGAAAGATAAAGTAGCCCTTGAAACCCTTAGAAATGTAAAGAAGTTCTTTCTGGAAGCTAAAACTGCTCCGGGAGCCAATGACATCCTTACAGACGCAGATGCACTGAAAATCGTGCAAAAACTGGTAAAACAAGGTAAAGATGCTGCAGAAATATATATAGGACAGGGTCGTCAGGACTTAGCCGATGCAGAATTGGCACAAGTACAAGTCATGGAAACCTATTTACCGAAACAAATGACTGCCGAAGAACTGGAAGCTGCACTGAAAGAGATTATTGCTGAAGTAGGTGCTACCAGTGGTAAAGATATGGGAAAGGTAATGGGAGTAGCCTCCAAGAAACTTGCCGGATTGGCCGAAGGACGCGCTATTTCAACTAAAGTAAAAGAGTTGTTGGGATAATCTCAACGTATAAATCCTGCTTATAAGAGAAGCTACACAATAGCTATACTCTCTTTTAAAAGAAATCTACCCCCGGATGTACACAGAGTTACATCCGGGGGTATCTTGTTTACAGACACGGATTACCAAAGCCAAATGAAGTACACAGAAATGGGCAAGAGATACTAATCAAATAATTCCTTCAATACATCCAATGATTTCAGTACAGGAAAATCAGGAAGATGTAACCGGTAATACTCATTAATAATAGCCAGGCATCGGGCCCTTTCCGTACGGTTCATTCCGAAAAGGTGCATTGTTTCATAGTTCATACGCATCAATTGCAGTAATCTCCCAGCTTCATCAGGCTGGATATAGCAAGAATGAAGTTGAGGACGAACCGAAGTAAAGTTAGCATTCAACATATCAAAATAGTCACCCGTATGATAATCATCCAGATTGGGGTACAATCCCAGAAAGCGGGAAAGACGCATCAGAAACACCAGATGAAAGTTGGCAAAGCTAATCTTACAAGCATCCAACCACAAGATAGAATGCTGTAAATAGGCAAACAATGGGCGGTTCTCCGCCTCTTCGCGAATGGCACGATAAAGAAATTCCGCAAGGAAAAGAGCTATAGCCGATTTAAAAGGATCATAAGGAATGGAGGCGAACGGACTAAAGGATTTAGCTTCCTTAATTCTGAAAAGCGAAGTATTCGGTCGATAATCTGCCTCAAACTCAATCAGCGCCAACGGCTGGAATAGTACTGATTTGACAGCAGCCTTCTTAGAGCGTGGCACAGCAACCAGAAAAGATGCACGTCCTGAAAGCTCAGTATACATCTCAACGATATTTGAAGTATCGTTATACTTTAGTATATGAAGAACGATTCCAACTGTTTTTTGCAGCATATCTCTAACTTTTCTTTCGGGTAACAAAGCTACGAAAAAAGTGTGAATAGACAATCAAAGACTCCTATCTCAAAAAAAAGTTCATATCCCAAACAAAACGTAAAAAGAACATATATCACTGATTATCAACAAATAAACAAAGAAAAATAATATATCTATCAAAAATAATTAGATTTTTTTCTGCAAATAGTTTGGTAGTTTCAAAAAAAGGTCTACCTTTGCACTCGCAATCGGGAAACAACGATACAGAACGAAAGCAAAGCGAAACAAAAAGAGCAGAAATGCTCAATACAGGATGGCCCGTTCGTCTATCGGTTAGGACGCAAGATTTTCATTCTTGAAAGGGGGGTTCGATTCCCCCACGGGCTACAATTAAAAAAATAAACGAATTAAAACAGATTAGTCGAGATGGCAAATCATAAATCATCAATCAAGAGAATCAGACAAGAAGAAAGCAGAAGACTTCGCAACAGATATTATGGTAAAACCATGAGAAATGCTGTTAGAAAACTTCGTTCAACTACTGACAAAGCAGAAGCAACTGCTATGTACCCAAGCATCACTAAGATGGTAGACAAGTTAGCTAAAACAAATGTTATTCATAAGAATAAAGCTAACAACTTGAAATCTAAGTTGGCTATTTACATCAATAAGCTTGCTTAAGAAATAAGACTTATAACAGACTCTATACAATATTGAGAGCCGAACTTTTTAGTTCGGCTTTTCATGTTTAAAACCATCCCATCCGGTTTACTTTAAATTCTTCTTTTTTCACTCTTCATTCTTCTCTAACTCAGATATTTTCACTATATTTGCTCTGTTATTATAATTAGGAATCAAATTATGAGCGAAGAACAGAATCCCACCAATAACGGGTCTTATTCAGCAGATAGTATCCAAGTATTGGAAGGACTTGAAGCAGTTAGAAAACGCCCTGCGATGTACATTGGTGACATCAGCGTAAAGGGACTTCATCACTTGGTATATGAAATTGTCGACAACTCTATCGACGAAGCATTGGCTGGTTATTGCGACCATATCGAAGTAACTATCAACGAAGATAACTCTATCACCGTACAGGACAATGGCCGTGGTATCCCCGTAGATTTCCACGAAAAAGAGCAGAAATCTGCCCTTGAAGTTGCCATGACTGTGCTACATGCCGGAGGTAAATTCGATAAAGGCTCGTATAAAGTATCCGGAGGTTTGCACGGTGTCGGTATGTCTTGTGTAAATGCATTGTCTACCCACATGACCACCCAGGTATTCCGTAACGGTAAAATCTACCAGCAGGAATACGAAATCGGCAAGCCCCTTTATGCAGTCAAAGAAGTAGGAACAGCCGACCATACAGGAACCAAACAACAATTCTGGCCTGACGACAGTATCTTTACCGAAACAGTCTATGACTACAAGATTCTGGCTTCACGCTTACGTGAGCTGGCTTACTTGAATGCGGGATTACGCATCTCACTGACAGACCGACGTGTAATAAACGAAGACGGTAGCTTCAAACACGAAACTTTCTACTCGGAAGAAGGTTTAAGAGAGTTCGTACGCTTCATAGAATCGTCACGCGAACACTTGATTAACGATGTGATCTATTTGAACACGGAGAAGCAGAACATCCCCATCGAGGTAGCTATCATGTATAATACCGGATTCTCTGAGAATATCCACTCGTATGTCAATAATATCAATACAATAGAAGGCGGTACGCATCTGGCAGGTTTCCGCCGTGCCCTGACCCGTACACTGAAAAAGTATGCAGAAGACAGCAAAATGCTGGAAAAGGTCAAAATAGAAATCTCCGGTGATGACTTCCGTGAAGGACTTACAGCCGTGATCTCTGTAAAAGTTGCTGAACCTCAATTTGAAGGACAGACTAAAACCAAGTTGGGAAACAACGAAGTGATGGGTGCTGTCGACCAGGCTGTAGGTGAAGTGCTGAACTATTATCTGGAAGAACATCCGAAAGAAGCAAAAGCCATTGTAGACAAGGTGATTCTGGCTGCCACTGCCCGCCACGCTGCACGTAAAGCACGTGAAATGGTTCAACGCAAATCCCCCATGTCAGGAGGCGGGCTACCGGGAAAACTGGCTGACTGTTCGGATAAAGACCCGCAAAAGTGCGAATTGTTCCTCGTCGAGGGAGATTCAGCAGGCGGTACAGCCAAACAAGGCCGTAACCGTGCATTCCAAGCCATCCTTCCACTACGCGGTAAGATTCTGAACGTAGAGAAAGCAATGTATCACAAAGCTCTTGAGAGTGAAGAAATACGCAATATCTACACCGCCTTAGGCGTTACCATCGGCACTGAAGAAGACAGTAAGGCTGCCAATATCGATAAGTTGCGCTATCACAAGATCATCATCATGACCGATGCCGACGTCGATGGTTCACACATCGACACACTGATCATGACCTTCTTCTTCCGGTATATGCCGCAAATCATACAGAATGGGTATCTCTATATCGCAACTCCCCCACTCTATCTCTGCAAAAAAGGTAAAGTAGAAGAGTATTGCTGGACAGATGCACAACGCCAGAAGTTTATCGACACTTACGGTGGCGGTTCGGAAAATGCAATTCATACACAACGTTACAAAGGTTTGGGTGAAATGAACGCCCAGCAGTTGTGGGAAACAACCATGGACCCTGAAAACCGTATGCTGAAACAAGTTAATATTGACAACGCAGCAGAAGCCGATTATATCTTTTCCATGTTAATGGGTGAAGATGTAGGACCACGCCGCGAATTCATAGAAGAGAATGCAACGTATGCAAATATCGATGCATAATTCGTAATATAAACACCAACCTCACATCTTACAACGAAGAAGCGCCGGTACTGAAGGAAAATCCTTCGGACCGGCGCTTTTCTTTGATTATCTTTTTATCTGGGCCTTCGTCCGGTAATTACTCTCCGGAAGCGGTTAACAATCTCGTTACCCATATTCACACGGGTACTGTCCACCCGATGCACTGCAGCGGGGGTAACCGCATCTTTATACTTAGCCTTGCCAATGCGGAATTTCATTTTATCCAGATTACCTGTAATATTTACTCCGGCTTTAAACGGCAATGGCGATTTAAGAATGGAAATATGATAATTAAAATTCATATCCAGTCCTTGTTCACCGCCGATAGCCGCTTTATAACGGTCTATCTCTACGAGGAACGGATAAACGGTCACATTACCGTCATGTACCGTCACATTGACAGAAATACTGTCGAATACATTTTCCTTCTTATTCTTAAACATCAACATCTTCGAAATCTCAGCAAAGGTTTCTCCATCCATCAGAACCAGACTGTCCCCTTTGATATGAATAGCCGAGCGCAAAGTCGGGATACGGATATTCATAGCCGAATCCAAGCGGGCATCGGCTGCCACATCAAACATAACACGCCCTTTAAAAGAACGGAGCATGGGCACTATCGTGTCGAGTGAAGGCACGAAATCAACCAGCTTTGCAATATTGATATTCCGGATTTTGAAATCGAAACCAGCATATCCACCACGCGGGCTACTGGCCTTATAAACCATTACCGCTTTCATATCCGCATCGAGAGCGCGCATCGAAAGGTCTTCCAGATGTATGGCCTGATTTTTAATATCCACCGCACCATGCACATTTTCAAAAAGCATTTTTTCAAAAACTACCTTTTTCAAATCTGTCTGCAGTTCAAAATCTATGTTTCGGGGAATCACGAATAACTTCATCTCCGAAGGCACACTGTCGGTAAGCACTTCCGTAGTGTCCTGAGGGAAAGACAATGAATTAATTAATTGATTGCAATCTATCAGATTGGAAGTAAGGGATAAATGCGCTGTCAGCTTCTCGCCTTTCGTCATAGCCCTGTAAACGCCCTCCATATCACCGGTAGCCGTCATGTCAGAACGTCCGATACGGACAGAAGCATTCTTCAGCCTGATTTTCGGCCCATCGACTGTTACCGCTGTCTTTGCCATACGGATGGGCAATCCGAACTCCGGTGTACGGAAACGCAAACGGTCGAAACCAACGATTCCCTTAGGCACCCACAAAGAGTCATTCAATTTCTCAGCTTTCATCTTGATGCCGGCCACATTCATAGCCATACGAGTCTCCGCCGCACTGAAGAAAAGCGAATCGGCACGAAGCGAGAAATCAACCGCCGGCTTTGTTACATCCGCTTCCTGAGGTTCCAAAGCCGCTTGGGCCTTAGCACGGGCACTGTATAACTTTATCGAATCTCCCATCGAAGCATGAAGTTTACTTACTTCCATATCGCACTGCAAAGAAACGATACAGGTAGTATCCTGCGGATTAGTAGAAGTTACGTTGGCAACCAACCGTTCAATATCAGAAGAAAGCAAACGACTTCTCAACACCAGTTTCCGGATATCCACCTGAGCCTGCAGAGTCTCGTTATCACGGAAACGGAAAGTCGCATTACCCAGGAAGTTGAAATCTTTAGCAGTATCTTTCAATTCGAAATCATTCAGTTCGAGCTTGCCTCCCAACTTCATACGTCCGATGTCCTGCTTCTTCAAAGTAGAAAGACGGCACTTCATTCCCATATCCGCATCCAGTTTACCCCGGATCGTCACACTTTCCTGTAACGGAAAGGTTTTGGCAAGTGCATCCAGGTCAACGGTCGACTTGGTATGAAAAGTGATCAACGGATCATTCAACAAGTCGTCTACTTTCGCATCGGCCAGTACTTCGGTATGCGCCCCCTTAAAGTGGAAGATTTTCAGATTCAGATAAGAAGGCTGATGACGCATCAGATCGACATACGCATCAAAATCCGCCGTCACCTCATCAATGCCATACGGCAAACCCTTGTATTGTGCCGAAGCCTCTTTAATACCGATCTTCAATGACACAGCCGGTAACTTTTTGTCACCATACACACCTCTCACCCTGCCACTGACAGTAACCTCCCCTTTGGCCGATACTTTACTGTCTTTCACATATGCTTTCGGAATCATTCGAAGTACTGTCTCCATAGATGGAGCATGCAAGCCATATTCCAGATCCATACCGATCGTTTTTGCCACAGTATCCCGACGGAATGCCCCGTTCACATCCAATTGAATCCCATTTACATTAAGCTCCGTATCTTTCAGTTTCCAGACAGCAGTCTGACGATCCACCGTAATATCGGTCCGAAGAGCAGTAGCTATCTTATTGACCAGCAATTCCCCCCGTTGCCAGAAAAGTATATTCTTATTGTCGAACTTCAGTCCCAGGGTAGAAACACCTTTTGTCAATGAAAGTCTCAACTTCAGATTAGCATCATCTATCCGCGAATAGATATCCGTATTCCGGTCATCGAAAATGAGATTGGCATGTTTAAGTTCGATATTCCGGATATCAATTTCGCTATTAAAGTCAGCAGACACAGTATCCTCCGGAATCGTATCTGCCGAAGCACGGGTCACTTCCCAGTTTGCCTGTCCGGCCTTGTCCCGGTAGGCATACACTGATACTTCGTCCAAAGAGAGATTATGAACGATAATACGATTCTCCGTCAAATATGCCACCGGGTTTACAGTCAGCACACACTCTTTGAAAGAAAGCAATGAATCGGTTTTACACCAATTACTATCATTCAAAGTTCTGGACACCAGAGAGCCGTTCTTAACTTTCAGTCCAAATTGTGGGAAAGTCGAAAAGAAAGTCAATTCTACGCTTTCCATATCCAAGTGTGCATTCAGAGTCTGATTGGCAGCATCCAACACGACCGGAGTCAGTTTCTTCGGAGTTACGATAAAATTAATCACGAAAGCAATGGCTACAAGCAGCACCAAGAGTACAGAGCCCAATGTGATGCCACTGATCTTGAGTATCTTCTTTACTTGTCTGTTCATATCATCCCTCTATCCTGTAACTCTTTTACCACAATTTCCAGTTCATCATACCACTCCTGACCAAACTTGCGAATCAACGGTTCTTTCAGGAAACGGTAGACAGGCACATTCTCTTTCCGGCCCAACAATACAGCAGCCTTACACACATCCCACCGATGGTAGTTTACCGCCTTATAAGGTCCATAATTACCTACCCGTATGGGATACAGATGGCAAGAGACCGGTTTATAGAAATTTACTTTTCCCTCCCGGTATGCTTTCTCGATGGCACAATAACAATATCCTTTCTCATCATAACAGGTAAACACACAGTCCTTTCCGTTCACAATGGAAGTCACCAGATCGCCATCCGGATCGGTATACACCACTCCCTGCTTGTCTATCACGGCACGCGCCTCGGGTGACAATTCGTCCCAAACGACCGGAAGCACTTCCTCCAGTTTCTCCACTTCCTCCAGTTCTACCGGAGCCCCGGCATCTCCTTCAATGCAACATTCACCTTTGCAGGCATCCAGGTTGCATATAAACTTTTCGCGAAGCACATCCAGGCTTACAACAACGTCATCTATCTGAATCATAATTCTATCCTATAAAAAAGGCGGAGTAGAACTCCGCCCTCCTATCTGTTTATCAGGCTTTTACTTAATTAAAACTTGACCGTTCATTTCAGCAGGAGCTTCCAATCCCATAATCTTCAGAATAGTAGGAGCCACATCTGCCAAACGTCCGTCTGCTACCTTTGCATCTTTGTTTTCTGTCACATATACACAGGGTACAGGATTCAAAGAGTGAGCCGTATTGGGAGTACCGTCTTCATTCAGAGCGTGGTCAGCATTACCGTGGTCAGCAATGATGATAGCCTCGTAACCCTGGGCTTTGGCAGCTTCAATGGTATCTTTCACGCAAGCATCTACCGCAACTACCGCTTTCTCAATGGCTTCGTAGATACCGGTATGGCCTACCATGTCACCATTTGCATAATTCACAACGATAAAATCGTATTTATTCTCGTTGATGGCAGCCACCAATTTATCTTTTACTTCATAGGCACTCATCTCCGGTTTCAAGTCGTAAGTAGCAACTTTCGGAGACGGAACCAAGATACGGTCCTCGTTATCGTACGGAGTTTCGCGACCACCGTTAAAGAAGAATGTTACGTGAGCATATTTCTCTGTTTCGGCAATGTGAAGCTGTTTCATTCCTTTAGCAGCCAGGTATTCTCCAAGTGTGTTAGCAACATTTTCCTTGTCGAAGAGAATGTGTACACCTTTGAACGAAGCGTCGTACGGAGTCATACAGTAATACTGCAACCCGGGAATAGTGTGCATACCCGCCTCCGGCATATCCTGTTGCGTCAAAACGACTGTCAGTTCCTTAGCACGGTCATTACGGTAATTGAAGAAAATAACGACATCGCCTTCCTTAATGGTACCGTCTACATTGGCATTCACAATCGGTTTGATGAACTCATCCGTTACACCTTCATCGTAAGACTCCTGCATAGCTTGCACCATGTCAGCAGCTTTCTTACCGATACCGTTTACCAACAGGTCGTATGCCTCTTTCACACGTTCCCAACGTTTATCACGGTCCATGGCATAGTAACGTCCGATAATAGAAGCTACTTTACCGGTAGACTTGGCACAGTGTGCTTCCAACTGTTCGATAAAGCCTTTACCGCTTTTCGGGTCTGTATCACGTCCGTCCATAAAGCAATGAACGAAAGTATTCTCAATATTATATTCTTTAGCAATATCACAAAGTTTGAACAGGTGATCCAGAGAACTGTGTACACCGCCATCTGAAGTCAATCCCATGAAATGGATATTCTTTCCATTTTCTTTTGCATAAGAGAAAGCTGAAACGATTTCCGGATTCTTCAGGATGCTGTTATCACGGCAAGAGAGGTTGATCTTTACCAAATCCTGATAAACTACACGTCCTGCACCGATATTGAGGTGACCCACTTCTGAGTTACCCATCTGTCCGTCGGGCAAACCTACGTTTTCACCGCTGGCCTGCAACTGAGAGTGAGGATAGGTCTCCATCAGATAATCCCAGTACGGAGTAGCAGTGTTGAAGATTACGTCATCTTTCCCGTGGTCGCCTAATCCCCAACCATCAAGAATCATTAAAAGGGCTTTCTTACTCATAATATTCTAAAATTTAATTGTCGTTCTGATTTTCGGGTGCAAAGGTACAAAAAAGTTAATTACGAACACGTTTAATCTATGTTAAGCTATCTCCCTATCAGACAAAAAGGAAGAAAAAATGCGGTGGATTTGAAATGATTTCCTTACTTTTGCGCCGCTTTAAAAATAAAAAACAGAATATGGACGATTCAAACCCGCGAACGTGCAACAGTATTAACTAACACGAACAGAGTCATTCTGCGGTAATGCCTCTGCTCGGACATCAACAAACGAAAGGAGGCAATAAGATGAGAACATATCTTTATTGTGAAGCCGGCTTTGTGGAAAAAGCACAATGGCTTCCGAACAGCTGGGTCAACGTAGTGTGCCCGGACAGCAGTGATTTTAAATTCCTGACCGAAACGCTGAAAGTCCCTGAATCTTTTTTAAACGATATAGCCGATACCGATGAACGCCCGCGAACGGAAACCGAAGGTAACTGGCTGCTGACCATTCTGCGCATACCGGTACAGAACACTCAAAGCAGCCTCCCCTACATCACCGTCCCCATCGGCATCATCACCAACAATGAAATCATTGTTTCGGTATGTTACCATCAGACGGATATGATTCCGGATTTCATCGAGCATACCCGCCGGAAAGGAATCGAAGTGCGCAACAAACTCGATCTGATTTTCCGCCTGATTTATTCCTCGGCAGTCTGGTTCCTGAAGTACCTGAAACAGATAAATATTGACATCACCGCTGCCGAAAAGGAATTGGAACGCAGCATCCGTAACGAAGATTTGCTACGCTTGATGAAGTTGCAGAAGACACTGGTCTACTTCAACACCTCCATCCGCGGCAACGAAGTGATGATCGGTAAACTGAAAACCATCTTTCAGGATACCGACTTTCTGGATGAAGAGTTGGTGGAAGACGTTATCATTGAACTGAAGCAGGCGTTCAATACGGTCAACATTTACAGCGATATTCTCACAGGGACGATGGATGCCTTTGCGTCTATCATTTCAAACAATGTGAACGCCATCATGAAACGCATGACAAGCCTTTCCATCACATTGATGATCCCCACGTTAATAGCCAGTTTTTATGGCATGAATGTGGATATACACCTGGAAGAGATGCCTCATGCCTTCATGCTGATTATTCTGATATCCGTACTCCTGTCGGCTCTTTCTTTTGTTATCTTCAGGAAAATAAAGTGGTTCTGATAAAGAATCGTCTATTTAGGAAACAACTCCAGCTGTGCATCGCCTAACAGGTTGAAGGTCATACGATGATAAGGAGTAACACCGTTTTCGGCAATAGCCGCACGGTGTTTTTTCGTCGGATACCCCTTGTTATGGTCCCAGCCGTAACATGGAAATTCCTGATGCAGCCCATTCATATAGTCGTCACGATACGTTTTTGCAAGAATAGAGGCGGCAGCTATCGAAAGATACTTGCCGTCTCCCTTTACGACGGTGGTGTGGGGAATATCGGGGTATTTCCTGAAACGGTTTCCATCGATCAGCAAATGCTGAGGACGGGTTTTTAGCCCATCTACTGCCCGGTGCATGGCAAGAAACGAAGCATTCAGGATGTTTATCTTATCAATCTCTTCGGGTGAAACAATGCCGACTGCCCAAGCGATGGCTTCCCGTTCAATCACTTCGCGCAAAGCATAACGTTGTTTCTCGGACAACTGCTTGGAGTCATTCAACAACTCGTTCTCAAAATCTTTGGGCAGGATCACAGCAGCGGCATAAACCGCACCCGCCAGACAACCACGTCCGGCTTCATCACAACCGGCTTCTATCAGTTCTTCGTTTAACCAGGGTAAGAGCATCGTTTCTTTTATTTAACATGGCAAATGTAATCAATTAAACGGAAATGAACAACAGAACAAACCGAATCTCATCTTACTATCCGGAATAGGAGCATCTACCTTTTCTGCAAAAAGATTAAGAAGAAAGCAAGCATCCGTCATAGCATCTATAACACATTAAGAATAAGAGAACAAGCATCTGTTACCGTAACCTTATCCCGGCCCGCATACCCGGGCTCATAAGCCCGGGTATGCGGGCCCATGGGCACAGGTATGCGGGCTCATCAGCCCGGGTACAAGGGCCGGGATAAACTTCAAACCATAATCGCTAAAGGTATGAAGGAAAGCAAAATGCTATTACTGACATTTATCCATAGAAAAGCTGTTTCATCTATCTAACTACCAGATATTTAACATTAAACCAACCTCCCTGAAAGAGGGTGGAAGATGGAAGATAGAGGTGGAAGATAAACGGCCTTAAAAACGCATCTTCCACCTTGTTAACACACAATGATACAAGCAATTGGTCATTAAAAGGTGGAAGATGGAAGATCGAAACACATTTTCTGTAGGAGAAGGATAAAACGATCTTTTTTAGAACTCAGAACAGGCTCCAGGCAACAGTCAATCCCGCCATGACGATAGCAACCATGCTCATCAGTTTAATCAGGATATTCAGGCTCGGACCGGACGTATCTTTAAACGGATCACCGACAGTATCACCCACCACTGTAGCTTTGTGTACCTCGCTGCCTTTACCGCCAAAGTTCCCTTCTTCCACATATTTCTTCGCATTATCCCATGCTCCGCCGGCATTGGCCATGAAAATGGCAAGTACAAACCCACTGCTCAATCCGCCAATCAGCAAGCCTAATACACCGGGGACACCAAATATCAGCCCGGTAAGAATCGGCGCAACGATGGCAATCAGAGAAGGAACCACCATTTCACGTTGTGCTCCTTTCGTAGAGATAGCCACGCAACGCTCGTAATCCGGTTCGGTCTCTCCGGTCAGGATACCTTTCATCTCGCGGAACTGACGTCGTACTTCATCTACCATGTGTCCGGCCGCACGACCGACTGCATTCATAGTCAGTCCACAAAACAGGAATGCCATCATCGAACCGAGGAACATACCGGAAAGTACTTTCGGATTCATCAGGTTTACTTCATAGTAATTCATGAAGTCTACAAAGGTGGCATTAGCCGTAGTAATGGTATCTCCATTCGGGAAGGTCAGTTCCAGATTACCCAAACGGGTCAGTCCGATACGGATCTCCTCGATATAAGATGCCAGCAATGCCAATCCTGTCAGAGCTGCCGAACCAATGGCAAACCCTTTTCCGGTAGCCGCCGTTGTATTTCCCAGCGAATCGAGCGCATCGGTACGTTTACGGACCTCTTTACCCAAAGCGGACATTTCTGCATTGCCACCGGCATTATCTGCTATCGGACCATAAGCATCCGTAGCAAGCGTGATACCCAATGTAGAAAGCATACCGACAGCAGCGATACCGATGCCATAAAGCCCCATTCCTACATTGTCGAAGTCGAAACCGGAAGCCAGCAAATAGGAGGCAATGATGCCGATCACCACCGCAACCACCGGAATAGCCGTAGATAACATACCAAGCCCGATACCTGAAATAATAACTGTGGCGGGACCGGTTTTACCGCTTTCACTCAACTTCTGAGTAGGACGATAGGATTGAGAAGTATAATATTCCGTCGAACGACCGATGACAATACCCACAACCAGCCCTACAACTACCGCACACGAAATCCACATCCAGTTGTCCAGTCGCAAGAGCCATAGGATGAAAAAAGTAGCCACTACAATCAAAGCCGAGCTCAGATTTGTTCCCCAAGCCAACGAACCAAGCAGATCCTTCATGGTGGCATTCTCCTTGGTGCGGACAGAGAAAATACCGATAATGGAAAGAATGATACCGATAGCAGCAATCAGCATCGGGGCAATCACAGCTTTAAACTGCATCACCGTATCACCCGTATGAATAAAGGCGGCAGCACCCAAAGCAGCCGTTGCCAGAATAGAACCACAATAAGATTCATACAAGTCGGCACCCATACCTGCCACATCGCCTACATTATCACCTACATTATCGGCAATGGTAGCAGGATTACGCGGGTCGTCTTCCGGAATGCCGGCCTCAACTTTACCTACAAGATCGGCTCCCACATCAGCGGCCTTTGTATAAATTCCCCCGCCTACACGGGCAAAGAGCGCCTGTGTACTGGCACCCATACCGAAAGTGAGCATCGTAGTGGTAATGATACAGAGTTTATGGGTAGGTGTCAGTGCATCAGCGGGAATCGCCCAGTTAAGCAACAAATACCAGAAAGAGATGTCGAGCAACCCCAACCCTACTACCACCAGTCCCATCACAGCCCCACTTCGGAAAGCAATCCTAAGTCCGGCATTCAGTGACGTACGCGCAGCGTTAGCAGTACGTGCCGAAGCATAAGTGGCAGTTTTCATTCCCAGAAAACCCGAAAGTCCGGAGAAAAAGCCCCCGGTCAGAAAGGCTATCGGTACCCAGGCATTCTGTACCTGAAAACCATAAGCCATTACAGAGAACAGAATCACGAGTCCCAGAAAGACCCAGCCAACAATCTTATACTGTTGCTTCAGATAAGACATAGCGCCCCGACGTACAGCAGCGGCAATCTTAATCATTTGCGGAGTACCTTCGCTCTCTTTCATCATTTGCTTATGAAAATAGAACGCAAAACAGAGAGCCAGAACAGAGGCAAGCGGAACAAGCCAGAAAAGGATGCTATCCATAGACGTACAATATTTAAAGGTTTAACGAAAGCCTAAAAGTATTGAATCTAAACGAGATAACCAAATATTTTTGCCTTTTGCTTCTGCCAGCCCCGAAAAATGGGAGCAGATACAAAACGCTTCATCTCTCCTGCTTCTTTAAATAAAACGCCGGACAACGACTGTTCAGAAAAACAATTTTCCCTTCGCGGAAAGTCAATTTGCCATACTGTTTGTAAAGCCACTTCCGGTGTTGCTCGTCGGAAACGCCTTGCCGCTCTATCAATGAATCAGACATTACAAATCCGCCACTGCTCAGCCGAATAGTATACCACGTACGAGGATTCTTATCTCGTGTTACCCGTCTTTTATTTACCCGATAAGTTTCCGTACCGCTCGTGACGCGTTTCGTGGAAATATGCACAGTATCCCGGTAATGGAAACGTAATCCATCATAATATATCTGCTCCGGCTTTCTTGAGGAGCTCTTTTTCTCCCACAACTTAATATCATATACCGAATCATTGACCGGATTAATCGCTAAACGATAGTCCTGGGTCATGAAGCCGTCAGCACGGTGAATCCTATGCTCTCCTATCATCTCATCGGGAATCGGTCGCCTGTAGAGATTGCAGGCGGTAATCAGAAAAAGAAGCACAAGCATAGCTCCCGGAATTAGTTTCAGACTTGTTTTCATCCTCCTTTATTTTTAGCTCTCCAAAATTACACAATTTTATGTTATGCAAAAACAAAGTAGCGGAACGATAATTCCCGCAATAAAGGAATCTGCCCTGAAAGTTGCACTACTTGCCGGAGAACCACTTAACAAACAGAAGTATGGATTCCCGTTTGTTTCCTTTCGTTTCATTTGTGAATATAGCGAAGTTTCCTTTACTTTGCATGCACAATGCATATTTTATAACATCAATAATAATACCATGAAAAAATTACTTGCAACACTATTGGTTCTTACAGCCTGCCTCCATGTAAGTGCACAAGAATCGAAGCAGATTCGCATCTCGACAGAACGGACAGACCTTATTTTAGAAGTCGCTCCGAACGGACGCCTATATCAGGCTTATCTGGGTGACAAACTATTAAACGACCGGGACCTGAGCCACCTTTCAGGGCGATCCCGCAGATGGGAAGTATATCCGGGATCCGGTGGGGAAGACTATTTCGAACCGGCTGTAGCCATTACAAACAACGACGGTAACCCCAGTACCATCCTGCGTTATGTGTCCTCGGAACAGAAAACAGTAGAAGGCGGGACAGAGACCATCATCCGGATGAAAGACGACCAGTATCCGGTAGATGTGACGTTGCACTATGTATCTTATCCTAAACAAAATGTAATCAAGACATGGAGTGAGATCACGCATCAACAGAAGAAACCGGTCACTCTATGGCGTTATGCTTCAACGATGCTTTATTTCGCAAACCAAAAATATTATCTCACCGAATTCAGCAGTGACTGGGCCAAAGAGGTACAGATGAGTACACAACAGCTGCAACCGGGCAAAAAAATTCTCGATACAAAATTAGGAAGCCGCGCAGCCATGCACATGCAACCTTTCTTCGAACTCGGACTGGAACAGCCTGCACAAGAACATCAGGGACAAGTAATATTGGGTACCATTGGCTGGACAGGCAACTTCCAGTTTACTTTTGAGGTAGACAACGAGGGGAACTTGCGGGTAATCCCTGCCATCAACCCGTATGCTTCGGATTATCAATTAAAAGCAAACGAAATATTCACTACCCCGGAATTTATCTTTACCCTGAGTAACAACGGTACGGGAGAAGCCAGCCGCAATTTACACAACTGGGCACGCAACTACCAACTGAAAGATGGCCAGGGAGACCGGATGACTCTCCTCAATAATTGGGAGAACACTTATTTCACTTTCGATGAAGAGTTATTGGGTAAATTGATGAAAGAAGCCAAACATCTGGGTGTAGATATGTTTCTGCTCGACGATGGCTGGTTTGGAAATAAACATCCACGCAACGACGATCATGCCGGCCTGGGCGATTGGGAAGCAATGAAAAGCAAACTTCCCGGAGGTATCCCTGCATTAGTAGAGAAAGCGAAAGAAGCCGGTGTCAAATTCGGTATCTGGATAGAACCGGAGATGGTGAATCCTCAAAGTGATCTGTTCGAAGCACATCCCGACTGGGCAATCCATTATCCGAACCGTGAAACTTATTATTACCGCAATCAATTGGTACTCGACCTGAGCAATCCCAAAGTACAGGATTTCGTATTCGGCGTAGTCGATAAGATTATGACGGAAAACCCTGATGTAGCTTTCTTTAAGTGGGATTGCAACAGCCCCATCACCAATATCTATTCTCCCTATCTGAAAGACAAACAAGGACAACTCTATATCGATCATGTACGCGGTATATATAATGTATTGAAACGGGTCAAAGAAAAATACCCCAATGTCCCGATGATGCTATGTTCCGGCGGTGGTGCACGTTGCGACTACGAAGCACTGAAATACTTCACAGAGTTTTGGTGTTCGGACAATACCGATCCGATAGAGCGTTTGTTCATCCAGTGGGGTTTTTCACAATTCTTCCCTTCCAAAGCCATGTGTGCCCATGTTACAAGTTGGAACAGCAGGACGAGTGTAAAGTTCCGTACCGATGTTGCCAGCATGTGTAAATTGGGATTCGACATCGGCCTGAAAGATATGAAAGCGGACGAACTGGCTTATTGCCAGGAAGCCGTGGCAAATTATAAGCGCCTGAAGCCTGTCATACTGGATGGTGATCAATACCGCCTCATCTCTCCATATGAAAGCAATCACATGGCGATTATGTATGCCGCACCGGATGCTTCGAAAGCTGTTCTCTTCGCGTATGATATCCATCCCCGCTTTGGCGAGAAACTGCTCCCGATTAAGCTCCAGGGACTTGATGCCGGAAAAATGTACCGGGTGAAAGAAATTAATCTAATGCCGGGTCGGAAATCGAATCTGCCGGGTAATGAAAAAATCTTCTCCGGTGACTATCTGATGAAAATAGGATTGAATGCATTTACTACTTCACAGACCCATAGCCGGGTAATAGAACTGGTGGCAGAATAAACTTATTACTATCAACCCACAAAATACAGATGCAAAAGGCGGGGCACTTTGACAGTATCCCGCCTTTCATTTATGGTTAACACAAAACATGCAAATAAAAGCAGGAAAAGTTAATCCAACCTTTAAATACCACATATTATTAAATTAAAGAACGAAAGAATGTAATAAATATTAAGAAAAGAAGTTTATATTTTATATTTTTGCAGCACACATATAGCAACCATTACTCTATATATGAACAACGACATCGAATATATCAGCAAGATAAAGAAAGGAGAAGAAGCTTCTTTCCGTCATTTTGTGAATAGCTACTCGAAAGACTTGTTCTACTATGCACAGTGTTTCGTACGAACCAAAGAAACTGCCGAAGAAGTAGTCAGCGATGTCTTTCTGGATGTATGGAGGCACCGGGAAGAAATAGAAGAAATCAAGAATATAAAAGCCTGGTTGCTTACTTTAACTCACAACAAAGCCATCTCGTATCTGCGAAAAGCGGAAAATTCAAATGAAATAACTTCCTGGGAAGAAATAGACAGCTTCCAGATAATCGGAAATCTGCAAACTCCCGACGAACAGATGATCAGCAAGGAAGAGATAGCCCAAATCAACAGCCTCATTCAAACACTTCCTCCCAAATGCAAGGTAGTCTTCGCTCTTGCCAAGATAGAACGCCTACCCTATAAAGAAATAGCCGATATGCTGAATATATCTGTAAAGACCATTAATGCACACGTTGCCAAAGCATTAGAGATCATCTCGAGCGGCCTGAAAAAATAAATCAGAAAATAATCTAAAAAAGATGGAATCCGGATAGGACATTCCCGGGTAAACTGCGTCTTTATTTATGTAACCCTATTAAAGTATGAGAAAGAATAAGTTTAAATCATTTGCCTCACGCCTGAATAAGGATGGCGACCATCCGGAAAAGATATCATTTAAGTCTCCGGAAGAGCAGGCCGAATATGATAAGCTCGACTTTCTCTGGAACCGATGTCACTCCGAAGAAATGAGTGAACCGGATATATGGGCAAAAGTGCGGGAAAAGATAAATGCCGGCAACACACCGGTCCGTCTTACCTCAAAGATTAATAAAACGACACGACTGTTCAGTATCCTGAGATATTCGGCAGTTGCGGCTTCTGTAGTCCTGTTGATAGGAATAAGCTGTTTTCTTCTGTTGAATGACGAAGAAAGGCATGACTTAAATAAGATCGCGCAAAGTCTGCAAACGGAAATTCCACACGACATTAAAGAAGTAACACTGGTCGTTTCAGATCAAAAAAAGATAGAATTGGATAACAATGCCCAAGTCGTCTATTCCGCGACGGGCCAAGTGCAGGTCAACTCTAATAAACTTGCAGAAGATGACAGTAAAGAGGAGTACAACCAAATTATCGTTCCGAAAGGCAAACGCTCGCAGATTGTCTTAGCCGATAACAGTAAAATATGGATCAACTCCGGAAGTAAAGTTATTTATCCCCGCACATTTGAAGGGAAATATAGAGAAATTTATGTGGAAGGAGAAGTGTATCTGAATGTGACACATGATACTTCGAAACCGTTTATTGTAAATACTTCCGGATTTGAAGTACGAGTTTTGGGTACATCTTTCAACATATCGGCCTACAAAAATCAAGAAAGAGCTACGGTCGTACTGGTCGATGGTTCGGTCAACGTAAAAGACCAGCAAAATCACCATATAAAAATGGTGCCTAACGAGAAAGTGGAACTTAACGAGAAAGGTATATCGGGAAAAGAGAAAGTAAATGCCTGCGACTATATCAGCTGGATTGACGGGATATGGACTTTGCAGGGAGAAAGCCTGAAACAAGTTTTGCAACATTTACGAGATTATTACGGTCAGGACATACGATGTGACGCTGCGGTAGAGGACGAGCAAATGTTTGGTAAACTCTACTTGAATGATGATCTAAATCAGGTAATGAAGTCGATTCTGTCTATTTTACCTACTGAATATACAATGAAAAACAATGTAATCTATATAGAATAATACAAGTTTTAAGTAACCAATGTTTAACCTTAAAAAACACACACCATTATGTAGAAAGAAAGCGGATAAAAAAAGAAAATCGGATAATACGCCCATATTATCCGACTCTAATGACTTTTTATTAAATCACAAACTTTAATGATTAACTAAAATCAATGTAAATGTATGAAAAAGAAAGCAATTCCTTGTCATAAGGCAGGGAGGATTACGTCCTTTTTTTTATTAATTAGTATTTTTTTACTTATACCGAGTATCACTACTCCGATTTATGCTGCAAAGACTTATGCCCAGCAAACTGTTTTCACGCTTCACACAAGTAATAAAACTGTAAAAGAAGTGTTGGAATACATTGAGAAAAACAGTGAATTTGTTGTTTTGTACTCAAAAGATCTCTTACCTGTACTACAGAAAAAAGTATCCATTTCGATAGATAAACAGGACGTGGAGTCGATTCTGAATATTTTATCTAAAGAAGCAGGATTGAAGTATAACATTAACGACCGTCAGATCACAGTCACCAAAGTTGCGGCAGAAGCACCGCAGCAAGAGAAAAAGGAAATAAAAGTTACTGGAAAAGTTCTTGACGAAAATGGTGAAGGAGTTCCTGGAGCTAATGTTGTGGTGAAAGGTGATAAGACCAAAGGCACAATGACGGATATAGAGGGTAACTTTACTCTCACAGTCCCAGCTAATACGGTCTTGGTAGCCAGTTTTATCGGATATACCCCTACGGAATTTCCTTTAAACGGCAAAACAAACGTCATTTTAAAAATAGCTCCAGATGCTAAGCAACTCGACGAAGTGGTCGTCGTCGGATTTGGCGCCCAAAAGAAAGCGAGTGTAGTAGGAGCTGTGCAAACGGTAAAAGCCAGTGAACTCCGTTCACCATCAAGTACACTAAGTAATTCATTTGCCGGACGTATCGCTGGTGTAGTAGCAGTGCAGCGTGGTGGCGAACCGGGTGCCGATGGAGCAAATTTCTGGATACGTGGTATTTCAACCTTCGCCAGCAACACATCTCCACTCGTTTTTATTGATAATGTAGAAGTATCTATCGGTGATCTGAATGCCCTTTCTCCAGAAGTAATTGAAGGATTCTCAATTCTAAAAGATGCAACAGCCACGGCATTATACGGTGCACGCGGTGCCAATGGAGTTATGTTGATTACAACCAGAAATGGTAAAGACATGGAAAAGGCACGAATCAACATCCGTGTGCAAAATTCTTTTACACAGCCTACCAAAACCGTAAAAGTAGCAGATGGTATAGACTATATGATTGCAAGAAACGATGCAGTACTAAACCGTACTCCGAATGCGCAACCTTATTATTCTGAGGAGGTTATTGAAGGGACACGTAAGCAACTAAATCCATACATTTATCCGAATGTAGATTGGGAGAATTATCTATTTAAAGATTTCACCACTACTCAATCTGCCAATGTAAATGTTACCGGTGGTGGTAAACGTGTCACTTATTTCCTTAGCGGTACACTAAACAATGATAACGGTATGCTAAAGAAAGACTCCAAAAACAACTTTGACAACAACATCAATCAGCTACGTTTATCTTTACAAGCAAATGTGGGTGTCAATTTGACATCAACCACTAAGGCTAATGTGCGACTAAACGCACAGGTACTGGATTACTCAGGTTCTGCCGCTGGAACTGACGCAATCTATCAGGGCATTTTCGAAGCCCCTCCCGTTATGTTTGCTCCGGTACTTCCCGCACAAAATGGCGAAGACTATATCCTGTTTGGTAATCGCAATGGTGGACCGGTTTCTGGTAGATACCGTAACCCATATGCTGAAATGGTTAGAGGCTATTCCGAAAAAAACGAATCCACTATGATCGCAAGCCTTGATCTTGAACAAGACCTCAAATTCATTGTTCCAGGATTAAAAGCCAAAGGATTGATATCTTTCAAAAACTGGGCTACAACCAACGTAGTACGTTCTTTCGACCCCTATTTTTACGGAATCAAAGACTACGAACAAGGAGCCAACGGTGAATACACCTATACTTACGAGGCTATCACAAAAGGTAGTAAAGCTCTTTCCACAAGCACATCTAATGGAGGCGACCGTTTACTTAACTATCAACTTTCATTGGACTACGCACAGACCTTTGCAGACAAACACAATGTTGGAGCAATGTTAGTCTATCTGCAAAGAGATTACAACCAGAATGCACCAGCAGACTTTTACGCCACTCTACCGGTACGTAACCAAGGTATCGCAGGGCGTGTTACTTATGGGTATGATGACAGATACATGATTGAAGCCAACTTTGGATATAACGGTAGTGAGAATTTTGGAGAAGGCAAGCGTTTCGGTTTCTTCCCCTCAGTAGCTATCGGATACAATATTTCTAACGAAAACTTTTTCACTCCGCTGAGAAAAGTCATTTCTAATCTGAAAATCAGAGGTTCTTATGGAAAAGTAGGTAACTCGTCAACCGATTCTCGTTTCCCTTATCTGACCTACGTAAATCTGTCCGGAGCCTCCTATACATTCGGCAACAACTGGCAGAACACAGGAACAGGTGCCATAATCACAAGATACGGTGCAGCTGGCGCACGCTGGGAAACCGGTATAAAAGCCGATATGGGAGTTGAGTTGAATTTATTCAATTCATTAAATATCACTTTTGACTGGTTTACAGAAACCCGTAAAGACATTTTTATGCGCAGAAACATCGTACCGGCAGAATCAGGCATTACGGGGGATTTACGCCCATACGCTAACTTAGGGAAAGTGAAAAATCAAGGTGTCGACCTAAATATTGAGTATAATAAAGCTTTCTCCAGAGATCTGATTGTATCATTAAAAGGTAGCTTTACATACGCAAAGAACACACTTCTTGAAGCAGACGAACCCAGCTATCCGGAAGAAGAAGCCTACCGTTCCGAAATCGGCAAACCGCTGAATCGTTATACCGGATTGATAGCAATGGGATTATTTAAAGATGAAGCAGATGTTGAGAATAGCCCGGAACAGACTTTCTCTCCGAACCTGAAACCAGGAGACATTAAATACAAAGATTTAAATGGAGACGGGAAAATCGACAGCAATGACATGACTGAAATAGGTGATCCAACGGTCCCTCAAATTGTATACGGTTTCGGAGGCTCTGTACAATACAAAAGCTTTGACTTCTCTGTCTTCTTTCAAGGAGTCGCCAAAACAAGCCTAATGATGCAAAACATTCATCCGTTTACATCCGACCAGACAACCTTGCTCGATTTTATAGCAAAAGATTATTGGACAGAAGAGAATCCTAATCCAAACGCAGAATATCCTCGTTTAATCAGCAATCTCGACTCACATAATAACTTTATGAATTCGACCTACTGGTTAAGAAGTGCCGCTTTCTTGCGTCTGAAAAATGTAGAAATAGGTTATACCTACAAAGTAGCGCGCCTCTTTATATCAGGCCAGAACTTGTTAACCTTCTCTCCATTCAAGCACTGGGATCCGGAACTTGGTGGAGGAAAAGGACTAACTTATCCAAACTTACGTGTTGCAACAATCGGTTTACAATTAACATTTTAAATGAGTCTATATGAAAAAGTTAATATTTATTCTTACACTCTTTACTGCAGTTCTCTTCCATAGCTGTGACTATTTGGATATAGTGCCAGATGATACCGCCACATTGGAAGACGCTTTTAAAAACGAAACAACAGCAGAGAATTTCATTTATTCTTGTTACTCTTTTATCCCTCAATATAACAACTGCCGCACTAATTTCGGTTGGCTGATGTCAAACGAAACAGTTTGTTCCAAACACTGGGGATTACAGTGGTTCTCTTTTTTGCAGATGCAGCAGCTACAATATAGTTCCAGTAATCCGGTTCTGGATATTTGGCAACAGTGTTATAAAGGCATCAAACAATGCTATATATTTCAAAGTAATATCGACAAGGTAGTTCCTATGACGATCTCGGCCGCTGAATACGAAGCTAAAAAGAAAGTATGGCTTGCAGAAACCAACTTCCTGATAGCCTATTTCCACTCGGTACTGCTACAAAACTACGGTCCGGTAGTGATTGTCGATTCAGACATTCCATTGGACGGAGAAGGAGAAACATTTTTCCGTCCCCGTAAACCATACGACGAATGTGTCACGACAATTGGAGGAATGTTTGATAAAGCAATTGCAGATTTACCTTTAACTGTTCCCAGTAGTGACCTTGGACGTGCTACCAAAGTTGTTGCCCAAGCATTAAAAGCAAGAATGTATCTATTTGCAGCTAGCCCATTATACAATGGCAATAGTGAATTCTACTCAGATTTTAAAGATCAAAACGGAACCCCATTTATCAATCAGACATATGACAAAGCTAAATGGAAGACTGCGATGGATGAGACTAAAAAAGCAATCACTTTAGCCGAGCAAGCTGGTAATGAATTATACCGATATGCAAGCAGTAGACCACTTAGCAAATTTGATCAGGCTGTAGCTAATCAACGCTATACAATGGTAGATCCATGGAATAAAGAACTTATCTGGGGATACAGTGGCGTAAAAGAAGATGCTACTAATCAGAACTTTTTTCAGGTGCTGGTTATCCCTAAAGGATTTTGTCCACGAGGTCAGGCTCCCATTGGCGGTATCGGTCCTTCTTTAGAGGCTGTGGAATTTTTCTATTCCGAAAACGGGATTCCATGTGACCAAGATCCGAGCTATAAATGGGAAGACCGCATGAAGATCATGCCTAATGACTCCACAATTTATCTGCACCGTAAACGTGAACCTCGTTTTTACGCCTTTGTAGGATACGACCGTGGTCCATACGAAATAAATAGTGATACCGTAACCTTGAAACTTCGCTTTGGAGAACAAAACGGTGTAGCGCAAGCCGACTTGAATGCTGACCACCTCTATGGCGGATACGCTTTAAAGAAAGGCGTCTGCCCTTCTGACCAAGCTTTAAATTCAGGAACATTCACTATTGACACATATCCTTTCCCTATTATCCGTTTAGGAGAATTATATCTCAACTATGCAGAAGCATGCGCTGAATATAACGGAACACTGGATGCTGACGCAACCCGTTACTTTAATGCCATTCGCGAAAAAGCAGGCTTACCGACACTTGCCGAGTCTTTTGGCAATCCAACCGGTGACGCATTAGTAAAAGTGGTACGCCGTGAAAGAATGAACGAATTAATCTTTGAAGGACATTGGTTATATGACCTGAAACGTTGGAAAGAAGCTGAGAGGTTCTTTGCGAAAGACGCTAATGGTATGAGAGGCTTGAATTCAGCCGGTGCAACAGCAGAAGAGTTCTATACAGCAAGAGTTTTGCCTGAACGACCGTTAATCTTTACCCAAAAGCAATATTTATATCCTATCAAACAGGATTACATTGACATCAATCCGAATCTGATTCAGAATCCAGGATGGTAAATAAAATGTTTTCGATAGAGTAATTATATAATAGAGGGTGAATGGGTTTAATATAAATTGATTCACCCTCTTTTTTTTAAAATTTTAAAAACAAAATAGTTTATGATGTCGTACATAAAAAGTAAAAACACAACGTTTTTTATACTATTTATATCCTGTCTCTGTACCACTATAATACACGCAAAAGAGAGTAACTTACAACGTCTTGCTAACAAAATGGTACCTAACCAAGCAAAAAACATCGTCTTTGAAAGAGTTGTAAACGAAACCGACTTCTTTGAGTTAGAGACCAAAGGCAAAAAGTTAATTATTCGAGGGAATAACGGCATTTCCATGGCCCGTGGACTAAACCATTATATGCGTTATTATCTGCACAGCACTACAAGTTGGACGGGACATAATCTATCATATACATCTTCTTTGCCCATAATAAAAGAAAAAATACATGTAAATGCTACGTTGCCATTAAGATATTATTTGAATTATTGCACATATAGTTACTCTATGGCTTTTTGGAACTGGACACAATGGGAAGATGAAATAGACCGTATGGCTATGCAAGGCATCAATATGCCATTAGTAGCAGTTATTGGACAGTATGCGGTCTGGCAAAACACACTTCGACGCTTAGGGTACTCAGAGAAAGAAATATTGGACTTTTTACCAGGAGCCGGTTACGAAGCATGGTGGTTAATGGGAAATCTTGAAAAATTTGGCGGTCCAGTTTCACAACAATTCATTGAGCGGCAAACCAAACTTCAAAAAAAGATGTTAGACCGAATGAGAGAATACGGTATGGAACCTGTGCTACAAGGTTTCTATGGCATGGTACCCAACAGTATGATCACAAAATTTCCAAATGCAGACATACGCGATGCAGGTAAATGGATCACCTACCAGCGTCCAGCATTCTTAGTTCCTTCAGATCCTCTATTTACCAAAGTTGCGCAAATATTCTATGAAGAACAAGAGAAACTATTTGGAAAGTCCCGCTACTACGGTGGAGACCCTTTTCATGAAGGAGGCAACTCAGAGGGGATTAATATAACAGAGGCAGCCTCTGATATATATAAAGCAATGAAAGCCAACAATCCAGATGCTATATGGGTGCTCCAAGGTTGGGGCGCAAATCCTTCGTATGCATTATTAAAGGGGCTTAAACATGGCGAAGCGTTAATACTCGACCTAATGTCATGCGCCCGTCCCCAATGGGGAGGTGAGCCTTCATCACAATCCCATAGAGAAGGCGGCTACCTGGATCATAACTGGATCTGGTGTGCTTTACCTAATTTTGGCGGACGCATTGGAATGTATGGAAAGCTCCATAGCTATGCTACAGGAGTTATAAAAGCCGAACATCATCCCAAAGGTAAATACGTATGTGGAGTAGGAACTACTCCAGAGGGTATCGGAACAAACCCGATTGATTATGATATGGTATACGATATGGCCTGGAGGACGGATAGTATAGACGTAAAAAATTGGATAGCCAATTATACAACCTATCGATATGGCTCTTCAAACAATAACTCAAAAGCAGCCATGCAGCAATTATCAACTTCTGTATACAATTGTCCATGGGCAGCAGATGGTCCACAAGAGTCCTATTTTTGTGCCCGTCCATCATTAAAAATAGATCGCACATCATCTTGGGGAACAGCCCATCTGTACTATCAACCTATAAACGTCCTCCAAGCACTGGAACATCTGTTAAAAGCAGAGAATGAGTTAAAAGAAATCGACACGTACCGTTATGACGTGGTAGATGTTACTCGCCAAGTGTTAGCTGATTATGGAAAATATATTCATAAATGCATAGCAGACGCTTACTATGAAAAAAATACAGAAAAGTTTGATTTTTACACCTCAAAATTTCTTCAAATGATTTCTGACCAAGATTTGCTATTAAGTACACGCAAAGAATTCCTATTAGGAGAATTCATAAGACAAGCAGATGCATGTGGTGCGGATCCGATGGAAAAAAGGATGTTTATAAATAATGCAAAACGTCAGATTACAACTTGGGCTTCTGTAAATTCAAGCCTACATGAATATGCTCACAAAGAATGGAACGGGATATTGAGTACTTTATATGCTCCACGCTGGAAAGCATACTTCAATTATCTTCGTGCTAAGTTAAAAGGAAAAAATCCAAAAGAAATTGACTTCTTCACGATGGAAACCGATTGGGTCGAAAGTCAGGAGGAGTTTCCTGCAGTACCTATCAAGAAAGAAATAGAGATAGCTAAAACGATTTATCACAATTATTCTAACGAAATAAAGCAAGCTTATTTAAAATAAACTAAGATCGAAACAGTTTGTATTTTATCATATGAGAGCTTCATCTCAACCTTATCGTTCAATAGAAAGATAAAAATATAAAACTATAATGAAAATAATGGCGAGCTTTTCAGAAAAGCTCGCCATTATCATAGACATATAATTATATTTTCATTCCAAAAATACAGCTGTCCCGCTGGCAGTTACCATCAACATACTACCACTTCCCCCAACTGTTTCGTAATCCAAATCAACTCCGATCACAGCATTAGCGCCCATTTGGCGAGCCTGTTCAGACATTTCTTTCAGAGCAGTATCTTTTGCCTCACGAAGCACTTCTTCGTATGAACCGGAGCGTCCGCCTACTATATCACGAATACTGGCAAAAAAGTCACGGAAGACATTGGCACCTATAATAGTTTCTCCAGACACAATGCCATAATAAGTGGTTATTCGTTTTCCTTCGATTATCGGAGTGGTTGCTAATAACATATTCTTTTCTGTTTATAAGGTTTATATTATTATTAGACGCAAAAAGAGGCGAAAAGTTACAAGGAACCGGCTATTTATTATTTGTATATTCTCAAAAGCTACATTCGGAAATGAAACTTTATCCACTTAACATCTAATGATATACTCGAAGACTCGCCTTTTATCAATATAATTTCAACACTCGGATATTATAAAAAAAGTGTCGTGAAAACCCATTACTTTCACGACACTTTAATATTTGTCAGAATACACACACTGGCTTAGAACATCTTACTAACCCGCTCGATGCCGGCTACAAGGTCATCAATTTCTTCTTTTGTATTGTACATAGCAAAAGATGCACGAACTGTACCTTCAATACCCAAACGGTGCATTAATGGTTCTGCACAATGATGACCGGTACGAACGGCAATACCCAGCCGATCGAGCAGAGTCCCCATATCCAGATGATGTATGTCACCTACCAAGAAAGAAACTACGCTACTTTTATGTGCTGCCTCACCAAAGATACGCATACCCGGGATCTCTTTCAATCGCTGCATAGCATAGATGGTAAGCTCATGTTCGTGGTCAGCTATATGATCTAAACCAATGCCTGTGACATAATCCAAAGCCTTGGCAAGTCCGGTAGTAGCAATATAATCGGGAGTTCCAGCCTCAAACTTAAAAGGCAATTCACCAAAAACGGTTTTCTCAAAAGAAACGGACTGAATCATCTCTCCCCCACCCTGATAAGGCGGAAGACGCTCAAGCCAATCTTCCTTTCCATACAGGACACCGATTCCGGTCGGTCCATATACCTTATGACCCGAAAAAACAAAAAAATCAGCATCCAGTTCCTGTACATCCACCTTCATATGAGGAATGGACTGGGCACCGTCTATCATGACAGGTACTCCATGGGCATGTGCTGTGGCAATCATCTCTTTTACCGGATTGATTGTTCCCAATACATTGGATACTTGAGTTACACTGACGATCTTAGTACGCTCAGAAAAAAGCTTTTCATATTCATCAAGTAACAGCTCACCTTTATCATTCATCGGAATGACTTTAATCGCAATCCCTTTACGGGCTGCCAGCAACTGCCAAGGTACGATGTTACTGTGGTGTTCCATCACTGAAATAATCACTTCATCCCCCTCTTGCATGAACTCTTCACCAAAACTGGAAACAATTAAATTAATGCTCTCTGTAGTGCCGCGAGTGAAAATGACTTCACGAGTACTACGTGCATTAATGAACTGACGCACAGTCTCACGTGAGGCCTCATGCAGTTCTGTTGCCTGTTGAGACAGGAAATGAACCCCACGGTGTACATTCGCATTGACCGAGTAATATTCATCTACAATCGAGTCAATCACCAAGCGCGGCTTCTGAGTAGTCGCTCCGTTATCTAAATAAACCAAAGGCTTGCCATATACCGTACGGCCGAGTATGGGAAAGTCTTCACGTATCTTCTGAATATTCATTTTATCACTGATTATTTGCAAATAGAACACCCCTGGCACTTATTCAGTTCACCACGGAAACGTTTTTCAACCAACAAATGCAGGCGATCTTTCAATGCCTCCAAACGAATGGTATCAATCACCTCGTTGACAAAAGCAAACATCAACAGCAAACGGGCTTCCTTCTCTGCAATACCACGAGCACGCATGTAGAAGAGAGCACTTTCGTCCAATTGACCTACTGTAGCTCCATGGGAGCATTTTACATCGTCGGCATATATCTCCAATTGTGGCTGAGTATACATACGGGCATCACGAGTGGCACAGAGGTTACGGTTTGTCTGCTGAGAACTGGTATGTTGTGCATCCGGACGTACAAGTACCAATCCGGCAAAGGCACCCACTGACTGATCATCAAGTACATACTTGAATAATTCATTACTGGTACAATTCGGCACAGCATGATCTATCGAAGTATTATTGTCCACATGTTGGTTCTTATCGGCAATGGCCATGCCACAAAGATTAATCTCGGCACCTTCACCGGCAAGGGTAACCTCTGTCGTATTACGGGTTGTCCCGTTGTGAAGTGTCATCCCATTGAGCAGTACATTGCTATTCGCTCCCTGCTTCACATACAGATTGCTGAAACGCACTGTGCTGGTATGGGTCTCTTCCAGTTCGTAAAGATCGAAAACAGAATTTTCTTCCGCAAACACTTCAATGACTTGCGTTGCCAGAAAGTTCACATTATCCATGGCATGATCACAAACCAGCAAACGAGCCTGAGCTCCCTCTTCAAGGATAATCAGCACACGTCGGTTTACCATGAAATTGACATCTGCACGAAGTATATTAACCAACTGGATGGGTTTATCAACAACCACATTCTTCGGGACATACATCAGTACTCCGTCTTGAGTAAAAGCTGTATTAAAGGCCGTTACTGCATCCTTCGAAGTATCTGCCAACTTACCATAATACTTTTTTACAAGTTCCGGATATTGTTCAGCCATTTCTCTCAGACCGCCGAAAATAACTCCCTCAGGTAATCCGGACTTAGGAAGTGCCTGATTGTAGAATGCATCGTTCACCACAAAAAATAATGAGGTACTCATATTCGGAACATCGCATTTAAACACCTCATAAGGATTCACCGGAATGGGTAGACGATTCAGGTTCAAGCCGTAATCCGGCTCGAAGAATTTACTGACATCCGTGTATTTATACTTTTCCTGCTTCCGCGTAGGAAATCCCTGACGCTCGAAATCAGCAAAAGCTGCCGCCCGGGGAGCATTCATGGGCTCGGCACTATGACGACAGATCATCGCTTCACACTGAGCAAAAAGATCTATGTATTGCTGTTCTACATTCATAATCACACTCATTCTCCTAATTCCTTCTTAATCCAATCGTATCCTTTTTCTTCCAGCTCAAGAGCGAGCTCCGGACCTGCTGTCTTCACAATACGTCCCTTATAGAGCACATGTACGATATCCGGCTTTATGTAATCCAACAAACGCTGGTAGTGAGTGATGACAATACAACTGGTATCGGGTGTCTTCAATTTGTTTACTCCTTCGGCTACAATACGAAGCGCATCGATATCGAGTCCGGAGTCCGTCTCGTCCAGAATGCTAAGACGGGGTTCGAGCATAGCCATCTGGAAAATCTCGTTACGTTTTTTCTCTCCACCCGAGAAGCCTTCATTTACCGAGCGGTTTGCCAATTTGTTATCCAACTCAACTACTGCACGCTTTTCACGCATCAGCTTCAGGAACTCACTGGCTGTCAGAGCAGGCAAACCTTTGTATTTACGCTGTTCATTGACAGCAGCACGCATAAAGTTAACCATGCTCACACCCGGAATCTCTACCGGATACTGAAAACTAAGGAAGATACCTTCGTGGCTACGGTCTTCAGGACTTAATTCCAAAAGGTTCTTACCGTAGAATGTAATACTCCCTTTCGTCACTTCAAAAGCAGGATTACCTACCAGAACAGAAGAAAGCGTACTCTTACCTGAACCATTGGGTCCCATAATGGCATGTACTTCGCCCGGATTCACCGTCAAGTTGATGCCTTTCAATATCTCTTTGCCGTTAATGCTGGCATGCAGGTCTTTTATCTCTAACATGATCTTATCAATTATTTCATTATCTATTCTTCTCCAAAAATAACTTCGTCCAACAATTGCAGTATGGAATTGCCGTCTGTCTGCGTAATAGTAAAAGGAAAATTCACTTTCACTCCTACGCTTAATGTCTGACGCATCCCGCTACTACGCACTATCCCGGTCCCCCGGGAATTAGTCTTCTCTACTTCTCCATTCATTCTTCCGGCAATGCCCATCCGGAAATTATACTCCAGGGTGAAAGCAAGACACGAAAGAAAATATATATCGGCCCCTATCACCGGAGAGATAGTGAATAGCGGTTCTTTTACCTGATATCGGCAATCGTAGTCTTTACGAAATTCCTGCCTTGAAGGATCGTAGTAACTGCCACTGGTTATGCCGTATTGTCGACGTGGAGACAGATTCCATGCTGTGGAGAGTCCCCCGTAAGGCTGAATCACAAAACGTTGTGGCAGGAAATAGTATCGCCCTCCCACTTCCAAATTGCTCAGTGAGGCAGAAATACCGGGATTCAGTTTTATCTCTTCACCTGTATAACCGCCCTTCAAAGAGAAACGGGTATAAGGGATATAATACTCCAGCAATAAAGTATGTATATGGCCTGTAGAAACAGCTTTTCCCGAAAGTGTGTTCTTTGTTACTATCGGCCAGTCTCCTCCCCAAGAGCCACTGATTGCCCATCTTCTCTCCTGATCATCCAGATTCTGTGCAAACGCTATACCTACATAAAGCAGGAATATCAATAACCAACCAATTCGTTTGCACCCCATTATCCTACACTACCTTCAAGAGAGATCGTAAGCAACTTCTGAGCTTCTACAGCAAATTCCATCGGAAGTTTATTAAGTACCTCCTTTGCATAGCCGTTTACAATCAGCCCAATGGCATCTTCAGTGGAAATGCCACGCTGATTACAATAGAATATCTGATCTTCACTAATCTTACTGGTAGTTGCTTCATGTTCAACAACTGCTGTTTCGTTATGGATATCCATGTAGGGGAAAGTATGTGCGCCACACTTATCACCCAGCAACAATGAATCACACTGGCTATAATTACGGGCATTATCCGCCTTTTCGGCTACACGAACCAGCCCACGGTAAGAGTTCTCACTTTTTCCGGCAGATATACCTTTACTGACAATCGTACTACGGGTATTCTTACCTAAATGAATCATTTTAGTTCCTGTATCTGCCTGTTGGTAATTGTTTGTCACTGCTACCGAATAAAATTCAGCGGTAGAATTATCACCTGAGAGAATGCAAGAAGGGTATTTCCAGGTAATGGCTGATCCCGTCTCAACCTGAGTCCACGAGAGTTTGCTATCTACTCCTTTACAATTACCACGTTTCGTCACAAAATTGTATACTCCACCTTTACCTTCGGCATCACCCGGATACCAATTCTGAACGGTACTGTATTTTACTTCTGCACGATCGTGTACCACAATCTCGACAATAGCGGCATGTAATTGATTCTCGTCCCGCATTGGTGCGGTACAACCTTCCAGATAGGAAACATAGCTATCGTCATCTGCTACGATTAATGTACGTTCGAACTGCCCGGTATTGGCTGCGTTGATACGGAAGTATGTGGAAAGTTCCATCGGACAACGTACCCCTTTAGGAATATAAACGAAAGAACCGTCTGAAAATACCGCGGAATTTAATGCTGCAAAAAAGTTATCCCGATAACCTACTACAGATCCAAGATACTTCTTCACCAGGTCGGGATGTTCACGCACTGCTTCACTGAACGAGCAAAAGATAATACCTTTCTCCATCAGTGTTTCCTTAAAGGTCGTTTTCACAGATACTGAATCCATCACTGCATCCACAGCCATACCGCTCAGTGCCATTTGCTCTTCCAAAGGAATACCCAGTTTATTGAATGTCTTTATTAGTTCCGGATCAACTTCATCCATACTCTTCGGACCTTCTTTCTTCTTTGTAGGGTCGGCATAATACGAAATGGCCTGATAGTCAATCTCAGGTATACGCAAGTGTGCCCAGGTAGGCATCTCCAGTGTCAGCCAATGACGATAGGCTTTCAGACGGAATTCCAACAACCAGTCCGGCTCGTTCTTTTTAGACGAGATAAGCCGCACTACGTCTTCATTGAGTCCCTTCTCTATGATATCTGTATGTACCTCCGTAGTGAAGCCATATTTGTACTTCTCCTGCGTGAGTTCTTTTACATATTTATTGGGTTCTTCTTGTTGCATCATTTTTATTTGAGTATATATTGTTGTGTAACCTCTTTTGCTGCGGGAAAGAACATTCCCGCAAACCTTTCCATAGGATAATATAACAAGGATTCCTCCTTCTTTGTTTGACTAATCAACTGGCTATCTGTATCTATGAATTGAATGACACAGACAACCAGACTCACCAGTAAAAGATATTTCAAGGCTCCAAGTCCGGCTCCAAGCAAACGATTCAGCCAGCCAAGCGAAACTGCCTCCATCGCCTTTGTCAACACTGAAGCCACTAACGTAAAGATTAATGGTACAGCTATCCAAATAATGACAAATGCTAATATCTGTGCCACAGTCATGGAATCTGTCACTGTAGGACATAGCTTTACAGCCAGTGAAGTATACAAAGCTTTTGCTGCCAGCAACCCCACAATCAATCCAAGTATGGAGGCAAGCTGCCGGATAAAGCCTTTCATAAATCCGATAATAACACCGGCTCCAAGGGCAATCAGTATGATAATATCTATGGTAGTCATTCTATGTAAAACGAAAACGGAGACACGGAGTTGTAATCACTCTGTGCCTCCGTATATTTTCAGTTTCGTGAGAATTATAAAGTTTGCTTCACTTCTACTTCTTCGTAAGTTTCAATCATATCCCCTACCTTCAAATCGTTGTAGTTGACAAGGCTGATACCACATTCAAAGTTTGTACCTACTTCCTTCACATCATCTTTAAAGCGCTTCAAGGCATTAATAGAACCTGAGAAGATTACGATACCATCACGGATCAGACGAGCCTTATCCGAACGTTTCACCTTGCCTTCTTTCACAACGGCACCGGCCACAGTACCCACCTTAGTAATGTGGAATACCTCACGCACTTCGATAGTAGCAGTCACCACCTCTTTCACTTCCGGAGCAAGCATACCTTCCATAGCAGCCTTCACCTCTTCGATAGCAGCGTAAATTACAGAATACAAACGTATATCTACTCCTTCCTGCTCGGCAAACTTGCGCGCTGAAGCTGACGGACGCACCTGGAATCCAATGATAATAGCATCTGAAGCAGCTGCCAATGTCACATCCGATTCTGAAATCTGACCTACAGCCTTGTGGATCACATTAACCTGAATCTGTTCGGTAGACAACTTGATCAACGAATCACTCAATGCTTCGATAGAGCCGTCCACATCACCTTTCACAATTACGTTCAGTTCCTGGAAGTTACCCAAAGCAATACGACGTCCCACTTCATCGAGAGTCAACAGCTTCTGAGTACGCAATCCCTGTTCACGCTGCAATTGTTCACGCTTATTGGCAATTTCACGGGCCTCTTGATCAGTCTCAATCACATGGAATGTATCACCTGCGGCAGGAGCCCCATTTAAACCGAGAATCAATACCGGTTCCGAAGGTCCAGCTTGTGTTACGCGTTGATTACGTTCATTGAACATAGCCTTTACACGGCCATAACTTGTTCCGGCAAGCACAATATCACCTACCTTCAGCGTACCATTGGAAACCAATACAGTAGCAACATATCCACGTCCCTTGTCCAGAGTTGATTCAATAATTGAACCCGTAGCATTGCGGTTCGGATTTGCCTTCAAATCGAGCATTTCTGCCTCCAAAAGGACTTTCTCCATCAGTTCGGGTACTCCAAGACCTTTCTTGGCCGAAATATCCTGCGACTGGTATTTACCCCCCCACTCTTCTACGAGATAATTCATCTGAGCCAGTGTCTCTTTAATTTTCTCCGGATTAGCATGGGGTTTATCAATCTTATTAATAGCAAATACTATAGGAACACCCGCAGCCGCAGCATGATTGATAGCTTCCTTAGTTTGAGGCATTACATCATCATCGGCAGCTACGATAATAATCGCGATATCCGTTACCTTCGCACCACGGGCACGCATTGCAGTAAACGCTTCGTGTCCCGGAGTATCAAGGAATGTAATCTTACGCCCGTCCTCCAATGTAACGTGATATGCACCGATATGCTGTGTGATACCTCCGGCTTCACCCGCAATTACATTTGCCTTACGGATATAGTCAAGCAATGAAGTTTTACCGTGGTCTACGTGACCCATTACTGTAACAATCGGAGCACGGTGTTCCAGATCTTCCGGAGCATCTTCCTCTTCAACAATGGCCTGAGCTACCTCCGCACTGACATATTCGGTCTTAAATCCGAATTCTTCAGCAACAAGATTGATTGTTTCCGCATCCAGACGCTGGTTGATAGAAACCATCATACCTATACTCATACAAGTTCCGATAACCTGATTAACAGATACATTCATCATACTGGCCAATTCATTGGCAGTCACGAATTCTGTCAATTTCAGTACCTTGCTTTCTGCCATCTCCTGATCTTCCAGTTCCTGCATACGGTTCGATACCAAATCACGTTTCTCCTTGCGATATTTGGCTCCTTTGTTCTTACCTTTACTTGTCAGACGAGCCAAAGTTTCTTTTACCTGCTTTGCTACATCTTCTTCGCTCACTTCCTGCTTCACTACAGGCTTCTTAAAGCGATCTTTATTATTGTTGTTACGGTTTCTGTTTTGTCCGCCACCACCTTGCTGATTTCCTCCACGGTTATTATTGGTACGCTCACTGTTTGGAGTGGGGTGCGCAAAGTTAGAAGCAACGTTGTTCACATCTACTTTTTCTTTATTGTTGTTGATGCGGTTACGTTTCTTCTTACCGTTGGGATCAAGATTTTCTTTACCGGCTACTTTAGCTTGTTTATTATCTTCTTTACGGATTTCCTTGATGATGGCTTCCTTCATCTGTTTCTTCTGATCCTGACGAAGTTTTTCCTTTTCTTCACGCTCTTTCCGTTTTTCTTCTTTCGATTTTTTCTTCGGACGAGTCGACTGATTCAATGCAGCCAGGTCAATCTGTCCGATAACATTAATCTTAGATACAAACTCAGTCGGACGAATCTTAAATACGCCCTCCTCTTCCTTCTCTACTGGAGTAGCCGGTGCTTCTGCTACCGGTTTCTCTTCTTTCTTCTCTGTTTTTTCTGGAGATACCACGACTTTGGGTTCTTCTTTCTTGACTTCCTCAACCACTTTCTTCTCTGTTTCTGCAGGCTTTTCAACCACCACCGGTTTCGGTTCTTCTTTCACCGGTTTCGATTCCGAAGCAACAGGAGCCGTAGCGACTTCTTCTTTTTTCACTTCGTTGACAACAGGCTTAACCTCTTCCGCCACCTTCTTTTCTTCAGTAGCTACTACAGGTTGTGGTTTCGGTTCTTCTTTCACCGGCTCTTTTTCAGTTCTCCGGTTCAGTTTATCTAAATCTATTTTTCCGACAGGTTTAAACTTCGGACGTACATCCTCCGGAATGACCGTCTTAATCACATCATCAGCAACAGTTTTCTCCGGCTCTTTTTTATCATAACCATCGATAGAAACAGATGCCTTGTTGCGATCTTTGTTTTGACGTTCCTGAATGAAACGTTCCGATTCAAGTCTAAGGTTCTTATCTGTGCTGAACTCTTTCACGAGCATTGCATACTGCTCCTCGGTAATTTTCGTATTCGGGTTTGCCTCAACGGTATACCCCTTCTTTTGCAAGAACTCAACTACCGTCGCGATTCCTACATTTAAATCTCTTGTAACTTTGTTTAACCTTATCGTCATACTTTAATTTAAAGAATAATGGAGAAAGAATAATTTGATAATCGTTCAATATGCCAATGTGCCAATTCCTATACGCCCTTTCTGTTTATTGGCATATCGGCACATCATCGCATTGATCTATTATTCATTATCTTCAAACTCCGATTTCAAAATGCGTAATACCTCGTCCACCGTCTCTTCTTCCAGATCCGTTTTTTCAATCAGCATTTCGCGAGGTGCAGTCAATACGGACTTAGCCGTATCAATGCCAATTGCTTTAATAGCATCAATCACCCATCCGTCGATTTCATCTCTGAATTCATCCAGATAAATGTCTTCATCCTGCGCGTTTTCATCCAACTCACGGAACACGTCGATAGTGTACTCAGTCAACATACTGGCCAGTTTGATATTCAAACCGCCTTTACCAATAGCCAACGATACCTCTTCCGGTTTCAGGAATACCTCAGCTTTACGTTCTTCTTCATTCAACCGAATAGAAGAGATTTTGGCCGGGCTTAAAGCACGCTGGATAAACAATGAAATATTTGATGTATAATTAATCACATCAATGTTTTCATTGCGAAGTTCACGTACGATGCCATGAATACGACTTCCCTTTACACCTACACAGGCTCCTACGGGATCAATTCTGTCATCATAAGATTCTACCGCAATCTTAGCACGTTCACCGGGAATACGGGCAATCTTTTTGATGGTAATCAAGCCATCGTTTATTTCAGGTACTTCCATCTCGAACAAGCGCTGCAGGAAAACCGGAGAAGTACGCGAGAGGATAATCTTCGGATTGTTGTTTTTGTTGTCCACGCGTGCCACCACTGCACGGGCAGTTTCTCCTTTACGATAAAAATCGCTTGGTATCTGCTCTGTTTTCGGCAACAATAACTCGTTTCCTTCATCGTCAAGCAGCAACATCTCTTTTTTCCAGATCTGGTATACTTCTGCGTTGATGATAGTACCTACTTTATCAATGTATTTATTATAAATACTGTCCTTTTCAAGCTCAAGAATTTTAGAAGCCAGGGTCTGACGAAGATTCAAAATAGCACGGCGACCGAACTTAGCGAAAATCACTTCATCGGTTACTTCTTCACCCACTTCGTAAGAAGCATCGATTTTTTGTGCTTCAGTCAACGAAATTTGCATATTCGGGTTAGTCAAATCCTCGTCTGCCACTACCTCACGGTTACGCCATATTTCAAAGTCACCCTTATCCGGGTTCACAATTACGTCGTAATTTTCATCAGTGCCAAACATTTTCGCGATCACACTACGGAACGACTCTTCAAGCACGCTTACCATCGTGGTTCTATCAATATTCTTCAGTTCCTTAAATTCCGAAAATGTATCAATCAAGCTGATTGTTTCTTCTTTCTTGGCCATAATTATTTAAAACTAATTAAGTATTTAGTATATTTTATATCATCATAGGTGAAGGTTTCATCCTCTTCTACCAACTGAGGACGTTTGGCTCCTTCGGGTTTTACTTTCTTTTGTACGGTCACAACAAACTTTTCTTCATCGGCATCTTTCAAGACCCCGCTCAGTTTGCGTCCGCCTTTAGTCAGTACTTCCACCTCCAGGCCGATGTGGTTATAGTACTGTTGCAATACTTTAAATGGCTGTCCGATTCCGGCAGAACCTACTTCCAGCTCATAATCTTCCTCTTCACGGTTCAGTTTCGACTCAATGAAGCGACTCAGCTCCACACAGTCTTCAATCCAAACCCCTTCTGCATGGTCAATTTCGACCACAATTTTGTCATCAGGGCTGACGGTCACTTCTACCAGAAAATAGTCTTTTCCCTCCAGCCACTCTTCAACAATCTGACAAACAGTTCTTTTTTCTATCATTGATTAACTATTAAGAACAAAAAAAGGAGCTTAATCGCCCCTCCACCTTTCATCCGTTTCGGGTGCAAAGATATAAATAATCTGTTCGACTACAAAATATTAGAGAAAAAAAAGAAATGATAAGAAAAAAACAGGAACTATCTACATTTCAATCGACCATAGAAAATATAATTGTTATCGTTTTCTTTAATACTCCCAAGCAGTTCGGTCAGCTTTCTTCGATCCGAATCCGAGATAATCTCACCTGAAGACAAACGCTCCTCAACCATTTGCTTCAATCGTGCAGGTTCAACATTCCAAACATAATATCCGTCATGAGATGAAAAGAACCAGTCAGCAGGAATGCCACCTAAGAAATCATTGTATATTTCAACAAAAGCGCCTCGTAAAGTATGTTTATCAACCATATAATATTCCGGAGGAGTGGTAGTTGACGAATGTGGACTTAGCCTTACAGGATATGATATTTCTCCCCAGAAGTGATTCGGCAACTCTCCGAAGCTGTGTGGGGTCAACTCATGTCCTCCATAATCAAGCGTAAAACGTGGAACGAGCCTAAACTCGTGGTTATTATAGTGATATAATGAATCGTTACGATATTGCCCTCCAAACCAGAAACCGATGTCCATCACCGTCCCATTATTCAGAGATTTGATTTCATTTCCATAATCATTCACGGCCAAATACCCTGCCGGAAGTTCTTTTATAATCTTGCCATCCAAACTTTGCGTCCAAATCATAGGCGAATGCCTATCACCTACAAAGTCACGATTAAAAGAAAGAGCACAAACATGCACTCGTCCTCGTTCCGTTTCTACATGAAATATCCCTTTAGGTGACCAATGCGCCAATCGAATCGGTTGAAGTATATTTCCCTGTAAATCGAATACCAAGATATGGTCGGCCTGCCAACATAACACATAAAGCCGGTTATTCTCCTCATCCATCTGTGCATCGTAAACTAAGCCATATTCACCCGCACCTTGACCAAAGGAACCGATATCCCTCAAATAGGTCCCGCTTTTAGTAAAAAGTTTGAAAGGGACATGCCCCATTTTATATACTAAAATATACTGTTTGCCAATAATTGTTTTGGAAGGAGAGACCAATGCAGCATCCCGATTATCAAGTATGACCATTTCCAGTTCCTCGACAAAATGACTAAGAGGTACAGTAACCGTATCCTTCAACATAGACAAGTGGCAGACCCAAACGCTATCAGAACCTGCCATTTCAACCGTAGCCACTTGCTTATGCCCCCAAACATCATTTATCTCCCCGGAAGCTAATGGCGAACAAGCCATTAACTTCCCAAGAAGACAAATAATCAATATCTTGCGGAACAGCTTCATCATTTATTGAAGTTCATAATTTGTAATACAGGGTTACCTTCTTCAGGTATAGAGTCCATTATTGCCCGGAAACGAGGGTCAAACTGCTCTTTTTCAGCTTGCATCGACTCTCCTTTCATAGTAGAAGGCCAATAATAACCAATGCCGATACCTGGAGTATTTGTTGTACGGGTTCTCTGTACATTGCAGACATCTTTTAAAACAGCCCATCCGGTTTCATTTTTCAAAGTATACATTTTCTGCTCCTTCTTATCGAAATAATAATAGTTCATTGGCATATCCGGAGTCAACCATTTCGTACCGAGCGTAGTATACAAAGTATAGTCTTTAGCATCGATCGCCGGATGTAGCTTAACGAACTCTGCATTTTCAAATTTATATTCTGTCACTTCATCAATAACCTGTTTTACTTCATATGTTTCAGCATCAATAAAATACACGCCTTTCAATGATAAATCTGAAAATAAAATCCCACCATAAGCAGGCTTCAATGGTTCATAGCCAATACGCCCCTCGCTATCCCACACAAAATTATCTATCGTAATAGGACACACATGCAACTTTTTGCCATCTTTTTTAGAAAGGATGCAAACTGCCTCTCCGTTATTACGCTTTGTAAAAGGACAATATACCAATACAGCCTTATCATTCAAGTTAGCAAACTTCCAAGAGCAACCGGGTGTCGGGAAGCTTCGTTTAAATTTCCCATTCAAATCATAAACTATAAACTTTTTAGCGCGGTCCAACACTATAATTTCTTTGTTAGGACTGTCCACATAGAAAGAGTTCAGAGATGCCCATTCCTGAGGGCCGCCTCCTTTATGACGCATTTGCAATAATGGATTTCCCTGACGGTCAAAAATAAATATAGCCTGCTGCTCTTCATCCTGAATATAAATCCGGTCTTCAGTGACCTGTATACAAGGATTTGTCGGTAACCTACCCAACAATGAATTTTCATTGTCTTTTAATGCCACATAATCACTAACTGCCAGATCGGACAGTTTCAACTCTTTTACCGGATACTCTTTTAATCCATCGTAAACAAAAGGAGTATTTGCCACCTCTACCTGTTTTCCGGAATTAGACGAACATGCTACTAAAACAAGTAGCCCTGCCGACATAATGAAATAGTTCAGTCGATTCAACATATCATGTACATTTTTAAAGTTTTGATATTGCAAAATTAACCATCGGGCACAGGAAAAACAAAAAGGGATATAGACAAAGCACTTCAAAAATGGATATGCTATCATACTACATATCAAGATATTACATAAACCACCTCTTAAAATAGCATGGACAAACAAGTTTCCGAGAACTAAAAACCACGCAAAAAGTCATCTAAAGAGTCCGAATCCTCTGCTCCAAGCTTCTCTCGCTTGATGCGAAATTTCTTTTTACTAACCGAGGTACGACTAATACAATAAATATCGGAAAGGTCCTTTATACTGACATTGATCTTCACCAGACAACAGAAATAAATATCTTTTAAGGTCAACAAAGGAAAGCGTGCAAGCAACCGTTGTGAAAACCCATCATAAGCATTATCCACCGTCTGACGAATTTCCTCCCACTCTCTTTCCGACAAAGCTATGCGATGTTCACCACTCTCCTGCTCTTCTTCATTGAGGGAGGGTATTTTACGCAAAACATCGACCTTACGGAACAAAGACTCTCGCAAAACCGCCTCTTTTTCTCTCAAAGCACTTAACTCTTCAGTTTGTTTCAGTATTTGGTTCTCTTGCTCCAACTTGGCTTTCTCTTCAAGAAGCAGACGCTCTTTTTCACGCTTTATCTTATTTTGCCGGTAGAAAATAAACAAAGCAATCAGTATAATCAGACAAAGGCTCAAAGTTAACATAGCAATTTCCCGATTCTGTTTGGCAATCTTCAATTGGTTTAACTCGTTTTTCAACCTCTCTTCCTGATATAGAGCTTCACTGTTATCACTCTGCACATGGCCTATCTCCACCCGGAAAAGCGCATCTGCCTTCTGCGTAGAATAGAACACTTGCTTCTCATTTCCTTCCATAAGTTCCAGTTCTGCAAGTTTCCTCCAAGCTTCGATAGCAATATGCGGATGAATGGAATGGGCTGCCATACTAAAATAACGACGGGCAGAATCATATTGATGGGTGGAATAATATACGTCCCCGCGTGCCAATATATAATAAGGACGTCCGTAATGTTCCACTTGGATACGAGCGGAATCCAGCCAAGATAAAGCTCCCTGATAATTATTCTCTGTCAGGCAACTGTCAGCCCGTTTCTGACAATACCACTCCCATTGACGAAGCCTCATAAATGCCGTATCCACCGGTATAGAAAACACTGCTTCTTCCGCTAATGGCACTTTCCCGCAAGAAACTAATGACACAAGCAGAAGAAAACAGTTACTCAGAAGAATCGTCAAACGCCGCATCCGATTCTCCATATTACTTTCGTGCTGCTTTTATCTTCTTCACACGTGCACAAGTACGATGTCCATAAATGATAATCACTACGAAACAGATAAAAGGAAGTATAAAAGACAAGTTTACAGCAGGCATACCCAACAATGTATGTTGGTCAATAATACAAGCCTGTAATGGTGGCAAGATAGAACCTCCCAGAATTGCCATAATCAAACCGGCAGCCCCAAACTTGGCATCATCACCCAAACCACGAAGAGCAATACCATAAATCGTGGGAAACATTAGTGACATACAAGCCGAAACAGCTACTAAACAATACAATCCCCATATGTTTTGCAAAAAAATCACACCTAACGTAAAAGCACCACCCGCAATCGCAAGAATCTTGAGAAGCATCCCCGGATTCAGGTAGCGAAGAATAAATGTACACACGAAACGGCTTATGCAAAAAATAATCATAGCAATTATATTATATTCCTGAGAAAGCACTTCAGCAGCCTTCTCCTCCATTCCCTGCGACATAAACAAGCGTGTTCCATATTGGATAACAAAAGTCCAACACATAATCTGTGCACCCACATAAAAGAATTGCGCTATGACTCCTTCTCTATAATGATGAACTTTAAAAATACGCTTTAGCGTTGGTATAAAATCAATATTATGATTCTTATCACCATTCTTAGGCATTTTAACGGCACGTATCAGAAAAAGCATGGCAAGAATCACTAATCCTATAATCAGGTAAGGGGCAATCAACACGGACAAATCCGACTCTTTCAATACCTCAAACTCAGACGGAGACAATTGGCTGCGTTCTACCGTATCCATGGGATTCAGACGCGCCTGAATGAAATTCATGGCTACATACATACCCAATAATGATCCCATTGGATTAAACGACTGCGCCAGATTCAATCGTCGCGTCGCTGTCTCTTCTGTACCCATCGATAATATATAAGGGTTAGCACTTGTTTCCAGAAACGAGAGTCCACACGTCAAAATAAAATAAGCGAGCAGGAAAGGGTAATAATCGCCTGTCATCTTTGCCGGGAAAAACAGCAAGGCACCCAAAGCATATAGCCCCAGTCCCAGCAGGATACCGGCTTTATAAGAGTATTTACGAATAAACATTGCAGCAGGGAAGGCCATTGCAAAATAGCCTCCGTAAAAAGCGACCTGTACCAATGCCCCGTCGGTGACACTCATACGAAATATTTTCGAGAAGGCCTTTACCATTGGATTGGTAATATCATTAGCGAACCCCCATAAGGCAAAACAAGAAGTCACTAAAATAAATGGCAGGATATAACTAACTCCATCTTTATGAAGAATGGAACGGTTGGTGTTTTTCATGGGTTGTCGGGTTATTCAGGATAATATACCTGAGGTTTTACACTGTTTATGATAATTTCTTTTAGCTCTTCCCAAGTATCTATTTCACCTTGAGCTTTCGCTTGTACTAAGATATTGCCGATAGCAGTCGCTTCCACCGGACCTGCATATACCGGAATGCCTAAAGCATTTGCAGTAAGTTGGTTTAGCAAACGATTCTGGCAGCCTCCTCCGATAATATGGAGCTGTTTAACCGGTACCGGCAGACAGCGATTCATCTGTTCAACTCCTAATTTATAACGGTGTGCCAATGATTCAATGACACAACGAACAAACTCTCCTTGAGAAACCGGCACTCTCAAATGATGCTTATGACAATACTCAGCAATCGACTCTTCCATACAGTCCGGATTGCAAAAAGAGGAATCATCTACATCGATTACCGAACGGATATCTGATAACGTTGCTTCGGCTATCACACGATCATAACTGGTTTCTTCGCCCCGTTCTTTCCACTCAGCCATCAAACGTTGTAAAATCCAAAGCCCGGTTATATTCTGCAAGAAGCGTATCTTGCCTTGTATGCCACCCTCATTCGTGAATCCTCCCAAACGTGCTTCCTCCGTCAAAATCGGTTGGTCAATCTCTGTTCCGAGCAAGGACCAGGTTCCCGAACTAAGATAAGCCCGATCCGGTTCATTGGAAGGAACAGCAAATACAGCACTGGCTGTGTCATGTGAACCGACAGCAACGACATCAATACAGCCTAAACCGGTTTCATCCGCAATTTCTTGTTTCAGTTTACCGCAAATAGTCCCAGGAAGCACAATGTCACCAAAAAGATGTCGGGGTAATCCTAATTCACTAATCAAGTTATCCGACCAGTTGCGCTGACAAGCATCAAGTAACTCAGAAGTAGAAGCAATACAATATTCATTATTCGCTGTTCCTGTAAGGAAATAGCTGAACAAATCAGGCATAAATAATAGTTTATCAGCTACCCGGAGTTGTACATCGTTGTTCTGCTTCATACTATATAGTTGAAACAGAGTATTGATAGGCATCACTTGGATACCTGTTTCTGCATAATGGGCAGCTTGATCAATCTGCTTAAACACCCGCTCAGGCATACCATTAGTACGAGAATCACGGTAACAAACCGGATTCCCCAACAGATTACCATCTTTGTCAATCAGCCCAAAATCGACTCCCCAAGTATCTATAGCGATACTTTTCACCAGATAGCCTTTTCGGGCAGCGACACGAAGTCCGTTTTTCATTTCTTCGAAGAGAGAAAGAAAATCCCAATAGACATGGTTTCCGAGTCTAATTTGCCGATTACCAAAACGATATACCTCTTCCAGTTTTAGCTTACCTTCAGTGAGGGTACCGGCCATAATACGGCCGCTACCTCCACCAAAGTCAGCTGCTAAGTAAGTACTCATAAGCTGGTCGTCATTATTTCTATTTTGTTTTCTTTCCTAACACATATATTTCCAGATCATCAATCTCTTCCGGAGTCAGGACCGAATAATCTCCTCCGGATTGAACGATAATCCGGCAAGCCATTTCAAAGAAAGTGGCCCGTTCGTACACCTGATCAAAATCTTTACCACACACCACCTGTCCATGATTGGTCAGCAATACAGAGTTATGCTCTTTCATCGCTTCCACAACAGCTTCAGCCAGTTCAGGCGAACCCGGACGATAGTAAGGAATGATAGGAATCTCTTTACCGACATGGCAAGGTACCTCAGCAGTTACATTGAAATTTGACGGTTTGTTTCTCATACAGGAAACAGCTGTAGCATATTCCGATTGAAAATGCAGAACTACATTTACATCCGGACGTTCACGAAGGATTCCCAAATGAAAAGTACTTTCCATAGAAGGTTTTACTCCATTCTGGGGTATACCCGTAGAAATATTGCAAACAGATACTTTTTCTTTCTGCAGGTTCGGTACCCAAGAACCCGTTCCGGAAACAAGTGCTTCTTCACCGATTCTCCATGAAAGGTTACCGCTGCTGCACAACATTAATTTAGCATCGCCATAGCGATGTGCCTGAGCAAGATACTGCTCGATATGTTCATTAGTTATCATAATGCTTTCTTATATAAATCAAGAATAATTTCTTTTGTTACTTCCCGTGGATTACCCGGCGTACAGACATCAGCAAACGCAGCTGTAGCAAGACGATCAAGATCCTTTTCCTGAATGCCCAAATCGGACAAGTGTTGTGGAATATTGACCTTCAAAGATAATGCTTTTACAGCATCTACGGCTGCTTTAGCTGCCTCTTCTTTAGCCATACCTGCAGAATACACGTTCATAGCCTTAGCTATCTCTACATATTTGTCAAGAGCAGCCGGAGCATTGAACTCCATAACAATAGGTAATAACAACGCATTGGCTACGCCATGAGGAATATCAAAAATAGCCCCCAACGGATGTGCCATACCATGAACGACTCCTAAACCGACATTCGAAAAAGCCATACCGGCAATATACTGGGCTACTGCCATACCATTACGTGCCTCCGCATTTGACGGTTCTTCAACGGCAGTCACCAGATAACGGTTGATCATTTCAATAGCTTTAATTTCGAACATATCGCTCATCTCCCATGCACCTTTGGTTATCAACCCTTCAATAGCGTGTGTCAGTGCATCAAGTCCCGTAGCTGCAGTCAGGCTTTTAGGAAGTGTATACATCAGCTCGGCATCTACTATCGCTATAGCCGGAATATCATTCGGATCCACACAAACCATCTTTTTTTGGTTCTGTTCGTCTGTAATCACATAGTTGATAGTTACTTCTGCTGCCGTTCCGGCAGTAGTAGGCAATGCAATAATAGGTACGGATTTCTTCTTGGTATCCGCCACGCCTTCCAATGAAACGACATCACTGAATTCCGGATTATTAGTAATAATCCCAATTGCCTTTGCCGTATCCATAGAAGAGCCACCGCCAATCGCCAGGATAAAGTCCGCACCGGATGCCGCAAATGCTTCCACACCGGCTTTTACATTCGATACTGTAGGATTCGGCTTAATTTCACTGAATATCACATAAGGAATCTTAGCAGCATCCAGCACCTTAAGCACTTTGTCCGCCACTCCGAATTTTATCAAATCTTTATCGGTTGCGACAAATGCTTTGTGTAGTCCCAAACGTGAGATTTCCTTAGGGAGCACTTCACGTGCTCCCGGACCGAAGTAAGAAACTTCGTTTAATATAAATCGATTGATCATATTGCGTTCTTCTAAAGGTTACTTATAAATAGGACCATAAGTAGTACAAGCTCTGTAGTCGGCTCCCTCTTTATCCATACCGAAGGCATTCCAGGCCGCCGGACGGAAAATCTGATCATCCTCCACATTGTGCATGCAAACCGGAATACGAAGCATGGAAGCCAGTGTAATCACATCCTGACCAATATGCCCGTAACTGATTGCACCATGGTTAGCTCCCCAGTTATTCATCACGGAGTATACATCTTTAAAGGCAGGTTTATCACATAAACGAGGAACAAACCAAGTAGTAGGCCATGTACGGTCCGTACGTTCATCAAGTAATTTATGAATTTCCGGATCAATCTCTACTGTCCAGCCTTCGGCTATCTGCAGCACTGGTCCAAGACCTTTAATCAGGTTCAGTCGCATCATAGTTACGGGCATACCTCCTTTCGAAAGGAAATTAGAAGAGAAACCTCCTCCACGGAAATAATCACGATTGGCGGGATACCAAGTAGTAGCTTCCAGACATTTCTCAACTTCTCCTTCCGTAACCTCCCAACAAGGTTTCATGGTAGGTTCTCCATTGACATCCGTTTGCTGCCCTGTTCCGTCAAGGGTTGTTGCTCCCGAATTAATCAAATGAATAATACCATTAGCAGCCATACCTGTCAGTTCCTTACCCGTAACACGTTTCACAGCCTCCGGACTCCAATAAGTACGTACATCCGAGAAAATCTGTGCACGATTCGTCAACAGATGACCGAACAGCATAGCTACACCATTACAAGCATCATTCTCAGTGGCCACTACATATGCTTCACGAATACCATTCCAGTCGAATGAAGTATTGAGCAATGCTTCCGAGAAATCACCATTCGGATAGAAATCCGTCCATTGACGCTGTCCTTGGAAACCCGCTGCAATGGCATTGTGTCCTAAAGCCTCTTCCTTAAATCCAAGTTCTTTTAGCTTCGGATTACCCTGCATCAAATCGCGCATGATGATAGTCATCTTGACAATGAACTCCCAGTCTTCATCTTTCTGTGCACGTGTCTTTGTTTTTTCAGGCACATTGAAATCATGCCCTTCATTCTTTTTGCAATATTTCTCAGTCCAAGCCATCGCTTTGGCATATTCTTCCTTATCATAAATGCCTTCGGCCATGCGGCGAATTATCTCTGTCAAATCGACCGACTCATTACGCATACCCAAATATTCCTGGAAGAAGTCCGGATTTACAATAGAACCGGCAATACCCATAGAAACACTACCCATAGAAAGGTAAGACTTCCCACGCATCGTAGCTACAGCCTGGGCAGCACGGGCAAAACGCAGAATTTTTTCTGCCACATCCGCAGGAATAGAGTTATCATTCAAGTCTTGTACATCGCGACCGTAAATACCAAATGCAGGCAATCCCTTCTGTGCATGCCCTGCCAGCACAGCAGCCAGATACACCGCTCCCGGACGCTCCGTCCCATTGAATCCCCAAACAGCTTTCGGATAATATGGATTCATATCCATTGTCTCAGCCCCATAACACCAGCATGAGGTGACAGTAATAGTAGCTCCTACCCCTTCACGTTCAAACTTTTCTGCACAAGCAGCACTTTCGGCAACACGTCCGATAGTTCCATCTGCAATCACACACTCCACAGGAGTTCCATCGCCATTTCTGAGATTAGAAGTAATCAACTCGGCAACAGCTTTTGCCAGATTCATTGTTTTTTCTTCAAGGCTTTCGCGAACACCACCCTGGCGTCCATCGATGGTGGGACGAATCCCGATTTTCGGATACTTTTTCATACTATATTATTAAATTCATTAGACAATTCTTCCATGCTGACCTGTGCTGACACACAATTCTGAAAAACTCTTTTATAAAGAAGCTCTCAGCCTGACTTCCGTAGGCAGGTAATCTTGTATGGCTTTTCCCTGCAGAACAAATTCGGCAGCCTTATCACCCATTTTCTCCCAATCTACACTTAATGCAGTTATTCCCTGATCTATCACTTCATAAGCAGGTGTGTCATTATACCCTATTAAGCCAAAATCAACTCCACATTGTAAACCCTCAATACGACTTTTCTTAATAATACTCACCACGTCTATTTGACGAATCGCTATATATACTTCTCCTTTGCGAACCTGAAGTCCTTCAATATCACTCACTACCTCACAACCAAGATGTTGATCGGCACAGAATTTCTCAAAAAAGTCACGGCTACTCCGGGGATGCATGCTATCATTCACTAACACGAAAACGAGTTTTTGATATTTCTTCAATCGATCTGCCAGTTGAAGTAGCGCATTATAGAATCCTTGATCAAAGTCCTGACAAACATAAGAGAACTCCTCTTTCTCAAATTTACCGAAATCAAGAAGAAGAAGTTTGGATGGATTTATCTTATAAAGATTAGGAGACAGCTTTTCGTTATCGAAGTTCATCACAATATATTTATTGTATCGTCCCAACGATTCACGAATGATGGTATTGAACAAACGTTCATTGTACTGATGAAACAATAGGTCGACTTTATAACGGATAGACAAACGCTTTACAAAACTATTATAAAGTGCATATTTAAAAGGTGAATATTCATCAAGTAAAAGAAGTACATTTTTCAATCTTCCAACCACATAATACCCTTTCCCGGGAGTAGAATCAATAATTCCTCTCTCTTTTAAATCAAGAAAAGCTTTAAATACAGTATCTCGGGAAACCTCATACGCATGGCTAAGTTGATTGATCGAAGGCAGTGAATCTCCCGATTTATATACTCCCATCGAGATATCAAAGCTAATCTTGTCAGCCAATTGCTTTACTTTGGTCGTTTGTTGTCCAAAAGTTATTTTCATACGTATCAATAAAGGTTTTTAATTATAGATAGCTATGCTGAACTATCACGATACAAAGAAAGATAATTTATTCTGCTCGAACAATGTAAACTGATATGTTATATAACACAAAAGCATTAGAATTCAGAGATCTCGTTATTTTTTTGTAACTTTTATACTTACACAAAAACAAATGAGATACAAAAAGATTTGCTATCTTTACCCCGAATATTAAAGAATATAGTATTATGGCACATCGTCTTAACACTAACAAGCAATTTATGGTAGGAAACGGCATTTTAGCATTTGCCGTCATATTTGTCGTAGTCATCTTTGTATATATGAGTCTGAGATTGCAACGGGAAAAAGAAGCTGTCCGTCACTTTAGTGAAACGTACTCCATTCAGCTGACAAAAGGCTTCGTAGGTGATTCGATCTCACTGTTTGTCAATGACAGCTTGATCATGAATAAACAGATTAAAGAAGAGCCTACTGCTATCGAAGTCGGACGCTTCGCAGAGCAAAGTGCACTGATGATTGTAAATAATCAGACTGAAACAGTAGCCGCATTTGATCTGAGTGAAAAAGGTGGTACTTACCGTTTTGAAAAGGATATTGACGGTATCAAACAGCTACCACAAAAATAGAAAGACGTTTTTTTCCTGACCGCATAGGGTATAAAAGACTGTAAAGGGAGATATCAAAAGACACTACAGAATTATTCCGATTCGCACAGATGAAAAAGCCCAAAACCGATTATCAATGCCGGCAATCAATCTGTAACAATCAGTGTAATCTTTGGTGGAAAGGATTCTTGCAACATCTGTTTTGTGATTGCAATGTCAAATCTCAGTCTTATATTTTTTCAACTCTTCGCGCAGCTCTAAAGCTTTCCCATCGGTAAGCCCATTTAGCAAGTCCCAAAAGCGATCTCCATGATTCATCTCACAAGTATGGCAAAGTTCGTGCAAAAGAACATAATCTATCAAATGCTTTGGCAATAATACAAGAAAATAAGAGAGATTTATCTTTTTGTGAGAAGAGCAGCTTCCCCATCGTCCACGACTTGAATTTATCTGAACACTTTTGTAAGGCAACCCATACCGCTCCGAAAGCATATACAACCGGGGAGGCAAGATAATCTTTGCATTCCGTCGCAAAGCTTCTTCAATCACTTTTCGAAGCCAGTCCTGTAAATTAGAATCTGTAAAATCGGCCGTCGGGGGACAAATAATCCGCATTTCTCCCAATTCGGAATGAGCCAAGAATTTCTCCCTCTTACCACTAACCAATGATAACTTGAAGTATTCTGTCTCGATCCGATAGTTCAGGTCAATCAGAGGACGTATCAACTTCTGCCTGGAATCCAACAATCTGGAACGTAATTTCTCTATCGCCTCCTTTACCTCCTTCATCGTAACTCCCGGAGGTATACTAACATAGATCGCATCAGCTTTTGTACGAAAAACGAGTCTCTTGGCACGCACATTATCACGTACGATCAGACGTCCTAACTCCTTATCTTCAATAATCTTATCCAATGTTGTTCTTAATTATAAATACAAATAAACGGATTATTTTGCAGAAAAAAGAAAGATAGATGCAACTTTTCCTACTCAACCTACGTCTAAACTAATAGAAACCTCTAAAAACGAAATAAAATGAAAACAATCTTTAAAATGTTGTCAACATTACTGTTAACAGCAGGGTTATTGAGCAGTTGCGTATATATGGGTGAAGGTATTCAACCCAGTAAGAAACTCATCACGAGAGATTATAAAGTGAAGGAGTTCAACAAAATTGACGCGGGGACCGTAGGTGACATCTATTACACACAATCCGCAGATGGAAAAACAGACGTACAAATCTATGGGCCGGATAACATTGTGGCGTTAATACAGGTAGCTGTAAAAGATAGTACCTTATTGTTAAGCATCGATAAATCGAAAAAGGTACGCAACTTCAAAAAGATGAAGATAACAATTACATCTCCAACTTTAAACAGTATTTCCTTCAAAGGAGTAGGTGATGTACATATTGATAACGGTTTGACTACCGACAACCTCTATGTGGAAAGCAAAGGAGTAGGTGATATAAAAATTAAATCACTAATCTGCAGTAGCTTAAATGTGCAATCAATGGGTGTAGGAAATGTAAAACTTGAAGGAACAGTTCAGGCAGCTACTCTTCACTCTAAAGGGGTAGGCAATATAGAAGCCGGAAACCTGCAGGCCAATATAGTAGAAGCCAGTTCACAGGGTGTAGGAGATATTACCTGCAACGCAGTAGAATCTATCAATGCAGCTGTACGAGGAGTGGGAAGCATTAAGTATAAAGGTAATCCTACCATAAAATCACTCAATAAAAAAGGAGTGGGAACTATTAAGAATATCTGATACAATAATCACAAGACCATGAAAAAACAATTATTATCATGCCTTACAATTTCCATGCTGTTATTAATCATTGGGGCCTGTTCACAGACAAAGCAGGTAAGTGGAAGTTCAAACTATATCACTAAAGACATAAGAGTCGGTTCTTTCAGCAAAATTAAATCAATGAGCAGTTCGGATATTGTTTATACACAAAAGCAAGGAACTCCCACTGTACAGATTTATGGTCCCGACAACATCGTCCAGTTATTGGAAACCACTGTTGAAGGAAAAACACTGGTGGTTAAATTTAAAAAGAATAGCTCCATCCGCAATAGCGGAAAACTGGAAATCAGAGTATCTTCTCCATCATTAAACCATTTATCCATATATGGCTCAGGAAACACGACCTTTACAAATGGAATGGAGAGCAACGACGATTTAGAAATATGCATTTACGGATCGGGGAACATCAATGGAACCAATTTCTCTTGTACAAAACTGTCAACGCATATTTACGGTTCAGGAAACATCAATTTGAAAAAAATCGATGTACCATGCACAGAAGCAAATATTTCAGGTTCGGGAAATGTATTGCTGAACGGCAAATCGGGCAAAGCCGAGTATCGTATTGCAGGTTCGGGAGATATTAATGCCATAGATTTAAAGACAGAAGATGTCAATGCACATATCAGTGGTTCGGGCAGCATAAAATGTCATGCTACTGAAAACCTGACAGGAGGTGTCAGTGGAAGTGGAAGTGTGGCATACAAAGGTAATCCGCAAATAAACTTTTCAAAAAGAGGATTACGAAAACTTTAAATATAGAAACTCTCTCTTAGTTTAACTTCGCTCTATGAAGACGACGTAGCATAAACATAAAAGGGCTACTGCATCACGCGGTAGCCCATTTATTTAGTTAGTTTTTTATTGAAATTGAGAGAATTGAAACTTCACAGCCTCAAATCAAAAAGTTGTTTTAATTAAGCACACTAACTATATTATATGTTTAAAGCAAATGAAAATGTCTCTTTATCTGTGCAATAAACTCCGGACTCATATTTCCGGTAAAGTTTATTACAGCAAAATGATTCTTTTCGTGCATTAGCATCACCAGTTCAACAATTGTATCCTTCTTTTTACGAACCATAATCTGACAATTCTCAGATTTATCCTTAAAAGAAAGAAACGATTCAAACCTTCCGGTATTCTTCTCAACCACCTTCAAAGCTGCATCAAAATACTTTTTTCCTTCCACATCGGAAGTAAGCACCTGCATACTCTTGAGATTAGAGATCATATCCAGCACCTCTTTATCTTTCTCAGCATCGCTCTTCATTATCTCCTCCATCATTTTCGGACTGATCGTAACACAAGTCAGATTAGAATCCGCCTTATGTTCAGCCATAAAACGTGAAGCAAAGTCCTGGGCCGAAACAGCCACAGACAGCAATGCCATCCAGCACATTAAAAGAACGCTCTTCATTATTTTATTCCTTCATCACTCGAATCGATTCAACCTTCACACTATCTCCGGCGATTTGATCCTGTGATTTATTTATACCTTCAGACACCATCATCAAAGCAGAAGAAACTTGTTTGTAAGCCACTTCGGGATCATCGTATGTGTCCTTATAAGCATCATAATTATAATCCAAAGCCTCATCGGCAAAGAATGTATGTTGCGCTACATTGCCCAATGACAAAATCAACGCAATCACGGCGGCAGCCTTAAACAAAGGCATAAACCTTCCAACCATCGTCAGACGTTTTGCTTTTACTACAGGTGCCTCTACCTGAGCCAGAATACGTTCATCAAAGTCTTCTCCCAGCCCTGCTTCCTGTTGAACTGCCTGATAAACAAACAAGTCCTTGTAACGGAGCAAATGAGCGGGTACCTCTTCCTCCGAAAAGAAAGACCGCAATTCCGATTCCTCTTCCAAAGAAGTCTCACATTGCCAGTATCGCTCTAAAAGCTGTTCTATATACTTATAATCCATATTCATCAATCTCTAAATACCTTTGTTTTACCTTTTGTCTTGCTCTGAAAAGATTCACTTTTACCTGTTCCTCTGTCAGATTCAAGATTTTCGCTATTTCTTTATAGCTTTCCCCTTCTATATCTCTCAACTGCATAATAAGCCGTTGCTTCTCAGGAAGTTCGTTAATCAGACGATGGATGATTGACATTCGTTCCTTATTAATCAACTGATCATAAGGACCGGATGCTTCGGATTCTTCCTCCATTTCCGGTGTGAGTTCCACATTTTGAGCTTCTTTCTTTTGGCTTCGGTCTATGGCCAGATTCTTCGCCACAGTCAGGCAATAAGCCTCAATAGATCCGAACTGTGTCCACTCTTCACGTTTATTCCACACTCTAATCATCGTATCCTGAACAACATCCTCTGCTTCGGCCCTGTCGAAGGTGATTCGGAGTGCCAAACGAAAGAGTTTATCTTTCAATGGCAATATGTCGTCTCGGAAGCTGATTTCTTGCATCTCTATTAAGTTGACGGGTGAGTTGGTGAAAAGTTACAGATGTATTCCTCTTTTTTTTGAATTATTTTTTTATCCGGGTTCCTCCACCTTTGTGAATGGCTGACGCTAAGGTTATTATCACCTCAGACACACCTGCATTTATTGCTTCAAAAGAATTCTCAAGTTTCGGTATCATGCCTCCCTGAATAACCCCCTCGGCAATGTAGCGTTGAAACTCAGCATGATTAATTTGGGGGATGACACTCTCATCATCATTTTCATCACGAAGCACGCCTTTCTTTTCGAAACAATAAACCAAAGTCACATCAAAAATAGCAGAAAGAGCCTTCGCCGTTTCTCCGGCAATGGTATCTGCATTCGTATTCAGCATATTCCCCTGTCCGTCATGCGTCAACGGTGCCATCACCGGAACCACTCCTTTATGAATCAAATCAGAAAGCAATGTGGCATCTACCTGCTCTACATCCCCGACAAATCCATAATCGACCTCTTTTACGGGGCGCTTCATCGAACGGATTACATTCATATCCGCTCCGGTCAGCCCCAGGGCATTGACCCCACGGGCTTGCAATCCGGCTACAATATTCTTGTTTACCAACCCACCATAGACCATTGTCACAACCTTCAGTGTCTCCGCATCGGTTATACGGCGTCCATTGACCATTTTACTGTCAATCCCCAGTAAAGCAGCTATCTTTGTAGCCGAACGTCCCCCTCCATGAACAAGTACCTTATGCCCTTCAATGGCAGCAAAATCATCCAGTAACTGCTTCAATGTAGCTTCTTCTTCTACGATTTTGCCACCAACTTTAATGACTGTCAGTTTTTCCTTCATATTCTTTCTATTTACAAATTACGATTTATACTCCATCAGGTTACAAGCCACGAGCTACAAGAAACGAGACTGATATCATGTGCAGTATTCGTAACTTGTAGCTCGTCATTTATAAAATGATAGTTCTTTTTATTTATTCAAGGTATGTGTATCCGTACAAGCCCGAACGATAATTGGAAAGGAACTCTTTTCCTTCTTCTACAGAAATCTTCCCTTCTTTTACAGATTTTGTTACCCATGTTTCAAGAGTACGAACCAGCTTTTTCGGGTTATATTGCACGTAATCGAGCACTTCTGCGACCGTTTCTCCGTCAATAATCTGTTCGATATTATACCCCTTCTCATTGACAGAAACATGCACCGCATTCGTGTCTCCAAACAGATTATGCATATCTCCCAGGATTTCCTGATAAGCCCCTACCAAAAAGACCGCTACATAGTAAGGCTCTTTCTGCTTCAGGCTATGTACCGGCATATAATGTGCTACATTCCGGGTAGAGATAAAATTGGCTATCTTTCCATCGGAATCACAGGTAATGTCCTGCAAGGTAGCCGAGCGGTCCGGTTTTTCATCCAAACGCTGAATGGGCATAATCGGAAATATCTGGTCGATCGCCCAAGAATCCGGAAGCGACTGAAAAAGTGAGAAGTTACAGAAATATTTATCAGCCAACAATTTAGACAATCCGCGGAATTCATCGGGAGCATGTTTCAGTCCACCGGCAATTTGATTGATTTCACGAGTAATAGACCAGTAAAGACGTTCTATCTGAGCACGTGTCTTCAGGTCTACGATACCATGGCTGAACAGATCGAGTGCCTCTTCACGTATCTGCTGGGCATCATGCCATGCTTCAAGCATCTTGTTCTGATTCAATGTATCCCAAATGCCATAAAGTTCCTGTACCAGTTCATGCGCATCCGGAGCAATCTCCTCTTCATCATCCCATTCCGGCAAAGTAGCCGTCTCAAGTACCTCAAAAATCAAGACAGAGTGGTGTGCAGTCAGAGCCCTGCCACTCTCAGTGATAATATTGGGATGGGGAATACCGTTTTTGTCACTGGCATCCACTAACGTGGAAATAGAGTCGTTGACATACTCCTGAATAGAGTAATTGACACTACTCTCACTACTTGACGAACGGGTGCCGTCATAATCAACTCCAAGACCACCGCCAATATCAACAAATTCCACTTTGAAACCCATCGCATGGAGCTGCACATAGAACTGAGAAGCTTCACGCAATGCTGTCTTGATACGGCGTATCTTTGTCACCTGACTTCCGATATGGAAGTGTATCAGTTTCAGACAATCCTTCATGCCTTTACTTTCCAGAAAGTCAAGTGCCTCAAGCAACTCACTGGAAGTCAGTCCGAACTTACTGGCATCTCCTCCTGACTCTTCCCACTTTCCGCTTCCTGAAGAAGCCAATTTGATACGGATACCAATATTAGGCTGTACATTCAGCTGCTTTGCCATGCGGGCAATCAGCTTCAACTCATTCATCTTTTCAACTACCAGAAAGATACGTTTACCCATCTTCTGTGCCAGCAAAGCAAGCTCAATATAGCTTTCGTCTTTATAGCCGTTGCAGATAATAAGAGAGTCAGAATCCGTATTGACAGCAATCACTGCATGCAGTTCGGGCTTGGAACCGGCTTCAAGGCCCAAATTAAATTTCTTGCCATGGCTGATAATTTCTTCAACAACCGGGCGCATCTGATTCACTTTAATCGGATAGATGATAAAATTCTGGGCTTTGTATCCATACTCTTCGGATGCCTGTTTAAAACAATAGGCAGTCTTTTCAATACGGTTGTCCAGAATATCCGGAAAACGCACCAGCATAGGAGCCGCCACATCACGCAACTGCAACTCGTCGACCAATTCTTTCAAATCGACGGCTACGCCATCTTTTCGCGGTGTAACAACAACATGACCTTTGTCATTAATACCAAAGTATGAAGTCCCCCAACCTGTGATGTTGTAAAGTTCTTCAGAATCTTCAATACGCCACTTTCTCATTTTTCTGTTATTCAGTTGTTTTTAATAAATAATTGGACGGCAAAAATACGTATTAATCTACAGGTTGCCAATTAAATTGATATTAAATAATCGTTCCTGATATCCGCTATTTCCGTTACGCGCATCATACAAGCCTGCCAATTCATCCGCTTGTCTATAAAAATAATTACGTAGCGCAGCCACAGAATATACTCCGTCAACCCGGTAAAGTGGAAAATCCTCCGGTAAAGCCAGACTGACCTCTTCACGCTGCTCGTAGTTTAGAGCCTCCACCATATCACACGAGAAACGGTATCTTTTCTGCATATTAGTATTCAGACTCCATGGGATACAACGTTCTACATACTCCCAGCCTCTGTCCGGATCAGTCATAAAATAATAAGCAATGAATAGCCCAAGATAAAGAAGCAGATATTCATCTTTTTCTCTTCCCGCCAAAGCTTCTTCGGCCCGTGCACGCATATCCGCCGCTATCTCCGGCTTCCCGGCTTTATAAGCATAATATGCCAATTTCAGATAAGCTCTCAGATTGGCTTCGTAACAAGAAATTTGCTTGGAAATTAAAGGTTGCGCACGATTATAGGCCTCTTCAAACTGTCCAGTTTCAAGATAATAATCCAACATGAAGTTCAGCTCACAAGCTTCACAAGTCAGGTCATCCATCTTTTCCGCCAGCATCTTATCTATGTAATCTTTGGCTTTCGTATATTCCCTCATTTTAGTGTATTCCACAGACAACCGGTGATAATATGTACGCAATGAATAACCATTGCGCAAAATACGGGTTTTATAATCTTCACCTACCGCTTCCACCTGCTCCATCGGTATACTGGGAAGATCAAAGGTACAAGACCATATCCATTTGTATTTCCATAAGATATCATCCTCATTAATCAAATCCTTATGGTTTTCATAGTTGTCCAGGATTTTAGAGAACACCGCGATCTCTTCAGCATCTGCCGAGAGGAGATTCAATTCATAGATAAGGTCCAGCCTCATCTCTACAGCCCATTGTATATCTTCATTCTCATCTGCAATGCGAACAGCCTCTTTCAGTAGATTGGCTTTCTCACGGGGATGCAGGTTATCATTTTGTGCCTGCAACAGTAGCTTTTGTATCTCAAGTGTGTATTTCATACTTTTGTTTAATTGAGGAAGTTTATAAAATCATTCATTTTAGTAGTCATCAGTTCAGAAAGAGAGTGATTGAAAAGTTCCATTTCCTCACTGTTTACAGGATATTTGCCTTGTAACAGCGATTGTACATAAAGAATGCACACTACATGCTGAAACAGTTTATTGTCTCCTTGAATTTGCAGTAATGTCTGTACCATCTCGTTATCGGCATTGAAAGTCAATGTAGGCGGTAAGCGTTTTTTAGCATTTACCGAACCCAGTACTGCTGCCAACGGATTATTGGCGACTTTGCTGTTCTCTTCTTTCTCTTCGGCCACAAATATAACCGGAGTATCCACCGGTGTAAAATGTTTCAAGCGGCAGATACAGCCAAAACGTTTCAACAGCTCACTGGCTTTTGCCTCAAAGGCCCGGTGTTCTTTGTTACCTTCCACTTCAGCAAACTGCTCCAACAGACGAGCGGGTGAGATCTCCTCCAAAGTCAGTTCCTGATTAAGACGGGCATACTTCTTTAACAGCGTTTCATCAAATGTATAGGCAGCATTGATCACCAACCGGCCTTGTGCACCGGCTATTCTCCGTACTTGCCTGAAGTCTTCCAGATTACGTGTATAGCCAATGGTATTCCCCGCCGAACGGATGCTCCCGAAACTTCGTATTCCCCTGTTCGTTTCAAAGGGCAGGTAATCCATAAACAAACGTAGCAGTTCATTATCTTCCGAAGCTATGGCTTTAATATGGAAATGATGGACATCCAGTATTTTGTCAAACACCGATCGATTGTTCTGCACCAATCCTCGAAGATACTCCTTAATAGTAACCCCGATCTCTTTGCGGGCATCTTTCAATAAATCATTGCTGACAAACGACTCGCGCGACGCAGTAGAAAGAAGCCCGTCGGCATTTACCAAACATCGAATGAAGAATGCCCATGAGGGCAAAAGGTTACAATCATCTTCACTCAACAACATCCGCTTCAAATACACCTTATGCGAGTTACGTACAGAAAATTGTGTACGATAAGGCAATACGTAGAGTACGCCTTCTACCCGCCCGCTCTCTGTACGGATACGAAAGACATCAAGAGCAGACGACTGAAAAACCTTCGTCCCATAGTCCAATAACTCTTTTCGGGTAGCCTTCGGACTCAGCCAGACCGGTGACGGGGTATTAACCAGTTCTTCTTCCTCTCCACGATGCAGATAAATCGGGTAAGGCAACACCTCTCCATAACTGATCAGTATTTTCTTGAACACTTCATACTCAAACAAATGAGTCCACTCACTTTTGGGGCACAACACGACCCTTGAACCTATCGCCCACTCTTCTTCGGGAAAAGTGGTCTGATAAGTGCCATCCACCTTTCCACACCAGCAGACGGGGCTTCCTCCCATTGCCGACCGGCTCTCTACCCTAATTTCATTGGTCACCACGAAACAAGACAGCAAGCCTATGCCGAACCGACCGATAAAATCGTCTGCATCGGGGGTATCTCTCTTCGAGCTTTCACCAATAACCGTAAGAAAACGATGGACTTCCTCTTCTTTCAAGCCGATCCCATTGTCCTGAAAGACCACCGAACCGTCCTCTTTCAGAAAAACATCAATACGCCCGGCATAACTTTCGTCGATATTATGAAGTGCGGTAATAGCATCTACACAATTCTGCAACAACTCCCTGACAAAGGTATTCGGGTTACTATAAATATGTTCTGATAACAGGGCAATCATCCCTTTTAGATTGACCTGAAACAGATTATTACCTTCTTTTTCCATTTTACTTTAGCGTTGTCTTCTTCCTGTAATCTTCAAGGCTTTCTCATTTCCATTCTCAGCAGCCTTCTCAAACCACTCCATGGCAATCTCATCATTTTCCTCTACTCCGTTTCCCATCAGATAAGCATTACCCAATTCGAACTGTGCTTTATCACTGTTATGCTCTGCAGCCTTCATCAGCCATTGAATACCTGTTTCCGCATCGGGCACACAACCTTCACCGTACATCAGCATTTTGCCTAAATAATAGTAAGAAGCCACATTCTCATTTCCGGCAGCATCATTAAACCAACGGTAGGCTTCTGCATAATTCTGTTTTACACCGACTCCATTGTAATAACACAATCCGGTGCGGTACATACTCATGACATTTCCACTGTCCGCAGCTAACGTGTAATATTTAAACGCCTCGGTTTCATTGTCCTCCACCCCGATTCCCATCTCGTAGCAGATTCCCAGCCCTTCGTTATAACATTCTGACTCAGCAGCTTTTTTAAAGTAGTTGAAAGCCTTCTCCGATTCATTCAGTTTGTCATAGTCATAGAGATAGTACTCACCCATGCGCAGCATAGCTAAGGGAATATCATTGGCGACCGCCTTCTCATACCACTCCACAGCCTGTTTATTATCTTCCGGACAAGCGCCATAACCAAAGAAATAGTAATCTCCCATCTTAAACTGAGCGTAGCCATAATCTTGTTCGGCCGCTTTGGTCATATATTCAACTGCCTGATGCGGGTTCTCTTCTACCCCACTGCCATATTCATAAGCCAGTCCTAACTCCGTAAGGCAACGCGGTTCGTTGTTCTCCGCCCCTTTAGCAAACCATTCGAGAGCCTTATCCGGATTCTCTTCCGTACCAATCCCATTCTTATAGCAACGTCCGAGAGCAAAGATTGCATCTCCGTCTCCCCTTCCGGCCGCCTTTTCATACCAAGCGAATGCCTCTACGGGTTGTGGTTCACCGATGATTCCTCTGTCCAAATAAAGACCTACACGATACATCGCATAAGGGTACTCCTCCTCAGCGGCTTTCTGAAACAATTCGAAAGCTTTCCCATAATTCTGTTCTACCACATCTCCATTTTCATATAAGAATCCTAACTCTACCAATGCAAAGCATGAACCTAACCCCGCAGCCTTTTCATAATAGGCTTTTGACTTCTCAGCATCCGTAACACCGGCGTATCCGTTAGCCAGATAAAGAGCCGCCCGGGAGTATCCGTCAGCATTATTCATAGATGCCGCCTTCTCATAATACTCCATGGCTTTCAGGTAATCCGGATCTTCGGAAAGTAATCCGCGTTCATACATCCAACCGATACGGTAGGCCGCATTACCGGACCCCAATTCAATAGCTTTCTCCAGCAACTGCCGTGCACGTTGGATATCTTCTTCCACCAATTCACCGTTAAAGTAAATATTAGCAAGAGTCTCAAAAGCCTCTACATAATTATCGTCAATGCAACGCTGCAGGCACATCAAACCACGTTCTACATTTTTATACTCATCATTATAAAGGTAAATCAAAGCTAATTCATAGGCGCAATACGATTCGCAGTAAAGCATTCCCTTCTCCAACCATTCAATGGCTTTAGGCATGTCAAGCCACTCTTCTTCCTGATAATTATACCCCAGGAAATTGGCTGCAGACCATACACCGGCATGCCAGGCTTTCTCCCATAACTCAAACGCCAACTCTTTCTTTTTACCAAGTTCCGGATAACGGAAATAGAGCGTAGCCAGATTCTTGAGAGAATATAAATTAGGAACAAGTTCAAGAGACTTCTCATAGCATGCTGCCTCTTCGGCCACATTTCCTTCTTCTACGTCCAGTGCATCGCCCATAGCGGCATAAACATGAGCACGCAGACGGTGTCCTTCAGGGAGTTCACCAAGCAGTTCTTTCCGCATAAGCAAAGCTTTCTCTTTACTACCGGTGTGTTGTTCGGCATAGGCCCGGTAGTATTTTCCCCATAACACAGCCTCGGGTGAAGACAGAGCCTCAAAGCGGCGCTCTCCTTCCGCTTTATCCTGTTCACAATAGAAGCCCATATAACGCCAATAGGCAACGGTTGCCTCAGCTTCCGGGCTTCCCATAGCTGCCGCCTTCTCATAATAAGGAAATAAGAGACTGAGATCACGTGTCCCATAACGGGCTTCTGAATATTGCGCACCTTTCTGCGACCAACCGGCACCGTTAAATACAGCTACACGATCGCATATACTTATCACCTTCTCCCACCAATAAGCATACTCTTCTTCATTAAGATCCACCTCTACATTACAATCGTATGCACTGAATATCAGCTCAAAAAAGTCAGCTGTAAGCGTTTCATCTTCCTGTGTATCCAATGCGTACTCACATACAGCAAGTGCTTCCCACCAGTTTTCGGCATTCAGCAATGTAGCAGGTGTAAACTGAGGGAACCATGCGGCGGCAGATTTCCCGGATGCCCGGACTTGACGGGATAAGGCTTCGAATTTCTCTTTTAAAGTTTCCATAATTGTCTGATCGTTTTATTTGGGTTGTAAGATACCGGAAGGCACAAAACCTCACAGCGACTGCAAGATAGTAATATTGGTCGACTGAACAAAAAATAGAGAAGAAAAAGAATGATTGCCGAATCAGAAAATAAGTTTTCTTAGAGTTTAGCTTACTATGTGCAAATCCAGAAGTTTGCGCAATTGTTCCACGGAAGTTTCAATCTGCTTGCGATCCTCCAATTCGTCAGCACAGAAAATATATTTAGCCTGACGATAAAAAGATGAACGTTTTTCAAGCGCCTGTATTATAAAATCAAACAGTTCGTCATCTTCCTTTCCTTGCAGTATGGGGCGCTGCTGCTTGGCAACCCGTAACCGGCGAAACAGCACTTTGGGGTCTACATCCAAAAAAACAGTAGTACCAACCCGGTTCATATACTCCATGTTGTCGAAAAAGCAAGGCGCTCCTCCCCCTGTAGAGATTACCACATCTTCAAATTCACCAACCTCATGTAACATGCTCTTTTCAAGTTCCCTAAAGCCGGACTCTCCCCGCTCGGTAAATAATTCTCCGACCGCCTTGTGAAAACGTTCTTCAATATACCAATCCAGATCGATAAATGGGACATGTAGTTCTCGTGCGAGAGCTTTTCCTAACGTAGTTTTCCCGGCCCCCATATAGCCGGTCAGAAATATACGAATCATAAGCAAACGGCATTTTGGTGCAAAGATAGATATTTATTAATAGAACAACCAATAACCCGGATGGTAACTTTTCGCATGCAAGCATGAAAATAAAAACAATCCTATACGTACCCCTCATACAAAAAATGCATTTCGATCTTCCATCTTCCACCTTTCGGAACATTAGCAGATGGTTATCAATAAATTAAAGAGGTGGAAGATCGCATTTTCAAGGCATTTATCTTCCACCTCTATCTTCCATCTTCCACCCTCTTTTTTTAAGTAAAACTCGAAATACACCACTGATTCCCAATAGCATACCATTAGTTCCTTATCTATATTCGCCTATTATACCATTTTATTTTCCTTAATACCTTTTCTGTTTATGCTTCTTTCTTTATCCCAGCCCGGGTACGCAGGCCCATGAGCCCGCATACCTGTGCCCATGAGCCCGGGTATGCGGGCCCATGGGCACAGCTACCCGGGCCGGAATAAGGGCACTGTTCTTCTTCATAACAAACTTAATCATAACACATTGCAGACAAAGCCATGTAACGCTACTCAGTAAGTTCTTACCAAAGATAAAACGATATTAATCCTTCCGGTTAAATGAATATACCTTATTTAAAGACCTTCACTCTGGAATCCAGATCTTTAAAATCCTTATCACCCGGTCCTTGCACAGGAAGTCCAAACGGCATTTCGGCAATCAAGTGCCACTCTTCCGGTAGGTGCCAGGTATGACGCACTTCTTCGTCAATTAGTGGATTATAATGTTGCAGGGAAGCTCCGAAACCGGCATCTTCCAACATTGTCCAAACCGCCAACTGATGCATCGCAGACGTTTGCAACGACCACCCCGGAAAATTATCTTTATAACTACTGAAAGCATTCTGGAGTCCCTTCACAACCGACTGGTCTTCAAAGAATAAAACAGTTCCATAACCACTGGCAAAAGAATTATCAATTTTAGCTTCAGTCGTTTTAAAAACTTCCGGTGGAACAATCTTTCGCAATGTTTCTTTTACAATATGCCATAGTTTCTTGTGATTCTCACCCAACAACAGCACTACACGAGTGGACTGAGAGTTAAATGCAGAGGGCACATGGGTTACAGCAAGATTGACAATCCGCTCTATCTCCTCATCAGAAACCGGAGACTGATTTGTTATCGAATAATAGGTCCTTCTATGCTTGAGGGCCTCTTCGAAGGATTTTTTCATAAAAATACTCCTTTCTTTTTTACATTGGTTCTTTGAAATTAAAACAACCTATAAACGAAAGTTGTTCGGTAATAGAATATATTCGTACCTTTACTGCCCAATAAGCTGAAAACACCAAGTATGGCCAAACAAAAATATTACGTTGTATGGGATGGAGTAACTCCCGGCATTTATAAATCCTGGACCGAATGTCAGCTGCAGGTGAAAGGATATGATAGTGCCAAATATAAATCTTTCGATAACCGGGAGGAAGCAGAACGTGCTTTTGCTTCATCACCTTATGCTTATATCGGCAAGAATGCTAAGAAGAAAACAGCTGATTCCCCTACCCTCCCAGACACACTCCCGGCAGCGGTCATTGAAAACAGCCTTGCAGTAGACGCAGCATGCAGTGGTAATCCGGGACCTATGGAGTACCGTGGCGTTCACGTCGCAAGCCGACAAGAGATTTTTCATTTCGGCCCGATGAAGGGAACTAACAATATTGGCGAATTTCTGGCATTGGTACATGGACTCGCTTTACTGAAACAGAAAGGATTCGACATGCCTATCTATAGCGATAGCGCAAATGCAATCAGCTGGGTAAAACAAAAAAAATGCAAGACAAAACTTCCCCGGACCGCTGAAACAGAAAAATTGTTCGGATTGATAGAACGTGCAGAAAAATGGCTTAAAGAAAATAAATATTCCACCCCAATATTGAAGTGGGAAACCAAGCAATGGGGAGAAATCCCGGCAGACTTCGGAAGGAAATAAGGATTGTATCGTATCACCCCCAATAACAAATAAATCCCGAAAGGAATACTACCGAAAAAAATTTCTTTCAAACATGATAACGTTCAACTGCCTCAAAGATTCTTTCTTCTGATATCGAATTAGCCTATAACCCCAGTAGGGCAAATCCACCTTGCCCTACCTGCCTTAGCAAAAAAGTTATTATTAAAAAGTGAGGGAGTTCACTATCTCTCTGCCATGCCTACAGCGACTGCATGTCATTCAGTCGTTTATAATAACCGTTTTTAGCCAATAATTCTTCGTGTTTTCCACGTTCTACTATTTCTCCTTCATATAGTACACATATTTCATCTGCGTTCTTGATGGTAGAGAGACGGTGGGCAATAGCAATGGTGGTACGTGTTTTCATTAAACGCTCCAATGCCTCCTGTACCAACCGTTCCGACTCAGTGTCTAAAGCAGAAGTAGCCTCGTCAAGAATCAAAATCGGAGGATTCTTCAAGATAGCCCGTGCTATACTGATACGCTGACGCTGGCCTCCGGAAAGTTTACTGCCTCGGTCACCTATATTCGTATGATAGCCGTCTTCTTTCTCCATGATAAAATCGTGAGCATTGGCAATCTTGGCAGCCTCAATCACTTGCTCCATCGTAGCATTTTCTACACCAAAAGCTATATTATTAAAGAAAGTATCGTTAAACAAGATGGCTTCCTGATTGACATTCCCGATCAGGCTGCGCAAGTCGGAGATGCGAACGTCTTTAATGCTGACTCCGTCAATAGTAATCGCTCCTTCCTGTACATCGTGATAACGGGGCAACAAATCTACCAATGTAGATTTCCCTGAACCGGACTGTCCAACCAAAGCAACGGTCTTACCTTTAGGTACAGTGAGGTTAATATGTTGAAGCACTTCTTTCTTTCCATCATAGCTGAAAGAAATATCCCTAAATTCTACTTTCTCTTTTAACCCATTCAGCGGCTTCGGTTCAGGAATCTCCACAATCTTATTTTCCGCTTTCAGAATCTTATCCACACGCTCCATCGAAGCCAAACCTTTAGGAATATTATACCCGGCTTTTGAAAATTCCTTCAAAGGATTGATTACGCTATAAAGGATGGTCAGATATACCATAAAAGTAGAAGCATCAATAGAAGAATGACTGCTCAAAATCAGTGAACCGCCAAACCAAAGCACAATTACAATCATGGTCGTACCTAAAAACTCACTCATCGGATGGGCTAATGCCTGACGGGTCGCCACTTTATTGGTTGCCTCCCGAAACTCGTTACTGCATTTCAGGAAACGATTCATCATCTTATTTTCAGCAATGAAAGCCTTAATGATACGAAGTCCTCCTAATGTTTCTTCCAGTTGCGACATCGTATCGCTCCACTTTGCCTGAGCTTCAAGGGATTGACGTTTCAGTTTTTTGCCTACCGTACCCATCACCCATCCCATCAATGGTACAACCAATAAAGTGAAAAGGGTTAGTTGCCAACTGATTACAAGCAGTGTAGTAAAATAAGCGATTATCAAGATCGGATTCTTTACCAACATATCCAATGAACTGGTAACCGAGTTCTCTATTTCTCCCACGTCCCCGCTCATACGGGCTATGATATCTCCTTTTCGCTCCTCCGAGAAGAATCCAAGTGGCAAACGAATCACTTTATCATAGACCATCACTCGAATATCCCGTACCACACCGGTACGCAAAGGAATCATCACGGCTGACGAAGCGAAATAGCAGAATGTTTTAAAGAAAGTCATTACCACTAAAAAGAGTCCTAACAACATCAGAGTAAAAGAAGCGCCGTTGATCTGGATCATATCTGAAACATAATAATAGAAATTATTTATCAGAAGGTCCTTTGTACTAATTGAAGCAGTATCCCATGGGATAAACTCATATACATCTTTATCAACCTTAAATAATATCTGTAGAATGGGGGCTATCAAAGAAAAAGAAAATATATTCAGAATGGCCGAGAATAAATTCAGTATCAACGCCCATATTACATACTTCTTGTAAGGCGGTACAAAACGCCGCATAAGTTGAAAAAATTCCTTCATTACTTACTATTAAATGATTAAGTTGCAAAGATAACAGAAAATATTCAGCAAGTTACTATTCAGAGAGTAGAAAGTCAGTGGCGAATTAAGCAGATGCTCTCTTTTTATACTGCAAAAACAACCACGCATCCCATAAAGCTATCAAATATATATTCAGAAAAACAAAAACAATATGTTATCTTTGCAACGTACAAAGACAATAGCATATTACTAAACCTAAATAAAAATGGAAAAATCGGGAACACTCCCCCTTATCAGCATTATTGTGCCTGTATACAATGTAGAGGCATATTTACATCAATGCCTGCAATCAATTTTGGATCAGACATATACTAACCTGGAGATTATTGTTGTAGATGATGGTTCCACAGACCATTCACCTGCTATTTGTGACCATTTTGCAGCCTTAGACGCTCGTGTGAAAGTGATACACAAAAAAAATGGTGGGTTAAGTGACGCCCGAAATATCGGTTTAGACACAGCATCCGGAGAATATATCGGTTTTGTGGATAGTGATGATTGGATTGATAACGATATGTATGAGACACTTTATAATCTAATCAGTCAATACGGAGCAGATATATCTGCCTGCACACATTATCTGGAATATGAGGATGGCAGACCAACTGTCTACAGATCGCAAGAGGAAATAATGACTTTCAACCATGCAGATGTTATGAAAACATTGTTTGAAGATAAGATTATAAAAAATTATGTCGTAGAAAAATTATATAAACGTGACCTATTTACCGGATTATATTTCCCTATTGGACAAGTTTTTGAGGACATATCCCTAAGTTATAAGATATTTGATAGATCCAACAAAACTGTATTAAAATACAAACCTAAATATCACTACAGAATTCGTTGGGGAAGCACTACTAATTCTTCGTTCAGCCCTCTCAAAGGAATACAATATGTGCAAGCCATACACGAACAATATCAATTCATGAAAAAACGTCAACTAATCAATGATAAACCTGTAATGATTATAAAGAAAAGCATCCACTTAATCAATCACACGATTATACTACCCTCCTCAACACTCAACAATGAGGTCATTGACAAAACATTAGAGATTATGCACCAATATGATTATCTAAAACCACAAGATATCGGAGTGTCAAGAACCATCAAACGATATTTCATTTATCATCATTTCAGAATATATAAAATAGGAATGACACTTTATCGCAAACTGATTCCCAAGAAGAGAAAAGTTTAAACTTATATTCTCCTAAAAAGGTATTCATACAAAAGAGATTATAACAATGATTCGAACAAACCGAGCCATTTTTGTCCGACAATTTCAGGAGAGTACTCTTTTGACTTCAAAATCACGTTATTCCGCATCTTTTGTAACTTTTCCGAATCCATCAACAGAGACAATAACATCTCAGCATATTTATGTAAACTAAAAGAAGGTACAAGGCACCCATTAACTCCTGAAGGCGACAAAATCTGGCGTATCCCGGCTACACAATCAAAAGCTACAGGTACGACACCATTCGCCTGAGCCTCCGTCAAACATAGTGGCCATCCCTCAAAAGCTGAAGTCAAACATAATACGGAAGCATCACGATAGAAATCATCGACATGATCGCTATGTCCCGCAAAACGTATTCGTTGAAGTTTCATCTTTTGACTTTTAGCTTGAAGTAGAGGAAGTTCTTTTCCACCTCCTACTAAAATCAATTCCCAATCCGGTACTTTTTTATATATCATTCCCCAAATATCCAACAAACGGTCAACCCGCTTATCATAATAACTCATACGCCCAACAAAGAGAATCTGCTTTTTCTTATTCAAATTAACATTCGGACATTGTCTCTCAGAATTATATATAACATGTACTTTCTGCTCATCAAGTGATACTCCCATTTTATTAAGCAGTATTTGTTTATATTCCTCACACAAAACAGTAAAAGCATCAACTTGATCATAAACAAACTTATATTGATTAATAAAAAAAGAGTCATATTTCTTTAACCATACTATCTTTGGATAAGTTAATAACCCCCATTCCAACATTTTAAAGAAAGAACCACGCGCTCTACCCCTTCTCCTATGTAGACGGGCTGTTATTTCCCAGAAAGGAGTGCTGTGACAAGCAAAGATCAATTTACTATCAACTTTACTTTTAATAAAATCCAATCTGCTTAAAAGACAAATAGGCAGAATGAAGATATCAATTTTCAACGAGTTGAGAGTATGTATGATAAAGTCAGCATTCTCCTGACTGTCAACATCGCCTCCACCTTGAAACTCAATAACCTTAATATTGGAATAACTTCCACTGTTAATCTGATGTGTAATAACATATGTTTCATAGCCATATTGAGCTACAAAATCGGCAATATCCATTGTAACTCTTTCAGCTCCTCCAGCAGGAAACTCACCATGAAAAAATAAAATTCTTCTCTTTATCATATACAAAAGTATGTATAGCCAAGACAACAAACGGATTGTATTTACATTTTTTAGGTTAAAAGAGCACATATATACTACTATTATACTATATTTGCATCCATATATGTAAAAATGATCCTAGACTTAACTAAATAAACTACTTAATGATGAAAAAAATCGATGAGTCTCCATTAATAAGTATTATTATTCCGGTATATAATGTAGCCCCCTTTTTAAGCCAATGCATTCAATCGGTTTTAGACCAGACATATACCCACTTAGAAGTGATCATCGTTGATGACGGCTCGACAGATGAATCCCCTGCTATTTGTGATAAATTTGCTAAATTGGATACAAGAATCAAAGTCATACACAAAAAAAACGGAGGACAAAGCGATGCTCGTAATGCAGGCCTTGATATTGCATCCGGTGATTTAATAGGTTTCGTGGATAGTGATGATTGGATTGAAAATGATATGTACGAAACACTTTATAATCTTCTAAGTAAGTACCAAGCAGACATATCTGCCTGTGCGCACTATATAGAATATGGAACAAAGATCAAAGCTGCATTTGAGTCTAAAGAGATAATTACATTTAATCACAAAGATGCCATGATGGCTCTTATTAAGGATAAGATTATACGAAACTATGTTTGGGAAAAGTTATATAAACGGGAATTATTCAACAATCTCCGCTTTCCCATGGGAAAATTTTTCGAAGATGCAGCCCTCAGTTACAAGATATTTCATAGAGCTAACAAAACGGTATTGATACAAGCGCCTAAGTATCACTATAGAATTCGCACCGACAGCCTCACAAACACAACTTTCAACCCAATTGAAGAATTCCAGTTAGTTAAGATCCTGCATGATCAATACCAATTTGTCAAACAGGAACAAACTGTATCGGAAAAGCCATTAAAACTACTAAAAAAAGCATTCCACTTAATCAATCATATTGTCATCATGAGGCCTTCCCCCCTTAATGACCAAATAATTGCGGCTACAATGGAGATTTGTCACCATTATGACTATCTCAGTCTGAAAGACATCGGATTATCAAAAGCGATCAGACGATACTGCATATATAATCATTTCAAACTATATACAATTGGAATGATTATATACCGGAAAATTGTACAAAAAAGACGCAACAGATAGCAAATGCTTTGATCAATGTATTTACAGCTTCATATACTTGGGCTTACGGAACCGCATTGCATAAGGAAGCAACTTCAACCACCAGGACAAACGAGCTTTAAAAGTAGATAAAGGTCGTTTGCCTTTCCAGGGAGTCATATCCAGATACTTAAAGTATTCTCCTTTCAAAGGATGCATGCTATCATAATTCCAGGGTTTTTTATTAGTATAATGCAGGATAACAGGATGGAGCAATTGTTGATGCAATTGCTTCTTATCTTTCACTCCTTTATCCGCCCCATAACGGTAGAAACCATCCTGCATATTCCATTTTAAGGGAACAAAAAGTTTAGATTCATGCAGAACAGCATTCAAAAGATCCTGGTCATTAAAGCGGATACGCTCGGGATATCGTAAAAAATACTGTTCACATTGTTCATCTATTTTATGCTCACGCCAATAGCGCAAATTGATAAGTAGTACTCCCGCATTAAAATAAGAGAATGACTTATCATATTTCAAGATATCATAACGTTCATCTTCATTACTGCCGATATCTTCGACACAAGCAACCGAATAATTACTCATATCTGTATTCCAATACTCTGATATATCTCCAAGAATAACAATATCACAATCCAGATAAAGCACTTTATCCACCTCTTCCGGTAAAATGGCTGAGAACATACAACGGTAATAAGTAGCCATAGAAATGCGCTTACCAAACTTCTTGATAGAAAAATTATGCAACAAGTCTTCCGGAGGAAAGTAAAAGCGTACTTCATTACCATAACGACCTGCTATTGTTTTTAGTACTTCCTTATCTTCAGAAGGCAGTGTAGAGGCCACAATATGGATACAAAACTCAGATTCACGGTTATTTTCGAACAGTGAAACCAAAGTTACTGCACAGTGTACCGTAAAATTAGAGTCAATATTACATGCTATATGTATCATAGGAGAATAGAGTTTTATCAATCTTCAATATTTTGACCTGTCATCCGAAAATATTTATCCAGAACCAACAGCGATATTAACTTTTCACGACGAGGATTTCTGAACTGAGCCACATATTCATGAGCATGCTCTATGATTTGTTGAGCCTCTTCCGGATGTTCGATGTAATACTTCAACCGTTCCTCCAAATCCGTAAAATCGGGTTTAATCTCAATATAATGATAGTTAGGAATCAATTTCCCTTCCATAAACCAAGTTTCGCAAGTGGGACGCGGCATCACTGCTATCGAGTTAGAAGACATTACCCATTTCAGATTTGATGCAACATCATTCCCCTCCAATGCCATTATGAACTTATAATCCAAATGCTGACGAATCGTTTTTTTAGGAGTCATCCATGCGTCCGGTACTCCCTCATCCTTACCAACGACTCCACAGTCACACATCGGATGGTCCATATACATCTCTAAAAATAATTTACGGGTACGGCTTCGTCGTATTTTCCCTCTGAAGATAACCATATCCTTTTTAGAAGAAAAAGGCATTGTATCATTTACAAACATAAAATGCCTGAACTTATCCAGTTTCATAACAACAGAGTTATCATTGGAATCGGTCAGTAAACGGCTTTTCACAATAGACGGGAATTCCGGAGTGAAATATACATCGCCCGGGCAATATCCCCACCGAAGAGATTGTTTAAACCAACGGGTATATTCCCTGGTATCAAAAAAATATGCGGTATGAAAAAGAGATTTTTTATTGTCCGCAAGAGTCCCTAAAAAGATCAAATACCGAAATTCATTCTTTATAAAAGACTTCTCCGGCAAAGAAGAAGGAGAAGACAGCTTATTATAATAATTCACTCTCTCTTCGATATAGTCTTTATCCGAACGATACTGTAATTGAGCCAATGTACTTTTCAACTTATACCGATAAAAAGCATTCGGAATAAGCATCTTCAAAGTATTACTTATAAAATAAATAAACTTAGGAGGCTTGCCACTGGAAAGTTTATATAAAAGACTATCATTCATATCATTAAGCAGTTAAGCTAAACGTCTTTCAGCTTCATTTTTGTTTCATTAAACGTACGTTTAATGAAACAAAAATAAGACTTATTTTCTACTTGAAAAAACTAATTACAGTTTTTTATTAAGAAAACCGGAGATAAAGATTAAACAAACCTTTAATAAGCCTTTTACACCTCATACAATATAATCCATATTTCACAACATATAAAAATAAATGGCAGGTTAAAATATGATGTTTTTTAAACGTACGTTTAAAAAAACATATCAAAATCAAAGAATGATGAAATTAGTACGAATGACAGGCGGATTAGGGAATCAAATGTTCATTTACGCCTTCTATATACAAATGAAAACAATATTTCCGGAGCTTCGGATAGATATGTCTGAAATGAAGAAATATAAATTACATAACGGATATGAATTGGAAGATGTATTTTCGATCCGTCCCCAAACAATATCTGCCCATAAATGGCTTAGAAGAGTAATTGTGTATGCATTCTTTTCGATTATACGAGAAAAATCCGAAGAAGAATTATCCATTCATAAATACACACAACACAAGAGATGGCCATTAGTATATTACAAAGGATTCTTTCAATCTGAACTCTTCTTCAAAGAATCTTCAGATACCATAAGAGATATTTTTTCTTTCAACACAGAAAATGCCAATTTCAGAACAAAAGAATGGGCAAAGATAATTAAAGAACAACGTTCGAGCGTATCAATTCATATCCGAAGAGGAGATTATACATCAGCCAAAAACAAAATAAAATATGGAAATATATGTACAGAAGAATACTATCAAAAGGCAATCTCAATCATACTAAAAAAAGAACCGAAAGCATTCTTCCATATCTTTTCTGATGATGTGGAATGGACGAAAGCACATTTGAAGGTACATCATTTACCCCATCAATATATATCTTGGAATAGGGGCCCTGACAGTTGGCAGGACATGATGTTGATGAGCCTGTGTCGTCATAATATAATAGCCAACAGCAGTTTCAGTTGGTGGGGAGCATGGCTAAATGCCTATAAGGATAAAACTGTTATCGCACCTTTACGCTGGTCAAACGTCAAGAAGACACCCCACATACTTCCGGAAAGCTGGATTTCGATAGATATATAACCCCAATAATAATTTAATAAACCCCATACCACTATGAAAGTATCAATTATCATCCTGAATTATAATACCTCCCGATTAACCCTAAACTGCATTAACAGTATACACAAATACCTGCCTAATGGCACTTACGAAATAATAGTTGTCGACAATGCCAGCCAGGAAACAGACTATCAATACCTTACTGAAAATCTTTCCGGTCAGGAAATTACTATTATACGCAACAAAATAAACAGTGGTTTCGGGGCAGGGAATATGGTTGGCGCAAACATAGCCCAAGGGAAATACCTCTGTTTTCTAAACAATGACACTGAGCTATTAGAGGACTGCATTAGCCCATTATGCAGTTACTTGAAAGAAAATCCTCAAACAGGATGCATTACACCACAGCAATACAACAAACACCTGAAGGCAGTACCCTCATTCAATCATCCAATCGGTATTCTATATGAGATTTTAGGAAACGACATCCCGGAAAGATTATGTCCCGCCCGCTACCCCAAACGAAAAAAGAAAGTATACCAGTTTCCTATACATGCTTCATGGATCAACGGAGCATTTATGATGTTTCCTTCAGAAGTCTTCTTCAAAATCAAAGGCTTTGATACTAATATATTCCTCTATTATGAAGAGTATGATATCTGTACAAGGTTATCTTATCACAACTATCAGTCAACGGTTCTGCCAACCTATAGTTTTTTACACCTCCAAGGTGAATCTACAAAAGTTTATGCGTTGGCTTACAAAGAAAGGTTTATTTCAAAATTATATGTATATAAAAAGCATTCCAATTTTTTATTCTATATCATATATAAATGGATCATTATAATCAAATTATGTTTCCACTTCAGACGTTGGTATATACTGCCCACCATAATCTTAGGCAAAGGGTTGTCTCAATCAATGCGTCATAAATGACTCTTCTCAATCAGTTCCAGACATCTATCGGCATCGAATCCCCTCACTTTGGCATATTCATCTGCCAAGATAACAAACATCTCGTGTGTTCCGGGCAAGCGCTCAAAGTTCTTACAACCGGTTTCTATGTCGACTTTACCAAAACGCATGCGGTTTAAATCAATGATTTCCACTTCAATGCCTTTATCCGTTTCCCTAAAAAGAATGTTCCCTCCCGAGTAATCTTTATGTAGAAAACCGTTTTCGTGTAAAGCTGCTGTGGTACGGGCTATAGCACGTAACACCTTTTCTTTGTCACCAGTAAAAGTCTCCTCTAACAGATTACGATACGTATAAGGACATTCGGACTTTAGGCTCACAAAGTAGCTACGGCCAAACAACAACCATGTTCCCGTAGAATAAAATCCAACAGGAGCAGGAGAGCCAATACCTGCTTTACGCAGCATCTGTGCGTATTGATAAGAACGGCGGGCTTTAGAGGCACGAAAAGAATTATAAACAACTCGATTAATCAGGTGAGGAAGCTGATATGACTTCACTATCAACTTTCTACCATGTATTTCAAACTCTTTCAATTTATTTCTTCCTTCATATATCAACGTTCCTCCATTCTCAAAATGCACAGGTAATACACGTACAAAAGAAGATAAGTCCTGAAAATCATCTCCAACGAAGACTCTCCGAGGGTGGATTATTCGGGAAATCCGATTGATTAACCTTGACCAGGAACGCTGATAACGTAACGGCCCTCCCAATTCCCGCTCAAAGAAATCAGGATGTCGTCTATTTAGGACGTCAATCACATGCTTTTTTAGCAAACGGTCAGTAACACGTTTAGACTGTTCGCGCACCCGATAAAACAAACCTATTTCCGGCAACTTTACAACCTTTCCTCCATCCTTTAACATTGAGATCCAAAATTCCCAATCTTCACGAGCCACGATCTCCGCACAGTATCCTCCAATTCTTTCCCATTCGGACTTACGGTAAACAGCACAAGTATCCATCATATTTTTACGAGCAAGCAATGATAGCGAGAAAGGTGGTAATACCCATTCGCCCGAACGGTCTCCGAAAAACTCGGCACGTGGACAGACCACTTTTACTTCCGGATCCGACTCCAGTATATCTACAGCAGAATGAATCAATTCTTTACTAATACGATTATCAGCATCGACCGGCAAGATATATACTCCGCCTGCTTTAGAAATAGCATGATTACGAGCCGTAGCAACGCCACTATTTACTTGTGTGTAAACCCTTACATTTTCATACCGGGACTTATAGCTTTCGGCAATTTCAAAAGAACGGTCTTTCGAACCATCATCCATCACAATCACCTCAAAGTTCGGATAATCAGAAGACAGGACAGAATCCAGTGTCTCCTCCAGAAACTCCTCCATATTATATACAGGAATAACTACAGATACTAACGGCTTTGCCATACCATCAAATTTTATCCAATCCTTTAGTGAACTTCAACCAGTAATATTTAAGCGGATTCGTATATTTCAACTGTTTCCATGGACGACTACTATGCGGGCGATGCCATACAGTCAAAGTAGTAAACAGATAATTGACAAAACCTTTTTCAAGTGCTTGATGGGAAATGGTTACATCAAACCAGTTCTTTTCCGGATTCAAAGAATGAAAATCAAAAGCACGCAGAAAGTCGGTTGTCAGCAAAGAACAGCAGAAACTAAGATGTTTCTTTTCCGGAAACACCTGATTTTCTTTGCCTTTCGCATATAAATAGGGATAATTAATTACCTCGTTCTCATCTACTGTCACAGCAGCAGCTATTCCACAGTTTTGTCTGGACCGCGCACCATCAAAAAGAGCCTGCAAAGTGTGTTTTTTCACAATTACATCAGATTCAACGATCAGCAAGCCTGCTTCAGCGGCAACAGCCTTTTCTTGTGCCATCTGAAGCACCAGCAAATAATTGGGAGAAGGATGAGAAGTGATCTCGCACAGATTAATTAACTCAAATCCCATCGCCAGGGATGCTTCTTTCAGTCGTTTCGTGTTTTCATCGGTGCTGAAATCATTATAAATAGTATAATGAAAAGGAACGGTGAAATCTGATTTTAAAATAGCCTCAGCTGTTTGCAACGTCAACTCAATAGAATCTTTTACCGGAGTAATAATGTGGATACACTTCATTATTGATATAAATTGTCTAAGTTCAAACTTATCGTAATGCGCATTACCGGGCAAATCTATGCAATATTTTCCATATAGCCAATCTTTCCTGCTTTTTATTTCCTACCTTTGCATGCAAACCCCTGATCAATCATGAAAGTTATTGTAGACAACAAAATACCTTACATCAAAGAGGCTATTGAGCAAATAGCCGATGAAGTAGTATATGCTCCGGGAAAAGATTTCACCCCGGAACTGATACATGATGCCGATGCATTAATTATCCGCACACGTACGCATTGTAACCGTTCACTGCTTGCCGGAAGCAAAGTAAAATTTATCGCAACCGCTACAATAGGATTCGATCATATCGACACAGCCTATTGCCGGGAAGCAGGTATCACATGGACCAATGCCCCGGGATGTAATTCGGCATCCGTTGCACAATATATCCAATCTGCCCTGTTCATTTTACAACAAACCCATGCAATGAAGTTGCATCAAATGACCATTGGCATCGTAGGCGTAGGAAATGTAGGAAGCAAAGTAGCTGATGTAGCCCGAAAATTAGGAATGCGAGTAATGCTGAACGATCTTCCCAGAGCAGAAAAAGAAGAAAGCACAATGTTCACTACTTTAGAGAATATAGCCAAAGAGTGTGACATAATCACATTTCATGTACCTTTATATAAGGAGGGAAAATATAAAACTTATCATTTGGCAGACAAGCACTTCTTCCGTTCACTGAAAAAGGGGGCGATAGTCATGAACACCTCACGCGGTGAAGTTATCGAAACAGAGGCACTGCTCGATGCTCTTCAGTCAGGTACCTTGTCCGATGCTGTCATTGATGTATGGGAACATGAACCGGATATCAATCTTAAATTATTAGAGAAAGTAATTATAGGCACTCCTCACATCGCCGGATATTCCGCAGACGGAAAAGCAAACGCAACCCGAATGTCACTTGAAGCCTTATGCCGGTTCTTCCGGATTGAAGCCGGCTATCAGATTGTTCCTCCGGAACCGGAAAACAAAATAATTTCCGCAACAACTTATGAAGCGGCCTCCCTGCAAATTTACGATCCCCGACGGGACAGCGATACACTAAAGACCCATCCGAAGCTATTTGAACAACTCCGGGGAGATTACCCATTAAGGAGAGAAGAAGGAGCATATAAGATTAATATCGGTTGATTTACTATTTAACCCTGATAATGCCGATCCTCAATAAGAGGATATTAAATATCGCATGAGGCTGTGGTGAAAAGAGTTTCGACACAACCTCATACGATACTATAAAACATTTCCTCAGAAAACCAGCTCTATAAGAAGGTATTTACGGTTTGTTCTATGATCCTGGGAAACCATTCATATTCCAATGCATGAACTTTTTTAGCCACTTCCGCAGGGGTATCTCCGGGAAGTACTGAACATTTAGCTTGAAAAATGATACTTCCCTCATCATAATGCTCGTCTATATAATGTATAGTAATACCACTTTCGGACTCTCCTGCCATTACCACCGCCTCATGCACCCGATCGCCATACATCCCCTTTCCCCCAAACTTAGGTAAAAGAGCCGGATGAATATTTATAATTTTATTAGGATAAGCATGCAAAAGTGCATCCGGTATACGCAACAAGAAGCCGGCTAACACTATCAGGTCAATCTGATGTTCACGCAGCAAATCCAAGATGGATTCCGCTATTTCCCAATCAGACTTCGGAAAAGCCCTACAGGGCACTCCTAAACGATGTGCACGCTCCAAAACATGCGCGTCCTTCCTGTTAGAAAGAACTAATTTTACCCTGACTGAATCATTTCCCTCGAAATACCGGATAATGTTTTCAGCATTTGTACCAGAGCCGGAAGCAAAAATAGCGATGTTTTTCTCCATAATCAGACCTTTTAGTGCACAAAACAGTGAAAAATGTGCAAAAGATTGCATTTATTTAATCAAAAATTTGCGCAGGACGATAAATATTTATTCCTTTGCACCGCAAATTTAAAGAAATAAAACTAATTATTAATTAAAAACTTAAAGTTATGTCTGAAATTGCATCAAGAGTGAAAGCGATTATCGTCGATAAATTGGGCGTAGAAGAATCAGAAGTTACAGAAACAGCAAGCTTCACTAACGACCTGGGAGCTGATTCTCTTGACACTGTAGAACTTATCATGGAATTCGAAAAAGAATTCGGTATCTCTATTCCTGATGACCAAGCTGAAAAGATTGGCACAGTACAGGATGCTGTAGCTTACATCGAAGAACACGCTAAGTAATTCGATTTCATCAGTATGGAATTAAAGAGAGTTGTAGTAACAGGTCTGGGCGCCATTACTCCTGTTGGCAATACTGTCCCGGAATTTTGGGAAAACCTCGTGAACGGGGTTAGTGGAGCAGGACCTATTACTCATTTCGATGCATCGCAATTCAAGACTCAATTTGCATGTGAAGTGAAAGGCTTCGATGTAACTCAATATATCGACCGCAAAGAGGCACGTAAAATGGACTTGTACACACAGTATGCCGTTGCCGTTGCCAAAGAAGCGGTTGCAGACTCGGGTCTTGATATCGAAAATGAGGATTTAAACAGAATCGGCGTTATTTTTGGTGCCGGTATCGGTGGTATACGTACATTTGAGGAGGAAACAAGCAATTATGCCCTTCACAAAGAAAACGGTCCTAAGTATAATCCGTTCTTCATCCCTAAGATGATTTCAGATATTGCTGCCGGACAGATTTCTATTATGTATGGTTTCCACGGCCCGAACTACGCAACTTGTTCTGCATGTGCAACTTCTACTAACGCCATCGCCGATGCATTCAACCTGATCCGTCTGGGTAAGGCAAACGTGATTGTATCCGGTGGTTCGGAAGCCGCTATCGCAGCAGCCGGTGTAGGAGGTTTCAACGCTATGCATGCATTGTCAACTCGTAACGACGAACCACAATCAGCATCTCGTCCGTTCAGCGCGAGCCGCGACGGTTTTGTAATGGGTGAAGGTGGAGGATGTCTGATTCTTGAAGAACTTGAACATGCAAAAGCCCGTGGCGCAAAAATATATGCAGAAGTAGCCGGTGTAGGTATGTCTGCTGACGCTCACCACCTGACAGCATCTCATCCGGAAGGACTTGGTGCAAAACTGGTGATGATGAATGCCCTGGAAGATGCAGAAATGGATCCTAAAGAAGTGGATTACATCAACGTTCACGGTACATCCACTCCGGTGGGTGATATATCGGAAGCCAAAGCAATCAAGGAAGTATTTGGCGAACATGCTTTTGAGTTGAATATCAGTTCAACCAAATCAATGACAGGTCACTTGTTGGGTGCTGCCGGTGCGGTAGAGTCTATTGCAAGTATCCTTGCCATCAAGAACGGCATCGTTCCTCCGACTATCAATCATGCCGAAGGTGATAACGACGAGAACATCGACTATAACCTTAATTTCACGTTCAACAAAGCACAGAAACGTGAAGTTAACGTTGCCCTTTCGAATACATTCGGATTTGGTGGTCACAATGCTTGTGTAATCTTCAAGAAATACGCTGAATAAAGTCGTGTTACGTAATAAAATAGATAAGATAAGGCTCCTGTTCTGTAAGGATAGAGAGTCTTATTTTTGTTTTTATCGCATACTTGGATTCTATCCACGCAACATCCGGCTATACGAGCAGGCTCTCCTGCATAAATCGACAGCTGTACGTTCGGAGAAAGGACGTCCGTTGAACAACGAACGCCTGGAATTCCTTGGTGACGCCATTCTTGACGCCATCGTAGGGGATATTGTCTATCAACATTTCGAAGGTAAAAGAGAGGGATTCCTGACAAACACCCGTTCTAAAATAGTTCAGCGTGAAACATTAAATAAGCTGGCAGTCGAAATAGGCCTGGACAAACTTATCAAATATTCTACACGTTCTTCTTCCCACAACAGCTATATGTATGGGAATGCGTTCGAAGCTTTTATTGGAGCCATTTATCTTGACCGGGGATATGAATGTTGCAAACAGTTTATGCAGAAGAAAATCATCGAGCCCTATATAGATCTGGACAAACTCTCACGCAAAGAGGTGAACTTCAAGTCTAAACTGATTGAATGGAGCCAGAAAAACAAGATGGAAGTTTCTTTCGAATTAATAGAACAGTTCCTTGACAAAGAGAATAATCCCGTGTTTCAGACAGAAGTCCGGATTGAAGGCATACTCGGAGGATCCGGTACAGGATACTCCAAAAAGGAATCACAACAGAATGCCGCACAGATGGCCCTCAAAAAAATCAAAGGAGATCCTGAGTTCATGGCAGGTGTACAAGAAGCCAAAGTACAGAATAATATCTCCACAGAAGATACACCCGACGATCCTGAAATAAACCAGACAGAGGAATCTCCGCAAGTTGATAAAATAACATCAACTGAAAATATCAGTATATAATCTAAACACCTCCGATTATTATCCGAAGCATATTCCCATCCTGCGCCCTTGTACAACAAGGTCATGTTCTTCAGTCACTAATTTCAACTTTCCGGCCACTTCTTCTAATGCAACGGAAGATATTTCATCACCTTTCAATGCAATCATACGTCCAAACTGCCCATTAGCAATCAGCTCCGTTGCATGCCCTCCCATTCGGGTAGATAAGTTACGGTCGAAAGGTGTAGGTGAGCCACCGCGCTGAATATAGCCAAGCACCGTTTCACGCGTCTCAATACCTGTCTCATATTCAATTTCCTGGGCGATGTATTCGGCAGCACGCTTACGCCCATCAGTCTGGATACCTTCGGCAACGACCACAATCGAATAAGGTTTCCCCTTTTTTAAACGATTTAAAATTGTATCCCCTATATTTTTTATATTATAAGGTATCTCCGGAACCAAGATTACATCTCCTCCTCCTGCCATACCCGAGTATAGAGCAATCCATCCTGCTTTATGCCCCATCACTTCGATTACCATCACCCGCTTGTGAGAGCTTGCCGTAGAGTGAAGCCGGTCGATAGCATCTGTAGCAATGCTCACTGCCGAATCGAATCCGAAAGAGATATCCGTACCCCAGATATCATTATCGATCGTCTTAGGAACAGAAACGATATTAATTCCCATCGCTGCAAATTTTGCGGCAGTCTTTTGCGTACCATTTCCACCGATACACACCACGCAATCAAGTCCCAATTCAGCAATATTACGTTGTATCAGCGCCGGTTTATCCACATCCGAAATAATACCTTGCTTACGGAACGGCTTCTCGCGTGAAGTTCCCAACATAGTACCACCCAGGTTTAGCAATCCGGACAAGGATTTTTCAGTAAACGATTCTACCTCTTTCGTCAGCAATCCCTGAAAACCACTGTGAATCCCCACAACTTCCATTCCATAATGATTAATGGCCGTTTTACACACCCCGCGAATCGTAGCGTTTATGCCGGGGCAATCTCCTCCGGATGTAAGAATTCCGATCTTCATTGCTGCTCTTTTTTTATTGAATATTACGTATTTAAAAGAAAAAAGTTACTCATCTGTCTGCAAAAGCATGACATATCTTCACTTTTAACTATTATTTCCGTCGTAAAGATAGAAAAAAAAGATAATTAAGGCTATTTTTGCACGACTAAACATTATATGTTAAAGAGCAATGAATATTACAAAGATTATAAGCAAAGTATTTGATTCCCGTTTAAAAGCCATAGATCTTTATGATACACAAGCCGGAGATATACAGCACCGGGTATTGACCCGTCTCGTAAAACAGGCAGAAAATACTGAATGGGGAAAGAAGTATGATTATAAATCTATCCGCAATTACGAAGACTTTAAAAACCGACTCCCCATACAAACCTACGAAGAAGTAAAGCCCTATGTGGAACGTCTCCGTGCAGGCGAACAAAACCTATTGTGGCCTTCAGAAATACGCTGGTTTGCAAAATCCTCGGGCACCACAAACGATAAAAGCAAGTTTCTTCCGGTTAGCAAAGAGGCCTTGCAGGATATTCATTACCGGGGAGGAAAAGACGCGGCCGCAATCTACTTCCGCATGAATCCCGACAGCCGTTTTTTTTCCGGTAAAGGACTGATTCTGGGAGGCAGCCATAGTCCGAACCTGAACTCCAACCATAGTCTGGTAGGTGACCTTTCAGCCATATTGATCCAGAATGTAAGTCCGCTGATCAACCTGATACGTGTGCCAAGCAAGCAAATAGCATTAATGGACGAATGGGAAACCAAAATTGAAGCTATCGCCAACAGCACCATACCGGTAGATGTAACCAATCTTTCGGGTGTTCCTTCCTGGATGCTGGTCTTAATCAAACGTATTCTTGAAAAAACAGGCAAGCAGACCTTGGAAGAAGTATGGCCCAATCTGGAAGTATTCTTCCATGGAGGCGTCGCTTTTACCCCTTACCGTGAACAATATAAGCAAGTCATTCATTCTTCTAAAATGCATTATGTCGAAACCTACAATGCATCGGAAGGCTATTTCGGGACACAAAACGATTTCTCCGACCCATCTATGTTATTGATGATTGACTATGGTATTTTCTACGAATTTATTCCTTTGGAGGATGTGGAAAAAGAGAATCCCCGCACCTATTGCCTTGAAGAAGTAGAGCTAAATAAAAATTATGCTATGGTGATCTCCACTTCCTGCGGATTATGGCGGTACATGATCGGGGATACTGTGAAATTCACCAGAAAGAATCCGTATAAGTTCGTCATTACAGGACGTACCAAGCACTTCATCAATGCTTTTGGTGAAGAGTTGATCGTAGATAATGCAGAAAAAGGGCTTGCCAAAGCATGTGCTGAAACTGGTGCTCAAGTCAGCGAATATTCCGCTGCCCCCGTATTTATGGATGAAAATGCCAAATGCCGTCATCAATGGCTTATTGAGTTTGCCAAAATGCCCGATTCCATCGAAAGATTTGCGGCGGTACTGGATACTACACTGAAAGAAGTAAACTCCGACTACGAAGCAAAACGATGGAAAGATATCGCTCTCCAACCATTGGAAGTGATTGTCGCACGCAAAGGACTTTTCCATGACTGGTTAGCTCAAAAAGGGAAATTAGGTGGTCAGCATAAAGTACCGAGACTCAGCAATACAAGAGACTACATTGAAGAAATGATTTCTTTGAATAAACAATGAACGATAATCGATAAACGATGAACGATGAATGGGCTGTGTGCTATCCGCATACGATTCATCGTTCATCATCCATCGTTATAATCCCTCCTCCCAACAACAAACCATCCTTATAGAAAGCGGCTGCTTGTCCTTCTGCAATGGCGGACAAAGGTTCGTGTAGTTGTATATGTAATAATCCCTCCGGAGTGATTGTGACAGAACAATGGTTTTCCTGTTTCCTATAACGTATTCTCACAATAATATCATCATAGCCCAGCAGGCGGGATTCGTTGATTATATTCCAGTCTTTCAACCACATCTCTGACTTTTCAAGGGACTTTAAAGGAGCCAATATCACTTCATTGGTTTCAGGATGGATCTCCTTTACAAAAACAGCACGGTTCAGTTGGATGCCTAACCCCCTGCGTTGCCCTATAGTATAAAAAGGATATCCCTCATGCCAGGCAATAAAATTGCCGCTTTCATCGAGGAATCTGCCTTTGCCCACTTCCCGGATTATTTTATTGCTCCTGTCGCCTCCCGCATCGCAAAGATGCTTTTTCAGAAAACTACGATAATCAAGTGGACAGAAACAAACCCCGATGCTATCTTTCTTTTTTGAAACTTTCTCAAAACCTCTTCCGGCAGCATAAGCACGTGCTTCAGGTTTAGTCATCTCACCCATCGGAAGCAACATACGTTGCAAAATATCCTGTTTTAATCCCCACAGAAAAAATGACTGGTCTTTATCCGGATCTGCGGCAAGCGTAATATAATAGCTTCCATCCATCCATTTCTTTCTCACATAATGACCGGTAGCTAAATAGAAAATACCCATTTCATCGGCAATCTTGGCCAACAAAGGCCATTTTAACCAGTTGTTGCAAAGAGTACAGGGGACCGGAGTATGTCCGGCCATATATTCATCGATAAAGTAATCAACAATTTTCTTCCGGAAAATCTCGCGCGCATCATAAGTGATGTGTTCGATACCTAAACGAGTTGCTAATGCACGGGCATCTTCCAAGTATTCCGTAGAATCATTAAACTCATAGAAACGAAAGGTAACTCCCGTTACTTCATAACCGGCTTCAAGTAATAGCATGGCAGCCACAGAGCTATCCGTACCACCGCTCATTCCCAATAAGACTCGTTTGTTTTCCTCCATCATACCGCAAAATTACATAAAATCCCGTATCTTTGACCTTCCAAACCGGACAGAATGAAAAAAGCACTTTCCACCAACCAAGTTGTCATTGTACTCGTAGAGCACCCTGTTCTGGGGATATTACTCATCCCCTACACTGTCAGCCGAACCCCTGACAACACGTTGGAAGTGATCGAACAAGCTTTCCATGCCTCTCCCGATGCGATCAAAAAAATGAATGAAGCAGAACAAAAAGCCATTGACATTGCTTCTCATTATACTGAAAAATATCTGATGGGAGTCTATTCCCGTGAAAAAACAGTCCCTAAATTCCTCCGCAAACTGGCCGAGGACAATAACAAACTTAAAGAACAAATCCGTCCTTTCATAGAGAAGAAACTGTTGGAGATGTTAGAACTGATACGCACCAGGCAACTTCCGTTTTATCAGAAACCAAGTGGAAGCAAGCAACTCTATGAACACCATGCATACCGTGTCCATCCCCACGATTTAGAAGCCCATTTCTCTTTTAAAGTAACCGAGGAATATTTCAGCTATCAACTGCAATGCTACTATGACGACCTGCCGGTTTCACTGATGGAACAAAAACCTGTCACTGTCCTCACCTCCAATCCTGCCACCTTATTGCTGGGTATGGATTTATTTACTGTCCCCCATATTGAAGCTTCACGCTTACTGCCTTTCACCAAGAAAGAACGTATCAGCGTGGACGCTTCATTGACTGAAAAATACATAGACAATATCATGATTCCCCTTGCGTATTACCATGAAATCAATATTCAAGGAGTCAAAGTGATCAGAGAAAGACGTCCGTGTGATGCTTATCTCTACCTTGAAGATACAATCTATAATGATACTTTGTTACGGCTTGATTTTCGTTATGGAGACCGGACTTTTTCACCTCATGGTTCCGATGGAATCAAGAAAATCATCTTCCGGGAGCAAGAGAATGGACAAACTGTCATCCACTATTTCCAACGTAACTCAACTGCCGAGAAGCAGGCAATCCGTCTGCTTCAAAAAGCCGGATTACAATGTGTCAGTGATTCCCATTTCAAACTATCGCCTATCGCTCCCGAAAAAAACATTACCGAGTGGGTCAGCCGTCACCGGGAAATGCTACTGGAAAAGTTTATCTTATCAAGTGATACGCACAAGAAGCCATACTATCTTCCGGATATCCGGATAGAACAGGATTACGAAGATAGCCCCGACTGGTTCGAATTACATATCAATGTCGTCATAGACAATCAGAAAATTCCCTTTAGCCGATTCCGCAAAAATATACTGGACAACAACAGAGAATATCCCCTCTCTGACGGACGCATTATCCTCCTCCCCGAAGAATGGTTCACCAAATATGCCAATCTGCTTGAGATAGGTAAAGAATCAGGTAAGAACATCCGACTGAAGCGTCCTTTTGTGGGTGTAATAAAATCGATCCTGGAAAAAGGTCCAGGTATAGTAACCGACGTCCGATTGGAGAAACCAATCCCTGTACCTGCAGGACTCAAGGCCAATCTTCGCCCCTATCAGCAGAAAGGTTTCTCATGGATGGCAAACCTATACCTCGAAAAATTCGGAGGATGTCTGGCCGATGATATGGGCCTTGGAAAGACCTTGCAAACCCTTACACTTTTACAATACATCTACAAACCGGGAACAGCCGCCTCAACAAATCAGGAAACAAACAGCCTGGAAGAGAAAGAAAACACTCAAGGCTCTCCTGTACAAAAGGAAGCTTTCTTCGATGAAAAGGGGCAGTTATCACTTTTTCCGGTAAAAACCGAAGCCCTCAACGCCTCCCGAAGCGGACAAAACGACTTGCAATGTGCTGTACTAAATCAAAAGAAAAGCCAGACACCACGTCTGCATGCCACCCTTATTGTTGTGCCTACCTCGCTTTTGCATAACTGGAAACGGGAAGCATCCCGTTTTACCAGCCTGTCAATGACGGAATATAACGGAAACTCCGCCAATGAAATCAATCGTTTGTCAAAGCACTTCGACCAATATCATCTGGTCTTTACCACTTATGGCACGATGCGCAATAATATTGCGACTTTATCCCAATATAAGTTTGAGTACATAGTTCTCGATGAAAGTCAAAACATAAAAAACAGCGAATCACTTACATTCCGTTCAGCGATACAATTACAAAGTAAACACAGGCTAATTCTGACAGGAACTCCTATTGAGAATTCCCTGAAGGATCTTTGGGCACAGTTTCATTTTCTACAGCCTGAACTTTTAGGAAACGAGACAGCGTTCAGCAAACAGTTCATCAACGCCATCCGTCAAGGTGACGAACGGATGAAGTTTCGTTTACGACAACTCATTTCCCCATTTATACTACGCAGAAGCAAGCAGGAAGTAGCTCCGGAACTACCGTCATTAACCGAAGAAGTGATTTATTGCGACATGGCAAAGAAACAGAACGAGCTCTACCAACATGAAAAGAACAGTCTCCGGAACATTCTGCTGGAACAGACCGTAGAGAAGGGTCAGCAACCGCTCATAGTACTCAACGGGATTCTCCGTTTAAGGCAACTCGCCTGCCATCCGCAGATGATTTTACCCGGTTTCATCGGTGAATCCGGTAAACTAAACCTGATTATAGAGACCTTCGAAACACTCCGGAGCGAAGGCCATAAGGTCCTGATCTTTTCTTCTTTCGTTAAACATCTGGAATTGGTGGCCGATGAGTTTCGTAAACGTCAATGGGATTATGCTCTTCTAACAGGCTCTTCTACCAATCGCCCGGAAGAGATTGCACGCTTTAGCCGTGACCCCAGGATACAAGCTTTCCTTATCTCACTAAAAGCCGGAGGAGTGGGCCTCAACCTGACACAAGCAGACTATGTGTTCATCATCGATCCCTGGTGGAACCCGGCAGCCGAAGCACAGGCCATTGCCCGCGCGCACCGTATCGGACAAGACAAACAAGTAATTGCTTACCGTTTCATCACGCAAGGAAGCATAGAAGAGAAAATCATACAGCTACAAGAGGAAAAACGAAAACTGGCGGAAACTTTCATCACAGAAACAGATCAGCTCCCCACACTAACCAATCAGGAGTGGGCGGGACTTTTGTAAACTTTCCCCTCTATTAAATATTTAATAATGAGTATTATCGCTGAGTGCGCTACGAGAAAAGTCATTGTTTTGTAGTTTGAAGACTTGTTGGCAATTACTAAAATATTGTATTGATCTTGGTACGACATGTAATATCATCTCTTCATGTAGTCCAGGCTTATCTGTAACTCTTTTTACAAATCACTCAATATTGAAAACAACCCCAGAAGGTGTGTTTTTATCAATAAAAATCCGCAAACACAAAAACATTATTACTTTCCTCATCTTCAAGAAGTGAAGCAACCTGTTCTTTGAGTTTACCGCTGAGCTTGTTTTTGTAATATGCTTCTTCGAGTTCAGCAAAATCCAGTTCAAAGTGGTATGCATGTTCATAATAATTTAAAAGCCGGGGATTGATATACAACTCTTTTCCTTCAAAATCGGAAAGAGTTATTTTGGGGCGAAACAGTTCTCCTGTTGCTTTGTTGCGCATATAATACTTTGGTGTCGGAGATTTCGCTGTTTCCCGATAAGGGTAAACCGCTATAAACTGATATTTTCCCGCATCCATGCAGATATCCATAACCGTCATTGAGGTTTGACTGCTCAATATTGGTTTTTTGTGCATATATGGAGTTAAATGCTTTTCTTTGCTGTAATGAAAAACGGTGTCGGATTCAGGATTGTATAAAAGTAATCCGTCAGCCGACTTTCTCACACGTCCGTAACTCACCTGACCAGTAAATACACTGTTCAAATCTTTATAACTCAGATCTATATTTTTGTTTGGTAGTGAGATATAATCCAGCACTGTACCATCCAATTTGGAAATAAGAAAGAAAGCTGAATCAATGGTTTGTACTATACCTGGGGCATTGCTTTGCATGATAGATTTCCACAATTTCGTGTTATCATACACCAATATGGACACATCGTCAAATAAGGCCATTTGTCCGTTAACATTCGTCTGAGGTAAATTTATTTTCCTTTTGAATTCACCCAATGATGAATAGACCATAATATGATCGCTAAAGTCGGGCGAAACAAACACTTCATCATTTGCTTCGTCATACATTACCGAATATGCATCTCTGTATTCTTCCGATCCCTGTCCCCTACGGTTAAAATGTGATTTGGGATTTCCCTCTTTTGAGAAAAACAGCACGCTGTTCTGAGAGCGGTCTATAACAATAATATTGTTTTCGGTTACATAATCAATGCTGCCTTTATAGAGATAATCATCATTTTTCGAATTGAGGTACAGATAAGAGACATCCGCAATATCGGTGAGCTCAATTTTCTTTTCGGGATATTCTTTGGTGACATCAATAAATGCCAGTTTCTCTTGCAGTTCCTTATTAGAGGTGCAACTTGCAATTACAAGTGATAGAACTAAATAAAATACTTTTCTCATATTCATGATCTTCAATTTTAATTAATTAACAGAGCCTTATCATCCACCAAAATAGATGATAAGCATTTAATAAAGAGTAAGTTGTCAATTATGGACAACAAACAGACTCTGAATTAACTTTGCAACAATGTAGATTGCCATTAGAACACCTGAATACATACGGATAACCATCTGGGCACAACGAAGACCCGCTTCCCCCGAAAATCACCTTCATTTCCAGACCTTCCAATACTACTGCATTTTGCAGTTTGTTTAGAGGCGGTAAAAAAAATTCTAACAAAGTTTCCATATCAGTCTGATAGTTGCTTTCTTTGAAGTGACCAAACTTAAAAAAGATGTACCAAACTGATTTAACGGAAACAGAGTGGCAATATATAACAAAAGTGTTGAACCCGCAAGCAAGAAAGCGAAAATATGATTTACGAATGATTTGGAATGCAATCTTTTATTTAGTGAAGACCGGTTGTCAATGACGTATGCTCCCTCTTGACTTGTTGTTAGAGAAACTACGTGGATATGTACTTGTAAAACGGGGTCAAAATATAGAACCAAGTGTAAAACGATATTTCTTGATAAAAAGAAAACCAAATAAATATTCTACCATATTAATTTAAAATACTTCAAGCACCCCAAACAAGATTAACAAATTTTGGAAAAGAATATTTGCTATCATCTATAAGACTTACCATATTTGTAAACAACACCATAATATTATGAAAAGAACAAGCTTGATTTTAGTAATTCTGAGTCTATGTTTTTCATCATATGCTCAATATACTGATCATGAAGAATGCTAATGGCAAATACAATGGCTATTTAGGAGTTAACTATTTCAAAAATTGCAAAGAGATACTTTTAGATTTTAAAAATATGATAATAATGGTAGAATAAGAAAAAACAATAAAGTTCAGTTTCTATACAATAGACAGGATTCACCGAATGCTTACCTTTTATTGTTATAATAATAATCGATTTCTGTTTTATCAAATTCTTTCAGATCAATACTATATACATTGCGCGAGGGATCTCCCATATAAAATCCTCCCAAAATATATAATTTCCCATCAAAGTAATACAAAGCTGGAGATTTCAATTTCAGATCTATCATATACGAACGAACTTGCCTGCTTTTTATATTGAACGTCTGCACAACACCTTGTTCAAAAATATAAATTATATCATTATGATAAGCTAAACTGGGCCAGCCAAGCCGATATAACAAATGTCCGGCATTGGTCCATGCGCCTGTCAATAAGTTATAACATTCAAGACTCCGTCCGCCACCGTTACTATTTCCGATTAAATAAATACAATGATCAACCAGAATTGCATCAGGAGCTTGCCTAATCGGCATTTTTCCCAACTCATACCAGTAGCCGGATTTTAAATTCCATAAATGCATTTCATCCGAATAGACTCCTTCATTATTTTGCAAAACCTTTTTAACACCGCCTAAAACAATCATATTATCTTTATACACAACGGATCCCAATAGAGTCGCTTGATGCGGATTAGTATAATCTGTCCAAACGGTATCACGCTTAATATCATATATTTCTATTGCATTATCCAGATAATCAACAATTCTGGTTTCAGACAATCTCTTTCCACCTAAAATAAAAATTTTTCCATCATAATAACCCGCCGTATGATATGCCCTTTCTCTAAACTTATGCCTGATCGTCTCCCACTTATCTTGCTTGATATCATATCTATACATCATGTTACTATATTTTTCCCAAAATAGAGTAGAACGTATATTACTCTGAAAGGGACCGCACGACGTACTCCCTCCTACAATATAAATCTGCCCATCTACCAAGACCGAAGCAAACGAATAGACTCCTCTTTTCAATGGAGACAATATTTCATAATGCAAAAAGCGATTTAAATGCCTATTGCTAAAAATAGATACTTCTTCCAAAACCCGATTATTCTCTATTAAAAAAACGGTACATCTATTTTTAATTAAATCACCATAAGACAATTTCTTGTGCAAATAATTAATATGAGAAAAATATAAAGTATCATTCAATGACAACGAATCATATTTCTCTAATGAGAACACACCCTTTTCATCACTGATAGCTATGACTCTCCTATCTTTCAAACAGATATATACATTTGAAAGAGGAATGCTATCCTTTTCACTCACGACACACGCTCTGTCCTGGGCTTTCCCAGTTACATAGCAAAAAAGGAATATTAAAAACAGATTTCTCATATAACAAATATTAAATAAAAATCAACCTTGAACCATAACATTAATAGGTTCCAATGCAATGATCCAAGGTTGACTACCTATATTTAGCAACATATATCCGAACTAAGGGGACATACATATATAAATAATATAAATGCCTGTCAGCAAGGATTCACAAGAGTAATATAGCAATTATTTTTTATACCCTTTAATAATATAGATACCCGATTATGTCATTGCCATACAATGATCATCATCAAAATCATCTCCCCAACAGGAAGAATCCGAATTGCACCCTTGATGTTCATCAATGCCACAACCAACAAAATAAGGATCACAACTTTCCGTTGGACAAATTGTCATACCTTGTAAAGCACACTTGCAAGAGTCCATTAAAGTACAATCTCCTCCGCCTCTCATGTTTTGCAGATCTTGCATACTCAATAACTCAAGTCTTTCTTCAAGACCCATCTCATCATTAAACTCAACTATTTGAGTATTTAATGAAAACATTTTATCTTTTTTCATGATTTCAATAATTAATTAATATATAATTTTCAAAATAATTGCGCATCAAAAACAATGAATTACCATGATAAGGTAGACACACTTTCAACAAATTATATAAATATGCATCCTTTTTTTTAATCAAAGTAAAAGGATCTCGTCCTTCTATCTTAGATGTAACCTTGTTAGAATACTCTTTCAGGACAAAGAGAGTAACCACCTTATTTACAACCAAATACAGCACCTCCTTTCTATGAATAATATCTAAATTGTTTCTGTTCAATAGATGTAAAATATGATCTTTTATTTCTCTGGATAATATACTCTTGAACAATTGCCTTTTCAAACAAGCATCATCTATTTCACAACATATAGCATTCAACATATTTCCACTATCATATACACACTGCGAAGAATAGACATATCTTAGAGGCATATTATGATAACTATATAAATATTTATCCATATTCCGTCGAATACAAGCCTTAGAAAACACAAATATACTGATACTCTTTCCTTTATATAAAAAGCTCACCGCATATGAGCATTTCAGTCTTTCTGACAATAATAGTAAGTCAATATCACTATTCTTTTTGAAAGTTCCATCTGCAACAGAACCTGCTATGGCTATGGAATCATTCGGAAAAACTAAATGCAAATAATCAATAATTTCATGTGCAATTTCTATGTGCTTCATCTTATTTTCTTCACAATTATTGGTCTCTTCCTATTTTTATAGTTCATATCTTCAAGAATATCTAATAATAAAATAACAGATGCTTCTGAAAAATCTTCTTGCAATAATCCCCGAAGGCGAATAGCACTACTAGATTGATCTATCAAATCCGATTCAATACAATTTAATAATTTCACAGTTTGCTTTTCCAATTGAAATAAAAAAAAGTCAGGATTAAATAAATCTCTATTCTCTATATACCTCAATACATTCTCTATACAAAACTCGAAATTAGAAATAGCACATTTTTCTAATAGATCCTCTTCCGTCAGCAACATAACAATAGTAGAAATATCCACCTTCATAAAACATCATAATTATTCTCTAGAATCTCCTTACAAACTGTTTTCATCAAATATTTGAAACTTTGTGGATACTCATTACAATTTCCAAAACTTATTTCACCAGATTTTCTTAAAGATCTGACCAAACACCCACCACCACAAAAAAGTACAAATTTACATTGTATACATTTTGTATCGCTAACTCTATGGCCAAACCATTTAATCGATTTAGTATCATCAATACAAAAATCAGGTATATATCTTCCAACCCTATGTTCTGGCAAACCAACTACATCCCAACAAGAATATAAATCTCCAAAAGGATCAAAAATAATATTATTTGTCTGAGCTCCACAGAAACTCCCCTTATATGAATGTTTTCTATTCAATAATAAATTTTTCAACAGAGCCAAAGTCCCACAGTCTTGACAAAAGATCTTTCGTTCAGTTATCTCTTTGTTCTTTATTTTATCATTATAGTATTTCAATAAATCCAACTGCCCCATTTGAGAATGTTGAATTTGTTGTTTAACATCAACCTCCTGACGTAAAAGGGCACAATAAGCTCTGAAATTTTTATATTTATACCACCCTTTATCTTCAAAAAAACTGAGTAAGTTATGAATCTTATTGATTGTATACAAATCAGAATTTATCCGCACATTAACAGGAATACCGCACTTTAATAAAAAATCAATATTATTAGTTATTTTCATAAAAGAATCGCTATTCTTAAAATGAGGTTTTCTCTGATTTTGAATTTCTTCAACTCCATCAACAGTTATCTGAAACGAAAATAAATTACTATTTTTTTGTAACATAAAAGCATAAGCATCTATATCATATCCATTAGAAGTAACCCTAAAAGTATGATCAATCCGCTTTCCTTTTTCCACTATATATGATATGACATCATAGTTTTCTCTTAAAAGGGGCTCCCCTCCGTACAATGCTATTGTTTTAGAACTTTGATTTACCTTATCCTTTTCAGTAATTATTTCAAAGGCTTTATCAACCTGTTCCAAAGTCATCGTCCTCTTAGATAAAGAATTACACCCATTTAATATATTATCTTCATAACAATATATACACCTCAAATTACATGCATATGAAACTATAAAATGAAAATTATATTTTTGAAATAAATGATTCTCACGAGCTCTATCGGACAGACCTTGAACCAATTTTATTTCTTCACTTTTTGTTAATGGTGTCACATATCCTCTTTTCTTCAATTTACTTAGAATAACATCAGGCAAGTCTTCCAGTTTTTGTCCAGTTTTCAGAGCCCAATAAACATCTTCATTTACTATGTCAAAAGCTTGAGTATATCCGTTTAAAATAGCGAATAAGTTTAGCTTACTATCTACATTCACTAATATATTATAAGATGATGTTCTCATATTATTTTATTATAAGATTATAGTATTGGAATTTCATCACTCACAAATTTCTGGATCTCGGCACTACTATTTTAAATTGTTCCTTCAATCCAAACCCATCCCGTATCAGTCAAAACCCAAGTTCCACCTTTTATAGAATCTAATTCTTCTGGTGACAATTTTTCTAATATTTTTTCCATCTTATTATAATTTTGGTATGTTGCAAACATAGTGCAATATCCTTTAATTCTTTATAACAAACACCTAATACCTATATACTCAAAACTATATTTTTTAATTATATAAATTATTAGAAACCATTTCTTTCATCAATTAAATATCTATTTATATCTTTGTCACACTTCAAACAAAAAAAATCATGAAAAAAGAACTACTGCTTACCATCTTAGCTTCTATAGCCTTAATCCTTCTTCAAGTTTTCTGGATAAACAGTATGTATCAGAAATATGAGAATCAATATACGGAAAAAATAAATAAAGCATTTCTTAACGCCATCGAAAAGGAAGTAGGCCTTCGTTCCATGCATATAGAACAATCAAAGCACTCTACAATCTTTATAAAATCTGTTGAATATATGTCCGAAGAAGAACGAGCCGGATATAAAGGAGACACCATTGATTTAGTGCATTTAGAACAAAATGGAGTAGCACGAAACGTCTCTGAACTCCTTACACAAATTAAGCAAGATGGATTACTAGCGATTCAAAAACCTCCGATTCTATCAATCATTGATAGTCTTTTTCAAGATGAACTCTACGACCTAAACATTAATCACTATATTACTCTACGTAATAAAGAAAAACAAATAATAGATTCTGTTGGAAACGCTCATCTACAATCCCATTTTCAAATCATTACAAACCAAAAGCCAATTGGCACCAAAGGACTCCTCTACATACAAATAGAATCAGGACTTCCCAATGACACGATCTTATCTCAAATGCTCTATTCTCTAATAGCATCCATATTGATTGTCGCTATAGTATTAGGATGCCTTATTTTTCAGCTAACCGTCATTCGTAAAAAGAACGAAATATTAAAAAATCGCGAAGCAAGTGTAAATGGAATAGTCCACGATCTAAAATCACCATTAAATGCACTTATAACTCTAACTTGTTGGCTCACAAAAAATGAATCAGACCACAAAAAGAAACAACTAATGAACGAAGTTATCAAACGAGCCAAACACTTAACAACACAAATTGAGTCCATATTAATCTGTGCCAGAGGTACAACACAGCACATCATTTTACAAAGGACAAAAATAAACATAGAAAAAGTAATTAAAACAGCCATCGGAAATATCTGCATAGACTTAAGTTCAAAACCGCATAGTATTGAAATAGTGAACGAGTCACCAAACATAGAGTGTTTAGCCGATCAACTCTACATAGAGAATGCCATAAAGAACCTAATAGAAAATGCTCTGAAGTACTCTAATGATGGAGTGAAAATACAAATAAAAATAGTTGAAATTAGTCAAGGCATACAAATAGAAGTAAAAGACAATGGCTGGGGAATCGCTCCTAAATACCAAAAGAAGATATTCAGTCAGTACTATCAGGTTCCCCGAAAAACATCGCAAATCCAGAAAGGATATGGCATAGGATTATCATACGTTAAATATATAATTCAGGCACACGGTGGAAAAATACAGCTAAGAAGCCGAGAAAATGAAGGAAGTACGTTTACTTTTTATATTTCAAAATAAGATAAAAAGATGGAAGAAAAACTCAAAATTTTTTTTATTGATGACGATATCGCACTTGGACATATATATACCATGATTCTGCAGGAAGAAGGTTATGAAGTTCTTTATCAAACTTCACTAAACGGAGCAAAGGCTTGTATCGTTGAAACACATCCAGACATGATCGTACTCGACGTAGAAATCGGAAATAAAAATGGCATTGAGGCTGTACCGGAATTGAAGGCAATAGCCCCTAATACTCCTATATTATTTATATCTTCACACACAAATAGCCAATTGATAGTCCAAGCACTAAGTGCAGGTGCAGTAGCTTATCTGAAAAAACCTTTTGAAATTGATGAATTAATTGCATATATCAAAAGGTATGCAATTTCACATCCATATCAAATAAAGATAGGTTCTCTTTTATTAGACACAGACACCCAATTGCTATGCACTAAAGAATTGAAAGTTATTAAACAACTGAGCGAAGCAGAATACAAACTACTTAAACTTTTGGTTGCTTATAAAGAACAACTTGTTGAACGTCGGCAAATAGAAGAAGAACTATGGGGGAAAGCAAATGGAAATGAACAAGGAATAAATAATTTAATATCAAAACTACGCAAATACCTGTCTATTGACCCTACCATAGAACTCGTAACTATACCCAGAAATGGTTATAAGCTCTCAGTAAATCTAAGTTAATTCAATATTCATCTCAGAAAAACCACTACCTTTGCACCCTCAAAACCCAAACAAAAGCGACTGATGAAATACAAACTCCTCGTACTCGACTTGGACGGAACACTGACCAACGCTAAAAAAGAGATAACTCCACGCAACCGAGAAGCACTGATACGTGTACAGCAACAGGGTGTGAAACTGATACTTGCATCGGGACGTCCTACCTTTGGTATTGCACCCTTGGCCGACGAACTGCGCATGAAGGAGTTCGGCGGATTTATCCTCTCCTATAACGGCGGAGAAATTATCGACTGGAGTACCGGAGAGATCGTTTATGCCAATGTATTGCCGGACGAAGTGATACCTCGGCTATACGAATGCGCCACACGCAACCAACTCCCTATCCTGACTTACGACCGGCAATATATCATCACTGAATATCCCGATGACGTGTATGTCCGGAAAGAGGCTTTCCTCAATAAAATGCAGATATATCCTTCCAAGGATTTTCTGAAAGATATCCGTCTGCCACTTCCTAAGTGCTTGATCGTGAGTGAGCCACATCGTCTGATTCCCATTGAAGCCGAACTTTCGGTAGAACTGCAAGGTCAACTGAGTATTTACCGCTCGGAGCCCTTCTTCCTCGAACTGGTGCCACAGGGAATAGACAAGGCACAATCTTTATCTGTCTTACTTAACAAGCTGAACATGAACCGGGAAGAGATGGTGGCTGTAGGCGACGGCTACAACGATCTTTCAATGATTCAATTTGCCGGATTGGGTGTAGCCATGGGCAATGCACAGGAACCGGTAAAGAAAGCCGCCGACTACATTACCCTTAGCAACGAGGAGGACGGTGTAGCTGCGGTCGTAAACAAGTTCTTTACAAAAGCACCCGAGAAGGGGGAGACAACAGTTTAAACACAGAAATTAATAAGAAAGCAAGTTGATTTCTCCATGATATTAACGCGTTATATATAAGTATATTATCATTCATCATACTAAACTTATCTCAGCCCGTATACCCGGGCCGGTGGGCCCGGGTATACGGGCTCATGGGCACAGGCATACGGGCTCATGGGCACAGGCATACGGGCTCATGGGCACAGGCATGCGGGCTTATGGGCCCGGGCATGCGGGACGAGATAAAGTCCGGACCATTTTCACTAAAGATACTAAGGAAAAGGAAATGCTTTAAACGGCATAAACAGATAGATAACACACTATATACAATTACAGATCAATACCTTATCCATCAAAAACAGTGGGTGGAAGATGGAAGATAAAGGTGGAAGATAAACGGCTTGAAAACGCTATCTTCCACCCATTCATTTCGTTGATAATTAGACAAATAAACAGAAAAAGGTGGAAGATGGAAGATCGGAATGCATTTTTCGTATGAGTGGCCCGATCTTACATCAGACACATATACTTACAGAGAATAATCCGGCAGAACACGTCCCAATTCAAATTATTTATTCTAACTTTGTGGTTTAAAACAGAATAAATCTCAAACGTTATGGAACATCAACTGACGATTTACAACACTTTAGATAGAAAAAAAGAGCTGTTTGTGCCTTTGCACGCTCCACATGTGGGCATGTATGTCTGCGGACCGACGGTATATGGCGATGCACATCTGGGACATGCCCGTCCGGCCATCACGTTCGACGTACTCTTCCGTTATCTCACCCGGTTGGGTTATAAAGTGCGATACGTGCGTAATATCACCGACGTAGGCCACCTGGAACATGACGCAGACGAAGGGGAAGATAAAATTGCCAAGAAAGCCCGTTTGGAACAACTGGAACCCATGGAAGTAGTGCAATACTACCTGAACCGGTACCATAAAGCCATGGAGGCACTGAACGTACTTCCCCCCAGCATTGAACCACATGCCTCGGGACATATCATCGAGCAGATCGAATTGGTAAAAAAGATTCTGGATGCCGGCTATGCATACGAAAGCCAGGGTTCGGTATACTTCGATGTAGCCAAATACAATAAAGACTACCACTATGGCAAACTCTCGGGACGCAATCTGGACGATGTACTGAATACAACCCGCGAACTGGACGGACAGGAAGAAAAACATAATCCTGCCGACTTTGCCCTTTGGAAGCGGGCACAACCGGAACACATCATGCGCTGGCCTTCGCCATGGGGTGACGGTTTCCCCGGCTGGCATGCCGAGTGTACAGCCATGGGACGTAAGTATCTGGGCGAACACTTCGACATTCACGGAGGAGGCATGGACCTTATCTTCCCGCACCACGAATGCGAAATCGCACAGTCGGTAGCTTCACAGGGTGACGATATGGTTCACTACTGGATGCACAACAACATGATCACCATCAACGGCACCAAGATGGGCAAGAGTCTCGGAAACTTCATCACGCTGGATGAATTCTTCAGCGGCTCACACAAATTGCTGACTCAGGCTTACAGCCCGATGACCATACGATTCTTTATCTTGCAGGCACACTACCGCAGTCCGGTGAATTTCAGCAACGAAGCATTACAGGCAGCAGAAAAAGGACTGAGCCGACTGATGGAAGCAGTGGATGGTCTGGAGAAAATCACTCCTGCAGCTACTTCGAACGTCGACGTAAAAAGCTTGCGCACGAAATGTTTTGAAGCGATGAATGATGACTTGAACACTCCGATTGTGATTTCACATCTCTTTGACGGAGCCAAGATGATCAATAATATCATTGCCGGAAACAATACCATCTCTGCCGATGACCTGAAAGAACTGAAAGAAGTATTCCATACATTCTGCTTCGATATCCTGGGCCTGAAAGAAGAAATCGGCTCGTCAGACGGACGTGAAGCCGCTTATGGGAAAGTGGTCGATATGCTGCTGGAACAGCGGGTGAAAGCAAAAGCTAACAAGGACTGGGCTACGAGTGACCTGATCCGCAACGAACTGACTGCACTGGGATTCGAAATTAAAGATACTAAGGACGGATTTGAGTGGAAACTGAATAAATAAAATCTCAGAAAATTATTTAAAAGCACCACAAAGGACGCGGAGGGAACAGGACTGATAACTTTTTCTGTATACTCCGCGTCCTTTTGTAATAAATCGGAACAGATATTAAAATGACAGCACAAGAATTCTTTAAAAATGACCTTTTTGCCACCAACGCAGGTGTAGAGTTGATTGAAATAAGGGAAGGATACAGTAAAGCAAAACTGGAAATCAAGCCCGAACATCTGAATGCAGGACAACGGACACAGGGAGGTGCCATCTTTACTTTGGCTGACCTGGCACTGGCAGCGGCAGCCAATTCACACGGCACACTGGCCTTCTCCCTTTCTTCCAACATCACCTTCTTACGGGCCAGCGGACCGGGCGACACGCTTTATGCCGAAGCACGAGAACGCTATACAGGACGCAGTACGGGTTACTATCAGATAGATGTAACCGATCAGGAAGGCAGGCTGATAGCCACCTTTGAGTCAAGCGTATTCCGAAAAAAAGACGAAGTTCCGTTTACTTTGTAATGATAGAGGTCTGGGGATGACGGTAACCGCTGACACTCCGCAGGAATGCTTTGGCCGAACCAAAGTTAAGGTGCATATCCAACCGTACCGGAAGATGATTCCGGTCGTCTGTTACATAAAACGTTATAACCTCTTTCTCCTTTCCCTTTTTATTGTACTCTACCAGTGAGAATATCAGACAGCGATAGGTCGTATCGTTTTCGGCAGTAATCTTCTTGATACCCCTGTAAATGAGGGTCTGCTCCTCTACCTTACGCCCTGTCGCCATCGGAAACTGAATACGTTGGCCGACGGTGTAATCTTTCGGATCGAACGAACGGGCCTGCGCCAGAATACTCAACATATCATAAATACACCGGGTATCGCTTTGCTCTGTCTCTGTGACACTCCCATCTTTACGCACCCGTTTCTGGTTGACGTAGCACATCCCGTTCCGGAAAGAAAAACGGGCTTCATCAACGGTATAACGTTTTCCTTCTTCGGCACCTTTCCTGAAATAACGTGGCTCGAGTTTCTCCGTCATGACACTCGTTAAGGTGTCCCGCATCTTAAAAAAGAAATCGGCTTCCTTACTGCTGATGGCCAGCAGATTGACCCGATAGGCAGGTTCGGAATGATACGTTGTGGAATTGGTGGTCAGACTGGCCAAGCCTACTTTCTTCCAGATGAATTTCCAGTTGAAATAGAGTTCGTACATGACGTGCTCACCGGATTTAAACGCATCGTTTTTCGCTTCACATTGTGCGTTACCCGACAATGGGAAAGCAAAAAGCAGAGCAATAATAAGACATACCAACTCTTTCCGCCTAATTGTTACGGCGGTTACGGTTAGCATTTTGACTATCTCGGGTCTTTTTCTTCTTGTCTTCATCTGGTTTCTGTTTTTTAAGTTCGTCCGGCTTTTGCTTATCCAGAGACACAGCCGTCACATTCCAGTCCTGAGTGGCATCCCAGTTCGCTTTAAATTCAATGATATGCGGATAGTAGTATACCATCTCCGGCTGTATACCCTTTTCGTAGTCACCGGGATCCCATACTCCGTTACCGTTGGTGTCATTAATCAACCGGGCTCCATATTTGCCGGGATTCAGATAATAGAACTCCGCCCTCCCGTCAACCACCGGACGCCGTCGAAGCACTTTATCCTGATTATCCAACAGTTCGACAAAAGCAATAGAATCTGCTCCGGTTATATTGAGGAACACGTTACCATATTCTTCGATCTGGCGAACCTTGAAAGCTTGTTTTATTTTATTGGTAAACAAGCCATAAATACCATGAAAAGCTGTAGAGTCAACGGCAAACTCATACTCTCCTCCGGGTTCCCAGTCATAATAGAGATTATAGCGGCGCACATCCAGTGAATCATGTTCGAACTCAAAAGAAACATCCGTCCATATCGTATCTACCTTCTGTCGAAGATGGATAGCGGCACTGTCAAAGCGCGCGACCGGTTCTTCGAAAGTCAGGGTAATATAATCGAATACGTCCATAGATGAAGGCGCGTGAGTATTTACCGACAAAAACTTGGTAGGTTCGGGCTCATCGTCTTTCTTCTTTTTCTTTTTAGGTTCTTCTTTCTTCACTTTCTTCGCAGCCAACCTCAGCGTATCTGTACGTGGGACCAACTGATTTAACGTATCTGTGTACAAATAGTTCAAACTCAACGTAAGCGTATCCTGCTTATAGAGCAACGAGTCGCGTATCCAATAATGGATAGTATCGTTACGGAATGTTTTTTCTACAATAAAAGCGTCCTTTTCATCGAAGTTCAGTCCTTTCAGTACAGGTAAAGAGTCCGCCGGAGCCGAAAAATACAAAGAAAACTTTTGGGGAGTAAGGCGTTCACTCTTAACCAGATATTGTGAAACAGAAGGTGTTTTGAACGAACGGAGCACAATATTATCGGGCAGGTAATAAGTATACTTCTGTTCAACAATAGTATCGATAGTCAGTGAGTCGACCCATGTGGTATCCTGACGTATCCTCTCTTCAAAGCGGGGAATAATCAATGAATCATTGAAAGCTACAGCTTCGGCTTTCTGATTATAGAAAAAGTTCTGATCGGCATCCATCAAACCGAAAATACGATATTTACCCGGTGCAACTCCACGAATCGTAAAATGCCCACGACTATCGGTGCGAGCCACACGATCAAAAGGTAATTTGGTAAAAGCCGAGTCATTCAGGTTGGAATGAAGCCCCACTAACATACCTTTTATAGGCTCCAGATCGGAAGCCTCAAGTAATGTGCCCGACACCTCCATCGTATCAATGGAAGCTCCCGTAGAGAACGTAAACGCAAAGTTACCAAGCGGGTTACCTTCATTGTTATCAACAATGGCATCGGAGAAATCGATAGTATAAGTTGTATTGGGTTTTAAAGAGTCGAGAAGATTTACGGTGATCCGCTTTCCTCCGGGTTTTATTTCGGGTTGTTGCAACTGGGGGGGCGAAACCACTACCTTTTCATTAGCCTTCTCGAGCTTAATGAACTCATCGAAATCAAGAACAATCTTTGACTTTTTATTATTTACAGCTCCTGCTGCCGGCGCACTGCCGATGAAGCGGGGTGGCGTTTCATCAAAAGGTCCTCCATCCGGACGCCCCATACTGGCACAAGAATAAAGAGTAGCCATCAAAATAGCGACGCCCAACAGACTACGGATGAATCGTTTTTTTCTATGTATACTGTCTTTTAACATGCTGCAAAAATAAACCTTATCCATTAATTAATGCTATACTTTACACTAATTTATTCAAAAAGAGTCTGCTTGACAAGACAAAAAACGTATCTTTGACCAACAATTTACAAACCTAATAAGATTAACCCCATGAAAAGACAACTGCTGACTTGCTGCCTGGCGATATGTAGCCTCGCAACCATGGCTCAACATGACGAATGGAAAAACCCCGAAATTAATGCGGTAAACCGTGCACCGATGCACACCAATTACTTTGCTTACTCTTCAAGTGAAGAAGCAGCGAAAGCTGACAAAGAAAACTCAAGTAACTTTTTAACCCTGAACGGAATCTGGAACTTCAACTGGGTGAAAGATGCCGATGCACGTCCGACCGACTTCTACCGGACTGACTATAACGACAAAGGATGGGGACAAATGAAAGTTCCCGGTGTATGGGAAATGAACGGTTACGGTGATCCTATTTATGTGAATGTAGGTTATGCCTGGAGAAACCAATACAAAAACAATCCGCCTTTTGTACCCATAGAAAACAATCATGTAGGTTCATACCGGAAAGAGATCATCATCCCTGCCGAATGGTCAGGAAAAGAGATATTCGCTCACTTCGGCTCGGTAACCTCAAATATGTATTTATGGGTCAACGGTAAATATGTAGGCTATAGCGAGGACAGTAAGCTGGAAGCCGAATTTAACCTGACCAATTACCTGAAACCCGGTAAAAACCTGATCGCTTTCCAAGTATTCCGCTGGTGTGATGGAACATATCTGGAGGATCAGGACTTTTTCCGCTACTCCGGAGTAGGACGTGACTGCTACCTATACAGCCGCAATAAGAAATATATTCAGGACATTCGTGTAACGCCTGATTTGGACGCCAATTATACAAACGGTACACTGGATATAGCACTCAACCTAAACGGAAGCGGAACGGTAGAACTGAATCTGGCAGATCCGACAGGGAAAAACGTAGCCACAGCCCAAGTTAGCGGAAACGGTAAAAAGTCTGTTGGCATGAACGTAGACAATCCCGCAAAATGGACCGCAGAAACACCCAATTTATACACATTGACTGCAACATTGAAAAGTGGTAACAATACCACCTTGGAAGTGATCCCGGTCAAAATAGGTTTCCGCAAAATAGAACTGAAAGGCGGACAAATCCTGGTAAACGGTCAGCCGGTGCTTTTCAAAGGCGCCGACCGTCATGAAATAGATCCGGACGGCGGATATGTTGTTTCACGTGAACGCATGCTGCAAGACATCTTACGAATGAAACAGCTGAACATCAATGCCGTACGTACCTGTCACTATCCGGACGACAATCTGTGGTACGACCTTTGCGACCAATACGGCATTTACGTAGTGGCGGAAGCCAATGTAGAATCACACGGAATGGGATATGGCAAAGAGACACTTGCCAAAAATCCATCTTATAAAAAAGCACATCTGGAACGCAACCAGCGCAACGTACAAAGAGGGTATAACCATCCTTCCATCATCTTCTGGTCTTTAGGGAACGAAGCCGGATACGGTCCGAACTTCGAACAATGCTACACATGGATCAAGAATGAAGACAAAACGCGTGCCGTACAATACGAACAGGCAGGCACCAATCAGTTCACAGACATTTTCTGCCCGATGTATTACGATTATGATGCCTGCAAGAAATATTGTGAAGGCAACATAGACAAGCCCCTGATTCAGTGCGAATATGCCCACGCCATGGGTAACTCACAGGGTGGTTTCAAAGAATATTGGGATCTGATACGTAAATATCCGAAATACCAGGGCGGATTCATCTGGGACTTCGTTGACCAAGCCAACCACTGGAAGAATAAAGACGGTGTAGATATTTACGGATACGGCGGCGATTTCAATAAATATGACGCTTCGGACAATAACTTTAATAATAACGGTTTGATCAGTCCCGACCGCCGTCCGAATCCGCATGCCCATGAAGTAGGATATTTCTATCAGTCCATCTGGACCACTCCCGCAGACCTTGCCAAAGGAGAAATAAAAGTATATAATGAAAACTTCTTCCGCGACTTGTCTGCATACTATATGGAGTGGCAATTACTGGCAGACGGCGAAGTAATGCAAGCCGGAGTGATTCAGGACCTGAACGTGGCTCCACAACAAACAGCTACCCTTAAACTGAATCTGAATACGGAAAATATCTGCCCATGCAAAGAACTGCTACTCAACGTTGCTTACAAACTGAAATCCGCCGAAACATTGATGCCGGCAGGAAGTACAGTGGCATATGACCAGTTGACCATCCGTCCGTACAAAGCCCAAACTCCGGAATTAAAGAACCGGAAGGCATCTAACATTGCCGTTCATGTACCGGTTATCAAAGATAACGATCATAACTACCTGATTGTAGAAGGTGAAAACTTCATTATTGAATTCAATAAACACAATGGCTATCTTTCTCGCTACGAAGCAGACGGCATACAGTTATTGAATCAGGGAGCCCAACTGACTCCCAACTTCTGGCGTGCTCCTACCGACAACGACTATGGGGCAGGATTGCAGCACCGGTATGCCGTATGGAAAAATCCGGGACTGAAGTTAACTTCTCTGAAACAGAATATTGAAAACGAGCAGGCGGTTATTCAGGCAGAATATGACATGAAAGCCGTAAAGGGTAAATTGTTCCTGACTTACGTCATCAACAATGAAGGCGCCATCAAAGTAACTCAAAAGATGGAAGCCGGCAAAGAAGAGAAAGTTTCTGATATGTTCCGCTTTGGCATGCAAATGCAAATGCCCGAGAACTTTAATGAAGTAGAATATTATGGCCGCGGTCCGATAGAAAATTACGCCGACCGTAATCACTCTACCATGCTTGGCAAATATCGCCAGACAGTTGCCGAACAATTCTATCCATATATCCGACCGCAGGAGACCGGAACCAAGACCGATTTACGTTGGTGGAGAGTATTGAACGTCAGCGGAAACGGCTTGCAGTTCGTAGGCGATACTCCTTTCTCTGCTTCTGCCCTGAACTACAGCATCGAATCTTTGGATGACGGAGCACAGAAAGACCAACGTCACTCTCCTGAAGTGCCGAAAGCTCCTTTCACCAATCTGTGCATTGACAAGGTGCAGATGGGATTAGGATGTGTCAACAGTTGGGGAACACTTCCGCTTGAAAAGTACCGCGTACCTTATCAGGATTATGAATTCAGTTTCATCCTGACACCTGTACGTCATAAAGTCAACATGTAAGGAATTAAAAAGAAACTCCTCAAAGCAACAATCAAACAGTGATCCGGAGTGTTCCGGATCACTGTTTTTATATATACCTTCTCCCGCTCCACTTATGCAGTGTTTCCAACGAGAATGACAGATACCTTTTGACAGCTTTTTACGCAACACCTATATTAATTAGAGAAAAACATAGTTAAAAAACAGCTATTCAAAGAACATCAAGATGGAAAAAAGAGTACTTTTGCGCAAAAAACTGATTAAGTACATTCGGTTTTCTCTCCCTTATCATTGAAGGGTTAGCACGATAAATCACATTACCACAAAATGGACATCATTATAAATTGAATATAAAGAAGGTATGAAAAGTAAAATTGTTTTATTTGCATTTTGTTTAGCCCTCCTGTCGAGTTGCGGCAAAAAGGGATTTGACCTGAGCGGGGGAACCCCGGAATGCGCAGTGCAGGTGCTGCAACCCACTACAGTAAATCTGAAGAGTTCCTATCCGGCCACTATCAAAGGTAAACAAGACGTAGAAATCCGTCCGCAAGTATCGGGATTCATCACAAAAGTTTGCGTAGACGAAGGTTCTATGGTACGCAAAGGACAGATATTGTTCATCATCGATCCGGTACAATATGAAGCCGCTGTCCGTTCGGCCAAAGCAGCTGTAGCTACTGCAAAAGCCGGAGTGAACACACAAGAAATCACAGTGAACAACAAACGTGAATTAAATAAAAAGAATATCATCAGTGATTATGACCTGGCGATGGCAGAAAACTCTCTGGCATCTGCCAAAGCACAACTGGCTTCCGCACAGGCACAACTGATAAGTGCAGAACAAAATCTAACCTTCACCAATGTAAAAAGCCCTTCAGATGGTATTGTCAACACAATTCCTTATCGTCTGGGAAGCCTTGTCAGCCCTTCTATCCAAACTCCGCTGACCATCGTTTCGGACATTAACGAAATGTATGTCTACTCTTCACTGACTGAAAAAGATCTATTGGCACTGGTACGTAAAGACGGTTCTCAGATTTCAGCTGTAGAGTCTTATCCGGAGGTAGGGCTTGAACTATCGGACGGAACCACCTACGCCGATAAAGGTAAAATGTCCACCATTAGTGGTGTCATCAACCAAAATACCGGAGCAGTAAGTATTCGGGCCACTTTCCCTAACAAAGAACATTTGCTGAGAAGCGGTGGTATGGCCAACCTGATCGTACCCTATCATCTGGAAAATGCAATTGTTATTCCGCAAAAAGCTACAACGGAAATACAAGACAAGAAATTTGCTTTCGTATTGCAGCCGGACAATACTGTAAAGATGACTGAAATAAATGTTTTCAATGTGGATAACGGACACGATTACGTAGTGACTTCCGGCTTGAAAGCTGGTGAAAAAGTGGTCTTGGATAATGCCAGCACCCTGAAAGACGGACAGGCAATCAAACCAGTTACTCCGGAACAGGCTAAAGCCAACTTCCAACAAGCACTTGAAGAGAAAAAACAAGGAAAATAAAATCAGCATAGCAAGTTAAATATGAAACTAGATAGATTTATTAATCGTCCGGTACTATCTACGGTGATCTCCATCGTTATAGTAATCTTGGGTATTCTGGGCTTGATTTCGCTGCCTATTTCCCAATATCCGGATATTGCCCCACCTACGGTAAGCGTTTCGACCACTTATCAGGGTGCTAATGCACAAACGGTATTAAACAGTGTAGTCGCCCCGCTGGAGGAGCAAATCAACGGTGTGGAAAACATGATGTACATGAGTTCCACAGCAACCAATACCGGTGAAGCCCGTATTGACGTATACTTTAAACAAGGCACCGATCCGGATATGGCCGCGGTAAACGTTCAAAACCGCGTAGCCAAAGCACAAGGTCTGCTACCCGCCGAAGTAACCAAAGTAGGCGTCATCACTTCAAAACGACAGACCAGTATGTTGCTGGTATTCTCTTTATATAGTTCCGACGACAAATACGATAACGAATTTCTGGAAAATTATGCCAAGATCAATCTGGTGCCGGAAGTGCAACGCGTACCGGGTGTAGGTGACGCCATGGTGCTTGGTGCAGACTATTCAATGCGTATCTGGCTGAAACCGGATATCATGGCCCAATATCACCTGATGCCTACCGATGTTTCCGCAGCATTGGCCGAACAGAACATTGAGGCTGCTCCGGGAGCATTCGGTGAAGAGGGTAACCAGACTTTTCAATATACTCTGAGATACAAGGGGCGCCTGCAAAGTCAAGAAGAATTTGAGAATATTGTAATCCGTGCTACTGAAGACGGACAGGTACTTCGACTGAAAGACATCGCCAGTGTAGAATTGGGACGTCTGACTTACGGATTTACCAATAAAGTGAACGGGCATCCGGCAGTAACCATCATCGTATTCCAGACAGCCGGTTCGAATGCGACAGCTATTATCAACGACATCCTCGCCTTACTGGATAAATCAGCTTCTACCTTCCCACCGGGCGTCAAAGTAAATGTATCACAGAATGCCAATGACTTCTTGTTCGCCTCTATTCATGAGGTAGTCAAGACATTGATCGAGGCATTTATTCTTGTATTCATTGTGGTATACATTTTCCTGCAGGATCTACGCTCTACATTGATTCCTGCTATTGCCATCCCGGTTGCATTGATCGGTACGTTCTTTGTCTTATATCTGATTGGGTTCAGTATCAACCTTCTGACACTATGTGCCATGGTACTTGCCATAGCGATTGTGGTCGATGATGCGATCGTCGTCGTGGAAGGCGTCCATGCAAAACTTGACCAAGGCTATAAATCAGCCCGTCTGGCTTCCATCGACGCCATGAATGAATTGGGAGGTGCCATCGTTTCTATCACATTGGTAATGATGTCTGTATTTATTCCGGTAAGTTTCATGTCCGGTACTTCCGGTACATTCTATCGCCAGTTCGGTCTGACAATGGCTATCGCTATTGCACTTTCGGCCTTGAATGCTTTGACATTGAGTCCTGCACTGTGTGCCATCCTACTGAAACCACACGATCCGAACAAAAAAGAAAAAGTGACGCTTGCCAAACGCTTCCATGCTTCATTCAATGCGGCATACGATACGATTTTGAAAAAATATAAGAAAAGGGTACTTTTCTTCATCCAGAAACCTTGGCTTACAATCAGTGCGGTAGTAGCCGGCTTTGCCCTGATGATTTTCCTGATGAATATCACCCCGACCGGTTTGGTTCCGAATGAAGATACAGGTACCATCATGGCTGTTGTCGACATGCCCCCGGGTAGTTCTAAAGAACGTACCGAAGCGGTGATGCAACAGGTAGACAGCCTGATAGCTTCAGAGTCGGCAATCGACAGCCGTACGATGATTGTAGGCTATAGCTTCATAGCAGGACAGGGACCCAGCTACGGTTCATTTATTTGTAAACTGAAAAACTGGGATGAGCGATCCATCAAAGAACGTTCAGACTTTGTTTCGGGCATGTTATACCTCAAAGCTCGTGAAGTGATTAAAGACGCCCGTGTACTGTTGTTCGCTCCACCGATGATTCCGGGTTATAGTGTGTCCAACGGTTTTGAGATGAACCTACAGGATAAAACGGGAGGTAGCCTTGACAAATTCTATGAGGTGGCTCAGGATTTCATCTCTAAATTGCAGGCCCGTCCCGAAATTCAATCAGCGCAAACATCGTTCAATCCGAACTTCCCGCAATACATGATAGACATCGACGCAGCTGCCTGTAAGAAAGCCGGACTATCACCTAACGATATTCTGACCACTTTGCAAGGCTACTACGGTGGTTTGTATTCTTCAAACTTCAACCGCTTCGGTAAAATGTATCGCGTAATGATTCAAGCGGAACCGAACAGTCGCACCAACCTCGAGTCGCTGAAGTCAATCAAGATACGCAATGGTAACGAAATGGCGCCTATCACTCAGTTTATGAATATTAAGCGCATCTACGGACCGGATAATATCAAGCGATTCAACATGTTTACCGCTATGACCATCAACGGTTCTCCCGCTGACGGCTATAGTTCCGGTCAAGCCATCCAGGCAATGCAGGAAGTAGCCGAACAGACTTTACCTACAGGATATGGCTATGAATTCTCGGGTATGACCCGCGAAGAACAAAGCTCCAGTGGCAGCTCCACAGCTATGATCTTCGTTCTTTGCTTCGTATTCGTTTATTTGTTGCTGAGTGCCCAGTACGAAAGTTATATTTTACCATTGGCTGTATTGCTTTCTATTCCTTTCGGTCTGGCAGGCAGCTTCATCTTTGCCCACCTGATGGGATTGGCCAATAATATCATCCCTATTTTGGGAGCAGCTACCAACAACATTTATATGCAGATTGCATTGATTATGTTGATAGGTTTGTTAGCAAAGAATGCGATCCTGATTGTCGAATTTGCCCTCGACCGTCGTAAGATGGGTATGAGCATCACCTGGGCTGCCGTATTGGGAGCAGGTGCACGTCTCCGTCCTATTCTGATGACCTCTTTAGCAATGGTAGTAGGTTTGATTCCGTTGATGCTTGCCATGGGAGTAGGTGCCAATGGTAACCGTGCTTTGGGTACAGCTGCGGTAGGCGGTATGTTTATCGGTATGATATGCCAGATATTTGTGGTTCCTGCTTTGTTCGTTCTCTTCCAGTATTTACAGGAGAAGGTGAAACCTATCGAATGGGAAGACATCGATAATACAGATGCAGAAACAGAAATTGAACAATACGCTAAATAGGAATAAAGAAAAGAATATGAAGAAACAAATTATAGGTATGTTGTGTGCAACTGCTCTCCTGAGCAGCTGCCACATCTATAAATCATATGACAGACCTAAGGATATAGAAGCTTCCGGGCTTTACCGGGATACAGTATCTGTTGCCGATACTTTGGTATCCGATACTGCCAACTTCGGAAATCTGCCTTGGAGAGAGGTCTTCACAGATCCTCAGTTACAAGCGTTAATCGAACAGGGACTGACTCACAATACTGACCTGCTGACTGCCGCACTGAAAGTGAAAGAGGCACAGGCATCGCTGATGTCAGCCCGCTTGGCTTATGCTCCTTCACTCGGATTGTCACCACAAGGAACCATCAGCAGTTTCGACAAACATGCGGCAACGAAAACTTATTCACTGCCTGCAACTGCCAGTTGGGAGATCGATTTGTTCGGCAAACTGCTGAATGCCAAACGGGGTGCACAAGTAGCATTGTTACAAACGAAAGCATATCGCCAAGCTGTACAGACCCAGATCATCTCGGGAATTGCCAATACATACTACACGTTATTAATGCTCGACCGTCAGCTCGACATCACCGAACAGACCGCCGACATCATGAAACGTAATGTTGAAACTATGCAAGCTATGAAGGATGCCGCTATGTTCAACACGACCTCTGCCGGAGTGGAACAAAGCAAAGCTGCCTATGCACAAGTATTGGCCTCTATCCCGGCCATTCAGCAGAGTATCCGCGAAACCGAAAATGCCATGTCTATGCTGCTGGCACAGGCGCCGCAGACTATTCAACGGGGAGTCCTTGAAGAACAGCAATTGCCGGAAGAGTTTTCAGTAGGTGTTCCTTTGCAGCTACTTTCTAACCGTCCGGATGTAAAAGCAGCCGAAATGGCTCTGGCCAGCACTTATTACAATGCAAACTCAGCCCGTGCCGCCTTCTATCCGCAGATCACAATCAGTGGGTCAGCCGGATGGACCAACAGTGCCGGTAGCGCCATTGTCAACCCGGGTAAACTGCTGGCATCCGTACTTGGTTCACTTACTCAGCCGCTGTTCTACCGGGGTGCAAACATCGCCCGTCTGAAGATAGCCAAGGCACAACAGGAAGAAGCTAAACTGGCTTTCCAACAGAGTATACTGAATGCAGGAAGTGAAGTAAGCAATGCACTGTACCAGTATCAGAGTGCTTCCGAAAAAACGGCTTCCCGCAAAATACAAGTGGAATCATCAGAGAAAGCATCTGAATATACAAAAGAATTGTTTAAATTAGGGACGTCTACTTATCTGGAGGTATTGTCGGCCGAACAATCTTTGCTCAGTGCCCGTTTATCTCAGGTAAACGATACTTTCGACCGGATGCAGGCTGTAGTAAGCCTTTATCAGGCATTAGGCGGCGGAAGAGAAGATTAACTTTAAATACAATACAATTATGATTAGTCCATTAGCATCGATAGCCCCCGGGGCAAAAATCGGTAAGAATGTCACCATTCAACCGTTCGCTTACATTGAAGATAATGTCGAAATAGGGGACGACTGCATCATTATGTCTTATGCCAGCATACTGAATGGTACGCAGCTGGGAAAAGGTAACAAAGTGCATCAACACGCCGTACTCGGAGCGGAGCCACAGGATTTCCATTACAAAGGAGAAGAAAGTTCACTGATCATCGGTGATAACAATCATATCCGCGAGAATGTAGTCATCAGCCGGGCCACTTTCGGCGGAAACGCCACAAAGATCGGCAACGGCAACTTCCTGATGGACAAGGTTCATGTCTGTCATGACGTACAAATCGGTGACAATTGCGTAGCCGGTATCGGTACTACAATTGCCGGAGAATGTGCCTTGGACGATTGCGTGATCCTGAGTGGAAACGTCACACTCCATCAATATTGCCATGTAGGACAATGGACGTTGATTCAGAGCGGTTGCCGCATATCAAAAGACGTACCTCCTTATGTTATTATGGCCGGAAATCCGGTAGAATATCACGGAGTAAACGCTGTAGTATTGCAACAACATAAAAATACGAGCGAAAGGGTCTTGCGACATATTGCCAATGCTTACCGTTTGATCTATCAGGGCAATTTCAGCCTGCAGGATGCAGTACAAAAAATTGTAGACCAGGTTCCCATGAGCGAAGAGATAGAAAATATCGTTGCATTCGTCAAGGAGTCAAAACGTGGAATCGTAAAATAGGCACAATCATCTGCCGATAAAGAAAAGGTGTAGTCATCCTGGGATGGCTACACCTTTCTTTTATTATTTTCCATGCTTTTACACAGGCAGGTTCATTCTATTCAAACTCCAAGGTATCGAAGAAATCGGGACGATGGAAATCCGGTTTCTCTATTTTAATCGGATTCCATGAAAGGAAATGCGGGGTCTGCAATTCGTCTCCACATTTGTAGAAGTTCGCAGTAATCGTTTTTCCGTCCAGAGAAGTAATATTGTGTTTAAAGAATGCTGTATATGGAATGATCAGCGCCACTTCCCAGTTACACTCTTCAATGCGTTCATTGAACGGCTGGCGTCCCAGGCTGGCCCAACGCTTTACCTGATCCATCACTTCCTGAGAGGCACGCTCCCGGTCGTTACGTTCTGCTCCGGCACCTATAAGAATCGTCCCGATACAGTTGCATTCGATGTTATAATAAATACCGTCACCGGCAGGCACAGAAAAGAACTCCACGCAAGAGTCCGTCCACACAGACCCGTTGTCCTCTCCGTACTTAGCCCTCACACTGGCCTCTTTCACATTAAAGTGCAACAAAACAGCATCATCGCTATGGGCTATACGGAACTCCACTTTCGGACGATAAGGATAAGCTTCCCAATTCACATTATCAATAGTCTGGAAACCGATCTTTTCTTTATCCAGTAATTCGGGAAGTGCATCGACCTCCACATTAGCAATACTGATCTTTTTTACTTTCATGGTCTATTCTATTTTTATCTTGCAAAAATATATACTTTATTCCAGTATTTCATTCTCCATCCGGTGCTATTTTACAACCTTTTCCGAAAACGTTTACTTTCGGGTATCCTTTTTCATGGTCAGTCAGATGATTTCCTTACCTTTGCAGCGTGAAACAACCATCTTACATTGATTTAAGATAATAACTTCAACGGGTAAATCCCCATTGTATATAACAAATAACACAAAAAATGAAGAAGCATCTAATTTTATCTGCCTGCCTGATGATGGCAGTAAGCAGTTTTGCTCAAAAGAAAGACTTTAGTTATAAGTTTTACGGACAGATTCGCACAGACCTTTATTACAACAGCCGTGCTAACGAAGAGACAGTAGACGGATTGTTTTACATGTATCCCAAAGACGAAGTACTCGATGAAAACGGCAAGGACCTGAACGCAACTGCCAACGGTAGCTTTTATACCTTATATACCCGCCTGGGAATAGACGTAGCCGGCCCTAAATTGGGACGTGCCATGACTTCTGCCAAAGTAGAAGTGGACTTCCGCGGCTCAGGAACTTCCTACTCCACCATCCGCTTACGCCATGCCTACCTGAACCTGGATTGGGGACGTTCAGCTCTCTTACTCGGCCAAACCTGGCATCCACTGTTCGGTGATGTATCACCACAAATACTGAATCTTTCGGTGGGTGCACCTTTCCAGCCATTCAGCCGTGCCCCTCAAATTCGCTATCGCTATACACATAAGGGATTCCAACTGACAGGAGCCGCAATCTGGCAATCGCAGTATTTATCGCAAGGCATTGCCGGCAAGAGCCAGGCTTATATAAAGAACAGCTGTGTCCCCGAATTCTATCTGGGACTCGATTATAAAGCCAACGGATGGATAGCCGGAGCAGGCATAGAACTTCTCTCCCTGAAACCCCGTACAGAATCTAAAATAGATGATAAAGTTTATAAAGTGAACGAACGCATCACCACTTTATCTTATGAAGGACATGTAAAATACAGCAATAAAGACTGGTTTGTAGGGGCCAAAACCGTATTGGGCTCTAATCTGACACAAACTTCGATGCTCGGTGGATTCGGAATCAAATCGATCGATAAGCAGACCGGAGAACAGAAATATACACCGATCCGGGTATCCAGTTCATGGCTGAACGTTGTATACGGACAGAAATGGAAACCGGGTATCTTCCTGGGATATGTCAAGAATCTGGGGACAAGTGATGCTTTAGCATCCGGTCAACTGTACGGAACAGGAACCAATGTAGACCAGGTAGTAACTGCCGGAGCCGAACTGACATACAACGTCAATCACTGGAAGTTTGGAGTGGAATATACCTATACTTCCGCTGCTTACGGTTCACTGAATCTTAAAAACGGCAAAATCATCGATACGCATTCCATCGGTAACAACCGTATCGTAGGTGTAGCCATGTTTATGTTTTAAAAACAGATGAATAATACATTACCTATCCACTTCGCTCCGCTTCAGGGATATACCGAGGCAGCCTATCGTAATGCCCATGCCGCCGTTTTCGGCGGCATAGATGTCTATCATACTCCTTTTGTACGAGTAGACCGGGGAGAGTTCCGCCACAAAGACGTTCGGGACATTCTACCCGAAAACAACCGGGTGGCCCGCCTTATCCCGCAACTCATAGCCTCCGAAGCGGATAAAACAGAGCGTATGATCGCCCTCTTCATCGAACAGGGCTATCGGGAGATAGACATCAATCTCGGCTGTCCTTTCCCGATGTTGGCAAAACGACAATGCGGGTCCGGCATGCTGCCTTATCCCGACAAGGTGGAGGCATTGCTAAAACAAACGGAACAATTTCCCGACATACGCTTTTCGGTAAAGATGCGTCTGGGATGGGAAAAACCGGATGAATGCCTGTCACTGATACCGTTGCTTAACGCTGCTCCCCTGACCGAAATCACACTCCATCCCCGGTTGGGCATCCAGCAATACAAAGGCGAGGTAGACATGGAGGGATTTACCTCTTTCTACGAAGCATGCAGACATCCCGTAGTCTATAATGGGGATATCCTGACCATAGCGGACATCCACCGCATTACCGACAAGTTCCCAAGCCTTGCCGGAGTGATGATCGGACGCGGATTACTGACAAACCCTGCATTAGGCTGGGAGTACAAAGAAGGCAGAAAGCTTTCTCCCGAAGAGTGGCATGAAAAGCTTAAGGCACTGCACACAGCCGTTTTCCTTCATTATGAAGAGCAGATACAAGGTGGCGAAGCGCAACTGGTAACCAAGATGAAAACATTCTGGGAATATCTGGCTCCACAGATCGACCGGAAAAGTTGGAAAGCTATCCATAAAAGCACTACGCTCACCAAATACAACATTGCCGTCCGTTCGGTATTCTGACAGAAAGTTCATCCGGACAATGCGTAGTTTGGCATCCGTTTCATTATCACTGATAGTCAGCAAATTATATTTACCTGTATTTTCCTTTCGATGTAAAAGCATTTACCCCGGCATGTAAAGGCTTTTACGTCGGCATGTAAAGCCATTTACCTCGGTACGTAAAACCATTTACTCCGGTACGTAAAATCTTGACCAGCACACGGCGATGTTAGTCGACCTACATACCTTGGAGCAGTAACCTATCTTTTCTTTAAAAGAGAGGGAGTCCTTGAGTGATCCTCCCCCTGATACCAGATTCTCTACGGATGCAATTCTTTAAAAGTCTGATTCTCTTCTTTCACCTGCTTCACAGTTTCATTCAAATCGTCAATCGGCAGATCGTATCCATACCACCCGGTATAGCAATCAGTTACATACCATTTACCGTCAATCAAGTCGAATATCACACGTAAGTCAACTTCCGACTCCTCATACCCAGCTTCAAACTCTTTATGGGTAGGTTCGTTCACCGTAAATTTAGAAACATAGATTCCTCCTTCCTCCTGGGTAATGCGTTCCTCTTTTAGAGTCTCGCCATCCAGCAACGGCCATTTCTCTTGTGTAAAGGGGAAGGTTTTCTCGCTATTTCCATCGTCCGTCATCAGAGTGATGGGAGTTTTTAACGGAAATTTCACACGGGTATACTGGAAAGAAGCACTTGAGGTGAACTTCTTCAGAAACGTCTGGAAAGGTTCATCAGCCGTTTCCGCAGTAGCGGCACTCTCTGCCTTCGCTTTCGAAGTATTTCCACAGGAAATAAAGCAAATGCCTCCCATCAGGGTAAGCATAAACAGACAAAGCACAAATCTTTTCACTTTCATAATGAATGGGTTATTAAGACGGGGAATCCCACCCCGCATTTTCAGCGGGCAAAGATAATATATCTTCCTAATATCCAATCGGGAAGGACAGAATTATTTATGTTTCAGGTATTCATATCCGAAGCGGCAATAAAGACATTTCTTCTTGTCGCAATATTCCTTCTGTAACTGTAATAACGCCTGACTGTCCGCTGCTGTCCGGACAGGAATTCCGGCTTCGCTCCACATGCGGGTGACGTAGTTGTTTTCAGCTTTCAACTCTTCAAGCAATGAAGCTGCGCGTTCACACAACCTTTCGTCTGCCTTATGCAAACCGTAAGCATACAGAAAAGGTATGACCGTATTGATAATGATCAGTTCCCTTGCACCGGAACCGATGCTTTTCTCCTTCCGGGGAGAGGTCCTGCCAAACATGAAGTGCTCCTCCCAATAAGCAGAAGTATGGCCGGAGAAGATCGACTTTAACTCTTTCAGGGTTTGCGCTTCCATGACACGTGAAAACAAGGAACGTTCTTTGTAATATAGGGAAGCCAGTTGTGCCAGCCTCACATGTGGAAAATTGCCGGGACGAAGACGGAGAAAACGCCACAAAGAAGCATTCATCACCGGCGGAAGTTCAAACTTATGTTGCAGATAACGGAATTCCTTCTGCATCCAACTGAAATAATCGTCAACAGGTTCTCCCTCCAGCAAACCGGCCTGTCCAAAGAAGAAAGCTTCCACTTGTGTCAGGTCGTCACGATGCTTATCGATGGAGCGGAACGGAAGCAGATTCGCCCAGGCTTCAAAAGCATCTCCATTCAGTCCGAAACCAAAATTACGTGCCAGCGTGATGAAAAAGGCGTCCTCCCAATGTTGGTTGCAGCGCTGAAGCCGCCGGGATATGGTCTGGTTCTTCTGATCGAAACGCTCGGTCTGTAAAGCTGTCAGCCAGGAATGAACCGTTAGTTTGGAAAGAGTTTCCAAGATCGAATAGCAAGGTGGATGTACGTCTGCCCGGCAAAGCTCGTCATAATGTTCCCTCACCCGGCGGGGACAGGCCAACCGGAGTTGCGGGACAGGTTCACCATTGGTGCGGTATATCTCACAATCTATTTCCGTGGCAATGTGTAAAATCACTGAGTCATAGGCTATATCATGATCATGCCCGTGACGGAACCAATCGGAAGAGACTGCATGTATTTCGACATTACCTACCCAAAGCGTACCGTCAATCTTTAGTTTGGCATTAAAAAAATCGGGGCCTGCATTAGGATTCGGCAGTCCCGTATCAATCACTTCAACAGGCAGCCCGGTGGTTGTTTGCAGTTCATGAAGAGGAAAGATTTTGTGTTTCCACACATAGTGTAGGAGGTGTTCCATTGTTAACAAGACGTTAATGTGCTCGACAAATGTAATAAAAATCCTATCTTTGCGACTAATATTTTGGATATAAAGTCTATAAAGTCAGTAAAACAATGAAAATAGCATTAATAGGTTACGGAAAAATGGGCAGGGAAATCGAAAAAGTAGCCCTCAGTCGCGGACACGAAATTGTCAGCATTATCGACATCAATAATCAGGATGATTTCGAATCCGAAGCGTTTAAATCGGCAGATGTGGCTATTGAGTTCACTAATCCCATGGTAGCCTACAGCAATTATATGAGAGCTTTCAAAGCAGGTGTAAAGTTAGTTTCGGGCAGTACCGGATGGATGGCAGAGCACGGCGATGAAGTAAAGGAACTATGCAGCAAAGGTGGAAAAACCCTGTTCTGGTCATCCAATTTCAGCCTGGGCGTAGCCATCTTCTCGGCAGTCAATAAGTATCTGGCTAAAATAATGAACCAGTTCCCGGCATATGACGTGACCATGAGTGAAACCCACCACGTGCACAAGCTCGATGCACCAAGCGGAACGGCCATCACGCTGGCAGAAGGTATTCTTGAAAACATGGAACGTAAAAACGTTTGGGTAAAAGAGGAAGCACACTCAGCGAACGAGTTGCCGATTCACTCCATCCGTGAAGGCGAAGTATTCGGTATCCACACCATCCGTTACGATTCGGAGGCGGACAGTATCTCCATCACCCACGATGCCAAAAACCGGGGAGGTTTTGCTTTGGGTGCGGTACTTGCCGCAGAATACACAGCAACCCATGAAGGCTATCTGGGTATGAGCGATTTATTCCCATTCTTAAAAGACTAACATCATGAGAAAAGCAACACGTACTCAATGGATAAAGTGTTCCATTGCCATTCTTCTTTATCTGATCTTCCTGATCTGGGTGAAAAGCTGGTGGGGACTGATTGTGGTTCCTTTCATTTTCGATGTTTACATTACCAAGAAAATCCCCTGGTCATTCTGGAAGAAGTCAAAGAACCCGACTGTCCGAAGCGTAATGAGTTGGGTAGATGCCATCGTTTTCGCTTTGGTAGCAGTATATTTCGTGAACATCTATATCTTTCAGAATTATCAGATCCCATCCTCCTCACTGGAAAAATCATTGCTGGTGGGAGACTTCCTGTATGTAAGCAAGATGAGCTATGGTCCCCGTGTACCGAATACTCCGCTATCGATGCCATTGGCACAGCATACACTGCCGATACTGAACACCAAGTCGTACATTGAGTGGCCTCAGTGGAAATACAAACGTGTGCCCGGGTTCGGTAAAGTAAAACTGAACGATATTGTAGTGTTTAACTTCCCTGCAGGAGACACTGTTGCGCTGAACTTTCCGGATGCCGACTTTTATACACTGGCATACAACATCGGGAAGCAGATTTATCCGAATCCGATCAATATGGACAGTCTGACCCGGGAACAACAGAAAACAGTATACGATTTATATTACAATGCCGGACGAAAAGAAATAATGTCCAATCCCCAACGGTATGGCAAAGTTGTCACCCGTCCGGTGGACCGCAGGGAGAATTACGTAAAACGTTGTGTAGGGCTGCCGGGCGATACACTCCAAATTATCAACGGTCAGGTGATGATTGACGGGAAGGCAATAGAAAACCCTGAGAACCTGCAATTCAACTACTTTGTGCAAACTACGGGTCCGTATATCACAGAAGAGATGTTCCGCGAACTGGGGATCAGTAAAGCCGACCAGGGATTAACTCCCGAAGGAGCAGGTTATGAAGAAGGGTTGGTTGAGTTAGGAATGGATGGACGAAACGCCCAAGGCAGGCTGAATCCTGTATATCACCTTCCGCTCACAAAAAAAATGTATGATACTCTGTCCGCCAACAAAAAGTTGATCAGCAAAATCGTGATAGAGCCGGAAGATTATGCCGGAGACATGTATCCTCTGAATTTATATACTCACTGGAACCGCAGCAATTACGGCCCTATCTGGATTCCGGCAAAGGGAGCCACTATCACGCTGACTCCGGATAATCTGCCTATCTACGAACGTTGCATCACTGCCTACGAAGGCAATAAACTGGAACAGAAAGAAGACGGAATCTACATTAACGGTGTGAAGACAGACCAGTATACTTTCCAGCTGGATTATTACTGGATGATGGGTGATAACCGGCATAATTCGGCTGATTCCCGTTATTGGGGATTCGTACCCGAAGACCACGTAGTAGGTAAACCGATCGTCGTATGGCTGTCATTGGATAAAGACCGTGGCTGGTTTGACGGTAAAATCCGCTGGAACCGCATCTTTAAGTGGGTAGACTAAGTAGTAATGAGAAAGGGATTTAAATGGATTATAGCATTTGCCGGAGCAATAGTTATCGTATTATTGCTCCGCGGCTTTGCTTTTACCTCATGCCTGATACCTTCATCGGGCATGGAGAACTCCCTTTTCCAAGGCGAACGTATTCTGGTCAATAAGTGGAGCTACGGACTTCGGGTACCTTATATGTCACTGTTCTCCTACCACCGCTGGAATCCAAGGCGCATTGATAAAGACGACATCGTCGTATTCAATAATCCCGCGGCTATCAAAGAACCGGTCATCGACCGGAGAGAAATCTATATCAGCCGGTGTATCGGTGTACCGGGAGATACTTTGCTTATCGATTCACTATTCAATGTAGTAGACCGCAACACACAACTCGGACCGGACCGGAAACAACTCTACACTTATCCACAGACCAAGGAACAGCAGTTAGACTCACTACTTTCCATTCTTTCCATCGGCTCCAACGAACTGATGGGGCAGCATGAAGGCAAGAATGTACGAAGCTTCAGCCGTTACGAATATTATCTGCTTGAACAGGCGATGAACGGAAAAAGCTGGATACAACCTCTGAGCCAAAGCCGGCAGGAAGAAACTAAACCGCTCATCATCCCGGGCAAAGGAAAGGCCGTCAGAGTTTATCCGTGGAACAGGACCCTGTTGCGGAATACGCTGGTGTTGCATGAAGGCAAACAAGCGGAAATCCGGAACGATACGCTCTACATCGAAGGTCGCCCTTCACAGCATTGCTATTTTACTAAAGATTATTACTGGATGGCTTCCAATAACTCGGTAAATCTCTCCGATTCCCGCTTGTTCGGCTTTGTGCCGCAAGACCATGTCATTGGGAAAGCTTCACGAATCTGGTTCTCAAAGAAAGACCATACGGGAATCTTCAACGGATACCGCTGGAACCGATTCTTCCAACCGGTGAAGTAGTCAGTCCCACAAACCACAAATTAGATATCAGCAACCAAGTAATCATAAAGTATCAACCACCCATGAAAGTCGCTTATCTCTCTTCTGCCTACCTGGCACCCATAGAATATTATAGTAAACTGTTGAATTACGATAAAATATTCATCGAGCAGCACGATCATTACATGAAACAGACCTACCGGAACCGCTGTACTATTGCAGGTCCGGAGGGAGAACTGGCACTTTCTGTTCCTACCGTAAAACCGGAAAACCCGAAATGTCCGATGAAGGATATCCGGATTTCCGACCATGGCAACTGGAGGCACCTGCACTGGAATGCAATGGAGTCGGCCTATAACAGCACCCCTTTTTTTGAATATTATAAAGACGATTTTCGCCCTTTCTATGAAAAGAAATATGAATTCCTCACAGATTTCAATGAAGAATTGTGCCGGCTTGTATGCAAGCTGATAGATATACAACCTGATACGGAACGAACCACCGAATATAAAGCGGACTTCGCCCCGAACGAAATAGACTTCCGGGAAGCCATCCATCCCAAAAAGAATTTCCGCCAAGCCGATCCGGAGTTTATTCCCCAACCTTATTATCAGGTTTTCGAAACCCGTCACGGGTTCCTGCCCAACCTGAGTATCATCGACCTCTTATTCAATATGGGACCGGAAAGTTTGTTAATACTGCAACAAACAATAGCCAATCCCCGATAAAAGGAGTCGAGCAGAAATTAATTTCCTTCCTTTTTTGAACCGTTCCATCAACTTTATAACTATATTTGCATGCTGCGTGTGCGATAACGGAGCTATAGAAGAAGTTTAAACTTAAAATATAATAGTATGGCAAACTTATTTAGTGTAAAGGATAAGGTAGTGGTCATTACCGGTGGAACAGGAGTATTGGGAAAAACAATTGCAGTCCATCTGGCAGAAGAAGGTGCCAAGGTCGTTATCCTCGGACGTAAAGCCGAAGTGGGCAACGAGATAGTAAAAACAATATGCGCCAAAGGGGGCGAAGCTCTGTTCCTGGCAACCAATGTACTCGACCGGAACATCCTTGAACAGAACCTGGCAGATATATTGAAAGCTTATGGGCGGGTAGACGCATTGCTCAATGCGGCAGGCGGCAATATGCCGGGAGCTACGATTGCACCGGCAAGTGACATCTTCGATCTGAAAATAGATGAATTTCAGAAGGTAGTGGATCTTAATCTGACCGGTACCGTATTGCCGACACAAGTATTTCTAAAACCGATGACAGAGCAGAAAAGCGGAGCTATTGTCAATTTCTCCTCAATGGCAGCTTTCCGGCCTTTGACACGTGTGGCCGGTTATTCGGCTTCCAAAGCAGGCATTTCCAACTTTACCGCATTTATGGCCACAGAAATAGCCAAAAAGTTTGGTGAAGGAATCCGTATAAATGCCATTGCCCCCGGTTTCTTCCTGACAGAGCAGAACCGCACTTTACTAACCAATCCGGACGGAACATATACTCAACGAGGACAGGATGTCATCCGCCAAACCCCATTCGGACGTATGGGACGCGCTGAAGAGTTATGCGGCACAATACAATACCTGATCAGCGACGCAGCAAGCTTCGTAACGGGCACTGTGGCCATAGTGGACGGCGGATTCAATGCTTTTGCAATGTAAAGAGACCTCTCCCATGCATCTTCCCTCCCCAGAGATAAAACGAACAGAATGATTAAACCTACTTTCAAAAGTAAAAAATGACTTATGAATCAACCTTATATCACTTCATCAAAGAATAAACTCTTTCTTTCCGAACAAACCTGGCGCTGGTATGGACCGGATGATCCTGTCAGCCTTTGGGACATTAAACAAGCCGGAGCTACGGGAATTGTCAACGCTCTCCACCACATCCCTAATGGCGAAGTATGGACTGTAGAAGAAATTATGAAACGAAAGGAACTGATCGAATCCGTCGGTCTGCGATGGTCGGTAGTAGAAAGTGTCCCGGTACACGAACACATCAAAACCCAGACAGGCGATTACAGAAAATACATCGAAAACTACAAAGAGAGCTTACGTAACCTCGGTAAATGTGGAATTCATATCGTTACCTACAATTTTATGCCCGTACTCGACTGGACTCGCACCGATCTTGCCTATACCCTACCCGATGGCTCCAAAGCACTTCGTTTTGAACGTGCCGCTTTTATCGCTTTCGATCTTTTCTTACTGAAACGACCGGGTGCAGAGAACGACTATACCGATGAAGAAAAAGCCAAAGCAAAAATTCGTTTCGAACAGATGGACGCAACGGAGAAACAACTCCTTGTCCGTAATATGATTGCCGGACTTCCCGGTTCGGAAGAGAGTTTCACGCTGGAGCAGTTTCAACAGGAACTGAATCGTTACAAAGGTATCGACGCGGATAAGCTACGTGCCCACTTAATCTACTTCCTGAAAGAAGTGACTGCGGTAGCAGACGAGGCCGGTGTAAAGCTGGTGATTCATCCGGATGACCCACCCTGCCCCATTCTGGGTTTACCGCGTATCATGAGTTGTGCGGCCGATTTTCAGGCACTGATCGATGCTGTGCCTAATGAATCGAACGGGCTTTGTCTCTGTACCGGATCACTTGGAGTAAGCAGTGCCAACGACCTGGAAGGTATGATGAAACAATTCGGCGATCGTATCAATTTTGTCCACTTCCGAAGCACTCAGCGAGATTCCGAAGGAAATTTCTACGAAGCCAACCACCTGGAAGGAGACGTAGATATGTACCGGGTCATGAAAGCTTTCCTTGAATTACAACAGAGAAGAAAAGTATCTATCCCCATGCGTCCGGATCATGGACACCAAATGGTGGACGATTTAAAGAAGAAAACCAATCCGGGATACTCCTGCATTGGACGCCTGCGCGGACTTGCCGAGCTAAGAGGACTGGAAATGGGAATTGCAAAATCAATCTTTTAAAAACACGAAAAGGCAGTAAAAGACCTTTTCACCCACCGCTGCCTCCACAGATTAACACAGAAATTAAGACCGAGACCTACTCGATCTCTGTTTTTCTGTGGAGCCAGCGATAGTTTTGACACATTTATAAGGCCTCATCCTATCTGCTGCCTATACACTTCCTCTTTAATTCTTTCCACCTGTTCAGACAGTCGGGGAGAATCTTCATTTCCCATAATCCAAAGTGGACAGGCGTTCTCCATAGCATGATAAGAAGGCTGTACATAGGTTTTATCGAGCACCTTGTATCCGTTACGCCGATAATAGTTCACGCGCCGGGTAGTCATTTCATCTTCCGTAGGCTCTACTTCCAGCAGGCGCAGTCCTTTCAGGTGTCCGGCCACATAATCAAGCACCTGCTGCCCTATCTTTTTATTCCGCATTTCCGGGAATACAGCCAGGTGTTCCAAATAGTAGAAGTCACCCATATCCCAGTATACAAACATTCCACTCAACTCTCCATCACATTCAATAGCATTGAAATACATGGGGGTATGGCTCTCAATCATTCGTTTCAACTGCCCGATTTTTCTTCTCTCACTTTCGGGAAAAGACTCCTCGTACAAAGTAATCAAACGGTTCAGACGTGAATCGTCAGCACTCGTAATACGGCTTAATGTCATCATAATTTTTTAGGTTTTCAGGCAAAGATAAGCGGAATAAGCCGGAAGACAGCAGACTTTAAACATTTTTACGCTATCTTTGTGAGCATAACCCCTGATTAATTTAACACATTATGAAAACCTCATCCCCCCAACGAGTCGCTGCGGTCGATGTATTCCGTGCACTCACCATGTTCCTTATGCTTTTTGTGAATGATATTCCCGGACTCAGAAACATCCCCCATTGGCTTGGACACGCAGCAATGACAGAAGACATGTTAGGCTTCTCCGATACTATTTTCCCGGCTTTCCTGTTCTGCATGGGCATGTCTATTTCGTTTGCGGTACAAAACCGATACCAAAAGGGCGATTCACCGCTCCAAGTGATTATGCATATTATCTGGCGAACCGTGGCACTGGTTGTTATGGGACTCTTCTCAGTAAACAGCGGAGGAGTGGCAGGACTCTCCCATCCCTGGTTCTCTATCATTATGGTGATTGGCTTCTTCCTGATCTGGGGAGTATACCCTAAACCGATAACCACCCGAAAGAAATATCTCTATACGGGAATGAAGACAGCAGGTATTTTACTGCTGACTTTCCTGATCCTCTACAAAGGATTTCATGGAGCACCTTTCCAGCAGAAATGGTGGGGAATTCTGGGCCTTATTGGCTGGACCTATGTAATCTGTGCCTCTGTATATTTATTTACCCGGGAAAGCCTGGTACCCAACCTTTTCGTCTGGGTACTGTTTATCGTTCTGGCATTGCTGAATCATGCAGACGTCCTACCGCTTCCATTCATACCAAGTGATATGACATTACACGCATTCGGGATATCGGGCATGCTAACTTCACTATTGATGCAAAAATATGCCAGCCCCGAGCACCCCGGAAAGTTTATAGGGATATTATGCGGTCTGGGCCTCCTTATGCTGGCAGCCGGCTTTGCCTCACATCCTTTCTGGATTATCTCAAAGATACAAGCCACTCCAAGCTGGTTCTTCTTCTGCACGGCAGCTTTCTTCCCGTCATTCGGCTTCTTCTATTGGCTGACTGACATAAAAGGCAAAACCGGCTGGTTCGATATTATCAAACCGGCAGGAACCGCAACCCTTACCTGCTATATCATTCCATATATCTGGTATGCAATGCAACAACTACTTGGCTTACACTACCCCACCGCATTGGGCAGCGGCATACCGGGATTAATGAAATCGGCCATATTCTCACTGATTATTGTCGGTATCACAGGATTACTGGTCAAAGCTAAGATTAAACTAAAAGTATAAATCAAACTCCGCAGACTGAACCATCCAAGGTGACTAATGGCCCCACTGCCGGTCAGCTCCTTTGGACGGTTCAATCTCCTATTATTAAAAATAATTAATAACCCGAGAAAAAGCAAAGCCACCCGAAGTAAAGATCCGTATTAATCCATACATTTGCCGCCAATTATGGCAGCATACATCAAACTATTAATGCTATGCCTGTTATTTTTGGTATTCGGTATCCAGAAAAGCAGTGCTCTACAACCCGCCAATAACGGGGTGACAGTCACTACTGCCGTAAAAAGCCATACTCACAACATACCTTCTTTTGATAACTCAGGACATGACCTATTCGACTTTAATCAAGGGATACTGGTCAAAAAGGCTGTTTCGGATTCGGCCAACCCGTATAAACAAAGCAATAACCTCCATCCGGCTGCCAAGACGGACTCTCAGAAATTAATAACATTCAAAGAATACACTTCTTTTTATACTCTTCATAACAGAGTTAAGCCTGCACCAAAATACTATGTATTTGCGCTCAGGCATATTCTTATTTAGCACTTTCTGTACTACGGGTGTCTATGCGATTCGGCATAGCCCTGATTATGATGTTTTTTTAGTTTATATATTCCAAGGTCAGAGAGTGCATCGTAAAGATTTATATAAGTATTAATTGTGTGTCTAATAGTAATGTCAATCCTCAGATGCACCCTCTTCCTTTTCTTCTTATCTGTAGATCAGTGTAGAAAGATATTCCTCTGCGAACATCTCATTGGCTACCTCCAGCAACCCTTCTGCAGTTAATGCTTCGATTCGCCGGAAAACAGATTCGGATGATTCATACTTGTGGTAATGCAAGAAGGTCTTTGCCATCCCCAACGCATTATTTTCATTATTATCCGAAGCAACTCCAATCTGCCCGATCAGTTGTTTTTTAGCAGCCATCAGCTGCGAAGAGGTCATTTTCACATCCCGCATCCTTTTCAGTTCTTTGTAAGTCAACCGCAGACAAGTATCCACATCCGCAGGATCGGTTCCAAAATAGATGCAGAAAGCTCCCGTATCCGTATACGATGTCAGATTGGACTCCACAGTGTAGACCAATCCTCTTCGCTCTCGGAGAGAAACATTCAGGCGACTGTTCATCCCCGGACCACCCAGAATATTATTCAGCAGATACAAGCCGGTACGTTTATCATCATAAGCATTGTATCCCCTACTGCCAATCATCACATGCGCCTGATGGGTCTCCTTATGGACAACCAAATGCTCCGGTACGTAAAGGGGAGGCGGAGTACGGTGATTATCGACTCCAATCAACGGAAGGTCTGCCAACAGTTTCTCCACCTGACGGACTATTTTCTGAAAGTTGAAGTTGCCCAAAACAAAGAATACCATATTGGAAGGTTGATAGAACCGGGAAGTAAAAGCAACCGCATCCCCGCTTCGGAATTGCTTCAGCAATTCCGGCCTGCCCAGAATGTTGCGTCCCAACGGATGATTCCGGAAAATCATATCTTCAAAGTCATCGAAAATAAGCTCCGAAGGAGTATCTTCGTATGACTGTATTTCGTCGATAATCACTTCCGTCTCCTTTTCTATCTCGTTCTGCGGAAAAGTGGAGTGAAAAACAATATCTGCCAGCAATTCCAGTGCCCGCCCAAAATGTTCGGTCAGGAATGCCGAATAGATCACCGTCTCTTCCTTATTGGTATATGCATTCAGGTCGCCTCCTACATTCTCCATACGATTCAGGATATGCCATGCCTTCCGTTTCCGGGTACCTTTAAAAATCAGGTGCTCCACAAAGTGGGCCATTCCTTGTTCGTTTTCAGCCTCATCACGGGTGCCGGCATCTACGGCAAATCCACAATAAGCCACCTTTGAAAGCGAAGGCTCATGGATGATGCGAAGACCGTTGGACAGGGTATGTATATTATATTGCATTTCTGCACGGGTACTTAACTGCTTCATTCTTACTATTAAGTTAGGTTGAGGATACAAAAATACAATAAAACTTATTGTCGTTTATAGAAAATTGCAGATATTTGTAAGCTATAACATCAATAACCCTTATGGAAAAGATAGGAATTTTCTGTTCCGCGTCCGACAGCATCGACCCGACATTCTTCGATGCAGCCCATCAGATTGGCGAATGGATGGGAAGAAACGGCAAGACACTTATCTACGGTGGTGCCAACCTCGGACTCATGGAATGTGTGGCAAAGGCAGTCAAAGAAAGCGGGGGACGTGTCATCGGTGTAGTACCCTCCAAACTTGAAGAGAACGGCAAAGTGAGTACATATCTCGATGAAATGATCCGCACACACAATCTGAGTGACCGCAAGGATATCATCCTGCAACAGTCGGATGTATTGGTGGCTCTCCCCGGCGGTATCGGCACGCTGGATGAAGTATTTCATGTCATGGCAGCCGCTTCCATCGGTTATCACCAGAAGAAAGTGATCTTCTACAACGCAAATGGTTTTTATAGCCCGTTGCTTGCCGTACTCAGCGAATTACAGGCAAGAGGATTTGCCCGCCATCCGCTGTCCTCCTATTATGAAGTAGCAAACACATTTAATGAATTAACAACTAAGATATAATGATTGAATCGATTCAAGAACTCCTGCAAAAGGAAGCACAAGCCGTGCTGAATATTCCCGTGACCAATGCCTACGAAAAGGCGGTTGAGTTGATTGTGGAACAAATACACAGAAAAAAAGGCAAACTTGTAACTTCCGGCATGGGTAAAGCCGGACAAATAGCGATGAACATCGCCACTACGTTTTGTTCGACCGGTATTCCCTCTGTCTTCCTGCATCCCAGCGAAGCGCAACATGGCGATCTGGGCATCCTGCAAGAGAACGACCTGTTGCTGTTGATTTCAAACTCGGGCAAAACCCGTGAAATCGTAGAGTTAACGCAGTTGGCCCACAACCTGAATCCGGGCCTTAAATTCATCGTTATCACCGGAAACCCCGACAGTCCGCTTGCCAGCGAATCAGATGTATGCCTGAGTACAGGCCACCCTGCCGAGGTTTGTACACTGGGCATGACCCCTACTACCTCGACTACGGTAATGACCGTCATCGGCGATATCCTCGTGGTACAAACAATGAAAAGGACTGAATTCACTATCGAAGAATACTCCAAACGCCATCACGGTGGTTATCTGGGTGAAAAATCAAGAAAACTATGCGTAAAGTAATCGGCATCGGAGAGACTATACTCGATATCATCTTCCGGAACGACCAGCCTTCGGCAGCCGTTCCCGGAGGCTCTGTTTTCAACGGCATCGTTTCTTTAGGACGCATGGGAGTCAATGTATGTTTCATCAGCGAAACGGGCAACGACCATGTTGGAAACATCATCTTGCAATTCATGCGTGACAATCATATCCCGACGGATCACGTCAATGTGTTCCCGGATGGCAAATCGCCCGTATCCCTGGCTTTCCTGAACGAACACAGCGACGCGGAATACATCTTCTATAAAGACTATCCCAAACAGCGGCTGGACGTTTTGTTCCCTCCCATCAACGAAGATGATATCATTGTCATCGGTTCATATTATGCCCTGAATCCGGTTTTACGCGACAAGATTCTGGAACTGCTGGACATAGCGAGAGAGAAAAAAGCGATTGTATATTATGATCCCAATTTCCGTTCTTCACATAAGAACGAGGCTATGAAGTTAGCTCCAACCATTATCGAGAATCTGGAATATGCCGACATCGTAAGGGGATCTCTGGAAGACTTCTATTACATGTACGGAATCAAAGACGCAGAGAAGATCTACAAGGATAAAATCAAGTTTTATTGTCCGCTATTCCTTTGTACAGCCGGAGCAGAGAAAATCTCGCTGCGTACCAACACAATATCGAAAGAGTATCCTGTCACCCCGTTGCAAGCAGTCAGTACCATCGGTGCAGGAGACAACTTCAATGCCGGCCTGATCTACGGCATGTTAAAATATGACGTCCGTTACCGCGACTTGCAAAACCTGAGTGAGGAGACCTGGGATAAGGTGATACAATGCGGTCAGGATTTCTCCGCAGAAGTCTGCAAGAGTTTCAGCAACTCCGTATCGGAGGAGTTTGCGGCAAACTACCGTTAATGCTTGTCAGTTACGAGCTACAAGCAACAAGTAAATGTGCATCATCCGGCATAATTACCCGTAGCGTGTAGCCCGTAGCTAATTACTATTAACGTTGTCTAATTATAGCAAAGTAATTATACCATGTAACAAGAATCCATATCTTTGCAAATAGTGCTCTCAGACAAATACGAACTATGTACAAAAACCTGTTCAATTTACTAACTATTTTACTTATTCTGCCTTCGTGCACAGATATGTCTCCTAACATTTCGGTGGTTTGCGAAGAGAATAATATAGGAAACTGTATTCTTAAATGGGAAACAACCCCTCTCATCAAGGGGCAGGTGAAAGTATATGCATCCGACAACCCGGAGTTCATACCCGAAGACAATCCCGTCGCCATGGCTAACATCTCCGACGCACGGATAACGATTGTGACCAACGATCCTTCCAAACGCTCCTATTATACAATGGTATTCAATGACAAATACCGTGTAAAAGTGGCTCCCCGCAATGTAAATATGCCCGGTATACAGAACTTCCGCGACTTGGGAGGATATAAATCCGCTACAGGAAAGCACGTACGCTGGGGCAAGCTCTACCGTTCGGCACAGATAGACAGCCTGAATTGCTTTGCCTTCAGAAAACTACAGAATCTGGGCATCAAAACCATTCTGGACCTGCGCTCCGAAAGCGAACTCCATAATACGCCTCCTTTGCAAAAAGGATTCAATGTGGTGCATATCCCTATCAGTACGGGTGATATGGAACATATCCTGCACGGCATACAACAAGAGAAGATCAAGACGGATACCATTTACCACATGGTGGAAGGGATGAACCGCGAACTGGTGGTAAAATACCAGAAGGAATACAAGGAAATATTCGATATCCTGCTCGACAAAAACAGCTATCCGGTAGTGATTCACTGCTCGTCGGGAAAAGGACGGACCGGCATCGTATCTGCCCTGATACTGGCTGCTTTAGATGTTAATGCGGATATCATTATGGAAGATTACCGTCTGAGCAACGATTACTTTAATATCCCCAAAGCGTCCAAGTACGCTTATAACCTGCCCGCCAACTCGCAGGAGGCCATTACCACTCTTTTCTCGGCAAAAGAAGATTTCCTTAATGCAGCCAAAGACGAGATAGAGCGCAAATACGGTGATGTATCCACTTATCTGCAGAAAGCAATCGGTCTGCAGCCCGAGGACACACACAGACTACGCAACATCTTGCTGGAATAACGCATTTTTTGTCCATCATTATTTATTGTTATCATTCGTAATTCACAATTAATCCGTATCTTTGCACCCGAATATAAAGATATACAGAGATTTAATGAAGACATTTGAAGAGCTTGGCGTTTCTCCGGAGATACGTAAAGCTATTGAAGAGATGGGATACGAGAATCCCATGCCGGTACAGGAGGAAGTGATTCCATACCTTTTAGGAGAGAACAATGATGTAGTAGCTCTTGCACAGACAGGAACGGGTAAGACCGCAGCGTTTGGCTTGCCCCTCATCCAAAAAATTAACGTAAAAAACAGAATCCCCCAATCACTCGTTCTATGCCCTACACGTGAGCTTTGCCTCCAGATAGCGGGCGATCTGAACGATTACTCCAAATACATTGACGGGCTGAAAGTATTGCCCGTATACGGTGGTTCGTCCATCGACAGCCAAATACGCAGCCTGAAACGGGGTGTGCACATCATTGTTGCCACACCGGGACGTCTGCTCGACCTGATGGAACGCAAAACAGTATCGCTTGCCACTGTCACCAACGTGGTAATGGACGAAGCGGACGAAATGCTTAACATGGGCTTTACGGAGAGTATAAACGCTATTCTGGCCGATGTTCCGCAGGAACGCAACACACTGCTTTTCTCGGCTACGATGAGCCCCGAAATAGCCCGTATTTCGAAGAACTACCTTCACGATGCAAAAGAGATTACCATCGGACGCAAAAACGAAAGTACAAGCAATGTGAAGCATGTGGTATATACCGTACACGCAAAAGATAAATATGCTGCACTGAAACGCATCGTAGACTATTATCCGCAGATTTACGGTATCGTCTTCTGCCGTACCCGTAAAGAGACCCAGGAGATTGCCGATAAACTGATGCAGGAAGGCTATAACGCCGATTCACTGCACGGAGAACTTTCGCAGGCACAGCGTGACACGGTGATGCAGAAGTTCCGTATTCGCAACCTCCAGATACTGGTAGCCACAGACGTTGCCGCACGCGGACTGGACGTAGACGACCTGACACACGTCATCAACTACGGGTTGCCGGATGATACGGAAAGCTACACACACCGCAGCGGACGTACCGGACGTGCCGGTAAGACAGGTACATCGATTGCGATTATCAACCTGCGTGAAAAGGGAAAAATGCGCGAAATAGAGCGTATCATCGGCAAGAAGTTCATTGCCGGCGAAATGCCTACCGGCAAACAGATTTGCGAGAAACAGCTTCTTAAAGTGATCGATGACCTTGAAAAAGTAAAGGTAAACGAGGAAGACATTAACGACTTCATGCCCGAAATTTATCGTAAACTGGAATGGCTGAGCAAGGAGGACCTTATCAAGCGCATGGTATCGCACGAGTTCAACCGGTTCGTGGATTATTATCGCAATCGTGAAGAAATAGAGGTGCCGACAGACAGCCGCAGCGAACGTGCCGTAAAAAGCCGTGACGGCAAGAGTGGCCGCCAGGCTGAACCGGGCTTCACCCGACTTTTCATCAACCTGGGTAAGATGGATAACTTCTTCCCCCATGAACTGATTACCCTGCTCAACAATAACACCCGTGGAAGAGTGGAACTGGGACGTATCGACCTGATGAAGAACTTCTCGTTCTTCGAAGTAGAAGAGAAACAAGCGCAGAACGTAGTAAAAGCATTGAACCGGACAAACTGGAACGGACGCAAGGTTACGGTAGAGGTTGCCGGAGAAGAGGCACCTACAGAACGCAGAGGACTCGGAAAACGGAATGAAGGCAGTGACCAGGGCGGCAAAAGAAGAAATACAGCCGCATCGGCCGACCGCAAGGATAAAGGCAGAGCCGGTAAAGACGGAAAACAGGCGGACACCCGGAAAGCCCAAAAGCCCAGCCGCGAGGAACGCGGATATTCCGCAGCACGTGGTCCCAAAGGTAAAGATGAATGGAAGCAGTTCTTTAAAGATGCCGAACCCGACTTCAGCGAAGAGGGATGGGCAAGAAGAAAACCCAAGAAGAGCTAAGGACAAAAAGATAGGAAGAACGGCCTGTCAACTTTCAAAAAGACCTGATTAGCCGTTTCCTGCTTACTTCCCTTTCTTATAAAATTTCTCTTTCGGAGAGAAGCCGGATGAAAGCCCGGCTCTTCACTTCACTTAGCAACGGTCTGAGCGGGGTGAAGAGCCGGGCTTTCTCACTCCGAAGAGCAGGCTTCCGGACGAAATGCAACCTGCATTTCCCCCGAAAGGTTACTCCATCCGGAGCAAATGCTTACTCCATCGGAGGAAGAGACCTTCTTCATTCCCACTTTTTCCGAAAAAGCTTCTGTTCACAAGCTGGTTCATTTCAATAGAGCAGCAACCGAAAACTATCAAAAAGAGTTCAAACAAGGAAATTAAGTAACTATTTATTTGCAATCATCCGACATTCTCTAAAAATAGAAAGCAGATCAAGCGAATCAAAGACAGCACATTGCGAACCTAATGCAAATTCCGGACGTTTTTTCACACCAACCGGAGAGAAGTCCGAAATAAACGATTCTGGAAGGGTCAGAAAAGCAAAAAGTCAAAATGATAAGAAAAGATTAAGTCAAGGTTCCCTTATTTATATTGTCCCCAAAAACACTACCTTTGCATGAATTAAAAAAACAGGTAATAGTTTTCGGGTATGAACAAATTTAATGGTTTCCTTTACGGTCTGCTTTCATCGGCCTCCTTCGGGCTGATTCCTCTTTTCACCATCCCTGCCATGCGTGAGGGAATGCACTTCGAATCCATCCTGTTTTATCGGTTCCTGTTCGCCTGCTTAGCTTTGGGATGTATCCTGTTGCTCGACAAACAGTCTTTCCGTATCAGCCGCAAAGAAATCCCTTCGCTGTCGCTACTTGCCTTCCTCTATCTGATGTCCGCAGTCTTCTTGTTCTGGGGATATAAATTCATGGCAAGCGGGGTAGCCACTACCATCCATTTCATGTATCCGGTACTGACCACGCTGATTATGATGATCTTTTTCCGCGAAAAGAAGTCAGCCTGGCGCTTCTTCGCCATCGCTCTTGCCGTAGTCGGTGTCTCCTGCCTTTCTTACGGCGACAGTTCCGGTGGAATTACTGCCATCGGATTGTTCATCGTTCTCCTGTCGGCTTTGGGATATGCGCTTTACCTGGTTACGGTGAGTCAACTCAAGATCGGACAGATGAAAGGGCTAAGGCTTACTTTCTATGTTTTTCTGTTCGGTACGCTTTTCCTGCTGGTGGGGATAGGCGCGACCACGGGTATTCAAGCCATTCCCGACTGGCATACGGGAGGAAATCTGCTGCTGCTGGCATTGATTCCAACCGTAATCTCTAACCTGGCATTAGTACAGGCCGTAAAAAGCATCGGCTCCACGCTCACTTCCGTACTTGGAGCCATGGAGCCGGTAACAGCTGTTTGTGTAGGTATCTTTATGTTCGGCGAACCCTTTACGCGAAGCATCGGAATCGGCATTCTGCTCATAATCTCAGCAGTAATCGTAATCATACTGAGACGTTAGGGTAAGGGCTTACTTCTTTCGGTCTTCTATTTTCAGTTCTTGTATCAGCTGGCTTGCTTTTCCGAACTTTTCGATAATGAAGAGCATATATCGTACATCGACCCCGATACAGCGTTGTACTTCGGGTTCGAAAACGATATCGCTACTCATCGCTTCCCAATTCCCGTCGAATGCCAACCCCAGCAATTCACCGTTGCCGTTGAACATGGCACTGCCGGAATTGCCACCCGTAATGTCATTGTTTGAGATGAAACATACATTCATATCTCCCTTTTCGTCGGCATAACGTCCGAAATCACCTGATGCCAGCAGGGACAGGACCTCCGGCTGTACAGCAAAGTCGGGGTCACCACTGTGCTCCTTTACCTTCTCGAAAATTCCCTTTACCGTGGTATAATAGTCATAGTCGGCACCGTCGTAAGGTGAATAGCTGCCTATGGTACCGAAACTCAGCCGCATTGTCGAGTTGGCATCCGGATAGAAATTGCGGTCGGCATACATCCTTCTCATGGCGGCATTAAACTCGCGTTCGTCCTTTTCTATATTATCAGAAGCCTCAGCCATCTGACTACGCATATCGAAAAATTTCACAATCAGATCAATGCCGAGCGAAACTGCAGGGTCATCAACCATATGGAAAGTAGTATCGCGTTCCAGGAAACGCTTCAAGCCGCGTGGAGAAGTGATCTCAGAATGAGCATACAATGAATCAACATACATCTGCTCATTGCCTCCGTAAAGCGTATCTATGGTTTGGTAAAGATCGGGCAGATATGCCTGGTCCACTTTGCTCCGATACTCCTTCAACATGGCTACAAACACTTCTTTATCAATGGTCACATCATAGTTTGCATATTTATCGAGCAACTTCTGGAGCTGAGCCACCACCTGCTTCTGTTCCGCTTCGAAGTCGAAGTTCAGGATGGTCAGCGCAAATTGCACCAATTCAGGACCGTTAATAAACGACTCTCCGAAATAGGCCATCGCCCGGTTCACCTCTTTACGATCCTTGTAGTTCAGTTCGAGCGACGACATCAGGTGCAGCAACTTCTCCCGTTCTGACGGAGTCTTCTGAATCCACTTTCGGAGCGCGTCTTCCGCCTGACGCTTCTTATCCAGCACCTTTAGTTTACGTATGGCTTTATTGGTCCCGATACTGTTTTTCCAGTAATTGGAACTTTCGTCATATTTCGACGCATATTTGATACGGATAGAATCTCTCCGGTCCATCTCACGTTTCCAAATGGCCTGTTTCACTCCGCGGACGTCGATCATAGCCTGATTCATCCCGTTCATCATTTCCTCGATACCAAACGAAGAAAGATAACGTTCTGTACTGCCGGGATAGCCCAACGTCATGCAAAACGAACCTTCTTTATATCCATCCAACGTAATCGGAGCTACATATTCGGGGTGATAGGGCACGTTATCGGGCGAATAGTCCGCAGGGCGGTTCTCCTGATCGGCATAAATGCGAAAGACACAGAAATCGCCTGTATGACGGGGCCACATCCAGTTGTCCGTGTCCCATCCGAACTTACCGATAGAGGACGGTGGCGCAAACACCAGACGCACATCGTTGAAATCGCGGTAAACGGAAAGCCAAAACTCATTGCCTCCGTAATAAGCATCTACAATGCCAACCAATGTGGAGTCTTTTTTCGAGACTTCATCCTCTATTAATATCATCATCGAATCGATGGCTAAACCTCGTTCAGCTTCGGTCATACCGGGTGTTGTAGCTTTCAGGACCCGGCGGGTAACGTCTTCTGTACGTAGCAGGAAGCGGACATACAACTCGGGATTGGGCAACTCTTCTTCCCGGCTATGCGCCACGAACCCGTCTTTCAGATAATCGTGGTCAACCGAACTATGTTGTTGTATGCTGCTGAACCCGCAGTGATGATTGGTAAATACCAGGCCATCCTCGGAAACGACTACTCCCGAGCAGAATCCTCCGAAACTGACCACAGCGTCTTTCAGCGACGGACGCTTCGTACTGTAAAGCCGGTCGGCAGGCATCTGCAATCCCAGTTCTTTCATCGCTTTACGGGTTTCTTTATTCAGATTGCCCAGCATCCACATACCTTCATCGGCATGCAATGAAGCCGGGTAGAGAAAAAGCAAAACCAGACACAGAACTTCCCCCCATCTCTTTCTGCTACAGAAAGAGTTAATTACTTTGTTTCTATTCATTTATATTAATCATGTTTATTCATCTTCTTCTCTCCCGCCATATGCTTCCCGTCATTCTTCAACAATCAACCGGAGTTTCTTGGCTCCTACCCGCGCCTGAAGCCACGCACTGATTTTCTCCTTTTCATCGTTCTTCGGATGGCGGGTAAACTTCAGCACGGCAAGTGCAATTGTATCTGTTTTCATCGAATCGACCGTCGTCTCAATCGTATGCGAAATAGATAAAGCCGTCACCGAAGGATAAAGTACTTTCAGTTCCGGAATGATTTTCCGGCTCATTTCATCGTAAGACTTATATCGTTCAAGGCTCTTCTGGAGTGTGGTTATCTTGACTTGTTGTTCCTGCAAACGTTGCTCGCTATTCTTATAGAAATCTTCCATTACCATGGCACGAATTGACGAGAGGTCCATCGCATCGTTATTGTTCATTCCCTGCAAAACAATCAGCTTCGTATTTTCCAGTTTATAGTCTTTCATCTTGCTGCGGGCAATGGCGATGGAAGCTTCCGGCACTTCCGGACCGATCAGCACGACACGGATCTCGCATGAATCTCCTTCGTAATGGATCTTCTTATTCAGAACCTGGGTATTATCAAAGTTGAGTTGTTCGGAGACAAAACGATTGGCCGCCGTCTCGAAAAAGGTACTCCGGATAATTCCCATCGTAAGATAAATAGCCGGACACATAGTCAGAATCACGATAAATACGATATATTGACGTACCTTCTTTTCACGGTTCTTGTCTACAAACTCTTTTCGCTGGAAGTGCATCAGCCGTACACCGATAAACGTGGCAAGACTGATAAATACGGAATTGATGAAATAGAGGTAGAATGCTCCCAGAAAATAGATCAGATTGCCGGAAGCCAACCCATAACCTGCCGTACAGAGAGGCGGCATCAATGCAGTAGCAATGGCAACACCCGGAATTACATTTCCTTTCTCTTTGGTAGAAAGGGCAACCACTCCGGCAAGTCCACCGAAAAGTGCGATGAAAACGTCATAAATTGTCGGTGACGTGCGTGCCAGCAACTCCGACTGCGCTTCGGCAATGGGAGTAAACAGGAAAAAAATAGTAGCCGTCGTCACGCTGAACGCCGTAGTAATCAGGAAGCTTTTCAGAGAGCGTTTCATCAACTCAAAGTCGTTCAGCCCTACCGATAGCCCCACTCCCATGATTGGTCCCATCAACGGTGAAATCAACATGGCACCAATAATGACGGCCGTCGAATTGACATTCAGTCCGAGTGAGGCCATGAAGATAGCAAAAATCAGAATCCAGAGGTTAGCCCCTTTGAACTCCACACCTTTCCGGATGGAATCAACCGTTGCCAGTTCGTTGTCTTTGTCCTTTCTCAGGTCCAGATATTCTCTGAGAAATGCCTTAACGGCAAAAATGTTTCGATTGTCTGCCTTCATAACTATTTCTTCTTAATAAATCGGTTAATCACAGGAATCTGGCTCAATGGCAAATCCGTCCGGATAACATAAGCCACAAATATCAGTAACAAAACGGTACGGAAAGCCAGGCGAAGTACCACATTTTGAATAGGTATCAGCTCTCCTGCCGCATAGAGCACTGCTGTAAGCAACACATACATACCGAGGTGCTTCAAGTCATAATGGATGGGGTATTTTTTCTGTCCGATCCAATAAGACAGAACCGTAATTACCCCATATCCGGCTACCGAAGCCCATGCCGAGGCCACGAATCCGTAAGTGGGAACCAGCAGTACATTCATTCCGACGATAATAGCACATCCGACCATGGAGAAATAAGCTCCCCAACGAGTTTCATCGATCAGCTTATACCAGAACGAGAGGTTAAAATAGATGCCTTTGAATATTTCCGCGCCAATCACGATGGCTACCACACTAAGTCCAGCCCAATAGTCGGGCGGCACCATATAACGCAAAATATCGAGATAGAACATGACTGCCAGAAAGGCAAGCAGCGCAAAAATAAGGAAATACTTCATCGCCTGGGCATACATCCGGCGATTGTCTCCTTCTCTTTGCTTACCAAACACAAACGGCTCATAGGCATAACGAAAAGCTTGAGTGAACATAGCCATCACCATGGCAATCTTGGTGGCAGCACCGTAAATGCCAAGTTGCACCAACCCTTCCTGACGATCGGTAAAGAGGAAAGGATAGATAATCTTATCCACCGTCTGGTTCAAAATGCCCACCAGGCCAAAAATCAATATCGGAAAAGAATAGACAAGCATCCGCTTCAACAGTGCCTTGTCCACCCGATAGGCAAAGCCACGAAGCTCGGGAATCAGGCAAAGAAGTTGCAAACAGGTCGTTATCAGATTGGTGACAAAGATGTACCCTACCAGATAGGTCGGATTATAGAACCAATCCACCGATGCGGGAAAATGCACATGCAACCACGGGCAAAGCAACAGGAAGAACAGGTTCAGAACGATATTGGCAATGATGGAAATGAACTTAATGGCAACAAATTTAATGGGACGCTTTTTATAACGCAGATAAGCGAACGGGATGCACAGGAAAGAATCGAGCGCCATGACCACTATCATCATCCCGATGAAGTCAGGATGATCGCCATAGTCCAGAAAATTAGAAACAGGCTGAAGGAATGTCAGACAAAGGACGGCAAAGATAAGTGAAATACCTCCTACCGAGATCAGTGAATTGGCATATACTTTTGCCGGATCTTCTTCCGACTTATTGGCAAAACGGAAAAAACCGGTCTCCATCCCGAACGTCAACAGTACCATAATCAACCCCGCCCAGGCATATACGTTGGTGACAACCCCATATCCGCCGGATGCGGCAGGTAAGACCGCTGTATGTAACGGCACCAACAGATAGTTCAGAAACCTACCAACCATACTACTCAGCCCATACAGGGCTGTATCTTTTACCAATGACTTTAATCCGGCCATGTTGTTTTTGTGTATCTAATCATTAAACAGTGTCTTCTGACTATCGTAAAGGCTGCGCCCAAGATGTTTGTAAGCCAGTTCCGTCACCTCACGTCCCCGGGGAGTACGCTTCAGGAACCCCTCCTTGATAAGGAATGGTTCGTATACTTCCTCAATCGTTCCGGCATCCTCACCCAGGGCAGTGGCAATCGTTGTCAATCCCACCGGGCCACCCTTAAACTTGTCAATAATGGTGCAGAGAATCTTATTATCAATTTCATCCAGTCCGTATTTATCGATGTTCAGTGCTTCAAGCGCATAGTTAGCAATCTCCGTGTCGATAGACCCGGAACCTTTCACCTGTGCAAAGTCGCGCACCCTGCGCAGCAGCGCATTGGCTATACGAGGGGTTCCACGACTCCTTGAAGCTATCTCACCGGCTGCCTGAGACGAACAAGGCACGTCGAGTATACCTGCCGAACGGCGGATAATGCCACTTAATATATCGTCGTCATAATACTCCAAATGCAGATTGATACCGAAACGGGCACGCAAAGGAGCCGTCAGCAAACCGCTGCGAGTTGTTGCCCCCACCAGTGTAAACGGGCTCAGATCAATCTGGATACTACGGGCCGAGGGCCCCTTATCGATCATGATATCGATACGATAGTCTTCCATGGCCGAATAGAGATATTCTTCCACTACCGGTGAAAGACGGTGAATCTCGTCGATAAACAACACGTCATTCGGTTCAAGACTGGTCAGCACCCCGGCCAGATCACCCGGTTTGTCGAGTACCGGTCCGGAAGTTATCTTAAATCCCACACCCAACTCGTTAGCGATAATATTCGATAAAGTAGTCTTCCCCAATCCGGGAGGTCCATGCAGCAATACATGATCCAGCGCTTCACCCCTCAAGCGAGCCGCCTTGACAAAAATGCGGAGATTATCGACCACCTTGTCCTGCCCGTTGAAGTCTTCAAAGCTCAATGGACGGAGGGCGTTCTCGAAATCCCGTTCTCTGCTGGTCAGTTGATGATCCCGTATATTAAAATCTTCTTCCATTTCTTTTTTATAAATAGGTAGCAAAGATATAGATTTCATCACAGAGTAGCACAGCGTTTCACAGAGTTTTTCCTTTGAAACGAGAAGTTCACCACAGAGGACACAGAGTTCACAGAGGATGACATCCCTATAAGCAAGAGATTAAATCTCTCGGTTCCCCGGATCCCTGTAGCCAATCCTGCAATACCCCAATTAACGCTTCATGTAATATTTTCGTTCGGCTTCCGTCAGTTTTTCTATCGAATAACGCAACATAGTTCGTGGCATCACCATCCTGTATTTATCCAAGAATTGCAACAGCAAGTCCCGGTCCTTCTTTCCCATCTCACGGAGCATCCAGCCTATAGCCTTCTGCATCAGGTCGTGCTTATGCTGCAACAACAACTCTGCCAGACGAAGAATATCGGTGAAATCGTTATTTCTGATCAAAGTAACAGTAGCCACTACCGCGATGCGCTGCTCCCACAGCAGATTACTCTCAGCCAGCCGATAAAGATCGTCACGTGATTTATCTCTCAGATATTCGCCTACAATATAAGGAGCCGACAGGTCTACCAAATCCCAGTTGTTAATACGTTCCGTTTGAGACAGATAGAAACGATAGATAGCCTCCCGCTCTTTCTCGTCGGACTTTTTAAACCGTTCCACCATCATCAGCAATGCACACAACCGGCATTCGTGCCACTCCGACTGAAGCAATTCGGCCATTACCTCAAAAGGGATGTCCTTATGCCTTTTAGCCACAATACGAGTATTGGGCACTACTACCCCAAGAAACTTGTCACCTTCGCCATACTGCCCTTTTCCGGTTTTAAAGAATCCGGGAAGATATTCCCGCTTCACCGGATCAACATAAGTCTCCAGTTCTTTTTGAATTTCTATCGATTTCATCGAGACAATTGAGTTTATAAAGTTACATCCTGACAAAAATAGGCAAAAAAGCCACAATGAATAGAAACATATTCTTAATTTTGTAGGAAAATTAACGGGCATATTTATGGTTCTAAATTATATCTGGATTGCGTTCTTTGTGATTGCTTTCGTAGTTGCCGTCTGCAAACTCCTGTTCTTCGGCGATACCCAAATATTCACGGAGATTATCAATTCTACTTTCGACTCTTCTAAAACAGCATTCGAGATTTCCCTCGGACTCACCGGTGTCTTGTCCCTTTGGCTCGGAATAATGAAAATCGGTGAAAACAGCGGACTGATCAATGCCCTTTCACGCTGGCTGAGTCCGGTCTTCTGCCGCTTGTTTCCGGACATTCCGAAAGGACATCCGGTCATGGGTTCTATTTTTATGAATATGTCTGCCAATATGCTGGGACTCGACAATGCCGCTACCCCCATGGGACTGAAAGCCATGAAAGAGTTACAGGAACTGAACCCTAAAAAAGACACCGCCAGTAACCCCATGATTATGTTCCTGGTGATTAATACTTCCGGATTGATCATCATCCCTATCAGCATTATGGTCTACCGGGCACAGATGGGAGCTGCACAGCCAACGGATATTTTCATCCCCATCTTGCTAAGTACCTTTATCTCCACACTGGTAGGAGTCATCGCTGTCAGTATTTCCCAGCGCATCAATCTGATAAACAAAGCGATATTGACACTTATGGGTTGCCTGAGCCTTTTCTTTGGCGGAATCATTTACCTGACAGCTACGCTTTCACGCGAAGATATGGGAATTTATTCAACCTTGACAGCCAATGTGATCCTGTTTTCTGTCATCATATTATTTATCGGCACAGGCATTCGAAAAAAAATCAACGTATACGATTCTTTTGTAGAAGGTGCCAAAGAAGGCTTCACCACAGCAGTCCGCATCATTCCTTACCTGGTGGCATTCCTCGTTGGAATCGCGGTTTTCCGTACTTCGGGGGCTATGGATATACTCGTTGGAGGTATCGGCTCCATTGTGGCATTCTGTGGACTTGACACCGGTTTTGTAGGTGCACTGCCGACTGCCTTAATGAAATCACTCAGTGGAAGCGGTGCCAATGGCTTGATGATCGATACCATGAAGCAATTCGGACCCGATTCATTTGTCGGTCGCGTGAGCTGTGTGGTTCGCGGAGCTTCCGATACCACTTTCTATATTCTGGCTGTTTACTTCGGCAGCGTAGGCATCACGAAAACACGTAATGCGGTGACGTGCGGACTGATTGCCGATTTTGCCGGAATCATTGCAGCAATTCTAATCAGTTATTTATTCTTCTTTTAAAAAGAGTCGAATATATTAACCGGACAAATTATGATTATGGAAAAGAAAACCACTACCATCCGTCTTATCTATCCCCAGTGGTAAGGGGAAGTGATAGCTCACTGAATGCCGGATATTCCGGCAGAAAATGCCTCAAGAGGCTATTATTGGAGAGCACAGTTTCTAAGCATGTTGGCACCTGAAAGCACTCACCGTACAATTGAAGTGCCAGTTTCTATGGACATAAATGACCGGGCGACAGAAAACGGCATTTGTTCGTACCGGGTTACATTGGAACAGACCCGATCAGCACTCCATTCTTTACAGGAAAACAATCCAGATAAGATAATTACACTCGGTGGCGAATGCTCGGTAAGTGTTGTCCCATTTACCTACCTGGCCGAGAAATATCCTGATGATTTGGCCATTGTCTGGATAGATGTACATCCCGATGTAACCCTCCCCTATGATGAATACCAAGGATATCATGCCATGGCATTGACTGCTTGCTTAGGAATGGGTGATAAAGAGATTATAAGCCTTTTCCCGGGAAAAGTCAAAGCATCTAATACTCTCGTGGTAGGTCTACGTTCTTGGGATGCAGGAATGAAAGAACATCAACAAGAATTAGGTATCCAAGGGCTATCTCCGGCAGAAGTCCGTAACGACAGTTCGGCAGTACTGGGATGATTGAAAAGCACCGGAGTATCTAAAGTAGTCATTCACTTAGATTTAAATGTTTTAGATCCGGCAGAGATCATTGCCGGTGTAGGTGTCGAATCGGACGGGATGAAAATAAATGAAGTGGTAAGAGTAATCAATAATATTGCTTCCGGATATGATTTGGTAGGACTCACCATAGCGGAGCCGATGCCCCGAACGGCAATCAAACTGAGGAACCTGCTCCATCAGTTGCCACTCATAAGGTAGAAACAATCCCCGGCGTTTGGCGTACAAGAAAAGAAATGGTGAAATTCAAATTATATGTGTGCTTAGAACTAAACATAAAATCCTCGTACCGCTAATCAGTTTAAATGATATCGTCTTCCAATTTCCCATCTTCCGAGAGTATTTCTTTGCCATTTTTCTCTACAACAAGAGTGATGTCTGCAATCCCCGACACGGCTATTTTATTACGGAACACCTTGTATTCATAGATATTATTTTTAAATGTAATCACGTGATTTCCTCCACTTCCACTAAATTCTATTTTTCCGTTTTCCAAGACTAAATCCGGCTTGGTCGATTCCGAGTTCTCTTTCTTCCAACAGGCATACCGGTACGTGCCCTTTTTCAGTTCATCTATCCTTATAAGATAGTTTTTTGTCTTAAATTTATATACTTCCCCCTTGAAGTCATGTCGCAAACCTGGGGATAGGCCACCTTTTACTTTGGAGGTAAGTTTCTTGGCAAGCTTTTTCTCATATTTGCTTTGATAATTCACAGCTGTAATTTTTCCGTCGTAATCCATCCAAAGTATGCCATCGTCGAACATTATTCCTCTCCATCCCATTTCCGACCATTGATCAAGATTCGAACTCGTAATGATACGGATTAAATCTTCATCGAAGATTGAATCGAATCTTTCTTTCAATTCCACTGCATTCTCAACACTTGGTATAGGAGATATCCTCTTCAACGGATAAACTATATTTTCGGATATTTCGTCGACAGCCTTTTGCCGGAACAATTTTTTGAGATATTCGATGTTTTGTATATTAGGATTCTGCCCATCGTTACTTTGTACGTTCTTTTGCATCGTATCAATTTTGGATATTGACCAAACGACTGCTTTTTTACCGCCTTGTTCCTCTGCCTTGTAACCATACGCCGAAAGTCCTATGAAGCTGAATAGGGAAATCAAAATATACGGTATTACTTTTTCCTTTATTACTATTTTCATTGATTCAGTTATTCTTCTTAAACGATTTATATTTCATCTTCGGGCGGTACAAAAAACTACTTGGTCAGTACCGCTGAACAATATATTCCCAAAATTGCTCTTAGCTTGCGAATTTTGCTTACCCCAAAGGCTTCCCATCTCATCTTCCCCCGGGTGTTACTCCTTATGCGATTCTTCTCCTTAGGAACTCCAGATCGTTTTTGATAAGGGCATTCAGACATTCAATAACATCCTCTTTTGTTTGACCAGTGATCTCACTGACATAATCCTCCACGACCGTTTGTGGTTGACGAAAAAACTGCTTCTTCACCACGCTTATAGGACGTTTGTAAAAGATATAAAATTCGGGATCTTCGGGATCACCGACAGCCGAGATCGTAAGCCCGTTTTTATTCGCTTTATTCTCCACTTCCAGCGAGGGGGAAAAATAAATGTCCATCTTCCTCGTTTCAGCGACTTCTATCTGCTTCAGATAATAGCCCCACTGAAAATCATTGAACAACCCAATAACGCAGTCAGGGGCTATCATTCCTTTTTCTATCACTTTCGGATTAAGTGGTTCGCAAACACTGTATCTAAACTCTGTCATAGTATTGCATGTAAATAGTAATATCTGACTTGGATAATTGTCATTTGCAAATATATAAAAAACAAAATAATTACGGTCTCAAAAGATAGTATTCTTTCTGTCCAATGATACTCCGATCGGACAACCTACCCAATTCAACATTTCACGATTTTTCCTCTATACCGCTTCTACTTTCCGAAGATTTGGTTATATTTGCAAGCAAATAGTGTCTGAAAACCAGGCAAATAAGTTCTTTGAAAACGATCTTAAATCCTACTACCAACCCAAAGGAAGTAACGGAACAGTATAATTCATCAGCCTTATTACTGCGATTTACGCTTATCCTCAATTTTAATTCTTATCTTTGTCTTTGAAAGAAGGAAACACTTTTTTTAAAGTACATCGGAAGCACGGTAATTCTCCCCAAAAACTGCGTATTCCGATCATTATAAAAAATCAAATAATATGGCCGTAACTTATCAAACAGAGGGTATCAAAATGCCTGATATCAAGAAACGCGAGACTACCGAATGGATCAAAGCTGTAGCTGCCACTTATGGGAAAAGGATCGGTGAAATCGCCTATATATTCTGTTCGGATGAAAAAATACTGGAAGTAAACCGCCAGTACTTACAACACGATTACTATACAGACATCATCACCTTCGACTATTGTCAAGGTGACCGTCTTTCTGGAGATTTATTTATTAGCCTGGAAACGGTAAAGACTAACTCAGAACAATTCAATACGACTTATGACGAGGAATTACACCGTACCATCATTCATGGAATCCTCCACCTTTGCGGCATTAATGACAAGGGACCCGGAGAGCGGGAAATCATGGAAGCGGCAGAAAACAGGGCATTGGCTATAAGGAAACAGTGATACTTGAAAAATAATAAGGTGGAATGAAGTAATTTCTTCATCTTTACTCCACTCCACCTTTACAGGTAAACTCAAGTTCAGGTTATTTTTTTAGCAGACACTTTGACAAAGGAATATAAACAGAGAATTGCCAGTTTGAGAAACGGCTATCTTTAAAAGCCGAAATCTTATTATTTTTCACAAGTCCTTGTTTATAAGAAAAGGCAAGTTCAGCAGGCCCAAAATCATAGCCAATTTTAGCCAATACAGGAATATCAAATGTTCTTGTTTCCCATATATAATAGGTTGGTTGTACTCCCACACCTACATGAAGTCCTTTCACTATTTGAAAGTTACATGTTCCTGCCAATGACAAAAACAAATTCTGTTTATCACCGGATGCCTCACTATATATCGTATTCTCTTCAGCAGACAAATAGCTAATCCTATAATCACACTTACTATATCTAAACAGTGCGTCTACATCATAAAAAAACGTCCTTTCTGAGGAATACATTAATACATTATGGTCTTCAGTAAAGAATCACATTGATAAGAGCGATAAAACGCATCAAACGCTTTCTGATAAAGAGATTGAGTAAAAATAAATCGATGGTATTAATTGGGCTAAAGCTTGGCTTTATAAAGGGCGGATCCAAAAACAAATGAATATGACTGAACAGGCTTTGAAGAGTTGCTTTACTGCTTTGCAGGGAGTTGAAGGAAATACCGGGGAGGAATTAAAGCTGAAAGGAATGCTATATGAAGATATGGGATCTTTTTTAGCATAATAATCTAGTGCGGCATCAATCGTGAATCGCAGGGAAGAAGTCGCAAAAAGTTTTTATCAGTAGCCTGCGTCAAAAGTAAACTGAAATATGCTCGGTCACCCGCTGAATAAGTAGAAACATCAAGTTTACGAAGATAAGCCAACGTACGTTCAGGAGATATCTCCATCAAAGAATCGGCATATCTCAAAGAATACGGATACGGTGACGAAGAGCGTTGACAAGAAACTACTCCGCTCACTAAAGACAATAAAAAGATAAAACCAACAAATGTCTTATTCATAATTATAATGCTTTATGATGACAAACTTACGATTCTTTTCAGCCACTTCCAAATTTTTCAAGGGAAGACAACTGTCTATCTGTCATTCTGTATTTTTAAACCTTTCTAAAACGCTCTATTTCCGTCCAACCAAACAATACTCAAAAAAACGCTGGCATTTTGAATTAGATAAATTCAATAAGATAAGAATTTATACCCTTCCCAAGCAAAAAGACCAAACAGAAAACCAGAACATGGATATTAGAAAGCAAAAAATAGATGCATTCAACAAAAAGACATTTAATAGCATAAACACTTCTGATGAATTTCAGAAAAAGAAAAGGTGTTTTTTACACTATTAAATAGCTTATTGAGTGTAAAGTTCATCCTCTTTTAACAAAAAACCAACTTCATGCTAATACGATGTTAACTTCGTACTTGGAAAGAATTAGTATCTTATCAACAAAAAGTTAACTTCCCGAAGGTATGAAGTTAACTTCATTTGACCGCCTACGCTCCAAAAGAGCCCCAATTGCTCATATTTTTGGCTATTGAGAACATTTCGTCCCAAATAGCGTTTTTTAAAACGTTCAAATCACAAACGTTTTGACAGTAAAAAGGCAAAATTAAGATCTTATCGATAAATTAAATCATTGGTTTGTGATACCTATAAACACTTAAAACTTATTGCATAAAACCCGCAACTGGCAACTTTTTCGTAACTTTGCGCGGTTAAGAAATAAACATTGATTCAATGGATTTTAAGTACGACGTTATTGTAATTGGTGCTGGACATGCAGGCTGTGAGGCTGCTGCAGCGGCAGCAAATTTAGGCTCAAAAACCTGCCTTATCACTATGGATATGAACAAGGTGGCGCAAATGAGCTGTAACCCTGCTGTAGGGGGGATTGCTAAAGGACAAATTGTACGTGAGATAGATGCTTTGGGTGGCTACATGGGATTGGTAACAGATCAGACAGCTATCCAGTTCCGTATACTAAATCGTTCGAAAGGACCGGCTATGTGGAGCCCGCGTGCACAGTGCGACCGGAATAAATTTATCTGGACCTGGCGTGAAATATTAGAAAATATACCTAATTTACATATCTGGCAGGATACCGTAAAGGAAATCATCGTTGAAAACGGAGAGGTTGTGGGACTGAAGACTTTCTGGGATGTGACGTTTCACGCCAAATGCATCGTATTGACCGCAGGAACTTTCCTGAACGGACTGATGCATGTAGGAAAAACAAAACTTCCGGGTGGACGTATGGCAGAACCGGCCTCTTACGAATTAACCGAATCCATCGCGAAACATGGCGTTGAATACGGACGAATGAAGACCGGCACTCCTGTACGTATTGACGGAAGAAGCGTACATTACGAACTGATGGACACCCAGGATGGTGAATGCGACTTCCACAAATTCTCCTTCATGAATACCAGTGTGCGACATCTTAAGCAATTGCAATGCTGGACGTGCTTTACAAATGAAGAAGTACATGACATTCTGCGCAACGGCCTATCCGATTCTCCCCTTTTCAACGGGCAAATACAAAGTATCGGACCACGCTATTGCCCGAGTATCGAAACAAAGATCGTAACCTTTCCCGATAAAGAACAGCACCAGTTATTCCTTGAACCGGAAGGGGAAACTACGCAGGAATTATATCTGAATGGATTCTCTTCATCTTTGCCGATGGATATACAGATAAAAGCACTGAAGAAGATTCCCGCTTTCAAAGACCTCGTTATTTATCGACCGGGATACGCTATCGAATACGACTACTTTGATCCGACACAACTAAAACACACGTTGGAATCGAAGAAAATCAGAAATCTCTTCTTCGCCGGACAAGTAAATGGTACTACCGGATATGAAGAAGCCGGCGGACAAGGTATCATTGCAGGTATTAATGCACACATCAATTGCCATGGCGGGGAGCCTTTCACCTTAGCAAGAGATGAAGCATATATTGGCGTATTAATCGATGACCTCGTGACTAAAGGAGTTGACGAACCTTATCGCATGTTTACTTCACGAGCCGAATATCGCATTCTTCTTCGCATGGACGATGCAGATATGCGACTCACAGAAAGAGCATACAAATTGGGGTTAGTAAAAGAGGACCGCTATGCTTTATTAAAGAGCAAGCGTGAAGCAATAGAAAGCATCGTAAACTTTGCCCGTAACTATTCAATTAAAGCTGCATTAATAAACGATGCACTTGAAAAATTAGGGACTACTCCCCTACGCCACGGATGCAAGTTGATTGATTTGATTAATCGTCCGCAAATTACAATAGAGAACATCTCCGAACACATACCGGCATTTAAACGCGAATTAGAAAAAATCACAGATGAAAGGAAAGACGAAATTCTGGAAGCTGCAGAAATTCTAATCAAATATGAAGGCTACATTGGACGGGAACGCATCATCGCTGACAAGTTGGCGAGACTTGAAAGTATTAAGATAAAAGGCAAGTTCGATTATGACAATCTTCAATCACTTTCGACTGAAGCCCGGCAGAAGCTTAAGAAAATCGATCCCGAAACAATAGCGCAAGCAAGCCGGATTCCCGGTGTTTCGCCAAGCGACATCAACGTATTACTGGTCCTTTCCGGACGATAGGGCACTTGCGTTTCACGTGAAACAAAACATTTAAAGAAACGATATAAAACAATGATTATGAGCAAAGAGAAGCTTAAAAAAAGCATCCGGGAAATACCGGATTTCCCAATACCCGGAATTTTATTCTATGATGTCACTACACTGTTCAAAGACCCGGAGCGCCTCCAGGAGCTCTCGGATATTATGTACGAAATGTACAAAGACAAAGGGATCACCAAGGTAGTAGGTATCGAATCACGGGGCTTTATTATGGGCCCGATTCTCGCAACCCGCCTCGGAGCAGGATTCATACCTATCCGCAAACCCGGGAAACTCCCTGCCGAGACAATGGAAGAAAGCTATGACAAAGAATACGGCAAAGATACAGTGCAGATACATAAAGACGCCTTGAACGAAAATGATGTAGTATTATTGCACGATGACCTGCTGGCAACCGGAGGCACAATGAAAGCCGCCTGTAATCTCGTAAAGAAACTCCATCCGAAGAAAGTATATATCAACTTCATTATTGAATTAAAAGAGTTGAATGGGAAAAAAGTATTCGAAAACGACAAAGACGTAGAGGTACAATCCGTATTGTCGTTATAAATAAAATGAATATATTTGCAGGGCATAGTGATAATCACTATGCCCTTTTTTATGAATACAGATCAAGAACTTAAAACCAGCGAATACTTAAAAGGAATTGTTTCAAACCTTCCTGAAAAGCCCGGCATTTATCAATATCTGAATGCCGAAGGCACCATTATCTATGTAGGAAAAGCAAAAAACCTGAAACGAAGAGTTTATTCCTATTTTAGCAAAGAACATCAACCCGGAAAAACCCGTGTATTAGTAAGCAAGATCGCAGACATACGCTACATCGTAGTAAATTCAGAGGAAGACGCGTTACTGCTTGAAAATAACCTGATCAAGAAGTATAAGCCGCGCTACAATGTCCTGCTGAAAGACGATAAAACATATCCGTCCATCTGTGTACAGAACGAATACTTTCCAAGAGTATTCAAAACCAGGCGTATCATCCGAAACGGTTCATCCTATTACGGCCCATATAGTCACGCTCCGTCCATGCATGCCGTACTCGATTTGATAAAGCACTTATACCCTTTACGCACATGTAGCCTAAACCTTTCACCTGAGAATATTCGTGCAGGGAAGTTCAATGTATGCCTTGAATATCACATCAAGAACTGTGCCGGACCATGCATCGGACTGCAATCACAAGAAGAATACCTGAAAAACATCTCTGAAATAAAAGAGATCCTTAAAGGGAATACTCAGGAAATAAGCAAAATGCTGTACCAACAGATGCAGGAATTAGCCGCTGAAATGAAATTCGAGGAAGCACAAAAGGTGAAAGAAAAATACGCATTAATCGAAAATTACCGTTCGAAATCCGAGGTTGTCAGTTCGGTGCTGCATAACATAGATGTATTCTCGATCGAAGAAGACGGTGAGAAATCAGCTTTCATCAATTATCTCCATATCACAAACGGAGCTATCAATCAGGCTTTCACTTTTGAGTACAAGAAGAAACTGAATGAAACAAAAGAAGAACTGCTCACATTGGGCATTATCGAAATGAGAGAACGTTACAAAAGCGCTTCGCGTGAGATTATCGTTCCTTTCGATATAGAAATGGAGTTGAACAACGTCACATTTACCATACCTCAGCGAGGCGATAAAAAGAAGCTGCTGGAACTATCTCTACTCAACGTAAAACAATATAAGGCTGACAGGATGAAGCAAGCTGAAAAACTGAATCCCGAACAACGCAGTATGCGTCTGATGAAGGAGATTCAGCAGGAGCTACATCTGGACAGATTACCGATGCAAATAGAATGTTTTGATAACTCAAATATCCAGGGGACAGATGCAGTGGCAGCCTGCGTAGTCTTTAAGAAAGCAAAGCCATCAAAGAACGATTACAGAAAATACAATATCAAAACAGTTGTAGGTGCCGATGATTATGCCTCAATGAAAGAGGTTGTCAGAAGACGATACCAACGCGTCTTAAAGGAAGAATCTCCCCTGCCCGACCTGATTATCACTGACGGTGGAAAGGGGCAAATGGAGGTAGTCAGACAAGTAATGGAAGAGTTGCAACTGGACATCCCTATTGCCGGGCTTGCCAAAGACCGCAAACACCGAACTTCTGAAGTGCTTTTCGGTTTCCCACCTCAAACAATCGGCATCAAACAGCATAGCCCTTTATTCCGGCTATTGGAACAGATCCAGGATGAAGTACACCGCTTCGCCATTACTTTCCATAGAGACAAACGTAGCAAACGACAGGTATCATCCGCTCTGGACAGCATCAAGGGAATCGGGGAAAAAACGAAAACCCTCCTGCTGAAAGAGTTCAAAAGCGTAAAACGTATCAAAGAAGCTTCTATGGAAGAAGTGGCCACGGTAATAGGTGAATCGAAGGCAAAAATCGTAAAAGAGGGTCTCAATAATCGCTAAAAATAGCTATCTTTGCAATAGTAAAGATAAGCAATATAATTCGAATGAGAGTAGTTATACAACGCGTCAGCCACGCTTCAGTCACAATTGACGGACACTGTAAATCCGCAATTCGGGAAGGAATGATGATTCTGACAGGTATTGAAGATACGGACGGACAGGAGGATATTGACTGGCTATGCAAGAAAATCGTAAATCTCCGCATCTTTGATGACGAAAACGGAGTTATGAATAAATCAATCTTAGATGCAGGAGGTGATATATTGGTAATCAGTCAGTTTACGCTACACGCATCTACAAAAAAAGGAAACCGTCCATCCTATATTAAGGCCGCCAAACCGGAAATATCAATCCCGCTTTATGAACAATTCTGCAAAGATTTGAGTTGTGCATTAGGGAAGGAAGTGGGAACAGGAGAATTCGGAGCCGATATGAAAGTAGAATTATTGAACGATGGGCCTGTAACTATTTGTATTGATACCAAAAACAAGGAATAATGACATTAGAAGAAGCACAGAAAGCCGTCGATTCGTGGATACACGAATACGGTGTACGTTATTTCAGCGAACTGACCAATATGGCTGTTCTCACGGAAGAAGTAGGCGAATTGGCCCGCATTATGGCTCGCAAATATGGCGATCAATCTTTTAAGGAAGGCGAAAAAGACAACATCAGTGACGAAATAACAGACGTACTCTGGGTGCTCCTGTGTATCGCGAACCAAACCGGCGTAAACCTCACAGAGGCATTTGCACGAAATCTGGAAAAGAAAACTCAAAGAGATAATAAAAGACATATCAACAATCCAAAACTGAGAGAACATGGAAATGAATGATACTCCTCAAGACAAGTACCTGACCGCTCTGGCTAAGTACAACACGCAACTGAACGATGCTGACGTACAGGCTCAAGTTGCAGCATTAATCGATAAAAAAGTACCGGAGAACAATACGGAGGAGGTAAAAAAATTCCTTTTCAACTGTATTGATCTGACCACACTCAATACGACAGACAGCGATGAAAGTGTCATGAGATTCACTGAAAAAGTGAATCAGTTCGATAATGAATTTCCTGATCTGAAGAACGTTGCGGCAATCTGTGTATATCCTAATTTTGCACAGGTGGTAAAAGACACACTCGAGGTGGAAGGTGTAAATATCGCTTGCGTATCAGGAGGATTCCCCTCTTCGCAAACATTTACTGAAATAAAGATAGCAGAAACCGCAATGGCAGTGGCTGACGGAGCCGACGAAATAGATATCGTGATTCCTGTAGGGGCATTTCTAAACGGTGACTACGAAACGATGTGTGAAGAAATTATGGAGCTAAAGGAAACTTGTAAAGAGCATCATCTGAAAGTAATCCTTGAAACAGGTGCTCTAAAGACTGCCTCTAACATTAAAAAAGCTTCTATCCTATCGATGTATTCCGGAGCCGATTTCATCAAAACATCCACCGGAAAACAGCAACCAGCAGCAACTCCGGAAGCAGCTTATGTAATGTGCCAGGCCATCAAAGAATACCACGAACAAACCGGAAATAAAATAGGTTTTAAGCCGGCTGGCGGCATTAACAGCGTAAATGATGCCTTGACTTATTATACCATTGTAAAAGAGATATTAGGTGAAGAATGGCTCAGTAACAAACTGTTCCGTTTGGGAACCAGTCGTTTGGCAAATCTGCTCCTGTCTGAAATTAAAGGCGAAGAACTAAAATTCTTCTAAAGGCTACATTAGCAATCAAATATGTCATGCCGTGTCGTCCCCTTTATTAATGTGGGGTGACACGGTATTTTTATTTAAGAAAAACTAAAGTTACCTATAGAGAAGTCAGAAGATTTTTCTATCTTTGCGTTGATATTAGCCCACAGAGAATAGGCTAAATCATTGTATTAGAGAACGTTTCAATTATTATCTTTTTCCTGGAATTCGGCAAAATTCATGTTATGAAAGGTAATAAGCAAACGGGTCTCACGCACCTTCACGTATATACTCTTGTTATATATCGAACGGAGCGTGAGACTGTTGCTTGTATCATCATAACGGCTTGCCGAAGCCCCAGGAAAGATACAGAGCAACAGTTCTCACGCTTTTCGGTTAACAAAGAATTAAAATAAACAAGAGTATGACAGAACAGGCATTATTTCAACAATTCAACCGGAACCAACAAAGGGAGAGTTTAGACAAGGCAAAGGAAACCGGATTATTTATCAGTCTGATTCCAAGTCTGCAAGAGCATTTCTATGTAGATAGTCTGACAACAGGAGCAAACCAAGAAACCCTCTCTAAACTTCTTCAGAGAAGTCCAAGAATCAAAAACGAAACGGCTGTTATTGAAATGATTCACTTCCTGCATGATGAAGGCGACCGTACTTCATTCAGTATTCTCCTACCCTTTCTACTGTCAGAATATGCTCCCAAAGAACTGGAGGAAAAACTACGGGAGCGTTTTTTCGGCATTGAACTTTTCATACGAAAATGCAACAACCTACACAATTTTATCACTTGTACAAAAGCTGGTCAGGCTGTTGAAATCAAAGAAGAAGACTTAAAAAAAGGGGTATTAGCATGGGATATGGGAAGAATGGTATGTCTGGTACGGATAGCCTACGATACCGGATATATTAATGAAGACCTTGCGTGGAATTATATTTGTTCGGCGGGCCAACAATGTATGCAAGCTTTTAGCAATTGGACTGAAGTAGGAAAAAGTTTCCTTTTGGGACAAGCAATGGAGGCTTCTGAAAAAGAAAAACAGGAAAGAAATATTAGCCTCTACCGAAAAGCGACAGAAGATGAAGAAAGCCCATGGAAAAAAAGAACACTGAAATAAAAAAGTTATTTATCTCGATCAACGACATAATCCACATATGTAATCAGGGCAGTCTTTACTGCCGAATCCGGGAGTATACGCAGTAAATCAAGAGCGCGTTCTTTATATTCGTACATTACTTTTATGGCATACTCTATCCCTCCGTTTTGTTTGATAAACTCAATCAAACGGGCTATTTCGTCTACTGTAGCCGTACCATCCTTCACTTTGAGAGCCATTTCCTGCGCCCATGCATCATTAGTAGTATTAAGTACATACAATGCGGGTAAAGTCAACTTACCCTCCAGCATATCGTTTCCGGTAGGTTTACCAATCTCTTTACTCTCAAAATAATCGAAAATATCATCTTTTATCTGGAAGCAGATTCCAATATTTTCGCCAAAAAGACGCGCAAATTCAGCCTTTTCATCGGTTATTTCTACCGAAAGCGCTGCAGCCTTGGTACATGCTGCAAAAAGAGCAGCTGTCTTCTTGCGGATAACATCAAAATAAATCGTTTCGGAATATTCCCGGTTACTGACATTGGAAAGTTGCAGTATTTCTCCTTCTGCCAGATCTTGTCCTAAACATGCTACCACACCGATAATATCATGGTTGCGAGTGCGCTCGGCATGTACCAGACTCGTTGCCAAAAGAAAATCCCCCACCAATACCGCTACTTTATTATTAAAAATAGCATTTACTGACAGTTGACCACGACGTTCCGTGCTTTCGTCCACTACATCATCATGCACCAGACTTGCCGTATGAAGAAGTTCAAGGGATACAGCTGCATGTAAAGTAGCAGGCTTTATTTCTCCATAAAGCTTTGCTACAAGCAACACAAGAATAGGGCGCATCATCTTACCATTCCTCTGCCGGATGTGAGCAATCACATTATTAAGCAAAAGATTTGAACTGGACAGAGAACTATCAAACAGATTTTTGAAATCTTCCAGCTCCGTAGTAATCGGGGACTTTATTAAAGATAAGCTATCCATGCACACACTATTTGAGCACAAAAGTAATAATAAAACGGTTAATACGGTATTTTTTTGTACTTTTACCATGAAAAAACTGAAAAATATGAATCAAAACAGCAAACTGTTCCTCTTAGATGCTTATGCTCTTATATATCGGGCGTACTATGCGTTCATAAAAAATCCCCGCATTAATTCCAAGGGATTTAATACATCGGCCATACTGGGATTCGTTAACACTCTGGAAGAAGTATTGAAGAAAGAGAACCCCACTCACATCGGAGTTGCATTCGACCCATCAGGCCCCACGTTCCGCCACGAAGCTTTTGAGCAATACAAAGCCCAACGCGAAGAAACTCCGGAAGCAATCCGCCTTTCCGTACCTATTATAAAAGATATCATCAGAGCTTACCGAATTCCCATCCTCGAAGTGTCGGGATACGAAGCAGATGACGTAATCGGGACTTTGGCAACAGAAGCCGGGAAACAGGGTATCACCACTTACATGATGACTCCCGACAAAGATTATGGTCAACTGGTAACAGATCATGTATTCATGTATCGCCCCAAATATGGAGATAAGGAATTTGAGGTAATGGGGATAGAACAAGTAAAAGCTAAATTCGATATCCAATCTCCGGCACAGGTTATCGATATGCTCGGACTGATGGGTGACTCCTCCGATAATATTCCGGGATGCCCGGGAGTAGGAGAAAAAACAGCTCAGAAATTAATTGCTGAGTTTGGCAGCATTGAAAATCTCCTTGAACATACCGATCAGTTGAAGGGAGCATTGAAGACAAAAGTTGAAACGAACCGGGAAATGATCATTTTCTCAAAGTTCCTGGCAACAATTAAAATAGATGTACCGATCCAACTCGACATGAATTCACTTGTCCGCGAACAAGCAGACGAAGAAGCACTCCGCAAAATCTTTGAGGAGCTGGAATTTCGTACATTGATGGAACGGATATTCAAAAAAGAATCATCACCGTCCCCCTCTCCTGCCGGACCACTGTTTAGTCAAGAAAATAGTCCCATTCAAGGTAATCTATTCGAAGAATTTACGCCCGACACTCCAACTGAAGAGAAAAAATCAAATCTGGAAAGCTTAAATTCATTAACCTACGACTATCAACTCATTGATACTGAATCAAAAAGACAGGAAATAATTAAAAAATTGCTGACATCAAAAATTCTTGCGTTAGATACGGAAACAACCGGAACAGATCCGATGGATGCAGAGTTGGTCGGAATGAGCTTTAGTATCGCCGAAAATCAGGCATTTTATATTCCGGTACCAGCGGGACGAGAAGAAGCGACTAAAATCGTTCAGGAATTTGAATCTGTTTTCAAAAACGATAAGTCACTCAAGGTTGGACAAAACATAAAGTATGATATGCTCGTTCTTCAGAACTATGGCATTGAAATCCGAGGCAGACTCTTTGATACCATGGTGGCACATTATGTACTCCAACCGGAGCTTCGGCATAACATGGACTATCTGGCAGAAATTTACCTGCATTATCAGACGATCCATATTGAAGAGTTAATTGGGCCGAGAGGAAAAGGACAAAAAAACATGCGCGACCTCTCTCCCAAAGATGTTTATCTGTATGCCTGTGAAGATGCAGATGTCACGCTTAAGCTAAAAAATATCCTGGAACAGGAATTAAAGAAGAATGATGCTGAGAAATTATTTTATGAAATAGAAATGCCTCTTGTTCCCGTTCTTGTCAATATCGAAAGCAACGGAGTCCGTTTAGATACGGAAGCATTGAAACAATCGTCAGAGCACTTCACCACAAGATTACAGAGTATCGAAAAAGAGATCTATAACCTCGCCGGAGAAGAATTCAACATTGCATCCCCCAAACAGGTAGGAGAAATACTGTTCGATAAATTGAAAATAGTAGAAAAAGCTAAAAAAACAAAGACCGGACAGTACGTCACCTCAGAAGAGGTCTTAGAAAGCTTACGCAACAAACATGATGTTATCGGTAAAATACTGGAATACCGAGGGCTAAAGAAACTATTAAGCACTTACATTGATGCTCTTCCACAACTGATCAATCCAAGAACAGGCCGCATACATACCTCATTCAATCAAACTGTTACTGCAACAGGAAGACTCAGTTCCAGTAACCCTAATCTGCAAAACATTCCGATCCGGGACGAAGATGGCAAAGAAATCCGTAAAGCCTTTATTCCCGATGACGGTTGCAGCTTCTTTTCCGCCGACTATTCACAGATTGAATTACGTATAATGGCGCACTTGAGCAAAGATAAAAACATGATTGATGCTTTTCTCAGCGGCTATGATATTCATGCTGCTACAGCGGCTAAGATCTATAAAGTAGATATAAAGGAGGTAACTGCAGACATGCGGCGTAAAGCCAAGACTGCCAACTTCGGCATCATTTATGGTATTTCCGTTTTCGGTTTGGCCGAACGTATGAATGTAGACCGCAAAGAAGCCAAAGAACTGATAGACGGTTATTTTGAAACTTATCCGCAAGTAAAAGCCTACATGGACAAAAGTATTCAAGTGGCGCGTGAACACGGCTATGTTGAAACCATTTTCCATCGCAAACGCTTCCTGCCGGATATCAACTCACGCAATGCGGTAGTGCGGGGATATGCAGAACGCAATGCAATCAATGCTCCGATACAGGGAAGTGCAGCGGACATAATCAAAGTTGCTATGGCCCGTATTTATGAACGTTTTAAAGCTGAAGGCTTGAAAGCTAAAATGATTTTGCAAGTACACGATGAACTGAACTTCAGTGTACCGGTAAAAGAAAAAGAGATAGTAGAGCAAGTGGTTATTGAAGAAATGGAGAAAGCCTATCGTATGCATGTCCCTTTAAAAGCAGATTGCGGATGGGGTACAAACTGGCTGCAAGCACATTGATAACAATCATTAACCATTCATTCAGAAAGCTACTTAAAAAGCATCTAAAAATACTTACTGTTTATATAAATATCCGGCAAACTACCTGCCGGATATCTTTTTTCTATTAAATGGATCAAAAAGTAATCTCAACCGGAAGCCAACAATTGACAATATGATAAAAAACTTCGGGTTTTATGCATTTATATCCGTTTTATATGTAACTTTGTCGCCGTTAAAACCAACTAACATTGGAAATTTGACAATTCAAAGACTTAAAAACAGATATCATGAAAACAACAGGATTTTTAAAAACAGCAGTATTATCAGCAGTTCTTTTAGTAAGCAGCATTACAGTTTGTGCACGGAACTATGATAACAATCTTATTTATAACTCTGAAGAAGAAAACGGCATGCTTGTAGGACAAACCGTTTATAAAATGGAAGGTTCTTCTTTGGCCAATTACATGAAATACAACTATAAATACGATACCAATAAACGTATGATTGAAAGTCAGACCATGAAATGGAACAGCTATAAAAATAACTGGGAAAATGATCTGCTCGTTCGCTATACATACGAAGGCAAAACTGTTACTACAAACTATTATAAATGGAATAACCGGAAACAAGAATTTATACTGGCTCCGGAAATGACTGTTACAATGGATAACCCTAATCTATAGTTCTCCAATACTTTACTCTCTTAAAGATCTAACACAATACATACTCTGAAAAGACCGTTGCAGTAGCTTCGGTCTTTTTTTTGTGTCACGTGAAACATAAAAGAGTAAATCAAAGAAATGACCTTTAAAAGTACCCCGACAAAATAGCCGGAGTTTTTTCACAAAAAGCTCCGGCTTTACCCAACCAGTCAACTATCAAGAGAATTGTTTAATTGTTTAATACTGTTCATCTCAGTATTTTTTAAGAGTAATCGTACCTCACAAAGATACAAGCAAAGAGAGAGTACAACAACTCCTCTTTATCTAAAAATAGGATATATGGTTGCAGACAAGGTATAAATGGCAAAATAAAAGCTTATCTGACAGAAAAACCTTAAATTATACAGAAGCGTTCTTGCAACTCCTTCAAAAATCCCCGTGAAATAACTAAGTCCTCTTTATCACTAAAAGGAGGATAAAGCAGGCACTGCTTACTTTTAATCATTGCCAAATAATTGATGTTGATTATAGCCGACTGGCTGATCTGTACGAATGCATCGGAGTAACCGGTTATATCCCCAGCCGTTGTATTTTTCTTCAAACAAAGCTTTGTTTGATTAAAAAGCTCCACTTGCCACAAGCGCTTATCTTTCAAATATTCAAAATATCCTATTTCTTCAAGACGGAGAAATCTGAAACCTGTCACTGTACTGATCATAAATAGATCCCTACCGGGAATTAAAGTACCGACAGCAGAAGAGAAAGAGGGAATGGGTTGGGCAGCAGCCATTGTTTTACGGTAACGCTCAATAATCAAGTTCAGTTCTTCAGTATCATAAGGTTTCAGCAAATAATCGAAGGCTGACTCACGCAGAGCCTGCAGCAAATATTTATCATAAGCAGTATAGAAAACGACTTTCATGTCCCACAAGACCTGCTCACGAATCTCACTAAGCAAACGGATTCCTTGAATATCAGGCAATTCTATATCCAGGAACAAAAGGTCAGGATGTATATCCATGATAAGCTTCTTCCCTTTTGCCCCATTGCCGGCTGTCCCTTTTATCTCCAGATCAGCCTGCATTTCCAGATCCCGACGCAAAGCCTCAATAGCAGCCTTCTCATCATCTATAATAATCACCTTATACATATTTCCTATCTTTATAAATTGTAAGAATAGCCAAATGGTATATAGACTAAAACCTGTGTTCCGGTCTGCCCATTATTCGCCAGATTTTTTATCTCGAAACATATCTTCTCTCGATTTTTATCATTCAATAGCTGAATGGTCTGATAAAGTACCTTCAACCCTGTTCCTGTCCCACGCGCAGATGACATAGTTTGTGGTGAATATCCACGCCCATTATCACAAATATCAACCAATATACCATTGCCTCTCCGGCAGACTGATATGCGGAGCGACTTTAAACCTTCGATTCCGGCCAGCCCATGTTTTAATGCATTCTCTACCGGTATCTGTACAATCATTGAGGGGATGATCACTTGTTGAATATCCAAGCCCCCTTCGATCTTTATATCCATTGAAAAATCATCTCCGAGCCGTCCCTGCTCCAGACGAATATAGGTTTTCACAAATTCCAGTTCATCATAAAGAGAAACGCTAAGTTTCTCCGTAAACTCCAAACTCTTACGAAGCAGCCTGACCAGCTCCGTAAGATCATCACACAAAGCCCCGTCACCCTTAAACTGACTAATCTCACGATTCAGCACATTAAATGTAAAATGGGGTGAAATACGGTTTCGAATATTCTCCATGCGAAGACGCCCGATCTGATTGATATGCCGTTCCTGAAGAAACATACGCTTCTTCTTCATATACCAATAAATACATCCTGCCACGACAACAGATACAATACAAACCAAAGCCCATATATATGCTGTCAGTTTCAGTTCCTTCATCTCCCCTCTTTGCTTCTCAATCACCAACTCTCTACGCATCACAATCGTATCCTGCCGATAACGCATATCCAATTCTGCAACGCGAGTACGAACCCGTTCATTGCGAATAGAATCATTAAGTTGAAGATCGTATTTCTGATATTCATAAGCCTTTTTATAATCCCCTACCCGTTCGTAATAATGCTGAAGGTAGTGATTACGTATGTTTATCATATTGGCATCTATATGTCCATAATTGGCCGAACGTTTGATAATTTGTCCGGCAAGAGCCACATTCCCCTTTTTAAGTGCAAGCTCAATCATTTGTGTCTCTATGTAATAGAGCGCCGATTGATTCCCGATTTCGGAGAAGAATCTATAACTTTCGTCCAGATATAGTTGCGCTGAGTCCAGTTTATTGGTTATCACATAAAGCTCACCGAGATTTGCCTTACAAAGATTCTGCTCAAAAACCATTTGCGGATAAGACTCTACCACATCCAATGCACGACTGATGTAACAGACAGCCTGGGGGTAATCTTTCTTATAATAAAAATGATTTCCCCGGTTATTCAGATAAGTCCATTTCTCAGAAACGCTCATCCGGTCAAAAAAAGCCCCGGCCAACTCATAATAATGATTGGAAAGTTCAAAGTCGCGCAATTCCATGTATGTCTGTCCGAGACCATAATAAACCGGAAACTTATTACGATCCGGTAATCCGAGGGAATCACAAAGAAACAAGGCCCGGCGATAGTAATACGCAGCATACGTATAATCTCCTTTATGAACATTGGCATCAGCCAGATTTATGCATAAGTCCGGCAGATAGTCCGGCTCCTTTCCCTGTAACCTTTCTTTGTATGCTTTTTCATAGGAGATGATTGCAGAGTCGGGCTGAGTACGCTGCATCAGAACGTTACCCTCTATATTATAAACGGTAGAAAGCAAATCATGTACCTCCGGTGAAGGTGTAACCTTGTCGCAAAAACGCTTAATAAACTGGTTATAATACAGGATTGAATCAAAATCCGCCGTAACAAAATAAGATTTGGAATAGAATGATAAAAGACGGTAATAGGATAGGCTGTCAGAGGTGCCCGATAAGGCTTGTCGCAACAGATGACGTGAATATTGAGTATTGGTAAACAATGAATCCTGGGCGCACCGTTCCACAGAGTCCGGACTCATGCCCGGAAAAGCTAAATCAGAATGGCTTGTGTTTTGTTTACAGCCCGTTAACAGTAATAACAAACAAAAAAATACAATTGCCCGGTTTGTTTTATGCCTCATTGTTTTGATTTCACGTGTAATACCCAACAAAAATACATCCTTTTTTTAAATTCGATAACAAACGAACTACTTTTTATGCGCAATTATTCATATCTTTGTAGCCAATATAATTAGAATAGCCTCATAATGAGTCCACTGAACTTCACTCACATCCTGACACAAACAGTCGATGAGCTATCGGAAAGCGAATCATACAAAGGACTGTTTCACCAACATAAAGACGGTGAGCCATTGCCCTCGCCACGGGTATTGTGCGATGTTATCGAATTAGCGCGCTCCATTCTCTTCCCGGGATATTACGGAAACTCAACAGTCAACAGCCGCACTATCAACTACCATATCGGTGTCAATGTAGAAAAACTGTTCAATCTGCTCACAGAGCAAATTCTTGCCGGATTGTGTTTTGGCAATGGTGACCAATGCAATGAATGCACCGAGTCGAAACGTGAAGAAGCGGCTCGTCTGGCGGCTAAGTTCATCAGTAAACTCCCCCATCTGCGTCGTGTTTTGGCCACAGATGTGGAAGCAGCCTACAATGGTGACCCTGCCGCACAAAGTTTCGGTGAAGTGATCTTCTGCTATCCCGCCATTAAAGCGATCAGCAACTATCGCATCGCACACGAACTCCTGGAATTAGGAGTACCGCTAATTCCGCGTATCATTACCGAAATGGCACACAGTGAAACCGGAATCGATATACATCCGGGTGCAAGAATCGGCACACATTTCACCATTGACCACGGTACCGGTGTGGTGATCGGAGCCACAAGTATCATTGGCAATAACGTGAAACTCTATCAGGGAGTGACACTGGGTGCAAGAAGCTTCCCCCTGGATGCTGACGGCAAACCGATTAAAGGTATTCCACGCCACCCCATTCTGGAAGACAATGTGATCGTCTACTCCAACGCTACCATTCTGGGGCGGATTACCATCGGACGTGACGCCACCGTAGGCGGTAATATTTGGGTAACCGAAAACATACCGGCAGGAGCCAGAATCGTACAGACAAAAGCAAAAAAATAATATAATTAACAACATTAAAACGCCGGTCGCACGGTCCATAACCGGAGCATTAACACACTGGCATGCTATCCATTTTATGAGCGAACAATTTGAAATGATTGCCAAAACCTTTCAGGGACTGGAAGAGATACTGGCAGGGGAATTGACAACACTTGGAGCAAACGACGTACAAATAGGACGCCGTATGGTTTCTTTTACCGGTGACAAAGAGATGATGTACAAAGCAAATTTCTGCCTGCGTACTGCAATCCGTATTCTAAAACCCATCAAGCACTTCACCGCAAAAGATGCTGACGCTGTTTACGAACAGATCAAAGCCATTCGCTGGGAAGAGATCTTGGATGTAGACAAGACTTTTGCCGTTGACGCAGTAGTATTCAGCGATGAATTCCGTCATTCCAAGTTCGTCTCTTACAAAGTAAAAGATGCCATTGTCGACTATTTCCGCGAATTGAACGGAAAGCGTCCTTCTGTACGCATCAGCAAGCCGGATGTACTACTGAACATCCACATTGCACAGACCACCTGTACCCTCTCACTCGACTCTTCGGGTGAATCACTTCACCGGAGAGGTTATCGCCAGGAAGCTGTAGAAGCTCCATTGAACGAGGTTCTGGCAGCCGGGATGGTTTTAATGACGGGATGGAAAGGCGAGTGCGACCTGATTGACCCAATGTGTGGTTCGGGTACTATTCCCATCGAGGCGGCTTTAATTGCGCGTAATATTGCCCCGGGAGTGTTCCGAAAAGAATTTGCTTTTGAAAAATGGGGAGACTTCAATCAGGATCTGTTCGACCGGATATACAACGATGACAGCCAGGAACGTGAGTTCACTCATAAGATATATGGTTACGACAATAACCCGAAAGCCAATGAGATAGCAACCCATAATGTAAAGGCAGCGGGAGTATCGAAAGACATTATCCTGAAATTGCAACCATTCCAGCAATTTGAACAACCGGCTGAAAAGTCGATTATCATAACCAATCCCCCTTACGGAGAACGTATCTCGACCAACGACCTTCTGGGACTGTATAATATGATCGGCGAACGCCTCAAACATGCTTTTGTCGGAAACGATGCATGGATACTGTCTTACCGTGAAGAATGCTTCGACCAGATCGGACTGAAACCGAGTATAAAAACCCCGTTATTCAATGGTCCCCTGGAGTGTGAGTTCCGCAAATACCAGATCTTCGACGGTAAATATAAGGAATTCAAGGGTCAGGAAAGTGGTGATGAAAACAGCGAACGTGCTCCAAGAGAAAGAAGAGAATTCAAGCCACGCCGGGAAGAAGGCGGATTCAGAGGGGAAAGAAGACCGCGTGAAGAACGTAGTTCGGGATATGGAGACAGAAAACCGAGAGAATTCAAAGGGAATCGTGAGCCAAGAATCGAGAAACCTCAGGAAGACTAAGCTATTTCCCGACAGAAGCCTGTAAATGGATGAATCGGCTGCCATCCGGCTCTTCGTACCTGAGCACATCGTTCTTGCCCGGATAAGCGCTGTCATCCAGTCAAGAACGACGAACTTGGGCAGAGTACAAATCAAAGGATCTAAATAATGATAAAGCAAATCATGAAAACCAACAGTAAACAAAAGAATGCTTTATTAGTAATGCTCTTATCTTTACTAATACCAAACGTTATGGCACAAGAACCCAAAACGCCGACCTTGGAAGACCTGATCCCAGGCGGAGCCACCTACCGTTCTGCTGAGAATCTGTTCGGCCTGCAATGGTGGGGCGATGAGTGTATCAAACCGGAAATAGAGGTAGTGTTCATGATAAATCCCAAAAACGGGAAGGAAACACCACTGACCACCCGTAATATAGTAAACAAGGCGTTAGAAGCCGGCAACCACGGTAAATTGCAACACTTCCACAATGTCAGCTTCCCATGGCCGAAGAAAAGCCTGATGCTGATCAGTCTGCCGGACAAATACATCGTTTACGATTTCGACTACCGCGAGATTATCAGTACGCGCCCAGTTCCCAAAGAAGGCGTCAACAGAGATTATCAGCCCGAAACGGGGCATGTGGCCTATACCATCGGCAATAATCTTTATGTAGACGACAAAGCCGTAACCAACGAACCGCAAGGCATCGTATGCGGCCAGGCTGTCCACCGCAGAGAATTCGGAATCAAAAAAGGGACCTTCTGGAGTCCTTCGGGCAACCTGCTCGCTTTCTACCGCATGGACGAAAGCATGGTGGCCCAATATCCTTTGGTTGACATCACCGCTCCCATTGCCGAAGTCAACAACATCCGTTACCCGATGGCGGGAATGACCAGCCACCAGGTGAAAGTGGGCATCTATAACCCTGCTACCGGAAAAAGCATCTATCTCAATGCCGGAGACCCGACCGACCGCTATTTTACCAATATCAGCTGGGCGCCGGATGAAAAGAGCCTCTACCTGATAGAACTGAACCGCGACCAGAATCATGCCAAGCTCTGCCAGTATAACGCCGAGACAGGCGACCTGATGGCTACTCTTTTTGAAGAGGAAAACGACAAGTATGTAGAACCTCAGGAACCGATTATTTTCCTGCCTTGGGACAGCAGCAAGTTTATCTACCAGAGCCAGAAAGACGGCTTCAGCCACCTCTACCTGTACGACACAAGCGGCAAGCAACTCCGCCAGTTGACCGAAGGCGAATGGCTGGTTAAAGAGGTGCTGGGTTTCGATGCCAAGAAGAAGGAGATTATCATAGCAAGCACGGAGTTCTCGCCCTTGCAGAGCAACCTGTTCCGCGTGGATATCAAAACCGGGGCACGTACTCCTCTGGGCAGTGGCGAAGGTGTGCACAGCGGCAAACTAAGCCCTTCGGGACGTTACCTGATTGACCAGTACAGTTCTCCAAGCGTCCCGCGCAGCATTAATATCCTTGACGTACAGAACGGTAAAAGTGTCAACCTGCTCACGGCAGCCGATCCCTTTGCAGGCTATAAGATGCCAAGCATCGAAACCGGTACCATCAAAGCGGCAGACGGCAAAACAGACCTGTATTACCGCCTGATCAAGCCGGCAGACTTCGATGCGAACAAGAAATATCCCGCCATCGTCTATGTATATGGCGGCCCCCATGCACAAATGGTCACCAACGGTTGGCAGAATGGGGCACGCGGCTGGGACATTTACATGGCGAACAAAGGCTACATCCTGTTTACCGTGGACGGACGCGGAAGCGACAACCGCGGACTCGACTTTGAGAACGTCACTTTCCGCCATCTGGGCATCGAAGAGGGAAGAGACCAGGTGAAAGGAGCCGAATTCCTGAAAAGCCTCCCTTACGTCGACGGAAACCGCATCGGAGTACACGGCTGGAGTTTTGGCGGACACATGACCACTGCCCTCCTCCTCCGCTATCCCGAGATCTTTAAAGTAGGTGTAGCCGGCGGTCCGGTCATCGACTGGGGATATTACGAAGTGATGTACGGCGAACGCTACATGGACACTCCGCAAAGCAACCCGAAAGGATACAAGGAGTGCAACCTGAAAAACCTGGCGGGTAACCTAAAGGGACATCTGATGATTATCCATGACGACCACGACGATACTTGCGTGCCGCAACACACCCTTTCGTTCATGAAAGCCTGCATCGACGCCCGCACGTATCCGGACCTCTTCATCTATCCGTGCCACAAGCACAATGTGTCGGGACGCGACCGTGTGCATCTGCATGAAAAGATAACCCGTTATTTCGAAGACTATTTATAAAGATATAAATCCTCAAAAAGACATGAAGATATTACTGTTAGGTTCGGGCGGCCGTGAACACGCCCTGGCATGGAAGATCGCCCAAAGCCCGAAAGTAGAAAAGCTGTTCATCGCGCCCGGCAATGCCGGAACCGCTGAAGTAGGCGAGAACGTAAACATCAAAGCAACCGATTTCGACTCTTTAGGAGCATTCGCGCTTGAAGAGAACATCGACATGATTGTAGTAGGGCCGGAAGACCCATTGGTAGAAGGTATCTACGACCGTTTCCAGAACAATCCCTGCCTGAAAGAGATTGCCGTCATCGGCCCGTCGAAGGAAGGAGCCAAGCTGGAAGGCAGCAAAGAGTTCGCCAAGGAATTCATGCAGCGCCACCACATACCGACAGCCCGCTACCGGAGCGTAACGGCCGATACACTGGACGAGGGACTGGCATTCCTCGAAACGCTCGAAGCCCCCTACGTGCTGAAAGCAGACGGACTTTGCGCCGGTAAAGGTGTACTGATCCTGCCTACCTTGGAAGAGGCTCAAAAAGAGCTGAAAGAGATGCTCGGCGGTATGTTCGGCAATGCCTCGGCAACGGTGGTCATCGAAGAGTTCCTGAGCGGCATCGAGTGCTCCGTATTTGTGCTGACGGACGGCGACCATTATAAGGTGTTGCCTGTGGCCAAAGACTACAAACGCATCGGTGAAGGAGACAAAGGGCTCAATACCGGCGGCATGGGCAGCGTGACTCCCGTCCCGTTTGCCGACGAGGTGTTTATGGAGAAGGTGCGCACCCGCATCATCGAACCGACCGTCAACGGACTGAAAGCCGAAGGCATCGTCTACAAAGGCTTCATCTTCCTGGGACTGATCAACGTAAAAGGCGAACCGATGGTGATTGAATACAACGTCCGCATGGGTGATCCCGAAACGGAAAGCGTGATGCTGCGCATACAAAGCGACCTGGTAGAATTGCTGGAAGGCGTGGCCGAAGGCAACCTCGACACCCGGTCACTCGTCATCGACCCGCGCACAGCCACTTGCGTGATGATGGTCAGCGGAGGATACCCCGAAGCCTACCGGAAAGGGTACGCCATCAGCGGACTGGAAGCAGCCCGGGCAACGGACAGCATCCTGTTCCACGCCGGAACAGCCATGAAGGACGGTCAGGTGGTGACCAGTGGCGGACGCGTGCTCGCCATCTGCTCTTACGGCAACGACAAGGCCGGGGCACTGGCACAATGCTACAAGGTGGCCGACATGATTGACTTTAAGGACAAGAACTATCGCCGCGACATCGGCTTCGATTTATAATGAGAAACCAAAGACTACAAGGCCGGATAACGGCGGGCAGATTCACACTGCCTGTCGTTATCTTTACGTGTATCGCCTGTTGGGTGCTGACCTCCTTTCTACTGCCCGGACTGGAGACGAAAGAGTCGGCCTACTCTCTATGGGATATCGTAAACATACCCGCATGGGCCAACCGCATTGTCAGCTTCCTGCTCTTTGCCGCCATCGGCTATTTCCTGATAGAGCTGAATAATACGTTTGCCATCATCCGCATGAGGGCATCCGTGCAGACATCGCTTTACTTTCTGCTCATCACGGCCTGTCCCGGCATGCACCTGCTCTATGCGGGCGACATTGCCGCCGTAGCCTTTCTCATCTCGCTTTATTTCCTGTTCAAGAGCTATCAGGACCCCCGGCCCGCCGGATACCTGTTCCACTCGTTCGCCTTTCTGAGCGCGGGCAGCATCGTGTTTCCGCAACTGACGTACTTCATCCCCATCTGGCTGTTGGGGGCATCCAACTTCCAGGCGCTCACGTTCCGCAGCTTCTGTGGGGCAATGACAGGCTGGAGCGTCCCTTACTGGTTCTTACTGGGACATGCGTTCTTCCACAACGAAATGGCGCTTTTCTATCAGCCGTTCGTCAACCTGATCAGCTTCCGGCCCATCGACTTCGGGCACGATTTCCGTTTGTGGGAAGTCGTCACGTTAGGCTATCTGTTCATCCTGTATGTGGTCAGCTCGGTGCATTGCATCGTGGCAGGATACGAGGATAAGATACGGACGCGCGCTTATCTGCATTTCCTTATTTTCCTCAACTTCTGCATCTTCCTGTTCATCGTGCTGCAACCCACCCTGAGCATGAATCTGCTTTCGCTGCTGCTGATTGGCGTCAGTATCCTGGTGGGACACCTGTTCGTACTGACCAACAGCCGGACGTCCAACCTCTTTTTCATCGGTTCGATGGTTGCCCTCATCGCCTTATTCTGCTTTAACATATGGACGCTTTTATAGAAACCGTTTCACAGATACTCATTGACTGGGGTTATCCCGGCCTGTTCATTTCGGCGCTGCTGGCCGGAAGCATCGTCCCATTCAGTTCGGAGATCGTACTGTTAGGGCTGGTGAAATTAGGGCTCGACCCTGCTCTCTGCCTCATTTCCGCTTCGTTAGGGAACACAGCCGGAGGGATGACGTGCTATTACATGGGGCGCCTGGGCAGAGTAGACTGGATTGAGAAATACTTCAAGGTCAAGAAGGAGAAGATAGACAAGATGCAGCGTTTCCTCCGGGGGAAAGGCGCCCTGATGGCTTTCTTTGCCTTCCTGCCGGCCATCGGCGAGGTGATATCGATGGCCTTAGGATTCATGCGGAGCAACGTGTGGCTGACCACCGCTTCGATGTTTGCCGGGAAACTGATACGTTACATCATCTTGCTGAAAGCGATGCAGGAAGCCCTGAACCTGGTTATGTAAAGAACTGAAAGATGGAAAGAATCATTGAATATACTGCCGACGGAAGTGCCACTCTCTTCGTTCCCGAACTGGACGAGCACTATCATTCCGTCAAAGGGGCCCTGACGGAGTCCTCGCATATCTTCATCGACATGGGGCTGAAGACTTCCGCCGCCCCCTCGCCCCGCATCCTCGAGATAGGGTTCGGAACGGGGCTGAACGCACTGCTCACACTGATCGAAGCGGAAAAGTCGGGCAGGCAGGTACACTATACAGGTATCGAGCTCTATCCCCTGCCGTGGGAAACGGTGGAGAAGCTCGGATATACTAACGGGGAACGGCAGGCGACCGGCGACGAACAGGCTGCGCAATGGATGAAGGCTCTCCATACATCGCCCTGGGGAGAAGACGTGCGGATCACTCCACATTTCACCCTGAGGAAGATACAGGGAGACTTCACAAGCATGGAGTGTCCGTCGCCGATCGCTGATCATTCACCGTCCATCGCTGATCATTCACCGCTATTCTCCCTTATCTACTTCGACGCTTTCGCGCCGGAGAAGCAGCCGGAGATGTGGACGCAAGAACTATTCGACCGCCTGTACGTTATGATGGAAAAGGACGGAATACTGACTACGTATTGCGCCAAAGGAGTGGTACGGAGGATGCTGCAGGCAGCAGGATTCACCGTGGAACGGCTTCCGGGCCCTCCGGGTGGCAAAAGGGAAATATTGAGGGCGAAGAAGATACCTCTCACCACGGAGGACACGGAGGACACAGAGAGCATTTTCCCTTTCATATCTTAAAAGCAAGAGATTAAAACTCTGTGCCCTCTGCGTCCTCTGTGGTGAACTAAAACGATAACAAGGATAACCATTATGAAAACCAACCGAATACAACAGCCGACAGTCGCCCCCGCCTTCCCCTTCCCGGGGAGAGGAACCGGAGGTGCGGCCGTCTTCGCTTTTCTTTTTCTGCTCCTCCTTTCCGCCTGTTCCGGGCGTGGAAAGGACAGTACCGGCAAACGGATCATCACCGTCACCATGGAGCCGCAACGGTATTTCACCGAAGCCATCGCCGGAGACAAGTTTACCGTACGCAGCATGGTGCCCAAAGGCAGCAGCCCCGAAACATACGACCCCACCCCGCAGCAACTGGTGTCGCTGGGCGAGAGCGAGGCGTACCTGCGCATCGGATACATCGGCTTCGAACGTTCGTGGATGGACCGGCTGATGAACAATACGCCCCACATCCAGGTGTTCGACACTTCGAAAGGGGTAGACCTGATCTTTGAATCCGCCTTCGATCACGGCGACCACCGCCACGAGGGAGGCGTGGAGCCGCACATCTGGAACTCGGCAGCCAACGCACTGATCATAGCCGGAAACACGTTCAAGGCACTCACCGTGCTCGACAAGGAGAACGAGGCATACTACAAAGCCCGCTACGACTCGCTCTGCCAACGCATCGAGCAGACGGACAGCCTGATCCGCCGGACGTTGTCGGCACCCGGAGCCGACCGTGCCTTCATCATCTACCACCCGGCCCTCTCTTACTTTGCACGCGACTACGGGTTACACCAGATCAGCATCGAGGAAGGGGGTAAGGAACCCTCACCCGCCCACTTGAAAGGGCTGATGGATCTCTGCCGCAAAGAAGGGGTACGGATCATCTTCGTGCAGCCGGAATTCGACCGCCGCAACGCTGAAATCATTGCCCGGCAGACCGGAACACGGGTGGTACCCATCAATCCGCTTTCGTACGACTGGGAGGAGGAGATGCTGAACGTAGCGAAAAGCCTCAGCGGATTCACCACAGAATAGTCATGAATAAGAGTTCACCACAGATTACACGGATTAACACAGACCTTTTTATCCCAGAACCAACAAGACAGAATATCAATCTGTGCTAATCTGTGTAATCCGTGGTGAACTCCCAATCCCCAACCAACCTATGGATAAAGAAAAAAACAGCCACAAGCATACGGAAGGAACAGCCTCTGCCTCCCTCCTCTCCATCCGGGGCCTTTCGGCCGCCTACGACGGACGCACTGTGCTCCACGATGTCAACCTGGAAGTCTACGAGCGTGACTTTCTCGGTATCATCGGTCCCAACGGAGGGGGTAAGACCACCCTCATCAAGTGCATCCTGGGACTGCTCCGCCCCACGGGAGGAGAGATCGTCAAGCATCACGAACCGCTCACGACGGGCTATCTGCCGCAGTACAGCTCGATCGACCGCTCCTTCCCCATCTCGGTTCTGGAAGTGATCCTGTCGGGACTGAGCTCAAAGAAATCGCTGATCAGCCGCTTCGACGACCCTCAACGTGAGAAAGCCCGCCAAGTCATCCTCCGCATGGGACTCGAGGGACTGGAACACCGTGCTATCGGGCAGCTGAGCGGCGGACAACTGCAACGCGCCCTGCTGGGACGCGCCATCATCAGCGACCCGCAACTGCTCATTCTCGACGAACCGAGCACCTATATCGACAAGCGCTTCGAAGCCCGCCTCTACCAGTTGCTGGCCGAGATCAACCGCGACTGCGCCATCATCCTTGTCAGCCACGACATCGGGACGGTGCTGCAACAGGTGAAGAACATCGCCTGTGTGAACGAAACACTGGACTACCATCCGGCCGCAAGCGTCAACACCGAATGGCTGGAACGGAATTTCAACTGCCCCATCGAGCTGTTAGGACACGGCACGCTCCCCCACCGGGTGCTGGGCCCGCATTGCCATTGCCACGAGAGCGGCGAGGAGCGGTGAACGCCGCCGCACCCTATACAAAAACTCCGCTCTGCACTACCTCACATAAAATCTGAAGTAATGCAGAACGGAGCCCTTACACAATCCTCCTTCCCCAGCCGAAGAACGGCGCCCTCCCTACATTTGGAAGAAAGCCTTCCTTGAACTGGGAAATCCTCTTTCCCCGAAATCAGGCTGTAGGATCATCTACGATACCACCATCTCCTCCTGAAGGAAGACCGATAACCAGATTACGGATCACCGTACGAGGCACTTTCAGTAGCTTATTACCGGTTGAAAACTGTGTAGTCAATCTCAGTTCATAGGTTCCGTCTTTCAAGTCGGCAGGAAGTAGCACCAATACTTCCGAGGGGTTGTTTATGGCAATCATATCCATCGGTAACTTCGTTTCTGTGCCTTTTTCGTCAATCAATACGATACCTACGGCAGAGTCTGTGCCTGCTACTTTGATATTCTTGCCCTGCAGGCGATAGTTACGTCCGGCAGTTGCACTGCCATCTGTGGCACGGGTGGCGGCGTCTTCACCACCGATGAAGTAGGCCGGGTCACCTTTGGCTCCCAGAATTTTCACATTGGTCCGTGCGATAGCTTCACGTAAATCCTTATCCTGATTGAAGGAAACATAGATAGAATTTTTCTCGGGATTCCATACTCCACCGTCTATTACCCCTCGAAACTGTGGTACGGCACGAAAAAGCCCCGTATTGACAGAGTATCCGTTCAGTACCAGTTCTGATACCGTACGCTGAAAAAGATCGACGGCATGCTTTAAAGTCTCTGCCCGCAAACCGGTATCTTCTTTCTTCATTTCATCCAGTACATCGGATAGCGTCAGGTTTCCGGCGCTCTCCAATATCAGGATTTTGTCTTCTTTGTTGTCGGTGGTCACGGTATTGTCCGCAAGCCAGCCTTTGAGTTCGGTTTTCATGATCATTACGATTTTAATAATTTATAAATCTATTATTTTACACAGCGGACACTAAATCCGTCTCCTTTAGTACTTGAATTAACTTCCGCTTTATTATTCTCAAAATTAAGTGAATATGCAATACTACTACTATTGTTAGTACTGGTCCAATAACGTGCGTATCCACTTTCTGTAGCGGTAGTGCCACTTCCCCCACTCCAAGTTCGCGCACCTGCCAAGGGTAAAAATAAACCTTTGGAATTATTCATAAACCACATTCCCTTATTACCTCCGCTAGTTACAGCAGCTTTATCCGTACATCTGGATAGCGATAAGCATTCATTCCTTGATGGAGTACGCCAGCCCGTTCCGTAATCACTTTTAAGTCTTGTACATGGGTCTATATTATTTCCACTATAATCTTTATACCATGGATAATAATATCCGTATTCTGAATAAGTTCCCCACACATAATTAGCAGATCCTGTGCTTTTCAGATTCCCATCTGCCCAGGTCAGTTTGGCTAAATTTGTTTTATCAGTTGCAGAACAACCATTTGCAGTTAAATTGATACTTCCGGAAGGTACATTAATTCCGATGGCTTTCTTAAATTGTATTTTCATCGTATAGCTTTTTCCCTCTTTCAGTTGCACGCTTTGGGTGGAGGTGATTTCCGTATTGTTGGGCACGGTCCGTCCGCTTATTGTCAGCGTATTGAAATGCACTGTAATGGTCCTGGCCCCTGCAAACGGAACCATGCGTATGATTGTACTCAGGGTCGTGTTCGGACTGAATGCGGCCGTATTATTCGTGTTGGCAGCTACCACATTGGTCGAAGGACCGATCTTCCACGATGTGGAATTTCCCCCTTGCTTTACGTATACACCCGTGCAATTGCTGATCGTATTGCTTGGAAACCCGGTAGGACTGATGGTAATCGTCAATTTACATAGCTTCTGGCCGAAGCTCACCGGAAGAAGATTGTGGCTGAGGCTGTTTACATTCGTTATATCTCCGGAATCGAAGGTCATGAAGTCCTTGCTCATGTTAGGGATAGACACTGTACTGCTGTTGTAGGCATACGTGGAAGGCATAGTTCCCAAGTCGGCAGCGGCAGTGGTATTAAAGGAGTAGCCCACCACGCGTATCGTTCCCGAGCGTGTCAGCAATTTCCCTTGTTTGAGTACAGGAGTGCCCGTACCATTGGAGGTGTAATCGGCGGCCGACTGGAAGACATAGTTATTTCCGGACTTCCAGAAAACAATCAGCCGGAAATAAACTCCCGCAGGCACTGTTGCACGGGTATTTGCACAGGGTAGAGTATCTTCCGTCAGTTCCATCGAGGCTATCCGGGGACCTTCATAGTCCGGTTGCTCTCCCGTGCGTGTAGGGGAGAAAGCTTTTACCCCCACCCATTCGGCGATCAGGGGAGAGTGGTTACGGGGCGAAGCGTCATTAAAAGAAGATGAATGATAGTTGTTGTCACCCGTCAGGCTGATATGGATGGGGATTAATTCGTCGGCAGTATCCCCGCTGTCAGCAGACAGGGGAGTCATTCTGTCATCTTCCGCACATCCTGCTATCGAAAGGCAAAAACACAGCCATAAGGCTTTACCGAGACACTCTCGCATAATAAAAGTTCTATTCATATACTAAGATATTAAAGTGAATAATCGTATCAAAGACACATTGCGGACCTATACATCCTCGTATAAGTCCGGAAAGGCTGTTTGATACCACTTTTATTATGCGTAAGTTTGTGTATTACAATCAGATATAACGGTCTTGGACACACAATGGTGTTTCAAAAAACGTACGTCTGATGAAACACCGTTTTTACTCTTCACACTGGATGCAAGGGAAATAGATAAATAATTGATAATTAAAACAATGTGGAAATATTTGCACAGATAAAAAAAGCGTCTTATCTTTGTTGCATCAGACGTACGTCTTTTGAAACATCGTTCCCAAAAGTTAAATTTGCATCTTAATAAACCTTCTTGGTCCATAAAGGGTGATTCATAAATTGATCTCCACTTCTTCTCAAAAATTGCCCAATAATCTAATTACGTGCGCGTTGTATAAAAGTCTTTATTTAGTGGCTTTTATTATTCAAAATATTTAATCGATCCATAACTTATATACTTTTGAAGGTCTTGGTCATAAATAACAATTAATTATTTAACACAACGAACTGCCAGTCCAGATGCCAAATAATCAAGGCCTATTCCTGCCGAACCATTGGAAAAAACGAAGCGTTTAGAATCATTTTTATTATATGTCGAAGTCCAATACTGTCCTTCTGTGCCTCCACCACTAGTAGGATTACCGGTCGAACTGCCTCCACCCCAACCTATCCCTCCAGAAGCCAATAGGAAAATACCAATACTCTTATTCATAAACCACATGCCACCATTTGTTAACACCTTATCTGTACATCGGGATAATGAAATGTAGTCACTTTCAGATGGGGTACGCCATCCTGTACCATAATATGCAGTATTCAATTTAGAACATGGATCTGTGTTATTTGTAGTTTTGTTCCCTGTATAAGTGCTATACCAAGTATAATAATAACCTCTATCTGTTGCAGTAGTCCACACGTAATTCGTATTTCCGGTACTCTTTAAATTTCCTGTTGCCCATCTCAGCTTTGCCAAATTATTTTTATCACTTGCTGTACATCCGTTTTGTGTCAGGTTAATGTCACTTGCCGCCAATTGTACTCCCAATTCAAACTTTAGCGTAATGGTATAACTCTTTCCTGGTAGCAACTGTACATTCTGGCTCGAGGTGATATTCCGGTTATCCGCGTTAAAGTAATTACTAAGTTTCAGCGTACCGATATGCACCGTGATCGCCCGTGAACCCGAAAAAGGAACTAACCGCACAGTGGCAGTAGAATTATCGCCAATATTGAATGTAGGTGTATTTCCGGTATTGGCACTTACATTATTTGTAGAGGGACCTATCGTCCAGGCGGACGCATTACCGCCCTGAAAAACATATACGCCCGTACAGTTGGTAAACGTGTTGCTTCCAAACTGCGACAAGGAGAGCTTAACCGTCAGCTTGCAGAGTTTTTGCGTGAAACTAACCGACAGGTTGTGGTTGATTGTACTCACATTCGCTATGTCCCCCGAGTCATAAACCATAAAGTCATTACTCATATTCGGGATAGTGACGGAAGTACCGTTATAGGCATAGGATGAAGGGATCGTTCCCATCGCTGTCGTACTATTGAACGAGTATCCGATCACACGGACAGTTCCCGCTCTGGTGAGTAACTTTCCTTGCCTGAGTGTGGGAGCGGAAGCCCCGTTCGTCGTAAAATCCGCTGTCGACTGGAACACGTAATTACTGCCCACCTTACGGAAAGCGATCAACCGGAAATAAATGCCGTTGCCCAATGTAGCGGCACGGGTAGTGACTTGCGGCTCTTCGCGGAGTGTCATCCGGACCACTGAAGGACCCTCGTAAGGTACGGCAGCAGGTATGGCCCTGCTGGCGGGTGATTCCTTAACCGGTACCCATTCGTCTACAAGCGTTCTTCCCCCGGTTGTGGCGGGAGTATCAACATGACTTTCCATATAGCTGCCATCCTCAACCCGGCTGACCGTAATAGGGATCACATCCCCTCCGTCCGGTTCGGGGCTGTCGGGGTTCACAACATTGTCTCCACACGATGTTATCATTAAAAAAGCCGCGCACACACAGCATGTGCTTAACGCACGAAAGCCTACATACAGAAGTTTTGCCTTTGTATTCATAATTCAAATGTTTAAAAGTGAATAAAATAGATCGTACTCAGCATGGCCTTCCCATTAAGAATGGACAGGCCGGCTATAGCAGGCTGTGAATACAGCTTTTATTTTGCGGTAAGTTTGTGTAAGTTAGATAGATAGAACGGCTCTTGTGTTTCAAAAGACGTTCGTTTTTTGAAACACGGTCTTTGCTCTGTGCGCTGAATACAAAAAGAAGAGATAAATGGCTGATAATTAAAATGATGTAAAAAGATTTGCACAGATGAAAAAAGCGGCTTATCTTTGTTGCATCAGACGAACGTCTTTTGAAACTCCTGTTTTGATTCTCCCATATGATAATTCTTCATCTTCAATTATTCTTATTCTTAAATTTAAGAACAACCGTTACCGTTTCTTAATTCTCCCCTCCAAACTCCTAAAACTCTACACTTTCTACGGCTATCTTCACGTAAATCATTATCTTTGCGCCCGTCTATCATGTTAACAAATAACTAACTATAGTCTGAATGAAACAGTACAAAACCGTAAACAACCTCGTGGGTTGGATCACCTTCCTGATCGCCGCTACCGTCTATTGCATGACGATAGAGCCCACAGCCAGTTTCTGGGACTGCCCGGAATTTATCACTACCGCCTATAAACTGGAAGTAGGACACCCCCCCGGAGCACCCTTCTTCATGCTCACGGCCAACCTTTTCACGCAATTCGTCAACGACCCGGCACTGGTAGCCAAAATGGTCAACTACATGAGTGCTCTGATGAGCGGCGCCTGCATCCTGTTCCTCTTCTGGAGCATCACGCACCTGGTCCGCAAACTCGTCATCACGGACGAGAACGCCATCACACGCGGACAACTGATCACCGTCATGGGTTCCGGACTGGTAGGCGCACTGGCCTATACATTCAGCGACACATTCTGGTTCTCGGCCGTCGAAGGAGAAGTATATGCCTACTCCTCGATGTTCACCGCCATCGTATTCTGGCTGATACTGAAGTGGGAAGACGTTGCCGACCAACCGCACAGCGACCGCTGGATCATCCTCATCGCTTATCTCACAGGCCTCAGCATCGGCGTGCACCTGCTCAACCTGCTCTGCCTGCCGGCCATCGTACTGGTATACTACTACAAGAAAGTGCCGGGCGCCAACGCTAAAGGCTCCCTGCTGGCACTCGCCGGATCGATGGTACTGGTGGCAGCGGTGCTCTACGGCATCGTACCCGGCGTCGTAAAAGTGGGCGGCTGGTTCGAACTGCTGTTCGTCAACTCCCTCGGAATGCCGTTCAACACCGGCGTGATCGTCTACATCGCCCTGCTGGCAGCCGCCATCATCTGGGGCATCTACGAAAGCTACAACGAGAAGAGCCGCACCCGCATGAACCTCTCCTTCCTGCTGACCATCGCCATGCTCGGCATCCCGTTCTACGGACACGGAGCAGGCGCCGTCATCATCGGCATCCTCGTACTGGGCGCACTGGCCCTCTACCTCTTCTACGCATCGAAGCTCAACGCCAAGATACGCATGTCCGCCCGCACCATGAACACGGCGCTGCTCTGCACCATGATGATCATGGTGGGATACTCCTCGTATGCCCTCATCGTGATCCGCTCGGTAGCCAACACGCCGATGGACCAGAACTCACCGGAAGACATCTTCACGCTGGGCGAATACTTAGGACGCGAGCAATACGGCACACGCCCGTTGTTCTACGGCCCGGCCTACTCCTCGAAAGTAGCGCTCGACGTGGAAGACGGCTATTGTGTTCCCCGCCAGAAAAGTGCGGACACCAAATACGTCCGCAAAGAGAAAACCTCACCGGACGAAAAAGACTCGTACGTCGAACTTCCGGGACGCGTGGAATATGAATACGCGCAGAACATGCTCTTCCCCCGCATGTACAGTTCGGCACACGCCGCTTATTACAAATCCTGGCAAAACATCACCGGATATGACGTCCCCTACGACCAATGCGGAGAGATGCTGATGGTGAACATGCCCACACAGTGGGACAACATCAGGTTCTTCTTCTCCTACCAGCTCAACTTCATGTACTGGCGCTACTTCATGTGGAACTTTGCCGGAAGACAAAACGACATCCAGAGCAGCGGCGAAATAGAGCACGGCAACTGGATCACCGGCATCCCGTTCATCGACAACCTCATGTACGGCGACCAAAGCCTTCTGCCACAGGAACTGAAGGACAACAAGGGACACAACGTCTTCTACTGCCTCCCGCTTCTGCTGGGAGTCATCGGACTCTTCTGGCAGGCATGGCGCGGACAGAAAGGCATCCAGCAATTCTGGGTGGTATTCTTCCTGTTCTTCATGACCGGTATAGCCATCGTGCTCTACCTCAACCAGACACCGGGACAGCCCCGCGAACGTGACTACGCTTACGCAGGCTCCTTCTACGCCTTCGCCATCTGGATCGGCATGGGTGTAGCGGGCATCGTCCACCTCCTGCGCAGATACATGAAAGAAGTTCCCGCAGCAGCCCTTACGTCGGCAGTCTGCCTGCTCGTACCCATACAGATGGCCAGCCAGACATGGGACGACCACGACCGCAGCGGACGCTACGTGGCACGCGACTTCGGACAGAACTACCTGATGTCACTTCAGGAAAGCGGCAACCCCATCATCTATACCAACGGCGACAACGACACCTTCCCGCTGTGGTACAACCAAGAGACAGAAGGTTTCCGCACCGACGCACGCACCTGTAACCTGAGCTACCTGCAGACCGACTGGTACATCGACCAGATGAAACGCCCGGCTTATGACTCCCCCGCACTGCCCATCACCTGGGACAGAACCGAATACGTGGAGGGACAGAACGAATACGTACCCATCCGCCCGGACTTCAAGAAGCAGATAGACAAAGCCTACAAAGCCGCCGAAGAAGAAGTCCTGAACGGCAAGAACCCGGAAGCCCTGAACAACATCCGGGCACAATTCGGAGACAATCCTTACGAACTGAAGAATATCCTGAAATACTGGGTACGCACCAAAGACGGACAAGCGGTGATACCGACCGACAGCATCGTTGTCAAGATCGACAAAGAAGCCGTACGCCGTTCGGGTATGATGATCCCGGCAGCGTTGGGCGACTCCATCCCCGACTATATGCACATCTCGCTCAAAGACGAAAAGGGCAACCCCAAACGCGCCCTCTACAAGAGCGAGCTGATGATGCTCGAGATGCTGGCCAACGCCAACTGGGAACGCCCCATCTACATGGCCATCACCGTAGGCACGGACAACCAACTGAATATGCGCGGGCATTTCATCCAGGAAGGCCTCACGTACCGCTTCACCCCGTTCGATACGGAAGCGCTCGAAGCAACCATCGACAGCGAGAAGATGTACGACAACCTGATGAACAAATTCAAGTTCGGAGGCATCGACAAGCCGGGCATCTACATCGACGAGAACACAATGCGCATGTGCTACACCCATCGCCGCATCTTCGCCCAACTCATCACACAGCTGATGAAAGAAGGCAAGAAAGACAAGGCGCTGGCCGCATTGGAATATGCCGAAAAGATGATTCCCGCCTTCAACGTACCCTACGACTTCCAGAACGGGGCACTCGAGATGGCAGAAGCCTACTACCAGTTGGGAGATACCGCGAAAGCCGATCAGATCATCGACGAACTGGCGAACAAGTCTGTGGAATACCTCACCTGGTATCTCAGCCTGGACGACAATCATCTGTTGATGTCGCAGCGTGAATTCATCATGCACCTCAGCGCACTGGATATGGAAGCCAAAATGATGGAGAAATACAAGTCGAAACTGGCCGGCAACTATACTCCGAAAGTGAACGAACTATATAACATTTACGTAGGACGCATGAAAGTCCATCAGTAATCTGTAACCGAAGAAGATGTTTATAGAGCAACCGCCTTGGTTTTTCCGTGCAATCTATCCCGACGCTATCTTCCGGATGGACCCTGACGAGAAGGCAGTTTACCTGACCTTCGACGACGGCCCCATTCCGGAAGTGACGCCCTGGGTACTGGAGTTGCTGGACAAACACAACATCAAGGCTACTTTTTTCATGGTAGGCGACAACATCCGCAAGCATCCGGATGTGTTCCGTATGGTAGTGGAACGCGGACACCGCATCGGCAACCATACGTTCAACCACATCCGCGGCTTCGAATATCTGTCGGTAAATTATCTGGCCAATACAGACAAGGCCAACGAGCTGATGAAAACGGACCTGTTCCGTCCGCCTCACGGGCACATGCGCTGGATGCAGTACATGACGCTGAAGCGCCACTATAAGATCGTCATGTGGGACCTCGTCACACGAGACTACAGTAAGAAGCTCCGCCCGCCGCAAGTGCTGGCCAATGTAATGAGATATGCCCGCAACGGGTCTATCATTACCTTCCACGATTCGCTGAAGTCCTGGAACAACGGAAACCTGCAATACGCACTTCCCCGTGCCATCGACTTCCTGAAAGAGGAAGGATACGAATTTAAGATCCTATAATGGAAACGAAGATAAACAGTAAAGCCCTGAAAGCCGAAGCCTTGCGCCTCGGCTTTTCTGCTTGCGGCATAGCACCGGCCGGGCCGGTCGATCCCGTACACCGGGACTTTCTGAAGGAATGGCTGGGCTCGGGCAGGCACGCCGAAATGGCTTATATGGCCAACCATTTCGACAAGCGCTGTGATCCGGCTCTGCTGGTCGAAGGCACCCGTTGCGTAGTCTCCGTAGCCCTGAACTACTACCCCGCTACCCGGTTACCCGAGGACGAGTACCAATTCGCATGGTATGCCTATGGGATGGATTATCACGACCTCATGCGTGAGAAGCTGACCACCCTGTTCCGCTTCATACAGGAATCAGACGTACCGGAACTGGACGGACGTGTGTTCTGTGACACCGCCCCCGTACCCGAACGCTATTGGGCCTGGCGTGCCGGCCTCGGATGGATCGGGAAGAATACCCAACTGATCATCCCCCATGCCGGATCTGCCTTCTTCTTGGGAGAACTCTTCCTGAACACGGAAGCCGACACATACGACCGCCCCCGGCCGAATCGCTGCGGGACGTGTAACCGCTGCCTGCAAGCCTGCCCCACGCAGGCTTTAGAAGCCCCGTACGGCCTGGATGCACGCCGTTGCCTTTCATACCTCACTATAGAGAATAAAGGCGAAATTCCGGCCTCTATTTCCCCTCTGATGGGAAACCGTGTTTATGGATGTGACGAATGCCAGAAAGCTTGTCCCTGGAACCGGTTTGCCACTCCTTGCCGGACACCGGAGCTGCAACCCTCGCCGGAGTTTATGAATATGAAGAAAGAAGACTGGCAACAACTAAGCGAGGAGAAATACAGAACCCTCTTCAAAGGCAGTGCCGTGAAGAGGGCTAAGTATAGCGGACTAATAAGGAATATAAAGCAGATGGAAGACTAAGAGTCGGGCTATGACCGGTTCTTCAAAGCCTTTCGCTCTTCACTGGTCAGTCTTCTTCCTACCTTCTTCACGTAACCCAATTATTATCCGCATGTTCTCGCTATATCATCTACCTGCAACCCCTTCCCGACATAGCGATCGTTTTGCTGACACCAGCAAAATGATCGATTATTTGTCAGGTAACTCTTTTATTTCACCGTTACCGTCAGCGGATTACGTATCTTCCGGGCAAAATCGGCCATATAGGCATTCCAGGCAGCAGCGTCTTTTATATCGGCTTTATCCCAGGCAGCTCCCCAGTAATAAGTAAAGTCAGCTCCCGGTTCATACTCGCTGATAGCCAGCACATGCCCGTCGGCACCTCCGCGCAGCTCTTTCTTCTCTTTCTCCGGGAACAGAACAGGTTTCGCCTCCTTCACCAAAGTAGGGAACGCAGCACCCACAAAGATTTTACCGTTGTCATTACCGGCATTATCCGTCGGGTCCACATAAGTGATGTATCCCTCTGCCGCATTCGCCACCACAGCTCCATCGGGTTCATGCAATACGATGCCGACGGCCAGAGGCATTGTCTCTTTCAGATTGGTATAAGAAACAATCGTTTTGTTCAGATGCGAACCCGCATCCAACGTAATCACACGTGTTTCGATCACGCCGGAGTCTCCCCTTACCACCAACGGATGATACACCAGCCTCACAGTGAAACGCAACGGACCATTATCCAGTATCTCCTGGGTAGCGTAACAATACGGATAAATAATTGTATCACCTGCCATTAACGCAGCTGTGCCCCCTCCCAAAGTAGGACCGACCTTATAACAGTCCAGTCCGTTGCCATGGTCCACATGATAAGAAACCGACCGGTAAAGCTCCTGCGCGGCTTTAGGATCCGTCTTCCCGAGTTCTGCTATTTTAGCTTTTGTATCCGGGTTCAATTCGCCTTCATAGCGAGCTTCCACCACCGGCTCAGTGGTGTTGTACTTCGTCCAGATATCATATCCGAAAGCACGCTCTCCGGTTTCCTGTAAAGCAGGTCCGTAAGTACGGAAAGCCACCAAATCGTTCTCCCAGGCCACGTCATCCACCCGTTCGGGATAATATCTTCCGCAAGCCTTCACCGGACACTCCTGGGGAATGCCCGCCTTTATCGTGTAAACAGTCGAACCATTCGCCTGTACACTGACCGGAAATATCACTTTCTCGTCGGAAGTTATCTGATAGGGTACTTGCTGCCCTTCGGCATCCACCACGACTATCTGCGCGGTATCGGGTAACTGCAATTTAGAGGAAACCTCGCTCATGGATACTTCTGCCATCTCACCGTCACGTTCCAGCGAAGTGGCATTGGATACCGTAACAGAAACCGACTTACCCGCTTCATTGCAAGCCAGACACAACAAAGCGAGTGCGGCAAAAAGAAAAACTTTCTTCATTGATTCAATTGTATTGATCAGATTCATTTAGGTTGTTTACCGATATAAGCCAAAATACCGCCATCTACATAAAGCACATGACCGTTCACGAAATTCGAAGCATCCGAAGCCAGGAATACGGCCGGTCCCATCAGGTCTTCCGGTGTTCCCCAACGGGCAGCAGGAGTCTTGGCTATAATGAATGAGTCGAACGGATGGCGCGAACCGTCCGGCTGCACTTCACGCAAAGGCGCCGTCTGAGGTGTGGCGATATACCCCGGGCCAATGCCATTACACTGGATATTGAACTCACCATACTCGGACGCAATGTTGCGGGTGAGCATCTTCAGCCCGCCCTTGGCAGCGGCATAAGCAGATACTGTCTCACGCCCCAGCTCACTCATCATCGAACAGATATTGATGATTTTTCCATGCCCCTTCTTAATCATTGAAGGAATCACGGCTTTCGACACAATAAACGGGGCATTCAGGTCCACGTCAATCACCTGCCGGAACTGCTCCGCTGTCATCTCACACATCGGGATGCGCTTAATAATACCGGCATTATTTACCAGAATATCAACCACTCCGACCTCTTTCTCGATCCGTGCAACCAAAGCATTTACCTGCTCCTCACGCGTGACGTCGCACACATATCCACTGGCCTCAATCCCCAGTTCCTTATATGCAGCCAACCCCTTGTCGACCAGCTCCTGACTGATGTCATTAAAAACGATCTTCGCGCCTGCCTCTGAGAAAGCAGTAGCCAATGCAAAACCGATACCGTAAGATGCACCTGTGACCCATGCCACTTTGCCCTTTAATGAAAAGTTTACCATACTTATAATGTTTTAAAAAAACTCATCTCACTTCCATTCTCTAAAAAGAAATATTCATATCAAACACCTTATTTCAAGTCCGTGATTAACGAAAAATCCTGGTCACCATAATCAAGGTTCTCCCCCCCCATGCCCCAGATAAAAGTGTAACTGTGAGTTGCCGCTGCCGAATGAATGGACCATTCCGGTGACAATACTGCCTGATCGCCCTTCATCCATACATGACGGGTTTCGTCAACCTCACCCATGAAATGGCATACGGCATGCTCCTCCGGTACCTCAAAATAGAAATAAGCCTCCATACGGCGGCTGTGAACATGTGCGGGCATCGTATTCCACACACTCCCCGGAGCCAGTTCGGTCATTCCCATCTGCAACTGGCAGGTAGGTAGCACCTGGTTTACAAGCATCTTATTAATATTGCGATGATTCGAGCCTTCCAACGTACCCATTTCAGCAACCACCGCATCGGCTTTCGTTACTTTCTTATCAGGATAATTTCGGTGAGCGGTCAGCGAATTAAAATAAAATTTAGCAGGATGTGCGGCATCTACACTCTCAAAAGTTACTTCCCGATCGCCCGAACCCAAATAAAGCGCTTCTTTATAAGCTAACTGAAATATCGCATTCCCCGCTCTCACAACGCCGGGACCTCCGACATTGAAAATACCCATTTCACGACGGGTCAGGAAATAAGGAGCTTTCAAAGGATCGATAGCTTCCAACTTCAACACTTCATTTACCGGCATGGCTCCACCCACTACCATACGATCATACATGGAGTATACCATATTCACTTCGTCGGCCGAAAAAACCTTCTCTATCAGGAAATCTCTCCGGATTCTCTTGGTGTCATAGCTTCTTGCGTCTTCCGGATGGGCAGCATAGCGAATCTCATAGTTTGTTTTCATATTTCTTATTTATAAGTTTACATTAGGTGCCGCTCAGACAAACATCGTTTGCGTACACGACACAAAAATAAGAAAAGAAAACGGGATTTGAGAATAAATTGCGCCCAATTATCCTGCACAGATAAATAACATTAATCTTTTGGATAATTAGGGCTATAAAGTAAGGTCTGATCTCTTACTACCAGCTTTCCATCTTTTACAAAATCTGTTCCCCTCTCTTGCAAGTGACAGACCATTGCTTTACGCATCTCAGCCAACCGGTCTGCATAACGACTGTCTCCAAAAAGATTTCTCCGTTCTCCGGGATCTGCACTTAAATCGAACAATTGCTCTTCGCCCGTATGAATAAACCAGATATACTTCATTTTACCGTCAGTAAGCGCACACCAATAATTATCGGCACTATAGCAGGTGGCATGTTCCAGATCAATATATTTCCGCCAGCCATCATTATTTCCTGAAACCAGTGCAACCAAAGACTTGCCGTCCATATCATCCGGTACCGTTCCCCCTGCAAGTTCGATGAAGGTAGGCAAAAAATCACGTAACTCTACCGGCTGTTCTATTCGTTTTCCTTTAATAGCCTGTGTAGTCATGGCAGAAGGCCATTTTATAATATAAGGAATCTTCGCCGAACCTTCATAGGCATAGGTTTTCCGCCAATGATAATGGTCACCCAACATATCACCGTGGTCAGCCGTATAACAAATGATTGCGTTCTCGTACATTCCTTTCTCTTTCAGGGCCTGAATAATCTGCCCAATCTGATCATCAATAAACGTCACATTCGCATAATAATGGCGTCGGGAATTGACAGCGTATTCTTCTCCTAAATTCGCGAAAGGGGCGTCTTTCGCAACCTTTTCCGGATCTTTACGTTCAGCATACTTTCCACACCAATCCCCAACAAACGGTACAGGGATATCTGCCTTTTCATACATATCCAAATATCGCTTCGGAGGATCATACGGACTATGAGGGCGGGCAAAAGAGACTTTCAGGAACAGCGGCTGATCACTTTCATAATTCCGTATTAATTCACAGGCTGTTTGCCCCGTCCAGGCCGTAGGATGTAATCTTTCCTCAAGTTTATAAGTTCCGGCATTATGATTGTTCCACCCGATTCCCGTTAAATCCGGGTTCTTCCCGGGCGCCTGCAACTGAAACCATTCCCGATAGTCACTAATAAAATCACGGGTTTCACTACGCCCGCTCTCGTCTACCAATGTAGCATGAAAGCCATGCAAGGCTTTCTGTGGAAACCAGTGCATCTTCCCTATTCCAAAAGTATAGTAGTCCAAATCGCGCAACATCCGGGGCATTTCATATTTATATTTGGAAGCGACCTTTCCATACCCCAACATCCCATGGTGCCATGGAGACATCCCCGTAAGCAAGCCGGCACGCGCGGGCGTACTACTGGGGGCAGAACTATAACCACATACAAACAAGCTGCCTTCCTGAGCCAACTTATCTATGTTAGGAGAAATGACGGCTTTATTCCCCATGCAATGTAAAGCATCTCCACGATGCTGGTCACTCATAATAAAAATGATATGTGGTTTCCCTCCTTTTGTGGCAGGAGCCTTAGAGGAGCCGGACGAATCATTGTTTGACTCTTGGTTTTCACCATTAAATGCATAAGTCAACGGAGAGGTTGCCAAGCCTGCTCCTACAGCAAGTGAACACTTCAGAAAATCGCGACGTTTCATTGATTATTAGATTTTAGTATTAACGAATAGGCAAAAATAGGCAAAAAGAAAGAGAAAGAAGAAAATTTTTTCCCCAATTTACCCACTCATACGGAAAAAGTATTTCCATCTTCCATCTTCCACCTTTTTGTAGTTTACCATCTGATATTCCGCAATTTATCATGGTGGAAGATCGTCTTTTTAGGCTATCAATCTTCCACCCTTATCTTCCATCTTCCACCCTCCATTTTTGGCAGAAAGCATATAGTAAACTGCTGTTATATAGACATATAAAGTTAATTCCCTATCTATTTATACCTTGAAAAGTATTTCATTTTCCTTGCTATCTTTTATATAAATGGTCAAGGCTCTATCTCGTCCCGCATACCCGTGCCAATGGGCACGCATACCAAGGCTAATGAGCACAGGTACACGGGCTAATAAGCCTGCGTACACAGGACGAGATAAAGAACGTACCATCTCAATTAATTATTAAGGTAAATAGCATAACATGAATAGGAGATGATGGATAATACAAGCTGACCTAAAGGAAATTCGGTCATACAAAAAGAAAAATGCCTTGGAAATAATTTACTTTCAAGGCATTTGGGGGTTGTCCTACCAAGATTCGAACTTAGACAAACAGAACCAAAAACTGTTGTGCTACCATTACACCATAGGACAAGCTCATGCGCTTTCTGTTAAAAAGCGATGCAAAGATAATGCCATGCAAGTTATTTTCCAAATCTTTTTAGACTTTTTTGTATAATAAGTCTCGTTAGCCGCGGCTAATTGCTACCTTTGTACTTACAGAAATCAATAAAGTAAACGAATAAATTCAGTAAGTATGAGAAAACTTTTTGTATGCATTGCATTGGGTCTCACCACGCTTACCGGCAATGCCGCATCACCGCTATGGATGCGTGACGTACAGATTTCGCCGGACGGAACAGAAATAGCATTCTGTTACAAAGGAGATATTTACAAGGTACCTGCCGGAGGAGGGGTAGCCACCCAGCTTACAACACAACCATCGTATGAATGCACACCGATTTGGTCGCCGGACAGTAAGCAAATCGCTTTTGCCAGTGACCGTAATGGCAATTTTGACATTTTTATAATGCCGGCGACAGGAGGTACGGCACAAAGACTGACTACCAATTCTGCATCCGAACTCCCTTCAACTTTTACACCGGACGGAAAATATATTCTATTTTCAGCATCCATCCAGGATCCCGCACAAAGCGCCATGTTCCCGACAACAGCCATGACAGAGCTCTACAAGGTCCCTGCAAACGGAGGACGTACGGAACAGGTGCTGGGCACCCCGGCCGAAGCAGTTTGTTATGCAACATCGGGGGAATTCTTCCTTTATCAGGACCGTAAAGGTTTTGAAGATGAATGGCGGAAACATCACACTTCGTCCATCACCCGTGACATCTGGATGTACAACACTCAAACAGGAAAACATACCAACCTGACCAATCACGCCGGAGAAGACCGCAACCCCATCCTTTCACCGGACGGAAAAAGTGTATATATATTAAGTGAACGCGAAGGCTCGTTCAATGTCTACAACTTCCCATTGGACAACACACAGTCTCTTAAAACGGTGACATCTTTCAAAACACATCCTGTGCGTTTCTTGTCAATGAGTCATGACGGAACATTATGCTATGCGTATGACGGGGAAATATATACTCAAAAAGGTAATGCCACTCCACAAAAAACGGACATAGACATTGTCCGCGATGATCAGGATAAAATAGCAGACCTGACTTTTACAAACGGAGCGACATCGGGAACCGTATCGCCGGATGGAAAACAGATTGCGTTTATCGTACGGGGAGAAGTATTTGTGACCTCGACAGATTATGCCACCACAAAACAAATCACCCAAACACCTGCACGCGAAGCCGGACTCACTTTCGCCCCGGACAACCGTACCTTGGCCTACGCAAGCGAACGTAACGGCAACTGGCAACTTTTCCTGGCTAAAATAGCCCGTAAAGAGGAGGCCAACTTCCCGAATGCCACTATCATCGAAGAAAAAGTGTTACTGCCCTCCACAACCGTGGAACGGGCTTATCCGCAATTCTCACCGGACGGTAAAGAACTGGCGTTTATAGAGGACCGCAACCGCTTGATGGTAGTTAATTTAGACACGAAAAAGGTTCGCCAGATCACCGATGGATCCACTTGGTTCAGCACCGACGGAAATTTCGACTACCAATGGTCACCTGACGGAAAATGGTTCACACTCGAGTTTATCGGTAACCGGCATGATCCATATTCAGACATAGGATTAGTGAGTGCACAGGGTGGCAGCCCGATCATCAACCTGACTAACAGTGGTTACATGAGCGGATCTCCCCGTTGGGCACTGGACGGCAATGCCATCTTGTTCACGACCGAACGATATGGGATGCGTGCACATGCTTCCTGGGGTTCACAAAACGATGCCATGCTGGTATTCCTCAATCAGGATGCTTTCGATAAGTTCCGTCTGAGTAAAGAGGATTATGAATTGCAGAAAGAACTGGAAAAGGAGCAACAGAAGGATAAAGAAAAAGCTTCTGCTAACCTGAAAAAAGGCAAAAAGAAAGATCCCAAAGCAGAGACTGAAAAGAAAGACGAGGTAAAAAACATCGTAGTGGAGCTGAATGGGCTCGAAGACCGTATCATCCGCCTCACTCCCAATTCTTCGAATCTGGGCAGTACCATCATCTCAAAAGACGGTGAAACCCTCTACTATCTGTCAGCATTCGAAGGTGGATTTGACCTATGGAAAATGGATCTCCGCAAAAAAGAAACCAAGCTGCTTCATAAAATGAATGCCGGATGGGCTTCTATGAATATGGACAAAGAAGGAAAAACCCTGTTTGTCCTGGGAGGCAACACCATGCAGAAAATGGACCTCAGCGGAGAGACTCTGAAGCCGATCAGCTATAAAGCAGAGATGAAAATGGATTTAGCCGCAGAACGAGAATATATGTTCGACCATGTATATAAGCAGCAGCAGAAACGTTTCTACAACACCAACATGCACGGAGTAGACTGGGATGCCATGTCTGCTGCTTACCGCAAATTCCTGCCGCACATCAATAACAACTACGACTTTGCCGAATTGCTGAGCGAATGGCTGGGTGAACTGAATGTATCGCATACCGGCGGCCGCTTCTCTCCATCCATTCCGGGAGATGCCACAGCCAGTTTGGGAGTGCTTACAGACTGGAATCACAAAGGAAAAGGTGCATTGATCATGGAAGTGATTGAAAAAGGGCCGTTCGATCACGCCCGCTCGAAGGTGAAAGCCGGAACTGTCATTGAAAAGATCAACGGGCAGGCAATAACTCCCGAAACAGATTATCTGACGTTACTGAATGACAAAGCCAATAAGAAGACGCTTGTTTCGCTATACAATCCGCAAAACGGTGAACGGTGGGAAGAAGTAGTAATCCCGGTCGGCAACGGAACCCTCAACAATCTGCTTTACAAACGCTGGGTGAAACAACGGGCGGCCAATGTAGACAAATGGTCCAACGGACGTCTGGGATATGTACACATACAGTCGATGGGTGATGGCAGTTTCCGTTCCGTCTACTCGGATATTTTAGGAAAATACAATAACCGCGAAGGTATCGTTATAGACACCCGTTTCAATGGTGGTGGCCGCCTTCACGAAGATATCGAAGTATTGTTCAGCGGCAAGAAGTATTTCACTCAGGTTGTTCGCGGACGCGAAGCATGCGATATGCCCAGCCGCCGATGGAACAAACCATCTATCATGCTGACATGTGAAGCCAATTACTCGAATGCGCACGGTACACCATGGGTATACAGCCACCAGAAATTGGGTAAATTGGTAGGTATGCCCGTACCGGGAACTATGACCAGTGTTTCATGGGAACGCCTGCAAGACCCATCTCTGGTATTCGGTATTCCTGTCATAGGCTATCGACTCCCGGATGGAAGCTATCTGGAAAACACACAGCTGGAACCGGACATTAAAGTTGCCAACTCACCGGAAACAATCGTCAAAGGTGAAGATACGCAATTGAAGACGGCAGTAGAGGAATTACTGAAAGAACTCCCGGCAGATAAAGCAGGAAAGCATTAATCTGCCACTCCACAAAGAAAAAGGATGTCTCACAGGGTCAATTTGCCTATTACATGGCACCCCCTTTTGAGACATCCTCTTTTTTATATTAAAGTTTCACTCAACCCGCCCCCTGAATGAAAGGCGGAAAAGAAAACTCCTTATTTAGCGATAATCAAATAATAGTTTTTCTTACCACGCTGAACCAACAGATACTTTTCATCAAGCAGATCAGCAGTAGTAATCACCTGATCAAAAGCAGCCAACTTCTCTTTATTCAAAGAAACACCGCCACCCTGAACCAGTTTACGCATTTCACCTTTTGAAGCAAATACAGCAGCATTGTCAACGAACAGGTCAACTGCTTTCACTCCCTCTGTCAATGCATCACGTGAAATCTCAAATTGAGGAACACCTTCGAACACAGCCAGAAGTGTGTCTTCGTCCAGCTTTCTCAACGCATCGGATGTAGCATTGCCAAACAAGATATTAGATGCATCTACCGCAGCATTGTAATCCTCTTCAGAATGAACCATTACAGTTACTTCCTTTGCCAAACGTTTCTGAAGTGCTCTCAAATGCGGAGCTTCATTATGTTCAGCAACCAACCCGTCGATTTCTGCCTTATCAAGCGAAGTAAATATCTTGATATAACGTTCTGCGTCAGAGTCACTCACATTGAGCCAGAACTGATAGAATTTATAAGGAGATGTATAACGAGGATCCAACCAGATATTACCGGATTCTGTCTTACCAAACTTTCCACCGTCAGCTTTGGTAATCAACGGACATGTCAGTGCATAAGCCTCACCACCATTGGTACGGCGAATCAACTCAGTACCGGTAGTGATATTTCCCCACTGATCGGAACCACCCATCTGCAATTTACATCCTTTGGTTTCATAGAGGTGAAGGAAGTCATAACCCTGCAACAACTGATAAGTAAACTCTGTAAACGACAATCCGTCACGGGCTTCACCGTTCAGGCGCTTCTTTACTGATTCCTTAGCCATCATGTAGTTTACAGTGATGTGTTTACCCACTTCACGAACAAAATCCAAGAAACTGAACTCCTTCATCCAATCATAGTTGTTCACTAATTCGGCTCTATTAGGAACATCAGATTCGAAGTCCAAAAACTTAGCCAGCTGCTTCTTGATACAAGCCTGATTGTGGCGTAAAGTCTCTTCATCGAGCAGATTACGTTCTGCCGACTTACCCGAAGGATCGCCAATCATACCTGTTGCACCACCAATCAAAGCCAATGGTTTATGGCCGCAACGCTGGAAGTGTCGCAAGATCATCACACCGCATAAGTGTCCGATATGCAACGAATCGGCTGTCGGATCAATACCCAAATAAGCAGTAACCTGTTCTTTCGCCAATAACTCTTCTGTGCCGGGCATCATGTCATGCACCATTCCACGCCATCTTAGTTCTTCTACAAAATTCATCGAATGATAATAAGTTTTAAAGTTTAATTAGGGCAAAAGTACGACTCTTTATCGGAACAAGCAACTCTTATTGCCTAAAAAAGACGTTATTAATGTTTTGCTGTACTTGTTGCATGAGTTTGCAAACAGGCATCTCCAGAAGTAAAGCAGCTCGCTCATAAAGGCTATGGATATCTATCAGACTTTCATCTGTCTCCAGAAACAAGTATTCCGAAGGTATCTGTCGAAGCGCTTCCTCCTGATACTTCTCTCCCAGTGAAAGATAAATTCCCTCCCGGATATATTGCAGAGCCAATTCTTTTTTCCCGCGGAAACCATGTATAATCCAGGGGTTAGAAGGCTGCATTTTCCTTTTAAAGCGGATAATTTCATCTGCTGACCGCACTGCATGAATTACTAACGGATATCCCATTTCGTGTGCAAGTATAGCCTGCTTCTCAAATGCTTCTTGCTGCAACACATAGTCCGTCTGTGCCAACTTGTCGAGACCTGCTTCGCCAATTGCAAGAACCTGAGGAGAATGGATAGCTGACAACAACAGTTCCCACTGGCGGACGAAACTCTCACGGGTCAGGTACCAGGGATGAATCCCCACAGAATAGTAAGCACCGGCCAGCGGAATAAATTCTGCCGGCTGACAATTTTGTATTGCCTGCCCCGGTTCTGCAGGCAGCCGATGTGTATGTATATCCAGAATATTCATAAATCACTAAGGAACGGGATCATACCCAGATCCACCCCACGGATGACAACGAAGTATCCGCCTGACGGCAAGATAAAGCCCCTTAAAAGGACCATGTTTCTTAATCGCTTCAATAGCGTACTGCGAACAAGTAGGCGTAAAACGACATGAAGGAGGGGTCATGGGCGAAATACAAGCCCTGTAAAAGTATATGGGAAGCAATAATATATATGAAAGCAGACGTTTCATACCAATCTCTCGCTGATACGGGCCAGCAGAGTCTTCATTTTCTCCTCTATTTCGGCCGAGGACGTTAATTCGTCCGAAAGATAGATGAAAGCAATAGCCAACTGTTGCTGTTTATCGGTTAAAGTCTGCAATAGTAGATGCTTATGCAACCGGTACGCCTCACGCAATTGGCGTTTCACCCTGTTCCGCTTTACCGCGCGTTTAAATCGTTTCTTCGAAACGCTCAATAAAACAGATGCCTGAGCATCCTGATTTTCCACAGGCATATACACCACACGCAACGGAAAGATGGAAAACGACTTAGAGCCGCCTGCAAACATCTTCTCAATCAGAATCTTACTATTCAGCCTTTCGGCCTTGCACAGGGTATTTGCCATAATAATTATAAACGGCAAACAACAAACAGTAAACAATGCTACAGATAAATATGCCTGTTCATTGTTTACCGTTTGCTGTTCACCGTTTCATTTATTTTCCTTTATTGTTTTCCTTAATAAACAAATCGAGAGCAGCCGTCATTGAAGGAGACTTCACATTAGGTGCTTCCAAATCCAGACGAAGTCCTGCATCACGAACAGCCTGTGCTGTTGTCGATCCAAATGTTCCGATCTTGATATCCTTCTGATCGAAATCAGGGAAGTTCTTTTTTAATGAAGAAACTCCCGCAGGGCTAAAGAATACCAGCATGTCATAATCAAACTCCTCTCCTTCCATAAAGTCGTTACTAACAGTACGATACATTACGCATTCGGTATGCTGAATATTATTCTTATCCAACAGATTCTTCACGTCATCGTTATGTACATCCGACATCGGAACGAGATATTTCTCTGTTTTATGCTTCACAATCGAAGGAATCAAATCTTCAATCTTACCCGTAGCTCCGAAGAAAATCTTACGCTTACGATACTGCACATATTTCTGAATGTAAAGAGCAACAGCTTCTGTTACACAAAAATACTTCATCGTCTCAGGGATCGTCACACGTAACTCCGTACATAAATGGAAGAAATGATCAATCGCATGGCGTGAGGTAAATATAACAGCCGTATGATCAAGAATCGATACTTTCTGTTGTCTGAATTCTTTCGCAGAGACGCTCTCAACCTTGATGAAGGGGCGGAAATCTATTTTTACACCATACTTTTCAGCAATGTCGTAATAAGGAGATTTCTCTGAAGCAGGCTTAGGCTGCGACACTAATACTTTCTTAATTTTCAACGTCCTAAAAATTTATTATCAAAACATTATTTAGCTGAATCAGACCCTGATAGACTATTAAACAAGGTATGATTTCAAGGGCACAAAAGTATAAAATTAAAAGGAAAACCCCATAAATATTACAGGAAAAAAGCTTTAGCCACTTGTAAAACATCAATATTTTAGTAAAAATTACCAAAATGCAACCAATTGAAACTAAAAAGGTAACATTCAGATCAAAATAAACCAGAAACAAAACAAACGGAAATAAAGCAAATCCAAGGTAGTAAATCAGCGTAGAATAAGACTCCAGCCATATATCTGTTTTACTTTTGTCAAAAAACACCCATCCCAAAAACGAATATATAATCCACTTGAATAAAAAATAGAATATGCACACAGCAACATAAACTCCCAAGAGCACATGAGGCGAAACGCGCTCCATCAGTGAGGGCCGGACATCATTAAAATAGTTAAAGATACATACACCTCCAAGAACACAAGTCTGCACAGTCAACAATAACAGATAACGCATATCAGCTGCTGTAGAGGAAGCAAAAATACTTGTTCTTTCACGATGCAACATAAAATCTTTAACTTGTTGCAACAGGAATTTCTTACTGCGCGCCAATACATACGAAGAAATAAAGAAACATCCCAGCAGTATCATTGCCAACCCGTCATCCGTCCTTGGAGAGTAAGGGATCGATATGCCATCCACTCCCGTAACCGTCTCGCTCACCGCCTGTAAATCAACCGCCGCCAATGTATCTTTCGGAACACAAGCTTCATGGAAGGTCTGCGGCAAAGTATCTGCCACCTGCACACCGACAGAGTCCTGAGGAGAAATCATATAGCAGCAAACTTACGGATGGAACTGTCCCATACGGGTATTGAATAAACCAGATCCACAGCCTCTTCCGGAGTATGGGCTACATGCCAGATATCTCCATGCTGTTTCCTCATGAAATTACCGTCTATGGCTTTGTCGAGCATTGTCAACAAAGGATCGAAAAAGCCATTGGTATTCAATATCACGATCGGTTGAAGATAAAGCCCCAACTGTTTCCAGGTGATAATTTCAAGTAACTCTTCCAGGGTCCCGCATCCTCCGGGCAATGCAATCACAGCATCACTCTTTTCAGCCATCAGTCGTTTACGTTCGTGCATACTGTCCACCTCGATAAGCTCCGTCAAGCCGGTATGATGCCATCCTTGCTCTACCATAAAGTGAGGGATCACTCCGGTCACTTCGCCTCCGTTCTGTAATACGGCATCAGCCACCGACCGCATCAACCCTATATTTCCCGCTCCATTTATCAAACGGATATGCCGGGTTGCCAACAACTGTCCTAATCGCACAGCTGCATCAAAATAAATCTGATCTATTTTCGTACTTGAAGCACAATATACACATACGGAAGCTATTTGGTTCATTTCTTGCATGGGTTTGGTTAAACACGATGCAAAAGTACCAAATTTCAAGGAGAAAAGAAGAAGGCCGCCTTGTTTTCTCCCCATATGGGATAAAAACAAGTACGGCCCCCTATAATAAATAGCTGTAAAGCTACGCTGATTACAAACCGAAAGCTTCTTTTACTTTGTCCACATAGTCAAGTTTTTCCCATGTAAACAACTCTACCTCCATAGTCCGGTCACCTTCATAACGAGAGTGGAAATGCTTAGTCACTACCTGAGGTTCACGCCCCATGTGTCCGTAAGCGGCCGTTTCACTGTAAATCGGATAACGGAGTTTCAAGCGATCTTCAATAGCCTTTGGCCGGAGGTCAAACAACTCATCAATCTTTTCGGCGATTTCACCATCACTCATTTTCACATTACTGCGGCCGTATGTATTTACATAAATATTAATCGGACGCGCCACCCCGATAGCGTAAGAAACCTGTACCAACATTTCGTCGGCAACACCGGCAGCTACAAGGTTTTTAGCAATATGACGAGCAGCATAAGCAGCACTGCGGTCTACTTTACTGGGATCTTTACCAGAAAAAGCACCACCACCGTGAGCCCCTTTACCACCATAGGTATCAACAATAATCTTACGTCCGGTTAACCCTGTATCTCCGTGCGGACCGCCAATAACGAATTTACCGGTCGGATTTACGTGATAAACAATATTATCATTGAACAAGGCAAGAACCTTCGGGTGATTGATAGACGCAATGACACGAGGCATCAATACCTCAATCACATCTTTCCGGATTACCGCCAGCATCTCTTCATCCGCCTTCAGTTGGGCAGCAGCAGAACCATCAGCCGGCAATATAAATTCATCATGCTGTGTTGAAACAACAATTGTATCAATACGCACGGGAGTACCGTTATCGTCATATTCAATAGTTACCTGGCTCTTTGCATCCGGACGGAGATAAGTCATTTCTTTACCTTCCCGGCGGATATCGGCCAATACAAGAAGTATTCTATGTGCCAGGTCAAGCGACAACGGCATATAGTTCTCAGTTTCGTTGGTTGCATAACCAAACATCATTCCCTGGTCGCCTGCCCCCTGATTCATAGGGTCCTCACGTTCTACACCACGGTTGATGTCGGCACTCTGTTCATGAATGGCAGAAAATACACCGCACGAATTACTTTCGAACATGTATTCGCCTTTCGTGTAACCAATCTTTTGGATCACTTCACGTGCTATCAGTTGTAAATCAACATAAGCACCTGTTTTCACTTCTCCCGCAAGTACCACCTGTCCGGTAGTCACTAAGGTTTCGCAAGCTACTTTCGAACTGGGATCGTAAGCCAACAGTTTGTCAAGCACAGCGTCCGATATTTGATCGGCCACTTTATCGGGGTGTCCTTCAGACACCGATTCGGATGTGAATAAATATCCCATAATAAAATTATGAATTATGAATTATAAATTATGAATGCGGACAGAAATCAAAAAGAGTAGAAAACGCATACAGAAGGGAATGTTGTTTTAGCATTTTTTTCTGTGGTTGCAAGCTACTCAAATCTTTCCACACTTCATTTCATTGGCAAAGGTAGATAATATTTTGGATTTATTGCTACTTTTGCTTCGTATTAACAGACTATCTTATGAAAAATAAACTAAAAACCGCTATTATACTATTGGTGTATATTGCTGTCACAGTGGGTATTTATGCCTTTATTTGTTATCTGAACCATCAACCGTTTGACGACCTGCGCATATTGTATGCCGTATTGATCGGCTGTGTGGCTTACCTTCCACGGCATTTGATGATCCGTAAATTACGAAAGAACCAGAAATAGCTCTCTAATTGTTTTATGAAGTACCGGATGGACAACGTCCGGTGCGATTTCGGCAAGCGGCTCTAAAACAAATTTTCGTTCGTCCATCAATGGATGAGGCAATGAAAGCCTTTCGTCCTGTAATATCTTATCACCATAAAGCAAGAGGTCAATATCAATCAGACGGTCGCTATATACCCCATCATGTGATTTATGTAAACGCCCTATTTCCTGCTCTATCTGTTGGGTCCTTTCAAGTATATCGAAAGGAGACAGAGACGTCTCCACTCCCGCCGCAGCATTCAGAAAGTTATTATCAGATTGAAATCCCCAGGGGGCAGTAGCATAAAAAGCGGACAGGGAAATCACTTTCCCTATCCGCTCTTCTATTTTCTGTACAGCGACACGAAGATTCAACTCCTTATCACCCAAATTAGTACCTAATCCCAGATATATTCTCATCACTTATCCAAAATCAGCATCGCATCTCCATAAGTACCAAAACGGTAGCCTTCTTTCAATGCTATGTGATATGCATCCATTACCTGCTCGTAACCACCAAAGGCAGCCACAATCATCAACAGAGTAGAAAGTGGCATGTGGAAGTTGGATACCATAGCATTAGCCACTGTAAAATCATACGGCGGGAAAATAAACTTATTCGTCCATCCTTCATATTCTTTCAAATGCCCGTCTGTGCTCACCGTGCTTTCAATGGCGCGCATCACAGTTGTTCCCACAGCACATACATTCCTACCAAGATCCTTGGCACGGTTCACAATCTTAACAGCTTCTCCGGTTACGAACATCTGCTCAGAGTCCATCTTATGCTTTGTCAGATCCTCTACGTCGATGTCACGGAAGTTACCGAGCCCTGCATGCAATGTGATATACGCAAAGTCTATGCCTTTTATTTCCATACGCTTCATCAATTCGCGGCTGAAGTGCAGACTCGCAGTAGGTGCTGTCACGGCTCCTTCGTTTTTAGCGAAAATAGACTGGAAACGTTCTGCATCTTCTTCTTCCACCGGACGGTTAAGAATCGTATGCGGCAGCGGAGTTTCACCTAACGCATACAATGCTTTTTTAAATTCGTCATGAGGACCGTCATATAGAAAACGGAGCGTACGTCCGCGTGAAGTAGTATTATCAATTACCTCAGCCACCATTGAATCGTCATCACCGAAATAAAGCTTATTGCCTATACGGATTTTACGTGCCGGATCCACCAATACGTCCCACAAACGCAGCTCTTCATTCAGCTCACGCAGTAAGAACACTTCGATACGTGCACCGGTTTTTTCCTTATTTCCGTACAAACGGGCAGGGAATACCTTGGTATCGTTGAATACAAACACGTCTTTATCATCAAAATAGTTCAGGATGTCCTTAAACATCTTGTGCTCAATCTCTCCCGTACGCTTGTGGAGTACCATCAAGCGCGATTCATCCCTATACTTTGTAGGGTGCAAAGCAATCTTTTCTTCGGGTAACTTAAATTTAAATTGCGACAGTTTCATGATAATAATGTGCGTTTATTAATTATTTTATTTCTTACTTTTCTATTTCAATCAGATATCTCAACTTCCTGCTGATCTATCCATTCTGCAAATTTTGCAGGATCCAGGCATTGCTCCAACTTTATCTCCCCCACACGGGTACGTATCAATCCGGTCAGATGTGCACCGCTTTGCAAGGCTTCCCCGATGTCGCGTGCCAATGCACGGATATAAGTTCCCTTGCTGCATACCACCCTGATCTTAATTTCCGGTAAGTTACATTCCAGCAGTTCTATCTCGTCAATCACCAGCAATTTGGGCTTCAACTCCACTTCCTGACCTTTACGGGCCAAATCATAAGCACGCGCACCATCTACTTTGCAAGCCGAGAATGCCGGAGGCACTTGCTGTATTTCACCAACAAATGTTTTCAACGTCTCTTCCACCAACTCCCGGGTGATATGCTCCGTAGGATAGGTAGCATCAATCTCATGTTCCAGATCGTACGATGGAGTAGTGGCACCCAACTGAATGGTAGCAATATATTCCTTTGTATGATACTGAAATTCCTCTATTCTCTTGGTAGCTTTACCTGTACAAACAATCATTACCCCTGTTGCCAGCGGATCGAGTGTACCTGCATGCCCCACCTTCAATTTCTTCACTTTCATCCGTCGGCAAATATGGTACCGGGCATGCCCTACGACCTTAAAAGACGTCCACCCCAACGGTTTATCAAAATAAAGTACTTCTCCTTCTTTAAAATTCATCCGTTACTTATTGCAATTGTGAAACAACGATGGTGACCACTCCTGCTATTGCACAATAAATAGCGAAATAAATCAGTTTTCCTTTTTTGACGATATTAATCATCCACTTGCAAGCCAGGCACCCTGAGACAAAAGCGGCAATAAAACCCACTATCAGTGACAAAGCCGGAATATCTCCCGCAATAGCCTCACCTTTTATCATCTTCATAGCATCCAGCAAAGCTTCTCCCAATATAGGCGGTATCACCATCAGGAAGGAGAATTGCGCCAGTTTTGCTTTATTATCACCTAATAATAAACCTGTAGCAATTGTACTGCCCGAACGAGACAGTCCCGGCAATACGGCACAAGCCTGCGCCAGCCCAATGATAAACGCGTCTTTCATCGAGATGTTCTCTTTCTGACGTGGTTTTGCATAATAAGAGAACGACAGCAAAGCAGCCGTAAGCAACAGCATGCAGCCAACAATCAGCAATCCCGAACCGAAAACAGCCTCAACTTCATCCTTGAAAAACACACCGACGATACCAATAGGAATCATCGAAATTAAAATATTGATCACATAACGTGTTTCGCTGTTCATCTTAAACTTAAACAGGCCACGGAATATCCAATCTATTTCTTTCCAGAGAATGACCAATGTACTGAACACGGTTGCAACATGTACTACAATGGTAAATGCCAGATTCTCTTCTCCCTCTATACCAAACAAAGCCGAGCCAATAGCCAAATGCCCGCTACTGCTCACCGGTAAATATTCAGTCAGTCCCTGAATCAATCCAAGGATCAGTGCTTCAAACCATTCCATCCTGTTTTATTCTTTTGTTTTAGGTTTGCGCATTACGCCATATATCATAAAGATAAAACCCAGGAAGCAAACCACCGGAGCCACTTTAATTCTTCTCACACTGAAAATATCCGCCTGAAACACCGCTTCCGACGATGAAGGTCCTGTCATCAGGATAAAACCCAAGATAACCACTGCCATGCCGATGGCAAGCAAAATGAAGTTCGTTTTATCGAAGGCAAATTTCTGTTTATCACCCATTGTTATTTACAATTAATTTATTTACATCTATAAATCCAGAACTACACGTAGTACAGCGTGCTTGCTTTCATTCTCAGATATTTATTAATAGAAAGATAAGCACACAAGAAAGTGATGACCACTCCGAATACCAGTACTGCACCCGATACCAACAACATGACTTCAGGTGTAATCACCCGAATTAATTCCGGCTCGTACGACACAAGCCAATAAGCGGCTCCCATCAGGATTGTATCTGCAATAAAAGCAGCTAAAACCCCACTCCATATATTTCTTTTCAAAAATGGCCGACGGATAAATCCCCAGCTTGCTCCCACCAGTTTCATGGTATGAATCAGGAAGCGTTTTGAATAAATAGCCAGCCGGATCGTATTATTAATCAGCGCGAAAGAGATAAATGTCAGCATAATGGCCAATCCCAGCAGCACCAAGCTGATGTTACGTATGTTTTCATTGACCGCGTCAATCAGATCTTTCTGATATAACACATCTTGTATGTTGGTATTCCTTTTAATCAATTTCTCAATCTTCGCGATACTGTCAGAGTTCGCATAATCAGAATGCAATTTAATCTCTATTGAGGCCGTAAACGGATTATACCCTAAAAACTCTTGCGGATCGGTGCCCATAGCCTCGGTCTGCTCTTTCAATGCTTGTTTCTTTGAAATATATTCCGTCTCTTTCACGAAAGGTTCATTATTCAGCCGTTTCTGAAGCTTCAGAATATCCGTTTCTTTCATATCATCGCTGATCAATACAGAGAAATTTATATTTTCGCGTACATAAACAGACAAGTTATTGGCTGCCAACACAAAGAACACCACAAGCCCCAGTAACAGCAATACCAACGTGGTACTGATGCTGGAAGTTATGAACTGCATATCAAAATATGACACAGCGTTATTTCTGCTTTTACTCTTCATCAGCGTTTCTTTCTGAATACATAAATCATTGAACTGCTTCGTTCCTTTTTGGCCTGGGCACTCAACCAAGCCGCCGATCCGGTCCACATACCTTTTGCAAAAGAGTAAGCACTCCCTTTATGTTTCTCAGTCAGCATCGACACATAAAAAGCATCGAATGGCATCGGATGACGGGCTGCCAGGATAAATCCATGTTTCGACCCAAACTGCTGAATCGTGGCAGGCGTAAAATGCCATAAATGACGGGGTACATCATAAGCAGCCCAATATTTCCCATATTTTATTGCATCGTATGACGAACAATTGGGCACAGCCACTATCAAGACACCTTTCTCGGTCAATAATTCGCGCAACAACTCCCACGTTTCATCCAGATGCTCCAAATGTTCCATAACATGCCACAGCGTAATCACATCAAAAGAACCGGAAACGAACCCTTTCAATGCAGACTCCGGCTTTACATCCAATCCGAAATGTTCGCGGGCAAACCCACGGGCCTGCACACTCTTTTCCACGGCCTCCACTTCCCATCCCCTATTCTGCATCGTATGGGCAAAATAACCTGTTCCCGTACCAATATCCAATATTCTACCGGTTTTACGATGCGACTCTTTCATAACCAAACGTGCCTTACGGCCAAGCATATACTGACGTACATGATGGTAAATGGCATTCATGGCACCTTTCTTCGTGTCCGAATGGGAAATATAATCAGGTGTTTCGTAATATCTGCCTATCTCCGCCTCTACCGGGACTCCTTGTGTAAAAGTAAATCCGCAATCTTCGCAGGTGTACAAGTCAAACTGTTCACCGGAAGCATAAAAATCAGTACAGGTCATAGCACATTTCAAATGTGTGCTCCCACATAGCGGACAGGCATTTATAGTGAGTTTATTCATTGGTTTTATCTGCATATTTAAGCGTACCCCGAAACGTCAGGACACACTCCACCCGAATTTGGTGCAAAATAACAAATAAAAAGTGACGGATAGGCATTTCCTTAAGGAGGTTTAACAATAATGGCAAGGCAACTGTTCGTTCATAGCAATCATTCCCACTTCACATCTCCTTTTTCATAAGTAAATATACGCTCCGCCGTCTTTCCTTTCCAGCGGCAGTTCTTCAACATCAACAATGCTCCCCGGGGTACTTTCTCAAATACAAGATACCCTTTGTTATCGGCTTGCTTACGCTCCACAGTCTTCCAACCATTGTTCCAATATCTTAACTCAAATTCATCCGGACAGAACAATTGTGTTTTCAGGTAAGAAGTCATTCCAATATGACTGACCATATACTCTTTTCCCAGATCTATATCTACCAGCCTTTCTGCCACCCTGCCTCGATAGCCCGTCGCCCCCAAACCATCGGTTATCATCCCGGGCACTTCATTCCTTCCGGTAGCCCTCATCGGAGTAATTATCCTCACATTCCCGATCCGTCCTTCTTCCGTATAAAAAGAAAGCTCCCCCAAAGCAATGCTATCCGACGGTAATAATAACCTTACAAAGCGGTAAGGTAATCGTGCGGACACCTTCCGTACAACCGGCTCCAGAGCCAGCGAGTCCGTCCATCTGCACAGTTCTTCTTCTGATTTTCCATCAAGTAATCCTACTATCCGGCTTCCTTTCATACACCCCAGATATTCCCTATTCTGATCATAAGCCGGCGCTCCCGTCACCATCCTCACGGCAACCTCCTCTGTTTCTTCATTTCCGCTCAGCTTCTCCATCGTTCCGTCATTCCGCAATCTGAAAGGTTCTGCTGCGGGCAATAATCCCCCCCGCTTGTAATAAACGGGTAAATAAACCATGTCCTTACCCATTTCCCGAAAGACAGCCCTCCCGTTTTCTATCTTTGCCCACTGCACAGGGTGCCAGTCCTGATATCCGAACACAGCCAAATAAGCATATTTCACCCCTTGAGGCGCCTCACCTGTCAACTCCACCGTTACGTCGGCCGTTTCAAAATACTCCGAAGAAACATCCACCTTTTTCACACTACGAAATAGCTCCGGAATATCAGCTTTATCCACCTCTACATCTGCCAACGGTCCTTCAATATGATTTGAGTAGGTATATCTGTATACCTTCGGAAGGCGGAATCTTCCCCAAAGCTCATCATCATCCCGGTTATTATAAATCCGCTTATATTTCCAGCGATCATTATCCCAAAACGCCTCAAAAGCATGCGATTCCCCGTCTATTAGCACCACATTCCAGGTATGCGAATTATTTCGGTTTCCCCATGCCGGGACAAAGTCAATGGCAACCGGAATCCCCAACGATGATAATAACAAAGAGTTATACCAACAGCGCTGTGCACATAACCCATGACGCATCTTCTCAAAAGTCGCCGCATTCCATATCGGAATCTTCGTCCCCCAAAAACCGGAATGAGTCAGATACTTATATTCGTATAACAACGAATCGATCTCTTGTTGCCAATCCTTTCCCTCTTTCACAAAATACTTTCCCTGATGCCGTTTGTTGAACTCCCGGCGTGCATTGTCAATCGATAAGCCATTCTGTCGCCTATAAGGCAGTATATACTCACAAAAGTCTTCAAACGAACAGTTTCTTGAATGCACATTCTCCACCCATGCCCGAAATGCCAGATCAATTTCCCGGATTAAATCTTCCGCCTTCATGCGGGTAATATCATAGTTAAGTTCCTGCCTCACCCGATGTCGATTACTAAAATCTTTCCAAAGACTATCTACCTGTTTCCCCCATTCCGTTCCTACCCGATAGCCATACTTTTGTCCCAATGAATCATAAGCCTCATAAAAAGCAGAACAATCCTGCTCTACTATCGGATTAGCTCCATAACTTCCGGGCATATTGCCAATCAAGAAGCGTGCCGCCTCCAGCTTCCGGCCATCTCCTTCATAATGCTTCAGCACCGCTTCAAGTTCATTACGGTTATTGCCCGAAAGGGATAAGGCCTCCTCCACTTGCCTGTCCCGATCCCCACATGAGGAAACAAGGCAAAACAAACCGATCGCTATAAATATTCCACTCCTTTTCATTCTATTTTTTTAGCAATAAACTCTAAATAGCATTGTGTCAACTCAAGGTGGTCCTTAAGAGGATAAAAAGAAAACAATATACTAATTGTACCTTTTTTCAAAGTATCGCTACAACAATCCATATAAGAAAAAAGTTACTGACAGCCAGTCCTATTAATACTATCTTAATCTTTATATTCATAATACAATAACACCGGATTTGCATCACCATCCAAAGAATCCAAATCATTTTTCCCAATCACTTCATCCTTCACAAGGCCTTGAGAGATAAAATACTTCATCTCAGGCAAATGACAGGGTTTAAGAGAATAGAAAACACCTCTATCACTCGCATACAAAAAAGTAGGTATCTGCCTGTGTGATGGTTGCTCTCCGAACAACACATCATCTTTAGAGCGATCAAACACCATAGTTTCACCCGTACTCTTATCATACAACGCATCCGTCCCCATCATTCCTTGCATATACGAAAACCCAATAACAGAGTCGTTCACAAACACATCAGATAGATTATAGGCCCTTCTTTGTGCCCCTAAATGCTGAATCAGCTTCATCATAGCCAATCCTTTGGTCGAAGGATTATCAGTAGTCCCAAGTATTTCTAAATCTGTTTTACACACCCAATCCTGACTCTTCACTACCATATAAGGAATAACCTGATCCCCATTCACATAGATAATCGTATCCATAAAGTCCTGAACAAAAAGAGCAGACTCAGTTCCTAAATTAAAAAACATATTCCCTTGAAGAGCTATCCCGTCCCAACCCTTTTTGTAATCAGCTACTTTAAAAAACATTTCTACATTACCTTCATTATCAAAGTCGATTCTTTGTAATAGGTAATGCTCTTGTCCAGGTTCATCTTCCAATTGATAATCAATATTTGCGTACAAGTACCCCTTTGAGAAAAACATCCGATTCAATCGATGTTCAACATTGCAAACTCCTAAATACTTTCCCGAAGCAATATCATACTTAAATATCTTTTTTTGATTATAATCGAATATATATATTTCCCCTTTTTTTGTATCAATCGTAAAATCTGCCGGCTTAGAATATTCTCCCGGTCCACTGCCCACATCACCTATCTTACGGATAAACCGCCCTTTAGAATCGAAAAGATATACTCCGCATGCTATCTCTTCATCAAGTACAATATAATGACCTTTATAAACCTGCATTTTATTAACGTCTCCCATCAACACAGATTTATCCATTGCCAAAGGAATCACTCTTACAGATTTAAACACATCAGAATACAAATACCAATCTTTCTGAATGGCACTATCCAGATCAGCTATATATATTTCGTTCTTTGAAGAAGCATTCTGTTTCTCCCCCAAAGAACAAGAAGAAAAAGCACTAAGAAACAATAAAACCGATACTATACGGTACCAAGCAATCTTTTTATTGACAAGGTATTGATCTCGTAAAATCATTTTCTGCAATTTGTGCTCCATAACAATCATAAAAATAAACCGCAGTTCCACATCCACCCGGACTGCCCCCTATTTCATCTTCAGCCAAAGCTTCTAAAGCTTCAATAGAAGCCAACCAGTCTTCTATCAGAAGACTTCTCCGCTCTTGTAAACATTACATTTGTAACAGTACCTAAAATCAATAGAACACCCATCACACTTAAAACAAGTTTTTTCCTCATAATAATCAAATTTAAAGTTCAACAAATATATTCAATTAACTCTTCATTTCAAACTATTTAGCATTCCCCATTATCTTTAATCGCAATGGAGACGCGGAAGAGTTACAGTATACCGTAATAGTTTTATTAAAGTGCTCCGGATGATCCGCTTTATAAGTTACAATGATATCCAAAGACTTCCCTGGTGAAACCGGTTCTTTTGAATACTCCACGGAAGTACACCCACAAGAGGTAACCACATCATCAATAACAAGCATATTCTCACCGGTATTATATAAAGTAAAAATACAATGCTGAGCCTTCTCCCAAGAAAACTCTCCAATGTCGATAAAGGAGTTAGAAACAGAGACTTCCGTCATTTTTTTTTGCAATTTTCCCCATTCTACATTTTTCCCTGAAATAATGTTAACATATAATTCTGAAATTTTAGAACTATAAACTGGATTCCCCATCGCCAACACTTTATTGTTCTCATTTAACAAAAATGTTTGAAGCATTATTTCATGTGGAAAATGATTCAATTTATTAAGAGAGTCGTTCTCATCAATATAGACAAACTGATTAAACTTATTCCTCTGCAAAATTGAACGCAATTCTTCCACATCAGAAGGATATGCATAAAAGAGAAACCTAACAGAAAAATCTCCTAAAGAATCTATTAAAGCCATAAATAACTTCCATTCAGACAATTTCATTTTACAATTTAAGCATCCAGCAGAATCTACATACGTTAATATCGTATAATTTACACTATCATTTAAACCCATTCCCAAATGAGAGAAAGCTTCATTATCAGGGAATACAATTTCTCGACCAACCCAATCATTTACAATTTTTTCAGCCCGAAAATCAGAACATCCCATAAACAAACAAATGCCCCAAAGCATGACTGCGGCTCTATATCCCATTACTCTTAAATATTTATTTGGCCTAAATCAATATAATATAAAGCAGGATTTAAATAGGTATCCAAACCAAGGCATATAATCATATTCTTATTTCTCCAATAGGACAAACTTCTTATTTTTTTATCCAAATTTAAAACCTTATATGGCATTCCTTCCCAATCGAAAATTAAAATTTTATTAGAATAAAACACTTCATCTTTTAATTTTATCGCATCTTCTAAAGTGTTTTCGTTATAAAGGGCAAAAAGAAATTGATCATTAGTCGCTACGGAAGAAACTCCCAGTTTTGTTTCTTTTTCTAAAGCAGCACTATTCATTCCTCCTACAGTAGAAAAGACAGGAAGTGTACCAACAACAGACCTGATCAATCTGATATTTTCAAAATCCGTAAAGTCATAGACTTCAAAGACATCTCCATATACTGAAAACCACGCCATCCTCTTTTTAGCAGGAGAAACTACAGAAGGTCCTTGCAAAATTTGGGTAACAGCTTCAGGAGTTTTATTCTCAAGGTAAATGTCATTACCAAAGTCTATGAACTTATTCAAGTTAGTTCTTACAGCAAAGTGCTTAACCGTACCTGCTTTAGTAAAAAAAGCCAAACTATCATCATAGGAGATCGAACAAATTCTTTCTTCAGGCAAAATGGCATCTTTCGTTAGAATAGAAAAAGTATCCTTCAAAAGAAATGTTGAAACAGATTGCCCCATAACATCATGAACATAAAACCCTTTCTCATTATTACAATATCCCATTGTTTGCACATTAATAACTTCATTTGCACCTTGTCCTTTAGATAAGAAACGTTTAAAATAGGCTGTTTTATAATTATAACACGATAATAGAGAATTCAATTTGGGTTCAGATAAAATTATATAATCTCCAACTCCTAGAATCATGTCTGGAGCTTGTAGCGAATCCATTGGATATCCTTTTATTTCAAACAATTGTACCTCTTGATTTTCAGCAAACAAATCTAAAAATAATTGACTTTTCTCTTGCTTACAAGAAATTAGTAACAACAGCAATAATACACTCACATATTTCATAAAATTCAAATTATTAGAAATTAAAAACAAGAGGTATCCGAAAAGTTAATATTAGCCTCTCTCTTTCAGAAAAATCGGAAGCACGATTGACCTTAGGGATACCCCACTTTCTCACTTATTAATTCGATGTAATGGTACACGTTACTTCAGGAGCTTTTACCTCATCGTGACAAGTTCCCCACAAAGCAAGACAACATGTATATGTTGTTTCAGTACCGGCTAATGCTTCAGCATTAGCTAGCACTATATTCGACATTGTCATTTCTGCTCTCTGTGACTGATATATATTGTAGCCTGCAAAAGTTGCGACTACAGCGACTATCAGGGCCGCAAAAACCTTTTTACTCATAATCTACTTTTTTATGATGTTAATTATTCTGTTGTTTGTCGTGTCTCTCTTTCGGGGAGCCACCTCCTCCGTAGAAAAAGTAAATGCTACATTTACTCATTCCAATTAATTTTTTGCTATCTTCGTACCGGGCAACCTCCTTTTTTAAAGGTTATCCGGGAGTGGACAATTCTAAGACTTTTCCCAGGACGTAGATCGTTCCACTCCCTTTCTAACCCAAGTTAATAATGCAATGAATGATTATAATGTGATAAGATTTATATAAAAGAGTCCTCACTCCCCAAGACTAAATCCTTGAACCACATATTCTACTTTGATATGGTTAATAGGACAATCTACAGATCCGTCACCTAAGCAACCTAAATTGGTAACGTGTTCACCACCGGCAAGCGCCTCTACATTTTGCAAGAATAGGGAATTCACTCTCTTAGGAGTTTTCGCGGCAGGCCAATACCCGATCAAGGCTATTAAACCAAGCCCAAAGATCAATTTCATATAGTTTTTCATGACTTCAAAGTATAAGTGTTAATAACTGGCAACAAAGGTAAAAAGAGATTTTGGATAAACCGCTATCAATTTTATTGCCATTTATTGCCATTTATGTCAAATCATTGTCAACAAGGTCGTCTATGAACAACATACGATAACGATCGCTTCCAAAACGCCTGAAACAAACACCACAACCAGTTTGCTCTAACCTCTTCCCTAATTTGTTTCCGGCAGAACAAAACATATTTATCTGAACGTTCGATTGACCTTTCCAAATAAACTTAATGATATCCTCATCAGTCACAGTATAATCGGGAGCATCTAAAAAAAGCTTTAGAATCTGACACTGTTGGGGGGACAAAGACATTTTCTTGCCATTACAATTAAGAACTCTATTCTGGGCATCAAAAACAACTCCATGACGTAAACTATATAGTTGTCCTTCTACTTTACAAATCTGCTTTATTAGAGGTACCTTTTCTTCCGGAGATGTTTCTTTTTCAACTATTATTTCACGAATCACCTCTTTCTCAACAATAACTTCCTTTTCAACGACAACCTCATAAGGAACCTCCTTTAATTCCGGAGGCCGATTTACCATTTTATAATAAAAGCAGATAAATAAAAGCATCAATAACAAACAAATTACAATCCATCCAAAAGGTTGCCAATGATACCATAATATTGTTTTACAACTAAAATCTAAAAGACCGATGACCTCTATCTCACAACGATTACCTATATATGAAGTCACAACCTCCAAAGAAGTATCCCACACACCATCGTGACTGGATGAACTAATAATCTTTCCTTGAAGATTTTCCATCCGCACATGTATAGTGGACTCTGTATCAATGTGATCTTTCTTAAGCATACTCTGCCAATGTTCATTTAAAGAATCCGGCAATAAATGGGATTTCTCACATAGGATAGAGTGTATTGACCGGTTTCTCAGATTCCGAGAAATGTTCTTTTTACTTTTCAAAGAATCAACCTCGTACGCTTTTTTCCCTTCTGCTGTTGTAATGCAAATTTTCAAAGGTAGAGTATCGGATGAACTCTCAGCAAACAAGTGAAATAGATTTAAATCTCTTTCTTTTCTTTCCATCTCTTCTTGAAGCATCTGTACGAATAGTCTCTCCGCCTGTTTATGTATGCCCATCTTATTTCGTTGATAGAAATAGGCTCCAACCAATAGTGATAGGATTATCACTCCAATAACACACGAAAGCAATTCATTTTTTGTCATTTCGATTTATTTTACTGACAAAAATAATATTATTTCCTAACAAGAAGCTAAAAGACAGAAAAAAATTAAATAACAAATTTAGAGATATACAAAACAGTTTGTAAGCATTCTGTTCATTTCACACGCAAACAAAAACTCTTGTACGAGTCAACTAATTCCAATATTCCTCCAAGATAGATTGTATTCAGTACCGTTCCAAATTCATCACGGTTATTGCCCGAAAATAACAAAGTCTCCTCCCGCTTGTCTGTTCCACCCCTGCATAAAGAAAGATTTGAAAAACAAAAAATATACATATCAAGCAAACTCGTAACATCCTAACAAAAAAGTCAGTTTAACTGATAACAATAATAATGATAGCGCTCTTCTCCACCATCCGTTTCTTTTGTCATCAGGCAGAGTCGTTCATCATTACTATCCACCGAGATGCATATACCCCATCTATCCAATATCACTTTCTTTACAGCACGTCCTTCCCAATCAAATACATAAACTTCATTTGCTATTGCCTTATTTTTCCCAATTTGCCCACTGTAAAGTGCATAAACATAGTTTTCAGTGGCTACCCCACGAAGAAATCCTTTAGGAGAATCGGCAGAGACATTAACAGAAGACACTTCGTTAGTAGATTGATTCTCAAATAACGGCGTATACGTATTCAAATGTACTACACTTTCCAGGCACGTGTCATTTACCACTTTCTGAATAGATAATAAATCGCACTCATACGCCAAGTAAGCAAAACGTTTTTTATCCGGCTTCATAATAAGATCCCCCTGGAACAACAAATAGTTTACATCCCGATTTACCGCTTGCTCTGTTTGTGGAAAAGGGAGATATTGATTTAAAATCTCTTTCTGATTGCATTTTGCTATCAGGCCACTTTCAAAAGTCCCACTCCCGTAAAATATGGAATCCGAATATGCATATACCCTATTCATTCCTAACTTAGGAGCTGAAACACAATCTATCTTTGAAAGACTGCCTTGAGCTAAACTATCAATTCGAAAAGAACTTATAGTTTGCAAAGACTGATCATACAGTACCAAGGTATTTGATAGCCTACTATAGAATCCGCATATTTCATAAAATCCTTCCATTTAGGCAATTGCAATTTACAACTGGAACAACCCAACGAATCGACATAGGTCACGATCTTATAATCCGAAGCAGGGATTTTAAAATCGACAGGAGTTTTTCCATATAACGTAAAACTAAGATTTGTCGGAAATTGTACCTCCTTCCCATTCCAATTTTTAACAAGTTCTTCAAGTTTTTCCTTCTCGGTCTGCTGACATGAGATTAGAAAGAGAAAGCAACCCAGTATAAATATAAGATTTTTCATTTAAAATAAAATTTGATTAAACAGGGGTTATCATCTTCTAAACGCTCTTCCAGCTTCTTATATTCCTCTGGAGGAAGCACTTTTTCATAGTTTGGAAAGTCTTCATTGAAAACAATACAAGTCAGGAAATCTTCATTAAAGGCTAAAGGTTCAAAATGAATGTCTTCTGTTGTTTTTTCAAAAAAGAAACTTTTGCCGTCTTCCTTCCGGTAAAATAGATTTTTCGAATGCTTAAGCCCAAACACCAACATGATATAATAGAATTTATCATTCTGATATTGATCGCATAAAAAATAAGGCACAGTAGAATCACGTAAATACTGCAACATTAATTTATATTCTTCAACCTTTTTATCCTCTAATAAAGTGAATCCATACTCCTTCAAATCAAGATTATCTTTTCCAAAATCCCAACGGTATGCAACCCGTAAGCTATCTGTCCTTACTTCATATACTTCATTTTGATAAGGATTGGAAAAATATACTTTATGTTCATAATTATAAAAAGGTTTAGAATTCAGAATAGTGAAAACGGGAGGCACATGCCAAAATTCTTTCACATTCTTGAAAGACTCTTTAGAAATGACGCTGATACAATTATCACTCTCAGAGGCAGGTAATGTCCATGTAACGAAATACTTACTCTCCAGCTCCTCTATCAATTGATAATTTGCCCTCGTTGGCAGTTCTATTTCTTTTATGAATTTTCCATCCAGAGAATGCACATAAAGAGAGCCAAATGGAGATAGCATATACACTGCATTTTCTTTTTCTTTAATAACGGCATCGTATATTTCACGATACTCTCCGGGACCTTGTCCCTTTTTACCTATTTTATGCAAAAGATGCCCTTCTTCATCAAAAGAAAACACAGCCGGAACCCCTTCATCGACAATATAATATCTGTTATCTTTAATAATAACTTTCACAGGCCTTACAAGAAAGGAGCTATCATTGGTTTCCAATGGAATGACAGATATTTTAGAAAATAATTCTTCCGTTGCAACAGGGCGTTCAACCAAATCGACATGTAATACTTCACAGTCGGTTTTATCTCCAGTACTTTTACATGAAAAAAGTATAAACAAGAGAAGTGTTAACAAGATATTCTTCATAACTTTATTAGATTAGATTAACAATGCAGGAAGTTATACCAAAGTGTTTTTCATGTCTATATACGTTTTAAATACGTGCAAATATAAGCCATATTTTTCTTATACTCACCATATAGTGCGTTACAAAGCGCTACAAGACCTCAATTTCCGGCAGTTGCAACTGAAAAAGATCCCTATTGTGCTGAACAATAGAAATAGAAGGATCGATTTGAAGTACCTTAACTAAGCGGTGCTTAGCTGTCCGGAAACACTCCCGACTCCCTCCGGATAAACACTTCTCGATTTCCTTACGTGTCAATTGACAATCAGTAGCATTTAAGAAAACCAGCAAGAGAGTATAGGACTGGAGATTAAGTGAAATTATTTCCTCATTGCACTCCAGTGTCTTTTTATATACATCAAAGGTCAGTATAGGACTCAATTTATAGATCAAGGATTTTGTTCCCAACAGTTCTTTTGCCTTTTTTAGTTCCGCTATTTGCCCTTCGTACGCCTTTGACTTTTGCTCCAGATCCTTCAACAGCATGTCCTTTTCCCGAGCATCAGATTGCTCCATTTCAACCTGTTGCGCATATTGATCCCATATACTCTCTAACTCTTCTAATTTTTCTTCTTCTTTGTTTAGCTTCTCCACCAATAGTCCACACTCAGACTGTGTTTTAAACAAGTGCTTTCTCACCCTAAACAAATAGATCAAAAAAACAATCAAACACAAAGCTATACCAACAATCATTCCGAATGGAAAGAAATGATATCTACAAACCGACCACCAAGTATAAAATAAAAAACCGGAAACCTCTATTTCACATCTCTCCCCCAAATAAACAACAAACTTCAACTCTGGAGACAGATTGACAGTTTGGCTTTTTCTATATAAGATCCTATTTTCCAAGTCTGTAGTTACTATTTCTATCGCAACTCTTGCCAGAATATGTCGTGTTTGCAGGCTATCCGCCCAGGTCTGACTCAAAGTCATGAGAGATAACTGCTTCTCGGAACAAATAACAGAGTGTAATGAACGTTCTCTCGATATCTGAGAAAGATTTTTCCGGCTCTTCGCAACATCCACTTTATACTGTCTGGATCCGGTTTCGGTCATAATCGAAATACGTGTCACTTGATATCCCTGAAAAAGAATAAAATAAATCCAATGCTTCCCCTTTCTTTTTCATTTCATCTTTCAACACTTGTATAAATAGGTTTTCTGCCTTTATATGCATCAACTTCTTATTCCTTTGAAAGAAATAATAACTAACATACTGCTTATTCATGACAATATATGTATTGTACGGATTTAGAAGAAGCACAATGGCAAGTTATTGAAGTTAACACTCAAATTCCACAAGATGCAGATTAAAGTATCTTATGATTCTTAGAAAAATATTTTCTTCATACAGTCTAAGTTCATCTTGACAGCCAAGATACGCATCTTAAGGCGCAAGATGTGTATCTTGGTGCGTAAGATGTACATCTTGCGTGCTAAGATGAACTTTAATTACTGACCTGAGCAAGTTTACCTCTCGCGTTTTAGAACTTTTAGTAAAGTGATTTGCCGTTTTAAGATTGGTTTCTTAACTTCTTTCTGTTTTTTAGTAGCATCACCCCGTAGTGAATCTATTTAAGCGGAAAACCGTTTATAGACAGCTTGCTTTATTCTTGAAAATTGTAGAATACACATCAATTTAAAGATAAGCAAGACAGTTCATAAGCATTCTGTTCATTTTCCGCAATTACATAGATTAGATTGTTTTTCTCATCCACAGCTATATTTACAAGACCGTGGTTAGCCTTAATTTTACTTGTTGGAAGTCCTTGCCAACTAAATACAGTAATCTCTGAAGGTAAAGCTTCGCTTCCTCTATTATGCAATAATGCATAAATACTATTATTTGTTGCATATACATCTTCGAAACCAATCTGAGTCGTTTCATTGGAAACTACATACGCCGGAATTGCTCCTTCAGCAATACCATATTTAGGTTCGTAAATATAAAGCGTTTTATTCAATGACAAACGACAATTTTCGTCCAAGTCAAATAGCTCCAGGATCCCTCCCAGATAGGTCGCATTCAACATCTTCGTCCTGTCCGGTTTTAACTTGGTTTTGGTATTACTACAGAAAACCGACCATACTTCTTCTTCATTATTTGTATTTAAACAATCAGAGAAAGAATTGTATAATTGAGTAATCTTTCCATCTTTTAATAATCCAAACCGAAGATCCTTATGGTTCGCTTTTACAAGAAAATCCGAATCTTTAAGAGAAAGCATATCATAGATTATTGTGGGTACCTCAGAGTGTGGCAAGCTACCATAATTCACTTGCATAACTTCAGATTTCAATGAATCTTTTAAAAAAGAAGAGACATCATATTTCACTATTTTACGCATTGAAGAATCGTATGCATACATGTTTTTTCCATCTTCAGATAAATTGAATGCCCCCACATTTATAAAATCAGCAGGCCCCTGACCTTTTTCTCCAAATGATTTTACAGGTACTCCCTTTAGAGTAAACAGATGAAAGAAGTTATTATTAACATTATCCAACACCAGTAGCATTGAGTCTATAAGCTCTATTTGCAAAGGATACGAAAATAAAAACGTATCATTTAAAACAACCAGTTCCCGTGATATGCTATCGCTACAAATAACTTCGTTTGAAAACTCAACCTTCTCTTTTGCCGGATGACATCCCCAAAGAATAATCCCTATTAAGATTAATACACTAACATTTTTATTCATAAGCATTCGATTTTAGGCGGACTAAAAGCTTTACTTAGCTTTCAGACCTAAAGGTTTCTACTTTAAAGTCCTTTAGGAAGTGACTGATTTGCCTGTTTTAAAGGGAATAGAAATACTTCCACTCCCTTTGATAAACACGCAGCTATCTTTCTTTAGAGATAAGATACTGAATACAACTTTAATCTCCTAAACTGTATCCCTCATATACAACCTCTACCTTGTCATGGTTTACAGGACAATCTACAGAGCCCGGCCCATAACACAGAGTGTGCGTAAAATCTTCCCCACTTGCCAGAGCTTCTACATTTTGCAATAAAAGAGGATCTACATTCTCAGATTTTTCCACCGGTTTTAGATACCAAACCGAAACGATGGCAACCAAAAGAGAAGCCACCTTCAAATACTTAATTTTCATCAGATATATGTTTTAATTATTCACTGCAAAGTTAAAGGCTATTAACCAATAAAGCATCATTTATTGCATTACAAATTATTACATAGTATAAAAAGCTTCATAAATTACCCCTTTTCAGGAAGTACTAATTGATATTTATCAATATCCCTTTGAAAAATAGTAATATCAGGATCCACACTCAACAAAATACGTAGACGAGAAATAGCCACTCGCAAACGAACCATACCTCCACCACCATTTTTCCACAGGCATTCTAATAATTCGTCGTAAGTTAAAATATACTCGGGAGCATTCAAAAAAGCATTCAAGAGTCGACAAGCCTGCGAAGTAAGAGGAATAGCTCGATCTGCACATATTAATACTTTTGCATAAGAATCAAAAGTAACTTTTGGACTCAATACATAAAGCAATGGTTCTTTACCAGATTCCCTTAATTCTTTAAGCTTTTGAATCTGTTCCTCATACTCTTTCAGCATCTTCTCCATTCTTTTTCGTTCTTCTTCACGCTCTTTACCTCTTGCTGAAAGATCTTTAACTCGATTCTCATATTCTTTTTGCTTTTCCTCTAACCTTTTCTGATCCTTTTCTAATTTCATCCGAACCTTTCTTTCACGATCACAATCAGTGGCCAAACGTATCTTGTCAATTCGAATTTTGGATATATATCTCTTTATCAGAAGCCAACAACAGAAAATAACAATAAGAACAGCTACCACACCACCTATCACTTTAAATGGAGTGGAATGATACTGATATACAGCCCACCATGGATAAGAGTAAAAACCAATAATCTCAAGTTCACATCTATTACCCACATAAAAAGTAAATCTGTGTGTCCCGGAACAAAAGTCATTGCAATCCTTACATTTAAAAAGAGAGATAGTATTATCCAAGTTAGTTACTGATATGTGTATATCAGATTGGACAAAAATTTCCCGCCTTTTGAGCTCCTCGTCCCAAAGTTGGCGTAAAGTGTCTACTGACAAACAAGTCTTCATACAAACAATAGAATGCCAAGATCGTTCTGCCATATTTTGCGAAATATTCTTTTCACTTTTCTTAGCATCTACAGTATAAACCTTAATTCCATCACTGGTTGTAATGCGTACCGTTAGAGGAATAGTATCGGTCGTTACCTTAAAAACATAAAACAGATTCAACTCTTGTTGCTTTCTGTGCAACTCTTTCTTGAGCACTTCTACTAAAAGGTCTTCTGATTCGGTACGCATTGCCTCCACATTTTTCTGATAGAAATGAATGCTGACCAAAAATGCTTGCATTATTATACCCAAAATCCATAAAAATAATCTAGAGCGTTTCATCGTAGTTTGTTTTTGCAAACAAATGTAATACTTTACAATATTATCTCAAAATCTCACTACCAATTTCACTGATTAACAGAGGATAAACATACAATCGCCCGGTTATTGATATAAAAAATAGAACCCTAAATGTTTACCTCAAACAACAATAATCAAAAGATTATTTATTTCACCGCATTTCCCATATTAAATTCTAAAATAATTTAACGATTAGGCTAAAAAAGAAATTTTGACATAATACGTCCATTTCAACGCATTACAATTTATTACATACCATCACATTATTAAAAACCAACCCATTAACAGGTAATAAAAAGTAATACATTCTTTTTAATTAAAAGAAGCACATACAATTAACAGATAAGAAATCGAGGCTGGGTGTCAGGGTAATATTGTTTTAACAGCCTCACTCTCCCCCAACTCAATGTATAAAACAAAAAAATTGTCTAAGGAAAAGATCTCGACATTAAGCAACCGTCTAAATATCAAATATTTAGAAAATGATAAAACATTCATAAAAGCATCTGCAAACATAAAGGGAGCTATTCTGACATTACGATTATTCCACTATCAGAAGGTACCATAAAGTATGTAACCAGGAGTTATTTTTATCCCTGGGAGTTATTTCTACCATTTTTTATGTAATCAATCAGTATCTAAATATAAATAATAAGCGGGCAAAATCTGATAAGTGAAGCATAGATCATGAAAATAAACCTGATTACCTCACAACTATAAAATCCCCTCCATACGGCAAAGTCTAAAACAATCGTAAATATATACATTAAAATCCGTTACCAGATATTACCCATATCTTTTAAAAGATTATACCCAATCAAGCTGTACAAAAAGCCCTATAATTGCAGCACCAACGACTAATTGGGAATTCCCCCCAAAAAAGAAGTTTGAAAAAATGATGGTTTAACTATGAAAACAAAATTAATAATTATCTAAATACAGTTATGGAACCAGTTATTCTATTTTTACAGTTGATCTTATTGGACACACAATTTAATGATGTATGTCCTTGTATGCAAACCGATGTACAACTCGACCTTACAAGTCAGTACCAAACAGCTACTTTTATACCTGCTTTCTTATGGCAGATGTCATGGGTATACCCGATTGAGGGTTTGGTAATAGGGTTGTTTATTGTTCTCATGATACGTTATAGAATCATGTATAACACGAAACTCTTTTCCCACGAAAAACTGGGCATTGTTCAAAACATAGCTCATAAAACTCAAACCCCACTGACTCTGATGCATCACTTACTGGAAGAAATCGCCTCTGACAACCTTCCTGAACCTACATCTCAAAAGTTAAAGCGAGTGCTTGGCTACACCAGCCACATCATGAACAGCTACCAGAATATTGGAATATTCAGCAATATAGAGAATGAAATATATCCTGGTTCTCCCATTGAGTTTGAACTTTACACTTTCATTACCTCAATCACCAATCAATGCCAGAGTTATGCCAATACTCGCCAGATACAATTAAACGTCAGCAAAGATTTCGGCTATATCAGTTGCCGGGTAGACGAAATTACCATGACTGCAGCCTTACAATGCCTATTGAGTAAAATAATCGATGCCACACCTTGCAAAGGTTGCATTAATATGAACGTGTCGCACCTGAACAACCATTGGAGCCTCCGGATTACCAATGGACCAGAATGCAAACAGGACAATAAAAAGTTACTTTCTCTACTCTCTGCCCTTATGTTGATATACCACTGTGGGAATCTTCAAATCATAAAGAAGATAATCCGCTTACATGGTGGAAAATTAATCGGGGATTGCCATAGGCGAATTATTACTTTTCAAGTTATCGTTCCCATAAACGGTTGCTGCAATACAATCCAATGTCCGGAAGTGGAAATTCCTACCATAAAAGATGGCAAGATGGGCCGTTCTGATAAAAATAGGTCACACGTACTGTTAGTCATGTCAGACAATGAGTTGAGTAGCTACTTAAATGAAGCCCTCTCAACCCTCTTCCGGATAACTATTCTTAATAATCCGGAACGTTTATCCAATTTCTCCGGTCAGCGAACACCAGATATTATCATTATTGATGAAATAGTGAACGGTATAGGCGGAAAAGAAATTTATTCCCGGATAAAATCAAATGCCAGCATGGTTCAAACTCCCGCCATTCTCCTGATGAACTTCAATGATAATAGGAGTTATCTCACCCATATCCATTGTGGAGTAGATAAATTGGCACCACGTGCAATCAGTATTTGCAGGCTTAAAGCGGATATACAAGTACTTATAAATAAGCATAAACGTATCAAACAGCTTCTGGAAACCAATTTGCCTGCCGACCTCCCTGAGACAACTTCGAAGAGTGAAGAGAACACCCTATTTATGGATAAAGTAAATAAGCTTCTGGAAAAGAATCTCTCATCAGACAATTATACGGTCGACATGTTAAGCGCCGATATGGGAATGTGCCGTACTACATTCTATACTAAATTAAAAGAGATTACAGATAAAGCACCTGCAGAGTACATGTATTATTTTAAAATGAATAAAGCCAAAATTTTACTGGTTACACAAAAATACACCGTTACAGAACTAAATTAAAAGAGATTACAGATAAAGCACCTGCAGAGTACATGTATTATTTTAAAATGAATAAAGCCAAAATTTTACTGGTTACACAAAAATACACCGTTACAGAAATAGCAACCTATTTAGGCTTTTGCGATGCTAAATATTTCGGAGCAAGATTCAAGAAGTTCTATAAAGTGCCGCCTACGCGCTATATCAAAGAGATTTTATAATGCCCGTAAGGGTTTATAACCTTTTCATGATCTCGTCCCACATACCTGGGCTCATAAGCCCGGGTACGTGGGACAAATCTATTATCAAAAACCTGAATGTTCATTCTTATTCTCATAAGAATCTACTTCCCGGTTTTTCTCACCGGAATAGTTCCATACGATTTCATCGGTATACTCCTTTCCTTTGATTGCGGCTACAGCTTTCAGAACATTTTTCCCATCAGCAAGTACCACATTATCGAAGATGTAATGCACATCGGTATATCCTTTGCGAATACCGCCCAGTTCTTTTCCATTCAGATATACTTTAGGAGTCCCGATATTAGAATAGACAGTAACGGTAGTCATTCGTTTTTCACGATCGACATTACGACGTTGCGTGAGATAAAGAACCGGATTCTCACTCCAGTTGGCCTTGTACCAGAAATAAGAGTCTTTCTTTATTTTACGGTCAAAGGTAACCAGGCCTTTCATATTACGTGCGGGAACACCGCCACGTGTCCACATCGGTACGGCAAAATCAAACATATTCCAAAGATAAGAAGCGATGATATATGGATGGTCTTTGATGACACTCCACTGATATTCGTGTGTCTTAGTCTGGAATGTTTCCGGATAGAACGGCTTGCCCCAATTGAGGGCGTCACCCAAATATTCGGTTTGATGGGCCAAGTTGGCATCGGCACCATATTCAGTCAACATCAGCTTCTGATAAGGATATTCTTTTTCAAGTTGTTCTACCCAAGGCTTGATATCCTGTATCTTCTTCTCGTACCAACCGAAATAACGGTTCATACCCTGTATATCCGCATTCAAATTGACCGGATGTTCCATATGTCCGTATCCATTGACCGAAACGGTATAACGATCCGGATCTTCCGTCTTAGCAAGATCATGAAGAGATTGGGTCAAGGCAGCTGTATATTCATGAGGCTGATATACTTCGTTATGAAGCCCCCATACGTAAATAGAAGGGTGATTGAAGCTTTGACGGATTAGTTCACGAAGCTGGCTTTGGGCATTTTCCGCTTCGTATCCGGTCACCCGGTTTACACAAGGTATTTCGGCCCAGATAATCAGTCCCAGTGTATCACAACGGGAGTAGAGATAATCTGACTGTTGGTAGTGGGCAAAACGGACAGTAGTAGCCCCCACATCCATTATTGTAGCCAGATCGAAGTCATGATGTTCATTCTTAAGCGCACTGCCCAGTCCCCACCAGTCCTGATGGCGGGTTACGCCATACATCGGATACTTTTCTCCATTCAGAAAAAAACCTTTCCCGGCCACAATCTCATATTTACGCACACCAAGAGGTTGCACCACCTCGTCAATTACTTTTCCATCTGCCATCAGCTTGCAGACAACCTTATAGAGATAGGGATCTTTGCGTCCGTGCCAGAGGTGCGGATCTTTCATCTTAAAAGTAGATGTATAGGTCTGTGTTCCTTGCGGAGTCAGGTCGAACGACTGGCTGTGTACACTTACTTTACGCCCATCCTGCGTATAAATAGCATTTTCAAGAGTCAAAGCAGCAGGTTGGAGCCTGGCATTATCCAATTTTACCTTCACAGTTATATCGGCTGACTTTTTTGAAACATTCTTTTGGGTAATATAAACACCCGGAGAGGCACAATCGGTAACCGTAATGTTATTCTGCTCAGTTACAATCAGCCATACGGGACGGTAAATACCACCATATACTCCGAAAAGATTCTGATTGACCGGAATTACGTTGGGACGGGCCTTATTGTCGGCTTTAACAACGATCTCGTTCTCTGTTCCGAACTGAAGGACCGTACCTATTTCACAGGCAAAAGCAGAGTAGCCACCCTTGTGAGTGCCGACCAATTTTCCATTGACGTATACTTCCGAACAAGCCCCTACTCCTTCGAAACGCAGAAATATACGTTTATCTTTCAAATCTTGAGGAAAAAACTGTGTTTTCCGATAGTAACCCACCCCTTCATAGAAAGAGCCCGATTGAACTTGCATATCCTTGGCATTCCAGGTATGTGGAATCTCAACAGTCTCCCACTTTCCGTCCCATTGTGAAGCAGCCCGCATCGGATCGGCTGCAAAAGGACCTTTCTTAAATTGCCAGCCGGTATTGAATGCGGTAACCTGTCGTGCCATCAAGGGAGAAATACTACTGCACAGGCATAAGCATGCAATAATTAAATAAGATAGTTTTCTCATAATATTTTATTTTAATGATTGGTCACCTTTTTGCGGGTGAACGCACAGATAAGGAAATTCTACTATGTCAATGCATCCCGGTACTTGTCTGTCGTAGCGGAAGTTTCTTTAATTTGCAATTTGATTATAAAGGGTTCTCCCGGATTTTGCGAAGGCATAGCTACATTATATTCATTCCGGGTGGTCTCGACAACCTTCAGTTCCTGTCCGTCCGGTAAAGCGGCTTTCTCTATTTTTGTGCCTTTCGGAACCTTTACATCAAGGAAACCCGAATAGGGACAATTGAATACAACCATATAAATCTCTTGACCTTTACGGGTATAGTATCCCCAGTCTCGTTTATCCCATCCGGCATAGCCACAGCCATAAATACACTCACCATACTTCTTCATCCATTTACCCAAAGCTACAGCCAACTCCTTCTCTTCCGAACGGAAATCACCATCGGCCTGAGGACCGAAATTGACTACCATATTCCCTCCCATCGATACAGCATGCACAATACGGTCGATTACTTCTACCGGAGTCTTGACATAACTCAGCGACCAATCCTTATGATATCCCCACTGATTTTCGGGAAGGGTCATACAAGCTTCCCAATCCCATTTAGTCACCTGCAAGTCCTCCACCGGATCAGGAAGACGACGTTCGTACCCCGATTCATAATCTCCCATAAGACAGCCATTGCTATCGAAGTGTCTCTTGCCATAATCATCGGCACGAAGCCGGCTATTGACAGTGACTCCCGGCACAAGATTCTTCAACATCTGCTCTACATGAGCTGTCCACCAACCATTCTTCTTAATACTTGCATCCCAAGTGCCGTCGAACCAAAAGTCCTTAACCGTCGGATAGCGGGTAGCCAATTCCTTCAACTGATTATCGGTGAAAGTGAGAAAACGGCTGAAAGCAACGCTATCTTCTTTCGATGAAATCTCATAACGATAATCCGGATGGCTCCAATCCATTACCGAAAAGTAGAAATGCACGTCGATACCTTCATCATTGTAGGCTTTTACCAACTCGCCTAAGATATCTTTCTTAGATGGAGTCTGCGCTACGGTATATTCACTATACCGGCTCGGCCAGAGACAGAATCCTTCGTGATGTTTCGTTGTTATCTTGACGTATTTTACTCCCATCTCTTTGGCCATTCTCGCCCATTGGCGTGCATCAAATTTTACCGGATTCCATTGTTTCATCAGCCCCAGCCATTCAGAAGCAGGAACTTTAGCCCACGACTTGAGCCATTCGGCAGCTCCATTATATACTTTACCTTTCCATTCGCCACCGGGAATGGCATACAGTCCCCAGTGAATGAATTCTCCCAAACGATTGTCGCGAAACCGCTTCATAGCTTCGTCCTGACGCTTGCCGATGTTAGTGGCACCATATTTTAAAGGAATTTCCTTTTTAGGTTCTTGAGCTAAAACATGAATTGAAATGCAGAGTGCAATTAAAATAAATAGTTTGTTCTTCATGGTGTTCTATTTTCTAAGGTACGCACAAAGATAAAACATTGTAGCCATATAACAAACAAGGTGTAGCCATACGTTCTCAATGACTACACCTTTTATTTTATATGCAAAACTACGGATTATCCGAAAACTTCTTCACCTTTCAGCGTGGCAGAACTGGCTTCCGTAATTCTTACGTTCACAAAATCGCCTATCCGGTGAGTACCACGATCGAATACAACCACCCTGTTCTGCTCGGTACGGCCGAACAACTGATCGCGCGAACGTTTCGAAACACCTTCTACCAATACTTCATAGGTCTTTCCGATACAGCGGGTATTGGATTCAGCAGACAAACGATTCTGCAAAGCAATTATTTCATTCAGACGACGGACTTTTACCTCCTCGGGAACATTGTCTTCCAGATGTTTAGATGCATAAGTACCGGGACGCTCGGAATATTTAAACATAAATGCCGCATCATAGCCACAAGCCTCCATCAGCGAAAGTGACTCCTGATGATCTTCCTCTGTCTCGGAGTGGAAACCGGAGAATATATCCGTAGTAAGCCCGCAATCGGGGACAATACGCTTAATAGCCGATACACGATCCAGATACCATTCACGCGTATATTTACGATTCATCAACTTAAGAATACGCGAGCTACCGCTTTGCACGGGAAGGTGAATGTGTTTACATACATTAGGCACTTGTGCAATCACCTCCAAAGTTTCATCACTCATATCTTTGGGATGCGAAGTTGTGAAACGGATACGTACATCCGGCGCCGCCTCAGCTACCACACGAAGCAACATTGGGAAGGTAACCACTTCTCCTCCCTCCTTCTCAAAACGATAAGAGTTTACATTCTGCCCCAACAAAGTAATCTCTTTGTAACCTTTTGATACCAGATCGGCCACTTCGTTCAGAATACTTTCCACATCCCGGCTGCGTTCACGACCACGGGTGTAAGGCACTATACAATAGGTGCAGAAGTTATTGCAACCACGCATGATGGATACAAATCCGGAGATATGGTTACCGCAGATACGTGAAGGAATCACATCCCGATAGGTTTCCGTAGTCGAAAGCTCTACATTCATTGCCTTCTCACCCGCTTCCACAGAAGCGATCAGTTCCGGAAGAGTCAAATAAGCATCCGGCCCCACTACAAGATCTACATGATGATGTTCAATCAAATCATCTTTCACTCGCTCGGCCATACATCCCAACACGCCTACAATCAGATGCTTCTTCTTTTTCTTCATCGAATGAAAAAACTCCAGACGATTCAGAATCTTCTGCTCGGCATTGTCACGGATAGAGCAAGTATTCATAAATACCGCATCAGCCTCTTCCAGCGTTTCGGCAACCGAATAACCGGCCATTTGCATCACAGAGGCAATTACTTCACTATCGGCCACATTCATCTGGCAGCCATAAGTCTCGATAAACAACTTCTTGTTGTCATCAGCAGTTGCGGATTTAAAGTCCGCTCCCGTCAATTCGTTCATAAATTCAGAATTTAAATTTGTACCTGCAAAGATACAGCTTCATCCTCAAAAAGTTGTGAAATGAAACCAAAATAACACTTTTGCTTATCGATTCAGAGGCAAAAGGATAATTTATGTTAATAGAACAAACATTTATGGCGTAAGGATTTGGCACTATTAATTTTATTTCACACATTTGTGCAATGAAAGAAACATTAGATTTTTTCATAGTTAAGGTTTAGGTTAAAAAAATTAAGGGGAGCTGTGAAGCTGCCCTTTTTTCATACCAAAATATTGGTATCAATCAGATTAAATGTATAACTTTGGCGGACTGTAGAAAATAAAAGTACTATGGATGATATTTTAAAAGTCCTCGTCATTATGGCTGTTTTCGCATTACCTCTTATCAGACAGATCAAAAAGAGCAAAACGGAAAGATCTGCCCAAAAACCTTTCGTACCCATTCCGGATACGGAAGAGGCCGAAGTCCTTCAAACACCGCGAAAACATCAAACATTCCGTTCCCAACCGCTCCCTCCGAAAGCGGAAGTGAAGAAAAATAAAACAATTCCTCCGAAAATGGAAGCATCCCCGACAGATGATCCGGAATTTACCATTCGCTCGGCTGAAGAAGCCCGAAAAGCCATTATCTGGTCCGAAATTCTGAATAGAAAATATTGAAAGATTATTCCTAACACGAAAATAATACTATAATTATGGCATTCAAATCCATTTCTGCAGCAGAAGCTGCCAGCCTTGTAAAACATGGCTATAACATCGGCCTCAGCGGTTTTACCCCCGCAGGAACGGCCAAAGCTGTCACTTCCGAAATAGCGAAAATAGCGGAAGCGGAACATGCAAAAGGAAACCCTTTCCAGATCGGCATCTTTACCGGAGCTTCTACCGGCGACTCATGTGATGGCATATTATCACGTGTAAAGGCTATCCGTTATCGTGCCCCTTACACAACCAATCCCGATTTCCGTAAAGCAGTGAATAACGGTGAGATTGCCTATAATGACATTCACCTTTCACAAATGGCACAAGAAGTGCGCTACGGATTCATGGGAAAAGTGAATGTAGCTATCATCGAAGCTTGTGAAGTGACTCCGGATGGAAAAATCTATCTGACAGCTGCCGGTGGAATTGCACCAACCGTCTGCCGACTGGCCGATCAGATCATCATTGAGTTGAACAGTGCACATAGCCAAAATATGATGGGAATGCATGACGTGTACGAACCGCTCGACCCGCCTTACCGTCGTGAAATTCCAATCTACAAACCGAGTGACCGCGTCGGACTACCTTATATACAAGTCGACCCGAAAAAGATTGTAGGTATCGTAGAAACAAACTGGCCGGATGAAGCCCGTTCATTTGCGGCTGCCGATCCTATTACTGATAAGATTGGTCAGAATGTGGCCGACTTCCTGGCTGCCGACATGAAACGTGGCATTATTCCTTCCACATTCCTTCCGTTACAATCGGGAGTAGGTAACATCGCCAACGCAGTTTTAGGAGCCTTGGGACGCGATAAAACAATCCCTGCTTTCGAAATGTATACCGAAGTTATCCAAAACTCTGTGATCGGATTAATCCGTGAAGGTCGTGTAAAATTCGGAAGTGCCTGCTCACTGACCGTAACCAATGACTGCCTGCAAGGCATTTATGACGACATGGACTTCTTCCGTGATAAACTGATTCTCCGTCCGTCTGAAATCTCTAACAGTCCGGAAGTAGTCCGCCGTTTAGGAATCATCTCTATCAATACCGCCATTGAAGCAGATATTTATGGTAACGTAAATTCTACCCATATCGGTGGAACCAAGATGATGAATGGTATCGGCGGCTCGGGCGATTTTACACGGAATGCTTATATTTCCATCTTTACTTGTCCGTCAGTGGCTAAAGAAGGCAAAATCAGTTCCATCGTTCCGATGGTTTCTCATCTGGATCACAGTGAGCACTCCGTTAATATCGTTATTACCGAACAGGGAGTAGCCGATTTGCGTGGCAAAAGTCCGAAGGAAAGAGCACAGGCAATCATCGAAAACTGTGCACACCCGGATTATAAACAAATCTTATGGGATTATCTGAAACTGGCCGGTAATAAGTCACAGACTCCTCACGCCATTCAAGCTGCTTTGGGAATGCATGCCGAACTGGCTAAAAGCGGAGATATGAAAAACGTGAACTGGGCAGAATACGAAAAATAAACGATAAACGATGAACGATGAACCGACTGTGACTTCTACAAAGTGTTCATCGTTCATCATTTACAATTTACCAGTATTTCGCATACTTTATTTTGAAAATTCCTTGCTTTGGCTGCCGACAATACATTTTGGTTCATAATGGCAAAGGCCACCTGATGACCGTTAGCCATCTTTAGGTAACCGGCTAATGTGTTAATGGCAGTATAAGATCCCGTTTTGGCATGTACATTCTTAAATGCCGACCCTTTTTTCATACGATTCTTAAGTGTTCCATCAATACCTGCAACCGGAAGAGCTTTATAGAGCTTCCGAAAAATATCCGTTCTCGAATAAGCAAACTTCAAAAAATCAACCAACAGGGCAGGAGAGAGGTAATCGTAATTTGACAATCCACAACCATCAGCTATTTTATAATTGTCCGGATCATGCCCCAAATCTTTAATCAGCCGATGGATCTCATCGATCCCGTCTTTAGCCGAAACTTGCTTTTTGCCTGTAGCTTGTGCTCCTAAACGGCAAAGTAATGCTTCCGCACTCAAGTTATCACTTTCTTTCATAATCTGGTCTACTACTTTCTGAACGGGACATTCCCAACGTGCCATGCGGGTAGAAAGACTGTCGGGCTGAAAGCTGTCGAAAGCATACTGCTCCGAAATCTCTATCCCTCTATTACGTAAACGTTCGACAAAGGTATGCAGAAAGAAGTCCTGCGAAGAATACACATTCACATCACCAATTCTTCTATTCTCTACATTTCCACTGACAATAAGATTATTTTTATTCTCTAACCATCCTCTCGAAACAGAAAACTTACCGGCAGAAGGAGTACGTGTCTCAGTTTCATTGATCACAGTATAATAAGAGGACGATGGTTCAAAACTCAGGCGCGCCGAGTCACCACGTATCGTTCCCGGTACAGCCGTTACTTTCACTACACCTTTATGATACATCAATGGCGACAAATAAGGCTGAAAAGAATAGGGAGTATCATCCCATGCCCAACCGCTTCCCCAATAAAGAGAATCTTTCATCGATATATCTCCATAGATTCTCCCTTTCAATACTGAAAAAGGAAAAGTTATCACTTCCTCCACCAATGCATTCATACCTTCATCGTCAAACTCCGGGTCAAATCCGCCAATCACATAAATGTCTCCGCGGAGCGTATCATGTTCTATAGTACCTTTATACCACACTTCGGTCCGGAAAGGTTCATCTGCATCCGGCCGGGCAAGCGCGGTTATAGTAGTTAATAGTTTCATGGTAGATGCCGGACGCGAAAGCTTGGCATCACGGTATGTATAGAGTGATTTCTTTGCAGTCAGATCATACACGGAAATACCAACTTCGGAACCTTGGGGCAATTCCTTCTTAATAAGTGAATCAATTGCGGCGAAATCTACCTGCCCCCGGATAATAATTGAAAAACAAAAAGAGAATAAAATAAATAAATTCAGTTTCTTCATAATGCTTATAAACAACGAATGACAAGTCATAAATTACGGGTTACGAGTAATTGCGCCATTATACGCATGATACTTATAACCCGTAACTTACAACTTGTAACTCTTACAATGCTTCACGGAATATTTCGGCAACAGTAGGATGGGGAAAAACAATCTTCTTCCATTCGGCCGCTTTTAGTTTCATTTCTATGGCCATACCTGCTAATGTGATAATTTCAGAAGCCGGATTGCCTAAAACATGTGCTCCCAAAATCGTATCATCATCTCCAAGCAATACTTTACATACACCGTTTACCCCTTCATTTTCGGCAACAAAACGTCCAGAATATGCCATAGGAAGCTTTACAGCACGATAAGCAATACCTTTCGCAATAAGGGACTCTTCTGTTTGCCCGACTCCGGCTATTTCAGGATTGGTATACACTACACCGGGAATAGCACGATAACTCATTGTATCTGTTTTACCGAGAATTGCATGTACGGCTACTTCCGCTTCACGAACTGCCGTATGTGCCAATAAAGAAAATCCGGTTAAATCCCCACATACATATACTCCGGGCAATGAACTTTCCATCTGCCCGTTTACTAAAATACTTCCGCGCTCTGTCCGTTGAAGATTCAGGTTCTCAAGTCCGAAACCTTTTGTTACCGGACGGCGACCTACACTCATTAGCAATTTCTCCGCAGTCACATTTCCGGCACCATCTGCATTCTCATAAGAAACTAAGCACCCCTCCTCTGATTGTGCCAACGAGACAACTTTAGTACTCAACAGAAATGTAATGCCCCGTTTGGCATAGTCAGCACGCAACAGAGCAGAAAGCTCTTTATCCATGCCTCCCAAGATCTCGTCCATCATTTCAATGACGGTCACTTTCACACCCAGACTGCTGAAGAATGATGCAAACTCCATACCAATCACTCCACCACCTACGATAGCAAGCGAAGCGGGCAATTCCTTATTGTCTAATGCTTCCCGATGTGTCCAATAATTTACCGTATCGATTCCGGAAATAGGAGGAATGAAAGTCTCGGATCCTGTGCAAAGAATTAAGTTATCACATTCATAGATTTCTTCGCCACAGCAGATTTTGTTTTTGTCCAAGATTGTTGCTTCTCCATTTATGATAGTAACATTATTAGACGTTAATTTTGATTTAACCCCCAAAACCAACTTGCGTACTACCTTCGACTTACGAGCAATGATCTTCGAAAGATCAAACGAAGCCTCAGAAACTGTTACAGCATACTTTGAAGCATGTTTAGCCCCATCATATGTCTTTGCCGAATAGAGCAATGTTTTTGTAGGTATACACCCTTCGTTTAAACAAACTCCTCCTAAATTCTGTTTCTCAAAAAGCAACACGCTTAAACCTGCTTTTCCAGCAGCTTCGGCAGCAGTGTAACCGGCAGGTCCCCCGCCGATAATAATAACCTGGTATTTCATAGCTTACTAAATTAAGTTTCTTGTTTTTTCAATCAGTTCTATAAATTCCTTTTCTTTCACCGGAAGTACAGAAGCATATTTTCCATTTCCATATTCTATCAATAAATAGTTTGTCACTGCAAAATTTCCGAATTTCATAGAATGCACTTTGCGGACTGAAGTAATTTCTGCTATGGGAATAGTTTTCTTACGGATAAACCGCCCATAGTTAAGTATCAGCAAACCGTCAGTGGTAACAGTATAAACTGTATGTATGATCTGTTCGATGATAACAATCAGAAACAACATCATCAAAGTAGCCAATATAATATTCTTACACCATAAGAAACCAAAAGCATTAATGCCCAATACAACCAGCAGAAAATACTGGTACCAGACAATGCGAGCATGAAAAATACGGTTCATTTTGTCAGATTTTTGGCGGAAAGTTAGTAAAATTATGAATTAATGGCAACGAAAAGCACAACGAAAAAACTTATTTTGTAGCTTTGCGGTGATAAACACTAAAACTTATGGTTAAAAAGTTCGATTTCCTCGTAATCGGTTCCGGTATCGCCGGAATGAGTTTTGCCCTAAAAGTGGCACATAAAGGAAAAGTTGCCCTTGTTTGCAAAAGTGGGCTGGAAGAAGCAAACACTTATTTTGCCCAAGGAGGAGTGGCCTCAGTGACCAATCTGCTGGTAGACAATTTCGAGAAACATATTGAAGACACAATGATTGCTGGTGACTGGATCAGCGACCGTACTGCTGTAGAGAAAGTCGTGCGTGAGGCTCCTGCGCAAATACAAGAACTGATCAGCTGGGGTGTAAACTTCGACAAAAATGAAAAAGGGGAGTTCGATCTACACCGGGAAGGCGGCCATTCGGAATTTCGTATTTTACACCATAAAGATAATACCGGCGCTGAAATTCAAGACAGTTTGATTCAAGCTGTACAACAACATCCCAATATTACGGTAATTGAAAATCATTTTGCCATAGAAATCCTGACACAACACCATTTAGGAGTAACTGTCACCCGCCAGACACCGGACATAAAATGCTACGGAGCTTATATACTCGATCCCCGAACAGGTAAAGTGGATACGTATCTGGCCAAAGTGACACTAATGGCAACAGGTGGAGTGGGGGCTGTTTACCAGACCACTACTAATCCGCTTGTAGCGACCGGAGACGGTATCGCCATGGTATACCGGGCTAAGGGAACCGTAAAAGACATGGAGTTCGTACAATTCCATCCGACAGCTCTTTACCATCCGGGCGACCGTCCTTCTTTCCTTATTACGGAAGCAATGCGTGGATATGGCGGTGTGCTCCGCACAATGGACGGAAAAGAATTCATGCAAAAATATGATCCACGTTTATCTTTGGCACCCCGTGATATCGTGGCACGTGCCATTGACAATGAAATGAAAAATCGTGGGGACGACCATGTTTATCTGGACGTAACACACAAAGATCCTGAAGAAACCAAAAAACATTTTCCTAACATATACGAGAAATGCCTCAGCTTAGGAATCGACATTACCAAAGAATATATTCCCGTAGCACCATCCGCACACTACCTGTGTGGAGGTATTAAGGTAGACTTGAACGCCCAATCCTCTATTGAACGTTTGTACGCTGCCGGCGAATGTTCGTGTACAGGTTTACATGGAGGCAACCGGTTAGCCTCAAACTCGTTGATAGAAGCAGTAGTTTACGCAGATGCTGCCGCCAAACATTGTTTATCGGTGATTGACCAATATTCTTATAACGAAGAGATTCCGGAATGGAATGATGAAGGTACCCGCTCACCGGAAGAAATGGTACTTATTACTCAAAGTATGAAAGAAGTAAATCAGATTATGAGCACTTATGTTGGTATTGTCCGTAGCGATCTCCGGTTGAAACGCGCTTGGGACCGCCTGGATATCCTATACGAAGAGACCGAAAGCCTGTTCAAACGCAGCGTGGCATCTAAAGAAATATGTGAACTGCGCAATATGATTAATGTAGGTTATCTGATTATGCGCATGGCTATGGAACGTAAAGAAAGCCGTGGTCTGCACTACACGGTTGACTATCCACACGCCGGTAAATAAAGAAACAGTATTATTAATGCATAGAAAAAAGGTGGGGCCATAATTAAACAGCTCCACCTTTCTCCAAAATACAGTCTGATTCTATTAATAATTTTCTTTCTTAATTTCGAAATATGCTTGTGGGTGCAGACATGCAGGACATACCTCAGGAGCTTCCTTACCTGCTTCGATATAACCACAGTTACGGCACTGCCATATAACTTCTCCTTCTTTGGCAAATACAGATGCAACTTCAATGTTCTTCACGAAAGCAAGGTATCTTTCTTCATGACCTTTTTCCGCAATAGAGATATTACGATACATAGCGGCGATCATCGGGAAACCTTCCTGCTCTGCAACATCTGCAAAATGAGGATAATCCATAGACCATTCTTCGTGTTCACCGGCTGCGGCAGCCTGCAGATTCTGAAGAGTGTTGCCGATAACACCAGCAGGATAACTTGCAGTGATTTCAACCATACCCCCTTCAAGGAACTTAAACATACGTTTTGCATGTTCTTTTTCCTGATCGGCAGTTTCTGTAAAGATAGCTGCAATCTGTTCGTAACCTTCTTTTTTAGCCACGCTTGCAAAATAAGTGTAACGCATTCTTGCCTGTGATTCACCTGCAAATGATGTCAGCAAATTCTTTTCTGTCTGAGTGCCTTTAATACTTTTAGTCATAATCTGATATATTTTAGATTGGTAATTACGTTTGTCGGTTACTTGCCTTTATTAATAACGCAAATATAAGGATTTAGTTCACAAAACCCGGAATTTTATTCATTAATAATATCTATTGCAATATAGACAAAACTGATCAAAAATAAATAAGATGTTCAAAAACATCTTATTACCATTTATTTTATGTAATTTTGCAACCTCGACTTTGCAAAACAAGGATTATAACGACATTTATCACATTATATATAAGTAAAGAAAGAAATGAAAGTGTTTGATTTCAAACCAAGGTTATTCTCAGCCTTGAAGAACTACTCTAAAGAAACGTTTATGGCCGATTTGATGGCAGGTATCATTGTAGGTATCGTAGCCTTGCCTCTGGCCATCGCATTTGGTATCGCATCAGGCGTATCACCCGAAAAGGGAATTATCACGGCTATTATTGCGGGGTTCATCATCTCGTTGCTCGGAGGAAGCAAAGTACAGATCGGAGGACCTACCGGAGCATTCATTGTCATCATTTATGGCATCATCCAGCAATACGGAGAAGCAGGATTGATTGTAGCTACCCTGATGGCCGGCATACTCCTTATCTTATTGGGAGTTTTTAAATTGGGCGCAATTATTAAATTTATTCCTTACCCGATTATTGTAGGTTTTACCAGCGGTATAGCCGTCACCATTTTCACAACACAGATTGCTGATATTTTCGGATTAAACTTTGGTGGAGAGAAAGTACCGGGAGACTTTATCGGAAAATGGATGATTTATTTCCGCCATTTCGATACAATCAATTGGTGGAACACTATTGTGAGTATTGCCAGTATCATCATTATTGCCATTACCCCCCGGTTCTCAAAGAAAATTCCGGGTTCCCTTATTGCCATCATTGTAGTAACGGCAGTAGTATATTTATTGAAAACATACGCCGGTATTGACACCATCGATACCATTGGCGACCGTTTTACAATCAAATCCGAATTACCTGACGCGACCATGCCTGCACTCAATTGGGAGGCCATCAAGGACTTGTTCCCGGTAGCTATTACCATTGCCGTTTTGGGAGCAATCGAATCGTTATTGTCAGCAACCGTAGCCGATGGTGTAACGGGCGATAAGCACGATTCAAACACCGAACTGATTGCCCAGGGAACAGCCAACCTTATCACACCGTTATTTGGCGGTATTCCTGCTACCGGAGCCATCGCCCGTACAATGACAAACATCAATAATGGCGGTAAAACACCGGTGGCCGGTATAATCCATGCTGTAGTTTTATTGCTGATCCTCCTTTTCCTGATGCCTTTGGCACAGTACATCCCAATGGCATGTCTGGCAGGAGTATTGGTTATCGTATCTTATAACATGAGCGAATGGCGCACTTTCAAGGCATTACTGAAAAATCCCAAATCGGATGTAACAGTACTGCTTATCACTTTTTTCCTCACCATCATCTTCGACCTGACTATCGCCATCGAAGTAGGCCTGGTGATTGCATGTATCTTGTTCATGCGCCGTGTAATGGAAACTACCGAAATATCTGTCATCAAAGACGAAATAGATCCGAATGACGAACTGGACATCGCGGTGCGCGAAGAACATCTGATAATACCTGCGGGAGTGGAGGTATATGAGATTAATGGTCCGTACTTTTTCGGCATCGCAACCAAATTTGAAGAGACAATGGCACAACTGGGCGACCGTCCCAAAGTACGCGTCATACGTATGCGTAAAGTTCCATTTATCGATTCAACCGGTATTCATAACCTGACCAGCCTCTGCAAAATGTCTCAAAAAGAAAAGATCACCATTGTGCTCTCGGGAGTAAATGAAAAAGTGCACAACACGCTCGAGAAATCCGGCTTCTATGAATTACTGGGAAAACAAAACATCTGTCCGAACATTAATGTAGCACTGGACAGAGCCAAAGAAATTATGAATTTATAATCTGATACTATCTGCACACAACAGGCGGGTGGAAGTGGACGGAGGTCACTTTCATCCGCTTTCCTTATTTTTAATAATCACCAATTCTATGGATTTTGTGTTGCATTATACCTTTTTATAGGTATTGTAGACTCTTTCATGTACACATACCTTTGCGGCTCGCTAATTTTTAATATTAATTTAATGCCGTTAAATGTATGAAGCAAATGTATAGTGCCCTGCTTGTATTAGTTTTACTAATATTCCCATCGTTACTTTTTGCCACAGAATCAGAGTCCGCCGATAGAGTACCCACCATCCGTGGAGTAGTCTACGATGAAACAGATACACCATTGGCTTCGGCCACTGTCCAGATAGAAGGAACCACCATCGGAACAACAACCAATAGTGAAGGCCGTTTTATTTTGCGCAATCTGGCTCATAAGGTTTACAAGATAAATATCAGTTTTGTGGGATATGTCACTCAGACGCGTACTGTTGATCTCACTTCAAGGAATGTGGCACAACTCTCTTTCACCCTCTTACCTGACGAAAACTTATTATCGACAGTAGAAGTATTCGGAGAACGATATAAACAACCGAAAAAACTGGATGCCATCACCCGCATGCCATTACGCCCCAGTGAACAGATACAGAGTATTTCTGTAATCTCAGAAAAATCGATTGCCGAACAGGGAGCACTCACCGTAATCGATGTTACAAAAAATGTACCCGGAGTTACTCTTTTCGGATCGTATGGCGGAGTAAGAGAAAGTATGTCCATCCGCGGATACCGGGGAGTACCCATTTTAAAGAATGGAGTCCGGATAGATTCCGATTTCCGCACCGGATCTGCTTTATCCGAAATGCAGGGAGTAGAAAGTGTACAGGTTATCAAGGGTTCTGCAGCCGTCACACAAGGTATCGGAAACGATCTCGGAAGTGCAGGCGGAGTAATCAACGTAGTAACCAAAACACCCAAGTTCACCAATGAAGGAGAAATATCTTTGCGTGCAGGCAGCTGGGGATTGTTCCGTCCCACATTCGACGTACAGTCCGTTCTGGATAAAAATCAGACGATCGCTTTCCGTATGAACGGTGCCTTCGAACGTTCGGATAATTATCGCCCGGTCATCCATTCCAATCGCGTATATATCAACCCTTCATTAGAATGGCGTCCGGACGACAAAACAAGCATTACCATAGAAATGGATTATCTGAATGATAACCGTACTCCTTATACCAGTTCAGTCAATCTATCGAAAGATACGGAAGAGAATCTCTACGACATGCCACACAACAAATTCCTGGGATTCAAAAACGATAATGTAAACAACAAGACGCTGACTTATGCCGCACGCATCACCCGCCAGCTGACAGATAATATCAGTGTGCGGGCAGCATACTTCGGCTCTTCATATAAAGTGGATAATACAAGTACTTCCGTAAAAACCGTAGTCAATAAAGAATATAACATGCGTAGAAGAACGATTTCACGTTCATTACGCGATGACCGCAACTCAACTTTCCAGCTTGACTTCATCGGCAGAGATATTTTCACCGGCCCTGTTAAACATACATTCCAATTGGGATTCGACTACAAAAACACCGATCTGTCGATCACCAATTATACCCCTGTCAATATAGACACTATCAACGTACTGGCCCCGAGTATCTCGAATGTGCTACCTGTCGCGGTTAAATTTGTTCCCGAGACCCCGGTAAAATCCAATTCTTCAAGTTATGGAATAATGGCACAGGAGGTAATGACTTTTAATAAGTATATAAAAGCTATTCTGGGACTGAGGTACAGTTATATCAGCAGCCAGGACGATACAAGTGCAGGTCCCACTACCGGAGATGCCTGGAATCCGATGTTGGGCATCATGTTGACTCCTATAAAGAACATCAATTTGTTCGGTTCATATACAACCACTACCAGCCTCCTTCATGCGGCCAGACGAATGGAGAACGGAGACGAAATAGGTCCGTCGAATACCCGCCAATTTGAGGTAGGCATCAAGTCTGACTGGCTGAATAACCGCCTGCGCTTTAATCTGACATATTTCGATATCCTTACTAAAAACCTCTCTTATAGTACTTATCATCCGGGAACTACGCAACCTACCGGTTATTTTGATAAAGCGGGAAGCCTGAAAAGAAAAGGTATCGAAACCGAATTAAGCGGAAGTATACTTGAAAACCTCCAAGTAATGATGGGTTACGCTTATCTGGATGCAAAATACGAAAACAGCCCGGCCTTTAAAAATGGTTCAGCCCCGATGAATACCCCTAAACATACTGCTAACGGATGGATTCAATACCGATTTGACAAAGGAGTATTAAAAAGACTATCAGCCGGTATAGGAGTCTATTTCGTAGGTAAACGTCCTGTGAATGATTTTGCAATCAAACCGGACGGACACGGTTCCATGACCAACGAAAAGCCTTTTGACATGCCCGGTTATACTACAATAAACGCCCAGTTGGCCTATAGTATCCACAAGTTTACTGCCCGTGTATACCTGAACAATTTGTTCGACGCATTAGGATATAATTCTTACTATCGTGGAGGATACATCAACCAGATCGATCCACGTAATTTCTCAGCAATAATCTCTTACCGTTTTTAAATGAAGATAAAAAGATATTGCCGTTATATTCATCTTTGGCTCTCCCTTCCGGCAGGGATTCTGATCAGTATTATTTGCTTTACAGGTGCCATCCTCGTATTCAAAGAGGAACTCCTGGCAATGATGGGATATGAATCTATCCGCGAAAGTCCGTTAATGATAGTGATGAAGCTGCATCGGTGGCTTATGGATGATACCCGGACGACAGGCAAAATGATAGTAGGCATCTCCACTCTTTTTTTCATCTTTATATTGATCAGCGGGCTTACAGTTTACTGGCCACGCAAATGGAAAAAAAGCCGGCTGACAATAGAACACCAAAGAGGAAAACGGAGATTCATGTTCGATCTACACTCCGTACTGGGATTCTATGGAGCACTTATCTTGCTGGTATGTGCACTGACCGGATTAATGTGGTCCTTTCAATGGTACAGAGATGTAGTAAGTTTTATCTTTGATGTGGAAGTAAAACGGGGGGCTCCCGTCTGGAAAGTAGTACGTGCCTTACATTTCGGAACCTATGCAGGAATGTTTTCAAAAATCATCACCTTTATTGCTGCTTTGATAGGAACTTCATTACCTATCACAGGATATTGGATGTATTTGAAAAGAAAAAATCTGGTTTAACTTCCTTCCTTCAATAAAGGAAAGGTACTTTTCCGGATAAGAAAATATAAGAGGATGTATCGAAACTCACCACAGAGGACACAGAGTAACTTTAGAGTAAATCTAAAGTAATATTCTTAGTCTATGATAATCTGTGTAATCTATGGTGAAAGAGTTTTGATACAACTCCTCTTACTTACTTTACTCAAGTATTTAATCTTTCCCGGACTGATCGGGATACAGCGATTTATAATAATTGATACGTTCTGTCCATGGCCTGTATTCAAATGGAAATACGTGTTGCTTCTCTGCCCATTCATCCCATTTTTTCTCCAGTGTTTTTACTTTTTCCGGATAATTGGCAGACAAATCGTTTTGTTCAAACGGATCCTGCAATAAATGGAACAACTCCCAGGGTTGCTTACCATTGGCCCTGACTAACTTCCAGTCCCCGGATATGATTCCACAAGATGTCTGATGTTCGAAAAACAAATCTCTTTTCGGTAGCTTCTTTCCTTTTAATGCCGGAAAAATGGTTCTACCTTCCGGAGCATTAATCGAATGATTCCTAAACTCCCGGGGATATTTCACAGAAGCTATATCCAGACAAGTGGGAAAAAGATCGATAATGTGAGTGAATTCATGACAAACCACTCCTTTCTTCCCATCAGGTTGCCCGCCTCCATACATTACAATCAAAGGTGAACTGGTACCTCCCTGAAAACACCATTGTTTGTAACTGCGGAAAGGAGTATTACTCAAATCAGCCCGCAGCTGTGTGATCAGATCACCTTCATTGGTGGCTCCATTATCACTTAAGAATAAAAATACGGTATTATCAAATATACCTTTCTCTTTAGTGGTCTTTATTACTTCTCCAATACCATCATCCATAATTTCAATCATAGCGGCATAAGTAGCCATCTCCGTAATCCAACGTTCCTGTTGCTGCGGAGTAAGACTATCCCAGGCCGGCCGTTTTCCTCTGAATTCCCTCTCAAATATCGGCAGCTGTTTTTCGGAATCCGTTAAACCATTTTTCCGGATGCGCTCGAAACGCTGTTTACGCAACACATCATATCCCACTTTATATCTTTCACGGCAAGCGTCCACTCTTTCTTTAGGAGCCTGCAAAGGTAAATGAGGGGCATAGTGGGCCAAATACATAAACATAGGCTCATCAACCGGATGCTGACGGATAAAACTAACGGCAGAGTCGGTAATGGCTGTGGTATAATAATAGTCTTCTGGAAACTCTGCAATATGCTGTAACCCGGAATATACGGGTTTCGGAGTATAATAACTTCCACCTCCAGAAAGACAACCATAGTATTTTTCGAATCCCCGCTCAACCGGATAGCTTCCATTCGGCTTGGAGAATGCACCGTCAACGGTAACATGCCATTTACCACTCATATAAGTATGATATCCGTTTTCCCGAAACACTTCTGCGATAGTAGGATATTGCTCTGATATTTGACCTCTATATCCGGGACGATGTTCATCTACAGCAGTCATCCAACCCATACCTACTTCATGTTGGTATCTGCCTGTCAACAAAGCAGCTCTGCTGGGACAACTGCGCCCTGTGTTCTTAAACTGGCTGAAACGTATTCCGTTTTCCGCCAAGAAATCTATATTGGGCGTATGCACTTCTCCCCCGTAACACGATAAATCAGAAAATCCCATATCATCACACAAAATCAGAATAATATTGGGTTTCGTTTTATCCGGATTTGTTTTATGGTTTGTCGCTTGGGCTCCCCAAGCATTCTGCATACCCGTGGTAAACAGCAGGGAACATATCAGATAATTGTTTTTCATAGGTTCAAATGATTTAAAATTTACTCTTTTATCCACACTCCTGTAATCTCTGCCACATAGACATGATGCAGACCTCCATGGGTAGTATACCACTGTTCATAGACAGACGGATCCAGAAAATTTTCTTTCTTCAGCACATCTGTGTACATTTTCCGACATTCCATATTAAGCCTTCCCTGTTCAAACAGAATATTACCTTTATCCGTAATAATTGGCTTTAATCCGGTTTCTTTTATCTTATCTACTTCACGTCCCGACTTAGAACCGCATATTTTATGTATGGCCTTATTCTCCTGTCCTAAAAAAGAAAGAGTAAAATAATCGTTATTTTGTATAAAATCGAACGTATATCTTTCCGGACGAATAAAAACATAAACCACCGGTTTATTCCACAAAAAACCAATACCTCCCCAATTGGCGGTCATGGTATTAAACGCATCTTTATTACCAGCAGTTACCAGCATCCATTCTTTACTGATGGACTCAAAGAAATTATCAGTAAGTTCGTTGATATCAATTGATTTCATCCTATTAAAATCTGTTTATAAATGACATATTAAAAATAATTCTCAATAAGAAGCAGAGGCCGAAAGTCCCTCTTTCGTAAGAAGAGCCACAATCCGGTCTAACTCCTCGGGAGTGGCTTTCTGCAAGTCCTGATCGGGAGTTTCCCGATCGATCGTATAAATCATTACCTGTCTCGGGGCGATATCCTTCACAACTTCCAGCCAGGGAAGTACATACTTGTCAGAAGTATTATCCACATCTTTCCCCTTATATTTTCCTTTCATAAACATAGTCTGCACGATACAATTGCCTTTAAAAGCTTTTAAAAGTCCGACTGTTCCATTCAGATCGTATCGTCCGTTCGGACGATCTACAGTCCGGATATACTCTTCATCCACCGTGTCCAACTTCAAAATATTATTATCCACCCGGTTCAATGCATTAAATACAGCCGGACGATTGATAAAAGTAGCATTGCTGAGTACACTTACTTTTGCTTCCGGAAAATATGCATCACGCAAAGCAAGCGTGTCTTCAATTATTTCCGGAAAGTGAGGATGTGCAGTCGGTTCACCGTTTCCGGCAAAGGTCAATACATCAGGAGCCGGACCATTGCTCTTCATTTCTTTAAGTTTATCTTCCAGAGCCATACGGACTTCTTCGCGGGTCGGTAATGAAGATTTAGGACGATGTTCGCCATTGTAACCACATTCACAATAAATGCAATCGAAAGAACATACTTTTCCGTCGGAAGGAAGTAAATTTATTCCAAGTGAGACCCCTAAGCGACGTGAATGAACCGGTCCGAATATGGGAGAAGGAAAAATAATAGTCATACTTAATTCTGTTTAATCTTAGAAACTGTTTTGAATTTCTACAAAATTACTAAAACTTTAGACGCAGCTGCATTTGTATATCCGTTTTTTTATTTCCCCTGATCAGGTCGTTGCCGGAACCTATTTCATCACGATCAAAATACGTAGTTTGTCCGAGCTTGGCAATTGCTGTCCAATGCTTGTTCATATCATAGCGAAAATGAATAGCCAAGCGAATACCTTCTCCCTGAAAAGATGGAGTATAAAAAGAATACAGCAACCCTTTCTCGTAGATATAAATACGTGAATCATAATCGTCTGTATGGAAATAACTACCTTGCAATTCTGTTGTCAGAGGCAACCGGGAAAGTTTCCATCCGGCCTTTTGCGTCAGTTGATAACCTTTCCCCGCCGTTTTCCCGGATGAATGAAAATGGTTATAATCTACCGTTGTCCGGAAAGATAACGAAGAACAGGGTAAATAGTTCAAACGATAACGCAGCCGGTGATGATAGGTAGGCAGAATCACCTTTCCCTTCGTAGCGGTCACATCACGCTCTTTCCGTTTATAACGGTAATTCACATACATATCAACCGTTTTCGACGGAACGTAATCTGCCTGAAAGAACAGATCCACTCCTTTCGAAGCCTTACTTATCCGGTACCTCCACCAGGGAAAAGAAAACAGATCGGCAGAAATGAAAAACGTCCAGCGACTAAAAGGATTTACAGAAGCAGCTAAATACCATCCGTTTTCATTCTGAACACTACTTCCTTCACTAAATGAATGAGCAAACATAGCCCAATAATCATGTGAATAATAACGGTGAACCAACATCAACCGTATATCTTGTAAAGGAGAATAAAGTACCTGATTCATAAAAGCCATACCACTGATCCCCAAAGCAGCTTCTCCTTGTATAGAAAAACGATGAAAACGATATTTATAATCCATACCCAGATTATAAAAAGAACGACCATGCAGATTGTATTTTGAATAGTCTTTAAGTTCCGGTTCATAAGACCTGTTAAAACAGTAGTAAACACCGGTTATACCCAGTTGATAACTATTCCCGGTATAGCTGATATTTCCTCCGCCCATCTGCATAACCAATTGATTCATTTTATCAGCTTCCTTTTTGCTTCGATGTAAACCTGTTTTATAAATCGAGGTAATTTCACCGTCTTTTATCACTCCATCCAACGAACGATGTGAATAAAATACAGAAAGTGTCCATTGTTTCCATTTTAAAGCTATGGCACTCCCACGGAAATAATTATATTCATCGGTAGAAGCATGTCTGCGTATCCCTGTATTTCTGAAAGTGAAAGACGAAGAATAAGCTGTTTTTCCAAACATAGAACCTTGTCCGAGTACCAGTCCCTGACCGAAATTCAACCGATAGTTTCCTACAATTCCCGTTTTCAGTATTCCTATATCATGAAGGAGTAGATAGAAAGAGTAGTAATCGTATCCCTGCTTATTATGTAAAGCTCCGAAAGGTTCGCCGCTATCTTTCTCGGCAACTATGCCTGCATAAACTTTTTCCCGATAGTGAAATCCGTATTTCACCGAGTTATAAACAGCAGGACCCAGGTAATTTTTCTCATATCCCTTACGCCTATACAAAGGCACATCCATACGAGTCACCACTTCATGTTTTCCATATTTTAAAATCTGCTTTAACGTAACAGACTCTTTCTTATCAACAGGCTCTACACAGACAAAAGGAAGCAGATATTGAATAGTCTGCCGATCCAACTCCTCCACTAACTGAAGTTCATAGACAGTCTGCATCGATCCGTGAATATAAATGTACGCAAGTAAATTCTCAATCTGAACATCATTAAGAAAAGGAAACCGCTGTAGCTGCTCTTTGGTGGCAGAGTTTATATTAACAGGGTTGTTAACAAGATCGGTTAATTCCTCCAATTCATTCTCCCAATTGCGCGTATTCCCTTCTTCATCGGCTATTGACAGGTTTTCCATTATGTCCTCCCAAGGATAATCCGAATTATTCTGAGCATGGCAAGTAGAAGTTATCAACGCTATATTAACAAGTAGAAATACACAGAATATAGATATATATCTATTCATTTCATGTGTGATTATTGTGTTCTAAATAGTAAACGAATTGTCGAAGATAATTTAAATAGGTTAATGCTGCAAGGAAAATCATAAATATAAATTTATTCCCTTATTTTTGCAAAATGAATATGAGGCTTATCATAGGACTACTGATGTTATCCATCGCCTTATTGTTTTCTTCTGCATCACAGGCACAGGAAAAAACAAATCTCGGTGGATATCTGGTACCTATGTGTGTTTATAACGGTGATACAATACCTGCCTTTCAGATTCCGACCATCCACATATTCAAGCCTTTAAAATTCAGGAATAAGAAAGAGCAGATGGAATATTACAAATTAGTGAGAAACGTAAAAAAGGTATATCCCATTGCCAGAGAAATTAACCAGACTATCATTGAAACTTACGAATACTTACAAACTTTACCCAATGAAAAAGCCCGGCAACGCCATATTAAACGAGTAGAAAAAGGGTTGAAGGAACAATATACTCCACGAATGAAAAAACTCTCTTTTGCACAAGGCAAGCTGTTGATAAAGTTGGTAGACCGCCAAAGTCATCAGAGTTCTTATGAACTGGTAAAAGCATTCATGGGGCCTTTTAAAGCAGGCTTCTATCAGACATTTGCTGCTCTTTTCGGAGCCAGTTTAAAAAAACAATATGACCCCGAAGGAGAAGATAAGCTGACTGAACGCGTGATAGTATTAGTGGAAAGCGGACAATTGTAAATCCGCTGCTTAATAACCAAGCAATTAATAGCTTCGAAACCAACTATAAATTGTTTATCAACAGCCTACCAATATCCTATTTCAACTTCTTAAATAAGTCCCAGATAACAATTCCCGCTGTTACCGACACGTTCAATGAATGCTTTGTACCATATTGAGGAATTTCAATGCAACCATCCGAATGGTCAATAACCTCCTGCTGCACTCCTTTTACTTCATTTCCCATAACTACAGCATATTTCTTCGAACGGTCCAGTGTTAACTCATCCAACATGATACTCCCTTCCGCCTGTTCGACAGAGTATACCACATATCCTTCACTCCGGAGGTTATCAACCGTTTCAACTGCGTTATTAACATACTTCCAATCCACTGTAAACTCGGCTCCCAAAGCTGTCTTATGCATCTCGGGATGGGGAGGAGTAGCCGTAATTCCACACAGATAAATACATTCAATCCGGAAAGCATCTGCCGTACGAAACACAGAACCGATATTATGCAAACTCCGTATATCGTCCAACACTACAACTAAAGGCAATTTATCAGCTTCTTTAAACTCTTCTATACTTATCCGGTTCAGCTCGGTTATTTTCAATTTTCGCATGATGATGTTGTTTCTGTTAGTATGTTGCAAAAGTAATTCTTTTCTTGTTAACATAGGTGTTGATAACGGTTTAAAACCTGTCAAAAGAATCAGCATATATTTTGAAAACTAATTCTTGCATTATTCAAATGAAGGTATAAGAGCAACGGGATATGAACAATACAAAAAAGTTAGCTTCAACTTTCCAAGCATACTTCAACAGATTTTTCAGTACTAATTAGCCTGTTTATATCCATAAAGTTTTTAACTTTGCACTTTATCAACAAGGTGTTAATGAAGTTAGCAATATAGCTTATTATCAATAAATAGACACGTTCATAAACTGATTATAAACTTAGATAAGTAACTAATAACTTATCCGGCAAGAAAAAGCCGATTTATTTGCTAACACTATTAACAGGCTATAATCACTAACAAAGGATTTCTTTTTAAAAGAAGAGAAAAAATAAGAATATAATGAATCGAGAAGAATGGGTGAATAAGGGATTCGTTGACGAACCCGTAGACAAAAGCATTGATCTGAAAGCAGCCATCAATGAACTGAAAAAAGAAAAGAATGCGGTAATCTTGGGACACTATTACCAGAAAGGCGAAATACAAGATATTGCCGACTACATTGGAGACAGTTTGGCTTTGGCTCAAATTGCAGCCAAAACCGATGCGGATATTCTTGTGATGTGTGGCGTTCATTTCATGGGAGAAACCGCAAAGGTGCTTTGTCCGGACAAGAAGGTACTGGTGCCCGACTTGAATGCAGGATGTTCGTTGGCAGACAGCTGTCCGGCGGACAAGTTTGCTGAGTTTGTGAAGGAACATCCGGGATATACGGTGATTTCGTACGTAAATACAACGGCAGCAGTCAAAGCAGTGACGGATGTGGTGGTTACTTCGACTAACGCAAAACAGATTGTGGAAAGTTTCCCGAAAGATGAAAAAATTATTTTCGGACCGGACCGTAATCTGGGGAATTATATAAACTCGATCACAGGACGTGAAATGCTGTTATGGGACGGAGCTTGTCATGTGCATGAACAATTCTCGGTGGAGAAAATAGTGGAGTTAAAAGCTCAATATCCCGATGCCGTAGTACTGGCACATCCTGAGTGTAAAAGTGTAGTATTGAAACTGGCCGATGTAGTGGGGTCTACGGCTGCCTTATTAAAATATGCAGTGAACAGTGACAAGCAACGGTTTATTGTAGCTACCGAAGCAGGCATCATACATGAAATGCAAAAGAAGTGCCCGCAAAAAACATTCATTCCTGCCCCTCCTAACGATAGTACCTGCGGATGCAATGAATGTAACTTCATGCGGCTGAACACGCTGGAAAAGCTCTATAATTGCCTTAAATATGAATTCCCTGAAGTAACTGTTGACCCGGAAGTTGCTAAAGAAGCAGTGAAACCGATTAAACGAATGTTGGAAATTTCAGAGAAACTGGGTTTATAAACAGGCTGTGAATAAATAGTTAACTTTACGGTTAATAATTGATAGATCTATGATATGAAAGAGTTGTATTATACTTATATATAAAGGTATAATACGGCTCTTTGTTATTAACAGGGATAGTTGAAATCTCTGTTAATAATAGAATATAGGTAATTTGATAGAGCAGGTTCATTCAATCGGAAGCTATTCTTTAAAGAAGGGATGAAAAAGTTGGTAAAGAATGATAGAGAAGTAATGGTATTAAAAGAACTAAAGTTAGAATTATAACGCAAAAACATGGGGATGTTTTATATGAAAAGATCCCCATGTTATATATCAAAACATCCGGATGTTATAACTAATAACATCCGGATGTTTTGATAATGGAGATTTAAAGTTTTGGACTGGATAAAGTGCAAAAAGAGTTCGTTATATACACGCTGTTGTGTTATACTATAATCTCTTTTAGCAGGAGATAGATAAATGAATCCTCCGGAGGAAAATTACATTCCTCCGGAGGATTCATTTATCTATCCGTTTTTATCAATCAGATGGAGCGGAGAAATTCGCATAATTTGTTTACGGCTAAAGCACGATGACTGATTTGATTTTTTATTTCATTTCCCAGTTCTGCAAAAGTCCGGTCATATCCTTCGGGGATGAATACAGGATCATATCCAAAGCCTGAATTACCTCTTTTTTCCTTGATTATTTCGCCTTTTATCACTCCTTCAAAAAGATACTCTTTTCCGTCCAGAATAAGCGAAATGGCAGTACGAAACTGTGCTCTGCGGTTTTCTTTTCCTTCCAGCTCCTGCATGAGTTTCAATATGTTGGCTTCTGCATTATGTCCTTCTCCTCCGGCAAAGCGAGCCGAATATACACCGGGAGCCCCTCCCAATGCTTCAACTTCCAATCCGGTGTCATCACCAAAACAGTCCAATCCATAGTTTTGGTAAATAAAGGATGATTTCAGATACGCATTACCTTCCAGAGTGTCCGCTGTTTCGGGAATATCTGTATGGCAGTTTATATCGTCAAGGCTGAGCAGTTCAACTTTATCTGCTAATATGGATGATACTTCTTCCAGTTTATGTGCATTATTAGTGGCAAAAACAAGTTTACGTTTCATTGTCTGTTATTTATTTTAGATTTTAATCGACTTGACTTAACCGATTGAGAATAATTAGTGAGGTTCTTGAGAAACAGAGATAACAAGTTAGCAATGGTTCGATTTTCAGCGATTTGCGGTGCTATACTGTTAAATAACTCTTTCTGGATACAAAAGTATAACAATTCTCTGAATGTACAAATATTGACTTCTTAATTTAGGTTATTCAATTCTTCATAGATATCTGCTGATGTGTACACCAGCCTGACAATAAATGTGGAAGATAAGGATACAGTGATGAATTTAATCGGACTGAATACTTCTGATTTTTTTCAGCAGTGGAAGAATATTTGAAAGATTCGATATGCCCACTATGAAAATTAAAACGATATTTAAATAAATATAATTGAGTTTGAATTTATTTTTTCTTCAAATATTTTCGTAAAATGGGAATTCGCTTGAATATGTGTCCAATAGAAAGTACGTTCATTAAAATTCCAATTTTATAGTGGCATAACCCTATTGAAGAGTTTGCCCCATCTACGTTGAACAATATAATACCTGTAAGAACAACAAGTGTAAATGTTGCGGATAACCATAATGTAACTCTACTTTTCTGTCCTATTCCTTTGTTTACAATTCCTTTATACCAATTCCAATGAGTTATTATATGGAATATGACGGTTATCAGGAACAATAAACTTGCTATCACATGAAATACCGCCCAATTGTGCCATATTTCATGGTCGTTTTCATGTGCGGCAATATGCAGTCCTATCCCTGTGTATGAGGTAAGGATAAATAAAGGTATTAATATCCAGTCTATTATATATATCCGTTTCATCTTTTTTAATTAGCTGATTTTACGGATACAAAGGTCATGAATTTGATACCTACAGTACGATAACAATTGTAAAGAAATGAATTAACGTCTTTTTCTTATTCGAGATAATGATACAGGGGTAATACCGAGATAGGAAGCTATGTAATGTTGCGGAACTCGTTGTATAATATCGGGATATTCTTTTAGCAGTTCCTCATATCGTTGTTGTGGGGTGTTCTTTATACGGGAAAGAAACAACTGCTGGTAAACATGAAATCGGTCTATGAGCTTTTCTTCATATATTTGTTTTAATGAGGGTGTTTGTTCAATAAGATGATAAAAATCATCTCTTTTTATCGTTGATACTTCCGTGGGCTCAATACTTTCCAATGAAAAAAGACTCGGTTTACGTCTATATAAACTATCGAATGATGCAACAAAATCTCCCTCAAAGAAGAATTGGAAAGTAATGTCTTTGCCTTCATTATAGAAAAAAAGACGTAAACACCCTTTACGAATTAAGTACAGTCTATCGGCAATCTTACCTTCTTCCAGCAATATCGTCTTGGATGGAATAGACAGGTTATTAGTTCCTATCAGGGATTCAAATAGATTATTTAAGTAATTAGCTTTTGTCATAATGCAAAGTTGTGAAAAAAATAAGGTTTCGCGTTTATTCATTTTGCGACTCCTTTTTAGAAATATTTGGGAGGAAATTCTGTGCTGTTTGGCTTTAATGTGGCTTTTCTTTGGCCCTCAATCAAATAAAAATAGAGCGTAACGAATATAGTTTCAAACTTCTTCGCTACGCTCTATTTTCATCTGTTTTTTCGCTCTGGATTTATTTTATTTTCAGGCGGTCGAATCCTTCGCCGTATACACCGATTACTGAGCTTTGTGAAATGAAAGCATTCGGATCGATATCCTTCACCAGGCGGAAGATGTCGAGAGACTGGCGTTTATAGGCAAGCACGACTAATACTTTTACATTGTTTTGGCTATACCAGCCTAATCCGTCAAGCACGGTTACCCCCCGATGGGTTTCTTTCGTTATGCGGTCGGCAATCTTTGCATAATCTTTCGAAAAGATAAAGAATTGTACAGACTGGCGGGCGCTGTTAACCACGTAGTCCAGCACAAAACCAATGATGAACAAGGTAACAAAACCGAATATCACTCTGCGCCAGTCATTGAAGATGAAGTAGCATGAACTGATAATGATGATATCACAAAACATAATCATTCGTCCAAGAGTAACATCCTTGTATTTATTAACAATGGCTGCAATGATATCAGTACCGCCTGTGCTGCCGTTATTATTGAATACCACCCCTAATCCGAGTCCACACATGATGGCACCGATAATACAGGCCATGAAGTCTTGACCTTCTCCTACCAACTGAAGCGGAGCTCCTTTATCGTCCACAATAACCAGTTGGAAGAACCATAAGAAGAAAGTGAGCATAAAGATGGCGTATGTCGTCTTTATACTGAACTTCGGACCAAGTATCTTAATGGCAAATGTCATCAGCACAGCATTGATGATGAAATAAGACCATTGGATAGGAAAGCCTGTTGCATAATAGATGATGGCACCGATACCGGTTGTTCCACCTGTAGTAATCTGATAAGGAATAAGAAAGGCTGTCCAGCCTAACGCATAACTTATCAGTCCGAGAGTGATAAAGATATAATCTCTCAACTCTCGCATTACATCGGATTTTGTGGGTTTGCTTATCATTTTGTGTGTAGGTATTAAATAACAACGTTAACAATCTTCTTCGGAACTACAATAACTTTTTTCGGTGTTTTACCTTCTGTCCATTTCAACGAGCGTTCGTCAGCAAGTACGGTGGCTTGAATTACATCGCTGGCGGCATCTGCAGGAAACTCCATATTGAAACGGGCTTTGCCATTGAAAGAAATCGTGTAATTAACCGTATCTTCTACCAGGTATTGTTCATTAAATGTCGGCCATTGTGCATCACATACGGAAGTGGTGTTTCCTAATGTATCCCATAATTCTTCGCAAACATGGGGAGCGAAGGGAGCGAGGACCACAACGAGCTGCTCCAATATCTCTTTTTTGCTGCATTTCAAACTTGAGAGTTCGTTGACACAGATCATGAAAGCACTTACCGAAGTATTGTAGGAGAACTGTTCAATATCACCGGTTACTTTCTTAATGAGCTTATGAAGTGCCTTTAGTTCGTCTTTGGTAGCCGGTTCGTCTTTTACCAGATACTCGCCGTTTCTGTCATAGAATAGCGACCAGAATTTTTTAATGAAACGATGTACGCCATCTATTCCGTTCGTGTCCCAGGGTTTGGATTGTTCAACCGGTCCGAGGAACATTTCGTACATACGAAGTGTATCGGCGCCATATTTTTCGACAATCATATCCGGATTAACTACATTGAACATAGATTTACTCATCTTTTCAACAGCCCATCCACAGATATATTTACCGTCTTCCAGGATGAATTCGGCAGTTTCGTATTCGGGTCTCCATGCTTTGAAAGCTTCCAGATCGAGAATATCGTTAGATACAATATTTACGTCGACATGAATAGGAGTTACCTCATATTGATCTTTCAGGTTCAGAGATACGAAAGTATTGGTATCTTTGATACGATAAACAAAGTTGCTTCGTCCCTGTATCATTCCTTGATTGACCAGTTTCTGGAAAGGTTCTTCAGCTACAGATATGCCTAAATCATGCAGGAATTTATTCCAGAAACGTGAGTAAATCAAGTGTCCGGTAGCATGTTCCGTACCGCCCACATACAGGTCTACATTTCTCCAGTATTGATCTACGGCAGGAGCAACGAGTGCTTCGTGATTACGTGGATCCATATAACGCAAATAATAGGCAGAAGAACCTGCAAAGCCTGGCATTGTATTCAGTTCCAATGGGAAAATGGTTACATTGTCGATTTTGTCATTGTCTGTCACACACTTGTTGACAGTATCCCATGCCCATTTGGTAGCATGTCCCAATGGGGGCTCACCTGTTTCTGTAGGAAGGAATTTAGCTACTTCCGGCAACTCTAACGGGAGACAACTTTCATCGATCATGTAAGGCATTCCGTCTTTATAGTAAACCGGGAATGGTTCGCCCCAATAACGCTGACGCGAGAAAATGGCGTCACGTAAACGGAAATTTACTTTTACACGTCCCAATCCGGTTTCTTTGATGTATTCTTTGGTTTTAGCAATGGCTTCTTTTACAGTTAAGCCATTCAGTACGAGGCCCCCTTCAGGAGTTTCCGGACGTGGAGAGTTCATCATAATACCCTCTTTGGCGTCGAAGCTTTCTTCACTGACGTCGCAACCTTCAATCAACGGGCGAATTTCCAGATTGAAATGTTTAGCAAAAGCATAGTCACGGCTGTCGTGTGCAGGTACAGCCATGATGGCACCAGTACCGTAACCTGCCAGTACATAATCACTGATCCATACCGGTATAGGTTCATTGGTTAATGGATTAATGGCATAACTTCCGGAGAATACGCCACTAACACTACGATCGGCGATGCGTTCGCGTTCGGTACGTTTTTTGGTACGTTCCAGATAAGCGTCTACTTCTGCCTTTTGTGCAGGGGTCGTTAATTGGGATACCAATTCACTTTCCGGGGCAAGCACCATGAAAGTAACTCCGAATACAGTGTCGGCACGAGTCGTAAAGATGGTAAATTCAAGATCGGAATCTTTCACTTTGAAATTCATTTCAGCACCTTCACTACGTCCAATCCAGTTACGTTGGGTTTCTTTCAGTGAGTCAGTCCATTCTACGGTTTCAAGTCCGTCAAGTAAACGCTGCGCATAAGCAGATACACGCAGACACCACTGGCGCATCACTTTTTGAATGACCGGATAACCGCCTCTTTCAGAAACACCGTCAACCACTTCGTCATTGGCAAGTACGGTACCCAAAGCCGGACACCAGTTTACCATCGTATTGCCTAAATAGGCTATACGGTAGTTCATTAAAATTTCCTGTTGTTCTTTTTCACTCTTAGCTTTCCATTCGTCGGCTGTGAAATTCATTTCTTCACCACAGGCTATATTCATGTTTTTCGTTCCATTGGCTTCGAAGGCTTCGATCAACTCTTCGATGGGACGTGCCTGTTTTTCATCATTACAGTAATAGCTGTTGAACATTTTTATAAATGCCCATTGAGTCCAGTGATAATATTCGGGATCACAAGTACGTATTTCACGGTTCCAGTCGAATGAAAATCCTATCTTATCCAACTGTTCACGATAACGGTTGATGTTATTGATGGTAGTAATTGCAGGGTGTTGTCCGGTCTGGATAGCATATTGTTCGGCTGGCAGTCCGTAAGCATCATAACCCATCGGATTCAGGACATTAAATCCTTGCAGGCGTTTATAACGTGCATAGATGTCCGAAGCAATATATCCGAGCGGATGACCTACGTGTAATCCGGCTCCCGAAGGGTAAGGGAACATATTGAGTACATAGAATTTTTGTTTGGATGCATCTTCATTTACTTGGTAGGTATGGTGGTCTACCCATATTTTCTGCCATTTCTTTTCGATCTCCCTGAAATTATATTCCATAGCGATAACCTTTTGTTTATAGTGATTTATAATATATACTTTAATATGAGGGAGCAAATTTACATGATTATTTTCAGATAACCACGAAGATAGCTAAAAAACAAAATAGGTATGAAAGGGAAGGATCAGAAAATAAAAATCTTATATTTGTTGATAATTTAAATTTTAGTGTTTATATTTGTAATCATTGATTAGACATATGATTACTCAAAAGATAAAAATGATGACATTCATTCAATAGGTTTGAGCACGAAGATGTGCTGAAAGGATAACGATCGGGATATAATCTTTATGGAATATATCCCGATTTTTTTATTTTTCGGCCAATATGATCACCGGATTCTCATCATTTTCTTGTATTTCATACGAGATCAGATATTTTCCGTTATCAGACATGGATTTAGGTATGAATGAGTGTTTTTCCGGTATGGCGAATGAATATTGCGGATAGGGGAGTCGGATATTACCGGATTTCTTTTCTTTTAGATCATAGTAGAGCAGATAATTTTGTTTATTGGCTGTTGCCGAAAAGAAGAGTTTATTATCCCATTTTCCGATAAGAGTCAATATCGCCGCATTATCAAAAACACTTTTTCTGGGATCTGTCAGTGTGTATCGTGCATCTTCCGCTACTTTATATTTTCCTAATTCAATATGCCATTGCGAGACGGGTTGATATTGATTATCAATGGAAAAAATAATCTCTCTTTGAAGAAAGTGTGACCATCTGTGTGGAATGAATTACATTCATTTGGAAGGGAAATTATTGGAATTTGTGGAGTAAGGACATAAAAAAAGGAGCAACGCCTTGCTCCAACCTTTGTTAACCTTAAATCTAATACTATGAAAAACACATTGCAAATGTACGGCTTTTCATGGGAATAGCAAATAATCCAAGAATAAAAGCATGTTTTATAACACGTTTTAAGAAAAAAGTGCGGTTTATTAAATGTTTTAGGATCTTTAATTACTATTTTTTGTGGTGAATCGGATTGAAACGATGTTTATCGTGATTCCCGATGAGACATGGAGTAGGGACATAAAAAAAGGAGCAACGCCTTGCTCCAACCTTTGTTAACCTTAAATCTAATACTATGAAAAACACATTGCAAATGTACGGCTTTCCACGAAAACTGCAAATAATTCTGGTGAAAAACGGTATATTATAATATATTTTAATGGAATTAATAAAGTTATTAATAAATATACCTCCTTTTGAAAGGTTTATTTAGAAATTGGTGTAACCGATTTTATTGGCGGGATAATTGGTAAGGTTAGTAAATATACATCTTTTTAGGTATGGTAAAACTATCTGTTAAGGTAGGTAGATTAGTAGGAAACCCTTATCTTTGCCTTGTTATTTATGAACTTAAAAAAGAAGACTATCCGTGAGCAATGATATTGAATTAACCCCGATGATGAAACAATTCCTTGACCTGAAGGCTAAGCATCCGGATGCAGTGATGCTGTTCCGGTGTGGGGACTTCTATGAAACTTATTCTACCGATGCGATTATTGCGGCTGAAATATTAGGAATTACTCTCACGAAACGCGCCAATGGGAAAGGAAAAACCATTGAAATGGCAGGTTTTCCTCATCATGCATTAGATACTTATTTGCCGAAGCTGATCCGTGCCGGTAAGCGGGTGGCTATATGTGATCAGCTTGAAGATCCCAAAACAACGAAAAAGTTGGTGAAGCGTGGCATTACGGAGTTGGTCACTCCCGGTGTTTCTATCAATGATAACGTTTTAAATTATAAAGAAAACAACTTTCTGGCTGCTGTTCATTTCGGAAAATCCGCTTGTGGAATAGCATTTCTGGATATTTCTACCGGAGAGTTTTTGACAGCAGAAGGACCTTTTGACTATGTAGATAAGCTGCTGAATAATTTTGCCCCAAAAGAGGTTCTTTTTGAACGTGGAAAACGTGGAATGTTCGAAGGAAACTTTGGAAGTAAATTTTTTACTTTTGAACTGGATGACTGGGTATTTACCGAATCCAGTTCCCGGGAGAAGTTACTGAAACATTTTGAGACGAAAAATCTGAAAGGATTTGGAGTTGAGCATCTTAAAAACGGTATTGTTGCTTCCGGAGCTATTCTGCAATATCTGGACATGACGGAGCATACCCAGGTGGGGCATATCACTTCATTAGCCCGTATTGAAGAGGATAAGTATGTACGTCTTGATAAATTTACAGTGCGCAGCCTGGAGTTGATTGGTAGCATGAATGATGGTGGAAGTAGCCTTCTCAATGTAATCGATAAAACTATCAGCCCTATGGGAGCGCGTCTGCTGAAGCGTTGGATGGTATTTCCGTTAAAAGACGAGAAGCCTATTAACGATCGATTAAATGTAGTAGAATACTTTTTTCGTAAACCGGATTTCAGGGAGTTGATCGAAGACGAGTTGCATCGGATTGGAGATTTGGAACGTATCATTTCGAAAGTGGCCGTCGGGCGGGTTTCTCCACGTGAGGTAGTACAGTTAAAAGTTGCTTTACAAGCAATTGAACCTATTAAAGAGGCTTGCCGGCAAGCTGATAACCCCAGTTTGAATCGTATTGGAGAGCAGTTGAATCTCTGTATTTCTATTCGCGACCGCATTGAGAAGGAAATTAATAATGATCCTCCTTTGTTGATAAATAAGGGAGGAGTCATTAAAGACGGAGTGAATCCGGAACTGGATGAATTACGTCAGATAGCTTACTCGGGTAAAGATTATTTGCTTCAGATACAGCAGCGTGAAAGCGAACTGACAGGAATACCAAGTTTGAAGATTGCCTATAACAGTGTTTTCGGATACTATATTGAAGTGCGGAATGTACATAAAGATAAAGTGCCGCAAGAGTGGATACGCAAGCAGACATTGGTAAATGCAGAGCGCTACATTACTCAGGAATTGAAAGAATATGAAGAAAAGATCCTGGGTGCAGAAGATAAGATATTGGTATTGGAGACCCGCTTGTATACAGAATTGGTGCAAGCGCTGAGTGAGTTTATTCCTGCCATTCAGATCAATGCTAACCAAATAGCACGCATTGACTGTTTGCTGTCATTTGCCAATGTAGCTAAAGAGAATAATTATATCCGTCCGGTTATTGAAGACAGCGATGTGCTGGATATTCGTCAAGGGCGTCATCCGGTAATTGAAAAGCAATTGCCGATTGGAGAGAAATACATAGCTAATGATGTGATGCTGGATAATGCAACGCAGCAGATTATCATTATTACGGGTCCGAATATGGCCGGTAAGTCGGCTCTATTAAGGCAAACTGCATTGATCACCCTGCTTGCACAGATTGGTTCATTCGTTCCGGCCGAGAGTGCTCATATCGGATTGGTGGATAAGATATTCACACGTGTCGGTGCCAGTGACAATATCTCTGTAGGAGAATCTACTTTTATGGTCGAGATGAATGAAGCATCTGATATTTTGAATAATGTATCTTCCCGAAGTCTCGTTTTGTTTGATGAATTGGGACGTGGTACTTCTACTTATGACGGAATATCTATAGCTTGGGCCATTGTGGAGTATATTCATGAGCACCCGAAGGCAAAAGCACGTACACTTTTCGCTACCCACTACCATGAACTGAACGAGATGGAGAAATCTTTTAAGCGCATAAAGAATTATAATGTATCGGTTAAGGAAGTGGATAACAAAGTTATTTTTCTCCGGAAACTTGAAAGGGGTGGAAGTGAGCACTCTTTCGGTATCCATGTGGCCAAGATGGCCGGTATGCCTAAAAGTATAGTGAAACGTGCCAATGAAATTCTGAAGCAGCTCGAATCTGACAACCGCCAGCAGGGAATTTCAGGTAAGCCGCTGGCAGAAGTCAGTGAGAATCGTGGAGGTATGCAGTTGAGTTTCTTTCAGCTTGATGACCCGGTCTTATGTCAGATCCGGGATGAGATACTTAATCTGGATGTGAATAATCTGACTCCGATTGAAGCATTAAACAAACTGAACGATATCAAAAAGATAGTCAGGGGCAAATAATTATTTAAGAAATTCTTCCACCTTTTTATAAAATAGAGATAAGTGGTGTCCGTCAATAAACCCATGATGAATGGTCATAGCGATGGGCATCACTAATACACCACCTCTTATGACGGCTTTACCTGCATTCATCAACGGGTAATTACTACCGTGACGATGTTCCTGCGTACAGGTCAGTGAGGTAAAATATAAATCGGGAGTGGCGCTGAGCAGCACTACATCCAGTAGATCATTACCTCCTGTCTTTTCTGCTTCATAAGGGTCTTTATCCGGATTTATTCTGTTAATGATGGCTTTGGCTTCTGTATGGAAAGTTTTAAAATCAGGATGCCAGGGAAGTCGTACAGTAAAAAAACGTCCGTTATCTGCCACTTTAATGGGAGTCAGCATATCCACTGTATCGAAATAGACTACCTGTCCTTCAGAATCGATGCGGAACCGGAATTCTTTAATTTCATTGACAGCACGCAACACGGCATAAAGATAGTGCAGGAAGAAGGATTCTCCGGCAGCTTTGGCACGGGTTTTGGCACCCGAACATTCTACTTCTGAAGTAATAGAAATAGTAGGATTCTGGAAACCAAGGAAAAACTCGTAATTTTCTTTTCTTTCCCAGGTTTTAATATCAATAATATGTTTCATTTTGCACTCTTTTTCTTTCCATAGAAAAACATAAAGTAAACGCCGATGATTACGAACGGAATACTTAACCATTGTCCCATATTCAGTGCCATACCATTTTCAAAGTCCACCTGATTTTCTTTCAGGAATTCAACGAAGAAACGGAAGGTAAAGATGGCTGTCAGGCAAAGTCCGAAGAAGAATCCCCGGTGTAGTTTCTTGCTGTAGTTCTTATAAAGGAACATCATAATCAGGAATAAGATAAAATAGGCTATTGCTTCGTAAAGCTGTGCCGGATGGCGGGGTTGCATGTCTACCCGTTCGAAAACGAATGCCCAGGATACATCTGTTACCTTACCGATAATTTCAGAGTTCATTAAGTTGGCAAGGCGAATGAAACAAGCTGTGATAGGAGTGGCTACTGCAATCATGTCTACCACATCCATATAATTCATCTTTGTTTTACGGCAGTAAAGCCAAAGGGCAATAATCAGTCCGAGCGTACCTCCGTGGCTGGCCAGTCCTTCATATCCCGTGAACTTCCATCCGCCTCCGGGAAGAAATTTGACCGGAAGTATCATTTCCCAGAAATGATTCAGGTAATATGCCGGATCGTAGAACAGGCAATGTCCTAATCGTGCTCCGATGAGGATGCCGAAGAAACAATAAAAGAAAAGCGGTTCGAACTTCTTTTCGTCTATCTTCTTATCACGGTACTGATAGTGGACTACCACATAAGCAAAGAATATTCCGATAGCCCACAGTAGTCCGTAATAACGGATTGAGATGCCGAAAAGATTGAATAATTCCGGATTCGGATTCCAATTGATAGATAAAAGAAGGTTGTTCATAATTATTTCTTTATAGTTTGATGAATTTTTTAGCAACTTCCCGATAGGTAGGTACATCAATGTCCTGTTCTTCAGCTGCTGTTATCATATCGAAAAGCAGACCCTGTACCTCTGATTCGTGTCCGCGTGCTATGTCTTTTTGCATGGATGCCGTGCTCTCAGGAGCCAGCTTATCGATAACTTTCAGATTGTATGTGACTATATCTTCTTTAAATTCGATTCCAAGTTTCTTTCCCAGGGCTGCACTTTCGGTAGAGAGTCCAATGAAAGTGTCGCGTACCTTACCCGGTTTCTGCACTTCTCCCATCGGAACATTATAATAGGCTCCGGTGACTGCCATAGCCGAGATGAAAGACCATTTAATGAAGGTATCACGATTAATATCAGGAGAGATTTCAACTTTAATGCCGCTCTCCTGTAAGTCTCTCTGTACGGCTTCCATCATTCCCACAGGAACGACAGTTCCGCGGTGTGCACCATATACCAGACGGAAAATAGTTCCCATCTGAGTGATTTCGCTCGGCCCGGAAACAAACCCTACGATGTAGATACATCCGTCCAGTACAGTGATTCCCGGTACCAGACGTTGTATGCGCGGCCCGGTACCGTATACGTTTAATATAGGAATTACAATTGTATTTTCATGGGAAGCCCGTTTGATAAGTTCTGTGATGGAGTCTACGGAATATCCTTTAACACATACAAATATCACGTCAGCTTTTCCGTTATATTCTTCTGCCGTGCAAGCGTCCATCCGTAATGTATGTTCACCTTTTAAGTCCGATTTCAGTTTAAGTCCGTCCTGTTGTATCGCTTGCAGATGTGCTCCGCGGGCAATGCAGGTAACGTTTTTACCGGCAAGTGACAGAAAGCCGGCGATACTTCCGCCTACGCCTCCGGTTCCTGCGATAAGATAACGAAGTCTGTTAGTACTTTCCATGTTCATGATATTTTCTTGTGTTGCTTGTTAGGCATAATATACGGGCGCAAAGATAATGATTTGCTTGAAGATAGTGTTAGAAAGCGGGGAGTTTTCGTTTTGAGGGGAGGAGAAAAAAAGAGCTGACCATTTGATCAGCTCCTCAGTCTATAATTGAAAATAGATGTCTTATACATTGAAACGGAAGTGCATGATATCTCCATCCTGTACTACGTATTCTTTTCCTTCTACGCCCAACTTTCCGGCTTCTTTAACAGCAGCCTCCGAGCCATATTGCAAGAAGTCTTCATATTTGATTACTTCTGCGCGGATAAATCCTTTCTCAAAATCGGTATGGATTACTCCGGCGCACTGTGGGGCTTTCCAACCTTTTTCGTAAGTCCAGGCACGTACTTCCTGTACGCCGGCAGTGAAATAAGTTTCAAGGTTCAGCAGTTTGTAGGCCGATTTAATAAGGCGTGCTACGCCCGATTCTTCCAAACCGATCTCGGCGAGGAACATTTGGCGGTCTTCGTAAGTTTCCAGTTCGGCGATGTCAGCCTCTGTTTTTCCGGCTACCACGAGGATTTCGGCATCTTCGTCCTTAACGGCTTCACGTACCATGTCCACATATTTGTTTCCGTTGACTGCACTTGCTTCGTCTACATTGCAAACATACATTACAGGTTTGCTGGTAAGCAGAAACAATTCTTTTGCTATTTTTTGTTCGTCTTTCGTTTCAAAAGTTACTGTACGTGCCGATTTGCCCTGTTCCAGCGCATCCTTGAATTGCACAAGTACGTCATAAGCTTGCTTGGCAGCTTTATCACCTCCCGTTTGGGCTTGTTTCTGCACTTTCTGTATGCGGCTCTCGATGGTTTCCAGGTCTTTTAGCTGCAACTCGTAATCGATGATTTCTTTATCCCGTACCGGATTCACACTTCCGTCCACATGAGTTACATTATCGTCGTCAAAGCAACGGAGTACATGGATGATGGCATCGGTTTCACGAATGTTAGCCAAAAATTTGTTTCCCAGTCCTTCGCCCTTACTGGCACCTTTCACAAGTCCGGCGATATCTACGATTTCTACCGTTGTAGGAACAATACGGTTGGGATGTACCAATTCGGCCAGTTTATTTAAACGCTCGTCAGGTACAGTAATTACACCCACGTTCGGTTCGATCGTACAAAAAGGGAAGTTTGCCGCCTGTGCTTTCGCGTTGGACAAACAATTGAAAAGTGTTGACTTACCTACGTTGGGTAGTCCGACAATACCACATTGCAATGCCATAATATTATAATCTTTTTTATATTATCAATCAGTTGTGTATTTCTATCAAATGGAAGAGTAACCCTATAAAGTTGAAAAAGAGTAATTACTCTAATAATATTCCGTTTTGGGGTGCAAAGATAATCAATTTTAGGCTAATGCAGTCATCTGCTTTCCCTTTTTGTCCAAAATGGGATTGCCTTTTACTACCTGGATCACAGACAATGAGAGAGAATTTATGTCACTGTGCCGTTCTGAAAGAAATTTCATAGGGTTTTATGCCATCTCCTTCCGGAGTGCGGAAAGAAAGCCCTAAAAGAGTGATTCCATACTCTTTTCCGGGTAACAATTCTACTCCGATAATCACAGTACGGTTGTCATTGGCGTAGTTGACGTTTAAAATCTTAGGCATTGCATCCATTCCGAGGTGACCATAATTGATAGAGTATCCGCGGCCCACCAAAGGACGGTCGAAGTGGATAGTAATAGTTTTGATGTCGCTCCGAACGGTTGTATCGCCGTTGGTAAATTCGTCGATCGAAACTACTTTGGGACGGATAGAATCATAGTTTGCGGTGTATTGGGCAAAGCCTGTGTAAGCTTCTGCCAGCCGTGGCATATAGCTGTTGAGAGTCGGGTATGTCGTGCGGTCAGAGGCATACTTCTCGAGTTCATCGACCAGCTTGCTTATCCAGACAAAGCCACGTGTTTTTTGTATGACGGTTTCTTTGGTGATTTCGACAGCCGGGAAGTTATGGTCTTTCATGTATTTTATGACTGCCGCACGTACCATTGCTTCGGTGAGGACAATAGACCATTGTCCATAGGCTTGGTGCGCCATTTGTTCGCCAACCGCAGCATAAATCTGTTCGCCGCTTGTGCGGAACATTTCCGGATCGAAGCTTACGAACGAATGGTTGAATTCGTGGATTAAAATTGGTAAGATTAATTCAGATGGATAAACAACCATTCCTACGGAATCGGTAACCCATGCTCCCATGATTGAAAATACATTATGTACGTTTTCCTTGTCAGTGACACTCGGTCCATAATTTCCCGAACCGTTGCCCATTGAAAGTATAATGTGAAACCGGTCGTTGGACTTCTGCCCATAGAAGTCATTATACCATTGGATATCTATGTTTTTGTAAATAGGCATAAAACGATTTACAGCCTCTTTATATAAGTTTTCGTTTGAGTGATAAAAGGCATCGAAACGACTGTCTTTGACAAACTTCTTTAGCAGTTTGATGAATGGCCCTACTTGATTCCTATTCCAACGAGAGTCCAGTGAACCATAATCTTCGGGCAGATTGAACTGGTCGTCGAGATTGACGGCCATACTCATCACTGCATCGTATGAAACACCGTCAGTCTTGACCAACGAGCGTACGAATAGTATAAGTTCGTGGTTTTTATATGGAGAAAAATGCGATTCGATGCGGTCTGTGTAGAGTTTGAAATCGTTTTTGCTATACTCCGGATTACCCGTTAAACGGAAAACAATGCTAAGTAGTTCGACTCTCTTATCTACTGTCGGCCGGATGAGCATACTGTCAGTTTGTGCCTTTACCTGTTGTGCTGCACAGATTAGCAGCGTAAACATAATGAGGGTGATCTTTCTCATATTGAAATAAGTGTTTGGAGGTTATGATATTGACAAAGGTAATTAAATAGGAATTAATACAGCCACTTCTCTATACTTTTTTGATATTGAGTGCATAAAGGAAGCTATTATTTTTTCAAACAGTGTCGTTATTGTATTATATTTGCCCAAGTAATTCACAAACACTTAATAGCATGAAAAAGTATTTATCATTTATTCTCCTGTTCGTTGCCTTCACCTTACAGGCACAGGAGACGTACAAAACAGTAAAAGACATTTCGTATATTTCTGCGGGGGAAACGGATGGTTACCGTAAGGAACGCTGTAAACTTGATGTCTATTATCCGGTTGGGAAAAAAGACTTTCCAACGATTGTCTGGTTTCATGGCGGAGGATTGGAAGGGGGAGGAAAACACATTCCTGAGATGTTTATGAATCAAGGATTTGCAGTAGTCGCTGTCAATTACAGGCTTAGTCCTAAAGCTAAAAACCCTGCTTATACCGATGATGCAGCCGCTGCCGTTGCCTGGACCTGTAAACATATAGAAGAATATGGAGGTAGTCCCAAACGTGTTTTTGTTACCGGACATTCGGCCGGAGGTTATTTGACTTTAATGGTCGGATTAGATAAATCATATCTTCGGAAATATGGAGTAGATGCTGACAGCATAGCTGCGTATCTTCCTATCAGCGGGCAGACTGTTACACATTTCACCATACGTAAAGAACGCGCGCTGCCCGAAGGTATTCCGGTGATAGACCGGTATGCGCCTTGCAACAAAGCCCGTAAGAATACACCTCCTTTTATATTGATTACCGGTGACCGGAATTTGGAAATGGCAGACCGTTACGAAGAAAATGCTTTGCTGGCTTCAGTACTGAAGAATATTGGTAATCAGAAAGTATCACTTTACGAATTGCAGGGCTTTGATCACGGGCAGGTATATACTCCGGGTTGTTGTCTGGTGGCGAATTATATTCGTCGTTTTACTGTGTCCGGAATGTAACCGGCGGTTCGTTTGGATTCTTTAGAAAGATATTTCTCCCTCATTCGTAGTACGAATTTACCATACTTATGGTATTGAGAATGAACCAAATCTGCACTACTTTTGTCCTATTACTAATAAACAGATATTTAATAATAGATAGATATGGGAAAGATAGCAAAGAAGCTGACAGATTTAGTCGGTAACACTCCGTTACTGGAGTTGAGTAATTATAACGCAAGTAAAGGGCTCAAAGCACGTGTAGTGGCAAAGCTGGAATATTTCAATCCGGCCGGAAGTGTGAAAGACCGTATTTCTCTGGCCATGATTGAAGATGCCGAAGTGAAGGGGACGTTGAGGCCAGGATCTGTTATTATAGAGCCAACCAGTGGAAATACCGGAGTCGGTTTGGCATTTGTGGCTGCTTCCAAAGGCTATAAGCTGATCTTGACCATGCCCGACACGATGAGTATGGAACGCAGGAACCTGCTGAAGGCGTTGGGAGCGGAGCTTGTACTTACTCCGGGAGCAAACGGGATGAAAGGAGCCATTGCCAAGGCTGAGGAACTGCAAGCGGCTACTCCCGGATCTGTCATTCTGCAACAGTTCGAAAATCCGGCTAACCCTGCGGTTCATGTACGTACTACCGGACAGGAGATCTGGAGAGATACCGATGGAAAGGTGGACATCTTTGTGGCCGGAGTAGGAACGGGAGGTACCGTAAGTGGAGTAGGGTCTGCTTTGAAGGAGCATAATCCTACTGTACGAATTGTGGCTGTAGAGCCTACCGATTCACCGGTATTATCGGGTGGTGCTCCCGGTCCGCACAAGATACAGGGTATTGGAGCAGGATTTATACCCAAAACTTATAATGCTGCTGTGGTAGACGAGATTAAACAGGTAGGAAACGATGATGCTATCCGTACCAGTCGTGAATTGGCGGCTAAAGAGGGGCTTTTGGTCGGAATCTCTTCCGGGGCGGCAGTATATGCAGCTACCGAGTTAGCCAGACTTCCGGAGAATGAGGGAAAATTGATTGTTGTATTATTGCCGGATACAGGCGAACGCTATCTGTCGACAATCTTATATGCGTTCGAGGAGTATCCGCTCTGATGCATTGTTCACTACAGATTACACAGGATTTGCACAGATTAATGATTCGTCTTACTAACTATCGGATCAAAATTCTGAGTGAATCCGTGTAATCTGTGGTGAATTTATTTCGTATGCGGCACCGCATACTCTTTTGCCGTAACGTTTTCAATCGGTATCTCCCAGATTTTTACATTTCTCACTGCCGGATCTGAGTATACAAATTCCCGGCTGCTATAATGCCGCATCAATATATTGAGCGCTTCACGTTTTTCTTCCAGGTCTTCGATAAAGTTTACGCGTCCTCTGCAAATCACACTTTTGGCCCGCATCCGATAACTGCATGCCACCTTGGGGTGCTGGAATACCAATTCGTGGTCTACACTGAAAGTGATGCAGACACGGTTATTTTTTGCCAGCATATCGATGCTGCTGCCTGTGGGGCCGGAATGCAGATAGATCACTCCATCCTGATAGCCGAAGTTCATGGGGATCACATAAGGGTTGCCTTCCAGGTCGGTGATACCGACAAAGCAAATATCGCAACGGGAGATAATTTCTTCTACCTGCTCTTTGTTTTCAATGATTACTGTCTTCATAACTATATTCTCTTGATAGGAATACAAAGATGGAAATTTATTTTAATAACTTTGCCTTCCGGGAATATAGAAATACAGTTTTTGAAATGAATTAACCCTGATAGTTATGAAGAAACACATTTTTACCACTCTTTTTTGTTTACTGGAAGCCTGCCTGTTGTTCGGCGGAAATAATCTTTCGCTTTGGTACCGGCAGCCTGCTGCCAACTGGAATGAAGCTCTTCCTTTGGGAAATGGATATTTGGGTGCGATGGTATTTGGAGATGCCGGGAGAGAACATTTGCAACTGAATGAAAGCACACTATATAGCGGTGAACCTTTTTCCGGTGTTGGCGTACCTTCTATCGGAAGTGTATACAATGAAGTGCTTGCCTTGTTGAACCATGGCGATTATGCGGGTGCCCACCGATTGATAACCCGGAACTGGCAAGGCAGGCTTTCGCAGAGTTATCAACCTCTGGCCGACCTTTTTCTAAGCTTTGATGTTCAGGGAAAGGTGGAAAACTATGTGCGTGAACTGAATCTGCAAGATGCCGTACATACTATTCGCTATCAGGCAGGAGGCATCCGCTATACCCGTGAATACTTTATATCCAATCCGGACCGGGTAATGGTGATTCGTATCTCTGCTTCACGTCGGTCGCCCGTAAATGTAGCGGTGAGCTATACATCGGAGCATCCGACAGCGAAAGTTGATGGTACGGGTGAAGAGTTGATTCTTTCAGGACAGGCTCCGGGTTGTGTAGAGCGGCGGACGCTGGACTTCCTCGAAAAGAACAGATTGACAGATCGCCATCCGGAACTTTTCGATAGTCACGGACGCCGAAAGACCGACAAACAAGTGCTGTATGCCGATGAGGTTGGCGGCAAAGGGATGTTTTTCCAAAGCCGGGTGAAGGTACTGAAAGGAAATGCCACCTTGCAAGACAATCAGTTGAAAGTGAGCGGAGAGGGTGAAATAATTCTTTTGGTTGCTGCTGCCACCAGCTATAATGGCTTTGATAGAAGTCCTTCACAGGACGGCAGTGATTATCAGGCCAAGTTGGATACGATTCTTTCCGTTGCCGGGCAGCTGCCTTATGAAGATCTGAAGAAACGTCACTTGGCGGACTATCAACGGCTGTTCGGTCGTGTGGCGTTGACTTTGAAATCGGAGAAAGACTATTCTGGTCTGCCTACCGACCGCCGTATTATCGGATTCAGGGACAATCCGGACAATGCTCTGGCAGCACTTTTGTTTCAGTATGGGCGTTACCTGCTGATAGCATCTTCACGTGAAGGCGGGCAACCCGCCAATCTGCAAGGTATATGGAATAAGGATGTGGTTCCGGCATGGAGCAGCAGTTATACCATTAATATCAATACTGAGATGAATTACTGGCCGGCCGAAACCACCGGACTGCCTGAGTGCAGTGAACCGCTTTTCCGACTGATTCGGGAACTTGCGGTCAATGGTTCCGCTACAGCCGCAAAGATGTATAACCTTCCCGGTTGGACTTCCCATCATATCACCTCTATCTGGCGTGAGTCGGGACCGGCAGACGGTGAACCTACCTGGTTTATGTGGAATATGAGTGCAGGCTGGCTTTGCCGGCATTTGTGGGATCATTACCTATTTTCGGGGGATAAGAAGTTTCTCCGTGAGACCGCCTATCCGCTGATGCGCGATGCCGCACGGTTTTATAACGCCTGGCTGGTGGAAAAAGACGGGATGTGGCAAACTCCGTTGGGAGTTTCACCCGAGAATCAGTTTCTGACTCCGGAAAAGAAAACTTCGGCCGTAGCTCCGGCTCCGGCGATGGATATGGCCATTATTCGTGAACTCTTCAGCAATACGGCCGAAGCAGCCGCGATTTTAGCTGCCGATTCTATTCTTCCTCCTGCCGATACTCTCTTGCTGCACGTAATGGGAGCAAAGCAACTGGTGCCTTACCGTATCGGAAAGCGGGGGCAGATTATGGAGTGGAGTGAAGACTTTGATGAAGTAGAACCGCACCACCGCCATTTGTCACACTTGTATGGATTCCATCCGGGATGTGAAATAACACCGGGCAAGACACCCGAACTTGTCAGTGCAGTCCGCCGTACGCTCGAATTGCGTGGAGATGAAGCTACGGGCTGGAGTATGGGATGGAAGATCAACATGTGGGCCCGTATGCACGATGGAAATCACGCTTATCGTATTATACGGAATTTATTCACCCCCACCGACTTCGGGCCGGAAGTAAATCGGCATGGGGGATTATATAAGAATTTGTTCGATGCACATCCCCCTTTCCAGATCGACGGTAACTTTGGGTATACTGCCGGTGTGGCGGAAATGTTGTTGCAGAGCCATGACGGTGTGATAGACGTTCTGCCGGCATTACCCGATGTATGGGCAGAAGGAAAGGTTACGGGGCTGCGTGCCCGCGGCGGTTTCATTATAGATATTACATGGAGTAAATCAGGTAAAACTGTGGTAAAGGTATTTTCCGAACAGGGAAATGCCTGCCGTTTGAAGATCGGGCGGAAGGTGAAGGAAGTTGTAATTCCGGCAGGTCAGAGTCAGGTCTTTACGGTTAAGCGGTAGTCCGGCATGGGGCAATGACCGGCTGTCTCTGAAGCGGCGTCATTTCTCTTTTTCACCTTTCAGCAAGAACGTTGATGGATGCTTGGGATAATAATCTTTCCTCTTTTCCGGGATCGGCCGGAAGATAAAAGTCCGTCTTTCCGACTTTCATCTTCCGACAGACCGGGTCTACTTGTTTTTTTACTTTCTGATTTTCGGTCGGATGGGGATGTACCGGTGCTTATAGTAAGTGCCTGTGCCTGCTCGATGATGATTCGTTTCCTTGATATAGTTGTTTTCAATCCTCCACTTCAAACTGTTTATATAAATCTTTCAGTTCACGGAGGGTTTTCCGGTAATTCCGTCCTAAAGAACGGTCTATGATCAGCAGGTAAATGGCTATGCCGAGTGGGACAACTACAACGTTCAATATGCCGGGAGTTATATTCATTGCCATCAGATAGAACACATAGAAGCCTATTGCCGAGAGAAAGGAACACGTATATACGATCCAACCATATTTGGTATTGAATTTGACGTCTTTCTCAACTTCTTTTATCCGGTATTCCAACCATTCCTTTACAGCCATGCCGTTGGTGTATTTCCGCATTCTGTAAGCGGAACGTTCCCAAAGGAAATAGGAAACGGACAATACGGCCAAAGCGGCTATATCCACGTACGCTCTTTCCATGCTTTGCTCTCTTATAAACAGCATTACAATAAGGTAAACAACCACGGCGACCACAACGAGTCGGAAGACGGTTCCGGGATACACTGTCTTGATTGATTTTCTCGCGGATTTGATTACCATCTCGTTCAGTTTCTCTTCGGGATACGGTTTGATATTCTTTTCCACCCCCGCTTTCCAGGTTTCTTTAATGTCATGTGCTTCCATGATGCTTTACTTTTTAAATTGTTTTTGTAATCGGCTTTTCAGCCTGTGAATCTTTACGCCGACGGCGGAGCTGCTCATTCCCACTATTTCTGCTATTTCTTCATAACTATAGTCTTCCATATAAAGCAGCATGATGGACTTGTCTATTTCATTCAGCTTTTGAAGGGCATTGACAAGTCTTTGCCAGTTTTCGTCCTGTTCCTGCTGTTCCCAAGGGTCAACGGTCTCTCCCTCCGGCGGCGAGTCATGAAACTCGATGCGACTATCCTTTCTTATTTTCGAAATAGAGGTATTGATTGCTACCCTATAGATCCACGATGCGGGTTTCTCCTTGTTCTGCAATGCCGGGAAAGATCGCCAGAGCTGATAGACGGTTTCCTGAAAGTTGTCCTCTCTGTCCGCTTCCGATCTGAAATATACCCGGTTTACCTTGTGGATAATCCCCTGATAGGCAGTCAACATCTTCAGAAATTCATTTTTGTTCGACTTCATTTGTTTTAATCTTTACTTTATAGTCGGGCGAACGATGTTATTATTACAAGATTGCTTTATTATAAAAGAATAAGAGGGAAAAGAGTATAAAAAGATTAGGTAAGAAAAGCAATAGACAATAAAACAAGAGGCTGAACTCAAAAATAAAATTTTGAGACAGCCTCTTTATCGGTCATTTACCAAAAGCGAATCATTGTACCTGATCCAAAGGTATCTTATAGTAATAAGTTTGATCTGCGCCATTTTCCTCCCGGAGGGCTTTCACATAAAGAGTGGTGTTATCCTTCCAGCAAACGGTTTGCGGGAATATCTTGTCCGACCATAAGCCGAACATGAATTTGAATTCGCCGCCTGAGACCTGAAATACCTTTATAATTCCGGCTCTTTCGCCTTCAAGCTCGGTGCATGCATCCACACAATAACAATTCTGATTCAAAGAGAACAAAGCTTGGGTGCGGAGACCGTATTCTTCCCCGTTCGCTTTAGAGACGTATGAAATTCCTTCCCACTCAAGGCCTTCGTATTCGAATACATAACAATTCATTTCTGCAAGATATCCTTTGTATAGGTATTTGCGATACGCATCGGATTGTTCATAGCAATCGGATAACACTTTTGTGTGCCCATTTTCCAGTGAAACAGAATAGCTCCCTTGATCAGTGGGTAACTGAACCGTGCTGTCCGGCTGTATGTTCTTATAGTTAGCCGATGCAGCTAAAAATTCAGCTTCGTCAATGGGAATGACCCAACGGTCTAAATGATCTTCTTCAGTGCCATATTCAAAGTCCTCGTGCCAATAGGTTATTTCCGGGATCGAGCCATGATCCGATTCCTCTGATGTATTAACCGGCTCCTTCTCCAGCAATATCTTTTGATTGTAAACCCATCCGGCAACCGGAATGACCGGGCTTTGCACATAATATTTTCCCTGTTCGCAGGTAATCAGGGCAACCGTATCGCCCTCGTTTCTAAAAGGTACGGTAGTAGTCTCTTCAATCTTTCTTTTGTAGAGTAACAACAACTGATCTTTGCTTTCCCGGATCGAGCATTCACACACGAAAAACGTCTGAAAGCCCTCTGCTGTAAAAGAAACCATCGAATCCTGAATTTCAAAATCATAACCGACTCCGATGTTGCTGGCATCTTCTTGAATGGTTTCTCCTGAGAGGATATATAAAGAATAGCTCCCAATCCAATGCTGACTGATGGCGTGTTCTGATTGTTCGGTTTCGTTGCCGGGTGATTGAGTCTTCGGAGTGGACGAACGTTTCCCAAAATTTATACAACCGGATAGTAGTATAATGCACAATGTTATTAAGATCCACTTTCTATTCATAAAAACAAATGTGTTTATTCATATTCCTATCTATAAATGTAAAACCGCCTTCCATACTGGTTCCGGCAGAATTACTCTTTCCGCATATCGTTTTCGTAACGGCCTGCTTCGCGGACGGTTCCGTCCTCGTTCAGATATTTAAAAGGGCCATGCTGTTTGTTGGCTTTGTAGGTGAATTCCGACTTTAGCTGGCCGTTGCTATAATAATATTCGCGGCTAATGCCTTCCAACTTGCCATTCAGGTAATTTTTGGAGCTTTCGGGCTTTCCATCAGTGAAATAGCGAATCTCTTCTCCTGTCTTTTCCCCTGCCCGGTAGGTAGTCGAACGTTCGGGGATGCCCGTATCACGGCGATATTCGATCCAGATTCCGTCTTTTTTGCCTTCCTTGTAAGTACCTTTTTTACGGAGATTTCCATTCTTTAGCGTTTCAGAATATTCGCCCGTCAGCAATCCGTTTTTATAGCTGCTGCGACGGGTGAAATCAATACTACCGGACAGATGCTCCACCCAATTTCCATCGGGCTTGCCATCTTTATAATAAGTATCGCGCACGAGGCTTCCTTCCTCATTGTATTTGCGGTCGCATCCGTCCTGGTCTCCCATTTTATAGCAGACCTCCGTTTCGACTTTTCCATTTTGATAGTATGACTTACAGACACCGTGCAACTTTCCTTCCACGAACGTTCCTTCGCCCTGCAGGGTTTTGCCGTCGCCATAATATGTTTTACGATAGCCTTCTCTCCATCCATCCTTGTATGTGCTTTCCTCCGCAAGAACATTCCTCTTGAAATGGCGATACAGCCCGTCGTACATGCCATTCTTGAAAGAAGCCAGGATATATTCCGAATGATAGCCGTCGATGATGCGGTATTCGCCCTGTAACGGTGTTTTTTCCTCGTTCAGTTCCCGGAACAGCAACCGTCCGTCACCATAGTTAATGACGGACACTTCGTTTACTTGAAATACCTTTTCCTGAGCAACACTTGTGAATACCCATGCTCCGAGTAAGAGTAAAAGAATAACTTTTTTCATTGATTTCTTGGTTTATTTTGTGATAATAAATAATTGGAATATCTGCATTCTGCCTTTATCTGCCGTAGCGGATGAAAGTACGTTCGATACAGGGTTGCCTGATCGGTTTTTGTACTGTCAATCTTTACAAAGATTTTTTATTGGGAATAAATGCGCTTAGTATCTCTATGTCTTTGGGACGGACCAGTACGTCTAATTTTAATATTTCTGCGGATTCCTTGTTCCTGAACTCAAGTTCCATAAATCTTTTCTCTAATCTTTTCATTGAAGTATCCATTCTTCTTGAAAGATAAACATGTCCATTACCGCTATCGGCAATATAGCTCTTATTGATAAAAGCTGTGTAGTCAGATGTAAATGCTATCCATAGTAAGAAACCCTTGCCGTTGGAGAAGTCAGTTGAGTCGCTGGCGTTTAAAGTCATTGTATGTATAATTTCTTGCCTGGTGGACTCTTGAACTTTCTTTATAAGTTCAGGTTCTATTATTTTCCAGTTCTTATTATTCTTGATTGCTCTGATAATTATAAAGAAGATGCTGAGTAATGCGATGATTACAAATAGTATTGCTATGATCAGTTTTATTCCAAGCATGTTTGTGATGTTCTTTTTATTGAGTTGTTTTACTCCGTATTCCAACTTTGTTTAGTTGGCGGCAAATATACTGTTTTAATTCCGATGACCGAATGAAAATTGGTTTTATTGTTAAAATGCTAAATGATGAAGCGGCAATGAGCAGAGTTGATAAGCGGGTACGAATGTATATGGTAAAAAGAAGAACTGTCGCATTTACACTTCATCAAAGAATTGCACGGCACCTTGGATACATTACCGGAATGAGTTTTATATATTAAGACTCTTCGGATAATCCGGTTGCTACGTTTTGTCTGTGTTTCATTTCAAAAAGTAAGTAAATGGCTGTTTCCGCTTACATGTACTTTCTCTTTTATCGGGTTGATAGGGAGCACAGGAACACAAAAACAGATTTTTGGACTCCAACAGCCGGGCTTTGGGGATCAGAAACCTGGGCTTTTCGGGTTGAAGCCCCTTGCTTTTCTCGAAAAGAAGTAAGCATTTCCGAAAATGCTTACTTCTTTCGGGTGAAATGCTTACTTCTTTTGAAGAAAAACAAAGGTCTTTTGTTTCACATCTTCTTTTACCGGTGTTTCGGAGCGGTGTGAATCCATATATTTCTCTGGTTGCTTCCGAATGGCGAACGCTTAGGAAAAGATAAAATGATTCCTTATATCCTTTATTTCTTTTTCTTTGTCCGGCTTCTATGTACTTATACTTTCGCTTTTGTGCCAACTTTCCCTATCTGGATAATAAAAAGAAAATCGCCGATCCGTGTGGAAGGCGATTTTTCTTTGCGGACGTACTCTTGCCGGAAATAAGGCAATCTGAGCGGGTCCCGATTATCATTTTGACAAAGTGTTACTCTATCAGTGCGAAGTCCAGTTGTTTCTTCTCCAGATTGGCCCGTGCCACTTTGATGGTGATCGCGTCTCCCAGGCTGTAGATACGGTTCTTGCGACGACCGCGCAGGCAGTAGTTCTTTTCGTCGAACTCGTAATAATCATCGTCCAGATCGCGGATAGGTATCATGCCCTCACATTTGTTTTCGTTCAGTTCTACGTAAAGTCCCCATTCCGTTACGCCGGAGATCACTCCGTCATAAGTCTGTCCCAGATGTTCACTCATGAACTCCACCTGTTTGTATTTGATGGAAGCACGTTCGGCGTTGGCTGCAATCTGTTCCATGTTCGAACTGTGGTCGCACAGATCCTCGTACTTCGTTTCCGATACGCTGCGTCCGCCATCCATATATTTGGTTACCAACCGGTGCACCATCATGTCCGGAAAACGCCGGATAGGAGAGGTGAAGTGGGTGTAATAGTCGAAAGCCAGTCCGTAATGACCGATGTTGTGCGTAGAGTAGCGCGCTTTCTGCATGGCACGGATAGATACGGTTTCAATCAGGTTCTCTTCCTTCTTTCCTTGTATGTCGTCCAACAGGTGATTGATCGATTTAGAGACATCCGTCTTGGTTCCGCTTGTGCGAAGTCTGTAACCGAAACGGGCGATGAACTGTGCGAGGTTGTCCAGCTTTTCCGGATCAGGAAGGTCGTGGATACGGTAAGGCAGCACTTTGGCCTTCTTTCCTTTGGGTGCCTTGCCTATTTTCTCTGCTACGGTGCGGTTGGCAAGCAGCATAAACTCTTCTACCAGCTTATTGGCATCTTTGGATTCCTTAAAGTAAACGCTGATGGGTTTTCCTTTTTCATCGATTTCGAATTTCACTTCGTAACGGTCGAAGTTGATGGCTCCTGCCGCAAAACGCTTTTCACGCAAGGCCTTGGCTATGGTGTCGAGCATCAGTACCTCGTCCTTGAAGTCACCCTCTTTGGTTTCGATGATCTGTTGCGCCTCTTCGTAAGTGAAGCGGCGGTCCGATTCGATGACCGTGTGTACAATGCGCGAGTCTCTCACTTCTCCTTTTTCCGTGATGTCGAATATGGCAGAGAAAGCAAGTTTCTCTTCGTTGGGGCGAAGCGAGCAGATGAAGTTGCAGAGACGTTCGGGCAACATCGGTATGGTGCGGTCTACCAGATAAACGGAAGTTGCACGCTTTTCGGCTTCTTTGTCGATAATGCTTCCCTCTTTGACATAATGCGTCACGTCGGCAATGTGTACGCCGACTTCCCAAAGTCCGTCCTTCAATGGGCGGATGGAAAGAGCGTCGTCAAAGTCTTTGGCGTCTTTCGGGTCGATGGTGAAAGTGGTTACTTTTCGGAAGTCTTCGCGGCGGGCTATCTCTTCGGCGGAAATCTCTGCGGGAATCTTATCTGCGGCTTTTTCTACCGACTGCGGATAGACGTATGGCAATCCGAATTCGGCCAGGATAGCGTGCATCTCAGTCGTATTGTCACCGGCTTTGCCAAGAATGTCGAGCACTTGTCCGATCGGGTTTTTAGCTTTGTCCGGCCACTCTGTGACCTTTACCACTGCCTTGTCGCCGGTCTTTCCGCCCTTCAGTTTATCTTTAGGGATAAAGATGTCGTTGGCAAGCGTACGGTTTTCCGTGACGAGGAAGGCATATGATTTCTCCACTTCCAGTGTGCCGACAAATGTATCGTTGGCGCGTTCCAGTATCTCGATCACTTCTCCCTCGGCCTCGCGTCCGCGACGTTTGGCATAAAAGGCGATGCGCACCTTATCGTTATTCATCGCATGAGCGGAGTTACGCTCGGCGACAAAAATCGGGTCTCCGCCTCCTTCGGGGATAAACGAGTTCTTCCCGTTGCTTTTACGCTGGAAAGTTCCGGTCATTTCAACACCGTGATTGTTTAGTTTATATTTGTTTTTGTCTACTTCGGTAATGTAGTCATCGGCCAGGAGATCGGCCAGGATATCCATGCAGAGCATTTTTAGCGGATGAGTGGTTAACTTCAGTTCCGAGAAAATATATTTCAGGCTGATAACCTCGTCTTGTTTGGCATGGAAGAAATCGAGAACCACCTTTGACAGTTCTTTCTTCTTCATTCTTTTGCCGGCTTTTTTTTCTTTCTTTTTAGCCATAATCGGTTCGTTTTATATCAATCAGTACAAAGTAAGCGATTAAATATTAATAATTCAAGATTTTCATGTACATTTGCCCCTCACATTATGAATAATCTAACAAATGGAAAGTGAAAAGTCTTCCAGGGAGAAGGGAATTTATAAAGTAACGATCGTGGGAAGTATCGTGAACTTCCTTTTGCTCGTTTTTAAATTCTTTGCCGGAATTGCCGGGCATAGTGCGGCTATGCTGGCCGATGCTGTCCATTCACTATCCGACTTCATCACCGATATTGTTGTCATTGTCTTTGTCCGTATCGCCGGGAAGCCCGAAGATAAGGGGCACGATTATGGGCACGGCAAATATGAAACATTGGCTACGGCCATCATCGGGTTGTTACTTTTGTGTGTCGGCTTCGGTATCTTCTGGAATGGTGCCTCTTCCATTTATACTTTTTTGCAGGGCGGACAGTTGGAGTCTCCCGGTGTAGTGGCATTGGTGGCAGCATTGGTGTCGATTGTGTCAAAAGAGATACTGTATCAGTATACCGTGATTCAGGGCAAGAAGTTAAATTCTCAGGCCGTGGTAGCCAATGCCTGGCATCACCGGAGTGATGCGTTGTCATCCATCGGAACGGCTATCGGTATTGGAGGGGCCATTTTGCTGGGAGATCATTGGCGGGTACTCGATCCGATTGCCGCAGTGGTAGTCAGTTTCTTTATTATGAAGGTATCTGTGCAGTTGCTGATTCCTTGTGTGGACGAACTGCTTGAAAAGTCCTTGCCGGACGATGTCGAGAAAGAGATTGAACAGACCGTACTCTCTTTTCCGGGAGTGAGTCAGCCCCACCATTTGCGTACCCGCAGGATCGGCAGTTATTATGCCATCGAAATTCATGTCCGCATGGATGGGAAGATAACTCTGGAAGAGGCGCATGGCACGGCTACTGCTATCGAAAATAAACTAAAAGAGATGTTTGGGAAAGGAACCCATGTAGGCATTCATGTGGAACCAACGAAATAATTATCATTTGATCTGAATTTTATGGAGAGTATTCTAATTACCGGAGCAAGCGGATTTATCGGCAGTTTCATTGTTCAGGAAGCTTTGAAACGCAGGTTTGGTGTCTGGGCGGGGATCCGTGCATCCAGCAGTAAGAAATACCTGAAAGAACGCAAGATTCACTTCCTTGAGTTGGACTTTGCACACCCCAATGAGTTGCGGGCACAACTGTCCGGCCATAAAGGTACGTACAATAAATTCGATTATATCGTCCATTGTGCCGGCGTGACCAAGTGTGCGGACAAGAACGACTTCGACCGTGTCAACTATCTGCAGACCAAATATTTTGTCGATACGTTGCGCGAGCTTAATATGATTCCCAAGCAGTTTATCTATATCAGTACTCTGAGTGTATTCGGTCCGATACGTGAAAAGGATTATACTCCTATCCGTGAAGAAGATACTCCGGCTCCGAATACGGTTTACGGATTAAGTAAGCTGAAAGCGGAACTTTATATCCAGAGCCTGCCCGGTTTTCCGTATGTCATTTACCGTCCGACGGGAGTGTACGGACCTCGTGAGGCAGACTATTTCCTGATGGCGAAGTCCATCCGGCAGCATACGGATTTCTCCGTGGGATATAAACGGCAGGATCTGACATTTGTGTATGTGAAAGATATTGTACAGGCCATTTTCCTGGGAATCGAGAAGGAGGTTTCCCGGCGCGCTTACTTCCTGTCTGACGGGAAGGTGTATAAAAGCCGGGCTTTCTCCGATCTGATTCAAAAAGAATTGGGTGATCCGTTGGTTATTCACATCAAATGTCCGTTAATTGTGCTAAAAGTCGTATCTTTGCTCGCCGAATTTATAGCGACCCGTTCGGGAAAGAGCAGCACACTGAATTCGGACAAATATAAAATAATGAAACAAAGAAATTGGCAATGCGACATAACTCCGGCTGTGAAAGAACTGGGATATGCTCCTGAATACGATTTGGAAAAGGGAGTGAAGGAAACGATTGCCTGGTATAAGAACGAAGGATGGCTTTAGATTTATTTAAACGTGTAGAAAGCCGTAAGGGCTTGTTTGCTGTTGAGAAGATAACATTGATATATAATCTGTTAACTTCTATCTTGATTTTATTCATGTTTCAACGGATGGACCATCCGCTCCACATGTTGTGGGACAGGGCAGTGATTGCGGCAATGACTTTTTTGCTGATGTATCTCTACCGGTTGGCTCCATGTAAATTTTCCGCTTTTGTGCGTATCGCTATCCAGATGAGCCTTTTGTCATACTGGTATCCGGATACCTTTGAGTTCAACCGTGTCTTCCCCAACCTGGATCATCTTTTTGCTACGGCCGAACAGTGGATGTTCGGAGGGCAACCTGCCGTATGGTTTTGCCACGCGTTTCCGCAAATGTGGGTGAGTGAACCCTTCAATATGGGGTACTTCGCATATTATCCGATGATTCTGGTGGTGACGTTGTTCTATTTCATCTATCGGTTCGATCTGTTTGAGAAGATGTCTTTTGTACTGGTCACCTGCTTTTTCATCTACTACCTTATTTATATATTCGTTCCGGTTGCCGGTCCTCAGTTCTATTTCCCTGCCATTGGTATGGATTCTGTCTCACAAGGTGTCTTTCCTGCCATTGGCGATTATTTCAATCACAATCAGGAGTTGCTTCCGGGTCCCGGCTATCAGCATGGATTCTTTTATAGCCTGGTAGAGGGTTCGCAACAAGTGGGAGAGCGTCCTACGGCGGCTTTTCCCAGTTCGCATGTCGGTGTTTCGACTATTCTGATGATTATGGCTTGGCGTGGCAGCAAGAAACTTTTTGCCTGCCTGTTGCCGCTCTATCTGTTGCTTTGCGGAGCTACTGTCTATATTCAGGCACATTATCTGATTGATGCGATTGCGGGCTTTATCTCTGCTTTCGTGCTGTATGTGCTGGTGACAAAGATGTTCAAGAAATGGTTTGCAGTGCCGATGTTTAAGTGATGGGGTGAAGTCCATCGAATATCCGGAAAAGCTCTTCTACCGATTCTGTTCGCAGCATGGCGATGCGTGTTTCCCGGAAGTTGGGTATTCCTTTGAATAAAGGAGTTGCTGCCAGATGGCGGCGGATATGGATAATCCCTCTGCGCTCGTCCAGGCGGGCTACACTGTTTAGCACCTCTTCACGCAATACATTCAGATACCACTCAAAGGATTCCTGCGGCAGTTCTTCTCCGGTTTCAAGATAATGCTTCACTTCGCGGAATATCCATGGGCGGCCGATGCTGCCACGTCCTATCATGATAGCGTCTACTCCATACCGCTCAAAACACTCCTTGGCACCGGTAGCCGAAGTTACGTCGCCATTTCCTATGATCGGTATATGCATACGCGGGTTGTTCTTTACTTCCCCTATCAGGGTCCAGTCCGCTTCGCCCGTATACATCTGTGCTCGGGTACGTCCGTGAATGGCTAATGCCGCAATACCGCAATCCTGTAATTGTTCGGCCAGGTCGACAATGATTTTATGGTCCGCATCCCATCCCAGACGGGTCTTTACAGTAACGGGTATTTTGACTGCATCTACCACGGCACGGGTTATTTCAAGCATCTTCGGGATATTCTGCAACATACCGGCGCCTGCGCCTTTTCCTGCTACCTTCTTTACCGGACAGCCGAAGTTGATGTCTAATATATCCGGTTGTGCTTCTTCTACAATCCGGGCTGCGCCAACCATGGCTTCCGTATCTTTACCGTATATCTGAATAGCGACGGGACGTTCTTCGTCGCAGATGGTCAGTTTTTGAGTTGTTTTGTTGACGGAACGTATCAAAGCATCACTCGAGACGAACTCTGTGTATACCATATCAGCTCCGAACTTTTTGCACATCAGGCGGAAAGCGGGATCGGTGACATCCTCCATCGGAGCCAAAAATACAGGGCGTTCACCCAGGTCTATGTGGCCTATTTTCATCTTTTTACGATTTTCTATTCATTATTTGGCTGCAAAAGTACGGAAAAAACCCCTACCTTTGCACTCCATTCATTTATTTAACTGGATAGAAATTATGAAGAAAAGACTATTTTCCATTGCTCTGTGCCTGACTTTTATCTTGTCTGCCACTTCCGTTTCGGCTCAGGATGCTGCTTATAAAGAGGCGTTAAGCAAGATGCTCGAGGCCTCGGGCGCTATGACTACTGTGAAATCGATGGTTCCGCAGATGATCGGGATGATGAAACATACTTATTCGAACGTTCCGGATGAATTCTGGAAGACTTTTGAAGAGCAGTTGTCCGAAAAGGCAAACACACAGTTTATGGATATATATGTATCTATTTATTACAGGTATCTGACGATAAACGACCTGAAGAAAATTACCCAGTTCTATGAATCGCCTGTGGGAAAGAAGCTGGCCGAGTCCACTCCGGTGATGACTGCCGAGGCCATGGAAGCGGGTCAGCAGATCGGAATGGGGATTGCCCAGGAGATAGTGGCAAACCTGAAAGAAAAAGGATATATTCAGTAGTTACGGACTCGTAACTTATAATTGGTAACTATGTATAAGATAAGTGACTTTGAAATAATGGCCCCGGTTGGCTCACGCGAATCGCTCGCGGCAGCCATCCAGGCGGGAGCCGATTCTATTTATTTTGGTATTGAGAATCTGAACATGCGTGCACGTTCGGCCAATACATTCACCATTGAGGACTTGCGCGAGATAGCGCGGACCTGTGACGAACATGGAATGAAGAGTTATCTGACGGTGAATACCATCATATATGACAAGGATGTTGAACTGATGCGTACCATTGTCGACGCGGCCAAGGAAGCGGGTATTTCGGCTGTGATTGCCGCCGATGTGGCGGTGATGAGCTATGCCAACAAGATTGGTCAGGAAGTGCATCTGTCTACGCAATTGAATATCTCGAATGCAGAAGCCTTGAAGTTTTACGCGCAATTTGCCGATGTAGTGGTGTTGGCGCGCGAACTGAATCTGGAACAGGTAGCGGAGATCTATCGTCAGATTCAGGAAGAACATATCTGTGGACCGGGCGGAGAGTTGATCCGTATCGAAATGTTTTGCCACGGAGCGCTTTGTATGGCTGTTTCGGGCAAGTGCTATCTGTCTTTGCATGAAATGAATCATTCTGCCAACCGGGGAGCCTGCATGCAGATCTGCCGTCGTTCTTACACTGTCCGTGATAAGGATACCGATGTGGAACTTGAGGTTGACAACCAGTACATCATGTCGCCCAAAGATTTAAAGACCATTCATTTCATGAATAAAATGATGGATGCCGGGGTGCGTGTATTCAAAATCGAAGGCCGTGCCCGCGGGCCCGAATATGTACGTACTGTTGTCGAGTGTTATAAGCAGGCTATTCAGGCCTGTCTGGATGGTACGTTTACCGACGAGAAGATTGCGGCGTGGGATGAACGCTTGAAAACGGTATTCAACCGGGGCTTTTGGGACGGTTACTATCTGGGACAGCGTCTGGGAGAATGGACTAAGAATTACGGATCGGCGGCAACCGAACGTAAGATCTATGTGGGGAAAGGTATTAAATACTTCTCCAACATTGGTGTAGCCGAATTCCTGGTGGAAGCGGCTGAAGTGAGTGTAGGCGATAAGCTGTTGATTACCGGCCCTACTACCGGAGCTGTGTTTGCTACGCTCGATGAGGCCCGTGTGGACCTGAAACCGGTAGAAACCGTGAAGAAGGGAGAGCACTTCTCTATGAAGCTGGATAAGATACGTCCGAGTGACAAACTGTATAAATTGGTTTCGACCGAAGAACTGAAAAAATTTAAAGGACTGGAATAAAGATGGAAAAGTATATCTATGAACTTACTTTAAAGGTACGTGACTACGAGTGCGACCTGCAAGGCATTGTGAATAACGCTAATTATCAACATTATCTGGAACATACCCGTCATGAGTTTCTTTCATCGGTAGGCGTAAGTTTTGCAAAACTGCACGAAGAGGGCGTGGATCCGGTGGTAGCCCGCATTAATATGGCCTTCAAAACCCCATTAAAGAGTGGTGATGAATTCGTTTCCAAATTGTATATGAAGAAAGAAGGTATCAAATATGTGTTCTATCAGGACATCTTCCGGAAAAGCGATAATAAGGTTGTCGTTAAATCGACGGTGGAAACGGTATGTGTGGTAAACGGACGTTTGAGCGATAGTGAATTATTCGACCGGATTTTCGCGCCTTACCTGCAATGAGCACCGATGAAGAACGGATATGCAGTATTGCACTGACGCAAATACCGGGCGTTGGGCATATAGGTGCCAAACGTCTGGTAGACGGTATGGAGAGTGCTGCCGATGTATTCCGTTACCGGACTGAATTGCCCGATCGCTTACCCGGAGTGAATCAGGCAGTTGTCGCAGCATTGGATTCTCCACAGGCATTGAAGCGTGCCGAACAGGAATATGAGTTTGTACGGGATAACCGTATCTCTTGCCTTACGATGGCAGATGAGGGCTATCCCTCCAGACTGCGTGAATGCGATGATGCTCCCGTCGTATTATTCTTTAAAGGAAAAGCCGATCTCAATGCTTTCCACATTATTAATATGGTCGGGACCCGTAATGCAACGGATTACGGGAAACAAATTTGCGTCAGTTTCCTGCAGGATTTGCAGGCTTTATGTCCGGATGTACTTGTTGTCAGCGGATTGGCTTATGGGATCGATATCAATGCCCACCGGGCAGCACTGGCTGTTGAACTTCCTACTGTGGGGGTATTGGCTCATGGGCTGGACCGTATTTACCCTTCGTTACATCGTAAAACAGCCATTGATATGCTCCGGCAGGGTGGACTGTTAACTGAATTTCTTTCCGGAACAAATCCGGATAAACATAACTTCATCAGTCGGAACCGTATTGTTGCCGGTATCAGCGATGCCACTATTGTGGTGGAGTCTGCCGCTAAAGGCGGTTCTCTGATTACGGCGGATATTGCCGGAAGTTATCATCGCGACTGTTTTGCTTTCCCGGGGCGGGTCACTGATGAATATTCGAAAGGGTGCAATCAGTTGATACGGGACAATAAGGCTGTTTTGTTGGAGTCTGCGGCGGATTTTGTGAAGGCAATGGGGTGGGATACCGGTTCACATACTATTAAACCGACAACCGTACAGCGGAATCTTTTCCCTGATTTATCTGCCGAAGAACTGAAGATTGTAGATATTCTCGGACGGCTGGGAGATTTGCAGATCAATGCGTTGATGGTGCAGGCTGATATTCCTATCAATAAGATCAGTGTCATTCTGTTTGAGCTGGAAATGAAAGGAGTAATCCGGGCCTTGGCGGGAGGAGTCTATCAGTTACTTAAATAAAGGGGCAAAAAAAAGGAGTCACGCCTGACTCCAACCTTTTGTTAACCTTAAATCTAATACTATGAAAAAAATCACATTACAAATGTAATTCTCTTCGGATGATTCTCCAAATATTTCCCTGAATATTGTCTCTCTTTTGAATTCCTTCACGGTTTTTCACGGATATGCCTTTATAATGTCTCTTCTTCCTGTTTATTTAGCAGTCTTTAGGGAAGGATAAACCCCGTCAAACTTGCAAAATCGTTCCAATCGTTTCACACAACAAACCAGGCCCTTTATTTAGTTAGATTAAGTGTATTTTGTTTAATTTCAAAGCTCTATATTTGCTTTATACAAATAGAGCAACTATGGAGAATCGCATCTATATATTCATCTTTTGGGGGATCCTTTTCTTTTTGCCGGGTGAAGGTTCTGCGATGATGACGATGACGGATGCCATAAGGAAAGAAGGGTTCGATTTTCAAAAAATAGACTGGTCTGTTTTGTACGAGAAGATTGCTGCAGATTCACAGGTGCCCGATCAGAGAGATGTACTGATGTTATTGGATTACCATCGTGATGATCCTGTAAGATGTGAGTCTTTATTGCGTCGGCTTAACGGAGGAAAAGCTTACCATTACATTGCGAACCGGATATTACCGGAACTGTCGGTACCGCAAAGAAAACGGCTTCCGGCAATGACGGTAAAAGAAGTAAAGCCGGTATATGGAGTGGAAACAGCTAAACCGCTTCCCGGTAAACTTGCCGGAGGAGAGCCTGTCATGGTAAATAGGGAAAAATCAGTAATGGAATCGGAGAAGGTGGGGCGGCAAACGGTATTGGCCGTCAAGAACAATCTGCTTTATGACTTGGCGTTGGCACCCAATATAGAAGTGGAAATACCATTAGGTAAGCGTTGGTCTTTGAATGCTGAATACAAATGTCCCTGGTGGCTGAATAGCAGAGAAGAGTTCTGCTATCAGCTGCTTTCGGGAGGGGTGGAAGGACGTTGCTGGTTAGGAAATCGCCGGAAACACGGCAGGCTGACAGGACATTTTCTGGGATGTTATGCAGAAGGAGGTATTTACGACTTCCAGTTTAAGGGAGATGGTTATCAGGGAAAGTATTATGCAGCCTCGGGGGTTACGTATGGATATGCGAAACAGGTAGCCCGCCATCTTTCGTTTGAGTTTAGTGTGGGAGTGGGATACTTGACAACAGAATACCGTAAGTATACTCCTTACGAAGGCTCGTTAGTCTGGACAAATAGCGGACGTTACAATTTTATCGGGCCTACCAAAGCCAAGGTATCATTGGTCTGGCTTATAACGGCAAGGAGATAGAGATGGATGAAAGATATAGGACAGTTGCTTTTTGTGCTTTTCTGCCCGTTGTTGCTGATGACGGGATGCAGCCGGCGGGAACTGCTGGATGATTATCCGGTTAGTGGAGTACGGATCGCGCTAAACTGGGAAGGAGTGACAGAGAAACTACCGGAGGGAATGCAGGTTATCTTTTATCCGAAAGATGAAAGAGGTAAAAAGAAGAGTGCATATTTGTCGGTAACCGGTGGAGAGGTACCGGTACCTCCCGGACATTACTCGGTTGTGGTTTACAATTACGATACAGAAACGGTCTTGATTCGTGGAGAAGAATCTTATGAAACCATTCAGGCTTACACCAATCTCTGTAAGTTTGGGGTTGCCGGAACAGAAAAGATGGTTTGGGGGCCGGATCCGCTTTATGTGATAAACATAGATGATCTGGATGTACGAAATAGTGAGGAGACATTGACGCTGGAGTTGAAACCAAGGCTGGTAGTCAGAACTTACTCTTTTAGTATCAAGGCACAGGGGTTGAGTAATGTTTCTACTGTGATAGGGAGTGTCGGTGGGATGGCAGACCATTATTTTTTAGGAAAAGGTTATGCCATGTGTGATGCCTGTCCGATTAATATTGATCTGAACGTGAAAGCCGGAAAGATAGAAGGGGTATTTACCACTTTTGGGCTACCCGAAGTTGTTATTAGCCGTGCCGAGACCGAACTTCCGGTGATGATGAACCTGATGATTATTAAGGTGGACAAGTCGGTGCAGGAAGTGAAGATTAATATAACGGAAGCCGTACAAGAACCTACCGGTGGTGGTGAAGGAGGAGAAGGAGATGAAACGAAACCGCCGACATTGGTTGAAGTTGAAATAGAAGACGAAATAAAAGTAGACGATGTGGAGGTACCTCCGGGTGGAGGTGGCGGCATTGGCGGTGATGTAGGAGACTGGGACGACGAAACAAATGTGGAGTTGCCCGTTGGATAAGAAAAAAGGAATACATACAGATAAAACATTAATAACTTAAAAAAACATACTATTATGAAGAAGATTTTATTCGCAGCAGTTGCTGCAATGGCAATTACGGGTTGCTCACAGAATGAAGAGATTGAAAAGGCTGTACAGCCGGTGGAAATTGGATTCAATACGGCGGTGGGCAAAGCAACTAAAGCTACACCGATGTTGAATGATAATTTTAAGGACTTTAAAGTGTATGCCTATAACTCGGGAAGTAATCTTATAAAGGACGTTACTAAACTTAGTACTACGGTTTTTATGAATGGGATCAAAACAGAGAAGGGAGAAGAAGGCTTATGGGCTACAAAAGGTACCTATTACTGGCCATTGACTGATAAGCTTCAATTTTTTGCTTATTCTCCTTCTGAATCCGGAGCGTTATCTGCTTGGTCAGCCGAAGGGCAATATCCAAGCTTTAGTTATACCGTCAACCCTGTGGCTTCTCAAGAGGATCTGCTTATAGCTCAGGCTGCCGATAAAAATAAGACTGATGATAGTGGTAGCGGCGTAAGTCTTGGATTTAAGCATATTTTGACTCAGGTTAATTTTTCTGCAACCGGTAGCACGGATGGTTACAAATATGATGTAACAGGTATCGCAATATCGGGTGTCAATCAGACTGCTACATTTACGTTTGATGTAACTGCTGGTACTTGGGGTACTGCAAGTTCGGTTATTACATCTCCTTACGAATATGCTGGAACCTATGCAACAATAACAGGTACTGAGACAAAATCGTTTGATAAATCGGATGGTTCATTGATGCTATTGCCACAGACATTGCCTGCTGATGCTAAAATAACAGTTACTTATACAGTGAAAGACGCTTCAGATGCAACCATATTTAATGGTACCGGAGATGTTGAATTAGGTGGAGTAACTTGGACTGCTGGTAGCAAAATACGTTATACATTGTTGTTAAAAGATAATGGGGCAGAAGTTACATTCGTTCCTAAAGTAGACCCTTGGAATGAGGAAACAGCAGGACCTGAGAAGAATTAAAGGTAAACAGCAGGAGAGTGTTGAAGTTCAGTTTAGAAAAGGAGCACTTTTCATCTGAAGTTTGACTAACTCTTATCAACAAAGAAAAGAGCCATATCATTACTCAAAGGCAGAGTTTGATAGGGCTCTTTTTATATTTGTTGGTTGCAATCTGTAATATTTAGAATGGGCATTTTAGTTTAGAACATCTTTTTAGGTTTATCCGAAGGATGCGTCTTGCCGACGCTTATCCTACGGTAGAGGATCCGTTACTTTGCATGCCGGCTCCATTTACGTACCGAGGTAAACGCTTTTACGCACCGAGGTAAATGCCTTTACATGCCGAGGTAAATGCTTTTACATGCCGAGGTAAATGCTTTTACATGCCGGGGTAAATACCTTTACATTGAAAAGAAAACTATGGTAAATATAATCTTCTGATTATCAATCCTATTGGGAAAGATATCCAGTTACGTATTTGTCGGATGAACCTATTTTTATGCCATTTTCTTCTTTCTTAATTGTTTTTTCAAAAAAATCTCCTACATTTGTCGGCAACATAAACAAAACACAACGCGCTATGTCCGACTCCTTCTGTGGAGATAAGATGAACTGTCAGATATGTCCTAAGGCTGTTGATAATGCCATTATGCACGCTTCTCATCCGAGAGGTTTTCATCGTCCTGCCCAGAAGTGTGAAGAGAACCTGATGATTTTCCTCTTAAAAGGGGAAATATTAGTCAATAGTCAGGAATATGCCGGAACGATGTTACGTGCCGGAGAGTTTATTCTTCAAGCCATCGGATCGAAGTTGGAAGTATTGGCTATGACAGATGTAGAGTGTGTGTGTTACAGTTTTAACCAGCCGGAGCTTTTTTGTGAACAACGCTATAACTACATTATGAATGAAATTCCGGCACCGTTGATTTACTCACCTCTCAAAATTATCCCGGAGTTGCAATATTTCCTTGAAGGATCGAAAAACTATTTGAGTGAAAATAAAATTTGTCGGGAGCTGTTATCACTCAAACGGAAAGAACTTGCTTTTATTCTGGGGTATTATTATTCGGACTATGACCTGTCTTCATTGGTTCATCCGCTCTCACAATATACCAATAGCTTTCAGTATTTTGTTCTGCAAAACTATATGAGGGTGAAAACCGTAGAGGAACTGGCCCACATGGGAGGATATAGCGTGACTACATTCCGTCGCATTTTTAATACCATCTTCCACGAACCGGTCTACGAATGGATGCTGAAACGCCGTAAGGAGGGGATTATGTATGATCTCAAGCATACCAATGCCACCATTTCGGAGATTTGTTACAAATATGGTTTTGAGTCTTTGCCCCATTTCTCTAATTTTTGTAAGAAGTCGTTCGGTGCTTCGCCCCGGGCAATTCGGAATCCCAAGGATAAATAGCTGTTCTGCTCGCAGAAAGTAGGTATTCATCCTTTTCGGAATACCTATATATGGTGATTGCCCCTCTATGGATAGGGTTGTACCTTTGCGCCCTAATTAAACATAGTGATTGATGAACCACAAATTGTTGTACAGAATATTTCTGTTATGCTTCTTTTCTGCTTTGTCTATAAGCGTTTTACATGCCGGTGTTCAACAACAAAGTAAGGGTACGGTTACAGGTCGAATCGTCGATCGGGAGAAACAGCCCTATTATCCGGTTGCCGTTGCTATTGAAGGGGTTTATATCGGCGGATATACCAATGAAAAAGGAATCTATCATATTAATGATGTGCCGGCGGGTAATCAGACTATTGTCGTATCGGGCATAGGAGTAAAGACTAAGAAAGTGCCGGTGCGTGTGATTGCCGGGACGGTAAACCGGATTCCGGACATAGAGATTGATACTCAGGCGGAAGAACTGGATGAAGTGCAAGTGATTGGGAAATCCGAGGCTCGTCGTCAGCAGGAACAGGCGTATGCCATATCGGTACTTGATATCAAAAAGGCCTATAATAGTGCTGCTCCCCTTAATAAATTGCTGAATAATGTATCGAGTGTCCGCATCCGTGAAGAAGGTGGGGTAGGATCCAACTATAATTTCAGTCTGAACGGGTTTTCGGGCAATCAGGTGAAATTCTTTCTGGATGGTATACCGATGGACAACTTCGGATCATCATTTAATCTGGCCAATATCTCCGCCAACATGGCAGAGCGTGTAGAGGTATATAAAGGTGTATTACCCGTGAACTTGGGTGCTGATGCCCTGGGAGGGGCAGTGAATATTGTCAGCCGCAAAGATGCTAATTACCTGGATGCCACTTATTCGTTTGGATCTTTCAATACTCATAAAGTCTCGGTAAATGGGGCTTATACCCATTTGAAGACCGGATTTACTGTCCGCGCCAATGCGTTCTATAACTATTCGGATAATGATTATAAGGTATTTGCACCCATCATAGACCTTGCTACCAATAAAAAGGTGGACGAACGATGGGTGAAACGCTTTCATGATGGCTATCAATCGGGCGGTATCCGCCTGGAAACGGGAATAACCGGTAAACCTTTTGCAGATTATCTGCTTGCGGGCATTATTGTGTCAAAGAACGATAAGGATGTGCAGACGGGTGCTACTATGGATGCTGTCTACGGCGGAGTGAAAATGAAAAGTGAGTCTGTTATCCCTTCTATCCGTTATAAGAAAGACGACTTGTTTCTTGACGGGCTTTCGCTGTCACTTTATGGAACGTATAGTTCGGTAAATTCTTTTAATGTGGATACGATCACCCGCCGCTACAACTGGTTGGGAGAGTCGGTTCCATCTACTTCGGCCGGTGAAGGGTATTATACAGATTCTAAAATCAAGAACCGCGAATGGCTGGGGAACGGAAACATCAGTTATGTGATCGATACTCACCAATTATTGATATTGAATCATGTTGTTTCTGCAATGCGAAGAACAATGAATGATAAAGTACGTCCGGATGACGAAAACAACAATGTGCCTCAACAGCTGACCAAGAACATTACCGGGCTGGGATGGCAGATTCGCTATGACCGCTGGAATGCCAATGTGTTTGGGAAGATGTATAAGTTATATAGCTCTACCTATAAGCGGCTGGATGAATATACCGAAAATGCCCGTTGGGAGAAGGTACGGGACCACAAGACCAACTTTGGTTATGGCGCAGCCGCTACTTATTATATCTTGCCTTCTTTGCAGGCGAAATTCTCTTATGAGCATGCTTATCGTTTGCCGGAAAGTATTGAGATGTTTGGAGACGGATTAATTCAGCAACGGAATCCGGATTTGAAGCCGGAAAGCAGCCGGAACCTGAATCTGGGATTGAGCTTCATTCGAACTTTCGGGGCACACCAGCTTTCGGCCGACGGAAATTTTATTTATCGTTATACGACGGATTTCATCCTGAAAGGAGTCAGCCTGACCAGTAACCCGACTACGGGTTACGAGAATCTGGGCAAGGTCTTGACCAAAGGCGTGGAGGCAGCCGTCAGATACAACTATAAAGATCTGTTCCATATGGGGGCCAATTTCACTTATCAGGATATTACAGACCAACAGCGGTATGAAAAGACTAAAGATAGCTTTGTGGGTGAAGGCATCACAGAGAACATTACCTACAAAGAGCGTTTGCCAAACATTCCGTATTTATTTGCCAATGCCGATGCAGGCTTCCGTTTTCATGATTTGTTTTGGCGAAACTCCGTACTGACGTTTGATTATAATCTGAATTACATTCATTCATATTATCTTTCGTTCCCGGGGCTGGGAGCGAAAAGCTCCAAGAAGGTGATCCCCGAACAGTTTTCGCACGACCTGGCACTGGGATATTCAATGGATAACGGGAAGTACAGTGTTGTTGTTGAATGTACCAATCTGACCAATCAGAAATTATATGATAACTACCGGTTACAGAAACCCGGCCGTGCTTTCAATGTGAAACTAAGATATTTCTTTAGCAAATAAAAAAAGTCTGATGAATACAATTTATCGAATTTATATGTATTTCTTTGCTGCCTGCACTTTATTGACTGTTACGGCGTGCGAAGAAGAGGGGTTGGGGAACGAGGAAACCCCTTTTGCTCCCTATGTGCTTAGCTTGGGTATCAATTCAAATGGAACTACCACTTACTACGTGGTTACTGCATCTGAGCTGATGTCCGGTACGATCAATGCGGTGGGTAAAGGGATTGAGCAGAACGGATACCGTGATTATGAGCAAGGAGAGCAAACCATATTTAGTATAGGTGGACTGGGATTGACCAGTGCAACAGGAATTGTGCGTGATGCAGCCGGCTACCTGGCAGAGCGTGGAGATTTTGTCTTTAATAGTTCGCTGAATGCCTTTACTCAAATGGACGGACAGGCTATGATCGGCCTGGAGCTTCCGGCCAATAAGGAGAGTGGAGACAAGATGACTTTATATACGGTGAATATCAGTGATGTTTCCATCACCTCCCAGGTCCGGACTCCGGTATTTCCACTGAACCAGCTCGAATGGCCGAGTATCACCGGTATGTGTTATAGCGAAGGCAATGTATATGTTACCTATTTCCCGATGAACCCTACAAATTTTGAAACCTTATATACGGATACTACTTTTGTTGCGGTATATTCTTATCCGGATATGAAGTTTAAAACGCTGATGAAAGATACTCGTACCGGCCCTGCCGGTTCGTGGAATGCGTTTAACGGCATTTTTAAGGTAGAGTCCGGTGACATGTATATCATGTCTAATTCTGCCATAGCTAACGGATTCTCGCAGGGCACCAAGAATGCTGCTTTCCTTCGCATCCCTAAAGGTGAAACGCGTTTCGATGACTATTATTTTGACTTTGAAACGGTTTCCGGAGGTTTGAAGCCTGCCCATATCAAATATATCGGCAATGGTTTGGTATTTGCTGAGGTCAGTACCATCAGTCCGCAAACATCGGCTGACCGTTGGGGAGATAAAAGCCTGAAGTGTTGCATCATCGATCTTAATAACAAAACGGTACGTGATATTAAAGAGATTCCGGTGCATAACGGAGATGGTGGGCGACGTTTTGCCGCTTTGGTGGATGGAGGCTATGTCTATCGTCCGGTAACTACCTCAGAAGGTACTTATATATATCAGGTAGATCCTCAGACAGCTACTGCAGTCAGAGGTGCCAAAGTATCAACTACGTTTGTTGGCGGGTTCTTCCGCTTGGATTGATAAGAGATGGGCAAAACTTTTCGGAAGGCTTGTGCAAAACTGCATCTGTGGCTTGGATTGCTTTCGGGAATAGTCGTTTTCATTGTTTGTATCACCGGTTGTCTGTATGCATTCAAAGACGAAATAACCGATGCCATACAGCCCTGGCGTTTTGTAGACCCACAAGAGAAAGAGTTTTTGTTACCTTCCCGTATACTTGCCATTGCAGATTCTGTCATGGAAGGAGCGTCTGCCACAGCCATCACTTACGGAGAAGAATCAGATGCGGTATGGGTGGATTATTATCGTCCGGAGATGGGTATGAGCACGGTTTTTATCGATCCATATGATGGACGGGTATTGAAATCGGTAATAAAGAAGAGCGGTGATTTTGATTTCTTCCGGTTTGTGCTTGGCGGGCATCGCACTTTGTGGCTTCCACGGGAGATCGGGAGTCCTATTGTTGGTTACAGTGTATTGATTTTCCTGATTACCCTGATAACGGGTATTGTGCTTTGGTGGCCCAGGCGCTGGACACGTAAGGCGCTTGTACAACGATTGACAATGAAACGTCCTTGTACATTTTCGAAGCTGAATTTTGATCTGCATAATATCGTAGGTTTCTATGCGTCCTTTCTGTTGTTCATTTTGTGTTTTACCGGATTGATCTTTAGTCTGAACTGGTTTAGTAAGGCCGTATATGGCATTACATCCGGTGGTGAAGAGTTGAAGCCTTATGTGCTTCCTTTATCTGATACGTTACAGGTGGGCAGTCGTGTAGAGGCGCCTTTGGACCTACTTTATACGCGATTACGCAGTGAAGAACCTGCCGCCAAAACCTTTTATTTTGCTTTGCCCGGGCAAGCTGACGGAGTTTTCCGTGTCAGTGTTGTGCATAAGAGAGGTTCTTACTACCGTACGGATAATTTGTTTTTTGATCAATATACACTGGTTCCTTTGAAAGGATCGGGTCCTTATGCCGGTAAATATACCGAAGCTTCTTCTGCTGATAAATTCCGTCGTATGAATCTGGAAATTCATGACGGACGTATCTGGGGGCTTCCCGGTAAAATTCTAATGTTCTTTGCAAGCCTGATAGGTGCTTCACTTCCCCTGACCGGCTTCATTATCTGGTATCGTAGATACCGTAAGAAATAATACTTTTCATATAAAAAAATTCCCCGCCGATGCCGGCGGGGAATTTTCCTACTTATTAATCAAATGCTAAGTTTTGCTTAGTCTTTCAGTTTTGCGATGATGAAATCGCGGTTCAAGCGGGCAATGTTGCTGATGGAGATGTTCTTCGGGCATTCTGCTTCACAAGCACGTGTGTTTGTACAGTTACCGAATCCCAGTTCATCCATTTTAGAAAGCATTGCTTTTGCACGGCGGGCAGCTTCTACTTTACCTTGTGGAAGCAGGTTCAGTTGGCTAACCTTGGCTGATACGAATAACATGGCAGAACCATTTTTACAAGCAGCTACACAAGCACCACAACCGATACATGCGGCAGCGTCCATGGCTTCGTCAGCGATGTCCTTAGAGATAAGAATGGCATTGGCATCCTGAGGAGCACCTGTGTTTACGCTTACGTAACCACCGGCCTGCATGATCTTGTCATAGGCCGTACGGTCAACCATCAAGTCGCGGATTACCGGGAAACCGGCAGAACGCCACGGCTCAACAGTGATAGTATCTCCGTCTTTGAAACGACGCATATACATCTGGCAGGTAGTAGCACCTGTTGCAGGTCCGTGTGGGTGTCCGTTGATGTAAAGAGAACACATACCGCAGATGCCTTCGCGGCAGTCGTGGTCAAATACGATAGGTTCGCCACCATCATTGATGATCTGTTCGTTCAGAATATCCAGCATCTCGAGGAATGAAGTATCGCCCGGGATATCTTTCATTTGGTATGTTTCAAAAGCACCTTTCGCTTTAGGGCTTTTCTGACGCCATACTTTCAGCGTGAATGATATATTTTTATCCATTTTTGTTTTCCTTTAATTGATTAACCGAATTATGACTTGTAGTTACGAGTCTGAACTTTCACGAATTGATAGTTCAAGTCTTCTTTGATCAATTCCGGTTCTGAATCTTCACCGGTGTATTTCCAGCATGCTACGTAAGAGAAGTTCTTATCGTCGCGCAATGCTTCGCCTTCCGGAGTCTGATATTCTGTACGGAAGTGTCCACCGCAAGATTCTTCACGGTTCAGACCGTCACGAGCCATCAACATACCTACTTCAATGAAGTCGATCAGGCGGAGGGCTTTTTCAAGTTCTACGTTCAGTTCGTTTACTTCACCCGGGATGCGAACGTTGGTCCAGAAGTCTTTTTTCACTTCCTGAATACCTGTCAGAGCTTTCTGCAGAGATTCTTTAGTACGAGCCATACCTACGAAGTCCCACATAATGTGACCCAGTTTCTTGTGGATTGAGTCAACAGAATGTTTTCCGTTTACAGCTTTAATCTTCTGGATTTTATCTTTCACTTCTTTCTCTGCTGCCGCAAATTCGGGCAGGTCTGTAGAGAAACGTGGTACCTGAATCTGGTCGGCCAGATAGTTCTGGATAGTATAAGGCAATACGAAATATCCGTCAGCCAGACCTTGCATCAATGCAGATGCACCCAGACGGTTGGCACCGTGGTCAGAGAAGTTAGCTTCACCAATAGCGAACAGACCCGGGATAGAGGTCATCAATTCATAGTCAACCCAGATACCACCCATTGTATAGTGGATAGCAGGGAATATCATCATCGGAGTCTTGTACGGGTTCTCGTCAGTGATCTCTTCGTACATGTCGAAGAGGTTACCATAACGGGCGCGAACTACATCTTCACCCAGACGATCGATGGCATATTTGAAATCAAGGAATACGGCCAAACCGGTGTTGTTGACACCAAAACCTGCGTCACAACGTTCTTTGGCAGCACGTGAAGCTACGTCACGGGGAACAAGGTTACCAAATGCGGGGTAACGGCGTTCCAGATAGAAGTCACGGTCTTCATCAGGAATTTCAGTCGGCTTTTTAGTTCCTGCCTGCAATGCTTTGGCATCTTCAATCTTCTTCGGAACCCAGATACGACCGTCGTTACGAAGTGACTCTGACATCAATGTCAGCTTAGACTGCTTGTCACCGTGTACCGGGATACAAGTCGGGTGAATTTGGGCAAAACAAGGATTAGCAAAGTAAGCACCTTTTTTGTAGCATTGGATGGCAACAGAACCGTTGGAACCCATAGCGTTTGTAGAAAGGAAGAAAGCGTTTCCGTAACCACCTGTGCCGATTACTACAGCATGAGCGGCGAAACGTTCGATTTCACCGGTTACGAGGTTGCGGGCAATGATACCGCGTGCACGTCCTTCGATAACGACGAGGTCGAGCATTTCGTAACGAGTGTAAAGTTTAACAGTACCTTTTTGTACCTGACGGCTCAATGCTGAGTAAGCGCCCAGCAATAGCTGCTGTCCGGTCTGGCCACGGGCATAGAACGTACGGGATACCTGTGCACCACCGAATGAACGGTTATCGAGTGTGCCACCGTAATCGCGTGCGAAAGGTACACCTTGAGCTACACATTGGTCGATGATAGCGTTTGATACCTCGGCCAGACGGTAAACGTTGGCTTCACGTGCGCGGTAGTCACCACCTTTGATTGTATCGTAGAAAAGACGGTAAACCGAGTCACCATCATTCTGGTAATTTTTAGCTGCGTTGATACCACCCTGTGCTGCGATGGAGTGAGCACGACGGGGTGAATCCTGAATACAGAAATTGAATACTCTGAAACCCATTTCGCCCAGAGAAGCGGCAGCAGATGCCCCGGCAAGTCCGGTACCTACAACGATGATGTCAAGGCGACGTTTGTTGGCAGGGTTAACAAGTTTTTGATGAGCTTTATAGTTACTCCATTTTTCGGCGAGCTGGCCTTCAGGAATTTTTGAATCTATCTTAGTCATAATGCTATTTACAATTTAATCATTTACAATTTACAATTTAGCAAGCACCGCATGCCAACGATTTAACGAAGAATACGACTACTACCAGAGCAAAGCATACAACAACGATGGTTGAATAGATGTTGGAGATGCATTTCCAGCGGTTGATCCAAATCTTGTTGTTCCAGCCCAGAGATTGCATAGAGCTCCAGAAACCATGAGTCAGGTGGAACCAAAGGGCGCCCAGCCAAACGAGGTACAGCACTACGTATACGGGGTTAGAAAAAGTGTTCATGATGTGATAAACACCATCGGCAGCATAAGTTGTGTCTGCTACTCCTCCCATGTTGTGTATCAATTCCGGTAACTGCATTTTAGCCCAGAAATTAAAGAGGTGAAGGCCCAAACCTAAGATAACGATGATACCCAGCACCAGCATGTTCTGTGATGCCCATTCTACGGTTTTGGGTTTGTCAACTACGGCGTAACGTTCGCTACCACGTGCTGCGCGATTCTGGATTGTCAGCCAGAAAGCGTAGATAATGTGAATCACGAAGAGGGCAGCCAGGCCCAGCGTAGCTACCAACGCATACCAGTTTGCTCCCAGGAACTCACAAACCAGGTTGTAACCCTCAGCCGAGATGATCGCAACAAGGTTCATCGCCATGTGAAACGTTAGAAACAGGACAAGGGCGATACCGGTAACGCTCATCACCACTTTCCTTCCTACAGATGAATTACTTAACCACATAAATGATTGATTTTAAATTATTTAATTGTTAGAACTATAATTTCTGTTTTACGAGCCTTCTTTCTCATTGTGCAAAAGTACACGAAATACATTGATTAACCAAAGAATTAAAGAAATAATTCTTTAATCTGAAGTGCCCGGAGAGAACAGGATAAATAGGGCCGGTAAAATAGTAACTGATTGACTGAAAGCACTCCATGAGGAAACCTGGCAAAGGATTGCCAGTTGTGTTTATAAGTGATTTATTGTGAATCTGTTAGAAGAGTAAATTATTTGTTCTTAAGAAGTTAACCTTGATCTGTATAAAAAGAAGTTGTTTAGTGCATATTCGAACTGTTCTTTTCTTAATTTTGCATCCCAGAGAAGGAATGATCAAAAGAAACAGGCAATACCGGATTTATGATAAACACACTCACCTCTTTGCGACTTATATTTGCTTTAATGGTTTTTGGAGCACATTGTTATGTAATAGACGACTTTTTCGATCTTCATTTTTTTAAAGAAGGTTTTGTCGGTGTTAGTTTCTTTTTCGTACTAAGCGGTTTTATTATAGCATACAATTATCAAAAGAAACTAAGTGAAAGCAAAATGACCAAACGATCTTTCTGGGTAGCGCGCATAGCCCGTATTTATCCTTTGCATGTCCTGACTTTATTGATTGCTGCCGCTTTAGGAGGCTATGTAATTGCATCGGGATTTACGGATTGGAGCAAGCATTTTTTGGCTTCACTCACATTAACAAATGCCTATATACCTAAAGCTGATTACTTTTTTTCATTTAACAGTCCTTCGTGGAGCTTATGTTGCGAGCAGCTTTTTTACTTCTGTTTTCCATTTCTGGTGCCGATGGCAAAAAACTATAAGGGTTTGTTCTGTGTTTTCTTAATCTCCGCGATATTGGTTATTGTCGGTATGTATTTTACTCCGGAAAGTGATATAAAAGGATATTGGTACGTTAATCCGATTGCTCGATTTCCGGATTTTATAGTCGGCATGTTGTTGTTTCAACTGTACGACCGTTTGAAAAATAAAAACATCACATCTTTCCAAGGAAGTATTATTGAAATAATATCGATCGTCTTATTTTGGGTATTCTATCTATATGCTGCTGAAGTTCCAAAAGTATATCGGTATTCCTGTTACTATTGGCTGCCGATCGCGTTCATCCTGATCAGTTTCTCTCTGCAAAAGGGTTGGGTCTCACGTCTTTTGTCCAATCGTATTTTAGTGATTGGGGGAGAGATTAGCTTTAGCTTTTACCTGATTCATCTTTTTGTTTTGTTATCTTATGCGGAGTGGCAGAAAGAAAATAACTTTCATATAGTCTGGTACGTTTCCATTCCGATTCTATTTTGTGTCATCGTCTCGTTAAGCCTGCTCTCTTACTATTATTTTGAGAAGCCGATGAATAAGCGAATTAGAGCACTGTTAAATAAATAATTCGTGGAATAAGGGTTCTTCTCCAAATTTGGTGGTAAGTTTTCTTTTACTCATGGAATCTAATTCCGTTTTCGGAAGTGTAAGCTCTCGTTTATAGTTGACAAAAAAGCAAGTATCCCGGCTTTCCCCCGAAGAGTCCATCCATGAGGTGAAGAAGCGAATTTTAGAATAAACCATCTGAAAATCAATATCTTTAAAAAGTAAGATTTCTATCCTCAAAAGCTTTGTTTTAACACAGAGTTAAAGCTTGTTCTTTGGATGTGAATAACAAGTTCTTTAAATGCAAAAGCCTTATTATTTGCGCATAAGAACCTGACGAACTGCAAAAGGCGTTAACAATGTTAATTGAAGAAAGGTATAAGGATGAAGATACCGGTCCGGACGGCGCAAATTCACTTCCGAAACTTGAGTTATCTTATTCAGCCGGTGTCTGGTTTTTCTTATTAAAGCAAATAAAAAGGACAATTATCAACTTGAAAATAAAGAAATAAAGAATTTACCACCAAATTTGAAGAAGAACCGGAATAACTCACCAATAAAAGCTTCATCAAGGAAGTGGATGTTTATAAAGTTTTGTGGTAATGGTTATCGTCCTGGTATATAATGGAGGGTATTGGAACAGAAGGTCTGGTTACTATGGATGCCAAATAGCGGACCGTTTCTCTTTTGCCAGGCAAAGGGCGGTTTCTATTCTGTTTTTAGAGTAGTAATTTTTTCACCTTTGGCTGCACGTGTACGAAGGGCACGCGGGGAGTCTCCAAAAGAAGCTTTGCAGAAATGTGCAAAATGTGATAAGGAATCGAAACCATAACGATTGCTGATTTCAGTGATGCGTTGTTTGGTGTGCTGGAGATCTTCCAAGATGCCTTCTCTTTTCTTGCTCAGAATCCATTCGTATACCGGCACTCCATACATATTCTTAAATAAGCGGCGGAAGGTAGTAGTTGTATAGCCTCCCAAGTGTGCGAACTCTTCCACGTTTTTCACTTTTTCGTAATTTTGCATGACGAAATATTGGAAGCTTTCTGTATAACTGCTGATGGGATAAAAGAATCTACTTAATTGGGGTGACGGGTAATAGCAGGTAATCAGATACATAAGTTCCTGACATTTGAGATCGATAAACGCACCGCAAGGAATCTGTTCACTCAGGTAATCACAAATATCTTTCATGAAATTGGTAATACGTTGGGTCATTACCAAAGGCGTATAAGTTAAGGGTGATTCTGATTGTTGGAGGATTTCCTGATAATGTTGCTCACAGATCAAAGGTGGTTCGTTGAACCAATACACTACATAACTTACGTCTGTCAGCGCCAATAATTCTAATTTTGAGCCGATGGACTGGAGGATAAACTGTCCTTCGCGTAACGTTGTGCCGGGATACTCTTCGCTGTTGATCAATAACTCTCCTTGTAGCATAAACAGAATACAGTTTTGTGTGCATTTGTCAGCCGGGAAATGTTGTCCTTTTGGAAACGTCCGATGAACAAGTATGCCTTCTGTAGCTTTGGGACATTGCGCACAATCTGTCTGTCTATTACAAAGAGTTTCTCTGGCCATGAATTAAAGTTAGGTGTCAGGGTAAATAATACTTGGGGAACAAAGATAGGTTTTTTTTGCGAAAACTCTGTCTTTTTAATCTATCTTTGCTGCAAAATAGTAAATTAGTAGAAAAATGAAGAAATTTGTGCTTATTTGTTTTTGTGTGCTTTCTTCGATGGGAGGGTATGCTCAGAACTGGGATATCAATACGTTACATAAAATAAACAGTCTTGATGGTAAGTTTGCGAGGAATTATAGCAAGGCTTTTTCTAAATCGGCACCTTATATCGCAGTAGGTGTTCCGGTGGCGATGGCTGTATATGCAGGGATTGATAAAGATAAAGAGTTATTGAAGGATGCTATTTATATTGGGACGAGTGTAGCCGAGGCAGTTGTAATTACATATGGTATGAAATATGCTTTTGACCGTGAGCGGCCATATGACCGTTATCCGGATCGGGTGAATGCGCGCAGCCATGAATCGAGTCCTTCGTTTCCCTCCGGGCATACGGCAGCCGCCTTTTCGTTGGCTACTTCTTTGAGTATCCGTTATCCTAAGTGGTATGTGATAGCTCCATCAGCCTTTTGGGCATGTTCTGTGGGCTTTTCAAGAATGAACGAAGGTGTGCATTACCCGTCGGATGTAGCGGCAGGAGCTGTGATAGGTGCCGGTTGCGCGGTAGCCAATATTTATGTGAATCGCTGGCTCAATAAATGGTTGTTCGGTGAGAAAAAGCAGGTTACCATAAATTATTAACAATAAACGGTGAATGATGGACACTCTGCCAAAAGCGTAGACTGATCATCATTCACCGTTCATAACTCTCCGTTAGAGAATCATTATTTCAATATCTTCTCGTATTCTTTGTCATTTAAGATTTCCAGTGCCCGCTCCACGCTCTTATTGGTAGCATTCATTACTTGAAAGTATTCATTCATATCCCATAAGTCACGGGCTATCAGAGCTTTTAATTGGGCCTTAATCAGTGGTAAAGCCTTGTTGTACTGCTCTTCGTTGAACTCTATCTTTTCTTTGTCGGCAGCCTCTCTCAGGAAATTCAATATCCGGTCGTCTATTTCAAACTTCTCATTGAATTTCTCAAAGGTCTTATATTTATCCAATAAAGCCTTGCGGTTATTTTCAATAAAGTTCATAGTCGTTTTGATTACTACCCCTTTGGCTACCAGGTTACGATGGTAATCAGTATACAGAGTCGTGTCAACCGGAACAAAATAATCAGGCATGATACCTCCGCCGCCATAGACGGTGCGTCCCAGCTTTTTAGTCTGGCATTTTAGTGAGTCCGGGAAATGGATACTGTCTGCACTTACCATTTCGCCATGATTGTAACGGTCGATAAGGTCCTGATTGTATTTATCGATACTGCTTTCGCTGCTCTTTCCTTTTCCCGGCTTCTCGTTGATGTTGCTATCATAAGGTTTCTGTATGCAACGCCCTGCAGGAGTATAATAGCGGGCTATGGTCAGGCGGATCATGGAGCCGTCGGGCAGGTCGATCGGGCGTTGAACCAATCCTTTTCCGAAAGAACGGCGTCCTACTACAACACCCCGGTCCCAATCCTGAATGGCTCCTGTTACAATTTCGCTTGCCGAGGCCGAATATTCATCTACCAATACCACCAAGCGTCCGCTACGAAAGCTTCCGTTACCTTTGGCAAAGAACTCACTGCGTTGCGCAGAACGTCCTTCTGTGTAAACAATCAGTTCTTTTTGTCCCAGAAACTCATTTGCCAGGTCGATGGCAGCGTTCAGGTAACCTCCCCCATTGCCTTGCAGGTCTAAAATCAAGTCTTTCATTCCTTTCTTCTGTAACTCTTTCAGGGCTTTCAGAAACTCTTCTGCAGTGGTTGCTCCGAAACGGTTGATACGGATGTATCCTGTTTTGGGTTGAATCATATAAGCAGCGTCCAGACTGAGGATGGGGATTTTATCCCTTTTTACGTTGAATAAAAGTGGTTCTTTCACACCTCTCCGGATAATGGTCAGATTTACTTTCGAGTCTTTGGGGCCCCGCAGACGTCCCATGATTTCCTCTGTGCTCATTTTGACTCCTGCGATGGCAGTATCGTTAACTGCGATGATGCGGTCTCCTGCCAGAATACCCACTTTTTCGGAAGGGCCATTACTCACCGGTTGTACAATGAGTAGCGTATCTTCAATCATCTGGAATTGTACCCCTATTCCTTCAAAGTTACCTTGGAGAGGTTCGTTCATTTTCTTAACCTCTTCGGCATCCGAATAGGTGGAATGAGGATCGAGTTGTGCCAGCATTTCGATAATGGCCGATTCAACGAGTTTGTTTTCATTGACCGTATCTACATATAAATTAGAGATGGCGAACTCTGCCAGTTGCAATTTTCGCATGGCAGGTGAGCCGAAGTTTTGTGCCTGTAATCCTAAAACGGAACACAAGCCGATAAGCAGGTATATTATTTTTTTCATGATCACATGGATTTATTACATTTCCATCCCTTCGGGAATAAACATACTGATATCTTTATTATAGCCCAGCAGTTCGCGTACAATGGTAGAACTGACACAAGTGAGTTCCGGTTCGGTAAACAGCAGAATGGTTTCGATTCCTGCCAGTTTCCGGTTGATATCGGCAATGGTTTCTTCGTATTCGAAATCTTTCACGGTACGGATGCCACGGACGATAAATCGGGCATCTACCTGACGGGCAAAATCAATAGTCAGGCAATCGTAAGATTCAACCCTGATCCGGGGTTCGTCTTTATAAAACTTACGAATCATTTCCACACGTTTCTCTATCGGGAAGTACGTATTTTTATTTTCGTTGATACCGATACCGATGACAACTTCATCCATAAATGTCAGGGTTCGTTGTACAACAGAATAGTGTCCGATAGTAAACGGGTCGAACGTTCCCGGAAAGATGGCTCTTCTCATGTCTATGCGATGTCTTCTTCTATAACCAGATTGTCAATAATAAAGTTTTGCCGTTCCATTGTATTCTTACCCATATAGAATTCAAGGAGTTCCTTGACCGTGTCTGTTTTGCGCAACGACACTTGTTCAAGACGCATGTCTTTACCGATAAAGTGTTTGAATTCGTCGGGCGAGATTTCTCCCAGACCTTTAAACCGGGTGATTTCCGGATTCGGGCTAAGTTCTTTGATGGCATTCACCCGCTCTTCTTCGGTATAGCAATAGAGTGTTTTCTTTTTGTTGCGTACGCGGAAAAGAGGGGTCTGAAGGATGTATACATGTCCTTTCTTGATCAGATCGGGGAAGAACTGGAGGAAGAAAGTGATCAGCAGCAAGCGGATGTGCATACCGTCCACATCGGCATCGGTCGCTACAATCACTTTATTATAACGCAATCCCTCTATGCCGTCTTCTATGTTCAATGCGGCCTGCAGCAGATTGAATTCTTCGTTTTCGTAAACCACTTTCTTGGTCAGGCCGAAAGAATTGAGTGGTTTACCACGGAGGCTGAATACAGCTTGTGTGTTTACATCCCGGCTTTTGGTGATGGAACCGCTTGCCGAGTCACCCTCGGTGATGAAGATGCACGATTCCTCTTCCAGCCCTTTGCCTTTCACATCGTTCAGGTGGATACGGCAATCACGCAGTTTCCGGTTGTGCAGATTGGCTTTCTTTGCACGTTCACGTGCCAGTTTCGTAACTCCGGCAATAGCCTTGCGTTCTTTTTCCGAATCCTGTATCTTTTGTAACATGATTTCGGCTACATCTGCATGCTTGTGGAGGAAATTGTCTACCTCTTGTTTTACAAAGTCGCCAACGAACTTGTTTACAGTAACGCCACCCGGCGACATGTTGGTAGAGCCGAGTTTAATTTTAGTCTGGCTCTCGAACATGGGTTCTTCCACATTGACAGCAATGGCGGCTACCAATCCGTTACGGATGTCGGTATAGTCCTGGTTCTTATTATAGAATTCCTTAATAGTGCGGGCAATGTGTTCTTTGAACGCACTTTGATGGGTACCTCCCTGAGTGGTGTGCTGTCCATTGACGAATGAATAGTACTCTTCGCCATATTGTCCTGTATGGGTAAAAGCGATTTCGATATCCTCTCCCTTGAGGTGGACGATGGGGTAGAGTCCGGTAGCTGTCATATTATCATTCAGCAAATCGACCAGACCGTTACGCGAAAGAATCCGCTGCCCGTTATAGATAATGGCCAACCCGGTGTTCAGGTAGGTATAATTGCGGAGCATCGTCTCGATAAATTCGGGACGGAAAGTATAATTCAGAAATAAAGTATTATCGGGTTCGAAGAAGATGTAAGTACCGTTTTCTTCCTCGGTATCCTCGGTGTGATCTGCTATCAACTCACCTTTGGTAAAGGTGGCGCAGCGCACTTTACCATCCCGGTAACTACGTACTTCGAAGTTTGAGCTCAAGGCATTGACAGCTTTCACGCCGACACCGTTCAGTCCGACACTCTTCTTGAATGCTTTGCTGTCATACTTACCACCGGTGTTCAGCACACTGACTGCTTCTACCAGTTTTCCCTGTGGGATACCACGGCCGTAGTCGCGTACGCTGACACGAAGATTCTCTTCAATTCTGATTTCAATCTTCTTGCCGGATTGCATTTTGAACTCGTCGATACTGTTGTCAATAACTTCTTTCAGAAGGACATAAATTCCGTCTTCGGGATGCGAACCGTCGCCCAGCTTACCGATGTACATACCCGGACGGGTGCGCACATGTTCCATGTCGCTCAGGTGGCGGATGTTGTCGTCTGTATATTCTACAGGGTTGTTGTCTACAGGTATCAGTTCGTTCTCTTCCATTGTTTTTAGTCTATCTTCTTAGTAAACGCACGACGTCGTTTATGTTGTTCGGTTTTAAAGTATTCCCATTGTGCCTGAACTTTTCCGTTCATTTCCAGTTCGGGGTTGCTTTCTGCAAAGATAAAACCTAATTTTTGATAAACCGGAATTAAATCGGAAAATAACAAAGCATTAACACCTTTGTTCTGGTACTCCGGTTTTACGGCTACAAGCAGCAAGTCAAGCATTTTGGCTCGTCGTTTCATAAATAATGCCTTCAGCAGATAATACCATCCGAGGGGGAGTAATCGTCCGTGTGATTTCTGCAATGCTTCTGAAAGTGAAGGCATTGAAATTCCTACGGCGATCAGTTTGTCTTCCGCATCGGTAATCAGGGTCACCATCCGCAGGTCGACAATCGGGAGATACATTTTTACGTATTGGTCAATCTGGCGTTGGGAGAGGGGAGAGTAGCCATACAGCGGGCTGTAAGCTTCGTTCATCAATTCGAAGATGGCTTGTCCGTAATCGGCTGCGATCTTTCTGGATGAAGTGTATTTCTTTACCTTGAGGTTATATTTACGTTGGATAAGATCGGATATGCGCTGATGTTTTTCGGGAATGGCATCGGGAATGAAGATTTTATATTCCACCCAATCGGCGTCTTTGCCGAATCCCAGTTTCTCCATATGTTGCGGATAGTAGGGATAGTTATAGATAGTGGCCATGGTGCTGAGTTGATCGAACCCTTCGATCAGCATGCCTTCTGCGTCAAAGTCGGTAAATCCGAGGGGACCCTGAATATTTTCCATTCCTTTGGACTTGCCCCATTCTTCTACGGTTTGCAAGAGTTTCGAAGATACTTCAAGGTCGTCGATGAAATCGATCCAACCGAAACGGACATCTTTCTTGTTCCAGGTGGCATTGGCACGGTGGTTGATGATACCTGCGATGCGCCCTACGATTTTCCCGTCTTTATAAGCCAGAAAGTATTCGGCTTCACAAAATTCGAAAGCCGCGTTTTTCTTCTTATTGAATGTGTTCAGCATGTCGTCGTAGAGGTCAGGTACGGAATAGGGATTCTCTTTGTATAATTCGTAATTAAAACGAATGAATTTCTTAAGTTCTCTTTTCGTCGATACCTTTTTAATTGTAATGGCCATAACTTGTATTTATGATGAGGCAGCAAAGATACGTGATAATCTTTAAATTACCACGTACAGAAACTAAAAACTGTGTGCCTCAATGTTTTCAGATCTGATAGATAAGATAGGTTGTATAGGCTATATAGCACAAGACCAGAATGCTTCCTTCGATCCGTGTGATGGTGCGTTTGGCGAAGAATAATCCGAAAAACCAGAGCAGGATGCCTGATCCGACCAACGTGAAAAGATCGAAATTATTGATGCCTGCCAACTGTAAGGGGGTGATGGAGGCACTGCACCCCAACACAAAGAAGATATTGAACAGATTGCTGCCTATGACGTTGCCGATGGCTATTTCGGGATTCTTTTTCAAGGCAGCCACAATGGAGGTAGCCAGTTCGGGCAGGGAGGTGCCTCCGGCTACGAGTGTGAGTCCGATAACGGATTCGCTGACACCCAGATTACGGGCGATGTTACTTGCTCCTTCTACAAACCACTGTCCTCCGAAGATAAGTCCGCCTAATCCGCCCAGAATAAAAAGTACGGATTTCCACATCGGGAGACTTTTGATTTCTTCTTCCGGTGGCTGGGCGTCGTTCGTATTACGAGAAGCTATGGCAAATGTGTAGCCCAGAAAGATAGTGAAGAAGCAGAGCAGAATCAGTCCGTCTGAAATACTTAATGTATTACGGGGAGCTTTGTCCAGAAAGACATCGTTGGCACATATCAGCAGAACAATGGAAGAAAGAATACACAAGGGAATTTCTTTTCTCAAGGTGTTCTGGGTGATTACAATGGGAGCGAAGAGGGCTGTGCAACCCACGATCATCAGGGTATTGAAAATGTTGCTTCCCACAACGTTGCCGACAGCGATGTCCGCACTGCCTTTCAAGGCGGATGATACACTTACCGTCAGTTCCGGTGCCGATGTCCCGAAAGCTACAATGGTCAGTCCGATCACAATGGAAGGAATATGGAAACGTTTGGCTACGGACGCAGCTCCATCCGTCAGGCAGTTGGCGCCCACTAAAATAAGGAGTAATCCTCCGATAAGTAGTAATATATCCATGTTGATACCTTAAATTACTGATTCGGGTGCAAATATAGTGATTTCACTCTATGCTATGTCAAAAACAATCTGTATGTTTGGCACGTTTATCCATTTTAGTGACAATGACTATATGAGTTTTTGATATGAAGAAGAACAGATTATTCAGCCTTTTGTTGTTTCTGTTAGTGGCCAACAGTATGTTTGCCCAGTTAGGGAAAGCGGTCCGGGAGATACTGACCGGCGACAGTGCCGTTACCCATACCACGGTCCGGAATGATTCGGATTCCATACGGATGGCAAATATGAAAAGGGAGTTGGAAGAGGCACGTCTGAATGAAGCCAATATGCGTATGGAAATGGAGCAGTTGAGGTTGAAGGCCTTTGCTGCCGATTCTGTGAAGCTGGCACAGCAGAAAGCACGCATCGACTCACTCCGTCAGTTCACTCCGGGCGTACCGGTGGTGGTTGAGGGTGATACGTTGTTTTATCTCTACACCAAGCGTGGAGGATATACTCCGTTGCAGAGGGCTGAAATGATTGACGCGGCCATTACCCAATTGGGTAAACGGTTTACGCTGCATCCCGATTCGGTATATATAGAGAGCAGTGATATAGTGTCCGATTTGATGTATGGCAATAAGGTCATTGCTTCGTTTACCGACCAGGACGGGTTGTGGGAAGGACGTTCCCGTGAGCAACTGGCGGCAGATAAGCGTATCGTGGTAGTGAAGAAGCTGAAGGAACTGAAAGAGGAACACAGCTTCTGGCAATTGGGTAAACGGATTCTCTATTTCGTTTTAGTATTGGTGGGGCAATATCTCTTGTTCCGGCTTACTACCTGGCTTTTCCGTAAGCTGAAAGTACGTATCCAGAAGCTGAAGGACACAAAGTTGAAACCCATTTCCATTCAGGACTATGAACTGCTGGACACACAACGGCAGGTTAATTTGCTGATCTTCCTTTCCAACCTGTTGCGTTATGTGCTGGTGTTTCTCCAGTTGTTGATTACTGTTCCGCTTCTATTTGTTATTTTTCCGCAGACCAAGGGGTTGGCCGACACGATCTTTTCGTATATCTGGAATCCGGTGAAGGATATTTTGGTAGGCATCGTCGATTATATTCCCAATCTGTTCACCATCTTTATTATCTGGTATGCTATTAAATATCTGGTGCGTTTTGTCCACTATCTGTCCCGTGAGATTGAAGCCGGGCGGCTTAAGTTCGGCGGTTTTTATCCCGACTGGGCAATGCCTACTTTCCATATTATCCGCTTTTTGCTTTATGCATTTATGATTGCGATGATCTATCCTTATTTGCCGGGATCCAGAAGCGGGGTGTTTCAGGGAATATCGGTCTTCGTCGGATTGATCGTTTCGTTGGGGTCCAGTACGGTGATCGGTAATATCATTGCGGGACTCGTCATTACCTATATGCGTCCTTTCAAGTTAGGGGACCGCATCCAGCTGAATGATACTACCGGGAACGTGATAGAGAAAACACCTTTGGTGACCAGGATCAGGACACCGAAGAATGAAGTGGTGACAATCCCCAACTCGTTTATCATGTCGTCCCATACGGTGAACTATAGCTCTTCGGCGCGCGAATACGGATTGATTATTCACTCAGAGGTGACCATCGGTTACGATGCTCCCTGGCGTCAGGTGCACCAGTTGCTGATAGAAGCCGCCTTGAATACTCCCGGAGTGATTGATGATCCTCGTCCGTTTGTACTTGAAACGTCATTAAGCGACTGGTATCCGGTTTATCAGATCAATGCTTATATTCGCGAGGCGGATAAGTTGGCGCAAATTTATTCGGATCTGCATCAGAACATTCAGGATCGTTTTAATGAAGCGGGCGTCGAAATCATGTCACCTCACTATATGGCTATGCGTGACGGCAACGAGTCTACCATTCCGAAAGATGATCTGAGACCTAAAACCGATAAACAGTAGTAAGCAGATGAGTCAAAAACTCACACCACGGAGGATCCCAAGCGGTTAAGTTGCCGGTTAATTAAGAATAAATACTTTATGGCACACTCTATGTCTTTTATCGTAAGAAATAAGTTTTCGCCCTGTTTTTTTGCTTTCTCAAACGATTGTTCCTATCTTTACGGAGATTAAAAAGAAGAATCCCGCCTGCTTGGTCAGTATCTGGATAGATCCTCTAAAAAAAAGCAGAAATCAAGATAAGTAAAAATCAAGACATAATACCATTAGAAACCGCTATCAGTAGCGGTTTTCTTTTTATACAAAATCAGGAAAATTGAAAATCGTCGTCCAGAGGGCGATATACCGTCGTCACGATCTCAACAAAACATCGTCTCGATGACAAAAAATCGTCGTCGTGATCTCAATTTTTCGGAGGGTAAACGCCCTTAAATCGATTTTGGTAATTATAGAATACATTTTATCGGTTGTTGATTTGTTTTTGAATATTAACAAGTAGAGCCTCTCAGAGAGTCGGTTCTCCGATTCATTGCAGAGTGAAGAAGCAGGAGTACCACAGAGCTTTCAGGTTCTGATTTACTATAGAGGATATAGAGACTGATTCTATCTTATATATTCCTAAAGATTAAAACTCAGTGTCAGTTTGCGTAATTGGCTCCTGTGTCCCATAAAACAGAGCCGGCTCTTTCGTCGCGAAGAAGCCGGCTCTTTGAAAGTTGTGTATTTTTCAAGAGAGAGTGATTTATTTCTTTCGGGTCACTGTATAGAGTATATTCCCTTTTTTATCGATCATACGTAAGTTCAATTCCTTTTTATCGGCAGAGCATACAGAAAAGCCCGGTTCGGGACTACAGAATTGAGTACCTTCAACCGGTTTCACCTTACGCGCCAGCGATCCGGCAGAGTTTACGATATAGTCGGTATCACTGCCCGGTACACGGATATGCTGGAAGTTGTGAATGTGTCCGCAGATGTACATATCTACCTTATGCTTCCTCAGGATAGGGTCGAGCCGTTTTTGCAAATCACCGCGTTCACTCTGGTCTTTCGGTGTTTCGGCATAGATAGGATGATGGCCGGCAACGATTACCCAGTCCTCTTTGGCAGCAGTCAGCACAGAGTCCAGCCAAGCCAGTTGTCCGTTCATATCCTGCCGGCAGGCATCGGGATAAGTTTCGGTTTCGTTGCGGTATTTGTCGATCAGGGGAGCGGTATCTATCCAGACAATGCGGATGGTGGCACCTTTTTCTTCAAACGTCTTGGTGTAATAACGTGCAGGCATGGTCCAGCGGCGGCTCACCCGGCTGTAGTCCAGTACAGCCTGCGTATTACCCCGATATTCGTGGTTTCCCAACACAGGATACCAGTCAATCATCAGCTCCGGATGACTGTAGATCAGCTCAAAGTTGGTCATCCAAAGCGGGTCGTCCACGCTGCGTACTCCTTCGAAGTGATGGACGTCTCCGGGAGCCAGTACAAATTCAGGGCCTATTTCCTCGCCCATAGTTCCCATTAATTCGGCGATTGGTTTCTGGTCGTAGTAGCCGTTACGTCCCAGATCGTTGGCAATATAGAAGTTAAATTTCTTGTCGAATATAGAGTAGTCTCTGATCTGGGCTGAGGCTACCGCCCCGATGAAGATAAACAGAAGTGTCAGTAAGTTCTTTAATTTCATAAATATGGTTTTTTATATTGATTATTAATGAATTGAATACGTTTTTTCATCAGTGATGCGAGAAGACGGTTTTAATCTCAGACCCACGGTGCACCGTTTTTTAATCAGCGGTGCACCGTTGATTCAACCTCCTCTGATAGCCGGTTAGAAGTTGATCTTAAACCCGGCATTAATCTTTACGCCATAATATTCCGCCTGCATCGTACGGTCTTTTGTCCCCTGATAATAGCGGAGCGGCTGATTCAGCAGGTTGTTTGCTTCGGCATAGAGGGTGTAGTGTTTTGCAAAAGTGTAACTGGCGTTTACGTCCAGATAGCTCACACGGTCATAATAGCGGTCGTGAAAGGCGTCTTCACCCATCTCGTCAATAAAGGCGGAGGCAAAGTTATAACTCAGGCGGAGATTCAGCCCGCTTTTCTCAAAATAAAGTGATGCGTTGGCGGTATGCTTCGGAGAGCCCGGCAGGCTCAGGTCCTTTTCGTTCTCGCGTCCTTCGAAGTTGAAGTCTTCTACACGGGAGTGGGTGAAAGTATACGTGCCATAGAAGCCGACACATTTCAGGGCAGGAGCGATAAATCCGAAATCACGCTGGTAAGAGAGTTCCATACCTATCAGATTGGCATTGCCTGCATTCTTGGGTTGGATAAAGCGGTTGTATAGGTTGCCGTTGTATTCGTAGTTCGTAGCCACCTGGTTGACAATGAAGTCGTCTATCTTCTTGTAGAATACTCCTGCGCTGACCAGCCCGATACTCTTGAAGTAATAATCCGCGCTCAGGTCGAAGTTATAAGAAAGAGTCGGTTTCAGGCCGGGATTACCCACTGTCACTTCGTTATCCGAACGTTTAATGTTGACGCTGGGCACCAGGGCGGAATACTTCGGGCGCGACAGCGTCTGGGTAAACGAACCGCGTACCTTGAATTCTTCATTTATGCTCCACTTCATAAGGAGTGACGGAAGGAAGTTGATGTAACTGTTTGTTTCTCGGGCAGTCTTTGAGGTTTGGTCTGTTTCGTCGTCATACGTCCGTCCGGTATAGCTGAGGCTGGTATTCTCAATGCGTAGTCCTGTCATCAGCTCCACGTTGTCGGTGAGTTTCTGGTCGAAGCGGATGTATCCCGAGCTTACAGTCTCGCGTGCTTCGAAGTTGCCCGCCAGTTCTTCCTGTACCTGTTCTTTGTCAAATAAGGAAGGATTGTTCAGATCCAGTGAGCCTGCATATTCTTTGCTGGCATAAACACCTGCCTTGTATTTGTTACTCGGCATGAAGTTTTTGTTAGTCTGATCTACCGTATTTTGCAGGCTGTTCGTCATAAACGCCTCTTCATCTTTCGGGGTATATTCATAGAAATCCACCTCCTTGTCTTTGGTTTTGCGCACTACTTTGGCTCCAAACTTCAGTTTGTTTCCATTTTGGAACGGAAGCTTGAAGTTCATAGAGAATTTCAGATCTTCTTCTTTAATATCTTGTTGTTGTTCGGTAAGTTCTTTCAGGCCGAAATCCTTGTTCAGCGTCATTGTAGAGCCGGGCTTCGGAGTAGCCAATGGTTCGCGTTCGTTACTCAGATCTATATCGAATTGCTGTTTCTTGAGCTGAAAGTCGATGTAACGCTCGTTCGGACGCTCCTCGGTTGCTTGGGCATAACTGGCGTTCCAGTCCATAGATAGCGGTCCGAACAGATGCTCCCCGCCCAATGTGAAGTCCATTGTGCGCTGGCGTTCCAGACGGGCATTCCGATTGTCGGGTGTGCCGGCTTTAGTCTGTACGCGTACGGTTGCTTTGCCTTCTTCGTCCAGATCTTTAAGAGTAGTGCGGTACCGGTTTTCCCAGTCGTTCCGGTTATTGAAAATACCTTTGAACATCAGTTTATGGTTTTCGTTGATGTCCCAATCCAGGGCTGCCGAATAGCTCTGGCGTTCGCGGGTCACATAATACTGGCGTATCTGATAGTCATTGATGTATACATTGCCTTTATCGTCTTTCTTCCAGAGGAATTCCGTATCGTACGAACCCGAAGGGGCATTTTGATACGAAGCCGATAGCATGACTCCCAGTTTATCATTAAAGAAGCGGTCGCCATAAGTCAATCCCAGGTTCAGCTGTGCCTTTTCGCTGATCCAGTTGTAGCCGGAACCGGCTGTGGCTGTCAGCGTACGTTTATAAGGAGAGTTCTTGGTGACCAGATTGATCGATCCTCCGATGGCGTCGCCGTCCATGTCCGAGGTTACCACTTTGCTCACTTCGATGGTCTGAATCATATCCGCCGGAATCAGGTCAAGCTGCACGTTACGTGTATCACCTTCTGCCGATGGGATGCGGTTACCGTTGATCGTGACAGAACTGAGGTCTGCCGATGTACCGCGCACCTGTCCGAAACGGGCTTCACCCTGGTCATATTGAACGTTGATACCCGAGATGCGTTTCAGCGCATCTCCGATGTTCGAGTCCGGAAACTTACCTACCTGATCGGCAGAAACCACATTCTTGATGCCCAGACTGTTCTTTTGTGAGTTGATGGCGCGGCGCTGGCCTTGAAAAGCACCGCCTATTACAATTTCCTGCAATTCGACCCCTTCATTCAGTATGACATCTCTTTCGAGCGTCTTGCCTTCGGGAATCGTTATTTTCATTTCTACGGGAGCATATCCCACATAGCTTACTTTTACGGTGTAAGTGCCCGGATTGAGATTGGCGAAGGTATAAAAACCGTTTACGTCGCTCGTTACTCCTGTTTTCAGGTTCTCGATGTAGATCGATGCCCCCGGTAATGTCTGTTTGGATGTGTCGATGATACGTCCCCGGATCGTACCTTGTTTTACTACGTTTGCTTTTTCATCGGCGTAGAGATGACCGCCCATGTTCGATAATAAAAGAACGAATGATACCAGTTTCAGAATTCGTTTCATATTTGTTAGTATGCGTTAATAATTTGTTGCAAAAGTAGAGGGAGGAAGTTTCGTCACTTTTACAGTTGTTTGAACGCTGGGTGACAAAGATGTTACATCTGTATGACCGTAAAGCTTCTTTCGGGTAACTTGAGTGATACGTTTTGTACGCTGAGTGATAGCTTATCCCTGAAAAAATGCGTAAAATTGCACTCAGGTTTTCCATTATTAACTAACAAAATAAAACTATGCATTTGACTACAAAATTATTTCTTGCCGCAACGCTGCTTGCCGGTAACCTGTTTGCTTCATTTGCCGGCGATGTTACGCTGAAGATTACGAAGAAGTATATCAACCTGCCCGTGTCCCACCAAATGGACCGGAAGAAAATGACATTCGAGGTGAAAGGGGCTCCGGAACGTAATTTCGTGATTCGCCTGGCTGACGGGAAACCCGATTATTGGGTATTTTGCGATGTTTCTTCCTGGAAAGGCAAGACACTCCGAATCAGCTATGAAGGAGAGTCTGCCGGATTGGAGAAGATCTATCAGGACGATGTGATTGCGGGGCAAGACAGCCTGTATAAAGAGAAGAACCGTCCGCAATTTCACTTCACTACCCGTCGCGGATGGATTAACGATCCTAACGGATTGGTTTACTATGAAGGTGAATACCATCTTTTCTATCAGCATAATCCTTACGAACGGGAATGGGAGAACATGACCTGGGGACATGCCGTGAGCCGTGACCTGGTACATTGGGAGGAACTGCCGGATGCTTTGCACCCCGATGAACTGGGAACCATCTTCTCCGGTTCGGCCGTGATCGATTATGATAATACCGCCGGATTTAATAAAAAAGGAGAGCCGGCACTGGTAGCCGCCTATACAGTGGATAATCCGGAGAAACAGCGGCAGTGCATTGCCTACAGTCTCGACCGGGGACGTACGTTTACCAAATACGAAGGCAATCCGGTGATAGACTCAAAGGCAAAATGGAATAGTAAAGACACACGTGATCCGAAAGTTTTCTGGTACGCACCCGGCAAACATTGGGTGATGGTGCTCAACGAGCGGGACGGACATTCCATCTACAACTCTTCCGACCTGAAGAACTGGGAGTACAAGAGCCATGTTACCGGTTTCTGGGAATGTCCCGAACTGTTTGAGCTGCCGGTCGACGGAGATAAGAATCACACGAAATGGGTGATGTACGGAGCCTCGGGTACTTATATGCTGGGATCGTTTGATGGCCAGACATTTACTCCGGAGGCGGGTAAGTACTACTATTATACAGGAAGTATGTATGCTGCCCAAACCTATAGCAACCTGCCTGCCAGTGACGGACGTCGCATCCAGATAGGCTGGGGACGAATTTCACACGATGGCATGCCGTTCAACGGAATGATGCTGCTGCCCAATGAACTGACCCTTCGTACTACTTCAAAGGGAGTCCGTTTGTTTAGTGTTCCTGTCAGGGAGGCAGAGCAACTGTTCCGGCCGGTAGGAAACTGGACATCACTTACTTCTGATGCAGCCAACGGGCGGTTGCAATCATTTTCCGACAAGGACTGTTTGCGGATACGGACTACCATCAAGTTATCACATGCCACCAGTGCCGGACTGAATCTTTACGGACAGCCTCTGGTGGATTATGACATGAACTCCAATCTGATAAACGGTGTGTTCTATTCACCCGACGACCGTACCAGTATGGAACTGACAGCCGACATATACATCGACCGTACCTCCATCGAAGTCTTCATCGACGGAGGAGCTTATTCGTATTCGATGAAACGGAGCCCGCGTGAAGGAAATCGCGAAGGACTTCACTTCTGGGGTAACAACATAGAAGTCAAGAACTTGGAAGTGTTCTCGGTAAAATCCATCTGGTAACGAACATTTTCTTTTGATAAGGCGTCCTGTTTCTTTGCTTCAGGACGTCTTATATACGTATTATTAAGGAAAACACAGCATGAAAAACACAAATCTATTTCGGTTCGGCATTTTGCTTTTTGCAGGCCTGTTCGTATTCCTGTCTTCTTGCCAACGGAAGGAAGAGACGGACAGAAAATATGTTATCGGTTTTTCTCAGTGCACTTCCGATTCCTGGCGCGAAGCCGTATTGCTCGAAATGCAGATTGAGGCCTCCAATTACCGCAACGTGGAGTTGGTAGTATATAATGCAATGGATAACAGCAGCCGGCAGGTAGCCCAGATCCGTAAACTGATCTCGCAGAATGTGGATGTACTTATCATTTCACCCAACGAAGCTGTTCCCATTACCGACGTGGCAGTAGAAGCCTACCGGAAAGGTATTCCTACCATTATCCACGACCGTAAGATACAGTCGGATGAGTATACGGTTTCTATCGGCGCCAATAATTACAACATCGGTTCTGCCATCGGCGAATATATCAACGGACAACTTTCTCCCAATTCCCAAATACTTGAAATATGGGGACTGGAAGGCTCTTCGCCCGCCATGGAACGCCATGACGGGTTTATTGACCATCTCCGCAGCGACAAAAACTTCCGGGTGACCCAGGTTTTTGGTAAGTGGCACTATAACAGTGCTTACGATGCTGTCAGCAAGCTGCCTGCTTTTACAGATATCGACTTGGTGTATGCCCATAATGATGTAATGGCCCTTGCTGCACGTGATGTCATTATGAAGCGTGACTCTGTGTCCGGCAGACGTATCCGGTTTATAGGTATCGACGGAGTATATGGTGATGGAGCCGGGTTGCAGGCTGTAGCCGACGAGAAATTGGAAGCCTCTTTTCAGTATCCTACCGGAGGAGCTATCTCCATTCAGGTGGCCATGGCCATTATCAATGGGGAGAAGGTGAAGAAAAACTACGTATTGAATACCGCTATCATTAACCGGGGAAACGCAAAAACCATTCTGGCACAGTCCGAACAACTGAATCATTACCAGAAGCGGATCAACCGCCAGAAGCAGGAAGAAGACAATCTGCTGTCTCGTTTCAAGTTCCTGCGCAACTCCACCATACTGATCCTGGCGTTGATGTTACTCATTATCCCTCTGTTGGGATATGTCATGTACATGAATCTTCGTATCAAGAACAAAAACAAAGAGCTGTATGATAAAAACCAGCTTGTAGAGGCGCAGAAGGAGGAACTGGCGGTCAAGAATAACCAGATAGAAAACATCTCGAACCAGAAACTGCAGTTCTTTACCAATATCTCCCACGAAATCCGTACTCCCCTTACGTTAATACTGGGGCCGGTAAACAAACTGATTAAAAACTCCAGGCTCGATCCTTCTATTCAGGAAGATGTGGCTTTGATGAAGCGGAACGTAGACCGGCTCTACCGGATTGTCAACCAGATACTCGATTTTCGCAGGATTGACAACGACAAGATGAAACTGATTCTGCGTCAGGTAGATCTGATAGGAATGGTCAGAGAGGTCTTCGATTACTTTACCGGTATTGCCCAGGAGAAGCAGATCCATTATCAGTTCTGCACCAACATCGACAAGCTGAATATCCATATCGATGTCAATAAGATAGAGCAGGTATTGGTGAATATCATTTCGAATGCTTTTAAATATTCGGATGGCGGCGGAGATATTTCCGTCAGGGTTATCGGTGAGGCAGAAACTGTTCTGGTGGAAGTGGAGGACCACGGGCGGGGGATTTCAAAAGAGAGCATGGAGCATCTCTTCGAGCGGTTTTATACCGGTAATAAAACATTCGGTACGGCAGGTTTCGGCATCGGACTTAATCTTTCGAAAGAATACGTCGATTTGCATGACGGTGAAATTCGTGTAGAGAGCCAGCCCGGAGAATATACCTTGTTCAGCGTCCGGCTTTACAAAGACATGGCTCACTATACCCACGAATATATATTGGAAGAGACCGACCGTTTCAATCTGAGTTATCATGACATGGAAGTGGATACGACGATAGTGAATGAAATGCTGTCCACGACCTACGATTATCATATTCTGGTGGTGGAAGACGACCCCGATGTGCGATACAGCCTGCGGAAGGAGCTGTCCGACAATTTCCGGGTCGAAGTGGCGGGTAATGGCAATGAAGCGTTGGATCTGTTGGGGAAGGACGTCGCTTTCCACCTGATTCTGAGTGATGTGCTGATGCCCGGTATGAATGGTTTCCAGTTAGTCAACCGGGTGAAGAACGATCTTGCTTTCAGCCATATCCCTATCATACTTCTGACTGCTTTGTCCGAAGACAGCCAGCGCATTTACGGCATTGCCGAAGGGGCGGACGAGTATATTCCCAAACCTTTCAACATCGACTTCCTGAAAATACGTATCATCAACATGATTTCGGAACGGCAAAAGATGAAGGAAGCTTATATGAAGAATCTCCGGGCCGGTACGATGGACAATGTGGAGGTATGCAAACTGATGAAGGTAGACGAGTTGTTCAGGGACAAGCTGCTGAGCATTGTCGACACGCAATATGAAAACTCCGATTTCAGCATCGAAGACCTGAGTGAACATCTGGGATTGTCGAGGGTGCACCTTTACCGGAAGATGAAAACACTGTTCGGGGTTTCACCCACTGATTACCTGAGGAATTACCGGCTCAATAAAGCAATGCTTTTGCTTAAAGCCCGGCAGTATAATATCAGTGAGATAGCTTATATGACCGGTTTTACTTCGCCCGCCTATTTCACTAAATGTTTCCGTACACTTTATGGGGTCACTCCGACAGAGGCAATGGTGGCTAACTGAATATGGGAAACAGATCGTTCTGTCTACGCACCGTATGCAACTCTGTATACAGTACGTATATAGAGTAGTATACGAGCCGTAGATAATGCTGTATACGTATTATACAAAATTGGAGGGTGTGTCGAAACTCACCACAGAGGACACAGAGTAACATAGATCAATTTTTAAGTTATTGATTATCAACATTCTTATTCTGTGTAATCTGTGGTAAAAAGAGTTTTGACACAGCCCCACGATATGAAATGTGCCGGTATGTTTACTGTTAGGCCGTTGGATCATCTACAATATCACCATCGCCATCTCCTTGAGATGCGCCGATGTTGATAAATCGACTGACAGTTCTCGGCGTTTTTAGCATTGTCTGCGAACTGTGGCAGTATTGTGTGGTCAGTCGCAGCTCATAGGTTCCGTCTTTCAAGTCGGCAGGAAGTAGCACCAATACTTCCGAGGGGTTGTTTATGGCAATCATATCCATCGGTAACTTCGTTTCTGTGCCTTTTTCGTCAATCAATACGATACCTACGGCAGAGTCTGTGCCTGTTACTTTAATATTCTTTCCTTGCAGGCGATAGTTACGTCCCGCAGTTGCACTACCGTCCGTAGCACGGGTGGCGGCGTCTTCACCGCCGATGAAGTAGGCCGAGTCACCTTTGGCTCCCAGAATTTTCACGCCGGTCCGTGCGATAGCTTCACGTAAATCCTTATCCTGATTGAAGGAAACATAGATAGAATTTTTCTCGGGATTCCATACTCCACCGTCTATTACCCCTCGAAACTGTGGTACGGCACGAAAAAGCCCCGTATTGACAGAGTATCCGTTCAGTACCAGTTCTGATACCGTACGCTGAAAAAGATCGACGGCATGCTTTAAAGTCTCTGCCCGCAAACCGGTATCTTCTTTCTTCATTTCATCCAGTACATCGGATAGCGTCAGGTTTCCGGCGCTCTCCAATATCAGGATTTTGTCTTCTTTGTTGTCGGTGGTCACGGTATTGTCCGCAAGCCAGCCTTTGAGTTCGGTTTTCATGATTTTTTAAGTTTAAAAGTGAATATTATTGTTTGGTGCCTTTTACGCAACGGACAGAATGCCCGTCACCTTTCGGACCATCAGCTTGTATTTCTATGCTAAGTGTAGATCGAGCATCAAGAACAAGCCTACGCGCCCAATTATTATTACTATTATTATTATCACTACTCCAATAAAAGCCAACTTCTCCGACAAAGTGTGTCCCTACTGTACCACATCCTCCTTCTCCTCTTGCTCCTGCTACAGTGAGAAAGATTCCTTTGCTGTTATTCATAAACCATACGCCCTTATTAGTCACTATTTTATTTGTACATCGAGAAAGTTTAGTCAATTCGTTTATCGATGGTGTTCGCCATCCTGAACCATATGTCGTAGGGTTAAGTCTTGCGCATGGATCTATATTGTTTCTATTATAATCTTGACTCCAAGTATAATAATATCCATAATCAGTTGAAGTAGTCCACACATAATTATTACTCGCTCCTGTACTTTTCAGATTCCCATCCGCCCATATTAATTTGGCCAGGTCTTTCTTATCCTGAGCCGTACATCCGTTTTGCGTAAGATTAATATCACTCTCCAACACATTGATGCCGGGACCTTTTTTAAACTGTATTTTTAGTGTATAGCTCATTCCCTCTTTCAACTGTACGCTTTGGGTGGACGTGATTTCGGTGTTGTTGTTCACAATCCGTCCTCCTACCGTCAGCGTATTGAAATGCACTGTAATCGTTCTGGCCCCTGCAAACGGAACCATGCGTATGGTTGTACTCAGGGTCGTGTTCGGATTGAATGCTGCCGTATTATTCGTGTTGGCAGCTACCACATTGCTCGAAGGACCGATTGTCCATGATGTGGAGTTTCCCCCTTGCTTTACGTATACACCCGTGCAATTACTGATCGTATTGCTCGGGTATCCGGTGGGACTAATGGAAATTGTCAGTTTGCATAGCTTCTGACTGAAACTCACCGGAAGGTTGTGGCTGAGGCTGTTTACATTCGTTATATCTCCGGAATCGAAGGTCATGAAGTCCTTGCTCATGTTAGGGATAGACACTGTGCTACTGTTGTAGGTATATGATGCGGGCATAGTTCCCAAGTCGGCAGCTGTAGCGGTATTAAAGGAGTAACCCACCACGCGTATCGTTCCCGAGCGTGTCAGCAATTTCCCTTGTTTGAGTACAGGAGTGCCCGTACCATTTGAGGTGTAATCGGCGGCCGACTGGAAGACATAGTTATTTCCGGACTTCCGGAAAACAATCAGCCGGAAATAGACTCCTGAAGATACTGTTGCACGGGTATTTGCACGGGGTAGGGTATCTTCCGTCAGTTCCATCGAGGCTATCCGGGGACCTTCATAGTCCGGTTGCTCTCCCGTGCGTGTAGGGGAGAAAGCTTTTACCCCCACCCATTCGGCGATCAGGGGAGAGTGGTTACGGGTCGAAGCGTCATTAAAAGAGGAAGAATGATAGTCGTTGTCACCCGTCAGACTGATTTGGATGGGGATTAACTCGTCGGCAGTATCCCCGCTGTCAGCAGACAGGGGAGTCATTCTGTCATCTTCCGCACATCCTGCTATCGAAAGGCACAAACACAGCCATAAGGCTTTACCGAGACACTCTCGCGTAATAAAAGTTCTATTCATATACTATGATATTAAAGTGAATAATCGTATCAAAGACACATTGCAGACCTATACATCCTCGTATAAGTCCGGAAAGGCTGTTTGATACCACTTTTATTATGCGTAAGTTTGTGTATTACAATCAGATATAACGGTCTTGAATACACAATAATGTTTCAAAAGACGTACGTCTGATGCAACAATATGTTAAGATCGCTTTTTTTATATGTGGAAAGATTTCCACAGTGTTGTAATTATCAGACACGTTTAAATATTCTCTTATATTTAATGTGAAGAGTAACATATCATTGTTTCAAAAGACGTACGTCTTTTGAAACACCGTTCCCAAAAGTTAAATTTGCATCTTATAAGTCTTCTCATTTACTTGTCTTGTATTCCTATTCTCTTATATGTAACACAACATTATTCTCACGCTGGCTTTTGAATTAAGTTCCCATAATCGGTTTATTTAAAGTGAATATTATTGTTTAATATCTATTGTAAATAGACTGCTACTATTTAAAGAATATTCAGAAAACTCATTAATCTCCTTTTACACAACGTACTGTTTTACCATCTTTCTTTTGGTAAGCCTGAATTTCGGCCGTTCCATTTCTTAAAAGCATAAAATACGAAACAGTTCCCCCTGCATCGTCTCTACTTTGATAATATCCTTCAGTATCAGGACCTGTTGTGGCTTCAGTGCCACTGCCTCCCCTATTGTCATTACGATATCCTGCAGCAGGTAAAAAAAGCCCTATACTACTATTCATAAACCACATGCCTTTATTAATCAATGCTTTGTTTGTACACCGAGATAGCATTGCTAAGGTATTCCTACTTGGAGTACGCCATCCTGTACCATAATATGCAGTATTTAATTTAGAGCAAGGATCTGTATTATTAGTATTTGTATTTCCGGTATAAGTACTATAAAACGTATAATAATAACCTCTATCTGTTGCAGTAGTCCACACGTAATTCGTATTTCCGGTACTCTTCAAATTTCCCGTAGCCCATCTTAACTTCGCCAAATTATTTTTATCACTCGCTGTACATCCGTTTTGTGTCAGGTTAATGTCACTTGCCGCCAATTGTACTCCCAATTCAAACTTTAGCGTAATGGTATAACTCTTTCCTGGTAGCAACTGTACATTCTGGCTCGAGGTGATATTCCGGTTATCCGCGTTAAAGTAATTACTAAGTTTCAACGTACCGATATGTACCGTGATTGCCCGTGAACCCGAAAAAGGGACTAACCGTACAGTGGCAGTAGAATTATTGGCTATATTGAATGTGGACGTATTTCCGGTATTGGCACTTACATTATTTGTAGAGGGACCTATCGTCCAGGCGGACGCATTACCGCCCTGAGAAACATATACGCCCGTACAGTTGGTAAACGTGTTGCTTACAAACTGTGACAAGGAGAGCTTAACCGTCAGCTTGCAGAGTTTTTGCGTGAAACTAACCGACAGGTTGTGGTTGATTGTACTCACATTTGCCATATCCCCCGAATCATAAACCATAAAGTCATTACTCATATTCGGGATAGTGACGGAAGTACCGTTATAAGCATAGGCTGAAGGAATCGTTCCCATCGCTGTCGTACTATTGAACGAGTATCCGATCACACGGACAGTTCCCGCTCTGGTGAGTAACTTTCCTTGCCTGAGTGTGGGAGCGGAAGCCCCGTTCGTCGTAAAATCCGCTGCCGACTGGAACACGTAATTGCCACCCTCATTACGGAAAACGATCAACCGGAAATAAATGCCGTTGCCCAATGTAGCGGCACGGGTAGTGACTTGCGGCTCTTCGCGGAGTGTCATCCGGACCACTGAAGGACCCTCGTAAGGTACGGCAGCAGGTATGGCCCTGCTGGCGGGTGATTCCTTAACCGGTACCCATTCGTCTACAAGCGTTCTTCCCCCGGTTGTGGCGGGAGTATCAACATGACTTTCCATATAGCTGCCATCCTCAACCCGGCTGACCGTAATAGGGATCATATCCCCTCCGTCCGGTTCGGGACTGTCGGGGTTCACAACATTGTCTCCACACGATGTTATCATTAAAAAAGCCGCGCACACACAGCATGTGCTTAACGCACGAAAGCCTACATACAGAAGTTTTGCCTTTGTATTCATAATTCAAATGTTTAGAAGTGAATAAAATAGATCGTACTCAGCATGGTCTTCCCATTAAGAATGGACAGGCCGGCTATAGCAGGCTGTGAATACAGCTTTTATTTTGCGGTAAGTTTGTGTAAGTTAGATAGATAGAACGGCTCTTGTGTTTCAAAAGACGTTCGTTTTTTGAAACACGGTCTTTGCTCTGTGCGCTGAATACAAAAAGAAGAGATAAATGACTGATAATTAAAACGATGTAAAAAGATTTGCACAGATGAAAAAAGCGACTTATCTTTGTTGCATCAGACGAACGTCTTTTGAAACGTTACCTTCCTTTTGATAAAAGACAACCCACTTATTACAAGAATCATTTTTTCCCAAATGCTTCATTATTAGCTTTATCCTTTCGTTACATCAGTGGGTAACCGGATTGATAGTCTGGCAGTATTTTTGCCGGATGTTACTATTCTTATATTATTTGTTTCCTGCGTTATATCGCTTCTGTACTATTCTGGCTAACCTTGCATCAACAATCACACATCGTATAACTACTATAAATTTAAAATCAAAATGAACAGAGAGAACAAACCTTTATTCCTATATACCTTTATCACCGTCTTTGGTGGATTGATTGTGGGATTAAATATGGCAGGTATTTCCGGAGCCGTTCCTTTTTTACAGGAACAATTCATGTTGGATGATATGGCTTTGGGATTGGTGGTAAGTATTCTGACCGTAGGTTGCCTTTGCGGTGCTTTGCTGGGAGGAGGTTTCAGTGACCGTTATGGCAGGCAGAAAGTAATGTTCTCGTCAGCTATCTTTTTTATTGTTTCTTCTTTAGGTTGCGCATTGTCTGTCAATCTGGTTTCACTGCTGGTTTTTCGCCTGATATGTGGGCTGGGGATCGGCGTGATTTCTGCCGTAGCACCTATCTATATATCCGAGATTTCTCCTGCCCGGTTGAGGGGAACACTGGTCTCTTACAATCAACTGGCCATTGTGATAGGAATTCTGATTGCTTATATTGTAGATTATATATTGCTGGACTACGAGCGGAACTGGCGCCTGATGCTGGGATTCCCGTTCTTCTTTAGTGTAGCCTACCTGCTACTGTTGGTTATATTGCCCGAGAGTCCGCGATGGCTTTCGGCCCGCGGAAAAGCAGGCAGAGCCAGACAGGTGGCCAGTAAGCTGAACCTGGAAGCCGGTGAGATGACCGTGTCCGACACAAACACACAAGAAGGTAGAGATAGGATAAAGGTAACAGAATTGTTTAAGGGTAACTTGGCTAAAGTGGTTTTCATAGGTTCTATACTGGCCGCCTTACAGCAAATTACGGGTATTAACGTCATTATTAATTACGCTCCTTCTATTTTTGAGATGACAGGTGTTGCCGGGGATATTGCCCTTGTGCAATCCATCCTGGTGGGCGTGGTGAATCTGTTGTTTACCCTGATTGCTGTATGGCTGGTCGATAAAGTGGGACGCAAAATCCTGCTTCTCGCCGGAAGCTTGGGAATGAGTCTTTCGTTGCTTTATTTGGTCTATACCTTCGTTGTACCTGCTGCCAATGGCATCGGCGCATTGATAGCCGTGCTGTGTTACATCGGGTTCTTTGCAGCTTCGCTGGCACCGCTGATGTGGGTGGTAACTTCCGAAATCTATCCTTCCCGTATCCGTGGAACGGCCATGTCACTCTCTACCGGAGTAAGTTGGTTATGTACGTTCCTCACCGTTCAGTTTTTTCCTTGGATACTGAATAACCTGGGCGGATCGGTCGCATTCGGAATCTTTGCTGTTTTCAGCATTGCTGCATTCGCATTCATTTTATTTTGTGTGCCCGAGACTAAAGGAAAGTCGCTGGAGGCAATAGAAAAAGAATTGGGAGTGGATAAAGAAGCTGAAAAGACCGCAAAAGAAGAACATGCTTTCTCGAAAATATAATAAACACAAAATTAGATATAAGTATGAAACAAAGTAAAAGAAATGTATGGTTGTCCGTTTGCGCAGGACTCTTGTTTTGTTCGTGGGGATGCGGCTCTCAAGTGTCGGATAAGCCGGTAACACTGGAAACGCTGTTGGACGAAATGGTATCGGTGGAGGAGCAGGCGCTATATCCGGTTCCCTCTTATACTTGTCGTCAGGAAAGTAGTTATGACCGTGCATCGGTATCACCCGATTCTGCCGGTTGGTTTGCCAACAGCGATGGGTTTGGAATCAAGCGGGTAGATACGATAGCAGGCCGTATCGAGAAAGTAATGTTCGACGAAGTCGGACCGGGGGCTATCACCCGCATCTGGATTACTACTATTGACAAACGCGGTACATGGAGGTTTTATTTCGATGGTTCCGACCAGCCGGGCTGGATTATTCCCGCCTATGACCTGATGCGGATCAATGTGCCCGGACTGGGAAGAGGAATGTTGCAGGCACACACCAGCTATACGCCCGAAGGTAAGGGAGGAAATACCCTGTTCCTGCCTATCCCGTATGCCCGTGGATGTAAAGTGACGTTCGAAGACGAGCCGGGAGTGAATCCTACTCCAAAATATTACCACATCAACTTCCGTAAATATCCGGAGGGTACACAGGTGGAGACTTTCTCTAAAGAAGTGGTAGAGAGAGCAGCACAGAAAATAGCTGAAGTAGACGATCGTCTTCTCCATCCGATGGCCGGACGTAAAGGTGAAATGATCCGGGAGAATAAGAACCTTCTTTCTTCCGATTCACTGACCATTCCGCTGCCGACAGGTGAAAATGCGGTGTATGAAGTGAAGTTCAATATCCGTGTTGATAATCCGGAGCAATATGCGCAATTGATGCGGGAATTGGTGTTCAGTGCCACATTCGACGGGAAACAGACCGTATGGGTGCCCTTGAGTGATTTCTCCGGAGGTGGCATGGGTGCTCCCAAAGTGGATAGTTGGTATCTGACGTCCGACGGGAAAGGGAACATCTCCAGTCGCTGGTTGATGCCTTACCGCAAATCGGGAGTCTTGAAAGTACTGAACCTTTCTTCCCAGCCGGTTGATGCTGAACTGGAGGTAAACGTGGCCCCGTTGAAGTGGAATAAAGACCGGTCATTGTATTTCTATGCTTCATGGAGGCAGGAGAACGGTATCTACATCCATGATAAACCCGAAGAGGCCGATCAGTGTGTAGAATGGAACTTCGCTACACTGAAAGGAAAGGGGGTCTATAAAGGTGATTTACTTTCACTGTACAATCATGCTCCGTTGTGGTATGGCGAAGGTGACGAGAAAATTTGGGTAGACGATGATACTTTCCCTTCACACTTCGGCACCGGTACGGAAGACTACTATAATAGCTCATGGGCACCGGTAGTGCCTTTTTATACTCCATTCGGAGGAGCTCCGAGAGCCGATTTGGAAAGCTCTCACGGTTATAATGCTTTCTATCGCACCCGCCATCTGGATGGCATCCCTTTCAATAAGAGCTTTAAGTTCGATATTGAAATGCTGGGATGGAAACGGGGTGAGGCTGATTATGCCACTACCATTTACTGGTATGGCGATCCGGAGGCACAGGTATTTGGAACTTCAGGTATTGAAGAAGCTCGCCGGCAGTTGCTGCCTGCTGTCGAAGCTTCGGCAAACTGAAAAACATATGATAGTATTATTTAAATTTTTAATTAAATCTAATTGGTGAATATGAAACATGAAAGACCTTGCCTTGTGGCCTCCGGAAGTGACTGGCTGCAAGAAGTGTTGAGAAGGCTTTTGGTCTGGGTGGTTGTCTTGTTCTCGGGGACAATGATGGCATACGCAGGCAATCTGGATATCAACCAGGTGAAAGTCATTACGGGTACGGTGACCGAAAAGGAAACAGGTGACCCGCTGATCGGAGTAAACGTGTCGGTAAAGGGCACTTCGAAAGGTACGATTACGAATCTGAATGGTGAGTATTCGGTTGATGTGAATTCGGATAAAGATATTCTGGTATTCTCATTTATTGGAAAGGCTACACAGGAGAAAGCTGTGAAGGGATTAAGCAAGATTGACGTGGTAATGGCCGATGATGCCACGATGTTGGGCGAGGTGGTTATCCAGACCGGATATATGACGCAGCGCAAAGCCGATCTGACCGGTTCGGTTGCCATTGCTAATACCTCGGATTTGGCTCAGAATCCTTCGACTAACGCACTGAAGTCTTTGCAGGGAAAATTGCCGGGTGTATTTATTACTGCCGATGGTAGCCCCGGTGGAAATGCTTCGATACAGATTCGCGGACTTACGTCATTGAATGCACAACCCAACCCGCTGATCGTACTCGACGGATTGGCAGGCGATTACAACTTGAGGGACATCAACCCGGCGAACATTGAATCTATTCAGGTGTTGAAGGATGCTGCTTCGGCCAGTATTTATGGTTCGAGAGCTGCCGGTGGTGTGATCATTATCGAAACGAAGAAGGGTAAAAAGGGTGAATCGAAAATCAGCTACGAAGGTCGTGTACAGTTTTCCAAGTGGGTTAATAAACCCGACTTGCTGAATACTGAAGAATATGGACGTGCCATCTGGCAGGCGTATGCCAACGATGACAAATTGGGTGAGATCAAACAAAGTGTTCGTTTCTTCGATTACGACTGGAGTTATGACGGTAACGGTTATCCGGTGCTTAACTCCGTGAAACCGGTGGAATGGCTGAATACAGCCAAGACTATGCGCTCGGCCGATACTAACTGGATCGACGAAATATCCCGTACCGGAGTATCGCAGAATCATCAGATCTCAGTATCGAGTGGTACTGAAAAATCACGTACTTTCTTCAACCTGGGTTATGAAAATACGGAAGGTATCCAGATTGAAACCTTCTGGAAGAAATATTCGGCCCGCTTGAATTCGGAATACGATTTATTGAATGGTCGTCTGAAAGTAGGTGAGAATCTGGAGTTGAACTACATGAACTATCGCGAAGCCAATCATACTCAGCTTGCAGCGAATGAACCCCCTATCATTCCTGTATATACCGAAACCGGTGGTTGGGGTGGTGCCTCTCTCGACGTGGGTATGGACGATTATCGTAATCCGGTGAAAGACCTTATCCTGGGGAAAGACAATGTCAATAAGTTCCTGAAGGTAATTGGTAATACGTATGCCGATTTGATGATTATCAAAGGTTTGAACCTGAGAACATCGTTCGGTGTAGACTATCGCGGTTCATACTATCGGGCAGTCGATAAAAAATGGGGTGAAGCAGATGGTTCGGGCCGTGATGAAAAATTTAATTATGTCCGCAATGATCAGACCCATTTCCTTGAATACCAATGGACCAACCAGATCAACTATAACGGGCAATTCGGAAAACACTCGATAGGAGCTGTAGTCGGAATGGAATTCACGAAAGCTGAAAGCGAAGCATTCTATGCACGGAAAGACGGTTTGACCCTGGAAGACAGAGACTATGCTTTTTTGAGTTCGGCTACCGGCGACAAGATTACAGAGGCTACCGGTTCGGGTGATGCTTATGCTCTGTTGTCATACTTCGGTAAGTTTAACTATTCGTATGCTTCCAAATATCTGGCATCGGCAACGTTACGTTATGACGGTTCTTCCAAGTTCGGTGCTGATAACCGTTGGGCAGTTTTCCCAGCATTTTCGCTGGGATGGAGAATCAAGAACGAACCGTTCCTTGAGAATGTAGATTTTCTTTCGGATCTGAAATTGAGATTCAGTTGGGGGCGTAACGGTAACTCGGCTATCCCGAGTGGATACTTGCAAAGCAGCTATGTAGCCGATTATAACGGAACTTCTTATGCTATGAACGGACAGGAAAGCGGTTCTTTACAGTCTGGTTTCCGCAAATATCTCACCGGTAATTCGACACTGAAATGGGAAACGGTGACACAGACCAATTACGGTATCGATTTCGGTTTCTTCAATCAGAGCCTGGTCGGAACTATCGACTATTTTTATAAGAAAACAACCGATATGCTTTATTTACCCCCTTATATCGGTGCGTTTGGTGAAGGTGGAGATACTTATGTGAATGGTCCGAGCATGGAAAACCGAGGAGTTGAAATCTTGTTGACATACCGGAATAACCTTCCGTCCGGATTTAGTTACAGCATTACGGGAAACCTTGCTACCTTCAAGAATAAGATTACCGAATTGCCGGACAACGTGAGAAGTGTATATGGTGGAAACGGTATGTTGGACGATATTATCGGACGTCCTCGTAACTCTGTCTACGGATATGTGGCAGACGGAATCTTCAAAACTCAGGAAGAGGTGGACAACTCACCGCAACAGGCTGGAAAAGGTTTGGGACGTATCCGTTACAAGGACCTTGATGGCGACGGACGCATTACTCAGGATTATGACCGTACGTGGATTGGTGTCAGCGATCCGGACTTTACTTATGGTTTGAACCTTCAGGCTTCATATAAGAATGTAGATTTGGCTCTCTTCTTCCAGGGTGTACATGGCGGAGATGTTTGGGATTCATGGATTGAATACAGTGACTTCTGGAACATTCAGGATGTGAATAATACCAATCACCTGAAAGGCGTATTTAATGCCTGGTCTCCCCAGAATCCGGATTCTAACATTCCGGCTCTGTCTACCCGTAACACCAATGATGAAAAGCGTACATCTACGTATTTCCTCAAAGATGGTTCGTACCTGAAACTGAGAACAGTGGAATTGGGATACACTTTCCCGGAAAGTCTGGTGAAGAAAGCCATGATCAGCCGCTTGCGTGCCTATGTTTCGGCTAACAATGTATTCACTATCAAGAAATGGTGGGATAGCAACCGCTTCTCGGGTCCCGATCCTGAAATCCGTGACTTTGGCTATGTCATTCCATTTACCGCTACAGTTGGAGTTAATATAACCTTTTAAATAGAAATAGTATGAAAACCTTTTATAGTTTATTTCTGTCATCTGCCCTTTTGCTTTCCTTGTTGGTGACGAGCTGTGCCGACCAATTGAATATTAACCCTAAAGGGGTGCTGGCTGATGATTTATTATTAGGAAAGCCTGAACATATTGATGATTTTGTGACTCCGTGCTATTCGCTGATCCCTTATCTGCCTTGGTCGGAAGCTCATGCATGGTGGATGCATGGTTCCATCCGGTCAGACGATGCTTACAAAGGCGGATCGGGTGTAAGTGACCAGTCTGCCTGGCACGATATGGAAGTTTTCTCTTCTGTGACCGCTAATGTAGGCAATAATGACGGACCTTGGTTCAAGGGATATGTAGCCATATCCAGATACAATCTGGCACTCTATGCTCTGTCTAAAGTTACCGATGAAAACTATCCGTTGAAGGGCGTACGTACCGGTGAAGTGAAATTCCTGCGCGGAGCTACCTATTTCTTTATGAAGACGCTGTGGAGATATATTCCTTGGGTAGATGAAGAGAACGGAAGAACGGTGGAAGATGTGACCAATATCTCGAACCGTCCTAATGGTACTGATGATACATATTTGTGGGAACACATTGTGGCCGATCTGGAAGAAGCTGTCAGACTGTTGCCTGAAAAGCAGGAAGAGATAGGCCGTATCAATAAGAATGCCGCACGGGCTATGGCTGCCAAAGCGTTGTTGTTCATGGCATACAAGCAAGATGAAAGACATCAGGTGGTTGAGGTAGATAAGGCGATTCTGGAACGCGCTCTGGTTTATATTAACCAGATCACCGATCAGGAAGGTGGAAATGTAGGTTTATGTGAAGACTTTGCCGAAAATTTCTTGCCGGAATATGATAATGCTACCAAAGAAGCAATTTGGGAAATCCAGTATTCTATCAATGACGGAACATCAAGTGGAGGAAATACAAACAACGGTGCAGAATTGAATGCTCCTTCCTGGGAACCTTATTTCCCATGTTGTGACTTCCATAAGATGAGCTTTAATATGGCAAATGCTTTCAGAACTGATAAAGACGGTTTGCCTTTGTTCGATACGTTTAATGATGCGGAACTGAAAGGAAGATTCAAAGAGTATTTCAGTGAAAATACTTTCGATCCTCGTCTGAGTCATACAGCAGCCATTCCGGGATATCCTTATAAATATAATCCGGACTTGTTGTATGAAGAGAAGGCTTCCAGAAGCCCCGGTGATTATGGTTATCTGAAATCTGTTAAGGAATTGGTACCTGCCGGTTGCGATTGTATCATTGTAAACCGCAACTCAATGAACGTGAAACAAATACGTTATGCTGAAGTTTTATTGTGGAAAGCTGAAATTCTGATTCAGTTGGATCGCCATAAAGAAGCTCGTCCTATCATCAATAAGCTACGCGAACGTGCCAATAACAGTAGAATCCGTCTATTGATGGCAGACGGTACTCCTTATATGAATTATAAAGTTAGTTTATATACTGACGAGGCTGCATGGACCAAAGAGTATGCATGGAAAGCACTGATGTTTGAGAATCGTCTTGAAATGGCATGTGAGGGAAGACGTTTCTTCGATCTGCAAAGATGGGGAATTCTGGAACCTACGATGAATGCTTATTTCAAGAAAGAAAAAACTCGCTTCTCGTGGATGAATAATGCTGTCTTTGTTGCAGGAAGAGATGAATATAAGCCTATTCCTCAGCAACAGATGAACTGGGCGAAAGGAAATTATATACAGAATCCGGGTTACTAATAAAAAACAGACGATTATGAAAAGAATACTATATTTTTTCTCTGTGATGCTTTGTATACTTGCTGTCACAGGTTGTCAGGATCGCGATATCATTGATTTCAAGGATGGGGTTTCTTTGCCCCCGGTGACCGATTTGAAATCGTCACTATCACCTGATAATGAAGCTTTGATTGAATGGAAATTGCCTACAGCGATTCCGGAAGAGGTGGAACGTCCTTTATCCGTTTATGTTCAGGTTTACAAGGGGGCGGTGTTAGAGCATCAGATTTCTTTGGAAGGTGAGCCTACTTCGTGGGAATATACACTGAAAGAACCTGAATCGAAATACAGGATTGTGGTTAAAGTTCAGGGGATGTTGAAAGAAAAGCCTTATGGGCAGTCAGACGAGATTTATTCGTTGGGACAAACAGTTTCTATAAATTGATTGAGAGAAAGAGGCAGCGTCGGGACGACGTTGCCTCTCTTCATTTTATGCTTTCTCACATCGGATGATGATTTTTCTTTCATCGTTCAGGGTAGTAGCAAACAGATAGATATCACCTCCGTCAGCTATTTTTAGCCGTTTTCGTAGTTCTGCCACAGATTGTGGGAAGTTGCGGACAGTGAGGTTGGCTTTATCCACTTCATTTAAGAGATTCTTCAGTTCTTTTTTGTTGAGGCCTGAGTAGCCGGTCACCCGGAAGATTCGGCCTGGAAATTCTTCTATCCGTTCATCCGAGGTGTAGAGATGGCTGTTGGGATGGAGCTTGCTTAAATGAAACGCAGAAGCGATGCTGCGGAAAGCACCGGCTTTGAGAATAGAGGCGTTGGGTTCATACAAGTAAGTACCTATTTTATGGGTGTAAGAGCAATCGGTGCTCTGCTCTGCTTCGCGCGTAAAGACGAAACGCTGTATTTTTCGGTTTGCAAAGTTGATGCAGACGATAGGCTGCGATAGGGTAGGCAGGATCATCGGAGATGTCTTTTCAGACCGCAACATTAACAACAGTTCCTTACATTCGTTGTTGACGGAGATAATGTGGACCTCAGAAACATGCTTCATGTCCCGTATAGCCAGAGAAAGGTCGAGCATTGGGGAAAGTTTGATTATAACCTGTTGCCCTTTTTCGAGCAATAATTCCTCCAGTGCGGCTGCATTAGGTTCACAGTCGGATATGGCTACTGTTTTTCCGCCATGTTCATTGCGGCGTGCCGGGTCCAGGAAGATACAGTCTGTGGGCGACATTGTTTGCAAGTACTCTACTCCGTCGGCATTTTGTATCCGGATCTGCTTTAATCCCAATAATGGAAAATTGTGAGCGGCAATCTCGCAAAGTTCTTTTTGGCGTTCGATGTAGGTGACTGTTTTAAACCGGGCTGCGAGAAAAGCACAATCAATACCGAATCCGCCCGTAAGATCGACCAGCGTTTCTCCCTGTGCCAGTGAGGCTTTGTAGAGTGCGGTGATTTCCGATGAACATTGTTCCAATGATAAATGACGTGGATAAAGAAGATTTTCCGTAGCATGCCAACTTGGTATTTTTGAAGCGGCGGCTTGCCATCCGGCTATCTGGACGATAGCAGAGGACATGTCAACCTGGGGATATTTCTTTGCCTGTAATGCGAGGGAGCGTATATCGTCATTGCGATGCTCCCGGATAAACAGGACTGTTTCCGGAGAAAGGTACATATCTTATTTTAGTTTATAAGTTTATACTTTTGTTTTGCTTCGTCTCGGCTGCACAGGTTAAAGTGCCACCATTCGCTGGGGAGTGCACGGAATCCTGCACCTTTCATGACTCTTCTTAGTAGAATTCGGTTTTCGCGTTCTTGTTGCGTTATTTTTCCTTTTTTCACGAGTTCTGCTTCGTTTGTGATATGCGATGTTGCACCCATATAATCAACTTCGGTTCCCATAGAAAGTGGGTGCCCGAGAGAGTCTACTATGCCGATGTCTACTGCCAGGCCATAATTATGCAGTCCTCCTCCTCGTGCCGGATTAGATACATAGAAATATTTAGAGGTTCCTTTTACAACATCCCACATCTTTTTCTGAACGGACATCGGACGTGCTGCATCATAAATCACCAGGCGATAGCCAGGATGCTCTGCTTTGAGTAACAGGTGTGCCTGCAAAAGGGCTTTAGCTGCGTCCGGATGGAGATATGCCTCTTTCAAATCACCATAAAGAAGTTGACCGGTGAAATTATCCGGGGTGGCATACATCAGGTTGATTATGAATGTAGAGTCGAGTTCGGAGATATTTACCAGTCCGATTGAGTCCAGATAAAGAGCTGTTTGACTTTTGGCTGCAATCGGTTGTGGCTTTTCTGGGGCTACAAGATTTATGGAGTCCATAGGTACGGGATAGAACTGCGTTTCCTTATTCCGGCAAGAGGTTGTGATAAACAGTAATAGGATGAAAGTTGCTAAAGATCCGGGCTGCATATGATTTTTTTAGTTGAATTATTAAATGCAAAAGTATAAAAACATATGCGCATATTTTAGAAGTGAGGAAGTTTTTCGTTTTTAAGGCTTGTCCTATATGTACCTCATCGGATTTACAATGCATTATAAATTAGATTTTCCCGATAGCTTTTTTGAGTAAAAAGCATTAGTCTTTTCATCGTGCCTGTCTTTCCTGCCATACTTGTTTTCCTCTGATATTTGCTTTGAGAGGATCATTTGCTTTCGGTTTATTGTTGTAATCGTTAATTTACTTAAAATGAAGAAGATCAGGAGTAGGCTAATGAATGTGAAGCTATTCCTTTTCGTACATTTGGCAGAAAGGAGTAAAAGCTGTATTGCTACGAATGTAAACTATAGGATTTAGAATGATATGGAACATGTTAATGGTCAAAATAATGAAATTACATTGATTTTCCCACATAATCGGATTGACTGTATGGCTTCTCAGAACGAACGGTTTAATCGGATTATAAATCAAGCTAACATAACGATCATTGGGAATAACAATCACATTTCAATGTATTGCGATTCTGAAGATAGTGCGGAAGAATTGTTGCTAAGTGATGGATTTCTTCTGGTTGTAAAAGGAGATAATAATATAGTAAATATAGGGACGATTATTTTACGCTATTCTACCATATTGGGTATGACGGGATTGAAGCTTATCATTGGGCAACTTCCGGGACTGGGAGCCGGTGTTTCAAGAATGGCTAATAATTGTCGGGTAGATATTGGAAATCGTGTAGTAATTAATGGCGTTACGTTATATTTGCAAGAAGATGATTCGTGCATCAGTATTGGAGACGATAGTCAGTTGAGCTGGGGCGTTGATATATGGTGTACCGACGCACATACGATAACGAATTTAGAGGGTGAGCCGATAAATTTTGCTAAGAGTATCGTAATAGGTAAGCATGTATGGATCGGAAAAGATGTGAAGGTTTGTAAAAATGTGAAAGTCTCTGATAATAGTATTATTGGTTGGGGGAGTATCGTAACGAGGGTATTTAATGAACCCAATGTAATTATTGCGGGTGTTCCGGCTAAAGTTGTAAAACAGGGAATTAACTGGGACCGTAGATGTATCAATAAGTATTTAAAAGGATGACTACTGTTAGTTGCAAAAGAAAAGTGAGGGTATGGGTAGAGGTAATTGTAAATAGGGGCGCTGCTCTCTATGGAGAGTCCTCTCTATTTACACAAAATCGTGGACAGTGCCTTTTCTGTCCTCTCCTCCGCGAAATGCATTTCTATCTTCCATCTTCCACCTTTTTCCATCTTTTTCCATCTTTTTATCTGATTATCATTTATTTACCCTGGTGGAAGATCGCGTTTTCAGCCTGTTTATCTTCCACCCTCATCTTCCATCTTCCACCCTCTGCCATCGCTTGAAAAACTTCCATAATTCCCTCGTATTCAGAATTATACTTTCTGTTTCTTGTCAGTTTTCCCTTTAAAAAGCATTTTCATATCCCCGCTTGTTTGTTTGAAAATGCTCTGCTTTTTTCCGGAAGTCCTTTGTTATTTGCCGCTTGGGATATTCTTTGCCCCCCGTCCGCCCCATTCCTTGTCCGCTATTCCCTTTCTCCTGCCTTCCTGAATAGACGGCGCTTACCCTTTACCTTGTCCTCCCGGCTTTCCTTCCGCCGGCGCTTTCCCTCAAGCATGGTCTGTCCGAAGCATACGTTGCCTTGACGCTGCCTTTACGCGCGTACCCCCGTAACCTCGAATGCGGGTTCCATTTACCAACCGGGGTAAACGCTTTTACATGCCGAGGTAAATGGCTTTACATGCTGAGGTAAATGCTTTTACATGCCCGGGTAAATGGCTTTACATCAAGAATAAAATTCAGGTAAATATACTCTTCTGATTATCAATGATATTTAACTGCTGACTCAGCTACACATTTATCCGGGTGCCCCCTGAGAATCCCTTTCCCATATCCCCCCCCCCCGGAGAAATTTGAAACCGCCTGTCGGTTCGTTCCCAACACAGAGATTCCCCTCCCTCCCCAATGAATCCCCCCCTCCTTGTTTTCCAAGTATTCCCCCCTCTATATATTATAATTATGTGTCCCCTTGGCCCTCCCTTTTCCCTTCTTTTTAAAGTATGCTTTAAAACCTACCTCTCCCTCAGCCCTTTACATATAAATTTATATTTTTATTTAAAAAACTTCCTTATATATTTGCCTTGTATTGGTAAATCGCGTACTTTTGCACCCGCTTTCCAAGAGACGGAGAGCCGATTGAAATTGACATGTTGCAAGTGCGTATTGATTGCCTTAACGGATAACCAAAATAATCTCCTTTTTCTTTGGAGTTTAATATTAAAATTCGTTATCTTTGCAGTCCGATTCGCGATAAAAGGCGTTTATTCCGGTGCCTTTCCCTTTCGCTAAGAGAGTCGGAGAACAGACCGGAAAAACATTTTAAAAAAAACTTCCAAAACATTTGGTGTTTTAAAATAAACCTTTTACCTTTGCACCCGCTTTTGAAACGAAGCACAATCGAAAAGAAGAGTTCTTTGAAAAATTGATAAACAATACAAGTAGTACAAGTAAATTTAGAACCGTCAATACTTATTATATAGGTATATGAAAAAATGACCGTCAATAAATTTTCGACATCCTGAACAGAGCTAATATTGTCCCTTATTGGGATTATAACAATACTTTTACAATGAAGAGTTTGATCCTGGCTCAGGATGAACGCTAGCTACAGGCTTAACACATGCAAGTCGAGGGGCATCAGGAAGAAAGCTTGCTTTCTTTGCTGGCGACCGGCGCACGGGTGAGTAACACGTATCCAACCTGCCCTTTACTCGGGGATAGCCTTTCGAAAGAAAGATTAATACCCGATGGTATAATCATTCCGCATGGTTTGATTATTAAAGGATTCCGGTAAAGGATGGGGATGCGTTCCATTAGGTTGTTGGTGAGGTAACGGCTCACCAAGCCTTCGATGGATAGGGGTTCTGAGAGGAAGGTCCCCCACATTGGAACTGAGACACGGTCCAAACTCCTACGGGAGGCAGCAGTGAGGAATATTGGTCAATGGGCGCGAGCCTGAACCAGCCAAGTAGCGTGAAGGATGACTGCCCTATGGGTTGTAAACTTCTTTTATATTAGAATAAAGTGCAGTATGTATACTGTTTTGTATGTATAATATGAATAAGGATCGGCTAACTCCGTGCCAGCAGCCGCGGTAATACGGAGGATCCGAGCGTTATCCGGATTTATTGGGTTTAAAGGGAGCGTAGGTGGACTGGTAAGTCAGTTGTGAAAGTTTGCGGCTCAACCGTAAAATTGCAGTTGATACTGTCAGTCTTGAGTACAGTAGAGGTGGGCGGAATTCGTGGTGTAGCGGTGAAATGCTTAGATATCACGAAGAACTCCGATTGCGAAGGCAGCTCACTGGACTGCAACTGACACTGATGCTCGAAAGTGTGGGTATCAAACAGGATTAGATACCCTGGTAGTCCACACAGTAAACGATGAATACTCGCTGTTTGCGATATACAGTAAGCGGCCAAGCGAAAGCATTAAGTATTCCACCTGGGGAGTACGCCGGCAACGGTGAAACTCAAAGGAATTGACGGGGGCCCGCACAAGCGGAGGAACATGTGGTTTAATTCGATGATACGCGAGGAACCTTACCCGGGCTTAAATTGCAGTGGAATGATGTGGAAACATGTCAGTGAGCAATCACCGCTGTGAAGGTGCTGCATGGTTGTCGTCAGCTCGTGCCGTGAGGTGTCGGCTTAAGTGCCATAACGAGCGCAACCCTTATCTTCAGTTACTAACAGGTCATGCTGAGGACTCTGGAGAGACTGCCGTCGTAAGATGTGAGGAAGGTGGGGATGACGTCAAATCAGCACGGCCCTTACGTCCGGGGCTACACACGTGTTACAATGGGGGGTACAGAAGGCAGCTACCTGGTGACAGGATGCTAATCCCAAAAGCCTCTCTCAGTTCGGATCGAAGTCTGCAACCCGACTTCGTGAAGCTGGATTCGCTAGTAATCGCGCATCAGCCACGGCGCGGTGAATACGTTCCCGGGCCTTGTACACACCGCCCGTCAAGCCATGGGAGCCGGGGGTACCTGAAGTACGTAACCGCAAGGAGCGTCCTAGGGTAAAACTGGTGACTGGGGCTAAGTCGTAACAAGGTAGCCGTACCGGAAGGTGCGGCTGGAACACCTCCTTTCTGGAGCGATGTTGGAAACGACGTTCATTGGTTCTAAAATTGTACTACTGGTACTTGTTTATTTATAGAATATAGATCGACCATCTATAGCAATATAGATAGAGATAAACAAGAGAAAAACAGAAGCCGAGTCTAAAAACAGGACACGGTTGAACTAGTCCTATAGCTCAGTTGGTTAGAGCGCTACACTGATAATGTAGAGGTCGGCAGTTCAACTCTGCCTGGGACTACCAAGACGAGATTACTATCTTGTATGATTGGGGGGATTAGCTCAGCTGGCTAGAGCATCTGCCTTGCACGCAGAGGGTCAACGGTTCGAATCCGTTATTCTCCACCATTGATACTCCGGCAACACAAGTTGCCGAATGTTATCATACGATCTTTGACATGATGTACAAAAAAAAGTAAATTTAGTAAGAGCTAAAAGTATATATCGAACCATTTGGTTCAGATCCTTTTTAAGAAAAGGAGATGAACCTGGCGATAAAAGAAAGTAAATAAGGGCGCATGGCGGATGCCTTGGCTCTCGGAGGCGATGAAGGACGTGATAAGCTGCGATAAGCTTCGGGTAGGTGCAAATAACCTTTGATCCGAAGATTTCCGAATGGGACAACCCGGCATTCTGAAGGAATGTCATCCAACCAAGTTGGAGGCTAACGCAGGGAACTGAAACATCTTAGTACCTGCAGGAAAAGAAAATAAATAATGATTCCCCTAGTAGTGGCGAGCGAACGGGGAATAGCCCAAACCACCCATGTTACGGCATGTGTGGGGTTGTAGGACCACGCTCTCGCAAGAAAGTTATTGAGAAGAAGCGACTGGAAAGTCGCGCCATAGACGGTGATAGCCCGGTATTCTAAGGTAACTGAAGCGTAGTGGTATCCTGAGTAGCGCGGAGCACGAGGAATTCTGCGTGAACCAGCCGGGACCATCCGGTAAGGCTAAATACTCCCGAGAGACCGATAGCGAACCAGTACTGTGAAGGAAAGGTGAAAAGCACTTCGAATAGAAGAGTGAAATAGTCCCTGAAACCATGCGCCTACAAGCGGTCGGAGCAGCTTATGTTGTGACGGCGTGCCTTTTGCATAATGAACCTACGAGTTACTTTTTCCGGCAAGGTTAAGCATCTTGAGATGTGGATCCGAAGCGAAAGCGAGTCTGAACAGGGCGGATAGTCGGAAGGAGTAGACGCGAAACCAAGTGATCTACCCTTGGGCAGGTTGAAGGTTAGGTAACACTAACTGGAGGACCGAACCGATAAGCGTTGAAAAGCTTCCGGATGACCTGAGGGTGGGGGTGAAAGGCTAATCAAACTTGGAGATAGCTCGTACTCCCCGAAATGCATTTAGGTGCAGCCTTGAGAATTACTAATGTGAGGTAGAGCGACTGATAAGATGCGAGGGCTTCACCGCCTATCAAGTCTTGATAAACTCCGAATGCGCATTAGTTCGATCTCAGGAGTGAGGGCATGGGTGCTAAGGTCCATGTCCTAAAGGAGAAGAATCCAGACCATCAGCTAAGGTCCCCAAATAAACACTAAGTTGAACTAACGAAGTCAGATTGCTAAGACAGCTAGGATGTTGGCTTGGAAGCAGCCATTCATTTAAAGAGTGCGTAACAGCTCACTAGTCGAGGAGTTTGGCGTGGATAATAATCGGGCATTAAGTGTTTTACCGAAGCTATGGGATACGTAAGTATCGGTAGGGGAGCATTCCACTCTGCGTTGAAGGCGAAGCGTGAGCTTTACTGGAGCGTGTGGAAAAGCAAATGTAGGTATAAGTAACGATAAAGGGGGTGAGAAACCCCCTCGCCGCAAGACTAAGGTTTCCTGATCAACGCTAATCGGATCAGGGTTAGTCGGGTCCTAAGGCTCAGCCGAACGGTGATGCCGATGGCAGAACAGGTTAATATTCCTGTACTAGCATTAAGAGTGACGTGGAGACGGAGGAGTGACAACGCCGCGGACTGACGGAATAGTCCGTTAAAGGGTGTAGATGTTGATTATCCCAGGCAAATCCGGGATAAGAGTCGAACCTGACAGTATACCAATTTCCTCGGAAAACGGTAATAGTGCGTGTAAACATACTCCCAAGAAAATCCGCTAAACTTAATCTTAATGGTACCCGTACCGCAAACGGACACACGTAGTCGGGTTGAATATACTCAGGCGCTTGAGTGAATCACGGTTAAGGAACTAGGCAAATTGACCCTGTAACTTCGGGATAAAGGGTCCCTACCCGGTGACGGGAGGGCGCAGAGAATAGGTCCAGGCAACTGTTTAACAAAAACACAGGGCTGTGCAAAATTGAAAGATCACGTATACAGCCTGACACCTGCCCGGTGCTGGAAGGTTAAGAGGAGATGTCATCGCAAGAGAAGCATTGAATTGAAGCCCCAGTAAACGGCGGCCGTAACTATAACGGTCCTAAGGTAGCGAAATTCCTTGTCGGGTAAGTTCCGACCTGCACGAATGGTGTAATGATCTGGACACTGTCTCAACCGTGAGCTCAGTGAAATTGTAGTATCGGTGAAGATGCCGATTACCCGCGATGGGACGAAAAGACCCCGTGAACCTTTACTATAGCTTAACATTGAATTTGGGTAATTGATGTGTAGGATAGGCCGGAGACTTTGAAGCAGGTACGCCAGTATTTGTGGAGTCGCTGTTGAAATACGGCCCTTTGATTATTTGAGTTCTAACTCGCAGTCGCGAGGACACTGTTTGGTGGGTAGTTTGACTGGGGTGGTCGCCTCCAAAAGTGTAACGGAGGCTTCTAAAGGTGCCCTCACGCCGATTGGTAACCGGCGGCAGAGTGTAATGGCATAAGGGCGCTTGACTGGGAGACTCACAAGTCGATCAGGTAGGAAACTAGAGCATAGTGATCCGGTGTTTCCGTATGGAAGGGACATCGCTCAAAGGATAAAAGGTACTCCGGGGATAACAGGCTGATCCCTCCCAAGAGCTCATATCGACGGAGGGGTTTGGCACCTCGATGTCGGCTCGTCACATCCTGGGGCTGGAGAAGGTCCCAAGGGTTGGGCTGTTCGCCCATTAAAGTGGCACGCGAGCTGGGTTCAGAACGTCGTGAGACAGTTCGGTCTCTATCTATCGTGGGCGCATGAAATTTGCGTGGCTCTGACACTAGTACGAGAGGACCGTGTTGGACTGACCTCTGGTTTACCGGTTGTGCCGCCAGGTGCATTGCCGGGTATCTAAGTCGGGATTGGATAAGTGCTGAAAGCATCTAAGTACGAAGCCAGCCACAAGATTAGATTTCTTTTAGGGTCGTTGTAGACTACAACGTTGATAGGACGCAGGTGTACAGGTGGTAACATCACAGCCGAGCGTTACTAATTGCCCGATGACTTTCTTTTATTGTCTTTTATGGTTTATATATCCGTTTAGCTTTACTATTTAGATAATAGACAGCTAAGTTTACTTTTGTACATTATGTCTACCTTATTCAGGTGACTATAGCATCAGGGTTCCACCTCTTCCCATTCCGAACAGAGAAGTTAAGCCTGATCACGCCGATGGTACTGCGTAACAGTGGGAGAGTAGGTAGTCGCCGTTTTTTTCAGAGAGTTCATCCCCTCGGGTCAGAAGACACGAGGGGATGACTTGTTTTTGGGTATAAGCAATATCTCCTGATAATCTTTTTATCGGCTTCATCCCATATACTCCTGACTCAATCTTCATTTTTCCGGTCTCAGAATCTTTACTTCCTTATTACATCGTCTGATTATCTATTTTTGTCGGGAAATTAAAAAAATAAGATATGAAGATAGGTGCATTATTAGTTACTCTCTTACTGCTATTTTCTTGCACAGATAAGGACAGTAAGCAAAGTCAGGACTTTATTGTCAGGACAACACAAGCTATTCCGGGCTTTGGACAGAACACAACGGAGTTTCCGTTCATTGCGCAACCTTTCCGTACATCGGAATTGTCGTTTCGCGTAGGAGGCCCCATCGATCGTTTTGAAGTATATGCCGGTAACTCTTACAAACAGGGGAGTATTATTGCTGAAATAGATCCGCGTGACTTTCATATTCGTAAAGAACGGGCCGAAGCGATCTATTGCCAGGCTAAAGCTGAGTTTGAACGAATAGAGAAGTTGTACGAGAAGAATAATGTTTCGGCCAGTACATACGAAAAGGCCAAGGCTGATTATACCACTGCTAAAGCAGCTTTTGATACCGCCTCTTACGAATTGGAGGATACTCGCTTGATAGCTCCATTTAATGGATATGTGGGAGAAGTGTATATAGAGAAGTTTCAGGATGTGAAGGCTACTCAGCCGGTCATTTCATTTATTGATATAGACCGGCTGAAAATGGAGATTTATGTTACTCAAGATATTGCATTTACTTCACATCCCGGAGATACTGTTCAGATACGTTTTGATGCCCGGCCGGATAAGATTTATAAGGCAGGGATTATGGAAATATCGAGGGGGACAACCCGCAACAACCTTTCTTATTTACTAACGGCCATTTTACCAAATGGAAAAGGGGAATTACTGGCTGGTATGTCGGGTAAGGCAATATTTGATGTTTCCCGGGTAACAAATCCGGTTGGTGTTTCCATTCCGCAGACAGCTCTATGCCATCGTCCGTCGGAAGGTGATTATGTGTGGGTTGTAAACACTGACACTCATCAGGTGAACCGTAGACAGGTGAAAAAGGGAAATCTGCTTCCTAACGGTTATATTATCATAATCGAGGGATTACAGGATAACGAGACTGTGGCTACAAGCGGACTACGCTTTTTATCAGACGGCATGAAAGTAACAATCTCTTCTAAGGCGAATTCATTATGAAAATGGTAAAGTACTTTCTACAGAAAAGAGTTGTTACAATCTTATTGTTGGTGCTGATATTGGCAGGAGGCCTGTTTTCTTATTTTAAAATGGGAAAATTGGAGGATGCCCCTTTTACTATTAAGCAAGCATTGGTTCTGACTTCTTATCCCGGAGCTTCACCGTCAGAAGTACAGTCGCAGGTGACCGACATTCTGGAAGAAGCCATACAATCTTTGGGTGAGCTTTATTATCTGAAAACAGAAAATCGTGCCGGACTATCGAAGATTACAGTTTATGTGAAGAAAGAAATCCGTGCTGACGAGATGCAGCAGCTATGGGATAAGTTGCGCCGGAAAGTGAATGATGTGCAGGATAAATTGCCGGCCGGTGCGGGAACTTCTATCGTGAACGATGACTTTGGTGATGTGCTCGGCGTATTTTATGGACTGACGGGGGATGGCCATACGTATAGAGAACTGGAAGATCAGGCTAAACTGATAAAGAATGAATTACTAAAAGTCAAGGATGTGGCGAAGATTGAGATCTATGGTGTGCAAACACCGACGATTGATATTCTAATCAGTCCTGCTGTGATGGCACAAAGTGGAGTTACGACTTCCGACATTGCACGAGCTTTTGAGGCTCAGAATAAAGTTGTGGATGCCGGTGGTATGGATGCCGGTACCAATCGTATCCGTATTGAGTCTACCGGTAACTTTTATTCGCTGGATGATATCCGGAATCTTACTATTGTTTCACGTAACGGTGAGCATTTTCGTTTGGCTGATATTGCGAAGATCGAGGAGAGTTATCAGACTCCTCCTGCAAACCAAATGCGTATAAATGGTAGTCCGGCAATTGGAATTGCCATTTCTACTGTACCGACAGGAAATGTCGTGGATATGGCAGAGGCTGTTAAAGCACGTATTGGTGAGTTGTCTCAAACCATGCCCGATGGTTATGAGTTGACTCCCATCTACGATCAAGGCTATGAATCGGCGGTAGCAAATCAAGGGTTTATCTTGAATCTGATTATTTCGGTTATCACTGTTGTTGCTATTCTGTTGTTCTTTATCGGATTCAGGAATGGGGTTCTGATAGGTAGCGGATTGGTTTTCTCTATCTTTGCCACCCTTATTGTTATGATGGCATGTGATATTGCTCTTCAGCGAATGTCGCTTGCCGCGATTATCATTGCTATGGGAATGCTGGTTGATAATGCCATCGTCGTATCCGATTCTGCACTGATTAACATGGAACGGGGAATGCGCAAGCGGGTTGCTATCATGCGTGCATGTTCGTCAACCGCTATGCCTTTATTGGCAGCGACAGTTATTGCTATCCTTACTTTCCTGCCGATTTACTATTCACCCCATATTACCGGAGAGCTATTATCATCATTGGTCGTGGTGATCGGCGTTTCGTTGATGTTCAGTTGGGTATTTGCCCTGACACAGACTCCATTTTTCATTCAGGAGTTTGTACGACGTCCGCGTCCCGAAGAGTTGAAAGCATCCCTGTTTGACGGGAAGTATTATAATCTTTTCCGTAAAGCATTGCGTTGGGTACTTCGGCATCGCACGGTGACGGTTGCTTCGTTGATTGTTTTGTTGTTCTTTTCGGCCTGGAGTTTCAAGTATATTCCCAAGGTTTTTGTACCCGCTCTGGATAAGCAATACTTCACTGTCGATATGTGGTTGCCTGAAGGGACAGCGATTGAGGAGACTGACCGTATGGCGGGCGATATAGCCGATTATATTCGTAGGCATGAAGAAACGGAGATGGTTTCATCTTATATAGGTCGTACTCCGCCCCGTTATTATTTATCGAATATATCTTTTGGTCCACAATCCAACTATGCCCAATTGTTAGTGAAGTGTAAGAGCTCCAAAGAATCAAGGACGCTGAATGCTCTGTTGCAGGATTCTATCCGGCTGAAATACCCGGAACCTCTGATCAAGGTGAATAAGTTTGAATTAAGTCCACTAACGGAGGCTATGATAGAAGCTCGCTTTCTGGGGCCTGATCCTGCCGTTTTGGACTCGTTGACAGGCGTAGCGATAGAAATTATGCGTCGTAATCCTAAAGTGGCAGATGCACGCAATGAATGGGGAAATATGACGATGGTGATACGGCCGGTTTACGATCCGGTGAAGGCCGGTGTCCTTGGCATAACCAAAGCACAGATGATGGAGTCTGTAAAATCGATTAGCGACGGAACCAGAGTGGGAGTTTATCGCGACGGTGAAAAGAAAGTTCCTGTGTTATTGAAGTCAGAGGGAGTTGACATTACAGATGTCCGTTCTTTGGGTAATTTCTCGGTGTGGAACGGAGAACATTCGGCGCCTCTGTCGCAGGTGACGGAACGTATCGAGTCAGTATGGGAATGGCCGCAGATCCGTACTTACAACCGGCAGCTGTCTATGGCTGCTATGTGTGGAGTGAAACCTGGTCATACAATGGCCGAAGTGCATGGAGAGATTCGTGAAGAGATAGAAGCGATGGAGCTGCCCGAGGGTTATACTTTCTTTTGGGACTCGCAGTACAAAGATCAGGGGGAAGCGATGCAGGCAATCGGTAAATTCTTTCCGTTGGCTTTTCTTGTGTTGGTAGTTATTCTGGTCGCTTTGTTCGGTAACTTCCGTGATCCGGTTATTATCCTGTGTGTACTCCCGTTATCCATCATTGGAGTAGCCATAGGTATGCTTCTGACTGGATTTGATTTCGGTTTCTTTCCGATTGCCGGATGGCTGGGATTATTGGGTATGGTTATCAAGAATGTGATTGTATTGCTTGATGAAATAGATGTGCAGCGCCGGGAGGGGGTTGTTCCTTATACGGCTGTGATTGAATCTACGGTTTCGAGAACTCGTCCGGTGTTAATGGCCGCCACGACAACAATTCTGGGTATGGTTCCCCTGTTGTTTGATATAGCATTTGGAGGAATGGCAGCTACTATCATTTTCGGGCTGACATTTGCCACATTGCTGACCCTTTTTGTGACTCCGGCACTTTATGCTATGTTTTATAAGATAAAAGAGAAATGACGATGAAGAAAATAAACAGATGGCTTATCCTTTTGTTGTGTGTTCCGACAGCTTCTTTTGCTCAGCAAAATAATCTGCTGCAGAAGTACAGGTCGATGGCTGTAGATTATAACCACGACCTGAAAGCTGCGGATAAGAATATCGCTGCAAGTATCGAATTGGAGAAAGCGGCACAGAAGGACCTGAGACCCAAATTGTCGGGGGATGCGAATTTTCAGTATACCGGTAATCCCCTTCAGTTGAATCTTGATTTACCCTCGATGCAAAATCCGATGACTTTTGAAGGGAGAAATATGAAGTACGGGGCTTCACTCTCTTTATTGCAACCTGTTTATACGGGTGGACGATTGTTGGAGAATATCCGGTTAGCTAAACATCAGCAAAGTCTGGCCACATATCAAGCCGATTATTTCCGTTCGGCTGTGTGTTATCAGACAGATATGCAATACTGGAATACTGTTGCGCGTTCGGAAATAGTCCGCATAACTACCGAATACCGTAATTCGGTCGCTACTCTCTCTCAGACCATTCGGGAACGGGTGGAAGCTGGATTGGTCGATCCTCAGGATTTGCTCATGGCGGAAGTGAAACTGAATGAAGCGGAGTATCAGCTGTTGCAGGCTAAGAGAAATCTTGAAACAGGGCGTATGGCACTAAACTCTCTGATTGGTGTAGAACTTCATGCCCCGACTGAAATAGAAGATACGATTTCTGCAGTTGTATTAGATGGGGAGTTATGGGAGACTGGTGGAACCGACCGTCCGGAGTTGAAAATGGCTTATGCTCGGATTAAAATGGCAGAAAGCTCAAAGAAATTGACAGATGCTAAATATAAGCCTCAATTTTATGTAGGTGTGGATGGAAGTTATTCTTCACCCGGTTATGATTTCCATTCTGATCTCGACCCTAATTATGCGGTTTACGCCAAGCTGTCCGTTCCATTATTCGAATGGGGGAAAAGACGTGATGAAAAGCGGGCTGCGTCTTTGAAAATAGGTATGGCAACCGACAACTTGAACCTGGTAACCGATCAGGTAAAACTGGAAGTTGAAACAGCCCGCGTTTCGCTTTCCCAAGCCTTAGAGCAGGTACGGCTTACCGAAAGCTCACTGGGCAAGGCTCTTGAAAACGAATGTATGGCATTGGAACGGTACACTGAAGGGAAGGTCTCTGTCATAGAAGTGATTGAGGCACAAACGTATCGGCAGGCCTCCCAAATCAACCATGTACAAGCGAAAGTCTCGGCACAAGGATCTTATTCCGAATTGATCAGAGCTTTGAATAAATATTAAATAGTTTATGATAATTACCCGAAATATAATAGCTTTGTTCGCATGAAATGGAATACCCTGTTATATGGTCTGCTATTCTCGGGATTAGGTATCTTTTCCTACCTCCTGCTTGTCAACTATACGGAGCTTACTCCTAAAGTAGCGGATGTTCTCTATTCAAAGGGAGCATTCGTCTTCTTTATTGCAGCTCTCAATGTGCTGGGATATTCTACACTTCGGATCAGTTCGTGGATAAACAATCAGTATGCACTCAATATCCGCCATCGTTGGAAAATAACAGCTACTTATCTCGTCGTAACCCTGTTGTTCCTTCTGCTGAACTATGGTCTGCTGATTACTGCCAAATTATTGGCAGGCCTGCCCAATCTGTTCACTTTCTCGAATGGCGGTTGGCGTATCCTGATTGTAGTCTGGTTGGTAGAACTTGTGATTGTAGGCTTACTATTGGCAAATCGTTCCATCCAGAACAACCTGAAACTGCAACAAGAAGCTGCAAAATTGCAAACGGAGAACGATACTGCCCGTTATGCGGCTTTGCAAAGTCAGTTGAATCCTCATTTCCTGTTCAACAGTCTCAATACATTGATTGCTGAGATAGAATACAATCCGGGCAATGCGGTACGTTTCACCAAGCATTTGTCCAGTGTATACCGTTATGTATTACAATGCCAGGATAAAACATTGGTTACGTTGGCAGAAGAATTGGAGTTTTTACAATCTTACTTGTTCCTGCACGAAGTTCGTTTAGGGGACTGTATTAGCTATAACTGTTGTATTCCTTCCGGATATACCGGTTGCATGCTGCCCCCGCTGACTTTGCAGTTGTTGGCAGAGAATGTTATTAATCACAATTCCATCACATTGAGTAAACCCATGAAAATAGAGATCTGCTTAGAGGAAGAGTATCTTGTGGTGAGTAATCCCATACAACCGAAGAAGAGCCATGAGTCTCCGGGCGTAGGGTTGAAAAATTTATCCAATCGTTGCCTGTTAATGCTTGGCAAAGAGATAATCATCCAAAGGGAAGAGAAAGTATTTACCGTAAAAGTTCCTTTACTGTATGAATAAGTTAAATGTAGTTATTATAGAAGATGAAATTCCGGCAGCACGTCTGCTGCATTCAATGGTGTCCGGACTTCGTCCACAATGGACTCTGACTATGATTCCGGGCAATGTAGACGAAGCTGTAGCTTGGTTTCATGAGCATCCCCATCCTGATCTTATCTTCCTCGACATACATCTGGCAGACGGGAATGCCTTTGATTTTCTTTCTGCGGTACATCCTTCCTCTGTCATTATCTTTACTACAGCGTATGACCAGTATGCCATCCGTGCATTTACGGTCAACAGTATTGACTACATACTTAAGCCGATAGACGAGAAGCGCTTGTCGGAAGCTATTGTGAAATATGAAAGCTTACTGAATAATGCAGTTCCCCGGCCGGAAGATTATCTGGGTGTCCTGCTTGAAACACTTCAACACAAAGAGAAACGTTACCGTACCCGTTTCCTTATTTCCGGGGTAGACCGTTTCTGGTCTTTACAAGTTGCGGATATTGCCTACTTTTATTCCGAGAATAAAGTGACGTTTGCTGTTACCCGGAAAGGTCAGGAACATATCATCGATCTGTCTTTGAATAAGCTGATGGAACAGTTGGATCCGGAACGTTTTTTCCGTGCCAACCGTCAGGTCCTTGTCAGTATCGATGCAATCGACCATGCCGAGCCTTTTTTTAACGGAAAAATAGTAGTAACCGTCCGTCCGCCTTATAAATCGAAAATTACGATCAGCGAAGAGAAGCTTTCTGCTTTCAAACTATGGCTGAATCATTGAGAAAATAATTGTTAAGGTATGTATAAAACGAAATCGACCATAGATTATATAATCTATAGTCGATTTCAGTGGGCCAACTAGGGCTTGAACCTAGGACCTCCAGATTATGAGTCTGTTGCTCTAACCAACTGAGCTATAAGCCCGATGTATCCTTTGTATCGGATGCGGGGACAAAATTAATGCTTTTGGGTGAATTATGCAAATATTTCAGCCAAAAACTGACTCTTTTACGTATGTCTCAAAACTTGTATGTCCGTTTGGGATTCTTAGGGAACCAACCTTTTTTCACTCGTTCTTCTTGTTCAAAGACTTCTTTGATAGTCCAGAAAGAAGAAAAAGCAAATACACCCAGAAGAGACGAAACAAGTATGTTGTCGGTGCTCAACGAGGCAGCTACTCCTGCGATACCCAATATCAGGAAGATCCACCAGCATTTCGTTCCCCAATAATATTCCGCTTTTACCACAACAGGGTGAAATAAGCCTATAATCAGAAACGTGCAGATCCCAATAAGTAACCCTGACAGGTGATATTCATTCAACCACTCCATCGGTTATTTATCTGCGTGGATAGGGATTTCTTTCTTGATGCTTTGCTCCAGCGAGATCAGGGTTTCGGTGGCAGTCACTCCCGGTATCTCCTGCATTTTGTTGTTTAGCAAGTCCATCAGGTGTTCGTTGTCGCGTGCATATACTTTGGTCAGCATGGTATATGGGCCGGTCGTGAAGTGACATTCTACGATTTCCGGAATATTTTGTAACTCGGCTACTACAGCTTTATACATAGAGCCTTTTTCCAGTTTGATACCAACATAAGTACAGGTACGATAGCCCAGAGATTTCGGGTTTACATGATAACCTGAGCCTACAATGACTCCCAGGTCAATCAGTCTCTGCACGCGTTGATGGATAGCCGCACGTGAAACGCCGCATTCTGCTGCCACATCTTTAAAAGGGATACGGGCGTTCTGAGAAATAATCTCCAGAATCTGCCTGTCAAGGTTGTCTATTTTTTCCATAATAATAAATGTAAATTCCAATTGTTATCAAATAGTAAGCAAATATAGAGATTTATTTTAATTTCTCTATATAAAAGTCAGAAAAAACAGAAAAATCGTATACTTTCTATTGTAATTATCCGGATGCAAAAAAAGAGATGCCGGATACAATTATCCGGCATCTCTCCTGTTTGTTTTTCAGCAAAGCCTGACTGCTTCTTATTTTTCTATACCCAGCAATTCGATTTCGAATACCAATGCTGAGAACGGTTTAATCTGTCCCATGGCTCTTGAGCCGTAAGCCAGTTCTTGCGGGATGTAAAGTTCCCATTTAGAACCTACAGGCATCATTTTCAGAGCTTCTGTCCAACCTTTGATAACTCCGCCTACGTTAGTCACGAACGGTTCGTTACGTGTGTAAGTGCTTTCGAACTCTGTTCCGTCAATCAGTTTGCCTCTGTAGTTTACTTTCACTTTACATGTATCGTTAGGAATTTCACCCTTACCTTCAGTGATCACTTTGTACTGTAATCCGCTTGCAGTGGTTTTTACTCCTTCTTTTGTTTTGTTTTCAGCAAGGAATTTCTCACCTGCAGCTTTGTTATCGGCATATTTTTTCTCGGCAGCTTTTCCTTTGATGCTTTCCATCATCTTTTGAATCAGCACCTGAGCTTCTTCTGGAGTGATTTTCATATCTTTGTTAAGTACACCTGCGAACACACCTGCAAGGATATCGCTCTTGTTGACAGTCATAGTCGAGTCGTCAGCGAACAGCTGATGATTCATACCTTTGATAGCCTGAGGACCAGCCATCTGTGATCCGATCTGCAGACCGAGCAGATAAGCCTGGTCTTTTTTGCTTGTTTTATTGGCAGCATCGTTTACGCCTTTCAGGAAGTCTGCAATGTATGCTGTATCCATCTCCATGCGCTGTGACAGATAGTCTTTCAGACCGTTAGTCTGGCTGATGCCGATAGCGTATGACAGTGAATCTACATCGGTTTTGAGAGTGGCTTTAGGAGCCTGAGCCGTACATGAAGCTAAGCCTGTTGCTATGGCTACAGCAGCTAAAATACTTACTTTTTTCATTTTGCTTTACGATTTTATTTTTATAATACTTCGATTAATTCTACTTCGAATACGAGTGTGCTGTGAGGAGGGATCATTTCTCCTGCTCCCTGTGCGCCGTAAGCCAATTCAGAAGGGATATAAAGTTTCCATTTTGAACCTTCCGGCATCAACTGCAAAGCCTCTACCCATCCCGGGATTACCTGATTTACACCAAAAACGGCAGGTTGTCCGCGTTTGATAGAGCTGTCGAACAAAGTTCCGTCAATCAGTGTACCTTCATAGTGGCATTTCACCTGATCGGTAGCCTGGGCTTTCTTTCCTTTACCTTCAGTGATTACTTCGTATTGTAGTCCACTGGGCAGGGTAACAATATTCGGTCTTTTTTTGTTTTCTTCCAGGAATGCTTTTCCTTGTTCGATGTTAGCTGCATTCATTTTGGTTTCCAGCTCTTCGAAATATTTATTCACGATTTCGCGGGCTTCCTGATGGCTGATGGCTGTCTGGTTTCCTTCGAGCACATCTTTTATAGCTTGAGCAAAGTCATCTACTGCGATGCCTTTAGCACCCATTCCTAATAAATTCTGGCCGATTCCGAGGCCAATTGCATAACTAAATTTATCCATATATTTTTTTGTTGGAGACCGAATGTTCTATTTCACTTTCAGTCAGTTGCAAATTAACAAGCGGCAAAAGTAAGTGTTTTATTTGAATGATTTTACTTTTTGGTTTTAAAATTTCTTATTATCGGCTAACTTCGTAACCGGGATGGAAGATGTTTATTGAAAGGATTGTTTGTATTATCCAATGCGATCCGGGTCAGGCGGTCATGGGAAAGGCATTGGGAAGAAGTGGAATGTTTGGTGGTTTCTTCGTTTATTCGGAGATTTTAGTTAAATTTGTGAGGCTCCATCTTCTGGCTTTTCTCGAAAACGGGCAGAGGGGGCTTTTCTTTAAATTAATAGTTGGTATGAAGAATCTGGTTGTATTGTCAGGCGCCGGTATGAGCGCCGAAAGTGGTATCAGTACCTTTCGTGACGCAGGAGGGTTGTGGGATCGTTATCCGGTGGAGCAGGTAGCTACCCCCGAGGGGTATGCGCGTAATCCCGAATTGGTGGTCCGTTTCTATAATGAACGACGTAAGCAGTTGCTGGAAGTAGTACCCAATCGGGGGCACGAATTGCTGGCCGAACTCGAGAAAGATTTCCGTGTAACGATTGTAACGCAGAACATAGACAACCTACACGAACGGGCAGGCAGCAGCCACATCATCCATTTGCATGGTGAACTGACTAAGGTATGTTCAAGCCGGGATCCGAATAACCCCCACTACATTAAAGAACTGAGGCCGGAGGAGTTTGAAGTAAAGATGGGTGATCTTGCCGGAGACGGTTCGCAGCTTCGTCCGTTTATAGTTTGGTTTGGTGAGTCGGTCCCGGAGATAGAGACAGCTATCAATTGGGTAGAAAAAGCCGATATCTTTGTGATTATCGGTACATCGATGAATGTATATCCTGCAGCGGGGTTGCTTAATTACGTACCTCGGAATGCAGAAGTATACCTTATCGATCCCAAACCGGTGGATGTGCATAGCTTCCGCCCGATACATGTCATTCAGAAAGGAGCGTCGGAAGGAGTGGCTGATTTGATGAAGAGACTTCTTACCACAAACCAGGCATGATATGCAAGGGTACTCAGTAAACCATAATATCGGGTCATGATGCGGAACCGTTCGAGAAGTGATTTCTTGCGGTTCTGCGTTGTCATCCCCTCTTCCAGATAATCAACCAGAGTGAGATGTGTGTTGTGTAAGGTGCGTGCCTTCTTCATGATACGTATGCACCAGTCAAAGTCTGCCGAGAAGCGATACTGTAAGTCATATGGTTCGACGAGTGTGTGGCGGGCAAAGAAAGCCTGATGGCATACGAGCATTCCCTGTTTGAAACTTTTCCAGGACAGGGTCTCCGGTGCCGATAACCTGCGCATGCGGAGGAAGTGTCTTTCTGTGTCTACCAAGGCGGTTTGCCCATACAGCACGTCGGGCAGTTCATTGGCATTGATGGAGTGAACCATCTTTTGCAGTGTATCGTCTTCATGGAAACTGTCTCCGGCATTCAGAAAACAAAGATAGTCTCCTGTTGCCAGGGCAATCCCTTTGTTCATTGCGTCATAAAGTCCTTTGTCCGGTTCACTCACCACTCGGCTGATCCGGTCCCGGTATCGGTTTACAATCGCCATAGTGCCGTCTTTCGATGCACCGTCGATGATGATATATTCCACATGATGATAGGTCTGTGAAATCACGCTCTGTATGGTATCCTCCAATACCTTTTCGGCATTGTAAGTCACCGTGATGACCGAGAATCTGGGGCTGAGGTGGCTATGCATATCTTCCTGTAATTTTGTTGTAGACATCGATGTATCTCTTGGCGATGATACTTTCCGAATAGTTGGCAATCGCTTTCCGGTTAGCTTGTTCCGAGAGGGAGGGATAGTCCGGATCGGTCAGTGCCCAGTAGATACCGTTGGCAAAATCTTCGGATGATTTGTATTGTGCTACATATCCGTTATGCAGATGATCTATCATTTCCGGGATGCCGCCTACGTTAAAGCCAATGCAAGGTACACCGCATGCCATAGCTTCCATGATGGTATTAGGCAGATTCTCTTCCAGTGAGGGGGTGACAAAGAGGTCGACTGCATTGTAGACATCCACCAACTCGTGTTCGTTGCTTACATAGTTAAGCGGGTATACTTTGAAGGGAAGAAGTGATTTCAGTTGTTCCGATTGCTTGCCAAAGACAACCACACCAAGCGATTCTTTCAATTCTGGATGCCTATCTGCCAGTAACTTGCACGATTCAATCAGATAATCGATGCCTTTCCGCTTATCGGTAATTTTTGCCGAACCGAAAAGGATCAGTTTACCATTTTGGGGTAGATGACATTTGCGGCGCGCTTCTTTTTTGTCTCTGGGCTTGAAAAGATTGGTATTTATGGGGTTAGGAATACTGATTACTGTCTCTCCTGCCAGCAAGGCACTCTTTTCGGCCTGTCCTTTCAGCCATTGGCTGCAAGTGATGAAAGTGATCGGGGCTTCTTTATAGAGTTGTTGCTTCTTATGAAAGATACGGTTTGACAAATCTTTCTTGCTTCCTCCCCCGTATAGGTACGGGCAGTGATGGCATTCCTGATGATAGTTGGTACATTCGCGGGCGTGATGGCAAATGCCCGTGCAGGGCCACATGTCATGCATGGTCCATACGACCGGTTTACCGGATTTCAGTATCTTCCGGATATCGTTTAATGACAACATTCCCTGATTCACCCAATGCAGATGGATGACGTCTGCCTGCTGGAACTCGGGCAAGCTTGTAATATCCGTACCCGTATTGGCTATATCGACTGCGAAAAGATTATTTTTCTTGAAGCGGTTGGCTTTCCAGATGACGATACGTTCCCAAACGAACCTCCATACTTGCCACCAGTTGCGTTGCAGACCTACTACACTGATCTGGTCGGTTTGCTTGTCGCGCACCAGCATTTTGGCTTTGATACCGTTGTTTTTCAACGATTCCATCAGGCGGCTTGCCGCGACGGCTGCTCCACCCATACGTTCGGAAGTATTGATAATTAAAACTCTCATTCGATCGAAATGTTTTGGCAAAAGTAGTGGTTTTCGGTGAGAAACCGTACAAAGTCACATATTATTTGTACTTTTGCGGCACTTATAGATAAGGAGATATACGTATGAAAAAGGTTGTTTTTTTAGGATTAGGCTATATTGGACTTCCTACGGCTGCCGTGGCTGCCGGTCATGGTTATGAGGTTGTAGGTGTGGACGTTAATCCTTCGGTTGTAGAAACCATCAATCAGGGTAAGATACATATTGTGGAGCCGGAACTGGACCAAATTGTCAAAAAGGTAGTGCGGACAGGAAACCTTCGTGCGGTTTCAAAGCCCGAGCAGGCAGACGCCTTCTTTGTGGTAGTGCCTACTCCTTTCAAGCAAAACCACCGTGCAGACATCACCTATGTGGAATCGGCTACCCGTTCCGTAATTCCTTATCTACGGGAAGGCAATTTGTTCGTGATAGAATCCACCTCACCGGTATTTACTACCGAACGCATGGCCGAAGTCATTTATAAGGAGCGTCCCGAACTCAAAGATAAGATATACATAGCTTATTGTCCCGAGCGTGTGTTGCCCGGCAATACACTTTATGAACTGGTTCATAACGACCGGGTTATCGGTGGTATCAATCCCGAATCGACAGCAAAGGCCATTGAGTTTTATTCTGCCTTTGTACAGGGTAAACTGCATCCTACCAATGCCCGGACAGCAGAAATGTGTAAACTCACCGAGAATTCCTCGCGCGACTCACAGATTGCTTTTGCCAACGAATTGTCTATGATTTGCGACAAGGCAGGTATCAACGTATGGGAACTGATTGATTTAGCGAATAAGCATCCGCGTGTAAATATCCTCCAACCCGGTTGCGGAGTGGGCGGGCATTGTATAGCGGTTGACCCCTGGTTTATTGTTTCGGACTATCCCGAACAGGCACAGATCATCAAACGTGCCCGTGAAACGAATGATTATAAAGCCGATTGGTGTGCCAACAAAGTAATGGAAGCCTGCCAGCAGTTTGTGGAGAAGAATGACCGGGAACCGGTAGTAGCCTGCATGGGGCTTGCCTTCAAACCCAATATCGATGATTTGCGTGAGTCCCCTGCCAAATATATCGCTTCCCGTATCGTATCCGAGTCGCGTGCTGAAGTATTGATTGTTGAACCTAATGTCGCTTCACACGCCAGCTTTCATTTGACAGATTATCGGGAGGCTTACAAAAAAGCCGATATTGTTGTATGGCTCGTGCGCCACACTCCGTTTGTAGAATTACCCCGCGAAGAGGGAAAACTGGAACTGGATTTTTGCGGAGTCAGAAAATAGAAATTGTCTAATCTCAATCGTAATCGTTCAATGAAAAAGATATTACTTGTTTTCGGTACCCGTCCCGAAGCCATTAAAATGGCTCCGTTGGTAAAGGCTTTGCAAAAAGATACGGAACACTTTGATACGAAAGTGTGTGTGACGGCGCAACATCGCCAAATGTTAGACCAGGTGCTCGAGGTATTCGACATCATTCCTGATTACGATTTGAACATCATGGCACCCAATCAGGATTTATATGATATTACGACTAAAGTGTTGTTGGGGTTGCGTGATGTACTGAAAGACTTCTGTCCCGACACGGTATTGGTGCATGGAGATACCACAACATCCATGGCTGCTTCGTTGGCTGCGTTCTATCAACAGATTGCCGTGGGACATGTTGAAGCCGGTTTGCGTACCTACGATATGCTCTCTCCCTGGCCGGAGGAGATGAACCGTCAGGTGACGGATCGTATTTGCACTTACTATTTCGCTCCTACCGGGAAGTCGAAACAGAATTTGTTGCAGGAAAATATTGATGAAAAAAAGATCTTTGTTACGGGCAATACGGTGATCGATGCTTTGCTGATGGCGGTCGATATCATTTCGGAGAAACCGGGAGTCAAAGAAAGACTGCATGAAGAACTTCGCGACAAAGGTTACGAAGTAGGTAGACGCGAATATATTCTGGTTACCGGGCACCGCCGCGAGAACTTCGGAGAGGGATTCTTGCATATCTGTAAAGCAATTAAAGAACTCGCTGCACTGCATCCCGATATGGATATTGTATATCCGGTACACCTGAATCCGAATGTTCAAAAACCTGTATACGAGCTTCTGTCCGGGGTGGATAATGTGTATCTTATTTCACCGCTCGATTATCTGCCGTTTATTTTCGCAATGCAACATTCTACTTTGTTGCTGACTGACAGTGGCGGGGTACAGGAAGAAGCTCCTTCGCTCGGCAAGCCGGTGTTGGTAATGCGGAATACTACCGAACGGCCGGAAGCAGTAGAAGCCGGGACGGTGAAACTGGTGGGAACGAATGCTGAGGCCATTGTCGGTAATGTGACCGAATTGCTTCACAATAAAGAATTATACAGGCGTATGTCCGAAACACATAACCCTTATGGTGACGGGCATGCGTGCGAACGTATCATAGCGGCACTGATCCGTTAGATTCTTTTGCCGGAGTGAGATGGGGAGCTATTCCCCTTTCAGTTCGGTACTGTTATCCTTATAAGCGGCAAACCCTTTGATTCTGACCCGTTCTTTCTTTTCCATATCGGGCATTCCGTTGCCCAATTGTTTCAGGTTTTCCTTAATGGTATTGTGAGTTGTGAAGAAACTGTCCAGCAAATCGGTGAAACTTTTCTCCGGTTCCTCTTCTTCCGGTGCAAAAAGCATGTGGCATTTGCTGTGGATACCCAGTGTTTTCTCATCTTCGTCCAGTGCATAGACAGTGGTCACTAATGAATTCATATTGACCGCATTGATAATCTCTTTGAGATAAGGCAACGCTTGATTATCGATGCTGATAGAGGCCCACCAGGGGTTCCATACAATGATCAGCCGAAGTCCGTCCTCGGCTGCAACAAGAAAGTCGTCTCCCTGATACTTAAAGCTGATGTGGTTTTCTTCGTTCACTTCCGGCTGGCAACCAAGCTGTTGAAGGATACTCATAACCAGTGCGGAGGTGGCCATTTCCTCTGTTTCCTCTTCTGTTTCGGAAGAGGCTGTGTCCCCCGAGGGTTTTGCAAGCTTGTTCCTCTCGTGCAGGATACGTGATATAAGGAATACAATCGGCCATAGAGCCAATGCGATGACTGCGATAAGGATGGTAAGATCGGTCATAGTAGTAGAGCTATTAAATGATTATTGTCTGCCTAAAGATAATCATTCTTTTTTATCGTACTCCATTTTTACTGCATAAAAGTTCGGAAAGCTTGCAAATAACGTTCGCTTACCGTTTCAATGTTGATTTTCTCGCGGATGATTCGTTCCGATTCACGTCCCATCTCGGCACAACGTCCGGGAGAGGCGAACAGTTCGTTAAGTTTGTCGCTCAGACTGCCGGCATCACCTTCCCTGAAGAAGAGTCCGTTCACTCCGTCCGTTACCAGATCACGTTCAGTGCTGTCGCATACCGAGCAGACTACAGGTAATCCGTAAGTCATGGCATCATTGATGGATAGACCTCCCATGCCTGCCAGTACATAGACTGTTGATTCGTTCATATAAGCTCCCAATTCTTTGGGGTTATATACTGCACCGATGAAACGAATCCGATCCGTCAGGTTCCGTTCGGCTGCTTGCTTCTTTAAGTTATCCAGTTCCGGTCCGTCACCTACTATGACCAGTTCTGCGTCCGGATGATTAGCGATAACCTTGGGAAATGCGTCGATCAGCAGATCTACTCTTTTCCATTTCACCAACCGGCCGATGTGCAAGGCACGTTTGGCGGAGTGGGGAAGAAGCGGAGCCGAGGCGAGAACAGCTTCTTTTTCCTTCAGCAACGATTCTGTGTCTGTAGAGTTGTAAGTAACATGTATCTGTTCCCGCTTCACACCATACGAAGGGAGGATATCGTATGCGGCCGTTGAGTAATTCAGTGTTCCAGTGGCACGTGCGTAGCAATATTTGCGTATTTTGGCCGTGAGCCATTGTTTAAGGTAAAAGCCGGTTCCGGTACTCACCAGCCTCATATTTTCGTCGTACATCGGGTTTTTCCGGAAATACTCTTTAATTTTTCCATAGGGAGGGGTTTGGAAAGGAATCTCGCGAATCACCAACCGTGTCCGGCACTCCTTCATAGCTTTTCTCAATCCGGGTTGGAAGAATACTTGCAGGAAGTAGGGCCATCCCATTACTAAAATGTCCGGTCGTTCTTCACGCACTATTTCCGGTAAGGCAGGGTAAGCGCTTTTTCCGTAAAATGCTTTCTTTTCGGTACTGGTGAGATGCCTGTATGTACCTCCTTCTACCATTTTTACCCCTTTGCCGATGGTGGCATTTCCTTTTTGTGGAGTAACGACTGTGACTTCCACTCCCTTTTCGTGGAGCTTGTTGAGCATGGCGTTCAGGTAATGGGGCATTCCGCCGAATGTATAGAGAACTTTCATAACTGTATTATTTTCTGAAGTAAATTTTGGAATTCTTTGCCGAATTCGTTCCAACTGTGTGTGTCGAGGAAGCGATTGTAATCGGCTATGTTTACCGCCTTGTTTGCTTTGTTGACAAGGTCCGGTATGTCTTCAAACGTATGAAAAGTATATACGTTCAGTAAAGGATCGGCTGCATAGTCCTTGAAAGAGCCTACATCCGGTCCGATTACTTGAGCTCCGAATGAAAGAGAATCCATCAGTATTCCCGAACTCAGGATTGATTCGGCAGCATAGGGTATCAGTACGAAGCGTGATTTGCGTATCTCTTGTTTTAATTCGTCAAAAGGGATACTCCGGTCCTCAATACTGATCCTGTCGTTACCTTCTGTCCGCAACTCTTCCAGCAGTTCCGTAGAGCTGCATTTGCCGATAATTTTAGTCTTGAGCTTTAGTGAATGTCGCGCGGCAAAGCGCACGAATTCCGGCACTCCTTTGTATCGGGAGATATTACCCCAGATCAACAGGTCGGTTTCTGCCGGTTGAGGCATATATTCTTCTATCCGGTTCTTTGTGGGGTGATGTAAGAATATCGTTCTGGGAACGGCTTTCGGGTATTGATCCTGAACAACTTTTATACCTTCTGTGGCGTGGGTCACTATCAAATCCGCTTTGCGGAGAAGGAGGTGTATCAATAGCTTTTTCGACCATCGGTGCTTCATTATGTGAGGCTGCTTGTTGTGCAGGAACCATATCACTTTTTTGTTGTGCAGTTTGATTTTGAAAAGGAGCCAGATCGCAGCGAGGGTTTGTAATACTCCGTATTTATAATCCGGTACATTCTCCAGCCAGTGAAAAATATAAGCGTCACTGTCCGTTTTCTGCGGGATAAGGCTGAACAGTGGATTCTTATGTGGAGGATTGGCTATTATCATTCCGTTTTGTTCCAATGTTTGGATAAAGTCGCTGATATACGGGTTAACCCGTATATCGCCCTTACTGGTAGAATGAGGATAGATCGTTACTTTCATGGTGTTCTTCTGTTAAATTAATCCGTGTCTGCGGAAAGTGTCCATCCATAGCGGGCCTACATGCTCGATGTCGTACCTGCTTTTACGGGTTTGTGCTTTATGGGCTATCTGGCAGCGAAGTGTGTCATCTCCGGCTAAACGAAGAATAGTTGCCGCATATTGCTCATAATTGTTGTCGGGGATAATAAATCCGTCTACTCCGTCATCTATCATATCGTAGATTGCATTGAAAGAGTCGAATCCGATGGGAATTACCCCTAATGACATCGCTTCCGTAAATACGGTGGGCAATCCTTCTATGACAGAAGTCAGACAGATGATCCGTGCACGGTCGATATAGGGAATAGACATTTGATGACCTGTCAGTCGGACACGTTTCAATTCTTTTTCCCTGATGATCTGCCGGCATGTGTCGAATCGCGGTCCGTCTCCTACGAGTGTAAGTTTCCAGTCCGGCAGTTTATCCTGAATCATTTCCCATATTTTCAATAATCTGGGTAATGCCTTTTCGGTTGCCATTCTGCCCACAAAGATAATTTCTTTATCCTTCTGTTCTATTGGGATGACGCTATGTACAGGTTGTATGGCATTGGGAATGGCAGATAGCCTCCGGGCATCTTTTTTACCGATAAGTTTTCTGAACTCGGGGATATAGGCAGGCGAAAGCAGCACTACTTCATCAAGCGTGTCGTAGGCTGAACGGTTCTGGTGGCTGACCACTCTTTTTAACAAGTTGATATAAAGTTGTGGCAACATCCATTGAAAGAATTGTTTTGCCCCGCGTACATCCTTAAAACGGAGTGTAGACAATTCGTATTGTTTCAACTGCGTCGTGTGGCTGGGGCAGTTGTGAATCATCGTGAATATTTTTATACCGGGATTTCTTTTCCTGATTTCAAGGTAATATCTGCGTGTGTCTCCGGTGATGACATGTGAGTAGTCAAGAATTACATTTATTTTCTTATCGGCAATAAATTCACAGATTGCCTCGATGTTCCGGGGAGTGTAGAACTGAGGATAATGATCGGGTAGCAAGAGCCCGTTCTCAAATTCACTGTCAGCCAGTTCCAGGTACGAAAAGTAAAGTTTGCTATCTACCCCGTGTGCAGTCAGCCATTCGGTCAGTTGCGCATAGAACCAATAAAAACTATTGGCACGGTGAGGAAATGCTTTGGTTTGTTGAATCAGGATATTCATAGCTTATTTCTGGAGTTTTTTCCGGATAAACTGTACACTTTCAAAGAAAATCACCGATTTGCCGATCCACATGATGAATACATAAAGGCTCACGGCTATTGTTATCTTGAGTATCAGCAACACATAAAGGTTGTGGAAGCCGAGTGTTAAGAAATGGCTGGCGCCTATGACTGCTATGGAAATCAGTAGGTACGGGGTGATATCTTTCAGGGCCTCCCACAGGGTAATGTGTATCTGCTTGTTTACGAAGTAATGCCATATCAACAGCCAGCCGATGTTGATAACCGTATAAATCGCGACCATGACGAGTATGCCTTGTGAGATCGTACAAAGAAGTATTGTGAGTTGAACCAGGCTCTGTGCAATGGTATTCCACATAAACAGATTCGATTTTCCTTTACTGATCAGCAGATTGGAGTACATATAAGTAATGGGGACAAATGCTCCCCAGATGCAAAGAATCTGCATGATGGGTACACATGCCTGCCATTTGGCGGTGACGGCAATTACGATGAACTCGTTGGCTATCAATGCCAGTCCGAACATGGAGGGAAACGATACGAAGGCTGTAAAACGCAGCATCTTCCGAAATATATTTTTCTGTCGCATGGCGTCGGAAGCGGTTTCGACCAGGACAGGCTGAGACACCCCGTTGATCATGTTGCTGATCAGTGAGAATCCCATATTGGTCCATTTGTTGGCTTGCGTATAATATCCTACATCCTGACTGGTATAAAAACGTCCCAGAAGAACAGAGAATATATTATCATTGATGTAATGGAATACATTGGTGATAAGTAGCTTACTACTGAATGGAAGCATCTCTCTGATGGGTTTGAAATTAAATGAAAAAGTGGGACGCCATTGAGAGAAGTGCCACAGCAACGCATTGGCGATGGAAATATAAGTGATCTGCTGTACGGCCAGGCCCCAGAAAGCCATTCCGTTGTATGCCATTACGATTCCTATGGTCCCCGAGCAAAGTAGTGCGATAATCGTAGCTTTCGCTTTCTCTTTTACCATTAGTTTTTTAAACAACACCGCATTGTGGGCGGTCCCGCAACTGGAGATCAGAAAGCCTAAGAAGAGGAAACGGGATAAGGGAACGAGCTGTGGAGTCTTATAAAAATCCGCTATAAGAGGGGCACAGAAAAAGAGTAGCAGATAAAGCGATGCCCCCATCAGAAAACTGAACCAGAACACCGCATTGTAATCTTCATGACGGAACACTTGCTTATTGGCGAGAGCGGCAGTAAAACCACTTTCCTGTATGGAATTGGCTATAGCGGTAAATATGGCCAGCATGCCTATCATACCGTAGTCCGTTGCATCCAGTATACGGAGGAGGATGATTCCGAACAGAAGGTTCAGTAATTGCTGGATGCCATTGCTGAATCCTCCCCAGAATAATCCTTTGGCTGTTTTCTCTTTTAGCGATTGCTCTGTCATATTAAAGCAGATTCCTCCTTTTCGTTCTTAAAACGTTAGTACGGTTGAATAAAAAAACAGAGGGTGCACCCGGAGCCCCATTCAATAGAGCCCTGAGTACACCCTTTATTTTATTACTTATTTCACTTCACTTCCGGGTTTCACTTCCCGTCCGGGCATTACGACAGCCAGGCTGCCGTCATTGTTTTCGGCACTCAGGATCATACCTTCGCTGACGATGCCTTTCAGTTTACGTGGAGCCAGATTGGCGATGAAGCAGACCTGCTTGCCTACCAGCTCTTCCGGTTTGTAGTGTTGTGCGATACCGCTGACGATGGTACGTGTCTCCAGTCCGTCGTCTATCTTGAACTGTAACAGTTTGTCGGCCTTAGGCACTTTCTGACATTCGAGAACGGTGCCTACACGGATATCGAGTTTCATGAAGTCGTCAAACTCGATATTGGCGCGGATTGGTTTGGCTTTGTAGTTTGCTTCTTCGTTTGCCTTCTTCGTATCGAGCAGCTTCTGTACTTGTGCTTCAATAGTGGCATCTTCTATCTTTTCGAACAGTAGTTCCGGCTTGTTCAGTTGATGTCCGGCAGGAAGCAGGTCGTTCCGTCCCAATTCTGCCCAGTCGAAGCTATCCATATTCAGCATCCGGCGTAAGCGTTCCGAACTGAACGGAAGGAACGGTTCGAAAGCAATGGCCAGGTTGGCTACCAGTTGCAGAGAGATATTCAGGATAGTGCCTACACGTTCCATGTCAGTTTTTGCCAGCTTCCAGGGTTCTGTGTCAGCCAGATATTTATTACCGATACGGGCCAGGTTCATCGCCTCTTTCTGCGCGTCGCGGAATTTGAATACATCGAGTAGTTTTTCAACTTCAGCTTTAACGTCGGAGAACTCTTTCAGCGTCTCTTTATCATAATCAGTAAGTTCACCCGCAGCAGGTACTTTACCTTCGAAGTATTTCTGTGTCAATACCATCGCACGGTTCACGAAGTTCCCGTAAACGGCTACCAATTCGTTATTATTGCGTGCCTGGAAGTCTTTCCAGGTGAAATCGTTATCCTTGGTTTCGGGTGCATTGGCTGTCAATACATAACGCAATACATCCTGTTTTCCAGGGAAGTCTTCCAGGTATTCGTGCAGCCACACTGCCCAGTTACGCGAGGTCGATATCTTGTCTCCTTCCAGGTTCAGGAATTCGTTGCTCGGTACGTTATCCGGTAGAATATAGCTGCCTTCAGCCTTCAGCATGGCAGGGAATACGATGCAGTGGAATACGATGTTATCTTTTCCGATAAAATGAACCAGGCGGGTTTCAGGATCTTTCCACCAGGTCTCCCATGAATCGGGAAGCAGCTCTTTCGTATTTGAGATGTAACCGATCGGGGCATCGAACCATACATAGAGGACTTTACCTTCGGCTCCCTCTACCGGCACAGGAATACCCCAGTCCAGATCACGGCTGACTGCACGTGGCTGCAAACCCATGTCGAGCCAGCTTTTGCACTGTCCGTATACATTCGGACGCCATTCTTTGTGATCTTCCAATATCCACTGGCGCAGCCATGTTTCATGTTTGTCAAGTGGCAGATACCAGTGTTTGGTTTCTTTCATGACCGGCTTGCTTCCGCTGATGGCACTTTTCGGGTTAATCAAATCGGTAGGTGAAAGTGAAGTTCCACACTTTTCACATTGGTCGCCATAAGCACCTTCCGAGTGGCAATGCGGACATTCTCCGGTGATATAACGGTCGGCCAGGAACTGGTGTGCCTCTTCGTCATAATATTGTTCTGAAGTTTTTTCGATGAACTCACCCTTTTCATACAAAGTCTTGAAAAAGTCGGAAGCCAGTTCGTGGTGTGTTTTGGACGATGTACGGCTGTATACGTCAAACGAGATACCGAATTCTTCGAATGATTTCTTAATCAGGAAGTGATAGCGGTCTACCACATCCTGCGGAGTGATACCTTCCTTTTTGGCACGGATGGTGATGGGTACCCCATGTTCGTCGGAACCTCCGATGAAAAGTACATCTTCTTTTTTCAGTCGCAGATAGCGGACATAGATGTCTGCCGGTACATATACACCGGCCAAATGGCCGATATGGACGGGACCGTTCGCATACGGCAGTGCCGATGTGACGGTAGTTCTTTTAAAGTTCTTTTCCATTGATATATTGCGTGTATTTATTGTTATCTACTTGGGAACGTGCAAAGATAACGACTTTCTGATGAATTCTTTATAAATAAGGTGGATGATTTGAATAATACCCCCATACTCTTTGTTAATTTCAATAAAGATCATGATCTTAAGGAATGAATAAAATGGCGGGGTGGAACAGTTGGACTGAGAGTTCTTTTGTGTCTCCGGTTGCATGCTTCCGGTTTGGGATATAGGTGTGATGGACCAATATTGTCCGTTAAGGGAAAGATCAATGTTAAGGGTTTGATTATAAATAGCACACTGTTCTTCTCAAAAAGTTAAAGAACCGGAAGTAAACTTGTTCTTGTCGGTAGTTATAGTTCATCTTAGCTGCTGAGATGTGCATCTTGCGTGCTAAGATGTATATCTTGTACGCCAAGATGTGTATCTTCAACGCTAAGATGAAGAAAGATGTGTGAAGGAAACTGTTTCTCTGAGGGTTCGGATAAACTTTGAATGCCATCTTTAGGACTTCTGATTTTAACTTCGTGGTGAGTATATTCAATGTTATATATAAAGTGTGTCCGAAAAATTGGGAGTGACAAATCGGGATGTATTAAAATAACGTACTGTTTTCTCTGTATCGTTATAAAAAAGATATATCTTTGGGAAAGAACAATTTTGTTAACTTTGAAAAACTAAAGACTGATTTCTGATGAAACACTTTATTGGCATATTGCTTTTGTCTTTGCTTCATTTTTCTTGTTCGCCGATACATGATGCTCCGTTAAAGTTGGCTCTCACAATGGCAGGAGACAATCGGAAGGAACTTCAACAAGTATTAGGGCATTACGAAGACGATTCGTTGAAACATAGAGCTGCCTGCTTTTTGATAGAAAATATGATTGGTAAAGGGACGATCCGTTATTCGCTTCAAGAAAGTGATAGCTGTTATATACGGCAAGAGCCTGAACCGGACTTAACGTGTATTACTGCCGACTATTTGATAGAAAACATTGATTTAGCTTTTGAGGTCTGGCAAAAATATCCTTGGTGCAAACAATTGTCTTTTGGAGAGTTTTGCCGGAATATATTGCCTTATCGGTTAAAACAGGAGCCTTTGGACCGGTGGCGTTCTTACTACTATATGCGTTATAAGACGACGGCCGACTCGTTGGCACGGGCAGGAGCTACCATGCAGGAGGTCGTTTTCTTCTTTAACTCACAACATGGAAAGAAATATCTTCATGATGCTGCCAAAATACCGGGGGACTTCTCTATCGAGTTGATAGAGAAGCTGGGCGGAGGTACCTGTGATCATCTGGCATTGAATGCGGTTCAATTGATGCGCGCTGTCGGTATCCCGCTGAATCTGGATATTCTTCCATACCACGGTAAGGTAAACGGAGGACATGCTTACAACAGTTTTACCGATGAAGACGGAAAATTTTTCTACTTTTCTCCTTATGAGCGTGAACCGGAGCGGAATCGATGGATTGCTCCTTTGGTGCAGCGTGTTTGTTATGAACGCCAGCCAGAGCCGGAAATAGAGCGCAACCGTTGGAATGCGCAATTGGTCAATCGCTTACTGAAGGGGGTGACTGCCCAGTATTATTTGTCCGACAGTGTCCGGTTACCTGTGCATACATCGGATACGGTGGCTTATATCGCTACTTTTAATCGTGGAACTTTCAAGGTAGTGTCGCAGGGAAGAGTGAAAGATAACAGTGTATTGCACCGCGTGTTGCCTTACGGATTACTTTATTTTCAGGTGGCGGATAAGGAGGGAAAGTTGTTTCCGATAGGTGATCCGTTTGTGATGACCCCGGATAGCATTCACTTCATTACTCCGACTCGGCAGCCTACTTTGTTGGATGGTATTCTTACTTATGATGTAAAGCGGGTTTTGAAGTTGGGTGACGAACCTTATACGCTGCTTTATTGGAAAGATGGCTGGCAACCACTAAAAGAAGTAACCTCTAAAGATTCTCGTACACTGGATTTTGGAGAGGTACCTGTCCGCTCACTGTTTCTGGTATACGGCGATACATATATGGGGCATATGCAGCGTCCTTTCTTATTGGAGGGTGGCAAGCCGGTGTACTATTGACAGATGAAACTTTTGCCGGTATCTGTTTTTATATTATAAATAAGAAAATGTTTTGAATTTGTTTTTATTTTTTATTATATTGCGCAAAATTATAAAAATGAAATATATGAAAGTTAAATTTTCAGTAGTTGGTGTATTATTAATAAGCTTGTTTACGGTAGTTAATATCGTTAAGAGTAATCAAAAAAATAAGAAAATAGAAGACATTATGTTGGTTAATGTTGAGAGTCTCGCCTTTCCGGAAGGTGGAATAGGTAGTGATATGAGAATAGCAACTAAACATGTGTGCTATCTTAATAATGAAGTTTTTGATGAAAGCACGGGTAGGTTAGAGCATATCCCTGTTGAAGGCAGAATTGGTATTTGTGATGGTACCGAAGGGGCATGTAGAAGTTGGCCATGCACAGAAGTCTGGTTATAATCAAATAGAGGATGAAACAACTGTATTTATTTATATTAGTAGTTTTTTGCTGCATAGGTTGTCAGCGAAATACATTGCAAGGTCCTATTCCTACTATTGCTATGCATCCGGATAGTTGCCTGAAGAGCTTAGATATCTCTGTTATGATGAAGGACTCGATAGAAGTAATCAAATTAGAGACAACGGACAGTTGCCTTATTGGCTTTATTAACAAGATTTCATTTACTGACAAGTATATATTAGTCTCGGATGCACGTGTAAGTCAAAAGATATATCTGTTTGATAAAGAGGGCAAGTTTATCCGTTATATTAGCAATAAGGGAAACGGTCCTGGTGAATACAGTGTAATTGGAGATTTTACGATAAAAGGGGATTCTGTATTTATCCAGGATTATTATCAGAATAAGTATGTTGTATATGATATGGTAGATGATGAAATTAAAGATGATATACCCTATAATGCTCATCATTCCGGAGTGGTTGCACTTGATAATTATCTTTATTTTATATCTAACTATTTTACTTCTCCAATAGGTGATTATAATTGTTTCCGATATGATTTAAGTATGCGGAAAACAGAAGGTTATTTGCCTTTTACGGCAGATCGTATTGCAAACGAGCCGGCTTGGACAATAAATCATCCTTGTGGGCGGATAGATAAATTAAAGTCTTTTGCTTATTATCGATCAAATGATACCATATATCAGATTGATAAATTGACAGTCTCACCTCAATGCGTCATTCACTTCCCTAATGGTGAAGACCGGACATCTTCTACACAAGGAGGACATATTTCCGGAATTGTTCATTTACAACAATCTGCTGGATATATATTAGGAACTTACACAGAAGGAAAAGGACTCAGATATTTTTTGATTGATAAGCGCGATTATAGTTCCCAGATGGGAAAACTGTTGCGTTTTAATAGTTTGGATAGAAAATCTATAAATAATGAATTTTTTATAGAGGATAACTATCTGATTTTTTGGGATACTATGCAAAGTTTGAAGTTATGGAGGAGGTATTTTGATAAAGCTGAATTTACTAATCCGGCTGACAAACAAAGAATACAATCTATCATTGATTTATCTCAAGATGATGATAATCCCGTCATATTTAGATGCCGGGTGAAATAAGAGAAACATAAATAATTAACTATAAATTAATAGATTATGAGAAGTACAAAATGGATGGTAGGTATTATTCTATTTGCCAGTGTATCGACTTTAATAGGCGTTACAAAAAGTGTAAGGGGTGAAAACTAATTAGAAAAATTGACATTTCTGGGTATTGAGAGTTTAGCTGATGGTGAAGGAGGAGGGAGTGACTATCGAGAGGCGACTCCTCATGATTGTAATTATTCTAAGGATGTATTTCTTGAAGGTGCGGACCATATCATAAATGTAACGGTTCCTGGCAAAAAAGGAATTTGTGATGGTACTAATGGCACATGCAATAGCTGGCCGTGTAGAGAGGTAAAATAATCATGTGGCATTAGTATAGAAAACATGCAAAAATATCTGTTATTATTATTCTTATTTATTTGCGCGAGTTGTATTGGTTCAAAAAATGGAATTCTGGAACAAAATAAAACTTTTGACATTATAATAGATCCGGATCGTTTTACCGATGATTTGGATTTATCATGCATCTTAACTGATTCGATTGAAATTATAAAATTGGAAACCAGTGATGAGTGTCTTATAGGAGAAATAAAAAAAGTATCATTTACCGATCAATTTATTTTTGTTTCTGATCCTTATGTTAGCCAAAAAATATTCATGTTTGATAAAAATGGGAAATTTGTAAAAAGTATAGGTAGCCAAGGAGGGGGGCCTGGAGAATATAGCACAATTAGTAATTTTACTATAACCGGAGATTCGTTACTGATTCAAGATTATAATCTTCATAAATATTTGGTATATAGTATAAAAGAAAATCGGTTTGTAGGTGATATTCGCTATGAACCTCATCATCACTCGATTGTTGCATATCCGGATATCCTTTACTTTGTCTCGGGATATTTCCCTGCTGATTCTGGATGTTATAATCTCTATCGGCTTGATCTTAGAAATTCGAGTATGGAGTCTTATTTACCTTTTTCTCAAAAAATTGCGGTAAATAGAAGTGCGTGGTCTATTGAGGAGCAATGTAGTCGGGTTTGTGAGCGGTCGTTTATTTTTTATGCCCTTAGTGATACAATCTATCAAGTAAATAAAGATAGAGCTATCCCCGTATATACATTGAAGTTTTCAAAACGAAGTATACCTGATGATTTTAAAGAAAGTCATAGTGGAGATGAAATAATGGATTTAGCTTTCCAAGAGGGGTATGTAAGAGGTCCAATTCACCTTCAACATTCAGACCAATGGATGTTAGGTACTTATGTTGATGGTAAGGAATATAGGTATATGTTAGTTGATAAAAAAACGGGGCAATATCAAATAGGGAGACAATTGGGAGTCAGGAAAGAAGGTAATCTGACTATTCCACATAATTTTTTGATTGAAGATAATTACTTTATTTCATGGTTACCTATTAAACTCCTGAATTTGTGGAAAAATCATTTTAGTCCTAATACCTTTAGAGATAAAGGTAGAGTAGAAACATGGAAAAGATTAATTGATTCTCTGGATATAGATGATAATCCAGTACTTATAAAGTGTAAAATAAGAAACGATGAAACTTAATTATTTTTTAATTCTGATTATATGTGTACTATTACTCTGTTTTAACATATATATATTTAAACGGAATAGTACCTCTGATAGGATGCAGGATACTATTATACGATTAGTTAATGAAGACTCTGTAAAAAAGAGTAGTCATCGAATTGAGCGGGAAATTAGAAACTATGAGTTGAGGGCTAATGGGAAGGTGTTGAATCCTTCATTGGAAGTCTTTGATACTAACGGGAATAAAAGAACCCTTTCAAAGATTATTGATGGAAATAAGTTAGTGTTACGTTACTCTGAATTAAATTGTAATACTTGTGTAAATAAGCAAATAGAATTATTGAATCTGTATGTTGACTCAATAGGTGCTGATCATATTATATTGCTTACAAATTATGATAGTAATTTCTATATGAAGCAATTTAAAAGAATTTCAAAAATAAAATATCCAATATTTAATATAGGTGCTAATCTGAATGAATGTATTCCGGATATAGAACGGCCCTATTTTTTTATAATTGATTCTAATTTTAGGATAAATAGCACGTATGTTCCGCAAATAGATGAAAGTAGCGTAACAAAAACATATCTTCGCCAGATTTTACAATATTATTTTAGAATTTCTTAGATAAAATTTGATTGACTCGTAGAAAACAGTGTTGTTGTTATTTCTTTGGAGTGTGTGGTATTCTCACTTAGGATGTAAAGCGGGTTTTGGAGTTGGGTGACGGACCTTATATCCTGTTTCCGTACACTGGATTTTGGAGAGGTACCTGTCCGCTCACTGTTTCTGGTATACGGCGATACATATATGGGGCCTATGCAGCGTCCTTTCTTATTGGAGGGTGGCAAGCCGGTGTACTATTGACAGATGAGACCGGATAATCAACGATAAAATAGGTGGAAATACCACGTCTTGTCATCTTTTCCTTTTGCCAGGTTGTGTTTTTTAGGAAGTGAAATTATGTTGTTGAACACTTCCGGGAAATAAAAAAACAACTTTATTCAAAAGCTTGAATTAATTATCTACATTTACGACCACATGAAATAAATAATACGTTGTATCTATAAAAACCATAGGCAAAAGGTATTTGAAGAGATATACGTAAATACACAACGGCAAATCGGTAAATATCCTATCTTGTAGTATACAGATGTGCCTTATTTAGAATTTTAAATGAATTAAAGAATGGGAGATTTTGTTTTTAGTATAAAACATCTGTGTACTTGTACCGGAATGTCAAAAGTCAGAACCCTGACAATTATGGGGGCACTGTTTCTCACCTTTTCTTGTACGCAAAACAAATCTGTACAAGACCCTATACAAAGTGTTACGTTTACCGTGAATGGAGAAGATTTTGAGATGATCCAAATACAAGGCGGTACATTTATGATGGGATGTACAGATGAACAAGGGTGTGATTGTGAGGACAATGAAAAGCCTGCGCATAAAGAAACTGTATCTACTTTTTACATGGGTAAATATGAGGTCACACAAAAATTGTGGAAAGCCGTGATGGGAAGTGATTCTAATCCGTCTGCAAATACCGGCTGTGATGATTGCCCGGTAGAAAATGTAAGCTGGAATGAAGCCCACGAGTTTTTAAGTAAGCTAAATGCTCTTACTGGTAAAACTTTCCGCCTTCCAACAGAAACAGAATGGGAGTATGCAGCACGTGGCGGGAAGCGAAGTGAAGGATATAAGTACAGTGGAAGTAATAACATAGATGAGGTGGCGTGGTATGTTAAGAATTATCAAGAGGGTGGAACTGGAGAAATGAAAACCACACATCCGGTAGGGCTCAAAAAGCCCAATGAGTTGGGGTTGTATGACATGAGTGGAAATGTGTGGGAATGGTGCGAGGATACGTACACTAAAGAATATTATCACGATGGCAAATCAGTCAGTCCGGAATGGCCGTTAAAAGGAGCTACTCTTTTCTTTAGGCGTGTATTGCGGGGAGGTAGTTGGGGAGGTACTTCCCTGGGGTGTCGAGTGTCATATATTGATTATGATATAGGAAACTATAATGATGAATATGGAGGCTTCCGGTTCGCTTTAGATTCAAACCAAGAGTAAACTTAAAACATATATTATGAGAAGAGTAGAGATTATTATGTCGTTATTCCTGATGATGGGATTGTTGGGATGCGTGGAAAAAGAGGAAAAGACAAATGTAATCACAGTGGATGTTACTACAACTTATCCTAAGAAAGAATTGGTTCTTCAAGATCTTATGGATGTAGAATATATCCCGTTGGAAACGAACGATGAATTTATAACTCAGGGTAGTGTGATGGCTATAGGTGAAAAATATATATTAGTAAAAAACTGGAGCCATGATGGTAATATTTTTGTTTTTGACAGAAAAACCGGTAAAGGGATAAGAAAAATAAACCGGAAAGGACAGGGGGATGGAGAATATAGTTTTATCAACGGAATTATTTTAGATGAAGATAACAACGAAATGTTTGTCAACTGTGCTTCGACAAAGAAAATATATGTATATGATTTATCGGGAAACTTTAAACGGGACTTTAAGCATGTAGAAGGTGGTGAATATTTAGAAGTATTTAATTACGATAAGAACAATCTGATTTGTTATGATATGTCTTTGTATTATAAGGAGGGACAACCGAGAGAAGAAAACAGATCCTATCACCTGATAATATCGAAGCAAGACGGAAGTGTCACCCAAAAAATTTATATACCTTTTGATGTCATTAAAACTCCGGTTGTACAGAAGGGTGGGGCGGTTGCAATGACTTCTATACGTTCTATAATTCCATATCAGAAAGAATGGTTACTTGTTGAAACTTCCTCCGATACGGTATATAACTATGTACCGGAAAAGAATCAATTAAATCCTTTTCTTATAAAATCTCCTACCAGGGATCTGGAGATACTTCTCACAATGGGAGTTGTTACAGACCGCTATTGTTTTATGCATACTGTAAAGAAGGATTTTGATTTTACTACCGGAAGAGGATTTCTTATTACCGATTTAATGTACGACAAGCAGGAGAATGCAGTTTTTGAAGCCAATGTGCTCAATGGTGATTTTGTAGAAAAACAAAACGTAGATATGCTTTCAGATCCTATGAATGGCGATGAAATAGTAGCCATCCAACCATTGGCAGCCAACAAAATTGTTGATGCGTATAAAAATGACGGATTGAAAGGGAAGTTAAAAGAAATAGCTGCCGGACTGGATGAAGAGTCAAATCCGGTGATTATGCTGGTGAAAAATAGAGAATAATATTTAAGGTTTCCGGTGAGAATTTCGCAGGGGGATTTTTAATATTTATACCTAAATATCAGGTTTATAAGAATTAATCGGTTACCGTTTTATTTGCAATAAAACATAAATTCGAAATATATGAAGCAGCTAATTTTTTCGTGTATACTTGTCTTGGGATTTTTCTTTCTTCCGATTTTTGTGAGTGGCACGGATGCCCAAGAAAGTCATCAGTTTAGCATTTCCGGTGAGATAGACGGATTAATGCCCAATGATACTCTTTCCTTCCGGAAAACCACTCTTCCTTATAAAGGAGAGGAGGGGGAAGTCGCTTTTAACGTAATTGTAAGTGATCCCAATAAATTCTTTTACTCAGGTGAACAGCCACATACTCAATATTATAGTATGATATATAAACCCGTTTCAGGTGGATATCAAGCGAGTTCACGACAAGCCCTGATGATTATTGTGGAAGAAGGGGACTATCACCTAAAGGGAGAAACTGATTTTATATACTATAGTACCATTAGCGGTGGACTGTATAACGATCCTTCGTTGAAAGAAATAGTACACCTGGAAGACTCTTTGGAAATCATACGAGCAAAATATGGAAAGATTATCGATGAGGCAAGAAAGAAAGGTGATATGGAGAAGGCTAAGGAATACGTTGATAAGTTCAATCGTTTTCGTAGCAATCATCAAGAATCTTACACTCTCTTACGGCAAAAGATAAAAGAATTGATAGCAAACAATCCATCATCTACTTGGGTGACAGTGGAATATCTTCAAAAGGTTTCGTATGCTGCCCCGGAGGAAATGAAATCTGTGCTGTCGAACATGAACCAAGAGGCTCTGAATAGTTATTATGGGCAGATATTTAGACGGGAGGTGGAGGCAATAGAAAGACTTGCTCCCGGTAATGAGGCTCCTTTATTCTCTGTCACTACTACTGACGGGAAAAGGATCACTTCTGACGATGCCAGAGGTAAATATCTTCTTCTTTATCATTGGGGGCTGTGTCCCGGTTCTATTTCCGTCGATAAGCGGGTCACTGCCTTCTATGAAAAATATAAGGATCATCTTTCCGTTATTGGAATAACGGATGATATGGAAACTATTTGTGAACTGAATAAAAATGTGGGAGAAGATGACGAGGTATTGGGAATGAAACTGAAACCTGTTCTCGAAAATATGGTGGCACATCCATGGCCTGAAGTAGAAAGTAAGGGAGATAATCATAAGATTATAGAAGATTTTGCCTTTGCAGGTCTACCTTATTTTGTTTTTATTTCACCGGATGGGAAAATTATCTCTCGTGACTTTCATAAGGCTTTTGACAAAGCACAGGAGGTGATGAAATCGGAGTTTGGTGATTGAATTTATATTTTGAACTGATAATATATGGAATGAGTTTTATTTGGCGATGCGACTGGTGTCATTTTTACCGGAAGGACAACTTAAAACCGCATTGCAACAAATGACTCCTAAGGATAATCCCATTATTATCCGTTATAGTATTAATTTCCCTGAAACATGAGTGAGTCCGGTTCGGAGATCTTCTTGCTTTGTATCTTTTAGGTAAGATTTGTTTGTCGGTTGTTTCTAAAACGATATATTTGTGAATGAATAATCGTATAATATACAATCTATGATTACAACCCAGTTACTTCATCCCCAAAGCATTGTTGTGGTAGGGGCGTCGAACAATACACATAAGCCGGGCGGTGCTATCTTGAAGAATCTGATAAACGGTGGTTATCAGGGAGAGCTCCGGGCTGTCAACCCCAAAGAAACAGAAGTGCAGGGAGTGCCTTCTTTTGCCGATGCAAAGGAGTTACCCGATACAGATCTCGCTATTCTTGCTATTCCTGCGGCTCTTTGTCCGGAGGTGGTGGAAACACTGGCCGGAGAGAAGCAGACGCGGGCTTTCATAATTCTTTCGGCCGGATTTGGAGAAGAAACGCGGGAAGGCGCTTTATTGGAAGAGCGCATTCTTGAGACTGTTAATAAATACGGTGCTTCACTGATTGGTCCGAATTGTATCGGATTGCTCAATACGTGGCATCACAGTGTGTTTACTCAGCCCATTCCGAACCTGAACCCCCAAGGAGCAGACCTGATCTCCAGTTCCGGGGCTACCGCTGTTTTTATTTTGGAGTCCGCAGTAGCTAAAGGTCTTCAGTTCAATTCTGTTTGGTCAGTAGGAAACGCCAAACAAATTGGAGTAGAGGATGTCCTGCAATACATGGATGAAACTTTCGATCCACAAAAAGACTCAAAAATTAAACTTATCTATATTGAAAGCATTAAGAATCCCGACCGACTGTTGTTCCATGCTTCTTCGTTAATTCGGAAAGGATGTAAAATCGCAGCTATTAAAGCAGGCAGTTCGGAAAGCGGTAGTCGTGCGGCATCTTCACATACCGGAGCTATTGCCAGTTCCGATTCGGCAGTTGAGGCTTTATTTCGTAAAGCCGGCATTGTGCGATGTTATTCACGCGGAGAGTTGACAACGGTTGGTTGTATTTTTACCTTGCCTGAATTGAAGGGACGGAATTTTGCTATTGTTACTCATGCCGGGGGCCCCGGTGTGATGTTGACCGATGCTTTGTCGAAAGGAGGTCTGAACGTTCCGAAATTGGAGGGTCCCCTTGCCGATGAGTTGAAGAGTAAGCTGTTTCCCGGTGCTTCAGTAGGCAATCCAATTGATATTTTGGCAACGGGAACTCCTGAACATTTGGGGATCGCCATTGATTATTGTGAGGAAAAGTTTGAGAATATAGATGCAATTCTTGCTATATTCGGTACGCCGGGACTGGTGACAATGTTTGAGACCTATGAGGTGCTGCACCAGAAAATGCTGACTTGTAAGAAACCTCTTTTTCCGGTTCTTCCTTCAGTACGAACTGCCGGTGAGGAAGTAGCCTTTTTTTTGGAGAAAGGACATGTTAACTTTGCCGATGAGGTGATGTTGGGCACGGCTTTGTCGCGTATCATCAATGCTCCTAAACCGGCTGTGCCGGAGATTGAATTGTTTGGAGTAGATGTACCTCGCATTCGCCGGATTATTGATTCTATTCCGCAGAACGGTTATATTGAACCTCATTATGTTCAGGCCTTGCTTCATTCTGCCGGTATTCCGGTAGTTGAGGAGTTTGTGTCCGGCAATAAAGATGAAGTTCTTGCTTTTGCCCGACGTTGTGGCTTTCCGGTGGTAGCTAAGGTTGTGGGACCTGTACACAAGTCGGATGTAGGAGGGGTGGTACTTAATATAAAAAGTGAGCAACATTTGGCACTTGAGTTCGACCGTATGATGCAGATATCTGAGGCGCGGGCCATCATGGTGCAACCTATGCTGAAAGGGACTGAGTTGTTTATCGGAGCTAAATACGAGGAGAAGTTCGGGCATGTAGTGCTTTGCGGTTTGGGTGGTATCTTTGTGGAAGTCTTGAAAGATGTCTCTTCCGGCTTGGCACCTTTGTCTTATGAGGAGGCCTATTCGATGATTCATTCGCTTCGGGCTTATAAGATTATCCAGGGAACTCGCGGACAGAGAGGGGTGAACGAAGATAAATTCGCGGAAATTATTGTACGTCTGTCTACGTTACTTCGCTTTGCTACAGAAATAAAAGAAATGGATATGAACCCTCTGCTGGCCACTGATAAGGAGGTTATTGCCGTAGACGCCCGTATCCGGATAGAAAAATAAATGCTGTTTTCAGAATAAAAAAGAAGGAAAGCAGATGCAGTATTACACTTATTCCTGCGTTTACTAAAAAGAGATGGACTTAAACGCGAATTCTATATATGAAAAAGAAAAACGAACAATGGCTGCGATATAGTAATCGGGCACTTTCTGGACTACTTGTGTTGCTTGGATTTATGTCTTGTGACAATGGAGGGGGCGATACGCCCCTCGAATATGGTATGCCTTCTGCCAAATATCGGGTGAAAGGTAAAGTTATCGACGCTGATACACAGGAACCTGTTCCGGGTATTGAAGTAGTTTCCGGAGCCATACATGAAGGTGACGGCAGAGCATGGCTGAGTTATCCGGATACGTTGATCACTGATAAGGATGGGGCTTTTGCCACTGAAAGGGTAGAGTTTCCGTCTAAGAAATATCGTTTTATCGTCCGTGATGTGGATGGTGATTCCAATGGCAGTTACTCTAAAGATAGCGTAGATGTAGACGCTGGTGGGTTTACAGGCGGAAGCCATTGGTATCGGGGAGAAACAGTTATAGAGAAAACAATTCAAATCAAGAAGGAAACGGTAAAAGACGATGAAAAATAATCCGGGACGATTGTCACTTCGCAAACGCCTGGGATTGGAGATAGCCCTTAAAATGAGAAACAATCTCCGGGAATTGCATCCGTTGCGTCAACTTTTCTGGGAATGTACATTACGGTGTAACTTGGCATGTAAACATTGTGGAAGTGATTGCCGGAAAATGTCGGAACAGAAGGATATGCCTGCAGAGGATTTTCTTCGGGTTATAGATTCGATTACACCGCACGTCAATCCTAATGAGGTTAACATTATTATAACCGGAGGTGAACCGCTGATGCGGAATGACCTTGAGAAAGTGGGGTTAGCTCTTTATCGTAGGGGATATCCATGGGGAATTGTATCCAATGGGCTATATTTAACCCGTGAACGGCTCGATAGTCTGATGGCTGCCGGGCTGCATGCTGTTACAATTAGTCTGGATGGCTTTGCAGAGGAGCATAACTGGTTACGTGGTAATCCGGATAGTTATGAAAAGGCGTTGGAGGCCATTAAGATGTTGGTGCACGAACCCGAACTGACCTGGGATGTTGTTACTTGTGTCAATCGTAAGAATTACTCTCATTTGGGAGAGTTAAAAAGCTATTTGTATACTATAGGAGTGCGTAACTGGCGTATTTTTACTATTTTTCCGGTGGGGCGTGCGGCCAGTCATCCGGAATTTCAGTTGACAAATGAAGAATTTACCGGAGTCCTGGAATTTATCAAGCAGGTACGGAAGGAAGGGCGTGTCCATCTGAGCTATGGTTGTGAGGGCTTTCTTGGTAATTATGAGAGTGAAGTACGTGATCATTTCTATTCGTGTAATGCGGGTATCAGTGTGGCTTCTGTCTTAGCCGACGGCTCTATTTCAGCCTGTCCCAGCATACGCAGTAATTTTCATCAAGGCAATATTTATAAAGATAACTTTATGGAAGTATGGGAGAAGCGCTTTCAGATGTTCCGTGATCGTGAGTGGGCACGTAAGGGTGAATGTGCGGATTGTAGCTTCTTCCGTTATTGTGAAGGTAACGGTATGCATTTGCACAATGACGAAGGGGAGCTCCTCTTTTGTCATCAGAAGAGGATTGTAAAACTTTAGGAGATTATTTGGAGCTATTTTTATAGATTGGGATAATTAGGGACTGATTCATGCTTTATTTAGAGGCTATTATAGTATTTTGATCATATACATGAAGGACTTACCTTTGCAGATACCAAAATCAGACAATGATGAGTGAACACACAAAAAATATTCTATTACTATTATTCACTATGATACTTATAGGATGTGAAAAGCAACACCCATCATTGCCTTTATTACTTAATGCCGAAAGATTAATCGAAACTTACCCTGACAGTGCCAATATAATTTTAGCTGGAATACCTTCTCCTGACGCTCTAAGTATAGCTGAATTCTCTTTGTGGTGTATGCTGAAAGGAAAAGTAGCTGATAAACTGAACAATAACAATCTGCCTTCTCCCTGTAATCTGGATCGTGCACTGGCATGGTACATGAAACATGGAAGTACCGAAGATCAAGCGAAGATGCAGCTTTATTTGGGACGTTCTTATTATGTCGACGGTGAATACGATAAGGCTATGAGTAACTATGTGGAAGCCTTGCATTCTGCCAAAAATAATGGGTTGTTTAATACTTCAGGCTATATCTGTACGTATATAGCTGATTTATATAACTTGAACGATATGCCACAAATGGCAATGAATCAATATAAAGACTCTAAGGTATTGTTTGAGAAAGCGGGAAATAGAAAAAGCCACATCTATGCAATAAGGAATATTGCCCGACAATGGTGTGCTTTGGATTCTTTTGATCGAGCATTGTGTTGTATAAAAGAAGCTGATTCTCTTGCACAAGGTTTAAGTGATAAAAGGATTCAATCAATTATAGAAAATGCTTTTGGGAATATATATCGTGATTTGAAACGGTACGAAGAAGCAGAAGACTATTATATAAAATCGGTTTCCTACGATTCTATTAATACAACTTACAGCTATTTGGGGCTAATCAATCTATATTTAGAAACGGGATTCCCCCAAAAAGCGCGAATGGCATTGAACAAGGTCTCTTCTAAATTCCCACCGGGAGAATTTTCAATTAAAAAGGCTTACTATAGGATTAATAAAGCAGAGGGTAATTACCAGTCTGCATTAGAGAATCTGGAAGAGTATCAACGTGCTGTTGATTCTATTACTATGGCTCAACATGCATCAAGAGTGTTGGAAATAGAGAAAAAGTATAGTAACTTTAAATTAAGAGAAAAAGTTAATGAGCTGACAATCCAGCAACAACGTTACATCATAATCCTCTGTATTTGCGTCTTCTTTCTGAGTGTTATAATTTTCATGTACTTTCTTTATAAACAAAAGATAAAAAACAAACTGGACAAACAAACGATAGAATTAGCTGCAAAGAAAATCGAATTATTGAATTCAACTATTGAATTGGAAGAAAAGAGGCAGCAGCTGTCCCAGTTAGTTGACCTGAAAGATAAAAATGAAGGTGCAATTAATGAATTGCAAGAAGAAATTGACAATTTAACACAAAAATATCATCAGTTGCAAAGAGTGAAAATTAATAGTTCCCCCATTTATAAAAAACTGTTGGAATTAACCAACCATAAAGCTCCCCGGGAAGAGGGTTTATTGACAGAAAAGCTATGGAACTCCATAGTGGAAGAGAGTACGGATACATTTCCAAATCTCAAATCTCATGTATATAGCCTGTGTCTGGAACTTACGGAACAGGAGTGGAAGTACTGTTGTCTGGTTATGTTTAATTTCGATTCTAATATTGAAGCTGACTTGCTGGGTATTTCTCCAAACTCTGTCTCTAAAAAAAGAGTAAGATTACGCCAACGTCTTGGATTAAACTCTTTACCTAAAACAACTCTTTACGAGCATTTACTTACTAACCTATAACTTAGGTACAGCATAAAATCGGTGTCGGATTTTACTTTTTTTCAATATACTTCCAATTATTCGGTATAAATACAATATTTGCTTGAGAAACAGATAGGCATTATTCCCTTTGTCCATCAAAAAATATATAAATTGCTGATATTCAATATGTGATTGTCCATGCCTAATTGCAGCAAAATGGATGTATTTATTAAATTTGCTATTAATTTTGCTGTGTCTAATCAAAAAAACAGCAAGTTATGAAAAAAGTAAAATTACTATTTATTCTATCATTATTATTTTGTTTGGTTCCAAGAGCCATAACAAAAAATACATCTTTGAACGCAGTACAGGAACGGAACATAAGTCTTTCAGAAAGCTGGGAAGTTGTAAGAGGCTTACCGTCTGTTGAAGCATCGATAAATTATGAAGAGGAGTTATTGTATATAAAATTTAATACAACTTTTGATAATGTAAATATTGAGATTAAGGATGCACATAACACTGTCCTTGTCCATGATCTCGTCCATCCAATCGAGAATATGACTTATACTATCTCGATGAAAGGTTTGCCGCTAAATAAAGGATATAAGTTACATATATATAATCAATACGGAGAAGCAACCGGACTATTTTTCTTATAATTAAGCATATAGAGAGATAATGTATTTATAAAAGGTCCTGCAAATCCAACTGTTTTATTTGTTATTTCGGGTTGTTGGGGCATAGCAGGGGTGATTGATAGATTATTACGTACATTTGGTAAATACTGTCTCGGGAAGAAACAGATTCTATATAGCAGGAATTTATTATAAGATTTTAGAAAATTATTCGCAATGGCTTGACAATAAGGGAGGTGCCGAAGGTTAATTCACCGGGGCACTTCCCTTAAGTTATCAATGGCTACTATTTACAATCACTCTTTTACTTTCTCAATTTGGCGAATAATACGATATTATTGTCGTTTTCATTGAGAGACTTAATTAAGTCTTGTACCTTTTTCTTTCTGTCAGCTGCCAGTCCTTTCTTATTGACTTCTTTCTCAAGCATTTCTTTCAATGCCAGTGGTTCCATATTAGTGACATAATACCCATTACTGAATGAAGGATAGATTGTCGAACTGGGAGTAGTAAGGAAGTCGTTGTAAAGACGCACATAATTGCCGTGCAAAGTTTTCTTGTTAACTATGTAATAAGCCGGTTTAGAACTGGAGAATGTGTTTTCGTCTACTTGTACTGGGAAAGATACATCGCCTATGAAATGATTGGGTATCTCATAATAACCGTGCCAAGGCAGATTATCGTTTGATGGATATTTTACAGTAAAACGCCCTTCCAGTTTGTTTTTTGCGGCATTATAGTGGTATAGAGTATCTACACTTGGTTTAGGTATGATTTTGAGTAGCATGACATCATAAGCAGAGGTATTATTTCCCATCAATACTTCGTTGCTGAAATCCTGTGGCATAGAAAGACTGCCCGGTGCTACAAAGTTTTTACGCTTACCCTTTAAATCTTGAGTCCATACTACTGCAGGCCAGTTGGGGAATGGCAAAACGGTGACTGTGACTTCTGATTTAGCAGTATCTACCCGGAATTTTCCTTTGGGAACTCGCAAACATAGGGGAATAGGGTCTAATGCATTGCCTTTTAAGTCAAATACCAATATCTTGTTGCTTTGCCAGGGTAAAATGTAGATGCGGTTATTTGCTTCGTCCAGTTGTTCGGCATATGTATTAAGGTATTCGTTTGGTCCCTGTCCATACGATCCGATAGTGGCAATAAACTTACCCGAACGATCGAATAGTTTGTAAGGGGTCTGTTTGTTATTGCTTACTAAAATATATTTCTCTCCGACGGTCGTCCGTACCCAGCCACCAATAAGCGCTTCATCCCGATTGTCGAGTTTTACAATTTGTAATTCTTCTGTCAACTGACTCAATGGGAAATTTACGGTATCTTTTAGTGCTTTTAAGTCGCAACCGATCAACGGGCCATTGGGAGTATTCGTAAGTTTGGCAACTGTGGGTGATTTTGCGAGTGGATCGTTGTCCCCCGTTGTAAAAGCAAAAGTTGGCAATAAACAGCAGATTGCCAAACTGTGATAAATCATTCTGGTTTTCATAAGCATAAATAATTAGATGAATAATCAAACGCGTTTTGTAATAGCAAAATTAGCTATTAGTGGGAGGGAGGACAAAAAAACAGGCGGACAAAAATAGACGCTTGACTGTTGCTTAGTTTGTTGTTGTTCAGTGTATTAGTTGTGGACTTTCCTTTTCGTCTGGCGGACAACTATTATCAGAAGCTTTGGAGAATGGCGTCTAAACTGAGAGTTTCATCAGAAATATGCATCTTTTCTGTTTTAATTCGGTACTTGCGCTTAGTGATGGCTGCTTTACTGACACAATAGATATCCGATAGGTCTTGTATGTTCACATTGATCTTTACCAGGCAGCAAAAACAAATATCTTTCTCACTGAGTTGCGGATAATTTTCTTGCAGCCGGTCAACGAAATTATTAAATGCATCATTTACCGCTTGTTTTACTTCGCTCCATTCTGCATCATTTACAGTGATTTTCCGGCTGTTTGGACCATCTTCCGGAGAGTTTTCTGTATGGAGGGAAGGAAGCTTCTGGAAGAAAGAGATGTGACGGAATAGGGCTTCACGCATTTCACTTTCTTTATTACGCATGAAAATCTCTTTTTCGCGTAGCGCACTTAGTTCAGCTTCTTTATGCAATAATTCATTCTCGTGTTGCAATCGGCGAGCCTCTTCTTCTGCCTGTTCTGCTTGCAGCTTTCGCTCCGATAGCAATCTTTTCTTCTTTTCCTGATGATAGAAAAATGATATCAGTAGGGCTATGAATAATAGAATAACTGTGATTCCCATCATCCATAATTCTTTTTCTTGCTGAGTGAGACGCAGTTGATACAGCTCATTCTGAAGCTTGGCTTCGTTGTATTTTCTGGTAGTCTCTTCTGTTTTAACGTTTAATGTAAGATTGTCATACAGTATATCTTCATTTTTTGCCAGATAATATGCCTGCTCAGGATATTGCGTCGCATTTATTAACCGGAACAGGCGGGAGGTTGCTTCTGCCGCGATATATGGTGAGGTTGAGATAGCTGCTTGTTTATAATAGTATTGGGCCGAATCCAGTTGGTGCAAGGATTGGAATATTTGTCCGCGGATCAATTGATAGTAGGGTACGTCATAACGATTACGGCGATACGAGCGGAGCTCCAGCATGGATTCCAGTGCTTTGTTGAAATCTTGCTGCTGTAGATGATAATTCACAATATCTTCGGCTATGGAATAGTTTAGATAACGGTATTCTTTTGAAGGGGCAAGCCATTCAAGCATCTTATAATATCCTTTTATTGCTTCGTCTGTCTTTCCCATTTTTTTTAATATTTCCAATCGGCTCCGATGGTCGTAAAATAAAGATAGAGTATCATTAGATGGATTATTCAGTGCCAGTACGCTATTTGCCAGATCAAGAGCCTGCGAATATTTTTTTAGATTAAAGTAGGCAAATTTTTGCATGTTGTAATAATACCTCTGTTGACTATATGTCATATACTTTTTTTTGTTTTGAAGGGATGAAGCGACATGTAAAACAGAATCCGGCTGGTGCTTGTAAAAGTAGCTGTTAGCTTGTTCCAGTTGAGCCTGTAACCATTGGGCTGTATCTCCATATTGTAAAAAAAGTGGGATACATACTTTAAGTAGAGAATCTTTGGGCTTTTGAGTTTTCCACAATGTGGCTTTGTATAATTGGAAGCAGTATTCAGCCCGCTGTTTATTGGTTAGATGGTTTGGTTCTTGTATTTGTTGAAGATAAAACAGCATACTGTCTGTAGAGATTTTTTCCATTTCTACAGACTTACTAAGCAAAGTTCGTGTAGAGTCTTTGCATCCGGTCATTCCATATGATAACAAGATAAGACAGAGTGTGATAAGGAGGTTTTCTTTCATTATAACTTTGCTCTTCATAACATTATCCAGCCCAATTCTCTCGATCTAAGTTCCGGTAGCTGATGGCTTCTGCCAAATGCTCTGGTTTTATTTGTCCGCTTCCTTCCAGATCGGCTATCGTACGAGATACTTTCAAGATACGATCATAAGCGCGGGCTGAAAGATTGAGGCGTTCCATGGCACTTTTCAACAGTGACAAACCTTTTGTTTCAGGCTGTGCAAAAGCCGATAGTTGCTTGCTTGTCATTTGAGCATTGCAATAAGTTCCCGGATAACAAGCAAATCTTTCTTCCTGTATCTGTCGGGCCTTAATCACTCTTTGCCTGATGGCTGCACTGGATTCTCCTTGTCGTTGTTCTGAGATCTTTTCAAATGGTACAGGAACTATTTCAATTTGAATATCAATCCGGTCCAGCAGAGGACCGGATATCTTATTCAGGTATTTTTGTACTTGTCCCGGATTACAGACACATGGTTTGGTCGGATGGTTGTAATAGCCACACGGACACGGGTTCATAGACGCTACCAGCATGAAACTGGCAGGATAGTCGATCGTGCTTTTTACGCGTGAAATGGTGATACGACGGTCTTCAAGAGGCTGACGCAATACTTCGAGCACACTGCGGTTAAACTCCGGTAGCTCGTCCAGAAAGAGGACTCCATTATGTGCCAGGCTGATTTCTCCCGGTTGCGGAAAACTGCCTCCGCCTACCATAGCTACTTGTGAGATGGTGTGGTGTGGATCCCGAAAGGGACGTTGGGATATCAGAGAAGAGTTGCGCCCTAACTTGCCGGCTACTGAATGTATTTTGGTTGTTTCAAGGCTTTCACCTAAGGATAGAGGGGGCAAAATGGAAGGCAGCCTTTTTGCCATCATCGATTTACCGCTTCCCGGCGCTCCTACCATAATGAGGTTGTGGCCTCCTGCAGCCGCCACCTCAAGTGCACGTTTCACATTTTCTTGTCCTTTCACATCTGCAAAATCGTATTCAAAGTCACTTTGGCAGGCATAAAATTCTTCACGGGTCTGGACTGTAGTCGGTGTCAGTTCGTGTTTATCATTGATGAATTCAATAACTTCCTGTATATTACTCACTCCGTATACCGACAAGTGATTGACTACTGCCGCTTCCCGTGCGTTTTGCAAAGGAACGATTAACCCGGTAAATCCTTCTTCCCGTGCTTTGATAGCTATGGGCAAAGCTCCTTTGATGGGTTGGATTGTTCCATCGAGGCTGAGTTCTCCCATTATCATATAGCGAGATAGTTTCTGGGATGAAATAGTCTCGCTGGCAGCCAACATTCCGATAGCCAATGGCAGATCGTAAGATGAGCCCTCCTTGCGGATATCTGCCGGGGCCATGTTGATAACAATATTGCTGGTAGGCATCTTGTACCCGGTTACTTGCAGGGCAGACAGAATACGCTGGTGGCTTTCTTTGACTGCTGAGTCGGGAAGGCCTACCATGTAGAACATGCATCCTCGTGAACTGTTGACTTCTATAGTGATGAGGGTTGCTTCAATGCCTTGTACAGCCGCTCCGAATACTTTTATAAGCACGTGTTTCTAATGATTTTGAGGTTAGTGACTCGATTTTAGCGTTTAGTTCTTCCGGATTTCTTTTCTTCGGTTTTCAGTAATTCTTTTAGTTTATTGGTAAGTGCTTCTCCTTTGATGTCTCTTGCCAGAATTCTGCCAGTTGGCGAGATCAGGATATTGGTTGGTAGCGTCAGTATTGCATACTGCTTGGCTGTTTCTGAGCTTAAACCGGTAAAATCGCATACTTGCTCCCAATTCAGGCTATCTTTACTGATGGCTGTTTCCCATGCTTTCTTATCTATATCAAGCGATATGCCTAATATGGCAAAGTTCTTGTTTCTCTTATATTCCTTATTTAGTCTTTTCAGCTCTGTATTGGTTTCGGATGATTGGTCACACCACGAAGCCCAGAAATTAAGTAGAAGATATTTGTCTCTGAACTTTTCAGCTGAACGTGATAACTTCTCACCTTTTTTATTGGGTAAACTAAAATAAGGAGCAGATTTACCAACAGTCACTTTTTCCAGTTGATCAATATAGTCGCTGATATTTTCAATATAAGGACGATCAAGGAGTGCTCCCGTCATGCTTTCGGTTATTTCTTTTATTTTGGTATAATCCGGCTGTGGTGTCTGCACAAAATATTTGTCGAGGAGATAAATGCTGGCCAGTGAGGAGTTGTGTTGGCGGATAAATGTTTCGGCTTTTTCCTGCATCATTTTATTGGATGCCTGACCCAAACTTTTCTGTTCTTTCATAAAAAGACTCAAGCTTGTGTTCGGTTCATTGCCATCTATGTCCAAATGGCTGAGATCATTGGCATTTCCCTTTATCTTAATTTGGTTTCCTTTGTCCAGGAAGAGCGGATACTCTACATTCCCGTTTATCAGGAGTACAGTTGCTGTGAGCGTATCGATTACTGTCGAATCTACGTTGAGATTGTAGCTAAACTTACCTTCTTGTGCATAAATAGTATCTATGCGATCATATAGAGCGTCTGTTCCATATAAGTAGAGTGTGTCGTTAGTCAGTCCCTTAAGTTCACCTTCCAGACTGATTTGGGTGCTGTTGCTTTTACAGGCAAACAGGCAAAACACAGTAATAAATAGAATCCCTATCTTTCTCATTCTTATTTCTTTTCTGCGAAAGTAAGGGTTTTGTAGATAAAAAAAAAGAATTGCCCGCCATTTATGTGGCGGACAACTCCTTTTTTATATTTTTCTCAATTAAGTCTCGCTTATTTTACGATGTTCATGAAATCAGAATTCGTATAATATTTAGCGAACTCAAGGTCTGTAGCAGCTTTCTTAGCCAAAGCCGGGTTCTTAGCTACAGCGCTCTTCAAGCTGCTTGTCAGCATAGAAGTGTTGTTAGTTCTTGCACCCAGAACAGCCATCAGATAGTCTGTGTAAGCATCCGGAGTTGAGATACCAGCCAAAGTGTTTTTAGCTTTGTTGTAGTCCTTAGCCAGGATCTGTGCCAAAGCAGCACTGTTTGTTTTAGTGTCTCCAAATGCGTTTACTGCTCTTTCGTATTGTCCCTGAGCTACGTACAGGTTACCCAATGTTTCGTTCAGTTCTTTAGCACCGGCAGCTTTACCTAAGTATGACTCAGCAGCAGCTTTGTCACCCTTAGCCAGAGCGATCAAACCTAAGTTCATGTTTACTTCAGGAGCAGCTTTAATGCTTTCTGCTTTTTTCACGTATGATTGAGCCTTGTCCAAATCACCTGCTTGATAAGCCAGTTTACCCAAGTTGTTGAATGCACGGTAGTCATTCGGGAACTGCTGAGAAGCTTTTGTATAGATGTCAGCTTTCTTAGCCGGGTCGTTAGTCAGTGTAGCAGCATACAGGATTTCTTCCAGATTCAACTGTTTCGGATCTGTTGCAGCCAGATTAGCGATTTCTTCATCAGACTTACCGATGATTTCATAGTTCAAAGTCAAACGAGAACGACGCAACTGCGGCAGGATTTCGTCAGCCAAAGTTTTGTATACAGAAGAGATGTTTTTGATTTCTGTCTCTCTTTGTTCCGGATCCTGATACATAGACAGAACACGAAGAATCAGTTCTTTATCCTGAATGTTTGATTTAGAAACCAGTTCCTGGAAACCTTCCCAGTCTTGAGCAGTATATTTAGCATCAACCGGAACTTCGATTTTAGCTTTCTTCAGGTCTTTATTGATCAGTTTAGTAGTGTTACCTTCACGGTTCTCAGCTAAACCTGTGTTCAGTTTCACACCACCATCAGGAGAAGCATAAGCCGAAATTTCGATATTGCTGATCTTTTTGTTTTCTGCATCGTTTACGTTAGCAACTTCCTTGTTGAATTCCTTAGCGGTTTTCAATTCGCTTGAACGGATGTTAGCCTGTTGGATAAGGAACATGATGTTAGCGTTGTGTGCTTCTTTGATGATACGTTGGAAAGCGTCGTCACCCAAAGCCGGATTAGCGCTGCTCAAAGTATTGTTAATCAATTCAGAAGTAGAGATCACACCGTCTGCGATCTTCACTGCAGGGATAGCGATTGTTTTTTTTCCAACTTTTGCGTTGAATTCAAGGTACAGTTCAGACTTAGCCATTTCAGGAACATAGTCGAATGTAGTTTTCATCGTGTAATTACCACCCATCTTGTAAGAGATAGTCTGGTCGTTACCTTCTACCTTTTCACCCTGGAATACAGCAGGCTGTCCTTTCACTTGTCCACCTTCCCATTTCAGGACCGGAGTTACTTCAACAACTGCGTTCTTTTTGAAATACTTTTCAGGGAACTTTCCGTTGATAGTCACAGGAACTTTACCACCTACAGCTTCCAGTACCTGAGGAGTCGTAGTGAAGTAATCAGATGACAGTGCACCCATTTTGTTGCTACATGATGACAATGCAACAACCAATGCCATAAGTAAAGGCAAATACAACTTCTTGATCATTTTAGGTATAAATTAAATGTTTGTAATTGAAATTTTGTCTATTCAATACGCATCTGTGGATTGCCCATAAATGCCACGCAAAGATATTAATTCTTATACATTTAGGCAAATACACCCTTAATTTTATTATAATTTAATGAAAACTGTCGCATTCCTGAGCTGTTCAGCACTATTTCTCTCTCTAAATAACGCCAAACCAGACTTTATTGTTTATTGAAATGCCTTTTTTCTTGCCGATATTTGATGTTGCGCGGATGGTGTTCTATGATTTCACTTCGCAGCATATTACGGTCGATATGTGTGTAAATCTCGGTGGTCGAAATTGATTCATGTCCGAGCATGCATTGAATAGCTCTCAGGTTGGCGCCTCCTTCAAGAAGGTGTGTTGCGAAAGAATGCCGGAATGTGTGTGGACTGATGTTTTTGGTGATACCTGCCATATCGGCCAGTTCTTTGATAAGATGAAAGATCATGATACGTGATAGGTGTGTTCCCCGTCTGCTTAAAAACAGATAATCCTCATAATCTTTTTTTATGTTAATCCGGTTTCGATCCATGAAATAGTATTTTATTTCCTGAATGGCTCTGGGGGAGATGGGCACCAATCGTTGTTTACTACCTTTTCCTTCTACTTTAATGAATCCTTCATTAAAATAAAGATCTGATAGTTTTAAGTTGGTTAATTCCGAAACCCGTAAACCACAGCTATAGAGTGTCTCCAATATTGCCCGATTTCGCTGTCCCTCATTTTTGCTCAGATCTACAGTTGAGATGATACGGTCTATTTCCTCTACAGTCAATACTTCCGGTAGTTTAAAACCAATCTTGGGACCTTCCAGTAATTCACTCGGATCAGCTTCTATATAATCGGCCATTATCAGAAAATGGAAGAAAGACTTGATGCCGGAAATGATGCGTGCCTGTGACCGGGCATGGATACCGATATCATGCAGTCCGGCTGCAAAACGCTGAAGGTCTTTCAGGCTGATTTCCAGTATATCCACACCTTCGGCCGATAAAAAGTTCAATAGCTTGTCCAAATCCGTCAAATAAGCATCCAATGTGTTTTTGGATAATGACTTTTCCAGTTTCAGATACTGTTGGTACTTTTTGATAATCAACCCTTGCACATCCTTCTTTTTTGTTTTTTCGTCTAATTTCATTTCTTTTTTCTACCTTTGCATCTTGAAATATTGTTCTCGAAGACAAAGGTATTAAAAATAGCAGGATTGTGTTATGAGGATACAAATTATTAATGGTCCCAATATTAATCTTTTGGGCAAGCGTGAACCTTCTATATATGGAAGCGTTACATTTGAAGAGTATTTAGGTGAGCTTCGTAAAAAATATCCCGATGTGGAGTTGGGTTATTTCCAGTCGAACGTTGAAGGAGAAATGATAGATAAAATTCAGCAGACCGGTTTCGATGTGGATGGAATCATTTTGAATGCAGGAGCTTATACGCACACTTCCATTGCTTTGCAGGATGCCATCCGTTCCGTTCCCTCTCCTGTGATTGAGGTTCATATTTCCAATGTTCATGCCCGCGAGTCGTTCCGTCATGTTTCTATGATTGCTTGTGCCTGTAAAGGTGTGATTTGTGGATTTGGATTGAACTCATATCGTCTGGCACTTGAGGCTTTATTAGATAAATAGGTATAAATATAAATAGGTAGATAGATTATGTTGCTGAAACAGACTAAAATCGTAGCTTCCATCTCAGACAGACGTTGCGATGTAGATTTTATAAAAGAGTTGTTTGATGCAGGGATGAATGTGGTTCGTATGAACACAGCTCACGCCAGTCGTGAAGGGTTTGAAGCGTTGATTGCCAATGTTCGTACCGTGTCCAATCGCATCGCTATCCTTATGGATACTAAAGGTCCGGAGGTACGTACCACTGCCAATGCGGAACCAATACTTTATCAGATTGGCGAGAAGGTTAAAATTGTGGGGGATCCCGAACGTGAGACTACCCGTGAATGTATTGCCGTTTCTTATCCGAATTTCGTACACGATCTGAATATAGGTGGGACTATCTTGATTGACGATGGTGATCTTGAGTTGCGGGTTATTGATAAAACGTCCGAATATTTACTTTGTGAGGTGCAGAATGAAGCAACCTTGGGGAGCCGTAAGAGTGTAAATGTTCCCGGGGTCCGCATCAACCTGCCTTCTCTGACTGAAAAAGATCGTAATAACATTCTTTATGCGATAGAAAAAGATATCGATTTCATAGCACATTCTTTTGTACGTAACCGTCAGGATGTGCTTGATATTCGTGAAATTCTGGATGCACACAACAGCGATATCCGTATTATTGCTAAGATAGAGAATCAAGAAGGTGTAGATAATATAGATGAGATTCTGGAAGTCGCTGATGGAGTGATGGTAGCTCGCGGTGACTTGGGTATTGAAGTTCCACAGGAACGCATTCCGGGAATTCAGCGTACATTGATACGTAAATGTATTCTTGCCAAGAAGCCGGTAATCGTAGCTACACAGATGTTACATACGATGATAAATAATCCGCGTCCGACTCGTGCTGAAGTAACCGATATTGCGAATGCTATCTATTATCGTACGGATGCTCTGATGTTGAGTGGTGAAACCGCGTATGGTAAATATCCGGTGGAGGCTGTGAAAACCATGACTAAGATTGCTGCACAGGCTGAAAAAGACAAATTGGAAGAAAATGATATCCGTATTCCTCTGGATGAGAATAGTAATGACGTGACTGCTTTCCTTGCCAAACAGGCTGTGAAAGCAACTACTAAACTAAAAATACGCGCTATCATTACTGATAGCTATCAAGGGCGCACTGCACGTAATCTGGCTGCTTTCCGTGGTAAATATCCGGTGCTTGCCATTTGTTATAAGGAGAAAACTATGCGTCACCTGGCACTCTCTTATGGAGTGGAGGCGATCTACATGCCTGAGTTGGCCAACGGACAGGAGTATTATTTTGCCGCTCTGCGTCGTTTATTGAAAGAAGGACGTTTACATCCTACTGATATGGTGGGTTATCTGAGTAGCGGTAAAGCCGGGACACAAACCTCTTTCCTTGAGATCAATGTCGTGGAAGATGCTTTGAAGCATGCCGGTGACAGTGTATTGCCTAATAGCAACCGTTATTTGTAGGATGAGATGAAAGAGACCGATCTTTTAGACGAATATATCCTAAAGCATATCGATGAAGAAGGTGAATACCTGAAAGCTCTTTATCGGGATACGCATGTCAAGCTTCTGCGTCCCCGTATGGCTTCCGGTCATCTGCAGGGGCGTATGTTGAAGATGTTTGTTCGTATGATACGGCCTCGCCAGATATTAGAAATAGGAACTTATAGTGGCTATTCCGCCCTTTGCTTGGCCGAAGGACTTGAGGAGGGTGGAATGCTCCACACATTTGAGATAAATGACGAACAGGAAGACTTTACACGTCCCTGGCTTGAAAATTCAGCTTATGCTGATAAAATTAAATTCTACATTGGAGATGCTCTCCAATTGATACCTGCATTGGGAGTTACGTTTGACCTTGCTTTTGTGGATGGCGATAAACGTAAGTATATTGAATATTATGAGATGACTCTTGCGCATCTTTCTCCCGGAGGATATATCATAGCCGATAACACTTTATGGGATGGTCATGTGCTGGAAGAGCCACATAACAACGACTATCAAACCATCGGTATTAAGGCTTTCAACGAATTGGTGGCACATGATGAACGAGTGGAGAAAGTAATCCTCCCTTTGCGTGATGGACTGACCATTATTCGTAAAAAGTGAGATGTGTATTAGTTGATTACTCTTTAGCATTGGAAGAATAATTCAATAATGAAGATTAAAAATAGTACATATTTTATCTGTCAAACGATATATTTCTCTAATTTTGTGTTCTATTGTAACAAGTGCTAATTGCTTGTTTGATAAAATAATTACGTAGAAAGTTTATGGAAACAACGAGACAGAATAAGATAGCCCGTTTGTTACAGAAGGAACTCAGTGAGATTTTTCTGTTGCAGACCAAGGCTATGCCCGGTGTGTTGGTGTCGGTCAGTGCTGTACGTATCAGCCCTGATATGAGCATTGCCCGCGTATATTTAAGCGTCTTCCCTTCTGATAAAAGCGAAGAAATGGTAAAGAATATCAATAATAATATGAAGTCCATCCGTTTCGAACTCGGTACCCGTGTTCGTCATCAGTTGCGCATTATCCCCGAATTGAAATTTTTTGTGGACGATTCGCTGGACTATATTGAAAAGATAGATGCCTTGTTGAAGTGAATCTTCCCTTCTACATAGCCCGGCGATATCTTTTCTCAAAGAAGAAACACAATGCCATTAATATCATTTCGGCTATTTCCGTGTGTGGAGTAGCATTGGCTACGATGGCAATGGTGTGTACACTTTCCGTATTCAATGGTTTTCAGGATACAGTAGCCGATCTGTTTACTGTGTTTGATCCGGAACTGAAAGTGACGATTGCCGAAGGGAAAGTTTTCGATGCACAGGACCCGCGTATTCAGGCTATCCGGCAGATGCCGGAAGTAGATGTGTTGACTGAAACACTTGAAGAGAATGCGATGGTGCAATACAAGGATCGTCAAACAATGGCTGTTATAAAGGGGGTACAAGATAATTTTGAGCAGTTGACTGCGATAGATAGTATCCTTTATGGAGCAGGCGAATTTTTGTTGAACGATTCTGTTGTGGATTATGGAGTGATGGGGATTGAGCTTGTCTCTACATTGGGGACCGGAATCAGGTTTGTCGATCCTTTGCAGGTATATATTCCTAAAAGGAATGGAAAGGTTAATCTTGCAAATCCGGCTGCTTCCTTTAATATGGATTATTTGTATTCGCCCGGTGTAGTGTTTGTAGTCAATCAGCAGAAGTATGACGGACAGTATATTCTCACTTCGTTGGATTTTGCCCGGCGTTTGCTTGATTATACTACCGAAGTGTCTGCAATAGAACTGAAACTAAAGCCGGGATCTAATATTTCTGTAGTGAAAGAAAAGATCGGGAAGGCGTTAGGAGATGGTTTTGTTATTCGTAACCGTTACGAGCAGCAGGAGGATGTGTTTCGCATCATGGAGATAGAGAAATTGGTTTCGTATTTGTTTCTTACCTTTATTCTCGTGATCGCCTGTTTCAATGTGATAGGTTCGCTGTCGATGCTTATTCTGGATAAAAAGGAAGATGTGAATACACTTCGTAAATTGGGAGCTGACGATCGGCTTGTTTCGCGTATTTTCCTTTTCGAAGGGTGTATGATTTCCTTTTATGGGGCTATAATCGGGATTATACTCGGCTTGGTTCTATGTTGGGTTCAGATGGCCTACGGGATAGTTTCATTGGGTGGAGGTAATGCTGCAGGTAATTTTGTAGTTGATTCCTATCCGGTCAGTGTTCATTTGGGGGATGTCATCGTGATATTTATTACCGTATTTACTGTCGGATTTTTATCTGTCTGGTATCCGGTAAGGTATTTGAGTAAACGTTTACTGAAAATGTAGAGAACATTTTGATCGATTAAATTGTTCTATTAGTCGATTTCCATTTCTTATTTTTATAGAAATGTTTATTTTTGATTTATTAATGAAAATCATCATGTTTATATATAGTGTTAATAGTATCTCTGTGAAGAGAGAATTGTTATGTAAGTGTAATACCTCTCTATGAAAGAAAGTTTCGTTTTTCATAAAAACTGATGATCGGCGCTGTTCTGTCCCAACGGGGAAGAGCAGCGCTACTTCATTTATAATGAAAGGAATAATGTGTAAAGCTTGATGTTTTTTCTTAGAAACTTCAAAGCATCGGATATATGGTGTTCCACTGTTCTTTCCGATATTTGCAGTTTCTCTGCAATTTCACGATAAGAAAGTTCTTCGTCCCTGCTCAGACGGAATACTTCCTGTTGCCGGGGTGGTAACATTGAAATAAGTGATTCGATATGTGTCCGTAGATTGGCTGCATCCAGTTCTTCTTCTATATCATATGACTCTTCTACTGCTTCTATCACTGACAGTTGGTAGAAAGCCTCGTTCAGATTCTTGCGGGAGCGGTTAAAAACAAGGTTACGCATGGTGATGAACAGATATCCTGCAAAGTTTTGCTCTTCATCCAAAGACTCTCTGCTCTCCCAGATTTTAATAAAAACCTCTTGAACGATTTCCTCCACATCAACCAAAGAAGTGACATAAAGTCGCGTAAAGTTGTAAACCTTAGCCCAATAAGAGTGGTACAGGAATGCAAAGGCAGCTTTATCATTGCGGGTCTTCAGTTTAATAATTGCTTCTTTTTCGTTCATTAAGAGTTACGTTTGGATTACAAATATAGCATACTCAATTTATAAAACAGAAAAAAAGCGGAAAACATATAGGGGGGAATTTTATAAATTGTGTATTTATGGATAGATTTATAAATATAGCTTGGGCTTTTGGAAAGAAATATAAAGAATATGAAGATTTCTAATAAATACGATCGGCTTGTCCGCAAATTGATTGCCGGTAAGTCTTCTCCGGGAGAAGTAGAAGAGCTGGCGCACTGGGATGTTGTGGAGACAAAGATGAAAAAACAATTTGATGCTGCAAGGAATATAGTGGATGATGCTGCTGTTGAAAGTAGGATTTGGAATAAGATTGATTCCAAATGTCAGACTCCTTTTGAACGTAAGCAACGGCTCCAGCTCAGGTACTTGAAGATTGCTCTCGCTGCATGTATTACAGTGTTATTGGTTGTTGGGGGAAGTATCTTCTTTTTTAATGAGGAGCCTGTCACTTCGCAACATATCATTGAGTATACTGAGATTGTTTCTTCAAATAGCCGGTTGTACGTGCTCCCCGACAGTTCAAGGGTTTGGATGCAAGCCGGAAGTCGAATCCGTTTTTCACAGGACTTTATGGATAAACGGGAAGTCTGGTTGGAGGGAGAGTCTACTTTTGAGGTAACCAAACGTAAGGGACGTAATTTTAAGGTATATATTGATCAGGCATTTGTAGAAGTCAAAGGGACGGTTTTTCGTGTTCAGTCCACCCGGCAGTATGGTGCGGAAGTGACTCTTTTTAGTGGAGAGGTTGATTTCAACGCTAAGGCTTCGCAGAGGAAGATTGAAATGAAACCTTTGCAACAGATTATTTTTCATCCCGAAAAGGATGAAGTGATATTAAAGAATATAGGTAATATCAGTTGGGATGAGGGACGTTACAAATTTGTCGACATGCGTATGGATGATTTGATAGAAGCCATTCATGATATTTACCATATTCCGGTAGAGCTCGACGAGAAAGTATCCCGAAATGACTTGTTCACAGGCTATATGCGTTATGATGACCCCGCATCTAAAGTTATCGAAAAGATTTGTATCAATATGAATTTGAAATTTAGAAAAGAAACACAGAGAATCATTATTTATAAATAATCGCTTTTTTATCAATCACTAATTAATCGTATAATCAAAAAAATGAAAGACATGAGACAATGTTTTAGCGTCTGTAACAGGCGTTTTCTGGCAGGCGTAATTATGTTTATGCTCCTGTATCCTATGTCCGTTTTTGCCGTGCAGGGACAGATAGCCGTGCAGGGAAAGGCAATGAGCATTAAACAGGCCATCCAGGTTATTGAAAAGAACAGTAAATATACGTTCTTTTACAAGGCAGCCGATTTGGGTAATGCAAAGATCCGTGACATCAATTGTGAAGGCTCCATAGAGGAGGTACTGAATGTGCTGTTTAAAGACAGTGGTATCAGCTATGTCATCAAGGGCAATGAAGTTATTCTGAAGAGTGCTCCGGAGGTAGTTTCCACACCACAGCAGAGTAATAAGATCGTTGTAAAAGGTAATATCAGGGATAACCTGGGAGAATCGATTATTGGTGCTACCATTATGGAAAAAAACAATGCCCAGAATGGTACGATCAGTAATGTAGAGGGAAATTTCTCTTTGTCGGTAAATCCGGGTGCTGTTATCGTTATCTCTTATATCGGTTATGTAACACAAGAAGTGAAAGCCGTGGCCGGTGTTCCTTTGAAGATAGTGCTGAAAGATGACTCTCGTACCTTAGACGAAGTAGTGGTAGTCGGTTTCGGTTCACAAAAGAAAGCAAACTTGACAGGTGCTGTTTCATCTATCAAAATGGATGAGATTATCGGGGACCGTCCTATTATGACAGCTTCCGATGCATTGCAAGGTACGGTTCCGGGACTGCTGGTATCTAATAGCGGGAATGCACCGGGTAGCGGAAAGTCATTCCAACTGCGTGGTGCCTATTCAGTAGGTATCAAGAATAGCGACGGAAGCTATGGTGCCAATGTCGCGCCTCTTATCTTGATTGATAACGTAGAGGGTAGCCTCGACATGTTGAATCCGGAAGATATCGAAACGGTGACGGTACTGAAAGATGCTGCTTCGGCAGCTATTTATGGTGCGCGTGCGGCCGGTGGTGTGGTTCTGGTGACTACTAAGCGCCCGAAAGAAGCTACGGCTTTCCGCCTGAACTATAACAATAATTTCGGTTTTGCTACTGCAATGAATCTGCCGAAGCAAGCATCGTTAATGGATTACCTGCAGGCTTATCAGGATGGAGGATATTCTGATGCTTATTGGTCTTATGGTTCACCCAGTGTTTCAAAATGGAAGGAATACCTGACACAGTACAGGCAGGATCCTTCATCTATCAAAACTGTAGGTGATGGTATTTTTGCCGATACGGACGGAGCCTTGTATTATCTGAACGAACATGATCCATATAAGAATTTTATGGAGACCAGTTTCCAGATGAATCATAATCTTTCTGTATCCGGCGGTACAGATAAGTTGCGTTACCGTATGTCAGCCGGATATGTATCTACGGACGGTGTTTTGATTACCGATAAAGATACGTATGAACGTCTGAATATCAATTCTTATATTTCTGCTGATATTACCAAATGGTTTACTCAGGAACTGACAATGAGCTATGCGCGTACCAATCAGTCACAACCGAGCTCCGGTCTGGGAAGCATGTTCGGTAGTAATCAGGTTTCTTATCAACCGGAAGGTAATATGCCTGCGGACGTTTGTTCTACAATCTCTCAGGATTTGCCTTTCAATACACCGCGTAATCAGGTGTTGTTGGCGAATAAATGGAAAAAGTCATATGACAATCCGCGTGTTTTCGTGAAATCTATTTTGAAGCCATTCAAAGGCTTTGAAGGGGTATTTGAATACACGTTTGACAAAAACATGTATGACTATAATTTCTATACCGGAAAAACTCAGTATACAGACATACAGGGAGGTAACAACATCTGGAATGCTGCAAAAGACTATTTGCAGAAAGAAAAACAGTTCACCGATTACAATGCCTTCAATATTTATGGTACATATAAGTTTGATATTAAGAAAGACCACCATTTTAGCGTAATGGCCGGTTTCAACCAGGAGTCTAAATATACGGAAGGGGTAAATGTGCTGTCTTACAATCAAGCTGTTATCGAAGTGCCGGCCTTAGGTTCAGGTACTGGTGACCTGAAAGCGACAGACAGCTATAATGAATATTCTGTTCGTGGCGGATTCTTCCGGGTTAATTATAACTACATGGATAAATATTTGCTGGAGGTGAACGGGCGTTATGACGGATCATCCAAATTCCCGAAAGATTCCCGTTTCGGTTTCTTCCCGTCTGTATCTTTGGGATGGAACGTGGCTCAGGAAAAGTTTATGGAGGCTACACGCAATTATATTGATGGTCTGAAGATTCGTGCATCTTATGGTGTGATCGGCAACCAGAATGTAGTGAACTATGCATATTTCCCGACTATGAGTGTTAGTAACAAGTACAACGGCTGGTTGTCAGGCGGTGATTATGTAACTGCCATTAACTCTTTGCCGAATCTGGTAAGTACAAGCTTTACCTGGGAGAAAGTAGCGACTACTGATATCGGTTTGGATCTGAACATGTTTGGCAATCGTCTGAATGCCGTGTTCGATTGGTATCAGCGTGACACAAAAGGAATGTTGGCACCGGGTATGCAGCTTCCTGCTGTTGTGGGTGCAAGTTCTCCTTTCCAGAATACAGCTGATATGCGTACCCGTGGTTGGGAACTGGCTGTGAACTGGAGAGACCGCATCGGTAAATTCAACTACCGTGTCGGATTCAATCTTTCTGACAGCTACTCTGAAATCACTAAGTACGATGATAATGCTGCTTCTAAATTGCTGAGTAATTTCTATCCGGGACAAAGACTGGGTGAGATCTGGGGATATGAAGTAGACGGATTCTATACAGTAGATGATTTTGTAGATACCAACAGCTGGAAACTTAAAGACGGGGTAGCCTCTATTAAAGGTGTCAGCCCGCGTCCCGGTGACTTGAAATTCAAGAATCTCCGTGATGACGATAAGAGTACGAACCAGATCGACAGCGGAGACGGTACATTGGATAACCCCGGTGACCAGAAAGTAATAGGTAATAGCCTGCCTAAATACCTGTATGGTATTACTCTCGGTGCCAATTATAAAGGTTTCGACCTGAATATTATGATGCAGGGTACCGGTCAACGTGATGCATGGATTGCCAACAACCTGGTATTCCCGATGTACATTTACTCAGTGAATGATATCAAGTACCAACCGTTATTTGACGGTCTGACCGACTACTGGAAACCGGTAGATGCCGCCAATGGAGATTATACTGCTGTAAATCCGAATGCAAAATATCCACGTATGTACGGACAGAATCCGACAGTCGGCTCCAACTATGGACGTAAGACAGACAGATACTTATCTAACGCCGCTTACTTCCGCATCAAGAACGTTACTTTGTCGTATACTGTTCCTAAAACATGGATATCCCGAATCGGCTTGAATCAGTTGAAGGGTTTTGTCAGTGTAGAGAATCTGGCAACTTTCTCTTCATTGCCTTCAGGTATCGATCCTGAAACCTTGAGCTGGAACTATCCGGCATTCCGTACTGTTTCGTTCGGTATCAACTTTACATTATAAACGCATAACCAAGAATTAAAAATGAAAAAGATATATCTATCATTGGCTATTTTAGCCGGAATCGGACTGGCCGGATGTAATGACAGCTTTTTGGAGCATGCGCCTGTCACCAGTCTGACAGAGAATAATGCTTTTAAATCTTACGATAACTTTAAGTCGTTTGCATGGCCCTGCTATGAGATATTCAAAGACAATAATATAGCCAATACAATCAACGGAACCGGGCAAGGATCTTGTTACGCAGGTGATATGAATGCCGGATACTTGGAGAGTCGTGCCAATGAGTCAGGTAATGACTATGCTTTCGGAAGGGTGCAGAGTGTGGCTTCGGGCAATGGCTGGGGATTTTCCGGCACATTCCGTCGTGCTAACATCTTGCTTGCCAATATCGATAAGTCAGAAATGACTGATGCTGAAAAAGACCATTGGCGTGCGGTGGGATATTTCTTCCACTCATATTGGTACATGGAGCTTATCAACCGTTTCGGGGCAGTGCCTTGGGTCAATACGGTTCTTAACGAAAGTTCTCCCGAAGCTTACGGCCCCCGTGTTGACCGTGAGATTGTAGCAGACTCCGTATTGAATCGTTTGAAATGGGCTGAAGCGAATATCGGGGATTTTGAGAAACAAGACGGTGCGAATACCATCAATCGTGATTGTATTCGTGCAGCTATCTCACGATTTACGTTGCGTGAAGCCACTTGGCGCAAATATCACGGAATGGAGGGTGCCCAGAAGTTCTTTGACGAATGTATCCGGGTGTCTCGCCTGTTGATGAATGATTATCCTACTCTTTACTACGGAACAGACGGTCAGCCTGCAGCCGGATATGGGGAGATGTGGACTACAGAAGATTTGGGCAAAGTGCCGGGAGTCATCCTGTACATGGAGTTTGTTCAGGACATCAAGATGGCCAACTTCAGTGCATTGGAACACATGGATAGCCATAATGTGGAGATGAACCAGCACACAGTTGATCTCTATCTGTGTAAGGACGGTAAGCCGATTGCTACTTCTGAGAACTATCATGGAGACAAAACGCCATACGCTACTTTCCGCGACCGTGACCCGCGTTTATATCATGTGGTGATGCCTCCGTATAAAGTAAAAGCAAAGGCCAAGACGAAAGATGATCCCAGAACATGGGATTATACCGATGATCCTGCCGACCGTGAATACATTGACATAATGGGACCTAACGAATCGTGTGATAACCCCGGTATCGGCATGAAACGTCTGCCCGGACAGAACTGGGCAGCCTCACTGGTTCCTTCTTCACCCAACTTTATGGGAGGTATCGGAGCTACAGGTTTCGTGAGAAGCCGTTCGGGATATTACTTCTGGAAGAACTGGAGCAACTGGGAAACGAACCGAAATGGAGGTATCACTCTGAACACATCGGATAAACCTATCTTCAAAATCGAAGAGGTATTGCTGAATTATGCTGAGGCCATGTGCGAGACAGGGCAGTTCACTCAGGCAGTGGCCGACGAGTCTATCAATAAACTACGTAAACGTGCCGGTGTGGCAGATATGAAGGTTGCCGAGATCAACGATAGCTTTGACCCGAATCGTGGCCGCTATTACCCGAAAGGTAATGAACAAGGTGTTCTGGTAGATCCTGTTTTGTGGGAAGTCCGTCGTGAACGTATTATCGAGTTAATGGGTGAAGGCTTCGGATTCTATGATATCCGTCGTTGGAGAATGGCTCCCTGGTTCCTTAATCGTCAGCTCAAAGGAATGTGGATGACGAAAGATAAGTTCAGACATGGTGCCCAGTTCTTGCTGGATGAAACGACCGGCGGACCGGATCCTGCCGACGGAGCCATGACAGAAGGATATATCTATCTGCAACCCGACCCTATCAAAGCAGGCGAAGGCTGGCAGGAGAGATATTATCTTTATGAAGTTCCCAGCCAGGAGATTATTCTGAATCCTGCACTTGCACCTAACAATCCGGGATGGGAATAACTGAAGCGGAATATAAATGAACCAAACTCACCACAGATTACACAGATTATTTAACTTAGCTCTCAGTGAAATAAATTATTAATCTGTGAAAATCCGTGTAATCTGTGGTGAAATCGAAATAAACCCAACGAATGAACCAGAAAATCATTTATAGCAGTGCATTGCTTGTCGGGCTGGGTAGCTCGCAAGCATTTGCCCATCAAGAGAAGGCACATGACCCTCAAAAACCGAATATCATCTTTATCATGTGCGATGACATGGGGTATGGAGATTTGGGTTGTTACGGACAGCCATACATCAGTACGCCTAACATCGACAACATGGCCCGTGAAGGTATGCGTTTTACGCAAGCCTATGCCGGAAGTCCGGTGAGCGCACCTTCGCGTGCGTCGTTGATGACCGGACAGCATACCGGACATTGTGAAGTACGTGGCAATAAAGAGTATTGGACTCAAGCATCTACGGTGATGTATGGCGATAATAAAGAATTCTCGGTTGTCGGACAACACCCTTATGATCCGGAACATATCATTCTGCCTGAGATCATGAAAGATAACGGATATACTACCGGCATGTTTGGCAAATGGGCAGGGGGATACGAAGGTTCTGTGTCCACTCCGGATAAAAGGGGAATCGATGAATATTACGGATATATCTGTCAGTTTCAGGCCCACCTCTATTATCCCAATTTCCTGAACCGTTATAGCCAGTCGTTGGGCGATACGGGTGTCGTACGTGTTGTGATGGAAGAGAATATCAAATATCCGATGTACGGTCCCGATTATCATAAACGTACTCAATACTCAGCCGATTTGATTCATCAGAAAGCGATGGAATGGATCGATAAACAGAATGAAGATCAACCTTTTTTCGGTGTTTTCACCTATACTTTGCCTCACGCAGAACTGGTGCAGCCGGAAGACTCTATTCTGAACCATTACAAGACACAGTTTACTGATGATAAAGCTTTTGGTGGTCAGAAGGGGTCCCGATATAACGCTATCACCCATGTACATGCGCAGTTTGCAGGTATGATCACCCGTTTGGACCATTATGTGGGTGAGGTCCTGAAGAAGTTAGAAGAGAAAGGATTGGATAAAAATACGATTGTCATCTTTACCAGTGATAATGGTCCCCACGAGGAAGGCGGGGCCGATCCCACTTTCTTCGGGCGTGACGGGAAGTTGCGTGGCTTGAAACGCCAGTGTTACGAGGGTGGTATCCGTGTTCCGTTTATTGTCCGTTGGCCCGGTCAGGTTGCTGCCGGAACAGTGAATGATCACCAATGTGCTTTTTACGACGTCATGCCTACCTTGTGTGATTTGACGGGTGTGAAGAATTTCCCGAAAAAATATGTGAATAAGAAGAAAGAATCCGATTATTTTGATGGTATCTCTTTTGCCCGGACTCTGTTGGGTAAGAAGAACCAGAAGAAACATGATTTTCTTTATTGGGAATTTAATGAAACGAACCAGATAGGCGTACGCATGGGAGATTGGAAAATGGTTGTTAAGAAAGGTATTCCTTTCCTTTATAATTTGGCAACAGATATCCATGAAGACCATAATGTAGCTGCCGAGAATCCGGATATTGTGAAGAAAATGGTTGGAATTATCCACCGGCAACATACGGAAAATCCGAATTTCAAGGTAACGTTACCTGCCGTGATGTAAGAAGGTGCTTAGTAAGAAGTTATATCAAGCGCCATCCTTTATCCTCTATTCAGAGGAAGGATGGCGCTTTTAATTTGATGGTTTAAAATGTGGTTTGGTATCAAAATGTTTGATATTCTACTTATTTGCTGACATCCACTTTGGCGAAATGTAGCGAAATAGAGGAGGAATCATCGGATATTTCTTTTTAGATCACTTGTTACCGGGAAATAATGTGAGAGGTGCCGGCACGAAGTTAACTTCCTGCTGGCAAATAACTAACTTCCTGTCGGCAGAGAATTAATTTCCTGAGAGTAGGAAGTTAACTTCTTATTAATAATAAGTTTGTTTTCTGATGAAAAACGCACTTTTTTTCTTGGAAAAGCCTTTAATTCAGGGGAAGAAAGTGGCTTTTTTTTCTATAATAAAGTTTTAGAGGCCTCTTTTTTTAATATCATTCTGAACGTTCGTTTGTTATCTGGCTTTCTTGTGAATAGTAAATGGGATCGGCTAATTATCTTTCTTATAGTATTTCACTGTATTTGGTGGCTATGTGATTTTTAGAACAACGCTATTTCTGAGTTTTTTTATTCTTTCTTTGTTATGGTGTGCAAAAAAACGACTCTAAAGGGTGTTTAGAATACATTTAGACAAAATGACAAAAAGCTATCGCGGATTTATTTACTTGAATATATTTTTATTGTAACCTTTTTGTATTGGTTGATGTTTAATCTCTAAGATAGAACAAGATGTCAGAATGTTTTTTCTATAACCTTGTGTCGTCCATTGAATAGTTCTGTAGCTGATTCTACGATTTATTCAAAGAATTTAGGGGCAATGAATCGGTTGAATATAGATGAATGGCATAAGAGGTATGGCACATTTGATACAGGCTGTTCTTATGATCGCATTGCTGAATTTACAGAATAGCTTCCTAAGCGATATTGAAGGTCTTGATTTAAGTGTTGGGTAAAAATAATGTGTTTTAATAACTCAAGCGGTGTATATGAATCCGGAATTTATCACTTTCGATGAGGCTACTCTTTTTTAGATGCCATCAATGAAAAAGAAATTATAGAGTATGAAAGAATTAATAATAAATTACGTATAGAATAAAACACAAACTCCTCAGACTACTTCTGTCTGAGGAGTTCGTGTTTGTAAATGATGAACCGGTCTCTGTAGACGGTTATTTTTTTATGCTTTCTCCATATTTTTTCCGGTTGATCCATACCAGAATAATTACTCCTATCAGCAATAATGCCATCGCTCCATATGCAATACCTTCTGTGACGTGCAGGCTTTGCGGATCAAAACGCATTTCGATGGTATGCTTACCCGCCGGTACGTTCATAGCACGTAAGATGTAATCTGCACGGGCAATATCGGCAGGTTTGCCATCAATGGTTGCCGTCCATCCCGGATAATATATTTCCGAGAATACAACTACACCGTCTTTGGGCGAGGAAGTCTCGTATACTAATTGGTTGGGTTCATAGCCGGTCAACCGGATGGTGGACAGTGAGTCTTTGTAGCCCTCGTTCACCCCTTTCAAGGCCTCTTTAAACTTAGAGTCTACTATAGCGGTTTGTTGGAGGTCGACTTGCCCGATGGCATCGATTTCTTCGTTCGCATTGTTCACGTACTGTACTTTATCTACGAACCACGCATTGCCGAAAGCATATGGGTTTTCAATGGGGACTGTTTGGCCTTGTTGCCCGGCAGGGAATATGAAGTACTTTGTATTCAGCATATTCAGTACAGGGAATTTAGCCGCGTTCACACTGTCCATTTGACCGCCTGCTGTTGCTACTTCCTGATAGGCTGCCTGCATCTCTTTGGCAATATGGTGGTCTATCATTTCCTGATAACGGCGGAGTTTGGCAGCATGGTAGCCACCTACGCTCTTGTGCCAATAAGAAGTATTGTTTTCTTCGAATGTATTGCCTGCGAAGTTCAATACACGGTAATCCGGTGATTGATCTTGCAGGATCAGTTCATCTGTCTGACTCTTCCGGAACGTTGCAGCCTGTTCGGATTTCGGGACGAACTGTTCGTCGTACAAATAGCGTTTGTTTACGCTCCACATGTCTCCCAGGCATAGCAGGGCAATAGCGGCAACAGTCCAGGTCGCTTTCAGTTTTTTTGCGTTGTAAGCCAGTAAGAGCAGGGTACCGATAGTAACGATAAAGAAACTGCGCCAAGCGTCAGAAGTGAAAAGGTGCACACGCATCTCTTCAAGATTAGCCACTATAGGTGATAACTGATCGGCGGGCAGAGCATTCTGCAGGGCTGCCATCTCGTTAGCAGGAATATAAGTCGGGAAGAATAGGCGGGGAGCAATGGCAAAAAGTAGCGCAAGTCCCCCGGTCAGTCCGAAACTGATATAGATATATTTCAGTTTCTCTTTCAGCAGCTCCGGCTTGCTAAGTATCTCTTTCAGGGTGAGAATCGCGAGCAGGGGAATGGTAAACTCGGCAATTACCAGAATGGAAGATACGGCGCGGAACTTATTATACATCGGGATGTAATCGATAAAGAAGTCTGTCAGCCCCATAAAATTTTTACCCCACGAAAGCAGGATAGAGAAAATGGTGGCTCCTAACAGTGCCCATTTCATGGGACCTTTTACAATGAAACAGCCCAGAATGAAAAGCATTAGTACAAAAGCACCTACGTAGACAGGACCGCTTGTCATGGGTTGGTCGCCGAAGTACTGGGTCAGTTGTGAGTAGAGGCTGCTGTACATCGGATTGGCTTTTTCCATTGCCTTTTCACTTCGTGACAATGGCACCGAGGCGCCTCCCTTGACATTGGGGACCAGTAATGAGAATGTTTCGCCGATGCCATAGCTCCATTGGGTGATATAGTCACGATTGAGCCCGCTGCTTGTCTGCTTTGCGGCAGCTCCTTCATATTTCAACTCACTTTTGCCACGCATCGTTTCTTTGCTATACTCGTAAGTGTGGTATAGGCTCGAAAGATTGATGGATACACCGATTAATCCGGCGATAATCAGCACACCGGTAGCTTTGAAGAACTGGGGAAGTTCTTTTTTGCGCCAGGCATCTTCGAAGAATGCACCTACCATGAAGAGAATGACAAACAGGAAATAGTAGGTCATTTGCACATGGTTGGACAGAATCTGCATGGCCATGAACAAAGCAGTGACAATCCCTCCTAACAAATATTTTTTCCGGTAAGCAAGTACAATACCTGCTATTGTAGGTGGTATATAGGCAAGGGTGATGAATTTCCAGATATGTCCGGCAGCAATCAAAATGAAGAAGTAGGACGAAAAGGCCCAGATAATTCCTCCCAACCCCGAGAGCCATGCCGGTATGCCGAATGCCCTTAGCAGGATATAGAATCCGAGCATCATGATAAATGTGAGCCATACGTAGTTTGGGAGAAAAAGATGATATACTTTTTGTACGAATGTCAGTGGCTCGGTGGAGTCGTAACTTGGGGACATCTGGTAGGTGGGCATTCCTCCGAAAAGGGCGTTTGTCCAACGTGTGCGTTCACCTGTTTTTTCATAGTACTCTTTAGCTTCCTGTCCGGCTCCGGCTCCGGCTACGGTGTCGTGCTGGAAGAGAATCCGGTCTTCAGTGATCGCCGGGAAGAAATAGATGAAAGAGATGACTATGAATGCCAGAATGGCAATAAGGTCTGGAAGAAACTTTTTCATTTACGATTAGACGATTTACAATTTATGATTGAGGTTTGACTGTAGGATTAGACGATTTACAATCCGGCTTAACCGTTATTCGTAAATCGTCCAATCGTAACTTTTTAATATCTGTAGTGGTCGGCTTTATATGGGCCGTCAACCGAAACTCCGATATAGGCAGCCTGCTCAGGAGTCAGTTTGGTCAGCTTTACGCCGATCTTTTCAAGATGCAGTCGGGCTACTTCTTCATCCAGGTGTTTCGGCAAGCGATATACGTTGATGTCGTATTTCTTGTTGAACAGCTCGATCTGTGCCAGTGTCTGGTTAGTGAAAGAGTTGCTCATCACGAAAGAGGGATGTCCTGTGGCGCAGCCCAGGTTTACCAAACGGCCGTCTGCCAGCAGAATGATGCTGTGCCCGTCAGGGAAATAATAACGGTCTACCTGTGGTTTGATATTGACACGTTTGATACCCGGGTAATGTTTCAGGGCATCTACCTGAATTTCATTGTCAAAGTGACCGATGTTGCAAACAATGGCCTGATCTTTCATCTGTTCCATGTGATCGATACGGATGATGTCGATGTTACCGGTTGTGGTAACAAAGATGTTACCTTCTTTGCAGGCGTCCTCCATGGTCACTACCTCAAAACCTTCCATAGCGGCCTGAAGTGCACAGATGGGATCGACTTCTGTCACTAACACGCGGGCCCCATAAGAGCGCATGGAGTGTGAACAGCCTTTACCTACATCTCCATAGCCGCATACTACAACTACTTTACCGGCAATCATTACGTCTGTGGCACGTTTAATGCCGTCTGCCAGTGATTCGCGGCAACCATACAGGTTGTCGAATTTAGATTTGGTAACCGAGTCGTTTACGTTGAAGGCAGGGAACAACAACTTGCCTTCTTCCTGCATCTGGTATAAGCGATGCACGCCGGTCGTTGTCTCTTCCGAAACTCCGCGCACTTCAGCCGCTACCCGGTGCCAGCGTTCTTTGTCTTCTGCCAGCACTTTTTTCAGTATGGCGTTCAGTTCTATTTCATCTTCGGCATGTACCTCTTTGTCCAATACGGCAGCATTATTTTCTGCTTCATAGCCCACATGGATCATCATTGTGGCATCCCCGCCATCGTCGACAATCACTGTCGGCCCTTTGCCTCCTTCGAAATTCAGAGCCTGCAAGGTACACCACCAATAGTCTGCCAAAGTTTCACCTTTCCAGGCAAATACGGCAACACCTGAAGCTGCAATGGCTGCTGCTGCATGATCTTGTGTCGAATATATGTTGCAAGAGCACCAACGGACTTCAGCTCCCAAAGCCACCAGCGTTTCAATCAGGACGGCAGTCTGGATTGTCATGTGCAGCGAACCCATGATACGGGCACCTTTCAACGGTTTGGATTCTCCATATTTTTCGCGAAGAGCCATAAGGCCGGGCATTTCTTTTTCTGCCAAGTCGATTTCCTTGCGACCAAAGTCGGCAAGTGTGATGTCTGCCACTTTGTAGGGCAGGGTAGAGAATAATTCTGTGGACATAAATGTAAATTGTTTAAAATATAAAGTGGTGCAAAGATAGAACATTCTGAATAGTAGGGCAAAAGCTATCGGATTTTTTAATCAATAATAACTTCGATTTGTAGGATATTTTTCAGATTTATGTATTATATTTGCAAGTAATCAAATGCTATATACAACAATATAGATTTAAACAGACTGAAATCCATGGGATACTACGAGCATAAAACAAAAGAAGAACTACTGGAGATTGTAGAGAAATTGGAGAAAAAAGTAGAGGGGCTCTCTTCTGAACTCGACTCTCTTAAAAAAGGACGGTTTCGCGAGCGGTACAGTACCCGGATTTTGGATGCTTTGCCCGATATGCTTACTGTTTTTGACCATAATGCCAATATAGTAGAGTTAGCTTCATCACCTACTACGAATCATGTTGAAGGTACGACAGCCGAGAGTATTATAAATTCAAATGTAAGAGATATTGTTCCTGAGGAAGCTTATGAAAGTGTTCGTCAGAACATGGATAAGGTGATTCGTACCGGAAAGAGTTCGATAGCCGAACATTCGTTAACGTTGGACGGTGTTCTTCACCATTATGAAAATCGTATTTTTCCGTTGGATGATCAATATTTGTTGTGTATGTGCCGTGATGTATCACAAGAGACTGAAATGGCAAGAACCAACGAGGCTCAGCGAAGTGAGATCGTACGTCTCAATTCGTTGATGAATGATATTCTGAATAATATTCCTGTCTATTTGTTTGTGAAAGATACAGGGAACGACTTTCGTTATCTTTATTGGAATAAAGCTTTTGCCGAATATTCGGGTATCTCTGTCGAGAGGGCCGTGGGGAGTACAGATGCGGAGATATTTCCGGATAAAAAGGATGCGGAGCGTCTCCGGCAAGATGATTTGAAAGCGATGGAGCTGGGGCGCATTGAGTATCTGGAAACTTATACCACTATGAGTGGTGAAGCCCGTACAGTGACCACCATGAAAACAGTGGTTCCTTCAGGAGGACGGTATCCTTATATCATTGGAGTGTCATGGGATGTGACCGAAACAAAGAAGACGGAAAAAGAATTGATAGCGGCCCGGATCAAGGCCGAAGAGGCCGACCGGATGAAATCTTCGTTTTTGGCAAATATGAGCCACGAAATACGCACTCCGCTAAATGCGATTGTAGGTTTCTCCAAACTGATTATCGAGGCGGACGATGAGTATGAAAAGCGGCAATATGCCGATATCGTAGAGCACAATTCGTCTGTCCTGTTGAATCTCTTCAATGATATTCTCGATCTTTCTGCACTTGAGGCCGGTTCCTTGGAACTTTCTTATCATCCTGTGAAGTTGAAAGATATCTGTCTGCAATTGCATGAATTGTATGTGAAATCGGTTAAACCGGAAGTTCGACTTATGTTGGACGAAGTAGATCCGCAGCTATGCATACAAGGAGATTGGGAGCGCATTTCGCAGATTTTGGTCAATCTGATCACCAATGCCATTAAGTTTACTTCTGCCGGAGAAATTCATTTCGGATTTCAGGAAAAGGCCGATATGGTGCAGTTTTATGTATCGGATACAGGGAAAGGAATCCCTGCAGAAAGGGTGGCTACGATCTTCCAGCGTTTCGGAAAGATAGATGATTTTGTGCAAGGCACAGGGTTGGGACTGACTATTTGCCGTATGCTTGTCGAAAAGATGGGCGGACGAATCTGGGTACGTTCCAAACAGGGCAAAGGAACTGTCTTTTATTTTACTTTACCTGTGAAGCGATAATGATAAGTGATTAACGTTTGGAATTTCTCTCCGGTTAATCACTTATCATGTCTGTTTTTATATAATCTGGATACCTTGTTCTTCGCAGAGTTTCAATCCTAAATCCTTCAGTTTGAATTTTTGTATCTTTCCGCTTCCGGTCATAGGGAACTCATCAATAAAGAAAATATATTTGGGTATTTTGTAGCGGGAGATTTTATTACGGCAGAAGTCCTGCACGTCTGATGCCTGCATGGTTACCCCTTCGTGCAGAATGATGAAGGCGCCTACTGCTTCTCCATACTTTTTAGACGGAATGCCTGATACCTGCACGTCTTTTACTCCTTCAAGCTTATAGAGGAATTCTTCGATTTCACGCGGATAGATATTCTCCCCTCCACGTATGATCATATCTTTGATGCGCCCCGTGATGCGATAGTTTCCATTTTCGTCCTTGATTCCCAAGTCTCCTGAGTGCAGGAAGTTGTTTTTATCTATCACTTCAGCTGTAGCTTGTGGGTTCTTATAATATCCTTTCATGGTGTTATATCCGCGATTGCACATTTCTCCCTGTACGCCGATCGGGCATTCTTCACCTGTTTCCGGATCAAGCACTTTTACTTCTGTGAACTCAAAGTCACGTCCTACAGTGTTGCAGCGTACGTCAAATGGATCGTCAATGCGGGTGGCAGTCATACCCGGAGCTGCTTCAGTCAGCCCGTATACGCTGGTCACCTTCATATACATTTTTTCTTCCACCTGTTTCATCAACTCTACCGGGCAGAGTGAGCCGGCCATGATGCCTGTACGAAGACTCGACATGTCGAACATATCGAACATCGGATGATTTAGTTCGGCGATAAACATGGTAGGTACTCCATAGAGTGCGGTACATCTTTCTTTATGGATGGATGCCAGTACGATGAGTGGGTCAAAGCGTTCAACCATCACCTGGGTACAGCCGTGAGTCAGGCAGTTCATGGTGGCTAACACTACGCCGAAGCAATGGAACAGAGGTACGCAGCAACATAGTTTATCGTCGGCTGTGAATTTCATATGCTCGCCGGTCAGGAAACCATTATTGCTTATATTGTAATGTGTCAGCATGACCCCTTTGGGAAAACCGGTTGTTCCGGAGGTATATTGCATATTTACCACGTCGTGACAGTCGACGCCGGCTTTGAGTTCATTGAGTCTGGTGTCTTCTATATTATCGCCTAATAACAGGATTTCCTGTGTATTGTACATCCCGCGGTGCTTCTCTTGTCCTACATAGATCACATTTTTCATATAGGGGAAACGTTCGCTCTTCAGATGTCCGCGTTCACAGGTTTTCAGTTCCGGAAGCATATTGTAGGTCATCTGAACAAAGTCGCTGTCCTTCTCTCCATTAACAATGCAGAGTGTATGCATGTCCGAGTTCTCGCACAAATATTCCAGTTCAGCTTGTTTATAGTTGGTGTTTACTGTCACGTAGACTGCACCGATTTTTGCACAGGCATATAGCAGAGTCAGCCAGTCCGGTACGTTTGCCGCCCAGATGCCTACATGGGTACCTCTTTCCACTCCGATGGCAATCAATCCTTTCGCCATGTCATCCACCCGTTTGTTGAATTGCTTCCAGGTGAAACGCAGGTTACGGTCGGAGTATACAATGTATTCTTTGTCGGGTGTTGTTTCGGCCCAATGTTCAAGCCACTGACCGAGTGTTTTTTCGTATAGTTGCATGTTTTTAGTATGTGTGGAGCGATAATCGTTGATCATTAAATCGGTGTATAGATCACTGCCAGAATTTTGGCAGCCTGTCCTTCGTAGGCATGAACGTGATGAGGGACGATGGAGTCATAATAGATACTATCGCCTTCCTCAAGCAAGTAGGTGCTCTTTCCGTAACTGATTTCCATGACTCCTTCCATGACCATGATGAATTCCTCTCCTTCATGGGAAGATAGCACGAAATCACTGTCTTGTGTAGGGGCTACATCGATAATGAACGGTTCCATGTGGCGGTCGGCTTTTGACTTGGACAGTGAATGGTACTGCATGTGTTTGCGCGAATGGATGGCGTTGTTTGAAAAGCTGATCGTGTCTGTTGCTTCCATTTTGCGCGAAACAACCGGACCTGTTTCATCCTGGTCGTCGAGGAAAGTCCCCAGACGTACGCCCAATACACGGGCTATTTTGATAAGCGGTGCCAATGACGGCAGGTCAATATTGTTTTCGATACGTTCTATCTGTTCGATAGCCAGTCCCGAGCGTTCGGCAAGTTCTTCTATTGAGATTCCTTTGTTCTCACGGAGTGATTTTATCTTTTCTCCTACGATTTTACTTGTATCCATAATGTTTGAATGTATTTTCCTGGTAAAAGGTTATAATTTAATTCGTTTTGCTGCAAAATTAATGAAATTTTATATCCAAGCAAGGGGAAGGGTAAAAAATAAAAGCCGTTTCTTCCCGATGGAAGAAACGGCTTTTAAATTTTGTTCGCGGTAAGTGATTACTTACGCAAGCCAAGCTCTTTGATGATATCACGATATCTGGTGATATCTTTTGCTTTCAGGTAGTCGAGCAAAGCACGACGTTTACCTACTAACATAGTCAAAGCTCTTTCTGTACTATAATCTTTTCTGTTGAGCTTCATGTGCTCAGTCAGGTGAGTAATACGGTATGAAAACAAAGCTATCTGGGCCTCAGCTGAGCCAGTATCAGTGTTAGACTTTCCGTACTTACCGAAGATTTCTTGCTTTTTAGCAGCGTCTAAATACATAATTAATAAAATTATTGATCTATAAAATGTTTCTTTGAGCGTGCAAAGATAGGCATTATCTTTTATCCCACAATGAATTGCAGGAAATATTTTCTATACTATCCCTTTTTTCTAATCCAATTTTTGTACCTTTGTCGCCAAATAATAGGTATTCTATGCAAAATATTCGAAACATTGCAATTATTGCCCATGTTGACCATGGGAAAACGACTCTCGTCGATAAAATGCTTTTAGCCGGAAACTTGTTTCGCGGCAACCAAACAAGCGGTGAATTAATTCTGGATAACAACGACTTGGAGCGTGAACGAGGGATAACGATTCTCTCTAAAAACGTTTCTATCAATTACAACGGAACTAAGATTAATATTATTGATACTCCGGGACACAGCGACTTCGGTGGTGAAGTAGAGCGTGTGCTCAACATGGCCGATGGGTGTATTCTGTTGGTTGATGCTTTTGAAGGTCCGATGCCGCAAACGCGCTTCGTATTACAGAAAGCTTTGGAAATCGGATTGAAACCGATTGTTGTTATTAATAAGGTGGATAAGCCGAACTGCCGTCCGGACGAAGTACACGAGATGGTGTTCGATCTGATGTTCAGCCTCGATGCTACTGAAGAGCAGCTTGACTTCCCGACAATCTATGGTTCGGCTAAGAACAACTGGATGAGTACGGACTGGAAAGAGCAGACAGACAGCATTGTGCCTTTGCTGGATTGTATTGTAGAGAACATTCCTGCTCCGGAACAATTGGAAGGTACTCCGCAGATGCTGATCACTTCACTCGATTATTCTTCATATACAGGCCGTATCGCTGTAGGACGTGTTCACCGCGGTACGCTCAAGGAGGGTATGAATGTATCCTTGGCTAAGCGCGACGGTAGTATTGTAAAATCTAAAATAAAGGAAGTTCATGTTTTTGAAGGGCTGGGTCGCGTGAAAACGACTGAGGTTTCTTCAGGAGATATTTGTGCTTTGGTGGGTATTGACGGATTTGAGATTGGAGATACGATCTGCGATTATGAAAATCCGGAAGCATTGCCGCCTATCGCTATTGATGAACCGACTATGAGCATGCTGTTTGCCATCAACGATTCTCCGTTCTATGGTAAGGATGGTAAATTTGTAACTTCACGTCATATCCATGATCGTTTGACCAAGGAGTTGGATAAGAACCTCGCATTGCGCGTGCGTAAGAGTGAAGAAGACGGTAAATGGGTAGTATCGGGTCGTGGTGTGCTTCACCTTTCTGTTTTGATCGAAACGATGCGTCGTGAAGGTTACGAGTTACAGGTTGGACAGCCGCAAGTAATTTATAAAGAAATAGATGGAGTGAAGTGTGAACCGATCGAGGAACTTACAATCAACGTACCGGAAGAGTATTCAAGTAAAATCATCGATATGGTGACTCGCCGTAAGGGTGAGATGACCATGATGGAGAATACCGGTGAGCGTATTAACCTTGAGTTTGACATGCCTTCACGCGGTATCATCGGTCTTCGTACGAACGTTCTGACTGCTTCGGCAGGTGAAGCCATTATGGCTCACCGTTTTAAAGAATATCAACCGTTCAAAGGTGATATCGAACGTCGTACCAATGGTTCGATTATCGCTATGGAAAGTGGTACTGCATTTGCTTATGCAATCGATAAACTGCAGGATCGTGGTAAATTCTTTATTTTCCCTCAGGAAGAGGTATACGCTGGCCAGGTAGTGGGTGAACATGCTCACGAAAAAGACCTGGTTGTAAATGTGACTAAGTCGAAGAAACTGACTAACATGCGTGCTTCCGGTTCTGATGAGAAAGCCCGTTTGATTCCTCCTGTACAGTTCTCTCTTGAAGAGGCATTAGAGTACATCAAGGAAGACGAATATGTAGAGGTTACTCCGAAGGCTATGCGTATGCGTAAAGTGCTTTTGGATGAAAACGAACGTAAACGCGCTAACAAGAGCTGATATTTCCGGATATTTATATAATGAAAGGCTGTGCAATTTGCGCGGCCTTTTTGCTTATATATACCGTTCTTCTAATATGTAATATAAAAAAGGACATCCTCACGGACGCCCTTTTTCCAATTTTCCTTTTTTAAATTTGTGTAGTTGCTATAAATCTCTTACCACAACAACTTTATTATATACTAAAAATCAATACTTTTTTATATTTTGATTCCTATTGGAAAACTATTATTCGATAGCAGGCTCGCTTGTTTTGTTTGGCCAGTATGGGTTCTGGTAAAGTACAGAACTGTTGACTGAACGGTCCGGAGACAGTAGCTCCATCTGCCGTATCGGCACCGGATACAAGTAGTATGCCTTAGCGAATGTGTAACCGTCGAATACAGCGTTATTTGCTTTTACGATTGAGTATGGACGTACATATTTACCTAATTCTTTTGCTGACATATTGGCTGTTGAACTACCGTCTGATACAATCTTATATTTAGGCTCGCCTTTGTCGTTTTTCATTGCCACATAGTCATCATAAGCTTCATCCCAGAAGTTGAATCCTTCCGGAACATATTTGGTTGTGAGCAATTGGTCCATAGCTCTCCAACGCATCAGGTCATCCCAACGCATACCTTCACCGATGAATTCGCAACGACGTTCACGGCGGATATTGAATAAAGTTGCGTCTACCAATGTAGAACCGGAGTATTTAGCCCAGTCTACTTCTTTGCTCATATCTGTATTGCGGATGGTTTTTTCGTAATCTGTGTCCACCCCACCACGTTTGCGGATGGCGGTCCAGTATTGGGCTGCTTTTCCATCTACCTTGCCATTTCTCAGATAATATGCTTCCAGATAGTTGAGGTAAGCTTCCACACCACGATAGATGATGCATCCTGTGGTCGACTGGTCGGAACCGGAGATAATCTGATCCTTTTTATAAGTCAGGCATTTACGGATGCGATATCCTGTCAAATCTCTTACTTCTTGCAGCTCAAAGAGAGCAGGTTCGCCGAACTCGGGCATAGTGCCGTCACCATCGGCTCTCGGAGCCTGCTTGTCTTTCTCACCGAATAAGAAAAGTTGCAAGCGCTGGTCACGTCCTTCTTTTTCTTCCTGAACCCTGCTGTCGCCTTTAAATCCGCTGTTGCTGGCATACCAAGGCAATCCGTTCTCCATCAGGAAGGTCTGTACATAGCTTCTCAACATTCCATTGTTTCCACCTGAATAAATATAGTTGGGAGCACCGTGGCTGATGTTGATACTTCCCGAACGAAGATAGTCTTTCCAGAAGAGAACTTCGGAATAACCGCTCATATCTTCGGCAGAGAACATCTCAAAGTAGGGATTCCAACCGGAATATTCGCTGTCGCTAAGCGGATTGAATACCCCTGTGTTTTCAGTCAGTGTGATAGCGTCCGCTACTTGTGAAGCTGCATCCATACACTGGTCGAGGAAGAAGTTGATTTCGGCTGCTACATCAAGTGAGAAATTCGGATGTACGCTCTTTCCCGGCCATGTTTCGTCACCCGGCACGCGGCCTGTTCCCTGATGATATTTCTCAAATGTAGCTTCGTATAATGCCACACGTGATTTGATCAGCAAAGCACACTGTTTGTTCAGGCGATTGTTGTTCATGAAGCCTTGGTTTTTCATTAACCCGATGGCTTTGTCGAGATCTTCGAGAATGAAGCGGGCCACTTTATTACGTGGCTGACGTACACTCTTTTCAATCAGTATCGCTTCATCATCCGGAAGCACCTCAGTGATGATAGGGTAATCTCCGTATTTGCGTAGCTGGTTGTAATATACCAATGCACGCATAAAATACATTTCACCGATGTAGTGTTTGAGGTCATCTTCTGATCCCGAGATCTTTCCGGCTTCGTATTTAGGCAATACCTGTTCGAAGAAGTAGTTGCAATAGCGGGCCAGTGACAATCCGTTGGACCAGTTGTCATTGTTTGAAGGTACTTTCCAGATCCCTTTTTCATAGTAGGTAGAGTTATAACCACCTACTACCATGTTGTCTGTACCGCCATCATTGTTTACCGTACCGGCATTCCATCCGCTATGTGTTGAGAACATAGAGTTGTATTTTGAAATAGTATATGCTGCCAGGTGGTCTGCAGTTTGGAAATACTCTTGCGGAGTGACTTGATCCAGCGGCTCTCTGTCCAGAAAGTCGTTGCACGAAGTCAGAGCCATGGATGCTCCCGCTACGAGGCAAGCCTGCGCCACGATATATTTCATTTTAATTTTCATATTCTTGGTGTTTTTTAGAAGTTAACATTTAAACCGACTGAAATGACTCTCTGCAACGGATACAGTTTACCGTTGTTCGCATCATATGTACTTCCGATTGCTTCCGGGTCGAAGATGCCTGTGATATCGGAGAAAGTAAGCAAGTTGTCTCCGGATACATAGACACGTACAGACGACATGCCTGCCTTTTCTGTCCATGTTTTGGGCAAAGTATAACCTATCTGGATATTTTTCAGACGGCAATAAGCTGCGTTTTGCAAATAACGGCTTTGTACATTCGTATTCTTACCGCCGTTTCTTGCTACACGTGGGTAGTAAGCGTTGGTGTTTGCTCCCAGAGGGTCACCTTCCGGACGCCAGAAATCCCAATGTTCCTTGAAGCCGGCAGCCTGCCATTGTCCAAGGCCGGTTGATCCCCAGAAGTACGGGCCCTGCAGCCAATAGTCACGTTTGCCGATGCCCTGGAAGAACGCGCGGAAGTCAATTCCTTTCCAGCTTGCATCGATAGTCAGACCGTAGTTAAAGCGTGGAGTACTGTTACCCAAGATTACGCGGTCGCCTGTATCTCCCAGTTTATTGCTTCCTGTGCTGATCTTGCCATCACCGTCGAGGTCGGCATACATGATGTCGCCTGCTCCCCATTTACTACCCAAGGCCGATTGGTCTACTTTTGCCAGATGGGCGTCCATTTCTTCCTGGCTTTGTGCGATACCGATTGTCTTGTATCCCCAGATATTATTGAGTTTCTGGCCTTTGTAATAAGTACCGATGTTGTAGTCTTCATTCGGATATTTCAGGATTTTCTGCTGAGAATCAGACAGAACGAATTTCACGCCATAAGAGAAATCCTGGATACGGTCTCTCCAACCCAGTTCAAGTTCAAAACCGTAGGACTTCATATCCGCATTATTGATCTTTGGCACTCCTGTACCTAAAGATGCAGCCAATTCGGGAGCCGGACCGATCATATCGTAAGTATAACGAACGAAGTAGTCGAACGAACCGGTCAAACGGTTGTTAAACAATCCCCAATCTAAACCGACATCCCATGTTTCGATGGTTTCCCATGTTTTCTTCATGCTGACAATGCCCGGATTGTTGGCGTAGTTAGGTAATGCACCGTTCAGTAACCAACCATAATTGGAGCCTGTAGGCATAGTCTGATAGAAAGGATACCATGCGTCTTTGGTATCTGTATTACCTAATTGTCCCCAAGAAGCACGGAGTTTCAATGTACCGATGCTGCATTTTTCGGCGATTCTTTCAAAGAATGGTTCTTGTGCAACGTTCCATCCGGCAGAGAATGAAGGGAAGAATCCCCAACGTTTGTCACCTATGAAACGTGACGAACCGTCGTAACGTCCGTTAGCTTCCACCATGTATCGGTCTTTATAATTGTAGTTAATACGTCCAAAGAAACCGGCTACGGCATTGTGGGCATATCCTCCCCATGCTTTCGGGTCTTCAGTGGCTGTATTGATGGTAGGCACTGAACTTGAAATCAGTGTACTCTTTTGAGCCTGGACATAACGGGTTTTATAAAGCTCACTGTTGAAACCGGCCATAACTTTGAAGTAGTGTCCGCTGTCAAACTGTTTAAAGTAGTCCGAATAGATGTTGGTCGTGTAGTAGTTTTCTTTATATGAATACTCGTTTACCTGAGAGAGGCCGAGTGCACCGCCGTTCCATGAAATCAGGTACGGTTCGTTATCTGCGTTGTATGCATACACCGGCAATACATCCCAGTGTTCGTTCGTGTTCGTTGTGCGTAAACTACCTTCCACGTTGATTCTCCAGTTTTTGATGGGTTCGAAAATGAACTGTAGCTGTTGGGTGTTCAGGTCTTTTTGGTTGATCTGTTTTCCACCGTTTTCCAACTGTTCGATTTCCATGCCGTCTACCGGATGTCCGTTCGGGTCGTAAGCCGGGTTAGTCGGCCAGCGGCGGGCGATGTTGTGGAAGAAGAGACCTGTCAGATATGACGGGCGGTCAAAGTCTTCGCGTGTCCATTTGGTTGAGTAAGTGACAGTGAACCAGTCAGCAATCTGGCTTGTGATTTTACCGTTCATCGTATAGCGTTGGAAATTATCGCTACCATGACGAAGCAGACCATTTTGGTCGAGGAAGCTTCCGCTGATAGTATATTGTGTCTTTTCTGTACCTCCGCTGATACTCAGGCTGTGTTCTTGTGACGGAACCCAGTCATTATAGAATTCCTTGAACCAGTCGGTATTGGCATTAGCACCGCCATAAGCCTGCCATTTACGGGTTTGTTCGTTCATGGTCATTGTCTCTTTCAGGGTTCCGGCTTGGTAGGCAAGAATACGGTCGAGTGCTTCTTGGCTGAATGGACCTGAGTCACCGGCATTTTCGGCTGCACGGTTGAAGTATTGTGCGAATTGATAAGAGTCCATCATTTCCGGTACACAGAGTGCGTCAGAGAAACGTACGTTACCGTTATAGCTGACCCTTGCTTTACCGCTTTTACCACTCTTGGTTGTAACGAGGATTACACCGAATGCAGCGCGGGCACCATAGATAGAGGCAGAAGCTGCATCTTTCAGTACAGATACATTTTCGATGTCGTTCGGGTTAACTGAGTTCAGGTCGCCTTCAATGCCATCGATCAAAATAAGAGGAGAAGAACCTGAACCATCACCAATAGTACCGGCACCACGGATATTGATACTCATCGAGCTGTCCAGTGCACCTCCGGAGTTGCCTACCGAGAGGTTCAGACCTGGGACTACACCTTGCAAAGCCTGCGATACGTTTTGTACCGGTCGGGCTTCAAGTACGTCGGAGCTGACCATGCCGACGGCACCGGTCACGTTCACTTTCTTTTGTGAACCATAGCCCACAATAACGACTTCATCCAATACCTCTGCATCTTCTTTCATCGTAATGTTGAGGACTGTACCTTCTGCCTTGACAGTTACGGTTTTGTAGCCGATGTAAGAAATTTCAAGTGTAGCGCCTTTAGGTACGTCAAAAGAGAATTTACCATTCAGGTCGGTGATAGTTCCCATGGTGGCATTGTCTTTCACTTTGACGGATACACCAATCATAGCTTCCCCATTTTGATCTACCACGGTACCGGTAGCTTTTACTTTTTGCTGTTGTACAGTGGTGATTTCGTGTTTTTCGTAAGTATCGGCTGCCGCTTGCTGAGGTGTTGCACACCATAGCATGATAGAAGCAGCGATTGCCATTTTCAGGCGATTTGTTTCTCGAAACCGGATTAGGTTCGGAAACAGGTTAGTTTTTTCTGTCATACACTAAATTGTTCGGTTAAACATTAATTTGATAGTTTGTTTTAGGATTCCGGATTCGATTGTATTTCCGGAATAGGTTTGTAAAGGATTCGTTTTTTCTACTTCATAAGCGCAATTATTAGAGGTTAATGTATGTATGTCATTTCTTTCCTATTCCTTTCAGAACGATGTTGCCCTATTGATTTAACTGTTTGTTTTTTGTGTTAAGTTCTCACGGAACTTGGAAAAAGGTAATAAGTTTGCCATCAGCTATCTTTTGTGTTTGTCTTTCGTTATTTTTCTTTATTGTTGGGGCCTGTATTAGTGGTTACAGAGGGTTCAGATAGTTGATTATGTTAAATGGTTACATAATTATGCTATTCTGATGATGAATATTGCGCAAATAAAAAGTAGTTTCTTTTCTACCGTCTTCTTATAGGATGATATATTTTATTTATTGCTAATCTGTTTTTAATAGATTGGCAGTACTATAAAAAGAGATAATGAAAAATATTATTATGTTTTCTTGCGTATTATTAAAACTTATCGCATCTTTGCCAAAAGATACTGTGAGTTTATAAACACATGATAACCTGTGTTAACGAAAAATATTAAATGGGAATAGGGCGAAGATTAAAGCATACTTGAAGAAAAGATCTAAATGTGATAAGTTCCGTGAGAACTAAATTTCTTCTCTTTTTTTATTTTAGCAATGAGATTCTCTTAATTATAGAAACTTTCTTTTGTTTACTTGATTCTTTTTATTGAGATTTTATTTTTCTTCCGATTTTCTGTCTTGTTTGGCATTGTTCGTTTCTATATTGGAATGATACCCCTCCCTAAAATGGAAATGTTAAATTTGATACTTTGTAGATCTTATAAAAATATGGTAGAACAACAGTAATAGTTGGATACAGCCTGAATGGCATGTGTGTATGGGGGACTGTGTGAAGACTTTCTTTTATAAATAGGAATAACGATGTGACGAAATAATAATATCCCCGGAGGAAAAATATTTTTCCTCCGGGGATATTATTTTATCATCCTACTATGAAGTATTATTTGACGATCAGGCGATCGGCTTCTACTGCCAATTTATAAACTTTGCCTTTGCTTGTTTTGAAAGAAAGAGTTTTATCGCCATATCTTACTGTACATGGTTCACCGGCTTTCGAGAAAACGGTGGCTTCTGCAAGTTGTCCGTTTTTCCATGACATATCCACCTCAAAGTTCCCTTTTGCACAAATTCCGCTTATACTTCCGTCCTTCCAAGCGTCCGGTAATGCAGGGAGTAATTGGATGAATCCCATGTGACTCTGCAACAGCATTTCTGTGATACCTGCGGTACCTCCGAAGTTCCCGTCGATCTGGAAAGGCGGGTGAGTATCCCACAGATTATCCAGTGTACCGTTTTTCAGCAGGTTACCGAAAAGCTTGTAAGCATGGTTGCCATCTTGCAGACGTGCCCATTGATTGAGTTTCCATCCCATGCTCCATCCGGTTGCTCCGTCACCGCGATGTTCAAGTACCACTCTTGCGGCTTTAGCCAAGTCGGGAGTGGTGATAGGCGAGAGGGTATGTCCCGGATGCAGTCCGAAGAGATGGTTTACATGACGATGCTCGTCTTTGGGATCATCGATGTCTTTCGACCATTCCATCAGCTGCCCGTAACGTCCTATCTTGTATGGAGCCAGATGTGCCAGTACCTCTTGCCACTGTTTGCGTTCTTTGTTGTCTACTCCGAGTACTTTGCTTGCCTCGATGGCGTCCAGCAAAATCTCGCGGATCACGGCATGCACAAAGGTAGTCCCTTCGTCAATCGGTCCGTGTTCGGGCGAAGTGGAAGGAGCTGCCGTATAGGTTCCGTCCGGTTTACGCCATAAGAAATCAGTAGCAAACTGAGCACTGCTCTTAATCAAATCGTATCCGGTTTCTTTTAAGAATTTCTTGTCACGGGTATAATCATAATATTCCCAGATGTGTGTTGCCAGCCAGGGACCGGCCATCGGATTAAAGTTCCACGACATATCTTCGCTTTCGAGCGGGGCGGTAAATCCGAAGATATTGGCTGAAATGGATGCGGTCCATCCTCTTGTTCCGAAGTAAGCCTGTGCTGTTTTCTGTCCCGGTTTTACCAGTGTACGGATAAAGTCCACCAACGGAAGTGTACATTCATTGAGGTTAGTCGGGCAAGCCGGCCAGTAGTTCATCTGTATATTGATGTTGTTGTGGTAGTCCACTCTCCATGGTCCATCTACGTTATTGTGCCAGATACCTTGCAGGTTGGCAGGCATGTTACCCGGTCTCGAACTGGCGATAAGTAAGTAGCGTCCGAACTGATAATAGAGTTCTTCCAGATAAAAGTCCGGTTGTCCTTTCCGGTAGTTTTGCAAACGCTTGGCTGTAGGCAGATTGGCACTTTGCTGATCCGGATTCAACTGCAACTTCACCCGGTTGAACAAGGCGGCGTAGTCATCATAATGTTGCTTGAACAATACATCATATCCCATGCTTACGGCATTGTCCATCCATTGGCGGGTGGTTTCGGCAGGGTTTACTCCTACATATGTTTTGGGATCCTTGAAGTCCGGATCAAAGTTTATTTTATAGTCCGTATCCGCAGTGATGAGGAATACTGCTTCGTCCGCGTCTTTTACGGTTATTTTTCCGTCTGCGTTTGACAATGTTCCGCCTTTAGTGGTGGCATGGATGCGTACAACATACTGCATACCGTTGTTGTCCAGGTGGGCGGTGTATGTGAGTCCGTTACTGCCATCGGTTGTCATACTTCCCGTTGACACCGGATTGGGAGCATAGCTGAAAGTCAGGTTTTGCTTGCCCGGGCGGTCTGCCTTGAAACGGATTGCCATCACATTGGCCGGATAGGAAATGAAGTAACTGCGCTCGTAGGCTACGTCATCTTTCTTGAATTGCACTACGGCCAGTGCCGAGTCCAGTGATAGAATACGTTTGTAACCACTCATGTTCACAGCACTCAGCCCGGTTTCTACGTAAAATTCTCCCATAGTGGTAAAGTTGCCAAAGCGGAAAGGCTTTTCACGATTCGATTCGTAAGGCACTTCGCTATTGAAATTTTTACGTGTCAGCATTGCAGCCTTCTTCTGGTCTCCTTCACTGAAGGCCTGGCGTATTTCGTCCAGTACGTGTGCCGATTGCTTGTTCACATTCCAGTAGGCTTCTGCTCCTTTTGAGGTGTTAGGCCCCCCTCTCCAGAGGGTTTTCTCATTGAAAGTGATGCGTTCTGCCTCTATCGAGCCCATGATGTTGGCACCGATGCTTCCGTTTCCTATCGGTAAAGATTGTGACTCCCAGTTGGCATCCGGGTTTCTGGCTGTGTCTCCTGCACTTTCCGGTTTGTTCTCGCCTTTCCAAAGGTCGGGACGGCTTCCGTACCAGATAGCTCTTCCTTGCAGTGTGTTCGGTGTGTCGAACCAGATGGTGAGTCCTTGTGTGTAATCGGTAGCATGAACATGTGCAGCCGGCAGGGCAAACAAGGCAGTGAAGAGAAGTGAGTAAAGTTTCTTCATGTTTTTGGTGTTATTAGGATTAGTTAGTATTGGTTGATCATAGTCTGCACAAAGATAAAGAAAAACCTTGAATCTTGTGCAGACTATAAAATGTTTACTTTGGGATTATATAGATCAGCCAACCTTTTCGGGGAGCTGTCACAATCGGAGCGTTGATATCCCATTCAGTGGCTTGTTGCATGTCCGGAATCCCGGGTGCCATGAGTTTCACCTGTTGTGGATCCAGCCCAGTCTGTTCCCAGTCTATGTTCAGCTTTATGGTCTTCACTTCATCCGAATAATTACCTAAGGATAACAGGACTTTTCCCGGCTTGCGGTAGGCAGTGACTTTGACAGCTTCGTCGGATGTGGAGACGGCCGGGTGTTCTTCCCAGAATCCGAGCATGGCGGCATCTGCAATGCCGAATGAATCCCATACCTTCCATACCTGTCGCGGATCGCAGTTGACTCCTTCCGTATACCATGGATAACGAACGGTCATTCCATATTGCATTCCCAACCATGCGTTACCTCCTCTGTACAGCATGTCGCCTGTTAGTCCGAACGGAATACCTGATGACTCTACGAGCCAGTTGGCCGGAGTCATTTTATCATAAAGGAAGCTCTCGCCGAACCATAGTTTGTCTACATACGGGAAGAACTCCGTATATTGATTGGCAGGTCCCCTGGAAAATCCAGTATTCGAATGCAAGTCGATCAGGCATCCCTGTTTTACGCTTTCCATTGCCCGGCGCATTCGTTTCAGGATACGGCGGTCGAAGGAAACGTCATCCAGATAGATACCGTCGATATCCAGGTTCTGTACCATCCAACGTAATCCTTCTATATAGTAGTTATACCATCGGGAGTCTCCTTCCGCTGTTAGTATGGATGCATCGGCCGTGATACCCTGTTCGTTGGTATAGTCAAAGTGCTCGTACCACTGCGGTGTATAATCCGTTACGAAGTGTTCGCGGCACCAAGGGAATCCTCCGCCGTCTCCGCCTCTCAGTATTTCATGTCCCAAGCTGCGGATGGCCCATATCTCGGCGGTAGCGTTGCTTAGTTCGCGCAGCGTATAGTATATCTTTACTTTGCATCCCCGGGCATGCCACTCTTTGGTGAATTCTTTTATCTTATCGACTGTCAGGAAGGGATAGTTGATAAACGGGTTGTAGCCGTTTCCCTGATGGACGTTGATGATGCGTACTCCTGCGTCGATGTCCGCCTGTGTCGGTGTGGGTTTGGGGCCATTGTGATAATAGCGGTCCGTGAACTGACTTTTCATATTCAGTGGTTTTACCGGGGTGACAATCATGGCAAAGTCGAAGGTAATGGATTGGTCGGTTTCCAGCGTACGTGCTCCGCTATATGCCACGGCTTTCACTCCATCAGCCTCTTTCCGTATAGAGAAGCCGCCCTTACCGCCGTTAAACCAGCTTTCCGGATAGGCCGGACGATACAGATTCAACAGCGGACCGCTGTAGGTGCTGCCTCTGAATTCACAGTGGATACCTGCATGTTCGTTTCCGATCCAGAAACTGTCGAATGGCCATAACCATTGTTGTTCTTTGGATGTGGGGATAGACACTCCGAAATTATTCACCGTTTTCTCGGGGGCATCCCATTTTCCGTCATACTGTTGAGGAGTGGCTTGTCCCGGAAGACCCATGCCCAGGAAGTAAGTTCCTATTTCATTTCTGACCGGCAATACCAAACGGATATCTTTCACCTCTATTCGTTTTTTAGGGGTAATGGTATATATATAATTCATCCATCCGTCGAACTCCATGATTGCTTTGCAGTCTACGGCTACATCTTCATCTTCGGCTCTCCAACTTCCTGCGATATGGCCTGCTGTCTGTTCCGTCAGTTGGGGGCCTGCTTTCAGTTCTTTCACTCCGCTGTCCGTTTGTATCACAAACTGTACGGGACTACTCAGCACATCGTTATTCCACGAACGTATTTGTGCCGGTAATCCTGTGGTTTCGTCCACCGTTATGGTGCGTCCCAGACATCCGATACGGTTTTCTTCCATCGTCATAGCTGTGTAAGGAGCAGTGGGGGTGTCGGCAATGCCCAAGGTTGAATTCAACCATCTCAGGCGGCTGTATCTCCACAATTCACTGTCCCCTCTGTCGGGCAGTGGATTCCCCGTGATCCGTATGCTTACGGGGATTGTACCTTGCGCCCCGTCGGCATTGCTGATAGTGATAGTGCCCGTGTAAACGCCTTCTTTCTGTCCTCCGGGAATATCTATTCCAAACCAAAGGGCCTGCACTTTTCCTTCGGCTACGTTTACTTCTTTCTTGAAGGTCTTTCCGTAAGGGTCTGTACCTTCCACATTAAAACAAGTGATGGCGGTTGCCGGAATTATTTCTTCGCCACACCGGAGGGAAGAAGCCTGATAACCGATCCGGTCGGTCTTGTTTCCGGCAGCCCATACTCCGATTTGGAAAGTATAGTATTCATTGGGAGCTGCTTCTCCTTGAAACAGCTCCCCCTGTTTATGTGTCAACCATTTAGTGGGGAGGTCGTTGCGCATCCGGATGGGATATCTGCGGTCCTCTGCAAACAGATAGAGTGCAGCTTTGTTCCGATTGATGTAGTTCTCTTTCTCTTTTGCCGTGGAGGCTATTTCCATCGGGTAAAAACTGTCGAAAGCCTGTCGTGCCTCAACTTTTACCACTGTGGCTTGCGGGTTTCTCCGGGTCGTTTGGGCTTGGATCAGCCAGGTTGTGTCCGGTGTACTCTCTTTCGGAAGATATCCGCCGCCATAGAACCCATATCCTGTTTGTACCCGGTAGGGCAAGTAATAGAAGTAGTAAGTACCTTCTTTCTCTACCGGACCGAATTGCAGACGGCAGTGTTCATTGTTCACTTCCATCCGGCGGATGTTGCGGACGGTATCTCCGGTTGTTGCATGGATAATCAGGAACCGCTTGTTGTCCACATCCTTATCCGGACGCCGCCATTCAAAATCGAGAGTCACGACTTGTGCCGGTTTTTCTATTTGCAGTACGGCCCGGTGATTTCCGAAGGACTCTTCCCACGGGCGGGAAGGAACTTCGTACAGATAGTTCTGCGATTTTTGGGCTTTTATCAGCCCTGTGCCTCCTGCTATAAATAACAAGAGTGCGAGTGATAGTACATGTCTTTTCATACTTATAAAGATTGTTTGTTAAACGCTCTGTCTGCTTGTATGTGATTAGATCTTCAGGAATATCTTCTGTTTATACATGATCCTCAGAATAAGAAATACAATCAGATAATTGGCAAAGCTGAGCCATACCGGATAATAACCGCCCAGGTATTGCTCTAATCCGTAACTGACAGATGCTGCTATGCAGCGGAAGTTGACCACCTCCCCTAAAATATAGGCTGTAATTGAGTTCATTCCATATATTTTCAGCCAGTTCAGTCCGCGGCTGTGTCCTTTATAGTCTATCCAGTAATAGAAGGCACCCATCAGCAGAAAGCAAAGTCCTCCTGAGAAAAGTGTCATGCTGCTTGTCCACAGCCGTTTGATGATCGGCATTTGCAGACTCCATACCAGCGAGAAAGCCACCAGGGCTATGCCGATCACCAGCAATGTCCGTACTACTTTCCGGCGGTTATCTTTACCGGCTTTCATTATCTTTCCGGCAAAAGTACCCAGCATTACGGTAGCTCCGAAGGTGAGGCTGCTCCATATCCAGGTGTAGTTATAATGCGGAGAGAAGTTCCAGGTACCGTCTTCATTCCAATATATCCCGTCACGGAAACGTCCCAATACCAGCTTGTCTATCTTTTCGGCAAAGTTTCCTTCCGGTGTAAAGTCCCCCAGAAAGGTCATTGGGGCCCAGTAGATTAATAATAGCAGGGCAGTAACGATCAGTTGCCGGCGGAAGCTGCAATGCAACAGGATGATGGCTGCAATCAGATAGCCTGTAGCAATGGCTTGCAGGGTATTGGAATATAGATACAAATATTTGGGGTTGAGGCCCAACAGATTGCCTTGTACAATCATTCCGAAAATAAACAATAGGATGAAACGCCTGATGATTTTACGGTAGATGGTACCCTTATCCGGATCGTCTTTAAACTTCGAGAAAGAGAAGGGCATGGAAGCTCCTGTCATGAAGAGGAAAAGGGGCATCACCAGATCCCAGAAGCGGAACCCTTCCCACACTTCATGATCGAACTGAGAAAGGATACTGTTCAGCCAGGGAGCGTTGAGTTGGTGTGCCAATGCCCATAACACCGGTTGGAAAAAGACGAGTAGAAAGAGGTCGAATCCTCGCAGAATGTCCAGTGACGCCAAGCGGGGCGGGGTGGTCGATAAAGGTTTGTTCATAAGTTGGGTGGGTTATTTAAGCGTTGTTTTCAGATGGTTTCTTTTCATGTTTTCTGTTTTTATGTTCCGCCCCAACACTTCTCCTTCGAACACGGTGCTTTCTATCACTGCATTTTTGCAGCCGTTCAGATAGAAGGTATACGGATTGCCGGATGTGGCGGGGAAGGTTCGTGTACGGGTAATGGTGTTATTCCTGAATAAGAGTCCTGCCGTACTTTTGGCATAGAGTACCGGACAATCGAATGTCTTGAAAGTATTGTTCTCGATACGGATGTTCTGATGAACCGGATGCGAGGCATCAACGATTTTGTTGGAAGGATGTATGGCGATGACGGCATGCCCCGGACCTCCGTTGTAGGCACAGTCTATGAAAGTATTCCCTTTGATCCATACATCTTTTACCGGTCCCGATTCATACCATCCCTCGGCATCAGCTTCGATCAGGATAGCACTCATTCCTGTTTTGTAGTACGTATTGTTTTCTATCACTACTTTTCTTGGAGTAGTAACCAAAGTACCTCTTGTGCTGGTTCGTGTAAAGTAACTGTTACGTATTTCCACTTCCGGCGTGCAAGTCATGTTTTCTACACAATCATGGTTGAGTTCCATACCTGTCGGTATATCCCGGTCAAAGCGAACTTCCAATATCCTGTCCGATATTCGTGTTACATTCCGGATTGTTGCCCGGGCAAAGCGTTCCATGGTAGCCGCCCTGACAAAAGCCACTGTGTCTCCCTTGAAATAAGCGTTGAATCCATAGCTTTGTCCGTGCATAAATCGTAATCTGAGTGTTTGCGCATCTACTTTTTCAATGGCTCTCAGATTGGTTCCGTGCACATTTACCGGATCGTCTTGCGCTCCGGCAAAATAACAGCTATCGATAAGGATTTTTCCCTTGCATCCTGAAAAGTGCATCATGTCTGCTGAGGCTGCCAGTAGTCTGCCGCTTCCCGGGCGGGGGGCACACCTGACTCTGTCCATCGTTACATTCTCGGTATACTGGCTGACGATACCTAACCCATGCATATAGTGCATTTGCACCCTGCTTAGTGTAATGTCTTTGCTTTCGAGTATGAAAAGCCCTACCTGGTCACGGATTATATCACGAATGGTCAGCGTATTTCCCACTTTAGGCGTGAATCCTGCCGGGGTTGTAAAACGAATGATTCCGGGAGAAATCTCTTGGGCGGCAGAGTTTGCCAGTATTTTCCATCCTTGGCTGTATGTGAAAGATTCCGTATCCGGGTTGTATTCGATGCAATGATTCTTGTTTGAACGCCATCCTTCGCCATACAGGTTGATTTTTCCATTTACGATTTGATAGCGTGTGTCGGGGTGTACGGATACTTCTGTTTCTCCTTCGGTCACTTTCTTATATTGAACCTCAGAACCTGCGGGCCGTTCAAAGTCGATATGCAGGTTGTTGATTCTTATGTGGCTACAATGCTCCAGAGCAAGGGTTGTCATCTTTCCATGATACATCAGTGTGGCTCCGTTTCCTTCGATGGTCAGGTCATTGATTTTGTCCAGCATCAGTCCCACAGTCTTTACTTTCGAAGGGCATTCCTGTTCTGTCGATGTATTTGAAATGAAGTATTCTTTGCGGGTAGCCCCTTCGGGCCAGATGTCATAGCGTCCGTTGGGGAGTGAAAGCACCTTGGCTCCTGTACGTTTACATTCATCAATAGCCGCCTGTATTTGCGTAACGCAGTTTTCGTACGAGTACGGGGTTGCTCCGAAATCGGTGATGTAGATGGTATCTTTCTGTTGCGCATAGGCGGTAGCGCAAAGCAAAGAAAATGCGGATAAGATGTGCAGATACTTTTTCATGGTATTTAATCTCTCGTTTTTATATATTATTTAATAAGATCAGTGACGGAAACTATTGAGGGATCTAAAAGTATATAATTTTTCTGAATTAGAGATCGGTGAGGAGTTAGATAAAAGCCGTTGGATTACGATTTATTCTCATAAACGCGTTCACCAACGGCTTTAAAAAACATTTAATAATTAAGCAATACTTACCTATTGAAATCTGTGACTTTTATAAGCCATAATCATGTGGACTATTTATTAAGACTAACTTTTATGGTCCAGATTTTCTTTGTACCGTCAGCAGCCATTACGCTATATTTATGCTCTTGGGTCCAATCGGCAGGTACACCGAACTTAGGTGAACCGTCCAATGGGGTGACACGTGCAGCGGTAGATATATTGACGTAAACTACGAGGTTGTTCAATGATACCTTGGCGCGTTCAGCCTCTGTAAATTTGCCTCCTGCGGCAGGAATTGTAAATACGGCTGTAGCAATTCCGTTGTCGGAGTCAATGTCGTTTGTACGGTCCAATTCCTTTTCAGCCACAATGTTTTCTCCGGTGAGGGCATCCTTGTCACCGGAGTAGAAGCGGTGGTAAGCGCCTACTTTGGTTATTTCCGCCTCTTCATAGGCGGGCAGGTCTTCTTTACTGCATGAAGCGATGAGTGGCATACACATCAATAGCAACATGAGCCATTTCGTATCAGATAATTTGATTCTCTTCATATTACTTTTCTTTAGTTTATTAATGAAATACTACGTTTACCATCCCGGGTTCTGGTCACTGTCATTGATGGCAGAGTTGGCATTGATAATGCTTTGTGTAATCGGGAACAGGTAACGCTTCTTAGAGAATGTACGGTCGGCGTTGGTGTAACCTACGGTACCTACAAACATGCGGTGTCTGTCCTGGCTGATTTCAATAAACGTTGCCGGTGAACTCAGTTCAGGAATAATGTCTCCCGCAGGCTTTCCGTGGTTGGCTTCTCCTCCGTACATGCCCCAACGCAACAAGCTCCAGTAATAATCACCCTCCAAAGCTAAGTCTACATGACGTTCAATCTTGTAATCGTTCCATGCGTCAGCCAGTGAAGTGGCAATAGAAGGAGGAAGATTGCCATGAGTGGTACGCGTCTGGTTGAATGTAGCTACCGCACTGCTCACTTTCGATGCATCGTATTTGGCCAGTCCGAGCAACGCTTCGGCTTTATTCAGCAACGCGCGGCCATAGCGGAAGATGACATAATGGTAATCCGTTGGATTGTTCCAAAAAATACGCTCGGCATTGATATAGATATATTTGCGCCAGATGTAGTTTGTTATAGGGATATATCCGTTGCCCGGTGTTTTACCGTCTACAGCTGTTCTGTGTAGGTTTCCTCCCTTGTGGAGGGTGATCAGTTCATTGTAGAACATACATGAATCATACTGGATGGAGTGGTAGAAGCGCTGGTCGCGGTTTTTATAGATAAAATCGTTGATCTGTACATTGGGATCACTGCTGTTTGTCCTGTATGCCAGACTGCTGGCGTCCAGTTCTTTGGCATCTACGGCCATGTCGGCTACATCGGCATTGGATAACGCGGTTGTATTGTTCAGAAACTGTGTCGACTTGTTCCATTTCACACCTTGGTTGGTGGTCTGGTCAATCACTAAATAATCGTCTACCAGGTTTTGAGAAGGCGAGTGTTCCAGCCAGCATTCAAACACCAGATCCTGATTAAAGAACGGACGTCCTCCGTAGTCCTCCAAGCGCTTGTTGCTTTGGTTAGGCAGCATCTCCTGCATAAGTGTTCCTGCACCATTTGTGTTATCTTTGCTATAATATCGTGCCAGGATGATTTCGGGAGAAGTTTTGGCGCCATCCTGATTGAACATGCTGCCATAATTGCTGTCCAGTGTGTATCCTTGTATACCGTCTACAGCAGCTACAGTTTGCTCAAAGAGTGACTTTTTACGTGTGTCGTCTGTGCTGTAGGCAGCTGCCGTTAAACAGACTTCTGATTTCAACGCACGTGCGGCATTGGCATTGATACGTCCCTGCAAGGATGATTCGGGCAATCCTGCGATGGCATCGTCTATATCTTTCAGAATCAAATCGTATGTTTTGTCGATAGATTCTGTAAGAGGCAGATTGAATTCATCGGTTTCTGCCAGTACATGGTCAACCCAGATTACGCGTCCGCAATGTTTGGCAATGTAATAATAGGTCATGGCACGCAGCATTTTTCCTTCGGCTACCAGTGCTTTTTTATCAGCATCGGACAGGCCTGTAGACGCTTGCGATTTTTCGATGATCAGATTGCATCGGCGGATGGTACCGAACTGGTTGAATCCCCATCCCCAGTCGCGGTTCATAAGGTCTCTGGCTTCATTCGGGCAATTTTGCCGCATGACCGAGTTTAGAGTCCATTGCTCTTCGGTACGGATATCGTGGTAGAATGGCAGGACGTTGTTGTAAGTTTGCAATACAAAGGCGTCCGCTGTTGATTTCAGACTCCAGACAAGGTCTTCCGAATAAGATTCCATGGGCTTCGTATCCAGGAAGTGTTCACAGCTCTGGAGTGTCAGTGCTGCGCAAAAGAGCGCGGGAGTGATATATTTTATGAATTTCATATATTGTCTTCTTTTTAAGTTCATATTATTAGAATCCTACATTGACACTGATGGAGTATACTCTTGAAACCGGATAGGTATAAAGGTTTCCGTCACCGATTTCCGGGTCGATATCGAACTTATTCGCTTTACTGAAAGTCAATAAGTTATAACCATTCAGAGAAACGTTGCATTTATTCATCCATGCTACTCTTTTCAGTAATTTATGTTTGAAATCGTAACCGATGGATAGTGTCTTCAGACGAAGATAACCTGTGTTGATCAGCCAGAAGTCCGAACTGCCGTAGTTGTTACTGCCATTGTAGCTTGCCGTACTTCTCAAACGTGGATAGCGGGCTCCCGTATTATTCGGAGTCCATACATCGGTCTGGAAGTCATAGATAACAGGGGGATAGCCGCTGCCGCTTTGACTTCCCTGAATCATACCACCCATGTAGAGATCGGCGGGAGTGGCTCCCTGCCACAGCATGTTCATGAACCAACCCTTATAGTTCAAGTCGGCACTGAAACCATATTGACCGCGAGGCATACTATTTTTACCGATACGGTGTTGGTCGGAACCATCAATGATACCGTCACCGTTGAAGTCATTGTATTTCAGGTCTCCTGCACCCAGGTTGGTGGAACTCTGCCTTTTAGGTGAGTTCATTATATCTTCCTGATTCTGGTAATAGCCCAGACAGTCGTATCCGATACCCCAATATCCTTTGGCTTGAGTCGTGCGTTTGTATGGGTTCTTGGTATCTGTCTCCGCTTCATTCGGGTTGATATTCCAGTATTGGTCAAAGTAAGTAAAATTGCCCGAAAGTGTATATTCGAAATCACCTCTCTTCTCTTTCCATTGCAGAATAAACTCAGCACCTTGGCGGATGAATTCACCGTTTGACTTTACTTTGGGTAATGCGATACCCAACGGGTCAGTATAAGCTACTGCTGACGGAGAGGTCAGATAACCTTTGGTACTTTTGCGGAAATAGTCTACAGAACCAGAAAGACGATTGTTGAGTGATCCGAAGTCGAAGCCGATATTGAAGTCACGGGTGGTGTACCACGTAATATCTTTGCTTACCAGAGCGCCTTCGGAAAATCCCGGATACCAGCTTCCGTTCAGCAGGTAACCACGATCATTTAGTCCGTATGATTGGAGATAGGCATAGCGTCCGATGGCATCTGAACCGATCTCTCCATAAGAAGCTCTCACTTTGAACTGATCGAAAATATGACGGTCCTTTAATGTCTTCCAGAAACTTTCTTCCGAGATGACCCATGCAAGAGATCCGGCATAGAATGTTCCCCAGCGTTTGCCTCGGGGGAAGTTGTCGCTACCGTCGTAACGGAAACTAACTTCGGCCACATATTTGCTGGCATAGTCGTATTTCAGTCGGGCTACTACACCGGCACGTGCTTGTTCCCCTTCCGAAGAACTGTTTTTGGCTGTAGATACAGGACCTGCACCGATTTGGTCTACATCCAGCAAATACTCTTCGCGGGATAATGATGAGTCGTCAGTGAAGAGCTTGTAAGCTTCGATACCGGCTGTGGCGCTGATCGTGTGTACCTGATTGAAAGTGCGGTCGTAATTGGCAAAACCTTGCACGGTGTACGATGACCAGTTTGAGTAAGACTTACTCAGTGAAGGTTTGCCCGGATCGTTGGGATTGCCGTCCCAGTCATATGCTAAAGGTGATTTTTTCCAGCTCTTTGACTTGTCGTTGTTGATGCGGTAGTTACCCAGTGCTTTTAATCGCAGGCCCGGTACATAAGGTACACTCCATTCCAGTGCGAGGTTGGCTATGGCACTGAGGTTTTCGTTCTTAGTGTATCCGGCTTCGGGGGAGATTTCCAGCAATGGGTTGTCCGGCGTGTTGAATATCTGTCCGTTCGGATTATAAGCTATTTCCCAGGGAGCTTTATTCTGGATATGTCCCCAGGTGTGATAATAGCTGTCTCCTGATTTGGCATTGGGCGATCTTAAGTCCGTCTTATAAGCTTCGATGCTGGAAGTAACTTTCAAGCCTATTTCTTTGAAGTCCGCTACAATGTTTGTACGGAAGTTATAGCGTTTGAAGCTGTTTACGTCGAACTTATAGAGTGACTTCTGATCGTAGAATCCCAGTGAAGTGTATGCTTTTATCTTTTCACTACCACCGGTAACGGTCAGGGTATGCTGCATTTCCGGTGCGAAGTTCTTCAAACAGAGTTTTTGCCAGTCTGTATTGGGGTACTTACGTGGATCTGACCCGTTACGGAACAATTCCAGCTCGGCATCCGTATAAGCCGGTGCCAATCCGTCATTGGTCATACTCATGTTCTTGTAGAAGGCTGCATCGTGAGCATCCAGTTTATTGGGCATATTGGCAGGCTGGCTCCAGTTATAGTTAAAGTTATAGTTGACGCTCATTTTTCCTGCTTTACCTTGCTTGGTGACTATCATTACAATACCATTGGCGGCACGTGCTCCGTAAACGGCGGTAGAAGCGGCGTCTTTCAAAATTGTGATCTGTTCGATATCCTCAGCATTCAGGTTGCGGAAATCGCGTTCTTCCGAGATAACATCGTCGATTACATATAGAGGAGTACCGCCACCGCGGATAGAAATACTGGAGAAATTGTTCAGACCTCCACCGCTGGTTGTAACCAATAGACCCGGCGCACGTCCCGCCAGGCTTTGGGTGATGTTTGCCGTTGGTGCTTTGATGATGTCTTCGGTGTTGACACTGGCAATGGCAGCAGTGGTTTTACGTTTGGAAGTCGTGCCATAACCTACCACGATGACTTCATCTAATGTCTTGGTGTCTTCTTCCATGGTGATACGCAAATCTCTGGACTTTCCAATAGCGATTTCCAACGGTTTGTATCCGATGTAGCTGATTTCAAGTACGGCCTTGCGAGGGGCATTGGACAGAGTGAATTCTCCTTCCAGGTTGGTAATGGTGCCGATAGTGCTTCCTTGTACTTTTACAGAGGCACCGATAATGGCTTCTCCGTTTTCATCGACTATTTTACCTGTGAGTTTCTCCGTTTTACTCTGCTGTGTGGCTGTGACAGCATATGTTTCATAAGTGTCTGCTACGGCAACTTGTGATGTCGTGCAGAATAACAGGAGACTGATGCCTGCTATTTTCAAAAAGTGCATTTCTCGAGGGCATGTGAGCTTCGGAAACAGGTTAGTTCTTTTTGTCATACATTAAATTATTCGGTTAAACATAAAAATGTGATTTGGAGGATATAGATCAGACTGTCTAATCTACATCGGTTTGGGAGGATTCTTTCAGGTTCTCATAGGCATTAGCTTTTGGTTTATAATATTAAGTTTGTTCAATAACCTTGCTGAACTATGCTGATTGTTATCTGGAAAAAATAGAGCTAAATGAGATAGGTTCTTTCAGTACTTTTACCATCTGTATTAGATTGATTATTAATGGTGTACTAAGTGGAGTGTAAAACGGTGAAGATGCTTGGCCGAATATTTTAATGCTTTTGAGTGGGAGGTATAATACCTATTTTCTACCTTTTACTTATATATGCATCTGGAATATAGTTGATTATCGTTTATGGGAAGAGTTGTGAACGCTATCCGCATGTTTCTTCTGCCATTTCAGTGCTAACCGAATGAATGAAAATCTTAATGATATTAAATCCTTATTATATAAATTATGTTGGCATAAAAAAATATAGTAAAAAGTTGCAGGGATATTAACTTATTGTTATCTTTGGCCCCATAATAAATGCTAATAATTGCAAATGCAATGGTTAACTGGTTCTAAGAGCTATCTGTTGTCTTTTCGTATAATTCCTAAGTACTGAAAGAACTTGGGAAAAAATCACAAGCTATTTTGATAATAATTTGAAAAGGCACGGAAAAACAATCGGATTCCCCCATACCCTCTCCAAGGAAGAAATATAAAATAGAAATATTAGATTGATGGAGTCATCGGTCATGCACTTGAATGTAACTGAAAGTGGAGATGAACGGTGTGACTTTATAGTGTTTCCGGTGCACCATATTTTACCATCTCACTCTTGTCTCTGATAAAAGCTATAATAAGGAATAACAAAAATGGCACTTAATACCATTTAAAAACAACTTACCCAAGAATACGCTGAACTGCGTAAACTTGGGTAAGATTTTTTAGGTTAGTGAGGCCTTAGGATTCGATTTCCTTTTACAGCCCTCACATAGTAGCGATAAATTGCTTATTGAAAATAACCTATTGAAAAATGTCAGGTTTTTCTTTATCTTTAATTCGGTAATTCCAATGCTGAAGCGCCATCTTCAATAGGCCATCCCGGATTTTGATAAATAGGTGAGTTTTTCACATCACCATCAGGGGATGAAAGCATGAAATCGCTGAATACGATTGGGTACAAGTAACAAGCCGGTGTCCATGTATATCCATTATACATCGTATTGTTTTTTTCTGTCATTCTGTAAGGACACAAGTTATTGCCGCTTGCAGTCTGATTTGAAACATTTGCTTGATCACCGGTTGTAATCAACCGACTTTCACCTTTATCGTCTTTATAAAGTTCAGCAGCACCGCCTCCCCACAAGTTAAATCCTTCGATAACATAATTCTTCACTTGGTCGAGCGCACGCCAACGTTTCAAATCCCACATTCGCATGCCATCTGCAATGAACTCACATCTGCGTTCACGACGGATATTATACAGCGTTTTATCTATCGGCTGACCAGCTGAATAAACTGCCCAGTCATCTTCTTTAGAGTAATCAGTAGCAGCAATTGTTTTGTTGAAATCCGGATCTACACCTGCACGTGTACGAATTGCTTTCCAATAATTTTCTGCGGTAGCATCTAAGTTGCTGTTCTTTTCGTAACAAGCCTCCATATAATTTAACATAGCTTCTACACCACGGAATACAATGCAGCCGTAATCAGACAAGAAGTGAGTATCGCCACCACTTCCTTGTGCTGTTTCGTACGACATGGCTTTACGTATATGATAACCGGTTACGTTTCTTCCTTCCGGTAACTCCAGGATCTTTGGTACATTCCATGTCGTCGGATCATTCTCTACCGGCTCTTGTTTCATTTGTAGTCTATCCAGCTCTGAGGCCGAGAACAGTCTCAAACGGTAGTCCCTGTTCTGAAATTCTTTATAGATATGGTCATCCCCTTGATATTGGCTGTTCGAAGCATACCATGGTAAACCGTTCTCCATCAAGAATGTCTTGACGTATCCTTTTGTAAAACCATAATTACCACCTCCACGAGATGTGTAATAAGTAGCATTGTGATTTACGCTGAGTGCTTTATCATAAGCCTTCCAGAATACAACCTCTGACAGATCTTCCAAGTTTTTAGAATTATACATTTCAAAGAACGGATTCCATCCCGAAGCAGAAGCGGTAGGATTCACCTCTTTGCTATTCGCGGTCAATGTTACCTGATCTCCTACTTCTTTCGCAGCAGCCATAGCTTCTGTTAAGAAGAAGTTAATTTCCTGATTGACGTCAATGGTAAAGTCCTTCAAATAATCTTTTTGTTTTCCCGGCCACGTATCGTCACCCGGTACGCGTCCGGTACCTCTATGATATTTCAGCCAAGTAGCTTCAGATAAAGCGACTCTTGACTTCACCAGTAACGCCGCATTACGTGTCAGACGATTCTTTCCACCTACGGGGCTGTTAGTCATCAGTTCGGCAGCCTTATCCAGGTCGCTAAGGATGAAACGTGCCACTTCGTTACGCGGACGACGCTTACTTGCTTCGATAAGATCTTCTTTCTTATCAGATAATACCTTAGTGAGGATAGGGAAGTCTCCAAGATTCTGTAGCTTGCTGAAATACTCCCATGCTCTGAGGAAATATATCTCGCCGATATATTGTTTAATATTCTTTTCAACACCTTCGATTTCTCCTGCTTCCCAACGCGGGATAACCGTTTCCAGGAAATAGTTCAGGTTACGGATAGTGCCGAATCCCCATGCGTCATAAGTACCTACACGCCACTGTCCCGGTTCCCAATAAGTTGTGTTGGGTGATGCAGTAGCTTGATTATCAGTGCCATTGTCTGATACGATCGGCCCCCCATTATATCCACTATGAACATTGAAACTGTATGCATTGATAGCATAAGCTGCCAATTGACTTTCATTCTTAAGATATGTATCCGGAGTAACTGAATCCAACGGCTCTCTGTCCAAAAAATCTTCGCAAGAGGTCAATAAAGACGCTCCGGCCAACAGAGATAGAGTTATATATTTGAATGTTATTTTCATAAAAAGTATCAATTAAAAGTTTACGTTAAGACCAACAGACCACACTCTTGCCAAAGGATATGCTTTTCCTGCATCACTAGTGCTACCTAATACTTCCGGATCGAATACCCTCATCTTTGTACCTGTCCACAAATTATCTCCTGAGACATATACACGAAGTGAATTTACAGCAAATTTCTTAGTAATAATGCTCGGTAAAGTATAGCCAAGCTGCAAATTCTTCAAACGAATATAAGCACCGTTTTGTACGTAACGTGACTGTGTCAGAGTATTCTTTCCACCTTCACTGCTGCCACCGCCAAAGATGACTCTCGGATAGTAGGCATTTACATTCGGTCCAAATACACTTTCTGTATCTTCCGGACGGAAATAATCTATGTGATCTTTGAAAGCGGCAGCCTGCCACATTCCCTGTCCGTTGGCTCCCCAGAAATATGGTCCTCCGACAACAACATCACGTTTGCCTACTCCTTGGAAGAAAGCACTGAAATCGAAACCTTTCCATGATGCATCTACTGTCAAACCATACTTAAATCGTAATTGAGTATTGGCTACCACCTTCAAGTCGCCGAGATCATTTAAAGTACCGTCTCCTGAGGAAATTTTACCATCTCCGTTCAGGTCTTTGTACATGATGTCACCGGCGGCCCACTTACTACCTAACTGGCTCTGTCCTCCATTGGGTAATGAAGCCAGATGTGCTTCCATTTCCGCATCTGTTTTGGCAATACCTACTGTCTCATATCCCCAAACCAGACCATCCATTCTTCCTGCATACCACTGGTTTCTATTCAGTTCCTCGTTCGGATAGCGTGTTACCTTTCTCTGGTCATCAGAAAGGACAAACTTCACTCCGTAATTAAAATCTTTAATGCGGTCTCTCCAAGAAACTTCCACCTCAAAGCCCCATGCTTTCATATCCGCATTGTTTATTTTAGGAACCGTAGCACCCAATGTTGCCGGTAATTGTGGAGCCGGACCAATCATATCAAGTGTATTACGAACGAAATAATCAAATGAACCCGTCAAGCGATTGTTGAGTAAGCCGAAGTCGAAACCAATATTCCATGAACGAACGGTTTCCCATGTCATCTCAGCACTCACAATACCCGGTGCAGAAGCTGTATTTGGTTTCTTTCCATTAATCAGCCAACCACTGTTTTCAACACCTGTAGGCATCGTCTGATAGAAAGGATAGAAGGCTTTCGTGTTACAGTTGCCCAATTCACCCCATGAGCCTCTGATCTTGAAGTTATTCACAATGTGTTCCAGATCTCTCCAGAATGATTCGCGAGAAACATTCCAACCGGCAGAGAATGATGGGAAGAAGCCCCAACGTTTATCTCCGATGAAACGAGAAGATCCGTCATAGCGGCCATTGATTTCCAGCAAATAACGTTCTTTATAGTTATAATTAATACGACCAAAGAAACCGGCGTTTGCCCAGTGGGAATAACCGCCATTCGCTTTTTGTTCAGTAGTAGCAGTATTCAATGTCGGAACATCCGGAGTTATTAGCTCATCACGCTGTCCTGATAAGTTTGTCTTTTTATACAACTCGGCATTAAAACCTCCCATCACTTTGAAGTAATGATCACCAATCTGCTTGAAATAGTCAGTATACAAGTTGAGAGAATAATTGTTTTCTTTCCAATAACTCTGGCTGACGCGTGACATCCCCGGAGTATATCCGTCAAACCATGACATGGCAACAGGGCTCCCCTCGTCATCATGATAATATACAGGCAATATTTCCCACTGATTTTGATTATTGACAATCTTCATGTTACCTTCAGCATGGATCAACCAGTCCTTCAAAGGTTCAATAACCAACTGAAGCTGTTGGTAGAACTGATCTTTCTGAGTCACATCACGTCCACCATCTTCCATCTGAATAATTTCACTATGATCCAAGTAATATCCATTGGCATCTTTTACCGGATTGGTCGGCCAGCGGCGAGCGATATTATGGTAGAAATTACCCGTCAGATAAGAAGGGCGGTCATAATCCTCACGAATAAACTTGGTATTGTACATTAACTTCACATATTTAGAAAGTGTTGCGTTAATTTTGCCCGAAAGGTTATAACGAGTCAGACGGTCATCTCCATGGCGGGTCAGTCCCTTATCACCCATGTATCCGGCCGAAACCATGTAGGTCACTTTATCTGTACCTCCATTCACTGATATATTATGCTCATTAGATACGATACTGTGATACTGCTCTTTAAACCAGTCAGTATTGGCCCATGCACCGGCATATTTCTTCCACTGACCGTTTTCCCAGGAAATTCCGGATGCATCCGGCCCTGTTAATGTTCCCTGTTGGAATGCCAGAATCTTATCCATCACATCTTGAGTGAACTTAATATTACCGTTCTGATTAATACCGGCCTCGTTCCAATAATTGGCAAAACTCCATGAATCCATCATCTCCGGCATTGACATAGGAGATTTAAAACGGACATTAGTGCTATAATTAACACTTGTGCGACCTGCTTTACCACTCTTGGTAGTGATCAGGATAACACCAAACGGCGCACGTGAACCATAGATAGAAGATGCGGCAGCATCTTTCAATACAGAAATAGTCTCTATATCATTAGGGTTAATGCTGTTCATATCTCCTTCCATACCATCGATAAGGATTAAAGGAGAAGAATTAGATCCGTCACCAATCGTACCCGCACCGCGAATACTAATATTCATTCCTGCATCCAATGCGCCACCCGCAGCAGGCACTGTTAAGTTCAAGCCCGGAACGACTCCCTGTAAAGCCTGTGATACGTTAGAGACCGGACGTGATTCGATCACCTTAGCGTCTACCATGCTTACGGCACCGGTTACGTTTACTTTTTTCTGTGAACCATAGCCCACGATAACAACCTCATCCAGTACCTCGGTATCCTCTTTCATTGTAATCTGGAGGGCTGTACCTTCTGCTTTAACTGTAACTGTTTTATAACCAATGTAGGAGATCTCAAGTGTAGCGCCTTTGGGGGTATCGATAGAGAATCTTCCATTTAGGTCAGTGATGGCACCCATGGTAGCATTGTCTTTTACTTTGATGGATACGCCAATCATGGCTTCTCCGTCTTGGTCCACTACCGTACCTGTTGTTTTCACTTTCTGCTGCTGTACAGTGGTGATTTCGTGCTTTTCGTAAGTATCGGCTGCCGCTTGCTGAGGTGTTGCACACCATAGCATGATAGAAGCAGCGATTGCCATTTTCAGGCGATTTGTTTCTCGAAGCCGGATTAGGCTCGGAAACAGGTTAGTTTTTTCTGTCATACACTAAATTGTTCGGTTAAACATTCATTTGTTAATTCTTTTAAAGTTTGATTATACAGATGGAACTTTATTCCTCTGTATCATTTAGTTTTTTGTGTCTTTACTTTATCATAGGCATTTCTTAAAAATTATATTTTAGTTATTTAAAGGGGCATTTATCTTATCTTGTCTTGTCATGTTTTATAGTCGTGTATATATATTATTATAGTATCAGTATGACCACTATCTCAGTTCTAACTGAACTTAGGCTTTGTCCTATATATTGTTAGTCCTAAATTCATTTTTTCAAAATCCCATCAACTGTCGATAGAATGCTACTATGCCTTTAAGCCCTTACTTTGGGCAAAAGTAAAACAAATATTAATAAGAAACAAGAGATATTAATAAAAGATTGAAAAATATAGGTCTGCATTTGCCATTTTATTTTTGATAGCTAAAGTAGCTTTTGTAAAAAATGAAAGAATAAATTTTTCCGGGTAGAAAATTTAAATTGATTCTTCGTTCATATTATTGTTTTTTTTGTGATATTTTTTTATCAAATTGGTCATTTGTCTATTATACATTTACATATATCTATCTTTTATATCACATTTTGTGTGATAATCAATCTTATATATTCTCTCCATCTAAGTTCAGTTAGAACTTAGGCTATTTTTCTGCTGAAATTTTTATCATTGTTTTTATTATATATCATTTATAAGGGTTGTTGATCCTTTCAATGTGGTTTATCGTATTCTGAGAAATTAGATAATTCCGTTCTTTCCGCAAGTATCATTTTTGCAAAATTTATTCCGTATCCGTATCGGAGGCTTGTATCGGTCAGTTAACGTTTTTTTTTCTATCTCCAAGCGGGGGCCTACTTATCAGAACGACAATTATGTCTTTGAGAAAAGAATGGCGATATATTTAAAGAATAGGGCTTGTTTTTTATCTGATATCTTGAAAATCAGCAAAATGGAGTGTGAGATTTCTGATATTGAAACGCTTGTTTTAACACCTTGTTAAAACAAGCGTTCTGCTAACAAATAACAAGTCTTTTACAAGCAGAAGACTTGTTGTTTGCATATAGGAAAAAAGTAGTATGAAAACGGTATTAACAATGTTAATTGAGAAAAGATGCTAATCGGTGGGTTTTGTAGTATAGGATAAAAAGAAAGGCGACTCCGCAAGGAGCCGCCTTTCGATTATTTAAAGTTGTTAACTTTGTCTGATTAGAGTTTCGGACCAGCAGCAACCAACTTCTTACCAGCTTCGTTTCCAGTGAACTTAGCGAAGTTCTTGATGAAGCGACCGGCAAGGTCTTTTGCTTTTTCGTCCCACTGTGCAGGATCAGCGTAAGTATCGCGAGGATCAAGGATCTTCGGATCAACACCCGGAAGTTCTGTAGGAACAACAAAGTCGAAGAAAGGAATAACCTTAGTAGGAGCTTTGTCGATAGAACCGTCAAGGATAGCGTCGATGATACCACGAGTATCTTTGATAGAGATACGTTTGCCGCTTCCGTTCCATCCTGTGTTAACCAAGTATGCTTTAGCACCGGTCATTTCCATCTTCTTAACCAATTCTTCTGCATATTTAGTCGGGTGCAATGACAAGAATGCAGCACCGAAGCAAGCAGAGAATGTCGGAGTCGGTTCAGTGATACCACGTTCTGTACCAGCCAATTTAGCTGTAAATCCAGACAGGAAGTAGTACTGAGCTTGTTCCGGGTTCAGGATAGATACCGGAGGCAATACACCGAAGGCATCAGCTGACAAGAAGATAACTTGTTTAGCGTGAGGACCTTTAGACACCGGTTTAACGATGTTTTCGATGTGGTAGATAGGATAAGAAACACGAGTGTTTTCTGTTACTGATTTATCAGCGAAATTGATTTTGCCATCAGCAGCTACTGTTACGTTCTCCAACAGAGCGTCACGTTTGATAGCGTTGAAGATATCCGGTTCACTTTCTTTATCCAAGTTGATAACTTTAGCGTAGCAACCACCTTCGTAGTTGAATACACCTTCGTTGTCCCATCCGTGTTCATCGTCACCGATCAATTTACGTTTCGGGTCAGTAGACAAAGTAGTTTTACCTGTACCGGACAAACCGAAGAAGATAGCAGAGCTGGTTCCTTCCATATCTGTGTTAGCAGAGCAGTGCATAGAAGCGATACCACGAAGCGGGTTCATGTAGTTCATGATTGAGAACATACCTTTCTTCATTTCACCACCGTACCAAGTATTCAGGATAACTTGTTCTTTAGTCTTCAGGTTGAAAACTGTAGCAGTTTCTGAGTTCAGACCCAGTTCTTTGTAGTTGTCAACTTTTGCTTTAGAAGCGTTGAAGCATACGAAATCAGGTTCTCCGTAGTTAGCAAGTTCTTCAGCTGTCGGGCGGATGAACATGTTAGTTACGAAGTGTGCCTGCCAAGCTACTTCCATGATGAAACGTACTTTCATGCGAGTACCTTCGTTAGCACCACAGAAAGTATCAACAACGAACAGGCGTTTGTTAGAAAGTTCTTTAACGGCTTTAGCTTTCAGGTCAGCCCAAGCTTCTTCTGAACAAGGTTTGTTGTCGTTCTTGTATTCTTCAGAAGTCCACCATACTGAATTTTCAGAAGCTTCATTCTTAACGAAGAATTTATCTTTAGGAGAACGGCCTGTGTAAACGCCAGTCATTACGTTTACAGCACCCAATTCTGTTACTTGACCTTTTTCAAAGCCTTCCAGACCTGGTTTTGTTTCTTCAGCGAACAAAACATCGTAAGACGGGTTGTGCAGGATTTCAGTTACACCTGTAATACCGTACTTGCTTAAATCTAAATTTGCCATTTTCTTTTGAATTAATTAAAATTGGTATATTGTTTATTATCTCTTTCTGGCATTTGGAGAGGAATGTTTTTAAACATACCCTTGTAAATCGACTACAAAAGTAATGCTTTCTTTGGAAACAAAGAATATATTAGAGAAATTTTTCTTTAATAGAAACCGTTTTATGTTTACGTAACAATATCTGCAAACTGAACGTTGCAAATTGAAAGATTATCACTTACTTTGCACCGTATAAAACCTGAATATTAAAACGCAGTTGAAAAGATGAAGATTATTAATTTAAGTGAGACAAACTCAATATTGAATCAGTATGTATCAGAGATAAGGAACGTTGAGGTTCAAAACGACCGCTTGCGTTTTCGCCGTAATATTGAACGTATCGGCGAGGTAATGGCTTATGAAATGAGCAAGACGTTCGCTTATTCGGTAAAGGAGATACAGACCCCGTTGGGAATAGCACCTGTCAGTACACCGGACAATCAGTTAGTTATCAGTACGATACTTCGTGCCGGACTGCCTTTCCACCAGGGGTTCCTGAGCTACTTCGATTATGCTGAGAATGCGTTCGTTTCAGCTTATCGCAAGTACAAAGATACGCTGAAATTTGACATACATATTGAATATATCGCTTCACCGCGTATTGATGGAAAAACTCTTATCATTACAGACCCGATGCTTGCCACAGGCGGAAGTATGGAGCTGAGTTATCAGGCTATGTTGACCAAGGGGCATCCTTCAGAGATTCATGTCGCTTCGATTATTGCCAGCCAAAGGGCTGTGGACCATATAGCCTCTATTCTGCCGGAAGATAAAACTACGATCTGGTGTGCCGCTATCGATCCTGAGATTAACGAGCATTCGTATATTGTTCCAGGATTGGGCGATGCGGGTGATCTTGCTTTTGGTGAGAAAGAGTAAAAAGATAGAAAAGATAATGGCCGGGCAGCCTGCCTTCTTGCTCCCTGATTATGGATCGGGGGGAAAGAAGGCAGGCTGTTTTTTTATAAAATGGTTTCTAATAGCAAACAAGAAAGAAGAGATTTATGTATCTTTGTCACCACTATATAATGAAACGTGGAAAGATACAATTAGAGTGAAAAATAAATTTTCTAAAATATTCTCAATAGCTGTTTATACGTCTTTTGCTTTATCGGTCGGGGCTTGTAAGAGTGATCCCGTCCGGTTGCCGGAACTGAGCGGGCACCGGGGAGCCGATTGTATCGCGCCGGAGAATACGCTGGCTTCGGCGGATTCTTGTATAAAGTATAAGATTGACTTTATGGAGTGTGACGTCTGTATCAGCAAGGACAGTGTGTTTTATTTGTTACACGACTCTACTTTAGACCGTACGACGAATGGAACAGGACCGATTGCCGGATGGCTTTCGGCGGATATTGATACGCTGGACGCAGGTTCGTGGTTCGGAGAAGAGTTCAAGGGGCAGCGCGTACCCCGGTTGGAGGTTTTGTTGCGCAAGGCCAAACAGAACGGATTAAAACTGACCCTCGATTATCGTTCGGGGGACTTCGGGCAATTGCTCAGTCTGGTGCGCAGAGAAGGAATGCTGGAAAATTGTACATTCACTTTTTGGTCGGACAAACAAGCAAAAGCATTTCGTGAGGCGGCTCCTGAAGTACGGACTTTGCAAGCGTATGTGGGAGGTGGTGCCGAACTTGATAAGGTTATAGCGGAAATAAACCCTAATATTGCAGTTATCCGGATCGATTCATTGGATGAGCATTTGGTGGAGCGTTGCCATAAAAAAGGGTTGAGAGTGCTTGCGTTAGCATTGGGCACCGACAATGTGGAAGAGTCCGACCGGAAAGCTATTGAACTTGGAGTGGATGTGTTGGCTACGGACAGACCGGAATTGTTTGTGAAGAAATACAGACCAGAGCATACATGGAAGGAGTGAAACGATGCGGGGACAGATATGATCTAAAAATAAGGGGTATCGTTCAACGATACCCCTTATTTTTAGATCATATGAATTAACGGGAAGGGTGTTTTATTTTACTTCCCATGTTTCATTGGTCATCAGTAACTCCTTGAAGTTGTGATACTTCTTTTTGCCTTTCACTTCGTCGATCTGTTCAACGATTGCATCGTTATAGGTTGGAGCTTCCACGTCACGAATCACACCGAGTGCAATCGGGAAATCCGGTCCTTCCATCAGTGCTAACTTCAGTTGCAAAGTGTTGTCTTGGCTGTGGGCATCGTGAACCAGGATGTCTTTTTCCGTAATGCCGTTTTCGCCTACTTTCACCACTTTCAGTCCGAAACCTTCCTGCATCAGTCCGAATTCTTTGTTCTCACCGAAGAGCATCGGTTTGCCATGCTCCAGATAGATTGCATTCTTAGAACGTCCCTCTTTGGTTGCTACCGATTCGTGTGTGCCGTCGTTGAAGATGACACAGTTTTGCAAAACTTCTACGACTGATGCCCCTTTATGGTTGGCGGCAGCTTTCAGGACTTCGACAGATGCCGGTCCGTCTACTGCTACACAACGCGCAAAGAAACGTCCGCGCGCTCCGAAGCAGAGCTCTGCCGGATGGAAAGGGTCTTCTACGGTTCCGTAAGGAGACGATTTGCTGACGAAACCACGGTCGGAAGTCGGAGAATATTGACCTTTAGTCAGACCGTAGATACGGTTGTTCAACAAAATCATATTCAGGTCGATATTGCGACGTACCGCATGGATAAAGTGATTGCCGCCAATGGCCAGCCCGTCACCGTCACCGGAAATCTGCCAGATGGTTAAATTCGGATTAGCTACTTTGGCGCCTGTTGCGACAGCAGCTGCACGTCCATGAATGGTATGGAAACCGTAAGTGTTGACGTAATAAGGCAAACGGGAAGAACAACCGATGCCGGAGATTACGGCAATGTTGTGTGGAGCTACTCCCAGTTCGGCCATGGCCTTGTGCAGAGAGTTCAGGAAAGCGTGGTCACCACATCCCGGGCACCAACGAGGCTGGCCTGATTTATAATCTTTTGCTGTATATACTGTTTCGCTCATCTCTTATTCCTCCAATAATTTAGTAAATGCTTCTACAAGTTCTCTCGTTACGAACGGCTGGCCCTTTACTTGGTTGAACTGGCTGATATTCAATCCGGGCACTTTCATGCGCAGATATCCTGCAAATTGTCCCAGGTTCTGTTCGGCCACCACGATCTTTTTGTATTTCTTCAGTACTTCAGCAGTGTTCTTAGGCAGCGGATTGATATATTGGAAATGGGCAAGTCCCACTTTCTTTCCGTTTTTGCGCATATGTTCCACAGCTGAATAGAGATGTCCATAAGTACCGCCCCAGCCAACTACCAACAGGTCGGCATCAGTATCGCCCTGTACTTCAAGTTCGGGGATGCTGTCGGCTATCTTTTCTATTTTAGCCTGGCGTAGAAGCGTCATTTTCTGGTGGTTCTCAGGTTCTGTAGAGATCACACCTGTTTCATTACTCTTTTCAAGTCCGCCGATGCGGTGCATGAATCCTTCTGTTCCGGGAACGGCCCAATAGCGCGCGCCGCTCTTTTCGTTACGTTGGAACGGAGTCCATGTTTCGGCCATCTCCGGTGTCACATACGGCGGTTTGATAGCCGGATATTCGTCCAGGTCAGGAAGTTTCCAGGCCGCAGAACCGTTGGCGATGAAGGCATCGGTCAGCAGTACTACCGGAGTCATGTGCTCAAGAGCTATTTTGGCTGCCATGTAGGCGGCATCAAAGCAGTTAGTGGGCGAAGTGGCTGCAATGACGGGCATCGGGCTTTCGCCATTGCGTCCGTAGAGGGCTTGCAACAGGTCGGTTTGTTCCGATTTGGTTGGCATACCGGTAGAAGGTCCCCCGCGCTGTACATTAATTACGACCAATGGCAGTTCGGCAATAACAGCCAGGTTCATGGCTTCGCTTTTCAGGCAGACACCCGGTCCCGAAGTCGTTGTTACAGCCAGATCGCCTGCAAAAGCCGCACCAACGGCCGAAGCACATCCGGCAATTTCGTCTTCACACTGAACGGTTTTCACCCCCATTGATTTATGTTTTGCAAGCTCGTGCAGGATGTCGGTAGCGGGAGTAATAGGATATGATCCTAAATAGAGTTCCAACCCGGCTTTTTCCGCAGCGGCGATCAGGCCGTACGATGTAGCTTTGTTACCATTGATATCGGTATAGAGTCCTGCGGCTTTCGGAGTTTTACTTTCAATTTTGTAAGTGGAAGTAGAAGCGTGCGTATTGGCTCCATAATTGTAACCGTCGTTCAGCACTTTGATGTTGGCAGCGGCAATTTCCGGTTTCTTGGCGAACTTCTCGTTCAGCATTTTCTCTGCGGCGGACAGGTTACGGTTGAACAACCAGCATACTAATCCGAGGGCGAACATATTTTTGCAACGCAGCATGGCTTTGTTGTCCAGTCCGGAGTCTTTGAGGCTCTCCTTGCACATCGATGAGATGGGCACTTCGAGCACTTGTTGTTTGATTCCCAGCTCTTCAAAAGGGTTGCCTGTTTTAAACTGTGCTTTTTCCAGATCTTTTTCTCCGAAGGAGTCGGAGTCAGTGAGGACCAGTCCCTGCGGTTTACAGAATTTAATTTGAGTTTTCAGTGCGGCGGGATTCATGGCTACCAATACGTGGCAATGATCACCGGGGGTGAATATTTTACTTGCGCCAACGTGTACCTGAAAACCTGACACACCTGTCAGCGACCCTTGCGGAGCACGGATATCTGCCGGATAATCGGGAAATGTACAGATGTCATTTCCAACCGTAGCCGACACGTTCGAGAAGATGTTGCCGGCCAACTGCATACCGTCGCCGGAATCGCCGGAGAAGCGAACAACCACTTCCTCCAATTCTTTAACCATCATTTCGTCTGCCATAATTCTATTTATATATTTAAATTTAGGATTAACATTAACCGGTGTTAGTGTGTTCTTAGAATATTAACCACCAGCGTGTCTTTTTTGTTTGTCACTTCCTTGTATATGTGGCAGGCAAAGTTCGCAAAGTTAAGTGACTTAACAAAATCTTTTCTGATTTATCTGTAGGGCTTTATTAAAAGATACCCGTTTTGCTGCTATTTTGTTCTCCGGAGTAAGCAAAATGTCTGCATTTTGTCCGAATATAGGCATTCTGACAAGCAGATTGATATTGCTTCTTCACCCTTCTTCTGACGAATTGCTCTTCAATCGGCTTGATAGGTAGATATATGATTGTATTTTAATTGAATTTTCTTTCGTTTTTTGTGTTTTGAGTTCATTCTTGTGATCGCTCGTCTATTCTTTATTGATATAGGAGGTATTTGCATATTCTTCTTGTATAAATCTATTCTTCGGGGTTTGCCAAATCGGGAGAATGCGTTATCTTTGCAGTCGATATCTATCATGGCCCTGTAGTTCAACGGATAGAATAGAAGTTTCCTAAACTTTAGATAGGGGTTCGATTCTCCTCGGGGCTACCATAAAACAAAAAGCCTCCTTCGCATAATCGCGAAGGAGGCTTTTTTATTACCTTATAATATATCAGGCTTTATTCTTCTGTAGTAGTTGCCGGTGCCGAACCTTTTTTGTTTTTCAGCATCATATAAGCAATCGGAGAAGCTACGAACAGTGATGACAGTGTACCGATAACAACACCCAGAATCATTGCGAAGGCAAAGCTGCGGATAGAATCACCACCCAGGATGAAGATACACAGCAATACGATCAACGTACTCAATGAGGTATTGATGGTACGTGCCAGAGTTGTGTTCAGAGAGTCGTCGAACAACTGTTTCACATTGCGTTTCGGATACAGACCGAAGAACTCACGAACACGGTCGAAGATTACCACTTTATCGTTGATTGAGTAACCGATAGCGGTCAAGATGGCACCGATGAAGGTCTGGTCAATTTCCAGAGAGAACGGCATCCAGCCCCAGCACAGGGAGTATGCACCTAAGATCATCAGTGTATCACTGGTCAGAGCTACAACGGAACCCGCACTATAAGCGATGTTACGGAAGCGGATCAGGATGTACAGACCAATGGCGATCAGGGCGAATACAACCGACCAGATAGCTGAAGTCTTGATATCGTCGGCGATACTCGGACCTACTTTCTGTGAACTGATAATACTGCCGCCTGTGTGGTTGTCACGGTCGATGAATGTAGCCAGGGTGATGTTCTGAGTCAGCATGGGTTTCAATGCTTCGTACAGGTAAGATTCGATTTCCGAGTCCACGTTGTTACCTTCGTCCTGAATGCGGTAGTTGGTACTGATACGTACAGTCTTCTTGTCGGTACCGATAGAGATGACACTTACGTTGGCATCGCCGAATTTGTTAGAAATCAGCTCACGTACCTGTTCCGGTTCAATCGGATTTTCGAACTGAACCTTGAAGTTACGTCCACCGGTGAAGTCGATACTCTGGCTCAAACCGCGGGTTACCAATGAACCGATGCAGATCAGCAGGATCACGCCTGTGATAGTCAACCATTTCTTGTTGCCACCCATAAAGTCGAAGTGGGTATTTACCAGCATCTTCTTTGAGATAGGTGAAGTAAATGTCAGATTCAGCAGTTTGTCTTTGTTCATGAAGTGTTCGTAAACCAGACGGGTCATGAACACGGCTGTGAAGAATGAACAGAGGATACCGATGATCAGGGTTGTGGCGAAACCACGGATCGGACCTGTACCGAAGTAGAACAGGATGATACCGGTGATGATAGAAGTCAGGTTGGAGTCGAAGATAGCAGAGAAGGCATTTGAATAACCGTCCGCCAATGCTTTCTTCACGCCCTTACCGCTACGAAGCTCTTCTTTGGTACGTTCGTAGATCAACACGTTCGCATCCACCGCCATACCGAGTGACAGCACCATACCGGCAATACCTGACATAGTCAGTGCGGCCTGGAAAGATGAAAGGATACCCAGCGTGAAGAAGAAGTTCAGCACCAAAGCGCCGTTGGCAATCATACCCGGGATGAATCCGTACATAGAGCACATATAGATCATCAACAGGATCAGAGCGACAACGAATGAGAAGATACCTGCGTTAATGGATTCCTGACCTAATGACGGACCAACGATGTCTTCCTGAACGATGTGTGCAGGAGCCGGCATCTTACCGGACTTCAATACGTTAGCCAAGTCCTTTGCCTGTTCCGGAGTAAAGTGGCCGGTGATCTGTGAGTTACCGCCTGTGATTTCGTTACTTACGTTCGGTGCGGAATATACATAGTTATCCAATACGATGGCGATGGACTTATTGATGTTCTGTTTGGTCAACAATGCCCAACGGCGTGCACCGTCAGAGTTCATCGACATGCTTACAGACGGTTTGCCATATTGGTCGTAGTCGTCTTTGGCATCGGTTACAACGTCACCTTCCAGCGGTGCTTTGCCATTACGTTCGGTCGATTTGATAGCATACAATTCGAAAGTCTGTCCTTTCGGATCGTATTCGAACGGAGAAACACCCCATTTTAAACGGAGATCTTTCGGCAGTTCGGCAGCTATTTCCTTCATAGCGAGGTATGAATTGACAGTAGCTGTATCTTTGTAGTTGGCGTAACCTACTACGGGACCTCCGTTGGGGTTTACACTCAGGATGGCCAGTAGCGGATGTTCTTTTTTCAATTGTTCCAGATCGGCAGAAGAAGCCTGCTGTTTCTTTTCTCCACCTTTCAGTGCGGCAGCAAGGCTGTCGGCGGCGCTGACTGCTTTATCGGGAGTAGCTTCTGTTGCAGCCAAGGCTGTCGAATCTACTGCGGCAACAGTATCGTTGGCAGTAGTTTCGTGTGCCAGGACTGCGCGGAGTTTAGAGTCGGCAGCCTGCAAGTAAGGAGCTACTTCTTTGGCGTTGTATGTTTCCCAGAATTCAAGGTTAGCCGATCCCTGGAGCAACTTTCTTACACGTTCGGGTTCTTTGATACCCGGAAGTTCCACCATGATACGTCCCATTTTGTCCTCGAGGCTCTGGATGTTGGGCTGAACCACACCAAAGCGGTCGATACGTGTACGAAGCACGTTGTAGGAGTTGGTTACGGCAGCTTTTACTTCTTCTCTCAACACCTTCTCAACTTCGGCGTCAGATGATTTCTGGTTTACTTTGTCTTTGAGCTGTTGTGTTGCGAAGAGTTCAGAAAGCTTGGCACCCGGGGCAGTCTTGTGATACTCTTTAATAAAAAGCGTGATCACGTCGTCCTGGCTGGTAGTAGCTTGTTTGGCAGCTTCGGCCAGTGCTTTGTTGAAAGCTTCGTCGGGCTTGTTGTCAGCCAATGCTTTGATAACATCGGGTACAGACACTTCGAGGATAACGTTCATACCTCCCTTAAGGTCCAGACCTAAACTGATTTCCATTTCACGACACTGTTTCAGCGTATAGTTACCCAACCATACTTTCTCGTTGGAGAGAGAGTCGAGGTAGTCCTGCTCCACTTTCACATCGCCTTTCGCAAACTCTTTTGCCTTATTGGTATAATGGCGAGTCACGAAGGAGAAAGAGAGGTAGAACACGCATACCAGCGTGAGTAATACCGCAAAAACCTTTACAAATCCTTTGTTTTGCATTTTACTTTTAATTTATTATGATTACATTTTAATTGATTTCTGTCGCATACAAGGCTGCAAATATAGTTTTTTTTTCACATTCAGAAGTAATTAGGAGGCAAATATTTGAATGTGAAGGGGATTTTTGAGACGCTTTGGCGGATATTGGCGGAAGTATCGTTTGTCATTTTGGCAATATGTCAAATGAAGGCTCTCAGATTTCATTTTTTCGGCTCTTGGCACAGGTTCCCCCGCAAAAACGGCTCTATTTCGTTCCGGAGTTTATCGCATTTTCGGTTTTATCTTTCATTTTCTTTCAGAAAGAAAGCTGTGTGGACGTAAATGTTCCCGATACGTCTTCCGGGGAGGATAATCTGTCTTTTTGATGTTCCGATAAGGACTGTTGAGAGAAGGCTGTTAGAAGATTATAAGGTCCGGATAAGTGTTATTTTTCGGGACAATAGATGTAATTTGAATAACATATAGAGATATGGGGGAAAAGAAGTAAGCATTTTCCGAAAATGCTTACTTCTTTTGGGGTAAATGCTTACTTCTTTTCCCGAAAAGAAAGGGTCTTTTTGCCCTAAACCCCGGCTCATGTCGATGTAAACCCCGGCTTTCCGGTTCCAATTCACCGTTTTTTCTTCTGTCCGGCTCCTGGTTTGAGACTTTTTTCACCGGGTATGGTTAGCGAATAGCGCTTTTTACTGTCTTTTTGTTACTGAATCGGATTGGCGGGAAACAAAAGCGCACATTCCGCTTGTTGTGTCCCAAAGGCAGTACTGACGCGTACGGGGCTGTGTGGATGCTGTAGGAACGAACTGTTTCCTACGATTAATCGGGGAGCGTGATGTAGCACCAGATGGGGTAATGGTCTGAGTCTTTGATCGAATTGTCTACCGTACATCCCGATGCTTTCAGATTCTTGCTGATCAGGATATTGTCGATCCGGAAGTAGAATTTATTCTGGTTGTACGAGATACCCAGTCCTCGTCCCGATTCGGTGAATGCGTCATCCAGATCTTGCGAAATAACCCGGTGGGCATACGATATGGGAGAGTCGTTAAAGTCGCCGCAAACGATGACCGAGGGGTAGGGCGAACGGGCTATTTCCTGAGCAATGGCGCGTGCCTGTGCCGAGCGGATAGCCGAAGCTTCAGCCAGTTTATTGACGAGTTGCCGGATACCGCTTTTCACTTTTCCTGCTTTCGGGTCTTTCAGCATGTCTTCGTATACTACTTTATCTTCGCGGGTAAGCTTGTTCGATTCAAGATGATTGTTTATCAGCAAGACGGTGTCTTTTCCTATTTTTATATCGTAAACCATGCTGCCGTTGTAGTTGCTCTGATAGTCGAGCATACGGGCGGAAAGAATGGGGAATTTGGAGTAACAGGCTATCTGGCTGCCGGCTCCCGTCTTTCCCACCTGTTTGATGTGACGATACGGGTAGTCTTTTAAGGCTTGCCTGATCTCCTTATTGTTGAGGTGTATCTTGGCTGTTTCGGAACCCGCATACTCCTGCATGCAGACAATGTCGGCTTTGCTGTTCTTTATATAGTTCAGAATAGGGTTCTGTCCATTCTCTTTCTTCATGTTGCCAAAGGACATGATGTTGTACGAAAGGAGTTTAATGCTGTTCTCCGGCTGTCCGGACGGCCCCATGTTGAAGGGCATATACGTCCTGATCTGCGGATAACAAAGCAGGAATCCTAAAAGAGGTACCAACGCGAGACGGTAGCGCACGATAAGCCAAAAGACCAGAAAGCAGAAATTGATGACGAGAAAGATGGGGAATGTCAGTCCCAGACACGACTGCACCGGGTGTACTTCAGGGTTGATGTACGGACTGTAAGCTGTCAGCAGCAACATTCCGATGAAGAATGCGTTGACGGCCAGGAACAGGAATAGGGCTAATCTGCCTATATGCTTCATGCGTTATCTTTTGCTTGCGTCGAACAAGCTCTTTTTTTCTTCCGTAGTCAGGCTCTCGTAACCCGATTTCTTCAGTTTGTCGAGAATGCGGTCTATCTCGTCCGACTGTGCCTTTTTACGGGCATTGTAGTCGTAATCGTTCTGACGGGTATTGTTTCCGTAATGCACCTTCATTTTGGGTTTCCGTTTCCAGGTTTTGGCGCTGAACAGGGCGGCGATTGCGTCGAGCGCTTTGTTAACCCATGAAGTGATGTCTTTCCCTTTGTTCAGGCTGGCCGCAAACCAGAGTCCTGCCAGTGCCCCGCCCAGGTGGGCGATGTGCCCGCCTGCATTGCTTGAGGTGATAAAAAACAAATCGGTCAGCACAACGATCAGGGCCAGATACTTCAGACGCACATTGCCGAAAAAGAGAAGGCGTACAGGATAATTGGGCTCCCGATAGGCGGTTGCCACTACGATGGCCAGCACCGAAGCCGATGCGCCTACCATGGTGGAGTAGGCGGTCATTGGGCGAAAATACGGAAAGACATTATAAGAGATCATATACAGCAGCCCGCCACAGATTCCGCCTACAATATAAAGGCCTCTCAGGTGTTTGCCCGAGAAGAAATACAGGAATAGCGAACCGAACCAATAAAGCCAGAGCATGTTGAACAGGATGTGCAGGAATCCTGCATGCATAAACATATAGGTAAAGATGGACCATGGTTGCCATACAAACCGTGTGAAGGATGCCGGCAAAGCTAATAATTCAAAGATCCCTGCCGCGCTCCGGTTGAACAACTGCAACAGGATACCGATCAGCGTCGTAACAACGAATACACCGACGTTGATGAATATCAGTTGGATATAGACGTTTCCTCTGCGAAACGCTTCTTTCAGGTCAGTTATAATATGTCCCATTGTTTCTGTTCTTTTTTCTCCAGTACATGATCAGGATAAATCCGAATATCATTCCTCCGAGGTGTGCAAAGTGTGCCACGTTATCACCCGGATTGTTGGCAAAGCCTGCGTACAACTCTATCAGGGCATATCCGATGACGAAGAACTTTGCCTTGATGGGGAAGGGCAGCGGGAAGATGAACAACTGCTGGTTGGGGAACAACATTCCGAAAGCCAGCAAGATGGCATATACGGATCCCGAAGCTCCCACTGTGGTCATCATGTTCAGGTATTCACTCATGGGGATAATACCCGTACCGATGTTTACACTGGTATATTGCGACAGTTCGGTCACGTACTGTATGTATTGCACCACCTCCTGAAGTAGGCCTGCGCCCACGCCGCAGAGGATATAATAGAATAAAAAACGTTTCGGTCCCCATACTTGTTCAAGAATCCGGCCGAACATCCATACTGCGAACATATTGAAAAAGATGTGGCTGAATCCTCCGTGCATAAACATATAAGTGAATAGCTGTGCCGGATTGAAGTTGTCGGCGAGGAAAAAGTGGAGACCCAGATAATCGGATAAGTTAATCCCGTAGCTTTGCGCTACAAGTTGACCGAGGAATAGGAGAACATTGATAATTATCAGGTTTTTTGTTACAGTTGGCATTCTTCTAATTTGTTAATGTAATTAATGTGATAATGTGTGCATTAGCTCCTTTACACATGATAATAGACGCAAAAATACGAATAAATTCTGTTCTACAGCAGAAAAATAATCTACTATTAGTTCTTTTTCAACAATTTGATGTGTTTTTTTGATGTTTTTATTTGATATGTTGTTTTGTTACTCTATATTTGTGAGGATTTTAAGGATATCTTTTGTGTAACATATATTAATTAATCATTTACGTATTATGAATAAGGCTGAACTTATTAATGCAATGGCAGCAGAATCCGGTTTAAGTAAAGTGGATTCTAAGAAAGCACTTGAAGCTTTCTTTTCTTCGGTTACAAAAGCTTTGTCAGCTGGTGACAAAATCTCTTTGGTTGGTTTCGGTACATTTTCTGTAGCTGAAAGAGCCGAAAGATCAGGTATCAATCCTTCTACAAAGAAAGCGATTATTATTCCCGCAAAGAAAGTTGCTAAATTCAAGCCAGGTGCTGAGCTGGCAGATGCTATAAAATAAGCATTTATAGTTGAAAAGAAATTAAGAGAGGAGACGCTGATGCGTCTCCTTTTTTTGTATCTTTGCGCGCAGAATAATAACTTGGATATGAAGATAGAAGATAAACTTGTGGCGTCCGTAATCAGCGGACTCAAAGCGCTTTACGGACAGGATGTGCCTGCCGCGCAAGTGCAGTTGCAAAAGACAAAGAAAGAGTTTGAAGGACACCTCACCCTTGTGGTATTCCCTTTCCTGAGAATGTCGAAGAAGGGCCCGGAGCAAACCGCACAGGAAATCGGTGAGTATCTGAAAGCCAATGAACCGGCTGTAGCAGCTTTCAATGTGATCAAGGGCTTCCTGAACCTGACCATCGCGTCGGCTACCTGGATCGAGCTGTTGAATGAGATTCATGCCGATGCACAATACGGCATTGTCTCAGCGGATGAAAATGCTCCGCTGGTAATGATTGAATATTCGTCACCCAATACCAATAAACCTCTTCATCTGGGCCATGTGCGCAATAACCTGTTGGGTAATGCACTGGCCAATATCGTCATGGCGAACGGAAATAAGGTAGTCAAAACCAATATCGTCAACGACCGTGGTATCCATATCTGCAAGTCGATGCTGGCATGGCAGAAGTATGGCAATGGTGAAACACCCGAGTCGTCGGGTAAAAAAGGCGACCATCTGGTAGGCGATTATTACGTCGCTTTCGACAAGCACTATAAAGCTGAGGTAGCGGAGTTGATGGAGAAAGGTATGACCAAGGAAGAAGCCGAGGCAGCCTCTCCGCTGATGAATGAAGCGCGTGAGATGTTGGTGAAATGGGAGGCGGGTGATCCAGAAGTGCGTGCACTCTGGCAGATGATGAATAACTGGGTATACGAAGGCTTTGATGAAACCTACCGTAAGATGGGAGTGGGCTTCGATAAAATCTATTATGAATCCAATACATACCTGGAAGGCAAAGAGAAAGTGATGGAAGGTCTTGAAAAGGGTTTCTTCTTTAAGAAAGAAGATGGCTCGGTCTGGGCTGACCTGACGGCGGAAGGATTGGATCATAAACTGCTGCTTCGTGGAGACGGAACCTCGGTATACATGACTCAGGACATTGGTACGGCCAAATTGCGTTTTGCCGACTATCCTATTAATAAGATGATCTATGTGGTAGGAAACGAACAGAACTATCACTTCCAGGTATTGTCCATCTTGCTTGATAAGCTCGGATTTGAGTGGGGCAAGAGCCTGGTACATTTCTCTTATGGTATGGTGGAACTGCCTGAAGGCAAGATGAAGTCGCGTGAGGGTACGGTGGTAGATGCTGACGACCTGATGGCGGAAATGATTGCGACAGCCAAGGAAACTTCTCAGGAATTGGGCAAGTTGGACGGGCTGACACAGGAAGAGGCAGACGACATTGCACGTATCGTCGGACTGGGAGCACTGAAATACTTTATCCTTAAAGTGGATGCCCGTAAGAACATGACCTTCAACCCGAAGGAATCTATTGACTTTAACGGTAATACAGGTCCTTTTATCCAGTATACTTATGCACGTATCCAGTCCGTTCTGCGTAAAGCAGCCGAAGCAGGCATTGTGATTCCGCAAGTGCTTCCGGCCAATATCGAGCTGAGTGAGAAAGAGGAGGGATTGATTCAGATGGTTGCCGACTTTGCCGCAGTAGTGCGTCAGGCCGGTGAAGACTATAGCCCGTCAGGTATCGCCAACTACGTTTACGATTTGGTGAAAGAATACAATCAGTTCTATCATGACTTCAGTATCCTGCGTGAAGAGAATGAAGACGTGAAACTGTTCCGTGTCGCTCTGTCTGCCAATATTGCCAAGGTTGTCCGTTTGGGAATGGGATTGCTGGGCATTGAAGTACCGGACAGAATGTAAGATATTCTTTGAATAAAAATAGAAACTACGGGATTTCTTTAGTCAGAACAACTGCTAAAGGAATCCCGTAGTCGTATTTGCCTCATAAGTTCCGGAGAAATTATTGCAGATCCTGATAGTCCCAGATTTTATGTGACTTGCCATCTTCACTTATGATGCCACCGGAACAATATTTGTAAACGAGTTCCTTTTGGAAGCTGCCGATGGAACTTGCTTTTCCGTTTATCCAGTCGCTAAAACCGGGGTAAGTCTCAAAAAGACTGTTCTTTTCCTGCGGATAACTGAACGTACCGTTACCACTCGCTACGGCAAGGCCGTAAGGCATATTCTCCTTATTTACCATATCGTATACTTTGTAATCGATATCTGAACTGGCAGCGTACATCCGTTTTCCGTCTACTTCGATAAACCAGGCTACCCATGCTGCTTTTTGTTCTGTTTTGGCGAAAGCATAGTTTTGTATATTGGTTGAGGAGAGCCTATAACGTATGGGAGTATTGTCGTCAACCGTATTGATGAATCCCTGTTTTCCTGAAAACAAATCAGTCCTTACGTCATTACTGATAATATGTTCGGAACCATCGGACAAGATGCATCCCAATTTTATCGTTTTAATACTTCCTAAAGCAATCGGTTGGATTTTTATGCTTTGCCAGGTTTCGTCAGGGTGTTGGTAAGCGTGATTGCTTGCAGTGTTTTGTACGTGAATGATTAAGTCATTGTAATCATAATCACCGTTTTGCGTATCTTCAAACATGACTGCCTGCCAGGTCTTGGCGTAAGTGGTCTCGGCACCTTCTTTTAGAACATCATAACTAATGTTGATACCATCTCCCGCACGGGTCGAAACTGCCGTATTTTTAGGTATACGGATGGTGATGGGTTCATTGGCTACGGCTATGGTGTCTTCTCCGTAAGTCACAAAGGTCGTATACCCTTCTTTGATAGGCACGTCGAAATCCTGAGAGGTTTCGCAGTTTGCCACACGTGTTTCAATAATCTGAGAATAATCTTTCTCGTCTTCGATGCAGGAAGCCCACAATGCAATAGAGGCAACTGCTAAAATGACTTTCTTCATAGATTGTTTGTTTTGTTTGTCCGGCAAAGATATGCAATAAAAGTGATAACTTGCTGAATAATAGTTGGGAAAATAAAAAAAACACAAATGATACAGATGCTGCACACTTCTCGGGAAAGTTGGCAGATTCTGTATCATCCGTGCTTTTTAATCGGGGAGCCTTGAGTATGGCTATTTCTTCTTGGCATAGCGTCCGCGTTTTGGAGCGCTTTCTGCCTTTTCGCTTTGCAGTTTAATGATTTCCAGACAAGTCTTGTAATTCAGGTCGGTCGGTACTACATCTTTCGGGATTTTATAGTTACTTCCTTTATAGGTAATGTATGGGCCATACCTGCCGTTAAGGATTTCCATTTCCGGATCTTCATCGAATCTTTTGATGTGCTTTTTCGCTTCTGCTTCGCGCTTGGCCAGAATCAGTTCGATAGCTTCGTCCAGTGTAACTTCCAGCGGATCGTAGGTTTTGGGCAAAGACACATATTTAGAGTCATGGTATACATAAGGTCCGAAACGTCCTGTACCGATGGTTACGGTTTTTTCTTCAAATTCTCCTACTTTGCGCGGCAATTTGAATAAATCCAGTGCTTCTTCCAGTGTGATGGTCTCCATGGACTGCCCTTTCTTCATCTGTGCGAAGCGGGGTTTGTCCGTATCGTCGGCTGTGCCGATCTGTACAACGGGACCGAAGCGTCCGATTTTTACCGATACGGTTTTTCCGGTTTTAGGTTCTTCTCCCAAGATACGTTCGCCTACCTTATGTTCGGTTTTAGTAGCCAGTGTCGTTTCCACTGACGGATGGAACTCCTTGTAGAAGTCCTTCATGATGCTTGTCCATTTTTTATCACCTTCGGCTATTTCGTCGAATTGCTTTTCTACGTTAGCTGTGAAGTTATAATCCAGGATGTTGGGGAAATATTCGGTAAGAAAGTCATTTACTACAGTACCGATGTCGGTCGGCAACAGTTTCGATTTCTCCGCCCCGACAACTTCCGTGTGTTTGACATCTGTAATTTGATCATCCTTCAGAGTCAGTATGTCGAATGAACGTTCTTCTCCGGTTTTATCGCCCTTCTCTACATATTCGCGTTGTTGGATGGTGGAGATAGTCGGTGCGTAAGTTGACGGACGTCCGATTCCCAATTCTTCCAGTTTGCGCACCAGGCTGGCTTCAGTGTAACGCGACGGGCGTTGTGTGAAGCGTTCGGTAGCTACAATGCCCTGATGTTCCAGTATCTGTCCTTTTTTCAGAGGAGGCAGCAGGTGGCTCTCGTCTTCCTGTTCGTTATCATCGTCATACGACTCTTTGTATACGCGCAGAAAACCATCGAATTTAATAACTTCTCCGGTAGCGGTGAATTTGTCGCTTCCGCTACTGATACCAATGGTTGCCGTTGTTTTCTCCAATTCGGCGTCTGCCATTTGTGAGGCTATGGTACGCTTCCAGATCAGGTCGTATAGCTTTCTTTCCTGCGCCGATCCTTCGACAGTCTGGTTTTCCATATAAGTCGGACGAATGGCTTCGTGCGCTTCCTGGGCACCCTTGGTTTTTGTAGCAAAGTGGCGGGGATGCACATACTGTTCACCCATCATCTGTGCGATGGCAGCCTTGCTACCTTCTGTGGCGTATTCCGACAGGTTGACCGAGTCGGTACGCATATAAGTGATCAATCCCGATTCATAAAGTTTCTGGGCAACCATCATGGTCTGTGCTACAGTGAACCCGAGTTTGCGGGCTGCTTCCTGTTGCAGGGTAGAAGTCGTGAAGGGAGCCGCCGGACTTTTCTTTACCGGGCGGGTTACGATATCTTCAATGGAGAATGTGGCAGCTTTGCATGACTCGAGGAACTTTTGGGCTTCCTTTTTCGTCTTCAGGCGACGAGCCAGCTCCGCTTTCATCTCTACCAGTTTACCATCGGTATCTGGTACCAGGAAAACCGCAGTGACACGGTATGAGGCTTCACTTTTGAAAGCCTGTATCTCGCGTTCGCGTTCTACAATCAGTCGTACTGCTACCGATTGTACCCGGCCTGCAGAGAGCGCCGGTTTCACTTTCTTCCACAGCACAGGTGAAAGTTCGAAACCTACGATGCGGTCTAAGATGCGGCGGGCCTGCTGAGCATTCACCAGGTTTATGTCAATGTCGCGCGGCTGTTCGATAGCCTTCAGTATGGCTGTTTTGGTGATTTCGTGAAAAACGATACGCTTCGTATTTTCAGGTTTTAGTTTCAGTACCTCGTAAAGGTGCCATGAAATAGCTTCTCCCTCACGGTCCTCATCGGATGCGAGCCATACGGTTTCCGCTTTGCTTGCTTCCTCTTTCAGTTTATCGACCAGCTCTTGTTTCTCTTCCGGTATTTCATATTTGGGTTTGAAATTCTTTTCTATATCAATAGAAAATTCTTTTTTCTTCAGGTCGCGAATATGTCCGTAACTTGAGAGAACTTTAAAATCTTTCCCAAGAAACTTTTCAATCGTTTTTGCTTTTGCTGGAGATTCGACAATGACAAGGTTTTTCTGCATATCTGTGATATTAAAACATATAAATTGCCCGCAAAAGTAGAAAAAAACGTTTTCTTTACCTTATAATATAGAGAGAATCTGATATTTTTGCAAAAAAAGACCTTTTTTATAAGAATCTTTTAAAACTGGAAGCTAAGTCCTCCTACAAAATTGATTCCCTCAACCGGATAATACAAGTAGTACTGATATTTCTTATTCAGCAAATTGTCAGCCTTTACATATGCCGAGATTCCCTTGAAAATTTTATATGTAGCTCCCAAGCTCAGATTGCTGACGGCAGGAATACTTTTCCCGTAAGCTACGCTGTATCGTTCGGCTCTGCGGGTATATTGGTAGCCTGCGTTTAGCCAGAGTGCGGGTATCGGATGAACTTCTGCATGAATACCAAAATCAAACTCCGGTTTCATCAACAATGCTTCATCGTAGCTGGAAGCTCCCGAATCGGTTCCTTTGTTGTCCGTATCCCAGTGATAATAGGTTCCTCCTGCCGATAGGGCGAATAGGTCCTTGTATTCGTAGCTGGCTTTGATGCCTGCGTAAAAGTTATCCGTATTGGTTTGTCCCAAAGCGATATAATTTGCTCCGCTTCCACCAATCCATTGGTCTGCCGACTGGTACAAATCATCTTTCAGATTCTGGTATCCGCCGAATATATCGAACCAGAGGCCCGGTGTCGGACTGGCTTTGAATCCTAATCCGGCATTCAGTTGCTCATAAGTGTCTCTGACTTCCTGTCCCGGATCGAGGTATGGATTGTAAGTCTCCAATCGGCGGAAATCATTCAACTGTCTGCCTCCGGTTGCTTTGGCGTATAGTACGTAACTGTCGGAGAACACATATTGAGCTTTTACGTCCGGAGAGACACGTACTGCTTTTCCATTTCCGAAAGAGAGGTCTACGTTGGCTCCGACATGTACTCTCCAACTGTCATCATTCAATTCGTAGTAGGGATTCAGATCAAGCGTTGTACGGCTCTTGAAAATATTCTTTATCCGGTCTTTATTTTCTTTCAGTTCGTTCCCGTAGATCAGATTGTTCATGGCAAATCCGATAGCTACTGTCTGCTCGTCGCTGATTGAACCGCTTACGGTTGCCAAGGTGCGTATCAGCGTTTCGTTTACTCCTCCGAAGAGCTGACATTGTTGGCGTCCGTATAACATCAGGTTGGTCTCCGCCCGGTATTGCAGCGGTAGGGTCTCGTCAGTCGATTTCACTCCGAAGTGCACATCACCGGAAGTAAACTTCTGCTTCTTGAATCCGTAGGGTTCGTAATTGAAGTTGCTCAGGCCGAAATTACCGGCTACGTTCAAATCCAGTTTGGCAAATTGGTGAACATAATCTACGTTTGCCCTTGTGCGGTAATAGAAGGCATTCCATTTTCGGGTATCACCGAAAGGCATATCTAACTTTCCGTCCATTCCGTCCATCTTGAAGTTTACGTTCAGTTTGTCCTGATCCGAGAGCCGGAACAGGTAATTGGCCAATATATCCAGATTGCCATAATTACCGTATCCCAGACGGACGTATCCCGGAATGAAGCCCGGTTGTATTTCCTTGCCGGTGTAAGCTCCTATTGTCCCTATCGGAATTGAAGTAGCGGGCGTAGTGAATGTAGCATATTCCACCTCTTTTTTACTGACAGTAGGCTCTTCTACTTTAGGGAGGACATTTACTTTGGAAGCATCCATTATGTCCGGGTTATATTGCTGCTCTACCACTACGGTGCGGTTTACAGTCGTATCTTTGGGTTGCGTCTGAGCCAGTATCGAAACAGGCAGCGCGGTAAAAGCAATTCCTAAAAGGATATAATTGTTATATTTCATACTCTGTTACTTATTAAGGTTGTTCAGTCTGCTTTCAATCATATTCTCGATATCATCGTCAGCATGGTAATTCTGTTGCAGGCTCAGCAAGTACTGGCGGGCATCCAGCTTTTTATCCATAGCTACGTATACATCCGACAGGAGGATGAACCCGCGTGCCAGCCAGTAGGCATGTGGTGTGCTTTGGTCGATGAAGTTCAGCAACTCTTTCTCTGCGGCTGCATAATTCTGCGTGTTGTACAACTCTTGTGCAACCAGGAATTTTGCTTCCGCACCATACAGGTTGCGTGTATCTTTGGCCAACTCTTTTAAATCTGCCATGGCTGCCTTATCTCCTTTCTGGTTCAGGTAAGCCTTTGCCCGATAATACAAAGCTTCATTCTTGAGTTCAGGACTCAGTTTGGCTTCGGATAGCAAGGCCGTTGCCGCATGGATGGTTTCCGTATCGTCTTTCAGCAAATAAGCTGCACGGAGCATACCCGTTTCAGCAAGCAATCTTCGTTCGGCAGTGGTTGCTTTCTCTTTCAGCATTTTGTAACTTGCCAATGCATCGGCAAACTGCACTTTGTTGAACTGAACTTCCGCACGCATAATCAGTGCTTCTTCCGAGAACGGATTGTCCGGATATTCAAGCAACTTGCCCGAGTGTTCCAGAATCATATCATAATTTTTCTGTTCTTTACCTATCAAGCAGAGATAATAGTGGGCATTCAGTCCGAATGCTCCGTCCGGGAAAGTTTGCAGATACTTTCCGAAGCTTTCTTTAGCCTGTTCCACCCGTCCGCGCATATAAATCTTCTCAGCTGCCATGTAGGTCAGTGAATCCTGTTCGCTGGCATCGAAGCGGATGTTGCCCGGCATGGCCGAAGCCAGTGCGGCAAATTCGTCGATGCGGTTCATGTCTACATAGATCGACTTCAGGTCGCGCATGGCCAGGCGGGCTTCGTCGCTTCCCGGATATTTCTGTACTACCTGTTTATAAGCGTCAATGGCCTGGTTATAATCTTCATTCTGGTAGTAGAGCAAACCGATTTCCGCTGCTGCCTTGCGGCTGACTGGGCTTTCGGGATATTTGGCCAATAACTCCTTGAAAGAGGTGATGGCCTGTTGGTTATTATCCATCAGGACATAAGAACGTCCTTTTTCGTACAGAGCACTGATGGCATAGGGTGAAGCGGGATATTTACCTGCCAGGCGGTTCAGCCAGGTGATTTTGCCTGAATAGTCTTTTTGCAGTCCCGATACCAGTGCGAGTTGGTAGAATGAATAATCTCCCGAGGGAGTATTCATTGCTTCTGCCTGTGAATAATAGTGTTTGGCTTCATCGAAGTTACGTACATCCAGGTAGCAGTCACCGATGCGGTTGTAGGCATCGGCCAGTGCCGTTTTATTTTCTCCTTTCTCCAGGCTGATGTATTTTCGGAACCAGTTTTGTGCTTGTACATAATCTTTTTGATGAAATGCGATATAGCCTAAGTTATAATGTGCCAGGGCATACATTTCGTTATTGGTCTGTTGAGTCAGTTGCAGATAATCGGTGAAGTTACGTTTGGCTTCTTCCATCCGGTTCAGTCGATAGTATGCTTCGCCCCTCCAGTAGAGGGCGTCTGCTTTGGTCTGCCGGTTGTATTGTCCGAGTCCGAGTGAGCGGTCGAAGTAGCCGATGGACTGTTCGAATTGCGTGTTGGCAAACGCTTGTGTACCCAGTTGGAATAAGATACGCTGTTTGGCTTCCAGAATACGTTTGCCGGGGTGGGCGATACGGTCGATTGACTTCAGTGCCGCTTCATAGCTCCGCGTATTCATATATACCTCTACCAGATAGCTGCTTACCATCTCGGCATATTCGGAGGTAGGGAATTCATTGAGGAATTTTTCAAAGACAGTCACCGATTCTCCGAAAGCCGAATAAGATGTTTCGTGGATACATAACGCATAATTGTAGGCAGCTTGTTCTTTAATCTTCGGATTTGCGTTCGAAGCGGCAGCCTGTTCGAATGCCATGCGTGCTTTGTTCTTTTCAGCCAGATGCAGATAGGCAAGTCCCATGTGCAAGTAAGCATTCTGTGTCAACGCGTCGTTTTCGGTAGTGACTTCTCCAAGTGTTTCGGCAGCTTTAGAGAAAACACCGGTCTGGAAATAAGACAGCCCCAGCATATAGAGTGCATCTCTTCGGGGTGCATTTTCTTTTTCCAGATAATTTCGGAAAGAAGTGACCGCCTTGTGATAATCTCCGAAATGATAATATGCATCTCCCAGAATCCGGTACATTTCAGCGGCGTGTTCGTTTTGCGGATAGGCAGACAGGTAATTCTGAGCCACGATCTGAGCCTTGTCATAGTTCTTCTTGATGGCATAGATTTCAGCAATGTAATAGGGTACCAGGGCTTTGTATTTAGCGTCATCCTGTAATGGGAGAAAGCCTTTCAGTGCTTCATCGTACCGTTTCTGCGTGTATCGGATGTATGAGATATAGTATGAGCAGTCATTCGCATACTTGGGACTGCTTGCTTTCAGGGTTTCGAACCAGATGGCCGCTTCTTTGACATTGCCTACTTTCAGGTAGCAGGTAGCCAACTGGTAGGTCATGTCGTCCCGTTCTTCATTGCCCAGCAGGTCGAGACGTGAAGAGTTGAACAGGGCAAGTGCTTCGTCATAGTTCCCCTGGTAAAAATAAGCGGAAGCTATCAGTGCATAAATCCGGTTGGCGTGAGGAGTGTCCGGATAGGTATCCAGATAGCTGCGCAGTTGTGCGATGGCATTGCGGTCTTTCAATTCATATGCCGAGCATACCAACATGTATTCAGCCTCTTCTTTCAGGTTCACATCCGCTTTCTGGCGGACAAATGTGCGCAGGGGAGGCATTGCGGCTGCATAGTTCTTTTGCAGGAACAGCTCTTTCCCTTCTTTATACAGATTTACGGGAGACGTTATTTTCTCGCTGGTTTGTGCCTGCAGAGCGACAGGCACACAACATGCCACGGCACATATCAATCGTGATATCTTTTTTTTCATAATTCAGAGTTTTGACAAAAGTACTTGTTTTTATGTATTTTACCTCTCTTTCAGGAATCTTTTTAACCCTTTTTTGATAGAGCCGAGTCCGAACTCTTCGGGATTAATTTGGTTCAATGGGACGAAAAACGAGTCTGCTACATCATCCATTGCCTCAAAGTGACTTGTGTTTTCCACTTGGCAAAGGAAAAACATGTCGAGCGTATGTACAGGAAACCCGGAATAGATATAAATGTTCGGAAGTGAAAACAGGTAGGTTGCCTTTTTCACTTTTAGTCCGGTTTCCTCTTCTACTTCCCGAGCCACTCCTTCTTCACCCGTTTCGTTCATGTCGATGAAACCGCCCGGAAGGTCCAGCGTGTCTTTAGCCGGTTCTTTGGCACGACGACATACCAACAGTTCGTCTTGCTCATTCAGAATCAGTGCCACTGTAGCCGATGACGGGTTGAAATAATAAACGAACCCGCAATCGGTACATTGTTTAGACTTCTCGTTATGAATCTCAAAATGGGCTGAACCACATTTCGGACAGTATTTGAATTGGTTAAGTGGGTGTTCCATCCTTCTCATTGTTTTTGTACGGGCAAAAATAATGAAAAAGAAGCAGTTTCAGGTGATATGTCCGTCAGTATTGTATGTTTGATAATATAAAGCGTATAAATCCGTATGGAAATTAATGCAGCGCATTTTTGCACATTGCACTGCATTTGGCTTTTATATTGTCTATATTATGGCATTTGTCTGATTATTAGCTAATTTTCTACGATCATTTCGTATATTACTGATAAACAAATATATATGCATGTATTTTTTAGTGCGAAAGTTTGTCCCTTTCAAATATATTCCCTATTTTTGAAGAACCGATTCCGAACCTTATATTTAATAAACAGGCAGGATTATGAAAAAGTATATATGTCTTTTCTTGACGCTTTGGGGATTATTGCCGGGCTTTGCCCAGCAGACCGACACTGTAGTACTGAATCTTTCGGAAGCCATTACCCATGAACCCAAGGTGATAATGCTTAGCGAAATAGCTTCCGATATTCACTTTATTTCTTTGGAAACAACGGATGACTTTTTCTTGTGCGATGAATATCGCATCATCTATACCGGAGATGATATTCTGGTATATGACCGGCAGATGAGAAATTATTTTCGTTTCGATAAGAACGGGAAGTTACTCAACCGGATTGGTGAGTATGGTCAAAAGACGGAGAATTATCTTGTGGGACTGTCGTTCTCTTATGATTATTCGGAGAAAAGAGTATATGTACATGATATAAGAACACTGGTCTGCTATGATCTGGATGGAAAATTTATAAAACGTATACCGGTTCCGCATCTCAATGGCGATGCCTGTGCGGTATTTGATAAAGGGCATATCCTTTATAGTGATAGCCGGTTTTACATAGATCGGGATAATCCGTTACAACTCTTTCTGACAGACGAAACCGGTAAGGAGTTAAAAGTGTGGCAAGGATATGTTGAGAAATATAAGTCTTATAAAGCTCTGATGTCTACTCGCGATTTGATGTACAATTATCAGGGAGCTGTTTATTTTAAACCTGCATTTGAGAATCTTATTTATAGGATAGATGGACAGGGAGAAAAGACGGTTGCCTGGCAGTTTGATTGTTCAGGTTATGAGATCAATGTTTCTGTCAATGAAGCTGATCCAAAGAATCGTTATCAGGCTATTTCTGTTCAGCAAGTGTTTGAATCGGATCACTACTTATTCGTTTCCTATATTCTAAGGAACAACAATTTCACAGGTTTGTATGATAAAGATCAAAGGACGTTTTCGAATGTAATTGTAAAGGATGACTTATCCGGAGGTTTTGATTTTATCTTCTCCGGTATAGGTTTTGGTAATCAGTTGATAAACGCTCATGCTGTTTCCTATGCAAAAAAGGCAGAACGCTATCCGGAAGCTTTATTACCATCCCGCAGGCAAGAATTGGATTCATTGGTCAATCAATTACGTATGGGAGATAATCCGGTGATATCCATAACGACTTTAAAATAATAACGACTAAAACGAACGATATGATGCAGAAAGACTTTTTTATCAGTGTGTTAACTTTAGGGCTGATCCTTTGTTTTATTGCTTGTGGAGAGAAAAAAATAGCCGTAAAGTCCGCGCTTGAGAGGGTGGAAGCTTTTGCTTTTGATGTAAATGACGATTATCTACAGAGCTACGCCGGTAGTTTTTGTTATTCCACATCAGCCCGTATTGATGGTAAACAGTGTTTAGTAGTCTATAATGGTAAACTTCACTCTGTTGATATTTTGAATCTGACCGATTGTCAGCCTTTGCGGCAAGTAATTTTGGCTAAGGAGGGGCCGGATCAGATCCTTACTCCCAAAGGGGTTGGCTATTATAAGGATTCATTTATTATATTTACTACCAATGGTTTGTATCGCGTTGGTCAGGACGGGAAAGTATTGTCTAAGAAACTGCTGAATGATTTGCCTCAGGTTAAGGAAGATGGATATGGCATAGCCGTACCCGGTCTTTCTATTTATTTTAGTGTGTATAGTTTCTTTGGATTTGATGCCAGTAAGGGGGTAGTGGCATTACCTCTTTATTCTTATGAGAAAGATGCTACAGGAGAATATCCTAAGAAAGTATTGGTCATTTCGTGCGATGATTGGACTATACGGAATGAAGTGGAAATAGATTGTCCTGATATCATAAAGAAGGAGGGAGACATGCAATTATTGAGTTGCATCAATGTACTTCCTCACGGAGACTGGCTGATTTATAATTTTCCGGCATCTTCCAAAGTTTATGTTTACGATTTGTCGGCAAAGAAGAGTAAAGAATATGATTTCCCTTCTACATTTACAGATTCTTTTTTCCGTTTACCGGATATGAACGAAGAGGAATCCGGTTTCGGATGTCTGAAAACCGGTTATTATTTCCCATTGTGCTATGATGCGTACCATGACGTGTTCTGGCGAGTTCAGCAGGGACCATTGGATGGGCATGGAGTAGCAGGCAAGCCTTTTTCTGTCATGTGTATATCTACTGACCTGATGAATAGTGCAGAATACGTGATTCCTGCCGGTTCAAAAATTTATCCGGATCTGGCTTTTACGGATTCATTGGTTTTATTGCCTTATACGGGAGGAGATAAGATAGGTGAAAACAATATGTGCTTCTATGGATTGAAGTATTAAGGCTTTCCATCTTCTCCTCTCATACGAAAAGTGCATTTCGATCTTTCATCTTCCACCTTTTTTGAGATTACCGATTGATTATCTGTAGTTTAATAGGGTGGAAGATAGCGTTTTAAGGCCATTTATCTTCCACCTCTATCTTCCATCTTCCACCCTCTTTTTTAGGAGGAATATTCGTTTTAATGACTTGATATATAGATAGATAATGTTTGTTTTTTAACTGTTTAAGTCTTTAAAAGCATTTTGTATTCCTTGCTATCTTTAGTGGAAATGGTTGTTTCTTTATCTGAGTCCGGGTGTGGGGGCTAATGGGCCCGGGTATGCGGGCTGATGAGCCCGGGTATGTAGGCTGAGGAGCCCGGGTATGCGGGCTTAGGTAAAGATACCGTTTGTAATGTAAATGTTCTTATTAATAATGGTTTATGAAACGAATAAAATAGGTTTGCTTCCTTGTAAATGATTCGTCTGATATTTATATTATTCTGACATTCTTTATATGTAGTATAGGTGGCGTAGGAAAAAGGTTCTAGTAAATATTTAGGCTTTATGAACCTCTTGAATTAAAGGATTTATTGGAGGGTGTCCTTCAGGACAATATATTTCTTTGCTCGATAAAAGCGAAGCGGGTTGACCAAACTGAAAGATAATTTGCATGAAATGATAATAATGTTCTCTTAATAGGTAAACTGAAGACAATCCTGTAGTGGCCCTATCAGAGCAATAAACTAATTAATTATTGAATTTGAGAATCAGACATAAAGAAATTGGATATTGTCTGTTTGGAGAGCAAGTCGAATGCGAATTTCAGGACTCATTTGTGGCGGGATTTTGGTGAATAAAAGCTGATATCAGGCTGAAAAAAGGAAATTAACCCCTATAAAAGATCTGTGATTGTCCGGTCGTTTTAGATTGTTGTATGTGTATTTTGCTTATATATAGGCGTCTAACCCTTAAAAAATTGTCCGGGTCTATAACTTGCGAATTTGTTTACCATGATTTAACTTTGAACCAAGGAGGGAGGTCTCTTTTGAGTTATATAATTTAAAACGGTTAGTCATGGATAAAATCGAGTTTGGAGAAGGTAAGATAACGTTTTCATATAAGAAATCGTATGGGGATTGTTTGTATCAGGATTTGATTGCCGTGGAATATGGCAAGCCTTATTGTATGATACAAATAGAAGGAAGAGGTAGTCTTCTGTTTTTGATAAGCTTGCATGATGTTCTGGAAAAATTGCCTGCAAATTTTCTTCTGATAAATAGGGGAATAATAGTAAATATAGAACATGTTACAGATCTTGTATGTCTGGATGGAGTATATCATGTAAAGATGGATAATAATAAAATATATAGGATTAGCACTCGTAAAGTGGCTATACTCAAAAGGACCCTTATGGCAAAAAGTGACACGATCCAAGTTTAGTCTTTAGAAGAATATATAGAAGAAAAATGCCAAAAAGTTTTATATACTACGAAAATGTAGTATATTGTAGCCGTGAAAGTATCATGTAGGGAGATACTCGTTTCTAATATGGGGCAAGTGGGATCCTTATGCACAAACAATAAATCTTAATTCGATTGTGGCTATGAAACACATGTTCTTATTATTGATCGGTGTATTTGTATTATTGGGATGCAGTTCCAATAAGAAGCAAGAACCTATATCCAAGTCAGGAATACCTGTCATTAATCTTTCTGAGGATGTATCGACTGTACCTTCACTTCTTTTGAGTGAGGTGGCGGAGAAATTGGAAATCGTTCCTTTGGAAATGACAGATGAATCTGTATTGAGTGACATTACGGAAATGCAAGTAACTGATCATAATATATGGATAGATCATGGACGCGAATTCTACATTTATCGTTTTTCCCGTTCAGGAAAATTTCTTAATAAAATAGGTAGTATCGGACAGGGTCCGGGTGAATATACCAATTATTCAACTTTTCTTGTCGATGAAGATAAAAAAGAAGTGTATATTATAGCCAATACTAACGGCGTTTTAGCATACGATTTTGAAGGAAACTTTAAAAGAAAGATTGTTGACATTCAAATGATTTTGCAGTTGTTTGCATCTCCGTATGATCAATATATCTTGAATAATCAAAAATTCTTTGCTACTCAAAATTTCGGATTGTATAGGCCGATAGATAAAGATTCATTGTGGTCATTCGTTTCTTTGGGCGACGACTTTCAAAAAAAGAAATATTTTAAAAATCCGGCACATGTAGGTAAAGAAGAACAGATTATAGCCAACCGTGCCAATATGGATCGGATGGTTAATTATTGGATGGAGTATCTTACCAGTGTGGATACTTACAATGGTCAATTGACCCTCAAATATCCGGATACCGATACTATTTATTGTTATGATGATGCGACAAACCAACTTTTGCCTCAATATGCAATCTTTACAGATGAAGAAAAAGGGGATTATGAAGCGACTCATTTATGGTTTAAAGACAGAAAGGCTTTCGATTATTTTTCGATCAAGTCCTACTATCCGACTAAAGATTTCATTTATTTGGTGGGTAGTAAAGGCGAGGAGGTATATACCTATTGCTATAATAAAAAAGATGGAAGTGTTAGATTGCAGAAGCGACAAAGCGCAATAACCGAGCGTGATGTGCCCTGGTTCAGCTTTCCTTTGCGCCAAATGAAACGTGATTTTGTGTTAGATAATGATTTAGGTGGAGGTGATTTTACTGTTGACAGCCGTTCTTCCGGTAAATACTGGATAGATATATTAGAACCCGGTGGTGATGAAAACTGGATTGATATCGACCAAATAAAATCATCTACTGTAATAGATGAGTCCAAGAAAAAGGAGCTAATCCGAGTTCTGGAAAGTGTGACTGAGGATAGCAATCCGATTTTGATGATTGCAACTTTAAAATAATAGAGTAGGTTCCTATGATGGAAAAATATGTTGTTTCTAATAAATAAATTGTGATGAAGTCTATATTATTATTACTAATAATTACGCTATTGGGATGCAGTTCCAATATGAAGCAAGAGCCTATATCCAAGTCAGGAATACCTGTCATTAATCTTTCTGAGGATGTATCGACTGTACCTTCACTTTTGCTGAGTGAATCTGCTGAAAAACTAGAAATTGTTCCTTTGGAAATGACAGATCAATCTATGTTAGGTGAAATAAGACGAATACAAGCGACAGAACATGATATATGGATTCATGATTTTAATAAATTTTATATTTATCGTTTTTCCCGAACGGGGAAATTTTTGAATAGAATTGGCAGTATAGGGCAAGCTCCAGGAGAATATGTCAATTTTTCAACCTTTCTCGTTGATGAATATAAAAAGGAGGTCTATATTATTTCTAATAACAATGGTATTTTGGTATATAATTTCAAGGGAGAGTTTAAAAAGAAAATAGTTGATCAGCAGACAATCAATAATCTATTCTCATCTGTATATAGTCAATATATCTTATATAATGGAAATTTCTTTGCTGCTCAGAATATAGCTTTATATAAATTAATAGATAAAGATTCATTGTGGTCTTTTGCTTTTTTGGACACGGCTTTTCAAGAAAAAAAATTATTTAAGAATCCAGCACATATGGGTAGAGAAGAGCAAATTATAGCTAACTGTGTCGATAAAGGTAGAATGATTAATCTTTGGATGGAATATCAAACCAGTATAGACACTTACAATAATCAACTTACCCTTAAATATCCAGATACTGATACAATTTATTACTATGACGATGCGACGAATGACCTCTTGCCTCAATATGTAATTTGTACAAGAGAAGAGAAAGGAGACTATGAGGTTACTCATTTATGGTTTAAAGATAGAAAGGCTTTCGATTATTTTTCGATCAAGTCCTACTATCCGACTAAAGATTTCATTTATTTGGTGGGTAGTAAAGGAGAGGAGGTATATACCTATTGCTATAATAAAGAAGATGGAAGCGTCAGATTGCAGAAACGACAAAGCGCAATAACCGAGCGTGATGTGCCCTGGTTCAGCTTTCCTTTGCGCCAAATGAAACGTGATTTTGTGTTAGATAATGATTTAGGTGGAGGTGATTTTACTGTTGACAGCCGTTCTTCCGGTAAATACTGGATAGATATATTAGAACCCGGTGGTGATGAAAACTGGATTGATATAGACCAAATAAAATCATCTACTGTAATAGATGAGTCCAAGAAAAAGGAGCTAATCCGAGTTCTGGAAAGTGTGACTGAGGATAGCAATCCGATTTTGATGATTGCAACTTTAAAATAGAAGAATTATTATTGAGAAGTTAGGGTACTTGTATTCACCTTTTTATTCATTAAATAGGTAGTATAAATGAAGCCGATTTTTTATTCATATTTCTGCTTAAATATAAATAGGTATGGATAAAGTTCGATTAGTTTTGTATTGGGGTATATTGGCGTATCTGATGGGTTGCTCTTCTCTCTATTCAGAGAAAATAGATTTATTAGTTTAGATGCTATCTGATTGTCCGATTGTTGAGATGACAAGTGTTTTAGATAGAGAGGATTCTATTTCAGTGGAGGAATTGGTAGATAGCATTTCGTATGTCCTGTTGGATAATTTTGTGAAATTGCCGGTTCGTGCAAGTATACTTGGTACGGCGGTAACATAGTTTCACTTATCAATCAGATGGGAGCATGTTGGTTTGGAATAATGGGGGAACTGTCCCCCCCCCTAACAGGGTGTATTTCTCTCATTTTAGCAGTTAAACCGTATTTGCGGGGGAATATCTAAAGACACAAAAAAGCCAACTGGTTTATTACGAGTTAGTTAGCTTTTTTGTAGTTATTGGGGGATATCTCTAATTAATGTATAATGTATTAAGTAACATATACTCTTTATTCTTCAAAAAAAAGAGTATATGTTTTTATTTAAAATTTTATGTGCCAATTGTTCGTATATTGTAGTTTATATAGTTTTACTTATTTTATACGATTTTCTTCTCTAAATTGTTTCGGAGTCACTCCTTTCATTTGTTTAAATGTTGAACTAAAATATCGGGGGTAAGTGAAGCCTACTTCACTGGCAATTTCATTTATATTTAAATTTGTATTAATAAGCAGTGATATTGCTTCTTCAATTCGTAATCTATTTATATAGTCATTTACACCTAATCCTGTTATAATCTTTATCTTGCTGTATAATGAAGATCGACTTATTGTCATGGTGTCTGCTAATGTTTGGACGGAAAACTCCTCTTCAGATAGATGTTCATGTATAATTGCATTTATCTTTTTCATAAAATCCTCATCGGCTTTACTATTTGTTGAAGTCTGGAGGGAAATTGTCTGGTTCGTAGTAATGTATTGACTGTGTATTTTTTCTCTATTTTGAAAGATGTTTCCAATGACGGCCTTTAGAGAGTCTATATCAAACGGTTTGGGAATGTAAGCATCAGCTCCAGATTTATATCCAGTTGTTATTCCTGTATGGTCATAACGTGCTGTTAAGAGTATTACGGGGATATGGCTTATCTGGATGTCATTTTTTATTTGACGGCATAATTCAAAACCGTTCATTTGGGGCATCATAACGTCACTGACAATGACAGATGGCTGTTTCTCTCTGCATATTTCTAATGCTGAGATAGCGTTGTCTGCTGCATAAACTTTCTTAAAAAACTCTGTTAAAGATTCTATTAGGTATTCCCTTAATTCCTTTTCATCCTCTACGATAAGTATAGTCTTTTCGGTGCAATCGAAATGTGAATCTTGTATTATGTCAGTAAGGGGAGATTCTTTTAGTTGTAGCCTTGTGGATTCTTCTTTTTCATTTGTATTAAGAAACGGCAACTCTAAATAGAATGTAGCTCCTTTGTTGATGTTATTATGTGCCCCAATATTTCCTCCATGCATTTCCATGATTATTTTGGCATAATATAATCCGAATCCACTCCCTTTTTCCTTGTGATTGCCTTTATAAAATCGTGTGAAAAGATTTGCCATATCCGAATCTTGTATACCGGTTCCTTCATCTACAACTGATATTCTGAACTTGTCTTCAAATCTTTGTGTGCATACTGTTATACAACTATCAGCCATGCTGAATTTCAGTGCATTCATTAGCAAGTTTGATAGTACAGTATGGCACTTTTGTCTGTCAAACCATACCTCATCTATATTGGGGTCTAGTTGCAATTTTATATATATTCCTTTTTCTTTTGCTTCATCAGCAAAATATTTGATAATATCGGTTAGCCATTCATTTAATTTATTTCTTTGTATTTTCAATTTACTATAGCTTGCTTCTAGGCTATTCCAGTCCAGCACCATGTCCACTATTTCCCTCATATGTTGCGCTTGATTGAATATCGATTGTAATTGTGGTATCAGATATTGAGGCAGGTCTTGTGACCTACTTTTTTCTATTAGGCGTTTTAGCGGGGAATAAATTAATGTCAAAGGAGTACGTAATTCATGGTTTATGTGGATAAGGAAATCTATCTTCTTTTCATTAAGATATTGTCTGTATTCTTTTAATCTTTTTTGTATTCTAATTTCTTTTCTTGTATTAAAAATAAACATTCCTGCAATGACTCCCCCTGCGATGCAAGTGCAACATAATACAACAAACCAGTTCGTTTTATACCATGGTGGGGTGACATGGATATCTGTGAGATGGATGGGGGTAGTATAGTTTCCATCTTTTGTCATACATGCTACTTCAATGTGATATTTACCTGGAGCCAAATTGGACAGCTCCAGCATCGGATTGTATGATTCAATACTCTTATAAACATCTCCGTTTATGATGTATCGGAATGGAACGCGCTGGAAAATATCTTTGTTTTTAATATATATACGTAGTACCAGTGTATTATATTTCCATGGAATCTTTATATTTTGGATATCTATCTCGGATGTTTGTGGCTGTCCGTTTAGTTCTATACTATATAGCTCTATTTCAGGGTATGGCTCATTAGGGTTCGGGATATTTGTGTTAATTCGGACCAATCCTTCTATGCCGCCGAAATAAAGATATCGGTTATTTTTTTCAGTCCGTTGTTGATAAGTAAATATTATTTCATTGGGATGGAATCCGTCGCTTCTGTTCCATTGAATAAACTTGTTTTCTTTTATACAATAGGAAAACAGATGGTTTTGTGCGCAAATCCATATCCTCTCTGAAGATAGGTCATAGTGGAGCGCAGTAATGTCACTGAATAGCTGTGACCCAATTTTAAAATATTTTCTTTCTTTTATGTTGTAATATCCCATTCCTGCTGTTGTTCCCACCCATATTTTATTTTTCCCGTCATAATCAACTGCAGTGATGACTTCTTTTTTGTCTATTTGGAAAAGAAGTTTGATACTGTCATTTTTGTTAGTAATCTGGAATACTTTGTTCCCACTCATTGTCAGAGATATCCTTTCATCAGAATATGCCATGACTGAGGTTGGCAGTTGATAATTCTTATCAGTTTTGATCGGAGAGAATTTTTTATTATTTATATCGTATACCCATATATCCTTGCTTAGTATATATATTTTATCGTTTGTCACCCGATGGGCGCGTGGAATATATCCGTAAAAGCACTGCCTGAAATTAATACTGTCGTTTTTTATCAAAAACGGTCGATAAAGTCCCGTATGCTTTTCGAATATAAAAAATCCCTTTGTGTAAACAGATACCATTAGTTCTTTTTCTGATACTGGGGCTATAGAAACCACCTTATCTCCATAAGTAGACGGGAAATGCTTGAAACTTCCTGACTGAGGATCATACAGGTTTATTCCACCCCCGTCCGTACCAATCCACAGTTTTCCATTAGGCTCTTCGTAAAAACTCGTCACTGATTTTTCGCTCAATCCGTTAATATATCCTAAGGGGGAGTCCTTATAGGTACGTATATAACTTTCTTTGATGTTGAAAACTCCTCCTCTAACACTTCCAGCCCATAAAGATCCATTGTCATCCTCGTATAATATAGTAATAGAGTTTACAGGGAGTGAATTTTCATCTCCAGCAATATGGTAAAAATTCGAGAATTTTTCATTAGACAGTTTTAAATGATTGATTCCCCCTCCATCAGTGGCTAACCATAGATATCCTTTTTTTTCTATTATATCCAATACATAATTGTTTGTTAATCCAGAGTTTTCGCTTGTATACTGTTTTATAAGTTTTCCTGTTCTTTCATAACAAAATAGTCCTTCTCCCCAGAATGATAAATATATACATCCGTTTGAAGACAGACATGCCCCTTGCAAAATATTGTTTGAGCAAGAGAAAAAATGTCGTAGCTGCATAGTCTGGTGGTTTAATATGTATATCCCATCTCTTCTGGTGGCAATTAGTACCTCCTTTTCAGAAAAGGCTATAATTCTCTGTACTCTATATTTTGTAGTATCATTGTCTGTATCCCCCTGTGGGTTGATACAAACAGATTTGAAAGAGCGCTTTTGATAGTCATATTTGTATATTCGATTCTCGCTTCCAAAAAGTATTCCCCCTTTTACACATAAAGAGGAGTAAATTATATTCTGGTTAATGGGAATGAAAATTCCGTGTTTTTCATCATATGTCACCATACCTTGTCTGGTGGATATCCATATATTATTAAGAGAATCCTGGGTTAGATGTATAATGTCATTATTGGGTAAAGAATATCTGTCGTTGGAGAGTTTTTTGAATACTTTTAAATTTTGTCCAGTATAAAAGTTCAAACCATTTTTGGTTCCTATCCATAATTTCCCTTTTTTATCTAACAGTATGGATTGAACGGTGGACTGAGATAATCCTTCTGCAATGGAAATAGACGTAAACTGGTAGTTTATGTCATGACCTAAAATTGAGAGTGTATTGATAAATGTCAATATTATAAATAGGGTAAATGTTCTGTGCATTTTTGCTTTTTGTGATATTTTAAGTTCGTTTTTTGTTTATAAACAGCATTTGAATAAGAAATGTTCATTAATTCTTTATACTAAGTAAAAAAATATGGTATTGGATAATGCATAATTCTTTCCACATGATTTTTCTCTCTCTGTACCTAATATTTATAGGAATCAACTATTGGGGATTAGTTTGTAAAAGAAGACGTATGTTTCTTTTATGTTGGATAAAGTTTCAGCCAAGATTCTGCTGTTAAAGTTGATGGCATAGTTTTCTTTATACACTACATGCTGTTTTACTGGGGATATGACTCATAAATAAAAGGAATGGGCGTGCGTTATGCTGATGATGACGGCTCGGCCGCTTTCAGCATTCTTGATGTATCAGCATCTTATTTAAGGATAATTTAAAACGTGTAGGTGGTATTAACTATGATATTTTTTGAGGATATCATTAGAGAGCGTTATTAAAGAATCGTAAACCTGATTGTTTTTTGTAGACTGTAGAATAATACTGTTTTACTAATTGGTTGTTGGCGTATAGTATGGTTGGGCAAATAGGAGTGTTTTATTGCCTATTTCTGGTGTTGGTTAGTCCAGATATCTCATTGATGTTGTTTGGTGATACTGTGTTAATTAGCGGTAAGCTTAAGCAGAGAGTCCTTGATATCTACAAAATATCTCTTCAAAAGCAATATGTAGGGGATGGAATTAGTGTTAGATTTTTGTCGCTTCTGTATTGAAGCGTTTTTTTATGTTTTTGGATGTTATAGGAGTTTTTTTAAATGATTTCTGACTGTTTTTGGATTTATGCACATTTCCTTTGCATCCATAAATAATCCTAAATTAATATATATGATTTTATTTACTCTTTGTGATGTTTTGGGGGTGGATATTTGGATGTCTCTTGTTGATGGACGTTTTAAATATGAACTTAAAAAAGTATGAAAAATAATTTTATTTGTTTTTTTCTTCTGTGCTCCTTGGTGGATGGCCTTCGAACTGGGATGACGGTGATGTCCTGCTGCGAAAGTCTGATGAGAAAAATAACAAGTGACATGCTTTATAGAAAAAATAGAGTTTATAATCTTTTCAAAATATAATTATATGAGACGAATCTTATATTATTTGCTATTTATTGCGGGTGGAATTGCTACCCATGTATGTGCTGGAGAAAAAGTAAAAGTCGGATCGAGTACATTGGACAATGTCTTATTTGTAGACGGTTTTGACGGGAGTTCCGTCGTACTTGATACGGCGGTATGGAAACTCTGCACGTACGCCCACAATGCCTGGTCACAGCATTTCAAGGCCGTGGATGGGTATGAAAATGTAAGAGTGGAAAATGGTTATTTGAAGTTGAGAGCCTGTAAAGATAATGGGATTTATAAAAATGGTGGGGTGTTTTCCAAAATAGGTTTTCCCTGTGATACCCGTTTAGAGGTTAAGGCTAGATTAACAGGGTTGGTTCGTGGTGGATTTCCCGCAATCTGGCAAATGCCCATAGGAGCACCGGAATGGCCCAGAGGGGGAGAAATAGATCTTATGGAATGGGTTCAAGGCACTCCCATGCAGATCTATCAGACGGTACATACTTATTATATAAATGGAGAAAGCGGTTCTGCGGGGGTAACCAACAAGAATCCTGACAAAAATTTTGATGTGACTGAGGATCATATATATGCAGTGGAGCGGACTGAAAAGGAACTTGTATTTTATGTAGACGGCAAAGAGACCTGGAGATATGAGAACCAATATTTGGATAAGGAGAAATTACAGTATCCGTTTTGTGAGTACACTTTCAATATAATTCTGAACTTCTCGTTGGGAGGCGATTTGAACGGTAGGGTGACATGGCCGGGAGAAATTCACGATGAAGATTTGCCGGGAGAGATGTGGGTCGATTGGGTACGTGTTGTGTCGTTGAACAATAACAAACAGTCCGATACGACCAATCAATAAATATCACTTGTCGCAAGGCGATATTAAAGCTGGTCAGTGGAAATAACATGTGTCATTACACCCATATTCCACACCAATATTGGCGCCACCGTTTGCAGATGATGAAAGGAATGGGGTTTAATATCGTGGTGGCTTATATCTTTTGGAATCTCCACGAGATTGAACCTGGAAAATAGGATTTTCCGGAGATAAGAATCTGGTGGAATATATAAGGATCGCTGGAGAGGAAGGGAGGAGGGGCATTCTTCGTTCCGTATCTTATGTCTGTGCCGAGTGGGAGTTGAGCGGTTATCCGTGGTAGCTGCGGAAGATACCTGGTATGGAAATAAGGAGGGATAACACGGGATTTCTGAAACATACGAAAAGATATATCTGTGGTCTGTATCAAGAAATGGGCTACTTACAATGTGCAAAAGTTACTCATTTGTGGTATTGATTAAATAAGGAAGTTGTTTGTAATTACTTTTCATAGATGTGCGTATTGATAAGCATGAGGTCTGAATTGATAAGCTTTATCTTGTGTGATTGTTGGATATTTGTAGAAATAATAAATATTAGAATTATAATGCACGAAAATAATAAAGTTCATAAACTGACCGCTGCCAATAGTTGTCCGATAGCTCATAACCAGAACAGTCAAACAGTAGCCAGTGACACTGATTCATTCGGTGTAAGTATCGGTGTGCTGACAAGAGTACCTCCGTCATGTTGTACGATGATATCGGTGATTCTTACTCTGCTTAAATAAAGGCGACAGCCATATTTTGCTGTATAAATGGAAAGGTCTTTTTCATAACTTGTGATGCTTCCCTCACAGTATCTCGGAGGCGGGTAAACGACTTCATATAAAAGTAATGGCTTCGATTAATGACAAAGAAGTTAACCGTATGGAGAAGGAGTATGCAACGGATGTAAATTTCCTTATTGAGAGTTTTAATGTGTCAACCAAGGAGATATAATATAGGAGAATGTAATTTATGTATTGAAATTTTGTAATGCCTAAGAGTATTTTTTAATTAATTAACTTATGAATGCACTTCAAAAAACAGCGGGAGCAATTCTGTCGCTTTCGCTTTTGTGTGGGATGCAGGTTTATGCGTTCCCTGATCCCTCTTCTTCGGGGGGACAAATTGTACAACAGAATGATATCTGCCATGGGGTTGTCAAGGATTCCAATGGTGAAAGTATTATCGGAGCATCCGTGTTGGCTAAAGGAACAACTAACGGTGTTATTACGGGGCTCGATGGTGATTTTTCCTTGAAGAATGTAAAAAAGGGGGATACCATTGTTATTTCTTATGTAGGTTATCAGGCCAAGGAGATTTCTTGGACAGGGGGATCTTTGAATGTTGTTCTGAAGGAAGATACTGAAATATTGGATGAAGTGGTTGTAATTGGTTATGGTGTGGTAAGAAAAGCGGATATGGCAGGTTCCGTTGCCGTACTGGATAATAAGAATTTTAAAGATCAGCCGATAACTCAGGTTGCAGATGCTCTTCAGGGGCGTGTCAGTGGTGTTCATGTAGAGAACAGTGGTGTCCCTGGCGGAAGTGTGAAGATTCGTGTCCGCGGTGCGAACTCTATCAGTAAAAGCAATGATCCTTTGTATGTGGTCGATGGAATTGTCCGGGAAAGTGGTTTGGATGGTATCAATCCTGAGGATATCCGTTCCATGCAGGTTCTCAAGGATGCTTCATCTACGGCCATATATGGTTCCAGAGGTTCGAACGGGGTTGTTCTGATCACCACTAAAAGTGGTAAGGCTGGTGTGCGAGAAATTATGTTTGATGCATCAGTGGGCATTTCCAATGTTTATAAGAAATATGACATTTTGGGATCTTACGATTATGCTCTGGCATTGAAGGAGGTCAAGGGTATCGATTTTTCGGATGAGGAAATGCAATCCTATAAGAATGGTTCAGCCGGTATCGACTGGCAGGATGAGGTATTTCGGACCGGGATTACCCAAAATTATAAATTGGCTGTATCCAATGGTAGTGAGAAGACCCAATATTATATTTCTGCCAATTATATGAGTCAGGAAGGTGTGGTCATTGAGTCGAAGAACGAACTTTATCAGGCTAAGGTAAACATCTCCTCACAACTTGCAGACAGGTTGCATATTACGGCCGATGTCAATGCTTCCCATGGTATTCGTCATGGTGGTTCTTTTGCATCAAGCAAGGACAATCCGATATGGATTGCTTTGAATTATTCGCCGACAATGGCAATGATGGCCGAAAATGGGAACTATAATACCGATACTTATAATTCCATAGCTTCCAACCCGGTTGGTATCCTAAAGTTACAATCGGGAGAAACAATGACCAACGTTTTCAACGGACGTGTGGATTTACGTTTCGATGTAATGAAAGGGTTAACATTCACAACAACCAATGGAGTGGACTATTATGACGAGAAAAACTATAGTTTCAGTTCTAAAAGGGTAGGTACCAAGAGTGGAATGGGTAATAATGATATTTACCGCCTGATGTTGCAAAGCTCTAACAATCTGACATATACAGGTTCCTGGAACGACCACCATTTAACAGCTACGGCCGTATATGAAGTGACCTCGTCCGAAATCAGGACTATTGGTATAACGGGTAATAACCTGCTGACCGAAGGTGTGGGCTGGTGGAATGTGAGTATGGCTTCCTCTCGTGATGCAAACAACGGTTACAACCAATGGGCGCTGATGTCTGGAGTCGTCCGCGTCATATATAATTACAGAGATCGGTATATGTTGACTGGTACATTCCGTGCCGACGGCTCCTCTCGCTTCGCCAAGAAGAAATGGGGGTGCTTCCCTTCTATTGCCGCAGCTTGGACGTTGAGCAATGAGGATTTTATGAAGAACGTTTCTACGGTTCAGGATATTAAACTTCGCGCAAGCTATGGTATTGTGGGTAGTCAAGCCATCAGTCCTTATGCGACTATGGGGCTTATGAGTGCTACTGCATACAATTTCGGGACAACCAGTAATTTTACCGGTTATTGGGCAAATGACATAGCGACTCCGGACCTTACGTGGGAGAAGACCAAACAGTTCGACCTAGGGGTGGAGTTTTCTTTGTTTGACAGAAGATTGAATTTCAGTGTGGACTATTTCTACAAGCGCACTACTGATGCGTTACTCAAAAGAAGTATCCCCGGATATGTCGGCGGTAACTCTTTCTGGGTGAATGACGGTGAGATCAGTAATCGTGGTATTGATTTGAGCGTGACCGCCCGAATCATACAGAATGATCAATTCCAATGGTCCTCCACCTTGAATGGCACTTATTTGAAGAACCGTGTAGAACGTCTTTCCGGCGGTGAGAATGATTTTATTAACGGATCCAGTCCGGCTTCCGGTATGGTCGATTATGCTACTATCATCAAGCCGGGTGAGGCTATTGGCACTTTCTGGGGTTATGAATGGACCGGTTTGGATGAAAAAGGACATGATACTTACAAGGATGTAGATGACAATAAGACGATAGATGGTGGAGACCGCAAAGCTATCGGTAAGGCTACTCCTGATTTTACTTTGGGATGGAATAATTCTTTGTCTTACAAAAATTGGGATCTGAACTTGTTTTTTAACAGTTCTTTCGGAGCCAAACGTTTGAATCTTGTAAGATACACAATGGCGTCTGCTGAAGGAAACTCCCGCTTCGTGACCTTGGCAGATGCTTATTTGAAGGGGTTTGACAAGGTAGGTTTGTCAGCAATTTATCCGAGTCTGACCGCAGGTGGCAATAATTTGCAGCCTGTCTCAACCAAATGGTTGGAGAACGCAGATTTTCTACGTCTGGAAAATATAAGCCTTTCATATACCTTCCCCAAGAAGGCAACGGGCTTTGCTGATTTGCGGCTTACTTTTAGTTGTCAAAATCTATTTACGATAACTGGGTATAAAGGAATGGATCCTGCCGGTACCACATTCTCAAACAATAGTGTTGATGTGGATGCAGGTATTGATATGGGTGCCTATCCGTCCCCGAGAACATTCACTTTCGGTCTCCGGATGAATTTTTAAATCTAAAAATGAGATACTTTATGAATATTAGAATAATTGTAGGCAGCATGCTTACCTTATCATTGTTATTATCATCATGTAGTGATTTTTTAACAGAGAATCCCAGAGGTACACTGACTCCTAAAAATTTTTTTTCAACACAGGATGAGTTGAACATGAGTGTATATGCCCTTTATCAGAAGGTTAATGCTTCTCAGATATATGCAAATATGCAATTACCTCAGTGGCAGGGGGATGATATAACAACTAACCCGGGGAGTAACAAGCAGCCGGCCGCTGAAATGGATAAATTTGCAGCAGTAAATAATAATAAGGGAGTGAAAGATGCATGGAACATGCACTACGCTATTGTAAAGGCTGCTAATTTAATTATACAAGGGGCATCGAAAACACCTACCACGCAGGATGAAATAAATATTGCTTTGGGACAAGCGAAGTATTGGAGGGCATATGCTTATTTTACTCTTGTACGTCTTTGGGGAGCATTGCCGATGAATCTGGACAATGTTAATGACGATTATACCAAGCCCCTAACACCAGTGGAAGAAGTATATGGACAAATTATACAGGACCTGACCGAAGCCGAGGCCATATTGCCTACAGTGTATAGTGCAGCTCCTCGCTTTATGAATGGTGTAAACGTGTATGTAACCCGACAAGCTGTAAAGTCAACTTTGGCAGCAGTATATATGGCTATGGCCGGTTGGCCCATGAATAAAACGGAATACTATGCAAAGGCTGCTGAAAAGGCAAAGGAGGTCATTGACGGGGTGAACAAAGGTGAATATGAGTACAAGCTCGATAAGGATTACAAAGATGTGTATGCCATGAGCAATAATTATAACTTGGAAACAGTACTCGGTATAAACTATTCTCCATTCGTGGATTGGACTCAGGATTCGGAACTCACCTCCTGTAACCAGTTTGAATCGCTGGGTGGCTGGGGAGACGCTTGGGGGGAAATTCGTTTCTGGAAGGAGTTTCCTGACGGTCCGAGAAAAGATGCGACCTATGATCCCAAGATTCGTCTGAAAGACGGAACCTTGGTTGACTGGTGGGAGTTAAAGGAGGATGGTACCCCCGTCGTTCCGGAACACCACCCAATGTTCAGTATATTCTCCGTAAACTGGGATCCTGCGTTAAAGGTGAATACTGATGCCCCGTATGACTATACAAAGCCGGCCAGTCAGAACATGTGCAATGATCATCGGCATAGAATCATTCGTTATTCGGAGGTTTTGTTGTGGTATGCGGAAGCCAAGGCCAGGACGGGTCAGACAGATGAGTTGGCATTTAAGTGTCTGAATGATGTCCGTGGGCGTGCCGGACTGGGAGCACTGAATGGACTTTCTGCTTATGAACTTGCCGAAGCAGCTTATAAGGAACATGGCTGGGAGGTGGCAGGTTACTGGGTGGCTCTCGTCACACGTCGTGCAGATCAGTTCCGTATGAATAAGCTGAAGGACACTTTTGAGGAAAGAGTGGCCAACGAGTACGTAGAAGTCGGTAATGGCGTTAAGGTGAAAGAAGCAGTGGAATATCCGAATAAAGTGTGGAATGACGGCCTGATGTACCTTCCATATCCCGATACTGATTCTCAAAAGAATCCGAATCTGACAAGATAATTTTTTTATTTTTAGTTAAGAGGACGTCCGTCAATCAGTTCAGTGATTGACGGGTGCTTCTCACTGATTTTTTTAATGTATATTTTTTGTACTTATATTGTGGGTTGTAATACTAATTAGACAATGAAATAGGTATTTGTTGTATAAATGTCTGATAATTAGAGAAATAATATTGAGCTCCAATAAGAAGAGAATAAACTATGAAACTTTTTTATTTGAACGAACACAAGTCTTGTTACAATTATGCGAGATGTGTGCAAGAGGGGTTCCAGTACTATATATTTGATGAGGGGCTGGAACACGAGGAAGAGTTACAGAATGACTGCATACTGTTTGTGCTGAAGGGAAGCCTTCGCCTTTCGTGTAACGAATTCCAATTTACGATTTCAGAGGGGAAAATGGTCTTTGTTTGTCGTGAGAGTCTGTTCAGCACTTACTCGTTGGAAAAATGTGAGGTTGTGGTTGCCCTGTTCGAGGGCGGTATTTGGCCTTGTCAGAAGGTCTCCTTTTCAGAACTGTTCCATTTGAGGGATGTTATCGAATATCGTATGGAACCTCTTGAGATTAAGGACCGATTATACAGATTTCTTGAACTCCTTGAGTGTTATCTGAAAGATGGGGCGAACTGTATCCATTTTCATGAGATAAAAATTAAGGAGCTTTTCTGGAGTATGCGTTTTTACTATTCTAAGAAGGAATTGGCAGGTTTCTTCTACATGATTATAGGTCGCTCTCAGGACTTTAGAAACAAGGTCCTGAATAATTACAAAAGGTGTAAAACAGTGAAAGAACTGGCATCGACCTGCGGGATTTCCCTGTCCGCTTTCAAGAGACAGTTTTTGGCAGAATTCGGGAAAACACCGGCTGTATGGATGGAGGAACAGTTAGTGCGAGAAATCAAGTATAAACTTTCGGTTACAGACATACCACTCGGAAGTATTGTCTATGAACTGAACTTTTCATCTTTAGCGCATTTCTCTAGATTTTGTAAGAGATGCCTGGGATGTTCTCCAAAAGAATGGAGAGAGCAGATAAAAAGTGAGTCGAAAACACCTTAAGTAGATAGTAGTAAGTGATTGGTAAATGATAGAGCCAAAATGAGAATAGTTATGTGTGTTTTTATTATAAAAACTAAAGAATCTATTCGCTCTAATATTTTTTATACCGTCTCAGACGGCGAGTAATCTGAATCTCACACTATCATAAGATTTCTTTTGTGCTTTGGACTTACTTAAAAAGAGGTTACAACAATGAGTATTCTTTATTTTTCGATTGTCTTTTCACTTTTTCTTGTATATTCTGTTTCATATTCCTTTTGGGAATTCCTGCTTACATAACAAGTCGATTAGCGACAATTAAAATAAAATCTGCTATTTTATTAGTATAGAATGATTCAGGTCCTTCAGAAATATCCTTTGTGTGTATTTGTATCTTAAAACTCGGTGATAATAGAAAACTTTGTCAACTCTAAAAGTCAAAGTATACCCGTGTGACTACATCAAACTAATGTTGAAACAATCGGCAAGAAATGTAAAATCACAGAGTTAAGAGAGGTTTTACAGCTCTTAGAGAAAGAGTTAAAAACAGATCTATTGATTAATAGCTTATGAAAAATTATATTTTATCCTGTAAGTGTGGCATGGGTATGGTGTCTTTCTCTAATGATAGCTTAATAGGATTAATGTCAGTAATCTGGCAGGAGCGGATTTAATGTGTGAATGGCGTAATTATTAACGTCAACAGAATATCCTTGTAAATGGAATCTGTAGCTTCACCACCATAATACGCAATATCCACTGTGCCATTGTAGCTGTTTTTCATATCGAAAAACACTTGTAGAGTTTGGGCAACCGAAAATTTAGATTATCGTTATTGCAACTGGTAAATCCTGCTATATAAAAGAATAGTACTGTTATTCTTAACAACAGTTCTTTGATTTTCATTGCACTATTGATTAGTCACTTTCTTTAACTTATTATATAATTCATTGTCCTATTATTAATGCCAAACCGTTGTGTAATTCGACAAAATTCCTAACTAAATATACTTTTTTAGGAATATGATTGTTCCTTAAATCATAATGGTAAAAAAAAGAGCTGAAATGGAAATGGTGGATTTTGCAAAAACACCAATATTTGCAAGACAATTAAAACATAAAGCCTTATGAAGAAAATTTTTGTGAGTTTGTTTTTGGCAGGTATTGTTGTGTGTCATACAAATGCCCAGACTGCTGTAGAAGGTAACAAGTTCCTGGACAATTGGTCCATCGGCATCAGTGCGGGAGGGACAACCCCGTTGACACATTACTCTTTCTTTGGAAACTTGCGCCCAATTACGGGGATAGAATTGAATAAACAATTGACACCGGTTTTCGGTTTCGGCCTGGAGGCAGTTGGGAGCTTTAACACTTCACAAAGCAGGACCGCTTTCGACCGTTCCAATGTCAGTCTGTTGGGGCTGGTGAACCTAAACAATCTCCTTGGAACCTATACGGGAGTTCCCAGACCCTTTGAAATCGAAGCTGTGGCCGGGATTGGATGGTTGCATTATTACATGAACCGGAGAATGGGTTCCGATCAGAACAGCATGTCAACAAAACTGGGACTGAATTTTAATTTCAATCTGGGAGAGAGCAAGGCATGGACATTGGCCCTTAAACCGGCTTTGGTCTATGACATGAACGCTATGGGGGCTGAAGCCGTGCGTTTCCATTCTAAACGGGCCGTATGGGAAATATCTGTTGGACTGAAGTATCATTTGGGGTGTAGCAACGGGAAACATTACTTTATAAAGGTGAAACCCTACGACCAGCAGGAGGTAGATATCCTGAATGAGAAAATCAACGAACTTCATTCACAAGTCGGGAAAAATACCGAAGCGTTGGAGGAAGCAGCCCGGAAAGTGACGGAACTGAAAACTGCGCTGGACAAATGCCGGAATCAAGAGCCGAAAATTGTGAAAGATACCATTGACAACAGCAGGAAGACATTGGAATCCGTCATAACTTTCCGTCAGGGCAGGACAACCGTTGACAACTCCCAACTCCCGAACGTCGAACGTATTGCGACTTATTTAAAGAACCACAAGGAAGCAAGCGTGGTCATCAAAGGATATGCTTCCCCTGAGGGAAGCGTGGAAGTTAACGATCGAATCGCCCGACAAAGAGCGGAGATCGTGAAAAAAATGCTGGTGAACAGGTATGGAATTGCAGAAGAACGGATTGTGGCCGAAGGTCAGGGAGTAGGAAATATGTTTGAGGAGCCTGACTGGAACCGGGTAAGTATCTGTACGATCAACGCGAGAACGGAATCACGCAACCGCTGAATGCTGCCGGGAAATAACTGGGAAAGTGCAGTCACATGAACTGAATGTATTGACTGTATTTAATTCCACATGTAATTTGAAATGTTATGAACAGGTATGTGTTTGAGATGATCGGGGTGTCCGGCTGTCATATAAACCCAGCGATCACGCTGGGTGTGTACTGCTCGGAAGGAAAAGAAGGAAGGTGGCAAATTGGCAGACTTGGCCTCGGGTTGACACTTGTCCTCGTGCATATCGTGTGTATTCATAGTGACAAACAGCGATGATAGAAAGGGGATGACTGGAGAACGCGCTTTTCCTGTCATTCCTCTTTGTTTGATACATTAACAACTAAAATAGAAATATGTCAAGAAGTAGTTTTTTACAAGATTTCAAGGCGTTTGCTATGCGCGGAAACGTGGTAGACATGGCCGTGGGTATAATCATAGGTGGTGCCTTCGGGAAAATAATCTCTTCAATGGTGGCAGATATCATCATGCCCCCGATAGGACTGCTGGTGGGCGGGACCAATTTCTCGGAACTGAGATGGGAGTTGGAGCCTGCCCGGGTGGTCAACGGGGTTGAACGGGCGGCTGTCACGATAAACTATGGAAACTTTATCCAGACCATGCTGGATTTTGTAATTATCGCTTTTGCCATTTTCCTGTTTATCCGCCTGCTTTCCAACCTCAGGCGTAAGAAGGAAGAGGCTCCCTTGCCTCCACCTGCCCCGAGCAATGAGGAAAAGCTACTTTCAGAAATACGTGACCTGATAAAGAAACAATAACTGTTTGTTCAAACGGTATTAACGATATCGGGCAGGGACATGTCTGAAGAACGGACTGCTCCTTGGTGGTGGGGATTTTCCCCTGCTCCTAAACGACAGAAATAGTACGAACATTAAAACTGTAATATGACTAAGGCTGATATTATAAACCGGATCTCCGAAGAGCAGGGGATTGACCGTAAGACTGTTGCCCTGGTAATCGAGGGTTTTATGAAATGCGTGAAGGATGCACTCGGCAGGGGCAGAAGTGTATTCCTGCGCGGGTTCGGTACCTTTTCTTTAAAGAAAAGGGCAGCAAAGAAGGCGCAGAATATCCAACAGCATATAACCATATGCATCCCGACTCGCAAAGTCCCCCATTTTAAACCCTCGGAATCTTTCCTATCTTGCCGGGAAGGAGATAATCGAAAATAGGTCGGTCGGAAATCGCTATCTTTTGTTGTTAGGGGGAGATTTGATATGATACATGGGGTTTTATCAATCACGTTTCACTCCTATTTTCCCGCGCTCGAAAGGTATAGATGCGAATCTTCATTACGGCAGCAATTCCTTATGTATTTGGGGGTTCCAGCAAAATATATTTGGGGAATCTTCCACAAAGGTTAGTAAAACTAATAAAATAGCCTACACATATAGAAATGATAAATAATAGAGCTGAAGTGGAAATAATAAGACGCGTCATAGATCTTAATTTTGCAGCGTGATTAAAAAGAAGAGGATTATGCTGTTTTTGATAGATCATTTAAATATTTCTGATTTTTTAGGAGCGGGAATATAGAATTAAAAATCACACAAAATTTGTTTATGTTATGTGAATGAGTTATGAAATATTTAATACGGAATAGTGCAATACGGATTCGATTTACCTTTACATACAGGACGGTTTTGCCTATTCTGCTTTTGCCAGATCGGCGGAAGGACTTTTTTATACATGTTCTCCATTTGGGAGAAGTATTTTGGCGCGGTCAAGAGTTTGCATCTATTCACTCCATACGCATAAGAAAAGTTTTAGATTTTTTCCCTGGAAGTTGCATTCCCGTTAATGCTTGTTATGTAAAAATAATCCTTGTCTGTCCTCTTTTAATAAACAATGAAAATAAATGAATAATAGTATGATGAAACAGATTTTTCTTCTGGTATTTTTGCTTTGTTCGGTAGGGGCCTTTTCGCAAAAGGTCGCCATTAAGAACAATCTGGCGTATGACGCCTTGAAGACTCCGAACCTCTCCCTTGAGTTCTCAATGGGAAGGAAATGGACGCTTGACACCCAGGTGGGTATGAATTTCTTTTTTTATACGAAAGATGCCACCTCCTCCCGGTATAAGACAAAAAAGCTCAGCCACTGGCTGGTACAGCCCGAGCTCCGTTACTGGACGTGTGACGTTTTCAACGGTTGGTTCTTCGGATTGCATGCGCATGGCGGGCAGATGAACATAGGTGGCATTGACGTGCCTTTCGTCCTCCAAAAAGGGGATGGAAAAATGAAGGACCACCGCTACGAGGGCTATTTCTGGGGAGGCGGGTTGAGTGCTGGTTACCAGTGGGTGATTTCCAACCGTTTCAATATCGAGGCCTCTTTTGGAGTAGGTTATGTGCATACCCGTTATGATAAGTACAAGTGCACGACCTGCGGGAAAAAGGAGGGAAAGGGGGATGCTGACTATATCGGTCCCACCAGAGCGGCAATTTCCATTATTTATATGTTGAAATAGTTGATTTGCGTACCCGAGTTTTTATTCTTTTACACTAAAAAGTATATTATGAAATCGTTACAATATTACAAGAAGCAGATTTTTATTATTGGTTGCTTGGGGGTGTTTCCCCTGTTGATCTTTGCCCAGGAAACTTTATCGTCAGATGGTGGCTTGTATTGGGATTATTCCGGAAGCCGTGTAGAGAGACGTATGGATGGGAATAAGCTGGATATAGAATTCTCAATAGGGCTTGTCGAAAAGTTGAAAAGCCAGCAAATGATGTGTATTTCTCCTCGCTTTGTTTCAGTGGATGGTACAAAAAGTGTGGAGTTGAAGCCTATATGTATTTCCGGTCAAAAGAGGTATAAGGTCATTAAACGCCGCAAGACCCTGCATAATCTGAAAAGTGACCAGTTTGGCTACGGAGAGGTATATTCAGTCAAGAAGTTGAAAGAAACACCTCTGACGTTCAAAAGCAGTTTTCCTTTTGAAAGATGGATGGCTGACGGTCATCTTGTTGTGGATGAAAAGTTATATGGCTGTGCCGAATGTGGTGTGAGTGAGAATGAAGGTGTTGTGTTTCAAGCTGGCATTCCACTTTTTGGATCGAAGGATTATGCCTACAACTTCATTGAACCGGAGAAAGTGCTGGTCAAGTGCTACAAGGACTCCTTTGACTGCAAGGTGGCTTTTCCCGTGGCACGTCACGACCTGCAGAAGCAGTTTGCCGGCAACGCTCAGGAGCTTGACAGACTGAAGGGGTTCCTTTCGGAGAACCTGAACATTCAGGGAACGGAACTCAAGGAGGTGAATATAAAAGGCTATGCCTCTCCTGAAGGAGGTTTCGACTACAACAAATCCCTCGCACAACGACGGACTCAAACCCTTTCAGAATATATTTCCAGTCAATACCCCGCCTTGAAAAAAGCATCGGTTTATCGTACCGAAGGTGTCGGGGAGGACTGGGAGGGCCTTAAGGCGGCGGTCAGCAGCTCCACTCTTGCCAACAAAGAAGAAATCCTTTTTATCATCGCACATAACGGGCGTGATACCGAACGCGAGACAGCCATCCGCGCTCTGGATGACGGCAGGAGCTATCAGGTGCTCTTGAAAGAGTTCTACCCGTCCCTGCGACGCACAACCTTCAGTCTCAGTTTTGACGTGAGACCCTATACGGTGGAGGAACTTCCTGGAATTTTTGAGATGAAACCCGAGTGTCTCAGCCAGTACGAGATGTACCAGCTGGCCGGACTGTATGCTTCCCAAGGTGAGAATCCTCTACCGGTGTACAAGAAGGCATACGAACAGTTCCCGGATGACATCGTGGCAATCCTTAACTATGCCAACGCTCTGTTGAAGTACGGGAAGGATGCGGACGGTGCGTTGCGGGTATTGGAGGCGGTGAAGAATGACAGCCGTGCCCTTTTCCCCATGGCTGTAGCCTATAACATGAAGGGTGACTGGAGACAGGCGGAAGAATTGCTGAAGAAAGCCGGTGTGAGCGGTGGCTCCATGCAAAAACTTTCCGAATAGCCGAAGGACGAGAAAATAAACAAGGGATACGGATGTAACTCAGATATATATAGTATTAGTATTTTAAATTTAAAAACAATTCAAATCATGAAAGTAATGAAGTATTTTGCAGTGGCTTCGCTGGCGTTGTTTGCTGCATGTAGCAATGAAGAAAATCTGGTTGTACCGGAGGGTGCTAATCAGCCGGTTGACGTGATGATGTCAGTAGCATTGCCCGGTCCCGGGACACGTGCCGTCATGGGCGATTTGCAGGACACTGCCAACAATGGTGATCCGGCAACGGTTGAAAAACTGCATGTGTACTTGTTAAATGGAGATAGTATTGTCTTTGCGAAAGAGTTTGCGAAGGGGTCTGATGATTTTAACAAGCTGACTTCAACTATCGCTGTGGGACCCGGTGAAGCGACAGGAGGTTATAAATTCCTTAATGTGGACAAAGGTGCAACAAAAGCTCTTGTTATTGCAAACCCTCAAGGAGCGTTGGTTGAGAACAAACCTGTGTCTGATATTAGCAAACAACTGTTGAAGGCAAAAATTAATGAAGTGATTTATGCTGGTTCCGAAGTACTTACCACTGTTGGAGCTGAACCTTATGGTGTCAGTCCCCAGCAGGATAAGCGTACTGTTAAGAAAGCGGAACTTACCTTGGCTGCCAGCATGAACCGCTTCCAAGTGACTGGAACTAAATTTATCAAAGTTACTTGGAAAGACGGAAAAAAGGCCGAGGCAGAACTGTGGTGCAAGACATGGCTGGGTAAGGCTGAAAACAACGGAAAAACCAGTGATGATGCATGGACGGCTTTCAAGGCTGCTGCCGATGGCTTCAATAAGGAAGTGTGGGATGGTAAGTCTGACCTTAGCAAGAAAGCCGCTTTGAGCAAATGGTTGCAGGTTGTTGACGTGACCTCTGCGAACCAGGGTATCCTGATGAACCGTTTCAGCAGAACGCTTTCTATTCCTGCACTTACAGTGGAAGAAGAGGCAAACTGGTTCTGGGCCAAGACTTATGCAGGTGACAGATATAATTTTACCAATGGAACATTCAAACCTGATGGCAAGACAGACCTGTCCGATGTATCTTCCTACTTTACAGCAACTGCCTTTGATTTCGGAGCAGGTAAAAAAGCTGCGGCATTTAACTTTTTCGCAAATGGAATTACCGGTTACGGAAAGACTAATAATGCTCCCAAACTTGCTTTCGTTTTCAAAACTGGTGATGCGGGCGTATCTGCAGACAGACGTTTTGTAGTTATATCCGGTTATGCGAAGACAGAAGGTGCGACAGACGGTACGACTGATGTTCCGGCCGGTAAGGGTGGTTACCTGATTAATCTGAATCTTAGCACATTGAACAACGGACAAGGTATCCTGGTGGATACAGATCCGACCATTCCGGAAGGAGTGACTCCCGAACCGGGCGGTCAGGAAGATTTGGAAGATGAAAATGTGAATGTTATTGTTCGTGTTCAAGTACAAGCTTGGACTGCTGTGAACGTATTCCCTATCCTTGACTGATAATAGATAGGAGAGTAATAGCCACTTGCCGGAGCGGTTCTCCCGTGTTGGCTCTGACAGGTCAATACCGGATCCGCCTGTACTCTCGGGGAGGGGAAAGGTTATCCCCTCCCTTTTTTATTATTCCCGGGAGAAGTATATGTTATCTATTCGGGGAAGTTATCTGTATTGAATTATAATAATTAGTATAAAGTATGAACATAAGATACATACCCACTTGGCTGGGGCTACTACTCACTTTATATCTCGTGACCGCCTGTGATCGGGTATATGACGATTTGAGCGGCTGTCTTGGCAACACGATTGTCTTTTCCTATCTGGCTGATGACAATCAGGAACATCTACAGGAATATGTGGATGGTATTGATGTCTTTATTTTTGATGCCAAAGGCGAAGTTCTTGTAGAAAGGCATCACTTGGAGAGGGAACGGTTACTTTCACCGCTGGAGGTCACGCTTCCGGAAGGGGATTATAAAGTGGTGGCCGTAGGCAACGCTTTGACAGAAACGATTATCGGTAAAGAGGACAGCTACAAAGGTTCGTTGGTTTCCCGCCCCGAACTTATGGAAAAGGACGGACGGGCATCCGGTACGTTTGACAGGTTATACCTGGGAGAAACAGCTATTACATCTAAAGTTATGAACGAGTCCCGTGACGTAGTTCGCCTTTATTCCCAGCATGTGAAAATCCATGCGGTAGTCCTTTCCGATGATGATAACAATTCGCAGACTTGGTTTGAGCAGAACAAGGAGGCAGGTTTTCGCCTGACAATGGAATCACTTTCCGCACGTTTCTATCTTTCCGGACAGCGGGCTGGTGAAACTTCTTTTGACCTTCCGTTTGTCACAGGCGAGGAGAATGATCGCTTCGTGCTTGACTTCAATACCCTGCGCTTTGATGACAAGGACCCGCTAACGATCCGTCTTATGCAGGGTGACAAGGTTCTTTGTACTGTAGATGTGGCACAATATATCGCACAATATCCCGAGCAGATACGGATAACGGGACGGCAAGAAGCGGTTCTTCCACTGTTTTTCCGCCAGAATCCCCTCTCACTGAGTATAAGTGTAAAACCATGGGAAGCTGTTGATGTGGTTCCTATAACTGATTGATTAATATTATGTTGAAAAATATTAAATATATTCGTATGATGAAGGCTGTGAGGTATTCTATGATAACGATGTCATTGGTCCTTTGCTTTATTTCGGTATCCTGCCAGAAGGAAGATACTGTTTCGGAACAGTTTTCCGATGAGGATGCTGTGACTGTCAGACTAAATCTTACAACCAGAGGTGTTGAAACCGGTGACAGCGATCTGCTGGATGAACTTTCCTCTGATCCTTTTCAGTGGTTTAAGACCGGTACGCTGTTTCCTCAAGCTCCCGCCCAGCCAAGGATAGTACTTATGATCTTTAACAGGGATTTGAACCGGTATGTGTATAATCAACTGCTTCCCTTCAATTCAACCGGGGTGGACGGACAATATCAGATCAATATACGTATTCCTAAGGGGGAAACCGAGTTTTATGCATTGTATGCTCCTAACCAGACAGGAAAGGATCTACCTTATTATACTCCTGAAGGCAATCTTCAGAATAAGATTCCATGGGACTTCTTAGGATCTGGTACGGAGGAAATCTCCAAAGAGGAATTTGCAGGTGCTGCTTTTCCTGCTATTATTAAGGAACAGCAGGATGGAAGTCTGGGATTACCTGTGAATAATCCTTATGACGGTGTAACTCCTTCTCCTGCAGATGAAAAGATTATTGACTGGAAAGGAACTTCTGTTGTCGCTTGGGCAGATTTGCCCGGCGTGTCTAACAGACTACATTTGAGTTTGCTTTCGGGGAAAACGGTGGCATCTGTTCTGCCCGCATCAGGAAAGTTGGCGCAAGAGATAACAGTTCCCCTATTCCGTGATTTTGCCCGTATCAGAGTATATATAGCAAGCGCACCCCGTTACGGTCAGGTTACGTATAATTACCAAGGGATTTCCTTTTTGAACTTTCCTGTATTGATGTCTCCCTCTTTCAGGGAAAATGATTCCGAGAAAACTCAGCTGGCCGCCTCCACCCCAGGAACAGGAAAGGCTATGGAACATACAGGTACATATTCTTATGGGGTAAAAAATGAAGGAGCACAATTGACTGTATACGAGGCTCCCCTTACTGCCGAGGGAGAGATTGATTATGTGGCAATGGAAGCTCGATTATACGAACAGTTTGTTGTGCCCCAGTATCTGGCTCCTTATATTCCGGAAAGTAATTCCTGGCAGAAAAAGCAAAATCACCCGAAAATACAGTTGACATTGGATTATTTTACAGGAGGAGATGAATCACAAACAAAAACGAGGACTTTCCTGCTTGATGTTGGTGAGGAGACTTCTCCCGGAGTATATTCCGGTCCTATTTATCCGAATCGGGATTATAAAGTATTCATAGTCCTGCCGGAATCTTCAGATAAAGAGATTATTTACCGGGTTGAGCCTTGGAATAGTAAAAAGGTAGATCTTCCTCCATTCCAATGATGTATACGAGAATTTATCACGATAATTTTTATTATTTATGAAACGATACAAGCTGAAAATAACTTATTTTATTCTGCTGTTACTGTCCCTCTTTGCATCCTGTACGGATGAAGAAATTTTTCAAGGGAGCGGTGTCACGGAGGGAGTTCCCACGACGGTGGACATAAGTGTCGGTACGGCAGCTAATACGGCCAAGACACGTTCCGTCTTACTGGAAAGTGAAGAGAGAAAAATCTATAACCTTTACCTGTGGGTTTTCAATTCTTCCGGTAACGTGGAATACTCACGTGAATATTCAAGAGCCGATCTTATTCAGGCTGCAACTGATCTTACAACATCCACAGGTGAAGTGGATGCAGATGCGCCCACCAGCATGGGATTATTGAAAAATATCAGTCTTACAACAGGGAAAAAGACACTGTTTCTTCTGGGGAACTATAAATCGGACGCTGACGGGTTGTTTCATGTGGAGCCTGAAGTATTAAATGGGATTTCAAAATATTCAGACCTGGAAAAAGTAAGAGCGGCCATGACTGTTCATACCCTGTTTCGTCCGAATGGTAACTTATTGATGTCGCTAACCCAAACAGTAACGGTTTCTACCGCTACAAAACAGATCGAAGTCTCCTTAAAACGCTCGGAAGCCAAAATTACATTGAACCTGCAAACAATTGCCGGACTCACATTTGAGCCTGGAACATATCGTCTTGGTAATGTGCCGGGATCGACCTTCATTGTGGAACATGCAAAAGGAGCTGATCAGACTGCTTCATGGGATGCTGACGGGGTGGACAAAAAATTATACTGGGTCTCGGAATATTTCCAGTTCGAGGGTGATGCCGACAATGTCACCACTTCATTCTATATGCCCGAAAACCGAAAGGTTGCAAAGAAGGCTATTTCCCCGGCTTCCCCCGGTTATAGTGCGGAAAGGAAGGGGTATGACCTGAGGCAGAAGCAACTGAAGTCTCCCGTTGCAGGTGCAACTGACAAACCTAATCTGCAAAACGGTGAGACGGAATATGCCCCGGATCTGGCTCCCTATATTGAATTTACAGGTGAGTTACGTCAGAATCTTGCAACCGGTGATACTTCTACCGAACGTTTCGGAAGGGTGACTTACCGCATTTATCTGGGATATACGGCAGAAAATGATCCGGTCAATGATTATGATATAGAACGTAACGTACATTATACCTATAATGTGACCATTAAAGGCATGAATGATCTGGTTGTAGAAGCAAAATCGGACAAGGCAAAAGAGGAGGAATCTGCTCCTGGAGTAGAGGGACTGGTGTATGACGCACACCGGTCATTCAATTTTGACTGTCATTATGAACAGGGGCTGATGCGTTTTAAGAAAGATGAACTTGCCATCTTCAACCCGGATGGTACTCTGAAAGATGACGCCATGATTTCTTTTGCTATACGCACACCGTTCTGTGACAAGATTATCTCTTATACGAAAGCGGAATTGGAACAGTTGAAGAATAACAATTATATTCCTTCTAAAGAAAAAAAGGCTGATACGGACTGGCTCAAATTCTATATCCATCCAAGCACTCTGGCCGACAATGGAAACGAGGATATGCAATATTTCTCCGATACGGGTGCTAATCTGCTTTCGCTGGAGCAGTTCCTTTACAGGCTGATGAATGAACCTGATTATGTATTCAATGCGGCTTCGGGGCTTTGTAAAGTAACTGTTTATGCCAATGAATTTTTTTACGAACAAAATCCTATGCAGGAGAATGCTCCCAAGGATAAAAATTTGTGGAAAACCTTTGCCAACTCCCCGGATCGTACGTTTGATTTGCTGGTGAACACGTCGCATGAAATTTCTCCTGACGGACAGTCACGCTATCATCAAGCCATTGTTACTATTCGGCAAATGTCCATAAAAACGGTGTTTGTCAACAGTCCTGACGGTATGCGCGTTTGGGGCGTGGAGAATGTGAATGAAACCCCTGATTTGGATTGGTCGGTAAGAGCTCCTAGTGAACCGGATGCTTTTTATAATAAATACTATTCCAATGGTTGGGCAAACACATGGTCTTTGATGAGCAGGCGTACCGGAGGATTAACTGATAATATAATGCCTGATCCTATGCTTAGAGGAAAAGAGAAAACTTTATGGCAAGTTATGACAAAGGTCAATAATGCGAAGTTGACACTAAGTATGGATCACACTAACCTGGCCATGAAGAATTATCATGCTACATATGCCTGCTTCACCCCGTTCTTGCGAAACAGGGACAACAACCGTGACGGACAGATGCAAGCGAATGAAATGCAATGGTATATTCCTTCTGTTTGTGAAACAAACATGTTGTATGTGGCAGAGCGGGTATTGCCGTTAAAGAGCAGGCTTGTTGGGCACGCTCCGTCGGATAATGCTACAGCATTATTCACCTCAAGAGCTTTTATGGGAAGTACCAACTTGACATTGAACAGCCCTAATACTATTATCTTTGTAGAAGAATCGCATAGTATGACTCCTATATATAATTTTGATTACCAGAAAACGGCAAGTCCTGGAGAAAGAACTCCTTTTTCGGATGTGAGACTGATCAGGGATCTGGGAATCTTGGAAACCTCGGAGGATCATAGTTATCATCTTGATGAAATAGCTAAGGAACTCAGTAAGACACTGATCAACAAATGGACAGAGGATGAGTATCTGATTTTCAGGGCTGACAATTTACCTTCCAACACTACCAGATCTGCAAGGGCTATTTATGAACTTCCGGCACATAACGAGACCTCACAGATTAATACGATTTATCAGAAAGGATTCGAAGTTGCCAAATATATAGCCAATAGAATAGACAAGCGGAAGGATTTGGATAATCCGAACAGGAGTGGTGAATATTACTACGAAACTTGGACTACCTTGATGAACGATATAGAGAAAGGAAACTCTCCGTGTACTTATTATTTTCAGAATCCGGATCAGAGCGATTTGGGAACATGGCGCTTACCCAATGAAGCCGAACTGATGATAATGGCCGGAAGTCTGTTTGACTGGGATGACCGTGAGAGACCTAAAGTCTATGACTTTGGTGGAAATTTATCTTCTTTGAATATGAAAGATGGACAAGTTATTCATTCTCGGACAGGATTTTCCAGACGGGATATGAACGGAGGAAGATCATTTAGTGCCGGCTATCAGATGTATTTTGATGGTTATCTCAGGTTTGTTACGACTGTAGACACGCAGTGGGGAGGTGATAAAAATAGGCTTGTGAATGATAGGAACGGATATGTGCGTTGTGTGCGTGATCTTAAATAGAAAGAATCCATTTATGGCTCTTTGAATTTATAGCAGAGAAAGATGTTTTTTATCTTTCTCTGCTATTTTTTTATCCAAATACATGTAATATTGAAAATGCTAAAATGTGAAAACGTCATTAATATATGCTTTGGGGGGCAATGAATGTGATAATTATACTTGGGGCACAAAATCATTTCAGGCTGTGTTGAAGTATGTAAATCTGGAAATAAGTCTTTTGGATTTATTAAATCTATCAGCTCCAGAAAATTTAAAGATAACAATAGTAGAATTTTGTAACAAGGTGGCAAAATTGTGTAAGCTAAAAGATGTGAAATGATTTTCCCCTTTTAGAGAAATATTCTTTTATTTTTAAAGCTGTGGGAGTGCTGAAGTTTTCTCTTGCACATAGACGTAAATAGAAATAGTAAGCTAAGCCCGAAACTCCCTTTCTTAATCCGAGGGCAGTCAAAGACTTTTGTTCAATGACTGAATATACAGCGGAGTCTATTTGATGTAGTATTTCATCACTATTGCCTTCGATCAGTTTCTTTTGCAGTAAATATTCGATTCCCGTTCCAATGCCACATAACCCATTCTCGTAAGTGATAGGAACAGCCAGAGAGCAGTGGTCTATTATCTTGTTCAGTAATTTATCTGCCCCCTCTTCTAATTCTGTATCGTTCGTTTTTTGGCTTAATTGAAAAAGCTCAATCGTTCGTTCCATCCACCTTGATAAAAGTCGATCTTTGATTTTGTTCATAGAGCTATTGTATTTGCAATATAGCTCTTTTAATACTTGCCAAGGGTACTCTTGATGCCATGGCTTTATACTTCCGGTATAATGAATGATGATGATGCCGGATAACATTTCAGGGGTATGCAAAGTTTCACTGGTAGTGAAATTGTAGATATTGGGAATCAGCTTTATTTTGCCTTTACATATACAGTTAATCGCATCTTGATCCTGATATCGATCCCGGTTTATATAGATTGATGTGTGTTGCAATAGCTTTTCCTGTATTTTATCTTTTCTAAGGTCTTTCAGATTCAACAGCAGTACGCCTGCATTGATGTATACATCCTTTTCCGTTAGTTCCAGTATCTTTCTATAATTGATTCGTCTTATAAAGATATCATCCACTCCTGCGCAATAATAACCTTCCAAATCCAGTTTCCACAATGGCTCTATGCTGCCATTGATTACTAAATCTGCATCCAAGTACAGGGCTTTATCCAGATTGGGAAAAAGATCTACAATGGCATAACGATAAAGAGCGTGTTCGGTGATGTATCCTTCTTTTTTCTTGAGTTGCTTGAATGATTCTGAATCTATTATCTCCCATTGGATCGTTACACAGGTAAATACATTTTCTATTTCCTGAAGGAGCTCTTTGCTTTCTAACGAAATACAATCTGTCAGAATGTGTATGCTTATATTCAAAGATCTATTATTCTCAAGAATAGATACTATAGAGGTACAGCAATGGTCAATGTATTCTTCATTGATTGCAAAGAAGATTGGTATTGTGGTTTTCATGCTTGTGTGGTTAAAAAGGATTATTTGTCAGAGGCAAAGGTATCAGTTTTTTAGATATATTTCTGTTTATAAGGATTATTTCTATAGGTATATGACGTTCGGTATAAAAAAAGGCTACGTTCGGTACATTTTTTCTGATAATATTTGGATATGAAGTAAAGTGGACATACCTTGCAAACAAATCTAATAGAATAATATTGTAGCCGGTTAATAAGAAGTTGAAAATCTATATTATGAAACACTTATATATAATTGATCAATGTAGTTCTGCATCCCTTTATGGTATAGGCACATATATTCAACAAATTATTAATATTTGGAGAATGGATGTTTGTAGTGCGTTGACAATTGTAAAGTTGGAATCTGGCACTAATGTAATAGAAGAAGGGTGGTCAGATGGAGTTCGATATTTATGGTTTCCTTCTGAAACAGAGGAAGAAGAGATGCGACATGAAAGTTACTGTTTGGATTTAGCAGAGTCGCTGAGATTTTGTATGAATGAAGAAGAAGATAATATATTTCTGGTAAATTATTTGAATCATTCAGAACTCATTCTGAACCTAAAGAAGATTATTTCTAGTTGTCGTATTATAATTGTAATACATTACGTTGGATGGTACACCATGAAAAGGAGAAACGGAAGCTATTTGGAATGTCTTCTGGGTAAAGTATCCACTGACAGGGATGCTACAGAGAAAATTGTCTATAAAGAATTTGTTGCAAATAAGGACTTTTTTCTGAAAGCAGACAGAGTGGTCTGTTTATCGGAGCATACTTATAATTTGCTTCGAAATGTTTATGGGATTGTGGAACAAAAAATAAGATTATTATATAATGGTCTGGTGGACGAAGCACGGATTTTAGATATAGAACAGCGTAAAATTCAAAAAGGTAATTTGTCATTTAAAGTGGAAGATCAAATAATTCTTTACGTGGGACGACTAAATCAGATCAAAGGTGTGTACTATCTAATTAATGCATTTCGAAAGCTTTTAGATTGCTTGCCTAATGTTCATTTGTTAGTGGTAGGTGATGGGGATTATTCTGCTTATTTGTCTGAGTGTGAGGGTATTTGGAGCCATGTTACTTTTACTGGTCGAATCAGAAAGGAGAAATTATATCAGTTATATCAAATATCAGATATAGGTGTTCTTCCTTCTCTTCAAGAACAATGCAGTTATGTTGCTATAGAAATGATGATGCATGGAATACCTCTCATTGGCACAGCTTCTACAGGTTTAGAAGATATGATTCAGGAAGGGCTAAATGGATATGCTATATCTATAGAGGATGTGGATGCTTACCCGGAAGTATTTATTGAGAAATTGAAATCCAGTATGGTTCGAATTTTGTCTTTATCAATTGACGAAAAGAATGCTATGCGGCAGCAAAGTAGAAATGTCTATTTGAAACACTATACTTTGAATGTCATGCAAGAGGGAATGAAAGAGCTAGAGTGGATTTGAAAGGCCACTCTGCTGAATTTATAGTATTAACTTATAAAAATTATTATTATGAAAAAAATTTCAGTATTGAAACTTGGTAATCTAGACAAAAAATGTCTGGAGGAGAAAGAAATGGATCGATTGGTTGGAGGTAATTATTGTGCGGGTACTACTGCAAATCAGGTGGCCAATACTTACGCAGGTAAATGTTCTTGTATGTGTGAAGGAAGTGGGGTATACTCTTACTATAATACAATTAACTCGGAAGCTCATCTATATAAATCTAATGGAACAATAGTAAAATGATGAAAAATCTGTGCTTATTGTAAATAAGTAGTTTATGCTTAGAAAGAATGATAGGAAGGAGTGGGGGCGATTGCGTTTTCCACTTCTTGCTTATTTAAATATTATTGTAGATGGAAAAAATATATTTGTTTTTATTTGTTTCTCTATTCTTGTCCTGTTCTTCACATAGTGTAAAGCGGGAGGAGGTTAAGGTTATTGATTCTATTATTCGTATTGGAGATGCCATAGCTAACCCTCTGTCGATGAGTCTTTCTTCCTTTGTAGATAGTATTACTTACGTTCCTTTAGAAACAACTAAAAGTTATGTAAGAAATAAGGAGCTTATTTCTTATGTGAAGCCATATTGGATTGTTTTTCCAGGAGATGTATTTGACGAAAAAGGGCGATTTATATCACATATTGGTGCATTAGGTCAAGGTCGTGGTGAGGAAACCAATGGCTGGGGATATAGTATTTTCTATGATAACCATCGGATGTTTTTCTATACAATTGGAGATAAAATCATACAGTTTGATACCAATGGGAAGTTCACTGGAAAAGAAACTCGAATATCTTATCGTGAAGGAAATGCAATGCAAGTAGCTAGGGGATTGAAAAATGTTGTTGCTTTGTTGAAAGCAAATACAAAATATGTGGTGATAAATTACCCGGATTCTATCTTTTGGATGAATTCTGATTTAGAGATAATACAAGGTATTCGAATTATTCCAGATAGTTTATTCCTTGATCCTCCGGGAGATGCTAATGGAATGTCATATACTTTTTCGGAGTATAAAGATACAACTCTTTTTTATAATTGTTTCACGGATGCTGTTTATGTTGTAGCTGATGTTGGTCTACAAAAACGATGGGACTTGGATTTAAAAGGATTAAAACCAGACAATCGTTGTTTTTTAAATGATTATAATCGATTGTATCTGCGAGAAATGTCTAAAATTGTTCGTTCCTCAAATGGGAATGAAAATGTAATAAGATCGAAAGCTGAAAATTGTGAACTAGCTCGCTTGATTGATGATAAGAAATGGATAAGTCGTGTATATGAAAGTGAACGTTATGTACTGATATCTTGGGTCAATTTAAAAGCTTTTCCAGGTTGGAGAGAAATAAAAGAGGGGCCGCACTTAGCTTTTTATGACAAGCTGTCAGGAAAGACAGTAGCTGTTGCAGGAAATGGTTTAATAGATGATATTGATGGTGGAATGATATTCTATCCCTCACTTGGGGTGTCTGGTAATACGATGGTATATTCTGTTTGGCCGTACGAACTGAAAGATTATGTTCAGAGGAAAAAAGAGGAGGGAGGAACAGTAAGTGAACGCTTAGTAACTTTTGTAAATTCATTGGATGATGAACAAAATCCAATTCTTGTGATAGCTCATTTAAAAAAATAAGTATATATGGAATCTACTATCTATTTTGAAAGTAAAAGGGGGAATGGATATTTGTATGATATGCAAAATTCATCCATGGTAAATTGCCATCCCATAGTTGAAGAATTAATGAAATTGCCATCAGATAAAAATAGGAGTAATATATACGGTTTTCTTCAGGAGAAATTTCCTTCAGTGCCGATAGAGGAGATAAAGTTTTATTATAGAAAATATAATTATTTAAAAGAAAATGGTTTTTTTAAGTGTGTTGATTTGAAGAAATATTTGGCAGGGCGAATTTCTGATGCAATTGTAGTGCAACAGTTGGCTAATGTGAATAATGTAGTATTCCAAGTTACACATCAATGTAATTTAAATTGTGTCTATTGCTGTTACGGAGACTTATATGATCATGCAGGTATGAATACACGAAATAATTCTATGAGTTTTGAGCAAGCTAAGAAAGTGATTGATTATTTAGTTGATTGTTGGAATTCAGATCTAAATTTGTCACAAGGTGGAAATATCATGTTTGGTTTTTATGGTGGGGAGCCTTTGGTTAATTTTGAATTAATTGAGCAAATTGTAAAATATGCAAAAACGTTTCAATTAAAAAATCATTTGACTTTTTTATTTAGTATGACAACTAATGCCATATTGCTAGATCGCTATATGGATTTTTTGGTGAAAAATGAGATTTCTTTATTGATAAGTTTAGATGGAAACCGTGTGCATAATCAGTTGAGAATAGATAAAAGAGGAAAGCCCTCATTTGACAGGGTCTACGCTAATGTGAAATTATTGGCAAAATGTTATCCTGACTATTTTAAACGTAAGGTGCATTTTAATTCTGTTTTGAATCATTACTCTGATATAGAGGAAGTGCATCGGTTTATTTATGGAGAGTTTAATAAAGTTCCTGGGATAGAAACGATTACCTATTCTGGAATAAAGTTGGATAAATTGAAATTATTTCAGAGGATATATCGTCCTTTTATAGAGTCTACTGAGTTATTAAGGACTCGCGAAAAAAATTCAGTTCAAATAAAGGAGGCAGGTTATTTTTTCTATTATCATATAGGTAACTCGTACAGACATTACGTAGAGTTACTTTTGAATAAGAAGAAAAAAAAATCACGTATACCTGCGGGTACGTGTTTGCCTTTTGGAAGAAAGCTTTTTGTGACTCCGAGTGGTGATTTGTTGGCCTGCGAAAGAATTGGGTTTCAACATGTATTGGGGAAGATAGAGGAGGTCGTAAAAATTGATTGTGTAAAAATTGCGGAAAAGTACAATCGCTATTATGAGGCGATAAGTAAGCAATGTGAGCATTGCTATCAAGCGGATTTTTGCCCTCACTGTCTATTTCAATTCGATTTTAAAGGCGGTCTTCCTGTCTGTGAAGTTGCTATGGATGAGAACGAATATAAAGAATATTTAAGCGATAAGATTTCTATGTTGGAGATCGCTCCAGATTTATATAATAGTGTTAATACAATGATTTTTGCGTGATGAAGAGATTTTGGTTTTTTTTAGAATCGTATGTTTTCGTATGGACAAACCATGAAGCCGTATTGCTATACGATTCTCTGTCTGGGAAAGGAGTGACATGGAAACTTACAGATCCTGTCCGTACGATTGTTATGGAATTGATGAAAAAAGAGAATTTGTATTGTATGGAACTAACAGAGGATGATTTGAATGTTCCTGAAGTAACGGAATTTGTGTCCGAAATTCGGCGAAATTTTATCGGTGACTTATATTCGCAGGAAGAGTTTAGGCAGAAACCATTAGTTATTGTGCCTGAAGTTAGTGTGAATGAGAATTTGGAAAATGATGTCGAAACAATGAATAATTTGGAACTTTTTGGACAAAAGATTGTAAATAATCTACGTGTTGTAACGATGCGTCTGACCGGTGAATGTTCCATAAATTGTCGTTATTGTCAAACTGTTGATAAACAAATTGTATGGTGCCGTAAACAAGATAATCGGCTTTCCTACAATGAGATATGTCGTTTGTTAGAACAGCTTAAACACACTCCAGTCACTTTAATTAATTTTGTAGGTGGAAATGTACTGTCATATCCTTTCTTAGATGAGTTGTTGAATGAACTTAAAAAACATTCTTTTGGAAAGTGTTTTTATCTTTATTATAAACAATCTGTTGATTATGAGCAGATTAGAGCTAAGCTATTGAATGACCCATCTGTGTCTATAAAATTTTTGATTGATTATCCTGTAAATGAATATGCAATAAGTGCCTGTGTTGCTTTACCTAATGAACGTGTAGAATACTGTTTTGCAGTGACTTCTGAAGAAGAATTTCAAGAAGTGAGCCGAATTATTGATGTTTATAAATTGAAAGCTAATATTTATCCATTTTATACAATTGATAACTTGGATTTCTTTGAAAAATATGTTTTCCAGACCCTTGAGGATGTGATGGCTTTGTGTCGAACGAAAAAAGATATTTTTGCTCACCAGTTAGTGAATACGCACTTTTTTGGTACATTATACATTGATTGTGACGGAAAGGTATACCCAAATTTTAATTCAAAGTCAATAGGAACAATTGATGGTTATGTAAAGGACTGGGTATTTCAAGAGATGAAACAAGGGAAGATGTGGCATTGGACTCGTGATTCATTGCCTGCTTGTAAAGAATGTTTATACAAATATCTTTGTCCTTCACCCTCTAATTACGAATTAGTAATTGGAAAACCTAATTTGTGTCATGTTAAACCGTGGAAATGCTAGCTTATCTTCATAATACTCGGTTGGATGTCGTGGCAGTACTTCCTGTTTGAGATAGGAAAAGAGGAATTGTATGAAGAGTCAGCCGGAGTTAGGAACTTAATAAGGGGGCAGATATGCAGGCTATTATATTGGCAGCAGGAATGGGCAGGCGTCTGGGAGAATTGACCCGGTACGACACTAAGTGTATGATTGAGGTGAACGGTATCCGGATCATAGATCGGTTACTGGCAAACCTGGCAGTCGCAAGACTATCGAGGATTGTGCTTGTGATTGGTTTTCAAGGTGACAAACTACGGGCGTATCTGGGAAATGAATATTGCGGAATTCCTATTTATTATCTGGAAAACCCTTACTATGCACATACTAATAATATTTATTCTCTGTTTCTGGCACGGCATCACTTAGCGTCTGATGATACTTTATTGTTAGAATCGGATATTGTTTTTGAGAAGAGAATACTTGAAAGAGTGCTCGAAGAACCGTATCCAGATGTAGCAGTAGTAGACCGTTATAAGAGTTGGATGGACGGGACTATGGTGACTGTGGATGAAAAGCAGTTTATTGTGGACTTTGTATCTAAACATACTTTTTCGTACGAAAAAACTCCTACTTATTTTAAGACGGTGAATATCTATCGTTTTAGTAAGGAGTTTTCTGTAGGTAAGTACGTACCTTTCCTGGAAGCCTATTGCAAATGTTTTGATAATAGTGCATATTACGAACAAATACTGGCCGTTTTGTCTTTGTTGGATAAAGCCGGGCTGAAGGCTTTGCCGCTTGAGGGTGAAAAGTGGTATGAGATAGATGACATGCAGGATTTAGATATTGCCGAAACGCTATTTGGTAAGAAAGAAGGGCTTTTGCCCGGTTACCAGAAACGTTATGGAGGGTATTGGCGCTTCCCTTTCTTGTTTGATTTTGCTTATCTGGTGAATCCACATTTCCCGACAGAAAGGATGCTGGAAGAGCTGAAGGCTAATTTTGATAAACTGCTCAGGCAATACCCTTCGGGGAGTTATGTAAACAGGCGATTGGTGGCGAAGCACTGGAGCATTCCTGCGGAGGCTGTCGCGGTGGGGAATGGCGCGGCAGAGTTGATAAGAAAGCTGATGGAGCTGCTTCCCGGTAGAATGGGGGTGATTCTTCCTACATTTGAAGAATATCTGGTGCGTGATGACCGGATAGAGACTTTCTTGCCGTTGGGGCCAGGTTATCGCTATACCGTAAGTGACCTGAAAACATTTTTTGAGGATAAGGGAGTGACTTCGTTACTGTTGCTGAATCCGGATAACCCCTCCGGAAATAGTATTCCTTACGAGGATTTGATTTCATTAGCGGGATGGACTCAGGAGCGTTCGATACGGCTGATTGTGGATGAGTCTTTTATTGACTTCTCGGAGGGAGGAGAGGAAACTTCTCTGATTGATGACAAGATACTGAAGGAGTATAATCATCTGGTGGTGATAAAGAGCCTGTCTAAGTCACATGGAATTCCCGGATTACGATTGGGAATTGCTGTTTCCGGTGACCATAAATTAATGGATGAATTACAGCAGAAACTTCCGGTCTGGAATATAAACTCTTTGGCGGAGTACTATTTACAGATTCAGGACAAATACACCATCGACTACCGGCAGGCATGTGCCCGCTTTAGAGAGGAAAGAGCGCTCTTTTTTGAAGAACTTCAGGAGGTAGGCTATTTAGCGGTATTTCCTTCACAAGCAAACTTCTTTTTATGTGAAGTGACCCATAAGTACAGCGCCCGAGAGCTTGCGGAAGTTTTGCTGAGAGAGCATGATATTCTGGTAAAAGACTGTAGCTTGAAGAGGGGAATGTATGGAAAGCAGTATATTCGTATTGCTATCAGGAGTAAAGAGGAAAACCGGTATTTGGCCGGAATATTAAAATATAAATTATGAATATAGATATAAAGGAGGCACATCGGAGGATGCTTTATTTATTGCAGTCTTTCGATACTGTCTGCAAGAAGCACGATATTGATTATTGGCTCGATTATGGTACACTGCTGGGAGCTATCCGGCATCAGGGGTTTATTCCTTGGGATACAGATACGGATGTGGGGATGTTGAGGAGTGATTATGGAGTATTTCTGGAGAAAGGTGTGCCGGAACTGCCTCAGGATATTTTCTTTCAGACTCCGGAAACAGAACCGGCCATGGCTCCATGGAGCTGGTTGGTTGAGGCACGGTTGAGAGATCGGCACAGCCGGTATGTTCCGGATAAAAAGACTCCGGCCGAGCCGATGCAGTTCGGTGGATTACAGTTGGATCTTTTCATCTATGATTGGGATGGTAAGTATGAGAATGCTTTGTCGAACAGTTTTGAACGGAATTTGAGTGAGAGCCGTATTCATTTGCGGCTGGATGAGGTGGAATATCTGGATACTGCACGATTTGAAGGAGTGGAGTTTCCGGTTCCGTCAGGATACGATACTTATCTGACCCGTTGTTATGGAGATTATAGAACGTTTCCCCCGGAGGAGGAAAGGCAAATTCCGGAAGTGGTTGCCTGGTCGGTGTAATAAAATGATTGATTACGTCAATAAAGAAAATATGGAAAGCGTAAGAGGGATAGAAAATCCGGGGATGATGGGAGAAATGGGGAAAATCATCGGATTCTATCGTCTTTATCGGCAGACGGCTGAAGAAGAGTGGGAAGAGAAAGCAGAAGTGTTGCTGGATGAGGTGATGGAGAATTGTTCTTTGGAACTTCCGGTGACTTATGGTGACGGTTTGTGCGGAGTAGGTGTCGGAATTGAGTATCTGTTGCAGGAGGGTTTTGTGGAAGGGGATGCCGACGAGATTCTGTGGCAGATCGATTGCAGGGTATTTAACACGATTAATAGTAGGGCGATCGGAACTTTAGGCATCGGGAAAGGTATTTGTGGTCTTGCTTATTATCTGTATTACCGGTTGTCCCGGAGGAAAGGTGAGGAAGACATCAAGGTGCTGCGAATGAAAGAGCATTTAATTTACCTGATTGACTGGATAGCAGACTCACTGCCCGGAGTCAGGGAAAGTTCACTTTTCGAAGAGGTGTTTTTTATTCTTTGCTTGTTGCATCGGTTGGATGTATTCAATGCAAAAGTCGAGAAACTGATGGAGTACTGTGAGAAGGGCATGATTACATCTGGAAGGGAGGCGGTATGGATCTGACAAGAGAGGTTAGCATTGTCATCCCCTTGCGGGTAGATAATCCGGAGAGGGCGGAGAATCTTCGGTTTATCCTTTCTTTGCTGCTACAGCAGACAGAGGTGTCTGTGGATATTCTTGAGGCGGATACGGAGCAACGTTTTTATTTGTCTGAGACGTGTGAGAGGTTACGCTATCGGTTTGTGAAAGATGATGATCCGGTGTTCTACCGGACACGTTATTTAAATATATTGTTGCGATCGGCTAAGTTCCCGATTGCAGGTATCTGGGATACGGATGTGATTATTCCGCCGGTTCAGTTGAGAGAAGCGGTCGGTAGGATTTGTTCGGGCTGTGTGATGTGTTTCCCGTATGACGGGCGTTTTATCTTTCTGAATGAAGCTATGAGTGACAGAATCCGCAAGGACGTATCAGTGTTGGAAAAGGTGGATGCTACTTCAATAGGGATGAGACCTTCGGTGGGAGGAGCTTTTCTTGTGAACAGGGTTGCCTATCTACGCGCAGGCGGAGAGAATGAAGCGTTTTATGGTTGGGGTCCCGAAGATGCCGAAAGAGTAAAACGCCTGGAAATATTAGAGTTGCCCATTGCGCGTGTAAAAGGACCGTTATATCATCTTCATCATCCGAGGGGCATCAATTCGGGTTTTGATATGGGGGAGCGGGATAAACGTAATTTAGAAGCATTGTTAGCTACTTGCAGAAGGAGTAAAGCCGAGATGTTGAGGTGGCTTGAAAAACTAATTTTTCCGGACTGACTATACTAAGTTTATATGATATTTGATTGTCGGATTTATAATGGGGAATAAAAATAGATTGATTTTAAGTGATTTTTCAAATTGAAGAAGTATCTTTGTATATACACTTCCCTAAAAATAATATTAAAGAGACAATCATTATGAAAAACACAATATTATTGTTGAACAGCTTGTGGCTGTTCGGGCTGGTGGCTTGCCAGCCGAAACCTGTAGCTTCTTTATCCGAATGTCCGGTTGTCAATATCCGCTCTGCTTTGCAAGAAGAGGCTCCGATCTCCATGAAGGAAGATGTGGAGAGTATAGAATACGTTCCTTTGGAAACGACTGATTCATGTCTGATAAGTAATCTGATGAATCTACAGGTGACGGCAGATTACATGTTTATGTATAATGGAAAGACTGAAGAGGTGCTGCAATTCAATCGGGAAGGTAAATTTATACGCAAGATCGGCTGTCAGGGAAACGGTCCGGGAGAGTATGGCATGATAAGTGATCTGGCGGTTGATGACAGGAATAAGGAACTGTCTTTATTTCAGTATGGAGGAGATGCTTTGGTTTATTCGTATGACGGAACTTTTCTACGAAATGATACAACTGTGAAACAAGCAGGCGGGATGTATGTTTTTCCGGATGGAAAAAGAGCATTGAAAGGATTGGTTATAAAACCTTTTCAGCAGGCACCATGGGCAGGAGCATTACAACAACCCAATGGTTCGTTACAAGAGTGTAAGGCCCTTTTCCCATCGGGGCTTTCCCGGGATGTTTGCTTTATGAAAGAAATCTGTTTCTCTCCTTCGGACGAAAGGGTATTAGTATTTACTGCCTGCAATGATACGGTATCTGCGATTTCTAATAATGGAATAGAACCGGCTTATGTGCTGAAGAGAGAAAATCCGGTTGAATATTATATGGACATTGCCAATATTAATAAGTTTGGAGATAAGACAGTCGAAACGGATCAGGTCATTGGGCTTTACGATCTGTTTGAATCTTCTCATTATCTTTATTTACGCTTGTATAAAGGAGATGTGTTGTTTATACAACGATTTGATAAAAAGACCGGTGAATTGAAATCACAACGCATTCCGAAAGATTATTTGGAATGCAGCAATAGTATTCCGGGTAGTAATATAATTGGCATTGATAATGATATAGATGGGGGAATACCTTTTTGGCCGGAGTATGCACAGGCTGACGGGGAACGTGCACAGGTGGTCAATGCGGATATACTTTCTTCTTTACGGGAGAAAGGATACCTGAAAGAGGCTCCTGCTGCGCTGAATGTAGGGGATGATGCCAATCCGGTAGTGATTCTTTATAAATTTAAAAAATAGGAGGTCCCATGAAATCGTTTACATTTTGTATTTTATTGGCCCATGTATTGGCATTTCCGCTTTTTGCCCAGAAAAATGCAGCCATAACACTGAATCTGGCGAAAGCCATTACGCAGAGCCCTAAAACGGTAATGCTGAGTGAACTGGCATCTGATGTGCGTTATTTCCCTTTAGAGACAACTGATAATTGTCTGTTGGGTAATGAGTGCAGTATTGTTTATGCCGGAAATTCTATTATTGCAGGTGATGCACAGACCAGAAGTTTTTATCGATTTGATAAAAATGGTAAGTTTATGAATAAGATAGGTCAGCATGGACAAGGGCCTGAAGAATATGCGGTAGGATTGTTGTTTTTTACTGATCCTGATAACCAAAAGCTGTATGTTCAGGATTTTCAGGATTTAATCTGTTATGACTTCAATGGCAAATTTATCCGTCGTATACCGGCTCCTCATTTAAATATGGGTACCGGAGCTGTAAGTAGCGGAGAATCCATCTTATATTGTGATAATAACTATTTCATAAGGAAGGATAATCCTCAACAACTGTTTCTTATTGACGGGAATGGTAAGAAGCTGAAAAGCTGGAAAGGGTATATTGAACCAGGCAAGAAGTATGGTATTAACTTGTCCACCCGTGACGTAATGTATCTTCATGGTGGCAGTGTTTATTTTAAACCGGCACTGGAGAATCTGGTTTACAAGATTGATGCCGATCGAAAGAAGACTTTGGCTTGGAAACTTGATTGTTCGGGTAAAGATGTGGATGTCTCGGCCAATGAGATAGATCCCGCAAAACGTTTTAAGTCTATCGCAGTACAACAGGTTTTTGAGTCAGACCGTTATTTCTTTGTGCTTTATGTTCTGAAGAATGAAAGTTTTGTGGGATTGTATGATAAACAGAAGAAGAGTTTTTCAAATGTGATTATAAAAGATGATTTGGCGGCAGGATTTGATTTTACTCCTCCCGGAACAGGGTTGGGAAATCAGTTGGCAAATGCCCGGATGGTAGGTTATCTGAGTAAAGGTAAACGCTATTCGAAAGCTTTACTGCCGGAAAGAAAAAAAGAACTGGATGAATTGATAAACCGATTGGATGAAGAGGATAATCCGGTAATGGTTGTTGTAACATTAAAATAAAATCTATATAAATTCTTTTTAAACGTATGAAAATTACAAGTTATGTTTCTTTTTTATATTGCTTATGTGTGATGCTGGCGAGTCCGACAGTACAGGCGAGCGAAGTGCGAACCGCTATTTTTGAGGGGAAACCGTGTATTAATCCCCCTCATGTGGTGGGAAACTATCCTGCTACCCCTTTTTTGTTTTATATTCCCACCTCCGGAGAACGACCGATAAAGTGGCATGCTGAAAATCTTCCCGAAGGATTGAAGCTGGATAAAAAAACAGGGATTATCAAAGGGGAAGTAGCTGAGAAAGGAACATATAAAGTGGTGCTGAAAGCAGAAAATGCCCTCGGATCTGATACACGGGAGTTATTGATTAAGATAGGTGATGAGTTACTGTTGACTCCCCCAATGGGATGGAACAGCTGGAATACATTCGGACGTCATCTGACAGAGGAATTGGTGTTGCAAACTGCGGATGCAATGGTAGAGAATGGAATGCGTGACTTGGGATATGCCTATATAAACATTGATGACTTTTGGCAATTGCCTGAAAGAGGGGCAGACGGACATATCCAGGTTGATAAAACAAAGTTTCCAAGGGGCATCAGATATGTAGCTGACTATTTGCATGAACGGGGATTCAAGCTTGGAATTTATTCGGATGCCGCGGACAAAACCTGTGGTGGGGTTTGTGGCAGTTACGGGTATGAAGAAACGGATGCACGGGATTTTGCTTCCTGGGGTGTCGATCTTTTAAAATATGACTACTGCAATGCGCCTGCCGGACGGGTAGAGGCGATGGAAAGATATGAAAAAATGGGGAAGGCACTCCGGGTGACCGGACGTTCTATGGTATTCTCTGTTTGTGAATGGGGACAGCGTGAACCCTGGAAATGGGCAAAGAAAGTGGGCGGACATCTTTGGCGTGTATCCGGTGATATCGGTGATTTATGGAATCGGTCTACAGATCAGAAAGGCGGCCTTCGTGGAGTTCTGAATATTTTAGAGATAAATGCTCCGCTTAATGAATATGCGGGGCCTGCCGGATGGAATGATCCGGATATGCTTGTTGTGGGGATTGACGGAAAGAGTAAGAGCATCGGTTATGAATCGGAAGGTTGTACGAACGAGCAGTATCAGTCACATTTTGCTTTGTGGTGCATGATGGCTTCTCCGCTACTCTGTGGCAATGATGTACGGCAGATGAATGACAGTACGCTGCAGATTCTTCTGAATAAAGATTTGATTGCTATCAACCAGGATCCGTTGGGTATTCAGGCGGAACGTGCCATTCGTGCCGATCATTATGATATCTGGGTAAAGCCGTTGAGTGACGGAAGTAAAGCGATAGCCTGCCTGAACCGGATATCCGGTCCGGTGGATGTGGAGCTGAATGAAAAGACGGTGGAAGGATTGTCGTTGGACAAGGTTTATAATGTCATGGAAGGTGGAATTGTTCCTGATACTTCTACCGGATGGATAGTAAAGCTTGCTCCCGGTGAATGTAAGGTATTTATATGCAGATAGGTAATAAAATGGGCTATCCGGTAAAATTGGCGGTACCGGACAGCCCTCTCTTCATAGCCAGGTCTATATTGGATCGATTATTTTAACCGTATGGCAGGACCTACCCTGTAAGTATTTTCCCATTGTCGGGTGGCAGCATTGTAGCTTCTGTCGGTGCCGAGATTAAGGTCGATGCCATACTCTTTCTTTTCCAGAAGGTTTATACGGAACAAAGCGCCGTAATGAGATTGTGGAGATAATGGGAAACCTTGTACGCCGGAGTTGGGAGTGCAGTTTAGCCTGTATTGTCCGTAAACATAAGCGGTCAACCAATTATTGAGGCGATAGGTAAGGTCCGCATTCAGTGTGAAGTCATTGAACATCCGCCCGTTGGAACGGTATTGATAAGCATTACCGCCTATCCGAATAGTCAGTTGTTTGTTGAGGTGATATACCAATCTGCCACCTGCCATATTTTGAGTTCCTACTCCCCGGAGTGAATAACTGGAGCCGTATAATTCATATCCGAAATAATGGGAATTGAGCAGCCGGTGTTGCTCTTGATTGAAATAACTGGTGAAGACAGGATCCAGATAGGAGAATCTTTTTCTTAGTTCATATTGTTCGGCTAATGGCAGGCTGTTGCTGAAAACCGGATTCGTTTCTGACAGAGTACTCTTTATGTCGGGAAGTCCGGAGATTTTGGGGAACTTCATTTCTTTTTGTGGCATAAAGGGGAGTATAGGCGTTTCATTGAACGTTTGTGCGTAAGCAAGTCCGTTACTACAAATAATCAATAGTATTGTCAATCTGAATTTCTGCATAGTTAAGTTTTTTATGTTTTTTAGACGCAGAGATATGCTGAATGCTGCAATGTTTTTTCAAAAGAATCATTTATCTTTGCCGAAATACGTTAAAAGTCGAATATGGAACTGGAACTTCAACAACTTACTACTGAGGTGCGCCGGATAGCAACCGAAGCGGGGAATTTTCTGAGAAAAGAACGGCAGAGCTTTAGCCGGGAGAGCGTAGTAGAGAAGCATGCGCATGATTATGTATCATATGTCGATAAGGAATCTGAGAGGCTGTTAGTGGGGCAACTGTCTGCTCTGTTGCCCGAGGCCGGGTTTATTGCCGAGGAAGGTTCTGGTGTTTATAAAGATGAGGCATATTGCTGGGTAATTGATCCGCTGGACGGAACAACTAATTATATTCATGACAATGCTCCATATTGTGTCAGTATTGCCCTCCGGAGTCGTACGGAGCTACTTTTAGGTGTAGTATACGAAGTTTGCAGGGATGAGTGTTTTTATGCCTGGAAGGGTGGAAAGGCTTGGATGAACGGAGAAGAGCTGCATGTCTCGAAAGTGGGGAACATTGAAGAGGCGTTTGTAATAACCGAACTTCCCTATAATCATCAACAGTATAAACGGACGGCAGAATATCTGCTGAAGCAATTGTATGGGGTGGTAGGGGGCATTCGGATGAATGGTTCGGCCGCATCGGCTCTTTGTTATGTGGCTGCCGGACGTTTTGATGCCTGGGCAGAAGCATTTATCGGGAAATGGGATTATTCGGCTGCGGCGTTGATTGTATTGGAAGCGGGTGGAAAAGTAACTGACTTTTATGGAAGTGAACATTTCATAGAAGGGCATCATATAATTGCTACTAACGGTCCTTTGCATGCTGTCTTTCAGCAGTTGCTGGAAGAAGTTCCTCCGTTGGATATGTAGTTTCGGACATTGATCAAATAGAAAAACACATCATGAATACCTGGTTCCATTCTTTCTGGTCTCTTTTGTTTCCGCGTTGTTGCGTAGTCTGTGGTTCGCCATTGTCAAGAGGGGAGGAGTGTTTGTGCACCTGTTGCAATATAAATTTACCCCGTACCGGATTTCATTTGCGGAAAGATAATCCGGTAGAGTGTCTTTTCTGGGGACGTATTCCTGGCCTAAAAAGAGCTTCTTCTTTTCTTTTTTATCGTAAGGGTAGTGATTTCAGACGCATCCTGCATATGCTGAAATATGGCGGATATAAAGAATTGGGAGAGGTGATGGGACGCTATATGTCAGCAGAACTATCTTCGGGAGAATTTTTTGATGGCGTGGATATGATAATTCCTGTACCTTTGCACAGAAAGAAACAGAAACTTAGAGGATACAATCAAAGTGAATGGATTGCCCGTGGGATAGCTTCTGTAACGGGTATTCCATTATGTGCAGAGTGTATGATACGTGAAAAAAATACGGAAACTCAGACCCGTAAGTCTACTTTTGAACGTTGGGAGAATGTGGAAGGAATCTTCAGGCTATGTGATACTGTTCATTTTGAGGGGAAGCATGTTTTGCTTGTTGATGACGTGTTAACTACCGGAGCCACGACTGTGGCTTGTGCATCTGCGTTCGCAGGGGTGAGCGGAATACGTATCAGTGTGTTGACGTTGGCGGTAGCTGAGTAAATGGAGTGATGAGTTAATAGAGGGTACATTAAAGCACCCTCATATTCATTTAGAAAGTTTCAATTATCAGGTCGGATGCCAACATTCCTTTGATCGCTTCTCCAAAAGTCTGGAAATGGGGTGATGCTGCATGTACATCCATAGCATGCTGGTCTTTGTACTCTTCGTAAAAGATGAAAGCTACAGGTTGAGAGGGGTTTTGATACAGGTTATAGCTAATGTTGCCTTCTTCTGCCCTTGTACCTTTAATCAAAGCATCGGCTGCCTGTAAAAATGCTTGTTCTTTGCCGGGGAGCACTTCTACGCGTGCCACGATTGTTTTCTTTTCCATATGATATTTTATAATTAAGATGATTCTTGTTCCGCAAATTTACGTATAAATGGCGATACATTATTTTTCATTTGAGATAAATTTGTAGTAATCATCTGTTTCTTTACTCCTGGGGAATCCATACTTTGTAACTATGACTCTCTTTTCTGTTGGCTACAGCATAATATGGGATGGCTTTTGCCGGAATTTTACTCTGGCATTTGATGATATTGACTCCATGAAGCAGATCGTTGTCGTGAGAAAGCTCCAGTGGCGTTTGTGGCTGAAGTGTCAGTGTAGGCAATTCCGGATTATCCGCATCCTCAAAGCAGTAAATAACGGGGCCTGATGCCAGCGCAACTTGTCCACGTAAGTCTTTGACTGCTTCGTTCGCAGTGATCAGGCGAGGTTGCATCGGTAATTCAAGTTCGATGTGATCGCCTTTTTTCCATTCCCGGCTGATTTCCGCATATCCATCGACAATTCTCAGGAGAATATCCTTTTGGTTGACTTTCAATTTAACGGGGGCTTTCAGGTTCGACTGGTAAAGCCCATATGGGTTTTCTGTACCTTGTGCCCATCCGGGAATACGCACTTTTATAGAAAAGGTACCGGCTTTATCGGGATTGACTTGAATGGAAACGGCACCGTGCCACGGATAAGAGGTTAACTGTTTCAGGCGGACACTGTTATTTTTATCGATCGGTATGCGTACTTCACTTCCTATGAATAAGTTGACATAGATATTATCTCCCTGATATGCATAGATGTAACTGGGCATGGCGGACATGATTTTCAGAAACATCGGTGGGCAACAGGGGCATACATGCCATTCCCATCTGTCAGGTTTGTCAGTATTCAGGGGATTCTGATAAGTGTATTTATCACCAGACAAAGAAACGCCTGTCAGTACATTGTTATAGAGTACTCTTTCCACTTCGTCCATGTAGCGGGCATTACAGGTCAATTGATTCATGCGTTGATTAAAGAAACCTGCTCCTACGGCTGCACAGGTTTCCAAATAGGCGTCGGTAGGCAGGAAGTAGTCCGGACCGAACTTTTCATCTTCGTGGATGGCACCGACTCCACCTGTGATGAACATCCGTTTGCCTGCCATGTTTTCCCAAAGACGTTTAGCCGTTTCAATGTATTGAGGAGATTGGTTTTCAAGTGCGGCTGCGGCTAAACCGGTTGCCATCAAGGTAGCTCGTACAGCATGTCCTTCGATTGTTTTTTGTTCAAGTACCGGGATGGAATCTTGTGAATATTCCCCCCAACAGGGACGGGAATGGGGACCGAATTCCGTTTGGTGATAGCAAGCGTCTTTAATCCATTTTTCAGATTTTCGATATCCCCATGTTCCCCATAGCGGATAACCGCAGTGATGTCCTCTGTTCTCAATCCAGAAAGTGACCAGGTCGTAGTAATCTGACTCACGGACAGGTATGGAGAGTTTATCTTTCAATTCCGGTTCATTTTTATACAACCAGTAGAGGGTCATTACGGCTTCTTCGGGACCGGAATGCGCAGGAACGACATTTTTACGTGGTTCCGGTCCCATATAATCTGCCATATAGTTGGCAAATCGGGTTGCTATTTCAAGTAAGCGTGTTTTTCCGGTTGCCTGATAATAGTGTACTCCGGCTTCGATCAGCATTCCGGCGTTATATACGTCGTGTTGTCCGCGCAGGAGCCCCCCATTATCTCCCCATCTATGGTCATTTTCCATGAGTTGGGTGTGGGTGTTGATATAGCCGGTAGGTTCTGTTTGCTGAGCGGCATAAATACGGTCGATATATCCGTCGATTCGTTTTTCCATTTCTTTATTGGGATGTCCGGCAAGGAAGTCTGCAATGCCCCGGATACTTTCGTAAACGAGTCCGTCATACCATTCTGGCCCATCGTGTTGTTTGATATCTCTCTGTCCTTCGGCAACACGGTCGAAATTCCGGAAGGCATCTCGTGTATCGTCCCATCCGGGGAAAGGAGTATACTTTCCTTCGAATTTGTCTAATACATCATTAGCTGTTACTTTTCTCCAGGTTTCAAGTTTCGGACTCCAGAAAGCATCTTCTATCCGGACCTGGTCTAACTCCGGTAGGTGGAGTATTTGCCGGGTGTCAGTTGCAGGAGACTGGCACCCCATCTGCATCAGTACTGTGAGTACCGCTGCAACGGATAAATGTGTTGTGATTTTCATTGTACATTGATTTTATAGATGCATATATGTTTATAAGTATCGCCGGGGTGAAGGTTTGTTGACGGGAAGGCAGGTTGATTCGGACTGTCAGGATAGTGTTGCGTTTCGAGTGCCAAAGAAGCCCGGTAGTTGTATCTTTTACCATGCTTTCCGGTCATTGTGCCGTCGAAAAAGTTACCACCGTAAAATTGTAGTCCGGGTTCAGTAGTCCATACCTCAAGAAAGCGTCCTGATGTTGGTTCATAAACGGTTGCTGCCAGTTCGGGCTTATCGGAGGTCTTGCGGTTCAGTACCCAATTATGATCGTAGCCATGGCCGAAACTTAATTGCTCAAATAAGTCGTTGACACGTTTTCCAATGGCTGTAGGATGGCGAAAATCCATTGGAGTTCCTCCTACTTCCTGAAGAATACCGGTAGGGATTAGGGTATGATCGACAGGAGTAAACTTATCTGCATTGATCATGAGTATGTGATCGTTGATATCTTTGTTGCCTGCTCCGTGTAGATTGAAAAAGGAGTGGTGGGTGAGGTTGATAATCGTTTCTTTGTCTGTGCGAGCTTGGTGAATGATGATAAATTCGTTTTTATCCGTCAGTTGGTAACTCATGGATACTTGTAAATTTCCCGGGTATCCCTCTTCTCCGTCTTTAGACAGATAGGTAAGTTGTAAAGTTTGACTATCCGGCTGTTCAACATCCCATACTACCATGTCGAATCCTTTGAATCCACCATGAAGACTGTTGGGAATATCATTGATTGGCAGTTGGTAGGCTTTTCCGTTCAGAGTGAATTTTCCTTTCCTGATTCGGTTACCATATCGTCCGATAGTGGCTCCCAGAAACCTTTCACCTTTGTAGTGGAGGTATTTGTCCACATGGTCGTGTCCGAGGACAATATCCTCAAAATGACCGTTTTTATCCGGGGCCCAGAACTCAACGACTCGTCCTCCGAAATTGGTAATGGCAATCTCGATTCCGTTTTTGTTTCTCAGAAAGTAGAGATCGGTTTGTTTCCCGTCGATTACTTGCTGAAAGTCGGCTTTTTTCAATTGTGAATGTTGAGCTTGTACTGTGTTTGTGTGTATCATGGCAGTGAGTATTAATAAAATGATGAGTTTAGTTTTCATACGATTCATGTTTTTAGTTTATTATTCGCAAATGGTTAATTGGTCAGTTCTTTTTGTATTTGTTCCAGGGATTTGTTCTTTGTTTCTGGAAGTCTGAGGGCAAAGAAAAAGCTTAAGAACATCATAATGGCAAAGAAACTGAAAATGAAAGTACCTCCTGTACGGATGAAGACAGGAAACATCCAAGAAAGCAGGGCGGACCATACCCAGTGTGTCATGCTACCCAGCACTTGCCCCTTAGACCGGATACTATTGGGGAAAACTTCAGAGATTAAAACCCAAATAACCGCACCCAGTGAAATAGCAAAGAATGCGATAAATCCCATCAGACAGGCAAGCATATAGTAACCTGAGAAAGTATCCTGACAGAATCCTTTAGCTACTAATGCCAAAGAAATAGCCATACCGATAGAACCGATGTAGAGTAGCTTTTTTCGTCCTACCTGATCTATCAGAATCATTCCGATCATGGTAAATGTGAGGTTTGTCAGCCCGATTACTATAGATTGCATCATGGCAGAGTCAGTAAATACACCTGACATCTCAAAAATTCTGGGAGCGTAGTAAAGGATAGCGTTGATTCCAGATAACTGGTTAAAGGTAGCAATAAGGAAAGCATAGAGGATTGGTTTACGGTATTTGCGTTGGAAGAGCTTTTCGCCACAGTTTCCTGTCGCTACCAGAGATTCTCTGATTTCATGTACTTCTTGTTCAATATCCGCATTACTGACTTCTTTTATGATGCGACGGGCTTCGGTTTCCTTGTTTTGCTTTACCAGCCAACGAGGGCTCTCCGGTACGGTGTATAGTAGGAGTGCAAACACAATGGCGGGAATGGCTTCGACTCCCAACATCCATTGCCAGTCGTGTGCAATGCCATGTATCCAATAGTTGGAGAAGTAGGCAAGTACAATACCCAGGACAATATTGAACTGGAAGAATGCGACAAAACGTCCACGCCAGCGTGAAGGAGATATTTCGGCAATGTACATGGGACCGACTACGGATGAGGCTCCTACGGCCAGTCCACCGGCAAAGCGGAAAAATAAAAAGGAATACCAGTCGATGATGGCAGCACTGCCCACGGCAGAAACAAAATAGAGGAAAGCAATTATTTTTAGTGCTTTCAGGCGTCCGTATTTCTCTACGGGTTTACTACAGATGAAAGCTCCGATGATAGTACCGATTAAAGCGATGGCAATGGTAAAACCATGGCTGAAATCGGATAGGCCATATACTGTTTGGATGGATTTTTCGGCTCCGGATATTACTGCGGTATCGAATCCAAAAAGTAATCCTCCCAGGGATGCCACGAAGGCAATGTAAAACATGAAATTCTTTACTGTATTTTTCATAATGCAGATGTTTTATAGACCGAATTCGATCCGGTTAATAACATGATTCTGGTAACATTCGTCTAACTCTACAAAGTATCCACTCCATCCCCATACCCGGACAATCAGGTTCTTGTGTTGTTCGGGGTGTTTACGGGCATGTAGCAGTTTCTCCCGGCTGACTGTATTTAACTGTAGCTGGTGACCACCAAGGACAACATAGGTTTTCACAAGCATACCCAATTTTTCAATGGTTTCGTCGTTGCTGAATACAGACTGGTCGAATTCCAGGGTGAGGGGGCCGCCATTGACAACACGATCCAGGTGCTGCTTGGTAAATGATTTAATAACAGATATCGGTCCTTTTTGCTTGAGAAACAGGCTGGGGGAATAATTTGCCGGGATCATTTCACCATCGTTACGTCCATCGGGAGTAGCACGCAATTGATTGGAATGAAAAATGTAGTACATGGCTGTTCCGGTACCTGCCCGATAAACTCCTCCGCGTTCATTTCGTTTATCGGCTAACGACTGATCGAAAGAGTCGAGTAGAGCTCCGGCTATCAGGTCGGCATAATCATTATCCTGTCCCATTTTGGGAGCTTCTTCTCTTAGCTTTTTCTGTAACTCTTCATAGCCTTGGAAGTTGTTTCTTATAGCAGTAAGCAGAGTGATATAATCTATGTTCTGTTCTTCAAAATAGTATTTTTTCAGAGCAGCAAGGGCGTCGGTGGCAGTTGCAATGCCGGTCCCGTGAATGCCATAGTTATTATAGTAAGATCCTTCTGAAATATCTTTGGCTCTTTCGATGGTGCCATCCATAAGCAAAGACATCATAGGAGAAGGGATAATGTAGAGATTCCGGTGTTTTTCGCAGATTGTATCGACTTCTTTTTGTATTTCCTGTTCAACCAGTGTATAAAAAGATGGATAATCCGGGCAAGTGTTGAGCTTTTCAATGCATCGGTCTACACATCCTATTAAAGAAACAGCGTCTATATTGGGAATATCCATGGCTTTACCGGGGATGATGAACTCCCAGCAGGCAGCCACGACATAGTTGTATGCGTCCTCTTTCGAATATCCTTTGCGGATAAGTCCCGGAATGATGACGTCGTCATTGCTGTATTGTGGAAAGCCCAGCCCTATTTTTGTCAGGCGGGAACCTAAAGTGAATATCTCGTTGGGAGTACCTTGGTCTACACGAATGTTGATTTTGGGATCAATCAGCTTCAATTCGTAACTTGCTTGCAAACACATGCGTGACAGGTCGTTGAACAAGTATTCACCGTTTGCGTTGCGTCCTCCCAATACTAAGCTCTGACCGTTGTCGCCTTGCTGCATACCCGGATACAGGTCACTGTCTTTGTTGCATACCAGGAAAAATTCTTCAAGTAAGTCAAATGCTTCCTCTTTGGTAAGTGTTCCATTTTCCAGGTCTTTTTGATAGAAAGGATACATATATTGGTCGAAACGACCGAGTGTGTTGTGATAGTTACCTGCTTCCCAAATGGAGAAATGGAGAATCCTCAAAAGTTGTAGGGCCTGTCTGAAGTTTTGGGCCCCTTCTGTTTTGACGGTGTGCAAAGTATATGCTGTTTCTGTCTCGTTAATGGATAATGCATATTGCTCGTATTTCTCAATTAAATTTTGTATGGATATGATGCTTTGATACATTGCTTGCAGGAATGTTTTTTCTCTTTCATTTAATGAGGGTGTTTCCTGACGTTTCCGAATCTCTTGTTTCCGTGCTTCCAACCCATGTCGGATTGTGTAAGCATAATTAGGAGAGATGTTACATACCGTACCTTTTTCATGGATATAATGTTTGCTTTTGATTTCATTCCATTCTTCCGGGGTATAGGGATCCGGTATTTGGGTGAGGGTGCGGGTAAAAACGATTCTTTCACCCGGAAGTATAACCGGAGTTTCGGCATCCATTGAGGCAGCAAAGCAAGCTGTGGCGCGTTCTACAGGAGATAAACCTTGTAGAGCATAGGACGTACTCAATTTATCAAGTCCTACGCTCTGTAGTGTTCTTCTTTGTGAGTGGTGTTGTTTATCTAAAATATACGTTTTTAGATAGTTAATTCTTTCGTTCATACAATTAGATTTTTGATATTATTTTCTTCGAATACATTATAGATTTGTGGTGTTTTTCCGGTATCGAACGGAGGGTGATACTTTTCTCCGATCATTGCGTATTTGGCACCTGCTGTCCGGTGATATCTGAGGATCTCGACGCGTATCAGGTTTTGGGCATTTTTGATTCTTTCGAAAATGGCTGTCATATTTTCCCGGGTATCGTTGACACCTGGAATCAGTGGTATCCGAAGGATGAAATCCTGCCCTGAATCGCAAAGTACGGTAAGGTTTTTTAGTATGATCGTATTATCTACACCTGTATATTTTCGATGCATCTCCGGATCTGTGTGTTTGATGTCGAACAGGATCAGATTTGCCAAGGAAATAACTTTGCTGAAAGTATGAGTGTTTGCATATCCGCTTGTTTCGATAGCAGTATGTATATCCGGAAGTTGTTCGAGCAATTCGGTGATGAAATCCGGTTGAAACAAAGGCTCTCCTCCTGTTAGTGTTATTCCTCCCCGGTTAAGCCTATAGATATCCCGGTTCTTTTCAATTATGGCAATCAGTTCTTCTACAGTTATCTGATATCCACAAATGCTTTTGACTCCTTTCTTAATCATGTATTGTGGTTGTGGTGAGATGCCCTCGGGGTTATGGCACCATGCACAGTGTAAAGGACATCCTTTTAAGAATATCGTTGTTCGGATTCCCGGTCCGTCGTGGATGGCAAACTCCTCTATGCTGAATATTGTTCCTGTTTTCATTGTGTTTGGATTAACAATGGCAAATATATACATAATATTTTAAACAGGTACGAACTGGTATGTATGTTGTTGAGCATGTATTCGTGTTAAAATACAGAATATTAATAGCTCTTATTATTCATATGGGTAATGTTTATGGGAGTAGAGGCTATTATCCGGCATTTACAAAAAACGAATGTATCTGACCACTTTTAGAATGTATTTTTCCGAATGGGTGATGAACCGGTCTGTTTACTGACCTTTGCCGTTCTTGAATTCATTGGGTGTCACTCCACAGAAACGCTTAAATGTTTTGCTGAAGTAGCTGGGATTATTGAATCCAAGCTGCCATGAGATTTCGGCGATAGTCAGATTGGTTTTTATAATCTTTACTTTGGCAACATCGATCTTGATTTTATTTATAAATTCGGTGGCACTCAGATTTAACAGTTTCTTCAGCTTATTGTATAGTTGGGTTCGGCTGATGTTCATGTGTGCAGTCAATTGATCGACACTCAATTCCGGTTCTTCGATATGTTCGATGACGAATTGGGTCAACGATTTGATAAACTCTTCGTCTTTGTTGTTAAGTTCTTCGTTGAGTTCGAATATTTTCATATCGTGATAATGTTCGCGGATATTACTTTTAGCTTTGAGTAAATTGGTGATTCTGAGGTTCAGTTCATCAAAAGTGAAAGGCTTTTCAATATAGGCATCTGCTCCTGCCGATAATCCCTGCAGCTCGTTCTCTTTCGAAGGTTGAGAAGTGATAAGAATGACCGGAATGTGAGAATACTCCCGAGAGGTTTTAATATACCTGCTCAATTCATATCCGTCCATATAAGGCATCATGATGTCACTGATAATGATGTCGATAATGTGTGTTTTCAGCAATTCGACTGCTTCCTGCCCGTTATAAGCTGTTTTCACTTTATATAAACGTAGTAATTTACTTTTTAATATGTTGTTGATATCCGGATTATCTTCTACCAGTAGTACAGTCATTTTCTTTTCTGTATTTGCGGCATTCATATCTTCTTTTAACCCGGAGTTATTGAGTAGGTATACAGTGTCTGCTACTACGTCGGGGGAATTGACGATATCCAGCGTTTCATCGGGAACGATCATATCTTTGGAGTCTTCTACCAGAGGCAATCTTACTTTGAAGGTCGTGCCACTATTTTGATGGCTTTCTATCTCAACCGTGCCTGAAAGTAGTTGAACTAATCCATTCACCAAAGCCAGACCGATACCTGTATTAGAATATTTCTGATCAGACGAATCGGTTTTGTGGAAAGGTTGCATGACAGCCTCCCGTTGTTCCGGATGAATATAAGAGCTGCTGTTGTGGCAAGAAAGAATCAGTTGTCCGGCATTCTTATCCACATCAATCCTGAAGTTTATTTCACTCTGAGGATCAGAATGTTTGAAGGCATTGCTGAGCAGATTGCTGATGATTTTTTCAATCTTGTCTCTGTCGAAGACCGTATAGTAGGAATCTGTTGAGGTTGTATATTGAAAGACAACCTGTTTTTGTCTGAAGACAGGGATGAACAATTCGAAGATACTACGTCCGTATGTCATGATGTCTCCTTTCACATATTCTATACGGGCGTGATCGGTTTCTACGGAACGAAACTCCAGAAGCTGATTGATAAGAAACTGAAGGCGTTGGATGTTCCGATTGATTATTTTCATTTCTTCTCCGGTGATTGTGTTGTTCCGGCTGATTGATATATCTTCAAATACGGCCATCAGTATAGACAAAGGAGTCTTAAATTCGTGGGTAATATAAGTGAAGAAATTTAGCTTATGCTTGTTTAGTTCGCGCAGGTTGTTCTTTTCCATGCGTTCGATGCGTATATCCATTTTATCACGCATGCGAATGCGGTAGAAGCGGACAATTATAAAGCCGATCAGGAGCCCGATTAAAGAGTAAATGGTGATCATGAAGCCACTCAATAGAAAGTGAGGAAGGATGTTTACAGTGATTTCACGGCGGTCGAATACAACTCCGTTTTTCCCGATAACCCGTACATGGAATTTATAAGTTCCGGGATCGAGGTTGGTATAAGTGACTGATTGTGGGATTTGTTGTGTTGTGTTCCACTCGGTCTCCATACCTTCCAGATAATACTCACAAGAAAGTTGTGACTGACAGTTTTCATTGTAGTTGATTACCAGGAAGTCAAAAGTCAGGGTATTCATACCGTGAGGTAAGCGGATAAGGGACGTACTGTCGATATTGCTTTGCAGGATGCCATCCGGTGACGGCTGCACATGCTTATTGAAAACCTTGAAGTCTGAGAAAGTCAGGTGGATATCGTTTGTAGGGTTGTTATGGTTCAGTCCTTCCGGCCGGAAAAAGCATACGCCATTGATACTTCCGAAGTAGAGAGTACCGTTTGTATCTTTATAACCCGGACAGGTATTAAACTGATTCGAAATCAGATTGTCGGATACCTTGTAGTGGGCAAAACTCTGACTTTCCGGATTAAATGAGAAAATACCGTTGTCCGTACTCATCCATAGATAGCCGAAACTGTCTTCCTGTATGGAATAGATGTCTCTCTGCCGGAGTTCGTTCTTTTTCCCGAAAACCTGTATACTGTCTGCATTTGCATCATATTTCATCAGTCCTCCATTACTGGTGCCAAACCAGACATCTCCTTTCGAATCGATAAAGCTGCAATAGATGTTATCGCTGGTCATAGTTTTACAACCTGTCGCTCCTTTCTGGTATCGGTGGATGCTATGGGTAGGAATATGATACCGGAAGATGCCGTTGAAGTGTGCAGAAAACCAGATATTATCTTTTTTATCACGTATGATGTCGTCAATGCGTATAAGTCGGAATATATCCGGAAGAAAGGGGGTGAATGAATCTGTCTGAAAATGATAGATATTGACTCCCTGGCTTGTGCCTATGAACATAGTATCGGGGTTGTGAACATAGAGCTTATAGATTGAATTATTGGATAACCCCGTATCTCTTCCTGCCAAATTCTTATATGAGCGGATATATCCCCTCTCCAAATCCACCTTTTGTAGGCCGTCGACAAAATTGCCAATCCATATATTGCCGGAGTAATCTTCGGCTAATGCGTGTACGTTGTCTCCGTTTAGCGATGGATGGGTCGATTTGTTTAGGTACCTGATGTGACCGTCCGGATAAAGAATGGAGATTCCGTGATCTTCGGAAGCAAACCATAACGCTCCCTTTTTATCTTTGATGATGTTACTGATCGCTTTTCCTTTCAGGTATTGTTTCCCATTATCTGCTATCAGGTAGTGGAAGTTGTTTTCAGTCAGGCTAGTATAGTTGATACCTCCAAAGAATGTACCGATCCACATAATATCTCCACGACTTTTATAAATGGTGTAGATTGCATTATCGTTCAGTCCGGACTGGACATCTTTCGCATGCTGGCGGTATTGTACGTAACTGTTGTCCGTGTAGTCGTAGATGAAAAGTCCGTTTTCGGTTCCGATCCATAGATTTCCCCGCATATCTTCCTGAATGCAGCGGATATAGCGCATGTCTTTTCTGTCTTGTGAAGAGAACTCCACTGAAACGAACTGGTTATAATTCTTATTATATCGGTACAACCCGTTTTCGGTAGTTCCCAGCCATAGAGTGCCCTGAGAATCTTTGTAGATGGAAGTGAATTCGACAGGATAGTCGGAAGAGACTTCTGCCGCTGTGATTTTCCGGGTCATTTGTCCGTTGGGGCGGAAACAATAAATCGTATTCGGACCGACAGCCCATACATTTCCGTTAATATCCAGTGTTACTTTTATAATCAATCCTTTGTAGAGCAGTGCCATGCTTTGCTCTACTTTATTATACGCATAGAGTCCGGAATCTGATGCGATGAAGACTGAACGTCCGTCGTAGACCATGTCCAGCACGTATAGTGGGGTCTTGGTTTGCGGAACAATAGTGGTGAACTTCTCTTTCATCATATCGTATAAGCACACCCCCTCATTAGTTCCCATCAATAGAGTATCTTTCCCAAGCAGAAGCAGTTTCTCGATGCAGTTTGAAGAAAGTCCGTCATCCGACTTGTAGTATTGTTTAATGTTGTATCCGTCATACCTGTTCAGTCCTTTGAGGGTTGCAATCCAAATATATCCTTTCGAATCCTGCACAATATCGCGTACGGCACTATATGTAAGTCCGTGTTGACTGCCCAGAGAGTGGAACATAAGTTCATTCTGTTGTGCATTTAGTATAACAGAAGAAATAAATAAAATCAGGGTAAAAAAGCTCTTCTTCATTCGTCTCTTAATTACGTACAACACAAAAGTCTGAAATAAAAACGAATCAGAAAGGCACTTATGGTCACAAACTGATATTTATGTTCACTATGGTAATGTTTGGTGTAAATATGAATATGAGTATCAGTGAATAATTTATTGTTCTATGGTTCGGGTCTCTTTTCGCCTACTTTTGCTGAAACAACAAAACAGTAAAATACGAATGCAAAAACAACTGAGTATGGAACCACACAAAATGGACTCGTCCTGATTTGGCTTCGGGACTTAACAAAGAAACTAAAAATGTATGAATCCTTTTTAATGACTAAATTACTAATATTATGAATCTAAAAGATCTGAACAACCTTAGAGCAGATACCGAAGGCAGGATAAAAGCCGTCTTCTTAATATGCATGTTTGTGCTGGTGTCTGCAGGTGGATTTGCTCAAAACACAAAGAGCATTTCGGGTACAGTGAGAGAGAAAGGCAGTAATGAAACTGTTATTGGAGCCACTGTACAAGTGAAAGGGACACACAACGGGGTGATTACTAATGAAAACGGAGAGTATACGATTAAAAACGTATCTCCGGGACAAGTACTTGTTTTTTCGATGATCGGCATGAATACGGTTGAGAAAACCGTAGGCAGTCAGAATCGGATAGATGTACTGATGGATTCGGGAGTGCTGATTGATGAAGTGGTGGTGACTGGTTATCAGACTCAGCGTAAAGTAGACTTAACCGGATCTGTATCCAGTTTGAGCTCCGACCAGTTTATGCAAACCAATCCGTTAAGCCTGGAACAAGCCTTGAAAGGCAAAATATCCGGTGTACAGGTAATGAACAATGATGGTGCGCCGGGTGGCGGAATCACGATTAAGATTCGTGGAGCCAGTTCTATTACGGCAGGTAGCTCGCCTTTGTATGTCATCGACGGTTTCCCGCTTCCTATCTCGGACGATCCGCTGGAGAGTCCTTTAGCAACTATCTCTCCCGATGCCATCGAGAGTATCTCTATCTTGAAAGATGTATCGTCTACTGCCATTTATGGGGCGCAGGGTGCCAATGGTGTTGTGCTGATTACTACCAAGAAAGGTGCGGCCGGTATGAGTGAGATTTCCGTAAAAGCTACTTATGGTATCAGTAAACTGGCAAATTCAATCCCGATGCTGGGTGCCGAAGATTACATGCGTGCATATATGCGTGATATGATTATGAGCGGACGCTGGCAGAATGCCGATTTCTACCAGGAGTATAAAGATCAGGTATGGAATACCAATCCTTCCCGTTTCCAGTTCTATCCGGATCTCTGTTTGCAGAATGGTACCAAGCAGAATTATGAAGTGTCTTACAGAGGCGGAACCGAACGGATACAGAACTCTACCATTTTCTCGTTGATGAACGAAGACGGTATCGCAATCAATACCGGGTTTAAGCGATTCTATTTCCAGACGAATAACAGCATCAAACTGCTTCCACAACTGACTTTGAACACGAATATCTCGTATGAGCACAATATTCGTAGCGGTGCTTTCTGGACAGAAGGAAACATTTTCAATGAAATACAGACTTTCTCTCCGCTTGTTCCCAAAGAGTGGACTTTCCAGGAGATAGATGACAACCTGTACTATACAGGTAAAATGGATAATCCTTATCGGAAGCTGAAAGACATTGATTACAATAATAAAAATAATACTTTCTTCGGTCAGGCGGAATTGGTATACAACATTAATGATAACTGGTTTGTAAAAGGCGGTATTGGCGTTCGTATCCCTAAAGGGGAAGTCAAAGAATTTGTTCCGAAGACCATCCAGCGCGGTTATGATAATAATGGCTTGGCTACGTATGCTACACAAAGCGGATTAAATATGCGTGGAGTGATACAGGCCGGATTCAATAAAGTATTCAACAAGGTACACAGTCTTTCGGTGAATGCCGTGTATGAGGCCAATACCAATAAGTATGAAACCTTTAATCAGGAATATTCCCAGTTCAATACCGATTTGGGGTGGGAAGGTATTTATGATGCAAAAAGTGGTAACCATGTGAAGTCTCCCGGTGTATCTTACGAAAAGATAGCCATGCTCTCGGGAGTGTTTATGGCCAACTATTCTTATAAAGGCCGTTACTTGCTGAAAGCTTCCATGCGTGCTGACGGTTCTTCTAAATTCAGTCCCGATAACCGTTGGGGATTCTTTCCATCCGGTGCGCTGGGTTGGAGAGTTTCAGAAGAAGAATTCTTCAAGAATGTGCCTTGGCTGGAGAAGAACGTAAGCAACCTGAAGTTGCGTTTCAGCTATGGCCAGGTGGGTAACGACCAGATTGCTCCTTATGCTTATGCACAGACATTGTCTTCCAGCCAGCGTCAGGCTATCTTTGGTGACGGAGCTATCCCGGCTTTGTATACCAGCCGTATGGCGAACCCGGAGATCAGTTGGGAGGTGACGGAAGAGTTTAACGGTGGTCTCGACCTGGATATGTTCAATAACCGCCTGAATGTGTCATTGGACCTCTATACAAAGACTACCCGTGATATGCTGCTCGAACAAAATCTGCCACGTACTTCCGGTTTCGGGAAGGTGACCCGTAACATTGGTTCGGTGCGTAACCGCGGATTTGAGATCAGTGTAGGCGGTGTGCTTATTGATAAAAAGGACTTTACCTGGAATGCTACGGTGAACTTTAGCTCCAATCAGTCCAAGGTGCTTAGCTTAGGTACTGAAACACAGATGCTCGAAGGACGTCCCGTAGGTTCGGCTTCCGGTTCGGAGAATGTTCTGATTAAAAAAGGATATCCTCTCGGACTCTTCTATGGTTTGCAGATGGAAGGCATCCGCAGCAACTGGCATTCGGATTATAACGGTATAGGCAGTGCCGATTCTCCTTGGTGGTATGCTACCGAGAGAGAGATGCCTTACGGTTTCCCATCCTTTGCCGATACCAATGGAGACGGAAAAGTGGATATGAGTGACCGTGTTGTGATCGGAGACGTGAATCCGGTGTTTATCGGTGGTTTGAACACTCGTCTGCGCTGGAAGTTCATCGAACTGGCTATGGACTTCAGTTGGTCATACGGAAATGATATTATCAATGGTAATGTATACAACCTGATGAACAACGGGGATATCCGCAATAAATCGGCTGTGTATTATAAAGATGCCTGGTTTGCGAACAATCCTACCGGTACTTTTACAGGTCCCGGTGCCATTGACTGGTCAGGATATATGTGGGCTGCTTCCAACTCGGAGATGGTGGAAGACGGTTCGTTCCTGAAGATGAACAACCTGGCTGTTACCTTCCGTTTACCGAAGAACGTATTGAAGGCTTGGAAGATTAAAGACCTGGCTCTGACGTATACGATTAACAACGTTTTCTGTCTTACGAACTATTCGGGATATGACCCCGAGGTACGTAGCGGTAGCTCTGTGAACAACCGTATTCTTCCGGGAGTCGACATTTCGGCCTATCCGTACGCCCGCTCTCATATATTCTCACTTAATTTCAAATATTAACAGGTACTGCCATGAAGAAAATATTATTAGCCCTTTTAACCTCTTGCGCCTTAGTGTCGTGTGAGGGGTATTTCGACCAGTTACCGAAAACAGAGCTTCCGTCTGAGACTTTCTATACCTCATATGACGCTGCTTTGCGTAATGTTGCTATACTCTATGCCAATGCCGGGCATGTGAACGATGGAATTATGACCAGCGACCGGTTTATGATGCCTTCGCTGATGAATGAAGGTCCGTTCGACCTGACATCTACCTCGGGTAGTGTGCTGAACTTATGGTCAAAGCATTATTCATATATCGCGCAGGCGAACCTGATACTTGAAAGACTGGAAGCTAACAAAGGAGTGATTGACGAGAACGCCGGACATTCTGCGTTGGACAAGGCCACCATCACCGGATCGGCAACCGAGATGCTGATGGGCGAGGTGCGTTTCCTCCGGGCTTATGCTTACTTTACTTTGTACCGCTATTACGGTGGTGTGCCCCTGGTCACAGAGCCTACTGGACCGAAACCGGCTTATGTGCCACGGGCAACCCGGCAGGAGATGTTCAAGTTTCTTTATGACGAGATGGCTTATGCATTGGATAAGTGTCTGGATAACCGTTCGGGCATTGCTTACGGCCGTGTGACGAAGGGAGCCGTGGCAGGTATGCTGGCAAAGATGAAGATATTCCATGCTTCTTATATCCGCCGTGCGGAAATGTATGGGGATAAGATCAATGAAACGACGGCTGGCGATGTGGATAAAACGACGTTATATGCCGATGCCGTGAAGTTGTGTGACGATATTATTGCCGGTATATATGGAACTTATGAGCTGGAAGAGTACTTCCCCGCTGTATTTACCAAACGCAACAACGAGATTATGTTCAGCGTGCTGGCAGAAGAAGGGGTGGGCACCGGAAACAAGATACCGATGGGCTTTGCCGGTGAAGGCAAGTACGGTGCTACCGGCGGAAGAAACCTGACCTCGTGGCTGACGCTGCTATATGACATACCGATGTGGGAACATAACTACAGTTTCAAGGACGTGTGTATGGATTACGGACAGGTGGACCGCTTCAATGCCGAGAGTCCGAAACCGGGAACAACTCCTTATGATTTGCAGAATCTTTATGACCGTACCGGGAAATACTCCATAACGGGAGATGTTACCCGTCGCATGTGGAGTTCGGTGAAAGGCTGGGTGACCGGTCCTAACAGTGGCGGTGCTCCAGTCGGCTTGTGGGTATTCGAACCTGCCGGACGTGAACTGGGCCCTGAGTTCTACATCGAACCGGGTAAAGTAAACGATTATACCGAAGAGCAGCTTAAAGTCATGGATGTGGCTCTCGAGAGTCACGAACGGGCTTGGTGGAAGAACGAGACGAACGGGCAGAACAAGCCCAACCTCTGGAACTGTAACTGGTGGCAGTTGGGTAAGTTCCGTAACCTGAATCCGAGTGAGCTGAGCTCTACTTTTGATATCAATTACGGTGGTGTGGACTATCCTGTTTTACGTCTGGCTGAGGTTTACTTACTGAAAGCAGAAGCCCAGATTATGCAGGGTCATGCTTCGGAAGGAGTGAAAACGATGAACATCATCCGTGACCGTGCTTGCCATCAGGGTTCCATCAAAGATATGTTTGTCTCTCAGGGAGATGCTCCTTATACTTACCAGCCGGGTTCGGTTATGATGATTCCTACGAATATTAGTCCGGCCAATGCATTGAAGGAGCTGATGTATGAACGTCTGCGCGAACTGGCAGCCGAGGATGATTGCGGGTGGCTCGATGTAGCCCGTTTCCCGGATGTGTCGATGGTCGACTTGGCAGATATCTGCCGTTATCGTGATCCTCTGCAGTTCTTTGATCCGTTTGGTGATCCGGCGCGTGGAGAGTACCTCTGGCATCTTTTCAACGAAGAGAAGGTATACCGGGTGCTGATGCCGATACCGTTTACCGAGTTATCGTTCTTCCCAGAGATGAAACAGAATCCGGGATATTTCTAATACTAAATACGAATGGATATGAAAACAAATAAACTGATTATAGGGCTGCTTGCTGTGGCAGCCACTTCGCTGGTTTCCTGCGAGAAATTTGGTGCAGACGTAGAGACACCGTCTGTCAGCATCTCCGTATCACCCCAGAATCCGAAAGTAGGCGAAGAGGTGACGGTGACCATCAATACCGATGCCCAGTACCTGACGCTTTTTACAGGTGATGAAGGCAAGAAGTTCGAACGTTCGCGCGTTAAAGCCATTATGGAGCACGATTGGGACAGCTTCTATGAAGAGTGTTACCGGGTTCCTTATGCCAAAAATGGGGAAAAGACCCTGTTTTATAAATACTTTAAAGACTATCAGTCCATCGAAGAGGTGAAGAAGGATTTTGAGTTCTTCGGTGCCATTGACAATATCCAGTTGGTCCCCTACAAGAAAGGGGACTTTCCGGAGGCTTTGATGGAGATGAGCTACATAGGGACCAATCAGCTGAAGTTTACGGTGACCGACCGGCGTATCCCTTCGGGCATACGGATGAAACCGGATATCCACATCTTTGGCGGACTGGCCAACCAGCCGGGTAATACGATTATCGAAAGCCGCTTTGTGACGTGTGATGCCGACCGTGCGATTCGTAAGTATTCTAATGATGCGTGGGTGGCTGCTTACTTCGGCCTGCACACCGAGCAGTTGGAGGACTTTGGCGGATATAGTGCCGGATACAAGTACTATACGATGCAGGATGAGCGTTCGTACGGCGCATTCCAGACCAACGATCCGCTTTCACGTCGTCCTACCGAAGGATTTTATAAACTGGGCGATATGTACAATCGGGATACGTACCTGCAACCCTTCCTGGATCATGGTGAAAAGATCATTCTCCGCCAGGTGGACATGTACGTCAACGGCCGTTCCACCTTTGCGGCAGCCGACGATTCGCCTTATAAGTACGATCTGGATGGGGATGGAGTATTGGAATCGTATGAATGTGAACTCGATCCTGCTACCGGACTTCCGGTTCACGAAGCCGACTATACGAAGTATAAGGGTTTCCAGGGCGATGTCTATCTCTCTTTCATAGAGATGGGGACCGACGAGTACGAACCTTGGAACACGGGTGTTTCGCTGGGTTCTGTATACACTACCGGAGGAATTCAGAAAACTTATAAGTACATTTACACCGGAGCCGGCGATTTTACCATTACGGCCGTTGCCACCAATGTGGGTGACAAAGACTATAAGGGGATCGATTATAGTGAAGAGCGGAGTAACTCGCTGGATGACTACAGTCATAAGAGAGCACTTAGCAGTGTGAAAATTTCAGTGCAGCCGTGATGCTTCTCTGCCGAATGTAAAACAGTGGTTGAGTATCTGCATGGCAGCGTTTATCCACCAGGGCCCCGGACGAAGTACCGCCGTATACTCGAACGAAGTACTGCCGTATACTCGGACGAAGTACTGCCGTATACCCGGACGAAGTACCTGCGGATAAAAAGTGCCACACAGCCCTCCTGTGACGGATGAGGCACAGCAATGCTCAACTACTGTAGATTACTTTATTAATTAAAGAATGGTGCCTATGAAACTTAAGTATTATATTTCATCCTTACTCTTTCTCTGTCTGAATATTTCTTCTCTCCGGGGTATAACTCCCCAAATGAAAGTCAGTCCGGACGAAAGGGGAGTAAGCTCGCTCGTCTTTCAGGGGGCGGACAATGTCCGCAACTATATAGACCACGGGAAGTATCTGGGCGATTTGAATCTGGCTTACGAAGTCAGGGGGAAAAGCTATGCAGTCTCTCTGGCCGATATTTCCCCACAGATTCTATCCGCCACCTCCGATAAGATACAGATATTCTGGCAGCTTCCTTCGGATGTGCGCCTCTATCAGACTTTCACCATCAAGGGTGAAGAGGTGGACTGGGAGATTGAGTTTTTCAACCGCAGCCACCATCCGGCGACGGTGACGGACCTGTGGTTCTCTTTGCCTGTCGGTGCTTTGGACGAATCTATCCAGGCACATCAGAATCTGAACCGGCACTTCTCTCTGAACGGGAATGCTTCTTTTTTCTACTGGACTCCGCTGACAGGGCAGGGTGACATCCTGCTGATGACCATGCAGAAGGGAACTTCGATTGAATATGCCACAGCGGACGGCAAATATTATCTGCATTCCACCCATGCTGTGGACCGTACAGATGATACCTGGAGATTGCCGTCTACCTCAAAGACTGTACAGCCTTACGGACACTACGTTACCGGTTTCAACTTCACGCTTGCCGGAAATCACGAGGAGATACAGACGAAAATTTATGATAAGCAAGGGGTGATTGTAAAGGTTGCCCCCGGCATGGTCGTTACTCCGGAGATGGAGGTCTGTTGCGCTTTGCGGTCCAAGCTGCCCGTTACCGGATTGACGGCGGAATATCCTGCGGAGATGCAGATCACCAGCCTTGGACAGAAGGCAGGAGATACATATCTGTATAAGTTTCGTTTCTCCCGTTTGGGAGAGAACCTGATAACGGTACGTTACGGAGAAGATCAGGTCTGTTTCCTCGACTTCTTTGTGACGGAACCCCTGGAGACCCTGATTAAAAAGCGGGCACGTTTCATTGTCGGACGGCAGCAGCATCGCGACCCTTCCAAGTGGTACAATGGGCTTTATAGCCTTTGGGATATGGAGAAAGCCGAGTTGCTTTCGCCCGACCACCTGGGAGACTTGCGGGAAGAGTTCATGGTGGGTGGTTCGGACGACCCGTCCAACAGCAAGCCGGTCTATGTGAGTGAAAAGAATGTCATCTATCCCGACCGGGAAGAAATCGCCTCTCTGGAATACTACGAAGAAAACTTCGTATGGGGCAAGTTGCAACGCACAGACCGGGAATATCCTTATCCGTACGGCATTTACGGCAGCGAAAACTGGCATCAGAACCGTAGCGGGAAATATGGTGGATACGAAGATGGCGGTTCGGGCAAGGGACGCATGTGGCGGACCTTCGACTATACCACTCACTTTGCCATTTATTATAACCTTTACCGGATAGCGGAGGATAATCCCGAGATGGTTTCCTACCTTGATGCCGATGGTTATCTGGAACGCGCCTACCGGACGGCAATGGCCTATTTTGAAGTGCCCTATAACATTTTGATGGGCAAGCAATGGACATTTCATGGCTGGACGGACTGGGCTTATAAACAAGGCAACTTTCACGAGCGCTATCTGCTCGACATCATCCGTGCCCTTGAGCAGAAAGGGAGAGAGAAGGATGCGGCCAAGCTGCGTCGTGAATGGGAGAAAAAAGTAACTTATATGGTTTACGAAGATCCCTGGCCCTTTGGCTCCGAGATGTTTGTCGACCGTACAGCCTTTGAGTCTTCCTATTACGTGGCAGAGTATGCGAAGTTGAATCCTATCGAGCCGGAAGAGCAGTTCTGGTACGACAAGAACCTCAAGAAGTGGTATTCGTATACTTCGTTCGATACTGCGATGATCGACCGTTTCATGCAGAACCAGCTGGATGGGAACCTTGCGCTGCGCGGATTGTTTGAGCCGGGATATGCCAATCTGGGCACAGCGTGGAGCGGACAATACGTAAACCTCGACTATATGACCCAAATGGGAGGTGTGGCATTGCTCGATTATGCCTATCGGTTCTCCGACCGGCCGGACAGATACATCAATTACGGATATAACTCTTTACTGGCTTCATGGGCACTGATGAACACCGGTACGAAGGAGACCGGCTTTGGCTATTGGTATAAGGGAGAGCGGAACGATGGTGCTGTCGGCTGGGCCTTCTCACCCTACCAGAACTCACGCACTTACATGAACTATATCAAAGTGGGGCGTTCTCCCTGGCGGTTTGATGGTGAAATAGACCACGGGCTTACCGGAGGCATCCACGGTTCGGGAGTCTATCTGGTGGATGATCCCAACTTCGGGCTGATCGGCTACGGAGCGAATGTCCGGACGGATAAGAACGGAACCGTGAGTATCACTCCCCTTGACGGAGTACGCCGGCAGATACGTATCATGACTCCTGTCCGTTTCTCCATCGAATTGATGCAGGACGGATTCCGGAAAGATCATCCCGTCACCCTCAAAGGGGCAGCCGAAGAACTGAGCTTCTTCATCGAAAACCGTTCCGGCAAACGTCACAACACCACCATCCGGACCGAAGGAATGCCGGAAGGTAAATATACTGTCATGACCGATCACAAAATGATAACGACATTCCACATTGAGGCGGGTAATACACATCATCCTTATTATATAGAGGTGCCCGTTACGGACAAACATACCCAAGTGAAACTTTTAAAAACAAATTAGAATGAAACATGTACTAACAGGGCTATTTCTGCTTCTCCTTACGACAGCCTGTTCGGAAGAGGGACAGCAGACAATAACACCCGTTCCCTTTAATCAGGTGACTTTGACCGATGGGTTCTGGAAAGAAAGGATGCAGACGGAAATCAACGTAACGGTACCTTTCTCCGTTGAGCAGAGCGCACCGGCGGTAGAGCGTTTCCGGCGTTGCGCCGCCTTTCTGGCAGGAGACTCCACAGCCCTTCCCGAGACTCACCGCTTTATAAGCTCCGATCTTTATAAAGTGATGGAAGGAGTGGCTTATTCATTGATGATTCGCCCGGACAAGGAGCTGGAAGAGTTTATGGATGAAGTGACCGACCTGATTGCTGCTTCACAGAAAGAGGACGGATATTTATATATTTCGCATATTTGTGGTAATCCCGATCCCCGAGAGATGGGAGAGAAACCCTACTCGTGGGTTGTTCATAGCCATGAGCTTTATAATGTGGGGCATCTGTACGAAGCAGCGGTAGCCTATTATCAGGCTACGGGTAAGGATAAACTGCTGAATGTCGCCATAAAGAGTGCCAAGCATGTGAATAAGGTGTTCTTTGAAGGAGGTGATCCCAATTATAATGGCGGCAAACCGGTCAATCAGGCTCCGGGGCACGAAGAGATCGAGCTGGCACTCTGCAAGCTATACCGGGTGACAAATGATACGTTGTACCTCAACATGGCAAAGAAGTTCCTTGAGATCAGAGGAGTCACTTACCGTCCGGAAGGTGAGGGAGTAATGGCGCCGACTTACGCACAGCAGCATGCGCCGGTGAAAGAGCAGACCGAAGCTGTTGGGCACGCCGTTCGTGCGGCATATCTATACACAGCCATGGCACAGGTCGATGCCCTGACCGGACTGAATGACTATACCCGTGCGCTCAATTCTATTTGGACGAATCTGGTCACTACCCGTATGCATATCACCGGCGGCCTTGGGGCCATAGAGGGGATGGAAGGCTTCGGGGCTCCTTATGAACTCCCCAATCTGACAGCCTATAATGAAACCTGCGCGGCGGTAGCCAACGTGTTCTTCAATTATGGTATGTACCTGGACAGCGGAGACGCTAAATTCCTCGATATAGCCGAGCTTTCACTCTTTAACAACTCGTTGGCGGGCATCAACCTGCATGGCGACCGTTTTTTCTATGTCAATCCTCTTGAGGCAGACGGAGTGAGACGCTTTAATCATGGGAATGGCGGACGTGCCAAGTGGTTCGGGTGTGCCTGCTGTCCTCCCAATATTTCACGTCTGATCCTGCAAGTGCCGGGCTATATGTACGCCTATAGCAAAGACAGGGTTTACCTGACCTTGTATGGCGGCAGCCAAACGGAAATTCCCCTAGAAGAAACCCGTGTGAAACTGGAGCAGTCCTCTGCCTATCCGTTCGATGGAAAAGTGCGCGTGACGGTGCAGCCCGAAAAGGCAAGTAAATTCTCGGTTTGTATGCGTATCCCTACGTGGGCACGCTCCGGAGAATTTGTTCCGGGGGGACTTTATCCCTATAAACAACCGGGGCACACGGAAATTGAACTGAGCGTTAATGGACAGAAAACAGATTTCAGGATGGAGAAAGGATTTGCCGTTGTCAAGCGTAACTGGGAGCCGGGTGACGTGGTCGAACTCAACATCCCCATGCCGGTGCGTTTTGTAGATTGCATCCCCGAAGTCAGTGAGAATATAGGTAAGACCGCCGTAACCCGCGGCCCATTAGTCTACTGTGCCGAAGAAGTGGATAATGCCGGCCCCGTCCAACGCCTCTATCTGGGCGATGTTAACGAATCACAGGCAAAGGTGGCCAATATATCCTCCGGTGTGCTGCAAGGATTGGAAAGTATCACCCTGCCGGGTATGGAGAAAAAAGTGGAAGGCATCACCACCCGTGAGATCACGATGGTTCCTTACTACGCCTGGTGCAACCGGGGAGACAACCGTACGATGCTGGTTTGGTTGAACGATGAGGCCTCCACCGCCAGCATCGGCCAGCAAGCCATGGCTTATCTCCGTAATATCAAAGCGGTGAACGTATCCTCCCTGGCTGCCGGAAAGAATATTTCCACACGTGCGCTTTGCGACGGAAAAGTATCCGATTCTTCCGCAGACAAGCTGACTGAAAGGTGGATGTCCGACGGCTCGGGCAGACAATGGGTGCAGGTAGACTTCAGAGAACCCTTTCTGCTGAACTCCCTTTCCATGTATTGGCTGGACGATCAGGAAAAAATAGCCATTCCGTCCGGTTGGTCGGTAGAGTATAAGTCGGATGCCGGATGGAATTCTCTTGAACTCTATGTGACGGACTCATATCAGGTGGGCACCGATCGGTTCAACGTAGTACATCCTTCAGGCAGTGTTGAAGTGGAATCCGTTCGTATTCTTATAGAACCTCAGAAAGGAAAATCAATAGGTGTTTCAGAGATAAGGTTTGAGTAGGTTCTTTTTTTTCAGCAGGAAAGAGGGTGTTGTACAGCAGAGGCAACATCCTCTTTCTCTATCAGTACATGCCGTATTCTCACAATGTAAAAACAAAAAAGGTCCGCCGTAATGACGAACCTTTGTTTGCTCTTCCTCTTGGACTTGAACCAAGGACCCTCTGATTAACAGTCAGATGCTCTAACCGACTGAGCTAAGGAAGAATTTAGCAACTGAGAATTTGAACTTTGCTCTTCCTCTTGGACTTGAACCAAGGACCCTCTGATTAACAGTCAGATGCTCTAACCGACTGAGCTAAGGAAGAATGATTTGTTTTTCTCAATTGCGATGCAAAAGTAATAGGATATTTTGAAATATGCAATATCTTTGCAAAAAAAATTAGTGAAATGGATAAAATAATTGGATTGGGCAACGCCCTGGTAGACGTACTTGCAACCCTGAAAGATGATACACTCCTTGATGAAATGGGATTACCCAAGGGAAGCATGCAACTTATTGATGATGCTAAGTTACAGCAGATTAACGAACAATTCAGTCAGATGAAAACCCACTTGGCGACTGGTGGAGCAGCGGCAAATTCCATACTTGGACTCGCCTGTCTGGGTGCCGGAACCGGTTTCATCGGAAAAGTCGGAAATGACGCTTACGGAAACTTTTTTCGGGAGAATCTGCAAAAAAATGGTATCGAAGATAAATTATTAACGTCTGATCTGCCGTCGGGAGTCGCTTCTACTTTTATTTCTCCGGACGGAGAACGTACTTTTGGTACTTATCTCGGTGCTGCTTCTACGCTGAGAGCCGAAGATCTGACACTGGATATGTTCAAAGGTTATGCTTATCTGCTTATAGAGGGATATCTGGTACAGGATCACGATATGATTCTTCATGCCATTGAGTTGGCAAAGGAAGCCGGTTTGCAGGTTTGCCTCGATATGGCAAGTTATAATATTGTGGCAGGCGATCTTGAGTTCTTCTCTTTATTAATAAATAAGTATGTAGATATTGTTTTCGCCAATGAAGAAGAGGCAAAGGCGTTTACGGGTAAAGAAGACCCGAAGGAAGCCCTTGAACTGATCAGTAAGAAATGCAGTATCGCCATTGTAAAGGTAGGTGGAAATGGTTCTTACATCCGTAAGGGTACGGAGGAGATCAAAGTAGAGGCCATTCCTGTAGAGAGAGTGATCGATACGACGGGAGCAGGTGATTATTTCGCTGCCGGATTTCTGTACGGGCTGACTTGCGGCTATTCTTTAGAGAAATGTGCAAAGATTGGTTCAATTCTCTCCGGAAATGTTATACAGATAGTTGGAACCACGATTCCTTGCGAGCGTTGGGATGAAATAAAGTTAAATATTAACGAAGTTCTGTCAGAGTAAGCAGGCAATGAGTTACTTTTACGTCTCATTTTAACGAAAAGTGTATGAAAAAGTTTCTGAATAGACGAAATGGTGTCCTGTTGGCAGCCGCATTGGTTGGCGTAGCATTCTTTAGTTTCAAGAGCGGTGACGACCGCAATTTCCAGATTGCTAAGAATCTGGATACCTTTAATTCTATCGTCAAAGAACTCGATATGTTTTACGTAGATACGCTCGATCCGAATAAGACGGTTCGTGAGGGGATCGACTATATGCTCTCGTCACTCGATCCGTATACGGAATATTATCCGGAGGACGACCAGGCTGAACTGCAACAGATGTTGAATGCTTCGTTCGGAGGTATCGGATCTTTGATCACGTACAACCAGAAACTGAAACGTTCGATGATAGCCGAGCCTTTTGAAGGAACCCCTGCTGCTAAAATCGGACTGAAGGCAGGCGATATCCTGATGGAGATAGACGGAAAAGATCTGGCGGGAAAAAACAACCAAGAGGTGAGCCAGATGCTCCGGGGTGCAGTAGGTACGAGCTTTAAGCTGAAGGTAGAGCGTCCGGACGAAAAGGGTGGCACCCGGCCGTTGGAGTTTAATATTGTACGTCAAACCATCCAGACTCCGATGATTCCTTACGATACCATCTTTAATAAAAATGTAGGTTATATCAATCTGAGCACCTTCTCCGGTACTCCTTCCAAAGATTTTAAGAAGACATTCCTGAGACTGAAGAAAGAGGGCATCACCTCGTTGGTGATTGACCTGCGCGGAAACGGTGGCGGACGTCTGGAAGAAGCGGTAGAGATTGCTAATTTCTTTTTGCCCCGCGGCAAAGTGATCGTGACTACCAAGGGAAAGACCAAACAGGCCAGCAATACGTATAAGACATTGCGTGAACCGCTGGATCTCGATATTCCTATTACCGTATTGGTAAACGGAGGCACTGCTTCCGCGTCCGAAATCCTTTCGGGAGCTTTCCAGGATTTCGACCGCGCCGTGATTGTGGGAAGCCGTACGTTTGGAAAGGGATTGGTGCAGACCACCCGTCCGTTGCCTTACGGAGGTGTGATGAAACTCACGACTTCTAAGTATTATATCCCCAGCGGACGTTGCGTACAGGCCATCGACTATAAACACCGCAATGAGGACGGCAGTGTAGGTATCATCCCCGACAGCCTGACTACCGTATTCCATACGGCAGCCGGACGTGAAGTTCGCGATGGTGGAGGTGTGATGCCGGATATCGAAGTGAAACAGGAAAAGTTGCCTAATATCCTCTTCTATCTGGTGCGCGATAACCTGATCTTCGATTATGCAACGCAGTACTGCCTGAAGCATCCGTCCATCCCTTCTCCGCAGGAGTTCAAGGTGACCGATGCCGACTATAACGACTTCAAGGCAATGGTGAAGAAAGCCGACTTCAAGTATGACCAGCAGAGTGAGAAGATCATGAAGACGCTGAAAGAGGCTGCCAAGTTCGAAGGGTATCTGGATGAAGCATCGGAGGAGATCAAGGCACTGGAGAAGAAACTGACTCATAATCTGGACCGCGATCTCGATTACTTCTCAAAAGACATCAAGTCGATGATTGCCGATGAGATCATCAAGCGTTACTACTATACACGTGGAGGGATCATCCAGCAATTGAAGGATGACGATGGGCTGCAAGCCGCTCTCAAGATATTGGCCGATCCGGTCAAATACAAAGAAACTTTGAGTGCTCCGGTAAAGAAATAATAAATGGGGCTGTGTCAAAAGTCTTTTCACCACAGATTACACTGACTTTCACGGATTATCAACATCGATAATCAATGACTTAAAATTCACTTTGTGTTACTCTGTGTCCTCTGTGGTGAAAACAAACTATCAACGTCCGATAAGATAGCTCTGCTTTTTCCGCACAAAGAATTTTTCTAAAGACGACTGACTGATGAAGAATCTGTTATTGTTCCTTGTTTTTGTTTGTACTCTTTCTCTTCCTTGCTGGGGCAACCCTGTCCCTTTTTCACCTATTGTCCGCAATTATTCTGTCCTCGACTATAATGCCGGTAACGAAAACTGGGCCGTTGCGCAGGACGGGCGGGGCGTCATGTACTTTGGCAACAACAGCGGACTGCTTCGGTATGACGGAAGCCGGTGGAAGCTGTTTCCTTTGCCGGCGTCGGGCATTGTGCGTGCCGTTTACGTGGCTTCCGACGGGCGTATCTACGTCGGATCGTTCGAGGAGTTCGGTTATTTTGAAGAGAACGACCTGAACTTACTGGAATATCATTCCCTGAAAGATCAGGTGAAAGGGTTCAATTTTCACAATGACGAGATATGGACTATCGTGGAGCAGGGAGGGAACATCGTCTTTCAGTCATTCGGTTCATACTTCATATACGATGGCACGACGACGAAAGGAGTCCGCTGCCATGAACTGCCCCTGAATCTGTTCCGGGTAGGGGATACGGTTTATTCCCAACTGATCAATGCAGGTGTTTGTGTCTTTACGGGTGATAGGTTTACTCCGTTGATCTCCCGACAGGAGTTGGGCAACAGCGACGTACTGGCAGGTTTGCCCTATCCCGGTGGAATGTTGTTGCTGACCCGTAACAGCGGTGGATATCTTTATACCTCCTCCGGCATTCGTCCCTGGCATACAGATTGTGATGAGGAGTTGAAACGCCATACCGTCAATCGGGCAGTGATGACGAAAGACTCTTGCTACGTGATAGGAACCATCTCCAACGGGCTGTATGCCTTCAGTAAAGAAGGACGCCTGCTCTGGAAAGAGAACGCTGACAACCAGTTGGAGAATAACACTGTCCTGGGGCTGTATTGCGATATAGACAATAATATCTGGACAGCCCTCGACAACGGCATTGCCTACGTGCGCAACAATTCTCTGATTTATCATTTCGAGCCGGTGCGTCGCAAGGTCGGAATGGTGTATGACGTGCTGGTACGCGAAAAGGATGCCTATATCGCTTCCAACCAAGGGTTGTACCGGCTTGAAGATAACCTCCTGGAACTGGTTCCGGGACTCGAAGAGCAGGCATGGACCATCGGCGAATGGGGCGATCAGGTGCTTTGCGGACACAATAAAGGTACTTTCCAGATTAAAGGCATGCAGGCCCGGCTTCTTTCCGACGTACGGGGAGCTATGTGTATGCGGCAGGCGCAGATCGGTGGGGAAGAGCTCCTGATACAAGGTACCTACACTTATCTGAATATTTATAAGAAGAATGCTGCCGGTGAGTGGTACTTCTCCAATTCGGTGCGCAACTTCAGCCATATGGCAAAGAACATCGAAGTGGATCCTCACGGCAACATCTGGGTGCAGCACATGCGCAAGGGGCTTTACCGGGTGCGTCTCGATGAAGCGTTGAAGCAGGTGACGGACCTGAAGCAGTACGACTCTCTGTCGGGGAATCCGGGCGGGCATTGTTACCTTTTCAAGGTAAACGGACGTGTCGCCTTCTCGGACGGGCGGAACTTCTACACTTATGACGACATGGCGGATTCCATTATTCCCTACAAAGCGATGAACGAACAGTTGGCCGCACTCCGGGATATCCACACCGTCACCGCCATGAAAGGCGATCTGTACTGGTTTCTCAGCGACCGCGAGGCCTGTCTGGTGAGATGTACCGTGAACGACTTTAAGGTGGAGCGGAGAATACCCTTCTCCATGTTTGGCAACCTTCCCATCGAGGGGCTGGCCCGGATGGTATACGACAAGCGGAATGATTGCTCTTACCTCTGCCTCAATAACTCCTTTGCCCGTATCGCTGCCGACAGCACCGGGCTGTACAAGTCCCGTGAGCAACCGTCTTTATGGATCTCCGGCTTTTCGGCATTCAACGAGCAGACGGGCGAGCGGCTGCAACTTCCGGTTTCGGGAGATGATGAGATAGCCCCCGCTTTCAACAATGTAGGCATCTCTCTTGCCTATCCCGTTTACAATGATTTTGCGTTTCATGTGCGTTACCGCCTCGAGGGGTTGTCCGGCAAGTGGATCGAGGGACTTCCCGATTTGCAGAAAGACTTTACCCGGCTGCCATTCGGTTCTTATCGCTTCCGTGCCGAGGTGTACGATGACGGCGGGGTGGTTGCTGCTGTCGAACTGCCTTTCCGTATCCTGCGTCCCTGGTATCTTTCGTACGTAGCCATTGCCGTTTACGCTCTCTCCGGGCTGGCATTTCTGTTGGGGCTCCTTTATGGGGTCTACGTCTATACCAAGAAGAAGAAAGATGCCGTCATCGACCGTCAGCGCGCGCACCATAAAGCAGAGATAGAGCAGCAGGAAAAGAAGATCATGGCACTGGAGAAGGAGCAACTCGAGGCCGACCTCCGCTTCAAGAGCAAAGAGCTTTCGGGCGTGGTGATGACCAACATCGCGCATCAGGAGTTCCTGAGCTCGCTGAAAGAGGAGTTGCAGCAGCAGAAACTCTCCGGGCAATATACCCGCAAGAACCTGGATAAGCTGCTTTCGATGATCAATCAGAATATTGTCTCCGACGAAGAGAGCTGGAATATGTTCCAGTCCAACTTCGACCGGATACACGAGAATTTCTTCCGGAACCTGAAAGAAAAGTTCCCTGACCTGACTTCCGGCGATTTGCGCCTGTGCGCGCTGCTCCGGCTCAACCTGCCAACGAAGGAGATTGCGAAGCTGATGAACATTTCCGTAAGGGGTGTCGACGCTGCCCGCTATCGTCTGCGCAAGAAGTTGGGGCTTCCTCCGGAGAGCAGCCTGACGGATTTTATGATCTCCTTCAAGTAGTTGGAAATTAAATGATTGATATGAAAAGAAGTACTAATGCAGTACTTCTTTTTTTGTTTTTTCGGGTTTGTAGTATTCTTGCCGTATGGATAAATGGAAGGCATTTGCCGGAGATTCGCTTTATTTGTACCTGCAAAGTCGGAACATTCATAAATAGATACTAAAACTGTAAAGACCATGAAACATTTTGTACGAAGAATGCAGGCGTTCGCCGCTTCTTTGGTCATAGTGGCCGCCGGGGTACAGGCGCAAAAGGCTCCCCGGGATATGGACCGCTTTATCGACCAGTTAATGAAAAAGATGACGCTGGAGGAGAAGATCGGCCAGCTCAACCTGCCCGTGACCGGAGAGATCACTACCGGACAGGCAAAAAGCAGTGATGTGGCCAAACGCATCCGTAACGGAGAAGTAGGGGGACTGTTCAACCTGAAAGGGGTAGAACGCATCCGTGAGGTCCAGCGGCAGGCGGTGGAGGAGAGCCGTCTCGGTATTCCCCTGTTGTTCGGTATGGACGTGATACACGGATACGAAACCATTTTCCCTATTCCTCTCGGCTTGTCATGCACCTGGGATATGAAAGCCATCGAGGAGTCCGCCCGTATAGCTGCCATCGAGGCCAGTGCCGATGGTATCTCGTGGACATTCAGTCCGATGGTGGACGTCAGCCGTGACCCGCGCTGGGGACGTGTGTCCGAGGGGAACGGCGAAGACCCGTTCCTCGGTGCTGCCATCGCCCGTGCCATGATACGCGGGTATCAGGGAAAGGACATGAGCCGTAATGACGAGATAATGGCTTGTGTGAAGCACTTTGCCCTTTATGGCGCATCTGAGGCGGGACGTGATTATAATACGGTAGACATGAGCCGCCAGCGTATGTTTAATGAATACATGCTGCCCTACCAAGCCGCGGTCGAGGCAGGTGTCGGAAGCGTGATGGCCTCGTTCAACGAAGTGGACGGTGTGCCCGCCACCGGCAACAAATGGCTGATGACCGATGTGCTGCGCAAGCAGTGGGGTTTCGGCGGATTCGTGGTGACGGACTATACCGGTATCAACGAGATGATCGATCACGGTATGGGTGACCAGCAGACAGTTGCCGCCCTTGCTCTGAATGCCGGGGTCGATATGGATATGGTGAGCGACGCCTTCAGCGGTACACTGAAGAAATCGGTGGAAGAAGGCAAAGTATCGGCAGCTGCCATCGACGCCGCCTGCCGCCGCATTCTGGAAGCAAAGTATAAGTTGGGACTGTTTGACGATCCTTATAAGTATTGTGACGTAAGCCGTCCCAAGAAACAGATTTTCACCAAGGAACATCGTGCTGTTGCCCGTAAGACGGCTTCGGAGAGCTTTGTACTGCTGAAAAACGAAGGTGTGTTGCCACTCAGCAAGAAGGGTACCATTGCCGTAGTCGGTCCGCTTGCCGATACCCGTTCCAACATGCCGGGCACCTGGAGCGTGGCTGCCGTACTGGATAATGCTCCTTCACTGGTCGAAGGGCTCAAAGAAGTAGTCGGTAACCGTGTGGAGGTGGTAACCGCCAAAGGAAGTAATCTGATAGGCGATGCCGAATATGAAAAGCGCGCCACGATGTTCGGACGCGAACTGCACAGAGATAACCGTACAGATCGCGAGCTCCTGGACGAGGCACTGAAAGTGGCTGCCAAAGCCGATGTCATTGTCGCCGCGCTGGGCGAATCATCCGAGATGAGTGGAGAGAGCAGCTCCCGCACCAATCTGGAAATGCCGGATGTGCAGAGAGCGCTGTTGCAGGAATTGCTCAAAACAGGAAAACCCGTTGTGCTCGTACTCTTCACCGGCCGCCCGCTGGTGCTTACTTGGGAGGAGGAACATGTGCCTGCCATCCTGAACGTGTGGTTCGGAGGGAGTGAAGCCGCTTATGCCATCGGTGATGTCCTTTTCGGTGATGTCAATCCCAGTGGAAAGTTGACCGCTACTTTCCCGCAAAATGTGGGGCAAATCCCATTGTTCTACAATCATAAGAATACCGGCCGCCCGTTGCAGGAAGGACGTTGGTTCGAGAAGTTCCGCAGCAATTACCTCGATGTGAGCAACGAGCCGCTCTACCCGTTCGGTTACGGATTGTCCTACACAACGTTTGATTACAGCGATATCCACCTGAGCAGCACAGAGATGAGTGCCGGCGGAGAACTAACGGCAACCGTTACCGTCACCAATACCGGCAGTCGCGACGGTGCAGAGGTGGTTCAGCTCTACATCCGTGACCTGGTGGGCAGTGTCACCCGTCCGGTGAAGGAGCTGAAAGGTTTCGAGAAGATTTTCCTTAAAGCCGGAGAGTCCCACAAAGTCAGTTTCAGCATCACACCGGAATTGTTGAAGTTCTATAATTATGATTTGCAATTTGTTTGCGAACCGGGCGACTTCGATGTAATGATCGGCGGAAACAGCCGGGATGTGAAAAAGGCAAGATTCTTGCTGAGGAAATGAAACTGTGAATAAGAGTTTACCGCAGAGGGCACGGAGTCTCATAGAAAAGCTTTTTCTTTCAAATATCCTATAAACCAAAGATAAAAATTCGGTGAGGCTCTGTGCAACTCTGTGGTGAATCAAGCGACTATTCAACTCTTTCCTTCTATAGATATTCCCAGTACGTTAATTGGCTATCAATTACTGATTCGCATGAATAATATAGAAAATAAGATTGCATTTTCAATTTATTGTTTTATCTTTGTAGAATTATAAGATAAACCTAACTTTAATCTCCGTCACAATAAAATCCAGACTTAAAAAAGACTTAAAATTAATTCATTCATATTTACATTATTATTTAGGAAACCGCTACTTGTAGCGGTTTCTTTTTTGTACAAAATAGGAAAATTGCAAAAATGTCATTTAGATGCCTATATATCGTCACTTAAGCGGTGACGAAACATCGCTTAAGCGATGAAAAATCATCGCCTAGGCGATGATTTTTAAGGGGTAAAACGACTCCAAATGACTATTGGTAATTAGTTGTAACATTATATAAGGAGAAAATTTTCTCTTAAATTGATACAAAATGAAGAGCTACTTTCCTCTCTTTCGCTACCCGTCTCTTTCATCCGGAAAGAATCCGTTCCTAAACCAGACAAGTCTATTATTTTTATCTTAGAATATAGTAAGCGGAAAGATTCTCTCTTCTATTAAAGTCTATAGCGTAAATACTTCATAGCGGATATAGAAATAAATATGATTCACCACAGAGGACACAGAGATTAATCAGCTGCGCTCTATTTGTTTTCAGATATAAGAACAGATAAAGAACAGATCAGAATAATATGCCCTCTGGTTCTTCTGTCTAAATTAAAACTCTGCGTCCTCTGTGTACTCTGTGGTGAATTCTAAGCTGAATAGCCTCGACCCCTCCCAACCGTTTCATTTCCTTTCCTGAAACCTCTTTTTATTTTATTGAATATTAATTAATTATATCACTTTGTAGTATGGATGCAGTACTCCGGAAATCCCGTTTTTTTCTTCATGGTACTCTTGTAGTACCCCTTTTTTTGACTTACATCAATTTACCTTCTAAGTTTGCAGCAGAATTTTAAATCAGTACCAAAACGATGAAAAAAAATCTGTTTACCCTATGTATGATGTTGCTGCTTTCTACGCTTTCTTTTGCGCAAGGCAGCCTGACCATCTCGGGTGTTGTCACCGAGAAGAAAACAGGAGAGCCTATCATTGGCGCCAGTATCCTACTGAAAGGGCAATCGTCCGGAACTATCACGGACTTTGACGGCAACTATTCTATTTCAGGTGTCCCGTCGGGCGCCACTCTTGTTTTCAGTTACATCGGCATGAAAGCACAGGAGGTCAAGGTAACCACCTCTTCAAAGCTGAATATCTCTCTTGAAGAGGACAATCAGCTGTTGGACGAAGTAGTTGTAGTCGGTTACGGCGTGCAACGCAAATCCGATCTGACCGGTTCGGTAGGCACGGTGAAGAGCAAAGACCTTACGAAAGTAGCCACTCCCAATGTGGCGAATGCCCTTCAGGGACGTGTCTCCGGTGTCTATATCTCAGCCAACGGTGCTCCCGGAAGCTCGCCCGAAGTGCGTATCCGCGGTATCGGTACAACGAATAACAGCAACCCCCTTTATGTGGTGGACGGAATGTTTATGGACGACATCTCTTTCCTGAGCACACACGACATCGAGTCGATGGAGGTGCTGAAAGACGCTTCGGCAACCGCCATGTACGGTTCGCGCGGTGCCAACGGTGTAATCATCGTTACCACCAAGCAGGGGACGGAAGGAAAAGCGGTGGTGAACTTTACGGCCAGCGAAGGATTCCAGTTCAACAACAGCAGCTTCGAGATGGCCAATGCCACCGAATATGCCACGCTGCTGAACGAAGCACTGGTCAACACGGGTGGAAAACCCAAGTTTGACGACCCTGCTTCACTGGGCAAAGGAACCAACTGGTTCGACGAAATCTTCCGTGTGGCTTCCGTACGCGACTATCAGCTCAGCGTCAGTGGCGGGTCGGAAAAGGTGCGCTACAACCTCAGCGCGGGATATTACCAGCAGGACGGCATCATCACCGGAAACACTTACAACCGCTTCACCCTGCGTGCCAACAATAGCTACAAGATCAGCAAACGACTGACCATCGGGCACAACCTGTCGGCCTCTTTCAGCCATAAGAAAAACGAAAACAGCGCGGTGGTGAAAGCCGCCTACACTATCAGTCCCGTGAAGCGTCCCTACAATGAGGACGGAAGTTTCATGGATTCCGAAAGCGCTTCTTCCGCCAATCCCGTCGCTACACTCCATTATACGAACAATGACGACTGGAAAGAACGCATCGTGGGCAGCGCCTTCCTGAACTGGAATATCCTGAACGGGCTCGACTTTAAAACCAGCCTCGGCATCGACTACATCAACGGACGCCGCCGCAATTTCGTGCCGAAATACTACGTTTCGGAAACACAGAAGAACGAAACCAACAGCCTCTCCAAAACCTGGGACCGCGACTTCACCTGGCTGTGGGAGAACCTGTTAACTTATGACTGGAAGATCAATGACAAGAACCGGCTCAACCTCTTGGGAGGTATCACGGCGCAGAAGCGTGTTTATGAATTGCTGGAAGGCACCGGACGCGACTTCTTCTCCGATAACGAAAACTACTGGTATCTCGACCAGGCTTCGGCCAGCTCCAAGTCGGTAGCCAACAACGGATACCACGAAACAATGATGTCTTACCTCTTCCGGGCCAACTATGCGCTGATGGACCGCTATCTGCTGACGGCTTCGGTCCGTGCCGACGGTTCGTCTAAGTTCGGTCCCAACAACCGTTGGGGCTACTTCCCCTCAGTGGCTGCCGGATGGAGGATCTCGGAAGAAGCATTCCTGAAAGACCGCGTGCAATGGCTGAGCAACCTGAAGCTCAGAGGAAGCTGGGGACAGATCGGTAATGATAAAATAGGTAACGACAAATACCGTGCGCTTGCCAATATCTCTCCGTCTTACGATGCCGTGTTTGGCGGCGTGTTCTATCCCGGCGGAACCATCACGTCACTCTCCAACCGGAGCATCCATTGGGAACGTTCGGAGCAGATGGACCTCGGTTTCGACCTCGGACTGCTGAACAACCGCTTTTCACTGGAACTGGACTACTATCACCGCGATACGAAAGACATGCTGGTGACAGTAGACGTACCGGCTTCCGTAGGCCTCACCCCGGTAGAAACAAACGTAGGGGCGGTGCGCAACAGCGGTGTGGACTTTACCGTGAAATGGGAAGATTCGCTGAAGGACTTCCAGTACGGCATACGCCTGACCGGAACGACGATCAAAAACGAAGTCATCAGCCTGGGAGGCAAACGCATCGCCAGCGGTGACATCGGCGCCGGGAAATCCGTACAGATGACCGAAGAAGGAAAGCCGATTAAATATTTCTATGGTTACAACGTGATCGGCATCTTCCAGAACGAAGCGCAGATCAAGGAGTACAACGAGCGTGCCGCCGCTGCCACCGGAAATTCCGGACAACAGTATCAGAACAACGTAGGTCCCGGCGACCTGATATACGAAGACGTGGACGGTGACGGATACATCACCGCCAACGACCGTAAGGATCTGGGCAGCCCCACTCCCAAGTTCATCGGCGGTCTGGGCATCAGTGCTTCCTGGAAAGGATTCGACCTCTCTATTGACTTCCAAGGCAACTTCGGAAACAAGATATTCAATGCCAAGCAGGTAGAACGCTTCTCCGGTTCGGACAACTGGGACCGCTCCTTCCTCGACCGCTGGACACCCGAAAACCCGAATACCATGACACCGCGAATGACCTTGGAAGGCAACAACTATCAGGTGTCGAGCCGCTACGTAGAGAGCGGTTCGTACGTGAAGCTGCAAACAGTCGAGTTGGGATATACCTTCCCGAAGTCATGGATGCAGAAGGTATCCGTGCAGAACCTGAGAGTATACTTCTCCGGCAACAACCTGGCCTACTTCACCGGCTATAACGGCTTCACACCCGAAGTACTGGGCGGAATCGACCGCCAGATCTATCCCGTGACAGCTACCTGCCGCTTCGGGCTGAACGTTACTTTCTAATATTAAATGATATAGACATGAATACGATTCACCACAGATTACACCGATTAACACGGATACTTTAATCTTATTACCAATGAAATAATTATTAATCGGTGAAAATCTGTGTAATCTGTGGTGAACCCAAAACCATTACAATGAAAAAGATATATTCAATATTACTGGCTTCGGCACTGACCTTTTCTTCCTGTGCCGATTTCCTCGATGTGGATTCGCAGGGGAAACTGACCGAGGACGTCTTCTTCGGCGAAGAAGAAGGCGCGTTGATGAGTATTAACGCCATTTATACCCAACTCCGGGCGTGGGACATCATCGGGTTCTCATGGTTTGCCATCACCGAGCTGCCCGGCGACAACTCCGATACGGGCAGTGAGCTGGCCGACGGCAGTGTGGCACGGCTGAACCTGTTCAACGATTTTACTTACGATGCCTCTACCGCCGAGATCAACGGCTGGTGGGAAGGCAATTATAAAGCTATCGCTTCGTGCAATGTGGCTCTGGACAATCTGGGCACGGTGAAGAACGAAGAACTCCGGGTGAAGTGCGTTGCTCAGGCCCGTTTTTTCCGGGGATTCTTCTACTTCAATCTCGTACGTGCTTTCGGCGGGGTGCCTTTGGTGACGAAGGTGTTGCAGCCCGGCGAATACAACCAGCCCCGGGCAACCGAAGATGCCGTCTATCAACAGATCATCGAAGACCTTACCTATGCAGCCGAGCATCTGCCTACCCGTCAGGAGTGGGGTGTGAAAGAGTCGGGACGTGCCACCAAGGGAACGGCCGAAGGACTGCTGGCCAAAGTATATCTCTTCCGCGGGGACTATGCCAACGTGAAGAAATACACCGGTCAGGTGATTGCCCGCGGCGAGTACAGCCTGCACCCGGATTATCGCGACCTGTTCAATCCTAACTCTTACTATTCGGACGAAGTGATGCTCGCCGACCAGTACCTCTGGGGCGAATCGACCGAACGCAACCTCGAGTCGGAGTATGTGAAGTGGCAGGGCATTCGCGGCGTGATGGGCTGGGGGATGTTCTCTCCTTCCGAAGCTCTCGACCAAGCCTATGAAGCGGGAGATCCACGACGCACGGCAACCATTTTCTACGATGGAGAGACATTGGAGGGAAAGGGCGAGATTCATTTCAAGAAAGAAGTGCCGCCCCGTGCCAACAAAAAGACCATCTGGCCTACCGGTTACTGGAACGAGAATTCGTTTGCCAAACAGAATTGCCACCTGATCTTTCTGCGTTATGCCGATGTGCTGCTGATGTATGCCGAAGCCTGCAACGAATTGGGTGAAACCCGGGAAGCCCTCGATAAACTGGAGATGGTGCGCGCACGTGCCCGCAGAACAGTACATCCGGCGGATATGACAGTGGGGCTGCCCGAGATTACGGAAACCGGTAAAGAGAAGCTCCGCGAGATCATCTGGAACGAGCGCCGCATCGAGCTGGCTTTGGAGGGACACCGTTTCTTCGACCTGATCCGTGCGGACAAGGTGGTGCCGGGCTATGCGGAGAAGATGATGAAGGCACACGGGAAGACAAACTTCTCGATAGCAAAGCATGCTACGTTCTTCATTCCGCAGAAACAGGTGGATATTTCGCAAGGGGTTCTCAAAATCTCATCCCCCGGCCCCTTCTCTTAACCTTTAAGAGAAGGGGAGGAGGCTGCGCGATGGAAATACGGCGTTCCGCCGTCGAAAGGGGACTGCGTCCCCCTTGCCCCTGTGGGGATTCCGAAGTGCGGTAGAGATGGCGGCCTCCGCCGCCCCGAAGGACAGCGGGGAGCAGGCAGAGCTGGGTGAGAGAGGAAAGGTAGGTTTTCTTTTCTTTTCTTTTCTTTCGGTCTTGTACTTACTTCTAAGTTTGTGCTTGTGTTTAGCTTTGCGTCCACTCTTGGGTTCGCGTCCATCTCAACTTTATGTTCACCCCGACTTTATGTTCACATTCAATTAAAAAGTATATATATAACCAGTTCATTTAAATAGAATCATTCCAATACTATCAATTCCATGATTACACCCGGCGTCCTCCCCACCGTCCTTCGGGGCGGCGGAGGCCGCCATCCCCTCTGCACTGTGGAATCCCCACAAGGGCAAGGGGGACACAGTCCCCTTTCGACGGCGGAACGCCGTATCTCCACCGCGCAGCCACCTCCCCTTCTCTTAAAGGTTAAGAGAAGGGGTCGGGGGATAAGATTTTGAAACATTATGAAACATACCCTATTATTTCTTCTTCTGATCTGTGCCTCCTCGTTGCAGATCACCGTTGCAGGCAATCGTCCCAAACTGACCGACGACGAGTTGATGACCCTTGTCCAGAAACAGACCTTCCGTTATTTCTGGGATTTTGCCCATCCCGAATCCGGCTTGGCGCGTGAGCGCAGCAACGACCGTCTGGAAGTTGCGACGATCGGCGGTTCCGGCTTTGGCGTGATGGCAATTATAGTCGGAGTGGAGCGCGGCTTCATCACCCGTGAGCAAGGAGCGGAACGTCTGCTCAAGATGGTGGAGTTCCTCAACAAAGCCGACAGCTATCACGGCATCTGGGCACATTGGATGGACGGTGCAACCGGAAAGACAATCCCCTTCAGCCGTAAGGATGATGGTGCCGACCTGGTAGAATCCGCCTTCATGTTCGAAGGACTGCTGGCAGCCCATCAGTACTTCGACCGGGATACCCCCACTGAAAACCGGGTGCGGGGACTCATCAACTCCCTCTGGCATCAGGCCGAGTGGGACTGGTTCACCCGTGGAGGTGAAGATGTGCTCTACTGGCACTGGTCACCCAATAACGGCTGGGCAATGAATCATCAGCTGAAAGGGCAGAACGAGTGCCACATAGCCTATGTGCTGGCTGCCTCTTCACCTACTTATCCCATCCGCGAATCGGTCTATCATAAAGGATGGGCCAACTCGATCACCTTTAAGAACGGCAAGGAGTTCTACGGCATCCGTCTGCCGCTGGGCACCGACTTTGGCGGACCGCTCTTCTTCACCCATTACTCTTACCTCGGACTCGACCCGCGCGGGCTTAAAGACCGCTATGCCGACTACGGTGAGCAGATGAAGGCGCATACCCTGATCAACCGTGCCTATTGCATCGACAACCCGAAGAAGTACAAAGGATACAGCCGCAAATGCTGGGGACTGACGGCAAGTGACAACCATCTGGGCTACTCGGCGCATTGCCCGCAGAACGATCTGGGAGTGATCACTCCGACCGCGGCCATCTCTTCTATTCCTTATACCCCGGAACATTCTCTGGAAGCTATGCGTTACTTTTACGAAGAGCTGGGCGACCGCCTTTGGGGAGAATACGGCTTCAAGGATGCCTTCAACCTGACCGAGAACTGGTTTGCACCTTCTTATCTGGCCATCGACCAGGGCCCTATTGTGGTGATGATTGAGAATTACCGCACGGGGCTGATCTGGAAACTGTTCATGAGCCATCCCGATGTGCAGAGAGGGCTGAAGAGACTGGGGTTCAGTTCAGAATCAAAATAAATAAGATAAAGGTTCACCACAGAGTAACACAGAGTCTCACAGAGTTTTGATTTTTTATTAATGGGATTTCTAAAAAGAAAAAACTTCTCTGTGAGACTCTGTGTTACTCTGTGGTGAAAACATACCGTTACAACCATGAAACAGCTATTTCTCCTTTTACTCTTCTTCCTGTCCCCGGCTCTTGCTCCCGCACAGGATATGCGGCAGGATACCTACTGCAATCCGCTGAACATAGATTATACATATATGATCTATAACTCCGACAAGGACATCTCTTACCGTTCCGGTGCCGATCCGGCGGTGGTCAGGTTCCGTGGCGAATACTATATGTTCGTCACCCGCTCCAATGGCTACTGGCATTCTAAGGATCTGCTGAACTGGGACTTTATCACTCCCAAAAACTGGTATCCGCAGGGAAGCAACGCCCCCGCCGCCCATAACTACAAAGACTCTGTGCTCTACGTCACCGGCGATCCGTCCGGTTCGATGAGTATCCTTTACTCCGACGACCCGAAGCGGGGAGAATGGAAAGCCACCCCCGCCATCTTGCATAACCTGCAGGACCCGGACCTGTTTATCGACGATGACGGCCGGGCCTATATGTTCTGGGGATCGTCCAATGTCTATCCCATCCGGGGAGTGGAGTTGGACAAGAATCACCGCTTTCTTCCCAAAGGAGAGGTGAAAGAGCTTTTCAACCTCGACATGCCCCGCCACGGTTGGGAACGTTTCGGCGAGAACCACAGCGACACGGTTCTGGGAGGTTATATCGAAGGTCCGTGGCTGACCAAGCACAACGGGAGATATTATATGCAGTACGGTGCTCCCGGCACTGAGTTCAATGTCTATGCCGACGGCGTTTATGTAGCCGATCATCCGATGGGGCCTTACACCTATCAGAAACACAACCCCGTGTCGTATAAACCGGGCGGATACATGAACGGTGCCGGACACGGAAGCACGGTCCAGGGCCCCGGCGGAGCGTACTGGCATTTTGCTTCGATGGCCCTTTCCATCAATGTCAACTGGGAACGCCGCCTCTGCATGTTTCCTGCCGGATTCGATAAAGACGGCATCATGTACGTAGATACCCGTTTCGGAGATTATCCACGTTATGCCCCCGCTGTGCCCGGCAAGAGGGGACGGTTCCGGGGATGGATGCTCCTGTCTTACCGCAAACCGGTGACAGCGTCTGCCGTGAAAGGCGGATTCGGACCTGCTGCGCTGACGGACGAGCTGACCAAGACCTTCTGGCTTGCTGAGGCGAACGATGAACGTCAGTGGGTGATGATCGATCTGGAGAACCCTGCCCGCGTTTGTGCCGTGCAGGTGAACTATCACGACTATCAGAGCGATATGTACGGCCGGATTCCCGGCTTGCGCCATCGCTACGTTATCGAGGGTTCTACCGACGGAGAGACCTGGAATACGCTGGTTGACCGCAAAAGCAGTTATAAGGACACACCGAATGACTATGTGGAGCTTGAGACTCCGGCCACGGTGCGTTACGTCCGGTATAGGAACATCGACGTACCCACTCCGAATCTGGCTATCTCCGAGTTGCGCGTATTCGGCCTCGGCTCCGGCAAAGCTCCCCGCCGTCCCGGCAAACTGACCCTTGACCGGCATGCCGACCGGCGGGACATCACCATCCGTTGGGAACCGGTGAAAGGTGCGCAGGGGTACAATGTGCTCTGGGGCATCGCTCCCGATAAGTTGTACAGTTCGTGGATGGTATACGACGGCACCGAGTTGCTCATGAAATCTCTGACCACCGACCAGGATTATTATTTCGCCGTGGAGGCCTTTAATGAAAATGGTGTATCTTTACCCTCCGAACCCCAATATGTAGAATAATCCCGAATAGCCATGAAACAGTTTGTTCTTTTCTTCCTCAGTCTCTTCCTGCTGACCGTGGGTGCCCGTTCGCAAGAGGCGTATCAGAAAAAAGTATTCATCTCCTCCCGGGGAGATTCGCTGAACTACCGTTTGCTTCGTCCGGAGTCGGAAAAGCCGGGGCAGCAATATCCTTTGGTGCTCTTTCTGCACGGTGCCGGCGAGCGGGGGAGCGACAACGAGAAACAATTGACACACGGTGGACAGATGTTTCTCAACCCCGTGAACCGTGAGAAGTATCCGGCATTTGTCCTCGTGCCTCAATGTCCGGAGAAGGATTACTGGGCATACGCCTCCCGCCCTTCTTCGTTCGTTCCTTCGGAGATGCCGGTGGGACAGGAGATCACTCCCATCTTGCGTGCGGTAAAAGAATTGCTGGACACTTACCTCGATTTGCCTTCGGTGGATCGTGACTGCGTTTACGTAGTGGGTCTTTCTATGGGAGGCATGGCGACGTACGACCTTGCCATCCGCTTTCCGGATACATTCGCCGCCGCCGTCCCCATTTGCGGCACGGTGAATCCCGGACGCCTGGCCGATGCCGTGAGTGTCCGTTTCCGCATTTTCCATGGGGATGCCGATAACGTAGTGCCGGTAGAAGGCTCTCGCGAGGCTTATAAAGCGTTGAAGAAACTTGGAGCAGAGGTGGAATACGTCGAGTTTCCCGGTTGCAATCACGGCAGCTGGAATCCGGCTTTCAACTATCCCGGATTCATGGAGTGGCTCTTTGCCAGCCGAAAGAAGTAAGGTACCAGGAGCTCACCACAGATTACACAGATTCTCACAGATTAATAATCTATCTTGTTAATTAGCAAGACTGAATATTCTGTGAGAATCTGTGTAATCTGTGGTGAACTCCCGGCACCCTTTCTTAATCCGTGGTGCTTTCTTTCTGTTTCTTACTTATTCGTCGGCGGGACTAACTGTCTTCTTTGGGAGAAGATCAGGATTGAGCCTTCTCTTCGTAGTCACCGTTTGCCTTAATCAATTCGATCAGTTTTTCTACGGCTTCTTCTTCGGGAATATTCTTCTCGATGCACTCCTTCCGTTTGTAAAGGCTTACCTTGCCACGGCCGGCACCCACGTAGCCATAGTCGGCATCCGCCATCTCACCGGGTCCGTTGACGATACATCCCATGATGCCTATTTTCAGTCCCTTCAGGTGTGAGGTGGCTGCTTTGACACGGGCAATCGTACTTTGCAGGTTGAACAGTGTCCGTCCGCATCCCGGGCAAGAGATATACTCCGTCTTGCTGGTGCGGATGCGTCCCGCTTGCAGGATGCCGAAGGCGGTAGCGTCGATCACCGCATGGCTCAGTTCCCCTTGGTTAAAGAGATAAATGCCGTCACACAGACCGTCGAATATCAGTGCTCCCATGTCCGCACCGGCCTTGATTTGCAGATCTTCGGCTGCATTTTCGGAGTAGTGCTGGAAGAAGATGACTGGGTTCTGCAACCCTTCCACCGTCAGTTGATGGGCCAGCGCACGATGTTCGCCTACGCGGTTCGGGTGGTTGCTTTGCGAGATCACCACTACTTCGGGATGTCGTTTCAGGCAGGCCACTATCTCGTCCGTAAGTGCCATGTAAGGAATGAAGAAGAACTTCAGTCCGGCGGCGCACGTTTCCATCAGCTCCAGTTGGGCATAATTGAAAGCGGGCCACGTGTCCGGTTCTTCTTTCCACACGTCGGCGTCGAGGATGTATTGCATACCTTTTTCCGGCTGTTCGGGCAGTTCACGTCCGGCGTAGATATAATCCGGCGTGAATTGCGGGTTGGTCTCCGTCCGTCCGTCCATGCGGTCGGCAAGCACTACCGGCAGATGGTCGCCGCCAATGTTCCGCACCGGTTGCGTTTTGCGCCTCGTCGGAGAGAGGTAGTTGAAGTCCGGTGCTTCCATGCCGGGGATGTATGGGTGATCCTGTCTCCCGACAATGTAGTCGACCAGTTTGCGTGCCACGGGAATTTCGGCTTCCGGCTCCTCACTCAGTGAGACGCGGATGGTGTCGCCCATTCCGTCGGACAATAAAGCACCGATGCCCAAGGCCGATTTGATGCGTCCGTCTTCTCCGTCGCCAGCTTCCGTCACACCCAGGTGAAGCGGGAATGCCATGCCTTCCTGTTCCATCACGGCCACCAGCAGACGTACGGTTTTCACCATTACCACTGTGTTGGAGGCCTTGATCGAGATTACGACATCCGTGAACTTCTCGTCCACGCAGATGCGCAGGAATTCCATGCACGACTCTACCATACCTTCGGGCGTGTCGCCATAGCGGGACATGATGCGGTCGGACAGTGAACCGTGGTTCACGCCGATGCGTATGGCCGTATGATTTTCTTTGCAGATATTGAGGAAGGGAACGAAGCGGTCGCGTATCTTCTGCAGTTCGGCGGCATACTCCTCGTCGGTGTATTCCAGTTGCTTGAACGTGCGTCCCGGGTCTACGTAGTTGCCCGGATTGATGCGTACTTTCTCCGCATATCGGGCTGCCACGTCGGCTACCTTCGGGCTGAAGTGTACATCGGCCACAAGCGGAACCATGTATCCGTCACTGCGCAGTCCGATGTTGATGTTCATCAGGTTTTCGGCTTCTTTCACCCCTTGTGTGGTGAGGCGGACGTACTCTCCGCCGGCATCTACGATGCGCTTTGCCTGAGCCACACAAGCTTCGGTGTCCTGCGTGGCGGTATTGGTCATCGACTGGATTCGGATAGGGTTGGAGCCTCCCAACGGAGCAGCCCCGATGTTTACTTCCGAAGTTTCCCGCCGGGAGTAGTTGAATAAATCCATTTTGTTGTATGTAATTGGAGTCGCTTTACGACCGGACGATTTACTGCTTACGAGAGGAGTGTCGAAACTCACCACAGAGGACACAGAGTAACACTGAGTGAATTTAAACCATTGATTATCCATATTGATAATTTGTGAAAATCTGTGTAATCTGTGGTGAAAAGAGTTCCGCCTTCTCCCGTAACCGTAACCGGTAAATCGTCCGTCATAAATCTTCTCAGTTTGTTTTAAACTCGTATTTGATCTCTTTCAGTTCTTCATTAGCTTTTACGATCTTCTTTTTCAGCCCCTCCTTATAGGCAATGAATTTCGTTTCGAGTTCTTTGTTTTCCAATGAAAGCATTTGTACGGCAAGGATGGCAGCGTTCAATGCTCCGTTGATGCCTACGGTTGCCACAGGGATTCCCGGAGGCATCTGTACGATGGCCAGAAGCGCATCCATTCCGTCGAGAGACGACTTGATAGGTACACCGATTACCGGCAGCGAGGTGGAGGCGGCAATCACGCCCGGCAGGTGGGCGGCCATGCCGGCAGCGGCGATTATTACTTTAATGCCGCGTGAGCGGGCATTCTTGGCAAACTCTTCCACAGCTTCGGGAGTGCGGTGAGCCGAAAGCGCGTTCATTTCGAACGGCACGTGAAGGTCATTGAGCAACTGAGCGGCCTTCTCCATAACTGGAAGGTCGGAAGTGCTACCCATGATGATGCTTACAATTGGGGTCATATTGTTTTAATTATACGCTAAATGTTTTCTTTCTTTAGACTTGCATGGCTTAGAAGTTCACCACAGATTACACAGATTGGCACAGATTCTGATTTATCTCGTTAATATTTAAGATTAAAAGTTCTGTGTTAATCTGTGTAATCTGTGGTGAACCCGATTCGTCTCTGCTTTAAATCTTTATTCGTTCACCAATGCCTTGTAACTTTCTGCATTCAGCAGGTTGTCAAGGTCGGCAGCATTGGCAGGTTTCATTTTGATGAGCCAGCCTTCGCCGTATGGGTCTTTATTCACCAGCTCGGGGTTTTCTTCCAGTGCGGGGTTTTGTTCCAGTACTTCGCCTGCAACGGGCAGGAAGAGGTCGGAGATGGTCTTTACTACTTCGATGGTACCGAACACTTCGTTGGCTTCCAGGGTTTCGCCTTCGGTAGGAATGTCGACAAATACGATGTCGCCCAGTTGTTCCTGTGCATAGTCGGTGATACCTACATAAGCTGTGTCGCCCTCAAGGCGGATCCATTCATGTTCGTTGGTGTACTTTACATTCTGTGGGAAGTTCATAATGATTAGTTTTTAGGATTGATACTATGTTTAAAATAAAAATATACGGAACAATACGTTGCTGAGCGGGTGGAGCACCAGCAGCGAGCAGACGAAACCGACGGTAAAGCCGGCAAGGACTTCGCCCAGCGTGTGATGTTGCAGGATGATGCGTGCCGAGCCTAATATCCCTGCTATGAGGATGAAGAGGCAGAGCCACCACACCGGGTTGTAGCTGAAGAGCGCACTGAACGAGACCAGTCCGCCTACGATACCGCCCATGCCTGCCATGTGTTCGCTCAGCTTCCACTTCAGGTTGACAAAGATGCAGATGACCAGCACGACCAGCGAGGCCAGTATGATGCCTGTCATATACCAGGGGATGTTCAGTTTGTGCATCATCATCAGGCAGAAGACGTAGGAGATGATGGTGAGCAGGATCGGCACATAGCGTTTCTTGCGGTCGCTCAGGTCCTGGCGGGCAAAGCCGTTCACTTTGCGGAACAGGAAGATGGTCATGGTAGGCATCAGGATGGTGAAGCAGTAGACAATGCCCAATACGATGAGCTTGTACTGCAACGGCATGATGCGCAGGTAAGAGAACAGGAACAATACGAGGAAGGCCAGAAAGGGGATAGAGAATGGAGTCAGTATTCCCGAAATGATTCTGGCCGTACGGATCAGTGTCCTGTCAGCTATGATATGTTGCTCTATCTTCTCTTCTTCAGCCATTGGGTTTTGTTCTTTTTGATTATGCTTTTTTATTTTCTCAGTCTCGCCACCGGGATGTTGAGTTGCTGGCGGTACTTGGCCACCGTCCGGCGTGCGATGGGGTATCCTTTTTCTTTCAGTATTTCGGCCAGTTCATCGTCGGTCAGCGGTTTCTTTTTGTCCTCGCCGTCGATGCATTCTTTGAGGATTTTCCGTATCTCACGTACTGACATCTCTTCGCCGTCTCCGGTGGTATATCCGTCGCTGAAGAAGAACTTCAGGGGATAAATGCCGTAGTTGGTCTGTACATATTTGCTGTTGCTCACGCGCGAGATGGTCGATATGTCGAGTCCCGTACGTTCGGCCACGTCTTTGAGGATCATCGGGCGGAGCAGCGACTCGTCGCCTTCGAGGAAGAAGGGGCGTTGCAGGTCGATGATGGCCTGCATGGTGGTCATCAGCGTATTCTGGCGTTGCTTCACCGCGTCGATGAAGCCTTGCGCGGCATCCATCTTCTGTTTGAGGAACATCATGGCCTCTTTCGATTCTTTGGACTGGTTGGCCTTGTTCTTCGTATGTTCCTCCACCATCTCGGTGAAGTCGCGGCTCATGCGCAGTTCCGGCAGGTTTCGGTTGTTGAGGCTGATGTTGATGGTTCCGTCGTCGTAGGTATCGACGATGAAGTCGGGGACGATCTGTTGCAGGTTCCGTCCGATGGCTTCACCCAATGACGCACCCGGGCGCGGGTTGAGCTTGGTGATCTCTTCGAGTGCCTTATAGAAGTACTCTTCGTCCAGTCCGAGCTTCCTGATGATCTTCTCCCAATGCTTCCGGGTGAATTCTTCGTAGCACTCGCTGATGATCTCTTCTTCGGTTGCTAACAGGGGGTCCGCGGTATGCGGTTGTTTTTTCCGGCGGATCTGGATCAGCAGGCATTCTTGCAGGCTGCGCGCGCCGAGGCCGGGAGGGTCGAAGTCCTGTACGATTTTCAGGGCTTGTTCCAGTTCTTCTTCCGTCGCGTTGATGCCGGCATAGATGGCCAGTTCGTCGCCGATGCTTTCGAGCGACTTGCGGAGCAGGCCGTCATCGTCCAGCGAACCGATCAGGTATTCTGCCAGTTCGCGCTGATGTTCGGTCAGGTCGCGTTCGCCCAGTTGCTCTCTCAGGATTTCGTAGAATGACGTGGCGTCCGAGAATGGGATCTCTTCCGCCTGCTCGCCTTTGGAGCGGTTGTTTTCCTGGAGTTTATAGTCGGGGATGTCATCTTCGGTCAGATAGTCGCTCAGAGAATCATAGTCCGTATCGCCTTCTGCTTCCCCTTCGGCGGTTTCGGCAGGGGTGGTTTCGTCGGAGGCGTTTTCTTCTTTGCCTTCTTCAAGGGCGGGATTCTCCAGCAGTTCGGCATGTACACGGTCTTCCAGTTCCACAGCCGGTAGCTCCAGTAGCTTCACTACCAGAATTTGCTGCGGTGAGAGCGTTTGTATCTGCTGCTGCGCCTGCGATTGTATCTGACGGGAACCTTGTGCCATACGTTGAATGCTTTACGTTTTTTTGTTTCTCGCTACAAAAGTAATGAATTGTTCGATATAGCGAAATGATTTATCCGATAAAAGGAGTTAAAGGAGGAAACGGGCGGAGAAGGCGGCGGAATTAAAGCTTTCCATCTTCTTTGCCAATTCATCCTTTGTTTATATCTTTGCCTTCATAACTTAAATACATACCATTATGTTCAGCAAAGAGACATATATGCAGCGCAGAGCCCTGCTGAAAAAAACATTAGGCTCCGGAGTATTGTTGTTTTTGGGTAACGACGAGTGCGGGTTGAACTACGAGGACAATACGTTCCGCTATCGTCAGGATTCCACCTTTCTTTATTACTTCGGCCTTTCGTTTGCCGGACTTTCTGCTATAATCGACATTGATGAAGATAAGGAAATTATATTTGGCGACGAGCTTACCATCGATCACATCGTGTGGATGGGTACACAGCCGACGCTGAAGGAGAAGAGCCAGCGGGTGGGAGTCAGCATCACCATGCCTTCGGCGGACATCATCGGCTATCTGCACAAGGCGGTGCAAAAGGGCCAGGCCATCCATTACCTGCCTCCTTACCGTGCCGAGCATAAGCTGAAACTGATGGACTGGCTGGGAGTGCCTCCCGCACGCCAGGAAGGGTCGGTGCCCTTTATCCGTGCGGTGATCGCACAGCGCAATTACAAGTCGGCCGAGGAGGTTGTCGAAATCGAGAAGGCTTGTGACATTACGGCGGATATGCACATCACGGCCATGAAGATATTGCGTCCCGGCATGCGCGAATGGGAGGTGTCGGCAGCCATGGAAGCGGTGGCACACGCCGCCGGAGGCGATCTTTCGTTCGCCACCATCGCTACGGTGAACGGACAGACACTTCACAACCACTATCATGGCAACACGGTGAAGCCGGGCGATCTGTTTCTGATCGATGCCGGTGCCGAGACGGAGATGGGATATGCCGGCGACATGTCGTCCACCATCCCTGCCGATAAGAAGTTCACGCAGCGGCAGCGCGAGGTTTACGAGATACAGAACGCCATGCATCTGGAGTCGGTGAAAGCACTCCGTCCGGGCATTCCTTATATGGATGTGTACGATTTGTCGGCACGCGTGATGGTCGAAGGCCTGAAAGGACTCGGACTGATGAAGGGAAATGCCGAAGACGCCGTACGTGAAGGTGCGCATGCCCTGTTCTATCCTCACGGATTAGGGCACATGATGGGGCTCGACGTGCACGATATGGAGAACCTGGGCGAACTCTGGGTGGGCTACAACGGACAGCCCAAGAGCACGCAGTTCGGCCGTAAGTCGCAGCGTCTCGCCATACCGTTGGAACCGGGCTTTGTACATACCGTTGAGCCGGGCATTTATTTCATCCCCGAGCTGATAGACCTGTGGAAGGGACAGAAGAAGTTTACCGACTTTATCAATTACGATAAAGTGGAGACGTACAAGGACTTCGGGGGCATTCGTAACGAAGAGGATTATCTGATTACGGAAACGGGGGCCCGCCGTTTAGGAAAGAAGATTCCGCTGACACCGGACGAGGTGGAAGCGCTAAGATAATTTTTTTTTTTCATTGTAGCATTGCTAAGATGTGAATCCAGGTGATGCACGTTTTATTTTATTTACTCGGATGAAAATCCGATTGTGATTTTAATTTGTGTTAATGTTGGGATTGTCCGGATGTGAATCCGGGCAATCTTTTTTTTGCCGGTTTTAAAAAAAAAGAAAGAAAAGAGTTGCTTTTCCGGCTCGAACAGGATACCTTTGTACGTGCTTTAATAACACATTTTTCATAGCCAGTAATATTGCTAAGATGTGAATCCAAGTAATTTACTTTTTATAGACTGGTTCAGATAGCGATCTGAGCATGACAATAGATTTAAATTAATATTGCAGATTGCCCGGATGCGAATCCGGGCAATCTTTTTTTGGCCGGTTCTTAAAAAAAGAAGGAAAAGAGTTGCTTTTCCGGTTTGAATAAAATACCTTTGTTAAAGATTTAAGGAATCTGTTTACTACAAATAAAAACGATTGTTGAAACAGCGGTTCGTCGTTTGAGAAAAAGAAACAGATAACAGTTTTACATATTAATAGCAGATATAGTTTAATTTTTTTTTTTTTCATAATATTACCGCTACTAAGATGTGAATCCAAGTGACGGATTTTAAGTTTTAAGATTTAATTTGAACCTTCTTCAAATTAATGATTTTGTTATTTGTCGATTGCCTGGATGTGAATCCGGGCAATCCTCTTTTTTAGCCGGTTCTTAAAAAAAACAAAGAAAAGAATTGCTTTTTTAAATTTAACTAAATACCTTTGGAGGACATTAAATAATTTTCCATTAACAACCTTTCTAAAATCTTAAAATCATGGGTGGACTATACTATAACTTGGCGTTACGAAATAGTGATGTAGGAAATAAAGATTCTGAAAAACTATATTATTGTGTCTTGAAGAACAGGGGTATGGTGGATCAGGAAACATTCGTCAATTATCTGAGCCAGATTTCCGGGGTTCAAGACGCCTTATGCCTGGCGGTCGTTTCTAAGTTGGGGGCGGCGATTACCAATTTTCTGCAAGACGGGCAGAGCGTGGATATTCCACATTTGGGAATTTTCAATCTGACAGCAAACAGCACGGGAGTAAAAACACTTGATGAGGCAAAAGCTTCGCAGATAAAGTCTATCAATCTGCGCTTTTCTTCTAAGGAAGAAGCTGACTTGGCATTAAGCCGATGCACGCTGACCCGGAGTGTTTTGATGACCAATACAAATGATGTAATTAAAGAAAAGGATCCAAACGGTGAAATCGTGGACGATCCCACTGCGTAATCAGTATAAAATATTTCACATGTAACTTTGGATAAGCCGCTGGGAACAGCGGCTTTTTTATTACAAATAAGGTTTTTCTCGTATGAGGCTGAGAAATCTCGATATATCGTCGTCACGATCTCAAAGAGATGTCGTCTCGACGACGAAAAATTGAGATCGTGATCTCAATTTTTCGGGGTCAAAACACCTCTTTTTTGTTTTTAGTAATATAAATTTATAACATCCTTTTCTCGGTTTTAGTATTAAAAACTAACAGATGTAAAGCGCTCTTTCTACCGTCCGATACTTTATTTTCAAATACTTCTCCTGATACCTTTTGTTTTTATCCATCGATGTACTACTTTTGTCTGTTGCAGACAGAAAATAATGAAAACCATTCACAAATTATTCAATTCATAAACTATGCGTAAAATAAGCAATGTCCTCTGGGCAGCTTCATGTTGTACCTTCTCGCTGCTGATGTGCCTCCCGGCTGCCGGGCAGGATGCATGGAGCCAGGCAGACTGCGTGACCCTGCTGGACAGTACCGCGGTGACTGTACAGCCCAATGGCTCAGGTAGTTTCGCTGTGTACCGGTCCTTTAGAGTGCAGACCCCCAAAGGGGCAGTAAACAATCATGTGATCAAGTATGATTACGATCCGCTGACGGCGTTTGCCCGTTTCAAGCAGGTCACCTTGCAACGTGCCAATGGCGAAACAGTGCAGGTGGACGTAACGAAAACCTGCGATTATGCCGCTCCTGCACGGGCTATCTACTGGGGAGCCCGCCAGATTATGATCGAACTCGGAAGCCTGGAACCGGGCGATACCGTCTCTTACGAAATCAGTAAAAAAGGATTCACTTATGCCCTGCTGGCCGGGGGAGAGGACGATGACACGCGATTCATCCCGCCCATGCGGGGACAGTTCTATGACATCGTCCCCTTCTGGGTGAACCAGCCTACGCGGCGCAAAGTGTACACCGTCAGTATGCCGATGGAGAAGGAACTCCAGTTTCAGTTCTATAACGGGGCCTGCGCCTCGTCGATGCGTTATGAAGACGGACGCAAGGTGTATACCTTTGCCAAGAACGAGGTGCTCCCTTTCGGGCGTGAACCGAACATGGTCGATCTTTTTGATGAAGCTCCGAAGCTGATGATGTCTTCCACGCCGAGATGGGAAGATAAATCGCTCTGGTTTCATGACCTGAACGAGGCATACGGCAGTTTCGACGCCCTGCCCGAAGCGCAGCAGAAGGTGAACGAACTCATAAAAGGTAAAAAGACGGAGATGGAAAAGATCGCCGTGCTGACCCATTGGGTGGCCGACAATATCCGCTACGCCGGTATCAGCATGGGCGAGGGGGAGGGCTTTACGCTTCACAATACGAAGATGAACTACACCGACCGTTGCGGCGTATGCAAGGATATTGCCGGCACGCTGATCTCCTTCCTGCGTATGGCAGGTTTCGAGGCTTATCCGGCGATGACGATGGCGGGAAGCCGCATCGAGAGCATTCCGGCCGATCATTTCAACCATTGCGTGGCAGTGGTGAAGTTGGCGAATGGGATGTATATCCCTCTCGATCCTACCTGGGTGCCGTTCTGCCGCGAGCTGTGGAGCAGCGCCGAACAGCAACAGAACTATCTGCCGGGCATTCCGGGAGGTTCCGATTTGTGCCTGACTCCCGTGTCGGCTCCCGAAAACCATTATGTGCGCATCGTCGCCGAAAATAAACTGGACGCGAAGGGAACGCTGCGGGGCACGTTCTCGATCACTGCCGAGGGACAGTCGGACAGCAGCATCCGCCGCATCTTCACCCAAGGATGGCAGACCGAATGGCAAAGCACGATGGAAAGCCAGTTGCTCAGTGTTTCCCCCCGGGCCCGCATGTTGAAAGTAGATTACGGAAGTGCGCCGAAAGATTATCAGGCGGGACCTATCCGCATCACGTTCCGTTACGAGATCCCCGATTATGCGCTTGCGGGCGACGGCGAACTGTTGCTGAAACCGATGGTGATGAACAATCTCTATACCAGTGTTCTCTCGTTCCTGCGCATCGACACCGATTTGGAAACCCGCCGGTATGGCTTCCGTGACGCTTGTTCACGTCTGGTGGAGCTGGACGAGGTGATTACTTTACCCCGGGGATACCGCTTGGCGGGACAGTCGCGGAGCGAACAGAGGACCAGTCCGGCAGCCGACTTTGAGGGGTCGTTGCGGCAGGATGGCAACAAGCTGGTGCTGAAGCAGAAACTTGCCCTGAAGAAGCGCATATACCGGGCTGCCGACTGGGAAGGATTCCGTTCGGCGGTGAATGCCTACAAGAGCTTTGCGGATTATTTGATTGTTAAACCTTAAAAAAGATTGCCGTCACATGACAAAAATACATACCCTTCTGCTCCTTTGCCTGTTTGCGCTGGTTCTTCCGGTCGCCGGTCAGGAAGCGGAATTCAAGAAAATAAAAGAAAGCTGGACGCTGCGGGCCGACGGTTCGCAGGTCTATCATCACATGAAAGCCCTGACACTGTATACCCATACAGCCATGAACCGCACCTATGGTGAGTCGTTCATTACGTACGATCCCCGTTATCAGACCTTGGAGATCCACGAATCGTATACCCGGCAGAAAGACGGGAACATCGTGAAGACACCCGATAATGCTTTTGTCGAAGTTCTTCCTGCGGCGGCAGCCAATGCCCCGGCATTCAACGCTCTGCGGGAGATGGTAGTGGTGCACACCGGGCTGGAATTAGGTGCTACCGTTTATCTGGATTACTCCATCACGAGCAAGCCCGGATATCTGCCGGAAATCAACGTCTGCCGTCAGTTGGAACAGTCTTCTCCGGTGAAAGAGTACGAAATCAGCATTACCGTTCCCCAAGGACAACGGCTGGAATATGCACTCGACAACCTGAAGTCGAAACCTCTCGTCACCGAGAAAGAAGGCATGAAGCAGGTCAGCTGGGTACTGAAAAACCTCCCTGCCCTCAGCCGCGAACCGCAAGTGTCGGTGATCGGCGGTGAGCTGCCTTTGCTGACCGCTACGACGGAACAGAAACCGATGGCGTTCCTCTCCGCACAGTGGGAGCGGGAGGCGGATGCCCGGCTTCGCACCCTTGCCGGAAAACTGACTGCCGGCGCGAAGAGCGATGAAGAGAAAGTGAAAGCCTTACACAGCTACGTGATCGACAATCTTTATTACTCACCTCTCCCGTTGAGCGAAACCGCTTATCGCATCCGTCCCACTGCCGAGGTGCTCCGTTCGGCCTACGCCACCGAGGCCGAGAAAGCGAATCTGCTGGCTGCGCTCCTGAGGGCTGCCAGCCTGAAAGCCGAGATCGGGGCGGTCTGCGTTCCGTCCGCGAACACCGCATCTTTGGGGATGGGCAGTATCCGCGAACTGTTTGTGTGGACCGAAGCCGGAGGCAGGCAGCAAGCCCTATCCCTGAAAGGCAAAACCCCCTCTGCCGTCTCTTGGCAGAAAGATTATGCCTACGTGGCCATGCTGACACAGCCGTTTGAACTGAATCTTCCGTCCGCCATTCTCAATAAGGAATATACCTTGCAGCCCGATAAGGCGAAAGCCAAAGACGGATATCTGGTCTTCACACTCCCGGCAGAGCGGGGAAGCCTCGCCAATTCTCAGTATGTCCGCTATAACAGCAGGCGCACCTCCAACCTTTTGTTGCCCGGAGCGGCGGACGAGACTTTCACCTATCTGGCAGAGACTCCCGAGGGCATGCGGCTGGCTACTCCGGCGATGGAGAAGAAGATAGACAACGCCGTAGGCACGCTAATCATTTCCATCCTCCCCGAAGGCGGACAGACGCGGGTGGTCCGGAGCCTGAAACTGAAAAAACAAATGATCCGTCCGGCCGATTATGCCGCTTTCCGTCAGCTGATGATAGAGTATGGGGCGGTGGACGGACGGACACTCGTGTATAAAAGCAAATAAATAAAACCCGATAAACAAACAGACCCATGAAAAAACTTGTATTACTCTTATTCTCTGCACTCTTTGTGCTGTCGGCCCAGGCCGGGGATGTCCTGCGGCTGATGACCTACAACGTCCGCAATGCCAGAGGCATGGACAATAGCTGCAACTACCAGCGCGTGGCCAATGTGATCAACAATGCCTGTCCGGATGTCGTTGCTGTTCAGGAACTGGACAGCATGACCGCCCGGAGCAATGGGACGGATGTCCTCCGGGAACTGGCGGAACGCACTCAGCTGCATCCCTACTTCGCTCCTGCCATCGATTATGACGGGGGAAAATACGGAATCGGCCTGCTCGCGAAAGAAGCCCCGTTGCGCCTGCAAACCTTTGCTTTGCCGGGACGTGAAGAGGCGCGGACGCTGATTGTTGCCGAGTTTCCCGAATACATCTTTGGCTGCACACATCTCTCTCTGACGGAAGAAGACCGGATGAAGTCGCTCGAGATCCTGAAATCGGTTGCCGTTTCTGCCGAAAAGCCCTTCTTCCTTGCCGGCGACTTCAATTCCGATGCCGGTTCCGGTTTCATCAAAGAACTGAAGAATACCTTCCAGGTACTTTCCAACCCCAAGCAACCTACTTATCCCGCTTCCGAACCGAAGGAGACGTTGGATTACTTGATTGCGCTTAAACAGGAAAAACCTACTTTCGTTGTTAATTCCGCCCGGGTTATCGACGAACCGTTGGCGTCCGATCACCGCCCGTTGTTAGTGGAAGTGCGGATGGCAGTGCCCGAAGACCGCATCTGCCGCACCAAACCCTATCTGCAAAACCCCGTCGGGGGCGGAATCACCGTAATGTGGCAAACCAACGTGCCGGCTTATTGCTGGGTGGAATATGGCACAGACCCCTCAAACCTGAAGCGGGCACGTACTCTTCTCGACGGGCAAGTCGTTTGCGGCAATACTCTCCATAAGATTCGCCTCGACAGTTTGCAACCCGGACAGAAGTATTACTATCGGGCTTGTTCGCAGGAGATTCTGCTTTACCAGGCTTACAAAAAAGTATTTGGTAATACTGCCCGTACAGAGCTTAAAGAATTTACCTTGCCGGCCGATGGTGGAGACAGCTTCACGGCCGTCGTTTTCAATGACCTGCACAAGCAGTCAAAAACCTTTCAGGCGTTGTGCAGCCAGATCAAGGGGGTGGACTATGATTTCGTAGTCTTCAACGGTGATTGCGTGGACGATCCCGCCAACCACGATCAGGCAACGGCCTTCATCAGCGAACTGACCGAAGGAGTGGAGGGCGACCGCGTTCCTGTTTTCTTCATGCGGGGCAACCATGAAATCCGGAATGCGTATTCGGTCGGGCTGCACAGCCTGTTCGACTATGTGGGCGATAAGACTTACGGAGCCTTCAACTGGGGAGACACGCGCATCGTAATGCTCGACTGCGGTGAAGATAAACTCGACGACCATTGGGTCTATTACGGATTGAACGACTTTACGAAGTTGCGTAATGACCAGGTGGGATTCCTCAAGAAAGAACTCGCTTCCAAAGAGTTCAGGAAGGCCGGCAAGCGGATTCTGATTCATCACATCCCGCTTTATGGGAATGATTACGAGAACCTGTGTTCGGGACTTTGGGGGAAACTCCTGGAGAAAGCTCCCTTCAATGTCTGTCTGAATGCGCATACACATGAGTACGCTTATCACCCCAAAGGCAGTCTTGGCAATAACTTCCCGGTCATTATCGGCGGTGGTTATAGCATGAAAAGCGCAACGGTGATGGTGATCGAGAAAAAGAAAGATGTGCTTAAAGTGAAGGTACTCAACACCCAAGGAGAAGTGTTGCTGGAACTTACAGTTTAATGACAGGCTCCGATTCGATAGGCGTAAAAACAACAGAGGGCTGCATCAAAAGCCCTCTGTTGTTTTTTATTATGTGTGCAGCTCGAGTACGAACCGGCTTCCTTTAGTGTAGCTTGTGTCCAATGTCAGGCTTCCGTTCATCTTGGTAGCTATCAGGGCACAGATAGGCAGTCCCAGTCCGTCTCCTTCCGTCAGGTCTTTAATCTCCGTGAAAGGTTTGAACAGGTTCTCTTGTTTTTCGGCAGGAATACCCGTGCCGGTATCCGAGATGATGAACTGATGTGTATGCGCGCCTCTCTTCTTGAAGTCGAGGAAGATCTTTCCACTTTCGGTATATTCCGCTGCGTTCTTCAGTAGGTGAATCAGTATCCGTTCCAATTGTTCCGGGTTGGTCTTGATCTGGAGTTTGGCGGCATTCACTACGGTCGACACTTCAGGTTGCACCAGCTCTTTCACCTTATCCATGGTAGCTTCGCAGAAAGTATTTACGTTGATCTCCTTCATCTCGTAAGGCTCGGTCAGGGAGTTCTCCAATGTAGAAAGCTCCTGTATGTCGTTACTGAACTTCTTCAGGGCGGCTACCTGTCCCTGCATCTGTTGTGCCTGTTGAGGCGCCTTGCCCGATAGTTCGGCAGCAGAAGCGGCCAGTGTATCCAGCGTTGGTTCCATTTGTGCGGAGATGTTCTGGATGAACTTTGTTTTCAGTTCGTTGTGTTCATTGGCTATCTGTACGCTCTTCTTCAGTTTGCGGTTTCCGGCAATGAAGCGGAGCAGCACGATGGCAACGAAGATCAGTCCGGCTATCAGGATGACGACAAGCGTACATAGCCCGACAATCATATACTGTTTTCCGGACAGCGTATCGTCTTTTTCCTGAATAATCTGCTGGCTTTCGTCATATTTGCGTTTCAACACGTTCAGTTCATCTTGTGCTGTCAGCGCTTTCACCGAGTCGGTCCAGACAATGAAGTTCTCATACGTGCGGGCCACTAAGGAGGCATTGTTTGACTTACGGCCGATGGCAATCAGGTTCTTATAGCATTCGTTTACCTTTTCGTAGTTCTTCTGGGCTTTATATTGATTGATCAATTTCCGGAAGCAGGCGTCCCCTTGTGCGTTTTGGCCGAAAGTGTAGTAATAGTTTGCCTGCGTGTACAAGAGGTTCTCACTTAGCGAATCGTTCTTTGCCTGGCCGGCGGTTTCCGCCAGTTTGTCCAACTGTGCTTTGGCTTGTGCGGCATTCTTCAGCCCGATATACATTTGTAATCTCTCTTTGGTGATTTGAAAGCGCAACGGATAGAATTGTTTCTGCTCCTTTTGTTCGCCCGCCCAGACTAACTGTTCCATTCCCCTGCAGAGGTCGAATGCTTCTTTATAATAATTCTCACGATGGTAAAGAGCAGCTCCCTGAATTCCACATTCCACGGCTTTCGGATAGTTTTCTTGTGCCGCGAAGGCGCCATAGGCTTGGATGAAAAGATAACGCGCTTTGGTATATTCTTTTTGTTCCAGACTGCTTTGCGCTTGTTTCATCAGTTCATTTGCTCTGTTTTGTGTGCCTTGTGCATCGACGATTGTGCTAAAACAAACGAGGATGGTCAGGATTAAAGTCGATATTTTCATACGATATGGTTTTAAACAGTGACAAAGTTAAAAAATCTTTGTAAGAACCTCTCACTTACCCCTTTTATTTTTCATTTCTTCCTCAATTCTTCCTCTGAGAGTTATGACAGGCATTGCCGGCTGATGGGGTGGTGGATAGTATTTGATAATTCAAGCATAGATTTTACAAATATTGCTCTCTTCCGGAGTTTTATTTGTAAAGTCTATGTCTGAAAAGATTGGGATGTGTCTTTTTAATATTTGAAGCTGCTTCCTCCCAGGAACTCTCTAAGAAGTGAGGTCGGAGGAATCTCCTTATCCTGTACCGGAGTGAAATATTTGATAAACTTCAGCAACCGGTATGCTTCGGCATATTCCGGGCAGTTACGTGGCACGCTGGTTAAGATAGGTTCGGCATGGCAGCGGAGCACGGCAAATTCAAATAACAGGGCAGAGTTGAACATCACGTCGGCATTCTCCTGGTAGGGGAAAATCCACTTGTCTTCTCCGGCACGCACGCTGGGCCAGCGCGAAATGGTTTCCTGCGCAGAATAGCCACGATAGTTGAAGTCACGGATAATGCGGCGTAAAAGCCGGTTGTCCGTGGTCGGAATCCAGTTATGGTCGTCCAGGGAGATGGTTGTCAGAGCAGATACATAGATTTTATATTTACTCTCTGCCGGGATTTGCGGGGTGAGCTCCGGGTTCAGGGCATGAATCCCTTCAAGAATCAATACCGTATGTTCGTCAATCCGCAGTTTGTCACCTTTATATTCTTTCTTTCCCAGCATGAAGTTGTAGCGGGGCAGTTCTACTTCCTCACCACGCAGCAGAGCTTGCAGTTGCGCGTTGAATAATTCCAGGTCGAGGGCATAGAGCGATTCATAATCATAATTGCCGTTTTCATCCAATGGGGTTTCTTCCCGGTCTACAAAGTAGTTGTCCAGTGAGATGGGATAGGGCTTTAGCCCGTTTGTCATCAGCTGGATGGAGAGCCGCTTGCTGAAGGTGGTTTTGCCGGATGATGACGGTCCGGAGATCAATACCAGTTTTACACGGTTCCCGTTTTCTCCCCGGTGGAAGATGCTGTCGGCTATTTGTGCTATTTTCTTTTCCTGCAATGCTTCTGCCACATTTATCAGGTCGGTGGCATGTCCTTCTTCGCAGGCTATGTTGAAATCTCCCACATTGTTCAGCCCCATAATGTAGTTCCAGCGCAAATGCTCTTTGAAGACATCGAGCATCTTCTCTTGTTTCACTACCTCTTCCAGTACAGTCGGGTTTTCTTTGTTGGGAATACGCAGCAACAGTCCGTCATAATACTTAACGAGGTCGAACAGATGAATAAATCCCGTACTTGGGAGCAAATTACCATAATAATAGTCCGCAGTGCCACCCAAAGTATAATAATAGGTATAGATGGAACCGGAGGACTCAAGCAATTTCACTTTATCATTCATGCCCCGCTCGCTGAACACGCGTACGGCTTCGGTGGTGTGGCATTCGATACGGTGGTAAGTGATATTCTCCGTAATGATTTCCTGCATGCGTTTCTTTATTTGCGACACATCCTCCAGAGTGATGGCCCGGCCGATGCGCAAATTGCAGAAGTATCCCTTGGATACGGGGTGCTCTACAAAAAGTTTGCCATTCGGAAAGAGTTCGCTGACTGCCTTGTAGAGTACAAAACAAAGAGAACGTACATATGTGCGCATCCCCGAAGAATCTCTTACATCCAGAAACTCTACATCCTTATTATTATATACACGAAAGTTGAGTCCTTCAGAACGATTATTTACTTTAGCACTGACTACCTGATAAGGAAAATTAAGATTGAAACCGTAATAAATATCCAAAAGTGAGCTTCCAATAGGGAATTCTTTAGAAATATTATTATTTTTGCAATATATTTGTAACATCTGTTTCATTTCACGTCGTTTAGGGGTGAATAGTACGGATAAATATATCACATAATTGCTAAGAAGACAAACAACCACTAAAATAATTATAGATGGAATATTCTTTTTATGATTTTTTAAAGCTCATTGGCTCATTAGGACTTTTTCTTTATGGAATGAAAATCATGAGCGAGGGCTTACAGAAAGTCGCAGGTGACAGATTGCGAGGAATCCTGACAGCAATGACCACGAACCGGGTAACGGGAGTTTTAACAGGAGTATTGATCACCGCCCTTATCCAGTCTTCTTCGGCAACGACGGTGATGGTGGTCAGTTTTGTAAATGCCGGTTTGCTGACTTTGGCCGAGTCCATTAGTGTGATAATGGGTGCCAATATCGGTACGACAATCACCGCCTGGATCATTTCCATTTTTGGGTTTAAAGTTGATATGGCTGCTTTTGCCCTCCCTCTTTTAGCCATTGCCCTTCCCCTTATTTTTTCCGGTAAAAGTAACCGTAAGTCTGTCGGTGAATTCATTTTTGGTTTTTCTTTCCTCTTTATGGGGCTTTCGTATCTTAAAGCAAACGCGCCCGACCTGAATGCCAATCCGGAAATGCTTGCTTTCGTGCAAAACTATACCGATATGGGATTCTTCTCCGTTCTGCTCTTTCTATTTATCGGTACTATTCTCACAATGATCGTGCAGGCGTCTGCCGCAACGATGGCTATCACTTTAATTATGTGCGCCAACGGATGGATCAGCCTGGAGCTTGGTGCTGCATTGGTGCTGGGTGAGAATATCGGAACCACGATTACAGCAAACCTGGCTGCCTTGACAGCCAATTCGCAAGCGAAGCGAGCTGCTTTGGCCCATTTCGTTTTCAACGTTTTCGGTGTGATTTGGGTATTGATTATTTTTCATCCCTTTATGGTATTTGTCAATTGGGTGGTGGATACCTTCTTCCATCCGGGAAGTGCCGAGGTAGCCATCTCTTATAAGTTGTCTGCTTTCCACTCTATCTTTAATATATGTAACGTCTGCCTGCTGATTTGGGGAGTGAAACTGATTGAACGTACCGTGTGTGCCATTATTCGTCCGAAAGAAGAAGACGAAGAGCCGCGTTTGCGTTTCATTACCGGTGGCATGCTTTCCACGGCCGAACTTTCGATACTTCAGGCCCGCAAGGAAATCCATTTGTTCTCCGAACGTATTCACCGTATGTTCGGCATGGTGCAGGATCTGCTGCATACGGAGAAAGATGACGACTTCAATAAATTATTCAGCCGGATTGAAAAGTATGAGAATATCAGCGATAACATGGAGCTGGAGATAGCCAATTACCTGAATCAAGTGTCCGAGGGACGATTAAGTTCGGAAAGTAAGCTCCAGATACGTGCCATGCTCCGTGAGGTAACCGAGATTGAAAGCATCGGCGACAGTTGTTATAACCTGGCACGTACCATCACCCGGAAGCGACAGACAAATCAGGATTTTACAGAGAAGCAGTATGAACACATTCACTTCATGATGAAGCTGACGAACGATGCCCTGTCACAAATGATTGTCGTGGTTGAGAAACCCGAGCATCAGAGTATCGATGTCAATAAGTCGTTCAATATTGAAAATGAAATAAATAACTATCGTAATCAACTGAAGAATCAGAACATTCTGGATGTGAACAATAAAGAATATGATTATCAGATGGGTGTTTATTATATGGATATTATTGCCGAATGCGAGAAGCTTGGTGACTATGTGGTAAATGTAGTGGAAGCAAGCAGTGACGTAAAGGAAAAGAAAGCATCTTAACAGGTCGATGAACCGTGAACGATGAACGATAAATGATGAATAAAGTGTGATTGGTACACTTACGGTTCATCGTTTATCGTTCATCGTTCAAAAACGTCCGTTGTTTATAAGTTATCCATTATACGGTTCGAAATCTTCTTTCCCAACTCCACAAAGGGGGCATACCCAATCATCAGGGATATCTTCAAACTGTGTTCCTGGTTCGATTCCGCTTTCCGGATCACCTGTCTCCGGATCGTAAATATAATCACAAACGGTGCAAATGTACTTCATGTCGTCTCTTTTTTTAAAGTTTATGCAAATATAACAAAAGGATCGGATATATTGTTCACTTATTTTTTCTTTTTGGTTAATAAAACACTACCTTTGCCATAACAACAAAGCATTAATCAAGCAGTTATAAATTATGATGTGGCAGATTGTATTAATAGGGGTATGTGTCTCTTTTCTGGGAGCATTTCTGTGGGAAAGAAGAAAACGTAAGTTTATGCAATCTGCATCAGACCGGAAACTGGAGAATGTAAATCGCTTGTTTGATGCTATCCTAACGCATATTCATGCTTATGTCCTTGTTATCGATTCTGATTTTAAAGTCCTGAAAACAAATTATTATGATTTGACTCACCTCAATCCTGATGGTAAAGAAAAGCGCGTCGGTGATTTATTGCAATGTCAGAATGCATTGTCTGCCAAGGGAGGATGCGGAACCCATGCTTTTTGTCAGGAATGTCCTGTAAGAGGGGCTATCGGGGCTGCTTTTCGTCAGAAGAGCGAGTTTACCGATCTGCAGTCTTCACTGAATATTGCCATAGGCGAAGATGAATTTATAAAGTGCAACGTAATGATTTCGGGAGTTTTTATGACTCTGGATGGTGAAGACCGTATGGTACTGACGGTGCATGACATCACTTCCATCAAACATACGGAAGAGGCGCTGGCCGAGGCTAAGGAGAAAGCCGAAAACGCCGATCGTTCCAAGTCAGCCTTCCTTGCCAACATGAGCCATGAGATCCGTACTCCATTGAATGCCATCGTTGGTTTCTCCGAACTGCTGGCTGCTGCCACCGAGGAAAAGGAAAAGCAGAAATATCTGGAAATACTCCATACGAATAGTGAACTCCTATTGCAATTGGTGAATGACATTCTCGATTTATCGAAGATTGAGGCTGGTACATTAGAGTTTGTGTATTCCGACGTAGACATCAACCTGCTGCTGGCCGATCTGGAACAGTTGTTCCACATGAAGATCGGTTATGATTCGCCTGTACAGATAATTACCGAGGCCGGATTACCCTCATGCATGGTTCATTCCGACCGGAACCGTATCGCCCAGGTTGTATCCAATTTTGTTTCTAATGCAATCAAGTTTACCACAGAAGGCAGCATTCGTATCGGATATAAGCCTTGCGAGAATGGACTTCGGTTTTATGTCACCGATACTGGTTCGGGCATTTCAGCAGATAAGCTGGGAGGTGTATTCGACCGTTTCGTACGTCTGCAGAGTGATAAAAACGGCACCGGGCTGGGACTTTCCATCTGTAAGACGATTGTGAATAAACTGGGTGGGGAAATCGGAGCTGAATCGGTGGTAGGCCAGGGGAGTACTTTCTGGTTTACCTTGCCCGAACATTCGGATATCAAACCTAAGGTAATTATTGAAAAAGAACAGGAGAGACCGTCTTCTGTTGTGTCGGTTCCTGCCGCGGGGGTAAACGGTGATAAGAAACTGACAGTATTGGTGGCAGAAGATATGGAAGATAATTATCGCCTTTGTGAAGCCATCCTTGCTTCCCGTTACGAACTCTATTGGGCACATAATGGTGAAGAAGCCATTTCCCTTTTCCTGAAAAACCAGCCCGATATCATCTTGATGGATATTCGTATGCCCGAGGTGAACGGTTATGAAGCTACGGAGGCTATCCGGCAAATGTCGGCTACTGTGCCTATCATTGCTCTCACAGCCTTTGCTTACGAAGAAGACCGCCAAAAGATTATGCAGAGTGGCTTTACCGATTTCCTGACGAAGCCTATTTCATCGAGAATCTTGTTGGGAAAACTGGAATCCTTAAAAAAGATTTAAGAAACATTCTATACCGGATTTATGTTGTATTTTTGCAACCTCTAATTTAATGTATGTATCTGCATGACTGCAAAGAACGACGATTATTTTCATTTGGGCCTTACTGATCAAGAAGTCCTCCAAAGCCGGGAGAAACATGGTGTTAACCTGCTGACGCCACCCAAGCGTCCTTCTCTCCTCAAACTCTATCTGGAAAAATTTGAAGATCCTGTTGTACGGGTATTACTCGTTGCGGCTGTGTTCTCCCTTATCATCTCGATTATTGAGAATGAATATGCTGAAACCATCGGTATCATAGCTGCTATCCTGCTGGCAACCGGCATTGGTTTCTATTTTGAATATGATGCGAACAAAAAGTTTGATTTGCTGAATGCTGTCAATGAAGAGACTTTGGTAAAGGTGATTCGTAATGGGCGCATTCAGGAGATTCCCCGTAAGGATGTGGTAGTCGGTGATATTATGGTACTGGAAACTGGTGAGGAGATCCCTGCCGATGGAGAACTGATAGAAGCCATCTCCTTACAGGTGAATGAATCGAACCTGACCGGAGAGCCGGTAATTAATAAAACAACGGTAGAGGCGGATTTTGATGAAGAAGCTACGTATGCCTCCAATCTGGTGATGCGTGGCACGACTGTGGTCGACGGTCACGGATCGATGAAAGTACTTCGTGTGGGAGATGCCACGGAGATTGGGAAAGTGGCACGTCAGAGTACGGAGCAGAGCACGGAACCTACGCCCCTTAATATCCAGTTGACTAAGCTGGCTAACCTGATAGGTAAAATCGGTTTTACCGTAGCGGGGCTTGCTTTCCTTATTTTCTTTATAAAAGATGTAGTACTCTATTTTGATTTTGGAGCTTTGAATGGCTGGCATGACTGGTTGCCGGTGTTGGAGCGTACCCTGAAATACTTCATGATGGCAGTCACCTTGATTGTGGTCGCCGTCCCCGAAGGGTTACCTATGAGCGTAACGCTCAGTCTGGCCCTGAATATGCGCCGTATGCTTGCCACCAATAATCTGGTTCGTAAGATGCACGCTTGCGAAACGATGGGAGCCATTACCGTGATTTGTACAGATAAGACCGGTACGTTGACGCAGAACCTGATGCAGGTGCACGAGCCTAACTTCTATGGTTTGAAGGATGGCGGGAAGCTGGCAGATGACGATATCAGCAAATTGATAGCAGAGGGAATCAGTGCTAACTCGACTGCTTTTCTTGAAGAGACGGGAGAGGGAGAAAAGCCAAAAGGGGTGGGCAATCCCACTGAGGTTGCTTTGTTGTTGTGGCTGAACGGTCAGAACCGTAACTATCTTGAACTCAGAGAAAGGGCGCAGGTACTCGACCAATTGACGTTCTCTACCGAGCGTAAGTTTATGGCTACTTTGGTGAAGTCTCCGCTGATAGGCAAGAAAGTGCTATATATAAAAGGTGCGCCTGAGATTGTGCTTGGCAAATGCAAAGAGGTGATTCTTGACGGTCGTCGTGTGGATAGTGTGGAATACCGTTCCACTGTCGAAGCGCAGTTGCTGAGTTATCAGAATATGGCTATGCGTACACTTGGTTTTGCATTCCGCATAGTAGAGGACAACGAACCGGACGATTGTGTGGCCCTTGTGTCGGAAAACAACTTGAACTTCCTTGGTGTGGTTGCTATTTCCGATCCTATACGTCCCGATGTACCCGCAGCGGTGGCTAAGTGCCAGTCGGCAGGTATCGGTATTAAGATTGTTACCGGAGATACTCCGGGCACAGCAACTGAGATTGCACGCCAGATCGGATTGTGGAAACCGGAAGATACGGAGCGTAACCGTATAACGGGAGTTGCTTTCGCCGAACTGAGCGATGAAGAAGCCCTGAATAGAGTGATGGATCTGAAAATCATGTCCCGCGCCCGTCCTACCGACAAGCAGCGCCTGGTGCAGTTGCTCCAGCAGAAAGGAGCCGTAGTAGCTGTGACCGGTGACGGAACCAATGATGCCCCGGCACTTAATCATGCACAGGTGGGACTTTCAATGGGTACCGGAACTTCCGTAGCCAAAGAGGCCAGTGATATCACCTTACTCGATGATTCTTTCAACAGTATCGGAACCGCCGTGATGTGGGGGCGTTCGCTGTACAAGAACATCCAGCGTTTCATTGTATTCCAGTTGACCATTAACTTTGTGGCACTTCTCATCGTATTGCTCGGTTCTATTGTAGGAACGGAGTTGCCGCTGACTGTTACTCAAATGTTATGGGTAAACCTCATTATGGATACGTTTGCCGCATTAGCTCTGGCCTCTATTCCGCCAAGCGAAAGCGTTATGAATGATAAACCACGCCGTAGTACTGATTTTATTATCAGCAAAGCGATGCGGCAAAATATATTCGGTGTCGGTACAGTCTTTCTGGTGGTGCTGATGGCAATGATATATTACTTCACAAATGCCGATGGAGGAATGACGGTACAGCGGTTGACCGTTTTCTTCACCTTCTTTGTGATGCTCCAGTTCTGGAACCTGTTCAACGCCCGTGTGTTTGGCACTACCGACTCAGCATTCAAAGGTCTTGCGAAATCATACGGTATGGAGCTGATAGTACTGGCTATTCTGGGCGGACAGTTCCTCATTGTACAGTTCGGTGGGGCTGTATTCCGTACAGAGCCGCTTGACTGGCAAACATGGCTTATCATCATCGGTTCTTCCTCTCTCGTCTTATGGATTGGTGAACTGATCCGCTTTGTCAAACGTTTAACTCAGAAATGAAATAAGAGGGGTCTCACCCCATCCTTTCTCAAAGGAAGAGGGGATGGGGTGAGACCTTAAAACAATATAGAGATGAAAAGAAAAGGAATTAAAAACCTTATTTTTGATTTTGGTGGTGTATTGATCAATCTCGACCGTCAGCGTTGTGTGGAGAACTTCCGGAAGTTGGGATTAGAGAAAGTAGACGAATTGTTAGGTATGTATTCTCAGCAAGGGATCTTTATGCAGCATGAAAAAGGATTGATCTCGTCGGCTGAATTTCGTGAGAATATCCGTGGGCTGCTCACAAAAAAAGTGACTGACGAGCAAATCGATGCTGCCTGGAATAGTTTTCTGGTAGATATCCCTCGCTTTAAACTCGACATGTTGCTGAAGCTCCGCGAAAAATATGTGGTCTATCTGCTGAGCAATACCAACGAGATACATTGGAAGTGGGCATGCGAGCACGCATTTCCGTATCGGGGCTTCCGTGTGGAAGACTATTTTGAGAAGATGTACCTTTCGTATGAAATGAAAATGGTGAAGCCTGCCGAAGAGATTTTCCGGGGGGTACTTGAAGACGCAAACCTTGATCCGCACGAAACTTTTTTCATTGATGACTCCGAGGCCAACTGCCAGGGAGCCCAGGCATTGGGTATCTCTACTTATACGGTAAAACCCGGTGAAGACTGGAGGCCACTTTTTGCCGGAGATAAATAATTTAGAAGACATAGCATGCAGATAATCCATAATATACCGGCATTTACACCCGAACCTTGTGTAGCTACCATCGGCTTTTTCGACGGAGTACATACAGGGCATCGTTTCCTGATCAAGCAAGTCAGAGAGCTGGCTGCCGCTCGTGGATTGCGCTCTGCATTAATTACCTTCCCTGTTCATCCCCGTAAGGTGATGAAAGCGGATTATCGTCCGGAACTGCTGACTACTCCGGAAGAAAAGCGGACACTGCTCGAGGAAACAGGGGTGGACTATTGTTTCATGCTTGACTTTACGCAGGAAGTATCGCGCCTGACTGCCCGTGAGTTTATGTCTGATCTTTTAAGAGACCGTTATCGGGTGCAGACACTCGTCATCGGCTATGACCATCGCTTTGGGCACAACCGTAGTGAAGGTTTCGAAGACTATTGCCGTTATGGCTCCGAGATGGGCATAGAGGTAATTCGCGCCCGTGCCTGTGTGTGTGATGATCTTCATGTAAGCTCTTCCGTCATTCGCAAGATGCTGCATCAGGGTGAAGTCGATATGGCGTCCCGTTGTCTGGGTTACGACTATTTTCTGGATGGTACGGTGGTGAGTGGCTATCAAGTGGGACGTAAGATCGGATTTCCTACAGCCAACCTCAGTGTGGATGATCCTGATAAGTTGATTCCTGCCGATGGTGTTTATGCGGTTCATGTCACATTCGATGGGCGTACCTATAACGGTATGTTGAATATCGGTACCCGCCCCACGATAGGAAATGGTCCCGAGCGTTCGATAGAAGTGAACATCCTTCATTTTCATTCAAATATTTACGATAAGTTTATCCGTATTTCTTTTGTGAAGTATCTCCGTCCGGAACTGAAGTTCGATGGGATTGACGGGCTGATAGCTCAACTTCATCGGGATGCGGCCGACGTAGAAGTTCTTTTGGGGAATAAGCAAAATGTCAATTGACATTTTGTATTTTCTGTTTGCCCCTGAGTGAGCTATATGCGCCCCTCTTAATATCGAAAAACATGCTATATTTATTGTTTATCGATAAATAATTGTCGGATTTCTTGTTTAAGTGGAAATTAATATCAATCTTTGCATATCGAAAAACGATAAATTATTATTGAATAACATAACGAATCTCCAAAGTCAATCTTATGAGAAAGTCATTGATGAGCATTACGATGTTGGTAGTATCCATCTCTATGTTAGCTTTGTTTGTGTGTAGCTCTGTTTTGCACGGACATGGTACAAATCACCCTGCTACTGAAACGGTAGTCAATTAAAACCGTTATCTTTGTACATATTTAAAACAGAGAACCGAATGAAAACAGCGATCAAATTAATTCTTATTTATCTGGGGATCCAGCTTGTCTGTGGTGGGCTGATAGGTATTCCTTTTACTGTTGTTGCCCGTATGAATGGTGGGAATATGGATGCCACCCGGATTTCGGAGTTGACACTGGCTCCTTCGATGTTACTTTCCATGGCAGTGATGTTTTTTTATTTATGGAAAGCCCGGTACATACCTAAGGATAAAATGAGCTGGTCATTCGTTTCGTTACCGTTTCTTGCGGTCACTTTTCTGATAGGCTTGTCGATGACTGTTCTGATGGACTTGTTAACTGCTGTTTTATCTTGGGTGCCTGATGTTCTGGAACAACAGTTTAATGCTTTACAGTCCGGTTGGTTGGGAATTGTGGCCATCACGTTGTTGGGACCGGTTCTTGAGGAACTTTTGTTCCGTGGTGGTGTCACTAAGGCGTTGCTTGAACGATATTCTCCCCGGAAAGCGATTTTTCTTTCCGCACTTCTTTTCGGAATATTCCATTTGAATCCGGCTCAGGTAGTTGCCGCCTTCTTCGGAGGACTTCTGTTGGCGTGGGTTTATTACCGGACGCGGAGCCTGATCCCCTGTATCCTGATACACATTGTGAATAACAGCCTTTCTGTGATATTGAGCCTGACCTATCCCGATGCGGATACGATTAGCGATGTGACCGATACTACATCTTATTACATACTGATAGCTGTGGCCGCTATGCTGTTCGTTGGCTGCTTCCTACGGATAAAGCAGGTTACGATTCCGGGAGTGTGGAGAAAGAGTGAGTGAAACTGAACTATGAAGATTGAAAAACAAGTCATAATATGAAAAGAAGATTGAACATACTATGTTTACTGGTATTTCTGGTATTCTGTTATTCGGTATTCAACATGGGGCGTGATTTCGGTCATGGCTTTTCCGAGGGCATGAAGATAAGCCATTCCGGCAATGAAAGTGTGGAACAGGCTATTAACCTTCGCATTGCTACGTTGATGCCCGAAGATTTTTCGTCGTTTAAAGATTCTGTTTACAATGAACGGACCCAATCTTATGTGCCTGTTGCTTACACACAGTTGATCACGAATGTAAAAGTGGACAGGAGCACCTGGCTGATGGTTGCGCAAGTGCTCTCCGGGCTTCTTGCCATTTTGGCCGTAATAGCATCTACGGTGCTGTTTGTGCAGTTGATTGTATCTATCAATAAATCGGATATTTTTAATTGGAAGAATGTTCGTAGGTTACGTTGGTTGGGAGTCACCCTGTTGCTGAGTTTTATTAGTGAAGCGGTGCCGGCTTTGATGAATGATTATGAACTGTCCTCAGTCTTTTCATTATCCGGCTACTCTATGGAGACAAGTATTGACTCTGTGATGCTGGTCATTTTAGGACTGGTTTCGCTGATTGTAGGCGAAGTATTCGCCATCGGGTTAAAGATGAAAGAGGAGCAAGACCTTACTATCTGAATCCGGACACTGAAAAATTAATGGAATTATGGCTATAATAGTAAACCTTGACATTATGATGGCCCGAAGAAAGATATCTTTGGGGGAGTTGGCGGAGAAGATAGACATTACACCTGCCAACCTTTCTATCCTGAAAACGGGAAAGGCCAAAGCGATTCGTTTTTCTACCCTTGAGGCAATCTGCAAAGTACTCGATTGCCAACCGGGGGATATTCTGGAATATCAAGTGGATGAAAAAGATCCTTGATTTGCCACAGCGGATTTTCTGTGTGTCCACTGTGGCGATATAGAATGAGGAGATTAACCTTTTGTCCCTTTGGCTTTGAATGCCAATGCGTACATTCGCATTTGTTTTACCATTGATAGCAGACCGTTGCTGCGGGTGGGCGATAAATGATCTTTCAGCCCGATGCGGTCGATGAAGTAAAGTTCCGAATTCAGAATCTCGTCCGGTGTATGTCCCGAAACAACTTTTATCAGCAGGGCGATAATACCTTTTACGATCAGTGCATCACTTTCTGCTTTGAAGATTACCTTTCCATCTACCTCGTCTGCCTGAAGCCACACACGGCTCTGGCAACCTTCAATCAAATTCTGTTCCGTTTTATATTTCTCGTCAAGCGGTTCCTGTTCGTTTCCTAAATCGATAAGCAACTGGTAGCGGTCCATCCAGTCGTCAAAGTCACTGAACTCGGCAATGACTTCGTCTTGTAATTCGTTGATTGTCATATTGAATAATTATTTCTCGTTATAGATAACTTCCAGTACGGTCTGGCCCACGGCTTTGAGTGTCGATTTGTCGATAACATCCATGTTGTCGTTTACGGTATGCCAAGTCGGTCCGAAGCTGGACAGTTCACAATTTTCGTCATTCGGAATGATGTCGATAGTCGGGATACCGGCCAGCCGATTGATAAACAGATGGTCGTCAGTGATCTGCCCACCTGTTTCGTTAATAAAGTAACGTCCGTAACCAGCGTCGTTAGCCTTCTTCCATACCTTTTTGTTGATTCCACGGGCAAACTTCTCCGAGTACACCTCCTTAAAGAAAGTGGCATCTTTGCCGCCTACCATATCGAGCAAGATACCGAAACGGGCATTATAGCCTTCCACATGCGGATTGCGTGCCCAATATTGTGCACCGAGACACCATTGCTCCTCTAAATGCTCTCCTTTATAGAATTGGGGAGCGCCATAATCTTCTGCGTCCAAAAAGATAATATCGATTCCCAGTTCCGGTTGCTGCTGATTGATCAGTCGGGCTATTTCAAGCAACACGCCCACACCGCTCGCCCCGTCGTTGGCACCTAATATCGGTGTGTGGTGATTCTTCTCGTTGGGATCATTGTCTGCCCACGGACGTGTATCCCAGTGTGCAAAAAGGGCAATGCGTTTTTTGCTTTCGGGCTTGAATGAACCGATGATATTGCGTGCTTTCAGCAGCGTGCCGTCATAGGCGGGCAGTTCCACATTCTGGTTAGTCACTTTGGCCCCATGTTCTGCCAGCTTAGCAGCCAGATATTCTCCACATGCTGCATGTCCTTTACTGTTCGGATTGCGAGGGCCGAAGTCCACTTGTGCCTGTATGTATTTATAGGCGCTGTCTGCATCGAATTGTGGTGCTTTCACGGTTATATTCTTTTCAGGCTCCTGAACTGAATTGGTTTTGTTGTTGTTCGTTCCGCAAGAAAAGGCGGATAACAAAATAAAAGCTGTCAGTAATAGCATAGAATTTCTTTTCATAATTATGCTTTTGGGGTTAAGGCCTCAAAATTAGTCATTTTCGCAGTAGGGTAGGTCAGATAGGAGGGTTTATTAACAATTCTACTCCTTTCTTTCCGGATATAAGTTCTACTTCCGCCCCATTGATCAGTGGCAGATTTTCCGTTACATGCCCTACGGGGAAATCAAAGCAGATCGGATAATTATACTCTTCTACCAGATCGAAGAGTGCACCATAAAGGTCTTTCTTTATGGCACGATCTTCTTCGTATTCGGTAAACTGTCCGATGATGAGGCCTGACAACTTCTCAAGTACGCCCCCTAATTTCAGGTTATACATCATGCGCTCAATGGCATAAGGACGTTCGCCCACGTCCTCGATAAACAGGATTGTCCCTTCGGGAGGTATGTCGTATGGAGTTCCCCGAAGGCCGTGGAATACTGCCATATTGCCACCACGCAGAATACCCTTGGCTGTGCCGAGTCGGTTCAACTTGTGACGCTTACATTTATAGGCAGGCAGTTTACCGAAAAGTATATCCCTCAGGTACAGTGAACACGGATCGTCGGCCGCTTCTACTGCGAGATGGCGTGCCATAGGAGCATGTAACGAAGCAAACCCGTTGTACTGAAACAGATTATGGAGCACTGTGATATCACTGAATCCGATTATCCACTTCGGGTGTTCGCGGAAACGGGTGAAGTCGAGCCGTTCAATAAGATGAACCGCTCCGTAGCCGCCACGGCTACATAAAATCGCCTTAATTTCTTTGTCATCCATTGCTGTCTGAAAGTCCGAAGCGCGCTGCCGGATGGTGCCGGCATAGCATCCCCAGGAGCTACGGACGTGTTTCCCCATTTCAGGGACCAGTCCCCAAGACGCCAGTTGCGCCTTGGCACCTCTCAGAAACATATTGTCTATCTTGCCCGAAGGCGATACGATGGCAACTTTATCGCCTTCGTGCAGGAATGGGGGGAATTGTATCTTCATTCAGTGAATTTGTTTTAGTTTATTTCTTCTGGTAGAATTTTACCCAGTCTACATGCATTTCCACAGGAAGTTCTTTCGGGTCTACAGCTCCTACCCACGAGCCACCCAGTTGCATGTCGATCAGCAGATAGAAAGGCTGATCGAAAGGAAATTGCCCTTCTTTGTCTGTTTCGATGCGGGGATAGGTGAAAGTATGCGTATCATTGATATAGAATGCAATGCTGTCCGGATACATTTCTACCGAATATACATTGTAGTCATCGGGATTGATCGTACCTACGGAATGTGACAACGGATTGTCTTTGATGCCCAGATTGTATGTATAGTTGGTATGTATAGTCTGGTAAGCGATTGTGTCGTGATTCAGACGTTCCATAATATCGATTTCTCCACCCATCGGCCAGGGAGCATCTACCGGAAGCATCCAGATAGCCGGCCATTCGCCGCATGCACCGTTCAGCTTGGCACGTATCTCCAGGCGACCGTTGCTGAATGCCTTTTTCCCTTTGGTATAAATCCCTCCGGTCAGATAGGGTGCTGTGTCATTGGGCTGGCTGTAATTGATGATACCCCGCAGCACCATATTGCCGTCACGCATATCGAAACAAGAGTCGAAGTCTGTCATATAGTTATTCCAGTCCGATTTGCCACGTGGTATTTTGCTCCATACCTGTGGGTCAAAGCCTGTTTTTTGGTCGAAATTATCTTCCCAAACCAATGTCCACTGGTCAGACGAATGACGTTGGCACGATGAAAAGCCTGAACTGATACACAGCAGGCAGAAAAGAGCGAGAAAAGTTTTTGTTTTCATGGTTCTGTTTGATTATAGGTGTTTAACAGGATACAAATTTACATTAAAAAACGAAATTACCTGCATCCGTAGAAATGAAAGCGTTGTATAATATCAAAATGTTATCCGGTTTACCCATTTTTTCAGTATACCATGATGTACTTCTCGATCCTTTTTCTGATATTTGCTAAAAATCTAACGTTATGGAACCTATTAGAAACTTCGACCAACTGACAGAACACCTAAAAACCTTAAACCGACGGAAACGGATTGCCGTTGTCTGTGCCAATGATCCGAATACAGAATATGCCATTGCCCGTGCACTTGACGAGGGTATTGCAGAATTTCTGATGATTGGTGACTCAGCCATCCTCCAAAAGTATCCTACCTTGCAAAAGTATCCGGATTATGTGAAGACCATCCATATCGAAGATCCCGATGAGGCAGCGCGTGAAGCGGTCCGGATTGTCCGGGAAGGGGGGGCCGACATTTTGATGAAAGGGATTATTAATACTGACAACCTGCTTCATGCTATTCTTGACAAGGAGAAAGGGCTACTACCCAAAGGAAAGATCCTGACTCACTTGGCTGTAATGCAGATTCCGACGTATGATAAATTACTGTTCTTTTCGGATGCGGCTGTTATTCCCCGGCCCACTTTACAACAACGTATTGAGATGGTTTGGTATGCCATCTGTACCTGCCGGAGGTTTGGGATAGAACAGCCGCGCATCTCTTTGATTCATTGTACGGAGAAGGTAAGTGCCAAGTTCCCCCATTCTCTTGATTATGTTAATATCGTGGAGTTGGCCGAAGCCGGAGAGTTTGGCAATGTTATTATTGATGGCCCGTTGGATGTTCGTACTTCCTGCGAGCAGGCCAGCGGGGATATTAAAGGAATTGTATCGCCTATCAACGGGCAGGCAGATGTATTGATATTCCCTAATATCGAGTCGGCCAATGCTTTTTATAAGTCTGTTTCATTATTTGCCAAGGCCGATATGGCAGGATTGCTGCAAGGCCCCATTTGTCCGGTGGTGCTACCGTCACGTAGTGATTCCGGACTTTCCAAGTATTATAGCATTACGATGGCATGCCTGACGGCTTCTACCCGGTCGGCAGAGGGAGGAAGATGCTCCGAATGATGATCATAATTAAACTAAGAATATGGATAAACTGAATGCAATCCCCACTTCCCCTTCTGCAAGGAATGGACGGAGTGAAAGGGTCCTTGTTATCAATCCCGGTTCCACTTCAACAAAGATTGCCGTTTATGAAGACGAAACTCCTTTGTTGGTACGCAACATCCGCCATACAGTAGAAGAGTTGTCTGCCTTCCCCCAGGTGATCGACCAGTTTGAGTTTCGTAAATCACTTGTCCTCCGGGAGTTGGAGGCAAATGACATTCCTTTCCGGTTCGATGCTGTCATTGGACGCGGAGGTCTGGTGAAGCCTATTCCCGGTGGAGTTTATGAGGTTAACGAAGCCATGAAGCGGGATACTCTCCATGCCATGCGTACGCATGCCTGCAATCTGGGCGGTTTGATAGCCGATGAATTGGCCGCAGCTTTACCCGGGTGCCGGGCGTTTATTGCAGATCCAGGTGTGGTGGACGAACTGGAAGAGGTTGCCCGCATTACCGGTTCGCCCTTGATGCCGCGTATCACTATCTGGCATGCACTGAATCAGAAAGCTATTGCCCGTCGTTATGCTGCCGAACATGGCACTCATTATGAAGATCTTGATTTGATTGTCTGCCATTTGGGAGGAGGCATTTCCGTTGCGGTCCATCGTCATGGGCGTGCAGTCGATGCCAATAATGCACTGGATGGAGAAGGTCCTTTCTCACCCGAAAGAGCCGGAACTCTTCCCGCCGGACAACTGATAGACCTCTGTTTCAGCGGGAAATTCACCAAAGATGAATTGAAGAAACGAATTTCGGGCCGTGCCGGGCTTACCGCCCATTTGGGAACTACTGATATTCCTGCCGTTATTCAGTCCATTGAGGCAGGTGATGATCATGCCCGGTTGGTGCTCGATGCCATGATCTACAATGTGGCTAAAAGTATCGGTGCTGCCTCTACTGTTTTGTATGGAAAGGTAGACGCCATCCTGCTGACCGGAGGCATTGCCTATTCTGATTACGTAATTTCCCGTTTAAGGGAACGTATCTCTTTTCTTGCTCCTGTCTTCGTGTATCCGGGAGAAGATGAGATGGAGGCTTTGGCATTGAATGCTTTGGGTGCTTTAAGGGGAGAACTTCCGGTACAGGTTTATCAGTGATGGGCGGAGCTTGATGTAGTATAGGTGTTTGTGCAGAGCCAGAAAGCCCGTTCTTTAAAGTGTCAGGCTCACTGGCTTCTGGTCCCATTTGGTAAACTCACTAAAGATTGCGAACACATCGGACAGAAACACCGGACTGCCTGTTACCGTTACCGTCTACGAAGACGTCATTATTGCGGATGTAAAGACCGTAGCCTGAATTGCCGTTGAGGTCACTACTCCAGTAGTAGCTGCCTGTGCCATCGGTATAAGTGGTAGCAGCAGTACCACTACCTTTGTTGCCGTCTCGCCAGCCTGCAGCAGGCAAAAATAGACCGATCGAGCTATTCATAAACCACATACCTTGGGTACCGTTATACTTTACCAATTGCTTGTTACTACAGCGGGAGAGACTTGTGAATTCATTTCTTGTTGGAGTACGCCAACCGCTACCGTATTTACTTTCGTCAAGACGTGTACAAGGATCGACAGCACCATAACCTGTATAACCGGATGATACGTATACATTCTTCCATATATAATAGTAACCGTAATCGGTAGTAGAAGAAGCCCATGTCAGATTGTAGTTGCTTTGGGAATTGAGATTACCTTCAGCCCATCGGAGTTTTGATAAGATGGTCTTATCGTTTGCTGTACACCCATTTTGTGTGAGATTAATATCACCGTAGGGTACATTAATTCCGATGGCTTTCTTAAACTGTATTTTCATCGTATAGCTTTTTCCCTCTTTCAGTTGCACGCTTTGGGTGGAGGTGATTTCCGTATTGTTGGGCACGGTCCGTCCGTTTATTGTCAACGTATTGAAATGCACTGTAATGGTCCTGGCCCCTGCAAACGGAACCATGCGTATGGTTGTACTCAGGGTCGTGTTCGGACTGAATGCCGCCGTATTATTCGTGTTGGCGGCTACCACATTGGTCGAAGGACCGATCTTCCACGATGTGGAATTTCCCCCTTGCTTTACGTATACACCCGTGCAATTGCTGATCGTATTGCTTGGAAATCCGGTAGGACTGATGGTAATCGTCAATTTACATAGCTTCTGGCCGAAGCTCACCGGAAGAAGATTGTGGCTGAGGCTGTTTACATTCGTTATATCTCCGGAATCGAAGGTCATGAAGTCCTTGTTCATGTTAGGGATAGATACTGTGCTGCTGTTGTAGGCATACGTGGAAGGTATAGTTCCCAAGTCGGCAGCGGCAGTGGTATTAAAAGAGTAGCCCACCACGCGTATCGTTCCCGAGCGTGTTAGCAATTTCCCCTGTTTGAGTACAGGAGTGCCCGTACCATTTGAGGTGTAATCGGCCGCCGACTGGAAGACATAGTTGTTTCCGGACTTCCGGAAAACAATCAGCCGGAAATAAACTCCCACAGGCACTGTTGCCGCACGGGTATTTACCTGGGGGAGGATATCTTCCGTCAGTTCCATCGAGGCTATCCGGGGACCTTCATAGTCCGGTTGCTCTCCTGTACGTGTGGGGGAGAAAGCTTTTACCCCCACCCATTCGGCGATCAAGGGAGGATGGCTACGGGTCGAAGCGTCGTTAAAAGAGGAAGAATGATAGTCGTTGTTACTTGCCAGACTGATATGGATGGGGATTAGCTCGTCGGCAGTATCCCCGCTGTCAGCAGACAGGGGAGTCATTCTGTCATCTTCTGCACATCCTGTTATCGAAAGGCACAAACACAGCCATAAGGCTTTACCGAGACACTCTCGCGTAATAAAAGTTCTATTCATATACTAAGATATTAAAGTGAATAATCGTATCAAAGACACATTGCGGACTTATACATTCTCGTATAGGTCCGGAAAGGCTGTTTGATACCACTTTTATTATGCGTAAGTTTGTGTATTACAATCAGATATAACGGTCTTGGATACACAATGGTGTTTCAAAAAACGTTCGTCTGATGCAACAAAGATAAACCTCTTTTTTTATTCATGCAAATCTTTTTACATTGTTTTAATTATCAGCGATTTATCTACCCCCCTTGCATCCAGTGCAGAGGGTAAAAATGGTGTTTCAAAAAACGAACGTCCTTTGAAACATGATATTACATATAAGGTGTTTATTATCAGAGGAGTGATGTTTCCTTTAGTTGAATTTTTGTGCTTGCTTTTTAGGGACTGTTGTCACTGGAGTATTTTAGATTTCCCTTCAAGCGGTGCGCTTGGAATTTTGTTGGAGGAATGATTAAAGTTATAATGAGGCAACTGATTCGAAATAAATTAGTTGCCTCGCGCCTTTTGATTTATGCAATATCTTTGAAAATATTAGACTGTGGATTGTCAATAATATCTCTGTTGTTAGTCGTAAGAGTTTCGATAGTGGTGTTTTGCTTGGTGTTATGAAGAGCCGTTTTTGGTACATATTTGGCTTGTTTCTTCATTTCATTCATCGCATCAACCAAAGTTAGATTTCCGGCACTTTTCAGGATTAAGATTTTGCTTTTTTATTTTCAGTAGTGTTATTGATCAGCCAACCTTAAAGTTCTGTTGGTTCTTCTTCAAATTTGGTGGTGAATTCTTTATTTCTTTATTTTCAAGTTGATAATTGTCCTTTTTGCTTGCTTTAATAAGAAAAACCAGACACCGGCTGAATAAGATAACTCAAGTTTCGGAAGTGAATTTGCACCGTCCGGACCGGTATCTTCATCCTTATACCTTTCTTCAATTAACATTGTTAACGCCTTTTGCAGTTCGTCAGGTTCTTATGCGCAAATAATAAGGCTTTTGCATTTAAAGAACTTGTTATTCACATCCAAAGAACAAGCTTTAACTCTGTGTTAAAACAAAGCTTTTGAGGATAGAAATCTTACTCTTTAAAGATATTGATTTTCAGATGGTTTATTCTAAAATTCGCTTCTTCACCTCATGGATGGACTCTTCGGGGGAAAGCCGGGATACCTGCTTTTTTGTCAACTATAAACGAGGGCTTACACTTCCGAAAACTGAATTAGATTCCATGAGTAAAAGAAAACTTACCACCAAATTTGACGAAGAACCGTTCTGTTTTCATTCTTTTTGTTTAAAGGTAAATATTATAGTTTGGGCCCTTTGACACAACGAACTGGGTATACTATTCTCTTTTGTGTGCTATTGACATCGGCTTTACCTTCCCCTGGAGCTATATTCAATCTATAACAATCATTAGCATTAATTGATTCATCTGTAAAATAGTCACCATAAGTTCCTGGCCAGTGCTCCGCTTCCGTTCCTGGACTATTATCACGCCAACCACTTAATGGCAGGAAAATACCGGTTGTAGCATTTAGGAACCACACACCATTCACTCCATTGGAGACTTTTTTCACATTTGTACATCTTGTCAGTCTTTCAAATTCATTGCGTGTAGGTAGCCGCCAATCATTTCCATAAGTTGTGGGATTCAGTCTGGCACACGGATCAATGTTGTTTCCATTATAGTCTTTTTTCCATTGATAATAATAGCCATATTCTCTATTGGTTGCCCACACATAATTGTTGCTTGCACCGGTACTTTTTAAATTGCCGTCAGCAAATACCAATTTTGATAACTTTTGCTTATCGTCATTGGTACATGCTTTTTTCGGATTGCTTAGATTTATGCTGCCTGCCGGAACGTTTATTCCGGGGCTTCTCTTAAACTGTATTTTCATTGTATAGCTCATACCCTCTTTCAATTGGACACTTTGGTTTGAGGTAATGTCTATATTATCCGCATTATTAGCAATTATATTTCCTACTGTCAGTTTGTCGAAGTGTACTGTTATTGTCCTGGCACTTGCGAAGGGAACCATTCGTATAGTGGTAGTCAGGTTGGTGTTTGGGTTGAATGAAGCTGTGTTGTTGGTATTAGCAGCCACTGCTGAACTTCCAATCACCCACGAGGTTGAATTACCTCCCTGCTTTACGTATACTCCTGTACATCCGCTGATGGTATTACTTGTGAAGCCTGTAACACTAATGCTTATTGTCAGTTTGCACAGTTTCTGTTTGAATGTTACCGGAAGGTTATAGTTAAGACTGTTTACATTGGCTATGTCTCCTGAATCATAAGTCATAAAGTCATTATTCATGTTTGAAATGTCTATTTTGGTGGTATTATAGGTATATGATGCCGGGATATCGCCCAATGCCGCAGTTGTATTGAATGAGTAGCCGATTACCCGTATCGTTCCTGACCGTGTGAGTAGTTTACCCTGCTTCAGTACAGGCGAGGAAGTACCATTTGATGTATAGTCAGCGGCTGATTGGAATACGTAATTGCTCCCTGATTTCCGGAAAACGATCAGACGAAAGTAAACACCTGTAGATAGATTGTTTGCACGGGTAGTTAGGGTGGAAAGGGTATCTTCCGTCAGTTCCATGGATGCGATTCTGGGACCACTATATTCCGGGGATTCTTTTGTGCGGGTATGGCTTAGAGTTTTTACCCCTGTCCATTCGGCAATCAGAGGAGCATTATGACGGGGGGGCATAGTATTGTCCGGAGAGTAAGCATTGTACTCACCATTTTCAGCCATACTGATGTTAATAGGTATTACAATGCCGGAATCCTTATCTTTTTCCTGAAGAAATGGATACTTCTCTTCTTGGGTGCATCCACTGACCCAGAAGCTGGATGCTGTCATTACCGCGATCCATAAGAGGTGTGCTCGCATAATAAAAAGTTTGTTCATTCTAAATTTGTTTAGTGAATAATCAGATCAAAAATCTCTCGCCCGGCTTATACATGTGTGTATAAGTCGGTAAAGACTGTCTGATACAACTTTTATTATGCGTAAGTTTGTGTATTGCAATCAGATATAACGTCTTGGAAAATACACTCGGTGTTTCAAAAAACGTACGTCTGATGCAACAAAGATAAACCTCTTTTTTCATTTGTGCAAATATATTCTATCAATTTAATTATCAATTGTTTATCTATTTCCTTTGTCTTCAGTACAGAGAACAAAAATCATGTTTCAAAAAACGTACGTCCTTTGAAACATGATGTTACATATAAGGTGTTTATTATCAGAGGAATGATGTTTCCTTTAGTTCAATTTTTGTGCTTACTTTTTAGGGACTGTTGTCACTGGAGTATTTTAGATTTCCCTTCAAGCGGTGCGCTTGGAATTTTGTTGGAGGAATGATTAAAGTTATAATGAGGCAACTGATTCATTCCGAATCGGTTGCCTCGCACCTTTTGATTTATGCAATATCTTTGAGAATATTAGACTGTGGATTGTCAATAATATCTCTGTTTTTAGTCGTAAGAGTTTCGATAGTGGTGTTTTGCCTGGTGCTATGAAGAGCCGTTTTTGGTACATATTTGGCTTGTTTCTTCATTTCATTCATCGCATCAACCAGATTTAGATTTCCGGCACTTTTCAGGATTAAGATTTTGCTTTTTTATTTTCAGTAGTGTTATTGATCAGCCAACCTTAAAGTTCTGTTTTCATTCTTTTTTGTTTAAAGGTAAATATTATAGTTTGGGCCCTTTGACACAACGAGTTGTGTATGCCATTCTCTTCGGTGTGCTATTGACATCGGCTTTACCTTCCCCTGGAGATATATCTATTCTATAACAATCATTAGTATTAATTGATTCATCCGTAAAATAGTTACCGTATGTTCCTGGCCATTCGTCTGCTGCCGTTCCTGAACTATTATTACGCCAACCACCTAACGGTAGGAAAATACCGGTTGTAGCATTAAGGAACCATATCCCATTCACTCCATTAGAGACTTTTTTCACATTTGTACATCTCCCTAACCTTTCCATTTCATTGCGTGTAGGTAGCCGCCAATCATTTCCATAAGTTGTGGGATTCAGTCTGGCACACGGATCAATGTTGTTTCCATTATAGTCTTTTTTCCATTGATAATAATAGCCATATTCTCTATTGGTTGCCCACACATAATTGTTGCTTGCACCGGTACTTTTTAAATTGCCGTCAGCAAATACCAATTTTGATAACTTTTGCTTATCGTCATTGGTACATGCTTTTTTCGGATTGCTCAGATTGATGCTACCTGCCGGAACGTTTATTCCGGGGCTTCTCTTAAACTGTATTTTCATTGTATAGCTCATACCCTCTTTCAATTGGACACTTTGGTTTGAGGTAATGTCTATATTATCCGCATTATTGGAAATTATATTTCCTACTGTCAGTTTGTCGAAGTGTACTGTTATTGTCCTGGCACTTGCGAAGGGAACCATTCGTATAGTGGTAGCCAGGTTGGTGTTTGGGTTGAATGAAGCTGTGTTGTTGGTATTAGCAGCCACTGCCGAACTTCCAATCACCCACGAGGTTGAATTACCTCCCTGCTTTACGTATACTCCTGTACACCCGCTTATGGTATTACTTGTGAAGCCTGTAACACTAATGCTTATTGTCAGTTTGCACAGTTTCTGTTTGAATGTTACCGGAAGGTTATAGTTAAGACTGTTTACATTGGCTATGTCTCCTGAATCATAAGTCATAAAGTCATTATTCATGTTTGAAATGTCTATTTTGGTGGTATTATAGGTATATGATGCCGGGATATCGCCCAATGCCGCAGTTGTATTGAATGAGTAGCCGATTACCCGTATCGTTCCTGACCGTGTGAGTAGTTTACCCTGCTTCAGTACAGGCGAGGAAGTACCATTTGATGTATAGTCAGCGGCTGATTGGAATACGTAGTTGCTCCCTGATTTCCGGAAAACGATCAGACGAAAGTAAACACCTGTAGATAGATTGTTTGCACGGGTAGTTAGGGTGGAAAGGGTATCTTCCGTCAGTTCCATGGATGCGATTCTGGGACCACTATATTCCGGGGATTCTTTTGTGCGGGTATGGCTTAGAGTTTTTACCCCTGTCCATTCGGCAATCAGAGGAGCATTATGACGGGGGGGCATAGTATTGTCTGGAGAGTAAGCATTGTACTCACCATTTTCAGCGATACTGATGTTAATAGGTATTACAATGCCGGAATCCTTATCTTTTTCCTGAAGAAATGGATACTTCTCCTCTTGGGTGCATCCACTGACCCAGAAGCTGGATGCTGTCATTACCGCGATCCATAAGAGGTGTGCTCGCATAATAAAAAGTTTGTTCATTCTAAATTTGTTTAGTGAATAATCAGATCAAAAATCTCTCGCCCGGCTTATACATGTGTGTATAAGTCGGTAAAGACTGTCTGATACAACTTTTATTATGCGTAAGTTTGTGTATTGCAATTAGATATAACGTCTTGGAAAATACAATCGTGTTTCAAAAGACGTTCGTTTTATGGAACACGATTTTTGCTTCCTACACAGAATGTAAGAGAGAGAGATAAAAGATTGATAATTAAAACAATGTGGAAATATTTGCACAGATGAAAAACACACCTTATCTTTGTTCCATAAAACGAACGTCTTTTGAAACACTCTATGATGGGTAATATGTTTGTTATTAATCTATTATAGACTTATTGTTTAGGTTTTCGGGGATTTTTTCTATTGATTTTATTTTTAATAGAAAAGGGACAAAGCCCCCCGACTTTGCCCCTTCCAATCTTTTTTCCCGTAACTAATACGAAGAAAACACCACTAATTAAAATTTATACCTTTGTGTGTCAGAAATTTCTTCCGGTGTCCCACCACAGGCGAGTGCCGCAATTATCGGCTCCACCCAAAGCATTTACCAGTTGAGTATATTGTTCCGGGTTTGTTGTTTTGATACCTACGAAGAAGTTCAGTCGGCGTGGCCCGATGCCGGTGTCTACTGTACCCTCACTCTGATTAACCAAAACAGGGAATAATTTCGGATAACCTGTACGACGTTGTTCTGCCCAAGCTTCTCCTCCTTCCGGATACATGGCCAGCCATTTTTGTGTAATGATACGTCCCAGTTTATCTTCATTGCTGGCAGCATCGTCCCATTTTGGGGTCAGCGTATTGACAGCTTTCACATTATTCTCCGCTTTGAAAGCATCTATGTAGTCTGCAGGTTTCTTCTCGCTTTCCAGGTAAGCTTCTGCTCCTGCAGCACCCCATTGGGTAAATGATGCTTTTACACCTTTTTCATAACAATCCTTGACGGACTCACTACTCCACCCCCTCAGAGCTGCTTCGGCACGCAGGAACCATATTTCGGCAGGAGTCATTAGTATGGCGTCGGTTTGCTGGGTGATAGTGCTTTTGGAATGTCCGTTGTAGTTCTGGTGATTGAAACCCGTTCCCTGGCGGATTCCTTTGTAAGTACCCTTGTAGTTAATAATACTTGTTGCGTCGGAGCCGGCTGCTTTATTAAAGTATTTTTCCAGACGGGGATCTTCATAGCCTACTAACAAGGACTCCATATTGGCGTTCATAAACACCTCGCCCCATCCAATATTGATTTCTCCGAAAGGGTTGGTATAGCCCGACGCTGTCGATACGGCTATCACCTCATCATTTCCTTCCAGCAATCCTTCTTTGTCTGTAAGGGATTTCTGCGCCTCTGCAACAGCCAGTTTAGAGTCCGCCATGGCGATGCGGACAGCCAGGCGCAAACGGAGAGAGTTCGCGAACCGGATCCACTCGCTGAAAGTGCGTTTTCCCTGGGGCATCAGGATATCGAACTTAGCAAAGCTCTCTATCTCCGGATTGGCTTTTTGATATTCACGTATCTTTGCGATACCTTCGTCCAGATCGTTGAAGAAAGCTTTGTAGGCTTCCGGTTGTGTATCGGGAGTAGAACCAGTTTTCGATCCGAATTGGGTGTAAACGATCGGACCATATAAGTCGGACAAACGGTGCATTAGCTCCACCTTCAATATCTTGGTGATGCCATAGAATCCTATATTGTCTTTTTCGTTGATTGTCTCAGATTTCTGGACTTCCGGCATGATGTATCCGTAGGTGTTATCCCATGTGGAACCGTTCCATCCGTCCATCATATAATAAGTGCTGTTGTTCTTCCCCTCGTTGAAGGGTTTGAAGTCATGCACGTATCCCGAGAATAAATCCGCTCCCAGATTTTGCATGGTCTGGAAAGGCCAGTTCTTACCGCTTCCCCAATCGTAATTGAAGTAGATTCCTTGCTGGATAATGCCCAGTGGAATACCATAATAGTTGAAATCCTGTTTCTTGCTATCGTTATCGAATCCCGCTTCGTTGGTATTGAATGATTCGAAAGAATCGGTACAGGCTGAAAATCCGATCAGTCCTCCTAAGAGTATACTTGCTATATATTTGATATTGTTTTTCATGATGAATCTCTTTTAGAATGTGAACTTAATATTGAAACCTAAGCTGCGGGTAGTCGGCATGCCGAATACGTCAATACCCTGATTATCGTTACCTGTTGAAAGAACAGCATCCGGATCGAACGGAGCTTTCTTGGAGATGAAGAACAGGTTGCGTGCTACGAATGACAACTGGACATCTTTGAAAGCACCGCCGGCTTTGGCCAACCAGCTTTGAGGAAGTGAGTAGCCTAATGAAAGTTCGCGGAGGCGGATGTTGGTAGCATCGTACATATAGTATTCCGTACATCCGTCACGTCCGCTGACTGCGGTATAAAACTTTTGCGGTTTCACTTGGGTTCCATCGACATTGACATAACCTGCATCACGGGCTTTTCCACTGTTCAGGCTGACACCTCTTTGGTCAAGTTCGGCCTGAGTCTGTGAAAGTACATCGCCACCGAAACGTCCGTCAATCAGGAAGTAGAGTGAGAAACCTTTGTAAGTGAAAGTATTGCTCCATCCCAACATAAAGTCCGGATTACAGTTTCCTACTTTTTCTGTATTGCCGCCACCGATAACGTTTGGAATCTTGTCACCGTCTGCGTCTGCAGTGAACACCACTTTGCCATTCTTGTCACGCTCGAATGCCTTGCCATAAATATCACCGAATGAACCACCTTCTACCAGGCGCATGGAGTAGGAGGAAGAGAAACTTTCGTCACCATAAACAAATGTTTTCAGGTCCGGATGAAGCTTGATAATCTTGTTTTTGTTGGTAGAGAAGTTAAATTGAGTCTTCCAACGGAAAGCGTCATTCATCACCGGAGTGGCTCCTAAAGTGATTTCTATACCTTCGTTCTGAATGTTACCGGCATTTACCATGTAGTATTTATACTCGGCACCTGCCGATGAAGGCAATGTAAATAACTGATTCTTGGTGTTGGTACGATAATAGGTGAAGTCAAAATCCAGTCGGTAGTTGAAGAATTTCCATTCGGTACCGATTTCATAGGAAGTACTCATCTCGGGTTTCAGATCATTGAAAGGAGCTTTAGAGTAAGTAACGATGGCACCACCTGCACCGATGATATCATTACTGCCCGGAATCGTGTTGCTGATGAACAACGGGAGATCGTTACCAACTTTGGACCATGAACCTCTGATCTTTCCGAAAGAAATCCATTCGGGGAGTTTCACTGTATTGTTCAGCACCCATGACAGACCTACCGAGGGATAGAAGAAACTGCTATGTTTGGTATAGGCCAATGTAGACGACCAGTCGTTGCGTGCGGTGACATCCAGATACAGGCTTTCTTTCCAACCTAACTGGGCAGTGCCGAACAGAGACTGTAATACTCTTTTTTGATTGATTTGTTCGTCGATATAAGCAGCCTGTGTCATTTTGATATTGGCTACGGTGAAGACGTTGGGGTAGTACAGTGAAGCTGTTTTGGAGTCCAGTCTCAAAGAATTGACATTCGTACTGTTAATGCTGCCGCCGATTGCGCCATTCAATGAGAAGTCATTCCATTTTTTGTTTATCATAGCCATGACATCACCGTAATACAATGTTTCAGTATGGTTCAAGTCAATATAACGTCCGTTTTGTCCTGATAGGGCAGGAGCAGTAGAAGCGTACATACGTTGTTGATACTGATCGTGTGTGTAATCGGCAGTGCCACGAGCCTGGATATTCAGCCAGTCAGTGATTTTCACGTTGGCGGTCAGTGAAGCGATGGCGCGGGTACGTTTATCGTTGCTGTTGATGCGGTTGGTGATCCAGTAAGGATTCTGTTCCATATCCTGATAAGAAGTATACCAGTTCTGTACATTCATATTACGTGCCGGGTCAAACACTTCGAAGTTGTTTTTATATTCGGATAAGTCTTCACCTCTCGGGAAACCGTAGAGCCCCACCAGCGGATTCATATAATAACCACCGGAAGTCGGACGATTTTTGATTGTTTGTGTCATCAGGTTGACATTGGCGTCCAGCTTTAGATAGTCGTTAAAGAAATTGGCTGTTTCGCGGAAATTCAGATTGTGCTTCTGCATTTTGTTTTTCTCGACTATACCTTTGGCGGTGGTATTAGCATAAGAGAAGTAAGTTTGCATCTTTTCACTGCCGTTCATAAAGGATACGGAATTGATGGCTGTTACACCATTCTGGAAGAAATTATCTGCATTGTCATAATCTTTTAGAGTTGCCTTTTTCCCCCAACCGTTTTTTGCTTCGGGATCCATGGCATAACTGTTTTGGAATTCGGGCAGGCAGATGGCATGGTCTACAGTCAAGTTAGAAGAGAATGTGATTTTCTGGATACCGGCTTTACCCTTCTTGGTAGTAATCAGGATGACACCATTGGCAGCTTGTGAGCCGTAGAGGGCTGCTGCGGAAGCTCCTTTCAGGATACTCATGCTTTCGATATCATCCGGGTTCAGGTTGGAGATACCGTCACCGCCATCACGGTTACCTGCATCGGCAGTACCACCGATGGCTGTGGAAGCCTGTTCGTTGCTGCTATTCAGCATCGGTACACCGTCAATCACATAAAGGGGCTGGTTGTTTCCGCTGATAGAGCGGCTGCCACGAATAGACACTTTGGCTGAGCCGCCCAGTCCGGATGAACTTTTGGTGATTTGTACACCTGCTGTTTTACCGGCAAGGGCATTAATCATATTCGGATCTTTGGCGCGGGTCAGTTCGTCGCCACCTACTTGTTGGGTTGAGTAGGTCAAGGAGGCTTCTTTTTTCTTGATACCCATGGCGGTTACGACTACCTGTTCCAGTGCCATGGCTTCTTCCTGCATCTTTATGTTGAGATTTTGTTGTCCGTTTACCTGTATGTTTTGTGGATGATAACCGATATAGGTAATCGTAAGAATAGAGTTGCTGGGTACATTAAGGCTGAAGTTGCCTTCCATATTGGTGATGCAACCGTTTGTAGTACCTTTCTCCAATACATTGGCACCGATGATGGGATCGCCATTCTGGTCAGTAACTACTCCTTTTACGGTTACTCTGTCCTGCTGGGCTGTTGAGGCGTTATCGTTGTTTTTGGTCAGAACAATGTTGTGCCCTTCCATTACATATTTAATGTTGGTACCTTTAAATGCCTCGTCGAGAACTTCGGATACGGCTTTGTTGTCAGCCTGTACGTTTACTGTACGTCTGGTATCTACATTCTTTTTGTTATAGACAAACAGATATTCCGTCTGAGATTCAATCTTTGATAGTAATTCGCTTACTTTCAGACTTGAACGTGGTATGCTTATTTTAGCATTTTGAGAGTATCCATTCTCACTGTAAGCTTGGAATGCTACGAAAAAGAGAAGGAATAATGTGATCTTCATGGTTAACAATATTTGTTTTGAAACAAAATTTTTTGGGCATAAATGCCTTGGCAAAGAAATTTTTCTCATATCTTTGTAACGTGTTAAGTTAATAAATTGATTAAGGTCGATTTTTGACTGTTTCGAATCGGAAAGTATGGGGGTACTTTCCGATTCTCTTTTTTGAGAATAATGGACTTTCTTTTCTACTTTTTCATGCGTATCTGGTTTTTAATGGTTCGTACTAATTTAAGGTCTATATTGAGCTCTTTCCTTATTTCTATTCAATGATGATACTGTCTTTTTCTTCATTGATGCGGTATGTGAACTTATGATCTTTCTGAATGACTTTCAGAATATGCTCTATGCCATCCTGCTCTTTAAACTTACCTGTACAACGGTAGTTCAGTATTTTCAGATTTCTTACGCTTATGTTCACATTATAATATTTTTCCAGTTTGTTGAGCAGGCTGTTAAGCGGCGCATCATCAAAACAGTATAATCCTTCTTTCCATCTCAGATAATCGTACGAAGGTAAAGTAGTTTTCTTGTACTTTCCGTTGTATGATCCGAAGAACTCGTCTTTGGTCAGTCGGGTGATCACTTGATCACTTCCTACCGGATAGATGTCGACAATACCTTCAATCAAGGTCGTTTCAAATTCGTTACTGCCTTTGTAGGCGCAGACGTTGAAATGGGTTCCTACCACTTTTACCCGGTTTATTTCCGTGTTGACAAAAAATGGTATCTTTTTGTTTTTGGCTACTTCAAAATAAGCTTCTCCGTCCAGCTCTACGTTTCTTTCCTGGCGTCCGAAGTTGGATGCATAAGTCAAAGTAGACTTTGAGTTCAACCATACTTTTGTTCCATCTGCCAGTGTGATTTGTGCACGTTGTCCTGCAGGAACAGTTATGGTTTGCCGGTGAGCTGATTTTTCATATTGGTAATTCTTAAACAAGAACCCACAACTGACAGCTACGATGAGTACGGCAGCAACACGTGCACTCCACTTCAACATCGGGAGAATCCGGTTTTTTTTGTCTCTCCGGTTTATTTGTTTTTCATCCGTGAACAGAGCGATGTCATATAGCATCCGTTCTTTTTGAAATGCTTTCCGGTTTTCGGGAGATGCATCCACCCAGTTTAGAATTAGTTTTTCTTCTTCTTCGGAGGCAGTTCCTTTAAAATACTTGTATAGTAGTTCCTCTTCCATAAAATGTTTTTAGTTTATATATTGTCGGAGGCCTTATTTCCTCTTTCTGTATATATAACAGGATACTCCCGGACAACCCTAAAGGAAAATGAAGTTTTTTTTAGAAAAGTAGGGAAATAAGATAATCTTTGAGCTCAAGCCGCAATAATTTCAGTGCTTTAGTGATATGGAACTCTACACTCTTGATGGAAATACCGAGTTGTTCGGCTATCTTTTTATTGGGAGCATTGTGATAGCGGCTTAATATAAAGATGTGACGGCTTTGTTCCGGTAGCTGTTCAAGTGTTTTATATACAATGCGTTGTATTTCGGTGTTGAAGATCGATTCGGGTTCACAAGCTTCCAAAGTAGCAATGCGGAGGTCGAGTTCCCGCTGTTTGTGTGTGTTGATGGCTTCTTCGGCCCGCATACGTACCTGTTCGTGCTCAAGGTAGTTAAGAGATTTATTCTTGATGATAGTGAGCAATAATGCGTGGAGATTAGAATCTTTTTCCCATTTTTCACGGTTTTCCCACAGGCTGATCATTGCTTCCATCAGGATGTCTTCAGCTGCGGCTTTATTTCGGGTATATGAGTAAGCAAACGACAGAAACCTCTCCTGGTTTTCTTGGAAGAACCGACTGAATAGGTCCATGGTATGAAGACTGTTGTTGCTTGACATGAATAGATTTTAAAGGTTCGTTGGATTTTGTTATGACAAAGCAACATAAACTTTTTGGAATATCAAAATAAAAGAATGACTTTTATGCTGATTGCCGGTTAAAAAATAACCTGGCTATAAATAATAGCCAGGTTATCAATCTGTCAGTAAGGACAGGAATTATTTATTTTTTTTCCGGACGGGGTAACAAAACTTTTCTTGAAAGTTTGAACTTACCTGTCTTCGGGTCAATGTCGATCAATTTCACTTCGATCTCGTCACCTTCTTTGATGCCGGCTTCTTCTACAGTTTCAAGGCGTTTCCAGTCAATTTCTGAGATATGGAGTAGACCGTCTTTTCCCGGAAGGAATTCAACGAATGCACCATAAGGCATGATTGAGCGTACCTTACCTTTGTATACTTCACCTATTTCGGGAACGGCAACAATACCTTTGATCAGGCGGATTGCATCATCGATTGATTTCTTGTTGGTTCCGGAAATCTCAATGCGGCCCACGTTGTCGATCTCCTCGATAGTGATTGTAGCACCTGTTTCTTCCTGCATACCTTGAATGATTTTTCCACCCGGGCCGATTACAGCACCGATAAATTCTTTAGGAATAGTCATTGTTTCGATACGGGGAGCATGATCTTTCAGTTCGGTACGTGGTTCGGCAATTGTCTCCTGGATTTTACCAAGAATATGCATACGTCCTTCTTTTGCCTGGTTCAAAGCACGTTCCAGAATTTCATAAGACAGACCGTCTACTTTAATGTCCATCTGGGTAGCTGTAATACCGTCTTTGGTACCTGTTACTTTGAAGTCCATATCACCCAAGTGGTCTTCATCACCGAGGATGTCAGACAATACTGCATATTTTTCTTCGCCGGCGTTCTTAATCAATCCCATAGCGATGCCCGATACCGGTTTCTTAATCTTCACACCGGCATCCATCAGGGCCAGAGTTCCGGCGCATACAGTAGCCATGGATGAAGAACCGTTTGATTCAAGGATATCTGAAACAACACGTACTACATATGGGTAATCTTCCGGAATCATTCTCTTCAGTGCTCTGTGTGCCAGATTACCGTGCCCGATTTCACGACGGCCTACGCCACGTTGAGCTTTTGCTTCACCTGTTGAGAAAGGAGGGAAGTTATAGTGCAATAAGAAGCGTTCTTTTCCGTGAGCCAGAACGTCGTCAATGATTTTTTCATCCAGTTTGGTACCCAAAGTGACTGAAGTCAATGACTGAGTCTCACCACGGGTAAAGATGGCTGATCCGTGAGGTCCGGGTAGGTAGCCGACTTCACACCAGATAGGGCGAATTTCAGTAGTCTTACGTCCATCCAAACGTTTTCCTTCATCAAGGATACAACGACGCATGGCCTCTTTTTCTACGTCATGGTAATAACGATCAATCAGTGCACCTTTTTCTTCCAACTCTTCTTCGGAGAACTGAGCTTTGAATTCGTCACGGATAGCGTCGAAAGCATCCTGACGTTCATGTTTGTTTCTGTTTCCGGAAGCTGCGATGGCATACGATTTATCGTAGCAGGCATCGTGAACAGCTTTGCGGAGTTCTTCGTCGTTTTCTTCGTGACAATATTCACGTTTTACGGTTTTACCAACCATTTCAGTCAGTTCCATCTGTGCTTTGCAATGTACTTTGATAGCTTCGTGAGCTACTTTCATTGCTTCCAGCAATTCGGCTTCTGATACTTCGCTCATTTCACCTTCTACCATCATGATGTTTTCATAAGTAGCGGCAACCATGATGTCCATATCAGCTTTTTCAAGCTGGTCGAAAGTCGGGTTGATAACGAACTTCCCATCAATACGCGCAACACGTACTTCCGAAATAGGTCCGTTGAAAGGAATATCTGAAACAGCAAGTGCTGCTGAAGCTGCAAGTCCGGCCAATGCATCGGGCATATCAACACCGTCTGCTGAGAAAAGGATAATGTTTACGTAAACTTCTGCGTGGAAATTATCGGGGAATAAAGGACGGAGAGCACGGTCTACTAAGCGGCAGGTAAGAATCTCATAATCAGATGCTCTTCCTTCTCTTTTTGTAAAGCCACCGGGGAAGCGGCCGAATGCTGCAAATTTTTCTTTGTACTCTACCTGAAGCGGCATGAAATCTGTTCCGGGAACTGCATCTTTAGCGGCACAAACAGTAGCTAACAACATGGTGTTACCCATGCGAAGCATCACAGAGCCATCTGCCTGTTTTGCCAGCTTTCCCGTTTCGAGTGTGATGGTTCTGCCATCTCCCAACTCGATCGTCTTAACAATTGGGTTAATCATAAAAATTGTTTTATCTAATATCTTTCTTTCAAAATTCCCGCAAAGATATACATTTATTGCACTAATCTCGTGAAAATGAGATAAAAAGTTAGTGGGAATTTGATTTTTTTCAATTTTGGAGTGAAGAACATGGCAAAATGCTTTGACTAATCTTGAAAAGAAGTATATTTGCAGCTTGAAAAATAACACGCATATTATGAAAAAAGTAACGTTAGTAGCTCTTGCGGCTCTTGCTTTAAGTTCTTGTAATTCTGACCCTAAATTTAATGTGAAAGGAGATGTTTCGGGAGCAGATGGAAAAATGCTTTATCTGGAAGCTTCCGGACTTGAAGGAATTGTGCCTTTGGATTCTGTAAAATTGAAAGGAGACGGTTCATTCAGTTTTAAACAATTACGCCCTGAATCTCCTGAGTTTTATCGTTTACGGGTGGAAGATAAAGTGATTAATTTCTCGGTTGACTCTACAGAAACTGTCAGCATCAAAGCGCCTTATACAGACTTTTCGACTGCTTATACAGTAGAAGGCTCGGACAATTCTGCGAAAATTAAAGAACTGACTCTAAAACAGATCCGTTTACAGAAGAATGTGGATGCGTTGGTAAAAGCTGCGCAAGCCAATCAATTAGGTAACGATGTGTTTGAAGACAGCCTGGCTGTATTGTTGAAGAATTATAAGGATGATGTGAAAATCAATTATATTTTTGCCGCTCCCAATACAGCTTCTGCTTATTTTGCTTTGTTCCAGAAGCTAAATAATTATATGATTTTTGATCCTTTGAACAATAAAGACGATATTAAATGTTTTGGTGCCGTAGCCACAAGTCTGAACAATACTTATCCGCATGCGGTACGTTCGAAGAATCTCTATAATATAGTTATAAAAGGTATGAAGAATACTCGTACCCCCCAGCAAAAGACAATCGAGATACCGGAAGAAAAGATTGCTGAAACAGGTGTGATTGATATTGCTTTGAGAGATATGAAAGGTAATATCCGTAAACTCACTGATTTGAAGGGTAAAGTCGTTCTTCTTGACTTTACGGTCTACCAAAGTGCAGTTTCGGCTCCACATAACCTGATGCTGCGTGACTTGTATAATAAGTATGCGGGCCAGGGGCTGGAAATTTATCAGGTTTCATTGGACGCTGATGAACATTTCTGGAAAACTTCAGCCGATAATTTGCCTTGGGTATGTGTTCGCGATGAAAATGGAATTTACTCAACGAATGCAGCTTTATATGGCGTAAAGAATCTGCCGGCTCTATTCCTGATCAATCGTAACAATGAACTGAGAGCCCGTGGAGAGACGATAAAAGACTTGGAAGGAACTATCAAGTCTATGCTTTAAGTTGTTATAAATTAGAAGTTTTCGTTTAAATATGTTACATAGCATTACTTTTTGCTTGACGCATATCGTTTAAAAGGTTATCTTTGCGAAGAAATAATTGAAAAGAGGGTTCCAGCATGACTCATGTTGGAATTCTTTTTTGTTTTATATGACCGTTAAAAAATAAAAGGAGGAAAACATCATGGCTTATATGTCAGAAGAAGGTTACAAGAAATTGATGGCGGAACTTAAAGAACTGGAAACAGTGGAACGTCCCAAAATCTCTGCGGCAATAGCTGAGGCACGCGATAAAGGAGACTTATCGGAGAATGCCGAATACGATGCTGCAAAAGAGGCTCAGGGTATGCTTGAGATGAGAATCAACAAACTCAAAGCTGTAATAGCGGATGCTAAGATTATCGATGAATCGAAACTGAAAACAGATTCAGTGCAGATTCTGAATAAAGTAGAACTGAAGAATACCAAGAATGGTATGAAGATGACTTATACCATCGTTTCAGAAAGCGAGGCTAATCTGAAAGAAGGAAAGATTTCTGTTAGCACGCCGATTGCTCAGGGATTACTCGGCAAGAAGGTAGGTGATGTTGCTGAGATCCAGGTTCCACAAGGTAAAATCAGTCTTGAAGTAGTAAACATTTCGTTTTAACAAGAGGGCAGGTCCATGCTGGGGCTTGCCCTATTTTATATATATGGGATTATGGCAACAATATTCAGTAGAATCATAGCAGGTGAAATTCCATGCTATAAGGTAGCCGAAAACGAAAAGTTTTTTGCTTTCCTTGATATCAATCCGTTGGTGAAGGGACATACTTTGGTTGTGCCTAAACAGGAAGTTGATTATATCTTTGATTTGAGTGATGAGGATCTGGCTGCAATGCATGTCTTTGCCAAAAAAATAGCCCGTGCTATTGAGAAAGCCTTTCCTTGTAAAAAAGTGGGTGAAGCAGTGATCGGACTTGAGGTTCCACATGCTCATATTCATTTGATTCCTATTCAGAATGAATCGGATATGCTTTTTTCTAATCCGAAACTGAAGCTGGCAGATGAAGAGTTCGTCGCTATTGCTAAGACTATTAATTCTGCTTACGAAGCAGCCCAATAAAATTCTTCCTTCATAATATAGTAAAGGGACTGAACCTGGCGTTCAGTCCCTTTTTTTAGTTTTACGCAGAAATCAAATATAGTCTTCTCCTAATTTCATTTGTGCATCGTTTACATACTTGCGTATGGCATGTTCTTCGTCTTTTTTGCATATCAGCAATACATTGTCTGACTCGGCAACCAGAAATCCCTCTAATCCTTCTATTACAGCAAGCTTGCCTTTTGGCAATACAACGATATTGTCGTTACTGTTATAGATCATAGAATCGCATTTCAGAGTTACATTTCCTTGTTCATCTTTAGGCGATAAGTCGTACAATGATCCCCATGTTCCAAGGTCCGACCATCCGAAATCTCCTAAAGAAACATATACATTGTCGGCTTTTTCCATGATGCCAAAGTCTATTGAAACATTTGGGCATGCCGGGAAGTTTTCTTCGATGAAGGCTTTCTCTTCCGGTGTGCCGTATACATCTTTTCCCGGAGCCAGTTTTGATGCTAATTCTGGAAGAAGAGCTTCTCCTGCTTTGATGATTGTATTGACGTTCCACATGAAAAGTCCGGAGTTCCAATAAAATTCTCCACTCTCGACAAAAACTTTAGCAAGCTCCAACTCGGGCTTTTCCGTGAATGTTTTTACTTTGTAGAAATTATCTCCTTCCTGTTCTGCTATCTGAATATATCCGTATCCTGTTTCCGGGCGATTAGGTTTTATCCCTAAGGTGAGGAGCTTGTCGTATTTTGAAACAAAGTCCAGACCTTTCTCTATGGCGGCTAAGAATTCTCCCTCTTTCAGAATCAGATGATCAGAAGGAGCAACTACGATATTGGCGTTCGGATTTAAAGAGCGTATATGGTAAGAGGCCCATGCGATGCAAGGAGCTGTATTTCTCCTTGCCGGCTCTAACAGAATCTGTTTGGGGTCTAATTCCGGAAGTTGTTCTTTTACCAAATCTGCATATATCGCATTTGTCACAATAAGTATGTTCTCCGTAGGAATAATTTTATTGAATCGATCGAAGGTTTGCTGCAGCAACGAACGACCTGTACCAAAGAAATCCAGAAACTGTTTAGGCATTGTCTTGCGGCTAAACGGCCAGAAACGACTGCCGATACCTCCGCCCATAATTACGCAATAATTATCTTTACTTGTCATGATATTGACTGTTTTAAATGTTTCTGCTAAAATACAGTTTATTCTCTGAAAACCGAAGCGTTTATGAGATGTTTTATTCTTTTTTTCTCCTTTTTTTTATAAAACTCTTGCAGGTTCAAAAAAAAGCCGTATCTTTGCACCGCATTTGAAACCAATGCCCAGATGGCGGAATCGGTAGACGCGCTGGTCTCAAACACCAGTGGATTCACTTCCATCCCGGTTCGACCCCGGGTCTGGGTACGAAAGATGAAGATAAACCCTTGTAAATACAAAGTTTACAAGGGTTTTCTATTTTTCTACTGAAACATTTAATCATTTTCTATAATCATATAAAACAACTTGTGCTGAAGAAATCTCTTACATATGGAATCATAGAGATTCCTTTGCTTAGTTTTCTTGGCGGAAAGCCAAATTTGACTTCATAGTGAGGATTGAAAAGATATAGTTGTTCATTCATAATCTGATATCCGGCTTGTTTTGCGATGTTTCTGAATATTTCAACGCTACATTTTGTCTGTTTAATATTTAGTAGTTCTTTTATAGTATCATCTTTTTCACCGCATAGTTTTAGTAGCCATCTACACAAGAAACGAGGAAGGAGATGTATAAAAGGCAGATGTGAGATAATTTTTCCTTTTGCAATCTGTTGATGTTCTTCGCCACATCCTACTTCCAACACTTTATCGGGGAGATATTCTATCTTGCTTTTTATATATGGAATGTAATCGTTTCTGCAGGTTTGCGCTTGTTCATTAAAATAGCGTTTACGGTCAATATGTCGTTCTTGCATTTCTATTATTGCTTTATCTTTTTAGAAAGAGCTATATTCTATTAAACAATTAGTTTTTAAACAGCCTTTTTAGTATTTATTGCCTCTGTACATTCCATGAAGAGCCAGTGAAGAATTATTAAACAGGTTCTTTTAATGGTTCGGTTGAAGCGTTCATGCAATTAATTCCGCTCTAATTGGTTTTATTATATAAATAACTCATTCGGGAACTGATTTTAGCAAGTTTCGGGTTATTTTTCATTTGGAAACTTCGTACATTTGCTACGTACTCGAACAGAGTGAATGTGTCTGTGTTCCTTGTGCTTCGGATAATGACAGATAAATCAAAGAAACAAAAAGCTATTAATTTTCCAACGAAGAGAGAAATATGAAAAACGTTATTCAGATACAATACTACCAATCACCATGCGGGGAGCTGATATTAGGCTCTTACCAAGGAAAACTTTGCATGTGCGATTGGAACAGGGAAGGAAGGCGGGCATTAATTGACCGGAGAATGCAGAAACTGTTACATGCCGATTATGAAAAGAGTTTATCCGAAGTAATTGTACGAACAATAATTCAGCTGGATGAATATTTTGGCAGGAAAAGAACGGCTTTTGATATTCCGTTGTTCTTTGTCGGTACCGATTTTCAGAAGACTGTTTGGAAAGAGTTGTTGGATATCCCGTATGGGATGACATTATCTTATGGCGATTTATCGCGGAAATTAGGCAATCCCAAAGCTATTCGCGCTGTGGCTGCCGCCAATGGGGCGAATCCCATTTCAATACTTGTTCCTTGTCATCGCGTGATTGGCAGTGACCGTAAATTAGTAGGGTATGGTGGTGGAATTCCTGCAAAGAAGATATTACTTGAACTTGAACTTTCTGACAAAGTGTTTTTTTGAATATAGATGAAGTCACAGCAGGAACTGAATTATAATCGGATTGCAGATGCTATCCGCTTTATTAAAAAGAACTATCGTACGCAGCCTAAATTGGAGGAGATCGCAGAACATATCAATATGAGCCCCTTCCATTTCCAAAGGATGTTTAGCGAGTGGGCGGGAACAACTCCGAAGCGTTTCTTGCAATATCTGAATATTGAGTATGCAAAAAAGATATTGAAAGAAACCCATGCGACACTTTTTGATACAGCCTGCGAGCTTGGACTTTCGGGAACAGGGCGACTTCATGACTTGTTTATAAACATAGAGGGAATGACTCCCGGTGAATATAAAAACGGCGGACTGGCATTGAATATTAATTATTCGTTTGCCGATACACCGTTTGGTAAAATAATAGCAGCATCTACCGATAAAGGTGTTTGTCACATGGCCTTTGTCGATGAAGGAGAGAGGAGAGCTTTTGATCATTTGCGAAGTATATTTCCTAACGCAAAATATGTGCTATCACCGGACACGAAGCAGCAACATGCATTGTCTGTCTTTGATCGGGATTGGAACAGGCTGGAAGAAATCAAACTGCATTTGAAAGGAACGGAATTCCAGTTAAAAGTATGGGAAACTTTATTGAAGATTCCGGCAGGAGGGCTGGCGACTTATGCCGATTTGGCGACCAAATCCGGATACAATGGTGCTTGTAGGGCTGTCGGAACTGCTGTGGGGAAGAATCCGGTTGCTTTTCTGATACCTTGCCATCGTGTGATAAAGGCTACCGGCGAACCGGGAAATTACCATTGGGGAAAGATGCGCAAGAATGCTATTATTGGTTGGGAAGCTGCCCATAAGGATTTCCCGGACCAGTGATCTGTCACCCCTCTGAAAGCCCGGTCAGGAAAGTAGTTTTAGCTCTTTCGCTATTCTGCAAGCTTCAATGGAATTCTTTACCTGGAGTTTCTCCAGTATATTTTGCCGGTGTCGGCTGACGGTATTTTTACTTATGAATAGGGTCCGGGCAATCTCCTGACTTGTTTTCCCCGTATCGATCAGCTTCAATATCACCTTTTCCCTGTCGGATAAAAGGCTGCTGTAGTCCTGTTTTTCCAGTTCTATGGCCTGTCCGTTTGCCGAGTTGATGACCATGCAATTCATGGTAGGATCAGCCGATAAATTGTAAAGGCACAGGGCCAGCCACATGCTATTGCTTGAGTGGGTAGATACATAAAACATCCTGTGCAGGACAGGAACATATTTTCCGGAAGTATTACGCATGCGAAGTTTGCTCATAAGAAAATAATCTGCACGCTTTTTCGCAGGAATCTGTTTCAGGAAGTGATAGAAGCGGAGTTCCTGTACATACTTTTCTGACAGATCATCGGGATGAATCTGTTTAAAGATTTCCTTTTCCCATATTGATTCAAAATTCCGGCTTTCTCCACGTTTGGCTATACCCAACGTTTCGGCTGTTCCCCCATAATAAATGTAGCTGATGTTGGTATGCATATCGCTAAGCACAGCAATTGCATTTTCTATCCGTGCATAGTTGTATGCTATTTGTTTATACTCTTTTAGTTCTTCAGGCAGTTGTTCATCTTTGCAGAAAGGCTGTGCCAGAAACTCTTTGTTCAGTTTGTCAACAATGTCCATATCGGGAAGGGAAATGGTTATTAATAAGCATTGCAGGCTTAGATACAAGCTCTTACCTTTGCAAAGATAATCATAAAACATAGTTGTTGATGGAAAGTGAAAAAGAAAAAATGGGAACAGGCAGGCTGTATGATGCTAATTATGATACAGAGCTGATAGCCGAACGGCAGGCCTGCAAAGAATTATGTTATGAACTGAATCGTTTACGTCCTTCGCAAATAACTGAACGGGAAGCCATTATTCGTCGATTGCTTCACAAGACGAAAGAGCATTTTCTGTTGGAACAACCCTTTTATTGCGATTATGGCTATAATATTGAGATAGGAGAGAATTTTTATGCCAATATGAACTGTGTCATTCTGGACGAAGCGAAAGTAACGTTCGGTGATAATGTTTTTATAGCTCCTTCTTGTGGATTCTATACTGCGGGGCATCCTCTGGATGCAGAACAAAGAAACCGGGGATTAGAGTATGCCCGTCCCATTCATGTGGGTAATAATGTCTGGATAGGAGCACAAGTTTGTGTGCTGCCGGGTGTGACAATCGGTGACAATACAGTGATAGGTGCGGGGAGTGTGGTGAATAGAGATATCCCGGGCAATGTGATTGCAGCAGGTAATCCTTGCCGTGTGATTAGGCAAATCACGGAAAAAGATAAAGTAAAATATACATTATAAGATAAGCATAATTAAAAAGTAAAATGAAAAAAGTATGTTTGGCCCTATTTATGGGCTTGATGGCGCAAGTGACATTTGCGCAGACGCTGGGAAAAATGCAATGGTTCAATGAACCGGACCAATGGGAGATAAAAGATAATGTACTATCGATGTCTGTCACTCCGCAAAGTGATTATTGGCGGATTTCTCACTATGGTTTTACGGTGGATGATGCACCATTCTATTATGCTACCTATGGTGGTGAGTTTGAAGCGAAAGTAAAAGTGACAGGTGACTATAAAGTACGCTTCGACCAAGCCGGACTGATGCTTCGTATTGACCATGAAAACTATATTAAAGCAGGTATTGAGTTTGTAGACGGGAAATTTAATTTGAGTACAGTCGTTACTCATAAAACGAGTGACTGGAGCGTGATAACTTTGGATAAAACCGTGCCTTATATCTGGATAAAAGCTGTCAGACGACTGGATGCGGTAGAAATTTTCTATTCATTTGATGATAAAACTTACACGCTAATGCGTAATGCCTGGTTACAGGATAATATACCCGTGAAGGTGGGACTGATGGCTGCTTGTCCTGATGGAAATGGATTTGAGGTGAGATTTGAGCACTTCAAGGTAAGGCATCTGCCTGACCAACGCAGAGTAGAATGGTTGAAGAAGAATGCCGAATAAATCAGAAAAATGGAAGATGGACGGTTTGGAAAGCCGTATCTTCCATTTTTCATTTTAGGAGTATGGGCAGGGTAGCTGTAGCCAGGTTTATTTATAAATCAAACGGCTTATAAACAGGTATCCTCCGAATATTTGCAGAGCCATTCCCGGCAGGCCGATACGGAAATCCTGTGCGGCACTGAGGAAATCTTTGACCATGATCCACTCACCCAGAGTACCGGCCACCTGGTAGGCCAACACGACAACCAGCAGAATGGGAATGGAGATACGCTTATAATGATGGGCGGCATAACCGGCCGCTACAGCCAGAAGCACTGATTTTAAAAGGATAGCAGGTAAAACTGCCGGATGGGGCATACCGAATAACAATGAATTCAGGACAGGTGAAAAGAGTGCTGCCAACAATCCGACTTTCCACCCATATTTATAGGCTCCGATCAGAGTAAAGAAATAGATCGGTAACCAGGTGATACCCCCTTGGGGGATGAGATGAAAAAGTTGGGGCAATGCCATATTTCCCACGACAAACAGCATTGCTGCCAGATATGTTTTGGCATCGTTGTAATTTAATGAATAAAGCTTGATAGATGTTGTTTCCATATTATGATATGATAATTAAAAGTTAATGTTGATTCCTCCCATAAATGTAGCTTTCGGCATAGGGTAACCGGCATTTATTTCATAACGTTGCGCCAGCAGATTCTCTCCTTTTACAAACAGACCGGCGATGGAGCAGATACGATAATTACCCCGAAGATTCCATAGAAGAAAGTTTTCTTTCTTTTCTTCAGGGCTCACTACAGTATAAAGTCCTGCCACATATTGTATTCCGGTGGAGAAATTCCATTTGCCTTTTGTGTAATCAATTCCTGCATATAATTTATGTTCCGGTGCGGCAACCAGAGGGTGTTCCATATGAAGCCAGCTGTAGTTGGCAGTCAGGTTCCATGTAGGATGGATGTGGTACGCTATACTGGCTTCTGCTCCCCAGTTCTCTACTTTACCGGTGTTTACGTTCAGCGGACGTACGTCTGTGCGGATAGTCTGGATCATATTGTCACCATTGATATAAAAGAGGTTAACCCCATAATAAAACGTTTGATCGAACAGTCGTTGAGAATAAGACAATTCGTAATTCCATAACCGTTCCGGTAATAAATCGGGATTGGCAGGGCGGAACATATATAGTTCGCGGATTGTAGGGTTGCGGAATCCTTTACTGGCCATAGCTTTCAAGCTTGCGTTGTGTGGCAACTGTACCGACAAGCCGACTTGTGGTATCCATTCTGTTCCGGAGACAGTGTGATGATCTGCACGGATCCCTGCGTCTATTGTCAGATGACTACCGATTGCCTGACGGAAATCAACGTATCCCGCAATTTCATTTTCCGATTTATCCGAGATATTTTCTTTATGGCGGTCTGTAATGAAGCGATTCCATGCTTCACCGCCAAACCGCATATAGTCTAATCCTACAGTCAGCCGGTTACCCGTAAATAAAGAAGTACTCTGGTACCAGGAAATTCCCGTCATCCGGTCTTTAGAGTTGAAACGGTAGTTCAGTGGTTCTTCGCCTGTACCGTATCCGTCATTAATGTGATGTTTACCCCAATTATAAAAAAACTTGAGTGCCCCCGATGTATGTTCATACTTATTCTCCAAAGCAAATGAAGTCATGCCACGTGTAATGCGTGAATCGTTATCGAAAACCGGAGTGCTGACTGTTCCCGGATTAGAGGCATTGAAATGCGTCAGGTTCAGATCTGCGGATATGTTCCATGTGCGGTTCAATTCATAGCCCAGCCTTGTATATCCGCCGTATTGCTCAAACTCCATATCGGGGCGATGTCCGTCTGTCCGGTTGTAAGAACCGGTGATAACACTGCTGAAACGTCCTTTTTTTACTTGGTTGGTAACTTCGGTCGTCCATGTATTATATGAGCCATATCCCAGCCGGGCTCCCGTTCTCACTCCGTCTTCCCGTTGCTGACGGGTCACGATGTTGATTACTCCGCCCATTGCATTCGAACCATAAAGTACGGATGCAGGGCCACGTACTACTTCCACTTTTTCAGCCAGCATCGATTGATAAGCGTCGGCAATAGGATGCCCCATTAGCCCCATGTACTGTGGATGTCCGTCAATCAATACTAATAATCCTGTAGTGGGGCTGCTTCCGATGCCACGCAGGCTGATACCACCTGCCGCACCGCTCGACACGCCATACCCCATGATGCCACGGCTGGTTGTGAATAACCCCGGGATCTGTTCTGTCAACATGGGGAGTAAAGAAGGCTCTAAACGTTTCTCTATGGTTTCGCGGTTCAGGACTGAAACAGTCATAGGCAGATGGCGGATGTCAGTTTCATTTCGTGTGCCGGTGACTACTACCCCGTCTATCTCGTAATTCTGTGTCGTGTGGGTCGTGTCTCTCCGGACTTGTGCCTCTAAAGAGGTACTTAGAAAAGTACAGGCAAACAGGATGCCAAGCAGATTTTTCTTCATCCTCATTTTGGAGAGGAAATTCTCAATGATCCGGAATATTTCTTCTAAAGAACTGATTTCATGGCAAGCTGTTTCCAGCGGACACCATCCGCTTTTGTCCCGATTCTCAATGAAAGGCACCAATCGGATATAAGTAACCTCAACATTGGCATCATGCAGGAGTGTAAGTGCGGGTTGGCTGATGACATCTGCATATACCCGCCGGATTCCTCCCAGAACCATTAGTCCTGCGGCAGCTTTCCCAATCACCTTGTCGGCAATGCAGGCTCCTTTCATGAAAGAGGGTTCTTGCCGGAACAGATCGTATAAATCGGCTACGCCCCGCTGAGTGAAGGTGCGTATTTCCGCTCCGTTCCCGATCACACAGGAATAGCCTCCGGAGTGGAGTAGATCGATTATCTTTTCCATTATAGCGTTTCCTGTTTGAGTTGTTCTACAAAATGATCGATACGGTGCAGTTCGTCCGGAATCCGGATAGACTGCGGACAATGTGAGGTGCATTGGTTGCAGCCAATACAATGGCTGGCTTGCCGTAGTTTGGGTACACTGCGGTCATAGCCTATCAGGAAAGCGCGCCGTGCTTCTTTATAGTTTTCGCTTGTCCGGCTTTGCGGAATATTCCCTTCGTTTACGCACTTGTTGTAATGAACGAGGATGGCAGGAATATCGATGCCGTATGGGCAGGGCATGCAATATTTGCAGTCATTGCATGGGATGGTAGGATATTGCATCATAAGTTGTGCAGTCTCTTCCAGATATTCCTTGTCGTCATCGGTCAGAGGAACCAGTGGTGAATAAGTACGGATGTTATCTTGCAAGTGCTCCATGTAGGTCATACCGCTCAATACAGTCAGTACCAGTTCCGGTGAACCGGCAAAGCGGAAAGCCCACGATGCTATGCTGTCTTCAGGACGTCGCTGTTTCAGTCGTCCCACGATGTGTTCAGGGACATTTGACAGGCGCCCGCCCAACAGTGGTTCCATGATGACAGCGGCAATGTTTCGTTTGGCCAGTTCTCCGTAAAGATATTCCGCATTGACATTGTTTCCTGTAGCGTGGCGCCAGTCCATATAGTTGAGTTGAATTTGTACAAAATCCCATTTCACCGTATCATGCATGGCGAGTACCTGGTCGAAAACCTCGACATCACCATGAAATGACCAGCCGAGGTGCCGGATACGCCCGGCTTCACGTTCTTTGAGAAGGAAGTCAAGCATGCCGTTATCGATATATCGTTCGTTGAACACTTTCATTCCGCCGCCACCGATGGCGTGCAGCAGATAATAATCAAAGTACTCTACCTGCATATCCTCAAACGACTGGTGATACATAGCCAGTGAGTTTTCACGTGAGAAGTTTGAAAAATTCGATAGTTTGGTTGCTATGTACAGTTTTTCACGCGGATGCCTTTTGAGGGCAATTCCTGTTGCTTTTTCCGACCAGCCCTGTACATATACGGGCGATGTATCGAAATAGTTTACTCCATGAGCAATGGCATAATCTACCAATTCGTTGACAGCTTCCTGATTGATAAGGTCTCCTTTCCCTTCCGGTGAAGGGATTGTAGGCCAGCGCATGCAGCCATACCCCAGGAGAGAAACTTTATCTTTGATTCCGCCTACTGAGCGATAGGTCATTTTATCTGTGGGGACAGGAGAAGAGGCACTCCGTCCCTGACCGGCTTTATCTCCGGAGCCGCAACCATAAAGAGCGGCAGTTGTTGTAGCGGCGCTGATACCCACAATTTTGAGGAATCCTCTTCGGTCTATATGCTTATTCTGTTTTTCCATATGTTTCTACTTTTGGGATGTGTTATATGATACGGTGTCTTTCGTGACCTTCTACATAGATGGCACTGAACGGGCGTGCCGGGCAAAGATTTTCACATGCTCCGCAACCGATGCAACGTTCGGTATTGATTGCCGGTATTTTGGGAGAGTCTGTTTGGTCCGGTATGGATAGAATCATCTGAATGGCTCCTGTCGGACAATGACGGGCACAATTGCCACATTCCACCCCGTCAGTCAGTGGTACGCAGTTCGCTTTTACCCAGACCGCATGCCCGATTTGAGTCGAAGACTTGTCGGCCACCGTGATAGGGCGGATTGCTCCTGCCGGACATACCTGGGAACAATCGTTACACTCCGGACGACAATAGCCGCGTTCGTACGACATTTCGGGCTGCATCAGGTTCATCAGTTTCGTGGAAGGACGCAATACCTGATTGGGGCAGGCTGATACACACAGTTGGCAGGCCGTGCAATGTGCAGACATATTACGCGCACTCAACGAACCGGGAGGTGTGATGGGTGTCTGCCGATTGGGTATTTTCTTATCTTCTATGGTGGCGAGTCCGCCATCTACTTTTTTCTCCTGTGCTTTGAGTGCCGATGTTGCGGCTACCATTGTCGTTACGGTCAGGAAGTTGCGGCGTGCTTCATTTACTTGGCCGGATGAGGCCAGAGGAGCATTCTGCTTCACTTGTGTTGATCCTGTTTTGCTTGTTCGTAATTGGTAACTGAGCGCTTTCTGCTTGCATTTGCCAAGGCAGTCCATGCAAGCCACACAACGGCTGTAGTCTATCGTATGTTCTTTGGAGTTGATGCATGCCGCTTTGCAATGGCGTGCACACAGTCCGCACCCGTTACATTTATCCGTATCAATCGTGACGCGGAATAAAGAATAGCGTGAAAGAAATCCCAGTACTGTCCCCACAGGGCAGATGGTATTACAGTAGGTACGCCCGTTTCGCCATGCCAGCAGAATCAGGATGACGAAAGTCGCTGCAGCGATGATAAATGTCGGCAGACTTTTCATCCAGACTTCGACGTCATAAAATGCATAACTGTCGAATCGTTCCGCCAGATGAGCAAACAGGTTGTTTCCCCATAACCAGATGGGTTGGAACAGGTTGTTTGCAATACGTCCGTAAGCACTATACGGAGCAAACAAAGTTGCGATGAAACTAACTCCTGCTATCAGGGTAATGATGAATATAGCCAATGCCCCGTAGCGTAGTGAAGAGAGTGCCGGAGAATAGGAGTAAGGCAACTTTTTCCGTCTTTTCCCAACCCAGGCTGCCACATCCTGGAATACTCCGAGCGGACAAATCACCGAACAGTAGATTCGTCCGAATACGGCTGTCAGAATTATTAAAAAGGCTACTACCCCTATGTTCAATGCCAGTATCGCAGGAAGGAACTGGATTTTTGCCAGCCAGCCGAACCAACCGTGCAGTGTTCCGGTGAAATCAAGGAACAGCAGGGTGATCAGTGTCAGGCAGATGATGCCACATGTTAGTCTGATTTTTCGTATCATTGCGTTTGTTTTTTATTGAGTTTGTTATTTATCGTTTACAAGCCACGTCTTAAATTCCGATGCTTTGTTTTTGCTGACATAAACACGTTCCGGCACTTCGGTATCGAGTGTGATAAGCAGTCGGCTGTCAAACCAGATAGTTATATCCGTTACGCTGTCTCTGGCTATGACAAACTGTTTGTTAGCCCGGATAAAGTCTGTCGGATTGAGTGAGGAGACGATCTGTTCCAAGGTCTTGGAATAAGGATAACAGTTGCCGTCCTTCAGGCGTACATATGTGTTTTTACCGGTTGCGTAGAAATAAGAAATCTCTTTTATGCTCACCGGGAGCAGTTTGTCTTTATGTGCAATCAATAGTTTGTCTTTGTACTTGGGTGCGGGTTTCAGCTGCGTCAGTTGTGCCAAATATTGCAAAAGGTCCTGTCGGGTCAGTTTGCTGTATTTTTCCAGTGCGTGTTCTACATCCTCCACCTTGACAGGTTTCAGTAAATAGTCTATGCTGTTCACTTTAAAAGCTTCGATGGCATATCGGTCATAAGCCGTTGTAAATATAATAGGAGTCTCCAGCTTTATTCTGTCGAAAATGGCAAAGGCCGATCCGTCTGATAAATGAATATCCATGAATATCAGATCCGGAGCCGGATTTGACTGCAACCATCCGACAGTCTGCGTGACACTTTCTGTATTGGCCATGACCCGGATATCGGGGGCTACCTCCGCGAGGATATCCGTCAGGTTTTCATAGGCAGCGGTTTCGTCTTCTACAATCAGTACTTTCATAACAACTACTATATTAGAGGTAGATATACCCGGAATGTCTCTTCGTCAGATTCCACCCGGATTTGCTTATTCATTAACAGATTGAATCGATTTTCCAAGTTACTTAGTCCGGTTCCGTTTGTGTCGGGCGGGGATAGTTTAGGGTAAATGGGATTGGACACCACCAGTTCAGATTGTTCGTTCATCCGGATGGAGATCTCCATCTTGTGTTCGCTGTCTATCCGGTTGTGTACGGTGACGTTATCGACTAACGGAAGTAGTGAGAGTACAGGCAGTGTCAGCAAATCTTTTTGCCTTTCGGCTACGTCGATGGCAAAAACCAGTTTATTGGCAAAACGTACCTCCATTACGTATTGGAAAGATTGGATGAACTCCAGTTCTTCTCTCAGCGTGACGAGCCCTTTCCGGTCGCTTTGCAAGATGTACCGGAAGATATCAGATAGCTGATTGACGTACATCAGCGTGTTTTCATCATTCTTTTTTCGTATTAATGAAGATATTCCGTTCAGTGAGTTAAAGAAGAAATGCGGGTTTACTTGATTGGCCAGTGCGTCACAACGACTTTGTAAGTTCTCAAAACGAAGACGTTCTATTTCCTGCTCTTTTTCTCTCTGCCGGGTATAAAGCATGGAGATGTATCCTACCAATGTGCATAAAAAGCAGAGCGTGAAGAACTGGGAGATTAAAGTGCTTCCCAGAAAATCCGTATGGAAACCATGCGAAGAGATGGTGTACGAAACGGATGCGAAGAACAGATAACCGGTCAGTGCAAACAGGAAGTTGTGAGTCAGGCGTTTCCGGAATAGCGCTGTCGGGATCTGCCGCAGATTGTAGTTTATCAGGAAACCGATCATCCCCCAAAAGAAAAGGAAGCGATATATAAAATAAGAAAAGAAACCAAGGTAGTCCGATGGCTTCAAAGAGTTTAGCTCCCACGGAGTGCAGGCTATATTGGGGTATATGATAAAAACCGCACTGATCAGGCTGACCAGCGGAAGGTTTCGGGATATATATTTATCAAAGGAATCCATGATGCTCTTCTTTCTCACTGCAAAGAAAAGCAAAATAATGATTCCTTATTTGTTATGTCATGTCAAAACGAAAAAAGAGGCATAAAAGCGAAACTTTTTCATTTTTTCAGCATAAATACGATATAGTCTCTACACAAAATAAGAATGCAGAATGACAAAACCAGAGAAGCGATCAGCATAAATTCTTTCATAATGTTTGTTGGTTTTATAGGTTCTTTCCTATAAAGACAACACCCAATGAAAAATTCCCTACCCGGATAACTGTTTTATTTCATTTGTTTTTGTTCTGCTACGTATTTCCAGAGCGGTGCCGCATGTAATGCCTGTATGATTTGGTTGCTTTGCAGGAGTTCTTGTACCTCTTCAAAGGTGAGCAGATGCACTGTAAGTGACTCCGTATCTTCCAGATGTTGTATGTCTACTCGTTCTACATCCGTTGCCAGAAAGCAGTGAGTCAGATTGGTATGTGTGCTTGGATTGGCCGAAATCACCATATATTCCTGCCAGTTACCATTGCCGTATCCGGTTTCTTCCAGCAGTTCACGTTGTGCCGAAACAAGCGGTGATGCATCCTCTTTCTCGCATACACCCGCACAAAGTTCATATAGCTGTTTGCCGATTCCCGGTCGGAACTGGCGGACAAATACAAACTTTCCTTCTCTGGTGATGGCGATGGTGTTCACCCAGTCGGGATACTCAAGGATGTAGTACTCCGGGATATGATTGCCGTTAGGCAAAAGCATGTCGTCGCACCGTACGGTCAACCACGGGCGGCGAAATAGATATTTGCTGCTGACTACTTGCCAGGCTTCGTCTTTTGTTTCCATTGTTTTATTGATAGCGGTTGCTGGCAAAGGTAATTAGAATAATTGTCAGGAACAATTGTTTTCATACGTATCTTTTTGGGTTTAAAAACCGTTGTGTATCTTTGGGGCGGATAAACTAACAGAATAATGAAAAACGCAATTATCTCTTTATTCCTGCTTTTTATTGCCGTGCAATATGTAGCAGCACAAAAAAAGGTTATCAAAATAGCCTGTATCGGTAATAGTATCACATATGGTGTAGGTACACGTAATCCTGCTAAAGACAGCTATCCCGCTGTGCTGGGGCAGATGTTGGGCGACGGTTATGAGGTCCGGAACTTTGGAGTCAGTGCCCGCACCATGCTGATGAAAGGGGACAATCCCTATATGAAGGAAGAGCGCTATCGGCAAGCATTGGACTATAATCCCGATATTGTGACTATTAAATTGGGGACCAATGATACGAAACCTCAGAACTGGCGATATAAATCCGATTTTAAGAAAGATATGGAGACGATGATCCGAACGCTTCGGGCATTACCGTCGAAGCCGGAAATTTATTTATGTTATCCTATTCCCGCATACGCTGTCCAGTGGGGCATCAATGATAGTATCATTGTTCATGGAGTGATGCCGGTTATCAACCGGTTGGCTGCCAAATACGGATTGAAAGTAATCGATCTGCATACTCCGTTAACGGGGATGAAAGAGTGTTTTGCCGACAACGTACATCCCAACGAAAAAGCTGCTGTCCGTATTGCACAGGCCATTTACCGGCAACTGACCGGCGAAGAACCACCAGCACATGTTTCTCAACCCTTCCCGGGACTTAAAGGTAAATGGAAAGGGTTCGATCAATATACTTTTGCTTATCAGGATCGGGAGGCTATTGTTGTCTGCCCGAAACATGCGGCAACCGGTAACCCCTGGATCTGGCGTCCTGCTTTTTTCGGTGCTTTTGCTTCAGTTGATGAAGAATTGTTGAGGCGTGGTTTTCATGTGGCATATTATGATCTGACTCATCTTTATGGAAGTCCCCGTGCCCGGAAGTCCGGTACTGATTTTTATTGGAATATGGTACGTATGTATGGACTATCTCCCAAAGTAACGCTTGAGGGTTTCAGTCGTGGAGGTCTGTTTGCTTATAATTGGGCGGCCGATCATCCGGATAAAGTGGCCTGTATCTATGTGGACGCTCCGGTTTGTAACGTATTCAGTTGGCCGGGACGTTCGCCTGAGAATGCCGGACTATGGAAAGGTCTGTTAGAGGAATGGGGGCTGACGGATGATCAGATGAATTCATTTTCCGGTAATCCGATTGACCGGCTGAAACCTTTGACGGATGCGGGGATTCCGGTGATCTGTGTATGTGGAGACAGTGACAAGGTAGTGCCGTTTTCAGAGAACTCGGCTATTGTCCGCCAACGATATACAGCCATGGGGGCTCCATTCGAACTTATCTTGAAACCAGGAGTGGATCATCATCCGCATAGTTTGTCAGATCCTGCTCCGGTGGTCGACTTTATTATCCGCCATCAGCCGGGTTATGAAGCCAAACAATGCTATACATTAAGAGGGGACTATCGTAACTCGTATCAGATGTTTGAGAAAGAACGTGTTGGTACGGTTGCTTTTCTGGGAGGTTCCATCACAGAAATGAAGGGATGGAGGGATATGATTTGTGAAGATTTGAAGCAGCGTTTCCCTTATACAAAGTTTACCTTTATCGATGCCGGGATTCCTTCTACGGGCAGTACGCCCGGAGCATTCCGCTTGGCGGACGATGTGTTGTCCAAGGCCAAAGTCGATCTGCTTTTTGTGGAAGCGGCGGTGAACGATGATACCAACGGCTTTAATGCCATTGAGCAGGTAAGAGGAATGGAAGGTATCGTACGCCATGCTTTGCTTTCCAATCCGTCTATGGATATCATGATGCTGCATTTTATCTACGATCCTTTCATCCCGAAACTGGACGGAGGTCAGATGCCCGATGTGATTCTGAATCACGAACGGGTGGCGAACCATTATCTGATCCCTTCCGTCAACCTCGCTACAGAAATCGCCGCCCGTATGCGGGAAGGTGAATTCAATTGGGAACAGTTTGGCGGTACGCATCCCAAACCTTTGGGGCATGCTTATTATGCGGCTACGATAAATAAGGTGCTCGATGAAATGTATGCTTCTTGTGTTGCTGCCGGACCTGCCGTCAAGCCTCATGTGCTTCCTGCCGTGCCGCTGGACGGATATAGTTACACAAATGGCAAGTTGGTCGACATCCGGCAAGCTCATATAAATAAAGGCTGGCAGTTAGTCCCTTCGTGGACTCCGCGCCTTATTGCCGAAACGCGTCCGGGCTTTGTCGATGTGCCCATGCTTGAAACCGATCGTCCCGGAGCGAAACTGACACTCGACTTTGAAGGGACGGCTGTCGGTATCTTCTGTGTAAGTGGTCCGGCTGCCGGGATTCTGGAATATAGTATTGACGGTGCTACGTTTAAAAAGTTGGATACGTTTACGGCTTGGAGCGGCGGACTGTATATTCCTTGGGTATATATGTTCGATACGGAGTTGCCGAAAGGCAAACATCGTCTGATGCTCAGGATGTCAAAAGATCATCATCCGCAAAGTAAGGGTACGGCCTGCCAGATCAGACAGTTTGTGGTAAATGAATAGAATGAATGGTAAAGTTGGATTGCGTTTGATTGAACATATACTGCCATCCGCATAATCTTCTTGCAGATAGATAAATGCTTTTCTGAAAAACATTCATTATTGTTTGTTGTTTTGTTCAGAAAAAACGTATCTTTGCAGTAGAACTATGGTTGGCATAAACATTTTTATGCCCATAAATACGCAGTTCTCTCCGGTCAAACGAAAAATGTAGCGATTTTTAAAGATGCACCGGATGAGTACAGCCTGTATCTGTATTGGTACGGGCTTACTTATCCATGCATCAAGGGTGCCGCTACATACCTCGTTTGTTGGATGAGTAATGCCCCGTACCTTTTCATATAATCACATTCAAGAAACCGTGCAGGGTAGATTATTTTAACTTTAATCTTTTTCCCTGTATGGCTAATTGGATTACTCTACGGCAAGCTGCCGAAAAATACGAGACTACGGTAAAAGATGTTCTCTCTTGGTCGGAACTTCCTGAAATTACTTTCACTTACGTAAACTACACTTTGTTATTGAATGATGACAGCGTGTGTGATTTTATTAAATTGCATAGCCTTCCGGCTGAAGCAGGAAAAGACTACGGTTGTGCCATCACCTTTGAAAATGTCGAGATAATCGCGAAATTATATGCTAATGCATTAGAAAAGATCCGTTTGCTGGAAAAGCAAACCGAACTGCTGAATGAATGTGTTTCCAAACAGTCAAAACTCTTTGAATCGATAGAGGAGAGGCTTGCGGCAATGCTGGTCTCCATGGAAGATACTGAAATTCAGGATACAGACCCAATAAACGAGGAATCGAAGTTTGCCGCTTTCATGAAGAAAATCCTTCTCTCATACAAAAAATGCATTTCGATCTTCCATCTTCCACCTTTTAAAAGATAACTGTCTGATTCGTAGTAAACTAATAGGGTGGAAGATGCGGTTTTTTAGCCGTTTATCTTCCACCCTCATCTTCCATCTTCCACCCGCTAAATTTCCTCTTTGGAAGGCGATTTTTTGATAAATACCAGCAGGCTTCCTCGCCCTTTTGGTTCGATAATTCCCTGATCTACAAATCGGTGTAGATCTTCCAACGCTTTATTTTTCAGTCGTCCGGTCAGTCGGGTGTAGTCCGAACGGGTGATAAAAGCATTTTCATTTAGATACCTTTCCAGTCGAAAAAGCTTTTCTTCTTCGCTGAGCTGTGACGAGCTTCGTGAACCGTATTTGCCGGCACGTTCCACATAGCCCTTGGTATGTCTGCGAAACCACATCGAAGCCCTGAAATTAATGTTGTCGAAGTAAATGGATTGTGCGCGGATCTCTTTTTTATCTTTCACCGGATGCGTTGCCTTCAGGCTTGCCGAGAAATAGCCGATCTTGCCCAACTCCACATGGTATCCGTCCACCAGATATTTGGAGATTTTCTCTGTCAGGGCACAGAGCACTCCTTCCAGGTCGCCTACTGTGAAGGTGGAGGCTTCCGAAATTTCTTCAAGAATGGTGCGTGTCCGGATGGTTCCACTCGAAATGATGTGGGGATAAAGCTTGGGTTCCTCTCCGTTCTCTTTTTTAGAAGGAACTTCTCTGAAATCATAACGTGCTGCCATAATTTGTTTGGTTTTTAATTGTTGATAGTTATTTGTTTATTGGTTTTTCTTTCTTTGTTTTAGTCTTTTTCCTTTGTTCTTTACCTGAGCCCGCATCCCCGGGCTCATTAGCCTCGGTATGCAGGCCGGTCAGCCCGGGTATGCGGGCCCATGAGTCCCGCTGTCCGGGCTTGGATAATGCTCCTATAAAGATACATAATATTTATCGTGAAAACAAGTAATACTCCTCTTGTTTGTTATTAAATATAATTGATTTATTTGTGATGATCCGCTTGCTTTATCCGGTAAGAAAGAGTACCTTTACCACATTATAAAAAACCGGAAAAACCATGAAAATAACCCTGATCCGAAAGGAAGAAACTGTCGTAGCACAACGTACGGTGAAACTCGAAACTGTGTTGGAGAATATGAAAACCGAAACCAAAACCTGCCCCGTGAGTGCTTTACGTCGGACACTGAAGTTTTCGGGTGGAAGTGGACATGTCACGGCGGTGGACAAACTGCCCCGTATCCTTTTTTCGGTGGAACTGGGCAAGAGTAAAGAAATATCGGTGATGAAGGCTTATCATGGATTGGTACTTCTGAGTGTGAAGGGATTCACCGGAGTAGAAGAGGCTGCACGCTTGCGTGACAAGCTGTCCGGACTGCCTCAGACGATGATTGCTTTTGTCGGTTCAAGCGGGCGGAGTGTAAAGATACTCGTGCCTTTCCTACGTCCCGACGGTTCATTGCCCGTAACCGTAGAGGAAGCCGGATTTTTTCATGCTCATGCCTACCAGTGGGCGGTGAACTTTTACAGAGGGCAGCTTTTGGCGGAACACCGGGATGTTACGCTTGAGAATCCGGTGCCGGAACAGAGTTGCCGGTATTCATTCGATCCGGGGCTCTATTTCAATCCGGATGCCTACCCCATTCGCCTGGAGCAACCTTTGTCGATGCCCGGTGAAGTTACCTACCGCGAAACAGTGGAGGCGGAAACTGATCCTTTGCAGCGTATGATGCCCGGTTACGAACGGAGCGAAATTATCTCGACATTGTTTGAAACTTCACTGTATGAAGCTCTTAATACGGTAGGCTGCGACCGGGAGGAGGATTCTAAATCTTTGATCGTGGAACTGACCCGGAACTGTTTTCGTTCGGGAATCCCCGAAGAAGAGGTAGTGGGTTGGACGCTGATGCATTTCCGGGGTAAAGTGTCCGAAATACTGATACGTGAGACGGTTCACAATGTGTATGCCGTTGAGAAGCGATTCGGAAGTAATCCTTGCATTTCTCTCAAGCAGACCATGGCCGTACGTACCGACGAGTTTATGGGCAGACGTTATGAGTTTCGCTATAACATACTGGCCGGAGTGGTGGAATATCGTGAACGAAAGACGTTTTGTTTCGATTTTCGTCCGGTGACGGACCGGGTGCTCAATACAATTGCGGTAAATGCTATCAGTGAAGGGCTTGAACTTTGGGACAGGGATGTGAAACGCTGGATTAACTCCGAACGTGTGCCGGTCTATTCACCTGTTACCGACTTTTTGTATGGCTTGCCCCGTTGGGATGGAAAAGACCGCATTCGGGCGTTAGCCCGCTACGTGCCTTGCGACAATTCGCATTGGCCCGACTTCTTCCATCGCTGGTTTCTCGCAATGGTGGCCCACTGGAAAGGAAATGACAAGCAGTATGCCAACTCCGTTTCACCCCTGTTGATCGGTTCGCAGGGATGCGGCAAATCCACTTATTGCCGCAATATCCTGCCGCCTGATTTGAGAGCCTATTATACCGACAGCATTGACTTCAGCCGGAAACGCGATGCCGAGCTTTATCTCAACCGCTTCATGCTGATCAATATTGACGAGTTCGATCAGGTAAGTGTCAATCATCAAGGCTTCTTGAAACATATACTCCAGAAACCGGTGCTTAATGTGCGTAAGCCCAACGAGGCGGCTGTCCGCGAGTTGAAGCGTTATGCTTCGTTCATAGCGACCAGCAATCATAGCGATTTGCTTTCCGATCCTTCGGGAAGCCGCCGTTTTATCTGTATCAATATCACCGGCAGAATCCGTAATGATGCTGTCATCAACTATCCGCAACTCTATGCGCAGGCAGTGCGGGAGCTCCGTGACGGTGAGCGCTTTTATTTCTCTCCCGAGGAAGAGGCCATTTTGATGGAGAGCAATCAGGAATTTGAACTGCAAACTCCGGTTGAACAGCTCTTTCAACAGTATTTCCGCTCTGCCGGCGAGGGAGAAAAGTGTGAAACCCTGCTCGCAGTCGATATTTTAGGACGCATACAAAAGAAAAGCGGCTTTAAACTGTCGGCTACGAAGATAGTGCATTTTGGCAGAATACTTCGTAAGCTGGGAGTGCCTTGCAGGAAAATGAAAAACGGGAATTTCTATTGTGTGGTGGAGTTGTAGATGTATTTTATTCAATCTGTATACAATCCAGTCCGAACAAAGTTCCTGTCGATAGCGGATTCCGTCCGATCAATTCTATCCGCAGGATAAATTTACCGTTTATGGGCTTGTGCATTCCCAGGCTTATGGCACCTGTCGGCTCGACTTTCTCGCTGTAACAGTCCAACTGCTTTCCGTTTTTGGGGTGATTTACATACAACCTTATATTGCCGTAGTCGGTTGCTTTGGTACAATATAGACTCAAGTTGTATTCACGATCCTCAAAACCGGAGAATTCGAACTCAATGTAATCGCCTTCCTTACCGCCATGGCATACCAGGTGGTCTTTTAAGTTCCATTTGCCCGGATGCCCGCTGAGTCTTTGTCTGTCATAACGCAGTCTTTCTGATTTGGAAGTTGGCCGGATTTGGCAAAAATCAATGGCATTTGGTATGCTGCAGACAGGAGATTGAGTGGGGGTAGGCAATAATCCTGCTTCTATTTCTTCTATGCCGGAAGAGCCTGTGGCTTCGGAACCTAAGTCTCCGTACCAGAATACAGTCGAAGAGTAATCTACCGTCCCGTTTTCCCAACCTAACAATTCGAAATCGAACTTCAATTGCCGGTTGAAGGGAATGGCATCTAAGCATCTGACTCTGAAGAAGCTGTTGTAGCCATAAAAATCTCGCATATCCTGGCGGGGTTGCCCGGCAAATGGTGTCTGACTTTTAAAATAACCATCGAAACTGTAGTAGTCTTCAGTGCCTGTTCCGAAATGGGAAGGAAATGGTTCGTGATCTACGGTTATTTTTTCATCTCCTTCTCCATACCACTCTGCCGTATGGTTGAAAAGTGATAGCAGGTCTCCCCGATAAACTCCTCTGCCGGATATAGTGGCGAAATTCCAATCCATACATTTTTCGTGTTCCATCCAGGTGACGACGGGCAGACCACGTTCCTGCTTCCAGGCTGTATGGAAATAGAGAGACCGGTTGTCCCACTTATAGGGCTGTGAAACAATATCTGTTTGTATATCGGCTTTGTATGGAGAGAGGTTTAAGATCGTGATTTCACAATCTTGCTTATAGGGCATCAACCATTTGCTGCAGACAATCCCTTTGCCGTCGGAATAGAAGAAAAAACTCCTGGACGCAAAAGATCCCATGCCGGAGCCTGCAAAATCGGATAGTGGAGCCCATACGGTTTGTTTTCCGTCAAAGCTTATGGTTACGATCAGGCTACGCATCAATAGGGCAAAATCGTCTGTTCCGGGTTTCAGGTTTTTATCTGTTTTCACATTGAACTGAAGAAGGCTGATCGCTCTTTTTCCTGTGCGAAGGTTCAGCTTTTGCTTTTCACCTTTATTTAATGAAAAGCTCTGTTGATGGTTAAGTGAACCTTTGCCATAATCAGACTGAGGATCAAATCCCTTATCCATCTTTTTATAGAGTGCGTCGGATGTTTTTGCTGCTAAAGCGGGTATGCGGTCTGCCACTTCCTGTGAGAAAGTTTCTACCGGAGTACCTGTGGGGTATTTGCGGTAATTGAACAAAAAGTGTCGGTTAGTCCGTTCGGGGGTAAGTTCCTCCATGGTTACTTTGCAACCGTTGTTATAGGGGACAGGTAGATAAATCAGGCTGCCTCTGTTCCATTTATTGTCCGGTTCGATTAACCCTTTCTTCAATCCTCGCACACCGAACTTCTGGAGATCATAAGAGGGCACCTCCCAGCCCGGTTCGTCTTTTCCGTCAAAATAGAAACGTAAGATTGTATTTATGCTGCCAAAGGTCGTGAGCCATATACGGGTAATGGCACCGGGACCTTTGTCCTCAAAAAGAACCTTTTCTTTCCGTCCGTTGCGTTCTTCGAGACGGATGAATCCTTCGCCGTCATCATTGGCAAACCAATTGGGCCGGTCAGGAGAAACGGACCTGCGATCGTAGCTGCTTTGTTGCATACTGCGATAGGGCAGGGCCGGATAGCGGCTCATTTCATCCCGTGAGGTCATCTCTTTCAGGAGAGTTTCTACTGTGATCTGATATTTTGTCTGTGCAAATGAACAGGTGCACAGAGCGGAGAAAAGTAAGGTGATCCCCCATCTCATTATTCCTGTTGTAAACTCAGGCTTCGGAGAAGATAATAAGCGTTGTTTCCATTTTGTGTCCATAATACGATTTTATTGATGGTAAGTAGCCGCAATATTAAGAAAGTATATCGGATGAGGCTATAATGAATCGTACCAAATCGTAGTACAGACGTTACATGAAGCATTCTTTTGGGGTTTTGCCGACTCATGGTGGGGTGAGCCGGCGTATTTATTATTCCAGTGTCGGTATGTCTATCGTTTCGTTTTCTTCTTGCCAGTTGTCGATGGTGAATCCTCCGGAAGTTTCTTCCGAGAAGATGTCACCTAAAGTCAGTGTGAGAGTCAACTTGTTATTAGCTTTTAACGGAGCGTTCAGCGGTTGCTGATAGGTTTTGGTATTTCCGTTCTTCAGTTTGATGATCAGTTTGAACATTGGTTTCGCAGATGAAGGAAAAAGCATGACCGTAGCATTGCTCATCTGCGTGCCGTCAGCTGACAGTACGAGTGGGAAGGCCACTGTCTTGGTTTGGTTTACCGGAGCGGCAGTATACACATTCAGTTTTTCGGCAATGCCTCCTATATGAACTTCCATGCTGGCAATGCTGGAACTGAGGATTCCATTGTTCTTGTTTTTTACGATTACTTTCAGACCTGCAACCACACGCTGCATGGCTGCGCTCAACTCTTCCGTACCAATATGTGCCGGTTTTACGGTATATACCAAATCGAATACCGGATAATAGGTGGTATCCGTCGAGATTCTCCGGAGCCCGAAGTATTGCTGGGAAAGATCGCCTCCGATAGTGATTTGGGGATCAATGACAACCGGATTGCTGTAAATGGGCTCTTCATATTTCGGGGTACCCCAATAAATCATGTTATAAGTACCTACCGGAAGTGAGAGTTCCCTATTCTTATTTCCGTAAATTGCCCCATCTTGAAGATAGTACATTCCCGGGAATGGGGTCAGCTTGCCTTCTATGTAATTTCCATAATAAATGGCACTGCCAGCCTGGCAAGGATAGGCTTCTAATACACCGGTCATCGGACTTTGGGTATCGGATAAGGTGACACTCAGGTCGGGGGTGACCAGTCCTCCGTTATCTTCCTTACATGGCGCACACGAATTGTCATCCGAACAACTGTAGAATATTGCAGCCGTCAAGAGGGTCAGGAATATTAATTTCTTCATACTTAATGCTGTTTAGGTTTTTAGTCTTTGAATAACACACTATGAAGTATTTGGTTCTAAAAAGTTTAGGAAGAGTATCAATGGTAGGGAGAGTGGTAGGCAAAAAATATAGGGCTACTTTGTTGAGTAACCCTATCAATTGGATTGAAAAAATAGCATGACGTTGATCATGTCTTTATGTTTTGGTTATTATAAGCTGTCTATGGATACACAAAGGCTTTTGGGACTGTGTCAAAACTCTTTTTTACCACAGATTGCACAGATTATCACAGAATAAGAATGATGATAATTAATAACTTAAAAATCACTCTATGTTACTCTGTCTCCTCTGTGGTGAGTTTCGATACACCCTCATCACGAATGGAATGCGGTCTTTCTTCTAATGTACTGTAGTATCACGTCATTCTCTCTTTCTATCATAATAAATTAATGTTCAATTCATATTTAATAAGTTAGTTCCTAAAGAAAGTTTCGCTATCTAAATGGAATGGGTGGTCTATGACGCCGATTAATAGCCCCTGATTTGCAAAATATATGTTTTCCATGTTTTTCTTTTCATTAGTAATGCAAATATATTAAATAAAAGTCAACTTGTAATAAATGTGCTGATTAAATATTAATCGGTTTTTAGATCAGGATATTGTGCTAAGATATATAGTATATTCTTAGAACTGTGCTGAATAGATAGTTTGGATATGAGTTGAATCTATCAGAAGGTTTGGGTTGAAATTGTTCTGTTTTGATAAAAAGTATATCTTTGTGCGTTGAACGCGATATATTTCAATTTATTATGAACGGATTTCTACTGTTGAAACGCCCTTTTATCTGGCTGGCCCGCTTTCGTCACCGTTGTGGATATGGGGTTCATTCACCATTTGCTTTCGACTTGATAACCAACGTCATTTATGAGCGTACCCCTTACTATGCTTACAGTTTGCTGGAGACTGAACAAAAGAAAATGTCGGTAAATCCCGGCAAGAAGTGGAAGCATGAATCAAAGAAGGTGAACCGGTTATTGTTCCGGTTGGTCAACCGAATGCAACCTGCTACGATTGTAGATGCCGGAACGTTGTCGGTATCGTCTCTATATTTGCAGGCCGGACATGCTAAGGCGGGTTATCTGGGTGCTTCTGATTTGTCCGAACTCTTTTTAGAGAAAGATACACCTGTCGATTTTCTTTATTTGCACCATTACCGTAACCCGGAATTTGTAGAGAAAGTATTCGATATCTGTGCGTCGAGAACAACGGAGCAAGGAGTTTTTGTGATTGCCGGTATCTGCTATACGAAAAAGATGAAAGCACTCTGGAAAAAGATACAGCAGGATGACCGGACGGGTGTTACATTCGACTTATATGATCTTGGAATCGTCTTTTTCGACCGTACGAAGATAAAACAGCACTATATCGTCAACTTCTGAATCCTTTTGTGTGTTAACCTTTACAGAAATAATAAACTTACTATCATTATGAAAAAGAGTCTTGTATATACAAAAACGGGTGATAAAGGAACAACGGGTCTGATAGGAGGAACCCGTGTGCCGAAAACCCACATCCGCCTTGAAGCGTATGGAACGGTCGATGAACTGAACTCGAATCTGGGATTACTGGCAACTTACCTGATGGACGAGCATGATTTGGATTTCGTACAGTCGGTGCAGGATAAACTGTTTGCCATTGGTTCGCATCTGGCCACTGACCAGGAGAAGATCCAACTGCACGATGTCAGTATTATTACCCCTGCCGATGTAGAAGCTATTGAACGTGAAATTGATGCTGCCGACGAAATTCTTCCGCCTTTACATTCCTTCATCATTCCGGGAGGAAGTCGTGGCTCGGCACTTTGCCACGTTTGCCGTACCGTTTGCCGGAGGGCGGAGCGGCGTATTCTTGCATTATCCGAAAGCTATACAATCTCTGCTGATTTGCTGGCTTATGTCAACCGGCTGTCTGATTATTTATTTGTCTTGTCTCGTAAAATGAATTTTAATGAGGGAAAAGACGAAATATTTTGGAATAATAGTTGCAAGTGAAATTTTTTATTATACTTTTGCCGAAAAATAGAGAGTAGGTATTAATATTCACATTTTAAATACGAAAGCTTATGTATTGGACGTTGGAATTAGCATCTAAACTGGAAGATGCTCCTTGGCCGGCAACTAAGGATGAACTGATTGATTATGCCATGCGGTCGGGTGCTCCTCTTGAAGTGATTGAAAACCTTCAGGAAATGGAAGATGAAGGCGAAATCTATGAAAGTATAGAAGATATTTGGCCGGATTACCCCAGTAAAGAAGATTTCTTCTTCAATGAAGAGGAGTATTGATACGAACGAATGAATTGAAAATAATAAATAGTCCCGATAAACGATCCGGTTTATCGGGACTGTTTTATTGGTATTAGAACATCGGTAACTGATAGATGAAACCTAAAGACAAACGATTGGTACTGTAGTTCTCCTGTCCCAGTACTTTGGCACGATGTGTGAAGTCGTATGAACGTCCCACGTAAGTCAGGAAGAAATGCAGGTTGGTCTTCATCGGGTAGAACTCTACTCCGGCCAGGTATCCCCAGGAAGTACGGTAGTTACCTTTTTCAATGCCGTCAGTTGCTTTAGTAACCGAAGCGGTTTCATACATACCTTTTACAAAAGCATTCCATTTCGGGAGGAAACGGTAGTTGAGCTTGGTCACCACGGATAAGTAACCGGCGTTGAAAGCATTGTGTCCGCTGGCATTACCCACGATTCCGGTGATAGTACCGTTGCGGTCGATGCCTTCCTGCGAATACATGAAGTCGACAAACATATTGAACTTATCCAGATTCAGCTCGTTGCCCACTGCATAATAGTAGAGGTTCTTGCCTTTGGCTTCACTCATGACGGAGGCTGACCAGCGGGTTTTGAATACCTCATTGAAGTTGCCGTTCCAGTTCAGGGTATAGACCAGTGGCATCTTCCCCGATTTGAGATCCGGCAATTTGCCTTCCGAATCTTCGGTGATTCCGTATGTTTTGTCAAACGAACTGTTACGACTATTCAGAATCTGCAGGTTGAGTTGCTGGGTGGGGGTAATATTATAACCGACGTTCAGTCCGGTCATAAAATTACTCATATTGTCGATCATGTCACTGTATTCGTAAATGTCGATCGGATTCAGGTCGAACTCAAATCCCCCGTAAGCGGCACATTGCTTACCGGCAAAGAAAGAGAACTGATCATTCAGTTTCACACCGATTCCGGCATAGTCTATCGAGGTAGGGATGTTATCGATCATTCCTCCTCCTTCGTTCGAACGGTTCAGGCGTTGACGATAGCGGTAAGAGAGCCAGCTGTTGAGATTGCCTTTTGCTTCGATGCGGAGTTGACGCATTTTGAATACTCCTTCGTCGAAACCATCGCGGAAGTTAGCGTCAAAACTACCTTGCATATTGAGGTACAGATTGAACTTATCCGTCTTTTTTTGCACGTTGGCCAGTTCTTCGTACAACGATTTGTTTTCCAGAAACATTTCTTTCTTTTCTGCCTTTTGTGCATATACTCCTTGAATGCTGCCCGCAAGGAGCAGCATTGCCATTAATTTCTTCATAAGTGTTCAGGTTTTATCGGTCCGATGCCCGGTTAGTACTCATTAAAATATTGCTGAATCTGCTTCCAGTCGTTGGTTTTGGTCAGTGCAAGCATCAGCAGTACACGTGACTTTTGCGGGTTCAATTCCTGCGAAGCGATAAATTGATATTGAGCATCATCCACCTCGGCATCCAGTGTCGTAGGTCCGGTCGGTACACGGGATGAACGGACAACGAGTATTCCTTTCTTACGGGCTTCTGTCAGTACCGGGAAAATGTTCTTGTGAATGTTTCCGTTACCTACGCCGGCATGGATAATACCCTTATAATCGTGGTGTAGAAGTGGGGTTACCATATCTGCCTCAATGTTTGAGTAGCTATAAACGATACCTACTTTAGGCAGAGAGTTCAGGTTGGTTACGTCGAACACAGACTGAGTGGTATGCTTTTTCAGTGGGGCTTGGTTGTAAAATACCTTTCCGTTGAAGATATAGCCCAACGCTCCGGAGTTGGGTGCCTGGAAGGTTTGTACATCGATTGTATTCATTTTTAATACACTTTCTGCCCCGAGAATCAATCCGTTCATGGCTACCAGTACGCCTTTGCCTACAGATTCTTTGGCCCCTGCGGTGACTACGGCGTTATAAAGGTTCAGCGGACCATCGGCACTAAGTGCGGTGGAAGGACGCATGGCTCCTACCAGCACCACCGGCTTGTCGCTTTTGACGGTCAGGTTCAGGAAGTAAGCCGTTTCTTCCATTGTATCTGTTCCGTGAGTGATAACGATGCCGTCGATATCCGGACGTTTCAACAACTGGTTGATCTTTTTGGCAAGTATCAGCCATACTTCGTCGTTCATGTCCTGCGAACCGATGCGCACAATTTGTTCACCGGTCACATTGGCAATGTTTTTTAGTTCGGGTACTGCATCCAGCAGTGTACCGATTGCTACTTGTCCGGCTGTGTAATTGGTAGAGGTTGCCGAGCCGCCTGTCCCGGCAATCGTTCCTCCGGTAGCAAGGATGTGAATGTTTGGCTTCTGTGAGAAGGCCATCATTGTGGAAAGCAGTAGTGTAACCACTACAAGGCTTAGTCTTTTTAGTTCTTTCATGACTCAACTGTTATTTAGGTTAAAAAATAGATAGTTCGTATTTTTAAAATACCTGGATGAAGAGCAATCCGAGTATGATAGCTACAACGGTTGATACCAATCCGGGCATCATAAACGAATGATTCAACACATATTTACCGATTTTGGTTGTTCCTGTACGGTCGAAATTGATGGCAGCAACCACCGTCGGATAATTCGGAATGAAGAAGTATCCGTTTACGGCCGGGAACATGGCGATCAGCATATACGGCGAAATGCCGAGGGCGATGCCCAGTGGCATCAGTGCACGTACTGTGGCTGCCTGACTGTAAAGCAGGATAGACATTACGAACAAAGCTATTCCGAATAACCACGGCATCTGCCGAACCAATCCTTCGATAGATTCTGTCAGTTGCCCCATGTTGCCTTGCAGGAATGTGTCACCCATCCAGGCTATACCGAAGATGGCGATTACCGCCTGCATTCCTGCCGGGAAAACAGAACCTTGTGTTGCTTTGATTCCATCCGTCTTGGTAATCATCAGGATAAGCGCAGCTGCCGAAAGCATTACGATTTCAATAATGGCAGACATCCCTAATGTAACGGTTTCTCCGTCTATCAGGAAGGTGGGGCGCATACCGTCGAAAGAACCGAAGAATACGATGAAGGCCGTTGCTAAAATGAAAATTAGAACCGAGATCATTGCATTGCGCTTGTTGTGTACGTCCTTAATCTCTACTTTCTTAGAGTTGAAATACCCTTCTGCCAATCGCTTCTGATATTCCGGGTCGTCCACCAGTTCTTTGCCCACTTTCATTGAGAACAGTGCACCTACCAGCACACCGATAATGGTAGCGGGGATCGTTATTTTTAAAATGTCAAATAAAGTAATGTCAAAACCTGCCAGAAGTCCGAGCAAGGCAACTGTGGCTGCCGAAATGGGACTGGCCGTGATGGCTTGCTGGGAAGCGATAACGGCGATGCCAAGAGGGCGTTCCGGACGGATTTTTGTTTCGGTGGCCACTTCGGCAATCACCGGCAGTACGGAATAGGCAACATGTCCCGTACCGGCGACGAAGGTGAACAGATAAGTCACAATAGGACTCAAAAGAGTGACGTGTGACGGGTTTTTACGCAATAACTTTTCTGCCAGCTTCACCATATAGTCCAGTCCGCCGGCTGCCTGCATGCATGATGCGGCCGAAATAACCGCGGCAATCATCAACATTACATCGATCGGAGGGGCTGTGGGTTGCAGTCCGAAGACAAAAGTCAGTATCCCTAAACCTACGCCACCCATTACTCCGAGTCCGATACCTCCCAAACGGGCACCGATAATAATAGCTGTCAGTACAAAAGCCAATTGTAAAATCATATCTTTCTTTTTTAATTTTTTGGCAAAGATAATTTAATAAATTGTCTCTGAATTGGTAAATGATATGGTAATCAACAAAAAAGAAGTTAATTGGTTTTTGCTGATTTGCATATTTTTTCATTATGAAGGAGATTTTATAAAATATCTCTCAATCGGATGCTATTTACAATATGATACATGTATTTGCTTTATTATACGTAAATCACTCCTTGTTTAAAGTATGTTAACTAAATAGTGAATATGATTGCTTTCAAAACAATATTGCTTAAGTTTGGTTATTATAAACACAGTTAAGATTATAATTGTTAATAAAGATATATTATGAAAGAAGAATTATCGAAAGCAACTCGTACAGAGAGTGATTTAATAGGTGAACGTGAAGTACCCGAAACCGCTTTGTATGGCGTACAAACCCTTCGGGGCATAGAGAACTTCCGCATTAGTAAATATCACCTTTGTGAGTATCCGTTGTTTATCAATGCACTTGCCATAACCAAGATGGGAGCCGCTATGGCTAACTTTGAGCTTGGATTGCTGACTGAAGAACAGGCAAATGCCATTCTCCATGCATGTAAAGAAATTCTGGAAGGCAAACATCACGACCAATTCCCGGTAGACATGATTCAGGGTGGAGCCGGAACTACCACCAACATGAATGCCAACGAGGTGATAGCCAATCGTGCCCTCGAACTGATGGGACATAAACGCGGAGAGTATCAATATTGTTCGCCCAATGACCACGTCAACCGTTCGCAGTCCACCAACGATGCCTATCCCACTGCCATCCATATAGGTATGTATTATACGCATCTGAAACTGGTGAAGCATTTCAAAGAAGTGATCGGTGCTTTCCGGAGAAAAGCAGAAGAGTTTGCACATGTGATCAAGATGGGGCGTACACAGTTGGAAGATGCGGTGCCGATGACGCTTGGGCAGACATTCAATGGTTTTGCCAGCATCCTTCAAGATGAAATTAAGAATCTGGACTTTGCTGCACAGGACTTCCTGGCAGTCAATATGGGAGCTACTGCCATCGGAACCGGAATTACCGCCGAACCGGAATATGCTACCAAATGCATCGCGGCCCTTCGGAAGATTACCGGGCTGGATATCCGTTTGGCCGACGATCTGATAGGAGCTACTTCCGATACTTCCTGTCTGGTGGGGTATTCTTCAGCCATGCGTCGTATAGCTGTAAAAATGAATAAGATTTGCAATGACTTGCGTCTTCTGGCATCCGGTCCGCGTTGCGGGTTGGGTGAGATCAATCTGCCTGCCATGCAACCCGGGTCGTCTATCATGCCCGGTAAGGTAAATCCGGTTATCCCCGAAGTGATGAACCAGATCGACTATAAAGTGATAGGCAACGACCTTTGCGTGGCTATGAGTGGCGAAGCGGCTCAGATGGAGCTGAATGCGATGGAACCGGTTATGGCACAGTGTTGCTTTGAATCTGCCGATTTGCTGATGAATGGCTTCGATACACTGCGTACTTTGTGCATAGACGGCATTACGGCCAATGAGGAGAAATGCCGGAAAGATGTTCACAACAGTATCGGTGTTGTGACGGCCCTCAACCCTGTCATCGGGTATAAGAATTCTACCAAAATTGCCAAAGAGGCACAGGAGACCGGTAAGGGAGTTTACGAACTGGTGTTGGAACATAACATTCTTTCGAAAGAAGACCTTGATACGATCCTGAAGCCGGAAAACATGATTCATCCGGTTAAACTCGATATTAAGCCTAACAACTGATCCGGGGAATCCGGTCAGCATATTTAAGAAGTTGTATCCCAATCCGGTTACAGTTCTTTCTTCCGTTTAGGGAGGATAGGAGAATTGCAGCGGTTTGGGGTACAACTTCTTTTTTTATTTTCTGAAGTTTGAGAGCTGAATCCGGTATTTTTTTTCTATCTTGCCGGTGTGATTAATGATGATACTATGAAAAAATTCCCTTTTTACTTTCTGGTGCTGTACCTGTTGGCTTCATGCCAGGGGACGAAGCAGGCGGAGACTCAGGCTTTATCCGTTGTCGACATGACAAAAAGTTACCCTGAAAAAGAGATTGTTCTGCAAGACATTGCCGATGTGGAATATATTCCTTTGGAAACTACCGATGACTTTCTGTTCAATGGTGTTGCCGCGATAGTGTCCGATAAATATATCGTGACGATAGGTCACCAGAGTGAAGATGTCTGTCTGTTCAGCCGGGAGGGAAAAGCCCTTACCCGTATCCACCGGGTGGGAAATGGTCCGGGAGAATACAAAGATATTGCGACGGTAGACGTAAACTGGGAGAATGGCGAACTTTATCTGAAAGAGATGAACCGGCAAAAAATTCACGTCTATTCGCTGGATGGCACGTTCAAGCGTTCGCTTCCTTATCCCGAAAATATATGGTTGAACCAGATGTATCTTTTCTCTCCCGAATATCTGATTGCCTCCCGGGACTTCACTCCTTCCGCAGGTTCGGATGCCGGGTTCCATCCCTACCTCCTTGTCTCTACCGAGAGCGGACAGCTGGATTCTTTGAGCTATGTGCAGAAAAAATGTGTGCAAGTTAAATTAATCATCAACGAGCAAGCGCATCTGTATGGCTATATGCATGAGCCATCGATTATTTGCAATGGTTCCCGGTTCTACATAGGCAATGCGGACTCGGATACTTTGTTTACGATGGAGCCGGATTTTGCTTTAAAACCTTTGCTGGTCCGGACCCCTTCACATAATGAAGAAGGGAACCAGTATGGTTTGTTTTTGAAAGGAGTGGCGGGACCCTATCTTTTTTTAACCAAGCAACCGATGGAGATACCTATGAACAGCATTGATCATCTGGATTTGCAAAATGAAGAATGGCTTTATGATCGCCGTACCCAGGAGGTTTTCCGCTATATTTTCAAGAATCGTGAAGATACTTCGAAACCGGTCTCAGGCATCATGTTTTATCGTTATCCCGAAGATTGCGCTTTAGTCATTCTGAAGTCGGAAGATTTGGTGGAGGCTTACGAAGCCGGTGAGTTGAGTGGTGAACTGAAAAAGATTGTTTCGGGAATGAAAGTAGATGATAATCCTGTCCTGATGCTGATACAGTTTAAGGGATAGGGAAACGGTCTTTATAGAGAAGGGGGAGGTGTCACAGTCTGTGGTGAAACGGGCTTTTGCAAGGCTCTTTTTCTTAATCGGAACCTGCAAGCCTGTGCGGAAAGAGTGGGATTCAAACCCACGGAACAGACAAGCCGTTCACCGGATTTCGAGTCCGGCCCATTCGATCACTCTGGCATCTTTCCTTAAATGTACTACAAAGGTAAATCGTTTTATGATTTGTTGTTCCGGTAAGGGTGTTTTTTTCTTCTTGCCGGGATTTTGCTGCTACTTTATGAGGTTGCGGGTCTATTATTAAAAAATCCGATATACCAGTTGTACATCTCGTATATAGTTCCCTAAGATGATAAAGATGGATCTTTTTATTGAGAAAACGGCAAGTCCTTTATATTGGCGATTGAAACAACAAAATGCTGTTGAGTAATGTTATAGAATAGAGCGCTTTGCTGAAAATATGCAAACGAATTTAATGTTTTTTTAATTTAAAACTATATCTTTGTCCCGAATTTTAAACACAACTTAGTTATGAAAAAGATTATTAGTGCTTTAATGATAGCTGTATGTATCGGTATGGCTATGCCTGCTCAGGCACAACTTATCAAGTTTGGTGTGAAAGGTGGTGTAAACCTGGCAAAAGCTGATTTTAATAAGTCTGATTTAAAAACAGACAACTTTACCGGTTTCTTTATCGGCCCGATGGCTGAGGTTACTATCCCACTGGTAGGTTTGGGGGTTGACGGTGCTCTTTTGTTCTCTCAGAGAGGTGTCAAAGTAGGTGATGAGTCTATCAGACAGAATGGTCTCGATATTCCAATTAACTTGAAGTATACTATTGGCTTGGGTAGTGCATTGGGTATCTACGTGGCAGCCGGTCCGGATTTTTATTTTAACTTCTCAGGCGATAAGAATTACGAGGACCTTGGTCGGTTGAATAAAAAGAACGCACAGATAGGTATTAATGTAGGTGCCGGTGTGAAATTACTGAGGCATTTGCAGATAGGAGCCAATTATAATATCCCGTTGAATAAAACAGCGGAATGGAAAGAGGCTGATTTTTCTTATAAGACTAAAATGTGGCAGATATCTGCTGCTTATATTTTCTAAGAAATCAGAATCATCTGATGATATACAAATCCCCGGCGTTTGCGTCGGGGATTTTTTTGTATCTTTGTCCTCACGATGAAAAAGTATGTAGATGTCATATTACCTTTGCCTCTTCCCCGTTGCTTCACTTATTCCCTTCCGGACGAAGGAGCAGAAGAGGTACAAATCGGTTGTCGGGTAGTCGTATCTTTCGGGCGGAAAAAGTATTATACAGCCATTGTTTGCAATGTTCACTATTATGCGCCGACTGAATATGAAGTCAAAGAGATTTCCGCCGTACTTGATACCTCTCCGATACTGCTCCCTGTACAATTCCGGTTTTGGGAATGGTTATCCGATTATTATCTCTGTACACAGGGCGATGTCTACAAAGCGGCGTTACCTTCCGGTTTAAAACTGGAAAGCGAGACAATTGTTGAATACAACCCTGACTTTGAAGCCGATGCTCCCCTTCCCGAACGGGAACAACGGATACTTGACTTGCTTGCAAAAGATCCTGAGCAGTGCGTCACCAAACTTGAAAAGGAGAGTGGTCTGAAAAACATACTTACTGTTATTAAATCCTTGCTCGATAAGGAAGCCCTTTTTGTAAAAGAGGAACTTCGCCGTACCTATAAACCTAAAACAGAAGTCCGGGTCCGGCTGACGGCCGACGCTTCGGGCGAGGAGAATCTCCGGCGACATTTTGATAAATTAGAACGCGTCCCGAAGCAACTGGCACTGTTGATGAAGTACGTCGAGCTTTCCGGGGTATTGGGAGACGGCACGTTGAAGGAAGTATCGAAAAAGGAATTGTTGCAGCGTGCTTCCGCTTCTCCTGCCGTTTTTAACGGATTGGTAGAAAAGCGGGTCTTTGAAGTCTATCAACGGGAAATCGGCCGGTTGAACCGTATCTCGGGACAAACGGTGGAACTGAACGTTCTGAACGAACATCAGCAGCGGGCTTATGATGAAATTGTGCGGAGCTTTCAAGAGAAGAATGTCTGCTTGCTCCACGGTGTGACTTCCAGCGGAAAGACTGAAGTGTATATCCATCTAATAGAAGATGCTTTACGTCAGGGGAAACAGGTGCTTTACCTGTTACCCGAAATTGCGTTGACCACTCAGATTACCGAACGTCTGAAACGGGTGTTCGGCTCCCGGTTGGGGATCTATCACTCCAAGTTTCCCGATGCCGAACGGGTTGAGATCTGGCAGAAGCAATTGACGGAAGAAGGATATGACATTATTCTGGGGGTGCGCTCTTCGGTATTCCTCCCGTTCCGGAATCTCGGACTGGTCATTGTGGACGAAGAGCACGAGAACACTTATAAACAGCAGGACCCCGCGCCACGCTATCATGCCCGCAATGCCGCTATCGTACTGGCTTCGATGTATGGGGCAAAGACGTTGTTAGGCACTGCCACTCCTTCGGTGGAGACCTGGCAGAATGCCACTACCGGTAAATTCGGATGGGTGGAGTTGAAAGAACGATATAAAGAAATTCAACTTCCGGAAATTATTCCGGTAGATATCAAGGAGTTACACCGCAAAAAGCGGATGACGGGGCAATTCTCCCCCTTGTTATTGCAATACGTCCGTGAGGCGCTTGATAATAAACAGCAGGTGATTCTATTTCAGAACCGGCGCGGTTTTGCCCCGATGATAGAGTGCCGCACTTGCGGATGGGTGCCTAAATGCAAAAACTGTGATGTCAGCCTGACTTATCATAAAGGCATCAATCAGCTGACTTGCCATTATTGCGGGTATACCTACCAGTTGCCCCGTTCGTGTCCGGCTTGCGAGGGAGTCGAACTTATGCACAGGGGCTTTGGTACGGAGAAGATAGAAGATGACGTAAAACTGATTTTTCCGGAAGCTTCTGTGGCACGTATGGACTTGGATACTACCCGTACCCGGTCGGCCTATGAAAAGATTATTGCAGATTTTGAGCAAGGGAAGACTGATATACTGATCGGTACCCAGATGGTATCAAAAGGACTCGACTTCGATCATGTCAGTGTAGTGGGCATCCTCAATGCGGATACGATGTTGAATTATCCCGATTTCCGTTCGTACGAACGTGCCTTCCAGTTGATGGCACAGGTTGCCGGACGTGCCGGGCGAAAAAATAAACGGGGCAGGGTTGTGCTGCAAACCAAAAGTATAGATCACCCCATCATCCGTCAGGTGATGACGAACGATTACGAGGATATGGTAGCGGGACAATTGGCCGAACGACAGATGTTCCATTATCCTCCCTACTACCGGATGGTGTATGTTTATCTGAAGAACCGGAACGAGACATTGCTGGATGTGATGGCACATACCATGGCCGAAAAGCTGCGCGCATTGTTCGGAAACCGTATACTGGGGCCGGATAAGCCTCCCGTTGCCCGTATCCAGACTTTGTTTATACGGAAAATAGTTGTTAAAATAGAACAAAATGCGCCAATGAGTCGCGCCCGTGAATTACTTTTGCGTGTACAACGGGAAATGATAGAAGACGAACGGTTTAAATCGTTGATTGTCTATTATGATGTAGATCCTATGTAATGAAAACCAATCTTAATATATACCTTTAAAAAATGAAACCATGAAGCGAATCACGACACTTTTGCTTTCTTGCCTGGTTAGTACAGGCCCGCTTCTTGCACAGCAAGGAGTGACACAATGTGGAACACCGACCGGACAGGCTCCGTTCCCACTTCAATCTTACAAAGAGTTACCCGATCCGGTTACTCCTTCCGGGAAGGAGTGGGCGGCAGTCAAAACTCCTCAGGTGCAATGGGGAAATACCGATACCCGGTATGCAAAACATGTTGTCCCCATGATTCAATCACAGAAAAGCGTCACACTGGAAGGCTGGCGTGGCGAGAAACTCCATGCTCAGGCTGTTGTCTGGACAGGTACCGATCTGGAAGGGTTGAATTATTCTCTTTCCGAATTTAAAAACTCCAAGGGCGACGTGCTTCCGGCAAGTGCCTTCAGCGGAGGTTTTGTCCGCTATGTGATGACGGATGAACTGAATAAGGATGGACGCGGTGCCTGTGGCTATCGTCCGGATCATTCTATTTATGACTCTCTGTTGGTGGCCGATCCGATTGACCACTTGCTGACTTCCATGCCTATGGAGGCTAAGAGTACCCAAGCTATCTGGATCAATTGCCAGATACCCCAGACCGTGTCTCCGGGAGTTTATCGCGGCACCGTTGAGGTGAAAGACGGAGACCAGAGGCTGTCTACCCTCAAGATGGACATTAAAGTCTCTTCCCGCGTATTGCCCGCTCCGTCCGAATGGGCTTATCATCTGGATTTGTGGCAGAGCCCGTTTGCCGTGGCACGCTATTATCAGGTTCCGCTTTGGAGTCAGGAACATATGGATGCCATGCGTCCGTTGATGAAGATGCTGGCGGATGCCGGACAGAAGATTATTACGGCTACCATCATGCACAAACCTTGGAACGGACAGACTTATGACTATTTTGAATCGATGGTTACCTGGACGAAAAAGGTTGATGGCACATGGGCTTTCGACTATGGTGTGTTCGACAAGTGGGTGGAGATGATGATGAGCGTAGGCATTGACAAGCAAATCAACTGCTATTCAATGGTTCCGTGGAAATTGTCATTCCAGTACTTCGATCAGGCTACAAACAGTATGCAATACGCCAAGACTGCTCCGGGCGAGAAAGCTTACGAAGAGATGTGGGTGGCTATGCTGAAGTCATTCTCTAAACATTTGCGTGAAAAAGGCTGGTTCGACATTTGTGCCATCGCCATGGACGAACGCCCGATGGAGGTAATGCAGAAAACATTGCAGGTGATCCGTAAAGCTGATCCGGAATTTAAAGTTTCGCTGGCCGGAAATTTCCATAAAGAATTGGAGGCTGATATTTACGATTACTGTATTCCTATCGGCGCTTCTTATCCGAAAGAGGTATTGGCACGCCGTGCACAAAAGCAGTTGCCTACAACTTATTACACCTGTTGTACAGAAGCTTTCCCGAATACCTTTACTTTCTCCGATCCTGCCGAGGCTGCCTGGATGAGCTATTATTCTGCTAAAGATCACCTCGACGGTTACCTGCGTTGGGCATATAACAGTTGGCCGAAAGAGCCGTTGCTCGACTCACGTTTTGAGGCTTGGGCCGGTGGTGATACTTATCTGGTTTATCCGGGAGCACGTTCTTCCATCCGTTTCGAGAAACTTATCGAGGGCGTTCAGGCTCATGAGAAGATAACAATCTTACGTAAAGAGTTTACGGATAAGAAAAACAAGAACGGATTTAAGAAGCTGGAAAAAATGCTATCCACCTTTAAACTGAAGGACTTCCCGGAAGTGCCGGCTGCTGAAACGGTGAATAAGGCGAACAAAATATTGAATTCGTTGTAGAGTTATCGACAATACCTTTTTATACCGCATGCAGAAACGTGTAGCAGGGGAGATCCATGTAGCGTGTTCCTGCATGCGGATTTTTATACCTTATTAATTAAAATAAGAAAGAATGAAAAAGAAAATACTTTTTGTTTGCTTAGGCAACATTTGCCGCTCTTCTACGGCAGAAGGCGTGATGCTTCATCTGATCAGAGAGGCCGGATTGGAAGATCAGTTCATGATTGATTCGGCCGGTATCTTGGCCTATCATCAGGGAGAGCTGCCCGACAGCCGCATGCGTGCTCATGCAGCTCGCAGAGGATATGAACTGGTTCATCGTTCGCGTCCGGTCCGTACAGAGGACTTTTATGACTTTGACCTTATAATCGGCATGGACGATCGGAATATCGATGACCTGAGGGAGAAAGCTCCCTCTCCGGCAGAATGGGAAAAGATTCACCGGATGACGGAATACTGCACCCGCATCCCCGCCGATCACGTGCCCGACCCCTATTATGGAGGTGCGGAAGGCTTTGAATACGTGCTCGATATACTCGAGGATGCTTGTGCCGGACTCCTTACTTCTTTAACTCAGGATAGCTGATACGCGTGTGGTAAATCGTTTTCAGCTTTTCTTTAAATACCGCTTTGATCGTCGCAATGTCTTTGAAGGTAATCGGACATTCTTTGAAATATCCTTCCTGCACTTGTGAGTCGATAATTTTATCTACCAGGTTGCTGATGCTCTCTTCGGTATACTCAGGTAAACTGCGTGAAGCGGCTTCTACGGAGTCTGCCATCATCAGTATGGCTGTTTCTTTTGAGAACGGGTTAGGTCCCGGATATGTGAATACTTCTTCATCCGGTTCCTCACCCGGATGTTCGTTCTTCCAGGATATGTAGAAGAATTTGGTCTTTCCGCGCCCGTGGTGGGTGCTGATGAAATCCTTGATCACTTTGGGTAAGTTATGCTTGTCGGCCAGTTTTAATCCGTCTGTTACGTGACTGATAACTACCTGGGCACTCTGTTCATAACTCAGGTTCTTATGGGGGTTCACCCCCGACTGGTTTTCGGTAAAGAAAGCCGGATTCTCCATTTTTCCGATATCATGATACAGTGCTCCGGTACGTACCAACTGGCTTTTGGCACCGATACGTATTGCAGCTTCGGCGGCCAGATTAGCCACCTGCATCGAGTGCTGGAAAGTACCAGGAACGGTTTCGGACATTCTTCGCAGCAGATCGTTGTTGATGTTCGACAACTCTACAAGCGTTACATTCGATGTAAAACCAAAAGTCTTTTCGAGCAGGAATAATAAAGGATAAGCAAACAGTAATAGCACTCCATTGATGATGAAGTATATGTACATACTGACATTCAGCTTTGAAAGATCGTTTTCGCTGATCAGTTCAAAAGCGAAATATATGGCTGCATACGTCAGTATCACCAGGAGGGCGGTGCGGAACAGTTGTGAGCGTTGCGACAATTCTCTCAGGCTGAAGATAGCCACGAGTCCGGCTGCTAATTGTGTCAGGATGAACTCGTGGGGGTATCGCAGGGTGATGGAACAGATCAGTATGGTGATGACATGTGTCAGGAATGCCGTGCGTGAATCGAGAAAAACCCGGATGATAATCGGAAGCATGGCATAAGGCAGGATGTACACATTAAATATATTGTTTGTCACCATCAATGCCGTGATGACGCAATAGAATACAATTAAGGCGAAAAGTAGCGACAGACTGCCTTTACGCTCATAATAGTCTTTGCGGAAGAGTTCCAGATATAGCATAAAGCAAAGTACCAGAATACCGACAAATAAGATTTGTCCGGCGAGTATCAGCCGCTTTTGTCCAAGAGATTCACTCCGCTTAATAGACTCTTTACGTAAAGATTCCAGAATGTTGTATGTCTGTTTGCTGACAATCTCTCCACGGTCGATGATCTTTTGTCCGCTTTGTACGACTCCATTTGCCCAGGAATAGTTGTCGAGCAGCTCTTTCCGGGCAGTCTCTGTACGTACGGAGTCATAAATCAGATTGGGAGTTATATACTCGTTGAGTGCGCATTGACGCAGGATGTCTTTGTTATAATGGGCGGTGTCACTCGATATAAGATACTCGTAGGCTCTCTTTACGGTATATATTCCGTCAGTCATTCGCTGGTTGGCTAATTTGTCGTCAATCACCATGATAGAAGAGAGACTGTCATGGAGGAGGGTTCGCATCTCCTCTGTCGATACGACTCCCGATTGATAAATGGTCTTCAGCCCTTTCTCAATATAACGGATGTAATCTGTTGAGGGGAGTATCCCTTTCAGATGTGTATGGTAGTTCTCCTTAAGCTTGGCGAGCGCGTTCTTTTCCACCTCTTTATTCAATTCAAAGTAGGGTTGAAAAGAGGCCAGAAGACTGTCTTGCTCCCTTTTTACCACTGCTTCGTCTTTGTAAATCGGGAAGTCGAAAGTAGCCATTAACTGACCGTACTTCCACGGCTTGTTTATGTCAAACTGATAGTTAAACTTCCCATCCCGTGGTAGGAAATAAACAATGAAGGCCACAGTACCGACGAAAATCAGTGCTTTATATAACAAATCTTTGTATGAGAAACTATTTTTCTTCTTCCAGTGTTCCATAACCCTTGAATTTTTTGCGAAAAGTACAAAAAAAAACAATAGTGTGGAAAAAAAGGTTTAATTTTGCCACGATTTACCTATACTAACGCAAATTATGGCAGAAAGAAAAGTAAGAGTTCGTTTTGCTCCGAGCCCAACAGGAGCATTGCATATAGGTGGTGTGCGTACCGCTTTGTATAATTATCTGTTTGCCCGCCAGCATGGGGGAGATTTGATTTTCCGTATCGAGGATACTGACTCAAACCGTTTTGTCCCGGGTGCGGAAGAATATATCCTGGAATCATTTAAGTGGTTAGGGATTCAGTTTGACGAGGGTGTCAGCTTTGGAGGTGAATATGGACCGTACCGCCAGTCAGAACGTCGCGAAATATACAAGAAGTATGTACAAGTGTTGCTTGACAACGGAAAAGCCTATATTGCTTTCGATACTCCGGAGGAGCTGGATGCCAAACGTGCTGAAATAGCCAATTTCCAATATGACGCATCTACCCGTGTGGGAATGCGCAATTCGCTGACCCTTTCACAGGAAGAGGTGAAGGCGTTGATTGCTGACGGAAAGCAATATGTGGTACGTTTTAAAATTGAGCCGAACGAAGACATTCATGTGAATGACCTGATTCGTGGAGAAGTGATTATTAACTCATCTATCCTTGACGACAAGGTTCTATATAAATCGGCCGATGAACTGCCTACTTACCACTTGGCTAATATTGTTGATGACCATCTGATGGAGGTATCACACGTGATCCGTGGTGAGGAGTGGTTGCCTTCCGCTCCGTTGCACGTATTGTTGTATCGCGCATTTGGTTGGGAAGACACAATGCCTGCTTTTGCTCATTTACCTCTGTTGTTGAAACCCGAGGGCAATGGTAAGCTGAGTAAACGTGATGGTGACCGTCTGGGATTTCCTGTATTTCCGCTTGAATGGCATGATCCGAAGAGTGGAGAAGTTTCTTCAGGTTATCGTGAATCGGGTTATCTGCCTGAGGCTGTCATTAACTTCCTCGCCTTGTTGGGATGGAATCCGGGTAACGATCAGGAGGTAATGTCCATGGATGAGTTGATTCGTCTGTTCGACTTGCACCGTTGCAGTAAATCGGGTGCTAAATTTGACTATAAGAAAGGGATTTGGTTTAATCATACTTACATTCAACAGAAGTCTGACGAAGAAATAGCCGAACTGTTTGTGCCTGTTCTGAAAGAACATGGTGTGGAAGCTCCTTTCGAAAAAGTAGTAACAGTGGTTGGGATGATGAAGGACCGTGTCAGCTTTGTCAAAGAACTGTGGGATGTATGCAGTTTCTTCTTTGTAGCCCCGGCAGAATATGATGAAAAGACGGTTAAAAAACGCTGGAAAGAAGATTCGGCTAAATGTATGGCCGAACTGGCTGAAGTATTGGCCGGAATAGAAGATTTCAGTATTGAAGGTCAAGAGAAAATTGTAATGGATTGGATTGCTGAGAAAGGTTATCATACAGGTAATATTATGAATGCTTTCCGCTTGACGCTGGTAGGCGAGGGCAAAGGTCCCCATATGTTTGACATTTCCTGGGTATTGGGAAAAGAAGAAACACTGGCTCGTATGAAACGTGCCGTAGAGGTTTTGAAATAAGAATCCGGAGGTATGTTTTACGATCTGGCAATAGGAATTTACGACCTTCTGGTGCATCTGGCTGCACCATTCAGCCGTAAGCCCCGAAAGATGATGAAGGGGCATTGGGTAGTGTACGACCTTCTTCGTCAACAGGTAGAGAAGGACGCGCGCTATATCTGGTTTCATGCTGCTTCTTTGGGAGAGTTTGAGCAGGGGCGTCCCTTGATTGAGAAAATACGGGAGAGGTATCCGGATTATAAAATACTGCAAACGTTTTTTTCTCCTTCGGGATATGAGGTCCGGAAGAACTACCGTGGAGCCGACATTGTCTGCTATTTGCCGTTTGATAAACCTCGTAATGTGAAGAAGTTTCTGGATATTGTGAATCCTTGTATGGCTTTCTTCATCAAATACGAATTTTGGAAGAACTATCTGGATGAATTACACAAGCGTCGTATCCCCGTGTATAGTGTTTCGTCCATTTTCCGTAAAGATCAGATATTCTTTAAGTGGTATGGAGGTACTTACAGAAATGTGCTGAAGGATTTTGATCACTTGTTTGTGCAGAACGAAGCATCGAAGCGTTTCCTTGCCAAGATTGGAATTACAAGGGTTACGGTAGTGGGAGATACGCGTTTTGACCGTGTTTTGCAGATTCGTGAGCAGGCCAAGGAGTTGCCGCTGGTGGAACAGTTCAAGGATGGCGCATTTACTTTTGTGGCCGGAAGTTCATGGGGACCGGATGAGGATCTTTTCATTGAGTATTTTAATAATCATCCTGAGATGAAGTTGATTATAGCACCACATGTAATCGATGAGAATCATTTGGTAGAGATTATTGGTAAGTTGAAACGTCCTTCTGTGCGTTATACCCGTGCCGATGAAAAGAATGTCCGGAAGGCGGACTGCCTGATAATCGATTGTTTCGGTTTACTGTCTTCTATTTATCGTTATGGAGAGATTGCTTATATCGGAGGTGGTTTCGGAGTAGGAATTCATAATACTCTTGAAGCGGCAGTTTATGGTATTCCGGTAATTTTCGGACCCAAATATCAGAAGTTTATGGAGGCGGTACAATTGATTGAAGCCAAAGGGGCTTATTCGATTAAGGATTACGAGGAGCTGAAGACGTTGCTTGACAGGCTTCTGTCCGATGAAAAGTTCCTGAAAGAAACGGGAACTAACGCCGGTAATTATGTGATTGGCAACTCCGGAGCGACGGACAAGGTACTACACATGATAAATTTTTAAGGCTTTGAACCTGATAAACAAAAATATCCTTCGGGGAACCCAGTCCCTCCGGAGGATATTTTTGTTTATCAGGTCGGGTCTTATTTATACCAATCAGAGTACATCAGGTAATTATGAGCTATTTTTTGGTTTAACTCTTTGGCTTGTTCCGGATCAACCTTTTTTATAAATTTTGCCGGTACTCCTCCCCAAATACTTCCCGGTTCGATGATGGTGTTGCTGAGTACAAGTGAGCCTGCTGCTACAATCGCTCCCTCACCGATAACAGCATGATCGAGTAGGGTCGATCCCATACCGATCAATGCGTAATCTTTAATTGTCGCACCATGAATGGTTACATTATGTCCTACCGATACATGATTACCTATTTCAATCGTCGATTTTTGATAGAGAGTGTGTAATACACTCCCGTCTTGTATATTCACTCCGTCGCCAATGCGGATGGAGTTTACATCCCCTCTCAGCACGGTGCTGAACCAAATGCTACAATCGCGCCCCATCTTTACATCGCCGATGATGGTGGCATTGTCGGCCAGAAAACAGTTTTCTCCGAATTCAGGAGTAAAACCTCTTACTGATTTTATTAAAGCCATAGGTTATTGATTAAAACATGTTTGAGAAATAGATGGAATCAGCATCCTATAAGATGCTGATTCACACTAATAATGATTTTGGTGACCTATAAAGGCGGTCCTTCCTTTGGTTTGTCAGATTGCGGCTGTTGCCTCTTTCAACCATATTTTTTCTTCTTCATTCAGACCGGGGGATAACTTTTCATATACTTGCCGGTGATAATCATTCAGCCAGTCTGTTTCTTCTGCGGTTAGCAACTCCTTGATTATACCCTTTTTACAAATAGGACAAAGCGTGATGGTTTCGAACCTCAGGTATTCGCCAAACAAGCCTTCACCAGCCTTGCATACCAGTGTCAGATTCTCGATTCGTATGCCGTGGCTGCCACCTTTATATACTCCGGGTTCGTTTGAGGTGACCATGCCGGGTTGTAATACAACCGGATTCTCGTTCATACGAATGCTTTGTGGACCTTCGTGCACGCTGAGGAAATGACCTACGCCATGACCGGTGCCATGCAGGAAATTCATTTTGTGGCTCCATAATGGCATACGTGCCAGTACATCCAGTTGTGCTCCTCTGGTTCCTGCCGGAAAAACGGCCATCGCCAATGCGATGTGTCCTTTGAGGACCAGTGTATAGTCTGTCTTTTCTTCCTCTGTTAGCTCACCTAATGCAATGGTACGTGTGATGTCAGTGGTGCCATCTATGTATTGAGCTCCTGAGTCGAGTAAAAGAAAGCCTTTGGGTTGCAATGTCGCGTTGCTTTCTTCGGTTGCTGAATAATGTACAATAGCCCCGTGTTCTTTGTAACCCGCAATGGTATCAAAACTTTCGCCTACGTACAAATTCTGTGCAGCACGAAACTCGTGCAGTTTGTGATCGATGCTTAATTCTGTTTCTATTCCGGAAGGGACGGCAGACTCCAGCCATTTAAGGAATTTGACTAAGGCGACACCGTCACGCTGCATGGCTGCATGGACTCCTGCTATTTCTTGATTGTTACGGACAGCTTTCAGTAAGGCTACCGGTGCTTCTCCTCGTATGATCCGGCATTTGGGGTTTACGGAGGAAAAAATAGCATAATTGGTTTTTGCCGGATTCATCAGGATGCTGGTGCTCTTGAGATCTGATAAGTAAATTTCTGTTTCTGCGTAGTTCCGTATCTCTACTTGCTGCTCTTTTAAGTAGTTCCGTACTTCTTCAGTTACTTTCTCCGGAGCAATGAATAATATCGTGCTGTCTTCTGTAATAAGTAAATAGCTTATTACTACGGGGTTGCAATGTACATCGTTTCCACGTAGGTTTAGGGTCCAGGCTATTTCATCTAAAGCTGATAACATAACACTTTCTGCGCCCTTTTTCTTTAGCTCCGTACGAATGGATGCGATTTTTTCTGTGCAACTTTTTCCCGCATATTCAATGTCGTATACAAAGGCAGGTGATTCCGGCATAGGCGGTCGATTTGTCCATATCTCCTGCATAGGATCAGGGCAGAATATGATTTGAAGATTACTTGATGAAAGTTCGGCTTGCATATACTCCACTTGTTCCACTGAGAACATTTTTCCATCGATACCTACTGCCTCTCCCGGTTTTAATTGGGTAGACAAGAATTCTGTGATACTTGGAGTGTCCGGCAGCATCTCTTTATATAAGTCTATGCCACTTCCTTGTAACTGTTCTGCTGCTTGTAAAAAATATCTTGAGTCGGTCCAGAGTCCTGCTTTCTTTTCTGTAATCACTACCGTACCGGCTGATCCGGTAAATCCGGAAATCCATTCTCGTGATTTCCAGTGTGGTGCAACGTATTCACTGAGATGAGGGTCTGTGCTGGGGATGATGAATGCTTGAATGTTTGGTTTAAACCACATGCGTAATGCATGTATTCGTTCACTGATAGACTGTTTCATACATTATATATATTATATGTTATACTCTCCAAAGATAACTACTTTCTGTTCCTTTTGCATTGATTTTGAGAAATAATTGCCGAAAGTTTTGTGAATAAAGAAAGTATGTGTAATTTTGCGGCGCAATTTGACTGCGGAAATTTTAAACCATAACATATTTAATAGTAACAAAATGATTGTAGTACCTGTAAAAGAAGGCGAAAACATTGAAAAAGCGCTGAAGAAGTTTAAGAGAAAATTTGAAAAAACTGGCATCGTTAAAGAGTTGAGAAGCAGACAACAGTTCGACAAACCGTCTGTAACTAAAAGACTTAAGAAAGAACGTGCAGTTTACGTACAAAAACTTCAGCAAGTAGAAGATTAATAATTCGTAATTTCCTTTGAATTATTGAATTCTTTTCATACATTCGTTGCAGAATTATAGATGTAGCGATATTATGTTAGCAGATTCTTTTCTTGATTACCTCCGGTACGAACGGAATTATTCTGAGAAGACCGTACTGGCTTACGGCGAGGATATTTCGCAGTTGCAGGAGTTTGCTCAAGAGGAGATTGGGGAGTTTAATCCGTTGGAAGTGAAGCCCGAACTGATTCGTGAGTGGATTGTTTCACTGATGGATCGGGGGTATACTTCAACTTCTGTGAATCGTAAGCTGAGTTCGCTCCGGTCGTTTTATAAATATCTCCTCAGACAAGGAGAGGTGAGTGTTGATCCGTTACGTAAAATAACGGGGCCAAAAAATAAAAAGCCACTTCCTTCTTTCTTGAAAGAGAGTGAAATGAATAAATTGCTGGATGACACGGATTTTGGTGAAGGGTTTAAGGGGTGTCGGGATCGTTTGATTATTGAGGTGTTTTATGCCACAGGCATGCGTCTCTCTGAATTGATAGGTTTGGATGATAAGGATGTAGATTTCTCAGCCTCTCTTCTGAAAGTAACGGGAAAGAGAAATAAGCAGCGCTTGATCCCTTTTGGGGATGAATTGAAAGAAGCGATGTTTGAGTATGTTGATGTAAGGAACAAAGTGATTTCAGTGAAGTCTGATGCTTTTTTTGTTAGAGAGAATGGCGAACGACTTTATAAGAATCTGGTCTATAATTTGGTGAAACGGAACCTTTCGAAGGTGGTAACGCTTAAGAAGCGCAGTCCTCACGTGTTGAGGCATACCTTTGCCACAACAATGCTGAATAATGATGCGGAGTTGGGTGCGGTGAAAGAGCTTTTAGGTCATAGTAGTCTGGCGACTACGGAGATTTATACGCATACCACTTTTGAAGAACTTAAAAAAGTGTATAAACAAGCTCATCCACGAGCCTAAAAAAGGAGGTAAGTATGGAAATTAGAATTCAATCGATTCACTTTGATGCAACAGAACAATTGCAGGCTTTCATTCAGAAGAAAGTGTCTAAGTTGGAAAAATATTACGAAGATATAAAGAAAGTAGAGGTGTCATTAAAGGTGGTTAAACCAGAAACTGCGGAGAATAAGGAGGTCGGAATTACGGTGTTGGTTCCAAACAATGATTTTCATGCAAGCAAAATCTGTGATACGTTTGAAGAAGCGGTTGATTTGTGTGTGGAAGCATTGGAGAAGCAGCTGGTTAAGTACAAGGAAAAACAACGAAATAAATAAAAATACCGCAAATATTTTGCGGGAAAGAAATAAATAACTAAATTTGCAGCCGTTTCGCTCGCGTTAGGACGTGACGGTTGCATTTTTTAAGTAAAAACGCCTCTTTAGCTCAGTTGGCCAGAGCACGTGATTTGTAATCTCGGGGTCGTTGGTTCGAATCCGACAAGAGGCTCAAGAATAAATCAGAATAGAAAAAGTTTGGGCGTTCTTACGCTTACTTCGAAATTCGATTTCTGTAATGAAGGGCAAATACCAGAGTGGCCAAATGGGGCAGACTGTAAATCTGCTGGCTTACGCCTTCGGTGGTTCGAATCCATCTTTGCCCACGGAGAAGACAGAGTGAAAACTTTGGCAAATTGCGGAAGTAGCTCAGTTGATAGAGCATTAGCCTTCCAAGCTGAGGGTCGCGGGTTTGAGCCCCGTCTTCCGCTCTCTCTATTTCGCTGTTATAGCTCAGTGGTAGAGCACTTCCTTGGTAAGGAAGAGGTCCCGGGTTCAAATCCCGGTAACAGCTCTGTAAGATGTAAATGCTGATTATTAATCAAATAAATAACAAGTAAAGCTATGGCTAAAGAGAAATTTGAACGTACCAAACCGCACGTAAACATTGGTACAATCGGTCACGTTGACCACGGTAAAACCACTTTGACTGCTGCTATCACTACAGTGTTGGCAAAAAAAGGTCTTTCTGAACTCCGCTCTTTCGATTCTATCGACAACGCTCCTGAAGAAAAGGAAAGAGGTATTACTATCAATACTTCACACGTTGAGTACGAAACAGCTAACCGTCACTACGCACACGTTGACTGTCCGGGTCACGCTGACTACGTAAAGAACATGGTTACTGGTGCTGCTCAGATGGACGGTGCTATCATCGTAGTTGCTGCTACTGATGGTCCGATGCCTCAGACTCGTGAGCACATCCTTTTGGCTCGTCAGGTAAACGTTCCGAAGCTGGTTGTATTCATGAACAAGTGCGATATGGTTGAAGATGCTGAAATGTTGGAACTGGTTGAAATGGAAATGAGAGAACTTCTTTCTTTCTATGATTTCGACGGTGACAATACTCCGATCATTCAGGGTTCTGCTCTTGGTGCATTGAACGGTGTAGAAAAATGGGAAGACAAAGTAATGGAGTTGATGGAAGCTGTTGATACTTGGATTCCGTTGCCTCCGCGCGATGTTGATAAACCTTTCTTGATGCCGGTAGAAGACGTGTTCTCTATCACAGGTCGTGGTACTGTAGCTACAGGTCGTATCGAAACTGGTGTTATCCACGTAGGTGATGAAATCGAAATCCTTGGTTTGGGTGAAGATAAGAAATCAGTTGTAACAGGTGTTGAAATGTTCCGCAAACTTTTGGATCAGGGTGAGGCTGGTGACAACGTAGGTCTGTTGCTTCGTGGTGTTGACAAGAACGAAATCAAACGTGGTATGGTTCTTTGTAAACCAGGTCAGATCAAACCTCACTCTAAGTTTAAAGCTGAGGTCTATATCCTGAAGAAAGAAGAAGGTGGTCGTCACACTCCATTCCACAACAAATACCGTCCTCAGTTCTATCTGCGTACTATGGACTGTACAGGTGAAATCACTCTTCCGGAAGGAACTGAAATGGTGATGCCGGGTGATAATGTAACTATCACTGTAGAGTTGATCTACCCGGTTGCATTGAACATCGGTCTTCGTTTCGCTATCCGCGAGGGTGGTCGTACAGTAGGTGCTGGTCAGATTACTGAAATTATCGACTAAAATTAAATATTAATCAGTTCCCGGTAGTATTATCGGGAACTGATTATGTACAAACGGGAGTAGCTCAGTTGGTAGAGCACCGGTCTCCAAAACCGGGTGTCGGGAGTTCGAGCCTCTCCTCCCGTGCTAATATTTATGAAATGAAAAAAGTAGTAGCTTATATTAAAGAATCTTACGACGAACTTGTTCATAAAGTGTCGTGGCCTACGTATTCAGAACTAACTAACAGTGCGGTAGTTGTTTTATATGCTTCCCTGCTTATTGCATTGGTAGTGTTCGCGATGGACTTCTGTTTCCAGAATTTTATGGAAAAAATAATTTATCCACATTAAAAAAAGAGGAATTACGATGTCTGAGATTGAAAAGAAATGGTACGTTTTGCGTGCTATTAGCGGAAAAGAAGCTAAGGTAAAAGAGTATCTTGAAGCTGATATTAAAAACAGCGACCTTGGCGAATATGTGTCTCAGGTATTGATTCCTACCGAAAAGGTATACCAGGTTCGCAATGGTAAAAAAATTGTGAAAGAAAGAAGTTATCTTCCTGGTTACGTTTTGGTGGAGGCTGCTTTGGTTGGTGAGGTTTCTCACCATCTGAGAAATACTCCTAATGTGATAGGTTTCTTGGGAGGTTCCGATAAACCGGTTCCCCTCAGACAGTCGGAAGTGAATCGTATACTTGGTACAGTGGACGAATTGCAAGAAACGGGTGAAGACTTAAATGTTCCGTATATTGTAGGTGAAACTGTAAAGGTTACTTTTGGTCCTTTTAGCGGATTCAGTGGTATCATTGAAGAAGTGAATAGTGAAAAGAAGAAACTAAAGGTCATGGTAAAGATATTCGGGCGTAAAACACCGCTTGAATTAGGCTTTATGCAAGTGGAAAAGGAATAACGCAGAATTGTTACGCTGTAGTTGTCCTTCGTTTAATGTTATATATAAATCAATAAAAAAATGGCTAAAGAAGTTGCTGGACTAATCAAATTACAGATTAAAGGAGGCGCGGCAAACCCATCACCTCCCGTTGGACCTGCATTAGGTTCTAAGGGAATCAACATCATGGAGTTTTGCAAGCAATTCAACGCCAGAACCCAAGACAAGGCAGGTAAGATTTTGCCTGTTATCATTACTTACTACGCAGATAAGTCTTTCGATTTTGTAATCAAGACTCCTCCCGTTGCCATTCAGTTGCTTGAAGTGGCTAAGGTAAAGAGTGGTTCTGCTGAGCCTAACCGTAAGAAAGTTGCCGAGATCACTTGGGAACAGGTTCGTACGATTGCTCAGGACAAAATGGTTGACTTGAACTGTTTTACTGTGGAAGCTGCCATGAAAATGGTTGCAGGTACAGCTAGAAGTATGGGTATCGCTGTAAAAGGGGAGTTCCCGGTTAATAATTAATAAACTTCAATTGTAATGGGTAAACTGACAAAAAATCAAAAGTTAGCTGCAGGAAAAATTGAAGCAGGGAAAGCATACTCACTGAAAGAAGCTGCATCTTTGGTAAAGGAAATCACTTTTACTAAGTTTGATGCTTCATTAGATATTGATGTACGTTTAGGTGTTGATCCACGTAAAGCAAACCAAATGGTGAGAGGTGTTGTTTCACTTCCTCATGGAACTGGAAAGCAAGTACGTGTGTTGGTACTTTGTACACCGGATGCTGAAGCTGCTGCAAAAGAAGCTGGTGCTGACTATGTTGGTCTTGACGAATATATTGAAAAGATCAAAGGTGGATGGACTGATATTGATGTGATTATCACTATGCCATCTATCATGGGTAAAATTGGTGCACTCGGTCGTGTGCTTGGTCCTCGTGGATTGATGCCTAACCCGAAGAGTGGTACCGTAACTATGGATGTTGCTAAAGCTGTAAGAGAAGTAAAACAAGGTAAGATCGACTTCAAAGTTGATAAGAGCGGTATTGTTCATACTTCAATTGGTAAGGTTTCATTCACTGCAGAGCAGATTCGCGATAATGCAAAAGAATTTATCTCTACATTGAACAAGTTGAAACCGACTGCAGCCAAGGGTACATATATTAAGAGTATTTATCTTTCTAGTACAATGAGTGCGGGTATCAAAATTGACCCGAAATCAGTAGAGGAAATCTAATAAAACAGAGTAACAATGAGAAAGGAAGATAAAAATACGATTATTGAGCAGATTGCTGCTACAGTACAGGAATATGGTCACTTCTATTTGGTAGATACAACAGCTATGAACGCTGCTGCAACAAGTGAATTGAGAAGAGCTTGTTTCAAGGCTGACATCAAATTGATGGTAGTTAAGAACACACTCCTCCACAAAGCGCTTGAAAGCATTGAAGGTGATTTCTCTCCTCTTTATGGTTCTTTGAAAGGTACGACAGCTGTGATGTTCTGCAACGTTGCAAACGCACCTGCAAAACTGATCAAAGACAAATCTAAAGATGGCATTCCGGGACTGAAAGCTGCATATGCAGAAGAAAGCTTCTATGTTGGTGCTGACCAGTTGGATGCTCTCGTAGCTATTAAGAGTAAAAATGAAGTTATTGCCGATATCGTTGCCCTGTTGCAATCACCGGCCAAGAATGTTATTTCTGCTCTTCAATCAGGTGGCAACACCCTTCACGGAGTTCTCAAAACTCTTGGTGAAAGATAATTATAACACATTTTATTTAGTAAATTAAACATTAAAATCATACAAAAAATGGCAGATTTGAAAGCTTTTGCAGAACAATTAGTTAACTTGACAGTAAAAGAAGTTAATGAACTTGCAACTATCCTTAAAGAAGAATATGGTATTGAACCTGCTGCTGCAGCTGTAGCTGTTGCTGCTGGTCCTGCAGCTGGTGCTGCTGCCGCAGAAGAAAAGTCTTCTTTCGACGTAGTATTGAAGAGCGCTGGTGCAGCTAAACTTCAGGTTGTTAAAGCCGTTAAAGAAGCTTGTGGTCTTGGCTTGAAAGAAGCTAAGGACATGGTAGACGGTGCTCCTAGTGTAGTAAAAGAAGGTTTGGCTAAAGACGAAGCAGAATCATTGAAGAAAACATTGGAAGAAGCTGGAGCTGAAGTTGAACTTAAATAACATTAGCCTGGTAATCAGGTAATTCGGTTAAGAATCCTTCACAAGAGGATTCTTAACCTTTTTGTGTATATATTTAAAATTAAGTTCTCCAAATTCATTGACAGATGTCTTCAAATACTGTAAATCAAAGAGTTAATTTTGCTTCGACTAAGAATCCGCTTGAATATCCGGATTTCCTGGAAGTACAATTGAAGTCATTCCAAGACTTTCTACAACTAGATACCCCACCTGAGAAGCGTAAAAAAGAGGGATTGTATAAAGTATTTGCCGAAAACTTCCCAATTGCCGACACAAGAAACAATTTTGTTCTTGAGTTTCTGGACTATTATATTGATCCGCCGCGCTATACCATTGATGATTGTATAGAGCGTGGGCTTACATATAGTGTCCCATTGAAAGCGAAACTCAAGCTTTACTGTACAGACCCCGATCATGAGGATTTCGATACAGTGATTCAGGATGTGTTCCTTGGTCCTATCCCTTACATGACTGATAAGGCAACTTTCGTCATCAATGGTGCTGAACGTGTAGTTGTGTCGCAGCTTCACCGTTCTCCGGGCGTATTCTTCGGTCAGAGTGTACATGCCAATGGTACAAAATTGTACTCGGCCCGTATCATCCCGTTCAAGGGATCATGGATTGAGTTTGCTACCGACATCAACAATGTGATGTATGCTTATATCGATCGTAAGAAGAAGTTACCTGTTACTACGCTGTTAAGAGCTATTGGCTTTGAGAATGACAAAGACATTCTTGAGATTTTTAACTTGGCTGAAGATGTAAAGGTTAACAAAACAAATCTCAAGAAGGTAGTAGGTCGTAAATTGGCTGCACGTGTCTTGAAAACCTGGATTGAAGATTTCGTTGATGAAGATACCGGTGAAGTTGTTTCTATCGAGCGTAATGAAGTCATTATCGACCGTGAAACAGTGATCGAACCGGAACATATAGATGAAATAATTGACTCGGGCGTTCAAAACATCCTTATTCATAAGGAAGAGCCGAATCAGTCCGACTACTCTATTATATATAATACCCTTCAGAAAGATCCGAGTAACTCGGAAAAGGAAGCTGTGCTGTATATCTATCGCCAATTGCGTAATGCAGATCCGGCTGATGATGCCAGTGCCCGTGAGGTTATCAATAACCTGTTCTTTTCTGAAAAGCGGTATGACCTTGGTGATGTAGGGCGTTACAGAATCAACAAAAAGTTGAATTTGACGACAGACATGGATGTGCGTGTCCTCACCAAAGAAGATATTATTGAGATCATTAAATATCTGATTGAGTTGATTAACTCTAAAGCAGATGTGGATGATATTGACCACTTAAGTAACCGTCGTGTACGTACTGTAGGCGAGCAGCTGTCTAATCAGTTTGCTGTCGGTTTGGCACGTATGTCGCGTACTATTCGTGAACGTATGAACGTTCGTGATAACGAGGTGTTTACTCCGATTGATTTGATCAACGCAAAGACTATTTCTTCAGTGATCAATTCGTTCTTCGGAACTAATGCATTGTCTCAGTTTATGGACCAGACAAACCCGTTGGCTGAGATTACTCACAAGCGCCGTATGTCTGCCCTTGGTCCTGGTGGTCTGTCTCGTGAACGTGCCGGATTTGAGGTTCGTGACGTTCACTATACGCACTATGGACGTCTTTGTCCGATTGAGACACCGGAAGGTCCGAACATCGGTTTGATTTCATCACTTTGCGTGTTTGCTAAGATCAATGACCTTGGTTTCATTGAAACTCCTTACCGTAAAGTAGATAATGGTAAAGTAGACCTTTCTGAAAACGGACTTGTCTACCTGACAGCTGAAGAAGAAGCCAAGATCATTGCACAGGGTAATGCTCCGCTGAATGATGATGGAACATTTATTCGCAATAAGGTTAAGTCTCGTCAGGATGCCGATTATCCGGTTGTAGAACCTTCAGAAGTAGAGTTGATGGACGTTGCTCCTCAGCAGATTGCTTCTATTGCTGCATCTTTGATCCCATTTCTTGAACATGATGACGCTAACCGTGCTTTGATGGGATCGAACATGATGCGCCAGGCAGTTCCGTTGTTGAGAAGCGAAGCCCCGATCGTAGGTACAGGTATCGAGCGCCAGTTGGTGCGTGATTCACGTACTCAGATTGCTGCTGAGGGTGATGGTGTAATTGATTTTGTTGATGCTACTACTATTCGTATTCTGTACGATCGTACTGAAGATGAAGAGTTTGTAAGCTTCGAACCTGCATTGAAAGAATACAGGATTCCGAAGTTCCGCAAAACGAACCAAAATATGACTATTGACCTTCGTCCGATCTGCAATAAAGGTGATCGTGTGACAAAAGGTCAGATTTTGACAGAAGGTTATTCTACCGAGAATGGTGAGCTTGCTTTGGGGAAGAACCTGCTTGTAGCCTACATGCCTTGGAAAGGTTATAACTATGAGGATGCTATCGTGTTGAACGAACGTGTAGTTCGCGAGGACTTGCTGACTTCAGTTCACGTAGAAGAGTATTCACTCGAAGTTCGTGAAACCAAGCGTGGTATGGAAGAGTTGACTTCCGATATCCCTAATGTTAGTGAAGAAGCCACTAAGGATCTTGATGAGAACGGTATTGTACGTGTTGGTGCACGCATTCAGCCGGGTGATATACTAATTGGCAAGATCACTCCGAAAGGTGAATCTGATCCTTCTCCGGAAGAAAAATTGCTTCGTGCCATTTTTGGAGATAAAGCGGGTGATGTGAAAGACGCTTCTTTGAAAGCATCCCCTTCATTGAAGGGTGTGATCATTGACAAGAAGTTATTCTCTCGTGTCATTAAAAACCGTAGTTCTAAGTTGGCCGATAAGGCATTGCTTCCAAAGATTGATGATGAATTTGAATCTAAGGTAGCAGACTTGAAACGCATTCTGGTGAAGAAACTGATGGCATTGACCGAAGGTAAAGTATCTCAAGGCGTGAAAGACTATCTGGGTGCCGAAGTTATTGCCAAAGGTTCTAAGTTCAGTGCATCAGATTTCGATTCACTTGATTTCACCGCAATACAGTTGAGCGACTGGACTAATGATGATCATGCGAACGGTATGATTCGTGATTTGATCCTGAACTTCATCAAGAAGTACAAAGAGCTCGATGCAGAACTGAAACGTAAGAAGTTTGCTATCACAATTGGTGATGAACTGCCTGCAGGAATCATCCAGATGGCGAAAGTATATATTGCTAAGAAACGTAAGATTGGTGTAGGTGATAAGATGGCAGGTCGTCACGGTAATAAAGGTATCGTGTCACGTGTTGTTCGCCAGGAAGACATGCCATTCCTGGAAGATGGTACTCCGGTGGATATTGTATTGAACCCGTTGGGTGTACCTTCACGTATGAACATTGGTCAGATTTTTGAGGCTGTCCTCGGACGTGCCGGAAAGAATTTGGGTGTAAAGTTCGCTACACCGATTTTTGATGGTGCAACTCTTGACGACTTGAACGAATGGACAGATAAAGCTGGCTTGCCTCGCTATTGCAAGACTTATCTTTGCGACGGTGGTACAGGAGAACGCTTTGACCAACCAGCAACTGTAGGTGTTACTTATATGTTGAAACTCGGTCACATGGTTGAAGACAAGATGCACGCACGTTCTATCGGTCCATACTCATTGATTACTCAGCAACCTCTTGGTGGTAAAGCTCAATTTGGTGGTCAGCGTTTCGGAGAGATGGAGGTTTGGGCACTCGAAGGTTTCGGTGCATCACATATTCTCCAGGAAATCTTGACAATTAAGTCGGATGATGTTGTAGGACGTTCTAAGGCTTATGAAGCAATTGTGAAGGGCGAACCTATGCCGCAGCCGGGTATCCCTGAATCTTTGAACGTGTTGTTGCACGAGTTAAGAGGATTGGGGCTGAGCATCAATTTGGAATAATGAACTAATGTGCCAATATGCCAATGTACCGATTAAGGTACATTGGCTGTGGCATTTCATAATTAGCATGTTTTCTTATTGGCACATTGGCATTAGCCAATCGGCACATTATTTAGTTAATTAGCATATCATATAATTATAAAAGTATGGCTTTTAGAAAAGAAAATAAGATCAAGAGCAATTTCTCGAAAATCTCTATCGGTTTGGCTTCTCCGGAAGAAATCCTTGAGAATTCGAGTGGTGAAGTATTAAAGCCTGAAACCATCAACTATCGTACGTACAAACCCGAGCGTGACGGTTTGTTCTGCGAACGTATCTTCGGCCCGATCAAAGACTACGAATGCCATTGCGGTAAATACAAACGTATCCGTTATAAAGGTATTGTCTGCGACCGTTGTGGTGTAGAAGTTACTGAAAAGAAAGTACGTCGCGAACGTATGGGACATATTCAGCTTGTTGTGCCTGTGGCTCACATCTGGTATTTCCGTTCGCTGCCCAATAAGATCGGTTACTTACTGGGTCTTCCCACTAAGAAACTTGATTCTATCATTTACTACGAACGTTATGTTGTCATTCAGCCAGGTGTGAAAGCTGAAGACGGCATTGCCGAATTCGATTTGCTATCGGAAGAAGAATATCTCGATATTCTTGATACTCTTCCCAAAGACAACCAGTATCTGGAAGATACGGATCCTAACAAGTTCATCGCTAAGATGGGTGCCGAAGCGATCTATGATTTGCTTGCACGTCTTGATCTTGATGCGTTGTCATACGAACTGCGCCACCGCGCCGGCAATGATGCTTCGCAACAACGTAAGAACGAGGCTCTGAAACGTCTTCAGGTGGTAGAGTCGTTCCGTGCATCACGCGGACGCAACAAGCCGGAATGGATGATCGTACGAATTGTACCGGTGATCCCGCCTGAACTTCGTCCATTGGTTCCGTTGGATGGTGGTCGTTTTGCTACATCCGATTTGAATGACCTTTATCGTCGTGTGATTATCCGTAACAACCGTTTGAAACGTTTGATTGAAATTAAGGCTCCTGAAGTGATTCTCCGCAACGAGAAACGTATGCTCCAGGAATCTGTCGATTCATTGTTTGATAACTCACGTAAGTCAAGTGCAGTTAAGACTGATGCCAACCGTCCGTTGAAATCATTGTCAGACAGTTTGAAAGGTAAGCAAGGACGTTTCCGTCAGAACTTGCTGGGTAAACGTGTTGACTATTCAGCCCGTTCGGTAATTGTTGTTGGTCCGGAATTGAGAATGCACGAGTGTGGTATTCCTAAGCTGATGGCTGCCGAGTTGTACAAACCGTTCATTATTCGTAAACTGATTGAGCGCGGTATCGTAAAGACTGTGAAGTCTGCTAAGAAAATTGTAGACCGTAAGGAGCCGGTGATTTGGGATATCCTTGAACACGTAATGAAAGGTCATCCGGTATTGCTGAACCGTGCTCCGACACTTCACCGTTTGGGTATCCAGGCTTTCCAACCCAAAATGATCGAGGGTAAAGCTATCCAGTTACACCCATTGGCATGTACAGCGTTTAATGCCGACTTTGACGGTGACCAAATGGCGGTTCACTTGCCTTTGAGTAACGAAGCAGTGCTTGAAGCCCAAATGTTGATGTTGGCTTCTCACAATATTCTGAATCCTGCTAATGGTGCTCCTATTACTGTTCCTTCACAGGATATGGTGCTTGGTCTGTATTATATTACTAAGCTCCGTAAAGGCGCGAAAGGTGAAGGGCTCACATTCTATGGTCCGGAAGAAGCGTTGATCGCTTATAATGAAGGTAAGGTAGACATCCATGCTCCGGTGAAGGTTATTGTGAAAGACCTTGACGAAAATGGAAACATTGTTGATGTAATGCGTGAAACTTCAGTAGGTCGTGTAATCGTGAACGAGATCGTTCCGCCTGAAGTAGGATATATCAATACTATTATCTCTAAGAAGTCGTTGCGTGACATTATTAGTGCCGTAATCAAGGCTTGCGGTGTTGCTAAAACTGCTGATTTCCTTGACGGAATCAAGAATTTGGGTTACAAGATGGCCTTCCAAGGCGGTCTGTCATTCAACTTGGGTGATATTATCATTCCAGAAGAGAAAGAGACACTTGTTCAGAGAGGTTACGATGAAGTTGAGCAAGTGATCAATAACTATAACATGGGTTTCATTACCAATAACGAACGTTACAATCAGGTGATTGATATCTGGACACATGTTAACTCTGAGTTGTCTAACATTTTGATGAAGACTATTTCTTCTGATGATCAGGGTTTCAATTCTGTGTACATGATGCTTGATTCCGGTGCCCGTGGTTCTAAAGAGCAGATTCGTCAGCTTTCCGGTATGCGTGGTTTGATGGCTAAGCCGCAGAAAGCAGGTGCCGAAGGTGGCCAGATCATCGAAAACCCGATTTTGTCGAACTTTAAAGAAGGACTTTCCGTATTGGAGTATTTTATCTCTACCCACGGTGCCCGTAAAGGTTTGGCTGATACCGCATTGAAGACTGCCGATGCCGGATATCTGACTCGTCGTCTGGTAGACGTTTCGCATGATGTTATTATTAATGAAGAGGATTGCGGTACGCTCCGCGGATTGGTTTGTACAGACCTTAAGAACAACGATGAAGTTATCGCTACCTTGTACGAACGCATCCTTGGTCGTGTATCCGTACATGATATCATACATCCCCAGACCGGAGAACTGTTGGTTGCTGGTGGTGAAGAAATTACAGAAGATATCGCTAAGAAGATACAGGAGTCTCCGATCGAAAGTGTTGAAATCCGTTCGGTATTGACTTGCGAATCGAAGAAGGGAGTTTGCGCGAAATGTTACGGCCGTAATCTGGCTACGAACCATATGGTTCAGAAAGGTGAGGCTGTCGGTGTAATTGCTGCCCAGTCTATTGGTGAACCGGGTACACAGTTGACACTGCGTACATTCCATGCCGGTGGTACGGCTGCCAATATCGCAGCTAATGCAAGTATCGTTGCCAAGAACAATGCTCGTTTGGAATTCGAAGAACTTCGTACGGTAGATATTGTCGACGAAACAGGTGAAGCTGCCAAAGTGGTAGTAGGCCGTTTGGCTGAAGTTCGTTTCATCGACGTCAATACGGGTATTGTACTTTCTACACACAACGTTCCTTACGGTTCTACACTTTATGTAGCCGATGGTGAAATAGTAGAAAAAGGTAAGCTGATTGCGAAGTGGGACCCGTTCAACGCTGTTATCATAACGGAGGCTACTGGTAAGATCGAATTCGAGGGCGTTATTGAAAACGTTACTTATAAGATTGAGTCGGATGAAGCAACCGGACTTCGTGAAATTATCATTATCGAATCTAAGGATAAAACTAAAGTTCCTTCTGCCCATATTCTGACGGAAGATGGTGACTTGATTCGTACATACAATTTACCTGTGGGTGGACACGTTGTGATCGAAAATGGTCAGAAGGTGAAAGCTGGTGAGGTAATCGTTAAGATTCCGCGTGCCGTAGGTAAGGCTGGTGATATTACCGGTGGTCTTCCTCGTGTTACAGAGTTGTTTGAAGCACGTAACCCGTCGAACCCTGCTGTTGTATCTGAAATAGATGGTGAGGTAACTATGGGTAAGGTGAAACGTGGTAATCGTGAGATCATCGTTACTTCTAAGACTGGTGAAGTGAAGAAATATCTTGTTCCGCTGTCTAAACAGATTCTTGTACAGGAGAACGATTATGTTCGTGCCGGTACTCCGCTGTCTGATGGTGCTACCACTCCGGCTGATATTTTGGCGATCAAAGGTCCTACGGCTGTACAGGAATATATCGTGAATGAAGTTCAGGACGTATACCGTTTGCAGGGTGTGAAGATTAATGATAAGCATTTTGAAATTATCGTTCGTCAGATGATGCGTAAAGTAACTATTGACGAGCCGGGCGATACTCGTTTCCTTGAACAACAGGTTGTCGATAAACTGGAATTCATGGAAGAAAATGATCGTATCTGGGGTAAGAAGGTAGTTGTAGATGCTGGTGATTCTGAAAACTTGAAAGCAGGTCAGATTGTTACTGCCCGTAAGTTGCGTGATGAAAACAGTATGTTGAAACGCCGTGACCTTAAACCGGTTGAAGTGCGTGATGCTGTTGCCGCTACTTCTACTCAGATTCTTCAGGGTATCACTCGTGCTGCATTGCAGACTTCAAGCTTTATGTCAGCTGCTTCCTTCCAGGAAACAACTAAAGTCTTGAACGAAGCTGCCATCAACGGTAAGATAGATAAATTGGAAGGTATGAAGGAGAACGTAATTTGCGGTCACCTCATTCCGGCAGGTACAGGACTGCGCGAATTTGATAAGATCATTGTAGGTTCTAAAGAAGAGTACGATCGTATTTTGGCTAACAAAAAGACTGTGCTTGACTATAATGAAGTAGAATAATACAATTCAATTGACTATAACTGAAAAAGAGCAATTGCCGTAAAGGTGATTGCTCTTTTTTATAGGATGTTATCGTATGAAACGATCGGTTAGTTTACTTTTCGACATTAACCAGACGATAGCGTAGCATGTCAGGAATACGAGACAGGCCATACTGATGATACGTACGATATATGGTAACTGTTCCTTATCCAACAAGTCGTAGGCGACAAATACAAATACGTAGTGGCTCAGGTAAATGCCGAATGTGAGTGATGCCATATGGGATAACCATCGGTTTGAAGGAACCTTTATTTTCTGCACGATTACAAATACTGGGAAGGTCATCATAAACACGTTGATGCCCGCAAAGTACCATACAATTTCCAAATAGGCATAATTGCCCGGGAAGTGGTTCTGTGTGATGACATATCCGTATGAAGTAATCAGATAGCCTACCAGAAACATCGGAATGGTGACGCCCAAGAGTTTCTTCCAACTCCACTTTAGTGGATACCTCGTAAGATAATAGGCCAGTAAAAGATAGCCGATAAATCCTGAGAAATAATAGAAAGTTCCGTAGTCATTCCAATCACATATTCCCCATAAACCCATATTGCCATAGTTGCCTTGATAGCCCAGCATCGGAGCGAACATTTTAACGTAAGGTGCTATTAGACTCACGCCCCAAATGCTTAGGAATAGCTTCAGTTCCTTTTTCGACGCTTTTTCCAACCAACCACTGACAATAGGCATCACCAAATACAGGCCAATCAGCATATAGAGATACCATAATGGAACTGTATCGAAATTGAAGTTAAAGATAAATGTATACAGTTTGATCCACAAAGCCTCCAAACTATGATCCGGCATGGAAATCAATGGATTTTGAGTATTAGGGTTGATGTAGTTCAGATATACGAAATACAGTACAGGTAAGACCAGTGACCAAAAGATTATCGGAGGAATCAGTCTCCCGATCCTCTTCTTGTAAAATGTCCCCATGTCGGTTCGTACGGGAAATAGCAATACACCGGTCATCATAACAAAAATGGGTACACATGGGCGCATCAAGCTACCTAAAAATGTTCCTGTCAGAAACGACTCCCGATTGGCGTCAAATTGCCCGATGAACGCATCGCAGCAGTGCGAAAAAACAACGAAGAAGCAGGCGAGCACCCTCAGCAGGTCAATCCAACCTATATTCTCTCTTTTCTTTAATTCCATGATATAATTGATTTAAATGTGTTAAGCGACAAATGTACAACCTATTTTGCTGTCAGCATTTGCTCTACATTAAAAATCACTCTTCCGCCCTTATTTTACTCAGGGTAGGCAAAGTAATGCCCAGATAGGCGGCAATATAACCCAGATTGACCCGGCTGCAGACATCGGGAAGTCTTTCTTTAAGTTTTGCATACCTCTCTCGGGCCGACAATGTCAGCCGTTCTTTATGTTTGCGATGGAGTTCCCGATATCTATTCTGATGAATGACTCTTCCCCAATTAGCCAATTCTATATTTGTTTCGTACAGTTCGATCAGTGTCTTGATGGGGATGGCATAGAGCAGTACATCTTCCAGTGTTTCCACAAACTCTTCACTGGGTTTACCGTAGTATAACTCATCCATGCTGAACACGATATCTCCTTCACACGAAAAAGAAGTCGTAACCTTTTTTCCGTCTACCAGCCAGTACGACCGTGTGATTCCTTTTTCTATGAAATAAGCGTATTTGTGATAGACTCCCTCCCGTATCAGCAGATACCTTTTAGGGAATCGGCACGGAGTCAGCTGTTTCGTCAGTAAATCTATTGTTTTATCAGACATCTCAGACTGCTTTTTTATGTTGTAAATTATATTTTTCATAGAACCTAAGATTATCTTTTCGGCAAAGATAACCCCTTTTTAGTAAGCGCCACAATTTGTTACCCGAAAATCCGATCTGTCTGTACTGCTTGCTTAGGCAGGTTTCTCAATAGTCGTTAATTCCTTCTTTGACTCCCGAACATTTCAGTGCCTATAGCGTTCCTATAACAAAACAATATAAATCAAGCATTATGAATTTTATCTGGTACATTTTGATAGGTATCCTTGCCGGTTATTTTGCCGGTAAGATAATGCGCGGAGGAGGTTTCGGCCTCTTAGTCAATCTCCTGTTAGGGATTATAGGTGGTGTGTTGGGTGGCTGGGTATTTGCCCTTCTCGGGCTGGCAGCAACCGGAATCATCGGTAGTTTGATTACTTCCGTTGTCGGTGCCATTTTATTTCTTTGGATAGCCTCTTTTTTCAGTCGTTCCCGATAGGGAAAACGAGCTTTATTATAGAATGATATTGTTTATTGTGGTTATATAAAAATTAATAGTTTATGGGAAGTGGAAATGCAAAATTCCTGGTGGGACTTGGAATCGGTTCTGCCATCGGTGCGCTGGTTTATCATTTTTCGCGCACAGCGAAAGCTAAGAAATTGAAAAATGATGTGTTCAATGCTCTTCATGAAATAGAGGCAGATGCCGAATTGGCAGTCGTTGAAGCAAAAGAGAAGGCCGTGAAGACAGGTGCTAAAGTGGCCGAAAAGGTGGCTGATAAAGCGACTGAGGTGAAAGATAAGTTGACATCTAACTCTTAATAATGGGTGGTGGTTTATGAACGGTGAACAATGAATAAGATAGCACTATCAAAGTGTACGGAGGTTATTGTTCGCCGTTTATGATTTATAACTGTTCCAGAAATTATTCAGATATCGTTTGAGAACTATATAAGTCTGTTCTTCCTTTCTTTACAATCCGGATGTTCCTGATCTGGCTTCAGGTATTGGATAAAGAAAGAGGGGGAGTTGTTAATAATGGTCTGTTATTGCATGCCTTGCATTCTGTTGAAAAGAGTGTAAGGCATTTGTCTTTACTATAAAACATTATCTGTATATTTGTGCCAGAAGAATTTAGAATAATCAATAATAATTAAAGTATGGAAAATCAGAATCCCGATAATCAGTTGCAAATAGAATTGAAAGAAGAAGTGGCACAGGGCACATATGCTAATTTAGCCATTATCACTCATTCAAGTTCAGAATTTGTGCTCGATTTTGTACGGGTATTACCCGGATTGCCCAAAGCGGGAGTGCAGTCGCGTATTATTCTTGCTCCCGAACATGCCAAACGTTTACAACGGGCGCTTGAAGAAAATATAGCCAAATACGAGCGTGCGTTCGGTCCGATCCGGTTGCAGGAAGAAGATACTCCACCTATATTGGATATAAAGGGAGAAGCCTGAAGAAAGCAGAAAGGGTGTAGCCATCCGAGGCAATGGGTGTAGCTATCCGGTGGAAAAGGTGTAGCCTTGGTGAGCGGATGGCTACACCCAAATTTCTTTCCATTGAAATGATTTCCGGGAAATAAGCTCTTAAAAATTAAAAAAAAGATGTAGTGCATTGATTATTCAAATATTATTCGTATTTTTGCAGCCCAAAATGTATAGTTACGAAATTAATATAACAATAATATAAATTAAAAAACAATTTAAAATGCCTACAATTCAGCAATTAGTAAGAAAAGGACGCGAAGTGCTGGTGGAGAAAAGTAAATCTCCAGCCTTGGATTCTTGTCCTCAAAGACGTGGCGTTTGCGTGAGAGTATATACAACTACTCCGAAGAAGCCGAACTCTGCAATGCGTAAAGTAGCTCGTGTACGTTTGACTAACCAGAAAGAGGTGAACTCTTACATTCCGGGAGAAGGACACAACTTGCAGGAACACTCAATCGTACTGGTTCGCGGTGGTCGTGTAAAAGACCTTCCGGGTGTACGTTACCACATCGTTCGCGGTACACTCGATACAGCAGGTGTAGCCGGACGTACTCAGAGACGTTCTAAATATGGAGCTAAACGTCCGAAACCGGGACAAGCAGCACCGGCTAAGAAGAAATAATCCGGAGTGATTCCGAATTTGATTTTTTAAATTAAAAGTAATAACTTTCGTTTTAGTTTGTTGGAATAAGCTATAAAAAGGTTGAGTAAATTCCCCGGAGGGGGAGTTGAAGACGTCAAGAAATAGACAACCAAAAACAAAAACATTATTTTTCAAACAAATGAGAAAAGCAAAACCAAAAAAACGCGTAATCCTTCCGGATCCCGTGTTCAATGACCAGAAGGTTTCTAAATTTGTAAACCATCTGATGTATGACGGAAAGAAGAATACTTCTTATGAAATCTTTTACGCCGCACTGGAAACAGTAAAAACAAAACTTCCTAACGAAGAAAAATCAGCTCTTGAAATCTGGAAAAAAGCGTTGGATAACGTAACTCCTCAAGTAGAAGTAAAATCACGCCGTGTGGGTGGTGCAACTTTCCAGGTTCCTACTGAAATCCGTCCGGATCGTAAAGAATCAATCTCAATGAAGAACTTGATTCTGTTCGCTCGTAAGAGAGGTGGTAAATCTATGGCTGATAAATTGGCTGCTGAAATCATGGATGCATTCAATGAACAAGGCGGTGCTTTCAAACGTAAAGAAGATATGCACAGAATGGCTGAAGCTAACCGTGCATTTGCTCATTTCAGATTCTAATTACTATAAGAAATACCTATTTGATTAAAAAACTTAAAGTAAAGGAAAAAGAAAATGGCAAAGAATGATTTACATTTGACTCGTAATATCGGTATCATGGCTCACATTGATGCCGGAAAGACAACAACTTCTGAACGTATCCTGTTCTACACCGGTTTAACTCACAAAATCGGTGAGGTACACGACGGTGCCGCAACAATGGACTGGATGGAGCAGGAGCAGGAACGTGGTATCACTATCACTTCTGCTGCTACAACTACTCGTTGGAAGTATGCTGGTGATACTTATAAAATCAACTTGATTGACACTCCGGGACACGTTGACTTCACTGCTGAAGTAGAACGTTCACTTCGTATTCTTGATGGTGCTGTCGCTGCTTACTGTGCAGTAGGTGGTGTAGAACCTCAGTCAGAGACTGTGTGGCGTCAGGCTGACAAATATAACGTACCGCGTATCGCTTACGTTAACAAAATGGACCGTTCGGGTGCCGACTTCTTTGAAGTAGTTCGCCAGATGAAGGCTGTTTTGGGTGCAAATCCGTGTCCGGTTGTTATTCCTATCGGTGCAGAAGAAAGCTTCAAAGGATTGGTTGACCTGATCAAGATGAAAGCTATCTATTGGCATGATGAAACAATGGGTGCTGACTACACTGTGGAAGAGATCCCGGCTAACCTCGTTGACGAAGCTAACGAATGGAGAGATAAGATGCTTGAAAAAGTTGCTGAATTTGACGATGCTTTGATGGAGAAATATTTCGACGATCCTTCTACTATCACAGAAGAAGAAGTGTTGAGAGCCCTTCGCAATGCAACTGTTCAGATGGCAGTAGTTCCGATGTTGTGCGGTTCTTCATTCAAGAATAAAGGTGTACAGACTTTGCTTGACTATGTTTGTGCTTTCTTGCCTTCTCCGTTGGATACTGAAAATGTAGTTGGTACAAACCCTGATACCGGTGCTGAGGAAGATCGTAAACCGAGCGAAGACGATAAAACTTCAGCTTTGGCATTTAAGATCGCTACTGACCCGTATGTAGGACGTCTGACTTTCTTCCGTGTATACTCTGGTAAGATTGAAGCAGGTTCTTATATCTACAACTCTCGTTCAGGTAAGAAGGAACGTGTTTCTCGTCTGTTCCAGATGCATTCAAACAAGCAGAACCCGGTAGAAGTTATCGGTGCAGGTGATATTGGTGCCGGTGTAGGTTTCAAAGATATTCACACTGGTGATACGCTGTGCGATGAAACAGCTCCGATCGTTCTTGAATCAATGGACTTCCCGGAACCGGTAATCGGTATCGCAGTTGAGCCTAAGACTCAGAAAGATATGGATAAGCTGTCTAACGGTTTGGCTAAATTGGCTGAAGAAGACCCGACATTTACAGTGAAAACTGACGAACAAACAGGTCAGACAGTTATTTCCGGTATGGGTGAGCTTCACTTGGATATCATCATCGACCGTCTGAAACGTGAGTTTAAAGTGGAATGTAACCAGGGTAAACCTCAGGTTAACTACAAAGAAGCTATCACGAAGACAGTTAATTTGCGTGAGGTCTATAAGAAACAGTCTGGTGGTCGTGGTAAGTTCGCTGATATTATTGTGAACATCGGCCCGGTTGATGAAGACTTTACTCAAGGTGGCCTGCAATTCGTTGATGAAGTGAAGGGTGGTAACATTCCTAAGGAATTCATTCCTTCAGTTCAGAAAGGTTTCCAGACTGCGATGAAGAATGGTGTATTGGCCGGCTATCCGCTGGATTCATTGAAAGTGACTTTGGTCGATGGTTCATTCCACCCGGTTGACTCTGACCAGTTGTCTTTCGAAATCTGTGCTATCCAGGCATATAAGAATGCTTGTGCTAAGGCAGGTCCTGTATTGATGGAACCTATCATGAAACTGGAAGTCGTTACTCCGGAAGAAAACATGGGTGATGTTATCGGTGACTTGAACAAACGCCGTGGCCAAGTTGAAGGTATGGAGTCAAGCCGTTCAGGAGCCCGTATCGTGAAAGCAATGGTTCCGTTGGCTGAAATGTTCGGTTATGTAACTGCGTTGCGTACCATCACTTCTGGTCGTGCAACTTCATCAATGGTTTACTCTCACCACGCTCAGGTTTCTAACTCTATTGCTAAGGCAGTATTGGAAGAAGTAAAAGGACGTGCTGATTTACTCTAAAAATATCTTAAGCAGCAGGCTAGCGAATGACTCTTAGCCTGCCGCTTTATCTTATTTATAAATTTATTAATTAAAAGAACTAATGAGTCAGAAAATTAGAATTAAACTGAAATCTTACGACCACAACTTGGTTGACAAATCAGCTGAGAAGATCGTTAGAACAGTGAAGGCTACCGGTGCTATTGTTAGCGGACCGATTCCCCTTCCGACGCACAAGCGTATCTTTACAGTGAACCGCTCTACTTTCGTTAACAAAAAATCAAGAGAGCAGTTTGAACTTTCTTCATTCAAGAGACTGATTGATATCTATAGCTCAACAGCTAAGACTGTAGATGCTCTGATGAAGTTGGAGTTACCGAGTGGTGTAGAAGTAGAAATTAAAGTGTAGTATTTAAAAATTAGTGAAATGCCAGGATTATTAGGAAAAAAAATCGGAATGACATCCGTTTTCAGTGCCGATGGTAAGAATGTACCATGCACTGTTATCGAAGCAGGTCCTTGTGTTGTTACTCAGGTAAAGACCGTAGAAAAAGATGGCTATGCAGCCGTTCAGTTGGGTTTCCAGGACAAAAAGGAAAAACATACAACTAAACCGTTGATGGGTCACTTTAAAAAGGCTGGAGTAACACCGAAGAGACACTTGGCCGAGTTCAAGGAATTTGAAAACGAGTTAAATCTGGGTGATACTGTTACAGTAGAACTGTTCGACGGCGCAGACTATGTAGACGTTGTTGGTACTTCTAAAGGTAAAGGCTTCCAGGGTGTAGTTAAAAGACATGGCTTTGGTGGTGTAGGTCAATCTACTCACGGTCAGCACAACCGTGCCCGTAAACCGGGTTCTATCGGTGCATGTTCGTATCCTGCAAAAGTATTCAAAGGAATGCGCATGGGCGGACAAATGGGTGGCGACAGAGTTACTGTTCAAAACTTACAGGTATTAAAAGTAATCGCGGAACACAATCTTCTTTTGATCAAGGGTTCTGTACCGGGTTGCAAAGGTTCAATCGTATTAATTGAAAAATAATGGAAGTTAACGTATATAACATTAAAGGTGAAGACACTGGAAGAAAGGTTACGTTAAACGAATCTATCTTCGGAATTGAGCCCAATGACCACGCTATCTATCTGGACGTAAAGCAATTTATGGCTAACCAGCGTCAGGGTACTCACAAGTCAAAAGAGAGAAGCGAAATCAGCGGATCTACTCGTAAAATCGGTCGTCAGAAAGGTGGTGGCGGTGCTCGTCGTGGTGACATGAATTCACCGGTGCTCGTAGGTGGTGGACGTGTATTTGGTCCGAAACCGAGAGACTACTACTTCAAACTGAATAAAAAAGTTAAGACATTAGCTCGTAAGTCAGCTTTGTCGTATAAAGCTCAAGACAACGCAATCGTAGTGGTGGAAGACTTCAACTTTGAGGCTCCAAAGACTAAGGTTTTCGTTGAAATGACAAAAAATCTTAAAGTTTCTGACAAAAAACTGCTTGTAGTTTTACCAGAAGCAAATAAAAATGTATATTTGTCAGCTCGTAACATCGAAGGTGCTAACGTTCAGACTATCTCAGGATTAAATACTTACAGAGTATTGAATGCTGGGGTTGTTGTGCTTACCGAAAGCTCTTTGAAGGCTATTGACAATATCTTAATCTAAAAAGGAGGCTTAAATAATGGGAATTATTATTAAACCGTTGGTGACAGAGAAAATGACTGCGATAACTGATAAGCTGAATCGTTTCGGCTTTATCGTGCGTCCTGAAGCTAATAAATTGGAAATTAAGAGTGAAGTTGAAGCCCTTTATAATGTTACGGTAGTTGATGTAAATACTGTGAAGTATGCTGGCAAAAATAAGAGCCGTTATACAAAAGCAGGTATCATCAATGGTCGTACGAATGCTTACAAAAAAGCAATCGTGACATTGAAAGAAGGAGATACTATTGATTTTTATAGCAATATTTAATAAAAATGGCAGTACGTAAATTTAAGCCCACTACACCGGGGCAAAGACATAAGATTATTGGTACTTTCGAGGAAATTACTGCATCAGTACCAGAAAAGTCGCTTGTATATGGTAAAAAATCATCTGGCGGTCGTAACAGCGAAGGTAAGATGACAATGCGCTACATGGGTGGTGGCCATAGAAAAGTGATCAGAATTGTCGATTTCAAAAGAAATAAAGACGGTGTTCCGGCAGTTGTAAAAACGATCGAATACGATCCGAACCGTTCGGCTCGTATCGCTTTGTTGTTTTATGCTGATGGTGAAAAAAGATATATTATTGCTCCCAATGGATTGCAAGTTGGTGCGACTTTGATGTCCGGAGAGAATGCGGCGCCTGAGATTGGTAATGCACTTCCGCTTCAGAATATCCCGGTCGGTACAGTAATTCATAATATTGAATTGCGTCCGGGTCAGGGTGCTGCTCTGGTTAGATCAGCAGGAAACTTCGCTCAGCTGACTTCAAGAGAAGGTAAATACTGTGTAATTAAATTGCCTTCAGGTGAAGTAAGACAAATACTTAGCACTTGTAAAGCTACTATCGGTAGCGTTGGTAACTCAGATCATGGATTGGAAAGCTCAGGTAAGGCTGGACGCTCTCGTTGGCAAGGCCGTCGTCCTCGTAACCGTGGTGTTGTTATGAACCCGGTTGATCACCCGATGGGTGGTGGTGAAGGACGTGCTTCCGGAGGTCACCCAAGATCTCGTAAGGGATTGTATGCTAAGGGACTTAAGACTAGAGCTCCGAAGAAACAATCGTCTAAGTACATTATTGAGAGAAGAAAAAAGTAATCTGATTAATTGAGTAAACTATGAGTCGTTCATTAAAAAAAGGTCCATATATTAACGTAAAACTCGAAAAGAAAGTGCTTGCTATGAATGAATCAGGCAAGAAAGTTGTCGTTAAGACTTGGTCCAGAGCTTCAATGATTTCGCCTGATTTTGTAGGCCATACAGTTGCAGTTCACAACGGAAATAAATTTATTCCTGTATATGTTACCGAAAATATGGTAGGTCACAAGTTGGGTGAATTCGCTCCAACTCGTACATTCAGAGGACACGCTGGTAACAAGAAAAAATAACAGGATTTATCTGAAATAATAAAGTAATAAATATAATGGGAGCAAGAAAAAAAATATCGGCTGAAAAGAGAAAAGAAGCCCTTAAAACCATGTATTTTGCTAAATTGCAAAATGTTCCTACTTCTCCTCGCAAAATGCGTCTCGTGGCTGACATGATTCGTGGGATGGAAGTGAACAGAGCACTTGGCGTTTTGAAGTTTTCTTCAAAAGAAGCAGCTGCAAGAGTGGAAAAATTATTGCGCTCTGCAATTGCTAACTGGGAGCAGAAAAACGAACGTAAAGCTGAAAGTGGCGAATTATTCGTAACGAAGATTTTTGTTGATGGTGGTGCTACACTCAAAAGAATGAGACCGGCTCCGCAGGGAAGAGGATACAGAATTCGCAAACGTTCAAATCACGTAACATTGTTCGTTGGTTCTAAAAGTAATAACGAAGATCAAAATTAAGGTAGATGGGACAAAAAGTTAATCCAATAAGCAACCGTTTAGGAATTATCAGAGGATGGGATTCTAACTGGTATGGTGGAAATGATTACGGTGACTCTTTGCTGGAAGATAGCAAGATCCGTAAATATCTTAATGCAAGACTTGCGAAAGCAAGTGTATCAAGAATCGTAATTGAACGTACGCTGAAGCTCGTTACTATTACTGTTTGCACTGCTCGTCCGGGTATTATTATCGGTAAAGGTGGCCAGGAAGTTGATAAGTTAAAAGAAGAGTTGAAGAAGGTTACCGACAAAGATATTCAAATCAATATCTTTGAAGTGAAAAGACCGGAACTGGATGCTGTGATTGTTGCTAATAACATCGCTCGTCAGGTAGAAGGTAAAATTGCCTATCGCCGCGCCATTAAGATGGCTATCGCAAATACTATGCGTATGGGTGCTGAAGGTATCAAAATTCAGATTTCAGGACGTTTGAATGGAGCTGAAATGGCCCGTTCTGAAATGTATAAGGAAGGAAGAACTCCGTTACACACTTTCAGAGCAGATATCGACTATTGCCATGCTGAAGCATTGACAAAAGTAGGTCTTCTCGGTATTAAAGTTTGGATTTGTAGAGGTGAAGTTTTTGGTAAGAGAGAATTGGCTCCGAACTTTACACAAAGCAAAGAAAGTGGTCGTGGAAACAATGGTGGAAACAACGGCGGCGGAAAGAACTTCAAAAGAAAGAAAAATAATCGCTAAACGAATTTGAATTTTAGGAAACTATGTTACAACCGAAAAAGACAAAATTCAGAAGACAACAAAAAGGTCGCGCTAAAGGTAATGCACAAAGAGGCAACCAGCTCGCTTTTGGTTCTTTTGGTATTAAGGCTTTAGAAACTAAATGGATCACAGGCCGACAGATTGAAGCTGCTCGTATTGCAGTGACAAGATATATGCAACGTCAGGGACAGATTTGGATTCGTATTTTCCCGGATAAACCGATTACTAGAAAACCTGCTGATGTACGTATGGGTAAAGGTAAGGGTAGCCCCGAAGGATTCGTGGCTCCGGTTACACCAGGTAGAATTATTATTGAAGCTGAAGGAGTATCTTACGAGATCGCGAAAGAAGCATTGCGTTTGGCAGCTCAGAAACTTCCGATTACTACGAAGTTTGTCGTGAGACGTGATTATGATATTCAAAATCAAAATGCGTAAGGTTTATGAAAATTGCAGAAATTAAAGAAATGTCTACCAATGATTTGGTAGAAAGAGTAGAAGCAGAAGTGGTTAATTACAACCAAATGGTTATCAATCATTCTATTTCTCCTTTGGAAAATCCTGCGCAGATCAAACAATTACGCAGGACGATTGCGCGTATGAGAACAGAGTTACGCCAAAGAGAACTTAACAATAAATGATCAGCTTGATGGAAGCAAGAAATTTAAGAAAAGAAAGAACAGGGGTTGTGCTGAGCAATAAAATGGATAAAACCGTTACAGTTGCTGCTAAGTTCAAGGAAAAACACCCTATATATGGTAAGTTCGTTAGCAAAACGAAGAAGTACCATGCTCACGATGAAAAGAATGAATGCAATGTAGGTGATACTGTACGCATCATGGAAACTCGTCCTTTGAGCAAGACTAAAAGATGGAGATTAGTAGAAATAATTGAAAGAGCTAAGTAATTATGATACAAGTAGAATCCAGACTTACAGTATGTGACAACAGTGGAGCTAAAGAAGCCCTGTGTATCCGTGTATTGGGCGGAACAGGTCGTCGCTACGCTTCAGTGGGGGATGTTATTGTCGTTTCTGTAAAGAGCGTCATCCCTTCAAGTGATGTTAAAAAGGGTGCAGTGTCAAAAGCTTTGATCGTACGTACTAAGAAAGAAATCCGTCGTCCCGATGGTTCTTATATACGTTTTGATGATAATGCTTGCGTGTTGTTGAATAATGCAGGTGAAATTAGAGGTAGTCGTATTTTCGGTCCTGTAGCAAGAGAACTTCGTGCTACAAACATGAAAGTTGTGTCACTTGCGCCTGAGGTACTTTAATTTTGTAAAAGATTTAAGTAATGAGTAAATTACATATTAAAAAAGGCGATACAGTTTACGTAAATGCTGGTGAAGACAAAGGTAAAACTGGTCGTGTATTGAAGGTTCTTGTTAAAGAAGGACGTGCAATAGTTGAAGGTATCAACATGGTATCTAAAAGCACAAAACCGAATGCAAAGAACCCGCAGGGTGGTATAGTTAAGCAGGAAGCTCCTATCCACATTTCAAACTTGAATCCGGTTGATCCAAAAACTGGTAAAGCAACGCGTGTTGGTAGAAAAATAAGTTCTGAAGGAACTTTAGTGCGTTATTCTAAAAAATCAGGAGAGGAGATTAAGTAATGAGTAATACTGCAAGCCTTAAGAAAGAATATGCAGAGCGCATTGCTCCTGCATTAAAGTCACAATTCCAGTATTCTTCTACAATGCAGGTACCCGTACTTAAGAAGATTGTTATCAATCAGGGTTTGGGTATGGCTGTTGCTGACAAGAAGATTATCGAAGTGGCAATCAACGAAATGACAGCTATCACCGGTCAGAAGGCCGTAGCTACTATTTCGCGTAAAGATATCGCTAACTTTAAGTTGCGTAAGAAAATGCCGATCGGAGTTATGGTAACTCTGCGTCGTGAAAGAATGTACGAATTCCTGGAAAAATTGGTTCGCGTGGCTCTGCCGCGTATCCGTGACTTCAAAGGTATTGAAACTAAGTTCGATGGTAAGGGCAACTATACCCTTGGTATTCAGGAGCAAATCATTTTCCCTGAAATTAATATCGATAGTATTACCAGAATTCTCGGAATGAATATTACCTTTGTAACCTCTGCGCAAACAGATGAAGAAGGTTATGCCTTATTGAAAGAATTCGGTTTACCGTTTAAAAACGCTAAAAAAGACTGATAAATTATGGCAAAGGAATCAATGAAAGCACGCGAAGTAAAGCGTGCTAAATTAGTAGCCAAATATGCCGAAAAGAGAGCTGCCTTGAAGCAGATTGTGAGAACCGGAGATCCTGCTGAAGCTTTCGAAGCTGCACAGAAATTACAGGAGCTTCCTAAGAATTCTAATCCGATTCGTATGCACAATCGCTGTAAATTGACTGGTCGTCCTAAAGGATATATCCGTCAGTTCGGTGTTTCAAGAATCCAGTTCCGTGAAATGGCATCTAATGGGCTGATCCCAGGTGTAAAGAAAGCAAGCTGGTAAATATATTGTTTAAATATTGTCAGGGTAGTCCTGATTAATTTAATTATTTTTTATATGACTGATCCAATAGCAGATTATTTGACGAGGTTAAGGAACGCAATTAATGCAAAGCACAGAGTTGTAGAAGTTCCTGCTTCAAATTTGAAAAAAGAAATCACTAAGATTCTTTTTGAAAAAGGCTACATTCTTAATTATAAGTTTGTAGAAGACGGTCCTCAAGGAACGATTAAAGTTGCCTTGAAGTATGATTCGGTTAACAAAGTTAACGCAATCAAAAAACTTGAAAGAATATCTTCTCCGGGTATGCGTCAGTATACTGGTTACAAAGATATGCCGCGTGTTATTAATGGTTTGGGTATTGCTATAATATCTACTTCCAAAGGTGTAATGACAAACAAAGAAGCTGCTGAACTCAAGATCGGTGGTGAAGTATTGTGTTATGTATATTAATAGGAGGAAAAAGCAATGTCAAGAATAGGAAAATTACCCATTAGTATTCCCGCTGGAGTAACAGTTACTCTGAACGGTGAAGTGGTTACTGTTAAAGGACCTAAAGGTGAACTTAGCCAGTATGTGAACCCGGCTATCAATATTGCTATTGAAGATGGACACATCACTTTAACTGAAAACGAAAATGCAATGCTGGATAATCCCAAGCAGAAACATGCATTTCACGGTTTGTATCGTTCATTAGTACACAACATGGTTGTTGGTGTCTCTGAAGGATATAAGAAAGAATTGGAGCTTGTTGGTGTTGGTTACCGTGCTTCTAATCAAGGAAATATCATTGAATTAGCATTAGGATATACACACAATATCTTTATACAGTTGCCTCCTGAAGTCAAAGTAGAGACAAAGTCAGAAAGAAATAAGAATCCTCTTATTCTTTTAGAGTCTTGTGACAAACAATTGCTTGGTCAAGTTTGCTCTAAGATACGTTCTTTCCGTAAGCCCGAACCGTATAAAGGTAAAGGTATTAAGTTTGTTGGCGAGGTAATTCGCAGAAAGTCTGGTAAATCAGCCGGTGCTAAGTAATTTACGTAAATTTGTATTATTATGACAACAAAAATAGAAAGACGAATTAAGATCAAATATAGAGTACGCAATAAAGTGTCAGGTACTGCTGCACGTCCGCGTATGAGTGTATTTAGAAGTAACAAGCAAATCTATGTCCAGATTATCGACGATTTGTCAGGTAAGACATTGGCTGCTGCCTCTTCACTGGGTATGACTGAGAAGTTGCCTAAGAAAGAAGTTGCTGCTAAAGTAGGTGAGATGATTGCAAAAAAGGCTCAGGAAGCAGGTATTACGACTGTTGTTTTCGACCGTAATGGTTACTTGTATCATGGGAGAGTAAAAGAAGTAGCTGATGCTGCTCGTAACGGTGGACTTAAATTTTAATCATTATGGCAGGAGTTAATAATAGAGTTAAGATTACTAACGATATAGAACTGAAAGACAGATTAGTTGCTATTAATCGTGTTACTAAAGTAACCAAAGGTGGTAGAACTTTTAGTTTCTCTGCAATTGTAGTTGTAGGTAACGAAGAAGGTATTATCGGTTGGGGACTTGGTAAAGCTGGTGAAGTAACAGCAGCTATCGCTAAAGGTGTTGAGTCGGCTAAGAAAAACCTGACAAGAGTACCTGTACTGAAAGGTACTGTTCCTCACGAACAGACAGCTAAGTTTGGTGGTGCCGAGGTATTCATCAAACCTGCTTCTCATGGTACTGGCGTTGTAGCCGGTGGTGCTATGCGTGCCGTATTGGAAAGTGTTGGTGTAACTGACGTTTTGGCTAAATCAAAAGGTTCTTCAAATCCGCATAACCTCGTGAAGGCTACTATCATGGCTTTGGGCGAAATGCGTGATGCAAGAATGATTGCTCAAAACAGAGGAATTAGTGTTGAAAAAGTATTTAGAGGATAAGGAGGGAGATATGTCAATTATAAAGATCAAACAAGTTAAAAGTAGAATTGGTGCTCCGGCTGATCAGAAAAGAACTCTTGATGCACTGGGACTTCGCAAATTGAACCGTGTGGTTGAACACGAAAGCACTCCTTCAATTCTTGGAATGGTAGATAAGGTTAAACACTTGGTTGCCATTGTTAAGTAATTATTTGTTGAATATAAAACGAATTACAATATGAACTTAAGTAATTTAAAACCTGCAGAAGGCTCTACTAAAACAAGAAAAAGAATCGGACGTGGTCCGGGTTCTGGCTTAGGAGGTACTTCTACAAGAGGTCATAAAGGTGCTAAATCAAGATCTGGATACTCTAAAAAAATCGGTTTTGAAGGTGGTCAGATGCCTCTTCAACGTCGAGTACCTAAATTTGGTTTTAAGAACATTAATAGAGTGGAATATAAAGCTATTAACTTAGAAACAATCCAGAAATTGGCTGAAGCTAAGAAGTTGGAAAAAATAGGAGTTAATGACTTTATTGAAGCTGGATTCATTTCTTCAAGCCAGTTGGTAAAAGTATTGGGTAACGGAACTTTGACTGCTAAGCTGAGTGTAGAAGCTCATGCATTCTCTAAGAGTGCTGTTGCTGCTATTGAGGCTGCTGGTGGAAATGTAGTAAAACTCTGATTCAATGAGAAAAGCTATTGAAACATTAAAGAATATATGGAAAATTGAGGATCTGAGACAACGGATCCTCATTACCATATTGTTTGTGGCGATTTACCGTTTCGGTTCGTACGTTGTGCTGCCTGGAATCAACCCGGGTATGCTGACACAATTGCACCAACAAACAAGCGAGGGCCTTTTAGCCTTATTAAACATGTTCTCAGGAGGAGCATTTTCTAATGCGTCTATTTTCGCATTAGGAATTATGCCTTATATCTCTGCATCAATCGTTATTCAGTTGTTGGGAATCGCTGTGCCGTATTTCCAGAAACTTCAGCGAGAAGGAGAAAGTGGCAGAAGAAAGATGAATCAATATACTCGTTATTTGACGATTGCTATTTTATTGGTTCAGGCCCCTTCTTATTTGCTCAATCTTAAAATGCAGGCTGGACCTTCCTTAAATGCTTCATTAGATTGGACTCTTTTCATGGTTACTTCTACCATTATTTTGGCAGCTGGAAGTATGTTTATCCTGTGGCTTGGTGAAAGAATCACGGATAAAGGTATTGGTAATGGTATTTCATTTATCATCTTGATTGGTATTATTGCTCGTCTTCCGCAGTCATTGTTCCAGGAGTTGATTTCCCGTATGACTGATAAGACTGGTGGTTTAATCATGTTCTTATTTGAAATAGTATTCCTGCTGATAGTAATTGCAGGAGCAATTCTTTTGGTACAAGGCACAAGAAAAATTCCTGTACAGTATGCAAAAAGAATTGTCGGTAATAAACAGTACGGCGGTGCAAGACAGTACATTCCTTTAAAAGTGAATGCTGCTGGTGTGATGCCTATCATTTTTGCTCAGGCAATCATGTTTATTCCGATCACTTTCATTGGCTTTTCTAACACGAACAATGTAAGTGGTTTCGTACATGCATTTACTGACCATACGAGTTTCTGGTATAATTTTGTTTTTGCAGTAATGATTATCTTATTTACGTATTTCTATACTGCGATAACCATTAACCCGACTCAAATGGCCGAGGATATGAAGAGAAATAATGGTTTCATTCCGGGAATTAAGCCAGGTAAGAAAACTGCTGAGTATATCGATGACATCATGTCACGTATTACTTTGCCAGGTTCTTTCTTTTTGGCTTTCATTGCTATTATGCCCGCATTTGCCGGTATCTTTGGTGTGAAGGCTGAGTTTGCTCAATTCTTCGGTGGTACGTCTCTGTTAATTCTTGTAGGTGTTGTTTTAGATACGCTGCAACAGGTTGAAAGTCATTTGTTGATGAGACATTATGATGGCTTGTTGAAGTCAGGTCGTATCAAAGGACGCACTGGTAGTAGTGTAGCTGCATATTAATTCTTTGAGTAGAAATGATATTTCTTAAAACAGAAGATGAAATAGAGCTGCTCCGTCAGAGTAACTTGCTTGTTGGGAGAACGTTGGCTGAAGTTGCCAAATTAGTGAAACCGGGAGTTACCACAAAAGAACTGGATAAGGTAGCGGAAGAGTTTATCAGAGATCATGGTGCTGTCCCTACTTTTAAAGGCTTTCCTAATCAATATGGAGATCCGTTTCCAGCTTCATTATGCACATCGGTTAATGAAGAGGTCGTGCATGGAATTCCGGGAGATATCGTGTTGAAAGACGGTGATATTGTTTCGGTGGATTGTGGGACATACATGAATGGTTTCTGTGGTGATTCGGCTTATACCTTTTGCGTTGGTGAGGTGGACGAAGAAGTTCGTCAATTGTTGAAGGTAACTAAAGAGGCGTTGTATATTGGTATTCAGAATGCTGTACAAGGGAAGAGAATCGGTGATATCGGATATGCTATCCAGCACTATTGTGAATCCCATTCTTATGGTGTAGTGCGTGAGTTTGTCGGTCACGGGATTGGTAAAGACATGCACGAAGATCCTCAAGTTCCGAATTATGGTAAAAGAGGATACGGAACACTTTTGAAAAAAGGTCTTTGTATTGCAATTGAGCCGATGATTACGCAAGGTGACCGACAAGTGATTATGGAACGTGACGGATGGACAGTGAGAACAAGAGATCGGAAATGTGCCGCACACTTTGAGCATACCATTGCGGTAGGTGCAGGCGAGGCTGATATTCTGTCATCATTTAAATTCATAGAAGAAGTTTTAGGAGATAAAGCGATATAATATATGGCAAAGCAATCTGCAATAGAACAAGATGGAGTTATAGTTGAAGCATTGTCTAATGCAATGTTTCGTGTTGAATTAGAAAACGGACATGAGATTACTGCTCATATTTCTGGTAAGATGAGAATGCATTACATTAAGATCTTGCCGGGTGATAAAGTAAGAGTCGAAATGTCTCCTTACGACTTATCGAAAGGAAGAATTGTATTTAGATATAAATAAAATAAGATATGAAAGTAAGAGCATCATTAAAGAAACGTACGCCAGAATGTAAGATCGTTAGACGTAATGGCCGTTTGTATGTTATTAACAAGAAAAATCCTAAGTATAAACAACGTCAAGGATAATTTATTATTTTTGCAAAAAAAATAATTTAGTATATGGCTATAAGAATAGTTGGTGTAGATTTACCTCAAAATAAGAGAGGTGAGATTGCGTTGACCTATGTATATGGAATAGGTCGTAGTAGTTCAGCAAAAATTTTAGATAAAGCTGGTGTAGACAAAGATCTGAAGGTGAAAGACTGGACAGATGATCAGGCTGCAAAGATTCGTGAGATCATCGGTGCAGAGTATAAAGTTGAAGGTGATCTTCGTTCTGAAGTACAATTGAACATTAAGCGATTAATGGATATTGGTTGCTACCGTGGTGTACGTCACCGTATTGGTCTGCCTGTAAGAGGTCAGAGCACTAAAAACAATGCACGTACTCGTAAGGGTAGAAAGAAAACCGTTGCAAATAAGAAAAAAGCTACTAAATAATAATTGTTGATATGGCAAAAAAAACAGTCGCAGCTAAGAAGAGAAATGTTAAGGTAGATGCTAATGGACAATTGCATGTTCATTCATCTTTCAACAATATTATTGTTTCTCTTGCAAATAGTGAAGGGCAGATTATCTCTTGGTCGTCTGCAGGAAAGATGGGATTTAGAGGTTCTAAAAAGAATACTCCTTATGCAGCTCAGATGGCTGCCCAGGATTGTGCTAAAATTGCATTTGATCTTGGCCTGAGAAAGGTAAAAGCATATGTTAAAGGTCCGGGTAACGGACGCGAGTCTGCTATCAGAACGATTCATGGTGCAGGTATTGAGGTTACAGAAATTATTGACGTAACTCCGCTTCCGCATAACGGCTGTCGTCCTCCGAAAAGACGTAGAGTTTAAGATTTACCTTTAATAAAAATGATACTTGATTTTGTTTTTGGATTGCATTAATTTCTTCTCTGTAATCGCGGCTGCAACAAATTGAGTTCATGAATAAACAATTAAATATTTAAAAAGAAATGGCTAGATATACTGGACCAAAATCAAGAATAGCCCGTAAATTCGGTGAAGGTATCTTTGGAGCTGATAAAGTTTTGTCGAAGAAAAACTATCCTCCCGGACAGCACGGAAATTCAAGAAAAAGAAAAACTTCTGAATATGGTATTCAGCTTCGTGAGAAACAGAAAGCTAAATATACTTATGGAGTATTAGAAAAACAATTCCGCAATTTGTTCGAAAAGGCAGCTACAGCTAAAGGTATTACCGGTGAGGTACTTCTCCAGATGCTTGAAGGTCGTCTTGACAACCTTGTGTTCCGTTTGGGTATTGCTCCTACACGTGCAGCTGCTCGTCAGTTGGTAAGCCACAGACACATTACGGTTGACGGACAGGTAGTGAACATTCCTTCATACGCAGTTAAACCGGGTCAGTTGATTGGCGTTCGTGAAAGATCTAAATCTTTGGAAGTAATTGCTAATTCTCTCGCTGGTTTCAATCACAGCAAATATGCTTGGTTGGAATGGGATGAAGCTTCAAAGGTAGGCAAATTGTTGCACATTCCTGAAAGAGCAGACATTCCTGAAAACATTAAAGAGCATTTGATTGTTGAATTGTATTCTAAATAATAATTAATTTCATGGCGATATTAGCATTTCAAAAACCTGATAAAGTATTAATGTTGGAAGCGGATGCCAAATTCGGTAAATTCGAATTTCGTCCCTTGGAACCCGGTTTTGGTATTACCGTTGGTAATGCTTTGCGCCGTATCCTCCTTTCTTCATTAGAAGGTTTTGCTATCACCACTATCCGCATAGAAGGTGTTGAGCACGAATTTTCTAGTGTTCCTGGAGTAAAAGAGGATGTTACCAACATTATCTTGAATCTGAAACAAGTGAGATTCAAGCAAGTAGTTGAAGAATTCGAGAGCGAAAAAGTGAGCATCACTATCGAGAATTCTAGTGAATTTAAAGCAGGTGACATAGGTAAGTATTTGACTGGATTTGAAGTGTTAAATCCGGAATTAGTTATTTGTCATTTAGATTCTAAAGCAACTATGCAGATTGACATTACGATTAACAAAGGTCGTGGTTACGTCCCCGCTGATGAAAACCGCGAATATTGTACCGATGTTAATGTAATTCCAATCGATTCAATCTATACGCCGATACGTAACGTTAAGTACGCTGTAGAAAACTTCCGCGTTGAGCAGAAGACTGACTACGAGAAGTTGGTACTTGAAATTACTACCGACGGTTCCATTCACCCGAAAGAAGCTCTGAAAGAAGCTGCTAAAATTCTGATTTATCACTTCATGTTATTCTCTGACGAAAAGATTACTCTTGAAAGTAATGACGTTGATGGTAACGAAGAGTTCGATGAAGAAGTATTGCATATGCGTCAGCTGTTGAAGACTAAGCTTGTCGATATGGATCTGTCAGTACGTGCCCTCAATTGTTTGAAGGCAGCTGATGTTGAAACATTGGGCGACTTGGTACAGTTCAACAAAACTGACTTGCTGAAATTCAGAAATTTCGGAAAGAAATCGCTTACCGAGCTTGATGATTTGCTGGAAAGTCTGAATCTGTCGTTTGGAACCGATATTTCTAAATATAAATTAGATAAAGAATAAAAAATGAGACATAATAAAAAATTCAATCATTTAGGTCGTACTGCTTCTCACAGAAGTGCTATGTTATCTAACATGGCTTGTTCTTTGATCAAGCACAAAAGAATCACTACGACTGTAGCAAAGGCAAAAGCTTTGAAGAAATTCGTTGAGCCTTTGATCACAAAGTCTAAAGAAGACACAACAAACTCTCGTCGTGTTGTATTTAGCAACTTGCAGGATAAATTTGCTGTAACAGAATTGTTCAAAGAAATCTCTGTGAAGATTGCTGACCGTCCGGGCGGTTACACTCGCATCATCAAGACAGGAAACCGTTTGGGTGACAATGCTGAAATGTGCTTCATCGAACTCGTTGACTACAACGAAAACATGGCTAAAGAGAAAGTTGCTAAGAAAGCTACTCGTACTCGTCGTTCAAAGAAAGCTACTGAAGCTGCTCCTGCTGCTGAAGCTCCCGCTACTGAAGAACCGAAAGCTGAATCAGCAGAATAATTCAACAATTATTCTTATAGATATAAAAAAGGCTACTCGAAAGAGTGGCCTTTTTTGTTGATTTTACTAAAGATACTTTAAAATGATTTGAAGATGAACAGTTTGACTGAATAATCTGTTATATTTGCAGGTAGATATGGCAAAGTTCATTAAAATTATATTGTTCATGTTGTTCGCTGTAGCGCTTCATTGTGTAGCCAACAACTATTTCGCAGGAGAACAGGCGGAACAAGATACCTATATGGCTATGTCAGTGCTTAAAGGAGATACGCACGAAACTGTTAGCAATCCCCAGGCTCCTTACTTTCCTGATGCTGAATTGGCCGGAGCAGGTATTCAGGTTCATCAAATTGCGATGTCACGTATACAGCGCATTCAAGCAGCCGAATATGTTTTCTCTTTAAAAGGTCTTGCCCAAAGGTTGGCAGACCGGGATGCTGCCTTGTCTCAGCAGTGGGGAAAACTCTATGATACCACTACTTCTTATTGTTGTCATCCAGTAAGCGAATACTATGTTTTCGCTCTAAGGCGCATTATCGTATAGGAGTTTAATTTATTAGTTCTATTATTATTTTGATTTACTGTACCTGCTAAAAATAGGTATGGTACTATTTTCAGCTATTATCCACTAATAATTTAAACTTAGATATTATGACAACCCAAGCTATTGATGCAACTATTTTTGCATCTTCACACCCAGATATTGCAAAACGTACAAGTATTTCAGGACTTATCTTCTCTTGCGTCATGTTATTGGCGGGAGTGATCGCGTTTGTGTCCACCTTTGAAATGGAAGACCGTTCGTCTACTGTCAGTATGGGGCTTATGGTGCTCGGTACTGCCTTATTCCTGGTTGGAGTCTTCCGGCTGTTCTGGAAATCCAAAGAGATTGTTTATTTACCGACAGGTAGTGTCGCCAAAGAGCAGAGCATCTTTTTTGATCTGAAGCATCTGGATGAATTGACAGATATGGTGAAGTCGGGTGATTTCTCTTTGCAGTCCACAGCTAAAGGAGGTACCAGTGGAAATTTGCGTTTAGACGTAATGCTTTCTGAAGATAAGAAGTTTGCTGCCGTACAACTGTTCCAGTTTGTGCCCTATACTTATAACCCGATAACTTCCGTGCGTTATTTCACTAATGGGGAAGCAGCTTCCATCGCAGCTTTTTTGACTAAGATCAAAGGGCATTGATCCTTTAATTCAAGTTTCAATATATCATGGGGATCAGTCGTTGATGACGGCTATCCCCATTTTCTTCATCAGGAAACAAGCATTCATATTCTGTGCTACGCCGTCTCTGAGTTTGTATGAGAAAGTAAGTTCGTTGTTAGTGATGTCCGCTTCAAAACAATAGTTATGGATGTCTTCAGGAAATAAATCGATAAGTGAACCGAGCAAGAGGTCGTGAGTGGCTATGATCCCATTTGCTTGCAGAGCCATAAACTGTTTGATCAATGCGAAAGACCCTTTTTGTTTGTCCATGGAATTCGTTCCCTTCAGAATCTCGTCGAGTATAATGAAAAGTTCTTCTCCCGAGTTTAGTTTATCGATAATAAGTTTCAGTCGTTTCAACTCTGCAAAGAAGTATGATTCATTTTCTGTCAAAGAGTCGGTTGTGCGTAGACTTGTGATAAGCTGTGCCGGATATAGCTTCATCTTTTCCGCCCAGACAGGGGCCCCTATACACGCCAGCAGATAGCTTACCCCTATGGTTCTCAGATAGGTGCTTTTTCCTGCCATATTTGCTCCTGTGATAATAACAAAGAAAGGTCGTTTTGCAATCTGAATATCATTGCGTACACATTTATCTCGATCCATCAACGGATGGCCCAGTGCTCCGGCCTCCATACAGAATGGTTTGGATGCGATTTCTGGAAATACATATCCGGGGTGATTGTAGGCGAAAGTGGCCAATGAGCAATAGGCGTCCATTTCTCCGATTGCTTCAAGCCAATGCGGGAGGTTGGCTGCGAAACTTTCTTTCCAGGTTTCTATCTTCATTACCTGACGCAATTCCCAGAAGAAGAGTCCGTTCAGGACAAATTGCATTAGCATATTATTCCGTTGGTCCAGGGCGTTCATCAAGGCAGTGAGGCGTTTCACTGCTTGCGAAGCTGTTTGCTTTTCACCTCCCACCAGTCCTTTCACCCGCTTCAGTGCGCTGCTTTCCATCTCTTTTTCCTCGATTATATGAATCAGGTGTGCATAAGTTGTCAGTATCTGCATCTTTTTGCCGTATACGGACTGCATCTGGCTGACACCTTTTGAGAAAGAGGAGCTGAGGAGACCTATACCTGCGAAGACAATTCCCCATGTGGTGAACGAGATGACACCGGCTATAGCCAGTCCGAGGCAGACGGCATTGGCCAACGGAACAAGGATGGCTAAGGTCCGGAAATACCATTTTTTTCGGTAATATTCCGGGCTTGTTGCCCAGTTCCTGATCTCTTCTTCATCGGCCGTTTTGCCTTTATGCAGCAACCCGAGTATACGGAAGTGCTGACGCATTTCCAATTCCGGAGCCAGTTCCTTTACAGCCTCTTGTCGTTTCTCTATTTCTGCTTTATTTTTCAAGTGTGTGTTCATCCATTCGGCCAGTCTCTTTTTGCCCGGTTGCGTAGCGGTACGGTTTATATACTGAAAGAGTGAATGCTCACCAAAAACATCCAGGTCATAGGTATAAAGATGTGCCGGATCGATAAACTCCTTTCCGTTGTCGAAAGCAGACGTATCGTATGCAATGGCCTGCAGTTCTTGGCGGTTGATTTCTATCTTCTTTTCAAGATAATCTTTCTGGCGGAACAAACGGTTATGCAGTTTCACCAGCAGCAGGAAAGGGATAAAGGTGATTGCCGCGATGCCGCTGATCACCAGTCTGCCTTCACTCCAGAAGTAGATAATACCCGCAACTCCGGCTGCAAAAAGTATCAACCGTAGTGTACCGATACGATAGATGTGTCGTTTAACTTTTGCCAGTTGTGATTCCGATTCAAGGATGATTCGTTGATAAGTGTCTATGATGAGATTCAATTGTTCCATGTTCTCCTGTTGTTTGAATGCAAAAATAATATATTTAGTGTGAGTACGCCATTCTCTTGCCCGGAGCTTGTTTTTGTCAAGAGCAGATTTACTGATTATTAACGTAAGAGTCGGTTTCCGGTCTAATCTTCAGTGTTTTTCCTGTTCCTTCCGGAGAAGTTCACTTATCTACCCACGTTCTCTCCGGATGCTACCGGCATTGCGGTCCGTTGCTACCGGGAAGAGAGGGCGGAGAGCCTTGCTTTGAATGGAACAGAGCCGGTGTTTCACTTCTGAAGAGCCTTGCTTCAAGATAGATAGAGCCTCCGTCCATGTTTCATATAAGTTTTTCAAGTCGGGTTTTACAAGGCGAATCATAAAAAAAGGGAAGCAACGGCCTCCCTTTTTCATCCCTAATATAAATTGAACGTACTTTATGATTCTGTCAGTAAAGATACGACATTACTAAGCAAAAGTCAAGTGTTTCTCTCCTTTTTCTTAAACTTTTCTTCTGAAAACTTGCTCCGGTTCGTTAAAAGGTGTACCTTTCCGCCGTGAAAATCTTTAATAGGGTGCGTTTATGAAGAAATTGTGTTTCCTGCTGTTGATGAGTTGGCTGGTGATGGAAGTTACTGCGCAGAATGTCGTATATTCCAATCTGAAAGGGCTGCTCGCTTGTGAAGGAGATACGGTTACTTCGCTGAAAGTGGAAAAACGTACAAAGAATCATATTCTGATGACCGGTGGCGCTGACTATAAGATCAGTGTCGGGTCAGACGACTCCATGTGCAAATATCTGAAGTCCCGTTGTTATGCCGTACAGGCAGATACCTCCCTTTACATCAATTGTAAACGGTTGCGTTATAAAAAGTTTCGTTTCGGAGGTTGGTATGCTCCCGCCCTGCGTATAGGAGATCATATCTATTTTAGTGCCATTCCCCTTGGTTCTGTGGCCGCAGGTAGCGATGCTACAATGGATGTAATGCTCGGCGGTAAGTTTGGTGATGCCATTGCCGCTTCCGCTTTAATATCCAAACGGGTATATTATGAGATAGATCCTGAAACCAATAAAGTGGGATTTGTCGGGAAAGAGAGGATGGAGGAGTTGCTCGAAGGCCATCCGGACTGGAAGACTGCCTATCTGAATGAAAATAGCGAATCGGCCAAAGTCACCGATAAATATCTGCGTCTGTTGAAGGCAGAAGAGAAATAGCGGCCGTTAGCTATCCGGTTTCTTTTATTCTTCTAACCTTTTGTTAATAAACCTACCGAAATCTTTGTAGATTCTTTCCTTTTTTCTATATTGCGAAGAGTTATCAAATTGTAACGCTGACAGTTTGCAATCCTTAATTCCATTTATTATGAAAATGACTCTCAGCAATCAGTTGCCCGAATATCCGGCATTCGTAGAAGGTATTCGCCGGGCACCCGACCGTGGATACACCCTTTCTCCGGCGCAGACCGTCACGGCCTTGAAGAATGCATTACGTTATATCCCTGTAGACTTGCACGAAAAACTGGCTCCTGAGTTTCTGGAGGAGTTACGAACACGCGGACGTATTTATGGATACCGTTTTCGTCCGGCCGGTGATCTCAAGGCTAAACCCATTGACGAATACCGGGGGAACTGTATCGAGGGCAAAGCTTTTCAGGTGATGATTGACAATAATCTCTGTTTTGATATTGCTCTTTATCCCTACGAACTTGTTACTTATGGTGAGACCGGGCAGGTGTGTCAGAACTGGATGCAATATCGGCTGATAAAGCAATACCTTGAAGTGATGACCCGTGAACAGACCCTTGTCATTGAGTCCGGACATCCGTTAGGGCTTTTCCATTCCCGTCCGGATGCACCCCGTGTTATCATTACCAACTCGATGATGGTAGGCATGTTCGACAATCAGCATGATTGGCACGAAGCAGCCCAGATGGGAGTTGCCAATTATGGGCAGATGACGGCCGGTGGATGGATGTATATCGGTCCGCAGGGCATCGTGCATGGTACATTCAATACATTGCTGAATGCCGGTCGGCTCAAGTTGGGTATTCCTCAGGATAAGGATCTGAGCGGACATTTGTTTGTCTCTTCCGGTTTGGGAGGTATGAGCGGTGCACAACCCAAGGCAGCCGAAATAGCCGGTGCTGTTTCAATTATAGCCGAAGTGGATCGTTCCCGCATCGAGACCCGCTACAATCAAGGATGGGTGGGGTATATCACTACTGATCTTCATGCAGCTTTCCGGATGGCATTGAGTGCTGCCGAACGGCACGAACCTTGTTCTGTGGCCTATCATGGTAATGTAGTTGACCTGCTTGAATATGCCGCCCAGGAAGATATTCCGATCGATCTTTTGTCCGATCAGACTTCTTGTCATGCCGTCTACGAAGGAGGGTATTGCCCCGCCGGAGTCACATTTGAAGATCGTACCCGGTTGTTGCACGAATCTCCTGAAACGTTCCGCCGATTGGTCAACGAATCCCTGCACCGTCATTTTGCGGTGATAAAGAAGCTTGTTTCCCGTGGTACTTACTTTTTCGATTACGGTAACTCTTTTATGAAAGCCATCTATGATGCCGGGGTCAAAGAGATTTCACGGAATGGAGTGGATGAAAAAGACGGCTTCATCTGGCCGAGCTATGTGGAAGACATTATGGGGCCGGAACTTTTTGACTATGGATATGGTCCGTTTCGTTGGGTATGCCTGAGTGGTAAGCCCGAAGATCTTGCCAAGACTGACCGTGCTGCAATGGAGTGCATTGATGTGAAGCGCCGCGGACAAGATCTTGATAATTATAACTGGATAAAGGATGCCGGTAAGAATCAACTGGTGGTGGGCACACAAGCCCGCATTCTGTATCAGGATGCTGCCGGACGTTTAAAGATCGCCCTCCGGTTTAACGAAATGGTGCGTAACGGTGAAGTCGGTCCCATCATGCTGGGACGCGACCATCATGACGTGAGCGGGACAGACTCACCCTTCCGTGAAACTTCCAATATAAAAGACGGCAGCAACGTGATGGCCGATATGGCTGTGCAATGCTTTGCCGGAAATTGTGCCCGGGGCATGAGTCTGGTGGCGCTGCATAATGGTGGAGGTGTGGGTATCGGCAAAGCTGTCAACGGTGGTTTCGGCATGGTATGTGACGGAAGTTCGAGGGTAGACGAGATTCTCCGTTCTTCTATGCTTTGGGATGTGATGGGAGGAGTAGCCCGCCGTTCGTGGGCACGCAATGAACATGCGATGGAAACCAGTGAGGCCTTCAATCTGTCGCATGGAGATACTTATCACATTACGATGCCCTATCTGGTGGATGAAGAGCTGATAAAGAGAATAATTATTTAGAAATGAATATAACTCACCACAGATTACACGGATTCTCACAGATTAATAATTTATTTTACTGAGAGTTAAATTGAAATATCTGTGTTAATCCGTGTAATCTGTGGTGAACCCAAAACCGTATAGTTATGAATTGGAATAAAATCGTGGAATGCGTTCCCAACTTCAGTGAAGGGCGTGATCTTAAAAAAATAGATCGTATTGTTGCTCCGTTTCGTGCCCGTGCAGGAGTAAAGTTGCTCGACTATAGCAATGATGAAGATCATAACCGGCTGGTGGTGACTCTTGTCGGTGAACCGGAAGCCTTGCGGGATGCCGTTATCGAAGCTATCGGTGTTGCGGTGGAACTGATAGATCTCAATCATCATCAGGGACAGCACCCCCGTATGGGAGCAGTCGATGTAGTGCCTTTCATCCCTATTAAAAACGTGACGATGGATGAAGCCGTCTCTCTTTCCCGCGAGGTGGGGGAGAAAGTAGCCGGACTCTATCATCTTCCCGTTTTTCTTTATGAGAAGTCGGCAACTGCTCCCCACCGTGAAAATCTCGCTGCCGTGCGTAAAGGTGAGTTCGAAGGAATGGCCGTGAAAATCAAACTTCCCGAGTGGCAGCCGGATTTTGGTCCGGCAGACCGGCATCCTACGGCCGGTACAGTTGCTATTGGTGCCCGTATGCCTCTGGTTGCCTATAATATCAACCTAAGTACCGATAATCTTGAGATAGCGACCAAGATTGCCAGGAACATCCGTCACATCAACGGTGGTCTGCGTTATGTCAAGGCGATGGGAGTGGAACTGAAAGAGCGGAACATTACCCAAGTGTCCATCAATATGACCGATTACACCCGTACGGCCCTCTATCGTGCCTTTGAACTGGTGCGTATCGAGGCTCGCCGTTATGGGGTGACTATTATTGGAAGCGAGATTGTGGGGCTTGTCCCGATGGAAGCACTGATCGATACCGCCTCTTATTATCTCGGTTTGGAGAATTTTTCTATGCAGCAGGTGCTCGAATTACGTATAATGGAATAAAGGACCATGAGCGAAAACTTAATCATATTTAATGCCAAAGTAGTAACTCCTCTCGGCTTTTCAGCCCGGAAAGGAAAGGAGATGGCGGAACTCCAAATCTTGGAGAATGCGACAGTCGAAGTTGTGGATGGCACCATCACTTACGTCGGTCCCAACCGGGGAGAAATACGTGACGGGTATTATCATCACTTCTGGCACTACAATGCCCGCGGAAAATGTCTGCTGCCCGGTTTTGTCGATTCACATACCCATTTTGTCTTTGGGGGTGAGCGTGCCGAAGAGTTTTCTTGGCGTCTTAAAGGAGAGAGCTATATGTCTATCATGCAGCGGGGCGGTGGCATTGCCAGTACAGTGGAAGCTACCCGGAAACTCTCTTTCATCTACCTGCGTTCCAGGGCAGAGGGACTTTTGAGGAAGATGACCTCCATGGGGATCACCACCGTTGAAGGTAAAAGCGGGTACGGACTGAACCGTGAAACGGAATTGCTGCAACTCAAAGTGATGCGTAGCCTGAATAATGATGAATGTACGCGCGTGGATATTGTGCCTACCTTCCTGGGAGCACATGCGCTGCCTTCCGAATACAAAGATCGTCCCGATGACTATATCGACTTCCTGATCCGTGAACTGCTTCCCGTCATTCAGCGGGATTCATTGGCCGAGTTTTGCGATGTGTTTTGTGAAGAGGGTGTCTTTTCCGTTGAACAGTCACGTCGTTTGCTGACAGCCGCCAGAGATTACGGGCTTTTACCGAAACTTCATGCCGACGAGATCGTTTCTTTGGGAGGGGCCGAACTGGCTGCTGAGTTAGGTGCCGTCTCTGCCGACCATCTGTTGCATGCTTCCGATGCAGGTATCGAAGCTATGGCCCGTAAGGGAGTGGTTGCCACGCTCCTTCCGCTCACTGCCTTCGCATTGAAGGAACCCTATGCCCGCGGACGGGATATGATCGATGCCGGATGTGCCGTGGCATTGGCTACAGATCTGAATCCGGGAAGTTGTTTCTCCGGCTCCATACCTCTGACGTTTGCCTTGGCTTGCATCCATATGCGGTTCACTGTAGAAGAGACCATTACGGCTCTTACTCTGAATGGTGCGGCTGCCCTTAACCGTGCCGATTCCATTGGCAGCATCGAAGTGGGTAAAAAGGGCGATTTCGTAGTGCTCGATTCCGACGATTATAATATTCTACCTTATTATGTAGGGATGAATTGCGTAAATACGACTATCAAAAGCGGAGTGCTTTATCCGTCTGTCTGAAATATAAACCCGATAATATCAGAAGAACTATGTTAGCAGAATTAACCGTAAAAGAGTTTTTAGATAAAGTAGCCGGTAGCGATCCTGTACCCGGAGGTGGTAGTATAGCGGCTCTCAATGGTGCTGTGGCTTCGGCGCTGACTGCCATGGTAGCCGGACTGACCGTTGGAAAGAAAGGGTATGAGGAACATGAGGAGCTGATGAAGCATATATCCCGCCTGAGCATTGGACAGCAGGAGCTTTTTGTCGAATACATCGATCGTGATTCCGAGGCGTATGATCGTGTTTTCGGTTGTTTTAAATTGCCTAAGACCACGGATGAAGAGAAAGCTGCCCGGAGCGCTGCTATTCAGGAAGCCACACGTTTTGCGGCACTCATCCCGATGCAGGTGGCACGCAATGCCTGCGAGTTGATGGAGATTATAGCCGATGTAGCCCGTCTGGGTAACCGGAATGCCATTACCGATGCCTGCGTAGCCATGATGGCTGCCCGTTCGGCGGTACTGGGGGCTTTGCTGAATGTCCGCATCAATCTGGCTTCGCTCAAAGACACAGCCTTTGTCGACGAATTGAAGCGGGAAGCCTGCCGTCTGGAGCAATTGGCCTGTACGCGGGAGAAAGAATTACTTGAAGTTGTCAACCAAGAACTGAATCAATGAATAATGTCTATTACGTAGGCTCCGGTGAACTGACTTTCAGAATCATCGAACGCATTATTAACGAAAATCTGAAACTGGAACTGGCTCCGGAAGCCCAAAAGCGCATTCGGAAATGCCGTGACTATCTCGACCGGAAAATAGCTGCTTCCACTGAACCGTTGTATGGTATCACTACCGGATTCGGTTCGTTGTGCAGTAAAAGCATATCACCCGATGAACTCAGCACCTTGCAGGAGAACCTTGTGAAAAGCCATGCTTGCAGTGTAGGCGAGGAGATTCGTCCGGTTATAGTCAAGTTGATGCTGTTGCTCAAGGCACATGCCCTGTCTTTGGGGCATAGCGGAGTGCAAGTCATCACTGTGCAGCGCATTCTCGATTTCTTCAATAATGACGTGATGCCCATTGTCTATGACCGTGGCTCCTTAGGGGCTTCGGGCGATTTGGCACCGCTGGCCAATCTTTTCTTGCCTTTGATCGGGGTGGGCGATGTATATTATAAAGGTAAGAAGCGTGAAGCCATCAGTGTGCTCGACGAGTTTGGCTGGGAGCCTGTAAGGCTGATGAGCAAAGAGGGGCTTGCCTTGCTGAATGGTACTCAGTTTATGAGTGCCAACGGAGTTTTTGCCTTGCTCAAAGCACAGCGGCTTTCAAAGAAAGCAGATATGATTGCCGCCCTTTCGCTTGAAGCTTTCGATGGGCGTATTGATCCCTTTATGGAATGTATTCAGCAGATCCGGCCCCATCAGGGACAGATTGAGACAGGAGAAATATTCCGCCGTTTGTTGCAGGGAAGCGAGCTGATAGCCCGTCCCAAAAAGCATGTGCAGGATCCGTACTCTTTTCGTTGTATCCCCCAGGTACACGGGGCAACGAAAGATGCCATCCGGTATGTCTCCTCTGTGTTGCTGACCGAAATTAATTCGGTGACGGACAACCCCACTATTTTTCCGGACGAAGATCAGATTATATCCGGTGGAAATTTCCACGGACAGCCATTGGCCATCTCTTTCGATTTCCTTGCCATTGCGATGGCCGAATTGGGCAATATCTCTGAGCGGCGTGTGGCACAATTAATCATGGGGCTGCGTGGGCTGCCGGAATTTTTGGTTGCCAATCCCGGACTTAATTCCGGCTTTATGATTCCCCAATATGCCGCCGCATCCATGGTCAGCCAGAATAAGATGTACTGCTATGCGGCTTCGAGCGATTCTATCGTTTCTTCCAACGGTCAGGAAGATCATGTCAGTATGGGAGCCAATGCCGCCACTAAACTTTTTCGGGTGATGGATAATCTGGAGCACATTCTCGCCATCGAGTTGATGAATGCCGCACAAGGAATAGAGTTTCGACGTCCGGCAAAAACCTCACCTATACTTGAGCGATATCTGGCTGCATATCGTAAAGAAGTCCCGTTTGTGAAAGACGATATCGTGATGTACAAAGAAATTCATAAAACGGTCGCTTTCCTCAACCGGACAAGGTCTGAGTATTAAGTCCGTTTTCTACATGCTGTCTATATTCCGCAGGCGATATAGATAGAGCACCCCTCTGAATGTCTGCCCTTCTCCCTCCACGGAAGAGGGGCGGGAGAGGGGTTTTCTTCTTCCCTATTCATCGGAATATATCCGTCGTTTATCGATTTTTCTCTTTCGGTGGGCGGGAATACCTTTCTGAAAGTATCTCTTAGCCTTATCTTTGCATCATTGTTTTCTGTTAACACTTGTTTCGATTTTCGTTTGGAAAGTTATAATATTTATCAAATATGTATGCATAATTAGGAAACTGATTTATCCCGTCGAGTTTTCTGCTTATCTTTGTTCAGTTTTTCGTTTCTATTAGGCGAAAACGCTGATAATCGATAGTCTAACAACAAAAGAACGGGTTAATGATTGAGAATGTGAAAGAGAACTCACAAAGAGGGGAACTAAGAGACAGAATTATTGAGACAGCTTCGGAAGCTTTTACTGCACATGGTATCAAAAGTATTACGATGGACGACATTGCTGCGTCCTTAAGTATATCGAAACGTACACTTTATGAGGTCTTTCAAGATAAAGAGAGCTTGCTGACCGAGTGTATTTTAAAGCGTCAGGAGGAGATGAATACCTTCTTGGCGGAAACTTTGGCTAACTCAAAAAATGTTCTTGAAGTTATACTTGTATGCTATCAGCGGAGCATTGAGACATTCCATCGAACGAACAAACGTTTTTTGAGGACATAAAGAAATATCCGAAAGTTCACAGCTTGCTGAAGAATTACCGGGAAAGAGACTCGGACAGTACGATCGAGTTTTTTAAGATGGGCATTAAACAGGGGATATTCAGAGATGATGTAAACTTTGCCATTGTCAACCTGTTGGTTCACGAGCAGCTCGACCTGTTGATGAATACGGATATTTGCAATAAATATTCTTTCCTCGAGGTTTACGAGGCGATTATGTTTACCTATATCCGTGGCATTTCCACAGAGAAAGGAGCACGGGTATTGGAAGATTTCATAACGGAATATAGAAAACAAAGAATACACTAAGATAGGGAAGCACAAAGAAGTTCCCAGGATAAACAACTAAAATTATTGTATGAACAAAATGAAATGTTTCTTAAGCAAAAAGATGCTTTTAGCGGTGGCTGTACTGCTCTCGGTGGGTTATGTGCAGGCACAGGAGGTTAAAGACACCTTGCAACTGACGCTTGACAAAGCACTGGAAATTGCGTTGAGTGAAAACCCCACAATGAAAGTGGCCGGCCAAGAGATTCAGCTGAAAAAAGAGGCTAAGAAGGAGGCATACGGAGGATTATTTCCGGAGATTTCGTTGACAGGTTCTTATTCGCGGACACTGAAAAAACAGACAATGGTGATGGACTTTGGCGGAGAATCGCAGACCATCCAGGTAGGTTCGGACAACTCGTATAACGGAGGACTGAATGTGAGTCTGCCCGTTTTTGCTCCGGCACTTTACAAGAGTATTAATCTGACTAAATCGGATGTAGAACTGGCTGTTGAGAAGGCACGCTCGTCAAAACTCGATCTGGTGAATCAAGTGACCAAGGCGTATTATCAACTGCTATTGGCACAGGACAGCTACGAGGTGCTTCTGCAGAGCTATGCACAGGCAGAGGCTAACTATGAAGTGGTGAAAGCCAAATACGAGCAAGGTACGGTTAGCGAGTACGATAAGATTCGCGCCGATGTACAGGTGCGCAGCCTGAAACCTTCGGTTGTTTCCGCCCGTAACGGGGTGAATCTTGCCCGTTTGCAGTTGCAGGTGCTGATGGGGATGGATACCGATGTAGCTATTGCCGCTGACGGTAACCTGAAGGATTATGAAATGGTGATGTTCCGTCGCCAGATGGAAAGCAACCAGCTGAACCTGAACAATAACAGCGATTTGAAGCAATTGGATTTAAATGCCGATTTGTTGAAGAAGACGCTGGCTGTTCAGCGGACTAACTTTATGCCGACGCTGGCTGCATCTTTCAACTATTCGTATACATCACTGAATAATGACTTTAAGATGTCACACTATAAGTGGTTTCCATATTCTACTGTCGGTTTGAGCCTGAGTATTCCTTTGTTTAAGGCAAGTAACTTTACGAAGGTGAAGCAGACCAAGATTCAGATGCAGCAATTGACCGAGAACCGTACCAACGTACAGCGTCAGTTGACTATGCAGGCCACCAGCTATCTGGACAATATGGCCGCAAGCACTGAACAGGTGGTCAGCAATAAAGAAGGAATCGTACAAGCAGAAAAGGGACGTCTCATTGCCCAGAAACGTTATGAAGTGGGAAAAGGGACTATCCTTGAACTGAACGATTCGGAAGTGGCGCTCACACAGGCCCAGTTGACCTACAATCAGTCTATTTACGACTATCTGGTTGCAAAGGCTGATCTTGATCAGGTATTGGGAAGAGAAGAGGTAACAGAGTAACTAAACACACAACAATTAAAATTTGAATATGAAAAGATGTTTCCAATTAGTAGCCCTGCTCGCCGTTGTGCTATTGGGCTCGTGCACTGGAGGAAAAGACAAAGGTGCCGCTGAAAAAACAGAAGAAAAGCCAAAAGTAAAATTGGCTGATGTAACAGCGCGCCCGGTAGAACAGATACAGGAATACACGGCAACTGTAGAAGCTGAAGTGAAGAATAACATTGCGCCTTCATCACCGGTGCGTATTGATAAAATCTTTGTAGAGGTAGGCGATCATGTATCCAAAGGACAGAGACTGGTACAGATGGATGCTGCCAACCTGAAACAGACTAAACTGCAACTGGACAACCAGGAAGTGGAGTTCAAGCGTATTGACGAACTTTATAAAGTGGGTGGTGCTTCCAAATCGGAATGGGATGCTGCGAAGATGGCCTATGACGTAAAGAAAACGGCTTACCAGAATTTGCTGGAGAATACTTCTTTGCTGAGTCCTATCAGCGGTGTGGTGACTGCCCGCAATTATGATAGCGGTGATATGTACAGCGGAGGCAATCCGGTGCTGACCGTCGAGAAGATCACTCCGGTTAAGCTGCTGATCAACGTATCCGAGGTTTACTTTACCAAAGTGAAAAAAGGTGCTCCTGTCGATGTGAAACTGGATGTTTATGGCGATGAGGCTTTCGAAGGCAAAATCAGCCTGATTTATCCGACAATCGATCCGACTACCCGTACATTCCAGGTAGAGATTCAGTTGCCTAATCAGAATCAGAAAGTACGTCCGGGAATGTTTGCCCGTGCCAGTCTGAACTTCGGTACGGAAGAGAATGTGGTTGTTCCCGATCTGGCGATTGTGAAACAGGCAGGTGCCGGTGACCGCTATGTGTATGTATACAAAGATGGAAAGGTGACATACAATAAGGTCGAACTGGGACGCCGCATGGGTGCTGAGTATGAGTTGAAGTCCGGTGTACCCAACAATTCTCAGGTAGTCATTGCCGGTCAAACCCGATTGATCAACGGCACTGAGGTAGAAGTAGAAAAATAATGAATCAATGTAACCGTATGCCGTGTGTTTCCTTATAACGTATGGGGCACCATTTACGGCATACCGGTACATTATCCACTTTTAATAATTAGGAAAAATGAGTTTATACGAAGGAGCGGTAAAAAAACCGATTATGACCTCCCTCTGCTTTCTTGCAGTGGTGATTTTTGGTCTCTTCTCTTTGTCCAAATTGCCTATCGACTTGTATCCGGATATCGATACGAATACGATCATGGTAATGACCGCCTATCCCGGAGCAAGTGCTTCGGATATAGAAAACAACGTGACTCGTCCGTTGGAGAATACGCTGAATGCTGTCAGCAACCTGAAGCATATCACTTCCCGTTCGTCCGAAAATATGTCTCTGATTACATTAGAGTTTGAATATGGTAACGATATCGATGTACTGACAAATGATGTACGCGACAAACTGGATATGGTCAGCTCTCAGCTGCCGGATGATGTGGAGAACCCCATCATCTTCAAGTTCAGTACCGACATGATTCCAATTGTACTGCTGTCGGTACAAGCTAATGAAAGCCAGTCGGCATTATATAAGATTCTGGACGACCGTGTTGTTAACCCGTTGGCACGTATCCCCGGTGTGGGTACGGTATCCATCAGTGGTGCGCCCCAACGTGAGATTCAGGTCTATTGTGACCCTAACAAACTGGAAGCCTATAATCTGACCATTGAAACAATCAGTTCGATTATTGGTGCCGAGAACAAAAATATCCCCGGTGGTAACTTCGATATCGGTAACGAGACTTATTCGCTGCGTGTTGAAGGAGAGTTTGACGATTCGCGCCAACTGGAAGATGTTGTAGTAGGTAGTTACAATGGGGCAAATATTTATTTGCGTGATGTGGCCCGGGTAGTCGATACGGTAGAAGAGCGCGCTCAGGAAACATATAATAATGGAGTGAAAGGTGCCATGATTGTCGTACAGAAGCAATCGGGAGCCAATTCCGTAGATATCTCCAAGAAAGTGGCCGAGGCCCTGCCTAAGTTGCAGAAGAATTTGCCGAGTGATGTGAAGCTGGGAGTGATTGTCGATACATCGGACAACATCCTCAACACCATCGACAGTTTGGCCGAGACCGTATTGTATGCCCTTTTATTCGTTGTCATCGTGGTGTTCCTTTTCTTGGGACGTTGGCGTGCGACATTGATTATATGTATCACTATTCCGCTTTCGCTGATTGCCTCGTTTATTTACCTGGCCGTCACCGGAAATACGATTAACATCATCTCACTTTCGTCCCTTTCTATTGCCATCGGTATGGTGGTGGACGATGCGATTGTGGTACTTGAAAATGTGACGACCCACATCGAACGTGGTTCCGATCCGAAACAGGCTGCGGTGCACGGAACCAATGAGGTGGCTATCTCCGTTATTGCTTCCACACTGACCATGATTGCGGTGTTCTTCCCGTTGACGATGGTAAGTGGTATGTCCGGAGTGATGTTTAAGCAGTTGGGATGGATGATGTGTGCCATCATGTTTATCTCTACTGTGGCTGCTTTGTCATTGACCCCGATGCTCTGTTCGCAGTTGTTGCGTTTACAGAAGAAGCAATCGAAGACCTTCAAGCTCCTTTTCGGCCCTATTGAGAAAGGACTGGATGCTTTGGATACAGGCTATGCCCATATGTTGAACTGGGCAGTTCGGCATCGTCCGATTGTTATCTTTGGTTGTATCGTGTTCTTTGTCGTCAGCCTGTTCTGTGCCAAGAGCATCGGTACTGAATTCTTCCCGGCGCAGGATAATGCCCGTATCGCAGTTCAGCTGGAGTTACCTATCGGAACACGCAAAGAGCTGGCACAAGAGATTTCGGAGAAACTGACTAACCAATGGCTGAACAAATATAAAGGTGTAATGACTGTATGTAACTATACGGTAGGACAGGCCGACTCAGACAATACCTGGGCCTCTATGCAGGATAACGGTTCGCACATTATATCGTTCAACATCAGTCTGGTCGATCCGGGTGATCGTGATATCAGCCTTGAACAAGTCTGTGACGAAATGCGTGAAGATCTGAAGAAATATCCGGAGTTCAGCAAAGCGCAGGTCATCCTGGGTGGTAGTAACACAGGTATGTCTGCTCAGGCAAGTGCCGACTTTGAGGTATATGGTTATAGTATGGAGGAAACCGATAGCGTAGCTGCACGTCTGAAACGTGAGTTGCTCAATGTGAAAGGTGTGTCGGAAGTCAACATCAGCCGTAGTGACTATCAGCCCGAGTATCAGGTAGACTTCGATCGTGAGAAACTGGCTTTGCACGGATTGAATCTGGCAACCGCCGGTAATTATCTGCGTAACCGTATCAATGGTGCCATTGCCTCTAAATACCGTGAGGATGGAGACGAATATGACATTAAAGTGCGTTATGCGCCGGAACACCGTACAAGTATTGAAAGCATCGAGAATATCCTTATTTATAACAGTCGTGGAGAAGCCGTACGCGTAAAAGAGCTTGGAAAGGTTGTCGAACGTTTTGCGCCACCTACCATCGAGCGTAAAGACCGTGAACGTATTGTGACCGTATCGGCGGTTATCTCCGGCGAAGCATTGGGTAACGTGGTAAATGCGGGTAACGCCATTATCGATAAGATGGATATTCCGTCGGATGTAACAATTCAGGTAGCCGGTTCATACGAAGACCAGCAAGATTCGTTCCGTGACTTGGGTACACTTGCTATCCTTATTGTCGTACTGGTATTTATTGTAATGGCAGCGCAGTTCGAATCATTGACTTATCCGTTTATCATTATGTTCTCATTGCCATTTGCTTTCAGTGGGGTATTGATGGCCCTTTTCTTCACAAAGAGCACACTGAGTGTGATGAGTTTGTTGGGGGCCATCATGTTGATCGGTATCGTTGTAAAGAATGGTATTGTGCTTATCGACTACATCACCCTTTGCCGTGAGCGTGGATTGGCAGTGCTTAACTCCGTTGTAACAGCCGGCAAGAGCCGTCTTCGCCCGGTATTGATGACCACTGCTACTACTGTCCTCGGTATGATTCCGATGGCAATCGGTGGCGGACAGGGTTCGGAGATGTGGAGTCCGATGGCGATTGCCGTAATTGGCGGTTTGACGGTTTCTACCATTCTGACCTTGATTCTCATCCCTACTTTATACTGTGTGTTTGCCGGTACAGGTATCAAGCATCAGCGTAAAGTGTTGAGACGCAAACGTGAGCTGGAAGCTTACTTTGAGGAGCATAAAGATGAAATGATTAAGAAATAATAAAGAAGAAATCAAGATATGAAATCAGTATTAATCACATTCGATCAGGCTTATTTCGAACGTATCATTGCTTTGCTGGACCGTTTGAGTTGCCGTGGTTTCACCTATTTGGAACGGGTACAGGGACGTGGCTCGAAGACAGGCGATCCCCACTTCGGCAGCCATGCCTGGCCCAGTATGTGTTCGGCCATCATCACGGTGGTGGACGACAAGAAGGTTGACCCGTTGCTGGATGCATTGCATAAGATGGACATGCAGACAGAGCAGCTTGGCCTGAGAGCTTTTGTCACCAACGTGGAGCGGAGCATTTAACGCCTGCCGACAGATAACATCAGAGGAGAATCTCATTAATTTAATGTAGATTCTCCTCTCTTTTTATGGGTTTTATCTATCTTTGCAACTTCTTATTAAATTAAGAGCGTGCATGAAAAATTATTTGAAATATTCGTTGTGGCTGACATTGATTGTCTTGTTTGCATTGATCGGAATGCATTGGCTGCCGGCTATAACGATCGACGGACATACAATGAGACGGGTAGATTTGCTGAGTGATGTCCGTATGCCTGAACCTGATAAAGATGAAGCGGAAGCGGACAGCCTGCCTCCGGTCCCGGTAGTGAAACCTGCATTTGTAGATACGTGTCGCAGTGGGATGACCTGTATCGAAGATTATAGTGACTCTACGATGCGGGGAATGACTCCTTTTTATCGTGCCTTGGACGAGATTCAATCGAAAGGCCGGTTGGTGCGGATAGCGGTATTTGGCGATTCTTTTATTGAGGCAGATATTTTCACTGCCGATCTTCGTGAGATGTTGCAGAAACGTTTCGGTGGGTGTGGTGTCGGTTTTGTTACCATTACTTCGATGACCAGTGGATACCGTCCGACGGTACGTCATTCTTTTGGCGGATGGTCCAGTCATGCGGTGACCGATAGCGTTTATTTCGACAAAAAGAAGCAAGGAGTTTCCGGACACTACTTTGTTCCTCGTGAAGGGGCCTATGTCGAACTCCGGGGGCAGAATAAATATGCTTCCCTGCTCGATACTTGCCAGACAGCTTCCATCTTTTTCTATAACAAAGGTGAAGTCAGCCTTTCCGTTCGTGTCAACCGTGGTGAGACTGATACACGGGAATTCCCTTCTACCGGCAGTTTGCAGCAGATGAAGGTAAACGGTCGCATCGGCTCGGTGCGCTGGGATATCAATCAGGCAGATTCTACTTTATTTTATGGATTGGCAATGGATGGTACGCAAGGGATTATTGTCGACAATTTCTCGTTGCGCGGCAGTTCGGGACTCTCGCTTCGCAGCATTCCGTCAAAGATGCTGCAAGAGTTTAATGCCCAGCGTCCCTACGACTTGATTATTCTGGAATATGGTCTGAATGTTGCGACCGAGCGGGGACGGAACTACGATCCTTATAAGAAAGGCCTTCTTACGGCCATAAACCACTTGAAAGAGTGTTTTCCACAATCCGGTTTTTTGTTGCTGAGTGTGGGTGACCGCGATTATAAGACCGATACCGGCGAATTACGCACGATGCCCGGTGTGAAAAACCTGATTCGCTATCAGCAAAGCATAGCAGCGGAAAGCGGAATTGCTTTCTGGAACATGTTTGAGGCTATGGGAGGTGACGGAAGTATGGCAGGGTTGGTACATGCCAAGCCTTCTTTGGCTAATTATGATTATACACACATCAACTTCCGGGGTGGACGTCACCTGGCAGGACTACTATACGAAACATTGATTTATGGAAAAGAACAGTATGAAAGGAGAAAGGCCTATGAGGCTGAATAGACGGTTGGGGGTGTTACTCCTTTTGTTTTCCGGAATTTTTTCGGTTCAGGCACAAGATCTTTTGCCTGCCTGCCCGCGGATGGACAAGGGTACGAAAGCCTGCAAGCCGATGCGTGAACCGGGGTCGCTGGGAGATACTGTTTCTGTGAAAGTTACTTTTCCCATAGCCTTCAGAGGAGTGGGGAGAAATGAAATCATAGACAGCCTGGGAGTGTTGACTCCCATACTTGAGCGTTTACGGCTGGTGCAAAACGGAAGTTCGGAGGATACCGTACGTATTGTTCATATTGGTGACAGCCACATACGCGGACACATCTTTCCCCGTACTACCGGTGCCCGGCTGACAGAAACATTTGGAGCGGTGTCCTATACGGATATGGGAGTCAATGGAGCTACTTGCCTGACGTTTACTCATCCTGACCGTATTGCGGCTATTGCAGCCTTGAAACCCGAGCTGTTGGTTCTTTCGTTTGGAACGAATGAAAGTCATAACCGGAAGTACAATTCGAATGTGCATTACCGGCAGATGGAGGAACTGCTCGGATTGTTGCGCGACAGTTTGCCAGATGTACCTATCTTGCTGACTACTCCTCCGGGATCTTACGAGAGTTTCCGTCAACGTCGCCGGCGTCGTACTTATGCTGTCAATCCCCGTACGGTAACAGCAGTGAATACAATCCATGATTTTGCCCGCCGCCACAAGTTGGTGGTGTGGGATATGTACAATATCGTAGGCGGAAGCCTGCGTGCCTGCAAAAACTGGATAGATGCGGGACTGATGCGTCCGGATCATGTGCACTATCTTCCCGAAGGCTATACACTTCAGGGAGAATTATTATATGAAGCCATTATTAAAGCCTATAATGAGTATGTTTCCCATTGATATCGATTTTAGCCGCCTGTTGGAGGCCTTTAAATACAATCCGGATGCTCCGATGATATTCAGCAGTGGAATTTTCCTCTGGCTCTTCGCTGCGTTCATGGTAATCTATACACTGTTGCAGCACCGCAACACAGCGCGTATTTTATTTGTCGCTCTTTTCTCTTATTATTTTTATTATAAGAGTAGTGGTACTTATTTCTTCCTGCTCGCCATTGTCACCGTTACCGATTTTGTGATAGCCTGGCTGATGGATCGGACCGATGTCCGCTGGAAGCGTAAACTATGGGTAATACTTAGTGTATCGGTCAATTTAGGATTGCTCTGCTACTTCAAATACACTAATTTTCTTGGTGGTGTCATTGCTTCGCTGATGGGGGGAGAGTTCACCGCACTCGATATCTTTTTGCCTGTCGGCATCTCTTTCTTCACCTTCCAGTCGTTAAGTTATACTATCGATGTTTACCGGAGAGAGATCAAGCCCCTTACCAGTTTACTGGACTATGCCTTTTATGTTTCTTTCTTTCCTCAGTTGGTGGCAGGCCCTATCGTGCGGGCACGCGATTTTATTCCGCAAATTCGTAAACCATTGTATGTGTCACAAGAGATGTTCGGTAGAGGCATTTTCCTGATTGTCGCCGGATTGTTCAAAAAAGCGGTTATTTCCGATTATATCAGTGTCAACTTTGTGGAGCGTATTTTTGACAATCCTACGCTTTATTCGGGAGTTGAGAATCTGATGGGACTTTATGGTTATGCCTTGCAGATTTATTGTGATTTTTCAGGATACAGTGATATGGCAATCGGTATCGCCCTTTTGCTTGGTTTTCATTTCAATCTGAATTTTAATTCTCCGTATAAGTCAGCCTCGATCACCGAGTTCTGGAGGCGTTGGCACATTTCGTTGTCGAGTTGGTTGCGCGATTATCTTTATATCTCCTTGGGGGGTAACCGACATGGAAAGTTCCGTCAGTATCTCAATCTGATTATTACCATGTTTCTCGGTGGATTGTGGCACGGGGCTTCCTGGAATTTTGTATTGTGGGGCACTTTTCATGGTGTGGCACTTGCTCTACACAAAGCGTGGATGTCTATCGCCGGAAGGAAAAAAGGGGAGACCAGTCACGGCATTCGGCGGGTATTGGGTGTCATTATTACCTTCCACTTTGTTTGTTTCTGCTGGATTTTCTTCCGTAACGCCGATTTTCATAATTCAATGGATATGTTGAACCAGATTTTTACGGCTTTTCGTCCCCAGCTTTTTCCGCAACTGATTGAGGGATATTGGCGGGTATTTGCACTGATGGTAGTCGGGTTTCTGCTTCATTTTGCTCCGGATAGTTGGGAAAATGCTGTTTGTCGTGGAGTTATCAAACTCCCTTTCCTTGGCAAGGCCCTTGTGATGGTGGCTATGATCTATCTGGTTATCCAAATGAAGAGTAGTGAAATTCAGCCGTTCATCTACTTCCAGTTCTGATACATTCTGTACCGGTTGGGGCAAGGGAGAGAAAAAGAAACCGGAAACCTCCTCACGGAGCTTTCCGGTGCAACACTAAAAGTACCGGGCAGGCAGAGAACTAGGTAAAACTCCTGCCTGTGTGTTCCGGTATGTTTTCCCTAACCGATGCCGAGTGTTTTTCGTGCTTCGGCCTGTTGCTTTTCGTTTAGTTTGTTTTGATAGGCTTTATATAAATACTTTCCTACAGGGCTGCCGGCGTGTTTCACAATCTGTTCCAACACAAATCCCGCAAAAGCTTCTTTAATTTCTTTTATCTCTTTCCCGGTGAAATCCCGGTCTTTGAACCGGTCGATGGCTACCAAGGTCTGCATCATCTCCTCGTTCAGTCCGGTGCCTTCCACCAGTACGATGTCTCCTACTTTTGTGTTGATCTCTCCCGGTTCCAGAACTATGGGTAGAGTGATGGGGAACCGGTCGCTGTCAGTTTCCTGAATAAAGAGTTCCCTCACTTCAGGAGCATTTATTTTTCCACTGAACACAAAGCGTCCTTCACTGACCGTAGTGCTGTCATATCTCACTGTGCCTTTGACAGCATCTTGCAGATAGATGGTTCTGCCTTCCAGTTTCTCGTTGGTCACTATTCCTCTGAGGTGGTAAGTCCCTTCTTGGGGTGCATGGTTGCAGGCTCCCATTATGAGGACTATCAACAAAATTCCTGTGAGTTCTCTTTTCATCTTCTTCTTATCTATCCTATGGTTTAGAAAAAATCACCCCATACATACCCGAAGGTAGAACGGGGTGATCTTTCGTAGTATTCTGGACTTATTTAAAATCTAAATCCTATTTTCAGGTTGGGCAGAGCAAACAAGTTGATGTTGTGATGTCCTACCTTATAGACGGGTGTTCCTTTCGGGATAATCTGAATCATGTCGTAGCGATAAGCTACCGGTTGAACTTCAAATCCCAGGATCAGTCCTTTGCTGAGGCTGTATTCGATACCCGCAACGGCTGCTGCGCGTAAACCGAATATCTGTCCGGCTTTGCTGTTGGGGATATAAACCTCCAGGGGAGTACCTGTGACGTCTCCATCGTCTACGACCGGACTATTGTCCTGTCCGCTCGGATCTTGACTCGGTTGTAAATTGGTATCATCTCCATCTGTGTCCATATCTTTATCATTTACCATGACTCCGGTATACGGAAGTGTGGTTTCTATTCTTCCCATTTGCCAGCCCAGCAGGCCACCTACATACAGATTGATGCGTTCGTTTTTTGTGTTGAAGTAATAGTTTGAGCCAATATTAACCGACCAGTTGTTTTTGATTCTGCCTTCCATATATTGAAGAGCCGGAATCTGCATATCGGTAACCGTCTTGTCTCCCTCGATATAATCCTTTTTGGGGGTTACACCGATGTTCATGCTGAACATCAGATTAACATCCCAACGGTCTGTCAGGAAGTATTTTCCCTGTATACCGATGATATTGACCAAATTATTAGAATTCAAATCTCCCAGTTGAAGGTAAGTAGCCGGATCGGATGACTGGTGTCCGGATGTATTGCCTAATCCTACATTCGGAAAGCTATAGTTTTGTCCGTTCCAGTAGGTAGGCAACAGATAGTTCTCCGTATTGTTGTTGAACATCTGCGAACTACCCAGTATCATGGATACTTGCCACTGACCTTTTTTAGGAGCAAACGACGCATCATCGCTGCTGCTGTATTGCTGCGCCATCACAGGCGCAACAGTACATACAGACAGAAGGATTATGCATAGTTTCTTTATCATATATATTCTTCTTTAATTTTTTATTATTCAGCTGCGTAAGCGTCCAAGAGTTTCTTCAGGGTTGCGTTCAAGCCGTCCACTGCTGCTTGCTTTTCGTCTACTGTTCTTTGAGCCTTTTCGATATCTTGTTTAAGCAGGTCAAGATACTGTTCATTGCCTTCGTTACTGGTATATCCGAATTTCTCAAACAAAGCAATTTTGTTGTCAATAGCTTCTACAGCGTTCTTGGCTTTGGTAATAATTCCTTCTTGATATTCAAGTAAAGCTGCCAAAGTCTTAGCCTCTTCGCTTACCTTATAGGTGTGGCTGTCGGCATCATAATACGTATAGTAGAAGTATCCATCTTCCATAGCTCTTTCAACAAGGGCGATTTCAGCTTTAATCTTGGAATACTCAGTTACGACATTACCCAAAAGTGGTTTTTGTTCGTTAGAAGTATAGTAGTCTTTGTAAGGGTTACCTTCAGAGAAAATATTGTTTTGATGTTCCGACTTATTGCCTTTAATCAGGTAGCAAGCCAATTCTGCCTGCCACAATGCGGCGTTTTCATCTTTAACCTGTGCTTCCAGTTTTTCTATGTTTTCGTTGATAGCTTCCACTTCCGCAAGTACAGGATCTGCTTCTGCCTTGATCTTGGCATACAAAGCCTGCCATTTGTCGAGGTTAGCCAGATAGTTAGATTCCTGGGCTAAATTGGAGTATTTAATGAATGAACCTGAATTTTCGTCGGGATCTTCAATCAACTGAGAAACATTTTTGGGCATATCATATTTATTTGCTGATACTTCTTTAGGTTCGATGCTTTTTTCAAGATTAAGCGTTGAACCACCGAACAGTGCTTGATTAGCCTCCAAGAAGGCAGAGAGTGTGCTACCTTCAGCTTTAGCATTGAATGATGTTGCAAGAATTTCATTGCCGATTAATGAACTTATATCGTCACTTACTGCAGTTGCAATTGCTTCATTGAAAGTAGCCAGATTAGCGTCCGTTAAAGCGTCTTTATAAGTAGTAGCGAATTCTACGTTAAAACCGTCTACCGCTTTTCTCTTTCCAAGGTATCCCAATATGGAGGTACGCAGTGTGTTGGCTGTTTCCAACTTCTTGTCTTCAGCTTTTAAGCTGTTATAAGTTGTGATCTCTTTCTTAATCGCTTGATAAGTGTTGGCTCCTTTATAGTTATTATAAGCCTTCAGTGCTCCTACATAAGCAACGTATGCGTCGATCCATGTGATAGAATCAGCTTTGAACTGGGCGTAAGCCGGTTTCTTATCAATTTCTAAACGCTTAAGTTCATTCTCAAATTTAGCTTTGTATGCATCCAGTAATTTTCCGCTGGCATCGAATGCTTCGCTATTCTCTCCTTGATAATATGCCTTTATAGCATTGGCGATGGCTCCTATTTTAGTTGCTTTTTCATTGAGGCTAAGATCTTTAACTACTACATCTTTCTTCATGGTGTATTGGTATTTCAGCAGTTCTGCATCCCAAGCATCCTCAACAAAGATTTTATCAAGATCTTCAACGAGTGCGTTTTCACCCTCTTCGCTTGACAATGCGCTGTATAATCCGCTCACCAAAGCAGGATCTACATCTGCCTTAGCCAAAGTATAAGCAGAGGATTGGGCGTTCAGCTTTATCTTTTCTTCAATAATTTGTTGATTAATAGGGAAGATCGGTTTTCTCATTTCTTCGATTTTGGTATAGGCTTCATCTTCTTTAGCGTCAAGAGCCTGCAGGTCTTCTTTATACCCTTTCAGTTTTTCTGCGAGAGCTTTGCTGTCTGTACCTGTTGCGTCCAGCGCTTTGTATTCTTCCAATAAATTTTGCTGGATTTCCAGTGTTTTAGTGGCGTGTGTTTTATCCAATTGCAATTCTTCCAGATAATATTTGTTTTGAGATAAGTAGTTAATCTCGGCAACTTCTGCTTTCATCAACTCTGATTTTGCATTCGCTAAATCAGCTAATGCACCATAGCTGGAATTTGTTGTAGTAGTTGTTTCTCCATTGGTGGTAGACTCGGATTTATATGTAAATCCAACTAATAAGTTCCGATACTTCCGGATTTCTTTGGTATACACATCATCCTTCATTGTCAGCAAAGCCACTTCGATATCCATCAAGGCTTTTTTGTTGTTATACTCAGCTTGTGCAGTAAGTGTCTGTAGATTGAACATCTTTGCTTTGAACTCTTCAGTTCTCTTTTGAGCTTCAGCTTCCCAATAAGCTTTTTGTTCTGCTGTTTTAGCTTGTTCTACTTCTAAACTGCATTTTTTCAGTTCCAAGTCAACTTGATCTTTCTCAAGCTTAACTTTTTCCCGTTCTACCTTGACCAGTTGGATTTCGGTCAATGCACTTTCATAGGCGGCTTTTGCCTTAATGAATTCCGCTTTCGCTCCGCGAAGTTGTTCGATTCCTGCCGGTTCATCATTATCGATACATCCGGTGAATGTTGTAGTTGCCCCTCCCACTAAGAGCGCAGCTACGAGTCTCATACCTCTGTTTTTAAGTGTTAATAAAAAATGTTATGTAAGTAAATCAATGTTTTTCTCTTGCCAATTCCGGCTTTGCCTCTATCTGTATAATACCTCTATCTACCGTTACTTTATAGGTAACAGTAAATGAATCGTTTGGGACGTAAGAAGCGTCTTGTAGGGGAATCCAGGAGTTGGAAAGTGAATCTTATATGTAATAAGGTATAATAAAAGAGTGACTCTTTGCTTCCATAATAAGCAAAGAGGGGAAGAAGCATGCAATTCTTTGAGACAACTTCACAACAAACCGGAGCCTGTGGGAATCATTTTCTATCTATGAAGGAATTATTTTCTCTTTGTCTTGAAAAAAAATGTTTCTTAATTTGCTTTTTTGTGAAAAAAGGTATATGTTTGCCAAACACTTACAAAAGAGTTACCTATAAAGTAACAGAGCTGTTAATCAGTAATTTAATTTGGTATATGCCTCTCTCGCATATTTAATTATGCTCTTATTTGTTTCATCTAATTTCTTAATATTGAAAGGCTTCAAATAAGTCTCCGTCACTTTAATGGAGGAGTGTCCCATTGCTTCACTGATAATCCCCGGATGCACTTCCAGATAGTAGGCAAGTGTTGCCCATGTATGGCGTGCGGTGTACGAACTGATATTGCTGTTGAATCCAAGTAGATTCGCCAACTTTGCCAATTGATAATTGAATGTCCGTAATGCTTGCTGATATACTCTATAATTATCTTGACTTTTCTCGTTTTCTTCCAATATTGGAAATAGGTAAGTAGCGTCCGGATCTGTATTCTTCCATTCGTCGATGATATCCATGGCTTCTTTCGGCACAGTGACGGTGAGTGGACTGCCTGTTTTGTGGCGGTGATATGTGAGCGTATTTCCATCTAAGTCAGTCTTTTGCAGATAAGCCAGATCTACAAACGGAAGACCTCGCAATAAGAACATCAATACGAACAATTGATGGGTACGTCGCAAGGTTTCAGTCTGTTTCCGGGTAGACTGTGTATTGAGCAATCGCCCCATGTCTTCCGGTCTCAGTGCTCGTTTGATGTCTGTTCGAGTGCCGGTGTATACCTTTTTGAAGAGTCTGGGCATGTATGGTGCCAACTTTCGGTCTACAGCCCGATTATAAACTGCCCGCAGGACTCGCATATAGGTCGATACTGTATTCCAGCTATTCCCTCGACTTCTCAAGAAGTACTCAAAGCGCTTCAGTAGTTCCGGTTTTATCTGTCGGAAATGGATTTCTTCTTTTCCCAGAAAAGTAATGAATGCATTTTTACTTGCTTGATAAATGTGGGCTGTTCCCAGTGCATTGCCCGTTTTTAGATTTTCGATCATGGTATCCATGAATCGGGTAAAGTTCTTCTCTTTCATACGTAAGTGTTGCTTGGTTCCTAGTTTTTTCTTTGGAACAAGATAGAAATTTTTGTCGGAGGAAGAAAATGGAGTAGGGGATATGTGGCAAATCTGTATATCTTTTTTTGATGTTTTTCTTCTGAACCGTTTCCTTGTCTCGCAAAAATCGGCTCCACAGCCCCCTGTACGTTCACTTTATTTGGTTTAAAACCAGCTCACCTTTTGTTTTAAGGGTACCGCCCCTTCTGGTTTCCATTTCCCGCAGCATTTTTGAAAATCCCTTGCAACCATACTTACCCGAATCGCAACTATCCCTTTCCGTCCGCCTTGTATCCCTCTTTTCGATAAACAATCCTTCTTCTCTCCATCTTCTTCATTTCCAATACTTTCCTGCCTTTATCCTCTTCCTTCTCCGTCGTTTGATTTAACGCTGTGTTAAATCAAGTCTTTTGTCTTCAAATAACAAACCTTTTAAATGTAAAAGCTTTGTTATTTCCGCTCTTAAAACAAATGTTCCCTCAATCGCATTAACAATGTTAACGCCAAAAGCCGCTGGATTTCCGATTTCTCTACTCAATCTTGTCGCAACCGGAGAGTACTGAAAAGACTGTATCCCGTGAAATCCTCCTCTTTTTTACAGATACTTCTGACAAGGATACAACCCTGCCAGCAACTTTTTATGTTTTCGCCTGATTCCTTACAGGTGTTTCTGAGAATAATAAAATCCCTTGACTAAGTTTTGTTTTTCCCTTTTCCGTCTGTCCGTATCCCGCTCTTTCCCTTTTTGTCCTCCTGGTCTTCTTTCCTTCTTTCCTTCTTTCTTCTTTTCCCTCTATATTATAATAATGTGTCCCCCTTTTCCCTTTCCCTCCCTTTTCAAAAAACATGTTTAACAACAGCTCTATTCCTCAGCCACTTACAATAAAATTCACTTTTTATTCAAAAAAAGACCTTTAATAATTTGTCTTGTATTGGTAAATCCCGTACTTTTGCACCCGCTTTCCAAGAGAAGGAAAGTTTATTGAAATTGACATGTTGCAAAAGCGCTCGGATCCGCTTAAGAGATCTACCCGAAAAATATTTCCGAATTTATTTGGTTATATACTTAAAAAGTAGTTATCTTTGCCGTCCGATTCGCAAAGAAAAGGCAGTTTCTTTTCTTGGTTCTTTTCCTATCTATAGATAGTTTAAGATTTTCCTTCGAAAGAAACATTTTTTAAAAAAAAACTTCCAAAACATTTGGTGTTTTAAAATAAACCTTTTACCTTTGCACCCGCTTTTAAAACGAAGCGCAATCGAAAAGAAGAGTTCTTTGAAAAATTGATAAACAATACAAGTAGTACAAGTAAATTTAGAACCGTCAATACTTATTATATAGGTATATGAAAAATGACCGTCAATAAATTTTCGACATCCTGAACAGAGCTAATATTGTCCCTTATTGGGATATATAACAATACTTTTACAATGAAGAGTTTGATCCTGGCTCAGGATGAACGCTAGCTACAGGCTTAACACATGCAAGTCGAGGGGCATCAGGAAGAAAGCTTGCTTTCTTTGCTGGCGACCGGCGCACGGGTGAGTAACACGTATCCAACCTGCCCTTTACTCGGGGATAGCCTTTCGAAAGAAAGATTAATACCCGATGGGATAATGATTCCGCATGGTTTGATTATTAAAGGATTCCGGTAAAGGATGGGGATGCGTTCCATTAGGTTGTTGGTGAGGTAACGGCTCACCAAGCCTTCGATGGATAGGGGTTCTGAGAGGAAGGTCCCCCACATTGGAACTGAGACACGGTCCAAACTCCTACGGGAGGCAGCAGTGAGGAATATTGGTCAATGGGCGCGAGCCTGAACCAGCCAAGTAGCGTGAAGGATGACTGCCCTATGGGTTGTAAACTTCTTTTATATTAGAATAAAGTGCAGTATGTATACTGTTTTGTATGTATAATATGAATAAGGATCGGCTAACTCCGTGCCAGCAGCCGCGGTAATACGGAGGATCCGAGCGTTATCCGGATTTATTGGGTTTAAAGGGAGCGTAGGTGGACTGGTAAGTCAGTTGTGAAAGTTTGCGGCTCAACCGTAAAATTGCAGTTGATACTGTCAGTCTTGAGTACAGTAGAGGTGGGCGGAATTCGTGGTGTAGCGGTGAAATGCTTAGATATCACGAAGAACTCCGATTGCGAAGGCAGCTCACTGGACTGCAACTGACACTGATGCTCGAAAGTGTGGGTATCAAACAGGATTAGATACCCTGGTAGTCCACACAGTAAACGATGAATACTCGCTGTTTGCGATATACAGTAAGCGGCCAAGCGAAAGCATTAAGTATTCCACCTGGGGAGTACGCCGGCAACGGTGAAACTCAAAGGAATTGACGGGGGCCCGCACAAGCGGAGGAACATGTGGTTTAATTCGATGATACGCGAGGAACCTTACCCGGGCTTAAATTGCAGTGGAATGATGTGGAAACATGTCAGTGAGCAATCACCGCTGTGAAGGTGCTGCATGGTTGTCGTCAGCTCGTGCCGTGAGGTGTCGGCTTAAGTGCCATAACGAGCGCAACCCTTATCTTTAGTTACTAACAGGTCATGCTGAGGACTCTGGAGAGACTGCCGTCGTAAGATGTGAGGAAGGTGGGGATGACGTCAAATCAGCACGGCCCTTACGTCCGGGGCTACACACGTGTTACAATGGGGGGTACAGAAGGCAGCTACCTGGTGACAGGATGCTAATCCCAAAAGCCTCTCTCAGTTCGGATCGAAGTCTGCAACCCGACTTCGTGAAGCTGGATTCGCTAGTAATCGCGCATCAGCCACGGCGCGGTGAATACGTTCCCGGGCCTTGTACACACCGCCCGTCAAGCCATGGGAGCCGGGGGTACCTGAAGTACGTAACCGCAAGGAGCGTCCTAGGGTAAAACTGGTGACTGGGGCTAAGTCGTAACAAGGTAGCCGTACCGGAAGGTGCGGCTGGAACACCTCCTTTCTGGAGCGATGTTGAAAACGACGTTCATTGGTTCTAAAATTGTACTACTGGTACTTGTTTATTTATAGAATATAGATCGACCATCTATAGCAATATAGATAGAGATAAACAAGAGAAAAACAGAAGCCGAGTCTAAAAACAGGACACGGTTGAACTAGTCCTATAGCTCAGTTGGTTAGAGCGCTACACTGATAATGTAGAGGTCGGCAGTTCAACTCTGCCTGGGACTACCAAGACGAGATTGATATCTTGTATGATTGGGGGATTAGCTCAGCTGGCTAGAGCATCTGCCTTGCACGCAGAGGGTCAACGGTTCGAATCCGTTATTCTCCACCATTGATACGCTGGCAACGCAAGTTGCTGAATGTTATCATACGATCTTTGACATGATGTACAAAAAAAGTAAATTTAGTAAGAGCTAAAAGTATATATCGAACCATTTGGTTCAGATCCTTTTTAAGAAAAGGAGATGAACCTGGCGATAAAAGAAAGTAAATAAGGGCGCATGGCGGATGCCTTGGCTCTCGGAGGCGATGAAGGACGTGATAAGCTGCGATAAGCTTCGGGTAGGTGCAAATAACCTTTGATCCGAAGATTTCCGAATGGGACAACCCGGCATTCTGAAGGAATGTCATCCAACCAAGTTGGAGGCTAACGCAGGGAACTGAAACATCTTAGTACCTGCAGGAAAAGAAAATAAATAATGATTCCCCTAGTAGTGGCGAGCGAACGGGGAATAGCCCAAACCACCCGTGTTACGGCATGTGTGGGGTTGTAGGACCACGCTCTCGCAAGAAAGTTATTGAGAAGAAGCGACTGGAAAGTCGCGCCATAGACGGTGATAGCCCGGTATTCTAAGGTAACTGAAGCGTAGTGGTATCCTGAGTAGCGCGGAGCACGAGGAATTCTGCGTGAACCAGCCGGGACCATCCGGTAAGGCTAAATACTCCCGAGAGACCGATAGCGAACCAGTACTGTGAAGGAAAGGTGAAAAGCACTTCGAATAGAAGAGTGAAATAGTCCCTGAAACCATGCGCCTACAAGCGGTCGGAGCAGCTTATGCTGTGACGGCGTGCCTTTTGCATAATGAACCTACGAGTTACTTTTTCCGGCAAGGTTAAGCATCTTGAGATGTGGATCCGAAGCGAAAGCGAGTCTGAACAGGGCGGATAGTCGGAAGGAGTAGACGCGAAACCAAGTGATCTACCCTTGGGCAGGTTGAAGGTTAGGTAACACTAACTGGAGGACCGAACCGATAAGCGTTGAAAAGCTTCCGGATGACCTGAGGGTGGGGGTGAAAGGCTAATCAAACTTGGAGATAGCTCGTACTCCCCGAAATGCATTTAGGTGCAGCCTTGAGAATTACTAATGTGAGGTAGAGCGACTGATAAGATGCGAGGGCTTCACCGCCTATCAAGTCTTGATAAACTCCGAATGCGCATTAGTTCGATCTCAGGAGTGAGGGCATGGGTGCTAAGGTCCATGTCCTAAAGGAGAAGAATCCAGACCATCAGCTAAGGTCCCCAAATAAACACTAAGTTGAACTAACGAAGTCAGATTGCTAAGACAGCTAGGATGTTGGCTTGGAAGCAGCCATTCATTTAAAGAGTGCGTAACAGCTCACTAGTCGAGGAGTTTGGCGTGGATAATAATCGGGCATTAAGTGTTTTACCGAAGCTATGGGATACGTAAGTATCGGTAGGGGAGCATTCCACTCTGCGTTGAAGGCGAAGTGTGAGCTTTACTGGAGCGTGTGGAAAAGCAAATGTAGGTATAAGTAACGATAAAGGGGGTGAGAAACCCCCTCGCCGCAAGACTAAGGTTTCCTGATCAACGCTAATCGGATCAGGGTTAGTCGGGTCCTAAGGCTCAGCCGAACGGTGATGCCGATGGCAGAACAGGTTAATATTCCTGTACTAGCATTAAGAGTGACGTGGAGACGGAGGAGTGACAACGCCGCGGACTGACGGAATAGTCCGTTAAAGGGTGTAGATGTTGATTATCCCAGGCAAATCCGGGATAAGAGTCGAACCTGATAGTATACCAATTTCCTCGGAAAACGGTAATAGTGCGTGTAAACATACTCCCAAGAAAATCCGCTAAACTTAATCTTAATGGTACCCGTACCGCAAACGGACACACGTAGTCGGGTTGAATATACTCAGGCGCTTGAGTGAATCACGGTTAAGGAACTAGGCAAATTGACCCTGTAACTTCGGGATAAAGGGTCCCTACCCGGTGACGGGAGGGCGCAGAGAATAGGTCCAGGCAACTGTTTAACAAAAACACAGGGCTGTGCAAAATTGAAAGATCACGTATACAGCCTGACACCTGCCCGGTGCTGGAAGGTTAAGAGGAGATGTCATCGCAAGAGAAGCATTGAATTGAAGCCCCAGTAAACGGCGGCCGTAACTATAACGGTCCTAAGGTAGCGAAATTCCTTGTCGGGTAAGTTCCGACCTGCACGAATGGTGTAATGATCTGGACACTGTCTCAACCGTGAGCTCAGTGAAATTGTAGTATCGGTGAAGATGCCGATTACCCGCGATGGGACGAAAAGACCCCGTGAACCTTTACTATAGCTTAACATTGAATTTGGGTAATTGATGTGTAGGATAGGCCGGAGACTTTGAAGCAGGTACGCCAGTATTTGTGGAGTCGCTGTTGAAATACGGCCCTTTGATTATTTGAGTTCTAACTCGCTGTTGCGAGGACACTGTTTGGTGGGTAGTTTGACTGGGGTGGTCGCCTCCAAAAGTGTAACGGAGGCTTCTAAAGGTGCCCTCACGCCGATTGGTAACCGGCGGCAGAGTGTAATGGCATAAGGGCGCTTGACTGGGAGACTTACAAGTCGATCAGGTAGGAAACTAGAGCATAGTGATCCGGTGTTTCCGTATGGAAGGGACATCGCTCAAAGGATAAAAGGTACTCCGGGGATAACAGGCTGATCCCTCCCAAGAGCTCATATCGACGGAGGGGTTTGGCACCTCGATGTCGGCTCGTCACATCCTGGGGCTGGAGAAGGTCCCAAGGGTTGGGCTGTTCGCCCATTAAAGTGGCACGCGAGCTGGGTTCAGAACGTCGTGAGACAGTTCGGTCTCTATCTATCGTGGGCGCATGAAATTTGCGTGGCTCTGACACTAGTACGAGAGGACCGTGTTGGACTGACCTCTGGTTTACCGGTTGTGCCGCCAGGTGCATTGCCGGGTATCTAAGTCGGGATTGGATAAGTGCTGAAAGCATCTAAGTACGAAGCCAGCCACAAGATTAGATTTCTTTTAGGGTCGTTGTAGACTACAACGTTGATAGGACGCAGGTGTACAGGTGGTAACATCACAGCCGAGCGTTACTAATTGCCCGATGACTTTCTTTTATTGTCCTTTATGGTTTATATATCCGTTTAGCTTTACTATTTAGATAATAGACAGCTAAGTTTACTTTTGTACATTATGTCTACCTTATTCAGGTGACTATAGCATCAGGGTTCCACCTCTTCCCATTCCGAACAGAGAAGTTAAGCCTGATCACGCCGATGGTACTGCGTAACAGTGGGAGAGTAGGTAGTCGCCGTTTTCAGAGAGTTCATCCCCTCGGGTCAGAAGACACGAGGGGATGCTTGTTTTTGGGGTATAGGCTAAGAGGGACATGCGCTTGGAGAAGCGGGGATCACTTATTTGCATTATACCTTTTTTACTTTGATTAATCTTTTATATAAAAGAAAGAATCTTTTAGTTAAAACAAAAACCGGCTGTGAGTGTTTTAATGGTAGAGTTCGATTTTTAGCAATTAAAAGATGTGAAATATGGTGACACTATACAATAAGTTACTATTTTTGCCACGAAAATCGAAAAGAGAGTTTATCCATAAAAATAGAACGATGAAAACTTCTGTAAAATTCATATTGATGTTTGTTCTACTGATGCTATCATTTAGCATAAGTGGCAATGCATTGAATATTATGGAATGCTCTCATAACCCGGTTACTTCTTGCCAGGTTTCATCCTCTTCTTTGGATGCTAATTACTCTTATCGGTGTGGTAGCGATTTTGCCGGTTTTGATAAATCGCAAACTTTGTCTGTCTCCGATGTTGAATTAGGTTTCAAACCCGTTTCTGAAACATATTCTTCTACTAATAATCTTCGTCTTCGTCGAATTCTTGAGGATTCTGACCTTTTTAATGACACAATGCGTAAATTGTGCCTGTTGAGAGAGAATTTGTTGGTATTAGACCAAAGTAAATCTTATTATTCGGATAAGGATCCACATTATGCGTCCATAAGCTGTCAATACTACATCTTTGCTTTAAGACGTATCCTTATTTAATTCCCAATCTTATATACTCGCTGTGTTTGACAATGCAGCCTCATTTTTAGCATGAGGCTGTAGGGGTCGGACTGCGGTGTGTCTAATCGTATTTACTTTAATTCTTAATAACAAATTCTTTAACAAAAAAAACTTTATTATGGAAACTACTCAAAAAAAGTCGACTAAGATTGTAGGTATCAAGAATGCCGGATTGGTTATTATCTGCTGTTTCATTATAGCAGTGTGTATCTATCATTTCATTTTGGGAAATCCCACGAACTTTATGAACAATGATCCTAACAATCACCCACTTCCGGGAAACTTTATGGGGACCATTTACAAAGGTGGAGTGATTGTGCCTGTTATTCAAACTTTATTGCTGACCGTATTGGCATTGAGCATTGAACGTTATTTTGCTCTTCGCTCTGCTTTCGGTAGAGGTTCTTTGGTTAAATTCGTTTCTAACATCAAGGATGCCCTATCGGCAGGAGATCTTCGTAAGGCGCAGGAAGTTTGTGACAAACAGCGTGGTTCTGTAGCAAACGTCGTTACTTCTACATTGCGGAAGTATGAAGAAATGGAGAATGATTCTTCTCTTTCGAAAGATCAGAAACTGCTTGCTATCCAAAAAGAACTGGAAGAAGCTACTGCGCTTGAACTTCCGATGATGGAACAGAATCTTCCGATTATCGGTACGATCACCACATTGGGTACTTTGATGGGATTGCTTGGTACGGTTATTGGTATGATCCGTTCGTTCGCCGCTTTGGCTGCCGGTGGTTCTGCCGACTCAATGGCTCTTTCACAAGGTATCTCTGAAGCTTTGATTAATACAGCTTTCGGTATCCTTACCGGTGCGTTGGCAGTTATCTCTTATAACTACTATACAAACAAAATCGATAAGTTGACTTACAGCCTTGACGAGGTAGGCTTCTCTATTGTGCAGACTTTTGCAGCTACTCATAAATAATCTGGAATCCACTAAATTCTGACAATAATGGGCAGAGCGAAAATTAAAAAGAAAAGTACGTTCATCGACATGACGGCGATGAGTGACGTTACGGTACTGTTGCTTACCTTCTTTATGTTAACTTCTACATTTGTGAAGAAAGAGCCGGTACAAGTGACTACCCCCGCCTCAGTTTCGGAAATTAAGATTCCGGAAAAGAATATCCTTCAGATATTGGTCGATCCGAACGGAAAGATATTTATGAGTATGGACAAGCAGTCCGACTTGAAAGCGGTATTGGAGAGCATGGGACAGGAATATGGCGTCACATTCACTCCGGAACAGGAAAAGAAATTCATGTTGGCATCCACTTTCGGAGTGCCGATGAAAAACATGAAAACTTATCTTGACTTGCCGACTGAAAAGCAGGATGCAGTACTGAAGAACGAAGGTATTCCTTGCGATAGTCTTGATAATCAGTTTAAGTCATGGGTGCGTAATGCACGTGCTGTGAATTCTGATTTGCGTATTGCGATCAAGGCTGATGCGGATACTCCTTATTCTGTGATTAAAAATGTTATGAATTCACTTCAGGACCTCAGGGAGAATCGGTATAACCTGATTACTTCTCTGAAAACGACTTCTGAAAACTAAAAACGAACAACTATGAGTGCTGAAGTACAAGAAAGCGGTAAAAAGAAGGGGAATAGCAAACAGAAGAAGATGACGGTTCGCGTAGACTTTACGCCTATGGTGGATATGAATATGTTGTTGATCACTTTCTTTATGCTTTGTACCTCGTTGAGCAAACCTCAGACGATGGAGATAAGCATGCCGAGCAATGATAAAAACATCACCGAAGAACAGCAAAGCAAGGTGAAAGCTTCACAGGCAATCACGCTCTTGTTGGGACCCGATGACAAACTATATTATTATGAAGGAGAACCCAACTACAAGGATTATACTTCTCTGAAAGAGACGTCGTATAAACCGGATGGATTACGGGCAATACTTCTGAAGAAGAATGCTGCTGCTGTCAGACAGGTAAATGATCTGAAACAGAAGAAGCTGGAACTTAAGATATCAGACGATGAATTTACGAAGCAACTTTCCGAAATAAAGAGTGGAAAGGATACGCCTACAGTCATCATCAAGGCGATGGATAATGCATCGTATGCAAATCTGATTGACGCTCTCGATGAAATGCAGATATGTAATATTGGTAAGTATGTGATAACGGATATTGCCGAGGCTGACGAATTTCTGGTGAAGAATTTTGAAAGTAAGGGTGAGCTTTCACAGAATATTGCCGAATAAAATGTAACACCAAAAAATAGAAAATTAAAATGGCAAAAATAGATTTAACTTCTTTTGAATGGTGTGAGCTGATTTTTAAAGGCAAAAATAAAGCTTATGGTGCGTATAAAATGCGTGCTGATTCACCCAAACGTCACAATGTGGCAATGGTTATTGTGTTGATAATCGCCTTAGTGGGCTTTAGTCTTCCGACTTTAATCAAGATGGCCACTCCGAAGCAAAAAGAGGTAATGACGGAAGTCACCACCTTGTCGCAATTGGAGGAGCCTGAAATAAAGCAGGAAGAGATGAAGAGAGTAGAACCGGTGGCACCACCCCCACCTGCTTTGAAGAGTTCTATCAAGTTTACCGCTCCAGTCATTAAAAAAGATGAGGAAGTACATGAGGATGATGAGATTAAAAGCCAGGAAGAACTCACACAAACCAAAGTCGCTATATCCATTGCCGACGTGAAGGGTAACGATGAAGCAAACGGTAAGGATATTGCCGATTTGAAACAAGTGGTTACTCAGGCAGAGCCGGCCGAAGAAAAAGTTTTCGATATGGTAGAACAGATGCCTACATTCCCCGGTGGAACCACAGAATTGATGAGGTATATCGGTGAACATCTGAAATACCCTACCATTGCTGCCGAGAATGGTACACAAGGAAAGGTGATCTGTCGTTTTGTGGTTGGTAAGGATGGACAGGTGCGGGATGTAACTATCGCACGTTCATTGGATCCATATTGCGACAAGGAAGCCATACGTGTTATCAAATCGATGCCTAAATGGATTCCTGGAAAACAGAACGGTAAGGCCGTGGCAGTAAATTTCACAGTTCCTATTGTCTTTAAACTACAGTAATTATGACTAAGAAACAATTCTGGCTAATCAGTGCCTGGTCTTTGATTGTATTATCTGCTTGTAATTCAAAACCCAGGGACGGACTGACGGATACTTATACGTCGGGAGTAATAGCTATTACCGCTGACGAAAGTTTTCAACCCATTGTTCAAGAGGAAATCGATGTATTCGAGGGATTATTTCCTTTGGCCGGAATTGTTCCCCGTTATACTACTGAGGTAGACGCTATCAATCAGCTTCTGAAGGATAGTGTGCGTCTGGCTATTACCACTCGTACATTGACTCCCGAAGAGATGAATTCTTTCCACAGCCGGAAATTCTTCCCTCGGGAAATAAAGCTGGCTACTGACGGATTAGCCCTGATTGTCAACAGGCAAAATACAGATACCCTGATTTCGGTGCGTGATATCCGGCGTATTCTGACAGGAAGGGTACATGCATGGAAAGAGCTTTATCCTACCTCAAAGCTGGGTGATATCCAACTCGTATTTGATAATAAGAACTCAAGCACGGTACGTTTTGCAGTTGACTCCATCTGCAAAGGAGCTCCTTTATCCGATAAAGATGTAAAGGCTCTGAGGACAAATCAGCAAGTGATTGATTACGTAGCACGTACACCCGATGCTATCGGAGTGATTGGCGTCAATTGGCTTGGAAACCGGAGTGATACCACAAACTTGTCTTTCCGTGATGAGATTAGAGTGATGTCAGTAAGTGCAGACGATATAGCTACCCCGCAGAACAGTTACAAGCCCTATCAAGCTTATCTGTATTACGGAAACTATCCGTTAGCACGCCCTATTTATGTATTACTGAATGATCCCCGTAATGCACTGCCCTGGGGATTCGCTTCTTTTCTCACTTCTGATAGAGGGCAGCGGATTATATTAAAGTCCGGACTCGTTCCGGCTACCCAGCCGGTTCGTATTGTGGACGTGAAAGACGAATAATAACTAAAATTGAATTACAATGAAACGATTTCAACTGTTTTTAGTAGGAGCATTTGTAGCAGCCGGTCCGCTTTTTGCGCAATCGGCGGATGCTGATTGGCACAGCGAGGTTGCCAAAGTAAAAGAATTGATTCAGATCAACCCGGCGCAGGCTTCCGAAGAAGCCGCACAGTTGCTGAAAGGGAAAAATAAAAAAAATACCGATCTCCTGACTGCCATTGGTCAGGCATATCTGGAAGCTGGTAAAATTAGTGAAGCGGAAACTTATGCCGCTCTTGGACAAAAGGCTGACAGCAAATCGGCTGCGGTATCGGTGCTGCAAGGCGATATAGCCGTAGCTAAGAAAGAGGCCGGAAAAGCTTGTCAGCTTTACGAACAGGCTATCTATTTCGATCCTAATTATAAAGAGGCTTATTTGAAATTCGCTGATGTGTATAAGGCTGCCAGTCCACAACTTGCCATAGAGAAACTGGAACAGCTGAAGAGCATTGATCCTTCGAGTGTTGCTGCCGACAAGAAACTGGCTGAAATTTATTATTTGAATAATAAGTTTGATAAAGCGGCTGAAGCTTATGCCCGATTCATCAATACTCCGGAAGCAACGGAAGATGATTTGACGAAGTATTCTTTTGCGCTTTTTTTGAACCATGATTTTGAGAAGTCGCTACAGATAGCTCTGATGGGATTGCAGAAGAATCCGCGTGATGCCGCGTTCAACCGTTTGGCTATGTATAACTATACCGACTTGAAACGCTATGATGAAGCTATGAAAGCAGCAGATGCTTTCTTTAAAGAGTCTGATAAGGCCGATTTTTCTTATCTTGACTATATGTATTTCGGTCATTTGCTTAATGCTGTAAAAAAGTATGATCAAGCGGTGGATGCTTATATGCAGGCAATCACACTCGATCCGAGTAAAACAGATTTGTGGCGTGAAGTCTCTTCTTCTTATGAATTGAACAATGAATTTACAAAGGCGATAGAAGCCTATAAAAAATATAGCGAATCGTTGAGTGCCGATAAACGTACCCCTGACGTACAGTTTCAGATTGGAAAGCTTTATTACGAAAAGGGTACGCAATCGGATACATTGACGGTTTCTTTAGATGAGCGGAGGGCTGCTCTTCTCTCTGCCGATTCTATTTTTACTGAAATTGCTACAGTGGCTCCGGATAGTTATTTGGGTAACTTCTGGAGGGCACGCACCAATTCTGCGTTAGACCCGGAAACCACTCAGGGATTGGCTAAACCTTATTATGAAGAGGTAGCCACATTCCTGGTTGACAAAAACGATCCGAGATATAACTCTGTACTGATTGAGTGTTACAGTTATCTGGGATATTATTATCTGGTGGCTAACAAACTTCCTGAATCTAAGGAGTATTGGAATAAAATTCTGGCTATAGACCCCGCTAATGCTACTGCTAAACGTGCATTGGATGGCATCAAATAGTAATAATTTTAGTTGTTTGTCGTGTGGGAGGAGTGGAGAGTGATTCTTAGCTCCTCCTTTTTTATAGTGCTTTCCGCTACCTTTGCTTAATTATAAGTCTGCTTGTTTTTCACCTTATTATATTTAGTGAGACATATGCTTCTCAGTTTTTGCGTTGATCTTATTCTCTTCTTTGTATATATAAAATGTGTTTCTTTATAGTGTTGATTATAAGAATTGTATAAGAAAGTTTGAAAAAATATTGCTGAATTTGTTGTAGTATCCATATATTTGTCTACTTTTGCAGTGTGCTATTATACTAATACACATAAACTCATAAATAAATGAAGATGATTACAGCAGAAAATCTTTCTTTTTTCTATCGTAAATCGAAGCGTGCCGTATTGCATGACTTCTCTCTATCACTTGAGAAGGGTAGAGTTTACGGATTGCTCGGCAAAAATGGTGCAGGTAAATCTACACTACTCTATCTCATGAGTGGCCTACTCACACCCAAAAGTGGCCGTGTGCTTTATCACGGTACTGATGTGCGCCGTCGCCTGCCGGTTACATTGCAGGATATGTTCCTGGTTCCTGAAGAGTTTGACCTTCCCCCTGTTTCGCTAATTAGCTATGTAGAGTTAAACAGTCCGTTTTACCCTCGTTTTAGTAAAGAGGATATGGTGAAATATCTGCACTATTTTGAGATGGATATCAATATTGATCTGGGGGCGCTCTCTATGGGGCAGAAGAAGAAAGTGTTCATGAGCTTTGCGCTTGCTACAAATACGTCTTTACTATTGATGGATGAGCCGACCAATGGACTGGACATTCCGGGTAAGAGCCAGTTCCGGAAGTTTATAGCTTCGGGTATGACAGATGATAAAACGATCTTGATTTCTACACATCAGGTGCGTGACATTGATAAGGTGTTGGACCATGTGCTGATTATGGACAATAGCCGGGTGCTACTGAACGAATCTGTAATGGGCATTTGTGATAAACTGCTTTTTACTGAGAGTGACGACCGGACATTGCTTCAATCTTCTTTATATTCCGCTCCGTCTATTCAAGGTAATTTCTTGCTTCTGCCTAATGAATCGGGCGATGATTCGGAGATCAATCTTGAATTACTTTTTAACGCTACCTTGGCAGTTCCCGAAAGGATATCTGCATTGTTCCACACTAAACAAACAGAATTATGATAAGAGATACTTTTTTCAGCCAAACACGTTTTATGAATCTCTGCCGTAAAGAGATGATCGAGAACTGGAAGTCAAATCTGCTCCGTGTCGCGTTGATGTATGGTGCCATGGCGGTGATAATGATATGGAATGGATATTTGAGTTATCGGGCCAGTCAGGATAGCGATATAACCTGGAGTTTTAATCTGATGATTTTTATATGGGGGCTTTGGGTGTTTGGTTGCCTGAGTGCTTCGTTTACGATGGAAAGGATGAAATCGAAAACAGGGCGGCTCTCTGTACTTATGACTCCTGCCACTTCGTTTGAAAAATTCTTTTCCCGCTGGCTGGTATTTACGGTTGTTTTCTTAATCGTTTTTCTGATTACCTATAAGCTGGCGGATTATACAAAGGTATTGGTGTATTCGTTAGCTTATCCGGAGAATGATGCGATTGCGGTTACTCCGCTGTCTCATTTGTTTGGTGATAATACAGGTTATTATACGGTGTTCAGGCATACCTATACGTTTGTATTGATGATAGCAGGCTATTTTTTCTTTCAGTCTTGTTTTGTATTAGGGAGTACTGTCTGGCCTAAGAATTCTTTTGTCAAAACATTTTCTGCAGGAATGATTGTTTTTATTGCCTATGTGTTAATTGTTGGCGGATTTGCTAAATTGATATGGTCGGATCACATAAATTTCAATCCGGATATTAGTGAGGAAGCAGCTTTTGATTGTCTTTCAGCAATAGCAATACTTTTTACACTGATCAATTGGACACTTTCGTATTTCCGTTTCAAGGAATCTGAGATTATTAATCGAATGTAACAAACTCTTACGTTTATGAATTTTAAAGAGAGTAAAGCCATTTATCTGCAAATAGCAGATCGAATCTGTGATGAGATACTTCTCGGGCAGTATCAGGAGGAGGAACGTATTCCTTCCGTAAGGGAGTATGCAGCTATAGTAGAGGTAAATGCCAATACGGCCATGCGCTCGTTCGACTATCTTCAGTCGCAGAATATCATTTACAATAAACGAGGTATCGGTTATTTTGTTTCTGCCGGTGCCAAAGATCTGATTCTTTCACTTCGCCGGGAGACCTTCTTGAAGGATGAACTTGAGCACGTATTTCGTCAACTCTACACACTGGGAGTTTCGGATGAAGAGCTGCTGGTTATGTATCGTAACTTTATGATGAAACAAAAATAAAAAAATAGAATCTTATGAAACGTACTACATATATATTTATTGGCATACTTGCTTCGGTACTCGTGATACTAATGGCAGGTGTCGTTTATATTTCTTTCCAAAAGTCTGATAGAGACTCATACATACTCACTTTTTCGGATAAGTTGCTTCAAACAGAGTTTTCCGGTGTTCGTGCCGTAAAAGTTTATGCAAGTGATACACGTCATGCGTGGCTGGAACAGGCTTGCGTGAATGTAGTGCCATCTACTGATGGGAAAACAAGATTATTTAGTCCGGAATCTGAATATCTGAAAATCAGTCAGGATGCGGATACTTTGGTGATTTGCCTGGATTTGACTAATTATGATCTTCCTGAACAGAAAAAGAAATATCTTATTCCGGGGTTGCAGGCTAAAGGATTACAGCTTACTATAGAAGCGGATGCTAATCTGGCTTTTCTGACCAATACCATTCGTGGATTGCGTACGAATATGAACGGGATAAAAACAGACTCTTTGGCTACGTATATCCAAAGTGGGGAAGTACGTTTAGATTCTTGTGAGATTCGCGCTCTCTATGTTGATGGTGATGGCGTGACATTTAATGCTCTTCAATCGATAATTCCCTATCTTTATTTGGATCTGGATGGCGTCAGAAACTGGGGTGTCCATGAATGTACAATTGGTACTGAACACTTGACAGGTAGTGAGACTTATCATCGTAATGAGCTCCAGAAAGGGGAATGCAAGAAGATGATTTGGACTCCTAAGAAGGAGGATGCCGTGCTGCATGTGACGATGAAGGAAAAAGGGTGTTTAGTACTTCAAGACGAATAAAAAAGGCATTGCTTCTCGGGCTTTGAGAAGTTTGAGTGGATAGATTGTATATCAGGAAGAAAAGGATGTAGCAAAAGAACTGTTTAGTTTATTGTTGCATCTTTTTTTGTTATCAGAAGTGGAAAGCTATACTTTCTGTTACATACTTACCATTTATGCAGTAGACTATTATGGGGCTAAATGCGATAGTAATGGCGTGTTTTTGGAGTGGTAAGGCATTGGAGTATTTTGCCGTTTTGGAGAGATTTAATGAAACGAATGAAATGATCTTGTCCGATAGATGAGAAGAATGATTATATTTGCAATATTTGTTTTTGTTAATCTAAAAAATATCCTATATGACACGACATAAAAACTTATTGATATTGTTTTTTTGTAGCATGTGTATTTCTGTTGCAGGTCAGCCATGTGCAGTAAAAAGCCTTGTGCCCGATACTCCATCTAAAGCTCCGGATTACTTTTGTACGTGGAATTTGCAAGGCTATGTGGTCAGCTATAAAAGTACTGAACTAACCAGAGCCGCCATGACTGAAGACTATTTATTTGGAGATGGACCCTATCAGAATTGGGTAGATTGTTATCCTGCTATCCGGAAAGATCTTTATTTTGTAATGGACGATTCATGGGATATACCGAAAGGCGTTAATGATTCACCAAATCCTTATTTAGGAACTGTAGAACTTAGTCCGGATCGCTTCCCGTCTTTTGGTGGAGATGACGTGGAACGTTTAAGGCAGCTATCCTTAAAAATCAAAAGCAAAGGCTGGAAAGGTATTGGTGGATGGATTTGTGCCCAGAAGGCAGAAAAGTATGCCGATATTCCTGAGGAAGAATATTGGAAACGACGGATAAAGGTAGCTAATGAAGCAGGTTTTGATTATTGGAAAGTGGATTGGGGGAAAGAGGATAGGAATGGAGAATGGAGGAGAAGATTAACTTCTATGGGCAAACGATATGCTCCTCATTTATATATAGAACATGCTTTGCGAAATGAGTTTATTGAATTCAGCGATGTCTTTCGGACGTATGATGTAGAAAACATTATGGCGCAGCCGATTACTATTCAGCGTATTTGTGATCTATTACCTTATAAGACCGTTAATGGGGCAAAAGGAATTATCAACTGTGAAGATGAACCTTATATTGCAGTGGGGCTGGGTTGTGCTATTGGTGTGATGCGTCATTCGTTTGCAGGAACTTTGCCGGATGGGACACAGGATTTTGTATTTCCACCGACCGGGCGTGATATAAAGCGACGTTTGGATGAAGTAGTACGTGGAGTCAGATGGCATCGGATAGCAGTACCTTTCTCAGTAGGAAATACAGCTTATGCTATTGATAGCGTGAAGCTTACTGATCATTGGACGCTATGGGAGAACGAAACCTGGAATAAAGGACGTAAGGTTGGTACGGACGTGATAGCTGTAGCACCGGCACGGGTCGCCCGGGGAATGGGATTGCCGAAAGTTTCCGGGGCTCCTCTGGAAGTTCGTCCATTTGTGCTGGCGTCCCGTTATCCCAATGGTGCTGTAGCTGTTGTTACAATAGGGCGTAATTTGGGGCGTGAATATGTAACAGAAGAAGTTGCAGTGACCGTATCTATTGATCGTTGGGATGTGCCTGTCGGTTTACTGGGGTATTTCAAAGAGGTGACGATGGTATTTCCTTCCTCAATAGAAAAGGAGAATCGTACGGTATATGCACAGGATTTGGCAGGAGAAACTCCGGTGGATATTACTTCCAAAATTGTAATTAAGGGGAATCGTTTGACAATACCGGGGGATGTAATCCGACAAATAGGACTCATGAATGCTTCTGAGGGAGATTGTTCTGATCCGGGGATGGTACTAAGAATAATGTAGCTATTGGTGACTGTCTTAAAGTTGGTACTTAATGATAAAACGGTAATCCATGATCCCTTTGGTTCTGATATAAAATCAAGAAAGGCTGATAATTTATTAATTATCAGCCTTTCTCTTCTATTTAGTTGCGGAGGCCTGACTTTCCTGTTAAAAAAAATAGATGGACTGTGCTTTGAGAATCAGTTACTTACTCCTTCATAACTATGTTAATAATCTTATTATTTGTCCGAGATTTGTCCTCAGAAAACATTTTAGAATTTCAATTTTTCTTTTATTATTGTTTTAAAAGAATTTGAATAGTTCTTTCTTTCTCTTCAAGCAGTTGTTTTAAGTGAGATAGTTCTTTCTGACATTCACTCAAGGCAATATCTCCAGATACATTATTTCCATTACCTTTAACATGATGTCCAATATTGATAGATGTATTATCTACCTCTCTATCAAAGAAGTAATCCATTGATACCTTAAAAAAATCAGCAATTTTCTCAAGGCTACCTACTCTTACATTGGCTCCTGCAATCATTTTATCTAATCCTGGAGCACTAATACCTAAAGTAGTGTATAATTTTACCTTAGTAATTCCTCTCTCTTCCAAAAGATTATTTATTCTCTCTCCTACAAACATAACTTTAGTTTATAATTAGTCTAAATAATGCAAACGATAGGTAGTTTTATATATTATAGTTTGTGTTATATAAAACTATTGTTTATGTTTGCAGTGTAAATATAGAACTAAAAATTGTATTGGCATGAAGAAAACTGAGGAATCTCAAAAAATGGTACTTAAAGACCATTATGATGCTTTATCTGAAGAAGACAAAATTGCATTGCGGAAAGAGTACATGGATGCTACAGGGATGGCATATACGACATTTTATATGAAGTTGCGTACTGATTCTTTTAGACCATTAGAACGGAACCTTTTTGAGAAACTGATATTAGATCACAAAGTTCCATCATTAGTAAAGGCATAATATTATGATATACCGAAACGTTGAATTCTATAATACACCTGATGGTGAGGTTATGATCAAGGAAGAAAATAAACCTGCACGTGTCTTTACGGAATCGGAACGTGAGCTTATAAATAATGTTCTTTCCCTTATTCGCGACAGGTACGTTGATGCTTACAATAAACTTCTTGAAATTTACTCAAAGAGTGATCGGAATAAGCTCTATTATGAATTTCGGATTGTGCATCGTTTTATCCGGTGTAATTTTGGAGAGTACGATCAATTTAATTACGATATCGATGCGTCTGGTAATTATGAATTTGAGGAAGTCAAATGCCCTCTCCGGGGCGAATGCTTGTATGAAGGAGTAGTATGCAAGCCTAAACTTACTACAGAGTTGACTGATCGTGAGATGATGGTCTTCCGGCTGATTGTGGATAATATGCAAACGGAAGAGATCGCTAAAGAACTTGCCATATCTATACCTACTGTTAATCGACACCGGGAAAACATAAAATTTAAGATCGGTGTAAAAAGTGTCTCACAGATGGTCAATTACTGGCATCATAACAATATGAAATGAAAAAGAGAAGGAATAAAAAGCGTAAACAGAGGAGATATCTTTCTCTGAAGGATATCATTAAATCCCGTCCACGGTTTGTATCAGGTGTTTGCCGATATTGCGGTTGCACGGACAATGATCCTTGTTATAATCCTAACTATGGAAATTGTTGGTGGGCAGATTCGGATCATACTGTATGTTCACACTGTGTAGACGAATTGATCTGTAATGATGAAGATACGATTCATTGTATCGTATCAAAGGACTTAGCTTAGAATACAATGTTCCGTGAGGAGTGCTAATTTATATATAATAATTAAAGATGCCGGCTGAAAGGACAGCCGTTGGGACAGCCCCAGTTAGGTTTTGTATTTTAGATATCACTTATAGACCGGGAAACTCCCGGTCTATTCTAAACAACCACCTGACTATAACTTGCCATGGAAACAAAAGTATACTATCGTATAAATCACCAAAAGCTCTCAGGAGAGTGGATGCAGCATGTACGGCGTGACTGGCATAAAATTATATCGAAGAAACGACGTGCTTTTTTGAAGGAAGAGCAAAATAAATAGTTACTAACATAAAACTTATTAATCATGGAAAAGCAAAATCAAAAATGTAAAGTAACCATTGAAAATGAAGATGGGGAAAAAATAATAATCAATCTCTGTAATGACTTGAAGAAGGAAACTTTAGATATCAATATAACTGGTAGTCCTGATAACCTTAAAGAGCATAAGGGCTTTTATTGTACAATAGCATCTGTCTTAGTTGGTGCCTTACAAAGAGAAGGAGAGTCAGCTGATAAGATAGAGGTAAATTGATAATAACAGAATAGTAATGAACAAAAATATAATCATAAAGAAAGAGAAGCCTATCTGTCAGTTAGATGGGCTTCCGGGAGTAAAAAGACGTAAGGTTGATGCGTATAGTATCAATAATACAAGTGACATTGAATCAACCATCGAACTGGGATATGCGTGTACTTCTGCCGGAGATAATGGAGCTATAAATGTTTGGAAGGATGATGCAGGAATTATTCGCGGTGAATTAATGCGGTACTGTGTAACTGTTGAAAAAAGAACGTTTACCAGCTATGCAGAAGTGGAAAAATGCGTTAGTGATTGGCTTGAAAGGATTAACCCATAACATAACAATTATGAACAAATATACAGCCAAACAGATTGCGGAATCTGACGATCTATTTGAAAAGCAAATACATAAAGTCAGAAAGTTCTATTTGAGTCGTAATCCCGATAAAATGATGATGCTTGAAGAAAGAAAAGCTGTCATCAAAGAACGGAATAAAGGCCTTTCCCCCGAATACGACAAAGAGTATTATTGTGGAACTTGTGGAGCTAAAGACGGTGCGGAACATCCTAAAACCGGATATTGCTTTCACTGTGATACTGATAACTGGATTTCAAAGAATTACTAATAACTGATAAGAAATGAAAACAAAATTTGTAAAAACGACAGACCGTAAAGGCACTTATATCATTGAAGGTTCATCTGATGGCAGATTCTTTAATATAAAGAGGTTCATTTGTCAAGTTCAAAAACAAGAAACCGAAAAAGAGACGCAAGAATTAGCTGATTTTATTTTATCAAAACTTAATTCCTAACATAACAGAAAGGAACATTATGGAAAATGAAGAATATCTCTGTATTAATTGTGCTAAAAAGATAGAATGTTATGGACCTGACATCAAATTAGAAGAACCTGATTTATGTATTCCCATAAACTGCATAGATTATGAAGATATGGAAGAAAAATTTAATTCATAACTGATCAGAAATGAATAAATACACTATAAGATATTATTACGGTTCATACTCCGGAATACGGGAAGTATATGCCGATGATGAGGAAACCGCTATTACCTATATGTGGCGGATGTTACGGAAAGATATGACATTGCCAGTGGCTTATCAGTCCGAAGAAATAATTGATGTAGAATATGATGCAGATTGATTAATAACTGATAATTTATGTACCCAACTAAAATATTTGAAGAAGCCATTAAAATATGTGGCTACACAATTAAGGAAATTAAATATACCGATAAATCGAGAGAGGTGCGGAAAGTTATCGGTACAGTTCCTATTTCCAAGAAAGTGACAATCGATGGCCAGCGAAAAACGGCAATTTATCATAAGAAAGTACGGTGGGACGCTACGGGCCATTGTTTTTCGCAGAGATCTAATGTACGTCAGCGGAAGTATGACTTACCAATTCCAACAATACTACAATGGGAAAAACAAGCGAAAGAACTCAAGAACCTGGAATAACACTTAGTCCGGATTGGGCTGAAGTAGCAGTTTTCAATATGGGTATAGATGGTTTTAATGAATACAAGCAACGTGTCTTCACTGCCTTGGATAAGTTACAACCAAACCATTACTATGATATTGTAGGTTCTGTACCGGTTTATAGACGTGAAACGTTTCTTGGTATCTGCAGTTTCTACATCGATAGCCATCCGGATTATGAACTTACTGAAGATAATTGTCGAATTTATAATAGAACTAAAAGATGAATAACGGTAGATGGACTCCAGAAGAGGAAAAATATATCCGGGATAATGCCGGAAAACTCACCTTGTCTGAGATGGCTGTATCCGTTGGGCGGTCTGAATTGGCGGTCCAGCTATTCATGCATCGACGCAAGATCGTCATTCGCCAGGTCGTCAAACGAAACCTGGTACAAGAAATATTGAGCCTGAAGTTCAAACACCCGGAGAACTTCATGCCCAATCGTCCATTTTATAAAGAGGTAGGCATCAATCAGATGCGTTTTTGGGATTTATATTACGGGCGTAAACCCATCACAAATGAAGAATATCTCTCGCTCTGCGATTATTTCGGGATCACACTCCAGGAAGCCTTCGAAGCGCGCCAGTTGAATATATTTAATAATGATGAATTATGATTGATAAACAGACCATTGATCGGATAAAGTCAGCTCTCAATATAGTTGATATCATCAATGAATTTGTCTCTCTCAAGAAGAAGGGATCCAGTTATGTTGGAATCTGTCCCTTCCATCCTGATACCCATCCCTCGATGACAGTTAGTCCGGCCAGACAAACTTTTAAATGTTTTGTCTGTGACAAGGGAGGAGATGTTATCGCTTTTATTCAGGAACACGAGAACCTTTCTTTTGCTGAAGCACTTGAATGGTGTGCCAGAAAAGCTGGTATTCAAATTGAAAATAAGGAACTTACGGAAAAAGAGATACAGGATGCAAAGGATAGGGAAGCTATGCGTATCGCTCTCCGAGCTTCCGGAGTCTTTTTCCAAAAGTATCTACCGGAGGCTCAAAGTTATCTAAATCAACGTGGGTACAGGTTAACAGACAAAGTGGTTCAAAATTTTCAGATAGGCTATGCTCCTGAAGGGAACCTTGCACATAAGGAACTTATCCAAGCCGGTTATTCGGAGTCCATATTGAAGCAAGTTGGTTTACTGGCTGAGAATGAACGGAAGTGTACCTACGATGTATTCCGGGATAGAATCATGTTTCCCTTTATTGATTTGAATGGGAATATCATAGGTTTCTCCGGGCGTTTTATCACACCGAAAGAAAATACCGGAAAGTATGTGAATACCGGTGATACTCCTGTTTTCAAAAAAGGAACACAGCTCTTCGGACTTTATCAAGCTAAACGTTCTATTGCCAGGATGAATTTCGCTTACCTGGTTGAAGGCCAGTTCGACGTGTTGTCGCTGCATGCTGCTGGAGTCGAGAATACAATTGCCGGTTCCGGTACTGCTTTAACTTCAGAACAGATAAGACTGATCAGTCGCTTCACACAATCTGTTACACTACTATACGATGCGGATCCGGCTGGTCTCAAGGCCTCTTTAAAGAATTGCGAACAACTGTTGCGTGCCGGTTTCTCAGTAAATTGTGTTCATCTTCCCGAAGGAAAGGATCCGGACAACATTGCATTAGAGGAAAGGGAAAATACAGGTAGATGGTTGCTTAATCGTAGAACAGATTTTCCTACTTATTTCGCTGACGTTTTTCTGGAACAGAACCCTTCTCCGGATCCGAATGAACAGGAGGAGATTCTCAATTCAATATGTAGTCTTATCTCTTGTATCTCCTCAGAGACTTCACGACTGAATCATATACGTGTCTTGGCCACCCGCTTCGAATTGAATGCTGAGGTTCTTGAGCGTAAAATACGTGATATCCTCCGGAATATAAAGGAGGTTCCCAAACAAGAGGAATTGAAGCCTGGCGTTTATGGACTCGATTTAATCAAAGAATTGCGTAAGGAAGGTCAACCATGCATTTTGACCTCTGATTTCTCCGAGTTTCTGGATCTATATGGTGATTCTCCAATTCTTTTAATACACGGTGTTCCGTCGGCAACAGATATACAGGAAATCCGTCGTGAATGTACCTTTTTCACGACGGATCTCTTTGGGCTATCAGTTAACAAGGATGGCGATGAATCTGACTATCTTTCTGCCCTGGCTATGTTATATCGTGCCGGCATAACGAATATAACAGTTACTGTTCCGGCTAACGAACAGGAGCCGGAAGAAGAGGAAGATGATGAAGGGTATAAAAGAGAAGTACAGTCAACGGATAAGAGTTATACTTTCGTTAAATACTATGTGCATTTGTATGGGCAGTTTTTAGTTGCTTATTATGGGGAGAAAACCCCTTTTATCGAACGTTGTGCCGATTTGATAAGTTATGCGGATGATTCAGTTCGAGTGGTTAATTTCAAATACTTCTATGATTCCCTTGATTTGAACAAGGGATCGCTTACGGAAATTTTAAAACCTTACTTGGCCAGGCGGAAATCACGCATGGCCATTGCTGCCCAGCGTACAGATGATGATGCGGATGAAGAATACAATCCGGAATGCCAGCCGAGTTATGTCGATGAAAATCCTGAGTATGCCGAGATGTACCGTCAATGTGGTTTCTATCCGAAGTTGAATAAAGAAGGTGAACCGGTATGCTACATGTTCCGGCAAGAGAAGGGGGGCCATTTACAAGTTGCCGATTTTTTCATGACTCCCCTTCTGCACATATACTCAGATGACAAAGATGCCAATAAACGAGTTTTGAAAATTAACCGCCGGTATTATAAGAATCCCCTTTATATCGAGGTTCCCTCCAGGGCACTTCTTAAGAAAGCCACCATTGAGGAAGAACTGATCCAGTTGGAAGCTGTCAACTTCACGTCCGGAGAAGAGAAACACTGGACAAAGATCAAGGAGTACATGTCCCGGCACTTTGTTACTTGTTCAGAGATATTGACCTATGGAAATCAGCAAACCGATGGATCATCCCGCCGGGAGGATAATATGTTTTTTGCCTTCTCTAATGGTATCTTTCATGTTGTCGACGAGCAGGCCCGTTTCGATCCGGTTAACGAGCTCGGAGTTGTCACTCACAACAACAAGAACTATTATCTTCCCGCATTCTCTACCATCTACGCCGGATCCGGTAGGCAAACCGATAAGTACGAGCTTATTTCACAATTGGTCTATAAAGATATTCCTGCAGAAAAACAATGTACTTTCGAGCGATGGGCCAGCCTGATGGACCAGGTGTATAAAATCAATGATAACGGTAAATGGGCTATTCTCTTTGCCATTATGTGCGCTTTCCGTAGTAACATTCATAACATTGATCGCCTATTCACAGCTCCTTTCTTCATGGGTCCTATGTCCTCCGGGAAGACTCAGATCGCTATCTCAATCCGATCCTTGTTCATCTCTCCGAAGATACCGATCTTTAACTTGAACACCGGTACGCTGCCGGCATTATCTTCCCTGCTCTCTTCCTTCCGGGATGTTCCCGCTGTACTTGACGAGTACAACAATAAGGATATACAGGATATCATGTTCCAGTACCTGAAGGGAGCTGTCTATGACGGTGATGGCCGACAAAAAAGGAAGGGCACTGTCGGCAAAGAAATCGAAGTTGAGAAAATATACGCACCGGTTATTATTTGTGGCCAGGAAACGCCCCAGCGCGACGACAATGCTCTAATGTCCCGTATTATTGTCTGCGAGGTTCCTAAACCTAAGAACCGTCTTCCGGAGGAGGTGCAACTATTTAATGAACTCAAGGAGATTGAGGATCCGGCCAAGATCGGATTGTCGAATGTACTTTTTGAGATTCTGAAGCTACGGCCAATAGTAATGGAGAATTTCCGGTCACTCAAGCAACAGTGTTACGATGAACTGAAGGAAGCACTTATCAATGCCGGAGAAATTGATCGGTTAATGAAAACAGCGTCACTCTTCTTGGCTACTTGTCGACTGGTTGAAGATTATACAGAGCTAAAGTTACCTTTCACTTACAATGACTTTTTTAAAATTGCTTGCAGCAAAATCAAGTTCCAAGTGGAGCTGATCAGCAAGACCGATAAGTTGGCTACCTTCTTTAAGGCCATGGATGTCATGATCGACAGCAAGGCTGTGCGTGAAGGGCGCGACTTCACTATTGATACTCCAGACCGGGTCACGATCAAGTTACCGGGAGGCGAAAAGAAAGAGGTTGCTTTCGCTGCCGGCACACGTATTCTATTCTTACGGCTCAGTCCTGTTTACACTCAGTTTGCTCGTAGCTCCTACAACAGTGAGGATTCAACACAATCTACTATCGAGCAGAACCTTCGCTCGCATCCGAGTTACATCGGTCTGATTCATGCCCGGCGGTTCAACTGGTATGATGTAGTCGAAGTACCCAGGGGAGGTTTTGAAGGGGACTTGCCATTTGATCCAGCAGCCGGTACCTCTGTAGATAATACCATGGTCCGGAAGATGGAGAAGCAATCAACAAACTCCAGTTGTATTGCTCTCAATTACGATATCTTCCGTGAACTGTATGACATCGACCTTCAGCGAAAGCCTGACGATGAAAGCAAACAAGAACTTGATTTCTGATGTAAATTAATATAGACTATTTGAACATTACAATTATGGAAAAGAAAGAATTTAAGTATAACGGAGAAACTGTAGGTTTTGAAGTTGAAGATAAGAATGTGATGGTAAATGCAACCCAAATGGCGAAAATATTTGGTAAAAGTATTAACGGTTTTATGGAAAACGAATCAACAAAACGATTTGTTAAAACATGTTTAAATAACCGGAATTCCGGTTATTTAAAGGTTTTTTCACAGTCTGATTTGTATCGTTCCAGTCAGAAAAGTGGTACATTTATGCACCGTGCTGGCTATCAAGTTTGCTGCCTGGCTCAACCCGGATTTTGAACTGTGGGTATATACCACCATTGACAACATTCTCTTCGGCTCATACCTTGATGACGAGAAGAACCTTAAAGAGATAGCTCGAATTCAAACTCAAATTTCTCAGAAGGAGCAGTTTCTTACCACTCACCCCATACAAAAGGAAATAGAAGAGCTGAAAAAAGCAGAGCAAAAACAAAAGAAATTACTCGAACTGCGCAAAAAAGAAAGAATCAACAATTTCAAAAGTATATTTTCTACTGAGGAAATGATAGGAGAAATAAAAGAAGTAACTAAAGAGTAAAATAATTCGGATAAATATTGTATAAGACGAAAATGATCAATAAAATTGCAGTGATTATATAACAAATCTATTGGTGGAATAATATGTACTAATTTAGTTTCCACTAACGGGTATAAAATAACTAATAATGAGCCATTATTTACAGGGAGAATTCGATTTTATCGAAAGAACTAAATTAATTTTAGAGCAGTATGACAAGACTGATTTTTCTGAGGTACCAGAAGAAAAGTATGAAATAACTTTGTGTATGAATTGTTTGCTGGGACTTCTTGTGGTGCCCCAGCAAGTGTGGAATGACGACCTTCCGAAAGGTGATTTGGATGAAAATTGGGGTATTAAGAAGAAGCATATAAAGAAGATTAAGGAGGATCAATATAAGATTGATGAAATTGTTCGGCACATTAGAAACTCAGTTGCACATGGAAGGGTAACTCCTATCAGTAAAGACCGTGGAAGAAATAAAAAGATTACTCATCTTCGATTTGAAGACTTCGACAAAAAGCAACCAACTTTTAAAGCTGAAATGCCAGTAGAAACATTGAAAAAGTTTGCACTGAAGTTCGCAGACACAATGTTGACAAAAATGAGGGAAAATAAGGGGGATTAGGGCATATTTAATTCCATCAATGGGTATAACAAACCCAATGTGGGTGGCCAGTTTGTAGTTACTGTGCACCTTTGTATCCAGACTATTAGTGTACCATATTTGGTATCCGTGTACCTCCGTGTGGGACTGTAATGGAATCACAGCATTTGGTTTGAATGTGTTAAGCAGCGGAAAAGACACGGATACTTTCATTTTAACAACTATTTGTTTATGCTTAACGAACCAAACCAATTTCATGGCTGTGCTGCTAACGACAGTTTCGGAACGTCCACCTACGAAACGGGTAGCAATTCACCCATTGCCCTTACTGGGAATCCTTACATTGATCTTTCTGCTTATGGTATCGATCTTCACGGATGTACTATTCGCTATCTGCGCAAATCGAACGTTAAAGGTAATATCATTACCGGAATCTTTAATATCTCTGGTCGCATAGAAACTGCGGGAGCTACCAGTTATGAATCTCTGATTCTTTTTCTGGTTGACAAACGTAAAGAGTACCACCACTATGTTTCCGAATGTCGCCAGCTTAAACGTCAGCGAAATTACGAGTCTTGGCTTACACGTCACCCGGAGTTTATATTCCATAATTGTAATGTAACCTTTGTCGGATAAGAGTTTTCCTAATCATAGAACCATAAAGCCCGCCCTCATCCGGTGGGCTTCTTTGTTTTTTTCTTATTCCAATATACGGACATTTTCCATTCCTATTAAAACCATACTATTATGATATATCACTTCAATCCCCCAGACCCCCTGAATAAAAAAAGAGAGAACAAAAGAGCGAGAGTTTTGAAAAGAAAACTTTTCAGAAAGTGCGTCCAACCGTCCAACCGTCCAACAAGAAAAAAACATTTTAAAATGTAAAAGCCTGTAGGATAGTAGTATATGTTTTTATTAAAGTATATATATATCCTACATATCTGTTGTTTTGTAGGACGCTGTTGGACGTGTTGGATTTACTGTTTTCAACCGTCCAACGTTGAAAATTTAGCTCTGTCCAACAAAATAGGTGTTTGTTGGACGTGTTGGACGTCCTCCAACACTAACTTTAGTTGGTTAAATTTGCGTAACTAAATAAATATCAGTAACTTTAGTTGTGATTTAACCCCTATGTTGGACGGTTGGACAGTTGGACGTAAAAACTAATAAAAACTATTTCAAAATAATATTTAGAGAACATAGCAATGATTACAACGAGTATTCAAATCAAACCTTACTTAGCCGAGTATTTGCGCGGAAAATACAACAATGGTGCGGATGAACCTTTAAAAATCCCAGATAATACGGACTTATATCACATCGTTTGGACATTGATGGCAAAAAGACAGTGCAATCAATCCCCTGTTGATAATGGAAACCTGACCTTCGTACTTCCTGAACGTCGCATTGGGAAGGATCCTAAAGTCTATAACTTTCTTTCTCCCAGATCAGTCAGGATCATTGAACAGGAAGTGGGGCGTATGTTGAATTGGGAGTTACATTCAACACTTCTGGAGAATGACCAGAACGGGCATAAGTATAACAACATTGACGTTGTTCACAAATTCTTGTGTTCTTATAGCATTGACTCCATTTCAGAAGATGCTCTTATAAAGAACTTTTACAGATGGCGGGAGAACCTTAAAAAACGGGAAAAACGGCGAGAGTATAAAAAGAAGTTAAAAAATACCTGAAAAATCACCGACCGAACTACCTGTTTTGTCCATAAACAGGGGATAAAATGTCCGTTGTGTGGCGAACTTATTGATTATCAATTTAATAAAATGTATATGAAAGAACTATCCATCAATATTTTAGTTACTCCTTGCACAAAGATGCGAAAGGAGAGCTATCGGTTTATTGCCGATGAATTTTCATTGGCTCCTACCATCGAAAATTCATCTGCCGGCAACCTATTTAATTGTAGCACGGATATCGTAATTGATAGACCGGATAAAGATACCCTTCAGGAGTTTGCTTCGGGACGAAAAGTGACTGTACAGCTCGCTGATACTTCCAATGGGAAAGTTGTGTTGGGTAATAATGATCTGCCGGCAATAGTCTCCATCTGTCCATATCTTAATTCGGCCAGGTTGAAAATTGAGTGCAAAATGCTTCAATCCCCATTTTCTCGCTGAATACCGTCCTTCATAGCCTTCTGTTCATGTCATATCTTCGCTGAAAAGATATGTAATGAACAGAACTTTCCTTCGACAAATTCTTCTTTCAAGTAAGCTATTCATCACCGCAGATGGCTATAACTCTGCGATGATGGACTGTTTTCCTCTATTATTTAATGCCGATCCTGTTCCAGGCTCACTGTTCATTGTTAAGGATCCACCTACTTATAAGGAGACTTGCACAAAAGTATTGAACGTATTGAAGCAGGAACTTTCTGCTCACTCTGAATTGCAGGGTATCAATGTAACCGATGACTTTCACGCTGACGACCTTCCTGAAGGCAGCATTGCATATCATCGTGTTTGGGGATTTGTTACTGCTGCTTCATGTTGGCACTTTTCTACTAAACAGTTCGAACAGGATCTTCTTGTTGCGGAATCCAATCCGGGCATTGCTTGTCATTTCCTGCATGTGAATACTCCGGGTGGTGAAGCCTGGTATCTTGACCGGCTTTCCGAAACTATGCGTTCCCTTGCCAAGCCTGTATTCGTTTTTATTGAGAATGTATGTGCTTCTGCCGGCTATTACATTGCCTGTCATGGCACAACTATCCATGCTCTAACCAGGAATGATCAGATTGGCTGTATCGGCACCATGCTCGAGTATCTTGATTTCCAGGGATACTATGAAAAGTTAGGTCTTAAAGTCGTTCGAGTTAAAGCGGATCAATCCGACCTCAAGAATAAAAAGGTAGAGGACCTGATTGATGGTCATCCGGAACAGTATCGTAAAGATATACTTAATCCTCTCGCAGAGCAATTTATTTCAGAGGTAAGATCTTGCCGTTCGACGTTGACCGATCTTCCTGAAGACGATCCGGTCTTCCGTGGAGAAACATTTGATACGAATCACGCCATCGAGAATGGTCTAATTGATGGTACTTCCACATTTCCACAAGCCTTGGTTGCAGCTTACCAACTTGCTCAAGGATATCTCGCTAATGAAACTTTGAAACAGCGTGCTCTCAATTTACTATAATTAATAATATCTATTCAGTATGAATGTAAAAGAAAAATTTAGGAAGGTACTTGAAGCATTAAATCTGGTTGATAAGGCAAAATCCAAGGAGCTTACCAATAAAGATTGGAAAGCTATTGTCGATGCTTATCAAAAAGAATTTCAAGTAACCCTTCAGGATGACATGGCTGCTGACCAGGCTTCACATCAGAACCCGCTTGATCAGGAAGCGATGAATCAGGCTCAGGCCATTTTGGATTCTATTATCGTTCCTCTTAACGGTCATGATGATGATCAGGAACCGAAAGGCGAAAATGGCACTTCCACTAATGGCAAACCTCAGAATGTGGCTCCGGCATCTCCGGAAACAGTAGCTCAGTCTGCAGGGTTGGTTAAGGCTATTGTTGATGGTTTGAAAAATCAGGCGGCAGCCGATATCCCGGTATCAGTTGCTACAGCTTCCACCCTTCAGTTTAATGGACCGGGAAATACCGCTAAGTTCTTGTTTGGAATTGAGCATCCTATGTTCTCAATGAACAACCGTTGGAATAAGATTGCTGCCAACCCTCGTATAGCTGCAGCTATGGAAGATCCGGAAGAGAACGAAGAAGGTGCCTCTTTCCGTAAAGAAGTGGTTAGCTACTCCATTTCATTGAAGAAACGATATAGCTATCTGCATCAAAACCATATGCTGGATGTAAAGAAGCTCGCAGCGGGTGAGTTCTCTACCAATTATGAAGGTGTTGATACAGCCGGAGTCGGTAACCAGCATGTCGTTTTGCGTCAGGATCAGTTGATTGCTCGGGTGTTAAGCAAACGCGACTTGACTCAGTACTTCCCGGTTCGCTATGGAATTCAGGATCATGACCTTGTGTTCAATGCATTCTTCACTGAAGTTTCTCAGGCTTATCAGCAGGGAGAAGTCTTCAAGGGTGACATGAAACTTGAAAACGAGATGGGCCATGTTGACGATGCAATGATCAAAATGAAGTTCGGTCCGATGAAGGACTTGGAACGTAAATACATTGCTTACCTCAATAAAGAAGGTTCCGATCCTATCAAGTGGTCTATGATCGAGTTCTGTATCTTGAATTCTTTGGAAACGGCACAAGTTGAACAGAACAAACGCCGTATGCGTGGTATCTATGTTAAACCGGAAACTGGTATTGCCGGTTCTTATCTGAACTCTTCTACGGGACTCCTTCATACATTGATCCGTTATCATCATGAAAACAAAATCCTGTTGCATGACGATGCAGCATATCGCTCCTACACTCAAGCTAATATGTTGGATGCGGTTCAGGAATTTCATGCCGATGTTGTAGCATCATGTACCGAGGATATGGATCTGGATCAACACGTTCTTTATCTGAATAAGACACACCAACCCTGGTGGATTAAGAATGTACGTGCCAAGTATGGTAAGGATACCGATTTTACAGGCCCTAATAGCTATCTGTATGTGGTTCCTGATACGAGTCAGCGCATTATCTGGCTGCCTTATCTCGGACAGATACCTTTCATGATGATGGACGTTCCCGGAAACCTACAGTGCCTTGAGTACATTCCCGGTGAAATGCTATCTATCAAGGTCAAGGAAGATATGGAACTTGTCAAGGCTTGGTCTACATGGAAAGAAGGATTTGCTGCGGCATTCGTTGGGCGTCGATTCGATACCCGTGCAAAATTGGTTGCTAACAACTATGAATGGCAACAGATATTCATGAACAAGCCATCTGTCAATGTTGATGCTGATGCCACTACAATCACTGCATCGAAAGGATTCTGGCAAGAAACAGTCGAGAATTCTAAGGCAACAGTGATTACTGATATCACTGGAGCTAAAGCCGGAGTTGGATACATTATTGAGTGTGGATCCACAACCAATGCGTCTACCATTGCGAAAACTGGCAAGTTTGCTGAGATTTCGGAAGCATATACACCGACAGCAGTGGGGGATTATATTATGGTGGTACTGAATAAGGGTGGTAACTTCCGGGAACTTGAACGTTGTGTCGGAGGTGTACGTAAGGTTAATGCAGACCTTCAGCCCAATCTTCCTGGTGTAAGATAATACTTTTCCATTTCTGTGTTTCAATAGGTTAGTTAGTTTTGGTTGGGGCGGGTGTAATGCCCGCCCTTTCTTTTTTAAATCACATTTAATTCAAAAATATGAAAGCAAGAAAAATTTCAAATTCAATGAAAGGATACCGGGCTGCCCGCAAGTTGCAAACCCGCTTCTTTCTCTCGCTAATGGTACTATTCGCTATTGCATTCGTTGCATGGCTCTTCTTGGATCCGGCAGCATCCGCACATATCTGTATGCCTGGTTTAGGTGGTACGACATTTGCCTCAATGATGTTAATTGGTAACGTTAATGACGTATCCGATCGTCAAACACATGGCTCTAACATTGCCTATAAAGTCTACTTGATAGAACTCTCTCAGATAAATGATAATGTGCGCTTTCCGAAGAAGAATGCCAATAGAGAGGTCAGTACTATTCCGATGAAGGCAGGACAATACATGCAATACTTTGAAGCACACGATATTCCTACTTACAACGCAACCGGTGAGAAAGGGGATATCACTACTTCCGGTGAAAATAACTTCGCAATAATTATGGGAGGCATGCGCGATCAATTGCTTAATTTCATCGAAGAGCATGCCGGCAGTAAATTTGTAATCCTGTTTAAAGAAGTAGGTGAGGATCAGTGGTACATTATCGGTGAGTATGATCGCCCGATGATCCTTCAATCTTTCGAAGCGAAGAATGACAAGGATGGCCGTTATGTAACCTTTACTTTCAAACGTACATCTATCGATCAGTATTGTAAATATGTCGGTGATATCGTTCGTGCCCCGGCAACTAATCATACAGTTGATGCTAAGACACTGGCTATTAAACCGGAGAGCAACCGTTATGAAATACCGAACGGATCAGCAGCAACTTATGCTATCAATGCTATTTCTGGAGTGACTGCCAACGATAAAGGCCGGTATATCACGCTTGAAGGAACCGGTACCGATAAAGCGGCTACTATTGCCGATGGTACCGTATTCGTCCTCGAGGATGGTGCAACATGGACTGCTAAGGCAGGATCACAGATTACATTCCGAATCATGGACACTACTACTCTTGTCGAGGTTCCTGGTAGCCGGATCCAGACAGCATAATACTTACCTGGGCGGAGTGATCCGCCCATAAACTCTATCTATATGTATTCCTTCAAAGAAAAACAAAAACATTATGCGGAGCTTCGCAATCCGGATGCTGCAGAGCAGGATCTTGAATTTCTGCGTAAGAAGCAACCCGGACTATCAACATTGAGTATGTTTTCACGCAATCCGAAGCGGTATGCTGATGATATCCTATATGCGCTGCTGGATGTTGCAGAACGTGATGAAATTCGTAATAACCGGCGTATTGTTGAGCAAACTCCATACCCTAATCCGGAACAACCTGATAAGATGTCTGAGGTAACTAATCAAGTAGAAGAAGCCGAAGAGCGCACTGAGGAAGCGGAACTTCATACAGAAGAAGTTGAAGAGCGTGTTCAAGAAGCCGAGGAGCGTGCTGAGGAAGCAGAACTTCGTGCAGAGGAAGCTGAAGAACGAGCAGAAAGTGCGGAAGCTGCCCTTGAAGAGGAGAAAAAAAAAGCCGTTACTACACCAAAAATGGTAAAGTTCAAAAGCACGAAGAGTACCCCAAAATCGACTGGGACAACCTCTCTGACCCACAAATCCAAACGGCCACGATCCTCTACAACGACCGAATCGTAAGTTGGAAACAAATGAAGCAGCTCGACGAGCAGCTGGACAAGAACCCGACCGAAAGAGCTGTCACTGATATGGCAGAGCTCCGCATTCGGAATCTTCTGGCGTTCGAAGAGCTGCAATCGTTCAACGACACTGGGAAGTTTAAGTACAAACATCCGTTAATCATCCACCAGTCCGAGAGAGCACAACTGGAGGAACTTCTTCGGAAGAACCCGCAGGAATTCTTGCGATATCACAAGAATGTACTTGATAACATCCGTAGATACGAATCCTATCTGAAGCGTGTCGACCGTGAAAGTCGGCGTGCCCAGGACAAAGAAAACCTTCGTCGTCATCGAGAGCGAGAAGCCATTTTCAAAGCAATTCTCGAATCAACAACAAATAAAAATTAATCATGGAAAAGCTAATAGAAGTATTTAATTTGGGTGGCCTTCCGACTGCCCCGCTGGATTCATTCTTAGAGCTTCAGGAGGACTTCAAGAAGTCGGATCCTGACAAGTTATCGAAGTTGCAGATGCTAATCATCACTCGTGGCTTTAAGTATGCATTTAAAGCCTGGAAGGATTCTGATGGAAAACTCTGGATTATTGATGCCCATCAACGGAGGAAAGCTCTGCTTGCTCTGCGTAAATCCGGTTTTACCATCCCGGAGATTCCGTATGAACCAATCTTCGCAGCGGATAAAAAAGAAGCAGTCGAGGAAATAGCTGCCTACAACTCTGAGTTTGCCACTAAGAACCCGGACACTTTGCTATTCAAAAAGTACAATATCGATACCGATACTCTTTCCCGGTTCAATCTGGGTTATGAAGTGAAGACCATCGACTTCGGTCAGGCAGCTGCTCCGCTATTCGGATCCGAGCACGAATCAACCGATATCCACGAAGATGCCATTGACTTCACTGTTCCTACAGAAGACGATACCAACTCCATTTTTACACAACCAGGAGATATCTGGTTACTTGGAAAGAATCGCTTAATGTGTGGTGATTGCCGTTCAAAATCGGATGTCACTGCGTTGATGGACGGACAGCATGCTGACTTGCTTGTCACCGATCCACCTTACAATGTTGCCTATCAGGGTGGGACTGAGGAGGAACTGACTATCCAAAACGATTCCATGGAGAATGATCTGTTTGCTACGTTCCTGAAGCAAGTGTTCGCAGTTATGTTTTCTATATTGAAACCTGGCGGATCCTATTATATTTTCCATGCCGATAGCGAAGGAGAGAACTTCCGGGCCTCTCTTCGGAAAGCTGGTTTCAAAATAGCCCAATGCTGTGTTTGGGTAAAGAACTCCATGGTCATGGGACGGCAGGACTATCAGTGGCAGCATGAACCGTGCCTCTATGGATGGAAACCTGGTGCTGCTCACTACTGGAACTCCGATCGTAAGCAGACCACTGTTTGGAACTTCGATAAACCCCAACGCAATGCCATCCATCCGACAATGAAACCTATTGCTTTGATGGCTTATCCCATCTGTAATTCCAGTGTGTCCGGTCAGATCGTTGCCGACTTTTTCTCCGGATCCGGTTCTACTCTGATGGCTTGCCAACAGACTGACCGTATATGCCATGCTATGGAAATAGATCCTCGCTATGTTTCAGGCACAGTTCATCGGTACCGGTCTATGTTCCCGGAACAGCCCGTCCGGGTAATTCGTTCTGGGGAACTTCTTACATCTGAGGAAACTTTAAAAATTATCGTATGAAATCAGAACTGACACCAACCTCCGATGTGGATAAAGCCATTTTAATTGGTGATGAATATGTATCTCAAGTGCGCACATTTGGCGCACTTGGTTACTCAGCAGAACGTATCTGTAACCTCCTTGGTTTACGAGGTAAAGAGAAAATTGCTCTTACCATTCGTATCGGTCTTCCTGGTGATGTTTACAACGATGCCTACAGCAATGGGCGTGCTTTGGGTGAGTATAATATTGATGCAGAGTTGGCAAAACGTGCTGAAGCTGGCGAGATTGATGCTATTACCGCTTTGGAAACCCGCAAAAATGAACGTATAGAACTTGAACTTCGAAAGAATTTATTCGGCGTATGACACAACTTGATATACTTGATAAGATACATCCGGACATGATATCTGCTTTCCTGGTTTCCGGGAAGAGCGATGGCATACCATCTGATGTGCAACTCTTCCTCAAGCAGCTGCAGTGGGCTGCTGAAATATACGAATACGAACGGAACATTACCCGTGCTGCTAAATTATTAAAGCAGCGTATTAATGCCTTACAGCATCTTAATCTTGATGAACGCACCTGTAAAGCACGTATATATGCTGCCATCAACTACTTTTCGATTGATAATAATGTATCTATCAAAGTATGGGAGTCAAACTATGCGGATAAATACGAGGACCTGGCTAAACTCTCCGCTGTCCGTGGTGACTACAAAACTCAGAAACAGTGTTACGATGCTGCTGCCGAGTGTCGTCGCCGGGCATCGGAGATTGCTGAAGCCGATCGTGATCTTGGTGTTGTCTTCCTTATTTCCCCAGAGATCACTCCTGAAGAACTTGGATATTCTAAGAAATCTTTGAAAGAAATTGCATCCAAACACAACGAAGGATTCTATTTGAATCTGATTGATAAACTTCCGATCGAGAAGGAAGAGAAAAAACGTCTCCTGCGTGATGCCGATATCCAGGAGGCTGAGTTTACTGAAGTCAATGAAGAATAACTATGTCGATAGAACTTTATTCTCAATCCCGGGACAGTCTTTCTTGTAGCGATAATACCTTCGATGCTACAGTTGAGTTCGAACGTTACTACATGAACTCTATGCAGATTCAGGTGAATGTGCTGGATCCTAACAATATATTTGTTGAAGGTGCCCGTGCGGTCGGCAAAACTGAAGGAGTTATGGGGCCACGTATTATCCGGGTTGCCAATGATATGCCCGGAGAACTTTCTTTCCTGGTGCACAAAACATATATTGCTTTGATGACAAACGTCTGGCCTAATATTCAAGCATATTTTTCCCGACCGGTAACTGTTGCCGGACGTGTTCGTCCGATGTTGGAGTACGGGATAGACTATGTTGTTGGAGAGGCAAAGATACCTTCTCACTTCCGTCATCCACGTTATCCTATTGCATACCCGAAACACAGCATCCTGTTTCGCGATGGTCATCATTTGCAGATGGTGAGTTCCGACCAGCCGGAATCTGTTGCCGGTCGTTCAGGTGTACATGCTTTTATTGAGGAAATGAAGCACAACAAAGGTGAGAAACTGAAGACACGACTCTTCCCGTCACTTCGTGGATCCTCTGCCGAGATTCGTATGTCTCAATACTATCAGGGTGTAACCGGTGTTTCCGATACAGCTCGTGTGGATCTTGGTGAAGATGACTGGTTCGAAGAATACGAAAACAATATCGACCAGGCACTTCTTGAGGAAATAGCTACAGTTTCCCTTCATGTAAATGCAGCTATGTACAAGCGTTACAAACTGTTTGCCCAACAAAAACAAACTACCAATCCGGTTATTCTTGAAGCCATCCGCCTCGAGCTTCAGAAAGTAGAACGTACACTCGCACTCTGGAAACCTCGTCTTGCCGATATGCGTCGTAATGCTACGTTGTACGTGCGTGCCAGTTCATTTTGTAACAAAGACATATTAGGTCCTAAATTCTTCAAAACTCAGATTGAAACCCTTGATATTGACGAGTTTCTGACTTCTATCTGTGCTATCCGGCACAAAGAAGTTGTAAACAAGTTTTTTGCTAACTTTAAAAAGGACTTACATCAGTTTGCCGATAGTTACATTTACGAGTCCATCCTGAAACTTGATCTCCGGGATCACTTCATCTTAACAGCACGTTACCTGAAGCACTATAATAAGCGCGACGAGCTGCTCGTCGGTTATGATCCCGGACATTTCTCCAGCCTGACCGTTGGCCAGGAGAAGGACTACGGTTCGGAACTCAGGATACTGAAGGAGTTCTTCTGTTATTATCCGGACGAACAGCCGGAACTTGCCCGCCAGTTCTACGAGTTCTTCGGCCAGGATGCTGTCAATAAACACATTATTCTCTATCCTGACCGTGCCGGTAACAAGAAAAAAGAAGATTTGGAAAAGATAACCACCGACTCCCGTATTCTCAAGCGGGAATTGGAGTCTTATGGCTTTACTGTTGAGCTGATGAACGAGGGTCAGGCAACTGTCTACCATTGGCAGCAGTTTAAGCTCCTGCTTCTTATATTCGGTAATCGCAGTAACGCATTGCCCCGTATTCTTATTGATGAAAACGAATGTAAGAACCTTTGTAGTGCTATCATGCTGTCGCCCCTCAAAAAAACGGATGGCCGTATAGAGCTTGATAAAACATCTGAGGTAAAAGTACCGCTTAAACTTCAAGCGGGTCTCACAACGCAGATACCAAGTGCACTTATTTACTTGCTGTTTGGACGTTATGGCGACCGTGTTCAAGCTGAATTATCCTCAATTCCGACTGATTTACCTGATAATTTCTCTATATAATAAGTTCGGTGCACCTGAAAAACTTTGTATTATCTATAATAATTGCCCTGTTTGACATAGAAAAATATGATAACTTGTTGAAAATGAATATTATCACATTTCAAAAGTTTATTCCTTTTTTTTCATCAGCTCCCTATCTCCACGCCCCGCTGATAATTCGAAATGAGGTGCAGCCTTCGGTCTTTGGCTGGAAATATGAGGGTTCCATCCCGCCGGTCCTTTCTGGGAGGTTCAGAAACAGGTATTTTCGAGCATGGAAACGACAATGACAGGACCGCATGCACTGCAATGGGCAAAAGAGATATCGAAGTTGCCTGATGGGTGCTTTACGATTGCTTTCTTCTCTTACTCGAGGCAGAAGGGTGAAGCATCGGCCAAACTGGTGATTCGAGAGGGATGTAAGTTTCGGACTCAGTTACCACATGAAAGGTTTAGTATCGATGGAGAGAATCTATTCCTCTTCACTGATGGTGATGGAGAGCCAAAGATGTGTTACAGGATCCTGATCCGATATATGGGCTTTCCACAGGACAATTTTAAACTACATAAAATCGACTGGTTATGAGTGATGTAAAGATGTTAGGTGACTATGGTTGCTACATCGATGAAAGTAATGTAATATCATTTCAGGTTGGGGACAATCCCCGTACCGGTATGGATGATCCAGGCTTCTCTGTAGGAGACTACAATCCATTACCTGATATGCAGTGGCAATCTATTAATGGCTATCAAGTGTGTAGCCGTGGCTATAACAACATGAAGTGTGAGGAGGTGGCAGCTGATCTCAAGAAGAATCGTCTGCTACCTCGGCTTATCACTAAACAGGCGAATATGCTGTACGGAAAGGGACCGGCAGTGTACCAGACTGTGTTTGCCGATGGCAAGTTTAAGCGTGAATGGGTTGAGTGCCCGGAGATCATGAATTGGTTGGATAGTTGGAAGGACCGTGGACTTGAAAGCGATTATAAGGAGGTGGCTAAAGCTCTTATTAAAGACTTCTATTATTTTCGTGACTACTTTGTGAAATGGCGATTCTCCGTAGGCCGAAATTTGGGGGCACTGCCTGTTGCCGGTATTGAGACAATGGAGAATAGAAATTGTAGGCTGGCCACGACAAAAAAGGATGTCGCTACCGACCTGGTGTACTATCGTGATTTCCGCTTTATCGCTGTTGGACGTTGGAACTATGGGATATCCAACTTCAAGATTTACCCGAAATTTAACCTGGCAGAAGTTGCCAATTATAAGTATGCTGCCATCTCGCATCACCGGGAGAAGTCAGTCGATGAGTTCTATGGTGTAAATGAAACGCATGAAGGCACTAAGGAATATATCAGAGGTTCTAATGCGACAGCTCGGTATATTAACTCCTTTTTGCGCAATAGCCTGGCAGCCAAAATCCACATCATTATCCCTAATGCCTGGATAAACGCCAAGCGCACTCAGATCCAGAAGCTCTGTGATGAAAATAAGAAGCGGAATAAGGACGGAGTGAAGCTATATGTATTTAATGGCATCGATATAGGTACCGAGTTCAAAGAGTCTACACTGATTAAGTATATCCAGTCCGAGCTCCGCAAGATTTCACAATATCTCTCCGGTGCTGATAACCAGGGGAAGGCTTATGCAACAATCAGCTTTAAAAGCGGTGGTACCGAAGAAGAACGCTGGAAAATTGAAACAGTAGACCTGAAATACAAAGAGTACATCGAATCGTTGATTTCTTATGATAAGCGTGCTGATGAAGTGTTGTTATCAAGTGTCGGACTCGACTCCTCTATCTCCAGTGTTGGAAAAGATGGCGTGATATCCAAGTCCGGATCCGACGCTTATTACAACTATCTGATCTACCTGATGTCCCTTACTCCAGACGAAGAAATCTGCTGTGAGCCTTTTAACTGGGCTATTCAAATCAACTTCCCGGCACTGTATAAGCAAGGTTATAGACTTGGATTTTACCGGGAAATTCCAAGTCGTCAAGAAGATGTTAAACCAAACGAACGATTAAATCAGCAAGAATCATGATCATTTTAGAAGAGCTATTTAAAAACCTGACTGAGTTTCGTCATTATGCACCCTATTCGGAAACGAACATTGAGTTTAAGGATCTCAATAGTTCGGCATCTTCTGCCCGGAAGCAGATATGCATTATACTTTCTAAAGAAGTCTATGACATAGTTCTCAAGAGGGATGGAGAAATACATGATGCCTTGCTGACTGCAATGGCCAACTTAACACTTGCCAAACAGTTAGTGTTTGATGTTGTCAAACAACGAAAATCCGATGTTGACATCTACAAGTATGAGATGGAAGCCATGCGTCGGTCCTATATTGAGAACTACTTCAGTGGTATGGATACGCTGATCCAGTTACTCAATAAGGAGGACAGTCTGGAAGAATGGAAGAATTCCCGTTACTGCAAACTGCTTTCCTCTCTTCGGATTCAGACTGCAGAGGACTTTGATTTCCTATATTCGATTGACCTTTCTTATCTCTTTTTCTTCCGGATTATTCCACTTCAGAAAGAAGTGTTGGATGAAGGAATGACCAGTTACTTTGAACGTGTCGTTGATAATCAGGAGATGAAGGATTTACTACTGCATGCTCTTGCAAAAAGTACGATTGCTCTTGCCTTGCGTCGATTGGATATTCTTGAGTTTCCATCTACCATTCGTAATCTCTTCGATGACTCTAAAACCACTCGATCCGGAAAGGATGAACAGGAACGTATGTTGGCACTTGCTGAACAGCTAACTGGCGAAGCTCAATCACTACTCAAGAACATCGATCTTATGTTGTCTAACAACGATTCCGGTATAGTAGATACAGAAACATCATTTAATACTCCGGACGACAAAATCATAATGATGCCATGAAAGACAAAATAGAGTTTATGGTTCATGGGAATACGTATTATATTCCCAATTCCTGGGACCAACTAAATAGTTATTTATTCATTAGTCTGATCCGTGACTTTAATCGCATGGTGAAGGGAGAACTTTCACCGGTCATGGTGAGAGTAAACTACGTGTGTAATGTTATGGGGTGGAAGCCAAAGAAGATCCGGGGAGAAGAATCATTCCAGAACCTGGCTTTCCTGGCAGAACAGGTTACCTTTCCATTCGTCATTATGTATCCGGACAACGATATGGCTTTAAGCGAAATGGATCCTGAAACCAGAAAACTTTGCAAAAAGACTCCTCCGGAAAGACTAACTTGTCTCCCCATCGCACGCTATCTCTCACGCTTGGACTATAAATTTGCCTTTGATTGTTGCTTTTGCAAGCAGCTGGTTCCGGCAGTGGTTATTGATGACGATATTTATTCAGCATATTCCATTGATACCAATTTCAATGTCCTGACCTGCTCGTTAACGGCATTGCAATACATCGAGGCCCGTGCCCTGATAGGTAAGTCTGTAGACATGCTTCCACTATTAGCAGCGATCCTGTATTATCCAGGTACATACACTTCAGAAGGAGCTCACCGGTTGGCTACAGTATTCGCAAAACTTCCAGAGGACGAATTACAGGCCATTGCCTTCAATTTCCAGGCTTTCAACAACTACCTGTTTACTCAAACAGACTTTCGGTTACTGACTGCTGCTAAAGAGGGCAAATGTAGTGCTATCAGTACCGGTGCTTTGGAGTCACTGTATAATCTAAGCAATGATGGACTTGGTGACATTACAGCCATCGAGCAGATGAACGTCATCAAGTACCTGACTATCCTCCGGAAGAAGATCATTGAAACCGTTCGGAGCATGAGTGCAATGAAAATGGAAAAGATGGACATTGAGAAGGAAACAGGCTTACCACTCCATATCATTAACCAAATATTATGATACTTGATTTATTCTCTTACTTCGCAAAGTATCCCTCAAGAGAGGGCGTGCTTTCCATCTTTAACAATGGTAGTAGTTCACATGCGCAATATGCCGAATTGCAAGAAACCATTTTAGCTATGCCGGATCCGCTGATCCCTACAATTCAGTCGTATGTTTTTGGACAGTCTTTTGAGTCGGTTAAAGCCCGCATTGATACTCTGGTGGGGACTTATCTCTTTATTGATTATGGTGAGTTCTCTTCCAGGAGTGATAACAGGAACTCAATCGAAGATACCCAGAAGCTGGCGGCCACAATCGCAATGAAACTATCAGACTCCTCGGATCTTGTAGAAGAAGCGATCTCTTCAGACACTTGCCTTGAATACCTGAACACCCTGCGTGCCCATCTTCTGTTTGATGCAGAATGTGGAAAAGTATCCTGGCTAAACCGGTCGAACATAAAGAGTCTTGATATCATCCCATTTGTAGCCAAAGAGCTAAAGTCCATCGGATGGACCATGATGTTTGAAGCAGATGGTTCCGATCTGTTCAATGTCAAAGCTCGGATGTCGTCCTTTCGGTCATGATACTTCAATAGTAATTTTGTCAAAAAAGAAAAGATATGGACATTATTATTAAATCACTCTTTGAACATCTTCAGCGTATTCTGAGCACTGTTTATGGCTGGTTATCAACAGTTGTCATCTTTATAGCCCATTTCTTTGCGCCTGCTTGGTATCCTTTTGCTGTAGTTGGAATTCTTGTCCTTATTGATTTGGGGTGGGGTATTGCCGTATCACTGAAGAAAGGAGAGTTTGCCTATTCCGAGGCTGGAAGAGAAACGTGTAAAAAGGTAGCCATTTATGCCAGTTGCCTTTGTTCGGTTTACATGATCGAGCAGATATTTCATGCCAGTGTAGCCGTTACTTCTGTTGCTGCCGGTCTTGCCGGTGCCTGTGAAGTATGGAGTTTCTCTGCCAGTATACTTATCATCGCTCCCAATTTTCCCTTTATATCGCTGTTTCGTGCACAACTCAGAGGTGAAATGGAGAGGAAATTAGGGAGAAATATTAATGATATATTAAAGTAAAATTCTTATTAATTATGAGTAGAGGTTTACGTAATTGCAATCCTGGCAACATTCGTCATGACCGGGATAAATGGCAAGGAGAAGTTATTCCGAGCCAGGACAAGAGTTTCAAACAGTTTAGCTCTATGGCTTATGGCTATCGGGCATTAATCAAGTTACTGCAGAACTACCGTAGATTGCACAATCGGCAGACGATTGCTGAATTTATTAATCGTTGGGCACCTCCCTGCGAGAACAACACTTCCGGATACATCACTCGTGTGTGCAGCGAAATGCAAGTTCCGTCAACGTACGTTCCGGATATTAACGACAAATCTACTATGTGTGCTTTTGCTGCTGCAATTAGCCAGGTTGAAAATGGTCTACCGGCTGTCATGGCGGATGTCGAGCAGGGATGGGATTTACTATGAAACTTCCGGTCTGTCTCTTGATTATCTTGCTGGCGTCAGCAACATGTTTCTCCTCTTGCCGTACTCAATATGTGCCTGTCGAGAAAATAAAGACTGAATATCGTTACATTGACCGTTTACAACACGACAGTGTTTACTTGAAGGATTCTGTTCGGTATTACACCAAAGGAGATACCGTTTTTGCGGATAAATACCTATATCAGTATAAGTACCTATTCATTAATCGGGTGGATTCATTCGTTAAGGTTGATTCAGTTCAGGTGCCTTATCCCGTTGAAAGGAAGCTAACTCGTTGGGAGTCTATGAAGATGGAGCTTGGTGGCTGGGCATTCGGTGGTCTGATAATGGCTATTATTATTGTCTGTTGGCTGATATTTAAGTCAAAACATAAATAGTATATTTGTGCATCAATAACAGTTTTTTCATTATTAATAATGAAAACGAAGTATATTTATTAGCTCTGGATCGTGAGATTCGGAGTTTTTTTCTATCCTTTTTAGCTTCAGCTAAACAAAGCTAACTTCTTGATAATAAAGTGGTAATCGCTACGGTGTCCGCATTTATAGTGTTATCTTAGCTGTATAATAATAAAAGAAACAACGTTATGACAGTAGAAGAATTAATCATTGAATTACAAGGAATGAATCCTGAAGCAGAAGTTTATATTGCGTATCAGCCCAAGTTCCCATTAGAAAAGAAAGCCGGTGAAGAATTGGCACAAAGTGAAGATGGCAATAGAGTTTATATAGCCACTTGTTTATATGGAAATGACTATTTACCACAAGATATTGTGGACCAACTCAACTGGTAATTGTTTTTTCAAGGTCCGGAACCCTATATTCCGGACCTTTTTCTATCCTTTTTTAGCTTCAGCTAAACAAAGCTAACTGCTTGATAATAAAGAGGTAATCGCTACGACGTTCGCACTTATAGTGTTATCTTAGCTGTATAATAATAAAGGATAAAGCATTATGAACGAGCAAATTACCAACATTCTAAACCAAAGAATAACAAAGACCAGCAAAATACAGCAATTGCTTCTTTTAGGCTTAACTCGCCGCCAGGTTGCCGACCTGGTAACCAACGGAAACTACGGTTTTGTTCAAAACGTCTACAAGCGGATGATTGAAGCCGGAACCTTCCAGCCCGGCAACCAAGTAGTACCGAATAACCTTCCGGAGATTGATTATGCTTTCAACCGTCGCTTTGGGGTTGAGATTGAAGCCTATAACTGCACTCGCGAACGCCTCGCTCGAGAACTTAGGGAAGCCGGTATAAGCGTAGCAGTCGAAGGATACAACCACGATACCCGCAATCATTGGAAACTGGTAACAGATGGCAGCCTATCGGGAACGAATACTTTCGAACTTGTAAGCCCGATACTTGAGGGAGAGGCCGGCCTTCGGGAGCTACAGAAAGTTTGCTGGGTGCTTGATTATTGCGAGGTAAAGGTAAACGACTCCTGCGGGCTTCATATCCACATGGACGCTGCCAACTTTACCCTTAACACTTGGAAGAACCTTATACTTACCTACCGGAGAGCTGAACGTATAATTGACGCTTTTATGCCTCCATCTCGACGCAATAACCACTATTGCAGAGGGCTACAATCCATAACTGAACAGCGGATTCAGAATGCCGGCAGCCTTAGAGATTTACAGAATGCTTTCGGAGGCGACCGCTACCACAAACTGAACCTTGAGTCCTACTCCCGCCATCGTACGGTTGAGTTTCGCCAGCATGGAGGTACGACGAATTTCATAAAAATGGAAAATTGGATACGCTTTATCGCCAACATGATTACCTTTGCTCAGCAGACCAATATCGCCACCGGAACAGCCTTGGCAAACTTGCCTTTCCTGACCGACGACCAAAAAACGTATTTTAAACTTAGAACAAAAAAACTTACCAGATAATGAATAAGACCTACACATTGCAGGACGGCGGTACAATTACCGCCACCTGTGCCACCGATTTTGTTACCAAACTCCGTCAGAGCAGCCGTTTCGATTCCGAATGTACCGACCAGGAATACATGTACCACTTTGCCGATCGATACCACGACCAGTCCGGGAACACCGTTCGTGCCGATTCAACGGAGCACTTCTTGGATGATTTATTAGTATTGGGTTATGTAAGTGTTAAATAATCAATTTGAAAGCAGATTTATCTGCAAATGTTTTGTTAATAAACAAATGTTTATTATATTTGCATTACGTTTTTAAAGCGATGTTTGACAATCAGGAAGAGCTAAAGGCTCACATAGAACATGTAAAGCGCTGCTTGCTGTTTTATGCTCTGAATGAGGAGGAATTGCTAAAGCAAGGATACCCACGAAGAGAGTTAGAGAGGCTGATCGATATTCAACTGGATAAGTTGATAGTTCTCCTCAAAAAACTGAAAGGTTAACATTAACCCCCTCATGTATTGAGGGGGTGCTTTAAAAACTAAATTATACTTATTGTTATGGAAGCAAGTAGAGAAATAGATAATTTGTTGAGTGAGTTTCTCCAGTTGGATACTGACGAGCAACGGGAACAGTTCCGAGGTAAGATAGCCCAAACGCTGTCGGATAAAACAGAGGAGGAAGTGCGAGAATATGCTGAATCTCTTCAGCACAAAGCTCAGGAAACAATTGATCAGTCACAAGCGTTAATTGATGAATATGATTTCAAGCAAGCGTTGAACGACATAGTTCCTGCTGTTACTTGGTCTTATATAGCGGAAGAATACTTCCAGAAGTCACGCTCTTGGTTTAGTCAACGTATGAATGGATATCATGTCAACAACAAGGCTGCATCCTTTACTGACGAAGAAATTGATTTATTATCAAATAGTTTGCTTGATTTGAGTGAACGAATAAAGAAAAGTGCTCTCCTCTTGAGGAAGCATCGCTTTTAAAAACGTATCTTTAAAAAGAAGAAGCCTTCATACTAAGTGAGGGCTTTTTTTATATCCGTATTTTTTTTCAGTACATTTTTTGCACTATAAAGTAGATTAATGTCTAACTTTGTAGACAATTATTGTTTCTTTATTAAAATGTGACTATGGAAGAACAAAAAGCGATTGCCGAAAAGGAAAAAAGAATTTATTTATGTTGTGCAATTATTATCATTGCAATTATTGCCATTTTTCAGTTTGTTCTACTTCTTTACGACAATGATGAATTGTCGAAACAATTTTCTTTTGCTTCGACTATTACATCAATAATCCTTTCTGTAATTGCAATAATAATGACTGTTGTTTCCGGTGAATCAATTAATAGCTTATTGCATAAGTTTAGGGATTTGTATGATGAAATTCGTTTTGTTCCTACTAAGATAGATACTTCTGTAGAGAAAATGGAGTCTTTTACTGGAAATTTAGATGGGATCCATAAAGAACTACAGGAGTTACCACCTAAAATAGTAGAATCCTCGGAGGTCATGAAGAAAGCTGCTATTCATCTTGATGAATCAGTAGAAAAACTTTTATCTACAATGGTGGTAATTCAAGATAGGACGGATGATTTGCAATTGAAAGTTTCTTCTTTACATAATGATGTAAAGGAAGGATTTGCAAATAGTATTGTGGATTCTACTCAAGACAAAGATGAAGGATGCAATGGTATATATAAATCAATATTGACTCATGGTTCCTATTGGGGAAATTGTTTAATATACGCTGCACATGTAGCATGTGATAAAAATTCATTCCTCGATTTAATGGAGTTCTCTGATGTAGTGGCAAAGGCTCCGAAGCGCAAAAGTTATTTTTTAGGCTATTTTGTTATGCTTATTGCTGTAAAAGTGATAGAAGTAAATAGAGTAAATGATGCTATATATAAGATCATAAAGGTTAATATTGATAAGAAGTCTATCGAAGATTTTATGTTGAATTTTATAAATGAAAATGAAGTAGGAATAGACTTTACTGACCCTAAAAAAGATATAGAAACAATTAATCACCTTTTTGGCTGAATTATGAATATATAATTTCCAAGAAATTGGAAAAGTAATGTTTATTATGAAAAAATTACTATTGATTTCGGTGCTATTATTTAGCATCAGTTCGTTTGCCCAGGATCCTTGGAATCCTGCGCGTGCTTATTGTGAAATTGTGGGTACTGGTAACCTCACTGGTACCAAAGTGAAAATTGAAATTGATTTTGGTCAGGCCAAACATTTCTGGACTGGTAGTACTGATAAGTTTCTGGTTGACAAATCAGGGAAAGAAATCAAGTTCAACTCGATGGTTGATGCTCTCAATTATATGTCCCAGTTCGGGTGGAGATTTGAGCAAGCATACGTGGTAACAGAGAATTCCAGTATGTCTAAACAAAATGTTTATCATTACTTAACAATAAACAAACAGGCATATTAAAGATGAAAATAAAATCCAAATAAATACAACTAAATATGCTTTATATCAGTTCTTTATAGGGTAGTTATTTCTTTCAGTTGTTTTCACTATTTTCTGTTAATTGGTTCTTTTTGGGTACATTTTTGTTTCTTGTTTGTTTCTTGATTTCAGTTTTAATTCGTACATTTGCATACGAAAAATAACGAATGAAAGAATACGATTATGCCACGAATAAAGAAGCCTAAAAAAGTAAAAGAACCAATCCGTCTTCGGATGAAGGATTTGTCCGATGGCAGCAAAAGTCTGTATCTGGATATATACCGCAACGGCAAACGGACATACGAGTACCTGAAGCTGTATCTTATTCCGGGAACGGACAGCAATACCCGTCGGCAAAATGAAATAACAATGGCTGCCGCAAATGCCATCAAGTCGAAACGTATTATCGAGCTGACCAGTGGTGAAGCCGGTATCGTGAACCATACGGATAAGATTTATCTGCTGGACTGGATGCAAACCTATCTGGAGTACCAAGAGAAACGCGACAAGAAGGGCATCGGTCAAATCAAAGCCGTTACCCATATCCTGAAAGAATATGCAGGGGAAAGATTTATATTGGATCGGGTTGACCTCGCTTTTTGCCAAGGCTATATCGACTACATGCTGACAACCTTCCGCCCTAAAGGAAAGCCGATAGCAGCTTCTACACGCAACACCTATTATCAGATATTCAATGGCGCCCTGAATGCTGCCGTTCGGGCTAAACGGTTGTTGAGAAATCCGTTTAACGAGATGGAAAAGTCGGAGAAGCCCAAAATGCCGGAAAGCGTGCGGTCCTATATGACCATCGAAGAGGTACGGGCATTGATTGCCACTCCGATGCAGGAAGGGAGGGTAAAAAATGCCTATCTGTTCTCCTGCTTCTGCGGACTGCGTATCAGCGATATTGTCGGCCTGAAATGGAAGAATGTCTTTGTCGATAACGGCCAATACCGTCTGGCGGTAGCTATGCAGAAGACCAAAGAACCGATTTACCTGCCACTCTCCAACGAGGCGTTGAAATGGATGCCGGAGCGTGAGGACAAGGCTGCAGACGATCCTGTGTTCAACCTGCCTTCAAATATCAATCAGTATCTCAGACCGTGGGCCGAAGCGGCCGGAATCACCAAGCGTTTTACTTTTCACACCGCCCGGCATACATTCGCGACCATGATGCTGACGCTCGGTGCGGATCTCTATACCGTATCGAAGCTGCTTGGCCATACCTCCGTGAGAATGACACAGGTGTACGCCAAAATCATCAACCAGAAAAAAGACGAAGCAGTCAATTTGGTTAACGGCCTATTCGACTGATGTAGTCATACATGTCAAATTCAATTTAAGGTAAATATTTCCGGCTTTTCTCCGATATTTCAAATGGTCGAAGTAATGCCACTATTATAATAAGTATAAACCCATAAAAAACAATTCGACATGAAAGGACAAAACAACAGGTCCTCTCTTTTTTTGAAGGGAGACCACATCTGCACCACTTCGCTACGGAACAGGATGTAGCGGAAGAATTTTACGAGTTGCTCTCCGAAGCAAGGGAGCTTTATCTTCAAGACGTCATGACAGGCGGCAAACGATATGGCCGCTACGTGGATGACTTTATAAACAGCCACCGGTACATCGACTGCAACAGTGCGGTTTGCAGGAATTGCCATGAAATGAACATTCATATCATCAGAGGGCTGTTGCTCGATTGTACAAGTCTCGTCAAAAGCCTCTTTACCGCAGAAACATTTTCTTTCGAGGAGTGCATGGCCTTGAAACAAAAGTACGACATTGCCGGAGTATGGTTCGACTCTTCACGTATAGAAGATTCCAGAAACGCTCCACCTCTCTCCTTTGGTTGCAATTTTTCCCGTGAACAGATGACAGGTATTGTGGCTTGCGCCAACGCTTATCATCTGTTTTGCGTTTCCACTCTCCGCATCGAGGACATGGAAGCGCTTTTTGCCTGCAAGGAGAATTTCTGTATACGTGTGAACAATATCCGCCATGTGGCGGTTCTGTTCGATGCGTTGCTCGAAAACACCTTTATCCTACCTCACTGGCAGTCGGTTCTCGACAAGGGGCGGTTCCTGTTGTCCAAAGACGGCACAAGATATGTTACCGCTTCAAGCCTCTCGTCTGCCCTCTCTGCGGCGAGGAACAACATTACATCGGCAAACCTCGGCATACGAAAAGCCATCAGTCGGCTGAAAATATGACACGAAGTGCCAAAAAGCCAAGTATGTGAAAGATAAAACAGTGATAGTTGCCGTGATACGTGCATAGTATCATGCCGGAATTTCCGGCTGTCCGGTTCACATCACATAACTTTGACCTCCGTTAGCGCGCTGCATAACGGAGGTAACTCTCCATTGTCTAATTTTAACATGTATTTTATGCAAAACAGAACAACATTCATGGAGCGGTTAAGCGAACGGCTGACCGCCATAGAAGCGGTTCTCAAGAAGTTGGAACCGGTGGAAGGTCTGTTGGAGCGTGTGGCTTTACTGGAAAATACCATTTACACGACCAAGAAAGTCTTCACTTTTCAAGAGGCGTGCATGTATATCGGCGTGTCCGAAAGTATGTTGTACAAACTCACATCGAACAAGGAAATCCCGCACTACAAACCTCGCGGCAAGATGCTTTACTTCGCGAAGGAAGAGCTGGACGCATGGCTCTTGCAAAACTACGAACCTACGGTGGACGATGCCATGCGTATGGCGACGGAAGTATCCGCAACCCAACCGTTCTTTAACCAGAAGCGCTATGGAAAACGAAAAAAGAACTGACCGTAACTCGTGGGCGGAACTGGACGAGAATCGCCTGTCGGATATTCTCACGGCATCGCAGATAAAGGCCACGGACACCTACGTGACTCCGCCCCAGATTATATGGATCGACAACTCCACCATAGCGACGCTCGGCAATTTTAGCGCTTCGACGGGTAAGGCGAAGGCGAAAAAGACGTTTAATGTCTCTGCTATTGTCGCTGCGTCACTGGCGGGCCGGCAGGTTTTGAACTACCGGGCGCATCTGCCCGAAGGCAAGCGCAGGATCTTGTACGTGGACACCGAACAGAGCCGTTTCCATTGCCATAACGTGTTGGAACGTATTCTCCGCCTGGCGGGGCTGCCCACCACAACCGACAACGAGAATCTCGATTTCATTTGCCTGCGGGAATACACGCCGGCCGTGCGTATTGAGGTCATCGACTACGCTCTGCGACAGAACAAAGGGTACGGGCTGGTCATCATTGACGGCATCCGCGACCTGATGCTCGACATCAACAGCACCAGCGAATCGGTGGAGGTTATCAACAAGATGATGGAATGGTCGTCGAAATACGACCTGCATATCCATTGTGTGCTGCACCTGAATAAAGGCGACAACAATGTGCGCGGGCATATCGGCACGGAAATGAGCAATAAGGCGGAAACGGTGCTGGTCATCACCAAGAGTGCGGAGAATCCCGTTATCAGTGAAGTTCATGCGCTGCATATCCGCGAGAAGGAGTTCAAACCGTTTGCTTTTTCCGTTGATGACGAAGGATTGCCGGTCATGGTGGATAACTATTCGTTTGATGGCAGCGTGAGACCGAAGGCCCGGAGCAGCTTCATGGATTTGTCCATCGAGCAGCACCGGGAGGCGCTTTCCGCCGCTTTCGGGGACAGGCCCATCAAAGGTTTCGAGAACGTACTGCAGGCTCTCATGGCCTCCTATGAGGCTATCGGGTTCAAACGGGGACGCAGCGTCATGATAAAACTGCTGCAGTACCTGACGGAAAACCTGAAGCTGATCGTCAAACGGGACAAGCTCTTTTATTACGATGTGACCCCGACCGAAGCCTTGCTTTTCGACGAAGAATGCGAGGACGCAGAAGGTGAAAAATAATTTAGTTTACTTTGGTCCGGGTATATATAGGAGAAAAACCAAAGTAAACCGTTTTTTGAAAACAAGTGAAAAGAAAATGACATGACCATAGCGGAAGCAAAACAACTGCGTATCGTGGACTATCTTGCCAGTCTCGGCTACCACCCCCAGAGTGTAACATCGAAACAATACTGGTATTTGTCGCCGCTACGCAATGAGCGTACCCCGTCGTTCAAGGTCAATGACCGGCTCAACGAATGGTATGACTTTGGCGCAGCGACGGGCGGAGACCTTGTGGAACTGGGCAAACACCTTTACCAGACGGACAGCGTGAGCGAAGTGCTTGCCTATATAGGGAAGCACGAGAACGCTATCCCGATACAAAGGGTGCGGATTCCGGGGACAACGCCCCGACCCGTCGAAGCCGACATGAAGGACGTGCTCGTCGTACCGTTGCAGCACCATGCGCTGCTCTCGTACCTTCATTCCCGTGGAATCGACGGAGACATCGGCCGCATGTTCTGCCGGGAGGTCCATTATGAATTGCGGCAACGGCGCTACTTCGCCCTTGCCTTCGGTAACGTGGCGGGCGGGTACGAGGTTCGCAATCCTTATTATAAGGGCTGTATCCGGTGTAAGGACATCTCTGTCATCAGGCATTCTCATAGTGAAGCACAGAACCGGGTTTGCGTGTTCGAAGGCTTCATGGATTTTCTCTCTTACCTGACGCTGAAACAGACGGGTGATGATACGGTCTGCATCGGCGCACCTTGCGATTACCTCGTGATGAACTCGGTGAACAACCTGAAAAAGGCTTTGGAACACTTGCAGGTGTACGAGGAAATACACTGTTATCTCGACAATGATCTCGCCGGACAGAAAACGGAAGAGACCATCGCCGGCATGTACGGCAAGCGGGTGCACAACGAAGCACTCCGTTATCACGAGTACAAGGACCTGAACGATTACCTGCGCGGAAAGAAACGGTAAGGCATTATCGTTACCCCTCCCTTGAAAGCTCTCCTCCCGAAGGGCTTTTTTTATGCCCGTTTTTCCCGGTACATTCGCCTTAAAGTATGAAATTAAAGTTCAATTTATATGTTTCATACTTATTTCTACGTAATAAAATATTGTTTGATATAAAGAGTTTTCATTATATCAAATATAATACTTTTCTTTGCTTTTGTACTTTCAAAGTTCAATTAAAGTTTAATTTCATACTTAAAACAGATGAGTTCATACTTTATATTCGCCCTTGTACTGACGGTGCTGTACATCGTCTATTACGCGGTCAATATTACCCGTGACCTGTATGGAAAGAAGGGAACGGAGAAGACTGACGAAGAAGTTTTCGACCTCGGTCCGATGGATGCCACGGAAGAGAGTGTCGAGGTTTCGGAGAACGAGACCGGGTTTAGTATCGGAAATGAGACATGCGACACGGAAGCCGTAGCTGCCCCGCCTGCGGTACAAGACGGCGATACAGGGAAAAAGGAGGCAGCCGCGAAAGAGCGGCTTGAAAGGCTGAAGGCCAAGGCGGAGGCGCAGATGGAAGAGATCGCTCCCTACCTGTCCGACGGCTTTACCGACGAAGAGATGTATAAGGCGTTGATTTCCAAAGGACGCTTGGACAACCGTCCCTGCCTGAAATGGAGACCGGTCAAAGATAAGCTGTAAGATGTCGAAAACGAAAAAGATACTATGTGCGCTTTGTTCCATCATCCCCTGTTCAGCTCTGGCGAAAAGCGGCAGCGTGAATTACAGTTGGGGTGCGGATGCGCTGGCGACGATGCACGACTACGTGGTAACAATGATGTTTTACGTCCAAGCTCTCTGTTGTGCCATCGCCGGGATTTGTGTGATTGTGTCCGGATTCCAGATTTACGTAAAGATGAACACGGGCGAGGACGGCATTACCAAGTCCGTCGTAACGCTTGTGGGCGCGTGCCTGTTCCTGATCGGTGCGTTCCTCGTCTTTCCTGCCTTTTTCGGCTATCGCATATAGAAACGGGAGGCAGGAATCAAGTACCGCCATAACGATTCGAAAGAACTGCAATACTTACCCTAAAATAAATAATCATGTTTCAAAAAACAAAAAGACAAATGAAAAAAATGTTTTCTGCTAAAAAAGTACAGATGCTCACACTGATGTTGCTGTGTGGCACGACGGCCGTCATGGCCCAGAACTCCGCAGGCGATTATTCCGCCGGTACGACTGCACTGGCTACCGTGACGGAGGAAATCGCCAAGTACGTTCCCATCATGGTCAAACTGTGTTACGCCATTGCCGGTGTTGTGGCTATCGTAGGCGCTATCTCGGTGTACATCGCCATGAGTGCGTCCGTAATGGTTGCATGATAAATACCTCTTTAGCAAGAGGATAGGTCAGGGTTCAAGTGACCTACTTCCACCCAAATAAGCCCGAGGGGAAACCTAAAGGTGAAAATAGCACTTTGGGAAAGCAATAAGTCAGTCAAAAGCCAGACTGCGACTGAATTGCGAGGGAGAAAGACAGATATGAGGATAAAGTCCATACTGATTGAACGATAGCCCAGCGACAAAAGATGTAGCTGCGACGGAAGGCTTTTACAAACGTCGCATTGTGGCACTTAGACAACGTCATTGGTGTTATAGCAAAGAACCAGCCACAACGCAACCGCAGTAAGCGGAGAAAAGGGCGGAAGTCGTATCCGACAATCTGTCGTGCTAATAGTTATCATGCAGCTAAACGGAGATTACCTAAGTTGGAAAGCCATGAAAGTGGCTATGAGCTTTGGCTTTGAATATCCAATATGGTAACGGAGTTCCCATAGTAGTCCGAGCAAGGTAATGCCTTGTACATGGCGAAGGGGAACAGTTAGTAATGTTTTAATACAAATTTTGAAAACGTGTAAGACGTATGGAAAAATCAGAAAGAGTATTAAAAGCTCTAAGTGACCACAGTCAAAGTTCGGATTATAAGTACGAGCGACTGTATCGGTATCTGTTCAGTGAAGAGATGTTCGCTGTAGCCTACCAACGCATCTATGCGAAGCAAGGCAACATGACACCCGGAACTGACGGCAAGACCATCGATGAGATGAGTCTTGAAAGGATTGAAAGATTGATTGTGTCCTTAAAGGACGAAAGTTACCAACCCCACCCTGCACGCAGAGTGTACATACCGAAGAAGAACGGCAAGAAACGTCCGCTCGGTATTCCCTCATTCGAGGACAAATTGGTGCAGGAGGTAGTTAGACTGCTGCTTGAAGCCATTTATGAAGGTCATTTTGAAGGCACTTCACATGGTTTCCGACCGCACCGAAGCTGCCACACGGCATTGGGTATGATACAGAAGTCTTTTGCGGGAGCAAAGTGGTTTATCGAGGGAGACATCAAAGGCTTCTTTGACAACATAGACCACAACGTACTGATTAGCATTCTTCGTGAACGCATATCAGACGAACGCTTCCTAAGACTTATCCGTAAATTCTTCAATGCAGGGTATGTGGAGGACTGGAAGTACAACAAGACGTACTCAGGAACTCCGCAAGGTGGAATAATCAGCCCCATATTGGCTAACATCTACCTTGACAAGTTCGACAAGTATATCAAGGAGTACGCAGCCAAATTCCGCAAAGGTGACAGACGCAGCATCAATCCCGAATACTGGCGTTTGAACAATAAGAAGAACAGGCTGAAACAGAAGTTGCAGAAAACATCCGATGAGCAGATGCGGAAAAACTATCTGTATGAAATTGCCCAACTGAGCAAACAGATGCTGTCCACTCCTCACAAGGATGCAATGGATGCGGACTTTAGAAGATTGCAGTATGTAAGATACGCGGACGATTTCCTTATATCGGTTATCGGAAGCAAGTCTGAATGCGAGACCATCAAAGCGGACATCACCCAATTCATGAGAGAACAACTCAAACTTGAATTGTCCGATGAGAAAACTTTGATAACACACGCACAAGACAAGGCGAAATTTCTTGGATATGAAATCTTCATCAGAAAGTCAGATGCAGTGAAAAGGAACAGGGACGGAGTACTCAAAAGAGACTTCAACGGCGCAGTGGTGTTAACCCTTAACTCGGCTGTGATACAAAAGAAGCTCACTGAATACAACGCTTTGGAGGTCAGAAACATTGACGGCAAAGACATTTGGTGGTCAAAGCCTCGCAGATATATGACTCCAATGAAGCCCGAAGATATTCTTGCCCAATACAATGCGGAAATCAGAGGACTTTACAACTACTATTCACTTGCCGCAAACGTGTCCAAAGAATGTGCATCTTTCGCCTTCATTATGAAGATGAGTATGTTCAAGACACTTGGCTGGAAACTGAACACTTCCGCAAGGAAAGTTCGCCAGAAGTATCAGAAGGACAAGGACTTTGTCATTCCGTACAACGATGCCAAGGGAAAGCAGAAGTACAGAGTCTTCTACAATGAGGGTTTCAAAAAGAGAAATGCGCAGTTCGATGTTGACTATGACAAACTGCCACAGACCATGTATGTGCCATATCCGAGCCTTGTGGAAAGGTTGAAGGATGGACGGTGTGAACTTTGTGGTAAGGATGGGAAAGTAGTCATGCACCATGTGAGGACACTCACCAAGCTGAAAGGCAATAATGAGTGGGAGAAACTGATGCTCCAAAGACATCGCAAGACACTTGTTGTCTGCGAGGACTGCAACTCAATGATTCAGAACTATGGTAAAGAGTAATGTTACTAATGGAAAGCCGTATACATGGAGACATGTAAGTACGGTTTGGGGGCGAGTACTCGGAAACCGCCCACCGCAAGGTGGGTATGGCGCTGGGTGCTTAGCCCACACAACGAGGAACAGGACGTGAAGAAGAAAATCATGATGGTCGTGGGCGCATGTATTTTCTTAATCGCTGCCGCACAAGCACTTCCGATGTTCTTCGGTATCGGCGCATAAACCTTCCGCACGATGAAAGGCAAGGACGAACGCTACCCTGACTACCCGCTGTTCAAAGGTCTTCAACGGCCTTTGGAGTTCATGGGCATCCAGGGACGCTATATCTACTGGGCGGCAGGCGTTGCCGGCGGAGCCATCGTCGGCTTTATCATCGCCTACTGTCTCGCAGGGTTCGTGGTCGGACTGGTCGTGCTGGTTGCGGTCGTCTCGACGGGTATCGCCCTTATCATGCTCAAACAGCGGAAAGGGCTGCATACCAAGAAAGACGGGCGCGGGGTGTATATCTACGCCCACTCGAAGAAGCTGTGAGAAGAAAAGAAAAACCATCACGGGCAACGTGTGGTCTTGTTGAATGTTGAACGCGGGCCGGCCGCCTGAAATCCGGGCGGCCCGGCCTTTTTTATCGTATTTTAAGATGACTTTGTACATCATTCTACTTTTTATCGCCTTGTGTGCCGGCATGGCCCTGTCGGTCTATGCGTTCGGTACCGGAGGCAAGCGCAAGCGTATCTTTCAGGACATCTATTTTTCCGTGGAAGAGACGAACGGCGTGGGCGTGCTCTATACCAAGACGGGCGAATATTCTGCTATCCTGAAAATAGAGAACCCCGTGCAAAAATACTGCGCGAACATTGACAGCTACTATGAGTTCACGCACCTTTTCACCGCCCTCGCACAGACGCTCGGCGAAGGATATGCCCTGCACAAACAGGACATCTTCGTCAGGAAACAGTTCGAGAACGAGACGGGCGACAAACACGAGTTCCTCTCGTCGGCCTACTTCCGTTACTTCAAGGGGCGCAACTACACGGACAGCGTGTGTTACCTGACTATCACACAGGAGGCGAAGAAGAGCCGACTGTTCTCGTTCGACAACAAGAAGTGGCGCGATTTTCTGGTCAAGATCCGCAAAGTGCATGACCAGCTGCACGATGCCGGGGTACAGGCCAAGTTCCTGAACAAAGCCGAGGCGAGCGAATACGTGGACCGCTATTTCGCCATGAACTTCAAGGACCGGATCGTGTCGATGACCAACTTCAAGGCAGACGACGAGACAGTCTCGATGGGCGACAAACGCTGCAAGGTATATAGTCTTGTCGATGTGGACTGCGCCGCACTGCCTTCACTGATAAGACCTTATACCAATATAGAGGTCAATAACACGGATATGCCCGTGGACCTGCTGGCTGCCATTGACAGCATTCCGAGTGCGGAGGCTGTCATCTATAACCAGATTGTCTTCCTGCCCAATCAGAAAAGGGAACTGGCCCTGCTGGACAAAAAGAAGAACCGGCACGCCAGTATTCCCAATCCGAGCAACCAGATGGCCGTGGAGGACATCAAGCGGGTACAGGAGGTCATCGCGCGGGAAAGCAAGCAGCTCGTGTACACTCATTTCAACCTGATTGTCGCCGTACCGACTGGTACGGACCTGCAAAAATGCACGAACCATTTGGAGAATGCTTTCGGACGTATGGGTATCCATATTTCCAAAAGGGCGTACAACCAGCTGGAACTGTTCGTAAACTCGTTTCCGGGTAACTGCTACGGCATGAACGAGGACTATGACCGCTTCCTGACGCTGGGTGACGCGGCGGTGTGCCTGATGTATAAGGAGCACATACAGCACAGCGAAGAAACACCGCTGAAAATTTACTACACGGACCGCCAAGGCGTGCCGGTAGCTATCGACATCACGGGAAAGGAAGGGAAAAACAAACTGACGGACAACTCGAATTTCTTTTGTTTAGGGCCTTCGGGCAGCGGCAAGAGCTTCCACATGAACTCTGTCGTGCGCCAGTTGTACGAGCAGGGCACAGACGTGGTGATGGTCGATACGGGTAACAGCTACGAGGGCCTTTGCGAATACCTCGGCGGCAAGTACATTTCCTATACCGAGGAAAGACCGATTACCATGAACCCGTTCCGCATCAACCGGGTTGAAATGAATGTGGAGAAAACGGGCTTCCTGAAAAACCTCGTACTGCTCATCTGGAAAGGCTCGCAGGGTACGGTCACGAAGACGGAGGACCGCCTGATAGAACAGGTCATCACGGAGTATTACGACACCTATTTCAACGGTTTCGACGGCTTCACGCCCCTGCAACGGGAGGATTTGCGTAAGGGGCTGCTCATCGACGACCGTAACCGTACCGAGAAGCGGGACGAGGACGAAGGAGAGCGGGCCGGGCGTATCGAGCGCATGATCGACGAGATGGAACGCCGCCGTAAGGAGCTAAAAGTGGAAGAGCTGTCGTTCAACTCGTTCTATGAGTTTTCCGTGCAGCGCATCCCCGACATCTGTACCGAGAACCACATTTCGGGCATCGACATCTCGACGTACCGTTACATGATGAAGGACTTCTACCGGGGAGGCAATCATGAAAAGACGCTGAACGAGAACATGGACAGTTCACTGTTTGATGAGACGTTCATCGTCTTCGAAATCGACAGTATAAAAGATGATCCTCTCCTGTTCCCTCTTGTCACGCTGATTATCATGGACGTATTCTTACAGAAGATGCGTATCAAGAAGAACCGCAAAGTCCTGGTCATAGAGGAAGCGTGGAAGGCGATTGCCAGCCCGCTCATGGCCGAATACATCAAGTTTATGTGTGCGCCCGTAAAGGTTGCATCGTAAATATCTCTTTGGCAAGAGATTAGGAAAGTGTTCTTTGAAAATGACCTATCATCAGCCGACTTATCTGTTTCGGGAAAACTTAACCGAGCAGGGAGTGTAGCATGTCGGAAAAGTCATAAGTCAGTTAGTTACCAAACTGCGACTGAATGGCGAGATGAAAAGATAGATATGAGGATAAAGTCCGAATTGATTGAACGATAGTCCGAATGGTCCCCCTTGAGGCTATGGCGTAAGGTAACTATCAATCGCCATATCGTGATACTACTTCAGTGTATAGGAATGAAGGTAGCAAGAACTTATCACGACACAACCGCAGTAAGCGAGTAAAGGACGGAAGTCGTATCCGACAATCTATCATGCCAACAGTTACGATGTAATAAACGGGGATTACCTATCCCGAAGTGCCGAAAGGCTATTAGGTTCGACCTATGAAAATTCGGAGTGGTAACGGAGCTTCCATAGTAGTTTGAGCAAGGTAACGCCTTGTACATGGCGAAGGGAAGCAGCTAATTATTAATACAATTAACGGAAAATGTGAGAGACATTATGAGAAGTCCAGAAAGAGTATTAAACAGTCTATCAGAACACAGTAAGGATGCAAGCTATAAGTTTGAACGTCTTTACAGAATTTTGTTCAATGAGGAAATGTTCTACGTTGCCTATCAGCGTATCTACGCTAAAGAGGGTAACATGACTAAAGGTTCAGACGGTCAGACCATTGACAACATGAGCCTGAAACGAATTGAAAAGTTGATTGATACGTTAAAAGATGAAACGTACCAGCCCCAACCGTCAAAGAGGGTGTACATACCGAAGAAAAACGGTAAGAAAAGACCTCTTGGCGTGCCGACTTTCAATGACAAGTTGATACAAGAAGTAGTAAGAATGGTACTGGAAGCCATATACGAGGGAAATTTTGAATACACCTCGCATGGTTTCCGTCCCAATCGAAGCTGCCATACTGCATTAACTCATATCCAAAAGGAGTTTAATGGTGCAAAATGGTTTGTGGAGGGAGACATAAAAGGCTTCTTTGATAATATAAACCATGATGTATTGATAAACATTCTCTTGGAGCGTATTGCGGATGAACGCTTCATCCGATTGATACGCAAGTTTATGAAAGCGGGATATATCGAAGACTGGCAATTCCACAATACTTACAGTGGCACACCGCAAGGGGGTATCATCAGCCCGATATTGGCTAATATATACCTTGACAAGCTGGATAAGTATATAAAGGAATACACAGCCAAATTCGACAAAGGGAAGAAACGAAAATTCAGTAGAGAAAGTATGGACTTTGGCAATGCAAGAAAACGTATTGTGCGAAGATTGAAGTTCGTAAAAGACGAAAGGCAAAGGACAAAGCTAATCCTTGAACTGAAAGCAATAGAACAAGGACGGGCTAAATATCCCAACGGCGAAGAAATGGATGCCGATTACAGAAGAATGAAATATGCAAGATATGCAGATGATTTTCTTGTGGGAATTATCGGAAGCAAGCAGGATGCGCAACAGATAAAAGAAGATATTAAAAACTTCCTTGCTGACAGACTGGCATTGGAGCTGTCCGATGAAAAGACACTTGTCACTCACACGGAAAGACCGGCCAAGTTTCTCGGATATGAAATCACTGTAAGAAAGTCCAATGACCAAAGACGGGATAAACGGGGTAGATTGAGAAGAACCTATGGTAAAAGGGTCTGCTTGAATGTCAGTACGGAAACAGTCCGTAAAAAACTTTTCGATTGGGGAGTCTTGGAACTGACAAACCGTAACGGAAAGGAAATATGGAAACCGAAATGTAAATCGGGACTGATATTCAATGACGACCTTGAAATCCTTGATAGTTATAATCGGGAAATCGTGGGGTTCTATAATTACTACTCCATAGCCAACAACTGCGCCCATGCCTTGAATAATTTCAAGTACATCATGGAATACAGCATGTACAAAACGTTTGCAGGCAAATATAAGTGCCGAACACGTAAGGTAAACAAGAAATATCGTAAGAACGGTAGGTTTATCGTAACGCACATGACTAAAACTGGTGTAAAGGAAAGATACTTTTACGACGGTGGCTTCAAACGAAAGAAGCCCACCTATAAATCGGAATGTGACATTATGCCACGAACAATTTATACTGCGGGGCGGACAAGCCTTGTTGAAAGGCTGAAAGCCCGTGAGTGTGAATTATGTGGAGCGACAGACGACCTTGTTATGCACCATGTAAGGAAACTAAAGAACTTGCAGGGAAAGGAAAGCTGGGAACGACACATGATTGCCCGTAAACGCAAGACGATTGCCGTGTGCAGGAGTTGTCACAAGAAGATACATGACGGAAAGATAGACTGAAATTAGTGGAGAGCCGGATACGCTGAGAGGTGTAAGTCCGGTTCGGGGGCGAGCATTTGGAAACCTACCATAGAAATATGATAAGGCGCTGGGTGCTTAGCCTACACAAAACGGCCCGTAAGTTCTGGGCTTCGGTCGGCGTGGTGACACAGGAGATACAGGACATCATCGGCAGCCCTATCGTCAAGGAAGCCATCATCAACAACTCGGACGTGGTGATGCTGCTCGACCAGAGCAAGTTCCGTGAGCGGTTCGATGAAATCAAGGCTATCCTCGGCCTTACTGACGTGGACTGCAAGAAGATATTCACCATCAACCGGCTGGAAAACAAGGAAGGGCGCAGTTTCTTCCGCGAGGTGTTCATCCGCCGGGGAACGACCAGCGGCGTGTACGGTGTAGAAGAACCAAGAGAATGTTACATGACCTACACCACGGAGCGGGCGGAGAAAGAAGCCTTGAAACTCTATAAACGGGAACTGCGGTGCAGTCATCAGGAAGCTATTGAGGCGTACTGCCGGGACTGGAACGCCAGCGGTATCGGGAAGTCCCTGCCGTTCGCCCAAAAGGTCAACGAGGCCGGGCAGGTATTGAACCTTCATGTAAAACAATAACAATCAAATCATTAATTACAAAAATGGAAAAGATAGACATTAGCCAAAGTGTAAAGACACTTGAGTTCGGGAGCAAATATGAAGCCCGTATCCAGCGGATATTCCGTGAGTTCGACATCAAGACCATCCGGGATTTGTGCCAATGGCCCGGAAAGGACTTGGTAAGGGTACGCGACATGGGAAGAAAAAGCATTGAGGAAATAGAGGATGTTCTGGAAAGATACAATCTCCGGTTGGGGATGCTCGGTAAGGAACTGGACGAATACGCCGGCATAGAAAATTCCGTACAGGACGAGGAAGAAGAGGCGAAGTGGGAACAACGCAGGTACGAGATCGCCAAGGAGGTATTCATACATCACCGTCTGGTGGCAAATTCCGCCGTATATGAGGCCGACGGACTGATACGTGCACTAAGAGGCATGACGCACCGTTGACGGATATCTGTTTTTAACCGGAGAGGAATCCATGATGAAACGGCTGTCACTTATCCTTATACTCCTGTCGCTCGCCGTTGTGCAGCAGGTCCACGCGCAGTATTACAGCGTGAACTACGACGCACGCACGGTGGCGGCAATGGCTACCGCTTTCGGTACGGAAGCCGTGGCGGAAAGCTATTACCGGGAGCAGGTCGATGACATTCTCAAGCACTACAATGCGGCGGAAGTGGCTACGGCGGGGATTTTTGCCTCCAAGTTCTTGGAGCATAAAGCCTTTTCCGACCTCGGTATCTGGAATAGCAGTACAGAAAATTACTACTACCGCCGCATTTACCGCATGGTCTCGGAGAAAATCATGCCGAAGATATGGGTGGTGGCGAAACTGATGCTCCGCTCGCCTCAAACGGCTATCTACTGGGGCAGCTACCTGATGAAAATCTGCGACGAGACGAAAAGTCTGTGTATGCAGTTCGAGAGTGTGGTGACGAACAGCACGCTGGGCTTTTCGGACATCGTGTTTCTGGAAATCAACCGAAACATCGCCCCTCTGCTGAAACTCTCGGAAGTGGGCGACATCGACTGGCAACGTATGTTGGACGATCTCGCCAGCGTGCCGGGTAACTTTACGAAAGAAAACCTGCAACACGACATCGACAACCTCTACAACATGGGTGTCGGTCTCGCCTCGGCTGGTATCGGAAATATCGGTGACGTCCTGCTGCAGACCAGTTCTTTCCATGATCTGATGGGCGGCAGGGTCAGCAAGGTCATCGACCTGTATGACCATTACGGTGCGCTCTTCGAGCAGGCGGAACATGACCTCGGAGGTCTGCTGATTGATATGGTGGGCGGAGAGGACAACGTGGCGGGACTGTTCGATTTCAGCAACTACGACCTTACCTCGTGGATGACAGATTATCTGGACAAGACAGCGGGAAACTACTACACGCAACGGTGGTATATCGCCCGTCGCGAGCAAGGGAGTATCGCCCTGTGCGATTACTACCCGCCGACGGACGACAACAGCATATTGAACGGCGGAGAGTGGACACGTTTCGAGACGACCGATCCCGGCTTCTATCCCAATGCCTCGCAACGGGAGCAGGTTCTCGCCAATTCGGAACGGTACGCCGGTTGGTCGAGAAGCCGGGTTCAGCTGCTCAACAGTCAGAACGACGGCTATACCTACACCATCGACTACTGGCAGAACGGTTACATCATCAGTCGGGGCGGCAAACAGACGAAGAAAGCCTATGCCTATGAAATCCATGTGAAGAAAAGCTGGAACCGGGAGGAAATCATTTACGAGGAGGTGTTCGATTCCTATTCGATGGACCTGAACACGTTCAAGGCGCAACTCAATGCCCGCCTCTTGGAGTTCAACGACAACGAGGAGGGTTATACTTACTATATCGCATCCGATGCGCGGAACTACTATCAGGCGACGGACGCTGCGAAGTTGCAGGGCTGCGAGAGCGTGACCATCAGCGTAACCTGCTCGGACGGGGCTACGCTTGGTCAGGGCACGACGCAGTACAAGTGCAGAAAGTGCGGCAAATCCCTGAACGCCCATTCAAAGGAGTGTGCCATGCAGACCACGGTTACGGAGAACGAATTGGACTTGTCCGAGTTGGACGCCATGCTGCAGGAGGCGGAGAACCAGGTGGCCGCCCTTCAGTCGCAAATCAATGCGTTGGAGAATGAGAATGCCGACCTGCTGAAAAAAATCGCCGAGGCGAGCGTGGAAGATGCGGCGGTGTACCGACAGCAGTACAATGCGAACAAAACACAGATAGACCGCCTGAAAAGCGAGCTGTCCGAATGGCAGAAGAAACAACGGGAATACACCGACGCAAAAGCCGAGGCGGCGGGCGATAACGATGTGGCAACGGACGACTATTACCGCATACCGGCCATCATGCAGGACTGTAAGACGGCTTACAGCCTGTCATGGCAGGACGGCGGGGCGTGGAACGGCTACACCTATGTCCGTAAGGCGACCATGCCGAACATCAACGGGGTCATCACGTTCAAGGCGACGGTCTCGATAGCCCGCAAACCGAAATATTTCCTCGGTATCAAGATACACCGTGCCATCGTGCAGATCAGTTGGGAACTGACCACGGAATATACCGACACGTATGTAGCCGACGTGCTGACACTCGACCCGAACCTGTCGGACGCGGAGAAAACGAAACTGGTGAACGACCGTATTGCGGAGATTGCACGGGAACACCCTTCGTGCAAGATCACGACGGAATACGCCCGTACCCCGCCATTGGAAGAGACTCCGACCGGGGAGGTGTACCATCTGCTGTGGTCGAGCGACCGGCTCGAAATCGCACGGGAAGTGGATTCCCGGATTACAAAAATATATGCAGACCTCGTGTCGCTGGAAAAGATGATGCACTATAAGCGGAGCATCATCGACGTGCTGAAGGATGTGCTGCCCGAACTGGACATGGACGAGGGACGCAGGCTGACGCTCGTGGAGGAATGCCACGAACGTTGGGTGGAGAATGCGCGAAACCTGCGGAACGGAAACGGCAAAGACAGCGGAAAGGAGGTGCGGCCATGAAACGTGCCCTGCTGATGACAGTCGTGCTGCTGGTTCTCCTGCCCGGCATCGCCAAGGCGCAATGGACCTTCGACATCGTGTCAGTGGAAGCCTACATCAACGACCACAAGAAACAGCGGAGCCTGCTGCTGGCCCGCAGTACGCTGGAATACAGCAACAAGCTGCTGCACGAATACAGCCGCAAGGAGATCGGCGAGTACAAGGAACTGAATGTGGACTTGGATCGCTACACCCGTGCCTTCGATGTCATCGACGTGATGTACCAGTCCTTGCGGACGGTACTGAACGTGAAAAGCACTTATACGGCGGTCAGCGACCGTATCGGCGATTACAAGAAACTGTTGGAGGACTTCAACGAGAGAATCGTGAAACGGGGACGCATCGACCCCGGCGATGCCGTGATACTGGCCATCAACGAAAAGGCAATACGGGACATCGCCAATGACGGGGAGCAGCTCTACAAGTCGGTGAGCGACCTTGTGCTGTATGCCACCGGGGCGGCGGCCTGCTCGACCTCCGACCTGCTGCTGGTACTGGAAGCGGTGAACACGTCGCTGGACGACATCGAGCGACACCTGAACCGGGCGTATATCGAGACATGGCGGTACATACAGGTGCGTATCGGTTACTGGAAAGCGAAGATTTACCGTCCCAAGGTCAAGGAGATTATCGACGGAGCTTTCGGACGATGGCGCAAAGCGGGACGGCTGGATTATTAATGAACGATGAAAGGGAAAGAAGACAGACTATCTACAGGTTGGAGTTTGACTTCCATGCCATCGACATCGGGAAATAAAAACAGAGAAAGAATTTTTAGTACGAACAAGCCTATTGGGATTATAACCAAGGGATAAAGAGACATTTAGATTGATGCAATGGAAAAGATTGTTTTTGCAAAAGACATTACGTTATATAAAGCCGACTGTCTTGAAGTAATGCCTTTTCTTCCGGAATCAAGTATCGACTTGGTTTTATGTGATCCCCCCTTTGGAATCACAGCTTCACAGTGGGATAAAATAATACCATTCCCGGAAATGTGGAAAGAGATCAGGAGAGTCAGGAAAGAAAATGCACCTACGGTCTTATTTGGCAGCGAACCGTTCAGCAGCCTTCTACGCTGCGGTAATTTAGAGGAATTTAAATATGACTGGGTTTGGGAAAAGTCAAAAGCAAGCAATTTTCTTCTCGCTAAAAAACAACCTCTAAAAGCACATGAGCTAATAAGTGTCTTTGGTAAAGGTAGAACCCCTTATTATCCCATCATGGAGGAAGGTGAGCCTTACGGGAATCGCACGAAGAGAGGAAGCAATTGGACAGGAATAAACAATGTCCCCAATCCTACATTCAGAAATGAAAACAAAGGGACAAGGTATCCACGAAGTGTGATATACTTCAAAACAGCGGAATCGGAAGGCAAAACGATTCATGTCAACCAAAAGCCGATTGCATTATTGCAGTATCTGATAAGAACATACACAAAGGAAGGAGATACTGTCCTTGATTTTGCATCGGGGAGCATGAGCACCGCAATTGCCTGTATCTATACGCATAGAAAATGTATTTGCATTGAAAAAGACGAGACGCATTTCTCGCAGGGAGAGAAACGAGTCAGGAATGAGTACCAATATTTACGGCTTTGAAGCAGGCCCTCAAAGTATGACTATACGATATAAATAACTGTAAAATAATGAATAACCGGAAATTAATATGAACAGAACTCTCTTACTCATGGCGGTTGCAGCAGTTGCAACGAGCGGTGTCAAGGCGCAGTCGGTTACTTACAACCATGACTCGCCGAAACAGAACCAGATTACGGTCATGGAAACCGGTACGGGCGCTCTGTCGCCCGAACTTTACTACACGCTGCTGCATAACAAGTACAAGAAGTCGGCGGCAAGCAAGAACAAACTGTCGTTCCGCACGCTGGCGGGTGTCAATCTCTACAATCAGACAGATGAAGCGGAAGCCATTGACTCGGCTCTGGTCAAACGTGCCGAAATCGAGGCGCTGAACGTGGCCGACCGGCAGATTGACCTCGCATGGCTGGCCGAGGGCGATAAGATAAATGCTCAAATGGAGCGGTTTCAGCGCAACATAGACCGGATTCTCCTTGCCGGGGGCACGACGGACGACAAGGAGCGGTGGACGGAATACTATCATGTGTACCAGTGTGCCATCGACGCAACGAAGGACGCTTATATGCCCAATGCGCAACGAAAGAAAGAATACCTGCGGATCTACGAAGACGTGGTACGGCAGAACGAGATTCTGGTCGGCTACCTTGCCCGAAGACAGAACGCCACGGCCACGGACGGATTGCTGAACGTAACCGCCGACCGAACCTTGGACAAAAGCAGCGTCGTCAGAAACGCCATGAGCCGCTGGAACGAATCGCGCCTTGCGGTGCGAGGTTCACAGTCGGACGGCGGCATTGGAACGGGCGACGGAGACGAGACGGTAAACAGAGGGAACTAAAAGCATATAACCTATGGCAGACGGAAATATTCTTTCGGATTTCGGTATCGACCTCTTGGAAGAGGAGATCGACGACGTGATTTTTCAGACCAACGAGTTCCTGACCGACGCGACCTTTACCGGCTCGCAAGGTCCATTTTGGTGGATATTGCAGATGTGCATGGCGCTGGCCGCCCTGTTCGCTATCGTCATGGCGGCAGGCATGGCGTACAAAATGATGGTCAAGCACGAGCCTTTGGACGTGATGAAGCTCTTCAGACCGCTGGCCGTGTCGCTCATTCTCTGCTGGTGGTATCCTCCGGCAGACACGGGCATGGCAAACAGCGGGAGCAACTGGTGCTTTTTAGATTTCCTCTCCTATATCCCGAACTGCGTCGGTTCGTACACACATGACCTGTACGAGGCCGAAGCCTCGCAAATCTCGGACAAGTTCGAGAAAGTGCAGGAGTTGATTTACGTGCGCGACACGATGTACACTGCCCTGCAGGCACAAGCCGATGTCGCCCACACGGGTACGTCCGATCCCAACCTTATCGAGGCAACGATGGAACAAACTGGCGTGGACGAGGTTACGAACATGGAGAAGGATGCAGCGAAGCTGTGGTTCACGTCGCTGACATCGGGTGTCATCGTGGGAATAGACAAAATCATCATACTTATCGCCTTGGTGGTGTTCCGTATCGGTTGGTGGACTACGATTTACTGCCAGCAAATTCTTTTGGGAATGCTCACCATTTTCGGACCTATCCAGTGGGCGTTTTCGCTCCTGCCCAAATGGGAAGGCGCATGGGCGAAGTGGCTCACGAGGTATCTGACGGTGCATTTCTACGGGGCGATGCTCTACTTCGTGGGCTTCTACGTACTGCTGCTGTTCGACATCGTGCTCTGCATACAGGTGGAGAACCTGACGGCGATAACGACAAGCGAGCAGACGATGGCAGCTTACCTGCAAAACTCCTTCTTCTCGGCGGGCTATCTGATGGCGGCAAGCATCGTGGCCCTGAAATGCCTGAACCTCGTCCCCGACCTTGCGGCATGGATGATACCGGAGGGTGACACGGCGTTCTCAACCCGAAACTTCGGCGAGGGCGTGGCGCAGCAGGCTAAAATGACGGCAACAGGCGCAATGGGTACGGTAATGAGATAACAAAGTAACGATAAATATTCAAACAAAATGGTCATCAAGAATTTAGAGAACAAAATCAAACTGGTCGGAATTATTTGCACCGCCTTTCTTGTGGGCTGCGTCATCATCAGCGTGTCGAGTATCTGGACGGCCCGCACGATGGTTACGGACGCTCAAAAGAAAGTGTATGTGCTGGACGGCAACGTGCCCATACTGGTACGCCGCACGACAATGGAGGAAACGCTCGACGTGGAAGCCAAGAGCCATGTCGAAATGTTCCACCACTACTTCTTTACCCTTGCTCCCGACGACAAGTACATCCGCTACACGATGGAGAAAGCGATGTACTTAGTGGACGAAACGGGCTTGGCGCAGTACAATACGCTCAAGGAGAAAGGCTTCTATTCCAACATCTTGGGAACGAGTGCCGTCTTTTCGATTTTCTGCGACAGTATCACCTTCAACAAGGAGAAGATGGAGTTCACTTACTACGGGCGGCAGCGTATCGAACGGCGCAGCAATATCCTGATGCGCGAACTGGTTACGGCGGGACAGCTCAAGCGTGTACCCCGGACGGAGAACAACCCGCACGGGCTGCTCATCGTGAACTGGCGCACGCTGCTGAACAAGGACATCGAGCAAAAGACAAAAAGCAACTATTAACTCTACCAGCCCTATGAATATCAAAGGATTCAGACGTATGCTGTTCGGCGAGAAGATGCCGGACAAAAACGACCCGAAATACAAGGAGCGCTACGAACGCGACGTGGATGCCGGGCGACGCTTCGCCAAAGCGACACGTATCGACAAGGCAGTGGCCAAAGTACAGGGTTTCGCCAACGCCCACCGGACGCTGTTTCTCGTCATCGTATTCGGCTTCGCCATCTGCGGGCTGACATGGAATATTTACCGCCTGACGGTGGTGTACTGCCATCATCCAGTCCGCCGAACGGCCACGGAAATGCAGGATTCCGTGCTCCGGGAACGGCATAAGATGCTTTCCGTACCGCATGTACGAAGATTCGATACGAAGGAAAGCGGTACGGAAAGGCCGGAATAGAACGGCAGGCTTATGAATATGCCGTTTGAGAGAACTATAAGCAAGTATGTGCAACTCAATTAAAGGGAAACAATGAACAATATCTTCAAGAGAATCAATTTCAGGCAGCCGAAGTATATGCTTCCGGCTATCCTCTATATCCCCCTTCTCGGCACGTCGTACTTCATTTTCGACCTGTTCCATACCGAGAAGGCCGAGGTACAGGACAAGACACTCCAGACGACCGAGTTCCTGAATCCCGAATTGCCGGACGCCCAAATCAAGGGCGGCGACGGTATCGGCAGCAAGTATGAGAACATGGCCAAATCATGGGGCAAGATACAAGATTATTCCGCTGTGGACAACATCGAGCGGGACGAACCGGACGATAACCAAGAGGAATATGAATCGCAATACACCGAAGAGGATATCGCCCTGCTTGACCGGCAGGAAAAGGAGAAAGATCTGGCAGCGGAAGCGGCCGATGCCAAGAGGCGGGAGCAGGAAGCTCTCGCAGAACTGGAAAAAGCACTCGCCGAAGCGAGGTTGAGAGGACAACGGGAGGTCATGCCGTCCGCAACGGACAGCACCGCAACGGTGGCTCCGCCGGACACGATGACGCAGACCAAGGGAACCATCGACGAGGAAAGCCGTTCGGTCAAAGCTCCTGCGGAGACGGACAAGGCAAGCGAGGTGGTGAAGAAGGTAAAGACGACTTCGGACTACTTCAACACACTGGCGAAAGATGCACGGGAACCGAAACTCATCAAGGCGATCATCGACGAAAACATCAAGGCCGTGGACGGCTCGCGTGTGCGGCTGCGCCTGCTGGACGACATCGAAATCAACGAGAGCGTGGTCAGGCGTGGTACTTACCTGTATGCCACAGTCAGCGGTTTCTCTTCCGGACGTGTAAAAGGAAGCATCAACAGCATATTGGTGGAGGACGAACTGGTCAAGGTCAGCTTGTCAATCTACGATACGGACGGGCTGGAAGGACTTTACGTACCCATCAGCCAATTCCGCGAGACAAGCAAGGACGTGGCGAGCAGTGCCATGTCGGGCAGCATGAACATGAATACCAGCGGATACGGTAACAGCCTCGCCCAATGGGGTATGCAGGCGGTGAACAATGCCTACCAGAAAACGAGTAACGCCATCAGCAAGGCCATCAAGAAAAACAAGGTGAAGCTGAAATACGGGACGTTTGTGTATCTGGTGAACGGACGGGAAAACAGGAACTAAAAGGTCAGTGACAATGGAAACAGATATATCAAAACTTCATAAGGGAACGGACGGCTTCTATTACGAAGACTACATCGCTCCCGATAAGCCCGAAACATTCGTTGGGAAGCTCGTAAGTACCGAATGGTGGCACAAAGGGGTACGATTCGCCCTGATATGCAACTTTCAGGCAGTGGACGGGCGGAGGATTGCCTTATTCGCCTTCCAGAAGCATACCGGTTTTTACGGGCCGAGAGACGGTGCGGTCAATTTCAAACATGTGGAGAAGAATACCCTCTGGGAGTGTGAAATCCGGAAAACCCGGACGGAACGCTGTACCTGGATGAGCGCCCGGCAAATTGTAGAACCGAAAACAGACGCAATATGATAGAGACGGATCGCATTTACCTTATGGACTGCATGGAGGGCATGAAACAGATAGCGGATGGTAGCGTGGACGCCATAATCGCCGACCTACCTTACGGGGTGTTAAATCGCAGCAATCCGTCGGTGAACTGGGACCGCCAGATACCGTTAGCAGCCTTGTGGGAGCAATACCGGCGGATTACCAAGCCGGACAGCCCCATTATCCTGTTCGGGCAGGGGCTTTTCTCCGCATGGCTCATGCTGTCGCAACCCCGGCTATGGCGGTACAACCTCGTGTGGCAGAAAGATCGGGTGACGGGACATCTCAATGCCAAACGTATGCCGCTCCGGCAGCACGAGGATATTCTGGTATTCTATAAAAAACAGCCGGCCTATCATCCGCAGATGACACCGTGTCCTCCGGAACGGAGAAATCACGGGAGGCGTAAAACGGAGGGATTTACCAACCGTTGTTACGGAACGATGAAACTCTCACCGGTACGCATAGCCGATGACAAATATCCGACCTCGGTCATCTTCATGCCGAAGGAACACAAGAAAGGCGCGTTCTACCACCCGACACAAAAGCCCGTGGCGTTGATGGAGTACCTGATACGGACCTACACCGACGAAGGCGATGTTGTACTGGATAACTGTATCGGGTCAGGCACAACCGCCGTGGCCGCTATCCGCACGGGACGGCACTACATCGGATTTGAAATCGAACAGGCGTACTGCGAGATTGCCGAGCGGCGGATTCAGGAGGAACTGGAATGCAGGAACAAGGTACAAGAGGAAAAAGAGATAAGGGAAGAAAAACAAAATCAATAAATCAATGACATGGACAAAAAAGGAATCGTAACGGCATTTCTTCTGGCGGCAGGGCTGCTGGGAACGCCGAATGTACAGGCACAACGAACCTACGAGGAGATGGAACAACTTACGGTAAATGAACAGGTAACGACGGTCATCACGGCCTCGGAACCGGTACGCTTCGTGGACATCTCCACAGATAAGGTTGTCGGCGACCAACCGATAGACAATATCGTCCGCCTGAAACCGAAAGAGGGCGGACACGAGGACGGCGAGGTGCTGGCCATCGTGACTATCGTAACGGAACGCTACCGCACGCAGTATGCGCTGCTCTACACCACACGGGTGCGGGAGGCGGTAACTGACAAGGAAATCCAGTTGCAGGAACGGAACGCCTATCACAACCCGGCGGTCTCGATGTCCACCGTGGATATGACACGCTTCGCCCGGCGTATCTGGAACTCGCCCGCGAAGATCCGCAACGTCGCCACCAAGGCACATCGCATGACCATGCGGCTGAACAACATCTACTCCGTGGGTGAGTATTTCTTCATCGACTTCTCGATAGAGAACCGGACGAACATCCGCTTCGACATCGACGAGATACGGGTGAAGCTGGCAGACAAGAAACTGACCAAGGCGACCAACGCACAGGTCATCGAACTGACCCCGGCACTGGTGCTGGAGGCGGGCAAGACGTTCCGGCACGGCTACCGGAATGTGGTCGTGGTCAAGAAAATGACGTTCCCGAACGACAAGGTGCTGACCATCGAGATGACGGAGAAACAAATCAGCGGGCGTAACATCAGCCTGAATATCGACTATGAGGACGTGCTGTCAGCCGATTCGTTCAGCGCGGCATTGCTGGAGGAGGAATGACGATGAAAAAGACGATTATCCTGACGATTGCCTGCATGTGCCTCGCCGTAGGAGCGTATGCACAACGAGGCAGCGGCCGCCTCTCACTCGGTGCGGGGCTGCTGTACAAGAACGGGCTGGACGTGACGCTGGCCTACGAACACGAGATGAACTACCGCCATGCGTGGGAGTTCTTTGCCAACGGCTACCTGCAATAGGCAGAGTGCGAATCCTGCAAGCATGTATGCCCGAAATCTTTCTGGCGGAACTACCGCACCTACAGCTTCGGCGTGGCTTACAAACCCTGCGTCACGAGGGGACGCAACCATTACGGAAGCCTCCGAATCGGGGCTTCGGGCGGAAGCGACACGAAGAAGTTCCTTGCAGGACTGCATTTCGGCTACGAGCACAACTATGTGTTGCGGGCGGGCTGGACGCTATACTGGCAAGTCAAGGGAGACGTAATGATAAAGGGGGCCGACGTGCTGCGTACAGGGGTTGCCCTCGGCATTAAACTACCTATAAAATAAGGGAAAGATGAAACAGAACATTATCAGAAAAACGTGCCAGGTAGTGCCGGTTCTCCTCATAACCGGGGCGTTGGCTGCCTGCGACGCACATATAGAAGAATCCGAAGAAACAAAATATCCCGTACACGTCCTCTGTGTGGACGGGACAGTAATACCGTACAGTGAGTACGAACAATCCAAGGAACAGGCGATTGCCGTCGTCTTCCATATCGGCTCCGACGGGGAAACGGAAGGAAACGGCTATGCCGTCTATCTGTGGGATATGACGCCGAAAGCTTTTGCCGACAGCCTTGGTGTCGAGCAGGGTACGTCAGCAGACATCACGGCATACGACGGGAATGAGAACACGTTCGCCTTGTATGAAACAGAAGAGACAGCCTCGCCGATGGCTGAAGCCGTTTTTGCCCTGTGGAAATACGGGCAGAGCGCCTATGTTCCCTCGGTGGCTCAGATGCGCCTGCTGTATGCGGCACGTGGCATTATCAATCCGGTCATCGAGAAATGCGGCGGAGACCCGCTTCCGACCGAAGCCGACGAGTGCTGGTACTGGACATCGACGGAGGTGGAAGGACAGCAGACGGTCAAAGCATGGCTCTACTCGACAGCCAGCGGAGCCATGCAGGAAACGCCCAAGACGCAGGCGCATAAAGTGCGTCCCATTATAACCATCAACAACTGAATTTATGATTATGAACGGAATTAAAGATTTCAATGCACCACAATATGTGGATATAGTACATCCGGACAAAGGATTTTTCGGGTATCTGTTGAGATGCAAATGTCCTAAGCAAGAGGACGTTTCCGGTAATTACATATTCCTCGATGATGGAATAGACTGCTACGAGAGGTTTCCTTCCGCAAAGAACCGCAGGGAAGAAATCCGGACGGAATGGAACGGCCGTATCAGCCGTTACCATGATATTTTCCAAGGGCAGCTCTACTATGTCAATGAAGAATTGATTGAAGGTTTCATTGATTTCATGACTTGTGGCTCTAACGATGCTGTCCGGATTTTCCTTGAGAAGTTTACAGCGGAAGTACGGGCTTCTGCAATATATGACGCTTTAAGGCTTAAACCTCTATATGCAGTTTCCCATGTCTGCCAGCTTACTGCTGATAACCGTATGCAATGGCCTCATATCCATGTTCTCTGGGGCATTAAAAAGAATTGACATAGCAATGGAAGAGAGCAAGGAATTACAGGGATTTTACCGGATATTCCGTGCGGTGGTATATGTCTCCGTACTGATGGAGTTTTTCGAGTATGCCATCGACCCGGCTATGCTGGACCACTGGGGCGGCATACTCTGCGACATTCACGGACGTATCAAGCAGTGGACCATCTATAACGACGGAAACCTCGTGTACAGTAAGGTCGCCACGGTGCTACTCATCTGCATTACATGTATAGGCACCAGAGCCAAGAAACATTTGGAGTTCAACGCCCGGCGGCAGGTCTTGTACCCACTCATAAGCGGTTTTGTTCTGTTAGTGCTGTCCGTATGGCTGTTCGGTTATCCGATGGAGGCACGACTTTATACGCTGCCGCTGAATATTATCTTCTATATGACAACTTCCCTCGTGGGGGTTATCCTCGTGCATGTCGCACTGGACAACATCTCCAAGTTCCTCAAGGAGGGACTGATGAAGGACCGCTTCAACTTCGAGAACGAGAGTTTCGAGCAGTGCGAGGAACTGATAGAGACCCCGTACAGCGTGAATATCCCTATGCGGTATTACTACAAGGGCAAATTTCGTAAAGGCTGGACCAACATAACCAACTGTTTCCGTGGAACGTGGGTAGTCGGAACACCGGGGTCGGGTAAGACATTCAGTATCATCGAGCCGTTTATCCGGCAGCACTCGGCCAAGGGATTCGCAATGGTGGTCTATGACTATAAGTTCCCGACTCTGGCTACGAAGCTGTACTACCACTACAAGAAAAACCAGAAACTCGGCAAGCTGCCCCAAGGCTGCCAGTTCAACATGATTAATTTCGTGGACGTGGAGTACAGCCGCCGGGTAAATCCCATTCAGGCGAAATACATCAACAACCTCGCTGCGGCCAGCGAGACGGCGGAGACGCTGTTGGAGAGCCTGCAAAAAGGCAAGAAAGAGGGAGGCGGTGGCAGCGACCAGTTCTTCCAGACCTCGGCTGTGAACTTCCTCGCCGCCTGCATCTATTTCTTCGTGAACTACGAGCGCGAGCCTTATGATGTCAAAGGAAACAAACTGTACGCAGAGAAACGGCAAGACCCTGAAACGAAATTCTGGAAGCCAACGGGTGTGGTGCGGGACAAAGAGGGCGGAGAAATCGTTGAACCTGCCTACTGGCTGGGAAAATACTCGGACATGCCGCATATCCTGTCGTTCCTGAATGAGAGTTACCAAACCATTTTCGAGGTACTGGAGACCGACAACGAGGTAGCCCCATTGCTCGGTCCGTTCCAGACGGCTTTCAAAAACAAGGCAATGGAGCAGCTGGAAGGTATGATAGGTACGCTGCGTGTCTATACCTCGCGCTTGGCGACCAAAGAGAGTTACTGGATATTCCATCGTGACGGCGACGACTTCGACCTGAAGGTGAGCGACCCGAAGAATCCGAGTTACCTGCTGATAGCGAACGACCCGGAGATGGAGAGCATTATCGGGGCACTGAACGCCCTTATTTTGAACCGTCTCGTTACCCGCGTAAATACCGGGCAGGGCAAGAACATCCCCGTGAGCATTATCGTGGACGAGCTGCCGACACTTTATTTCCACAAGATAGACCGCCTGATCGGTACGGCACGAAGCAACAAGGTGAGCGTGACGCTCGGTTTCCAAGAGCTGCCGCAGCTCGAAGCGGATTACGGAAAGGTGGGTATGCAAAAAATCATCACGACGGTGGGCAATGTGGTGAGCGGTTCAGCCCGTGCCAAGGAGACGCTGGAATGGCTGTCAAGCGACATATTCGGCAAGGTGGTGCAAATCAAAAAGGGTGTCACGATAGACCGGGACAAAACTTCCATCAACCTGAATGAAAACATGGACAGCCTCGTACCCGCCTCGAAAATCTCGGATATGCCGACGGGCTGGATATGCGGTCAGACGGCACGGGACTTCATCCAAACAAAAACCGGTATAGGAGGTTCGATGAACGTACAGGAATCGGAGGAGTTCAAGACCTCGAAGTTCTTCTGCAAAACGGATTTCGACATGAAGGAAATCAAGAAGGAGGAAGCTGCGTATGTACCACTGCCGAAGTTCTACACGTTTAAGTCGAGGGAGGAACGGGAACGCATTCTTTACCGGAATTTCGTGAATGTGGGAATAGAGGTGAAAGAAATGATAAAGGACGTGCTGAACAAAAGGGGTGCGAAATAGAAAGTCGGCTTCCGTTATGGAAAGAAGCAAAACGCCTGCAATGATTCCGTGATTATTGCAGGCGTTTCGGTGTTTCCTATCTATTTTTCACACTTCCGAGGACTGTTCCCGACATTCGTCCATCAAGAACTGTTCTAATTGCTGACGGTTTGGCAACTGTAACTGGTATGTCGAAACAAAAAGATGATTATCCATACTGCCAAGGGCGTATTCCACCATCTTCTTTCCTTTGTGTGTACAAAGCAAAATACCGACCGGAGGATTGTCGCCCGGCTGCATTTCATTCTCGGCATAATAGCTGACATAGGCATTCAGCTGTCCTATGTGTTCATGGCGGAACTCGTCATTTTTTAATTCCACAATGACATTGCAATGAAGCAACCGGTTGTAGAAAACGAGATCCGCAAAATAATATTCTCCGTCTATGATGATGCGTTTCTGACGCGCCTCGAAACAGAAGCCTTTCCCAAGTTCCAGCAAGAACTCCTGCAAGTGTCCGAGCAGGGCTTCTTCAATATCGCTTTCCGTAACGACATCTTTGGCTTGGAGACCGAGAAACTCAAACGTATAGGGGTCGCGTATCTGCAAAAGCAGGGTGTGTCGCTCTGCCTTGCTGTCTGCAAGCATCATCGCTTTCATCTTATCCTCCGACAGTCCGATGCGAATGTGAAGGTTGGAAACAATCTGACGGCGTAATTCACGCACACTCCATGTTCCCCGAATACATTCCGTTTCATAGAAAAAACGTACCAACGGGTCTTCTATCGTAAGCAACTCCCTGATATGCGAAAAGGAAAGTGCAGAAACCAAATTCTCAGGGGGTGTATTGAACTGTTCAGAAAGCTTGCCTGCATTTTTCTTATTAACAGCGAAAGAGTCAATTTCCGGCAATTTGTGCGACACTGTCGCATAAATTTCTGATAACGGCAATTTATGCAACGCCGTCGCATGATTTGCGGAAACCAGTGTACCGATATGCGGATAATCTCTATAAAACAATCGTGAAAGTTGGAAAAGGGTGACATTCAGGCCCTTTTGCCCGATACGTTTTTCCAGACTTTTCAGCAGATTGTCCCCGTACTTGGCCCGGTCGCTGCCATTTTGTTCGTATTCAACAATATAACATCCGATTATCCAATTGCGTAACGTGGTTGCCTGATTGATGGTTTTAACCGCCACCCCACGCATTGAATCATCGACGGTTATAATCTTTTGAGCCAACTGCTCAAAGGATATGCTTTGTATTGAATTTGCTAATTGTTCCATATCTGACTGTAAATCGGAAACAAATATAGGAAAAATACAGGAGACACCGGTCGTTTGTTGCTGTTGAATTGATAATAACGGCATTAAAATGTATAGAGGGAGGGTGCACGAACCCGACGCTTGCACTCTGACCGATGGTGATTACCTGAAACGAGTCAAATCAAGTCATGGGATAATATTTGCCGCCTATCATAGACAGCAGCTGCTTGCGTTGTTTACCCTCCGAGTTCTTATACCCGATGTGCATCCACGACGGTACTCCCTGACTGTTTTCTTTCTCGGAAATCAACTGGTCAAACTCTCTTACTCTAAGAAAACCACGACAGAAACTCTTGAATTCCATCATATTGCCGTTTACGGGAATCAGGTCGAAGGCATAGCCGGAGTAATGCCCCCGTTATTACTTTGTGAACCTGCATCGCAAATATAAAGGGAGCAGGCAGTCACAGACAATCCGTTTTATGAACGACTGAAATCATTTACAAACGGCAGATTTTTATTCTTTTCTGCATTATATACAGAAAAGCCGTACCCTGTTCGTTTACCGACAAGGCACGGCTCTCGTCCCCCAAAAAGAGGAATCAGACAGTGACAACAGTTACATATAAATTCTGTCGCTCCTGTTCACAGAATTTATCATACTTGGCTTTGTCCGTACCGCTTTCGATAGCCCTGTCGATGACACCGCCCAGTTCATCGAAACAAACCTCGTTGTTCACACATTCCACGTCCATTCCCTTCACAAGATAAACCTCGTAATAGTCCGAACCATTGAGCACGACGATGACATATCCCGCGTGCAGTCGTCCGTTTACCTTGATTCGGAGTGCCGGCAAATCCCTGTATAGAGTGGCGGCAAATTCTTCGATACTCCATGACATGAGGACGGTCATGGGGGTTAACGCTACTAACTGTTCCTTAATGATCTGTGCAACCTGCATTACATATTCTTTTTCCATAACTCTAAGTTTGTAAGTTTATAAATTATTATTCCATGATTCACTCGAACCAGTCCGGGTTATCCTTTTTGAGTTCGGCTACCAGCTCGTTTTCGGGCAGTTGAAGGGTTCTCTCATCGGTAAAGAAGAAAACTTCGTCATAAATGCTTTCGGCTTCTTTACTGGCGAAACCTTCGTTTTCGTCATTGAAACTACCGGGCTGCAGAGCATCCAGCAGGGTGGTCGGGGCAATCAGCAGTTCTTCGCCATCGTTGGCTTCCACAATACGGCATACATAGCTCTTGCCGCCAAATTGAATTTCATTTGTTTTCATATTATCCTCCTTATTTTAATGGTATATTACGTCCGTGTTCATTGAGGTACTCCATGATGCACTTCGCTTCCTCGTGCGAGGCTTGGTTTCGTTCGTCATAGTGCCGCGTTTCGTCCGCCATGACCTTGATACACGCCTTAATCAGGCGATACAGGCTTTGCTGAAGCGTGGGGTGCATGTCGGGGATTGCCGCTGCGAACCGTTCGGGGTTGAAACTGAAACTGTTTACCGCCATTTCCCAGTCTTTGGCGAGGCGATATTCTTTGCTTTCTTTAATGTCCATATTCTTGAATTTTAATAGTTCTCGTTGCATATTTTGTCAAGTTCCCTAATTATGGGTGTCACCTCTTTGCCTGTAAGCCTTTCTATGTCATACAGCAAATGCTCCAAGCGGTCATACGCCTTTTCTCCCGCTTTTGTAAATTCTCCGGTGCTGTCGAATGCGTTACCTTCACACCCCAGTTCTTGCAATAATTCTTCTAATGTCTTCATTTGTTGAATTTTTAATGATTGTTTTTCTTTCCCTCTGCTCGGCTTCCTTGTTACCGGAGCCGCTTCGGGTTTTATGGTGCTTTCCGGGGCTGGCGAAAAAGCCCTTTCCGACGTTTTTTCTTGCCAATTACGCTTCGTAGAAGGAAGAATTTGCAAGAAATGCAATTCAAAACGACGGAATCAGGCGCGACAGCCCATATTTGCACCGATAAAAACCGATGCGGTGACGGACAGGAAAGCCAGACGGAAGAGAATACGGAGACCTGAAAGTGGTAGAAAAGGACGGCTGGAAACTAAAAAAGAAAATTATATATCTATATATGGATAATTGTTGCTATATTTGCATATAAATAGTGATATATTGATATTATGGGAGCAACGAACTATACCACAAACAGCGATATGCTGACGCTTCTGGCGTTGCGTGTCAAGGAGTACCGTCTGGCAGCTCGCATGAGCCAGAAGGAGCTGGCCGAACAGTCGGGCGTGAGCCAGACGACAATCAGCCATTTTGAACAAGGGGTCAGCCGTAACCTAACCTTGGCCAATTTCATCTCCCTGCTGCGTGCGCTCGGTCAGGAACAGCGGCTCGCGGAAATCCTGCCGGAACTGCCCATGCCGCCGATGGCACTTCGGGAAATTGAGAAACTGATACCTAAACGAGTTAGGAGGGGCAAGAAATGATAGAAAGTCTCGATGTAATCCTATGGGATAAAAAGGTCGGCACGCTTGTCGCCAACCAGGAAGGACACCGCAGCAAAGCCTGTTTCTACTTCGACAGCGATTATGTCCGCAACGGCTATGATATCGCCCCGCTCCGTGCGCCGGTAAAAGGGGTTGCCGCACAGCGCGGCCTGCCGGTCTATCCCGATGAAGAGCGGCTTTTCGGCGGCCTGCCGTCGTTCATAGCCGATTCACTGCCCGACCATTGGGGAAACACCGTGTTCAACGAATGGGCCAAAGTGCATCATATCCGTATGAGGGACTTGTCCGCCCTCGACCGTCTCGCCTATATCGGACGGCGTGGCATGGGGGCATTGGAGTTCGTCCCGCCCACTGCCGAGGAACTGGAGACACCGTTCAAGGTCGAGATCGCCGATCTCTACCAACTGGCCCGGCAGGCTTTCGAGGAAGCCGGACGGTTCAACGTCCCGGTATCGGGCAACCTGATGGTCGAAAGCCTGTTCAAGGTGGGTACGTCCGCAGGAGGGCGACGGCCCAAGGCAGTGGTCAACGTCAATTTCGAGGAGGGACAATGTTACTCCGGACAGGTGGCGACCCCTTATCCGGGCTACACGCCGATGATCGTCAAGTTCGACGAACACCAGAAGATGCCGACGACACGGATAGAATACAGCTATTACCTGATGGCTGTGGATGCCGAGCTTCAGATGATGCCGAGCCGCCTGCTTGAAGGCGAGCAGACAGCGCACTTCCTGACCGAGCGTTTCGACCGCCAGAACGGCAAGAAGGTGCATATCCAGACATTGGCTGCCATGAACCCCTCGGCGGATTCTTACGAAGCACTGTTCGAGGCAGCTTGCCGTATCGGCGTGCCGCCGGGGGAACTCCGGCAACTGTTCCGCTCGATGGTGCTGAACGTTCTGGGCGGGAACGTCGATGACCATAACAAGAATTTCAGCTTCCTGATGGACGACGACGGGCATTGGCACGTTGCTCCGGCCTATGACTACACGTTCTCGGTCGATCCGGCCGCACCGTATTACGTCAACCGCCACAGCATGACAGTCAACAACAAGACGGAGGGCATTACTGCGGAGGATTTGCTGGAAGTAGCCCGCCGGTATGGTATAAAGGCCGCAGAGCCGTTCATAGAAAAGGCCATAGGTATCGTCTCGCATTACCCGGAATACGGCCGGGAGGCCGGTGTCGGAGAGGAATGGATAGGAACGATAGAAAAGGAAATCGCCGCACGAATAGAGTGCGTGAGCGACAACCGGGCAGACCGATTAAAATAGAGCGTGGGATTTCATGTAGGGGAAATGAGGGGGTGTGTCAAAACTAAAATGTCCCCTCCGAAAAGTTATAGATTGTAACTATGACATTTTAAAACGGTCGTATTAAGCTCTGTATTGAGTAATGATACGACCCTTTTTTAGCCTTTGAGGGTACTCAAATTTCAAATTCTAAGTTCATAGCTTCAAAAATTGAGTTTTGACACACTCTCTTGTCATTGTCATTCCGCCCCTTTCTTGCTTAGGAGGGTCAACTGGTCGGGACGGTCGGGAAACCAATAGGCGTCGCTGTCAAGATACACACATCTGTCACCGTTCCAAGGCTTCCTGAAAGCTAATACCTCTTGGGGGCCGAATACTACTCCATAATCGTTTGTAAATGCCACTATGTCGCCTACAGCCAAATCGTCCTCCGTATCCATGACTTCGGAAAGGCGATTGTAAAACTCCATGCCTTCGGCTTCACGTTCCGCTTTCCAGCGCAAAAAATCCTCTTTGTGACTTCTGCCCGTACTTATCGGTGATAATTCCGAAGGCAAAACCTCCGCTTCCGAAGTACCGGACGAAATCAGAATAATGCTGTCGTCTTCCATGTTTTCCGGTGCAGAAATCACTCGGTAAGCCCCGTCGGACAAACCGTTGTCCGGGTCATGCCAATAAAGCAGATTCCCGGTCTTGATAAAATCGTATTTTCCCATTGTCTTGTGAGTTATTGATTATTTATTTTCCTTTTTTCGATTCCTTTCCTTCGGAATCGCTTCGAGGTTTTACAGATGCAATGCACGGTCGTCGGCACGGCTTCATACGACGGCTCTTCTTGCCAATTACGCTTCACTTGGGAAGGAAGAATTTGCAAGAAGTGCACTTCAAGCCGGCGAATCAAGCGCGACGTCCGACTTTCGCATCGGATAAAACCCGTGCGGTGAGGGCCGGAAAAGTCGGATGGGAAGAACAGGCGGTTCATACCGCTACAAAAGGGAAAGAATGCAATTATAAGAGGAAATGGGCGGTGGCGGGGTATCCGGGAGGCTGACTATAAAAGGACGAAGGCGGGCGATAAAGACAAAGGAGACAGCGCACTGACTGTATTATCGGTACGCTATCTTGTACATTCAATTTTCGGAACCCGATGCTTTTCTATTCGTGGAACAATCCTTTTTCAAAAACATTCTTCTCCGAATAGCTCGATGTTCGCTTTTTGGAAAATTTGCGGGTTATGCTGATAAAGAAGCGGCAGGTTCAACATAGCCATAGGGTATTCCACGAAGCCGCTCCTGCGCTTATACTCGGAATCGGTCGCCAGTCCGTTTTTCACCAAGAACTCCATTGCTTCGGGGTAATGATTGACGTCGATAAATGTACGGTCCGGCAGACCGAGTGCGTCCATTTCCTCCAAATTAACGGAAAGCACGATATATTCGTCTTCATCTTCCACCATTACCAAGGTGAGAGCCAACCAACCATTGCGGTAAAACTCTGGTACGAGGTAATACTGTTCGCCTCTGAACTCGTATTCTTTCTGCCTGAAAGAGCTGTCCGGCTCTACGATTTCAAATTCATCTTCACCTGCGGCAAAAGCAATCATAGGGTTACTGGCATCTACATACGCTTCACCTGCTTTGTAGCACAAATACTCTCTGTTTTCGGAACGCACGATAGCAAATTGAATTTCCATAAAATTTTAACATTAATCAGTTGAACAATCTGTTTATTTTTTCCCTCCTTTCGGAAGCCTTCAGGCTTCTCCCGTCGGGATTTGATTTTTACGTGCATCAAAGATTGCCTTTCAGGGAGAAACAGGCAAGGAATTTGGGCAGAATTTTATAGTTGCGGTATTGAGCGTCCGCGAAATATGGACGATTGAAAATCGGGAAAGCTGCTGAAAAATTGTGTTCAAATAGCGTAGCGGTACTTGAATGTTCCTCCAAGGCAATACCTTTGCACCGGAAAAAGCATGTCCCGACGGGCAGAGCCGTCGGCGAAGGGATTTCCATACAAAAGGAAAACGAAGGGGTAAAAAGGGAGATCTGCCGGCGGCAGTGCTAAAAAAGACAGCCACTCCTGCGGCTATCTCCCTGTAGCGTTGCGCTATTTTTTTCCGGCCTTGCTATCCGGCTTGTCTTTCCGTTTCTTCGGAGAAAACAATCCGTTGAAACAAACCGTCGTGGCAAAGGTACGTGCCTGTGTCGCATTGCACAATCCTGCTCCGGGCATTGTTGCACCGTTGTAATGTTTGCAGTCCTTACATTTCATCATTACCTCTTTTTAGAAACCAGCAGGGCGGATTTCTCCGTCCTGCTATTGAATTATGGTCAAGCAGCAACCTCTTCGGTTTGCGTATGTTCTTCGGGTTGTACCTCTGCCGTGGGTTGTGTATTTTCCGCCTCGGCGGTTTCTTCGGGCTTTGTCTGCCGTTCCTTTGCCAACAAGGCGGCTTTGCGTTCCTCGATACGTTTATGGCGTTTCTCATACACCTCATTATATCCACTTTCAATTTCGGCGAGCGTGTCGGGCATGTGCTTACGGGCAAAATCGAGCAAGAGGGTGGCAGTAGCGTTATTGCCGTATGCGCCTTTGAAGTTGTCTATCAAGAAATCCCTGCGGATAACGGCTTTCTGCTTGGCCGTTAGGTTGGCGATGATGTTCATCTTTTCTTCGTCCTCAAGGTGTTGGTAGGCTTTTTTCTCCCCGATACCGAATACCCCGAAGTGTTCCCTGCGGAGAGACGACAGCAGGAAGAAATATATCATCTTTTCCTCGTCCTGCGTGAATTTGCTTTCGGACATATCGACGTCCAAAATCTGTTTCTTAGCGTCTGCAACGGTTTTCTCGACGGCTATTTCCTTGTTACGTTTGTCCTGCTTCTCCAGTTTTTCCACCGGGGAGAGTTGTTTTTCGGTAGCCATGTCCGCATTGGCGGCAGCACTTGCCATATAACACAGCGTAATTTCTTTCTGTCCGATACTAATATAAAACGTGAGTTCGCCCGTGTCAATTCGTTCATGGATTGACTTGCTTTTTTCCATATAGTTGCTGAAATCCTGCTCGTACTCCTTGTATGCCTCCTCGTATTCCTCGATAGTGTCGTATTCTTCCTTTTCGGGAGCTACCGGCGTTTCGGGGTATGGCGTGGCATAGGTATTTAGGTGCTCGACCTCGTACCCCATAGCGGTAAGGCGTTCCACCGCAATCATGTTGTTGTTGAAATCTTGGTAGCATAGCGATACGGAGGGGTATTGTTCCACGAACTGCACGGCTTTCTCCACGAGATAGGAAGCGTTCATTTCGGCCAGACAACTCCGGTTGGCGCAATTTCCGCAACCACCCTCGCAGAACAACATCATGTTGTTGGTATTGTGGGGGCATGAGGCGCACAAGGTCTTGTCGAATGCGTAACGGCTAAGGTCTGTCGTGAAATCCCGTTCGATAAACTTTGCCACCTCGGCGGCTTTCAGTCCTCGCCAACAGTCGTACAACATGCTGTCGCTGTCTTTCAAATGTTTGTAGTACACCTCTTTTTGAATATCCGTACCGTATCGGCAAATCTCACTCGCCACGCTGATTGTAATTTCGTCCTTTTCCAAAAGTTCGGCTATTTCGGGTATCAGTGAGACGAATTTCAGACGGGTACGGATATAGTTCTCGTTCTTGCCGAACTGCTCGGCCAATGACTGCACATCATAGCGACCGCTCTCCATAAGTTTTTGGTAGGCGTTGGCTTCCTCTATGGGGGTAACGTCCTTGCGCTGCAGATTCTCCGTCACGGCCATTTCGGCGGCGGTCTCGTCCGAAACATGCAAGATGACGGCTGAAATCTCGGTCAGTTCTGCCATAAGGGCGGCACGATACCTGCGCTCTCCGAAAACAATCTCGAAGCGGTCGGTGTCCGCAATGGGGCGCACGCCGATAGGTTGCAACACTCCCTGCTGACGAATACTCTCGGCCAGTTCGGCAAGGCTCACCTCGTCAAAGTGCTTGCGTGGGTTATAACTGCTCGGCTGAATATTCATCAATGCAACCGATACGATGTTGTTCTCTACTACTGATTGAATGTTTGCTGTTTCCATAATTCATAAATTTTAATTTGTTATTACATTAGATTGTTTGATTACTATTGTCTTTATTGTGCGGTGTCAAACTCGTACTCCTGCGGATTGTCGTACCCGTCGAACACTACCCGAAAAGTGTCAAAGTCCTTTCTGCCCGCCAGTCTGACGGTATCTCTTTTCCCGATGAAATAGGGTTCATTCATTGTCCGAAACGGTGCGCCGAGCGTTATCCTATCCACCAACGTACAAACTTTGTCGGGTTGTTCGGGCATGATATAACCCAGTGCGTACTCGTTATAAACTACCAATTTGATTTTATCCATATCGCTGTCAATTTTACGTTGTTTTTTCTTTCCCTCCTTTCGGTTCCTTTCTCTGCCTGAACCGCTTTGAGGTTTTACGGATGCGGTGCACGGCTGTCGGTACAGCTTCATACGACGGCTTTTCCTGCCAATTACTCTTTCGTAGAAAGGAAGAATTTGCAGGAAATGCACTTCAAGCCGCCGTATCAAGCGCGACAGCGGACCTTTGCATCTGATAAAACACAACGGTGACGGCAGAGAATGAAGCCGGGACAGCGGTAAAGGAATCGGTAAAAAAGGGATATGCCCGTCAGGGTTAGAATAGGGATAAAACGGGCAATGTGCCTGTACTTGCGGGCAGGTAAAAAGAAAAAGATGGTAAGACTATAAAGGTGGAATGCGCCCTATGGAAAACAGCGGGCGGATAAAAAAGGACGCATGGCTACCGTCTCCGGGGTGGGCAGATGCGGCAGCCATGCCTGTTTACTGTTCGTTCTTTTCCAGATATTCTTTCATTGCCTCGTTCACGATGTCTTTCAGCGACATGTTCTTCTTGATGGCGAGGAATTTCATACGGGTATGAATGCTTTTGTTGATGACGAAGTTGCAATGAACCGCCGTTTCTTTCTCCGTGGGGGCTGCTACCGGCTGTTTTCCGCCGGTAGATTTTTTCGTGGACGACAGCAACCCGTCCAGTCCGCCCTTCATACTGTCTTTCAGTAAATCGCTCTTGCTCATATCGGGGTTATTTTAATTTCAGTACCTCTTGCGCCAGAGCCATGTAGTCCTTAGCCCCGTTGCTGTTCTTGCTGTACTCGAAGATGTTCTTGCCCTTTATGGGCGCTTCGGCCAAAGATACATTGTCCCGTATAACGGTCTTGAACACCTTGTCGCAGAATGAATCCTTGACGAGTTCGGCCACGCTCTTGTTCAGCGTCTTGCGTTTGTCAAACTGCGTAATGACGATACCGCCAATGGCGAGTTTCGGGTTCAAGCGTTCCTGGACGGTGGCAATCACGTTCATGATTTTGGCCATGCCGCGCATGGCGAGGAACTGTGCCTGTACCGGGATAATCAGGTAGTCTGCCGCAGTAAGGGCGTTCAGTGTAAGCAATCCCAGCGAGGGTGGACAGTCGATAAGGATATAATCGAATTTCCGGTGATCGAGCGATTTGGCTATTAGCCCGCTCAATATCAGTTCCCGTCCCGGCTCGTTGATGAGTTCGGCCTCGGCAGCCGAGAGATCGAGACAGGACGGTACGACGGTAACACCTCCTGCCGTTTCAACTAACGGCAAGGGGTATTTGCCTTTCATCGCCCCGTACACGGTCTGTTCCTCCTCAATGGAGAGGCCGAAGGATTCCGTGAGATTTGCCTGACCATCCATGTCGATAGCCAGCACGCGCTTTTTCTTCTGCTGCAAGGCCGCAGCCAGATTGATGGTGGTGGTCGTCTTTCCGACCCCGCCTTTATGGTTTAGAACCGCAATTATTTTTGTCATAACATATTGCCTTTAAATTCAATACAAAGATAATACTATTTTTAGTAATTACTAATTTTAGTATATACTAATTTACTACAATATATAATTTTAGTATATTAGTATTATAGTATTTACTATTATACTAAATATAGTATATACTATACAGTAAGGCAGATTTGCTCTGTACTACAGTACTTTTTAAATGCAAGAATTAAGTGTATTCTTCAGAAAAAATCCTTCGAGTACACTTTACAGATGAGTACAAAAAACAAGAGAATCCATAGCAATTATTGTAGCAATAGATTCTCTTGTCTAATAAGGCTTGGTTTATTTATCAGCAAATTTCAAATGAGAAAGGGTCAGAAAGTAAATCAATAGAGATTTTACAAATTTACCAATACTCGATGGTTCGTTTCTCTGTATATTCTTCTGGAGCAGTATATTCATCGCCGACATAGTTCCCATTGTCATCATACTTATCGTATTCGGTGGTGTAGCTTACCTTCCGCTCTATCCAATTCTTGTGCTTGTCGAACTTGGTATAGGTATAGCGATAAGTGGTGTTACCTTCTTCCGGGTGCTCCTGTATCATCGTGGCCGGGTATTTGCTGTCACCTTCATAGCTGTATTTCCAAGTGACGTATGCCATGTGCGAAGTAAACTGATGACTGATGATACGATTGCGCTTATCAAACATATAGGTCTGGTCAAGTTCCGTGTTGGTATCAGCATCCGGACAAATATCCGTCCGCATACCATCTTTTGATTCGATGTTCACCACATAATCTCCCCATCCTTCCACTTTGTAGGAAGTAGCTGTGACATATTGATAGGCCGCTTCGTCTCCGAACTTGTTCTGCATGGCAATCAGATTGCCCGCCTGGTCAAATTTGAGTGATTCCTCATTGCCGTTTACCGACTTGACTTTACCGGACAACCCATAAATATCCGTTCCTTTGTAGCGTAAACTACCCATTAGGACAGGTTGACCGTTTTCTTTTGCAGCTTTCATGGAAGCAATCGTTTCATCGTCCCAGTAATCAATGCTGCGGACAACTGTCAGGCTGGGAGTCTCACCCGCTTTGACAGCAGAAGAACGATCCCGATTCGATGTAAATCCGTCTCTGAAAGCCTTATAGTAGGTACGCAATGCAGGTATCTCATCGATGTTAGCCGGGAATGTAACGGTAGCTTGTGTCCAGTTTCCTTTTTCATCATATACATAATCGTAGGAGACGGTAAACGTCATGTCATCCACCCGCCAGTTGTTGCCTTTACTTTTATATACACCTCCGCTATACGTCCAAGTAGCCAAGTCTCCGTGTGAGTTATACGCAAAGCTGCTGGTACAAGTCAGTGTTTCGTTCCCCCCGTCAAATTCAACGGGAATCTTCTCTACGGCTTGTGTACACAGATGGCCTGTATAGACATAGGTTGTCACCGATTGTCCTGTCTTGTAACTGTCGATGTCTTTCAAGAACATGTTCGTGGTCTTCGGTGTTTCAAAAGACTTCAAGTGAGCGAGCGAGTCAAACTGCATCTCATGAAGCGTCACGCCCGATTCATTGACCGTGCCATTCTTTTTTTCGGGCAGGATGGATTGCAATACCCCATTACCGTGATAGGCATACAGAAAAGTGGTTGTGTCATAATGTCCCCGCCCGTTCTTGTCGCGACGTATCAACCGACCTGCACTGTCATATGTGAAGCCGTCATCTTTTTTCCGGCGTTTGTAACGTCCGTCATCTACCGATTTGATTTGGGTCAGATTGGAATTGCCGTTATATTCATACGAAATGACATCAAATCCGGTTGCACCCACATTGAAAGAAGTGCGCCGCTGTTCGGATAAACGGCCGTTAGGCAAGAACTCGTATTGCGAGGTGCTTGTCACACCCCATTGTGCATTGTGGTATTCGTAGGTGACCAGCTTCGGATAGTTGCGCAATCCCATCTTTGCCCAATCCGTAGGATAGTTTACGAAATAAGGCATCAGATGTTCCGCATTCATATCCACTCTTACCGGATCAAAATATACCTGAAGCGGTGTATAAGGCTGGTTGCTTTCTTCACTGCCACAGCTTGCTGCTCCTATCGACAGCAAGCAAGAAAGAGCGACAGCTTGTATGGTCTGTAATGCTTTCATGTTCCGTTATTTTTGATTTGTTGGATGATTTTCCTTGCAGGGGACCTGCTTGGTGACAGGATGATAAGAGATATTCCAGACGGGATAAGCTCCGACCTTATCTACACAGCACGAATGCAGATAACAGTTCCCGTGTATCGAGCTTTCCGAACCCAGCAATCCGGAGATGTATTTGCATCCTTTTCCCGACACAATGATTTTGCCTTCATTCACCACCTGATGGAAAGAGGAACCTCCGAAACTGCCGATTACTCCTCCGATGGCGGAAAATTCAGCCAGCAGGTCATGCTTGATTTCGATGTTGCCTGCATTGTACAGATCCAACGGATAGATTCGTTCGTAGTTGTGAGGTGTCAGTTCGCCACATACCCCTCCGATATTAAATGTAGCAGATGTATTCTGTGTGTCCAAGCGGATGTTTCCCCAATTATGGAGATGCTCTATATCAGTTTCATTGGTTTTGAAAAGTCCGACAACACCACCGATGTAGCTATGATCAGGTTGGGCATCGGCCTTCCACTGCACGGTCAAATCGCCTTTATTCTCGACGCAGACATTCTCTTTGATAAAGATTTTACCATAATTGGTGGCCCTCCCGATGACTCCACCTATGTAGGCATCACTGCACGGATTAACGGTGAGGTTGCCCTCATTGATTATCTTGCCACGCAAAGCCACTTCCACTTCGGAGCCGTAGCTATCCAGGTCTCCGACAAGTCCACCCAGACAGAGTGTACAGATACCCTTATTGTCAGCGAATGAGATATCCACCTTGCTGGTACAATTCTCGATACATCCATTCTTGAACTCTCCCGCCAGAGAACCGGCAAGCAGGCTATAACCGTCTTCTCTCTTTTGAGCGTCGATGGTCATGTCACCTGCCAATGTCAGATCCTTGACCACAGCTTCTTTTTCACCACCCATTTCTTCAAACAGACCGACATCAAATACTCCTTTGGAGCTCTCTTCAATGACCACCCGTATTCCGTCGAAGGTAATGGTATGTCCGTTGCCGTCGAACTCCCTAACCGGGAATTTAATCGGTGTCCATTCACCGCTGATTTCGATGTCCTTCACCAGTTTAATCCGCACTTCATCTGCTGGAATCTCCTTGCCTGCATCGGTGAGCAGCGTTTGTGCTTCCATGTTTTTATCCTTGATTTCGAACGTTTCGTTCAGGAAACGCAGTTCACTCTCTTTTCCGATTTCAAATACCTGTTTCGCCTCGTTGAAATGCAAGGCGGTGACTTTCTCTTCACACGATGTCAGCCAAAAAGGCAGGCAAGCGACAAGGTAAACCATTCTTTTCATGCTGCTGCTCTTTTTACATATCTGCTGCATAATTCTCGCCCTCCATGATAAACATTCCCGACTCTTTCCAGTAATACACCACATAAGGCTCTACTTTCGACATTTCATTGATGTCCTGCGTGGGCATTCCACTAAAATAGGTAAAGACCAGTGCGTTACCCTCTATTTTTCCGGCATACGACTCCACGCTTGACATAGGAATGCTTTCACCTTGTGGAGGATACATGGTCGTTTTGACCATAAAAACTTGTTCTCCTTTCTTTTCCAGTGTGAACGATGTCAGAGCATTGGCATAACTTTTTGAAAAAGCATGTTCTGGGATGGTGTTATCTTTCAAGTAAAAAGCATACTTCGGAGAAATATATCCGATACGTTTGTCTTGGGCAGAAAGCTCTACCTTGAACCATCCCTTTTCTTTCCCCAAGAATCTGAAGCTTTGTCCACGGTTGGCTTTCATTAAAGAACTACCCGATACAGGGGTGGAACGGACATTGATTTTATCTCCTCCACTGATGAATACGTAGTTACATTTATCTTTCTGCTTAAACACTACCGGCTCTGAACCGGGTGGCAAGAAGGACAGTTCCTTCGTGGTGGGATTGTACTTGAACTCCGCTTTTTGTTTTCCCATACTGCTTTCTACGGCAACCGAAGCCTCTGTATTATCAATGTGATAGACGTCTACAATACTATAGGTAAGCCCATAGCCTCCTTCAAACACATTGTAAGCACCGTAACTGCCATCTGTCGGTGTGTTGTAAAGGTCTATTTCCAACTGAATTTGGCTGTTGCCTTCCCAATATTCCCATTTGCCCACAAAGGGTTTTGTGTCATCTGCTTGTATAGACGCGTGTACACTCAAGAAGCCACAAACAAGGCTTATCAAACTTAGGCATATCAATTTTTTCATTATGCTGTTGCTTTATATGGTTAAAATTAAAGACTAAAAGTGACATATACGGCAGACTGTACCCGTACAGGCTGTCCGTCTTTGATTCCGGGTGTCCATTCCTTTAAGGACTTGACCACTCTTACGGCTTCGGTATTGAGATTGGCATGAACCTTTTTCACAGCCGTAACATCAGATACCGAACCGTCTTTCTCCACTATAAAGGAAACAAGCACATCGCCCTGAATCTTCTGCTGTTTGCAGATCATGGGATAACGTATGCTTCGGGCAATATCCGCCAGCAATGCTTGGTTTCCACCGGGGTATTCCGGCTCCTTATCCACCTCGCTGCCTTTGTACACCTTATTGGGGCTTACCTTGGATTGTGCCGGTTCTCGTCTATCTTCCTTCGGAGTGGTTGGCATACCAAATCTTCTTTCGGGAGTATCTTTGTCTGTTTCTTTTTGCTCTTCCAATTCCTGTTGTAATGTTCTTTGCAACACTTCACTGGAGATAAGAAAACCGTTGAACTTAGAAGGAGCGTACCCGGAGAATGCCGATACCACTTCGAAACTGAATGTTTTTCCCTCCTCGATACGTGGAAAATAATAAGTACCCGCTGTTTTTATCCGATTGCCCGGCATCAGGTAGAACAAGTCTATGGGCAAACTGCGGCTTGTCTTCTGTGCCACTCCCTTTATCTGAAATTTATAGCCGCCATTAGCGCGTCCCGTACAAGTAACGCTGGTAACATGCCAATAACGATCCACTCCGGCATCGCATTTGAACGGCACATTTACCGGATAACTCTTGGGAGGAATGGAAAAACTTGTTTGCGCAAAAGTCGCATGACTCATGAAGAATGCCCCTAAGACAATGAGGCATAGTAAAATAGATAATCGCTTCATACGTATATCGTTTTATAGTTTTTAGATTCATCAGAGTTTAAACGTGATAGGCAGAGTGTATTCCACATTTACCGGTTTGCCATCCTGTGTACCGGGAATCCAACGAGGCATGGACCTCACTACGCGGACAGCTTCCTTATCCAAATAAGGATCTACAGACTTGGTAACACGAATATTTGAGATAGAGCCATCGCTCTTGACTGTAAATTTCACCAACACTTTGCCTTGTATTTTCTGTTCCTTGCAAACTGTCGGAAACTTTAGATTCTTTGATAAAAATTGTACCAATGCGGTGATACCACCGGGAAATTCCGGAGACACCTCTCTCTTGTTCTGGGAAACTTTTGCCATCGAAGGCAAATCATTGATAGTTCTTGCCTCATTTGCAGCCTGTGTATCCAAACAGTTGCCAATCAGCAGTGCGGATAGTAAACTGCTCAAAATAATTTGTTTTTTCATACAGTTTTATTGTTTAATTATCAATACGTTACATTATTCATTTATTTGCGATAAAATCCGGAACTGTCGCGTCCCCATTTGCCGCCAAATTGGTCGGTGTAATCACACTCGCTATAGGGAGAATCTTGTGTAAGATGATATAATGTTCCAGAATCAGTAAAACTTGCTGTTTTCAAACCACTTGAACTGCTTGATGATGAACCGCTCCAAGACTCCGTCGCTCCCTTATGCAAGTCTTTAAAACCGAGAATACCCATAATAAGACCTATCCCGTTGCCTATACTGAATCCCCATTGGGCCATATCCCACATGGTACCAGAGTCTATCCAACCCAGCCAATCAAGAATAAAACCTACTGCCAATCCAATCGCTCCAACAATCAAACCTACAACCAGCATCAATGCGAAGAATTGTAACACAATCTTAATAATGTAGATGGCTATGCCTAAAAACAGTATCCACTTTATCGCTGTGAACCAAGCCGATTCTCCTTCGGAATCAAACAACCAAGAGGTTAAGTCCCATGACTCTTCTTTGGTGGAAGTACCCGCTTCGTCTGTTTCTGTTACGGCTTCCAGATACGATGCGCTGACATAACCCTGCCAGCCATTATAATTGATATTAGCCCATCCGTTTTCTATAGATACAACATCAATCACGTTATCCTTAGACAATTGTCCTAATAGTTTTCCGTTTTTATTGGCTGAAGCTCGTACATTAAGACCGTTGGGAGCGGTCACTCGATAATGATCTGCAAAAGATTGCGTACATAGGGAAAAATTAAGGATTAGAAACAAAACCCATTTAATAATGTTTCTGCTAACGAACATATTCTTCAGCATACAAATACTTTGCTGGCTATATCTGTTCATCATAAATTAAGACTCTTGCAGTCCCGTAGAGTCTGCTTGATTAAACCACGAAGCGTGGAACTGCAAATGCCACGTTCTAAGTCGGAGGTCGTAGGAATAACCTTTATTCAGAGTATGGTAATAGCAGCCCACGCTATAGCGTGAGAAACCAATTACGCTTTTCCCTCTGAATAGTCTTGAATTTCCTACGTTCCCGACTTCGAGATAAGCATAACGCTTCTTTCTTTTCTAATATGTCTTGGAAAGAGTTTCCTCAATCCGGCACAAAGGTAGTGAAATTTCATGAAACAGGACCTTATATACCGTGATTTTCTTAAAGTTATGAGTGGATTTTAAGTCTATTGTTCTAAAACCAATATTAAATAAACTGCAAGAAAGACAAATCTATTAAATAATGGGCTAACATTTTCTGAAAAACTCTGTAAGGATAGAAAAAATGTTTGAGATGTATGAACTCTTAAGAAAGGACGAAACTAAAAAACAAAAATATAGTATCTACTAATTTTAACAAGAATAGGTTTACTAATTTCCTATTTTACTATGATTAGTAAATACTATATTTAGTATCTGCTTATTTTCAGATAGTTATTATCTTATCAGAAGGGCAAATCCTCCTTTTCGTCCTGCGGAAAATCGGCGGGAGGAACGGGTACGCTGTCTGCACCGTTTACATCGTTGTCCGCTCCGGCTGCCGCATCCTCGCGTTTTCCGGTATTGATAAAGGCAATGCTTTCTGCCGTGATGGAGAGCTGTATCTGGCTCTCGCCGTTCTTGTCTTTCCACAGGGAAGATGACAGTGTACCGTCAACGAGTATGAGTCTTCCTTTCGTCAGATATTCGGACAAATGGATATGGTTGTCCTTGTTGCTGCGTACCCTTATCCAAGTGGTAGTGTTTTGTCCTCTTGAATAATCGTCAACGGCTATGTCCATAGCCATGAATGAGCCGTGTACTCCTGAAATAACCTGGCAGTCTTTGCCGATGCGTCCGATAGTGTGAACATGTAACATAATAGAAAATTGTTTGTGGCAAGGTGGTTGGTCCTGCGTTACCTAAACTGTTTATTTTTTCCCTTCTTTCGGTTCCTTTCTCTGCCTGAACCGTTCCGGGATTTTATAGATGCGGTACATGGCTGCCGGTAGAGCTTCATGCGACGGCTTTTCTTGCCAATTACTCTTCGTAGAAGGAAGAATTTGCAAGAAATGCACTTCAAGCCGCCGGATCAAGCGCGGCAGCCGACCTTTGCATCTGAAAAACCGGACGGCGACGGCAGAGAGGAGACCGTAGAGATTATACCTATAACTGATATAAAAGGAAGAGGGCTTCGCCAAAGTATAAGAGCAGAGGGAAAGAGAGAGGTATAAAAGGAAGCCGACAACGGAGTTGCGGTATTTATAAACGGATATCGTGCCCTCCGCCAATGGTGTTGCCATAGGCACGATTCCCGTTTATAGCCAGTTTTGACCGGGCCGGTATCTTAAAGAGAGGAAGGCAGCAAATCCCCCATCCTCTGTTCCGGCATAGTGCAAAATCCACGAACGATAGTATCTTCGTTTACACCTTCAAGTCTGGCGAACATTTGCAACGCGTCAAATCCACAGTCGAACTGTTCCATGCTGACAGCGGGGGCAAAATGAACAATACCGTGGGGATAGCTTTTCGAGACACCTATCCACCCACGCAAATAATCATCGAAGCGTCCTTCCGCTTGTGACGCATGGAACTCTTGAGCATGGGAGCTGCAAATGCTTTTGCCGTACATTTCATCTCCTAAAATTAAAGTTCCCGTTTGCGGATTGTACATAAAACGCCGATTGGTTATCTGAAGAATATCTATGATTTCCCGTTTGACGTCGATAACCATCAGGATTTTTTCAACCTGCCGTTTTGTGCGTTTGCCTGTTTTACAGTTTTTCTTGTCCATCTCTTGTCTTTTATGTGAAACATCTGTTTTTTACCCTTTTTTCGGTTCTTTTCTCTGCCTGAACCGTTCCGGGATTTTACAGATGCGGTACACGACTGCCGGCAGGGCTTCATACGGCGGTTTTCCCGGCCAATTACTCTTTCGCAGAAAGGAAGAATTTGCAGGGAATGCACTTCAAGCCGCCGGATCAAGCGCGGCAGCCGACCTTTGCAGCTGGAAAACCGGACGGCGATGGCGGAGAGGAAACCGGAACAGGCCGGTAAATATGATGGTAAAAAGGGGGGTACGGCCTTGCCGGATATAAATGCAGGAGAAAATGAAATAGAAAAGAATGCGGCTTGGGCGGGTCAAGCAAGGGTCTGCCGGGGCAAACACGAACGGGATTCTCCTTATCCGCTCCACGCCTGAATTTCGACCGGGCGGAATGAAAGCGCGGGGCGGATAAGAAGTATCGCTGTTTGCCCTTGACGTGGCAGGTCACAAGGGAAAGATACGGAACAGGAGGCGGAAAGTCCGAAACCAGCGGCATAAAGACCGGTCGGGCTGTGGAATACCGTGTTGTTTCGACAGGTCGAAGCTCCGGCATGGAACGGCACGATCCGGGCTGCCGCCGGTTTGGAACGGCCTCCCGTCCCTTTCCTTGACGACTTGTTACGGCACAGACTTCCAACTGTTTACGGGGTTGGGAAAGCCGACGTATAACAGGGAAAACAGCCTGAAGGTAAAAAAGGAGATAATCGTGCTATAAAAGGTATCGGTTGCCCTGCAATCTGTCCGAAAGGCATTCGCCCTTCGGACAGACCACAGAGGTTACAGGCTTATAGTTTGGGCTTGTTCTTCGGGAGAATGGGACAAGAGAGTATTATTCTGTAAAATGACCCCAGCTCGGTCTTTACCGGGTCTTTCGATACCAAGAATGTCGCGCTCTCCTTGACTTTCGCTATATCCAAAATGGTCTTACAGATGTACTTATTCCTCAAGCGTGTTCCTCCCCTGTTGAACTGCAGCGGGAAACCTTGTTTGTCGGCGGTCTTGTGCAGAAACCATTCTTTGGGATTGTTCTCGTCATGGGCAAACTCCAGACGGTCATTCATCGTGATATTCATTTCTTTTGCCAGTTTGGTGGATAGACCCGCATTTCATGTTCAATAACTTCAGCATTCTGTCCGAACTGATAGTGGAAAACCGTACATTGGCGGAACGCTTCCTTGAGAATCTGTCGAGCGTTTACCGTTACGTCATCCAAAACTTGAAGCGCGACACCGTGCCGGTAAGCGAAGAGTTGGATTTCCTGCGTTCCTACCTCTACTTGATAGGGATGCGCTACGAGAATGCCATAAGCGTCGATGTGGATGAACAACTGGAGCGGACAGACGGCCGGATTCCCCCCGTCTGCCTCCAGCTGCTGGTAGAAAACGCCATCAAACACAACCGCTTGTCGGTACACCAACCGCTGCATATTCACGTCTTTCGGGAAGGAAACCACATTGTGGTGAAAAACGACCTTTGCCCCGTGTCGTCCGACCTGTCATCTACCGGTATCGGACAACGGAACATCATCGAGCGTTACTTCCTGTTGTGCGAGGAAAAGCCTGTCATCAAGAAAAGCGAACATTCATATATAGTCAAATTACCTATTATACCCGACGATTATGCACATCCTGATCATAGAAGATGAAAAACGGAACTTCAACCGGCTGAAAAGGCTGTTGGAAGAAATCGACGGCACATTCCGCATCGACGGGCCGTTGGCAAGCATTGTGGAGGCGGTGGAATGGCTACAGGCACATCCTGCCCCGGAGCTTATATTCGCTGACATCCGCCTGTCCGACGGCCTGAGTTTCGACGTGCTGCGCCGGACGGCAGTGCCCTCGCCTGTCATCTTCACCACCGCTTACGACGAGTATGCCATCCAGGCCTTCAAATACAACAGTTTCGATTATCTGCTGAAACCCGTCAAGGCCGACGAGCTTGCCGCCGCCATGGAAAAAGTGCGCCGCGCAAGTTCCCCGCAGACAAACGGCGAAGAGGTGCGCCAGCTATTGGAATATATGCGGCAAAGCAATTACCGTTATCGCGAGCGTTTTCTTCTGCCTTACCGCGACGGCTATATTTCCGTGCAGGTGAAAGATATCAGCCACATCGCTTTGGACGAACGCAATACGCTCCTTTGCCTGAACAACGGCACGTCCGAGACCGTGCCTTATTCTCTCGACGAGCTGGAATCCCAGCTCAACCCCGATGTCTTTTTCCGCGCCAACCGCCAGTACCTCATCCATATAGACAGTATCTTGAGTATCAATAACTGGTTCAACTCCCGACTGAAGATTCGTTTGAAGAAGTATCCCGATGTGGAAATCATCGTAAGCCGGGAAAGGGCGGCGGAGCTGAAAGGATGGTTAGACAGATAAGCTTATGAATACACCTATATTGGAAACCTCCCGCCTGATACTGCGGAAGTTCACGGAAAGAGACATGGAAGCCCTCTTCCTGATACTCAAAGACGAAGAAGCCAATAAATTCCTGCCTTGGTATCCGGTGAAAGACCTCGAAGAAACCCGGCGGTTTTATCAGGAAAGGTATGCGGCGAAATACGGACAGCCGCAAGCCTACGCCTATGCCATCTGCCTGAAAACGGACAATTTCCCGATAGGCTACGTGAAAGTCGATATGGAGGAACACCACGATTTCGGCTACGGGCTCCGCAAGGAGTTCTGGCATCGGGGGATTGCCACTGAAGCGGGCGGAGCCGTCATCGCCCAAGTGAGGAAAGACGGTCTGCCCTACATCACCGCCACGCACGACAGGAACAACCCGAGAAGCGGAAACGTGATGCGGAAGCTCGGCATGACGTACCGTTACTCATACGAAGAACTGTGGCAACCCAAGAACTTCCCCGTGATATTCAGAATGTACCAGTTAAACCTGAATGGCGACAACGAGTTCGTGTACAGGAAATATTGGGACGAGGCAACCAATCATTTCGTAGAAGACTTGTAGCCGGACACGAAGCCTGTTGTTCCGGCGGGACAAGCCATTGCTTTTTGTATGTTTATTCTGTATAACAAGGGGGCTGGCATCCAATCCACACCAACCCCACTCTTTTTTATCTATCGCCGCATAGGCATAAAGCGAAATATTGCTCCTGTTTCCGCTCAGATTAAATGATGTCCAGCTTCATACCGACGGGTCATACTGGATTGCTCGCCTCACGGGAAACACCGTCAGGCTTGCCCGTAGCAGTCCCAACAACAAAACAAGATGAACAGTCCGACCGTGCAGAGAGAAACGGAGATAATGACGTGAAATATCAGTAGTTTGTTCAATATTGAGATATGCCGCCGAGAACAGCGTTTCGGAAGCGAAAATATTTTGATTCATACCGTGCGAAAATTTTATTTTTTTGATTATTCAATATATTCACCACGAACAGCTACACCTCGCTTTTCAGCCAAGTGTAGACATCAGTATAAACCATGAAAAACAAACTGCTAAATCAGAATCCGTCTCATCCCGAAAATATAATGCTCGCAGGCATTGTCCCAGTTCGGGCTACGGGAAGAGTCATGCACGAGGGTACAACAATAGGTCAGGTTGTTCATGCGGCAAATGAGATACCGCTGTAAAGTTCGGAGAAGATGGGCCGTTTCCACGGATATGTACCGAAGATGCACCCCATTTACCTATGCGCCGGCACGGCAAGCCACATCGGGGATTTCTCCGACTATGCCTGTTATGTCGCTGTCCTTTTTTTGCCGGATAGAGTTTCTGTCATGAAATTGCAGAAAAGAGGCGTTGTCCGTATTTCGGACACAACATTCCTGCGCAGCCGCCACACCGGCCGCCGGAACATGCTGCGCACCGGAACTGCATACCAAAGCCGTCAGTACCAACGATAGAACAACAACGGACCCTTTTATGCTTTAATTTTACTTTCCATAGGGTAAGCATAGCCCCCCTTTCTTACCATTTCCATAAAATAATTAACAAAAATAAACGAGAATTATCTGTATTTTTCATCTGCAAGACTTAATGAGGAAGTTTCTCTGGATTCGGCCAGTGCCGCCACGCACTCTTCGCGTATGGACTTGATGTAATCCAGTACCATTAACGGATCGACACTTTTGCCGTCGAGCTTGCAGGAAATATGCAGGTGTTCACCGGTGCTGCGTCCTGTAGAACCGGTAATGCCGACGACATCCCTCGGCCCGATAGCAGCCCCTTTCCGGGTAAGGATACGCGACAGGTGGCAATAGCTGACCGTGTAGTTTCCATGCCGGAGGGTTACATACTTGCCGGAGGATTTGTCCTGCCCGACTTTCACTACCACTCCCGCCATCATGGCCATTACCTCGTCGCCCCGCGCATGGAGGTCGATTCCGTTGTGAAACTTTCTTTTTCCGGTAAAAGGGTCTTTCCGATACCCATAAAGCGAGTTGATTTTCATCCGGCGCAGCGGATAGCTTACGCTAAGATAGCGTTCTATCCATACGTGCTTGCAGGTGTCGGCAGACAATGCCGGGGCAGCGTCTCCTGACGGTGGTAAGGTGTCTTGGACGGAAAGCGTGTATCCGGGCAAGGTTACCGCATTATCCCTACCGGCAGAAACGACTTCAACCCTGTATCGGAACGGCACGGTCGAAACCGTATTGAATTGTGCTTGAACGGGGCCTGCGACACTTGCAGCACCCGCCATCAAAAACAGTAGTTTCTTTCTCATGCGGCAAATATAACCAGCTCTGCCCAAGATGTCCCGTTTCCACGACCTTTTTCGACCAAAGTACAACAAAAAAAGCATTCAGAGTATGAATTTATGTGTAAAATCATACTTTGAACATAAAAATAAACACTCTTAATACACTAATATTATTCTATTATATACAGCGAAATGAAAAGAATCTATCTTTGCAAAGTATAATTCAAAATACAAAATCAATTATGAATACAGTACGATTTGAACTAATTGAATTGCCCTATCCGACACTGGCCCGATTCGGGCTTACACAGGAGATGATCGAGGACTTGCCGATGCGTGTCCTTGATGAGATTTGCGACGGTCGACACTCTCCCGTGCTTCCGGTGCGTGTCCGTGACGAGAAAGGAGAACTGATAGAGAGCCGCAGCCGCTTCGCCCTTGTCCGCAGGGACGACGGCCGACCGGACGTGGTGTTCTATCCCGTTCTGGAATCCTCGCCGCTGGAACGCTATGACGAGGCGCAACAGAAACAGCTTCTTGACGGCAAAGCCATCATTGCGGACGTGGAGACGGCGGACGGGCGGCACAGCAAGGCATTCGTGCAGATAGACGAGGGAACGAAGCAAGTGATGTATGTTCCCACGCCGATTATCGGGCGCAACCTGCAAGTGCTGGCCGAAATAATGCATCTCGGTCCGGTAGAGGTAAACGGAATGCAGAACGGCGAACCGCTGACGCTGGTCGTAGACGACGAACCCGTCACAGTGGGTATCGACCTGCACGACAAGACCGGCATCCGCTTCTGTTCGGGCGACAGCCAAAAATGGAAAGAACAACCCAAACGCGAGTGGGACAAATACACTTTCGGCGTGTACGGCTGCTGGGTGATGGACGACGACGGCAATCTCGACTACGTTCCCGAAGAGGAATATACCGAGGAACTGTGGAACGAACAGAAGAAAAGCGCCGAGCGTAACCGTGCGGCGGGACTTCACAAATAACATCTTAACATTCATCAAATATGGCAGAACACCAATATTATCCCGAAGAGGTACTTATCGAGAAGATGGAGCGCGGCCAGTACGGCTGGCTTGACTATGTGAATCATTTCTCACCCGAATGGCAGGAGGAATATACCCGCTATTGCAAGGAGCACGGTCTCATGGTGGGCAATGAATCGGCCGCCGAGTTCGTCCACTACAAGGACGAACAACTGGAAGCGGCGATGGAGAGCGGAGACGCATAACGGAAACCTTTTTAACAACGGATTATGGCGATACGAAAGAATACCAACCCCCGAATGATGGACCTGCAACCCGAAATGCAGGACATATTGAGGCGTAACGGTATGCAGGCCCACGTGGTCAGTGACGGCACGGGCTACCGGCTCGTGGTACAGGGCCACGACTCGCCGCTGCTGACCTACGACCTTACCGAGCGTCAGATGTTGGCCCTGACGGACTGGGGGACAAACTCGGCCAACAAGAAAGCCTACAACGTGTTCACGAGCATTGTAGGGAAAGACTTTTATATGCCCAAGAACTTCGTCCATACCCGTAACGCCAACGGCCGTGTCGCTATGGGATTGCACGGCTACCGTATCGGTATGGGCGAATACGGACGTGTGGGACGGCTGGGTATGCCGCCTCCGTTCCTCGGTTGGACGCCACGCCACCAGTGGGGTTTCCATCTGCGGCGGGTCGGCGGACAGCTGTTCTATCCGGGACCACCCATTGTCCCTGAACGGTGGGACGGGCGCATGAAGCCGGGCGAATTGCAATCGGGCGGCTACGGATTTTATTACAAGTACAAGGACGGGCAGCCTATACAGTCCGCACGACAGACCGATGTCCTGCAGGACTTGCAAACGGTCATCACGCCGATAGTCAGCCGTCCGCGCAGTACAGAACCGGCCCGTACCTACAAGGAGTTGATTGCTTCTCCGGTCTATTTTTCCAACGAGAAATGGCAGGAGTGTCTTGCCTCCCACGGTCTTATCGTCGATAAGGAGGCACGGACCCTGACCGTACAGTCCGAAAAGGTGGCCGCCGATATGGTCTATGACCTGACGAAAGAAGAAACGGCCGTCCTGACCTCCAACTCCATCGAGGAACAACCTGTCGAGAAACGACTGGAAGTCCTGAACGGGGTAATCAGGGCGGATTTCGCCGACAAGGTAACAATGGCGGATCTCGACAGCGAGCGGCGTATCGCCCTCGGCTTGCACCCCGAAGTGCAGGAGGAACTGACGCAACGCCAGCAACAGGAGCAGGAAATCCTCTCCCCTCTGGAAAACCAGCTCCGGCAGGAGATGCCGTATGGCGCAACCGCTTCCGTCGATGGACGGGATATTTCCGTGCTCGACGAGCGCAAGGGCTGGTATCGGGAAGAACGGCACGGCAGGGAGGTCGAGGTCGGCGAAATAGCCGTACATCCATCCCCCATAGAGGGCAAGTACAAGATGACGGCCGTCATCGACGGGCAAGTCATCACTCACGAGATCAGCCAGAAGGATTACGATAAATTCCTTGCGGTCGATGACTACCATCGCATGAAAATCTTTTCGAAGATATTCAGCGAGGTGGACATGAAGATGCGGCCGGAAGCGCAGCGCAGTCTCGGCGTGAAAATTTTCGCCGCCCTCACAGCGGGAACGGTCATCACGGCGGGCGTCGTCCACGGCTTGCGGCATCATCATCACGGTCCGGAGTTCTACGGCGAGCGTTTCGGTGGCCCGCCACACCCGTATTTCAAACCCGGTGTCGATACGCCGAGAGACGTGGCCATACGCAATTTCGAGGCACAGATGAATCAGGATATTAACGATATGAGAAGAGGGAGATAAAGACAACTATGAGAGAAGGAGACCTTACCTACGACGACTTCCTGCAAAGGCTGAACATTCAGGACGTGCTGATTGACGCGGGCTACCACCTGAACCGGCGCGACGGCCTGCGCTATCCCTCGTATGTTCGTATAGACAGCGAGGGACGGCGTATCCGCGGCGACAAGTTCATCGTGACGCAACAGGGAAAATGCTGCTTCCAAGCCCAGCAGCAGAAAGTCTATAACATCATCTCGTTCATCAAGGAGCACCCGCAGTTCTTCACGGAATACCGTGTGGGCATGTCCCCCGACCGACTGGTGAACCTCGTGTGCAACCGGCTGCTGAACCATCCTATCGAGGACCGGACAACGCGGATTATACAGCCCAAGCGGGACATCCGCCCGTTCGACATCGCAAACTACGACCTGCACAAGTTCAACCCGCAGGACCGGGAGACACAGAAGAAGTTCTATCCTTATTTCAAGAGCCGGGGTATCGACCTCTACACGCAATATGCCTTCCACCGCCACTTCTGTCTGGCGACGAAACATCGTGAGGACGGTGCGGCATACACCAATCTCGCTTTTCCGCTGACCTTGCCCAAAGGCGACGGTACGGTCGTGGGCTTCGAAGAACGGGGACGTGCAAGAATGGACGGAAGCGGCAGCTACAAAGGCAAGGCCGAGGGCAGCAATTCGAGCGAGGGGCTGTGGATTGCCAGCCCTGCCAAGACCCCACTTGCGGAAGCCAAGCGTATCTATTGGTTCGAGAGTGCCTACGACGCAATGGCTTATTACCAGCTTAACCAGAAATGGGACAAGGAACTTAGAAAGGGAGTGTTCGTCTCTACTGGCGGAGCACCGAGCCAGCAACAGTTCAAAGCCATGATAGAGGCCACTCCACACGCTTACCACCATCTCTGCTTCGACGGGGACCGTGCCGGGCAGATCTTCGCCATCAACTTCGCGCTCACCCATGCGGGCAAGACATTCACCAGTAACGTGACGAAAGACGACAAACTGCTGGTCCGTATCAGTGGCGAGGAGAACCAAAACTACGAAGTAAAACTCGAACCCTTCGACTTTCACAGGATAGTCGGCACGCTTTTACGTCCCAAAGAAATCTATCGGGAAGATGGTACGCTTGACTATCGGACAATCGGCGACGGATATTTGCAGGAGATGAGCATGGTGTGCCAAGATGAGTACGAGATGGCTCTTGCCGAGGGTTCGGCCAGTGAGGAAACGCTGGAGGGCATGAGACAAAATATCATGGCCATAGAGGATGCGATCCGTAATCTTCCCGCTCCCGGCGAGGACAGCACCGACCTTATCGTGTACGAGCCCGCTGACAAAGGCTATAAGGACTGGAACGAACAGCTCTTGGCAAAAGCCAAGCTGCAAGAATCAGTTCACGAAGAGCCGGCCAGAAGAGAAGAACCCGAACAGGAACGGCAAGCACGTTTCCACCGATGACAATGCGGCACACCCCACATGAAACAACAAAAGAGAAGACAATGAATGACAAAGAACTGACACATGACGATTTTTTGCAAAGGCTCGACATCCGGGATGTACTGCTCGATGCCGGTTATCGCCAGAACCGACGCTTCGGTTTGCGTCTCTCTTCGTTTATCCGCACGGACAGTGAGGGAAAGCGTATCCGGGGCGACAAGTTCGTCATCACACAGCATGGGAAGTGCTGTTGCCAGCCACCCCGGCAGAAGGAATACAACGTCGTTTCGTTCATCAAGGAACACCCGCATCTTTTTGCAGAATACCATGAGGGCATAAATCCGGATCGGCTGGTGGAACTCGTATGCTACCGCCTTCTGCATTACCCTATTCCCGAACAGGAAACCCGCACAGGACAACCCCAGCGGGACACCCGACCGTTCGACATTGCGGACTACAACATTCAGAAGTTCGATCCGCAGGACAGGGGTACGCAGGAGAAGTTTGCACCCTATTTCGAGAAAAGGGGTATCGACCTCTGTACGCAGCAAACCTTTCACCGGGACTTCTGTCTGGCGACCCGACACAGCGAGGACGGTCAGAGGCGCACTTGCCTCGCCTTTCCGATGACGTTACCCGAAGATGCGGATAAGATCGTAGGATTCGAGAAGCGAGGACACGCCTACACGGACGGTAACTCCAGCTACGACGACATGACCGAGGGCAACCATTCGGGGGAAGGTGTATGGATTGCCAGTCCTGCCCGGACAGCTCTTTCGGAAGCCAAGCATATCTACTGGTTCGAGAGTGCCAGCGAGGCAATGGCCTACTACCAGCTTCATCAGGCGAAAAACCAAGAGCTACGAAAGGCGGTCTTCGTCTCAACGGGCGGCGAACCTACCGAGAAACAGATGCGAGGCGTGCTTGAGCTTACGATCCCGGCCCGGCAGCATATCTGTTTCGACACCGGTCGGGAGGGGTGGAAGTTTGCCCAAACCCTGCAAAAGGAAATCTGCCGCACGATACGCTCCACCATCGAGGAGACACCGGAGCGGAAACCATATCTCGATTCCATACCGGACGGCAATGATCTGGACGAAGGAGAATTTTATCTGTTGCCCAAAGGCGGCTTGCAAGAGAGCTGCATACGATTCGATGCCGAACGGGAAGAAGCCATATCAATGAGTTCGAGCAGGTTGTGTGCCCCGGAAGATGTGCAGGACCAAATAGATACCATGAGGAAGTGTTACCGTGAGTTCCGTGAGAAATTACAGGATTTTCTCGGTATCGACAAGGAGCATGATGTCGCCATTTCCCGTGAAATGCCGGACTGTCGCTATACAGGCTGGAATGAACAATTGCTGGCAGAGCAACAGCAAGAATCGGTCCGTGAAGAGTCGGTCAGAGAGGAAGAACCTGAACAAGAACGACAAACACATTTTCGCCGATGACTATGCAGCATTCCATACAAGACGAGCGGAATATCCTTCTGCGGCCGCATACCGGGCAATTCGTCATCGACGAACTGCCGCTGATGTTCGTGTGCATGGCGGGGCTGGTGTACGGCGGCATGGAAGGTCTGCCGTTGAGCAGTATGGCGAGAATCGTTTCCTTATTTCTGCTCCTCGTGTTGCTGTATCGCTTCATCTACCTGCGTCGGATACGTTACAGGGTCGGCGAAGAACAGCTTGTCAGCGAACACGGCATTTTCATACGCAGGGTGGACTACATGGAACTGTACCGTATCGTGGACTTTCAAGAACACCAGAGCCTCCTGCAACAGATTTGCGGGTTAAAGACGGTTCGCATTCTCTCGATGGACCGGAACACGCCAAGGCTCGACCTTATCGGCGTCCGATGCGGAAACGACATCGTGGCGATTATCCGTGAACGTGTGGAAATCAATAAACGAAAAAAGGGAATCTATGAGATTACGAATCATTAGTATATGGGCGGTCTTGATACTTGCCGGTCTGCTTCCGCAACTGGCCAAGGCGCAGATTGCCGCCTCAAACCCGCTGGAATGGGCGGCGTTGGCCGAGGGCAATGAATTGATTAACGGCCAGATAGACAAACAAATCAAAGGACAGACGCAGACCGCCTTGATGCAAAACAGTATCGCAGCAGAGTTCAATCGCATACACGAGTGGGAGAAACAGTACAACAGCTACCTCAAGACGGCGAGCGGCTATGCCTCGTCGCTGAAAGCCTGCACGCACCTCTATAATGACGGTGTACGGATTTTCCTCACACTGGAAAAATTGGGCAAAGCGATACGGAACAACCCGCAGGGTATCGTCGCCAGCATGAACATGAACAACCTCTATATCGAGACAGCGACGGAACTGGTCTCCGTGTTCACGCTGCTGAACGATGCCGTGGCCAAAGGCGGCACGGAAAACATGCTCACGGGGGCGGAACGGAGCAAAACCCTGTGGGCTTTGAACGACCAGCTCGCGGCATTCAGCCGGAAACTGCATCTGCTCTATTTGAGCCTGCGCTATTATACCCTGAACGACGTGTGGAACAACATAACGGCGGGTATGATAGACCGCAGCAACGGCGAAGTGGCCCGTCTGGCCATGTCCCGCTGGCGCAGGGCGGCAGCCACCGCCCGTTGAAAAAAGGACAATAAAAAACGAAGAACGATGAAGCGGATAATCTCGATATGGATTCTGTTGCTGTGCGCCGGTATCTCGAAGGTACAGGCGCAGAACGATGCGACCCTTGCGGGAATGATTCTGGTTTATACCAACAAGGCCGAGAAGGAACTGAAAAACCAAGAGAAGGTCATGCTGATGCAAACCACAGGGCATGTGTGGACAAAAGAAGAAGTGGAAGGTACGACGGACTTGCAACGGGAGTTCAACAATTACCTGAACTCGTTCCGTTCGATTGTCTGCTATGCGGCGCAGATTTACGGTTTCTACCATGAAATATCGCAGCTTACGGACAACATGGGCGACTTCACCAAACAATTGAGCAGACATTCGACGGGTGCATTGGCTGTCGCCCTCTCCACGCGGCGCAACCAGATTTACCGGGAGATGATATTGAACAGCGTGGAGATTGTGAACGACATCCGCACGGCCTGCCTGTCGGACAACAAGATGACGGAAAGGGAACGTATGGAGATCGTGTTCGGCATACGTCCGAAACTCCGGTCGATGAACCGGACGCTGCAACGGCTGACTAAAGCCGTGAAATATACCACGATGGGCGACATCTGGCGGGAAATCGACGAGGGTGCACGCCCTGTTGCGGACAAGTACGACATCGTGAAAGCCGCCCAAAGACGATGGCGGCAAAATGGAAGAAATGTTAGACCCTAAAAAAGAATAAAAATATGGGAGCTTGGGATACGATATTGAAATACGGCGGAAAGGCCATGAAAGGCATGGGCAAGGCCGCCAATGCGACGGGAAAAAGTGCCGGTCATGCGGTACTGCATCCCTCGCAGACCCTTCGGGGAGCCGGGCAGGCGGTCAAAATGGCCACTACCGGAGCTGCCGTCGGCTATGTGGGCTGGGAAAAACTGACCACCGACAAAAGTGTCGCACGGATCGTCAGTGAGGCCGTAGTCGGCAAATCCGCCACGGATGCCCTTGCAGGTACGACCGAAGACATGAAGGAACTGAAAGACAAAGCCGGAGAGACGGTCTCTGCCATAGGCGAGGCTGTGGGAGGCGCGGACTCGAAACTGAACGGGGTGTCGAACTTCCTGCGGGAAGCCTCCGGCGGTGGGTTGTTCAACATGCTCAGCGGCTTTTTGCGAAACCTCGGAGGAGGCAATGTGTCGGGGTTGAACATTGCAGGACTGATTGCGGCGGCGTACCTCGTGTTCGGACGTTCCGGCTGGCTGGGTAAAATCGCCGGTCTGTTCCTGGGCATGATGCTTATCGGCAACAATGCGGGCGTTGTCCGCACGGTTCCCTCGGAAACGGTATCGAGGACACAGACGCCGACACTCTCTCCGGAGGAACAAGCGCAAAGCGGAGGAATGAGAAGGTAGGAACACATAAAAAATATATATCACAATGAAATATACGGAAGAAATGATCCTGCACTCGGACAGCGGTTACTGTATGCCGTTCGAAGAGCCGCGGGGAAAAGACGTGGAACTGTCGCTCGGTTACGGCGAGCAGGTACACCCGACAACGGGAGAAAAGTTCTTTCATCACGGGATAGACTTCAAAGCGCGGTACTACATACTGTCGGCTGTGGCCAGTGGCATCGTGTCGGGCGTGGGAAACGACCCGGTACACGGCATTTGCCAGACAGTCCGTTACGGCGGGTACGAGGTGACATACGGTCTTCTGTCGAATGTGTTCGCACAATTCGGACAACGGGTGAAAGCCGGACAAACGGTGGCTTTGAGCGGTGAACGGCTGCATATAGAAGTCAAATTCAAGGGCGAGGAGCTGAACCCGATAGAGTTCCTGACCATGTTGTACGGCAACATCAAGGCTTTGCAGGAAACCGACGGCAACGGCCCTGCAGGTTTTTACGATGCGGAAACGGGAGTAAAAAACGACTACGAGAAGGACCAAAGGGAAATAGAAGAGCTGATGCTCCGCTTTCTGCCGCTTTACATGGAGGATTTGCAGCGGGGAGCGTACACGGTGCCCGCACATACGGAACAGTCGCTCCGCCACATCTTCACGATGGGAGCGATGAAAGAGTATTTCTACGAGCAGATGCCGAGCATAGCCAATCCCCTCGGACTGGGGCGCAAAGCCATGCCGCTTGCCTGCAAAGTTCAGAACCTGCTGATAGCGGATTTCCTGAACTACCTTGCGCGGCATGAGGTGTACCTCTCCACAATGGGCGGCGAGGTAAAAAAAAACTTCATGACGAAGCTGTAGCGGGCTGCGGACTCATCGACCCGCTGGCGGAGTTGGACATCGACATCCAGAGTTTCGACATATCGAGGATTGTCTCCGTCTATCCCGACCGCGCCGGAGTCCGCTGGTGGACGAAAGCATGGTTCAACAACAGGGAAGAAGGGGAAGCCTCGGTGGAAATCGAACGGGAACAGGCGGTACGCTTCATTCAAGACCGTATCGAAAAAGATGCATGGCTCGAAGAGTTTTTCCCCAAGCAAATGGAAGTGTACCACAACGCCATCGAACAAACGAAGGAACAACTGCTGAAACAGATAAACATGATATAGAAAGATATTGATTATATGGACGAAATCAAACATAGCAGGAGGTTTGCGGAAATAGAGACCCTCATGGGCAGTTATTTCCGCCATCATCTCGTCCCCGTCATGACGCAGACGCAAACCTACCTGACCGAGAAGCAGGGCGAGGAAATGAAGGAGTATTCGACTTCCATAAGCGGCATACTCGGCATGATGGCGTCGGCGGGCCAACCGCTCTCCGACCCGTACCAAACACTCAAGGTAACGGGAGAATGGAACTCCAAAACGACAGAGGACTACATCGAGATGTGCAATAAACGGATTCTCTCGTCGGAAGAAATACAGCACGATCTCGCCTACATGGCCGGAGAGTGGCGCGATACCGTCGTGCAGGAAGTCGGACGCGAGCGTTACGACGAACTGTCGCAGGAATTGGGCTGTGACCTCGCCTACGCTTTCGTGGACTACCGCGTGGAGCAACTGATGATAGACCATCTGGTGAAGGAACGTATGCCCAAGTCCTCGGCGGACTACATCATCCGCAAAGCGGCTGAATCAAGCCTGTTGGGGTTGCCTCAGGCGTTGAGCCGCTCGCCGCTGGCCGAAGAGATAGAGAAACGCGGAGAGGCCGCCTATCGTCCGAGCAAGTTGGAAAAAGGAGCAGGTTGGGTGTTGGGGGCTTCAGCCGATACCGTCATGCTGGGCGGTGCAGGTTCGTGGGCGAGCTTCGCACGGTTCATCGGAGCGGATACAGCCATCTCGGCCGTTGCCGATCACTTCGGGGCAGAAGAGACACAGACGCTCTCTGCAGAGGAGTGTATCAGCAAGGGTGTGTTCGGCAGCGAAAGCAATGTGTTCGAGGGATTCCGTAAGGAAGCAGCGGCGATTCCACCCAAAGAGAACACACTCTTGGCCGAAGCCAACGGAGAGTTACAGAAAAAGATACCGATTATAACATTCGATTTTATGGATTGGTGGAAAACAGACAGTATAAATATGCCGTGGCGGGAAGAAACTGCCGGGGAAGAACGGAAGCGGGCGGAACGGTATAAAGATGTGCCGATGGTGGTCGCTCCCGGACAGGAGGAAGCCTATCTGCAAGACTTGGAAAGAGGGAATACCGAAACGGAACAAGCCGGTCAGGAATCCGAACAGAGGGAAAAAGAGGCGAAAGAAGTGCAGGTTTCCACAGTCTCCACCGAGAAAACGATACGGGAAGAGCCGTCCAGGCAAGAACCGCAGACCATACAGACCAACGAGAACGGTTGGGATGGACTGACCCGTTTCCTCGGACTGGAAGGTTTCAGCGAAGTCATGAGTAATCCGGGCAGTGTGTTGGCCATGCTGCCAGACATGCTATTGGGTATATTCACAGGCAAGACGCAATCACTGGGACTGAAAGAAAACCTGCTGCCGATAGCGAGTATCGTGGCGGGCATATTCGTCAAGAATCCGATGCTAAAGATGTTGCTTATCGGCTTGGGTGGTGCGAACCTGCTGAACAAGGCGGGGCACGAGGCACTGGGAAAAGAAAGGACGGAGAGAAACGGAAATGTGGCCACGACCGACAAAAAGGTGCAGTACAGACGCTATCCCGATGAGCCGCTCAATCCACGTATTGTGAATCCGGTACTGCAAGGCAATACCCTTATTGCCACGATAGACCACGTGCCCTGCACGGTGCAGCTTAATTCCACGGTGGCGGACGCCTACCGTGCCGGTGCCTTGCCGCTGAACACGCTGGCCAATGCCGTGCTCGTCCAAAGCGACCGACTTCGCCAGATGGCTTCGCAGAACTATGACAACGGACAACAGGAGACCATCGTGCGGACACGGGGCATTCAGTAATATCATTTCGTAACCGACAAAAATTTTGGAATATGAAAGAGAAATCGCAGATAGAAAAGAATGCCGAGGAGCGACAGATAGAGTTGCTCTCCACGGCTTTGAACGAAGCATCGAACGCTGGAGGCCACTGGCTCAACGCCGCTGGCAAAGGTTTTCCAAAATTCTACCCGCGCGGTGTCGCCGTCAGCCCGTTCAACGGGTTGTTTATGGCATTGCATTCGGACCGGAACGGGTGCAAGACCAACCTGTTTACCCTTTACAGCGATGCCAAGGCTCGCGGCACATCTGTCCGTGAGCACGAGCAGGGAGTCCCGTTCCTGTTCTATAACTGGAATAAGTACGTCCATCGCAACAATCCGGAGGACATCATCAGCCGAGACGCCTATCTGAAACTGGACGAGGAGGTGCAGAAACAGTACAAGGGCATACATAACCGGGAGATCCGCACACTTTTCAATATCGACCAAACGACACTGCCTTACGTGGATAAGGAGGAATACGATATGGTATTGCTGAAAGACGGCAGTGCCGTGGAACGGGGATATTCCGAGGCCGACGAACGGCGATTGCATATCCGTTTCAACGACTTCCTGCTGAAAATGCGGGACAATCTCGTGCCCGTGCGTTCGGACGGAAGCGGAATGCCCCATTACGAGACAGACCGCGATGCGGTCTATATGCCGCGCCAACGGGATTTCGGACACTACAACGATTATGTACAGGAGGCACTGCGGCAAATCGTAAGTGCCACGGGACACCAGCAACGGCTGGCCCGTGAAGGCATGGTGATGAAAAACGGTATGGGTCCCTCGGAAGATGCCCTCAAACAGGAACGGCTAATCGTGGAGGTGGCTTCGGGAATCAAAATGCTGGAATTGGGACTGCCCGCCCGTCTGTCCGACAAAAGCCTTGAACTGGTGGACTACTGGAACCGGGAACTCAAGGAGAACCCCAACCTGGTGGACGCCCTCGAAAGCGACGTGAACAACGCCCTCGAAGTAATCCATAAGGCAGAACGGGGCGAGAAAATCGAATATGCCACGATGCGCAACCGCCGGCAGACCTCGGACATGCAGGAGCAGTTACCCAAGCATTTCTATGTAGCTGACGAGATCCGGAAACACCCGAACAAGGAGGACAAGACCATTGTCATTGTCATCGACCCGTCCTCGAAATCGGCGGATGTGATACTCCCTGCCGGTGCGTCGCCGGAAGTGGACAATGAAGTGCCGGGCATGAACAAGGCCCGTATCGGCAGGGCTTTGCGAAGGGAAGGGATCGAAAACGTGCGTTTCTTCAATCCTGACGGCGCATGGGGGTATAGGCCCGATGATACTTATTTCGCCCAAAAACAGGTGTCACTGGCCCGGCTGAAGAACTGGGCGCTGGAGATGCTCTCCACATTGGACGTAACGCCTGCGGTCAAACGGGCGGACGAAATCGGCTTCGACCAAGTACAGATGATTCAGGACGACAAGAACCGCTGGGCACTGTATCTGAAGCCCGAACATCAGAGCGGGTACAGTATCTATCCCGACAAGGACGACCTGAACCGCTTCTTCTCCACCCTCAAACAGTCGATGGACAATATCGAAAATGTACGCATGGAGCTGGCGCACAAGTATTATGCGCTGGCGGAAACACAACCCGACCTGAAAGTGGACCTGTTCAGCAGCGGGGCGCAGGACATTGACCTGAACCGGATTCAGCGGGTGTCCGTGTTCAAGACCAAACAAGAAGGGACTCTGTGCGTGGCGACCATTGACGGAAAGAAATTACAACCCCGAAGCGTCACCCGGCAACAATGGCAACGCATGTGGGTGGCGGAGGACCGTGCCAAATACAAATGCCATCTGGCGGCCACGCTTTTCGCCGACGTACTGCGCAAAGGACAGACGCAGGAAGAGAGTGCCGGAAAGAAACAAGGAGAAGAGGATACCCAGCAGCAGGATAAAGACAAGAATCCTAAACAAACCGCCGGGGAAGCCCAGAAAGCCGGTTCATCCCTAAAAGAGTTGTCCATAAAAGATATGCCGGAACAACTGTATGGCAAGTATGAGCAAATCAAAGAAGAACAACCGGAAGCGGTCGTCCTTTTCAAACATGGGAACAACTATTATGCTTCCATGTATGATGCGGAGACCATTGCGAACGAACTGAACCTGCCTCCGAGCAAAGAACGCGTTCCGTATGATGCAAACAAAATCATATTGGTATTCGAGCATGACAATGAGGAAACAAGGCAGCAAATTCATGCGCTACGGGCATACGTGATGGATTGTGACGGTATGTCCAAGGCACAGCAAAACGGGCCTGCAGAAACAACCGACGAAGAGAACGAACAACGTCCAACCATGAGGAGGTAGAAATATGGCAAACAAGAATCAAGAATATACGGAACAATATGCAGACTATGCGATGGAACAGATGCGGCGGTACGGCATTCCGGCCTCCGTGACGCTGGCACAGGGCATACTGGAAAGTTCCAACGGACAGAGCCGTTTGGCGCAGAATGAGAACAACCACTTCGGTATCAAGGCCACGCCCGAATGGATTGCCGAGGGTGGCCGGTACAGCCTGTATTCCGATGACAAGCCGAACGAGAAGTTCTGCAGTTACGACAGTGTGGGCGATTCGTATGAGCATCACTCACGCTTCCTGAAAGAGAACAACCGCTATGCCCGTTGTTTCTCGCTCTCTCCCGACGACTACAAAGGCTGGACGCTGGGGCTCGAAAAGGCGGGCTATGCCACGGGCGGGCATTATGCCGACAGTCTGCAACGTATCATCGAGCAGAACGGGCTGCAAAAGTACGACCGTCAGGTCATGCAGGAGATGGAAGCGCAGGGAAAGCGGTTCGGTGTGGAAGAGAACCCGCTCCGGGAAGCCGGAAATGCAGTGGACTATTCGTTTCCGGTGGAACGGAAAGAGTTTCTTTTCGTCACCTCACCGTTCGGTATGCGGCAAGACACCAAGGACGGGACAAAACGAATGCACACAGGCATGGACATCCGATGTAACAACGGCGATGCAGTGCTGGCGACGGAACAAGGCGGCAAGGTCGTCGCTGTCGGAAACAAATCGCTCACGGTGGAATACCCCCGTGCGGACGGCTGCAAAATACAGTGTACCTACAAAAACCTCGGCGAGGTATTCGTGAGAACCGATGATACAGTACAGGCCGGAAATCGGCTCGGTAAATCGGGCAAGAGCGGGGAACACCTGCATTTCAGTGTCCGGCAAATTCATGCGGACGGTACGCAACGGGACGTCGATCCGGCAGCGTATCTGGCTGAAATCGCACAAAAGGGCAACATCAAACAACAAGTGTTGCATAACGGCAACGACCTGTTCGCCAAATATAAAAGTCCGGAGAATGCCAAGGAAAACCTTTCACCCGATGCATGGATGAAAAAACTGCTCTCCTCGGAGGACAGCGGCGTGGGACTGTCAGGGTGTAGCGACCCTATCGTGGAGATGGCCATGACCGCTTTTACCTCCCTGATGTTGCTGGCGACGCAAATCGACAGCAAAAACGAGGAAGAACAAAAGGCGGCCATTTCCGAGGCGATGGACCGCCGGGAAATCGACCTGACATCGCTGTTGCCCGGCATGAAAAGTTGCGACCTCGTGATCGGGGAAAACGGGCGGGCTGTCCTGCAAGCGGACAACGGAAGCGTCCAGGTATCGCGGGAACTGACCTCTGCCGAGTTAAGCCGCCTGTCGGTGACGCTTAACGACGGTTCTCTTTCGGAAGAAGCCAAACGACTGCGTGTGACTGGACTGTTGAACACGGTCATCCTCTCGGAGGCAGCCTCGCTGAATTTCGAGCAGGGAATGGCCGAGCAACGGGGACAGACGGAAATCCTGAAACGATAAAATCCGAAAGCCATGATAAAACGCGTGATGATACGGTTATGCGGGTATCTATTCGGACTATCCGTCTGCGTCCTGCACATTCTGCTCTGTTACCTGCTGCTGGGCTGGGTGACAACGCTCGTCGTCATGGGGGTGCAGTTGCTGATTGCAGCAGGATTCATCTACATAAGGATACGTGCTCCTGATTAGGGCCGCCACCAGTCTGTTCAACTTCAATTCATAGGACCCTGTTTGTCAGATGGTATATGTGTATCATTAAAAGACAAAAGCAAAATGATTAAATGTAATGTTACGGTATGCGGCACGATAGGCCGCAATGCTTCGGCGAGAACAAACAAGGAAGGAAATTCGTTTCTGTCTTTTCCGCTACGTGTCACGATTCCGGACCGAGACGGTCAAAACGAAGTTATCGAAATCAGTGTCAGCAAAGACGGCTCCCAAGAGGAGGCATCAGGTTATCGGAACGGTTCGCACGTGGAGATTACAGGAACGCTGTTTCTGAAACGCAGGGGTGACAAACTCTATTTCAACCTTTTTGCAGACCGTATCGATCCGGTTGCCTCAGACACGGCGGATTTTCTCAAAGGAGATATGGCATTTCGCGGTAAAGTGGGCAAAAATATCGAGGAACGGAAAGACAGGAACGACAAACCCTACACGATGTTCTCGGCATTCAGCATCAAGAAGGTCGATGAGAATTTCGAGTACCAGTGGGTGCGCTTCTTCTGCTTCGACAGGCAACGCGAAGAGTGGTTGCAACCGGGTGTCAAGGTAGAGGCCAAGGGCGAACTGACGGTCTCGGTACATAACGGGAAGCCGGACATCTCCTGCCGAGTGGAAGAATTGATGCAATATGTTCCCGAATCGGATAACTCCAATCAGTAGCAGTCATGGCCGGTTATAGAAAGCGAAATACAGAGGGACCGAACAGCGAGGATAAGGCGCTGGACCTCTTTGCCGAGATGATGATCGAGAAAATCGAAAGCATCCAGAAAGATTGGCACAAGCCGTGGTTTACCGAGGGTGTACTGCAATGGCCGCGTAACCTGTCGGGGCGCGAGTACAACGGTATGAACGCCCTGATGCTGCTCCTGCATTGTGAGAACGAAGGGTACAAGATTCCCCGTTTCTGTACGTTCGACTGCGTGCAGCGGCTCAACAAACCCGGTAAGGACGGACAAGAACTGCCAAGGGTATCTGTGCTGAAAGGCGAGAAATCCTTTCCCGTGATGCTGACCACATTCACCTGCATACACAAGGAGACAAAGGAAAAAATCAAGTATGACGATTACAAGAAGCTCTCCGACGAGGAGAAGGCGCAATACAACGTCTATCCCAAAATGCAGGTGTTCCGGGTGTTCAATGTCGCCCAGACCAACTTGCGGGAGGCACGACCGGAGTTGTGGGAGCAGTTGGAGGTAGAGAATGGGAAAAGGATCGAAAACGGCGAACATTTCAGTTTCGCGCCCGTCGATACGATGATTCGGGATAACCTTTGGATTTGTCCTATCAAACCGAGACATCAGGACGAAGCATACTACTCGATTACGAGAAACGAGATAATCGTGCCCGAAAAAGAACAGTTCCAGTCCGGAGAAGCCTTTTACGGAACGCTGTTTCATGAAATGGTCCACTCCACCGGCGCCGAGGGTGTTCTCGACCGCCTCCAGCCGACATCTTTCGGCTCGAAAGAGTATGCCCGCGAGGAACTGGTGGCCGAACTCGGCAGTGCACTGATCGCACAACGCTATGGCATGACCAAGCATATCAAGGAAGACAGTTGCGCATACCTCAAAGGGTGGCTCGATGAATTGAAGGAATCGCCACAGTTTATCAAGACGACGCTTCTGGACGTGAAAAGGGCTTCGTCAATCGTTACTCAAAAGGTGGATAAGATTGCACAGGAGTTGGAACAAAATGTTACTGAAGAGCAAGAGAACAAACACTCGACCAAGGAACGTATCTTTTACGCATCGGTGGCTTATCTCCAATCCACCGATGACACGACGCAACTGGACGAATTGAAGGGCAAAGGCGACTACAAGGGATTGCTGGCACTCGCCAAGGAGTATTACGACGGCAACGGTATGGACGAGCAGCATACATTCGCTTCTCCCCTCCAGAACCGGGGAGATGATCTGCTAATCGAGGATAAAGACTTTGCCGTAGTGTACAACGGAAGTGTCGGGGGCACTTACGACATCATGCTGAAGTACACGGAACAGGAGGTGCGAGACCATATCCGGCGTTACGGAACCGACCGCGCCAGCGATGATGTGAAAGAGGTGGCCAAGGATATGGCGGCGGAAGAGTTTGATGTCCTGAAACATCAGAAACTCCCGATGTTCGAGATGCCGAACGGAAAACATCTGTTCGTCTGGTATAACAGGGAAACCGACACGCTCAATGCCGGACCGTTTACCGGTACGGATATACCCGACAGACACCGCTTCGCTTACAACCATTGTCTGTCGATGGAAGCCAACCTGCAAAGCGTGAACGAGAAACTGGAGGGTATGGAAGAATACCAGGCCGAAGTGCAAGAGGAAAGCTACATCAGCGGTCTGCACCGATAACGGAAACGAGTGTGAGGTGGCGTTGAAGTGAAGCCACCTCACATTCTTATACATTACATTAAGACAACAGTTTGTCAATCATTGACTGTAGCTGTGACATATCGCAATATTGATTGATACCACCAGTATAATCCTTTACGTGCCGGGCAGTCCGTATCAGGAACGAATCAAGTTCTATCTTTACCCCACCGTCCATCCGCGCATCCGAAGAATGGCTTATGTACACGAATTTACCGTTACGCTCAATAAAGCAACTTGTAAGGTAATGCCCCTTGCTCTCGGCTACAACTGCCGCATCCACGGCTTTTGCATATTTGGATATTTCACTCAACAACGCCGTTTGGAAGTTATTGTATTCCTTTGATACATAATTCCCTGCATCTGCAAGGACAGAAGATTGCCATTTGGTATAAAAAGTCTGTGTCATATTCTTTCAATTCTAATTCTGTAAATAAATTAGGCACATAGCAATAAAAGCATTGAATTTATAGTATTCAATTAACGACATTTAAGCAATTACCATGATGTTTTCAGAGACCAAAGTTACGGAGATTTATCGTATAGCAGATGATTTTTGCAAAGAAATTGCTCAATTTCAGGGAAAATATATGGTTGAATGAATATTCCATGCCCCGCTCCTTTAATACAACTTTATTTCCAACTCCCTTTCTACCATAACAACATACTGTTTTTTGAAAGAAGCCCGTCATTGATGTATGTTTTTCAAAGACGGGCAACTGGCTATATTTGAATTATACTCACGTTAAATAGCTTTCCCAGTTCTCTTTGTCGATAGTTAATTTGTTCATTTCCCAATCGTATTCCACTTCCGGCATATCAGCATAAGGGAAATACACGGTATAGCCTATCTGTCCGTAGGAGCAATGTAATGGTATGACGCAAATATCCTGACCACAGTAAGGTTGTGGCGTACAATATTTCTTCCAATCAAAACGGCCTGCAATTATATTGCAGCAGAGTAATTTTAGAGCCATTATACCTTTCCAACTCTGAAAATCCGTCTTACAACTTGTCCTTTCCATAATGAATATCATTTAATGTGCTATGTTATAATAAATTTCGGGTTCGCTCGATACATTGTAGATGTAATTGCCACAACGTACCAAAAGGGCGTTTTTGCCATAATACAGTTCTTTCATTCCGGTGATGCTTCCTGTCTTGTGGAAATTTGGAAAGCGGCTTATTCCTGTCCTTTCCGCATCTTTTGTGTAAAGTGTTTTCATTCTCATGCTATTGCTTTTTTTAATGTTTCATACAGGGTTTCTATCATTTTCTCGGCTTCTTCCATATCGGTTACGATGTCTTTGATGTGGTAGGGCGCACCGTTTTTGCCGTGCCCGTCATTGCCTATCCACAGGTAGGTTTCATAGTCGGGGTCGAAGCCTTCGTAGAAATTTTCCAATTCACACAGAAACCTGTCGAAATCCCCGTCTTTCATTTCAACAGAGACGTTGAAATCCTGCCCTTTGGGCGTATATTGCTGAAAATCGAACACCACTCTATTTTCGTACTTCGTTGTCGATGCTTGCCAGCCCAATCCTGTGGCTACTGCGATAATTTGTTCTGTTGTTGTCATCGTTTCGTTTTTTTATTTCCCTTTGTTCCGAGCTTTTCAGCCCGCCGCAGGGTCGGTTTTTATGTGCGATACCCGACGGCGGAAGCAAGAACCGCAAACAAGGAACCGCCGATGAAATTTTATGAAATACCGGGATCTGTGATTTCGGAAAGTTTTCGTCAAATTTCAGCAAGGTAGCTCTGCGATACTTGGTCAGCCGTTCGTCCGCCGTACCTTTGCACGGTAAAAACAGCCTGTGGCGGTGACGGGCTTCGAGGAAATGATAATCCGACGGTATAAAAGGGAGAAGCAAACTATAAACGTCCTGCCTGCTCATGGCATATAAATGGCTGATTGGGCTATTCAAGTGAAGATAGCTGCCTACAAAAGTATGCGGCAACGGCCGGAATATAAACAACCACCTGTCCCGATTGGCAGGTGGTTGACCGACAGCAGCCGGTATCAGGCGGTCATACGTTTTCGGACAAGTGCGATGTTCTTATGCACAAGGTTCATAATCCGTTTATGGTATTTCGTATTTTTGTTACACAGCCCTCTCGACTGCAGCACCTTGAATGTTTCGAGGCTCAACTCTACGGTCTCGACCCTCTTGTTTTCTATCCGTGCGGAGAATACCAGCGTATTCGGCTTGAGGTAATACTCGCACTGTCCTACGCAGTGATGCAACGCATTGCCCTCGTCGTAGTAGGCTTCCACGCTGTCCAGCACACGGACGACTATCGTCCCGTCCGTGAACTCCAGACCGAAGAACTTGCCTTTCAACTCCCTGAAACGTGCCTCGTTTTCCCTTGCCCGTTTCATCTGCTCCATGCGTTTTTTCTGCTCTTGGAGAATACGCACCTTGTTCTGGTACTTGTCGTGTTCGGCTTTCAAATCGGCAGGGCAAACATAGTGGGCGTTGTGCAAGTCTTTGCCGCACCTGTCGAGCATACGGAGATAATCTGTCCATATTCCCATGTCTTTTATCCGATACTTCTGGCGTAACACGATTTTGTAGGACGGCCAACAGAAATCCAAATCCTGCGGGTGGTCTATAAAATACTTGAGGTCGCGTTTACGTCCGCTTTTGAGTATCGTTTCCACACGGCTGTCAGACAGCAGAGCTTTCATCAGCTTTTGCGGGGCGATGTCGGCGAACGAACCTTTCAAACCATTGCGTCGTAATTTCGGAATAGATGTATATCTCGGATAAACGTAACAATCCGCAATATATTTATAAACATAGTTGTCGTTCCGCAGTTCCAATCCCGACCCGTACAGAAAACAATCCAAGTAACGTCCCATTGCCCGTTGTAAGGCCGTCAGAGCAGTTTTACCGTTCTCGTCCAACCAATACCTCGCCACTTCGCACACGTCCGTCCGAGCTTTCCGGCTCTTGTGATAATAAACGGTCATTCTGAAAATCCGCTGTACCTGAAATCCGTCCTGTGTGGTGATGACGGAAAAATAACTTTTCTCGTCCGTCTTGCGGCAAAGCGTGTCTTTGAGCGTCAGTTTGGCATGGCAGTTCGGACAATGGCAATGTTTAGTTTTCGTCTCGTTCCACCGATACCCGCAATCGAGGCAGGTCGTTTGTCCGCTGGGCGTGCGAAAAGCGTAATGTCCGACGGTATGACGGAACGCCCATTCTGTTTGCTTCTCCGTGATAGGCAGTAACCGCCTGTTGGCGGCTACTACCTTATGTTGGAATTTCGTTCGTGCTTTCATGGTCAGAAATCGAAAAGTGAAAGTTCTGTTTGGTTGCTCTGTGCGGCTTTGGCAGTCGGCTTCGGCTTGCTGTGGCGTTGCTGTATCTTGCGCATTTCTTCCTCCTGATAGGCTTTCAGCGCCTCCTTTCGTGCCTGTGCCTTTTCTTCTTCGGTCAGTTCTACTTTGTGGTTGACCACGACACCGCAGCTAATGGGGTTTCCTACGTCGATGTTGTCTTCATCATAGTAATGAATGGCGAGCGACCACACCTCGTCGTCAGTCATTCCGCAACAGCCGCTTGCCTTTACTTGATTGAGAATAAACGTGATACAATCGTCCAAGTTCTTGTTTTCTTTGGCATAGGAGACAGCAAAAAGTTCGTCTGTCTGCGCCCTGCCGTCCAAGTATTCCTTGATAGTCTGTTTGAAATGTTCCGTACCTTTCATCGTTTTGCATTTTGAGGTTAAAAATGATAGTCGATAACACCGCCGATATAGAGTAGCGTGCCGGGTTCAAATTCGCATACCTGCCGCAGGAACTCGTAGGATTGCTCGGCGTGGGATTGCAATCCCTCTTCGTCCATGTAGAACCAGTAGGCGGTATCGAGCGGGTTTTTCAGAAATTTTTCAAGCTGATAGACCGGGCCAATCCATTCCTGTACGCTTTCGGGGGTAATGGCTTCCGCCCTGCTTCGAATGTCTGCGACAAACTCTTCTCTCCATTGTGCCGCACCGCCATTGTAGCGTATGGTATCGTCGGAAACAAGTTCGAACATGCCTTTGGGCAGAATGTTGTTTACCAAGTTGTCGATATGGTACTGGCGTTCTTCGTCGTCAATCTCGGCACAATAATCGAAAAAGCTGTCATCGCCTTGCATGAGGGTGTCCTCGTTCATGTAGTCGTCCTTGTCCACTCGTGTTCGAGTAATTTGAAAAATCTTGCTGTGCATAACCTTGAATTTTAATTTGTTGAACTTGCTTTTCTTTTCCCTCCCTTCGGAAGCCTTTCGGCTTTCCTTGCCGGGAGAGATTTTACATGCAAGCCAGACAGCGGGGAAAGGACGGAAAGGCAAGCAAACGGCCGGGAATTTCACGGAATACCCAACCCGACAGGCACGGCATGTCGGGGAACTGAAAGGCCATCTTTGATTTGCGGAAGGCTGCCGGGCAAATTCAAGAGCCGTTAGCACAGTGGTGCTTGACGCCGGACGACCGCTGTACCTTTGCATGGGAAAATCTAACCGGCGAGGGAGCGACGACAGGATAGTAAGAGGAATGTAATATGGTTAGAATAACCACATAAAAAAGTGGCAAATTGTTTGTGAATTGATATAACCCTGTTATTGTTAAATTCTGCGTACCATTTTGTTGTATGGTAATAAAGTAGTATTTGCATAAAATTAATGATTATGGTTATAACGATTAAGAATATTCCGGTTTTGGAAGGTGCTACGGCAGAAGATTTCGTGCGTAATGCAGAAAAGAATGCCGTAAAGGTAACTCCACAGTTGTCCGTGGCGGCCAAGAAACGGCTACAAAAGGTATTGGAGAAATCCCGTTCATTCCGATTCAACTAACAATGGACGGGATTTCTTTATACGATGATTGCGTCATGCCTGCCTATATAGGGAAGTGCGGGAAAAGTGTCTCCCTTTCACTTGCGGCGAGGATGATCTTGATGATTTTTTCCTTCATGATGCCGATTTATATGCGGATGAACTTTTAGGGAAAACTTATTGTTGGGTGACGACTGAATTTCCGCACCGTATTGTAGCGTTGTTTACCTTGGCTAATGACAGCATCAAGACCAAATTAATCTCTTCCAATGACAAAAATCGTTTGTAACGTAATATCGTAAACCCAAAACGTGGGCGTAGCTACCCGGCTGTACTGATAGGAAGACTGGGGGTAAACCGGGAATATCAGGGCACACCGAGCCATGTAGGACAGCAACTGATGACCTTTATAAAAGACTGGTTCCGTCACGAGGACAATAAAACGGGATGCCGCTTTATCGTAGTGGATGCGTACAACGAGGAAAGGGTGCTTAAGTATTACGACAAAAACGGCTTTCTTCCTCTATACAAGACAGAAGAGATAGAAAAGCAATATTTATGACATTCCACAAGACGCACCTTTGAAAACGCGCTTGCCATATAAAGGACTGATATAACTTGAATTTGACAGAAACGGTCTCGGAATAATCATTCGAGGCCGTTTTTTATGTGCATATTATGCAGTCGCCAAATGCGGTCATAAGGTTCAAGTTATATAATTTACTGAATAGCAATTTCTTTTCTAATCAGGAAAAGAGTTTATTGATAGTTTTTTGCTATATTTGATGTAGTCTGAAGGTATTTAATTGACTACAAATAGATTAAAAGAAACTCGCATGAGAATAGGCAACGGATAAGAAATTGGTAAAGTGCTTTGATACACTATATTTCTCATGCTGTCAAACAACTCTTATTTGTTTGCAAATATAATATTATTGCAGGTAAAAATCAAAAATAACGAGGTTTATTTTCATTTTTGCCTGCTGATATTTGTTCCGGATTGTCGGATGCGATATATTTGTAATTAGGATTCGTACCGTGTTCCAAGCGGTTCATAAGTAACGACTTGCGGAGCTTTGGCAACAAGGGGATGCGGCTCCGTTTTATAGAAATGACTTATGCAAACCGACTTATCCATTTACAACAGTCTTCGCCCTTCCTTTATAGAAGGCGTTCACGCCGTGAAGTTCAATGCTTTGTCGGCGGTCATATCGCGTTACCGGGATTATGCCCGCAGTTCCGAACAAATAAAAGCGTACTCGGGAGATTCTCTTCTGATGCGGGACATTGCCTCCTTGCTTGACGAAGCACCCCGTCCCATAACGGGGGAATACCAGGATTTCACCCCGTTCCTGCTTCTTCTGATGCTTTCGGAGGAGTTTCATGCCGTCCATTACGTCGAGCGTCTTGTAACGTGGTATTTCGGCTACTGTTGTGTCGATGAACTGCGGACGGTCTGCACCATTCTGTTCCAGTGTTCCTACCCGCATCACGACACGCTGCGGCTGCGGTTTAAGAATTACCTGCGTGAAGCCCGTAAGACATTGGGTATGCCCGTTGAATGTAACGCTGCTGTCATGCTGAAAATGCTCGACGCCTCTTATGAACATCTCACTCCCGCCGATGTCGGGGAGTTCGAGGAGCTGTTGCACCTGGGGGACGATTACGAGTTCATCTCCCGTGTCAAATCGAATTATCTTGCCTCGGATAACGTCACGGAACTCGCCGGGGTTTGCGGGTATTCCAGCACGATTACCTTCCGCCGGCGTTTCCAGCGGGTTTTCGGCTGCTCGGCCTCCTCGTGGTTACGTCAGCGCCGTATCGAACGTATCGGGGAGTTGCTGCGGACGACACACTACACGTTGCAGGAAATAGCCTACATGTGCGGTTTCTCCGCCCAATCCCACTTTACGGACTTTTGCAAGCGGAATATGGGGAGCAATCCCACTTCCATCCGCCAGGAAGGCCGGATCTGACATTAAAATCGGCCTCGTGATAAAAAAACGAAGAGAAAGATAAAAATCGTAATCCGCCGGTTTTTCGATTCGCTAACTTTATACGCGAAAGTAACAAGACGGATTATGATTGCATTTATAGAAAAATTAAACAGCGAAGTCCTGCGGAGTATCGAACGTATCGAATCGCGGGATACCGACGTGTTGAAAAAGTCGCTTGAAGCGTCACGTGTCCTGGGAGAAGCGTTCGACCGTTTGAAACAATATATCATCGGCTACCGTTTTCAAAACGATGACGAGGAAATAAAGTTCTTCAAAGAAATCAAACCCCGTCTTTTTTGCCGTCTGATCTATTACCGCAAGCTCTACAATATCGAGATGAACCGTCCGGTAGGAAGTATCGAGGCACAACGGGAGTACCTGGACGCCCATGTTCGGGCCATCAACGCGTACACGCAGAAACGCCTTGACTTTATCCGCTATTTCCGCAGCGGCGCTACACACCTGGACAGCCTCTATTTCCTGCGCGGGCAGACCGACACGGAGCAATACCTGGAAACCTTCTACTATGAACTCGACCCGCAGTTTTCGACAAACGCGGATTTCAAGGTGGCGAAAATCCTGGCCAACGATATGTTGTCGGTTTATCTTATGGGCGAATTGGAATCACTGGAGAGCACGAACCTCCGGAACATGGTTCTGCCATTGTCTGACGTGCGTCCGACATGGCAGGACTCGAAGACGGATCTGACGGAACTTATTTACCTGCTCGACAGTAAAGGCTGTTTCGGCAATGTGCCACTCACGCAACTTGCCAGCTACATTTCCAACGCTTTCAACGTACACCTCGACATGAACCTTTCGAGGACATTCTGCGATATGAAAATCCGAAACAACCCGACACCGTGGCTTGACAAGGCGAAAGAGGCCCTGCTTAAACGTATGCAGACGTGGAAGCGAAACAAGAAAAACGGCAATTCCGAGTAGAATATGAACCGGTAAAGCACTCTATTCCTTATAGAAACACTGATAATCAGCGTTGTATATAACAAAAGAACCGAGGTCGGTTTTCCCCCGTAACTCTCGAAAGGAACTTTCCCGAACGCCCGTATTTGCACCCGTATAAGGAGCCGATACGGGTGTTCCGTTGTAGCCCCGTCCGGATTAGAACACCGTTAAGCGTTGAATCACAGTATTCTATCGCATTTCTGCCCATAAAAATACCGAGTACGGGCCGCGGATTTCGGTAAAAAACACTGCCTTCTTCACCGCATGAACCGTTGAGAATCAGTTCACTGCAAATTATCAAAAAAAAGTCGTACCGACCTCGTTTTAAGCTGTCCATATAAGCCCGACCTTTGTAACAGACTAAAAAACAAAGGAGTATGAAAATCATAGTGATCGGTTCGCGAGCCTATAACGAGCTTGTCGGGCGTATAGAGAAAATAGAGGCTGCAATCGCCTCTCTCCCTGAAAAGGGGCGTGCATGGAATAAGGAGTATATAAACGACGAATGGATGGACGGCGAGCAGGTCTGCCGTTACCTGGGTATCAGCGGGCGTACCCTTCAACGCCTCCGCTCGGATCACGTGATCACCTATTCGGCCATCAACCGGAAGCTGTATTATTCCCTCACGGAAATCCGCCGTGTGCTGAAGGAGCGTTCCGTGCGGCGCAAGAACCAACCAAAGGAGTAGGCCATGTTTCTGGACAAGGAATATTTCGACGGATGGATGCAGCGGCTCTCGGAACGGCTGGAACGTATCGAGAAGCTGTGCGCGGGGGACGTGGAGCAACCGCTTTCCATCCTGCCTGACGGGGAGCGTCTTCTGGACAATTACGACCTGTGCCGTATGCTCAATATCAGCAAGCGCACACTCCAGCGTTACCGCACCTCGGGAGAGCTGCCTTACGAGATGATCTATCACAAGACCTTCTACCGGGAATCGGACGTCCTGCGGTTCATCGAGCGTAACTTCAGTAATTTCCGCAAGCTGAAAAAGGATCGTCCTGCCGGTTCCGGTTAGGCCCTGTCCCGAGAGTCCGGCGTCATGGAAAAACGCGGAGATACATGGAATAAGGCACGACAAGGCGGTACAACCGCTCGATATTTGCCGTAAAATCAGTATGTTTGCTGAATGAAGCCTATATAATAATGAAGCAATGAAAGAAACTGATAAAATATATCCTGCCGACAAAGGGGAGGAAGAGCTGCTGCATAATGTGCGCCATATCTTGCAGGAAGCGCGCGCGAAGGTGATACATCATGTCAATTCGACCCTCGTGAGGGCTTACTGGCAGGTAGGGAAATACATAGTGGAGTACGAGCAGCAGGGAACCGACCGTGCCGGATATGGCAAGGCTGTCATCAACACCCTTTCCAGGCGGCTCGTGGCGGAGTTCGGAAACGGGTTCACGGCCACCAACCTGCGGTACATGAGGCAGTTTTACCAGTGCTACCCGAAATATCACACGCTGTGTGATAAATTGAGCTGGTCGCATTGCCGCACGCTTCTCAAGGTGTCGGGCGATGCCGCCCGTGATTTTTACCTGCACGAGTGCGTCAAGGAAAACTGGAGTGTCCGGCAGCTCGACCGCCAAATCAACACGCTTTTCTATGACCGCCTGCTGGCCAGCCGAGACAAGAAAGCTGTGAAAGAGGAGATTTCCCGTACCGAACCCGGACGTGTCGAACCCAAAGAGATCATCCGCGACCCGTATATCCTGGAGTTTCTCGGTATCCCGCAGGGAGAGCATTTTCTGGAAACCGATCTGGAGCAACTGCTCATCAGCCGCTTGCAGCGCTTGATGCTCGAACTCGGGAAAGGCTTCGCCTTCGTCGCGCGACAGAAGCGTATCTCCTTCGATGACAAGCATTTCTACATCGACCTGGTCTTTTACAATTACCTGGCCCGTTGTTTCGTTTTAATAGACCTTAAATCCGGGGAGCTGACCCATCAGGATTTGGGGCAGATGCAGATGTATGTCAATTACTACACCCGTGAGTTGATGAATCCCGGGGATAACCCTCCGGTGGGTATCGTCCTCTGCGCGGAGAAAAACGACGCGGTCGTCCGTTATACGCTGCCCGAAGATGAAAAGCAGGTCTTCGCCGCCCAGTACATGACCTATCTTCCCACGCAGGAGGAGCTGCAAACACTCTTGCAGGAAGTGTGACGACAACGCTCACGGACATATGAAAAAAGCCGATGGAAATCTGTACTTCCGTCGGCTTTTCGTTTACATCTTGATCCCTTTCTTCGCAGGGCCGTTCTCCGGCGGGCTGCCCACGCCCGCGATCACGATGCGCCCCCCGGAGGCGTCGGCAATCTGCCGCAGCCGGGAAGGAATACGGGCCGCCGTGTTGTCTTCCTTCGGGAGCTCTTCCGCCGTGTCATGCCGTTCCCGGCACACGTCGTTATCCTCCTCCGCCTCCTTTCCCTCGCTCTCTTCTATCGGTTTGAGGCTTTGCTGTATCCTGCGGTCTATTTCCGTCAGGTCAGCTTTTAGGGCCGTCAGTTCGGGCTCCTTGCGCCAGGAACTTTCCACCACTTCCCGCAGGACGGGAATATCTTTCTCCAGTTCCTCATTCTTTTTCCGGAATTTCTCCAGTGTCGGCTCGATGGTCGCGAGCGCGTGGATGAAGTTCATCGCCGCCAGTCGCGGGTCGGAGGCGATATTCCCGTAGTTATACTGGTATAGATAATCCCCTTCACCCCGGACATAAAAACGGTTCTGCACCAGGTCGAGCCCGTCTTTCCCGGTCGTTTCGCTCTGGACGAGCAGCTCGAACCCGTAGAGGCTCCCGATGGGTTCGAGCCTGTCGAGCGTGCGTGCCGTTTCGGCGATATGGTTGAGCTGTTTCCCGATGAGCTTGGGGTCGGAGGTTTCCAGCCCGTTCAGTTTCACGGGATTGCGGTACGAGCCGTCCTCGTTGAACTCGACGCGGGCCTTGAAGTGTTCCAGATCCTTGCCGATACGCCGTATCAGGTCGTTGTTCTTCTCTATCTTCTCCGTGATCTGCTCCAGCTTGTAGCGGCTCGATGATTTGCCGCGCACGAATGCCTGGCGTTCGCTTTCGAGCGTGGCAATCTTCTTCTCCAGGCGGGCTTTGTCCAGCAGGTCTGTATTTCCCGAGAGGACGGCGACATACTCGGAAAAATTCATGCCGCTCTTTTCGTCGATGGCCCCCTCGTCGATGGTACGGCTTCCCATGTTGTTGGTCTTGAGCTGGCGGATGAACAGTTGCTTGTTGTGCAACAGCCCGAACTTGTAGGCGTCGAGCGACTTCTCGACGGCGTATAATATCACGTCCACCTTGTTGTCGGCATGGAGTTTGGCGATCTCGTTCCCGGTGCGTATTCCCCGCCCGTCGCGCTGCTCCAGGTCGCTGGGACGCCAGGGGCAGTCCAGGTGGTGTATCGCCACGCAGCGTTTCTGCGCGTTCACTCCCGTCCCGAGCATCTCGGTCGATCCGAAGAGTACGCGGATTTTTCCGGTGTTCATACCGGCGATCATCTCCTTGCGCGCTTTTTCCGAGGTCGCCTCCTGGATGAACCGCACCTCGCTTTGGGGTATGCCGTAATCCTCCGCGAGTTTACGCCGTATCTCGGAATAGACGTTCCACCCCGCTCCGGGTTTGTAGGTTCCCAGGTCGGAGAATACGAACTGCGTACCTTTGTACGCCTCGAAACGGCGGTAGTAACCGGCAATCATACGGGCGCAGTGGCTCGCCTTGTTGTCCACGTGGTCGCTGTATAGTTCGGGGTCTATCATACGCATATCGAGCGACATCTTGCGGGCGTAGTCTGTGGCAATGAGCATTTTCGCCTTTTCCTCCCGCTCCGAGAGCGGCAGGCGGCCCAGGAGCGTGGCATCGCCCGATTTGGCGAACTGCACCAGCCGTTCTATGAACTCCGTCTGCTGGGGTGTCGGCGGGATATTGTGCAATATCTCGTTCTTTTGCGGTCGGTCGATCCCTATATCCTCCGCCGAGCGGTAATCTGTAATCTCGGAGTAGAACATGGCCAGTTCGGGAACCTTGATGAAATATCGGAACCGTTCTTTCTGCACGACCTCGTTGGTCACGGAAAACTCGTAGTCGATGGTTTTCTTGGCAAAAATGGCCGCCCAGGCATCGAAGGTGCGGATATTCTGACGCTCCAGTTCCTTCGGGCGCAGGTACTTGAAAAGCAGGTACAGTTCCGTGAGCGAGTTGGAGATGGTCGTTCCCGAGAGGAACGTCGCCCCCAGGTCGCGGCCCGTGCGCTGCTGTATGGTACGCAGCGCGAAAAGCATGTTGAGCGCCCGCTGCGACCCCTCGGGATTTCCGAGGCCCGCCACCCGGTCATGCCGGGTCGTGAAAGTCAGGTTCTTGAATTTGTGGCTCTCGTCCACGTAGAGGTGGTCGATACCCATGAGGCGGAAGTCCACGGCGTCGTCCTTGCGTGTTTCCAGCGCGTGCGCCACCTTCTGCAACTTGGCTTCCAGGTTGGCCTTGCGTTTCTGACACCCTTTCATCATGGCGCGGGAAACGTCCCTGCCTTGTGCTTTGAGCACTTCGAGGTTCTCCTCCACACAGTCCAGCTCGGCCTGCAATATCTCCTGCTGTATCTCCGGAGACTGGGGTATCATGCCGAACTGTTCGTGCGAGAGGATCACGGCGTCCCAGTCGTTGTTGCGTATCTCCCGGAAGATGCGCTCACGCTTCCGGGGCGTGAAATCCTCCTTGCCCGGGTAGAGGACTTTGGCCATCGGGTAAGCGGTGCAGAACGTCCGGGCTATTTCATGGATGTTGGCTTTCAGCCCGATAATCATGGGTTTGTTGGCCAGTCCGAGGCGTTTCTTCTCGTAGGCCCCGCAGCACATGATGAGGGTCTTTCCGCCGCCCACCTCGTGGTCGATTATCCCGCCGCCGAGCAGTTTGTCCATCCATATCGCGTCCTTCTGGCTGTCATACAGATTGTCTATTCCCAGCCCCTTGAGGTCGAGGTCGGGGAATTCCTGGTGCGTCCCGTCGTACTTCGGGCGCACGTAACAGTTGAAAGTACGGTTATAGAGGTCTGTCAGGCGGTCTTTGAAGTCGGACGACTGCTCGCGCAGCCATTCGGGGAAAGCACCCCGGATCTCGTCTATCTTGCTGTTGGCGAGCTGTATGGCCTCCCCGTCACGCACTTTGACCTCCCGCCGTTCGCCGTCCACCCATTTGAGGACGGTCTTGGTGATGTCGGGCGAAGTGTTTTGCAGGGCGTGTTTCAAAAGGTGCAGGCCGTTGTACTTACGGGTCTGCGCGCTGACGGCATACTGCTCCGTGATCTTCACGTTCGTCGCTTCCGCCTTCACGCCGTACTCGTCCAGGTTGGAGGCGAAGGTGATCTTCACCTCCGTATCGAAGAGCGAGGAGGCGAAACGCTCGTAAATACCTTTTGGAATCCACCGTTCGCCCAGGTTGAAGTCCAGGTCGTCGAAAGCGATGGGTTTGGGTGTCGCCTCGCGCAGAGCCTCCAGCGATTCCCGGGCCGGGGCGTGGTCGGGATTCTCCCGCAGGAACGCCTCGATCCGTTCGGCTTTCCCGATGACATTGCCGGCGATGAACTTGTCGGCAACCTCGTAGCCGTCCGTTTCCGGGTTGTAATAGATACGTCCTTTCAGTTCCCCGAGTATTCCCTCCACGGTAGTTCCCGTGAGCGATGCCATGTAGCGAGGTTCCACCCGGCCGTACTTGTTCAGGCTGGCCACAAGGGCCTCCGAAGCATCGTCGGCGTGCGTGATCTCATCGGGATTGAAGGCCACGGGACGCTCGAAGATGTCGGCTTTGCGTGCCTTGCCGTCGATGTAACGCTCCAGCGATAGAATCTCCGTCCCCCGCGCGTCCATCTTGATCAGGTCGAGGTTGCGTTTGTCATTGAGCCGTCCGAAGCGTTCGGTGAAATTGTCGTAAAGCCGGTTGAGCATCTCCCGCAGGGCGGGGTTCGCCGTCAGCGTTTCCGCCTCGTTGTTATAAAGGTGGTAATAGGCATCGCGTATCTCGATATACATGGAGGCTTTCGTCCGTTGTGCAGGCGTGAGTTCCAGCGGGTGGAACATGGGTTGCAGGGATTCAATCCCCCGCAGGTAGCCGACCCGGTTTTGTCCGTCCGTGACGAGTGTCCCTTCGCGGAAATAGGGGGCGACCTCCCCCTCGAACGGGCGGGGTTTCATATCCACCTCCCGTATCTGTGGCGTTTCTTTACCGGGTTCTTCCTCCTCCGGATTTTCCGACGTGTCGAACAAGCTGCCCGTTCTCGGCGTACCGGCGGCTTGTTTCCGTCTGTCTTTCGGGGCTTCCGTCGGGGGGCGTACCGCCTGCCGTTCCCGCTGTTCCGGAGTTTCCTGCTGCCGGGCGCATTGTCGGCGCAGTTCCGCCCTCCGTTCCGGGGTAAGCGACATCATCATCTCGTAAAAGCCGTTGATCGGCGGGTTGTCCTCCCAGTTCAGGGAGGCATACAAGTCTTCGGGATCACGCTCCGGTGGCGTCGTTTTCGGCATTTCGCTCTTCTGTTCCTCCGGAGAGGAGGCCGGGGCGAATAACGAGGGTTGCCGGGGCGTCTTCCGCTTTGCTCCCCGGCGGCTGTTCCTTTTCTTGGATATACCGAGTTCTGCCTGCCGCCGCTCCTCGGCGCTGAAGCCGAACAGGTCGTAGAGCGTCAGCAACGGTTCCTGCTGCACGTTTACCGGTTCGGCAGCCGCCGTTTCCACCGTGTCGAAAAGCGACCCGGCGAAGCCCTCCCGCGGTTTCGGTTCCGTTGTTCCGCCCACGTGCTGCACGGGAGTATCCGCCATGCCGAAATCTTCGGGTTTCGGCGGGTGCTGCTCCCACAAGCGATTCTCCCGCTCCTTCGACCAGGCCCCGAAGTCGGCCAGATCCTCTCCGGTCGGTTCTCCGGCGGGTGTGGCGGCAGAATCCGGTAACACTTGTCCGGGTTTGTTTTCGATTCGGGTAATCTCCCCGGTTTCGGTATCGACATGGTAGCCCTGCGCCGCCATTTCTGCGACGACGCGGCGTTTTTCCTCCTCTTCCCGCTGCTGCTGAAGGTTACGGGCGTCGGCGATAATCTCCTTGACGATTTCTCCGGCAAGGCGGGGCTCGTATCTTTCGGCACGCTGGCGTTCCGCCTGACGGGAACGGGACAATTCCCGCTCCGGTGTACCGGGTGTCTGTTCCGGAGCATGTTCCAGGCAATAACTCTCGTTGAAATGCCGGTTGAAATCCTCCGAGAGCATACGCCGCATCTCCCGGTCGATGCCGTCCACGCCCTCCGCGTGGGTGAACTCCATCGCCGGTTTGCCGTAGGGGTCTTTGCCTACTTTGGCCTCGGTATGGATCACTCTGTCGAACGACTGGAAAAGGTTGTTTATCCGGATGCCGTTCGACAGCTTGCGGGATTCGATGAAATCCCGCTGCCGTTCGGACAGTTCCCCCGTGGCGGCTTTCTTTTGCAGGATAACCAGGTCGCTGCCGACCTCCGTCCCTGCGTGTTCTGTAAAGAGGTTGTTCGGCAGCCGGATGGCCGATACGGGCTCGCAGCGGTTCATCAGCCACTCGCGCACGGGGCGTCCCTGCTCGGCGTTCAATACTCCCTGCGAGGTGATGAATGCCACCAGGCCGCCCTCGCGTACCATATCGACGGACTTCATGAAAAAATAGTTGTGCAGCGCCCGTGTGCCTTGCCGCCGCACGGGGTCGGTATGGGTGGAGAAGAACGGGTCGAAGAGCGCCACGTCCCCGAAAGGGATGTTGCTCACGGCCACGTCGTAGTAACCGGCGTATTTGGGTTCGATACGTTCGAATCCCTGTACCCGCACCCGTTTTTCGGGATGCAGGTGCTTCAGGATCAACCCCGTGGCGGGGTCTTTCTCGAAGCAGGTGATCTCCGCGTAGGGGTCGTGGAAATCCACGGCATTGACGAAAACCCCCGTTCCCGCGCTGGGGTCAAGAATACGTTTTGGGACGATCCGCGTGTCCCATATCGCCTCCACGATGGCGTCTGCCACTTTCGGGGGCGTGTAAAAAGCCGTCAGGACGGAGTTCTTGATCCCGTCCATGTAGCGCTTGTATTCCCGTTCGTCGGGAGTATTCGCCCTGATGACCTCGTGCAACTCGGCCACGAGCGTTGCCATGCCGTCCTTGTCCGGTTTCCCGGTGGGGTTTTCCAGCACTTCCTTGATGGCGCCGAAGCCGCTGTATGCGCCGAGTGTCCTTTCTTCTTCGGGAGTCGGCGCCCGCCGTTCCCTGTCGAGCGTGAAGGCCGTCTTCAGCGCGTCGATATTCTGGCGGAGGTGGGTTTTCTTATTGAATGCCATCTTCGAGAAGTATTTGGACGGTTCCCGTCAGTTCGGTATAGAACAGTTCGTAGTCGGGCGTGTCGGCGAAGTCGTCCGTGAGGTCGTACTTCTCCAGCACTCCGCGGCAGAGGGGCAGCAGGCGTAGAGCCGCCTGCCGGGCGGTATCCTCGGGAATCTCCGCCTCGAATTCCCTCCAGAGGATGTTTACCAGCGTGTTGTAGGGTGAAAAGTGCAGTCCGCGGTAGAGTTCCTCGCGGGCAATTTCTTCGGCCTCGATGTGGTTGCAGCCCGAACGGATCGCCTCGCTGTACGCTTGGGCGGCGCTGTCGGCCCGCTCGGCGATGAATTCACCTTCGGCGATGAGTTCCGGGTGGCTGTCCTTGAGGTAGGATAGTAACGAAAGTCCGTAATAGGACAATTCCCCCGTGGGGGTATGGTGTTGCTTGTCTGGCATGATAAGAATTTTTAGTGGTCGTTGATAATCGGGGAAGAGAAAGGCGCCCCGGGTTCCCACCCGAAGCGCCGACCACTGAAAAAATCCTTATCAAACAAGCGTATCTCGTTATGACAGGTCTTTTCCAGTGGCAAAGGTAACGATTATTTCCGTTTGTTCCTCTTTCCCTGCCTGGGAGTATCGCGTGGCTCGAAAACGAACGAGGTCTTGAACTGGTCATCGAGCGTGAGGGCCGCGTCGAACGTCCCGCCGCCGTTTTTGACGAATCCTCGGATCGTGCCGGTTTTGCCTTTGGTCAGCAGTTCCGCGAGCTGCTTGTCGGTCAGCTCCTTGCGGGCCACGGTTCTCCATACGGTCAGGCCGCAATCGGGATTCTGACACTTGGCGAGTTTGGGATAGAACACCACGGGCCTGCCGCAACGCGGGCAGGCTGTGTCACTCTCCGCGCCGTCGATTCTTGCTTCCAGCAGTTCTTTGGCGATTTGCGAGGCGAAGACTTCGATACCGCGATGGAACGTCGGGGCGTCCATCTCCCCGGTAGCGATCTTCGAGAGGGCCAGTTCCCAGCCGCCCGTCATGGCGACATCGGCGATCTTCTTGTCCCTGACCACGGCATACACGGCCAGTCCCTTGTCCGTGGGTACAAGCGACTTTTTCTCTCGCCTGACATACTCGCGGGCAAAGAGCGTTTCGATGATGGCGGCACGGGTGGCGGGCGTGCCGATGCCGGCATCCTTCATCGCCTCGCGTTCGGCCTCGTCGGACAGTTCGCGTCCGGCGGTTTCCATCGCCGCCAGCAGGCTCGATTCCGTGTGAAGGGGGCGCGGCCGGGTCTGTTTCTGTTCCGTGCCGCATCCTTTGACGGGCAGCTCGTCGCCTTGTACGATGTCGGGAAGGAGGGTCATGTCCTCCTCTTTCTCCTCGACAGGTTCATTCAGGACGGCCCGCCAGCCCGTCTCGACCATGATACTGCCGCGGGCCGTGAAATCATGCCCCGCGCTTTGCAGGGTAAGGGAAGTGTTTTCTTTCACGCAGGCCCCGGAAAAGGTTTCGAGCATCCGCCCCGCGACCATCTCATAGACGATGCGGTGGTCGGCATCCAGTTCGGAAGGGAGGTTCTCGGTGGGAAGCAGCGCGTGGTGGTCGGCGATCTTTTCGTTGTCCACGCTTCGGCGGGAGAGAGATGCGGTATCCATCCTGCTCGCGTATTCCGCGAAACGGGGATAGCGTGTCATGTTCCCGATGAGTGCCGGAATCTCCTCGGCCACATCTTCCGATATATAGCGTGAGCCGGTACGGGGATAAGTGATGAACTTCTTCTCGTAAAGCGACTGGGCGATGTCGAGCGTTTTTTCTGCCGAAAAACCATACCGGCTGTTGGCCTCTTTCTGGAGTGTCGTCAGGTCGTACAAGAGAGGCGGCTGTTCCCTGGTCTCCTTGCGCTCCACGTTCACGACGCGTACCGTTCGGGCGCCGATAACCTCGGCGCGGGCTGCTTCCGCCTTCTCCCTGCCGTCGAATTTCTCCGTGGAGAGGACGGTGAACTCCGTGCCCTCCTTTGCCGTGGAAAGCTTCAGCCGGAAATAGGTGGCGGGCTTGAACGCCTTGTTCTCCAGGTAACGGGAGCAGATGATCGCCAGCGTGGGGGTCTGCACCCGTCCGAGCGACCAGACACCCCGCCCGGCAGCCACAGCAAGCGCTTGCGAGGCGTTGATACCGACGATCCAGTCGGCTTCGCTGCGGGCTTTGGCCGAGAGGTAAAGGTTGTCGTATTCGTTGCCGGGGCGAAGGTGTTGTAACCCCTCGCGGATGGCCCGGTCGGTCAGGCTGCTGATCCATAACCGCACGAAAGGGGTACGGCATTCCAGGTAAGAGTAGATGTAGCGGAAGATCAGCTCCCCTTCACGCCCCGCGTCGGTCGCGACGATGATGCGCTCGGCCATGCCGAACAATTCCCGGAGAATACCGAGCTGCTTCACGACACCCGGGTCGGCCTTATACTCTTTACCCTCCCGAACCTGCCGGGGCAGGAGGATGAACGATGATGGCAGGATAGGCAGGTTTTCCCGGCGGAAACCCGCGATGCCATACTGTTGGGGCATTGCCAGCCCGACCAGGTGGCCGAAGGCCCAGGTTACGGCATAGCCGTTTCCCTCTATAAAACCGTCTTTACGGTTCGTGGCTCCCACGATGGCGGCGATCTCACGCGCCACCGAGGGCTTTTCTGCGATAATAACTTGCATGATGATTCGGATTTTTCAGTGGTTGTTTTCTTGTAGTTCTTCTTTCTCTTTTTCCGGACGGGCGATCAGCCGGCGGTCGTAATAGACATGGTTGCTGTTCCCGTCGTAATACTGCCGTCCGTCGTCTGCCTCCTCCGGGGGGCTGCGTTTACCCGGCCGGAGGTATAAGGCGGCCAGCGCTGCGATCAGGAGCGGCATGGCTCCGGTCTGCATGTAGAACCATTTCATACGTTATACCTTGACACCTTTGGAGTTGCTCTTTTTGCAGCTGCGGTAATTTCTCCTTTGCGCCGGAGTGGCCTCCTGCTGTCCCTGCTTGAGCGGCTCTTTCACACCTTTGACCGCTTCGACGGTCTTGCCCTCGGAATTGACGGCGACCTGGGTACGGCTTTCAACGGCGGGTTTGACCTCCGCTCCCTGCCGTTTCGCACGGTCGGGATTCCAGCGGAAGAAGTCCATCTTGTTACGCTCGAAGTTGGGCTTGACCCAGGCGTTGAACGGCTCACCCTGCCCGTCCTTGACCATGCCCTTGATGTAGAAAGCCTTGACATCCGCCCGCTTGGAGGGGTCGTTCACCGCTTCCGTCCACTGGTCATAAGCCTCTTTGGGCACGGAGGCTTTGAGGATTGTCCGGTGAATCGTGAGTGTGGGCTGTCGTTCGGAGGCCGTAGTTTCCTGCCGTCCGTTTTTCTCGGCGGCCTTCTGGCGGTAAATCTCCTTGTTCTCCTGGGCGTAGCGGTTGCGATCCAAACCGTCGTAGGTAAAGGAATAGTTACGTTCGGCCGCGTCGATTTGGATATAGGCATCCCGCTTATAACCCGCGCGGGTGGTATATCCTTCGAGCAACACCTTGCCGCCGCCGTAGAAATCCATCTGCTTGCCTTCCGAGAGGTCGGCCTCCTTGATACGGGCACGTTTTTCGAGTAGCGAAACGGGCATGGGTTCCAGAGTGTTCGTCCATTTGTCTATCGACACGTAGCAGGGCGTGAGCTTGCCCGGCTCCAGCTCCAGGTCGATCACTTTCCCGGCATGACGGGTGTTCATCAGGTTCGTTTTCGCCTCCTCATCGAGCAGCACCCCGTGGAAGGGGGCGTCGAGGTCGGGCCGTTCCTGCCAGTAATGCGGCACGACGCGCAGCGAGCCGTCCGCCTGCTCTTCGAGCGACACGCGCCCTTTGGTGGAAACACGCATCCCGTTCTCCAGTTCGGGGTTCATCTCCACCAGCCCGTTGGATTTATGTCCGTAAGACATGGCTTTCAGGTGTGGCTCGATGTCCTCCATGCGGATACCTTTCTTCTCCATATCCGCCAGGTCTATCTTCGTGACGTCCAGCGGCTCGAACTGCCGCTGCTCCTGCGTCTGAAGCCGTTCGGAGGGGTCGATACGGTAATTTTCCAGAATCTCCGGGTCGAAGTCGATGCGGATAAGTTTGTTCAGGGCATTCTCCGTCATGACGAAGATACCCGTGTGGACGGGGTTCTGGGCCTGTTCCATGAACTTTTTGAAGAAGGCTTCGAGGGCTGAATCCTGCGTGTTCACGTTCAGCAGGCTCGCCACGTTCTGATCCGTGGGGTCGGCGGTCTGGATATTGCCGTCCTGATCCACGCCGGTAACGGCTTGTAGTCGTCCGTCGTCGGCATTCTGAACGAGCATGACTTGTTTAGCGTCGTTCTTTACGTTTTCGTCCATAATTACGAGTGTTTTTAGTTAGCACCAATAGCGATGCGGGAACGAAAGTAAGGGGAACCGGCTGAACGTAAAAGAGTTGGAAAGGCTATGGAAGCATCGGGCACAGAAGTGGCCGCTTGTGGCGCAGGGCAGAGGAAATCGGAGAAACGGAGTGCCGGGAAGGACGGATTTGGCAGAGGGTATTTTCGTGGCTCCTCACCTTATTTGTCAGGTAGTCGGGATCTATTGTTAAATGTCAATAAAGCGCATGGATAACCCGTGTTTTTTTATAAATTTGCGAAAACGGGTTTCAATATCCGACAAAACGTGAGGCATGGAAATATATACCCCAAAAACCAAGATCAAACTTTCTCCGGTGATAAGAAACGGGAGAGAATTTGTCGAAGTGACTTTCGGTAATGACAATGACATCCGCTTGTCGCTGTCGAAGGAAGAAAACGTACTGCTTGTCGGCGGCAGGGCTTATCTGCCGGCAGAAGATTTCGTGCTTGCCGAGTTCTTCGACCGCTATGTAAAAATGGCGTTTATAGACTATTCTGCCATCAAGGAAACCGCACCCCGTAAAGAGGAAGACAAACGGCCGCCACTGCCGGAAGGCTATCTGGAAAAACTTCAGCAAGTGCGTTACAGTGACCATACCGTAAGGGTATATACCTCCTATTTCCGCGATTTCCAACAGCATTTCGAGGGGCGTAAGATTGAAACGGTTACTCCCGGCGAGATAAACGACTACCTGCTGTATCTCATCCACGAGAAAAACATATCCTCCTGCCAGCAAAACCAGCGTATCAACGCCATCAAGTTCTATTACGAGAAAGTTCTCGGTCAGGAACGGCGGTGTTACAAGGTGAACCGTGCCAAACGGGAGAAGACGCTGCCCGACGTGTTGAGCAAGGAGGAAATAAAGAAAATACTCGACGTGACGGTGACAGACCTGCGTTTCTTCTGTATGTTCTCCATACTCTATTCCGCAGGGTTGCGCATCAGCGAACTGCTGGAACTGAAACCCGGCGACATCAACGAATCCCGCTCCCTGATACGGGTGCGGCAGGGTAAAGGGAAAAAAGACCGCTACACCCTGCTGTCAAGACCGTTGATGAAAAAGCTGACGGAATATAACAGACTATACAAACCGAAAGTGTGGCTTTTTGAACACAGACCGGGAGAACCTTTCACCGAGAGTATCGTGTCGAAACGGCTGAAGGCAGCGGCCCGGGAAGCGGGAATCACGAAACGGATTTATCCGCACCTGCTGCGCCATTCGTTCGCCACTCACCTGCTGGAGCAGGGAACCGACATCAAGATAGTGAAAGAGCTTATGGGACATAACAATATCAAGACGACAGAAAGGTATGTCCACATAGCCGACACTTTCAAAAGCAATATCAAAAGCCCGTTGGACGATCTGTTGATGGAGGAAGACGAGGTCTGATACTTAAAGAAAATAACAGCCAAATCGGCTGATAGTATAACATTATCAGTCATTAAAACCAGTAGAACATGGGAAAGCAATTTGAATTCTATTCGCATAAAAATGATGATGAGATGATTGCAAATACGCTTAGAAGTGTATTTGGAGAGTTGTTGTGTGTCCCACATTATAAAGGAGATTTATCTCCTTTTGACATTTGTGCTAATGACCGGAAGATGTATTTGACCGGAAAATCTTTCCAACAATATATATCATATTATACACATGAATATTATGATGGAACAACAGCTGAAGTATTGGACTATGTGAAAAGTCCAGTTTTAGAATATAGAGTTCCTTTTCAAAGGGAAGATATGGCATACATTGCTGGACGTTTTTATTGCTGTTCTGATAATAATGATTTTTCTCAAATGGTTTCCAAGTTTTTTCGTAAAATCAAAAAGAAATTTCTATACGTGAAATTTTGGAAGTGCTATATATCAAACAGCATAGATGTGGAAGCATCTCAATTCTTTATACCGAATAGAATAATTACTATAAATAAAGAAGATTTGAAATAAAAGTGACTGATAACAAGCACCTGTGCCACCTCACGGCGGCAAGCTGCAAACCATTATGTGCCACAAAAAAAAGAAAATGAGAATATGAAACAAGAATTTGAAGGTTTTGATTTTACAAACTTTTGGGATGATAATTACTATGCCCGCAAGGAGTATATCAGTGATGCCCCAACTGATGAATTGATAGCTGATGTAGAGAAAGAATTAGGATACAAGTTGCCAGCTTCCTATATATGGCTGATGAAGCAGCATAATGGAGGCATCCCTTTCAATACATGCTTCCCTACTGATTCACCCACAAATTGGGCTGAAGACCATATTGCTATAACTGGCATTTACGGTATAGGTAGGGAAAAGGACTATTCACTATGTGGAGAAATTGGCAGTCAGTTTATGATTGATGAATGGGGATATCCAGAAATAGGTGTGGCTATTTGTGACTGTCCGAGTGCTGGGCATGATATGATTTTCTTGGATTATCGAGAATGTGGTCCATTCGGAGAACCAAAAGTTGTGCATATCGATCAAGAATCAGATTTCAAAATAACTACATTAGCAGAAAATTTTGAGGATTTTATACGAGGGCTTGAAAATGCTGAGAAATATGAGGAATAGTAAGTAAGGCACATAACAAGCGGAAGAATCTCCCTAAATGGTCGATTATCCGCCGAACATTAGTCGCTTGAAAAATAAAAAAAGAAAATGAGTAAGATAATGATATGGGTCGGTCAATTCGATTCCGAAGCTGACTTTGAGAAATATATGGATCAATCGGCTTTCCGTCAATGGTGGAAAGATTACGATGAAGACAATAAGGAACTTCGTTGCCAGTTCTGTAAGGAGCTTGGTGTAATGAGCTATGATGAGGATTTTCTTATTATGAAATTCACATCTGACGGCTTGGCAGGATTACTCAACCTTATTCCTGCTGATACCCAAAAGATAAGTCTGTCGATGGCTGATAAAAATATTACAATGGCAAATGCTGTTATCTGCTATAATTGTCGTGAGGGTATATCTCCTAAAAAGGCAGAGAATACCACAACCATGACTTATCTTGGTACGTTTGAGTTTGAACTGTCGCCTGAAGGAATGCAAGGGTCTAATGCTGGATTAGAATATATGATTTGGATTGGCACAACCGCTAAAAGTCGGGAAGAATTTATGGAGTATTTCAATCAAGATGAGTACATGAAAGAAATACGAGATTACGAAGAAGGTCGTACAAAGAAACGTCCCAATCCGGAACATCGCTGTCAGTTCTGTAAAGACGTTAATATAAAGTATTACTATCCAGAATTTCTAACTGTGGAAATTAAGGATGAACCCGAAAATCCTTTTAATCTTGTTAGAATGATGATTGATAACAAACTTGTCCTTGACTGGTATATTGAATCCGATATTGATGAATACCACATAAAGCCATCAAATTGTATTGTGTGCTATATACCCAATGGTTTCAAGGACAACAAAAGGAATCAGAAAATCTTTATTAAGAAGAAAAATTATGATTCATATGAAACACCTAAAAAATTTGTGGATGAATTAGACAGTTACAACGGTATTCAATATTTGGAAACTTATATTGCAGAATAAAGCGACTAACAAACGGATAAATTTCCCTTAAAGGTCGATTATCCACTGGACATTATCTGCCAGAATAAAATAACAATAAAAAAGAAAAAACAATGATTAGGTATATTGAGAAAGGCGACATATTCCGCATTGAGGGTGTAAGTAGTTATGCGCACGGATGTAATTGCGCCGGTGCAATGGGTAAAGGCATTGCCGTGCAGTTCAAAGACAAATATCCAGATATGTATCTTGAATATAAGCTATTGTGCAAAGAAAACAAGTTTTGCCCCGGAGATGTATTTGATTATGATTATGGCAACGGGCATATATATAATCTTGGCACTCAAGCAACGTGGCGAACACGAGCTAAAATAGAGTATATCGAAAAGGCACTGATACAGATGCTTGAGTTAGCCAGTGGTGATAATGTAACGGCAATAGCCTTACCTGCAATCGGTGCTGGATTAGGAGGATTAAAATGGGATGATGTAAAAGCTGTTTTGAACAAAGTTTCAAACGATTATCCTAACGTTGATTTGTATGTAGTTGAAACTTATCAAAGTGAATAGTGGCAGATAACAAGCGGCTCAATCTCCCCAGAAAGGTCGATTATCCGCCGGACATTAATCGCTGAGAAAAATATGAATAATTGGATTGAAACATCAGGAAGCCCATTTGTCATTGTTGAGCAACAATATGCCCATCAATGGAAGGGTCAAGAAAACTACAATGCTATATGTAGCGTAACAGATTACTTGGGGAAAATCTATATAGACAATCATGTCTTATTGGTAATGGGAGATGAACCGATGGCTACACGCATAGTAAATAAAGATGGAGCAATCTTAATAATCCGCTGGAAGTATGCTCCCGATTATTTAACGGTGGAAAAACTTCTGGAGAATGATATCGTAAACGGGATTGAACCAATAGAAGAAGTTGAAGTAAAATGGGATTCTACTGAATTAGTCCTATTTGATTCTTTGTCTCCCTATTGTGAAGCGTCGGTTAAAGTTTTTTTATCATTACAAAAAACATCTTGTATAATAAAAACTTATCTTTATCAAAAAGACGAAGTATCTTTAATAATACATTCAATCCAATAAAGACGATTAACAAGCGGCTCAACCTCCCCTTAAAGGTCGGTTAGCCACCGAACATTAGTTGCAGCCCAAAATGAAATAAAAATGAATGTAATATCGGAAAAAGAATATTCGTTCTCAAATGCACTTTTTTGGAACGTAATGTTGCATCATCATATTCAAGCCTTTGATGAAGAAAGGGATGTGAATTTTGATGAAGTATGGGATGAAGAACTTGTACTAACATTGTTGGATAAAAAGAAGTACAAGAAATATTGGTGTTGGCTATCTCAAATTGATTTGAAAACATCCGAAAATCAAGGTGAAATAGAAAACCCAAGAACTCTAACACTTCCTATCGGCAGCGATATTGTATTGACAATAGAATTTCATCCTTGCTGTACATATTATTTTTTGAATGACACTTTAATCGGGGAAGTTAGTGGCAACTTTCACTTGAAGTATCTCACATATTCGGAATTAATGAGGATTACAAAAGAGAAATATGGAGATGTACTGTTCCATTTACTCTTACCTTTGTCTGCAATCAGGGAACAAGAAAAAGGCATAGCACTTAATGCAATAATCCAACGATTGCAACAAATTCCCTTATTCAAGGAACATTCCGCATATATAGGTAAATGTATCTTGAATGGATTATTAATATCCAACTCTGACATACAAGAAATTCCCAAGATAGGAACGATATGTACAAGCAATCATTCATATAGAAATGCTTTGGTATATGATGATGAAAGGCAGGAAATAAAGGAGCTAAATATCCTTTTATCGAGATTATAAATATGCAACTAACAAGCGGATTAATCTCCTATAAAGGTCGATTATCCACAGAACATTACCGATTAACAATGACAATATGAAATGGTATAAAATATACTTGAATGGAGAAAATCGAATATGGAAGAAATGTATTACATATTCGTGGGAGTTTATATATGAAGATAAAGAAATTAATTTTCAAAGAATTATAGATTCATCTTCATCGGAAAGGTATCAGATAAAAGCTCTTATCAAAGGTAAGTGGCTAATCGCTAAAAGTATATCTGGATTTGGGCAAATAAGAATGCCAGAATTTGCTGAAGTCAGCCATTTGTTTCTTGTCAGAGAAGATATATTGAATATAAACGAATTGTCCTCCATAAAAGGAATTTCTTTAAAAAGGGTTTCAGTATATGGAGATTTCCCACTTGATTATATGGCAATTATTTTTAATGAAGTAATTGATTGTGTTGACAATATTCATTCCAAACGAGAAGAATTTGAATGCATGAGTACACTTGTGTTAGATATGTCTAAAATACCTTCATCTGTAGATGGGTTCTTTTTAAAAGGGTGGAATAAATACGGTTTTTATAAAAACATTGTCAATGAAAATATGAAAATGCAATTACTTCATTTGTATAAGGCAAATGAGTTTTTAAAATTTAAAGAAATAGAAATAAATGGCACATCGGTAACAAATGGATAAATCTCCGTAAGAGAGATTATCCGCCGAACATTAGCAACTTTACAAACTAAAAAGAATATGAGTGACCAAATAATTTTTGATGTTGACGGACTTATAGAAGCTCAAATCCGTCAGAGAGATAAAGACTACGCAAAAGTCTGTTGTCAGAACTTATTAAACTACGCATACGGAAAGGGGCTTTTGTGTGATAATCCATGTGATAATGAAGGAAACCTAATCATGCCTTCAATTATTAAGGAAAGTTCTTTAACAGAAATTGGTAAACATATTTTTGTTGAATTGCTATTTAAGTGGTTTGCATACACAGATAATGAAAGTGGAAAAATTGACAGAAAAAATAACATCAAAATGTTAGAGAAGTATTACAATCAACTTTTACAAAAGATTGATAGAAAATAGGTTGCTAACAAACAGATGAAACATTGAAGGCGGTTTATCTGCCGGACATTACTAACAAGGAAAAAATAATATGTGTCAATACAAATCAATATGCAATCCTATAATAGAGCTTACAACACTTTTACAGAGTTGTGGCTTCACAATAGAAAAACAAGAACTTAAAGATTGGCATTTCAATGAGTTTGAGATTGTGATGAAAGGAAAGAAATTACAACTTCCAATGATAGATATAGAAGGTATAGAACAACATAGCGACAATATATATTGTTGCAAATGTCATTGGTCTGTTGTAAAACTAATAATGAATTGACACAATAAAATGTTAGTAACAAGCGGCTTAACCTCCCCTGAAAGGTCGGTTAGCCACCAAACATTATCTGCCCAGAATAATTAACAATAAAAAAGAAAAAAACAATGATTAGGTATATTGAAAAAGGCGACATATTCCGTATTGATGGAGTGAGCAGTTATGCGCATGGTTGTAATTGTGCCGGTGCAATGGGTAAAGGCATTGCCGTACAGTTCAAAAGCAAATATCCAGATATGTATCTTGAATATAAGCAGTTGTGCAAAGAAAATAAGTTTTGCCCCGGTGATGTTTTTGATTATGATTATGGCAATGGACATATATATAACCTTGGTACTCAAGCAACGTGGCGAACACGAGCTAAAATAGAGTATATCGAAAAGGCACTGATACAGATGCTTGAGTTAGCCAGTGGTGATAATGTAACGGCAATAGCCTTACCTGCAATCGGTGCTGGATTAGGAGGATTAAAATGGGATGATGTAAAAGCAATTATAGAGACAGTTTCAAATGATTATCCTAATGTTGATTTGTATGTAGTTGAAACTTATCAAAGCGAATAAAGGCAGATAACAAGCGTATCAATCTCCCTAAAGGACGATTATTCGCCGAACATTATCGTTTAATATGGTAAGTAGAAAAGAAACAGTAAAAAGTTGTTGTGTGAATATACTTGATGATGTAAAAAGAATATTAGCGCAACCTTTTGAATGTAGGAAGACTTCTCTTCCTGATGGTGCATTACATAATGTACAAAAAGAATTGGAAAATATGATTAATGCGATTGATAAAGATATTTACTCGTTTACACCAAGTTATGGCAAATATCTAATAGATTGTTGGCTTGGAGATGAATTAGTAGATAAACTTCTTGATGTTTCTTGTCAATATGAAAAACTAATTAAGTTGAAATAAACGATAGCATACGGATTAATCTTCCAAAGGTCGATTATCCAACAAACATTATCGGTCTAAAAATTAAAATATGGATAGTAAACTTCAATTATTCGCTAAAGTGTTATTAAAAGAACACTATGATGAATTTTTAGAAATGATTCAGTTGTTCAATATAGATAAGAGAACCTTTGTCCTTCAACATAGGAAAATGTTTGAAAAGGGATGGTACGATACAAGCTCTGAAGACAATGAATTTAGTGAAGTAGATATTATGCTTTGTTTTGCTATAGTTTCTCACAGAATGGCAGTTATTGATTGGAGTGGTGAAGAATATTCAGGGCAGGTTAAGCGTTCCATTACGATGATGTTAAAGAATTATGGGATAGAACGTTTCTTATGGAACACTAAAAAGTTTGAGGATTCTTTGGATTGGGACAAAATTCGCCGAGGTGACTATTTGCCTTTGTTGTTCCAAGCTATGAACAAGCAACTTAACAGAGGCGGTTATTCCATTGTGTTTTGTGATACAAAATCGGATTGTTTTCGTTATGCAATATTACCAACTGCCGAGTTTGTGCAATTTGAGAATACGGAATTAGATGATTATCTGACAATCATTAGTCCTAAGATTTACAATATATATCTTGCAGACAAGGGAAATGAATTGCCTAAAATTATGCTGTACTTAAAAAAGAAATTTTCTGTTCCACTAAGTGAAATCAAGGAATTTTGTTCAAGAGATAAAATTTTACTTGGAATAGGGAACTCTATAATTGTGGATGAATATCGAAAAGAAATTGAACAACTTGGAGGCAAGATTGAAACAGAAGAAATAGACCGATAACAAACAGCAAACCGATTGAATAAGCGGAACGCTGCCGAACATTAGCAACCCCAAAAAGATGAAAATGATTGGAGAAACTATAAGAACTGAATTTGAAGCATTGAAAAATGACTTTGAAACCATAAGGCAACAAATAGAAGACGATGTTGTCAGGACTGAGTTGTATAAGGGCGAGTTTTATGAACTTACTCCATATTCCTATCAGCGTAATGGTTGCAAACAAGGAAAACCTGTAAAGCGTCCTGATACAATAAAAAGCACCAAAAATCTTTGTATCTACGGATTTAATAACCAAAATCAAATCGTAGAAGTTAAGGTTGGTTGTTCTATTGAAAATCAGTTTTATCACACTTTCCTGTATTATACAGACAATCTTGTGAAAAGTATTCTATACGATAATGGAAAACATTTGATGAATGTATGCCATTACTTTTTTGAGGGCGGAAAGCTGAAACGGTCACAGTTATGTGGTAGGTATGGTTGCCGTGAAGAGAATTATATCTATAAAGAAAATGCTTTGACACATATTGAAGTCAAACAATATGATATTGAGGGTAATAGTGGTAATGATTTAATTCATATATTCCAATATCAAGACGATGGGGCTTTAGAAAGTATTACCAAATCATTTCCAAATGGATATTCTGAAATAATCTATAAAACGAAAAGAGGTTGCTAACAAGCGGCTTAACTACCCCTGAAAGGTCGGTTAGCCACCAAACATTATCAATTACAGTACGACAATATGAACTTTTACTTAATAGGTAGTTTAGAAGGATTTAACGATTTACGTTTTCCAAATGTGGAAGATTGGCAAAATTGTATGGGACATGCTGAAGGTTTACTAAAGCAGTGGAATCCTCCTGAGATGGAATATATATGGAAAAAAAGTAATAGACATAAACATTTTGATTTATCACAATTTTGTAATCCTCTATTAACTATTAGCGACAAAGCATTAAGTATTTTAGAAAATATTCTTATCAAAAATGGAGAAATTCTTGATATAAAGTCGCCAAAAGGTTTTTATTTTTTTCATTGTACCAATATAATAGATGCTTTGATTGAAAAAGAATCAGATATAGTGTGGTTAGATAAAGAAAGAGGATGGGTGAGTTGTATAAATAAATTTGTGTTGGATAAAAATAAAATCCAAGAGCAAACTATTTTCAGACTTCCGAATGTAAATTGTCGCTATACTTTTTATGGGGAGGAATTTAAGAACCTTGTATTGAAACATCATCTTCAAGGAATACATTTTGATAGATACGAAACTATTATTATAAAATGAATGATTGTTTTAAAGTTTGTAGTTAAAGTATTGATAACACGCACATCAATCACTTAAACAGTGATTATCTGCATCCTATTAAACATTAGAAAATGAGAACACCAATCATAATCCTGTTATTTGTAATCCTGCTTGCCGCAAGCTGCGGAGAGCCTCCCATGCCGCCGTCGGACGAGGAAATGATACGCCATTTCACCACGCACGAGGTGGCGTTCCGTAAGGTGTACGAAATCATGGCAGAGAGTTCAGAAGGTAGTTTTCACTACCCGCCGCTTTCTCCGGAAGAGGTCATTATACTTGATTCAACAGAACAAAGCGATACATTCCATGAAACGAATGACGAACAAGACATTCCGGTATATGGACTGTTGAAGCCGGAGCGAATCCTACTCGACTCCTTGTTATCAGAGATTGGATGCGGTTTTATCCTTGTTGATCGCAGGGAATGGGGAACGGCAGATTCGGTATATGTGAGCCTTGTTATGCCGTACTACTCCCACGGCATCGTGGATGCGGGAACGTCCAAGAGTTTCGTTTACGATCCCGGATTGAGAAGCCGTCGGAATATCCGTATCACCGAATATGGCGACCTGAACGAGATCTACCGCAGGACGTACAACGACACCACGCTTTACAAACCCATCAAGGGAAACTGGTACATCGAGTTAGACCATTCGATATAACGGCCCGGAGTTCGTATCAAAGCTTGTTTCACTTTTTGTCAAGAAGATACATCATAAAGCAGATAATGGCTATCGCAAGGAAAAATAACAGAACCGCAAGGAGTTCGTTAAACCTGCACTTGGCATAGTGAGACATCACTGCTTTGCCTCGCCATTTGTAAATCCTGCTGACGAGCGACATAACGGCAAATGTGACAATGCTAAAAACGACACATGGCAACAATGCCGACACACCTGGAAAAAGCCGGATAGTAACAGTCATCATAGGGAATATCAAAAGAGCGAAGATATAAATCGAGAGCATCATTTCGCCATCGACCCTGCCTGTTCGTCTTGCTTGTTCCAATTTCTCCCCCATCCACCAGAGGTAGTCCCAGAGATAGAACCGTTGCTTATTCTCCTGCCGTTTCATCATGCCCAATGTATAAATCCGAGGTGGAACATCAGCGCTACATTTGCCACGATCAGGGCGATAGCGATAAGAACTATTTTGGCGAGCTTCCTGCCGGGATGTTTCATCTTCCCGTAATGTTCACGGAGCGCTTCACGCCGTCCGGCTGTATAGCGTAGCTTGCAGAATAAATCGGGAAGAAAGCAGAGAGGAATCACTATGGCCAAACCAATCATCCAGCCGAAAAGGCGCAATATCGGCGGAACCCCAAGCGGTATGAGTAGGACGAAGAGCCAGCACCAAAACAGTAGCATACGTCCGTTGAGATTGGTACGCTCCCTTTCGTGCCATATCTCGGCTACATACCACATATAGTCGATGAAGCAGATCCGGTATTTGCGATTGTCCTTTTCCATACCGTTATCTCCATACAAAGAAACCAACCAATATAAGTATAATCAGAACGCTGACCAACACAATCTGAACCCTGCGGCGTGTTTCAGGCTTGCAATCGTCAAATAACCACAGTTTGCTGTTAAACTGCCAATGACACGCCCATTTCCAACGGAACAGCAACCCTGCAAGCCATAGGGCAAGCAACCCGACACCAAACAGCAACCCGTATTTCGGGTGAGCCTGCAACCACTCGAAAAACGCTTCCGCCTTGCTGTTCATTGCTTCGTATATATCGGTAACTGTCATACTTATAATTAAAAGGATTCCGAACACAAAAATAATGTTTTCTGTTCACATAATCACTACTTTATGCTCCAAAACACCGGCTGTGCGGTTATAAAACCAAGAAACAGCCCCCGTTAAGGTAACGGAGGGTGTTTGCGGGGGTGTTTGTGTTCATTTAGTTCTGTTCCGGCAGGAGCTTGCAAAGCACCGGGTCGTTCTTGATACGTTCCAGTTCCTCGGCGACGATGCGGCCGGCCTCTGCCTTGATACGTTCGTAGTTTTCCTGCACGACCTGTTTCATGTGATCCGTCCCGTTCTCGTCCGTGAAATCGGTAATTTGTGGTATCTTCTTGTACCGGGCCGTTTCCGCTTTCACTTTTTCGTTGTCCACGACAATCTCGCAGTGGAAAATCTTCTGCTCGATACGTTCGTCGAAATTGTCCGCCACAGCCCCGACGAACATTCCCTGCGTGAGCGTCGAGATCTTCGAGGCCGGGATCAGGCTGTCCAGCTGCGTGGATATGGATGTCGATTTGTCGCTGCGGCTCAACGTCATGCTCTGCCGCTTCTGCAATACCTTACCGAACCGTTCCGAGAGTGTCTTGGCCGTTTCACCTACGACCTGCCCGGAGAAGATGTTGCCCACCGTGTTCATCACGACGGCGGCCTCCTTGTCCCCGTAGTCCCTCTTCAACTGTGAAAAATCCTGGAAGCACAGCAGCACGGCGACCTTGTTGCTTCTGGCCGTGGCGATCAGGTTGTCGAGTCCCTTGAAGTAGATTGTCGGCAGCTCGTCGATGATGATGCCCGATTTGAGCTGGCCTTTCTTATTTATGAGCTTGACAATCCGGGAATTATACAATCCCAAAGCCGCTCCGTAAATGTTTTGCCTGTCGGGATTGTTCCCCACGCAGAGTATCTTGGGATCGTTCGGGTTATTGATGTCGAGCGTGAAGTCATCGCCCGACATGACCCAATATAGCTGGGGCGAAATCATGCGGGAAAGCGGAATTTTGGCCGATGCTATCTGGCCCTGGAGCTGGTCTTGAGCGCCTCCGAGCCAGGCATCCATAAAGGGGCTGAGGTAGTTTTCGAGTTCCGGGTAGGATGTCAGAATCGGGAAAATATCCTCGTACCGCTTGTTCAGGAACTCGATGGCGTGCGGGAAGGTACAATACCGCCCGTTGTCGTAGATGCGCAGGAACCAGATCACGGCCGCGAAAAGGATAATGGGGCTTTCCACAAAAAAATCGCCCTGCTTCTGCACCCAGCTTCGGTTCAGGTTGAGCATGATGGTATAGGCGCTCTCGTAGGCGTCCGAAATATCGGTCATGAAGTCCGGGTGAATGGGGTTACAGCGGTGCGAGCGGCGCGGGTCGTCGAAATTTATGACGTAGAAAGTCGGGATTTTCTTGTAACCTTTCTGGTGATTCAGCAGGTGGTTGTAAGCGATTTCCGAAAGATCGGGAAACTTGTAGTCATAGATGTATTGGGTATAGCCCTTTTCGATTTGCTGTTTAATAAACTGGTTTACAACACAATAACTCTTCCCGCTGCCCGGGCTTCCCATGCAGATGCAAGCCCTTTGCGGGTTTACAACGTTGGCGAACCCGTTGTTCCACTGTTTGTTATAGTAAAATTTCGTCGGCAGATTTATGGAGTACTCGTTCTCGATCAGGCGTGTTTCCTGCTGGAATGATTCGTTCTCGTTATTGAAAGGGTCATCCATGAGATTGTTCTTCAGCAGGCGGGACATCCACACGCCGCCCATCAAGAGGCAGATATACCCGGCCGATAGGGTCAGTATGTAGAAAGCCGCGTTCGCCGCTGCCGTCAGCGGCAAGTCCAGCAGCCACCAGTTGAAGAAGAACAGCACGCCTCCCGTGGCCAGCGATGCCGTGATTTTCCGCCAGGTAATTTTCTCCTCTTTTACTCCTTTTGTCCCGAGGCATGAAAGGGCGAGGAACACTACGGCGAAAAGTTTCGTCCATAGTATATTCCGGAACAGCCCCGCGGTGCGGTCGAAGTTCAGCAGAATCCTATCGACCACGCCGATATTGATTCCCCATTCCCGTATCTGCCCGTAGCAGAACCAGTAGATGTTGATAACCACGAACAAGATACTCAATGCCCGCATGAAATCCATTGTTTTAGCAAGACCCCGAAGGTCGTCTTCCTGTTGCATAACCGTAAGATTTAATAAATGAATGATAATTGAGATGTTATACTTTCCTCCGTCGTGAGGTATTCCGCTTCCGTTGCCCGTCCCGTCCGGCAGGCGCTTGTTTCGGGGACAAGCCCCTCGTGTTTTCCCCGGGATTCCGTTTTCCGCCGAAGCGCAGCTCGAAGGCGTTGGCCGAGTATGCCTTTCCCAGCCGTGATCCGTTCACGACCGTCCGTGTTTCGTGGTCAATGAACGTCACACCCACGATGCGGCCGTTTTCGTTGCGTCGTATGTAGAGATCCACCCGGGCTCCCCGCAGGCGTTCGCGCAGTTCTTCCTCCGTGGGTTCTCCCCGAAGCGCTTTATCGACCCGGCCACGGATTTGCCTCCTCGTGTCGTCCTTCCCGAACCGTTCGGCGCTACGCTCCATGTGCCGTTCCAGCCCGTCATACCCGACCTCTTTACCGAACAGTGAGGATTTGAGCGGCGCGGCCACTGCCTTGTCCCCGTTCTCGTCCAGCAGCGTGTAGAGCAATCCCCGGTAGGGGGTTCCGTTCCGCTCTCCCCGGACTTCCTCTATACCTATATTATATAAGGACAGCAATGCCCGGAACTCGCCGAGGGTCTGGAAGCGGTATGTCGCCACGGCCGGTTTTATTACCGCTGCCACCTGGCGTTTCAGGTCGCCCCGCGTGTAATCGGCGGGGACGATCCCTTGCCCTTTCTCCCGCCTTCTCCCTTTGGCGGGATGCAGTCCGTACTCCCGTTCCAGTTCCTCGGTAACGGCCACGCTGCGTTCGTTGCGCCTGCTGTCGTTTATCTTGCGCCCGTCCTGGGCCACCTGCACCGACACGATATGGATATGCTCCCGTCCGATGTCGGTATGCTTGAATACGATATAAGGTTGTCCTCCCCAGCCCATGCGCTCCATGTAGGCCCCGGCTATCTCCGCGAGCTGCCCGTCGTCAAGGCGGTCTTCGGGAGCCGGGTTGAGCGATACGTGCACGACGGGTTTTTCCGTCCGGTAGTGCGAGGGCATCCAGCGCAGGAGGTCTTCTGCCGTCGCGGCCACGTTGAAGCGCCCATCCGCCGGCTCCCTCACTATGTGGGTCAGCAGTACTTTCCCGTCGCCCCGATCGACTTTCTCCTGGTTGTACGCCAGCGCGCCGTACACGTCTTTTCCGGTGGTGATATTGGCTACCATCGCTGTTTGAACTCTTCGGAGAGCGACACGACCTGCTGCCCGACGGCCGCCAGTTCACGTGTCGCTCTCTCCAGTTTATAGAGCAGCGCGAGTGTTTTCTTCTCGGAAAAATGCGCGTGCAGCTCCTTCACCACCTGGTTGTAATTCGTTCCCACGGCACGGAATTGGGCGTGGAAAGCGGTCAGCTTCGCCACGTATTCGAGCGTTCCCCGGTCGGTCTTTACCACCCGGAACGCCTCGTTGAACACTCTCGCTTTGATAAAAGCGGCTTTGGACAATAGCCCGGACTGCTCGTAAAGGTCGAGGAAACGGGCATGTTCCACGGCTGAAAAGTTTACCGAAAAGCGGTAAACGGCCGGGTCGTTTTTCGCGGGTCGTCCCCCTTTGCCCCCTCGGGGCTTTCTGTTCTTTTCCATCGCATCGAAATTTTAAGGAGAGGCCAGAGCCCCACCGGTTCCTGAAAATTCCGATCCCTTCGCGGCCTGCCGCCCTTCTGAAAAGCACCGACTCCGGAGGTGCTTTCTCCCCCTTGCGGGCAAGCTGTTTTCTGCTGCAAAACGAGAATCGTGCAGCAGAAAACACAGCTTGCTATTTGCCCTTTGCAAATACCTTCTGCCCGCTCGCGGACAGAACATTGAAAGAGCCGCCGTAAAACGGGGCAAGGACGGCTTCATTAGCGTCGGGATCGTTCACGAGGCAAAGATACCGACCTATTCAATCACTTGTGCCATAAGCGATTACGCCACTTGCGTCCACTTTGACGCCACACGCGGCCATAGCGGAAAAAGAGCATACAACCCGTGTTTTTAAGGGTTTACTTTGCACGTGAGAACGGATACGGGCAATGACACATCCCCCTGTCCGCACACGTGTGGACGGATGCAGAAAACATCGTGTGCAGAGGAAAAAGCGGGTCTTTGTCCGGATAAGCAAATGCGGTTGCGCATGAGTATAAAATCGGACACGCGCCCATGCACCGGCATACCGGCGTAACAGCCTGCCAGCGCACCAGCATATATGCGTGCCGGCATACCAGCATAAAATCTCATGCCGTCACTTGTCCGGATACGTGAAGAGATGAACGATTACCCGATTGTATAACTAAAAACGCATGGAACAATGAAAGAGAAAACGAAATTCGTGGCCTTCTCCACCCAGAAAGGCGGAGCGGGCAAAACCACCCTCACGGTGCTGGCAGCCTCTTACCTGCACTATGTAAAGGGTTTCAATGTCGCGGTCATCGACTGCGATTATCCCCAACACTCCATCGTGGAGATGCGGGAACGTGACCTGAAGCTTGCCCTCGAAGACGAACATTACAAGAGGTTAGCTTACGAACAATTCACCCGGCTTCAAAAGAAAGCCTATCCTGTCGTGGAAAGCAACACGAAAGAGGCGTTGGCCGATGCCGACTACCTCCTGCCGCAAGGTGATTTCGATTATGTGTTCTTCGACCTTCCCGGTACGATCAATAACGAGGATCTGATTCATTCCCTGGCCGGAATGGATTATCTCGTCGCCCCGATCAGTGCCGACCGGGTTGTCATGGAAAGCACCCTGAATTACGCGGTTGTGGTAAAGGAGCATATCATGGGCCGCGAGAAGTCCCGGATGAAAGGGCTGTATATGCTATGGAACATGGTGGACGGACGTGAAAAGACAGAGTTATATCAGGTTTACGAGGCGGTAATGAAAGAGCTGGGTCTTCCTGTTCTGAAGACCTTCCTGCCTGACACCAAGCGTTTTCGTCGTGAGCAGAACGCCAGCCGTCGCTCTGTCTTCCGCTCCACGCTCTTCCCGGCAGACCGTTCTTTGATCCGGGGCAGCAACCTGGATAAACTCGTGGATGAATTGATCGAACTGTTAAAGTAGGATCTTATGAGCGGAAAAGAACATGACGACGGTTTGGACGCTTCCTTCATCATCAGCCAGGCCAAAAGCCGAAACCGGCCATTACATCCTTACACGCCGGAAAAAGAGGAGGAGGCATCGGCTCTATCGGAACCGTCCGGCGAGGCCGCCGCCTCGCCGGCTACGAAAGAGGAGGGACGCCGCCGAAGAGGGAAAGGCCAGGATTACGAGCGTCTTTTTATCCGGAACGCCCCCTCCAATACCCGAAGCGGCAAAACGGTGTATATCCGCAAGGAGTTTCACGAGCGTATAACCCGGATAGTGCAGGTTATCGGTAAGAACGAACTCTCGCTGTATAGCTACCTGGACAATGTGCTGGAGCAGCATTTCGCGACCTATCAGGAGGAAATTTCGGAACTCTACAAGAAACGGAACTCCGATATTTTTTAGTTATGAACCCAATATTTACAACCTATTAAAAACAATCCATCATGTCAGACAAAGCAATTATTTTATCTGTTATCCTGGCGGCCGTCCTTTGCGTCGCCGTGCCCTTCATCTTCCGCGTGTGCCGCTACCGGCGCAGGATGAAAACCCTTATCGTCCCCGACGGCCCTTCGGGGGAGGTCGCCGTGGGGACTGTCCCCACCCCCGAGGCCGAGTACCTGGCCCGTTACATCTGCCTGCTGCGGCTGCCTTTCGCCGGTAACAAGCACGTGAAGATACGTCCGTCGTATCACGAGCGTATCCGCGAGATCACCCGTGTCATCGGTCGTGGCGACGTGACGATCACGGCCTACGTGGACAAGGTTCTCAAGGCGCACCTGGACGATAACCGGGAAACCATCGAGCGGCTTTTCGAGGAGCGTGAGGCCGTGGCCTCCCGGCAACCCAAAGCGGAGGAGCGATGAACGGGGCGTTGTGGCTGCTGCCCCTCTTTGCCGTGGGGTATGCCTTGTGGGCGTTTTTCCGCCTGTGGCGGATGGAACGCAACGAACCGGCAGACGGGATCGTTGCCGAAGACACTCCCTGCCGGCAGGAGATCATCGGCAGGAGCCGCTTTGTCCTCGACCCGCGCCACTCCCGGCCACAAGCTGCCGTAGAATCTGAAACTGAAAAAGTTACGGAAAAAGCCGATATATTTGTGCCCACGAATGTACCCGAACACCCCCGGCAGATTCCGCCGGAAGACCTGGATGAAGTGTTCGGTGTCGCTCCCGAGGGGGAGCCTAACGAACCTCTGGAAATCGACTTTCCGCTGTACGATGAATCTTTCCCGGATGCGGACGCGGAGGAGCCGGATTATGACGAGGATGAAGACGACACCGAAGAGCTGCCCCTTTTGGGCCGCTCGCTTGCCCAGGGGGTTAGTTTTGAACAGATGGGCGAAGCCTACCGCCACGTGGTACATGATCCACCTTCAACAGACGAGCAAAGGGAGGAAACGGGACGTGTCCTCCTGGGCCTGAAACAGACCGACATGTTCGAGGTCATCGTTTCGGGCCGCCCCGACGGGAACGACAGGGTAAAATCCCTGATCGACACCTACCTCTCGGCCTTTCACCGGCGTATGTCCGAGAGGTCTGCGGAAAGCCCATCTCCGCAGGGTTCGGTTCCCACGGGTTTCGACGTCCGTGAGTTTGTTTAACCCCATAATGACATCACGATGAAAGAAAAAGACTACGGGTAGCACGTGAGGCTATCCTCGAACCACTGAAAAAATCCGAATCAAGAAGTTTAACCCGGTGCGGGGCCTATCCATCCCCGCGCCACAATTCAAACATTATCGAGTTATGAGAAAGAACAAGATTCTTCTTCCGGCGGCATTTCTCTTTGCCGCCATCTCCTCCGCTTTCGCGCAGGGCAACGGCATCGCCGGCATTACGGAGGCTACCAACATGGTAACCAGCTACTTCGATCCCGGAACGAAGCTCATCTACGCGATTGGGGCTGTGGTCGGCCTTATCGGCGGGATCAAGGTCTATAACAAGTTTTCGAGCGGCGACCCCGACACGTCGAAGACCGCCGCGAGCTGGTTCGGCGCGTGTATTTTCCTGATTGTCGCCGCGACGATCCTACGCTCTTTCTTCTTGTAGTCCAACCTGTCATGCAAATAATTATGGAATATGGAATCAACAAGGGAATCGGCAAGAGCGTGGAGTTCCGGGGCCTGAAGGCGCAGTACCTCTTCATCTTCGCGGGCGGCCTGCTGGCCGTCTTCGTGGTGTTCGTCATCCTCTACATGGCAGGGGTCGATCAGTGGGTATGTATCGCTTTCGGCGTTGCGGCGGCTTCGGTGCTGGTCTGGCTTACCTTCCGCCTGAACGCCCGTTACGGGGAACACGGGCTGATGAAGCTGTTCGCCGCGCGCCGGCATCCCCGCTACCTGCTCAACCGCAAGTCCCTGCGCCGGTTGCTGAAAAGAAAGGGGGGCCGCGTATGAGAAACATCTTGAAAGCCACCACGCTGGAAAGCAAGTTCCCGCTCCTGGCCGTGGAAGGCGGTTGTATCATCAGCAAGGACGCGGACATAACGGTCGCCTATCGGGTCGAACTCCCGGAGCTGTTCACCGTCACGTCCGCCGAGTACGAGGCGATCCACGCCGCCTGGTGCAAGGCCCTGAAGGTCTTGCCCGAATACAGCGTGGTACACAAGCAGGACTGGGTGCGACATGATGTCGTGTAAGTGATTGTTTAACAAATAATTTAAGTCATCGAGTATGACATAAAACAAAGATTAAACCTGCTGTTTCGTCAGCAGTAGCCTATGGGCAGATGCACCTTAATTGTATTAAGCTGCCCAGACAAGGTAGCCCGCCCGAAAGGGGCAGTTTGAACCGTGAGGGGAAAACAATCGTCGTCAGTATCAGACGGCGCGGGAGCTTGGCTTGAATGGTATGAATAACACATGTGAACTGTCGCTAAACGTCGTTAGTTTGAATGAGCCAAACGATACTGACAGGCTCAAGCCCGGAAACGGGTGCAGCGAGGATAACCCTCTCCAGTCTGGGGTTACACGAACCACACTGCTGCCGGCGGAATGACAGATTCTAACCCATTCTCTTTGTCACTTACACGGAACATGGAAAACCTGTATCTCTCCTACGAAAACAGGTAAGCCGACCGTAAGGAAGGCCGAACGGGATGCAGGCACAGGAATGCGGAAAAAGCGAATGCCGTCCTGTAATGGGGCGGATAGGGGTTTCAACGTTACCCTACGCGAAAGCGGGCAGACTTCCGCATGGTGACTCTTTACAAGAAACTTTTAGAACTTTTTAAAGTTGAAACGCAAATGAACGAATTAGAAATTTCGTGTGCATCGACTGACCGAAAATCGAACGCTTGGGACAGCATAGACTGGCTCCGGTGCGAAATTGCGGTTAAAAAGCTACAAGCACGTATTGTAAAGGCTCAAAAAGAAGGCAGATACGGTAAAGTGAAAGCTTTACAGTGGATGCTAACGCATTCGTTTTACGCCAAAGCATTGGCCGTAAAGCGGGTGACCTCTAACAAAGGTAAAAAGACAGCAGGGGTTGACCGTGTATTATGGAAAACCCCAAAAGCGAAGTTTCAGGCAATCAGCGAACTGAAACGCAGGGGATACAATCCCCAACCGTTGAAACGGGTCTATATCAGCAAAAAGAACGGCAAACAACGGCCGTTGGGTATTCCTACCATGAAAGACAGGGCTATGCAGGCGCTGTATCTGATGGCATTGGAGCCGGTAGCTGAAACGACAGCCGACAACAACTCCTACGGGTTCCGCAAGGAACGAAGCACGTTCGATGCAAGGGAACAATGCTTCTGTGTACTCGCAAAAGACGTATCGCCCGAATGGATACTTGAAGGGGACATCAAAGGCTGTTTCGACCACATAAGCCACGAATGGCTGCTGAATAATATCCCGATGGATAAAGTGATGCTCCGCAAATGGCTGAACAGTGGTTTTGTTTACAACTCCGAGCTATTCCCGACGGTTGAAGGCACGCCGCAAGGCGGTATCATATCGCCGACCCTTGCCAATATGACCCTTGACGGATTGGAGGCGGTACTGAAAAGACGGTTTAAGACACACTGTAAAAAGGGCGTCTATACCAGCTACAAGGTACACCTTATACGGTACGCCGATGATTTTGTAATCACCGGAGCATCGAAGGAATTGTTGCAAAACGAGATCTTGCCTATTGTTCGTGAGTTTCTCCATGCAAGGGGGCTTACCCTGTCAGAAGAAAAAACGAAGATAACTCACATCGGCAAAGGATTCGATTTTCTCGGATACAACATTCGCAAGTATAACGGAAAACTTCTGATAAAACCGTCAAAAGAGAGTCTGAAAAGGTTTATGGTCAAAATCCGGGAAACCATCGAAGCTCATAAGGGAGCAAAACAGGAATCCCTGATAAGACTACTGAACCCGATCATAACGGGTTGGGCGAATTACTATCGCTACTCCGTATCATCCAAGACTTTCAGGAAAGCTGACAAACTGATCTTCGAAAAGTTATGGCAGTGGGCACAACGCCGACACCCGAAAAAGGGGAAGTATTGGGTTGCTGACAAGTATTTCCACAAGATTAACAACCGTAAATGGACTTTCGCGGTCACTCCCAACAAGAGAAAACCCGAAAGTATAATCGTGCTGAAACGACTGTACGACACCAAAATAAAGCGGTTTGTAAAAATCAAAGGGGATGCAAACCCATACGACCCGCAGTGGAAGGAATATTTTGAACACAGGGAAACCTACAAAATGCTCCAATCGCTCAACGGGTATAAATCACTGCTGCATCTCTGGAAGAGACAACAACGCTGCTGTCCCTACTGTGGTGAGCCGATAGACAACGAACACTCTTGGAGTGTCGTAAAACAGCTGACAAATAACCGAATGGATAGTTTTCTTCTTCATGACGGTTGCCGCAGAAGTTATTACCAGTTAAAAACAGAGGATTATGAGCCGGCTTTTATGTAGAAATAAAAGCATTGAGTTGCTTGAGCCGTATGAGGGGAAACTCTCACGTACGGTTCTTAGGGGGGAAAGGGGCAGTAATGTCCCTGACCTACCCGACTTCATCCGCGAGCGTTACCGCCCGGCCACGGGCGAGGGGGACATGAGTTTCCTCTCCCGCAGTTACGAGCGGCATTTCAACGAGCGTCCGTTCCTGACCCACGCCTGCTTCCTCTACCTGACGAAAACGACGAGGGAGCGTATGCACATGCGTTCAGACTTCTCGACCCTCTGCCGGGGCAACATCATTCCCAAAGAGGTAAACCGGGAATCGGCGACAAAATTCCTGGAGGCGGCGGAACAGTTCGAGCGTATTCTGAACGATTCGGGTTTCCTGACCCTTGTCCGCCTCACGGGGGACGAGATCACGGGTACGGCGGATTGTCCGGGCCTGCTGGAGCGGTACTTTTCCCTCTCGCTCTCGGAGACGACTTCTCTTCAGGACATCGAGCTGGGGGCCGAGGTTCTGCGCGTGGGCAACAAACGGGTGTGCCTGCACACGCTCTCGGACACGGAAGACCTGCCGGGGCGCGTGGGTACGGATACCCGTTACGAGCGTCTTTCCACCGACCGTTCGGACTGCCTGCTCTCGTTCGCGGCCCCCGTGGGGCTTCTGCTTTCCTGCGACCACCTTTACAACCAGTACGTGTTCCTGGAAGACAGCGACGAAAACCTGCGTATGTTCGAGAAACGTGCGCGTAACATGCAGTCCCTTTCCCGCTACTCCCGCGGAAACCAGATAAACAAGGAGTGGATCGACCAGTATCTCAATGAGGCGCACTCGTTCGGTCTTCAATCCGTCCGGGCCCATTTCAACGTGCTGGCCTGGTCGGACGACGTGCAGGAGCTCCGGCATATCCGCAATGATGTGGGCAGCCAGCTCGCTCTGATGGAGTGCCGCCCGCGCCACAACACCGTGGACGCCGCCACGCTCTACTGGGCGGGTATGCCGGGCAACGCGGGGGATTTCCCCGCCGAGGAATCGTTCTACACGTTCATCGAGCCCGCAGTCTGTTTCTTCACGGAGGAAACCAACTATAAATCCTCGTCCAGCCCTTTCGGCATCAAGCTGTGCGACCGCGTAAGCGGCAGGCCCCTGCACCTGGACATCTCGGACGAACCGATGAAAAAAGGGATCATTACAAACAGGAATAAATTCGTGTTAGGCGGCTCGGGGTCAGGCAAGTCATTCTTTATGAATCATTTAGTCCGCCAATACTGGGAGCAGGGCACGCATGTCGTGCTGGTGGATACCGGTAACAGCTACCAGGGTCTTTGCGAGCTGATCCGGCGTAAGACCAAAGGTGAGGACGGCGTGTATTTTACCTATACCGAGGAACATCCCATCAGTTTCAACCCGTTCTACACCGACGACTACTATTTCGACGTGGAGAAGAAGGACAGCATCAAGACGCTGCTGCTGACACTCTGGAAAACCGAGGACGACAAGATCACGAAGACCGAGAGCGGCGAGCTGGGCAGTGCCGTGAACGCCTATATCGAGCGTATCCGCGCCGACCGGAATATCGTGCCGTGTTTCGACAGTTTCTACGAGTACCTGCGAGACGACTACCGCCGCGAGCTGGAGGAGCGGGAGATCCGGGTCAGCCGCGAGGATTTCAACATCGACAACATGCTCATCACCCTGCGGCAGTATTACAAGGGCGGACGCTACGACTTCCTTCTGAATTCCCGGGCCAACATCGACCTGCTCTCGAAGCGCTTCGTGGTCTTCGAGGTGGATTCCATCAAGGAAAACAAGGAGCTTTTTCCCGTGGTCACCATTATCATCATGGAGGCTTTCATAAACAAGATGAGACGGCTCAAGGGGGTACGCAAACAGCTCATCGTCGAGGAGGCCTGGAAGGCGCTCTCTACGGCTAATATGGCTGAATATCTGCGTTATATGTATAAAACCGTCCGCAAATACTACGGTGAGGCCATCGTTGTGACGCAGGAGGTCGAGGACATCATTTCCAGCCCGGTGGTCAAGGAGGCGATCATCAACAACTCGGACTGCAAGATCCTGCTCGACCAGCGCAAGTTCATGAACCGTTTCGACGCGATTCAGTCCTTGTTGGGGCTGACCGACAAGGAGAAGGCGCAGATTCTCTCGATCAACCAGTCCAACGACCCTTCCCGTAAATACAAGGAGGTCTGGATCGGTCTGGGCGGCGTTCAGTCGGCGGTCTATGCCACGGAGGTCAGCGTCCCGGAGTACCTGGCCTACACGACCGAGGAAACGGAGAAAGTGGAGGTACAGCGGCTTGCCGGCGAGCTGGGCGGTGATATGGAACTGGCGATCAGGCAGCTCGCCGAGGGCAAACGTTAAAGGGAGGGCAGGCCATGTATCGCAAGTGTATCGGATCAGACCCCACGGCGGCGCGTTTGGACTTCGCGCTGTACGAGGTGGCGGGCGAGTGGGAAAGCCGCTCGGGTTCTCCCCGGGTTCGCATCTACCGCAACCCGGGACGCCGGGGCGGCGGTTTTTACGTGGAGGTGTCCTACAAGGACGGGACACGCTTCTCCCGTCCCGTGAGGAAGTATTGGGGAGGTATCCGTTACTTCGACCTCTACGGGTATGTCGCCCTGGCCTACGATGCGGGGCGCGAGGTGCTCCAGCTCTCCGCCTACGGGGATTATTACCGGGCGTCGGAATGACCGCCCAAGTATTCACGAATTAAATAATGAAAAGGATGAAACGATTGATTTTAACGCTGTTCGTGGGGCTTCTTTGCTTCACGTACCAGGCAAAAGCGCAGTGGACGGTCATCGACCCGTCGAACCTCGTTCAGAACATCAAGAGCGCGGTTCAAAGCTCGACCACGGCGACCAACATGGTCAAGTCGCTGCAAGAGAGTATCAAGATTTATAACCAGAGCAAGGCTTACTACGACGCCCTCAAATCGGTGCATAACATCATCAAGGATGCCCGGAAGGTGAAGCTGACGCTCGAAATGGTCAGCGAGATCACGGAAATCTACACCTCGGGATTCAACCGTATGGTTTCAGACCCGAACTTCACGGTGGACGAGCTGGCGGCGATCTCGGCGGGTTACGCCCGGTTGCTGGAGGAGGGCGGCGCGCTGGTGGCGGAACTCAAGACGGTCATAACCGGCGGCAACGGCCTCTCGCTCTCGGACAAGGAGCGGATGGACGTGGTGGATCAGGTTTACACGAAGATGCTGGAGTACCGCAACCTCACGCGCTATTACACGCGCAAGACCATCTCCGTGTCCTTCATCCGCAGCCGCGAAAAGGGCGACGCGCACCGGGTGCTGGCACTTTACGGGAACCCGAACGACAGATATTGGTAACCTGAAAACGGAGGCAGTCATGGATTTCGACAATTTACACCAGGTTCTCCGGAACCTGTATCAGGAGATGATGCCGCTATGCGGCGACATGATCGGGGTGGCGAAAGGTATCGCCGGCCTGGGTGCGCTCTTTTACGTGGCTTACCGGGTATGGAAGGCACTGGCCAATGCGGAGCCTATCGACGTGTTCCCGCTCCTGCGGCCTTTCGCCATCGGCTTGTGCGTGATGTTCTTTCCCACCGTGGTTCTGGGGACGATCAACGCCGTGATGTCGCCCGTGGTGCAGGGCACGCACGCCATACTGGAGGGGCAGACATTGGATTTGCAGGCATACCAGCAACAGAAGGACGATTTGGAAGCCGAGGCCCGCAGGCGCGAGGGCAAGGCTTGGTTAGTGGACGACGAGGTGTATGAACAACGGCTTGCGGATATGGGTATCACGGACTTGGGCGAGATTATCAGCATGTGGGCCGAACGCACGTGGTACGACATCAAGGCCGGTTTCCGGCAACTTGTCCGGGACTTCTTCGAGTTGTTGTTCAACGCCGCGGGGCTTACCATCGACACGCTGCGGACATTCTTTTTAGTCGTGCTGTCGATTCTGGGGCCCTTGTCGTTCGCCCTCTCCATTTACGACGGCTTCCACTCGACGCTCGCGAGTTGGATTTCCCGCTATATCAGCGTGTACCTTTGGCTTCCCATCGCCGACCTGTTCTCCGCGGTGCTGGCCAAGATCCAGACGTTGATGCTCCAGGCGGACGTCCTGGCCCTGCAAGACCCCAACTACATTCCCGACAGCGGCAGCGGTGTCTATATTATCTTTTTGATTATAGGTATCATAGGCTATTTCACGATCCCCACCGTTGCCGAGTGGGTGATCCAGTCGGGCGGAGCCGGCGGGGCTATGGGCGGTATCAACAAGGCCGGGGCATTCGCCACGGGTGTCGCGGGCGGTATCGCCGGCAACATGATCGGCCGCACGTTCGGGCGTCGCGGCGGTGGCGGTTCCTCCTCCGGTAACGGGGGCGGTGGCCAGGCTTCGGGCAGTGCCCCCAACGGGCGCAACCTGGCAACACAAGGTAACAGTAATCATTCATAACAATTTGGACAATGGAATTCAAGTCATTAAAAAACATCGAAACAAGTTTCAGGCAGATTCGGCTTTTCGGTATCGTGTTCCTCTGCCTGTGCGCGCTGGTATCCGTGTTCAGCGTGGTCGCGAGCTTCCGTTTCGCCGAAAAGCAGCGCGAGAAGATCTACGTCCTGGACGGGGGCAAGTCGCTGATGCTGGCGCTCTCGCAGGATTTGAGCCAGAACCGCCCCGTGGAGGCGCGCGAACATATCCGGCGTTTTCACGAGTTGTTCTTCACCCTCTCGCCCGACCGTGCGGCCATCGAGAGCAACATCAACCGCGCGCTGTTCCTGGTCGATAAGAGCGCCTTCGCCTATTACCAGGACATGCAGGAGAAAGGTTACTACAACCGTGTGGTGTCGGGGAACATCAGCCAGCGTATCGAGGTGGACTCCGTGGTGTGCGACTTCAACGCCTATCCCTACCGGGCCATGACCTATGCCCGGCAAATGATTGTCCGCGAGAGCAACATCACCGAGCGTTCGCTGGTCACGCGCTGCGAGCTGATCAACTCGGGGCGTTCGGACAATAACCCGCAGGGTTTCATCATGGAGAAATTCGAGATTCTGGAGAACCGCGATTTACGTACATTAAAAAGATAAGGCTATGGCAAAGAAGAGAATAAAGGCTTTCGGGGAGTGGGTCGAAGACCACCTGCGCCGCGCTTGCGGGGCGCTCTCGCCCGATAAGCGGATTATCGTGATCCTCACGCTGCTCTTGTTCTTTTCCGTCTTGTCGCTCTACTTTACCGTGTCTTCCATCTACCGCTTCGGCAAGGGAGCCGGGGAACGGATGCAGATACGGCATATCGAGCGGCTGGAGCTGGAATTAAGACAACGGCAGGAGGCCGACAGTGTAAAACATCTAAAAGATTTCAATTATGACGACGAACGAAAAACAGAATAAACAGCCGGAGGCGGGGAAAAAGGAACTCACGCCCCGGCAGATACAGATGCGGAAGAAGATGGTGGTCTTCCCGCTCTTTTTCCTGGCCTTTGCCGGGTGCATGTGGCTGATCTTCTCCCCCGGCGAAAAAGAACGGGAGGAGCCTTCGGCGGGTTTCAACACGGAGCTGCCGACCCCGGAATCGGAGGGTATCCTCTCGGACAAGCGTGATGCCTACGTGCAGGAGGAGATGCGGCGCAGGGAGCGGGAAAAGATGCGCTCCTTGCAGGATTTCGCGTTCGGGATGGAGGACGAGGAGGAAGAGCCTGTCATGCCCGCTGCCGTGCCGGATAAGTCTTCCGGCTCTGCCGGCGGTTCGTCGGGAGCTTTCCGGACTTCCCGTGCCGCCTATGCCGACATCAACCGCCAGTTAGGCAGTTTCTACGAGGAGACCGCCGGTGAAACGGGGGAAGAGCGCGAGATGCAGGCCCGCATCGAGGAACTGGAACGCCGCCTGGAAGAACAGCAGGCGCAGAAAACGGCCCAGGAGGAGCAGGTGGCGCTGCTGGAGAAGTCCTACGAGATCGCCGCCCGCTACATGAACGGCGGTCAGGCCCCTGAAGCCCCGCGTCAGAAAACCTCCGTTTCCGGCAAGGCTTCCGTGCAGCCCGTGCGCCAGGTGCGCCGTAACATCGTGTCGCTGCTCGCCGCCCCGCTGCCCGATTCGGTCTTCGCCCGTGAGTTCGTCAAGCCCCGGAACTGGGGTTTCAACACGGTGGGGAGCGACCTTCGCGAGCCCGAGCGTAACAGTATCCGTGCCGCCGTGCAGCAAACCGTGACGCTCACCGATGGCGGGGAGGTTACTTTCCGGCTGCTGGAACCGATGATGGCGGGAGATCTGCTCATCCCCTCGGGTACGCCCGTAACGGGGGCGGCGAGGATCAACGGCGAACGGCTGACGGTCAAGGTCAGCGCTGTCCAGCACGGCGGGGCGGTCGTTCCGGTCGATCTGTCGGTCTATGACACGAACGGCAACGAGGGTATTCCCGTGCCGGGGTCGGAAGAACTCAATGCCGTGAAGGAGATCGCCGCCAATATGGGCGCGGGCATGGGCAGCAGTATCACGATCACGGACGATGCCGGTTCGCAACTGCTCTCCGACCTGGGGCGCAGCGCCATCCAGGGCGTGTCGCAATACGTGAGCAAGAAGATGCGCTCGGTCAAGGTCACGCTCAAGGCCGGTTACAGCGTCCTGTTGCTCCCGCCCCTTCAATAAGGGTACAAACGACGTACTTCCGTACACCACTGAAAAAATCCATTTTTATCAACAATCAAAAATTTATCGAGTATGAAAAAGATTCTTCTGGCACTCGCTTTTATCGGGTGCATGTTCGCTGCCCACGCGCAGGAAAAGCCCTCCACGGGCGATTTGTACGACGGTCTTACCCGTCCGCTGACTTTCAACCGGGTTATCCCGCCCTACGCGCTGGAGGTGACGTTCAGCAAGACCGTGCATGTGATTTTCCCCTCGGCCATCCGTTACGTCGATCTGGGGTCTTCGGATCTTCTGGCGGCGAAAGCCGACGGCACGGAAAACGTGCTGCGTGTAAAGGCGGCCCTGCGTGATTTCTCGCGCGAGAGCAACCTTTCGGTCATTACCGAGGACGGGGCCTATTACAGCTTCAATGTCAAGTATGCCGACGAGCCGGTGAAACTGTCGGTCGAGATGGCGGACTTCCTGCATGACGGGGAGGCGGTAAACCGCCCCAATAACGCGCTGGACATCTATTTGCAGGAGTTGGGATGCGAATCTCCGCTGCTGGTCAAACTGATCATGCAGTCCATTTACAAGAATGACCGCCGCGAGATCAAGCATATCGGTTGCAAGCGTTTCGGGGTACAATACCTCCTCAAAGGTATCTACGTGCATAACGACCTGCTTTATTTCCACCTCCAACTGAAAAACTCCTCCAACGTGCCTTTCAACGTGGACTACCTGACGTTCAAGATTACGGACAAGAAGGTGGCCAAACGCACGGCCATCCAGGAGCAGGTCGTATGGCCCGTGCGTGCGTACAACAACGTGCAGGTCATCGGCGGCAAGCGTACCAAGCGCATGGTCTTCACGCTCCCGAAGTTCACGCTGGCCGACGACAAGCAGCTGGTCGTGGAACTGCACGAGCAGCAGGGCGGGCGACACCAGACTTTCACGGTGGAGAATGCCGACCTGGTGCGCGCACGTGTTATCAACGAGTTAAAGGTAAAGTGATATGAAACGGGCGATATTCATTCTCACGCTGGGGTTATGCCTCCTCCTTTCGGACGGGGCGCACGCCCAGCGTGCCCTGCCCGCCATGCGCGGGCTGGAAATACGGGGAGGCATGACCGACGGCTTCTATACCCGGGACAGCCGCAGCGAAACGGGCTACTGGTTCGGGCTGGCCATGAGCCGCTACGCGAAGAATGCCGACAAGTGGGTGTTCGGCGCGGAGTTCCTGAACCGTTATTACCCCTACAAGTCGGAACGTATCCCTGTGGCGCAGTTCACGGCCGAGGGCGGTTACTATTACAAGTTCCTCGCCGACCCGTCCAGGACTTTTTTCTTCTACCTCGGCGGCTCGGCGCTGGCCGGTTACGAGAGTGTGAACCGGGGCGAGAGGCGGCTCTATGACGGCTCTACGCTCCGCCACCGCGACCGTTTCCTCTATGGCGGGGCCGTCACGCTGGAGATCGATGCGTACCTGACCGACAGGATTATCCTCTCGCTGACGGGGCGTGAGCGTATCCTATGGGGCACTACAACGGGACATTTCCACGCGCAGTTCGGCCTGGGCGTGAAATTCATAATCCATTAAACTTGCAAGCGACATGAAAAAGATGAAAAAGATATTGGCCCTGGCGGTCTGGATCGCCGCCCTGGGTCTTTTATGCGCATCCTGCGACAACGGGCTGGATATACAGCAGGCGTACACGTTCTCTCTGGAAACGATGCCCGTTCAGAAGCGAATCTCCGTTGGTGAAACCGCTGAAATCCGCTGCACGCTCGTGCGGGAGGGGAGATATGACGGCGCGCGTTACACGATCCGCTATTTCCAGCCCGACGGGCGCGGTGAGTTGAGGATGGACGACGGTACGGTGTTCCTGCCCAACGACCGCTATCCGCTCGACCGTGAGGTGTTCCGCCTTTATTACACATCGCGCAGCGATGACCAGCAGGCCATCGACGTCTATGTCGAGGACAACACGGGTCAGGTCGTGAAGACCTCCTTCACGTTCCAGAGCGAGAACGGGACGGAGGAAACGGAACGATAACGGAATATGTCTAACCAAGAGAAGCGCCCGTCACCCGGGCGCTTTCCATAAATACTGAAAACCATGACAGAGCAAGAGAGAATAGATATAGCCTATCTCGATACGGGGGTGTACGAGAACCCGTGGCGTGAGAACCTTTTCGAGACGCTGCCCGAGGATCGGAAAACGGCGGAGGTCTGCCGTTTCGCCATCAAGAAATCGGCTTTCAACATCGAGTTCGTTCCCGAAGCGATGAAAACGCCGGAACTTTGTCTTGCCGCGGCCGGCCACCGGGGCGAAACACTGAAATTCGTCCCTGACCGTCTGAAGACACCGAAAATGTGCCGTGCCGCCGTCGATAGCAACAGCTACGCGCTGTATTACGTTCCGGAGGGGTTGAAGACCCCCGAACTGTGCATGGCGGCCGTGAAGCGCAACGGCCTGGTGCTGGCGGCCGTTCCCGGGGAATTGAGGACGCCGCAAATATGCCGTGCGGCGTTGAAAGCGGTGGACAGTGCCGATTACAAGATACTCCCTTACATTCCGTATCCCGATATATGCCTGGAAGGGCTGAAAAAATTCGGGATGTCGTTCGTGGACAAGTTCGAGATTTTCGCCTCCATTGCCCCGGAGGTCATGACCGGGGAACTGGCCCTTCACGGCGTGGGGATGGACGCGTCCTGCCTTTCGCTCGTGCCGGTGGAACTGCGCACGGAGGCAGTCTGCCTGCGTGCCGTCAGCGGGGACGGCATCCTGCTCCATGAAGTGCCGGAGGAATTACGCACGGAACGGGTCTGCGAGGCCGCCGTGTCCTCGAACTACCTGGCGCTGGAGTACGTTCCGAAGCATCTGAAAACCGACCGTCTGTGCGGGATGGCGCTGGAGCGCGATCCCCTGGCCATCCGCTTTTTCAACCCCGAACAGCTCACGCCGGAGGTCTGCAACCGGGCGTTGGCCCGTACCGACGACCTGCGTGTCCTCCGCTATATCCCCTTCGAGGAGATACACCTGAAAGTGTTGGGGTTCTATTGCACGAATTACGATAAGACCTTCGATTTTTTGGAGAACATGAACCCCTGGTTCCTCACGCCGAGGGTGGCCCGGGAAATTTTCGCCCTGGAGCCGGAGCTGTTCTACAACCTTCCCGATCACGCCAAGAACGAGGAGATGTGCCGCCGGGCCGTCGGGCACGACGGGAGCTACCTGCAATATGTCCCCGAGAAGTGGAAAACGCCGGAGTTGTGCATGGAGGCCATACGGCGCAGTCCCTATGCCATCGCCCACCTGCCCGAGAGCATGAAAAGCCCGGATCTATACATGAGCCTGGTGCGGGAGAACCCGCAAAACCTGAAAGGCGTCCCCCGCGAAGCCCGGACGCCGGAGATGAGCCGGGAGGCTTTCGAGCGTACCTACGGGAAGGACAAAACCGATTTCTCGGTTATCAGCGCGTTGAGCGACCCCGCCCTGGTCTTGCAGGTGTTCCGCGAGCAGGACGACCCGCAGCAGATACACCGGTTGATGAGTGTCCTGCACCTGAACCGCCGGCTTGTAACGGAGGAGGTGGCGTTGGAGGCCGTTCGCAAGGATGCGGGGGTGCTGTACGACATTCCCCAGACGGCCATCACGCCGCTCGTGGCCGATACGGCCGTGCGGGGCGACCCGAGGATGATCCAGTGGATTCCGAGGGAGCTTCGCACGTCGGATCTGTGCCTCTATGCCGAGGCCGCCCATCCCGAGTTGCGGGTTTACGTTCCCGACGAGATAGCAAAGGGACGTAATATCTATTCGTTCCACCGTCAGGTGGACGCGAAATTGCGGCAGCCGCTCGAATACGAACAATACAAGACCCTCTACTCGGGCGGCGCGGTGCGTGTGAACAACGTGTGGACGTCGGTTGCGGGTGAGATTGACTGCTGCGAGGTGCGTTACGACCGTAAGACGGAGAAACTCAAACTGCGGATCGTCGAACCGCCCAGGGAGAAGAAGGCGCAGCCGAAGGTCGCGCCCCGCAAACCCGCCCGGGGGCCGAAATTGTAGGACGGCGGGTAGTTCTTTGGCAGGAAGGTTGTTAAAAATCGCACGTGTTGTCGCCGATACCCGGATGAAATCGTTATATTTGCAATCGAATCCTCCGGCGGCGTGCCGCCGGGCGATTTACATACGGAAGGAACACATTATGGTGGGGCATTGAAAACAGCCAAATTTTAATCCGCTCGCAAAATAATGGGTAGTTCTCTTCTTCATCGTCGTGTCTATATGCGTCAAGCGTATGCGATAGCGGCGTGGGGAGAAATTATCTATCGAGTGGATGGGTGCTTGGCTGTACCTCAATGCCGGTATTTAACGTATTCTCACGCCTTTTTCGTATGGTATTTGTCTGAACCTAAAGAAAAGCGATATGGAAACGAAATCGACAAATGAGGTAAAGGGTGATTACGACCGGGTATCGGCGAGTGAATGCCTGGGGTCGCTAATCGAGTTGCACGGGATTGTTATGGAAGACGATCTGTTCGTCATTCCCGATGCGGATGGCACGGCAGTATTATACAATGACGGGAAGATACGTTTTGACGAGATCGCCGACATCGAGGTCGGCTCGGTGTTCGTGGGCATCCTGCTCCGCAACGGCTATCTGTTCTACCTTTCCCGTACCGAACCGCTCAAGACGTGCATATACACGCATGGCGGGTGGGGTTCAATCTCTGAAATTTCTCCCCGTGGCATTGCCGGACATATCGGGCGTGAACTGCACGGGAAGCTGGGCGACCATACGGCGGTCGATTGACGGGAAACAAAAAAATCGGACGGTTGTTATCGTCCGATTTTTTTCGCGTCGTATTTTCACGGCCGTTGCCTGCCGTGTTCCCGTTTCCGCCTTTGCAGGGCGAGCAGTTGCCGCAACATGTAGGCATGGTTTTCCCCCACGGTATGCCCCGAGGGCATCAGGTAAGGACTTGCGAGGCACTCCCGGCATTGGCGTACCGCCTCTTTTAAGTCGGTAACGGTTATTTCCGCTCCCGTGATGTCTTTAATCTTTGTTTCCATTCTTGTCCTGTTTTTTTGGTTCGTACCAACTGTCCCGGTAATTTTCTCCCACGAGCGAGAAAATTCCGCTCATGCCGCTTTCAGCGGCGAAATTTTTGGCTTCCCATATACCGGAAAACTCTCCCAGCAGCCGGTAGCCGATGAATAATTTGTACTTGCGCATGATTTTATCGTTTTTCCAGGTTGATAATCGGTGTGTTCTTTTGCAGCCATTCCTTCACGCTGTCCATGTTGTATTCGGATGTGATAACCGCCGTTCGGTCGTCGATTTCGGTGAAGCGCGTAGTTTCATACCCGTCGATCCACTGCTTCAGCGTGGCAACGCCCCACACCTGCGGGTCGTCGAACATGGTGTCGAGCCGCCCGATACCCTCGCCGAAGGTTACGAGCAGCGTTTCATAGGAGATTTCCTTGTTTACTTCATTCGTTTTCATATTCTCGCTTTTTACGGGCGGCTTTTGCCGCCCCGAAATTTTTTAATCAGATAAGTTCCACTTTAACCCTGCTCATGTTCGCCCAGAACACGCCGTTGCAGTAGTAGGCGTAGCCGTTATGCCAGTTGCTCCTGCGGCGTATCACGTCCTGCTCGGGTGGTCGTATCTCGATACTCGTGGTGTAGATGTTGTGTCCCACGGTAATGACGAGGTTGCACCTTCGCCATATCTCGGAATGGGTTCTGAACCCGTTTTTCCCCTCGACGAGCGCAAGGGCCGTCTTGACTGCTTCCCGAACTTCCCAATCCCACTCCCCGAAGGGTTTGAGCGGGCGTGCCATGTAGCTTTTATAGATGATTTTCATTGTTATATTTTTTTTGTAGGGCGGCTTTCGCCGCCCCGATTTTATAATTCGACAATCCTTTCCACTCTGCCGTACAACATGGAGCGTATGCTCGTCTTGTCCACGCCCTTGTATTCCGTGTAATGCCCGTACTGCTTTACCACGAATGTTTTCAGTACATCGACAAAGTTGAAACGATACCCTAAAAGCGGAATGGAGTCCTTGAAATAGGTGTTATGGTTTACCTCACGGGTAATCCAGTCTTTCTCCTCACGGGTGAGCGTTCCCCCGTCATTGAGCCGTTTGCGTAATATGTACGCTTTTGAGCCTGCAAGGCTTTCGAGTGCGGGAACGTCCCACGACACGAATTTATATGCTATTTGGTTCATTCTATTTTGTTTTTGCGGGCGGCTTTCGCCGCCCCGATTTTTATGCTGTCATTCGTTTCCGTATAAGGGACATGTTCCCCTTCATCAGTTTCAGTATTTGCCCGTGGTATGGGGTATTCTTGTTACACACGCCACGGCTCTGCACGACCTCCATGCGTTTTAGGGACACCTCTATCGTTTCGATACGTTTGCCGTCGATTGTAGCCGAGAGTATGAGCGAGTCGGCTTTCAGATAGTATTCGTTGGTAAACACGCAGTGGTGCATGGCCTCGCCCTCCTGCCGTATGGCTTCAACGCTGTCCAATACCTTGATGCGGATTTCCCCGTCGGAAAACTCCACTCCGAAAAACCGTCCTTTGGCTTTGACAAACGAGGCTTCCTGTTCCAACGCCTTGCGCCGTTCCTCCTGCCGCCGTTCCATTTGCATGTGCCGCCGTTTTTTAGCCATGTAGAGGTCATGCGCTGCGGGCAGGTCTGCGGGACACACGAAATGGGCGTTATGCAGGTCTTTCCCGAAAAATCGCAGCAGGTCGATGTAGTCGCACCATTCCGTCGGTTTCCCGATAGCGTACCCGTTACGGATGGCGATACGGATGGCCGGCCAATAGTCTGCGATATTGCGGGAGGAACGGGCGAAAAATCGCACGAGTGCCGTTTGTCCCGCTTTAAGCAGCGTTTCGGCCTTGTTCTCCGAGAGCAGCAGGTGGATAAGGTCGAAAGGGGTTACATCGGGGAGTTGTTTGCCGTAACCGCTTCGGCGCAGTTCGGGGATAAGCCGTTGCCGGGGATAGATGCGTGTGGGCGTGATGTTGTATTTCCCGTCGTTCTCCGCCCGCAGTTCCAATGCGCTCGACCAACTCCACCCGTGAACGAAGAAGCCCATCGGGCGCAGCCGTGCGAAGGTTGCGGAGCGTCCGTCGGGGGCAATCCACCGCTGTACGGCTTCGATATGGGTGTAAACGGGCGTCTGTCCCACTTTCGCCCAACACTCGATATAGACGAAGCGCAGGACTTGAAAACCCTTGCAGCGGGTTACGATGCACAAATACTCGTAATCGTTGAACTTGCGGCGCAGGGTGGTTTCCACTTTCAGCGTGGTGTGGCAGTGCGGACACTCGCACCCTAACAGATTGTCCGTGAGTTCTCCGTTTTCGCTCTGCCACGTGTGGCCGCACTCGGTGCAGGTGATAAGTCCTTTCGGCGTGCGGCGTCCGATATGCTCGATGCAGTTCTTGTACCCCCATTCGATTTGTGCGGGGGTAAGCGGCGGCAGGTGTTTGCTTGCCGCCACGACGTTCTGTTGGAATTTTGTTCTCGGTTTCATAACTAAAATAGACTGGGCATTAGTTTGTTATCTTCGATTTTCTTGGGTTTGGACTTGGCTTTCGCCAACTTGGCGTAGGCTTCGCTCTCGGCCTTCCGTATGGCGTTCCGCCGTGCCTCGGCTTTTTCCTCCTCGGTCAGTTCGACGGTGTGATTGACCACTACCTTGCAACTGACGGGTTTGCCGATGTCGATGTCCTCCTCGTCGTAATAGTGGAGTGCCATAGAGTATATTTCCTCGTCGGCAAACCCGTTGCAACCGCTCTGCCGTACTTGGTTGATGATGAAAGTGCAGCAATCGTCAATGTTCTTTTTCGGGTTGGCGTATCGGGGTGCGAAAAGTTCGTCCTCCCGTGCCCGTGCGTCGAGATAGTTCTGTATCGTCAGTTTGAAATAATCTGTTCCTTGTGCCATGATTTTTTGGTATTGTGGGGCGGCGAGCCACCCCGTGTTCAACATTTATTCGTCCTTTCCGAGAAGCCGTCGCACCTCGTCCTCTTTGGTCTTTTGGAAAATCCATCCCGCTTTCTTCTGCCCGTCATGCGTCAGCCGTGCGTTGAAGCGTCCCCCGAGTGCGTGAAGGGCGTCCTTGACGGGCTTGGTGTCCCCGAATACGGCTATCGCCTTCTCGGAATAGTCCACGATGATAAACCCGCCTTGCACGCTCGTTTCAGTGCGTTCCGCCCGTTTTTCGTCTTTCGGCTCGGGCAGACATATATTCTCCTCGTTTCCTGCGATATATGCCAGCCTGTCGATGTACCATTCACGGGTGTAGTGGGTCAGTTTGCAGACACTCCACCCGTATTTCGGACTTTTGCCGAGCGTGAAAACGGGATAGCGGTGTTCGTTCTTGGGGTCGTATTCGGAGAGGTGCGCCGTTTGCGGGAAATTGGCCGCCGCCTTTCTCAACTCCCCGAAGCCGTTGCGGGAGGTGGCCGAAAAGCCGAGAATGACGGTACGCACGCTTCGGGTGGTCGAACACTCGTAAGAGGGGTCAGTGTATTCCGTTTCGTTGAGTTCGGCGATGATTACGCCCTGCACCCCTTCGGGCATGATGCGGCGTAACCTCTGCGCTCCTATTTCCGCTATGCGGTCATGCTCGGCTTTCTCTTTGGCGGCGGCGATGGCCTGCGCCGTGGCTTGCTCTTCCGCCTGCCTCACGAGCAAAGCCACCTCGAAAGCGTCCATGAACTCGGGGTTCACGTCGTCGTAGTACCTGCCGATACCGAATGTTTGCGAGAGGGGTCGCAAAATGTCCGTTTGGCTGATTTCCTTTGTTTCGGTATCGACCATGTGGTACACGTAGCCACGGGCGGTGTGTTCCACCTTGTAAACGACGTAACGCTTTCTGCTCGCACCCGCACCGATACCGATGATTACCTGGTTTTCCTTGACTACCTGCACCTGCGTGTCCGTGGTAGTCGCTCCGAATAATGAAATGTACTTTGTCATACCTGTAAAAATTTAGAAGATGTGAGTGAATAGGAAATAGAAAAAGCCGGTTAGAGCCACGAGAGAAACAAGGCAGGAGAAAATGCCCCGCAGGATGTCATAACAGAACGTGAAGCCCAAAACGACCCAAATAAAGTCGATACCCCACACGTGGAAGCCCAAAGCCACCGCCCCGACCTTTACCGCCAACCCGACCTTTGCCTTTATGCCAAGTGGAAGGTTGGAGGATTTCTGTTTCCATTTATTTTTCTCTTCGTTTCTCATAACCTTTGACTTTTTTTTTATGCCGTAGCGGAGCCGGTATGGATGGAATCTGTTTCGGTAGCATCAAAAGGTGTCGGGGATAGCTGCTGCAAGATTTTGTCGGAAAATACGCTCGCCCGCAGGGAAAGAGGAAGATTTTGCGGCAAACCGCCCCGCGGCCCGATCTTGCAGCAGCGTGAGCCCCGTAACTACCTTTGCTACTGACAACAGATTTCCATACCGCGCTCCGCGGCATGAAAAAAAAGAGAGGAAAAGGTTATGGGAGAGAAACGGGGAGAAAACGATATGCCGTGAACGCTCGCGAAAGTCGGTTCACGGCTCACCCTGCATGGAATGATAAATCGCCCGCGAACATTTCCTTTCACGGGCGATTGGCGTATCGGAACGTGCCGATCCCGTATCGGCGGAGGATCGTTTCCGCCGGACGTGGCGCCACTCGCTGCCACTTTTAAGACGGATACGTCCATATACCACTGGCTGATAACAAGATACTGTTCATTTGTGTACTTTTGGGCATCCGGGAAACAAAAAATGAAACAGAACATGGAAATAATAAGTATGGACGTGAAGGCTTTCGACGCGCTGGCAGGGCACGTGGAAGCCATTGAAAGAAAAGCCGAGGCGTTATGCCGCAGGCAAGAGGACGTGAGTTTGAAAAAATGGCTGGACAACCAGGATGTCTGTGACGTGCTGGGTATATCGAAACGTACCCTGCAAACCTACCGGGAGAAAGGGTTGCTGCCTTTCAGCCGCATCCGTCACAAAATCTTCTACAAACCGGAAGATGTCGGGAAACTGCTGCAATCGTCGCACTATCCTAATACCGCCGCGTTATGAGCCATTATTTCATCGACAAGCACGATCCGCGTGTGGCGGATCTCTTCCGGCGCTTGGAAAAGGCCGGCAAGGCACTGGATAAACTGGAATCCTCCGGAGGCCGGACACTCAAGGGAGAGCGGTTCGTCACCGACGAGGAATTGTCCCGGCTGCTGAAAATCAGCAGGCGTACATTGCAGGAATACCGCACGGCGCGGATCATTCCCTATTATTTGATTCAGGGCAAGGTACTATACATGGAATCCGAGATACAGAAATTCCTGGAAGATTCCCGGAAGAAATGTATCGGGGGACAGGAATGGGTATAAAAGAAGAACGGCCAAAACGTTGGCCGTTCTTCTTTTTCAGTTCAATATCGTGTTCATGCCGGGGAGCTGCCAGACGACAGCGGTCGTCGTGGCCCTTCGGACAAGCCACCGTCGGAAGGCTTCGGCATTCCCGGATTTTAAGCGGAAAGCCAGCGCGGCGATCATTTCGAGCGAATACAGCTCGACAATACCGCCGTCACGGTTGCGCTCCCGGCGGTAAACCCTCTCCTCACAGAGTATGCCGCTTTTGAGTATGGAGCGGATGTTGCTCCCCACGGCAGGAACGAAGACTCCGAACAGGTCGGCAATCTGGTGGCGCGTGAGCCATACACGGTTCTCCGGCGCGTGGATTTCCACCCGCCCGTTTTCAATGCTGATAGGTTCTCTTGTCGTCATAGTCATACAAATTTATCAATTTTTGTTATACTGTTCAACCGTTTACCGTTATAATATCTGCCGTTTCCGGTTCGTCCTCCTCGTAGAGATTTATTTTCCGGCCTTTGGTCTGTTCTTTCAGCCGTTTCATGTCCTCGTCCACCTTGCGGTCGGTCACTTTGGCGTAAATCTGCGTGGTGGAAATGCTCTTGTGTCCCATCATGCGGCTGACAGTTTCGATAGGCACACCCAACGAGAGCGTGATATGTGTCCCGAAATTGTGCCTCGCCTTGTGAAAGGTCATGTCGAAGCCGTATGTCCGTCCCAGTTCTCTGGTGAGCTTGATGAGATACCCCCGGCAATAGAGGTTGAAAATCCTGTCGCTTTTACGCTCGTGGCGGTATTTCTCGATGATCTGCAACGGCACGTTCAGCAGGCGGATGGCCGAGGGCGTTTCGGTCTTCTGGCGCCGGATGTGTATCCAGTACGTTCCGTCGTCCGACTGCGTGATGTCTTTTTCGGACAAGCGTTTCAGGTCGGCGTAGGACAACCCCGTGAAGGTAGCGAAGAGAAACCAGTCCCGCACCCGCTGGAGGTTGGGTTTATCGACGGGAGTTTCCATCAGCTTTTTGAGGTCTTCGAGTTTCAAATGGCGGCTCTTGCGCCGGGGCAGTTCCGGGTGCAGCTTCCCGTAAGGGTCGCGCCGGAGTGTACCCTGACTGACAGCCCGCTTGGTCATTTTCTTCAACCGGTAAAGATGCTCGTGTACTGTCTTGGGTTTCATTTCACGATCTGTACGTAGGAATATTTCAAAATCATCGTAGAACTCCCGGTCAAGGCTCCGCAACGCTACATCCTCCTTTTCCTTCCTTTTTTTCACGAAGGAGGCTAAAATATTATAGGAGTTCTCGTAACTTTCATAGGTTTCTTCCTTGCGATCCACGCCGACACGCTTGCGGAACTCCTCGTTATGCTCGCGGAACAAGGCAAGGAGGGTGAACGGTTTCTGCCCGATTCCTTCCACGGCGTTTTTGACCAGCTCGGCCGTCACGAAACCGAGGCTTTTACGAATATGACGGTAATGCCCGGTGATTTTTTCGGTCAGTTTCTCTATTGCCAGGTTTACCGTTCGGGCGTTCTCGCTTCGTCCGTTCGCCCTTTTGGTTTCCGGATTCCAAAGCGATGGATCGACAAACGCGTTGATATTGATCGGGGCCGACTTGGCGTCGATGCTTACCTTGCATAACAATTTACATGTTCCGTCCTTGCGGACTTTCGTGCGGTTGATGTAGAACAGCAGGGAGAACGTGCTGCGACGTTTTATCTCTTTATTATTCGTTTCCATAATCGTTGTGAATTTGATTGTCAATGATAGATTAAATAGCTACGGAGAAGCGGCCGGCAATCTTTTCCTCTAAAGACCGGGTATCCATGTCGATCTTGTCATCGGTCACTTTGGCGTAAATCTGCGTCGTGGAAATGCGGCTATGCCCCAGCATTTTACTGACGGTTTCAAGCGGGACACCATGCGAAAGCGTGATCTCGGTGGCGTAGGTATGGCGTGCAACGTGAAAGACGAGCTTCCGTTCAATTCCGCAAATGGCGGCAATACGTTTCAGTGTCCGGTTGAGTTCGTTGTTGCTGTACATCGGCAGCAGTTTTCCTTCCGAGGCCATATCCCGGTACTTGTCGAGGATGAGCAACGGTATGTCGAGCAACGGCACTTCATAGTCGATTTTCGTCTTCTTGCGGGCGGTCTTGATCCATACCTCACCGTCCTCGGCCACTTCCAGATCCTCCGTCGTCAGGCGGCACATGTCCCCGTAAGGGATACCCGTGTAGCAGGAGAAGAGGAACAGGTCGCGGATATGGTAGAGTTTCGGGTCGTGCAGGGGTGTGGTCATCAGCCGTTGTAACTCCGCTGCGGTAAGGTATTTCTGTTCCCGCTCGGGATGTTCGGCTTCATAACCCGCGAACGGGTCGGCAGTGATAATCCCTTCCGCGATGGCTTCCCCGACAATCGTGTTCAACCGTGTGACAAGCAACACGATAGTTCCCAGGGCAAAGCGGCGCTCCGTGCGTAGGTAGAGGTCATAGTTGTCGATGAATGAACGGTTCAGGGCCGTGAAAGGAACATCCGACAACTTGTATTTCTCCTGGATGAAAGCAGCCACACAGTTACAAGCATAGCGGTAAGATTGCGCTGTTCCCTTTTCCCGGTTCACGCCGACACGTTTCTCGAAATGTTCGATGAACGTCCGGAAATAACCCAACAGGGTTTCCTGCCCGAAAGCCGTCCCCAACAACAGATTCCTTATTTCTTCAGCCGTTACATTCTCACGGGTGGCTGACAGTTCGTCATAAATGGCAATGGCTGAAGCTCGCAAATCGTCCAGTTGCCGGTTGATTTCCCGCGCGGCGTTACTTTTACCCGTGGCACGTCCGGATGCCCACAGTGCAGCGGGTACGGACATTTTCGCACTAAAAGCCGCTTCTGAAAATTTGCCGACAACAAGTTTCGCCATGACCGGGCAATGTCCCTCGTCATTCATTTCGCTCTTTTTGAGGTAGAACGTAACCGTTACATCCGTCTGTTTCATAACTCTATTTTTTATGTTGCAAAATTACTTGATATAGAGTTATTTACAGTTATGAAAATTATAGCGGAACAAAGAATAAAACCCCGGATGCCGGTAACATAACCTGTATTTCCATGAAAAACGGAAAAAAACGGTTATCTTTACGGGCAAAATATAGGGTTCTTTGCATGGTGAACGGTAAAACCGCAGGTGGTTAAGCGTTATTTTGCCGGATTATCCGGGGCTAAAAAAGGCAACGGATAAGTAGCAAATCTTTCTCTTAACCTTTCATTATCCTGCATTTTAGCGATTTGGAAAGGTATAGAAGAATTTGGCTTAACTCTCCTCAATACCAAACACTTACTTTATTTATCCAAATTTTGCCGTTTTTTTGCGAGTTCTTCGTATATTTGCAATCGGATTGAGACAACTCTATCCAAGACATATTTAGAAAAGAAAGAAGCGTTATGCTTATCTTGTAAATCGAAAACGTAGGAAATTTTCAGATGTAGTACAAGGAAGGCATAGTGGTTCTCACGCTATAGCGTGGGCTGCTATATCCATATCTGTACTACAGGTTTCCTACGACCTTCGATTTAAGACGTGGCATTTGCAGTTCACGCTTTTATTATTTAATAACAGCCTTCTAAGGACTGGGAAGACATAAAAGAACTTAGGATGATGGATAAATTATCGGTTCACGCAAAAAAGACATTTCTTTCCCAACGACTTATTGCATGGGTATGTTGCTTATGCGCTATCGGAACAGCGGCAAAAGCATACGCAAATAATGATCCTACGTTTACAGTTTCTGCTCCGGAGAATATCGAAATTAATAAACAGTTCCGGCTGACATTTATTGTATCTTTCCCGGAGAAACCTGCTACTGTTGAAATACAGAATCTTGCTGTGCCCGAATTGAAAGGCTTTAAGGTGTTACTTGGCCCCACCAAAAGCAGTGCCACCAATGTGGAAAAAGTAGATGGAGAAATAAACCGGAAATATCAAGAGTCTTATACTTATGTGTTGCAGGCATTACAGGTGGGCAGGTGTTCCATTCCCTCTGCAAGTATTGTGGTGAACGGGCATCAGCTACATTCGCAGCAACTCGCAGTGAATGTCGTACCTGACGGGAAATTACCTCCTTCTTCCGACCCACAACCAAAACCGGATGTCTTTATGACAATGAACGTATCAGAACGCTCTCCTCGTATAAATGAACCCGTCGTGTTGGAATGCAAGTTATATACCACATCCCTTGCAGATAGCCTCGCCAATATGGAACAACTCATCTCTTCGGACGATTTCAAAATAGAACCGATAGATTTGCGGGGCAGCGCATGGCAAATAGAGCATCGGAATGGAAAGAATTATCAGGTGGCGGTGTTCCGGAAGTTATTACTCTATCCCCTACGGGCGGGAGAACTTCGTATAGGAGACCTGTACATGGATGTTTATATCAGGCGGTACAATCTTTCTTCAGACCCGTTTGAAGCATTTTTTGAGGACGGCAACCACCAATTCGTAAAACAACGGGTGAACTGTCAGGGCATCACTCTCCATGCACACGAATAAACAGCTAAAACTTATGGATATGAAAACGAAAACAATTGTAACCGCAATGCTGCTGGCTACGGCGTATGTGCTGTTAGTCAATCTGATGTTCCTGTCCGGTTTCGGTAAGGATGAAATGGTAAAGGTTGGTTGGTATAGTGAGTTCGGAGGAAACAGCACGACTACCCTATATCCTCTTTATGTGTGGCTTAACTTTCCTTACACAGTTTGCTTTTATTTCTTCACGACGCTTTTCTTCGCCAAAGTGAAAGTACACGTAAACAAGTGGCTGGGCGAAACGGCTTTTGTGCTGTGGTGTGTCAGTCTCGTTCCGATTTTGGTGAATACCGTTTACGACTTGTATATGGTATCCAGTTTTGACGGAGATGAAATGTACCGTTCTTTGGAGAATTATTGGGAAACGGAAGGCAAGTCTGATTATCCTTTTATGTGGCTTCTGCTTTCGTCCCGTGTAGGGAATAATCGGAATTGGATGAACGATTTGAATTATTACGGTAATTGGGCGCTTTGGGCAGCTTTCTTGGCATTTGCCATTGTCTTTGCCTTACTGTTTAAGAAAGACAAAGTATTAGGCATTGCGGGTGCGACAGTTATGGTGGTATCTATCCTGCTGAACATGTTTCCGCTGCCATGCGGGTATATTGCCATCGACCTGTGTTGGATTGCATTATGTGCGGCAGTCTTATGGAGATTGCGCCAGTCGTCATTTGATAAACCGTTCGTTTTGCCATGAGAAGATTTTTATTAATACTGGCGGTAGTCCTTTTTGCGATGACCGCTTTTGCCGCCATTGCTCCCGGTCTATATCGGGTAAACGTTAACTCCACGCTCAATGTGCGCAATGCACCGGGTGGGGCTAAAATCGGATCGTTGTCCAATGGAGATCTCGTGCAGGTGACGGCGTGCGAAGATGATTGGGCACAAGTGTCTTTGAATGACGGTCGCACGGGCTATGTGCATGAACAATACCTTGAGCCTTTCTCCACTCTGGCTGCTCCGGCTGGAACATCTTACTCCACAGTCGGTCTTTCCGAACTCCGGCATTATACCCCTTTTGCCATATTGCTGTTTGCCGTCATTGCCTTCATCGGACTACGTACAGATACCAGATCGTTGTTCCACGCAGGTTGCCTTTTATGGGGCGGGGCTGAACTGTTCATGTTCGGAGCTGGGAGTGACAGCGCACTCGTCTGGTTCTGCGACCCTTCGGATGTAGGATGGATATTTACTATTATCAATTTTTTTGTAGCTATTGGCATCCTGTTCTTCCAGTACACTATTTACCGGGAGTTTACGGGCAGTCTTTTCGATGGCTTTTGGAGAAAACTTCTGTTTGGTATCTTTATCATTGTAGGAGTAATCCTGTTCTTAGGTATTTTTAATTACAATAGATACGACAGTATCACCCCTGATTCGCCAGAAACTCCGTTCTTTAACGAGACTTGGCATTTCGTACTTGCTTTCGTTGCCTATATGGCAGTATTGCTCTATTTGTTAAGAGATTGTGGTATTTGGATGAGCCTTTCGTTCACGGTGTTTGCTTTTGGTTTGGGAATTTCTTTTCTTGGAATGTTGAGCACCTTGATACTTGGAGCTTTACTGTGGCTGGGGCTGGCAGCATTCTCCGGCAGTGGAGGGAGCAATGGAAGTCGCGGAAATATCATAATTGAAGATTATGACGGTACGTATGAAGCCTACGAACATGGCTTTGGAATCTACAAAGATGTAACAGGTTCAGGCAAGACGTGGCGAAAGGAGGATTCTCAATATATCAGAATAAATTAAACATCGTCCATTATGAAAACGATCAGAAGTATGCTCAAACATTTATTCTTGGCTGTTCCGCTTATGCTCATAGTGTCATGTAACAGTCAACCACCATCTACCCTTATACCGCACCGTTGCGAAAACGGGAAATTCGGCTATGTCGATGAAAAAGGCAAGGAATGGATAGAAGGCAAATACGATTATGCCGAAGAATTTTCCGAAGATTTGGCAGTAGTGCAAGTGGGCAGGTACTTTGGGTACATAGACCGTAAAGGAGAAATCGTCATCCCGCTACAATATACTCAGGCTGCTTACTTCCTCCAAGGCAGGGCATTGGTGGCAAAAGAGGAACTGTATGGTTTCATCGACAAGGAAAACAGGGAAATCATTCCCTGTATTTATGAACGTATCACGCCGTTTGCCTCACACGAAGCCTATGCGGTAAAGAACGGAAAGACAGGCATCATCGATACGGAGGGTAAAGTGCTCGTGCCGTTTGAATACGATAAAATAGAACAACTGAAAAGCGGGCTATTCGTTGTTAACCAAGCCGGCAGGGAGGGTTTCCTCAATGCGCAGAAACAAATGATTCTGCCCTGCCAATACGGTTACTATACCATAGAGGATAAAGAAGGCAAGCCCCTGATAGTGCTGCGCACAAAAGACGACACTCCCTATTACCGCATCTCGTATAATTCCAGATACGGTCTGATGGACTTTGAAGGCAATGTACTGACACCATGCAAATACGAGAAAATAGGTGCGTTTACAGACGGAAACCTTGCCCATGTCATTCTCAACGACAAGGTTGGCTACATTGACTCGAACGGAAAAGAGGTCATTCCGCCCATATACGACTATTCGAGAACGCTGCCGGGAAACAGGTATGCGCTTTATAAAGACGGTCTTTGTTATCTGGTGGATAACCGGACAGGCAAGCAAGTCACATCCCAAGTTTATAACAAAATAGAGCAATATAGGGACAACCTGCTCAAAGTTTCCCTTGATGGGAAATATGGCATGATAGACCCGGACGGAAATATTGTGCTCGAACCAATCTATGATGAAATGTATGTATATGACGATTGGCTGAAACTTTATATCAAAGGAAGCGGAAAGGATGGTTTTGCCGGACGTGCTACCGTAGAAGAAGCCAAGTTGGTTATTCCTTGTGACAGATATGTCCGCATTGAAAGCTTCAACTTGGGTGGCGGCCAGTATGCCGAAGCGGTCAAAGCTGTCGCCAAATACACGTACCGGAACGGTGTTGTCAACCGGCAGGGAAAAGAGGTTGTCCCTTGCCAATATATCCACATTTACATGATAGAAAACGGAAAATGTCTTGTCATGGAGTCTGGTACTAACCAGCGAAAGTGGGTAAAATTGAATGAATAGCAACATTAAAGTATACACAATTATAATAAAAATCATAGAATAAAAAATAATTCGGCTGAATATAAAAGGAATAGAGTACCGGCTTAAACAAGGAAGCTGCCGACATAGAAAGACAACCGGAGAAATGACCGTGCAGAATAAAGTCTCCGAAACCTGTTTTACAGGATCGGAGACTTGTACTGCAAGACAATCCTCTGCCGGGGATTAGCGTTTGCCATGTGTATGTCTGCAAAAATAGTTTTGCAGGGATTGGTAACGGTTCGGAATGACCGCATTCTCATTGAAACCGTTCAGGCAATGAAGCAATGCTTTTTCGAGCGTGATGTATCGGCGACTGAAAGTCTGTACATTATCCAAGCAACAGGCTTCCAAAGCGTATTTGAACGGTGCAAGATTTTCAGGTTCTCTCCGAATCCGCACATACCACAGGAAGAACAACTGAATCGTGAAACTGTCGGATTCACCTGCTTTCATCAAATGTTCTTCATCAAGCAGCCGTCGGACAAACTCCGGGGTAAGCTGACAATCATTTTTCCGATAATACTTGCGTTTTGCCGTATTATAGGCTGCAAACTGTTCGATGTCCTGTGCCGTCAGCCTATATACTTCCGAGTAAAATGCACGTACTTCTTTACCTGTAACAACGATTTTCTCGTCTCCGAACTCGTATTCATACGCTTTTTCATCGGAGATTTCCTCTTCTGTAAAGGTCTTGAACCCGTAACATTCCGTTACGATGAACGGTTCTTTTCCGAACTTCGCCAGAGATTCGAGGGCATGGAGGCTGTTGCAGGAGAAGAACATGTCGTTTCCAATACTTTCACCGCTTTCCAGCAGCCGGATTTTTACGTCTTCGGAATCGTTGGTGTACTTCCATACTATCCGACAGCTTGCATAATGGGGATTCCTGCCGTTTGCCTCGACAAATCCGGCAAATCCGCTCTTGATGGCGGCCTTTGTCTTCTCTACATCCGTCAGGACGCTTCGTACCTTACAAGTTTCGCACCGGCCGAATTGCAAAGAATCGTCGGAAATTTCCGTTATCACTTTAGTGTTGGGGTTTATCGTGGCTTCGCATACTACCTGCGTGCCGCCACATCGTGTACATATTATACTCATATTTTGATAAGATTAAAAATTAATATATCCTTCTATCCGCTATTTTGAACTTGTCGATAAGGTTCTACCAACAGCTGCAATTCCTTTTCAACCAAACAGTTTGTCCAAATTCTGCTTAAAGCATAGCATTCGGAGACACTTCCTATCCGTCCCAAATTTTCCTGTCCGTAATTTGACTAACATTTGTACGCATAATACATAAAAGTTAAATTAAACATCGTTTTTCTTTTCCCTCTCTTCGGAAGCTTTTCGGCTTTCCTTGCCGGGAGAGATTTTACATGCAAGTCAGACAGTAGGGAAAGGACGGAAAGGCAAGCAAACGACCGGGGATTTCACGGAATACCCAACCCGACAGGTACGACATGGCGGGGGACTGAAAGGACATCTCTGATTTGGGAAGGCTGCCGGGCAAATCCACGAGCCGTTAGCATGGCGGTGCTTGACGCCGGACGACTGCTGTACCTTTGCATGGAAAAATCCAACCGACGAGAGAATGTTAACGGGAAGAAAAGGGAAAAGGGTATAGCGGAAAGATATAAAATAATTGTAAAATAAGATGTTACGCCTACAATTATATACAAAATCCTTTCATATCGAACCATCATGCCTTATTTATACCGGACGGGAGCAATGTCGCTCCCGTAAAATAATTAAGGACTATGATAATAGGTTATTTAAGGGTCAGTACGGGCAAACAGAATCCGGCTAACCAGCAAGACGAGATCCGGCGTTTCGCCGACAGTAGAAATCTTTCCGTCAGCCAATGGGTAACGGAGGTCGCCAGCGGCAAGAAGAAGGAGTGCGACCGCAAATTAGGAGGGCTGATACGGCGCATGAAGCATGGCGACACGCTGATTGTCACAGAAATATCGCGTCTAAGCCGCACGCTAACGGACCTCATGGCCATCATGGGCAAATGTCTGGAGAAAGGAATCAACCTTTACACGACCAAGGAGGGGTATTCGTTTGACAACTCCATCAACAGCAAGGTGCTCTGCTTCGCTTTCGGCTTGGTAGCGGAGATTGAACGCAATCTAATTTCGATGCGCACCAAAGAGGCGCTCGCCCTGCGGAAAGCCGAGGGTGTCGTCCTCGGACGAAAAAAAGGCAGCTACACGAAAATGAATGTGCTGATCGAAAACCGGAAAGTCGTCGTCGGCATGTTGAAACGGGACTGCACGATTGCCGATATATGTAGGCGTTTCAACATCTCGCGAGATACATTTCTGAAATTCCGCAGCCGCTATAAAGAAATAGATAAAGCCATGAAAGAAAAAGAGATAAGACGAAAAGGAATGTCACAAAAACGGACGGTATGATTTTACGTTCGTTTTCAGCCACAAAATTACAAAAACATGAGCTATCCACAACAAAAATCTGCAAAAAATTGCGTTTCAGCTCTTTGAGTAGGGCGAATTTTCCCGGAGTGTCCGAATAATACGACCTTTTTTCGATAGCTTTTTTAATGAACGATTTAACCAACGATTTAACCAACAAATAAATCGGCATAACAGACAGTTATCAGGCTGATTATTTGTTGGTTTGGTGTTTTTTTGCCTTTAAATGAAAAGGCATGGCACGAGAGAATTGAATAAATAGCTGATATATAAATAGGCATAGACTATGACAATGAAACGAATACTGTTATTATTTCTCTTGTTCTGCGGCGGGTATGTTCATGCACAAGAGTTGGACTCGGTCCGTATCTATTACCGGCAGGGCCACAGAGCAGTGGACGTGCTCTTCAGGGATAATCGCGCGGAATTGGAGCGTTTTATCCGCATTCTACGCGAAGAATACGGGGCGAACCGACTTGAAAGCGTTGTGGTACGTTCGTGGTCATCGCCCGAAGGTGTGAACCATCTCAACGAGGTGTTGTCAGATCGCAGGGCCGATTCCCTGAAAACCTATCTCGTGCGCCACGCCGAAATTCCCGACAACTTGGTCTGTATACATGGCGAGGGCATCGCATGGGATATGTTGCGCCGGATGGTCGCCGCATCGGATATGCTCTATAAAAAAGAGGTATTGCACATCCTCGACCATACACCGGTATGGGTGTTCGACAAGGCGGGTCGCGTAGTGGACGGACGAAAAAAGCAGCTCATGGACCTGCGCGGCGGTATGCCGTACACCTACATGCTGGAGAACTTCTTCCCAGATTTACGCTCCAGCCTTTCGGTGGTCTGCTACCGGAAACCCGAACCGCCTGTAAAAGTCATTCCCCAAAAAGAGTCGGAAGTGAAAGAACCGGAACCGGTCCTGCAACCCGATAGCGTGGCGGAAACGACCTCCGAACCAGCAACGGTGCGGCAGGAAGCGACCGTGCAACCTCAGAGAGCGATGGTGCAGCGACTGGCCATCAAGACCAACCTGCTTTACGATGCGATACTGATGCCCTCGCTCGAAGTAGAGTACCGCATCGCCGACCGCTGGACGGTGAACCTTGAAGGCGAGATGGCATGGTGGAAGAACGACGGCAAGCACAGGTATTATCAAGTGGCAACAATCAGCCCGGAGGGACGCTGGTGGTTCGGGCAAAAGCAAGGCAGCCCGTGGCACGGCCACTACCTCGGCGTGTTCGGAGGCTTCACGTGGTACGACCTCGAAAACGGCAAGGAGGGCTATCAGGGCGAAGCCGAAATGGTCGGAGTCAGCTACGGCTACATGTTCCCCATCGGACGGCGGCTCTCCTTAGAAGCCGGTATCGGCGTGGGGTACATGCACAGCAAGTATGAGGTGTACGACCCGATACCTTATCTGGGCGGCACACATTACGTCTATCGGCAGACCAGCAAGCTGGACTACTTCGGGCCGCTGAAGTTGAAACTGACGCTCGTTTGGCGTTTGTGGGACACGGATAAGAAGAAAGGAGGCGCACGATGAGACGCACACCGCTATATATGGCATTATACGCCGCCACGCTTCTGTTGTTGGGCGGTTGCCGAAAGGATCTCTGTTACGACCACCCCGACCATGCTTTCTCCGTTCAGGTAAACCTCACCGCCACGTGGGAGCAGGAATGGGAACGCAGCTACCAGACCGACTGGCAGTCCGTGTGGAACCCTGCATGGCCCCAACGCTATGACGACCTTCGCCCCGACGTGCCCACCGGCATCCGTGCACGCATCTATACCGGCGGCACCGCCGAGAACGAGGGCAACCTGTCGCCCGAAGGAGGCCGTCTTTATATGAACGAAGGTACGCACGACCTGTTGTTCTACAACAATGACACGGAATACATCGTCTTCAACGACATCGCCGCACTGGCTTCCGCAAGTGCCACCACCCGTAGCCTGACGCGGGGGGCTTTCGAAGCCCTGCACGCGGGGGAACGTACCGTGAACCAGCCCGACATGCTTTACGGCGCATACATAGGCAGCTACGAGGCCCTGCCCACGCAGGAGACTGTCGGTCTGCCCGTGCGTTTGCAGCCGCTCACCTATACCTACCTCGTGCGCTACGAGTTCCAACAGGGGTTTCAGTACGTGGCCCTCGCACGCGGAGCATTGGCAGGCATGGCCGAGAGCGTCTATCTGAACGACGGACACACCGGACCGGAAGCGGCTACCGTGATGTTCGACTGTACCCTGCGTGACTACGGTCCGGAGGCCACAGTGAAATCCTTCGGCATTCCCGACTACCCCGGCGACCACTACGGCGACGGCACCCGCACCACGGAACGCTCCTACCACCTCAATCTCGAAGTGCGTCTGCACAACGGCGCGATGAAGACCTTCGAGTTCGATGTGACGGACCAAGTGAAGGCCCAGCCCCGTGGCGGCGTGATTATCGTCTCCGACGGCCTTGTCATCACCGACGAGGAAGGTGCGGCAGGCTCCGACAGCGGTTTCGACATCGACGTGGAGGGATGGGGCGATTACATCGACATCCCCCTGCCATTGTAAGAAGGGTGACCTGTATAAAACAGATGTATTGATAACTAAATGATTAACCAAACAATAATGTATTTTTAATTTAAGCTTTTGCATCATGAAAAAGAGTTTATTTTTGCTGGGAGTCGCCGCAGCGGTGTTCTCCGGCTGTAGCAATCAGGAAGTGATGGACGTGGCCGAATACGCCAACCAGCCCATCGAGTTTACAACTTTTGTGGACAAGACCACCCGTTCCGGTGATGTCACATCACAAAATTTCCAGAAGTTCTGGGTATTCGCACAGAACAAAGGCACAGGCGACCAGAACTGGGCAGACGCCTTTACCAACGTGCAGGTGAGCAAAGCAGGCGACAACGAATGGCTACCCATAAACACCTACTACTGGGAAAAAAACAAGGAATTCCGCTTTGCGGGCTATGCCAACGGGGAAAGCCAGCTTAACAAGTCGATTGTCAGCTACGATGCGGGCTCGCAGAGCGGAGGATCGACCTCCGGCCTGCTGACTTTCACGGCGTACAGCACGGACGGGAAGAACGACCTCGTAGCCGCAATGGGCAACGAGTCCAACTACACATGGGACGGCACAGCGTCGGGCGAAGCCCCGAAAGTAAGCATGACGTTCCGGCACATGCTGTCCAAGCTGACCTTCACGTTCAAGACCAAGATGGCCAACACCTACACCGTGGCTGTGAACAACCTACGGATAGAGAGCGCAACGACCAAGTCCACGGGAACGTACCACAAGGCCAACGAAGGCACAATCACGTGGAGTACTGACCAGCTCTCAAACACTACGGGCACATACACTTTCGACAACATCACCGACGTGACTGCCGACGCTGCCAACGAACAGGGATACTTCAGCCAGACATGCGCACCGCTGTTCGTTATTCCGCAGACCTGCGGCACGTTGAGCGTCCAATTCACCGCAGTGGTAAAGAACGCTGCCCAAGAAACGATAGGACAGCAGGATTTCAGTGCCACATTGAGCTACAATCCGAGCAACAGCGAAACCAGCTTGCAGAAGAACACATGGACAGCCGGGTACTACTACAACTACACGGCAGAGCTGAAGATGGAAGACATCAACACCGACCCGAACGCCAAGCCTATCAAGTTTGATGTAACCGTAGATAAGTGGAAAGATACTACGCCGGGTGATGACCTTAATTTGACTGATAAAAAGAACTAAACGCTTACCGTACCAGCCAATCCGTTTCCGTGAGTTGCGCGACCCACTTCCGTGAGTTGAGCAACTCAGCGCGGCGAGTTGAGCAACTCACCATGACGAGAAACTTAACTCAGCGAAACGAGATACGCAGCTCGGCCGGTTAGGCCAATCGGACCGAAGAATACAGGCCGGGCGGGGTTGAATGTTCCCTTCCCGGCCACAATGATACAGGACAGACCGCACACATGCAGCTTTCCTGCAAGAACGGAATAACCTTTATATGATGAGATATATGAACAGAAGAAAGAACACCCTCGGAATCCTGCCCCTGCTGGCGACGGTGCTGTTGTCAGCGGCTTCCTGCACGGAAAGCGTGGTGCAGGACATGGAGACAGCCGGAGACAGCGGGGCGATACGTTTTTCGCTACCCACGCTGACACGCTCCGCCATCGGGAGTGCGGACGACCTGAACACCGACGGCCAGTCGTTCAGCGTGTGGGGCAGCTACCGCCACACCAGCGGCACGGACAACGACGTGCAGATATTCGACAACACGACCGTGACCTACGGTTCCGGTACAGGCTGGACCTACGGAGGCGGCCTGCTGTACTGGCAGTCGGGCAACACCTACGACTTCTACGCCCTCTATCCGTCCACCGGAACGCTGGGCGATGCCGTGTCCGTCGCCTGCACGGACGGCACCTTTACCGTCAAGAACTTCGTCGCCACGAAAGGGCACGACCTGATGACGGCGGAACGAACAAATATAGTAATCGAGGCAGACAAAGCCCCAGAATCTGTCAGCTTCAAATTCTCCCATCGGCTCACAAGGCTGGCCTTCAATATCAGGGCCGTGGGGCGCGGTGTAACGGTTACTTCCTTCAAAGTGAACGGCGTGACTTACAAAGGCGACCTTACTTGGAATGCCTCCGGTGGAAGCTCGTGGAGCAACACCGCCAAGACAAACGACAGCGATGCCCTGTTGGCCGCAAAGGATATTTCCATCACAGCCGGCGAGACCCGCAACATGCTGGGCGACGTGCTGTTACTCCCGCACACCGACCTGACTGGTACCGAAATCGCCGTGAGCTACCGTTTCGAGGGCGAGACCGCCGACCGGAATTCCACGGTCAACCTCTCTGGCGGGAATGCGAAACAATGGGATGCAGGCAGCCAATATGCCTACACCCTGACCGTTTCGGCCGCTTCGCTCGCAATCAACGTGAAGGTTCTCGACTGGGATGAACAGGACACCTCCGTGTCATGGCAATAAAATGAGAAATTTATAGACAACAATACATACGGTGTATGAAAGCATATATAAAACGATATTTACCGCATCCTTTCTCCCTGCTTCTGCCAGCCGCCCTCGCATGGGCTGCCAGCCTGTTGGCCGGCTGCACGGACCGAGTGGACGAATGGATACCCGACGGACGCACAGCCTCCGTTACCCTGCACGTACCAATGGCCGATATACGTTCCACGCACACCACGGACGAGGAGTACAAGGCCGCTGAAGAGAAGATAAACACCTTGCGCATATTGGTATTCTCGCAGGACAAACCTGTCATCAACAAACAGTTCAAGGAAGCCGACCTCTCCGGCGGCAGTGTCACCATCGAGGGTGTGCCGGTAGGTACTGTGGACATCTATGCCGTGGCCAACGAGGCCGCCCTCGGCAAGGACTATTCCGACATGGCAGACTTCGAGGACAACCTCGTGCAGGTCGGCAACACCAAAAAAGCTTTGGTGATGGATGAACACCGCACGCACTTCCCAAAACGCTTTACGGAGCAGGAAATCGCACAACACGGCCTACCCATGAGCTGGCATCGCGATGTGCAGATAATTCCATCCGATGGCACGCCGCAGACCATCGAAGTGGAACTGGAGCGCTCCGTGGCCAAGCTCAACGTCATTATGAACAACACGCTGAGCCACCCGATTACCATCACTTCCATGACTTTCGGCGAGTTCTTCGGCGACCGGCTCTACCTGTTCCGCGAGCAGACCCTTGACGCTCCCGACGACACGGAGTATGATGTTCAAAACTACGAGAGCCTCTCTGTCGAAATCGGAGGTTACGGCAGCAAGACGCTGGCCCTTTACATCTATCCCTCATACGCATGGACGGATGCAAGCAAGAACTCGCCATATACCATCGGTTTCACCACAAGTACAGCTCCCTATGACGCCATACCTTTCATCAACGAATACGGCGGCGCTCTGAACTCTATCGCCCGTAACAAGCAAGTGAACATACACGCCACACTCAGTTCGGAGGCCAACCTCACGCTAAAATTTGAAGTAAAGGACTGGGATACGGAAGAGATAACCGTTCCCCCGTTCAATTAAACGAAACTGCATGTCATTTGAGTTATGAGAACAAGACATAAAAACATATTGACCTTGCTGGCGGCCATGCTGCTGGCGGTAGGACTGTACTCGTGTACCGAGGACCCGTTGTTCGAGGAGCGTGCCCGCGTGGCAGAGGGGCTTCCCGCACGTGTAATGCTGGACTTCCGGTCCGAGAAGAGCTGCGTGGAGACCCGTGCCGCGCAGGACGCTACCAACGAGAACCGTGTGAACAACCTCTACGTGTTCATCTTCAACCCCGCCGGGGAGGTGCATTACCGCAATTTCTTTACTGACGACATCAGCTATAACGGAGACTACAGCAAAGGTTCCGTCATGATAGAGACCACCTCTCTGAACAAGGTACAGATAGTCTGCATCGCCAATCTATCTACTGAATCCGTAAGTTCCGGCTATGATGTCAAAAAATCGGACATGGAGTCTATAACATCGCGGTCAGACCTCGAAGCCTTCGTAATGAAGATGGACGAGCATACCGTGGAACGCTCCACGCAGTTCATGATGACAGGCTATGCTTACGATGATAAAAATTCCACGAGCAACCTTGTCAACATTCCCGGTACGGAAAGCGGTCCCGCCTCGCTGGAGTGTACGCTGCGGCCCGAGCGGACGGACGCGAGGGTGGAGTTCGTGGTGAAAACCGAGAAACCCTCCGATAAGAACTGGACGGCACTTGACTTCCGTCCGCGCGGCTGGCGGGTGGTGAACGTGCCGGCCCAGTCGTTGCTGCTGCCCCACGGGACAGGCGATGCCGATGGTGACGGTTGCACCTACTTCACAACCGAGGAGATGCCTTTCGAGACTACCGAGCGGGATGACAATTACCTCTACACTTCCGGTGGCTTCGTGTTCTACATGCCGGAAAACCGCAAGACTCCCAAACAGGCCATCTCCGGCGAAGGGCTTAGCGCTGCGGAACAGTACGCCCTACGCGAGGAACGCGAACACAAAAACACGGGCGACTATACGGACAAACCCGGTCAGCAGTTCGAGAACGGCGACTTTGCCTACGCCCCCGCCAACGCCACCTACGTGGAAATGTCCGGCACACTGTCCTATAAGGATGACAAAGGCAATACCGTCAATGCCGACGTGACCTTCACCGTACATCTGGGCTACGCCGACGGCAACCCCAACGACTACGACACCCGCCGCAATACCCGCTACATCTACACCGTCACCCTGCGTGGTATCAACGATATACGGCTTGAAGTGGAGTCCGATGGGGAGGAGAACGAACAGAGGCCCGGCTACGAAGGCAACGTGATATTCAGTCAAGATGGGCTGTACGAGCTGGATGCACACTACGACCGCGAGCTCATTACGATAAACCGAAGCATGGTTCCAACCATGACATGGGGCGTGCAGACAGCTTTCGACAAGGCCATCTATGCGGGCGGTTTCGGCGAAACGGACAGTCCGGAAAGTACAGGTATCCATGACTACAAGTGGATCAAGTTCGCCATCAACGAGGACTATGGCCAAGACGACGAGCTGTTCGTGAAATACCCCGGTGACCAGAACTACAAGGGCGGAAAGAACCAACCTTCGGGGTATGACGGACATGCGGGCCATTCTGACGCCCGCCTACTCGACGTACACCAGTTGCTGCAACGCCTGAAGCAGGAGTACGAGGAAGGAAAGACCACCGGTACGGTTACCGTTACCGCTTTCATCGACGAGTACGTGTACGTGCGCGAGCCGGATGACCCCAATACAGACGAGGACAATACCCCGCTTTTGTCGCAGTGGCGCCGATACGTGGAGGCCGAAGACCGCCTGCTCTATTTTATCAACGGAGACAACTCGCATTACAGTCCCGATGGCGCGTCGAGCGTGGTGGAAGCCATACAGACTTTCAAGCAGAAGTCCATACGCACGGTGTACAACGTGAAAAAGAGCGAGAATGAATTGTCCACCGCATGGGGGCTTGAAAGCCGCATGGAGGGCACGCGTTGGAAGGAAGGTGACGTGAGAAACAGTACTTCCTCCAGCAACGGCCGGCTCAATACCATACGTTGTATTCTGGGCGAAAACTATGTATCCAACAGATCCCTGCATTGGACGGAGGTGCTCAACCCCTCCGAGCACTACGGTCTGACCGATGACCACCAAGACGCCCTGCACGCTGTGCTGTTGCGTAACCGCGACCTGAACGGCGACAACATCGTGCAGCCTAACGAAATACGCTGGTATCTGGCCGCCATCGACCAGCTCGTGGATCTCTATATCGGCGAATATGCGCTGGACGACGCTTCGCGCCTCTATCCCCAAAATCCCGCGGACAGGGATTACCAGACCTATTGGCACTATACCAGTAGTTCCGCTGACGGCGACCATTCGTGGGTGTTGTGGGCAGAAGAATGTGCCGCATTGGGTAACTACGACGGCTCGCACAACACCGTGGGCGGACAATATGCCTACCGTTGCATACGCAACCTCGGTATCGGTCTTGACGATCCGAATGTTGAACCCACACCACTCATTCCCAAAGTGACACAGGCCGAACTCGACGATACCTACCTGATTGATGTCTCCAACCTTAGCGAGAAGGCACGCCGCCTAAGCTATGAAGCCAGTTCGTTGCCCACGCATAATGACCTGTCGCCTTATAACCGACCGTATGCCAAGTTCCGGGTAGCGGCAAATGGCGCAGACTATCCTACACCGAGCATAGATGTGGATGCACTAAATCGTTGGAGTTGGAAAGACGTTCAGGATTGGAGATGGTATCAGACCGCTTCTATTACACCGAGCGGCTATCGCGTGCCCAACTTGCGCGAGCTGCTTATCATGGGTACCCGCTTACCCGATGACGCATGGCAAACGTATGAGGGTCAATGGCGTCTTTACGGACATAAGAGCAAAGCCATGTACATGACCTATACCAGCTTCAGCCGCGGAACTTATGACGGAGACGGCTCCATTTCAGGCAAGAACGGCGGTTTCCGTTTCAATGCCCAAGACCACTCCATCGGTGCGACCAGTTCAGATGCCGACGGCGGGTATGTACGCGGCGTGAAAGACGAACAATAACATAGTAAGCCAGTCGATAAAAGAAACGGCTCCGTTCCTATCATCGGGACAGAACCGTTTCTTTTATCTTGTATCTCGATTTCGAGTTAACGGAAGAAGACAGAAAGGCAATTCGCCGTCTGGACACCGGCAAGTTGAAAGTGGACCACAACAACCCTGTACTGGCAAAGTTCCTTTTGGATTACGACAAGAATTTCAATCCGGACAACTGATACGGTCTGCTTAAAGAATCCGGGATACAGCACATAACAAATAAAGAGAGTACCGATATTTATCATCGGTACTCTCTTGCTTTCTACCTGTTTACGGACGAACATTCGTTTTCTTCACATTTGCCGAAGAACAGTTCCACCCTTGTATGTCGGTTGGCTTCCGTGGGGGCGTAATCGGAAATGCCACCTTCGCCGGTCTTGGTCATCCTGTCGGGCGACAAACCCCGCTTGTTCAGCTCCGAGGCGATATAGTCGGCTCTCGAAGCACTCAAGGCATTGTTGATACCAATTGTTCCGGTCGCACTATCGGCCGCTCCCGTGACTTTAACTTTCAGACCGTATTTCTTTGCCACCCGTGCCAGTTCGTCGAGATTGACCAATTGGGAGGGGTCTGTCAGGTGCGACGTGCCGAGTTCGAAGAAAAAGAAGATGGGAGCACCGATGCATTCCCGTCCGGACTGCATCCGAACGGCATAGTCTGCCAAAGTGCTGTCGGGAAGATTCTCGAACTGTCCTGTTCCGAGACCAGGCACGCTATCCGGCCAGTGCTGCAGGCTGTCTGCCCGGCCATTCCCATTCGGGGCTTGTCCTTCCAATGGTGATTTTCCGTTCCAATGCTTGTTCTTCAACCTTGCCCGCAGGGAGTTCAGCCCGCTGTAATTGTTCCTCGGATAACCTTTGCGCTCGATAGCATCGTCATCATCGAAGAAATGGCTGTACGTGTCGAGCAATCCTTCGATTTCCAGTATCTTCTTCAGCTCGGCCAGCGTCCGGCTATCCTTGTCATGCTGTCCCGCGTAGCGGCTGTTCTGTTCCGACAGTACATTGATATAATCGACGAGCTGCCGATCGCGGCGGATATAGGGGCTTGGGTCTATGGCCCGTTTCCAGCCGACCTTGCCGATATGGAAAGAGAATCCGGCAGTGAGTGAAAGCATGTGGTCGCCTAACCGATTCGCCTTGCCATACCCGTCGAAGTCTTGGAAGGTGGTCGTACCGGAGAGTTCCATGAGGGCGCTTACCCTTTTGGAAATGCGATACTGCCCTTGTATGCCGTAGGAGATTGCAAACGGGTTATGCCCGTTGGTCGCATGGTGCAGCAGTCCGATACCCGCAAAGGGTGCCAGATGCCAGCGCACCAGTTTCTGCCGGACATAGCTACCGCCAAGCACATTCCACAGCAGATCCGCATGGAGATAATGGTACTCCTGCACGGCCAGCGTGCCGTCCTTGAACTGCAACCCGTTGTAATTTATGCGTGCACCTACCCACGGGGTAAACCACTTGCCGAGGGCAAGGCTGTACGAGGGTTTCAACCTCCCGAACAGGTCTTCGCAACCGAGCGGCGTGCCGAGAAAGGCTGTCGCACCTCCGGCGATACTGACAAACCAATTGCCGTTTCCCCGTGCCGGAACGACCACTCCGTCAAGGTATAAGGGCTGTAACGGCTGCAGCAGTTCTGTGTCATCGTAACGGTACGTGCGGTGTACAGTATCCCTTTCCGTGGGTTGTACATCCGCACGGGCTTGCAGCGAACAAAGCGCCGCAATAATGAAAATGATATTTTTCGTCATATTCTTATATCCTTAATTTGTTGTTTATCTGATTCTTTATTATAAACCTTGCCATTCAACGCTTGGGCTTCTTGCCGATGGAAGGACGCATCATGCGGCTCGCCATCCTCATGCAGCGAAGCGCCCATGCCCGGTTGTCCTCGTCTTCATCACGTCCCCATTTGAGGTCGCTTCCGCCACCTCCTCCGCCACGTGTTTCGGCAAACGTAGTGGCATCATCGACCATACCGAGAAAGAGCATCGTGGCGCAGCGCATGACTTCCGCTCCCCGTTCCGCCACGGAACGCACGAGTGTGTCGTCGAAAAGTTGCCGTTCGGAAGGCTTCATCCGCGCCGACAGTTCCCTCCACTCATCGACCATATTTTCCAGCATGACGTCCTTGAGTAGGCTGTCCACTTTGGAGTGGACATCACGGGAGTATTCGTAGGCTTCCTCCTTGAGCTGTTCCGTGCGTTCCTCAATGGCATCCATGTTTGCCTTGAGGTCGGAAAGCTGTCGGTCGGCGGTTTGTAGCTTCTCCTGTTTGTCTGCCAGTTTCCCTTGGATAGCAGTCAGCTCTTTTTCGAGCTTTTCTTTCTCGGCAGATAGGGTCAAAGCATCACCTTTCCGGGTATCCATATCATTTTCGAGTGCCGACAGTTGAGCCTCTTTTTCGCTCTTCTCCCTTTTCAAGTTTTCCACCATCGAGGTCAAACCTTTGACTCTGCGCTCTGCCAGCCGAATGTCCGAATGGAGGGCGGACAGGACTTCCTGATGTCGGCCAATCTGTTGCTCAATGGTGGTACATTCTTCCGAGAGCATACGGCGGTATTCTTCCGTCGTCCTGTGCCGTGCGCCGGTCTCGGCGACGCTCCGGCCTCTCTCCATTCCCCACTTCGTGTTGACCTCGGCGAAAAAGTCCGTATGGAGCTGTTTCATCCTCGCGCTATATTCGAACTTGTCCTTTCCGGCGAATATCTCCTTGTACGCAAACCTCCCGTCTTTGATTGGCAGAAGCGTACAATGCACGTGCGGATTTAATTCGTCGAGGTGTACAATGAAGGCGGCTATATTCTGCTCGCCGTATCTGCCGCAAACGAATGCATAGACATCCTTCGCCCAACGTTCGATGTCGCTCTTCCTTTTGATGCGGGTATTGTCCGCACCTTTTTCAAAATCCACCTTCTGCGTGCCGAAAGCGAGTTCGTGCATCCGCTTCCGCGAACCGCCGAAAATGATGTTTACCACCGTGCGGTATTTCGGTTCAACCAATCCCTCGTTGGGGTCTTTGATCCCGCGACGGCCCAATATGTCCGCTATCCGTTCCGGGATATTGCGGCTCGTGTCGATGGGGCGAACCTTGCCTCCGGGCACAATCTCGAAGTTCAGATGTTTGCGGGTGGGGTCGTAGTTGCCCTTGCTCATGGCGTACTTCTCCGCCTCTTCGCTGCGATTACGCAGGTGTTCGTTGCCTTGGGCGGCGGTGATCCCTTTCGATACCTGAACATCGAGAACCTGTTTTGCATTTGCCATACTGTTTTCGTGTTGTTTCGGACAATTCCCCGTGTCCCAGCTTGCTGCTTGCTTGGACACTTCTCCCTGCGACGTCAGTCAGCAGGGGTATTAGGCTCCCCCTTCCCTTTGTTCAGTGGCAGACGGGCAAGCCCGGATGCCTGCTATAACTGGAAGGATATTTGAACCTGAACCGGGGAGAATTGCCCGTGGTTATACAATCTCTGTCCGCGAATCCCCGTTCAGCTTTCCTCCTGCGCCTTCGCCAGAAGCGATAAAAAGGGTTTGCGAAGCGATTCAAGGCGTTCCGTCTCTTCGTCCGTACCGAAGCCTGTCCCGTCCGGTTTTCCGTCGATAACAAGCTCTGCAAGCTCTTTCGAGGCCTCGATGAACGCCGCCCATTCCCCGCTGAGGTCGAGCCGGAAGAACTGCACGAGCGGCGAGCCGTCGTCGAACCTCGATTTACGCAGAACCCGCCAGAGGGCGGCATGGGCAATACATTCCAAGACGGTCTCACACAGCTGTTCTTCCGACCGGACGGTCTGTGCCGATGCCGTGTCGGAATGACTGTCCGGATAGATACGACTGTCCCGTCCGGCTATCTCCGTCAAGGTCTGGCGCATGATTTGTCCACATGATTTACCCACATCGAAAGAGGTTGCTTTGCCGATTATCCAGTCGTACAATGCTTCCTGTATTCTTGTGGCAAAGTCCGCTTCTTCCCGTCCGCTGTCCGGCATGGCAGGCGTGCCGGTCCGCAGGGGCATGGTAATGACGACGCTTTTTGCCAGCCGGATGCGTTCTAACTGTCCGAGCGCTTCGAGCGTGTCCAGAAACGAGCGGACAGTAGCCCGATGCCAATGCCACTCCGATGCAAGGTCGGAAACGGTTACATGGCACTGGCAGGGAGAGAGGTCGTAGTCCTGCCTTCTTAAAAACGGGGAGACGAAACCTGCCAGCGATTTATCCAACAAATCGCAGTAGGCTTCCGTTCTCGTTTTCCGCTCGCCGACTTTTTCTTTCAGGTAGTCGAACACTTCCACGTTCGCCAGTATGGCGGCGGGCGCTTCATTTCTATTTCTCATTTTCATTCTGTTTTTGATGATTCATAATGTGCGGATAGTTTCAGGTTGCCATTATCCGCATTATCGTGGCAGCCTCGCGTGATGATACTATGATAACTGTCGGCTAATGCTCCGGGACATTCCAGCCATTCGAGGAATTTGCGTATGTCTGTCTTTTCGGACATGACCCTTGCCGACGGGTAGAACAGGGCAGCCAAAAGAACAAAGGCGATTGTTACGGCCATCGTGTACAGATGCGGCACGAAGCCGATGACCAATGCCAAGAGCGCAAACCAGACGAAACGTTTCGGCCGGTCGAGCAAGCCGCGCATCCATCGGTCCGCCCGCCTGAAAGAGGCCCATGCGGCACACACGATGGTAGATGGCACGATACCGAACTCGCCGGGGTGTCCACTCGTATAGACATAATGAAACAAGAGTAATACGATAAGCAGCACATGGGCGTACAGCCTGCGGGCCTTTTCGCTCCACACCATTTTATCGTAGAATCTTGCCATGAAGCAACGCCTGCTTCTGTACAACAGTGCCGGAAGGACGACAGGCATTGCAAGAAATACGAATTGTAATATAATCCAGGTCATAACAGGTAATAGGGTTTTGAAGGTATATGAACGGGCCGTACCACGAGTTCCAATCGGACAATCCCGTGGGTGGCCAAGCGGATAATGTTCTCGGTGTCTTCGGCTGTCAGGGACGACGCGCCTTTCTTCATCCGGGATTTGAATGTGCCGTTCTGCTTACGATATGTAGCCAGTGCCGTGTCCAGATCATGCTCCGGAATCGTCCACGTCATGCCCTTTTCGTATGGACCATGCGGTTTGTAGGCCCGCAGTACCAGCGTGCGGGTCACAAGGAAGTCGGTCCGGGTGTTTCTCGAAATGACGTGTTCCTTGTAGAGGTTGTCATCGGCCACTTCTATCCACGTGCGGTACGTGTCGATACAGAAAACCATTTGGCGGTATATCGTGTTTCGCATAGGGGTTGTTTTACATGAAATCCAACAACACGTCTTCCTGATTCTTTTTGTACTTGAAGCTGCCGTTCCCGGCGTGGAGTTTCAGATCGAGACACAGGTCGCCGTACATCAGCTCCAACGAATCGTAAATGGTCGCGATGATACGGTTTACCTTGCCGTCCGCGTCTGTCCGGGCGTTCATCTTGAACATCTGCCCGAAAGCGGGATTGGAGTAGGCACAGGTGCTATGACCGGATTTCTCCAGTCCGACCGGCACATGTTGGTAGAGTGTAATCAGCTCCATGTCGTCCTCGAATATGTCCATGACCTCCTCCAGATCATAGGGGTCCCGCAGCGGGAATGTGAGCAGAACATAGTCACCGTAGAACTGCGGCTCCTCCATCGTTGCCACATTGAGAAGCTGCGGCATTTGCAGGGGTACGAACGACATGAAGTCATCCAGAAAGTGTCGTAACATAATCATATATCGTTTATTTTGTGAATAGGCTTTTACAACGAGGCGATGAATATCTCCATGAGCATACCGGGCAGTTCGTCCAACCGGTCGCCCTCCGACGGCAGGATTCTGCGCAGTTTCTCGAATGCGGCGGGTGTTTCTGCGGCCATCCTGTAAAGGGTTTCCTTATCTTCCGGGGACAATAGCGTCATGCAGAGGCCGTCCAAGGAAGCGTAGGGCTGTAGAATCATCCAGACATAGGCTTGTGCCTGTTCGGGCGTTACGACCTTTCCACGGCGTATGTTGTCAAGACAGGCACGCACGTTCTGGATCAGCCGACGGTCGGTACGTAAGGCCATGTATATCGTGGCGTCCTTGTAAGTGATTTCCTTGCGCCCAGCGGCGAAAAACACCTCGGAGCAGCATTTCTCTGTGTCACGGGTGATGTCGGCCATATTCGCTTCGCCAAGCTCGTGCAACCCGGACAGGAAAGCTCGAAAAACGGCATCCTCCCTTTCGATGAATTTTTTGAGGTCGCCGTTCCCATGTATTCCATTGTTCAGGGTTTCGGCAAGCACGTTACGATATGCTGACAGAATTTGCTCCTTGTTACCCCGACAGGCCGGACGTTTATCCAATTCTGCGAAAAACGGACGGATTTCTTCGGCGGAACGATGCAGTTCCACGTCTCCGGTATAGGAAGAGAAACGTTCTTTCAAAATCAGCACTTCTTTATAGGTGCGAGGTTTCGACATCGCCAGCCGAGAAAGTTCCGCACGGACGGAATCGTGCAGCAGAATGCACTCTTCACGTATGTCGGAATGTGCCCGATAGGTCGTGTCCCGGCGCATGGTTGCGGTCACGGAATCTTTCAAGGTCTGCCACTTCCCGATATACGCGGTCAAATCCTCAAAGGAAAGTTCTTTTTGCCCGCGTGTTTCGGACAGATACTCCCGATACAGACCGGCTGGAGTAGGTTGGGCTTCAACCAGTGATTTGACGTTCGAACCGTCGCACGATGTAAGTGTGAAAATGGCAATCGGAACGGCAGAAAGTCCAGCAATCGATAGTACAATTTTTAAGTATTGATTTTTACAATTCATAGTTCATTTTGTATTTTACAGCACAAATCTAAGTATTCTTTTCAAGATGACAAGCGCCGAAAATCGTTTTATAAACCATTTTTAACATTGCACTTAATAGTTTGATTTTCAATGAAAATAAGTGAAAGAAACGAAGGACACAGAAAGCCCTTCATATCATTTTCGTTCAAAGTATGGTTTAGTTTAAAATAAAACTCTTATATTTGTACTTATTCTTATAGAAGTGCACAATGATATGGCAAAAGTAGGTTACATATTCAAGGCGGATCGTTACGACGGATTCGAGGCTGATAAAGAGTGGATGCAGAAATACGGTTGTGTACAAGTGATAGAGGAACTTGTCGAAAACGAGGCTCTGCGCCCCAGATGGAAACAGCTTGTAGCGAATCTCGAAAGAGGTGACGAGATTGTCGTGGCCAAATTCAGCAACGCTCTCCGTGGGTCGCGCGAATTGTCCGCGTTTATTGAGTTGTGCCGAATCAAAGTGGTGCGTATCATTTCCATCCATGACCGGATCGACTCGCGGGGAAAACTGTTCCCCGAAACGACGGCAGCCGATGTACTGGATATGTTCGGGGCGCTACCCGAAGAGGTGGCGGTATTGCGGTATTCGTCCGCACATGTCATGAATCTGCAACAGAAAGCGAAGGTCCCGAGAAAAACGATGAAGGCGATGGATAAGGCCGACCGGGAGAATACCATCGTTGATATGTATGTCAACGGTCATTCTTTCGAGGACATCATGGCGGTAAGCGGGTACAACAGCCGGAGTTCGGTGTTCAGTGTGCTCAACCGGCACGGGGTAAAGCTCAATAGGGGAAAATTCAAAGGACCGTTGGGCAAGCGTAAGCCGAAAGATGGGCAATGAGCTTTCGTATTAGCCGGATTGAAATGGATTTTTTTGAGAATCAGGGCTATATGTTTTCTGTTCTCGTTGATTTTTAGTATCTTTATATTAATTTTAAGTAGTATAGAATATGGGAGAACTTATCGTTTTTATAGTGGTTTTCTATGTTATCGGAAAGATTCTGAAAGCTATATTCGGTGGTTTCAGCAAGAGTGATTACCATCATGACCGATAAATGGTGATCGGGTGTTTGCCTGCCTTGACTACAGGATACGGATTTGTATGTTTTTTATGTTTCTCTCCTTTTATCGGGGCTTTCCGATTGTCTGGTTCGTGCCGAAGGAACACCGTGAGATAAAGGTGGATTATCGTTTTCCGTAACATTATCAGGCTGGCAATCCAGACGACAAAGAGATATGTTATTATCTTTGCAACGGATTTTATAATAAAACAGTCTGACAAAAGCAGATATTATTGCCCGGATCGCACAGGAGACCGGAATAGAAAAGTCGGTAGCGACAACTGTAGTGGAGGCATTCATGGAGAGTGTCAGGGAGTCGATGATTGCCGGGAACGAGGTGTTCCTGCGAGGATTCGGAAGTTTCATCATCAAACAAAGGGCAGAGAAAAAGGCTCGTAACATTTCAAAGAATACGACCATCGTGATTCCGGCTCACTCTGTTCCTGCGTTCAAGCCTGCAAAGACATTCTTAGATGCGGTAAAAGAGGGAAAATAAAGAAAGTATAAACGGTTTTCTTCATAGTGTTTCGGGAGACCGTTGACAATGGTTATACAGGATAACACGATACCGCGACTGTCTTTTGCGGACGGTTGCGGTATTTGTTTTGCCGTATGCTATAAAAAAGGAAGTGGCACAAAGAGCCGCCGATGAAAGCCGACTCTTTGTGTTCCCTTGCTTAATCCGTCACCTCGTAATAATAACTTAACTCGTCATCTTTCAGGTTCTCTACCGCATATTGACCTGCCTGTTCCCAAAGGGTATTGTAAAGTGTCGCAAATTCCGGTTTCGTTTCATAATACTGCCAGATTTTATGATTGAGTACCAATATCAGTTCCGTGAGGTATTTATAGTTATTTTTCCATTCCTCGAAAGCACGTTTGAAAGTGTCTTGTATAGCTGACAGACCGAATCGGTCCGCTATTGAGAAGTCCTCCCAAAAAGTTGTCTGTAACTCGTAACCGTTTTCTCGCATAAATTCTCTAAATGTCATACGCTTTAAATTTTAAGTTTGAACTATTTTTTGTTTTTCCCTTTGGTACAATCTCGTACCGAGAGGCTGGTTATTTTTCTGCCACAGGATTGACGGTCAGTCCAGACAAGGAGGCAACGGGAAATACGCTCTCCAACGAAGTCGGAGAGGAAGATTTTCCGGTTGCAAGCGCCAGCGGTCCTTGCCGGGACTGGCAGCCGGCAATCGAACTTTGCAGAAAAAATAAGCGGGCTTTCGGCATGGAGTGTGTCTGGGGAACGGCTGTAAGGAGTAAAATGGGGAAGCTAAGGTGTTATAAGAGGATTGCTTTCCGGTTGGTTAGCCGGAGTACAATGGGGTACGGAATACGCTTCGATAAAAGGGAAAGAGTCATGAAGATATAAAAGGGTAATTCCGGCAAAAGGATTCAGGACACATCCATTGCCAATGTATCCCGAACCCGTACCTGTCATTATCTGTACCGAATGTTTAGGAGACCCACTCGTAACCTTCGTCCGTCAGTTCAAAATATTCGTCCATTCCCGGTTTCACAAAAAACATGAGATAAAAAAGGAACGAAGCTGATTATAAAAGGTGATGGTTCTGTATTTCAGTCATTCAATAAAGGATACCGCAACCACCTCTGGCGGGTGCGTTGCGGTATTTTGCGGGCAGCATTTTTATGCGGCCTTGTCCGGCTTGCGCTGCCTTGTTTTCCAGCCGTACACGGCGGCTACATACGGATAGAGGGAACGTGTTCTCCGGCGGAAGCCTTCTTCGTCGATTTCACGGTTGTAAATCTTATCGGCGATACGTTCCGCTTCGTCACGGCCTTTGGCGATACGGTATAAGGTATAGTTCGTACCGTCATGATGGTCCATCCGTCCGCGAATGTTGTAGCCGTCGCCGTACCATTCTGCATCGTCGCACTGGGATTTCAAAATATCGGCAATGGTGCTGCCCAATATTTGATAGCCTCGTCTCCGGCCGTTCCATAATCCCAAGTTGCCGAACACGACAATAATGCCGTCCACTTCTTTATTCAGATTGCTTCGTTCGTCGTCCAGCCGGCAATATACTTCTTCTGCCCATTCTTCATCGCTGACCTCGTAACTGTCATCGTCCAATATTTCCCGCTGGGAATTTTGATATTCTTCTTTTGCCGTTTCGTCCAACAGGTCATAGCTTGACCAAATCATCTGTTTCATACATTTTGAATTTTAAGTTTGACTTTCGTTTTTATCCCTGCTTTCGGAGGGTTTCCCTCGTCCGGCGGGATTTGATTTACGTGCGGGCCACAAGGCGGACAGAAGGGAAATAAGGCAAGGAGGAAGCGGATAGTCCCGTGGACGATTTCATTTGTGTTGAACAAGTATTGACGAGCTTGCGAGTTGATGGTTGTTAACGACAAATGAAGCCGCGCCTTGCCGATTCCCGACCGCCTTAACTTTGCACGGGAAAATCAATGGACGGCGGCGGACTCTTCGTGTGGAGTATGAAGGAGTATAAAAGTGTGGACGTTCCGGAACGGTAACGAGTAAAACAAAAGCGGCTTTCAAGCCGCTTTGTCCGGATAAGGCAGGAATTACTTCTTGCCTTTTTCCTGCTTCTTTACCGGTTCCGCAGGAGCTTCCTCCTCTTTCTCGACAGCGGGATAGAACTTGACGGCGACCGTTACGATGCGGTTGTGCAGCACGCCGTCTTTGTCGGTCCACTCTTCGGGCTTGAAGTAGCCCTCCACGGTAAGCAGCGTGCCCTTGGTGAGCTGGTCGAACGACCCGGTATTCTCGTTCTTGCGCCACGCTTCAATGTTCATGAAAGCGGATATGCGCTTGGTTTCTTCGCCGTTCTTCTCCTGACGGGCTACTGCCAGCGGGAAACGTGCGACACTTGTGGTGGTGAACTGACGGACTTCGGCATCTTTTGCCACGAATCCGGTTACTGCGAAATTGTTCTCGATCTTTTTCATTGCGATTGCTTTTTGAAGTTAATAAATCAGTTTTACGGTGCATAAAAAGTAGGTGCAGTAAAGGGCTGCACCAAGGATAGCGCATAAATACTCTTTATTTTGGAGGCGAAGCCCCAAACCGCAGGCCCGATAAAGGAAGATTTGTGCGATACGCCATTGGTCAAGACCACCAGGTCGCGCCCGTCTGCATACTAACTTTGCAACGAAAAACGATATGGCGACTTCAAATAGAAAGCGGTCGCGAAAAAGTCGAGGCGAAACAATCCGCAGCGGATTCGGAGACATGAAAGACCTGTCCGTCCACTGACACAAGACCGCTCCCGTTCCGGCAGGTGGGCGGGAAGAACATCTGGCAAGAAAGCGTATCGGTTGTTTGGGGTTGAAGCGGCAAGAACGATATACCGTTTATACAACCATGTACGCTGCATAGTGGAAAGGGGGCCCAAACGAAGAGCCGACAAAAGATGTATGCAGCGTATTGATGTCGCTGTCTCTATCCGGCAAGAGAAATGAGGGAAAGAAGAGGAAAAGGAAAAAGGGCTGAAGTCTGTCTTGAAACAAAGCGGAGGAACCGCCTTCGCACGAACGGACGTTTTCTACAAAAGGATATAGCCTGCCAAAAGGTATAAAAGGTTATTTCCGAAGGAAACGGTATGGATGTCTGTTACGGAGATAAAAAAGGGATTCCCGCCGGTGTGTACCTGTTTAGCCGGTATAAGCGGGCTGAAACCGATGCTACGTTCAGCCCGCTTGCTTTTACCTCTTTTCTGTTTCGGTCTGCAATTCCACCGGTTCATCATCCCATGTCAGCTCCTTACCGAGTAGTTTGTAAACAGACCCCTTGGGGAGTTCTATCTCGATTGATACGTACCCTTGCTCGCTCTCGACGTACACTTTTTCCGAGTACTCCCAATGCCCGCACCAGCCTCGAACGGGCTTTCCGGGCATTATCCATTCTGTTCCGTCTTTATTTACTGCTAACCATGCCATAAAATCACATTTTTAGTCTGTTCCTTAGTTGTAATTTTATTCTTCTTGAGCTATCATTTTCTTGCTGTATTCTAAAATCTCATCCATCGTAAGCCATTCTGGTTTTTCGTCCTCTTTGAAACTCTCATGCAGTTTTATCATAAATTCAATTTGCAATTTTTCGTCGCCAGCCCATAAGGATTTCGGGTGTCTGTTACCGTAATTAAGGTAATACTCGCAATCTGACCGTAAGCGGTCTAACAGTTGGTATCTGAAAACCGAATCCTTGTGTATTACTTCGTCTGCCGTTACTCGTCCATTTGAATTTGTTACATCGTTTGCCATAATCTATAAAATTTTGAGTTTTCTTTTTTCCCTCTTGTAGCACCAGCTACTTTCGGGCCTGATTTAATTATGTCGCCTCGAAAGGTGTCATGGCTCTTTATGCAAGGTTTCACGATTAAATACTACCCGTGCGGAGCGAAGGGTGGAGATTTTGTCGTGAACCGTCAGTCTTTGACCTTGCATACAAGAATGACATGACAAGTACCTTTGCGACACAATTCATATCAGGCAGCCCGAAAGCGACGTGCGAACACAGGGAAAAGAAGGTCTCTTGCAAAAGGTTCGATAGCTTATATAAAAGAGTTGCAGCGAAAAGAAAATATAAATGGGCCTCCGGGTTGTATAAGAATTTTAATTATGAGGATAAAAAAGGTATTGCGCCGGCATGTCTGCCGAGAGAAAAAGAAACGGGCTGAAACTGGCAGTTCCGGTTTAGCCCGCAAAAGTACATCGGAGGTCTCTTGCCCGTTCCCGTCAGAAATGGGCTACCATAATCCGATTTTTGAAAATTCTGTTTTTATCACTCGGTCGCCGTTGGTTTATCCAGATATGGTGTGCTCCGTATCCGAATATAAAATACTCATCGAGTGAGGTCTCGTTCTTCAAACGTTCCATACTTGCACGAAGTTCGGTTTCGTCAGTTGCAAAAAGAATCGTGTTCATGATTCGGAAATAGATTTCTTCCGCTTCATCGCTATAGCGGCAAAAGACGTGTTCGATTGTTACGTTCATGGTTCTATTGGTTTGATTGAGGTGTTTTAGGTACATTGGTCATTATTGATTCTCCGTCTTCGTTGAAAATCTCTATTGTCGGGTTGCCGTCGTTTTCTTCGGGGAGCATAGATTCCGATGTATCGGTCAATGCTTGCCACTCTTCATAGCAAAGACGGTTGTCAATGATGTTCGACACGTCCTCACAGTTCCATGAGCGGACGATTGCCTCGGCTTCTTCGTAACTATTTGCTTTTACACTGAAATAATCCCGTTCCCAACTTGTAACCTTACGGTCTTGATAAAATTTGTATTCTCCCATATCCTTGTTGTTTAACTGTTTACTTCTACAATATCCTCGATTCTGCCGTACAGTATCGAGCGTAACGCTGTTTTGTCAATCGCATAATACTCGTGAATGCTTCCGTGCTGTTTGACGAAATACCGTTTGAGAACGTCGGAAAAATCAAAATGATAACCGCTCAAGGCAATTCCACGTTTGAAATAGATGCTTTCCCACACGTTACGGGTAATCCAGTTCTTTTCTTCCCGGTTTAACTTGCCTCCGTTGTTCAGGTGTACCCGCAATTTGTAAACCTTGCTGTCCTGTAATGTCGCCAGTTCGGGAATATCCCATTTGACGAATTTTGTTGCTATCTGTGTCATACGTTTGCTATCGTTTAATCATGGATAATCACTTCATCACGGTATTCTGAAATTTCCTTGCCGCTTTCAAGGCGGACAACTATGGTGTTACCATAGTTGCCCACGATTGTACCTTCCGTGTAACCTTTGTATGGATTGAGCAGTGTGCAAGACAAACCGATAATATCGCTGTCTTCTTCGTATTCGTACATAGTGAATGCGTTTTTAGGTTACAGCTTAATGTCCCACTTGCCTTGCGAGAATATCCGAAAGCTCACGTATTCGTCCTCTAACTCGTATGTCAGTATGCGGATATAGATTTTATCTTTGGCTTCCAAAGAAGCTACCAGTTCGTCGATTTCTTTTTCTGGGTATTCCCAACGGGAAGAAAATTCTGCATCTACAGTGTCGCCATACCGATTGACAAAACCGTTGAAATTATCGTCCAGAAATGCCTCTATTTTATCGAGGTCTTGCTTGTTTTCCGTACTTGCGTGAAAAATGTTTGTTGCATAGTTCGCCATAATCTTAAATTTTGAGTTTTCTTTTTTCCCTCTTGTAGCATCAGCTACTTTCGGGCTTGATTTAATTATGTCGCTTCAAAAGGTGACATGGCTCTTTATGCAGGGTTTCACAACCAAATACTACCTCCGCAAAGCGGAGCGTGGAGATTTTGTCGTGAACCGTCAGGCTGTGACCTTGCATACAAGAAAGACATGTCAAGTACCTTTGCGACACAATTCATATCAGACAGCCCGAAAGCGGATGTGCGAATACAGGGAAGAGAAGATCTCGTGTAAAAGGTTGATGGTTTATAAAAAGGGAGTTGCAGCGAAAAGAAAAATATGCCGTGGAATCTTTTTTTCTTTTGGCTGCACAATGGGACCAGAGTGTTTTACGAAGTTCGGGAAAAGGTTTAGTTTAGTCCATTAGCCTATATATATGCTAAATCAAAGTAAACTATATTTAGGCAGACAAATTTGCCTGCCTATAAGTTTTTCCTTATCTTTGTATGAATTAAAGAAGGCTTGCTTTTCTTTTGGCTGCAATGGTTCTTGGAAGTTCAAATACAACCGTCGGACGAGGAAAAAAATTCTGGTAGGAAGCTGGTTCAAGAAGTCCCGATTATAAGTAAGTGCAAGGAAAGAAACAGAGTGAAAACAAAAAATCGGGAAATGCCTTTAATTAGCAATTTTGTTTCTTATTTGTTCCTCAATTAAAACTATAAAATTTTCAACACACTGAATTTCAAATCATTATATATACTATTTTTGAGAGATTGGATTTATTGTTAAGTAAGGAACTCCGTGGAGATACTGAGATGGATTCTGGTATCTATACTCGTAGAAATTTTAAAGATGATCAGGTCGATGATCAATCTAAAAAAGAAAAAAAGCATAAAGAAAAGGTGAGAGATGAAAAAGGAGGTGACGATCTTTACTACTAATTGCTTGTTTATGATATGGTTGAAAACAAAATTTTAAATATAACATCGGATGATGTATTCAAAGAAACCGATATAACAATATTATTGGATTGGAGAAGAACCCTACTTCAGGCTGCAAGGGAAATGAAGGATCGGTTGCGTGTTTTGCACACAGATTTAGATAAAAACCACTCAGAAGAATTGAAGTCAAGATACATCAGAACCTCTGATGCTCGGAGTTACAATCTTGCTTTCGTTGATATCATAAATCAGCAAATACGCCAGATTAGGGGAACAATAATTAAAAAAGATATTCCAACTAAGTATAAGGCTAAGGAGTATATAAAATATCTAAAGACTTTCCGGACACTCGTGAAAGAAAGTATTGACGAAGAATTGTTTCAGTCTTTGGATAATTTGGCAAAAGAGCGTTCTTCCTGGACTGATACGACAGAATAAATAGAATTAAATCCTTTTACTAAATCCGATGACTATGTCATTCTTGTGATGTCACAAAAATGTTAAATATGAAATGGCGGTTGCCCTCTTTTCCAATTCTTAAGCCTTTGGGATTACGAATCATTGTTTGACGACATGGAAAATGGCAACCGTTTTTGGAGGTCAAAAACTATTCCAATCAATGCTGTCCCAATTCTCAACGATATCTTTTGAGTCTCCAATATAGATACTGTTCCCTTTTATATCACGTAATAAATAATAAGGATTACCATTTTCATCAGTATGTAATGTTTCGAATATCTCTTTTGTGTCTTTTATAGAGTTGTCGGCTTCTTTTAAATCAAAGTGCTTAGCTATTCTATTTGTGCTATCCAAATATGAACATAGTTTCTCTGATTCGTCTTTAAAGGTACATTTCCTATTTAGCTCGTCTAACATATCTTGCACAAAAGCAATTCGTTTGTCTCTATCTCCAAAAGCATTCAGGATTTCTCGTTTTAATCTTGCTTCCTGTTTAGCATTCCCTTTTATTTTTATTTTCATTTTAGTATCTGATGCCAAGGGAATAAATACATTTGCTCCGTTATATGTATCCTTGTTCATTCTCTTATGTATGTGTATGCCTGGTTTAAATTCGATTGGAGAACCATCACCCTGTTTATGGTTATCAATACCTATGATTTGTCCGTTAATTAATGCACGCATGTTTCTGCTCATAATTGAAAGATTTTAAGATTATATGTACAAATATATAAATAAAAAAACCACTATACGAAACTTTTACTCCTTTTTTGGGGAGAAATATTGTTATTTTCTTTTTGACTTTTCAAATTTTATCCCCATCTTTGCAGAAGCTAAAAGTCAAGCATGTTTGTCATGTACATAGAAGCAGCGTTAAGTGCTCAATACGAATTTGGGCTTTTTTTATGCCCATATATCATCTTCTTGGCATCAAGAAAATGATTCGAAATACATAATGAAATGGCGGCTGCCTTTCCCAAAACTTTTTTTGCTCTACGGAGTGACAACTGTTTGACTTTTAGCGAAGCGGGAATGTGCAGCCGTTTCTGTATTTCCGGTTGTTGGGCGGTTCTCAACAAAAAGCTAAAAGTCAAACAGTTATGAAAAAAAGAACTCAATCCGGCAAAGTTCCGGTATCTAAGCTCCAAACATTCTTAAGTGAGCTTTCAGGCATGCTATCTCAAGAAGGTAGCGAGTTTTTCGTTAACCGTTCCGATGACGGTACCACCTCCATCCGCCTCGCTCGAGGTCAGTATTTAACCATTTCCATGCAGAAAGGAGGTCAGTCATGATGTATTTCACAAGCAGTCTTTCTATCATCTCACCTAAAAACCGGACTTGGAAGAAACTCGTTGACTGGATCCGGCAGTTCGAACACGTTCTTATCTTGGATGAATGTTCTCTCGATGCCTTGAAAATGGAAATTGAAGCTAAGGTAAATGAAATTAATGCTGAACATCCTAAACTTAAACCAATCATTTTCAGTGGTGATAACAGTAAATTTTCCGGTTGCATCTCTGCGAGGGTAATGTCGTGTGGATGTCCTGATACTGTATTTAATCTCAATTATTGCATCGTAAAAAGCACATACGCATTTTCAGAAGATAATTCTAAGGAGACCATTTTACTTGATAGTCAGAAAGGAGGTCAATCATGACTTCAGGCAAGGAATTAGCTGTCGATAAGATTGAAACCTATCGGATCAATGGCAAATCTGAATTATTTTTAATCAAGATTGATGGAAACGAAATTGTAGCGTTCAATCGTGAAGAATCTGAAGAAGTGGTATTTCTATTACAGGGTGCACTTAAAAAAGAAAAGGAGGTTGACCATGAACACTAATGTTGATGGAGCGATTATAACTCCCGAAGCCATTCAAACCATTAAGTTTCTTCAGCAAGAAAACTATGTTGATGAAACAGTGAAGCAAATTAACGAGGTTATAGACATCGTCATCGCCGAAGATATTCCAGCCGTTTTAGACTCAGAGAAGGATTGTCTCCGTATTGTGCGTAACCTTCGTTATCTTGCACAACATATATCATCTTTCAAAAAACCTATAAATCATGGATAATCAAGAACAGAAAATCACCGATATCAGCATTTACATAGCTGGATTGCAAGCAACCTATCGTCCGGCTCCGGACGCTCGTCATACCACCCATTGGTTCTCTACCGATGAAGTCTATACCGCTATCAAACGTCTGGATCCTTCGGCCAATATTACGAAGGAACAACTCTTCCAGGCAATGACTGCTGCCGGCTTCAAGTTCCAAAACCGTCCGGGAGCATCCGGATGCGATTTCCGCTGGATGCTTCAGGAGCGTAGTAATAAATAGAAGAAGCCTGGGAACTACCATCGTTTGAGTTCCGTTACACAAAAGATTAGCCGGTCGGTAGTTCCCGGCTTTTTTTGTGTCCTTTCCCCTCCTGTATCCCCTTCCTACATTCGCTGAAAAATAACTTCAGCGCACTATGATTACTGACGATTTAATCAGAAAACGTTTTATTCATGACACTATTTCCCAGGGTATAAACCAAATTTATGCCATTCAGGAAAATGTTGTCCAGGTCAACCTAAAAACCCAATCCGGACAGCTCAAAGCACATCTCAGCCGACGACCTTTTAGTTTTACTGAGTCCGATTCCAGGGAAGAATTCTTCATTCGTATCTTCCCATACCTTCGTTTCCTTGATATTAATTATCGTCGTGGTTCCGATCGTATCTCTCGTCACATTCGCAGTAACCTGGCTCTCTACAATCGTGCTATCTGGGGAGTTCTTTATCACGAGACTTTTCCGCAAATCCGATACGGTTTCAATGACGAGATCCGGAACTCAATCCGCCAGGAACTGGAGCAGGCACTTCAATATGAAACATCTAACAGTTAATTCCCATGGCTAAGAAACATTTATCAGAAGACGAAATCCGTTATATCATATCGGCAGAGAGTTCCGAAGCCCAGAAAGCCGTTCATGCACTGACTCAGGAAAACAAGTCTCTTAAAAAAGAAGAGCGGGAGAGGCGGAAGGCGATGGTCGAGCTCGAGGCCCAAGGCAAAAAAGAAACTGACACTTATCGTAACCTTCAAAAAGAGGTCACAGCGTACTCTAAGCGCATATCCGAGAATAATGACAAGATTAATCGGCTCACCCGGCAGCTCGATGTCAATGCTATGTCGATGCGCCAGCTAAAGAAGCTCGCTAAGGAGCTTACCACTGAACTTGAAGATATGTCGGAGGCTGCCAATCCGGAAGAGTATGCCGCACTCAGTAGCCATTTACAAACAGTGCGTTCCCGGATGGACGAGCTTAGGAACTCTGGAAAGAAAGTATCTCAGGAGTTTGATGTCACCAAATCAGCATTATCCAAACTGAAGGCGATAGCTGTTGCTTTCATCACAGTGAAGTTAGCCGGTTACCTGAAGGATATCGGTGCCAATGCCTATTCAACACGTAAAGAGTTTGCTAAGTACGAAGCAGTTCTTCGCAATACACTACGTTCCCAGGAGAAAGCTGCTCAAGCAATGAAGATGCTCCAGCAGTTAGCTGCTGATACTCCTGCTTCTCTGAAGGAGTGGACCGAAGCTTTTATTAAACTTGTCAACCGTGGCATTAAGCCCACCAGTGACGAACTTACTAATATGGGTGACCTTGCTTCTTCTCAAGGTAAGGACGTTGATCAATTGATAGAGGCCATCTTGGATGCTATGACCGGAGAGAACGAGCGTCTGAAGGAATTCGGTATTAAAGCAAGTAAGAATGGAAATACGGTCAAATATACCTTCCGTGGTGTTACAACTGAAGTTCAGAACTCAGAAGAAGCTATTAAAAACTATTTGTTGTCGCTTGGAAAGCTCGATGGTGTTGCCGGATCCATGGCTGTACAGATGAAGGAACTTGAGGGCATGCAGTCCAATCTGGGTGATACGCTTGACAGCTTTTATAATAAACTTGGCAAGCGGATGGAGTCGTTCTTCAAAAAGGGAATTACTTGGATGAAGAACTTTGTTACAGACTTATCTAAAGCCATAGAACCTCTTTCCGATACTTTTGACGAACAGTTCGAAAAGGTAGTATCTCTTGAAAGGACCCTTCCTTCTTTGATTGACCGGTACGATAAATTGAAGAGTAAGGTTCATCTGAATGCTACAGAGCAGAAAGAACTAAATTCTCTTATTGAAAATATTGCTCGTATTGTACCATCTGCTGTTACAGGGTGGGATCGGTATGGTAGAGCAATATCTGTTAATACAAACAAAGCTCGTGAGTTTCTAAAAGTGGAGAAAGCCCGTTTAAATTATATTAATAAGGAACAAATTGAGAAACTTCAAGCTCGCCAAAAACAAATTGAAAAGGAAAAAAAAGACTTAGAATTTATTTATGATAGAGGTACAATATGGGCTGGGGGAACTGGTGCTTATCGTAGTAAGGATAAAGGTGTACATCAATTGACAGAGTTCGAAAAGGATGAATATTCTAAGCAAATAACTGCTTTGGGAGAAAAGTTACAAGGAATTGATGCCGAACTTGATAGACTTACCGGCACCGATATTGAGAAAATGGTGCAGAAAGAAATTGCAGCTACGGACGCTGCTACTGCTGCCCGGGAACGCTTCACAAAAATGAATAAATCCATGCTATCAGCTTGGCTCAAGGACGAAAAGAATGCTGCCGATCAATACAAGGAAATAGCCCAGGAAGTTTACGACACCCGTTTTCCGAAAACCAATGCTACAGAAGACAAGTCAGACCCGAACGCAGTCGCTCTCAAGAACCTTGAGTCAACTCACAATGCCGAAATCAACCAGATCCGGTTAGCCGGTCAGGAGAAACAGCAGGAAGAGAGTGAAGTTAACTTGGCCATATTAAAATCAGATCAGGCATACTACGAGAAGCGTATCGTTGCTCTTGAGAAATTTAAAAAGAACGAGAAGAAGTCTTCTAAACAGGCTGAATACCAGAATCAGATCGTTACTGCCAAATCTAAACTGTTGGATATCGAAGTCAATATGGAGAAGCAGGCCATTGCCTCTATTGAGAAACTCCGCTCCGATGATTTAACCAGGGAAAAGAGTACGACCGAAGCTTATAAACTCTATTACACCAAGTCCCTGTCCGAGAAGAAGATATCGAAAGAGCAATATGATATGCTTATGTCTTCTCTTGATGTTGCCAGTACCGAAACCCGCTTAGCTATCGAACAGCGTTATCTCAACGATGTAAACGACTTGGAGCTGAAGAATGGGCAACTCAAAGCCGATGCTGTCAAGAAGGCAAATGAAGCGGTGATGACCGCTGATCAGAATGCTGCCAATGCCCGTGCTGCCCAGCAACAGAAACTGGATGACTTTATTAAGGATTTCAAATCTCAGTTTAAAGTAACTACTGTTGATGAAGATTATGATGCCCAGAAAAAGGTTCTTGAAGCATCTTATCAAGCCAGATTACAAATGGCTAAAGAGGAAAATCTTGATTCAACTAAGTTGACTGAAGCCTATCATCGTGCACAAGAACAACTTGAACTGGATCATCAACAACGTATTCAATCTATTAAAGATCAGTACGGCATTTCCACTCAGCAGGAGCGTTTCGATGCCGAGCTTGCCCAGTTGAAGAGTGCTCACGAACAGGGTTATCTGGAAGAAGAAGAATATCAGAAGGCCGTTCAGAACCTGAAGCGTGATTCCTTTAAGAAACAATTCGACTATTACTCCAACCTCTTCTCCGGGGCGGTTCAGGCACTTCAGCAAGCAGAAATGGATAATGTCGATGCTCAGTATGATGCCGAAATTGAAGCAGCTCAGGGAAATTCAGAGGAAGTGGAACGTCTCGAGAAAGAGAAAGCCCAGAAGAAGCTCGATATCCAGAAGAAGTATGCCGATGTCAACTTCGCAATTAAAGTCTCCCAGATCATTGCGGATACTTCGGTCTCTATAATGAAAGCCTTTGCCGATCTTGGTCCCATTGCCGGCGCGATAGCAGCTGCTCTGATGGGGGTTACCGGTGCAGCTCAGATAGCATCTGCCAATGCCGAACGTCAGAAGGTTAAGAACATGACCTTGTCCGGATCCTCTTCCTCCAGTAAGGGTGGAGCCCGTATTGCAACCGGTCGCCAAGAAGGTGGTAAAATTGATGTCCGTCGTGCCCAGGATGGTAAACTCTTTCCGGGTACCGATTACGATCCTGATGCCCGGGGCTTCATAGATCGTCCCACGGTAATAGTTGGAGAGGGACCGGTCGGTCAGTCTCGGGAGTGGGTGGCAAGTAATGCTGCAGTCGAGAATCCCACGGTTGCTCCTATACTCAATCTACTCGATCAGGCCCAGCAAGCCGGTACTATCCGTACACTTGATCTTAATCAGGTGATTCGGGCACGGATGGCCGGTTTCTCCTCGGGTGGATCTGTCGATAAGTCGCTTTCGGTTCCTCCTGATAACTCTAATCCGGATATTGGTGTTACCCTTCCACCTGAATTAATGCGGAGATTGGCCATGGCTGTTATCTCAATTGAAGAAAATGGAGTGTCTGCTCCAATTGTTCTTTCCGAGATTGATAAGAAGCGGGCGCTTCTTGAACGCTCTCGTTCCATTGGTTCAAAAAACGATTAACTTTTAGAATATGAAAATTATTAATACGGCCTCTGGTCTGGCCTATCAGCTAACTTCTGGTACACAACTTAAAGTTGAACGTCCTAATCTGTTCTTTAATGAGTATGGTGAGCAGACATTTCCTTTAGATTTACCGGATACAGATCTTAACCGTAAACTTACCGGTTACTCTGACATGCTTGCCAATCGCAAGAAACCTTTTGCTAACATTCAGGCGACTATTCAGGATGGAGAGTATTTTATGCCTTGTAGACAGGCTATTTTAGGTGCTCAACGAAAAAAGAGTATATCCACCTCCTTTTACATGAACGAGGGATCCTTTCTGTCCAGGATATCGAAGACTTCTTTGGCAGAAGTGTTTGGAACTGAGACAATACCAGGGGTATCGACTGTCACTCAAGGGATTTCATTTTGTAAGTCACTACTTGATAACTCTAATCCGCATTTTGCTATTTTTCCTATCTTGGTTGAACTCGATGGGCAGCGTCGATTTTGTAACCGGATGAACTACATGGATGTAAATGGAAAAGTAGTGACTTCTACATCCGGAGTTTTGGGCTTTTATAATGAATTTCCACGTTCTGAGACAGTTAATGACAGTCCTGTTAAGTTGGAACCGGGTTATTATATGACTCCTTTTATTCGTTCCTCTTATCTTCTTCAGCGCATCATGTCGTATTTTGGGTATACTCTCCAAGAGAATTTTTTCACTCGAACTGAGCCGTTCAAAGATATGGTCTTTGTAAATAATACGATTGATTCTTTGGTGAATGGTTCAATCTTGCTTGCTCACTTAGTTCCTGATTGTCTGTGTAGTACAATTCTGAATGTGTATCGAAAGAAGTTTTGCTGTGAATTTGTATCGGATGAATCGAATATGACAGTAAGTATTGAACTCTTTAATGAAATCATGTCCTCCAAAGCAGAGTACGATCTTAGTTCTATGCTTACGGCGTATCCAATAGTTGATGTACCTGAGTATAAACAGATAAAACTCTCTTCTGAGAAGGTCATTCAGGATGGAGACTCATTTGATTCTATAATTGATTTGAAGGCTAAGTATCCGGAAGCATTTTATGATCCGGATGATGGCGCTTTTTACAGATGGGGATATGACAGTACTGATAGAATTCTGCAGAAGGTTGCATCTGCTACGATCCCTTATTACATCGGAGGTAGTTTAAAGACTAAAGAAATTACTTGTCCGGATTGTGCCTATTCTATTGTTTACGGTGCATATGATGATATTACTGCTCAGGACTATCGTAGGGGAGTGGAGCGTGGTACTTTGGCACCCTATATTGGAGACGGGCGCTGTCTGAATTCTACACTAAGACTTCCTGGTGCCAACGATGAAGGAGAACCTCAAACTCCTATTACGACATCAGATGACGGACAAGCACCTATTCTCGTATTTGTTTGTAAGGATGGAGAATCTTGTAAGGGGACAAATCATACCAATAATGGTAAATGGAAATATTCCTTATTGTATCCTGGACCTGATGGAATATTTGAACGCTTTTATAGGACATTGGATGATTTACTACGTAATTCGTTGATGCCTGTTAAGGCGGAACTTCTTTTATCTGATTCTCTGAAAAATCGTATAAATGCTCATCATAAAGTTCTCCTTCAGGGGCAGGAACTTCTTGTCAATAAGCTCTGCTATCATTTGGGAGGGGATAATGCTCCGGTAGAGTCCGAGTTTCTTACTACACACTTATATGAGCCTGTCCAAAGTGCTGTTTCTGAGTCAGATATTCTTGTTGAGAATAAGACGTATAAATGGAAGATTCTTCGTTCGACTACGATTATTACAGAGCAGGAGTATAATGATTCTCCTGTTCAAATTGGACAGTTCGATCCTCGGGGAGCATCCCCTCTTCCTGCTATTTATCCAATGCCACCAACTGAGGTGCAATATAATCAAGGAGGTAATTATTATCATCGGGAATATGCACACTATTACGTAGAGCGAGGTTCGAATTCTAAAGTATATTATAAAGTTGACTGGTATCTTACTCCTGTATTATATTCAACTCCTGACTCGGCTCATTCTCGTCCGACTTGAGAATTTTTTGTCCTTTTCATTTTTGTTTCTCACTCTTATTTTTGTTACATAAAATATTTGCTATGACGATTCTTCAACAACCCGATGTGCTTTCTTTGAGTGGTAATATTGCTCCGTTTCGTATAAATTCAGCAAGCCCGGTCTTATTTACGTTAAGACAAGGCTCTGAGGAGATATTATCACATCGTTATGCTCCTGGACAGGATGGGTATATTACTATTGATATTCGTGATATTGTTCATGCCCGTCTTTCTTTCTTGCTTCAAGAGTCTTCAACGGTTTATGTCCAACCTTCTTTAGCGGCCACCTTTACAGCTGTTATTGATGGTACAGAGGTCAATTTTCGTGTTGTTCGTGCTGGAGTCGATAGGCTTACGGATACCACTTCTAATTTTCTCACACAAAACTTCCTTTCTTGGCAACCTTCGGTTAAGCCAGTTACATATTATTCCCCGGAATTTCTTACTTACTATGCAATCCTCCCTTGCAAAGCAAAACTCCGTGCCTATTTTACTGATAGCTCTGGAAATATGATCTCACAGCAAGATCTTGAACTATACACCTTTGCTTCCGGTAATGCCTATACTATTCCATTGCAATATGCGATAGTTGCAGGTCGGTTGGGGCATAAACTACCTGCCTATTATGATGTTTGGATAGAAAACAACTCTTCAGAGCGTTTAACATATATACAACGGTATTATGCATCCGATATGCGCTCGGAGCAAGAGCAATGGATTCTATTCGAAAACTCACTTGGAGGAATTGATACTTTTCGTGCTTATGGTACAACTGATTTTATAGGTGAACACACACATAATATTGCGGAAGTTGAAGATATAGCTTTTGAGTATCGGGTAGACACAGAACGGAAATTTCAAAAAAATACAGGGCATCTTAATCGGAAAGAACGGCAGTGGTTACTTGATTTCTTTCCTTCTGAGGTGAAGTATATTTATTCAGGTTCTGCTTTGCGACGCATAGTTGTCGTAGAAAGTAATGTTACTTATACTGACCGAGAACTTCCGAGTCATTACACGTTTACTTATCGTTATGCAGACGCTCGCCCATTATTGAATCTTCCCAGAACTGATATTCCTACTGAAGTACTTAATATTACAGTACCCGAAGTCGGTTCTTTTACGGTGCCCCCTCGACTTGTTGAATTTTCTCGCTTATCACTAACTGAGGGGGCACTATTTCCTGTCCAGCAACCTTATTCAGAAGAATGGAATACTACCACAGCAGGTGCTTTGGAAGAATATATCTCAAATAGAATTTACGCAAAATACAATGCTGCTTGGAGTAAGCAGATATACTTAATAAGAAGGAATGATAAGACTCCTCCAACTGAAGAAAATGCTTACTCTGCCTTGGAAGCTGATAATAGGTTTCTTACTAAGGAAGAAGTTCCTGACTCCTACTTCACGAAGAAAAGATCTCCTGATGGACAAGAGTACTTGCATACGAATTATCCACTTGTACTTGAAAGGTATGCTGTTTTTGGGCATGGTGATACTCCTTATCTTCCTTCCATGTTTGAAGAAATTCCTTTGGATCAGCAGACTTTGGGCTGGAAGGATGGGGTAATTACTGTGTTAGGAGGTGGAGGTTCTGACTTCGATGAATTGGCCATGTGGGGTGTCCTCGGTAAAGAAGGTGTTCAGCAGATCGACAAGTCACATTTGTCCGGTGCTCTTGCCGGATATGCGACAGAGAAATTTGTCACAGATAAAGGTTATATCACTTCCTCCGCTCTTACCGGCTACGCTACGGAGACCTTCGTCAGAGAGAACTTTGTAACCCTTGCCGGTGCCCAGGAGATTACCGGTGAAAAAGATTTCACCGGCGGACTGAAAGTAAACGGTGGCCTGCTCGATTACGATCCGACCGAAAGAGTTTGGAAACTGAACGGTAATATGCTGATCTCAGGTAACATCACTTTCGGCTGGGACAATGGAACATACACAGCTCCGACCCTTCTTGATCTGTTGCCTTATGATCCGGCTACCCTGTCAAAAGAGGGCGGCCGGCTGTCAGTAATCGGCAGTGCCGGTTCAAGCTTCGACGAATCCGCCATGTGGACCGCACTCTTGAAAAGTGGTTCTCAACAGATCGACAAATCACATCTGGGTACAGCTCTTGCCGGATATGCAACAGAGAACTTTGTAAATACGAACCTTAATGCCCTGAAAGGAGCTGGTCTTCCAACTACGGAAGGATATCGCAATGTTACAGAGATAGCCAATACTCTGCTTACCTTTCTCACCGGATCAGATACCGACTCGACAATCAACAAATGGAAGGAACTTGAAGCGTTCCTGGCCGGATTCTCCGAAACGGATACCCTTGCTACTGCTCTATCTGTCAAAGCGGATAAAACCCGTAGCATCATTGCTGGAATCGGTCTTTCCGGGGGCGGTGATTTGTCTGCGGATCGTACCTTGTCCCTTTCTCCTTCCGGGATAAAGGCCGGTACATACACAAAACTCACTGTTGACGCTTATGGTCGCGCAACGTCCGCATCAGAGTTGATAGCCTCTGATATCCCCACTTTAGAGATTAGCAAAATCAATGGTTTGCAGGATCGTTTGAATACCTTCGTCACCCTCGCCGGTGCTCAGGAGATTACCGGTGAAAAGAATTTCACCGGCGGTCTGAAAGTAAACGGTGGCCTGCTCGATTACGATCCGACACATAAAGTCTGGAAACTGGATGGTAATCTGTTAATCACAGGTAGCACAACCTGGAATGCGGTGGGCGATTATACTGCTCCGACCCTTCTCGACCTGCTACCTTACGACCCGGCCACTCTGTCGAAAGAAGGTGGCAGACTTTCCGTTATCGGTGGCAGTGGAAGTATCGGTGGTGGAAACATTATGTTGAACGGCACACTCTATGAAGCGGCTAACGGAGTCATCACACTGCCTGATTTATATCAGAAAACACCTAATGGAACCGCATCACAATTTCTCAAGGCCGATGGTAGTGTGGATTCCAACCTTTATGCATTAGCGTATGGTGGTGACCAAAACAGTATTCAGTATTCAAGTAAATCTAATTACTTAAGAGTTATTGATAGAAGAAATGACACAATACTTCCAACCTCTTATGATAATTATAATATTAGTGGCTTATTTCATATGTCCGGCATGCCATCATCTAACTGGTGGTCAGGTATTCATGTGAAAGGTTGGGGAGAAGGTTATGCTACCTGGGAACTTGTTGGTCCTTCTTCAACAGATAACACTAATAATAGATTATACTATAGAGATGGCAAAGGTTCTTCTTGGGCTACTGATTGGAAAGGTATAGCTTTTCTCGAAGATTGTAATAAAGTTGCAACTCCTTACTTTGAGGGACAAAATATATATTCAGACTATGGGTGGTGGGTAGTTGCTTTATGTAAACTTAGTCCTGCTGATTCTGAATATAATTATGCAAGCGGTACTATGTTTTACAGAAGAGGAAATGGTATATATGGCAATGGCTCTGTAAACTTTAGTGTTATGAAGAAATATAGTACTACTAATGTTTATGCAGGAGTTATATATAATGGATTTGGAGTATCTACAGATGAAGATGCTCCTAAACTATGTACTTTTACTTATGGTGGAGTTAAATATTGTGGTCTTAAATGGACAGGAGCAGCAAGTTTAGATAATATCAAAACTCTTATATATGATATAAGTTCTACAGGATTACCGTTTTATGTCAAGTATTTCAATTCTCAGAGTGGAGAAGTATTTAACGCTGAAATAAAAAATTCTATTGTTGAACTTGGAAGTGATATTATATTATATAATACCAGTACACCTTGTGGATTATTTACATCTGCTAATAAAGGTTTAGAGATTAAAGCTAAAGACAACGCTTGGGCATTTACAAGATATAATACTAATGGTAGAATAGTCGATACTGGTTTATCTGGTACTACTGCTGGTTTAGCAGGACAAGCAGGTAATTATGAAATTAGACCTGGAGCAAATAATAATGAAGGAGTATTTGTTAGATATAGTGGAAGTTCTTATGGCAAATTTGCTGTAGTTAATAGAAGTGGTTCAGAATGTTCTATTGGATATTATAATAACGTCAACCCTACAGGGGATAAACCTGTTTGGACAGTAGGCGCTGGTATTAGGAATCAATGGTCATTTGATTGGTGGTATTCAGATGCTGGTATTAAAATGACTATGGATAGTGATGGTAAACTATTTGTTAATAGAAAAAGTGGAGATGCACCAAGTATTTCACTTGCTATTGGGGACAATGATTCCGGTTTACATCAGATAGAAGATGGAAGAATTAGATGTTATTCTAATAATAAGGATGTTGGTAACTGGGGCTATACTGATGCCCGTTTTCATAATGTAACATTCAGAGAAGCAAGCAACAACGACTATAATGGCTTGGGTCTTATGGTTAATGGAAATGGAACAGCTAATACAGTTAAGCCTGGTATTGGTTTCCATCAGCCGGGAGTATATGCCGGAAGTCTTAGGCTTGATGGTGCAGGAGGTTGGACATTTGCAGTTCAAGGAGGGAGTACCGGCGGTACTGTCAGCGCAGGTTCTTTTTATGCCAATGGAGGCTGGTTATACAGTAATGTTAATGGTTGCGAGATAAGAATAGGTAGTCAAAATACAAGCTATGTTCATATAACGAACAATGCTAACAGACCGTATTATATTGATAATACTATTAATATATCCGGCACTATATCTCCTTATTCAGACAACACTTATGATTTAGGCAGAAGTGCAAGTAAATGGAATTATATATGGGGTAATCACTTTATGGGTAATTCTGCATCTGCCACATTTATACTTCCGAACTATGTCGGCGGACAACAGGCGAATCCTCAAACCTATTTCAATAATAGTATGGGGGTCAAAGTAGCTATGACAGGCGTTAATCCTGATTCATATTGGGGCGATACTTTATGGATTAATGGATATTGGGGTACTGATGTCCCGGATATGTGTGCTTTGCATTTCTCAAGGGGCGGTGCTCCTCTTATTTATATAAGCAGTCAAAAATATCACGCTACGAGTTATGGCACAATGTACCATATATGGACCGGCTATAATTCAAACCATTCTTCTGCCGCCTGGACTTGCAGTACCTTAAATGCAAACGGAAGAATTAGCACTACCTCTGATATATATTCTACCGGTTGGGTCAGGGCCGGCGGAAGTAACGGATTCTATTGTGAATCCTATGGCGGTGGCATTCACATGACAGATTCGACCTGGGTACGTGTCTATAATGGTAAACAGTTCTATGTAGGCAGCACCTCTTCCGATGCTATCCATACCGCCGGAGGTATTAACGCAAGTGGCAGGATTTATGCCGGTGGTCACCTGAGTACTAATGGTGGGCTTGCTGTAAGTGGAATTTATGGCGGCTCAGGCGCATCAGGTTTTAATGTGTATGCTGTATTCCAGGGCAGGTCAGACCATGGAGGAATAGAAGTGAGGGCTTCTGACAATACCTTTGGTATCGGTGTACACTCCAATGATCACATGTACTGGTGGTGGGGAACATCAACCTCAACCAATTCCAGTTCTGGAAAATCCTATATCATGGACTATGGCGGCGGTAACTGGAGTTTCACCGGTAACCACTACGTCTCCGGCTATTCAACCTGGGGTTCCGACTCACGTTATAAAACCTATCTGGGTGAAGTAACCCTGCAATTGGATCAGATCGCAGACTCACCCACTATCTACTACCGCTGGAACAGCAAGAAGAGAGATCGTGACGGACTTCTCCATGTGGGTGGTTATGCTCAGTACACCGAGCAGATCCTTCCGGAACTGACCCATGAGACAAGCGATTTTAAAACGATGGACTATGCTGTATGCGCATATGTGTATGCAGTGCATGCAGCCCGGTTCCTCCGGAATCATCTCCTTTCAGACTATGAATGGAAGTCGGACACGGAGTTGAGAATGGATGCTTTGGAAAAGGAAAATATCAAATTGAGAAACAGAATTGAACAATTAGAAAGGAGGGCTGCTTAATGGCGGTATATAATCGAATCCCTGAGCGGTTTACTAACCTGGATATCCGCGATACCCTGAACGCTTATGGTGGAAGTGTGGGTGATAACTCGCTTAACTATTTCTCAGCTGCTGCACGCATTAACATGTGGAGCAAACGTAAACCGGTGAAAAGAAATATCATGTTTAATACGGAGGACCCGAACTGGTTCCGTGCCGATTCCGGAAACTACGGTATCAATGTCCCCCGTGCAGCGGATATTGCGCTACTGACCGGAACTTACACCTATGATATACCTGTTCAGGGATCGTACAACCTGCGTGTCGGTGATTTTGCCGGATACAATCCGGAAGCTACCGTACCATTCACTACCATGCTTCCCTCCGGACTTATCCTTGCCTCCGGCAGTGCCACTGTTGTGAAGTTGATGCTGAAATCACTTGATTCAACATACAATGTTGTCCCGGCCGATATATTCCCATCTAATTCATATTTGGGATGTGCTGTCACATACGGAGCCCGGACGCTTATTAAAACGCTTTCGGTTACAATCTTCAATGGAGGGGTAACTCTGAACATATCCGATTGCGAGCTCTTGAAATCAGATAAGACGGGAGTCAGGATAAAGGTATTCATCTGTACATCGCAGGTTCCATCCTGGCAGGGTGAAACGACACAATCCTATTACAGCTTGAACGCAGAGGACGGCTTTGATGAATCGACCGTTGATATCGTCACCCCGCATGCCGATGTTTACTCGTTCGGCATCCTTGGACTCAGCATTATCGAAGCGAGAAAGATATCTTTAATCGGTACGGCGATTATCAACTCCGGAAGTCTCTTTCAAGAGGGCCACTTAATAAGCAGACTGGATAATAATTACTATTTAAAGTCAGTAAAAGTCGTTGCGACCCGTGCAAGTGACGGTGTTACTGTTGCCGAGAAAGCACAAAGCATAACATCTTCCACTACACCGACACGCTTAGGAAACGACTGGATGGCAGGTGAGTCCGTCAACTTCAGAACACCGGTCTCTATGCCGGATGTTCCGGCCCTTCCTGCTAATGATTATTATCATTTTACATGCTATTTTAGATTTGAATGATATGGAAAGAGTAAAACTATTTATTGAAGGTAACCTTATTGTAAAATATGGTTACAAAATGGGGGGGGTAAAATCTCCTTACAACAAAAGAAAGAGGATTTTGAGTATGAAAAACTAATTGAAGGTGATTATGTCTATAACGGTGAAACTGGCGATATCGCTTTGTCTGGCAGTATTACTTTCCTTCGGAAAGGAGGTGAGGATGGCTGTTTATAATGTTATTCCTGACCGTTTCACGAATCTTGATGTTCGCGATACCCTGAACGCAAACGGTGGTAGCGTCGGGGATAACTCAAGCGATTATTTTGGGGTCCGGGCGAATGTGAACATCTTCTCTTTGAAGAAGCCCGTTAAATTCAACAAACAGTTTGTAACGGATGCCGATGCTTGGTGGAAAGCTGATAATGGGAATTTCGGTATCATCCTTCCTCCGACCGGCTCTCTTCCGGCTGTGGGTTCCCCCATGTCTCCTTGGTCATGGGATTTTCCCGGCGGTAGCGGCAGTCCGTTGAGGATTTCAGATTATGCAGGCTATAATCCTAAAGCCCCACATCTGTTTTCGATGCATCCGGACCCCGGCCTGTATCCCAATTCGCAATTCAGATGCTCCATCCTGCTAAGGCAGAATGCTGAGATATCCATTAATAACATAGCTGATATCAGCAGGGCTTATATGGGTGTGGTGGTAAGGCATCAGGCAAACGGAGAACTTCGATTCCGTACACTGGACAGGTCCGTTATGGAGATGCAGCAACAAGAATATGCAGTGGTACTGGATGTGCCGAATTGGCCGGACGGTAAAGTGGATGTTTATATGGTTGCTTCCTATGCTGAAGCTTCAGAGCAGTCTTACAGTAGTATAAATGTGACTCTGTTTTCAATGAATCAGGGTCCTTTAGAGACAGCTTACATGGTCAAGACCCTTGCCAAGCCTGTACCGAACAGCTTTAAATTTGATTATAAGGTCGTTAATGACTTTGCGAATGAATATCATTTGGAATGTACATTTACGTCTATTAAAGGAGCATGGGAGAAAGCCCGATTCTCAGTATTCCTTGAGTCTGATCCGATTGGTGCTTTCCTCGGTGGTATGGGTGAGTCTTTATCTCCTGCTCCGATCGGAGAAATGCTGTCACAGGGAGAGTCGTATACATTCAACTCTCAATCATTTACTCGTGTACAGACTTCTCAAAATAACTATGTAAACTATACAGCGAGATACTTAGGAGACAATTATCAATCCGGCTCTATCTTCTTTAGAGCCAAATAAATTAGAATAATGGAAAATCAAGAAACAAAAATCAGTAATGTAACCACTTCAATGAAAGTGGAGAAAGAGATCAACGGATTTAAAGTATCCGGAACGGTCGAAGTCTATAACGACAGTAAACGGATCAAGCGCATTGACGCTTCCGTACAAAAAACAGATTCGAACGCTATGGCACCTTTCAAGTATTCCTTTACGGTTACCCGTGGACTGAACGATATGGTCAATCCATCTGAGGAGAATGAACCGGAACGGGACCAGGCTCTGACAGCCGGCATCGAATTTGAGAAAGCTGTCGAACAGGCTGTATCCGGTATGATATTTAACACTATCGTAGAATAACATTAAAACAGAATCAATGGAAAATCAAGAAACAAAAACAGAAAAGAAAATCGTGAAAGTGAAACTCAGTGATGCAATTAAGAAGGCATCTATCCTGAAAGCCGTTCTTCTTGCTTATAAAGATAAGGAACTGTCGGCAGAGCTCAAATCTAAAGTGATGATGACCCGTATTTATTACGGCAAATTTCGCAAACAGTTTGAAGAGGATGTAAAGGAAGCCCGTGAAGGGCTGAAGCCGGAAGGTTATGATAAACAACTTCAGGAAATCGACGAACTGGAAAACAAGGCCCGTGGAGATAAGGACATTCGTAACCTTACTCCTGAAATGCTAAAATCTGCTCTCACCCAAGAGGAATACGACAAGCATGAAGCTTTCATGCCAATTTTCAACAAGTATATGGAAGAGGTCACTAACTTCAAATCTGAGAAGTTGGATGAAGAGGTGGAGATGGAAGAAAAGAAATTCACTCAGAAAGAGTTCGATGAAATTCTGAATGTCAATACCGCTGAGAGCTATAATCTTGACCTGTGTATGCCCTATAACGGTAAGAATATGATCTTTCCCGGATCAATGAAAAGTGCCGATTTTATGGAGGTACTGTATGAAGAATTGGTAGGGTAAATGTAATTTCGCCCAACCTTCTCAGGCTGGGCGGAATGTACGGTATGAAAGAGGAATGGATAATTGGTTTATACTCATACCGTATAGTTGGTAATGCGTATTTAAGATTTATACTAATATAACAATTAAATCGAAAAAAAGTTGAAAAACGATCTTGCTTGTTATGTAGGACGGTAGGACAGTAGTTTATAAATAATAGCATGTACAATATTTCCATGTAGATTTTAGATGGAACCATTGAAATGCTTGGTTTCCTCATGCACAGCTAAGTTATTACCTTTCAGATATTGGTTGGTAGTCGATATGTCTGAATGTCGTGCTTGATCTCTTGCAATAACAATTCCTTCAGCGTTGGCCAGGTCGCGGATTCCAGAATCCTTTAATGAATAAAATTGATAATTCTTCGGAAAGCTTAAAAGGGCTCGTATCTTGGCAAAGTATTCTCGGAAAATTCTGGCATCTGCTTTCTTCTCCGCTGGTTTAAAATCTCGACCAAACAAAAAATAGTGGGAAGGATTATCAAATGTACCAAGCTCAATCATCAGTTTTATTAGTTCGTCGTTAAGTCCTACCATTCCATCTCTACGGTTCTTTGATATCGATGATGCAATGAATACCCGTTGCTCTTTGATATTGATATCCTGTAGGCGAATGTTTGTTAGTTCATCGGGACGTATAAAGGTGTAATACTCCATTCTACATGCGAGTAAATAGAATTTGTTTGTTTCTTCAAGGTAATCCTTCATTCGAAGCAGGTCCTCTTTGCTTAAGGCTGATCGGAATTTTATTTCTTCTGCTAAACTCTTAATCTTTTCCACTGGATTATTTTCTAAATATTGTTTCTCAATTAGCCAACTGCAAAATGCTGAAGCCCATACTCGGTAGTTGTTACGGGTCCGGGGGGATGCATCTCGATCCAATAATATGTAATCGAGGAAGTCACTAATGTATGCTTGATTGAATTGGTAGATATATATAATAGGTATGGCTAAGCTGGAATTGTAATCCATCAACATGTTTAGTCGCGATTGATAATCAATGTTTGTTTTTGCTTTCAGTGCTGAAGTGCTGGTCAATTTATTAAGGTATTTACGGTAGAGTTCGCATACTTTATAGAACTCGGCATATTGGCGTGAGTTTGATGCTTCAGCCCATGGATTCCATCCTGATCGGAGACGATTGGTACAGTTGGTTATAATTTCGGCAGCTTGTTTTTTGCGTGCTGATTGTGATTTTATAGAATCAAGCATGTACTTTTTGCGTCGCATTTTACCTTCTACCGGGTCGTAGCATAGAAAATCGACATACCAATTTTTTCCTGTGTGTAACTTGGGTAACGTGTAGTTGATAACTTCGTGTAAGGAAGCTCCTTTTCTTGTTTTAGGGCACATTTTTTTTACATTCTTTCGATTGAGAAGAATGTAAGCGGTTAATTCTCTATTATTTTTTTAGTCCGACATTTGTCCGACCTATCTTTAAAAAAGAAAGGCAAATAACTATTTTACAGTCATTTACCTTTTATTTAGTTGCGGAGGCCTGACTCGAACAGACGACCTTTGGGTTATGAGCCCAACGAGCTACCAACTGCTCCACTCCGCGATGTTTCTGTTTTGTGAGTGCAAAGGTACGGCTTTTATTTGAACTACCAAATATTTCGATATTTATTTTTCGATAAAAATGTCTTTTTTATGCTATGTTCCTGAAAATCAGAGATGATCTGTTTTGCTTTTTTTTATAGTGTTTTCAGGTACAATTGTTAATAATTTATTTATTTTCTTGTGTGGACGAAAGAAAAGAATTACTTTTGCACAAATAATTCAGCAATGTGCAATTAACCTATGACCGTATCAAAAACAAAAGCCAAGTTAGTAGACGTTGCCCGTCAGCTTTTCGCCAAGATGGGCGTGGAGAATACTACAATGAATGATATCGCTCTTGCTTCTAAAAAGGGTAGGCGTACGCTCTATACCTATTTTAAAAGTAAGGATGAAATCTATTTGGCTGTTGTAGAGTCTGAACTGGATATTCTGTCGGATATGATGAAGCGTGTGGCAGATAAAGATATCTCTCCTGATAAAAAAATTATAGAGATGATCTACACGCGACTGGATGCAGTAAAAGAGGTGGTTTATCGTAACGGAACACTCCGTGCCAACTTCTTCAGAGATATTTGGCGGGTGGAGAAAGTCCGCAAAAGGTTTGATGCAAAAGAAATGCAACTTTTCAAAAGTGTGCTGAAGGAAGGACAAGACAAAGGGGTGTTCCATATAGATGATGTGGAAATGACCGCTGCGTTGGTACATTACTGCGTAAAAGGCATCGAGGTGCCATATATTCGAGGACATATCGGGGCGAACCTGGATATGGAAACCCGAAAAAGATATGTTGCCAACATCGTGTTTGGTGCACTACATAGAACAAAAATTAATCAATAATTTAAATTTAGTATGGGATTATTAGATGGAAAAACAGCCATTGTGACCGGTGCGGCTCGTGGTATTGGTAAAGCTATTGCTTTGAAGTTCGCTTCTGAAGGAGCAAATATCGCATTTACAGATCTTGTTATCGACGAAAATGCACAGAACACAGCGAGAGAAATCGAGGCAATGGGTGTAAAAGCTAAAGGATATGCTTCGAATGCTGCCAATTTTGAAGATACTGCAAAGGTGGTAGAAGAGATTCATAAAGATTTTGGATGTATTGATATTCTGGTTAACAATGCAGGCATTACTCGTGACGGATTGATGATGCGTATGAGTGAACAGCAGTGGGATATGGTTATCAACGTAAACCTGAAATCTGCTTTCAACTTTGTTCATGCTTGTACACCGATTATGATGCGTCAGAAAGCAGGAAGCATTATTAACATGGCGTCAGTGGTAGGAGTTCATGGTAATGCGGGACAGTCTAACTATTCAGCTTCAAAAGCCGGTATGATTGGTTTGGCTAAATCTATCGCACAGGAGCTTGGCTCTCGTGGTATTCGTGCCAATGCCATTGCTCCCGGATTTATAATCACTGATATGACAGCCGGCCTTTCGGAAGAAGTGAAAACTGAATGGGCTAAGAAAATTCCATTGCGCCGTGGCGGTACTCCTGAAGATGTGGCCAATGTGGCTACTTTCCTTGCTTCTGATATGTCTTCTTATGTATCAGGACAGGTGATCCAGGTTGATGGTGGTATGAATATGTAATATTCGGTATGACCGTTGTATACGAAGACAATCATATTATAGTAGTTAACAAGACCGCTTCCGAAATCGTTCAGGGAGACAAAACGGGGGATACTCCTCTTTCAGAAACAGTTAAGCAATATCTGAAAGATAAATATCAGAAGCCCGGAAATGTCTTTATCGGTGTAACCCATCGGCTGGACCGCCCCGTGAGCGGTCTTGTTATTTTTGCGAAAACCAGTAAGGCCTTATCCCGGCTGAATGAGATGTTCAAGAACAGTGAGGTCAGAAAGACCTATTGGGCTGTTGTGAAAAATTGCCCGAAGCAACCTGAAGGTGAACTGATACATTATCTGGTACGTAACGAAAAGCAGAATAAGAGCTATGCTTATGATAAGGAGGTTCCCAATAGTAAGAAAGCAATTCTGAGCTATAAGCTTATCGGCCGTTCGGATAATTACTTCCTGCTTGAGGTTGACCTTAAGACCGGACGTCATCATCAGATCCGTTGCCAACTGGCAAAGATGGGATGCCCTATTAAAGGTGATTTGAAGTATGGCTCTCCACGTTCCAATCCGGATGGTAGTATCTGTCTGCATGCCAGGTATGTACGTTTTGTTCATCCGGTATCCAAAGAATTGATAGAACTCGATGCTCCTGTGCCGGATAGTAATTTGTGGCATGGGTTTGAAATAGATATATAGCAAAAAAGCCATTCCCTGAATAGACGAAGTAGGAATGGCTTTTTTGTTGTAGTGTGCTTACTATTATTCGGCAAACTGTGCAAATGCTCCTGGTGCTGCGACCGTTGTAGCAGTTGTATCAGCTACTTCTTTTTTAGGCTCGGTTTTCACAGTGTCTTTGACCTCTTTCTTTTGATCTTTTTTCACCGGATCCTGTGCCATGGCAAAGAATGATCCACAAGCAAACATAAACATAGCTACTACTAAAACTAACTTTTTCATAATTATTGCTTTTTAAAAGTTTTGATTGTCTGTTTTTTTAATTTCATGTTAAGGTCTAGGTTAAAAACCATCACAAACAAACATAAACATTGCTACTACTATAAAACTAACTCCTTAGTTTTATTTTCATTTGGTTAAACACTTGTACAGAGTATTTCCCAAATGCTGTGCCAGAAAGGAAGGCCTGATGTAACCGGTTGATTTGCAGTATGCTAAAAGAAAGATAAAGATGAAGGATAGTGTAGAACACTGTGGAAAGTGTGGAATGGGGTGTGGAAATATTCCACACCTTGCTGTTCGTTAAAGATCGATTCCGTATAGTTTCAATTTATTATATAATGTTTTGCGGTCAATGTCAAGTAATTGCGCGGCGCGACTTTTATTGTTGCCTGTCTGTCGCAACGCCTCCATTATATGCTCTTTTTCGGTATCTTCATCCCGCAATGCCATTTTGGGAGTTGAGGGTTGCGTCTCCTGTATCTCATTTCCCAGTTCTGTGAGACCAATAAAACTACCTTGTGCGAGCAGTGTGGCACGTTTGATTATATTCTTCATCTGTCTCAGGTTGCCGGGCCAGTGATATTCAAGAAGTGCTTTTGAAGCGTTGGCATCGAAGCCGATAAGTTGCTTGTCAAGTTCTTTATTAGCTTGGTCGAGGAAGAAGTTGGCAAAAAGAAGGATATCTTCTCCACGTTCTTTCAGCGTAGGCATTCGCAAAGTGAATTCATTAATCCGATGATATAGATCTTCACGGAATGTTCCTTTTTCGATAGCTTGTTCCAAATTCTCATTGGTTGCAGATACCAGACGGATATCGACTGTTATTTCTGTATTTGAACCAACAGGACGTATTTTACGTTCCTGTAATGCACGAAGAAGTTGAATTTGTATTTCGTAGCTGAGGTTACCTATTTCATCAAGAAAAATGGTACCTCCGTTTGCTGCTACAAATGCACCGGTTTTGTCAGAGAGTGCTCCGGTAAAAGAGCCTTTGATGTGTCCGAAAAACTCAGAAGCAGCCAATTCCTTGGGGATGGAGCCACAATCGATAGCGATAAACGGTTTGTCGCAACGTTTGCTTAACTGATGAATACGGTGAGCTACATATTCCTTACCGGTTCCGCTGGCACCGTTGATCAGGACTGACATGTTAGTGGGAGCTACCAGGCTGACATAATTATAAAGTTGTTTGGCTGCATCGCTTTCTCCCTCCAGATAGGAATGGGATTCCTGTTTGGTTTTGGGACTTTTACCATGTGGGGCTACCTGTAGAAGAGGGGATTCTTTAACTTGAAGGGCTTCAGTTATTTTTTTGAGTAGCTCTTCAGGATTAACCGGTTTGGCAATATAATCTTGCGCGCCCAATTTCATGGCTTGTACTGCTGATTGGATGTCTGCATATCCTGTCATGATAATCAATGGGATATGAAGTTCTTTCTCACCCATCCATTTCAATAGATGGATGCCATCGTGGTCGGGAAGTCGTAAGTCGGAAAGAATCAGATCTGTCGGTTGTGCATCGATGTGCTTTTGCGCACGTGCAATGTTACTTACCGATGATACATTAAACCCTTTTTTGCCTAACCAGGTTTTTAGCATCATTCCGAACGTAATATCATCTTCAACTATCAGTATGGATCTCATGATGTTAGCTTTTGCCTCTTTTTGTGAGCTACAAAGGTAAGAGGTTTTGAGGTAAAGTCGTATATTTGCAGACTTAAATTAAATAAAAGCGTTATGAGAAAGAATTTTTGGATATTATTAATTATACTGGTTTGCGGTGCAGTAGCTTGTAAACCGGGACAAAAGAAAAATGGAAACATGGAAAAAGAAACTGTATTGAAAATTGAGACCTCTTTAGGAGATATCAAAGTGAAATTGTATAATGAGACTCCAAAACACAGAGATAATTTTATTAAATTGGCTGAAGACGGAACATATAATGGGACGCTGTTTCATCGCGTAATAAAAGACTTTATGGTGCAAGCCGGTGATCCGGAATCGAAAAATGCTCCGAAGGGTAAGATGTTAGGTTCGGGTGATGTCGGCTATACAGTTCCGGCAGAGTTTGTATATCCTAAATATTTCCATAAGAAAGGTGCCTTGTCTGCTGCTCGTCAGGGCGATGAGGTAAATCCTAATAAGGAGTCATCCGGCTGTCAGTTCTATATTGTTACCGGAAAAGTGTTCAGTGATTCGACTCTTCTGAATATGGAACAGCAGAAGAATCAGAATAAAGTGACTGAGGCTTTTAATGCTTTGGCACAGAAACATATGAAGGAAATCTATAAAATGCGTAAGGCTAACGATCAGGATGGACTTTTCGCTTTACAAGATACTTTGTTTATACAGGCTGAGGCTGAAGCTGCCAAACAACCGGATTTTCATTTTACTCCTGAGCAGATAAAAGCTTATACTACCGTCGGAGGTACTCCGCATTTGGATGGTGAATATACAGTTTTTGGAGAAGTTATAGAAGGTATGGATGTTGTTGATAAAATTCAGCAGGTAAAAACGGACCGCAGTGACCGTCCGGAAGAAGATGTGAAGATTATCAACGTTTCTGTTATCGAATAAATATGCTGCAGATCAACAGGCATATTCTGAGCAATGGCTTGAGGCTGGTTCACTCACAGGATGCCAGCACGCAGATGGTTGCACTCAACGTTCTTTATAATGTGGGAGCCAGGGATGAAAACCCGGAACATACCGGGTTTGCTCACCTTTTTGAGCATCTGATGTTTGGGGGCTCGGTGAATATACCCGATTATGATGCACCGCTTCAATTAGCGGGAGGAGAAAATAATGCCTGGACCAATAATGATATTACCAACTATTATCTCACTGTACCCCGGCAGAATGTGGAAACTGGATTTTGGCTTGAATCTGATAGGATGCTGAGTCTTGATTTTAGTGAGCGCAGCCTGGAAGTGCAACGTGGAGTGGTAATGGAAGAGTTCAAGCAACGCTGTCTCAATCAGCCATATGGTGATGTCGGGCATTTGTTGCGCCCTTTGGCATATCGGGTTCATCCCTATCAGTGGCCTACCATTGGTAAAGAATTGTCCCACATAGCCAATGCAACATTGGAAGAGGTCAAAGATTTCTTTTTTCGTTTTTATGCGCCCAATAATGCTGTGCTTGCTGTCACCGGAAATATATCATTTGAAGAGGCCGTAAGTCTTACGGAAAAGTGGTTCGGACCCATTCCCCGTCGGGAGGTTCCTTTACGGCAGTTGCCCAAGGAGCCTGTCCAGACAGGAGAGCGCCGCCAGGTAGTCGAGCGGAATGTGCCGCTTGATTCGCTTTTTATGGCTTATCACATGTGTGACCGTTTGGATGCCGATTATTATGCATTTGATATTTTATCGGATATTTTAAGTAACGGACGTTCCAGTCGCCTGAATCAGCATCTTGTACAAGAAAAACAATTGTTTTCGAGTATTGATGCCTATATATCAGGAACGATTGATGCCGGTTTGTTTCATATCAGTGGTAAACCGGCTGCCGGTGTATCATTGGAAGAGGCCGAGGCAGCCGTACGTGAAGAGTTGAACGAGTTGCAAACTGCTTTGGTACAGGAACATGAACTTGAGAAAGTGAAGAATAAATTTGAGTCTACCCAGATATTTGGAAATATCAATTACCTGAATGTAGCGACGAATCTTGCATGGTTTGAGTTGAACGGACAAGCAGAAGATATGGAGAAGGAAGTAGAACGTTATCGTGCTGTAACTGCCGACCGTCTGAAAGCAGTGGCACAAACCGCATTCCGTGAAGAAAATGGGGTGGTACTTTACTATAAGAGTAGCAAGGGAGAGCAGGAATGAGACTTATATATAAGAATCATTATAAAGCACTATTTCTTCTTGGCCTTCCTATTGTCATCGGGCAGGTGGGAGTGATTGTACTTGGTTTTGCCGATACCTTGATGATTGGGCATCACAGTACCAATGAACTGGGGGCGGCTTCCTTCGTCAATAATATGTTTACGTTGGCTATCATTTTCAGCACCGGATTCTCGTATGGGCTTACACCCATTGTTGGCGGTTTTTATGGTGTGCGTAAATTTGCTGCTGCAGGACAAGCTTTGCGTTGTAGCTTGCTTGCCAATCTTTTGGTGGGCATTTTGCTAACCGGAATTATGGCGATTCTTTATCTGAATGTGGAAAGGTTAGGGCAGCCGGAAGAATTGCTTTCTCTGATCAAACCCTACTATCTGATATTGCTTGCTTCATTAATTTTTGTGCTGTTATTTAACGGATTCAAACAGTTTACTGACGGAATAACCGATACCAAGACAGCTATGTGGATACTTCTGGGTGGTAATGTGCTGAATATTGTAGGAAATTATATACTGATTAATGGTAAACTGGGATTCCCTGAGTTGGGACTATTGGGAGCCGGAATCAGCACATTGTTTTCGCGCATTGTCATGGTGTTGGTTTTTGTATTGGTCTTTTTTAGTAGTCGCCGTTTTTTGCGTTATAAACTGGGATTTATCCGTTTAGGATGGTCGCGTGCGTTGTTTCGGCAGTTAAATGCTTTGGGGTGGCCTGTCGCTTTTCAGATGGGGATGGAGACTGCTTCATTTAGTTTGAGTACGGTGATGGTAGGATGGTTGGGCACTATTGCTCTGGCTTCCCATCAGGTGATGCTCACTATCTCACAGTTTACTTTTATGATGTTTTATGGGATGGGAGCGGCAGTGGCTGTACGGGTCAGCAATTTCAAAGGTCAAAACGATATCGTTAATGTGCGACGTACGGCTTATGCCGGCGCACATATCATATTGGCTATGGGAATCGTATTGTTATCCATTGTTTTCTTTTTCCGATATCAGGTGGGAGGATGGTTTACTGACAATACGGAAGTGTCAGCGATGGTAGTCGTTCTGATGGTGCCTTTTCTGGCTTATCAGTTTGGAGACGGAATGCAAATCAACTTTGCCAATGCCCTGCGTGGCATTTCGGATGTAAAACCTATGATGCTGATTGCTTTCATTGCCTATTTTATTATTTCTCTCCCGGCCGGGTATTTCTTTGGTTTTGTCATGGGGTGGGGATTGTTCGGAGTCTGGATGGCTTTCCCTTTCGGCCTAAGCAGTGCGGCAGTCATGTTATGGTTACGTTTCAGGTATAAAACAAGATAAGTTATGGCTATTCCTTCCCGTTTCACAAAAGTAAAGATCGCGGCGGGGTATACTTTGTTGCTGGTCGTGTTATTGTTCTCTCTGTTGTTCGTACATAGGGAGATGGAGAAATTGTCTGATACGGATGATGTACAAAGTTTACAGACGGACAGTTTGCTTCTTCTGTTGAAAGAAAAGGATGAAAATACTATCCGGATGCTTCAGATCATCAATGAAGCGAATGAAAGCATGATTACTCCGGTTGAGTTGGATTCCATTATTGCCGAGCAGGATACGGTGATCACCCAGCAGCGTGTGCAGCACCGTATCATTACCAAACGCGATTCTGTTATTACCAAGCGAAAAAAGAAGGGTTTTTTTAGGAGGCTTGGTGAGGTTTTTGTGCCTTCAAAGGAAGATACTGCTGTATTGGTCAATACAGCAGTAGAGTTTGCCACGGACACTATTCTTGAGTCTTATAACCCGATTGACTCGTTACATCAGCGTATACGTACGGTAACCAAGCGGAAGGCAAAGCCGGCAGTACGCCCTAATTATAATGCCCGCCTCCGTCGGATGAACAGGGAACTGACCACTCGCATAGACAGTATGATTACAACTTATGAACAGGTAGTCACCCGGCGTGCTGTGGATAATGCGTCCGAACAGCAAGAGCTTCGCAATAGATCCACTCGAACTATCGGAGGAATTGCCGTTGCTGCTGTATTGTTGTCTGCTTGTTTCTTGATTATGATCTGGCGGGATATTACCCGTAGCAATCGTTACCGTAGAGAATTGGAAGAGGCCAATAAACGTGCAGAAGCATTACTTGAGGCCCGCGAAAAGTTAATGCTTGCCATTACTCATGACTTTAAAGCTCCTCTGGGTTCTATTATCGGATATACGGATTTGCTTTCAGGGTTGACAACGGACGAAAGGCAACGATTCTATCTGGACAATATGAAAAGTTCTTCGCAACATTTGCTTAAACTGGTAAGTGATTTGCTTGATTTCCATCGGTTGGATCTGAATAAAGCAGAAGTCAACCGGGTTACATTCAATCCGGCACAACTGTTCGAAGAGATTCGTGTAAGTTTCAAACCACTGACCGATGCCAAACACTTAGCTTTGGACTACAGTATAGATTCTGAGTTGGATGGACGTTTTATCAGCGATCCTTTACGCATCCGGCAAATTGTGAATAATTTGCTTTCGAATGCTGTGAAATTTACAGTAAAGGGCAATATCGCATTGAATGTCACCTACCATTCATCCAGTGTCCGCATTGAGGTTGCGGATACGGGTAAAGGAATGGCGCCCGGCGATCGTGAGAAGATTTTTCAGGAGTTTACCCGGTTACCCGGAGCACAGGGGGAGGAAGGATTTGGGTTGGGACTTTCTATCGTTCACAAACTTGTGACGTTACTTGAAGGCTCGATTAGCGTGCAAAGTACGCTGGGGGAAGGAAGCCGTTTTATTGTCATTTTGCCACTGTATCCGGTAGGGCCTGTTGTCGGGGAGAAGCAGGAGGAGGCAGTTGCTTCAACCTCAGTTTCAGACCAGGCTGGTGATAGAGAAGAAATATCCTTCCAAAAGCTAAATCATGTTTTATTGATTGATGATGACCGGATTCAATTGGCACTGACCGCGGCTATGCTTGAGCAGCAGAATATTCGAGCTACTTGCTGTCAGCAGCCGGACGAGTTGATAGAACAACTTCGTACTTCTTCATTTGACGTATTGCTGACTGACGTTCAGATGCCTGCCATTAACGGGTTCGATTTGCTGAAGTTATTGCGTGCATCCAATATTCCTCAGGCACGTGCTATCCCGGTTATTGCTGTTACTGCACGTAGTGAGATGGGCGAACAGGATTTCCGGGAATATGGGTTTGCGGGATGTCTGCACAAACCTTTTACGGTGAAGGAACTGTTAGCGATAATAACGGGTGAAGTCCTTGAAAATTCGTCAATCAGGCCGACGGAGACCTCTCTTGATTTTCGGGCGTTGACGGCTTTTTCCGAGGATGACTCGGAAGCAGCTTCAGCTATTATTCAAACTTTTATTGAAGAAACGGAGAAAAACCGGAGTCGGATGGAAGAATCTGTCCGGACCATGGATGTGGATGGGATAGCAGGGATGGCACATAAGCTGCTGCCTCTGTTTACTTTACTTGGGGCTTCAGGAGTACTTCCCTTACTTTCGTGGTTGGAGCAGCGCCGTGGAGAAGCTATTTCGGACGAAATTGTACGAAAAGCAAAAGAAGCCCTTCAGCAAGTAGATATCGTGCTGACAGAAGCGCGCCGGTATGCGGCAGAGGATCAGTCCCGGTGATTGTTGTGAGTCTACTCATATATAAAATCATCGTCACTTTAATCTTTTTCCGGATAATTTTGTTTTCTTTGTATCACTTTTTACATTGAGACACAAGCTTCATGAAACGAAAATGGATCAAATGGGTAAGCTGGATTTTGCTTACTCCTGTCATACTCTTTGTGATACTGATGGTATTACTCTATATTCCTCCCGTACAGAATTTTCTGAGAAAGGAGGCTGCTGCTTATGCTTCCGAAGCGACCGGTATGCAGATTAATGTCCGGCGTATCGATTTGCGATTTCCTTTAAATTTGCTGGTAAGAGGGGTTGAGGTCATTCAGACTCCCGATACATTATTATCACTTGAAAGTTTCAATGTGCATGTGCAGGCACTTCCGCTTTTTCGTGGAAAAGTAGAAGTGGATGATATCACTCTTCGTCAGGTGACTGTTAACTCTGCTGACCTGATAGATGGTATGCGTCTGAAAGGTGTCTTAGGCAGCTTTAAACTCGAAAGCCATGGGGTGGATTTACCCAATGAAGTAGCTGTTATTAATCGGGCCGAATTATCCGATACCCATGTTCAGTTACTTCTGAATGATACTACTGCTACACCGAAAGATACTGCTCAGAGTGAGGTTCGTTGGAAAGTTGATTTACGCCATTTGAAATTAAAGAATGTTTCCTTCAGCATGCAGTTACCGGCAGACAGTATGCGTTTGGCAGCCCATGTGGGAGACGCACAAATCAATGAGGCCGAAGCCGATTTGAAGAATCTGCGTTACGGGCTTCGCAGCTTTTTGTTGTCGGGTACTTCTGTGAATTATGATGTGGGTTCGATGGAACCAGCCGAAGGCTTTGATCCGTCACATATTGCTTTGCGTGATATACGTATCGGGCTCGATTCGATGTATTATCGCGGGCGTAATATGAATGCTGTCATCCGTGAGTTTTCGATGAACGACCGGTCCGGGTTAAGTGTCACTTCACTTACCGGGCGTGTGTTTGCCAATGATACTGTCATCCGGGTGCCGGACTTGAAACTGTTGACACCCCATTCTGAAATAAATTTTACGGCACAGACCTATTGGGAGTTGGTGAATATTCCTACGACCGGACGGCTGACCGCACGCTTTAATGCGATGATCGGGAAGCAGGATGTTCTGCTTCTTGCCGGTGGGTTGCCTGATAGCTTCAAGGAGGCCTATCCTTTCCGCCCTTTGGTGATACGTGCCGGTACGGAGGGCAATCTGAAAGAGATGCAGATCACTCGTTTCAGCGCTGAGCTACCCGGAGCTTTCTCACTTTCGGGAGGTGGGGAGTTGCTGAACCTGACTGATAGCGTGGAGCGGTCGGCTGTTATCGACCTGAGAATGCAGACCCAGAATCTTAATTTCCTGACAACTCTGGGTGGAACAAGGGCGGACAGTTCTCTTGTCATTCCCAATCAGATGTCGCTTGTCGCAAAAGCCCGGATGAAAGGTCCGCAATATATGGCGCAACTCTTGCTGAAAGAGGGTGAGGGATCACTGAATGTAGATGCGGCTTACAATGGAAGTACCGAGGCTTATCGGGCCGATCTGAAGGTGGAAGCCTTGCAGCTCCATCATTTCCTGCCTAAAGACTCGATTTATGAACTGACTACATCGGTAGCAGCAGTAGGCAGGGGAACGGACTTTACTTCTTATCGTACGGTTGCTTCACTGAAAGCTTCGTTGGAGTCACTCCATTACGGACGTTACCGTATTTCGGGAATTGAAGTGACCGGTGATGTTAAGAATGCACTTGCCACAGCCCATGTGGTTAGTGACAACCGGTTGTTGAAGATGAACGCCAATGCCGAATATCATCTTGCCAAACCCTACATGGACGGAAAGGCTGATTTGGATGTTACCCAACTCGACTTGTATGAACTGGGTATTGCTCCCAAACCCTTGAAGCATCCTTTAGCTTTTAATTTTACAGCAGAGGCTCGTCGTGACCGTATTTTCACCCATCTTACGGCTGGTGATATGAAACTTAACCTTTCGGCACGTTCCAGTCTGGACAAGTTGATTGAACAATCTATTCACTTTGCCGATGTGCTGATTGAGCAGATTGATAAAAAAGAGCTTGATCATGGAGAATTGCGTAAGGCGTTGCCTACTGCCATTTTTTCGATGTCTGCCGGTAAAGAAAATCCCCTGGCATATTATCTGGCAACAAAAGATATTGCTTTTCATGATATGGGTGTGAAGTTTGGCACCGCTCCCGATTGGGGTATCAACGGAAAAGCTGCTATTCACGCATTGAAGATGGATACCCTGCAATTGGATACGATTTACTTTACTGTCAAGCAAGATACGACTCGCATGAGTTTGCATGGAGGAGTCATCAACGGGCCCAAGAATCCGCAGATTGTATTTAAATCGAGTATTGCCGGAGAAATACGCAACGATGATGCCGAACTCACGTTGCGCTATGAAAATGATAAAGGAGAAACCGGTGTACTTTTCGGTGTGAATGTCCGTCCATTGGTTGAGGGAAGTGGAAAAGGGGAGGGACTTGCTTTCACGCTGATACCGGAGAACCCCATTATCGCTTTTCGGAAGTTCCACTTCGTAGACCGGCACAACTGGATATATCTTCATAAAAACATGCGTCTGTATGCCAATGTCGATATGGTAGATGATGAAGATATGGGATTCCGAATGAAATCAAACCAGAGTGACACCGTGTCATTGCAGAATATTGACGTGGAGTTGCAACGCATCCGGTTGGCTGAGATCAGTAAGGTACTTCCTTACCTTCCTGATTTGTCCGGTCTCTTCTCGGCTGAGGCCAATTATGTGCAGACAGCTACTTCTTTGCAGGTATCTGCCGAGGCCAGTATCGATGAACTGACTTATGAGCGCCAACGTATCGGAGACGTTGCACTTGGGGTAACGTGGCTTCCGGGTGAAAGAGGGAAACATTACATCAGTACTTATCTGACCCATGAGGGTGAGGAAATTCTGATGGCCGACGGTTCGCTTCATCCCTCGGTAACCGGTAAGGACAGTATCGAGGTAAATGCCACAATGGAGCATTTCCCGCTAAAGATAGCCAATGCTTTTGTACCGGATCAGGTTGTTAACCTTTCGGGTGATATGGATGGTGGACTGCACATAACCGGAGATACGGATCAGCCATTGGTCAATGGTGACCTGATTCTGGACAGCGTGTCGGTCTTCGCCCGTCAGGCGGGAGCAAGGTTTACGTTCGACAACCGTCCCGTACAGATTAAGAACAGTCGTTTGATGTTCGACAAATTTGCTATTTTTACCACCAGTAAGAATCCTTTCACGATTGATGGTACAGTCGATTTTCGCGATTTGAGCAGTCCTAAAGTGAATCTGTCGATGTTGGCGGAAAACTACATGCTGCTCAACGCTCCCCGTACTAAAGAGAGTCTGGTATATGGAAAAGTGTTTGTGGACTTTAATGCAACTTTGCGTGGTCCGGTGGATGCGTTGGTGATGCGTGGCAATATGAACCTGCTGGGCAATACGGATGTCACCTATGTCTTGATGGATTCGCCGCTCACTGTGCAAGACCGGTTGGGGGACCTGGTTACTTTTACTTCTTTCAGTGATACGACCACCGTACAGAAAGAAGAAGCTCCTGTCGTGTCACTTGGCGGACTCGATATGATTATGACTGTGCAGATTGATCCCGGAGTCCGGTTGAAAGCGGATTTGAGTGCTGACCGCAGCAGCCGGGTCGAATTGCAGGGAGGAGGTAATCTGAGCATGCAATATACTCCACAAGGAGACTTATCTCTTTCAGGACGATATACCCTTACGGGGGGAATGATGAAATATGCCCTTCCTGTGATTCCGTTGAAAGAATTCAATATAAACAATGGCAGCTATGTAGAATGGACGGGAAACCCGATGGACCCGATGCTAAACCTGAAAGCCACCGAGCGCCTTCGTGCTTCGGTAGGCAGCGAAAGCGGACAGTCGCGTATGGTTAACTTTGACGTGTCGATTGTCGTGAAGAATCGTTTGGATAACCTTTCGCTGGCTTTTGAAATTGATGCACCCGATGATGCAGAAGTGCAGAATCAGTTGGCTTCTATGAGTGCTGACGAACGTGGGAAGCAAGCCATTGCCATGCTGGCTACCGGACTCTATCTTGCAAATTCCGGAAGTTCCGGAGGTGGCGGACTGAATATGGGATCGGCACTAAACAGTATACTTTCCAGTCAGATCAACGCATTGGCGGGTAATTTGAAGAATGCCAGTTTCTCGATGGGGGTAGAAGACCATGATGCTGCCGATGCAGGAGGAAAGCGTACCGACTATAGTTTCCGTTATTCACAGCGTTTCTTCAACGATCGTTTCCAGATAGTGCTTGGCGGCAAGGTATCTACCGGTGCACAAGCTACAAATGATGTTGAATCGTTTATCGATAATATTTCTTTGGAATATCGTCTCGATACATCCGGAACCCGTTACATCCGTCTTTTCCATAATAAGAATTATGAAAGTGTGCTTGAAGGAGAAATTACGGAGACCGGTATCGGTTTGGTACTGCGTAAGCGTATCGACAGATTAAGTGAGTTGTTTATTTTCCGTAAAAAGAAGAAGACATCTCCTGATACACAGAAGGCTTCATCAACCGGTGAAGCACATCAGTAATTGATTAATAAAAGAGATTAAAATAGGATGATACGTAAAAAGATATTTCATATATTTCTTGGCACCATACAAGCCGGTTTGGTAATGCTGCTTTTGGGAGCTTGTTCTACGACCAAACATTTGCCCGAAGGAGAAGTGCTTTATACCGGATCGAAAACTATTATTGAAAACCGTCCGCAGGCACCTTTGACGGACGATGCCCTGACAGAACTGGATGCTGCGCTCGAAAAGGCTCCCAGTACAAAGGTGTTGGGATTCATTCCTATCCCTTTTAAAATGTGGGCTTACAACAGTCTGGTTCATTATAAGAAAGGATTCGGGCGCTGGCTCTTTAATCGATTTGCCGCCAATCCTCCCGTATTCATTTCTACTGTTAATCCGGAGATACGTGCCAAGGTGGGTACTAATTTGCTGCACGATTATGGATACTTTAATGGTACGGTCCGTTATCAGACTCTGCCGGACAAGAAAGACAGCCTGAAAGCAAGCATACGTTATACGGTTGACATGAAAGACCCTTATTATATTGATACGGTTTATTACACTCGTTTCAATCCGCGTACGTTGAGAATCATGGAGAGAGGGCGACGAGGTTCGCTGTTGACACCGGGCGAACAGTTCAATGTCAGTGATCTTGATGAAGAACGTAGCCGTATCAGCGCTTTGCTGCGTAACCGGGGATATTTTTATTTTCGTCCGGATTACATGAAATATCAGGCGGATACTCTGTTGAATCCCGGACATGTCAGTCTCCGGCTGATACCTGTACCCGGGCTTCCGGAAGCAGCCCAACGCCCATACTATGTAGGGAAGACATCAGTTTATCTGTATGGAAAGGGTGGAGAAGTGCCTAACAGCACACTTGAATACCGTGGACTTGACATTCATTATTATAAGAAAATGCAGGTGCGTCCGAATATGCTTTACCGTTGGCTGAATTATCAGGCATATGTCCGCAATGATTCTTTACGTAACTCCGCCCATAGCCGCTTGTATAGCCAATACCGGCAGACACGTATTCAGGAACGTCTTTCACAATTGAGTATTTTCCGTTATCTTGATCTGCAATATATACCTCAGGACTCTACGGCAACATGTGACACACTGAACGTACGTTTACAGGCTACATTTGATAAACCGTATGATGCCGAACTGGAATTTAACCTGACGACCAAGAGTAACAACCAGACCGGGCCGGGGGCATCTTTCGGGCTGACTCGTTACAATGTATTCGGTGGGGGAGAAACGTGGAATGTAAAATTGAAAGGTTCTTATGAATGGCAGACCGGGCAGAATAAAGGAAGTTCATTGATGAATAGCTGGGAGATGGGAGTGTCTACGGCTTTGACTTTCCCCCGGGTGGTATTTCCTTCTTTCGGAGGACGTGAATATGACTTCCCGGCAACAACTACTTTCCGTTTGTATATCGACCAGCTGAACCGTGCTAAATATTATAAACTATTGGCGTTCGGGGGGAATGCCACTTATGATTTTCAGCCGACTCGTACCAGCCGTCACAGCCTGACACCCCTCCGGGTGACTTTCAATGTGCTGCAACATACAACAAAAGCTTTTGAAGAGATAGCCGAACAAAATAAGGCATTGTACCGCAGTTTACAGAATCAGTTTATTCCGGCCATGGAATATACTTATACGTTTGATAACGCAGCTTTGCGCGGGGTGCGTAACCCTATTTGGTGGCAGACTACGTTTACTTCTGCCGGAAATATCACTTCCGGCATTTACCGTATTTTCGGACGGAAGTTTAGCCAGAAAGACAAAAAGTTGTTTGGTGTTCCTTTTGCTCAATTTTTAAAGGTGAACAGTGATTTCCGTTATACTTGGAGGATCGACAAGAATCAGTCCATAGCCAGTCGTGTTGCAGGAGGAATTATCTGGGCTTATGGCAATACTAATACGGCCCCTTACAGCGAGCAGTTCTATATCGGAGGTGCCAATAGTGTACGTGCTTTTACTGCACGGAGCATTGGTCCGGGTGGATTTCGTCCCACGAAAACATCCAAGGGGCTTTATCTGGACCAGACCGGGGACATCCGTATGGAGGCTAATGTAGAATATCGTTTCCGCATTTATGGTGACTTGCATGGTGCTGTCTTTTTGGATGCAGGTAACGTCTGGATGTTACGTAAAGATGATGAGGCGCCGGAGAAGCAATTGCGCTGGAAGACTTTCGGTAAACAGATTGCTTTGGGAACGGGTACCGGTTTGCGCTATGATCTCGATTTCCTTATTTTGCGTCTGGATTGTGGCGTACCTTTGCATGACCCATACGATACGGGAAAGAAGGGATATTACAATGTGACCGGTTCTTTCTGGAAAGGGCTGGGGGTACACTTTGCTGTAGGTTATCCGTTCTAAAATAGTCGATGGCGATGAACGGAGTAAGAAAATTCTTCATACTTCGTTCTTCATTCTTCATTCTATTTTGTACTTTTGCAACGATATCTGATGAGACACATCACTAACCTTTTAATATTCACAGTTATGAAACCAACATTATTTGTGCTTGCTGCCGGCATGGGCAGTCGTTACGGAGGATTGAAACAATTGGACGGACTGGGTCCTAACGGCGAAACTATCATGGATTACTCTATCTACGATGCTATTCGTGGTGGATTTGGTAAAGTTGTATTCGTTATCCGTAAAGATTTTGAGCAGGATTTCCGTGATAAGATTCTGAGCAAATACGAAAATCATATTCCGGTGGAACTTGTGTTCCAGGCATTGGATAACCTGCCCGAAGGCTTCACTTGTCCTGCCGACCGTGTAAAACCCTGGGGTACTAACCATGCTGTCCTGATGGGTAAAGATGTTATCAAGGAACCATTTGCCGTTATCAATGCCGATGACTTCTACGGACGTGACAGCTTTGCTGTATTGGGTGCCGAACTGTCTAAGATGGACGGTAAAAAGAACGACTACTGCATGGTAGGTTACCGTGTAGGAAATACGCTTTCAGAAAGCGGATCTGTAGCCCGTGGCGTTTGCGAGACAAATCCGGAAGGTTATCTGACTACTGTGGTAGAGCGTACTGCCATCGAACGTATCGACGGTAAAGTATCATTTAAGGACGAAAACGGTGAAATGCAGACAATCGGTGATAACACTCCGGTTTCAATGAATATGTGGGGATTCACTCCCGACTATTTTGCTTATTCGGAAGAGTACTTCAAAGAATTCCTGAAAGAAAACGAAGGAAACCTGAAATCAGAATATTTCATTCCGTTGATGGTAAACAAGTTGGTGAACGAAGGCACTGCTCGTGTGAAAGTTCTGGATACTACAAGCAAATGGTTCGGCGTGACTTATGCAGCCGATCGTCAAGGTGTAGTAGATAAGATCCAGGCATTGGTAGATGCAGGTGAATATCCTAACAAACTGTTCTAAAGCTAATTTGCTCATTTCTATAATGTAGATTTTGAAAGGGACGTCTTTGTGAAGATGTCCCTTTTTAATATCAAGCCGGATCACACCTCTTCTGTGTGATTCCTTCCGATGAACTTTAAATCACCATTCGGGTTATGATGGTAAAGATTGTCAATTTGTCAAAGTGTCAAATTGATAATATGATTTCTCTATATCTCGTTTTTTCGGACCGCAATCCGATAAGGTTCATAAAAACGGCTTACAGGCAAATATCCGTTTGCGCTTTTGATTTTGTTTCATTCATAATGGCGGTAAATGGAAAGGAAGTATGACCTTCCTGTTTCTAAATCTTTTCTTCGAGGAGTTTTGCCTACTCTTTTGATACTTTGTAAAGGGCGACCGAAGAAAGGCAAGCAGGAAAAAATCAGTTGCTCTCGCCACCCGATTATCGTTACAATATATGTAATCTGCCAAAACATATAGAGATATTCAGAAAAGAAGTAAGCATTTTCCGAAAATGCTTACTTCTTTTCACCCGAATGCTTACTTCTTTTGGGGTAAATGCTTCCTTCTTTCCGAGAAAACAAAGGTGCAATCGGCTAAAAATCCCGGCTTTTCTGCAGAAAAAATCTTTTACTGGGCTCTGTTTCTTCTGCTTTGACCCGGAAACAAAAAGGGCTTGTAAGTGAAACCTGCAATTCGGTGTCTTTTTGATGTCTGTGTTTGCAAATGGGTGTCGATTCTTTATAAGGAAATAAAGTGTATGAAGCTCCGGAACGAATGAAAAAGGATGAATATTCAGGATGTGCCACATATTTGCACTCTTTTCGTTGCTTATTTCAAAATATGTGTTTATATTTGAAATATTCCTTGATACTTAATCCTGATTATGTATGAAAGAACTCCTTATTCTGATTGCCCTTTTTTTCTCTTTTATTCGGCTGTCTGCCCAGTCCGATTCTATCTGGCCTCATGAGAAACTTTATGTCCATACGGACCGTGCCAATTATGAGCGCGGCGACACGGTGCGGTTCCGTGCTTACCTGATGGATACCCGCCTCGAGGCAACGGCTTACAGCCGTTACGTTTATGCCGAACTGTTGGCTGACAGTCAGGTCATCTCCCGTGAGATGGTGAAGGATGATCACGGTGTCTTTTCCGGTTACATCTCTTTGGGTGATACGCTTCGTTCCGGCAATTATACGCTTCGTTTCTATACTCGTCATCTTTCCTCTTTGCCCGATCCCCGTTATTTCTATCGTCAGATTATTGTCGGCGGTCGTCCCTTTCAGGATTACCGCAAGGAGAGTGTGACTCGTATGGCGGCTTCCTATCACGTCTCTTTCTTTCCCGAAGGCGGACATCTTCCCTCGGGTTGTGTCAGTCGTGTCGCTTTCAAGGCTTTGAGTTCTGACGGTTTGGGGACAGATGTTCAAGGCTTTGTGCTCAATCAGCGTGGAGATACCGTCACCACACTGAGTTCGGTTCATCGGGGTATGGGCTTTTTCAATCTTGAACCGATTCCCGATGATAGTTATACAGCGGTATGTCGTAATCGTGAGGGTAAAGAGTTACGTTTCGCCCTTCCGAAGGTTGAACCGGTTTCTGCGGTAGCCCTCCGTGTCGATATTCGTAAGGATGACTTTTGGGTGCGTCTGAATTCAGGTACTGTCGTGTCTTCGGGTTATTCCCTTCGTGTCGAATATCGGGATAGTGTTCTTTTACATGCGGCTTTTTCCGGCTCCACCCCATTGCGTGTACCTCGCTCTCCGCTGCCTCCGGGTGTACTCCGTTTTGTTTTGTTGGATGGTTCGGGCGTCCCCTTAAGCGGCCGTACCGCTTTCAATTGGAACCCTTCCGTGCGTGCTGATGTTGATTTCTCCGCTTGCCTGAAAGAGGATAAAGGACGTTCATTTTGGGATATTACTATGGGGCTTCGTGATACTTCCGGTGAGCCGTTGAGCGGTACACTCTCTGTTTCAGTTACCGACGACCGTTATGCTCTTCAAGATACCACGGTCAATATTCTTTCCTCTTTTCTTCTGAGTTCCGATCTTCAGGGATATGTTGAGGATCCCTCTTTCTATTTTTCCAGTGATGACTCCCGTACCTCGTATCTGTTGGACTTGTTGATGCTGACTCAGGGTTGGGTGAAATACAGCCTTGTTCCGTCCCGCAGTACCTTTTTGGTAGAGAGTAGTCAGTGCATTAGTGGCAAGGTGGTTTCCGAATATTCCGAGAAGAAGTGCATCCCTGATGCGGTTGTCACTTTATTCTCTTTCGATAAAACGGTTATGCTTCAGACGAGGAGTGACGCTTCGGGCTGTTTCCGTTTCGACAGTCTTTCTTTTCCTCAAGGTACGCATTTCATTCTTCAGGCGCGTAAGGAAAAAGGGGGTACGGGTGTGGCGCTGTTAGTCGACCGGGATTCCATTCCGCCTGTGCATTCTTCTCTTCCCATTTATGCGGATTGGTTTCGTGCGGAGATGGACGAGCCGATTGTTGCCGAGCAATCCGGTGATGATCCTTCTCCGGCAAGCGTGGATATGTTTCAGCGGTCTTCTACCGATCCTTTTTCTATGGAGCAATATTTAGACGAAGTTGTTGTTTCCACCCAGAAGATTGAGAAAAAGAAACGGTATGCAATCGAGTCTTTAATGGCTCACTCCGATTGGAATAAAACTTATCATGTGGACGAAATGACTCTTTCACCTTATTCATCTATCAAAGATTTATTGATTAATATTCCCGGAGTGGGGCGGGCAGTCGATTCACAGGCAGGAGATTTCTTTTATATAACACGGTTATGCATGGGGATGAATTCTACTCCTCCTCCGGCTCTATTGATGGTAGATGGACTGGAAACTTCTTATTCCGAACTTGTTGCTATTCCTGTATCCATTGTCGAATCCGTCGAGTTGGTAAAAGATGCTGCCCAAATGGCATATATTGGATCTAAGGCATCGAATGGCGCTATTCTGATTAGTACAAAATCGGGTTTAGGTACTATTGGTAAGAAAGCATCTAATTTTAGGATGATTCGTCCCATGGGGTATCAGCTGAAACGTGAATTTTATTCGCCTTTCTACCCTATCGTGCAGAAGTCGGCAAATAACAGTGAAAATAATTGCAAAACGATATATTGGCTTCCTGCTCTTCCGTTAAATAAAACCGGCTCCCAGTTGGAATTCAGTGATCCGGGACAAAGCCGGTTAACTTTTGTTGTTCAGGGTATCGCTTCAAATGGTCAGTTGGTCAGTTTGATACGTTCTTTAAAAAAAGAATAGTGGTGCGGTAGCATTATTTCTTTGGGTAATGTCCGGAAGAATCGATTGAACTGTCATTCCGGATATTTATTGCTGTTTCCGAAGATGCATATTTATATAGATTCTTTTTCGCAGTCTGCATAATTGAGTATCTTTGTTGCCTCAATTCCCTTATTTATAGAAAGAAGTGATTTCAGTAGAAGGATTAACAGTAGAATTTAACGCCACACCATTGTTTGAGGACGTTAGTTATGTCATCAATAAGAAAGACCGCATAGCCCTGGCGGGTAAAAACGGTGCAGGAAAATCAACGATGTTAAAGATCCTGGCCGGACTGCAAAGTCCGACACGGGGTGTTATAGCTATTCCGCGTGATGTAACGATCGGCTATCTGCCGCAGGTGATGATTCTCGCCGATAACCACACTGTGATGGAAGAGGCAGAACTGGCATTTGAACATATTTTCGAGCTTCAAGCCGATTTGGAGAGGATGAATCAGGAGTTAGCCGACCGCACTGACTATGATTCTGAAGAGTATCATAAACTTATTGACCGTTTTACGCACGAGAACGACCGTTTTCTAATGATGGGAGGGACTAACTTTCATGCAGAGATAGAACGTACCCTCTTAGGATTGGGCTTCAGTCGGGATGACTTTAATCGTCCTACCAGTGAATTTTCCGGTGGATGGCGTATGCGGATCGAGTTGGCAAAACTTTTGCTCCGCAAACCGGATGTACTGCTGCTCGATGAACCTACCAATCATTTGGATATTGAGAGTATCCAATGGCTGGAGAATTTTTTATCTACCCGTGCCAATGCGGTAGTACTGGTCAGCCACGACCGGGCTTTCCTGAATAATGTAACTACCCGTACCATCGAAATAACCTGTGGACAGATATATGATTACAAGGTGAAGTACGATGAGTTTATTGTTCTGCGTCAGGAGCGTCGTGAACAGCAGCTGCGCGCTTACGAGAATCAGCAGAAGCAGATTGAAGATACAGAGGCTTTCATTGAGCGTTTCCGATATAAAGCAACTAAGGCCGTACAGGTTCAGAGTCGTATGAAGCAGCTGGAAAAGATAGAGCGGATCGAAGTGGACGAAGTGGATAACTCAGCGTTGAGGCTTAAGTTTGTCTGCTCCAGCCGTAGTGGCAACTATCCTGTAATCTGCGAAGATGTGAAAAAAACTTACGGATCGCATGTTGTCTTCCATGATGTCAATCTGACCATCAATCGTGGTGAGAAGGTTGCTTTTGTGGGAAAGAACGGCGAAGGTAAGTCTACCCTTGTGAAATGTATCATGAGCGAGATTGATTATGAAGGCAAGCTTACCTTGGGACATAATGTACAGATAGGTTATTTTGCACAGAATCAGGCACAGATGCTTGACGAGAACCTGACTGTTTTCGATACGATCGACCGGGTGGCAGTGGGAGATATCCGTCTCAAAATACGCGATATACTGGGAGCCTTCATGTTTGGTGGTGAAGCCTCGGATAAGAAGGTAAAAGTGCTTTCGGGGGGGGAGCGCACCCGGCTGGCAATGATAAAATTATTGTTGGAACCTGTGAACTTCCTGATACTCGACGAGCCTACCAATCATTTGGATATGCGTTCGAAGGATGTATTGAAAGAGGCCATACGCGAATTTGACGGTACAGTAATTATTGTCAGTCATGACCGTGATTTCCTGGACGGACTTGCGACTAAAGTATATGAGTTCGGTGGTGGTGTAGTGAAAGAGCACTTGGGAGGTATCTATGATTTCCTTCAAAAGAAAAAAATAGAGAACCTGAACGAACTTCAGAAAAACAATCCTTTGTCTGTCTCACCTACAGGCGGTAAGAAAGAGGAAGGAGCTGAAGAGGGGCTATCCGAAAATAAACTGTCCTACGAAGCACAGAAAGAATTTAATAAGAAGATAAAGAAACTGGAGCGCCAGGTGGCAGACTGTGAAGCTGCCATCGAACAAACAGAATCGGCTATAGCTATCCTTGAAGAGAAGATGGCTACACCCGATGGTGCTTCGGATATGTCACTTTACGAACAACACCAGAAGTTGAAACAACAACTTGACCACACGGTGGAAGAGTGGGAACGTGTTTCAATGGAGCTGGAGGAGATGAATGAAAAATAATAGTTTTTAAGTGTATGAAAGTAATTAAGTATTTACCAATCCTTGCAATCTGTTGTATGGCAACAGGATGCAACAGTAAGAAAGAGGCCGTACTTACGTCCGGCATTGACCTTGCCAACCTTGACACAACTGCCCTGCCGGGCACCAGTTTCTATCAGTACGCTTGTGGCGGATGGATGAAAAACCATCCTCTGACAGACGAATATTCGCGTTTCGGTTCGTTTGATATGCTTGCCGAGAACAATCGCCGGCAATTGCGCGGGCTGATTGAAGGTTTGGCAGCAGGCAAACACGAAGCGGGCAGCATTGCACAGAAAGTAGGTGAACTTTATAATATTGCTATGGACAGCGTAAAGCTGAATAAGGAAGGCGTTGCTCCCATTAAACCCGAACTGGATAAAATAGGTGCTATCAAAAGTAAAACTGAGATTTATCCGTTGATCGTGGAAATGCAAAAGAATGGTATGTATCCCTATTTTATTTTTTATGTCAGCGCTGATGACATGAATAGCAATGAAAACATGGTACACACCATGCAGGGAGGCCTGGGTATGGGCGAACGGGATTATTATCTGGAGAATGATGCACAGACAAAAGAGATCCGTGATAAATATCAGCAGCATGTAGGTAAGATGTTCCGATTGGCAGGATATGATGAGACTACTGCCGGAAAAGCAGTGAAAGCTGTGATGAACATTGAAACCCGCCTGGCCCGGTCGGCACGTTCACAAGTAGAATTACGCGATCCGCATGCCAACTATAACAAGAAGACTTTGGAAACATTGCAAAAAGAATATCCCTCTTTCGCATGGGATGTATTTTTCTCGACTGCCGGACTGAATAACTTGAAAGAGATTAATATCGGGCAGCCTGATGCAATGAAAGAAGTGAATGCCATTATCGATACAGTACCGCTTGAGGACCAGATTCTGTACTTGCAGTGGAATCTGATCAATTCGGCCGCCAATTACCTGAGTGATGACTTCGTGGCTCAGAATTTTGACTTCTATGGTCGTACCATGTCGGGTAAGAAAGAAATGCAACCTCGTTGGAAGCGTGCTGTCAGCACAGTTGACAGTTCATTGGGCGAAGCTGTCGGACAGATGTATGTGGAGAAGTACTTCCCTGCTGCGGCCAAAGAAAGAATGGTGGCTCTGGTCAAGAATCTGCAAGAATCTCTGGGCGAACGTATCAGGGAACTGAGCTGGATGGGAGAAGAGACTAAAGAAAAGGCCATGGAAAAACTGGCAACTTTCCATGTAAAGATCGGATATCCGGATAAATGGAAAGACTACTCTTCACTTGAGATAAAGGATGATTCGTATTGGGCTAATATTGAGCGCGCCAGTCAGTGGGGCTACAATGAAATGATTGCCAAATACGGTAAGCCGGTAGATAAAGAGGAGTGGCACATGACTCCGCAGACAGTAAATGCATATTACAATCCGACGACGAATGAAATCTGTTTCCCGGCCGGAATACTTCAATATCCTTTCTTTGATATGAATGCGGACGATGCTTTCAATTATGGAGCGATTGGTGTAGTTATCGGACATGAGATGACTCATGGATTTGATGATCAGGGCCGTCAGTATGATAAGGATGGTAACTTGAAAGACTGGTGGACGGCAGAGGATGCCAAGAACTTTGAAGCACGTGCAGCAGTGATGGTTAACTTCTTCGACAGCATTGAAGTAGCTCCCGGGGTTCATGCCAACGGAGAGTTTACTTTGGGTGAAAATATTGCCGATCACGGTGGACTTCAAGTGTCTTACCAGGCATTCAAAAAAGCAACGGCGGCTGCACCTTTGAAAAATGAAAATGGATTTACACCCGAACAACGTTTCTTCCTGTCTTACGCAAATGTGTGGGCTGGTAATATCCGTCCGGAAGAAATCCTGAAACTTACGAAGATTGATCCGCACTCATTAGGCAAATGGCGTGTAGATGGCGCACTACCTCAGATTGGTGCATGGTACGAGGCTTTCAATATTACTGAAAAAGATCCGATGTACTTGCCAGTGGATAAACGGGTATCTATTTGGTAATAGATTGTTGCAAATAAACTGATAATAAGAAAGGCGCTGACTCATTTAATTGTGAGTCAGCGCTTTTTTATTATTAATTCACACCTTATTTATAACGTGTGATAAACAATATTTTGTAACTTTGCGCACCAAATACTTAATAAGCAAATCAATGTCTGAGTCTAAAAGAATAAAAACCGCACTGGTATCGGTTTATCACAAAGAAGGTTTGGATGAAATCATTACCAAACTGCACGAAGAAGGAGTGGAGTTCTTATCAACGGGAGGAACTCGTCAGTTTATCGAATCACTGGGCTATCCCTGTAAGGCTGTCGAAGATTTGACTTCGTACCCTTCGATTTTGGGTGGCAGAGTGAAGACGCTGCATCCGAAGATTTTCGGAGGTATTCTTTGCCGTCGCGGACTGGAACAAGACATCCAGCAGATTGAAAAATATGAAATTCCTGAAATAGATCTTGTCATTGTAGATCTTTATCCATTTGAGGCTACGGTTGCTTCAGGTGCCGATGAAGCTGCTATTATCGAGAAAATTGATATAGGCGGAATCTCTTTGATTCGTGCCGCTGCTAAAAATTACAACGATGTGATTATTGTTGCTTCTCAGGCCCAGTATAAACCATTGCTCGATATGTTGATGGAGCATGGAGCTACTTCTTCCCTTGAAGAACGCCGCTGGATGGCAAAAGAGGCATTTGCAGTTTCATCACATTATGATTCGGCTATTTTCAATTACTTTGATGCCGAGGAGGGATCTGCTTTCCGTTGTTCTGCAAACAGCCAGAAGGCGCTGCGTTATGGTGAAAATCCGCATCAGAAAGGATATTTCTATGGAAACCTGGACGAAATGTTCGACCAGATTCATGGAAAAGAAATTTCTTACAACAATCTGCTCGACATTAATGCTGCTGTAGACTTGATTGATGAATTTGATGACGTTACATTTGCTATTCTGAAGCATAACAATGCTTGCGGACTGGCTTCCCGCCCGACTGTGCTTGAGGCATGGAAAGATGCTTTGGCCGGTGATCCGGTTTCTGCGTTTGGCGGCGTATTGATCACGAATGCCGTTATTGATAAAGAGACTGCGGAAGAGATTAATAAAATCTTCTTTGAAGTAGTGATTGCTCCTGATTATGATGTAGATGCACTTGAAATTCTTGGGCAGAAAAAGAACCGTATTATTTTGGTTCGTAAAGAAGCCAAATTGCCGAGAAAGCAATTCCGTTCTTTGCTCAATGGTGTACTGGTTCAGGATAGAGACTTGAATATTGAAACAACGGCAGACCTTAAAACGGTAACTGATAAAATTCCTACTCCCGAAGAGGTCGAAGATCTGTTGTTTGCTAATAAGATAGTGAAAAACAGTAAATCGAATGCCATCGTACTGGCAAAAGGTAAACAATTACTGGCAAGCGGTGTAGGACAGACTTCGCGTGTGGATGCATTGAAGCAGGCTATCGAGAAGGCTAAGTCATTTGGATTTGACCTGCAGGGTGCAGTGATGGCGTCGGATGCTTTCTTCCCTTTCCCCGACTGTGTGGAAATTGCGGATAAAGAAGGTGTGACAGCTGTTATTCAGCCGGGAGGTTCGGTGAAAGACCAGTTGACATTTGACTATTGCAACGAACATGGCATGGCAATGGTGACAACGGGTATCCGCCACTTTAAGCACTAATTAAAAACTTGTTGTATGCCGGACAACCCGTTAGGGCACACTGGCATATCGACGCATTAGAAATTTATTCATTATGGGATTATTCTCTTTTACACAAGAAATAGCAATGGACCTCGGTACGGCCAATACTATCATAATTACCGGTGGTAAGATTGTAGTAGATGAGCCTTCGGTGGTGGCCCTTGACCGTCGGACAGACAAGATGATTGCTGTGGGGGAAAAGGCAAAACTGATGCACGAAAAGACCCACGAGAATATTCGTACCATCCGTCCGCTACGTGACGGAGTGATTGCCGACTTCTATGCTTGCGAGCAGATGATGCGCGGATTAATCAAACAGGTAAATACTCGCAACCGTCTTTTTTCTCCGTCGCTTCGTATGGTGATCGGAGTGCCTTCGGGTAGTACGGAAGTTGAACTTCGTGCTGTTCGTGACTCTGCCGAACATGCCGGTGGACGTGATGTTTATCTGGTATTTGAACCTATGGCCGCAGCTATTGGCATTGGTATCGATGTAGAGGCACCGGAAGGAAATATGATTGTCGATATAGGTGGTGGTTCTACCGAGATTGCCGTAATTTCATTGGGAGGTATTGTTTCGAATAACTCTATCCGCATTGCAGGTGACGATCTGACAGCAGATATTCAGGAATATATGAGCCGCCAACATAACGTTAAAGTCAGTGAACGTATGGCCGAGCGTATTAAAATCAATGTAGGTGCTGCTTTGACCGAACTGGGTGAGGATGCTCCGGAAGATTATATTGTTCACGGACCGAACCGTATTACTGCGCTTCCGATGGAAGTGCCGGTATGTTATCAGGAAGTAGCACACTGCCTTGAGAAATCAATTTCAAAAATTGAAACGGCTATTTTGAGTGCGTTGGAGAATACGCCTCCTGAACTGTATGCTGATATTGTACACAATGGAATCTATCTGGCCGGTGGTGGAGCGCTGCTTCGTGGCTTGGACAAACGTCTGACTGATAAGATTAATATTCCTTTCCACATTGCGGAAGATCCGTTGCATGCAGTGGCTAAAGGTACAGGTGTTGCATTGAAGAATGTAGACCGTTTCTCATTCTTGATGAGATAAATAATTAACTACGAATTACGAGCTATAAGTTACTGGCAGTGCATAAATGTAGCTGCATATACTTGTAGCTCGTAGTTCGTAGCTTGTAACTTATATGTCTTTATGCGGAATTTACTGAACTTTCTCTTGAAATATAATCACTGGTTCCTCTTCATTTTATTGGAGGTGATCAGTTTTGTTTTGTTATTTCGCTTTAATCACTATCAACACAGTGTTTATTTCAGTTCGGCTAATGCGGTTGCCGGCAAAGTGTATGAAGTATCCGGAGGGATTACTTCTTATTTCCATTTAAAATCGGTCAATGAAGATTTGCTGGATCGCATTATGGAACTGGAACAACAGAATCACAATCTGGAGGATGCTCTGGGAAGGCATTTATCAGACTCTACCGAATTAAATAGTATCCGCAATTTACCTAATACGGATTATCAGGTTTTTAAGGCGCGGGTCATCAATAACAGTCTCAATCTGGTAGATAATTACATCACTTTAAATCGTGGATCGAAAGATGGGATCCGCCCGGAAATGGGAGTTGTCGACGGAAACGGAGTCGTTGGTATCGTATACGATACTTCTTCTCATTATTCCCGGGTCATTTCGGTGCTGAACAGCAAGTCCAGTATTAGTTGTAAAATTGTGGGTAGTGAATATTTTGGTTATCTGAAATGGGAGTATGGAGATTCCCGATATGCTTATTTGAAAGATTTACCCCGTCATGCAGAGTTCAACTTAGGGGATACAGTGGTAACCAGTGGTTATTCTACCGTTTTTCCTGAAGGGATCATGATTGGTACTGTAGATGATATGGCCGATTCGAATGACGGGCTCTCTTATTTGTTGAAAGTAAAGCTGGCAACGGATTTTGGTAAAGTGAGTGAAGTGCGTGTGATTGCAAGGACCGGCCAGCATGAACAAAAAGAATTGGAACAAAAGAGTTTGGCGCAATGATTATCAACTATATACATAGAATAGGATGGTTTGTCGGTCTGATCTTGCTTCAGGTACTGATCCTGAATAATGTGCATATTGCCGGTGTGGCTACTCCTTTTTTATATGTCTACTTTATTTTAAAGTTTAATTCCGGTACTTCCCGAAACGAATTGATGTTATGGGGCTTTTGCATAGGTCTTGCCATTGATATCTTTTCTAACACACCGGGTATGAATGCGGCGGCGACAGTGTTACTGGCTTTTCTACGTCCGTTGTTTCTCCGTTTGTTTACTCCCCGCGATACTTTGGACAGCATTGTACCTTCGTTGAAAAGTATGGGGATTGCTTCTTTTCTCAAATATCTGGTGGTGAGTGTCTTTGTACATCATCTTATGTTGCTTACTCTTGAGTTCTTCTCATTTACCAGCATACCGTTATTGCTGTTAAGGGTGGTGTCGAGCACCATTTTGACTATAACTTGTATTATGGCTGTTGAAGGAGTGAGGAAATAGATATGGCAAAAGATTATGTGCTGGAGAAACGAAAATATGTGATCGGTGGAGTAGCGCTGGCTATTGTCCTGATCTACTTAGTGCGTTTATTTTCACTCCAGATAGCTACGGATGACTATAAGAAGAATGCCGACAGTAATGCTTTCTTAAATAAAATTCAGTATCCGTCACGTGGGGCGATGTACGATCGGAATGATAAATTGTTGGTGTTTAATCAGCCTGCTTATGATATTACAATGGTTCCAAAGGAAGTTGAGAACCTTGATACACTTGATTTGTGTCAGACGCTGAATATCACCCGTGCGCAGTTCCTGAGAATTATGAGTGATATGAAAGACCGCCGTAGAAATCCGGGATATTCACGTTATACTAATCAGGTATTTATGTCTCAGCTTTCGGCAGAAGAGTGTGGGGTGTTTCAGGAGAAACTATTTAAATTCCGGGGATTCTATATACAGCGTCGCACCATTCGACAATATAGTTATAACTCTGCTGCCCATGTGCTTGGTGATATCGGTGAGGTATCAATGAAAGACATAGAAAATGATGATTACTACATCCGTGGCGACTATATCGGTAAGCAAGGCATTGAAAAATCGTATGAATCTTTTTTGCGCGGTGAAAAGGGAGTGGAAGTATTGCTGCGTGATGCCCATGGGCGCATACAGGGGCATTATATGGATGGGAAGTATGATAAACGTCCGATACCCGGGAAGAATCTGAAACTCGGAATTGACATTGATCTCCAGATGCTGGGAGAGCGTTTATTGAAAAACAAAATCGGTAGTATTGTAGCTATTGAGCCGGAAACGGGGGAAATACTTTGTATGGTTTCCTCGCCTGATTTTGATCCGAGACTGATGATTGGGCGTCAGCGTGGAAAGAATCACCTCATGCTTCAGAGAGATCCGATGAAACCTTTGCTAAACCGTTCGATTATGGGGGTATATCCTCCGGGATCAACGTTTAAGACAGCACAAGCACTGACTTTCTTACAGGAAGGAATTATTCAGACCAATACGCCGGCCTTTCCTTGTGCTCATGGATTCAATTACGGAAGCCTGCATGTAGGTTGCCATGCTCATGGTTCACCGCTGCCATTGATACCGGCCATTGCTACTTCATGTAACTCTTATTTTTGTTGGGGATTGTTCCGGATGTTTGGTGACCGGAAGTATGGCTCCTCGCAAAATGCCATTACTGTTTGGAAAGATCACATGGTTTCTCAAGGTTTTGGTTATAAACTTGGAGTAGACTTGCCGGGGGAGAAGCGCGGATTGATCCCTAATGCTCAGTTTTATGATAAAGCTTATCGTGGACGCTGGAATGGATTGACGGTAATCAGTATTGCCATCGGTCAGGGAGAGATTCTGGCAACTCCGTTGCAGATAGCCAATCTGGGTGCTACTATTGCCAATCGGGGACATTTTATCACTCCGCATATTGTGAAAGAAATACAGGACGAACAGCTTGACAGTATCTATCGGGTGCCCAGAAAGACCTCTATCGACCGAAAACATTATGAAGATGTGGTGACCGGTATGCGGGCTGCGGTTACGGGAGGAACTTGCCGGGTGGCTGGGGCCATTTTGCCGGATGTTGAAGTGTGTGGTAAGACCGGTACGGCGCAGAATCGTGGTCATGACCATTCTGTCTTTATGGGATTTGCTCCGATGAATAATCCCAAGATAGCCATTGCTGTATATGTTGAGAACGGTGGCTTTGGTGCGGTTTACGGAGTACCTATCGGGGCACTGATGATGGAACAATATTTAAAAGGAAAGCTGTCCCCCGAGAACGAGATACGTGCAGAAGAATATAGTAATAGAGTGATTATGTATGGAAACGAGGAGCGTTAGTTTATGGAAAACATTGGATTGGGTAACGATCGGTATTTACCTGCTCCTTATTATCGGCGGATGGTTCAGTGTGTGTGGAGCCAGTTATGATTATGGTGATCGTGACTTTCTGGATTTTTCTACCCGCGCCGGTAGGCAGTTTGTGTGGATTATCTGTTCTTTCGGGCTTGGCTTCATTCTTCTGATGCTTGAAGAACGGATGTACGATATGTTTGCATACCTTGTATATATAGGTCTGATTCTTCTGTTGATAGTGACTATCTTTATCGCACCTGATACAAAAGGCTCCCGTTCCTGGTTAATATTAGGTCCGGTCAGTCTCCAGCCGGCGGAATTCGCAAAGTTTGCAACGGCTTTGGCATTGGCGAAGTTTATGAATGCCTATTCTTTTAATATAAAGAAGTGGAAATGCTTTTTGCCTTTGGTTGCTTTTATTCTGTTGCCGATGTTGCTGATCGTGTTACAGAAAGAAACCGGTTCGGCATTGGTCTATCTTGCTTTTTTCTTGATGCTGTATCGCGAAGGTATGCCCGGAGTTGTTTTGTTTTCAGGGGTATGTGCAGTAGTATATTTTGTGGTAGGTATTCGTTTTGATCAGGTGTTTATTGCCGACACACCTACACCGATCGGAGAATTTGCTGTTTTGATGATGATACTTTTGTTTGCAGGTTCCATGGTTTGGGTGTATAGAAAGAAATGGGAGCCTGTGCGGAATATTATAGGTGGTAGTTTGCTTGCATTGTCGATTGCCTATCTTGTTTCTGAGTATCTTGTTCCTTTTAATCTGGTTTGGGTAGAGTGGGGACTTTGTGTGGTGGTTATCTGCTATCTGCTTTACTTGTCTCTGAGCGAGCGGCAACGTGCTTATCTCCTGATAGCATTGTTTGCTTTGGGATCTATTGGTTTTCTCTACTCAAGCGATTATGTTTTCGACAATATCCTTGAACCTCATCAGCAGATTCGTATAAAGGTAGTGTTGGGAATGGAAGAGGATCTGGCTGGTGCCGGTTATAATGTTAACCAGTCTAAGATAGCGATTGGTTCTGGAGGATTGACCGGCAAGGGCTTTCTGAATGGTACGCAAACGAAGTTGAAATATGTGCCTGAACAAGATACAGACTTTATTTTCTGTACTGTAGGCGAAGAACAGGGATTTGTTGGTTCAGCTGCTGTCCTCTTACTTTTCTTGGCATTGATACTGCGTCTTATAGCGGTATCGGAGCGGCAGACCTCAACTTTTGGACGGGTTTATGGCTATTCGGTCGTGAGTATCTTCCTTTTCCATTTATTTATTAATGTCGGAATGGTGCTTGGTCTGACTCCTGTAATTGGTATTCCGTTACCTTTCTTTAGTTATGGGGGGTCGTCTTTATGGGGATTTACTATTCTGCTTTTTATTTTTCTGCGTATTGATGCAGGACGTAGCAGGAGGTTATAAGTGCTCGATTTTCAGTCCCACATCAATGATTCCGGTTATTTGTTCATCTTTCATTCCGTGTACAACTTTAAAAGTATAGTTACCGGGATGCTTGATGGAGCAGTCTTTTAAGGGGAGAGCCGATTGGTAAAGACTTCCCCAGCCGGTTCCTTTCCATTTACCTTCCTGGTCAGTCAGAGTAAACTTCAGAGTGTCTGTTTTCCATACAGTTGAATCTTCCAGATTGTAACTGATAAGGATGTCCAGATTCTGATAAGGATAATTACTGCTGTTGCGTACACCGGCAGACAATCGCAGATTGATCAGGGAGTCATTCAAAGGGACATTGAAAAAGAGTGTATCACTCTTTTTCCATCCACCTTGAGGGGTGGATTGATATGAGTGATACACAGTGTTATCGTCACATGCAGTCAGTATCCATGTCATGAGAAGCATGCAGATGCTATTCTTGAGCAGGTTTTTCATTTCCCTGGGGTTTCTCGGTGCGTTTAGGTTGTTCGTTGTTACGTGGTCCGCGGGGTTCGCGTGGAGGGCGCTGCTCACGGGGTTCATTCTTACGTGTTTCCCGATTTTCATTATTGCGCGGTTCACGAGCCTCATTATTTTTGCGCGGCTGATTGTTGCTGCGGTTATTGTTTTTGGGGCGTTCTCCTCGTGTGCGTTGTTGCCCTTGTACCGGTTGAGCTCCACTGTTCTCTTTGTTTTCTATAGCCGTCGGCGATGGGTTTTGTGTTTCAGCATTGGCGGCTTGTTGCGGACGGTTGTTATTGTTCTTTTTCTTCTTTTTGCGGTTTCCGTTTCCACCTTCTTCTTTTCCATTTCCATCTTTTCCGTTACGGCGACGGTCACGGTCAAAACGTGTCAGACTTTCTTGTTCCAACAGGTCAATTGGCTTTTTAGGTTCCGGTTTGCGTTCAGCTTCCAATAGACTATCCGGTTTGATGCCCCTTTTGTTCAGTCCTATCACTTCGAATGCCCGCTTCCCGCTGATAGTGACTAAGTTTGCGGCGAAATTCTTGTCTGTTGAATACGAAATCTGGTTGCTGAGAATATCTGCTTTGAAGAAATAATAGGTTCCGTCTTTAGTTTCCAGTTCAATCTCTCTTGAAGGCAGGCGCTTCTGCGCTTCTACATAGCAATCTACTTCGTAGTTCAGGCAACATTTTAACTTAGCACACTGTCCTGCCAGTTTTTGAGGATTGAGTGAAATGTCCTGATACCTTGCTGCGCTGGTCGATACAGACACAAAACTTGTCATCCAGGTGGCGCAACACAATTCACGTCCGCAAGGACCGATACCTCCGATGCGCCCTGCCTCCTGGCGCGCACCGATCTGTTTCATTTCGATACGTACTCTGAAAGCTTCAGCCAACACTTTAATTAACTGCCGAAAGTCGACGCGTTCGTCAGCGATGTAGTAGAAGATAGCTTTGTTGCCGTCTCCCTGATATTCTACGTCGCCAATTTTCATGTCCAAATTCAGGCTGGCCGCTATCTGACGCGCACGAATCATTGTGGCGTGTTCTTTGGCTTTGGCTTCTTCATATTTCTCCATATCCACAGCTTTGGCTTTGCGGTAGATACGTTTGATTTCAGCATCTTGTTTAAAGTTTGCCTTTTTCATCTGGAGCGGCACTAATCGTCCCGTCAGGGTAACGGTGCCGATGTCATGTCCCGGTGTAGCTTCTACGGCTACGATGTCTCCCTTCTCTAATTTGATCTTGTTGCTGTTTCGGTAGTATCCCTTGCGGGTGTTCTTGAACTGAACCTCTACCATGTCACTCTCCTCCGCATTGCCCGGTATGTCGGCCAGCCAATCGTAGGTATTTAGTTTTTTATCTTGTCGGGAACAGCTCTTACAGCAAAGGCCTCCGCTCCCATTATGCAGTTTAAATTCCATATACTTTATTTTAAAGTTATTGCTTCAACAGTACGATCATCTTCAGTGAGAAGTCGAAAAATACCATTTTAGCGTTTACATTCTGTTCAATATGTTTTTGAGCTTCACTCAGTTCGTCCATGATGCCCATCACGTTTCGTTCGTTTACAAAAGGGGCAAACCGTGTAGCGAAGTTCTGTTCATCTAATGTCATATAAGTCAATTCTTTCCGATGCAGGTTGTAGATGAAATTCTCCCGGATCATCCGTTGGCAGTACTCCAGGAAGTTCTTCTGACGTTCACGTCCCATGCCTGATACTTGTTCGCTCCACAATTTCATTTCCCGGATTTTTCTTTGGTAAGAAAGGCGCATCAGGCTGACAAATAACTCAAAAAACAGTTGATTCTCTTCATTCAGATGAATGGTTTCAAGCGCTTTGATAAAGTTTCCGTTAGCCAGGTGGGCAATCGAAATACTGGTCGTCTGCTGCACTCCATATTTGTTTTGTAAAGCGTCGGCAATGCATTGTTCGTCTATTTTGCGTAGATTGAAACGTTGTGTGCGGCTCAGTATCGTTTGGAGAATTAATTCCGGATTCTCTGATACCAGTAAGAAAATCGTTTTCTGGGGTGGTTCTTCCAGCAGCTTTAATAACTTGTTGGCACAAGCTTGCTGCATCTTTTCGGGAAGCCAAAGAATGGTAATCTTAAATCCTCCTTCGCTGGATTTAAGGCTGAGCTTTTTCATGATCTCATCACTTTCTTTGGTGTAAATCACCGCCTGTGCATTTTCTGCGTTAATTTCATTTAGCCAGTGGTTAATCGTAAAATAGGGATTATTCAGTACCAGTTTTCTCCATTCCACAATGTAATCATCACTTCTTCCGTTTTTTACTACCGGAAAAACGAAGTGAACATCGGGGTGAACCAGCTTATTGAACTTCACACACGACGGACAGACTCCACAAGCGTCTGTCTCACTGCGGTTCGTGCAACTCAGGTAGCGTGCATAGGCTAATGCCAATGGAAACTTGCCCACACCTTCAGGCCCGCAGAAAAGTTGGGCGTGTGGTATGCGTCCTTCGCTGACTTCTTGTATCAGTCGCTGCTTGGCTGCCTCTTGTCCGATGACGTCTCTGAAAAACATAGTTTAATAAATCGCTTTGGCTACTTCTTTTATACTGTCCACTGCTCCGATGGAGTAAAAGTGGATACTGGGTACACCGGCGGCCATCAGCTCTTTACATTGGTTGATACACCATTCGATACCCACTTTGCGGGCTTCCTCGTCTGTTTTGCACTTCAGTGCTTCCTGGGTTAGTTCTTCCGGAAGGTCTACCTTAAATGTTTTCGGAACCATGCTTAGTTGGGATAACTTCTTGAAAGGTTTGATGCCCGGAATAATCGGGATGTGTATTCCTGCCTGGTGTACTCTTTCTACGAAATCAAAGTATTTCTTGTTGTCATAGAACAATTGTGTCACAGCATATTCGGCTCCGGCTTCCACTTTCTTTTTCAGCCAATAGATATCCATGTCGATGTTAGGTGCTTCTTCATGTTTTTCCGGATAACAGGCCACTCCATAAGAGAAAGGAGTATTTGTTACTTTCATCTCCGAACCGTCTACAAAGATACCTTTATTGAAATTATTGATCTGTTCCTGTAACTCTAAAGCATGATGATGTCCGTCTCCTTCGGGGGTAAAAACCGATTCGTGCTTTGCTTTATCTCCACGGAGAACCAACAGATCGGTAATTCCCAGGAATTGTAGGTCGAGCAGTACGTATTCAGTTTCTTCCTGAGTAAAACCACTGCACAGAATGTGAGGTACTACCGTCATATTATACTTGTTCTGGATAGCAGCTGCTACAGCTACGGTTCCCGGACGTCTTCGTAGCCGATTGCGCTGATAAAGCCCATTCCCCAGATCTCTGTATACATATTCACTGCGGTGCGTAGTGATATTGATATACTTGGGGTCAAATTCTCGTAATGTATCTATGGTTTGATACAGCTTCTCAATACCCGTACCTTTCAGAGGAGGAAGTATTTCAAAAGAGAAGGCTGTTTTTTCGTTGCTATGTATTAAGTCAATTACTCTCATTGTTTCTTTATTGGTCGTTGCTCTCCTTATAATAAGGTGCATATTGGGACAAAAATACGAAAAAAAGATGAAATGAAATCGTTGTGGAACCCTAAAAGATTGCTATCTCTTCCGGTTATGAATCTTTTTTGGCTGTTAACCGATACTTTTAATGAATGAAAGGCAGGATTTACATGGACAGATGCCCCTTTGGGGATATTTTTAAAGTTCGGTTTTGTTGTCCCTTCTGTTGATTTTGCTGGTGTATTTGTTCTTTTATTCCTTATGACAGAAGTCTTAGAACTACCTTATGACGGTACATCTTGTTTATTTTGAAAGACCTTTGCGCTTGAATTGCGAAAGAATCATAATTAGCTGATTTTGCTCTGGAAAACGATGAAAGAAAGTTTTTGTCTGTTACTATAACTGCTTTCATATGCTTTGGTAGAACATGCCTTGTTTTTTTGGGGGGGAGAGAAATTATGGCAAAATGTGCTTTTAACATTAGTCTTTTATCTTTTCTTTTCGTCCCGTTTCACTCTTTCCCGGTCTCTTTCCTTTTTTCTTTTTGTATCTTTCATCTCCCATCCGCTTTTCTCCTCTCCTCCGCGAAATGTATTTCTATCTTCCATCTTCCACCTTTTTCAATCTTTTTGTCTGATTATCATTTAGTTAATAGGGTGGAAGATCGCGTTTTCAGCCTGTTTATCTTCCACCCTCATCTTTCATCTTCCACCCTCTGCCATCGCTTGAAAAACTTTCCTAATTCACTCGTATTCAGAAGTATACTTTCTGTTTCTTGTCAGTTTTTCCCTTAAAAAGCATTTTCATATCCCCGCTTGTTTGCTTGAAAATGCTCTGCTTTTTTCCGGAAGTCCTTTGTTATTTGCCACTTGGGATATTCTTTGCCCCCCGTCCACCCCATTCCCTGTCCGCTGTTCCCTTTCTCCCGCTTTTCCTTCCGCCGGCGCTTTCCCTCAAGCATGGTCTGTCCGAAGCATACGTTGCCTTGACGCTGCCTTTACGCGCGTACCCCCGTAACCTTGAATGCGGGTTCCATTTACCAACCGGGGTAAACGCTTTTACATGCCGAGGTAAATGGCTTTACATGCTGAGGTAAATGCTTTTACATGCCCGGGTAAATGGCTTTACATCAAGAATAAAATTCAGGTAAATATACTCTTCTGATTATCAATGATATTTAACTGCTGACCCAGCTACACATTTATCCTGGTGCCTCCTGAGAATCCCTTTCCCATATCCCCCGGAGAAATTTGAAACCGCCTGGCGGTTCGTTCCCAACACAGAGATTCCCCTCCCTCCCCAATGAATCCCCCCCTCCTTGTTTTCCAAGTATTCCCCCTCTATATATTATAATAATGTGTCTCCCTTGGCCCTCCCTTTTCCCTTCTTTTTAAAGTATGCTCTAAAACCTACCTCTCCCTCAGTCCTTTACATCTAAATTTATATTTTTATTCAAAAAAACTTCCTTATATATTTGCCTTGTATTGGTAAATCGCGTATTTTTGCACCCGCTTTCCAAGAGAGGGAGAGCCGATTGAAATTGACATGTTGCAAGTGCGTATTGATTGCCTTAACGAACAACAAAAATAATCTCCTTTTTCTTTGGAGTTTAATATTAAAATTCGTTATCTTTGCAGTCCGATTCGCGATAAAAGGCGTTTATTCCGGTGCCTTTTCCTTTCGCTAAGAGAGCCAGAGAACAGACCGGGAAAAACATTTAAAAAAAACTTCCAAAACATTTGGTGTTTTAAAATAAACCTTTTACCTTTGCACCCGCTTTTGAAACGAAGCACAATCGAAAAGAAGAGTTCTTTGAAAAATTGATAAACAATACAAGTAGTACAAGTAAATTTAGAACCGTCAATACTTATTATATAGGTATATGAAAAAATGACCGTCAATAAATTTTCGACATCCTGAACAGAGCTAATATTATCCCTTACGGGATATATAACAATACTTTTACAATGAAGAGTTTGATCCTGGCTCAGGATGAACGCTAGCTACAGGCTTAACACATGCAAGTCGAGGGGCATCAGGAAGAAAGCTTGCTTTCTTTGCTGGCGACCGGCGCACGGGTGAGTAACACGTATCCAACCTGCCCTTTACTCGGGGATAGCCTTTCGAAAGAAAGATTAATACCCGATGGGATAATGATTCCGCATGGTTTCATTATTAAAGGATTCCGGTAAAGGATGGGGATGCGTTCCATTAGGTTGTTGGTGAGGTAACGGCTCACCAAGCCTTCGATGGATAGGGGTTCTGAGAGGAAGGTCCCCCACATTGGAACTGAGACACGGTCCAAACTCCTACGGGAGGCAGCAGTGAGGAATATTGGTCAATGGGCGTGAGCCTGAACCAGCCAAGTAGCGTGAAGGATGACTGCCCTATGGGTTGTAAACTTCTTTTATATTAGAATAAAGTGCAGTATGTATACTGTTTTGTATGTATAATATGAATAAGGATCGGCTAACTCCGTGCCAGCAGCCGCGGTAATACGGAGGATCCGAGCGTTATCCGGATTTATTGGGTTTAAAGGGAGCGTAGGTGGACTGGTAAGTCAGTTGTGAAAGTTTGCGGCTCAACCGTAAAATTGCAGTTGATACTGTCAGTCTTGAGTACAGTAGAGGTGGGCGGAATTCGTGGTGTAGCGGTGAAATGCTTAGATATCACGAAGAACTCCGATTGCGAAGGCAGCTCACTGGACTGCAACTGACACTGATGCTCGAAAGTGTGGGTATCAAACAGGATTAGATACCCTGGTAGTCCACACAGTAAACGATGAATACTCGCTGTTTGCGATATACAGTAAGCGGCCAAGCGAAAGCATTAAGTATTCCACCTGGGGAGTACGCCGGCAACGGTGAAACTCAAAGGAATTGACGGGGGCCCGCACAAGCGGAGGAACATGTGGTTTAATTCGATGATACGCGAGGAACCTTACCCGGGCTTAAATTGCAGTGGAATGATGTGGAAACATGTCAGTGAGCAATCACCGCTGTGAAGGTGCTGCATGGTTGTCGTCAGCTCGTGCCGTGAGGTGTCGGCTTAAGTGCCATAACGAGCGCAACCCTTATCTTTAGTTACTAACAGGTCATGCTGAGGACTCTGGAGAGACTGCCGTCGTAAGATGTGAGGAAGGTGGGGATGACGTCAAATCAGCACGGCCCTTACGTCCGGGGCTACACACGTGTTACAATGGGGGGTACAGAAGGCAGCTACCTGGTGACAGGATGCTAATCCCAAAAGCCTCTCTCAGTTCGGATCGAAGTCTGCAACCCGACTTCGTGAAGCTGGATTCGCTAGTAATCGCGCATCAGCCACGGCGCGGTGAATACGTTCCCGGGCCTTGTACACACCGCCCGTCAAGCCATGGGAGCCGGGGGTACCTGAAGTACGTAACCGCAAGGAGCGTCCTAGGGTAAAACTGGTGACTGGGGCTAAGTCGTAACAAGGTAGCCGTACCGGAAGGTGCGGCTGGAACACCTCCTTTCTGGAGCGATGTTGAAAACGACGTTCATTGGTTCTAAAATTGTACTACTGGTACTTGTTTATTTATAGAATATAGATCGACCATCTATAGCAATATAGATAGAGATAAACAAGAGAAAAACAGAAGCCGAGTCTAAAAACAGGACACGGTTGAACTAGTCCTATAGCTCAGTTGGTTAGAGCGCTACACTGATAATGTAGAGGTCGGCAGTTCAACTCTGCCTGGGACTACCAAGACGAGATTGATATCTTGTATGATTGGGGGATTAGCTCAGCTGGCTAGAGCATCTGCCTTGCACGCAGAGGGTCAACGGTTCGAATCCGTTATTCTCCACCATTGATACGCTGGCAACGCAAGTTGCTGAATGTTATCATACGATCTTTGACATGATGTACAAAAAAAGTAAATTTAGTAAGAGCTAAAAGTATATATCGAACCATTTGGTTCAGATCCTTTTTAAGAAAAGGAGATGAACCTGGCGATAAAAGAAAGTAAATAAGGGCGCATGGCGGATGCCTTGGCTCTCGGAGGCGATGAAGGACGTGATAAGCTGCGATAAGCTTCGGGTAGGTGCAAATAACCTTTGATCCGAAGATTTCCGAATGGGACAACCCGGCATTCTGAAGGAATGTCATCCAACCAAGTTGGAGGCTAACGCAGGGAACTGAAACATCTTAGTACCTGCAGGAAAAGAAAATAAATAATGATTCCCCTAGTAGTGGCGAGCGAACGGGGAATAGCCCAAACCACCCGTGTTACGGCATGTGTGGGGTTGTAGGACCACGCTCTCGCAAGAAAGTTATTGAGAAGAAGCGACTGGAAAGTCGCGCCATAGACGGTGATAGCCCGGTATTCTAAGGTAACTGAAGCGTAGTGGTATCCTGAGTAGCGCGGAGCACGAGGAATTCTGCGTGAACCAGCCGGGACCATCCGGTAAGGCTAAATACTCCCGAGAGACCGATAGCGAACCAGTACTGTGAAGGAAAGGTGAAAAGCACTTCGAATAGAAGAGTGAAATAGTCCCTGAAACCATGCGCCTACAAGCGGTCGGAGCAGCTTATGCTGTGACGGCGTGCCTTTTGCATAATGAACCTACGAGTTACTTTTTCCGGCAAGGTTAAGCATCTTGAGATGTGGATCCGAAGCGAAAGCGAGTCTGAACAGGGCGGATAGTCGGAAGGAGTAGACGCGAAACCAAGTGATCTACCCTTGGGCAGGTTGAAGGTTAGGTAACACTAACTGGAGGACCGAACCGATAAGCGTTGAAAAGCTTCCGGATGACCTGAGGGTGGGGGTGAAAGGCTAATCAAACTTGGAGATAGCTCGTACTCCCCGAAATGCATTTAGGTGCAGCCTTGAGAATTACTAATGTGAGGTAGAGCGACTGATAAGATGCGAGGGCTTCACCGCCTATCAAGTCTTGATAAACTCCGAATGCGCATTAGTTCGATCTCAGGAGTGAGGGCATGGGTGCTAAGGTCCATGTCCTAAAGGAGAAGAATCCAGACCATCAGCTAAGGTCCCCAAATAAACACTAAGTTGAACTAACGAAGTCAGATTGCTAAGACAGCTAGGATGTTGGCTTGGAAGCAGCCATTCATTTAAAGAGTGCGTAACAGCTCACTAGTCGAGGAGTTTGGCGTGGATAATAATCGGGCATTAAGTGTTTTACCGAAGCTATGGGATACGTAAGTATCGGTAGGGGAGCATTCCACTCTGCGTTGAAGGCGAAGCGTGAGCTTTACTGGAGCGTGTGGAAAAGCAAATGTAGGTATAAGTAACGATAAAGGGGGTGAGAAACCCCCTCGCCGCAAGACTAAGGTTTCCTGATCAACGCTAATCGGATCAGGGTTAGTCGGGTCCTAAGGCTCAGCCGAACGGTGATGCCGATGGCAGAACAGGTTAATATTCCTGTACTAGCATTAAGAGTGACGTGGAGACGGAGGAGTGACAACGCCGCGGACTGACGGAATAGTCCGTTAAAGGGTGTAGATGTTGATTATCCCAGGCAAATCCGGGATAAGAGTCGAACCTGATAGTATACCAATTTCCTCGGAAAACGGTAATAGTGCGTGTAAACATACTCCCAAGAAAATCCGCTAAACTTAATCTTAATGGTACCCGTACCGCAAACGGACACACGTAGTCGGGTTGAATATACTCAGGCGCTTGAGTGAATCACGGTTAAGGAACTAGGCAAATTGACCCTGTAACTTCGGGATAAAGGGTCCCTACCCGGTGACGGGAGGGCGCAGAGAATAGGTCCAGGCAACTGTTTAACAAAAACACAGGGCTGTGCAAAATTGAAAGATCACGTATACAGCCTGACACCTGCCCGGTGCTGGAAGGTTAAGAGGAGATGTCATCGCAAGAGAAGCATTGAATTGAAGCCCCAGTAAACGGCGGCCGTAACTATAACGGTCCTAAGGTAGCGAAATTCCTTGTCGGGTAAGTTCCGACCTGCACGAATGGTGTAATGATCTGGACACTGTCTCAACCGTGAGCTCAGTGAAATTGTAGTATCGGTGAAGATGCCGATTACCCGCGATGGGACGAAAAGACCCCGTGAACCTTTACTATAGCTTAACATTGAATTTGGGTAATTGATGTGTAGGATAGGCCGGAGACTTTGAAGCAGGTACGCCAGTATTTGTGGAGTCGCTGTTGAAATACGGCCCTTTGATTATTTGAGTTCTAACTCGCTGTTGCGAGGACACTGTTTGGTGGGTAGTTTGACTGGGGTGGTCGCCTCCAAAAGTGTAACGGAGGCTTCTAAAGGTGCCCTCACGCCGATTGGTAACCGGCGGCAGAGTGTAATGGCATAAGGGCGCTTGACTGGGAGACTTACAAGTCGATCAGGTAGGAAACTAGAGCATAGTGATCCGGTGTTTCCGTATGGAAGGGACATCGCTCAAAGGATAAAAGGTACTCCGGGGATAACAGGCTGATCCCTCCCAAGAGCTCATATCGACGGAGGGGTTTGGCACCTCGATGTCGGCTCGTCACATCCTGGGGCTGGAGAAGGTCCCAAGGGTTGGGCTGTTCGCCCATTAAAGTGGCACGCGAGCTGGGTTCAGAACGTCGTGAGACAGTTCGGTCTCTATCTATCGTGGGCGCATGAAATTTGCGTGGCTCTGACACTAGTACGAGAGGACCGTGTTGGACTGACCTCTGGTTTACCGGTTGTGCCGCCAGGTGCATTGCCGGGTATCTAAGTCGGGATTGGATAAGTGCTGAAAGCATCTAAGTACGAAGCCAGCCACAAGATTAGATTTCTTTTAGGGTCGTTGTAGACTACAACGTTGATAGGACGCAGGTGTACAGGTGGTAACATCACAGCCGAGCGTTACTAATTGCCCGATGACTTTCTTTTATTGTCTTTTATGGTTTATATATCCGTTTAGCTTTACTATCGGTTTGATAGACGGCTAAGTTTACTTTTGTACATTATGTCTGCCTTATTCAGGTGACTATAGCATCAGGGTTCCACCTCTTCCCATTCCGAACAGAGAAGTTAAGCCTGATCACGCCGATGGTACTGCGTAACAGTGGGAGAGTAGGTAGTCGCCGTTTTTTTCAGAGAGTTCATCCCCTCGGGTCAGAAGACACGAGGGGATGACTTGTTTATAGACGTAGGAAAAGAAGGAGGGAGGATAATAACCGAACTGATGCACTCGTTTATAAATAAAATACTACTTAAAATACGAATATTTACTGATAATTTGTATGTTATGAGGATTATTATTCGTATCTTTGTCGCCCGAATTATGTCTACCTACTTAAGATTCAGATGAAAATTAGTTAAGTAGTACATAACGTTTGGGCTTTTTTTGTACCTTTGCAACGATTAAAAAAAAGAAGCTTTGGGAAAGTTTGATAAATACAAAATTGATTTGAAAGGAATGCAAGCAGACTCATGTAAGTATGAGTTTCTACTTGACAATCTTTTTTTCGCTCATATTGATGGCCCTGAAGTTCAGAAAGGTAAAGTCAACGTAGAGTTGACGGTTAAAAAGACCTCTCGTGCTTTTGAATTGAGCTTCCAGACAGAAGGTATCGTATGGGTACCATGTGACCGTTGTTTGGATGAGATGGAGCAGCCGGTTACTTCCTCAGATAAGTTGATGGTGAAATTTGGCCGTGAATATGCTGAAGAGGGAGATAATCTGATTGTGATCCCTGAGGAAGAAGGGGAGATCAATGTAGCTTGGTTTATGTACGAGTTTATAGCTTTGGCTATCCCGATGAAGCATGTGCATGCTCCCGGTAAATGCAATAAAGCTGTGACCAGTAAGCTGAACAAGCATCTTAGAACAAGTAGTGATGACGATGCAGAAGAATCTTTTGGCGCTGGTGAGGATATCGTTGTGGAAGATGAAGCGGAGGAACAGATTGATCCGCGCTGGAATGAATTAAAAAAAATATTAGATAATAATTAAAGTTTAAAAGAAAATGGCACATCCTAAGAGAAGACAATCAAAAACAAGAACTGCAAAGAGAAGAACTCATGATAAAGCAGTAGCTCCTACATTGGCTATTTGCCCGAACTGCGGTGAATGGCATGTTTACCACACAGTATGCGGCGCTTGCGGATACTACAGAGGTAAGCTGGCAATTGAAAAAGAAGCTGCTGTATAATTGCAGTCTGAATAAGCTTATACTTATCAAACAGCCAGAGAGCATTGCTCTCCGGCTGCTTTAAGTATTAGATGTATTGCTAAATTAAAACAGAATTGATGGAAAAAATAAATGCAGTAATCACAGGAGTCGGAGGATATGTACCTGATTATGTCTTGACAAACGACGAGATATCTAAGATGGTGGATACCAATGACGAGTGGATTATGACTCGTATCGGAGTAAAAGAAAGACGAATACTGAACGAAGAGGGATTAGGTACTTCGTATATGGCCCGTAAGGCAGCTAAACAGTTGATGAAAAAAACGGGTTCAAATCCTGATGACATTGATTTAGTTATCGTTGCAACTACTACTCCTGACTATCATTTCCCCTCAACAGCTTCTATTCTTTGTGATAAACTCGGACTAAAAAATGCTTTTGCTTTCGATCTACAGGCTGCTTGTAGCGGATTCTTGTATCTGATGGAAACAGCTGCCAATTTTATTCGTTCGGGACGATATAAAAAAGTAATCATTGTTGGTGCCGATAAAATGTCATCAATGGTGGATTACACAGAACGTGCAACATGCCCTATCTTCGGTGATGGAGCGGCAGCTTTTATGCTTGAACCGACCACGGAAGACTTGGGAATTATGGATGCTATATTGAGAACTGATGGTAAGGGATTGCCTTTCCTCCACATGAAAGCGGGTGGTTCGGTTTGTCCTCCTTCTTATTTCACGGTTGACAATAAAATGCATTATATTCATCAGGAAGGTAGAACTGTGTTCAAGTACGCTGTCTCTAATATGTCTGATGTCAGTGCAGCTATAGCAGAAAAGAACGGGCTGACAAAAGATAACATTGACTGGATTGTTCCCCATCAAGCCAATATGCGCATCATCGAAGCGGTAGCTCATCGCATGGAAGTTCCGATGGAGAAAGTTCTGGTGGATATTCAGCATTACGGTAATACGAGTGCGGGTACGTTGCCATTGTGTATCTGGGATTTTGAAGAGAAACTTAAGAAAGGCGATAACATTATTTTCACTGCGTTTGGTGCCGGATTTACTTGGGGTGCCGTGTATGTGAAATGGGGTTACGACGGGAAAAAAGAATAGTAACGAAAGTTGCTAATATAAATCACATAAAACGCATCTTATTTCGATTCGATGCGTTTTTTTGTCTAAATCAATAAATGGAAGGCGATGCATAAAGCTGGTTTTGTGAATATAGTAGGAAATCCCAATGTGGGTAAGTCGACACTGATGAATGTGTTGGTAGGCGAACGTATTTCAATTGCTACGTTTAAGGCGCAGACTACTCGTCACCGGATTATGGGTATCTATAATACGGATGATATGCAGATTGTTTTTTCGGATACTCCGGGGGTGTTGAAACCTAATTATAAGTTGCAGGAATCTATGCTGAACTTTTCGACTTCAGCATTAGCGGATGCAGATGTCTTGCTTTATGTGACAGACGTGATTGAAACTCCTGATAAGAATAATGAATTTATTCAGAAAGTGCGTCAGCAGACTGCTCCGGTTTTGTTATTGATTAACAAGATTGACTTGACTGACCAGGAAAAGCTGGTGAAGCTGGTGGAAGACTGGAAAGAGTTGCTTCCACAAGCTGAGATTATTCCGATTTCGGCAGCTACAAAGTTCAATGTGGACTATGTGATGAAGCGGATCAAAGAACTTTTGCCTGACTCACCTCCTTATTTTGATAAGGACCAGTGGACTGATAAGCCGGCCCGTTTCTTTGTCAACGAGATTATCCGTGAGAAGATCCTGTTGTACTATGACAAAGAGATTCCGTACTCGGTAGAGGTGGTGGTGGAGCAATTCAAAGAAGATGCGAAGAAGATACACATTCATGCCGTGATTTATGTAGAGCGTGATTCTCAGAAAGGGATTATTATAGGAAAACAGGGTAAAGCCCTGAAGAAAGTTGCTACAGAGGCACGGCGGGATCTGGAACGTTTTTTCGGAAAAACTGTTTTTCTGGAAACCTATGTGAAAGTAGACAAAGATTGGCGCAGCTCTGACAAGGAATTGCGGAATTTTGGTTATCAGTTAGATTAAAAAAAGAAAATTCATACGACTGTGATAGTCGCAAAAATAAAGTGTGTAAACTATGGGAAATTTAGTTGCAATCGTAGGACGACCCAATGTGGGCAAGTCTACCTTATTTAATCGTTTGACGAAAACCCGTCAGGCAATTGTGAACGATGAAGCGGGTACTACCCGTGATAGGCAGTATGGTAAATCCGAATGGTTAGGGCGAGAGTTTTCTGTTGTTGATACCGGTGGATGGGTAGTAAACTCTGACGATATATTCGAAGAGGAAATCCGCAAGCAGGTATTGATGGCAGTGGATGAAGCGGATGTGATTCTGTTTGTGGTGGATGTGACAAATGGAGTGACAGATTTGGATATGCAGGTAGCTGCCATATTACGCCGTGCCAAAAGTCCGGTCATCATGGTGGCCAATAAGACGGATAATCATGAGCTGCGATACAATGCTCCTGAGTTTTATCGGTTGGGATTGGGCGATCCTTATTGTATCTCTGCGATTAGTGGTAGTGGTACAGGAGATCTGATGGACTTGATTGTTAGTAAATTCAAGAAAGAATCCGATGAGATTCTGGATGAAGACATCCCTCGTTTCGCTGTGGTGGGACGTCCTAATGCCGGTAAATCGTCTATTGTGAATGCTTTTATCGGGGAAGAACGTAATATTGTTACAGAAATAGCCGGAACAACCCGCGATTCTATTTACACTCGTTACAATAAGTTTGGCTTCGATTTCTATCTGGTAGATACAGCCGGCATTCGTAAAAAGAATAAGGTAAACGAGGATCTCGAATATTATTCGGTTGTCCGTTCTATTCGTGCCATAGAGGGGGCCGATGTATGTATTCTGATGGTGGATGCGACCCGTGGTATAGAAAGCCAGGATTTGAATATATTCTCGTTGATTCAGAAAAACTCAAAAGGGTTAGTGGTAGTCGTGAATAAGTGGGATCTTGTAGAAAACAAGACTGATAAAGTAATGAAGACTTTTGAGGAAGCCATTCGTTCACGTTTTGCTCCTTTTGTTGATTTCCCTATTGTGTTTGCATCGGCATTGACAAAACAGAGAATTCTCAAGGTGCTTGAAGAGGCACGTAAAGTTTACGAGAACCGTATGATTAAAATTCCGACAGCTCGCCTGAACGAAGAGATGCTTCCGTTGATCGAAGCTTATCCGCCTCCTGCGACTAAGGGAAAATATATCAAGATTAAGTACGTTACTCAGCTGCCTAATACGCAGGTACCCTCGTTTGTCTTCTTTGCTAATCTTCCACAGTACGTGAAAGAGCCTTATAGAAGATTCCTGGAGAACAAGATGCGTGAAAAGTGGGATCTGAGTGGAACGCCTATCAACATTTATATCAGACAGAAGTGATTTTTGTGTCGAATAGTATTGATATATAAATGTAAAAGCCGGACTATCATAATTCCGGCTTTCTTTTTGCCCATCATTTTTGAAATAATTGATTCTTTTTGTTTCTTATATAACTCTTTTTATTTATATTTGTACAGAGCAAAAAGAAACAAACCATAAATACAGACAGAGGCTACATGGAAACGAAGGCAGAAATACTATTGGTTGACGATCATGCACTGATTCTTGAAGGGATGCAACGCATGCTTGAGTTAGTGCCGGGGGTTAAAGTTGCCGATGCGGTGACTTCGGGAACGAGAGCTGCCGAATTGATTGGGGAGAGAGACTACGACATCTATGTTTTGGATGTAAGCCTCCCCGATATATCAGGATTCGATTTGGTTGATATGATTCGTGAGATTAATGAGAGTGCACGTATTATTATTAGTACTATGCATGAAGAAATCTGGATTATCAACCGTTTGATTCGTCAGAAAGTGAATGCCGTGATCCTTAAATCATCCGAAGCTATGGAAATAGGAAATGCCGTGAAGAGCGTGCTTGCAGGTGATTCTTATGCATGTCCGCGGTTTAAGTCCATTCGTCAGAGGTTAAGCCTCAGTCCTGTACAAATTCATCCTAAAGATATACCCACAAAGCGTGAGCTTGATGTACTGAAAGCTGTCGCGAGGGGATGTAATACGCATGAAGTTGCGGCTGAATTGAAGATATCAGAAAATACTGTCGAAACATTTCGCAAAAGGCTAATACAAAAGTTTTGTGCAAAGAACGCTATCGATATGGTAGTGAAAGCTATGGCAAAAGGATGGATAGAGATTGGATGATTCTATTTATTTCAATTTGTCACGGTTTTCGGTGATGTTTTGCTGCATTTTTTTTGTTATCTTTGATGTGTAATTGGAATTATTCTCTTTTTAAGTTTTATTGAGAACTTTGGGACAGTCAATATGTCGTGATGATATATGTCGATTCTATTAACTGGTTTTTTTATAACAAAAAGTGGGCTCATGAGTTGCGATGATTCATGAGCCCTTCTATTTCAATCTGTTGAGAAGATCAGCCTTCGAGGTTTTGTATTTCTACATCCTTTACTTTACGCAGCAGGTCGGAAGCGAAAATGAAATTGTTCAGCTGTTCGTTAGTCGAAGTGAAGATGTCGTTTTTCGTGCCTTCCCACTCTTTGGTTCCCTGATAAATATAGATAATCTTTTCGCCAATACCCATTACCGAGTTCATGTCGTGAGTATTGATGATGGTGGTCATGTTGTACTCCCGGGTAATATCGTGAATCAGGTCGTCTATTACCAAAGAGGTTTTCGGGTCGAGTCCTGAGTTCGGTTCATCGCAGAAGAGATACTGCGGGTTCAGCGCAATGGCCCGTGCGATAGCTACACGTTTCTGCATACCGCCACTGATTTCGCCGGGAAATTTATCTTTAGCTTCTGTCAGGTTGACCCGATCGAGGCAGAACATGGCCCGTTTGGTTTGTTCGCGCAATGTATCGGTACCGAACATGTTGAGAGGGAACATTACGTTATCTAAAACGGACATGGAGTCGAACAAAGCCGCGCTTTGGAAAATCATTCCCATTTCGCGTCGCAAATGTTTCTTTTCTTTTTTACCCATTGCCAGAAAGTTGCGTCCGTCATAGAGTACTTCACCCTTTTCCGGTGTCAGCAATCCGACGATGCACTTCATCAATACCGTCTTACCCGAACCGCTCTGACCGATAATCAGGCTGGTTTTTCCGTTTTCGAAAGAGGCATCTATATTATGCAATACCGTTTTACCTTCGAATGATTTATAGAGTCCTTTTACTTCGATCATCCCATTAAAAGTTTAGTTAATACCAGGTCGGCAAACAAAATCAGTACGCTGCTGGAAACCACCGAATCGGTAGATGCCTTTCCCACTTCTATCGAGCCGCCCTCTACGGTATAGCCGAAAAAAGAGGATACACTGGCAATGATAAAGGCAAAAAACAGTGACTTGATGATGCCGCACCACACAAACCATTCTACAAACATATACTGGAGTCCGTATTCAAGGTCGGTGGCCGTCATAATACCGCCGAACCAGCAGGTGGCGAATGCTCCGATGATACCTGCAAAGATGCTGAAGGTCACCAGAATAGGAATCATGGTAACCATTGCCGTGATTTTGGGTAATATCAGATAGTTGGCGGAATTCACTCCCATGATTTCGAGTGCATCAATCTGCTGTGTCACACGCATTGTACCCAGTTCGGAAGCGATGTTCGATCCCACTTTACCGGCCAGGATCAGACACATGATGGAGGAGGAGAACTCAAGCAAAAGAATCTCACGAGTGACGTATCCCACCGTCCAGCGGGGCATCCATGGGCTTTCGATGTTTAGTTTAATCTGGATGGTAATCACCGCGCCGATGAAGAATGAAATCAACAGCACGATGCCGATAGAGTTTACCCCCAGTTGCTCTATCTCTTTGATATATTGCCGGAAGAACATACGCATGCGCTCGGGACGTGAAAAAGTCCGTCCCATAAGCATCATGTATCTGCCGACGGTTCTTAATGCTTTAATCATAACTCGTATATTTGTTTGCAAATGTACGTTTTTTCGGCTTATTTTTGCTACATTTGCCGCAAAATAACAAAGGATATGGAAGAAAGCAAGATGGTGCTTCGTACCGAAGACTTGGTGAAAAAGTACGGTAAGCGTACGGTAGTGAGCCATGTTTCCATCAATGTGAAGCAGGGTGAGATTGTAGGTTTGCTGGGGCCGAATGGTGCCGGTAAGACCACTTCGTTCTACATGACCGTAGGATTGATTACCCCGAATGAGGGCCGTATTTTCCTGGACGATCTTGAAATAACGAAATATCCTGTTTATAAACGTGCTCAGACCGGTATCGGATATCTGGCTCAGGAGGCTTCGGTCTTCCGCCAGATGACGGTGGAGGACAACATTGCTTCCGTGCTTGAGATGACTAATAAACCTCTCGATTATCAGAAAGATAAGCTCGAAAGTTTGATTGCCGAGTTTCGTTTGCAGAAAGTGCGGAAGAATAAAGGTACCCAGTTGTCGGGTGGTGAGCGCCGCCGTACGGAGATCGCGCGTTGTCTGGCTATCGACCCCAAATTCATCATGCTCGATGAACCCTTTGCCGGGGTAGACCCGATTGCCGTAGAAGATATCCAGCAGATTGTATGGAAGTTGAAAGATAAAAACATCGGTATCCTGATTACCGACCATAACGTACAGGAAACATTGAGTATTACCGATCGTGCCTATCTGCTGTTCGAAGGAAAAATCCTGTTTCAGGGTACCCCTGAGGAGTTGGCTGAGAATAAGATTGTGCGTGAGAAATATCTGAGTAACAGTTTCGTTTTGCGCCGCAAAGACTTCCAGTTGAAAGATTAGTCTGCTGTTTCCGTTCTCCTGTGTATCGGGGGGAGCCGTTTGAACATAGAATACATAAAAAAAACCTTTTACCGGTTCTTCTGGTAAAAGGTTTCTTTTTAATTCTTTCTCCTATCGTCAATCTCTCGGTCTGGCTTCTTTGAGTACCATAGTACGGCCTTCGTATTCCGCTCCGTTTAATTCTGCGATAGCTTTTGTTGCAGCTGCATCGTCATCCATTTCTACGAAACCAAAACCTTTTGATCTGCCTGTTTCGCGATCGATGATTACTTTACAAGAAGTTACTTTTCCGTAGTCTTCCATAACTTGTTGCAGATCTGCTTCCTTAACACGGTAGTTAAGGTTTCCAACATAAATGTTCATAATGAAAATGATAAAAATAAAATAAATGAAATAAAAAACTCTCCGGAAGATGATTTAATAATAAAAAGATTAAAGAAACAGAGAGTTTACAAAAGCGTCTTGTCGACGGGAGTAAAAACCTTGTAATCGAAATCGAGAAACTAATCGATCATCTTTCCGCAACAAAGAAACACATAAAATCCGGAATTGCAATAACTTTTTCTCTGTTTTTGTGTGTGAAACCTGTGAAATTTAACTGATTGGAGAGATCTTAGGATGAAGTCGGAAAACATAAGTTGTAAAGAAGATACTGACTTCCCGGCGTTACGGTGAAGATGGCGGAAGTTTGATAGCATTTTGTCAAAATGACAATCGTATCCTCTCATATTTGTTTATTTCGGAGGACCATTCGTCTAAGTCAGAAAAAACGTCTTCCAGCCAGTTTAGCCATTATCTTTTTGTTTACCCGATGACCGGTTTCTGGACAGACTGAAAGAGAAACATATCCTCTTGATGCATCATGTACTTTTTTATGTCAAATACTTGTTCTTCCGATAGTCCGGCCGCGTCGTTTCGCGGAGAGCAACCAGAGTGAAAAAAGAGTTTGGAAGCTTCTTTTTCCGGAACAATATATGCAATTGGGGAAAACATTTAAAGAAATCCGGAAAAGAAGTAAGCGTTTTCCGGAAATGCTAACGTCTTTCGGGGCAAATGTACCCGTCTTTTCCGCAAAAAGAAGCTTGCTTTTCAGTAAAACACAGGTTTTGTTTCCGGAAGAGGCAGGCTTTGGGAGGCAAAAAGCCACCTTCCGGAGCTCTATTTCCTCCGGATGGAGCGGAGAAACGAAAAGCCGAGTCAGCGGAAAGAAGGATTTTTGATCCTTTTGACAGTATAATCTCCGATTGTTGCTATAATTGATATTTGTGGTAGCACTCCGTAAGCAATGAACCGGTTTCCGACCTCCTTATCCACATCCGGTTGTGTTGAACTTTACTGCTTTGCCGGCCTCTGTTCCGGACTTTTCCGTCCGGGTCTGTCTTTTTGTTTTCTTCTTTTTTGGTTAATAAAAAGTAAAACGGGTTCTTTTGAAAACGGATTAATGTCTTTTCTGCCGTATGTCCGGCTGCTTTCGTCCGAAATGGCGATTCTCTGCAAATGAAATAATTCTGCAATGTTTTTTGAAATTTGAAAGATTAGCACTAATTTTGCACCCTCGTTTGAGTATAGAATAAAGTATAAATCAAATAAATAATTGTCAGAATGAACGTTTCATTACAAAACATTGACAAAGTAAGCGCATTGCTTACCGTGAAGCTTGAAAAAGCTGACTACCAGCCTCAGGTAGACAAATCGTTGAAGAACATCCGTCAGAAAGCTCAGGTTCCGGGATTCCGTCCGGGCATGGTTCCTATGAGCTTGGTGAAGAAGATGTATGGTAAGTCAGTCATTGCCGACGAGGTGAACAAATTGCTTTCTGAGAAAGTATACGAATACATTAAGGAGAATAACGTAAACATCCTTGGCGAACCGATGCCTAACGAAGAAAAGCAGCCGGATATCGATTTCGATACAATGGAAGAATTTGAATTTGTATTCGATATCGCTTTGGCTCCGGAGTTCAAAGCTGAGGTTAGCAGCCAGGACAAGGTAGACTACTATACAATCGAGGTAACTGACGAAATGGTAGAAAACCAGATTAAAGCTTATACTCAACGTAACGGAAAATACGAACAGGTAGAGGCATACGAAGAAAACGATATGCTGAAAGGTCTGTTGGCCGAACTTGATGAAGAAGGCAACACGAAAGAAGGCGGTATTCAGGTAGAAGGTGCTGTAATGATGCCTTCGTACATGAAGAACGACGAGCAGAAGGCTATCTTCGCAAACGCTAAAGTAAACGACGTACTGGTATTCAATCCGGATGCTGCTTACGAAGGCAATGCTGTTGAAATCGCATCACTGCTGAAGATCGACAAAGAAGCTGCTGCCGAAGTAAAATCCAACTTCAGCTTCCAGGTAGAAGAAGTGACCCGTTTCGTAAACGGTGAACTGAATCAGGAACTCTTCGATCAGGTATTCGGCAAAGACGCAGTGAAGACAGAAGAAGAATTCCGTGCTAAAGTAAAAGAAAGCATCGCAGCCCAGTTCGTTGCCGATAGCGATTATAAATTCCTGATCGATGTCCGCAAGGTATTGGCAGACAAAGTAGGTAAGCTGGAATTCCCGGATGCACTGCTGAAACGCGTTATGTTGATGAACAACAAAGACAAAGGCGAAGAATTCGTAAACGAAAACTACGATAAGAGCATCGAAGAACTGACATGGCACCTGATTAAGGAACAGTTGGTGAAAGAAAATGATATCAAGGTAGAGCAGGACGACGTGATCAACATGGCGAAAGAAGCTACAAAAGCTCAGTTTGCTCAATACGGTATGCTGACTATACCCGATGATATCCTCGAAAACTACGCAAAAGAGATGCTGAAAAAGAAAGAAAGCATCGACGGTTTGGTGAACCGCGTAGTAGAAACCAAATTGGCCGCTGCACTGAAAGGCAAGGTTACATTGGAGAACAAAACCGTTTCAATGGAAGAATTCAATAAGATGTTTGAATAAGCTCTTCTTTTGAACAGGACATAAAGTCACAGAAACACAGAGTTTTTATAGAATTATAACTCTGTGTTTTTTTGTGTCTCTGTGTTCTTTTTTGTTTCTTTGCAGTTACATTATTAATAATAGAAAGGAACGTAAAACAATGGATGATTTTAGAAAATACGCAACCAAGCATTTAGGTATGAATGCAATGGTGCTGGACGATGTGATTAAATCGCAAGCCGGGTATTTGAATCCCTATATTCTGGAAGAAAGACAACTTAACGTCACTCAGCTCGACGTGTTCTCACGTCTGATGATGGACCGCATTATCTTCCTCGGTACACAGATTGATGACTATACGGCCAATACGCTGCAAGCACAGTTGCTGTATCTTGATTCGGTAGATCCGGGTAAAGATATCTCAATCTATATCAACTCTCCGGGCGGATCGGTTTATGCCGGGCTGGGTATTTATGATACGATGCAGTTCATCTCGAGTGATGTGGCTACAATCTGTACCGGTATGGCAGCTTCTATGGCTTCTGTACTGTTGGTGGCCGGTGCCAAAGGCAAACGTTCGGCGCTGCCTCACTCACGTGTGATGATTCATCAGCCGATGGGTGGCGCGCAGGGACAAGCCTCGGATATTGAAATCACTGCCCGCGAAATACAAAAATTAAAGAAAGAACTTTATACCATTATTGCCGATCATTCGGGTACTTCTTTTGACAAGGTATGGGCCGATTCGGACCGTGATTACTGGATGACCGCCCAGGAAGCAAAAGAATATGGTATGATTGACGAAGTGTTGATTAAGAAATAAACATGGCTGAATCAAAGAATAATAAAAAAAGGTGTAGCTTTTGCGGCCGTTCGGAGAATGAAGTCGGATTCCTGATTACAGGGATGAACGGCTACATTTGCGACAGCTGTGCGACCCAGGCTTATGAGATTACTCAGGAAGCCATGGGAGCCGGCAAACAGAGCGCGGGAGCTACCCGACTCAATTTAAAGGAACTACCCAAACCGGTAGAAATAAAGAATTTCCTCGACCAGTACGTGATTGGCCAGGACGATGCCAAACGTTTTCTTGCCGTATCGGTATATAACCACTACAAACGTCTGTTGCAGAAAGACAGCGGTGATGATGTGGAGATTGAAAAGTCGAACATCATTATGGTGGGCAGCACCGGAACCGGTAAAACCCTTTTGGCGCGTACCATAGCCAAACTGTTGCATGTACCCTTTACGATAGTGGATGCGACCGTGTTGACCGAAGCCGGTTATGTAGGCGAAGATATCGAGAGTATCCTCACCCGTCTGCTTCAGGTGGCCGATTACAATGTGCCCGAGGCAGAACAAGGCATTGTCTTCATCGACGAGATAGACAAGATTGCCCGTAAGGGAGACAACCCCTCCATCACGCGTGATGTCAGCGGTGAAGGCGTACAGCAGGGATTGCTTAAACTGCTCGAAGGCTCTGTGGTCAACGTCCCGCCTCAGGGAGGACGTAAGCATCCCGACCAGAAGATGATTCCCGTAAACACGAAAAACATCCTTTTCATCTGTGGAGGAGCGTTTGACGGCATCGAGAAAAAGATTGCCCAGCGTCTCAACACCCATGTCGTGGGATACAATGCTTCCCGTAAGACGGCTACTATCGACAAAAACAACATGATGCAATACATCGCACCGCAGGATTTGAAGTCATTCGGACTGATTCCGGAGATTATCGGCCGTTTGCCGGTGCTGACCTATCTGAACCCGCTCGACCGGAATGCACTTCGTGCCATTCTGACCGAACCCAAGAATTCCATTATCAAACAATACATCAAGTTGTTCGAAATGGATGGTGTGCAGTTGACCTTCCAGCCCGAAGTCTTCGAATATATCGTCGACAAGGCAGTGGAGTATAAACTGGGTGCCCGCGGATTGCGCTCTATCGTGGAGACAATTATGATGGATGTCATGTTCGAGATTCCTTCTGAAAACCAGAAAGAATATGAAGTGACACTGGATTATGCGAAGCATCAGCTCGAAAAAGCAAATCTTGCGAGATTGCAAACTGCTTAAAATCAAAAGGTAAGGGCAATAATGGAGGTGAGTTCCGTTTTTTCTTGAAAAATATTAGTCTGATTATGCTTGATATTTAAGAAGTTGTTTATAACTTTGTTAGAGCGCTTTCCAAGCAAAGCGAGTGTTTTTAAGTTAAACCATGAACTGAATAAAACAACCTATATTAAGATGGCAGGGAAGATTAATTTGACAGACCAACTGAAAAAGTATTTCGGATTTGATAATTTCAAGGGGAACCAGGAGCCGATCATCCAGAATTTGCTTGATGGTAATGATACCTTTGTGCTGATGCCTACCGGCGGTGGAAAATCTCTGTGCTATCAGTTGCCTTCTTTATTAATGGAAGGTACGGCCATTGTGATTTCTCCGCTGATCGCGCTGATGAAGAATCAGGTAGATGCGATGCGCAACTTCAGTGAAGAAGACGGTGTGGCTCATTTCATTAATTCTTCTTTGAACAAGGGTGCGATTGATCAGGTGAGGTCTGACATTCTTGCCGGAAAAACAAAACTGTTATACGTTGCTCCCGAGTCGTTGACGAAAGAAGAGAATGTGGAGTTTCTGCGTTCAGTAAAGATTTCATTCTATGCTGTCGACGAAGCACATTGTATTTCCGAATGGGGACACGACTTCCGCCCGGAATATCGCAGGATACGTCCGATTATTAATGAAATAGGAAAAGCACCTCTTATTGCGCTGACCGCAACGGCCACGCCGAAGGTGCAGCACGATATTCAGAAGAACTTGGGAATGGTGGATGCACACGTCTTCAAGTCTTCGTTCAACCGTCCGAATCTGTATTACGAGGTACGTCCTAAAACTCAGAATGTAGATAAGGACATCATAAAGTTCATCAAGAACAATCCGGAAAAATCGGGCATCATTTATTGCCTGAGCCGGAAGAAGGTAGAAGAGCTTGCTGAGATACTTCAAGCCAACGGGATCAATGCCCGTGCTTATCATGCAGGTATGGATTCGGCAACGCGAACGCAGAATCAGGACAATTTCCTGATGGAAAAGATCGACGTAATTGTAGCTACTATCGCATTTGGAATGGGAATTGATAAGCCCGATGTGCGATACGTCATCCACTATGATATACCAAAGAGCCTGGAGGGGTATTACCAGGAAACAGGCCGCGCCGGAAGAGACGGCGGAGAAGGCCAGTGCATTACCTTTTATACAAACAAAGACTTGCAGAAACTCGAGAAGTTCATGCAAGGCAAACCTGTGGCAGAACAAGAAATTGGCAAGCAGCTTCTGTTGGAAACTGCTGCGTATGCTGAATCTTCCGTTTGCCGCCGTAAGACATTACTACATTATTTCGGCGAAGAGTACACGGAAGAGAATTGTGGAAATTGTGACAACTGTTTAAACCCTAAAAAACAAGTGGAGGCTCAAGAATTATTGTGTGCTGTGATCGAAACAATCATAGCGGTAAAAGAAAATTTTAAGGCAGATTATATTATTGATGTCCTGCAGGGACGCGAAACGTCTGAAGTTCAGGCACACTTACATGAAGATCTGGAAGTGTTCGGATCAGGAATGGGAGAAGAAGACAAAACCTGGAATGCCGTGATTCGTCAGGCGTTGATAGCCGGTTATCTGAGTAAGGATGTAGAAAACTACGGTTTGCTGAAAGTGACCGATGCAGGAAAGAAATTTCTTAAACATCCCAAGTCATTCAAGATTACCGAGGACAATGACTTTGAAGAAGTGGAAGAAGAAACACCGGCAAGAGGTGGAGGTTCGTGCGCAGTCGATCCGGTTCTTTATTCTATGCTGAAAGATCTCCGGAAAAAGTTATCGAAGAAACTGGAAGTGCCTCCTTACGTGATTTTCCAGGATCCCTCTCTTGAAGCGATGGCTACTATCTATCCTGTGACGCTCGAAGAACTTCAGAATATCCCGGGCGTAGGTGCCGGAAAAGCCAAACGTTACGGCGAAGAATTCTGCAAGCTGATTAAGAGACACTGCGAAGAGAATGAGATTGAACGTCCGGAGGACTTACGGGTACGCACTGTCGCCAACAAGTCGAAGATGAAAGTGGCCATTATTCAAGCCATCGACCGTAAAGTGGCTCTGGATGATATCGCGCTTTCCAAGGGCATTGAGTTCAGCGAATTGCTGGATGAAGTGGAAGCGATCGTTTATTCGGGTACTAAGTTGAATATCGACTACTTCCTGGATGAGATCATGGACGAAGATCACATGCTCGACATCTACGATTACTTCAAAGAGTCGACAACAGATAAGATTGACGACGCTCTTGATGAACTCGGGGACGAATTTACCGAAGAAGAAGTCCGTCTGGTTCGTATCAAGTTTATCTCCGAAATGGCTAATTAAAAAAGCGAAAAAAACTTGCGTGCACTTATGCAGTCTTGAATAAAAACTGTATATTTGCACGCAATAATTTTTAAACGCATAGCCCTATGTCATTTATTGCCGATAAGATTGTAATGGATGGATTAACTTATGACGACGTATTGTTGATCCCCGCTTATTCTGAAGTTTTACCACGCACTGTCGATCTCTCGACAAAGTTTTCAAAAAACATTGAGTTAAAGATTCCGTTTGTAACTGCCGCCATGGACACGGTTACCGAAGCCAAGATGGCCATTGCCATTGCGCGCGAAGGGGGAATTGGCGTGATCCATAAGAATATGTCCATTAAGGAACAGGCTAAGCAGGTGGCTACAGTGAAGCGTGCCGAGAACGGTATGATTTACGATCCTGTCACTATTAAGCAAGGGTCTACCGTACGCGATGCTCTTGCATTGATGGCCGAATATAAAATCGGTGGTATCCCGGTAGTGGATGACAATAGATATTTGGTCGGTATTGTAACGAATCGTGACCTTCGTTTCGAGCGTAACATGGATAAACGTATCGACGAGGTGATGACAAAAGAAAATCTGGTTACCACCAATCAGTCTACCGATCTGGAAGCAGCTGCGCAAATTCTGCAACACCATAAGATTGAGAAGCTGCCGGTAGTCGATAAAGAAGGAAAACTGATCGGGCTGGTTACTTACAAAGATATTACAAAAGCCAAAGATAAACCTATGGCTTGCAAAGATTCGAAAGGCCGTCTGCGTGTAGCTGCCGGTGTAGGTGTGACTGCCGACACTTTCGACCGTATGCAGGCGTTGGTGGATGCCGGTGCGGATGCCATCGTGATCGATACGGCTCACGGACACTCAAAGGGAGTGATCGACACCTTGCGCGAAGCGAAAAAACGTTATCCCAATATTGATATTGTGGTTGGTAACATTGCTACGGGCGATGCAGCCAAGGCCTTGGTGGAAGCCGGGGCTGACGGTGTAAAAGTAGGTATCGGCCCGGGTTCCATTTGTACGACACGTGTGGTTGCCGGTGTAGGCGTACCGCAACTTTCGGCTGTTTATGATGTAGCCAAAGCCTTGAAAGGTACAGGTATCCCTTTGATTGCCGATGGCGGACTCCGCTATTCGGGTGATGTGGTGAAAGCTCTGGCTGCCGGAGGATACTGTGTGATGATCGGTTCATTGGTTGCCGGTACAGAAGAAAGTCCGGGCGAGACGATTATCTTCAATGGACGTAAGTTTAAGTCATACCGTGGTATGGGTTCTCTCGAAGCGATGGAAAATGGTTCGAAAGACCGCTATTTCCAAAGTGGTGAGATGGATGTGAAGAAGTTGGTTCCGGAAGGCATTGCTGCCCGTGTGCCTTATAAAGGAACTTTATATGAAGTGATTTATCAGCTGACCGGTGGTTTGCGTGCCGGTATGGGATATTGCGGTGCTCCTGATATCGAGAAACTGCATGATGCCAAGTTTACTCGCATCACCAATGCCGGAGTAATGGAAAGCCATCCGCACGATGTGACGATTACAAGCGAATCGCCTAATTACAGTCGTCCGGAATAACAGCCTGTTTATCGGGCGTTTGGTCGTTGCCGTCTGGTTGCTGTTCTACCACAGATTACACGGATTAACACAGAACTTTTAATCTTCAATATCAATGAGATAAATTATCAATCTGTGTTAATCCGTGTCCTTTGTAGTGAACTCGATTTATTTTATTCCGATATGAATATCTCAACGTAGAATGGTATGAAGAAGATTCTGGTTGGTGCACTGACCTGTTTGTTTGGGTTTATTGCCGGCTATGCCCGGCAAGATCCTGTGTTGATGCGGATCAATGAACAAGACATTTCCCGCTCGGAGTTTGAGTCTTTCTATCATCGGAATAAGCCTTCGGGAGTATCCGGGAAAGAAGCCTTGAAGGTTTGTGTTGATCTCTTTGTCGATAAGAAGTTGAAACTGCATGCGGCACAGAGAGCCGGGTTGGATACTCTCTCTGCCTTTCGTGCGGAGATGGACAACTACCATCGTTCATTATCTAAATCCTATCTTACAGATTCGTCTGCAGAGGAAGCCTGTGCCAGAAAGCTTTACGATCAGATGAAGAGCCGCTCCATAGCCGGCGAGATCCGGGTTATGCATATTTTCCGTTATCTTCCTCAGATAGCCCTGCCCCATCATTTGCGGGAGGCGCAGGCTTTAATGGACTCTCTTTACAATGTATTGAAGACAAATCCCGATACCGATTTCAAGACTCTGGTAGACCAATATTCTGATGATAAGGCAGAATCCTGGATCAGTTGGTTGCAGACACCACAGGAATTTGAGGAGGTCGCTTTCTCTTTGAAGGATGGCGAATATTCCCAGCCGTTTTTTACTCCTAAAGGACTTCATATCGTCAAAGTAATGGGCAGACGCGAACTCCCTCCATTTGAACAGATACGGGACAGGCTAATCCGTAAACTGTCCCATCGTCCGGGTGCGGATAAAGGAACCGAAATCCTGGTAAACAAACTGAAGGAGAGCTATCGGTATACTCCGGACAAAGCGGCGATGGAAGAGTTGCTTTCTCAAGGCAAGACCTCTCGTACTCTTTTTACGCTGGACGGTAAAAACTTTACAGGGAAGGACTTTGAACGGTTTGCCGCTGCCCATCCCATGGGGACAAAGAGGCAGTTGGATGCTTTTGTGGTAAAATCAATTCTCGATTATGAGAACAGTCACCTTGAGCAGAAACATCCTGAGTTCCGCAGGACACTGCAAGAACATCGTGATCATTTGCTGTTGGCCGCTATTACCCGCCGGGAAACCCATCAGGTCAGCCTGGCAGATTCTGTTGCACTGAAGAACTTCTTCAAGGAGCACCGGACCGATTACAACTGGGATTCACCCCGCTACAGAGGTGCGGTGTTGCACGGAACCCATAAGAAAACGCTGAAGAGCGCCCGTAAATTTCTGAAAAAACTTCCGGAAGAAGAGTGGAAAGATGCCATTCGCCTGACATTTAATACCTCTGCTTCACCGGCTGTCATCCGGATAGAACAAGGGACCTTTGCCGAAGGTGACAATGTTTTTGTCGATAAGTTAGTGTTTAAAAAAGGAGACTTCGAACCATTAAAGTCCTATCCTTTTACCGTTGTTTTGGGTGAGAAAAAGAAAGGTCCGGAGTCCTACAAAGAGATTGTTTCCCGTTTGATCGAAGATTATCAGAATCATCTGGATGCACTTTGGGCAGAGCGTCTCAGGGCTTCTGCTAAGGTTGAAATTAACCAAGAGGTTTTAAAAACGGTTAATAATCACTGAAGCAACGAATTATTGTATTATCTTCGTACCTTAAATTAAGTATAATTCAGTTGACAATGCGAAAAACGGGCCTTCTGCTAATCTCTCTCCTTTTCTGTGTGTCGTGTACTGACAAGCATGATCACAAAGGACAGACTCCTTTGGTAGAGGTCGATGGAAACTTTTTGTACAAAGAGGACCTTCAGGCCGTGTTCCCCGCCGGTTTGTCGAAAGATGACAGTCTTCTTTTCGCCGAGCACTACATTCGTAGCTGGGTTGAAGATGTTTTGTTGTTTAACCAGGCGCAAAGCAATATCCCCGACAATGGCGAAATCGATAAGTTGGTCGCAAATTACCGGAAAGCATTGATCATGCATACTTATCAACAAGAACTAATCAGCCAGAAATTGTCGGGCGAGATCCCCGAACAGGAAATAGCAGACTATTACGAAAAGAACAAAGAACTGTTTAAACTGGACCGTCCGTTGATGAAAGGTCTGTTTATCAAGGTTCCCCTTACCGCTCCCCAACTGGGAAATGTCCGTAAGTGGTATAAGACGGAGACTCAGGATGCCGTTGAGCATTTGGAGAAGTATAGTTTGCAGAATGCTGTGAAGTATGAGTATTTTTATGATAAATGGGTGCGGGTAGCCGATGTACTTGATATGATCCCGTTGAAAGCGGAATCCCCGGAAGCCTATATGGATAAGAACCGTCATATCGAACTGAAAGATACGGCATTCTACTATTTTCTGAATATCAGCGATTTTCGTGTGGCAGGCGAACAGGAACCTTACGAGTTTGCCCAACCGAAAGTTAAAGATATGCTTGTCAATATCAAGCGGGTTGATTTTATGAAACAAGTAAAGGACGACTTGTACGAACGTGCAGTAAAAAGAAAGAAGATTATAAATTATTAAATACACAGAATGAAGAAGTTTGTGAACTTTAAATTTGTTGTTATGTTTGCCCTGGCACTGGTTGCTAACGTGGCATCCTATGCGCAGGACAATGTGATTGACGAAGTGGTTTGGGTCGTTGGTGACGAAGCCATCCTGAAGTCCGATGTGGAAGAAGCACGACTGGCCGCTTTGTATGAGGGGCGTAAGTTTGATGGTGATCCTTATTGTGTGATTCCCGAAGAGTTGGCGGTACAGAAACTTTATATGCACCAGGCTGTGCTCGATAGTATCGAAGTTCCTGAATCAGAAGTGATACAGCGTGTCGATTATCAGATCAATAACTATATTCAGGCTTTGGGTAGCAGAGAAAGGATGGAAGCTGAGTTTAACAAGACTTCTACGCAGATCCGCGAAGCCATGCGCGAGAATGCCCGTGACGGATTGATTGTACAGAGAATGCAGCAGAAGCTGGTAGGTGATATCAAAGTGACTCCGGCCGAAGTGCGCCGCTACTTTAAGGATCTTCCTCAGGACAGTATCCCTTATGTCCCTACTCAGGTAGAGGTGCAGATCATCACACAGCAACCTAAAGTGCCCATCTCTGAAATAGAGGATGTGAAAAGACGCTTGCGTGAATATACCGACCGTATCAATAAAGGCGAAAGTGATTTTTCTACGCTTGCCCTGTTGTATTCCGAGGACCGCGGTTCTGCCATCAAAGGTGGTGAAACCGGTTTTATGGGTAAAGGCCAGATGGTGCCCGAATACGCTAATGTCGCTTTCAACTTGCAGGACACCAAGAAGATATCTAAGATCGTAGAGTCCGAGTATGGTTTCCATATCATCCAGTTGATCGAGAAACGTGGCGACCGTATCAATACCCGTCATATCCTGTTGAAGCCCAAAGTATCGGATAAGGAGTTGAATGAAGCCAATGCACGTCTTGATTCCATAGCCAACGATATTCGTAGCGATAAGTTTACATTCGATCAGGCAGCCGCTGCTTTGTCTCAGGATAAAGACACACGCAACAATCACGGTCTGATGCAGAATCCGATGAATCAGACTGCTAAATTCGAGATGCAGGATTTGCCGCAGGAGATAGCTAAAGTGGTAGATAAGATGAATATCGGTGAGATCTCCAAAGCCTTCACTATGGTCAACCCCAAAGATGGTAAGGAAGTTTGTGCTATTGTTAAGCTGAAGGCACGCATCAATGGACACAAGGCCACTATCACCGATGACTACCAGAACCTGAAAGAAATTGTGCTCGACAAACGTCGTGAAGAGGCGTTGCAAAAATGGATTGTTGAAAAACAAAAACATACGTATGTGCGTATTAATCCGGCATGGCAGCGTTGTGACTTTAAATATCCGGGCTGGATTAAAAAAGACTGATCCTGATTTGATATGTTTAGATTAAACAAAGAACATAAATTCCACGGCAGGCATAGATTTCTCTTAGCGGGTATTCTATGCCTGCTTGCCGTATGTTTTCTGGTGGCCCAGGACAAGAAACCGCAGCACGACAAGAAGCCACAACAGGAGAAGAAGGCTGAACCGGAAAAGCCAACGGGAAATAAAAAGACCCGTGTCGATTTGCTCCATGCCGATCGGGGGCAAGCCGATAAACTGGCGCGTCCTGATGTTCAGGTGCTGATTGGTTCGGTTAAGTTGCGTCACGACAGCATGTATATGTATTGTGACAGTGCCCTGATTTACGAAAAAACGAATTCATTCGAAGCATTTAGCAATGTGCGTATGGAGCAGGGAGATACTCTTTTCATCTATGGTGACTATTTGTTTTATGACGGCATGACTCAGATAGCGCAACTGCGTGAGAATGTGAAAATGATCAACCGGAATACTACCCTGTTGACAGACAGCCTGAATTATGACCGTCTGTACAATTTGGGTTACTATTTTGATGGGGGTACGTTGATGGATGAAGAAAATGTGTTGACTTCCGACTGGGGTGAGTACAGTCCTGCCACTAAACTTTCTGTTTTCAACCATGATGTCAAGCTCGTGAACCCCCGTTTCGTGCTTACTTCCGACACCCTGAAGTATAGTACGAATACTAAGATTGCCACCATTCTGGGCCCTTCCAATATTGTAAGTGAGCAAAATCACATCTATTCCGAGCGGGGCATTTACAATACCGTTTCCGGACAAGCCGAACTGCTCGACCGCTCGGTTTTGACCAATGAAGGTAAGAAGTTGACCGGTGACAGCCTTTTCTATGACCGTAAAGCGGGTTATGGTGAGGCGTTCGATAATGTCCAGATGAACGACACTGTCAATAAGAACATGCTTACCGGTGATTATTGTTATTATGACGAGTTGAAGCAGAATGCTCTTGCCACCAAGCGAGCTGTTGCCGTGGATTATTCACGGGGTGACAGCCTCTTTATGCATGCCGATACGTTACTGATGAATAGCTATAATCTCGACACCGACTCCCTTTTCCGTGAGATGCGCGCTTTTCATAAGGTACGTATGTACAGCGCTGATCTGCAAGGCGTTTGCGATTCTTTGGTCTTTAATACGAAAGACTCTTGCCTTACCATGTATCGCGATCCTATTATTTGGAACGAAGGGCAACAACTGCTGGGAGAAGAGGTTAAGGTATATATGAACGACAGTACGATTGATTGGGCTCATATCATCAATCAGGCGCTCACGGTGGAACAGAAAGACTCCATTCATTTTAATCAGATCTCAGGAAAAGAGATCAAGGCATACTTTGCCGAGGGTGAGGCACGCAAAATAGATGTGATAGGGAATGTCCTTGTAGTATATTATCCTCAGGAGCAAGATAGCACTATGATTGGTATGAACACCTCCGAAACCAGTCTGTTGAATATGTATCTCAAAGACCGGAAAATGCAGAAAATGGTCATGAGTCCCAAATCGAATGGAACACTTTATCCAATGGATCAGATTCCACCCGACAAAATGAAATTGCCCACTTTCAGTTGGTTTGATTATGTCCGTCCCTTGAATAAGGAAGACATTTTCAACTGGAGAGGGAAAAAGGCAGGTGAGGCTTTACGTAAAACAGAGCGCAAGGTCATCAGTGGTCCTAAACGTGAAATAATTAATATGAAATAGCTATGGGAATGTTCAATGTACGAAAGCCGCGTGGATTCAATCATCAATATATCTATGTGGACGAGCGGAAAGAAAAATTGACGAAAATGGAAGAAGATGCCAAGCGTGATTTGGGAATGTTACCCGAAAAAGAATTTTCTCCGGAAGATATTCGCGGAAAGTTCATCGAAGGCACCACACATCTGAAGCGTCGTAAGGAGAGTGGGCGTAAGCCTGCTCATTTGGGTGTCATTCTGGCTATCATTGCCCTGCTTATTTTTCTATGGCATTATTTGCAGACCGGTAGCTGGTCTTTTTAAGTCCTATAAATTAATCAGTCAAAGCTAAATCTATTATGAGCGATATCATTCATTTATTACCCGATTCGGTTGCCAACCAGATAGCTGCCGGAGAGGTGATACAACGTCCGGCATCTGTCATCAAAGAGTTAGTCGAGAACGCCATCGATGCTGAGGCACAAAATATTCATGTATTGGTTACCGATGCAGGCAAGACCTGTATACAGGTGATTGATGACGGTAAGGGAATGTCCGAAACCGATGCACGCCTCTCTTTCGAGCGGCATGCCACCTCAAAGATCCGCGAGGCATCCGATCTGTTTGCTCTTCGCACGATGGGCTTTCGTGGTGAAGCGCTGGCTTCCATTGCCGCCGTTGCTCAGGTAGAGCTGAAGACTCGTCCCGAATCCGAAGAGTTAGGGACCAGGATTATCATTGCGGGCTCCAAAGTGGAGAGTCAGGAAGCAGTGTCTTGTCCCAAAGGAAGCAACTTTTCCATTAAGAACCTTTTTTTCAATATTCCTGCCCGGCGTAAGTTCCTGAAGGCCAACTCTACCGAGTTGAGTAATATTCTGGCCGAATTTGAACGTATTGCCCTGGTACATCCTGAGGTTGCTTTCTCACTGTATAGCAATGACTCCGAACTGTTCAATCTTCCCGCCTGCCATTTGCGGCAACGTATTCTTTCTATTTTTGGTAAGAAGCTCAATCAGCAATTGCTCAGTGTGGAAGTGAACACTACGATGGTAAAGGTTTCAGGCTATGTGGCCAAGCCCGAAACAGCCCGTAAGAAAGGTGCCCATCAGTATTTCTTTGTGAATGGCCGTTACATGCGTCATCCTTACTTCCATAAAGCGGTGATGGATGCTTACGAACAGTTGATTCCCGCAGGCGAACAGATTTCTTATTTCATCTATTTTGAAGTCGATCCTGCCAACATCGATGTCAATATCCATCCTACCAAAACAGAGATCAAATTTGAGAACGAACAGGCTATCTGGCAGATTCTTTCTGCCTCGGTAAAAGAGTCGTTGGGCAAGTTCAATGCCGTCCCTTCTATCGATTTCGATACGGAAGACATGCCCGATATCCCTGCATTTGAACAGAACTTGCCTCCTGCGCCGCCTAAGGTGCATTTCAATTCCGATTTCAATCCATTCAAACCTTCGGTGCCCTCTTCCGGCGGTGGCAATTACTCCCGTCCGAAAGTGGACTGGGAAGATTTGTACGGTGGTCTTGAGAAAGCCAGTAAGATGAATCAGCCTTTCGCCGAACCCGATCCCGAACCGGAAGAATTTGCGGTAATTGAAGAGGAAAGTATTGTTACAGCCGCTCCTGCAACTCTTTATGCCGGTGAGTCGGCCATAATGGAGAAGGGGACCCAGCACTTGCAGTTCAAGGGACGTTTCATTCTTACTTCTGTAAAGTCCGGATTGATGCTGATCGATCAGCACCGGGCCCATGTTCGGGTGCTCTTTGATCGGTATCGTGCCCAGATTCAGCAGAAACAAGGTTTCTCACAAGGCGTTCTCTTCCCCGAAATTCTGCAACTTCCGGCTTCTGAGGCAGCCGTATTGCAAGACATTATGGACGATTTATCTGCGGTAGGTTTCGATCTCAGCGATCTTGGTGGAGGCAGTTATGCCATTAACGGAGTACCTTCAGGCATCGACGGACTGAATCCGGTCGATTTGGTGCGCAGCATGTTGCATACCGCTATGGAGAAAGGCAACGATGTCAAAGAAGAAATTCAGGATATCCTTGCGTTGACCCTTGCCCGCGCGGCTGCCATTGTCTATGGGCAGGTGCTGAGTAATGAAGAGATGGTCAGTTTGGTCGATAATCTGTTTGCCTGTCCTTCGCCCAACTATACGCCGGATGGTCGTGTGGTATTGACTACCATAAAAGAAGAAGAGATCGATAAACTTTTCCGGTGATCATCATTCTTCTGTACTTATCAGAGTAAGTATTATGTCAGTTCCATTCTATCTCACACGATCAACAGATTTTATCTGTTTATTACATTTTTTTTCTAATGGACTGATAACCAGCAGAATATACTATTAATATCCTCCCTGTACGAAGTTAACTTTAACATTGTGTTAAAGTTAACTTCGTACAGGGAGGATATTAACTTCGTACATCCGGGAAGTTAAGAGCCTGTTCGCACCCTATTCATCACCTGAAAATCTTGTTAATAGTGTTAATAAACATGTTCCTAAAAGAATAACACTCTACGAATAGTTCGTATATTTCAGCATGCTTTTTAGAACAGTATGTTTTTGTTTTAAACTAAAATCTATTTTATATGAAGGCAAGATATTTTTTTTACCCGTTTCTATCTCTTTTTTCGGTTGCAATGTTTGCTTCCTGCTCTTTATCTGTACCCAAAGAGGGGGATATAATAGAAGATTCCGCCTTTCGTTCTGTTGATTTGCGTATAATAGAGAAGACCAAAGGGACAGTGATGTCTTTGGGTGATTTAATGGAATCATACGAAATCATTAGATTGGACAATAGGGATGAGGCGCTTATTAAAACCTATCCATATGGTGTATATGTGACGGATAATTATATCTTGTTGCGACCTGCTGACGTTGTATCTCCTGTTAAGCTATTTACGCGCAAGGGACGATATGTGGCTGATATTGGCGGAGTAGGTCAAGGTCCGGGAGAGTATTTATATTTATTTTCATGGTTGGTGGATGAGAAAGAAAACCGTATTTATTTGGGTCCGGGAAGAACCGACAAGGTGCTTGTCTATGATTTAAAGGGGAATTATCTGCCGGATGAGGTTATTCGTTTCGGGGAAATAGTACATAAGTCTCAGATATGGGTGGACTATGATAAAAAAAACGTAGTTGTGGTTACTTTACCCTTTTCTGCTAATGTGAACTCGAACTTTGCAATTAGTAAGAATGTGTGCTGGGTGCAAAATAGGGAGGGTGATATCGTGCATCGGATTCCTGTAAATCATTACGGTTTAATTGGAGATTACAGTAATGCTTTAGTGGCACGTCGGAATGTGGATGCGATTTCTTTTTCTATTTCTGAAGTACCCATGTTGCGTACTCGTCCTGATACTTTGTATCACTATGATGCGGTAAAGAATATAATAACTCCATGCTTTACAATAGATCATGTTGTTTCTGAAAATCAAAGTGTTTGCACTGTTTTATATGAAACTTCAAGGAGTTATTGGGCGCAAGTCACTTTATATCCTAATAATCTTTCCTCAAGTGTTTCTTCTGTTCGTTTACCAGCCTTTAATGTTTGCGTTTCGAAAAAAGATGGCAATGTACGGCGCATTGATCGCTTTACTGATCCTCTTTTAGGTTTATCTCATCTTTTTTTGATGATGAATAATGGATATATTTGTATCTCTTATGATCCTCTTGAACTGATGGATGCTTTAGATAAAGTTCTTACCCAAACAGATTTGGAGCCTGACGTACGTAAACGGGCCACCGATTTACGAAATAGTCTGCACGAGAATGATAATGACATTCTTATCATTGGAAAACTGAAACAATAACTATAAGTAATCTATAAATTTCGATTGTATCTCTAAATGCTATCAGGCCGAATCACTGAAGGTTCTCAAGTATATGTGATATTGATAGATCGTGCAAAATGTCCACGAGGATGATAATCCAATTATTGCCATTTACAAATTGAAAGACTGAAAAATTTTGAATGAGATGCTTTTTAACATATCCTTAATAGAATAACATTCTACGAATAATTCGTATCTTGCAGTATGCTTTGTGAAAAGTAGTTTTTTACTTTCAGCCAAAATCTATTTTTATATGAAGACAAGATACCTTTTATACCCGCTTCTCTTTCTTTTTTCGGTTGCAATGTCTGCATCCTGCTCTTCATCTGTACCCAAAGAGGGGGATATAAAAGAAGGTTCCGCCTTTTACGCTGTCGATTTACTGGAAATAGAGAAAATAAAGGGTGAGGAAATGTTGTTTTCTGATTTGATAGAATCATTGGAAATTATTAAGTTGGATGGCAGAGAAGAGGCATTGGTTGCCACTTATCCTTTTGGTATCGATGTTTCAAGCAATTATATCTTAATAGAGCCGGATGGCGTTTCTGCTTTGAAATTATTTACTCGTAAGGGACGATATGTGGCTGATATAGGTGGAGTTGGTCAAGGCCCCGGAGAGTACAAATATGCTGTGAATAGATTTCTTGATGAAAAGCAGGGACGTATAGCTATTGCCGAGAATCAAAAAATGTTATTTTTTGATCTTAAAGGCCGATTTTTATCGAAAGAGAGTATTTCATTGCCGGAAACGATAACGAAGAGTTCCATTTGGATAGATTTGGAAAATGAAAAAGCTGTAGTGGTCGTTCTTCCCTTTGCTGATATAGGAAATCCTAAAGCACCGATCAGTAAGAATCTATGCTGGGTACAAGATTTTAAGGGGAATATCTTGCAAAAAATATCTGCTGTAAATTATGCGATTGTGCCGGATTATAGTAATGAAGTATTGGCTCCCCGGAATGTTGATGGCTATTCTTTTTCCCTTTGTCAGGTTGTCGGGCGTACACGCCCTGATACTCTATATCACTATGATATTGCTAATAATGTATTGAAACCTTGTTTTACTTTGGATAATGTAATGCAGGAGGATAAATATATTGTAACGTCATTGTATGAGACTCCGGAATATTATTGGAGTAGAGTAACTATTGGACCGGCTAAAGTGCCATCAGATGGTTCTCCCGTTCGTATGACTGTATTTAATGTTCGTGTTTCTAAAAAAGATGGTAGTGTGAAGCGCATTGATCGTTTTACAAATGACTTTTTGGGACTTTCTTATCCTTTCTTGACTATGCGCAACGGTTATGTCTGTATCTCTTACGAACCTCTTGGACTGATGGATGCTTTAGATAAAGTTCTTGCCCAAACTGATTTAAAGCCTGAAATACGTAAACGAGTCACTAATCTAAGAAATAGTTTACACGAAAATGATAATGACATTCTTATGATTGGGAAACTTAAATCCAACTATTAGTAACCTATAAATTATCGTCCTATGAAGTTAGATTGTATCGCATTGTTTTTGATATTGTTTTTTCTTGCTGCTTGTGGCAGCAAGCCTTCTTCTCCGGATATGGTGGATGATAACGCTTTATCGGCTGAGGAGACCTTTAAAGATATTGATCTTGCTAACAACCTGAAAGATTGCGGCAAGCCTTTATTGCTGAGTGACATCGTAAAAGATGTGGAGTATGTGAAGCTGGAGACGCAGGATAATATATTAGTCGGTAGTATAAATCAGCTAAAGCGGACGGAGAAGTTTGTCTTTATTTATTCATGGCATCAGAACCATGTCATGATGTTTGATACTTCGGGAAAGTTTATCCGTAAAATCGGTCGTGTAGGTCAGGGTCCTGGAGAAATAGCTAATATTCACTGTTTCACAGTCAGTGATAGTTTAGTGTTTATTTATCCATTCGGCCACAATGGCAGCCTAATTGGTTATGATATGCGTGATAATCGTTTCGTCAGGAGAATTTCCCTGAAACGGCCTGCTTTTCATAGTAATATGATCGATGTGATGGGGGATTGCTTGGTTTATTATCCCGGCACTGTTCCTAATGGGAATGAACGAATCTTTATAACCGCTTGTGTTGTGAATGGAAAAGGGGAGACATTGATGGAGCAAATTCCTTACTTGCCTGTTGGAGGTGATAAGTCGGAGATGAATCTTTCCTCTGATGCTTCGTGGATCTATCAAGGGAGGAGTAATGTCTATTCTCAAATCAACGATACGATCTACGGCATTACCTGTGACTCCATTTATCCTCGTTATCATTTATCTCTTGGTAAATATGGTTTGCCTTTGGGAAGATATGACGTTAAGGATCTTGGTCTGAAAGATTTTATAATGATGCAGAGTGTTTGTGAAAATAAAGAGTGTCTGCTCTTTAAATTTTCCTATAATAAAAAGATGTGGTTCAGCCGGTACGATAAAAAGACAGAAAAGATAGATTCCTGGGAACAGACTCCTTTAAAAGGTATCGGTTGGATGGCGATCGAAAGTCCGGGTATAACGAATGATATTGACGGTTCTCAATCGTTCGATGGAATCAGGTATGCAGGTGAAAATAGTTTCTATTTTGCAATCACACCGGACAATTTGGATCAGGTGAGGCGCAACGTCACTGAAGCTAAGGTCAAGTTCCCTGCAAAGCAGGCCGAACTGCTGAAGTTTCTTGATGAAATGGGCGAGGATGACAATCCGATTATTGCCATTTACAAGTTAAAAAATTGAAGGGGAGCTATGATGGGATGGGCTGGCAAAAGACTACTTAATTATGAGATAGCAGTAAATAGGCATGTATTGCGAATAGATACATCAGATTAAGCACCTTTCTTAGTTGTTAAATTGGCGAGTATCTCTTTTATGTCCTGTTTGCGAATTTATTAGAATATAGAGTTTTTTTAATTCTATTATATTAAAAATCAGTTAGTTTGCTCTATTTGTTTTGGGCGATTAGAAGACTTGTTTTAACACACTGTTAAAACAAGTCTTTTGATGATAAGGAACAGCTCTTTTAAATGCAAAAGACTTGTTCTTTGCATCCTCTAAAAAGATATTTTGGAATGACTGTTAACAGTGTTAATTTGAATAAAAGAATTTGATACCTTTTTTGAATTTCACCAACCGGAATTATCCGACTTATTGTTGATTTTTAAAAATATAATTGTATTTTTGAGGATGGGTTCATGGTGCTGATACAGTTAAACCATTTGTTAGATTGCCTGCTTTTAATTTACGGAGGTCTGACATGTGACAATATTTAATTCTCATAAATTAGTATAAATGAAAGTAAGTCGTCTATTTGTTGGGATATTTGGGCTTTATGCACAAATCTGCCGCAGGTCGGAGTGAAGGTGGAGAAGGAGGAAAAGGCTGTTCATGCAGATTCTATCTGAGAAAAACTTTATACATTTTTTAATAGATTTATAATGAAAAACCTATATTTGATTTTAGTGCTTAGTGCGTTGGTGGCCTGTACCGGTAGTTCTCAAAAAGAGAAGCCGGCATGTGTAAATACTCCTGTCGAGCCGTTCACCGGATTGCCTGTTTTTGATTTGCAGGGGCAATACCCCGAGAAAGAAATCATTCTTCAGGATATCGCCGATGTAAGATATGTCGTATTGGAAACCGGCGATAGTTCATTGGTCGGTACCCGTACCATCCTTATGACGGACAGCTTACTTGTTACCGTAAACAAGAAAAGTGATGTTATCTTTTTTGATAAGTCAGGGAAATATCTTCATTCTTTTAATCATACAGGCATGAGCGGAGAAGAATATGGGGATGTTGTCAGCGGTTATTGTATAGATGAAAAAGCCCGGGAGATATTCATCTATGACGGGTTACAAAGCAGAATTCAGGTGTATGGTTATGGCGGCGCATACAGGCGCACGCTTAAACTGCCGCAAAACCGCATGTTTGCTTCGTCGATATTTGAGTATGATGAAAATTTCCTGTTTGGCGAAGATTATCGCCTTGTCGACTCTCAGATTGGGAAGTATCCTGTTAATAAAACGCCTTATTACAAGATTTCCAAGAAAGATGGGAAATTAACGTCGATTCCCATCACGGTCAAGGAGAGAATAAGGGATGGACTGTCTTATACAGTAGGAGACGGTGCGTCTGGTTATGTAAGTTTATTAATGTCTCCCGTCGCCCGTTTGGGTTCGGATATTCTGATTGCCGATTATTCTTTGGATACGGCGTATGTATATCGTGATGACCGTTTGATTCCATTGACTGTCCGGCGGAACCATACAAGCGAAAACAATATTCCGATTTTAGCGACGGTTGATGTGATGACCGACCGTTATTTGCTTTGGTACACGATAGTAAAGGATATAGATGTGAAGAATAATCATGTTTCTGATCCGGTAGCTTATTTGTATGACAGGTTTACTAATGAATATTGCCAGGTCGATCTGGTAAACAGAGATGTCGTGTCCGCTACCAATGTTCCGGCATTCCAGATGCGATTGTCCGCCAATTATCATGTGGTGCCTGAAAACTATGCCATACAATGTTATCCGGCTGAGGAGCTCATCGAACTTAACGGGCAAGGAAAGTTGAAAGGAGAGTTGAAAGAGATTGCTTCAAAATTGAATGACGAAGATAATCCGGTGTTGCTTATCGCCAAGTTTAAGGAATAATATTTATAGTATAGCCCTTTGGCAGAACCACTGAAAAACTAATGCTTTTTCTAAATTAAAGAATATGAAATCAATTATAGGCAATGGATTGATAAAGTGTATTGTTTTTCTTCTTTTGCAAGCTACTGCCTTAGGCAGTTGTACGGAAATATCCCAAAAGAATGAAGAGTGTGCGAGAGCTCATTTCACAATTGATCCTTTAGATAGAAAGATAGTGCTTCCCGTGTTATTTAATGATAGCATTGTTGCAAATTTGGTATTTGATAGTGGGGCTTCTTTGGGAGCTTTTATTGTTGACTCTACTTTTTGTTCAGTTCACCCTTCTATCTTATCGAATTTGTCTCCTGACACTATTGCTCCATATGGGTGTGCATGGTCTGTATTACGTATGCCCGCATCTATGTATACAATTGTTCCGACTATAAAAGTAGGGAATGCCAATTTGATATATGATAAAATGTTAGTTTATAATTTGAGAGATTATATGGGAGGTACTCAATTGGATGGTGTGTTTAATATTCCACAAAATGATACTGTTAATATATGGGAGTTTAACTTTGAACATCATTATATGGCTATCCATTCATTTCAAGATTTTATTATGCCTGAGAATTGTATTCTGATTCCTTTTGTGAGAGGGAATGATAAAAGCTCACTTTTTTATGTTAATCTGCCTTTAAATATTAGATGTGCTGATGGAGACACACTGATGCTTACTCATACTTATCTTGTAGATACAGGTATGCCACAAGACATAGCTCTGATGGCTCAAGCTTCTGAATTGTCCTTTTTTTCTAAGAAAAAGAATGCCGTTTGGACGCAGGCACCATCTGGATATTATAGTCACCATAATGTAAATGCTACTTTGTTTGGTGGCATACAACTCGATTCCTTGCGGATTTATATATTTGATCAACCTAATCAAGTACCTTGTGATTATCTTATTGGTCTGAATTTTCTTAAAAGATTTAATGTTTTTTTCGACATGAAATCACAAAGATTAGGTTTGCAGCCAATAAAGAACTACGAACGAGTGGTCAACCCTCGGAAGAAACGATTCCACATGTCATCCCGTATGAATAGCCATGGAAAAATTATTATTACTAAAATTGCCGATTATGAGGGGAATTATGTTAAAGAATCTGGTTTGTTAGAAGGTGATGAAATTATTGCTATAAATGAAATTCCTATTAAAACGATCTCTTTGGAAGAGGATGCGGAGCTAAGCCGGCAAGACACATTGATATACGATATTGTCCGTCAAGGTAAATCTTATAAAATACCGGTGGTTATTGATAGAAATGAGCTTCAAGGTGATTGAATGAAATGATAATATTAACGTGAGCTCGATACAATCTCAGAATAATCTTAACTGCCCGTCATTGACAAAGTCTACATCAATGGCGGGTTTCTTATTAAAGAAACAATATGCTGTAATAACCGACAAGGTATTTGCAATAAAATTATTAAATGATCCACCGGATAGATATATACTTTTCCGGAAAAAGAATAGGACTGTCCTATTCTTCATTTTACTTATTGTTGATTTTTAAAAATATAATTGTACTTTTGAGGATGGGTTCATAGAACTTATTTTATTCTTTATTTTGGATTATATTTGAAGACAGATGAAATCATCTTATATCTGCTGCGTATTGTTATTTGTTTTGTTTTTGGTAAGTTGCACCGATGGGCGTTCTGAGGGGCAAGTAGCCCGTTTGTTGCGTCAGGCCGAAACGTGTATGGAGGAATATCCCGATAGTGCTTTAGTATATCTTCATCAAATACCGGATCCGGAAAAGTTGACGGGAGAAAACCAAGCTGATTATTGTTTACTGTTGACCCAGGCAATGGATAAGAATGATTTACCGTTGAGCTCGGATTCGTTGATACAAATAGCTGTTGGCTATTATTCAAATGGAAAAGATAGGCTAAAAAAGGGTAAGGCGTCATTCTATTTAGGAAGGGTTAAATCTTCAAGAGGTATGTTAGAGGATGCACAAAAATATTTTTTAGAAGCTCTCTCTGTATTGAACGTAACAGACAATCTTAAATATCAGGCATTGGTACGTAATCATTTGGGACAACTATATATGAATTTGGATCTGTACCAAGATGCTTTAATAATGAATAGTCAATCGGTCTCCTTATTTCAACAATTAACTGATACAGCCAATCTTGTGTATGCAGAGCGTGATATGGGGCGGATTTATTTATTAAAGGGTCAGCAGGACAGCGCTTCTTTTTATTACCAACAGGCTATCAACGATGCTTTCAATTATTCTAAATCGGATGTGTACAAGGATATCGTTTCTGAGTGGGGACAGGTTGTAATGTATTTAGAGATGTCTCCTTCAGCAGAACAAATGCTTTTGTCAAATTTGGAATCGGATTTAGTCTTAGATAAAACTCCAGTATGTCTTAGTCTTGGAATTTATTATTTGTCTAATAAACTCTATTCTAAAGCAGAAGGATATTTGTTGAAAGCAGCTACTTCTTCGCGACCATATACCCGTGTTTCTGCATATAAATATTTGGGGCATCTTGAAACACGAAATTTAGATTTGATTTATTGGGATCAATATGAACAAGCTCTTGATTCTTTGGAGCGACAGAATTTAGCTTATGCAGTGAAAGAGATTCAGGAAAAATATAATAATGCTGCGTTGCAAGCCCACACTTTTAAATTGGAAAATGAAAGACTTCATTCTGCTATATCCTATTTATCTATAATTCTATTACTGTTGAGCATAACTGCATCTATCTATATATTTTATATTAAAGAAAGGCGTAAACGACAGTTGGAGAGGGAAAAATTCAACAGATGCATGAGAAAATATAAACGAGATCGGGAAGGGCTGTTGAAAAAGTTGGATGACTCTAAATTGCATATAGCAGTTCTTGAAGCATCAAAGGAAAAACAGGAACAAAGTTCTTCAGAAGAGCGAGAGAGGACGAATATACTTCTGAAACAGGAAGAAGAGAACTCTTGTAAAATAAAAGAACAATTGGAAGAATTGGAAAAAAAATGGAAAGGTCAATTGGCGGTAAATAAAAGGTTGAGAGCTGAAAATAAGGACTTGTCGGATAAGATAAAGTCATTGAAGGAGTCTGATATAAAAAATGTTCCAGGACTCTATCAATCGATCAATTTATTGGTCAGAATATTAACGTGTGACCCTTTAGAAATTGAATCTTTAAAAGTGGACGATTGGGAAGGGCTGTTTCGGTGTATTGATTTGCTGTATGGTAATTCATTGAGAAAATTTATAGATCAGTACCAAAAGCAACATGATGGAGAGTTGGATAGAGAAGTGGTTGCCATTTGTTATTTTGAATATATCAAAGTGAAACATGCTCGTCAAGCTGCTATTTTGAGAGTTTCAACTCAGGCTTTGAGTAAGCGTAAACAGAGGCTTAAAATTGAACTTGGGATTCCTGATATGGCTTCTGTTGGACGGACAATCAAAAAGGTTTGTCCATCAAACAAAAAGTAATTGGTGTAAGCGATTGATTTATAGCTGAATATATTTGAATATTGTCCATCTTTAGATTTGCTTTTCATTTTCGAAACCTGTAGTTTTGTAGCAAAAGTTTATTAATGCTTAATTAAAAATTAATTGCTATGAAACACTTATTAAGTACAATTATTTTTCTATTTGCTGTTATTTCTGGAGGAAATGCTGAATCTTATGTCCTTCCTTCTATCTCTGAAATTAATAGTGTAATTAATTTGGATTTGAAAGGAATATTCAGTAGCACTCATACAAAGTCACTTCCTCTGACACCTGTGGAAGCTTCTCTTGTAGATAATGCTCTTCTTAATATATCTTTTGTAGTTCCTTCCGGAGAAGTTACTGTACGTATTCTCTCTGAGAAGGGTATATTGTATTCTTCTTGTATAAATTCAGAGCAGCAAAACTCTTTAGCCATTTCAGTAGAAGATTTTGAAAAGGGAGACTATAAGCTGGAGTTGACAACGCCAACAGGGGGATACATCTATGGTTGGTTCACTATTAATTGGGAATAAGTATTTCTTGGTTAGGGAGTTAGTTCAGGCAGGACGTTCTACGTCCTGTCTCGGGCTAACCAACGGCAAAATGGGGATTGCCATTGCTCTTTTCCGCTATGCCCGCCTTTCCGGTGAGGCGGTCTGTGAAGAGATAGCCGGTGAGTTGCTCGATGAAGTTTGTGAGCGTCTGGATTATTCAATGCCTGTATCTTTTGGTGACGGATTATGTGGCATTGGTTGGGGAATTGAATATCTGGTACAGCATGGTTATGTGGAAGGAGATACAGATGAAATTCTGAAAGAAATAGACTTGTGTGTGGTAAGGAATATCCATATCTATGGGATATCAGGTCTTTCTTTACAGAACGGGATAGTCGGACTTGGTCGCTATATGCTCATTCGGATTCTTCCTACGTTTGTATCGGTAGATACCTCTTCAAGTGCATTGTTGAAAGAGTATCTCATTTATTTGATTGATTGGTTGGAAGAGGAATTGAAGCGTGTAGATGAGCCTGTTGATGATTTGCTTGATTTTTTATTTGAACTATATCCTACAGGGTTTTATCAGACAAAAGTTTCTGACTTGATAGAATATTGTAGGAATAAATAAAAAGACAATGAAGTACTCCGAACAAATAACAATTGGCATCCCTGTGCGGATAGATAGTCCGGCAAGAATGAGAAATCTTCGGGCCTTACTTCGTCATTTGTCTTTGCCGGGAATAAAAGTACATGTATGGGAAGCAGGTGATGTAAGAAGTGAATTGTCCGGTTTTGCCAGTAATAAAGACACCTATACTTACGAAAGAGATGAAAGTTCGGTTTATCATAAAACATTGTATGTCAATCGATTGCTGAATATTGCTTCTACACCTGTTGTTGCAATTTGGGATGCTGATATACTACTCCCTTTATCGCAAATAGAGGCTTCTGTACTTGCGATTATTGAGCAAGGCTATTTGTTAAGCATTCCGTATGACGGAGTCGTGAAAATGCTTTCGGAGGCTCAGAGTGAGGCGTTTGAATATTCCGGGCAAGGATGCGACTATCTGACAATGTTCGCTGCTACATACGCCCGTCTGATGAGACGCCCTTCGTGTGGTGGAGTATTTGTTGTTGATCGGGAGAAGTATTTGCATTGGGGAGGAGATAACGAACGTTTTGTCAGTTGGGGACCGGAAGATGCCGAACGTATCCGGCGAATAGAGATATTGGGATATCCTGTGCATTGGGTAAAAGAGGGCCCTTTATATCATTTATGGCATCCTCGAGGAGAAAACTCCGGGTACGCTACAGAGGAGTTGGCGTTTCAAAACCGGATGGAGTTTATAAAAGTGTGCAGCATGGAGCGTAACGAATTGCGTGAATATATAAAATCCTGGAAAAACAATGGGTAAAGTGGACGAAGCATTATTAAAACGAATAGCCGATCACCAGATGTTGCATGGGAGTTTCCGCAGAGATCTGGGAGTACTGAATGGCAAAATGGGGATTGTATTGTTCTTTTTCCATTATGCCCGTTATACGGGGCGTGTACTTTATGAGGACTTTGCCGGGGAAATGCTGGAGGAAGTAATTCAGGAACTTCACAGCGATTTGCCGATTCGTTTTTCCGATGGTTTATGTGGGATTGGCTGGGGGGTTGAGTACCTGATTCAGAATGCTTTTATAGCAGGGGATTCAGATGAGATATTGGAAGATTTAGATCAAAAAATAATGGAATGGGATCCTCGGAGAGCTACAGATCTTTCATTTGAGTCGGGGTTAGAGGGAGTCGCTTGTTATGTCTCTTCCCGTTTAAAATCTACTGTCCGGAATCGGATGCCTTTTGATCAAGTCTACCTAAGCGAATTGGAAATGGCTGTTCAGCAAAAGGGACTGAGGATGAGGTTAGAATTGGACGATATATTTGTGAGAGTGATTGATACAGGGAATATAGAAGAAGAAGTGTCCTGGAAATATGGATTAAAGATGATAGCTTTATGAAACATATTTATTTAATAGGGAATGGAAGCCGTGCCGCTCAGTATGGAGTTGGGACTTATATTCGGCAAATGCTTGAATTTTTCAGGCAGACTTCTTCTGTGAGATTAACTATTGTTGAACTGAACTCGGAGGTAAAAGAGGTGACGGAAGAGTGTGATAATTCGGGAAAAGTGCGCTATTTGAAAATTCCTGCTCAAAAGAGTGAGGGAAGAAAAGGAGATGTTGCGCATTGTTATCGGAATATAGCTTATTTGCTTGCGCTGCATTTCTTGAAGGATGAGCAAAACGTGTTGCATCTGAATTATTTGCATCATGCCCCTTTAGCAGACTGGCTGAAGAAGATAGGAGTGGAATTCTATTTACTTGTGACTATTCATTATTTGGATTGGTGTTTCATGTTAAAGGGAAATACTCGATTGTTTCGTTCGATCATTCATAAGGAAGAGCAGTCGAATGAGTGGGGCAAGAAAATACGGAATAGTTATGAGCGGGACAAACGATTGTTTCAGCATTCGGATAAAGTGATATGTTTGAGCCAATATACTCAGAATTTGCTGCGTGAAGACTATGGAGTGGAAAAAGAAAAACTGGTTGTGGTTTATAACGGCTTAAAGGATGAAGTGATTAAGCTGAGTAAGGAAGAGCGTTTGGAAAAGAGATCTGCATTAGGATTTAGGGAGACGGATAAGATTATTCTTTTTGTAGGACGCTTAGATCGGATTAAAGGAGTTCAATATTTGATTGAAGCTTTTCGGCAAGTCATCAGAAAGAATCCGAATAGTCGGTTAGTGATTGTTGGGGATGGTGATTATGATAAATATCTGAAACAATGTGCTGGTATATGGTCTTATGTCGTTTTTACGGGGAAGGTAGAGAAAGAGGTGCTGTATACTTTTTATCAGATAGCTGATGTTGGAGTTTTGCCTTCTTTTCATGAGCAATGTAGCTATGTAGCCATTGAAATGCTAATGCATGGATTGCCTTTAATAGGAACAGGCTCTACCGGTTTAAAAGAAATGGTAGAAGGGATGTATTGTTTACCATTGAAAGAAGAAGATGATAGTGTAGATCTACCTATTGATTTATTGGTGCAGTGGTTAATCGAAGATCAAGAGCATCTACGGTCGGAGAAGTATAGAAGGCGATTTGAGGAACGATATACTTTACGGAAGATGTCAGAGAATATGTTTTCTATCTATTTAAATTTGTAACTCGAGTTAGTGAGATATATAATTAAATTATTAATTTAAAATTTTGTGATACATGAAAAAACTTAGTAAAATTAAATTAACCAATCTTTCTCAGGAAGATTTGGCGGATCGTGAAATGAATGCACTTCGCGGAGGACATACTTGTGGATGTGGGTGTACTGGACCGAGTTCTAAAGCAGATAACCATAGTGATAATGAAGATGGGGATAAATATACTGCTAGTGGTAGTGTGATATGTACTTGGACAGGTTCTTCTACTTCAGAAGTTATTGTATACGGTGGAAGTAAAGCACCTGGTATGCCTTGAGTAGATTAAATTAAGAGCTGTAATAAAAAAACGAACATGGTTGGCGATAATTACATATTTATGTAGTTATCGTACATAGAAAGCCCGTCGGGACTGAGTGCTCAATCCCTTGTTGCATTGAGTTATAGCTTTTTGAGGAATTGACTCAGTGATTTTTTACAAATTTATTTTATCAATGGCAAGCAACTGATCATCGCTTGTCATTGATAATTAAAAAGAAAATTTATGAGAAAGTATTTATGTTGTGTTGTTCTTGTGATTTTATGTTCGTGTTCAACTGATAAAATGAAAGTTAAAGATGAATATGATAATTTTTATTCAGTTGATTTGCGTACGATAGAGAAAGCAGAAGGGATAGAGATGTCTTTGGATGATTTAATGGAGTCATGCGAGATTATTAAATTGGAGAATAAGAATGAGGCGCTTATTAAAACCTTTTCATTTGGTGCTTTTGTAACGGATAATTATATTTTGTTAAAGCCGGATGCTATATCTCCTGTTAAGTTATTTACTCGTAAGGGACAATATGTGGTTGACATTGGCGGCATAGGGCAAGGTCCTGGTGAGTATAAAACATTACATTCATGGGTAGTGGATGAAAAGCTAAGCCGTATTTATTTAGGTCCGGGAAGAGCCAACAAGGTGCTTGTCTATGATTTAAAGGGGAATTATTTGCCGGATGAGGTTATTCGTTTTGAGGAGATAGTACATAAGTCTCGGATTTGGGTAGATTATGATAAAAAAAACGTGGTTGTAGTTTCTTTGCCATTTTCTGATAATGTGAACTCGAAGTTTGAAATTAGTAACAATTTGTGTTGGGTGCAAAATTTTAAGGGCAATATACTACAACAAATTTCTGCGAAGAATTATGGTTTAAGTGGAGATTATAGCAATGAGCTAATTGCATTTCGAAATGTGAATGCAGTTTCTTTCTCCATATCTGAGGATCCGACGATGCATATGCGTACTCGTCCTGATACTTTGTATCATTATGATGTTGAAAGGAATATAATAACTCCTTGTTTTACATTAGATAATGTTGTTGCTGAAAATCGAAAAGTTGGAACTATTTTATATGAAACGTCAAAAAGCTATTGGGCACGTGTTATATTATATCCTAATGATATTTCTTCAAGTGCTTCTCCCGTACGTATGACTACCTTTAATATTTGTGTTTCGAAAAAGGATGGTAATGTAAGACGGATTAATCGTTTTACTGATAATCTTTTAGGTTTATCTTATTCTTTTTTGGTAATGCAGAATGGTTATGTCTGTATCTCTTATGAACCTCTTGAATTGATGGAAGCTTTGGATAAAGTTCTTGCCCAAACCGATTTAAAGCCTGACGTACGTAAACGGGCCACCGATTTACGAAATAGTCTGCACGAGAATGATAATGACATTCTTATCATTGGAAAACTGAAACAATAACTAAATTTTAAATATCATGAAAACATTAAGACGTATTAAATTGAATAGTTTAAGTCAAGAAGATTTGGCAGACCGTGAAATGAATATGCTTCGTGGTGGGAGTAACTGTTCTTGTGGCTGTATGGGTGTTAGTTCTAAGGCAAGTAATTTAGAGGGTAATAAGGATTGCGGATACCCTTTATCTTGTACATGTGGCTGTACTGGACCTTATGCTTTAGCAGCTAATCAGGAAGCTAATAAAGGAGCGGGGATATAAAGTTAGGGAGTTATTGAGGAGAAGATATACTTTTACGAATTAAGTATATTCTCTATCTATTTGAATTTGTAACTTGAGTTAGTGAGATACATAATTAAATTATTAATTTAAAATTTTGTGACCATGAAAAAACTTAGTAAGATTAAATTGACCAATCTTTCTCAGGAAGATTTGGCGGATCGTGAAATGAATGCGCTTCGCGGGGGGCATACCTGTGGATGTGCTTGTAAGCAAGGAGCAGATTTTAAAGCTACTAACTATAGTTTTAATGTAGCTAATGACATGTATTCTCCTGAAGGTAATATTATTTGTAACTGGGTAGGGGGCAGTGGTTCTGATATGGCCGTTTATGGCGGAAGTAAAGTTCCTGGCATGCCTTAGGCAAATTGGGCTAATTTCAAATTATAATTTCTTTGAGGGATTAATTTGATATTCGTTGAGTCATGAATGTATTTTATCAATGACAAGCGGTTGATTATTGCTTGTCATTGATAATAGCTAAAGAGAGTATATGAAAAAATATTTATACTTTATTGTTTTTGTAACTTTATGGTCGTGTTCAGCTGATAAGGTTAATGTAAAAAGTGAGGATAATTCTTTTTACTCAGTTGATTTGCGTATAATAGAGAAGACAAGAGGGACAGTGATGTCTTTGGGTGATTTAATGGAATCATACGAAATCATTAGATTGGACAATAGGGATGCGGCGCTTATTAAAACCTATTCATATGGTGTTTATGTGACGGATAATTATATTTTGTTGCGACCTGCTGACGATGTATCTCCTGTTAAGCTATTTACGCGTAAGGGACGATATGTGGCTGATATTGGCGGAGTAGGTCAAGGCCCGGGAGAGTATTTATATTTATATTTGTGGTTGGTGGATGAGAAAGAAAACCGTATTTATTTGGGTCCGGGAGGAGCCGACAAGGTGCTTGTTTATGATTTAAAGGGGAATTATCTGCCGGATGAGGTTATTCGTTTCGGGGAAATAGTACATAAGTCTCAGATATGGGTGGACTATGATAAAAAAAACGTAGTTGTGGTTACTTTACCCTTTTCTGCTAATGTGAACTCGAACTTTGCAATTAATAAGAATGTGTGCTGGGTGCAAAATAGGGATGGTGATATCGTGCATCGGATTCCTGTAAATCATTACGGTTTAATTGGAGATTACAGTAATGGTTTAGTGGCATGTCGGAATGTGGATGCGATTTCTTTTTCTATTTTTGAAGACCCCATGTTGCGTACTCGTCCTGATACTTTGTATCACTATGATGCGGTAAAGAATATAATAACTCCATGCTTTACCATAGATCATGTTGTTTCTGAAAATCAAAGTGCTTGCACTGTTTTATATGAAACTTCAAGGAGTTATTGGGCGCAAGTCACTTTATATCCTAATAATCTTTCCTCAAGTGTTTCTTCTGTTCGTTTACCAGCCTTTAATGTTTGCGTTTCGAAAAAAGATGGCAATGTACGGCGTATTGATCGCTTTACTGATCCTCTTTTAGGTTTATCTTATCTTTTTTTAGCTATGAAGAATGGTTATGTCTGTATCTCTTATGATCCTCTTGAACTGATGGATGCTTTAGATAAAGTTCTTACCCAAACAGATTTGGAGCCTGACGTACGTAAGCGGGCCACCGATTTACGAAATAGTTTGCACGAGAATGATAATGACATTCTTATCATTGGAAAACTGAAACAATAACTAAATTTTAAATATTATGAGAGCATTAAGACGAAATAAAGTTGAATAGCCTTAGTTAAAGAAATCTGGCAGATCACAAGATATATGTATTTTGTGGAGGAAATAATAGTATTTGTAATTATGTTAGATCTATTGCTTTCGAGGCAAATCAGGAAGCAAGTAAATACATAGATATATGAAAAATGATATTGCATTTTCTACTCCGTTTCATGCTTATGTTTATTCGTTTCGGCATAAGGAATATTTGCCTCTTCATCCGATCTTGAAAAGGATTTATACGGTTGTGGAAGAAAAGAAAAATATTGAGGAAGATGAAGAACTGAAATGTTATCCTAAAGAGCAGATACTTCACTATTTACAAAAATATAAATTTCTGAAGGAAAACGAATTTATTGGTGAAAAAGTGAAGACGGAGTTTGGAGAGATCACTGAAACTATGGTCCGAAGAGAAGTTGAGAACCTGACAGTTCTTACTTTCGAGGTTACAGAACGTTGTAATCTTCGTTGCCGCTATTGTGCTTTTGGTGATTTATATTATGGATACGATGAGCGGAAAGGTGAGAATTTAGATTTTCCAAAGGCAAAACAAATACTTGATTTTTTATTTGGCATTTGGGAGAAAATACCTCACTTATCAGTTGCTCGCACTCTTACTGTTGGTTTTTATGGTGGTGAACCACTTATGAATATGGATCTGATAAAGCAGATTGTTTCTTATATTGACGAACATAAACCTGAAGGTATGAAATTTGCATATAATATGACAACCAATGCCATGTTATTGCGTGTATATCAAGATTTTTTGGTTGAGCATAAGTTTCATCTTTTGGTTAGTTTGGATGGTACTGAAGCTGATGACTGCCATCGGGTAACAGTGAATGGTAAAAGTTCGTTTGCACAAGTTTTTGAGCAAATAAAGAATTTACAATTTTGTTATCCTGAGTACTTTAAAAAGTATGTAAGCTTTAACAGTGTAATTCATTCTGAAAGCAATATTGAAAGAATTGTGGATTTTTTTCGGGCGGAATTTGATAAACAGACTTCTCTGTCAGAGTTGAACAATTCCAGTATCGCCCAAGAAGGGAAATATGCCGAAATGAGAAAAAGTGTTTTTCAAAGTATTGCTCTTTCTCCTCGTAGGAAGGAAATAGATCAGCAGTTGATGTATAATGCACCGGATATTTCTACTGTGACTTACTTTTTGCATCATTTATCGAATGAGGTCTTCAGAGATTATCGATCGATGTTTTATGGGAAAAGGAATTTTAAATTATTGCCTACGGGGACTTGCATACCTTTTAGTCGTAAAATGTATGTAACGGTACATGGGAAAATATTAGTTTGTGAGCGTATTGATCATGACTTTGCTGTTGGGCATGTGACTGATGAAGGTGTTGAACTGAATTTTGCCCATGTTGCTGAGAATCACAGAAAATATTGTTCTAAGCTTTTGTCACAGTGTAAACAATGTTATATGCAGGAATCTTGTTCTCAGTGTATGTATTATACCAATGTGTTGGCAGATAAAGTTGTTTGCCGGAATTTTAAAAACCGAGAAATGTTTGCCGGATATTTAGCGATGAATGTAGATTATTTGGAGCATAATCGTTGGGCATATTCAAAAGTGATGAAAGAGATTTTTATTTTTTAGTACTTAATATTTAATGCAATGAATTATTACTTATATATAGAACCTTATACTCTTTTTTTTCGAAAAAAGGGTGAATGCCTTTTCTATAATACTTTAAATAAGAAGGTATTGAAAATAGATGTATCTAATGATATGTATTTTATTCTGGATAAACTGGAAACAGATAAATACACTATATTATCAGACGAAAATCTTCAAACTCAAACGGTATCTTTTTGGGTGAATAGACTTAGAGAAACGTTTAATGGTGATATTCTTCCATTTTCAGACGGGAGCGTTCCTCCCGCCATCTTTCCTCCTTTCATAAATAATCAGAGGGATTTTGAAAGATTGAATACTTATGAATGGGTAGAGAAGGATAATCAAGTTATGAATTACTTAGAAGAAATATATCTTTATTTGAATGGTTGTGAGGAAGAGGACGATTCAATCTGGAAACAGATCCCTTCATATTTATGTAGCGATAAAGAGATGGATAGCAGAAAACTCCTGCAATGGTTAGATGGTTGTATAGATAAGCAAATAAGTCAAGTCTATTTATTGGGTGGAGATGTGTTGATGTATAAAGACTTAAATGAAATATGGGGAATGCTGGAGCAAAAATCTATGAGTATTCAGCTTTATTATCGATACGACCTTTTTACAGAAAACCATAAAAAACTTTTGAATGCTACAATCGGGCAGTTAACTTTTGTGGTACCGATGTGGAAATTTGATGAGGAACTATTTTCTTCTCTGAGCTGCACGGTAGAAGGCATAGAACAGAATAAACGGTGGTTATTCCTGATTACATCGGATAATGAGTATGAACTTGCTGAGCAATTGGTAAGCAAGTACTCATTAGAGAGTAGATCAATAAGACCTGTTTATAAGGAAGATAACCTTTCTTTTTTTAAAGATGCTGTATACTTGGAAGAGACTGATATTTGTAATACTTGTTTGGAGAAGAGAGATTTTTATGTCAGTCAGAAAATAAATAAGAATGATTTTGGGCGATTAACTGTCTTACCTGATGATAAAATATATGCAAATGTTAACCATGCTGAGATTGGAGTTATGGAGAAAGATACAATAGCATCTGTATTGTATAAAGAGATGACCGAAGGTCATTCCTGGCTTCGCATCCGCGATCAAAAACCTTGTTGTGACTGCATTTACCAATGGCTGTGTCCTTCGCCTTCTAATTATGAATTGGCTATTGGAAAACCGAACCTCTGTCATGTGAAACCATAAATGATAATAGCTTATGAATCGTACTTTCTGTTTTGTTCCGGTTCGCAAAGGGAGTAGAGGTATTCCCGGTAAGAACCTGCGTATGCTGGGAGATAAACCTCTGGTATGTTGGATTATCGATACCATCCTTGCTTCCGGCATAGCGGACGAGGTATGTGTAGCGACAAATTGTGATGAAATGGAAAGTTTGATACGAGGCCGTTACAAAGGAGTTGTACAGATATTCAGGCGCAGTGAGTGGAGTGCAAGGGATGAGGCTCCCAGTCTGGAAGTTGTACAGGAATTTTTCCATTTTCGCAAGCCGGACCGGAATGATGTTTTTATTTTGTTACAGGCTACTTCTCCTTTTACGATTGCACAAGAACTAAGGGGGCTTGCAGAAGAGATGAAAAGGGGTGAGGCGGATTCCTATGTTGCCTGTTGCCGTTTGAAGAAGTTTCGTTGGAGTGATGAGGGGAGACCTTTGGACTATTCATTCGAAACCAAACCTCGCCGGCAGGAGTACAAAGGTTTTCTGATAGAGTCGGGAGCTTTCTATGCTTCTACGGTGGGGAGAATACTGGACTCCGGGCAGCTTCTTTCGGGAGTTGTGAAGGTGGTGGAGATCGGGCCTGCAGGGGTGATAGATATCGATGAAGAAGCGGACTGGAGACTGGCTGAACATTATATTGAAACCGGGCTTTAATAAAAAAAGATATGGATAGACGGGACTATTATGTGGAGTATTATGAAGTACTGGATAGGGTGCTGTCTGACTACGTGAACCATTTGAGGGAAGAGAAAGAGTATTGGCTGAAAATGGGGAGGCATGATGTGGGCGTGCCTTTGATCAATTTACTATTCTGGCAGTTCACATGGCATAGAGAGGAGTACGACCGGTTACGTAAAGAAGGAAAGAGCTGTGGGGAAGCATTGGGTAGCGTAAAGGAGATACTGGCCGATAAGCAGGTGGAAGAATGGGAGCGACAGGAAGAGGAATACAAAATCTACGACCATGAATGGTATGAAGCACTGGCACCTTATGGCGGGCAGTTGGTGATTTATATTTATAATGCCCGTCAATTGGCTTATCTGACTCCGTTGATTGAACGTCTGGAAGAACCGGTGTTGCTCTTGTCGGAATATGAGATTCCGGATGAAACGGAGTTGCCGGACTTTGTAACGGCCATTACTCTTGAATTTACCAAAACAGCTCCATTGGTTAATCCATTCCTGAAAGAGTGGTTTCCCTTGATTTTTCAATATGCGAATACATTTGATATATTGATGAGGATCTTGCAACCTAAAGGATTGATTTTTCTGGAAGGCTGCCATTACCAGCAGTTATTGCTTGCCACCATAGGGCGTGATTATGGAATACCGACCTTGTGTATCCAGCAGGGATGGCCGTCATTGATGCACACAGCTTTCAGGAGGATGCCTTACCGGTACTATCTGATGTGGGGGGAAGGTTTCCGGACTTTGTGGGAGAAGCATAATCCTCTGCCGGACTTTGTTCCGACGGGCTATATGTATCAGGTGGAACCGCGTAATGAGACGAAAAAGGAGTGTGTTACTTTTTTCTTGCAGGGACCTTTTTTTCTGAGTGACAAAAAGTATCTTCAAGAGATGATCCGTCTGATAGGGACGGTAGCCGCGGAATTTCCCGTCCGGCGGTTTCTGGTGCGTGAACATCCTGAGTTCAGGATAGGTGAGGAGGTACGCATGGAATGGGAGCAGATTCCCAATATAGAAATGGTAAGGGATGAAAAGCTGGCAGAGGTATTTGCCCGCACACGGGTAGGGGTGGCACACTATTCTTCTTCTTTAATGGAGGGAGTGGCGCACGGTGCTGTCCCGTTGGTGTACGATCCGACCGAGGGATCGCGGTATTCTCCGGATGTGGAAGCCGAGGGGCTGGGGATGATAGCGAAAACGAAAGAGGAGTTGATCGGCGGTTTGTCCCGGATACTGGAGAATTATGGAGATTTTGAACAGAGGATGGAAAAGGGGCAGCCTCTGTGGTTTCAGGCAACAGGAGAAGAAACTCTCCGGAATATGGTAGGGTTTATTAAAGAAAAAATGCCTCCTGTTACTTTGAAGGAGATTTATGTGGTTGATGCGGATACGTTGACACGCGAATGGCCCGTCGGGGTATCGGGGTTATTGCGTTGTAAGAATTGTGAGGATTTTTTGGAGATGTGCATTGATTCGTGTATCGACGGATTGGATGAGTTGATAGCTGTCTATCATGATTGTACGGATCGTACGCCGGAGATTCTCAGGCAGAAGGCGGCACAATATCCGGATAAAATCAGGGTCTTTGAGTATCGGCCTTCTGTATATCCGATCGATCTGGATGATGAGGAGTTTGAGAAGGCAAAGCTGTTGCCGCCCGACTCTATCCATACGTTGGCAGGTTATTGCAACTATGCATTGTCGAAAGCAAGCTATCGGTACGCAGTGAAGATCGATGCCGATCAGGTTTATTTTACGGATCGGCTGAAACATATCTGTGATGCTTACCGTTCTGATAAAAAAGTGCGGTTCAACGTGGCGGAATGTATCTCTTACAACCTGTATCGGGCTTATCTGGACTCTTTCAACCGTATAGAGATGCGACCGTTCAGGTGGCTGGAACGAATTGCGTTGTGGACACATGCGTTGTATGCTTCTTATCTGGAGAAGATGATCATCCGGTATAAAGTGCCTGTCTCGATGTCGGGCATTAACTTGTTCCGGAAAGACCGGGAGTGGATGGTAGGGTTGGGGCAGGAACATCCGGAGCCTGACTGCAAAGAGATACTCCCTCCGTTTAATGGCGTGCGTGATACTTTCTTTTTTGAGGTGTCTGCGGACCGGATATTCAGGTATATGACGGAAACGAAACCGGATGGCCGTCATCGGGGACTGGAAGTGATGCGCTGTCCGAATGAAATATTGGATGCCGGCTTTTGTTGGTTTCATTTGCGTGCCCTGATGAAGGAGCATGAAGAGGGCTATCGGCAGTCTTACCGGAAACATCCGGAGCGGTTTATACCTTTGGGGACCTTTGTGAAGCTGTCGTACAGGAGTTTACAACAGAGATATAAACCTTTTGTTGCCGTACGTTGGGCGGAACCGGTATTCGCTTATTTCTTTATGGCGGGTAAAGGAAGGATTCCGTGGAAAAAGTTGAAAGAGATAGAATGAATAGTGGCAGATAAATGTGTTTCGCAGCTTGATAAAAGATAGATGGTGGATGGATATATTGATTCTTTTTTATAATACGATGTGGGGATTCCCACTCGAGTTCCGGAAGGAAGACTTACCCGGGGGCTGTGTGATAACGACTGATCGCAACCTCCTTTCAAAGGCGGATGCCGTGGTTTTCCATTTGCCCGATTTACCTTCGGTGATGGAGGATGAAATCGATAAGCGGGAAGGACAGATTTGGGTGGGATGGAATCTGGAATGTGAAGAGAATTATAGTTGGACCAAGGATCCCGAGTTTAGAGAGAGTTTTGATTTGTGGATGGGGTATCATCAGGATGATGATATTGTGTATCCTTATTATGAACCGGATTATGGGAAGATGCTGGTTGCGGCACGGAGGAAAAAGCCTTATAAGAAGGCATGTATGTTTATCTCGAGCGATATGAACCGGAGTCACCGGCAAGAGTATCTTAAGCAATTGATGCAGTATACCGACATCGATTCGTATGGGAAACTATACCATAATTGTGAATTACCTGTTGAGGACCGGGGACGGGATACACTTCTTAGTGTGATTGGGGATTATCAGTTCGTAATAAGTTTTGAGAATGCGATAGGGAAGGATTATGTAACGGAAAAGTTTTTCAATCCTTTGTTGGCCGGTACTGTTCCGGTCTATCTGGGAGCTCCCAATATCCGGGAGTTTGCTCCGGGAGAAAATTGCTTTCTGGATGTGTCGGCTTTTGATTCTCCTGAGGGAGTAGCTGCTTTTATGAATCAATGCTATGATGACGAGGCATTGTATGAACGTTTTCACGCATGGAGGAAGCGGCCTTTATTATTGTCGTTCACAAATAAGTTAGAGCAAGTCCGGAGTAATCCGTTAACCAGGCTTTGCCAAAAAATACACGAACTAAAATTGAGAGGGATATGAAGGAGGTAAAAAGACCGGTAGTTTCGGTGGTGGTTCCGGTCTATAATACGGAACTTTTTCTGGAGGAATGTCTGCACTCTTTGGAGAAGCAGACTTTGACGGATATTGAGATCATTCTGGTGAACGACGGATCGACGGATAATTCCGGAGAGTTGCTGCGGGAGTATGCGGGTAAGGATGCTCGTTGCGTTTATGTGGAACAGGCGAATCAAGGACTTTCTGCTGCACGGAATACCGGAATAGAACATGCATCCGGGCATTATCTGGCATTTCTGGATAGTGACGACTGGTTGGCGGAAGATGCTTTGCAGGTGCTTTGTGCTATAGCGATGAAGACCCGGACGGACATTGTCTCAGGAAATACATTGGCGGTACATCCGGATGGGCAGGTGCGAAGTTGGGAAAGAAGGAGCAGGGAGTTGTTTGCGGCGGGAACCGTGGTGTCTGGAAGTACGTATTTCTCAAGAGTGATGGATTGCAGATGTTATGTCCCTATGGTGTACAACTATTTATATCGGAGAGATTTTATTGAGCAAAACGGTTTTCGCTTTGAGCCGGGGCTGATTCATGAGGATGAATTATGGACTCCGCAGGTGCTGACAACCGCTCAGAAAATGACGGTTGCCGATATTGATTTTTATTATTACCGGCAGCGGGAAGGATCGATTATGACAGCGACAGCAGCGGGTAGGCGGATTGCTTCCATTCAATTGATTATTGAGAAGTTACTGGAATATAGCCGTAAACATTTGTTTGAGAAAAAACATAGAGAGGCAAAAGAAGCGCTTTATGTGAGGCTGTTGCAGATATATTCTACCGCCTGTACATTGCATCCGGACGGAACTTATACTACTTTGTACGATAGGGCGGGAGAAATGCTTCGTGTTTGTGAGGAACTCAGTCGGCAAGAGTCTCTTGGAAGATGGTATAGTGAGGAGATACTGAACAGGATGAAACTGTACTATGACCGGCTCCAGACGATGGAAGGATAAGGGGCTATGGCAGGGAACTGAATCACTTTATTGTATGTATGTTGGACATCGAAAATCGTAGTATATCATGAAAGATATTGCAATGCTAAACAAAGCACCATTAGACTTCTTCGGATGTAATTTTTGTCTTGTAGAGAAGCATCGTATGGCTTTTGTCCTTATCTCGAAATGTGGACTCACTTTTTTGGAGAATATAGCTATCTATGCGTCTATAGGTATGATTCCTGATACGGAAGATCAGACTCATTTTTATATCGCCCGGGTAAAACCCGAACGTTTTTTGGTACCGGTTTCTGAGATGTCCGGTTATGAAAAGGAGCATAAATCGTATTTGAAGGTAGCGGTTTGGAGGGATCCGGTGGAAAGACTGATTTCTGCTTATAAATATTTTATACTTGAACGTACTTTTAACCGTTATATGTATATGTGTAATCTTTATCAGGATCATTCTTTTGAACGCTTTCTTTCGTTTGTTGAGTTTGAATTGGGGAAGACAAATCCGTTGTGGCAGGATGAACATATACGCAGGCAATCTGATTTTTATACTTCTGCTGATGTGGACTGTATCGTACCACTCAGTAAATTAAACTGTTTCTTAGAAGAGAAAGGAGTTGATATACCTGAGGAGAGGTCGAATGCGACATCCGTTCAGTTTGAGCTGAGAGATGAGAAACAGATAGCACGGATAAAAGAACTTTATCGCCTCGACTATGAAATACCTGTCAGTTATTAAAAAAGAAATGTTATGGATGCACAGATAGAAAAGATAGCAAAATCACTTTATTTCTCCTACAGACAAACTGACATAGGGCTGTTTTATGGAAAGATGGGATATTGTCTTTTCTTTTTTCATTATTCTCATGTTGCCGAATCGCGAATTTTTGGAGAATTTGCCGAAGAGTTGCTGGATGAAGTGATGGAGTATGTTCGCTTGGGTATGCCGGTCGGTCTGTCTTTCGGATGGGCTGGCATAGGTTGGGGGGTAGAATATCTTGTCCGGTACGGATTTGTGGAAGATGCCGGCAATGAAGAACGGAATAAGATTGATAAGAAAGTGATGGAATATGATGTCAGGCGTTTGGATGACTACTCTTTAGCTACGGGACTGGAGGGCATTGCGTGGTATGTCCTGCTTCGATTGTCTTCGGGGGATAAATGTGTACGGATCAGAGAAGAAACCTATTTGTTTGATTTGAGCAATGCTTGCGAAAGAGTTTTAAAGAAAAGGCAGTATAAGGGCATGCTTTTGCTGCTGAATTTTCTGAACGGGAAACAGATAAATTATCCTTTCAGGGAATTTTTTTCACAAATTCCGGGAGAAGCGCATTATATTCCGGATATGTGATGTATTTTTGCTACGTAGACTAATATTATGAATAAATGAAGCTAAGTTCTTTTCCTCATTACCTCCAGTTGGACGCTATGGATTGCGGCCCTTCCTGCCTTCGCATGATTGCGAAGTACTATGGTAAGAGCTATTCCCTGCAGACCCTCCGTGCACGTTCTTTTATTACCCGTGAAGGAGTTTCCATGTTGGGCATCAGTGATGCGGCGGAATCCATCGGTTTCCGTACTTCGGGGGTCCGTATCTCTTTGGAGCAATTGAAAGAGGACGTACCGTTGCCTTGCATCCTGCATTGGAACCAGAACCACTTTGTGGTCTGTTATGATATAAAGAAGAAGCGCAGTGGCTACCGTTTCTATATCGCTGATCCGGCACGTCAGTTGATTTCGTACAGTGAGGAAGAATTTAAAAAGTGTTGGTTGTCTACCAAGGTGAATGGAGAAGAGAAAGGAGCTGCACTTGCGCTTGAACCGGGCCCGGAATTCCAAGGGCAGGGGGACGAGGAAGAGTCCGGCAGTCGCAGTCTTCGTTTTTTTCTTAAGTATTTGTCTCCTTACCGTAAACAGTTGATACAGCTCGTTCTGGGAATGCTGACAGCGAGCTTGCTGCAACTTATCTTCCCATTTCTGACACAGTCGTTGGTGGATGTGGGTATCCGTGACGGTAACCTGAACTTTATCACTCTGATCCTGATTGCACAGCTGGTGATCTCCGTTTCGCAACTTTCGGTCGAGTTTATCCGTAGCTGGATCATGCTTCACATGAACACACGTATCAACATCTCGCTGATCTCTGACTTCCTGGCGAAGTTGATGAAGCTACCGCTCCATTATTTCGATACGAAGATGATCGGTGACATTATGCAGCGTATCGGTGACCACGGACGCATCGAGAGCTTTCTGACAGGCTCGTCCATCAGTACGCTTTTCTCTTTCGTAAACTTCTTTATTTTTGCTTTTGTGCTGGCTTATTATAATCTGGGTATTCTTGCCATCTTTCTGGTAGGCAATTCACTCTATATCTGCTGGATTCTTGTGTTCATGAAGTACCGGCGTGAACTGGATATCCGCCGTTTTGCCCAGGCGGCGGGCGAACAGAGCAGTTTGATTCAGCTGGTGACTGCCATGCAGGAAATCAAGCTGAACAACTGCGAGAAGCAAAAGCGCTGGCAGTGGGAGCGCATTCAGGTGAAACTTTTCAAGATCAGCGTGAAGGGACTGGCATTGGGGCAGGTTCAGCAAGTGGGCTCTGTGTTTTTTAATCAGACAACGAATATCGTAATTTCCTTTATTGCTGCCAAATCGGTTGTGGAAGGGGATATGACTCTGGGTATGATGATGTCTTTGACGTATATCATCGGTCAGCTAAGTGGCCCTATCGGCTCTTTTATCGGCTTTGCCCAACAACTTCAGGATGCAAAGATCAGTCTGGAACGCTTGAACGAGATTCACGGTCAGAAAGATGAAGAACAGGATATCACTTCAAAACTGACGGTTCTTCCGGATCGGCGTGATATTCGTATTGAAAATCTGTCGTTTAGCTATGACGGGGCGGACCGTGACTATGTGCTGAAGGATGTGAATCTGGATATACCCGAACATAAAGTGACAGCGATCGTGGGGGCGAGTGGTAGTGGTAAGACTACACTGATTAAGTTGATGCTCGGTTTTTATACTCCGAATAAGGGGGATATCAAAATAGGTGAGACTCCTCTGGATGTGGTGAATCCGCATCTCTGGCGTGCGAAGAGTGGTTCGGTGATGCAGGATGGCTTTATTTTCTCTGATACGATTGCGAACAACATTGCTGTTGGTGAGGAGCAGGTGGATGTGGAACGTTTGCGCCATGCTGTGACGGTTGCCAATATCCGTGATTTTATCGATTCTCTTCCTTTGGGCTATAATACGAAGATCGGAATGGAGGGGAACGGCATCAGTCAGGGACAGCGACAGCGCCTGCTGATAGCCCGTGCGGTTTATAAGAATCCGGAGTTCCTGTTTTTCGATGAGGCGACGAATGCACTGGATGCCAATAACGAGCGTGAGATTATGGAACACCTCCATACATTCTATCGGGGTAAGACGGTTGTGGTGGTAGCACATCGTTTGAGTACGGTTCGTGATGCGGATAAGATCGTGGTGCTGGATAAAGGTGCTGTGGCTGAAGAGGGCACTCACCGGGAACTGACGGAGAAGAAAGGATTGTATTATCAGTTGGTGAAGAATCAGCTGGAGTTAGGAAGTTAGGTATGGAAAAGGAGCACACACATAAAGAAATCGAGCTTCGCAGTGAAGAGGTACAGGAGGTGATGAACCGTGTTCCGGCGTGGATTCTGCGTAGTGGCATTACGGTATTGTTTATCATCGTAGTGGTGTTGGTGGCAGGCAGCTATTGGTTTAAATATCCGGATGTGATAACTGCGGAGGTGACGGTGAGTACACAGGAGCCTCCATCTTATGTAATGGCACGTTCGGCCGGTAGATTGGCGGACCTGTATGTACAGAACGGCCAGGAGGTGAAGCCGGATATGAATTTGGGTGTAATAGAGAATACGGCTCGTGCGGTGGATGTGTTTTCTTTGAAGGGGAAGATGCAGAAGTGGAAGCAGGAAGGATATACACCGGAATCGGGGAAAAGCCTTTTTCTGCTTTCGGAGACCGACCGCTGGCGGCTGGGTGAGATACAGTCGGCTTATGCAGGATTTGTGAGTACCCTCTCCGAGGTGGTTCGTATGAAAGAGTTGGGATATTATGCAAAGAAGTTGCAGTCACAGAAAGAATTGCTGGCTACACAGAAGAAATATTATGATCAGGTTCGGAGGCAATATTTTCTGATAGAGAAAGAATATGCTTTAGCTCATGCCTCATATGCAAGAGATTCGATTCTTTATCATCGTAAGGCGATGATTATTACGGAGTTTGAACAGTCCGGCAGTCGCTACTTGCAAAGCCTTCAGTCAAAGGAATCGGCCCGTATGCAGTTAACTCAGGTAGATATGCAGATAGAGCAATCGGAAGAGGCATTGCTTGATCTGGAAAAACAGGCGTTTGAAGAGCAGCAGACGCAGGAGGTGAATCTGAGAAATGCTACGGATCAGTTGTTGGGTCAGCTTGCGGCGTGGGAACAACATTACCTGCTTCGAAGTCCGGTCGGAGGAAAAGTTACTTTTCTGAATGTGTGGAGCGTGAATCAGTATGTGGAGTCGGGGGCTACCGTTTTTGTGGTTGCCCCGAAAGAGGAATCCTTACCTGTAGGGACGGCATTGCTGCCTTTACAGGGATCGGGTAAAGTAAAGGCCGGACAGCGTGTGAATTTGCGTCTGAATAATTATCCGGACCAGGAGTTTGGTTATGTAAGGGGGGAGGTGAGAAGTGTTTCGCCTCTGCCGACGGCGGAAGGCATGTATGTGGTCGATATTGCTTTGCCGGATGGGTTGACAACCAACTATGGAAAGATGCTGCCGTTGACTCGTGAGATGAAGGGAAGTGCGGAAATTATCACGGACGATCTTCGCCTGCTGGAAAGATTGATTATGCCGCTACGAAAAATTTTCATGGAACAAAAATAGGTCAAAGTAGCTTTGGAGCTATATATAATAAGGTGTATCTCCGGATCTTTGTAGAAAATGCTTCGGAAATTTTCATTTATCCAAAACCTTTTAGTTTCGTTGGTGTTATTTAAATAGTTTCAATAATAAATAGGAAGATTTGTAATAACCACTTTAACTATTAAGGTATATGAAAAAGATTCTAATGCTGCTGGCTTTAGCCGGCGTTACATCTGTTGCTTCAGCGCAACAAACTACGATTACGGGATACGAAGTTATCCAGGTACAAGACAAATATCAAGTGATCACTAACTCCTTCTGGGATAACTGGTTCTTTTCTATCGGTGGCGGTGCCGAAGCCATGTTTGGTGACAACGACCATGCCGGAAAGTTCAGAGACCGTATCAGTCCGACATTGAATGTGGCTGTCGGTAAATGGTTTACTCCCGGGTTGGGATTGCGATTGCAGTACAGTGGCTTGCAGGGGCGCGGCTTTGCCCATTCGGAAACAGCCGATTTTGTGAAGAGTGGTAAACTGGCCAATGGGTATTATAAACAGAAATTCAACTATATGAATCTTCATGGTGACGTGATGTTCAATTTGAATGCTCTGTTTGGCGGATACAACTCTCACCGTGTATATGAAATTATCCCTTATTTGGGAGCCGGTTTTACTCATTCATACTCTAAACCTCATCGTGAGGCATTTGCTATGAACGCAGGTATTATCAACCGTTTCCGCGTATCGAGTGCGGTAGATATCAATATCGAAATCGGTGGTATGCTGGCTGAAGATAAGTTTGACGGAGAAATTGGTGGAAAACATGGGTATGATGGCGTTGCCAGCCTAACTGCAGGTCTGACTTACCGCTTCCCGGCCCGGGGATTTGCCCGTCCGATGCCACAGATTATCTCTGAAATAGAATTGGCCAATATGCGTCGCCAGATGAATGAAATGGCTGCTGCCAACCAGTCACTGCAACAGCAGTTGGTTGATGCACAGAACCAGCCGGTGGCAGAAGTTGCCGAACAAGTAGTTGTAACGGATGCTAATATTGCTCCGCGTACTGTATTCTTCACAATCGGTTCTTCTGAACTGTCTCCGCGTGAAGAGATGAACTTGTCTTATCTGGCTGCTAAGATGAAAGAATTCCCGAATACACAATATACCGTATACGGATATGCTGACTCGGCAACCGGTACTCCTGCATTCAATAAGGAGTTGAGCCAGAAACGTGCTCAGGCTGTTGTCAATGCATTGGTTAAGAAATACGGAGTAGATTCCAGCCGCTTGAAAGTTGATGCCGGAGGTGGTGTGGATAAATTCGGTAAACCTATTTACCTAAACCGCGTTGTATTAGTAGAGTCTGCTAAATAAATTCAGACTCAACCTTCTTTAAAAGAAAGCGCCCTGTTGCCGGACTGGTAACAGGGCGTTTCTTTTTTTATTTATTGAATCGCTTTACTTGTTCGTTAATCAGTTCGGCATCATCGAAATAGTTTATCTTCATGGCCTTACGAACATCGGATAACGTATCGGCAGCGGCAGCTCTTGCCACTTCACAGCCTTTTCTCAACATTTCGTAGATGGCAGGAATGTCTTTCTCAAATTCTTTCCGGCGATTACGGATAGGTTCCAGTTCTTCTTGCATAATAGCGTTGAGGAAGCGTTTCACCTTTACATCTCCCAGGCCGCCGCGTTGATAATGAGCTTTCAGTTCATCGAGGCTCGGATAGTCGGGCAGATAACGTTCGAAATGTTCGGGACGGCAGAAGGCATCCAAATATGTAAATACGGTATTACCTTCGATTTTGCCCGGGTCTTGCACCCGTAAGTGATCGGGGTCGGTGAACATGCTCATTACTTTCTTCTGTACCTCGTCCGCTTCTTCGGAAAGGTAAATGCAGTTGCCTAACGATTTACTCATTTTGGCTTTTCCATCGGTACCCGGCAGGCGCAGGCAGGCTGCGTTGTCCGGTAGAAGGATTTCCGGCTCGACTAATGTTTCTCCGTAGATATAATTGAAACGGCGGACAATTTCTCTGGCCTGCTCGATCATGGGCTCCTGATCTTCACCTACCGGTACTGTAGTGGCACGGAAGGCAGTGATATCGGCAGCTTGGCTGATGGGATAAGTAAAGAAACCTACAGGAATGCTGGTTTCGAAGTTGCGCATCTGTATTTCCGTCTTCACGGTAGGGTTACGTTGCAGGCGTGATACGGTGACGAGATCCATATAATAGAATGTCAATTCGCACAGTTCCGGAATCTGGGACTGGATGAAGATTGTCGACTTTTCCGGATCGAGTCCGCAGGCCATATAATCGAGGGCTACTTCAATTACGTTTTGGCGTACTTTTTCAGGGTTATCGATGTTATCGGTCAATGCCTGCGCATCGGCGATGAAGATGAAAGTTTTGTCAAACAAGCCGGAATTCTGTAGTTCGACTCTTCGTTTCAGTGAACCTACGTAGTGTCCGATATGGAGTTTTCCGGTAGGACGGTCACCTGTCAATATGATTTTTTCTTTTCCCATTATTTTTATTTTTAATCGAAGGACAAAGATAGTCAGAATCAGCTGAAGTAACAAATAAAACGAATATTCTTACCAGATTCCTTTGTAATTATAGAAATAAGTCGTTACTTTGCACAAACTTTGAAATAGCAATGAATCAACAGGAAATCAGAAGCAAGTATTATCTCCGTTCGAGTGTATTTCACCCGGAATCAGCCTACTTCTTCTCTTTTCTCCAAAAACGATATTTAGTTCTTTGGTAATGCGTTAGTCCTTTATTGAGGGTAACGCATTTTTTTTGTGCGGATACGTAGAAATAACAACTTATAATGACAATAAAAGAAATGGAAAAGGAAATGAAAAAAGTCCTTGTTTTGGGTTCAGGCGCACTCAAAATCGGACAAGCCGGAGAGTTTGATTATTCCGGTTCACAGGCACTGAAGGCCTTGAAAGAAGAAGGCATCAATTCGGTATTGGTCAACCCGAACATCGCAACCATTCAGACTTCCGAGGGAATTGCTGATAAGGTGTATTTCCTTCCCGTGACTACTTATTTTGTAGAGGAGATTATTAAGAAAGAACGTCCCGACGGCATTCTTCTCGCATTCGGCGGACAGACTGCCTTGAACTGCGGTGCAGAGCTTTATACACAAGGTATTCTGGATAAATATGGTGTGAAAGTATTGGGTACTTCGGTTGAGGCTATCATGTATACGGAAGACCGTGACCTGTTTGTGAAGAAGCTCAACGAGATTGATATGAAAACTCCGGTCAGCCAGGCTGTAGAAAGCATGGAAGATGCTATTGCTGCTGCACGTCGCATTGGTTATCCGGTGATGGTTCGTTCGGCTTACGCGCTGGGAGGACTCGGAAGTGGTATTTGTGCCAATGAAGAGGAATTCCTCAAATTGGCTGAGAGCTCATTTGCTTTCTCTAAACAGATTCTGGTGGAAGAGTCGTTGAAAGGATGGAAAGAAATTGAGTTTGAGGTGATCCGTGATGCGAATGACCACTGTTTTACGGTAGCAAGCATGGAAAACTTTGACCCGCTGGGTATTCATACCGGCGAATCGATCGTGGTAGCTCCGACTTGCTCATTGGATGACAAGGAACTGAAAATGTTGCAGGAACTTTCAACTAAATGTATCCGCCATCTGGGTATTGTAGGTGAATGTAACATTCAGTATGCATTCAATTCGGATACGGATGATTATCGTGTGATTGAGGTGAATGCACGTTTGAGCCGTTCTTCGGCTTTGGCTTCGAAGGCAACCGGCTATCCGCTGGCATTTGTGGCCGCTAAGGTGGCATTAGGCTACACACTCGATCAGATAGGTGAGATGGGCACTCCCAACTCGGCATATGTGGCTCCGCAACTTGATTACTATATTTGTAAAATTCCTCGTTGGGACTTGACTAAATTTGCCGGTGTATCTCGTGAGATCGGTTCAAGCATGAAATCGGTTGGTGAAATCATGTCGATAGGCCGTTCGTTTGAAGAGATTATCCAGAAAGGTCTTCGCATGATCGGTCAAGGCATGCATGGGTTTGTCGGTAACGACGATGTGCATTTTGAGGATCTGGATAAGGAGCTTTCTCACCCGACGGATTTACGTGTTTTCGCTCTGGCTCAGGCCATGGAAGATGGCTATACGATAGAGCGTATCCATGAACTGACAAAGATTGACCCGTGGTTCTTGGGCAAACTGAAAAATATCGTTGACTATAAAGCGAAGTTGTCTGCTTATGATAAGGTAGAGGATATTCCTGCAGACGTATTGAGGGAGGCCAAAGTGCTGGGCTTCTCTGACTTCCAGATTGCGCGCTTTGTGTTGAATCCGGCAGGAAATATGGAGAAAGAGAACCTGATGGTACGTGCCCGTCGTAAAGAACTGGGTATCCTTCCGGCCGTGAAACGCATCAATACCATTGCTTCCGAACATCCGGAACTGACAAACTACCTTTATATGACTTATGCGGTTCAGGGTTATGATGTGAACTATTATAAAAATGAAAAGTCAGTAGTTGTGTTAGGATCGGGTGCTTATCGCATTGGTAGCTCGGTTGAGTTCGACTGGTGTTCGGTAAATGCTGTGCAGACTGCTCGCAAACTGGGATATAAATCGATTATGATCAATTATAATCCTGAAACGGTGTCTACTGATTATGATATGTGTGATCGTCTGTACTTCGACGAACTTTCGTTCGAACGTGTGCTCGACGTGATTGATCTGGAACAACCTCGCGGTGTGATTGTATCCGTAGGTGGACAGATTCCGAATAACCTTGCCATGAAACTGTATCGTCAGTCTGTTCCGGTATTGGGTACTTCTCCTGTTTCTATCGACCGGGCAGAAAACCGTAATAAGTTCTCTGCAATGCTTGATCAGTTGGGTATCGACCAGCCGGCATGGCAGGAGCTGACCAGTCTGGAAGATGTGAAAGGTTTTGTAGAGAAAGTGGGCTATCCGGTACTGGTTCGTCCGTCTTATGTACTTTCGGGAGCTGCGATGAATGTTTGCTATGATGACGAGGAGTTGGAGAACTTCTTGAAGATGGCTGCTGAGGTATCGAAAGAGTATCCGGTAGTTGTTTCTCAGTTCCTTGAAAATACCAAGGAAATTGAATTCGACGCAGTGGCACAGAATGGAGAAGTGGTAGAATATGCTATCTCAGAACATATCGAGTTTGCCGGAGTGCACTCGGGTGATGCTACGCTGGTATTCCCGGCACAGAAAATCTATTTTGCAACAGCACGCCGCATTAAGAAAATCAGCCGCCAGATTGCGAAAGAGCTTAATATTTCGGGACCGTTCAATATTCAATTCCTGGCTCGCAACAACGAAGTTAAAGTTATCGAATGTAACTTACGTGCTTCACGTAGTTTCCCGTTCGTTTCTAAGGTGTTGAAACGTAACTTTATCGAGACTGCTACCCGCATTATGCTCGACGCTCCATACAGCCGTCCCGATAAGTCGGCATTTGATATCGACTGGATTGGAGTGAAAGCTTCTCAATTCTCTTTCTCACGTTTGCACAAAGCCGATCCGGTTTTAGGTGTAGATATGTCGTCTACCGGTGAGGTGGGCTGCATTGGTGACGACTTTTCTGAAGCACTGCTGAATGCAATGATTGCTACCGGCTTTAAAATTCCTGAAAAGGGAGTGATGTTCTCTTCAGGTGCAATGAAGTCGAAAGTCGATTTGCTGGAAGCAAGCCGCATGTTGTTCAACCAGGGATATAAGATTTATGCAACAGCCGGAACTGCTGCTTTTCTGAATGCACATGGTGTAGATACTACTCCGGTTTACTGGCCGGATGAAAAACCGGGGGCCGAGAACAATGTGATGAAGATGATTGCCGACCATAAGTTCGACTTGATTGTGAATATTCCCAAGAATCATTCGAAACGTGAGCTGACAAATGGTTATCGTATCCGTCGTGGTGCGATCGATCATAATATCCCATTGATAACCAACGCGCGTCTGGCGAGTGCATTTATCGAAGCATTCTGTGATTTGAAGCTTGAAGATATTCAGATAAAGAGCTGGCAGGAATATAAATAGTACTGTCCGTAGCGATAAATAATAAGGGAGAGGGGGGAAACTTGGAAACAGTTTCTCCCCTTTTTATAGTGACCTGTTGTCTTTTTCTCGTCTTTTTCTTCTGCCTGTCTTATAATTAACTTATATTTGTAATCTACTTAATATTTGGTATCAGAAGAATGTTCGTCCTTTTTTAATTTACATAATTCAGATTTTAATATGTTTGGAAAGAAAAAGAATGAAGATTATTCTGTAAAGACTGTGAAAGTCGGTATTGATAAACTGACTACAATAGCATTGGGAACAATGGTGAAAGGAGCAATCACGGTAGAAGGGGATTTGCGTTTAGATGGAATAATAGAAGGAAATGTTTCCTGTAAAGGGAAAGTAGTGATTGGTCCTCAGGGAAGAATCAAAGGAAATGTGACGTGTACCGGTGCTGTGTTACACGGGATGTTACAGGGAGATATTCAGGTGGCAGAAGATTTGGTTATGAAATCGGGATGTACAATGAATGGCGATGTTTATACATGTAAACTTGAAATAGAATCGAAAGCCAGATTTAACGGTACTTGTAATACTACTGAGAAAAATACACTTGTGACAAGTCAGGTTGCGAAGCCTGAGACTGTGAATACTGAGAAATGATTGAAACGGCTTCTTGAGAAGAACCGGTTTTGTCTATTCCAATTGTGGTTAAAAGTTTTTCGAAGGCTGCAAAGTTATCTAAAAAAAAGAGATAATTATGCAGTTGGTTTGTTATGGCACTACGCTTTTTGCAATTTGTTGAAATATCAGTCTGATATATGAAATGGATAAGCAAAAGCTTGCAATAATCTAATTTGTAATCTTAACAGACTTAAAATGAAAAAAGAACTTTTGACTCGATTTATGGAGAAGCGAATAGTCGAACTGAAAAAAGAGCAACGTAATGGTACTGCCCATGTATATCAGAGCACTTTAAATCGACTGAAAAAATTTATGAACGGACGTGAAATCACCTTTAGCCAACTGACTCCCGAATGGTTAGCTTTGTTTGAACAGAAACTGCTGGCTGATCAACTTAAATGGAACACTATTTCTACTTACATGCGTATGCTGAGATCTGTGTATAATCAGGCGCTGGAGCGGGGAGTGGCAACTTATGTGCCACGTCTTTTCAATAAAGTGCATACCGGAATTGACTGTCCCGTAAAAAGGGCTGTTTCGCCGGAGGTGATATGTAAACTGATGACGGACCAGAAACCATTGCCGGAAAAATTAGCTTTCAGCCGGGATTTGTTTGTTCTTTTGTTTCTGCTTCGCGGGATGCCGTTTGTAGATCTTGCTTTTTTGCGCAGATGCGATTTACAGGGAAATGTAATTACGTATCACCGGCGCAAAACCAGTCGTAAACTGACTGTGGTGGTGGGCAAAGAGGCAATGGAAATTATACGGAGGTATATGTATGCGATTCCGGATTCACCTTATCTTTTTCCTATTATCCAAAATCCCGGTGAGAATGAATATGGGCAATATACCCGTATGTTGCGTCTTCTGAACCATCGCCTGACACAGGTGGCAAATACCTTGGGAATCAGGGAACGGCTAAGTACTTATGTGGCACGTCATACCTGGGCGACTACGGCACTCCGGCAGAATTATAATTCAAGTTTGATTTGTAATGCTATGGGGCATTCTTCGGTGAAAGTGACTGAGACTTATTTTCAACCTTACAGGGATGATGAGGTAAACCGGATGAATCGTTCTCTTATTACATATATTTTATCGAAGAAGAAAAGAGGAACAGATAAAAACATTAGAGGATAATCAGTTGATTATTAGTTGAAATATTATCCGTTACTTCGTAGGTAACGGAAGGTGATATCGGCGGCAAATTTAAATATATTTTTTGAAATACGCATAATAAAACAATTATTTTTGCAATAGATATTAAATAACTGAACATTTTTATTGGGTTGTTCTTCGAAAAAGACAACAAAAGATTCTTCCATTTTTCAGGTTGAAAGATGGGAAAGGATTTTATTGTCTTTTTTGAGACCGTAAAGATTAATTTTAGTAAAAACAACTCCTTGAAAGACGCCTCTTTGTCTTGGAATTTGTGTAGACCCGTTACCTACGAAGTAACGGGCAGATCGATTGAGATAAGAAACCAACATTCTGTCTGAATCAAATATTAAGTAGAAACTAAAGTGAATTATTTATGAAAAAGAAATCTGTGTTTTTATGGTCTTTGCTCGCTGCAATGGCCATGAGTGCTTGTTCAGAGCACAATGAACTTCCTTCAGGAGAAGTTCCTGGTGGGAACTCGAAGGCTAACTTTATAGTTAAGTTGAACTTTGAAGGAACAAGTATGGAACAAGGAGGTAAGACGAGAGCTGCGCAATCTACTGCAGTGCCGGAAACGTCGTGGAGTAATATCCGTCAGGTACAGATTTTGCTATATGACGCAAGCAATATCGTGCGGTTTTCCGATGTCGTTACTCCAACAACTGGAAATACAACCTTTACTTATACAGATGTACCTGTAGGAACTTATACAATGGTAGCCATAGCAAATGCGAAGAGTTCAGTGGATGCTATCAATACCTATTTGGATGGAGGTACAATTCCTGTAGAGTGGGGCATGTGGAATGTACGTCAGAAGCAGGCGCAGAACATGGTGATGAAGTATAAGCCGGGCATGTTTCCTACATTTTGTGCGGCTGACTTGTCTGCTAACGTAGCTTATACCGAGCCAGCCGAAATTTTTATGGGAGCTGTTCAAGGGGTGACTGTTTCTTCGGATGGTCCTGTAACTCCTTCTCCAATTGCTTTGAAACGTGAAGTTTCTTTGATGCGTATCCGTCTGAACGTAAAGGATAAAGAAGGAAATACGAATAATGAGAATACTGCGAATGGTGTTGACTTTGCACAGGATGCTTCTATTATGATTTATCGTTTACCGGACCATTTGAAAGTGATGGCAGGGAATGCCGGAAGGGTAAGTGCTACCTCGACTGCTACTAATATATTGTCTATTTCGGGTGGTGAGGTCTTTAAAACGGCTGATCCTACATCCGGTTATAATGCAGGAGGTAAAATTCTGAGTGGAAACTTCACTATGTGGAGAGATGTGGTTGTATTCCCTAATAACGGTGGACGTGCTAATAACTCTGCAACTACCGGTACAGCCGACAAGCAGCGTCAGTATTTTATAGTGGTATCAGGACGTGGCAAATCCGGACATATTTTGGGAGATGGTACTGCACTTTCCGGTGATGCTACCGTTTATTGGTCCGGAGTGGTTAAAGAGAATTTTGTACCGAATGTGATTCGTGAAGTGAACCTGACTTTACGTACCGGTGGAAGTGCGACTGTACCTGTAACTCCTACGGAATTTGGTGGTTTAGAAATCACTGTGAGTGCTCCTACAGCCTGGGATAGCAATATTGTAAATTCAGATATTATAATGTAAAAACTTTCTTTTTACTCCCCTTGGAATCATGGTCCGGGAGCAGAGAATAGGCAGAAACGCTTGCTGCTCCCGAGAGCCTCGGGGGGAGGATAATGAAATAAACTATAGAACATGAGAAAAAACAGACTTCTCATAGTATTATTTACTGGTGTAGCAGTCTTACTTTCGCTTGCGTCGTGTACATATGATTATTTTGAAGATGAAACGAATTATCAGGTTTTTGTACCCGAGGTTCTGAACAAGACTGTCAGTGATTGTCGAGTGCTGGTCTATAACGATGCCGGAACATTGGTCGGCGCACGTTATGCAACCTCTCCATGGGATAAAGATCCGCGCATGGAGGCGGGCTTGTTTAGTTTTAGGTTAACTCCCGGCGAATATAAAGTATACTGTTATACCAATACGGACAGTCTTACGTTTGTGGACGGGCAACATCTGGATGCTTCTGCTTTTATTCTGAAAAGCAGTTCTACCGGACCGAACAGATATGTACAGCCTTCGGATATATTATTCCAGAAGTTCGTACCCGCAATTGTACATCCGGGCATTTTACAGACCGATACCACAGCATTGGAACGCTATACCGGACGTATAACGGTTCGGTTTAAGAAATTTCCCGGTGATGTATCGCATATAAAGAAGGTACAATTGCTTGCGGAAGGAGCACCTGTGATGCAATACCTCAAAAATGATACTCTGACCGGCCGATTGACTCCCGAGGATAAAATGTTTCATTTCGGAACATTACCCGTACAGGAGAAAGCCGATGTATTAGAGGTAGATCATCGTTTTATTCCTTCTGTGGAGAATGAACCGATGAGGTTGAATTATACATTTCTCGATGAAAATGGAGCAGTTGTCAACCATTTGCCCGTGGAAGTTACGGAAAGGGAGACAGGATTGCCGTTACGGTTATTGCATGGTAAACGTATAATTATTGAAATCGAATCTTATACCGTTATTAAGATATCGGTTGTAGGATGGAACGAAGATATCGAGAGTGGAGATACGGACATGGAATGATACATATATACATATAAAAGAGAATTAGAATGAAATCAGTTATACGACATATTTTGAGTGTCGCCGTTTTATTTTGCTTAATCAGCGGAGTACAGGCACAAAGTGTCAAAGTGAATATTCCTTTTTGGCTGACCGGTTCGCCTAACGTTGGCTTTGAGTATACATTGACGAGACAACTCACGGTGAACGGTGAAGTGCTATGGATGCCGTATTTATTCAAGAAACATGAAGAAGTGTTTCGGGCACTCCAGAGCAGTGTTGAATTGCGCTATTATGTGAATCCGCGTAACTTCTATACTAATGATTCGTGGGATGGATTTTACATAGGTCCTTATGCCATGTACGGTAACTTTAATATTGGTTTGTTGAAGCATAATGATCCGTTACAGAGTTATCGTCGTAAAGGCTGGGGAGTGTCAGGTGGTATCTCAACCGGATATAAATTTGCTTTCAACTCTCGTTGGGGGCTGGATCTGAATATTGGGCTGGGATATGCGCACCTCCAATATAATAAATATTATTTGGGCGGAGAGTATGTAAATTTCCCTTTGGAACGTAAGAAAACCAAGAGATGGATTGGTCCGACTAAGTTTGGTGTAAATCTTACTTATAATATATTCCGCTAATGTTACTGATAAAAAGTTGCTGAAATGAGAAAGAAGAAGATACAGATTCTCCTGTCGGCTGCCGCATTCCTTTTTTTAATGGGAGGAACTATGCCTTCCGTTGCGCAGGAGCGGAAGATAGGGCGGATAGAACGGCGGGCAGACCGTAATTTTATCAGGCAGAAATTTGATAAAGCGATGGCCCAGTACGAAACGGCTATCAGGCGTGAAAAAGATGAGGACAGTCAGGCTGCCCTTCATCTCAAAACAGCACGTTTGTATTTCATGGTGAGGGAATACGGTCGCGCCTCAGAACATTATGATAAAGCAATGGGGTTGCGTCCGGATCTGCTCGGGGTAGATGATGTCTGTGACTATATAGATGCCTTGCGCTTTCAGGGACAGGCCCGCAAAGCAGAAGCTATCTGCCTGGATAATGCCTATAAGGATATATATAGTCGCTATCAGCGTTATCAGAATACGTTAGAGGCACTTGCCATGCGCCATTCGGTTCAGGAAGACCCCGGATTTTCGGCAAAACGTTTATCACTGAATACACCGAATGCTGAATTTTGGGTTGGAAATTATGGTGAGCAGCCGTTTTATGCCATTAGCTACAGTAAATTCAATGATCCGGGAAAGTTGTTCTTTCATCGTACTCACTATTATGCACTTGACGAAACCGGTGAACCCGGTGCCGAGGCTCAGAAACCTCCGAGATATTATGGATATTTTCGGAAGATACCTGCTGACTTGCAGAATGGTCCGGTGACCTTTTCGCCGGATATGAAGTCAATGGTAGCTACAGTCATTGAGTACCATAAAGAGAAGACAACAGTGGAGATGGCAGACCGGAAACTACGCCCTTTCCGTACAAAGTTGTTCTATTCTGTGCTAAAGAATAAAAAGAAACGGTTTACGAAGTATGTTCCGGCTTTTCCACAGGAGGAGATGTCTTCGTATGCCCATCCTTACTTATTCAATGAAGGTAAATCATTATTGTTCACTTCTGACATGCCGGGAGGATACGGAGGGTTCGACTTGTATGTTGTTCATTGGGATGACGAGGCCCGGACATGGGGAACCCCTGTAAATCTGGGACCGGATGTCAACACGGAAGGTGATGAGATCTTTCCTGTAATCTATAAAGGACGTCTCATCTTTTCGTCTAACGGGCTGCCGGGATTCGGTGGTTATGACCTGTTCAGTGCTTATTATGATAAGGATGGGGTAGTGCCGGGCAGTATCAGTCATTTTCCCTATCCGGTAAATTCCGTCTTCAACGATTATTATATGTGTCCGCTTGATTTGCGAACTGCTTATTTCGTATCCGATCGTGAGATGGCTTCAAGAGATGATATTTATTACCTCCGTACGGTAGAAGATTTAGGTACTCAGCAGGGGATGCCCTTTTACGGGATGAGTGAGGAGAATGCGATTTTGGGTGGCGCTTTGTTGTTGAACGGAGCTACGGAAACAGTTTTTCCGGAGTCTGTTACATTGAAGCAATATGCACCTGAAGGTTTGCTGATGACTCTTTATTTTGATTTCGACTCGGATGAACTGACCGATGAATCTGTACGGAGGCTTGAGCAGTTTATCAATGAAATGGGTACCTACCAGTTTTCGGAACTGAGGTTCGATGGTTTTGCCGATGAGATAGGAAGTGACAGTTATAACTATTCATTGTCAGAACGAAGGGCAGAGAGTGTTGCAGAGTTCCTGCGCAATCATGGTTTAAATGTACGTTTCGGTATACAGGCCCATGGTAGGATAAAACTTTCTCCGGAAGAGGTGAAAGAGGAAATTGAGTATCATCGCTGGCCGGAGGGAGGTATCGACTGGATACAAGTGAACCGTCGGGCAAGGCGTGTCGAAATATATAATAAGAGGTAGAAATATAAAAAAGTAAACGATATATGAAGAAGACAAGAATTCATAGAGTGTGGATACTGTTCCTGCTGAGCGTCATAGCCTGTCTGCAGGTGAGAGCCCAATATATGCCGGTGGTTTTCGATAAGAAATATGGCGATAAGAACCAGATACAACTGGTATGCCCGTTGGCCGGTGACGAAGTGGCTATGGTAGGCAAAGAGGGACAGAAGTACAATCTGACCTGGATAGGAAGAGAAGGTGAAGTACTCTTTTCGTTACCGTTGGCCGGGTTTACTGCTGTTAATGAGCTGACAGAGTTGGAGGACAATCGTATCCTGCTTGTCGGACAATCTGCTGTGATGAATACAAAAGGCAGAAAGGATAATGTGACGCTGAGCGGACGGGCGGTCATATTAGACCGTAGTGGTCATATTGTTACCAATATTTATGCGGGAGGACAAGGAAGCGAGCTTCTGAAAGGTGCCTTGCTACGAAGCGGATCATTGATACTTTCCGGTATGGAGCCGAAAGGAGGAAGCGGTCGGCAAGGTATTCTCTTGAAAGTAGATAAATCGGGTAGAGTGATTTATCAGTATAAGAACACCGGAAGTGGCTATTGTGACCAGTTTGAGGTGTTGGGCAACACGACTGAATATATCTGTGCGGCTTTCTCCGGAGACAGAGAAAAAGAACAGACGGTGGTGGTCCGGTTAGATGATAAAGGGAAACCTTATTATGTGACTGCCATTCCGGCTAAACGATTTATAGTGACAGGCCTGAACGCCAATATCAATGACGGTTCGGTGATTGTTACCGGTAATTCATCGACAGATGGAGGTATTATTTATAAGATTCGTCCGGAAGGTGATATTGTTTTTGCTAAAACACTGATACCTGCCAACCAGGGATTGGCAACGCTCAACCATCTACGGGTGGCCCGCAATGGTAATATATTAGTAGGAGGCAGTGGTAATAAAGGATATTACGCTTTATTGCGAAATGACGGAACAGCTTTGTACTCAGGTACTTCGAGCGGAAGTGTGAGAGGTGTGGGTATGAACCGGACTACCGGCGAATCAGTGGTAACCACTTATGACGTCAACGCACGCAGAGGAACATTTGTCCGTATATTGCCGACAGGAAAAGCTGAGTTTGACCGAACGATTGATGGTAACTTTGATAAGATTAAGGTGACTAACAACGGTGAAGTGTTGCTGCTGTCTTCGGATGAGGGCCGGGTTTGTATGTATTCTGCTACGGGTGAGAAAGAGTTTGACCGTTATGTGACGGATAATAAACCTACCATTTACCGTCAGGCCTTGACTGCATCATCCGGGGAGTTGCTTTTTCTGGGTAGTGGTAGCCGTCTTGTCAAGCTCGGACATGGACTCTATGTCTCGGACGTGAAAATAACCAAGCCGGTAAACGGAACAGCCACCGCTGTGTTTACTGTGACACTGACCGGATATGCCACCACGAAAGAGGGAGCGCCTGTTCCTGTGAGTGTAGGTTATGCCACTCGCGAAGCATCGGCTACAACGGCCAATAACTTTACTCCGGTGAAGGGAAAGCTCTCTTTCACTCCCTCACGCGGAACGGCTGACCGCTATCTGGTGAAACAGGATATTGAGGTTCCGGTAAAGGCGAATGATCTGATCGAAGGTGTGAAGGACTTTGAATTGTTATTGTCAGATGTTCAGCAGAGTTATCTGGTGAAGCCTGTAGGAAAAGCGGTTATCGAAGATCAGCAGGCGGTTGTAAAGTTGGTACGTACGGAGCGCGGAGAAGAGGGATCCAAAGATATTTTATATGAACTGGGATTATTTAAGACCGACGGAACTCCTTTGACTAATGCAACGGGAGCCAATATTATAGTGGATGGCATTTATGGAGAAGGCACAGCCGATGCGCTTGATTTCGATATGGGATTGACGCCGAGAGTGATATTTGCCAATGGTTCGCAAAAGTCATCTTTTAATGTCAGAACATTGGAGGATACCCGCTATGAACTTCCTAAAACCGTGGTGGTGAATTTCAATAAAGTACATAGCCTGAGTGGTTCCAATGTCGCTTTTGATGGTGAATTGCTGAGTTGCAGCGGAATTGTTGTTGATCAGCCGGCACGCCTGGCCATAACTTCACTTGGCGACCACAGAGTAAATAATAATGTGGTGTCAGGCTTCTTCACCGTTTCGCTGTTGCGTGCTTCAGACGGAGCCTTACTGACTAATGCCACAGGTAGTGATATTATTGTTAACTGTGTGACATTGCCCGATGCTACGGCAAAAGAAGGAAAAGACTTTGTCTTTACCAATCTGCATGACCTACGCATCAGTGGAGACGGCAACCATAGTTCGGCCAATGTGAATGGAGTGGTATTGTTCAGTACGGATGCTTTGGAAAAACAGGTGAAACTGAAAATCAAATCTGTAAACCAGCCTACAGGTGCACAGCCGATCAGTGTGTCTGACGCAGAACGTATGGCAGAGTTTACGATCCGGAAATAAAATGATTCTTAGGGATAAGAGTGCCTTGCATTTCAAATGCAAGGTCTTCTTGTCTGCTCAGAAGAAAATGGATGAAAAAAGAACTATGACAGGAAAAAGAATATATACAGGGTTGATGGGCTTGCTGCTTTTTCTGGCGTTTGCTTGTACGGATGACAGGGAATCGCCAGGGGGAACCAATGGTAATCCTTCATTGGTTTTCAGGATGACGAGAGCTTCTGCTGATATTATCAATAATACGCAAGTCTATCTGTTTGATGGAGATGGGGCTGCTGCCGGACAGTTCAGGCAGAAAGTGCCGGATGTGACTTACGCTGCAGACCGCCTTACCATGCCGGTTGCGGCAGGTACGTGGGATATTACGTTGGTCAGTGCCGACAGGGATATAAACAGTGAATTGGTTCAGCCTGTCCGTGGACAGGGGCGTTCATCACTGAAAATGTGGGAAACCCGTTCCTCCGGTGGAAATTTGCCGTCTATGCCTGAGTTGCGTACGGCTTATATTACCGGACAGCAGGTTATTGCCGGTCAGGATAATGTCGCTTCCGAAACAGCATTACTTTCACGGAACGTTGCATTGGTCAAAGTCGTGATAGCTGATGCCGGAGGACTGGATATCAATGGCACCCACACGATGAAATTGAGTAATGTGCCTACGACTCTTAATTGGGAAGGAGGGTTATACCCCAATAAAAACAACCCTACTGTGAGTGCGGAACCTATGACCGGTACCTTTACTATACATAATAATACTGCAATGGCGGGTCATCAGTATAGTGATACGCTTCGGTTTATTGTGCCGGCCCATAAAGGAACTGATTATCTGAATGCGCTTCCGACCGACACGACTACCAGCCATCTTAAACTGAGTGTCGATCTGGCCAGTGAAGGAGGTACACGTTTCGAGAAGACAGATGTGGTAATTCCTCGGGTTCCACGAGTAAACGGAATTTTGTTGGTACGCATTTTCCTTGGTGGAAAGCTTGATGTCTCTACTGAGATATTAAACTGGCAAGATACACAGTTGGAAGCCGATTTGTCACAGACCCAACTCTATACGGATAAAGCTTCGGTGGGGATGGCATTCAAAGACACGATACATGTAAATACCAATGCCCGGGAATATACAGTGGAGAAGGCACCTGAGGCCACGTGGATTACTTCGGTGAAAAAGTTGGATGGGAATGCGGTGGAAATTACTGCTGACCTGGATAGCTATGTGGATAATCATCCTCGTACTTCGTATATTACCATTAAAGCAAATAATGTGACCAAGAAAATACCGGTTACACAAAGACCGGATAGAGGTACTATCAAAGTTAGTGAACATAAACTTATATTTTGTCCTAAAGCACATGAAAATCGCTCGGTGGAGGTTAAGAGTATTGGAGGTGACTGGATATTCTTAGGTAGTAGTCCCAAAGCGACTTCAGACATACAGAGTGGGGTGAAAGGAAATACCACAGTCAACTTTACACGTACTTCGACGATTAAGCCGGATGATTTTGATACTTGTTATGGAGATGGTCAGATTGTTGTGAAGAATAAAACAACGCTTGATACGGATACGATTTCGTTAATGAACTGCTATATCCATGTGGATGATGGGGTAATAAATGCACTTGCTCCAACAGGTTCAGCGCAGACTGCAGTCACTAATTCACAAGATGTGACTGTGTTGGGTGGTAGTAGAAATATTATTTTCGATTCATGGGAGTCCTGGATTCATAGTGATTTGAGATGGAATCCGTTAACGCAAGTGCTGACTATGACAACCGACCGTGAACCTTCCGATGAGGCTCGTGACGGATCATTAACTTTCCATCATGCCGATTGCCCGGATTATCAGGTTACGGTTAAAGTACACCAGGATATTATAGTGACAATTCCTCCTTTCGACTATTTTGTTGTTAAATTTATGTGGGATAGGTCTGATGTGGATATTGCGGTTGAATTCCAAGGTAATAATGTATCTGGTGATGGAAGTAATAATTCTTCTTATGATAAAAAGCCTGTTGGATGGAGCAAGAATCAGACTGTTAATTATAATGGCAAACTGCTGCTACAGTGGGGTGGTGATGCACGTCAAGGACAGGGAGAAACTGCATTTTTTAATGCCCCTGTATTGGAAGGCGATGTAAACTCTCCCCGAAAAATAAAATTGGATGTTTATGCAACATGGTATAGTTCAGGGATAGCACCTGCTCCTATGACTTTTGAAATGACTGCCTATAAAGGAGGAACAATGTCTAAAGGAACTGCTGAAACCGGGGATTATAATAAATATAATTATTATAATGAAGGTGGTGAAAGGTTGTATAATGATACTTATCGGGTACTTATTACTACTACCGGAGGTAATGGAACGTATGATCAAGGAGGTTATACAAAAGTTGCAACAATTGTATATGACCGTATTAAACATTCGGCATCTGTAACAGTACTTGCTGCTGCCCCTGCCAATACTCGCTCATCTCATTCGGTAAAGGTGCCGTTCCGACCGGAAGAAAAGCCCTTCTGGACTCCCGTAATCGTGAATACCTATTCCGATAATTATCAGGGGGAGAGGAAATAGATTTTAGTGTAAACAATGAAAATGCGCTATAGTATGAAAATACAATATATAATAGGTATACTGGTTGCCCTTCTGTTTGTCTCGTGTAGTCATGAGGAAGAGGAACAGAAACCCGCTTATGGGAAGATAGATGTTGCTGTTTCGGTAACCTTGCCGCAGCCGGAGTCAGTGAATGCGCTTACTCGTGCCGGTGGCCTGTATACGGATACCGATATTAAGAACGTAGACTTGCTGATATTCGACAAAGACGCAAAGTTTATGGAGCGTGTCAAAGTAGAGAATGACAGGTTGGTTGTTACCGGAACGGGGATTAATTTCACAGTCCGTTTGGATGCTACTTCGGAACGGCGTATCATTCATCTGGTTGCAAACGGGCGGAGTGCTGATGGCTCTTCGGATCGTTTGAACTTTGGTGATATAACTCTGGGTATGGCGGAAAATGCGGCTATCTCTTCTTTGCAGACAGCCTCGCTCGAACATGTGGATGAAGGAGAGAGCACATTGTTAAACCATGTGATGCCTTTGGTCATGTGGGGACGTTTTGCCCTCAACGGAATCAATATCGTGACGAAAGCAGAGGGTGTGAAACTGTTGCGTTCCACTGCCTGTATACAAGTGAAGAAGGGTAGTGGGGGTGTAAATACCGGACTGGATGATTTTGTCATCGAAGGAATTACCGTCCATCAGGGAGCCTGTCATGGCTTCCTGGCTCCGACCGATTGCACAGGAGAAGTTAACACTCCCGTTACCGCAAATCCGGTTACCGGTGGAACCTATCTGGATTATCGTAAGGGCTGGGTTAATGGTGCGGAACCATCTTTATACATTTATGAGCGCAATTGTTCGGCTTCCGACTATATGGGAGTAGTGATTGCAGCCCGGTATAAGGGGAAAAAGGGCTACTATAAGGTAGTGATGAACGGTAATAACGGGGCTCCCCTGAACATTGTACGTAACCACCGTTATATTGTTACGGTGGTGGGCGTCAATGGTCCGGGATATGAAAATCCGGATATTGCTGCGGCTTCTGCACCTTCGAATGCTCTAAAAGTGGAGTTGACGGATGAAGACACGGATTTGCCCTGTATTGTGGCCGACGGTGAATACCGTATGGCATCGTCTAATAATGTATTCAGCCTATATGGAAAAACAGGTGTGACTACATCGGCGACGGGTGTAGATATTTGTATCGTATATTCCAGCCGTGGTGTTCAGCCGGTTCTGACCCTACCTGCCGATTGTAATTGGCTGACCAATCTGTCTGCACAGGCTTTAGGAAGTAATAAGTATAAAATAACAGGGGATTTTACCTCACCGGCCAATAGTGCCGTATCTACAACCTTGACTATGACGTGTGATAATCTGTCTCAGCCGGTTCGTGTCAGTTGGAATCCCATTATATCGGACCAGAAAGATACCGATTCGTTTGTTTTCGATTTGGTTGGTTCAACCGACCGTAACTGGACGGTCCGGGTATTGAATCCGACGTCTGCCGGCTGGCTCTTTCTGCACCCATCCGCCGCGTCTCCCGGAGCATTTCCGGGAGACGGTATGGTGTCGGAACTCAGTAGCAAATATAGTTCGCATGCTTATTTGCACGTAGCTTTCGGAGCGAACAGGAGAGGGACTGTACTGATGACTTCCTCCTCCGGCGGGGAAACTGTAGCCCGTAAGATAGTAGTTATTCAATAGAACGTTGCGGTAGTATGACCCTGGAAGAGATATTGCAAATAGAAGCACAGAATGTTGATTGTATTTTCCTGTATCAGGAAGAAGGAGCATGGTATGCCTATGAACATTCTGCCTTTTATTGTTATTCTCTTCTGGGCATACTTGATATAGACTGGTTGCCCTGTCCGGACGGAACTACTTCCGGACGAAAAACAATCAGGGTGCGTGTTTCCGAACCGGATAAGTTTTTATGTACACCTCTATTGCGTCTGATGCGGAAGCGTAAAACTGAATATGTTGTTTTATGCAAAATTTCGTGTGGAGGTTTTTACTACTGGCGGGAACAGCAGCAAATGAAATTTCGTGTATTACAGGAAAGAGAAAGCTCTTGTACGAAGGTAAATGAACATGCTGAATGATTAATCTTATCCTCTGTAGCCTTGAAAAGGCAGCTTTTTCACGAGCATACTCTTTGTATGCTATCTTTAGTGATATTCATCGGTATAGCCTGTGAAGGCTGTTGATGAATTATTGTTTGTTTTGTTTGTGTGCGCCCCTTCCGTATTTTAGCGAAAATACCGGAAGGGGCTTTTTACACAGATTGAATAAGTTTTTATTTGTCCAGAGTAATGATAAAACGGCGAAGATAAACTTCTTGTTCCGTATTGCCGGTATTGCTGAAACGGACAGCTTTCACCGGAGCTTGTTTCAGGTTAAGCGTGATCCGGTTCTTTTCCTGTTTGAAGTCAGCTTTTTGCCATTCTTTGCCATCGGCTGAAACTTCAAGTCGTCCCCAGGCGGCTACATCCGGTTTGCCGAAATCTATATCCAGGCTCTGTCCCGGATAGGCTTGATCCAGTTCGATGGTCAACGTACGTCCCGCTCCCCATTTGATTACTTCGTTGGCAGGCGATACCAATATACGGTTTGTTTTGATCTGTAACGGCTGATTGCGTAGTTGCTCTACGTCACTCGTCAGTTTGTGAGGCATATAGTCCGTTGCGGCATCCAGCTGTGTACCGTTTTGCTTGTTATAGCGTTCGGTCACCGTAGTGAACGTTTGGTCGATCAGTGGTTTGATCACTTTAGTTGCTGTTTTTACACCCGGCTGGTAAGGGTTTTGGTTATAAGTCTGGTCCACTTGGAACATCTGTTGTTGCAGTGCTTTCACATGGCGGTACTTCCGGATAAAAAGTGAGTTGTCGCCTTCTTTGTAAGCTTTGACCATAGACAATACTTCTTGTCCGGTTTCACCCAATAATTTGAATTGACGGAGCCAAGGCATCATTTCTGCAATCAAAGGTTGGTTTTCGGTGTTGGTCATCAGAATATCACCGGACTCTGTCATCTTGCCGAAGGTTGCTTTCAAGGAGTTGAAGTCTGCTTCGGTATACGAGCCGTTTTTCAGATAGCTGTCGAGAAAAAGCTTAGCTACAGGCTGTAATTCAACCGATTCGTCCCGGCGGTATTTATGTCCGTTCGGACCCAGGTCAGAGTTGTGTGCGGCGAAGAATTCCAGTTCCTCCGCAGCACTCGGCAAAATGGTGCGTATGGCATCTTTCCATGTCTGTTCACTGTCATATTTTTCCGGATTCCATGCATAACTGGCTACACTGTAAATTGCTATTTTAGATGCTTCGGCATGTTCCATCGGGTTGGTGACGAAGCCTGACATCTGATCGGCAATCTGGGTGTCGTTGCCGTAAACCGGTCCGAGCAGCAAATGGTCGCGTACGTAATCGGATACCGGAAAATTCCACCAGATATACGCCGGGCGCTTGATGCGCTTGTTGATCCAGGCAATACCATCTTTGGTTATGTCGGAAATCACACGGTCGCCCGTCCACATAATCTGGATAGAAGGGTTCAGTTTCTCACCCAAAGTAGTCAGGTAATTACCTTTCGGGTTCGACCAGCTTTTGTTATATTCGGTAGGGCACATGACCAGCGGGGTAACGTCCGGTTTGGCCTTTACAAATTTCTCGTCAATGTAGTTCAGTAGTTCAGCCTGTTTGTTCGGGTTGGTTCCTTCCCCCGAAATATCATCGAAGAATACTGCGAACGAACGTACTCCCAGATCATACATCTTCTCGAATTTAGCCAGCAGCAGATCACGGTCTTCCTGATTCCATTTGATATCTTGTCCCGGGTGAATGGCCCATACAAAGTCCACTTCGTTTTCATTGGCCACTTTTACCAACTCCTGTAACTGAAGCGCCTCTTTTTCCGGATAAGGCAAACGCCAGTTGGGGGAACTGTGATACGGGTCGTCTTTAGGACCATAGATATAGGTATTCATCTTATTTTCTCCGTAGAATTTCAACTGACGGAGACGGGCTTCGTGGCTCCATGGAGTTCCATAGAATCCTTCGACTACACCGCGGAAGCGGATGGAAGGATAGTCCTTGATTTCAACTACAGGCAATTGGTTATTGTTCAGCAGTTGTGATAGGGTTTGCAAAGCATAGAAGGTTCCCCGTTCGTCTTGTCCGGCCAATACGATTTCTTTGTCGTTGACAGCTAAATAATATCCTTCTTTCTGATTGGGAATTTGCCGGGCGAATTTACGGATAGCTTTATCCCCTTTTTCACCGATATAGATGCGAATTCCGTCCTTATCTGTCTTTTTTCCGGCAAGTAAAGCTTTCAGTGCACTGACGGCATGCGGGTTTGCTTCTGTTTCTCCGACAATCAGATAGGTATCCGGCAGACTCAGAGCCTGCGTTTCCGAAAGAATCTGTTGTGGTTGTGGTTGTGGTTGAATACTTGTGTTCTGGGCCGAAGCACTGACGCCCAAAAGGAGCCAGGCTCCCAGTAAGTAGAGTCGTTTAATCTTCATTTTAGGTAAAATGTTAGTTTTTCAGGTTTTAGTGACAGTACAAAAGTAAGAAAAAAAGTGCATACTCCCGTTTTTCTATTAATTTTGTTCCTTTGAAACATTGAAATAAGGAAAGAAGCCTATGCTGATACTTTTATCTTGCGCCAAAACCATGAGTGACGTTTCGAAAGTGAAAACGCCTCTCACCACATTTCCCCGCTTCCGGAAGGAGGCAGCGGAGGTCGCTTTGCAAATGTCTCAATTCTCTGTCGGAGAGTTGGAGCGCCTGTTGCGGGTAAATGCTAAGATTGCTGTTGAGAATTATAAGCGCTATCAGGACTTTCATTCCGAAGCGACTCGGGAGCTGCCTGCGCTGTTGGCTTATACCGGGATTGTTTTTAAAAGACTTTCTCCCAAAGATTTTTCGGATGAAGATTTCCGATATGCTCAGGACCATTTGAGGTTGACTTCGTTTTGCTATGGGCTGCTGCGTCCTCTCGACGTGATTCGACCTTACAGGCTCGAAGGAGATGTCCGATTGCCCGAACCCGGTACCCGAACCATGTTTGAGTATTGGAAGCCGGTTCTTACCGACTTGTTTATAGAAGATATTAAAAAAGCCGGTGGGATACTTTGTAATCTGGCGAGTGACGAGATGCGGGGACTTTTTGATTGGAAACGGGTGGAGAGAGAGGTCCGTGTGGTGACTCCTGAGTTTCACGTCTGGAAAAACGGGAAACTGGCTACAGTAGTGGTCTACACTAAAATGTCGAGGGGAGAGATGACCCGTTACATCCTGAAAAACCGGATAGAATCCGTTGACCAGTTGAAAACATTTGCTTGGGAAGGATTTGAGTTCAACGAACAGCTTTCGGATGAAAAGAAATATGTATTTACGAACGGGAAAACAGAATAATCCAAATGACTGAAATAGAAAAAATGCGTAGTGGCGAACTGGCTGATATGTCAGCACCCGAGTTGCAGGTACGGTTTGAGCATGCTAAAAAGTTATTGGCACAGATGCGGGGACTGAGTACGTATGACGATACTTACAGGGAGTTACTTGAGGAGCTGGTGCCCGACCTTCCGCCTACCTCTGTTATTTGCCCGCCTTTTCATTGTGACCATGGTGACGGCATCCGTCTGGGCGAACATGTATTTGTTAATGCCAATTGTACCTTCCTTGACGGAGCATTCATCACTATCGGAAGTCATACACTGATAGGTCCGTGTGTGCAAATCTATACTCCACATCATCCGATGGACTATCTGGAACGCCGTAATCCCAAGGAATATGCTTATCCGGTTACTATTGGTGAAGATTGCTGGATTGGGGGCGGAGCGGTCATTTGCCCTGGGGTGACGATAGGTGACCGTTGCGTGATTGGAGCCGGTAGCGTGGTTACAAAAGATATACCGGATGATTGTGTGGCGGTAGGCAATCCCGCACGTGTTATTCGGCGGCAGGCATCGGACGGATAACCTAAGTTAGGTTCTTCTTCAAAATTTGGTAGTAAGTTTTCTTTTACTCATGGAAATCTAATTCAGTTTTCGGAAGTGTAAGCCCTCGTTTATAGTTGATAAAAAAGCAAGTATCCCGGCTTTCCTCCGAAGAGTCCATCCGTGAGATGAAAAAGCGAATTTTAGAATAAACCATCTGAAAATCAATATCTTTAAAAAGTAAGATTTCTATCCTCAAAAACTTTGTTTTAACACAGAGTTAAAGCTTGTTCTTTGGATGTGAATAACAAGTTCTTTAAATGCAAAAGACTTGTTATTTACGCATAAGAACCTGACAACCTGCAAAAGGCGTTAACAATGTTAATTGAAGAAAGGTATAAGGATGAAGATACCGGTCCGGACGGCGTAAATTCACTTCCGAGACTTGAGCAATCTTATTCAGCCGGTGTCTGTTTTTTCCTATTAAAGCAAGCAAAAAGGACAATTATCAACTTGAAAATAAAGAAATAAAGAATTTACCACCTAATTTGAAGAAGAATCCTATAGTTACTGAGAAAACAAACGAAGTAAAACAAAATGGATTCTATTGTTTGAAAAACAGAGACTTACTGATGATGTTGGAAACTTTTTGAAAAAAAAGATCGTAAATAATTTGTAGATTTCGAGAAAAGCGATACCTTTGCATCGCTTTTAAAAGGAAAGTGTACGGGCGTTTAGCTCAGCTGGTTCAGAGCATCTGCCTTACAAGCAGAGGGTCGGCGGTTCGAATCCGTCAACGCCCACAGCCGAACACTTTCGAAGAAGAATATATGGGCGTTTAGCTCAGCTGGTTCAGAGCATCTGCCTTACAAGCAGAGGGTCGGCGGTTCGAATCCGTCAACGCCCACATTGAAAAGAGATTCAATTTTGCTATATATTCTTTGAGAAAGATACATCGGGCGTTTAGCTCAGCTGGTTCAGAGCATCTGCCTTACAAGCAGAGGGTCGGCGGTTCGAATCCGTCAACGCCCACAACATAGAGTCCTTGCAGAATATTTCTGTGAGGACTTTCTTTTTTATGGCTGATCTGGTTGCGGTGTATTAATTCAAGTTATTTTTTATAAGAAAACGACGGGAAAGTTGGTGAAAAAGTGATTTATTTCTTTACTTTGCTTCATCAACAAACCTATTAATGCTACCATGCGAACAAAATCTATTTATTTACTTTTGCTATTGGCTATCATGCCATTATGTGCATTCTCGCAGTCAAAGTCTGCGTTTGAAATCAAAGACGGACATTTCTATCGTAATGGAAAAGTGACACCTGTTCTTTCTGGTGAAATGCACTATGCCCGTATCCCTCATCAATATTGGCGTCATCGTTTACAGATGATGAAAGGTATGGGGTTGAATACGGTTGCGACTTATGTTTTCTGGAATCTTCATGAACCGGAGCCGGGGAAGTGGGATTTTACCGGTGACAAGAATTTGGCCGAGTTTATAAAAACAGCCGGTGAAGAGGGAATGATGGTTATTTTACGCCCCGGCCCTTATGTTTGTGCCGAGTGGGAATTTGGCGGCTATCCCTGGTGGCTGCAGAATGTGAAAGGAATGGAAATCAGGAGAGATAATCCGGAGTTTCTGAAATATACAAAGGCATATATTGACCGGCTTTATAAGGAAGTGGGCGATTTGCAGTGCACAAAAGGTGGCCCGATCGTGATGGTGCAGTGTGAGAACGAGTTTGGTTCGTACGTTGCCCAACGAAAAGATATACCTTTGGAAGAGCATCGTGCTTATAATGCCAAAATTAAACAGCAATTAGCCGATGCAGGATTTAATGTACCCTTGTTTACCTCTGATGGCAGCTGGCTTTTCGAAGGCGGAGCTACACCGGGTGCCTTGCCTACAGCGAATGGCGAAAGTGATATTGAGAACTTGAAAAAGGTGGTTAATCAATATCATGATGGTAAGGGACCGTATATGGTTGCTGAGTTCTATCCGGGTTGGTTGTCGCATTGGGCGGAACCGTTTCCACAGGTGGGTGCTTCCGGAATTGCACGTCAGACCGAGAAATATCTGCAGAATGACGTATCTTTCAACTTCTATATGGTGCATGGAGGAACTAATTTCGGCTTTACAAGTGGTGCCAATTATGATAAGAAACGTGATATTCAGCCGGATCTGACCAGTTATGATTATGATGCTCCTATCAGTGAAGCTGGTTGGGTGACTCCGAAGTATGATTCAATCCGTAACGTGATCAGAAAATACGTTAAATACACGGTCCCCGAGGCTCCGGCTCCAAATCCGGTTATTGAGATCCCCTCTATCAAATTGACCAAAGTTGCTGATGTATTGGCATTCGCCGAAAAGCAAAAGCCGGTGTCGGCCGATACTCCTTTGACTTTTGAGCAGTTGAATCAAGGGTATGGATATGTGTTATATACCCGTCATTTTAATCAACCTATCAGTGGAACGCTTGAGATACCGGGACTGCGTGACTATGCGGTTGTGTATGTGGATGGAGAGCAGGTAGGTGTGTTGAACCGGAATACCAAGACTTATTCAATGGAGATTGAGGTGCCGTTTAACGCTACTTTGCAGATACTGGTTGAAAATATGGGACGTATTAATTATGGTAGTGAAATTGTGCATAATACCAAAGGTATCATTAGTCCGGTCAAGATAGCGGGTAAGGAAATTACAGGTGAGTGGGATATGTATCAGTTGCCGATGAGCGAAATGCCCGACCTGGCAAAACTGAAAGCTGATGCACATGCGAATGTGCCTGCTGAGGCCGCAAAACTGAAAGGTTGTCCGGTGCTTTATGAAGGGACCTTTACGTTGGATAACGTCGGAGATACATTTATCGATATGGAAAATTGGGGAAAAGGTATCATCTTTGTAAATGGTGTCAACATCGGGCGCTATTGGAAGGTGGGACCGCAGCAAACCCTTTATATCCCGGGAGTGTGGTTGAAGAAAGGAACAAATAAGATTGTTATTTTTGAACAATTGAATGAAGTTCCTCAGGCCGAGGTGAAGACGGTGAAGACACCGGTGCTGATGAAACTGAATAATTGATGATGAATGATTGACGGACTGTGATCGACACGGAATAATAAGTGATCAACGATAAATGAGGAACGGTGAATTGCTTGCGGCAATATTATAATGCGGGCTGTTCACCGTTTGTCATAGATCACTCATCGTTATTTTAGTCTCTTTTATACAAACTTTCTCACTCCTTATGCCTTATAACTCAGGAAAAAGAGTTAATTTTGCAACCTGATAATTATCTAAACGACAATATGAAACTTGATTTACTTACGGCCATATCTCCGATTGACGGCCGATATAGAGGCAAGGCTGAAGCTTTAGCGGCATATTTTTCCGAATATGCGTTGATTAAATACCGCGTGCAGGTAGAAGTAGAGTATTTTATTACTTTGTGTGAACTTCCGTTGCCGCAACTGAAAGGAATTGATAAGAGTGTGTTCGAGTCATTACGCAATATCTATCGTAATTTTACGGAAGCCGATGCACAGCGCATTAAAGATATTGAAAGTGTGACTAATCACGATGTAAAGGCCGTAGAGTATTTCCTGAAAGAAGAGTTTGATAAGTTAGGCGGGTTGGACAAATACAAGGAATTTATCCATTTCGGACTGACCTCGCAGGATATTAACAACACTTCAATTCCTCTCTCTATCAAAGAGGCGTTGGAGCAGGTTTATTATCCGCTGATTGAGGAACTGATTGCTCAGTTGAAGACATATGCTGCCGAATGGGAAACTATTCCGATGCTTGCCAAAACTCACGGTCAGCCGGCATCTCCGACACGCTTGGGTAAAGAAGTCATGGTTTTTGTTTACCGGCTGGAACGCCAGTTGGCAACTCTGAAGGCATGTCCTGTAACAGCTAAGTTCGGTGGTGCAACCGGAAATTATAATGCACACCATGTGGCTTATCCCGAATATGATTGGAAAGCATTCGGAAATCGCTTTGTTGCAGAGAAACTGGGATTGGAACGCGAAGAATATACAACACAGATTTCAAATTATGATAACCTGTCGGCTATCTTCGATGCCATGAAACGTATTAATACGGTAATGATTGATATGAACCGTGACTTCTGGCAATATATCTCAATGGAATATTTCAAGCAGAAAATCAAGGCCGGAGAGGTAGGATCGAGCGCAATGCCGCATAAGGTGAATCCGATTGACTTTGAAAATGCGGAGGGTAACTTGGGTATGGCTAATGCTATTCTGGAACACCTCGCAGTGAAACTTCCCGTATCACGTTTGCAGCGTGACTTGACGGATTCTACCGTATTGCGTAATGTAGGTACTCCGTTCGGACATATTGTGATCGCTATCCAGAGTTCGTTGAAGGGATTGCGCAAGCTGTTGCTGAACGAGACCGCAATCTGCCGTGACCTCGATAACTGTTGGAGTGTAGTGGCTGAGGCTATTCAGACTATTCTTCGTCGTGAGGCTTACCCGCATCCGTACGAAGCCCTGAAGGCATTGACTCGTACCAATCAGGCTATTACAGAAGCTTCGATCAAGGAGTTTATCGAAGGACTGGATGTCAGTGAAGAAATAAAAAAAGAATTAAGAGTAATCACTCCCCATTCGTATACGGGAATTTAAGGGTGATTATTGTTATATATAATATAAGTGTTTGAAATCAGGCCGTGAGGCCAAAAGTTTAATTTTTATTCGAATAAGAAAATGAGCACAGAAAACGAAGAATGGCGCGAAGACTCCAAGAGCGAGAATACAGACGCCGGCCGTGATGGTAACAGAAGTTATAACAGAGAAGGTGGATACAATCGTCCTTCATACAATCGTGAAGGTGGCGACCGTCCTTATCGTCCGAGATTTAATAGTAATAGTGAAGATCGTCCGCAGCGTTCTTATGGCGACCGCCCTCAACGTCCTTCATACAACCGTGAAGGTGGCGACCGTCCTTACCGCCCGCGCTTTAACAGCGAAGGTGGTGATCGTCCGCAGCGTTCTTATGGCGACCGTCCGCAACGTCCTTCATACAACCGTGAAGGTGGCGACCGTCCTTATCGCCCGCGCTTTAACAGCGAAGGTGGTGACCGTCCGCAGCGTTCTTATGGCGACCGTCCGCAACGTCCTTCATACAACCGTGAAGGTGGCGACCGTCCTTATCGTCCGCGCTTTAACAGCGAAGGTGGCGACCGTCCGCAGCGTTCTTATGGAGACCGTCCGCAACGTCCTTCATACAATCGTGAAGGTGGCGACCGTCCTTATCGTCCGAGATTCAATAACGATAACAGATCGCAAGGGTTCTCACGTCCGGTGCGCCGTACGGGAGATTACGATCCGAATGCTAAATACAGTAAGAAGAAACAGATTGAATACAAAGAACAGTTTGTTGATCCGAATGAGCCGATTCGTCTGAATAAGTTTCTGGCCAATGCGGGAGTTTGCTCTCGTCGTGAAGCAGATGAGTTTATCACAGCAGGTGTGGTTTCTGTTAATGGCGAAGTCGTTACAGAATTGGGTACAAAGATCAAGCGTGCCGATGTGGTGAAGTTCCATGACGAAACAGTCAGTATTGAACGCAAAGTGTATGTGTTGCTGAATAAACCGAAAGATTGTGTGACTACTTCGGATGATCCTCAGGCTCGTCTGACTGTTATGGATCTGGTGAAAGGAGCTTGTGCTGAACGTATTTACCCGGTAGGACGTCTGGACCGTAACACAACAGGTGTATTGCTGCTGACCAATGACGGTGATTTGGCATCGAAGTTGACACATCCGAAATACCTGAAGAAGAAGATTTATCATGTATATCTGGACAAGAACCTGACAAAGGCGGATATGGATCAGATTGCAGCCGGTATCCAGTTGGAAGACGGCGAGATTCATGCAGATGCTATCAGCTATTCCGATGAAGTGAAACGCGATCAGGTGGGTATCGAGATCCACTCGGGAAAGAACCGTATTGTACGCCGTATATTTGAATCATTAGGCTACAAGGTGGTGAAACTCGACCGTGTATTCTTTGCCGGACTGACTAAGAAAGGATTGCGTCGCGGTGAGTGGCGTTACCTTACGGAACAGGAAGTAAACTTCCTCCGGATGGGATCTTTTGAATAATAAAGGAATTTAAAAGATGGTAGTCGGAAGCCGATAGTCTGGTGTTTGTTGTTCTCCAGCTACTGGCTTCTGACTACTATATATAATAATGTATATAAAATAGTTTTATGGAAAAGATTAGTAGAACAAAAATTGTCGACCTGATAAAGCGTGAAGATTTTGGCGCTATGGTCAATGTGAAAGGATGGGTTCGCACCCGCAGAGGTAGCAAACAAGTTAACTTTATCGCACTGAATGACGGTTCTACAATAAATAATGTGCAGGTCGTAGTCGATCTGGCAAACTTTAATGAAGAGATGCTGAAGCAAATCACTACCGGCGCTTGTCTGAGCGTGAACGGTGTATTGACGGAGTCGGTAGGTTCCGGTCAGAAGGCTGAAGTGCAAGCTCGTGAGATTGAAGTGCTGGGTGCTTGTGACAATACATATCCGCTACAGAAGAAAGGTCACTCAATGGAGTTCTTGCGTGAGATTGCCCATTTGCGTCCACGTACCAATACTTTTGGAGCAGTATTCCGTATTCGTCATAATATGGCTATTGCCATCCATAAATTCTTTCATGAAAAGGGATTCTTCTATTTTCATACCCCCATCATTACGGGATCTGACTGTGAAGGTGCAGGACAGATGTTCCAAGTGACTACCATGAACTTGTATGACCTGAAAAAAGATGAAAACGGCTCTATCATATACGATGACGACTTCTTTGGCAAACAGGCTAGTTTGACTGTTTCTGGTCAGCTTGAAGGCGAATTGGCTGCCACTGCTCTCGGAGCTATCTATACGTTCGGTCCTACTTTCCGTGCGGAAAATTCTAACACTCCGCGCCATTTGGCCGAGTTCTGGATGATCGAACCGGAAGTGGCTTTCAATGAAATTCAGGAGAATATGGATTTAGCTGAAGAGTTCATTAAATATTGTGTGAAGTGGGCTTTGGATAACTGTGCCGACGATGTGAAGTTCCTGAACGACATGTTCGACAAGGGGCTGATAGAACGTCTGGAAGGTGTACTGAAAGAAGACTTTGTGCGTTTGCCATATACGGAAGGTATCAAGATCCTGGAAGAAGCTGTTGCCAAAGGACATAAGTTTGAGTTCCCGGTTTATTGGGGAGTTGACCTGGCTTCTGAACATGAACGTTATCTGGTGGAAGACCACTTTAAACGTCCGGTGATCTTGACCGACTATCCAAAGGAAATAAAGGCATTCTATATGAAACAGAATGAAGACGGCAAAACTGTACGCGCCATGGATGTGCTTTTCCCGAAGATCGGGGAGATTATCGGTGGTTCGGAGCGTGAGTCGGATTACAATAAGTTGATGACACGTATCGAAGAGATGCATATTCCGATGAAGGATATGTGGTGGTATCTGGATACCCGTAAGTTCGGTACTTGTCCGCACTCCGGATTCGGACTGGGATTTGAGCGCTTATTGCTCTTTGTAACCGGGATGTCTAATATCCGTGATGTAATTCCATTCCCGCGTACTCCGCGTAATGCCGATTTTTGATGAATCATACCTGAATATTCATACAAATGATAAGAAACTCGCATATTCTTTTGATTATGCGAGTTTTTTTATGTCTTAAGATTGCTTATTTTATAAAAGAAATCTTTATATTTGTGACAGACAGACGAATTAAAGTGTTAACTAAAATCGTACAGATATGAAAAAACTTTATTTTTTTACCATGCTGGCGGCAATGCTGTTTGCGGTAACGAATGTGATGGCACAAAAAGGTAACTTTAAACCTGCTAATCTGAAAGGAATCTGGCAATTGTGCCATTATGTTTCAGAGAGTCCGGATGCTCCGGGAGTGCTTAAACCGAGTAACACTTTCAAAGTGCTGAGTGATGATGGAAGAATTGTGAACTTTACGATTCGTCCGGGATCGGATGCTATTATAACCGGCTATGGCAACTATGAACAGTTGTCAGACCATACTTATGCTGAAAGTATTGAAAAGAATATTCATTTGCCGATGCTCGATAATCAGGATAACGTTCTTACTTTTGAACTTATCGATGATAAAATCTTGCATCTTAAATACTTTATAGAGAAGGACCTGAATGGCAATGAATTGAACTGCTGGTATAATGAAACCTGGAAACGCATTGAGATGCCTGATAAATTCCCGGATGATATTGTAAGATAATTCAGATTATAACAACGGATTTACGGACTGCAGGTAGCAAGCTGCCGATTATGCCTTGTGGCGTTGATTGAGTGGTGAATTGTTACTTGCAGTCTCTTTTTTTGTCTGCCGGCTGCTGTTCATAGTCGATAGCTTGGTGCTCGTTATCAATCGGATAAATCCAAAAAAAGGCAGAAATAGTTTGCCAATTCAAAGAAAAGCCGTACTTTTGCAAGCCGATTATTATCTCAAAAGGATAAGAGATTAATTCATAGCAAGTTAATCTTCCTTTGTCCGGGGAAGGTTGATAAGTGGTGAAGAAAATTTTTAGTAGTAACATTTAAAAAACAAATTAAGAGTGGATACTTTAAGTTACAAGACCATTTCTGCAAACAAGGCAACTGTAACCAAAGAATGGGTTATCGTTGATGCTACAGACCAAACATTAGGTCGTCTGGGAGCAAAAGTTGCGAAACTGTTGAGAGGAAAGTATAAACCAAACTTTACTCCTCATGTAGACTGCGGTGATAACGTTATTGTCATCAATGCAGACAAAGTAAAATTAAGTGGTAATAAATGGAATGACAGAGTTTATTTGTCTTACACCGGCTATCCCGGTGGTCAGAGAGAAATGACTCCTGCTCGTTTGATTGCCAAACCTAACGGTGAAGACAGATTACTGAGAAAAGTAGTGAAGGGCATGCTTCCTAAAAACAGATTGGGAGCTAAGTTGCTGAGCAATATGTATGTATACGCTGGTAGCGAACACAAGCACGACGCTCAGAACCCGAAAGCAATTGATATAAACTCACTTAAATAAGATATAATGGAAGTAGTAAATGCATTAGGCAGACGTAAACGTGCGATTGCACGCGTATTCGTAAGCGAAGGTACAGGAAAGATTACTATTAACAAGAGAGACCTTGCAGAGTACTTTCCATCAACTATTCTTCAGTATGTTGTTAAACAACCATTGAACAAACTTGGTGTTGCTGAGAAGTATGACATTAAGGTTAATCTGTGTGGTGGTGGTTTCACTGGTCAGTCTCAGGCTTTGCGTTTAGCTATTGCCCGTGCACTGGTTAAGATCAACGCTGAAGATAAGTCAGCTCTTCGTTCGGAAGGCTTCATGACACGTGATCCGCGTTCTGTTGAACGTAAGAAACCGGGTCAGCCGAAAGCTCGTAGAAGATTCCAGTTCAGCAAGCGTTAATGGGCTGTCTGACGGAATATGTTTAGTATCTAAACTACCGGGACTCTTAAACAGGCTACCCGGCGGTTGGTTTAGAAAAAACAAAAAAGAAAGTAAACGATTTAAAGAAAAAACAAGATGTCAAGAACAAATTTTGATACATTACTGGAAGCCGGTTGCCACTTCGGACACCTTAAAAGAAAGTGGAACCCTGCAATGGCTCCTTATATTTTCATGGAACGCAATGGTATTCATATCATTGACCTCCACAAAACTGTTGCAAAAGTTGACGAAGCTGCAGAAGCTTTGAAACAGATTGCAAAATCAGGCAAGAAAGTCCTTTTTGTTGCTACTAAAAAACAAGCTAAACAGGTGGTTGCTGAAAAAGCTGCATCTGTAAACATGCCTTATGTTATCGAACGTTGGCCGGGTGGTATGTTGACTAACTTCCCTACTATCCGTAAGGCAGTGAAGAAGATGACTACAATCGACAAGCTGACAGCTGATGGTACTTACTCAAACTTGTCTAAGAGAGAAGTTCTTCAGATTTCTCGTCAGCGTGCTAAGTTGGACAAGACTTTGGGTTCTATCGCTGATCTGACTCGTCTGCCGTCTGCGCTGTTCGTTATCGACGTAATGAAAGAAAATATCGCTGTTCGCGAAGCTAACCGTTTGGGTATCCCTGTATTTGGTATCGTTGATACTAACTCAGATCCTACAAACATCGACTTCGTTATTCCGGCAAATGATGACGCTACTAAATCAGTAGAAGTTATTCTCGATGCTTGCTGCGCTGCAATGATCGAAGGTCTGGAAGAAAGAAAAGCTGAGAAGATCGATATGGAAGCTGCCGGTGAAGCTCCTGCTAACAAAGGCAAGAAGAAATCAGCTAAGGCAAGACTCGATAAATCTGACGAAGAAGCAATTAATGCAGCTAAAGCTGCTGCTTTCCTGAAGGAAGACGAAGAGGCTTAATATAATAATGTGCCAATTTGCTAATGTGCCGGTGCACCTGTAAGGGTGTTGGCATTTTGATTGGCAGATTGGCACATTTTGTTTATTCAAACGATTATTCATTTTAAAATATAAAAGATATTATGGCTGTAACAATGGCTGATATAACCAAGCTCCGTAAAATGACCGGTGCTGGTATGATGGACTGCAAGAACGCGTTGACTGAAGCTGAGGGCGATTTCGACAAAGCAATGAAGATTATTCGCGAAAAAGGACAGGCAGTTGCTGCAAAACGTTCTGACCGTGAAGCTTCTGAAGGTTGTGTTCTGGTAAAAGTTGAAAATGGCTTTGGTGCTATCATCGCTTTGAAGTGCGAAACCGACTTCGTTGCTCAGAATGCTGATTTCGTGAAACTTACTCAGGATATTCTGGACGCTGCTGTAGCTAACAAGTGCAAAACTCTGGAAGAAGTTTTGGCTCTTCCGATGGGTGACGCTACTGTTGCTCAGGCTGTAACAGACAGAAGCGGTATTACCGGTGAAAAGATGGAACTGGATGGCTACATGGTTTTGGAAGGTGCTACAATTTCTGCTTACAACCATATGAACAGAAACGGCCTTTGCACTATGGTTGCTTTCAATAAGAATGTTGACGAACAGCTGGCTAAGCAAGTGGCTATGCAGGTTGCCGCTATGAATCCGATTGCAGTTGACGAGGATGGTGTTTCTGAAGAAGTGAAGCAGAAGGAAATCGAAGTTGCCATTGAGAAGACAAAAGTTGAACAGGTACAGAAGGCTGTAGAAGCTGCTTTGAAGAAAGCTAATATCAATCCGACTCATGTGGACAGCGAAGACCACATGGAAAGCAATATGGCTAAAGGCTGGATTACAGCCGAAGATGTTGCGAAGGCAAAAGAAATCATTGCTACTGTTTCTGCTGAAAAGGCTGCAAATATGCCTGAACAAATGATTCAGAACATTGCTAAAGGACGTTTGGGCAAGTTCTTAAAGGAAGTTTGCTTGCTGAACCAGGAAGATATCATGGATGCCAAGAAGACAGTAAGAGAAGTGTTGAAAGAAGCTGATCCTGAATTGAAGGTCGTTGACTTCAAACGTTTCACTTTGAGAGCTGAATAATCTTAAGGAATCAAGTATATAGAAACGGCCGCACAGAAACTCTGTAGCGGCCGTTTTTTTGTGGCTGTCCATAATGTTGCGGTTCTCTGTTTATACAGAATCCGGGACAGTGCTTTTGTGCATAAAGTGAATGGATTTATCCTCCTACTGCTTTTGTTTTCGTATACCCTTCTTTCTTCAGTAGTTCTACTATTTTTTGTTTGAAGTCTCCCTGTATGATCATCTCTCCGTCTTTGGCCGATCCGCCTACTCCGCATTTCGTCTTGAGGAGTTTTCCCAAATCTTTCAGATCGTTCTCGGTGCCGACAAAGCCGGTAATCAGGGTTACGACTTTACCGCCCCGGTTCTTCCGGTCCAACTGTACCCGTAAGTTCTGTTGTGGCGGTTCCAGGGTTACTTGCTCTTCGTCATCATCCATTTCGTAATTATAATCCGGGTTAGTGGAGTAAACCACGTTCAGCCGGTCTTTCCAATCGCTGTTCTTCATTTTTCCAGTCTATTAATTAAGCTCAAAAATAATATATTGTTCCGAACCTTGCAAACTCTTAAGTGTCCCCGGGCGTTTTTGTATGTAGAAATTATGTTAAGCTTCTATGACATCCTTATGGCATTTCGGAAAAAATAGTGTAATTTTGTCAATCGCTAATGTAAAAGCAGAATGAAGTGACTATGAATAATCAGATACAGCATAAAGACAGTACAAAGGTTCCGGAGCCTACTTTACGTAGGTTGCCTTGGTATCTTTCGAATGTAAAGTTGCTGAAGCAGAAAGGCGAACGCTATGTCTCTTCCACTCAGATATCTAAAGAAATAAACATCGATGCTTCACAGATTGCGAAAGATTTGTCGTATGTTAATATTTCCGGCCGTACTCGTGTGGGTTATGAGGTAGATGCGCTGATTGCTGTTCTGGAAGATTTTCTTGGCTTTACGAATATGCACAAGGCTTTCCTTTTCGGTGTGGGTAGTCTGGGAGGAGCGTTGCTACGTGACTCCGGTCTTAGCCATTTCGGTCTGGAGATTGTGGCAGCTTTTGATGTGAACCCGACATTGGTAGGTACTACGCTTAATGGCATTCCGATTTTCCATTCCGATGATTTTCAGGAGAAGATGAAAGAGTATGGTGTACACATCGGTGTGCTGACTGTGCCCATCGAGATTGCCCAATGCATTACGGATACGATGGTAGCCGGTGGTATTAAAGCCGTCTGGAATTTTACTCCCTTCCGTATTCGCGTCCCGGAAGATATTGTGGTGCAGAATACGTCACTTTATGCCCATCTTGCTGTCATGTTTAACCGTTTGAACTTTAATGAAACAGAATAGATCATGAAGATTATAGCTGTTGGAATGAATTATGCCCGGCACAACGAAGAGCTGGGACATACGTTGGAGAATAAAGAGCCGGTAATCTTCATGAAACCCGATTCGGCTATCCTCAAAGACGGAAAGCCTTTCTTTATTCCCGATTTCTCAAATGAAGTGCATTATGAAACCGAGCTGGTGGTACGTATCAACCGCTTGGGGAAGAATATTGCTCCGCGCTTCGCTCATCGTTACTACGATGCACTAACGGTCGGTATCGACTTCACTGCGAGGGATTTGCAGCGTCAGTTCCGTGCAGCCGGCAATCCTTGGGAGTTGTGCAAAGGTTTTGATAGTTCCGCTGCGATTGGTACATTTGTACCGGTAGAACGCTTTGCCGATGTGCAGAATCTCCGTTTTCATCTGGATATAGACGGAAACACCGTGCAGCAGGGGTATACGGCTGATATGCTGTTTAAGATAGATGATATTATTGCTTATGTCAGTCGTTTTGTGACCCTGAAAATCGGCGATTTGCTCTTTACCGGGACTCCTGTGGGAGTGGGTCCGGTCAGTGTCGGCCAGCACTTGGAGGGGTATCTTGAAGCAGAGAAGTTGCTCGATTTCTATATCCGGTAAATCCGGGAATTCCTTTATTCATCTATAAAAATAACTCTTATGAAAATAAAAGTAGGTTTTGGTTTCGACGTCCACCAACTGGTAGAAGGGCGTGAACTTTGGTTGGGGGGCATTCTTTTGGAACATGAAAAAGGGTTGTTAGGACACTCGGATGCCGATGTACTGGTACATGCTATTTGCGATGCCTTGCTGGGTGCTGCCAATATGCGCGATATCGGCTATCACTTCCCCGACAATGCCGGTGAGTATAAGAATATAGACAGCAAGATTTTATTGAAGAAAACAGTGGAACTGATCGCCACCAAGGGGTACCAAATAGGTAATATCGACGCAACGATCTGTGCGGAGCGTCCTAAACTAAAAGCCCATATCCCTTCTATGCAGCAGGTGCTTGCCGAAGTGATGGGCATTGATGCGGATGATATCTCGATTAAAGCCACTACTACCGAGAAGCTCGGTTTTACCGGGCGGGAAGAAGGCATCTCCGCTTATGCAACCGTGCTGATCAATCGCGTGTGATTAAATTCAACTCCTAAACGTAATATAGTATGAAAAAGATTCTTGGGACCTTATTGGCCGTTTTGTTTTCTTTCATGGCAATAAATGATGGTGTTGCCCAAAGTTCCGTCTTACGATTCAATAAAGACGGTAAATTTAAAATCGTCCAGTTTACCGATGTACATTTTAAGTATGGCAACCCGGCCTCAGATATAGCCCTTGAGCGTATAGGGGAAGTGTTGGATGCCGAACATCCCGATCTCGTAATTTTCACCGGTGATGTTGTTTATTCTTCTCCTGCCGATAAAGGTATGCTCCAGGTACTTGAACAAGTGGAACGCCGTAAGCTTCCGTTCGTTGTTACTTTTGGCAACCATGATAATGAACAGGGAAAGACCCGTGCCGAACTCTATGACCTGATTCGTGGTGTACCCGGCAATTTGTTGCCCGATCGTGGCGCTTCTCCTTCGCCCGACTATGTACTGACAGTGAAATCCTCTGCCGATGCCGTAAAGGATGCCGCATTGCTCTATTGTATGGACTCACATTCTTACTCTTCACTCAAGGATGTAGACGGATATGCATGGCTGACTTTCGGTCAGATCTCGTGGTATCGTGATCAAAGCGCCGCTTATACAGCGCAGAACGGTGGTAAACCTTATCCGGCACTGGCCTTTTTCCATATTCCCCTTCCGGAGTATAATGAAGCTGCTGCCAATGAAAATGCCATTCTTCGTGGTACCCGTATGGAGAAAGCCTGCGCACCGAAATTGAATACCGGTATGTTTGCTGCCATGAAAGAGGCGGGCGATGTGATGGGTGTTTTCGTAGGACATGATCACGATAACGATTATGCTGTGATGTGGAAGAACATCCTTTTGGGCTACGGTCGTTTTACCGGTGGTAATACAGAGTACAATCATTTGCCTAATGGTGCGCGCATTATTGTGTTGAACGAAGGTAGCCGTACGTTTGATACCTGGATTCGTCAGAAAGGCGGGATAGTAGACTCTACTTCCTATCCGTCCAGTTATGTAAAAGACGACTGGACAAAGCGTTAACTTACCTGACGAAACTTCACATGGCTCAAACGTGTATACTTTGAGCCGTAACTTTCGTAAGTGCGCGCTACCCTTGCCGAGGCGATGTGGACTATTTCACCCGGACGGAACTCATGTTCCAGGGCCGGGAGCTGACAAGATACAGGACTGGGTGTCTTTGAGGAAATCTTCATGATCACCAGATTTCCCGATGGGTCGGTCAGTGTCACTATCTGCCGTACAAAGAACTGAACGACGCTTCCCAAGACTCTTGTTTTATATGGATCATCTTCAAGCCGTACCTTCACTACTTTGAGATTCAGACTCTCTAATTTTTCCCCTTCGTTACCCAGAAGGCGGCTGGTTTCGCGCTTTTGGCGTGCTTTTCGTTGCATGATGTCCAGATGCACCGAGTGGTATACTTGTGCGATTGCAACAAAACGCTCCTGTTTCGGGATTTTAGGAGTGTATTTGTAGGCTATCCAACTCAGGTAAGCCGGATCGATTTTCAGGATTTCGTGTAAATAATGTCCGTGATATCTGCCGAACGATATAATGTCGTCTCCATTGTTTTGCATTCTTTTTTCATTGTATTCCACGATCAGCAGACAGCGTCTGGAGAAGAAAAACAGCGTACTTGCCATCCGTAATGATTCGTTGATGTCGGCGGAAAGCTCGTGGATAAACAGAAGTCTGTTCTTTTCAAGTGAGGGAGAGTAAACCCAAACCGAATAGGTGGGATGTCCCGGTCTCGGCAGAACCACAAAGTAGGCTCCTGCCTCTTTGTAGGACATGCGGCCCCGGTTGTATTCATTCAGTTTGGCATACAACAGAGCTTGTTCAGCTTCGGGTATTCCCGGTAGTTTTGGGTTTGCCATATCTGAGTTTCTTATTACTCAAATATACAGATTCTTTTTGAAGAAAGCAAATGGTTTTAGCTGTTTTTTTTATTCTTCGTATTTCTTGTATCTCTTTTATTATTGCGGAAAGAGTGAAGATAATGTAATAACATTTTGGAGCTTCCCGGCAGTGACAGTTGGAAATGACGGAGAAGAGAACCATTGTCTGCGCTGATTAAATGAAATTGTGATTTTGATATATCTCAGCCTGTTTTGTGTGCAAAAAGTAATGATAATATAGTTTTTGCTAACAGCCCTTTCCTTCCGGAACTGCAAACTGGAGGGGACGGGGCGGAAGAACGGTGCTTTTGATGACGGAAAGCCGGGGTTTTGAAAGATTAGAGCTGGGGTTTGGGAGTAAAAGACGGTTGGTTTTCCGGAAAAGAAGGAAGCATTTCTTCCAAAAGACGGTTACATTTTCCGAAAATGCTTATATGTTTTCCAAATATCTCTATATGTTTTTCCTAATAACTCCTATTGTGCCGGAATCTGGCCTCCGAAGTGTTTGAATTTCCTCTGGTTGTCAGTGGAAAAGAGAGCTTGCTGAAGTAATAAAAAGAACCTCTCTCTCTTGTTGCACTGTCCCTATGTTCCGGTTTTGTTTCTTTTTCTGTCTCACGGCTTGTCTCTTTCCTGATTCCCTGCCAAAAGGATAATCTCCTAACCGGAAATAAGCCGTTTTTCTCCATGAACCTTGCCGGAGCTTCGAAAAACTGAAACGTGGAGAGGTTCTGTTATCAATTTGACAAACAGACAAAAGGGGACTGTGTCAAAACTCACCACAGAGTTACACAGAGTAACACAGAGACGATTTTAGGTTGTTGATCATCAATAAAAAGACTCTGTGACACTCTGTGTTACTCCGTGGTGAAAGAAGTTTCGACACATCCTCATGGTAATCGCATCGATTATACATCCTTTAGTTTTAAAGTTTGTATACTAACTTGTCCAATTGATTGTATTCTGCCGGGAATCTCGTACATTTGCATTCTTCGTAAAAAGAGAATGAATATGAAAGAATCCAATAAACGTGTTCTTGTCGGCATGAGCGGGGGAATAGACAGTACCGCCACTTGCCTGATGCTGCAAGAGCAGGGATACGAGATAGTAGGTGTCACCATGCGTGTCTGGGGCGATGAGCCGCAGGACGCCAGAGAGTTGGCGGTACGTATGGGGATAGAACATTATGTGGCCGACGAACGTGTTCCTTTTAAAGATACTATTGTCAAAAACTTTATAGACGAGTACCGGCAGGGACGTACGCCGAACCCTTGCGTGATGTGCAATCCGTTATTTAAGTTCCGCATGTTGATAGAATGGGCTGACAAACTGGGCTGCGATTGGATAGCCACCGGACATTACTCCCGGTTGGAAGAACGGAACGGGTACATCTATATTGTTGCCGGTGATGATGAAAAGAAAGACCAGTCCTATTTCCTCTGGCGATTGGGGCAGGACGTCCTGCGACGCTGTATCTTTCCTTTGGGCAACTACACCAAGCAGACTGTGCGCGACTATCTGCGTGAGAAAGGTTACGAAGCCAAGTCGAAAGAGGGGGAAAGCATGGAAGTCTGCTTCATTAAAGGTGATTATCGGGACTTTCTTCGTGAACAGTGCCCGGAACTTGATGCGGAGATCGGCCCGGGATGGTTTGTCAGTTCCGAAGGCGTGAAGCTGGGGCAACATAGGGGTTTTCCTTATTATACCATCGGCCAGCGTAAAGGACTCGAGATCGCACTGGGCAAACCGGCTTATGTCTTGAAAATTAATCCGCAGAAGAACACTGTCATGCTGGGGGATGCCGAACAGTTGAAAGCCGGATATATGGTGGCGGAACAAGATAATATTGTGGATGAGGACGAACTGTTTTCGTGCCCGGAACTCGCAGTACGTATCCGTTACCGTAGCCGTCCGATTCCTTGCCGGGTGAAAAGGCTTGAAGACGGACGCCTTTTGGTTCGTTTTCTCGCAGAAGCCTCGGCGATTGCTCCGGGACAGTCGGCCGTGTTCTATGACGGACGGCGAGTGATAGGTGGAGCATTTATCGCTTCGCAACGCGGCATCGGATTGGTGATAGAACAAAACAAAAACTGGGAATAAATACGGAAAAATAAAAATACGAAATGAAAAAATTAGCACTTATTGCCTTAGCCTTCGTAGCCTTGGAGGCATCGGCACAACAGGATACGTTGAAGTATCGCATCAGCCTGAAAGATAAGGCTGCCACAACCTACTCACTGAAGCATCCCGAGAAGTTTCTGTCAGAAAAGGCGATTGCCCGCCGCCAACGTCAACAGCTGCCCATCGATTCGACTGATTTGCCGGTATGCCGTCAGTATGTGGATGCCATCCGCGACAAGGGAGTGAAAATCGTAGTCACCGGAAAATGGGATAATTTCGTCACCGTATCTTGCAACGACAGTACTGTGATAAGCGAAATAGCTGCGCTGCCTTTTGTGCGCGCCACGGAGAAGGTGTGGGTTGCCCCGTCGAAACCTGCTGCGGAAGATAAACGCGACTCTCTGGTGAACAGTCCGGCCAGGAGCGAAGCCTATTATGGTCCCGCTTTCCGGCAAATAGAGACCAGCAATGGCGAGAAACTGCATGAAGCCGGATTCAAGGGGCAAGGCATGACCATCGCCGTGATCGATGCCGGATACCATAACGTAGACAAGATTGATGCGATGAAGAATATCCGTATCCTGGGTACAAAGGACTTTGTCGAACCGGGAAGCGATATCTATGCCAAAGGCTCGCATGGGATGGCCGTTTTGTCTTGCATGGCAATGAACGAACCTTACGTGATGGTGGGTACGGCTCCCGAAGCTTCCTACTGGCTGCTTCGCAGTGAAGATGAAGCGTCCGAACACCTGGTAGAGCAAGACTATTGGGCGGCGGCCGTAGAGTTTGCCGATAGTGTGGGAGTGGATGTGGTGAATACTTCGCTGGGATATTTCACGTTCGATGATTCTACCAAGAACTATAAATATCGTGACCTGGACGGGCACCATGCACTGATGTCCCGCCAGGCGTCGAAAATGGCAGATAAAGGAATCGTACTGGTATGCAGTGCCGGTAACTCGGGCGCCTCCTCCTGGAAGAAGATCACGGCACCGGGTGATGCGGAGAATGTGCTGACGGTAGGTGCTATCGACCGTAGAGGTGTGTTGGCTTCGTTTTCTTCTATCGGCAACACAGCCGATAATCGCGTGAAACCCGATGTGGTTGCCGTGGGACTGAACTCGGATGTGATGGGGACAAACGGTAATTTGCGCAAAGCGAGCGGCACTTCGTTTGCTTCACCGATCCTGTGCGGCATGGTGGCTTGCCTGTGGCAAGCTTGTCCGCAACTGACTGCTAAGGAAATCATCGAACTGGTGCGTCAATCCGGCGACCGGGTGGATTTCCCCGATAACATCTATGGATACGGAGTGCCCGATCTGTGGAAGGCCTATCAATCTGCTTCTAAGAAAAAATAAAGTATGCAAGACACCCTTTCTCTTCACGAACTGAATGCTTTGGTCCGGCGGAGCCTGGAACAGTGCCTGCCCGATGAATACTGGGTACAGGCGGAGTTGAGCGATGTCCGTACAAACAGTACGGGACATTGCTATCTGGAGTTTGTCCAGAAAGATCCCCGCAGCAATAATCTGATAGCCAAAGCGAGGGGAACGATCTGGGCCAATATCTACCGGCTGCTGAAGCCCTATTTCGAAGAAGCCACCGGGCAGTCGTTTACTTCCGGCATTAAGGTGCTGGTTAAAGTGACCGTTGCTTTCCATGAATTGTACGGTTACAGTCTGACTGTGCAGGACATCGATCCTACCTATACATTGGGGGATATGGCACGCCGGCGCCGGGAAATACTCAGGCAACTTGCAGAAGAAGGAGTGTTGACGCTGAACAAAGAACTGGAAATGCCTTTGCTGCCGCAACGCATTGCGGTCATCTCTTCGGCTACGGCTGCGGGGTATGGTGACTTCTGCCATCAATTGCAGCACAACTCCCGTGGATTTTACTTCAATACGGAACTTTTCCCCGCTCTGATGCAGGGCAATCAGGTGGAAGAGTCCGTATTGGCCGCTCTCGATGCAGTAAATGCCCGGATGGAAGAGTTCGACGTAGTTGTCATTATTCGTGGGGGAGGGGCAACTTCCGACCTTTCCGGATTCGACACCTACCTGCTGGCCGCTGCCTGTGCCCAGTTTCCGCTGCCTGTTATAACCGGAATCGGGCACGAACGGGACGATACCGTGCTCGATTCCGTAGCACATACCCGGGTGAAAACTCCGACAGCTGCGGCCGAATTGTTAATCAACCGGATGGAAGAGGCCGCGGATCGGCTTGAAGAGTTGGCCGGAGAATTGCATGCCCGCATCTATCACCGTCTGGAGCAAGAGCGAAAGAGACTTTCACTGTTACAATCGCGCATTCCTTCACAAGTGATGCGCAAGCTTTCGGAATCGCGGATAAAGTTGCAAATGGCAAAGAGCAACCTCTCTCATGCTGCTGAGACCTTATTGGCTCGTCAGCATCATCGGTTGGAACTTTTACAAAACCGCATTGCGGATGCTTCACCACAAAAACTACTGAAACGGGGATACAGCATAACGCTGAAAGAGGGGAAGGCGGTGAAGAATGCTGCCTGTCTGCGACCGGGAAACGAGTTGATTACCCGTCTTTACGAAGGTGAAGTGAAATCGAAAGTAGAAAGTATTCCTTTATAATGATAAATATGCCAGCAAAGAAAAAAGAAACCTATTCACAGGCCATGGAACGTCTGGAAAAGATCGTTCGCCAGATTGACAGTAACGAACTGGAGATTGACGAACTGAGTGAAAAAATAAAAGAAGCCAATGAAATAATAGCTTTCTGCGCCGGAAAGCTGACAAAGGCGGATCGGGAAATTGAAAAATTACTGCAAGAAAGGAGGCTATCTGAAGAATAAAGGTTATTTTTGTTGCTCAATCGAAAATAACTAATAACTAACGATATGAAAGAGATAGACTGGGCCAATCTGTCATTCGGCTATATGAAGACAGATTACAATGTGAGAATCAATTTCCGTAACGGCAAATGGGGCGAACTTGAGATAAGCAGCAGCGAAGTGCTGAATCTGCATATGGCTGCCACTTGTCTTCACTATGGCCAGGAGGCTTTCGAGGGCTTGAAAGCTTTCCGTGGTAAAGACGGTAAGGTACGTATTTTCCGTCTGGAAGAGAATGCCGCACGTCTGCAATCCACCTGTCAGGGCATCATGATGGCAGAATTGCCGACCGAACGTTTTAAGGAAGCTATTCTGAAAGTAGTGAAATTGAACGAACGCTTCATCCCGCCTTATGAGAGTGGGGCGTCCTTGTACATTCGTCCGTTGCTTATCGGAACCAGTGCCCAGGTAGGGGTTCATCCGGCAGATGAATACATGTTTGTCGTGTTTGTCACACCGGTAGGTCCTTATTTCAAAGGTGGTTTTTCTACCAATCCTTATGTCATTATCCGCGAGTACGACCGTGCCGCTCCTCACGGAACCGGTATCTACAAAGTTGGTGGTAACTATGCAGCCAGCCTGCGTGCCAACAAGAAAGCGCACGATCTGGGCTACTCCTGTGAGTTCTACCTGGATGCCAAAGAAAAGAAATACATTGATGAATGCGGAGCAGCCAACTTCTTTGGTATTAAAGACAATACATACATCACACCGAAGTCTACTTCTATCCTTCCTTCCATCACCAATAAGAGCCTGATGCAGTTGGCAGAAGATATGGGCATGAAAGTAGAGCGGCGTCCTGTACCGGAAGAAGAACTGAGCACTTTCGAAGAAGCAGGAGCTTGCGGTACTGCTGCTGTCATCAGTCCGATCGAACGTATCGATGACCTTGAGAATGGTAAATCATACGTAATTTCGAAAGACGGAAAGCCGGGTCCTGTTTGTGAGAAACTCTACAACAAGCTGCGCGGTATCCAGTACGGTGACGAGCCCGACACTCACGGATGGGTGACCATTGTAGAATAAACGTTCGATAAATGAACTACAAAATAACAACCCTCGCAGAAAACAGCGTTTACGGTAAGGGATTACAGGGAGAGCATGGGCTTTCCCTGCTTGTTGAAGCGGGGGAACACAAGGTGCTGTTTGATACCGGTGCTTCGGATTTGTTTATCCGGAATGCCCGTTTGATGGGAGTCGATCTGACCGATGTGGAATTTGTAATACTGTCTCACGGACATCGTGACCATACAGGTGGATTGCATACTTTCCTGAAAATGAACAGCAGGGCAAAGGTGGTATGTAAACAAGAAGTGTTCCGCAGGAAGTTCAAGAATGAACGTGAAAACGGAATGTTGCATCCCGAAGCATTGGATAAGTCCCGCTTTTGGCCGATCGACGAAACTACGGAGATTGTACCGGGTGTATTTGCGTTTCCGGATGTCAGGATAGTAGACAGGAACGACACGCACTTTGAGCATTTCTTCGTGGAGATAGGAGGCGAGATGCGTCCCGATACCTTTGAAGATGAACTGGCATTGATATTGAAGAGTGAAAAATCCCTTTCAGTGCTGAGCGCCTGTTCGCACCGGGGGATTACCAATATTATTCGTGCCGTGCAGACTGCATTTCCGGGATTGGGACTGAAACTGGTGATGGGAGGCTTTCATATCCATAATGCAGGCATAGAAAAGTTCAATGTGATTTCCGCTTTTCTGGGCATGAAGCTTCCCAAACGTCTGGGAGTCTGCCATTGTACGGGCATTGACAAATATGCGTTGTTCCGCCAGCAATTTAACGACCGGGTGTTTTATAACTATACCGGTTGGGTAGAAACGATTTAACTTTTTTGAATGGGAAAAAATAAATTAGAGAAGTTTGCCGATATGGCAAGTTATCCGCATGTTTTTGAGTATCCTTACTCGGCAGTGGACAATGTGCCTTTTGACATGAAGGGAAAATGGCACAAAGAGTTTTTTAAGAACGATAACCCGATTGTACTTGAGTTGGGTTGCGGGCGCGGCGAATATACCGTCGGACTGGGACGGATGTTCCCTGATAAGAATTTTATTGCGGTAGACATTAAGGGAGCCCGCATGTGGACGGGAGCCACCGAATCTCTTCAGGCAGGTATGAAGAACGTTGCTTTTCTGCGTACCAACATCGAGATCATCGACCGTTTTTTTGCGGAAGGCGAAGTGAGTGAGATCTGGCTGACTTTCTCTGATCCGCAAATGAAGAAAGCGACCAAACGCCTGACTTCTACCTATTTTATGGAACGTTATCGTAAGTTTTTGGTGTCCAAGGGTATTATCCATCTGAAGACAGACAGTAACTTTATGTTCACTTATACCAAATATATGATTGAGGAGAACAAACTGCCGGTGGAGTTTATCACCGAAGATCTTTATCACTCCGATCTCGTTGATGACATTCTGGGCATCAAGACCTATTATGAACAACAATGGCTCGATCGTGGTTTAAGCATTAAATACATCAAATTCCTGTTACCGCAGGAAGGAGAATTGAGAGAACCGGATATTGAAATTGAACTCGATTCGTACCGGAGCTATAACCGTAGCAAGCGGAGCGGATTGCAGACATCTAAATAATACAAACTATGACAATCTATCCTAAATTGATACTCGATGCACTGGCTACAGTGCGTTATCCCGGAACCGGAAAGAATCTTGTGGAGGCCGGTATGGTGGAGGATAACATTCGTATAGAGGGAATGAAGGTTTCATTCTCCCTGATTTTTGAAAAACCGACCGATCCGTTTATGAAGTCGGTGATAAAGGCTGCTGAAACAGCTATTCTTACCCATGTGAGCAAAGACGTGGAGATAGCAGGAAATATCAGTGTGAAAACAGTACAGGCTGCACGTCCCGAAGTCGGTAAATTGTTACCCCGGGTAAAGAATATCATAGGTATCTCTTCCGGTAAAGGAGGGGTGGGCAAATCTACCGTGTCGGCCAATCTGGCTGTAGCGTTGGCTAAGTTGGGCTATAAAGTCGGTTTACTGGATGCCGACGTTTTCGGTCCTTCCATGCCGAAAATGTTTCAGGTAGAAGATGCCCGTCCGTACGCTGAAAAGATAGACGGACGCGATATGATTATTCCTGTTGAAAAGTATGGTGTAAAATTACTTTCTATCGGTTTCTTTGTCGATCCTGACCAAGCTACTTTATGGCGTGGGGGGATGGCGAGCAATGCGCTGAAGCAGTTGATCGGAGATGCTGCCTGGGGAGATCTGGACTATTTCCTGATCGATCTGCCACCGGGAACAAGTGACATTCACCTGACCGTAGTTCAGACATTGGCCTTGACCGGTGCCGTTGTGGTTAGTACTCCGCAGGCTGTGGCTTTGGCCGATGCACGTAAAGGGATCAACATGTTCACTAATGATAAGGTGAATGTTCCTATTCTTGGTCTGGTGGAAAATATGGCTTGGTTCACTCCGGCAGAACTTCCGGAGAACAAGTATTATCTTTTCGGGAAAGAAGGTGCCAAGAAGCTGGCTGAAGAGATGAATGTTCCGTTGTTGGGACAGATTCCGATTGTACAGAGTATCTGCGAGGGCGGCGATAACGGTACCCCTGTTGCTTTGGATGAGAATACGGTTACCGGCCGTGCATTTCTTTCGTTGGCTGCCAGTGTAGTACGACAGGTGGACAAACGGAATGTGGAAATGGCTCCCACGAAGATTGTAGAGTTGCATAAGTAACGATAAGCGCTTTTAAATGATGAACGATCGGTTCCTTGTCCCATAGGCAGGAGCCGATCGTTCTTTGTTTATTGTTTGTTGTCCGGAGGGTTAATCATATACTTTCATCAATTCCTCTTTTATTTGGGCTACACCCGGGAATCCTGTCTTTTGGTGTTTGACATTTCCTTCCCGATCGATGATGAGATAGGTAGGTACGCCCCTTATGTCGAATTTATCACCTAAGAAACTCCATTGGGCATCCGTTAAACGGAAATGCTCACCGTGGATATCCGGAATCATGTTCTCCCATGTTTTCAGGGGTGAAGTTTCGCCGGTAATGTAAAGGTAAACGATATCCTTTCCTTTCAACTCTTCCTTTAGCGGCAGCATTGCTTTATTGGCCATGCGACACGGGCCACACCAGGTTGCCCAGAAATCGGCCAGGATTACTTTACCCCGGAATTTAGAGATAATGGATGTAAACAGGTTTTCATCACTGACTTCTCCTACTTCATGAATAGTATATCCGGTTTTCTTTTTATTGGCTTCAATGGTTTTCAGAAGTTGTTCATTGCCCTCCCGCAGTTCATTTTGGCAAGCGGGTGGAAGAGTGGCAAGCAGGACTTCCTGTTCGGCGGTCAGGGGTGTAAAGTCTTTGATAGATGAATAGAGTTCGTTTGCTTTATTAATATCGAAATAAACTCCTTTGTCGGTTCCCCATGCTTTAACCAGTTCATCTCTCCAATGACGCAGGTAATACGGAACCAGTTCGGTCAACCGGGGATTGTAAAGTAATGCCATGGTGTTGAGGGAGCCAAGTGGTCTGAAAGCATCCGCGTAATAGTTTTCAGGCAGTTTTATTTGAGTCGTTTTAAAGTATTCCCTAACTTCTTCGTTTTTCATTTTATGCTCCATGGCATAAGCCTGCTTGATGGCCATTTCCGTTAAAGAGATAGCCTGGGCAGTACCGGCGTCTACCTGATTGATTAATACCGTTTTGAGTGCTTGACTGATTGAGGCTTTCTGTATGGATTCAAGAATAGTAGCCCGTTTGCCATAAATAAAGTCTTTATAGGCTTGGGCGTCCATTCCTGCTATGTCACGGAATAGTTGACGGTAATTATCCATAACGGAAGGATTTAGGTTACATTTAAAAGATTCCTGTGACAGCCCGGCTAATGCGCCGCCAAAGTAAACAGCTTCGCCATAAGGTTTGTCGTCCTTATGGAACTTGGATTGTTGCCGGCATAGTTCGCGGGTATTGATAATGATACTGCTCTCTTCACCCGGTACCACGTAGGAAGAAATCATTTTACCGAAAATACGGAGGGCGACCGGAGTAGTGGCAGGTACTTTTATTTGAGTGGCAAATGTGCCGTCATTGTTTATTTTTACTTCCGCTCCTTCGTAGGCACCCTTTACCGGGTCAAATACAATCGGTGCTATTTTGGAGATGAGCCCCGGGCGATAATCCAGAATCTTTCCTTTGAAAGTGGCTTCCTTGTATTCGAATTTCGGTTCGGGCAATGTATTATTTATATCTACTTTCTGCACAATGGCTTCTTGGGGTAACAAAAGTTCGGGAAGAGCTTTTCCTTTAAGTTGAATGCCCCATATCTTGAATGCCCCTTGAACATTGTCCCCTTCGGAGAAATCGATAGAAGTGGCTGAGGCCGGTACTGGCGGAAAAACTAAACGGAATTCTGCTTCACCGGATTCGGGCATCCAGAATTCCGTGTCGGGTTTAATACCGATCCCCGAACGTAGAACGTAGGTTTCCCCGTTATTGTCTTTCAGGAAACTTTGTCCGGAAATCCGGATCCATTGTTTGGGTTGATAGAATGCTTTGATATAAAGTACTGTAGCCGTGTCGCTGAGGACGACTTTTTCTACTTGAATCGAGGTACTGCTCCAAGCTATGAATGGCGGCTGTTCTATGACTTTTTCTTTGGCCTTTGCAAGGTTGCAGATGCACAACAAGAGAATGGCAATAAATGTGATTTTTCTCATACTATTTTTATTAAAGTGATTTTCAGGTTGGGAGTACGGTTAGGTCAGACGGAACCGGATGGGGAGTGTGAATCGGGTCGCTACGTTCTTGCCTTTTTGTTTCCCGGGTATCCATTTGGGCATACCGCTTACTATGCGGAGTGCCTCGGCATTCAGTTCCGGCGATACTCCCCGCACTATTTTGGGGTCTCTTATATGCCCGTCTTTATCGACAATCATCTGTATGACAACCTGCCCTTGTATGCCCGCTTCCTGTGCAGCTGTAGGATATTTTATATTTTTGTACATATATGCTAAACAAGCTTTCATTCCACCGGGGAATTCCGTAGCCTGTTCAACTACATCAAAAATTTTATTTTCAAGATTCTTATCGGAAGTACTTGCCGGATCGGGCGCCTCATCTATCAGGTGAAACCGTACCGGGACGGTCATTCTGGTGGCTACAGCTATTCCTCTTTGTCTTCCGGGACGCCACTTAGGCATTTCTTTTATTACACGTAATGCTTCGGCGTCCAGTATTGGATGTACACTTTTTGCTACTGTACAGTCGGTAATCGTTCCGTCTGCCCGGATTATGAATTGGGTAACGACTTGCCCATGTATTCCGTTTTCCTGAGCGATAGCGGGGTAGCGGAGGTGACTGCTGATGAACCTTTTCATTTCTGTCACTCCTCCCGGAAATTCCGGCATTTGCTCAACTACTTCAAAGACAGTTTGTTCTTTTGGTTTTTGGGAGGTTGTTTGTCCGGCTGTATTGTCCGTTTGAGGTTGCGAAGCATCTGCCGTATGGGATGGGGTATTTTCTTCAGCCGGAACTTTCTGTTCAATCTGCTCTTCCACTGTTTGCATCATTTCTTTTGCGATGTTTTTAGTAGTACGTGCCACGGCTTCAATGTTGCTTACTATCATTAGGGCAAGAGCCAGCGGGAGAAATAACAGATATTTGGTCCGTCCTATCTCTTTGGTTCTTTTTTTATTCATCATTGTGATGCGATTCTTCAGTGGCAACACATTGAAACTGTTGGAGAGAGTGATTGTACTTTTTTGATGGGCCAATCCCAATAAGTGATACTGATAAGATTTTGAATCATGCCCGGCTTCCAGTACACGGTTGTCGGCCATATACTCCAGGTTGTTCCGTACTTCCCGTTTCATCAACCATGCAAACGGGTTGAACCAACAGGCGATACACATCAGTTCGCTGATGATAACATCTATGGAGTGCTTTTGTCGGGCATGCGTTCCTTCGTGAGTAAGGATTTCGCTTAACTCATTGTGCGGATGTGCTTGCGGATGAATGAAGATCCAATGGAAAAAAGAGAACGGACCACTTTCTTTGTCAAGCAAATAGACAGGAATTCCTTCTATCTGATCTTTCTGACAATGAAAACGCAACCGCAAAATACTGGCAAACTGGGCAACGAAGCGTATTAAAAGTAATACGACTCCTGCCCAATAGATGATATTTACTGTAGATAAAATAATGTTTTGCCAATCCGTAGTCGCAACTTCAGGAGTTATTTCAATTTCGGGCAATACAATGGTTGCGTATAAATCGGCCATTGCTACCATAGGTTCGTGCGATCTGATCCACTCCTGAATATTCAACACCGGGTAGAGTGGAGAAATGACAAAGAAGCAAAGCAATACAGTCCGTCGCCACTGAAAAAAGGTGTCTTTGTAGAAAAACAACCGATAGAAGGCGTAGAATAAAGCAATTGCTATATTTATCTTCAGGAAGTATGCCAGTTCGGGAGTCATGTTTTTCAGGGTATTAGCGATTAGTTTTCTTTTCCTTTCTCGATCATGTCGATGATTTCTTTCAGGTCGTTGGTCGATATCTTCTGGTCTTTTGCGAAGAAAGAAACCATTTCTTTGTAAGAGTTCTCAAAGTAGTTCCTTACGACTCCACTCATGAAACTTCGTTTATATTCGCTTTCTTTAATAGCCGGAGTGTACAGGTACGTATTTCCTACGCGCTGTGCCTTTACATATTTTTTCCGTTCGAGATTCTTCACGATGGAGGCCACCGTAGTGTAAGGAGGTACGGGTTGCTCAAATTTGGCAACGATGTCTTTCACGTAGCAACTTTCCAGTTCCCAGATGTAAATCATCACTTCTTCTTCTTGCATTGTCAACTTTTCCATGGAGTATGTTTAATTACGTTTATATCACAAAGCTACGAAACGGTCGTAACTAAACAAAGCGAAGTGTGTTAAATGATGTAAACTATGTATACTATGTTAATGTCTTGCGCATATAGTTTACTTATGCAAATACTCAATAAAAGGCAGAAGGAGACAAATGACTTCATGATTTTAATTTCAATGGTTAGCGTATCGTTTTGTTTATGGCTTGCTGGATTAGCTTTTCCATCACGCCGTACCCTTCAGAAGTAGGGTGTACTCCATCTTTGGTATAGGCGGGATTCAGAGCTTTGTCATTACCGCTTACCATCGATGAATAATAGTCTACAAACGGAATCTTGTTTGCTTTGGCGTATGCTTTCAGGCGTGCATTGAGTGAGGCTATCTTTTGTGGTGCATCTTTGATGGACGGATTCCAGCCAAAGCCAGCAGCCGGTAAAGTGGTAGTCAATATCACTTTTATATGGTTGGCTTTTGCCAGTTCCACCATCGAAACGATATTGCCAAAAGTCCGGTCTTCATGGTACGTTCCTGTATTCTCGGCAATGTCGTTGGTGGCGGCATTGATCACTACTAATGCGGGGGATAAATTGATCACATCTTCTCTGAAACGTACCAGGAACTGGTAAGAAGTCTGTCCACCGATGCCCCGGCCGATATAACCGTTGTTTTTGAAGAAATCAGGATGTGTGTTAACCCATCCTTCCGTGATGGAATTGCCTATGAAGACTACTCTCTTTTCATTTTTCTCCGGCTTGGGGAGTTCGGCATTTTGTTGCGCATAGCGTTGCAGGCTGGCCCAGTCTTTTTCTTGGGCATTGATTCCTATAAATGATGCTCCGAGGCAGAAGACAGCCATCAGCATCCAGCGGTGTATTATTTGTTTTTTCATTTTTGTAATATGCTATATCACTACAGAGTGACACAGAGTCCCACAGAGAAACTTTTTTCATAAATATTCCATTAGCAAGAGATGAAGACTCTGTGTGTTCTGTGGTGAACTTGATTTATATTCTATTTCATTTTAATTGTTCCGGCCCATCCCCCGTTGCGTACCATTTTCAATGTCATGCGGGTTTGATTGTTCACGGTAGACTCTTTTTTCTTGTAATCCATTGCTTGACGGTCAGCGTTAATGCCATCTTCAAATGAGGTTAACGTGAATGATTGTTCTGCCGGAAGGAATCCAAGGTCGATCTTGATGTTTTGTGGTTGATTGCCGGTGATACCTCCGATGAACCACTGTTCTCCTTTTCGTTTGGCTACGACGACTGCTTCACCTACTTTAGCATAAAGGACCTTGGTTTCATCCCAGGTGACGGGAACACTTGCGATAAATTCGGTACAGGGAAGTTCCCTGTAATAGTAAACCGGGTTGTCGGCTAACATTTGCAGACCACTTTCGAAGATGATGAAAAGAGCCATTTGGAAAGCACGTGTTCCTGAGCCCATGGCGTTGGCGCGGGTAGAACGGTTGTCTTCCGGCTGAGCGGAAATCATTGACCCCGGAGTGAAGTCCATCGGACCCACAGCATTACGCATAAAGGGTAAATAGATACTGTTTTCGGGTTTGCAGTTGCCACCTTGTTCCATGCCCAATACACCTTCGTAAGAGAGTACGTTCGGGTATTTCCGTTCCAGTCCCGCAGGCTTGAAGGCACCATGGAAATCCACAAATAGTTTATGTTTAGCTGCTTCTTGGGCTACACGTTCGTAGTAGTTTACCATCCACTGATCGCTGCGGTCCATAAAGTCTATCTTTACTCCCGCGATGCCCCAGTCGGCAAAAGTCTTAAAGAGATCGAAGTGATTCTCGACGGTAAGCCATGGTAGCCAGAGTACGATTTTCACGTTTCGTTCTTTTCCGTACTGAATTAACTCAGGGAGGTTGATAGTAGAATTGGGAGTAAACGGATCACGTGTGTTTTTGGCCCAGCCTTCATCCATGATGATGTAGGGGATGCCGAATCTGGAAGCAAAGTCAATGTAGTATTTATACGAATCCATGTTGTAGCCGGAACGGAAATCTACCCCATAGAGACGTGCATCGTGCCACCACTCCCAGCTCACCTGCCCCGGTTTGATCCAACTGTAGTCTTCAAGGACACAAGGAGTGGAAAGGTTATATACCATTTCGTTTTCAATAATCTCTTTGTCTTCTTTTGAGATTACCATCATTCGCCAGGGGAATGAACGCTTTCCGGTTGTTTTGGCAATATAATCAGCTTCTTTAGTGATCTTGAGGCTACGGTCACCATCTTCGCCAAATGCCAAAGGTGCTTTTGGGAAAAGAGATTGCATCCCATTCTTGCCGGTGCCTTTGAGGAACATACAAGGATAATCGAATAGGTCAGCTTCGGATATCAGGATTTTATATGCTTTGTCCGTTTCTATCAGTACGGGCAGGTAACTCATACGATCGGTGGCAGCATAGTTTTCCGTATCTATATGAGTATATGGATATTCGTAAGAGGTTTTAAAACCATCCGGTTGTGATAAGTGGGCTTTGTAGTTGGCAGGAAAATTAATTGCGAAATCTTCTCCCATTACAATGTTATCCTCTTTTTTGTCTGTAACAAAACGGTAAGCCATACCGTTATCGAATACCCGGAACTCAACGGCATAGTTTCCGCTGAAGTTCATCCTCAGCGTGTTACAGTGGTTCTTTACAATAGCATTTTTAAAAGGTATCTCACGTTTCACACTTTCGTCAATGGTTCCACGTTTCGTGCTCCGCAGCCTGGGATTGTCCCCCAGTGTTTCATTTTGCAGTTGGAGGTTGAGATAACAATCCTTTAATAGTTGGTTGTTATCATAAGACACTGAATAGTAGATTCGGTCCTTGATATCTACCGATACTTTAATGGCTCCGTTGGGAGACATTATGTCAATCACTTTAGCGTACACGCTATTTCCGCTTATTACTGCCAATGCGAGCAAAAGGGACATCATTTTTCTTTTCATAACATGTGTTTTATTATTGTATGTGTTGTGTTTACATCTTCCACTTGAAAATATAAACGCCTCGAATGTACTAATTATCTTTGTTTCAGACAATAGCTGTCCGATATATTTTCGGGTTGAATTGCAATAGCAGGTATTTCCGGATAAATCCGGAATAAATATGTGTATGTGATTATGAAAGAATAGGTTTTCCTTTGCCTTTCATTTCTTTGTATTTATCAATGACATGCTTACGGCTCTTGATGATCTGCCAGCGATATACCCAACAGGTAGTCAGGAAGTAGAATCCCGTTTGTATCCATAATGCTTTATATTCAAATGGGATCTCACTCAGTGTCGCCCCCATGTTATTGATCCGCACAAATCCGTTAATGCCGAAAGTAGACGGGAATATATAAGAGAAATATTTCCAGAACGGCGGTATGGCTGCTCCCGGCCAGGAGATTCCCGAAATAAACAGTAACGGAACAGACGTGAAGACGAATATCAGCATGCACGTTTCCCGGTTACGGATGGCAATGGACGCAGTCATGGCAAAGAAGATGCAAGCCATCAGATAGGGAAGGATAAATAACGCTAATGTACCCGGTTGTCCGATCTGGTTGAGGCTGAACATGCGGGGAACCGCACAAAGTACGTAAACAGATACGAGCGAATAGACCATGAAATAGCTTAGTCCTTTACCTATTACAATACGCAGCGTGCCGTTGTAATGCCGGTTGATGGGCACCAGATCTTTGAAGCGGTTGTTTTCGCGGGCGGTGCCGGCAGAAAGTCCGATACCCAACAGTAAAGTCTGCTGAATAATCAGGATTAGTACTGCCGGTATCAGAAAAGCGGCAAAACCGTTAGTCGGATTGAACATTGCCACGTCTTCATATTCGATGGGGTAGGCTGTGATCTCATCCTGGCGGTCGGTGGTATTGCCCGAACGGGTTATTTTGATATCTTCGTTCATGTCTAAAGATACGGCTGTGTTAGCCAGAAGCATACTTTTGTAATATAGCAGTCCGCTCATATCACAATAAATACTTACCTGAGTCTGTTTACCTTGTGCTATGTTATCACTAAATTCTTTCGGAATATAAATGATGCCATAAGCCAGACGGTCTTTCAGCATTTGTTTGGCTTCTTCCATATCGGCACAATACGCTACGATTTCTATATCGGGAGTGGCGTCCACTTTGCGCAGATATTCGCGGCTGAGTGAAGAGCGTGAATCGTCTACTACCACTGCGGGCACTTCGCGCACCACTTCGTTGGTATAGATGAAGCTATAAATCAACGGATATACCAATGGCACGAGTACGAAGAAAATCAATACTCCCTGGTCACGGAAGGTGGTTCCAAACTCCCGTTTCCAGATATAAAACAGGTCGTTGACTCCTTGTGCTATTTTATCTTTTAATTTTATATCTTTCATTAGGGCATGTATTTATAGTATATCAAAGCTTCCTTCAACCGGTGAACCACGAAGAAAGGAAGTAACATAAAAATCAATAACGCCATATAATTGGACCAGGAATAAGCCATACTGTATCCGTTGAGTGCCTGGTCTACGTAAATGAGAAAGTAATGCCGTAGTGGGAACAGGTTGCTCAATGCCTGCAATACCGGATTCATAGCCATTACCGGGAAAGAGAACCCCGATATGGAGAAAGAGATGACTCCCCATAATGATGCAAAACTCAATCCGAGGCGGAGTGTAGGCAAAGTGCCTATCATCACGATGCCACAACATTGTGAAGCCAGTACAAGGCACAAAGTGGCCAGCAGCATAGGGAGGATGCCACTGTTGCATGGAAAATGCAGGAATCCGTACAGGTATACATTATAAAATATACCCATGATGAAGAACACTACCGTTTGTGGAAAAAGTTTACCTGCCAATGCGATATAAATGGAGTTATTGCTCAGCCGCAACCACTCACGTGCGGTACGGTCTTTGATTTCCACGCCGATGGAGAATACCGTTACCATGAATATCATCAGCATAAGTACTCCCGGTACAAGGGTGTTGCACAAGTAGACCGAGTAGTTCAACCATGGATTCTGTATCGGGTGTGTATCGATGACTATTGGTTGGAGGTATCCCATGGCTTGGTCCTCTGTTGCACCTTTAGCGTACAGTACCGAACGGCTGACTGCCCCTGATGCAAGCTCGGACATCATCTTCATGTCTTTGAAAAGCAGTGAGCCGGCAATCAGGTACGAGTTGTTGGTATAGAAAGATATTTTGGGTTGTCGTTGGCTTTGAGCATCGGCCGACAACCCTTTGGGAATATAGAAGAACCCATAAATTTTGCCTTCCTGCATTGCAGTGCGGGCTTCATTCACACTTCCATAACGGGCCACGATAGCCGTTTGCCCGAAGGCATCCAAATTGCGGAGGATATTTCTCGAACTGGTTGAGTTGTCCAGATCGACAGCGCCGACAGGCATGTCGGTGGGTAGCCCCGAGTCCATCAGCGTGGTGAAGAAAATATAGCAGAATAACGGGGCTATCACCATGCAGAAGAGATAGAGCGGACGGGACACAAGACGGCGACATTCGCGCTTCATGACCAGCCAGAGGGCTATATATTTCTTTTCTCTTTCTTTCATTTTTTAAGGATGACTGACATTCCCGGACGCAGATTGTCTACTTTTTCAACCGGAGTAGCTTTTACTTCGAAAGTTTTCAGATCGAACTGTCCTGTAGTTTTAGTTGCTTTCCAGGCAGCGTAAGTACCCAGATCCTTCATGTAGTATACTTTCAGGCGAATCGTTTTGTTGTCCAGTGCGGGCACGATAGCGTCAAATTCAGATCCCATTGTCAGGTTCTTCAATAAATCCTCGCGCACATTGAATGTCACCCACATGTCATCCATCACTGCAATGTTCATAATCGGTGCGCCTGTGCCTACCAACTCGCCCACTTTGGGAAATATCTCAGAAACCTCTCCGGCTGTCTGAGCAATCAAATAAGTCTCTTTGATGTACGATTCCACTTCGGCAACAGCTCCTTTGGCACGGTCTACCAAAGCGGCGGCAGCCATTTTGTCCTCACGTTCGGCACCGTTCTTAGCCATGGTATATTGGGCCTTTGCTGCTTTTTCTGTGGCGATGGCTGCATTACGTTGCGCAGTGACTTCGTCCAGCTTTTGCGCAGGCATGACTCCCTGGTCGAACAGATTTTTAACACGCTTGTATGATTTCTCTGCTATATCGACACCGGCTATCGCCTTTTGCCACATTTCATAAGCTGCCTGGATCTGTTCCTGACGTGCCCCTTTGATTGCTTTTTCGTTTTGTGCCTGAGCAGCGGCTTCAGCTGCACGTGCCTGTTCCATTTTTGCCATTACGTCCGGAGCTTCCAGTATGGCGAGAGTGTCTCCCGCTTGTACTGTTTGTCCCTCTTTCACACGGAATTCCAGAATGCGTCCGGGAACTTTGCTCGAAACGCGGTATTCGGTCACCTCGGCCTGTCCCTGAATAATTTCCGGACCTTTGCGGAGCATGAAGAAACCGACAACTGCAACCAGTACAATAACTCCCAGCAGAGTGAGGAATGCAAGCAGCATATTGCTGTTCTGTGATTTTTGTGATGTCATCTTATTTACGATTTTACGATTTACGATTGAGATTGGCTTTCTCTAAATTTACTTATTCATTTTATTTCAGTGTTCCCAATGACTTCTGCAGGTAGATCTCTGTTAACTTCACATCAATCTGTGCATCGATCTTTTCCGATTGGGCCGACAACCAGGCAGTATGGGCTTCAAGTACGTTGCTTGGAGCAATTACTCCTTCTTCGAATCCAAGGGTGGCGTAGCGCAGGTTTTCGTCAGCTTTCTCAAGGTTCTTTTTCGCCATGGTCAGTTTCTTTGCTGCCTCGTTCACTTTGAAAGCCGATTGGTTGACCTGCAACTCTATTTTTTCTTTGGCATCTTCCAGTTGATACTGGGCGATGCGTGCTTCTGCTTTGGCTGCCTTTACTTTATAGAGGCCCTCTCCCCAGTGCCAGATGGGTAATTGGAGCATGATGCCTACATTCCACATTCCTTTGAATTTATTTTCAAAGCTGTTGAATACGGAAGGGTTAGTAACCATATAGTTTCCCATCAGTGCTAAAGACGGAAGATGCTCGGAGCGGGTTACGTTTATTTTTTGTTGATAAATTTTGGTTGCCAGTTCCAGGCTCCGTATTTCAGGCCGGTTGGCATAGGCTGTTTCAACCTCAAAGTCGGTAGTAACAGGCATTAAAGGAATGTCGTCGATGTCTTCGTCGGCCAATACGACGGGGGTACTCAGGTCGATGCCGCACAGTTGGCACAGTAGCATCCGCGAAAGGCTTAGCCCGTCTTCAACCTTTGTCAGTGTCATTTCGGCTTCGTTTACCTTCACCCGAACCGAGAGTCCGTCCGCTTTAGTGGCTACCCCTTCGGCAATCATCTTTTCTACATCACTGTCCAGTTTCTGCAATAGCTTCAGGTAGCTTTCCGCGAGTTTTTTCTTGTTGACCAACGAGATAACCTGCCAATAGGCCTGATCCGTGCTGAGAATCACCTCTTGCATACCCGAATTGTGCTGTTGGCGAGCCAACTCTTCAGCGTATTTAGTGATTTTGTTGTATGCCCGGATTTTGCCGCCCATGTATAATGGCTGTGTCAGGGTGATGACTCCTGCATATACATTGCGGGTATCGGTACGGAATGCGTCTATAATAGAACTTCCGGCTTCGTTCAAGGCCGGTACGATAGCCCCTCCCAGTTGCGACAAAGCCGGGGCCAGTTCAGGATGGAGCTGTCCGATGACTTGTGCAGCCTGCTGCAGTGGTCCGCTTATACTGTTTCCTAAGCCCGATAGGGCAGCTTTCTGATCACTGTTGAGCAGCGAGAATTCTTTTTGGTTACGCATATAGGCCCCTGTAGCAGAGAAGTTGGGTAAGTAGTTCGTAAAAGCTGCTTTGTTTTGATAGTGTGCAGCATTTATTTTCTCTCCGCTTATCAACAACTCTTTGTTGTTGGCAATGGCCAATGCACGGCAACTATCTAAGGATAGGATTCCCTGTGATTTCAGAGAGAAAGTAGTTGTCAGGAGAAAAAACAGAAACAGGATTTTTTTCATCGCATCTTATACATTATAAAGGTAATACTTCATTTTAAAGAACAATGCTTGCGGGTTGTTTGTTTATCCGGTTTTGTTCTTGTTATCCTTGTTAGGACAAGAAACAATAATTGCATAAACAACGATGCAAATATAAAGGGTTAATCTTAAAAAGCAAAACGATTTAATTTTTTTTGTTATTTAGGCCTGATGTTTGAATACCGGGCGATGTATTCTCGCTTTTTCAATTAACATTGTTAATCGCATTCTGGGGCTTCTTCTTTTCCAAATGCAAATAACAAGCCTTTTGCATTTAAATGACTTGTTATTTGAATCTAAAGAGCAAGCTTTAACACTGTGTTAAAGCAAGTCTTTTCCCAGCAAGAGTTTAGTGCTTTGAATGTCTTGTCTTTCATCTGTTTAAGTATCATCGTGTCTTTTTCTATCCAATAAGACTTAGCAGGCTGAAAGCCTGTATACTTGCTTATTTATCAACTATGGATTGATCCTGTCTTCCCGAATCATTTTTTTTCGTAATATTGTGTACCCGATTGCATACTTTAGTTGTAGTATAATAAACAACTATTGCGAATTGGTATTTAGCTTACTGGTTCAAAAGCCTTATTTAAGGTTTCTGTTTTTCAATAACACGAACAGAGAAGCAGAAAGGAAAGTTTCGTGGCAATAGTAGACAATAACCTTTTTATTCTTATATCTGGAGATTTCCAGATTGCGTTTTGAGCATCTTCGCATAACTGGGCCGGGAGCAACCCAATAGGGGGTATTTACCCGATTTACTGATATGGTTCGGATCAAAAGTGGCAGTAGCACGAATATTTAATTAAAAGGAGCAGAGGAATTATTTATTCTCTGCTCCTTCAATACCTATTCTTAATTGCTCCCTCCTTCTTTATTACTTTTGGAAAAAAGAGCCCTTGCTTTTTTCTGAACGATAGTACATTCCATCACCAAAAGTAAGATAATTATCTCCCACTGTTTGTCTGAATGCACCATTGATTATAATTTCATTACCTTCCTTTACATAGTTAAATGTGTTCAAAAGTTTTAATGCTTTGTAGTCTTTATCAAGGCTATACTTTTCAATTGTTTTTGCTCCGAAGAAAAGTCCTACTGCTTTTACACCACCTTCTACCCGTTCTTCAGCTTGAAATTGATGTATCCAGATTGAATTATTTAAAGAATAATCTGCTTCCTTATGACAAGACGACAAAGTCAACAAAATAATTGTGCAGATAAAGAAAGTTACTTGTTTTTTCATCTTTTAAATCGTTTAAATGTAAAGAAACTATTCATGCTTCTAAGATTGTAGAGAAAAAAGAAATAAAAATAAATCGATTTTCACTTTTTCATGTTTGTTTTTTTTGTTTATAATATTTTTTTTATCATAATTACTCTTCTGTTTTTTTTAATTAGAATCTATCAAAAATTAATAGTTCATGTTACATATAATACAATCCATATTAAAACCCTACTCAACTCGAAACACGAAAAAGAAGTTAATATATTATCATTCTTTCAATATATATGAAGCAGGCTTAACATTGATTTATTATAGAGACAGTTTTTTTACGTAAATTCCCTATTGAGCCAAAGCAATATCATTTAAACAAATGACTTCGTTCCCTATCAAATGAAAAATGTGCCTTGGGTAAATTCTTTTTCATTAACCCAGTGCCGGAAAGTGTATAAATGGATGTATCTAATTTATAAGACTTCGGGAGTAACTTCATCAATAAGATAGAATTGAAGTAATAAAAAAGAGGATGTGCCAGAAGCCGGTTACTTAGTAACCATTCTGGCGCATCCTCTTTTAAAGTATATGGTTTTAAAGTTTTAGTCCAATGTGAACTTCTGCGATCCAATCATCGTTCCGTCAGCAAAGATGTCTACCCGATAGTCGCCGGCATACAGAAACTCTTCCACATCCCAGAATACGTTAATAGTTTGTTCTTCCCCATTGTATTCGATGTACTTTTTGATAGAGTAGCCTAACGTGCGGTTTTCATAAGGGAAAGTATTTGACGGGCTTTTGGTCAATACATCGTTATCCGGTTTCGTTATCCGGATGTAGAGTGTCCGTTCTCCGGTTTCGGCAGTGATATTTTTGACAATCGTAAAACCGATGGCCAGTTTTACGATATCCTTTACTTTTTTAGCTTTTTTGCCACGTTTGTTGCGAGGTTCAATCCAGATATTGGTTGCATCCAACTGAGCAGCTAATGTAACTTTTTGATTAAGGTTCTTCTTTTCTTCAGACAAATTATTGATCTGGCGTGAAGCCGCATTGTATTTCTGCGTTACTTCTGCTATTACTTGTTTTTGCTGGGCGGTCAGTTTATTCAGCGAGTCAATCTGATTGATGTAACCGATCATTACTTTTCTCAGTGTTGCCAATTCTTTTTTCAGGCGTCTTATCTCTGTGGCGTTACTGCTCTTTACCGTACGGAGTTCTTCAAGCAGGCGTTGCGTCTTGACCTGCTCCTGAGCCAGCAAGTCTGCCAAAGAGTCGTTCGATACAGTCAGTTTCAGTTCGTCATATTGCTGTGCAAAGCGAGTGTACTCATTTTCAAGATCTTCTTTATCCAATTGGAATTCCTGAACCAGTTCACGGTTAGTCTGTTTTTCGGAGAATAACAGATAAGTAAGACCGATGAGCGCGAGCACCAGAACAGATACGGCAATGATCAGCAGATTCTTTTTATTCATATTCTATAAGGTTGAATGATAAAACGCTGCAAAAGTAATCATTTCAATACAGAGTAACACAGTCTATTCACTTTTCTTTAACTAAAATTATTATGGAAAAATTTCTTTAATTTCGATTATCGTTGTACTTTTGCCGTCACGAAAACGATACGAACTAATTATCAACTTTATTAAAATATAAGTATTATGTCAAAAGTAACCGTAGTAGGCGCAGGTAACGTAGGTGCTACATGTGCAAATGTACTGGCCTTCAATGAAGTGGCAGACGAAGTAGTAATGCTGGACGTAAAAGAAGGCGTTTCAGAAGGTAAAGCAATGGATATGATGCAGACTGCTCAGTTGTTGGGTTTCGACACAACAATCGTTGGTTGCACAAATGATTATGCTCAGACTGCTAACTCTGACGTGGTTGTGATCACTTCTGGTATTCCTCGTAAACCGGGCATGACTCGTGAAGAACTGATCGGGGTAAATGCCGGTATCGTGAAATCAGTAGCAGAAAATCTTTTGAAATACTCTCCGAATGCTATTATCGTAGTTATCTCTAACCCGATGGATACAATGACTTATCTGGCATTGAAATCACTCGGATTGCCGAAAAACCGTGTTATCGGTATGGGCGGTGCTTTGGATAGCTCACGTTTTAAATATTTCTTGTCTCAGGCTTTGGGTTGCAATGCAAACGAAGTAGAAGGTATGGTGATCGGTGGTCATGGTGACACTACTATGATTCCGTTGGCTCGTCTGGCCACTTACAAAGGACAGCCGGTCAGCACACTGCTGAGCGAAGAAAAGCTGAACGAAGTAGTTGCTTCTACTATGGTAGGTGGTGCTACTCTGACTAAGTTGCTGGGCACTTCTGCATGGTATGCACCGGGTGCAGCAGGAGCTTATGTCGTAGAATCTATCATCCACAACCAGAAGAAGATGATTCCTTGCTCAGTAATGCTTGAAGGTGAATACGGTGAATCTGATCTTTGTATCGGTGTTCCTGTAATCTTGGGTAAGAACGGTATCGAGAAAATCGTTGAACTGGAATTGACTGCTGACGAAAAAGCAAAATTTGCGGCAAGCGCAAAGGCTGTTCACGGAACTAACGCAGCTCTGAAAGAAGTTGGTGCTCTCTAATTTGAATGCCGGATTCTTAATCTGAAAATAGAATATGCGGACCTCACAACTCTTTTCAAAAGGGCTGTGAGGTTTGCTTTTTAATATACTTAAATAATACATTATGAGAAAACTCTTCATGAGTGCTGCGGCTCTTTTGTTTGCCGGAGCACTTTGGGCACAAGAGGGTCCGTTGTGGATGCGTCATTGTGCTATCTCTCCCGATGGAACTACCATTGCTTTCACCTATAAAGGTGATATTTTCACAGTACCGGTGTCCGGTGGCAAAGCTACACAGATCACTACCAATCCGGCTTTTGATACAACCCCGATTTGGAGTCCCGATAGTAAACAGATTGCATTTGCGTCCGACCGTATGGGAAGTCTGGATGTATTCATTGTGTCGAAAGAAGGAGGCGAGCCTCGCCGCCTGACCACTTTCTCGGGCAGCGAAACTCCGGTAGCTTTCAGTGATGCGGGACAGCTCTTATTTACTGCCGACATCATGCCTTCTGCCGAAGATGCTGGTTTTCCTTCGAATGGACAATTCCAGCAGATATATCAGATTCCGGTTACGGGAGGACGTCCTGTGATGTTTTCATCTATGCCGATGGAGTGCATCTCCATTAATAAGGAAGGGGCTATTCTTTATCAAGATAAAAAAGGATATGAGGATTACTGGCGTAAGCACCAGAAGTCACCGATTGCCCGTGATATATGGATGCTTCAGCCTGGACAGACTCCACGCTATGAAAAACAAACCACTTTCATCGGTGAAGACCGTGAACCGGTATGGGCACCGGACGGAAAGTCGTTCTACTATTTGAGTGAAGAGAATGGTTCGTTCAATATCTACCAGCGTATTCCGGGATCGAATGCATCCAAGCAGGTGACGCATCACACGCAGCATCCGGTACGTTTCCTCAGTATGGCTTCCAATGGTAATCTTTGTTATGGTTTTGATGGTGAGATTTATACGTTGACTCCCGGTGGTAAGTCGCAGAAAGTATCTGTGAAAATTCTGTCAGACAGAAATGATAAAGATTTGATTCGCCAGATAAAGACCAGTGGGGCTACTGAAATGGCTGTATCTCCTGATGGTAAAGAGGTTGCTTTCATTTTGAGAGGAGATGTGTATGTGACTTCGGTAGAATATAAAACGACAAAACAGATAACGAACACTCCTTGCCAGGAACGTGGAATCGATTTTGCACCCGACGGGCGTAGCTTGGTGTATGCTTCGGAACGTGGCGGACTCTGGCAGCTCTATACTTCAAGTATCGTGCGGAAAGATGAGAAACAGTTCACGTATGCTACAGAGTTAAAAGAAGAACGTCTGACCAATTCGGATATAGCTTCGTTCAATCCGAAGTATAGCCCGGACGGAAAAGAAGTTGCTTTCCTTGAAAACCGTACGGCAATTCGCGTCATCAATCTCAAAACTAAGAAGGTACGTACGGTAATGGATGCCCAGTATCAGTATTCGTACAGTGATGGTGATCAGTCGTTTGAGTGGAGTCCGGATAGTAAATGGATTCTTTCCGAATTTATTGGTATCGGTGGCTGGAACAATAAAGATATTGTGCTGCTGAACGCCGACGGTAAGGGAGAAATGCATAATCTGACCGAAAGCGGTTACTCAGACGGAAATGCGAAATGGGTTCTGGGTGGCAAAGCAATGGTCTGGTTCAGTGACCGTGCCGGATACCGTAGTCATGGCAGCTGGGGTGCTCAATATGACGCTTACATCATGTTTTTTGATGTAGATGCTTACGATCGTTTCCGCATGAATAAGGAAGACCTTGCTTTGCTTGAAGAAGCCGAGAAAGCGGAAAAGGCTGAGAAAGAAAAAGCTGAGAAGAAAAAGAAAGAAGATAAAAAAGGTGATAAGAAAAAAGACGCCAAAGGTAAGAAGGATGGAGAGGAAGAAAAGAAGGAGGAAGTGAAGCCACTGAAATTCGATCTTGATAATCGATTCGATCGTATTGTGCGTCTGACTGTCAACTCTTCTTTCATGGGTGATGCTGTTTTGACTCCGAAAGGTGATAAGCTCTATTATCTGGCAGCGTTTGAAAGCGGTTATGATTTGTGGGAACACGATTTGAAAGAGAATTCAACAAAGATTCTGTTGAAAGGTGTCGGAGGCGGTTCGCTGTTGCCCGATAAGAAAGGTGAGAATATCTTTATGTGTACCGGTGGAGGTATGAAGAAAATTGAAATAGCCGGTAGCAAGACAACGCCTATTGCATTTGAATCTTTCTTCGACTATCAGCCGGGTGGTGAACGTGCTTACATTTTTGATCATGTTTGGCAGCAGGTAGACGATAAGTTCTATGTGAAGGATTTGCAGGGAGTAGACTGGCCTTTGTATAAGAAGACTTATGAAAAGTTCCTGCCACATATCAACAATAATTATGACTTTGCCGAACTGCTGAGCGAGATGCTCGGAGAGTTGAATGCTTCACATACCGGAGCTCGGTACTCTGGTGTAGGAGGGGCGTTACCTACAGCTTCATTGGGGGTATTTTATGACGATACTTATACCGGTGACGGGTTGAAAATAAAGGAAATCATAGAGCAGAGTCCTTTCACTTTGAAGAAAACAGATGTAAAGCCGGGTTGTATCATTGAAAAAGTAGATGGTACTCCAATCAAAAAAGGAGAAGATTATTTCCCGTTATTTGAAGGAAAAGTAGGGCGTAAAGTGCTGCTTTCTGTTTACGATCCTGCTACAAAAAAGCATTTTGAAGAGACAGTGAAGGCGATTAGTTACGGTGCGCAGCGCGAATTGCTGTATAAACGATGGGTAGAGCGCAATCGCAAGAAAGTAGAAGAGTTATCAGGCGGTCGTTTGGGATATGTACATATCAAGGGCATGGATAGTCAGAGTTTCCGTAAGATGTACTCCGAACTGTTGGGGCGCTACCGTAACAAAGAAGCCGTAGTTGTAGACGTTCGCCACAATGGTGGTGGTTGGTTGCACGACGATGTGGTGACTCTCCTTAGTGGCAAAGAATATCAGCGTTTTGTTCCTCGCGGACAATATATAGGTAGCGATCCGTTCAATAAGTGGCTGAAGCCCTCATGTATGCTTGTTTGTGAAGACAATTACAGTAATGCGCATGGTACTCCTTATGTATATAAGACATTAGGTATCGGTAAACTGGTAGGTACTCCTGTAGCCGGAACTATGACAGCTGTATGGTGGGAACGCCAGATTGATCCGAGTCTTGTATTTGGTATTCCGCAGGTAGGCTGCATGGATATGCAGGGTAACTATCTGGAAAATCAGACACTCGAACCGGATGTGCTGATTTATAATGAACCTTCTGCTTCGTTGAAGGGAGAAGATGCACAATTGAAAGCTGCGGTAGATTGCTTGTTGAAGGAGCTGCCGAAGAAATGATGGGGTAATTGCGTTTTATGCTCGATTAAAATGGAGAGGTCACCTTTGTTTAAAGGTGGCCTTTTCTTATTATGTGGATAAAATGATCTATTTATTGTTAAATACTTGCTTTTTAATGTGAAATACTATAAATATAGTTTTGTGTCTATATTTATAGTTATATATTTGTGCCATTCCATTCAGGTTGTATCCCAAATACTTGATGAATAGAAGTATAATCTAAAATTACTTGGTATGAGTGAACAGAAAGAATTGACAAAAGCAGAACTCCAGATCATGCAGGTGCTTTGGCGGAAAGAAAATGCTTTTGTGAATGAAATCTTACAGGATTTGGAAGAGCCGCGTCCGGCGTATAATACAGTGTCTACCGTACTGCGTGTATTGCAAAACAAAGGCTTTGTAGCTTATCGTAGTTTCGGAAAGAATTATCAGTATTATCCGTTGGTTTCAAAAGAGAGCTATACGAATCGTTTTATGAACCGGGTCGTAGATAACTTTTTCAGTGGTTCGGTGAAGGCGATGGTTTCGTTCTTTACCAAAAAAGAAAAGATGTCGGTACAGGAGATCGACGAACTGATTGAAATGTTGAAGGAAAACAAAAAGGAATAAGGTATGATCGATATTGATTGTAACGAATGGGCTATTCTTCGTTTCATAGGAGCTTCATTTGTGTTATGGCTGTGCTATTACTTGTTGTTCGATCGAAAAGCCCCGTTTAACCAGTGCCGGAATTATTTGCTTTTTTCGGTACTGCTGGCCGGAGCTGTATCGGTGGTACGCATCCCGGTTTATCCGGTGGAGGTGGTGCGGCCGATAAAGATGGAACGGGTGGTTGTAAAGCAAGAAATACAAATGGATAAGACTTCATTGGTACAAGTAGAAAATGATGGGATACAACCGGATACGCTCGCAGCAGTGCAGGCGGAGGTTAGTGAAGCAATTGTACCCCGAGTGGAAGAAGAAATAGCGGAAGAACCTTTTTATGCTTCGTGGGATTACTGGCAAATAGTCTGGATTGTATATGGATTGGGAGTATTTGTCCTTTTGATGCATTTATTGGTCGAAATGGCACGTATCTGGCGTTTGAAGCGTTGGGGAAGTTGTACGATGGAGGCTGATGGGATTTGTATCGTGCGTAACAATGAAGTCGTTTCACCATTCTCGTTTTACCGGATGATCTTTATCAATCGGAAGTTAGAAGGAGAAGTGTTGCGTATAGTTCTGCTCCATGAAAAGGCACATATTCGTAATCATCATTATCGGGACACTTTATTTATTGAAGGTTTATCCATCTTATGTTGGTTTAATCCGTTTGTCTGGCTGGTAAAGCGTGAACTGCGGGCTCTCCATGAATTTCAAGTGGACCGTTGTTTGCTTTCCGGTGAGATTGAATTATTTGAATATCAAAGCATCTTATTCGAAGAGTTGATGGGATACAGCCCGAAGGTTGCAAATGGTTTTCATAATTCATTAATTAAAAAACGATTTATCATGATGAAACATCAATATAAAGAACGTTTCGCCGGAGTGCGCAAAATAGCGTTGCTTCCTTTGTGTGCGGGTGTATTGGCTTTATTTTCTTTTACGGAAAAGCCGGTTCTGATTGAACCTGTATTGCCGATGGTATCTGTTTCGATGAAAGCAGAAACTCCCGAAGTCGTATCTAACGAAAAAAAGATGGATAGCGTAGGTGATGAAGAGTGTTTTCTGCTTTTGGACTCCCCAAAGATAGTTCATTACATACAGTCGGGAGAGGCGCATTTAGTTAAATCCGGATCCAGTCAACTACTTGCTAAGGTTACAACTCCTGTATCGAAAATGCTGGATACGCTCTCGGAGGAGAAACCGAATCAGACTTCTCTGCACGGAAAAGAGGCTGATTATACTGTTGGCGTCGATTTACCTGCAGATCAGGTTGTATTGTCGCGTGCACCGTATAAACGAAGTATATATGTACGCTTTATTGAACGGACGAAAGAAGATACACGCGTTACTTTGGCCATACCGATATATTATGACCGGCACTGGTTACAGTTCGAAAAGGGATTGTCCATAGTAGACGAAGATACGAAAGATGTTTATAAGATTCGTTCACTTACCCGCGGAATTGAACTAAATCAGACTTATTGGGTTGTGGGACAAGAAAAGCAAATGCTGGAATTTACACTGGTCTTTCCTCCTCTTGACCGAAAGGTAAAAAAGATTAGTATCCGCGATTGTTTCCCGGAAGAAAGGGGATTGACACCTCCCAATGGCAGTTCATGGAGGTTGGAGAATCTGAAAGTTGACGATTTCCTTCCGACTGCCGCCCGAATAGCTGAGTATGATAGAGAGGGGCGTCCACTGCGTTCCGATAAATTGGAAGAAGTAACTCTTAATGCAAGTCAATTAGCCGTTTCTTCACGCCGGGGTGACGGAAGGTCTCGAATTCAGAAAATTGAAACTTTACCGGAGAAGACGTTGGTTGTCTTGAATATACCTATTCATTTTGACCGTCATTGGTTGGTCATAGGTAAGGGATTGTGTCTTGTTGATTCCAGAACAGGTGATGAATATCCGATTCTGGAAGAGGCGCATGGCATTGCAATGAATAAATTACTGTGGGTAGAAGGCTGTGAAGGACGTTCTGTGTTGTTGACACTCGTTTTCCCGAAGTTGCCAAAGAAAGTAAAAACAATCGATCTTTATAATAAATATCCGGATGCCGGAGTTATTTCACCAAGCAATGGAAGCAGCTGGGATTGGCGGAAAGTAAAGATTAAAGATTATCAGAAGGAACCCTATAAACGCATTATATTGTAGCCTGCTCTACAGTATTGATCTATTTTAGGCACGGATGTGGCAGATAAACAGATACTCTTGATTCTGTGGAATCTGCACGATCCGTGCTTATCATTTTATTCAACCTCAAAGACGGTAAGTACCGCTGCATGGTCTGATGCCCACACATAATCTATCTCGGGAGCCGTACGTACTATTTTGGATGATAATACTTTCAGCCCTCCTTTATAATAGATGAAATCGATACGGGACATTTGCATTTGCCCGTAGATGGCGGCAACAGTGCCTCCCTGATATGCAACTTCGTCCGGATTCTTCTCACGGAAACTATCTTTGAAACCATTTTCCAACATATAGCGGGAAGCGGGGAAAGCCACCGGACCGTATCCGTGATGCAATGGTTTGGCTCGTTCTGTCCAGTCAAGATGGCTACACGAGTTGAAGTCACCGGTGATAATGACCGGCATGTCTGTTTCCTGGTTCGGTACAATATCCTTTGTATAGATATTGCGGATATCGGGCAGTGCCAATATGGAATCTTCAGCGACCCAGACAGAAGGATCCAGTCCTTTCTCAGCGTAACCACTTGTATATTCCGGGCGGTAGGCATAACGAAGCCAACAGTCTACAAGCATTATCCGCTTACCGTTTGGTAAGGTTATTTTGGCTGGGTTCGATTTGAAGGGTTCCCGCCATGCTATGGGTTCCAACGGAAAGCGGCTGTACATGGCCAGGTTGTCTTTAAGAGAATGGGTTTTGAGATGATACCCTAATGAATCTGCCAGCATTTGTTGGATGCCATATGCTTCTTGCATCATGATCACGTCTGCATGGGTGCTTCGGATCAGGTCGAATACTCGCTGCTGCCCCTCGTTACCCAGATGAATACCTCCATGCCAGATGTTCCATTGAAGCACTTTTACTATATTGGAATGTGTTTGGTTGTTGCAAGTCACTTGTTTACGGACCTCTTCGGTAGCTGTTTCGGGAATATACTGTTTTCCGTTTAGGCGGAAAGAAGGTACGGAGGCATATAATGTATGTCCGGGAGTTGCCTCTTTTCTGACGTCGAATGTAAGAAGGAAATAGTTGATCCCCGGTTGTAACAGGATCTCTTCTCCCTGCTCCGGGCAGAGAGTCATTGACTGTTCGGGGGTATGCCCGTTGCCAAACAGTTCTTTGCGTTGCACGGATCGTGCCTCACTCCCGGTAGAATAAATATGGATTTGCTCAATATCTGCAAGAGTGGTCGTGCCGGTGAAATCGAGTTTCAGCTCTGTCAGTTTCAGCGGTTTCCGGGAACCTTGTACGGCTATTCTCAGTTTTAGTGCCTGGTCGTCTTTGCTTCCTTGATCCACATCCCATTCACTTTGGATGACTACGGCATTGAATAACTGTTGTTTTCCGTCATACTCTTTAAATGCGGTATTATCGTTAGAGACTGCATAAGCCAGCGGAGCTTTTCCATTGTATTTGTTGCGCCCATTGCGGATATGGTAAGCCTGATGTCCTTTGCCTACCCAATTGATGGATGTTTCTTCTTTCAGGTCGTCGAAGTTATAATATCCCCACAAGGATTTAAAAGCGGGATGACTGGCTTCTACGGGGCGATTCATCCATTGACGGATCGTTTGTTCCGGTAAAGCTTTGCGCCAAATGCGTACTTCATCAATCAATCCGCCGAAAGTATAATATACATCGTGAACTCCGATAGCACCGGGAAGGATGGAAATTGCCGTATCGGCTTTGGCCACTTGTTTTCCATCAAGATAAAGTATGGTCTGCTTTCCGTCACAAGCCAGTGCCACATGGTGCCATTGGTCATCCAATGCTTCCGGTGCCGAAAGATTGGCACGGGTAGAGTGAAGTTTGCCTTCTTTTACGACCAAAGGCAGATAGTCCACCCAGTTCAATTCACTGTATTCACCTCCTCCGATGATAACTTCAAGACTGTCCCATTTACAGTCGTTACCTTTAATCCAGGACTCCAAGGTCCACGAAGGTTCCAGAATTCCCATACCTGTCCGTACGTTATTGTCTTTCCCGTCGAGGCAGAGGGCGAGATTAGACTTCCCGCCTTTTGAGGCAGGAAGTTTACCCTGCATCTGCAGGGAGCAGCAGATGCAGAGGATGAATATTATTACATATTTCATTATGAATTTATTTGGTTTTGAAAGTCACGGTCCATGGTTTTGAACGTTTACCACTGGCCGAAATTACAGTAAACTCTTTGCTCAGTCCACTCCAGTCCTGATAGCCTCCGAGTGAAGGAGACAGGGTGGCTCCGGAAGAGAGTGTGCAGGTGGCAAAGACATTGGACAGGTCAGTGCCGTTTTCTACGGTAATGGAGACGATACCTTCATCCGAAAGAATAACAGGGGTACCGATCTCTTCTTTATCCTGGTTATACACTTTAAAAGTCAATATTTCCGTTTTGTCATAATTCGGTACGTCCGGTATGTCGGGTTGTTCACACGAGACAAAGAGGCAGCCGGCAACAAAGCAGCAAATCAGTATAGAAATTATTTTATTCATAATCATGCTATATTTAAAATGTGATGAAATCAATCGTTAATATCCCGGGTTTTGTGTCAGTACGCTGGAGCGGACAATCTCGTCGTGAGGAATCGGTGTCAGGTACAAACGGTCATTCCAGGTACGGATGTCTGTTTTGGTTATCTTAAATTCCGTCGGTGAGACAAAGCGCACTCCATGCAGGGTCGTTTGGGTTTCGGGACCGACTTTCCAGCGGCGTACGTCGTAGAAACGTTGTTCCTCGAAAGCAAACTCGATGCGGCGCTCTTTCCGAATCAGTTCACGCAATTTTGCCGGATCGGATTCCGTAAGCGCAGGTAAGCCTACTCGTTGACGAATCACATTGACAGCTTTCCGGGCACCTTCTACATCACCGGTTTCAAGGCGCGCTTCTGCATCATTCAGATAAATCTCTGCGTAACGGAGGATGATCCAGTTGGTACTGAAGTCCGGACTGCTGGCGCCTGCGTACGGATAGTTATAGTTATCATAATCGATCCATTTCCAAACATTGTATCCGGTAAGTGAACCATCGCCTTTATCAGGAGTATCCATCAGATAGCGGTCTACAGTTACAGCACCCTTATCTGCATTGAAGAAAATCTGGGAACCATGGAAAACGATGTTGGCATAGAATCTTGGTTCACGTCCTTCATAGATGCCACAAGTATTGATGTCGAATACCTGATCGGCGGGAGCCTGTGAGTATTGCGTGGCAGGTGAGCCATCTGCCATTTCAAATGCGTCAACCAGTTCTTGGGTCGGGCCGAGGCCACCCCATCCGCGATCACCATATTTATCGTTGATATACGTCACCATGTTGCACACCATCATGTTGTTGTAGACATCCGGGCTTTTGTATTGGATGTCGAAGATGATTTCTTTGTTATCTTTGTTGGTAGTCCACCAGATAGAGCGGTATTTTTCCGGAGTAGTGCCATCTACCAGTTCATATCCCAGTTTGTATACTTCGGCACAACTCTTGATCACGTCTTCGTAGCGTTTGTCATACAGTTCCACTCTTGATTTCAGTGCATAAGCAGCACCTTTGGTGGCACGTCCCTTTTCTCTTGAACCATAAGACGCCGGCAACATTTCGGTTGCCTTTTTGAGGTCGTCCAGAATGAAGTCATAACATTCTTTCTCGGACGAACGGGGAATTTCCCAGTTATCCTCCATGGTGAGTACTTTATCCAGTAGAATGACACCGCCATATCGCTTTACCATTTCGAAATAGAACATGGCACGCAAGAAGTGAACTTCTCCCGTAAGTCTTGACTTCTCGCTTTCTTCGATGGTAGACGTACCGATTCGTTCGAAAAAACGGTTGCATTTACGTACCTTTACGTAATAATCTTCCCATACATCGTCATCCTGAGGGTCGGAAGCGCTGACCATATCATAGTTGAATTTGAAATAGCTTGCACGCCATTTATCCCGTTGTGCTGAGACAGAATTGTCACTTCGGTTTTCCTGTAATTGCTGTCCGTCTACGGAAATTTCACTATATAGATCGTTCACGTAATATTTCACCAGTGTTTCGTCCGACCAGAAAGAATCGTCGGCGATTTCGTCCAGTGGAGCTTTGTTCAATACATCGCACGAACAGAAGAGCAATACAAATATGCAGAACAGGGCTGTATTTATCTTTTTCATAATCACGTTTCAATTTTTAAGTTTAGAATGTAATGTTAGCACCAAACACAAAGGTTTTCATTTGAGGATAAGCACTTCCGTCAGTAGAGCGCAACTCAGGATCGAAATATTTTATTTGCGACCAGGTCAGCAGGTTAGAACCGCTGAAGTAAAGACGCAATCCTTGAATTTCGGATACCTTGGACAGTAGCAGTTTCTTGAAGTCGTAACCTATTTCTACATTCTTCAGGCGGAGGTATGAACCATTACGCATCCAGAAGGAAGAAAACAACTGGTTATTGGCGTTGCCTCCGTAATACAGGCGTGGAAATTCCGCTTTCGGATTCTCTGGTGTCCAGGTGTTACCGATGTGATGTTCAAGCAAAGCTCCTCCGCGTCCCTCTATGTATGGGAAGGCCAGGTAACCATTGTAGTAAAAGTCTGCCAACGCTGCCCCCTGGAAGAAGAAGGTTACATCAAAACCTTTCCATTCGGCATTCAGGTTTAGTCCGTATACCAATTCCGGATAATTGCTGCGTCCGATAGCTATTTTATCTTCTGCGTCGATGATGCCATCTCCGTTTTGGTCTTTGTATTTAATGTCGCCTGCCTTGGCTTTGCCGAATTGCGGTTGAGGCCAGTTATTGGCTTCCTCGTCAGATTGGAACAGTCCCAGTGCTTCGTAACCGAAGTACTGACTCATGGAGTGTCCGGTACTGCGCTGTCTCGGGTTGTTTTTCTCTCCGGCAGGTTCCAGCAGGTCAATCACTTTGTTTCTGGCCCAGGTCAGGTTACCTGCAACGGAATAATTGAAATCGCGCAGATGATTGCGATGCGTAATGTTCAGGTCGATACCTCTGTTGTCTACTTTACCTACATTGGCAGCCGGTAATTTATATCCCAGGATAGCCGGCATATCTGTACGTTCACGCAGGATGTCGTTTGTCTTTTTATAGAACCAATCCGCTTCCAGATTGAGTTTTCCGTTGAAGAACGAGGCATCTATACCGATATTGAACATTTCAGAAGTTTCCCATGTAATGTTAGGATTCGGGAAACGGGTCTCAGTATATCCCGGAGCGATTTCCGGATTCTGACCGCCGAATACGGCATCGCCGCCTGTACCATAAGCAGACATATATTGGAACTGTCCGATGTTGTCTGTGCCGGCACGTCCCCATGAAGTTCTTAGTTTCAGATTGCTAAGCACTTCCGAGAAGGGTTCCATAAAAGGTTCTGCCGATATACGCCAGGCAGCCGATACAGAAGGGAAGAAGCCATAACGTTTGTTTTTCGGGAATTTTTCCGAACCATCGAGGCGTCCGTTCGCTTCCAGCATATATTTCTCTTTATAGTTGTAGGTCAGACGGAATACCGAACCGATCTTACCGGTTTCGGAAGCACTGCCGCTATTATCCTTGTCTTTGTCTGGTCCGGCAAACAGTTGCTGGATGGAATAAATACGATATTTGGTACGTGAGGCCCAGAAGTTTTCGTCGGCTCCTTCCGAACGTGAGAATACAAATAATGCTCCCAATTGATGATCCTGCGCAATGGTTTTATTATAGGCTGCTTGGAACTCAAACGTCATGGCCTGACTTGTAGAGTACGTTTGTTTCAGTTCCGCACCTTCGCGGTTCGGTGAGTGTCCGTCATATTCTCCTGTAATTTTGTTCCACACATAGAAGTCTACCGGAGTGGTCCATCTCTTGATGCTGTTGAATATTTTGTCATAGGAGAAAATACCCTTCAGATTCAGGCCTTCGAGTCCCGGGACATTGAAATCCAACATGAAGCGTGTGTTTAATACACTTTTACGATCTTTGACCCAACCTCCTTCGGTAGCCAGGCCGATAGGATTGACACCCAGTGACACTTTACCTAAGTTGCCGTCCGGAAAGCGTCCCGGATCTGTCTGCGGGTTACGGTGCATATTATTGAATACATCGGAAGTACTACCGGCAATACTGTTTCTGTCTTCCTGGCGATAGGCCATATCTGCCGATAGATTCAGGTATTTGTCCACAATGTTGGCGTCTATATTCACACGTGCGTTATATCGGTTGAAACCGGAGGTCGATTCATTGGTACGTGTGTCACCATAGAGGGCATCCTGTTTCACATAGCCGAATCCTGCAAAATATTTCACCTTATCAGAACCGCCGCTTGCCGTCAGGCTGTGCATCTGTTGCCAGGCGCGAGGGAGCAATACCTCTTTGTTCCAGTCCGTGTTAGGATAACCGTAGGGGTCGGAACCATCTCTGAACTTCTGTAACTCCTCTTCATTATAAATGCCATACATACCCGGGTCTTCGCCCAAATCCATTTCTTTGTTGCGCCAAGCCTCATTCATGAAGCGTGCATGATCATAAGAACTGGCAATCTCAGGCATACGGGTGGGGGTACCGAAACCTACTTTGAAGTTATAGTCTACTTGTGCTTTGCCACTTTTACCACGCTTTGTAGTGATAAGGATTACACCGTTTGCTCCGCGTGCACCGTAAGGGGCTACGGCAGAGGCGTCCTTTAATACCGTCATGCTCTCGATTTCACTGGGGTCGAGTTGAGCCATACTGCGTCCGATGATACCATCCACTACAATCAAGGGAGAAGAGGAGGTAGGTGAGCTGGAACCACGGATAATGATGGTCGGGTCATCGTATCCGGCTTCACCGCCGGTTTGCTGGATCAACACCCCGCTGACACGTCCTCCGAGTGAGGAGGCCAGATTGGCAGTAGGTACATTCTTGAGCGAAGATACCTTTAGCGTAGAGGCTGAAGCAGTCACAGTCTGTTTTTTCTGTGAGCCATAGCCTACTACCACTACTTCGTCCAGGGTTTTAGTGTCTTCTTTCATTTGGATATTGAAAGACGATTTGCCATTCACCGGTATTTCCTGAGTCAGGTAGCCGATGTATGAAATCACTAATACTGATTTCTCTGGCACTTCCAGCGTGAAGTTTCCTTCAATGTTTGTAATATCTCCTGTTCCCGGTTGCCCTTTCAGCGAAATGTTGGCTCCGATAATCGGGTCACCGATCTGATCGATCACCACACCTTTGATTTTGATTCTGCGCTCTTGCTGGGTGATTGTCGTTTCGGACGCTTTTTCTTTGTCTACATACAGAGAAATGTAGTTATTGGAGAACTTATACGTCAGTTTTTTGTTTCTGAGTGCCGTTTTCAGGATTTCCGTTACAGTGGCATGGGTGTTTTTTACCTCGACTTCCTGTGAAAGGTCAATTTCGGCATCACGATACATGAACAGATAATTAGTCTGTTTCTCGATTTCACGCATTAACTCACCGAAAGTCAGACTACTCTTGGAGAGAGTTACACGAGCCTCCTGCGATTTTACGTTACCAGCCTGGAGCTGAAAGAGAAAAACGAATATAAAGAACACGGACAGTTTCATAATTCGTATAATATGTGTTAATTCAAGTTGTTGATGGACATACCATTGCTGCAACAAGTTTTTTTTCATAACTTTGTCGTACGTTTAAAGATTAATACTATAGGTCTATTTCGAGATGGATAAAAGATAGTATTGACTCTTTCGGGGGTGAGTGTTGGTAGCGCTCACCCTTTTTTGTCACACTATCCATTGTTGGGGTGAAAAATATCTAAGTCATAGTGCTGATTTGTTTTTAAAGGTTAGACATTGGTATTTAATAAATCTCATAATGCTCGTCATCTGTTTTTTTGAATTTGAAGTGGTATACTCCTTGCAGGGCTATCAGGATATTGTCCACATCCTCGCTTTGCCGGATTTTACCGGAGATTCGTTCATCCAGCTTCACATCTCCGGTGAATTTGAACTGTACGTTGTACCACAGGGTCAGGTAATTCAGAATCTCTCCGAAGGGTTTTGAACGGAAACTAAAGATGCCGCTTTTCAGGTATTCTTCATTATCGAAGTTAGAGGTCGACACTACCATGCGGTTGTTTACCAACGATACTTTCTCGTGAGGATTGAGGTATACCTTCTCGTTCCTGTTGGTTTTGTTATAGACCAACACACGGCCTTCTACGAGGCAGGTCTCAAACTTATTCTCTTTTCCGGCATAAGCGAATACGTTGAATCGGGTACCCAATACTTGTATGTTGAACCGTTGCGTTTTTACGATAAAAGGTTTTTTGGCATTTTTGGTCACCTCAAAATACCCTTCGCCATTTAGCTCTACCGTACGGCTCTTCCGGTTGAATGCATTGGGGATTTTGATTTTACTCTGAGGGCTTAGCCATACGGAAGTACCGTCCGGAAGAGTCATGTTGACTCGCTGCCCTTTAGGGACATTGATTTCTGTATATAAGTCTTTTTGTCCGATCTGTGCATATCTGTTGCTAATAAACCAGGTAGTGGTGACCAGCAGACAGATTGCGGCTGCATACTTTAAAAGCCCGATACGGAAGCGGCGTATAGAACGTCGTTTCAGTCGTTTGTCGAATTCAGCTATACCTGTTGCGGTCTTTTCCCGGTCTCCTTCCTGTGATGTTAGTCCGGAGATGGCCCATACAGCTTTCATGCGTGCAAATTCTTTTTTAGCTTCCGGATTATTCCGGAGTCTATTCAAAAATTCCGCTTTTTCGGCGGCTGACATGGCACCTGTGAAGTATTTTTTTAGTTCATCATTCATGGTTCCTTGAGTGGTTTTACAGTAAAGACAATCGGGGATGCATTTACCACCAAAGGAAATATAAAAAAATCTTCTAAATAATAAAAACAAGTAAGGGAAGATAGTCTTTAAGTTCTGATCTGAGTTTACGCAATGCGATAGATATTTGATTTTCAACAGTATTGACGGATATGTTCAGACGCTCGGCTATCTCTTTATATTTTAATCCTTCTATCCGGCTGAGGAGAAAAATTTCTCTGCAACGTTCAGGTAACTTTTGCATTGTCTGGCTTAATAGATTTTCTACTTCCGGAATGGAGGAGACAGCTTCGTCGAACTGTTCCAAAGCATATAGGTTCAGTTGATATTCCAACTCTTCGTCTGCTTTCAGTGAACAGGTTTTAGCCTGAATATACGACTGGTGTTTCAGAAAGTTTAAACATCTGTTTTTGATCAGTGTGAAAAGAAAGGCATCCAGATGTTCTATGTCTTTCAGTAGGTCCAGATGTTCCCACAGATAAAGAAAGGTATCCTGCACTATGTTTTCTGCATCCTCTTCTGCAATGACATAGGTTTGTGAGAAGCGGAGCATTCTTACATAATATATAGAATATATGTCTGAAAAGCTTTTCTGTGTTTCCAGTAGATGATTAGGCTGCATTCTTTTTAGCGGACTTATTTCTTTTGTCTATAGTATAAGATATGTTTAGATTGCAAATCTAACTAAATAGTTTGCAATGTAGGAGAGTAGTTTTAATTTTTATTTTGCTTATTGTGAAGCATCTTTCTTTAATATGTTTTTTCGGAAAATGCTCTTTTTTATTGGAATACGGTTGAATAGGGGTAAAATCGTGGACAGTGCCTTTTCTGTCCTCTCATCCGTGAAAGGTATTTCTATCTTCCATCTTCCACCTTTTCCAATCTTTTGGTCTGATTATCATTTAGTTGATACGGTGGAAGATCGCGTTTTTAGGTCATTTATCTTCCACCTTCATCTTCCATCTTCCACCCTCTGCCATCGCTTGAAAAACTTTCCTAATTCACTCGTATTCAGAAGTATACTTTCTGTTTCTTGTCAGTTTTTCCCTTAAAAAGCATTTTCATATCCCCGCTTGTTTGCTTGAAAATGTTCTGCTTTTTTCCGGAAGTCCTTTGTTATTTGCCGCTTGGGATATTCTTTGTCCCCCGTCCGCCCCATTCCCTGTCCGCTATTCCCTTTCTTCCGCCTTTCCTTTCACCGGCGCTTTCCCTCAAGCATGGTCTGTCCGAAGAATGCGTTGCCTTGACGCTAACTCCCAATGTGGACCCCCGTAACCTCGAATGCGGGTTCCATTTACCAACCGGGGTAAACGCTTTTACATGCCGAGGTAAATGGCTTTACATGCTGAGGTAAATGCTTTTACATGCCCGGGTAAATGGCTTTACATCAAGAATAAAATTCAGGTAAATATACTCTTCTGATTATCAATGATATTTAACTGCTGACCCAGCTACACATTTATCCTGGTGCCTCCTGAGAATCCCTTTCCCATATCCCCCGGAGAAATTTGAAACCGCCTGGCGGTTCGTTCCCAACACAGAGATTCCCCTCCCTCCCCAATGAATCCCCCCCTCCTTGTTTTCCAAGTATTCCCCCTCTATATATTATAATAATGTGTCTCCCTTGGCCCTCCCTTTTCCCTTCTTTTTAAAGTATGCTCTAAAACCTACCTCTCCCTCAGTCCTTTACATCTAAATTTATATTTTTATTCAAAAAAACTTCCTTATATATTTGCCTTGTATTGGTAAATCGCGTATTTTTGCACCCGCTTTCCAAGAGAGGGAGAGCCGATTGAAATTGACATGTTGCAAGTGCGTATTGATTGCCTTAACGAACAACAAAAATAATCTCCTTTTTCTTTGGAGTTTAATATTAAAATTCGTTATCTTTGCAGTCCGATTCGCGATAAAAGGCGTTTATTCCGGTGCCTTTTCCTTTCGCTAAGAGAGCCAGAGAACAGACCGGGAAAAACATTTAAAAAAAACTTCCAAAACATTTGGTGTTTTAAAATAAACCTTTTACCTTTGCACCCGCTTTTGAAACGAAGCACAATCGAAAAGAAGAGTTCTTTGAAAAATTGATAAACAATACAAGTAGTACAAGTAAATTTAGAACCGTCAATACTTATTATATAGGTATATGAAAAAATGACCGTCAATAAATTTTCGACATCCTGAACAGAGCTAATATTATCCCTTACGGGATATATAACAATACTTTTACAATGAAGAGTTTGATCCTGGCTCAGGATGAACGCTAGCTACAGGCTTAACACATGCAAGTCGAGGGGCATCAGGAAGAAAGCTTGCTTTCTTTGCTGGCGACCGGCGCACGGGTGAGTAACACGTATCCAACCTGCCCTTTACTCGGGGATAGCCTTTCGAAAGAAAGATTAATACCCGATGGGATAATGATTCCGCATGGTTTCATTATTAAAGGATTCCGGTAAAGGATGGGGATGCGTTCCATTAGGTTGTTGGTGAGGTAACGGCTCACCAAGCCTTCGATGGATAGGGGTTCTGAGAGGAAGGTCCCCCACATTGGAACTGAGACACGGTCCAAACTCCTACGGGAGGCAGCAGTGAGGAATATTGGTCAATGGGCGTGAGCCTGAACCAGCCAAGTAGCGTGAAGGATGACTGCCCTATGGGTTGTAAACTTCTTTTATATTAGAATAAAGTGCAGTATGTATACTGTTTTGTATGTATAATATGAATAAGGATCGGCTAACTCCGTGCCAGCAGCCGCGGTAATACGGAGGATCCGAGCGTTATCCGGATTTATTGGGTTTAAAGGGAGCGTAGGTGGACTGGTAAGTCAGTTGTGAAAGTTTGCGGCTCAACCGTAAAATTGCAGTTGATACTGTCAGTCTTGAGTACAGTAGAGGTGGGCGGAATTCGTGGTGTAGCGGTGAAATGCTTAGATATCACGAAGAACTCCGATTGCGAAGGCAGCTCACTGGACTGCAACTGACACTGATGCTCGAAAGTGTGGGTATCAAACAGGATTAGATACCCTGGTAGTCCACACAGTAAACGATGAATACTCGCTGTTTGCGATATACAGTAAGCGGCCAAGCGAAAGCATTAAGTATTCCACCTGGGGAGTACGCCGGCAACGGTGAAACTCAAAGGAATTGACGGGGGCCCGCACAAGCGGAGGAACATGTGGTTTAATTCGATGATACGCGAGGAACCTTACCCGGGCTTAAATTGCAGTGGAATGATGTGGAAACATGTCAGTGAGCAATCACCGCTGTGAAGGTGCTGCATGGTTGTCGTCAGCTCGTGCCGTGAGGTGTCGGCTTAAGTGCCATAACGAGCGCAACCCTTATCTTTAGTTACTAACAGGTCATGCTGAGGACTCTGGAGAGACTGCCGTCGTAAGATGTGAGGAAGGTGGGGATGACGTCAAATCAGCACGGCCCTTACGTCCGGGGCTACACACGTGTTACAATGGGGGGTACAGAAGGCAGCTACCTGGTGACAGGATGCTAATCCCAAAAGCCTCTCTCAGTTCGGATCGAAGTCTGCAACCCGACTTCGTGAAGCTGGATTCGCTAGTAATCGCGCATCAGCCACGGCGCGGTGAATACGTTCCCGGGCCTTGTACACACCGCCCGTCAAGCCATGGGAGCCGGGGGTACCTGAAGTACGTAACCGCAAGGAGCGTCCTAGGGTAAAACTGGTGACTGGGGCTAAGTCGTAACAAGGTAGCCGTACCGGAAGGTGCGGCTGGAACACCTCCTTTCTGGAGCGATGTTGAAAACGACGTTCATTGGTTCTAAAATTGTACTACTGGTACTTGTTTATTTATAGAATATAGATCGACCATCTATAGCAATATAGATAGAGATAAACAAGAGAAAAACAGAAGCCGAGTCTAAAAACAGGACACGGTTGAACTAGTCCTATAGCTCAGTTGGTTAGAGCGCTACACTGATAATGTAGAGGTCGGCAGTTCAACTCTGCCTGGGACTACCAAGACGAGATTGATATCTTGTATGATTGGGGGATTAGCTCAGCTGGCTAGAGCATCTGCCTTGCACGCAGAGGGTCAACGGTTCGAATCCGTTATTCTCCACCATTGATACGCTGGCAACGCAAGTTGCTGAATGTTATCATACGATCTTTGACATGATGTACAAAAAAAGTAAATTTAGTAAGAGCTAAAAGTATATATCGAACCATTTGGTTCAGATCCTTTTTAAGAAAAGGAGATGAACCTGGCGATAAAAGAAAGTAAATAAGGGCGCATGGCGGATGCCTTGGCTCTCGGAGGCGATGAAGGACGTGATAAGCTGCGATAAGCTTCGGGTAGGTGCAAATAACCTTTGATCCGAAGATTTCCGAATGGGACAACCCGGCATTCTGAAGGAATGTCATCCAACCAAGTTGGAGGCTAACGCAGGGAACTGAAACATCTTAGTACCTGCAGGAAAAGAAAATAAATAATGATTCCCCTAGTAGTGGCGAGCGAACGGGGAATAGCCCAAACCACCCGTGTTACGGCATGTGTGGGGTTGTAGGACCACGCTCTCGCAAGAAAGTTATTGAGAAGAAGCGACTGGAAAGTCGCGCCATAGACGGTGATAGCCCGGTATTCTAAGGTAACTGAAGCGTAGTGGTATCCTGAGTAGCGCGGAGCACGAGGAATTCTGCGTGAACCAGCCGGGACCATCCGGTAAGGCTAAATACTCCCGAGAGACCGATAGCGAACCAGTACTGTGAAGGAAAGGTGAAAAGCACTTCGAATAGAAGAGTGAAATAGTCCCTGAAACCATGCGCCTACAAGCGGTCGGAGCAGCTTATGCTGTGACGGCGTGCCTTTTGCATAATGAACCTACGAGTTACTTTTTCCGGCAAGGTTAAGCATCTTGAGATGTGGATCCGAAGCGAAAGCGAGTCTGAACAGGGCGGATAGTCGGAAGGAGTAGACGCGAAACCAAGTGATCTACCCTTGGGCAGGTTGAAGGTTAGGTAACACTAACTGGAGGACCGAACCGATAAGCGTTGAAAAGCTTCCGGATGACCTGAGGGTGGGGGTGAAAGGCTAATCAAACTTGGAGATAGCTCGTACTCCCCGAAATGCATTTAGGTGCAGCCTTGAGAATTACTAATGTGAGGTAGAGCGACTGATAAGATGCGAGGGCTTCACCGCCTATCAAGTCTTGATAAACTCCGAATGCGCATTAGTTCGATCTCAGGAGTGAGGGCATGGGTGCTAAGGTCCATGTCCTAAAGGAGAAGAATCCAGACCATCAGCTAAGGTCCCCAAATAAACACTAAGTTGAACTAACGAAGTCAGATTGCTAAGACAGCTAGGATGTTGGCTTGGAAGCAGCCATTCATTTAAAGAGTGCGTAACAGCTCACTAGTCGAGGAGTTTGGCGTGGATAATAATCGGGCATTAAGTGTTTTACCGAAGCTATGGGATACGTAAGTATCGGTAGGGGAGCATTCCACTCTGCGTTGAAGGCGAAGTGTGAGCTTTACTGGAGCGTGTGGAAAAGCAAATGTAGGTATAAGTAACGATAAAGGGGGTGAGAAACCCCCTCGCCGCAAGACTAAGGTTTCCTGATCAACGCTAATCGGATCAGGGTTAGTCGGGTCCTAAGGCTCAGCCGAACGGTGATGCCGATGGCAGAACAGGTTAATATTCCTGTACTAGCATTAAGAGTGACGTGGAGACGGAGGAGTGACAACGCCGCGGACTGACGGAATAGTCCGTTAAAGGGTGTAGATGTTGATTATCCCAGGCAAATCCGGGATAAGAGTCGAACCTGATAGTATACCAATTTCCTCGGAAAACGGTAATAGTGCGTGTAAACATACTCCCAAGAAAATCCGCTAAACTTAATCTTAATGGTACCCGTACCGCAAACGGACACACGTAGTCGGGTTGAATATACTCAGGCGCTTGAGTGAATCACGGTTAAGGAACTAGGCAAATTGACCCTGTAACTTCGGGATAAAGGGTCCCTACCCGGTGACGGGAGGGCGCAGAGAATAGGTCCAGGCAACTGTTTAACAAAAACACAGGGCTGTGCAAAATTGAAAGATCACGTATACAGCCTGACACCTGCCCGGTGCTGGAAGGTTAAGAGGAGATGTCATCGCAAGAGAAGCATTGAATTGAAGCCCCAGTAAACGGCGGCCGTAACTATAACGGTCCTAAGGTAGCGAAATTCCTTGTCGGGTAAGTTCCGACCTGCACGAATGGTGTAATGATCTGGACACTGTCTCAACCGTGAGCTCAGTGAAATTGTAGTATCGGTGAAGATGCCGATTACCCGCGATGGGACGAAAAGACCCCGTGAACCTTTACTATAGCTTAACATTGAATTTGGGTAATTGATGTGTAGGATAGGCCGGAGACTTTGAAGCAGGTACGCCAGTATTTGTGGAGTCGCTGTTGAAATACGGCCCTTTGATTATTTGAGTTCTAACTCGCTGTTGCGAGGACACTGTTTGGTGGGTAGTTTGACTGGGGTGGTCGCCTCCAAAAGTGTAACGGAGGCTTCTAAAGGTGCCCTCACGCCGATTGGTAACCGGCGGCAGAGTGTAATGGCATAAGGGCGCTTGACTGGGAGACTTACAAGTCGATCAGGTAGGAAACTAGAGCATAGTGATCCGGTGTTTCCGTATGGAAGGGACATCGCTCAAAGGATAAAAGGTACTCCGGGGATAACAGGCTGATCCCTCCCAAGAGCTCATATCGACGGAGGGGTTTGGCACCTCGATGTCGGCTCGTCACATCCTGGGGCTGGAGAAGGTCCCAAGGGTTGGGCTGTTCGCCCATTAAAGTGGCACGCGAGCTGGGTTCAGAACGTCGTGAGACAGTTCGGTCTCTATCTATCGTGGGCGCATGAAATTTGCGTGGCTCTGACACTAGTACGAGAGGACCGTGTTGGACTGACCTCTGGTTTACCGGTTGTGCCGCCAGGTGCATTGCCGGGTATCTAAGTCGGGATTGGATAAGTGCTGAAAGCATCTAAGTACGAAGCCAGCCACAAGATTAGATTTCTTTTAGGGTCGTTGTAGACTACAACGTTGATAGGACGCAGGTGTACAGGTGGTAACATCACAGCCGAGCGTTACTAATTGCCCGATGACTTTCTTTTATTGTCTTTTATGGTTTATATATCCGTTTAGCTTTACTATCGGTTTGATAGACGGCTAAGTTTACTTTTGTACATTATGTCTGCCTTATTCAGGTGACTATAGCATCAGGGTTCCACCTCTTCCCATTCCGAACAGAGAAGTTAAGCCTGATCACGCCGATGGTACTGCGTAACAGTGGGAGAGTAGGTAGTCGCCGTTTTTTTCAGAGAGTTCATCCCCTCGGGTCAGAAGACACGAGGGGATGACTTGTTTATAGACGTAGGAAAAGAAGGAGGGAGGATAACAACCGAACTGATGCACTCGTTTATAAATAAAGAACTTTACTCTTCCGGATAAACAACATCCCCTGTCAATCATTTTATCAGCTTTATTCGGAATGTTTCTGGTTAAAAGAAGCTGTGTGGGACAGAACCCTAATGGCGAAAGTCAAGGAGGCTATGAGAAAAGCCTCCCTGTTATTAGTGATAAATGAAATATTATACTCTGCTGTCAGCTCCCCACATCATTTTAGTGCGAAGAGTGTCGAAAAAGATGTGATTAAAGCGTTTTACTACTTTAATGCTATAGTCAGCTCTCCGGATTGTGAGGCGGGTTGTTTCCTTACAGGTTTCGCTACTGCCGTCAATTGCAACCAGGAAATTGTGGCTACGACTTTCTACATCTAAAGTGATTTCCCAGTCATCACAGATCACTATAGGCCTTACGTTTAAACTGTGTGGAGCAACCGGAGTAATTGCGATGGTTTTGGAATGGGGAACAATGATAGGACCACCTACGCTTAACGAATATGCAGTGGAACCTGTTGGAGTGGCGATAATGAGCCCGTCAGCTTGGTAAGTCGTGAGATGTGCTCCGTTAATAGCAGTACGGATACTGATCATGGATGAACTGTCCCGTTTTAATACGGCTATTTCATTGAGCGCATAAGGTGAATCTTGCAAATGTTTGTCGTCACAAAGCAATTGGAGTACACTCCGTTCTTCAACTGTATAATGGTTCTGGTAGATTTCTTCAATCGTTTCCTCCATTTCTTCCGGGGATACATCTGCTAAGAATCCTAATCGTCCGGTATTGATACCCAAAATAGGGATTCCTTTGTTACCTACCCGTCGTGCCGCTTTTAGAAAAGTACCATCTCCGCCGATACTGATCACCATGTCTGCATCAAAATAGTCTTCATCGAACAAATTATCCGCCTTGACGTTCAGTTTTAAGTCGGATTTCAGGAAACGATGAAATTCTCTGCATACACAGATTTCTGCTCCATGTTTTTCGAGCAAATTGAACAAAGTAGCAGCATGTGAAGACTTCTTGGCTTGGTATGTATTTCCGAAAATGGCAAATTTCATGTTGATAAAAGTTTCTAGTGTGTCGCAAATTTGGGATTTTTTTTCGGTATTGCTGTTATCTTATCGCTAATATTTGTACTTTTGCGCAAAACATATGGGTAAAAGGTCCGTATTATATTAAGACATAGAACTATGACTAAATTAAGTGTGAACATAAACAAAGTGGCTACCCTTCGGAATGCCCGTGGGGGAAATGTTCCGAACGTGGTTAAGGTGGCGTTGGATTGTGAGAGTTTCGGTGCTGACGGCATAACGGTTCACCCACGTCCGGATGAACGTCATATCCGTCGTTCGGATGTGTATGATTTGCGTCCGTTGCTTCGGACTGAATTTAATATTGAAGGATATCCTTCTCCGGAGTTTATCGATTTGGTGTTGAAGGTGAAACCTCATCAGGTGACTTTAGTGCCGGACGATCCTTCTCAGATAACTTCTAATTCAGGATGGGATACAAAGGCTAATTTTGATTTTCTGACGGAAGTCTTGGACGAGTTTAACGGAGCAGGTATCCGTACATCTGTATTTGTGGCAGCCGATGCGGAAATGATTGAGTATGCGGCAAAAGCAGGTGCCGACCGTGTAGAGCTATATACCGAACCTTATGCTACTGCTTATCCGAAAGATCCGGCAGCGGCTGTTGCTCCTTTTGTTGAAGCTGCTAAAGTGGCCCGCCGGTTGGGAATTGGTCTGAACGCCGGTCACGACTTGAGTTTATTGAATCTGAATTACTTTTATAAAAACATACCCTGGCTGGACGAGGTCTCTATCGGTCATGCTTTAATAAGTGATGCGCTGTATCTGGGATTGGAACGTACCATTCAGGAATATAAAAACTGTCTTCGCTAATGAATGCAATGCTACTATTAGCCCAAGTGGCTACCAACCTGGCTGATTCCGTTGCATCGGCCAACCCTGTACTGACTCCTGTATCTGCTCCGGCTGAAATGAATATGCTTGATATGGCTATTAAGGGTGGATGGATTATGATTGTTTTGGGAGTACTGTCTGTAGTTTGTTTCTACATCCTGTTTGAACGTAACTATGTGATCCGAAAAGCCGGTAAGGAAGATCCGATGTTTATGGAGAAGATCAAAGACTATATCCATAGTGGTGAGATTAAGTCGGCTATTAATTATTGCCGAACGATGAATACCCCTTCCGCCCGTATGATCGAAAAAGGGATTAGCCGTCTGGGACGTCCGGTGAATGACGTACAGGTTGCTATTGAGAATGTGGGAAATATTGAGGTGGCTAAGTTGGAAAAAGGCCTGACTGTGATGGCTACTATTTCAGGTGGTGCTCCGATGCTCGGTTTCCTGGGTACAGTAACCGGTATGGTGCGGGCTTTTTATGAAATGGCAAATGCCGGAAGCGGTAATATTGATATCACACTGCTTTCAGGAGGTATTTATGAAGCTATGATTACTACCGTAGGTGGTCTGATTGTCGGTATTATTGCTATGTTTGCTTACAACTATCTGGTGATGCTGGTAGACAGAGTGGTCAATAAGATGGAGTCCAGAACCATGGAGTTTATGGACCTGCTTAATGAACCTGCACAGAAATAAGGTGCTGAGATAAAATAGAGTGCGTAGCCAATTGGCACATTGACATATTGGCATATTGAAGAATTATTTTATGGCATTAAAGCGTCGAGCAAAAATATCACCCAACTTTAGTATGGCATCTATGACGGACGTCATATTCCTGTTGCTTATCTTTTTTATGATAACTTCAACTGTTGTGTCGCCCAATGCGATTAAAGTGTTATTGCCACAAGGCAAACAGCAAACTTCGGCTAAACCGTTGACAAGAGTTATCATTGATAAGGACCTGAACTATTATGCAGCGTTCGGTAATGAAAAAGAGCATGCTTTAGGCTTGGAGGAATTGACTCCATTCCTGCAAAGCTGTGCGGATAAAGAACCTGAGATGTATGTTGCTCTCTATGCGGATGAAACTGTACCTTACCGTGAGATCGTTAAGGTGCTGAATATCGCGAATGAGAATCATTTTAAAATGGTGCTGGCTACCCGCCCGCCGGAAACAAGGAAGAAATGAACATAAAAAGAAAGAGTGAATATATAGGGGCGTTGGGTGCATTGTTGGTGCATGTGGCTATTATTGCTCTTTTGATTCTGGTAAGTTTTGCTGTTCCACGTCCGGACGAAGAAGCCGGCGGTGTACCGGTGATGATGGGAGATGTGGATGCGGCTTATGGAAATTATGATCCCTCCACTATGGTGGACGTGGAAGTAATGCCTGAAGAAGTGCCGGCTCCGCAACCCGTACCCGAAGTGGAAGCCGAACAGGAAATGATTACGCAGACCGAAGAAGAAACGGTTGCTATAAAACCCAAGGTCGAGCCTAAGAAGGAGAAGCCGAAAGTAGAGAAGAAGCCTGAAAAAACAGCCGAAGAAAAGGCTGCCGAAGCTAAAAAACTTGCTGAAGAAAGGGCAGAGCGTGAGCGCAAGGCCGCTGCAGAAGCTGCCAGTAAACGAGTAGCCGGTGCCTTTGGTAAAGGCTCGCAGATGGGGGGAAGCAAAGGTAGTGCTACTTCGGGTGAAGGAGTAGAAGGAAGTAAAGATGGCAATTCGTCGACCGGAGCAAAGTCCGGAGTCGGGGGATATGGAACATTTAATCTTGGCGGACGTTCTATAGGAGAGGGAGGTTTGCCCCGTCCCGTATACAACGTTCAGGAAGAAGGGCGAGTAGTTGTTTCTATTACCGTGAATCCAGCTGGTCATGTGATTGCTACCAGTATCAACCGATTGACTAACACGGTAAATTCGACTTTGCGTAAAGCTGCTGAAGATGCGGCTAAAAAAGCACGTTTTAATGCCGTAAACGGAGTAAACAACCAGACTGGAACGATTACTTATTATTTTAATTTGAAATAATTAATGCTTAAAGTACCGTGTTTTTAGAAAGGTGGGCTTTGAGTTTATAACATCTAAATGATATAGATTATGGGAACAGTTTATGCATTTTTCGCAGACGGATTTGAAGAAATTGAAGCGCTTACTACAATTGATACATTGAGACGCGCTGGTTTAGATGTAGAAATTGTATCTGTTACGCCAGACGAGATTGTAGTCGGTGCGCATGATGTATCTGTGCTTTGCGATAAGAATTTTGAGAATTGTGATTTCTTTGATGCTGAGTTGCTGTTTTTGCCGGGAGGAATGCCGGGTGCTGCCACTCTGGACAAACATGAAGGGTTGCGTAAGTTAATTCTTAGCTTTGCGGAGAAAAACAAGCCTATTGCCGCTATTTGTGCCGCCCCGATGGTACTTGGAAAACTGGGACTTCTGAGAGGTCGCAGAGTAACCTGTTATCCCAGTTTCGAACAGTACCTGGAAGGTGCGGAGTGTACTAACGAGCCGGTTGTCAGAGATGGTAACATCATTACCGGTATGGGACCGGGTGCTGCGATGGAATTTGCATTGACTATTGTAGATACATTGTTAGGCAAGGAAAAAGTAAACGAGCTGGTAGAGGCCATGTGCGTAAGACGTTAAGCCTATGTATCGGACTGCTTTGATTGTAGCCGGGGGGAAGGGACTCCGCATGGGAAGTGAACTTCCCAAACAGTTTCTTCCCATTGGCGGAAAGCCTGTATTGATGCATACGTTGGAAGCTTTTCATCGATTCGATAAGAGAATGCAGCTTATTCTCGTATTGCCCCGGGAACAGCAGGGGTTTTGGCGGGAACTGTGTGAAACGCATGGATTTAACATCAGGCATGAAATTGCCGATGGAGGTGAAACCCGTTTCCACTCGGTTAAAAACGGATTGGCTTTGATAAACGGTATCAGTGGTATGGTGGGGGTGCATGACGGTGTTCGTCCTTTCGTATCGCAGGAAGTGATTGCCCGTTGTTTCCGGGAAGCTGCTGTGCGAAAAGCCGTAATTCCTGTCATCGATGTTGTAGAAACCGTGCGCCATCTCACAGGATCAGGCAGTGAGACTGTAAACCGTAATGATTATAAACTGGTTCAAACTCCCCAGGTATTCGATGCCGATTTACTGAGAAGAGCTTATGAACAAGAGTTTACTCCCTTTTTTACTGATGATGCCTCCGTGGTAGAGGCTATGGGAGTTCCTGTCCATCTGGTGGAGGGAAACCGTGAAAATATAAAAATAACTACTCCATTTGATTTGAAAGTAGCTTCAGCCTTGTTGTAATGTTCGATTTAGCTACACGAGACATAAAGTACTTATCCGGTGTTGGTCCGCAAAAAGCTGCGGTTCTGAATAAAGAGTTGGAGATTTATTCATTGCATGATCTGCTCTATTATTTTCCTTATAAATATGTAGACCGGAGTCGCATCTATTACATTCATGAAATAGATGGTAATATGCCGTATATACAGTTGAAGGGAAAGATACTTGGCTTTGAAACTTTTGGTGAAGGGCGGCAGAGAAGATTATTAGCACATTTCTCGGATGGCACAGGAGTCGTTGACCTCGTGTGGTTTCAGGGTATAAAGTATGTCACAGGTAAGTATAAACTTCACGAAGAATATATTATCTTTGGTAAGCCGACCGTGTTTAACGGAAGAATTAACGTAGCCCATCCCGATATAGATAATCCCGCTGATTTGAAATTGTCATCAATGGGACTCCAACCTTATTATAATACAACGGAGAAGATGAAACGTAGCTTTCTCAACTCCCATGCCATTGAAAAGATGATGGCAACCATTATCGGACAGATTCAGGAGCCTTTGCCCGAGACACTTTCACCTAAACTAATTGCCGACCATCATCTGATGCCTTTGACGGAAGCTTTACGGAATATTCATTTTCCTTCTAATCCGGAACTGTTGAGGAAGGCGCAATATCGTCTTAAGTTTGAAGAGCTCTTTTATGTACAGCTCAATATTCTGAGATATGCCAAAGACCGGCAACGTAAATACCGCGGTTATGTTTTTGAAACAGTCGGTAAAATCTTCAATACATTTTATTCTAAGAATCTTCCTTTCGAACTGACCGGGGCTCAAAAGCGAGTTTTGAGAGAAATCCGGCAGGACGTCGGTTGCGGAAAGCAAATGAATCGTCTGTTGCAGGGGGATGTGGGAAGTGGGAAAACACTGGTGGCCTTGATGAGTATGCTGATTGCCCTTGATAATGGTTTTCAGGCTTGTATGATGGCGCCTACTGAGATTTTGGCTAACCAACATTACGATACAATCAAAGAGTTGTTGTTTGGAATGGATGTGCGGGTGGAACTCCTGACAGGTTCGGTGAAAGGAAAGAAACGGGAAGCTATCCTTGCGGGACTCCTGACCGGAGATGTACATATATTGATCGGTACCCACGCCGTTATTGAAGATACTGTAAATTTTGCTTCTTTAGGATTGGCCGTAATTGACGAACAACACCGCTTTGGTGTGGCACAGCGTGCCAGACTGTGGAGCAAGAGTATTCAGCCGCCCCATGTATTGGTTATGACTGCTACTCCGATTCCACGTACGCTGGCAATGACACTTTATGGTGATTTGGATGTCTCTGTCATAGATGAATTGCCTCCCGGACGTAAGCCGATCTCTACTATTCACCAGTTTGATAACCGGAGAGAAAGTTTATATCGTTCGGTACGTAAACAAATTGAAGAAGGGCGCCAGATTTATATTGTATATCCCTTGATTAAGGAGAGTGAAAAGATTGATTTGAAAAATCTTGAAGAAGGGTATTTGCATATTTGTGAGGAGTTTCCCGACTGTAAGGTTTGTAAAGTGCATGGCAAAATGAAACCTGCCGAGAAAGATGCGCAGATGCAACTTTTTATTTCGGGTGAAGCGCAGATTATGGTAGCTACTACAGTGATTGAAGTAGGAGTGAATGTGCCTAACGCTTCGGTGATGATTATCGAAAATGCCGAACGCTTCGGACTTTCACAGTTACATCAGTTGCGTGGCCGGGTAGGGCGTGGAGCCGACCAATCATATTGCATTCTGGTCACTACCTATAAGCTGACTGAAGAGACCCGGAAACGTCTGGAAATAATGGTACGCACCAATGACGGATTTGAAATAGCTGAAGCCGATCTTAAACTCCGGGGACCAGGTGACTTGGAAGGTACACAGCAAAGTGGTATTGCTTTCGACTTAAAGATTGCGGATATTGCCCGTGACGGTCAACTCTTGCAATACGTGCGTAATATCGCAGAAGAAATAACGGATGCCGATCCGGGCGGCGTGTTGCCGGAGAATGAAATTCTATGGCGGCAGCTGAAAGCATTGCGCAAGACGAATGTTAACTGGGCTGCCATTAGCTGAAAAACGGTTAAACATGTAGCTTTTTTACATAAACATGTTGCATAACATATTTCTCTTTATTTCCTCTGTTTATGGAGGTTTAGAGAAATATTTCTTTAATTCTGCTATTTATCCTTATAAAAAATAGTTAAGAGGATACCTGCCGTTTCGCTTAGAAATGCTATCTTTGGGGGAATTTTAAAATAAATGAGCACTTTAACCTTTTGAAACTGTACGTTATGATGGAAAAAACATTGGTCATTCTGAAACCTTGTACTCTTCAGCGAGGACTGGTTGGCGAGATTACTCGTCGTTTTGAGCGTAAAGGATTGCGTTTGGCAGGAATGAAAATGATGCAGTTGACAGATGAAGTGTTAAGTGAGCATTATTCACACCTTAGTTCGAAACCATTCTTTCAGCGAGTGAAAGATTCTATGATGACGGCTCCCGTTATCGTTTGTTGTTTTGAAGGTGTGGATGCTATTCAAGCCGTTCGTGCATTGGCAGGACCAACTAACGGACGTCTGGCAGCCCCGGGGACCATTCGCGGAGATTATAGTATGAGCTTTCAAGAGAACATTGTTCATACCTCTGATTCGCCGGAAACCGCAGTTGTCGAATTAAACAGATTCTTTAAACCGGAAGAAATATTCGATTACAAACAGGCTACTTTTGACTACCTGTATGCAAATGACGAATATTGATTGAATTGAATTAAACAAGACGAATGAATTTCAATTGCATTAAAACAGTAATGATTGCCGCTGCGGCTATGATCAGCCTGAACTCTTTTTCTCAGGATTTGATTGCCCGTCAGGCACCGATTGACAGAAAATTAAAAAGTGTAGATTCATTAGCATTGCAGAAACAGATTCGCGCAGAACAGTCTGAATATCCTGCACTGAGTCTGTATCCTAATTGGAACAACCAGTACGTACATGCTTACGGAAAGGATGCTATAATTCCCGATTCTTATACAATCGATCTCACGGGTTTCCATATGCCTACTCCCAGTACCCGTATCACTTCTCCCTTCGGACCACGTTGGAGAAGAATGCATAATGGACTTGACATCAAAGTGAACATTGGAGATACCATTGTAGCTGCTTTCGACGGAAAGGTGCGTATTGTGAAGTATGAACGTAGAGGTTATGGTAAATATGTCGTTATTCGTCACGACAATGGACTGGAAACCGTATACGGTCACTTATCCAAACAGCTTGTAGAAGAGAACCAATTGGTAAAAGCCGGTGAACCTATTGCCTTGGGAGGAAATACCGGACGTTCAACGGGATCTCACTTACATTTTGAGACCCGTTTCCTGGGTATTGCCATCAATCCTGCATTAATGTTCGACTTCCCGAAACAGGATATCGTTGCCGATACATATACATTCAGAAAAACAAGAGGTTACGAACGTAACAAAGCCGGTTCACATGATACTAATATAGCATCGGACGGCGAAATCAGATATTACAAGGTTAAGAAAGGCGACAGTTTGTCCAGAATCGCTAAACTGCGCGGTGTTTCAGTTAGCACACTTTGCAAGTTGAATCGTATTACCACGAAGACAACACTTCGTCCGGGTCAAGTATTGCGCTGTTCATAATAGTTATATTACATAGGCGGAAGAGGGCACTTTAATATTATTTAGAGTGCCCTCTTTTCATTTTTCTTTAATTATTGTTACCTTTGCACACTATTTGTAAGGAAATGAAAGATACCAGGCAACAATTTGAACATGTCATAGCATTATGCCGTGACCTATTCTCTAAGAAACTGCATGATTACGGTCCTGCATGGCGTATTCTGCGTCCTGCTTCCGTAACAGATCAGATATTTATCAAAGCCAACCGTATTCGTAGTATTGAAGTAAAAGGGGTGACTCTTGTCGACGAAGGAATCCGTTCCGAGTTTATTGCTATTGTCAACTATGGTATTATCGGGTTGATACAATTGGAACTCGGATATGCAGAGTCGGCTGATATAACAGTAGATGAAGCATTGGCTTTATACGATAAGCATGCAAAGGAAGCATTGGAATTGATGCTTGCCAAGAATCATGATTATGATGAGGCATGGCGCAGTATGCGCGTTAGCTCGTATACTGATTTGATACTGATGAAGATTTATCGTACCAAGCAGATAGAGAGCCTTGCCGGTCAGACATTGGTATCAGAAGGCATTGACGCTAATTACATGGATATGATTAACTATTCTGTTTTCGGATTGATTAAGATAGAATTTGAAGGATAAGGAGCTACATATTATTCAGAAAGTATGGACCAATCTGTGCCGCTTCGTGCTGGCAGGGGTGTTCATCTTTTCAGGATTCGTGAAAGCAGTCGATCCGTTGGGATCGGAATATAAGATACAAGATTATCTGGATGCTTTCGGGATGGGAACGTGGTTTCCGGCCTTTTTCCCTTTGTTGGCGGGTATTGTTTTGTCAGCTGTCGAGTTTTCGGTAGGTGTGTTTCTGTTTTTTGGTATCCGGAAAACAACCGCTACCTGGTTGGCTTTGTTGCTGATGATCTGTATGACTCCTCTTACTCTGTATTTGGCATTGGCTAATCCGGTATCCGATTGTGGTTGTTTCGGTGACGCCTGGGTATTGACAAACTGGCAAACATTTTGGAAGAATGTTATTCTGCTGATTGCAGCAATTTCCGTTTTCCGGTGGAAGCATCAGATGATCCGTTTTATCAGTGCTAAGATGGAATGGCTCGTATCTCTATATACTTTCCTGTTTGTGTTTGCGCTTTCGTTCTATTGTCTGGGCAACTTGCCGATACTGGATTTTCGTCCTTATAAGATAGGGAAGAATATTCCGGAAAACATGAGTATCCCGGCAGGGGCAAAGCCGACGGTTTACGAGAGTGTTTTCGTGTTGGAGAAGAATGGTGAAAAGAAAGAGTTCTCGTTGGAAAATTATCCCGATAGTACCTGGAAATTTATTGAAGCGCGGACCATTGTGAAAGAGAAAGGTTATGAGCCTTCTATCCATGATTTCTCAATGACTAATCTTGAAACAGGTGAAGATATTACAGATAAAGTACTGGCAGATAAAAACTATACATTCTTATTGGTAGCCCATCGGATTGAAGAGGCAGATGACAGTAACATCGATCTGATAAATGAGATTTATGATTATGCGGTAGAGCATGGTTATGGCTTTTACTGCCTGACCTCTTCGCTGGATTATCAGATAGAACAATGGAAAGATAAAACCGGAGCGGAATATCCGTTCTGCCTGATGGATGATATTACGTTGAAAACGATGATACGTTCCAATCCGGGACTGATGCTGATTAAAGAAGGTACCATTTTAAATAAATGGAGTGATAGTGAATTGCCTGATGAATATGCCCTGACTGACAAACTGGAAAACCTTGAACTGGGAAAACAGAAACAAGAGAGCGATGTGCATACGATCGGTTATGTACTCCTTTGGTTTGCTATCCCTTTATTGATGGTTTTGGGAGTTGATATTCTGGTTGTGAAGCGTCTTGAAAAGAAACGTAAAAAGGCTGCAGACAAAGCTGCCGGAAATTCACAAGTCTCTTCTGAAACGCAGAAGAATGAATAATTGAATCGTAAATTTATTAACCCTTTTAATAAAAAACAAAATGAGAAAAAACATTGTTGCAGGAAACTGGAAAATGAACAAAACCCTCCAGGAGGGTATTGCTCTTGCAAAAGAACTGAATGAAGCATTGGCTAACGAAAAGCCTAACTGTGATGTTATCATCTGTACTCCGTTTATCCACCTTGCTTCTGTAACTCCTCTTGTAGATGCTGCCAAGATTGGTGTTGGTGCTGAAAACTGCGCTGATAAAGAATCAGGTGCTTACACAGGTGAAGTTTCAGCCGCTATGGTTGCTTCTACAGGTGCTAAATATGTCATCCTGGGTCACTCAGAACGTCGTGCTTACTACGGTGAAACAGTTGAAATCCTGAAAGACAAAGTGAAATTGGCTTTGGCTAACGGTTTGACTCCTATTTTCTGTATCGGTGAAGTTCTGGAAGAACGCGAAGCTAACAAACAGAACGAAGTGGTTGCTGCTCAGTTAGAATCTGTATTCGATCTTTCTGCAGAAGACTTTGCTAAGATCGTTTTGGCTTACGAACCGGTTTGGGCTATCGGTACAGGTAAAACTGCTACCCCTGACCAGGCACAGGAAATCCATGCATTTATCCGTTCTGCTGTAGCCGGAAAATATGGAAAAGAAATTGCCGACAACACTTCTATCCTTTACGGTGGTAGCTGTAAACCTTCTAATGCAAAAGAACTGTTTGCCAACCCGGATGTTGACGGTGGCTTGATCGGTGGTGCTGCTTTGAAGGTTGCCGATTTCAAAGGTATCATTGATGCATTCAACTAATTAAAAGATTAAGAACTGGAAGTTGGGAATGTTGGTTATACCAATCAATCCATTCTCAATTTTCAGTTCCCCATTCCTCAATTGACAAGCTTATGAAGAAATTGAGCTTACTGTTTTTACTATTGGTTCTTGCGGCAGGTGTACAGGCTCAAAGCGATATTGTGAAGAGTCTGGAACGTAATGTGCCGGGACAAGGGAAAGTGACCATTCATCAAGATCCACGCATTGCAGCTTTATTGGGTAGTGTTCCTCCCAGTACCGGTGAACAGAAGATACTCAAGTCTTCCGGATACCGGATACAGACTTATGCCGGCAATAATACTCGCCAGGCCAAGAACGAGGCGCATAACGTAGGCTCCCGGGTTAAGGAGTATTTTCCGGAACTTTCCGTTTATACCTCTTTCAATCCTCCCCGCTGGTTGTGCAGGGTAGGCGATTTTCGTAGTATCGAAGAAGCTGATGCCATGATGCGCAAGCTGAAAGCAACCGGTGTGTTTAAGGAAGTCTCTATTGTTAAAGATCAAATCAATATCCCCCTGTAATTATGTTAGAAAAAGAAGAAATCAATTCTCCGGCTTTGGAGGATTTAAAGAAGCATTATCGCAGTATTATCACTCTTTTAGGTGAGGATGCCGAACGGGAAGGTTTACTGAAGACCCCCGAACGTGTTGCTAAAGCTATGTTGACTCTGACCAAAGGTTATCACATGGATCCGCATGAAGTGCTTCGTTCGGCTAAGTTTCAGGAAGAATACAGCCAGATGGTGATTGTGAAAGATATCGATTTCTTCTCTCTTTGCGAACATCATATGCTGCCTTTCTACGGCAAAGCGCATGTGGCTTATATTCCTAACGGTTATATCACCGGACTTAGCAAGATAGCCCGGGTGGTAGATATTTTCTCTCACCGGTTGCAAGTGCAGGAGCGCATGACGCTCCAGATTAAAGAGTGCATCCAGGAAACCCTCAATCCATTGGGAGTGATGGTTGTCGTTGAAGCCAAACACATGTGTATGCAGATGCGTGGTGTTGAGAAACAAAATTCTGTAACTACTACTTCCGATTTTACAGGTGCTTTCAACCAGGCTAAAACCCGCGAAGAGTTTATGAATCTGATTCGTCAGAGATAAGTCTGGTGTAGTATATTATTGGTATATAGGGGCAATCGCGCTGAATTTATTAGTATTTAAGTTTGTTTATATAGCTTTTGTTTTTTATTTTTGCGCTGAATGAATTAATTTGTATTTCCAGCGTATGCCCTCCAATTCCAGTGACTTAATCCGGTTCAACAAGTTCTTTTCCGAAAATCAGCAACGGTTTATCCGGTTTGCATGGACTTATACGCGTGACGAGATCGTAGCCGAAGATATCGTTATGGAGGCTTTAATGTCCTATTGGGAAAACCGTCTTAAGATCTCTTCTGAGATCAATCCTTCTGCCTATGTCCTTACGGTCGTAAAGAATAAGTGCCTTAATCATCTCCGCCATTTACAATTGGTCAATGAAGTTTCCGATCGCGTCAGTTCTCATTCAGAATGGGAGTTGTCCAATCGTATCGCCACTTTGGATGCCTGTGAACCCAGTGCTTTATTTGCCGGAGAGGTGCAGAACATTATCGATCATGTGATTTCCCGTCTGTCCGCCAATACCGCCCGGATTTTTGTTCTGAGCCGTTACGAAAATAAATCCCACAAAGAAATAGCCGAGATAATGGGAATGACTGTAAAAGGCGTTGAATTTCATATCTCCAAAGCCACTAAAGAGCTTCGTGTAGCTCTGAAGGACTATCTGGTCTTGTTCCCTTTCTTATATGACTTCCTCACTTAAAAACCATTCAGAAAAATGTATTACGGGTATCCGAAGAAGGTACTGCCCATAAAAAAAAGAACTTTTTTACTAGGGAGGCAATCTGTTTGCGTGTTATTAAGATGAATGCAGATAAAAACAGACCTATGAAAATAGAAAAAGAAATATTCTATCGCTACTTTAACGGGGATGCCGGTCCTGAAGAAGAAAAGAAGATCCGCCAGTATATTGAAGCTTCCGAAGAAAACTGGAAGGAATATCTTCGGGAGAGGAAATTCTTCGATACGATTATTCTGAAGGAGCGGGCCGTTTCTGCCCAAAAGCAGGCCGGGCGACGACGGATGATCCGTAGAATCGGTTTTGAATGCCTGAAGGTGGCGGCTGTTCTGCTGATTGCCTTGGGGACAACGTATTTTTGGCTTAACCGACCCTCCGAAACAGAATCGAGAAGTGTGGTCAGCACTTTGAAGGGACAGATGGCGAACATCACTCTTCCCGACGGCAGCCGTGTCTGGCTTAACTCCAATACCCGAATTGAGTATCCGCAAAACTTTGCAGATAAAAGACGTGACGTAGAGATAGACGGCGAAGCCTATTTTGAGGTAACGCATGATGCAAAGAAACCCTTTGTGGTACATACTTCCGAAAAAGAACAGATTGAAGTACTCGGCACCCGGTTTTATGTAGAAGCCTATTCGGGTACCAAGGAGTTTGAGGCAGCCTTGATAGAGGGAAGTGTCCGTGTGAAAGCAGGCAATTCCCAGTTAACGCTGCGTCCTTCGTACAAAGCCGTACTTAAAGGGGGCAAAATGACTGTCGAAAAAATCACTGATTTTGATACTTACCGTTGGCGTGAAGGACTGATTTGTTTTAAGAGTAAACGGTTTACTGAAATACTGCGAGAGTTTGAAAAGTATTATGGTGTCGGGATAGGATTTGATGCCGCCAAAGTAGACAATCCGGTACTCACTGTCAAGTTCCGCTTGTCCGACGGAATAGAATATGCATTACGTGTTTTGCAGAGGGACGTGAACTTTAAGTACGTCCGGGATGATGAGAAGAATACATTTACCATTAAATAAATTGTTGAACCTTTAATAAGAATACTGCCTATGAAGAATACCGCTTAAATCTGATTGAAACAAAAGGCCGGTAAGTACTGCAATACCTACCAGCCTAAAGGAGAAACATTCTTCTTTTACCTGAAAAAGAAAAATATTAAATGAATTTATAAAGCAAAGATATGAAAAATACTCGTTGCACGGATTTTTATGTACCTAAAAATTCGTCAATCAAACCATTATTTAAAACTATGAGAGTCACTACATTCTTACTTTTCTTTTGTGTATTCGGTGCCATGGCAGGTACTGTCAATTCTCAGAATGCAAGAGTGTCCATTAAAAAAACGAATGTCCCTTTAGAGGAAATACTGAATGAGATAGAACGTCAGACAGATTACCTGTTTATGTACTCGAATGCTGTCGATGTGAAAAGACACGCATCAATCCATGTTTCAGAGAAACCCGTATCGGAGGTCCTGAATCAGCTGCTTGGAAATCAAGTCTTGTACGAGATGGAAGGAACACACATCATTTTGTCCGACAAGCACAGCCCCCGGAATACGATAATCGTACAGCAGGAAGACAAAATTCCGGTGAAAGGGAAGATTACCGACATGGCGGGTGAGCCCATCATAGGTGCCAGTATACTTGAGAAGGGCACTACCAACGGAATTATAACAGATCTCAACGGCGGCTTTTCGTTGGATGTATCTCCGGGAGCCATACTTGTCATCTCGTATATCGGATATGCCAAACAAGAAGTCAAAGTGATTTCCGGCAAGACTCTGAATATAAAGATGAAAGAAGATGCCGAGTTGCTGGACGAAGTTGTTGTCGTGGGTTACGGTACGCAGAAGAAAGTAAACCTGACAGGTGCTGTTGAGACCATCGAGTCGGATGTCATTGAAAACCGTCCCATCCGTAGTGCCACGGATGCACTTCAGGGAACAGTATCGGGGCTGACAGTCAGTTCGGGTACCGGAAAGCCCGGAGAGTTTGCCTCTTTCAAGATACGTGGAAACACTTCCATCAATAGCGCCGGTGCTTTAGTGATTATCGACGGTATGCCGGGAGATATTAATGTGGTAAATCCACAGGATATTGAAACCATTTCAATATTGAAAGATGCCGCTTCTGCTGCTATTTATGGTGCACGTGCTGCCGAGGGAGTGGTATTGGTGACTACTAAGAAGGGGGCTTCGGAGAAGGTGAAGGTAGAGTATACCGGTAATTTTTCTTTTAATTCTCCTACGCGTTTACCTGAAAGCAATACGGGATTGGACCATGCATTATTATCCAACGTTGCATTTGCCAATGCCGGACTGGCCGCTCCTTTTTCACAGAAAGCAATTGATGCTATTAAAGATCCCAATACCATTGCTATTCCTAACGGTAAAGAGTGGATATATACTTCGGATGTGGACTGGATCGGTCTGATGATGGATCATAGTTTTCAGCAGACCCATAACCTAACTATTTCGAAAGCATCTGATCGTTTGAAGTATCTCTTTTCCATCGGCTGGCTTGATCAGAATGGAATGTTTTCTGAATATGGTCCTGACAATTATGACCGTATTAATCTCCGCTCAAATATCAGTGTTGAATTGATAAAGAACAAGCTGTCGTTTGATAGCCGTATCAGCTATTCACGGGGAGTAAACCTCTATCATGCTGCCGAAGGTTCGTGGTCAATTCCTTATATCACTTTTATACAGGCCGGTCCCAATATGCCTATTTATGATCCGAATGGAAATTATTCCCGCCACCGAATGCAGTTGAATCCGATTCAGGCCTTGAAAGAAGGCGGTGAAGGGCGTACCCGTAATCAACGGATTGAAGGAGTATTTACTTTAGAGTATAAACCGGTGAAAGGTCTTTCTCTACGGGCCGTCGGAGGTGCGAATATTCTTGACGGACAAAAAAAGGAATGGCGTAGAGCTTATGGAAAATATGGTGTGGAAGGTTTAATCTCGACTGCTTTTGGACAGAAAAGCCCGAACTCTGTAACGCAGAACAATTCCCATCGACAATATCTGACCGGGCAACTGATTGCCGAATACAAAGGTGTATTTGGAAAACACGATATTAATGTTCTTGGAGGATGGTCGGCAGAAGAGAATCTGTATGAAGATCTTCAGGGAAAACGTACCGATATCATAGGAAATGAACTGCCTGCGCTTAATCTGGGTGATACGGACGGATGGTCGAATGGTGCCGATGAAAATGAATGGGCATTGGTTTCAGGATTCATGCGTATGAATTATGCGTTTGCTTCCAAATATCTGGTTGAGGCCAACTTCCGTGCGGACGCTTCTTCACGTTTTTCAAAAAAGCACAGATGGGGTGTATTTCCTTCCGCTTCGGTCGGCTGGCGAATTACGGAAGAGAAGTTCATGAAGAATCAGCGCATCTTCGATAACCTGAAGCTGCGTATTTCCTGGGGACAGTTGGGAAACCAGAACGGGTTAGGAATGTATGACCATATTGCCAGTTATAATATTAAGGGGTACTATCCGTTTAAGTCGGAACTCGGACAGTGGGCCGTCATTTCCAAACTGCCATCGGAAACAAGAACCTGGGAAACGGTAGAAATGAATAATTTTGCGGTAGACATGGCGTTTCTCAGAAACCGTCTGACAGTGACCGGAGAATATTTCATCAAACGGAACAAGGACATGCTGGTCAATGTCGAGGTTCCGAGTGTGATTGGAGTCGATGTGCCTACCGGCAATTATGGAGAACTTGAAGTGAAGGGCTGGGAAGTGACCGTAGGCTGGCAAGACCGGATTAAAGACTTTTCCTATAGTGCCCGTTTCAACTTATCCGATCAGAAAGATAAGCTCGTCGATTACGGAGTGGAGTATAACGGATTTGTGGCCGGTGTCAATCAGAAAGTTCAGGGATATTCTCTGGGGTCAATCTTCGGATACCGCACCGACGGATATTTCACGTCTGAAGAGGAAGTTAAGAATTCGGCTGCTTATAATAAATCTATTACCGGTGTAGGTGATATTAAGTATGTTGATAAAGACGGAGATGGAAAGATTTCAGCTCCTAACGATCTGGAATATCTGGGGACTACCACTCCGCGGTACACCTTTGGATTGAATCTGACTGCGGCATGGAAAGGGTTCGACCTGGGAATACTGTTCCAGGGCGTAGGCAAAAGAAATTTCTATTTGTCGAGTGAGGTGATGAATCCCTATTATGCTACCTGGAATAACTTCTCCTATAAGATGCACAATGACTATTGGACTCCGGAGAATCCGAATGCAGCCTTTCCGCGCTATTATGCCGGAGCCAATCATAACTATCAGATTTCCGACCACTGGTTGCAGAATGCGGCTTACGTACGTCTGAAAAATCTGCAACTGGGATATACGATAGACCCGAAACTGACCAAATCATGGGGCATCCAGCGCTTGAGAGTCTATTTTAGCGGCGATAATCTTTGTGAATATAGCAAACTGAACGATAACTTCGATCCGGAGCTGTCTAATGTAGACGGATATGTATATCCTATCATGAGAAACTTTTCATTTGGACTAAACGTGACATTTTAATTCTTGAATTATGAAGATGAAAAATATATATCTTTGGTTGCTGACTGCAATCGTATTGTGTGGCTGTAGCGATTTCCTGGATCGGGAACCTAAAACCAATCTTTCACCTGCCAGCTTCTGGAAGTCGGAAAGCGATTTGAGACTGGCCACCAATGTGTTTTATCAGAATATGAATCGTTCGTATACATTAGATAACCAGAGTGCGGACGGTTTTGCTAACGTGAGCAATCAAGTCAGTTCGGGAACTCAGAGTCCGGGCAATACAGATGCTATCTGGACTGCGGCGTATAAGCAAATCTGGAATGCCAATAATTTTCTGGAGAATTATCAGAATGCCGAAGTCTCGGATGCCGTCAAGAACCGTTATGCCGGTGAAGCCCGGTTCTTCAGAGCCTATTTCTATTTTAATTTAGTGAAGCGTTTTGGCGATGTTCCCTATGTACTGAGCACGCTCGATATGGACTCGGAAGAATTGATGGGCCCCCGCACTCCTAAAGAACAAGTGATTGCAGGTATCATCGAAGACCTTGAATTTGCGGAGACCCACATTCCGCTGAAAAGCAAATTGTCTACCGACGTGGGACGACTGACCAAGGGAGCCGCCCAGGCAATGCTTGCCCGTGTGGCGCTCTATTGCGGCACGAGAAATAAGTTCCACGGTGACGGAGAGTATAAGAAATATCTTCAGATAGCCAAAGAAGCCAGTAAGCGGCTGATTGACACGAAAGAATATTCTTTGTATAAAGATTACCGCGATCTGTTCCTGCTTCCCGGAGAAGACTCGGGCGAGCACATTCTTTCATATCGTTATTCTGCTGAGGCCGATACATACAATTCCCGTATCCGCGCTACGATAGCCGATCCCTCTCACACCCCTACCAAAGTGCTGGCCGATGCATTTCTCTGTAAAGACGGGCTTCCTGTGGAGAAGTCTGCTTATAAAGTAGAATATCTGCCTGCCGGTAAGGAGTTTGAGAACCGCGACCCGCGTATGGCACTTACTCTCTGGAAACCGGGAGATCCGTTCCTGGGAAAACCGTTTGTGCCCAACCTTTCGAGCCAGACACGTACCGGATACATGTTCAAGAAGTATGGTGACGAAGAATCTTACTCGAATATGAAGTCGCGGATTGATGAAATACTGATTCGTTATGCCGAAGTGTTGCTTATCTATGCTGAGGCCTGTTTTGAACTGGAAGATAAGATCTCGGATGCCGACCTGAACCTTTCCGTCAACCGGCTCCGTGCCCGTTTCGAAGGTCATCCCGACCAATTGCCTGCTTTGACCAATGCTTTTGTAGAACAGCACGGTTTGAGCATGCGCGAAGAAATCCGCCGGGAACGCAGGGTGTAACTGGCTGCCGAATCGTTCCGTTACGATGACATTATCCGCTGGAAAACAGCCGAATCGGAATTACCGGTAGCCATCTTGGGTGCGAAGTTTGACTCGGCGCTCTATCCGACAACTATACCGGGAAAAGACGTAACTTTGGATAAGAACGGATTTTTGTTGGTACAGAAAGCAGAAAGCCGTACATTTGATGTTTCGAAACACTATCTCTTCCCATTGCCGCTTCGTGAGGTATCATTGAATCCGGCATTGGTGCAGAACCCCGGGTGGTGAGGCCGGATGACTGATATCGAGGATATATTCCATAAATAAAAAAGTATGTAATGAAAACAAATCGAGCTTTTAAAGAATTTTGTGTGTTAGGCGGCTTGGCATATTCCGTTTGCGGAGTGGCTCAGGAGCGTCCGAATATTATTGTTTTTCTGGTTGATGATATGGGACTGATGGATACTTCCGTTCCCTTTCTGACAGATGAAAATGGTCAGCCGACGCGCCATCCCCTGAATGACTGGTATCATACTCCGAATATGGAAAGACTGGCTAAACAAGGTATTTGTTTTTCTACTTTTTATGCGCAAAGTGTAAGTTCCCCCTCCAGAGCTTCAATTATGACCGGACAAAATGCGACAAGGCACGGTGTCACCAACTGGATTAATGCCGAAAGCAATAACCGGACTCCTTTCGGGCCGCCCGAATGGAACTGGAAAGGTCTCAGGGAAGATATGCCCACTATGCCGAAAGTTTTGCAGCAGGCCGGGTATAAGACCATCCATGTCGGAAAGGCACATTTTGGTTGTATGGGTAGCGAAGGAGAGAATCCGCTGCATCTTGGTTTTGATGTAAATATCGCCGGTTCCGGCATAGGACATCCCGGCAGCTATTATGGCGAATGGGGATATGGGCATATCAAGGGGGAAAAGGCAAGGGCGGTTCCCGACCTGGAAAAGTATCATGGGACGGACATCTTTCTAAGTGAAGCTTTGACGATAGAAGCGAACCGGGAGATAACCAAGGCGGTAGAAGAAAAGCGTCCTTTTTATCTGAATATGGCTCATTATGCGGTCCATGCGCCTTTTCAGGCAGATAAACGCTTTTTGTCACGGTATACCGATCCGGATAAGAGCGAACAGGCAAGGGCGTTTGCTACTTTAATAGAAGGCATGGATAAATCCTTGGGGGATATTATGGACCAACTTGAGAAGTTGGGAATTGCCGAAAACACCTTGATCTTCTTTTTAGGAGATAATGGTGGCGACGCCCCTCTGGGCGATGAACGCGGATATGGCTCTTCTGCTCCGTTGAGAGGGAAAAAAGGTACGGAGTTCGAAGGAGGCATGCGTGTTCCTTTTATTGCGGGCTGGGCAAAGCCTGAGAAAGAGAGTAAAGTGCAGAAGCGTTTACCGATTGAAGCGGGAGGTATGCAGACACAGTTGGGGACAATAATGGATATTTATCCGACAGTGTTGGCCGTGGCCGGATGTAAAGCTCCTCAGGGCTATGCGATAGATGGATTCGACCTCAAAAAGCAATTAAGCGGTAAAGTAAACCGGAGGCGTCCCGAGTCTTTCTTGATGCACTTTCCGCATGCTCACCGTGGCAATTACTTTACGACATATCGTATGGGGGACTGGAAACTGATTTATTATTATCTTCCCGAGACCCCGCAACAACCGAAGGCTCTGCTTTACAATCTGAAGGATGATCCTGAAGAAAGGAATGAACTCTCTTCTGCGTATCCCGATAAGTGTAAAGAGATGATCCGGAAAATGTCTGACCAGTTGGTAAAGGAAGGAGCTCTTTATCCGGTAGATAAGCAAGGAAATGAACTGAAGCCCTTTGTCTACTTCTGACAAGTGAAGGTTTACTGATACATCAAGAGGGTGTGTCGAGACTCACATTTTTTTCGACGCACCCTCTTTTTTGTTACAAACTGTATGTGTATCCGCTTCTTTAAGAAAACGATGGCGGTGCATAACCGGATGTGGTCAGCGCAACACCACCCGGTCGCCCAGGCGTTTGGCCATCAGGTTCTGTATTTCCTTCATCTCCTTATACCGTTGCATGACGGCGTCACATTGAGCGTTGTCATTGGCTATCGCAGGATCTTGCAGCGCATACATGATGTGCTTCAGTTCTTCTGCCACGATGGCATTCTTGAAGTTGATCATCAGCATCGGGACCATTTCGTACAAACGTTCTTCGTCCGTTACCAGCTTTTGTGTTTTCGAGTGATATTTACTCAGTTGATACCGGTCGCTTGCCAGTTCGGTGGCTATTGTGCTGATAGCCGGATCGGGGTGCGCCACAAAGAAACGTTCGGAGGCGAACTCCTGTTCGCGGATATGTTCGGCGGCTTCCGAGAGGATACGGCGGTGCAGCGGGTTATGGAACGCCAGTTCGTCTTCTTTCAGGTCGTTGATGACATACTCCACCACTGTGACCGGTACTTCGTTCCCCTCTTCATCCGTCATGTTGCACATCACCCTTTCTCCGTAGCGGATGATCATCTGGATGATAAGGCGTTCGTATTTGTAGAACTCCTGTCCCTCTTTGCCCTCCTGGGGGATAAACGACTGGTAGGTATCGATTTCTGCCTCTTCCGGCGGAAATGGAGAAGGTATCTCGCTTGCTTCCGGTACCGGAGCATGGTTGGCGACGGCCGGTTTATTCCCTTTCTCGGCCTGAAGTTCACGGCGCTTGGCCACTTCCGAAACCAACAGTTTGTCTTCTATCCGCAATAACTGTCCGCACTCTTTGATATAAACATCCCTGACGATGGCTTCCGGAATGACCGCGATGCTGCGTACGATGTCGTTTATCAGTTCCGCCCGTTTCATCGGATCTTTGCCCGCATCCTCCATCAGGAGTTGTGCCTTGAAACGTATAAAGTCCGTTTCGTGTTCCTGTATAAAGTTCTGGAACTCCGTGGCGTTGTGTTTCCTTGCAAAAGAGTCCGGGTCGTCGCCGTCGGGCAAGAGGCATACTTTGATGTTCATTCCCTCTTCGAGCAACATGTCTATGCCTCGGATCGACGCTTTGATTCCCGCCATGTCGCCGTCATAGAGCACGGTGATATTGTTGGTGAAACGGTGAATCAGCCGGATCTGTCCCGGTGTCAAGGACGTACCGGAAGAGGCCACTACGTTTTCCACCCCCGATTGGTGCATCGAGATCACGTCCGTATATCCTTCCACAAGGAAGCAGCGGTCCTGCTTTACAATGGCCTGTTTGGCAAAGTAGATGCCGTAAAGTTCGTTGCTTTTATGATAAATTTCCGACTCCGGAGAGTTGACATACTTGGCGAGTTTCTTGTTTTCCGTACTGAGCACACGCCCGCCGAACGCAACCACTTTGCCCGAAAGCGTGTGGACCGGAAACATGACACGTCCCCAGAAGCGGTCACGCAGTTTATGGTCGTCTGTCTCATAACAAAGCCCCGTCTTTACGAGAAACTCTTTTTTGAAGCCTTTGCGCATCGCCTCCTGTGCCAGAGCGTCACGCCCTTCGGTGCTGAACCCCAGTTGGAATTTGTCGATAATATCATCACGGAAGCCTCGCTGGCGGAAGTAAGCCAGTCCGATGCTGCGTCCGTCTACGTGGTTTTTCAGGATGTTCTGGAAATAGTCGCGGGCGAAGTTGTTGACAATGAACATACTTTCTCGGTTGCTCTGCACCTCTTTCTCTTCATTGGTCAGCTCCCGTTCCTTGATTTCTATATTATATTTCTTGGCCAGATAGCGGAGCGCTTCGGGGTAGGACATCTGTTCGTGCTCCATGATAAAGTGCACCGCGTTACCGCCCTTACCACAACTGAAGCATTTGCAAAGTCCCTTTGAGGGAGACACGCTGAACGAGGGTGTTTTCTCGTTATGGAAAGGGCAAAGTCCCACGTAGTTCACACCGCGTTTGCGCAGCGTGACGAAATCCGAAACCACTTCTACGATTTGTGCGGCATCGAGTATACGGTCTATGGTTGCCTGGTCTATCATTGTTTTATCTCCTTGCGGATGCAAATGTACGTGATATTTCTTGGATAATCAAATGGCTTTTCAGTGGATTCGGCAGGCCGTGCCGATTTATCGGATATTTGCTTTATGTCGCAAATACGGATTGTTTTGCATTAAAAAGTCAGCCAATAAGGCTTTTGTCTGGCGGATGCCCGATTGTTTTTGATCCAACGGGAGGAAGAAAAAGGAAATCGGCGGGCTTTTTCGGTTGGAGAGCCGGGCTTTTGAGTGGGCAGAGCCTTTGTCCGGGGTAAAAAGAGCCTTTGTTTTCCGAAAAAGACGGTTGCATTTCCACCGAAAGACGGTTACATTTTCCAAAAATGATTACTTCTTTTTCAAATATCTCTATATGTTTTTCATAATTACATATATTGTTCCGTTTAAGATCCGGATTTTCCCTGTTTTTCTCTCTGGTTGCTTGCCCGTCCCGGAACTTCCTTTTCTGCCAGAAAGGTACTCTCGTCACTCCTGAGTGGATAATATGATACAGGAAGAGCTCTTTGCTGCTCAATATGCTTCTTATATCGATAAATGCGATCAATCGGATCGGAGGAAAAATGAATTAGAGCCGTTTTTTCCTTTTTGCCTTTCCCTCGGGACTAAAGAATGAAAACTGAGCGTTTCTTATTATCATTTTGACATTTTGCTTGTTGTAGGGAGAATCCTGTTTCTGTTTCACGTTTGTGTTACTGTGTGATATGGGGAGAGTCAGTATTATAAAGGAAAGTGATGATTATCCGGGCGTAATATATGGGGCTCTTCCATTGATTCTGATGATTGTCCGGAAGAATTATATAAATAGATTTGTTATTGTTTATTATTTTTCTTTCCTTTGTGAGATACGGTCTAATACTTATTTTTATGAGGAAATACATTTATTTGATTCTATTATTACTGTTTTGTAATTTCGGATGTACAGACAGTAAAATCTGTGACAATGTTACGGTATTGCCTAATTCTGTTGCGATGTCGAGGTCATCCGATACTTCTCAAAGGCTATTTAAGTTTCCCATAAAACCGGGCAGTGCACAGTGGATGAGTTTTGAAACCCATCAGCAGAAAATAGATGCTTGCCGGATACCGGATAATTTATTACCTCTTCTTTCAACAGAAGAGTTGGTTGAAATCTGCATGGAATACCCTTTGCTGATAGATGCCTACGCATATAATAATATCGTTGAAGGCATGCAACAGGTCACTTCGACGTTTAATGGATTTCAGGAACTCTTCAAAAGGAAGGATAATTGTATTTGTTTGTTTGACTATTTAAAGTCTAATGATTTGAGGCAAGAAAATACTTTTGGCCTGGATGAAATAAATTTGGCGAAAAAAACTATTTATTATGCTTTGGCAGAGGTACTTCTTTCTTTTGACCGGATTATTCAAAATGCGGATGATGATCAAAAGAAACATATTGCTTTATTCTCCTGTGATTTAATAGAAAGTCAGGAACAGAAGCCTTCCGTATATGGTCTGTCTTCTATAGGAGCTTCAGCCTATCTTGCGGGGAGCGTCATTGCTAAAAAGAAATCCGTCACGAGAGCCGGTAATGTTCTTTCTGATTTTCTGATTCGTAAAATGATTCTGAATAATGAAGAGTTGCAAGAACTGAAAGATGTTTATAAGAATTCAATTAATAATTGGTGACTATGAAAAAATATTTGTTATGTTTAATGGTAGGCATTACGCTTGTTATGGCATGTAGTAATGAGGATGCCGATGGTGATTGTTATGGAAATTGGAGCAGTGAAAACAAACCGGTTTGGCTACAGGATAGAGTAAATGATATTGTTCATAAGGAATCCGGAGTCAGTTCTTACTATCCGCTATTGATCATGAGTGCTTATTCTTACGTGTATAAAAAGAATACCTATGTTGCCATTCAATATTTCGGAATACTGGGTGAAAAAGTTGTGCAGAATATTGAGTGTTATACAAGTTCCGGTGGTAAGGTAACTTCTGAAAAGGTCCGGAAAGCATATGATAATTCTGAGTCCGTTTTGTTATGGACCAATCGATTGGGAGATAAAGAGCTTAAAATAACCGGAGTGACGATTGGCGGTGTTGAAAATCCCACGTGGTTACAGGCTGAAATAGAACGCTTATCGGATAAGAAGATTCTGAATATAGGTATTTATTCCATAGAGTATGGTTCCAATATGTATGTGGCTGTTAAGCATTTCATATTAAGTGAGAACAACGAAATAGAAAGCCGTGTGGTGTATTATTCCGACGGTGGTGACTGCATTGAAACTTCAGATATGGTATTTCAAGAATTGGATAAATTGTTTAATCACGGAACTAATCTAAATTTATTATGGAACGTCTTTTTAGAATACAAGGTTTAATATGTTTATTATTATGTATTACTCCTGATATTGTCTGGGGACAAGTGTACACCCCGCAGGGTAGTTTAGTTAGCGATACATATGCAATTCCCGGATATTATTCGCCTGCCCAAAAGTTGGCTATCAAACAAGAATATGAGCAGGCATATCCTCGTGCCATTTATATAGATGAAGCTGATCCTACTTATAATTGTCATGCATATGCCTGGCATATTTCAGAGGGAGGTTCACATGTATGGATGGGGATGTCTACAAATCCAACGAGTATATATTGGGAGGATGGGAGCTATATTGAAACAACTGCTTCTGATCCGGAAGCGACAAAGGTTTCTTATCCGGATGATAATCATTCAGCTATTGTGTCTACTCCGTCTTATTATTTCATATCTAAATGGGGGAATACTTGCCTGTTCAAACATACAAAGAGTGATTGCCCGTATCAGCGTTCAAAAACACTTCGGTATTTTAAACTTTCGATGAAGATTTCCGGAAAGCAAGTTTTGGTTATTCCTCCGAGTGGGAATACTGTTACCTCTGAATATATTTTGTCTCGAGTACCTGTCGGAGCTTCTGTAGAATGGGTAGTAGATCGAGGGGCGGCAACTATTGTCAGCGGTCAAGGATCAGACAAAGTCCGGATAGCTTTTAGTTATAATTCTTCTGTAAGTGCCATAGTACATTGTAATACAGGTTTAGATGTAAAAATACCCTCTTTGCATGTTATTGCTTCTAAGTACCCTATTGTTACAGACATTGATCTGTTTAAATATGGGCAAGGAAATGGGGAATACACAGTGAAAGCTTTAGTCACGGACCCTACTTCCGTTTGTACATGGGAGTGTAGTGGACATTCGCGATTATATGAAATCCCTTATCCGGATGATGCCTCTTTCATTGAAAATCCCAATTTGTTTAGGGCAATTGATTTCTATGAAAGAGGGTCATATACTATTTCGGTATATGCGGCAAATGCGGTAGGAATAGGAACTTCTTTTAGTAAGACTTTTGATATACAGGATGTCAAATCTTCTTTTTCTTTCTCTGTCTCTCCCAATCCTGTAATAGGAAATGTTATGCAATTAGAAATTGTTAATAGGGTGAGAAGTGTCGAACAATTCACTATTTCGGTTTATACAGCCGACTACAGCCAGGTGGTAAAAGAGTTGGTAACTCCTTTAAGTAGTTTGATTGTAGATATCTCTTCCTTGGAGGATGGTGAGTATTGGGTGGAAGTAAAAGAAGGGGATAGAGTGTGCAAACAAAGGCTGGATATAAAGCGACAGTAGCTATTGCCCTTAACGTAAAAAAAGTAAGAAGGGGAGCAAGAAGAGTTAATTCTCTCTTCCTGCCCCCCTCAATCACATTTAGATGTAAATTTGAGCGTATGCCGAAACTCACCACAGAGGACACAGAGTAACATAGAGTGATTTTTAAGTTATTGACTATCAATATTCTTATTTTGTGATAATCCGTGTAATCTGTGGTGAAAAGGGTTTTGATACAATCCCTTATTTAATCTTTTCCCGTATCTTCGTCAGATACTTTTTCATTCCTTCCGCATCTTTACTCGTGATAATTTCAAGCAACTGTTTCAGCTCTGTGCGGATGTTCTCTACCTGTGACGGCGTGCGCGGATTGAACAGGATTTCCTGCAATAAGTAATCATCTTCGCTCAAAAGCCCTTTTGCAATAGCCATGTGCTTCTTGAATGTGGTTCCCGGTGCCTCTTGGTGTTTCATGACAGCTGCGAAAACAAACGTCGAAACAAACGGGATGGACAAGGAGTAAGCCACTGTTTCATCATGCTCGTCGAAGGTATACTCAAAAATATTCAGGTTCAGGCTATTGTATAAGTCTTTAAAGAATACTTTCCCCAAATGATCGCTCTCACTGATGATGATGGCACTTTCGCTGCTCAGATTGCTCAGACTGGCAAAAGTAGGGCCAAACATCGGGTGAGTGGAGACATAACGGAATCCGCTTTCTTCGTAGAACTTCTTCAGTCCGGTTTTCACCGAAGCGATATCACTCAGGATACAGTCTTTGGGCAAAACAGGCAGAATTTTGCGGAAAGCGTCCAGCGTATACTTCACTGTGGCAGCATTGATCACCAGTTCCGGTTCGAACTCCTTGATCTCCTCCAATGTTGTGAAGCGATACGTGTTGTACACGAACCGAAGCTGATGCGGGTTGACGTCGAACACGGCCGTCTCGTGCTGGAAACTTAGTATGTCAGTAAAGAAGGAGCCCATCTTGCCGGCTCCCAAAATTAGAATTCGCATAATATGAATGATTTGCTATTTATTGATAATCTCCATCTGTTGACGAACCGATTCTTCGTGGATGGCTTCGAAGATCACTTTCACAAACTCTGCACTCATGCCGCACTGTTCGCCCTGGGCACCGCGTTTCTCAAGAATCTCGTTATAACGTCCGGTCTGAAGCACTGTGATGTCGTGTTCTTTTTTGTAAGTACCGATCTCACGTGCTACGCGCATGCGTTTTGACAGTTCCTGAATGATGTTATCATCGCATTCGTCAATCTGTTTACGCAGTACGTTCAGGTTCTCCGTTGTCTGTGTCTCTTTACGGATGACGAGCAGGTTGAGGATGTAGTCCAGTACGTCCGGAGTCACTTGTTGTGAAGCGTCGCTCCATGCACAGTCCGGGTTACAGTGACTTTCCACTATCAGTCCGTCGAAGTTCAGGTCCATGGCCTGCTGGCAGAGAGGAGCTACCAGTTCGCGCTTTCCGCCGATGTGGCTCGGGTCGCAGAAGATAGGCAGTTCGGGGATGCGGCGGCGCAACTCGATAGGAATGTGCCATTGCGGCAGGTTGCGGTACAGCTTCTTGTCGTAGCTGCTGAAGCCGCGATGAATGGCTCCCAGACGTTTCAGTCCGGCATTGTTGATACGTTCCAGAGCACCGATCCATAATTCCAGATCCGGATTTACCGGGTTCTTCACCAGCACAGGGATGTCTACACCTTTCAGTGCATCGGCTATTTCCTGTACGGCAAAAGGATTGGCAGTGGTACGTGCTCCTACCCAGAGTACGTCGATACCCGCTTTCAGGCATTCGTACACATGTTTGGCTGTAGCCACTTCGGTAGATACGTACATGCCGGTCTCTTTCTTCACCTCTTTCAGCCAGGCGAGGCCTTCTACGCCGATACCTTCGAAACCTCCCGGTTTGGTGCGCGGTTTCCAGATTCCCGCACGGAAGATTTTTACTCCTTTGGCTGCCAGTTGTGTGGCGGTTGACATTACTTGCTCTTCTGTTTCGGCACTGCAAGGGCCGGCTATCACCATCGGGCGTTTATCTTCCACGCCCGGCAATAAGATTGATTCGAGTTCCATATCGATCTAATTCGTTTAGTTGTTATTTCATTATTGATTTGATTCTTTCCAGCGCTTCTGCTAACTTGGCGTCTTTGCAGCAGAGAGAGATGCGGATGTATCTCGCTCCGTTGCTTCCGAAAATAAATCCCGGAGTGATGAAGACGCGTGCCTCCTGCAGCACTTTCTCTGTCAGTTCTTCTACATCGGCGCAACTTGCGGGGATTTTTCCCCAGAGAAACATGCCCACTTGCTTTTCGTCGTACGTACATCCTAACGTTTTCATAATCTCTCCGGCCAGGTGGCGGCGGTTCCGGTAGTTGACATTGTTGCCTTCATACCACTCTGCATCCGCTTCGAGTGCTTTGGCAGCTGCCAGTTGCATGGCACGGAACATTCCGCTGTCGATATTGCTTTTCACCTTCAGAATCCATTGTACAAACTCTGCGTTCGAAGCTAACATACCGATACGCCATCCCGGCATATTGTGACTTTTACTCATGGAGTTGAATTCGATACAGCATTCTTTGGCGCCCGGAACACTCAGGATACTGATCGGCTTATCGTTCAGGATAAAGCTGTACGGATTGTCGTTCACAATCACGATGTTCTTGCGGCGGGCAAACTCCACCAGGCGTTCGTAAAGTTCCGGTGTGGCATTGGCACCGGTCGGCATATTCGGATAGTTGGTCCACATCAGTTTCACGCGGCTCAGATCCATCTTTTCCAGTTCATCGAAGTCCGGCATCCATCCGTCCTCTTCTTTGAGGTTATAGTTCACCACCTCGGCACCCAGTATTTTGCTTAACGAAGTGTAGGTGGGATATCCCGGATTGGGTACCAGTACCTGTTCTCCCGGATTGACAAAAGCGAGTGTCACGTGCAAGATGCCCTCTTTCGATCCGATCAGCGGCTGAATTTCTGTTGCCGGATTCAGTTCCACTCCATACCAGCGTTTATACCAGTCGGCAAAACCCTTGCGAAGTTCCGGTATGCCCACATACGGTTGATAGCCGTGTCCGTTCGGGTCGTGAGCATTGTTACACAGCGTTTCGATGGTCTGCTCCGAAGGGGGCATGTCCGGGCTTCCGATTCCCAGGCTGATTACGTCTTTACCTTCTGCGTTCATCCGTGCCACTTCTTTCAGTTTCTTCGAAAAGTAGTATTCGCTTACACCGCCCAGTCTGTCGGCCGGCGCTACTTTATACGTTTGATTTTCCTTCTGCATATTCGCCTAATATTTTAAGTTCTTTCGTCAATGGAGTGATTGCTGTAATCGATTGTTTGTATCTCAGGTAATCGTTGAAAGCCACATCTACGTAGAACTGGTATTCCCATTCCCGTCCGATGATAGGGAGCGATTGTATTTTTGTTAAGTTGATATTGTAAAAAGATAAGATAGACAGAACCTGTGAGAGGCTTCCTTCGGAGTGGGGGAGAGTGAAAACGATGTTTGCTTTGTTGAGAACGGTGTTTTGTTTTCGTATCTCGTCCACCTGCCATGGATCTGCCACTACCAGAAAACGGGTGAAATTATGTTTGTTCGTTTCTATGCCTTCCTGCAGTACCTTCATTCCGTACCGTTCGGCGGCGGCATGTGAGCAGATGGCGGCATGTCCTTTCAGGTTTTCCCGTTTGATGATTTCAGCACTCAAGGCCGTATCTTCAGCTTCTACCACTTTGATACGCGGGTGTTGGTTCAGGAATTCCCGGCATTGCATCAGGGCGATCGGGTGTGAGTTCACTTCGGTGATGTCATTCCAGTCCTCTTCGGGCAGGCAAACGAAGCTGTGCGAAATGCGTAATTTGTATTCGCCGATAATCTGCGTGCCGCTTTGGCGCAACAGTTCGTTGTTGTGCAGCAGGCTTCCTGCAATCGTGTTTTCAATGGCCAGCATCCCGATTGTCTGACTATCTTTCCGGATGGCAGCAAACACATCTTCAAAGTTGGCGCAACAGATTAACTCTATTTCTTCCCCTTCGAAGTACTTGTGTGCGGCTATATCGTGATACGAGCCCAGTGTTCCTTGAATTGCTATTCTTTTCATTCCTAATTGAGTATATGGTATAAAAAAATCCCGCGTCCATGTCGGAGCGGGATTCATATTATTAGTTTCTCTTAATCTCAGTTCTTAAGCACCCTGTCACTTGATACATACAAACTCCCGCTCTACTTTCTGGCTAAAGTAAAAGTAAAAAAAGAAGTAATATGTAAAAGTGAATACGTTCATAACGTTTTGCTTTATTTCTTTGTTTCAGGGGACAAAAGTAATACTTTTCTTTTAAATGCAAGCAAAAAGCCACTTTTTTTTCATGTTTTCTTGCTTTTGCAGTATTAAACCGTCCTATGCAGCGGGCGGATTACAATCCCAATATGTTTGGAGTAGTCTCTGCCTGCTGATTATTGAACTGTCCGTTCAGGTTCTCCCCCTCTTTCGGGTTCAGTTCCAGCGATTTCTTCATATCTTCTACTGAGCCTTCTTTGTCACCGTTCAGCAGTTTGGCACGTCCTCTTTCGTGGTAGGCCGCAGCAAAGTTCGGATTCAGGTCTATTGCTTCATCGAACAGTTCGATAGCCGCAGACAGTTTCTTCTGTGTAATGAACAATTGTCCCAGATATAGATAGGCCTGTTCGTTGAAAGGGTTCATTTCCGTCACACTGAGGTAATCGTTTTCCGCTTCTTCCTGCTTTCCGGTGGCTTCTTTTATTTTGCCACGTAACAGGAGGGCAGCTTCTTCGTCCGGATTCTGCGCAAGTATGGCTTCAATATCTTCCATAGCCTCTGCGAATTGCTGCATTTTGTACAGTGCTTCGGCACGGAGCAGCCGTGCTTCCGTGAAATCATCTTTCAGCACAATGGCCTTTGTCAGATGGGTAATGGTCATTATTCCGTTATCCAATCCATGATTGGCTTTACCTAACAGGTAGTGTGCCATTGCGTTACCCTCTTCCAATGCGATGGCCTTCTGGGCAGCATCGGCCATTTCCTGATAATTTTCTTGCATGAAGCACAGATTGGCCAGCGTCAGGTACGTGCTCGTCAGTTCCGGTTCCAATGCAATCATACGTTCCAGCAGTTCATGTGCTTTCACGAACTCTCCGGTCTGCATGTAAATCTGGCTCAGATAGTTCAGTGTTTCGAAATCCTCTTCGATGGCCAGAGCTTCGTTGAAGCATTTAATGGCATAGTCCGGGCGTCCCATACGTTGAGCACGCAGGCCGTCATATTTAAATATCTCAAAGTTCTTTTTGGCGTTTTTCTGTTTTTCCTCCTCAGGGTTTTCTGTTTTACCTGAGAAAAAAGATTTAAAGAAGTTTGGCATGATCGATGTTTTTTTAGTTTGGTTGCAAATGTAGTAATTTCATCACATACCCTTACTGCTTTTCAGGAAGTTTTTTCGGTGAGCAACCCGTTCTCTGAACTTAGCAAGCCCTCGTCCAGCATAAACCGTACCACTTCGCCCAACTGTTCTTTATCTGTATTTATGTGCGAAGCTATCTCTGCCGGAGTCATCGGGTGTTCTTTCAGCAGGGTCGTTATTTGTTCCTTTAGTTCGTCGAAGCTGCTTTGTGGCACGTCCGGTTGTGTGCGGTGGCTGAGGCAGACATCACATTGTCCGCAGTTGTGTTCGTTCTTCTCTCCGAAGTAGCGGAGCAACATCCGGCTGCGGCAGACATTCTCTGAAGTAACATACTCCACCATGGCATGAATACGTTTCTCGTAGCGCTCTTTCCTTTCTTCGTATACCGCCCGGGGAATCTGCAGATAATGCAAATCTACCCGTTCGCGCGTATATATAATGTAAGGTGTCTTTTTATGCGGAATGTAGTCGACGATACGGCGCTTGCTCAGCATCACCAGCAAGTCGTAAATCTGCTGCCGGGTCAGTCCTGTGCGTACCGACAACGTTTGTTCGCTGATGTAGGCATAGTCTGTAAAGACACCCGTGTAAGATCGCAGAATCATTTGTATCAGTTTCTCCGCAGGCTCACCCATCTCGCGGAGTTTATACAACTCATCCCGGCGGATCGTGAAGATGATTCGTGAAGCATTGTCCTGTTCGTCGGTATATTCCAGGTATCCGGCCTGTGTGAGTATCTTCAGAGCACTGTCGGCAGGTACGGGGAAGTATTTGAATTTGCGGCAAAACTCTTCCAGACTGAAGTCATACATACATCCCAGTCCGTCGCCCATCGCCATTTGATAGTGGTATTGCAGATGTTCGTACACATCTTTTATATAATCCTTATCCGGAAAGGTATCCGCAATACGTTTGTTGAGTGTCGTTTTATCCGATTTTGCGTAGAGTATGACTGCGTATGCTTTCTGACCGTCACGCCCTGCCCGTCCGGCTTCCTGGAAATAAGCTTCGGGGGAGTCGGGGAGGTCCAGATGGATCACGATGCGTACATCCGGTTTGTCAATACCCATACCAAACGCATTGGTGGCTACTATCACCCGGCTCTCACCGTTTTGCCATCGTTTCTGGCGGAGATCTTTGGTTGCATTGTCTAATCCTGCATGATAAAAGTCGGCAGTGATTCCTTCATTTACCAGTAGCTCGGTGGTCTCTTTGGTTTTCCGCCGACTGCGTACGTATACGATTGCACTGCCCTGTATCCGGTTCAGGATGTGAAGCAATTCTCCGTTTTTATTATCGGTGGAGCGGACAATGTATGCCAAGTTTTTCCGTTCGAAACTCATACGGAATACATTTTCCCGGCGGAAGTGGAGACGTTCCTGTATGTCTTTCACCACTTCGGGGGTGGCGGTAGCGGTCAGTGCCAGCACCGGAGCATCCGGCACCAGTTCTCTGATATCTGCTATTTTCAGGTAGGCCGGACGAAAGTCATATCCCCATTGCGAGATGCAATGGCTTTCGTCCACGGTGATCATGCTGATTTTCATTGACCGGAGTTTGGCCCGGAAAATTTCCGTATCCAGTCGTTCGGGAGAGATATAGAGAAACTTATAGTCTCCGAAGATACAGTTCTCTAATGCCACTACAATCTCTTGCCGTGTCATTCCGGAATAGATGGCTACCGCTTTGATTCCGCGTTTTTTCAGGTTCTGCACCTGATCTTTCATTAAGGCGATCAGTGGAGTGATGACAATGCACAATCCCTCTTTGGCAAGGGCAGGAACCTGAAAGGTGATTGACTTTCCGCCTCCGGTGGGCATCAGTCCCAGTGTGTCTTTGCCATTGCCAATGCTGGTTATGATGTCCTCCTGCAAATCGCGGAAGGAATCATAACCCCAGTATTGTTTTAAAATCTCTTGGTAAGTCACTCTATCGGCATGATATCTTCAATCTGCAACTGTACTTCCCCTCGTTTGTGGGTGTTCTCCTCAATGGTGTAGCAGATATCAAATGAGCGTTTGGTTTTGATGTATCTTACGTGCGAACTTTGTCCGAAAGCGATTCCGTTCATCACGTTGTTCGATTTGTTATCTACCAGTTCCAGCTTGATATGTTCCTGATCGCGTCCGACCACTTTGCTTGTTCCATAATCGTACACGTGGTGTGTGCAGAACACCGGTTTCTGGTTGTCGGGACCGAACGGGTTGAATCGTTTCAATTCATTGAAGAACTTCGGAGTGATGTCTTTAAAGTCTATTTCGGCATCGATGTCGATCACTGCACTGGTCTGTTCAGGCAGTATGTGTTCCGACACGAAACTTTCGAATCGTTCGGTGAATGCCTGTACGTTTTCCACTTTCATCGAGAGTCCGGCAGCATAGGTATGCCCTCCGAAGTTTTCGAGCAAGTCGCGGCAATGCTCAATAGCTTTGTAAACATCGAAGCCGGATACCGAACGTGCCGAACCTGTCGCCATGTCATCTGTCCGCGTCAATACCACTGCCGGACGATAGTAAATTTCTGTCAACCGTGAGGCTACGATTCCGATCACTCCTTTATGCCAGTCTTCATTGTAAAGCACTATCGAACGGCGATCCACTAATCCTTCCAGCTCGGCTACAATCTTATTGGCCTCTTCCGTCATGCTTTTATCCAGATCCTTCCGGGTTTCATTGTATTGGTTGATTTGTCCGGCTTTCTCAAGTGCTGCCGAGAAATCCTTTTCAATCAACAGGTCTACAGCCTCTTTCCCGTTCTGTATACGTCCGGAAGCGTTGATACGCGGACCTATTTTGAATACAATGTCGCTCACCGTAATTTCTTTCTCCGATAATCCGCATACATCGATAATCGCTTTCAGCCCTACGCTCGGATTGCTGTTCAGCTGTTTCAGTCCATGATAGGCTAAGATACGGTTTTCGCCCATGATCGGTACAATATCCGATGCAATGCTTACAGCGGTCAGGTCGAGCAACGGAATCAGATGATGAAACTCGATGCCGTTACTGATGGCAAAAGCCTGCATGAATTTGAACCCCACGCCACATCCCGAAAGATGGGTGTATGGGTATGTATTATCCAGTCGTTTGGCATTCAGAATGGCAACGGCCGGCGGCAATACATCGTCCGGTACATGATGGTCGCAGATGATGAAGTCAATTCCCTTCTCTTTGGCATACGTAATCTCCTCCACTGCTTTAATTCCGCAGTCCAGCACAATGATAAGTCCCACTCCTGTCTCTGCGGCATAGTCAACTCCTTTTTTGGAAATTCCGTATCCTTCGTTGTAACGGTCGGGGATGTAATAGTCAAGGTTCGAGTAGAACTGTTGAATGAACTTGTAGACCAGTGCCACAGCGGTGGTACCGTCCACATCGTAATCTCCATAAATCAGAATGCGCTCTTTCTTTCCCATTGCCATGTTCAGGCGTTCCACTGCTATGTCCATATCCTTCATCAGGAATGGATCATGCAAATCGGGCAATTGTGGACGGAAGAATTTCTTGGCATCCTGTGCCTTTGTAATTCCCCTTTGCACCAAAAGTTGTCCCAGGACCGGGCTAATACCCAGTTCCTGAGCCAGTGCCCGGCTTGTCTCTGCCTGTTCTTGTGTAATGGGTCGATAATTCCATTTGTGATTCATTTTATATATTGTTTTTTCTTTTTATCTGTTCTCAGATGCCGGAAGTGCATAACTTTCCAACAAGCTGTAAAAGTACGAAAAAAACCGGAAGTGAGGGGTATATACTGAAAAAAATAATTGCCATTGTCTGAGATACAAAATACTATTTGCGCACATTTTAGAAAGATATTACCGGGACTTCGAGGCTTTTATACCGATATGGGCGAGATGTCCGGGCATTCATACGCCTTGGAAAAGAGAAGTGATGCAGGAATTGTCCGAAAGCCAAATACAAATCGGCTGGGGCAACAATGCGTTGGAGCAGTTGTCCGATTGTCTTTCATAATTCTTTATTTCAACAGCTTACGATTCCGATTATTACCATTTTCCAATATGCTCATTTGATGGATAGCTATTTGGTTTAGCTTAACAAGACGTTCCCTTTGTGTCATATTCTGTTCGATAAACACAGCATTTAGATTCTCCATATTCGACAAACAGATAAGTTCATTGATAGTAGCATAATCACGGATATTTCCTTTCAGCTCGGGATTCGCTTCTCTCCATTGTTTTGCTGTCATACCAAACATTGCCACGTTCAGCACGTCGGCTTCATTGGCATAAATAATGCTTGCTTGTATCGGTGTGACTTCCATTGGAATAAGGTTTTGCTTTATGGCATCAGTATGTATGCGGTAGTTGATTTTCGACAATTCACGTTTCGCTGACCAACCGAGCAGCCTTTGTTCTTCTGTCTTTAGCCGCTGATACTCCTTAACAAGAAGTAATTGGAATTTAGGAGAAATCCACATACCAAAATGATATGCTATATCCCGATGTGCATATGTACCGCCGTAGCGACCAGCCTTAGAATGAATCCCGATTGCACTAGTCCGTTCTATCCACGTTTTCACCGAAAGTACAAAATTATTGCTTCCTGCCGCATTTTTAATTGTACCGAATTCGGTACAATTAAAATCGGGATTATACAACATTTCCCATTCGCCAAGATACTCGATAGTGCTTTTAAGGCTAAGCCAACGGAAGATAATATGCTCTTGCAGTTGGCTTCTTGCCATGTCTGTAAGGCTGATGTAGTCTTCTTCATTGTACTTGACAACGCTAATATCTGTATTTTGAACGGTAATTTTTGCCATTGTAATTGATGCATTGAGTTTCAATCACAAAGGTCGCTATAATTTGTGAGACTGCATCCTTTTTAATGGACTATTTACAAAGATAGGATGCCGTTTTTTCGATAGTAGGCATTATTTTCCGAATAATTGTTATACCTTTGTAAATGCAAAGAGTTATTTGACAGTATAGCACCGTGAATCGCTGAAAATTGCATGGCTGCTAAATCGTTACCTCTATATCTCAAATGCTCCGTTAAAAGTTTATTCGGTTGAGTCCGAATCCCCGTGCCATTTGCACCTGCTTGTCTGACAAGTGATGCCTCTTTTGAGCTGTCAGCCATTTTTCAATTTGTAAATATCACAAATATGGTTCGTTTATTCCAGAGATTTCTGTAAGTTTGTATCGTACTATTAAGTGTTATGATTATGCAAGATATAATAAACGGACGTTGCGGTTGGTGCGGGAGTGACGAACTGTATGTGAAGTACCATGATCAAGAGTGGGGGAAATTGGTGACCGATGACAAGACGCTGTTTGAGTTTCTTGTATTGGAGAGTGCTCAGGCTGGCTTGAGTTGGATAACCATCCTTAAGAAACGTGAGGGGTATCGCAAAGCCTTTTGCAATTTCGATGCTGAGTCGGTGGCACAAATGACCGATGAAGATGTTGAACGGTTGATGCACTTTGATGGCATTGTGAAAAACCGTCTGAAAATCAAATCGACAATCACAAATGCAAGGTCATTTCTCGCCGTACAAAAGGAGTTCGGTAGTTTTTATAACTATACACTGTCATTCTTTCCCGACAGAAAACCAATAGTCAACAGTTTTCAGTCATTAAGTGAGATTCCGGTATCATCTCCCGAATCTGATGCCATGAGCAAGGATATGAAAAAACGGGGATTTAAATTCTTCGGAACTACGATTTGTTACGCCCACTTGCAGGCCTCCGGATTTATTAATGATCATCTGGCGGATTGCATCTGCTGGAAGAGGTAAATAGCAATATAACTATGTACAGTGGGAGAGGATATCTTATGCCTTTTGCCCGTTAACATTGTTAATGCCATTTTCCGATGGTTTTGTTCTTGTCTGCAAATAACAAGTCTTTTGCATTTAAAGAATTTGTTATTTGCAGACGAAAAACGAACTTTAACTCTGTGTTAAAACAAAGCTTTTACTGACAGATATTTTGTACTTTGAATATCTTGTTTTTCAGTTTGTTAAGTTCGATCTTCACTTCTTAGCCTTACTGAAGGTCTTTGCGGGCTATAACTGATATACTTGCTTTTTTATCAACTATAAACAGAGATCTTGCACTATCCGTTTATTTCCTTTTTGCCTTATTCAGTGCCGCAATCAGATACCTTCCTTTCGTCCCAATGTCACTCCAGCAAGTGTTGGCAATCAGCCGCCACACCGTTGTTCCCTTTCTTCCATAGTCCGACAGCCTGAGAATGGCGTTTACTTCGCTCACCTCGTTTATTCCCAATCTTTTCAGCGTGTCCGTCAGTCCCGGATAATTGTGCGTCATCGTATTGAAAGCGTATCCCGGTATCGGGAGAGAAGCAGAATCCTCCTTCCTTTCTTCCTCCTTCCCCTTGGGGGGAGCTGAGGGGGGAAATTCTTTATTTTCCTCTTCTTTATTTTCTTTTACTTTACTTTGTCCGGAATTGCATGCATTTTTTGCGTTAACGGCTACATCATGTACTACATTTCCCGGATTAACGGTTACATTTTCACCTTCCGGCGCTTCATCTTCCTGCAGAGTCAAGTTTTTCACCAGCAGATAGGACAATGCTTTCAGATCCCTTTTTCTTCGCTTTGTCGCCTCCATCCATACCTTCTGTATGTTTGCCGAAGTCAGTATTCCGTTTTCCAGATAACTGTTTCTATCCAATATTCCTTTGATGAACAGGATTTCAATGATCCCCTGTACCTCCTTGGCTTGCACCTCTCTTCCCGCCTTGTTGGCAAAGATCAGACACTGTTCTTCATCCCAACGGATGAAGTATCCCTCCTTGTATATTTTGCACAGCAGTTTCAGTACGATTGCCGGGCCTTTTATTCCATATTTTGCTTCTATCACTTCCATTGCGTTCTCTTCCATGAAGTTTACGCCTACCGGGAAATAGTTGATCCCGTCGTATGCTATTGCCATATTGTTTTTATAGATTAGTTGTTTTTTTATCTGTAATACTTTTATCACAAATTACCCCGGATTCCCAAAGATGTTTTCATTTGATTCCTCAAAATATAAATAATTCATCTGTGAAAATCCGTGTAATCTGTGGTGTCCACCCTATACGATCGGTCTCCACTCCATGAAGTTCTCCACCTGGAATGTTGTCCATCGCTGTTCGTCCACATTCCAGTAGACTACGGCGCCTTCTATTTTTGTGGGATCATACTTCTTGTGGAATTCCGCTTCATAGTAGATTAGTGTCGCTTTCACCAGCTTGAAATCTCCGTTCTGTTTTCGGTAAGCCAACGTCGCATGCCCGTATAGCATATGATCTAATAACGCTTCCAATCGTTCCGCCATCCATTCTGCACAGGACTCTGTGTATCCTTTTTCGAAGATGATGCGTCTTTTCCATTTCAGTCTCAGTGATTCGCTTTGTGAGGCGTGTCTTTTTCTCTTTTTCATATTCCTATGATTTAAAAGGTTAATAAATAGATTGTTGCCTCAAAGATAAGTCGGTCCGGACGTACTCCGGTTCAATAAAATTCATTGTATGTATTTCGGCGGTTGATCTTCGGTTTCGTATTTTCCTTTTCTACCTCTTTCCACAGGTTATTTATATAAGTCTTGATTGTGCTATAATCCAGTGGTTTGAATACTCCACCTCTGAGCTTTCCGAAGAGCTCTTTTTCATAAATGTAGCGTGTTAGTGAAGCCTGACATGTATTGATGTTTTGTAGCTTTGCATCTATGATATAGGATCTTATCAACGCTTTTATGATCCCTTCATTGTTGGAGATAATCCCTTGTATCGGTACTCCCTTTTTTCTTCCTCTTGTTTCTATAACTGTTTCTGTTATAGTTGATTGTGTCTTCTTATTGGCGTTTTTTTACACTTTTGTTCATGACTTGAGATAATACCTTTTCTTTCTTCATTGGATGATTTATTTAGTTAATATTTAAATGAAGTTAATATGTTGCAAAGGTAGAAAGGAATCTGTCAGTGAACAAGTAAATGTGAAATTAAAGGGGAAATGAATACTCTTCTATAATTTAATTATTTGATATACAATGTCGTATTGGCTAAAAAGATAAGTGTTTCAATAAACGTTCGTTTAATTGAACGCAAAGATAGAGGGTATTTTTAGAACTACAAAATGTTTAATAAAAAAAATGATTTTGCTCTTTTAATTGTTGTCTTAATATGCTAAACAATAGGTGTTTATGAATTAATAAAAAACGGCTTATTATCTGTCTGATTTTGTTTTCTGCCCTCTTCTGATTTATATACAAAAATCATGTGTTTTTAAACGAACGTCTATTGAAACATTTCTGCTTCATAATACGCTTGTTTACAAAATCTAAGATCAAAAATTCCCTGCTTCTTTATGAAGATGGCCTTTTTTGCTCTGAATCCCTTTTCAAACCGTCTCTCCTGCGATAGGGGAGTACCTGATGAAATGATATACGCTACAAGGCAAATAACAGAATTAGCAAACTTGACCGGAAGGTATTTCACTACCCCGGTGTCCCCCAATCATATCCTTTCGTGAACAACAGCATTGATAAATCCTGGTACGCCCTTCGTATCACCTATAGCCGTGAGCTTGCCTTTAAGGAATACCTGGACTCCCGTGGAGTGAAGAATTTCCTTCCCATGCGCTACGAATACGTATTCCGTGGTGAGCGTAAGATCCGCAAACTGGTTCCTGTTGTTCACAACCTGGTTTTTGTTTATGCCACCCGCAGTGAAGTTGACGAAATGAAATCCACTGTCGGCGCTTCTCTTCCCATTCGTTATATCATGGACCGTGAGACCCGTCAGCCCATTACCATTCCTGAAGTTCAGATGCGTAGTTTTATTGCTGTTGCCGGTAATTACGATGAACAGGTTGTTTATCTGGATCCTTCCACCGTTTCCATGAAGAAGGGAGACCGTGTCCGTGTCACCGGTGGCATCTTTGAGGGTGTCGAGGGTGAGTTTGTCCGTATTAAAGGTGACCGTCGTGTGGTGGTTTCCATCCAGGGGGTTATGGCAGTTGCCACTGCTTTCATTCATCCCTCTTTAATCGAGCTAATAAAGAATTAAAAACTCAGTGAACTCTGTGCCCTCTGTGGTACATATTCCAATACGTAAATAAATCACCATGTTGTCTTTGCAATCAGAAATCGATTCTTTGTGCGCCGTTTCGCACGAACTTCTCTATTTAGGTTTGGATGGCGAACCCATCTACTCCGACCGTTTCCGCCAATTGAATACGGATGTGTATCATCGTTGTGAGCATCTTTTCGGTTCACATGGACGTACCCTCGAAGAGGAAGCTTCTCTTTGTATCGCTTTGTTGACCGGCTATAATGCTACCATTTATAATCACGGTGATAAGGAAGATAAAATCCAGTCGGTTCTCAATCGTAGTTGGGATATCTTGGATACACTTCCCGCCTCGCTTTTGAAATGCCGTTTGTTGGTAGCCTGTTACGCCGAGGTCTTTGACGAAGAGTTGGCGGCGGAGGCACACGTAATAATAGACGGTTGGAAGGATCGGGAATTGACGAGGGAAGAGTTTGAGATTGTAGAGCATTTAAAGAGTTTGGAGGAAAATCCGTATCCGAATATGGATATGGAATAATATCACTTGTGAAGTATTTATCTCGTTTAATAGTGAAGTCACTTATTGGCTGAGGCCTCGCCGGTAATGATTTGTCTATATAATAAACTTTGTTACTTAACCATTAAAATTTAACATCATGGGTAAACAATGGTTTGTATTTACTTCTCTTGAGAATCCACAAGAGACGAAAACGGCTTCTCCGTATCTTGATTATTTGACTTGGAATACTAAAGGCCGTTGGACGGCAGAGTATAAAAATGGCAAGTTCTATCATTATGAAAATGGTGCTAAGGATAAATGCCATACAGACTCCATCCTGAATTATATTTCAGATGCGGGTGAGAACTGGCAGATGAAGATTGAAGGCGATCATTTTGTCCATGCTCCCAATGGAGACTATTCACGTGCGCATACAGACCTAGAAAAATATTATCTTCTTTGGAGACTTCCGTTCTGAAGTGCCAGTCGTTGGTGTACTGTTTGAAACAGGCAGGATTTAATAGAAAAAATAGAAAATAAATAATTAATTACTTTATTCATTTGTTTTTGAATAAAGTAAATTCATCTTTTTATACAATATGTTAAATAATAAATCTGTCTTAATTACCGGTGGAACAGGTTCTTTTGGTAAGAAGTTTGTGGAAACTATTCTTCGAGATTATCCTCAAGTGAAAAAAATAGTGATTTATTCTCGTGATGAACTTAAACAATTTGAGTTGAAACAGAAATATCCTGAGTCAATATATCCCCAACTTCGTTTTTTTATAGGAGATGTCCGTGATGGTGAACGCCTAAAGCGTGCTTGTGAAGGTATTGATGTAATTATCCATGCTGCGGCAATAAAGCAAGTGGATACAGCTGAATATAATCCGGAAGAATGTATAAAAACTAATGTTCATGGTGCTCAGAATGTAATTAATGCAGCATTGCAAACAGGAGTGAAACATGTTGTTGCTCTTTCTACGGACAAAGCTTGTGCTCCAATAAATTTGTATGGTGCAACTAAACTAACTTCTGATAAGTTGTTTGTTGCCGCCAATAATATAAAAGGCGCAAGAGAGCTAAAGTTTTCAGTAGTTCGCTATGGAAATGTGATGGGGTCTCGTGGTTCTGTGATTCCTTTTTTCATAAACAAAAGGGATTCTGGAGCTAAAGAGCTACCCATAACTGATATGCGTATGACTCGTTTCAATATTTCTCTTCAAGCAGGCGTGGATTTAGTCATGTACGCTATAGGGCATCATTTAGGAGGTGAAATTTTTATACCTAAAATACCTTCTTATCATATAGCAGATGTAGCAAGAGCAATTGCACCTGAATTACCTTTAAAAGAGATTGGTATACGTCCTGGAGAGAAACTTCATGAAGAAATGATTACTCCTACGGATGCTCTTAACACGATTGATCTAGGTCCTTATTATGCTATACTCCCTTCTGTCTCTGATAGGTATACTAATGAAGATTTTGTAAAATATCATAATGCGATATATGTTCCACAAGATTTCCATTATAGCTCGGATAAAAATACAGATTGGGAGACAGTTGAATCTATGCGTGAAAATATAAAGAAATATATAGATCCTAATTTTGTGGTGAAATGAAAATAGCCGCTATTATTCAGGCCCGATGTGGGTCTACCCGATTTCCCAATAAAGTTTTCGCAGATCTTTGTGGACATCCTTTGATATGGCATGTCGTTAATAGACTGAGGTTTGCGAGTACAGTGGATGAAATCGTTTTGGCTACAACAATTAATTCTGGCGATCAAAAATTGTATGATTGGGGAATAAAGAATAATATAACTGTATTTAGAGGTAGTGAGAACGATGTTTTAAATAGATATTATAGAGCCTCTGAGGAAGTTAATGCAGATATTGTAATTCGTATAACCGCAGATGATCCCTTTAAAGAACCATCTATTATTGATAAAGCAGTTCAAAAACTCTTAAAGGAGGGGGCAGATTTTGTTTGCAATAATTTTCCTCCGAGTTTCCCAGAGGGGCTAGATGTTGAGGTTTTCACAAAAAGAGCTTTGAGTATTGCAGAACAAAACTCAGAAAGTAATTTTGAACGTGAGCATGTTACACAATACTTTTATCACAATCCTTCTCTCTTTAAGATTTTGAATATTAGTAATCATAAAAACTTATCCGGATTACGGTGGACCCTTGATACGGAAGAGGATTTTCTGATGACGCGACAAATTTATTCTTTACTTTACAAAGATGATTCTTCTATTTTTTATATGGATGATATTCTTGATTTATTAGAACGATTTCCAGAGATTTCTAGAATGAATTTAGGTGTTACTAGAAGTGAAATGTATAAATTAAAATGATTATGGAACGTATAACCCAGTTAGAAAGGGACTATGTAAATCAGGTCCTTGACAATGCTTTTGCTACTTCGTTAAATTCTGTTTTTAATAACAGGTTAGAGGCTGCATTTGCTAAACAATTTCATTCGAATTACGCTATCGGGCATTGTAATGGCACTGAAACTATGCATACTGCTTTGGCATCTTTGGGAGTTAAGCCTGGTGATGAAGTGATTGTCCCGGCTTTGACAATGACCAGTACATCGTTAGCAGTATTACATAATGGTTCTATACCGGTTTTTGCAGATGTTGATCCTGATACTTTTGTGCTGACGGCTGAGAGTATTGCTAAAGTGATAACTCCTAAAACTAAAGCTGTCATAACGGTTTCTTTATATGGCCTTTCTCCTGACTATGATTCCATATTGGAACTTTGTCAAAAGCATAATCTTTTTCTGATAGAAGATAATGCTGAATGTTTTATGGGCAAATATAAGGGAAAACTGGTTGGCGAGTTTGGTGATTTCGCAAGTTTTAGTTTTCAGGCAAGTAAACATTTGACTACAGGTGAGGGAGGAATGTTAATATGTAAGGAAGAGAAATATGCGGATAATGCTCGTCGTTTTAGTTGTTTAGGCTATGCAGGAGTAAGTGCAAAGCAAGGAAAGATTACTCGTAATGATATTCAAGATCCCACTTATAGTCGTCATGTTGCTATTGGTTTTAACTATCGTATGTCTGAATTGCAAGCTGCTGTTGCACTTGCTCAGTTGGAGCGTATTGATGAGTTAGTTGGAAATCGTATTGAGGTTGCTAAAATTTTTGATGAAGCAATTGAAGGAACTGATTTGTTGAGAAGGCAGCACGAGCCGGAAGATGTTTCAAATTCATATTGGTCATATAGTCTTGTTTTAAACACGGATCATCCGGAAAAAGATTGGTATATATTTCGCGATTTGTTTCAGAAGAATGGTGGCGATGGTTATTATGCAGCATGGAAACTTTCTTATAACGAACCGTTATTCCAAAATATAGTCCAGGGCATGGATGGGATTTGGCAAAAATATGACTCTCTACTTTGTCCTGTTTCTGAGTATCTTCAACCAAGAATGATCCAGTTGAAAACTAATTACTGGAATTTGGACGAGGCCAAAGAGCAGGCAGCTATATTAAAGAAAACGATTAAAGAATTTAAACAGATTTGATTATGGGCTTTTTTAACAAAGAGATAAAGATTGGACAAAAGTGGATAGGTGAAAATCATCCTACTTATTTTATTGCAGAAATCGGTGCAAATTTTGATGGAAATCTTGAAAAGGCAAAACGTTTAATAGATGCAGCAAAAAGTGCGGGTGCCGATTGTGCTAAATTTCAGACTTTCTCTACTTCTAAAATAGTTTCAGAAGGAGGCTTCTCACGGATGCAGTTGAAGGGTGTACATGGCTCTTGGGGCAGAACTGTAAGTGAGGTTTTTAAAGATGCAGAATTTCCTGTATCCTGGCACAGGGAAATAGCTGAGTATTGTCATAAAATAGGTATTGACTTTTCTACATCTCCCTACTTTAAAGAAGCTGTTGATTTATGCGTTGATTTGGATGTGCCTTTTATAAAAATAGGTTCTGGTGATATAACTTGGTTAGAAATGATTGATTATATCGCTCGTAAAGGGATACCCGTGATGTTGGCAACCGGAGATGCAACAATGTCTGAAATAGATGAAGCCGTACGTACTATTGAGGCAGCAGGGAATAAAAATCTTGTATTGATGCAATGTATAACCAATTATCCTTCAAAAATAGATAGTGCTAATGTAAATGTTTTGAAAACTTATCAATCGGCTTATGAAGTATTAACTGGTTATTCGGATCATGCTCCAGGGCATGTTGTGGCATTGGCTTCTACTGTAATAGGTGGTAGGGTGATAGAGAAACACTTTACTTTATGTAAGACAGACAAGGGACCTGATCATCCACACTCGATGGAACCAAACGAGTTTAAATATATGGTTGATTCTGTTCGTGAGGTTGAACGTGCAATGGGGAGTACTCGTAAAGAGGTTGTTGCGGAGGAGGCCGAAACGGTTTTTGTGCAACGACGTTGTCTGTATGCAAAGAATACTCTGCAAAAGGGACAAATAATAACAGCAGACGATATTGATGTACTTCGTCCTGCTTTAGGTATTCCTCCTAAATTTAAGTCTGTCATTATTGGTAAAACTTGTAACGAGGATATTGAAAAGGGACAGCCTTTATTCTGGGAAAATTTCTGAAAATGACTGAGCGGGAAATTTTTATGGCTTTGGTTGATGGTGATTCAATACAGCCTTCTGATGCAATTATTTTATTAGAAGGCGATGGCTTTAACCGTTATCACCATGCAACACAATTGTATAAAGTTGGTTTTGCTCCTATGATTGTATTTAGTGGAGGAATAACGAACTATGATTATGGTAGCTATCCGTATGAAAAAATTAAACCTTTAATATTAGAACAGGGAGTCTTGGAGTCAGATTTATACCATGAATCAGCTTCATTAAATACTAAACAACAGGCAGATGAGATAATGCAACTCTGTATGAAAAAAAACTGGAAACGAATAATTCTAGTAGGTTCTCACTACCATCAATATCGAGCTTATTTGACCTTTTTGAAATCTATGTTTGAAGCAGGTAGTGAGATTATAATTTATAATTCACCGGTTAGAGATTTGAGTTGGTTTTCAGAAAATAGGTGGGGAAATAGGCTTACTTGTTTGATAAGTGAATTTGAACGTATTGATAAATATATGATTCAAGGTGATTTGGCATCTTATAAAAATGCAATAGAATATCAAAAATGGAAAGAGTTACAATAGAACAAGCCAAAAATATATTTGGTAAAAATTTTATCGGACCTAATGAATTGAACTTTTTGTTTTCAAAACTGAATTTAGGAGATATCTCAAGCATTCCTATTCCTGAAATAAATTATTCTATTGCAGAATTGGAGAAATATTCTCATGAATATATTTTGATATTAGGATTATCTGAAGTCAATGGTTTTTCGTTATCAATAAGAACTTTTCGTGACATTTTGGGGATGGATCCAGTTGCTTTTGAACCTTGTTTTTATAATCAAGATTGGTATTTGAAAGAGTCTTTTATTGATAAAACATTGGAAAATAGGTGGTATTTGTTAAAAAGAAAGGTTTTGGAGGATTCTCGTGCAATACAACCAGATTTACTTTTAAAACACAGTGTAGTTTTTCCTTCGGCGATATTATGTACATATACCTTTTTTGCTTATTATATTATATTTAATGAACTGTTATGGCGATATGATTTTATTTGGTGTAGTGATGTTGATCATAATGGTGATAGAATATATGTTGGTAGATATCATGATATTGATGGGATGAATAAAAATGGATTTAGTATTCATAGACACTTAGCTTTAAGGAATTGTTATTGTGCTATTCAAACAAAATGATATCTTATATAGATATATTATTATACTTGTAAATGTTAAAACGTTTGTTGTTAAATAGTGCTGTTTTTGGATTAGCTCCATATCTTCCAAGAATACTCGCTGTTTTTTTATTACCTGTGTTGACGAAGTATCTGACAGAAGATGATTATGGAATAATAGGGACTGTAACGGCCTATACGTCTGCGTTGTCTGCATTTACTACATTAGGATTAACCCAAGTGTTATTTAATTCTTTTTATCATTCAAAATGCCAATATAAATGGATATGGAGGGAGCTGTATGGGTTTCTTCAAATCTGGATATTGTTATTTGGAATAATTCAAGCAGTTATATTATATTTTATTTTGCCTGAAGAAGCTGCTGATAATAAATATTCCATTATTTTACTTTCTAGTTTTACGTTATTGTTTTCTGGGACAGCTTTGCTAGGTAATACTTACTTTCAATTAAAGCAGAATCCTCTACCTATTGCTATAAGAACAGTATTTTCGGGAACTGTTACTATTATAGTTAATTATTTTTTGGTGGTGTTTTTGAGAATGGGGTATTTAGGATTTTTTTGGGCAACATGTATTGGAACGGTTTTGGTGAATATTTCTTATATACGTGTTGTGTGTATACAATTAGGATTCTCTCCAATTTATAAATTTAAATTAAAAACGATAAGCCGTAGTTTACGTATATCATTGCCTATTATTCCACATACATATTCAGCATATATGTTGAATACTTCAAATCGTTTAGTAATGGATCGATTTCATATGCCGATTGCTATTATTGGAGAATTTAATATTGCACAGCAATTTTCTAACTTGATAGACTCATTTACAGGGGCTGTTAATCAAGCTATTAATCCTATGACATTGGATGAAATTAGAAATAATAATCATGAAGGAATTCATAGATTAATATATATATATATGACTATTACTTTATTAGTCACATTTTTAGTTTCACTTTGGCTTAAAGAGATATTTTATCTTTTAATAAGTAACGATGTATTGAGAAAGACCTATCCTTATGCCATTATTTTGATTATGGCTCAAAATGCTAAACCAATGTATGTAGCTTCTTCCAATGTTTTTTTCTATTATGAAAACACGAAAAGTTTACTGAAAATAACTTTTGTTGCTGGAATAATGTCGTTGTTTGGTTATATTATTTTTATACCTCTATTAGGTGTTTGGGGGGCAGTCGTTGTTTATTATGTGTCTATGATTTATATGGGATATGCTGGGTTCTTTTTTGATTTTTTTCGAATGAAAACTCTTGTGTTATTCCCTATATTTAAAATTCTAATTACTTCTGTCATATTTACAATTGTTGCCTTTGTTTTGGTTGATTCACTTTTGTTGGTAAAAGTTGTAACTTCATTAATGCTGTTGACAGCAATGTTTGTTTGGGTATATAAAATGAAATTATATAAAATCTGATGAAAAAGATATTGGATGTGATAAACTATCATTGTAGGTGTTTTATAAGATCGTTATTTTGGATATTTATACAATGTAAACAAGCTAATTTTAAGAATTATTGTGTAAGAAAGATTCGTTGTCATAGATTGATTATTTTAGCAAATGGTCCTTCATTAGCTGAAGAGTTGTCTAAAGGGGAATTGGATATGAAAGAGGCGGATATATGTGTCGTTAATGATTTTTGTAAATCTTCCTTTTTTTATAATTTAAAACCAGCTACTTACGTTCTTGCAGATCCGATGTATTTTTATGATGAATTGATGAGAGAAACTGAGCGTGAAACTATAGACTTAATTATGGGTGTTAATTGGGAGATGAATTTATATGTTCCTTTTATTGTTATAAATCAGGCAAAAGCTAAGATAAATAATCCATTTGTTACTATAATTCCATATCACTCAAATTCATATGAAGGGTGGCATAGAGTACGATATTTCTTATTCCATAAAGGATTGTCTATGCCTAAAATACAAAATGTATTAATACCATGTATTTTTAATGGAATTAATCTTGGTTATACAAAAATTGAATTGTACGGCGTTGATCATTCTTGGACTAAAGACATTATTGTAAACGAAAAAAATCAAGTTTGTTTGGCAGATTATCATTTTTATGATTTGCATGTTTCAGCCAATCCGTGGTTGAAATCCAGTGGTGAAGCATATACAATGTGTGAGGTGTTGCGTGATTTGGCGATTATGTTTGAAGCTTATTATGTACTTAGAAATTATGCTGAAAAAAACGGATGTGAGATAATTAATATGACGTACAATTCTTTTATAGATGCTTTTCAGCGAGGAAGTTATAATGATACTAACTAAATTAAAAAAAATAATACACTTTGTTTTCTGTATAATAAAATTTGATTTCTCCGTGTTGGAGTATTTTAATATTCTTACAAATTCTAAGATAAGTTCTCATGCTAAACTTTTAGGTTCATTTCATATAGATAATTCAGTCATAGATGATTTTACTTATGTGGCATTAAATGCTCATATTTCATATACTATGATTGGTAAGTATTGCTCTATTGGTCCAAATTTTATGTGCGGTTGGGGAATACATCCAATTCATGGTGTGTCAACTTCTCCAATGTTTTATTCAACAAAAGCTCAAAATGGTTATACTATTTGTGATAAGGACAAAATAGAGGAAAGAAGATTGATAAAGATTGGAAATGATGTCTTTATTGGTGCTAATGTTACTGTACTTGATGGAGTTGTAATAGGTGATGGAGCTGTAATCGGAGCAGGTTCTGTTGTATCAAAGAATATTCCACCTTATGCAGTCGCAGTTGGTTGCCCTATTAAGGTTGTTAGATACAGATTTGACGAAGAAACTATTGAGCGGTTTTTAAATGTTAAATGGTGGGATTATGGTTTCAAGTATCATAATTTGCTGGAACAAGAATTTTTTAATTTACAATCTTTTCTTGATAAGATAGAAAAAGAAGAATGGAAAAGACTGAGGGAGAACGACCGCTAGTTACAGTTATTACTATCTCTTATAATGCGGAAGCTATAATTGAGAGGACTATTCTTAGTGTCATTAATCAGACTTATCCAGCGGTAGAATATATAATTATCGATGGAGGAAGTACTGATTCTACGGTTGACATAATTGAAAAGTATGCAAACAAGGTTACTTATTGGATTAGTGAACCTGATAATGGTATTTATGATGCTATGAATAAGGGGCTTGATATTGCCACAGGGAAATGGGTTAGTTTTATGAATTCAGGAGATTATTACTATTCTAATAATGTTTTAGATGCAATTTTTTCTAATGGGAAGAATTATTTTGCGCAAATAATTTATGGAGCCGTCGAAAAGAGATATGCATTTAGAACTGTGATTGAAAAACCTTATCCATTACCAGATATTACTCATAAGATGATATTTTCACATCAATCAACATTTGTTGATTTGGATTTGATGAAATTATATAAATTCGATCTTAGTTATCGTATAATAGCGGATTATGCTTTCTTTTTTAAAATGTATAAGGAGAAGATTGATTTTGTGGAAGTACCAGATATAATTTCATCATATGATTGTTCTGGGATTTCTTCTTCGGCAACATTAAGTTCTTTTTTGAAGCAAAAGAGGGAATTGAATCGTCTTCATGGAGTAAATGCCAGATTGCTTAATTATTATTATTCAGGATTAGTTTATTTACTTAGAAGCCAGATAAAAAAGATTATTCCTAAATATTTATTGAATAATATTCAATATTATCGATGGAAAAAAAAGTATAATTAATTGTTTTTAGAAATGAAAAAAAAATATGACCAAATAGTAGTTATTGATTCTTTTTCTTTTGATAGTTTCCATGAAATGTTTAATGCTGAAATGTTATGTATTTATTCTCATCTTTTCTTGAAAGTAAAATACTATGGGCAAAATAGGAATATTGAGAATATCTTGAAAATTAGACCTATATTAGATAATGTTTCTTTTGACTTATTGAAGTCATTTTCAGGTAGAGGACGCTGGACGCTATTGGGAAGATATATTTGGGCTGCTTTAGTGACTGTGAAGGTTATATTGTTAAATAGAAAAGAGAAATATATTGCTTTGAATAATAATAATCCCTTTTTATTACCTTTATTGTATGTTATAATGCCATTTGTAAAGTCTAATATATTTGTTTGTTGTCATGGGGAATTAGAACTTTTGTTACCCAATAAAAGTATCGGGATTTTGGCTGGAATACAAGGAAAAATATTAGAATTGTTCTTTTTGAAGAAAAAGGTTGATGAAAAACTCTCTTTTATTGTACTTGGTGATTCTATTATGTTGCATTTGAAACAGTTGCTTCCTAACTATAATTATAATAGATTTGGGGCAATAAATCATCCTTATAAGTTTGATGATGACGAAGTGAAATTTACTCCTCTATCTACTACAGAAATACGTATAGGCATTATAGGTCAAACTAATGTGGCAAAAGGATATAGTTCATTGTTACAACTAGCTCAGACGTTGAAAAATAGGGAAAATAATATAAAAGTTATCCATATTGGAAAATTAGTTGGTGATGTTGCTCTTATACGCTCACTGGGAATTGAGGTTGTCGATCGTGATTCTAATGGTGAATTACCTAGAGAAGAGTATAAAAGGTGGATAGCTTCTCTACATTATACTCTGTTTTTATATCCTGTAGATAGTTATAAACTAATTGCTAGTGGAGCTCTTTTTGAATCAATAGCTTCTGGAAAACCTATAATAGCTCTTTGTAATGATTATTTTAAATATGTGTTCAATCTTACAGGAAATATTGGATATTTGCACTCCTCAATAGGAGAATTATGCTCTTTTCTAGAAAATATGCAAGTTGATGCAAAAGAATATTGTTTGTTAAAACGTAAACTTATTGCGGCACAAAGTTTATTTTCAATTGAAAGTGTAAAAGAGGAAGTTAGATTTATTATTGGATAGTTATGTATTTACATATTCTTTTCTTTATATTATCTTTCTTTTCTTTTTTAGAAATATTTACTTCTTTTGGGAGGGATAAATCTAAAATAAAACTACTTTTTATTCTTATAATGTGTATCCTATTTCTTTTTGCTGCAATTAGATGGGAACGGGGTACTGATTGGCAAACATATTATCTTTTTTTTGTTGAACCAGAGCGTTTTGGACATAATTCTTTTGAATATGGATTTACTTTATTAAATAAATTAGTTAGAACTATTAATGGAAATTTTACACTTTTGTTATTAATTCAATCTTATTTATATTATACATTAATGACGAAAGTTATTTTGAAAGTTAGTATATTTCCTTTATTTTCACTTTTAGTTTTGTTCATTGTAGGTTCTTATGCAGGCCTTTTTTTTGTGCGTCAAACAGTAGCAATAGCTATTACAACCTATTCTTTTCTTTATATTAAAGAGCGAAAATTATTAAAATTTATTTTATGTGTTTTAGGGGCTACAATGTTGCATGTTAGCAGTATATTATTTATATTGTCATATTATATTTATAAATTAGAGATTTCTACGAGGAAATTATTAATTTGTTTATTCATAGCCTTTATGTTGGGGTATTTCTTATCGATATTTATGGAGAGATACACTTTGTTAGGAGGGGTTCTTATGGCAAAATTTAATGGTTATATCGAAGAGGGAACAAATATAGATATAGTGGGTATGAGTGCATCTTCTCTATATTTAAGAGGTGTTTTAAGTCGTTTTTTTTCTTTTCTTTTGATTTTTTCTTTCATTTTTTCATATAGAAAACAAGACGCTGTATGTCGTGGCTTATTTAATATATATTTGTTGGGAATTGTTGTGTATATATTAGCTGGAGCTTTTAATATTACATTATCTAGATTGGCAAATTGCTTTGATGTTTTTCAAATATTTCTATTTTGCTATGCTTTTCGATTATCTCAAAACTTGAAAACACGTTTAATTTTCTTTGTCCTTCTTGTGAGTTTTTTATGTGTAAGATTAGTCTCCAAGAATCCATATGAAAATTTGTTTGTACCATATAAAAGTATTTTTAATAAAGAATTACCTGTTGAAGTAGGATGATTACAATAGAAGCGTCCCATGTGAATTGGGGAGGAAGTTTGGTCTTGTTGATGTATTTGATAAAAACATTAGATGGGATGGGAATAAAGGCTGTTGTCTACTTAAAATATGAACATATTTTTAAGGAGATGTCTTCTTTAAATTTGAGAAATGTGATAGTTGTTAAAACAACAACTTTTAGAACTATTTGTCGTTATATGAAAAAAAGAAGGAATGCTCTATTTTTTTGTTCATTACCCCCATTTGTCATTTCCCAGAATTCTATCGTTTACTTTCATAGTGAATATTATTCACAAAAGTTTAGGTGGAATTTAAAAGATAAAAGTTTTAGAGAAAATCTAAAGAGTTTTATTTATTATTATTGGATATGTATAGGGAAATATAAAGCAACTTTTTTTTGTCAAACAAGTTTGATAAAAAATAGACTGTGGGATACTTATCGTATACAGGCCGTCCTATGTCCTTTTTTTGAATTGACTCCAGTTCTTTCTAATGGTGTTAATGAAAAAAAATATGATTTCATATATCCAGCGTTAGATAGTTATCATAAGAATCATTTAGTATTATTGAATGCTATTAGAGAATTGCGAACAAAGAGAGCTTTTTCTATTGTCTTAACAATCCCACAAAACAATAAGCAACTGGTTGATATAATAAATAGTATTAATGTTATTTATCCAAATACTATTGTTAATATGGGAATTTTGACATCGGAAGAAATAAGAAAAATGTATTCTTTATCGAAAGCATTAATTTTTCCTTCTACAATGGAGTCTTTGGGGCTTCCACTAATAGAAGGCATTCATAATGGGTTAGTGGTTTTGTCTTCTGATATGGATTATACTTACAATGCTATAACTAACCCTGTTGTATTTGATCCGTATAATCAATCAGAAATAGTAAAAGTAATGGAAGGTTTTTTAAATGGAAAATATTCAGGTATAAAACAAGATGTAAAGATTGAAAATGCTATTGATTATTTAATAAAAGTATTAACTTGTCATTAAGATTATGAAGCCTGTCTTTTTTCGTATAACAACCGTTTCTCTTAGTCTTAAAACATTATTAGGTGGACAACTTTCATTTCTAAATCAATATTATAATGTTACGGGTATTGCTTCTGGAATGGGTGATGAGTTACAAGAGGTATCTTTGAGAGAGGGGATTCGTACAATTGATGTTCCTATGTGTCGTCAAATTAGTCTTATGTCTGATTTTCAATCACTAATTGTTATAGTTTTTCTATTCCTTAAGGAGAAACCGTATATCGTTCATGCCAATACTCCCAAAGCCAGTTTGTTATCTATGATTGCCGCATGGATAACGAGGGTTCCTCATCGAGTTTACACTGTTACCGGCCTACGTTTTGAAACGGCAACAGGAAATTTACGTCGTTTATTAGTTATTATGGAAAAAATAACCTGTTGGTGTGCAACTAAAGTAATTCCGGAAGGTGAAGGGGTGAAAAGGACATTGATTCGGGAAAAAATAACAAATAAACCATTGAAGGTTATATTGCATGGAAATATTAGTGGCATAGATGTTCAGCACTTTAATCGAACTCAACATGTAGAGTTACTTGCTTCCGAGATAAGGAAAAAAGGCAAATTTACGTTCTGTTTTGTGGGACGTATTGTTAAGGATAAGGGAATTAATGAGCTTGTCTTAGCCTTTGTCCGATTGACAAAAGTATATCCTGAAGTTCGATTGTTGTTGGTTGGTTCTTTTGAAGCGGATTTAGATCCTGTCTCTTCTGAAATAGAACATACTATTTTGAATCACTCTTCAATTTCTTTTCTTGGTTTTCAGCAAGATATACGTCCTTATTTAGCGGCTTCCGATGCATTGGCTTTTCCTAGTTATCGCGAGGGTTTTCCAAATGTTGTTTTACAAGCAGGAGCCCTGGGACTTCCTTCTATTGTTACGGATATTAACGGGTGTAACGAAATAATAGAAGACGGTGTTAATGGAGTTATTATCCCTCCGCAAGATGAGGAAGCGCTTTATGGCGCTATGAAGTTTTTTGTGGAACATCGTGATACAGATGTACGAGCTATGGCAAAGAAAGCACGTCCAATAATTGTAGACCGTTTTGAACAACACAAAGTTTGGGAAGCCTTGTTGGCGGAATATCAATCACTTGAAAAATGAACTGCATATATTGTTCGCTTCTGAAAAGATTTTTTGATTTATCAATATCGTTGGTTGTCATACTTTTTATTTGGCCTATTTTACTTTTTATTTTTCTTTGGCTCCATTTTGCCAATAAAGGTGCCAGTGCTTTTTTTCTTCAGGAGAGGCCCGGACGGCATGGTAAAATTTTTAAAGTCATCAAATTTAAAACGATGACAGATGAACGTGATGCAGAAGGAAACTTACTTCCGGATGATAGACGATTAACTAAGATTGGTAAGTTTGTTCGTTCTACTTCGATTGACGAGCTTCCACAATTAATCAATGTTTTGAAAGGCGATATGTCCTTTATTGGTCCCCGTCCGTTGTTACCTCAATATCTTCCTTTATACAATAAAGAACAGGCTCGTCGGCATGAAGTCCGTCCTGGAATAACCGGTTGGGCCCAGGTGAATGGACGAAATGCTATTTCATGGACAAAGAAGTTTGAATTGGATGTCTGGTATGTAGATCATTGTTCATTTTTTCTGGATCTGAAGATCTTTTTTTTGACTATTAAAAAAGTTTTTGTGCGTGAGGGGATTAATTCTAATACAAGTGCAACTATGGAATATTTTACGGGAAACAATTAAATTATGCGGAATATATTAATTACTTCGGCTGGGAAAAGAGTTACGTTAATACATCTGTTCCAGCAAACGATAAAAAATAGTGGCTTAAATACAAAAATATACACTACGGATATGAATCCTCAATTGGCTCCGGCAGGTATAGTCTCTGATGGATGTTTTTTAGTACCTCGTGTAACTGATAGAAGTTATACGGATATATTGTTGGATTTATGTTTAAAGAATGGAATATATATTATTATTCCTACAATAGATACAGAATTGCAGTTGTTGGCGGATAAGAAAGATTATTTTAGCAAACGTGGAATTGAAATTTTAGTTTCTGATTCTTCTTTTATACAGATGTGCAGAGATAAAAGGAAGACGAATGATTTTTTACAATCTATAGGTATTAGGACTCCTCACCCTATAAACAAGTTAGATCCCACTTTCCCATTGTTTGCTAAACCTTACGATGGATCTTTGTCTAAAGATATATTTGTTATCAGGCATAAAGAAGAACTGACCGCAGAAATTTTAAATCATCCAAAATTAATGTTTATGGAATACATTGATAAAGATGAATACAAAGAGTTTACAGTTGATATGTATTATGGTAAAGACAATTATGTGAAATCCATAGTCCCTCGTGAACGTGTAGAGGTGAGAGCTGGAGAAATAAATAAAGGGTATACTCGAAAGAATTATCTAGTTGAGCTCCTATATGATAAAATGAAATATCTGCCTGGTGTAATTGGATGTATATGCATACAGTTATTTTATCGTGAATGTGATAAGGATGTGGTAGGAATTGAGATAAATCCACGTTTTGGAGGAGGATATCCATTGTCTTATTATGCAAAGGCTGATTTTCCTAAAAATATAGTGAAAGAGTATTTTGAAGCACAAATGTTGAAATATACAGCTGATTGGCTTAGTAATACGTTGATGTTACGTTATGATTCTGAAGTAATAGTGTATGAATAAGGTCGTCGTTTTTGATTTGGATGATACTTTATATAAAGAAATTGATTTTCTTAGATCCGCATATCATGAATTATCTATAGTCTTGGAGAGTAAATATGCACTAAGTAATGTGTATAGCTTACTTTGGGAATCGTATAGTCAAGGTTTAAATGCATTTAATGAGTTGAATAAAAGTTATGGTATTGATATATCTTTAAATGATTTTTTATCTATTTATCGGCTTCATATTCCTAAGATAGCATTGAGTATAGATACTCGCAAAGTGCTAGAAGCTTTGGTGCAAAAGGAAGTGTGTTTAGGAGTATTGACTGATGGGCGTGCAATTACTCAGAGTCAAAAAATGAAGTCATTAGGATTAGATGAATATATTCCTATGGAGAATTGGATTATTTCAGAAAATATAGGATTTGAGAAACCCTCTTTGAAGGGGTATTTGTATTTTCAAGAGAAGTATTTTTCAGATTCTTCTTCTTATTATTATGTTGGTGACAATACAGATAAAGACTTTAAGGCTCCCAATAAATTAAAATGGGAAAGTTTTTGTTTATTAGATAATGGAAGTAACATTCATAAACAAAATTTTTCTCAGTCTAAAGAAATGCTTCCAACACATATTTTAAATAATATAGTGGATTTACTCAAATATATCTGATGAAAAAAATACTTGTTTGGATAAGGAGCTTTTTTGTCTTTCTTTTTCTCCCTTACTATATTAGAAAATCTAATCATTATAAATAGTTATGAATAAGCGAATCTGGCTTTCGCTTGCTCACATGGGTGGCCGTGAGCAAGACTTTATAAAAGAGGCCTTTGATACGAACTGGGTTGTCCCTTTGGGGCCTAACGTGGATGCTTTTGAGCAATCTTTGGCCGAATACTTGCATGAAGACCGCCATGTGGTGGCCTTGAGTGCTGGAACGGCTGCACTTCACTTGGGCTTGATTCTTCTGGATGTAAAACCCGGTGATGAAGTGATTTGCCAAAGCTTTACTTTTGCCGCCTCTGCCAATCCGATTTCTTATCTGGAGGCCAAACCTGTTTTTGTGGACAGTGAGAAGGATACCTGGAATATGGATCCGGTATTGCTCGAGGAGGCTATAAAGGACCGTTTGCGCAAGACGGGTAAGCTTCCGAAAGCGATTATTCCGGTTCACCTTTATGGCATGCCTGCTAAGATGGACGAGATCATGGAGATTGCCGGTCGTTATGGGATTCCGGTTCTGGAAGATGCTGCCGAGGCGTTGGGTTCGGAATTGAACGGACAGAAGTGTGGCACTTTTGGCGAACTGGCAGCGCTTTCTTTCAATGGGAATAAGATGATTACCACTTCCGGTGGAGGTGCTCTGATTTGTCGCACGGAGGAAGAGGCCCGGCAAACAAAGTTCTACGCTACGCAGGCTCGTGATGTCGCTCCACATTATCAGCATACCCACATCGGTTACAACTATCGGATGAGTAATATTTGTGCGGGTATCGGTCGTGGGCAGATGTTTGTCCTCGATGAACATGTTGCCCGAAGACGGGCTATACATACTCTTTATACGGAGCTGCTTAAGGACGTTCCCGGTATAACGGTTCTTCAAAACCCTGATGGGAGGTTTGATTCAAATTTCTGGTTAACTTGTATCCTGGTTGATCCGAGTGTTGCCGGTAAGACTCGTGAAGACATTCGTTTGAAATTGGATGCTGAGAATATAGAGACTCGTCCGTTATGGAAGCCTATGCATCTTCAGCCTGTATTTGTAGATGCTCCATTCTATGGAAACGGTACGAGTGAACACTTATTTGATATCGGCCTTTGTCTGCCTTCGGGACCGACATTGACGGATGAAGATATCAAGAGAGTAGTAGATACGATCAGAATGGTATAAATCAAATAAATTTAATTACTCATGGAAAACTTAACAGAGAATGATTTTCAGCGTGTGGCAGATTGGCTTGGCGTTAAAGTGGCAGTGGTAAAAGCCGTAAAGACAGTTGAAACCGGTGGTCGTGGGGGCTTTGTGGCTCCGGGGCGACCGATGATCTTATTCGAAGGACACATCTTTTGGCGTGAACTCCATGGGGAATGTTTCAGGTGATGGGCTTTAACTATGTGATGTGCGGGTATGGCTGTGTAGATGAAATGGTGAAAGATATGTGTACCGGAGAAGATAAGCAACTGGAGGCATTTGCGAGGTTTGTTAAACTTGCTGAGTTACGGCCCAATCTGGAGCGGAAAGACTGGACCGGTTTTGCCAAAAGATATAATGGTTCCGGATATGCTCAGAATCAGTACGATAAAAAATTAGAAGAGGCTTATCGGAGATTAGCGAAGTAGAAAAGAGATATACCCGGTTTTCGGGTATAGATTTTTGTTTCGTCCCCAGCTTTATACTATATCGGGTATAAACCTGGGGACATTCCGTTAAACGGATATAATATGAATAATCGAACAATGGCAGAGTATGTGAAGTAGATGTATGAGAAAGAATTAAGTAATAACTCTGATAATGTGATGATTATAACTTGTTCTGTATAACTTGATCCGGACGCCTCATTTTCCTTTGTCATCTTCCTGCAAATGTGCACCTTTGCAATGTTGATCAACGCAATGTGAATAAAATCAGTGGTAATAACATTAAAAAAGGAGATTAGGAATATGGCATTATTTTATAAAGCAGTAAAATCGACTATGGCAACTAAGGCCGGTGATAAGAAATGGCACTTGAACTTGGTGAAGGTAGGTAAAGTGGTATCTACTCAGCAATTGGCTGAAATGATTGCGGAAAAGTCGTCGTTGACTCCGGGTGATGTGCATAATGTGGTTCGGAACTTGATGACAGCGATGCGTAGTGCACTGCTGGACAGTAAGACGGTACGTCTGGACGGATTGGGTACTTTTACGATGAAAGCGCGTACACGGGGAAGGGGAGTGGACAAAGAGGAAGAGGTGAATCCGAATCAGGTGGCAGCCCTTCTTTGTCATTTTACTCCTGAATATACTCGTCCTGCGGCTATCGGTACTACTCGGGCTTTGTTTCAGGGTGTTGAGTTTCAGAAGGCGAGTGGGATCGGTGCTTCGGGCAATAATGGTTCCGGAGGTGGTGATGGAGACATAGTAGATGATCCGACTGCGTAGTTGCATTTTTAATAGGATGAAAAAGATGAAGAAAAATAATTGGAACGTTATTTTGAAAGTGATTATTGCTGTAGCAAGTGCTATTGCCGGGGTGATCGGAGGGCAGGGATTGCTTTGATAGGCGGCTGACAGCTTCGGTTGGAATGATAAATGCCGGTGTCCGTTTGGAAGAGTGGATGCCGGCATTTTATTATATTACCTGTAGAACCGGGAATGCAAAAGAGCATTAATAATAGGGCCTATATAGTGGTGTGAATGATATTATAAGATAAAGGAGAATAAAATCTACATTAAAATGATCAAATTTTGTAAGTTTCTGTTTTTTTTGATATTTTTGTACAGTGGAATGGATTACTGAGATTACTGATATATGGTGACCTCGCACAAACGAACAAACAGAGTCTTATGGGAAATAATGTATCATTGCTGAAGTATGCACTGCTGATAGTACTTTTTTGCACCTCATGTGTAAAAGAAAAAGATTTGTATGAACCGTCGGGTAAGAATCCTGATGATACGGAGGAACTGGATTTATCATTTAAATTCTCTTTGAGAACCGATAAGCAGATCGGTGTGATGGCTACCTCTGCGAATGAGAAGGTGGCTGAAGGCATCTTGATAGGGATTTATCCCCAACAACCTTATGAGGAGGATGGGACTATTGTCATTAAGCCTCTTTATGTTGGTTATACAGATGTGGATGGATGCATTTATGCTATTATATCTGTTCCGGTAAATGTCGATAAGGTATATATAACTTCATTGACTGCCGGTTTTCCCGGTGTGCAGGAGGTTGATGTGCAACCGGGAATGACGTGTGTCTTGTCTGCCGTACCCTTTCAAGTCAGTACCAATGCTTCTACTCGCATGGCTGTTGCCCGGGGCGGGGCAGAGTTGGCGATTCCTGTCAGCCAGAAGCTAAGCAATCTTTATGAACTGTATAGTCCATATGCGGATGCAGAAGTTGGGAAAGACGGCATCCCGCTTTTAAATGCTTCGCCGCTTGTTTCAAAAGAAGAATTGTCACCTAAATTTTTAAACCGGGTGAATAGTTGGTATCCGGAACAGAAGAATGTACAGGATGTGGATCTGAATAAGAGTTCGGATCTGGTGGTTACTGACGAACTGGGAGCAGAAGTGTGGGCTACATATGTTGGTGATGGGGGATTCTATGTAAATAATAGGACTGTTTACAATGTTTTGACTTACTATAGTTATAAAGAAGGGGAACTCAATAAACGCGAAGATATACAGGGACATCGTATGACCTTACTGTTGCCGAACACCCATCAGGAAAAATGTCCGTCGGGACTGAAAGTGCAATTATTATATTGGGACGGAAACAAGTATGATACAATATTTCCGAAGGGTACACGTATCGGTTTTGCCGTGGCACGTGACGGGTTAAACATGACGAATATCGCTACTGGCGGTGTAAACTCGAAGAGCGCCTATAAATTCCAGAATCAGACATTTCCTAATGCGAATGTAAACGGATTCTATTATTCTACTCCAACTTTGAATACAACTAAAAAAACAAATGCCGTGATCCGTAGCATGTCCGATTACAACTGCTGCATTATGGGGTTTGATATCCGTCCTTATGGCGATGCGAAGGCTGATTATGATTTCAATGACGTGCTGATAAAGCTTACCGCATCACCGGTATCTGCCGTTAAACCGGAAGAAGATATTCCGGTAATTGATGAATTCGCTCCTTCGGAGGCTGTTTATGGAACACTTGCTTTTGAAGACCAGTGGCCTAAGATGGGAGATTATGATTTCAATGATTTTGTGATGAATTATGCTTATGAGCTGGAGAAAGGAGATGGTAATTCTATTACTGCCGTGAAATTGACTTTCACACCAATTGCGAAGGGGGCAGCCCCGTGGACGCATATTGGGGTCGGGATTGAACTTCCGCTTTCCGAGGACATTATTGATCGGTCAAAACTGGAAGGTGCTATTATTGAGGAAGGGAATGAATGGGCCACTTTCATTGTGTGGAACGATGTAAATGTAGCTTTGGGGACTACTGAGGGATATGTGAATACGGAAGGGACGGCAACCGGAATTTCCGGGACTCCCGCTGAAATAACCGTTCGGTTGAAAACTCCTGTCAGCAATCTGCAGACTCAAAAATTTAATCCGTTTATCTTTGTCAACAGCCGTCAAAAAGAGATTCATCTGGTAGATTATAAACCGACAAAGCATGCGGATGTTTCACTTTTCAAAACAGAAAATGATCGCTCGGATCCTAAGTCCGGAGTTTACTATCGCATGGACAACCGCTATCCCTGGGCACTTGATTTCCCACGTAAAGAAGCCTCCTCACCGGCATGGAAGTATCCGAAGGAGAGAATTAATGTCATACAGGCATATCCTAATTATGAAAAATGGGTGCTTGATCAATCGAACCTTTCGTGGTTTGATGCGAGTGTGTCGGGGAACGTGAATAAGGAATTCTTATATTAAGGAGAAAATAAAATCCTCCGTAGAAAAAGGCATCTACGGAGGATTATTTATTTTTTCTTTCTTAAGTCTCTTCCTTCAAATCGGCAAATTGCCTCTATCCACTCTTCGGTCAGTGGCTTGGATTGATGTTTCTCCAAGTCGAATGTCACCATGACCGAGCGACAAATACATTTCACTTCCATTGTTTCGGTATCGATAACCCGTTGCATCAGATGAAAACTTTTGGTTCCGATCTCACAGACGGCGGTTTGAACGGCAATATGGTCGGATGAAAAAATCTGTGCCAGAAAGTCGGCTTCAATGTGTACTACTACAATACCATCTTTTTCCCAGTCAACCCCCGGACAAACCGAAGCAAAGTATTCTGTTTTGCCGAGGTCGTAGAATGAAAAATAGACGGTGTTGTTGACGTGTCCGAACTTGTCTACGTCATTGAATCGTAGTTGTATAGGTAAACTGTGATGAAATTCGATTTCTTCCATTTGTTTTCTCTTAACCTTTGTTATTATTGGGCAAAATTAGTATTTTTGCACGTTATTCTCACAAGAAATAGATCAAGAAATGATAGAAGACATTAAAAAAGCTTGTCAAGTGATGAGCGAAGGCGGGGTGATTCTCTATCCCACCGATACGGTTTGGGGAATTGGCTGCGATGCTACCAATGAAGACGCTGTGCGCCGGGTGTATGAGATAAAACAACGTGCTGACAGCAAGGCGATGTTGGTATTGGTGGATTCGCCGGTGAAGGTCGAATTTTATGTGCAGGATGTCCCTTCGATTGCTTGGGATTTGATGGAAGTTGCCGATAAACCATTGACTATCATTTATTCCGGTGCTCGTAATTTAGCTTCAAATCTGCTTGCCGAAGACGGTAGCGTAGGCATCCGGGTGACGAACGAAGCATTCTCCCGTCGTTTGTGCCAGCAGTTTCGTAAGGCTATTGTTTCGACATCTGCCAATATCAGTGGACAGCCGGGAGCTGCCAATTTCAATGAAATCAGCGAAGAAATAAAATCGTCGGTAGACTACATTGTCAATTTCCGGCAGGATGATATGAGTCGTCCTAAACCATCGAGTATCATTAAGCTGGATAAAGGTGGAGTGATTAAGATTATTCGCGAATAATGGAAAAAGAAAAGATAAGTTTATTACAGCGCTTTATTATTTGGCGCGAGAATAAGATTAAAGAAAAGCAGTTTATTCTCATTTTAAGTTTTCTGGTAGGTATTTTTACAGCTATTGCTGCATTGATCCTGAAGTTCTTCATTCATACGATACAGAACTTTCTCACAGATAATTTTAATACGACAGAGGCCAACTACCTTTATCTGGTCTATCCGGTAGTCGGTATTTTCCTTGCCGGATGGTTTGTGCGCAATATCGTAAAGGATGATATCAGTCATGGGGTTACGAAGATCCTTTATGCAATTTCACGTCGTCAAGGACGTATCAAACGCCATAATATCTGGTCGTCGACCATTGCCAGTGCCATTACCATCGGCTTCGGCGGATCGGTAGGAGCCGAGGCCCCTATTGTACTTACCGGATCGGCTATCGGATCGAATCTGGGAAGTATGTTCAAGATGGAACACCGTACGTTGATGTTGCTGGTGGGATGTGGTGCTGCCGGTGCCATTGGAGGTATTTTCAAAGCGCCGATAGCGGGATTGGTATTCACTTTGGAAGTATTGATGATTGATCTTACCATGTCATCCTTGTTGCCGTTGTTAATCTCGGCTGTTACGGCTGCTACTGTTTCGTATATTACAACCGGGCAAGAGGCTATGTTTAAATTTCATTTGGATCAGCCTTTTGAGTTGGAACGTATTCCTTATGTGATTCTTTTAGGTATCTTTTGCGGATTGGTATCACTCTATTTCACACGTGCCATGAGTTCTGTAGAAGGGGTATTTGGTAAACTGTCCAATCCGTATAAGAAGTTGGCATTGGGTGGTGTGATGTTGAGTGTACTCATCTTTCTTTTTCCGCCTCTTTACGGTGAAGGTTACGATACGATTGAATTATTGCTGAACGGTACGAGTAATGCCGATTGGGATACGGTATTGAATAACTCCTTGTTCTATGGATATGGCAATCTGCTGTTGGTTTATCTGGTATTGATTATCCTGTTGAAGGTATTTGCATCGAGTGCGACTAACGGTGGAGGCGGATGCGGTGGTATTTTTGCTCCTTCGTTGTATTTGGGATGTATTGCCGGTTTTGTTTTCTCCCACTTTAGCAATGATTTTGATTTTACTTCCACTTTACCGGAAAAGAACTTTGCTCTAATGGGAATGGCAGGAGTCATGAGTGGGGTCATGCATGCCCCGTTGACCGGTGTGTTTCTGATTGCTGAACTGACCGGTGGATATGACCTTTTTCTGCCTTTGATGATCGTTTCGGTCAGTTCTTATCTGACAATCATTGTGTTCGAACCCCACAGTATTTATTCCATGCGTCTGGCCAAGAAAGGACAGTTGCTGACCCATCATAAGGATAAGGCTGTACTGACATTGATGAAAGTGGAAAATGTAGTCGAAACAGACTTTGTCTGTGTACGTCCGGAAATGGATTTGGGTGAATTGGTAAAGGCTATTTCGACCTCCCATCGTAATATGTTTCCTGTGACAGACAAGGATGGAATTCTATTAGGTGTCGTGCTGCTGGATGATATCCGGAACATCATGTTCCGTCAGGAACTTTATCATCGTTTTACCGTTAGTAAATTGATGACTTCTGTTCCTGCCCGTTTGTATGATACCGACAGTATGGAACAGGTGATGCAGACATTTGACGATACAAAAGCGTGGAACTTGCCGGTAGTCAACGAAGAAGGAAAGTATCTGGGATTTGTTTCAAAATCTAAAATATTTAATTCGTATCGCCAGGTATTGGTGCATTTCTCGGAAGATTGACGGGTTACAATTTCCGGAAACTTATAACTCATAGCTTTTTAAATATGAAAAAAGAAGATTTAAGAATCGTATATATGGGGACTCCTGATTTTGCAGTGGAGGCCCTGCGCTGTCTGGTGGAAGGCGGCTATAATGTAGTCGGGGTGATTACAATGCCTGATAAACCTGCCGGCCGTGGACACAAAATCCAATATTCTCCGGTAAAGCAATATGCGCTGGATCATCAGTTGCCTTTATTACAGCCGGAGAAACTGAAAGATGCAGAATTTGTTCAGGCACTTCGCGAATGGAAGGCCGATCTGCAGATTGTTGTGGCTTTTCGGATGTTGCCGGAAGTGGTATGGAACATGCCTCGTTTTGGAACTTTCAATCTTCATGCTTCTTTGCTTCCGCAGTACCGTGGGGCAGCTCCTATCAATTGGGCGGTTATCAATGGAGATACGGAGACGGGGATTACTACTTTTTTCCTGAAACATGAAATCGATACAGGTGAGGTGATCCAGCAGGTGCGCGTTCCTATTGCTGATACGGACAATGTGGAAGTGGTGCATGACAAATTGATGCAGTTGGGCGGACGGCTGGTGATAGAAACGGTAGATGCTATTCTGGAGGGAAATGTAAAGGCAATTCCCCAGGAAGAAATGGTAGTGGTCGGCGAGCTTCGTTCAGCTCCGAAAATCTTCAAAGAAACCTGTAGGATTAATTGGAATCAGCCGGTGAAACGGGTTTATGATTTTATCCGCGGGCTTTCTCCTTATCCTGCTGCGTGGAGTGAATTACTTAATCCGGAAGGTGAAGCGGTTGTAGTGAAAATCTTTGAGAGTGAGAAAGAAGAGAAAGTACATGCACTGACTCCGGGGAGCATTATTACAGATGGAAAGCACTTCCTGAAAGTAGCCGTGTCGGATGGGTTTGTAAATATCCTTTCTTTACAGTTGCCGGGTAAAAAGAGGCTGAAGACAGATGAACTTTTGCGTGGGTTTCATCTGACTGAGGCATTTAGGATGAAGGCGGAATAATTGACGGTGAGGCTCTCTATCTTATGCTTTGATAGTGTAAAGGCAACGTACTGGAAAGCAGAGTCTGTCATTTGCAATTGTGGAATTGGAATAGAAGGAAAGAATTTCTGCCAAATAAACTGTTATAGAAGAGGGAGCTCTGATGTTTTTTTGTTAATTTTGTGCTATTATTAAAATATTGATGAAATGAAACCTATTATATCCCCTTCTATCCTTTCGGCAGATTTTGCATATCTGGCAAAGGATCTTGAGATGATTAACCGTAGTGAAGCCGACTGGGTGCACATTGACATTATGGACGGAGTATTTGTTCCGAATATATCCTTTGGCTTTCCGGTGCTGAAGTATGTTGCTAAGTTGACTCAGAAACCGTTGGATGTACATTTAATGATAGTCAATCCTGAGAAGTTTATTCCTGAAGTAAAGGCATTGGGGGCGCATATTATGAATGTACATTACGAAGCATGTCCACACCTTCATCGGGTGGTGCAACAAATCCGTGAGGCCGGTATGCAGCCTGCTGTTACCATAAATCCGGCCACTCCGGTAGCTTTGTTGCAGGACATTATCCGGGATGTATACATGGTGTTGATCATGAGTGTAAATCCCGGTTTCGGAGGACAAAAGTTTATTGAGCACTCGGTAGAGAAAGTACGTGAACTTCGTGAACTGATTGAGCGTACCGGATCGAAAGCGCTGATCGAGGTAGATGGTGGAGTGAATCTGGAAACAGGTGCCCGTCTGGTGGCTGCCGGGGCGGATGCGTTGGTAGCAGGAAATGCCATTTTTGCTGCTGAGAATCCGGAAGAGACGATTCATGCCATGAAAGGGCTGTAAGGCCGGCTTGTGAGCTTCCGGTATTTACATCGATATCCATTTTTACGCCTGCTATTACCTCTGATAGCAGGCTTTCTTGTTGGTAATTATTTGTTTTTCAAGGAGGTGTATGTTCCGGATACCGTGTTGGTGGGAGTTTCTGCCGGATTATTTTTTCTGCTGCTGGCAGTCTATTTTTCACGTCGCTATTCGTTTCGGTGGATATTCGGCAGTGTTGCCTATCTACTTGTTTTTGGGGCCGGAACCGGCGGCATGAATCAGGTTTTACAACAAACTGTATATGCTTTCCCAAAACAAGAATGCGTTTATCGGGCTATCCTGACTGATCGGCCCGACGAGAAGGAACATACTTTTCTCTGTCCGGCATTTCTGACAGAAAAACAAGACTCAGTGGGAGTCGTACCGGTGAATCGGAAAGTATTGCTTTACATTTCGAAAGATTCACTCGCCGGAAGTTTACATAATGGGGACGAATTAGTATTGATGGCGCGCGTATCTCCACCTTCCAATAATGGTAATCCCGATGAATTTGATTATGCCCGTTATTTACGTTACAGAGGGATTGGAGGAGTTGCTTTTGTTGCAGAGGGAAAATGGCAGATAATCGGACACAGGATGTCCCGTTCCTTTCGGCAGATTGCATTGGACTGCCAGGACCGGATTCTGGATAAATATCGTGCTTTGAAGTTCGAACCGGATGAGTTTGCCGTACTTGCCGCGCTTACTGTTGGCTACAAAGAGGAATTAGGTGAAGATATTAGGGAGACTTATTCCGTGTCAGGGGCCAGTCATGTACTGGCACTTTCCGGACTTCATATCGGATTTTTATATATGCTGCTTCTTTTACTTCTGAAGTGGTTGCCGGGGAATGTTTGGGGGGTGAGGCTGTTTCGTGCGATAGTGATAATTACTGCATTGTGGGGATTTGCTTTCATTACAGGGCTGTCCCCTTCTGTGGTTCGTTCGGTTATTATGTTTTCATTGTTGGCTTTGTCGGTCTTATCCGGGCGTACGGGTATTTCACTTAATACGCTTGCGCTGACTGCATTTATTATGTTGGCGGTTCATCCTTTCTGGCTGTTTGATGTTGGATTTCAACTCTCTTTTTCGGCTGTTACTGCCATTCTACTGATATATCCCCGGTTGTTCAGGTTGCTTCCGATTGGTAATGGAGTATTAAAAAAAGTCTGGGCATTAATGTGTGTTTCGCTTGCTGCGCAGATAGGTACAGCCCCTTTGGTATTGTTGTATTTTTCCAGATTTTCCACCCATTTCTTATTGACTAATCTGTTGGTAATTCCACTTGTGTCGGTGATTATGTATTCAGCGGTTATTCTGCTGGTGGTCAGCCCTTTTTCTCAGCTTTATACCTGGTGTGCTGTGGCGGTGAAGTTTCTTATCGATTTACTGAATGCTGCGGTTCGTTGGGTAGAGCATCTACCGTTGGCATCTATCGATAATGTTTGGATTTATCCGGCGGAAGTTCTTGCCTTTTATCTGGCTTTGTTGGCCTGTATGCGTCATATGATGGTTCGTAGTGCGAAAAGTTTGTACCTTGTAGGTGTTTGCCTGTTGGTTACAGGTAGTCTTCATTGGGCATGGAGGATGGCTGACCGACCAGTGCAGAGCATTGTTTTCTATAATGTCCGGGGATGTCCGGTTGTACATTGCATTGAGTCTCAAGGTAAATCCTGGCTTGCCTATGCAGATAGCATTCCGGATGAAAGACGGCTTTCGCGTGCGGTAACCGGCTATTGGAACCGGTTACACCTAAATACCCCGATACCCATAACAAAAGACTATTGCTCTTCCGGCTTCTGGATGCAGGACCACCTGCTCCTGTTCGGTAATAAACGTATTTGTATGGTCAGTGATAACCGTTGGCGAAACAAAACTGCCGCTGAACCGTTAAACATAGATTATTTGTATTTGTGTAAGGGCTATACAGGACGATTGGAGTCATTGGCCCAACTGTTTCATTGCCGGGAGGTTATTCTGGATTCTTCTCTGTCCGCTTATTATAAGGGAGTGTTCAGTGAAGAATGCCGTCGGTTGGGATTGCATTTTATCTCCCTTTCCGACGAAGGTTCTGTGAGGTTTTTGCTCTAAGTACAAAGATTTATCGTATTTTTGCCAACTCATATTTATACAAACAAGTTATGCTGACTAAAGTAATTGCTCAAACCCATATTGATCATTTTACTAAATGGTTTGAACGGGCCGACAAAATAGTAATCGTATCCCATGTGTCGCCTGACGGAGATGCCATTGGCTCATCGTTGGGATTGTATCATTTTCTGGATTCTCAAGATAAAATTGTAAATGTAATTGTCCCTAATGCTTTCCCCGATTTCCTGAGATGGATGCCGGGTAGCAAGGATATTTTGCTGTATGACCGTTATAAAGAGTTTGCCGATAAGTTGATTATGGAAGCAGACGTCATCTGCTGTCTTGATTTTAATGCATTGAAGCGCATTGACGAGATGGCTGATATAGTAGCTTCCTCACCGGGACGTAAAATAATGATAGATCATCATCTTCATCCCGAAGACTTTTGTCGGATCACTGTTTCACATCCTGAAATTTCTTCTACTTCCGAATTGGTGTTTCGCCTGATTTGCCGGATGGGATATTTCAGTGACATTTCCAAAGAGGGGGCTGAATGTATTTATACTGGTATGATGACAGATACCGGAGGATTCACTTATAACTCTAATAATCGTGAGATTTATTTCATTATCAGCGAACTGCTTTCAAAAGGAATCGATAAAGATGATATCTACCGGAAAGTCTACAATACTTATTCCGAAAGCCGTTTGCGTTTGATGGGATATGTATTATCGAATATGCGGGTGTATAAAGATTATAATTCTGCGCTTATATCGCTGACCAAAGATGAACAGGGAAAATTTGATTATATCAAAGGCGATAGCGAAGGGTTTGTAAACATCCCGCTTTCGATTAAGAATGTCTGTTTCTCTTGTTTCCTCCGTGAGGATACGGAAAAGAAAATGATTAAGATTTCACTTCGTTCCGTAGGTAAGTTTCCTTGCAACCAGTTAGCTGCCGAGTTTTTCAATGGTGGTGGGCATCTCAATGCGTCAGGCGGAGAGTTTTACGGTACGATGGAAGAGGCTGTGAAAGTGTTTGAACAGGCATTGGAGAAATATAAGCCGCTTCTGAAACAATGAGGTCGCGGGTTGTCGGTTACAATTTATGAATAAGGAATGACAAGTGTATAACTTCTTGTTACTTTTGACTTATAGTCCATGGCTCCTTGCTCTTCCGTTAAAAGTTGAAAGTCAAAGGTTAAAAGACTTGAACTTTCTGCTTTTAAATCTAAAGATTCGACTAATTTAAAATACATTTGTACGGAATATACATAAGATACAGAAATGAAAAAACTTCTATTGTTATTTTTTTCCTTGTTAGCCTTCGGATATATGTTCCAGGCTTGCGACAATTCGAAGACTTATGCAGAAATGCTGGATGAAGAGAAAGATGCGGTAAACGCTTTTATTAAAAAGCACGATATCCGTACTATTTCTGAGAGTGACTTTGAAGCAAACGGATATAAGACGGATACGACCAAGAATGAATATGTAGCTTTCTCAAACGGAGTCTATATGCAGATTGTGGATAAAGGTATTGTTACCGATAAACCGGAGAACGATTCTATCAAAAATAATAATATTGTAGCCGTACGCTTCGTGGAGCATGATATTAAGGCCAATGATACTACTTGCTTCAATGTGGTGCTTCCCGGTTTTGAAAACTATCCGAACTACTATACTTATCCGGATGTATTCCGTTACGTAGATAATGGAACTTCGGTGGCCGGTGTATTCACAGAAGGTTCGATGTATGCCAAATATGGTACGACAGACGTTCCTCCCGGATGGCTACTTGCTTTGAAATATGTTACCAACTATGCCCATGTGAGAATGATTGTACCTTCAAAGATGGGGCATCAGAGTGCTAACCAATATGTAAACCCCTATTTCTACGATATTCGTAAATTCCAGAAAGCATTGAACTAAAACTACTAAATAACCAATTTTCTAAAACAACAACCTATGACTCTAATCAAATCTATCTCTGGTATCCGTGGAACCATTGGCGGAGGCGCAGGCGAGGGACTGAATCCGCTTGACATTGTAAAATTCACGTCGGCTTATGCCACTTTGATTCGCAAGACATGCAAATCGAACAGTAACAAGATAGTAGTGGGCCGCGATGCCCGCATCTCGGGTGAGATGGTGAAGAACGTTGTAGTCGGTACCTTGATGGGTATGGGCTGGGACGTGGTTGATATCGACCTTGCTTCTACCCCGACAACAGAATTAGCTGTGACAATGGAAGGGGCTTGCGGAGGGATCATCCTGACTGCATCACACAACCCCAAGCAGTGGAATGCACTGAAATTACTGAACGAACACGGAGAATTTTTGAATGCAGCCGAAGGACAAGAAGTGCTTCGCATTGCTGCGGCTGAAGAATTCGATTATGCAGATGTTGATCATCTGGGTTCTTATCGCAAAGATCTTACTTATAACAAAAAACATATCGACAGTGTATTGGCGCTTGACCTGGTAGATGTAGAAGCTATCAAGAAAGCTAACTTCACTGTAGCCATCGATTGCGTAAACTCCGTAGGGGGTATTATTCTGCCTGAACTGTTGGAACGTCTGGGAGTGAAACACGTAGAAAAACTCTATTGCGAACCGACCGGTAATTTTGCCCACAATCCCGAACCTCTGGAAAAGAATCTGGGTGATATCATGAACCTGATGAAGGGGGGAAAAGCAGATGTCGCATTTGTTGTTGACCCTGACGTAGACCGTCTGGCCATGATTTGCGAGAACGGTGTGATGTATGGTGAAGAATATACATTGGTCACAGTGGCTGACTATGTACTGAAACATACTCCGGGTAATACGGTATCTAATTTGAGCTCTACACGTGCTTTGCGCGATGTGACCCGCAAATATGGTATGGAGTACAATGCTTCTGCAGTAGGTGAAGTGAATGTAGTGACCAAGATGAAGGCAACCAATGCGGTGATCGGAGGTGAAGGTAATGGTGGAGTGATTTATCCTGCCAGCCATTACGGACGCGACGCTTTGGTAGGTATCGCATTATTCCTTAGCCATTTGGCTCACGAAGGCAAGAAGGTGAGCGAGTTGCGTGCAACTTATCCTCCTTATTTCATTGCTAAGAATCGTGTAGATCTGACTCCGGAAATAGATGTAGATGCTATCCTTGCTAAGGTAAAGGAAATCTATAAGAACGAAGAAATCAATGATATCGACGGTGTGAAGATTGACTTTGCAGACAAGTGGGTACACTTGCGTAAGAGTAATACCGAAGCCATTATCCGTGTATACAGTGAAGCATCGACTATGGAGGCTGCTGAGGAAATAGGACAGAAGATTATGGATGTAATCAATGAATTGGCTAAGTAAAGATTCTAAAAAATAATCGAAGGGCTGCATTGACAACGATGCAGCCTTTTTTATGAATTATAATGGAATAATCTTTTAAAAATCATAAGATTGTCCATCTTTTAAGAAATAAAGTCTATTTTTTGCGAATGATATTTCTTGTTCCTTTGTACCTTTAATTAACCCTCTTATATCGTATATCATGAAATTGAGACTTTCTTTGTTTACTGTAGTGGTCGGTCTATTTTTCTTGTTTTCTGCTATGTCGGCTACTGCTGCACCTTTTACCTCTTCTTCGTATCCTGCTTATACTATCCCTGTGGAACAGGAAGGAGTTCGACAGCCTGTAATACTGCTAAATGGAATCTGGCAATTTAAATATTCACCCCAAAGCAAATGGACTACAATTAAAGTTCCCGGTGAGGCAGCTATGCAAGGATATGCCATAGAACACGACAAGCCTTTTTTCTACCGGAAATCGTTTACTATTCCTGCCGATTATGCCGGAAAACGTATTATTCTCCGTTTTGACGGGGTTTACAGCCATGCTAAATTAAGTGTCAATGGGCAGTTGGTGCGCGAACATCACGGTGGATTTACTCGTTGGGAAACCGATATAACAGCACAGGCTCGTCCAGGGAAGAAAAATGAAATACAGTTGGAAGTGACCGACCGGCTGGACGAAATCTCTTATGCTTCGGGATATGCACATCACCCTGTTGGAGGGATTCTTCGGGATGTGACTTTGTTTACGTTACCTGTTACCCATCTTTACGATATTAGTGTAGAGACTCATTTAGACTCATTGTACCGGGATGCTGTCCTTCGTTTTGCCTGTACATCTGCCGGAAATGAACCTACTGAAGTCCGGTTGCAGCTGACAGCTCCTGACGGAAAACCTGTACAACTTCCTCAGGATTGTTTTCCGTTGAAGGCAGGAGCAGAAGAACAGGTCTGGTCACTGCCTGTTTCAAGTCCGTTGAAGTGGGATGCTGAACATCCGAATTTATATACCCTGACTGTTGTACTTCTGCAGGATCGGAAAGAAATCAGCCGTTTTATCCGTAAAGTGGGATTTCGTGAAGTTAAAATAACAGGTAATCGTATGTTGGTGAACGGACAGCCTGTGAAATTGCGCGGAGCTTGCCGGCATGATATTCATCCCACTCTGGGACGAACCACTACCGCTGAATTGGACAGCCTTGATGTACTTCTGTTCAAAGAGGCGAACATGAACTTTGTACGTACGTCGCACTATCCTCCTTCTGAAAGATTCCTGGAATACTGTGACCGTTATGGGGTGTATGTAGAGAGTGAGACTGCTGTCTGTTTTGTAGATACTTATCGGCAGAAAAATTATGCTCCCGGTAAAACGCAAAGCAATCCCGAATATACTGACCGTTATCTGGGACAGTGTCAGGAGATGGTGAAGAGTTTCCGCTCTCATCCGTCTATTTTGTTTTGGAGTATCGGTAATGAGAGTGTGTATGGTACTAACTTTCAGCTTTGTTGGGACTGGGTGAAGGCAACAGACACGACTCGTCCCGTTATTTTCAGTTATCCGGGATCGGTAGACACAAAGGAGAAAATTTATGATATACTCAGTATGCACTATCAGGATGTGAACGGTAACCTTTCGCAATGGGGAATGAATACCCGCCACTTTCAGGGACATGGGATTCCTGCTCTTTTTGACGAATGGGCACATCCGGCCTGTTATACTTATTCTACTTTGCAGACTGACCCGAATATCCGTGAGTTCTGGGGAAAATCACTTGACATGATGTGGAGTGGACTGTTTGATGCGCCCGGAGGGTTGGGAGGAGCTATTTGGGGATATGTAGATGAAACTTTTGCTTTGCCTGTGCCCAAGGCCGGTACTTCGTTCTGGAAAGAGTTTGCCCACACAGCCAAGCCCGAAGGCTATCAAGGTAATTGTGTAGGTTATGGTGAGTGGGGAATCGTAGATGTATGGAGACGTCAGAAACCGGAATTTTGGGCTACGAAGAAAGCGTATTCGCCGGTGCGTCTGTTAGTTGATGATATTCGTAACTTCACTTCCGGACAGCGTTTGGTGCTTCCGGTTTATAATCGCTTTGATCATACGAGCCTGAACGAACTTCAGATGAGTTATACTTATCGGGGGGTGAAGAAGAATCTTGCACTTCCGGCCATTCCGCCCCATCAGAAAGGGAGCATAGTGATCCCCGCTGGCCGGTGGGAAGAAGGTGAGCATCTGTTGATTGAATTTAGGACGGCCGATGGAAGCCTGATCGACACTTACCGTCCGATACTCGGAACGGAGAAGATTGTTTTTCCACCTGTGCTTGACGGAAATAAGCTATCGGTGGAAGAAACCGGTGATTGGGTGATCATTCGTGGGGAAGGTTTTGAAATACCGTTCAGTAAAGAGACAGGGTTGATTACACAAGCCAAAGCCGGCGACCGGGTACTGATAGAAAAAGGACCTTTCCTGAACTTGTATATTAACCTGAATCATTTGACAGGAGCGGAAGTACGCAAAGCAGCTACGCGGTTTATGATTTTGGAAGAGGACTGGAAGAAAAGTGCATTCAGTTACCGGCAGGAAACAAACGGAGATGTATATATCGACCTTGCCGGAAATTATAAGGAGGTAACTGTTGATTTTTCGATAAAAATAACTCCCGATGGACAGTTGGAGGTGGATTACCTGACAGATGGAGCTCCCAACGGATTTCTGCGTGAAACAGGTTTGTCTTTCCATCTGGCAGATGCCATACAGCAGTTGGACTGGAAACGTAAAGGGTATTGGAACTATTATCCGGAAAAAGCTTTTGCTGGAAATGAAGGAAAGACTGCTTTATACATTTCGAAGCAGGCTGCTTACGGTAAAGAACCCCTTCAACCTTGGGGAGACGATACACACAACTATTATTATTGGGCAGATGCAGGAGCCAATTGCCGCTACCCGTTGACTCAAACCGCTAAGGGGATGAAAGAAAACATCTATTATTATACTCTTTCGACAGCTTCCCCTTCTATCCATCAGCTTTCGGTTTTGTCTACAGATGCTTCGGTGGCATGCCGGATCAATAAACAACCGGATGACCAACTGATCCTGTATGTCAACAATTGCTGGGATTATCCCGAAATAGCATGGGGGAATTTTTGCAAAACCCTTGAAGCGCTGCCTTGCTTCGGAAAAATAAAGATGAGGCTTAAATAATAATAATTCAATAAAACCCAAGAACAATACAATAATAACATGAAAAAACTGATTTTACTTCTCGTACTGATTTTTTCGTTGCCTGTCGCGGCGCAGAACTTTACGATCGGGAAGAATACCTTTCTTTTAAATGGCAAGCCTTTCACCGTAAAGGCTGCTGAGTTGCATTATACCCGTATTCCGGCACCTTACTGGGAACATCGCATCGAGATGTGTAAGGCATTGGGCATGAATACTATTTGTCTTTATGTGTTTTGGAACATTCACGAGCAGACTGAGGGTAAATTTGACTTTACCGGACAAAATGATATAGCAGCTTTCTGCCGTTTGGCACAGAAGCACGGAATGTACGTTATTGTCCGTCCAGGTCCTTATGTCTGCGCCGAATGGGAAATGGGCGGACTTCCCTGGTGGCTATTGAAGAAGAAAGATATCGTTCTCCGTACACTCGATCCTTACTTCATGGAGCGTACAGCTATTTTTATGAAGGAAGTTGGCAAGCAGCTCGCACCTTTGCAAATTACCCGGGGAGGGAATATCATTATGGTACAGGTAGAAAATGAATACGGTGCCTATGCTGTTGATAAACCTTATGTCTCGGCGATTCGTGACATCGTGAAAAGTGCCGGGTTTACTGAGGTTCCCCTTTTCCAATGTGATTGGAGCAGTACTTTCGACCGGAATGGTCTGGACGATCTGCTTTGGACTATCAACTTTGGTACGGGAGCCAACATTGAGCAACAATTCAAACGTCTTAAGGAGGCTCGTCCGGACACACCGTTGATGTGCAGCGAGTTTTGGAGTGGGTGGTTTGATCATTGGGGGCGCAAACACGAGACTCGTCCCGCCAAGAGTATGGTACAGGGCATAAAGGATATGCTCGACCGCAATATCTCTTTCAGTCTTTATATGGCACATGGGGGTACTACTTTCGGCCATTGGGGAGGTGCCAACAACCCTGCTTATTCTGCTATGTGCAGTTCGTATGATTATGACGCTCCAATCAGTGAACCGGGATGGGCTACAGATAAATATTTCCAACTGCGTGATCTGCTGGAAAACTATTTGCCTGCAGGTGAACAGTTACCGGCTGTTCCCGTAGCTTTTCCGGTCATAGAGATACCCGAGGTGAAGTTTACGCGGGTGGCTCCCCTCTTTGCCAATCTGCCGGAAGCGAAACAGAGCACGGATATACAACCGATGGAAGCTTTCGATCAGGGATGGGGAACTATTTTGTATCGGACTGTTTTACAGCAGCCTGTAGATGCCGGTACGACGATGAAGATTACAGAAGTACACGATTGGGCACAGGTTTTTGCGGATGGTAAACTATTGGCTCGCCTCGATCGCCGTCGTGGTGAATTCACTTTGCAGCTGCCGGCTTTGAAGAAAGGGACCTGCATCGATATTCTGGTAGAAGCTATGGGGCGTGTTAACTTCGATGAATCCATCCATGACCGTAAAGGTATCACTGAGAAAGTAGAACTTGTCTGTGATAAGCAAACCACGGAGTTGAAGAACTGGACAGTTTACAATTTCCCGGTCGATTACTCATTTGTGCAAGACAAAAAATATAAAAGTGGAACGGCCCAGACAATGCCTGCTTATTATAAGGCCACTTTCCATTTGGATAAAGCCGGCGATACGTTCCTTGACATGAGTACCTGGGGTAAAGGTATGGTATGGGTCAATGGTATTGCTATCGGACGTTTTTGGGAGATCGGTCCGCAACAAACACTTTTTATGCCCGGTTGTTGGCTGAAAGAGGGAGAAAATGAAATAATTGTCCTCGATCTGAAGGGACCTGAGAAAGCCTCTGTTCGCGGTCTGAAGAAACCCATACTGGATTGGTTGCGTAATGAAGGTGCTTCTACCCATCGAAAGAAAGGTGAACAACTGAATCTGAAGCAGGAAACTCCTGTTGCTACAGGTACGTTTACTCCGGGTAACGGATGGCAGGAGATCCGTTTGGATCGTCAGTATACCGGACGCTTCTTCTGCCTCGAAGCTCTTTCGGCCCAAGACGGAAAGAAGATTGCAGCCATTGCCGAACTCGATGTGTTGGGAGCAGACGGCAAACCGATTTCGCGTGAAAAGTGGCGGATACGTTATGCCGATAGCGAAGAGACACGTAGTGGTAACTGTACGGGAGATAAAGTGTTCGATCTTCAGGAATCTACTTATTGGATGACTGTTGCCCGTGATGCTTATCCGCATCAGTTGGTTATTGATTTGGGAGGTGACTATACTGTAACCGGTTTCCGCTATCTGCCCCGTGCGGAAAAAGGATACCCTGGTATGATAAAGGATTATCGGGTGTATGTCAAAGGGGAAGAGTTTCAATACTGAAACAGGAATTTCCACTGAAGATTAGGTAGATAGATTGTGAATGTTATAAGATCCAATTATAACATTCACAATTTATTACTCTATGCTGTCTGATTTCAAAATTACAGAGATGTTTTCTTGAACATATCTTTTCGGTTCATAGAAAAATATTCGGGGGAAAAATGGTAATATAATAAATGTTTTGTATCTTTGACCAAAACATAACTTTAAAACATGATGAACACAAAATCTTTTTTCATGGTTGCCATTAGCGTATTTGTTTTGGCATCTTGTAATTTAAATCAAGTCAACCAAACGGGTCTATTAACCGCTTCCGTTCGTGAAGCACTTCATTCGCCGGCAACTTTGTCTATTGCTGATGAGATAGAGTCAGTCGAATATATCCCTTTAGAAATGACCAGTGACAATGCTTCATTGATAGACGGTGTAGTCGATTTTGCCATCACAAGCAAATATATTTATGTATTGGTGGGCAAGGAAGCTCGTATCGTACTGTTCGATCGCCAAGGACACTTCTTGCGTACATTTCTTCGCCAAGGTCAAGGTCCCGATGACTTTAATGGTATGATAGGTTTTATACAGGCTGATGAGACTGATAACCGTTTCTACGTCATCGGCAATAAGGTTGGCGTATATACATTGGAAGGCACGTTTGTGGAAGACCTACCTATAAATTCTCCCATCATCTATGCTCATCACCTCGGTAGTAAGCGCATTGGCGCCATCGCCATGCCTCTTATGCCTTTCCAGGGTGGCAGTTTTGGTATTGGTATATTTCAAGAGGATGGCGAGGCGATAATCACCAAGAATGATTTCTATTCGCCGTTGGTTCCTCGAGAAGATTCAGGCTTTACATTTGGAGTAATGGGTTCACCTTCAGGTGGAAAGCAGTCTTCAGTCTTGTTTAAAACAGCCAGTAACGATACTGTTTTTCGTTTGTCGGCAGACACCATACAGCCTGTTTTAGTGGCCGGATTAGGCAATTCGGATGAAGAGGTTATTCGTGGACTCAATATTCGAGATATTAAAAGGTTTCCTGCTGATGGCGATATTTTTGTAAGCGATATTTTTGAGACACCTCGTCGTTTTTATTTGCGCATGATGTTGAACAAGAAGTATTATGTGGCTTCGGTGGATAAACACAGTGGAGAAACAGTTGTGGAACAGTGTGATATTCCTGAGACAAGTGCTTTCAACTTAGCTGATATCAATATGCAGTTAGGCATGGTAGGTAGTAAGGGGTATAACCAGTTTCCGGTATGGGGGCGTTCTTTAGGAAATAATCTGGTGCAGGTTGTGACACCTTACGAGATAGAGACGTTTGAAGAACATACAAAAATTACTATACCACAAGAATTGCAAAAGAGAAACACGAATGAAAACCCGATTTTTATCATATATAAGATAAAATAATATTCTTAATATATCGGACTCCTTGGATAAATTCCCTGTTGTTTCAGGTTATGGTTTGATTGCACTTTTGCATCTGGAAGTTACGAAAAGAGTGTAATTTATTGGAAATGAGCGTAGGTTAATTGCTCTTTATAGTAATAGGTTACGATTTAGTTAGTTATCTACTGCATTATCCTTCTGCGCGTTGCGTAACCTTCAAAGAACTCTTCATATGCAAAAGTAGCTATTTAATTCGAGATTTTGATATAAACTCCCGTTTTTTTATCCCCTCATTCATAAGATTTTTCCGTAAAAGCGGTTTTGTCCGTCGGCACACCATTGCCCAAAACGAGTTTTGAACAAACGTGTGCCGACTACCGCATAGCCGGAGAAAAGGGCATTGCCTCACGCCTAAACGATGTTTAGACTGATGATGCGATGCCCCTTTCTTTTGCGCCTATGCCAAGAGGTGCTTTTACGGGTTTTCAAATGATTTTTCTTTTTTCGCTGTCCCTTTTGCCGGAAGCGGAAAGTGAATGCAGAGTGTGTCAGCCTGCCTCATGAATGAAACAGGCGGCCACACACAGCCGGACAAACCGGGAAGAATGATTGTTGCCACCCGGCTGGACAAGTTCCGTCGGATCGGAAACAATCATACTTCCTTTGTTGTGGTTTGCCCTTTTCACGCTTCCGGTGATGTCTTTTTCCTTTTGGTGATTCTTTTTTTTACGGATTTTCCCCTGAAGTTTTTTTCTACCCAATCTGCCTCTGTTTTCGTTTACCTCCTTTTTGCGCCTTTCAGTGAGCCGCATCAGTCAGTCATTTTCGTTCTGGGCGCAAAGGTAATTCCGGGATTGGACGGGAAAGCAAGGTCAAGCCTCCTGTTTTCGGTAAAAATCTCCAGCCCTGCGGGTAGTATTTTGACCGAAAAACCTTGCATTCCCTAATCCCTACCTTTTCAAGCACCCGAAACGAAAACGACCGATGCGACAGAAAGACGCATAAAAAAAATGTCGGATAAACGAGAGGCAGATAAGATAGTTTGAAACTCAACTCCCTCAGCTCTTGAATCCGCATAAAAAACAAAAAATCAAAAACAGCGAAGATATGACAGCAACGGCAAATTTCAGACAAGTGGCGCAATACATCGGGTTGGCGATATGCGGCTTGATGATGCGCACCGCCTTCGGGATGTTCGGCATCCTTTGGGGCATCATCAGAGAGATTGTAAACGGAGTGTTCCGAGTGGCGATAGGTGTAATCGTGGCTATCCTTTCCACCATTGCCTTCTTCGGCTTCATCCTTTGGTTATTCACCCTTTAACCCTTACCGACATGGGAAAGAGAAACAGCAAGACGGCAGCGCAGCAGTGCAGATATTACGAGGTGGACAACATCTTCGTGTATATGGTGGAAACGTACATCAACGGCAATTTTAGCACTTTCCGAAGATTGTACCACGAACTGAACAAGGACGCACGGAGGGATTTCATGGACTTCCTTCTCAACGAGGTAGAGCCGACCTATTGGAGAGAGATACTGAAACAGACAATCTAAAAATGACAGCGATATGAAAGGAACAGACCATTTCAAGAGAACGATACAGATGTATCTGGAACAGCGTGCGGAAGAGGATGCGCTCTTTGCGAAGAACTACCGCAACCCTGCCAAGAACATAGACGATTGCGTGACCTACATCCTGAACTATGTGCAGAAAAGCGGTTGCAACGGCTTCACGGACGGAGAGATATTCGGGCAAGCAGTCCATTACTATGACGAGAACGAGATAGAGGTAGGCAAACCGATGAACTGCCAAGTGGTGGTGAACCACGTTGTGGAACTCACGGCGGAGGAAAAGGCGGAAGCACGTCAGAACGCTGTCCGCAGATACCAAGAGGAAGAACTCCGCAAGTTGCAGAACCGCCACAAGCCGAGAACCGCCACCAAATCGACCGCACAAGAAGTACAACAACCCAACCTATTCAATTTCTGATTATGAAACCGAGAACACGCATACAGCAGGAAGTCGCACGTTTGAGCAAGCGACTACCGATATTGACCGAAGAACAAAGGGCATACGCTTTCCGTCATTGCTTCAAGCATTACGCAATCAAGAGGGCAAACGGCACGAACATCTGCACCGAGTGCGGACATTCGTGGAAAAGCGACCACGACCTTGCCGACACCGTTTGCGGATGCACCTGCCCCCGTTGCGGTATGGAGTTGGAAGCGTTGCGCACCCGAAAGAGCGTTTTCAGCGATATGGAGTATTTCTCCATCGTCACCACCTGCAAGCAGTACCAAGTGATACGCTTCTTCTCCGTCAATTCCCGATACAAGGCAGGACAGCCTGCCGAGTATTCCATCTTTGAGGTAGTGCAGAGGTGGATTGCCCCCGACGGCAGGACAACGACCGTTGCCCGACTGCGTGGAATGTCGATGTTATATTATGACCAGTGGTCGGAATACAGCGATATGGAGGTACGCAAGAACCAAGAAATTCGGGCATACGACATCACTCCGAGATGCACCTACCCCCGACAGCGTTTCATACCCGAAGTGAAGCGAAACGGCTTCAAGGGCGAATACCACAATATCCTGCCTTACGACCTTTTCAAAGGCATTCTTTCCGACAGCCGTGCGGAAACGTTGTTGAAGGCTGGGCAATATCAGATGTTGCGCTACTACCTGCACCACTCTTTCAATATCGGGGAGTATTGGGCGTCAATCAAGATATGTATCCGCAACGGCTACACCATCGCTGACGGCTCTATGTGGCGTGACACGATAGACCTCCTGCGACACTTCGGCAAGGACACGAACAGCCCGAAGTACGTATGCCCCCAAGACCTCAAAGCCGAACACGACAGGTTGGTGGCAAGACGCAACCGCCAAAGGGAACGTGAACGGACTGAACAGCAACGGCAGAAAGCGGTTGAGGACGAAAAGCAATATCTGAAAGCCAAAGGCATATTCTTCGGACTTGTCTTTTCCGACAGCCTTATCTGCGTCAAGGTCATCGAGAGCGTGGAGGAAATGATTGAGGAAGGACGGATGATGCACCACTGCGTGGGTGGCTACCACAATCGGGAAAACTCCCTTATCCTTTCAGCGACCATTGACGGCAGACGCATAGAAACGGTGGAAGTGTCCTTGAAAACCTTTGAGGTGGTGCAGTGTCGTGGCTTATGCAACGAGAACACCGAATACCACAAGCGCATCATCGACCTTGTGAACAAGAACGCCAATCTTATCCGTGAGCGGATGAAAGCGGCATAGCATCAACCCTAAAACAACATTGATATGGAAGTAAGAATTGAAAGCATGATTTGTGTGTGGGACGATAAAATCCCTGCATTGTTCCTTGAATTTGTGAACCTCCTCACTCTCACAACGAGTGAGGGGGAATTGAGAAAGAGTGTGAAGGAGTTTGCCGAGAAGCACGAACTTGACAAGTTTTTCCTTTACGGCTTCGGCTCTCACCATTTCTACCTGCACCAACGCCACACGAGCAATCCCGAAATGGTGATGAAGAACAGAGTTCTGTCAGTACATTTTTAACCATCTAAAAAGCAACATTATGGCAACACGAATGACAATCAACGGAGTAAGCACCTGCACGGAAGCAGGTACGGAGAAATACGAGCGTTTCCAATCGGGTATCGGCAGACGCAGGCGGACACTTGTGCAGTACGACTACCGCCATACGGACGGAGAACTGTTCGCTTGTGTCAAACCCACTTTGGACGAGTGCCGAACCGCACGGGACAAGTGGCTGAACGCAAAGCAGGGAAAGGAGGGCAACCGATGAACACGACCTATCAAACGCTGATAATCAAGTTCAGCGAACCTATCACGGCATTGGACGGCATCTTTGATGATGCCGGAGCGTGGGGAACGGACACCCTCAAAGGGTGGATAGATGATTACGAAAGCACACGTTTCACCGCCACCGATAGCCATACGGCAGTCATCACGAGCGAGTACAACATGGAATGTGTGAAAGAGTGGCTGCAACGGCAGACACCCATTGCCGAGATGCGAGAATTTTGAACAAGTTGGCGGTGTCCGCACCGCCAACATATAAACCTCTAAAAACAAAGGATATGATAGCAAAGACGATATTACAGCAGATAGGCGGAAGAAGATTTACCGCCATGACGGGCAGCCGTGATTTCATAGACATGGGCAACGGCTTACGGATGAGCCTTGCGAGGAACAAGACAAGCGCAAACCGCCTTGACATCATCTATGATGCGGGGGCAGACCTCTACAATATGCGGTTCTACCGCAGGACATTCAGCAAAAAGACGTTCGAGTGCAAGGAAAAGGACATTGCCGTACACGAGGGCATCTATTTTGATATGCTGGAGGAAATGTTCACGATGGTGACGGGACTTTACACACGCTTTTAAGTGGTGGGGCGGCGAGAGCCGCCCTACTTTCTTTCAGTGAGCATGATGGCGGACAAAGAAAGTAGCAAAGAAACCTTTGTCCAATCTGCGATAACTAAAAAATCCGCAAGTAAAACTTGCGGAGGCTATATATTGGGTCGTTATTTTTGGTGGAGGGGAATGATAATCTCGAACCGTTGAACTACACATTTCTGCTTCGTCTCCATTTCCCCCAACGATTTGATACGTTCAATCATTTTTGTTGTTCCTTTCTGAATTTTCCTAAATACTTTCTTCATATTTTCGCTATACTTTTTACGGTTAATAACTATGTTTTGTATTGCTCTCACAACACTTACAACTTGAAGTGTTATTTGGAAACCGATAGGCAAAAATGGCTCAACGATGTCAATTAACGAGAAAATCCTACGATAATCTATCAAGTGATATAGCAAAAGACGTGCCAAGTTGAATATGGCACGTCTTTTGTCAGTTTTGTCAGTCCTTTTATGGAATATACAGCAGTGCAAACTCCGCCTTTCTCCGTTTGAGCAGCATGGCGTGGCGTTTTCCTTTGTAGTTGCAGAAGGAGATATACTCACGGTAGATGTTCCTATCTCCAGCCTCCAACTTTTTTATCAAGGTGCTTTTGGGGATTGTCTTGCTACCCAAAAGCCTGTATGGACCCACGTTGTAGGCAAGCGTGGCAAGCAGAAGACTATCTTTCCCGAACTGCCGGAACATCGCGCAGAACTTCCGCAGGTCTTTTCTAAGTAGTGCGTCCGCCTGCCGTTTCGTCATGGTGCGTGCAGAATATCTTTCGCCCGGCAAAATTTTGTGACCCCACCCCACGTATGGGTGGTGCTTTTCCGAGTGCCAGCCCTCAAAATATTTCGTGCAGCGCACAGCCCTCTCGAAAAGTGGCAGACGGTAGATTGCCGCCTGCCCGTCCGTCCCCTCTTGGCGGCTGATCCGTGCAGACACGGAACAGACCGCCAGAAGCGAACAGAGCATTGTCATGAATACACGCATCATTTCAGCAAGGGTCTGAAGTTGCCGATGGGAACGATGGTCAAACCATCATCCTTTACATTCCGGTTGTTGAAGTCAAATTCCAGCTCGAAGGAGTTGCCGAAGTTGTCCTCCACCACCACGATGAAATTATGCGCCTCGTCACCCTCCGCCGTGTAGTACAGGCGGAACTTTTCGTTCTCCAGCAGGTAGCGGTCATTAGGCAGGAAGGTGATGCCGTTATCCATTTTGAGAGAGCCTTCCCCCTCGAACTGGAAATAGCGGATGGTATAGAGCGTACCCGAAAAGTCGCCCTCCTTTTTCAGTTCACAGCGGATTTCCACCGTCTGCCCCTTTGTCACCTTGTTCGGCACGGGCATGACCTCCACCGTGAAGGGATAGGACTGTTGAATGTCCATGTCGTCGTCGCACGACACGAGTGTGAATGACACAGCGGCTATCAGGCATAACGCCACCGCCTTGAAGATGGATGTTCTCTTGTTTCTGTTATTCAGTATGTTCATTGTTCTTCGATTTTTAGATGGTTGTTTTTCTGTTTTTTCGTTGTCTGTTGCAGGTACTCGTTCAAGTCCTTGCAACTGTCATAGAGTGAGGTACGGTCGGTGACACGCGCCCCATACCGTTTAGTAAGTGCGGCAAGCGTCCGCCGTCCGGCTTCGTCACGGTCGAGGAAGCAGCCGATGCGCCCGTAGCCGTCCAGCAATCCCGTCGCCTTCTCTGCGTTGGCGACGGAGTTCAACACAAGGCAGTCAGCATTACCGGTTACACCAAGCGTCACCGCAGAAAGGAAGTCCATGAAGCCCTCGAACACGAGGCACTCGCCAGCCGGGATGTCCGTTGCCTTCACCAAAGACACATCTTTGGGCGGTATGCACCCCTTGAAATAGCGGCTTCTGACTTCATAGCCACCCGCCATGTTCGGGAAACCGACAGCAAAATACCGTTTCCCACGAACACCGTAATTCAGACGGCAGCAGTGGCGGGATGCGACAGCGTAAGGTATGCACCGTTCCGCCAGATACTCCGTCAGCGGTGAGCGAAACAGCGGAGCGACCTCCACATCCTCAAAGACCGGTTCGGTTGGTTTTGCTTGATAGGTCGGGGGTTCCAACCTGTCAACCACCATATTGGCGGTTTCCGCTATGAACTTCGCCTGCGCCATGAAGTCACCGCTTTGCAGAAACTCCCCGGCAAGCGTGAAGATGTCGCCGCCCTTGCCCAAACCGAAGTCGTACCAGAGCTGTTTCGCCACGTTCACACGGAAAGAGGGTGTGCGCTCGCCCCTGTACGGGGCGATATACCACAGCTCGTTTCCGCTCCTTCTGACAGGCTCATGCCCCAACCGTGCAAGAAAATCCGCAAGCGGCATCCTTCTGACTGCATCTATTTCCGTCCGTTCCATACCCGTGTCAGTTGATGATGAACTTGATGCCGACCCCGAACTGCGTGTGAAACTTCCGTGTGTCGCCACCCCACAGGCAACGCTCACGGAGGTTGGCAAGCAGGGCGATACGGTCTGCCACGTAGCACTCCACATCGAGCGTCAGCGCGCCGCCGTAGATGAAGGCGTCCCGGTCGTGCAGCGTGGAGCCGTCGTGCAGCACCTTCTTTCCCCAATTCACAGACTCATATCCGGCGAGAGCCGAAGCCCCGGCATAGACGAACACGATTTTTCGGGCGTCCGACAGTATCTTGAAGTAATAGCCGCCCTCTGCCGTGAACTGCGCCACGGGTATCTTGGTATCCTTGTAGGGGTTGTTCTTCAGGAGGTATTCGCCACCGAACACCCACTTGTTCCCCTTCTTCGTGTAGGTGGAGAGAGCCGCCCCGAAACTATACCCGCCGTCCTTGCCGCCGGGATTGAAGCCGTCCGCCATGTTCGCCCTTGCCTCGATGCCCTGCATCTTCGGCAGACACCGCTGGGCGTGCGCCTGCCCCGTGAAAAGGGCAAGCGACGCGATGATTATTGCGATGTACTTTCTCATGGTCAGCGCACTTGAAGTTCGTTGATGGTACTGGCGCGTACCAAATCCTCGTTCTCAATCACGAAGGACTGGTGACGGCCGCCGTTCTTCTCATTCAGCTCCACCACGAGGCACTTGTCATCGGGGATGGTGAACTTCGCCATCGTGAAGACCGTGCGCTCACTCTTTTTGCCCGGCACGAGGGTGGCGTAGTTCTGCGCACGGAGCGGCAGGATGACCTGCTCCTGCACGGCGGTACGTTTCGCCACCTTCTTGTCCACGATTTTCCATGTGATGTAGTCCACATCGAAAGGCACGTTGCTCTGGTTCTTTATCTCCGTGTGGAAGTAGAGCAAGCCGTTGTGCGTGTAGATGCCTTTCAACAGATACTGGATGCCGAAACGCTTGCAGCCGATATGCTTCACCTCGCGCTTGTTCTGCTTGTGGATGGACTTCATGATAAGGCGCACCAGCATCGGGCTTTCGCTGCCCAGCTCTTTCAGATAGATTTCCTGCGCATTGTTCGGGCGGTTCACCGTGCTGCCGTCATGGATGAAGTCGCACATCTCCACGTTGAGCAACAGCGGTTCGGCGGCGTACTTCACGTTGAAGGTGTAGAAACTGCCGTCCTCCGTGATGACGGACATGTTGGTTTCGTTGGGGAAATTTCTCACGGTAGCCTTCACACGGATGACGTTCTCCGCTCCGTCGGCTTTCCCGGCAATCAGATCGGGCGAGCCTAAATCGACATAGCGCACTTCCGCCGGAAAGATGATGTGGACGGTCTTGTCATAGGTCACTTCCAGACCGTGCGGCGGTATCATGCGGTCGAAGGTCAGCTTGCGCGACAGACCGTAATACAGGTCTCCATCCACCTCCTTCTGCGGATAGACCTCCTTTGTCAAGGTCGGCTGTTCATTACTTCCGTTGGTCGTTTCAACGGTTACATTCTCCTGCGCGTTGGCAGTTGCGATGCCCATAGCGAGGGCAAACATGATGATTACTTTTCTCATTACTTTTGGATTTTTAGTGGTAATTTTTTTATTGTTCTCAATCTTTTTCTTGGTAAAGCATGACCCTGTACCCGGCTTTCAGATGCACCTTGACGGTGCGCATCTTCTTGGCGATGTACTGGCTCGTGCCTTGTATCAGCCCCTTGCCCAAGTCGGAGGCGAGCTGCGCCCCGGCATTGGTGGAGATGTTGATGCTGCTCCCCAACGAGCCGCCCATGTTGGCGGCGACCTCCCTGACGGCGTTCATCTCCATCGAGTTCGGGATGAAGATGCCGGACTGTCCGTCCGTGTCATAGACCGCAAGTTCCACGGGGATAATCGTGCCGTCGTATTCCAGCGAGGTGATCCCGATGTCGAGCCGCTCACCCTGTATCTTGCCCGTGCCGACCACCACCGCATTGCGGGGGATTGTCCTGCCCGCCACCGCCATAGGCTCCAGCAGGCGCAGCCTTACCGTCTGCCCGTCCGTCACGCTCTGCGCCCCATGCACACATGCCGGTATGGTGTTCCTGTCCGATACCTCCGCCGTGCCGACAGCCGTATTAAAACTTCTGTTGCGCTCCTGCGAGAAAGTGGCGACAAACTCCGCGTTGCTCATGGGCTGTGCAAGCGAGGAAACAACTTGGCGGGTCACCTGCCTTACGGGTGTCGCCGTGTTCTTCTTTCCTTTCTGCACGGTGGCAGGCTCTGCCGCCTGTTCCGGCTTCCCACCATTCTGACCGCCCATGTACTTTGCCGCCAGCTCGTAGGATTTCTCCATAAGAGCCACTTGGTCGTCCACGGCGGAAGCCTTGCCCTTCTCGCTTTCCAGTTCCGACTCCAGCGATGCGATGCGCTCCAACAATTCCTCCATCTCGGCATTGTCATTCTTCGGCTGTTCGTAGAAGTTGCCGAGCGTAGCGTTCAGGTCACGGTAGGCGGCAGCGGAGGATTGGATGGTCTGCGGCGTGGCGGGCTGTGCCTTTTCCTCCTTGCCGCCCGGATTGGCGAGGTCGAAGTCCGTTCCGTCCTCCGTTCCCACAATCTCTCGGTCGAACATGTCGCCCAACTGCCCGATGGCACGGTTGCGGCTCTCCTGACGCTCCTCCATCTCCCCATGCTCGTAGGCTTTCAGCTTGTCGCCGATAATCTGCCGGTTCGCCTTGTCCGCGTCGGGCATCTCGGTGTTGTAGCCGTCCGTTCCCGGCTGTTGCTCCTTGCCGGAGGACGGGGCGAATATCAGCCACATCGCCCCTATGAACACCAGCACCATAGCGGGCAGGACTATCATCTTCTGCCGTTTCAGCCGCTGCGCCTCGGTCAGCGGTTCGCGCTCCTTCTTCGGCTTTCCCGTGTCGGGAGCGGCTTTGTTCTCTTTCGTCGGTTCATTCTTTGGTTCATTCTTCTTCTGTTCCATATAAATAAGGTGTTAAGTGATTGTCTGTTTCCGCCGGGGTCGGCAGCTCCACCCGTCCGGCGTGTCCCGTTTCCATGCGTGAGCCATCATTCCTGCCGATGTCATAGACGGCTCTGCCGAAGGTGTATAGGGCAAGCACCGCGAAGGCGGCGAGCATCCCCAGCACGATGCGGCGGCATGTTTCCGGCGGCAAGCCGTCCAGATACCCTTTGAGCCTTTCCACCAGCCGTTTCCGTTTGTCGTGGAGCTTCCAGTACACGCCCCACATTGTTTTTCTGATACTTTTTACTTTCCGTTTCATAATCCGTTACCGTTTGATTGTCTGTAAATCCTTGTTCTCGATGATGGTGAAACCCTCGATGGTGAAACCGTTTGGGTTATCGTCCGACCGTGATGCGTTCAGCAGGCGGCAGGTGGTCACGAGGCTGCGCTCGGTGACGTTGCTCTGCCGGATGATTTTCTGCGTGGCGTAGGTCACGGCGCGGTAGGGATAGGCGTTGAAGTCGCACACCACGCTGTCCACCTTCAGCACTTGGTTGATGTTCCCGGCGATGATGCGGTTGTAGTACCCCTTCTCGGCGAAGTCCGAATAATAGTGGTACACGCTCTTGTCCGCCAGCAGCAAGGCACGTTTCACGTTGTGTTCAATCGCGCTTTTTTCAGGTGAGAGCGTGAAGAACAGCTCGTGGAAGCGGCGCACATGCTCCCGTGCCTCCGCCGGGCGGTTCTGCGACAGGTCCTGTGACAAGGCGAGCATCAGGCTCTTGCCGTTGTCCAGCACATAGATCTTCTCCCGTTGCTTCTCGGCGAAGCGGTAGGAGTTCCACACGCTCCACACCGTCACCACGGCGCACAGCGAGAGGAAGACGATACCGAACAGGCGTATCTGCCTGAACGACGATTCGATGTTTCTGAGTGACTTGAATTCCATTTTTACTTTTTCCGTTTATAATTGCACATTGATTATTTCAGCAGCTTGCCGATGCGTCCGACGGCGTTCCCTGCGGTAGCTCCCGCAACTCCGCCCGCCATGCCTCCGGCACGTCCAGCCATCTGGTTCATGTTACGGTTGTAGCCGCCCATGCCCCCGGCTTGGATGATCCAGCCCGCCACGGTGGGGATGGTGAAGTAACCGATGATGCCGATGCAGAGGAACACGATGTACACCCCGTCGCTCGAATCCAGCGAGAAGTTCGGGTCTGCCTGCATCCGCTCGATGTCGCTTTGCAGCATCAGCACCTGTATCTTAGCCAGTATGGTGCTGAACATGTCCGACACCGGCAGCCACAGATAGACCTGTATGTAGCGGCATATCCACTGCGTGAGCGTGCTTTGGAAACCGTCCCACACCGATATGGCGAAGGCTATCGGACCGAGTATCGCCAGCACCACGAGGAAGAAGGTGCGGACGGTGTCTATCACGAGGGCGGCGGCTTGGAACAGCAGTTCCAGTATCTCGCGGAAGAAGTCGCGGATGCTCTTTTTCATGTTGTACATTCCCCGGTCGATATACATCCCCGCCATCGTCACCATGTCGGAGGGCGACCAGCCGAGTTCCTCCAGCTGTTTGTCAAACTCCTCGTTGGACACGAGGTAGGCGGTTTCGGGGTTGCGCATCATCGCCTCGTATTCCAACTTGTCCTTCTGCTGGCGGTAGGTGTTCATGTCGAGCGTTTCCGCCTCCAGCATCTTCGCCGTGCCTTGCACGACGGGCGAAAGGATGCTGTTTATCGTACCCAGCACAACCGTGGGGAAGAACATGATGCAAAGACCGATGGCGAAGGGGCGGACCATCGGGAACACGTCTATCGGTTCGGCTCTCGCCAGCGACTGCCATACCCGGTAGGCGACGTAGAACAGCGCGCCCAGCCCGGCGATGCCTTTCGCCACGCCCGCCATGTCCTCGCACAGCGGCATCATCTGCTCGTAGAGCGAGCGCAGAATCTGGTGAAGGTTGTCGAACTCCATAGTCTTACCAGTATCTTTCGTTCATGTTCCCGTACAGCCCCATGATGCGGTCGAGGTCGTTCTTCTTTTTAGCGCGGAGATAGGACACCGATATGTTCTTGTTGGTGTAGTAGCTCACGAGGTTGCGGTAACGCTTCATTTTGGAATGGCAGCGTTCCACCACGTCCATGCGCTCCTTGTCGGTCATGGAGAGCGTGGTGATGTTCACCACGTTTTTCAGTTCGGTCAGTACATCATTGCTCTCTTCCAGCAGCTTCGTGTAGCCGAAGGCGATGGCTCCCAGTTCCTCCACGGTGAAGTTGTCGTCACGCATCATCCGCTGGAAGTTGGTCACATAGATGTCGGTGATGTCGCCCACCATCAGGATGGTCTGTTGCACCTTGCGGGCATCCCGGACAAGGTTGTTCACTGATTTCAGCGCGTCGTAATACTTCTTTCCCTGCTCGTAGATTTTCACGGTTTCCTGAAAATTCTTCACCATGTTCTGGGCGGTGGTCGAGGTATGCACCACGTTCTTGGAGGTGTTCACGATGCTCTGGGCGATGTTGGACGGGTCTATCACCGCCCACTGTGCGCTTGCCCGGCCCGCGAGAAGCAGGCACAGGCAGACAATCATTGTTATTCTTGTTCTCATGTTTACTTTGGATTTTAGCGGTTGTTATTCTTCTGTCTGGTTCTCCGGCTGCGGCTTCACCCGCACATAGTCACCGTTTGGCGAGAAGGTCAGCACGTCCGTTGCCTCGTTGTAGGACACGTCGATGCGGAAGCCGGTGTTCATGAACAGGTTGCCGTTCTCCTCCTGCAAGAGATAGGTTTCCGGCTTGAGTTTGCGGCGCAGACCGCTCCGGCGGAACACCGTCACCTTGTAGGCTTCGCCCTCCTTGTAGATAAGCACGTCGGGCTTCCCCTCCACGCTCTCCCAGTTCCCGCACAGCATGTCACGGCGGTTGTCGGCCACGTCGCAGGATTGCAGCATCATGACCGCCAATCCGATCAGGCACTTGCTGACTTGCAGCATTTTCACTTTTGATAAACTCATACGCATTTTTCTTTTTTCGTTGATAAATTCATTTTTAATTTTAATTGTTGGTTGTTTCCTTGTTTCTCCGCCTTTCGGCAAGCTGCCGGATGGCGGCTTCGATGTCACCGCCTAACTTCTCCGCCAGACGGTAAACTTCCACTTTCTCCGTTTCCTCGGTGGTGTACGCCATATACTCTTCGGCACTGACCTCCGTTGCATAGACCGCCGACTGCGTGCCACCCAAGCCTATCCACACCTCCTTGTAGAGCCGTGAAGGGTTGTTCGCCATGTTGATGGAGAGTATCTGCCCTTTCTCCTTTTCCGTCAGTCCGAGCAACGCCTGTATCTGGTCAAACTTGTTCATGTACTTGCGCTGGTCGAGAAGTATCTTGCAGTCGGAGTTGTTGATGATGCTCTCCTTGACCACGGGAGAGGAAATGATGTCGTCCACCTCCTGCGTTACCACGATTGCCTCGCCGTAATATTTTCTGACCGTCTTGTACATATAGCGCAGGTATTCAGCCATGTTCGCCGAAGAAAGAGCCTTCCAAGCCTCTTCCACGATAAGCTGTTTCCGCACCCCTTTCAGCCGTCGCATCTTGTTGATGAAGGCTTCCATGATGATGATCGTCACGACCGGAAAAAGCTCGCGGTTTTCCTTTATGCTGTCAATTTCGAAGACAATGAACCGCTTGTTGAGCAGGTCGATGTTCTCCGTGGAGTTGAGCAGGAAGTCGTAACGCCCGCCCCGGTAATACTGCCGCATGGTGGTGAGCATGTTGTCGATGTTGAAGTCGGACTTCTCCACCTTGATGTCACGTTCAGCCAGCTCCTTGCGGTAGTCGTCGCGCATATACTCGTAGAAGGTGTTGAAAGACGGCACGATGCTCCGGTCTGCCTTGATGCGCTCGATGTAGGCACTCACGGCACTGCCCAGTTCGCCGCTCTCCGTCTTCGTCACCTTGTCATCCTCCGACTTCCAGAGCGTCAGCAGCAGGGTCTTGATGCTGTCCTTCTTCTCCACGTCGAAGACATAATCATCGGTGTAGAACGGGTTGAACGATATGGGCTTTTCCTCCGTGTAGGTGAAGTACACGCCGTCCGCTCCGCCTGTCTTGCGCCGGATCATGCCGCACAATCCCTGATAAGAGTTTCCCGTGTCCACCAGCACGACGTGCGTACCTTGTTCGTAGTATTGCCTCACGAGGTGGTTCATGAAGAACGACTTGCCGCTGCCCGAAGGACCCAGCACGAACTTGTTGCGGTTCGTGGTGATGCCCCGCTTCATGGGCAGGTCGCTGATGTCGAGGTGCAGCGGTTTTCCCGTGAGCCTGTCCACCATCTTGATGCCGAAGGGCGAGAGCGAAGAGCGGTAATTGGTTTCCTCCGTGAACAGGCACACCGCCTGCTCGATGAAGGTATGGAAACTCTCTTCCGCCGGAAAGTCCGCCGCGTTGCCGGGTATCGCCGCCCAGTAGAGCGTCGGGCAGTCGATGGTGTTGTGGCGCGGCACGCACTCCATGCTTGCCAGCTGGCTGCCCACATCGTTCCTTATATGCTTCAGCTCCTCCGCGTCGTCGCTCCACGCCATGACGTTGAAATGCGCCCGTACCGAGGTCAGCCCGTAGGAATGGGCTTCGTTTAGGTATTGGTCTATCCACTCGCGGTTGATACTGTTGCTCCGGCTACACCGTGAGAGCGACTGCATATTGCGGGCGGATTTCTCGAACTTCTGCAAGGCTTCCTCGCTGTTGTCTATCAGCACATACTGGTTGTAGATATGGTTGCAGGAGAGCAGCAACCCCACGGGGGAGGCGAAGGAGAGGCGGCAGTCGCTCCGGTCGGTGGAGAGCTTCTCGTAACGGGTGTCGGTAGCCACCTTGCCCGGCAGGTCTTCCGCGTCGGAGAGGGTGTGCAGGCACAGTCGGTTGTCGCCGATGCGCATCTCCCTTGCCGAAAGCTCAATATCTTGTAAGGTGGTATTCCCCTCCGGCATGAGCGAGAAGTAGCGTTCAATCAATCCCGTTTTTCCCTCAGTACCCACAATCTCATCGGTGGATAGGCGGCGCAGCCTGACAAGCCCGCTGTCGTTCATGATGCGCTCGAACTGTTCGCAGGCTTCCAAGAACTTGGTCGTGGTTTCCTTGTCCAGTTCCTTCGGGATGATATGCCCACGGCACAGCGTGCTGAAATTGCTCTGCATCCGGTTACGTTCCTTCGTTGTCTTGGTCAGGTAGAGGTAGCAGGTGTGTTTCAGGTACGGACGCTCGTTGAAGTGACGCTCGAAAGAGCGGCTTAAAAAGCTCATGTCGTCCTTCTGAAGCTCCGGTTTGTAGCGTTCCTTGATGAACCAGTCCTGTTTGTGGACGACGGAGTAATCCGGCAGTACCTTGATTGCCTTGCACCAGCAGCCGTGTATCGCCTCGTACTCCGCGCCCGTCACGGTGTAAAGTTCCGGCAGTTCCACCTCGAAAGCCACCGTGATGTCGGCGTCCTTAGAGATGATGCAGCCATGCTCCACCGCAAGCAGGGGGAACTTGTTTTCCAGTGTTGTCATTTTTGATGTATTCCTCATGTTGTTTCTTCCTTTCGTTGTCGTTTGAACAGACGGGGTATCCGCCGCCGGTTGATAAGGTACCGGGGATGGCTCCGTGCCGCTCCTAATTTCATCAGCCCGTGTTCGCCGTACCGGGCGTTAAGCGCGAAGGTCTGCCATACAAGGAGGGAGGACGATGCCGCGCCGAAGCCGATACATATCCACTGGTCGATGCCGACCATGTAGAGGATGACGAACAGGACGAAGAGAGCCAGCAGACCTCCGCAGAAGATGAAGAGGTACTGAGCCTTCAAGCCCTTGAACTCTACCGGACGACCGATACCCTTGTTGATTGGGTATTCAGCCATACATTATTATATTAGAGGAAGAATGAGCGCAGGATGGTGGCGGCTACAATCAGGAAGATGCACGCGCCGAACCAGCTTGCCGCTGTTTTTGAGGTGTCGGGGTCGCCCGATGAAAATTTCCCGTACACTTTCACGCCCCCGATAAGCCCGACGACCGCGCCGATGGCGTATATCAGTTTCGTGCCGGGGTCGAAATAGGAACTCACCATAGAGGTGGCTTCGTTGATGCCCGCGATGCCGTTTCCCTGCGCGAAGGCGGAGGCGGTTGCGGCGATGATGAGTGCCGCAGAGAGGATTGTTTTTCTGTTTCTTACGATGTTCTTGTTCATAAACTGTCCTTGTTTTTTGCCGTCGAAAGGGTGGATGGTCCTTTGTCGGGCGGTTGATACTTTTTTACTTTACTTTGGTTTAGTGGTCGCCCTTTTGTTTCCACGGACTTGGGTGTGTCCGTTGCGTACCGGATGCGCCTTGCGCTTCCTCGCCGCGTGGGTTGATTGTCATTCCTTCATGTTCTTTCCTTTTTCAGTTGTCATACATAGTTGCGGATGTCGAACTCCTCGATGTTGTCAGGCACGACGAACACTTTGCTTTTTGCTTGTGCCACGGTAGTGTTTACCGTGTCCACAAAGACTGCCATTGCTTTGGCAAGCCTCTCGCTCATTGCTTCGTCGGTCAAGCGTTCCGTTATTCTGGAGTAAAGCTCCGTCCCGTCAAGCTCCGTCATGACTTTTCCAGCGTGTCGCATCTCCGCTTCGGACGGTGAGTCCTTCTTTATTGTTCGTACTGCCATGTCGATGTCCTCGAATGCACTTCCCGAAGCCTGTCCCTTGCCCGGTTCATCATCCTCCGGCTCATCCTCTCCGTATTCCAGTTCCTCCGGAGATATGCTCGTGAAGGTTTCATCGAGTTTATCCTCCGGGACTTGTGTCGGGCGCGATGCGGTTTCCGTGTTTCCGTCGTCAAAAGTAGCCTCTTCTTCCGACAGCTCAATGCCTTTTTCCGAAATGGCTGCTTCTTGCGTCGATATGGCAGCGGTTGTCCGAGTTGGAGCCATCCTGAAACGGCTCTTACCGATGATGTCCGCATCTTCATCCGAGGCTTCACTATGCAAGGTATCTTGCTTTTCACTCTTCGTTCCCAACGACCGCCATAATCCGGCAGCCCCTTTGAGGAACCGGACGAATTTTGTTTCCGTTATTCTGTCAGACAATAACATGAGCAGGAACCAGACGTTGCAGGCAACCGATACAATCAAGAATACTTTTGTCATAATCTCACTTTTTTGGCGTTTTCAATCTGTTCCATGTACTTCTCACCGTATTGTCTGAAATGGTCACGGAGAACATTGTCCACGAACTTGCCGATGCTCAATCCGTTTCCCAATCGGTTGGCGACAATAGCGACTTTCTCATGGACTTCACGAGAGATGTATATGCACTGTCGTGTTTTGATTTCCGACGATTGCAGGAAAGCCGCAATAGGCTTGCTGCCCTTTCCCTTTCCGGGAACATCACAGGTCTTTCCCAGACCTTTGTCGGTTGCACACTTCGCTGCACGGGCAACGTTTCTCTCACTCTTTCTTGTTTGCAGGCTGTCCGCCTGACTGTCATTCATCTTTCTTCTCATGTTGTTATTGATTAAAATGTTTATAAATTGTATGACTCCATGTGTCGCTTGAAGGATTCCGCTATCTCGTCTTGAAACTGTGTGAAATGGTAGGTCAGCACGTTGTCAAGAAAACCGGCGATAGTCACCTCGTTACCTCCGATGATATGTAGCATTTTCAGTATGCGGTCGTGGTACTCCTTTCGGATGTACACCTGTTTTCCGAGCCTTGCCGTGACATTGGACTCCCGCACGAACATGGAATCGTAATCCGTCTTCTCCGGCTTGCCGTTCCTGCGCCTGCGTTCCGTTTCTTCTTTGGGACGTGATGCAGGTTGGGGTCCGGCCGACTGCGGTTCTTCCTTCGGTGGTAGATCCGATACATTGCCGTCCGTGCTTCTTGCTTCCGGCGGTATGCTTGCATCGTCCATACGGAACGAGTTGATTATGGCATCACTGTCGATGTCCTCGATTCTTGCTTTCTTTGCCATGACACTCAATTTTTGATGATACCGAGAATTTCATCCACAAGGCGGTCAAGGTTGCTGCCGCGTACCAGTGTCTTGTCCGCAGGGAACGCCGTGGAACGGAACACCGCCTTGCGCTCCGCCGCTGTTTCCTTGCGGAAACGCTTGCTGTCCGGCAGGAATGTTTCGAGGATAGGCAGGGCGAACTCGGCGCATACCTTGTCGTATGCCTTGTATAGTTCCGTCTTCTCGCGTCCGTCCACCATGTTCCACACAAGGTAGATTCCTTTGATGCCGGATTTTCCCGTGCTTATCATCTGTTCGTTAATGACTGTGGCGAACTTGATGGAACTTTCCATCACCACCCTGTCTGCGATGATGGGTGTGAAGATGTAGTCCATCTTGGCGATAGTCTGTACCACATCGGCATTGTTGATAGTACCCGGCAGGTCGAAGAACACGAAATCAAGGTCGGGCTGTGCCTCCGTCAGATTTTCGGCGGTTCTTATCGCATCCTCCGCGCGGCTGCATCTGATTGTGTACGGGTTTTTCTTCAGCCGCTTGAGCTGCTCATACGCCATCACTTTGTAATGCCCGTCCTCCATGACGGCTTTCAGGTCACGCTTGCGCATGTCATGAATACTGTACTGCGGAAAGTCGCAGTCCACCACGGCCACGTTGTAGCCTTTCACATAGTGCAGGTAGCTTGCCACAAGCACTGTCAGGGTTGTCTTTCCGGCCCCTCCTTTCTGCGTGGAGATTGCCACATAAGTTGTCTCTTTCATTTGTTTGATAATTTATTAAGTTACACATCTGTCCGGTCACGGCAGCGTATTGCCATTCATACGCACGCACGCTTTACCGTCCGTTCATTTACCTGTTCACCAATCCGTCCAAGCCTTGGTTCATACGCATGAATACGGGAATGGAAATCCGGTTGTCCGTTCACACCCGCTTCCGACCGTTTGGACAGATGCCCGGATTGCTGTCCGAACATCCGATTGAAGGGGTGTGCTTTCAGTCCTTCATCCGAATCATGCTGCAAATAAACAATGATATTTTGAAACTTGTATCACTTCCCAAGCAAGTGGCAGCACGTTGCGCCGGTTGGCAGTCATTGACCGGGTCAAGCATCTGTCCGATACCGCTTTAAGGGCGTAACTTTGCCCCCGGACAGCAGGGTTCGCCGATGGTGGCGCAGCCGGAGTCCCGAAAGGTATCTTCCCAATCCGTCCCCTGACGGATTTTTATGTTCACCTGAACATAGCAAGGTATGTTTTCAGCCGCTCAAAATATTTTGAGCATCCCGGAAAACGCCTTGCCCTTGCAGGGGGCGGGCTTTCCCTCCGAAGTCGGAAAGCCTTTCAGAACTGCGGTGCTGTGATCCGAAGCGGCGGCTTATGCCGTCAATCCGCTAAATCCAAAGTAATATGAAAGAGAAAAGGAAAAGCAAAGCAGGGAGAAATCCCAAACTTGATCCGGCGGTGTACCGTTACACCGTCCGTTTCAACGAGGAGGAACACAATCGTTTCCTCGCCATGTTCGGAAAATCGGGTGTCTATGCACGGTCGGTTTTCCTCAAAGCGCACTTCTTCGGACAGCCGTTCAAGGTGCTGAAGGTGGACAAGACGCTGGTGGACTATTACACCAAGCTATCGGATTTTCATGCGCAGTTCCGCGCCGTGGGTACGAATTACAACCAAGTCGTGAAGGAACTGAGGCTGCATTTTTCAGAGAAAAAGGCGATGGCGTTGCTCTACAAATTAGAGCAACACACCGTCGAACTCGTGAAACTGAGCCGCCGGATTGTGGAACTTTCAAGGGAAATGGAGGCGAAATGGTCGCAAAAATCAGTGTAGGAAACTCGTTGTACGGCGCGATTGCCTATAACGGGGAGAAGATTAACGAGGCGCAGGGGCGGTTGCTTACGACCAACCGCATCTACAATGACGGTTCGGGAAAGGTGGACATCAACAAGGCGATGGAGGGTTTTCTCACCTTCATGCCGCCACAGATGAAGGTGGAGAAGCCGGTGGTGCATATTTCGCTCAACCCACATCCGGAGGATGTGTTGACCGATGCGGAATTGCAGGATATAGCCCGCGAGTATCTGGAAAAACTCGGTTTCGGCAACCAGCCTTATCTTGTTTTCAAGCACGAGGACATCGACCGCCACCACCTGCACATCGTGACGGTGCGGGTGGACGATAACGGGAAATGTATCAGCGACAAGAACAACTACTATCGTAGCAAACAAATCACCCGTGAGCTGGAGAAGAAATACGGGCTGCACGGCGCGGAGCGCAGGAACCGCCGGCTTGACACGCCGCTAAGCAAGGTGGACGCATCGGCAGGTGATGTGAAGAAGCAGGTGGCTGGCACTGTGAAGGCTCTGAACGGGCAGTACCGTTTTCAGACGATGGGCGAATACCGTGCGCTCCTTTCCTTATATAATATGACGGTGGAGGAAGCGAGAGGCAACGTGCGCGGACGGGAGTATCACGGGCTGGTTTATTCCGTCACGGACGACAAGGGTAACAAGGTGGGCAACCCGTTCAAGTCCTCGCTTTTCGGGAAGTCCGCAGGTTATGAAGCCGTACAGAGAAAATTTATCCGTTCCAAATCAGAGATTAAGGACAGGAAGCTCGCCGACATGACGAAACGCACCGTTCTTTCCGTGCTGCAAGGCACTTATGACAAGGACAAATTTGTATCCCAACTCAAAGAGAAGGGCATCGACACCGTACTGCGCTACACGGATGAAGGGCGTATCTATGGAGCGACGTTTATCGACCACCGCACAGGATGTGTACTGAACGGCTCTCGCATGGGCAAGGAGCTTTCGGCGAATGCCTTGCAGGAACACTTCACCCTGCCATACGCCGGACAACCGCCGATACCGTTATCCATCCCTATGGATGCTGCGGACAAGGCATACGGACAGACCGCATACGACCGTGAAGACGTATCGGGCGGAATGGGCTTGCTCACTCCCGAAGGTCCGGCGGTAGATGCTGAGGAAAAGGCTTTCATCCGGGCGATGAAGCGCAAAAAGAAGAAAAAGCGCAAGGGCTTGGGTTTGTAATCGGAGTATCAACAATTAAAAAATCAATGTATGTCACAACAAGAAGACGATTTGAGGGCATTGGCGAAAATCATGGATTTTCTGCGTGCCGTGAGTATTATTTTAGTGGTTATGAACGTGTACTGGTTCTGTTACGAAGTCATCCGGCTGTGGGGCGTGAACATCGGTGTGGTGGACAGAATCCTTCTGAACTTCGACCGCACGGCGGGGCTGTTCCATTCCATACTGTACACAAAGCTGTTTGCCGTCCTGCTGCTTGCCCTGTCCTGTCTGGGTACAAAGGGGGTCAAGGGAGAGAAAATCACTTGGGGAAGAATATGGACGGCACTCGCCGCCGGGTCCGTGCTGTTTTTCCTAAACTGGTGGATACTGGCTCTGCCGCTTCCGATTGAGGCGGTGATGGGGCTGTATGTCCTTACCATCGGTACGGGCTATGTCTGCCTGTTGATGGGAGGTCTGTGGATGAGCCGTCTGTTGAAACACAATTTGATGGAGGATGTTTTCAACAACGAGAACGAGAGTTTCATGCAGGAAACAAGACTCATCGAAAGCGAGTATTCGGTCAATTTGCCGACACGCTTCTATTACAAAAAGCGTTGGAACAACGGTTGGATCAATGTGGTGAATCCCTTCCGTGCGTCCATCGTGTTGGGTACGCCGGGCAGCGGCAAGTCATACGCCGTGGTAAACAATTTTATCAAGCAACAGATTGAAAAGGGCTTCTTGATGTACGTGTATGACTTCAAATTCAGCGACTTGTCCACCATTGCCTACAATCATCTGCTGAACCACCCTGACGGCTACAAGGTGAAGCCGAAGTTCTATGTGATCAACTTCGACGACCCGCGACGCTCTCATCGGTGCAATCCCATTCACCCGGATTTTATGGAAGATATTACGGACGCCTACGAGAGTGCCTATACAATAATGCTCAACCTCAATAAAACGTGGGTGTGACCTGTAAAGTCGCGTAATTGATTGTTAAACAGTGATATTAGTTGCATGATTTAACCCGCTGTTCCGTCAGCGGTAGCCTACTATAAGGTGCATCTCCAGTGATGGGTTGTGCCAAGCTTATAGGACAAAGTACACTCTCCGAAAGGACAAGACTGAACCGTGAGGGAACGTCAAGGGCGGTTAGTATCATACTGCCGAGTGGCGAGGCTGGATAGCATGGTTAACATAAGTGAACTGTCTTTAGCCATCGTGAGGTTTGAAGGAGCGGAAGATACTTTAGCTCTCACCAAAAGGTAAGCAGTCGGATAACCCCTGCCCATGTTGGGGTTACACGGACATGGCACTGCCGGTGGACTTGACAGAACCTAAACTATCCTTTTGTCAATTACGTGGAACAGGGCAAGCCTGTATCTCTCTCGTAACAACGCGAGTAAGCGAACCGCAAGGCAAGCCGAAAGGGGTGCAGGTATGAGATAACGGAGAAAGCGAACGCCTCCCTGTAATGGGGAGGATACGGATTGAATCGACATCACGGGCTGATTGTGGATAACATCATCCGACACGAAAGTGGGCAGACTTCCGTATATGGTAACTCTTTACAAGATAACTTTTAGAACTTTCAAAAGGAGGAAAGCAAATGAACGAAACTAAGACATCGTGTGCGCCTGCTGACAACAGGAATCTGACTTGGGACGGTATGAACTGGTCCAAGTGCGAAGCCTATGTCCGAAAGCTTCAAGCGCGTATTGTAAAGGCTCAGAAAGAAGGCAGACATAACAAGGTGAAAGCCTTGCAATGGATGCTCACTCACTCTTTTTACGCCAAGGCATTGGCTGTAAAGAGGGTTACTTCCAACAAAGGGAAGAAAACGTCTGGAGTAGATAAACAGCTTTGGGACTCTCCCAAGCGCAAGTACAAAGCAATCAGTGAACTGAAACGCCGTGGCTACAATCCGCAGCCACTCCGTAGGGTTCACATCAAGAAAAAGAACGGTAAACTCCGACCGTTGGGAATACCGACCATGAAAGACAGGGCGATGCAGGCTTTATATCTCATGGCATTGGAACCGATAGCCGAAACGACAGGCGACCGTTTCTCCTACGGCTTCCGAAAGAAGCGCAGGACAATGGACGCAATCCGTCAGATTGATACGGTTTTAAACCGCCAACATTCTCCCGAATGGATTTTGGAGGGAGATATAAAAGGCTGTTTCGACCACATCAGCCACGACTGGCTCATTGAGAATATCCCTATGGATAAGACAATACTCAGAAAATGGTTGAAATGTGGAGCTGTGTTCAACGGAAAACTATTCCCGACAGAAGAGGGTACGCCACAAGGAGGTATCATATCACCGACACTTGCAAACATGGTACTTGACGGGCTTCAGCCGCTCTTGGCTAAAAGATTCAAAAGACTATGGCGTAACAACAAGACATTCCATTACAAGGTAAATCTTATTCGCTATGCTGACGACTTTATAATCACAGGCCGAGATAAGGAACTATTGGAAAACGAAGTCAAACCAATAGTGATAGAATTTCTCAAAGAAAGAGGTCTTACCTTATCCGAAGAGAAAACTACTATTACGAACATATATGACGGATTTGATTTCTTGGGTTTCAATGTAAGGAAGTTCGGCAAAAAGCTATACACATCTCCGTCCAAAGACGCACAGAAACGCTTTAGGGCAAAAATCAGTGACATAGTCAAAGGACATAAGATGTGTAAGCAGGAATCGCTGATACGAATGCTCAATCCTGTAATCACAGGATGGGGTAACTATTACCGATATGGTGCATCGACCGATGCTTTTCATGGTTGCGACTACCACATTTATAATCTCACGAAGAAATGGGCCTTACGTCGTCACCCTAAGAAACGCAAGTCTTGGGTCGCAGACAGGTATTGGCATGAAATTCGGGGACGCAAATGGACGTTTGCGTGGAAATATGAAACGAAAAGTATGAAAGTGAACTACCTGACCCTTAAAAGATTGTCGGATATACATTATACTCCGTACAAGCAAGTCAAGGGAGAGGCAAATCCTTTTGACCCGGAATACGATGATTATTTCTCTCAGCGTAAGGAGCAACAAATGCTGGAATCTCTCAAAGGACGTAAGTCTCTCTTATATTTATGGAACAAGCAGAACCGGATTTGTCCGTTATGTGGCAAGGAAATAGACTGTACAAAAGCATGGAACGTCAACGAAATATCTGTTGGTGGTTCGATTGTACGGCAACTTGTCCACAACAACTGCTACAAGCGAAATAAACGAAAATGTTGAAAGTATGAGCCGATTTCTAACAACAAATAGAAATATTGAGTTGCTTGAGCCGTATGAGGGGAAACTCTCACGTACGGTTCTTAGGGGAGAAGGGGGCAGCAATGCCCTTGACTTACCCGATGTGCAAAAGCAGGGTGACTTCTTTGTGGAATCACCTATCATTTTGTTCGCCAGTATTATATGGTATCTTAAAATCTATCAGAACGGGAAATATTGCACGTTTCCCCATGCCATCGAATTTTTGAACCGCCGCTACGAGGATATTTTTCCGATACTGACTTCCTATCCCGAACTGGAGAACTACCTTTCCCCGTTCATGGATGCGTGGCTCGGAGGGGCTGCGGAGCAGCTCATGGGGCAGATAGCGTCGGCAAAAATTCCGCTTTCGAGGATGATTTCACCGCAGCTCTATTGGGTGATGTCGGACAGCGAGTTTACGCTGGACATCAACAATCCCGAAGAGCCGAAAATCCTATGCGTGGGCAACAATCCCGACCGTCAGAATATCTACGGGGCGGCTCTCGGATTGTATAACTCCCGCATCGTGAAGCTCATCAATAAGAAGGGGATGCTGAAGTCGTCGGTCATCATAGACGAGCTGCCGACGATATATTTCAAAGGGTTGGACAATCTTATAGCTACCGCCCGAAGCAACAAGGTTGCCGTGTGTCTGGGATTTCAGGATTTCAGCCAGCTGGTGCGCGACTACGGTGATAAGGAGGCGAAAGTGGTGATGAATACGGTCGGTAACATTTTCTCCGGGCAGGTGGTAGGTGAAACGGCAAAGACACTATCGGAACGATTCGGTAAGGTGTTGCAGAAACGGCAGTCTATCTCCATCAACCGGCAGGATGTTTCCACCTCCATTAACACGCAGATGGACGCGCTTATCCCGCCCAGCAAGATTTCCGGTTTGACGCAGGGAATGTTTGTCGGTTCGGTGTCCGACAACTTCAACGAGCGTATCGAACAGAAGATTTTCCACTGCGAGATTGTGGTGGATGCCGATAAGGTAAAACGGGAGGAAAGTGCCTACAAGAAAATCCCCGTTATTACCGATTTCACTGACGCAGACGGCAACGACCGCATGAAGGAAACGGTGCAGGCAAATTACCGGCGCATCAAGGAGGAGGTGAAGCAGATTGTTCAGGAGGAATTGGAGCGCATCGCGGGCGATGACAACCTGAAGCATCTGTTGCAGCAGAAGTAACCTATTAAAATAAGGGAGGATAGCTAAAATCCTCCCTTATTTTAATATTCCTCCAAAAGTTTATTTTGACGTAAATCTTCAATGTAACATGCTAAGTTACTTGAAACTTTATTAAATACTTTATCAAGATATGGGATGATATTTTCCAAATTCAATTCCAACTCTAACGGGAAACTATGATATTGATGTAAAAACCTTGTGATGTCATTTCTTTCTGAAACAGATAAAAGCAAAAATGGATTACTGTTTTTATAATATACCATTGCTGAAAGATGAATAAAAGCGCATCCTAATTTATAAACAAAAAAAGGCCAGCCATAAAATTTATCAGCTAAATCCACCATTTGTTTATCGGTCACGACTTTCTTTGTATTGGGATAAGACCATTTTATTCCCTCCAAAGTTTGGTTTATAAAATGCTCTCTAAGGTTTAAGTCGCTAATTGACAACAAAAACATAACTCTTACCATAGAATCTAATTCTTGACGCAGAATAGATATTACCTGCCCATATAATTGTTGTTGCAACAAAATATTTATAGCGCAAGAATGTTCTCCTGACCTTTGAGTAACTATATCGCAAAATAAATTAATATTATTTGTTTTCATTGTTGAGTGATTTCGCTTATAAGATATAGGATTTACTATTGGTTGCCACATATATCTGATGCGGCATTTCTTTTTCGTTGTATATTATTGTATGGTTGTCGCACAAGGTCATTCCCAGCCTTTCAACCACACGGATGGATGCCACGTTTTCCGGTCGGATACTGCAACAGACAGTTTTCAGTTCCAGCTCTCCAAAGGCGTATTCCAAACACGCGCGGGCGGCTTCCGTACCGTAACCGTTATGCCAGTATGTGTTATCGAGTATATAGCCAAGCTCGACAGTCTCGTTCCCGTTTAGGGTACTATTCATCAGACCGGCTTGTCCTATCAATGCGCCGCTTTCTTTCAGTATGACGGCAAAATATCCGAACCCGTCCTTGCGGTATCGGATGAGTTGCCTGTTTATCCATTTGCGCACGTCCTTTTTGGTAAAGCCGTGTTCCCAAGCGTACATGACTTCCGGCTTTCCCATTATGGCAAGGAGTGCGTCCATATCCTTACGGGTTATCCTGCGGATAAGCAGCCGTTCCGTTTCCATGACGACCAGCGATGCGGAATAGGTCTTTATCTCAAATCCGTCCTCTTTCCATTCCTTCACAAGCCTGTTGATCGTTTCTTCCACCAGACTGTCATAAGCGGCATCGGGAATAACCTTTATAAAAAAGGTGTCACGGGTTTCTTTCATGACCCATTCGTTGATGTCTTTCAGTTCCTTGCCTTCGGGAATGTAATTCTTGTGTATCATGAACTCGTTGATGTTGTCCGCCAACAATTCTTCCAACTGATAACGGATGTCATCCTCCAGTTCGGCAAATGGTATGGTTTCCTCTTCATAGATGCCTTCTATTAAAACATCATCCTCTTCCATATCCTCGTCCGGTGTCTGATTGCCCCGTTTCATGTCCAACATATCCTGCGCGAACTGCCCGGATTCCTTGTCCTTGTACTTCTTGGCATATTTTTCCAGCAGTTCCCAGTCCTGACGGCTCATCGGGCATTTGAAAACGGCTCGTTCCACCTCGTTACAGCGCACCATGTCCGCCTTCACATCATCGGGAAGCGACCGGCATTCCTTGCAGATATGCCGCGAGTGTCCTTTGCCGCTGAATTGCTCGTTGGCTTTGTACTCGCTACAAATCCGACAGTAATGCCCCTGTTGTTTCTTCTTTTTCGCCACCATACCCCGTTATTATATCAACAGTTCTTTTCCTTTATCGGTAAGACGATATTTCTGCCGGGGATGTTTCGGATTTTCCGGGTAAATAGGCTCTACCAAATTCTGCCTTATGGCTGGATACAGATATAGTTCTAAAAAATTACTTTTGTCCTTTAATCCTATCACACACATAATCTCTTTGGTTGAAAGTGTCTGTGTGCCGATTGCAGACAACACCTTTTCCACCTGTGGGGTAACTGTGGGGTGACTGTGGGGTAACTGTCGGGTAATTGTCGGGTCGTGCCCCACAGTTTTTCGGGTATAGCGGAAAATAACCCATACACTATTTCCATCTGTATGAAACTCCGGATCGGGAATGCCGACACGCCGGCATTCGCTTATCATAAGCCCGATGCCTCGTCCCCAGCTTTCCAGAACCTCGCTTTTATACAGAACATTCGCAATAATCAGGTTTTGAGGTTCTGAATTATGCCCGCTCAATAACTTTTCCATTGTTATATCCGGCGGAAAAGTTCCACTGTTCTCAATCTCCACACGGTCATCATAGATGGCAATTCCTACCGAACTGCCGGGACGGTGGTATGAGCGGTGGCAAAGGGCATTTGTGCAGCATTCCCTCAATGCCTTGTAAGGAATCTCAAGCTCTTCCTCCCGATACAAGCCTTCAACTTTGCCCGAAAGGGAAAGATGCTTGAAAAAGAACGACATTGCAGTGTCCAGCAGTGTGTAGATATTGCCAGTGGTACGCTGATTGTCTATAAACTCGTCTTTTGTAGTTCCTTTGAAACGCGCCAACCGAAGCAGGCACTGGGGATAGAAGTAAAAATCACGACCGAACAAGACTGCGGAAGCATTATTCAGTTTTCCGTCATGTAACAGGTTGAATTTTTCGAGTATGGTCGGCAAATCCTCCCTTATGGTGGCTTCGGGTAGGCGACCGCACCGGATGCCTCCACGTACCGCTCCCATAATGGCATGTTCATCAAGGTCAGTAACTTTGATGTCGGGATTCGTCATCGCCTCCCAAGCGTATTTCCCACCTCGCTGCATAAGCAGTTGGTTATATACGTCTTGCGGCATGGAGGATGTCACGCTCTCCAATCGAAGATAAGCCCGTCCCTTATAGGAGAACGGACGCATATAACGTTGGCTGTCCGCAGACAAGGCTATCACACTCTTGTCTGTATTTTGGATACTGATATACGAAACTTCGAGTGTGGCAAATGGTTCAAAACGCCGGATGGCTTCCGCAATATCACGCTTCGTCTTGTCGCTCACTTCCTGCCCGATGATCTTTCCTTTGTCGGTCACACCGAACAACACCGTGCCACCTTCGCTGTTAAGGAAAGCGCAGAGCGTTTCCATGCCGCGCTCCAACTGCCCGGTGGTTTCCTTGAACTCCACCTGCCCGTTTTCCTTTTCGGCTATCAGTTGTTTTACTATATCGAGGTTGTCTATGTTCATATTCAATTCGTAACAATTGTACAAAGATAGCGTTTTTCGCTGAAATTCGGGGCAATAGCGCGCCGAAAACGCCCTTTTTCGTATAGATTTTACTCAAACGGGAGAACAGCATGATACCATTCTCCCGCTTATACCTGATTTTATCTTCTCATACGTTCCAGCTCTTCATCGCGCAGCATTCTCTCGTTCAGTTTCTCCTGCATCTTGTCGAGGAAATAGGTACGGCTTTCGTTTTTCCGACGTTTGATGTCGGTATAGAAGCGGTAGCAATCCTTCGACTCAATACCGAATATCTTGTAGAGAATCGGGGCGAGCTGTTTTAGCGGCATATTGCCGTTGTTGATACAGCCCATCTCGTCTATGCCGTAGATAAGTTCCACGAGGTCGATGGCGTTGCCCGTCCAAAGAAGGCTGGCGGTGGTTTCTGTTGCGTTGTTGGCGGATATTAGTGGTGGCACTTGGGGCGTGGCAAGGAATTTCTGCATCTTTCTTACGAAAGACAGAGCCTTGCTGACGTAGGCGGCAATCTCTCTTCTTTCTTCTGACAGATTACGCACCGGATGGTGCTGCAACTCGATTTCGATGTAGGCAAGCGCGATGACGGTAAGGTTCATGTCCATGCCGCCGTTGCACAGTTCTATTACTTGGGTGGCGAAAGCCGTGTATGCTTTTTCCATATTGCAGTCTCCGGCTTCGTTTATCCGGCGGAAGAACTCGGTTTCCGCCAATAAAAAATAATTCATGTCCTGTCAATTTTGAAATTTTACACTCTGTTTTCGGTATGCGCACATGAATATAATTGGCAAAAAACGCGGCAGAAAACAAAAAATCCAACGCTCAATTTTACAAAGTGTTGTATTTCAGTGGTATAAAATTCAATATTTTTTCACAGGGACAAATTATCTCCGACTTAAATTGTTTGTAATCAGAACATTTATTCTATTCTTGAAAATAAAAATGTATGCTTGCCGCACATTTTGGCTATCTTGCTTTTTTATCAAGGATGTAGATAATGCGGCATACACCGTTGGGAAAACTTTTCAAAGAGGAAAGCGTCCAGTGTTGCTCTGGCAGAGCCGACTTAAAAAAATGTCGTCCGCTTCCGGATATGAAAGGAACGGTGTATAGTATGATTTCATCCACAGCGTGCATACGCAGTAGTCCGTTTATATAGTCTGCCGTGTCCGGTGTGGCTTCCGCGAGGTAACGGATGTTTGTGCCGTCTTTTCTCCATTCGTGCAGCATTGAAATGGAATAGTCTGGTGTCACGCGGTAAAGGGCGTTCTTCCTGATTTCATCAAGACCGCAACGGTCAAGGCACAAATCCTGATGTGCTTTATAATATAACTCTGAAGAAAGACATCCGTCCATCGTCAGTACGGCGAGAATCTGAACTTTACCCATAATCGTTACCTTTCATTAGGCAAGGGCAAAAAAGTAGCGTGCAATTCACACTACCTTCAAGCGATGGCTCTGGTAAAGCCTTTACGGAGAGTACGTGAATGCACGCTATGCGTAAGCATAGCATAAGCATCACGCAATCGTCTCCGTAGTTCCAATTTACCAGATTTTCGCTTGAAACGCCTTGCGGTCTTATCCTATATGTTGGCGGCGAAAAGCTCCTGCCAATCGCCGTTTTTCTCAAATGTTATGCAAAGATAGCCAAATTCAGTGAATTACAGGCTATGATTGCTTGAATTTATATTTAAGTCCATACTCTTCAAGTTTGCTGTATAGTGTTGTCCTGCCTATTCCGAGCAGTTCGGCGGCGACACTCCGGTTGCCGTTTGCCTGTTTCAACGCACGCAATATCCGCTCCTTATCCTCCGCGTCATTGCGCAGGGCGAAGTTGACAGTAGAGGTCGGTTTCGTCACGGCAAGTTCCAGATGCTCTTTCATGACAACACCTTCCTGCGCCTGCAATACAGCACCCATAACTTTCTGCCGAAGTTCCCGCACGTTGCCCGGCCATGCGTGTGTCAGCAACGCTTTACGTGCTTCGGAACTGAACCCGCTCACGCTACACTCCAGCTCTCTGTTTGCCATATCACGGAAGAACTCTGCCAGCGGCATGATGTCTTCCTGACAGTCACGCAACGGAGGAACGGTTATCCCGAAGTCGTGCAGGCGGTACAGAAGATCCTGCCGAAAACGCTTTTCACTCACTGCCGCTTCCAGATCCTCGTTGGTGGCGGCGATGATGCGGACATTGAAACTCCTGTCTGCCTTGTCTCCGACCGGGCGATACCGCCTCTCCTGTATGGCGCGGAGCAACATCTGTTGGGTTTCCAACGCGAGGTTTCCTACCTCGTCCAGAAACAGCGTGCCGCCTTCCGCCTCATGGAAATATCCTTTCTTGGCACAATCTGCTCCTGTAAACGCTCCCTTGACGTGTCCGAAGAAGGCCGAGGGCGCAAGCTCTTTGGTGAGTGAACCGCAGTCCACCGCCACGAATGGCTTGACTGCCCGCTTGCTCTTGTCGTGCAGGTGGTGGGCAATATGTTCCTTACCCGTGCCGTTCTCTCCGAATATCATCACGCTCATATCGGTAGCGGCTACCAGCCTTATACGGTGCATGATTTTCTGAAATGCGGAACCGTCACGGGCGAACACAGGCATACGGCGTTGTCCTGCCTGACGTTCTTTCAGTATGGAACGGATCAGGGGGACAAGTTTATCCTCCACAAGCTGTTTGGGAATATAGTCTATCGAGCCGAGTTTCATGCTTTCCACGGCGGTATTAACTTCGGCGTAGTCGGTCATAATGATGAAGGGCTGCATCTTTCCCTCCTTTCGCATCCAGCGCAAAAGGTCAATGCCGTTACCGTCAGGCAGGCGCAGGTCGGCAACCACGATGTCATTATCTGTCGCCTGTTGTAGATGTTTCTTCGCGGTTGAGAGGTGGTAAGCCTTCACGGTGCGGTAGCCCTCCCGCGCCAGCATGTTGCAGACAAACTCGCAGTACACGATATTGTCTTCTACCACAATTATTGTTGTCTTATCCATCTTCGTATTTTCTCCTTTCCTCTTCTGCCAACCGGATTATTTCCGCTCCCTTATCCAGCACGGCAGTCACGGCATGGCTTAACGCTTCACCATCCGGGAGTACATCGCCATGAAGCAATCTGTAAAGTACATTTAGCGGTTGGTCGGCACGTAGCACCTCCCACGAGCTGCGCAGGTGGTGTGTCAGGGAATCCAGCTTTTGCAGGTCTTTTTCTGTTGCCGCTTCCCGTATTGTCTGCATCTCTTTTTCAGTTTCCGTCATCAACTTTTCCAGCATAACGGCTTCATTGCCGTAAGACAGCAAAGCTGAAAAATCCGGTTTCCCGTCCGGTGTTTCTTTTATGGCACACCTGTCGGAAACCTCCATCAACTCCGATATGGAGAACGGCTTGAACAGGCATCCGGCAAAGCCTTTTGCCAATAGTTCCCCTTTGTTACAACTGCCCGAAGCGGTTGCCACAACCACCGGGATTGTTGGTGAATTGCCCACGTTGGACGAACGCAACAGTTCCAGTAATTCGAAACCGTTTATACCGGGCATATTCAAGTCTGTCAGCAACAGGCTGTATTCTTTCTGGCGTATCATTTCCATCAGTTCCGCAGCATCGGTGCAAGTGTCGCAGTGTATTCCTTCTTAGGAGTACATCTCTTTCAGCATCAGAAGTAATACCTCATCATTGTCAATGGCGACAACATCATGGAATTTATTGTTATGATAAACAGGTGTATTGCTTGTATATCCAAGCTGTTCTTCAGCTTCCTGCATAGAAATTTCAACTGTGAAACGACTGCCTTTCCCTTTCTTGCTGTCCAAACGGATTGTTCCGCCAAGCATCGACACAATATTACGCATTATGGCAAGCCCAAGCCCGAAACCCTCCTTTGCGGCGGCATTTGATAGACGTTCAAACGCACCGAACGCTTGTTTCTGTTCCTCTTCTGTCATGCCTGTACCTGTATCTTCAACGACCAGTGTCAGAACTCCATTATCATATTCAGTAATCAAAGAAACACCGCCTTCTTCTGTGAACTTGACTGCGTTTGACAGCAGGTTATTCCCGATTTGTATTATTCGCTCTTTGTCGGTCAATACAATGGCATCGTGTCCAGTCTTCACGGACAAGGACAACCCTTTGTTCACTGCAACAGGAATGAACTCCGTTTCAAGTGTGTGCGTGATTGCAGAAATCCGGCAGGGTGACAGACGGGGCTGTTCCTTGCCGTTGTCCAGGCGGAAGAAGTCAAGCAAAGTGTTGAGCATATCCCGCATACGGTCGGAGGATTGCAGTATATTTCGGATATATTGCCCATTATTACCGCTATTGCATTCTTTCCGCAAAAGTTCGGTATAGCCAGTTATTGCCGTCAGTGGTGTACGCAACTCATGGGTAATAGTATGTACCGCTTTCTTTCGGGAGGTTATGAGTACCTCATTTTGTTGCACGGACTGTTCCAATTGCTCGATCAAATCCGTTGTCTTGCGTTTGTATCGTTTAATGTTCTTTGCATCACGGTGTATGATGATATAGGAAATGACCAACAGCAAAAGAACAAATCCCATCAAGCCGCCTATCTGCATAAATGATTTTTTACGCATCGCTGTTATCTCGCTTTCTCTATTTTGTAAATCAGATTGTACCTTCTTTTCGATTTGGCAAATCAATCCTTGCAGTTGTCTGTTAAGTTCTGCATTACGGGCAGCAAGACTATCGGCTTGTTCTGACAATCGACGGCTCTGCGCTTTCTGTTCGTTGACCATGTTTCTATTGGATGAACGGAGCGTAGTCGTTGTTGTCGTTGGCTTCGTTCCCTCTTTTTTGCCAAAGATGCCCAAGAAACCTTTTCGTTTTGGCTTTTTGGACTGTTCCTGCACACTTTTCTGCACAATAACCGGAATTTGATTGGCTATCTTCTTGTTAATAGATTGTTGTTCATCCATTAACCGGACTATCTGGAACATCTGTCGTTCCTTATCCTCTAAAAGACTGCGCACACTATCGATGCGCTCTGCTGGATAGGTGGCCTTGAAACGGCAGAGCATACTGTCCATTGCCATACGCCGTGCATGGTAATGCTCGATATCTTTATCGTTCCATTCCAGTATTGTTTCACCCAATAGAGAAAATTTTATCATTTGAATATTGATATTGTTTATTTCTTTTCGGAGCTCGTCTATTTTTTTATTGCCAAGTTCTAATGCTTCTATCTCCTGCCATTCATAGAGGCTATTATATGCCATACATCCGATAAGAATGGAGATAAGTATATATCCCAACTGTATTGCCTTATAGAAATTTCCTGACCGCTCCATTATTTTGATGACATTGATTTTTGGAACATGAATAAAAGTTTATCTTTTTCGTTCATGCGGATATTATCAGAATAATCGCCTTTTGTTATTTGATACCCGCATGGCTTGACCATAAAAACGCCTAAGCCCTTAGTGTATGAACTTACTTCTGAGGCGTAGTCTTTACTTGTATTTAATGGAACTTTCCCTTTAATATGACACCACTCATTATTGCAACTGATGTCTTCAATCTCAGACATCATTTTTTGCAAATCTGTAATAGCTTTGGAACTTGCCGCTTGGGGTATCTGCAACTCAAAATAGAGCATCGGTTCGAGAATGTCCACACCTGACTGTTGCAAGGCCAGCCTGAAGACATAAGGGGTCAGCTGTCTGAAATCAGCAGGTGTACTTACCGGGCTATAATACTCGGCTTGAGTAAAAGTTACTTTCAGATCAGTCACTTCCCATCCATGTAAACCAGATTGGCAAGACATACGAATCCCTTCAAAAACGGCATTTTGAAAAGAATGGTTCAGATAACCATAGGAGATGTCACTTTCGATTTGCAACCCTGTCCCTAACGGCAAGGGTTCAAGCGTCAGCCCTATTGTGGCCCAGTAAGGGTTGGGTGGCACTTCGATCTGAATAATCTTATTGACCTTTTTTACAGGTCGTTCTTTGTAGATAGTCTTGATCTCATCAAAATGGACCTTTACGGAAAATCGTTCTTCCAGCAATGTCTGTATGATTTCCTTTTGTGTCAAACCATATAACGAGATTTCCAATTCATCACTATATGAGTTTATGGAAAAGGACAAAGACGGGTCTTCAATCCACAATGTATTCAGAGCGGATATCACCTTGCTTCTCTCTTCGGACCTGTCTGGCCGGACGGAGGATTTGAGAGCGGGATGCTGATGAGATAACCCTTGAATCAAACAAGGTTTAGTACCTAAATAATCTCCGATTCGAAAATCTTCCATATCTTCTACAATCGCGATATCATTGGCCCCCACTTCATCAACATTTATCTCTCTGCCCTGATAAATAGTCTTTAGATTTTTAATCTTGATGAATTTTTCCGAATCGTTGATTCTTACAATGTCTCGAAGTCTCAGACTTCCGTCAATTATTTTTAGAAAACTTCTTTTATGTCCTTTGGGGTCATGCTCTATCTTATAGAGATAAGCTGAAAGTCTGTTTGAGACTGATTCTGGAGGAAGTATAAAAGAAGAGATGGCGTCCAACAACTCATTGATACCGATATTGAACATTGCTGATCCATGTAGTACCGGATAGACTTTGGCTTTTGCCACAAGATCGATTATCGTATTCCAATAATCAGCCGGTGAAATTTCGCTATCCGCCAAATATCGTTCTAATATATTGTCGTCATGGTTGCATACAAATTCTTTGTATTCTTCCTTTATATATGTTTGGGAGCAAATCGGATAAACCAATCCATCGACAACAGTTTGCATAAACAGGACATCTTGAGACAGATTTGTTTTTATATCCAGATACAAACGCTCTAAATTCACACCGTCACGGTCAATTTTATTGATAAATATAATTGTCGGGATTTGCAGTTTTTGTAAAGTATTGAACAGCAACTTTGTTTGCGCTTGTATGCCTTCCTTTGCGGATAAGATGAGGACTGCTCCATCAAGCATTTTGAATGTCCGCTCCACTTCCGCAATAAAATCCATGTGTCCCGGAGTGTCAATGATATTGCATTTCACTCCATTCCAGATAATAGATGTCGTAGAAGCCCGAACAGTAATTCCTCTACGTTTCTCTATATCCATAGAGTCTGTTATGGTGTCACCATTATCCACACGGCCGCACTTTTCCGTTGCTCCACTGGCAAACAGCAGATTCTCGGTTACGGAAGTTTTTCCTGCATCAATGTGAGCAAGAATTCCTAAATTTATAATATTCATTTGGATTAAGCAATAATATACTACAATAGATGCATTGTCGAAACGCACCTTTTAATACCTCCTCGTAGCATGTGAGAACTACAGGATTACTAACTCGTATTAATATGTATATTATTACTGCCGCATAACGATTACAAAATTACACAAAAAAATATATCTAACAAAAGTGGGAGGATTTTTTAACTTTTTACCATAGACATTTTATTAGGGAAGCGTAGGTTCAACTGGTAAGTACAAATAAGTAGAAATGTTTGAACAACAACGTTTTAGGAAGTTGAAAAAAATCAAGTTTCTCTCTCGGTATAACGTTTATTTTGGCCAATATCTTCTTTAGTTTGGCATTTGAGTATTTCCCATTCGTGTTCTATTTAGCTCCTTATTATGAGTATGTAGCAAGTTGCTTATCAAATTCAGCCTCTTTGAGGGTCAAATATGGTTTTGCAAATGGTGACTGACAAGACATAAACAAGGTCAGCAGGATTTTTTACATAAATGGACATGAATGTATATAACCTAAAATAAGAATAAATTTTAATAAGGGCTGCCCAAAAAGAAAAAAAATGCAGTTGCCATCCTACAGATACTTGCAGAAAGGATAAAATTTACTTTTAGACCTTTTGGGATAGCCCTTATTAATACTTCAGATAAAATTCCTAAGGTTATATTTTCAATCCTTTGGACCGGGTTTCCTCCTTGGCATACAGCCCCGGATGCCCAGTTATGGTGTGATTGGCGATAATACTTTCCGATGGATTGCGTATTTGCGGTGATGTATCTTCGGGATATTGCCTGATACCGTTTCGCACACCTTTCGCTTCCGGTTTGACCTGTTGCCCTTCATGCTCCTTTTCGGTGATTTCGGGTGTAGGCGGCGCAAGTTCCAGCTGTATCTTGCGGTCAAGGGCGGCAAGTTCGGACTTCAACTGTTTCAGTTCTTCCTCCTTCTTCCACACCTTGCCTGCTATCTCCTGCAACTGCGGTATCTCACGTTCCAAGACCTCATTCTTCGCTTTATACTGGTCGATGATGGAGGGGATTCTCTCAATCGCGTTGAGGAAGTTGCGGGCGGCGGCCAACGGGTCAGCCAGCGCCAGATGCCCGTTGTTGTAGGTGTACTTGTAGTTCCCCTCGACCACGAAGCGGTTGTCGGTAAACTCCAATCCCTCTTTGAGTATCCTTTCGCTGACCACCTTTATCGGGAAACCGTAAAACTCTCCAACCTGCGTGTACAACCCTCCGGTCGTGGCATTCTTGGCTATCTCCTGCAAACGCTTTCCGATGACTTTCTCATCGGCGGAATCCACTCCGTCCACCTTTATTATATTAAGGTGATTGCCCTCCTTGTCGGTCTGCACCACAGAGAGGAAGCGGTTCCAGTCCTCCGTCATGGCATCTATGAAAGCTGTGTTGTTGCCCAGCTCGCGGGTCTTCGATTCCAGCTTGAACTCCGAATCACGCTTGCCCTTGTTGAACGACTTGCGTTCCCCTTCGAGCGAGGCGATACGTTTTTCCAGTTTCGCCTTGTCCAGCAGGTCGGTGTTGCCGGATAGCAACGCCATATATTCCGAGAAGTTCATGCCCGATTTCTCGTCCATTGCCCCCTCGTCGATGGTACGCGCTTCCATAGCACCGCTTTTAAGCTGGCTGATGAAAGTCTGCTTGCAGTGCAGGAGGTTGAACTTGTAACTGTCCAGTGATTTTTCCACCGCGTAGATTATTACGTCCACGTTGTTCCCGGCGAAATGCTTGGCTATCTCGTTGCCTGCTCTAACTCCCCGTCCGTCACGCTGTTGCAGGTCGGACGGTCGCCACGGCGTATCAAGATGATGAATTGCCACACACCGTTTCTGTGCGTTCACACCCGTTCCGAGCATGGAGGTGGAGCCGAACAGCACACGCACCGTCCCGGCGTTCATGGCATCTATCACCGCCTTCCGAGCCTTGTCGGTCTTGCACTCCTGAATGAAGCGCACCTCGCTTGGCGGTATGCCGTAGTCCTCCGTCAGTTTGCGCTTGATTTCCGAATAGACGTTCCACCCATCGCCCGGCTGGTAAGTCCCCAAGTCAGAGAAAACGAACTGCGTGCCTTTCTGCGCGTCGTATTTTTGATAATACTCCGCGATTATTTTGGCACAGTGGCTCGCCTTGTTGTCGGGGTGGTCTTCGTAATGCGGGTCTATCATGCGCATGTCGAGTGCCATCTTCCGGGCATAGTCCGTGGCGATAAGCATCTTCGCCTTTTCCTCCGTTTCCGAAAGCGGCAGTCTGCCCAACAGGGTGGCGTCGCCCGTCTTGGCGAATTGCATCAGCTTCTGTATGAAGTCCTCCTGCTCCGGCGTGGGCGGTATGTGGTGCAGTATCTCGTTTTTGTTGGGACGGTCCACGCCCACATCCTCCGCCGTGCGGTAGTCCGTGATTTCATTATAGAAGGCGGCAAGCTCCGGCACTTTGATGAAGTAGCGGAAACGCTCCTTCTGCACCACGTTGTTCGTCACGTTGAACTCAAAATCCGTTGTCTTCTTGGCAAATATCGCCGACCACGCATCAAAACATCGAATGTCCTGCCGTTCCAGCTCCTTCGGGCGCAGGTACTTGAACAGCAGGTACAGCTCAGTCAGCGAGTTGCTGATAGTCGTGCCGGAGAGGAAGGTCGCCCCCAAGTCCTTGCCCGTGCGCTCCTGTATGGTGCGGATAGCAAAGAGCATGTTCAGTGCCTTCTGGCTTCCCTCGCTGTTCCCCAATCCCGCCACACGGTCGTGGCGCGTGTTGAAAGTCAGATTCTTGAACTGGTGCGATTCATCAATGAAAATGTGGTCGATGCCCATCTGCTTGAAGTCCACCACGTCGTCCGTGCGTGACTTTATGGCGTGTTCCACCTTCTCCAATTTCGCTTCAAGGTTATGCTTGCGCTTCTCCAGACCTTTCAGCATCGCCCGCGATACGTTCTTTCCCTGCTGGCGCAGCACTTCGAGGTTTTCCTCCACCGTGTCAAGCTCCGCTTGCAGGATGCGCTGCTGCAACTCCGGCGACTGCGGTATCTTGCCGAACTGGTCGTGCGACATAATGACACAATCGTAGTCGTTGTTCTTGATGTTGTTGAAGAAACGCACGCGGTTGGCGGTCGAAAAGTCTTTCTCCGAAGCGTACAGAATCCTCGCGTTGGGATATGCCGCTTGATAGGTGGCGGCAATCTCCGCAACATTGGCTTTCAGCCCGATAATCATCGGCTTGTGCGCCAAGTTCAGACGCTTCATTTCATGCGCGGCGATGCACATTATCAGCGTCTTGCCGGTTCCAACCTCGTGGTCACAAATTCCGCCGCCGTTCTGTTTCAGCATCCAGACGCAATCCATCTGCGAGGGATAGACGCTCCTGATGCCCCGGCTTGCCAGCCCTTTCAGATTGAGGTCGGGAAAAGTCTGATGCGAGCCGTCATACTTCGGGCGCACGAAACAGTTGAACTTGCGGTTATACATCGTCGTCAGCCGCTCCTTGAACTGTGGCGACTGCTCTTCGAGCCATTCGGAGAAGCCGTTTCGTATCTCGTCAATCTTGGCGTTGGCGAGCTGTATTCCCTCGCTGTCGCGCACCTTGATGTCGTTGCCATGCTCGTCCCTGCCGATGGACTTCATCATGTCGGGACAGGTGTTGTGCAGGGCGTGTTTCAGAAGGTGCATGCCGTCATAGTTACGGTAATACCCCTTCACCAGAAACTCGTCCGTGATTTTCATGGTGCGGTAGCCGCACGCCACCGAAAACTCGTCCATGCTTGCAGAGTAGGCGATTTTCACCTCCGTGTCGAACAGCCGGCTCATGTAGGCGGCATAGACACCCGTCGGAATCCAGCGTTCCCCGAAATTGAAATCAAGGTCTTCAAAAGCGATGCGCGGCGGTTCGGCATCTTTCAGAGCCTCCAACGCCTGCTTCACCTCCGGCATACGTTCACTTTCGGGGTTTTCGCCCATCCAAGCCTCTATGCGTTCCGCTTTCTCTATCACGTTTCCGGCAATAAAGCGGTCCTTAATCTCGTAACCGGTTACGAGCGGATTGTAATAGATGCGCCCTTGCAGGGCTGTGAGCAAATCCTCCGCCGTACTGTCGGTTATCTCCCGCATATAGTCGAGATCGACAGTGCCGAACTTGTTGAGCGACGCGGACAGTGCTTCTTCGGGTGAGCCGACGTTGGCATGGCTCTCCACGGAGAAGGAAACGGGACGCTCGAAGATGTCCGCCTTGACAAACTTCCCGTTCTCCGCCCGTTCCAGCGAAAGGATGTCACGCCCGCTCGCGTCCATCATCACTAACTTCACGTTCTGCTTGGCGTTGAGGTTGCCGTAGCGCATGACAAACTCATCGTAACAGGTGTTTAGATGCTCTCGCCACGGGACATTTGCTTCATGCAGGTTCGATTCATAGCGGTACAGCCGCTCGTAGGCGTCACGGAGTAAAACATACTGTAACGCCTTCTCCTTCTGGTAGCCTTTCAGGTCGAGCGGCTGGAATGTCGCCCCGTATGGCGTGATGTCCTTCAGGTAGCCGATGTTATGACGCCCCCTGTCAGCCACCAGCGACCCTTCGCGCAGGTGCATCTCCGGCGTGCGGTGGTAGGCACGCGGCGAAAGGTCCACGACTTCTTCCTTCGGCTTCTCCGCTTCGATGTCGGGGAAAAGGGAGGTCGCCACCGCTTCCGGTGGGGTATCTGTAACGGCAGGTGCGGTGACTGCTTCCGGCTGTGTTTCCTCCTGCCGTGGTTGCTCACGGGGAGTGTCCGGCACGGCTTTCACTTCCATCTTTTCCGCCGCCGCTTGTTTCTCGTTATGCTGCCTTGCCAGTTCCCGAAGTTCCTTCCTGCGTTCCGGCGTCAAATCCATCATCATCTCGTAGAAGCCGTTGATGGGAGGATTGGTATCCCAGTCCAACGTGGCATAGATGTCGTCCGGGTCGGCAGGCTTGGCGGTGTTCTCCGTTTTAGCCTCCTTGTTCTCTGTTACAGTCTTAGGGGTGGTAGCCGTCGGCACAGCCGTAACATTTTGTGTGACATGCACCTGTGGCTTGGGTAGAACGCGCCTTGCCGAGCTTTCCTTTTTCGCCTCCTTTTTCTTTTTGGCGGTTTTCGGTTGTTGGCTGACTTCTTCCGTCATCCCCCAGAGATCGAGCAAGGATAGCTGCACACCGTCAGAATATTTCGGACGTGGCTCTATCTCCGGCTTTTCCTCTGTGGGTTGCGGTTTCTCCGTCGGAGTTTCCACCGCCTGCATCGAAGATGTTGTTTCCATCTTTATGGCAGTACGCTCCACCTCCTTTTGAACGGTAACTTTTTCTTCCGTTCCCGACTGCCGGATTGAACCCGAATACAGACGCATGGCGAGCCTGTAATGGAAATCCTCGTCGAGCATACGGTGCAAATCCCCGGCGATGCCTGCTGCCTTGCCCTCGTGCAGATAGACCATAGCGGGCTTCCCGTATGGGTCGGTGTCAAGTTTCGCCGTCGTATGCACGATGCGTTCCGGGTGGTGGATGAAATAGGCGTTGTCGGTCAGGTCGGTTTTCGTGTCCGTCTGTATTACGGTCATCAGCCGCTCGTCCTGCGACATTTCCTTCTTGCTGAGGTTCTTTTGCAGGACAATCAGGTCACTGCCCACTTCTGTCCCCGCGTTGTCCGTGAACAGGTTGTTGGGCAGGCGTATCGCGGATACCAGATCAGCCTTACTGAACAGCTCGTTACGCACGGAGGTCTTGGTGCTGTTCAATACCCCTTGCGAGGTGATGAACGCCACGATACCGCCGTCACGCACGGCATCCAGTCCTTTGAGAAAGAAATAGTTGTGGATGGCTTTCTGGGCGGAGCGTCTGCCGAATGAGTCGCTCCGCTGAAACTCAGGGTCGAACACGGCTATGTCTCCGAACGGAATGTTGGACACCGCCAAGTCGAAATAATTGTTGAACGGTCTTTCGATTTTCTCAAAACCGCAGGTGCGCGTTTTCTTGCCGGGATAGAGATGCCTCAGGATTGTACCCGTGAGCAGATCCTTCTCGAAAGCCATCACATCCGCATTGGGGTTGTGCCGCAGCATGGAATCCACGAACACGCCAACCCCCGCCGACGGTTCGAGCATACGGGCGGGGCGGACGCTGTAATCTGCCAGCACGTCCGCGATGGTGTCGGTTATCTCTTTGGGGGTGTAGAAAGCGGTCAGCACGGACGCTTTCAGCGAATCCACAAACCGCTTGTACTCTGTTTCGTCCTTGCTGTTCTCACGGATAAGCCTGTGCAACTCCACTGTCGGGGCGAACAGTTCGAGGTCGGATTTCGCCCACCGGACGGCATCCGTCAGTTCCTTTGCAGGGTTGAGGATACATTTCAGACCGCCGAAACCGCAGTACCTTTGAAGTATGGCACGCTCTTCGGTTGTCGCTGTCCTGTTTTCCCTGTCAAGGATGAATGCCGTCCGTATCGCCTCGATGTTGTCCCGCAGTTTCTGTTTGCGGTTAAACGCCATATTCCCCGATGTAAAGGACGGTTGCCCCCGTCAGCTCCGTGTAGAGCAGGTCGTAATCGGAAGACAGGGCGAAGTTGTCGTCCGAAAGGTCATAGACGGAGAACACGTTGCCGACAAGCGGCATGAGTTTCAGAATAAAGGCTTCTTGTTTCTCTTCCGGCACTTCGTCGAAAAACTCGCTCTCCACGACTTCACGGAGAATGGCGTACCGGGAATAGCGCAGCCCGCGCAGCAGCGTGTCCATCGCCTGCTCTTGCGCGCCATCGGCGGGATAGCCTTCGAGCCGCGCCTTTTCATACGTTTCGGCGGCACGGTCGGCCCGTTCCCGTATGAAAGCGGTGTCAGTCGCCTGTTCAAACTTGTTCGTGCGGAGGTAGTCCAGCAGGTACAGACCGTAATAGGAAAAGTCGGTCTGACCCTCGTTTTTCTTCTTGTTGTTCATTACTTTGGAGTTTAGTGGATTGATATTTAACGGGATAATTGATTGGAAAAAGGAAGAAAAAGGCACTCGGTATCCCTCCGAGTGCCACCACTAAATCCAAAGTATGAGTGTAATCCGGTATCGAAGAACAATTCATTACTCTGAACAAGTGGCAAAGTTAGTGCAAATCGAAGACAATACGAAAAAAACTTGTTTGTTTCTATTGTTGAGATGCAGCCTAACTTATCAAAAGTTAGTGATTATTTCCTTTTTTTCGGATAGGAAGACTTGCATTTCTTTTCCGGGAACACGAACGTCGTGTTATATTCCCCGTCAAAGGCGACTATGGCATCGAAGTTCTTGCCCTGCTTGCTCTTGAAGCCTTTGAGCGGCTTGGTGTGCCCGTCGGTGAGCAGGTCTTTGATTTCGTCGTCGGACAGGGTGCGTCCCGCTTTCTGCCGGAACACGGGCAGTCCGCACTCCGTGTTGTCGCAACGTACCACCTTGCCGTAGAACCGCATCCTGCCCGTGCCGCACTTGGGACACGCGCAGCCGGAATCACGGCTGCCGAAGAGCTTGTCGCACGAGAGCAGTTCGGAGGTGATTTCCCGTGTGTACGCCTCTATCTCCTTGCGGAAAGTGTCGGCGGGCAGTTCCCCGCGCTCGATACGTGCCAGTTCCTTTTCCCATTCGCCCGTCATGGCTACATCGGCGATGCGCATCGTCTTCACCACGGAATTGAGGGCGAGTCCCTTTTCGGTGGGAACAAGCGACTTCTTGCAGCGTTCCATGTAACCGCGCTTGAAAAGCGTTTCGATGATGGACGCTCGTGTGGCGGGAGTGCCGATGCCGCAGTCCTTCATCGCCTGCCGCAGCGCGTCGTCCTCAATTTCCTTGCCCGCTGTTTCCATTGCCGAGAGCAGGGTGGCTTCGGTATGCAGCGGCTTGGGTTTGGTCTTTCCTTCGGTGATGGAGGTGGCTTTCAGCGTGAGCGTGTCGCCATCCTGCCAGCCGGGGATGGTAGTTTCCTCCTTTTCCTCGCCATAGACGGCACGCCATCCGGCTTGCTTCACGACACTGCCTTTCACGGTGAACTCCACTCCGGCACATTCTGCCGTGACAGCAGTCACGTCCTTGACGCATTTTTCGGAGAATGCCTCTATCATTCGTCCGGCAATCATCTGATAAATGGTGCTGTCCTCTTTGGAGAGGAAGAGCGGTTTCTCTCCCGTGACGAGCAGGGCATGGTGGTCTGTTACCTTGCCGTCATCCACGCTACGGCGTGTCGGGATGGCTTTTGCCCGCACCTTGTCTTTCCATTCGGGCTGCGTGCCGATAAAGGCGAGTAGCTTGGGGATTTCAGCGAACACGTCTTCGGGGATGTAGCGGCTTCCCGTTCTCGGATAGGTTATCAACTTCTTCTCGTAGAGCTTCTGCGCGATTTCAAGCGTCTGTTCCGCCGTGAAGCCGTGCTTGGCGTTGGCTTCTTTTTGGAGCGTGGTCAGGTCGTACAGCAAGGGAGTTTCCTCCGTCTTCTCCTTACGCTCTGCTTTCGTTACCGTTGCGCTGCCTGCCGCCTTTACCTTATTATATAGCTCCGTTGCCGGTTCTTTCGACTTCCATTTCTCGGAGGATGAGAGTTTCACGACCTCGCCGTCGCAACCGTCTGTTGCGATATGGAGCTGCCAGAATGCTTCGGACGTAAAACGGCGGTTCTCCCAATAGCGTTCACACACCATCGCCAGCGTGGGTGTCTGCACACGCCCCACCGAATACGTGCCATGTCCGGCGGCTATGGATAACGCCTGAGTGCCGTTGATGCCCACGAGCCAGTCGGATTCGCTCCGCGCTTTGGCGGCGAGGTATAGGTTGTCGTACCTGCTGCCGTCTTCGAGGTTGCGCAGTCCCTCACGGATAGCCTTGTCGGTGAGCGAGCTGATCCACAGACGCACGAAAGGAGTGGTGCAACCCGTATAGTGGTAGAGGTAGCGGAAGATAAGCTCTCCCTCGCGTCCGGCATCGGTCGCCACGATGATTTGTTCGCTTGTGTCGAACAGTCTTTTGATGACTTTTATCTGCGACACCACGCCGCTGTCGGGCTTGTAACCTTTCTCCGTCCTGACCTGACGGGGGACGAGCGTGAATGTGTCGGGAATAATCGGGAGGTTGTCACGGACAAATCCGCGCACGCCGTAGCCGTCGGGCATGGCAAGCTGAACGAGGTGTCCGAATGCCCATGTCACGGCATAGCCGCCTCCTTCGAAATATCCTTCCTCTCTCTTTGTCGCGCCCACGATGCGGGCGATTTCACGTGCCACGGAGGGCTTTTCTGCAATGATTGTCTTCATGTTTTCTTGCTTTTTTGTTGATACTTTGGATTTTATTTTGGATTCAGTGGCGGACACGGGATTACATTTTCATGCCTTTGTTGTTCTTCTTTTTCGGCTTCTCCTGCTGCTGTTGCTGGCGGTCGTCCTTTGGGGCGGTCTGACCTTTCTGCAAAGGCTCTTTCAGGTTCTTTGTCGCCTCGTTGGTTTTGCCCTCGTTGTTCACCGCCACCTGTGTGCGGCTCTCGTTGGACGGGGCGACCTGCTGGGCGTTGTCGGGGTTCGTTTCGTAGCGGTACGGGCGGCCCTTCTCCGGGTTGAACTTGATATACATCGTGGCATGGAAGCCCTGCTTGTCGGTCACGTTCTCCAGTTTCACGGCTTTACCCGCCACGTAGTCGGCTTTCTGCTTGTCGGTGAAGTTCACGCCGCTCCATTTGCTGATGGGGCGGATGCTGCCGTCCTCGTTCATCCACGTGTTGCGGCGTTGCTCCTTCTTGGTCTGTGCGGCATTTTCCCCGCCTTGCGCCTGACTTTTCGAGGTGTCACCTTTGGCTTCCTGCGTCTGTGCGGTACGGGGCGACCTTCCGGTTCCCGGCACGAACTCCACGCCGCGCTGCTCCACGTTCACTTGAAGGGTGGTGACGAACTTCCTGCCGTCGTTGCGCTCGATGAGCTTGTCGCGCACGGGCAGTCCGGCGCGGAGCATGTCCTGCTCCTGTTTGGTGATTTCCGTCTTGCCGATGCGCTCCGGGATGCGCACCTTGTTTGCCGGAATGTCCGTGATTTCATTCGTCTTGCGGTCGATGCTGATGTAGGAGGGGATGATTTCGCCCGTTTCCCTGTCCACAATGTCCACGACCCTGCCGAGGTTGCCCGTTTCGCGCAGGTTCTTCCGGTCATCGTCGGAGAATTTGTGTTCCTTGTACTCATCTAACTTCTGCTCCTTGCGGATGAAGTGCGGCACGAGGCTGACATTTCCCTCGCCGTCCTTCTTGAAGGAGAGGCGGGCGTCCAGCTCGAATGATTCGCCGCCGAAGGTGGGCTTGACCTTTACCAAGTCGGACTTGCCGTAGTGGAGCATCTTCGTAAGGTCTCCGGACTTTTCAAGGTCGTCACGCTTCACGCCCCATCTGTCCTCCAGCTCCTGCCAGTTGATTTTGCTCTCGTTGATGGGTTGGTAGCCCTGTCTGCCCTGCGTCTGTTGCGGGCTTTCCTGCTGTTCTTTCTGTTGTTCCATGTTTTCCTGTTTTTGAGGTTCTTGTTTCTCTGTCTTTTGTGCCGCCATCTCTTCCTGCACCTGCTGTTGATAAGGGAAGGTGTCGATTTTGTGCGGTGCAAGGATTTGTTTGTTCTGGTACGGATGCTGAAGCAGGTCTTTCATCACGCCAAGCATGGAATCCACTTGGTCTGCCGCGATGCGGTAGAAACCGAAGCGGCTGGGTTCCTTGCACTGCCGGAAGAAGTTCTTGAAGAAGTTGTCCAGCACGTCGCCGTGTCGGTCGAATTGCAGGAAACTCTGCGCGTTCTCAGCTTTCGCAGGGGTACGCTTGGGTGTGTCGTCTGCATTCAGCCCGGCTACCACGCTGATCTCGCCCGTCTTCTCGTCACGGACTACCAGCACGTCCTTTTCGTCTTTTTTCTTTGCCATTTGAAAAATGTTTTAATGGGTTATTTATGAAAGAAATTATGGATACGAGCCTTGTAGAAGGCTATATCTTCTTTTTTGAAGTCCTTGATATGGTTGGAAAGGAATGTCAGCACATCCTCCTCGCTGTAATAGGTTTTCTTGCCCAGTGTCTTGTAGGGCAATGCGCCGACACTGCGGTAGCGTTGCAGTGTGCGCTTGCTTATCTGGAGCAGCATGCACAAATCCTGATTGTCGAAAAGGCGGATGCTTTCCGTGATAGTAGGCTGTTTCCCCTCAGCCTTCATCGCCAGCAGCAGTTCGTCCTGACGGTCGAGCCGTTCCATCAGCTTCTGCATCCAGCCCTCGAAGTTGTTTCGTGTGAGCAGTTCCATGACCTATGTCCTCCTTCCTTTTGGTTTGCCGCCAGTGCGCAGCGTGTGGTTGCGTTTCAATTCCTGCGGTGTCGCCGCGTCCTCGTTGACGGCACACGCTTCAAGCAGGCGGTCTATTTCCGACTGCCGGTAGCGGCATTTACCGCGAAGCACGACATAACCGATGCGTTGCTCGCTGCGCATACGCTGGAGGGTGCGGGTACTCACGTTAAGCAGGTGCGCCGCCTCGCGTGTGGTGAGCAACCTGTCGGGCGATGCCGCTTTCTTGTCGCCGGAGGCGGCACGGACGTGTGCCGCAATCTCCGCTATCTGTTCCGTCAATGACCGGAAGGCAGAACTTTCCATCGTTATCACTTTCATATTCAGTCCTTTATTTTTGTTTATTTTCATGAACATAGGCTGCGCCTCGGCATACCGTTCAAGCAAGTTTGACGCTCTACACTCGGCTTGCTCTATGTTTCTGCGACAAAATTCGGCAATAAACAAAAGGGGCTTTAACAACTCACTACGTGACTCACGTAAGATTTTTACGGAAGATGGCTCCGTAACCCGGTCAAACGGTGCAACAGGCAGCCTTTCAGCGGAAAACGGTACGTGTTAAGGGCTGCATCGTTACCTTTGCGGGCAAACCGATAATTGCATGAATATGGAAATAGTATCTATCGAGAAAAAGACTTTCGAGATGATGGTGGCGGCATTCGGCGCACTCTCGGAGAAGGTCGCCGCCCTAAGGCGCAAAAGCGACACGGGGCGCATGGAAAGATGGCTCACGGGCGAGGAGGTCTGCGGGCAGTTGAGAATAAGCCCGCGCACGTTGCAGACGCTGCGCGACAGGCGGCTTATCGGCTACTCGCAGATAAACCGCAGGTTCTATTACAAGCCGGAGGAGGTTAAGAGGTTGATACCGCTTATCGGCACGCTCTATTCGCACGGCAGATGATTTGATTTATTCACCCACTGAATCCGAAGTTATGATGAACGAGACCAACGATGTTTTTACGATGGAAGACGAGCCGATAGCCTCTGTGATGCAGGATATGCGCAAAGGCTCGAAATGGCTGTCTGTATTTCTGGAAAGTTACCGCCCTCCGCTGGACGGGGAACGTTACCTGACTGACGGTGAGGTGGCGGAACTGCTCCGTGTCAGCCGACGCACCTTGCAGGAATACCGCAACAACCGCGTGTTGTCCTTCATACTTTTGGGAGGGAAGGTGCTTTACCCGGAAACGGGGCTGCGCGAGGTGCTGGAAGCGAACTACCGCAAGCCGCTGGAGTGAGGCGGCCAACATGAAAAAGGAAACGGGCGACATTTTGTGGTGCTGCCCGTTTACTTTTTATATACTTGGGTGTTTTAATGACCTTAAAACCAGTTTTTTGATTGATCCAACCAATTTCTATCGTTAGAAATTCATATAGTTAATAAAAAGTTGTAACTTTGCATTTAACGCAATCTAAAAATTAATTGTAATGGCAATTTTAAACAACATTAAAAATGTACTATCAGAAAAAGGAGTTATGAGCAAATGGTTGGCAAAACAATTACAGAAAGATCCTGCAACAGTATCTAAATGGTGTAATAATCATTCTCAACCTGATTTGTACACATTTGTTCGTATTGCAAATTTGCTTGATGTTGATGTTCATGAACTTATTTGTCATACAAAAAAATAGTATCTAAAGGAATATAGATGTTTCACCATTTTTAAGCATGTAAATAAAGTGTATGAGCAATAAAATTTGGAATTTTGATATATTAGTTGATGATTGTTTTGTTAATTTTAATACAAAAAAGCAAGAAATAAATCCAGATCATAATGACAGGTTATTATCAGTTGCTAATGGCTTTGAAGATGGCAGTTGGAGATATCGTCAATTCAAAGAATTTGTTTTCAGTAATATTGCAGAAACAGCTTTGTCTGCACAAGAACGAGAGAAATTAATAGATAATGATTACGGTAGGCTTATTGAGGCTGCCAAACATTTACGACTTGTTGACAAAGAGCAGAATGGAAAGGGAAGTGAAATAGCGGAAATTATTCTATATGGCATAATGAAGAACCATTATAAAGCCTTATCTGCAATACCTAAAATTTTTTATAAACAGAATGATAATGATAATGCAAAGGGCTCTGATTCTGTACACATTGTAATTGACCCAAATGGAGGCTTTCAACTTTGGTTAGGAGAAGCTAAATTTTATAATTCTCTTGAGGATGCGCGATTATACGAACCAATAAATTCTGTTGAACAAATGTTGCGCAAACCTATTATGAAAAAGGAATGCGGAATAATGACCAATCTCAATGAACTTGATAAACAAATTGAAAACCAAACATTACTTAAAAAGATAAAAGAATGTTTCGATGAGAATACTTCCATTGACGAAATAAAACCCAAACTACATATACCTATTCTTTTATTACATGAATGCCAGATAACAGCAAGTACTACTGAAATGAGTGATGAGTATAAAAATAGTATTATTTCTTTTCATAGAGATCGTGCTCATTCGTTTTTTAAGAAGCAGATCAACAAGCTTAGTTCTGTTCATAAGTATTCGGAAATAAACTTTCATTTGATTCTTTTTCCTGTTCCTGATAAAACAAAAATAGTAAACTGGTTTATTTCACAAGCAAAAAATCTCAAAAATGATGCAGACGAATGATATATATAATACATGTTTAGATATAAGTAATGTTCTAAATGCTGGTGATATAAGTAATGCAAGATCCAAAGTAATTACATTACTTCATGAGATTAATGGTACTAACAATAATTCATATATGGAATTAGTCAACCATCTTATTCGTGAAGTGGGGCTTTTACCGTATATTGATACATATACTGCATCTTGGGAAGATCGGTTTGTATGTGAAGTTTTTAAAGTTAATATTGGAGAAAGAAAACCTTGTGTCTTACATACTGCTCAATCACAGGTATTAAAGAAGTTATTAGAAGGGAAAAGCGTTGCGGTGAGTGCTCCTACAAGTTTTGGTAAAAGTTTTGTTATTGATGCATTTATTGCGATTAAACAACCAATTAATGTTGTAATATTAGTACCTACGGTTGCTCTTGCAGATGAAACAAGAAGACGAATTTGCCGAAAATTCTCTCATCAATATAAAATAATTACAACAACAGATGTAGAACTTGCGGAGAAAAACATATTGGTATTTCCGCAAGAAAGAGCTTTTGCCTATATAGATAAACTTCCTTCAATTGATATTCTAATCGTTGATGAGTTTTATAAGGCAAGTACAAATTTTGATCTTGAAAGAAGCTCCACTTTACTCAGTTCAATGGTAGAACTCGGAAAGAAAGCTAAACAAAGATATTATCTTGCCCCAAATATCCATGAAATAGAAGAAAATGTATTCACTGAAGGGATGACATTTCTGCGTATGGATTTTAAGACCGTTGTAACGCATGCATGGCGGTTATATAAAAGCAGACCAAAGAATGAAGATAAACAGAGTTTTAAGACACGTAAACTTATTGAATTAATAAATACAGGTATAGGTAAAGCTTTGATATATACCGGCACATATAAGGGAATTGAAGAAGTAACAACAATTCTTAACAGAAATTTATATAATAAAGACTCTGAACTGCTTGCTAATTTTTCTGATTGGCTGGAATGCAATTATGGAGAAAAGTATATTCTTAAAGATTTAGTCAAACATGGTATTGGTATTCATAATGGTCAGCTACATCGTTCTCTTAGTCAAATTCAAATAAAACTATTTGAAGAACAGAATGGGTTAGATTATTTGGTATCGACCTCGTCTATAATTGAAGGAGTAAATACTCAAGCAGAGAGTGTCGTTTTATGGTCAAATAAGAACGGGGCTCATAAGATTGATTATTTTACCTTTCGCAACATCATTGGACGCGCAGGCAGAATGTTTCGTTATTTTGTAGGTCGTGTCTATATGCTTGAAGAGCCACCAAGTCAAGAAAATACTAAATTGAGATTAGAGTTTCCTGATGATGTAGTAAAAAAACTTGATGGAAATGACCCCGGTATAAAATTGAATAATGAACAATATGTAAAAATTCAACGATATCAAGATGAAATGATAGAACTTCTTGGAACGGATATTTGGCATAGAATTGAAAGAATACCACAAATCAGAAGTTGTAAACCATCAATGTTAAAGATAATTGCGGAAAAATTGAAAACTGATTCCAATTGGCCAACAAATTGCGATGCTTTACAAAACAATAATACATGGGAATGGAGGGATGCTTTAGGAGATATCATAGAAATTTTGGAATATCATCGAAAAGGACATTTACGGTATTATGCATGTGCATGTAGTAATGGATGGAAAATGACTATAAAAGAGCTATATAACACAGTAAAAGATTATGGTATTACATATGAGGATATATTTACATTTGAAAGATATGTATCCTTTAATCTCTCATCTATTATTGCGGTAATTAATATTATACGTCAAGAACTTTATCCTAATTCCTCAAATATCGCCAATTTTGTATATAAAGCATCAAATGCCTTTTTACCTAAAATTGTATTTCAACTTGAAGAATACGGATTACCGAGGATGATTAGTAAAAAGATACAAAATGCAGGTCTTATAAATCTTGAAGACGATTCTAAAGAGATTACAATCGTTATACAGGAATTTAACACGATAGGAATTGAATACCTTGAACAAAAAATACCTAATCTCCATTCATTTGACAAATATATATTAAAACATTTTATGAACGGAATTCGTTGCATAACGACAAATCAAAAGAATTAAATAATAGCCATATTATTACCTCTATATTTTTTGAGATATGATATGGCTATTTAGATAAGGATCCATATAGAAATTCTTTCGTATAATTTTCATTTGATATCTTCAACAGTACGCAGTTTTTCCGTTCTGTATAAACATCACGTATGTTTGCCGCTTCTCTTGTGAGAGAACCTTTCCTACCAGCCACATGCGGAACAGGTAGGTGTTGTAGGTGTTCAGCCGAAAAGCAATCAGAATAATGATTTCAGGCGCGTACACGTCCGCGTACAGCCCGTTTTCAAGCTGCATGTAGCGGCACACCTTGTAGTCGTTCAGCACGTCAGACTTGCGGACGGCTTTGATGACGGCGTTCACTGCCGGGACGGTCGTATGGAACAGTCCGGCTATTTCGGTGGCGGTCATCCACACATCGTTACCGGTTACGCTGACCGCCTTGTCCTCTATGATGATTATGTCACGTTTCATGGCTCCTCTTTTTTAGATGGTGCAACCTGCAAATTCCTCGACGTTGTTTAACCTTGCGGCAAGGTTTTCCATATCCTGATTGAGTTTTTCTTTGGTTATCTTCGCGTAAATCTGCGTCGTCTTTATGCTCTTGTGTCCAAGCATGGAGCTGACCGTTTCGATGGGTACGCCGTTGGAAAGGAAAACTGTCGTGGCTGCCGTGTGGCGGCTTTGATGCCACGTGATATGCTTGGTGATGCCGCAACGCTTGGCGACGGCACGGATACCGGCAAGGCACGTGTTATAATGCGGAACGGGGAATATCCTGCCGTTCTCGCATAGCCCACGGTATTTGCCGATTATGCGGTTGGCGATGTCAAGCAGGCGGATGTTGGACACCACGCCCGTTTTCTTGCGGTTGATGTTTATCCACTCGTGTTCGTCGAAATAGGTACGGATATTCTCTTCCGTGAGGTTGCGCATATCCGCGAACGACAATCCGGTGAACGCACAGAACAGGTAGAGGTCGCGGTACAGTTCCTGTTTGGCGTTTTTCAGTTTCCCCTCCATCAGCAGGCGTATTTCGTCTTTGGTCAGGAAACTGCGTGTCGTTTCCTCCTTCTTGATTTCATACTCGCGGAACGGGTCGCGTGTCAGCCACTCGTTGTTGATGGCTATGAACACCATTGTCCGTAGCGGGCAGACGTACAGCCACACGGTATTGGTGCAGCAGTGCTTGTCCGTGCGCAGGAACATCTCGAAGTCGGAGATGAAAGCGGGAGTAAGCTCTTTTAGGGCGATGTCCTTCACATGGTAGCGGATGTCGAGGAACTCTTGCAGGTGCTTGTAAACGACACGGTACTTTTCCAGTGTACCTTTTGCTTTCATGCCTGCTTCCACCTGTTTCTCATAGTTCTCGTTGTGCCGACGGAACACCTGCATCAGCGTGTGGTAGCGGTGTTCCAGTCCGAGAAAGGCGTTCTTTACCTTCTCCGCCGTGACGAAGTTGTCACGCTCCATGATTTCCTGATAGTGTCTGTTGATGCGCACCCGCATCTTGTCAAGCATACGGTTCGTTTCGAGTGCCGCCGCGCTTCTGCCCGTGACACGTCCCCCTTTGGTGTCCCACAGCTTCGGATCGACACTCAACTTGCAACTGAACTGCGTCTGGCTGCCGTCCACCGTGATGCGTCCCATGACGGGAACCGTCCCGTCCTTTTTCACTACCTGACGCTTGAGGTAGTAGATTACTGAAAATGTACTCTTCATCGTTCTTAATTTTTGGATTTCAAAATTAGTTGGTGAAGAGTCCGGTGTCGGTACGCAAAACGGGGAGGAACGGCGCAATCTTTTTTCCGTAACCGTATTTGTTACGTGAGTTGTGGGTAACTCACTATAACATAGTGTCTTGTTTCGCCATTCGTACCCGTTTGTCGCATTTTCGGACATGGTTACGAACAAGTAACGTTGCGGCGTCAAGATTTGGCTTCGGCAAGGATTGTAATGGCTTCACGAATTATCGCCACTTTAACTAAAACCCTTGTAACTCAATTCTATCACTATATCTTTCCGCATTTCACTTTTTTGTAGTAACTTTGCATCTGTAACATTGCAATAACCTTTTTTCTGAGCTAATACTATTAGGGTATTGGGGATAGCCTATTTATCTATCTGTTCTAAAATACCATTGATATATGCGATAACTACCCCATAGTTAGTCATCGGGACACCTTGCGTTTTAGCTTTGGCTATCCGGTTCAGAACATGTTTGCGGTTGAACATACATGCTCCACAATGGATAATCAGGTCGTAACAATTCAGGTCCTTAGGGAAATCATTTCCGGAAACAATATCGATATGCAGTTGCTCTCCGATCCGTTTGCGCAACATTCGCGGAAGTTTCACTCTGCCGATGTCTTCGGACAGGGGAGCATGGGTACAGGCTTCGGCTATCAGGACACGGGAGCTTTCCGTCAGTTGGTCTATGATATACGCTCCTTCGGTATAGTAGTCAATGTCTCCCTTGTACCGGGCGAATAATACCGAAAAGGAGGTCAGCCGGCTTTGTGGCGGCTTTTTCTCGTATACGGTCCTAAAGATTTGTGAATCGGTGATGATCAGTGCAGGAGGGGCTGACAAAACATTCAGGGCACTGTCTAACTGGTCGGTAGTGCAACTCAGGGTGATGCACTTCTTGTCGAGCAATTCGCGTAGCGTCTGTACCTGTGGCAGGATGAGCCGTCCTTTGGGAGCTTGAATATCTTGTGGCATGACGAGTAGAACTACATCGCCTTTGTTAACCAGATCGCCCATAATATCCGGCTGTCCGCCGAGTTCCGGTAGTTTTTGGAGGATGGACCTGCAGATAGAGTCCATGCCTGTTTTCTCTTTGGCGCTGACAATCAGAGGACGTTCTCCTGTCTGCCGTTCCAGTTCGTTGGCTGTTTCTTCCGGGTTTTCTGACAGATCGGCTTTGTTCAGTATCAGTAGATAGGGGATGCCTTTTTCTTTCAGCAGTTCTATCCATCGCTTCTCTTCGGATAACTCCGTATCACAACAAACCATCAGTGCAATGTCGGTTTTGTCCACTGCTTGCACAGTCCGTTCGATACGCAGGGACCCCAGTTCACTGTTGTCATCGAATCCGGCCGTGTCGATGAATACACACGGGCCGATGCCGTGTATCTCCATCGGTTGGTATACAGGGTCGGTAGTGGTACCGGCGATATTCGATACCAAAGCAGCATTTTGATTGGTCAGTGCATTGATCAATGACGACTTGCCACTGTTTCGCTTACCAAACAGGGCAATATGCAGGCGGTTGGAGAGCGGAGTTGTTTTCAAAATCTGAAATCCCTTTCTCCCGCTGCTATTTGCTTCAGGTTTTCCAAGGCCCTTTCCCGGATTTTGGGATTGGGGATGTGTTGCATTTCTTGTTTTATCATGGCCGCTCCGCGGACTTTCGTTTCTTCCGAAGCATAATCTTCCAGATACTCCTGTAAGGTCATCAGCGCATTGGGTGAACAGCAATTGGCTATTTGCCCCGATTTGACAAGTGACATAAACCGGTCACCTGTGCGTCCCGCACGATAGCAGGCTGTACAGAAGCTGGGAATATATCCGAGTTTCAGAAGCCAGTTAACTACTTCGTCCAGTGTACGGGTATCGCTGACATCGAACTGCGCAGAATTTTCCTCCGGAGTTTCCGTTTCGGCATATCCACCTACGCTGGTCCGTGAGCCTCCGCTTATCTGTGAAATGCCCAGATCGAGTACTTTTTCACGGGTTTTTTGTGATTCGCGTGTAGAGATGATCATGCCGGTATAGGGGACGCTGATGCGAATGACCGCTACTATTTTCCGGAAGATTTCATCGGAAATAGCATTCTCGAAGTCTCCGGCATCGATGTCGTCTGCCGAACAGATACGTGGAACGCTGATGGTATGTGGTCCCACACCATAGACAGCTTCCAGATGTTCGGCGTGCATCAGCAGGCCTACAAAATCGTAACGATATGTATTCAGTCCGAACAGGACTCCCATTCCCACATCGTCAATTCCCCCTTGCATGGCACGGTCCATGGCTTCGGTGTGGTAGGCATAGTTGCTTTTGGGGCCTGTGGGGTGCAACTGTTCATAGTTCTCTTTATGATATGTCTCCTGAAAGAGGATATAGGTGCCGATACCCGCCTCCTTCAGTTTGCGGTAATTTTCCACTGTTGTGGCGGCGATATTTACGTTCACCCGGCGGATAGCTCCGTTTTTATGATGAATGCTGTAGATGGTGCGGATAGATTCCAATATGTAGTCGATGGAGTTACGCACCGGGTCTTCGCCGGCTTCAAGTGCCAGACGTTTGTGTCCCATATCTTGCAGGGCAATCACTTCCCGGCGTATTTCTTCCTGAGTCAGTTTTTTGCGGGCGATAGTTTTGTTTTTGAGATGATACGGACAATATACACAACCGTTGACACAATAATTGGATAGGTAAAGCGGAGCAAACATTACGATGCGGTTGCCGTAGAATTTTTGTTTGATTTCTTTGGCAAGACGAAATATTTCTTCAGTCAGGTCCTCTTCAACACATTCCAGCAATATGGCAGCTTCCCGGTGGGTGAGTCCTTTGCAAGTGCGGGCTTTCTCTATCAGTTCCCGAATCAGTTTCCGGTCATTTCGGTGCGCACGGGCATACTCCAGAGTTTCAATTATTTCCTGATGGTCTATGAAGTCGGTGGCATCAGGTGAATCTACTTTATACATATCATTTATTGATTAGTCGTTATAGTCTCCCCTGCTGTAGTCGATGTGGTATCCGACATCTGCCAGTTGCTTTTCCAGCAAGGCAAGTCCTTCGGCAGCTTCGGCACCGAAAGCTACTTTCTGGTCGTACAGGTCATATTTATTTCTCACAATAATGGGTGACAGATTGGGCATGACCACATTGGCTCCGGCAAGGATGCCACGTACTCTTCCATCCGGTGCCAAGCTTGCCAATGCCGTTGTCGAAGGGATCAGCGCCTGGGGGTGCATCAGCCTGAAGATGGAAAGCAGTAACAGGGTCAGTTCCACGCTGCCCGGCTTTTCGTCACAAAATGGAGTTCGCTGATGGGGAATGAAGGGGCCGATGCCAATCATTTCCGGATGAAAACTTTCAATAAAGCGGATATCTTCTATCAAGTATTCTACAGTTTGAAGAGGGCTGCCCACCATGATACCTGTTCCTGTCTGATAACCGATTCGTTTCAGCTCGTGGAGGCATTTGATACGCCTCTCGTTGGACATTTCGTAAGGGTGCAGACAATAGTAATGTCCCCTGTCGATTGTTTCGTGACGTAACAGGTAGCGGTTGGCTCCTTTCATGAAATAGCGTTCGTAGGCTTTCGGTGGTTTCTCGCCGATGGATAATGTAATGGCACACTCCGGATAGCGCCGGCGGATTTCCGCGATGATCTCCTCCATGTCGTAATCAGATCGTTTCGGATCTTCTCCTCCCTGAAGAACGAATGAGCGAAAACCGAGCTTGTAGCCGTGTTCGCAGCAATCCAGAATCATTTCTTTGCTGAGGCGGTATCGGTCGGCTTGCCAATTATCCTTCCGGATACCACAGTATTTGCAATTGTTCCGGCAGTAATTACTTATTTCAATGAGTCCGCGTATGTAGACCCCTTTTCCAAAGTGTGCGTTGGCCACTTCGCGTGCCTGCAGGTTGATGTATGCCAGAGTTTCGTCATCATAATGCGATAGCAGGTGTGCAAACTCTTCGTTGGTGAGGGTGTGTTCCCCCTTTAATTTATCTATGAGTCTCTTCATATGATTCGCGGCGTTTTATCAGTTCCTGGTTCAACTGCCGGCGTCCGCCGACAGCGTCATTATGGGCGCTGGGGCCACTGATACATCCGCCTTCGCAAGCCATGACTTCGATGAATTGTCCTTGCGCTTTGCCTGTTTTGGCAGCAGCACGCAGTAAACCTATGTTTTTCTTATTCAGGTCTGAAACCTGGATGGCAGAGAATCTCTTTGCCTCTTCGCCCAGATATGCCTGAATCGCTCCCATCACGCCTCCGGCTTGTGCGAAGCCGTGTGCTTCGCGCACTGAAGTGTAGAGTACAGAGAACGGTTGTGTCTGTTCAAGCTGGATATCCAATCCTTCGAAGATGGAAGCCATTTCCTCAAAAGTGAGTATATAGTCTACACATTCGTCGCGACGGGCTTCTTTACGTTTGGCTACGCATGGGCCGATGAATACGATTTTTGCGTCCGGATGGCGTTCTTTGGCGATACGGGCGGCATAATACATCGGTGATCCGGTAGAAGAAACATAAGGCTTCATTCCCGGTATATGCTTGTTTACCAGTTCGATGTAGGATGGGCAGCAAGAGGTTGTCATGAATGGTTGTCCCTCTTCCAGCTTTTCTTTCAGTTCGGCAGCTTCGTGGCTTACGGTATCCATGGCTCCTTGAGCCACTTCGACCACATCGGCAAATCCCATTTGGCGGAGTGCACCGTATACTGCCTCGATCGATGTGTTGAATTGTCCGAGAATGGAAGGAGCGGGAATCGCAACCATTTTTTCACCACGGCGGATACCTTCGAGCACATCAAAGGCTTGTGAGATTTCGAAGATAGCCCCGAAAGGACAAGCGTTGAGGCATTTGCCACAGTAGATGCATTTGTTTTCGTCAATGTGTTCGATACCGTTTTCGTCTTTGCTGATGGCTTTCACAGGGCAGGCTTCTTCGCAAGGTACCGGAATGAATACGATGGCGTGGTACGGGCAACTTTGATGGCATTTTCCACAACTGATACAGGCGTCATGGTCGATCTTTGCCTGTCCGTTTTTCCGGAAGCGGATAGCGTCTTTAGGACAGTTCATGTAGCAACTGCGAGCCACACAACCACGACAGAGGTTGGTTATCTCGTAATTGACCTGTACACAGGATGAACACGCCTCGTCGATGACACAGAGTATGTTTTCTTTTTGTTCGTTTTTACGCTCCAGGGCGTGACGGGCATACTCTGAAAGCGGAGTGAGTTCATCTGCTTCATCTGTCATGTCGAAGCCCAACAACGGGAACAGCTTGTATTTGTACACTGCACGCTCTTTGTGGATGCAGCAGCGTCCGAGCGGGCGTGAACGGCGTGGGCTCAGTTCAATGGGAAGTCTGTCAATTTCATTAGTCAGTTTGTTCTCTTTCCAGAGATTTACCAGTTTTGCCAGCAACTTGTGGCGTACAATCATTACGTTGTTGGTGAAAGCCATATTTGAGTATTTAGAATTAGGGTTACAAAGATACGGCTTGCAGGGGTATCCTGCAAGCTTGCATTAATATTTGTTTTTTATTCCTTAATTATTTAACACAGAACCACTCTTTAAACTCGGCTACACGTGCCTTGCTCACCAGAATCTTTTCCCCCGCAACCGGATGACGTAGATTGATGGAGAGGCGGCTGTTGAACCAGAGGTCTATATCCTTGATAGCTTCTCGTGAAAGCAGGTATTGTCGGTTTGCGCGGAAAAAGAGTGCCGGATCCAGACATTCCGTCAACTCATCAAGAGTCTGTGGAAAGGAGTATTCCGTATTATCTGTCAGGACAGCTTTCACCTGGCAGTCTTTGATATAGAACAACATGATCATATCGACCGAAACCGGGAGTAGTTTATCCCCTTTCACTGGAATCAGGAAATGGGTTTTATAGCTTTCTTGTTTTTTTAATGAACGTATCAGTTTCAACAGTTCGTCTGTTTCCAGGCCAGCGGGTCCGGATGTGTTGGAACTGAAGAGAGATAACTTTTCCAGTGCCTGTTCTACATCTTTTCGTCCGATGGGTTTCAGCAGATAATCGATACTGTTGACTTTGAAGGCCCGTAAAGCATATTCGTCGTAGGCAGTCGTGAAAATAATGGGACATGTGATGTGGATGTGTTCGAATATCTCAAATGCCGAACCGTCCGCCAGATGGATATCCATAAATATCAATTCAGGCATAGGGTGGCTGGCAAACCATTCGATGGTGCCGGCAATGCTGTCGAGTTCCGTCACCATTTCTATTTGCGGACAGACTTCGGTGAGGAGTGAAGTCAGATTCCGTATTGCTGCTTTTTCGTCTTCAATGATAATTGTTTTCATGGGTATTTCCGGATGAGGGGTATACGAACGGTAAAGTTACTATCTTCTGTGATTTGTATTTCCTGCCGGAACAAGAGATGGTAACGTTTGTCGAGGTTAGCCAGTCCGATGCCGGTACCGGTGGCTGCTGTCAGTTTAGGTTGGATAGGGTTACTTACAGAGAGGCTGCCCTCCGGATCGGTGACGATTGTGATGGTGAGCGGACGACGGTTACTGATTTCATTGTGTTTTACAGCGTTTTCAATTAACATCTGTATCGACATAGGTGGTAGAAAATAGTCTTCAAGGTTACATTCTATGTCAATTTCGAATTGCAGATTATCTTCAAAGCGCATTTTTAAAAGAAAGATGTAGGCCGATACAAAATCCATTTCTTCACGTAAGGTGACAGATTGAGATTCGTTGCCTTGCAATGTATAGCGTAATACGCGTGACAATTCTTGAATGTAATCTTGTGCCCGGTCCTGATTTTCACGGACGAGTGAACGCAGCGTGTTGAGCGAATTGAATAGCATATGTGGATTCAGCTGGTTTTTCAATACTTCGAACTGGTTGCGTATGTTCTCTGCCTGCAATTGTTCATTTTCAATGATTACTTGTTGTTGACGGCGGATCAGGTAGATGATGTAACAACTGCTGGTGACAAGGCATGACATGATAAAATCGCGTAATGGGTGCAGGTAGTGGTGTACCATGGCATCGATTGCGGGAATATCGAATGTTTTGTGCAGATAGACAAAACATTGTCCCAATAGGTTACTCAATATCCAGGTCAGTACAAAAGAGAGAACAATCTTTTGCCACGTGATTTTCATCGAGGTCTGATTGAAATGAAACAATCTTGTGTTGACAGCGAACAGGGCCAATAGTGAGAGGAAAGTGAAGATAATCTCGTTGGCTACATCTGCAAATTTCATGCCCGGGAAAAGGGTATGGCTCTCAAACCCGTCAAAGAGGGAGACGGATTCGGGGAAGTGGATAAGTACCGCCACAGCCATTGAAATGATAACCGTGGACAGAAGGTATTTATCGTTATATAGAGCTCTGATTCTTTTCATGGGAACAAAGATAAGATAATCTACCGGATTATTTCTGTATTCTTGCTGTTACATACATGCCGGGACGGAACTGTGGAGCGGTGCTGTCAATCCGGGCGTATACTTCGAGTGAACGACTCGTTTCATCTACTTTCTGCCCGATTGAGACCAAGGTAGCTTTAAATACTGTTTTGCCCATGCCGTTTACCCGGAATTGGACGGGGCTGCCTACCTTCATATCTGCCAGGTCTTTTTCATAAGTTGTCAGGCAGAGTAGGGGAGATGATTTGTCAATGACCTCACAAAGCGCTTCTCCGGGTTGAATGTATTTGCCTATATTCATGGTTACATCGCTGATATAGCCGCTTATAGGAGCTTTCACCTGCAACAGAGGCTGTATACCACTTTTCAATAATTCTTCAGGGGTAATACCTAATAAGGAAAGTTGTGCAGCTGTAGCTTCCAGTTTGCTTTTCATTGATAAGTAGTCTGCTTTGCTTTGTTGAAACTTTTTTTGCGAAGCGGCCTGTTCGGCTGAGAGTGACTTTTGGCGTTCATATTCCGCTTGCAAATATTCTGTTTGGGCATGACTGTCAAGGTAGGTCTGTTGCAACATGATGAAGTCCGGATTCTCAAGGGTTGCCAGCAGGGTACCTTTCTGCACCTGTTGTCCCGGTAAAAGTGAAGTGTTTCTTACTACTCCTCCCATGGTAAGGGCTACGGTGGCCTGGCGTTGGGGAGATAGTACGATAGTTCCGTTGAAAGATACTTGATTGGGTTTTGAGGTGGCTGATGTAATTCCATCCACTTGCGTAGCAGTAGTATCTGTTTGTACCTTAGCGATGGAAGGAGCTGTTGTTGCTGTTTCGGAAGTTTGTTTTGTCTCTTTGCATGCTATAAGAGCCAACAAGAGAATGGGATAAAATATTCTTTTCATATTATTTATGTTTCAACAGGTTATTGATAAAGTTCATACTCCAGTGAGGCGATGTTATATTGATATACCGTTTCGATATAACCTTTGCGTATTTCACGTGCGGCACTGACCGATTGGATAAATTCCGCGATGCTCGTTTCGCTGTGTTGCAATTGTAGATTAGCCACCTTGATTAATTCGTCTGCTTCTTTGAGTGCAGACGAGGTATAAAACCGGAGACTCTCTTCGTGACGGCGTAAGGTGGCACTCAGTTCAGTAACTTTATTGTTCAATTCGCGAATATTGGCTTCTGCTTGTATTTGTGCGGCAGAAGCGGCAAGTTTTGCTTGTTTGATCCGGCTCTTTTGTGGTAAGAAGTAGATAGGAAATGATACCCCCACCATCCATGCATTCAGGTTTTTCAGGGGCAGAATATTTTGGCGGCTATATCCTATGCTGAGTTCCGGAAAGAAACGACTGCGCTCTACGTTCAGTGCTGCCCGTGTTTCGGAAATCTGGCTGTTGAAAAATCCGAGATGGGCTTCGGATACGCTTCCTGGCTGAATATTTGTCGGGAAGAGCTGCATGCTCGTGTTTTCCGGTATGATGGGCGCATCTGCGTAGCAACTCCATTGAAAACGGGTAAGAGCCATTTTTTCTTCTTCCTGTGCCTGAAAGAGTCGGTTGTGCAGGTCCGCAGCCGATGTAGCCATCATGTTTTTTTCCAACAGGGTGATTTCTCCTTGTTCGTATCTCAGTTCGCTGATGCGCTTTAATTCAGCAGCCATGCGATCTTGGTCGCGATAAAGTGAACATATTGCTGAAGCATACTGATAATAAGCCCATGCACGTTTTACTTCTGCCGTTACTTCTTTTTCTACCATTTGGCGGTAGTAAGTGCCGGTTTGTACTTGACGGTTGACAAGAGTATTCTTGTAGAACGGTGTCAATAGTGAACCCAGGTTTTGTTCGAGAACCATTTCTTTATCTTTCTTGTTTTCACCGTTCAGTTGTCCCCAGGAGTAACTGAATGTGGTAGGGGAGGCTTCTACAATCTCGCCTCTTGTGGCCTGTGCCTGCCGGATGGCGGTTGTGGCTGTCTTAAGCCTTGGATGGTTCTGTCTGGCTATTTTTATTGCTTGTTCCAGGCTGACGGTTTGTGGCGCTTGTGCTGTGACGGTGGCACTCAGCAGAAGTGCCGGTAGCAGGATGAACAGATGCAACCGTCTCTTAGGTTGTTTCCAACCGGCACTTGTCGCATTTACTATTTTATAAAAAACCGGAAGGATAATCAGGGTCAATATGGTTGATAGAATCAAGCCTCCGATTACAACAGTTGCCAGTGGGCGTTGTACTTCAGCTCCGGCGGATGTGGCAATGGCCATCGGTACGAAACCCAATGAAGCTACCAGCCCGGTTAGGAATACCGGACGTAGCAGGTGTGGTGTTCCTTTTTTTATAATCTGATTAGTGGTCATGGCATATTTATTTTGTTTTCTTAAGTCGTTGAAGTGGTTAATCATCAGAATTCCATTGAGCACAGATACCCCAAACAATGCGATGAATCCTACTCCTGCCGAAATACTGAACGGGAGTCCGCGTAGCCAAAGAGCCAGGATACCACCTATTAATGATAATGGCACTGTAGAGAATACCACCAGTGTATAGGTTACATTCTTGAAAGCGAAGAATAAAATCAGCAGGATCAACATCAGGGCTACCGGTATTACGATAGTCAGTGTACGGATGGCGTTCTGCAGATTTTCAAACTGCCCCCCGTATTCAAAATAATATCCCGGTTTCAACCGGATGTTTTTGTCCAATGTTTGTTGGATTTCTGATACTACCTGTTGAATGTCGGCATCGCGCACATTGACTCCGATCACGATGCGGCGTTTAGTGGCATCCCGGTTAATTTGGAGCGGACCGCTTACCAGGTCAATACTTGCCACTTCGCTGACAGGAATCTGTACTCCTTCTGAAGTACGGATAAAGAGTTTATCGAGGTTCAGGTCTGCCACTTTCTCTTGATCGAGGCGTACTACCAAATCGAATCTTCTTTCGTTTTCAAATACTACTCCGCTTACTTCGCCGGCATAAGCTGTACGGATCATTGTGTTTAATTCCTCGATGTTAATGCCATAACGGGCTATTTTCCCCCGGTTGTATTTTACTACCAGTTGGGGTAATCCCATGGTTTGCTCGACAATGACATCGGCAGCGCCCGGAATCTGTTCGACAAACTTTGCAGCCTCTTTCGCTTTTGCATAAAGTTCGTGAGTGTCTTCGCCATATAGCTTGACCGCTATGTCAGCCTTAGCTCCGGTCATCAGCTCGTTAAAACGCAACTGAATGGGTTGGGAGAAGTTGAATTCTGCACGGTTCTCTAAAGGCAGGAGAGCTTCTTTCATCTTTTCTACCATTTCCGCCCTGCTCGAAGCAGAGGTCCATTCCTTGAAGGGTTTCATTACAATCATCACATCGGCATCTTCCACAGCCATTGGATCGGTAGGAACCTCGGCAGTTCCGATTTTGGCAACTACATGTTTGATTTCCGGAAATTGATCCATCAAAACCTTTTCGGCCTGGTTGGATACTTCAATACTTTCAGAGAGTGAACTTCCGGCCGGTAATGTCATTTGCATGGCAAAATCGCCTTCGTCCAAAGTAGGGATAAATTCTGCTCCCAAACGTCCGAAGAGTAAGAAAGAACCTATTAAAGCAGCGAAAGCTATAGTGACTGTCTGCCATTTGAAACGCAGGCAGAAGCATAGGCAACGTTGGTATATGACATTAAGTTTTTTAAAGAAACGGTCGGCAAACGTAGGTTTTACCACAATGGTGTGTTTCAGGAAGAGGGAAGCCATCATCGGTACATAAGTCAGAGAGAGTAATAGGGCTCCGATAATGCAGAATACCAGTGTCTTTGCCATTGGAGTGAAATATTTTCCTTCAATTCCGTTCAGAGTCAGGATGGGGAAGAATACGATCAGGATGATGAAAACGGCAAATGTAGCCGAACGTACTACTCCCGAAGCACCCTTCTCCACTTCTTCATCCATTTCTGTTTTCGATAAAGTGCGGCCTTTTAGTTTATTGCCGTAGAGGTGAGCTAATATACCTTCTACTATTACAATAGAACCGTCTACCACAATACCGAAGTCGATGGCACCGAGGCTCATCAGGTTGGCTGTCACACCGAAAATACGCATAAGGATAAATGCAAACAGCATGGCCAGTGGGATAACTGAGGCTACGATGAGCCCTGCACGTACGTTACCCAGGAAAATGATAAGTACTACGAATACGATAATTGCACCTTCTATCAGGTTGTGTATGACGGTGGAGATATTTCGGTTGACAAGTTCCGAACGATTCAGATAAGGCTCTATACTTACCCCTTCGGGTAATAGTTTCTGTATTTTTTCCACCCTTTTTTCCAACTCTTGTGTCACAACGTTGGCGTTGGCTCCTTTCAACATCATCGCAATGCCTCCTACACATTCACCATTTCCGTCTTTGGTCATTGCGCCAAACCGCTTTGGAGCTCCAAAGCGGACAGTACCTACATCACTAATGTGCACAGGAATGCCGTTGCGGTTGGCAACAACAATCTGCTCGATGTCTTTAGTGCGGCTGATCATTCCCTCTGAACGGATATAATAAGCATTTCGAGCCTTCTCAATATAGCTTCCTCCGGTGTTCTGATTGTTTTTGCTTAAAGCTTCGAACACCTCACCGATGGTGATATTCAGCGAAAAGAGCGCATCCGGATCAACGGCTACTTCATATTGTTTCAGGTATCCGCCAAAACTGTTAATTTCCACAATACCCGGTATGCCGGATAATTGGCGTTTCACCATCCAATCCTGAATTGTGCGGAGTTCCATCGCATCATATTTGTTTTCGTAACCGGATTCTACCTTTAGGATATATTGGTAGATTTCTCCCAATCCGGTAGTGATGGGCATCATTTCCGGCATACCCAATTCCGATGGAATTTCTCCTGCTACGGATTGTATCTGTTCGTTAATCAGTTGCCGGGCATCCAAGGTCGGTACACTCTCTTTAAATACAACTGTCACTACCGATAGTCCGAAGCGACTTACCGAACGGATATCTTCCACATTCATGATATTGCTCATGGCAATTTCGATGGGCATTGTGATCAGTTGCTCTACTTCCTGTGGGGCAAGTGTCGGCGAGACAGTTACGATTTGTACCTGATTGTTGGTGATGTCCGGTACGGCATCAATTGGCAAGGTCATCATCGCATAAATGCCTCCGATAAGAAGAAAGAGGGTAGTGAGTCCTACGAATAGTTTCTTCTTTATAGAAAAACGTACGATAGCTTTAAACATAATCCTTAAGTGTTTGAATATCGGTACAAAGGTAGATCGCTGAAACTTTTGTTGTTGATGAAAAATTGCGAGGTGGAAAGATTGGCAGGTGAAATGGCAAAATGTGGGAATGAAGTGGAACGGAATTGTTGAAAAAGGCTATCTTTGCATATCAACAACACATCACAATAATAAGATTATGAAGAAAAAAGCACTTTCCTTGCTGGCATTCATCCCGGCATTTACGACAGTGACGGCTCAACAGCCGGCAGTACCGGATGTATGCGCACTTGTCAATCCCATTATCGGAACCAATGGTATGGGGCACACCTTTCCCGGGGCCTGCGCTCCGTTCGGACTTGTACAGTTGAGCCCTGATACGGATACAATTCCTCACAATGTGGATGGAGTTTATCAAAAAAATGCATATGAATATTGTGCCGGGTACCAGCATCACGATCAAACAATAGTAGGATTCAGTCATACCCACTTGAGTGGTACGGGACATTCTGATCTGGGGGATATCTTGATTATGCCTGCTACAGGTGAATTGAAACTGAATCCCGGAAGGGCGGACACCCCAGACGAAGGATACCGTTCCCGTTTCAGCCATGAAACTGAAGTGGCTCGTCCGGGCTATTATGAAGTGGAGCTTACAGATTACGGTATAAAAGCACAGTTGACAGCTACCCAACGGGTAGGGATACATAAATATACTTTTCCGGACGGTGCCGACGGACGCATTATTCTTGACCTGGTACACGGCATCTATAATTATGACGGGAAAACGTTGTGGGCTAATATACGCGTAGAAAATGATACATTGCTGACGGGGTATCGTATCACGAACGGGTGGGCCCGCACCAACTATACTTATTTTGCCATATCCTTGTCTCAACCCATCAAAGACTATGGATATACAGATAAAGAGAAGGCTTTGTATAAAGGATTCTGGCGACGGTTCAATACCGACCGGAATTTCCCGGAAATGACCGGACGAAAACTGGTGGCTTATTTCAACTTCGATACCCGGCAGAATCCGGAACTGATAATTAAAGTCGCTCTTTCGGCAGTGAGCACAGAAGGGGCTTTAAAAAATTTGCAGGCTGAGGCCGGCGGAAAGACTTTCAGCCGGCTGGCAGCCGAGACACATTCGGCATGGAATCGTGAATTGGATGTGCTTGAGGCCAAAGGAACCCCTGACCAGCTTGCCATGTTTTATACTTCACTGTATCATACGATGATTAATCCGTCTGTCTATATGGATGTAGACGGTAGTTATCGCGGGCTCGATCATAATATCCATACAGCCGAAGGATTTACCAATTATACTATTTTCTCCTTATGGGATACGTACCGTGCAGAACATCCTTTTTTGAATTTGCTTAAACCCCGGCAGAATAGAGACATGGTGCAGTCTATGATTCGGCATCAGCAGCAGAGTGTGCATGGCATGTTGCCGGTATGGAGTCTGATGGGGAATGAAGGCTGGTGTATGAGCGGTTATCATGCTGTATCTGCTTTGGCTGACGCGATTGTCAAAGGTGCCGGAATATCCGTCCGGGAGGCTTTGCCGGCGATGGATCATACGGCAAATGTGTCTTATTATGAAGGCATTGAAGCGTATAAACGATTGGGATATGTGCCTTTTGATCAGAGTGGAACGGCTGCATCTACTACGTTGGAATATGCTTATGACGACTGGACCATTTACCGGGTGGCTTTGTTGGCGGGAGATAAACGGTTAGCCGATATTTATAAGAAAAGGGCGGATAATTATCGGAATGTTTTTGATGCTTCTGTCGGTTTTGCCCGCCCTCGCTATAGCAACGGTGAATTTAAGAAAGAGTTTGATGCTATGCAGACCTACGGTGAAGGTTTTATTGAAGGAAACTCATGGAATTTCTCTTTCCATGTGCCGCATGATGTAACCGGATTGATCGGGCTGATGGGTGGTGAAAAGAAATTTGTCAACCGGCTGGACACACTCTTCTCTATGGCACTTCCCCGGAAATATTATGAAAAGAATGAAGATATCGCCGAGGTGAGTTTGGTAGGAGGGTACGTGCATGGCAACGAACCCAGTCATCATATTCCCTATTTGTATGCATGGACTTCCCAGCCCTGGAAAACACAATATTGGGTGCGTGAGGTGATGAACCGGATGTACAAAAATGATATTGACGGTCTGGGGGGCAATGACGATTGCGGGCAGATGTCTGCCTGGTATCTGTTTACGGCAATGGGATTCTATCCCGTTTGTCCGGGTACCGATCAATACGTGTTGGGAGCACCTTATCTTCCATACATCCGTATGAATCTGCCTAATGGAAACACTTTTGAGATAAAAGCGCCGAAAGTGAACGATCGCAACCGCTATGTTCGACAGGCAAAGCTCAACGGAAAAGTTTATGATAAAATGTATATTACCCATGCCGATCTCTTGGCAGGGGGAATACTTGAATTTGAAATGTCTGCTTCTCCAAACAAGAAGAGAGGGCTTGCCAAGGAGGCTAAACCTTATTCGATGTCTGAGGAGTAGAACGTTTTCAAACATTCTGTCCGGGCTGCTTGTTAATTATTTGATGAACCAAATAATAGAATATGAAAGCAATTTTTTCTTTTGTAGCAGTCTTGGTACTCTCATTATCGATGGCTGCGCAGAGTAAATCGTTCTATGACTTCTCTGTGAAGACCATAGATGGCAAAGAGTATAAACTGGCAGACCTTAAAGGCAAGAAGGTATTGGTGGTTAATGTCGCTTCCAAGTGCGGACTGACGCCACAGTATGCCGAGTTACAGGAGTTGTACGATCAGTATAAAGATCGGAATTTTGTGATTATAGCTTTTCCTGCCAATAACTTTATGGGGCAAGAACCGGGTACGAACGAAGAGATAGCCAAGTTCTGTTCGGCAAATTATGATGTTACTTTCCCGATGATGGCTAAGATTTCGGTAAAGGGTAAAGATATGGCTCCACTTTATCAGTGGCTGACTGAGAAGAAGCTGAACGGGAAGCAGGATGCGCCCGTACAGTGGAATTTTCAGAAGTTTATGATTGATGAGAATGGAAATTGGGTTGGTTTCGCAGCTCCTAAAGAAAGTCCTTTTTCTGAGACTATTATCAGTTGGATAGAAAAGAAGTGATTTAATGTGTCAAAACTCACCACAGAGGACACAGAGTAACACAGAGACGATTTTAAGTTGTTGATTATTAATAAAAAGACTCTGTGCTACTCTGTGTTACTCCGTAGTGAAAAGAGTTTCTACACAGCCTCTTTGGGGGAAGTAGAAGAGAAAATCCCAGCTTTTTCTATTTCACTTTCAAAGTTCGGTGTGAAGACACCTTTTCCTAAATTCGTTTTGATTTCTTCATAGCTCCAGAAACGTCCGCCATCTAATTCATCGCTGGGATGTATTGCTCCGTCATATACTGTTTTATGCACAAAGACTAACTCCCGTTCACGGGAAGACTCAAAGACATAACTTGTCAGGAGTTCCGGTGTGAAGTCCGTGATACCTAATTCTTCGGCGACCTCTCTCTTTAAAGCTATTTCTACACTCTCTCCCAGATCGATGTGTCCGCCTACGGCGGTATCCCATTTGCCCGGCTGTATATCCTTCCATTCAGGGCGTTTCTGCAAGTAAAGTTCACCTTTTGAGTTGAATACGTGCAGATGGACAACCGGATGCAATAGCTTGCTTCCGCTATGGCATTCGCCGCGTGTAGCAGCTCCTGTAATAGTTCCCTGTTCGTCTACGATGGGAAACATTTCCTGATTATTATCGCTTTGCATATCTTAAGGTATTAATAAGGATGAATCGCCGTAGCTCAGGAAGCGGAAATCGTGGCTGAGTGCATAGTCGTAAATTGTACGCCAGTTCCCTTTGACAAATGCCGAGACCAATAATAGCAGGGTGCTCTGTGGCTGATGAAAATTGGTAACCATTGCTTTGACTATTTTGTATTCGTACCCCGGAGCAATAATAATTTGTGTACTGGTGTGCAATGCTTCCATACCGTGACGGTCGAGATAACCTAATATTTTCTGTAAAGCTACAACAGGGCGTACGTCACATTCCGTTTCGTAAGGTTGCCACTGTTTTACACGCAATTGTTCTTCCGTAGCTTCCGGGTTGTTGGCCAGCGTTACACCGATGTGGTAGAGACTTTCAAGGGTACGTACGGAAGTTGTTCCTACGGCAATGGCACAAGCGTCGTGGTCTATCAGCTTTTTGATAATACTGCGTGATACGGATATATATTCCGTATGCATTTCGTGTCCCTCTATCTCTTCACTTTTTACCGGTTTAAAAGTACCGGCGCCAACATGGAGGGTCAGTTCCTCGAGGTCGATCCCTTTTTCGGTCAGGGCATCCAGTACACGAGGGGTGAAATGTAAACCTGCCGTAGGAGCGGCCACCGAGCCTTTTATTTTTGAATAGACTGTCTGATAGGTCTCTTTATCACTTTCTTCCGTATCCCGGTTGAGATATGGAGGGATGGGTAACTCGCCGAATACTTCAAGAATATCGGCAAAGGTGACTTCCGGATTATCCCAGTTGAAATCTATCCAATGACTGGTTCCACGACACTCGCCACGAGTAGCCGTCAGGGTGATGGGGAAACCTTTTACAGTCATTTCACGACGTAACGGACCGTCTTTCCATTTTTTCAGGTTACCGATCATGCAAAGCCACGCCGCATGTTCCGTTTGCTGGAAATTGAGTACATAGTCGTTAGGTTGAATCGGTTCCAGACAAAAAACTTCGATTAAGGCTCCTGTCTCTTTGCGGAAATGGAGTCGTGCCTGAATAACCTTGGTATTGTTGAATATCATCAGACTTCCGGCAGGCAAGTGTTCCGGTAAGGAGGTGAATACATCTTCGCTGACTTCGCCGTGACGGTAAATAAGTAACTTAGACTGGTCCCGCATAGGCAACGGGAATTTAGCGATGCGTTCATCCGGCAATGGATAATTGTATTCGCTAATACGGATATGTTTCGGGTTTTCTTTCATCATTTCTTTCTTTGCGACGACAAAAGTAGTTATATTTGCCTTAATTTGTAGATTGTAAATGGTAAATTGTAAACAGAACGATGAAAATAGGTGATAAAGTGCGCTTCCTCAGTGAGGTGGGCGGAGGAATCGTAAAGGGATTCCGGGGAAAAGATATTGTATTGGTGGAAGATGCTGATGGATTTGATATCCCGATGCAGATACGCGAGTGTGTGGTGATCGATACGGATGATTATAATATGACCCGGAAGGCTGCTCCTGCGCCAAAGAAACCCGAAGAACCCGTCAAACCGGTAAAGCCTGAGATTCCGGTAGTTCGTCCGGCCGAAGTGCGGGGTGGCGATGTTTTAAATGTTTTTCTGGCTTATGTGCCCGAAGATGTGAAAGCTATCAGCAGTACTCCATTCGAGGCCTATCTGGTGAATGACAGCAATTATTATTTGTATTATACGTATCAGAGTGCCGAAGGAAAGGCTTGGAAAACCCGTTCGCATGGACTGGTGGAACCCAATACGAAGCTTTTGCTGGAAGAGTTTACTAAAGATATGCTGAATGAAATGGAGCATGTAGCCGTTCAGTTCATTGCTTTTAAAGATGGACGGACAGCGCCTTTGAAACCTGCGGTTTGTGTGGAGCTGCGTATCGATACGGTGAAGTTCTATAAACTTCATACTTTCCGTGAGTCCGATTTCTTTGAACAACCGGCACTGGTTTATGACATTGTGAAAGACGATGTTCCTACCCGTCAGGTATTTGTTTCGGCCGAAGAATTGCAATCCGTATTGATCCAGAAGAAAGAAGTGGATAAACCCAAGTCGCAGCCTATCGTAAAACGTGGCGGGAAAAATGATATTCTTGAAGTGGACCTGCACATCAACGAGTTGCTGGATGACACACGTGGCATGGGGAATGCCGAGATACTGAATTATCAGTTGGATAAATTCCGTGAAGTGATGGAGAAGTACAAAACCAAACGTGAACAAAAAATAGTTTTCATTCATGGCAAAGGTGACGGAGTGCTTCGTAAAGCATTGATTGATGAGCTAAAGCGAAAATATAGTAATTGCCGCTATCAGGATGCTTCATTTCAGGAATATGGCTTCGGAGCAACCATGGTGTCCATTAAATGATGCTTCTATGCCTGTTTTTGAAATAAATAATCTTTGAAATTATACATCGATGTATTATACGTTGATGTATAATTTGTGTCTTTAGTTCTATGATAAAGAAGGAAACAGCTTATGAAATCACCTTTTCAGTATGGTACACTGGTCGATAAAGAGAATTTCGTCAACCGGGTAGAAGAACGCAAACAGCTGAAAGAGTGGTTAGATTCGGGAAGTGTACAAACCATCACCCGCAACAAACGCATGCTGACCGAACGTGATTTTATTGAGAAGGAGGGGGAACTGTATGTGTTTTCTGATCCTGTATTCGAACTTTGGTGTAAGAGGGAGTATTGTTGAGCTGAATTGTAAGGGGAAAACCGGCTGTTTAACAATGTTAACGTCAATTTTCGTTCATTTTATTCTTGTGTGCAAATAACAAGCCTTTTGCATTTAAAACACTTGTTATTTGCATCCAAAGAACAAGCTTTAACTCTGTGTTAAAACAAAGCTTTTACTGACAGATGTTTTGAACTTTGAATAGTTTGTATTTCAGTTTGTTAAGTCTGATTTTTACTTCTTAGCCTCACTAAAGGTCTCTGCAGGTTAGAGCCGATATACTTGCTTTTTTGTCAACTATACACAGGGGACTTGCCCTATCCGTTTATTTCCTTTTTGCCTTATTCTGTGCCGCTATCAGATACCTTCCTTTTGACCCTATGTTATTCCAGCAAGTGTTGGCAATCAGCCGCCACACCGTCGTTCCCTTTCTTCCATAGTCCGACAGCCTGAGAATGGCATTTACTTCGCTCACTTCGTTAATCCCCAATCTTTTTAGTGTATCTGTCAGTCCCGGATAATTGTGTGTCATCATGGCTTCACTTTGTGATGCCGGTCTTTTTTTCCGTTTCATACGTATATTTTTTAAGTTGATAAAATGTTATCGTCACGAAGATAGGGACGTTTCATGTAAGGCGGATTATGATAATTCATTGTGCGTATTTTTGTGGATGACGGCTTTGTGCGGTTTGTCTTTTCCCACTTTTTCCCAAATGTTGCTGATATAGACTGATATTGAACTGATGGATAATGGTTTAAATACTCCGTTTTAAATATTCCGAATTAGTCTTTTTTCATTGATGTAGTGTGCGAGTGAAGCCTGGCATGTATTGATATTTTGTGTATCTGCATTCTCTGTGTAGGATTTTTATATATAAGTCAGAATTTTAAACCTCATAATAAAAAACATTTATTATGTAAGACAATCTCTTTTTATTAACTTGATTCTGTTGGAATAAAACAATAGAATCGATTATGGACAATAAAGTCAATAATGCCTAAATCTATTGCCGCATTTTTTACACTTGTAATTAACATTATAATGATTAATAATTGGCATTAAAATAAAACCTAGCACAACCATCATTAAAGCAATTTTATTTATTAAGGAAGACCTGAGTCCAAAATCTTCAGGCAAAGCAATATAAATACCAGGAGTAAGTATAAGAAACAGGCAAAGGAAAATTAAATAAGTAATATATTTGTGATTACCAATAATGGGTTTTACATTCTCACTTCCACATTTTGGACAAAATGTACTGGTGGTATTAAAATCTTTAAGAATAGGGGAAACTATAGATAAAGCCTTTTCATAATCCTTAGCAAATACATATATAGCAATACCAGTTACGGCACCATATGCACCAACCCTAGGATTCTGATTCTCGTCATGCTGTCGTAGCGCAATATTATGTTCGTTGAGCAAGCTCACAATTTTGTAAGCGCGAATACTATTTTCGCACTTTAATAATAATTTTTCATCCATGTTTCTATTAGTAACATTCTCATGTAAACTAATTTTGTTCAATTGTTTAAATTCTAACTGTGCCATTGTTCATATTATATTTAAAGATTGAAGGAACATTTTTCTAATATAGTCAAAATAAATTTTATTGTAAGTATATACTAATGTGTTTTGCGTAATTTAACAAATTGTCTAATTTACGAGAAAATCAGATTGCAAAAAGAATATTGATTTTTATAACTCATATTCCAATTATTACTTAGATTTTGTTTTAAAATATAGTATATTCTATAAATAAAATTTAAAGTTGTAGAAAAGGACTAATACTCGTTCTGATTTTAGCAAAACGATCTTTCTATATACCGTTTTTATCTATTGTCTTTTTCATGGTAAGATGAATCTCCTCTACCAACAGGAAAGGCGGATCAATAAGTTTGAGAATGGGCTTTTCTTTATTGTTATGCTTCTTGTATTTTTTTGTATTACACCTCTTCGAGTTCCATCTTTACTAGGAAGAAATTTCTTCTGCAGCAAACAGGAATTATTAATTAGATTAAACTGAGGATTTTTCTCGCTCTTTCTGAGCTAATAAAAGAATTACTCCAATGGTGTAGCCTTATTAGGAAGTACATCACTTACCAATAGTGTAACAGTATCAATGCAACACCGTAGCTATGAGAGGATATTATGAAACCTTCCAATTCACTCATAATCAAATTATTGAAAATTGTTTGATTTTTTGTGTCTTTAGGTATCTCGTGCGACAAGAAGTCGTATAAGTAATTATTCAGCTTGCTGAGTGGAATATATATTGTTTTTATGCGCAAATATTTTCACTTGCATCTTTTACCTAAAAGATAATTATTATAAATATAATAATTTTAGTTATGGCCGTTATTAATTCTTTGGTAGTTAGAGGATACGTTTCTCCTCGTTCTTTTTGTGATAGCGTTGTCGAAACAGAAAACTTGATTCTATGATAAATCTGGTGCTAAACAATATAATTGCTACATAAGACTTTACTTTTCAAGAAATATTTTTTCGTCTTCCGGAAAACCAAAAACATCAGTGCTAACCATCTTCGCGGCTGTCGGTGATTGGTATAAAAATAAAAGACCGGTGTCAGTTCATTCGACGACACCGGTCTTTTATCCTTTTATTCATCAATCAAGTTCCTACTTTACTTCGATGCCCTTGTTCTTCAAAGTCATATTCAATATTGTAGTATACTTCGTGTACTGAGCATCCGTCAACGTTTTTTTCATCAACTTCAGATTTCCGTAGACAGCGTTACGAACCAGGGTGTCTTTATTCTTTTTTGACGTAGTGGCTCTTCCCATCTGCTCGTCAAAGTAGTTACAAATGTTGGCTACTTCTTCTGCCTGTACAGAAGATAAATTCAGGTATTTACCCAATTTATTCACATTGATGTTACCTTCCCATTTTGCAACTGTAGGTTGATTTTCTGCTGCAAATGTGGTGGCAGCAAGGCAGAGTGCTGCTACTAATGTTAATCCTAATCTTTTCATAATACCTACTTTTTTAATTGTTATTCCTGAAAACTAATCTTTGTCCTTATCCTTATCATAAGGACCCCTAATACCTATTAAAAACAATTGTTAAGCTCTTAGCTTTTTCTTTTTACCTATGCAAATATACAAATATGTTGTTCAACATAAAAGGGATAGGGAAGGGAAGTAGGCAATAAGGTGTCATTTCTTGATGTATATCAAGAAAGAAGTGTGAAAAAGATAATCTTATTACGAAAATTGAAACAGTTTTGTAATAAGATGCCTATATGGAACAGAATAGTGTCACCAGAAACGGCACGCTAAAGTCCACAATGAAACCATGAAAGATAGAGACTATGACGAATTCCTGCCCTGAACAGCGGGTGATAATGGGAAGAGTCGTATCCATAGTGGTAGCTCCTCCGACAGAAATGGGGGCCAGTTTTCCGAAGAACTTTACCAATAAAGGAGCGCAAAGCAAGGCGATGATTTCGCGCATGATATTTGAGAGCAGTGCGATGGTTCCCAGTTCGGCTCCCTTGTATTCGGTGATGAAAATGCTTGAGAGTGAATAATACCCGAATCCGGAACCCACTGCCATGCAATCGGCCGGTGAGCGATGCGATAGAAAGAGACTGACTACGGCACATCCTGCCAGTGTTCCCAGAATGGTCATTACGGGCAGGAAGAGTAAGCGCGGATTCAGTGACCGGAAACTTTTCAATGTTTGCGGATCATTGCCTATACTGATACCGACACAAAACATCAGCCCGCATAAAGCATAAAAACTGAGTTTGCTTTGGCTGAAATCATATGGAATCAGATGAAAAAGTCCGCACAGGGTGCCGACGATAAAAAAAGAGACGATAATAAGGCTGCCTTTCATGGCTTCACCTCCTTTTTCTGATAACGTGCATAAAGCAGATACCATAGTCCCCATGCAGCCAGTGTGCTTCCGGCTACGGCTGCTGTGGTGATGATGAAGGCTTCCAGCCCGATGGCGTGCAGTCCTTTCACGATGGCTTCGTTGCCTCCTACGTCGATGCCGAGGAGGAAGAGCAACAGCCATATTAATAATGTGATGACTTTATGTATCCATGTGAGTCTTTTGCTCCGTAACAGGTAGCCAAGCAGCATACCTGTAAGCATGATTCCGATTATTATAAACATATAAATGTGCTTTTAGGGCACAAAGATAGTGGTTTCTTTATAAATCCGGCATCGTTGGGGGAACTGCGTGGTTTTTAACCGTCAGCATGTAGTTGGTTTCTGCGCTGAATCCAACCATTCCGGTACCGCCGTTCACATTGCTGGGGAAAGCAATGGGCTCACTTAAGGTATTGTCATAGGCATCTGAGTCGAGCAGGTTCAGTGCTCTCAGATAATAATATTCTTTTTCGGTGATGCTGAGTATGCGGATATAGACATCTGTTTTTATCCATGTATATTCACTTCCCCAGAATCCCCATCCGTAAATATCGTTATAGACAGTCATTGTATAACTTCCGTCCGCGAAACGTGAGTCGTCAAATACGGCATACTTGTTAGTGACACTGCCGAACAGGCCGTTTTCGTCATCTTCTTCCGTACTCGGCTTGCCGTCGGTCAATACCACATCTTCGTTTGTCTGCAACTTAAAACTTTTCGACATGGCCGATTCCCAGTTAATCTGGTCACCCTGTTGCCAATAGTATTTCCAGTATTTCCGCTGTTCCACAATGATCCGATAGAAATTCTTCTCCCCCGGACGGTCGTTTATTTTGATTTGATAACGGAGATGTCTTCTCGGCGGAGTCCCGTAACCATAGTTACTTGGTATTCTCATGATAGAGACTGTATCTACCTTTTCTATCTTCCCGATAGGTTGGGGGACGGTGACTTCCGCCCATGCATGATATGCACCGTCATCTGTCATGGCGTCTATGCGGACTACATCGCTCGGACGGAAAGTACTGTTGATATAAAAACGTCCTTTATCGCTGCTGTACGGATCGGGGCGCAGCGTTTCGCTGAGAGAACCGTTAATGCGTACTTCCACAGTGGCTCCGTTGATTTGTCCGATTTGGTTTCTGCCGGTAAAGTTCAGGAACAGTTCGTTGTAAGTGCTATCGGCGTTGATGATGGCGTTCATCACCAACTTAGGCGGATTCTCCTTCAGGTCGAAAGGGAGATCGTGGTTGCAGGCTGTGGCAGATATAATAACCAGCAGGAACAGGAGTATGTCGGGAATGGATCGTTTCATAAATACTTAGAATTTATATGTATAACTGAATGAAGGAATACAGGGCAACAAAGTGAATTTCCGGATGACCGGTATGCGGTTGCCTTGTGTTTGTTCGCCTTGAGTATATTCAGTCTTTTTGTAGGTGCGATATACCAAGGTAGGGTTCATGGCATTGTATACATTATATATACTGACGTTCCAGATACGCATGCCATGCCGTGTTTTCTTGCTGAAATTAACACCTACATTGAGCCGGTGCGTGGCGGGAAGGCGATAGTTGTTGCGGTGCTTGACATAATCTCCTTCTTGTATCGATGAATTGTTATCGCCCGGACGTATGATAGCCGTCAGTTCAGTGGGGATTGTGGTTGTACCTCCGGTGGTAAGTATCCATGAGGCACTTACGTCGATTCGTTCATTGAACCGGTGGTTGAGGGTCAGGTCTATATTGTGCCTCCGGTCATATTTATATGGAAAGCGTGCCCCATTGTTTATCCCTCCTTTGGCAAACTTACGGTCACTCTTGGCCAATGTATATGCCAGCCATCCGGTTGTCTTCCCGATGGTTCTCTGTGCCATGAATTCTATACCCATGGAGCGTCCGCGTCCCATCTCCACTTTGTCTTCCCATCCGGTGGAAGAGCCGAGGAAACTGACTCCGTCTTTGTATTCAAGCACATTTTTCATTCCTTTATAGTAGCTTTCCACCGAGAATTCCCATCCGTCGATTCCTGTGTAATAGCCACCCAACGATACCTGATGCGCCTGCATAGGTTTGATTTTATTGGTCACCGGCACCCACAGGTCGGTGGGCATGGCGAACGGCATGGATGAAATCAAGTGTACATACTGGCTCATTTTGGTGTAAGAAGCTTTGATTACGATGTCCTTGTTGAGCTGATAGCGTGCGGAGATGCGGGGTTGTATGGAGAAATAGTTCTTCTTTTGCACTTGGAAAGTCGAGAAGTGCAGGCCCAGGTTCATACGCAGGCGACTGCTCAGGTTGAAGTTGTCTTCAAGGTAGGCAGATGCTTCGTGGGCAAGGATTTCGCTGTTAGAGGCGGTATAATACGTCGTATCCCGCTCGATGGTTTCTCCGGTCTTGTCGAATATCTTTGAGGTGGATACTTCCGGGCGGAAACTATGGTGCAGGTATTGTATTCCGAACTTGACATGGTGTGCGGGGATAGGATTATAGTCAAAATCTATCTGAGCACTCCAGTCCCGGATTCCCGATTTATAGTCGGCTTTATAGCGGTTCCAGGTTATTTGGTTGTTTGTATGTATCTCGTTCTTGGTGAACGTGCTGACGTCAAACTTATAGTTATTGAAAGCGACTGTGGTATTGCTGAACAGTTTGTTGTTAAAGATGTAATTCCAGCGTCCCGAAACGATGGTGTTGCCCCAGTTCATTTTTCCGCCGTCCCTGTACTTGTCTTCGTCACCGTAGTAAGTGTCGTCATACTTTGTCATGAAATGGTCTTTGCCATTGTATGCACTGAGGAAGAGGCGGCTCCGGTCGGAGAATTTATGGTTGATTTTGGCATTAATGTCATAAAAGTAATAACTGTACTTTTCCTCTTTCGGCATGAAGGGTTTGGCCAACAGGTCGATGTAGGAGCGGCGGGCAGAAATGTTGAAAGAGGTCCGGTCCTTGATGATCGGCCCTTCGAAATTGAGTTTGCTGGTCAGGAGTCCTATACTGACTACGCCATGATAGTTCTTCATGTCGCCATCGTTGGTGCGTACGTCGATTACGGAGGAGAGGCGTCCGCCGAAGCGGGCGGGGAAAGAACTTTTGAAGAGGGTTACTTTCTTTACGGCTTCGGGAGTGAAGACAGAGAAGAATCCTAATAAATGGTCTACGTTGTACACCGGTACACCGTCCAGCAAGATCAGGTTTTGGTCGGGGCCGCCGCCACGTACATACAATCCGGCAGATCCTTCCATTCCGGCCTGTACGCCCGGCATCAACTGGATGGCTTTCATTACATCTGCTTCTCCCAATATGCTGGGAGTGTTTTTTATTTGTGTCATCGGTATCTCGCTGGCCCCCATTTGAGTGGCCATGATCCCCGATTCGGCCTTGTCCGATACGATGACCACTTCTTGCAGCATGTTATTGTCTTCCATCCGGATGTTCAGCAGGGTGTCACGGGTCAGGGTCAGTGCGTGTTGCTGGCTGGTGTAACCCAAATAGGAGAAGCTCAACTGAGCTTCTCCTTCCGGCAGCGTAATGCTGTAGAAACCGTAAGGATTGGTGGTGGTTCCTTGATGATGACGACTCTCAAGAATATTGGCACCAATCAGCGTTTCGGCAGACGCCCCGTCGGTTACGTATCCACTGATAGTAAACCTGCGGCTTACGGGTTTGGGGGGGATTTTTTGTAACAGGATGTGTTTCCCTGTTATTTTATAACTTATCGGTTCGTTGGCAAACAACTGGTTCAGAACTTCTCCGAGAGGTTTCTTCTGTACGTTGAGGCTGACTTTATGGTCGAGTTTCACCTCTTCACCGTAGATGAAAGAGAAACCGGTGGCTTGTTCTATATGCCGGATAATCTCTGAGAGGCTGGTGTTCTGCAGCTTGAGAGTGATCCTGGGTTCCGGTGTCTGCGCATTGATAGTTGAAAAGAATATGGAAACCACACACATCAGAATGTAACTTCTGATGTGGTGGAAATCCGGATTGGATTTTCTCATGTTTAGTTAAGTTTAGTAGTAATCGTTATTTTTTCATTGTTGTGTGAATAGTTGAATTTACCGACTGTATGCAGCAAATCGAGAATCTGATCGAGTCCTTCTCCGTCGGAGAATCGTGCTGTGATCCGGTAGTTCTGCAATGCTTTGTCTGCTATGGAGATGTTTACACCAAACGTGTTGGACAGCTGTCGGGCAATCTCCTGCAGGGGGAGGTTGCTGAAGACTAATTCGCCATTCCGCCAGGCTATCTCCTCGGCAGCGCGATCTGAAACTTCAAGGGTCATGCTCTTTTTCACCTTATTATATATAGCACTTTCGTTGGGCTTCAGAACCATGCGCACAGAATTGGCTTTATTGCTCACCACCACGGAACCTTCGAGTAGGGTGGTTTTCACTTCCGGATCTTCCGGATAGGACTCTACGTTGAAGTGAGTTCCCAATACCTCTACATTGACCGACTCTGTCTGTACGATGAAAGAGTGTTCCTGATTCTTCGTCACTTCGAAATAGGCTTCTCCTTTCAGGCCCACTTCCCTGTGTTTCCCTTTGAATTTCTCGGGATAGGTGAGAGAAGAGAAGTGGTTCAGCGTCACTTCCGTTCCATCGGGTAACTTTATAGTCCGTGTATCGGCCAGTGTAGAAACGGTTTGCAAGGCGGCAGGTTTCAGATAGCAATAAGTGTTCCATCCGATGTAGCAGAACAAAGCGATGGCGGCTACTGCCGAGAAAATGCGTATAGAGAAAAGCCGGTGTGCCGGACGTGGCAATCGCTTCTCTAATATCTGATAGCTTGCCGCTGCCGAGAATCTTCCTCTGGGCGAGCGGGTGGAGGCTATGAGTTTCTCCAATAATCGGTTAAGTTCCTGGTCGGTATACTTCATTTTTTATTTCGTTATTTTTTCACCAGGCGGATAGACATCTGGGTCGTTTCCGACTTTCCGTTCTGAGGCCGGCAGATAAGCTGAATGTATTCATTCGTTCCCACTTTCTGGGGATAGACCAGAATAGTGGCTTTGGCCGATTTACTGCCTCCCTTGATGGTGACTTTATTATCTTTAATCTTAAAAAACTGTGCCGAAGGGCTTCCGGGCTTCGTCGGACGTGAGGGTGATTCGATGAAGACAATCCGGTCTTCTTTCGTTTTATCAACCGCAATGATCTTTACCTGAAATTCGGCTTCCGCAGTGTTCTTTTTGTAAGAGAAGTCCTGCGCTTTCTTTTCGAATCCCAGATATTCCTTGGGATAGGAGTTGTTGCCGTTTTCGCATGCAGTGAAACACAGTGCCATCGTAAACAATGCAAAGGTTGTAGGTCTTAATAACTTCTTCATAAGCTAAGTCTTTGTGTTTTGATTAAAATGAATTTCACTGATAAAGACAGAGCGTTCGAAGGATCTCCCTATCGGGGATATGCAAATAAAAGTTAAACCTTGTCCATCGGTTTCCGGCCGGTGGTTCATTGTTTATCGTTCATCGTCAATATCGCTTCTTTCAGTCGGATTGTTGCTTTCTGGAGTTGGGCGTCTACGGTCTTTGTGCTGATGCCCAGTTCTTCGGCCACTTGTGCATAGCTTTGTTTTTCTTCGCGGACGCGGATGAACACTTCTCTGCAACGTTCGGGCAGGCGGTCGAGCGCTTTCACATAGATGGCGAACAGCTCTTCGCTGATCATTGATTCCTCGGGCGAATCGCTTTGTGCTTCCGGTTCCGGCAATACTTCGGTGGATACGGTTGTGCGCCTGTTCTCTTTTTCCAGATAGTTGAGTGAGGCGTTTTTCACCAGTATGAAGCAATAGTCCTCAATGCTTTTGACTTCGGGCAACGAACTGCGTTGTTCCCAGAGTTTCAAGAATACATCAAGTACGATCTCCTGCGACCATTCTTCCCGCTTTACGTAATAGTAGGCAATGCGGTAAAGCCGGTCGTACGTCATATCGTAGAAGGATCGGAACGCCGTTTGCGAGTCCAGCTCCTTCATTCGTCTTAATAGTTTTCGAACCTCTGATTCGGTCATGACTTTATAATTTTAGTTGTCCACCCGGAGAAGATCGCTCATGATGCTGTCGGAAATAAAAATTCCTTCTCGGGTGAGGCGCAGAGCACCTTCGTGTATTTCTAATTTGCCGTTTTCTAAAGAAGGACGTGCCATCTTGAGGCAGTATTGTTCCAGTTCGGTTCCATAATCGTTGCGGAGGCGTTCGAGTGAAATTCCCCATTGAGTGCGGACGGAGGTAATGACAAATTCATTGTACCGGGTAGTTAAATCCCGTTCTTCCCGTTCAAAGTCCCGTTTGCCGCTTTCGATGCCTGCTATGTATTTCTCTATCGACGAACAGTTCCATTCGCGTGTTGCTCCGTCGAAAGAGTGTGCCGACGGACCACAACCGAGATAACTGGCCCCTTGCCAGTACGAAGTGTTATGGCGTGAATACATTCCCGGCTTGCAAAAGTTGGATATTTCGTAGTGCTCATATCCTGCTTCCTGCAGCCGGTCTATCAATAAGGTGAAGAACCGGACACTGCTGTCCTCGTCCACTTCTTCAACCTGGTGTTTTTGCAACATTCTATAAATAGGAGTACCTTCTTCATAAATCAGGTGGTAGGCCGAAACATGCTCCACATTGAGGGCAACGGCCTGTTGCAGGTCCCTTTCCCAACGCTCTGCTGTCTCACCGGGAAGTCCGTAAATCAAGTCGATGCTGATGTTGCGGAACCCGTAGGTACGGCATAATTCTACTGCACGAATGGCTTGAGTGGCATTGTGGCGTCGCTTCAATAACGTAAGCGTGGCATCATCAAAAGTCTGGATACCCATACTGATGCGGTTGAATGGCAAGCGGGAGAGCATTTGCACATATTCCGGACAGAGGTCATCCGGATTGGCTTCAAGCGTTATTTCATGGCAATTTTCCATTCCGTATACACGCCGGACGGTGTCGAACACTTTCCGGAAGTCCTCTTCATCAAGTTGCGAAGGAGTACCTCCACCAAAGTAGAGCGTTTCTATGGGCTCTCCTTTCAGGTAAGTATATCTCATTTCCAGCTCCTTGCAGAGGGCTTCGATGTAGTGTCCTTTCCGTTCGCTTCGCGTGGTGGAGTAAAAATCGCAATAAATACAGCGTGTCTTACAGAAGGGGACATGTATGTATATGCCTGCCATGATAGTCTGAGTTATTTTTGCGTTTTAAATTGCAAAAGTAAGGTTTTCGTTTTAGTAAACAACTTTGCAGGGCATATATTCTTTCTTATTTAACGGGAGGAAAGTTCCTTTTTAACCATTTGACAATCTGATTATCTGATGATCTCAGAATGCTTTCGTTTCGTGCCGCTCTGAAAGTTGGAGAAAAAAACGCCTGCATTTGCCGGTAGGATTTTCCCATGTGTCGCAGATCTGTGATATCTGTTCTCCAATAGATAGCTGTGCGGCGGAATCCTGCCCTTTTTCTTTTATTTTCCTCTTCCTCCGGTGATTCTGTTATATATGGTTTGACTGGCTTTACAGAACAACCGGAGGAGAAAGAGGCATCCATACGGCCTTTTTGTTATAACAATATATGTAATGTGGCAAAACATTAAGAGATTTCCGGAAAAGAAGTAAGCATTTCCGGAAAGTGCTTACTTCTTTGGGTCCGAATACTTACTTCTTTTTCCGGAAATACACCGTCTTTGTGCTGAAAAACCGCCGTCTTTTGCCTCAAATACTCCCGTTTTGCGCCGAAAACCTCGTTACTGAATCCTATTTCATTCAGTTTGGCAGAAGGCAGTGTAAGCAGATGTGAGGTGGATAATGCTTTTTAATAGATAATAAAGGAAAAGACTTTCATTCTGTCAAACAGCTTGTTCTCTTGCTCTTTGTCTTGATATGTTGCATAACATTGTTTAGTAACACTGTCAGTTTTCTTGCTTTTCATTTGATTAATGCCTAATTTGCGCCTCAGTAAAAAAAGGGTATGCGAAAAACACATACTGAATCATTCATTTAAATCTTATATATCATGAAAAAGACCTTAAGAATTTGTTTAGGAGTGACTTTCTTTTTATTTGTTTCTGTTAATGTCTGTTTGTCTGCGTTGAAAAACAAAGATAAAAAAGCGAATATGAAGATGCTTACTTTAGAGTGTCTTGCAATGGGAGAAGGTACTGATACCGGAGAAGGAGGAGGAGGCAACTATTCATGTACAGTAACTGTAGAATGTGGATTTCCTCTATCTGGTTCAGTATCTTGTAGTGGTAAAAAATGTAGTAGAGGACTTGATTGGTTAAATGGTGCCTATGTTGAATGTGATGGAAATAAGACTTATTGCTAAAGGGTAATGAATAGAATATTGATTCTTATTATCGCAATTTTATGTTTTTCTTCTTGTAACAACAAGGAGAAAAATCGTAACTTAATGTATTGTCAGTCGGAAATTAAGATAGAAGAATATCCTGATTCTAGTTTCTTCTCCAACATTACGTGTATGACTTATTATAAGAATAAGATATATGTTTTGGATAAAAAACGGGGAGACATTGTGGCGTTAAGTGATAACTTAAAAGAGATGGAATATGTTAGCAAACATGGTGAAGCCCCTTATGAAACAACATGGCCATTTACCTTTAATGTACTGAATGACACGGTATATGTTGTTGATTTTGGAACAAAGTCAATGAAAAAATTTCATGGAGGAGTTTTCTATGGTGATTTTTCACTTTCAAATGCAAATGAAAACAGATTTAGTCTCAATGATTCTTTAATCTTTTTATCTGCGAATACGGATTCGACAAGTTTTCTAATGATTGATAAATATCACCCAAACAAACAAATCCCAATGGGAAAGGTTGTACGAGAAAAAACTCCTTTTAAAACCATTATATCTAACAAGAAACATATTCTTTATGATCAAGGCAAAGGGATATTTTCGATTTCAAATTGCTACCCTTATATAGAGCAATATAATATTCATGGAGAATATATTAAAACATTTGATATCTCTTCAATTCCTATAATAAAAGAAGCAACAGAAATTGCTAAAAAGAATTCTAATAAAGAGAAATCTGTCTATATATACATACGTGATGCTTATCTTGCAAATGATCATATATATATACTGTGTTCATCACGGAGCTCATCAGGCGATTATCGTGTAAATACTATTTTGAAATTATCAATCAATGACGAAATGAAGCATATCTCTACCTACATTCTTCCACATGATATATATTCTTCTTTTTGTGTTTCAGACACATATCTATTTGCTTCACAAGAAGTGGCAGGAGTAACCATTGAAAAAATAAAAATAGGTGATGCGAAAAAATAAATTCTTTACCTTATTTATATTGCTTTGCATTATATGGGGATGTAGCAATAATCAAAAAAAAGAAAATGATGTTACTAAAACTCCCCAAAAGGATGTTTATAACTTAATAGGGAAAAGGGTAACCTCCATTGATTCTATTGTGTCAAATAAGACTTGTAGAGTTATTTTTCTATTTAACTATTATGATTGTGGAAGTTGTATAGATTTAGGATTCTCTATTACAAAAAAAATAGATTCTCTTTATAGAAATAATAAAGTAGCTATTATTTCAACTATGGGAAGCCCTTCATCTTTCCAGAAACGTAATAAATATTATGAGTATATATATCTTGACTCAAAAGATCTGATAAGAAAAGAATTGAAATATGTTCCAACACCTATAATGCTTTTATTGGATTCTTCAAACTGTATAAAAGACTATATATTCCCTAATACATCAGATGATAGAGAAGTTGTTCCATTTATAGAATCTGTTTTATAAGGAAGCATAAGCCAAGAGGTATATTATATTGGTGTTACCAAGTTCGATAATACGGAAAGTTGTTATCCTAATTCAACTTCGTTTAGAGAGTGCCAAGAGTTTGTGACACTGTGTTATCTGCTTAATAAACAGATCCTGTATGTTACATAACATTGTTTAGTAACACTGTCAGTTTTATTGCTTTTCATTTGATTAATGCCTAATTTGCGCCTCAGTAAAAAAAGGGTATGCGAAAAACACATACTGAATCATTCATTTAAATCTTATATATCATGAAAGTATATCAGACTAACGAAATTAAGAACATTGCCCTTCTTGGCAATGACGGCTCAGGAAAAACCACTCTCACAGAAGCGTTGCTCTATGAGAGTGGTATTATAAAACGTCGCGGCAGGATTACTGCCAAGAATACCGTAAGCGATTACTTTCCGGTGGAACAGGAATATGGATATTCCGTCTTTTCAACTATTTTTCATGTGGAATGGAATGGAAAGAAACTGAACATCATAGACTGTCCGGGCAGCGATGACTTTGTAGGCGCTGCCATGACGGCACTCAACGTAACCGATACAGCTATTTTGCTGCTGAACGGACAATATGGACCGGAAGTGGGAACACAAAATCATTTCCGCTATACCGAAAAACTGGGTAAACCGGTAATCTTCCTGGTGAATCAACTCGATAACGAGAAGTGCGATTATGATATGGTGCTTGAACAACTGAAGTCCATTTACGGACCGAAAGTGGTTCCCGTCCAGTATCCTTTGGCTACAGGCCCGAATTTCAACTCACTGATCGACGTGCTGCTGATGAAGAAATACTCTTGGGGACCCGAAGGTGGAGCACCCACTATTGAAGAGATCCCGGCCGAAGAGATGGACAAGGCTATGGAAATGCACAAAGCCCTGGTAGAAGCCGCTGCTGAGAATGATGAAGGCTTGATGGAAAAATTCTTCGAACAGGATTCACTGACAGAAGACGAAATGCGTGAAGGTATCCGCAAAGGATTGGCTGCACGTGGCATGTTCCCCGTATTCTGTGTATGTGCAGGCAAAGATATGGGTGTACGTCGTCTGATGGAGTTCCTGGGTAATGTAGTGCCCGGTGTATCCGAAATGCCGAAAGTGCACAATACCCGTGGCGAAGTGGTGGAACCCGATCCTGATGGGCCTACTTCACTCTATTTCTTCAAAACAGGTGTGGAGCCGCATATTGGCGACGTTCAATACTTCAAGGTGATGAGCGGAAAAGTGCACGAAGGAGATGACTTTACGAATGCCGACCGCGGTTCGAAAGAACGTGTGGCACAGATTTATGCTTGTGCCGGTGCCAACCGTATCAAAGTAGAAGAGATGGTGGCCGGTGATATCGGCTGTACGGTGAAGCTGAAAGATGTTCATACCGGAAACACGCTAAATGGTAAAGGTGCCGAAAACCGGTTTAATTTTATTAAATATCCGAATTCTAAATATTCACGCGCCATCAAACCGGTGAACGAAGCCGATACAGAGAAGATGATGGTTATCTTGAACCGTATGCGCGAGGAAGATCCGACTTGGGTCATCGAACAATCGAAAGAATTGAAACAGACTATCGTACATGGTCAGGGTGAATTCCACCTCCGTACTTTAAAGTGGCGTCTGGAGAATAATGAAAAACTTCAGGTGAAATTCGAGGAACCGAAGATTCCTTATCGTGAGACCATCACTAAGGCGGCCCGTGCCGACTATCGTCATAAAAAACAATCGGGTGGTGCCGGACAGTTTGGTGAAGTACACTTGATCGTAGAACCATATTATGAAGGAATGCCGGTGCCCGATACGTATAAGTTCGGTGGACAGGAATTTAAGATTAATGTGAAAGGTACCGAAGAAGTTCCATTGGAATGGGGCGGAAAATTGGTATTTGTTAACAGTATTGTCGGTGGTTCTATCGATGCCCGCTTCCTGCCTGCTATCCTTAAAGGTATCATGTCCCGTATGGAGCAGGGACCTCTCACCGGTTCGTACGCCCGCGATGTACGTGTCATCGTATATGACGGAAAGATGCACCCGGTAGATTCTAATGAAATCTCGTTCATGCTGGCCGGACGCAATGCTTTCAGCGAAGCATTTAAGAATGCGGGACCGAAGATTCTCGAACCTATTTATGATGTAGAAGTCTTTGTGCCTTCCGATAAGATGGGTGATGTGATGGGAGATCTTCAGGGACGTCGTGCCATGATCATGGGCATGAGCAGCGAAAACGGTTATGAAAAGCTGGTCGCTAAAGTGCCTTTAAAAGAGATGGCTTCTTATTCGACAGCGCTCAGCTCGCTTACCGGAGGTCGTGCTTCGTTCATTATGAAATTTGCAAGTTACGAACTTGTTCCGAGTGATGTGCAGGATAAATTAATAAAAGACTTCGAATCCAAGCAAACAGAAGAATAATGTGGTTACAGCCTGCCGGACTGCGGGCTGCAAATGGCTGAACTGCTGAGTTATAAAGCTACGAGGAGTGTACAATGTATGTGCAACTGCTCGTAGCTTTGTTCTTTTAAGGCATTCTGCTTGTGGTTGTAGCTGCCGTTACATGCCATTGACAGTTCGTCGGTCGCCTCTTGAAACCTGCTTACTCATTAACAATGATTAAAGAAAGTAGATTTTCTGAAGAGAAATCTTTAATTTTTTATTAAATTTGCAAACCAAAGGCATATACGTTTTGTTATAGTGGTCAGAATACGACCTAAAAAACGTCTTTCGGTTAATTATAGAGAACATCCTGTTAAAACAGGTTAAGCTGTTAGGAGTGTTAATTAGGGAGTGTTAATTTTGTTGCTATGAAAAAGTCAACAATCTGGATATTAGGCATTATTATGGGTCTTTCCTTTCTGAGTTTGCTCTATTTACAAGTGAGCTACATCGAAGAAATGGTGAAGATGCGTAAAGAACAATTTAATACATCCGTGCGAAATGCTTTGTTTCAGGTTTCAAAGGATGTGGAGTATGATGAAACGCAACGTTGGCTGTTAGAAGACATTACTGAAGCGGAACGTAGAGCACTGGCTCAGTCTTCTTCTACTACCGAACAGAAAAATGGTTTGATTCAGCAATCGGAGCGTTATAGGTTCAAGTCACCGGACGGAACCCTGTATTCGGAGTTTGAACTAAAGATGATTACCACCGAGCCGTCGAAGGTGCCCAAAGCCATGATTTCGGAGAGACATGGGCGGAATACCATTCCGCAGACATCGCGAAGCTTGACCGACGCTATTAAAAATAGGTATATGTATCAGCGTTTCCTGCTCGACGATGTAGCTTTGCGGATGATTTACAAAGCAAGCGATAAGTCGATTGGCGAACGGGTGAACTTTAAGAAGCTGGATAATTATCTGAAGTCTAACTTTATTAATAATGGTATAGAGCTGCTATATCATTTTTCGGTAATCGATAAAGATGGACGTGAGGTATATCGCTGTTCGGATTACGAAGAGGGAGGAAGTGAGGATTCTTATACCCAACCTCTGTTCCAAAATGATCCGCCTGCGAAGATGAGTATTGTGAAGGTGCACTTTCCGGGAAAGAAAGATTATATCTTCGACTCGGTTAGTTTTATGATCCCTTCGATGATATTCACTTTCGTACTGTTGATTACATTCATCTTCACTATCTACATCGTCTTCCGCCAGAAGAAGCTGACAGAAATGAAGAATGACTTTATCAACAATATGACACACGAGTTCAAGACACCGATATCTACCATCTCGCTTGCCGCGCAGATGCTGAAAGATCCCGCAGTCGGGAAATCACCGCAGATGTTCCAGCATATATCGGGAGTCATTAATGATGAAACGAAGCGGTTGAGATTCCAGGTGGAGAAAGTTCTTCAGATGTCTATGTTCGACAGACAGAAGGCAACACTGAAGATGAAAGAACTCGATGTCAATGAGTTGATTACCGGGGTTATCAATACGTTCGCTCTGAAGGTGGAACGCTATAATGGTAAGATTACATCGAACCTTGAGGCTACCAATCCTGTTATATTTGCGGACGAAATGCATATCACCAATGTGATATTCAATCTGATGGATAACGCGGTGAAATACAAGAAGCCCGAAGAAGACCTGGTGCTCGACGTGAGAACTTGGAACGAACCCGGTAAACTGATGATTTCGATACAGGACAACGGTATTGGTATTAAAAAAGAAAACCTGAAGAAGGTGTTTGATAAGTTCTATCGCGTGCATACAGGTAATCTGCACGATGTAAAAGGTTTCGGTCTGGGACTGGCTTATGTGAAAAAGATTATTCAGGATCATAAGGGAACCATCCGGGCGGAGAGTGAACTGAATGTAGGAACTAAATTTATTATTGCATTACCTTTATTAAAAAATGATTGATATGGACGAGAAACTGCGTATTTTATTATGCGAAGATGATGAAAATCTTGGCATGCTTTTAAGAGAATATTTACAGGCGAAAGGTTACTCTGCTGAGTTGTATCCTGATGGAGAAGCCGGATTTAAGGCTTTCCTGAAGAATAAATATGACTTGTGCGTGTTCGACGTGATGATGCCTAAGAAAGATGGTTTCACGCTGGCACAGGAGGTTCGTGCGGCCAACGCTGAAATTCCGATTATCTTCCTGACTGCAAAGACACTCAAGGAGGATATTCTGGAAGGATTTAAGATCGGTGCGGATGATTACATCACCAAACCTTTCAGTATGGAAGAACTTACTTTCAGAATTGAAGCGATCCTGAGACGTGTTCGTGGAAAGAAGAACAAAGAAAGCAATATCTATAAGATCGGTAAGTTTACGTTTGATACACAAAAGCAGATTCTGGCTATCGGTGACAAACAAACTAAGCTGACTACCAAGGAATCGGAATTGCTGGGATTGTTGTGTGCACATGCCAACGAGATTTTGCAGCGTGACTTTGCTTTGAAGACTATCTGGATTGATGATAACTATTTCAATGCCCGTAGTATGGATGTATATATCACCAAACTGCGTAAGCACCTGAAAGATGATGATTCGATTGAGATTATCAACATCCACGGAAAAGGTTACAAGTTGATTACCCCCGAACCGGAATCATAATGGAGAGGGGGATATACAGAAATAAAAAAGCCGGAAAACATTCGTTTTCCGGCTTTTTTATTTCTGTTGAAAATATTAATCCGCAATTCTTTTATTGATCGCAATGTAAGAAATGAGTCCGAGTACCACCAATACTATCGAGCCTCCCAAGATAGCGTTGTTGTTCACGTCTCCGGTCAGAGAACAAACAATCAGAATGATTATTCCGACTAAGATTAATATCAATCCTAAATTCTTTAATAAGCCTTTCATGTGTGTGTATTTTAATAGATTATTATATTCCAGTCACAAATTAACGCATAATTCTTTAACGAGCGAAATTATTTTCGCAAAAAAACCATTAATTAGCCATAAATAGTTGATTTGGTTGCTTTCACTTCTCCGTATTGATTAATCTTTGGTATTGAAAAATATCTTTCTCAATACTTCCTGGCTTACGCTTAATTCTTCGACTGTGATGCCGTGCAACGCCTCTTTCAGTGTCCGGTTGGCTATAACACGGGCTTTTTCTTCCAGTTCTTTTCCTGTTTTGGTCAGGTGGATCAGATTGGTACGACGGTCCTTTTTGTCGGAGATACGGACAACCAGATGCTGACGTTCCATATTGTCGATTAAACGGGTCATACTCGGTTTATCTTTAAAAGTTGCATTGCACAACTCTTGTTGGGTCACTCCGTCTTTTTCCCAGAGAAAAATAAGAACCGTCCATTGTTCCGGGCTGATCTCCAGACCGTTCTGTCTGAAGTTACGGTATAGCTTACGGTTGATGGCGGCAGAAACTTTGCCATTCAGGATAGCAAAGATTAGTCTGATATCAAAATTAAATTGTTCGATCATGAAATTATTGTTTAAGCAACTTTGCAAAGATAAATGTCTTCTTCGACAAATCCTATCCCGTGGCATAAAAAAAGATTAAATGTTTGCAGTTCAAAATAAAATGCCTACCTTTGCACCGCATTTTTAAAATCAAATAATTTATTTATTTAATTAAAACGAGTATGAATCAATACGAAACCGTTTTCATTTTAACTCCCGTTTTGTCTGATGTTCAGATGAAGGAAGCGGTAGAAAAATTCAAAGGCATTCTTCAGGCTGAAGGTGCTGAGATTATCAATGAAGAAAACTGGGGACTTAAGAAACTGGCTTATCCAATCCAGAAGAAGTCTACAGGATTCTATCAGCTGATTGAGTTCAATGCAGAACCTACTGTTATTGACAAGTTGGAATTAAATTTCCGTCGTGATGAACGCGTAATCCGTTTCCTGACTTTCAGAATGGATAAATACGCTGCAGAATATGCTGCAAAGAGAAGAAGTGTTAAATCAAACAAAAAGGAGGATTAATCATGGCACAACAAGTTCAATCAGAAATCAGATATTTAACTCCGCCTTCAGTAGACGTTAAGAAGAAAAAATACTGCCGTTTCAAAAAGAGTGGTATTAGGTATATCGACTACAAAGATCCTGAATTTTTGAAGAAATTCTTGAATGAGCAGGGTAAGATCCTTCCGCGCCGTATCACCGGTACTTCTTTGAAGTTCCAGCGTCGTATTGCGCAGGCTGTGAAGAGAGCACGTCACCTGGCGTTACTTCCATTTGTAACTGACATGATGAAATAAGGAGGAAAAGTATGGAAATTATATTGAAAGAAGACGTAGTAAACTTGGGTTATAAGAATGACATCGTAACTGTTAAGTCTGGTTATGGTCGTAATTACTTGATCCCCACCGGAAAAGCTGTTATTGCTTCTCCTTCTGCAAAGAAAATGTTGGCTGAAGAACTGAAACAGCGTGCTCACAAACTTGAGAAAATCAAGAAAGATGCTGAAGCACTGGCTGCTAAGTTGGAAGGTGTATCTTTGACTATTGCTACAAAGGTTAGCTCAACCGGTACTATCTTCGGTTCTGTTGGTAACATCCAGATCGCTGAGGAATTGGCTAAGTTGGGTCACGAAATCGACAGAAAGATCATCGTTGTAAAAGACGCTGTAAAAGAAGTTGGTTCTTATAAAGCTATCGTTAAACTGCACAAAGAAGTTTCTGTAGAAATTCCTTTTGAAGTAGTAGCTGAATAAGCCTATCATATGACATTGAGAAGGGACATTCCAAAACGGGATGTCCTTTTTTTTTTGAGAGATTATTGGGAGAGTGTCTTTGTTTATAAATAAAGAGATACCCGGCAGAGGTGCCCAGTGTTGAAGAAGGTAAACGACTTCCGTAATGGAAAGGTACGGATATAAAAAAAGTCTGTACGTGCTTTTGCACGGCAGACTTTCAATTCTCTCTAATGTTGTTCGAGATTATTCAGCTACAACTGCTTCAGTTGCAGTAGAGTCAGTTGCTGTAGTATCAGCTACCTGAGCTGCTGCTTCAGCTGCAGCTGCTTCAACTGCTGCGATAGAGTCAGCGATACGGATAGAATCTGCAGTTGCTTTTTCAGCGTCAGCTGCTTTGTTACCACAAGATGCGAATGATACTGCTGCGATAGCTACGAACATCAAAACTAATTTTTTCATTTTCTTTGCTTTTTAAATCTGTAATACAATCAATTGCTTATTAAAACGATGCAAAGGTATGTACTTTTTGCATATGTTGTACTCCTAAACCCAACTTTTTTTTATTTTTTTTTTAGAAGAATGTTTCATTATGTTTTTTTGTATGTTTTAAAACATATCTAATCTTCTGCTATACTGTTATATAGATAGCGTTTGATACTTCTTTTCGGAGTCTTCTCAAACTCAGTGGGGTAGAGTTGAATCTGGCTTACTCTTTCGTAGGCTGCCACGCTATTATTCAAATTCTTCAGGTTTTCGTCCATAATCGTTTTCAGGTTATCTTCGTGGTTGAGTCCTAAAGAATCCAGCGCTTCATAATCGGCATATACCAAGGCAACCAGTTTCTTGTTTCGTTCTATGATAAGACTTTCGAGAATGAAAGGCAGATTATTAAGTTTAGCCTCAATTTCTTCGGGGAAGATGTTCTGTCCGCTCGAACTGAGTATCATCGTCTTCAGGCGGCCACGGATGAAAATATTACCTTCATCGTCCATAGTGCCTAAGTCCCCGGTGCGCAACCAACCGTCTTTAGTGAAAACTTCGCGGGTGGCTTCCGGATTTTTATAATATCCCGTCATTACGTTTTCTCCACGCACTTGTATTTCTCCGGTACCGGCTTCCGGATTCTCCTTATAAATACGGGCTTCCATGATATCGAGTATTTTACCTGATGAGGAAGGGACGAATTTATCCCAGGGAGCATAACTGATGAGCGGCCCACATTCCGTCATGCCGTAGCCAATGGTGAAAGGGAACTTGATTTTATGGAAAAACTCTTCTACTTCCGGGTTCATAGCGGCTCCGCCGATAATAATTTCCTTGAAACGTCCTCCAAGGGCATCGATCAGCTTCTTGCGAATCTGTCCGTATATCTGGCTGTCGAGAAGGGGGATGCTCAACGCCCATTTCATGCCTTTCTTGCTGATGATGGGTTGGATTACATTTTTATAGATCTTCTCGATGACAAGCGGTACTGTGATAATCAGGTTGGGTTTGACCTCTTCGAAAGCTTTCATTATGATTTTGGGGGAGGGAACTTTGCCAAGCAGGGTTACGTGCGTGCCAACTGCCGTAGCTGTCAGAAAGTCGAAAGCACATCCGTAAGCATGGGCAAGTGGGAGGAAAGAGAGCACTTTATCACCTTTTTTTAGCAATTCCGTTCGGATACCGAAAGTCACATTACCGGCCAGGTTGTTGCCGGTCAGCATTACCCCTTTACTGAATCCGGTAGTGCCAGAGGTATAATTCAGTAACATAACCTTGTCGTTGGACAAGGTGGTGTAAAGGACATCTTCTTTTTGGAATCCTTTCGGGTAAGTTTCTTCCATGCACTGATTGATGTGTTTCAGGAATTTCTGAACCGTTTCGCCGTCGCGTTGGTGCAGGCAACGGAAGTCTGTCAGTGAAAAGACGGCACGGATGCCGGTCAGTCGTTCTTCTTCCAAAGTTTCCCAGATGGTGTCGCTGGTGAAAAGGAAGACAGATTCAGAATGATTTACGATATGGTGTACATCATTCGGATTGAAGTCTTGCAAGATAGGTACTACGATGGCCCCGTAGGTAATGGTCGCCATGTAGGCGATGCACCAACGGGCATTATTTTTTCCGATGACTGAGATTTTATCTCCCCGGCGCAAACTACAGTGCTTGAAAAGCAAATGAAGTTTGGCTATTTCTTCGGCTACTTCACCGTAAGTATAACTTTCCGGTTCACCATAATTGGTGTAGCAGGGCAAATCCCAGTTTTCACGGAAACTATTTTCGTAGAGTTTTATAAAGTTTTCTTTTATCATTGCACGTTTTTTGAAGATTTGTGCAAAAGTAGGTATAAACTTTCAGAATAGAAAACCTCTAACTCCTTTTAACTCCTTCTGCATCTTTACTCCTAATAATAATGTGTAACTTTGTACCGAATATGCGTTTTTACAGATTATGATAGATACCACTGTATTTCAAGATAAGACAGCCGTTTACTATACTTTAGGCTGCAAGCTGAATTTCTCAGAGACTTCGACGATTGGTAAAATCCTGCGTGAGGCAGGTGTGCGTACGGCCCGGAAAGGTGAAAAGGCTGACCTTTGCATTGTCAATACCTGTTCGGTGACCGAGATGGCGGACAAGAAGTGCCGTCAGGCTATTCACCGCCTGGTGAAACAACATCCCGGTGCGTTTGTGGTGGTGACAGGTTGCTATGCCCAGCTGAAACCCGGTGATGTGGCAAAGATAGAGGGAGTGGACGTTGTGCTTGGTGCGGAACAAAAGAAAGACCTGCTTCAATACTTGGGCGACTTGCATAAACACGAAGGAGGAGAGGCTTATACAACCGCAACGAAAGATATCCGTTCCTTTGCCCCGTCTTGTTCAAGAGGTGACCGTACCCGCTTTTTCCTGAAAGTACAGGATGGGTGCGATTACTTTTGTTCTTACTGTACCATTCCTTTTGCCCGTGGACGGAGTCGCAACGGGACTGTCGCATCTTTGGTGGAGCAGGCACGGCAGGCTGCTGCCGAAGGTGGGAAAGAGATTGTGCTGACCGGAGTCAATATCGGAGATTTCGGAAAATCTACCGGCGAGACTTTCTTCGATTTGGTGAAAGCACTCGATCAGGTAGAAGGCATTGAGCGTTATCGCATTTCTTCTATTGAGCCCAATCTGCTGACGGATGAGATTATAGAATATGTGTCCACCTCCCGTAGCTTCATGCCTCATTTCCATATCCCTTTGCAGTCTGGTTGCGATGAAGTGCTCCAGTTGATGCGCCGTCGGTATGGAACGGAACTTTTTGCTTCGAAGATTGCAAAGATAAAAGAGGTGATGCCTGATGCGTTTATCGGCGTGGACGTAATTGTGGGTACACGTGGCGAAACCGACGAGTATTTTGAGAAAGCCTATGAATTTATTTCCGGACTGGATATCACGCAATTGCATGTGTTCAGTTATTCGGAACGTCCCGGTACCCAGGCACTGAAGATAGACCATGTGGTGACTCCTGAGGCGAAGCATCAGCGAAGCCAGCGTTTGCTTGCGTTGTCGGATGGGAAAACGAAGGACTTCTATGCCCGTCATATCGGCCAGACTATGCCTGTCCTGATGGAGAAACCTAAGGCAGGAGCGCCTATGCACGGCTTTACGGCAAACTACATTCGTGTAGAGGTGGAAAGTGACCCGGCATTGGATAATCAAGTAGTAAATGTTCTCTTGGGAGATTTTAACGAAGATGGCACTGCACTGAAAGGAACTATAACACAATAAACATGAAATCGAAACTTCTTTATTTGTTAACCTATGTGGGGATGTGGCTTTTGGCTATTCTTCCGTTTCCGGTGTTGTATGCTCTGTCCGATTTTATTTACTTCTGGTTGTACCACGTGATCGGTTACCGGAGAAAGGTGGTGGGTACCAATCTGAAGAACTCTTTTCCGGAGAAGTCGGCAGCAGAATTGAAGGCCATTGAACGTAAGTTCTATCATTACCTTTGCGACTATATGCTCGAAGATGTGAAAATGTTGCGCATGTCCGAGAAAGAGCTTTGCAAACGTATGACTTACGAAAACAAGGAAGCTTATCTCCGGATGATTGACGAACGGGGCGGGATTGTCCTGCTGATCCCCCACTATGCTAATTTTGAATGGATTACGGGGATGGGAATGATTATGCGTCCCGGCGATGTACCTGTACAGGTATACAAACCTTTGAAAGATGTTTATCTGGATGGTCTTTTCAAGTACATCCGCAGCCGCTTCGGAGGGTACAACGTGCCGAAGCACTCCACCGCCCGCGAAGTGATCAGGCTGAGACGTGATGGCAAGAAGATGGCTATCGGACTGATTACCGACCAATCGCCCAATACGAACGAGGCGCACCATTGGACTACTTTTTTGAATCAGGACACGGTGTTCATGGATGGTGCCGAGCGCATTGCCAAGATGATGGACTTTCCGGTTTTCTATTGTGAGTTGCGCAAGGAGCGGAGAGGGTATTGCCGAGTAGAGTTCGATCTGGTCACTGATCGTCCGAAAGAAACCGCCGATGGTGAGATTACCGAAATCTTTGCTCGCAGATTGGAGCAGACCATCCGGAAGGAACCTGCTTACTGGCTTTGGTCACATAAGCGCTGGAAGCTGAAACGCCCCGAAAAGAAAGATGAATAAGATATCTGTCGTTATATTGAACTGGAACGGTTGCGAAATGCTCCGTTCGTTTCTTCCCTCCGTACTCCGGCATTCCGAGGCGGAAGGTGTGGAAGTTTGTGTGGCTGATAATGGTTCTACAGATCAGTCGGTAGAGATGCTGCGGCACGAGTTCCCTTCGGTTCGCCAGATTCTGCTGGATGAAAATCATGGTTTTGCCGACGGTTATAACTTTGCCCTCCAACAGGTGGAAGCCGAATATGTAGTTCTGCTGAATTCTGATGTAGAAGTAACAGAGCACTGGCTGCAACCGATGGCTGATTATTTGGATACCCATCCGGAGGTTGCTGCCTGCCAGCCTAAAATACTCAGTTGGCGACAAAAGGACCTGTTTGAATATGCCGGCGCTTCCGGCGGATTCATCGACCGTTGTGGTTATCCGTTTTGCCGGGGACGGGTGATGGGAGTGGTCGAGGCGGATAAAGGACAATATGATACAGTATTCCCCGTGTTCTGGGCTACCGGTGCCGCCCTGTTCATTCGTCTGGCAGATTATCGTGAGGCAGGCGGGCTTGACGGGCGTTTCTTTGCCCATATGGAAGAGATAGACCTTTGCTGGAGGCTTCGTGCCCGTGGACGGGGGATCGTTTGCATTCCTCAAAGTACGGTGTATCATGTAGGAGGGGCCACATTGAAAAAAGAGAATCCGCATAAAACCTTCCTCAACTTTCGTAATAATCTTGTCATGCTCTATAAGAATCTTCCGGATGAAGAGCTGCCCGGAGTGATGCGGGTACGTTGCTGGCTCGATTACATTGCGGCAGCTACGTTTGTTCTTAAAGGACAGCTGCCCAACGCAAAGGCCGTTCTCCATGCCCGTCGTGAATTTAAACAATTGCGCGATAGCTTCCGGGATGCAAGAATGGAGAATCTCAGAAAAACTTCCTCACACTTTATTCCCGAACGGATAAAAAGTAGTATCTTAGTGCAGTTCTATGTGAAAGGGCGGAAGTTCTTTTCGCAATTACCAGATTTTAAAGGATAACGTTATGGAAAAACTAATTCGAAGAATCGGGCTGGTAGCACACGATGCTATGAAAAAAGACCTGATTGAATGGGTTCTTTGGAACTCGGAGTTATTGATGGGACATAAGTTTTATTGTACAGGTACCACTGGTACGCTGATACTGGAAGCATTGAAAGAGAAACATCCCGATGTGGAATGGGATTTTACCATTCTGAAGTCAGGTCCTTTGGGGGGTGACCAGCAGATGGGATCGCGTATTGTGGACGGAGAGATCGATTATCTTTTCTTCTTCACTGACCCGATGACCCTGCAACCGCACGACACGGATGTAAAGGCACTGACCCGTCTGGCAAGTGTAGAGAACATTGTTTTCTGCTGCAACCGTTCCACTGCCGATCATATTATTTCGAGTCCGCTCTTTGTTGATCCGGATTACGAACGGACACATCCGGACTACTCCGGCTATACGAAACGTTTCGAAAACAAACCGGTAGTTACCGAAGCGGTAGAATCGGTAAAGAAAAGAAAGAGAAAGAAATAAGAGCCTATTCGGCTGCAAGTATATTTCACTACAGAGTACACAGAGGGCACGGAGCTTTAATTATATAGAATTACTATATAATAACTCCGCGCCCTCTGTGTGTTCGGTGGTACATATACTTTGTGGCGTATCGGTTTTGCCTGTCGTTTATCTTTCTGTTTTTGTCAAGAGCAGATTTATGTATTGTTAACTTCCAAGCCTTCATCTTTCCCGCCGTTGATTATCAATAGGAGAAAAAAGATTATCTTCTGATGAAAAAACATTTTCATGCCGGGAAATGTGTCCCGACATACCGGGAAAAGTATCGGAAGCAACCGTCTGAATGAGTAAAACTCAGGCTCTAAATGGGGGGAACACCGGCTCTGCAGGCTTCAAACCAACGCTCTTCCGGAATTTTTTGATGCAGGTACAAAAAAATAGGGAGAAACATTTATTCCTCCCTATTACCGTATTTTAATTCGAATATACTTTATGATTACATAGGCAAAGATACTCTGTTTTCTTGCAGAAGTCAAGCTTTTGCCTGTTTTTATTTTTCCAATGATCCGGCCGGGAATATGTTTTCACTCATTATAATAGGTGCCCAACTGTTCTATTACCTTTTCCGGTTCGTCCGGGGCGGCTGCGTGTCGGATAGCTATTTTTCCTGTTTTATCAATAACTACAAAGCAGGGGATACTTAGTATTCGCCGTTCGTTTCCAAGTTCGGCATACAACGATTTTCCTAACTTTTCGTTTACCAATAAGTGATAGCCTTTCAATTGGTGATATCCGATGGTTTTTTCCCATTTCTCCTTGTCCTGAGGGCGGTCTATCGAGATGTATAGGTACACAATGTCCATGTTATGTGTTTTTTCTTTGAGGGCGGGCAGGTATTGGAACTTTTTGATGCATGGGCCGCACCAGGTAGCCCATACGTCGATATAGACCACTTTGCCTTTGAAAGGTTTTACCGCATCTTCCAGATTTTCAACTGTGGAGTCGCAAGGCAGAATGTGATAGTCCTTGTCGTCGATGCGGCTGTTTTGGAAGCGGAGGTTTTTATTAACGCCCGGTTCAAGAACAGATAGAAAGGGGCTGTTGGGGAATTCGGCCTTATATCTTTCGTATAGTTGGGGGATTGAGGGAGTGTTTCTTGTTTGAAATTCGTCTTCGTAGATAAGTAGCGCTTGTGCATATTGCAGATTGTCGCCTTTGAAGAATTTCCGGTAACGGTCGAAGCGAAAGGAGCAATAGTCCTTTATCTCTTCGGGTTTGCCGTTTTCCAGTTTTATGAATTGTGCGCCGATCAAGTCGTTTATAAAGAGTCCGATTCCGCGGTAGGAACGCAGATAATCACTGTCTACGGGTTGATTGATGATTTCTGCAAGTTCTTTGCGCCAATTTTCGGTAAAGTTTTCATTTTTCACCAGATACATTGCGACGTGCAGAAAGATAGACCGATGGGTGTAATCGATGTGTGCACGCTGCTCTGCGAGAAACTCTTTATCAAGTCCGGAGGCATTTACAGAGTCGAGTGCCTGTTTCATCCTGGCATCTGCCAACTGATGATATTGTTCCAATGAAGTCACCCCTTCGAGTTCGTGAGGCTGCATGTATATCAGATTGTCGCTATATTGCTGATAGTCGTCCACCGCTTTCAGACATCGGTTGTAGACCCGGTTGGTGCCACTGAAGTTGATCGTGTCTTTGGCCACAGCGATAGTATCTTTGCTTCCTGGTGTCAGGTAGAGCGTGAAAGAATTATTCCCTTTGGCCCATACATGAATCGTAGTGGGACGGCTCACGCTGAATTCATGAACGAACTGCCCCTGAGGGTCAGCTTGTGCCTTAGTGCCCAAGGTAATGAAGAACAGGTGATCTTTTCCTGTAGGCCAGTAAGCGATTTCGTTGTCCGGGGTGGTCTTGACTACAATTGTCGCAGTTTGTTGTGCGCTGATTTCTCCCGTTAGCAACAACAGGAGGATTAATAAAAGGTTTTTCATCGTATTAGTATATTAATGTTGATTCAGTCTCTCGTGCAATGCATCTCTACTCCGGCAGAGTCGATGTCTGCTCCCATGGGCGGATTCCTTTTCGACAGTTTGATTTCTATCTCACTGATTTTCGGGAAGTCCCGGAAGAGCCTTTTCACGATTCGTCCGCAGGCGTGTTCCAGCAGTTTAGAGGGAATATCCATTTCTTCTTTCAGCGCGGCGTGTATGTCTGCATAGCTGACGGTATCTTCTACTTCATCCGTTTCGGTGGCTTTGCCAAAGTCGGTTTTCAACCTCAGGTTGATGATGAACTCGTTGCCAATCGCAGTCTCTTGTGGAGCTACTCCATGATAACTGTAGAAACGGACGTTTTCCAAAAAGATATAATAGTGGGTAGTCATAAATATAAAGATTGATATTGTCTTCTGGCAAAGATAAGATAATAAATGCAATTATGATTCCTGTTGTTGCGATTGCTTGGTTTTGATAAAGTCTTTTTGCGCCACAGCCTGCGGAATCAGTTTCAGAAATATGGGAGTTGCGGCAATGCAGATTGTCAGGGTGAGCAATAGCAAGACAATGGCTTGTCCCCATTCATTATGGATAAACCGGCTGACAACCGGATATTCGAAATGTAAAAGGGGGGCATGTATTCCCAATGTAATGACCGAGTAACGTCCTAAATAAGAGATGACAGGGAGCTTTTTAAACTTTTTGCAGAAAAGCATAATCATAAAGATGCCGGCAAACGCTGAGGCCCAGAACTGGAAAATGTTGCCTGCATAATTGTTGGTACGCATACCGACAAACGTGGCGGTGAAGTACATCACGACCAAGGCTGCCAGGATACATAGCGGAATCAGTTTGTCGAAACGGTGGGGAAAGAGGAAAAAGTTGTAACGGCGAATCCAGAATCCGGCCACATAGAAGGGCAGGGCGGTCATGGCTATGTCTATGTACAAGGGCAGTTCGATCTGGTGTTTACCCATATAGAATCCGGCGATTCCGATCAGGAGGGTGAGGGCAAACATCAAACCTAACTTCCGGTCGCGCAGGCTGTGGACCAGATAGAACAGGATATTGCAATTGAAAAGTGCCAGTAAAAACCAGATAGGAGGGTTGAACTTGATCAGGGCATGATCATGAAACACAACTAAAAGCTCTGTCCAACTGACCGGGAGTTGAAATACACCCGGAGCAATTTTCCATACAATATACTTCAGGAGGAATGCGCTGAGATAGAAAAAGAGGAAGGGGACGATCAATTTGTTTATCTTCCGGATGAAGAATCCGAAAAGCCCCTCGTACGACTTGAAGAAGATACCTGAGATAAAGAAATAAAGGGGCATACGAAAACTGGCGATCATCGAATGGTAATCGAGCTTTTCGAAAGCTCCACCGATGTGTGCCATCACCACCAGGATGATGCAGACTCCTTTCGTTAAGTCTACAAAATCAATTCGTTTGTTTTTGTCGTCTCCCATTCTGACTGTTTGTGCATTGGTGCAGCAAAGATACTGAATATTACTGAAAAGCAAGAGAGAAGAGCGAAAAACACACCGGTTCGCTCTTCTCTCTTTGTTCTTTTTCTTCCTTGGGAAACTGACGGATATTATTTTTCCGGATTTCTGCCGGTTTGCTTAACCAGTTCTCTGATTTTCTCATTCAGGCTTTCGGCTTTCATGAGCTGTTCCAGTGTCAGATGCATCCGGTAACGCCAGTAGTGACGGGGATTGGCAGGGACATTGATCCGTTCTTCCTGCACGTTCGGGTTGCGCCATCTTCCGTCCATCGACAACCAATCTTGTAGTGACAGAATGCAAAGGATGGAGTTACTGTAGAGGTGGTTGCGGACCACTTCTTCACACAGTTCCGGTGTTGCTACGGCAGGGGCGGCACCATAATGCCCCAGCATCTGATTGTAGTAACGTTGAGTCTGTTGATAATCCTCTTCCCACCATCCGCGTAAAGTCGACATGTCATGGGTAGAGAATGTGCAAACCGAGCGATACGGATATTCGTTCAGGCGACCGAACTCTTCAGCCGGGTTCTTGGGCATCCGCTGGATTTCGAGACTCAGAATGCGTAGGTCGTTCATCACCCATGCCACGCAATCCGGTATCATTCCCAAATCTTCACCACATACCAGCATGCGGGTCGACTGAGTCAGTTGTGGCAGTTTCTTCATGGCTTGTTGTTGCCAGAAGTCATTATGGCGATGATAATAATACTGATCGTAAAGCCGGTTGAATGCTGCTTTCTCCCAATCGTTCAGGGCACGGTAGATGAAGTCGTGCTGTACTCCGATACGCGGATGAAAGAGGTTCGTGTCCTTACGGTCGGGCACAAACAGTACGTCGCTTATCAAGGCGTACAATCCGTCTCTGATCCATATGCTGTCTTCATCGTTCTTGCCGGCAAAGAAAGCTTCCACTTTGCGTTGAGTGTCGAACTCTGGACGCATGCGGTACACTTCGTACGTGTCGGTCGGCTCAATAAAGGTTTGTTTGACGTAGTCGGTGTGGGGACCAAACACCTGTCCGAGGAAGTACTCGTGGATATAAGGCGTCAGGAATTCTTCGCGGAAAGGTAATCCGTAGCTTTCTATTTCTTCACGGCTCATGGGCAGTGCGGGAACAAACTGTCCCAGTAATCCATGCACGGCATTCATCGGGATTTCCCAAATGCGGAAAAATCCCAGAATATGGTCGATGCGGTAAGCGTCGAAATACTCGGCCATCTTTTGGAAACGTTTCATCCACCATTTATAGCCATCCTTTTCCATTACGTCCCAATTGTAGGTGGGGAAACCCCAGTTCTGCCCGTTGACAGAAAAATCATCGGGTGGGGCACCGGCCTGTCCGTTGAGATTGAAATAATAGGGCTCTGTCCAGGCTTCCACACTGTTGCGGCTGATGCCGATAGGGATATCTCCCTTTAGTACCACTCCGTGCTCGCGGGCATAAGTGGTTGCTTCCAGCAGTTGTAAGTGGAGGTTGAACTGTATATAGAAATAGATGGCGATATTGGGATAGACTTCCGTACCGGGACGGCAAAGCTCTTCAATCTCTTGTGCATTATATTCCGAATATTTAGGCCATTCGCGGAAGTTTGGTGTCCGGTATACGTCACGCAGATAACTGAAGGCAGCATAGGGTTGCAGCCATTCTTTGTTGGCCTCAAAGAAATCACGGAAGGCTTTCGAAGCCAATATTTTTTCTCCTTCTTGCTTGAATAGCTGATGGAAATATTCCCATTTTCCCCGGTTCACTGCTTCGTAGTCGATGGCAGAAAGTGAATTCAACTCTTTCTGTTTTTGGTTGAAAGCGGTAGCGACTTCTTTATCTTTCAGGGTACCCATCTGTTTAAGGTCGGCATACATCGGGTGGAAAGCATAGATGGAAATACTATTGTAAGGGTAGGAATCTGTCCATGTATGGGTCATGGTGGTGTCATTGATCGGTAGGATCTGTACCACTTTCTGGTTGGTACTGACTGCCCAGTCCACCATTCGTTTCAGGTCTCCGAAGTCTCCTACACCGAAGCTTTTCTCCGATTTGAGTGAAAATACGGGGACAGCCACTCCTGCACCTTTCCAGGCCGGAACGTCAAAGTAGACATATCGGTCGGAAACAACCAGTGTTTCGTTTGCTTTAATCTCGGGGGTAGCCATGTAACGGTTAGGATTGTTTTCCCAAGCTTCAGCTTTCTTCTCTTCCTTATTATATAATACAAATTTGTACTCTAATGGAAATTCCAGTTTAGATGCATCCAATTCGGCTTGCCATTCCGGAAAGTTGATGTCGCTCATAGGCCATGCTTTGTCCGGGTTCCAGTTGCCAAGGACTTTCTGATTGCCACAGATGGCCAAACAGTAGTTGCCGTTGATGCGTGGAGCATAAGCCTTGATCATCAATCCTTTTTTGTAACTTTTGGGGGTTGCACTCCGGTCACGGTGTGCCAGAAGCGATTCGGTGAATGCCGAACTGTAGAAATACTGCTGCTCCGGAAGGTTCTTCCAGCAATCATTGATGCGCAGACTTTTTTTGTCATCCGCAGGCAGGTAGGCACGCCGGGGGAAAGAGTTCCATTCAGTACGGATGTTCTTATTGTCGCGATAAATGTGATAACTGTATTCTATAACTCCTTCTGCCGGTGATTGAAGAGCTATTTCACTGCTCCAATGGATACCGTCTACTGTGGTGAGGGAGATAGCTTTATCCGGATCATTGTTTCCAAGTTCGGGTACAGAACCTAATATTCTGACTTCTTCTCCCCAACTTGTGCGATACTCAATATGAAATGATACTATCATATATATTAGATTTAATTTTTGACTAATGATTTTGCAAGTATAGAAATATTCTACGTATGTCGTATCTTTACTTTCATCGAACTACTTTAAAATAGTATGCAAACGTTTGTGTTGTTTATGTTATTAAACATTGAAAGGAGCCAAGAGGCTCCTTTCAACGCTTTTGCTTATATATTAATCATTTACAGGTTTGTTTTTTATCCGCACCTGGATGCACCGCAAGTGGTACAGATGAGGCAACCTTCCTGATAAACCAATGTCTCATTTCCGCAGTTCGGACATTTTTTGCCTTTAGCTTCCGTTCCGTCCTGCACATATTTCTTCAGCGCACGTTCTACACCATTCTTCCAGGTATTGATGTTTTCGCTGTCCAATTGTAGCGAACCTACCAGTTTGATGACTTGTTCGATCGGCATTCTCCAGCGGAGCACACCTGAGATCAGTTTGGCATAGTTCCAATATTCTTTGTTGAACTTCTCGGACAGACCTTCGATTGTCATTTTGTATCCGCGTTTGTTTTCAAACTGGAAGTCGTAACGTTTGTTTCCGTTCTCATCGACATTCTTGATGATGCGTCCGGTATTTACACTTTTCGGAATAATGATTCCTTCGTCATCGTCTTGCAGACCGGTGAATATTTCGTAAGGTCTGCCGTCGAGCAGGCCGACCAAAGCTACCCATTTCTCTTTATTGTTCTGGAAACGCACAACATCAGCTTCAAGTACCGGCGGACGTACTTCAACTACCGTTGGCGGCTTGCAAGGAGGAAGCTCTTCTTTCTTGTCTTTGTCGGACTTCGCAGAGATAAGCACTCCTGAACGGGAACCGTCACGGTAAACCGTACAGCCTTTACAACCGGACTTCCATGCTTCGACATACAGGCGGTTCACCAGTTCTTCGTCTACATCGTTCGGCAGGTTAATGGTCACACTGATGGAGTGGTCTACCCATTTCTGGATTTTGCCTTGCATACGGACTTTCATCAACCAGTCTACGTCGTTTGAAGTTGCTTTATAATAAGGTGACTTGGCCACCAGTTCGTCCACCTCTTCCTGAGTATATCGTTTGGCGGGATCGTAACTGTTCGCTTCCATCCAGGTCACGAATTTGTGGTGGAACACGATGTATTCTTCAAAAGCGTCTCCGGTTTCGTCTACAAAGTCAACGCGTACGTTGGTGTCATTCGGGTTCACTTTTCTTCTGCGTTTATATACCGGGAGGAATACAGGCTCGATACCTGAGGTTGTCTGAGTCATCAGACTGGTTGTTCCGGTAGGAGCGATGGTCAGACACGCAATGTTACGGCGACCATATTTCTTCATGTCTTCGTACAATGCCGGATCAGCTTCGCGCAAACGGTTGATGAACGGGTTGTTCTTTTCTCTTTCCGTATCGTATACATCGAATGCACCACGCTCTTTGGCCATATCCACCGATGAACGGTAAGCACCCAGTGCTACGGCTTTGTGTACTTTCTCAGAGAAGTCAGTCGCTTCTTCTGTTCCATAACGCATTCCGAGTGCGGCGAGCATATCGCCTTCGGCAGTGATACCGACACCGGTACGTCTTCCCTGACCGCTCTTCTTATAAATCTTTTCCCACAAACCGCGTTCAGTGTGTTTCACTTCTTCGTTTTCCGGATCCAGATCTATCTTCTCCATGATGCGTTCTATCTTTTCCAATTCCAGATCGATGATATCATCCATGATGCGCTGAGCCAGTGCTACATGTTTATGGAAGAGCTCAAAGTCAAAGTAGGCATCTTTAGTGAATGGGTTGACTACATATGAATACAGATTGATGGCCAACAGGCGGCAAGAATCATAAGGGCACAAAGGAATTTCTCCACAAGGGTTTGTCGAAACCGTTTTATATCCCAAATCTGCATAACAGTCGGGCACTGATTCACGGATAATGGTATCCCAGAACAATACGCCCGGTTCAGCCGATTTCCATGCATTATGCACAATCTTCTTCCACAAGTTGGAAGCATCGATCTCTTTCACCGTAGTGGGATGGTCAGAGTCAATGGGGTATTGTTGGGTATACTTTCTGCCTTCTACAGCTGCTGCCATGAATGCATCATCCAGCTTTACTGAAACATTGGCACCTGTAACCTTGCCTTCTGTCATTTTTGCATCAATGAATGCTTCGGAATCCGGATGCTTGATCGATACACTGAGCATCAACGCACCGCGGCGTCCGTCTTGGGCAACTTCACGTGTAGAATTAGAATAACGTTCCATGAATGGGACCAGCCCGGTAGAAGTCAGGGCTGAGTTTTTCACAGGAGAACCTTTGGGACGGATATGGGAGAGGTCATGACCTACACCTCCGCGTCTTTTCATTAGTTGCACCTGCTCTTCATCTATTTTGATGATAGCTCCGTATGAATCGGCAGAACCATCAATACCAATCACAAAGCAATTGGAAAGTGAAGCAACTTGATAATCGTTACCGATACCTGTCATCGGACTGCCTTGCGGCACGATATACTTAAAATGGTCAAAAAGCTCAAACAGCTGTTCGGAGCTTAGTGCGTTTGGGTACTTTGCCTCGATGCGGGCCACTTCGTTAGCAAGTCTCCAATGCATGTCCTTCGGTGATTTCTCGTAAATATTTCCGAAAGAGTCTTTTACTGCGTATTTGTTTACCCAAACTCGCGCAGCAAGTTCATCGCCCTGAAAATATCGTAAAGATTCTTCGTAGGCTTCCTCGTAAGAGTAAATTTGCTTTTCCACGATGCAATGTGTCTTAGATATCATTATTAATAAGTAAATATGTAGAAGCTTACTTATCATTAACAAACGTGCCTGCAAAGCTATGAATGTTTTTTGGTATATCAAAATAAAAACGAGATAATTTATTAACCGGTACTAAGTTATCCGTTTATAAATGATAAGCAATTGATAAACAAATGAATGATGGTTTTGTTCAGTGCCTGAAGTTTTCCAAAAAGAAAATTAATCTAAATTGGAAATGAGATAGAATGATTATTCTTTTTATATCTTTGCAGAAAAAAGATATGATGGATACAGTTAAGAACAGAAGAACTATCCGCAAATATCAGCAAAAAGATATTACGTCGGATTTGTTAAATGATTTGCTTGAAACTTCATTTCGTGCTTCTACGATGGGCGGAATGCAGCTTTATAGTGTGGTTGTCACTCGTGATGCCGAGAAAAAAGAAATACTTTCTCCGGCACATTTTAATCAGCCGATGATAAAATCTGCGCCGGTGGTGTTGACATTTTGCGCAGATTTCCGCCGTTTCTGCAAATATTGTCAGGAAAGGAATGCGGAACCGGGATATGATAATTTAATGTCTTTTTTGAATGCGGCTATGGATACTTTATTGGTTGCACAAACCTTTTGTACGCTTGCCGAAGAGGTCGGATTGGGTATTTGTTATTTGGGTACTACTACTTACAATCCTCAAATGATAATCGATGCTTTACACTTGCCGGAACTGGTATTTCCCATTACTACTGTAACGGTGGGATATCCGGCGGAATCTCCTAAACAAGTAGATCGTCTGCCTATAGAAGGTATCATACATGAAGAGAGTTATCACGATTATACAGCCGAAGATATAAACCGGCTGTATGCTTATAAGGAGTCCTTACCTGAGAATAAGCAGTTTATAGAGGAGAATCATAAGGAGACTTTGGCTCAAGTGTTCACAGATGTTCGTTATACAAAGAAGGATAATGAATTTATGTCTGAAAATCTGTTGAAAGTACTTCGCCAACAAGGCTTTATGAATGATGGGCAATAACTGGCGGTGATTAATAAACAGCGAACGATGAACAGCTTGCATGATTGGTTGCAAATGTTCATCGTTCACTGTTTATCGTTCACTGTTTATATTTCTTTTCTTTAGTAAAGTTTCTATGTTTTCCAGATCGGACCGGAAGCTTTTATCAACTTCGCACTGGCCTTTTACTGTTTTGCATGCATGCAATACGGTGGCATGATCTTTATTGCCTATGAATTTTCCGATTTTGGAAGTAGAGAAGTCTGTATGTGTCTTGGCCAAATACATGGCAACCTGACGTGCCTGTACCACTTCTCTTTTTCTTGATTTGGTGTGGATGGCTGATGATTCCAAGTCGAAATGTTTGCAGACCACATTAATGATATCATCGATGGTCACAGCTTTCGTTTCACTGCGGACTACTTTGCGGACAATGCGTTGTGCCAGATCCAAATCGATTTCTTTATTGTAAATAGTCGAGTGGGCCATGATAGAAATAACAATGCCTTCCAAATCACGCACGCTTTCGTTTACATTCTCGGCAATGTAGTCTATTACTTCAGAAGGGAACTGTAACCCATCCCTATGAATCTTATTTCTTAAAATGTTCTTTCTGAGTTCTACAGTCGGTTTTTCCAGTTCGGCTACCATACCCCATTTGAAGCGGGTTAACAGACGCTCTTCCATGCCTTGCAGTAATACGGGAGCACGGTCGGAAGTCAATATCAACTGTTTGCCGTTTTGGTGTAGGTGATTGAAGATATGGAAGAAAGTATTTTGTGTTTTGGTGACACCGGCAAATTCTTGAATATCATCAATGATCAGTACATCGATTGTCTGGTAGAAGTTGATAAAATCATTCGTTGTATTATTACGCACAGAATCGGTGTACTGTACCTGAAATAAATGTGCTGAAACGTAAAGCACTCTTTTGTCCGGATACAACTCTTTTATGCGAGTTCCGATGGCGTTGGCCAAATGGGTTTTTCCTACTCCCGATGCTCCATGAAGAAACAACGGATTAAAGACCGTCTTGGCTGGATTTTCGGCAACGGCCTCGGCAACACTTCTTGAAAGTTTATTACTATAACCTTCAATAAAGGTTTCGAAATTATAGTTCGGATTTAGATGTGGGTCGAGGTCCTGGACAGCCGGAGCACGCAATAATCCCGGAGCTTTCCTTTCGTCAACCCGGGGGAGTCCGGACTGAGGGATAGCCGTAGAGCGGGTAGTAGACTCCTGGTTCACGGTTGTCCCTGAACTTTTGTCTACCAGCACATTGTACATCAACTTAGTGCCGTCTCCTATAACCTTATATAACGTCTTACGTAGCAAGTCCACAAATTTATCTTCCAGAAATTCATAGAAAAACTGGCTGGGAACTTGTACGATTAACGTTTTGTCCTCATATTTTAAAGGAACAATGGGAACAAACCATGTTTTGTATGTCGACTCAGGAACATTGTCTCTTATAATTTCAAGACAGCGGTTCCATAGGCCGACATGACTCGATTCACTCAT